>OZ245870.1:0-4800000 GCA_965229185.1 Chryseolinea sp. | reverse complement strand
GATCGACCTGCCACTGGTAAGAGGTGGCATTGGAAGCCGTGACGGAAAAGATAGTGTTACCGCCCGAACAGACGGTACTGGCAGCGGGCTGCGCGGTGATAGCGGGTGAGCTGTTGATGGTCAATGATGCTGAGTTACTGGTGGCTGCAGGTGAAATACTTCCGGTGGCGATACACCTGTAGGTATATCCGCTCATTCCGGCCGTTGCCGCCGTAATCGTCAGCGAGGTTGAAGTAGCACCCGAATAAGGCGCAACGTTGGTCAGGTTGGTAAACCCTGATCCCTGGTTCTCCTGCCACTGGTAGCTGGTTGTATTGGTAGCGGTGATGCTGAATGTAGCGTTACCGCCGGAACACGTACTCTGGTTAGCCGGCTGAACACTGATTACCGGTGAGGCTGGTGTAAAGACGAAATTAGTTATCGTCAACACGCCGCGTCCGCAGCAGTTGTCGTAGTTCGTTACCCGAAAGGCAAACGTTCCGCCACTGCTGACAGCAATATTGGATTTTGTCCCGCTTCCGGAATCAGTGATCAAGGTTGGCGTTCCGTTAACGACATACTGAGCATCATCAAGGTCCGGGTTAACATGGCTATAGCTGAAGCTGATGGTACCGGTCGACGGAACAGTAATAGTGTATTGTTCGTATTGATCACAACAACTGCCGCTATTATTGTCACTTCCCCTCAATACAATTGACGAGGGCGCACCTGAAGTTATCACCGACCCATCTCCGCCCGTGGTAGTCGAACTGAAGGTCCAGTTCGACGGGGCGAACGAACCGGAAAATTGCGCGTGTGCCGAGCCAACGATAACCGTGACTGCCAACATGAAGAGCAGGGTCTTTTTCATAGTTTTATTTTTAAATGACTGCGCGGCACCCGAGGGGAGCCAGCCCAGGGAAATTTGATGTTCCTTTCCCGCTTCAAAACTGTAAAAAGCCTGATCGGGGGAAATCAGGCGAATATTGAATTAGTAAAATCAGGGAAACCCCTAGAAATGTAAGGTGTGGGGGACGGCGGGGTTATAAGCGAAAGATTTGGGGGTAATGGGGTTTATGCAGGTGACCGGGGTATGATGGGTCTGAAAAAAGCTCTACCGAGACTTGCGCTATCGTACTATCCAATTCGGGCAACACCTCCCGTCAACAAACGACGGCATCCCAACAGATCTTAAAATACTTTCCTTAGATTAGGACATGAGAAACAGAGTGAGATCGGTCGCGATAGATTTCTTCCGGAATTTCTATTTGTATTTTCTTCTTTACTTCCTCTTTCTGCCCGGACGCGACATCCGGGAAACACTGTTCTTCACTGTTTTTATATCCCTTTGGTTTGCGCTGATCCAAAAATACATGGACAAATTACTGGTCGTGGTAATCGACAGGGTGGTAAAACCAATAGCCGGAGACAGGGGCGTGAAATAAATCGTATACGTTGATCGCCGCCACCCGTCCACAGTTCCACGGTTATACCTCCACACTATCCTTCTCTCCGATCTGCTGACGCCACATGGCATAGTACAATCCTTTTTCCTGCAACAACTCCGCGTGTTTCCCCGACTCAATTATATTACCGCGTTCCAGTACATATATCCGGTCCGCATGCATGATCGTGGAAAGGCGGTGCGCAATAAGAATGGTGATGTGATCCTTTATCGTGGAAACTTCCCGGATCGTCTCAGTAATCTCTTCTTCGGTAATAGAGTCGAGTGACGATGTTGCTTCATCAAAAACCAGGATATCCGGCTGCCGGAGAAGGGCACGCGCGATGGAAAGTCTTTGTTTTTCGCCGCCGGAAACCTTGACCCCGCCTTCGCCGATCACCGTGTCGAGTCCCTTGTCGGCTCTCGCCAGAAGGGTCTGGCACGCGGCCTTGTGCAACACGGTAAGGCAATCCTCGTCGGTAGCGTCGGGTCTCACAAACAGCAGGTTCTCCCGGATCGTTCCGGAGAACAGTTGCGTATCCTGAGTAACAAAGCCGATGCGCTCGCGGAGTTCATCAAGGTTGATCTCGGTACTGGGCACATCGTTGTACAGGACTGCCCCTTCTTTCGGCGGGTACAATCCGACGAGAAGTTTTACCAGCGTTGTTTTTCCCGATCCCGACGGGCCGACGAATGCAACGGTCTGGCCGTTACGGGTGGAAAAGGAGATTTTATTCAATGCATTGTTTTTGGCAGACTGATGTTTGAAGCTTACGTCATCAAACTGCAGTGTTTTTATTCTTCCAACTTTTACAGGCCTGGGTGGTTTCGCTTCTTTGGGGAGACTTAGAATCCGGTTAAAATTCAGGAGTGAAACTTCAGCTTCACGATAGGCAATAATCACATTCCCCAATTCCTGCAAAGGGCCAAACAGAAAGAAGGAATAAAAAAGAAAGGTGAAGTATTTTCCTGGCGAAATTTCGCTGTCGAAGATGAGGATCAGCAGAATCACCACCATCACACTCCGTATAAAATTCACCGTAGTTCCCTGGAGGAAGCTCATACCCCTTACGTATTTCACCTTCTTTAACTCCAGTCCGAGGATCTTATAAGTGGTGTTATTCAGCCGGTCGATCTCCTGGTTAGCCAGCCCCAGGCTCTTGACCAGTTCAATATTCCGTAACGATTCCGTCGTTGAACCAGCCAGGGCAGTGGTCTCTTTCACGATACTTTTCTGCACAACCTTAATTTTACGGCTTAACAACCAGCTCGTCAGGGCGATGATGGGGACGGAAGCAAAATACACCAGAGTAACCTTATAACTAACGGTGAGCGAGTACACCACGACGAAAATCATTCCTACGAGGCTGGCAAAAAGGATACTGATGAAAGAGGTAATAAACTTTTCAGAATCCGTTCTGACTTTCTGCAATATCCCCAATGTTTCACCGCTTCGCTGGTCTTCAAAGGTCTGGTAAGGTAATTCCAGCGAGTGTTTCAGTCCGTCCGCATACATTTTTGCTCCGAGCTTTTGAACCACAATGCTGGTGAAATAATCCTGGAGATTCTTTGCAATGCGGGAAACCATCGCGGCACCGATAGCCAGACCTACGAGGTATAAAATACCCCGGATAAAGACCGGTCTAGATAGGGTATCCTTTTGTTCAATGAAGTTGTCAACTATTTTACCCGTGATATGCGGGTCAAGCAGGGAAAAAACCTGGCTGGTGGTTGCCAGCAGCAGGGCAATTGTAATGAGACCTTTATAATTTTTTAAATAGTTAAGCAGTATTTTCATTTTCTACTCAGGAATATAGCGTGAATATTAATAAACACCCGATGAAGGTAAAAGAGGAGTTACCCGAACCCGGACCGGAGTGCGTCTTTGTCCAAGTCTTAACAACGAGACAAAGCTGACAAAGATTTCAAGGTTTGCAAAAAAAGAGTGCAGGATTCCCCGACCCTGCCACCATCAAATAGCACGACATTGGTCCGGGCTACGGAAAAAATCAAACGTTTGTTCATGGCGGACCAGCATATTAAAAATTTGCCCACGTTTATGTTTCTGTTTTAAGGGGCGACGGACTATATTTCTCCCCTTAACCTGCTTATGAAAAAAACTGCTTATTACGTGCTGGTGCTCGCAGCACTTACGGGTTGCCGGAAACAGGAAACCCTGAACGAGACTTTTACCAGGCTTGATAGCGAGATCAGGCAAAATTCCAGGGCGTACAGCACACTGGAAGAAGCGACCTCCACCATTGGTCACCGGTTGACCGGTTCTGAAAACGGAAGTAAGGCGGAAGAATATACGTTTCAAAAATTCAAGGAATACGGTTTTGACGATGTTGCCTTCCAGCCTTTCGAAGTGGAAGCGTGGTCTCGGGGTGATATTGCCGTAACCATCGGCGGAGATTCCGTCACGGCTGTAACGCTTGGTCACTCGCCCGAAAAGGCGGACGTCCTCGGCGAAATAGTCGACATGGGTAACGGCCTTGAAGCCGATTATACAGGAGCCCCCGATGCCGCCAGGGGTAAGATCGCGTTCTTTTATATCGGCATCCTTCCGGGTACCGCGGAAGGTGCCCGGAACCTGCACCGAAGTGAAAAAACAGCCATAGCAATCAGGCACGGAGCGATCGGCGTCATTATATACAACCAGGTTGATGGCGGCATACTGTTTACCGGTACCGCTTCCGTTACCGGCGAGCTGCTTGAAATACCTGCTATCTGCATTTCAAAGGAAGACGGCTCCGCGCTGAAGGAAAAGCTTAAGACCAAAAAGGTAAGTGCGCATATCGTCATGACCAATCACAGCGACCCGATCAAAGCGCGCAATGTTGTCGCTACCATCCGTGGATCGGAATTACCGGATGAAAAAATTATCGTCGGCGGTCATCTTGATTCATGGGACCTCGCTACCGGAGCAATTGACAATGGTATCGGCTCTTTCGCTATTCTGGATATGGCCCGCGCATTCAAGGCAAACAACCTTCAACCGAAACGAACCGTCCAGTTTATCATGTTTATGGGTGAAGAACAGGGTTTGCTGGGCTCGACGTTTATGGTTAAGGAAGCGGTAAAGGACGGGTCGATTGAAAACATCAGGTATATGATGAACCTCGATATGACCGGGAACCCGATCGGCATTAACGCCGGTGGCAAACTCGACGATTCCACCTTCTTCAAAAGTCTCGGCTCCGAGATTGCCGTAATCGATACCATTTTCCGCAATACGCACTCGGCACATTCTGGTCTTCACAGCGATCATCAACCGTTTATGCTGGAAGGTGTACCTGTCCTGGGACTCATCGGCAACCTGGATACATCGATCTACGGATGTTACCACGCAAACTGCGACGACTTCAAGCTTGTCAATAAAGACCACCTTGTCAACACGGCACGATTCGGGACGATGGTCCTGTATGGACTTGCAAATGCCCCCAGACTTCCGGCTTCGAAAATGGACTCAGAAACCACGAAACAATTTATGATCGACAATCACCTGGAAGAACCGTTGCGGCTGGCCGGCGATTGGAAATGGGATTAATGCCGGCGGTAAAATCGGGTATTTGTCAGCGGTAAAAATCCTTCAACGGGACTGAAAACGCATAGGAAAGCAATGCCCGTATGTACACGCTATCGACGATCTTCCAGTTCAGAAGCTCGTCTGAAAATTCCCCTTGGGGTATACCTGCCCGGATGCAACATTTCGAATAGAATTCCATTTTTTCCGGGTGGTCCGGCGCACAGGCATTAATGATGTATCCAAATGCCTGCTGCTTTAAGATCGCCAGGCACACCCCGCAACAGTCGTCAAGGTGTATGAGATTGACAGGCGCCCGGCCGTTGGGGATGTTCTTTTTCCCGGAAAAAAAATTAGCCGGGTCCCGCCCCGGACCTGTAAGGCCCGCGAAACGTACAATGGTAGTGGTAAATGAATTATTCTGGCGGAAAAGCGACTCGGCTTCCAGCAACGTCTTCCCGGACAGACTATCCGGTAACGGGATCGTTGTTTCATCCACACGGCTGTTAACATCCCCGTAAACTCCTGTGGAACTTATGAATATGACGCGACGGACAGCATGATCAGTTAGCGACAGGATCAATGATTGCAGGATCGGGATATACCGGTTCGCGTGATTGGATCTTACTTTCGGCGGGATGGTAATCACCAACACATCACAATGAAAGAACAACGGATCCGCGGGTGAGATCCCGTCACCTGTGAAATCAATCAAAAAAGGTTCTATGCCTTCGTTTTCCAGGACCGGAAGTTTGGCCGGAGATGTAGTCGATCCCCTGACGTGATGTCCCTCCATGACCAGTTTCTTCCCGAGTTCCAATCCGAACCAACCACAACCTATAATGCTGACGATCACGCTGACTGTATTTTAATAACTAAACGATGATGATACGAAAAATAATACAAAATCTTCAGGCTATTCTCCAATTCAATGTTATACATATACCTTCCGCCACCAACCGGTATCGAGTATTTGAAATTCCGGAAAGTTTTGTATATCTTATTTTATGGTCAAATGACTTACAGGGAATAAAGACCGCGGAAATGCTGAGACTATTACAACGTGAGCTTTCCTATTGTAGGCAATGGTATTCACTGCCAGGCCGCCTGATTTCAACTTCGGTAATTGATTCTTCACACTTCCTCGAATGGTACAACCTCTGTTCAAAACGCGATGAACAATGAAAACGAAACACATCATCACCCTACTGCTATTCGTGCCTCAGCTTAGTATGGCGCAGCTGACAAAACAGGATAGCCTGTGGCTTCCATTCAGTCACCTCATCGGCACATGGACAGGAACGGGCGAAGGGGTCGATGGCAGAGGAAAATATGAAAGGAGTTACCAGTTTGTGAACAATCACAAATATATTGAGCTGAAAAACAGGACAGTCTATCCGCCAACTTCGGAAAAACCTAAAGGCTATGTTCATGAAGACTTCGGCTATATCAGTTACGACAAAATGCGGAAAACGTTTGTATTCCGCCAGTTTCACGGCGAGGGTTTTGTTAACCAATATGTAGCCGAGAGCATTTCGCCGGATAGTGGAATTGTATTTGTTACCGAAGCGATCGAGAATATTCCCGACGGCTGGAAAGCGCGGGAGACTTATACGCTGAAGGCCAACGGGTTTGAAGAAATCTTCGAGCTGGCGGAGCCCGGAAAAGATTTCCAGCTATACTCGAAAGGCTTCTTCACAAAGCGCAAATAGACAACTGCGGTTTATGAAATGCGTCAGGACATAAGCTTCCTGTCAAACCAGGCGAATATGAGCGGATTTTATCGAACATCCACGGTTCGGTCCGTGAACTCAATGCCGTGCGCAGCGGCGGTCAATTCAATCGAATTCCATCCAGAACTGGTCCGGAAACGGTCCGTCATAGACAATTTTTTTTCCGGGTTTGAGACGTGGGTCCGGGCGCTTTAACACAGATGCAACAAGCAGTGGAATCTGGACGGCATTGATGTAACGGCCAAAGCAGGCATGAAGTCCGTATCCAAAATGAAGGTATTCGTTTGGTCTGTCGGTGTGGAATGATCCGGGTTCCGGAAATGCCGATTTATCATGCATCGCCGAAAATATCCCGACAGCTACTTTCCGGTCAGCCGGAATACGATAATTTTTTTTCCGGCCCAGAATCAATTCCCTGGAAGAATACCGGACAACGATCGGGTTGTGCGGATTGAACCGCAGTGCTTCATAACAATAGTTTTTTAATTTCCGGATATCATTTGCGCGGGCGAGTTCCTGTGCTTCCCTCAGCTTTTCCGGCCGCCTCAGCAGTTCCTGCAATACCAGCACCACACATTTACTCGTCGTATCCACCGTGCCGATCATCAGGCCACATAAGTTCCTCCGGATAAAATCTGTATCGATGAAGGTATGCTCTTGCTGCAGGCGGAAAAGTCTGTTCAGCAATGTGTCCGGTAATGTGTTCCCTGCAGTGAAAAGTTTTTGCTGCGCGCCGATCACGTCGTTCATAAACACTTCCAGTTCGCCCGCAGCCTGTTTGGCCTCGCTTGCTACAATTGGGTCATCGTTGAGATTCAGGAACAGGTGGTGAAACAACTTTCTCATCCACCGTTGCATATCCGTACGGTTGCCAACCGGTATACCGTAGTACTTTTCAATGAGGGCAAGGGGTACAACGCGCGAAAGCACACTGACGATTTCAATACTTTTGCCTGCCTGCGACATAATAACCGATGCCTCCTTTTCAACCAATTGTATGATCATCGCGAGGTCGTTGGAACCTGCTATTTTCTCCATCACACCTTTTTCCCGCGCCAGTCGGTCTGAATTATCCATCCCCAGGAAAAAATCAATATTCACATCGTGCATCCTCTTTGCATTGATCTGAGCGATCGTAAAGTCGTTGTCGCGCTCAAGGACTTCTTTTACATCTTCGAACCGCGACACAACGACCCATGGTCCGATTTTAAGCACCGGAAAGAAGAGGCGCAGCAATCCCGATGACGCGCGGAAGAAAAAAGGAGAAGAGAGAAATCGCTGCAGCATATTAAACGTTGTTTTTGTTCACACGATTTGCCATTTCGTTCAGAGCCCGAAGACCGGGCATAAAAAAGTAGGCCCCTCCTTTGATTTGGGTGAACAACGGTACATCCACCAGTTTTTTTCTTACCGGTTCGGTTTGAATCGTAAACTGTCCGGGAGGTTCAGGTTTCTCAGTCGAATTTGAAGGAGGTTTCGCGTCAATTCCGACGATCGGGTCCGGGTCGTGATACAGGTTCCCGAATTTTTTGTTATTCATCCATTGCTGCTGAATAAATTCGAACTGTCGGCTGATGTTCGTATTGAAAGCGATAAAATATAAACCGACCTCGCGATCGGGTACCGGATCCGCTTTCAGAATATCGGCTGGCAAAAATGACGGCGCAATGGGATCACCGTACGGCCTTCCTCTCCTTAATACGCGGTGACGCCGGGCGACAATTATCGAGTCTTCCGGGTCATCATCGATCTTGTCGCGGGGATTTGCCTTCCGGATGTGCGCCCCGATCGGGCACTTATAACCGTGCGGGTCATCACCATACCGGAAATCATTGGCTTCGTTATACTTCCCGGTAGGATCATCCTTCGCCGGCGACAATACAAGTGGTGTACCACTGGGATACCTTCCCACCATTTTGGAAGCGAGATAGACTGCGGCATCCAGGTCGCCTTCGCTTTTTTCCGCCATGTATTTCCAGAATCCCCGGACATCCTGCGATATTTGCCTGAACACCATGTAGCTGCCGTTCAGGCCAATATCAGTTCCGTCAGTCAGCGAAGGAGAAATAGGTTTCTGATCGTACTCGTTGCAGTATCCGAAAATAAATTCTCCTTCAGCCACAACGTTGTCCTCCGTACCGGGTTTTTTGTGTTTCAGGCTTTTCAAAACGGGTTGTGAGATACCGTCATGAAATCCGAAATGTTCCTTCTCTCCCTCGATCTTTTTCGATTCAAGAACCCTCAGGACTTTGATCCTGCATTGCATAAGTGTGTCGGCGCTTTTTTGACGACAGGAACCAAGTTCATCCGGGTCACGTCCGTAAAGCATCATCATGAAGTGGATCTCATCCTGGTTCTGTGCGCCCCAGTGCCAGTTATCCGGGCCATTCGCATTGTAGTCCCCCAATATCCGGCTCCGGAACGATGAGTTCATACCTTCCATAAAATCGCCGGCAAAATCCTCTTTCATCGGAAGCTTCAGCAAGCTGATGCCCTGGTTCGTGAAGGCGATATTTTTCGCCCACCGAGTCGGATTCACCTCAGCGGACGTGATTTCAGGAGCGATCGTCCGTGTGAAAGCCCCGAGAGAGAGGCCGTCAGGGGCCTGGCACAACAAAAAATTTGCGTACGGCAGATCCGTATATGAACGGATCAGCAATCCCTGAATGTCTTTAAATTCCAATGTTTCCATTTTTTATAAATTCGTTTTGCCTGCAACTACCATTATAATCTTCTGAGCCACGCTATTGTTTCTTCCTGGTTCATATTCTTAAAAAGGCCCTGGTAAATCTCATTGTTGTTCAACACATTTACGACCGCCAACGACTTATACGCACTGTACCAGACCTGCGTCGGTATCTGGTTCATCCGGGTCCAGTATTTAAATCGCTCCTCGTCGGTAGCGCCTTTTTGAACAAGGTTTTTTGCTCTCGGGAACAAGAGGGTATTGCTCCATACCCCTGTAAGACCAACAGCAGCCTTGTCGATAAAATCACCGAGGTAACTTTCCCACGACCCATCGAAGTTGCTGAAGAAAAGCAATCTCTTGTTGTCATCGATCAACACCCAGCGCGCAAAATGAATGGTGGGGATGTTTCCAAGTTTACCCTTATTGTAGACTGTGCGCGCCAGAAAATTGATCCCTCCCAGGACCAGTTTGAGCATAAGGAGTCTGAACCATCCTTCCTTAACGGGTACAATATGCGTCAGCTGGTTTTGTACGTTAAAGTTTTCCCTTTCCTGGAGAACGGCAATCCTGCCGGCTATTCTCTTTTTATCCAGATCTTCGATCTGCGGATCTCTTTTCTCCCTTGTTCTCAACATAGCATATAAGAGCAGGAGTATCAGTAATATCAGAAGGAAAATGGAAACCAGGACCGTGAGGCCCATGATCATCCAGATCATTGCCGCTACCAGAACCACTATTAATACCGCAGGCCAGACGGAATCAAGATTGATCTCAGGAGGAGCGACACCGAGCATGTTACTTTTCGTCAGGTGATCTAAAATATTCTGCCGGATCTGCGCCGGCTGCAGGCTGCCTTGCGGGTTGTTATTCAAAAAATCCTGGATAGCGTTCCTGACATCATTCTGGATCTTAATGAGACTGACGGACAATCCCCGGTGTCCGTTATAAAAGGCGTTCGGGAACGGAAGCATATTCCGCTCGAAAAAAGCGATTCGTCTCTCCATGTCTCCATAGCCGTCGTAGCCTGTACAATGATCGTACACCTGATCGAAACCATTACCGGCGATCGTGAACAATTCATCCAGGTGCTGGCGCAGCTCACCGTCAAAGTTGGTGCTGAACGCAAGGTAAGTTGGAGTGGACACCCCGCGGACCTGTGATGATTCGATGATGACGAAGCGTGCGAAGTGTATTCTTGTAAATTTTACAAACGGAATAACGTCGTTTGCCTCTACGTCTTTATAGATCTTGTCCAGCAGCAGCCGGAGGGATCCTAATTTTTCCTCATCGACGATCGTCAGTACAGTCAGCGGGTTTTGTTTTATCATATAGATCGATAGTTGATTTACGTTTTACAATCAGGACGACAACGAACTCTCCCGCATCAACGTGTAGCTGAAGGTATCACCCCATTCCGCGAGCGCCGCCTTGCATAATTTCATAAAGTCCGCGTATTCGGCAGAGCGCGCAAATACCTGGCAACCGGCGGACCATTTGTTAACGAAGGCAGACTCCCCTTTCTCCGTCGCCCTGTGAATATTTATTCCGAATATACCGGTTTGTTCTTTGCCTGAATCGAAATCAAGTATCCGGTCGCGGTTGAAATCGCGGATGACAGTCACCGGTGAGGTCTGTACCAGCGCCTCATATTTGCCGCGGTGTTTGCCCAGCCGGTGAGAACCCAGGTATTGTCCTTCTTTCAGGATGGCCGTACCGGCACTCTTTCCGGGATCGGTAAGCCACGTCAACCCCGGATCTGTCGTCGCTTTGAACTTCTTCAGAGTCCATTTGTTCTCGAATTTCCAAAAGACCCAGATCTGATCGTTAAATGAATTTGGAGTAGGATCATCATTGCGTAACCCGACAATGTTAAGATTGAAGTTCTTGCTGCTGTTACGGGCAACGCGGTAATTTTTGGCCGTCATGGCCCGGATTATTCTGGCTGTATCGTCATTCAATATCTCCGGCGGACCTCCTGCATTGATGGGCTGCGGTTCATTTGTTTGCCGGTGATCGAAGGTTTTGTTCTGCTGCTTCAGTTCACCGAGATCGAAAAGTCCTAGCCGGTTGGATGCGCCAATGAATGACTCACCCGGCCGCGTAAAAAACGGCGTCTCCTGCCAGTCCCATTCACGGTCGCTGATCGCTGATAGCGTACCTTTAAATTTTCCGAGCATGATCCATTGGTTTCTCCTGTTGTTGATTTACCTGGTAGTTGCCCTTGTGATCGCGGCAGATGTGCAGATGAATATCAATGCCCTCCGGTTCGTCCCCGCGACAAACCTCGTAGACCATCGGTCGGTATAACCCCAGCGTTGCACTGCCTCTCAGCAGTCTGAAAGCAAGGCGAAGCCTGTCCCAAAGTCTCTTTACAGGCCAGGGCTTCACTCGAAAATCCAATTTCAGGTCGGTAACCGAGAGGTACCGGCTCCCGGCAAAACCTTCATGGATGTTTTCGTTAATCAGATCGCCGTACGGACGTGTTTTGGCAAACCACTTCCATGCCTGTATCTGCGCCTGGTGCATACTCATTTCGGCTTTGATCACTTCATCCAAAAGGTTGTGAACAAATCCTTCAACGTGCGGTACTTGCTGATCTTTAGCTTCTCCCATATTTTTCTTAGTAACTGCGGGTAACATTTCACCGTGAGCCATACACTAAACCTTCCAGCCAGCGAAATCGCGGGCAGATGCACGGCTGTTACGCGTTTGGGCTTGTCGGTACGTTGATATTTTCCACCAGCGCGTCGATGATCTTCTGAAGACCCGCAGGCAGGGCAGATTCGCTGACATGCAACTTCACTTCCAGGCTTCCACCGCGGTTGGCTGTATTTTCGCGTGTACGGCTGTGATCCACGGAGCCTGTCAGCGATGCGTTAAGCAGTCCTTTCAGCAACCCTTTCGTACCAATGTCGAGCTTCAGGCTTTGCGCGGATGACTCCTTTTCATTATAGATCTGGGAGATATTGTAATTGAAGCTTACACTCAGCGAATCGAACGTGAGACTGGGTACTTTAACCAGCGTTATGAGGGGAACGGAAATGGTTTTTTCCACCTCGTCGTCTGTTCCGTCCGCTTTCTTCTGCCTGACTTTCATTTTCATTTCCACATTTGTCGAGGCGCTTGGAAGAATATTCTTCACGAAGTCGAGCGTTGTTTCCGCCGCCAGGCGATGCGCCTGGATCGTGGTTAATAACGGTGTAGCAATAATAAAATCCAGGGGGATCTTCGCGAATTCAGCCGGGCTTACCGTGGCGCCCTGATCCGCTTTTACAACATCTTTGTCCTTGTCTTTGTCTGCCATAGCGTTACGATTTAAAGGTGAATATTATTTCTGTTTAGTCTTTTCTGCGTCTTCGGCAAGATCGGTAAGGGAGCTGAGCAACTTGTGCAGGCCGTATGGCATCTCTGTGGTGCCTACCTTAACTTCTATTTTTATATTCTTGTCCGTCCCCGATTCTTTCGACGATGCAAACTCGCCCCGCACACTTTTTGGCTGTATCAGGAACCATGGGCGTTTCGAATCCTCAAAGCCGGAAATTGTACCCATTTGCTTGAAGTCTTTTGAATTGTCGCTCACCCGCAATTCAAAATTGAACGTAGCGCTTTCAATGCTAAGCGGCTTCATGGGAAGAAGTGCCAGGTTCGGAATAAAGATCTGGCGGTCGGTCCCTAACGGATCGACGTAACTTATACATTGCTGGTATAAATCCCCATATTCGAGTTGCAGCTGCCGAAGTTCCACAAGTTCATCCGGCGATAATGCTTCTCCCCTTTTCTTTTTTGCCAAGAGCTGGTCGATCGTTTCCTTTTTCTTCCTTTCAAAATCGATGCTATCCAGCGTTGCTTTGTTTTCTTCCTTGTTTTCCTCCAGTTTTTTTACTTCCGCGTCCGAGTAGCGGTGGCGAAAACCCATCTGTAAAAGGAAATTCAGGAAAGCGCGCGATGAATGAACCTGCGCCTCGAATATGGAATTGAGAGGTGCCAGCAACGCCGCTGAAAGGGTGAGGGTCTGATTCGTTTCTCCCTGTTCGTCCTTCTTTTCCTTATCGGATGTCTTTTCCATAACATTGTATTTTTATATACATCACTTACATCAGTCCTTTATTTTCGCCCCGCTGAAAACCCCGCTAAACCGGGCCAGCAGCGGAAGCAACGTTACAATTGCTGCCAGGATAGCCTGGAAGTTCTTGAACAATTCCTGTTGTGCGATACCCAGAAATGCAATAATACTGATGATGGTGATGACCAAAACAAGGTGAAGGGTATTCCAGCTACCCTTGGCACGCATTTCCTGTTCCATTTTCAACTCTTCATCTTCGTTCACAATGGAAAGAATAAAATTATTAAAACTGGAATTCATGATCGCGAGGGAATCCCTGAACTGGATAACACCTTTCTGCCGGAGTACCCGGATAACTTTGATATTTCTCATATTCACAAATCCATCGCGGGCAAGGTCGTACAGAATGAACTTTTCATTGTTGCAAAATGAGCTCCATAAGGACTGATAATACGTTTGCGACATCTCTTCGATCTGCAGTACTGCCTCCTCCTTCTCCTGCACAGTGCCGTGGCCCGCGCTGATGTACTTCTCCAGGGTTGGAAGGTACTCGCCATGATCCAGCTCATCGGCCATGTCGGATACGGCAAACGCATGTCCCTGCTGCAGCGCTTTGTAGTGGACATTAAACCCACTCAGCACATTTTTCCAGTGCCGTTGAGCCTGGCTGCATTTCCGGTATAGTCCATCCAGTTCGCGGTCGTGTTTCACCGTGGAGTAATACAATGCCTGTTTTTCGTAAAATTCAATTATCGCAGATGGTTCTATATTGGAAACACAAATGATACTCGTATCCCGCATGTCAAGGATCTTGTTGAATACCTTTAGCTTTTCCTCGTTGTGGTTATGGTCATTAATACCAAATTCGAAGTGCTTCAGAACGATCAGCGACGCATAGGCGGGTACATCAATAGCCCGGCCCGTGCGCAGATCCAATACACCAACTTTATCGGGGCTGTATGATGATATTATTTCTTCCATCAGCGCGCTCTTCCCCGAATACGGCAGGCCCACGATAAAATAACGAATCCCCGGAGCGATACTTATTCCCTTGGCGTTACCGATCCGCAACAAGCCCATTCCAAAAATATGTTTGATACAAAAGTGCAGCATCTTGAATACACCGAAGATTCCCAACAATAGTATCACCAGCGATATCATCCAGTACGTTCCTTTCAGGAACCTGTAGGATTCGTGTGTGGATGAATAATACATCGGTTTGCCTTTATCAGGTCTGTATGCAATCGCTATCGAATATTCTCCTTCGTTATCTTTGTTTTTATAGGTCTCCCATTTTTTATCCGTGGCGCGCGGTATTATGGCGGCGCGTGATAATTCCACCTGCCCGGAGATCACAGGACTGCCGTGAAAGAGAAGGTTGTAAAAATACTTGCAAGGCAAGGGATCAAAATTTGCAATCGACGAAATGGTATCGATCTCTGTCGTGCTGTTCAGGTAATTACCGGAAGACAGGATCGAACGCAGATCCTTTTTGCTAAACGTTTTAGCAAGTTTCTCATTCAGCATCCGGTCACGGTCCTCGTATGCGGTCGCCGACTTTAGTTCTATGTACCGTGTCCAGGCGGACAATTCCTCGTAATACCCGACTTTATAGAAATAATATGTAGGTAACACGCCGACGAGGATAAGCCAAAGAAAAAGGCAGGCGATGTAGGGTGAATAATTAATATGGTTTCCGAACCGGGCCGGTAAACGGTTTGATACGCTGGCTGCTCCTTTTTTCATCTGAAGGAAAAATTCATCGGAAGCCTTTAGCCAGGAGAAAACGAGGAGGAGCAGGATAACCACCTGTATGACTATGATCCACCAGAAACCTTCCTTCTCCAGGTAATAAAATCCGATAAGGTTAATAATCACAATAAAAAATGCGCTCGCGATCAGCAATGACTTTCGCAACGGTACAGGAAGCCTGTTCTGTGAAGGATCGTCATTGATACTTCTCGTTGTCATGATATAATAGTGATAGGTTGTCAAGTATACCGGTAGGGTGAGCAGGCAGACGATCAGGAATCGTTCGTGTATAACATACGACAGCGCACCAAGACCAATCAGCAGTAGTCCCAGCGTAATATTGGATTTTTCGTATAACGGAAAGCAGCTTGCTTTTGGGCGCAGCCAATCAAGAAAGAATGTCCGGATCCGGAGCTGGGAATACCGTACAGAGCAGGCATATATAATGACCTGGTGTATACCCTGGATCAGTAGCATAAACACGATCAGCACGAGTGCGAAGCCTGACGTAAGGACGATCGGCGAATTATAAAACTCCGTGTCGTGAAGGGTCACCAGAAATAATTCCATGTTCGGTATCGGAGTGACCAGGGCGCGCACATTGCGGTGTTCATACTTCAGGCTAAGCGGAACTTCGAGCCGGCCGTTCAAGGCCGCCATCAGTTTTCCGGGGTAGCTCGTTTCGTCCAGAAAATTCTCCTGCCGGTTTTTATCCGTGTTGGAATGAAACCAAACCATTCCCTCCCGGTCGATGATACAGAACTGATAACCCGGTGGCAGCAACGGATCCATGACGGACGACAAGCGGGTAGCTATCGCCAGTACTCCGTCATTCCAGGGAATACCAATACCCGCCTCGTGATTGCCCGACCGGTATGAATGAATGGACTGGAGGGAGATCGCTTCCGCCGGCGATGTCGCATCCGGCAACAACCAGGTGCTATCGGCCAATACCCAACTGAAGTATTTTCTTTCCTGCAGATTCAAGTTGAGATCCGGATCCGTTAAATCTATACCATGCGTGGCGAGCATGGCCTCCTGAGATCCGTCCTTCTTGATCCAGAGAATCTCATTAAAAGATCTATAGTTCGAGAAACACCCGGACATCTCCGGATTTTTTAAAACACCGCCTTGAAACGGGCAAAGCTTAATTGATTTCAATAACTCCGTGCTATCCCGGCACTCAACCAGCTGATCATAAATATGCCGAAGTTCGCCCGTAAATTGTTTTCGGACTGAGTCGGAAAGCGACTTGAGGCGCTCATCGCGATCGAATATTTTACCTTTTGTGTTACGCGCCTGTCTTTGGTTATCGACGTCCAGGTTGTCGACGAAGTCGTTACCCAGCAGGACCATCAGCACGATGAATGAAGAACCGACAATGACCGAGAACCCGGTGAACCAGATATTCATCATCTGGAGTTTCTCCAGCTCATTCATCACCCATAATTTCAGCAACGGCATGGCTATTAAAATAATAATGAGGATCAGGCAAATGACGAGCGCGAGTATTAGCTCTACCGCCCGCGCCTGTCGCTGAAACGAATCCTTTAGACTCAGCCCATAGATGCGCCATAGCTGAGGTTCATTAAAGTCGTCACGCAGCTGGAACTGGTGCATGAACAGGAGGTACTCCCGGTCATTGACATTAAAAGTGCCCGTCCGTTTGATCGACATGTTGGTATCCCTGACAAACAGCGAACCGAGGTTGTCCTTACTGAGAATATTGTTAAATGTCTGGAACATGATCGACGTATCGATCTGGATCAGCAGTTCGTCGAAGGCATCGTCTTTTGCCTGGCGGTTTACAATTTCCTGCTTGGCTTTCAACAGTTTTGTGTTTGCCAGGCTATCGATCCGCTTGGGGTCGTCCTTTTTCGCCTCAATCTCCCTGATTCTCTCCTTGAGAATTTTTTTACTAGCCTCCCGGTAACTTTCGTTAATGTTTATGGCGTATTGCGCCAACGCCCTGAATTTCTTCTCCCGGAGTTCCGCTTCCTGCGCCGCTACATATACCAGGAAATAAAAAGCAAAAACAGCCGCCACAATAAATATGGTGGAGAACAGGATCCAGAACTTTCGCGAAAGTGTAATGGATTTCATGGCTTCAGGGACTTTTGACTAGTACGTTCTTACTTCGATCAGACATCAGGTAATAAAAGGTTCTCCCGCCACGGGCTGGGTCAATCCCCAATCCACTATCTGCTGGTTTGTGAATGCACGCAGGCTATCACGATCAAGCAGCCGGTTTCTCGCCTTTATCCATGATATCACGTTTGATCCATACATTTTTTCCAGCCGCACCTGATCGATCTCGCAAACTTTTCCCCAGTGAAAAGTGAAAGGTATTTGCGCGCGGTCAAGCGTCTCCCATACATCATGATAGAAGTTCAGCGTTTTTTCCGAAAAGACGCCATCGAGTTCAACCACACAGGTCACGGGAGAAAATTTGGTAAACCCCAGTGTCGCTTTTGTCGCCTTTACATAACGGAAGGCAAACACACCGGCGAAACGGTTTTTGTTGTTGGTCGTCAGCAGCAGATCTTTCACCATCACCACCCGATCCAACGGTATCCCGATAGCGGCACTCAATACTTTACCCCGCCTGTCGGTATTGGTGAATATCTCACCCAGTGTGCCACACAGGTTCGAGTATGGTTTGTACGAAGATCCTACCAGTGCATTTACAACAAGTGGTGTCGCAGCCGGAACGACGTCAGCCAGCAAACCGATGAACGCAGGGGCGTCGTCTCCGGGGCTTAATCCGCCAGATGTAGCTACCGGCGGATTATAATCCGCACGGTAAGGCCTTTTATACATCACATTGACATAACTCCCCGCATCCAGGTCATAAGGATTTACCAATGCCTGAAAATGAAACGGTCGTTCACTCAGGGGCAACGATCCGGATTGCGAAAAGTCGAGGGTGGTCATCAGGTGATCGAGAGACGCGCTGAACGGCAGCCTCATGCGATAACATTCGAGGAGAAATATATTTTCCGTCTCCAGCATTACGCCGTGAATGAATCCGAAGCTCCCGAAGCTCACCAGTGCCGCATTGAATATTTCATCGTCGCGCAGAAGCTCCGCACCAAACTTGCCCGGAAGCGTTTCCGCTGCGACGGGATATGTCTTTCGTTCCAGCCAGTAATGTTTATCCGGCGACGTTATAATATGAATGGCAACAACAAAATCCTGAACAGCACCAAAATCAAATGCCGATCCATGTGTTCCGGTGGACATTGCTCCGACGATCGTTTGTCCGTTACTCGCACCACACGTCTTGAGCGATCGTCCTTTTTTTCCGAGGTAGTTGTTCAACTCGAGAATGGAATTTCCGCACTGCGCGAACAGCAGACTGTCAGACTCACCCTGATATTGAGGTGAAACGTTCGCATCCGATATCTTAAACACCGTATTCAAACCTTTCGTATTCAACATTCTCCCCGCGCATGTGGCAATTCTTGTCCACGACCACCCTCCGCCCAGCGCCCGGATAGGAATACCCTTCGAAATCACCTTCCCGATTTCCTGCCGGATCGCGTCGGTCATTTTATTATAGCGATCGATACTTTCCCCTTCATCTCCGTTCCACATATCGCACAAATCTTCGATCTCCTGCGTAAACGTCAGGTGACGGTTCTCCCATGTGGTTACGCCGGTACTTTCGATTCGGGCCATTATTAAAAAAGGAATGATATCACTCTATATATTACAGGTCGCCCTCGTCCTGGCAAGGCTTGGCACACTTCCATTCAACGGTCATCGGACACCAGATCCCAAGGCTGGCCACTGTAATAATCGCAAATCCCAGGTTGGTCGAAACTTTGACCTCATCCATCCCGTGGGTAACGGCACAATTTTCTGTCAACACATTTTTCTGAGCCAACCCCCAGAACAATGCATGCGCTGTCTTCTTCCTGTATTCAGTTGCCGGATCAAAATTCGGAGCATGAACATGATAGTGGTAACATCCCTGGAAACAGGTCCCCAACCAAATCAATAATTGAATCTGGAGAAACCGTCGAGCGGAAAAAAACTTGGTTCTCATCGTATCACACACAATAAAATCTCAATATGACGACAGGTCTTATGTCAGGCTGATCTCACGCCACCGGTTCGTTACTCGCTCACAACAATCAAAGGTTCTCATTTTATAAAACTATTTCAATACCCAATATTGGGTATTCTGATCGATCAGGTCAGATCAAAAGCCTGAATATATTTTACAAGATCAAAAAAGGTAGTGATCTGCAACTTCTGGTTGATGTTTTTGCGGTGCTGCTCGACAGTCTTCCTGCTGATACAAAGCTGTGTGGCGATTTGAGGATTATTCAATCCGTGGCCAAGCAGGCACAACACCTCTTTTTCCCGAGGCGTGAGGGTAATAAACTTCTGGTGATGTTTCCTTACAAAGATTTGCTCATCGAGCAGCCTGTTTATCTTTCGAGTCAGCCCTTTGATGAACTCATCCCCGGCCTGGGTGACATCAATACAAGTTGTTAACAAGCAGGCGCCTTCCGACCTGAAACCACCGCGGGATTCAGCGACTGGTTCAACCAACGAAAGGTTCAACTGGTACGTGCGTATGTCCTTTAAGTCTGCCATAAACCGGAAATTACCGTTTGACAATTTTTTACCCACGTCCGGGCACAAAACAACAAACCCATCACATTCCTTCAGACGCAGGATTGTGATGGGCTCACTGTTATGAATATACTCAATACTTGATTTTCCGCAAAGGTTCCGGCGACAAATTATTATAGTCCCGCTTTTCCCTACCGGGAAATCAGGACAGCTCGGCTGACTAACCATCCTAATTCTATTGGATGGCCTTACGATGGCTTCGGCTACTATTCTCCCTCAACGACTGCTCATCCCTGCCTGCAGACGCAACGTTATAGCTGACGAAGAACCGGTTAATGGACACTGCTGTCTAACCTGGCCGGCTTGTCAACGTCCGGGTCAACGTAATAAAATTGCGATACCGACATGGCCGTAATAGACGAAATTGGCCCTATCCTTTGAAATACTATAGTCCGAAAAAATTTATGCGACGTAACAGCAACATTCATTTCGAATTCCTAACTTATTGACAATACCGCTGCTGCCGAATTTTACCTTAAATGGCAACTGTGTAAAAACCTAAACCAAGCTGTCCCTCAAGGCCGGATTATGAAGTACGCGTTCCTGTTTGTGGCTTTTCTTTTTGTTCATTTCGCCGTGGCCCAAACGATCTTTTTTAACAATATAGCGCAGGAACAGGGTTTACGGAACGGGAATGTAAGGGCAGTCCTCAAAGATTATCAGGGATTCGTTTGGATCGGAACCGAAGACGGCCTGCACCGGTTCGACGGTACTTCCATGAAGATTTATTCAAAGGTAGAGGGTGACTCAACAAGCCTGGGTGGCAATTTTATTCTTTGTCTTTTTCAGGATTCCCGCCACAACCTGTGGGTAGGTACGCTGGATGGTGGGTTGAATTGCTACAACCGGCAAAAAGATTCATTCAAACAGTACCTGCTTCCAGGGAATAACAATCTCACCGAAACACTTACCATACGTTCTCTCAATGAAGGGAAAGACAAACACCTGTATGTGGGTACGAACAATTTATTCCGGTCGAAGATCGGTCATCCCGACTCCATGCAATTTAAACATGTGTTCTTCACCACCGATACGATGCCTAAAACATTAAACCGTTTTAACGCGATAACCCATGACCTGGACTCAAATCTGCTGGTGAGCGTCAACAGCAAGGGGTTATTTACTTTCGACCTCCGTTCCGGAAAAAGTTACCCCCACCCCATCAGTGAACTCGACCGTTATATATCCTCCATCTATGTAGACAGATCCAGAAATCTCATATGGGCCGGACTCTGGAAATCCGGCCTTATCGTTTATGATCTGTTAACCGGGAAACACATACAGGCAAAAGAAGGCAGTGATGAAAAGTCGCTGCGAAACAATTTCGTACCATCTATAGCCGGTGATGCCCGGGGAAATATCTGGCTTGCCACGGACAACGGGTTAAGCATGGTTTCAGGAGACGTCGACCCTTTCGGCAAACTGGTAATATCCACCTACCTGCCGGGCAAATCCGATAACACGCGAATTCATGGAAGCATCTTTAAGACCGTATATGTGGATAGCGATGATAAAGTCTGGGCCGGCACTATTTACGAGGGTGTGAACCTCTACGACAAGAATTCCATGAACTTCGGTTCTATGAATATCTCGACCGATGTGAATAGTCCCCTTAGCTACGGAAATATCAACGCATTGCAGGAAGATCACCAGGGACGCCTTTGGCTGGGTCTGGACGGCGGCGGATTGTACCGGTTTACCGGAAGTTTTAATAACTCGAAAGACTATTCATTGAACCACATCTCCGTTCCCGAAAATATTACCAAGATCAAGGCGCTTAAGATCGAACATGACAATCTTTGGATCGGCACCTGGGGAAACGGCTTGCTTCGCTATAACACCGTTACGGGATCCTGCAAAAAAATCGACACCACTCCTTCCGGTATCAACATCGGAACGGAGGTGATGTCGCTGGCCACCGATGCCAGCGGCAACCTGTGGATCGGTTCATTCGACAAGGGCCTGTTCCGTTACCGTATCACTGACGGCCAGGTATTAGAGGTAAAGCAACCAGACACGAACCTGAACCAGATTGACAGGATCAACGCCATCTATGTGGACAAAACCGAAAACGTATGGCTGGGTAAGGATGTAGGTGGCCTGAATTTGTTATTGAAGGGAGATACAAGCTACAGGACTATTACCACAAACCATCTGAAGCCCTCGACGACCGTTTCAAGCATTTATCAGGATGGATCAGGAGTGGTTTGGGCCGGGTCTCCAAACATGGGGCTCATCCGTTACGATCCGAAAGACAACTCATCCGAAGTATTCAGCGACAAACATGGTTTGACAAGCCTGGCCATTCACGCTATTGAAGAAGACAACCTGAACCGTTTATGGGTCAGTCATAATGCAGGGATAAGCATGTTCGATAAAAAGCTGAAGTCGTTCCGGAATTTCGGAAGCAGCAACGGTATCTCAACCGGTCAATTCAACAACAACAGCAGCGTCAGACGTTCGAACGGCCAGATGGTATTCGGACATATACACGGTACCAATTCATTTACTCCAGGTGATTTTACCGAAAACAAAGTAACTCCGCCCATGGTGTTCACACGGTTTTTTGTCGACAACGTGGAACAACTCCCGGGAACCGGGATCCTGGATGAAAGCATTATCACGACACAACATGTTACGCTGCGCCATGATCAGAATTCCTTCAGCATCGAATTCGCCGCCCTTAGTTTCACACTTTCGGACCATGAGCAATTCGTTTATATGCTGGAAGGATTTGATACAGACTGGCAGCCTGTCATGCGCAGGCGGCTTATATCCTATACCAATCTCGAACCCGGCAGCTATGTGCTGAAGGTCAAAGCACGGGGTGGGTCCAATGACGATCGTTCAAAAGTACTCAGGCTGCCGGTCACGATCGTGCCCGCGTGGTGGCAAACAGTATGGTTCAGGGTACTCCTGGGCGGAGCCCTGATCGTCAGCGCTCTGATCTTTCATACACTGAGGATCCGGTTTTTACTTCGGCAGAAGGCATTACTTGAAGCACAGGTAAAAGCCCGAACTCAAAAATTAAACGAAGCCAATCAACAGCTCCAGTCGAGAATTGAAGAGATCCATGCCATGAACGTGAGGTTGCAACATCAGCAGCACGAAATTTTTGATAAGAACAACGAGATACTGGCACAAAATGAAGAACTCCAGTCACAAAACGAACAGATCGTTCAACAACAGGAAAATCTCGTAAACGCCCGTGAACAACTGCGGGAAATAAATACGAATCTCGAAATGACGGTTGCCGCGCGAACAGAGGAGCTTAAACATACTATCAACGACCTTAACAAGACTGTCTTCGAACTCGACCGTTTTGTATACAGCGCATCGCATGACCTGAGTGCGCCGCTGAAATCCATTCATGGCCTGGTGGAACTCATCAAACTGGAGGCCGACCACGACAGGATCCTCGTCTATACCGACTACATCAAAAGAACCGTACTGAAGCTGGAAGACGTAATCAAAAGTATGATTGATTACGCAAGGAACACGCACACGCTGGTCAAGCGTGAAAACGTAAATCTGAAATCCCTGATCGAGGAGGTCACTTCCGAACTTGCTTTCTGGCAGGAGGCCTCAAAGCTTACGTTTATCAACCTGGTGGACGAAAATTCGCAGGTGCATACCGACACCGCGCGCCTCAAGGTCATTCTTCACAACCTGGTAAGCAACGGTATCAAATACCGCGATCCGAATAAAGATGACTGCTGGATAAAATTCGAATACACTCCGTCCGATCGTTCATGGAACCTTTCTGTTACCGACAATGGTATCGGTATCCGCGAGCAGTACCTCGACAAAGTATTCAATATGTATTTCCGCGCCACAGAATCCTCCAAAGGTTCCGGTCTCGGTCTGTTCATCGTGAAAGAGACGTTAAGAAAAATTAATGGCACGATCAGCGTTGAATCCGAACTGGGAAATTATACTCGATTCAGTCTGAAAGTCGACGAGACCTGATTTTACTAAAGGTCATCATGTCCAGTAACGCGCATTTACGGCCACCAGCGGACAAAGTAAAAAATTCATTTTTTAAGAATCTTTAAAATCCCTGCAAAATCAATGTTTTTGTCTTGGCCAGATATTTGGTCAGCAAAAGTGGATTTAATAAACAGCAGACATGACAACGATGGGCTCAGGTAATCAGACATTTAAGGACAGCGAAAATATTCGACCGCAGTTATGTTCCGTGACACCAGTGATATGAAATCATCGGATTCAAAATCATCTCCGCCGCGATGGGCTAAACAATTGTTGCAATGGTACTGCGCGCCACATCTCCTTGAGGAAATTGAAGGAGATCTCCAGGAAGAATTTGATTACCAGGTGAAGCGAATAGGGGTCAGGAAAGCTAAGGCCGGTTACATAAAGAATGTCTTTGGGTTCATAAAACCCTTTGTGATACGGCGAAGGAAATCAACCATAAACAGCAATATCATGATCAAAAGTTATTTAAAAGTCGGATGGAGAAATCTCGTCCACAACAAAGGTTATTCGATCATCAATATCGGGGGATTAATGCTGGGGATGTCTGTCGCGATCCTTATCGGCCTTTGGATAGGCGATGAACTGTCGTTCGATACGTACCATCGGAACTATGGAACGATAGCGCAGTTAGCCAGAAAGGAAGGTGCCAATGGAATCATCTACGTCTCGGAAAACAGCAATCACTTTCCCATTCCGATGGCCGGAGAACTTAGAACGAACTATTCCAACATTTTCAGACACGTAGCCCTCGCCTCCGCCAATGATGAACACCTGATCGCGTTCGGGGAAAAGAAACTTTCATATCCTGGAATGTTTGTGGAACCGGCATTCACGGAAATATTTACGTTGAAACTGACGGAAGGATCACACGCCGCTTTTGGTGATCCCAATACGATTCTCCTGAAATCATCCCTTGCACGCGCACTTTTTGGCGCCGGTGAGCCTGTAGGTCAAACGCTGTTACTCGACGGCAGACTGGATCTCAAAGTTGCCGGGGTATTCGAAGATTTTCCGTTGAATACCCGGTTTTCAGATGTCTCCTTCTTCTGTCCTTTTAGCACGCTGGTAAATTCCAATGATAACGTAAAGGCTATTCTCAACAACTGGGAAAACAGCTCATTCAATATTTTTGTGCAGACTGATCCCGGTGTATCAATGTCTGATATTTCCGAACGAATCAAAAATGTCTATTGGTCACGGATCAAAGACATCCGGCCATCGGTAGCCGGTTATGAACTTTCCGTTTTCCTTCACCCTATGAAAGACTGGCATTTACGGTCCAATTGGGACAATGGTGTTCAGACCGGAGGAAGAATTCAGCAGGTATGGCTCTTTGGCATGATCGGTTCCTTTGTGCTATTGCTGGCCTGTATCAACTTTATGAATCTGAGTACCGCGCGGTCTGAGAAAAGAGCGAAAGAGGTAGGTATCCGTAAAGCCATCGGCTCCATGCGAAACCAATTGATTAACCAGTTCTTAAGCGAATCATTCCTGGTCGTTGGGATCGCTTTTATTCTGAGCCTGGGTATTGTTTCCCTTAGCCTGGACTGGTTTAATCAACTGTCGGATAAACAAATCAGCCTGCCTTTTTCAAACACCCTGTTCTGGATCCTTTCGGCATTGTTTATTGCGGTTACCGCCTGCATTTCGGGAAGTTATCCGGCATTATACCTCTCGTCGTTCCAACCCGTAAAAGTATTAAAGGGAACATTCCGTTCCGGTAACCTCGCGGTCATACCACGCAAGGCGATGGTAACGCTTCAGTTCTTTGTGTCAATGGTATTGATGGTTGGTACTGCTATTGTATACCGGCAGGTTCAACATGCCCAGAACAGACCTGTTGGTTACGACAAAAACGGGCTGATCCGGGTCACCATGAATACACCGGACCTTTTTGGGAAATATGATATCCTCCGGAAAGAATTGCTCGAGTCAGGTGGCGCTACGGGATTCGCCCAATCCTCAGCTACCACAACACAAGACAATTACTTTGACGACAACTTCGAATGGGAAGGTAAAGACCAGAACCTGCACCGGATGTCTTTCGCGCTGGTCGGTGTCACGTATGATTTTGGTCAAACGGTGGGCTGGGAATTCAAAGAAGGCCGCGATTTTTCCCGGGCGTTCTCCACTGATGGCGCTTCTATTATCCTAAATGAAGCCGCCGTACGTTATATGGGATTGACGGATCCTGTTGGGAAACCCGTGCGATTCAACAACAACACTTTCACCGTGATCGGAGTGATCCGCGACATGATCATACGGTCGCCCTACGAGCCGGTGCAGCAGGGTGTTTACTTTCTGGTGAATGATATCGGTCCGTTCATTACCATACGGCTTGCGGCGGGCCTGAGTACTGCGGAAGCCCTTCAACGAATCGAACCAGTTTTCAGAAAGCATAACCCTTCCAGCCCGTTCGATTACAGGTTTGTGGATGAAGAATACGGGCGCAAGTTCGCCGCTGAGCAGCGCATCGGTACTTTGGCGAATGTCTTCGCCCTCCTCGCTATAATTATTTCGTGCCTGGGAATTTTCGGGCTTGCATCTTTCGTAGCCGAACAGCGCACCAAAGAGATCGGCGTCCGGAAAATACTGGGTGCTTCTGTAATCGGCCTGTGGGGACTTTTGTCACGGGAATTTGTGATGCTGGTAGGAATAGCTTTTATGATCGCAGCCCCGGTGGCATGGTACTTTATGGAACAATGGCTGCAAAAGTATGAATACCGGACAACGGTACCGTGGTGGATACTGCTGGCCGCAGGATCCGTTACCATGCTGATCACCCTGTGTACAGTGAGCTTTCAGGCAATAAAAGCCGCTCGCATGAATCCGGTGAAGAGCTTGCGAAATGAATGAATGCTGAATAATGTTTATCGCCGGACCGGCCAGTGACAAGGTTCGCGAAAAACCAAAACGTAATCTGATTAAAATTAAAAACCATTAGACATATGAACCTGTCTCTCAAACACGTAACGTACCTGGTATTCACAATTGTGATTTCAAACCTTTCCGTGGCACAAAGCCAATCCGGCGCGGGATCAAAAACTATTCCGCTCTCGGCCGCCAACTGGGAGTTTAAGCCCGGTACCGTAGAGTTCCTGGAGTATAAGTCTGTTCCGGCGATGAAACTATTGGGCGGCAACGAACCTGCCATCCTGAAAAACGTCGACTTCACTAATGGAACGATCGAATACGACATGGAACCTGTCGACCCGCGCTTTACTTCATTTTATTTTCACCGGGCCAGCGCCGCTGAAAATGAATGCTTTTATTTTCGTACGGCGCGCGCCGGCGACAAAACCGCCGTCGACGCTATTCAATACGCTCCTCATGTTTCAGGTGTAAACCTGTGGGATATGCTATATCATTTCCAGACAACCGCCGATTTTAAACGAAACACCTGGAACCATGTGAAGCTGGTGATATCCGGAAAGCAGATGAAAGTTTATGTAAACAGCCAGACAACGCCTTCACTGCATGTCACGAGGCTCGAGGGAAATGTGACCCACGGCGCAGTCGCATTCGACGGACAGGTGATCATTTCAAATCTTGTGATTAAAGCCAACGCCGTAGAGGCATTGTCATCAAAAGCCGGTGCGGACCCCACGGCCTCGGATACGCAGTACCTGCGGAAATGGCGTGTAAACAAACCCATTACAGCCGGTATGACCGATTTCAACGACGACTTTCTGCCCAAGGTGAACGACACCTGGGAACCCGTCGCCGCCGAACGAAGAGGATTGATCAACCTGACACGGAAGTTCGGCAAGAACGACGTACGAAGAATCGTCTGGCTAAAGACCAGTATCAAGTCGGCTGCCGCACAGGAACGAAAACTGGAATTTGGTTTCAGCGACGAAGCCTGGATCTATCTCAATGGAAAACGTATCTATGCCGACAAGAACATCTATTTAGGGCCCAGCAAAAAAGAACCGGACGGGCGTTGCACAATCCAAAATGCAAGTGTGAAACTACCCCTTTCCGCGGGTGACAATGAACTTTTGATCGGCGTCGCCAATGATTTTTACGGTTGGGGTATTGTCGCGCGGCTGGATAAAATAACAGGGCTGACCATTGAAAAATGACCGCTTCCCACAACGGCAGCTTCCGGGTGCTTTTCAACGGCGCGGCTGAACGTTAATCTTTCAGTCCGGTTCACTGAACTGCCATCAGTTTTTTTCGCCTTCCGAATCGGAAGGTGTACAAAAAGTCGTTACTTTAATTTTATGAAACCAATAAAGCTTAGCAAAGCACAGGCGCGGAAAATTATTCTTCACGCTGCCGGGCTTTCCAAAGCCGCGCAGTTTGGAAGAGGAAAGGAGGCTGTTTACAAACTGATTAAACATCTCGGCTTTTTACAGATCGACACCAATTACGTGGTCGAGCGGGCCCATCATCATGCGATCGTATCGCGCGTACCCAACTATACCCCGGAGTGGCTGGACGAACTACAAGCTGAGGGCAGGATCTTTGAATTCTGGACAAACGCTGCCGGCTATATCCCAATGGAAAACTTCCGTTTTTCATTGCCCATTAAAGCGTCATTTTTGTCGAAAAGGAAATCGCTGACGCAAACGGAGCTCAACCTGATGAACAAAGTACTGGACCGTATCGCGCGCGAAGGACCCCTAATGGCGCGGGATTTCGAAAATGACCGTGTAAAAAAAAGTTCGGGATGGTGGGACTGGCGTCCATCAAAGGTTGCACTTGAGAGGCTTCACTTCGACGGAAGCCTTATAACGGTCAGAAGAAAAGATTTTCAAAAGGTATACGATCTTCCGGAAAATATTATCTCGGGGGACGTGAATACGACGATACCTACCGACCGTGAATTTGCCAGGCATGTAATCCTCCGTGCGCTACAGGCATTGGGGATAGCTTACTTCAAAGAGATCAACTTCAGCAGCCGCTTTTTCAAAGGCCCCCTGAAAGCCGAAATTGAAAACCTTCTCAGCGAGGGAAAAATCTGTAGCGTCGAAGTAGAAGGCCTGAGATCATCAGCCCTGTACATGCTCTCCGCCTATAAGCAAAAAAAAATATCGCTGTCAGGTGACGTATTTATCCTCTCCCCGTTCGACGTACTCAATGTTTACAGGCACCGCCTCCGCGATTTTTTTGACTTCGATTACCAGGTGGAGTGTTTTGTACCGAAGCCAAAACGGAAGTACGGCTACTTTTCTCTGCCTATCCTGATCGGCGATACGTTTGTGGCACGGATGGACTCAAAAGCGGATCGAAAGCAACGGACCCTGATTATTCACAATCTGCACTTCGAGTCCCTTAAACTTACGCGGGTCAAGGTGACTGCGATCTGCGATGCCATCAGGACGTTTTCAAAATTTAATCAATGTGAGGCAATTGTTGTTGAACGGTCGAACGAAAAGGCTCTCCTGCCTGTAATCCGGAAAGCGCTTGCATAGGGGTGATGGAGGATCAAGATCTTCACCTTCCGATTAACAAATTGCGCTTTCCGCCTGCCGTGATGTAACGAAGACACTGATCGCGTTACGAGAGATATCGCTCCAGGTTTTTCTTAAAAAATGCCGCGCTGTCAGTCACACTTTGCAGCGGATTTTTTTCAAAATTACCACCCTGTTCAATGTAGTAGTACTGAAGTCCGGCACGGGATGCCTCCGGAAGTATAACAGTGTAATCAATAGAGCCATGGCCTAATTCGGAATAGTCGCGGGAAATTTTATCCATGTCCTTGATGTGCCACATCACGAAGCGTCCCGGTTGTTTGGCAAACAACTCGGACGGACTCAGTTTCGATGAATGCATAACCCAGTAAAGGTCGATCTGAAGTTTGACCAGGGCAGGATCCGTCTCAGCCATGATAATGGAATAGCCATTCTCACCGCCGTGATCTGTAAATTCAAAGTCGTGATTGTGGTAGGCAAATCCGAGGCCTGCCTGTTTTACGCGCTCGCCAATGGCGTTCAGCTTACCCGTTAGTACCCTGAAATTCTCTATGGTTCTGAATGCCGGGGCGAGCCAGGGCCAGGTAATATAGCGCTGGCCGAGATGGTGAGCGCCCTCGATGCAGCGGTCTACGTAACGCATCATGGCATCCGCGCTCTTGTCGAAGTAATTCGAAAAATCGTAATGGCCGCTGGTAGCGATCATGTTGTTGTCCACCAGCAATTGTTTGAACGATGAAGCCTTTAATCCATAGTATGTGCCTTTCTCCGGGTCGAAGCCGTAGGTTTCACAATCCTCGTATCCGATCGACGCAATTTTCCTGATGGTTCCCGTTAGGTCACTGGCAAGGGGCGCCCGGACAGTAAACAACTGAAGTCCCATTTTATACGATGAAGGTTTCGGTCTGGACAGTGCGGGAAGGGTGATCAGGGAGGAAGCCATCAGCGCGCTTGATTGTTGAATAAAGTTTCTTCTGTTGATAAGTGTAGTCGCTTTCATTTCAAGTGAATGTTAAAGTCAATTCAATGTACAATTTCTTAAGCGTCCGCGCTTAAATGAAAATAAAATAACGACGAGACCGGCATATGAAAAAAATGGCTGGCGTTGGTTTTGAAACTCCTGGACACGCGGCGGCAAAATGTATTTAAGGATGGCACAAGTTTAGAATTGTGTCAATAACACCGGAATTCCGTCAGAAATCATTCAATTCCAAGCGATTTTCCCCAAAAAGATGCAACCATTACCGCGTCTTCAGCGTCCTACCAGGAAGTGGCTCACCACTATGGCTGATCGCCGGATTTCATGTAAAATCCATTCGAACTGCCGGTGACAACAGGATGTACATGACTTAAAATCGTTGGCTTACAGAATTCGGAAAGGTAAAGGAGCATCGTCATCATTAAAATTTAAGATATATGATCAAAAATTACCTGCGCGTAGCATACCGGGGTTTACTGAAAAACAAAAGTTACTTCGTCATTAACACATTCGGCCTGGGAATTTCGCTCGCTTGTTGCATTACCGCCTACCTGCTGCTGGCCTTCAATATCGAGTTCGACAATTTCCATGACGCTGCCAAAGTCTCCCACATCTTCAAGATCCATACGGTATCACACGAAAAGGACGGGAAACTGGCAACGGACAACCAGGCCCCGATCGTGATGGCCCCCATTGTGGCCGACGAAATTGCGGGTATCGACCGCTACGTCCGTTTTCTTTACGGGGGCGGTGCCCTGAGCTACGGCGACAAGGCATTCAACGAAGGTATTGCGTTTACCGATAGCTCGTTCTTCGACCTCTTTGACTATCCATTGCTTAAAGGGAGCCATAAATCCTTCAAGGAAAAGAACACAATCTTTCTCAGCGAGGAGCTGGCCAAAAAATACTTCGGCAATGAGGACCCTGTGGGAAAGATCATGGTATTAAGTTCTGTAAACGAATCGGAACTACAGATGCTGGTCGGTGGTGTATTGAAAAGGATACCGGCCAACAACACCTTCGTTTTCGATGCGCTGATGCGGATGGAAAACTTTATGGATATCAACAAGATCAAGATCGATGACTGGAGTGACTGGCGAAACCCGGCAACGTTCCTCGAACTTACGTCGCCGGAAAACGCAAATGAGATCGCGAAGAAGCTGAGCCAGTACATACCAACCCGGAATAAAGCCAGAACCGATATTGTCGTCGAGGCTTACAACCTCGAGCCATTCAAGTCAACCTTTACACAGGATGATATCCGTTACAACTGGGTCAATCTGCGGATCAGCGCTCTGCCGCTGGTTGTGTTCAGTTCGATGGCGGCGCTTATTCTGCTGATTGCTTGCTTCAACCTTACCAACACTTCCATTGCCATGACTTCCAAACGGCTCAAGGAAGTGGGAGTACGGAAAGCTATTGGTGCCGCAAGAGCGCAAATTGTTTCCCAGTTTCTACTTGAAACGGTTATTACGATCACCATGGCCCTGGTAGTAGGCCTGCTGCTGGCGCAGGTAATTGTGCCGGCGTTTGTCAACATGTGGAAGCTGCCGTACAATCTGAAAGACCTCAGCGGCGTAAATCTTTTCATCGCGTTGATCACGCTCGTGTTCCTTACATCGTTACTCGCGGGAATCTATCCGGCTTTGTTCAGCAGCAAATTCAAACCGACCTTGCTGTTAAAGGGTACTGTGAAGATCAAGGGAACGAATATCCTTACCCGGTCACTGGTTACCCTTCAATTCGCCCTGTCCGTCATTGTACTCATCGGAGGAGTTGTTTTTATTCAAAACACAACGTTCCAGGAGGGTATTAAATTCGGGTATGACAAGGATATGCTTATTACGGTAAGCCTGAAGGGCGAGCGTGAGTACGAAGCGATGCAGGCTGCGATCTCGTCGAATCCAAAGATCCTCAGCATAGGTGTGAGTGATGGAAACATCGGAAGCAGCACCTACCAGACACCGGTGCGCATCGATACCGGTGAATACAACGTTCAGGCTGCTGGAGTGGGGAAAAATTACTTCGAGACGATGGGCCTTCGCTTCGCATCGGGTCGCACGTTCGACCCCGAAAATGCAACCGACCAGGAAGAGGCCGTTATCGTCAACAAGGCGTTCGTCGAAAAAACGGGACTTGCAGACCCCCTTGACAAGATCGTAACACTCCATGATAAAAGAAGGCATGTGGTTGGCGTCGTGGAAAACCATGTGGATAACCTTTACAGGTCGAAAGAGATCGAACCATTTATTTTTTATCCTGCAGGCAAAAGCCAGTATGTCAACCTCGTCGTAAAAGCGGAACACTCCGACCTGCCCGAAGTACAAAAGTACCTGGAAAAAGTATGGAAAGAATTGTATCCCACCAAACCATTTGAAAGTCGGTTCCAGGAAGATCTTGTTCTTCAGGGAAGCCGTGAATTAAATGCAAACCTGGAAAAGATATTTTTGTTTATTACGCTGCTCGGGGGACTGTTATCTGCTTCCGGAATTTTTGCTTTGGCATCCCTAAACATTGCAAGGCGTACGAAAGAAATCGGGATACGGAAGGCGTTGGGTGCTTCGATAAATAACATCGTGGGTTTACTGAACCGCGAATTTATGATCGTATTGCTCGTCGCCGTGATCCTGGGTTCGGTCGGCGGATACTACCTGACAGGAACTCTGCTGGCACAGATCTACGCATACCACATACCGGTCGGAATTATTCCGGTAGTCCTATGTGCCGCAGCTGTATTTGTCGTCGGGATCTTTACGACCAGTTCAACGATCTTTAAAGCTGCGAAAACAAATCCGGTGGATACGTTGAGGAGCGAGTAGGATTAAAACCAAGCGTTTCCGGTCCTTAGCCTATTCAGTTAAAATAGCACACGGATCATCTGGATCTCGCATTGATTTTTCCTGCTCCTTAAATCACTACTGACTAATACCTGATATTTACTCAACTGTTCTTTTCACCGCCGAGGCGCCAAGGCGCGGAGTTGGCGCTAAGAAATACGGGCTGATGTTTCAAGAAATAAAAACGCGAAGTTTAGATCAAAAGATTGTTTGAGCTCAAATGATTTTTCTGGCAACTTAGATATCTACGTATTAAAAACGAATATTACTCATCTGTTCCTTTCCACCGCAAAGGCACGAAGGTGCGGAGTTGGCGCTAAGAACTCCTGCTGTGAAACAGGTTATCGTTTCGAAAAATTGAAACTATTAGTTTAGATCAAGTTTCATATCCCTTTAAGCCTCGATGCTGCTGCTGCGTCAAGCAGAATTTCGCAGTTTGGATGAAGCTGTACGACTGATGCCGGAATATCGGTTGTTATCGGGCCCGACACAGCCTTTTCAACAATCTCCGCCTTGTGAGCTCCTTTCACAATCAGAATCAGTTTCCGCGTATGCATGATGTTCCTGATTCCCCGTGTCAGACCACCGAGCACGATATCGTCCGGGACGTTTGTCTCCCTGCGAACCCGCGCCTCAAAATCCGGGTCCATCGGCGAAACCCATGTTTCACTCTCAAACGGCGTACCGGGCTGGTTTATCCCAATGTGACCGTTGGCTCCAAGGCCAAGCATCTGCAGGTCAGCGCCGCCACGTTCCGCCAATCGTCTTTCAAACAAGACACATTCACCTTCAAAGTCATCCGAAAGTGTCGGAGGCATTATGAAATTTTCGTCTGGTATCCCCAATGGCCCGGCTATCTGGTTACGTATCATCGTATAACAACTCCCGGAGTACTCGCGGGGCAGGTTGGTCAGTTCATCAACATTAAAAAGCGTTATGCGCGATACATCAAACGGGTAGGACGCGTGAATTTCCGATACGATCGCATGCATATTGACCGTCGTTTGCCCCGTGGAAAGACCAATAACGGAATCCGGCTTCTCCAGCATTTGTCCGATGATCCGCCACGCAGCCATAACGTCAAATTCACGTTCGTTCTTCGCAATGGTGATTTTCATGAATGTTTTCTTTTATATTTTTTTTAATTCTTCGTTGAAAAAATTATCAATCGCCAACGACGCTTCGGTTTCGTCGTCTCCCGTAATCTCGACAGTGATCGTATCACCGGCCTTTGCGCCGAAGGTCATGATATTAAGCATGCTGTTCAGGCGGATGGATTTTTCACCTTTCTTCAGTAACACTACCGACCTGTACCGCTTCACCAGCCTGATCAATGCTGTGGCCGGTCGGGCATGGATGCCCTCGGCTGAGGTTATCACGTAATCGTTGGAAATCATTTCTGTACCTGAAGATAGTTGATGATACTTTCCGAATTGTCCATGCCGAGGATCTTTTCATAGATCTCCTTTGCCCTGGTGTAAGAATGGTTAATGATCACATTCTTGATCGCCGGGATCGAGACTGCACTCATGGAAAATTCCTTTAATCCCATTCCCATCAACAGCAAGGTTGCCCTTGGATCTGATGCCAGTTCGCCGCACATCCCGACGCTGATCTTCCGCTTGTGCGCCTGCTCCACTACATAAGCGATCAACCGTAAGACAGCCGGATCGAAAGGATTATAGAGATCTTTTACTTTTTCATTTCCGCGGTCAACAGCCAGTGTATACTGGCATAGATCGTTAGTGCCTATACTGAAGAAATCCACTTCTCTCGCCAGCAGATCGGCGGTGACAGCAGCGGAGGGGACCTCGATCATAATCCCCACGGGCATATCCCTGGCAAAGTCAATATTATTCTTCTCCAGTTCGCGCCTTGCTTCTTCCAGTATCCCTTTGGCGGCGCGTAACTCCTGCATGTTACTGATCATCGGGAACATGATCCTGAGATTCCCGAAAACACCTGCCCTCAGGATAGCCTTGAGCTGCGTCATAAAAATATCTTTTTTATCAAGGCTGATCCTGATTCCGCGATATCCCAGGAAAGGATTCTCTTCTTCCCCTAGCCCGAAGTAGTCCAGTGGTTTGTCGCCACCGATATCAATGGTTCTTACAGTCACCACTTTACCTTTCGACCTGAGGCCTACTCGTCTGTAGTATTCAAATTGTTCTTCTTCCGGCGGAACCGAATCCCTGTTCATGAATAACAACTCCGTACGAAAGAGTCCGGAACCTTCAGCGCCATACTCCCACGATTCTTCCAGGTCATCCGCGCCTGAAATGTTAGCCAGCAATTCGATCCCCACACCATCGGTTGTGGAGGCGGGAGTATGCCTTAACGAAGTCAGAGATTGTTGTTTCCGGTCATACCGGTCCTTCTCTGCCCTGTACTCTTCCATACAAGCCTCGTTTGGATTGACGATAACAATACCATTTATCGCATCAAGAATCAGCACATCTCCGTCACCAATACCTGCCAACGCGTTACCGCATCCCAATACTGCGGGGATCGTTCTTGATTTTGCAAGGATCGCGGTGTGCGACGTCTTTCCTCCAAGCGACGTGGCAAATCCGGTAACACAGGTCATGTCGAGGGCTATTGCATCGGACGGCAAAATATCTTCCGCAATGATGATGGTACCCGGCTCGAACACCGGCTTATCATGAGACTTCCTTAGACGTATGTTCTTAACTATTCTGTCACCGATATCTTGAACATCGGCTGCACGTGCACGGAGGTATTCGTTGTCCATGTCCTTAAATATCCCGACATTTTTTTTAATCACCTCAATGACGGCATCCATTGCGGGACGTCTGCCGCGGTGTATTTCACGGTACACATCGGCTTTAAGCTGAGGGTCGGTGAGGAATTCAATATGCGTTTCAAGAATTTCAATTTCTTCTTCTTTAAGCTTCAAACGATCATCCTTTTTGATTGTCAGTACCTCTTCAACGGATATCCTTACAGCGATCTCGAATTTTTCGATTTCCCTTATCACTTCATTGTCATCCCGCAGCAGCGTTCCCGTGACGGCAATCACATTTTTTTTCATCACGTAAGCCTTGCCTATGGAAATTCCAGCAGAGGCGCCCACACCGTAAATTTTATGATCTATATGATGTTCTTTGGTCTTCACTGATCTTACTTAATAGTCAGGAGAATAAATGAAAAACGCTTCCGGCAAACCCCGTCAGCAATAAACCCAGCAGCAGGTACGTGGTCTTCACGTTCTTCCGCAACAGTAAATATGCGCCAAAAGTCAGCGCCAACGGTATGATACCGGGTACGATCTGATCCAGGATTTCCTGGACTGCGATACGGGAGTCCGATGCGCCGATAAGCAGCGGCGTTTTAACCGACATCAGCAATGCCGGCATCGCGCCCACTACCATCAGCCCAACGATGGCGGCACCGGAAGTTAACTTATCCATGACATTGCTGCTCGCTATTTTCTGAAGGAATTTATTACCCTGCGTGTAGCCGATAAAGGTTAAGTGATACCTCAGCAAGATGTGAGGTACATTAAAAATAAGAAGAAAAAGAACGGGTCCCGCGATATTCCCCTGCAATGCGAGTGAGGTGCCGATACCCGCGGCAATCACTTTAAAGGTTCCCCAGAAAAGGGAATCAAATATACCGGCCAATGGCCCCATGAGTCCAAGTTTTACGGCGTTGATGGATTCAGCGTCAAAATCCTTCGTCCTGCTGTTTTGCTCTTCCATAGCAGCCGTGATCCCCAGCACGAGGGTGGATCCATAGGGGCTGGTGTTAAAAAACTGCAGGTGTCGCCGAAGGGCAAGAGACATCGCTTCCTTTGTGGGATATATTTTTCGTAAGACAGGGATCATTGAAAATGCAAAACCGGTATTCTGGCAGGTTTCAAAATTAAAATTCGCTTCCAGGGCAAGGGATCGGTAAAAAAGGCTTCTGATTTCGGCGCGGGAAAAAGACGGCGGCAGCCCGGGGTTTTCGTCGGCCGAAATATCTTCTCCGTCAACGGCTTCCCTGTGCGTCAGGCTTGTAACGATCAGCGCCGTAATGACACCCAGGCCTCCGATAGCGATCATGGGAAGTTTCAGGTAACTGCTTAGAATAAAGCCAAGGAAGAAGTATGGCGCAACTTTCCGGTTAAACATGACGACCATCAGCAGCGCGAAACCCAGCGCCGGTAACATATTTCCGGCAACCTGCAGACCTGCGTGTACCCATGGAGGGATGTTATCAAGCAACGACTTCACCGCATCGGATCCCAGCTGAAGTGCCAGAAAAACGATAGTACCCATCAACAGGGGTTTTAGCAAACCGGAAATGACATGAAGCCGCTGCAGCTTTCTGTAATCTCCCTCTTCGGCAAACCGGGCGAATCTTTTATTAAGTCCCGAACGGAAAATAAACAACCCGCTAACCGCCATTTCCGCGAGGATGGAGATCGGAACAGCCAATGCTAGCGCTACTGCAGCACCCTTGCCCGAAAGGATGGCGAATGCCGTACCCAGTACTCCGCCCGTGATTACATCCGGGGGAATGGCCGCACCGATCTTGATGTTCCCCATAAAGATCAATTCCAATGTAGCACCGATAATAATTCCCTGCTGAAGATCCCCCAGAACCAACCCCACGAGCGGACCCAATACCAGCGGACGGTTTAATAACGTCGTTCCCAGAAAATCTTCCGAGTGCCCGAACATGGCAATGAGTGTTATCAGAATGAAAGTTACGGTCATAGGTTCTCCCTCAGCGCATCGTTTTACCTAGATCATTTCAGAAACTTTCTGCTTTTCGTCTGTTGGTACCTGGCGAATTTCAAGTTCAATACCCCGTCGAACCAACTCCCTGGCCATATCAATATCTTCATCTGTGAGGGCAACAGCTTTCGAGATCAGCTTTGCACCTTCCCTCGCGCGGATTCCGCCGAAATTGATCGAGCTTATCCCGGCAACACCACTTGCCAGCGCAAATGCATCCTTCACCGAATTGATGAGCACGAGAATTTTCAGAGCCTTGTTTTTTTCGTCGTTCAGGAAAACAACGGTATCCGCGACAGGCTTGATCAGCAGTTTTACACCGGCGGGCTTTGCCAGTCCCAGCGTCATTTTCTGAAAATCGTCTTTTGCAATTTTATCATTCGCGACAATAAGGCAATCGATGCCAAGGGAAGGCACCCAGGTAAATGATACCTGTCCGTGGACGAGCCTGTCGTCAATTCGTATCAGTTTGATCATGATCGTATTCTTTATTCATGGATTTATTTACATACGTTACCTGTTCCCTGGCGCTGGCAATAGCACCCTCGATAATTTTCTCTACAGGTTCCTCCTCACTGGCAAGCATCACTTCTATTACTAACGGGAGATTTATTCCCGAAACGACATGAACATTCTCCCTAAGGGCGTACCGGAGGACCTGGTTCGTTATACTGCCACCGAGCAAGTCCGTAAAGACGATCAGTTCATCGTCCGTACTCACATTCCGCAGCACGGCATTAAGATCTTCCTCGATCGAAGCATTGCTGTCGACGTACGCATTGATGACAAAAACATTTTCCGTCCGGCCAATGATTATATCGAGTGACGACTTTATACCGGATGAAAAGGTTCCGTGCGCAGTTATTAAAAATTTTCTCATGTACTTATTTCCCGTCTACCGCCCATTCGATAGTGTTGGCGAAAAGTTGCTTAAATTCTTTCGAGTCAAATAATCCGCCGTGATGACCAAACAGGAAATAAATGTTCCTGGATTTTTTCGTTGGATTTAACCAGATGACGGGGTGATCCCCCATTTTAATGTCGGAAGCCGGCTTGTAACTGTTCTCGTCGACTGTTGCCAGCACATCCATCCTGTCCCTCGGATTCCGATCGAATGTATACCATTCCTCGCCGGGCAAATTAAAATGGGAAGGCATCCTTCTGAAAACAGGGTGACGCTTTTTCTCAATGAATACTTCCCCGTCCACCCTGGCTGCTACGTAGTTTTTCCAGCGGATGCTTCCCAGGAAATCTGAAAACCATCCCCACATGGGGTAACCGTCAAATTCACCCAGCAGCGATGCGTGATGGAATCCGATCCACGCTCCTTTACCATTGTCGATATAATCTTCAAAAGCCGCTTTGGATTTATCCGACCACCGGTAAGGCGGATAGTTCAGTTGAATGAACAGCTTATGTGCCGCCAGAAAAGTTTCGGAGACCGTATCGGCATCCGTGATCACCGTGTACTCAAAATTTTCTTTCTTGCTATAACTGTCCAGCCATTCCAGTGCGGCAACAACAAAACTTTCGTGTATTTCTCCCCGCTCCGCCAGCACTACGGCTTTGAACCGGGGTTGCGCCACAACTGAAGTAGCCGCCGTTACGCAGAGCAGCAATGCAAAAATGAACAGATTTAATAGCCTCATTATTTTTTAAATTTTATTTCGACTCCAATGCGGTGAGGGCTTGAAGGAACCAGGCCGTATGCGGAATCCACTGTTCGCTCCAACGCCATTCGTTCCCGTTATCTTCATATCTGAAATCTATTCCGGATCCATCGCCCTTGTCTTTTGCTCCTGTTATGCCATTGGAAATTCCACCTATTCCCGATCCATGTCCGTACATCGCCGCCATATAGGGAACATTTACCTGGCCGTAACCATACATCATACATAACTGATAGGGATTCTTGCCGAGCTCCCAATCGATCAGGCTGCACACATATGCGGCGATATCCGACCGGACCCCGGCGGCATTCTTATCCGGGTATACCAGCCGGCCTCCCCTTAACATCACCGTCGCTAACGAACCGATGCGTGCATTCTCTCCCTGCCACCACCAGCCGCTTTCATTTTCATGCGGAATAAAAAATCCATTCCGGATCCTGTTGTTCAGGCTGAACGTTTGCCTCGGATAAGCGAAGGGATTGACTACCTCCCCTGATATCTTTAGTTGATAGTCAATATACCGTTTAATGGTTGTCAGTGCCTTTTCGCGCAAAGCCGGATCCTGCTCTGCTTCCAGATAACGGATCAGTGAAAGCAACGGCAGGCCTGCGTCGGAAGCGTGCCAGAAAGGCCTCGTCTTCTCGTCGTTACTCCAGAAAAATCCCTCCGCGGATAATCTTGACTCCAGTTTTTCCGCCCGCACTCTTGCTGCCTTGCGATACATGGGTTTACCAGTGACTATCCATAGCTCTGTGCTAGCCATTAGCGCCGTGTAGTCATCCAGTATGTTTTCTTTGTGGTCATCGATATATTGAATGCTGTTCTTTTGAAGATGAGCAAATGCTTTTTCAGCGGCCTCCAGGTATTGAGCGGGTTTGTATTTGCTCGGCTGTTTCCACGCTGAAATTCTGGCTAATGCGGCTACAGCCATACCTCCTCCTTCCCGGAAGCCGCATTGATAGTCGGAAGTGGTCTTGCTGTCCGCAAGCAGGCCAACAACGCGTCTTTCTTTCGGGTCCTTCTTAAAGTATGAAAACAGCGTCATATAAAAGTACCCTTCCTGGGAAAGGGACTTCATGATGTAGTCAGCTCCGTAAAACGCGGCGTTGACGAGAGAGTCGTTGACACCGGTGCCTTTCAGCAAACCGGGAACAGACTCAACGCATTGAATCATTGACCAATCGACCAGCGGTGTCTGCTGGGGATTCATAAAATTCGTATAGGCCAGGTGTGAAAAGTATTTGCTTACATCGCCGGAAGCATCACACCACCCGCCGCGCAGATCGACGGTCTTGTCGCTGCCAAATAGTTTTACCTGCGCGTCGCCGGACAATTCTTCCGGTGAGTCGGCTTTCTGTCCTTCAAAAAAACGTGTGATAGCGGGCACCAGTGTTCGTGTAAGAAGTTGTTCACCGATCTCAAAATCAAATGACCTGTAAGTTTTATTATCCACGGATACGCGGATGTTGTAATAACCCGGTTTCACAACGTCGCTGAAATCAATCGGACTATACCAGTATTCATTCCAGTCTTTAACTTGCTGCGACGGGCGGATTTTTCCTTCATAGACAGGCTCCAGCGTGAGGGCATCAACGACGCTGAAAACCGAACCTTCCGGAACGGAGAACCTGCTTCTGAACATCGCGCCTTTCGGAAGCGTTGTGCTGTAACCGACTTGATTCGTCAGGACAGAAGCTTCGGCTTGCAGGAACTCATCCATCTGCTTCTGTTCCTTTCCCGTCTGATCAGCGGCCCAGTAAATAGCGTCACGGAGAAGGATGTTGTAGTTTTCATTCGTGCAGGAAGTAGAATCGTGGCCTACACTTATATATACGACGCGGTCGAACGCCGGGTTCGTCCATATAACGGGATGATAACCCATCGCGCTTTGCGGTTTATAGGTGTTCTCGTTCGCCACAGCCAGAACGTTGGCATCTGCTGGCGCCTTGTCAAACTCATACCATTCATCGCGAAGGGTAAAGGTGGCCGGAAGGTTTTTTGTGATCGGGTGCGCCCGGTTTTCGATTTTTACCTCACCATCCTGCAACGGAGGGTGTGGGGTATACGATGCACCGCCCATCATATGCCTGTACCATTTCCAGTCGCCTGTTTTCTGTTGTTCAAATAGTTTACCGATAAGACCCGCCGCATGAATTCCGATCCAGCCTTTTCCTTTCGAAATAAATTGCTGGATAGCGTATTGCTGGGCGGCTGAAAGATCGAAAGGCGCATAGCTGAGTTGTATAAAAACCTGGTACTGCGCCAGGTTGGCTGCATTGATTTCCGCCGTATCCCGTGTAACATGGATATCAAAGTTGTTTTGGGCGGCCAGCTTTTGAAACATACGCTCCGATTTTTCAACCATCGGGCTATGATACTTATCGCTGGCGCCGATCACAAAGACCCTGGTCTTTTTCTGCGGTCCTTCCTGTGCCTGTATCGTGACAGAAAAACCCAGCAGCGCAAACAGCAACAGGGAAACAAATTTCAATCCTGCATTTTTCAAGGTTGTGATCATATGCTCAGTAAGAAATACCATCTTGTAACGCGGTCTCATATTTTTCGGAATCGATCTGGTAAAGGTGCGGCGACTTGTTAGCTGTACCCAGTCTTTTCTCCGGGAGCTTGATCAGAAAATCGTAGCTCATCAACAGCTTGTGGAAATTCCGCCTGTCGAATTTCCGGTTCAGGATCGTCTCATATAACTTCTGCATCTCCCGGAGTGTAAACTTCTGCGGCAGGAGGTTGGCTATCGGGAGGTAGCGGAGATCCTTTCGCAAGGCAACCAGGGCGAGTTCGATCATGTCATTATGGTCCAGTAACAGCTCGGGTATCGCCGGGATCTCACACCACTGGTAGGTACCCGTTACGTTTGGAACCACTTTCTCAAAATCCACGAGTGCGTAATATCCGATGGATACGATGCTTTCATGAAATAACTCGTAGGCTAGTCGCTCCGGTGATTCGTTGTTGCTGTGGCCCGGGAGATTTCTGACCCTCCCCGTCGCGCCGAACGTATGAAACTGCTGCAGGAATACGTCCTGAATTCCCGTTGTCTCCGATAAAACCCGCGAAGCCGCATCGGCGATCGGCTCATACCTGAATATCCGTCCCCGCGGCAGGCTCCAGTCCTGGTCACTCCACTTTAATAAGAGTACTTTCAACTCGTCGGCATGGAATCCAAACATGACGCAGTCGACCGACACCTCCTTTATCATATTTCCCGATTGTTCGTCCAAGCCTTTCCGTTATTAAATAGTGCGAAATTGACCGCTAAAATGCCCTTTTTGAATCTTAGCGTAAAATTTACGCACTAATATATCAGGTCTTAGCGTAAAAATTACGCACTAACAAAAATATTTATCAAATTGGCGTATCTAACACCGAAACCGAATCTCTATGAGGAAATATGTACGCCCTGCGCTCGTGGTTCAGGCCATCATCATCATTGCGCTGTTTATGTCAGCGTGTTCTTCGAACGACAAAACCGAAACAACGAAAGCCGCCATACCCGGATCGGTGCTCCCGCATCCCCTGGATCCGTTGAACGATGTGGAGATCAGGGAAGTAAAAGAACTCCTTCTCAGGGAACATAAAATAGATTCGGGGTTTCGCTTCTTTGTGATCAACCTGAAGGAGCCGGCGAAGGCTGACATTCTTAGCTACCGGTCCGGGCAACCTTTCCGGAGGGAAGCATTTGCTGTACTTTACGACTGGAGTACCAATAAAACATTTGAAACCATCGTGGACCTCACGGCTAAAGAAGTAATTTCCTTTGATCATATCCCTGGTGTAACAGCGGGCGGGCTGAGTGGCGATACACTGACCGATATCCTCCTGAAAAAAGATACGGCCTGGCTGGGCGGTCTCAAAAGGCGCGGTGTACACCCCGATTCGGTTAAAACATCGTACGTGTTCGCGGGCGAGATGGGAATGGCGCCGGCAGACCATCGCGAGATGATCTGTACACCTCAATACATCAACAAAAAGTACCATGAACTCCTCATCGACGGGTTGGTTGCCTATGTCGACCTGACAACGCAAAAGGTACTCGCCGTACTGGACGACGGCGGGAAAGGTTTTTATAAACCGGAGGATATCGGGTATTTCGATCCCGCGTCAGTGGCTCCTCCCACCCCGCACAAGCCGCTTATTATCTCGCAGCCCGAAGGCGCAGGTTTTACGCTTGAGGGTTTTGGTGTAAAAAGCGATCGGTGGACATTTCGCATCGGTGTCGACAACCGGGAAGGACTCATTATATATAGAGCCGAATACAACGATCAGGGTACTATGCGCCCGGTCCTTTACCGCGCGTCCGTAGCGGAGATGTATGTACCGTACGGATCCACGGACCTCACCCACGCCGCCTGGAACTACTACGACGTGGGTGCATACCGTATGGGACAATCAGACCCGGCGATCATGAACGGTCTTAAAGCAGGAGCGGATGTTCCGATGAACGCGCAGTTCATTTCGACGTTTTTTCACAGCGAAGACGGTAAACCTCAGAAGCTGGACAGTATCGTTGCCGTGTATGAGGAATCCGGCGGGCCCATCACGCGACACGGAAAGTTTTCCCGGGAGGCGCGTAATATTGTGGTGAAATATTTTACGAGGGTCTGGAATTATGATTACGGTATAAAATGGATATTCCACGAGGATGGTACCATAGATCTTCGTGCAGAGCTTACCGGTATTGTCGGTATCAAGGGTGTAAACAGAGTAAGCGATGCGCCGGGTGGCGCGGACGACACGTTCGAGGGTAACTATTATGGTACACTGGTAGCCCCGCACGTGGAAGCGGTGAACCATCAGCACTTCTTCTCATTCCGTCTTGATCTCGATGTCGATGGAACGGAAAACCTGGTGGAGGAGATGAACACAGTCACGGTGTGGCCTTCCGCAGGTAATCCGCACAACAACGCATTTTCAAAACAAATGTCGCTCATCCGTAACGAATCCGAAGGCCAGCGGAACCTGAATCCATCCAGCAACAGGCACTGGATGATCGCAGATTCAAAGTCCACCAACGCTATGGGTCAGCTGAAAAGTTACATGATCATGCCCGGGTCCAACGCACGTCCTTACGCAGGTATACCTTCGGGTCCGAGAAAAATGGCAGACTTCCTGGAAAGTCAGGTATGGGTGACGGCGTACAGGGAAAATGAAATGCATCCTGCGGGCGAATATCCGAATACACGCGGCGTGAGCGACGGACTCCCGGCATGGATTGCCAACAACGAGCCGGTTGCCGGCAAGGATGTCGTGTTGTGGTACAACCTGGGCATTACACATATTGTGCGTCCGGAAGAATGGCCTATCATGAACACACATACGCTTGGATTTTCTCTTGTACCTTTTGGGTTCTTCGACGGAAATCCGGTAATCCGGCGGAAGCACACATCCGGAAATAAACGGCTCGCCGGTACGCCGGTGCCACCGGATGTTTCACTTTGTGTTCCGTTGCCCAAGGATAGCAAACCGGTATCGGCTATCAAGTAGTCGCACCTTTCCGGTCCGACGAATATTCTTATCCGGTTTTATCGCTTTACGCTAAACGTTGTATTCCGGACTGTTCAGTAACACACCATCGTTGTTCAAAACCGGCCAGTGTCGAAGGTGTCAACCGGCAGTCCACTCCCGGATTCTGGCTTTTTAGGAATGGCACGATTATTATTCCTACATTTAGATAATAATACGGCAGCCATGAAAAAATATCAACTGGGGGAATTTGAAGAGATCGTCATCCTGACGATCGGCATCCTCAATAACGAGGCTTACAGCGTCGCCATAAAAGATGAGATCGAAGGGCGGCTTTCCCGTAGTGTCAGTATGGGTGCTCTTCACACCGCGCTCAGGCGCCTGGAGGACAAAGGTTATCTGAAGTCTTTTGCCGGTGAATCTACCGAGGAACGTGCGGGTCGTCCCAAACGGTACTTTGAAATTACGGCGATGGGCAAAAAGGCGATGTTGTATGCGAAGAATACCCGTGACGAACTTTGGCAGGCTATTCCTAAAACCATATTCCAATTGGCGGGTAACGGGTGATCTATATGAAAAATAATCCACCCCGCCTCTTTCTGAAATTCTTCCGCTGGTACTGTCACCCCAGGATGCAGGATTATATCGAAGGCGACCTGATGGAAGTTTATGCGGCCCGACTGGCGAGGTTTGGAAAGCGAAAGGCCGATCTCAAATTCATCATCGACGTTCTCCTCCTGTTCAGGCCTTCCATCATCAGGCCTTCGGGAAATTATAAAAACATAATCAATTACAGTATGTTCAGAAATTATTTCAAGATCGGTTACCGGAATCTCATCAAAAACAAGAGCTACGCCATGATCAATATAACCGGTTTGGCGCTGAGCATAACCTGCGGTATCTTCATTTTTTCACTGGTCAGGCAAAATTTAAGTTACGATAACTTCCACCGGGACTCCGAACGAATTTACCGTGTCGTCACAGAATTGCACCGCGATGTGATCGCTTACCAAAGCAATGTACCCTCACCGTTGGGCGAGCACTTCCGGCGTGACTATACATTTGCGGAAAAAGTAGCACGAGTCTATACGGAATGGGATGTGCTAATCGCTATCCGGAAAAAAGACGAGGTCATTAAATTCATGGAGCCCGAAGGCCTCGCCTTCAGTGAACCGACATTTTTTGAGATCTTCAATTTCCCGTTACTGCACGGTGACATCGGTACAGTTCTCCGCGAACCGAATACAGCCATCATCACTGAGCGTGTGGCACGGAAATACTTTGGCGACCAGGATCCGGTAGGCGAAACATTCTGGCTGCAAAACAAGACGCCTTTTACGATAACGGGGGTACTGGTGGACCTGCCGGAGAATACAGACATAAAAACCGGAATATTCGTGTCCTTTTCTTCGCTCAAAACCTTTGATCCGTGGCTGGCAGATGACACCAACGGCTGGGGTGGTATTCGAGACGGAATGAAGTGTTATGTGCTTCTGCACCCTCATGTACCGGTGCCCAAAGTCGAGGAAGCCATGACGGCTTATGTGAAAAAATTCCGGCCAACGAGCAAAAACGTGCACCGCTACAAACTTCAGCCCCTGAATGATATTCACTTCAATGCGCAATATGGCGGCGCTATGGAGAAAAGTAATCTTTGGATCTTATCAGTCATCGGATTATTCCTGCTGGTGACGGCCTGCGTCAATTTTATCAACCTGGCAACCGCGCAAGCTCTGAAACGCGCGAAGGAAGTTGGCGTAAGAAAGGTAATGGGTAGTCTGAAAACACAACTGTTCTGGCAATTTATATTCGAGACAGGGCTCATTACCTTCCTCGGTCTACTTGCCGGCTTGTTGCTGGCCTGGACGGCCTTCCCGTTTGTGAACCAGCTTTTTAATACACATATCACTGTCAATTTTGTTGCCGATAGCCTCCTGGTTGTATTCATACTGGCGTTAGGTTTGTTTGTGACGTTCCTGGCGGGCAGTTACCCCGGATTGGTCCTGGCGGGTTTCCAACCCGTCGCAGCCCTGAAAGGAAAAGTTTCCCAGCAGCATATAGGCGGTTTTAATACGAGGCGTTCACTGATCGTCGCTCAGTTTGCGATCTCCCAGGTACTGATAATCGGGATGATAGTGATCATGGATCAAATGCGCTTTACCCGTCAGTCGGATCTCGGTTTTAACAAAGACGCTATTGTTATGGTAGCCGTAGGTTCCGATCCATCTCCGGGAAAACTCAATACGCTGAAGAACGAGATTTCAGGAACTCCCGGCGTGGAAAAAATATCTGTTTGTTTTGCGGCACCAGCCTCCGAGCACGAATGGGGTAATTCCATCCGGTTCGACAACAGCACGGAAGAGGTCAACTTCAGGACGAGTATCAAATCAGCGGATGCGGATTATCTCGCGACCTTCGACCTTCCGCTGGTTGCCGGAAGAAATCTTGCTCCGTCGGATACGGTGAGGGAGATGCTGGTGAACGAGACCCTGGTTCGTAAACTGAACCTGGGCTCGCCGGAAGAAGCCCTTGGGAGGATCATTACAGCCAACGGTGGCCAGATGAAAGCGCCTATAGTAGGCGTTGTAAAAGATTTTCACGATAAATCCTTTCACGAGGACATCAGCGCAGTTCTGATCACCACAAACACGGGAGACTACTATAACTACGCGATCAAGCTTAACCTGGCCACCGCAAAATCAACCCTTGCTTCCATAGAAAAATTATGGCTGCAGCAAAACCCCGATCAGCTTTTTCAATACGAGTTTCTGGATGACAGCATCGCCCGTTTTTACGAAGCCGAACAAACAACGTTAAAGCTGATCCAGATCTTTTCCTTTATGGCCATCATAATCGGTTGCCTGGGCTTGTACGGACTGGTATCCTTTATGGTCTCACAAAAGACCCGGGAGATCGGCGTACGGAAAGTGCTTGGTGGAACGGCGGGGCATATCGCCTGGATCTTCGGAAAAGAGTTCGCCTTGCTCATCGCATTTGCATTCCTGCTCGCCGCCCCCGTTGGATGGTGGCTGATGAACAGGTGGCTTCAGGGTTTCAGGTTTCAGGTCCCGATCGACGCGTGGACCTTCGTATGGGCGATCGGCTTTTCGTTATTTGTTGCGTCGATCACGGTTAGTTACCAGGTGATAAAAACAGCGCTCGCAAATCCGGTAAAGTCATTGCGCATCGAATAAACGGAATTGTCGGATATTCAAACCTTGCTTGACAGGAAGGGTATTGATCCAGCCAGTGAGAGGTGGTACTTTCCGGATATCAACATTAAAATACGCTGGAGAGTTAAAGGGAAAGGCCGCGCTACTCGCTATCCCGGTCGTACGCCAGTCCGTTGATTGTCAGCGACGCCGGTTTTCCGTATTCATCCAGACTGAACGTTGCGAGCAGGTCGTATTGACCCACATCGCCTGTTATTGATCCGTAAAATGTATCGTAGTGCCAGTGCGGCAGATCGGCGACAAGGAATTTATTGTTCAGGTCGAAGATCAGGCTTCCGCCACCTTCACGCACGGTCACCTCTCCGTAAATATCGCTTGTGTACCGGCCGGCATATGCGTGCAATGGCAGCGTTGTTTTTGTGTCTTGGACACGGCTGTTTTTGAAGTCAAGGCGTTCCGCGTCGTTTTGTTTACGCAGCGAACCGTACAGTTCCCTGAATTCTGCATTCCAGTCACGTTCCCCGCCCAGGGCGAACCAATCGAACGTCTTATACATCAGCACGTGGCGAACCTCCGCATGGTCGTAGTTTCCGAATACGTAAACACCGATATTCTCTTCCGGGATCAACCCGATGATGGCGGTGAGCCCTGCAAGACTACCGGTGTGAAAATTTACTTTCTTGCCCCGGTAATCGTGCTGATACCAACCCAACCCATAAGTGATCCATTGCGGTTTCAGCACACTGAACGTCGGGTACTCGTTTGACGGAACGATAGTCTGAGGTTTGAAAATTTCTTCAAATGTTTTTTTGGAGACGAGTCGTCCGCCAGGATACTTGCCGCTGTCAAGCATCGCCATGATCCATTTCGACATATCATCCACATTCGACCACACACCCCCCGCGGCGGCTATCTCCGAATCTTTCCGGTAGTTGAGTACGATCTTGCGGCCATCGACCGGGTAATGCGGTTTGGTCATGTTTATACTTTTGCTCAGCGACCGGCTGGCAACAGTCTGCGTCATCGCCAACGGCGCGAAAAGTTTTTCCTGCATGACGTCAGTCCACTTCTTTCCCGCTACCCGTTGCGTGATGAGACCGGCTATTGTATACATCGTGTTCTGATATTCATGTCCATCACGAAAGGAATACGACGGCTTTACCAGGACAAGTCTTTTCAGCATTTCGTCGACGGGGATATCCATGATACCCCAGAAGAAGTCCGTGCTGCCGAGTCCTGAGCGGTGAAGAAGCAGGTCACGTATCCGGAGCTCGCGGGTGACGTAGGGGTCGTAAAGACGCAGTTCGGGGATGTATTTTGTAACGGGGTCGTCCCATGCAAGCTGACCTGCGTCGACCAGCATACCCAGAACGATGGAAGTCATCGCCTTGGTTGTCGATGCACATGAAAATAATGTTTGTGTATCCACTGCATCGGGCTTACCGAGTTCGCGTACACCGTATCCTTTTTTGAAAAGGACTTTACCATCCTTTACCACGACGATCGACATACCCGGAACGTCCCATTCTTTCATGACCCTGCCGACATAGGTATCGAACGTTGCAACTTTCTTTTCGGTCAGGGATCTTTGAGCGGTCGCAGAAGCAGCGGTAACGCAGAAGCATAACAAAAGCAGGTATTTCATAGGCAGGCGGATCAGACGGAAAAAGTATCTATAAATAATAGTATTTCAAACATCAACATAGGGATCCCGCCTCACATCAAGGTGAAATATATAAAGATCACGTGGTGACTAAGGCCAAAAGTCGGGCTTGGCCAACACTCCACCCTGGTAGCGGCAGTCGGCGCATGGTGCCGTTGTCATTGTATAACCCCAGGAAAAACTGGAGACGAGGAAGGCACTATCGGGAAGGCTGGAAACATCGACGGAGCAATTATAGGGAGAATCGGGACCACGGGCGCCGCCACATACCGTGTCCAAAACACAATAGTGATAGGGACGTTCCTGCAGATATTCCGGTAGGTCCAGCAACGAAATGAATATTCGCCGCTCCTGAACAAATCCGGCGCGGAAAAACCCAAGTACGGGTACCTGGGAATCCGTTGCGTAGAGGTTGCCCAGGATCTTATATGGCTGTGAATCAAACAATCCACCAATACCTTCCGTGACGCGTTGAAGGTCTAGCATAAAATCGTATTCTTCTTCATCAATTACCCGTTGACGCACCTTTATGCTATACAAAACACTAAGCCTGGATGATTCTCTTTTGATTGAGGTGAGCGGGAAATCTCGCACAACATCTTCCGTAAGCCGAAATGTCGATCCGATCACAATATCAGTGGAGGGTTGCGTCCGGTAACAGGTGTAGACCCGGTCTTTTTCCTCCACGTAAATGACCGCGTGATCCTTTGTCGTATAAAGTGCGGCGAATGGTGCTTTGTACTCCCACGTTTCGACATAATCCCAATAGTAGTAGCGCGACCGTTTCGTATCGTCATGGGTGTTGACCAGTACGGTAATGCCATCTTCTTCCGGTCGCCATGTAATGCTGTCGATAGGCGGCGTTTGCATAACCCGCACATAATCCGAAGTGATTACCCGGTTGTCGGAGGTGCGGATGTTAAGCTGGTACATCGAGGCGGGATCAACGGTGATCCCATTTGCCTTGTAGTTGCCGGGTTCCTGTTCCGTCAGTGTAAAGGATCCCCCGTTCTCAGAACGTATGGTGACTGCTGCTGCCCTTTCCGGGGGGTATTCATCTTTTTCATCCAGGCTGACAGCCTGTGTCAGCTTAACCGTGGCACTTCCGTCCGAGGCATTTATAAAACCATCCACTACCAGAATGGAAATATCTTCGGTAATGTCTGGCGCCGGATAAGGGTCAATACATCCCGCCAAAAGAATGGAAATGAGCCAAAAGCGCCTCACGGGTTGACACCGTTTATTCATGCTGATCCGATAAATATGTGCTGTAATTTTACAACTGCGACCATAATATAAATAAAAGAGGCGGATTTGTGAATTCTAGCAGCCCGGCAAAAACACCGGTTTTTCCCCAGCCTTCTCGAAAAAAGATACAACGCCATGCAACCCGGCAACCCATCCAAACGTCTAATACATAATTTACTTATGTATTGATCTTCTATGCATTCACCCGAATTATTGAAAGGAACCCTTCAGACCATCGTATTAAAGGTTCTCAAGGACCACGGCAAGATGTACGGTTACGAAATCACACAACGCGTGAAAGAATTATCGGAAGGCCGGATCCTGCTTACCGAAGGAGCTCTCTACCCTGCGTTGCATAAGCTCGAGGCAGACGGACTTCTTAAAACCGAAGTAGTGAACATAGGAAAACGCATACGGAAATATTATGTGCTCACCGCTCACGGTAAAACACAGGCGAAAGAACGTGTCACTGAGTTCGCCGACTTTATCCGGACAATGGGTGATGTACTTCAGGTGAGGTGGAGCTGACCGCTCCATACGTGTATGGCTGAACTGACAAAGGACCATATCGACTACATCATCAAGGATCTCCACTACCGTGGAATTATCCTGGAAGGGTTTGACGACGAACTCGTCGATCATTTTTGCTCGACGGTGGAAAGGCAAATGACCGAAGGTCAAAAATTCATCGATGCCTACGAAGACGCGCTGCGGTCTTTTGGCGATACCGAAGGTCTCCGTGACACACAAAAACAGATCATTCAAAACCGTACAAAAAATTCCATTATGCTGAAAAGTTACTTTCTTCTCGCCTTGCGCAACCACCTGAAGAACAAGTTCTACACGGCTATTAATATTACCGGACTTGCCATCGGTATCGCCTCATGCCTGGTTATCCTGCTCTTTGTAAAGTACGAGCTCAGTTATGACCGCTTTAACGAAAAATCCGCGCGGATCCACCGGCTTAATACGGAGCTTAACTTCGGCGCAGTCCACAAACGGCTCGCTCTCGGTGGTGCCCCGCTGGGCGAACTGCTGACGCTGAACTATCCCGAAATAGAATCAACGGTAAGGCTGTGGGACTGGGGACCACGGTTCGTCCGGAAGGCCGATCGCCCGGAACGTTTCCGTGAAAAAGCGGCATGGGCGGATAGCACCCTGTTCAGGGTCTTCACCATACCTTTGCTGGAAGGTGACCCTAACACCGCTCTCAGGGAACCGAATACCGTGGCGATCAGCCGGAAAATGGCGGTCAAATATTTCCCCGGTGAAAATGCCGTCGGTAAGTTCCTGATCCTCGACGACGACGCCAACCACCGCGTCACCGCGGTCTTTGAAGATCTTCCGGACAACAGTCACTTTCATTTTGATATTTTCCGGTCCAGCACCGGACGCGAAGAAACAAAGAACACCAGTCTAATTGGCGGCGGGTGGATGAACCTGTACCTGCTTCTTCGCGCGGGTGCCGACCCAAAACAACTCGAATCAAGGTTCCCTCAATTTATCGAACGATACGTGGGACCCCAGCTGGCCGATGTATTCCAGCGTGATTTTACGATGGAAAAATTCCAGGCTGACGGAAATTACTGGAGGTACTGGCTGACACCACTCACAGATATACACCTCCATTCCGACCTCGAAGGAGAGTTTGAAGTAAACGGCGACATCACGTATGTTTATCTATTCTCAGCCATCGCATTCTTCATCCTTATTGTGGCATGTATCAACTTTATGAACCTGGCGACCGCCCGGTCGGCTAACCGCGCCCGGGAAGTGGGTATCCGGAAAGTTATGGGCTCGTTACGCTCACACCTCGTGCGACAGTTTCTTATGGAATCCCTTGTACTCAGTATGCTTTCCTTCATACTCGCTATTGTGATCGCCTACCTCCTTCTCCCCCTGTTCAACGATCTTGCTCTCCGTAAACTTTCACTGCCGCTTGAACAGCCTTCCTTTTACATGACCATGCTTTCCGCCGCCCTGATCGTCGGTTTTTTTGCCGGACTATATCCGTCCTTCTTCCTGTCTTCCTTTAAACCCGTCAACGTGCTGAAAGGAAAACTGTCGCTCGGCATGAAAAGCGGCCTCGTGCGCAGCAGCCTCGTCGTGTTTCAATTCATCATTTCCATATTTCTCATTATTGGTACAATCACCATTCAAAAGCAACTCAGCTATACCCAGCATAAAAGGATCGGGTTTCAAAAAGACCAGGTAGTACTGGTCCACGAAGCGAACCTGCTCGATCATCACATCCAGGCCTTTAAGGATGAAGTGCTTCGAAATACCTTTATTACATCAGGCACCGTTACGGGATATCTGCCAGTAACGGGTACGTGGCGAAGTAACAACACCTTCTGGCCGGAAGGTAAAATTCCCACAGGCGATGACATCAAGGAAATGGTATCTATCGAGGACTGGAGAGTGGACTACGACTATATCCGGACGATGGGAATGAACATAAAAGCCGGCCGGAATTTTTCGCCGGAGTTTCCGTCCGATTCAACCGAAAGTATCGTGTTGAATGAAACAGCGGTGGGAAAATTTGAACTGGGCTCCAACCCGATCGGAAAAAAGATCAGCGGCTTTACGGGAACACGGCCGGATGGATCACCCGATCCCACGTCCGTCAAATCCTGGACCGTTGTCGGGGTCGTGGAAGATTTTCACTTTGCCACCATGCGCGACGATATTTCTCCCCTGGCTCTATTTCTCGGCCGTTCAAACGGATACGCCGCTTTCCGCTTTCAGAGCAACAACACGCAGGAAGTGTTGGCCGGTATTGAAACACAGTGGAAAAAATTCGCACCCGGAAATGCATTTGAATACTCCTTCCTGGACGAAGACTACGGTAAAATGTACGACACGGAAAAAAGGCTTGCTAAAATATTCGGGGTGTTCGCGGGGCTCGCCATCATCATCGCCTGCCTGGGGCTCTTCGCGCTGGCTGCCTTTACCGCAGAACAACGTACCAAAGAGATCGGGATTCGCAAGACGCTCGGTGCTTCCGTCAAAAGTATTGTATTCCTGCTCTCCAAAGAATACGGCAAGCTGGTTCTCATCGCCTTTTTGGTTAGCGCACCTGTTGCGCATTATGGTGTACAATGGTGGATACAATCCTACACCTACCGAACGACAATAGGCCCAGCGGTATATCTCAGCGCTGGCGGCGTCGCCCTGCTGATTGCCATGCTGACGATCGGTTATCAGTGCATCCGTGCCGCGACGATGAACCCGGTCAGGTCCTTGCGCAGCGAATGACGGGTATAGAACGGAACTGCGTCGGTCAGTCCCGTTAAACGGCGACCGCATCAAAAAGTATCCCAGCAATAACAACCAATTTCATCTCTCCGTGTATCTTTATGAGATAGCGTGACGGACATCACATCCGGACCGGGAAGGAAATAATGCTTACCACAATGGAGATTCAATCGTTATGCCCTCTGCTTCAGGTGTACGATATGTACACCTCGTTGCATTTTTATGTTGGTATCCTCGGGTTTGAGGTCCGTGACAGCGCCGGTGAAAAAGATGATCCCGGCTGGGTTTGGTTAACGCGACAGGATGTGAACCTGATGCTGAACACACAATACGAAACTCCGGCCCGACCCGGCTCGCCGGACTCCGTACGGAAGGCGAATCATCACGATACGATCCTTTACCTGGGTTGCCCGGATGTCGATGGCGCCTACGCTGAATTGATGGATAAGGGATGTGACCCTGAACCACCTCAGATCACGCCCTACGGGATGAAACAATTATACCTCTCCGATCCGGATGGTTACGGGATTTGTTTTCAATGGCGAGCCTGATTCCCTATGACAGAAATTACACCAACCACTACAGCGTCACGAATCCGATCGATTGATTTCTTACGCGGCGCGGTCATGATACTGATGGCGATCGATCACGTTCGGGTGTACTCCGGATTACCGGCGGGCGGCATTGAACCCGGAATTTTTTTTACGCGATGGGTCACACACTTCTGCGCTCCGGCATTTGCTTTTTTAGCCGGCACGAGCGCCTTCCTTTATGGGGTCAGGATAAACAACAAAGCAAAACTCGCACAGTACCTCGTAACACGGGGCCTCATGCTTGTTGTCCTTGAGCTCACCGTGCTTCGGTTCTTCTGGAGTTTCCACTTTGATTTTTCCACGTTTGTGCTGGCCGGTGTGATCTGGATGCTGGGCTGGTGTATGATCCTGCTGGCGGCATTTAGCTGGATGAAGGCGCCCGTGGTGGGTGCTATAGGAATAGCCATCATCTTATTTCAGCGTGTAGCTGCTAAAGTTCCTTACCTGTTGCCGGAAGCAATCAGACCGTCATTCGGGAAACTATGGGAGTTCATTTACCCTTCCGGGTTCGAGACGTTTGCCAACGTATCGGTGCTGTACGCCATCGTTCCATGGATCGGTGTGATGGCGGCCGGTTACGGTTTTGGCGCTGTCCTGCTCATGGAAAAAAAACAAAGCCGCAAGGTATGCCTGATCACGGGGTCGTCGATGATCGCGATCTTTATTATCCTCGGTGTCGTCCGCGCCATTCAAACTCCCTCCGCGGATAGCCTGCCTTTCCTCCTGCAGGTATTGAACCAGCAAAAATATCCGGCATCCGTACTTTTTTTACTGATGACACTCGGGCCGGTTATTGCGCTCATTCCGCCGGCGGAGAAGACAAAGGGATGGCTGAGCCACGCGATTAGCACGATCGGGAGTGTACCGTTCTTTTACTATTTACTGCACATTCCCCTTATTCATATCAGCGCGCTGCTCGTGCAGTGGATCAAAGACGGCGCTATTCATCCCGACTGGTTCGCGATTGCACCCTATGTATTTATTGAGGAAGCGAACCGTTGGAACCTGCCGTTATTGTACCTTGTGTTTGTCATAGACACGATTATACTCTACTTTCTCAGCGACCGGTACGCCCGCTATAAATCGGCGCACAGGGAAAAACATTGGTTGAAGTATCTGTGAGAAAACCGGCTGATAAAAATATGGAACAATCGACATTAAGACCGCTGCTATTATTGATCATGGTATCGTTCATGTCCACAGGTGCATTTGCACAAGCTGATCCGAAAGAACGGGTACTTGTTCTGACCGATATAGAAGCGGATCCCGATGACGCACAATCATTGATCCGTTTTTTGCTGTATTCAAATCAGTGGGATGTTGAAGGACTGGTGGCAACAACGTCCATTCATCAGAAAACGATGGTGGCGCCGGAAAGTATTCTGGCTATACTGGATGCCTATAAGAAAGTACAACCGAATTTGTTGAAGCACGAAAAAGGATACCCGGCATATGATGTCCTTAAGGCCAAAGTGAAACGGGGATTGCCCGTCTATGGTATGCTGGGTGTGGGCGAAGGAAAAGATTCGGAAGGGTCTGATTGGATCGTTCATGTACTGGAGAAAAATGATGAGCGTCCGTTATGGGTTAGTGTATGGGGAGGACCGAATACACTGGCGCAGGCTTTATGGAAAATCAAGAACACGAAGGGTTCAGCCGAAGCGGAAAAGATGTACCGTAAATTACGGATATACACTATCTCCGACCAGGATGACAGCGGCCCGTGGATAAGGAAAAATTTCCCATCCGTATTTTTTGTGGTAACGCCGGGATACAATTATGGCAATGCGACATGGCTGGGTATGTCATTCCGGGCGCCGGGTTCCAATACGGAGGTAGTCAGTGCTGAATGGCTCGCAAAAAATATTCAGCAAGGGCACGGTCCGCTTGGAGCCGCTTATCCCGATGTAGCGTATGGAATGGAGGGAGATACTCCGGCTTTCCTGAACCTCATCCACAACGGACTGAATAATCCAGGGCATCCGGACTACGGCGGGTGGGGTGGCCGTTATGAATATTATTTGCCTGCTTTTGAAGACTCAAACACCGGCATGTTCAAAAGGGATAACTGGCCGAAAGACGAACCGGAGACAAGACCCATCTGGACGAATGCAAAAGATTCGGTAGTATCACCGGCTGACAAAAAAACATATACCGGAAATCGTGAGACCATCTGGCGCTGGAGAACTGAATTTCAAAACGACTTTGCCTCACGGATACAATGGACAACAGGAGGCTACAACGAATGTAATCATCCGCCTGTTCCTATGCTGGCACATGACGATCACCTCAGGGTAAAATCCGGACAACAGTTCTACCTCAGCGCGGCCGGTTCCATGGATCCGGACGGCGACTCCATGAGCTATCTCTGGTTTCAATATCCGGAAGCGGGGACATACAAAGGAATCGTCTCCTTAAAGCCCTACGCTCCGAACCTGTACCGGATACCGGTAACCGCTCCTGCAGTAGACAGCGATCAAACCATTCATTTCATTCTTAAAGTCACCGACAAAGGAGCGCCTCCTTTAACCCGGTATAAGCGGGTGATCGTGACAGTCACTCCATAATGCAGTCCGTCTTCCAACCTGTGTTTTCCTGTCCCTGGAAATACCTGGGGTAGACACGTTTCCTAAAATCTCCTGTTTTTACAGGATAGCATAAGAATCCGGATCCAGGGATCTTTGTACAGACGCCTGGAAAGATTTATCGGGACTTGAATGGTGGATGAACGATAAAAGACTAATTTCTCCTTTCGGCGCAGGAACATCTACAAGTGAACCGATACTCACATAACGGAAATCAACAGGGGGAAAGCTGTGATTTTTACCAATGAAAAAGTATGCCGGCTAATCGCATTAAAGCAGTCCATTTCTAAACACCGCCCTGTATGAAAAACCTGATCCTGACCGGCTTCGTCTACTTTTCTTCCCTGCTTCTTTCGATAGCCCAGCCGATACCCCGTCAGTCCATTGAAAACGATGTACTCGGCTGGATGAAAGTTTATCACTACAAGGGTATAAAAGAATCAAAAAAGGTTGACGACAAGGTCTACTCACCGGCGCAATTATCCATATGCGATACGCTGGCCAACTGGATCCAGGCGAGTTACATGCCAAAGGGAGCGTTAGGCGACGTGAAAAAAGCCGTGTCCGAACAATTAGGTCCGTACAATCAGTATACGGCCGGGAAGCCGCAGCAGTACGGCGCCTATGCCAAAACGTATATTGAACTGAAATACAATAAAAGTCATTCGATAGAACCTTTCACAAACAGCCACATTTACTGGGGGATATTTGCCAACCAGGTACCCGGTGATTTTGCGGTTCGCGATATCTGTACACGAAACCAATATTACTTTACGATGCCTTCCTTTGAAGCGGCCGAGAATGGAAAGGAAGAAGCTAAAAAGAATTATGACCTAGCGGGTGTAAAGAACCTCACACCCTACACGACGTTGTGGATCAAGAATCTCGGCTTCGGTGGCGGAAGAGAGGCGGTGCTATTGTGTAAAGACAACCGGTCTCCCTTTATAAAGATTACGAAAGCGGAATACATGCTGGCACTGGAAGCCGCCATTCCCGTGTACTATGAAGCGGAGAAGAAAAAGATCGCCGAACGCGAACAAGGTGCCCAGGAAAGAATAAAGACTTCCGTAAAACAGCTGGATGAAAAAGTTGAACGTTACCGGAACGGACTAAAACAAAACAGGGAGAAGTATAAGAACCGTCTTGAAGAACCCGCGATGACCAGCGCACAACCGGGCCTCAGTGACCTCGATTTTGGAAACGATCTGTTCAGCCAGGGTAAACTGACCGACACGGAGTCCACTGCGGAAAGAATCGCCGTTTACAAAATCGATCCCGTGATGGCTGAACGCTGTAAAACGGATAAGCCCCAGTGGATCCTGATCTCCTGGGATTATTATCCGGCTGACCCGATCGATAAACACCAGCACGAATCCATCCTCAACAATTTCAATTTCGACTATGTCTATAACTTCTTCTTTTACCCTGAAAAAGTAAAGGGACAGCCGTATAAGCCACTTCGCTCGCCCGTCTTTAAAGAAGCGGAGGTAGCGGTTGTAGCATCGGAAGCCAGCAGAAAAACCGCCCTGGATAAAAACGTACATTTTTTTGAGGATTTTTCCGCAACGGCTGCTGGTAAAAAACCTGCCGGCTGGCAAACCAATCTCGCTTCCGACGGAACATCAACCGTAGTCTCCACACCGGATGGGTTGACGGGTAACTGGACCCTGATGGCCAAAGGGTATACGCTCATTCCCAATCAGCTCAAAAAACCATTGCCCCAGGATTTTACCCTCAGTTATGACCTCGTGGCGGCTCAACACTTTACCTGGGGTGCCAAAGGGTTAATTGTCCGGATCACGAAAGAAACGTCGCCGGGAAATGCAGAGTCCTATCTGCAGGTAAAAATTCGCCCCGGTTATGACGGCAAGGATGGAGAAGTGGCCGTCGAAGCGAAGTTCCCCTACCCTCCGGGTTACATGAACGCTTCCAGGTGGCTGGTGGCGACCGGCTTTTCCAACGACAAAAAGATCAACCGTATTAACGTGAAGATAAAGAAGGCCGGTGAGACGTTGCAGTTTTTTATCGATCAGACTAAGGTAGCGGAATACGAAAAAGCTATTCCCGCAGCGCATCTTTTTAATGCCCTGTCGTTTTATGCCGGCGGAGGCGACAGCGAAAACGACAGATTTTATATCAGCAATATCAAAATCACAAAAGATTGAAACCACTTCATAATTTTTTTCGAATGTTCAGATCAAACACCACGCGCATCGGATATGCGATAAGTCTCTCCGTGTTTATTTTTTCCGCTTCAACGGTTAGGGGTCAGACGGAAACGTATGACCTGGCAACTTATGTACCACCCGGTGGCTGGATCAAGAACACCAGTAACAAGAATGTGGTCAGCTACGCGGTCACCAATAATCAGAAGGGAACATACTGCCAGATCGGGATTTATAAAAGCACTACCAGCAAGGGCAGCCTTCAGGCGGATTTCGAAAGCGAATGGCAGGAACTGGTGGTGAAGACCTACAAGCCGGGTTCAAAACCACAACTGACACCTCCGGCTTCGGAGAACGGATGGGACGTACAGGCTGGCGTTGCACCTTTTGAATTCAACGGCGCGCAGTCAGTGTCGATGCTGGTCACCATGAGTGGTTATGCCAGATGTCTGAGTATCGTGATCCTGACCAACACGGAAGACTATCAGCCGCAGATCGAAAAATTCCTGGAGTCGGTCGATCTGAAAAAACCGGCAACAACAAGCCAGTCTCCGGCTCAGCCATCACCGCCCGTTCAATCACCACCGGCGCCCGTTGCCACCAGCCATTTTGCTTTCTCCACCACCAACTTCGACAACGGATGGACGAGCACAGTACAGGAAGACTGGGTGCAGGTCGTAAAAGGCAATGTAAAAGTTCTCATTCACTACCCGAATATAAATGCCGACGCTTACAACTCCGTGCTGCTCGACGGGCTGAAAAATGCGTGGAACGTATTAGTCGCGCCTAAATACAGCGCTGCCAGTAATTTTGAATTCAAGCCCATCACCGGCTGGCAATCCATCGAATTTGCAGAGGCTGACGTTGTCGAAAAAACGACGGGAAGAGCAGCGCACGTCGTGCTATTTAAAATGAACTATTCCAACGGTAGCGGCAAGTACATGGAGTTTATCACCCCGGATAAACGGACCTTTGAGCAGGAGTTCGGCCCTTATCACGAAACGTCTTACGGCTGGGAGAAGGTTGAAATTATGGCCAACTATAACAAATTCGCCGTCGGCCCCACCGATCTCCAGGGAACGTGGACGAATAACTTTTCCGGTATGATACAGTACGTCAACGCATATACCGGAGCCGACGCCGGAGCGAATACGCATGCTTCGTCGGAGATATTTAAATTTTCGGGCAACACGTACCACTGGGAGCTAAGTGTCGCAAGCGGCATGGTGGGCAATATCAAATTTCAGAACGTAAGTTCGAATGGCAAGGTGACCGTGCCCAACAACTGGCAAATCCATTTTTCCGACCTGGAGGGGAAACCAAAAACATACAACGCCTATTTCTCCTGCGTCAAAGGCGCACGGATCCTGTGGCTGGAAGACAGCGCCTACGCCAACGGGTATTCCGGGTACGGAAAGAAAGAATAGACTCTCTTTTTACCTATGTACCCGGCGACTGACACCTTTCCTGTCGCCGGACCAGCCTACCGTTCTTTCGCGGGTAGTATTCGTCGCATTACGTCAACATTTCCCGCCTGATCTTTATCAGGAGTGATCACCAGCGTAAGTCATTTCTTCACCGAAGGAGGTTCCGCACCTTTATGAACAGTTGAGATCAATGACTATGAAATTCATCTGCCTGCTGGGGCTGACCCTGCTGACCTGTTCCCTGTATTCGCAGGAGAAAGCTGCGTCCAGACGTTCCGTGACGATCGGAATTGAGGCGGACGCGCTGCCTTACATCACGGGAGGTTACTATGGGTCGGTGTGGCTGGGACAAAAGCAGGTCAGGTACCGGGCTATTGTGACTAAACTGACCACACCGCGTTTTCTTGTGGAGGATGGTTTTACGAACAACAGGATTCAATCGTACACCGGTATCGTGGACTATTTTTTTAAACCGGACTTTAAAAAATGGTGGATCGGCGCCGGATTGGAGTATTGGAAAGGCAGTATCCAGACGGACGCCAAAATTTCCAGAGCGACATACAACCAAACGATCCTCACCATGGGTACGGGTTATGTCTGGAAAGTATACCGGAATTTTTATCTGAATCCATGGGCTGCTGTGCACGCGCGGATAAGCGGTGACCGGCATGTCACGGTCGACAACCAGGAATTCGAACCGTCAAAGGTTACACCCGAAGTTTCTGTGAAGGTCGGCTGGCACTTCTGAAAAAATACATGAAATATAAATCCGGTAATTATGGAAGCGACCGCGATCGTAAACAAAAAAAAAGAACAACAGCAGGAAACATCATCAAAGAGAGGGGCTGTTCAGCCGCAATGGCAGCGCATGATGTTACTTCTGATACTGGGGTATGAAGGTGCCGGATGCCTCGCAGGCGGAACCTTACTCGTCCTGGCGCCGGATGGCAGGTTGATGGATCTACCCGCCGGTATCATGCACGGTGTGTTCCTCGATTTCCTCATACCCGGGATCATCCTGTTTGGACTAGGGGTCCTGAACTCCGCCGCGTTTATCGCCGTCCTGCGCAGGAAACATTTCGACTGGTTCCTCACCGGCCTTGGACTGGGCGGGCTGTTCATCTGGTTCGTGGTTGAAATCATCATTGTGAACGAACTGCACTGGCTGCACCTGATGTGGGGGATCCCGGTATTGTTAGGCTGGGTAGTAGCTATCCCGTTGATCGCACTGCGTCATGATGCCGAGGTAGCGCGGAAGGTATTGCTGTCATGCGGTATCCTCTCTTCCGTCTGGTATGTTGCCATAAACATCATTGTGCCGGCTTTGTACGACGGATATTCAATATCTTCCCTTACCGTGAGCGAGTTGTCAGCCATCGGGGCGCCGACGCGGATACTGTGGGTGTTGCTGGTCACCCCCTATCCCCTGTTGCTCACCGCGTTTGGCTGGGGCGTTCTGCAATCGGCCGGAGGGAAGCGTTCCCTGAAGATCGTGGGTTCGCTGATCATCGCTTACTGTGTCTTTAATTTCTACTGGCCGCCGATGCATCAGCGCGGGCCCGAACCGTCGTTGACGGATAGTCTGCACATCGCCTGGGCTGGTGTAACGGTCCTTTTTATGATCGCGATGATGGCGTTCGGTGCAGTAGCCAATGGAATCCGTTTCCGGATCTATACCATCGTATCCATAGCCCTTCATTTTATCTTCGGCCTGTTAACTAGCCTGGACGCACCGCAGATCCCAGCCAACGGCCCGACACCGTTCATCGGGGTGTGGGAACGTATCAACATCGCGGTGTTTATGGTGTGGATCGTTGTGCTCGCTGTTATGCTCCGGGCGAGGAGCATCCATCCAACCGATAACCGGACCGATAAAATCAAACCGGTATAACAATCTCGTTCCTTCGGCCTGAAAACGATCAATTCGACGCGTTGTTATACAGCACAGGTGATGGTTTGGGGAATTGGCCCTATCTTTACCGCGCACCGTTCAACTTAAAAGCATCGAACATGAAAACGTTATTTTTCGCTCTTTATATCGCCGGGCTCATGAGTGCCATGGCTCAGGACATCACACAACAGGAAGTACCCCCGCCCGTGCTTGCCACTTTCCAGTCAACATTCCCCCAGGTTACCGGGTTGAAATGGAAAAAGAAAGACGACGTATATAAGGCGGCGTTCAAGGTTGGCAAACGAAGCCACGATATATGGATCGACAAGAGCGGAAGTATTAAAAAACACAAGGAGGACTTCCCCAAGTCTCAGCTTCCTCCGGCGATCCTCGACAAGATCAAAAGCGATTTCAAGGAATACCAGGTCGACGATGCCGACAAGATCGAAACGGATGGAAAAGTTTTATACCAGGTAGACCTGGAGAGTCCGTCGGGCAAACGCAAGCTGCTGTTTACCGCGGATGGTAAAATCCAGGAGGGAAAAATCGACGATTAGACCCCGATGCTTCGGTGCACAATTCACGAAGCAACGAGGTCTATAGTCTGTCCGGCTCAGGTATACATTCGCTATTAAATACAATCCACATTATAGTTTCACAAATTCAACCCTTCGGTTAAGCGCTTTGTTGGATGGCGTATCGTTTGGAGCGATTGGTTTCGTTTCACCGCTACCGTCCGTTTCGATCCGGCCGGCATCAATACTGAACGATCTGACGAGCTCGTCTTTGACAGACAACGCCCTGCGTTTGGAAAGGTCCAGGTTGGACGCGTCCGCACCATCGGCGTCCGTGTGTCCGATAATCTTTATCTTAACGTCCGGATTCTCCTGGAGCACGGTGGCAATTTCCTTTAATGTACCGTACGACTCGGGTTTTACCACGTCTTTGTTCACATCGAAGTAGATACCGTAACTGACCAGTTTACCTTCTGTTATAAGTTTACTGCGCATGTCGGGAGCTCCGACAGCAATACGGATATTGCTTACCATGGCAGCGCCGTTTTCAAAACGCAGCCTGTCCATCTTCACACTTGCCAGCGGGAAAGCCCTCGGAAGATCGAACAATTTTTTTTCATCCTGGTATAAACGAATCCTTGATTTCTGCACCCAAATGGAAATGTGGTACTTCATATCCACCACTTCGTAATATTCCCGTCCTTCTTTTGATCCGGTTAAACCCAGGTCCCTTCCTTCATCACTGTTGATGTATGTCCTGTAACCCGGACGTCCAAAGTATTCTACGCCAAAAAAGAAGCCGGCTTTTCCCGGTACCGATCCGTGATCGAACGCTTTTGCATTAACGCTCTGAATAAGGCGGACGTTGTATCCGCCCATGCCGCCTTCTTCGCCCCGGGTCGGTATCACGTCGAACTCGATCGTATAATTATCGGGAAGGTCCAGCAACACATCTGTCCATACAGCATTCCGCGAACTGAACATCATCCACTTGCCGGGGAACAGATTGCTTGAGACAACTTCCGCTGAACCATTTGTATTCCACAGGGCCGGGAAATCGCCGATGTTATCCTGGGAGAAATCATCGTAAAAAATAACTTTTTCACCGGGGATAAAATCGAATTTCGAATAAGTCTGAAGAGAAGGTTTCGCTTCCTCTCCCCCTTTTGCCTCCGCAGGAGGTTGTTGCTGCGGCTGGGGCTCTTTGGACTTATCCGCAGGTTTCGCTTCCTCCTTTTTTGTAGGGATCTCCTCGATCTTTTTCTCTATTTCTTTATTGGCCTTTTTCTCCAGTGCCTTTTTCGGGATTTTGATCTGTGCGCCCACCGACACTGAAATGAAAAAAGCGCAAAGACAGAGCATGAAGGTTTTCATATCTTTTTTCCCAAAAGAAAAAACCGGGGTATTGATTCGGATTGACGGACGTCATTTAATACTATGATTAATAACAGCCGGTCAGGATACCTGGATGGCCCAAAATCGTTTTCCAGCCGGACTTCATTCGCGTGCTGCCATAATGAACCGAGGCGTTGTTGTAGACTCTTGCGTTGCGCTAAAGTTTCATCACGCACGGCATCATTCACTGTTAGGCTTTATGCCGGAAGTTTTTTTCATGCATCAGTTCCACGTACGCCTTCAGCGCCCGCTTAACGATAGAGTCCGGGTCGGCTTCGATTTTCTTACTGTGTTTTTCCATGATGGCCGAATAGCGGCTGAACAGTTCATCGGAGTAATCATCCCATCCGATACCGGCGAGGATAAGGCTATCCAGGTGAGGTTGAAAGTAACAATCATCGATACCTGCCTGGTGCAGGGCGTGGAACAGTTTTCGGGTTTTGAGTTCTTCCCGGATGAGGTAGAGGACCTGCTCAACGGGTGCAGGGAGTTTCAGTAAAGGGTATTTCATAACGGTTAAATTTTTGGATATCACAGGATTGGTCACCCGATCCGTACAACGATAGAATAAAGGTAAGGGAAACTAATCCAAATGTCAACATTATTGTTGACATCTTTTTGCCGACCATACCGGAACTTTCTGTTTCAAATGGTGTCTGTGAAAAAGGAAGAATTATCAAAAAAGATCGGAAAAAGGATTGCCCAAATAAGGGAAAGAAAAGGATGGACCCAATCTGACCTGGCCCGCGCTTTAATGAGAGACCGGCAGAGCATTGAACGAATCGAGAGCGGGAAAACCAATCCAACTGTTTTCACCCTGCATGAGATCGCGACCGTTCTGGATGTTACGATCTCTGAGCTAACCAGGATTTAAACGAGTTCTGTTGTCCTGGGTATTTCCGTCCGCTAAGGCTTAGGCGACAAGCTATGTCACTGAGCGATACCAAAATTGCTTTTAGTTCCATACTACAAGACTGCGCATTTTAGATCAAATAAAAAATAACAAGCTGATAGAATCCTTTATGCTACAAAAATCGCTCTCCAACTGGACTATGTCCGATTGTTGCCATGACAGAACGGTGTTTAGCAGTTGCGATAGATTTTACATTATGCACGACCGTCCTCATTTTGCCATCTTACGTCGCTTTAAGAATGTGTGGTTGTCTTCAATCACACTAACACTTCACACCAAAATCCATTTGAGTTTATGTGTTCAACTATCCTTTGGGGTAAAATATTCCTTCCCTCCACTCTTAAAATTCTGTCACAATCAGATAAGTCAAAACTTATTTTAGCGTCGGGATATTGAACTGAAAGTTGTGCCAGGATTTTACCCGCCTGTCTTTTCGTCCGCACATCGGTTTTGAAAATTTCAATTGTCATACGAAACCCTATGCCGTATTGCCTCTTTAAGAATATCAAGGTCTATGTCTTTTAAATTTTTGAACCTGATGCAATATCCACTTACGCTCGCCTTGCCCAGTTTTTTTCCATAGGTCTGGGACAAGTAGGTCTTGTCTTTTAAACCAAGAATGTAGACGGAAATTCCGGTTTTGTTTGCGCTCAAACCAATTTGATAAAACTCGCGCGTTGTTTCATCAGCATATTTTATCGTGTAAGATCCATATCCTACATTAGGATTGGAAACAGTTTTATCTTCACTGTTTTTACCGTCCATGAACCATAATTTACATCCGGGCATTTCTTGCAGAATGGTGCGGTGCAAATCCTCCATGTCACGACGTTTTGGGTCTGGCTGGCTTTTAATATACTTTTTGATTTGTTCCCGCACGTTCATACAACTATTAAATTACAGTTGCTTATCCTTGCCGTTCAAATCTCCCATTGTTTTTCATTGCGATAAAGTCGTCAACAAATTGTCCAAATTGTCCATAGACATTTTAAATCCTTCATTGAAGCCCATCTCGATCATCTTCTCCATACGGGCAAGCGATTCATTATAAATAGTAATATTAACTTTTGTCTTTCCATTATGTTCGATAAACTTGTAATCCCATTCAGAACCAGGTAATTCAGGGTTTTCATCCTTGTCTGCAAAGGCATTAAACATTTTGAAGTTTGTTTTTGGGCTAATGGAAGTGTATTTCTGAATTGCCCAACGCTCATGCCCTTCAGGACTCACCATAGCATAAAATCTTCGCCCGCCTACTTTAAAATCCATAAATTTTGTTTTTGATACCCACGGTTTAGGCGCCACCCATTGGTCTAGGATTTCCGCTTTGGTAAAAGCATCCCATACCAATGAAAGTTCGGCTTCAAATTCCCTGGTTATGAATACCATTTTTTTTTCTTTGTCGACGGTAAACTCAAATAGTAAATTGTTGTTCATTTTTTATTCTTTTTGAGGGTTAATAAGACTGTATCCAGTTGATTGAACTGAGTTTCAAAAATCTTTTTGAATTGCTCAATCCATTTATCTACTTCATCTATTTTCTTCGCATTGATGTGATAATAAATTTCTCTCCCTTTTTTTTCATGCTTCACCAACTCACATTCTGTGAGAATTTGAATGTGCTTTGAGACCGCTTGCCTGCTTGTATGGAATTCTTCCGCAATGGCATTCGGTGTCATTGACTGGGCCGCAAGAAGCAGTATTATTGCCCTCCGTGTTGGGTCCGCTATCGCTTGAAAAATGTCTCGTCTTGATTCCATTTGATCTTTATCATGCAATCATGTGATTGCAAATATAATGCAATTATTTGGTTGCGCAATGTTTTTTGGAAATTTTTACCAAATAGAATCAGAAAATGTAAGATGCTTCAAGAGACTTCCTGGGAATCGAACTACGTGTTATAATTAACAGGCTACAGGTTGAGCTAAAGAATTTCGACGATCCTTGAAATGAACGAAATGCTTTTTTAATCAGAATGACTGCTATTGAAGAGACTCCTATTCCCGCGGAATCACATCCCATCCGGCCGCTTCATTCAACGTCCAGGCATACACCCACGCTATCCGGACCAGGCCATCGGAAGGACCATATACATAGGTGTATCCCCATCCGTCGAATCCCGTCTCTGTATAGTTGAAATAGATGTTCAGGCGGGGGAATACCTTCCCCCTGTGATCGTAGTTCGTGATAAAGGCTGTCCACCGTGTGGGATTGGAACCCGTAAAAAGAGGCCATGCATTATCCCGTTCGGGTGCCTCACCGGAAACGGGCGAAAGCGGGAATTTCTGGGGCCGCGGAAAAGCATAGGTGACGAACCAATCCTCCGGATCGCGGTAGAAATATATGGAGTCGTTCTCCAGCTTCAGGTTGGACTGAAACACAGAATCAACCATGTTACCCCAGAAGCCATTGTATTTATTAACCCTGGAATCCGAACCCGCAGTGAGAAACTGTTTCACAATCCATCTGTCGGTTTTCTTTTCAGTTATCGCGACCACCAGGGTGTCCGGTTGATAGGTGAACGTGGCGGCGGCAGTTTCATAAGAGTAGGTTGCTTTGAACAGAACAAACCGGCTTCGTTGTCCGACTTCCGGAGCCGTAAAATTCAGTTCCCCTTCGTCCGGCAAACCTTCCAGCGGATCTATAAAAACCTCTCCAACAACTTCCTCCAACACCTCCTCCTCCGGTTCTGTGCATGACCACATGCAACACATCATGATCAACAGACAGGGAATGGTTCGATAAAAACACGCTGACCTTTTGCACATCGGCGGGTTGACTCAATTATGTAAGCATTCAGCCGGAGTTTCCGGATAGGGAACTTAACGTATTTAAAACATAAATCCAACCCGGAACGCCATTACCGTCACCTGCGCGCTCTTGGGATCATCGATTGCAAAATGACTGTTCTCATAGCTAGCCTCCGCAAACAACGCCTTGCCCCCAATTCTCTTCTGTAGGCCGGCGGATGCCCAGACCGCCAGCGCGGATCGTACCATACCGAGCTTGAAATTTTCATCTTCCGTGGAAGCGTTTATCGTGGTGATCTGATAAACACCTTCATCCAGGGAAAGGAACTGATGCGTCGCCAATCCAAAAGCCACGTACGGGTTCAGTTTATTCGATCTCCCCGATAATCTGCCCCCGGCTGTTAACGACAGCATGCTATACTCAACATGGGTATCGGTGGTCTTTGTGATATCGTATCCTCCGAAATCGCCCTTGGTGTAGGACCATGTCGCCCGGTATTCAGCCTTGGTATAGGAAAGCCCGCCCTGGAACGCGAATATGGAATAAGGTGATCTGCCACCGATGAGGGTCATCACTCCAAAAGTCGGGTGTGAGGATGTACCAAAATCGGAATTATAAAGATAGGAGGTCTCCGGAAAGTTTGCCGGCTTGCCAAAGTTTAACGCCGACACGCTTTGTCCGGCGAAGAAACCCACATGCACCCGCCGCCTGGGGTATACTGTTGTGAACTCCCTGTATGGAAGTCCGCGGCATTCGTGATACGAACGAAGCAACCTTGCTAAATTTTCCTCCGAGACAAATGTTTTTTGCGCCTCTTGTTGTACTGCCGGACAATCCTGGAACAGGATGTTAAATGCGCCGAGGTTGTTCTGTTGATTCTTTAAACTTTCCGCACCGTTCGACGACCGTTTTTTAGACAATGCAAAACGTCCACGCTTTTCCGACCCGAGATACATTCTTCCTTCGTGGTAGAACAGATCCACTTCGCCATCCACAACCTGCCTGACAAATACGGGGGTTGCCGGAAGGTTTCCCGTGGCAGGATACTCCACGCGCGCATAGCTGGTACCTGAAGTAAACGCCAGTGATTTCACCTGGTCAATCGCGATGCGCTGTGTTGAAGCCTTCAGGTTCGGCTTGAATTTAAAGGCTTCGTCGTAGCCGGCTTGGTACTCGATAAAACCCCGAACAGTATCTCCCGCGTTAGTCAGATAATATCCGGTTCCGAATTTATCCTGGGCGAGGATCTGGAAAAACGGAAATGTGATGATAATAACAGCTAATAAAATTTTCATGGTCCAAAACTAAGGAAATTTTTACAACACCGATATTAATAACTGAATCCTCGAAAAATTCAGACGCCTTTTTTCTTTTTGTCTTGGATGAAAATGATAAAAGTCGGATTATCCGGATATTGATGTATCACGGTCACAAACGTGAACGAAAGAACCCGTTAACATCATTCGGCGACTGGTCACGTATATATTTCATAAGAAATACTCGCTTACCCGGTATTAATGGTATATTAAACAGGATTTGATTCCCTCTCAAGGATCTGCAACCCAAGTTCAGAGGCAACCCCGTCCAATGGGAAAGAAACACTTTCGCCTCGGTTCAATTTTATCAACCGCTTTATGTGCTTTTCAGCCAGTGCAAGTTTTGGAGCAGGCGCTGTTCTAACCGTAGTAGGAATAGCCACCATCCGGAAAGCGCTAACACCGGAACAACTTCCTTTCGCAAGCATTCCCCTTGTTTTTGCGATACAACAGATCACCGAAGGCTTCCTGTGGCTTCCCCTGACCGACCCCGCATATACCTCGCTCCAGGACGTTATGACGTACAACTTTCTGTTCTTCGCGCAGGTAGCCTGGCCGGTATGGGTGCCGTTTTCCGTATTGAAGCTCGAACCCCCGGAACGGCGACGAACGCTCGAAAAAATTCTCGTTGCGACCGGCGCCCTGGTTTCCCTCTACCTCGGCTATTGTTTGTTGTCCTATCCGGTCGGGGCGAAAATAATCGGTTATCACATCTCATACAAACAGGACTACCCGTCGACACTCGGTCTCGGCGGTGGTTTGCTTTATATGATCGCGACGGTAGGGCCACCATTCTTCTCACGCATCAAACGGGTGTGGCTGCTGGGTGTAACGGTACTGATATCATACGTCATCACCGCTGTTTTGTATACAGACTATATTGTTTCTGTCTGGTGCTTCTTTGCGTCGATCATCAGTATCTCCATTTATGCCGTGGTATACAATCTCAATCGACCGCATCAAGCTGCCACCGTTGAACAAATGTAGGTTGAGTCCGGCGTAAATAATGTGGCTCTTGCTATCTACCTGAAATCCCAATAGCCACTTACAATGGAAGGATCTGTCACGACCACGGAAAACCAACCACATCCGTTCGGTTTCAGACGGAAATTGTTCATGATTGAACATTACATAAAAGAGTAACTCTCCTCGGGAGCGATTTTCGCCCCTTCGGTTTCAGGCAGCGTTATTGCTAACATCACATCTAAATGCTGATTTATGCTACGACACAACCTGATTATTATCTACCGCAGCCTGAGGCGCTTCAAGAGAACATTCGTGATCAACCTGGTCGGACTTTCCACCGGGCTTGCGTCCGCCCTGCTCATCTACCTTTGGGTGAATGATGAACTGTCCGTCGACAAGTTCCACACAAAGGGTGAACGGCTTTACCAGGTAATGACAAACATCCAAGACAATGGGGGAGTGAGTACCCTTGTAGATACACCCGGACCCCTCGCCCAGGTGCTGACCGACGAAATACCCGAGATTGAATATGCAACTTGCGTGGCCCCTCCAAACTGGCGTGGCTTCGACGGATTCATTCTTACTGCAGAAGAGCAAAATATCAAGGCAACGGGTGAATACGCAGCGAAGGATTACTTCAATATCTTCTCCTATGGATTGATCCACGGTGACGCCGCCCAGGTGCTGGCGGATAAGAATGCCATCGTCATCTCCGACGAACTGGCGATGAAGCTTTTTAACTCCGTGGATAACGTGGTGGGGAAAACCATCGGGCTTAATCACGAAAGGGAATGTATCGTTTCAGGTGTATTTAATAAAATACCTACCGCGTCATCAGTCCGTTTCGACTTCGTCCTTCCGTTTGATGCTTATCTGGATATCGCTCCCTGGTATAAAGAATGGAACAACTGGGGGCCACTCACGTATGTTGTTCTCAGGGAGGGGACGGACATTCGCGCCTTTAACGCCAAGATCAGGGACTTCTTCCAGGTAAAGCTGAAAGGCGACGAGAATTCACCCAAGCTGCTGGCTACACGCTATTCCGACAACTACCTGCACGGCAATTTTGAAAATGGCGTTCAGTCCGGCGGACGGATCACCTACGTGAAGCTGTTCTCCGCGATTGGCCTGTTCATACTCATCATCGCGTGCATCAATTTTATGAACCTCTCCACCGCCAAGGCGGGGGTAAGGGTAAAAGAGATCGGCGTAAAGAAAACACTTGGCGCGGGCCGGAAGCGGCTGGCTGTCCAGTTCATCGGTGAATCCATGTTTATGACCCTGCTTGCACTGCTGGCGGCGGTAATACTGGTAAATATAGCACTCCCCCAATTCAACGTTATAACCGGAAAGGAACTCACCTTCGTTCCCGGGACGCAGCTGGTCGCCGCGCTTGCCGTCATCACGATAACTACAGGGCTGGTGGCCGGAAGCTACCCGGCTATTTTCCTGTCCGGCTTCAATCCTGTAACCGTACTGAAGGGCAGGTTAAAGACCTCCGCCGGAGAGATTTGGATCCGCCAGGGTCTGGTAGCCTTCCAGTTCACGTTGTCGATCGTATTGATTGTGTCAGTACTTGTGATATACAAGCAGATCGAGTTTGTTCAAAACACCAATCTAGGTTACAGCAAAGACAACGTGATCTATTTCGACGTCGAGGGACGGGTGAAGGAGAACACCGAAACATTCCTTTCGGAAATGAAGCGGGTCCCCGGCATCCGGAATACCGCCAGCACCACCAGCGATATGACCGGGCACAGCTGGTCGGTAGGTTTCGACTGGGAAGGTAAAACAACCGATGACAAATTCCGAGCGGAGCTAATGGCTGTCAATCCCGATTTTTCCGGAACATTGGGTCTTGAACTAAAAGAAGGCCGGTTCTTTTCGCGGGACTTCGGAAACGATACGACCAGGGTAGTCATCAACGAAGCGGCTGCCAGGATCATGGGATTTGATAACGCGATTGGTAAACACATAAAAGGTGTTGGAAGCCTTGAGATCATCGGCGTTGTAAAAGATTTTCATCTTGAATCCTTCCACGAAGAAGTAAAGCCGCAGCTCTTTATACTTCACCGCAGGCATTTCGCTCCACCCAGCCTGATCATGGCGCGGATTGAAGCGGGAAGTGAACGAGAAACGCTGGCACAACTCGATGCCTTTTACAAGAAATACAATCCCGGCTTTCCCCTTGACTACACATTTCTCGACGACGACTACCAGGCTCTTTACGCATCGGAGCAACGCGTGTCCACCCTCTCGAAATATTTTGCCGGCCTTGCTATCCTGATCTCATGCCTGGGGCTGTTCGGGCTGGCGGCCTTCACCGCACAGCGTCGAATAAAAGAGATCGGTATCCGCAAAATCCTGGGCTCAAATAGTTTCGGTATCGTGCGGCTTCTGTCCGGTGATTTCACAAGAACGGTTATTATCGCTATCGTGATCGCCTTGCCGCTGAGCTACATGATCACCAGCAAGTGGCTGTCAGGGTTTGCCTACCGCATCGATCTTGAGTGGTGGTTCTTTGCCGGCGCCGGAGTCATCGCATTGCTGGTCGCCTGGCTTACAGTTGGACTGCAAACCCTCAAAGCCGCAAGCGTGAATCCGACTGAATGTCTGAAGGATGAGTAAGGACTAAACCGGGCGAAACCCGATTACCGGCATCATTCCAAGTGCTGTTTCCCCAGGACGCGAGAAGCAAGTTCCAGAAAGGTTAACGTTCTGAAAATGGATGGTCATTTTTGACGCAATTCACCTGTTAGTATGTCGCAATTACAACCACGAGGTCACGACGGGTTTTTCCGATATTTGTAACAGGTAAAAGTCAATCACCCTTAAAAAGATCTCCATGCGAAAATTAAAATTACAGGTACAAATGACCCTTGATGGTTTTGTGGCCGGGCCGAATGGCGAGCTGGACTGGATGTGGATCGGTAAACGGGATGAATCCATCTTACAGCGCGTAATCGAACTGGCCGGCATGTGCGATACCATTCTGCTGGGACGGAAGATGACCCCCGGATTCATTGATCACTGGGAAACTACGCTCGACAACCAGCCCGACAGCCTTGAGCAACCTTTAGCACGGCAAATGGTAACCATGCGCAAAATTGTTTTCAGCCGCACGCAGACGTCCATCAAAGGCAGAAACGTGGAAGTGGAGAATGGAGATCTGGCTGCTGCCGTACAGGCACTGAAAAAACAAGCCGGTAAGGATATTATGGTTTATGGCGGTGCCACGTTTGTCAGCTCGCTGATCAGCCAGGACCTTGTTGACGAATTTTATATTTTCAGGAAGCCTATTGCGATCGGGAGCGGGCTCTCTATTTTTAAAGAGCAAAAACGGTTCGAATTGGAGAGTACTATCGTATACAACAATGGAACACTACTCCATAAATACCTGCCTGTGCCGGTAGCGTAACTTCTGATAACCTAAACTCAAACAAGGAAGTCACACGGAAGTTAATATGAGTAAAGTTAAAGTAAGCGCATTTTCAGTTTCACTGGATGGCTATGGCGCCGGACCCGATCAAACCAGCGAATACCCGCTAGGCAAGAGAGGTGAGGAACTTCACGAGTGGTTATTCCCCACCAGGATGTTTCAGAACATGTATGGCAACGGTGGCGGAACGGAAGGTACGGACAATGACTTTGCGGAAAAGTCATTTGAGAACATCGGTTCGTGGATCATGGGGCGTAATATGTTCGGACCTGTTCGCGGACCGTGGGAAAATGACGAATGGAAAGGCTGGTGGGGTGAAAATCCGCCCTATCATGTTCCGGTATTTGTTTTAACAAATCACGCCAGAGAATCCGTCAGTATGAAGGGAGGAACGGTATTTCATTTTATTACGGACGGCATTGAATCGGCGCTGGAAAAAGCCAGGAGCGCCGCTAACGGAAAAGACATACGCATCGGTGGTGGTACATCAACCATCCGTCAATACTTACAGGCAGGTTATATCGATGAAATGCATCTTGCGTTCGCGCCCGTGTTTTTAGGAACCGGGGAACATCTGTTCGCCGGAATCGATTTACCCGGGCTTGGGTTCACGGAAATACAAACCACGTACGGCAAAGGTTCAATGCATGTGATCCTGAAGAAAAATAAGTAGTCAGATCGTTAAGTACAACATCAAAAGCCCGATCACACCAATCGTCAGATAAACGTGTTTATACGCGCGATCAATTCGTGCGCCTTACAAGGCTTATTGACATAGGCGCTGGCTCCCACTGCCATGCCCAGTAGTTTGTCTTCGGGCGATGTTTTAGCCGACAAAATAATAATGGGGATACCGGCGAGCGGCGGCATAGCCCGAACATGGCGAATGAATTCAAATCCATCCATCACCGGCATAAGCAGATCTGTGATAATCAGGTCCGGAGTCGTACCGGACAGTATCTCCAACGCATTTACGGCATTGCTGCCGAAAAGAACATGAAAGCCTTCAAGCCGGAGAATATCGCCGATCTCTTCTGCGAGATGCCTCGTGTCTTCAACCAGTAGAATAGTTTTCACAGGACAGGTATTCTTACGGTGAAAGTCGATCCTCTGCGAACTGTGCTTGTTACCTCCACGGAACCATCCATAAGCTCTACTGCTTTTTTCAAAATAGAAAGACCTAAACCCGTTCCCGATACGGTTGATACGTTCGAGCCACGCTGAAAGGATTCGAAAATCAATTCCAACTCACTCTCCTCGATTCCAATTCCCTGATCCGTAACTTCAATTACAATCTCCCCATTACCGCCTGACAATTTTACGTTTACCGGTGTATCCGGCTGCGAAAATTTCAAGGCATTGGTAAGGAGGTTATTGATGATGTTCCGCAAGAGCTTGTCATCCGCGCTGATCCTGCTGTTGGTACTGGAAAAAACAAGATTGATCTGGCGGCCACCCTTCACCGTCGACCGGACTTCTTCGATAATCGATTCAATAAATTTCCTTACATCAAGGCTTATCCGGTTCACCCTGATTTTTCCATTCTCCGATTTGCCAAGTGTCAGGATATCATCCAGTAGATTGGTCATGTGACTTGCCTGATCTTCGATCTTGATAAGCTTACGGGTGATCTCATCGCCGGTAAGCTGTTGAAAATAACTGCGAATGGACTCTGCTGCAAAACTGATGGTGGCAAGGGGCGTCCTGAATTCGTGTGAAGCAATCGTCACGAACTTATTCTTCATCTCGACGAGTTCCTTTTCCTTTCTTAGCGCGTCATGCAATTCCTTTGTTCTCTCCACCACCAGCATTTCAAGCTTTCGTTTTACAAATTCCTCTTGCTGTCGCCGTGGGGTAACATCCCGTTGAATCGATACCCAGTGGGTATGCAACCCATTTTTGTTATATACCGGAACCATCGTGAAATTATTCCAAAACTCCTCTTTGTTCTTTTTGTAGTTGATAAGCTCCACTTCGATATGCCGGACATTACGCAACGCCTCTTGAACGCTTTCAAGATGTTTCCGGTCCGACGCCGGTCCCTGTAGTATGTCTGGCGTCTTTCCCATCACTTCCTCAGCTTCGTATCCCGTCATTTTTGTAAAAGCATCGTTGACATATACGATTTTCGGTTCGGCTCCCGCGGCGGTGATCAGGACAGAGTCATTTGTATTGGTGATAACGGATTCCAGCAAAAGCAAATGATCGCCGGCTTCACGCTGTTTTGTGATATTCCGGGAAAAACATGCGGTACCAACCACCAGGTCACCTTTGACGATCGGGTAATAGGAAGTTTCAAACCACGAGTCCACGGGCAGGCTTGAGTACTCGGTCTCCGTAAAGATCTCACCACTGAACGCGCGGTCATAATAATCCTGAAACCGTTGACTTTGATCGCTATCGGCCGCTGCGTCCAGTGCATTACTTGCAACCGTAACAATTTTTCCGGATCGCAATTTCACCATGGCATCAAAGGCACTATTGGATGTAATGATCCTGTATTCCCGGTCTACACTCCAGATCAGGTCGTTGGTATTGTTTACGAGCGCCTTAAGGTTATTGCGGTCAAAATCCCGGCGTTGCTCCGTTTCCTTTCTTTCCGTTATATCCTGTACAAGCGACATGACTGTGACCACCTTCCCATTTTTGTCTTTCAGCGTAGAATTCAAAGACTCACACCAGATTACCTTTCCCGACTTCGTATAGGTGCGGTATTGAACTTTGTTACTCGATATCTCGCCACTGATCAGCTTTCGCGTTTGTTCTTCCATCCACAACCGGTCAAGCTCGTGTACGATACTGCCGCCCGTAATCTTGTTGTCAATCAGCTCCCGTTTACTCCAGCCAAATATTTCTTCCGCAGTACTTGACAAGGATTTTACCAGATTGTGATCATCCAGTTCGATAAATCCCAGCGGTGTATTTTCAAGGTGAAAGGTAAGGCGGTCATACGCAGTCCGTAACGCTTCATCCACAAGTCGTTTTTCCGTGGTGTCCTGCACAATACCGTACAAACGGACGGGCAGGTGGTCGCTATCAAACTCAAACCGGTATGTTGTGTACCCGTAGTGAATGTCACCCGTCTTTGTCAGGAAACGAAAATCAAATGCCGATCCCTCCAGCGTCTGCAAGGCAGTCGTCATCCGGTGGCTTGCAAATTCAAAATCATCCGGATGCATAAACGACAGAAAAAATTCCTGGCAGGGCAACGTTTCGTCGACATCGGAACCGAAGATGCGGAATAACTCATCCGACCATTGATGCACATTGGTGGCCAGGTCTATTTCCCAGCTACCCATGCACGCAATACTCTGCGCTGCTTTAAGCCGGATCTCGCTTCTCTCCAGCTTCAAACGCGCCTCCTCCATTTCGATATTTCGCTTCTCCAGCTTATGAACAAGCCCCTCGTTGTACAGTCGTGTGGCTTTCAGTGATTTCGGCTGTTTGGGGCTCTTCTGTCTTAGTTTTTTTGCGCTTCCCAGTAGGTTATTCACCGCTAATACCAACGTCGCCATAGACGCCGGCTTGCGGATGAAAAGGTCTGCGCCTGATTCAATAGCCATTTCTTCGTCGCTTGACGATGTAAATGTCGAGGAATAGATGATGACCGGAAGCAGGCACAATTTGTCGCTGGCCTTAATAGTGTAACACAACAGATAGCCGTCGACATTTGGCATCATGATATCTGTAATCACAAGGTCGACATGGTGATCGGCGAGAACCGTAAAAGCTAATTCACCATCTTCGGCCGTAATCACATTGAATCCCGCCAACTCGAAAATATCCTTGCTTAACTTAAGGTTGGTCAACGTATCGTCAACTACCAGAATAGTCTGTTTATCCATCTTTTTTCAGGTAGCGCATAACCTGGTCTTTAAAAGTCCGTGTATCGATGGGTTTCGGAATATAGCCGTCGAATCCGGAATTCAATGTTTTTTCCTTGTCACCCTTCATTACGGAAGCGGTAAGGGCGACAATCGGTATAGCCTGCGTTTCCTCGCTGGCTTTCAATTTTCGTGTCAACTGAACTCCGCTCATACCGGGGAGAGCAAGATCCATCAGGATCAGGTCGGGACGGAATTCCTGCAGGGTTTCCAACGCTGCCACTGCATCTTCGCACCTGGCTACCCGAAAACCTTCATACTCCAGCAAATCTCCTGTGAGCTTGAGATTGCTGTCATTGTCGTCAATTACCATGATGCTGCTCATATCAACGATTTTATTGACTCATCTTCACCGGTAACCTGACGATAAATGTGGTGCCTTTGCCAAGTGTACTTTCCACTTCAAGTTCGCCATCATGCAGATCGACAAGGGTTTTCGTAACGGACAAACCCAGGCCCGAACCCTGGATACGGCGTGCCAGACCCGTCTCAAGTTGCACAAAGGGTATAAACAGCCGTTTAAGGTTGGACGCCGCAATACCTATTCCCTCGTCATGTACCTTGAGTACGAACGTGTCGCCGCTTTCAAGGGTCTCCACCGTTATTCCGCCACCCTTATGACTGAATTTTATAGCATTGGAAAGCAGGTTGTACAATATCTGCCGCAATCTGTTTTTGTCGATAGATACATCCCCGATTGATTCCGATAGTTGCAGATTGATCCGTATCGATCTTTTATCGGCTATCGCTTTTAAGGTATGAACTACTTCGTCAATGACGGCATCCAGAGCAAACGTCTCGACAACCAGATCCATTTTTCCGGCTTCGATCTTGGCAATATCCAGTACGTTGTTGATCAGCCCAAGCAAATGTCTTCCGCTTGTGTGAATGTCGTTCAGGTATTCCAGCTGTTTTGGATTAAGATCACCGATCCGTTTGTCAATAAGCAATTCGGAGAAACCCAGGACCGCATTAAGCGGTGTTCGAAGCTCATGCGACATGTTGGCAAGGAAATCACTTTTCAGCTTGTTGACTTCCAATATACGTCGTTCGGTAATATCGGTGATGGAGACCAGCACCTCACCACCATCAGTGGAATCAATTTGTTTTAATCGCAGTTCAAGGGGAAATTCCACTCCATCTTTTCTCATTCCAATCACTTCATCATCGGGGTCGACAATCTCCGGTAAACATCCGTTGTCAGTACTACCTGCCCAGCGGATATGTTCCGGTACAAGACACTCCAACTCCTTTCCGATCAACTCACTCCGGTGGTATCCGAATAACTTTTCCGTCTGATCATTTACCAGCGTTATCAGCCCATCGCAGTTGACGAGCAACATGGACACGGGTGCAGATTCAACGACAAGCTTGAATTGTTCCTTCGCCTTTATTAATTCCAGGTTGCTGGCCGCCAGCTCCGATGCCCTTGCTTCTTTTTCCAGGTTTTGAAAAATCAGTTCCTCATTCGCAATGGTTAGTTCAGCGGCGCGCTTTTCCTTTTCCATGTTTTGTTTATGGAGCTCTATGTTGGCAAGCAGGAGCTCGTCGGCGCGTTTTTTTTTCTCCTTTTTTTGAAATGCCAGTTCTTTGTTCGCGATTACCAGTTCCGCTGCGCGTTCTTGTTTATCCTTGTTTTGTAACTGGAGTTCTCGCTTCGCAATGGCCAACTCGGCGGTTTTTCTTTTCATTTCCATTGACTATCTAAAAACGTTAAATGCTTTGCAAACCATGTATTGATACACCCTGGCATCTGTAACCAAAATGCATCATTAATATCGATCGAATTAAAAGATGGCAGCCCGCCTGAAATTCGCTGACAAATTCTATTGGTGGTTACACACTTGAGTCACATGTGTGCGTGGGCGTTGTGACAAAACACCCGTGATTTTAATTCCTTTCTAAGATAAGAGAATATACTGAATAAACAACATTTCGGGGCGAATTCCAGCCGATTATAGGCGATGTCGTTTACAAATTGGATATGCCTGAAATTCAGGAGATGCAGGTTCAAAATAGTATTGATTTTGCGGGCAGTGATTCCGTCATGATCTCAGCCTGGGTTAGCGTCAGAATAAATACGCGCAACGTGTCGGTTTCCGTTATAGGTCCGTTAGTACGATAATTACTGGCCGGCCTCAAGGAAAGGTTGGTTTTTATCCACCGGATACAAAATTAATGACGACCATCGTGTAACATCAAGCACACCGAATCGTCTCCCGGGAAACTTCTTTATACAGCATGACCGGACCTGTCGTAAGCACCAACGGACTGGAGTTCTCCTTTACGAAACGTGAAAAAATCCTGCACGGCCTCAGTCTCACCATTCCCCAGGGTAGCATCTACGGTTTCCTCGGACCGAATGGTGCCGGGAAAACCACAACATTAAAGCTGGTTCTGGGTTTGCTGAAGATCCACAACAACCCGATCACCATTTTCGGAGAAGAACTTTCACGCAAAAGGCTGCAGTTATTGAAGAGAATCGGGTCGCTGATCGAACAACCATCATTGTACGGACATCTGACAGGCAGGGAAAACCTGGAAGTCTTCCGCCTCGCATACTCCTGCGGGAAGGAAAGGATCAATGAGGTACTGGGCATAGCCGGACTCACACACGCCGCGAATAAGCGAACCGGTGCGTATTCCCTGGGAATGAAACAACGACTCGCCATTGCCATCGCATTGCTCCACGATCCCGAACTGCTCATTTTGGATGAGCCAACGAATGGCCTGGACCCAACCGGAATAATCGAAACACGCGATCTGATCATCCGGTTGAACCGGGAATTCGGCAAGACCATCCTGGTGTCCAGTCACCTGCTGAGCGAGGTCGAAAAGATCGCCACCCATGTCGGTATCATCCACCACGGCAAACTGCTGTTCCAGGGAACGCTCCCGGAATTGCAGCGTATGAAATCCAGTAGTACTACCGTGGAGGTGGAAGTCGACGACCCGGTGAAAGCCATACTATTATTGAGTGAGTGGTCTGCTAAACCGGCGGGCGATTTTACCCTGCAGATCCATGTGGACAACCGTGAATCGCTGGCCTTGATCAACCACACCCTGGTTCGGAACGACATAAAAGTTTATAAGCTTGGTTTCGTCCGTAACGACCTCGAAGATCTGTTTATTCAAATTATTTCAGCATGATGAGCTTCCTGTCCAATATCAAAGCGGAATTATTAAAGACACGGCGGACCAATGCGCGTTGGCTTACTCTCATCGGAGCGGCTTTTATTCCAGCGGTGAATGTGATCAAACTGCTGGGCCGGCCCGACGTTTTTGTGTCGAAGATGAAAGACAATACGTGGACGCTGTTCATCAACGATAATTGGGCCATCGCGGCCGGCTTTCTGTTACCCGTTTACATCATATTACTGATCAGCCTCATGGCGCAGCTTGAATACGGCAACAACACCTGGAAGCAGGTCTATACAACACCCAGAAGCTTCGCGGATATTTTCTTCTCCAAATTTCTGGTGATACATTTTCTGATTATTTCCTGCTTTATACTCTTTACCGTTCTTGTCGTCGCCGCAGGTTATGCCGTCGGTGTTATTAACCCGGACTATCCTTTTTTATCAAACCCCGTTCCCTGGTCGAACCTTGTCCACATGGGAACAAAGATGTATCAGTCCATACTGGCTATCACAGCTATTCAATACTGGCTTAGTGTTCGTTTAAAGAATTTTATCACACCACTCGGAATAGGACTTGCCCTGCTGATCGGAGGCTTCATGATCCGGCAATGGGAGTATATCGCATACTACCCTTATATGCAGCCATTGCTGGCATACTTTGAAAACCCGGGACTGGAATCCGGAACCGCCGACAAAGCGATACTGAATTCCATGCTTTATTGTGCGGGCGTACTTGCATTGGGATTTTACGATCTGACCAGGCGGAAAGTGCTGGGGTAAAGAGCCTAATTTCGGCCTGTGCCCGTGCTACCTGTCTTGCCGATTCACCGGAGCCGGGTCCCATCAACTTCCACACACGATCTTTTAAGATCTCCGGTTAAACGCCGGCCGTCCAGGCAAGTAAGATCGCCGACGGATATACCATTGACGGAAAGAACACTGTTAAATGTATTCTTTCCGACCGCGTAATATGTACCGGTTTAGCTATTTGGCGATCACTACAGTGGACATGACCCTTTGAAACCCTTTCCTGCGGCTGATGGTATATCCCGATTTAGTGATTGGCCCGTAAAATATCGCTCTTCCAACATCGTCGGCATCAAAAATATCTGAAATGCCTTCATCGGAATAACTATCGCCGCCATTGAGATTGATGGTGAAATCCGCATCAACATTACCTTCCGTATAGTTGACAACAATATAATATTCAGTATCCTCGTCATCCTGGGTAATCCATAACGTTTCAAAGCCGGAACTGCCTTCACTTGCAGCGTATAGATCCGCATCCGTGACGGTGTTGTCTTCAATTACTACATTAGTAGCCAGGTACAGATCGAAATTCACACCATTGATATCCACGCCCTCACCTAAATCCCAGGTCAAATCCACCTGGAGTTCGCCCTCGTTCACCATGTCATTGTCACTTATCGTGACAGTCCGTTCCAACTCCCCGGTTGTCTCACTGAGTACCGCATTGGCACCAATCGAGGTCAGCGTGATCTTTATCTCATCATCCGTGGATTCTATAATGGATTCATCCAAAAGATTCAGAACGATTGTGGCTGTTTGTTCCCCCGCCTTCAATATAACAGGAGAAGTTGTTTCCAGTGTGTAATCTCCGTTCAGATAGGCGGATCCGGAAACTTCAAATGAGACCTCGGTATCGGAGGAACTCGCCTGGGTTGATGAGATCTGCACTTCAATCGTTCCATCTCCTTCGTTTACAGTTGATGCCGAAGTTGAGAATCTAACGGTCGCTCTTTGCGTCCCTGCATCATCGTCGTCACTGCATGAAACACTCACCAGGCTCATAGCGGCAAACACCACCACACCATAGATTTTTTGATATTTTTTACAAGACATAATTTTATAGGATTAAGACCCGTAATATTAAAGGGAACTCTTCACTTGGAACCCGGTTAGTAGACTAACTCGTACAATAAGGCGACAAGGGTTCTGAAATGTCCGATCTCATTTTTATGAAATTGATCCGAATAAAAATTGTTGACCGATTGTATACGAAGTTCCAGCAAAGCAACGTTACGACAATGATTTCCAAACAAACATATAGTCATTTTTCATTTCCTACGGCGCGAGATTGAACCGTATCTGTAAGCCTGCATTAGTAGTCGCTCGCCGGTACGAAGTGGACACTAAAGGTTCATTGATAGTTCGTGTAAAATAAAACTGCAGGCTCAACTTCTGGTTCAGGACATAATTTATTGTGGGGCGCAGCTGAACGCTGATATTTCCATTGGTCAACGTATTGACATCATCAATTTTCCGTTGAATAGTACGGGAATCGTTGACAGAAACGTTGAGGCGGAATGTCACATCGTTTTTCAGGACAATGGTTCTGCCTTGAGACCTGAAGGGCAACCTCAAATTTGCTTTTGTAAATCCGAATTCAAAAGAAACATCCCTTACCGATGTTTCCGTCAGTTGCGCATTGGAAACTGTAAGTAAAAGTTCCCGCCGTGTTTTATATTGAAGATTGCCTGTCATGCGATTTTTAGCCCTCACGTTAATACCAATCAGCGGCGAGAATTGTTCGGCTATCAGCACGTTGCTGATAATATAAACCGGTATTTGCGTACCATCAATAGTCGCCCCAAAATAGCGGTTGTTATAATCCTCCACAGGCCGATCGATGCGCAATTGATCTACGTCGCTGTATTCGAGGGAATTTGAATAGTTGGTAACGGAGTATGTGGATTGATAGGCGTGCGAAACAGTAATCGACTGAAAGATATCCTTTAACATTGGAATGTTACCCAGTCCCGTGTAGTCCAGTCGCCAGTTTGGCTTAGGCTTTTTTGGAAAGGGTGTAAGCCCGGTTGTGTTTACATCTTTGCCGGTATACGCGGCGATGAACGCGGGTATGATCACGTCCTGTGTCGTGGTGTCATACTCGCTGCCGTTAAGATCGCGGAAACGGTCGCGGATGGTAATCAGATTAGCCTCGAACTTCTTAAACACATCGGATTCAATCTCGTCATTGGTCCGGTTAAAGGCTGTCCTGATGTTTATGAAGGATATGCTGTAGCTCCCGCTACGGCTCGGGCTCAATGAAGCAAAGCCGGTGTCATCCGCATTGGGTTGTTCAGGGTCATAACGGAATATCTCTTCATAGGAATTGGAGCTCTCTTTCTTTATATCAAGTTGAATCTTAAGAGCTGATATGGGTTCTATGTTCGCACGAATGGTTATACTTTCGTTCCTCGACTGTGTGAACGCAGACGTAAGGCTCCCGTTGGTAGTCAACAGGTTTTTATGGGCTGCGTCAAAACGGATGTCCGGGTCCTGACTTCCTAAAACAAACGCCCAACCGGGTGATTTCCACTGCTCATCCATTCCCAGGAACCTGGGCGAAGAGACAAAGCCGGGCAAGACTGTTCCTTCCGATAAGGAATATGTGGCGTTCAGTGAACGCAGAGACATGAGGAGCCTGAAGAAATTTTTGGCAACCACGGGCACCGATGGTGGCTCCTTGATTTTCGCTGTGTCAGCGGGTTGATTTGCTTTTGGTTTTTGAGGACTCGCCTTTGCCGGTGTATTCAATTGCCTGAGGAACTTTATATTATTGTAAAGTTTCACCATATCTACACGGCCTGTAAAATTCTGTGAGCGGGTATTGGCTATGGTATTTTTAAAGTCAAGCGTATCAGCCAGGTCCTGTTCTCCGCTCTTCACAAGAGAATCCACTTTATTCCACGTGCCTGCTTTCCATGTATAGCTTGCCTGGTAACGGTAGTCTGCGTTTACCCAATTGGTAACGGGAAGTTTATCCAATGGCAAGGTGTAGTTCAAGGCGATGTTCTGGTCAAAATTCTTCATTCTTCCGAGGTTCTTCAGGTTGGTGATCACGCTATCTCGTTTTTCCTGTGTATCAAGTTCGCCTTCAGGCTCGTCAATGACAGCATTGGCTGTGGCGGTATACTCTGCCGTCAGATTTTTTGAAACGTCCCACCGCATGTTGTACTGGCGATTGAAGGTAAAGTATTTTACATACGCAGGGTCAGACTCGGTAAAGGTCCCGTTACTACCCGTGTTCCTGTATGTGTTTTTTGTAAATGAACGATCCAGGTCCGCTCTCACGCTAACGCTGGCGGGCAACGGACTGAAGTTAAAATCTTTAATAAGTTTAAGCCAGGAAGAAGAAAGCCAATTGAAATTCTTGAAAGGTTCGAATGTGGTATTTTTCAGGCTGAACGTATACGCGAGAGATGCTTTGTATTGTTTCTGCAAAGCTTCTGCTGTTGTGAAATTCTTTTGTCTCTCATCGCGATAGGAATAACTGAGAGAGATATTTTCAATATCCCAGGGACGCGAAGGCGCATCCGGATTGGTTTTCAGTTTCCGTACATTCATAAAATTCAGGCTTCTGCGAACGGTCCTGTCCCGGACTATGTCAAGGTAATTTCGTTTGTCGTCTTCGTTGGTAATTGCCTGCAGCGCGGCACTTAACTTCATGTCCGGATTGGCGGGATCATACACAGGTGTGGCCGACGTGTTTTCAAAACTGACGAACATCGGAATTTTAACACCCGCGTTGCGCGGGATAAGCTTATCTAGGCTTATGCTCGCGGACAGATCATAGGCAGTCGTTTCTTCGCGCGCGCGTTCAGAGATCTTCGAACTGATGCTTCCAAAGCCGGGTGTTGTATGACGCAATGAACCGTTGAATGTGGCAAAGTCTGCGAGTTTCACCGAAGCCGTAGTATTAACCGCCCACCCTGCCGTGCGGTCAAAATCCGTAACACGAAGTTCATTCGCCCAGACACATGCTGAATGTGCACGCTTGTCATCTGTTTTTGAGTTGCGCACTCCGATCATCAGGGAGAGCACACTGCTCAGGTCTGGTCGTCCAAGAATCCGTAAGCGATGACGTCCGGCTTGTTTTGGTCCTGCTCGCGGATAAACCTCTGTGAGCGGGAAATCGTCGCGGTCGCGGGACGCTTTTAATGTGTATAATTCATCAAGCGCCAGATCGATTTCATTATCTTCAGGCCAAACGCCCCGTTCACTCGCGTCGTTTGGGTCGGAGATTTTTAATGGTATTTCTATTTCATAGTAGTTCGCGTCGAAATCCGTTCCAATACGAAGAAAAGCCGTAATATCATCGTCTTCCGAGTTACTATTGGCGTGCAGAAACATTTTGATACGGCCGTAGTTGAACAGGTCAACCGAGAGGTTTTTATAAATCGCCCGGGCATCACCATCATCAAGCCCATCCACGCAGATCTGCACGGATTGTTCGTTCAAGAGACGGTATACAGTTGAAGAGTTGTCCTGGTCGCGTACTACACCTGGTGGAATGACATATCCGGATTTATTAGCGCTAACATCTTTTACGGCATTCTCCTCCAGGTTAACAACAGAGATCGTAAAATTATCCAAATCAGGTTCAGCATCAACGGAAAGGTCCGCTTCCTTCAGGTCGCCTGTGTATCGTCGCCAGTAGCTTCCCACCATTCTGAAATTGGCCAGTCGCAGCACTACCGGCTCTTCAAATCCGGTCATTATCATTCGCATGTACTTAATGGACTTGAACCCATCTATGTTACCGTATATCTCGTTGTATTCACGAATGGGGATACGGAACAGGTACCAGGTAACCGCTTCATGAAGCACATTGGTTTCAGTGGTGGTTATTTTGTCGACAATATATTCATATCCGGTATTGAGCGCGCCTGGTTTGAGATTCAGCTCATACTGATAATATTCCTCAGACTCATTCAATGTATTGTCAGTATTCAAATCCTCGTTGTCGGGTGTCAGGTAGCTTGAATAAGAGATATTTCCGGATGAGATTGGTGAATTTCCATCCTGTCCGTTGTACTCTTTATATCGCTGGAGGATCTGAGCGTTGTCCTTGTCATATTGAGTATCCAGAAAATGGCGGAAGTTGTCGGCTGAAGGATCACTTTCGAATTTTTGCCGTACCGCCTGATCAAGCGCATTGAGGTAGCCGGAGAAGTATGCGGTTTCCTTTTCATCACCTAATCCGTCCAGTCCGACGTCCTGATGCTGGCGGGATTCGGACGAAGTGTTATCAAAACTATTCGTCAGGTATTGTTGTGATGTTACATATCCCCAGCTATTGCCCGTAACTTCTCCCGAATTCAGGTCTCCGTTCGCAGGCAAACCGTTTTCGAAAGCATGCCTGGAATCGCGGAGCACATCCTCCGACAAAATACCCAACTGGAAGACCAGCTTACCACCGGTTTCATTGGACTTGTTAAAATTTCCATCCAGAACATTTCCATTTCCGCTGGATAGATTGATGAAAGGATCCAATAGCCAGAATTCAATGTATTCGATATTTGCTTTATCGAAATCCGTCTCCGTTTTGATCGGTGTTGTGATTGCGGCCCAGTTATCTTTGGGATTGGGTAATAGTCCGGCAGAAGTTATTCCCGGGTCATAATTATAAGGTCCCCGTTCATGTGGAAAATAAGCGACATCAAGAATTTGTTCAAAATAAACGCCTTGCGTCAATTGCTTGTTAGGGAATATTTCCTGAGGGTCAACGCCGCGCACGTAATGATTCTGAAGATCGCTATCGCTGATGTTATCGGGTCTAAGTGATCCGCCATCACGTTGCAGCTGATTGTCGATGGAATACCAGGCTACTTTCGCGCGCTTGTATCCGGCACGTAAATCATCCACAGCACCGTTACTGGGGTCAAATTGAAAACCTTGTGTTTTCGGTACCGCGGAAAGCTTCCAACCGGCAGCATTCATAAGAGAGTACGGTGTGGTCGTATTTTCGAAATCGTCGATGTAACCGGTTCCCTCTCCGTCGATGACATTCGATGTTCCGGGGATAAGCTGGGCAAATTCGCCGGTTAACCGGATGGATGATTCCTCCTTTGTCTGGATCAACGGAAGGGCATCCACGAGCTTCGTAAGCGCACGGCTTTTCTTGTTGATATTGAAATCAAGTCCATATTGAATATTCCGCGCAGGTTCGGTTCCAACTGCGTTACGGCTAACCGACGGCCGCTCGTTGTAATATAATAACGTGGAACCTAAATTCACATCCTCGTTAAGCTGGTAGTCAAACCGTGTTCCCAACAGGCTTTTCGTCTGAAAGGAAAATGTATCATTCTGCTCATACTGAATTTCAATGTCCTTGCCGGAACTAAGGATCGATTCATTCAGGATAGTTACTTTACCAAAAGAATAATCCACAACGAAGTCCGTTCCCTCGGTCAGTGCGATTCCACCGGCATAGACCTTTACGGAACCTTCCGCGATGCTAATCCCCGCCAGCGAGATTTCACTGGATGAGCTAGCCGTATAAAGTCCCTTGAGATAGAACTTGTTTTTGGACGCCAACAATGCAGCATCAGACTTTGTGGTCCCATAGAGCGTATCATAACAATACTTCTGAATGAGGTAGTCTTCGGATGCCTCACCTTCAAACGCCAGGCGCAAGGCGTCGCTGAAAGGCTCCAGGTATGGAAAGATCATTAATCCCGTAGCGGAGTTGATCGTCACACCTTCCACATAATCGAAGTTCCCGTCCCGTTGTCTGTCATTTAGCGGGTTAAGTTTGTCCAGCCCAAAGACCTCCACCAGCTGGCGGGTCCGGACCGATCCACCCTCCTGCAATTGCGGGTTGTCGATTCCGGAAGCATCATCGCGGTAAATAACCCGGAGTTCGAATCCCGTGCTGGAGAGCTGCGTAGCACCCAGGCTGTATATATTTTTCATCATAAGAGGCCAGGTAGGAATGGTGTGCTTTGCAGCATCATAGATGGCTATTTTCGCCGGCCGCAAAAGCTTCAGAAAAATTACTTCCTCGTCCATAAGGTTTGAATAATCTTCGGAAAGTTCACCCACCTTATAGCTTTTTCCATTGTATGTGTATTCATAGGCAACAGCCAGTACTTCATCGTTTTGAAGTTTCCTGGTAAGGGTGACATAACCGAGCTGGTTATGGAAAGTGTATTCGGTGGATGACAGTTTTCGGGCACCGGTTATCTTCTCGAAGTCCGTTCCGTTGTTTTCAATGCCTGAAAAGAAATTTTCGAGGGTCGTGGTTATTTCATCCGGCGCACGCTCTTGCGCCGTTACAAAATCAAAAAGATTGTTCGCGTTGTTGGTCGCAGGCATAGCCGTCCCATTGGAAAGAACCGCATCGTTGTAAATGGTTTCCCCTTCAGCCAGATCCATCAACCCGATTACATTTCTCAATGATTGTGTGTCGTTCTTTCGATTCAGCACATAGAGCTCCACTCGTGTAACGTTTATCCCCGAAATTATCTGTGGCGTATTCGAGACCCATTTTTCATAATTTCTCCGGAAAAAATGTCCCAGGAAAAAATGCCGGTTCTCGTCATAGTTCGATGCGATGATCTCGAAAGATCTGTTTTGTCCGTTGCTGCTGCCATCAATATTGATGCTCGACGCCTTACCACGTTGTGTCGATGCGATAGCGGTAGCTTTAAGTTTTCCAAACTGAAGTTGTGCTTTTACACCGAAGAGATTTTGAGCTCCCTGGATAAGGGTGTTGTTTAACGGAAGACTTACATTTCCAATCTCAAGTTTCTGCAGGATATCTTCCTTGAAGCCTGTATACTCGACTTTCATGTTATTCTGAAAGTCAAAAGAATTATTGTTGTCGAAATTTGCCGTGACGGCAAGTTTTTGACCGATCTTTCCCGTAACGCTCATATTGATCTGCTGATCGAACTCAAAACCCCCGCTTCGTTGCTGGCGGATAGGGATAGAAGGGTTGTTGATCCGCTGAAAGGCCGCACCGAAATCAACCGTTACAAATCCACGCGGCACTAATTCGACATAACTTCCTCCAAAGATCCGGTCCAGGACCGGACTGATAAATATTTTTGGAATAAGGTTTCTGCCGCTCACGGCGCTTTCACCATCCTGGGCGCGAGACCGGTTTCGCCAGTAGGTTTTCAATAGCTCCCGTTCCTGATATTGCTTGAATTCCGAAAGCGACATCCCGGATACTGGGCGGTAATTCAGGGTTCCAATCTTCTCGTATATCGTATAATTCAAAGCGGTATCGATCTCAATGTCTGTCTGTATCGGATTTTTAAGGAAGAATGGCGACGACTTTTCATCATTTGAGAATGGGTCCCCATAGCGGTCGGTATCGTGGTGTGTGGGTTTCCGACTCGGTTTATAGGACTCCGTGCTATCCGCATCCTGTGCGATAGCCCTATCGGTGACAAGGCATGCAGTCAGCATTAGAATCCTTAGTACGCATACTGTGGAAACCTGGCTTTGTTTCTGGGTAAAAAGTCGGCAGCAAATGTGCGGTAACCTCATGGGTCTTCGAAAAATCCCCTAAGAACATTTTCAAAACATCATTATTAATATTCCCGGTAGAACAATGGGAAGAAAACGGAATCAGACTACGACCAATATGTCACTGCTATAAAATGTAGATGAAAGAAAGGAATGTAGCGACTGGACTACCATTGTATTAACCGTATGGCCTAGTCTACAACTCAAACGCTATCCTAGGAAATAACCTGACACCTCCCGTAATCACAATGTCAGGTCAGGATCGGGACCGAAGCTGGTAACGACATTTAATAAGCGCGCGGAACGATAATATAAGAGTTTATCGGTGGAATCACCCTGAACGTCTACACAATCACAACGGGCAACAACTTCGAAACCGATTAGTCGTTTTGAAAATCATCTGTACCTGTAAACATGTGATCGTTTTGCGCATTGTTATTCGGTCCGGTTTACAGTGTACAGGTAACAAGGAAGCTAAACTCTAACTATGAAGAAAAACCAGAGCAGATGTCTGCCTCTTGCCTGATATGGAAATTGTAATTAATCCCCGGTATAACTCCCTCGCTGATTTTGTAAAAGTCATCCCCGAAACATTCGAAGGTATTACGGAAATAATCCAAAACTTCCGCAATGACATCCGGAGGTGCGACGCGGGAAGCCATACGGTTGTGATCAAATGCTTCAAGGGGATGTATATCCCCAACCAGTTAGCCTACTCGTTATTTCGGAAGTCCAAAGCTCAACGGTCGTACGAGACATCCGTAAAATTACTGGCCAGGGGATTTAACGTCCCCGACCCGATCGCCTATGTCGACTGCTATCAATACGGTTTTCTGACCCAAAGTTATTTTGTATCCTTATATCACGGGCACACGAATCTGAATGACGGGTTGAAAGATGTCTTTAACCGGACCGGACTGTTGTTGTCCCTGGCCGAATTCACCTTCGTCCTCCATCAATCCAAAGTTTACCACGGTGACTACTCCAATGGCAACATATTCTGCAATGGAAATGGAAATCAAGTGAGATTTGCTTTGACAGATCTAAACCGCGTCACCTTTGGCCGGGTGAGCTTCCTAAGGGGTGTAAGAAATTTCGCAAAACTTTCCATGCCGGACGAGTGTCTGAAGATTTTGGTTGACCGGTACGCCGAGTTGCACGGATGTAAGACAGGAAATGAATTTGAATATCTCGTGCAACTCCGGGCACGCAGGAACAATCTGATCAAATGGAGGAAACGCTTCAAGGCAGTCTTCTTTCCCTGGAGGGTGCGCCCCCTTGCCACCGCTGCACGGGAGGTTTAAGGCTTCTTACCTGAATATACTGAAATCATCAATTTGACATGACGATGCTTAAGAAAGTGAACATGCTGCGAAGGAAAATCATGGGATCGCTGACCAGGAACATTGGGCGCGGAAACCGACGCGAAAATGGGTTGTTCTTCAAACGCGAAGTCTGCAATGTATTAATTTGCAGACCGAACCACCGGTTGGGGAATCTTCTTCTTGTGACGCCGCTTGTGCAAGAAGTCCATGACCTGTTCCCGAACGCAAAGATCGACTTGTTTGTAAAGGGTTCGGCCGCCCCTGCGATATTCAAGAATTATAAGATCAACAGGATCATCCAACTTCCGCGAAGGCCGTTCCGGAACCTCATTGGCTATATTGTCGGTTGGCTGCAGATAACGCGAACGCGGTACGACATCGTGATCAATGCTGTGGGGCATTCATCGTCAGGCAGACTATCCGCTCGGTTTTCAAATGGACGGTTCAAATTCTTCGGCGACACCGATGAATGGATGACGCTCATCTACCATGATTATGAGCACATGGCAAAATATCCCGTCTACAGTTTACGCAGCGAAATGACCAACCTCGGCTTTCAGATCAGGAATAAGAAGGTACCTCTATTGCTTCTCAAACTAAGTCACGCCGAGATCATTCAGGGTAGAAAGACACTCGATGAGCTGGTGCCTGGTCATAAAAAGACAATTTGTATTTTCACCTACGCGACAGGCGGGAAGATCTACCCACCTGCCTGGTGGGTGGAATTCTATGACAGGCTAAAACAGCAATTTTACAACTACAACATCGTCGAAATACTTCCCGCTGAAAATACATCGATGATCAATTTCAGGGCTCCGAGTTACCACAGCATGGATATTCGAAAAGTAGGTTCTGTTATAGCCAATACCGCGCTTTTCATCGGCGCTGACAGCGGAATGATGCACCTGGCCAGCGCCGTACAAACACCCACGGTAGGACTGTTTAAGATTACCAACTCCAAAATATACGAACCCTACAATACCGGCAGCATTGCTATTGACACAAACCGGAATAACATCCTTGACTGTCTTAAAATAATTGAACGTGTCATGCATATCTGAGACAACGGTCAATCAAAAAAAGAATTATTATGAATATTATCCCTCCTTCTTTTCCAATAGTTTATAGCTGGCAAGTATTTGCCTTCAAGATTCACCGCAATTGCCTGGGCAAAGTTCCAACACGACCCTTACCTGGATTCAAAACTAAAGCGATGCGATTTAAGAGCAATCATCACAACGTTCGCTTTCGGAGTCAAATGATCCGGTATTCCATTGTTTTCAAAAAATTATACTATATATCGATGTCCTTCATGTCTATACATCACGGCCGCTGGTCTATTTATTTATCGTAATGGATATATTATTGATAACATTGCTAAAGTCATACTTTTAATAAATTCAAATGGGGGTTAAATCGCGGGTATTAAAATATGTCGGAGAGATTGACACCGATTCAATTTTTATCTCTAATCACAGCAATGTCTCTTTGGTAATGAACGGTATTTTTAAGGCCTCGGGGATGATTTACTGTCCAAGGTACACGGTTCGTATAAACCTTCGAGGTCATGGCGTAGTCTCCTTTCATGGCGTATGCAGGCGCATGGATATCAAGGTATCGGGTGATTGCGTTCTTGATCTGACGCAAATGAGTATTGGTGAGGTCTGGTGTGAAGCGCGCGGCATTGCAAAAATTATCACGGGATTAACCAAAGTAGTGCGCAAGGCGGAAATGCACGACAGCACGATCCTTCTCACTTCGGAACAAACACTTATTACGAATGCGATTAAACTGGGTGGTTCAAGGATTGAAAGCATTCGGTCTCCCGAAAAGATGGAGAAGATCTGTGCCGGGACCTGATCGATAATCCTTCCATACGTCGATAATCCGGCCAAGCATTCCGCGATCGGCCACAAAGTCGCGGCCAGATCAACTTATTTTCTTCCTACCTGGGCCTCAAAAAAACGGTTAAGCATACTCAACAGTTCAGATCCGGTGAGGTAATACATGAACCCGCTATTTTTAGCGTTAAACTTCAAAAGAACCTCGTAATATTCAGATTCAGTCAATTTATACTTATTCATCAGTCCCTTTTTTATTTCATCGTTGTTGATCAGGAGATCAACATACGTTTTTACTCTTAGGTTCTCATTGTCCAACCGGCGAACCTTGATGTTCTCCTTCTTCTCCTTCGAATAGTAAAATCGAATTTTCCCGGATGCTTTAAGTTTTTCATTCTCATCCTCAAACAAGGACTCATACGCGTTGTCGAGCGGTGAGTCCCGGATCGTAATTGAATTCAATATCGTCGGTTCCTCCGCCATTAAAACGATACCGGGCTCCCAATCCCATACCGGTATCTCGACAGTTCTGTGACCAATAAATGAAAACGTTAATGTATCCCGTCTACCAGCGTGGATACTGAAATTACCTTTGCCGTCGCTCGTAGTGCCACGTGTTGAATTCCGGACTTTCACGTTTACATATTGTAACGGCGCAAACGTTGCAGAGTCCGCCACGATTCCGGTCATTAATTCGTCCTGGGAAAAACATAACTGACCCCCAAAAACTAAAAGACAAAAAACAAAAAGCGACGTTTTCACCATGACATCTTCGTAAGTCCTGAATTTCTATCAGACGAAATCGTGCTGTTCGTCTTGTAACAAATCCGTTTCATATACTTTAGTTTCCCGCCTGACGGAAGAATGGTAAGTTGGCCTATAAAATTATAAATGAAATCCACCTTTATATTCTACTCATTTCTGTTTTGCCTGACATCAATTCAAGCCATGTCTCAGCACGATATCAATTCAGACAAAGAATCGAAAATAACAGTTGAAAGAAAGCTGACTGTAAGCCAAAACCATCCAAATCCCTTTTTTGCCGACGAATCGACCACGATCACCTACCGGGCAATCGGAGCGCTCGATGTCAATCTCGTCGTTTACAACGCCAAGGGCAAAAGAGTCCTTTTACTTGAAAAACTTGTCCCGGGCGCGGGGCAAGTAATTATTCACGGAAATCAATTGCCTCCTGGCGCCTACACATACGCTCTCGCCGTTAATGGCCGGATCATCGGTAAAAAGAAGATGGAGATTGTGCTTAAAACAATTCAGTAACCTTCCTTTATATATCAGCCGTGCGTCGGACGATGTCGCGATATATCAGCAGTCAATAAATCAAAAGTCCGGTTTTCAACCCAAACACCAAATTCGCAAACAGATAAAGGCGCCCTTACCCGTCGCATGGAGTACCCATTTTGGTGGATGGAATACCTCATACAACTCGTTAGCTAATCAAACTTTCTCCGTATCCCCCACAAATCCCTGAACGTAAAATCCAATACGAAGACATTAGCCTGTTGCCTGATCAAACCGTTAGAAGTGGTCCCTGATTGATTGTAGTTGTAAGAGAAATTAACGAGCCCTCGATTTCCGTTAAATGGCAGACCCAGGCCAAGCGAAAACCCCCAATCTACGAAAGTACTCTTATTCAGGATCAGATAGTTGTCCTGGAGATAGACTCCCGATCGTAATTGAATGTTCTTCCAGTAGATATCCGATTCATCGTCACCATTATATTCATATCCAATGGAATATCTAAGCGTATTCCGGAGCCTGATCCCTTCCTCGAGTTTGGCTCTGGACCATTCACTAAAAGTTACATCTGCTGAAATAGTTGAGCGCCGGGTTTGATATGAAATGCCACCGCCGATTTTCATGGGCAGGACAAAATCATCAATTTTAGTCGACTCAGACCATAGTGTATCTTCTTCGAAAGATTCCGAAACGATTATATCACCGGATGTATTTAGTTTAAGGCGCTCGTCAAATGTTACTCCCAAAGACAGGCTCCTGTTCTTCTTTAAAAAGAAAGTGTATTGTGCGCCATAATCCGCATTGATCCGGTTGACGTTCGTCTTTTTCGTTATCCCGGTCCCGGCTCCTATCCCGGAATCAATTGTCTCTTTCTTTTGTATCGATCCAAACAAATATGAAAGGTTAACTCCTACCGAAAGATTTTTTGTAAGCTGATAACCGTTTCCAATATAAAACTGGGAAATCCCACCGGTTCCCGAATATTGCACCGTTGATCCTTCCGCCTCACCTAGCGCATAATTCGATGAGATACTATAGTCAACGTTGCTGAAGGGCGTGAGACCGAAATTTCCGGCCCATTTTTTTGAAAATCTAAACCACGAATTAATGCTGGTTAAATTACCCGTGGACGATCTGCCCGACTCCTTCGAAGTTTCGTAATAATCGGATTCCACGAACAACCCGACTTCAAATATCTGGGTAATGGTTTGAATGGATGTATAGGAAGCCGGGTTAAGGTTGTTCAGATGCAACGGGTCGCGAATGCCAATCCCTGTACCTCCGATCGATCTGTTTAATCCCGATGTCCTGTCTCGCAGGACCCCTATCCCATAAACAGAATAAGGCGATGCCGAAATACCCTGAGCATAGAGAGAAGTTCCGATAAATACAATAAAAATAACCAATAAACCAACTCCGAATACCCGTGAATTCACCTCCATAGACATATTTTCCGTGAATCTATCGGGATGTCTATTACTTTAAAAATGAATGATATCAACTGCCGTATTATATAGACAAATTCCCTCCTTTTGACGATCTCCTTCCGCTAAAAAATATCCGGCGTCTTTTTTCACCCTGAACCACGAGCCCATGAAATGGAAAAACACGTTGAAATCCCTATTAAACTTCAGGTTTTAATCAATTTAACTCAGCCGTCCGTAAGGCCGCAGGTTTTAATTGTTGAAATACCGGAACTGGCATCTGTTTTATCCCGCTTGGTCTACAATTGTTGCTCGTTGCAGGAACAACTTCTTTATTTGATCGATTAAACAATTGTTAATGAAGTTTTTCCCACTTACCATCCTGGTCGTTTCGGGTCTTATCTATTCTTGCAGTGAACCCTCAGGAATAGGAAGTAACTTCATTCAAAACGGCGACCTTGGCGTGTTGTATATCGACACTGTTTCCATTAAAGCTTCCACTGTTTTTTTTGATAGTGTTCCAACAAGCACTGCATCACGTTTATTGATAGGGCATCATAACGATGAAGACCTTGGTCCACTGACCTGCAAGACGTACTTCAAACTTATACCCGGTAGCTCAACCAATATTGAAGAAACAAATACAAGGTACTCCCGCATTTCATTAGTGCTGAAATATGACACATACTCATATTACGACACATCAGCCCTTCATACATTCTCCGTTCATCGGGTCACCGAGAATATGGAAACTGAAACAGACGGCAAGCTCTATAGCACATCCGAATTTGACTACGACCCAATCCCATTGGGACAAATCGACTTTCTCCCGCGGCCCAACAAAACCGACTCACTGGAGATTCCAATCTCAGATGAACTTGGTGAACAGTTATACGACCTCGTTAAGATCGGATCGAAAAGCATTTCCAATGCTGATGATTTCCAGAAATTAATAAGAGGACTTGTTGTAACTCCGGATTCATCGATCGATGGCGCCATTTTGGGATTTTCAACTGAAGCGGAATTGCGTTTGTATTATATCGACTTTTCGGGAGAGGAGACAGAGGAGGAGTATATCACGTTTTCGGTTTCCGGCTCCTCAGAAGGTGGATTTTACTTCAATTCGATTAAAAGCGACAGGTCCGATACTAACCTTAAAGATTTGAAATCGACCAGGTACGCCTTGAATTCCGCATTAACCGATGAGAAATTTTATCTCCAGGGGGGAGCATTGGGTATGCGGATAGAATTCCCTTACATTAACTCGATACTCCGTGATAACGGCAACCTTATTATTTCCGACGCAATACTTGAAATAATACCTATTCACAAATCAGACCAGTTTAACACAGGCCTTCCGGAGGAGTTGTCCGTTAACGGCGTTAATGAAAAGAATGAAATACAATACGCTTATCCCAAGTCAATTGACCTCGTTACCAATCCATATGACAGGAATACTTATTATCAGTTGGACGTCGAACAGTTTATCAAGCAACAACTCAGTATTGACGAATTCAATGGTAACGCTCTTATGATTACGCTGCCCGATGCCGAGGTTTCCTCCTCCGTTACACGCTTATACGCCGGAGACCAGAAAAATCAATATGAGATGATCGTAAAAATACATGTGGTAACCGTAAATGATGAAGACTAGAAAATCTAAATTTTATGTTTGTATGAAGATGAAAGAAAATGCTATTCGTATCCTGTTGACATACCTGATGATCACAATACCCTTTTTACAATCGTGCGATGACGATGAAGAAGAGGACGAAGTAGGAAACTGGATAGAGGCAGTCGATTTTGAAGGTCAGCGCAGAGCTGGCGCTGTTTCCTTTACCATTGGAAACACTGCGTTTGTCGGACTTGGCTATGACGGCGATGATTACTTCAGTGATTTCTACGCTTACAACGTCGATAACGGCTATTGGGATGACGTTGCGGATTTTCCGGGAGAACCCCGCGAATGGGCCGTGGCATTCTCGATCGGTGACAAAGGTTATGTAGGGCTCGGCCGTAACCTTGACCTTGACAAAGAAGAACTATCCGATTTCTGGGAATACAATTCATCTACCGATGAATGGCGTCAGTTGACGGATTTCCCTTCTGCAAGGTACAACGCTGTTTCCTTCTCCATTGGAAATAAAGGTTATGTCGGAACAGGAAATGACGGTGACTATTATCTGAGCGATTTTTTCGAATATACTCCGGAGACAGATAGCTGGAACGAGATAAGAGGATACCCTGGTGGCAAAAGAGAACAAGCCTTAGGGATCGCCTTTGAGAACAAAGGATATGTCTTTTCCGGCCGGAATAACGGAAGCTACAGGCTTGACATATGGGCGTATGACCCGGAAGGAAATGCCTGGGAAGAGCTGACACCCGAAGAAGATGACGACGAAGACTTATATGACGATTTTGTAGCGGCCGTTCAAAGGCACAATGCAGTCGGGTTTGTTTTCCAGGATCGTATATTCGTGACAACAGGACTGGCAGGGTCAGTCACAACCAATTCAACGTACGAATATACCCCAGCCTCCGGCGTGTGGAAGGAAAAAACCGCCTTTGAAGGATCAGGACGAAGCCGCGCCGTTGGGTTTGTAATTGGTAACAGAATTTTCGTCACCACAGGACAAAATGGATCAAGTTACTGGGACAACATGTTTGAATTCCTCCCGGATGATGAATACGATGATGAGGACTAATTTTCGATTCCGTTGAGACCAAAAATGTTCATCGTTGTATTTGAGTGCCCCGCATTCAAATACAACGATGAACTCCTAGTATCGTTTCAATGATTGATTGTCGTAAGCAACACTATTATTACGCCCCTTCAGGGCTAAAATAAATTACCACTTAAAACCCAGGGCTTCACCCTGGGCCAATAACGCCCTTTCAGGGCTAGATACAATGCTAAACGATGCGACATCATAATGTTGCCTTAATACTAGTATCTATCAAGTTCAGTTTTAATTTATCGGCTTAAAAGAATGGGAATCTTCGGCGCTTGGCCTTTCCCTTCGGAGAAACCAATTCAAATCCAGAATTGGTATAGGATTCCCGGGACTCCAGGATACAAGCTTACAATCTCCGGTGCACCGGATGCAGTTCGTTTCTTTATCAACAGTCCTCGCAGGTAATGAAAGGACCCGAAATCAAACTATGACTTCCGGCATCATCAGGAAGTCCTTACATATTTGATAGCAAGCGCAGTTCGCAACATCCAATGATCCAAAATCGTCTCGCCCCTTCCTGACATTCAATTTGCATCCCGTTGAGTAACGATGTATAAGGAAATTAATTCGCCGCCCGGAATATAAATTCTGCTTTGCCCCAAAAGAATAAAATGCAAAGGGTCGTTTTTTGTGACCGTCATTGATTTCAGTTTCGTATACGATTTAATACGTTTTATCTCTGAATGAACGGCTCACACATAGGAAAGATGCCTGGCTCAGTCAGACGCATGTCTCTTCAACATGGTATAATCGAAACTTTGCAGTCGTCTTCCCATTCATGGCTGCACCAGTAAACGTTAAATCCCGAAATTGTATGTGAGCTCAAAGCCAGGAGGCAGTTGAAACACGCCGGCTAAATCAATCCGGATTTTAATCATTTCCTATTGCAGAAATCTTTTGCGGCTTCGAATGCATAAAGGTATTGCGTCTTATTAATAGACCTATATATCTATACAAAACCGCGAGCGGTCTTTTTTTCCGACGCGGCACTTCCCTTTGCGCTTACTTCATCTTGAGTTTTTGATTTTATCTCAGGCCAACGTTTGGTTTAAGATAAGTTCAACTGCTTTATGTAAGTCAAAATTTAAACCTAAAAGCCTAAGATGAGAAAAACACATTACAAAGATTGGATGCTTATGGTGGTGTTCGGGGTTATCATGTCGACATCAGCCATTTGCCAGCAACGAGTCGTTACAGGCATCATAACGGACGAGAACAGTGAGCCGATGCCGGGTATTAATATTCTCGTAAAGGGTACAACTATTGGAAGTGCTACCGATAGTCAGGGCAAATTCGCCATCGAAGTGCCCGGCGATGAATCGGTTTTAGTCATCAGTTTCATTGGCTATCAAACCATTGAAACGACGGTAGGCGCACGAACCTCGTTCGCCTTTCAAATGAACCCCGATGTGCAAACATTGACGGAACTGGTTGTTACCGGCTATACAACGGAAAACCGAAGGGAAGTAACCGGGGCTGTTTCAACGGTTAAGACGGAAGAACTTGTAGCCGTACCGTCTGGAAACATTGAGCAGCAATTGCAAGGCCGCGTTCCGGGAGTTACCGTTATCACAAACGGACAGCCGGGTACCACCAGTGTAGTTCGCATAAGAGGATTCGGAGGCTTTGGTGGTAACGAACCCCTTCTCATCGTAGACGGAGTACCTGTTGGGTCTTCCGATTTTCTTCAACCGGACGATATCGAAAGTACAACGGTATTAAAGGACGCAGCATCCGCTTCCATTTACGGCGCTCGCGCTGCTAACGGTGTGATCGTGTATACGACCAAAAAAGGAAAAAAAGGAGCAGGCGCGTTAAAAGTAAATTACAACGGCGTATTTGGATTTACTGTTCCCGGCAAAGTGAACAATACCTTGAATCCGCAGGAGACGGCAGACTGGACCTGGAAGGCGATCAGTAACACGGCATTTCAAAACGGAACTACTCCAGTGTATAACCATCCGCAATATGGTTCCGGTCAATCACCCGTACTTCCGGATTACCTCGCCGTCGGCGCGCAGTCTGGCGTCATCGGGACAATCGATATGGCCGCAGAGAGCGAGAAATACAATGTAGATCTTTCCAAAGGTTCCATTTACCAGGTTATAAAAGCCAATAAAACAGGAACGAACTGGTGGGATGAAATCACCCGGGTAGCTCCTCTCAACAGGCATAACCTGAGTTTCTCGGGAGGTGGTGACAAAAGCAGCTTCTACCTCGGCCTTGGCCTCCAGGATCAAAAAGGAATTATCCTTCACCAGGATTTTAAGCGATACTCCATCCGGTTGAATTCACAGCACAGCATGTTGAAAAGAGTGCGTGTAGGAGAGAATTTTCAGATGAGCTTTATTTCAATAAGAGGTCTCATCGGCGGTAATGGAGGACGTGGCGCCGCTAACGAAGAGACAGATGTGTTGTCGGCTTTTCGTATGCCGTCCATTATCCCGGTCTATGACGAATTTGGCGGCTATGCAGGTACAGCTGCGAAAGGATTTAATAACCCGCGAAATCCAGTCGCATCCAGAAACCGGAGCAAAGATAACGGCGGCTATTCCGTCACCGGCTTTGGAAATGTTTTTACAGAAATCGACATTTTAAAAAATCTCATGTTCCGCAGCAGCATCGGTGGTGCGCTGGGGAATAGTTACACTTATTCCTATAGCCCGCCAACCTATGAAAACTCGGAGAACACGTCGTCTTATGCTTATAGCGAAGGCGCAGAAGCTGGTTACAATTGGACTTTCACGAACACGATGCAATACAATCATAGGATCGGCAAACATGCGTTCGACGTAATGGCCGGGATAGAAGCGCTCAATACAGGCACTACCCGGAATATCAGCGGTTCCGGTCAAAACCCGTTTTCCACAGATGTTAATTACATCAGTATAACCAACACACAAAGCTCGGGAAGAGTCGTTAATAGTTCTTATGAAAAAGGCTCGAACTTCTTTTCCGTGTTCGGCCAGTTCAAATACAGCTACAACGATAAGTACTATTTTACCGGACTATTAAGAAGGGACGGTTCCTCCAGGTTTGGCGCTGAAGAACGATATGGTACATTCCCCGCCGTGTCAGCAGCCTGGCGGATTTCAGAAGAAAATTTCATGGCTTCAAATTCTTTCATCTCCGACTTGAAAATACGGGGAGGCTGGGGGAAACTTGGCAACTCCAATAATGTGGATCCCATGAACCAGTTCAACCTGTTTGCGTCCAGCGTCAGTCTCTCAGCGTACGACATTACCGGCTCCAATTCAGGTGTAACGGAAGGATTCTACCGAAGCAGAATAGGAAACCCCAATGCCAAGTGGGAAACCTCCACGACATCAAACATTGGATTCGACGGTTCCTTTCTCGACGGAAAAGTGGATGTGATATTTGATATCTGGAGAAAAGACACCGACGATCTTCTTTATACACTCGAGACGGCTGCGGTTGTCGGCGGACTTGCCGCTGACCCGGCGATCAACATCGCGAAAATGCGAAATCAGGGCATCGACATAGAAATAATCACACGTGCAACCGCCTTTTCAGAAGTGGATATTGAGATCAAAGGATCCAGTTCGTTCCTGCAGAACGAAATTATTGCATTAGCACCCGGCGTGACGTACTTTGACGATGGCAGTACGCGTAACGGGAATGTAATTCGAAATCAGGTTGGCCAGTCTATCTCCTCCTACTATGGTTACAAAGTACAAGGGCTGTTCCAAACACAGGAAGAAGTCGATGCCGCACCCGCTCAGGAAGGAAAAGGGCTCGGACGTTTCCGTTATGAAGATATTGACAAGGACGGATCCATTACCACGGCGGACCGCACAAACCTGGGAAGTCCGGTTCCCAAATTTACTGGCGGGTTAAATCTGAAAGTCAATTATAAAAACTTTGAACTCGAAAGTTTCTTAAGCATCACACTCGGCTTGCAAAACTACAATTTCTCAAAATGGTTTACCGACTTTTACCCTTCGTTCACCGGCGCCGCCATCGGAACGAATGTCCGTGATTCCTGGACACCCGAAAACGGCGGAAATACCGTCCCTATTTTTGAGAACATTTCCAACTTCAGCAATAATACTCAGTCAACTTCCTATTACGTCGAAAACGGAAATTACGCACGCCTGACCAATCTGTTGCTGGCTTATAAACTTCCTTCTGAATTCCTTACCCGATATGGTATAGCCAATGCACGCATATATGTTCAGGGGACAAATATTTTCACTATCACAAAGTACTCAGGACTAGACCCGGGTGTAGGTGGGCAAGCCGATACAACCTTAGGGTTGGATATTGGAAATGCTCCGGTTACAAGAGGATTTAACATCGGTGTTAATCTTACATTTTAATTCGGTAGTAATTGTCTTGATTTTTTTGAGTGCTATAATTATTTATTATGAAAAAAAACAATCAACATTCGATAATTGTATTTACGGTCCTGGCTGCATTAAGCTCCATGCCGTTTTCCTGCAAGGATAATTTCCTGGAGGTTCCCGTTACAGGGCAACTGGGCGAAACACAGGTTCAATCCCTGAAGGGTTTGGAAGGGCTACTCGTAGGCGTTTATTCCGTACTGAACGGAAGAAGTAACGGCTGGCATGGGGGAGCATCAAACTGGATGTGGGGTAGTATCCGCGGGGGCGAGGCCAATAAAGGCAGTAATGCGGGAGATTTCAATTCCATGAATCCGGTCCAGCGTTTTGAACTCGACCCGGTAAATAGCGAGGTGAATAATAAATGGTCGGGATCGTATGAGGGAGTAGCTCGGGCTAATCTGCTGCTTTCCAACATTCAAAATGCGGTTGATGTAAGCGAGTCGGATATTAAGCGGCTCACCGGAGAGGCCAGGTTTCTAAGGGGACACTACTATTTCGACCTGAAGAAAAACTTTCTCAATGTACCATGGGTTGACGAAACGATGACTGACACCGAAGCCAGCGATGTGCACAACGATGTGGATATCTGGTCCAAAATAGAAGAGGATTTCCAGTATGCTTACGACAATTTACCCGAGACTCAGTCCGATATTGGAAGAGCAAACAAATGGGCTGCTGCGTCGTACCTCGGAAAAGCGCTCTTATACCAGGGAAAATTCTCCAATGCCAAGGCGATCTTTGATGAAGTAATTGCCAATGGTCAGACCTCCGGAGGTCAAAAGTATGGCTTGGTCCCCAAATTCGAAGATGTGTTTGTAGGCGAGAATGAAAACCATGAAGAATCCATATTCGCATTCCAGGCGGCAGCCAATACCGGTGACGTCAATAATACCAACCACGACCTGGCGATGAACTACCCTTATAACACCGGCCCGTCCGGCCCGGGAGAATGTTGTGGATTCTTCGGACCAAGCTTCGAATTAGCAAGCTCATACAGGACCACTCCCGATGGTTTACCTTATCTGGACGGTTCATACAAAACAACCTTCGAGATCGTTACCGATCAGGGTGTGGCCAGCGACGACGCATTTACACCGGATCAGGGAAATCTTGATCCCCGATTGGATCTGACAATCGGCCGGAGATACATCCAGTTCCTGGATTGGATGCCCCATCCGGGATTCGATTGGATACGCGATCAGTCATATGCAGGACCATACACGCAGAAAAAATATTCCTATCGCAAATCAGAACGGGGCATTTATCAGGATGGAAGCTCGTGGACCCCGGGATATCACGCCATCAACTTTATGATTTTACGATATGCCGATGTTCTGTTAATGGCGGCGGAGGCTGAAATTGAGGCTGGTAGCGTCGCTAAAGCTGTTGAATATATCAACCTGGTGAGAACACGCGCCGCAAATCCCGAATCATTTGTCAAAGGGAAGCTGGTTGGCTTTACGGACGGCAACTTCAAATCACCAATACTCGATTTTACCCAGGATGCGGCAACGTATACTATCGGTACATACCCAACATCGCTAAGTAAAACCGACGCGATCGCCGCCGTGCGCTTTGAGCGGAAACTCGAATTAGCCCTGGAAGGTCACCGGTTTTACGACCTCGTGAGATGGGGAGTTGATGTCACCGAAATCAATGAATACCTGAGCTACGAAGGTGCGAAACTTCCCACCAACTTAGGTGGAGCGACATACGTTTCCACCGATGCATATCTTCCTATTCCACAACGACAAATTGATCTGCAGGGTGCCGACGTACTGACGCAAAACGACGGCTATTGATATTAACCAAACGAACAAGCCATCTTAACGGCTTGTTCGTTTAAAATATTGTTCCCGCCGAAAATCGTAACCTCTCCTCCGAAATCAACTGAAAAAATCTTGTGGAAAAATGAATGCCCGGCGTTTTCGGTGTATTCCAGTAATAAATTGATTGACCTAAGTTCGTAACCTGCCCGGTACCGTCTATTTCCATATGGTCTGCGTGAAAGCGGAATTCGTCTACAAAATACCGCCAATTGTATATTTCCTGACGACGGAGTCTCATATAAAGCTATCTATACAGCGATCCATGATAAAAGAAAGCGTATTCATCAATGAAACCCTTGCCCGCGGCATCCGGCAAAGTGCTTTTTAAAACAGCGAAGTGATTTCGTCACATCACAGGAATACGGCTATTCTTCTATACAATTCACCGGAACATCCAATACCTGGAACCTGTCCGTCTGAATGCAGTTTAAAATTAAAGTCGGCGCTTAAACGGATCATACTTCAAAGGCAAAGAAGAACGCTTTTGCGCAGTAAATAAATTAAAAAAGTAAATGACGATTCGACAAATGAAGCACCTAATTCCTTTGACTCTTATCCTGTTGATTACACATTTCGTATCCGCACAAATTCAAACATCGGAGGCATGGAGTCTTGCCCGTTGTATTGAATATGCCACAAGCAACAACATTACTGTTAATCAGTCACGGCTGGATGAACAGAGTTCCAGGATCAATTTAAAACAATCACGGGCCACACGCCTTCCAACCGTAAGCGGATCGGCATCTCAATCATACAACCATGGAACCAGTACCGATCCGATTACCTATGAGTTTGTCTCCCAAACGGTTCAGTCGTCGAGTTTCGGCCTTAGCGCCCAGGTCGCGCTTTACAACGGGAATAAAGTGACTAATACGATCAGGCAAAATAATATCCTTGTCGAACAGAATTCACTGTTTGTCAAAGAAGCCAGAAACAGCATTACGCTGAGCGTCACAGAGGCGTATCTGCAGGCTCTTTACGCGCGTGAATCGATACGGAGCGCGGAGATCAACCTCAGTGCTTCGGAAAAACAACTTGAAAGAACCAAAGCCCTGTATGATGCAGGCTCGGTAGCGGCCAAGGACCTGGCCGATATGAAGTCTCAATACGCGACCGCCCAATATACGCTGGTCGCTGCCAGGAATACCTTGAATCAGTACCTGTTAACATTGAAGCAGCTTCTGGAATTGGATCCGCGGCAATCTATTGAAATTGTATCACCTGAAGTTGAATTCGGCAACATAATCATACCAGACCGGTATGACGTCTATGAAAAGGCGATTGCTGTTATGCCTGAAATTAAGTCAAGCCTGCTTCAAAGGGAAGTTGAAACGTTCAATCTTAAAATCGCAAAAGCCGGATATCAGCCGACATTATCGTTTACAGGAGCCTTATCAACCGGCTACACGAATACCCAGGATTTTACATTTGAGAATCAGTTAAATAACAATTTCAACCAGCGTCTGGGCCTTAGCCTGAGCATACCGATTTTCAATAACCTGCGAACAACAGCCAGCGTTCAAAACGCACAAATTGCAATCCGGTCTGCGGAGCTGGACATCCTCAACGAGAAGAAGGAGCTGTATAAAAAAATTGAAAATGCCCACCAAAGCGCGTCAGGATCACAAAGTGAGATGACCGCGGCTTCGGCTCAGGTAGATGCAGCGAAAGAAGCATATGAGCTCACGAAACTGCAATTTGATGTCGGGCTGGTAAACACAGTTGACTTGTTGATCAACCAAAACGATTATCTGACCGCTCAGCAAAAGTATCTGCAAGCGAAGTATAGCACAATACTTTATTATCTGCTACTGCAATTCTACCAGGGAAACGAAATTAAATTCTAACGTTAATGAGAAGGACTATTTTAATTGTATTGTCGGTTGTAGTTTTATTTGCCTTGACAGCCGCCGCCTATTTCATTTTTTTCAAAAAAAGCACGGTTGATATACAGGTAGAGACCGCTGTGGTCAAAACCGGGTCGATCAGCAAAATGGTCACCGCTACCGGGACCGTTGAGCCGCTGAATAAAGTCGAAGTCGGCACGCAAGTATCCGGTGTCATTGAAAAAATACTGGTCGATTATAACACAACGGTAAAAGCCAATCAGTTAATAGCGGAGCTGGATAAGACGAATTTAAAAGCCGCGTTATGGGAGGCGAATGCCGTCCTGAACACGGCGCTTAACGAACAGGAGTACCAGCAAAAGAATTTTGAAAGGATCAGTAAACTTTACAACAGTAAAGTAGTCAGTGACACGGACTATGAAGAAGCGCTGTATAAGCTTAACAATGCAAAAAACGTTGTTGACCAAAGAAGATCCGACCTCAGCAGGGCCAGGACCAATCTGAGTTATGCCAGTATTTACTCCCCGATAGATGGTGTTGTTATTTCAAGGGCGGTAGAGGTCGGACAGACCGTTGCCGCCAGTTACGCCACTCCCACGCTCTTTACTATTGCCCAGGATCTGAAACAAATGCAGGTGGAAGCGGACGTAGATGAAGCGGACATCGGGCAGGTAAAGACCGGTCAACGGGTTACCTTCACCGTGGATGCTTATCCGGATGATTCGTTCTCGGGAAACGTGACACAGGTACGGCTCGAGCCTGTAGAAGAATCCAACGTGATTACCTATACAGTGATCATTAAGGCCGACAATCCTGAAAAAAAACTAATGCCAGGACTTACTGCCAGCATTTCCATTTATACCGAAGAGGTCAATGACATCCTGGTGGTTGAAACAAAGGTGTTAAACTTTCAGCCGGATGAGAAATTAATGGCCGCTTACCATCAACAGGAAGCAGGAGAAGATTCCGCAACAAATATGTCGCGGGAAAAAACGGCACCTACCCCGCCCAAAGCCGCCCATAATACCCTGGCAGCTTCCAATACCGCGGAAGAAAACCAACGGACGGTCTGGATTAAAGAAGGCGGCCGGATCAGAGCACAGCTCGTAAGAACCGGCGCGAGTGATGGCATATCGACGCAAATTACCGAAGGATTAAAAGAAGGCGACCTCGTTGTGTACGCCATGAAGACCCAGGCAGACGAAGGCGCTGCATCCCGTGAGAATTCCAGTCCATTCATGCCGAAACCGCCGGCACAAAAAAAGAAGTAGCACAATGAAAACGATCATTGATATATCCGATCTCAAACGCGAGTTCGTGATGGGCGAAGAAACGGTGAGGGCATTAAAAGGAATCACATTTTCGGTTGAGGAAGGAGAATTTATAACGATAATGGGCGCCAGTGGCTCGGGAAAGTCAACGTTGCTCAATGTGCTTGGATGCCTGGATCAGCCCTCATCAGGTACCTACCGGATTGACGGGCTTTTGGTAAAGGACCTTAGCAAGAATCAGCTGGCTAAACTCAGAAATGAAAAAATCGGTTTTATATTTCAATCCTACAACCTCCTGCCCCGGACAACGGCTTTTGAAAATGTGGAACTACCTCTATTATATAATGAGTCCATTTCATCAAAAGAGCGAAGGGAAAGAGTATCCGAGGCCTTGCGGCTGGTGGGTCTCTCAAACCGGTCATATCATACGCCAAGCCAACTCTCCGGTGGACAGCAACAACGTGTGGCTATCGCCAGAGCCCTGGTCAATAACCCGGTTTTGATCCTGGCAGATGAGGCTACGGGCAACCTCGATACGAGAACCTCATACGAGATCATGGCACTGTTTCAGGAACTGAACGAACAAGGCAAAACGATCGCATTTGTAACCCACGAACCTGACATCGCCATGCTAAGCAAGAGAACAATTGTATTACGGGACGGCAAGATCATTAAAGATTATCCCGTTGAAAAACAGATCCGTGCCGTGCAGGCCCTGGAACAATTGCCAAAGGAAACAGAATCAGAGACCACCTATGAAAACCGTTAATCTTTCAAAAATCGCCTGGAAAGCACTACACCGGAACCGGTTACGCGCGTTCCTTACCATGCTTGGTATTATCATCGGTGTGGCCTCGGTCATCGCGATGCTGGCCATCGGTGAAGGATCCAAACAGAGTATCAAAAACCAGATCTCAAGCATGGGATCGAATATGGTATTCGTGCAACCTGGCAGTGACTTTCGTGGTGGTGTACAGCAGGACTTCGGAGCTTCAAAAACACTAACGTTGAACGATCTGAAAGCCTTAAAGGAAAAAAATACCACCCTGACCGATCTGTCTCCCCAGGTAAACGGCAACGGGCAGGTAATCTTTGGAGCCAACAACTGGCCTACATCTGTTTATGGAGTAAGTCCTTCCTATCTTGCTATCCGCAAGCTCTCTGTTGTGAGGGGAGAAATGTTTACGGAAAAAGATGTAGCTTCTGCCGCTAAAGTGGCGGTCATCGGGCAAACTGTTCTGACGAATATATTCAAGAATGGAGAGGATCCTATCGGTCAAACGGTGCGGTTCAACAAAATTCCTTTCAAAGTCATTGGTGTACTCGCTGCGAAAGGTCAAAATACGTTTGGTCAGGACCAGGATGATATTATTCTCGCACCGTACACAACAGTACAAAAAAGAATACTGGCTATCACACACCTGCAATCCATTTCGGCTTCCGCAAGAAGCGAAGAACTGGCGGAGGAAGCGGCAGCTGAAATCGCCCGGATCATTCGCGTCTCTCACAAACTTAAAGCCGGTGAAGAAGATGATTTTAACGTAAGGTCGCAGCAGGAATTAATTTCCACTTTCAGTTCCACAAGTGAAATACTGACCGTATTACTCGTAGCGATTGCCAGTATATCGTTGATTATCGGCGGCATTGGCATTATGAACATCATGTACGTATCGGTTACCGAACGTACGCGGGAAATCGGACTGCGCATGGCTGTGGGCGGCCGTGGTGTGGATATCCTTCTTCAATTCCTGGTGGAAGCGATCTTAATCAGCATCACCGGCGGACTAATTGGTGTGTTGCTGGGAGTTAGCTGCGTCTACGTTATATCGGAGTATTTAGGATGGCCGACATTGATCACCCCCTCGTCAATTATTATTTCCTTTGTCGTCTGTGCCATTACGGGGATATTCTTTGGCTGGTATCCAGCCCGGAAAGCAGCCAGGTTCGACCCGATTGTGGCCTTACGGTACGAATAAGTTTTAATAAATTGGATTCTTTACAGTAAAAGATCAATACGTGATACCGGAGAATAAAGACAGAAAGAAAATAAGGTACACGGAAATATCGCTTCATGTACTGATCTGGGCCGTTATCTTTAATCTCCCGCTGTTGACGTCCGAAAACAGCGCACACACCCTTCAGGACTACCTGAGGATGTGGACGGTTCCCGTTTTTTTTGTAATCGTATTTTACATCAACTATCATATATTAATCCACAGGTTCTTATTTTCCGGGAAAATAGGCGGGTTCTTTATTACCAATTTATTCCTTTTCTTATTGTGCAGTTTGGCCATGGAGGAACTAAAACACCTGGCACTGCCTCCGATCAGTGACGATTCGTTCCCGAAAATTACTTCTCCCCAGCATTTTTATATCCGAAATTTCTTCGCCCTTGCCATGACTACAGCCGTAAGCGTAGCGATTGTTACTACAAAACAATGGCTCAGGTCCGAGGAACTTCGCAAAGAATTAGAAAGCGACCGCATAAAATCGGAGTTGCTGAATCTGAAAAATCAGCTGAACCCTCATTTCTTCTTCAACACATTGAATAACATTTACGGGCTAATCATCCAGGATCCTCAAAAGGCGCAGGAAACCATGCATCAGCTTGGCAAATTAATGCGATACCTGCTTTACGAGAGCAATGAAAGGTTTGTTCCATTAAGCAAGGAAATCGATTTTACAAAAAGCTATGTAGAGCTTATGAAATTGCGAATGACTCCGAATGTGAGAGTGGATTCAACATTTCCCGAAAAGAATACAGGGATCATGATCGCTCCGCTACTCTTCATTTCACTCATCGAAAATAGTTTCAAACATGGAGTCAATCTCAACAAACCGGCCTTCATCGGGATGGTCATGTCGGTAACCGAATTAAAACAACTGACATTCAACATCAAAAACACTTCTTTTCCCAAGAGCGACACGGACCGCAGCGGCTCAGGTATCGGCCTCGAAAATTTAAAGAAAAGGCTAATGCTCCTTTATCCGGGAAAACATACGATTACTTTTACGGCAGGAGAGAACTATTTCGAATGTACCATAACCCTCGATTTATGATCAATTGCCTTATTGTCGATGACGAACCGGTGGCCCTGGGCATTCTTGAAGACTATGTCGCCAGGACACCTTACCTCAACCTGGTGGGAAAATGTACAGGCGTGACAGACGTCCTGAAGTTTATGGAGAACGGGGATATTGATCTTCTTTTCCTGGACATCCAGATGCCCGGTCTGACCGGCCTGGAATTTTCACAAACCCTAAGCAGTAAAATAAAAGTAATTTTCACGACCGCGTTCGACCAGTACGCGCTTGAAGGATTTAAAGTAAACGCATTGGGGTATTTACTCAAACCATTCAGCTACCAGGAATTCCTGGAGGCATCTAATCGCGCCAAAGAATGGTTTGAGCTGACCAGGAAAGCTGACGCTAAACCCGAAGCAGTTGTCGAAGAGGATGGTATTTTTATCAAATCGGAATACAAACTGATTAAGATAAACTACAACGATATATTATATATAGAAGGGTTAAAGGACTACGTGAAATTTTTTCTTTCAGGTAAAGAATGGCCAATCCTTACGCTCATGAGCCTCAAAATACTGGATGAAAAATTACCGAAAAAACAATTTATGCGCGTACACCGATCCTTTATTGTTGCGTTGGATAAAATTCAAACGATAGAGCGAAATGAAATAACATTTGGGAAGATCAGTATCCCCATCGCAGATAAGTACAAGGATGTATTCAATGAGTTTATTAACAGAAGATCGCTGAAATAACCGTCGCACCGGAGATTGCTAATTCAATGTCTAGCCGAATCAGAGCCGCTGATTGATCCTTCTGACCCCTTAATTGAGGGAACTTATATCACTTCGATACTCGATTGATAGATCAACAAGACGCAGCTTTCACTCTTCCACACGTTCTACTTTTTATCATTTAACTCAACCCGCATTTTAACTTCTTTCTGATTGCGGAAAACAACAATCTCCGTGTTTGTCCCTATAACCGACATTCTTGCCTCCAGCAGATCGTAGAGCTTATTAACCGGCCTGTCGTTAAATGATAAAATCACATCGTTGACGTGGAGGAACCCTGAAGCCCCGGATCCCTTTGCCACGTCTGTCACCAGGACTCCCCGGGTAGTATCCATTCCTGTTGCCGAACGCTCGCCCAACATAGTAAGGTTCTTAACCTTAGCTCCCATAAAATCGATTACTTCAGTCTCACCCACGCTGGCAAGAGAAACAACCGGGGGAATAGGTGCTTGTTTGCAAAGCGCTTTCAATCCTGGCGAAATAACGCCGAAACTATCCATGGAAAAATTTTTGAAGCCCGCGGAAAAGGCGATAGAACCATCTTTCAGCCTGAAGTCGCCGTTCTGTGGATTCACAAAATCAAGTTCGCCACAAACGGAATGCTTGTCTGTTCCCCTGTTCCATGCCGCTTTGAGCGACGCAGAATCAGGAAACACATTGTAATCCGTTTCCCTGCCCCAAACTTCAACCTTAATGGGCAGGTATCCCGCTGAAACAATATTATGCCGAAACACGTCACTACTGTTTTTAAACCAGACGTGAGGATGAAAAGTGTTGTTAACCATGATGTTGTTCTCAACCACCCGGTTTACGCCCTCACGAAGCTTTATACCTCCGTTAAGACAGAGGTTGTTATAAATAAAATAATTGCTCGATCCATCGTCCAAATCAATATCCCAACCGTGATCACAACGGAAGCGATTGTTGCGGATCGTGATGGGCTTTACCATGTCCAGCATGGTCAGGTTAAAATTGGTTTCGACAATCGAGTCGAGTACCTGCTTATCAGGATGCCAGTAGCGATCGCGACCCCAGGAGTTAAAAGACCCATGATCACCGCTTTCCTTTACCGTATTAAATACGTCGTTATACTCGATAATATGACCACCCCACGTTCCTTCACTGATATTTATACCGGCGCGGGGAACATCATAAATCGTATTGTGGCTCACCGTAATGCTCCGGCACATCGACAGCTCCACACCTGCCGATTGTTTTTCCACCAACCCCAGGTTGAACATCAGGTTGTTGTATACTTTGTTTTCCGCGGGATAGTTGTTTGTTTTAGGTCCGGGAGTTCTGTCTATTTGGTCTAGTGGTACAAATTCGTGGTATTCGAAACTCGCTGACCGTACTGCAGCCGGGTCACCAACGAAACAAATGGCACTGGCGCCGATGTCCGATATCATATTCCCGGAAATATCACAATTACGGTTGAAGTTATTGAAGAACACGGCGTTGCCTCCCAGGTCTTTGAGTGTACATTTTTTTAGCGAGCAGTTTACTGCCCCATCGAAAAGTACAGCACCCCCGCGGTAAATAGTCCAGTCACTGCGTAACAACGGCTCCTTGTTGGCCATAAAAGTGCGCAGGGTCTGTGTAAGGGTAAGTCCTTCGATCGAAATGTTCTTTACAGGTTTGGTTTCCGAACCTGTAAACTCGAACAGGTGGGCAAGTTGCGACGTTTCCAATTTCGCTGCATTGATATCCAGATTTTCAGGGGGATAGTAATATAGAATTTTCCCTTCCTTATCATAAAACCACTCGTTGGCTGTATCCAATTCCTCGAAAATGTTTTCCACAAAACGGTGCCTTTCATGCATACCCATGCGTCTGTTGTTTTGCCAGCCACCGACCAGAGCCGGCTCTCCGTCGTCGTTTTTTCCCCTTATAATATAGTGGAAATCCCCCCATTCGTTCCGGTGAAGCGCATGCACATATCCTCCCCGTGGAGATTTCCAGCCGGCGACCCTTTCTTTGCTCAACGCATCGGCTGCTGTTCCGCCAAGGAAACGGGCGGTGGAATCGTAGTTTGGATAGCGAGCCATTCGTTGCAATTTTCCGTTGACAATCAACTCATCAAAAACATAGTCCTGGCCCACTTTAGCTCTCCAGATACCATATCTGTGCGTTTCCCATTTCAGATTCAGAGGCTTCCCTCCACTAATGACAACCTTCTGATTTTCAAAATTCCTGATCGTAAGGGACTCTCCTTCTTGTCTCGAGTCGTCGGACGTTAGGATTACAGGATGTTCCAGGTAATACGTCCCCTCGAACAGATGTATCATAACACTTCCTTGTGTTTTACGGGCCTCGGTGAGCGCCCTGTTTATTGAAGCGAAAGGTTTCGCTCTTGTTCCACGGTTAGCATCGTTTCCCGCGGTGGAAACAAAGAAGTCCGTTTGTGCCTGAACGATTGTGCCTAAAAGAAGCTGAACAAGAGCAGAATAAAAAATAATTTTTAACACGCTTTAAGATTAATTAATTCGTAATCACATCTACTTCAGCATATCCTGTATTATCGTTGTTTTCCGTATTTTTTAAAGCCCGTAACTTAATATAGCGGGCTTTTGCAACAGGGAATTTTTTGATTTGCCATACTGGGTTGTTTTTGATGTTGGAGAATTCCCCATGATCTGCCAGTTTCCACGTTTTACTGTCGCCTGACACATAGAATTCGTAGTGGGTAATGATACCCGGACTCCAGATCCCCGCATCGGGATGATATTTGAAACCGCTAAGACTTTGTTCACTTCCCAGATCGACGACAAGGTCGACAGGCATTTTTTTGCTCTTGCTTTGGTGATGCCATGTAGTAGAAGCGTTTCCATCCAGGATCGCAGCGGCTTTTACATCGTCTATTCCGACGATCTTCCAATCTTTGCGGCAGATGTCGAATTTTTCGAGCGTTACAGGACTGCTTTTATCCGTTGCCGGATCATATGCGATTGCCTTTACATCCACTTTCCCATCTGTCTGAACAGGGCCTGCATACATTTCCGATTTAAGCGAGGGCTCGCTGCCATCCAACGTGTAGTAGAAATACGGACCTATATCATTTGTGCTGATGGTTACTTCCCCTGACTGACTTCTGATAATGGAAGGTGAATTCAGGAACACCGGCGCATTATAAATTCCAATATTGGAAATTACCGGGCAGCCTTTCGCACCGGTAATATTGAGTCGGACTTTTGTCGCCGCAACTGCCGGAAAACGAAGTATCCGTTTATACCCAATGGTTGTTCCTTTAGCCAGTTCTTTCCAGGATCCATCGACGAGCGCCTCCACCGTGAAAGATTTCACACGTTGCCCCAGGCGAATGTACTCCTGTGCCAAAAAGCGGTTTATCAACGTTGGTTTCTCAAAATCAATGGTCAACGACGGTGTTGTTATACCATCGTCGGTAGCCCAATACGTGTCTTTATTGTTATCAACTGCCTTGTCCGCTCCGAATACACCAGCATTTCCACGAACATTCGATGCTGTGATATTTCTGTTTTCAGCGAGGTTTTCCGCAAACGAATCTTTGACCTTTTCCGCCAGGTCCAATGCCGCTTTTTCGTCGTTTTCATGTATCAAGCCATTGGGCATAATCGGAAAATTAAGCAGTAAGGTTCCGTTGCGTCCAACAGAGTTATAATATGTATCCATTAATTGAGGCACCGTTTTTACTTTGGTGTCTTCACTTGGATGGTAGAACCACTCCGGGCGGATAGAAGTATTCACCTCCGCCGGAACCCACGAGTCTCCATCTTCCAAACCGAAATGCAGCATCTCCCACGCTACTTCCCCTGTGCCGTTCAACAAACTCCAGTTTGTTTCACCCACAAAGCCTGATTCGGTTCCAACCCAACGAAGGTCTCCCCGGTCGCCTCCATCATTCCATATCACGATATTGGGCTGTAATTCGCGGATCATCTTATAGGTATTCTTCCAATCGTAATAAGTGGTGCGGTCAATTTTACGGCTTTCGTCGGCACCTCCATAGTATCCAGTGCCTCCGTTGGCTCCATCGAACCACACTTCGAAAATGGGGCCATAGTTCGTTAGCAATTCCGTGAGCTGGTTGCGGAAGTACGTAATGTATTCCGGTTTTCCGTAGTCGGGATGGTTTCTGTCCCACGGAGACAGGTAAACCCCCAGTTTTAAACCGTATTCTTTGCAAGCTTCCGCCATTTCACGCACCACATCTCCCTTTCCATTCTTCCACGGGGCATTTTTTACGGAGTACTCGGTATATTTTGAAGGCCAAAGGCAAAAACCTGAATGGTGTTTTGCCGTCAGAATTATTCCTTTCATGCCTGCTTCCTTGCAAATGCGAGCCCACTGGCGACAGTCCAGCTTTTCAGGATTGAACAGATTAATATCTTCATTACCATAGCCCCAGGATTGATCAGTATAAGTATTCAGGGAGAAGTGGACGAAAGCGTAATATTCCATTTCCTGCCAGTTCATCTGATCTTCCGTCGGGACAGGGCCGATGGGAGCAGGAGCTTTAGGTTGCGTGCAACTGAGGGTTACCAGGAATATGGAAATAATAATTCCGTACAAGAAACATCTGTTCATAAAGTGAATTTGGTTTAGCTTTTTCGTATTGGAATCAACCGTTCTATTTAACGTAAGCAAATCTGTATTCCTGGGCAAACAGGTAACATGGTGCCGCCAAGAGAAACAGGCAACTTGACAGAAATCGGCATGTTTTCATCCAGGAGTGATCCATTCGGTTGTCTAATTTATTGAAAAACGTCATAATAGCCTAGGCCAGGGCAAAAAGCATATAAAATGAGCATTTCAAAAATTATGAATTCATGATCAGAAAAAAATTAATTAAATTCTTCATCATGTATCAACAAACAAGAGCCATGTCCCGAACCGATGCCTCTATACGCCAAGACTACTTTCACGGTCTCTTCATGATTAAAGGCTGAAGCATTCCCGGTTTACTGTATACGCCTTCAAAACGCCGGACATAAAAAGATTTCAACGGAAACACCCGCCGAAATAACGGCCGCTGTACCATTTCATGTACCCTGACCACACGCGTCACGTGTGAAATTCTGAACAAAGTAAACTTGGAACGTTGAACAAAGTCGCCGCGAACGGGCGCCCCTACCTTTGTATCAACAAAACACCAAAATACACAGGTATGAAATCAACCATTGAAATCAACAACTACAACGGAAAATTACAACAGCCCCTCCGCTCCGGCTTTGATGGAAAGTCTACATCAGCCGATGTTATCAAAGGCATCGACCTGACGGGAAAAATTGCCATCGTCACGGGCGGCAACGCGGGTATCGGACTGGAAACAACGAAGACATTAGCCGCAGCCGGCGCAACGGTGATCGTTCCCGCGCGCGACGTTGAAAAAGCAAAGAAAAACCTCGAAGGAGTTGACAACGTCGAACTCGAGTCGATGGACTTTATGGATCCCGCGTCTATCGACGCGTTCGCGAAAAAATTCATCGCATCCGGCCGACCTCTCCATCTGCTGATCAACAACGCCGGTATTATGTGGGTACCGCTGCGCCGCGACAGCCGGGGTATCGAATCCCAGCTGGCTACCAACTACCTGGGACAGTTTCACCTCACGGCAAAGCTATGGCCCGCGCTTAAGCATGCCCATGGCGCCAGGGTTGTGAACGTATCTTCACTCGGTCACCAGATGGCGCCATTCAATTTCGACGATCCCAATTTCCTGAACCGCGGGTACGAAACCCTTCAGGCTTACGGCCAATCCAAAACAGCGAGTAACCTGTTTGCCCTTGAACTGGACAATCGCGCGAAAGCGTCGAATGTGAGGGCTTACTCCCTGCACCCCGGTTCGATTCACGGAACCGAACTCGGCAGAGAAGCATCGCTCGAATTGTTTCAGAAAATGGGATTCCTCGACCAGGATGGCAACCTGAAACCGGAGATCCTGGCCGGTCTGAAGACCGTACCCCAGGGTGCCGCGACAACCATATGGGCCGCGACAAGTCCACTGCTCAACGGCATCGGTGGAGTGTATTGCGAAGACGCTGATGTTGCCGTATTAAAATCATCCGCGGTCGCGCCCATGCAAGGTGGTGTTGAAGCGTATTCGCTGGATGAGTCCAGCGCAAAACGTCTCTGGACATTGACGGAGGAGATGCTTGGCTTTTCATTCAAGGCAGAATAACCAGCGATGCAGCGTAGTTAAACCTGAAAAGGCTCAAACACATTCAGTAAAATAAAGAAATGACAAAGTTAAACGGGAAAATTGCCATTGTTACCGGCGGTAACAGTGGCATTGGATACGCGGCGGCGAAGGAGCTTAAGGCGAAAGGTGCACGCGTGGTGATCACAGGCAGACGCAGGGAAGCCGTTGAGAAGGCGGCAGCGGAACTTGGTGTGGACAATCTCATCGCAGATCAATCGAACATGTCCGACATCCATGCATTGACAACGGAAGTGGCCAGGCGATTCGGGAAAGTCGATATCCTGTTGATCAATGCCGGGATCTCGTTGTTCTCGACCATCGAACAGGCTACGGAAAAATTGTTTGATGATGTCTTAAATGTCAATGTACGGGGAGCTTACTTCACCCTCAGCAGATTTATTCCGATACTCAACGACGGTTCTTCTGTGGTCCTGTTGTCTTCCACTTCGGCGCACACATCCAGCGCGAATACATCGGTTTATTCATTGAGTAAAGCCGCCGTGAACGCGTTCATGAAGGTCGCCGCGATCGAACTGGCGCCGCGAAAGATCCGCGTGAATTCCGTAAGCCCCGGACCGGTAGCGACGGAGATCATGGAAAAATCGGGTATCGGTGACCGGAAGATTCAGGATTTTATTCTTGCCGGTATTCCTATCGGAAGGTTTGGTCAGGCCCCTGAAGTGGGGAAGCTGATCACGTATTTGTCCGGTGACGATGCTGCCTTTATAACCGGCGCCGAGTTTATCATAGACGGCGGACAGGTATTGAATACCTAATCAACAACGGGTCGCCGGTATCCCGGGGTGAATGTCATCCGGTACCGGGACCCGTTATACCACATAAACGTTTTGTATCAGGCCTGTCTTCGCAGCAGCGTCGTTGGTATATAGCCGAAGCGTTTTTTGAACGCGAAAGAAAAATGGGAAAGGTCCTCGAATCCCACTTCGAGGTAAACATCCGCCGGCTTCTTCGCATGTTCGGTGATCTGGTAATGTGCCAGCTCCAGCCGCTTTGCCGTAAGCCATTTCTGCGGAGTCTCATTGAACACGCGCCGGAAATCCCTGTTGAATGTCGAGAGGCTGCGGCCCGTGAGGTAGCCGAATTTTTCAAGCGGCAGGTTGAACATAAAGTGACTTTGCATGAACGCGGCCAGGTCCACTTTGCCGGGAGTCGCGAAATTTGCCAGGATGGAGTCGATATCTTCGTCGATCGTGCGGAGTGTCGTCAGCGCTTCGTTTATTTTCATGGACGCGATCTTCTCCGGGAAGTTGTCCTGCATGTCGAAATAAGGAACCAGTGATGCCATACAGCTTTGCAAAAGCGGATGTTTTTTAAACTGGTATATTTTGTCCGTCACGGCCGGACGCGGCCTGATATCCAGCGGGGAGTAAAACTCGCGGAGGCGTTCCGTCGTAAGATGCATCGCCACCGTTTTATGCGGCAGTCCATCCTTCGGATAGTTCACCACAGTGACCACCTCGTTGCGCGGGATGAGGAAAATATCGCCGGCATTGAATGTATACGTGTTGCCGGCCTGGATAACTTTTGTCTCACCCGACATAAACCAGATCAGCATGTGATGTTCGAAATGCGCCTCCGTTTTGAACAACTCATCCTCAAAAACAGAGAGCTTGATCTCGGAGGTGATATACTTCGTTTTAAATTCCATGATCCGAAAGAATTTTACCTATCCGTGTTGTCGCGCTATGTTCCTTAAAATAATGGATCCGGCTCACAGCGCCACCATCAGCAGGTTGTGATCCCGGACATAGACCGTGTTTTCATTCCACTTCACCTCATACCAGACATCGACCTTGCCTACCACTTCCACCCGGTGACCTTCCTCGATCACGGACACAACGGACGCCCCCGGTGACGGACCATCCATCAGATAGGTGTTCGGTTCCCCCACGATAGCAGTAGACCTTTGACCGCCGAGGTTCTGGTGTACACCCAATAAAGCGAGGGTAACGACCAGGAGAACGGCGACAGCCACGGACCGGTTGCTTTTTTTCCGCCAGTAGAAAAGCAGGCTGAGGAGGAAAACGGCAACCGTGGCCAGCGCTACGGAAATGGGGAGCTGGTAGTCGTGGTAGAAAGAGAGGGCGAGGTCGGCGTCGGAGCTTTTGTAGCCGTCGAGGTTGTATTTGGCGGCCAGCTCGTCCATTTTTTCGAGGACGAATTTATCCTTGGAAGCCAGGTAATAGAGGTTGAGATAATAGAGAGCCTGGCCTACGCGGTTGAGACCTTCCTCGATATAGGCCATTTTGAGGAGCATAGCCGGAGTATATTCTTTTTGGTCGAGGATGGAGCGATAGTGGTCCAGGGACTGGGTATACTGTTTTTTTTCGTACAGGGAATCAGCCTGTTGGAGGCGGAAGGTGGAGACCTGGGCAAGGAGGACCGGCGTGGCCTGCAGGAGGGCCAGAATAATGATGACAATTTTTAGAACCTGTCTTTGCATATTTTTTATATCCTGTTACCTTTGCGACCTCAATTACGGAAAAGCCTTTAAAACTGGCAAACTGTAGTAGAGAAGAGGGTTTTAAATCTCTCCTGGACGCTTTAAGAGGACATAATTATCTGTCCATGCAAGGTACTCCGGCCGAACTTGAGCATTCAAACGCACCTGTAAGGCTTAAAGAAATTAACAATACCAAGCGGACCTTCAGTTTGGATAATACTCAAACAAAGGCTTGCTACGTCGGACGAAGTCTGACGAAAGCTCTGGTAAGGCTTAAAGAATGTAATAAACACCAAGCGGACCTTCAGTTTGGATAATATTCAAACAAAGGCTTGCAAAGTCGGACCGCGTCTGACGAAGCTCTGGTAAGGCTTATAAAGTTTAATTATAACACGCGCCCCTTCGGCATTGGAAAATTCCCATCGAAGCTCGCGTAGTCAGATTCCGTAGCTCAGTTGGTAGAGCAATACACTTTTAATGTATGGGTCCTGGGTTCGAATCCCAGCGGGATCACGAGTAAGAGAAATAATGTGCCCCGGTCTCCGGGGCATTTTTATTTCGGGAGGACTTGCCAAGTGCCTCACTTGAGCCAGGCCGGACGAAATAAAAATGAGAGCGAAGCGATCACATTGTTTCTTTTGCAACTCTGATAAGCTGGGATCATGTCTCATAATCCCAGCGGGATCACGTTTTAGAACAAAACAATGCGCCTTGGTCTCCAAGGCGTTTTTTATTTCAGGAGGGCGGACAAAGCGCCTCGCTTGGGCCGACCGGATGAAATAAAAAATGGTGAGCAAAGCGAAACACATTGTTTTGTTCTTCCCACACTGAGTTTCCTGGGATCATGTCTCATAATCCCAGCGGGATCACTTTAAATGGCCAAGGAAATACTTCCTTGGCCATTTTTGTTTATCGGGCTAAAGCGTGGCCCGCCTCATGATGTGCTATTGTTTGTAAATCTTTTCCATATCAAAAGGTACAAATTGGATTCTAAACATGCATTTTCTGACGTCTCTCGGACTTGTAGTCAATGTTTACAGCATTGATAAGGTAAAAATCATACCCGGACAGGATCACACATACCGTGTAATCAGCATTCTTTTTCAAATTTTTCATAGCTGGGTTACAGACTGGGTACTGGATTTTTGGCTCAAGGCGGGCAATTGCGAGGCGACTCATCGCCATCATTCACTCTAGTCTCAAGGAAGGCTTTTGAGTATCTTTACTTAGGACAATCCGTTGCCTAACTATGAAAGTAAACATCTTTTTCTCCTGGCAAAGTAACACAGCAGCTGAGTATAACACAAAATTCATTTCAGACGCTCTAAGAAAGGCAGTCAATCTATTAAAAAAGCAACACAAGAAGATTGAATTTGCTGACCTGCACATCGATAGAGACACCAAGAACGTTCCGGGCTCACCAAACATTCCCGTGACACTTGACAATAAGATTAGAGCCTGTCAGATTTTTGTTGCTGATCTAACAGTCACAAATCAAAACTATGCGATTGTTAGATTGATACCGGACAAAATTCGAGCACCCAGAGTCAATGAGAATGTAATCTATGAGCTAGGAAAAGCGGAGGCCATTGTAACTTCGAAATCTATCATCACAGTCTTTAATACGCACTACCATGCGTTGACCGAAAGCACTCTGCCATTTGACATACGCCAAAATCGATGGCCGATTCCATATAATTATTCGAAGAGGCACAAAAACCAGGAAAAGAAAATTTCCGACGGCCTAGCAAATGCATTCGTAGAGAGAATAAGACTCATTATTGAAGACGGGATTAAAAATCCTCAGGCGCCCTATTACCCATTCCTTGAATGGGATCAATGGACCAGAGAACTGCGAGAGAATCTAAGCATAGATTACGAAACAAACGAGACGGTAAATGGTATTATTAATTCCGTTACTAAGGGAAGCTCAAAAGAAAGAACCATCCTTCGACTGGTTGGGCTTTCAGGTCTTGGGAAGACTAGGCTAACATATGAAGCGTTCAATCCGGTACGGGAACAAAAAAATCTGCCAATTGCGCGAGATATCCTTTATCTCGATTTAAATACTGCACCAGATTTTAGGGAACAGCTATTTAGGCTATCGGAGAATGGGGAAAGAAAAATATTGATATGTGACAATTGTGATCGTCAGTCACTCGCGGATATTGCACCACTCGTGAAGAAGAGCACTAGTAAGCTGTCGTTAATCGCAATCGATCACAATGTCCCGGTGTCTGCCTTGGATCAAGATTCGGAATCAATTAACATAAATCTAAAGCAAGAGCATTTCGAATCAATTATAGATGACATTCTTCTGAAGGTTTTCCCGGGGCCAGATGAGGCAGAGGAGCGAGCCCTTATAAAGCAATTTGCCAAGGGACACACGCTAATTGCTACGATCCTTGCACAAGATAAAAAACTGCAAAAAAAGGATTGGCGCCCGATCATTACAAGAACCGGAGTGCTAGAAAAAATATTGGGTGAATTTGGTGCGCGTACAGAGGAAAGAAAAGTGCTTAGGGCAGTTTCTATTTTTGATAAGCTTGGCCATTTCGAAGAACTGTTACCTCAAACTGAATTCGTTGCAAACAGTGAGCTCCTTTCCAATTTGACTCCAGGCAGCAAGGTCGAGGCCTTCAAACAGGTATGTAGACATTATTTGACCAAGGGTATTATGGAAAAACAGGCGCGGTACCTGATTATAAGGACACGACCAATTGCCTTAAGCTTAGCTGTGGAGTGGTGGGAGCAGTGCGATTCGGATATGGCCACGAAACTTTTTGAATCATTAGAGAATCAGCATGAGCTGAAAGTTTCACTAACTGAGCAACTGAAGTACCTTGACTTCCTAGACAATGCAAGGGATGTGGTTGAAAAATTTGTAAAGCCATCAGGCCCTTTTGGTATCGCGGAAGTTCTTAACACCGAGGAGGGTTCACGCCTCTTCCGCGCTTTTGTTGAAGTGAATCCTCAAGCTACCGTCGAAGCTCTTGAACGAATCTTCCAAAGTAAGTCAAAGGATGATTTAATTAAAATAGATCGAGGGCGAAGAAATCTCATTTGGGCGCTTGAAAAGCTTTCTTTTCGGGCGGATACTTTCGAAATGGCTACAAAGATTCTATTGAATTTTTCTGTAGCCGAAAATGAGAATATATCAAATAATGCAACAGGCCAGTTTCTTCAATTATTTCAGGCTTTTTTACCTGGCACCCAAGCCGACTACAACGCAAGAATACAGATAATCGAGTATGCGTTCTCCAGGGGAAGTGATTTCCAGCAGCTTGGCTTCTATGCACTGCTGAGAGCCTTGAAGGCCAGAGATTTTCATCGGGGTGGCGGAGCGGAAGATCAGGGATCTGGCCCACCTCTCAAGGACTATCCACAAACAGATGAGGATGCTGCAAAAGTAGTTGACTACTGGCGGTACTGCATCGATCGTGTCTTGCAAATTGCTCTCGGTGAACATCAATTTTCCAATTCTGCAAGAGAAGCACTTATCAACTCAGTAAGAGCTTTTTGCTCCGTTGGAGTTGGGCATCTCATTCTTCCAGCAATTGAAAGTCTTCTGGACAGGGAAATGAAGGACTGGTACGAAATAAGAAGCAGCTTGAAACTAACACTGAAGTATGATCAGCACTCATTGAGCCCTGGAGAAAAGGATATTATAGATCGACTTTTGTCAAGGCTAAACCCTCAGGATTTTGAAAGTCTATACACGCAATTTGTTAAATCCCCACGATGGGATGATGATGAAGATACTTTCGATAGCATGAGAGTCCGTGCACAACAACTTGCCGCTTCATTTGTCGAGAAAGAGTCTGACCATCAAAAATACTTGTCACTGTTTTACGTGGGCGAACAACAAAATGGCGGATGGTTTGGAGAGGAAATCGCGCGGCTGTTAGATCAGGAAAAGGCGAAGGAATTCTTTAAAAACTCGATTAATTCTTTACATCTCATACAGAAGGAAGAGTATAACTTGGTCGTGCTTGTGGGTTTTATCAGAGCATTAAAAAATCAAGATCTAAAGATTCATTTTCTCCGTACAGTTTTCAAAGACCCGCATTTTCAAAGCCTAACGTTTCAAGTTGCAGCCATGGCAGATCCTCCGGTCACAATTTTTGAAGACCTCCTTGAATTCGTTAAGTCAAATGAATTTCCAGTTTCTGAATTTATTCGTTTTCAATATGGCCGAGCGCTAGACCACTTGTCTTCGGAAGACGTTGTCACGATTTGCGAAGCTATTTCGAACTCCAGCCTGGAGGGTGCAAAAACGGCGATATCGATCCTGTATATGTACTGCTATAATAAAGAAGCGAACTGGGAATCTTGTAAAAATTTAATTCGAAAGTTGCTACAAACGAAACATTTACTCGAATACACAGAAGATGCTGTATTGGATAAGCACAAGTGGAGCGATTTCTGTGAAAGATTTCTTGACAAGGATGATTCAGACTTAGCCGTACATCTTATAGATGAAATAATTGCGTTGAGCGGGAGCAATACATTTGTAAGTTCTGTGGACTTCGAATTAAAAGCCATTCTAAAAACTTTAATGAAAAAGTACTTCACCGTAGTTTGGCCGAAACTTAGCACCGCCTTGCTATCCACTGATGAAAGGTTCATGGTGTACTACAATTTAAAAAGTCTGCTAACATCTCATATTAATTCATATGGTCCAGACAAAGGCGTTTTGTTCTTGGGAGATCTTGAACAAATTTTGGAGTGGTGCAGAAACAATCGACCATTGGCACCTAACAGACTTGCGAACATGGTACCTATATTTCATGAAACGGAACCCGCGAAATGGCACCCTTTCACTCTTCGACTCCTCGACGAATTCGGTGACGACGATGATTTTATCAATAAGCTTAGTGCTAATATGAATTCCTTTTCTTGGACAGGGTCAATTGTACCATTGTTGCAGGACAAAAAAACTATCATTGGAACCCTAAAGGAGCACAAATTCGAAAAAGTCCGCGAATGGGCCCAGGTCACATCTAATCTTCTTGATGAAGCTATAAGGCGTGAAGGACACGAAGATATTGAACGTTACCTGTAAGTCTCAAATAATGCGCTTGTTGCTAAAGAAACTGTTGAACTACCTGGGTTTTACAACTAACCTAGAAGACTACGTTTGGTATCTCGGCTATGGTTCCAATATCCAGTCCAATAGATTCAACTGTTACATCACTGGCGGACAAACAATCGGTAACATAAGGCAGTATCAAGGTTGCCGCGATAAGTCTAAACCGCTACGACGGAAAAAGATCATCATTAATCATGAACTGTATTTTTCCAAAGCGTCCCAAGCTTGGGAAAACGGTGGCGTTGCATTCGTTAGCACCACAAGCAACGGAGATGTGACAACATTTGCCCGTATGAACTTAATTACAAAGCAACAACTTTGTGATGTCGCAAAACAGGAAACAAACTCAACTGAACTTTGCAGTATTAATTATGATGAGGCGGTAAATCGTGGAGAAACAGTTTTTAAGAATCGATCTTGGTACGGAAAGGTCGTTTACCTAGGGCAGAACAATGGATTCCCAATATTCACTCTGACAAATGAAAATAATTTAACAGCTTCCACGAAACCGAGTCTTGACTACCTAAGGACAATAGGGCACGGCTTAAAAGAAGTACATGGGATATCATCAACTGAAATAGTCAATTACTTTTTAAATAAAAGGGGTGTCGCAGGTAACTACACGGAAGCAGAATTAATTGAAATTCTTATCGACTAACTCAATACAGTGCAACAAGATGGTAAAATACAACTCCAATCAGTGTGCTGAGGCCATAGGAATCATTTCTTACCTCTAGTTTTTTTGAAGCCTTTAACCGGTGTTTTTTCAATCGATTTTCTTTCTAGTACAAGTTTAGAATGTCTTGATTCCTCACCTTCATCCTTGCAGTGACGACTGTCGGCAAAAATCACATAACAATCATCATCTTTGACAATAGAACTTCTATAGATAAGTCCGTCTATTTTAATTCCGGCTGTGACAGGCAGGACATGCCTAAAATATTCTGTGATTACCTGCGTAGGGACGTATTCAAAATGTTGGGTTGCTCCTTTCTTTACTTTCTTTGATATAACCTTGACAAAGTGCCGGAGGAATATAGCTACTTCATAAAACTCAGCGTTTTTAAGATCGAAAATGCTCACCTCTGGAACCTTGGTAAGGTCTACCAACGTGAGGGGTTTGATATTTTTAAATGAGCCGGAGGAAACGACTTGACTTTTCTTTTCCCTCTCAATTACTTCAAGAATCGCGGTTGACCGTTTCTTGGAACCATAAAACATTGGTATGCCTGGTGGACTAAATCGATTTGCGCTCTTCGCTTTTGACAAAGAGAGCGGACCAATGTCTTTACAAGACTGTACCTTTTCACGCCTTTTGTGCTGTCGCGCTCTGTACATCCGAAGATTATTAAACAATCCGTCATCTGTCTTGTACAGAAGATTTAGGCCAACTATTGCCTTGCCTATTTTATCCAAAATCGTTGAGGGGTCAATTTCACGATACTCGTCTTTCATCTTTTTTGGATATCGATAAAAAACGTACCTGACTTTGTGTTTTAGCATTCGACAAAACAATTTCCAGTCTACACTGAGAAACTCCGATTGTCGCGGATATTCCGGGTTATGGCGGCACCAAACACCGTCGTATCCAATTGAGCTAACAACCTCATCAATTATATTTTCTTCGGCATCGAGCTCAATCACCCATCGTACAAGTTCTTCAGTATCGTAGGTTTTTGACCAATAACCATATTCACTGCTGTAAGCTACGCCTTCATCGTCCGGGGACGCATAGTGATTCCCTATTCCCTCGACAATTACTTCCATCAATTGGTCAAATGTCACAACCTTTTGCTCAACGGCATTTTCACCTTCCTCGCAGTATTCGCAAAGATCTTTCTTGCCTTTCGTCTCGATAAATGCCTTTAACGCATAGTCTCCAAAATGCCTGGAACATATTAAGGAATTATTCCCTGACGAGAATCCGCGAGCCTCTTCTTCTTCAAGAAATCTCTTTGTTAATCCCATGTTTGCGATACACCTTTTAAATAATCATCAATCTCATTTTGAAAAGGCCTTATGAACGAGTAAGAAATAACAAAATCCTGGTCGGACAGAACAATATCGTTCCTATATAATTGAGTACCCCTTAGCTTCAAATCCATACTTAATTCTCCGTTACTGATTGAATATTCTTCAACGCCCGAAATTTCAAAGTTCAAGACGGAATTCTTCGGATAAAACGTCCCATACTGAATATTACCACCCACATCCGAGACAGTTTTGTCCTCGATGATTGTTTTTAGAAGCTTAAATGGAGAAATCGATGGATTCATTTTCAAAATGTTCGACGCTTGCTTCGACCCGCTTCCCAAAAACTCAATCCCGTCATCAACAAGTATTTCCTTAAAAACCGCTTTGATTGGATGCTGTAGAATATTCACTTGAAACTTGAATGTCCGAAGTTTTTGTCTATCCGGACAATACCCTGCTAAAAAGAACTCAGCAATTCCATCTTCTCTCATTAACTCACAAAGTTTTGTACTCGTGTGCTCGTAGAATTTCAAGACTAGGTTGCAAATTCCATACATTGAAAAATCAGTGTAGGGAGAATATTGAAGGTTCTGGAGTACGTCTTGAATTGTCTCTTTAACAATATATGCGTTAGTTGTATAACCAGCGAAGCAAAGGCCGATTGAAGTGTCAAAATCCAAAGAAGTTCTACCGGTTTGGGCAGACGTAGCGCTATAAATCTTTACAGGAATTGAAAACACTTTGATGCCTACGTCAACATAATTACGGTTTCCGGCAGATTTGAATGTCAATCTGCTATCTGAGGCAAATTCTACTTTGCCGTTTCTTTTCCATGCAAGACAAAGGGTCATATGTAAATTGTTTTGTGAATAACGTCTCAAATTCTAAGTCAATTTAACTTTCTCAAAACTTTATCAAAAAAAGAGCAGGCTTTTTATTTTAAATCACATCGAGTTTATTTCTGGGATCATGAGGGGGCGTGCGGCATGCAAGCGCGTACGAATAATCCCAGCGGGATCACATTTTTTGATCAGCATCGGATACAAAGCATCAAAGCCAACAAAGAAAACATCAAAAGCCAAAGAAATGCGGCCTCTCGGACATCGATCTTTTACTCGTTGTAAGGATCCATAATTCCCTTCGCAGAATAGCCGGGCATTCTCCAGAACTGCGCGAGGTTAATACTGCCATCAAAGGTATTGCTATAAATCACGAGGCGATTCTCACTTCTTAATGACCGGTATGGTGACACGTCGGTATTTTTCTTTAGCGATTCCGGGTCAACATATTCAAGCTCAATGCGAAGCTTGGTATTAAAGTTTCCTTCATAAACAGGTGCGGTGAATTGCCAATATTCATTGGGCGCCAGAGATAGTGAATGATAACTATTTCCACACCAGCTGTGAGGCAGATATTCAATGTCGCGCCATGCGCCGGTTGGATCCTTTGCCTGCATTTTCATATAGAGTCTACCATCCTGGGCATTAAACCGGATTGTATCACCGGTTGTGTTTGCCACAAAAACAGCCAGGCCCTTAATATTATCCACGTGTTCAAGGTCAACGTCCACATTTGATACAACCGAAAGCGCAGCTCCCTGAAAACTATTACGCATTGTTACTTTCTCATTAGACGTGGCACGGGCAGTAATAGAATGCCCCGTGTTCACTCCATCAACATAAAAGTATCCGCGGTTCATGAAGTCGATATTGAGTGGGCGAAGATCTCCCTCCTCTTCTTTTGACTGTTGCCAGGCTATGTTGCCTTCAGTATCGAAATACGTGAGACGATCGTCTGTCCAGGAAGACAATAGCCCATTTGTAAATCCTTCCAAGTTTAACTGTTGGAGTACCGGCGGAATGATCGTTTTTCCTTCCAGATCAACCAAACCGTATTTTGGATAGTAACTGGTCGTGTCCGATTCGTCCATAGTGATAACATAACCGTTAGCAATACCATATACCGATTTCAGCTGGGGCTTTAGAATATAAGCTCCTGTTGTATCGATTATCCCCCACTTGTCATCCTCCTTTACCAATGCCATGCCGTCGGTAAAACCAGGTTCAACTATTTCATCGTAAACATCCTGAGCGATTACCTTTCCCTGTCTATTTATGAAGGAATACTTATTGTTTTTGTTTCTGTAAAATCCAAAGTTTTCGTTGAAATCGTAAGCGAGGTCTACATCGTGATCGTAAATAAGCTCTCCTTTGAAAGTCATGAATGAGTAATCGCTTTTGCCAGGCTCCTCCTCAGCAGGCGCCGCTATCATGATACCATTGCTAATCTCCTCATCAAACCATGAATACCTTGAATTGAGTTTATAGGTAATCCATCCACGAGAATCCAGAACAGCATCTATCGATTCTTTGCCACGCTTCCTGGAAATTTCCACGAAAAAGCGTCCATCATAGGGCCCTTGTATCCGGCTATACTTTCCAAAAGGCACCACGACCTTACCAGACTCATCTATAATGCATACTTTGTCCCGGCGATGGCGATCGCTGAATTGCCACGCGACAGCAAGGCCATCCTTAAATTGAGAAATCGAGCTGTAAACTGTATCAACTACAAGTGACCCGGACCTATCAATACAGCCCATCTTGTTGGAAGCAGTGAGGGTAAGGGAACGTCCATTTTTAAAGATTGTGGCCTGCACATAAGACGTCTTGAAGACAATATTACCTGTGCCGTCAATGCACATGGCCTTTCCATCATTGTAAACAAAGGCCCGTCCCTCACGAAATTCAGTTGCATACTCATAGGCAGGCGCAATAACGATGTTACCATACACGTCGATGAATCCGTAGCGGCCGCTAACTCTTACGGCTGCTAGCCCCTCCGAAAATTTGTGGACCATTTCATATGTGGGCTGGATGGCGATCTTACCTGATGAGTCGATAAAGCCGAACTTCCCATGTTCCTCAATAAGGAAGCGATGATTGTCTACTACTTCAGATTCAAATGACAATGTCGAAGCAGACAGCGTCATCAGACTGACTACTGCGAGACAGGTAACAGTTTTCATAACGAGGTGGTTTAGTTAACGGATGCCGATTCGAATATGACCCCATAATCCAGGCACAGAAAAAACGTCACTCGCTATGCGTTATTATTTCGAATCGGTGATAAATTTACTGATTACCATTCAGCAGGTTCTGAAGCATTGGCATGGAGCCAGGCCGGACGAAATAAAAATGAGAGCGAAGCGATCACATTGTTTCTTTTGCAACTCTGATAAGCTGGGATCATGTCTCATAATCCCAGCAGGATCACGTTTTAGAACAAAACAATGCGCCTTGGTCTCCAAGGCGTTTTTTATTTCAGGAGGGCGGACAAAGCGCCTCGCTTTGTCCGACCGGATGAAATAAAAAATGGTGAGCAAAGCGAAACACATTGTTTTGTTCTTCCCACACTGAGTTTCCTGGGATCATGTCTCATAATCCCACCGGGATCACAAAGTCCGATAAGAAACTATCAGGCTTTTTTATTTTAAATCACAACTACCGGACGCCCCTGAACTATCCACAGGATACTAATCTAACCCAAGTTTAGTCAACGCTTCTTTGGCGAACTGGTTTTCAGGATTAATAGATAACGATTTTCGAAACATTATTCTTGCCTCTTTTGGCTTTCCGTTAGCCATCAGCAACTCGCCATAGCTGTTGAATGTCTGCCATGCAGCAGGGTCAATAAATGTGAGCAATTTGGATGCTTCCAATGCCTGAGGTTTGTAGCCGGCTGCATTTAATTCCCTTGCTGCATAGTCCATCTCACCGGATGAAAAACGATAGTGAGCTGTATCCGACCTCATTTCCTGAAAAGATGACGCGGCATAATCCGCTCCGGAACTCAACAAATCATCTGCATAAATTTTAACGAGAGATTTTTTCTGAGGGAGCAACCTTCTACCGGTCAGGATATTCATGACATTTTCAGCAGTGAGATGCAGGCCATCACTTTCACCATTGTCCAGGACAATAACAGACTGCTGTTTTGAAATATTTCTGATAAACATGGTAGCACCACCTGGAATAAATCCTGAATGCGATACGATATGACTTCTGGTAGTGTCTGTTGAAACAAACCATCCCAGTCCGAATGTTAGCCTGCCCGGTTCCACAACGGCATATGTACCAGAATTTAACTTCTGAGGTTGATAGGCTTCATTCAATGTTGCAGGCTTTAACAGAATTCCGTTGTTGAGTGCCTGATCAAAGTTCAGGAGATCTTTCGCAGTACTTGCGATAAAACCAAGACCTTGTAAACCCCCAAAATTTACCAGCAGTTTTTTGTACCGGCGCATCGTATCTACTTTCTGAAGCTGGTAGGAGAATACCGGCATTCTGTAGTTCTCGGCCCTCAATGGATCAGGACGTGATAAAGCGGCAGAGTATGGATAGGTATTTAACATCAAAGACGGCTTCCAGATATTTACGGCCAGGTAGTCCATAAACTTCATCTTACTGATCTTTTCAACAATCAAGGCAAGTACACAATATCCGGGATTGGAATAAGCCCATCTCTCCCCCGGTTGAAATTCAAGTTTTCCATATCTTTTAACAGCTTCTATGACCAGGGAGTTGTCTATAACACGCTCCGGCTGTTCATTAACAAAGGGGTTGAAGATCTGAAGGTCGGGCAACCCGGAGGTATGAGAAAGGAGTTGCCGGATTGTAACTTCCTTGAACGGGAATGCGGGAAGATACCTGGAAACGGGATCATCCAGTCTAAGTTTTTTCCTCTCTTTGAGCTGAAGAATTGCAACGGCAGTAAAAGTTTTTCCGATGGATGCCAGTTGGAACCTGGTTGACTCATTGTTGTGATAGCCAGTTTCGATTCGAGCATAACCGTAAGACCTTTGGAATACAGTTTTTCCTTTTTCGGACACAAGGATATTCCCGTTCAGAGCATGGTTTTCATACAATGTCGTGAGAAGACTATCGATTTGTTCTATTTGGCTAAAGGCGGAATTTCCAAGGCCTGGCATTAACAGGAATAAGACTACTTTCAAGAACTTCATTAACTGAGTGATTAGGATTCACCCTGATATCCAAGGATTGTGCCTATTATAAATGACTGACCGATAAGAATATAAGAATGAAGCAGCCTTGATAAGTGTCCAGAATCGAACGGAGATGTACTGTAATTGATATACTGGTAATAAGTACCTACGATTCGAACAGACCGTTTTTACTTCAGGATGAACCCGATAGAATAATTGCTTTGAAGTTTACGCCAGAACGCCTTGCGACCGTGGGTGACATCTTTGTTTTTTGCTGCTACACTGGTCACGCGTACGCGGTCGTCCAAAAATTAAGAAGAGTTGACATTGTGACAGGTCACGATGGTTAAAAATCGATTCATACAGAGCGGGTGAAAAACTGAGACTGCTACACGTGTTCCACTATTACCCCAAGCACTGAAGATCAGGATGCTTATAAAGATCATCCACAGTCACCATTCTCAAGGAATTTGACGCAGGAAAAAGTATCCAGGATCTGGCCCGGGAGCACAGTGTAAAAAGCTACGATCTACAACTGGAAGGCCAAGTATGGCGGCATAGAGATGAGCGAACTCAAGCGGGTAAAGGAACTTGAGGAAGAAAACCGGAAGCTCAAGCAGATGTACGCCGATCTAGCTTTGGATAACAAAATGTTTAAGGACGTTCTGGGAAAAAAGTTCTAGACCCTGCTGAGAAACAGACGAGGATCGATTATCTGAGGGACGCCTATCAGATAAGCCTCAGCAGGGCTTGTAAGCTGATGAACCTTTCAAGATCTGTTTATTCCTACCGGCGGAATCAGAATGATGGGATAGTTATTGAGAAGCTTCAGGATATGTCGGAGAAGCGTCCCACGGATGGGTTCTGGAAAATGGATTATCGCATCCGCCGGGAAGGATTGATTCGGAATCATAAGCGATTACATCGGGTGTATAAACTTCTTAAGCTCAATATGAAACGGAAGGGGAAAAGACGGCTTCCAGCGCGTGTTCTACGCTGCCTGGAAGCAGTCTATAGTATAAACGAAAGTTGGTCAATTGATTTTACGAGCGACGAGTTGTTGTCTGGCCGGAAGCTAAGAACCCTCAACATCATCGACGACTTCAATCGGGAATCATTGGCTATCGAAATAGACACCTCCCGCTTGCAGAGAGGGTTATTCGTGTACTGGCACAAATAATATCGTGGAGAGGTAAGCCCAAACGCGCCCGTGTTGACAATGGCCCCGAATTCATCTCTTTAAAACTTACGCAATGGTGTGAAGAGCACGGCATCGCTCTGCAATTTATTAAGCCAGGCAAGCCAACGCAGAATGCATATATCGAGCGGTTTAACGGAACCTTCCGCAGGGATGTATTGGATGCTTACCTGTTCGAAAGCCTCAGTCAGGTCAGAGCGCTTACACAAGATTGGATGGAGGACTACAATAACCACAGGCCTCACGATGCCGTGGATTCAAGGAAAACGCGAAGCGAATTTCCCACAAACCCACAACCGGATACAACAATGATAATTAATGAAATTGTCTAATTTGTGATTGTCCTAAAAAAGGGGAGCTTACACAGCGAATCGCTTAAATGCATCAAAAAGGGGCTATTTTTCTCGTTTTTTGTCTATTTTAGCTTCTTTTATGCGTAACCGTGAAGACACCAATTCAATCTCCTTCTAACTTAACCTTTCTTAGCCTTTTTAGCGGATGTGGTGGATTTGATGATGGCTTTGAGCAACAAGGTTTTAATTCTTTAGGCGCATATGACATTGATGACTCTGCAATTCAGGTTTATAAAGCCAATCTCAAAGGAAAAGTTACCAATCTTGATCTCTCCAAGGCGCGAGACAAGGAGTTTGATTATGCACCTGGCGAAGTTGATGTCTTGCTTTCAGGGAGTCCATGCCAGGGCTTTTCCACGGCAGGGAAAAGGGAGTTAAACGACCCAAGAAATAAATTACTTCTTGTTGGCGGCAATATTGCCCTTAAAGTTAAACCACGAATTTTCATTGCAGAAAATGTTATGGGCTCTCTGTCAGGAGAACATAAGAAGTATTGGCTACAGCTTCAACAGAACTTCACGAAAGCGGGTTATCACACCAAGTTTGAAAAGATTAACTGCAAAGACATCGGCCTAGCTCAAATCAGAAAACGTGTTCTATTCTTTGCATCAAAGGACAAAGAACTATTGAACTTCCAACTACCGAAGACAGACCCTGCTACTTTGCAAGATGTTATTTCAAATGTTGAAGGTTTGCCTAATCAGGAAAGCTTCATAGAGATTGACCAAATCGAATTAAAGATTATCAAAAAAATAAGTGAAGGGCAAAAGCTTTCCAACGTTCGAAAGGGAGACAGGTCAGTTCATACCTGGGACATCCCAGAAGTCTATGGAAAAGTAACAAAACAGGAAAGAGACATTCTTGAAAAACTGATTGACCTTAGAAGAAAGATTCGGGTACGAGAATTTGGGGATGCAGACCCGGTGAAGTTGTCAGACCTAAAAAGGGAATTAGGCAATGATATCGAATCAAAAATCACTTCGCTTCTAAATAAAGGTTATTTGAGAAAAGTTGGCCGAAGAATTGATTTGTCTCAAACCTTCAATGGTCTATATCGAAGATTGGCCTGGAATCAATTATCTTATACCGTTGATACTCGATTTGGAACTCCAAGATTTTTCATTCATCCAGAATTGGATAGAGGATTTACGGTAAGAGAGGCTGCTAGAATTCAAGGTTTTAGAGATTCGTTCGTATTTACTGGTTCAGTATCAAATCAATTTCGAATGATCGGCAACGCTGTCCCTCCACCTCTATCATCAACTGTAGCTTCCGTTTTAAGAAAGAAAATTAATGCCGAGCTATAACGAAAAAATAATCAAATGGTCCGGTGGTGAAGATGGAAATACCTTCATCGGGATTAATTCCTATATGAGGTATTTGAGTAAGAATCTATTTTATGACTATGAGCCAACGTTGGGAGCGTATCCGGAATTTGAAGCAAGATTGAATGAATGGTTAAATAACATTGAATCAGAAGAAGATCAAAAAAAGCTTGTACGACTAATCCCGAATCTGTTTTACATCGGAAGAGAAGAACTTAATTCATTGCACAAAACAGCGTTTGAATCAATTGTCTGCCACTGGCTATTTGATCAGAAGGTATCGCGGATCGATAAAATTGACTTCTCTTCAGAACTAAAGGAAATGATTGATTCAACTTGGTTTTGCCCAATAACGGATAGCTTTCGAATCAATCAATTTTACCACGTCAACAACATTTCTAGCATTCATGAGTTTAGACCTGATTGGAGGTCGCTGAAAAAATTCGGCAGTGATGAAAGAATTAAAAATTACATTCAAAACAACAATGTAAAGCAAATTGTTCTTCTTGAAGATTTTGTTGGCACCGGCACACAGGTATTTCACCCAATCAAGTACTGCGTAGAGACATTTAAGTTGAAGGTTCTATTTGTGCCGTTAGTGATTTGCAATCCCGGTTGCGAGAAGATAAAAGAAATAAACAACGACAACTTTTCTTTCAGGCCAGTCATACATATTCCTAAAGAGTTTCTCGTAAATAAATTAGGTCATACAAATATTTCCCTAAACGAATTTATCGCATTGTCTGAAAAATTGTACGATACAGTGATGGGAGCGAATGACAAAAGCAAAGTAAAGCAATTTGGGTACAGCGATACAGGAAGTCTAACTGTCATGTTTTCAAACACGCCAAATAATAGTTTACCTTTAATACACGTGGAGTCAAATTCGTGGAAACCACTCTTTAAAAGGCATTCAAGATCATAATTTATGGAGGATAGATTAAATCCATTTCATGAACTGTATGTGACGGAGTCAATTGGATCCGATGCCTTCGTGCGACTTTACAGCGACAAGCTAGTAAATCACACAACGGCACTGTTCAAACCCGGCAATGTAATATTAAAGGGTCTTCCAGGAACTGGTAAAAGCATGATGTTAAATCTGCTGAAACCATCTGTTCGTATTGCCTACAAGCAAAGCGATGTTCCATTCCCGGTTCCTACCAAATTTTCAAAGTTCATTGGCGCTGGGATAAATTTAATTCGCAGTAGTGTAAGTGACTTTGGTCAGCGCTCAATAAGTGTAAAGGGTGAAGATTCAAATAACGAACTTGCAATCTACTTTGGTGATTTCTTGAATTACTTTGTTGTTCGAGATATCATCCAATCAATACAAGAATTAGATGTCTCGTTAAGCAAGGAACTCTCCATTAGTCTGACAGAAAAGTCAATCAACAGATTCATCAAAATTATTCGGAGTGATGATTGTTGGTTTAGCTACCTTAAGGACATAATCACTTTGGAAGATCTGGATGAAAAGCTTAGAACTAGACTTAACACCTATAGATCTTACTTAAATTTTAACATCGACAATATTCCAGTTGAAATTTCAACAACGAAGACTAACATTGGCATACCAATTTCAGCAGCAGCGAACGCACTCCGTGAATCTGGAATTATTGGAAATGATGTCAATATATTCATTAGGATAGATCAGTATGAAGAGCTCGCCTGGATTGATCAAAGAGTAAGTGGTCTTGGCACAACTTACCAATCCGTAATACACAAATTACTTGCGATGCGAGATAAAAGTGTTTCATATCGGATCGGGACTCGTCCATTCGCATGGTCAGACGAAAAACAAGAAATAATTGGAACAGCGGCACGCCTTGAGCAAATGCGAAACTACATTTCAATTTCGATCGATGATGTACTAAGAAGACCGGAGAACAAGCGGGCATACATTTTTCCAGAATTTGCCGAGGATATCTTTTTTAAAAGACTTAGTGAAAGTAAGTACTTAATAAACTATAAAAACAAAAGTGTTCTAAAGGAGGTATTCGGAGCTGGTTACACGCCAACTGAAAAAGCTCAAAAATACGTCTCAGGCAATAAAGAAAGAGCTGTTGAGTTAGATGCGGAGTGGCCTAAGAGCTGGAGGAATTTCCTGATCAAGCTTGCAAACGAAGACCCATTGTCCGCACGATTAGGAGAGGCATGGGCTCGCCAAAAAGGAAAAGAAGAAATTGTGAATGATGCTCCAAAGAAAAAGCCTTTTCCTTGGGATAATAAAAAGTATTGGGTTAAAGAGCGAACGGAACAAGCATTAATTCAAATCGCATCAAGAAATAGACAACAATTAATCTGGGAGGGTAAAGATGACATACTAAATTTAAGCGGTGGAAACATTCTCGCTTTTTTAAGTCTTTGCCAACAGATATGGGAAGTATGGTTGCGCGATAAAAGTTCAAGTACGAAACCGACAAAAAATCATCCCGTAATAGACGAAGCTATTCAAACATTGGGAATCTTGGAAGCAAGTTTTAAATGGTTTGAAAACATCTCGAAGGAAACTGGAGGAAAGGAAAGGAAAAATTTTATCACACTTGTTGGCACAGAATTATACAAAGAACTAACTCAGGATTTAAAAATGTCGTATCCTGGAAAGAATGGATTCTCAATAACAATTGAAGATCTCCAAAAGAATGCCGGAATCAATAAGTTTCTTATGGATGCCGCATCTTACGGAGACTTATACGACAGGCCTCACACGACCAAGACAAAGGACGGAAAAAAGCGGATTAAGTTTTATCTAAACCCAATATTATCACCCTACTTTAAATTGCCATCCACTCATACCAAGGAGCCTAAGTATATTTCTATAAACGATTTAGAAGATTGGTTAGTGAAGTCGGGGGTGATAGAAGAAAGTAAGACTTCTCATAAAAATAAGAAACGAACTCCCGACAATAAAAATCAAGGATCTCTATTTTAACTCCGTAACATATGGTATTTAGACCTTGGGGAGAGTTGAAATGGTTATTAAGCAAGCTCCCATCCGAAAAATTCTCGCTTCTTGGTTGTCTGGCTACTGAGATACGATGCAGTGGTACCTTCAAAGAACTCTCCGACTTGAATCTGCTCCACTTTTCCAAATTTTTAGAAATCACAGATCCAACAAATACAGGTGTCCATGATGAACTGCGGAACAAATGTAAAGCTTTCATTGAAAGTATAGCAAAACCGAACGAAGTCGAACAACATTCTCTACTTGAGCCAACCGAAAAAATAATCAATTCCTGCAACGCTTTGATAGAGAAATCAAATGGTCAAATTGTGTTAGATATCACAGCTTTCCCCAAACGATTTTTCTTCCCCTTAACGAAATTGTTATTGAGAAGTGCCGCAGTTAAAAATCTCATTCTTACATATACAGTGCCGGAGAAGTATTTTGAAGGTAATCTCTCTGATAATGCTCAATCTTGGGCACCAATTTCTTTGTTTTCTCCTCTTGATGGAGATGAAAGCAAGATCGATTTAGCGGTAATTGGTATTGGATTCATGCCTCTTGGACTTCCTACATTCTTAAAAGACAAGCAAGATCGCTTAGATATTAAGTTTCTGTTTCCATTCCCGCCAGGTCCTCCTTATTATCAGCGAACATGGGACTTTGTCAATCAATTAGATGGCTCTACGAAGATAGACACAAAACAAATCTATCGAATCGATACAAAATCGGTCCCCAGTATTTTTGATAAAATAAGCTCCTTGGCAAAGGGAAAGCAAGTAATTTTTGCTCCTTATGGCCCAAAGACAATGTCACTTGCGATGTGTCTTTATGCGGTTATCAACAATTCTCCTGTCTATTATACGCAACCAACAAGCTACAATCCCAACTATTCTGAAGGATGTGGGCCTTCTCTCGCATACTTGATTAAATTAAATGGTGTTTCCTTATATCAATAGGGTTTCCTTTTTAAAACACTTACGAAAAAGATTATGAACTTTTGGCAAACATCTTAGCAGGAGATTTAATTCTTGCGTGGGTGAGTGGCAAGTATGAGATTAGGCCTCGTGCTCTGGGTGACCGATCAATTTTAGCGGCCCCCTTTCATGAGAGTACTAGAATTCGGTTAAACGAAATCAAACAGAGAGAACAGTTCCGTCCAATTGCTCCTGTCTGTTTAGAAGAAGATGCTAAAAAAAATGGTTTGGTTGTGATCATCCAAGCCCGCATATGCTTTATACGTATAAAGCAAGAACGGATGCACTAGCCGCAGTCTCATGTTAACAAAACTGCCCGCATTCAAACCGTATCTGCGGCTACGAAAAAAAGTCTGTACGATTTACTGGCCGCTTTTAAGGCGCGCACGATATGTTATCCAACATAATTTGGATGGTTTTGTTATCGATGGGAAAGGTTATATTCTTAAATCGTCTAGCCATGCCAGATATATTTGAGAACGGTAGATTGAGCTTAAAATAATTAACGATGTCCAGTCAAAACCTCTTCTGCTTGGCGTATGCACATTGCTATTCAGAAACGATGTTGAACCCAAAGGCTGTCAAGTACTCAATTGATCTGTTAAGAATTGATTTGAGTAGAAAACCAGAGTTTTCTTGCGTAGTTAGGCGATTATAATTGGCAACGTCAGACATAATAGTCCGAACTACAAGGCGTGGTGCTCGTGCGAATCCAATCTGTCGGAACACTTGATGGACAATCTTTCTGATCTGGTCTTCCATCCCGCCAATATATGTATTGATAACTCCGTCAATTATTGTACGAGTGTGGGATTCAGAAAGAATGCCGATAGTCATCTGCTCTTCGTTGTGATTTATCAACTGTTTGATTGGTAAACGCTCAACATTAAAACCTTTTTCAGGAGCTTTGTAAACACTTTTCTTTTTACCGTACAAGCAAACAATAAAATCATTAAATATAAAGTAGTAAGGCGCTTTAGCAACATTGTGCGCAATTGTTGAACCAACACCCGTACTGGAGTAGAATATTGCTAAAGGTATCGAGCTAAGCGTAGAGTGATTGTTTTTAATATTTTGTAACAGTTCGGCTTCTTTTTGAGAAAGCGCGCCATTGACAAGCATCCGAAGTCGGTCTTCAAGGACAGATGGTAGTCTGCTACTATAAAGATGTGCGACAGATGTTCTCCAAATGATCGAGTAAAAGAATACGCGTATCAAATCCGATTCTTCGATTTTGAAGATCGGAATGCTGCGAATTTCGGTCGCACCAGTAAATCGATCCTTCTTGGAATAAACGATCGTTTTGAAGGCGCCCTCGAGTACTGCAAGTTTACTCTCACAAGGTGAACAAAGTAAGTAGTCCCTTACGAACGGGTCTTTCATCAGTTGGGGCTCAATTTCACTTAAGTTACTGCCGAGCACACCTTTTATCGTATCCGGCAGTATTCCACGACCAAAAAAGAATTTAACTGCATCGGGGGTTTTTGTTGATAGCGTGAAAGTAATCTCTTTGTTTTTCGATGTAAATCCATCTTGATTGACGAATTCCTTTATTAGAAAATGCGATACTATGTGAGAACCGCTTTTGTCTGCTTTAGCTGCTTTGCAAAGTCTGCATTGATCCATAGGGTAAGGTGATGTCCAATTCCTAAAATAGAATATCTATTCCCATTAAGCCATTTTATTTCCTTTCCTTTTCTGAAACCTGCTAAGGCAAACGTGAAATAAATTGCCATCTAGTATCAGAATCCTTAACTTTGATACGCTTTGATGTTCCTTGTACTCTCTTCCCAAGTGAGCAATTCGGGAGCAGCAGTAATTAAAAAATGCGAATTAATTAAGCGCTAACGGTTTATCGATCGAGAAAAAATCCCAGCGGGATCCACTGAAAGGCTGATAGAAATTACTATGTACCCGGAAATATTCGTTATGATCGTGGCTGGACAGCTATGGCTTTTTCGTGGGCACCAATAACTCCGAAATATCCACATCCAGTGCAAGCGCCATTGCCCGAAGAACAAGCAATGACGGCTGCTGCTCATTGTTACAAATCCGCGTGATGGTATTGGGGGCTTTTTTCATCGTTCGTGCAAAATCCTTATGCGAGATTTCCTTCTCGGTCAAAACTACCTTCAGGCGATTGATCTTTATTTTTTCACGCATCCATTGATCATCTTTACGTATTATATGATCCTAAAATAGGATTATTCCGGGTGTCGTCAAATGCTTAAGTAGTTGGTTTATAGTTTGTTAAAATTTTGTATGATACGTTTTATGTATTATATGATCTATTATAGATATCTTTAGATACGATATAGATATTCAATCATTGTTGTGTATGAATAGAATTATTTCTCCCGGGGTAAAACTTCCCTCCGAAATCCAGGTAACCGTCTACCTGATCAAAGAAGAACTCAAAAGCCGCAAGTTCTTTCGCACCCTCCAGGACATGGGCCTCGATGACTGTTACTTTCAACCTCACCTCGACACCCTGATCCTGAACAGCCTCGGCATGGATGAAGAGACCGGGTTCGATGCCTACTATGAGATCATGGAGCGCAGAAGCCAAAAGATCGATGCCAGTGATGAGTCCATTATAGCCCAGGCACTGGAAGCGTACAATGAACTACTGGATCAGAAACGAAAACATGCAGCGAAACTGGAGGTTGAGGGGGAGCAACCGGGAACGTAGGCATAACCCTGCAAATAAATGAGCAGGCATTCCAACGAGCAGGGTAATTATTGAAACAAATTCCCTGCCCCACCTGATCCAAATCCGATCGATAGCCCACTGGGAATTGGTGGCAATTCAGAATAATGGCAATACGTTTATCCTTTTAGGGATATCTGAACAAGGGCTCCAAAAAAGGTTTATTGCGCTTTTGAAACGATGCTTTCCCGGATAATGAGAATTCGTTTATCTTGCTTAGGTAACGGCAATACGCATACTATGCTGTTATGCACAATGCCGCGGGACAGATTCGGTGCTTCGAACATTGGCACATTTGCTTGCCCCACATTTCCGCGCGACACCAAAGCGAGCAAAAGAGCCAAGCGACTTCCACCAAAACTTAAAATGACACTCATGTCCATTTGACATCTGAAATAATCAAGGTGTCCTTTGTAACCGTAAACCATTCCCAGAGTTTCCCAGTGTAACTAAAAAGACAAAAAATGAAAAAATCAATCACGACAATGTTGTGCATGACTGCTTTATGCATAAACTCTTTTGCGACATGGTCTATCATCATAATAGACCCGAAGACAAAGGAAATAGGAATTGCAGGCGCATCTTGTACTTCCAATTGTTCTGGTATCGGTAGTATTATTCCCGGCAATGGTGCTATTATCGTTCAGGCAAGGAGTAATTATAATGCCCATGACATGGGTAGAAAAGCAATTATTGCAGGACATCCGATTGAGGGAATATTGGAGGCCCTTCGACAAGGCAGATTTGACCCGGAGCATCAGCAATACGCCATTATTACCGTGGGACAAATGAATCCTATAACCTACACGGGGGACTCTACGATTTTTTACAAGGGGTCATTAACCTCAAATGGGATTTCTGTTCAAGGGAATCTTTTGTCAAATGAAAATGTGCTTAAAGCTATTTTTGACGCAGCGGTTCAAGGACAAAGAGACTCTCTAAGTATCCACGAAATCTTGATTAAAGCATTAGAGGCTGGTTCAGAAGCCGGTGGAGATAAACGGTGCGGAGAACAGAGAGCCCAAAGTGCTTTTATGAAAGTTGCAAAACCCGGAGATAATTCAAAAAACCCTTACTTAGACTTGGTTATCAAAGATCTACCTAAAGGAGGAGAAAACCCTGTGGTTCTGTTGCGCAAAGAATATGAAAAATGGACAAAGGAAAACCCTAGCAGTAAGTAACTAGTCGGACATTCCCAGCGGACATTACCTGCAGTCGACAAAACTATTTGGACATTTTAGTTGAACTTCGGCCCGATAGAGAGATTTGTGCTTCGAACCGCAGCACCAATGCCAACGCCGCATGACTTCAACCCACCTCCAAAGCCTTGGCATCCGTGCTGCTAGGTCACGGTGGACTGCAGCACTGTGCATAACAAAATGTTTGCGCAATGGTGGGGTTAAGTGTAAACTCAAAGTGCTATCTTCGTTCAACGTTTGGTCACGTGGGACAGTGAAGCGTTCAAAGTCCCACCACTGCGCAAACACAAACGTTATCGGTCAGGCAGAAGATGACCGTGAGTATCGAATAAGCTAATCAATTCCAGATTGAAATGACATTAGAAGATTTAGGATATAATGATAAACTTGAAAAATTAAGGAATGAGAATAACCTTAAAAAGTTTGAGATTGGAAGAGTTATATCGGAACATAAAGAAAGATATATTGTAAAGACTGAAAAAGGAGAATTTGAAGCCGAGATAGCAGGGAATTTACGATTTTCATCAAAAAGTCGAGAAGATTTTCCGGCTGTTGGCGATTGGGTTGCAATAACAATTCATGATTCAGATTTTTCCATTATTCACAGCATCTTACCGAGATTCTCCGTTATTTCCAGACAGCACGTTGGTAAATTCGGAGAGATACAAATAATAGCAACAAATATTGATTATGCATTATTGGTGCAAGCCGCTGATAGGGATTTCAATATTAATAGACTTGAAAGATACCTGACAATTTGTAATTCATCAAAGGTTAGTCCCATTATAGTGCTCACTAAGATTGATTTAATTGATGAACATCGGACCTTTGAGATCTTGGAGAAAATAAAAGCTCGAATTAATAATGTTCCGATTATTGCACTAAGTAACGAATCACAAGATGGGTACGACAAGATAAAGGCGATTATTGAAAAAGGTAAAACATATTGTATGCTTGGTTCTTCAGGTGTTGGAAAGTCCACTCTATTAAATAATCTTTCCGGAAAATCTATAATGCGAACAGATACAATTAGCCATAGTACAAATAAAGGGAAGCACGTTACAAGTCATAGAGAATTAATTATTCTTGAAAATGGAGGAATATTAGTTGATAATCCAGGAATGAGAGAAGTAGGTATTGCCGATTCAACAAGCGGATTAGAAATTACATTTGATGTGATTACCAGGCTTTCTAAGAATTGTAAGTTCAAAGATTGTACTCACACGAATGAGATAGGTTGTTCTGTTATTGAAGCCGTTGAAAAGGGAGAAATAGACCGAGCTTCATATGAAAATTACCTGAAATTAGAAAGAGAGAGAGCCTATTTTGAATCTTCGGCTGTTGAAAAACGGAAAAAAGATAAGGGATTCGGAAAAATGGTCAGGAATTACAAAAAAGACATCAATAGGAAAAAATGAAGTTATAAGAAAAGTAGCCCGAACCGCTGACAAAATGTATCAATGAAAAACAAGTGGCTAGAGTAATCGTAGAAAATGGTTTTCCTAATTCTAGCGGAGGTGTCTTTTTGACTGGAACTTTAATTAGTGGGCTGGTTGAGAAAAGAGATAAACTTATTGACGACAAAACCAAAATTGACATTTTAGACATAGAATTAGATACTACGACATTCCCTGGTATTATTAAGTTCGTGATGACATTTTCAGAAGACAACAAAATCATTTGGCACAGACTTTACAGAAGGACTTTTTTGATTGAGAGTACCTCCCACAACGGAGCAAAGTGAGTTTTACTACTTCAGAAATTGGTATTCATGCCATTGAGGTCCAGAGAATAAAGCTGTGAAAGCCATTTATGAAAAGAATATCTGTAGTACTATTAATGTTTTCCTTAGGTTGCCATTCGAGTGAACTGGAAATTACGCAGTTAAAATTCGGTGATTTTGAAAAGGAGTTGATCGCCAAAAGTCACGTTGACACTACCTACCTAATTGCAAAAAATCCTTGGATCAAGGAGAAGTATGGAGAGCTGGTATACGGGGATAGTACCGAATTTTTTAATTGGAAATTTAATGATGTTGGCTTTGTTGTGTACGATTCCCAGGGTCGCCTAATTGCCGATGAAAGTATGCGAGGGGAAGACTATAAGTATTTTTACGATAGCATGGGAATCCGTGACTCAATAATATGGCGAGATTGGGACATATTTCTGAGATATCGTTCGGCTTACCAATTCTATCCTGATAGCCTCGTTTTACTTCAAACATGGAATGAAGGACGGTACACCCGTCACATACACAGACATAAATTTAATGACATCGGGGAATTGATCGAAGAAGAAGTTACCGAAGACAGCGGCCGCCCGATAACATACAGAACCTACGAATATGAAGACGGAAAAATGAAACTAAAGGACGAGAAAAGTTTCGATAATGAAGGAAACTTAGTCTCGGAGACCAGGACCCTTTTGTATTACTCGAATCTGTCGCAACTTGATTCTACTGTATCGACTGTAAATTCAAAAGAAGAGGGAGTCTACAAAATGGTAACTTATTACGACTCGACAGGCCTGAAGAAGCAAACTATTTTAATGGATACGGTGACAATCTTGTACCGCCATAAAAAAAGGAATCAGTAAATAAACGGCACACAATAAAATGCAAATCCAATACCAGCTTTCACTCATGTTTTTAACAACTTTTTATTATTTTGGTTTCGCAAACGGCTGACAATGACGCGGTAGTGGGCTTGGTATTCACGCCGGTAGCTACCGGGATCACTTACCAAACCTTCCTACTCCCACTACTGTTTATGCATAACCGTTACCAGCAATTCTTTCAAGAGTAAACGAAAATTACAAAACAAAGCGACAAACATGACAGAACAGAAAGTAAATGCAGGTACAAGACTTGAGACAATGATTCCGGACCACATCATTATGACATCGCAAAGTCACATGGACAACGTTCTTACGAAGCCCGGGGCAATGATCAAGGAAGTTGGGGAAGAGAATGACTAATGTTTTGGCATGCAGTACCGTCAATATACTCCCGCCGAGTCACTCAGAGATCTGGTGCGATACTACTGGAGTCTTGACGGACGACAATCCTCCATTTCGCGGTTGAATATCCTGAGTTTTGCCGACCGCTACCCGCGATTAATCTTTCAAGATATAGATTGTTTTGAGCCGATCATAAATGTCGAAACAGGCGAAGAGATGCCGCTTTGTTATTTGAAAGGTGTGCGTACGCGACCGACTGAGGTCTTTATGAACGGCACCTTTTCGCACTTCGGAGTAAGCTTTTATCCGCACGCACTTACCACTTTTTTCGGAATCGGTGCAGATGAACTAACGAACCTGATGCCCGACATCAACATGGTTTACAGGTCTAACCTCGCTGAGCGGCTGAGAAACAGAACGCATGTAGAACGTGTGGCCTTCTTAGACAGCTTCTTGCTCGGAAAAATGGCGAAAGTGTCTTTGGATTTTACGGTTCAAAGCATCATTCACAAAAAGGGAGGAGTTGGTGAAATGGATATGTTCGCATCCGCGCTCAGGATATCAGAACGGCAGTTGCAGCGTAGATTTAAAAAACAGGTTGGTGTGCCATTAAAAAGATATGAACGCATTTCGCGATTCGAGCTGGCGCTTAATCGACTCACTACAGTCGAATATAGCGAACTGACTTCGATTGCTTTCGAACTCGGCTACACGGATCAGTCGCATTTCATTAAAGAGTTTCAGGAATTTGCCGGGATGTCACCTTACAATTTTGTGCGCAACAAAAGTGTAGGCGGAGAAAGCTCATCCTTTCTATATACCGATTGAGTAGCTGTCGTTTTTTTACAATTCTGATAGGTCAGGTTCGACTTAAATTGCATTAAACATACCGCATCATGGATAGAATCATCACACCTAGTCTTGTTCTGCGCATTGCTCTGGCTGCCGTGTTTTTTATGCATGGTCTCCCCAGCCTTTTTTCAGGTGCCGTAAATAATTTCGGTAACCAGTATTTGAACACAGCGGGATTTGCTCCTATTGGGTTGCCACTGGCCTGGGCAATTAAACTTTCGCACGTGGCCTGTGCTATACTGCTGATTCTGAATCGCTACGTCAGGCCCGCTGCCTTCGTCACCATTCCGATTTTGGTGGCTGGCATCATCATGATTCACGCGGCTGAGGGCTGGTTTGTAGTGGGCGCAGGCAGAAATGGTGTGGAGTTCAATGTATTGCTGATCAGTGCTCTTGTATACCTGGCGATCATCAACAAGAAAGGTGTAATTGCCTAGCCACATTTGTAGACGGTAAATATTCGATCGTTACAAACATGATGACTGACAGTCATTACATTCCTGGTGGACTTCAATCAAATTGAGCAGTCAATTTCGCAATGATAAGGCGTAGAAACAATGTCCAAACCGTGCACAACAAAACCTTTTATCCCCCAGAGGGTAGGCAGTATCACCAATACTGACTCCAACCAGAATTGAGCAATGCGAACCCCTGTTTCCGACTTTAAATTTCTCCCCAAACAAGCGCTTGAGCGATCCCTGCTGTCCCATTTTATTTCTCTCCAGGCTATATATCGAATCAAATTCCCTGATGCCCCTGATCCATCCCTATCGACAGTCCACCGGGAATTGGAAACATTCGGAATAACGGCAATGCGGTTATCCTCCTAGAGATATACGAACAAGAGTTCCAAAATGCGTTGATGGCTCATTTGAAAGACAACTTTCCTTGATAATGGAAATTCGCTTATTTTGTAAGGGATTACGGCAATACGGATACTGTGTTGTTAGGCGTAATTCGGCCCTATTTTTTTGATAAATTTATTTCTAAACTATTTCAAATATTCTATGAGCAAGTTTCTATTTTCCCGTCGGCAAGTACTCGGCACCTTATCAATACTTTCCTTTGGAGGCGTAACAAAAGCCTTTGCTACTTACGTTCCTAAAAAAATAAGCTTTGTCTTAGTTCACGGAGCATGGCATGGTGGATGGTGCTGGAATAAACTAACTCCAATGTTAAAGTTGGCAGGCCACCAGGTTTTCACTCCCACCCTAACGGGACTTGGGGAGCGTTCTCATTTGTTGACTACAGAAGTTGATTTGAATACTCATATTCAGGACATAATAAATGTACTGGAATATGAAGACCTAAACGATGTGATACTTGTGGGGCATAGCTACGCCGGCATGGTTATTTCCGGGGTAGCCGAAAAAGTAGCTCAACGTCTCAGCCAGCTTATCTACCTTGATGCCTACTTGCCGGAAAGTGGAAAAAGTATAAATGACTACAATAATGCAAAGGCGGCCGCATCTCCTGAAATGGAAAAAACAAATCGTCTTCCTATATGGGGTAGTCCGCAAATATATGGTGTAACTAATAAAGAAGACGTTACCTGGATGGCTGACCGTCTCGGCGAGCAACCCTATAAGACCTTCACCCAATCCCTACAAATCAAGGGAGATCCCGGTCAGCACATAAAAAAAACCTTTATTCAACTTTCGGAATATCCACAATTCATAGAAGCAGCTGAAAGGGCAAGGGGTAAAGGTTTTGGTTATTATAAATTGCTTTCAGGAGGGCATGATGCTATGGTTTCAAATCCGATTGAATTGAATAATATATTTCTTAAACTCGTTTAAAATTTCGATTTAGATTTATTTGATTGTTTACAAGAATATTATAACTACGCCTAACAGCATATATAAATCATATGCGGTTTCATTTTGGTATGACAAATTCTGCGAGTAAATTTATTTAACAAGTTTGACAAGGTGATGCGACTAAGCCGCATACGCTTTATATATGAACGTTAGCGGTTAAGCTTTGACGACAGTGCATCCCTATATAAGACTATAAAATAACTGCAACGAATGACATTTAAGAACAAGACATGAGAAAGGTAATTGCAACAACAAATATGACAATTGACGGAGTTTATGACCACACAGAGGGACTATCGGACGGAGAAATACATCAACACTACGCTGAACTTTTAAACAGTGCGGACATTATCCTTTATGGCAGGACAACTTACCAACTTATGCAATACTGGCAGACTGTGCTAACAAACCCAACGGGCGACAAAACAACCGGCAACTTCGCCATTGCAATAGACAAAATTCCTAAAATCGTTTTTTCACGCAAACTCAAAAACACGGATTGGGACAGCGCGAAACTTGCAACTAAATCATTGGAGGACTTGGTGAGAGAGTTAAAGCAACAATCCGGAAAGGATATCTTTGTTGGCAGTCGGAGTTTAATAATGCAACTTATGAACCTTAATTTAGTAGACGAATACCAACTTTGCATTCAACCTGTGGTTGCTGGTAAAGGCTCGCAGTTGTTTGACAATGTGAAAGAAAGGGCGATTCTCAAACTTATAAAGACTAAAACCTTTACTAACGGTGCTATAATCCTTTATTACGAGCCAACAGTAAAATGATAGCAAACATAGACCGACACACCATCGTGGTCAGAAAAGCACGAACCGATAACATGGGCTTTGAGTTAAATGGGCAGACAGTGCGAAAAGGAACATTTGAGCAATTAATAAACTTTGGTGGCCCACTTCCTATACACAAAACGTTGCGGGCCATTCGTTAGACCAATCAGATGAGATCGATTGAAGCAATTATTATGATAATATGTTCCGCAATAATCTGTCAAATACGTTGGATAGTTAAAATACAATTATATTGAAAACAATAAGCCCTCTCATCATTGCAATGTCTCTTTCAACATTGGTGCAGGCCCAACAGCCGCAAACAAACGAACAGTGGAGTGTACAGCAAACTGTTATTAACTTTTTTGAGACGCTGTCAGACAGAGATTCGGTTAAATTAAAAAACTATTGCACTGACGACATTTTATTGTTTGAATATGGTCAGATGTGGAATTTGGATACTCTTATCCGAAAAGCGATCAGGCAAAACACAGCTAGTGATTTTAAAAGAGTAAACACCATTAATTTCATAACTTCATCCGTAGACAAAAACATCGGATGGGCCACCTATAATCTTCATTCGGACATTATCAGAGAGGGTAAACAAGTAGCAATACATTGGATAGAAACTGTCGTTGTAGTGAAAGAGAGAAAAAGATGGAAAATAAAAGTGTTACATTCAACGCTTATAAAACGTAATTAAAAACATGCGCCCGGCGAAAAGAAATATTTTAGATGTACAGCCACCAACAACAGTTATTATGAAGCATTACTTGATTGATTATTTCATAAAAGATAAAAGCAATCCTTCATAGCAAATCGTTGCTGGCTAAGCTCATTATGATACAGATTCCAACTAACACAAAGGACAACCTACACTACATTAAAAACGTCGAGAGACTTTTTAAAGACAGAATTTCTAAGTGGACACCGAAGGACCTTTATATTACACGTATTGACAATTGGTTCGATGAGAAATGGGTAAAATTCTCGGGGACAATTATTCACGAAATATCTATTCATAAGCTTGTTGACATAACGATTCCACCTTTCCATCCAAATCGTGTAGAGAAATCTGAACTCTATCGACACGAGAACGGGGACTATAGAAAACAGAAAAACGAAATACCTCTTCATATTATTCAGGAGAGCACAAATAATCTAAAAAGGAAAATCTCTGACTTCTCTGACAATGGACTCTTCTTTTGGTACAGTGGGAATACGATAGCAAATAACAAAGGTAGCTTAATGGGCTATTTTGTGACGGACGGTGACTGCTTTACATTCTATTTGACTCTTGCAGGAGACAAGAACTGGAATGCGGAAAAGGCGATTGGACTGACGACAAAAGAGGTTGTTCAGAGAAATTCAAGAAAGATTCAGTCAACAACTTGACGCTACAAAAAGATACGGCAGCATTTGAAAGCGTTTACGACACGTTGGAATTCCTAACTGTTCCCATAACATTGACTCCAGAGAAGTGGATTGAATTGTATAGAAACCATTTAAGCAAATACGGGGCGAATGAAGGTTGGGAACTTTTTAAAAACCCTTATGCAAGACTGACCGAGAATTCAAATTATAAAGGTATAATCTTTGTTTCGACAGACGAAACTGGATCACCGACCTTAATTACAATTGACAAACTTGGCCAACCAATCGACACACTATTTCTATTGGGTGATTGGGGCGGCAATGACCCAAGTATTGGAACTCGAGAAATTGTAACTATTAACAGGGACTACACCATTCATCTTATCGACAGCACGTCAATTTTTGACCTTGGACCAGACGGACAAAGGATCGAAAGCACTGGTAAGTTGACAGTTGCTAACGAGAGATACCGAATTTTTGACAACGGGAAAATTGAAAAGATTAGGTAATGCGCCAACAACACGCACATGCAATAATGGGCTTTTACGCATTTTTTTTGCAACATTTTAATAAATTGGTTGCGCTAACGGCTGACAACGGCGCGAATTAAAGATCAAGCCTTCTAAAGATACCCTGGTCTGTGCAAACGGTAACCCTGCCCTTTCCAAAATTAAGTCCAATCATTCCAGCATTAATTTCATAGGATAGATTTCTAAATCTATTCGGCCCTTAGGCTTTTAACAGGGTTTGTTAACGATGTTTTTATGGATTGATAACCAGTAGTAATAAAAACAACCGCACAGGCCACTACTCCCGAAAGAGCAAACATCCACCATTCCAGTGCAATGCGGTACGCAAATTCTTCCAGCCACTGGTTCATAAAATAAAATGCAACAGGACCGGCTATGGCTAATGAAAGTGCTATCAGTTTCAAAAAGTCTTTGTTGATCATCAGCGCAATACTTGTTACCGTGGCGCCCAATACCTTGCGGATGCCGATCTCCTTTGTACGTTGTTCGGTGATGAAAGCCACCAAAGCAAACAAACCAAGACTCACAATGAAGATGGCAAGACCGGTCAAACCTGAAAACAAAAATGAGAAGCGCTCTTCGTCTGCGTGAAGCGTTTTGTAGTTATCGTCCAGCAAGGAGTATGAGAATGGTCGCTGGGGTGCAAATTCTTTCCAGATCGCTTCCACCTGACGAACCGTTTCCGAAAGACTGCCTTCGGTTGTTTTGATATATAACTTCGAAGTGAAATCTTCCTGCACAAAAAAATTATTTCTAATCAGGAAAGCAAACGGTTTTATTGGCTCGTGGAAAGAAGAGAAATGGAAGTCACTGACCACACCCACAACAGGAGCGTATATGACTGTGTCCAAAGAACCGGCATCCCAGACAAGTTGCTGACCAATAGGATCGGTAAGGTTAAGATCACGGATTGCGGCTTCGTTTAAAATAAGCGAGTTGATCGTATCAACCGGGAACTCAGGCGAGAATTGTCGCCCTTCCAGCAACTGAATCCCGAGCGCATCCAGGTAATCATAATTGACCTGGCAGAAATTGATTAACCGATCGGTTTGTGAACCATCCGTCCGGATATCGCCTGACCAGTTGGGTGCTCCCACCATACTGCCGGAGGAAGCTCCGACTTTTTTTACACCGGCAAGCTGCGCAATGCGTTGTTCCATGGCATCGCGATTATCAAGCATTCTGGCATTTGGAACCACAATGACATGCTCCTTGTCAAATCCCGGATGCTTATTACCGATGTAGTGCATCTGGTTTACTACCACCGTAGTGCCTATAATCAAACAAACTGATATGGAAAATTGCAAGCATACCAGTGCTTTGCGAAGCCAGCCCGAACTATTTGATGTTTGCAAACCACCTCCCTTCAAAACGTGTATGGGATTAAAGGAAGACAGGTAGACAGCCGGGTACAAACCGGCAATCGCACCGATAACCACAGCCAGTGAAGCGATGGACAACCAAACCGGCCAAAGTTCCAGCTGAAATAACTCCAGTTGCGTTCCTACCAGTTGGTTGAAGGGGATTACCAGGAGCGTGATCAGGACAACAGATAACAGCAATGCACACAAAGCAATCAGCACAGATTCGGTCATGAACTGAAAAATAAGCCCGCGTTGCAATGCACCCGATGTCTTCCGGATACCCACTTCTTTTGCCCGTTTAGTCGACCGGGCAGTGGCAAGGTTGATGTAATTGATTCCGGCCATGAAAATAACAAACAACGCAATGGTTGTTAAGATGCGGATCACCGATGCATCACTGTTGGCCTCCAGTTCACCTTTCAAGCTGGAATGCAGGTGGATATCAGTGAGCGCCTGCAAGTGAAATTTATCCAAAGGCCTTCTTTTGTATTTAGCTTGTGCATACGAAGCGAGTTTAATTTCAAATGCTGCCACATCAACCTTTTCCTTAAGCTTGATGTATGTGTGGTAGCGAGCCGGACCCCATTCGGTGTTGAACCTTTCTTCAGATGTTCTCAATGGAACCAGAACATCAAAGTGGAAGTGAGAGTTGGGAGGTACATCGCCTACAACTCCCACAACAAAATACTCGGCATCTTCTGCACGCAGAGGTTTTCCAATGGGATCTACGTTTCCAAAATATTTTTTTGCAGTGCTTTCTGTAATCAATACAGATTGAGGTGTGGCAAATGCCTCCTTCAGCGAACCCTTTATCAGCCGAAAAGTAAATACCTTGAAAAAGCTTGTATCCGTTCCAAATAGCCGGTCTTCGTAGAACTGTTTGTCCTTGTATGTCACTACAAGAGGCCTGCTTTGAAACAGGGTTGTGGCAGCCGCGACTTCAGGAAGGTCATGGATCACTGAAAGGGCGGCCGCTTTGGGTGTGGTTGCATATGGCTCCAGTTGATTTGCATTGTTCATTTCATCCCGAATGATCCGGTATATACGATCTGCTCCCTCATGAAAGCGATCATAACTTCGCTCATGGCGCACGTATAAAAAGATGAGTATACAACAGGCCATGCCTACAGCTAATCCGGTGGTGTTGATCAGGCTATACTGCCATTGATTACGTACAGTTCGCCAGGCAATTTTGAAATAATTCTGTAACATACCCGGAAAAATTGAGGGCGACAGATGATCATGTCTGGCAATGTGTGATTCCTTTTTGGAAAATGGTTTTAGCAAACGAAGCACTGTCCATGTATATCGTTGTCGGGCCACAGCCAGTCCGTCAGTTTCAACCCAGTAATGAAACAACTCAAGGAGGTCTCCTTGCAATTCTTCCAATGCACTGGCAGGAACAAACCTTTGCAGAAGCCAGTCGGCAAGGCGCGGAGGGTTGATAGGATTGTCATTATCTGCCATACCTATTCAATACTTAGTGTCCTGATAGATACATTGCTTTCGGTGGTAGTGATTCCCACAGTTGCGTACGAATATCCCGCACATCCTTTAATGCCCTCCCACCGGCAGCCGTTAGCCGGAAGAAGCGTTTTCTACGGCCACCTCTTTCTGCAGTTGCTCCTCCCATTTTAGAGGTGAGAAATCCTTTTTCTTCCAATCGCTGTAAAGTGGTGTGAACCGTGTTAAACCCCACAGACCTGCCGGTTTGTTTTTCGATTTCCAGAGTAACAGAAACCCCGTAAGCCTCATCGTCAAGCACGGCTACTGATAGCAATACGATTTCTTCAAACTCACCTAAAAATGTTTTTCTCATATTTTAAATATATTATATCTTATTTTGTGGATCAAATAAAATGAACTATTTTTTCCGCTGGATTTCAACATCATTGAAAATCAATACCATGAAAGTTTCAAGAACAAGATTTGTTACTCTCTTCCTTATTTTGGCTTTGGCCTTTCAATTTATCTCCAACTCACTTTTGGGCCCTGAAGTCCGACTCTTTCCCCCAAACGGGGATTGGTTCCCCGGGGCTGAATCCCCAATAGCCTGGAAGAGTACCCTCGCGACAATTTTATATCCCTTCAAATTTGCTTTGATAGGGCCATTGTCGTTCTTGGCTCAAGATGCCGATCCCGCACCTTTGCCTTTGGTTATTGCTTTTGCTGCCTACTGGTCAGCTTTAGCACTGGTGATTTACTATGCCTGTTATCTCGCAGTTAAAATAGTGAGAAAATCATGAGATGGTTCCGAAAGTTGAGTTTGAATTGCTATGAATAGAATTGAAGAAATCTACTATGAAACAAAAGCTGACGTGTGGTTTAAAAGGTTCGCTGTTTTTTGCCGGATCGCTATGGCAGTGAGCTTTATCCCCACCGGCTTCGTTAAAATCATGGATGAACGATTTGCAGCTGGCTTGCCGTCCAATAACCCTTTGGGACATTACTTCGATGCCTTACAACAAACAGGATATTACTATACTTTTATTGGAATCGTTCAAATTATAACTGCTATATTATTACTGATCCCGCGAACTTCCCTTCTTGGCGCATTGATGTATTTCCCAATCATCATCAATATTTGTGTGCTGACGTATGCTACACGTTTTGAAGGCACCCGGCTGGTCACGATGATGGTATTGGCAAGCCTGTTCTTATTAGTTTGGGAATATGACCGTTTAAAATACATTTTGCCATTTAAGCAGTGCAAACCAGATCCACCTGTGCTAACCAAACCATTGGGTATGAAGCTTAGGTTAATGTTTTTCGGAGGTTGCATAGCAGTCCTGGCCTTTATTATCATCGGCACTTTCTATTTGTATGAGATCGGACCGTGTAACTCTGAACCTGCATGCAGAAATCAATGTGCTGCCAGCAAAAACCAAGAGGCTTGCGAAACGTTCTGTGACTGTATCTATAAACAAGGTCAACCGCTGGATAATTGCCTGGCTGATTTTAATCAAGCGAAAGACATTCGTGACCCATTGTGAAGTAATTAACTGATCCCAATAATAGTGATGTAAACAATAAATTTTAGAAATATATAACTATGACAACATTGCTTCCTTTTATTCGCATACCTGATGTTGCTGTTGCAAAGGCATGGTATGAAAGTATTGGATTTAAATGCATTGGTACTCATGAAGAACCTGGCTGCGGTTTGGATTGGGCAATGATGACCTGGGATGAAGCTGGTTTTATGCTATACGCGTCATCGGAAAAGACCATTGTAAATGCGAACAACTGTGGCCTCTATTTTAAAATGGATTCCATAGAGGGCCTGGAGAAGAGATTAGAAGGGAGAGCCAAAATAATTGAAGTAGTTTCAAAAACAGAATACGGAAGAAAAGAAATTACGTTCCATGACTGTTACGGTTTTCAAGTAACGTTTTCCAGCGAACCGGATTAATATTGCCCTGAACTTTCGAACATTATTATCCTATTCGCGCAACTTTTACATTTCGTTTACATCTTTTAACAATTCGTTTACTAAAAGTTGGCACAAAGGCTTGTAGCTTTGTTGGAGTCGATAATTAAACCTGCAAAAAATATGAAAAAAGTTATTTATGCGCTGATCTTATCGCTGGTTGTGGTAAGCGGACTGGTATTTGCCAATCGTGAAATCAAAAATGAAACTTCTGAAAAATCAGCCCCGAGGCCACTCTCTGCTGCTGAAAGGAAAGCCGCATTGAAAAAATGGGAGGCTACCCCCGATGGTATAAATTTCAATAAATGGAAAGCGTCGCCAGAAGGTCAAAAAGTGCTTGCCGGTGCGGCTAAAATAAGGAGCCATATAAGTGATTCTACCAATATGGAGGCTGTTGTAACCTCTCTTTCCCTTCCGCCAGGCTCACGATTAGGTTTCGGAGTGATGGTCACGATTAATGGTGACGACTATATTCTTAGTTTCGGGCTGGAAATGGCAAATGAATTTCAGCAATTGCATAGCCTGAAAGTAAACGACAACATAATTATCAGAAGCCATTCTGTATCGTACGCGCCAAAGTATTCATATCCGATTGTATCGGGTGACTATATAGAACGGGATAGTAAAATAATTTACAAACGCGCCCCTCGCAAAGGCGGCTGCTGAATAAAGTTATGATGGCACGACCCTTACGGACTTTAAAAGTAAAGAGGGTCAGCAATAGTGTTCGATGCCGGTAATGACTCCACGATGACCCAGGCACTGGAAGCAGTACGAGCAAAGCACAAAATTGCATGATACGTTTTATGGATTACATTGCCGCTATTGCCCGGTCACCGCGTCGCTCCGCGTAGTAAGTCATAGTAATATTTATATTTATTCATGATTCGGATTGTGCGTATAGGCAAGGGGATCCAGGCCCGTTTCTTTTCGCTGAAAAAAGCTGTTCACTTTTATCCGCAAACCTTCGATCACAACATATACGGAAGGTACCAGCACAAGGGTGAAGATGAGTGAGCTGGTTAGCCCGCCAATGATTACCCAGGACATCGCGTTTTTGGTTTCAGAACCTGCACCTGTTGCCAAAGCCATGGGCAGCATACCGAACACCATCGCCAGTGTTGTCATCAATATTGGGCGCAGACGTTCCCTTCCGGCTTCAATCAATGCATCATGCACGGAAGCACCTTTCGCTTTTTCATGATTTGCAAAGTCCACCAGCAGGATCGCGTTTTTGGCTACCAGACCCAGAAGCATAATGATCCCGAGTATCGAAAAGAGGTTGAGCGAGTTGAGGGTGAGCGCAAGGCCCAACACCGCACCGATAATGGCTACAGGCAACGAAAACAAAACGACGAATGGATACACAACACTTTCATATAAGGCGACCATGATCAGGTACATCAAAAGGATACCGATGCCTAAAGCAAGAAACAGACTTCCGAAAGCATCACCCTGGTTTTTAGACATTCCCTCCAACGAAATAAAAATGCCCTCCGGAATTTTTGTTTTAGCTAACGCAGCCTGCACTTCTTCCATAATTGTTCCTGATGGTCTTCCGACAGCAGCAGCATTCACCTGAATGGAGTTAAGCCGGTCCGACCGCTCCAGTACAGACTGTCCTTGCATTTCACTTATATCCGCCACTTCGCGCAGCGGAACACTCGCACCCCGGCTGTTGTAGATATTAAGGTTGCGCACATTATCAATTGTCTGGCGGTCGCCTTCATCCAACTCCAGCTTGATGTTGTATTCCTCGCCGTTGTCGCGAAACTTGGTGTCATCATTTCCTGAAAAAGCATATTGCACGGCAGACCCTACATCTCCAACCGTGAGACCCAACCGCGCCATCCGGTCACGCTTCAGGTTGACTGACACCTGAGTCTTCGCTTCTTTCGTACTGTACTGTACATAGTCAGCACCCGGAGTCTTCATCATTATCTCTTTAACAATAGCAGCCGCTTTTGCGATGGAGTCAAGGTTAGTACCCTTCACTGCTATTTGCAGGTCGAAAGAAGAATTGCCGGTGATGCCCACCAATTTGATCGTTGGTTTGATACCCGGAAGAGACGAGATCTCTTCCCGGATCATCTTACCAAAGTCTTCCGTAGAAATTGCCCTGTCGCTCTTGTCGACAAGTACTACAGTGATCTCGGCCAGGTTGCTATTGCTTGAACCGGAAACTCCAAAAGAGGCACCTTGTTGCGTACCAACATTAGAAAAAACATCCGCTACTTCGGGATGAGCCATGACTATTTCTTCCACTTTGGCCACAGCCTGGTTTGTTTCTTTCAGCGGAGTTTCCGATGCCATATCAATTTGGATATTCAACTCCCCGCGGTCGGATGCAGGAATGAACGTTGTTCCTACAAACCCAGCCGGAATGAGTGCCAGTGTACCTGCGATCAGCAGGAATATGAACATGAAAACATAACGCTTATGCATCAGGGACCAGCGGAGTATTTTGGTATAAAATTCTCTCAGGTTGTCGATGATGGACTCGAACCCCAGGTTCATCCTTCCCCAGAGATTTTCTTTACTCATGTGGGCTACTTTACCCCAGCGTGAGGCGAGCAGCGGAGTGAGTGTAAAGGCAACTACCAAACTCATTAAGGTGGAGAATACCACTACCAGTGCATACTCCTTGAGAATATTTCCAATCAATCCGCCAGCCAGTGAAAGTGGAAGAAAGACCACCACGTCCACCAGCGTTATGGCAATGGCTGTAAAACCGATCTCATTTCGTCCGTCCAGTGCAGCTGTTCGCTTGTCCTTACCCATCTCCAGGTGGCGATATATATTTTCAAGCACCACAATGCTGTCATCCACGAGAATGCCCACCACCAGCGAAAGCCCCATCAGGGTCATTAGGTTAAGCGAAAAACCGAAATACCACATTCCGATAAATGTCGGAACCATCGCCGAGGGAATAGCGACCAGAACAAAGGAAGCGCTGCGGAGGCTATGCAGGAAAAAAAGCATCACACACGCCACGATCAGTATGGCAATAAACAAGTCATCGATTACTGCATCAGCGGATGCCAGCGTATAGATTGATTGATCGGAGGCGATGTAAAAATTAAAATCCGTGGACGTGTAAAGTGTTTTTATTTCAGAGAGCTTCTCCCTGGCCAACTTGCTTACATTTACCGTATTGGCATCCGACTGTTTCCTGACTTCAATTCCAATAGCCGGTACGCCATTGATGCGGTTCAGGGTGGTACTCTCTTCCTCTGAATCCGTAACATAGGCGACATCCCTTAGCAATACCCGGCTATTACCGTTTTGGCGAACAACTATGTTCCGTAGCTCTTCTACCGTTTTCACCTTTGCATTCAAATCAATAGAAAATCGCGAACTCGTGTTGGTAACTGAACCAGCCGGATAAGACGCCCCGCTAAAAGCAACGGCTCGGTTGATCTCTGTGGACGAAATCTGATAAGCCTGTAACTTATCGTTATCCAGTGACACATTAATCTGCCGTTCGTTGCCGCCGATAATATCGATTTGCGCTACACCCGGAATATTAGTGAGTAGAGGCTTCACTTGTAGGTCAATGAAATCATAAAGTTCTGTGCCCGTCATCGAGGAGGTAACGCTTATCTTCATGATCGCCTGATCATCACTGCTAAAGCGGCTCGCGACAGGGTCACTCACATCGGTGGGTAGTGTGGCTTTCATCTGGTTAATTTTCCGTTCGGCATCCAGCTGTGCGTCCCTTACATCAACGCCACTTTCGAGGGTAACCGTTACGTTTGACCTGCCTTCCTGCGATGAAGAGGTAATTTGATCCACACCTTCAATGGCCGCTACCGCATCTTCGATGGGTTTAGTAACACTTGTCTGCACTTCTTCCGGAGACGCGCCGGTGTAGGTCGTGCTCACGGAGATGGTATTGGAATCGAATTTGGGTAGCAGGTTATAACTGAGGGTCTGATAACTCAAATAACCAAAGAGAATCAGGGTGGTAAAGATGACCGTAATCAATAGCGGTCGCTTTATGGATATTTCGGTGATAGACATGGTTTCCGTTATCTGATTGTAGCGATAGGTTGAATTACACTTCCTTGCGTGATATTGATGTGCCCGCTTGTAATCACCTGATCACCGGCTGCAAGCCCGTTCAGCACCTCTATGTTCTCGCCAAATTCCCGGCCCAGCACAAGTTTGCGTTCCTCCGCTTTCCCATTTTTCGATACGTATACATAAGGGTTCTTTATACCGTCGACCAATGATACCTTCGGAATTTGAAGCGTTTTGTCTTTTGTCTCCTGGCTGAACTTAACGATGGCATATACGCCCGCTTTGAGTTGTGATGCTTTGTTGTTATGTACAGAGAGTTCAACAAGGTAGTTATGATTGTCATCACCCTTTGGGCTGATATAGGTGATGGTTCCGGTGAAGATTTCACCGGGGTACACCTCGGTGGTAATTGTGGCTTCCTGCCCTGCCTTTAATTTAAACACGCTGTTTTCCGGCACGTATACTTCCGCCTTCAGTTTATGCACATCCACTATCGTTGCAATGGTAGCTCCCATGCTGGCAAATTCTCCGGTTTTCATTCGTTTTTCAGTAATGATCCCATTGATTGGTGCCACAATATTGCCGTCGCTGATTTGCTTTCTAAGCTGCTCTGCTTCGAGCAGTTTGCTATCCAGATCGTACTTGCTGTCTTGCATAGCATTCACGTTAGTTGCGTTGCCTGCAACCAGAACTTTGTTCCGTTCATAATCACGTTGAAGTTTTTCAATTGTGAGTTCTGCCGATCGTAGTTTGATCTGATTCTCTTTCACATCCAGGTGTCCTATGACTTGTCCCTGCTTTACCGTGTTTCCCAATTCGATGTAGAGAGCCGCTATCCGCCCGGCCGAAGCCGCAGATACATTCGCTTCTTCTTTTGCCGAAAGGGTGGCTGGCAGCGAAAAATCACCCCTGATGGGAAGTATATCTGCTGATCTTAGGATGACGGCAACGGGAACCTGCGAACGGTCCGCTGCTACTTTTTTCGAATCAAGTGTTTTCTTGTTCTTGACCAGGAGGAACACAATCATTCCGACCGCGATCACAACTGTAGCAATAGTGATTATTCTCTTCATTTCATTATTTGTTTATGAGATTTTAGTGCCTGATTCCGGGTAGCGGTTAGTCCAGGCTGTCGATATAAACCGTTAAAGTCCCTTTTGCTTTTTCATACGCAAGTTGTGAGTTGAGGTAGTCAATAAGGGAGTTGATGTAATTGCTTTGTGCTTCCTTGTAAGCGTAATCATCATCAAGAAACGTCGCCATCGTAGCAGATCCTTCCCGATATTCAACAGCGGTAGCATTCAGCACCTCTTTGGCCAGGTCGAGGTTTTCCTTGTTTTTAATCAGGCTGGTGTAGGAACTGAAAAGCCGAGAGCCTGAATTCTGGTAGTCAAGGTTGTGCTGGTTGTCATTCAGTTTTAAGGTCAGCCGCTCGTTTTCAGCATTGATCTTACTTTGATTGAACTGGCTGTTTTTCTTAAACCCGCTAAAGACCGGAACACTCAGCTTCAGGCCTATGACAGAATAATCAAACCACCGGTCAAATGAATTCTCCACGTTAGCCGAATAAGCATTTGCTCCGTATTTAGCGTAGGCGGACAGCACAGGTAAATAGGCGGTCTTCTTTTTCAGGAGGTCAACCTCTTTCAACAATACATTTTTTTGGTCTATCCGATGCGAAAGCAATTCACTGGTAGTCAATTCTCCGATCACCGGCTTCACGATCTCGCTGGAAAAGCTAATGCTGTCCTTCAGGTTAATGGATGTCTGTAAATCCATGCCCATGGCATTCTTCAGCTTGTTCAAAGAAAGTGCATAGTTATTTTCATTCAGTGCCATCTCAGCCTGAATATTGTTTAAGCTCACCCTTGTGCGATCATATTCGCTTTTCTTAACCACACCCTGATCAAACCGGAGTTTGAGAATATCCAGCAATTGCCTGTACTGTAGTTCATTCTTTTCAAGCAGCTTTCCCTTCTCAATATTGGTAAGCACTTCGTAATAGGCTACCGCAGTATTGTAGATCAGGTTTTCATTTTCCTTGAGTACATTCAGATCGGATATTTCTTTTTCCACTTTAGCTGAACGAATTGCCATGCGGGAACTCCGGTCAAAAATGGTTTGGTCTGCCTGGATGTAGGCGCCCGTGCTGAACTTGTTACCAATCTGTAGTTGTGTTTCTGTGGAACCAAAAGCACCTGCCGGTATTATGGAAGTCTGTAGTTTTAGATTATAATCAAGATTCACCTGGCCGCTGACCGAAGGCAGGAATGCGGCGCGGTTTTCCCTGACTTTTTCCTGGGCAACCCCTACCTTGTTATTGTTGATCGTGCTGTTGGGATGATGTTGAAGAGTATACTGGACACAGTCCTTAAGTTTAAATACGTCATCGGTGAGTTGAGCCCGACCGGGCACAGCCAGAAACATTAAGATACCGGCGATAAGCCACTTACAGTTTCGTCGCGTTTTTTGGTCATTTAGTATCATGATTATATTGTTTCGTAGTGAGAATATTGACTATGTCAACTATTAGGTTAAAAAATTTATCGCGTTCCGTTTCTTTGAATTTTTTCGAGCACTTTTCCAAAAACACTCAATTCTTCCTCAGTAACCCCAGTCATAAGTCTGTCAATCACCTCGGCTTCAATCTCGATTACCTTATTCAGTGTTTCAAGGCCTTTTTTGGTCAGCACCAGGGCTTTCTTTCGCCTGTCTGCGGTATCGGCTATCCGTACTACCATTTTTTTCCGTTCCAATTCATCGGTTATTCTCAAGATTCCCGACTTGTCCTTGTGCATTATGAGTGATAATTGCTGCTGGTTGGCTTCTTCTTCGCCATTTATGACATTGAGAAGAATAAATTGCTCAAACGTCAGGTCTATTCCATGATCAGGAATCGCCTGCGAAAACTTCCTTCCCATCAGCTTAAGAATCTCGCCCATCCTCAAGCCGACAGATAAGTTCTTTTCAATTGAGGTGTTAGTCATACTTGTTCCGTCTTTGTATTCAACAGTATTCAACGCAAAGGGAATGAATTTAGTTGATATTATCAACATATTTTTAAAAAAACCCAAAAATGGATGAATCACTGCCTATTAGTGATTGGACCTCAGTGTTCCAATTCCTTAAGTAACAGGTTCAATTGAAGGAAGTGGCTATTCGTAAAATACAGCACCAATTTGCAACTCACGAATCGCGAATTGAGGATTTTATAAAAATCCATGCGGAGAATAGAGGTGTTATTCTCCGCAATTAATGCGGAGAATATGTTGAAAATGCGGAGATTAATGGCTTTATTTACCGCATATTTTGCGGAGAATGAGCAGATACATCCATTTATTAAAGAATTGGCCAGCCTTCAAATGGGAAGATGATAAGATCCTATTGCCGCTTTCAACGGTAAGGCATAAGCAAGGCCGGTTACTTGGAAAGCTTGAAGGACTAGGTTTTCGGCTGAGAGAGGAGGCCACGCTTGAAACACTAACTCAGGATGTAATTAAGTCCAGCGAAATAGAAGGCGAAAAATTGCCGGCGGATCAGGTGCGTTCGTCAATTGCCCGTCGTCTCGGAATCGAGATCGCAGGTGAGGTTACAGCGAATAGAAATGTTGACGGTGTAGTGGAGATGATGTTGGACGCCACTCAACGATATGATTCGCTGCTAACGAGTGAGCGCTTATTCGGATGGCATGCGTCACTGTTCCCAACCGGCAGAAGCGGAATGTATAAAATTCAAGTTGGTGGCTGGAGGGATGATGCAAAAGGTCCGATGCAAGTGGTATCTGGTGCAATAGGTAAAGAGCGGGTTCACTATGAAGCACCCGAGACAGGAAAGCTTAATGTAGAAATGAATAAGTTCCTCGAATGGTTTAACAAAACCACTACGATGGACCCGGTACTCAAGGCTGCCATAGCGCATTTGTGGTTTGTTACCATTCACCCTTTCGATGACGGCAACGGTCGTATCGCCAGAGCTATTGCAGACATGCAGTTAGCGAGAGCGGATGCAAGTCGTCAGCGTTTCTATAGTATGTCCGCGCAAATACAGCATGAGCGAAATGTTTACTACGATATCCTGGAGAAAACGCAAAAAGGAAATCTTGATATCACGAAATGGCTATTGTGGTTTATTGAATGTCTTGACAGAGCTATCTCATTATCGGAAGAAAATCTGTCAGGGGTAACGCAGAAGGCGAGGTTCTGGGAATCGCATCAAGGTGTTGCTTTGAATGAAAGACAAAGAAAAATGTTGAATACGCTGATGGATGGATTTGATGGCAAGCTAACGTCTTCAAAGTGGGCGAAGATTGCGAAGTGCTCCCCTGATACAGCGCTGAGAGATATTCAGGATTTAATTGAAAAGGCAATTTTAGAAAAGGAAGAAGGTGGAGGAAGGAGTACCAGTTACAGATTAAAATATTAAACACGGAATCTGAAAATGTTATTGTCCACAAGTGTTCACCTATCAAGGTATCAATCTACCGAAGGAGGAATTACAGCATTTGAACCGTACTATACGTAGTTACCGGACGTAACGGAGCAGGCAAAACCACCATTTCCGCGATGACCTTCACTTAGGCAATTCTTCTTTATCAAAATCCTTAACATCTAAAGTAGAAAGGCTTCTAACAAGGCTGACATCAAATCCAAGCGCAATGCTATTTATTTCTTCCATTCTTTTGTCAATGGATTTGATAGTATTATCAAGAACATTGTCGAGCGTGTCGCAGGGCATTTGCGCTTTGGCGACAATAAGTCTGTTGGTCACGAGCTCACTTCTTATAGCTTGCTCCAGGTTGATATATTTTAAATATAGTCCCAGATTGTCGTTCGCATTTTTTTCCTGTTTAAAGATGCTCGTAAGGCTGGTAAAGAATGTGCCGACACCTATCGTACAAATCAACGTTGTAATCAGAAGCGCATTTGCCTGTCCAAAGCCGGATTTCGTGACAAATGCGATCGCTATTCCAGCTGTAATAAAAAAGATTGAAGCTGTCGTGATGCAAACAAACGACTGAATCATAAATTCCTTAGCTACGATGAAGTGATTATGAGACTTTAATGCCACATCGGTAAGCTGTTGGTGTATTCTTTTTACCTTGCAATTGACAACAGGTGGAAGTGGCAAAGTTACGTAAGAAATGCTGTCGCTAATTCCTTTGTCTACCAAAACGGATCTGAAATCGCCTTCGCCAATCTTCAGCGTGTCGGGGAAAATTACAGTGTACTTAAGTAATTTGGTCAATCTGTAATTCGCTTTTCTTTCTCCATACCGGTAAGCGCATATTTGTACAATCGATGCGGCTACTATGATTGCAGCCGCTAAAAGAACATGGTAAATTGCTTTTTCACTCATAATTGTAAGGGTTTTTTCTTTTAAGCCGGCGAGACCGTCAGCACTGAGCCATGTTGATATATTCATGTTTCTAAGGGAAATATCCGGAACGTTTATTTTTTAATAACGACGGTACCACGCGCAATCGGTTATTTTGAAACCTGCATAACCTGGCGGGCGTGCTCTCCATCTCGCATTTTCCCACCTGACGAATAACATGCAGATAGCTAAATACAATTACCTCTTTAGTCCCCCTGCCTTATACTTCTATTTCACCTTACTAAATAGTGACACGCCTCCAAGATTATACGATATCGCTACAAAACCGCCCCAATCCCAAAAGTCAACCGTGGGCACACTCGACGATATGGTAGTCAGCGTTGATTTGGCAACGTACTTATCCATTGCCTTTTCGTATGTTTGATCAAGCTTTTTGACCGAACCTGCTACTGCGCCGAAACTCAGTACAAATCGCTGCTCGTATCCAAGCATGATACTTCCACCCAGGAGGTATTTTACAGTCGTTCCATTTCGCAAAACCACGCCGGTATTCAGTCCGGCATTTGCTCTACGCCCGGTCCGCGGATAAATGTGAGCCATCAGACCGATATCCACCTTATAATCGCCTTTGTCTTGTTTGATAATTTTCGCAGCTTCTACCGGGTTGTCGTTGCCGTCGTCGGGCGTGATATCGGCTATGTCATACTGAATCGCGTACTCGTTATCGTTCAGGTTGTTGAAAACAAATCCGGAACTGAAATCGATTTTCCATCCACCGGAAATCATCATCGTGTAAAGGCGTGTATCCACTACGGTTTTCTTTTTGTAAAAATTCACCGTCCACTGAAACTGATCTTCATTCTTCATTTGAACGACGGGGATATTTATGGCATGGTAGTTCAGGATGAAACCATAGTACAGTGCAGCCTGACGCACGACCGCCAGAATCTCGTCTTTTTGCTTCTGCTCTTCTTTGCCGCCGATAACATAGGTGTTTATATACGATTGCGCGGCGACGGTCAAACCCCGGGGTGAAAACTCCACGACAGTGAGGCAATAGCTGTTCAGCTGCCTGTTAATGTACTCAATGTCGGATTGTACCAATTGCTTATTGGGTGCGGACGAAAGCAAATAACTGAAGTACTCGACAAATTCGCTTTTCATTTTATTAAAAAAGGTATTGACTTCGGAAAGGCCGGGTCGATCCGCGGCATTTGCAACTTTGGGTTTCGTTTCTTTGGCCGAGTCTGCTTGTTGAGGTGCTGGCGTTATCGCCCGTTGAAACTGATCGCGCAACTCCAGGTTTTTCGACTCGAACGCAAAAGTAGAACTTACCGAATCGTAAGACGGATAATAACCGAGCAGGTGGAAGCTGACGTTCGACCCAACCTTCGGCCTGATACGTTCCTTTGCCACATAGCAATACTGGCGTCCCCCCTCCTTGCACGAACATCCCACGTTAGCATTATTTGGTTTAGACGGGTTCGGCTGTTTGCTGCAATCGCATTCTTCCCGCTTAAAGTAGCATATTGCTGAACTGGCGATATCGTACACAACACTATAATCGTTGAGGCAGTCGACGCAGGCCCCAGGCTCAAAGCCACGCTTGTAGAATGCGGGGATAAAGTAGTAGGCCGCGTCATCTTTGATCCTGCAATCACCCTGGATGACGGATCCCTTTTGGGAAATTACATCTGTTGGGGTTGTGCCCGGCTGCGCAACGGGCAAGCTTAACATTGTTCTGTTAACCGCAACACCATTCTTGCTGAGCTTGAGTGCAACGCCGTTGGCATCCGTAAAGGAAACGTGTACCAGCGTAGGATCCTTTTCTTTATGAAGATTCAAAATAAAAATACCAGGTCCACCAACCACCGGCGCCGTCAACCTGCCTCCATCTTGATTACTAACGTTTTTGACATCCCATGATCCATTGGTAGCGGTTGCAACCCACTTTGCGACGGTGTTCGCCTTGCTCATTACTTCTATCGTCATGGTCAGGCTTGGAAGCGCGGCTGTCGCAAAGACAAAATTGATATCTTTCTCCAATACGATGGAAGCGGTATCACCTTTCACATCAACGCGATCCGGTGTGACATCAATTCTGAATTGAGCAAACAGGCAAGGGCCGAACATGACCAAAATGCCGAGAATGATACGGGTTTTCATATAGTTAGTGGTTAGTGGGATTTAAACATCGATTTGCAGTTTCCAATTGGCAAGTATGGTGTACAACGGTATCGCCAGGGTAGTACGATCGGATACGGCCACTACCATCCCCAACGCCTCTCCCGCTTCGGTAAACACCAAAGCCCCCGAGTCACCTTCTATAGCGATCGACTTCTCGTTGTCCTGAATTTCAAAAAGATTGACCATTTCAAAGGGCGTTGCCTCTCCGAAATTAATTTTATGCCTTGCGCTTACGCCGGTGATCATACCTTTTCGTTTTTGGCGGGTTGCTGCACCATAAATTTGCACCACCGTTCGATCGTCGTCAAAGTCGTAGACGGGTCGTGCCATCCGGATGGCCGTGTTGAATTCCGGCACAGAATTGCGGAAGTCTAACGGCCCCGCCACGCTAATCAGGGCTGCATCCATCTCGCGGTTTCGCAACCCCTTGTATATATCACCTACAATCTCATGCTTTATCGTCACCTGGTCCTCGTCAGTCCCTGTTGGCATAAAGTATTCCCAGAATTGCCTGTCTCCTTTTACAACGTGATAGCAGGTCAGCAGGAATCTTCTGAAGGGTGCTTCGGTCTCTTTTACCGCAAAGCAAATTGATCCTATCGAATCGCGTGTCCTATTGCTGGCATTGTCGGATGGCAAAATTTGCGAGGACACCCTGGCTACGTCCGATTGCTCAATGACCAGGACAGGAATTGCCTTCAACATGCCATTCGGCAGCGCATATGTAAATTGTTTCCAGGGAATACCGCCGGGATTGCTGGCAAAGATCTTGATACCGTAGACCATCTTACCGTCTTTTTCAAACGACCCGCAACTCGTACCCTTCACATGAGGATTGGCCATAATTTCGGCGGCGTGGTTCTGATGGGTAATGCGGACCATATCGCTATCGACGATGGCCAGCCTTTGATCAAACTCCTTAATAGTACCGACTTGCACCAACTCATTATCATTGAGTTTTCGCTTGAGGTTTTTTGTCTGTAGTAGTGTGTCGAGCAAGTCGTGGAAAAACTTGGAACCGAACGAAAGGAAGAATCCCGTAATGACAAACCCGATGCCGTTGAAAATATCGAACCCGAAGAAACAGGCATTAAGGTTGATGCGATTGCCGATAAACGGACCCACGTCGGTCCACCCCAACGTCGCTTTCGGGTCGGCTACCAGGCTGATCATGCTCGCGTTAAAAAGGTAGGACACGACAAATCCGATGACAAAGCTCAGGACGGTTACCTCACGCTCTACAGCGCCTTCGTCCTTAACAGATTGATCCTTTTGAACATTCTGGAACATAGCCAGTTCCGTGGCAAGTTTACCAATCGCGTTATCGGATGCTTTGACCCTTGGCAGATTAATAATTAACACGATAAGAATGATCGTATTAAACACGAGTAGAACAAGGAGGTCTGTAAAGTCAATATTTTCTTCATTCGGGCCAAGGGATTCGACCGGCACGTAGTAGGAATAGAAGCCTACAACATAAATAGCACTGATCAAAAGAATAGCAACCTTCTGACATTGATTTGGATAGTGCCTTACCAGTTGCGTAAACTTCTCGGTGATCACGCTCAGGATGAAAAGCACGATCACCACGGAAATCAAACCATCAAGAAATTCGTCCATAGCCCAAAACTTAGTTCACAATCAACATTAGCTCAATACAACATTGATTCGTCCGACACCGTGTCAGACCAACCAAAAACCGGGTTCATCAATGTCCAAAAAATGAAAAAACCCATCACACTCTGCTCGAGTAGCAGATGTTGTGACGGGCTCCACAATTCGAATGTAGAAAATTGGTTAGAGGAAGTAAATACCCATGTGAGGGTATTTACACTTAATCATTAAAAAGATCGATCATGGTAAAATCTGTGGGCAAAATATCCAGAATCAGGCTTCATAGGGCCAGCACATCAAATCGGTCGCGGTTAAGAATGATTCCTGTTCCTGAAGTCTTACTGAACCGAAATACAAAGTACAATAATTGAATTTGTGTACTCGCCGGGCTCGCCGGAAACTTCTACACGTAATACGAGCGACGTCAGAAGGCGTCAATCCTTCGATTGATTAGCTTCTATAAACTTCGAAGGAGATAACTCATATTGCTTCCTGAATTCCTTGCTAAAGTACTTCCGGTCATTGAATCCAACGGAGTACGCTACATCCGCTACAGACATCGTGGTCTGCTTGAAGAGTTTCGCGGCCTTCTTCAAACGCATCTCTTTGATCAGGTCCGCAACGGAGTAGTTTGTGAGCGTTTGTACCTTTTTATAAAGAACGGACCGGCTCATCCCGATTTCAGTGACCAGCACATCCACGTCAAATTCAGGATCTTCCATCTTCGAATCAATGATAGACATGAGTTTAACAATGAATTTTTCCTCTGGCGAATTCGAAGTTAAAGGAACGCCGGTCGATTCAAGTACCATCTGCTGCGAAAACTTTTCGCGCATGATCTCCTTGGCCGTAAGGAGATTCTTTATCGTTAGCTCGAGTATTCTCGTATTGAACGGTTTTGAGATGTACGCGTCGGCGCCGGACGCTAACCCTTCAACCTGATGCCAGACAGACGAACGCGCGGTAAGTAGAATAACCGGGATGTGATTTGTATTCTCTGCAGATTTAACCGACTTGCATAATGTGAGACCATCGATATCCTCCATCATAATATCACTGATGATCAGGTCAGGTATGTCTCGCTCCATAGCCGAAAGCGCATCTGATCCATTTGCGAATTCAGTTATATCATACACCGGTCTTAGCGTATCCGCTAAAAACAGCCGCACATCATCGTTATCCTCCACGATCAGGATCGTCGATTTTCTTTTCGCTCCTGAAGTGAGTTCCACCCCATCTCCTGGCGCCGGGTAATAAAAAGGATCGCTTTCGTCTGAATACCTGGACCTGGAAATAATCTGAGTTTGATCAAAGTGCTCTTTCCCTTTCCTTAGTGATATCGTAAAGGTAGTGTTACCGGGAATCGCGTTTGTCGAGGTATTGCTTTTGAAACTTAACGTACCTCGGTGAAGCTCTACAATGATTTTCGAAAACGCCAGTCCTACCCCACTTCCGGTATTTTGCCTTCCCGAGTCATCGGCCTGGAAGAAATTCTTAAACAAGTGTTCTTGATGAATTTTGCTGATACCTTTACCGTTATCGACTACATGAATATCAACCCATTCAGCACGGCTTTCGATAATAAGCGCGATCCGTCGATTGGCAGGGGTAAATTTAAGAGCGTTTGATAGCAGGTTGAATATTACCTTTTCAAGCTGATTCGGATCGATATAAACAAACAGCGACTCTTCATTACTCAACAACTCGTAGGTAATATTTTTGTCGGCGGCCAATCCTTCGAAATAGTCAAATATCTTCTTGCAAAAAGACACAATATCGTATTGGGAAACATAAAGTTTCATGTGCTCCTCTTCGGCTTTCCGAAAGTCCATCAGTTCATTGACCAGTTTCATCAGCAGCATGGCATTTCTCCTGACCAGCTGAAGCTGCTTGCTGATGAATTGTTCACCTTTATAATTATCAATTAGTTTTTCAACCGGTGCGAGAATAAGCGTAAGGGGCGTGCGGATCTCATGTGAAATATGAGTAAAAAAATCCATTTTCAATTGATGCATCTCCTGCTGGCGCTCGTTCTGAATATGTTCCATTTGCAAGTCTGCTCGCATTCGCCTGCGATACTCCCAAAGCCCCAGCACTGCCATAATCATTACTATCGTCACCAAGATATAAACGGCGTAAGCCCACCAGGTTCTCCACCAGGGTGGTAGGACGATTATACTTACTTCCCTGATCTCGTCGCTCCATAGTTGACCATCGTTCGAGGCCTTGATCTGAAGGCTATAGTCTCCCGGCGGGAGATTGGTAAAGTTTACCAGCCTCTGGTTCCCGATCTGCTGCCACTCTTCATTACCGCGCAATCCAACAAGTTTGATCGCATACTCACTCTTTTGCGGATTAATATAATTCAGCGCCGCGAATTTGAAACTGACCAGACCATGGTCATAATCCAGGATCATTTTATCAACACGTGCCGGTGATTTGGCTATCGGCGATTCACTTCCGATGGGGAGGTTTTTATTGTTTATCAATATTTCCGTTAACGCAATCGTAGCAGGATTTGTGTTTGTGAGGATTTTATCGGGGGAAAAAATAGATAACCCGTTCATTCCTCCAAAGACTAGCTCTTTTGTTTGTAGCGCCAGGCCGCAACCGTTAGAAAACTGGTTGCCGGATAACCCATCGGATAGTTTGTACCGGGTGAACTGGAAATCGTTTGGATCAAATGGAGTACTGAATTTTAGGAATAATAATTTTACGATGCCCTGATCCGTACTAAACCATAAGTTCCCATCCTTGTCCTCTGTGATCGCGTGAACGAAGTTATCGGGTAGTGCCAACACATTTGTAACGATATGAAATTGTCCCGATTTTTTGTCAAAGTAATTAAGGCCGTTTTCAGTTCCTACCCACATCCTTTGTTTTGAATCAAGGAAAAAGGTCGTCACATGATTATGACTTATCTGGCCCGGACTATCTTTTCCTTTCCTGTATCTGTTCGTAAATATCTTCCTTTGAGTGTCGTAAACTGAAATTCCGTTTTGCGTGCCCACCCAAAGGCTGTTATCTGAGTCTTTTATCAGCGCGGTAACGAAATTATCCGCAAGCAAGTCAACGTTCCCTTCATTCATGTACGACAGAAGTGTTTGACCATTGCGAAAGAATTTCAACCCGCCTCCATTGGTACCAAGCCAAACGCCATTGTCATCAGGCAGTATGGCATGGATTATCTTTTCACCCAGTTTGCCCCGCCCGGGGATATCAAAGTGTACCATCCTTCCGGACGTCTTTTCCAGGAGACATAATCCTTCCAGTGTCCCGATCCATAGATTCTCTTTTTCGACGGCAAGGGATTTAACCCCGTTGGCAACCCTGCCATGATGCTTTGACTCTACAGAGTAATGAGTATAAGAATCCGTTTGTCTGTTAATACGACTCAACCCGCCGCCGGATGTGCCCACCCACAGAGACCCGTCCGGATCTTCAATCACAGCGTTGACCAGCGGATGCAACAATCCTTTCGGGCCGACCGCTTCACCGACATTGGTAAAGTTCGAATTTCCCTGATAAAAGAAATCGATGCCTCCGGAGAAAGTGCCGACCCAAACGCAGGATGCGCGATCTTTCATCAGGCTTCGCACGACATTGTCGCTGACCGTATTACTGTTGGTGGCATCGTGTTGATACGTGGTGAAGGTATCGCTTGTGATATCGAGTTGGCTAATCCCATTCTGTGTTGCGAACCACAACGTCTTATCGTCGTAGACCAGCATATCTTTAATCCAGTCAGATGCCAGGCAATTGGAGCATCCCTCTTTGAAGGTATACGTTTTAATCCCGCCCTTTTTGGCGTCGAAGCGAAAGACGCCGGAATTTTCACTGCCGAACCACATATCACCATCGCTTGTCTGTCGTGTTACAACAACTCTTATGTTCTGACTTACCTTGCTGGACTTAATGGCGTCCGGCAGGTCAAGAATTTTTCTTGAACCAGGATCAAACTTGCGTAGCCCGCTCTTCGACCCTATCCAGAGGTTCCGTTCATTATCGACATACAATGAGTATACCGGCTCCCGGCCTATCGAAACATCCTCCGTTAATGAAGCTTCTTCAAGAACCTTCGTGGCTTTATTCAATCTCTTCAGGCCTGCGGAAGTCCCGATCCACAGGTTTCTCTGAGCATCTTCAGCAATGCACGATATGTAGTTTCTTCCACCCTTTATCGGCCTGATGTCAATAGACTCAAATGTTTCGAGATCACGGTTGAAACGATTTAATCCGTTGGCGGTGGCAATCCAGATGATGTGCTCACTGTCTATAAAAACGGCATTGACGCGATCGTTACTAATGCTCGTGGTGTCTGATGCACGGTGTAAGAATGTCTTGAACTCGTAGCCATCATAACGCGTAAGACCTTTTTGATTGCCGAACCAAATAAAACCCTGATCGTCCTGAAGAAATCCGGAAATGGGACTTTGCACCAGGCCTTCGCGATAAGAAATATGTTTAAAATTCACTATGCCAGGCTGCGCATGAAGCCTGCCGCCATGCAGCCAGAATATAAACAGAAGGAATATGGGATAATATTTATTCCAGGTCCGTTTCATCGGAATTCGCCAGTCTCAGGCGTATCTAAATTACAAAATAAAAACACCGTTCCCGTAATCCTGCGACTCGTTACGTGCATGAGGTCAGGAGTACTAGAATAAAATTATGTCTTTCTGATTTTTCAAACACCGGTCCATCGGCAATCAGGACGTTTTTCACCCTTTTTCGAGATGATTATCGCCCCTGCATTTTACACTCAGGGCCAATATTTACACATCTGAAAAAAAATGTTTAACACTTAAATCAATTTTTTATGATCCAGCAAACGAATTGGGCTCCACAATCGATTGAGGCACTGAAAAAAGGCTTCAGGATTCACTTCATTGTTTTTCTTCTCGCTACCCCCGCGATCTGGCTGATCTGGTATCTGACCAGTACTACTTATCCATGGCCGCTATGGACCACTCCGGCATGGGCAGTTGGTGTATTGTTTCATTACCTGGGTGTGTTTGTTTTCAGGAAAAACAAAAGCATTTAATACTCATAACAGGATTATGACAACACTACTCCAACCATTCAGACGCATCGTGACTGGTCATGATGAAGATGGAAATGCGATCATCGCTTCAAATGCTCCACCTACCCGGACGCAGCTTGTCGGTGGTCCCGGCGGGCCGACTTTTATCGAAGTATGGCATACTTCCGAAGCACCTGCATTAATCGTTGATCAACCTATTGAAGGTAACGAGATCGGGCTGGTGCTTGCTCCACCTCAACGAGGTACGCGCATCCGGGTTATTGATTTTCCACCGGAGGGTGAAGAGATCCGGAGTTTAAGCGGAGCTGATGCAGCGGAAAAATTCAAAGCCATGGGCGGGGAACACGCCTCTACATCAAAAGCCGGAGCCCCTCATCCCCTGATGCATAAGACAAAGACGGTTGATTACGGTATCGTACTCGAGGGCGAGATCACGCTCGTGCTGGATAAAGGTGAGACAACGATCACGCAGGGCGACATCGTGATACAGAATGGCACCAATCACGCCTGGGCCAATCGCTCCGGAAAGCCATGCCGTATGGTATTTGTGCTCGTCGACGGGCAGTTTATTAAACCTATTTCCTAAACGTAATTTATACGCTATGCGTATCAGCCCGATAAAACCCGACAGCCTTGACGGAGAACTCCGTCAGGTTCATGATGGTATTGCGGCACTGGTGGGAGGAAGCCAGCGGCAGGTTACTATGACTGATGGGGATGGAGCATTGATTGGTCCATTCCCACCGATGCTGCATTACCCGCAGTTCGGTGTACCTGCCCTGACTTTTATCCGTTCGCTGGATAACCATGCAAAGCTCAATAAGAATGTACGGGAAGTAGCCATCTTAACCGTCGGCGCCTACTTTGGTGCACGCTTCGAACTTTATGCGCACGAAATTATGGCGGCAGCTTTTGGGTTATCACCAGCCTCTATTGCCACGCTTGCGGCGGGTGGTCGCCCCAATGGTTTAAATGATCAGGAAGCCGTAGCTTACGATATCGCATTCGCTTTAGTCAAAGGTCACATCGTTCCAGACTCTACCTATAACTATGCTGTAGAAATTCTTGGAAAAGATGAAGTCGCCGAGTTATACTTCCTGATCGGCGGCTATTGCCTCATCGCTGTCATCCTCAATGGCTTTAATGTGCCGGCGCCGGACAACTCCTGACCTGGTTTTTCAACTCATTAAGACTTCATTTTATTACTCAACCAACAATTAATATCTATGATTATTGAGAACGCTATTTTATCGTTGCTCTCAGCAGCTTTTACCATGACCTTATTTTCATCAGGTGTAAAAAATGACACTACTGCAAAATCAAATACATATGTATTGGTTCATGGGGCATGGCAAGCTCCCTATGTGTGGGATGCTGTCCGCTCAGACCTCGAGAAGCAAGGACACAAGGTGATTATCGTTGAACTGCCAGGACATGGAACGGATCAGACACCAGCACATACACTCAGCCTCGATGTTTATCGTGACAAAGTCATTGAATCGATTTCAAAAGCCCAAGGTAAGATCATACTGGTCGGTCATAGTATGGGTGGAATGGTTATCACCCATGTCGCGGAAAAGGCACCTACCAGAATCAGAAAACTTGTTTACGTTGGAGCATTCCTTCCGGCGAGTGGTCAGGCGCTTACAGACCTGGCTTACTCAGACCCGGATTCCAAATTGGGACCCAACCTTGTGCCTTCTGCCGATCAATTAACGCTCGATGTAAAGAAGGATCACCTCACCAGTCTATTTATCAACGATGGCAACGAAGCCAACAAGAACCTCGTGATCAATAACTATCGCGCGGAGCCCGCAATTCCCTTCACGAATAAAGTCACGTTGACCAGCGGGAATTTTGGTTCGGTCGAAAAAGTTTATATCAAGACACTTCAGGATGTCGTGATCTCACCGGGACTGCAAGGTCGTATGATTGCCGCGGCCGGAATCAAAACCGTCCTTGAAGTCAACACCAGTCACTCCCCGTTCCTTTCTCAACCTCACACTGTGTCAGATCTTTTGTTGAAGATCGGACAGTAAATGAGTTTGATCATTACTTGACAGGTATGGTTGGCAACATTCTTCCTTATTGCCTTTTAAAAATGATGTCCAATAAAAAGAAAAAGAAATGAAACCAACTGCATTTTTATCAATGAAGGCTGCTTTCATACTAACCGCGATATGCCTTGTGATAAGCAGCGCATTCCTGCCGGGTGCAGGTAAGACAAGTTTATTAGCCCAAACTGATATACAAGATTCAGAGCCTGTAGCCGTCCTCACGCGCTACCAGGTGAAAAAAACATATCTGGATGAGTTCAGAAAAGCACTTGGCAAGTATGTGGGTGATGCCGTAACCATTGACCAGAATATTATGGCGGAAGCTTTTTCCGAGCAGGAAAATCCATCTGTGTTATGGGTTATTGAAAGATGGAATACGAAAAACGAGATGAACAAAAGTCGCCGTCATGCGTCTTTCAAAGCCATTGAAAGGTTGTCGCCAGAAGCGCTGGAAGAACCGGTCAAAACAATAAGGGTAAGAGATCTTGAGCCTATCTCAAAAAAGGAATGGCGAAAAGCCCCGGCAAACGGCGACAACCCGGTTATCATCATGTTGTTTGTCGATAGCAAGGCAGGTACTGAAGAGAATTTCAAATCCGTATACCATAAAGCGATGCCTCAGTTCCGCAGTGAACCCGGTGTGATCAATTATCAGCTTTCGCAGCTGGAAGAAGACAAAACAAAATTCGTCACCTATGAAAAATTCAGAAGCGAGGATGCGTTTCAATACCATTTGAATTTTCCACCCATCAAGCCTGTGATCGATTACCTGAACTCGAGCATTAAAAAGCAACCGTTTCAAATCGGTCTTCACCGGCTTATTCCCATACCCGATGCTAAACAGTAACAAACTTCGAGTCATAATCTATCTCAAACAATAAAATGTTAAAACGTAATGAAAACTATTAGCCACTTGATTCTGGCGGGTTCTGTTACCTTCCTGAGTTTACTCCCTGCGCAGGCGCAGGTTAAAGTGAAATCCCCAAAACAAAATGATCATGAATTGACTGTATTAAATCAGCTGGGTTCTCGAGCGGTAGTTGTAAACATGCCAGTTTCACAACTGCTGAATGCTCCCGGTAATGAGGCATTGCGTGACTTCTTCTTCACACCAGTTAAAGATACAACTGCACTGAGAGGAAAGAAGATCGCTGTTATTGCTGCCGATGGTTTTGAAGAAATCGAACTGCTCGGTCCGGTTTGGTATTTCAGACAGCTTGGAGCCAAAGTGGATATTGTGGCACCGAAATTTGTGCCTGCCCCTGAGCGCTATGGTCTTGCGTATCCGGAGATGTCTAAAACCCATATTATGGCAATCCAGTACCTGCAGCCGGTGGGATGGATCAAGTTCGACCGCACTGCGGACCAGATCAAGGTAAGCGATTACGATGCAATCTTTATTCCCGGCGGCGCGTGGAATCCGGATAACCTGCGTTTCGACAAAGATGTCATCAGGTTTATTCAGGATTTTAACAAATCCGGAAAGCTGGTAGCTGCAATTTGCCATGCACCTGTTGTGCTGGCGTCAGCTGATATTTTGAAGGGAAGAAAATTAACCGGATACTGGAATATCCAGGTCGATTTGAAGAATGCCGGTGGCACCGTATTGGAACAACCGGTCGTGGTGGATGGAAACCTGATTACCAGCAGACATCCGATTGATGTGGCGGATTTTTCAAGAGCTGTAGAAAGCTGGCTGGTGAAAAAATAGTTTAAAACCGAATTAAGGAGAATAAGGGTGGCAATGCCATTCTTATTCATTCATGATAATTAACAGCTAAAAGTGGGATATAGTCCCCCACTGGTTTTGTTTAATTCAATTGTTCCGTCCATATGAAAGCATTAATAACCGGAGCTACCGGTGCAACCGGAAGGGATCTTCTCACTGCCCTGCTTAACAGTCGGGATTACACCGAGGTAGTAGCCTTCGTCCGAAAACCTTTGAATGTCGCGCACCCCAAGCTTTCTGTTGTCATCACGGATTTTAATAATCTGGAGACTGTGTCTCCATCGGTCAAAGGCGGCATCTGGTTTTCCTGCTTGGGTACCACATTAAAAGCGGCTGGCTCCAGGGATAAACAATGGCACATTGATTTTCAGATCCCCGCCAACTTCGCCGACATTGCAAAGCGAAACGGAGTACCTGGCATGGTTTTGCTTTCCGCTTACGGAGCAAAGGTTAACAGCCCTTTGTTTTATTCGATGATAAAAGGCGCGTTAGAAAAACATATCGCTGATCTGGGATTTGAGCTGTATATCATTTTTAAGCCCGGAATTCTACTCAGAAAAGGTACGGACCGGGTTGGAGAAAGGATAAGCGGAAAAGTGTTGAAATTCTTAAACGGATTAGGACTAATTAAGAATTTCAGACCCTTACCTACTGAGATACTGGCAGATAAAATGGCAAAGGCTCCGCGAATTCTTTCAACCGGAGTTCATGTTATTGAACTGGAAGAAATCTGGGAATTTTAACGGTTTGCTTCGATCTTTCAACCAATGGTCTTACCGGAGTAGTGCCGGGTTTATTCCTCTCCATTAGTTGAGCTTCCCAACAGCCAATACAATGAATTAAGCGCTCAAATTACGTCTCAAATCAGGGCAAGGATGTGGATCCTCTTCACAGGCAAGGGTTTGTTGCAGTGATACAACACTTCGTCACGTCTTTAATCCCATTCATCAAAAGCGCCTATTAAGGCTGAGCGCTGAATCCCCGGGAATTGCGATATTGTTCGCATGAAATCGCCCCTGATAATTGTTTATGTTTTCAACGCCGCCACCGCCATGTCGCAGGATTCACTAGCCGTAAAATCCATCGACGAACAAGTCCGTATAAATTATGACCGCATCGACCACACCGACTGGTATCTCACGCACGACGTGGTCGTGAACGAATCCGGACCCGCAGGCACGCAACTCTCTTATCACTACGCCGGTGACTTATTGATCCGGATAGTCTGCTCGGGTTACAACAAGCTCGGACCGTGGGGTAAAGAATATTACCCGGTCGACGGCGAGCTCGCGTTCATCTATATGACACAAGAATACTTTCCCGACCAGGTGCCGCCAAATACTCCCCTGAGCTGGAAAAAACTTCCCGCCCATGAGTATCGCGTCTATCTTCACAAAGGCAAACCGGTCAAGGTCAATCCCGCCACGTGGAGTGGAATGCCGGACACCCTCCTGAAAGAGTTCGATGCACTGCGGAAATGGAAAAAGAAATAGGGAGTTCTGTCAGGCTTCGGCGGCCTCCCCCATTTGACGTCAATTTATCCAGGCGGAATTGATGTCGTCTTCGTCTTTACTAATTTTGATAATGCCGTACCAGTTAAACATTCTTGTATTGTTTTTTGGAATCCTTCAGAGTTGGCTGATCGGCTTTGCGTTGTCGAGAAAAAAAGAAAGTCACCCTTCGCTCATATACCTTATACTCTTCATTCTCGTCGTCGGTCTTCAGCTGACATTTAAAGCGATTTCGAAGGCGTGGCTCTGGGAACATGCAAGGACGGTTTACATGGTTTCTTATAACCTCGGTTACCTTATCGGTCCACTGATCTATTTTTACTTCCGGGCACGATGTTCCCCGTTTAAATTTCGAACCATTCACCTGTTGCATTTCGTCCCGTTTATAGTGAGCGCGTTTCAAACGCTGCTGGACGAGGTGTTCGGAATAATAATTCCGTCATTCCTGCCATTTCTTCCCTGGCCTGGCCTTCAACTCATTTCCTTATTTGCGTACGGCGTAGCCGCTTGGAAACTAAACGACGCCGGAACAAATGATGTACGACGAACAATGAAACAATTCCTGGTTTCCGTCCTCACTGTGGAAGCGATTATTGTGATGACTATTGCGCTGCTTGTCCGGAATTTCGAATCATGGCCTGATATACGATCTATTTTTGTTATCCTCACCGCATTGATGTATTGGATCACCTACAAACTGATTTCGGCACCGGCTTCATTCTCTGTTCACCGGGATGCCCCAGTTGTTGAACTCAGGAAATCATCCGTCGTAAAGTATGCGAATTCCGGTCTCACGCCGGAAGAGAGGCAGCGGATACTGGCCCAGCTTCAAACAGCAATTGATCACGGGAAGTTATTCACACAACCTGACATCAACCTTGACGTGGTTGCGGACAGGCTCGCCGCGCGAAAACATCACGTGTCTCAGGTGATCAATGAACATTATAATCGCTCCTTTACCGAACTTGTAAACAACTGGCGCCTGGAGGAAGCGAGGTCACGTCTTCTTGATCCGGCGTTGAAGCAGCAAAAGATTGCGGCCGTTGCCTATGATGTCGGGTTCAGCTCTGTTTCTGTTTTTACCACGATGTTCAAAAAAAGATTTAATGTCACACCGTCTTCATTCCGGGCGGCGGCTGATGCGATGTTGAAACGAGGAGTAACCTGACTCGGGAAAGGTCCTTTTTTGATTTCATCCCTATCGGGAATAAAGAAATTGAAGGTCGTATTCGTTTTTTTTGCCTTTATAACGAATACTTTATGAAGCCAACACTCATTCTGATTATTTTCCTGGTGATTTTTTCTCATGGCGCTTTTGCGCAGGTGAGAAAAGAGAAATCGCCTTTCCATGGTGGTTACTGGGGCGTTGTGCTGGAGCATCCCGACACAAAAAAAGTAACGGTAGAGACGGACATTCCATTTCGCGCCGAAGGTGGCCGTACGCTTCATTTCGATGCTTACCTGCCATTGGGAATCGGGCGAGACGAAGTCAGGCCGACAGTGGTTTTTCTGAACGGAATAGGAGATCAGCCAAACCAGCCTGGCTTGAAGCAGGAGGCGGTTTACACCTCATGGGCGCGACTTATTGCGGCTCACGGATATGTGGCGATCACGATGGAATCGGAGGTCAACCGGATTGAGGATTCGTTCGTCGCCTTGTTTCGTTACCTTGATCAATCCGGCTCGAAACATCACGTTGATACGCGTGCGATCGGTACTCACGCATTGTCGGCCAATTGTCGGGAGGTGGCTTCCTACCTGATGAGTACAAAAGCATATCCCGGAATTAAGGCGGCGGTGTTGTACTACGGGCAAATGCCGGCCGGACCGTATCGAACGGATCTGCCGGTATTGTTTGTCGTAGCCGCGCTTGATATCCGCGAAGACAACTATTCACGCCTGTGGACGGAGGTACTCAGGAATAAATCTCCATGGTCAATCACGATCGCCAACGGTATGCCTCATGCGTTCGACGCTTTCTCCGATACGGAGGTTTCGAAGCGGATGATCATGACGACAATCTCATATTGGATTAACCAGTTAGGCCCTGTCCCAGCATCAAGTTCGCCGCCTTCAAAGGAACGCTCCATCGTTGCCGCGGGGTATGAGGATTCCGAAAAGATGCTGCGGTTGATGCGTGAATGGATATCGGAACATCCCGACACAAAAGATGCGGGTGCGCTTAGTATTTATGCGAATGCACTGGTCAATGTGAAAGAATTTGCGGAAGCTGAAAAGTACCTGAAGAGAAGTATAAGCCTGGATCCTTCTAATAAGGGAAACTATCTCAACATGACGGTGATCTGCTACGCCCTGGGAAATCCGAAAGAGGCCGTGAAACAATTGGCAATTTATGAGAAGAACAGCACACCCGAAGGTTTCACTTACGGATATATCGCGAATCGCCTCATCGATATCAATAAATTCCGTGAAGCCGCTGAGAACTATGAACGCGCTATTTCGTTCCCGAACCCGCACACTTTTTTGTATTACAATCTGGCCGGTTGCTATGCCATGCTGGGAGAAAAAGATAAGGCTTTCCGAAATCTTTACAAGGCGGCCGAATTGAAATTTGGAGACAAGGTCGGTTACGAAGCCGATGAGAAACTCAAGTCATTGCATACTGATCCCAAGTGGGCGGAATTGATGGAGAATCTCCCGTGACAATAATACGGAATCTCTGCTCCTGGCATAGGCAACTGTTCCCGCTTTAACACCATTACGTCATTCGGAAATTCTCTCGTTCCAATCAATTTATCCGGAAATTTTACTCAATTTTATCTGAAATCGATTATTTGATTGGAAAATTTCCCCGGAACGATGCTTAAAAACTATCTGATTACCGCATTCCAATATCTTCAGAAACACAAAACTTTTTCAGTTATAAATGTGACCGGGCTTACGCTGGGTTTGACCGTGTCGTTCTTCGCATTGCTTTATGTGAATTTTGAGCTGAGCTATGATTCCTATCATGAGAATGCCGATCATATCTATCGCCTCGTCACGGATGTAAAATCGTCCACGGGGATCGACTACCGGGGCTCAGCGGTTCCGTTAGCCCCCGCCATCCAGGAAGCCTTTCCGGAAATAAAGGCCGCCACACGAACAGTATTGGACTATCTTATCATCCAAAAAGAAGGCGGCGCCGCCAGTGAAGAAAAAATTGCCTATGCTGACTCCAGCTTCTTTTCTGTTTTCACTTTTCCCTTTGTAAGTGGTAGTCCGGACAAAGCGCTCAACGTTCCCTTTAATATCGTGTTATCCGAATCTTCCGCGAAAAAATATTTCAATGGAGTCGATCCTGTCGGCAGGACCTTATTGATCAACGGAAAAGATCGCGCCTACGTTACCGGTGTAATGAAGGATATTCCTCACAATTCCCACTTTCGTGTCGATATGCTGGTCTCTTTGTCCACGTTGCTTGACGTCTGGAATCCAGGTATGGCAACACGATGGATCAGCGCCAGGTCAAGCAGCTATTTGTTATTACACGAAAATGTGAATGTCTCTTCCTTACAAAAACAGTTTCCATCGTTCGTGGACAAACATTATGATCAGCATGAGTTTCAGTATACGCTTTTACTGGAACCATTAAGAGACGTTTACCTGTATGGGAAGCCACGGGGATCGAGATCGGGAAGCGCCATTACGGGTAATCCCGATAATATATATATTCTTTTGGTTGTCGCGGGATTTGTGCTGCTTATTGCCGCTTTCAATTTTGTTAACCTGACTACCGCATTTTCATTGCAAAGAGCCAAAGAAATCGGGGTAAGAAAAGTCCTCGGCGCTTCAAGAGCTCAGCTCATCTTTCAATTTCTCAGCGATGCCATACTTTTGAGTGTCAGCGCCTGCATCCTCTCCATCGGATTAGTGGCATTATTAATGCCGCTCTTCCAACAGCTTTCCGGGAAAGAAATTGATTTCGGTATAGCAAAAAACATGAAGGATATCGGACGGTTCTTTTTGCTAGCCCTAACGATCGGCCTGGTGTCCGGAATTTATCCGGCATTCTTTCTGTCCGGATTCAAACCAATCAATAGTCTGAAAGGGAAACTGATTTCGCCTTCAAAAGGTATCGGGCTCCGAAGAAGCCTTGTACTATCGCAATTTTCGATTTCAATCATTCTCGTGGTCGGAACCCTGGTCGTGTTTCAACAACTATATTTTATGCAAACACAAGAATTGGGTTTCAGGAAAGATCATAGAATGGTAATTGATTTTCAGTTCGATCATAACGTAACAAGACATGCCGGAACAATTAAGGACCAACTTACAAGCTTGCCGGGTGTAGCGGAGGCCAGTATATCGTCCTGCATTCCTGGGAGACCAAGTCATAAACTCGACACGGAAATCGAAAATGCGGACAAAGTCGGGCAAGTCTCCCGCCTTGACGCCTACTTCGTGGATCCTGATTTCCTTCGTCAGTATGGTATAGAGATCATCGCCGGCCGCCCATTTTCAAATGAGATCGCGTCTGACTCCACTGAAGCAATGATTGTAAATGAAGCGGCTGTTAAATCGCTGGGGTATCATCGTATCGAGGATGTAATAGGAAAGAAGTTCAGTCAGTGGGGAAGAACAGGTTCCATCATTGGGGTTGTTAGTGATTTTCATTTTGAGTCTTTTCGTGAAGAAGTTCAGCCGTTGACATTTCAGATGGGCGATATGGAAACCTTTCTTTCATTAACTGTCACAGGTGAAAATCCGGCGCCGATCATCGCTAACATTGAAAAAAAATGGAATCAGGTAGCCGGCGGAATTCCAATGACCTACTTTTTCGCGGACGATGCTTACGACGCTCAATATGTTCCGGAGGCAAGGTTCGGAAAGTTATTTCTGACCTTTGCTGCCCTGGCAATTGTGTTATCGTGCCTGGGTCTCGTTGGATTATCGGCGTTCAGCACCGCGCAACGCACAAAAGAAATCGGAATACGTAAAGTGCTTGGATCATCGGTACCTGAAATTCTCGCATTACTATCCAAAGATTTTCTTGTACTCATTGGGGTCGCGGGAGTCATAGCCGTTCCTGTTTCATGGTATTCGATGAATAAATGGCTGGAAGGCTTTGCTTACCGGATCAACATTTCCTGGTGGCTATTCGCGGTGGCAGGAATCACAGTGGTATTGGTAGCCTTTGCGAGTATTAGCTATCAAACACTGAAAGCAGCCAACGCGAATCCGGCAAGGAGTTTAAAGAGTGAGTAGCCGCTATTTCTGCCAAATTGTGCGGACCTTTCATGAAATGGCCAAGATTTCTAGGCAAACACGCTAAATACAATTCGCGAATTTCCATATATACGCTGGAAAGTGCACCGAAATGCACGTATCCTTCAATAAGCGGCCGCTAAGCGAGTGTTATCACCAAAGGTGCATTGTAACACGCTTTTGATTGCGGATCAAGTCTGCTGGTGAGCGTCGCCAATCCACCCCAACACCTGCCTCGTTTCATCAATTATTTCCTGCCTGTTGTCAACCTGATTTCCACAATTATTCGAATATCCCCTACTTCGACTTGCTGTCTTCTAATGAAGTGCTGCTGCCGTCACATCAACACTTCGGACGCCGTCACATCAACACTTAAAAAAAACAAGCTCTATGCCTGTCTACGATTTATCGATTAACGGAAAAAATCATGTGATTGAAGCCGACGCTAAGTTGCCGCTGCTCTGGGCCATTCGTGATCTGGTGGGACTTACCGGAACAAAATACGGATGCGGCATCGCTCAGTGCGGCGCGTGTACCGTACATCTTAACGGTAACCCGGTGCGCTCATGCTCGCTGCCTGTATCAGCTGCTGTCGGTAAATCCATTACGACCATCGAAGGACTATCCCCCGATAACTCGCATCCCATTCAAAAAGCGTGGATCGCAGAACAAGTTCCTCAATGCGGATACTGCCAGAGTGGACAGATAATGGCCGCCGCGGCACTGCTGAATAAAAATCCAAATCCAAACGACAAGGATATCGACACGGCAATGCAGGGGCATATATGTCGCTGCGGCACGTACCTGCGTATTCGCAGAGCCATCAAAACAGCTGCCCGTATAACTTGACAATATGCATTAAAATTATCAGCCGCAGACTTCAACACCCGAACGCCTCCGAAGAAGTTCCGGGTACTTTCGGGCAAAACATCAACACTTCAAAAATGGACAAAACCAACCAGGCTATTTCGCGCAGGAATTTTATCCGGATGTCGGGTATTTCCGGAGTTGCCTTAACACTCGGGGTTTATTTTCCTGCGTCCGGCAAAACGGCTGCGGAAATCATCCATGCTAGAATGTCCGATGATAAGGGAATAGAATTGATGTCATGGATCTCAATCGATACCTCTGGTAAGGTTACCATTATGAATCACCGTTCGGAGATGGGGCAAGGTACTTTTCAGGCAATCCCACAAATGATCGCTGAGGAACTGGAAGTGAACCTGGATCAGGTGAATGTTCAGTCCGCTGCGGCGAATCCAAAAAAATTCGGGCCGCAGCCGAGCGAGGGAAGTTTCTCCGTACGGGGATGGTACAGACAACTGTTACAGATCGGCGCTTCCGCCCGCGAAATGCTGATCGAAGCGGCCGCTAACCAATGGAATGTTGTCACGTCGGAATGTTACGCGGAGAATGGCGAGGTGATCCATCACCCGTCCGGCAACAAACTCAGCTATGGTACGCTCGTGGCTGAAGCTTCCAGGCTTACACCGCCGCAGGATGTAAAACTAAAAAACAGAAAAGAGTATAAGATCATTGGTAAGACGATGCCCCGAAGGGACACACCGCTCAAAACCAACGGTACGGCTGTTTTCGGAATGGATAAAAAATTACCGGGCATGCTCTATGCCGTGGTGGAACGAAGTCCCCGGTTTAGGGGAAAGGTAAAAAATATTGACGACCGGGAAACCCGGAACGTCCCGGGAGTGAAGCATGTATTCAAGGTCCAACGTGCTGTGTTTGCAACCCTGTATGAAGGTGTGGCCGTAGTCGCCGATACGCTGTGGTCCGCGATACAAGGACGCAAAGTGCTGCGTGTAGAATGGGATGACGAAGGATTTGAACATCTTGAAACAGAACAACTCTACGTGCAGATGCGTGAGAACCTTAAAAAGCCAGGCTCGTCGCAGAAGTTTGAAGCGGCTTTTCAAGAGGCTTCAAAAAAAATAGAAGCGACCTATGAAACTCCCTATCAATCCCATAGCTGTATGGAACCGCTCAATTGTATCGCGCACGTGCAGGACAATAGCATTGAGGTATGGGGGCCAATTCAGGAAGCGAACTGGATACAAGCTGACCTGAGCCAACGCATGGGAGTTCCACCGGAAAATGTCACGGTCAACATGACGTTCCTTGGAGGCGGGTTTGGCCGTAAGGCTTTCCCTGACTATCCTCATGAAGCGGCGCTGATCTCTAAAGAAATCAAAGCGCCCGTCCAGGTAGTGTGGACAAGGGAAGATGATATGACGGCCGGTCCCTTCAGAACGGGTGCCTGTTACTCATGCAAAGGTGGCTTGGATAAGGATGGCAAAATCATCGCATTTCAGTCGATCACTGCCGCGCAGTGGATCGGACAGGAATGGAGTGCCGAACCATATCCGAATCCCGAACCACCTACTTATAATTCGGGTACTATGGAGGGATTGTCAAGTCCCTATCTTGATGCTATCCCTCATTATAGTTTTGCCGGCGCCGGGACCCGCGCGCCTATTCCTGTAATGTGGTGGCGTGCTGTTTATGCATCAACAGGTGCCTTCGCATGTGAAAGCTTTATCGATGAGTTGGCTCACGAAGCAAAAAAGGACCCGCTCGAATTCCGGAGGAGTCACTTACCCGCCGCGAGATATCAGGCGTTAATCGATAAACTCGAAACCGTCAGCGGCTGGAAATCACGACGTAAAAATAAGGGATGGGGTGTCGCTATTACGGAATGCTTCGGAGGTATAGCAGGCCACATCGTCAAAGTTTCACGTCAACGCGACAAAAAAGTCAAGATCGATAAGGTAATCGCTATTATCGATTGTGGGTGGTATGTAAATCCGGGCATTATTCACGCCCAGATGGAAGGAAGTATCGTGATGGCTATTGGCGCTGCGGTTAAGCATGAAACACATTTCAAGGATGGGAAGGCTGTCGAAAAAAATTTCGACACTTATAAAATGCCACGCATCAACGATATCCCCGAGATCGAAGTTCATATTATGGAGAATGATGAAGCGGCCGGCGGAGTGGGCGAACCCGGATTGCCGCCACTCGCTCCCGCGTTATGTAATGCAATCTTCGATCTTACGGGTAAACGTCTACGGAAATTGCCTTTTAATTTGGAAGATGTATAAGTGGCCAAGTCGCTAGGTTTTCTCAACCATTGAATTTTTCTCTGCTCTCCCGAACTATCCTGACGGACTGGGCTCAACAGGTCAGGCTTACCCCCTTCTCTTCTTCGAGGATGTAGAATGGGTACATCGCCAATCTCCAAAGGTCAATCCCTACTATCCGTGATCCTGCCATAAACCCTGACACCTATTATCACATTAAAATCGCGCATAACGCCGGCGCTATTGTAAAATATCGTCGGTTGACTCAAAGCCATGTGATAGTAACGCATTATTATGGTTCAGGTGATATTAATCACTATCAAAAATGATGTGAGTCATCAATACACCAACGGTTTTATTACACATTGCATTCATTACTCACAGATTCCTAAAATATAAAAAGATGAAAGATAAGACAGTGATTATTACCGGAGCCGCCTCAGGCATTGGCAAAGCAACCGCAGAGTTATTTGCCAGGTATGGTGCCAATGTTGTAATCTCGGACATACAGGAGGAGGCCGGAAAAGCCACCACTGAAAGTATAAAATCCACAGGTGGAAAAGCGTCATTTCTCAAAGTGGATGTTTCCAGTCCGGAGGAAATGGAAGCTCTGGTCAATTTTGCCGTTAATACATATGGCAAGCTCGATATCGCCATTAACAATGCGGGTATCGGCGGTGAATTAAATCCGGTTGCCGACATGAGTATTGAAGGGTGGCAAAAGGTAATTGGCATTAACCTCAACAGTCTGTTCTACGGTATGAAATACCAGATACAAGCCATGTTGAAAAACGGCAGCGGTAGCATCGTAAATATTTCGTCGATATTGGGTTCAGTCGGCTTTGCGGGCTCAGCAGGGTACACCGCGGCAAAACATGGAATAGTTGGTCTCACACAAGCGGCGGCAATTGAATACTCCGCCCGGGGTATTCGTATAAATGCCGTAGGACCCGGGTTTATTGACACTCCTTTATTGAATGCACTGGATACGGAAATGAAGAAACAACTCGTCGCCCTTCATCCCATCGGCCGGCTGGGCAAGAGTGAAGAAGTCGCAGAACTTATATATTGGCTGGGCAGTGATAAGTCGTCATTCGCAACAGGAAGTTACTACCCGATTGATGGCGGCTATCTGGCGAGATAGGAGTCTACCGGCAAGTCATACATTATAGAAGTATTTCAAAACAGGCGCACTCTATAATATAGAGCCATTCTCTTGCGGGGGAAAATCCGGATTGAACCTGCTTGTGTTTGCGCCATAAAACATTATATCGTAATATTGCGTTAGAACGGAACAATGGGAACAACGAAGTCGGAGCTATTCAAAAAACGTCAGAACAAGATCGCCAATCTTGCCAAAGCGTTCGACCACCCGGCCCGGGTCGCCATTATTGAGCACTTACTTGCCAATAATACCTGCATCTGCAATGACCTCGTGGATGTACTCCCGCTATCGCAGTCCACCATCACCCAGCACCTGAAGGAACTGAAAAGGACAGGAATTATAAAAGGTGAGGTGGAAGGACCAAAAGTAAACTACTGCATTGACGAGCAGGTCTGGGATGAGGCTAAGGACATCTTTCTCAATCTGTTCACCCGGTACGTGAAGAAGAACGACTGTTGTTAATTTTTTTTGTCCATAGCTAACGTAATATTACGATAATACATATGCTTACAACACTACAAACCACAATCGACCAGCTGACAGCGGAATTCCAACAGATACCACCTGAGCGAAAAAAAACGCTCCATGAGTTAACCAATTTTGTTCAGGATAAGATAAACTCAGGTAAACCTGCATACCTGAATTTCATTTGTACCCATAACTCAAGGAGGAGCCACCTCTCGCAATTGTGGGCGCAGGCAGCTGCCTTCTACTACGGCGTCAAAAACGTCTCTTGCTACTCCGGCGGAACGGAAGCCACTGCCTTCAATCCCAGAGCGGTAAAGGCGATGCAGGAAGCCGGTTTCCAGATTTCCAAAACAACCGACGGAGACAATCCGGTATATGAAGTCCGCTTTGCAGCGGAAGCAGCTCCAACCATCGCCTTTTCAAAAAAATATGATGATCCGTTCAATCATAACAAAGACTTCGCGGCTATCATGACCTGCTCTCATGCCGATGAAAACTGCCCCCTTGTGCTGGGCGCCTCGGGACGTATTGCCCTTACTTACGACGACCCGAAAGAATTCGATGGTACTCCTTCGGAAGCTGCCAAATACAGCGAAAGAGTTCGTCAAATCGGACGCGAAATACTTTATGCCTTCTCGCAAGTAAAATCCTGAAGAGAAACGATCTTATGAAAAATCAAAAACAACTCGGTTTTTTAGACCGCTATCTCACCCTTTGGATCTTCCTTGCTATGATTGTGGGTGTAGCCCTCGGTAATTTCCTTCCGACGGAAAGTTTGATGAACCACTTCCAGGTGGGTACAACCAATGTGCTTATCGCTGCCGGCCTCATCATCATGATGTATCCACCGTTGGCGAAAGTCCGGTACGAACATCTCGACAAAGTATTCAGGAATGTAAAAGTCATTAGCCTTTCACTGCTTCTTAACTGGGTTGTCGGCCCGGTTTTAATGTTCTTGCTGGCGATCATCTTCCTTCGTGACAAACCGGAGTACATGGCGGGTCTGATCCTTATCGGTATTGCCCGCTGCATCGCCATGGTACTGGTATGGAACGACCTCGCGAAGGGTGACAAGGAATATGCAGCAGGCCTCGTTGCACTCAACAGTATCTTTCAGGTTCTCTTCTATAGCCTGTTCGCCTGGTTGTTCATTACAGTATTGCCCCCGTATTTCGGTATCGCCGGATCAGTCGTCGACGTAAGCATGAGCGACGTCGCAAAGAGTGTCTTCCTGTATCTTGGTGTTCCCTTCGTCGCCGGGTTCCTGACCAGATACTTTTTTAAAAAAACGAAAGGTGAAGACTGGTATGTGCAAAACGTCGTTCGCAGGATCAGTCCCCTTACACTTATCGCGTTACTCTTTACTATAGTTATCATGTTCAGCTTCAAAGGCAAAATGATCGTCGATATTCCCTTTGATGTGATCAGGATAGCCATACCTTTGGTCATCTACTTTATACTCATTTTTGTGTTAAGTTTCATCCTGTCGAAACGGCTAGGTGCCAACTACGAGGAGAACACCTCTGTTTCGTTCACGGCCACCGGAAATAATTTCGAATTGGCGATAGCTGTTGCCGTTGGCGTGTTTGGAATCAATTCAGGCCAGGCTTTTGCAGGTGTGATCGGCCCGCTTATCGAAGTACCCGCTTTGATCCTGCTCGTAAATCTCGCATTCTGGTTTAAGAAAAGACTATATGCAAAAGCCGTGTGACCATGATGGAAATCGCTGCCGTTATTCGCCCGGTGCAATTATCCGGAATGATCACGACTGGTGGCTATGGGGACCGGACCTGCAAAATAATTGCGCGGAACATATCAATTCAATATCTGTCAACAACGAGTAACGTAAAAAATTTTGAAAGCATCTGAAACCGCTTTTTATATAAAGACTCAGCATGAGTTAAAGACTTTTGTCTACCGGAAAGTAAAAGACAAAGCCCTTGCTGAAGACATCGTGCAAGATGTGTTTTTAAAAGTTCATGCCAAACTGGGACAATTGAAGGACAACGAAAAGGTTTCAGGATGGATTTATCAAATCACAAGGAACACCATAACGGATTACTACAGAAGCAAGTCGAAAAGTCTTTCATCCCAGGACCTTGATTGGGATAGTGATCATCAGACACTTAATGATTGTGTTTCAGGGTGTCTGCACGAAATGCTGTTAACGCTACCTGAAAAGTACCGCGAAGCGCTGGAACTCACTGAGCTGAAGAATCTTTCGCAAACAGATCTCGCTTTAAAACTCAACATCTCATATTCAGGGGCAAAGTCCCGGGTTCAGCGGGCGCGCCAGATGTTAAAAGAAAAGATGGATGAGAGCTACCGGATCAAAATGGATTCTTATGGTAATGTAATGGTCTGCGAAAACCGATTACCGTGTAACTGCAGCAATGATTCCGTTTTAGAGTGAATAATGGAAGGCAGCATTACCTGCCTTCCATACGCTGCTAGCAGCATCCCGCCGCTCCACCGCAACATCCGCTATCGCCATCGCAACAGCCCGGATCGAATTGATTTTCCATAACTTTACTTTTTAAGTTTAAAATACATACACGGCGATCGTTCAATCGCTCAATACAAAGACGATGCGTTCCGGATAAAGACGCATAAATATTGTCTGCGTCTTTTTATTCATCCTTCCGTCTTACATGTGAAAACCTTCAGATATGAAAAAAACAGTGTCATTACTTATTGCGGTGTTCCTTTTATGGTCACTCATTACTATTGCTCAAAAAATCAAACCACGGGCGCTTACACCGGCGCGTGGTCATTACAAACAACTTGCGGCGTTTAATCCGACGCCAAAATCGTCCGGTGAGCCAATTGACTCCCGCAAATTTCCGACAAACCAGGAAACTATTGACCAAAGGCTAAGTCCTACGCCGGTCTATCTTCAAAATACCCACGTCGATGACTTCAAAATACCGGATGGCTCCAGCCAACAGTTCGGATCAGACAAGGGCAGAGATCAATTACCTTCTCGCTCTTCAAAAATACAGGAGTAAAGAAGACGTACGGTCCAGTCTTTATATGGCTGATGTATATTACAACCCCCGGGTTAAGCCGGGAGACTCGACCTATGCGCGCTACCGAAACAATCTCTTTTTTATCGGCCGGTCGATCGGCACATGGTTTAATCCGGAAACACTTCCTGTCACCGCTGATTTTATGGCTAACGTGTGGCGCGATGCCAGTTTCTTTATCTGGTCGCTAAAATTCAAATATGCCCGTATCCGTCCTTATGTAATAGATGCATCACTGAAGAATGTTCAGGAAACGGATTGGGCGGCTTATCCAAGCGGGCATGCCGCAAATTCTTACATAAACGCTTATATTTATCAGGAGCTGGCTCCGGAATTTACAGACGTCTTTGTTAAGGACGCCTACGATATGGCGCACTCCCGCGAAATTATCGGAGTACACTATCCAAGTGACTCGGAGGCCTCAAGGATATTTGCACGCCAGTTCGTGAACATGCTTTTTCAAAATGATAAATTCCTGCGGGACCTTGAAGGTGTCAAAAGGGAATGGGCGTCGAAGGCCAGGGAGAGTTTTGATAAACCCTAACCAGACACCAACCCGATAAAACACCACAGGATAACTACACAAATAAAACACCAAATTGCATCCGTTTTTAAGGGAGTCTGGTACATCCGAAACTCCAGTTTCTTTATTGCACAATTGCCTTTTTTGTTTCTGTGGTGTATGCTGAAAAAATCCCCAAGGCTACATTACCCGTGATATTGCTGGGTGGGTTCGATGGTGTGGCACCACCTATGATCCCGCCATCTCCAATTTGTGATAGTGTATAATAATAGTTGTACGTATTTACATCAATGCAACGCATGGTTACCTCGACGGTGTCTCCCTTTGCTATCTTTACGTATTCACTATCCGTGGAAAACGGCTGACTGTTAACGCTTCCGTTACCAATATTATCGTTGCTCACCTGATACAGTTTATCCATTTTTCCGTTTACAGAAAACAAAAAACGATAGCTGTTACCAACCTCAGCAGGGTCACGGTAAAGTGGGACAATCGCGAAGCTTTTTTCGCTTTCACCAGGCTCGGCAAACAAATTAAACCGGATGGAGTCCAGGCTTATTTTGGACGGCATGGCAGAAACCGCATGATATTCCTTGCCTTCGGACATAACCTTCAGCGTGTATATGTTTCCCGGCGTACCGATGATCCTGTGCGTTTGATACAGTCCCGAACCTGTTTCACTCAATGTGTCAATTACGCCTGCGTTGTCACTAATTATGACAGTTGCACCTGAAACAGGTGGATAATCGTTTGAATCGGTGAAGTTAACTGTTTCCGATAGCTTAACGCTGTACGGCCCGGGTTCGTCGGAAATATTCCCTTCAATAACAAGTTGCGGACTGGAAGTATTCAGGTCAACTTCGATTTCCTTTTCGCATGAGGCCAACAAGGAAATCGCAAAAGTAATGACGATATATTTATGCATGGTTGATATTTTTAATAATCAGAATTTGAAATTGTATGTAACAGAAGGAACCCAGCGGAACAATGATGTTTGTGTGGCTACCGTTCGCGTGGGGTCGCTCTTGCTATCGGCGAACGTGATGGCATAGGCGTTTTCCCTTCCGTACGCATTATACAAACTAATATTCCAGGAGGATTCAAATCTTTTATTCTTGTGTGGCTTCGTGTAAGTAGCGCCAAAATCGAGCCGGTGATAGGATGGCATACGATAACCGTTTCGTTCCGGGTAGTAAAAAATCGTGTTCCCTCCGATATCATACTTGCCGCTGGGGAACGTTACCGCATTGCCTGTCCTGTAAACAAAAAGCGCTGAAAGGGACCATCGCTGTGTAAGTTCATATAGCGTCACAATTGATAAGTCGTGCGTCAGGTCTTGCCATGCGTTATACCAATTTCCCTCATTGATACCGTTGATTTTTCTTTCGGTCTTGGAAATCGTGTAACCAACCCATCCCGTAAGCCTTCCCTGCGTTTTCTTAACCAATAATTCAGCACCATAAGCCCTTCCCCTTCCGAAAAGCAATTCGCTTTCAATGTCAGGTGCCGAGCTGACATCGGCTCCGTTTTTATAGTCGATCTGATTTTGCAGATCTTTGTAGTATACTTCAACGCTGGTCTGGTAAGCATTATCCCTGAAGTTTCGGAAATACCCTAAACTGACCTGGTCCGAAATCTCAGGTTTGATGTTATACGAATTCCCGATCCACTGATCGGTGGGGGTGCTGCTTGTGCTGTTACTCAACAGGTGCATGTGCTGCGTATTCCGGGCATATCCACCTTTGATACTGCTTGTCTCACTAAGAAGGACATTGAATTGCACGCGAGGCTCAAGATTGTAGTATGTTTTACCGACGTGACCGGATGCAAGCACGACGCTATCGACCAACACTCCCTTATCGTATACATTGTAGGTATCACCGCCCAGGATTGAATAAATACTGAACCGCAAACCATAATCAAGAGTTAAGTTCTTAGTTAACTCCATCGTATTGTTTACAAATATTGCGTTGTCCCAACTGTACCGAACATTTTTCGCCGGCTCGTTGTATCCGGTGCCTTTAAATATTTTTGGCGTGAGACTGTGGTAAATACTGATGAAGCCGAACCGAATGGAGTTCCTCGAATCGGGAAAGTATTGAAATTCTTCCTTGAGGGTATAATCCTTTATTTCCGACCCGATGCTTAATGTGCTTTCACCGCTCGTAATACTACCTTTGTAACTGTAGTTGCTGTAGATGACGGATGCATTTGAAAAGAGCTTTGGGCTGATCAGGCTGTTCCACCGCAGCGTTCCCGTCTGATTTCCCCAATCTATCCCAAAGGCCCCGAGCCCTAATTTATCTCTGCCGAAATAGCCAGAAAGAAAAAGTTTATTTTTATCGCCAATTTTGTAATTGGCCTTTGCGTTGAAGTCATAGAAATAGAGCTTATTGTCCTTAAATTCTTCGGTAAGCTTCAGGAAAGCATCGGCATACGTTCGCCGGCCGGTAACAATAAATGAACCTTTATCTTTTACGATTGGACCCTCCACACTCAGACGGCTGCTTATTAATCCCAGACCACCTGAAACAGCGTACTTTTGACTGTTCCCCTCCTTCATCTTTACATCCAGGACCGAGGATAATCTCCCGCCGTATTGCGCGGGGCTGTTTCCTTTGATAATGTTTACATCCTTTAATGCATCGCTGTTAAAAGTGGAAAAGAAACCCAACATGTGAGACGCGTTGTAAACGGGTGCCTCATCTAACAAGATCAGGTTCTGATCGGCGGAACCACCTCGAACAAAAAATCCGCTGTTGCCCTCACCCCCTGATTTCACCCCCGGCAATAGCTGAATGGTCTTTAGTAAATCCCTTTCCCCGAAAATGACAGGAAGCTTCGCCGTTTCCCTAACATCGATCCTGGAAACACCAATTTCCGTTTTCATTATGTTGTCGTCCTTGCGGTCTGCGGTCACCACAACTTCGTCCATCTGGTATGCTTCATCCGACATTAACCGGTCGGACTTTACGTTCTCCCGAAGGTTAATAAACGCCGTATCCGGTTTGTATCCGATGAAAGAATAAACGATGTGATATTTCCCTTCGGGCAGGGTGAGCGAATAAAAACCGTATTCATTGCACGAGGTTCCGGTTCCGGAAAGTTCAAGGGGAAAAACAGTAACGCCAATCATGGTTTCGCCGTTCTTTTTGTCTTTAATCGTTCCACTGACCGTAAATTTCTGCTGCGCCAGCAACTGGGTTACGCCCAGCAACACAAAGAGGTTAATGATTGCAACTATCTTATACATATTTATGATTTTAGAATGATCTTTCGGAAGCGGACTTGAATTAGTCTATCGACTGTCTATCAGCTGAGGATACAAATGTGATGGCTACAACCGTGTTGTAAAAACTTTTGAGAAGAAGAGAGGGAGTTAAGCGATGAATGGAAGTGATGGACCGAAGGTCCGGTGATTATCTCAAAATGAATAGAACCATTTAATGAGAATAACGACCGAAAAATTCATCAGTATAAGTTTTTCCTATCGGAAATTCTTTGTCACCGATAAAAATGGTCGTACCCCTGACCGCTTCAATTTTACTTAATGGCAGAATAAAACTACGGTGCACACGAATAAAGTCTTCCAGGGGTAGTTTCTCCATCATGTCCTTCATCGGCATCCGGGCTACAATAGTTTTGCGGTCCTTGATATGAATCTTAAGATAATCGGCTAACCCTTCAATGTATAATATATCAGCCAAAGGTATTTTCACCAGACTGAAATCAGCCCGTACAAATATGCTTTTGTCTGATCTATTATCCTTTTTGTTAATATATTCGAAATATTCCTGCGCTTTAGCGACGGCTTGTGCGAAGCGCTTCTGACTGATAGGCTTAAGCAAATAATCGATAGCACTTAGCTCGTAACTAACGGCAGCGTATTCGCTGAACGCAGTCGTGAAAATTACCATTGTGTTTTGTTGCAGCGACCGCACCAGACTAATTCCGGTCATTGCGGGCATGTGGATGTCGCAAAAAACAAGGTCTAGGGGAAATTTTCTTAAATATTTTAAAGCTTCATTTGGCTGGGTAAACGTCTTATGCAGGGTGATGTTGTCACATTTATCGCATAGAGATTGGATCACGGAAATCGCTAACGGCTCGTCGTCTATGGCTATGGCATTCATCATTGTAAATTTATATGTAAAGACACCGAAAATAACTTATCCGTACTATCAACGACAAGCAAATGTTTTGAAGGATAGATCAGATTCAACCGGTGCTTTGTGTTTTCAATTCCCAATCCGCCGTTCTCCGAAGTATCATGCTGAACCTCCACTTTGTTATTTGCTACCCTCAGCTGAAACTCCGTATTATTCATCATCATCTCAATTCTAATCCGGCTCTTTTGCTCAGAGTTAACACCGTGCTTAAACGCGTTTTCAATAAATGGAATCAGCAGCATAGGCGCTATCTTCAAGGCAGGAATGTTCTCCAGGCTGATAAACTCCACTTTTACACTCCGGTCGAGTCGGAGTTTTTGAAGTTCGATAAAATTATTGACGTAGTTCACTTCGTCTTCAATCCATACAAAATCCTGTTGCGTGTCTTTCATTGTATATCGCATCATCTCGGAGAGTTTGTCGACCATGTCGGCCGTTTTTGGCGATGTGTCGATGACCGTTGCGTAAATGCTGTTCAACGTATTAAAAAGGAAGTGAGGGTTTATCTGTGATTTCAGGGAAGCTATTTGCGCCGACAGCTTTTCGCTTTCTGTTTGTTTTAACCGGTTATAAAACGTCCACAGAATCGATGACACGATGGACAAAAGCCACAACAAAATAGCGTTGACAATAATCACCGGAATAACTTTTTCGACAGTCGGATTCGTTTTTGCCAGGGTTTGCGGGTTGAAATCGGAAAAGAAAAAAATGAAACCGATAAGTAAAAAGACGGTTACGATTGCCGACAACAGATACAAAAAGTAAAGCCAGTACTTCTTCTCGACCAGGTATTTGGGTATCAGAATAAAAAGGTTAAAGTAAAAGACCGTTAGCAACACGGCGCTTAAGAGCAGACAGAGCAGAAGGTACTTTACGTCAGAAGAGGGATCCATCGATCTGAAAACCTGATCGGTTGAAACGTACGGAATGACCAGCAACAACACCCAAACTATCGCATGTGCGCCTACTGTGAACGTCTTAACTTTCATAATCACCCCGTGAATAATTCACAAACCAAAGGTAAGTTTCTTTTACCTCAAAAAATTTGAGAAAAAGGATGGCAGTTTGTAGACGTAGGGACAAATGCCTTAAAATAAGGGCCATTTGTCGGTTTACTATGTTTGAATCCAATATTGAAGAAAACCTGATTGTCCCAGGTACCCAATGGCTCTTTCCCCGGAGGATTTATGATGCGCCCGTAAAATGCGCCAGGTATTACTTACGGATTTGCATCTGAGGCCTTTCTGTATTCTTTCATCCAATACAACATTCTTGGCGCCGCTTCGCCATTGAAGATGATCGAACCATCGGATCTGATCAACGTTGGTTCATTCAATGCAGGCCGGGATAACAGCCAGTTCCTGAATTTCGACAGCGCTTCACCTTGCGTGCTGTTCTCCGTTATAAATAACTTCGACTTCCAATACTTCAACTTTCCATTGCTACCGACCGTGTACTCCGATACCTGAACACCCCCGCCCAGACCCAGCAGTGTAAAATAGTCGTTCTTCTCCCTAAGCAAAACGGTAACGATGGAATCATTAACCCCCAGTATTTCATATGTCCATCGGCTGTTCATTACCTTCTCCCATTCACACATGGTTTTTCCTATCTCTCTGTCATACAAACGCACCGATCCGTCTTCATTGAGAGTATAAAAATCATCCGCAATATATTTCTCCATTTTCTCCGCGCTGAGTTCCTCGCGCGCCCTGCAAAATTCCGCAACGGCATTCACGGCCGCAGTATGACCAAAGCTGTTTTGCTCTGTTTCCGGAGCACATGCAATAAATAAAAACAAGCAACAGATGATGCTTATGAGTTTCATGGCGAAAAATAAACTGGACCGAAAATAAGATACCGACGCGAAGTCTTCAATATGGAACTTTCAGGTTTGGCCAGATCCGACCCATACCTGACTAAATTCGTTTCTGAACTGCGGCTACGTTCACCACGTCGAGTCCATTCCGGCTAACAGAGCATAGAGCCAGGACAAATTATCTTTTAAGGCCATGTAAATATACATTCTCGGCAGGCTACAAACACCGGTTCAGTCCATCTTACAACTTCTTGAGAAACACCGTTGTATCACCCATTTTTCTTCCTATCCTTCAGGGGTATCACAAGTTTCAATCCCGACCATATCTCATCGACAGCGCAGACTTTTACATCCACCAGCCCATTGTTAAGCGCCAGATCCCTGATGATATCCTCATTCAAATCTGTTTCCACCTTAGATGCCTTCTTGGGCCAGGAAACCCAAATCATTCCGTTCTCTTCGATCTCTTGCCGCAACTGTTTTATTTCCTTCTTTAACTGAGCGGCACTTTTAGTGAAATAATGGATAAGATCCTTTTTTAATTTTTTGTCGTTCAGCTCTTTCAGTTCCAGTGGCCAGTCACTGAAAAGTTCAAAGTAATGGTCCGGTGGGTTAGCCAACCTTATTTTTAGTCCCGGCTTTATTCCAAGTTTTTTGGCTAACGGTGTTCCGGAGTATCCAGCTTGTTTCATACACTTATTTACTTTTACTGCCGAATGTGCCACCCTGAAAGGGCAGACTGAATTATTATAAACAGACACCAAAAGGGGTTCTCAAATATACGAGTAATTCCGGGATCTACGGAAAGGAAATTGCGACGTCCCACACAGAATCTGGGCCAGATTAGTTTTCAATTTCCTTTATCACGTGTGCCGCGTTTTCATTGTACGGATTTAGTTCCAACGACTTTTTATAACTGGCTATTGCCAGATCCTTGTTTCCAGCCTTCCGTTTTTCCTGGCGGAAAAACGACTTGGCCTTCATACTCTCATTGCTGTCGCGATGGAGCGCACAACCGCAAATGTTTCCTGGCGTTCACCGGATTTACATGTGTTTAGGCATTCGGAAGTAAAACGGCAAAGATCTATTTGCGGGTCAGATTTAATACGGACGACCAGCAGGATTTGCGCTTGCCAAATTTTGGATCACTCAATTTTTATGATTGTAGCCTGCCTTGCAATTATACTCCACGAATTATTTTTAAACAACCAGACATGGGTAAATCGCCTTGTAACCATGTTGCCCGCGTTCGGCTGAGTGCCTTGCGGTTTTAATACCTCACCCCCCATGACAATAGCCACATTTTCATTGAATGTTATTTTCTCAATAGTTCTTTCGAAAGATGCATAAGCCAGACCGCCAGACCGCAAATGATTCTTTGTTCCTTCAACTGTCCCGACGATATTCGCCGGAGTATTAACTACCATGTTAGGGGACCAAATTTTGTCAAATAACACAACGGAGTCGCTTCTTAGGACAGACTCCCGTTCAAGATTCTCTAAACGTCTAATCTCGTCTTCCCGATCACGTTGACCAAATGCAATGGGTAATTCAATCACGAACATGATTGATAAAATCATTAGGTGTTTCATATTTTGAATTTTAAGTTTAGTCAAAACCAGGATGAAACGGCTGTCCATTAATCTAGCTACAGACGATCAACGCGATTTTTTGCACATACAAAAAATAAAAAATAAACGAAATGCGTGGGTAGAAAAAGGACATTGTTTTACCGCAATTTGAGCAGCCGCTCGGGAGCCTTCAGTTCGGTTGTTATCCACTCATTAGGGGTAACGCCTAAAAATTCCTTAAACTCCTTCTCGAGATGATGATAGTCCGTATAGCCGAACTCCTGCGCAACAGAAGACCATGTCGTATCCGGGTGGATGAGTTTATATCTGTTTGCATGGTTAAACCGGGTCAGTCGGCTAAACAATTTTGGCGTCATCCCTATTCTTTGTAAAAAATTCCTATAAAACTGCTTGCTGCTCAAATTCGCCTGGTCCGCCAACATATCGAGTGAAAATGATGTCGGATCGGAAAGTATGTGACCAGCGACTGCATCGATCGGACTTCTTGCAAGTTGTCGTTTACCTATTGAAAGCAGGAACCGTTCAACGATGGAGATCATCAAAGCCGGATTGTCAGTAGCAGCCAGTTGTTCGCTGATCAGCTTTACTTCCGCACCGAAAAATAACCCGGCATCGGCATAATCAGGAGGGAATTCAGACATAGGGACCCCGATTAACCGGTGCAATACGCCGGGTTGAAGATAAATGATGAATGCAAGAAACTCAGGAGTGACTTGCAAACTTCTTCGATCCCGCTGATGATTATAAATCGACACTAATGGTGGTGTCGTTGTTCGGCCGTTTTGAGTGTCCAGGAGATTCACGACACCTTTGATATAAAAAACAATTTTTTGCTCCGGCTTCGGTGACCGCTGTTTGGTTGGAGGCACCTCATTCCCGGTAAACCTGAAATTTATTATCGTGTAATTTCTTACGAAATCACATAGAAACGGACTGGGTAAATAGGCTTTATAAATCATTCCAGGTGAACAAGTTTTAGTCAGTCGCCTTTGAATAGTTTATCTATTTCCGGTAGCTATCGATCGGATTGGATCCGGAGGGTAGTGAAATTGTATCAAGATAAATAGTCTCCCTGGAAATTCAAACTGTCATGCCAGGATCCAGACACCGGAATAATTAAATTCATCATAGTCCCCAGTCAAATTATCACCTTTAATCACCGGACTTAGTATTCTGAAAACCAGGATACACCTTCGCTTTTGCCTAATCGCCGCCACATCCGCCGCATCCCGAACAGCCACCATCACCGCCACAACCTGAACTCACGTCAGACGTACAAGAACTATCAAAACTGTCGGAATAGTCGTTAAAACTTGTCCAGCAACCTGAACTACTGCCTGACTTCTGTGAAGTCATCTCTTCAAACAATTCCTTGTCAATTTCCTTCGAGATAGCAAAGTCCATACCTCTTAACAGAAATAGATTTCCTCCAATCTTCCGAAGTATTTCAAGTCCGCGATCTCTTTCAGTTCTCATAATTTCAGGAAGACCGCTTTCAAGTTCCGTAATTTCGTCTTCCAGCTCTTTCTTAATCATTGCCCCATCAGATGTGTAATTAAATCCTCCGAAAATTTTTTGCATAGCAGTCCGGGTGAATGCCGCCTTGAGAATTGCGTTATCGATTAAAAGAGGAAAATATACGTGCGCTGATTTAGCGTTTTGATATGCAATCTTCACCAGGTTTCTAAATAAAATTCTATGTTGGATGTTTTCTTGAAAAATCGAAATGAAAACACGCTCATGTGGTTTGAAGTGATACTTTGTAAAGTTTTTCCCGGTTGCAATATACTTGTATGTCCTTACAGGATCCCGAGGGTTGGGTTGCCGTTGAATTTCTTCAATTATCAGGACTTGTTTGAGCAACAAATCCATCAATGTATACTTTAAAACATCGCTTAATACAGCCGTTTTACCACATCTGATAACCAGGGTCTCGGCGGGGGAAAATCTGAAAAGATGGGTCACTTGAATGGCTTTTTGATCACCCAATTGTTGTCGATGTTAATTCTTTGAAAATTAACATTTTTAAATCTTATTTCAATTGATGGCCAAATATCAACTGGAGGACACTGATCAAAAGTGTTTTTATAAAGTTCAATTGTTCTAAGGTACCCGTTCGCGAATTTTTGCTTTTCATTATTTCCACCCTTTGTCGGTCCATGGTGGATCTTCCTTCTAAGAAGATTACCACATAGGTCGTCCCAATAAGAATGAGTATAAAGCAGATGTAAATGCCAAACTTGATCTACCTGATCAGATGGTGTCAAAGATTCGTTTGTAACATAAACCAAGAATAGAAATCGTTTATACTCATGAATTGCTCTCACTGCAAACTCATGTGTCCACCCGTTCTCCCTGGCCAGTCTGTCAGTAAATGTGATTGGCGAGTCACTATCGTCCAACTCAAAATCGCTTAACTGGCCCCATAAATGTAAGCTATCACTTTGCATGGTGCTTGCAGCTTTCGCAATACAACATTCGTATTGCCGTCAATCTTCGCAATATAAAGGAATCGTAATTTACATTGCAAACATCGTTGTGGTCACAGCGCTGCCCCGCCGGTCGCTATAAGTTCACCTATTTTATTGAATGAAGTCCCATCTTATTCCCCTCGGAATCAAGAAATATCGCGAAATAACCGCTCTCGTCCGCGTGAAGTGTTTTCGGCACAAGAATTTTTCCACTGTTCTTCTCCACCTTATCAAGAACAATCTGAAGATCATCTCCACCATTCAGATACAGGGTAACCCCGTCAGCTGAAGGTTTGTATCCCTCTGCCTGAAGTATAACACCAGTAACCATTTGTCCTTCATACGGAAATATTCCCATTTGCATTTCAGGCATATCGATCCTCTCGATTTTTATATCCAGAACTGCCTCATAAAAATCGATCGCCCGCGAAATTTCCGTAGCGGGAATTTCAAAAATGGAAATAAAACTTTTCATATCCTTTGATGTATTAATTTCCACCGCGTTTTGAGTTTCAACGTTTGTTTTACCGGCGTTCGTACAGGAAGCAAAACAAAGTCCCGATAATACCGATACGATAAAGATGTCCCTGGCAATCATTTCCAATCCGTTGTTTTTGTGCAAGATAAACCGGGACCGGGTAACCAAATTGTAAAAATGCGACACTTAGCTGCTTTTGTACAGAAGCGATGAGAGCGCCATTTTATTATCCGCTAAAAAATCCTTTGGTGTAACTCCTGTAAACTCTTTGAAGTCCTTTGTAAAGTGGGCCTGGTCGTAGTATCCATTCTCGTATGCGATACCTGTTAACGTATCTGTTTCCCGGTTTAGCAACATTTTTAACGCCGCCTGCAGACGGATTACCTTACCAAGCTGTTTAGGACTTATTCCAATTTGTTTGATAAACTTCCTTTCAAGTTGCCGTCGCTTTGTCGGATCATCTTTCAGAATAGCGCTCACGGATTTACTCCCTCTTGACAAAAACATTGTGTCAATCGTAGATCTTACGATGTTGTCAATGGTTGCTTTTTCATTTAACCTTTCAAAAAGAAAGGCTTCGACGATATTAATCCTCTGGCTAGCGGTTTTAGCTTCGGTTATTTCCTCGCTTAACCGTCCTGCTTTGTCATCACCAAATAATTTATTCAACGGTGTTTCTTTATTCGCCAGTTCGTTAAGTGGCAAGCCAACGAAATTGGCGAAACCATAGGGATAAAATCGAACAGCAAAGGTGTTTACATATCCGGTCGGCTCAATGTAGAATTGCTCCGTTATTTGTCCGAGCAACATTTGCCTGGGTTGTATTAATGTGCCACCGGCAGTCGTGTATCTTTTAATGTCGTCACCGAGAATAAAACACATATCCACACAACCGTCCGGCAAAATGAGTTGTCTTTGATTTTCCTTTTGCGCCGGTACTTCCAGCGTCCAATAACATTTTACTATTGTCGCTAAATCGGAATGTGGTTCGTAGGTCTGATAGTCCATTCACTTGGGGATTTAATGGTGTGTGTACTTTACCATAACAACCTGGGCTTAACAATCCGGATTACGGGTCATTGTCGGTAGCAGACGAGGGATGACTATCAAAGAGACCGGTACCCCGCCCCCTCAGTGTCCTTACTTGCTGTTATTTAACAGCTTTAACGTTACTCCTATTTGTCCAAGGTGGTATAAGTCATGTTGAAGAATCCCCTCAATTAAATAATGTAAATTGTATCCGGTGCCGGGGAAGTTGTTCTCCAGATAAGCGTCGTCCTGACCGGCGAACAGGTTAATTAATGCTAACCGGCTGCTATATAATGCGTCTTTCAAATTTATCCAGCCAAACTTCCTTAGTTCGGTATTGTCTTTCCAGTCGTCCGGGCTATTCATCAGTTCGGTCTTTGAGCCGCTAAATCTGAGAATACATTCTTTTCTCCACGCCAGCATATGTGAAACGTGTTCCGCTACACTATGAACTTCAGGTAGTGGTCGCGTGAGTGCTTCATCATCAGAGAGGTTGTCAATTTTATCTTTAAAACACTGATCAAACCACAGGGACCCGTCCTGAATTTCATTCAGTTGCCGTATGATATTATTGATTAAGATCCGCGCCATATTATTTATCTCCGCAACTTACACCTCCGGTCTGCTGTAGGGCAACGCTTACGACAAGGTATCCGTATAGCCATCCTTGGTAGTCGGACGCTAGCCGGTCGCCTGGCTGCCTACACGCTCCTTTAAATGATAGTCCTGTAGTTTAAATCTTAATATAAATTGTCTGGTTAGAAATTCAAAAGGGACAACCGGGACCAGGGATGTCGCTCTTTTAGTCCATTGATCCGGACAACCCGTATTATTCACACCGGCCGCACCGATATTATGGTTATCGGCTTTAACCCGGATTTCCCGCGAGCTACCTCCCCCTCGCCTGCGACTCATAAAAGGCCACAGAGATGACGCCCTTGTATTCCTTGTCCGAGTACTTCAACAAATAAAAATACTCTCCCGCCGATTCCCCTTCCGCATACCAGCGGAATTCACGGTCGCTTCCGGAAAAGACAAGCTTACCCCAACGGTTGTAAATCGAAATACCCTCAAACTGGCCGAGACAATTGTCCCGGGGCAGGATGTTCACCAGCGCACCCGTTTCGTCAATCTTTTCCATGGCAAAATAATCGTTCAGGTTGTCGCCGTTGGGAGTGATGATATTGGGAGGAAGAAAGTCATCGTCGTTCGCGTCCGCATCCCTAACCGTAATTTCAACGGTGGCCGTGTCGCCCTTTGAGTTAAAGCAGCGGTCATCGAGTACATTGAACGTAAAGGTATACTTGTTTTCCGTCACACCCGGCGCCAGCAGCGAGCATTCCGGTTTCCATGTGAAGGTAGTCTGTACACTCTTCCTCCCCTCGGCAGTGGCGAATATAAATCCTTCCGGTTCCCCCGGACCCGTTATCTTGATCAGGTCCAGAGTAAGCCAGTCCGCCTCCGGTAAATTGTCGGGGTCGGTGCCTGAAAGTCCCAGGGTGATCTGCTGCCCGAGCTCAACGGTAAGGCTGTTGTTCACCATCTGTATACTCTGTTCCAGGTTGGTGATCAGCAACGTCGGCTGATCGTTGTCCGGCGGAAAGAGCTGGACGGTCACATCCAGTGTGTCCGCCTTGTAAAAACGGCACTTGTTGGCATTGTCCACTACGATAAATTCGAAGGTGAAAATGTCTTTGGCGTCGAGGTCCACATTGTCGCAGAAGATATTCCACTGGAACAATCCGGAGACGGTACCATTTGCGTTCACCGCCGGAAAAGTTATGTTATAGTCGGCCATGTCGAAGCCTATACCCGAGGCCCCCAGTACGATCAGGTCGTTGTCGGCGTCTTTGCCCGTAACATTAAAGGTGAGTGACTCATTCACTTTTCGTTTCAATCCTGTCACCCGCCGTTCCGCCGGGTCCGCGGTGAGATCCGAATCGATAAAAGGGTCCGTATTCCCGGGCAGTTTAACGGTAAGCCTGAAGGCCATAAAAGCCGGCACCGGCAGGTTACATTCATCCACATCCTCCAGGAGTATTTGCAGATCGAATTGTGTCTTCGCTGTAAAGTTGTACACGTCGCAGCGTGTATCCCACTCCAGTCGTGCTTCGTATTCGCCGTTTTCATTTTTGATCTGCACGAGTTTCATCCCTACGTCCTCCATCCGGAATCCGTCGACGATAACACCGGCGATCAGTTGGTCTCCGTCATCATCCCTTCCGGAAATCGGCCACGACCGGATATCGCCTTCATTCACGATTTCTTCGACATCCGGCGTGATGAAGTAGGCATTGGTATTCGGCGGAGGCGTGATATTGACGGTAATTTTTAAGGTGTCGCTCAGCGGGAGGCTGCATGCGTCGTCGTAGGCGATAATTCCGATGGTGAACGGTCCGTTCAGGTAAGGACATTTATCGAAACACACCTGGAACGTTTTTACACTACCGTTGACGAGAGTTGCCGAAGTAATGTCGGGCAGGATCGCCCGGATATCCGTTTTAAATCCGATGGGTATGGCTTTGATCTTGACCTTCTCCTGAAAGTTGTCATCGGCGTTGGAAGCGTCGGGGTCGGACACCTGTACTTCGATACATCGTTCCGTATCGGTCACATCGCTTCCGAAAGTTACGTTCATGGTTTCATCGAAGGCAAACGAAGGGTCTTCCAGTTTTTTTCCCAGTATCTGCGGAGGTTCGGCGCGGGGACATACATCCACTACGAGCATTTGAAAATCGCGCCGTACTTCGCCGATCTTTTCCCCGTCGCGGAATTCTTCACATTTCACGGCAAATACAAAAAGCCCCTGTTGCGTAGGTGTTGCCGTCAGGAAACCATCGGTACTGATCCTCAGGTCGGGAGCGCCGGCGAGGATGTTGGAGAGACTGAAGGGGTCCCGCCAGGTTACCTCGGGGTAAGGCGCCGACAATAACGGAGGGAAGGCATCGATGGTATGTGTACTGAGCGGGGTCACGAGTGAATAAGCCAATGAATCGCCGTCGTCATCCACCCCGGCAAAATCGACGTAGTAAGGTTTGCGCGGACACGCATAATCGCTCAGGGGAGGAAACAGGCGCGGCGATGAGTTGATAAAGGGCTGGCCGTCTTTCACAACGGGAGGAAATTCCAGGTAGAATGTTTGTCCCGCCGCCCTTCCGCTGACGCCCGGATCGTCGCTGTAGATGTTCGTGATCGTATAGTTACGGCAGCAGCGTTCCCAGATGATGTAGTATCCCTGGGGGTCGTTGTAGCGGTTGTCGGCGAGCGTAATGATGCGGGTATAGACTAGCTTGGAGGTGACGATTTCGCCGTTGGAGCACTCCGGCTGGGTATAATCCACGTTGGTCTCCGTGAAGCTATCAAAAACGACACTCTGCATAAAAGCATTATCCCTTTTGCGGAAAATGGAGGTCGTGAAGCCCGGGTCACGGGCGCCGAGGTTTCCGTTCAGCACGTCGAAATAGAGGATCAGGTTTACACGATAGGAACTGCCGGAAATGTGGACGATCTCGAATTCCCCTCCGACGATATGTGAGCCTATTGCAGGCGCGGCAAAAGCCAATAAGACAACCAGTATAATCCACTTCATATCATTCCCCAAAGGGAACAAGATAGAAAATTAGGCGGAGGGGGAAAACCCCCGATTTGTGTAATTTGGCCACCCCATGAAAAAAGGAGACATAATCGAAGATATTGTAGTCGAAACCATGGCCGCTGAAGGCAAGTGCGTTTCGCGGATCAACGGCCTGGTGATCTTTTTGGAAGGCGGCGCGCCCGGCGACGTGGTCGATGCCCGGCTCACAAAGATCAAAAGTTCCTTCCTGGAAGGTCGGGTAACGGCTATCAAACGGCTTTCTCCCAGCCGGAGCGAGCCTTTTTGCCAGCATTTTGGACTTTGTGGCGGGTGTTCATGGCAGCATATCCGGTACGAAACGCAGCTGATGTATAAGCAGAAGCAGGTAGCCGATAACCTGGAACGGATCGGCGGTCTGGACCTCCCTCCGATCCAACCCATCGTACCTTCTTCAAAAACGCGATTTTACCGTAACAAGCTGGACTACACCTTTTCAGCGCAGCGCTGGCTGTCCTTCGAGGAGATGGCCAGCCGGAAGGCCCTTACACCGGAAAATCCCTGGGGAGATGCGGAACCAGCCCTGGGTTACCACATCCCGCGCAAGTTCGACCTGGTCTTCGACGTAAAGGAATGCCATCTTCAGCCGGACCCCTCGAACGCGATCCGCCTCGCCGTCAGGGATGAGGCCATTCGAAACAATATCCCCTTCTTCGATCTCCGTAAGCAGGTCGGTTTTTTGCGAACGATCACACTCCGCACGGCTAACACCGGCGAGGTGATGGTGATCCTGCAGGTAACGTTTGATAAACTGGAATGGATCGAAAAGATTCTCCAGCGTGTGGAGCGCGACTTCCCGGAGATCACATCTTTTCAATACGTGATCAACGGGAAAAAGAACGATACCTTCGCCGACCTCAATATCGTCTCATGGAAGGGGAATCCTTATATCACGGAGCGGATGCCGAGGCCGGATGGAAGCGGATTCCTCCAGTTCCGGGTTGGCCCGAAATCCTTTTATCAAACCAATTCCGACCAGGCCGCGGAGCTTTATAAAGTAGCGTGGCGGATGGCGGAGCTGAAGGGACACGAACTCGTATACGATCTGTATACCGGTACCGGCACTATTGCGAACTATATCGCCGGCCATTCAAAGAAAGTTGTGGGCCTGGAGTACGTGGCAGCCGCCATCGACGACGCTCATATCAACGCCCGTATAAACGGTATTACCAACGCGGATTTTTACGCGGGCGATATCAAAGATCTGCTGAACGACGATTTCCTTTCGGTTCACGGTCGTCCAGACACGGTCATAACGGATCCTCCACGCGCCGGAATGCATGAGGATGTCAGCAGGATGCTGCTCCGGGCCGAACCGGACCGTATCGTATACGTGAGCTGCAATCCCGCCACCCAGGCACGCGATCTGAAAATATTATCCGAAAAGTATACGATCTCGGCCGTACAGCCGGTGGATATGTTTCCCCATACGACTCACGTCGAGAACGTCGCTGCGCTGGTAAGGCGATGACCCTCAACCGGCCGGCACACACCGCCGGCCGGACTAAAAAACCAAACAAGTTGCGCTCTCTCCATTCTTAACTTTTTTCCTTCGGCTGATTATATTTAAGCTACCTATGGAAAACGAGCTACTCCTCATTCTTTTTCTCCTGTTCGGCGTGTTCATGCTGATCATGGCAGCCCAGAAGCTGAAGATCTCCTATCCGATCTTCCTGGTAGTCGCTGGACTGGGTTTGAGTTTTATTCCGGGAATCCCGCATATCACCATCGATCCGGAATTGATATTCCTGATCTTCCTGCCGCCTCTTTTGTATGAGGCCGCCTGGTTTACATCCTGGGCGGACTTCTGGAAATGGCGCCGCGTGATCGGCATGATGGCCTTCGGACTCGTGTTCGTAACCTCTCTGGTAGTCGCGTTTGTCTCCTCCGCGATGATACCCGGTTTTACACTGGCGATGGGATTTCTGCTGGGAGGGATCATTTCACCACCCGACGCGGTTGCTGCCACGTCCGTGCTCCGGAATGTGAAGGTTCCAAAGCGCCTGGTGTCAATTCTGGAAGGCGAAAGCCTGGTGAACGACGCATCGAGCCTTATCGTGTTCCGGTTTGCGCTCGCCGCCGTCCTCAGCGGCCACTTCGTCCTGCGGGAAGCCGTAATGGATTTTTTTCTCGCTGCAGGTATGGGTGTTGTGATCGGTTTGGCCGTCGCGCATTTGATGTATGCTATCCACCGGTTTCTCCCTACAACGTCGAGCATAGATGCGTCGCTTACGCTGATGACACCGTACTTCATGTACCTCGCGGCGGAACAGTTTCATTTTTCAGGGGTCATGGCCGTTGTAAGCGGGGGATTGTTTCTCTCCTACAGGTCTCATGAGATACTTACAACCGGCGCCACGCGCATGCAGGCGCACGGTGTCTGGTCGACGACGACTTTTGTCCTGAACGGACTTGTTTTTATCCTGATCGGACTGGAGCTGCCGGTCGTCATGGCGGGACTCGATGGATACTCGGTCATGGAAGCTATTGCATACGGACTGGTGATCAGCGCGGTGGCTATCGTCGTGCGGATGATCTGGGTGTTTCCGCTGGCCTATGTGCCGTTGTGGTTTAATAACCGGGTGCGGGCTGATCTGGTCAATCCGACGTGGAAAGGGCCGATGATCATCGGGTGGGCAGGTATGCGTGGCGTGGTGTCGCTTGCATCGGCGTTATCGATACCGCTTTTGTTGAGCGATGGTTCGGCGTTTCCGCACCGGAATCTGATCCTGTTCATTACGTTCATTGTCATCCTGATCACGCTGGTGTTCCAGGGGCTTACGTTACCGTGGGTTATCCGGAAGGTACATGTGAAGGAGAGCGATGTCCAGTTGCCCGAAGGACAACAGGAGGCGGGTATTCAGCTCCGCATTAAAAAGGTGGCCCTGGCGAGGTTAAGCGAAAAATTCGAATCGGATATTTCCGAAAACGAACTGGTGGGTCAGTTGAAGAATGTACTGGAGGGCGATGTGGAAGAAACCAGTCAGCGTCTCGAGTCGCTGGAGTGTGATACGCTGGTACAGGAAGAGATCGAGCGTTACAACCATGTACTACTGGATATCTACAAAGAACAGCGAAAAGAACTTTTCAGGCTTCGCAGGGAAAAGGCGTTCAGCGACGAAGTGATCCGGAAGCAGGAAATGCAGCTCGACCTGGATGAAGCCAAGATAAATAATCACAGTCATTGATGTATAGGTATGGACGCAGTACGCGATCATACCTCGTTTGTAACTCTCCGGGTCAACAAGACCACAACCCTTCCAAACACTCGTTATAAAAATATTTTTGCCCTTCCCCTTGAATCCTTCATCCAAAAAACTCAACATCGCCCTCTGAACGCAAGGGAATGAGACAAAAATTATTAAGCGAGGGAGCAAACGAGTTAAGTTACGAGATCCGCGAGATCGTAAAGAAGGCCGAGCAACTGAAAAAACTCGGGCTCACCATCTCCTGGGAAAATATCGGCGATCCCATCCAGAAGCATCACAAACTTCCCCAATGGATAAAAGATGTGATCGCGGACCTGGTAAAACAGGACGATGTATACAGCTATTGCCCCTCGAAGGGAATGCTGGAAACACGTGAGTTCCTGGCAGCGCAGACCAATGCCAACGGAGGTGTAAAGATCACACCTGAAGATATCTGTTTTTTCAACGGGTTGGGAGATGCTATATCAAAAGCGTACCAGTTCCTTCCGCATACCTCGCGGGTTATCGGTCCGTCTCCCGCGTACTCCACACATTCCAGCGCGGAAGCGGCGCATGCCAATCATGAACCCCTGACGTATAAACTCGACCCGGCAAACCACTGGTATCCCGACCTGGACGACCTGTACAACAAGATAAAATACAATCCGAACATAGTGGGTATCCTTATCATCAACCCGGACAACCCGACCGGTATGGTCTATCCGCTGGAGATGTTAAAAAGGATTGTGGCTATGGCGAAAGAATTTAATCTTTTCCTGATCGCCGACGAGATCTACATCAACATTACCTACAACGGAGCGCGTGCTTATTCGCTGGCGGAGATCATCGAAGATGTTCCCGGAATCTCCATGAAGGGGATCTCGAAGGAACTTCCCTGGCCGGGAGCCCGCTGCGGGTGGATGGAATATTACAATCGGGATAAAGACGAAGATTTTAATCGTTTCTGCAACGCGCTGGACAATGCTAAAATGATTGAAGTATGCTCGACCAAACTTCCGCAGATGGCTATTCCGCGGATCTTCGGCGACTCGCGTTTTAAACAGTACCGGGAGCAGACAAACCAGAACATCGGCAAGCGGGCGCGGATCATCGCCGACATCCTGCATACTGTTCCGGAGCTGACCTTCAACGAGACCTATGGCGCGTTTTACAATACGATCATCTTCCGCGACGGCACATTAAAGCCAAACCAGAAGTTAAAAATTGCCGATCCGAAAATCCGTGCATTGGTCGAAGGATGGGTCGATCAACCCATTCAACCTGATAAACGCTTCGTTTATTACCTGCTCGGGGCCAAGGGCGTATGCGTTGTGCCCATTTCCTCCTTTTGTTCGGAGTTGCAGGGCTTCCGGGTAACGCTCCTGGAAGAGGATGAAGAAACACTGACGAAAACTTTTACAGCTATCCGGGACGGTATCGCCGAATATCTCCACAGCTAACAGTCGTTCTTCTACCTAACATTTGTTATAAGGCATTTTTGAAATATTTTGCAGAAAATCCTTGAATCATAGGGGATAATTCTTGAAGATTGTACTCGCACAGAATTATATGTTGAACTTGATATCCATAGCAGAACGAAGAATGATCTCCACCGGGAGTTCATCCGTAATATCTGTGCTTCTTGTCGTCGTCATTATTCTTCTTAAACCCAAGGGGGCGATGATATAGTTTTACTACTAAAAAATTCACGAACCGCCCCGATAGCCCCGGGGCGGTTTTGTTTTATATAGGCGAATACAAACTAACAATTGTTATAATTATATGTACTACACCAAAGACACGATCCTTTTCTTGAATGGTAAGTTCATAAAAGCGGTTGATGCTCACACCGATCTCTACAGCCAGACCCTGCACTATGGCTTCGGAGCGTTCGAGGGTATCCGTGCTTACCAGTCACTGAATGGCGTGAAGATCTTCAAGGCGCGCGAACACTTTGAGCGCCTGAAGAAGAGCTGCACATTGGTTGGTATCCCTTTTCAGTATGAAACCGAAGACCTGATCCAGGTTGCCTACCAGTTACTGAAGAAAAACAATTTATCCGACGCCTATATCCGCCCGCTTGTATACTGCGGAGCGAACATGACACTTACCCGCGCCCAGGATGTTTTCCTCATGATGTGTGCGTGGGAATGGGACAAGTATCACGGCGATAAAATGCTGAAGTTGTGCCTTTCATCCTATCAGCGCCCGAACCCGAATTCGCTGAAAATGGAAGCCAAGGTCACAGGACATTATGTCAACTCCATACTGGCGACCAGTGAAGCCAAAGTCAGAGGTTACGACGACGCCCTGATGCTTGACATGAACGGCTTTATCGCTGAAGCGCCCGGCGCTAATATTTTTATTGAAAAGAACGGTGTGTTATCCACACCGGCTTTAGGTCATATTCTTCCCGGTATCACACGCCAGACTGTCATCAACATTTGCAGGGAACTGGAAATACCGGTGGAGGAAAGAAACATCAGGGCAGAGGAACTCGAAAGTGCCGACAGCGCTTTCCTGTGTGGTACCGCCGCCGAGATCGCAGGCATAGAATCGATCGATGCCAAACCATTCCGGAAAGAATGGCACGACAGTCTCGGAACGACCATCCAGGAAGCGTACAAATGCCAGGTACTGGAGAAGTCCTTCAGCTATGTCATCATCTGACAACCAGATGCTCGGGGAGATGGAGCACACGAAAGTTTGCTTCACTTCTCCCCGTTATTTTTTCACACACTCAAACCCACACACTCAGCTACAAGCTTGAAACTTAAAACTTGAAGCTTAAAGCTTGCAACTACTCAAGAACTTTTAAAAATGGAATTAAATAAATACAGCAAGACCGTCACCCAGGACCCGACTCTTCCGGCAGCACAAGCTATGCTATACGGGATCGGGCTTACAGAAGAAGATCTGAAAAAAGCGCAGGTTGGGATTGTCAGCACAGGGTACGATGGTAATACCTGTAACATGCACCTCAACGACCTGGCTAAAGAAGTAAAGACAGCTGTATGGAATAACGACCTTGTCGGGCTCATCTTTCACACGATCGGTGTAAGCGACGGCATGAGCAACGGTACCGAAGGCATGCGCTATTCACTGATAAGCCGCGACATCATTGCCGATTCGATCGAAGCCGTTTGTGGCGCGCAATATTACGATGGCGTCATCGCTGTCGTGGGGTGTGACAAAAACATGCCCGGCTCGGTGATGGCAATGGGCCGGTTGAACCGTCCTTCCATCATGGTATATGGTGGTACGATTGCCGGCGGTCACTGGAAAGGTCAGGAACTGAACATCATATCCGCATTCGAAGCCCTCGGGCAGAAAATGGCGGGTAACATTACACCGGAAGATTTTAAGGGGATCATTCAGAATTCCTGCCCCGGTGCCGGCGCCTGTGGCGGTATGTACACGGCTAACACGATGGCTTCCGCTATCGAAGCACTAGGCATGTCGTTACCTTATTCGTCGTCAAATCCCGCACTGAGTAAAGACAAGTCGGACGAATGTATCGAAGCGGGTAAAGCGATACGGGTATTACTGGAACGGGACCTGCGGCCGCGCGATATCATGACCCGGAAGGCATTCGAAAATGCCATCACCGTGGTGATGGTTCTGGGAGGATCGACCAACGCCGTCCTTCACCTCATCGCGATGGCCAAGTCTGTAGGGGTGGATCTTTCGCAGGATGACTTCCAGCGGATCTCCGACAAAACACCACTCATCGCAGACCTGAAGCCGAGCGGAAAATACCTGATGGAAGCGCTTCACAAGATCGGCGGAGTTCCTGCCGTGATGAAGTACCTCCTGGAAAAAGGATACCTGCACGGAGACTGTATCACCGTGACGGGAAATACCGTAAAAGAAAACCTGAAAAATGTTCGTTCCCTGGATTTCACTACGCAGGATGTAATCCGTCCGCTTGAAAACCCGATCAAGGCTACAGGCCATTTGCAGATCCTCTACGGTAATCTCGCTGCGAAGGGATCTGTTGCCAAGATCACCGGTAAGGAAGGCGAGAAGTTCAGCGGGCCCGCCCGCGTGTTCAACAGTGAATTTGAACTGAATGAAGGTATCACGGATGGAAGAGTTAAAGCGGGCGACGTGGTGGTAATCCGGAATGTTGGACCCAAAGGTGCGCCCGGTATGCCTGAAATGTTAAAACCTACTTCGGCGATCATGGGTAAAGGCCTCGGCAAGAGTGTAGCCCTTATCACGGACGGAAGGTTTTCGGGAGGATCTCACGGATTTGTGATCGGTCATATCACACCGGAAGCGTTTGAAGGAGGCTTGATCGGATTGGTGGAAGACAATGATCCGATAGAGATCGACGTCCAGAAACATACGATCAATCTTTTAGTTGATGACAGTATACTGGCTAAACGTAAGGCAGCGTGGGTACAACCCGCGCTGAGAGCAAAGAATGGAATTTTATGGAAGTATGCGAAACAAGTAAAAACCGCTGCTGATGGATGCGTTACTGACGAAGACTAAGACAAAGGCTGATGCCGCAGATGAGCATCGCGATCAGCCCAAACAAAAAATAACAGGATCCGAAGTATTGCTTCGTTGCCTGGTGAAAGAAGGTGCCGATACTATTTTCGGATACCCCGGCGGTGCGATCATGCCTGTGTATGACGCGCTTTATCATTTTGCCGATCAGCTTACACATATCCTCGTCCGCCATGAACAAGGTGCGATCCATGCGGCGCAGGGATTCGCCCGGGTTACAGGAAAAGCCGGAGTAGTCTTTGCCACGTCCGGCCCAGGCGCAACAAACCTGGTAACAGGCCTGGCTGATGCCCTCATCGACTCGACACCCCTGGTGTGTATCACCGGCCAGGTGTTCGCACACCTCCTCGGTACGGATGCCTTCCAGGAAACGGATGTCGTGAATACAACGATCCCCGTCACCAAATGGAACATCCAGGTAACGGAGGCAAAAGATATCGCCGACGCCGTTGCCAAAGCCTTTTATATCGCGAACAGCGGAAGACCGGGCCCGGTACTGGTGGATATTACCAAGAACGCGCAAAACGAAATGATCGAGGCCGTCGAATACCGCAAATGCGAGAGTATCCGGACCTATAAACCGAAACCCCAGCTGCAAACGGCTCAGGTAGACGCAGCGGCAGCTTTAATAAACAGCGCGCAACGTCCGTATATCCTGGCTGGACAAGGTATCCTGCTGTCGGGCGCCACGGAAGAACTAATAGCTTTCTCCGAAAAAACCGGAATACCAGTGGCCTGTACGTTGCTCGGTCTGGGTGGCTTCCCCACCGATCACCCGAATTACGTCGGCTACCTGGGTATGCACGGAAACTACGGTCCGAACCTGAATACAAATGAATGCGATGTCCTTATCGCGATCGGTATGCGCTTCGACGACCGGGTAACCGGAAACGTCAGCAAATATGCCAAACAGGCCAAGGTTGTTCATATCGAAATCGACAAAGCCGAGATCAACAAGATCATAAAAGCGGATGTCGCGGTAAATGCCGATGCGAAGGAAGCGCTGCAAAGCCTGCATCACAAATGCCATGCGAACAAACACACCGCGTGGATCGACCGGTTTACAAAGCTTAACGAGATCGAATACGAAAAAGTCATCACGAAAGAATTCAACCCATCAGGCGAGCTGACGATGGCTGAAGTGATCAACCACTTGTCCAACTTTACCAACGGAGAAGCGGTGGTTGTAACGGACGTCGGACAGCACCAGATGACCACATCTCGATATTACAAGTATAAAAATCCAAGAACAAATGTTACGTCGGGCGGCGCGGGCACGATGGGCTTTGCCCTTCCCGCTGCCATGGGCGCCAAACTCGGTGTTCCCGAAAAGGAAGTGATCGCCGTTATCGGCGACGGCGGATACCAGATGACGGTTCAGGAACTGGGCACCATCATGCAGTATAAAATTCCCGTCAAGATCGTGGTCCTGAATAACAACTTCCTGGGAATGGTTCGCCAGTGGCAGCAGTTGTTCCACGGCAAGCGTTATTCCTTTACGGAAATGCAAAACCCCGATTTTGTCAAACTGGCTGAAGCGTACAGTATTCCCGCAAGGAAAGTGGAAGCAAGAGAAGACCTGCAGGGCGCTCTCAGAGAAATGCTTGCCGCTAAAACACCTTACTTCCTGGAAGTAGTCGTGGGAAAAGAAGATAACGTGTTCCCGATGGTACCTGCCGGCGCCGGCGTCTCGGATGTTTTACTGGAAGCACCAAAAGCGGAATAAATTCAGAATCACATGACTTTACAGACACACACAACCCCACACATTACCAAAATGGATATTGATATGAAACAGGACTTCACGCTTGAGATTCATTCGGACAATAATTTTTCTGTGCTGAACCGGATCGTGAACATCCTTAACCGCCGGCGGGTAAGGATCAAAAAACTAATCGCTCATGAGGATGAAAGCGACTTCAAACGCGGTGTCGCGGTGGTCCTTCTCTTCACGACCGCTGATATGATCGAAAAGGTAAAACACCAGCTGGAAAAACTGATCGAAGTGGAGCACGCCGTATACTACGAAGGTAGCAGCGAATATTGCGAACTAAGCTCGAAGCATACGGAACAGATCGTTTAACGCGGTAAAAATTTAAGACAACATACAGGCAGACGTTCGTCTGCCCTGCGACAACAAATAAACTAAAACAAAACAATAAAATGGCAAAGATCAATTTTGGAGGAACGATCGAAGAGGTTGTAACCCGAGAAGAATTTCCAATGGAAAAGGCGCTGGATATATTAAAGGATGAAACGATTGCAATTATCGGATATGGTGTGCAGGGACCTGCACAGGCACTTAACCTGCGCGACAATGGATTTCGTGTAATCGTAGGTCAGCGGAAAGGATCAAAGACCTGGAATAAAGCTGTTGAACACGGCTGGGTTCCCGGTGAAACATTGTTCGAAATAGAAGAAGCGGCCAAAAAGGGAACGATCATCCAGTTCCTGCTCTCCGACGCGGGACAGATCGAACTATGGCCTACTATTAAACCTCACATTACGAAAGGAAAAGCGCTGTACTTCTCTCATGGTTTCGGGATTACCTTCAAGGAACAAACCGGAATCATCCCTCCTGCCGACGTGGATGTAATCCTGGCTGCTCCGAAAGGATCGGGCACGTCCGTTCGACGGTTGTTTTTACAAGGCAAGGGGATCAACGCGAGTTATGCCGTATTCCAGGATGCTACCGGAAAAGCAAAAACAAAAGCTATCGCTCTGGGTATTGGCGTGGGCGCCGGATACCTGTTTGAAACCGATTTCAAAAAAGAAGTGTATTCGGATCTTACCGGCGAACGCGGAACCCTGATGGGCGCGATCGCAGGTATCTTCGAAGCTCAATACGAAGTACTGCGTGCAAACGGACACTCGCCGTCCGAGGCATTCAATGAAACCGTCGAAGAACTCACACAAAGTCTGATGCCACTCGTTGCCGAGAACGGTATGGACTGGATGTATGCAAACTGCTCAACGACTGCGCAACGGGGTGCTCTGGATTGGAAGAAAAAATTCAAAGCCGCAACCCTCCCGGTATTCCAGGAACTTTACAAGAGCGTCGCTACAGGCCAGGAAGCGAAACGCACAATCGAAACCTGCAGCAAACCCGACTACCGTGAAAAACTCGCCGAAGAACTGAAGGAACTCCGCGACAGCGAACTTTGGCAAGCCGGTGCAGCCGTACGCTCCCTTAGACCGGAAAAAAATACCGTCGAGGCGAGTATGATCAACTAACCAATCATCGTTACGTCCCGGGATACTCTCCCGTGACGTAACTTTTTTCTTTTCATTTCTATGATGTCCTCCTCAAAAACGTACGAACTCAATATCAACGCGGCAGCCGAGACACTGAAATCTGTAGTCCTGAAAACGCCGCTGCAGTTTCACCGCAAACTTTCCGAAAAATTTCAAGCCGAGATTTACCTGAAACGTGAAGATCTGCAGGTTGTTCGTTCGTATAAGATCAGGGGCGCTTATAATCTCATTCAAAGTCTCAGCGAGGAACAACGAAACCGCGGTGTGGTGTGCGCGAGTGCCGGCAATCACGCCCAGGGTGTCGCCTTCGCCTGCAAGCATCTCAACATCAAAGGCGTCATCTACATGCCCGCCATCACACCCAAACAAAAGATCAACCAGGTCAGGATGTTCGGCGGAAACAATATCGAGATCGTACTGATCGGCGATACCTTTGATGAATGTCAGGCCCATGCGCTGGAGTTCACGTCAAAAAACAACATGGTATTTATCCCTCCGTTCGACCACCTGAAAGTGATCGAAGGTCAGGGAACCGTTGGAAAAGAAATACTCGATGAACTTTCGAATATAGACTACATCTTTGCTCCGGTCGGCGGAGGCGGGTTATGCGCGGGTGTCGGACAATATTTTAAGGTTTTTTCTCCTCAAACAAAGATCGTAGGTGTTGAACCGCTGGGTGCACCATCTATGAAAGAAGCATTGAAGGCAGGTAAGCCCGTCGTACTGGACACGATACAACGATTTGTCGATGGTGCAGCAGTGAAAAAAGTGGGGGAGATCACCTTCGAACTTTCACGGGATATCCTCACGGACATGCTGCTGGTTCCGGAAGGCAAGGTCAGTTCAACCATCCTTCAATTATACAACGAGGATGCTATTGTAGCAGAACCGGCGGGAGCCCTTTCAATTGCAGCGCTCGAACAATACGCCGAACAGATCAAGGGAAAAAAAGTCGTCTGTATCCTCAGCGGCGGAAACAACGACATTGACCGTATGCAGGAGATCAAGGAGCGATCTTTGTTGTATGAAGGATTGAAGCACTACTTCATTGTACGTTTTGCACAACGTCCCGGAGCGCTGAAAGAATTTGTCAATGATATCCTGGGTCCGAACGACGACATTGTACGTTTTGAATTCATTCAGAAAAATAACAAGGAGAGCGGTCCCGCACTGATCGGTATTGAAGTAAAGTCGAAGGAGGACTTCAACACACTGATTGCACGAATGGATAGCCACAAACTCAACTATACGCTGGTAAATCAGAACGAGAACCTGTTCGAATACCTGGTGTAGTCACTCAGGTCAGATACCTGCCAACTGAAATTATCAGGTTACTTCCCGGGTAACAACAATAACTTGTCCTCAGGATTGGATATTGATCGTCCGGACTTTGATCCGCGATGGCAGGGACACAGATGTGGCGCGTTCGGAAGCCGGCAGTCCGGTTACCCAAGCCAGTTTTTGAAGGCAGCCGCTTTTTCCCTGCTGATATCAATGTCCGTGTGAAAGGCCGGCTTGAGCTGTACCGTCAGTCCTTTGTGAGTCGTTTTAACACGATCGACGGATTGAATATGGATAATGTACTGCCTGTTTACGCGAAAGAAAATCTCGGGGTTCAACAATGTTTCAATCTCATCTACCGTATGATGTTCGCTGATGAACTTTTCATTACTCATGGTATGCAGATAGATCAGTTCTTCTTTGTGAAAAAAAGCGATGTCACTCTGAGCGACCGGGACCAGCGTATTCCGGTGCAGCGTTAAAAACCGCTCTTTGTATTTTTTATTCGCTTGTCCCCAGTTGTTTACCAACGCCATTAAATGATCCCCCAGGATGCTTCCCGCGGCGAGGGACCTGAACTTCGTCAACGCAGCCTTCAATTCCTTTTCGTCGACCGGTTTCAGCAGGTAGTCGATACTGTTCAGCTTAAAAGCACGGATGGCATAGTCGTCGAAGGCAGTGGTAAAAATTACAGGACACTGAAGGGGAAGTGTTTCGAAGATCTCGAAACTAAGTCCATCCGAAAGTTGAATGTCCGAAAATACGAGGTCCGGCGCTGGGTTCGACGTAAACCATTTCACCGCACCCTGGACACTGCTGATGATCTGGATAACTTTTGCGGAAGGTTCCAGTCTCAGGATCAGGTTCTGAAGATCCTTTGCCGCCCATGGTTCGTCTTCAATAATGAGAACGTTCATTTCATTTGCAGTTATGACGCGATGCTACAGTGAACGTAGCAGTTGTTTCAAAACTCGAAGTTCGGATTTTGCCAGCCCATTGGAATATCGGCTTCATACATATGCTGCGGTGTCTTTATCCGCATCTCCATCCGGCCTTCCACCCTGAAACCCAGTGACTGATACAGATCAATCGCTCTTTTATTTCCTTCGCGGGCAATCAGCTCAACTTTTCCAATATCGACCCGGTTGCGGGCAATCTCTTCCAGGAAGATCGTCAGGATCGTTCGTCCGATCTTTTTTCCCTGAAACTGCGGATGAACGACGATCGTCACGTCTCCCAGCACGTGATCGAAAACCCGGATCCCGGGTTTGTACCCGTGAACTTCTGCAATCAACTCTTCCGGCGCGTCCGGGTTTTCTCCGACGATGATCAGTCCTGTAGCCAGGCTTTTTTGAATAAAATTCCTCACATACTCTTCCGTAACTTCATGCTCCAGCCGGGCAATACCTCCTTCAACCCTGGCGACGGACTTGTAAAGTTGTATCAACGCCGGTAAGTCATCCATGTCAGCCGTACGATAACGCATATTTTTCCCTGATGTTTGTTGATTCAAAGTAATGGAATTTTAACGGCAAACCGGTCTTCCGTCTGTTCGACCAGGACGGGTTTGTCGGATAAAAAGCCGTACAGCGACCGCAGGTTTTCGAGCCCCTGCCCGTTCGATGTTCCAACCCTTTTCCTCACCTGGAGGTTGTTACTGACTACCAGGTAATCACCGATTGTCAATACTTCTATATGAAGCGGACTTGAAATATCGGCTTTGTTGTGTTTTAACGCATTTTCAATCAATATCTGTAATGTAACGGGGACTATCGCACGTGTACGTCCCTTTTCCGTAATGTCGAATGAAATGGTGAGCGCCTGCTGGAAGCGGGTTCGCATAAGAAAAACATAGTTGTCTATAAAATCGAGCTCGGTCTGGACCGGAACGAAGTTCCTTTCCTTATTCTGCAATACATACCGGTATACCTTGGAGAGATGCTGAAGAAATTGTGACGCCAGTCCCTGGTTTTCGAAGATCAGGCTGTTAAGGGATGTGAGTGCATTAAACAAGAAGTGCGGATTGAGTTGGTTCTTCAGATTATCGAATTGCACCTGCGCTTTTTCTTTTTCAAGGCGTTCCGCCACGAGCTGGGAATCCTTCCAACGGTGGATGAAGTAGTAGGTAAAAAATCCAAGGTTTACTCCGACAGGAATAAGGATATAAATAAACCATGTGGTTGCCAGAAAGAGTTCGTCGAGCTTAAACGGAACATAAGGCTCCCAGAAGTAATAGATCAAAAAGCGGATGCTGACACCCACGCAGGCTCCAAGAAAAAGTTGAAGGATTATTCTTCCGCTTATACTTCGCTCGAACGGATATCGCTTATCCAGGAGGTTATTAATATACCGCAACGTCTCCCATAGCAGCGAGATAAAGATGAGGGAAACAGCAAAGAGGCCAACGTGAAAAGTGTAGGAGAACTGATCGAATTTGACTAGCCGGACCAGGAACGCCACCGTGGACCCGAGGAGGATAATTCCGTAGGTATTAAAAAACTGTCGCTTGGTTTTGTACCCTGCAATCATTTTTGTCGGATCACGGCAGTTGTAGCCGGCTAAGATCCATGATACGATATTGCAAAAAAAACCAATACCGTCTTTCCAAAAGGGACATTAAACATCGCCACAAACGCAACGTCAGTTATCCCGGCAACATGTTACCCGGTAAACTATTCCGGTTTAAGCAGCTGTCTCTTGCTTTTCTGAATACGTTTGCGCAAACGTTCTTCCCGGATCAGGTTATTCAGGTTCGCCTGCGCCACATAAAACTGCTGAAGATACGCGTTCATTGAAGGAGATAGATTGATCCTGTTTTCCATAATGACATATTTATCGTGAGACAATCCTGTAGTCGCTTACCCCTATGTTTTATTTTCCGTTGCCGGATAAATCCGCATAAACTAGGGTTTAACAACTCCCTGCTCCGACGAACCGACGATCTTCCCATCACTCATCTCGATTATCCTGTCCGAGTTACGGGCAAATTCACTATCGTGCGTTACGGCAATTATCGTCTGCCTGTAAGTATGAGTCAGTTCACGGAAGATATCAAACACCAAATGCGTATTATACGTGTCAAGGTTGCCTGTGGGTTCATCTCCCATGATAATATCCGGGTCGTTTATGATACCCCGTGCGATAGCGACCCGTTGCTGCTGGCCGCCTGAAAGTTTATTGGATGGTTTTAAGGCGAAATCCTGCATCCCCAGCATTTTCAGTTTCTCATATGCCCGCTCCTCCACCTCTTTATGGCTATACCTCTTCAGTTTGAGCGCGGGGATCATCACATTTTGAAGCGCGGTAAATTCGGGAAGCAGATAATGAAACTGAAATACAAATCCAATGTGTTCGTTCCGGAACCTCGCCAGTTCATTTTGCGATTTTCCCGTAAGCCGCTCCCCGGATATTTCGAGTTCTCCCTCGTAGTCCGTATCCATCGTAGACAACACGTACATCAGTGTTGATTTCCCGCAGCCGGATTTGCCGACAAGTGAAAGAAACTCCCCCCTGTTAACCGATAGATCGATCTCCTTTAATACCTGGAATTTTTCGGGATCATAAAAATACTTGGTGACCTTGTGTGTTCGCAGTACCTGTTCCATGTCGCTCAGCCTCTTAGTATTTCGATAGGATCCATTTTCGATGCCTTGCGCGACGGCATGTACCCTGCTACAGCCGTTGTCGTGACGCCGAATACGATACCGATCACATAGTAACGGGGATCGAAGTTCACCGGAAAATGATCGAGGCTGATAAAATCACCTCCGTTGAACGGCGCTTTGGAGATCGCATATGAAAGCAGGTAACCGATCATCAGCCCGGCAAGACTTCCGAAAAATCCGATAACGAGCGACTGGATCATAAATATCCGTTTTACATCTCCGCCTGAAAAGCCCATGGCTTTCAGTATCGCGATATCTTTCATCTTGTTGTGTATCGTCATATTCAGGATATTGTAAATACCAAAACCCGCCACAACGAGAAGGGTGAACGAAACCGAATAGGTTAGAATATTACGGATGATCACCCCGGTAAGAAACGTCGAGTTGGCCGTTTCCCAGTCCTCGGCTTTGTATCCCGACATAGCCTGGAACTCAGGGGCTATACTCCTTGCCTGGTGGAGATCTGCGAGTTTAATATTGATGTCTGTTATGTACGACTGGTCTTGCTGAAGGATGACCTGTACCGTCGAGATGTTGGCATAACTCCGGATGTTGTCGACTGTACCGATACCCATCTGGAATGTGCCGACGATCTTCAGCGTGATCGTATATCCTTCCGGCGTTGTGATCACTACCCGGTCGCCGGTCTTCACGTTGAGCTTTCGCGCCAGGCCGGTTCCCATGATGATTCCGTCGGTACTCGCTTTCAGGTCCTCGATGCGGCCGGATTTCATTTTTGATCTCAGGTCAAACAACTTGTCCTCCTCCAGAATATCGACGCCGGAAATGGTTCCGTTAAGCTGGACCGGCCCGTAATTATAAAATACCTGTGACGACAACGTGGGGGCTACTCCTAAAACGCGGGGATCCTTTCGGATCACCTCGGCAAGCTGGAGCGCATTGCGCAGTTTTGGAGTCACCTTTTTTGGTTTCTGATGAAGAACCACATTTATCCCCGATGGATTGACTTCCTCCAATATCGTAGGCCTCTCTTTGGTGATGTCGTTATAAATATGAATATCTGGTGAAGAGGTCATCGTCAGTTCCTCCGTAAAATTATTAAGACCCGTCATCAGGCCCACCATGGCGATGAACATACCGATTCCGAACGTCACCCCTAACATCGCCACCAGCGTTTGTTTCGGTTTCGCCAGCAAATGGGTTTTTGCGATCTCTAAAGCCAGCGTCATCGCTTATTTGTTTTTAACAATCAGGCCGGTACTATCCAGGCCTTCAGTGATCTCGATCTCGTCGAGCGTTTGTATGCCTGTCGATACTTTTACTTTCTTGATTCCGTCGCCGGTCCGGATATTTACCGAATCACCCGGGAGAAGGGCTGCTTTCGGAATTACCATCGCGTTCTCCTTCTGACGGATCACGATGTTTGCTTCCAGCGCAAGGCCTGAAAACCCGCCGGGCAGCGGTTCGTTCAGGTCTGCATCCACCCGGATAGACTGCAGCTGCTTATTGATCATCGGGTAGATCTTGGTGACGGTCGCCTTGAACACCTTACCCGGATAGGCATCAATTTTCACCAGGACAGGTTGTCCCGCTCTGATACGTTGAACGTCCAGTTCATCCACCGTGAGCTGAAGGTAAAAGGCATTGTCTTTACCCACGACCGCTACCGCTTCGTTCCGCCTGATCAGTTCGCCTTTTTCCTTCATGGTCTTAAACACCTTTCCGTCGACTTCGCTCCTGATTACCGATCGGCCGGTCTCATCTCCGGCGATCCGCAATACGCTCCGGGCGTTCTGCGATTCGATATACAACTGATCCTGGATTTTTTTATACCGGCTTTGTTGCTGGGTGTACTCCCGCCGTGAATTGTCGTACAATAACTTGTTACGGTCGAATTCCGCACGTGTCGTGGCGTTGTTCTTCAACAGGTTTGTATAACGCACGAAGTTCAGGGAGTCGAATTGCATTTTTGCCCGGGACGTGGCGATGGATGCTTTCAGTTCATCGAGAACCGGCGAGTCGTCACCCAGGTTACGCATAGCCATTTCGTAGTTTTTCTTCGCCAGGTCGTAACGGGAAGACTGCTGATCCGCCTCAATGATAAACAACGCGTCGCCTTTCTTCACTTCCTCTCCGTCCATGACAAGTTTTTCGGAGAGGTAGCCCTCGGCTTGCGAATACACTTCGTACTCGTCTTTGGCTACGACAAAACCGGAAGCGTACACGGCTTCCATTAACGGCTTCACACGCGGTTTGATGTCGTCATGGTTGCCGCGGCAGGAAATCAGCAGAGCCGGCAGAATAGCAAGATAATATGAAAGCTTCATCTCCGTAAAGATACGGCCGAAGACATCCGGGGATTCGGGCAACATGCCGAAACGGGAAAAAGACAACTTGAAGTGTAGCAAACGTCCACTGAACGCCAAAAGCAAAAAAGCCCCTTTGTCGTTTCTCAAGGGGCTTTTTAAATCGTACTGCGGTGAATTCTACAGGTTCGGCTGCGGTGTTGTTCTCAGGTACGGCTTGATCCGCTTATGTCCTTTGGGGAATTTCGCGGGCACATCTTCATCCTTTACGGCTGCCGTAATAATTACATCTTCGCCCTGTTTCCAGTTGGCAGGTGTCGCAACGCTATACCCGGCTGTCAGCTGAAGGCTGTCGATGACGCGGAGGATCTCGTCAAAATTCCGGCCCGTCGCCGCAGGGTAGGTGATCGTCAGCTTGACTTTTTTATCAGGTCCGATAATAAACACGGAACGAACTGTAAACTTGTCGGTGATCGCGGGATGGACCATATCGTAGAGGTTGGCTACTTTGAACTCCGGGTCAGCGATCAGCGGATAGTTTACCACCGTATTCTGGGTTTCGTTGATGTCGCCGATCCATTTCAGGTGAGATTCCAGCGGATCTGCGCTCAGAGCCATGACCTTTACATTCCGTTTTTCGAATTCACCCCGAAGTTTGGCGACCTCGCCCAGTTCGGTGGTACATACGGGCGTGAAATCGGCAGGGTGAGAAAACAATACACCCCAGCTGGAACCGAGCCATTCGTGAAAATTGATGGTTCCTTCGGTGGTTTCCGCCGTAAAATCAGGCGCGATATCTCCTAGTCGTACTGCCATATGATTGGTTTTTTTAGTTGAACAATTACTACGCTAAACTACAAAATGCGGTCATTAGTTTGCAGGTTTCCATAAATATCTATAGAATAAATAGTCATTACTTTTTCTTCCGCGATTTCAGCTTGTTTTCGGTTTTTACGAGGCTTTCCAGCGTATCGGACTTCAACATCTCAACTGTGGCGTTCCGGATCTGTAAAAAGGCAGCGCGCACACTACAGGTATTTTCGTCTTCACACTCATCGCAGGATTCATAGAACTTGAACGTGGCACAGGGAACGGCGGCGATCGCGCCGTCAAATAAACGGACGACCTCGGCCAAATTTACCTCGGCCGGCGACCGGCGGAGTGTATAGCCCCCGCCTTTGCCTTGTTTACTTCCCAGAATTCCCGCTCTTTTGAGGTCCAGGAGGATCGTCTCCAGGAATTTTTTCGGAATAGTACAGGCCTCCGATATATCCTTGATGAGATATTTTTCATCGGGGTTCCGGGCCATATGAACAAGCGCGTGAATGGCGTATTTACATTTCTTGGAGAGCATAGTGGAGACAATTTAGTAATTTACCGGGGACTGGAAGGTTGAAAAAACGGAAGTTTATCGGGTTGTAATTCGCCTGATTTTCGGATCTTGTTATTCTTGCCGAGATAGCTCAGGGGTAGAGCAGCTGTTTCGTAAACAGCAGGTCGTGGGTTCAAATCCCATTCTCGGCTCTTTTTTTACTTGCTTGATATACAGTTGGCCATCGCGAGACGCGTTTTTCATTATTGTCGAAATATCAGATTAAATGCCCATGGATTTTTATAAAGTTTTGGTCGTCGGGCTTGGCGGGTTTCTGGGCAGTATCGCCCGTTACGTCACGGTAAAGTCGGTGGATGAAAAACTGAACACCGTCTTTCCCTATGGTACGCTGACGGTAAACATCGCCGGGTCCTTTTTTCTGGGTGTGATCTATGCGCTGGCGATTCGAAAAACCGGGATGACGGAAAACTGGCGCCTGTTCATGGGCGCGGGGTTCTGCGGCGGGTTCACGACGTTTTCAGCATTTGCCCTGGAGAATTTTAACCTTATCCAGCAAAAAATGGTGGGAACCTCTGTCGCTTACCTGTCTATTAGCCTGGTATCGGGACTTTTAGCCCTGGCCGCGGGAGTATGGCTCGTCCGTTTTCTGTAAATACTTTGTTAAATCTCCAAAGCTTCTTACTTTTGTCGCCCTTGCAAACAAAAAATGCCCAGGTGGCGAAATTGGTAGACGCACTACTTTGAGGTGGTAGCGCCCGAAAGGGTGTGCTGGTTCGAGTCCAGTCCTGGGCACCAAGTTTGAAAGTTTGAATACAGAAGGATGTGACTGACTTGCATCCCTCTGAAAGCCGAAGTGGTGAAACTGGTAGACACGCACGTTTCAGGGGCGTGTGGCGCAAGCTATGCGGGTTCGAGTCCCGCCTTCGGCACGGAGCCTCCGGAATGATCCGGGGGCTCTTTTTGTTTGGGGTAGCTGATGCAGTACCCGTGTTCTGATACTGCCCGAACCGATAACATTTTTTTCGCGAGCTTGTCGTATAGAGGTCGCGTGATCAGCCGGCGGCCGGCCTATTTTTTCTTCAGCTTCGCTATCTCCTCCTGCAACATCAGCACCGTATGAGCCAGATGGTCTGTCGAAACCGCGGCCGTGTTTTGGGGATCGGGAAACTGGTTCGAAAAAAAAGCTTTGGCAAACCAGATCTCCAGCACCTCGTTCACGTCGACAGAGTAAGGCTGATATTGCCTGTTGTCGGAAACCAGCAACAGTTTTTCCTCGTCCTCCGCAAAATTGAAGATACGTTTGAAAACAACACCGTCCTGCCGGGTCACGAGGATGTAAAGTTTCCCGTTCCGGATCGACGCCACGTCTTCCAGGTATTCTCCAAATATGATGCTGCCAGGCTGAACGGGAAGCATGGAGTCCCCCTGTATTTCAAATGCCCGGTACGTTTTGTTTTTCGGAAGTACCGGCATGCTGATCTTGGGAAGATCCTTGACAAATTCCACATCCTGGTAACCCGACAGGTATCCAGCCGAAGCCTTTTGCGTCACCAGTTCAACATTCTCTTTATTATGACTGTCTACCGTGATGGCCAGGATATCCCTTCCTCTACCCGCCGTCGCGGATTTACGTTCCTTTCCCGTGGCGCGGCTCAGGTCCTGCCGGACGAGATCGTCGAGGTTTACATTAAAAATTTTCGTGATGTCGAGTAATGAGGCCAACGGCGGCGTGGCCCTCTCTTCTTCGTAAGCGCCGATTGCCGCTTGTTTCAGTCCCAGTTTTTCCGCGAGCTCCCGCTGTGTCATACCCTGCTGGGCGCGGAGGAATTTCAGGTTTTTGTTGATAATAGCCATAGTGCAAAAATAACAAGTAAGTGTTACGAATTTGTGAACGCTCTCAGTTGTCAGGTGAATCACCCCATCGCAAATCCAAATTCAAACGGCTCCGCTTCCGGGCGGTGAGACCAGGCTCCGTTCATCCTGCAACCCGCGAATTGACATGCCTCATTCCTAAACCCTCCGTAAAAAACGGAGAGGTTTAGTGCAGAGAGCGCCAACTATAAAAAATCTTTCCTGATCGCCACGACAAAACTATGTCACCGAAGCGATCACAACATACATTCGAAATCCTTTATCCCTTTCCCTCCTCCTGCCGGTAGTTGGCAAGGAGGGTGGAAGGGTGTGTTGCTATGGCATTAACAACAATGCAAAACTAAAATATTTAGTTGAAATGCAAAACATTTAACTAATTTTTTTAGTTAATTAGCGCTATGGACAGGAACATCATACACATGGATATGGATACCTTTTTTGTTGCTGTAGAGCGCAGGAACAATCCAAAACTGGCGGGCAAGCCTCTTATTATAGGAGGAAGCAGCCGCCGTGGTGTTGTGGCAGCCTGCAGCTATGAAACACGCAGGTTCGGCGTTCACTCCGCCATGCCCATGTACCTGGCCCTTCAGCTCTGCCCGGACGCGAAAGTGATCTCGGGAGACATGGAAGCTTATAGCCAGAGCTCACATGACGTCACGGAAATTATTTCCGGCGCTGCACCGGTGTTCGAGAAGTCGTCCATTGATGAATTCTATATCGATGCCAGCGGGATGGACCGTTACTTCGGTGCGTTCAAGTGGGCTGTCGAATTACGCCGAACGATTGTAAAAGAAACGGGCTTGCCGATTTCACTGGGCATGTCCGTCAACAAACTCGTCTCGAAGGTAACGACGAAAGAATTCAAGCCGGAAGCAGAGAAGCACATTCCTCCCGGCACAGAACAAGCTTTCCTGGCTCCTCTCTCCGTCGACAAGATTCCGATGATCGGGAAACAGACGGCATCTTTCCTTTATGATATGGGGGTTCGAAAGGTCGAGACCCTGCGGGAAATGCCCCTGAAGTTTCTCGTCAGCGCCTTCGGAAAAAACGGCATCAGCCTCTGGAACAAGGCGCACGGCATCGACGACTCCCCCGTTGTATCGTACAGCGAGCAAAAGTCTATTTCAACGGAAAGCACCTTTGAGGAAGATACCATCGACGTAAAACGTATGAAGTCCATTCTCATCGCCATGGTCGAAAAAGTAGCCTTCCAGCTACGGGAACAGAAAAAACTCACGTCCTGCGTGACTGTGAAAATCCGTTACTCCAACTTTGACACGGAGACCCGGCAGATACATGTTCCCTACACGTCGTCTGATCATGTCCTCCTTCGTACCGTAACAGAATTGTTCACCAAACTGTACAACCGCAGGATGCTGATCCGCCTCGTCGGCGTACGTCTCAGCAGCCTCGTTCACGGTAGTCACCAGATCAGCCTCTTCGATGATACGGCCGAAAGTATTCACCTGTACGAAGCAATCGACCGTATTAAACACAAACACGGCGTCGAAAAACTCATCCGTGCCACAACCCTTGGGGTGGGTGCAAGAGTCAGAATGGAGATGAACATGTTTAAAGGAACCGTCAGGCTGAAATAATAAACCGAAAAACAAAAGAAATACACGTATGAAATCTTCACATGTAAAACTCAGCAATCCCGTTCAGGAATTGTTTTTTGTCATTGCTCCGCCCCGTCACATCAAAAGTGATGTATCCGTGCTGAAAGACGATGTACAGTACCTCATCGGCCATGAATTCGCCGACCGGTATTCCGCAGCACATATTTCCTTATTCAGGTTCGACAATGCTGAACACTTTGAAGATATCATCGCGCATGTAACCTCGAAAGCAGCGCGTTTCAGACCGTTCAACATCTTTATCAAAAACATGGTTGCCTTTCACCAGGGATCGGTCCACACGATCTGCCTGGACATTGTGAACAAATATCACGTACGCGAGATCTTTGAACGAACGGTACGGGAGGATGCTCAGTACACGCCGAATATCACCATCGCGCGGAGCCTCGATGCGGAAGATTTTTCGAAGGTCTGGCCCTACCTGAAAGACTTTGAATACAGCCAGCATTTTCTTTGTGATCGTATCGCGGTCCTTGCAAAATCCGGAAACAGGTGGGTACATTACCAGGAGATCCCCTTCGGTCAGTAGTGTAAAACTCAAAGATCCCGTTGCCCCGTTTCCTCTTGAAATTATGTCATAATGGTTCCTGCACCGACTGATACTCTGGATTTAAAAAACGTTATTGCAATGATGTCACCCCTCGAAATCCTCCGGTCCCGATTCGGCTACGCCTCGTTTCGGCTGGAACAGGAAGCGATCATTACCGCTGTCCTTCAAAAAAAAGATACGTTCGTGCTGATGCCAACCGGCGGAGGCAAATCGTTGTGCTATCAGGTTCCGGCCCTGATCTTTCCGGGCCTGACCGTGGTCGTGTCGCCGCTGATCGCATTGATGAAGGACCAGGTCGACGCGTTGCGCCTGAATGGGGTGGCCGCTGCTTTCCTCAATTCGACGCAAAGCCCGCAGGAGCAGGAAGAAATTTTACGAAGGGTTGACTCAAGGGAACTTAAGCTTCTTTACCTGGCTCCTGAGAGTTCATTTTTCAGGAAGATCTCTTCCTTTGACGTGAGCCTCATCGCCATCGACGAAGCGCATTGTATTTCCCACTGGGGACACGACTTCAGACCGGAGTACCTCATGCTGGCAAAACTCCGGCGGAACATGCCACACGTGCCCGTGATCGCGCTGACAGCAACCGCCGATCGTTTAACCCGCCGGGATATAGTCGATAAATTATCCCTCACGGATCCCGTTACTTTTATTTCGAGTTTCAATCGTTCGAATATCCGCTACACCGTAGAACCGAAAAAAAGAAGTTTCGAAAAACTTCTCGAATTTCTTGCAAAACGCAGGGATGAATCGGGAATCATTTATTGTTTGTCGCGGGCCTCAACGGAGACGCTGGCTGCAGATCTGGCCGAAGAAGGCTTCGACGCCCTACCCTATCACGCCGGCATGGATTCAGACGTACGGGCAAAACATCAGGAAAAGTTCCTGCGTGACGAAGTAAAGATCATTGTGGCAACGATTGCCTTCGGCATGGGCATCGACAAGTCAAATGTGCGCTACGTAGTTCACATGGACCTGCCCAAGAACATCGAAAGTTACTACCAGGAGACGGGGCGCGCCGGGCGGGACGGGCTGGACAGCGAAGCGCTGCTCTTTTATTCCTATGCGGACGTAACCAAAATGAAAAAATTCGTTGAGATCGACGGTAACGAGGAACAGACACGGATCTACCTCAGGAAACTCGATCAAATGGCAGCGTATGGGGACCTCGTTTCGTGTCGCCGGAAATATCTGCTGAACTATTTTGACGAAGATACATCTGCCTATTGCGGCAACTGCGACGTGTGCCTCACGCAGGTAGAACGCGAGGATGGGACACTCGCGGCGCAAAAAGTACTTTCGGCCGTCGCCCGACTTCAGGAACGTTTTGGGGCAGGCTACGTAGTCGATTTTCTACGAGGCTCCGGCACGGTGAAAATGCAGGAAGATCACAAAAGTATCAAGACCTTCGGCATCGGCGCTGATACCAGTAAAGAGGTCTGGATGAACGTCATTCGCGATCTGCTTGCGCAGGGTTATTTATCGAAGTCGGAAGGGCAGTATCCGGTTCTTAAACTCACGGCGACGAGTGGAAACGTTCTGCGGGGAATGGAACGGGTCATGCTGACGAGTTCGAAAGAAAAGATTGAAGCGCAGGAGCAGAAGGCCGACTACGAAACAAGCCTCTTCCGCCAGTTAAAGGACATCAGGCGGCAATTGGCGGCAAGGGAAAATGTTCCCGCATATATCGTCCTGTCCGATGCCACACTGATGGAACTGGCCACCTTCCTGCCGCAGAATATAGATGAGATCAGGAAGATATCGGGGTTCGGCGACGTAAAGATCGAGAAGTATGGTAGAGAATTCTGCGAGGCAATAGCCGTTTACTGCGGCGAGCACCGGCTCCAATCGCGTATGCACCTCAAAGCGCCTAAACGTCAGCGGAAAGAAAAAGGAGAAAAGGAGACGGAAACGAAACAACAAAGCTATGAGCTTTTCCGTCAGGGTCATTCTATTGAAAAGATCGGGCAGCTCCGCGGACTCAGCCCGGTTACGATCGAAGGGCACCTGGCTTTTTATGTGCAGCAGGGCAAGCTCAGCGTTAATGACGTGATGGACTCTTCGAAAATACCATCCATCCAGGAGGCCATCGGGCAGGTGGGTGGTACGGCCCTGGCTCCCGTAAAAGAATTACTGGGAGATGCATACACCTTCGGAGAAATCCGGCTGGTAATGGCTCACCTGGCGTCCCTTGCACAGCAGGAAACGACGCAATAAAAAAGTAGCTGCTCGCAACCTTATTCCGGCACGGATGTATCTTAATTGCCATACCGCCTTCAGCTTCAAATACGGTACCCTTCAGGTGAAGGACCTGTTCGAAGAAACGCGGCGTTGCGGAGTTCATAAAATTGTGCTGACGGAAATCAACAACACGTCATCGTACATAGAGATGCTCCGCCATTGCGCGGAAAATGCTCCACTCCGCAACAACCTTACAAAATACGGAAAGGAAGCTCATGTGCTGGACATCGCGCTGGGTATCGAATTCAGAAAAAATAATGAACTTCTCTACATCGCCATAGCCAGAAATAACATCGGATTCGAAAAATTAAACCGCTTCCTTTCGCATCACAATCTGGAGAATAAGCCACTGCCGGAACGGGCTCCGGTGTTTGAAGACGTCTTTGTTATATATCCGTTCAAAAAAACAGAGCCGGAAAAATTACGGGACAATGAATACATCGGCGTACGGAAGCACGATCTTAATCACCTCCCCTTTTATCCTCCGTTCGCCGCAAATAAAGAAAAGTTTGTCGCCTGGCACCCCGTCACCTTTGCCAGTAAAAAAGATTTTAATACACACCGGCTGTTACGGGCTATCGACTGTAACACGCTCCTGAGTAAACTTGCCACACACCAGCAGGCAGACCCCGATGAAAGGATGATAGCGGAGGAAGAACTGACAAAAATCTTCGGTCAGTACCCGCAGCTGGTCAGCAATGCAAGGTACATATTGGAACAATCGTCGATCCGGTTTGAATTGGGCTCCGATAAAAACAAAAAACACCTGTATGGAAGTGAAGACGAAGACTGGAAGCGCCTGGTCTCCGAAACCTGGAAAGGGTTCCAGAACCGCTATCGCGAAAACACTGGAATCCTGCGGGAACGCATAAACCGTGAACTGGGGATTATCAGATCAAAAGGTTTCTGTTCCTACTACCTGATCGCGTACGACCTGATCTGCCACGCGAACAAGGAAGGTTTCCCCTACGTGGGACGGGGCAGCGGCGCAAACAGTGTGGTCGCCTACTGCCTGGGCATAACAAACGTGGATCCGATCGAACTTGACCTGTACTTCGAACGTTTTCTCAACGCTGAACGCACATCTCCCCCTGACTTTGACATCGATTTTTCGTGGGACAACCGTGACGCGATCTACGATTACCTCTTCAAACGATACGATCCCGGTCATGTCTGTTTGCTGGCAACCCATGTAACCTACCAGAAGCGCTCGGTGATCCGGGAACTGGGAAAAGTTTTTGGACTCCCCAAAGAGGAGATCAATGCTATGGTAGACGAACCACGCCGGTATATGGACCGGGATCATATTTCCAGACTGATCTTTCAATATGCGGATCGGATACAAAATCTGCCGGCGAATATCTCCATTCACGCCGGAGGTGTGTTGATCACGGAAAAACCCATTTACGCTTACTCCGCGGTTGAGTTGCCTCCCAAAGGGTATCCCGTTTGCCAGTTTGAAATGCACAATGCGGAAGACCTGGGTATCTTCAAATTCGATATCCTCAGTCAGCGGGGGCTCGGACATCTGAAGGAGGCGGTCTTGCACATTAAAAAGAACCGGAATATTGACGTGGATATCGATCGTTTCCCCGATTTTAAAACAGACGGGAAGATCAAAGACCTCATGCGGAACAGCAAGGCAATGGGTTGTTTTTATGTCGAGTCTCCCGCGATGCGGATGTTGCTGGGCAAATTGCGATGTGAAGACTACCTGACGCTGGTTGCAGCCAGTTCAATCATCCGGCCGGGAGTCGCCCGTTCCGGGATGATGCGGACATACATCGAGCGTTTCCATATCACGCAGAAAAACGGAACGTATGAAGTGATCCATCCCCTGATGGACGAGCTGATGAAGGAGACATACGGTGTAATGGTGTACCAGGAAGACGTGATCAAGGTGGCCCATCATTTCGCCGGGCTCACGCTGACGGAAGCGGATGTGCTTCGAAGGGGTATGTCGGGTAAATACCGTTCGCGGCAGGAATTCCAGCGCGTTCAGGATCGTTTTTTTGAAAATTGCAGGCGGGAAAACTACGATGAAGCTGTAATCAACCGGGTCTGGTTCGAGATCGAGAGTTTTTCAGGTTATTCGTTTTCCAAAGGCCATTCCGCCAGCTATGCCGTTGAGAGTTACCAGAGCCTTTATCTTAAAGCTCATTATCCGCTCGAATTCATGGTGGGGGTGATCAATAATTTCGGGGGATTTTACAGGACGGAATTTTATTTTCACGAGGCCCGGATGAATGGCGCCATTATAGAAGCGCCATGTGTAAATCACAGCGAACATCTGACCACGATCTGCGGAACACATGTATACATCGGGTTTATACACCTGAAAAGCCTGGAGGCCAGGGTCGCCCGGGAAATTGCGGGCGAACGGGCCAGTGGCGGGCCGTACAAAAGTCTCGATAACTTTCTCCGCCGTATCACGCTCGGCCTGGAGCAAATCAGGATCCTCATTCGCATGGGTTCTTTTCGCTTTACCGGAAAAAGCAAACAGCACTTGCTCTGGGAGGCCATGCTTTACTTCGGCAGCGTCCGGTCGAAAAACAAAACCACCGTCAACCTGTTCGACACGGAGCCGGCGGAGTATCCGTTGCCAACGCTCCAGCGAAACGAGCTAGAGGATGCATTCGACGAAATTGAGTTACTGGGATTTCCTTTATGCGATCCATTCCGCCTCATCGACAGCCCGGAACGGGGCGATACAGTAGCCCATGACCTTCTCAACCGGACGGGACAATATGTTCACATGGTGGGATACGTTGTTACAACAAAACCAACCAGCACGTTAAAAGGCGACCCGATGTACTTCGGGACCTTCCTCGACAGGCAGGGAGAGGTCTTCGATACCGTGCACTTTCCGGATATCGCGCGCAGGTTCCCCTTCCGCGGCCGCGGTTTGTATACCCTCAAGGGCAAAGTTGTAACGGACTTCGGCGTCGCTATGGTCGAGGTTGCCTGGATGGATAAACTTCCGCTGGTGAATAAACGCGCCGAAGAATTTATGAGAGAAAGCGTTTATGACGACATCCGGACGAAGGAATAACGTCCGGTTACGAACACGGGCGTTCAAATACGGTCTTATAAAAAGCTTGAGAATAGCGAACGGGCGTCAAATTAAAGTATTTTTAAGGTGGCACTGATCTTGGATCGGGTTGCCAGTCTAATTATCCCAACAAGTCTCATGCTGCAAAATTATTTCAAGATCGCCTTACGGAACATCCAGCGAAACTCCATTTACTCGATCATTAACATCGCCGGGCTGTCCATCGGAATCGCCTGCAGTATACTTATCCTGTTGTGGGTTCACGACGAAGTCTCTTACGACAGGTTCCATCCGAACTATGATCACTTATATCAAGCCTGGATTAACGGCCATCACGATGGAACGATCAATTCATTTACCTCAGTTCCTCAGCCTCTTTCCGAAGCATTAAAAAGTACCGATGCCAGCGTCAGACAAACGGTTAAGGTGGATTGGGGAAGCGAGCATCTCCTCACGGTCGGTGAAAAGCGTCTCATGATGGATGGTCATTTTGCGGGAGACGCCTTCCTCCAGATGTTTCAATTCGAAGTTGTTACGGGAGACGCAAACACAGCTCTGAAGGATCCGACTTCCATCGTGTTGACAGAATCAGCAGCCATCGCGTTGTTTGGCGACGCGGACCCGATGAACCAAACCGTTCGCGTCGACAACGCAGGGGAATTAAAAGTCACGGCAATTCTTAAAGATATTCCCAAAAATTCTTCGTTTCAGTTCCAATGCCTGTTGCCATGGTCCTATTACGAACAGTATGCAGACTGGATCAGGGAGTCCAAAGACAACTGGGAGGAATTTTCTTTTCAGGTATTCGCGCAGCTGCAACCCGGTGTGGATATAAATGCAGTCAACAACAACGTCCGTGACCTGGTGATGAAGAACGCCGAGCCTGGGATGCAACGCGATGTCTTCCTGTACCCTATGAGCCGGTGGAGACTGCACAGTAATTTTAAAGCCGGCGTGGAAGAAGGAGGTATGATCGACTATGTGAATGGTTTTTCCGCTATCGCCATTTTTATCCTGGTCATTGCCTGCATAAACTTTATGAACCTCGCGACGGCTCGGTCGGAACGGAGAGCACGGGAAGTGGGAATTCGCAAAAGCGTGGGCTCAAGAAGGGGTGAACTCATCGGCCAGTTTCTCGGTGAATCCATTCTTATCTCCCTGCTCGCTTTCGTTTTTTCCATCGTTCTGGTGGAGGTTGCTCTTCCCTTTTACAATCAGTTGGTGGAAAAACAATTGTTCATCGACTACACGTCGTCGATGTTCTGGATATTGACAGTTTCGATCATCGTCGTCACGGGCATCGTATCGGGAAGTTACCCCGCATTTTACCTTTCCGCATTCCAGCCTGCCACTGTGCTCAAGGGAAAGATAAATGTCGGAAAGAGCGCGAGTACACCCCGCAAAGTCCTGGTAACACTTCAGTTTGGATTTTCGATCCTCCTGATTACAGCCACCATGGTGATCCATCAGCAGATCCGGCACATCAGGGACCGGAACCTTGGTTACGATCAGGAGAATCTTATGGTCGTCGAAAACACGGCAGACCTGGACAAACATTTCAGGACGGTAAAGGAGGAGATCCTCGGCTCGGGCGTGGCTGTCGCCGTTACCAAATCGCAGGCTCCGATAACGGCCATCTTCTCCAATAACTTTGTCGACTGGGCCGGTAAGCCGGACGACCAGGAGGTCTTGTTTAACACGCTGCGGACGGAATATGATTTCACCAAAACAATGGGGATCAAAATACTTGAAGGCCGCGATTTTTCGGAGGAATTCAAAAGTGACACAGCCGCCGTCATCGTCAATCAGGCTGCCATTGATATCATGGGACTCAAGGATCCGTTGGGACAGAAGCTGACAATATGGGACAAACCCTATGAACTCATCGGCGTGACCAGCAATGTGTTGATGGGCTCCGTATTCCGGGAGGTTTCACCGATGTTCATGGTCCTTATGCCCGGTGCTTCAAATTATATTACCATCCGCCTTCAGCCTACCGACGACCTCCAGGCTTCGATCAGTAAGGTGGAGGACGTGGTGAAGAAATATAATCCCGCTTATCCCTTCGACTACACGTTCGCAGATACCGAGTTTGCAAAAAAATTCACAGCGATCAACCTGATCAGTGAATTATCAAACGTGTTTGCGTTCCTGGCCATCCTCATCACCTGCCTCGGGCTTTTTGGTCTCGCTGCATTCACGGCGGAACAACGCACCAAGGAAATCGGTATCCGCAAAGTACTGGGTGCTTCGTTAACCGGTATCGTGATGTTGATCTCCAGGGATTTCTCCCGGCTGGTATTATTCGCCTTTGTATTTTCGGCTCCGCTGGCCTGGTGGGCAATGGATAATTTTCTTCAACGCTACTCCTACCGGATAGATATTCCCCTTTGGATACTTCCCGCCGCGGGTGGACTTGCCCTTTTGCTGGCGCTGATAATTGTAAGCACACAGGCTATCCGCGCCGCCAGAACGAATCCGGCCCAATCCTTGAGAAGCGAATAGAGATAAGCGTTACGTCTGTATAAATAGTTTATTGCACAGTTATCCCGCTGAGCGTCGCCGGTCTCGCATCGAAAGGGTTATTTCAAAAGGGGTACCCTGGTGATCGCTCCGTCAAAGAGACCTTTGTCAGCCGTGTGCAACATCGTCAGGGTTGCAAATTTGTTTTCCGCCGTGCGTGGCTGAATGGTAACCTTGCTTTCCAGCAGGTTCAGAACCGATCCGTTGAATGTAGCGGACAAAAGTTGGTTCGCACCTTCCTGCCCGGGATAATGGTAGTTCAGGTCAAGCGTTTCCTTCGAGAGTTTCAATATCAACACGTCACCGCTTTCAAACGTATAGGTCAGGTCAAACACACGGCCTGCTGAACAACGTACTGCCGCCGACTTCGCTATGTATACCGTCTTTGTGTCGGAAATAAACTGGTCCACGGAACCCATCGCAAATCCACTCTCATTTTCACTGGAATAGTCGATCCCCCAAAGTGGAGACGTTTCATCTTCTGCACCGCATGCCAGAAGAATTGCTGAAAGACTTACAAGAATCCAAAATTTTGTTTTCATAGTCGTTCGCGTTAATGTGAGGTAAAGGGATATAATTCCTCATGAAGTGGGAAGTGTATATCGCCATGTTCACATTAGGATCGATGACCGATAGCGGAAGAAAACCGCCTGGAATAACCTTTTAACTGCAAAATAGTCGACTCGGCAGCACAGGCGATTACTCACCGTACACGGAGATTACTACAGCGAAAAATTGCCCGACAGGGTGGTTACCTCGAAGCAGAAGAAAATTTGGACAGAAGGCGGATCAGATGTCCGATCGTTTCAGCTTCACGTAGCTGAAATAATTAAAGAAAACCATCCAGGCAAAAGCGATAGCCACCGATGTAAAGCTCACGTAATCCTGTATTTCCTGGAGGGCATAACGCGCAAACGGCATGGCAACAAGGTTGCTGATCGCCTGCATAGGGAAAAACCGGGTAATCTCATGGGAAAAGTGGTTTCCAACGTAGGCGTCAAGCGGCGCCTCGATGATACGGGACAACAACAACAGGATGATCGTTAGTCCGGACCGTTGAACATAAATACCCAGCATCAATGCAAAAGACAGGAATGTAAAAACTTCAAGGAAATAAGCCGGGAAAAATTCAAGGTCAGTGAAAATGTATCGCCAGTTGCTTTCCGGTGAATATATGAAGCCCGTGATCAGTCCGATGATGAACACCATCACCACACTCATCAGGCTCAGCAATAAATTGGTCAGAATTTTCGACTGGAGAAATTCGCGCCTGCTCAGTCCATCAATTACATTCTGGCGCAGGGTACGATACGTGAATTCATTTGTGATGGAGATCACAACCATGATCGCCAGTACAATTTTGAAAAAACCACTGATATAGACGAGGTTTTGCCAAACATCCGGGAAATGATACAGGGGTATCCGGTTGATATTGATCGTCGTACCAAACTCGGCGCCTTTGCTCGCCAGCCATTTCAAAAATTCCATTCCGCTGGCCGTAACAAATGCGAGCGTGAAAAAATACAAACCGCAAACCACCCAGAAAGTCCGGTAGCTGGTTAGTTTTTTAAGATCAATTTTAAGCAGGTGTAACATACGCTAATGAGCCTCCGATAGAATTTCCAAAAACATCTTTTCCAGGCTCTTCTTTTTCGTAGCCAGGTGATTCGCTACTACACCCTGATCGAACAGGAATTTATTCAGGTCCTTGCTATGAAAATCCTCCCTTAAAGTTACCAGGAAAAATCCGTTTTCACGGTTGATGGACGCGGTTCCCGAAAACGCCATCAGTAATTCGCTGAAGTTCGCGACATCGGCGTTGACCTCAACAGTTTCAGACCCTTTTCCCACGTCGTCTACAGGTCCGGTGTGAACCATATTTCCCTTCTTCAGAACAGCGAAGTGTGTGCATACTTTTTGCACTTCGTCAAGCAGGTGGCTGGCCAGAATAATGGTCTTACCATTCGCCGCGATTTTTTTGATCAGCTCCCGGATCTCCGCGATTCCCATGGGATCAAGACCGTTTGTCGGCTCGTCCAGGATCAGGACCGTAGGTTCATTCAGCAATGCAGAGGCAATCGCCAGCCTTTGCTTCATACCCAGCGAATACGTCTTATACTTATCATGCCTCCGGCCGGTAAGCTCTACGAGTTCCAGGACGTTCGGGATGTTCTCCGGGGAACATTGTTTGATCATGGCGTTCAGCTCCAGGTTCTTTTGACCGCTGAGATAGGGATAAAAGATCGGATGTTCGAGGACCGCGCCAATTTTTTTCCGCAGCTGATGATTCGGTTCCTGTCCAAACCAGGAAAATTCTCCGGCTGTCGGGTTCACTACACCCATCAACATTCCCAGTGTAGTGGTTTTTCCGCTGCCGTTTGGTCCGAGCATACCAAATACCTGGCCGCGACTTACATTCAGATTAATGTTATTGACCGCGCAAAGTCTCCCGAAATTTTTAGTAAGGCCTTTAATAGAGAGTACTGTTTCCAAGAAGTAGTGCTTTAATAGTGAAATAAGTCGGCGTTTTGGACCTTCCGTTACATGAATTTAATCCTTTTTTGTAAACGCCTTGATCCTCTCTCCAATCTCGGAACTTTCATTTATGGTACTGAATAACTTCGAAACTTTGTTCAGCGCAATACTCCCGACAATATCCAGAACGTAAAGATTGGTGGAGTCATTTACGGCAACGATCATCCCCTCCGTCTCACCGTTCTTTTCCTTCAGAAATATGTCGAAGTTCCTGCCCCCCATACGGCTGGTCATAATCTCTTCAAAAGACTCGGACTTATAACCTGAAATCAGTTTTTTGTATTGCTCCGATCCGAATTTTGTGCCCTTTTCGATCATCAGGAATTTCATCTTCTCAATGTCTTTGATCAGGTCATCGAGGTCCTTGTCGTCCTTTTGATTCAGCATCCGGAGCGTATTGTTGTAAAAGAACAATGAAAAAGCTTCCTCATTCTGCTTGTGAAGATTTTCCGTCGTCTTGGTCTGTGCCGGACACGAAGCAAACGAAACTACAAGGAGGAGGAAAAGCAACGATGCGGAACGCATATTATATTTTTTGTTTATCCGAAAATGAAAAAGAACTGTTATTCAGTAAAATCCGTGGGTCGATATATCCGGTCATTTCGATGAGTACAACTTCTCCCGGCTCCTCGATTAAAAAGATATAACGGTTATTTTTGGATTGCGTTGTCTTCATGTACAGGGTGACGTGGTCACCATTGTCCCTGACGCGTCCAAGTTCGTCAAAAGAATCATCACTCAGAACGGTTTTGAATCCGGAGACCGACACTTCCCTTTCCCGGAAAAGGGATTTCGGTACTGTCATCAGGCTGATGCTCCTGATACTTTTGATTGCATTGTCGAATTCGTCGGCGGTAGTCATCCAAAGTATAGCCCTTGCAAAAAAACCGTTGGTGCTGAAATGGTGAACATCTTCGGCCCCGGAAAATTTATCGCGAAAGGCCTGAAAGCTCCTGCTTTGTGCGGATAATGATGTGATAACGATAAGGGAAAAGAAGACGCATGTGGTAATTTTTTTCATGGCTGCGGGATTTTGATTTCTTACCAGATGAGGATGCGGGAGAAAGCGTTGCATCCGGCATTGCTTTCTCCCGGCTTTTATTTAATCCTTCTTGTCCATCTTATCCAGGTGCTCGAGCCCCTTGACATCCATCTTTTTACCGATGCGGGACACCTGTTTCAGGTCTATTTCGCCAAAGAGGCTAAGTACCATGAATTGTTCGTTGCCGCCCATGATCATCAACAGCTCTGATATTTTGCCACCATTCTCTTTGATCAGGAATTTCATATCCTTGTCCTTGTCGCGTACCGACATCAATTCTTCATAGTCTTTTACCGGAATCAGTGTGAATGCCTCCTTATAAAGCGCCCTTGCGTTCCTCGCATCCTCCTTGTGCAGGATACGAAGGCCTTTCAATTTGCTGATAGCATCCAGCACTTCTTTATCCTCAGCGGTTTCCGCTTCCATATTGGTAAACAAACCAAACATTTTACTGGATACCACTACCTGGCTGAACGACTCGTCAGTCTGGTACTTGCTGAAAAACTTCGAGATGGCGTCTTGTGCAAATGCTCCGGTCATTACCATCATCAACCCTGCTGCTGCGATTAACTTTTTCATATGCTGGTTTTTTAACTTCTTCGTTTTTTGTTGAACTTTTCCTGCCGCTTCCGGCTGTGTGACAAGTGTGTGTGACTATAGTTTCGACGCTTTCTTTTTCTGGATTTCTTCCTGAGCCTCGTTAAACAGGTTTATTTTTTTTGCCTGCTCCTCCGCGGTACCGAAGCTTTTTGAGATCATCATCAGTGCTTTTTTTGTTTCCTCGAAAGCGAGCTTCGGATCATCGTAAGTATCTACGACTTCCTGCGGCGTTGAATTTCGCACTTCATTGCGGATGAACCAGGTAGCCACGATGACAACGGATAAGCCCGCTGCAATTCTCATAGAGTTGTAAAGCAACCTCACTGCTTTTCCCTTTTTAGAAGGCGCGTGTATCTTTGCCATTACCGCTGCATCGAAAGAAATATCGGTTACCGATTTTTTTTTGTTCTCCTCGAAGTAGCGGAATAAACCCGCCGTCTCTTTCCATTCATCGGGGATATCCTTACCCCTGAAATACTCCCGCAACAGCTGCTCCTCCTCGAGCGAAGTTTCACACTCCCAGTACCTGGTGAGCAGTTCGTTGAGTTTATTAGAGTCCATAAGCGTTAATCTTTGTGAGTTTTTCCCGGACAGCATTCCTTGCCCTGAACAGGTTAACCTTTACCTGATTCATGTCGATCTCCAAGATCTCGCTGATCTCGTTGTAACTATATCCCTCCACATCGCGGAGGTGTATCACCTGGCGCTGCTTCTCCGGCAACGCCGCTATAAATTGATTGATCCGGTTCATACTTTCCTGAATTTCGGTCGACTCATGAGGCGACAATGCTTCGTGATGAACGCCATATCCTTCTTCAATCGGCTGGGTGTGTTTCCTGGTCAATGTCCGGATCCGGTCCAGCGAAAGATTTTTCGTGATCCGCATACACCAGGCTTCCCAGTTTTGAACCTCATTCATCTGGTCCCTGCCATTCCAGACCCGGATAAAAACCTCCTGCACTACATCCTTCGCCTCCTCCTCGTTGCCTAAGAACCTCAGGGCAAAGCGAAAAAGCTTGTTTTTAGCTGGTAAAACCCGGTTTTGGAACGATTCGAGGTCCATTCAATTAAATTCAATAACAAGACGCCTGTCCGGAGGCTTTGTTACAAGGGTTTAAAAAAATTTGAGACTTATGTTCAGAAATCCTGCCGGGGCCTACTTTTTCTTTTTGGCTTTGGCTTCGCCGATGAGTTTCAAATCAACATTCTCTTTGGAGATATAGCTGTAATTTCCCTTTCCCAGGTCAGCAACCCGTTCCAGCGCCCGCGATGCCCCGGCACCTTTCCCGAAATTAAATACCGAGAGAAAAATATCTTCCTTTGCGTAGCTCTCGATCAGTTGGCGTGTCTCATCGCTGAGGGCGAATTCGCCGTCAGTTGCCAGAACGATCCTGTTGTTTCCACCGCGTATATAATTTTCGTCAGCTACCTTATATGCCAGCTTTACCCCTGCATTACCATCGGTTTTGCCGGAAGGTTTCAAATCGTTGATGGCCTTTTTGATCTTCTCTTCATCCTTAAAAGACGACGCCGTAAGCAGCGCCTTTGGTTTTCCTGAAAAAGCGATGATGGAAACCCGGTCTTCCTGTCTCATCATGGACAACAGATCCATCACCGAATTTTTTAATAAAGGAAGTTTCTCCGGGGTATTCATCGAGCCCGATACGTCCAGCAGCAGGATCATGTTATTGGTGGCATATCCTTCCATGGAGCGAAGGTTCTCGCCGGGCTCTGACAGGTATACGGTGTCACGTTTCTCTATATATATGGTGTCGTGCTGAACCGTTGTTTTCTCCACGATCTTCGTTTTTTCAACAATGCGTACCGGGTCGTGCGCGGGCGTTTCTTTCTTTTCCGCTACCTCCGGCTGATGCGTCACCTCTACAGATGCCGGAGGCATGGAAGTTTCCCCCGGTTTTCCGGTTTTCTGTTCCGGATATTTTACCTCGAACAACTCCGGCTGTTTGATGGTCTGGAGATGCAACACCTCCTTCGACAGCTCACAGAATTTGTTGTAGTCGTCGACAATATCATTATAATGGTATACCATCCGGTGGTAAGGATGTTCGTACGCCGATGCCGACGGGGGCTTGAGTTTGTTCAGTTCCTCACTCAACGCTTTTGAAGTCATCGGCAGATCTTCGTAAGGTGTATAAGGACAAAGCCCGTTGTTCCTGCCAATCTTCTGGATGCCTTTCATGTTGTCGTATTCCCTGGCGATCACATCACGCAACGTCGCGTCTATTTTTTCCGTACTGACTTTCCCGCTCCCATCGCCTGTATAATGAGCCTTGGCACTAAACAATGCGTCGTGATCCAGGTCGGTGAGCTGTTGTAAGGCCTTCCCTGACACAAACCACGAATTCCCCGCCTGCGATAACGGGTAGCTGTCAAATACCTTCCTTACATCCTGATACAACAATTCCTTCTTCTCATCCCAAAGGTGCAGAAGTACCTTCTGCCTTTCCAGGATGTCGTATACCTTCTTCAGATGGTCCTTTTCGTATCGTTTTTCCTTTGTTTCAATCTCCAGGGAAGCGCTGAGGTCGTCCATTTCTTTCAGGATATTCAGCAACACCTCGCTCTGCTCGTTCAGGGACCGGGCTACGGGAGCAGCCAATGCTTTGCTCTCACTTATGGTCTTCTGGTATTGTGACAGGGGAAGTTTAAAATCTTTATAGTCAAAAAACATGGCACCTTTCCGTTCAAACGATTCCAGCGTCTTGTAGTATGCCGCAGTCGAATTGAAGCTCTTTAAAACCATCTGCATGTACCGGGTCTGACGCCACGTTTCGTTGATATAATCGACGTAGTTTGAGAGTACCTGATATACTGGAACGCTCATGGTTATTCGCTGAGCTGTCACCGGCACGGGTGTCCGGGGAATGTCCCTGAACGGCTTCACCTCGATCGCGACTGTTTTAGACTGCGTACGTATCTCGAACAGGGGAAAATATTTTATAGACTTCAAGCCGTGGTAACCGTCGCCTTCGGCAAATTGCACGAAGGTGTTTTGATCGGAGATGAGCGTACCGTTGAAGTAGTTGATCAAACTCAGGTACACGTCGTTGCTATGTTTGTCGGACTTTTTCGCTTCAAAATTGTATTCGTCAAGGCCGTGTCTTTTCGCCTCCAGGACGGAACCCAAAGATTCCTGGAAGTGGGGCCACATGCTGGATGCAGGGTACTTCAACACCGGTTTGAATTTCCCCAAGGCAGCCAGGGCGGCGTCCGTATCCAGGATACTTTGCTGCAGTTTGTCAACCGGCCAGCCCGTATGAACTTCCTCCTTCAGATTGAAGGTCCACGAGTCAAGGAAGTTCCTTTCTCTCTCGATCTCGCTTTGTATCATCGCGTCCGACTTACGATATACAGTTTCCGTAGAACCCGTGAGCTTCTTGTAAACAGTTTCCAGTTCGGTTTGCAGTGCCTGCTGTTTTTTTCTGTATTCCGCTACCAGAAGCTGAAGCTCGCTGACAATACTTTCCGCCCTGGCAAAATTGTCCTGCTTATAGTCTTCCAGTTTGTGGTATGTATCCAGGGCCTTGCATTTCGCATCGATATTTTCGGCCGCCGACCGCAGGTCTTTCAGTCTGCTGTTCAACGGAGTGCTATACGTCGCACTCAGCGGTTTGCTTAGGTTAAGGGCATTGTTGAGGTAATAATCTTCGAGTTGAACAGGGCAGGTATACCTCGGCGCTCCCCAGCCGCTCTTCTGATGAATCGTTGGATAATAGGAGATGATGCTTTTTACTACAGCCGCGACCTCGTCCGCCGACTGGTTGGCGTATTCTACATAACTATTAAGTGCCTTTTGTTGGACTGACGTTATCATTTGGGCAAGGCTTGGGGTGGAGATCAGGAGGAGTAAAAACAGAGGGTATCGCATTGAATAAACTTAGCAAAAAGTAAAGAAAGAGCCACATTTCCTTTATCCGGGAAAGGGCAAAACGAGCCGTGAACCACGATTTTCGGTCTGATTCTTAAATTTTTTAAAAATCCACTCACTTTCGAACTAAACATTTTTACATTTGTTGTATATACAACTATCATTAAAACAATTTAATACAAATCGTATGGCAACCTGGAAAATGGACCCCGCTCACTCCGAAGTAAAATTTAAAGTGCGGCACCTGGTTATTTCAACTGTAACCGGAAATTTCAATCAGTTCAGCGCAACGGCTGAAAGCAACAAGGAAGACTTCACCGATGCATCGATCCGCTTTGAAGCCGACGTGAACAGCATCGACACCAAAAATGAACATCGCGACGGGCATTTGAAATCGGCCGACTTTTTTGACGCAGCGAATCACCCTAAACTCACATTCGTATCAACTTCCCTCGTCAAAAAATCGGGAGAGGAATATGAACTGACCGGCGATCTGACGATTCGCGGAACAACCAAGACTGTAAAACTGGCTGTCAACTACAACGGCACCGTAAAAGGATTTGGTGGAAGTTTCGACGTAGCCGCTTTTGAGATCAGTGGTAAAATCAACCGCCAGGAGTTTGGCCTGACCTGGAGTGCATTGACAGAAACCGGAGGGGTTGTCGTCAGTGACGACGTCAAGCTTGAGATCCTCGCCGAGTTTGTAAGGTCGTAAGTACTTTACGCGAACGCATCATCTTACTTTCCCTTCAGGCATGGAAGAGGGGTTTCGCCTGGAGGGACAAGTTTGCGTCTGGATATCCGATCTTTACTGAAATGCGGCATGAAGCGGTCTGCTTTTATTCAAAACTCTTTGTTAAGTTTATTCTCCATGAATTCATTAAAGGACCTGAAAACATTCAGCGACACCCTGAGGGGGAACGGAGCAAAAATGCCAGTCCTTTTCATCGGGCACGGAAGTCCTATGAATGGAATAGAGGATAACGAATTCAGCCGGAAGTGGGCGCTATTAGGCAGCGAGATTCCTGTTCCAACGGCAGTTCTATGTGTCTCTGCACACTGGTTCACCCGCGGAACGCTGATCACGGCAATGGATCATCCAAAAACCATTCATGACTTTGGTGGATTTCCCCAGGCACTTTTCGACGTTAACTATCCTGCACCCGGTAGTCCCGTGATGGCCAGGGAAACGATCGGACTGGTCCGTAAAACAACGGTAATCCCCGATCACGAATGGGGCCTGGATCACGGAACGTGGACCATCGTCAGGCATATGTACCCGGACGCAACGATACCGGTGCTGCAATTAAGTATTGACTATACACAAAAACCCGGATTTCATTATGAACTGGCGCAGGAACTCGCCACACTGAGGAAGAAGGGTGTGCTGGTCATCGGCAGCGGAAACATGGTGCATAATCTGCGAATGCTGAACTGGAATCAGCCCGAGTCAGGTTACGACTGGGCGGTGGAGATGAATGAAACTTATAAACGGCTGATCACCGGTGGCGACCACCGGGCGTTAATCAATGTTGAGAGGCTTGGCGAGGCGGCCCGACTCTCCGTCCCAACACCGGAACACTACCTGCCGCTGGTCTATACGCTTGGCCTTCAGGATAAGTCTGACGAGACTGTTATTTTCAACGACAAGACGTTGATGGGATCTATTTCTATGACTTCGGTCATGTTCCGATAGAAACAACTGCGACCCTCCTTATAAAAACCTGTCACCCACATCCTTCCAGCTGTTCAGCCTGTTGAATTCCGTGATGTGCATATTGTGAGGAGCGGTAAATATGAATTTTTCTCCGTTGAAGCCCTGCAGGTTATACGGCAAATCATCGATCATATAGTCGCCATGGACGACGGTTTTACTTCCACAAAACACAATTTGCTTCCAGGTGAGGAAAGAAAAATGGTCCTTCAGCCACTCCAGCTTTTCAGACAGGGACTTGGGGAATTCCATAGCTGCCGAAACAATAAACAAATCGTACTTTTTATTAAGCTCTTTCAATACTTCCGGACTTCCTTCATTCGGCGACATAGTCCGGAAAAAAGTATCGCGATGCGGAAACTGTTTGATAATATCGTGATGGGCGGGAAATCCGTGTCCTTCGTCCTGGTGGTTGAGGCTGTCACGGACTACCCGGACGCCAAATTCCTTTTCATAAAAATTGATGAATTGACCCGTCGCATCGGCAATTACATCATCCATGTCCACGATCAATCGTTTCGTCATGCGTTTTTATTAACTTTCAGATATGCAAAGATGTTATTTTATGAACCGCTGTCAAATTTATTTGGCGGTCTTCTTCGCTGTTTCCTTTCCGGCCGGAACCCGGTGGCAGGTTTGTTGTTAAATTTATAAAGGCGTCAGATGCACATCCAGGATGACATAGTGGTGTTTCAAAAATTTGACAACGCGATCGAGGCAAACATCGTCAAGAGCAAACTTGATGCTTACGGCGTTCCCTGTTTCCTGACGGAAGAGAATATGGCCAACCTTTACCCGGGCGCAAGTAACCTGATGAATTTTAGTGTAAGGCTGCACCTCTTCCAGCACGATATGGAGCGGGCCAGGCAGATCATGTCTGAGAATAACCTGCGGGTAGATGATGACTCCGTTACAACCTGCCCGCGTTGCAGGTCAAATCAAATCGAACGCGATTTTCCGAAAAAACTCACCTTCAAGTTTACAGCGGCTCTGCGTTTCCTTTTTTTTGGTATATTCTATCCCGGAAAAAAGGTATACCGGTGCCAGGAATGTGATTTCGAATTTTGACGGAATAGACGACGCCGGCTTTGTTGGTAATCTATCCGGAATTAAATTGCATCACCAAGATCTCTAAATATGTCAAAGATAATTATCGGTGTAATGGGTCCCGGCGAAAACGCCACACCGGAAGAAAATGATATGGCTTACGACCTTGGCAAGGCGATCGCCCAACAAGGCTGGATAACATTAACGGGGGGCCGGAGCTTCGGCGTCATGGATGCCTCGCTTAAAGGAGCCACCGAGGTCGGCGGACTTACGATAGGAATTTTACCGGGTGATACGGACAAAAATTCTTCGGAAAATGCACAGATCAAGATCATCACCAGCATGGGCAGTGGTCGCAATTACATCAGTGTATTGTCGAGTCATCTCGTGGTGGTACTGGGTATGGCTGCCGGTACAGCGTCGGAAGTAGCATTAGCACTGAAATCCAGGAAAAAAGTCATACTCCTCAACCAGGATGAGATCACGATCCGTTTCTTCAAGAACCTGGGCAGTTACAATGTGCTCGTGTGCAAAACAGTAGACGAAACGATAAAACATATCAAGGACTACCTTTCGGTAAACCAGCCCGCCTGATATTGCTTAATCAGCTCTTCACGATTCCTCCAGTTTCAGTTTATCAGCCTGGCTCCTGATCAGGTTCAGATCTTCTGCTGTAAGCGTAAACCCGAGGGCTTTTACATTGTCGTGAACCTGTGCTTCGTCCCGCGCTCCGACCAGCACGCAGTCCATTCCCGGTTGCCTCGTTGTCCAGTTAATAATAAGCTGGGCGAGAGTAGCGTTATACTTTTCCGCAACCGGCCTTAAGGTATCCAGCATGGTATTGACCCGTTCAATATTAACCGGCTTATAGAACCGGTTTCCTTTGCGCGTATCTCCCTCGTTGAAATGATGACCGGGTTTGATCTTCCCTGTAAGCAGTCCGCGTTGCAGGGGACTGTAGGGAATGATACTCATACCTTGTTTCAGCGCCTGTGGTACCACATCCTTCTCAATTCCCGTATGAATAAGACTATAAGGCACCTGGTTCGAAACAATGTTCAGGGTCTTCAGAGCTTCGTCCACCTGACCGACCGAATAATTGCAAACACCTGCGGCCCGGACTTTGCCCTGTTCGATCAGTTTAGCTACCGCCTCCATCGTTTCGGCGATGGGTGTGGATGTATCTGGCCAGTGGATCTGAAGCAAGTCGACATAATCTGTTCTGAGCCGGCGCAAACTGTCTTCACATTCCCGAATCACTTTAGCCTTGCCGGCGAACTTGTAAACCCGGAGTGGCTTACCGTCATTACCTGTTGTATCGAAGTAAAACTCCCCTTCCTGCGTCTGCCAGTTTAAACCATACTTGGTAAGGATCTGGTATTTGTCGCGTGCAATACCGTCCATCGCCGCCCCCACCAGCTCTTCACTTTTCCCAAAGCCATAGACTGGCGCTGTATCGATGGTCGTGATCCCGGCGGCAAAGGAAGCTCTGATCGCTTTAATGGCAGCCTGGTCTTCCGCTCCACCCCACATCCATCCCCCTATGGCCCACGCGCCAAATGCAATAGGTGTAACTTTCACGGACGATCCGCCAAGTTGTTTCAGTACCATACCATTGAATTAAAATAACATCAATAAACAAATCTCTAAATCATGAATAATCACTGTCGCGATAGGCCTTTATCAATGCCAGTTCGCCTTCTTTACCGGGCTTCGCGTTGCCGTGCTCCATTCCCCAGACACCGCGATAACCCTTATCATGAACGTGTTTAAAAATATTTTTATAATTGATCTCACCGGATGTGGGTTCTTTTCTTCCCGGGTTGTCTCCGATCTGGAAATACGCAATCTCGTCCCAGCACCGGTCGATATTATTGATCAGATTACCTTCGTTGCGCTGCATGTGATAAATATCAAAAAGAATTTTACACGCCGGGCTGTCAACGGCTTTGCACAACTCATAGGTCTGGTCTGAAAAGCGCATGAACAATTCCGGGGTATCGCTCAACGGTTCCAATACCATAACCAAACCATGAGGTTCGAATATTTCGGCTCCTCTCCGCAGCGCGTCCACAACATTTGCAGTCTGAATACCGATCGGAATATTCCGTTCAAAAAAACCGGGAACAACCGTCATCCACTTGGCATTAACGCGTTTTGCCAATTCCACACAATCCTTGCAGGTCTTGATGAAAACATCCTTGAATTCCTGCTTACCGGTTGTTAACGATACCTTCCAGTTATCGCCACCATCCACAACAAAAACGCCCATGGTCATACCCAGTTTGGACAGCGTTGAGCCAATATTGTTTTGCTCTTCCTTGGGTCGCTTCAGCAGGCCATTGTCTTCTATACCACGGAATCCGCGCTCATGCATAAACCTGATTTGTTCGACAAAATCCTTGCCTGCATGATTGCCGAACATTCCGTCATGGGGTGCAAAGTTTAATACGAAAGGTTTGTCAGCTAAGCCTGGAGCAAGATTCGTCGCGGCAGATGGTGCACTGAAAACATTTCCCAAAGCTGCTGTGGATGCAGCTGCGGTCAACGAATTGCGGAGAAAGTTTCTTCTTTTCATTACACATTGATTAAGGTTGTAGTTTGTTGATTGGCCGAAGCCAAGATAAAAATTTCCCGGAAATTAACGTTCATGTAGTTACCCGTACCGCGCCGGGGTCGCCGAAAAAGAACGTCGGGCTATCAAGAATGGACCTCCCGGAGTGCTGTCGCAGTTATAAAGGGGGCTGTTGTTCCTTTGGATTTTTAAGCACTGAACTATAACGTTAAAAAAGGAAAACTGAACCGGCCGCAACATCCCGGGATTAACATGTTTCATGCATGTTTGCTCTCCTTAAGTATTATCTTGCGCCAAATATCCGCGTCACTATTTCATGAAACTCTATATCAACATCACCCGGGCGGTCATTCAGGCGCTTGAGATGATCTTCGAAGGCAACAAGTATGCTGATAAAGTAATCGAAAAGGTCCTGAAACAGAACCCTAAATGGGGAGCGCGGGACCGGCGGTTCATAGCGGAAACGACGTACGATATTGTAAGATGGCAGCGATTACTGCAAAATGTAACCGAAGCTGAACCAACCGATTATTGGAAACTCCTGGGAGGCTGGTGTGTATGGCATCATATTCCCCTTCCCGACTGGACGGAGTTCAGTGAACTCTCGGAAAAAAGAATCTTCGAGCGGCTGGAGAAGATGAACGCCATCAGGCGGTTTCGTGAATCGATCCCGGATTGGCTGGATACACTGGGTGAAGAAGAGCTTGGCGAACGATGGGATGACGAACTGCATGCCCTGAATGAAGAAGCTTATGTGGTGTTGCGCGCGAACACGCTGAAGATATCTACCGGGGACTTACAGCAACAGCTGGAAGAAACGGGAATTGAAACGGATGCGCTTCAGGATTTTCCACACGCACTGGTACTAAAACAACGTCAGAATGTTTTCCGCCACCCTGCATTTAAGGAGGGTCTGTTTGAAGTACAGGATGCCGCATCGCAGCTTATCGCTCCGTTTATGCGTGTTGAACCGGGCATGCGCGTGATCGACGCTTGTGCGGGAGCAGGAGGAAAAACCCTCCACATTGCCGCTTTAATGAAAAACAAAGGCCGTATTATCGCGATGGATGTAGAGCAATGGAAACTGGAAGAACTTCAGAAACGTGCGCGTAGGGCTGGCGTGAGTAACCTGGAAACGCGTGTCATCGAATCTTCCAAGACCGTCAAACGCCTGGATAACTCTGCTGATCGGCTCTTGCTGGATGTTCCGTGTTCCGGCCTGGGCGTACTGAAGCGCAATCCGGACGCAAAATGGAAACTTTCTCCCGACTTTATTAATAATGTAAAGGAGTTGCAGCAACACATCCTGCGCGACTACGCGGGAATGTTGAAACCAGGAGGCCTGATGGTATATTCAACCTGTAGCATACTTCCATCAGAAAATGAAAAACAGGTTCAGTCCTTCTTATCTGTCAACCAGGACAAATACGAACTTGTGGACGAAAAATACAGCTGGCCGTCCGACGGATTTGATGGTTTCTATATGGCTCTTATTCGAAAAAAATAGCACCGCCGTCCCTGTAACAACCGGTTGCAGTGCTCTCGGGTTTTCCCTACCTTGAACGCCCATTAAACCTTGTTATGACGTGCTGAAGTCGCGAATTGCAGCCCTTGTGCTTACCTGTTCATCATCGATTCTTTGCGGTCAGGATTTTGTTTCCTATGACCAGACGATTCCCAATACGGCTATTAAATTCAGGATGGTCCCGGTAAAGGCCGGATCGTTCACGATGGGTAGTCCCTATTCCGAGAGGGGAAGAGACGCGGACGAAGGACCGGAAAAAAAAGTTGAAGTCTCCGCATTCTGGATGGGTGCCTATGAGGTGACCTTCGCCGAATGGGACGCATTCTTTAAAAACATGGACATCCCGCAGACAAAAGCTATCGCTGTAGACGCCGTCTCCAGGCCGACAGCGCAATATATCGATCTTACCTGGGGAATGGGCCGGGATGGTAAGCACCCAACCAACAGCATGAGCCAGTCCGCCACTATCATGTATTGCAAATGGCTTTACACACAAACCGGCGTTTTTTACAGGATCCCTACCGAGGCAGAATGGGAATATGCGTGCAGGGCTGGGAGTACAACAGCATTCCCCTTTGGAGATGATGCCGGTGCCTTACAGGAGTATGCTTATTTTAAAGACAATAGCGGAAACAAATTCCACAAGGTCGGCCAGCTGAAACCCAACGCCTGGGGATTGTACGATATGCTGGGCAACGTCAGCGAGTGGACATTGGATCAGTACGATCCCAAGGCATACGAGAAACTTGCCGATCAATCCAAAAACCCCGTTACCATGCCAGGCCCAAGGTATCCGCGCACCGTTCGCGGCGGATCCTATCTAACGGATGCTGTAGAATCCCGGTGTGCGAACCGGATCCCGGCAATTGCCGACTGGAATAAAAGAGATCCACAAATACCAAAAAGCAGGTGGTGGTTAACCGACGGAATGGGCGTCGGATTCCGTCTCGTCCGGCCTGTACAACAGCCCACAAAAGAAGAAATTGAAAAATTCTTTGCACAATATCTGAAATAATACGGGGGGTTCGCGATGTACCCCTTACATTCGAATAACTGGAACTTAAAATTTAAACAATGCCCTATGAAAACTAACGAAACGGGAAAGACTTCCCGCAGAGAGTTTGTAAAACAATCTTCTCTGCTGGCCGGAGGCCTGGTGGCTGCTCCACTTCTTTCAAATGCGGGTTACTTCAATTCCGTTGATGATACCATCAAGATTGCGGTAATTGGCTGCGGTGGTCGTGGAACCGGTGCCGCAATGCAGGCCCTGCTGAGCAAACAAAATGTAAAACTGGTTGCCATGGCCGATGCTTTCCGCGACAGGCTCGATGGCTGTTTCAATGCGTTGACCAGCGAAGACAACGAAGAGGGAAATGTAAAAGCCAAAGTAGCTGTAACAGAAGCAACGAAGTTTGTCGGCTTCGATGGCTATGTCAAGGCCATCGCGCTGGCGGATGTTGTAATTCTGACTACACCTCCAGGCTTCAGGCCGATTCACTTCGCCGAAGCGATCAAACAGGGTAAGCATGTGTTTATGGAAAAACCCGTTGCCACTGACCCTGCGGGTATCAAAAAAGTGTTGGAGACTGCCGAGATCGCGAAGCAGAAAAAGCTGAACGTCGTCGTTGGTTTGCAAAGGCACTATCAGAACTCCTACCGCGAGCTGTATAAAAGAGCCCAGGATGGTATGATCGGTGAGATAACCTCCGGTCAGGTATGGTGGAATAACGATGGTGTCTGGGTTAACATGCGTAAACCTGGTCAGACCGAAATGGAGTATCAGATGCGCAATTGGTATTACTTCAACTGGTTGTGCGGCGATCATATCAACGAACAACATATTCACAATATCGATGTGATGAACTGGTTCAAGGGCGGTTACCCGGTTAAAGCCCAGGGAATGGGTGGACGTCAGGTGCGGACAGGCAAGGAGTTCGGCGAGATCTACGATCATCACTACGTTGAATTCGAGTATGCAGACGGCAGCATCATGAACAGCCAGTGCAGGCACATCAAGGGAACCTACGCGAAAGTGGATGAAATGCTGGTCGGCACAAAAGGTGTTATCAAGTGTGGTGATGCAAATATCACGCACAAAGGAAAAGTGCTCTACCAGTACGACAAAAAACTGGAGAACAATCCCTATCAGACCGAGCATGACGAACTGTTCGCAGCCATTGCAAATGGTGAATATAAATTTGCCGATGCCGACAACGGAGCGAAGGCAACGATGACAGCGATTATGGGACGAATGGCTACGTATTCCGGAGAGGTGATCGAATGGGATAAGGCCATTAACTCCGGCATCAGCATCATGCCGGCCAAGTTTGCGTGGGATGCGAATCCCCCGACACTACCTGATTCAAATGGATTCTATCCGGTGGCAACGCCTGGTGTGACCAAGTATTTTTCATAACACATCTGACAACAAGCCGGCCAACTAAGCCGGCTTGTTTTTTTATCAGCCTATGCCCGATACCCTCAAGCCCATGTACCTGCGAGCCCTTATCGTCGACGACGATCCGGTGCTGCAGATGTTGCATCAAAAATTGCTTAGGTCGTTGTACATCGACTCCATTGTTGCCGGTACGGGAATCGAGGCGATCCAGGCGATCCAGAACCTGTCTTTCGATTTTGTCCTGATGGACATCAACATGCCGGAGCAGGATGGCCTTGACGCTGCCCGGTGGATTCGCGACGAAAAAAAACTGAACAACAGGGATATCCTGATCTTTGCGGTTACCAGTTTCTCTTCCGCAGAACACACGAAAGAAATCCTGCTCTCCGGAATGAACGAACACCTCCGTAAGCCATTAGATCCCGAAGAACTCAAACGTTTACTCGAAAAATACTTCTGGTCGAAGACGATTCGCTGACAGGCATTTTTTATTCAAATTTTATCCGGACGTTCACCACTTGTATCTTCCCGAAACTTTCAGAACTTTCACAAAATTTTAATGCCTGGTTTTGAATATAGTCACATCAATACTCCTTAAGTTCTACGCCTTTTGGGTATTCCTCGTCTTCTCCGTCTTTATGATCGTTCTCCTTCCGGGTATCGTTCTCCCCTTTTTCCTGGGAAAAAAATTCACGTGGATCGGATTCAAGTTTCTGAAATTCTGGTCATGGATATTCAGTATGCTGACGTTCATCCGGTATACGTCATACGGACGGGAAAATTTCCGCAAAGGTCAGTCCTACATCTACGTCAGTAATCACACGTCATTCCTCGACATACCGGGTATTTGCCTGACCATTCCGGGTGAATTCAGGGCGTTGGCAAAAAAGGAATTGTTAAAGATCCCGGTATTCGGATGGATTGCACAGTCTGCCACGGTTATCGTGGACCGGTCCAGCGGTGAAAGCCGGAAAAAAAGCCTGGACAAACTGAAACGAATTCTGCTGGACGGAATATCCATTTTGATTTTCGCGGAAGGGACACAAAACCGCTCCAGGGAAGTTCTGCAACCATTTAAAGAAGGGGCATTCCGGATAGCCATCGATACACAACAGCCCATCCTGCCGATGGTTGTCGTGGGAGCGGGACCACTGATGCCGCCAGGCACCGTCAAGATGAAACCGGGCAAAGTAAAAGTGATCGTTGGTCCGGAGATCACAACGCAGGGGCTGACTTATGAAGACCTTTCCGTGCTGAAGGAAAAAACATTCGGGGCCATGAAAGAGATGATCCTCAGAAATCGTACCTTATAAGGGCGAGATAAATTTCTTTTATATGGCCAGTCAAACCACATCCAGGCAGTATCTGTTTCAGGTACAATTGATCTATGGCGCTCAGGCAATGGCTGTTTTGGTTTTTGGCGGAGTCGCCGCATTTATAGGTTCTTCCGCACAACCTGAGGCGGTCTACTCTCCGACAATCATGATCTATGTACTCGGCGGGGCTATCGTCGTAGCCCTTTCTGCAAGCCATTTTGTTTTTAATTTAATGGTCGGAAAAATCGACAGGCACCTTTCTCTTAAACCTAAACTTCAAAAATACCAGTCAGCCGTTCTGATACGATCCGCCATTCTGGAGTTCCCCGGACTGTTTGCATCGGTGATTTGTATACTTTCCGGAAGCCTGCTTCCGCTGATGGCAGTTGCGCTCATCCTGATTGTATTTTATTTTTTACGTCCCTCGGTAGCCGGCATTGTTCAGGACCTTGGTTTGCCGGCAGGGGAAAAGTTGATCCTGGAGAACCCCGGAGGTATCCTCGATGGGGCATAAAAAAATCCGGGAGAGCCGTGTGAAGCCCTGCCCGGATAAAATCCAAACCCAATCGTACATCGGTCTTTGACCGATCATCTCTTTTAAATACTCAGACCTATCGTTAATACGACCGATCTTCCGTCTGACGACCACACTCCCGGCCCCGGGTAAAATTGCGGACGTTTGGTGAAATACTGTTTGTTGGTAACATTGTTTACGTTTAGCCGGATAACTACATGATCCGAAGCTCTCCATGAAGAGTTAAGATCCAGTAGCCCATAGCCCGGTACTTTTCCCACGGATCCGTTTGCGGACGGTTCAACAGTGTTCAGGGCATCGGCATAACTTTCAGCCGTATAGCTGTGGAGAACCGAAATACTTGCGCGCTGAAACCTGATGTTCATTCCGTTTCGGGTGATCAGGGAAGGTACGCTCTCGACGTGGTTTCCATCGACGCTCACATTGTCATCGCCGACCCGTACCTGTGCATTGCGGTATCTCGCATCCATCCAGGCGGACGACGTAAAAATCGAAATATTGACAGGACTGACAGGCAGGTAATATTCACCAAACACCTCGGCGCCGTGTGTAATGGAATTGCCAATATTGGTCCTGAACAGGTAAAAGTTTCCATCCTCGTCTTCCTGCGAAAGCATACCCAGACGGTTGTTATAACGCACCTGGAATACGCCTACATCCCAGCGAAAAGGACCCGATGATCCGCGGTAGCCGGCTTCGAAATTGTAACCGTATGCATCCTTCAGATCCTTGTCAACACGTTCATAAACCGAAGAGGGTACAATATCTTTCAAAATAACAGGCCGGTAAGCCTGAGCCCATCCCGCGTAGAGGTTTTGCTGTCCGGATAATTTATAGCTTATGTTAACACCCGCTAAAGCAAACCGGTGTTCAATGGATGTCGGAAGTTCCTCCGCGGGATAATATGTTATGGATCCGCCAAGGTCTGACTTACCCATCTCGACGCGTAACCCGGGAGTGACCGACAGCTTCTCCGTGAGGTTAAAGACATTCTCCATAAAAAACGCGAAATTATTCGTCTTGAAATGGAGGTCACGTCCCCATCCGGGCTGGGTTAATGTCAGGTCGTAGTCGGATCCGGACGTTCCTTTGCCCTGCTGTTTTCTGTGCAAGTCGTTCCGCATCAGCTGAACTCCCAGCACAAGGGTTCCGCCCGTGCTCATGAGCTCGTAATTATGCAGTAGCCGCAGTTCGGAAGTATAACTGTGATAGTTGTCGATGTCCACCTGGCGAAGAGCGTGAGTCAATGTCTGCGGATCGATCGCATCGACGACATCGGCAAGCTTATCAAACATCACGCTGCTGCGCGAACCCAGTACCGCGGAAGTCAGCCACGTCAGGCGCGTCCGGTCGGTCACTTTCCAGTCCAACTCAACGGAAGGGATATAGATATCCGGGCTATAATAGTTCCTTGACCTGGTCGACTGCCGTGGGTTGGCGTTGAACATGCTGTCCGTCAACTGGCCGGGTAGCTGGTACAAGTATTTCGAGTGTGAAAACTCTGCTTTTACCGACAGTGACTTTACAGGCCTGTAGATCACCATGGCGGATTCGGCATCCGCGTCGGTCCTGCTGTCGTCGCGATACCCTGCTGAATTCCGCTTGCTGGCGTATACATAGTATTCTACCTTGCCGACCCGTCCTCCTATTGCGTTGTATGTACTGAGGAGTCCGAACGAACCTGCCGAGTTTACGCTTTCAAAGGTAAAGGCGCGTGTAGTGTCCGCCCGCTTTGTGATGTAATTCAGCATTCCCCCGAATTGCGCCCCGTATTGCAGAGAGCCTGTACCTCTAACCAGTTGAATATGATCAACCGCTTCCATAGGCATACTATAGTGGCTGGCCGGATAACCATACATATCCGAATTTGTAAGCGCGTCATTCCTCCGGATATTGAATTCCCAACCGCGATGCGGGTCCAGTCCCCTTGTGGAGATGTTGATCTGGTTCCCCGTCCCATCCATATCGTAAACAAAAACGCCTGGTACCTTTGCGAAAATCTGCCGCGCGGTTTTTTCAGCGATGTTCGCATCGAGGTTACCGATACGGATCACTTCATTCTTCTTTCCTGTCCAGATACGTGTACCTTCAATTTCAGGAAGCCGCTCAATGTTTGTTTCGCTCAGGCCTTTGACAACAATTTCGTCCAGGCGTTTTGTTTTGATAGAGTCCTTTTGATCCTGTGCATGGAGAAGATTCCCCGCAACAGCAACAAACCAAATGAACGCTAAATTTTTTTTCATCAGTCGGCGCCGTCTGTTTTTGCGAAGTTATCCACCAGATGCGTCGCTACGTCGTAACCCAGGTCGAGACCTACCTCGCAGTCCTTTCGGTAATGGATCCCGCCGTATAACCGCGACATCGCAGCTTCATCGGCCATCGATTCAAATTCGCCGGTAAATTCCGGGAAGAGGTAAGACAGCACGCCGGCTGCGGAAGCGGAGAATGTGGAGTGACCGGAAACATAGGCGGGAAAATTCGGTATACCCGTTCCCGTTTTAATAGAGGGATCCAGTTGTGTGGGCCGTGCGTTAAAATAAAAGAACTTGGTATCCCAGCAGGCAATCGCTGCATTGTGCATAACCATATTCAGAAGGGCAAACGCCCTGGCTGCACGCACTTCACTGAAATTTGCATCCCTGATGTGTTCAGCAGCAATATCGTTCCAATGACCGGGAGGTGTATATGTTCCCACACCATCAGCCCACTTGTGAACTATCGCCAGGCGCTCCCGCGTAAGATTATCCGTATAGTACTTTACTTCTTTCACTTCTGTCTCCATTTCCGCCGAACCTCTCAACGGTGGCGCCGGAGGTCTGATCGCGACGATGTCGTCATATGTCATCTGCCAGGGCAATACTTTGTAAAAGAAAGGAAGCATCGGAGGGCGTGGCGGCGTCTCGAGGCTATGCCATGCTTCATCTCCCCTGCTGGTAGCATTCGTTGCCAACGCATCCCATTGTGCCTTCGTTCCGATCGAACCACCCATACCATCTGCTCTTCCTCGCGCTACAAACAAAGCCGCAACGGATTTTCCAAGAGCAAGTCCGGCCGAGATATCAGACGTCGATGCTTTACCGGACCACCAAGCCGCGTTACGCTGTTCCGCCGCTTTTTTTGTTATTTCCTCGAGTGCCGCAGGAAAGAGAAACTTTAAAACCTCGGCTGCTGTACCCGACATCACAGCATCTTCCGAAGGGTAAGCGGGTAAATCCGTCTCCGGCACTAATGCTTCGATATCCGGGTCAACTGAATAAGGAGCGGCCCGGTTGTAGAGATATTTATAGTGCCATGCAGCTTTCAGCGCATCGTAAATGGCAGCGCTCACATAACTGTACGAGCGTGCGGCATAAGGAGGATTTGAAAACGGGAACGCCGGATCACCAAAGGGATTTTCCGCATCCGGTGCAGGATATGTCCCGTCCGCTTTTGGCGCGGGAGGAAGATTGTAACGGGCTACGAGCTCCCGGAAGATCTGGTTCCAGCGGAGTACACCGCCACCGCTCCAGTATTCAATCGACTCTCGCTGTGCTTTTGTAAGTTTTCCCTGCAGGTCTTTAATGGTTGCTAATTCCGCCTTATATGCGTCGGATGAAACGTCTGCAGGTTGTGGAACGGCGATTTGATCCGGTGTGGTCATAAACACCATCTTCCAGGTCGCAGCATCTGAATCGGAATCCGCCGGTTTCAATGGCGTAAGCTGTTCGGTCACATCAATGCTTTTATCGCAACTCGTTACTGCGAAGACGGAAAGAAGCACAGTAGAAATGATCGTGAAGTAGAATTTTGTTTTCATATGGTAATGATTATTGTGCTTTGGCAAAATGAAATGTATATAGTATCCCTCCCAGGAACGTCGTCGACTGACCCATGTTCCTGCCCGCTACTGTCTGCGTTACGGAACCGCGGACGGCGACATTCTTTGGTTTAGGCAGGTAATACATGACCAGCAGTCCGACTCTCTGGAAATTCATCCGGTTGGACACAAAGGGCATATCCTGCCTCCGGATATCGCCGCCTCCAAGTGTATTTTGCTGCATGTAATTCAGCTCGGCCTGAATGGAACCTTTCTGATAGCCCATGCTGGCGAATACGTCGAATACGTTGGGCATTTTAACTTCGTCGCTATTATAGAAATCTGTGCCGTCATAGTAGGACGGCCGGTCAAGCGTGGTATTGCTCCTCCACGTATAGCCACCCGACCCGTTCACGAACCAACCCTGCTGCATTTTAAAATGTGCGTTCAGGCGATAAGTGATATTGGTAGTTTGCGTGCCGATCGACAACGGAAAAAAATCCGGCGTATAATCACTCAGTGGTGTGGAAAAATTCAAAGCTGCAAACGCATTAAATGCGTTCTTCTCAGATTTTGTTTCAAAGAAATTGTACTTAACCCCGACTGACAGGTCCTGGATACCCTCCATACCGTGCAGCGTCCCCTGGCTGGCGCTGGTCTTGACGTATGGCAACATGGCTAGAATGTTGATCTTGTCCGTAATACCGAAATTACCGAACCACATCAGGCTCTGCGTTGTAATCCGCCCGATGTTCCCGTTGTCGCGTTTTAGTTCGCCTTCCCAATAGTCTGTCCACTGATCATTGGTGTACATCAGACCGGTACAAAAATCCTTCTTTGGCATCATCAGCCCATCTGTCAGGGTCTGCGCCTGCAGGCCCGTAAAAGAAAGCATAGCCAGTATAACAATAGTAAAATTTTTCATAGTGTATTATTTAAAAGTCCGGTACCCGAGGGCAGGTAACCTGAACAGGTGTTCTCCTTAAGTGAATTGGATGAAAAATGGATTCAACAGCAAACCCGGTACGGGACTGCCGTTAAAATAGTCTGCAATTAAATCGTAGTCAGGACCGGGGAGGAGGGCCGAAAACCGCGACAGACCAGCTGTTGAAAAAGTCGTCGACGAACGTGCGGGCAACGGCATAGTTCCAGCCGGACGAAGCCGCCGTAATTGCAATTGAAGAGGGAAGAAAGTCCTTGATAAAACCCGACAGGAATTTGGCGCTTTGTTTCGAATCAGCCCCCTTGTCGGTGAATGTTTTTACATAGTCAGCCAATGCCTGCTTGATACGTTTGCTGTTGTGATCTTTAATACAGACAATAAACAGCGTATCTTTTTCGAGCTTCTGCTTCACTAAACGGTAAAATTCACCCTGGTACTCAATTTCACCATCTACGCGTTCGTACTCCGAATCGGGACGGTAAGGTAGAGCCATAGGAACCTTGAGTGTGATGGTTTCATCGTCCGAGTACTGATCATTATCCAGGCGTTGTGCAAGGTCCTGGCCGGTTTTGTAGCGTAGCCCAATGAACAATCCATAAAACCCCAATGCATTAAAAAGGAGTAGAAAGACCAGAAATATGGAAATCAGCTTTTTCAATGGGCTTTGAAATACAAGGCATATTTATCAAAAATAAATAAATAATCAAAAGAAAGGGTCCGCCCGGGCTGTGTCGGCCACCGCCAATGTGTGCCTAGAGCGGAACATAAACGACTTTTTTGGTTGAAAAAAAGTCTTCCTTAAAATAGTCCTGGAGTTCAAAAATCTGGTAGGATCTTCGCAACTCCGCCATTTCCTCTTCGAGATCACCACCTTTCAGGTAAAGAATACCATTATAAAGCGGATGGATTGAGACGGGCTTTATTTTTTTATTCACCCAACCATAGAACTCCTTCAGCCTCGTAACCGCCCGGCTGACAATAAAGTCATATTCTCCTTTAACCTGTTCCGCGCGGATCTGCTCGGCTTTTACATTCCGGAGTCCAAGACCTTCAGCCACGTTTTTCACGACCGTTATTTTCTTTCCGATCGAGTCCACCAGGTGAAAATTTGTTTCCGGGAACAGGATTGCCAGCGGTATACCCGGGAATCCGCCGCCGGTTCCAACATCCAGGACCGCGGCCCCGCGGGCAAAAGAGGTAACTTTAGCGATACCCAGTGAATGCAGCACGTGGTTCACATACAGGTTCTCAATATCCTTCCGGGAAATGACATTGATCTTTTCATTCCATTCCTGATACAGGGATTGCAGCATCACGATCTGCTTCCGTTGGTGTTCGGTCAGTTCCGGAAAGTACTTGAATATGATTTCGGCGGCTTGCAATTGGCGGCGATTTGGTCTTACTTAAAATGAATTTCAAAAATAATGAAACCGGCGAACCTTCTTGTACTGCTTTTCTTCCTGGTCATGATGTTTTTTTCCTGCACGCCGGTGAAAAAAGAAGGAATCGCTGTCCTCCGGGCAAAGATCGACTCCACATTCCTTGGAACACCCGATTTCAGCGGTGTCGTACTGGTCGCAGACAGAGGAAAAGTTGTTTTCCACAAGGCATTCGGTATGCGTGACTTCGAGCTTCAGACGCCACTGGACACCGGTGATATTTTCGAGCTTGCGTCCGTCAGCAAACAATTCACAGCGATGATCATCATGCAGCTGGAAGAACAGGGCTTGCTTGCGTTTGACGACTCACTCTCCACGTTCATACCCGGTCTTCCTTACGCCGGTATTACTGTCCGGCACTTGCTTAACCATACGTCCGGGCTACCCGATTATCAGTCCGTTATGGACCAACACTGGGACAAAACTGCCATCGCCGGGAACGAGGACAATATAGCCTACCTCATCCGTTACCACCCTCCGCGTTTGTTTCTTCCCCGTGAAAAGTACGAATATAGCAACACCGGCTACATGTTGCTGGCCAGCATCGCCGAAAGAACATCCGGCGAAGATTTTATTTCCCTTTGCAGAAAGCTCATCTTTTCACCTCTCAACCTGAGGAATACCGACATCCGGACAAACGAGCAGAAAAAGCAAATTCCAAATTTTGCCCGGGGATACATATTTGTTCCCGGGAAAGAAAAATATGTGAGGGCAGATTCTTTCCCTGAATTCAATTACACGATCTGGCTGGGAGACCGAAAAGGTCCCGGCAGGATAAGTTCTACGGCGTCCGACCTGTTGAAATGGGATCGCGCCCTGTATTCCCCCAGACTCGTAAAGCAGTCAACGCTCCAAAAAGCGTTTACACCGGCCACGCTCGTCGATGGCAGTTTATCGAACTACGGGTTCGGATGGACTCTCGGCAGCGATGATCGACTGGGGAAAATGGTGTGGCACACGGGAGATAACCCGGGTTACAAAACTGAAATAGTACGGTACATCGACGCCGACAAAACGATCATTTTACTGAACAACAACGCACATCAGCGCAAAGCGGAAATCATGTCGGCATTAAAACACATTGTTAGTCATCATGACTGGCAGGAAGAGTAGCCTTTAGCAAAAATAATTGCACGACAGGCTTTACAAAAAAACAGGTAAGCAACCCGCTACGGGCAGGTTTTACGAGAAAGTCAGGTAGCTATATGTGATCGCGTTTATTCTTTACCATTTCGAACATGAGTTCGCGGGCGCGGTGGAGCTGGGCTTTCACTGTACCCAGCGGGGCATCAAGCTCAACTGCTATTTCTTCATACGATAACTCGTGAAAGTAGCGAAGCCTGACAAGCTTCTGGTATTTTGGCGGCAGCTTGTCCACGAAGATCTGGATCAGTTCCGCCTTTTGCATACGGATCGTTTCCTCCTGAGGATTCAGGTTTTCATCCTCCACATCAATGGACACAGATTGTCCGTCATCATCGGTAAACGTATTTTCAATACTTAGTGTGTTCAGTTTCTTTTTACGGATAAAGTCGATGGTATTGTTCGTAGCGATCCGGAAAAGCCATGTACTGAATGTAAAATCCTTTTTAAACCGGTGTAAACTTCTGAATGATTTGGCGAAGGACTCGATGGTCAGGTCTTCCGCATCGTCGACATTGCGGACCATTTTGAGGATCATGTGGTAGACCGGCCTTTTGTAACGCTGCAGAAGTTTGGCATAGGCTTTATCATCTCCACCAACCGCCATGTCGATAAGCTTAAAATCCTCCAGCGCTTTGGAGGAAAACCGGCTTTCTAATTCTTCCATCGTACTTTTTTCGTTACTAACGCCAATAGACCGGTGACAAGATAATAAAAGACGTAAATAAAATCTAAAAGCGGTACCATCCAGACCTCAAACCGCTGACTTAGCCGCTTTGATCCCTGGTAAACAGTTAGCATAGCGCATGTTATCCTGAAAGCCATCAGTCCGCCCGCAATAAAATAGTTTTCCGTTAAAACCACCAGGCAGATACCAGTGAGCCATGATATCATCCAGGTCAGGACAAATGCGCCCAATAAAAACCGGTGACCAAACCGGTACCGGCGACCGACTGAAAGATGCCTCACTTTTTGGTGAAGAAAATCCCTCCAGGTTGTCTTTGGGACTGAGGGTGTCTGTGCACCCGAATCCATACAAACCGCCGTGTTCGTACCCCGGGCGTGTTGGTTGACAAATAAGTCGTCGTCTCCACCGGTAACAGCCAGAATATTGTTAAAACCCTTTGATTCCAGAAACCTGGATCTCCTGTATGCCATATTCCGTCCAACGCCCATATAAGGATTTCCCAGCAGGGCGAACGAAAAGTACTGAATGGCAGTCAGCAGTGTTTCAAACCGGATAAAGGTATTCAGCAGGCCCGGCTCCCGGAGATAAGGGGAGTATCCCAACACAAAATTTATCTGGTCGTCAAAGTGTGAGCTCATGATACTGATCCAGTCGTTACCGGACGGACGGCAGTCGGCATCGGTAAGCAGTAACCATTCGTAGCGCGCTGCTTTGATCCCCAGAGTAAGGGCATATTTCTTGCTGTTCGCGTGAGGAGGTGTCCGGTTAACATGAACCATTCTGACGCGATGGTCTTTCGCGGCTTCAGCCAGCAGCAGATCAAAGGTACCGTCGTTCGAGCGGTCGTCTACAATAACGATTTCAAAGGAAGGATGTGTCTGAGAAAGCAATAGAGGGATCAACGCCTTCAGGTTTTCCTCCTCGTCGTGCGCACAAACGATGACCGAAACAGCCAGGGCTTTGGGCTCCCCTTTTTCCTGTTTCTTCGAAAAGGCATATATAAATATCAGGAAGAATATGGACTGTACTCCGGCGGCGACGCAAAAGGCAATAAGTAAAAGATACAATGGCGGATAGTTAATAAAGCACAAATATAAAAGCCCGCTACGATCATAAAAGGCGAACATTCAATACCGCCACGATAATTTCAATACGGGTGAGATGTAAACCGGTTAACGGTACCGTGGAACACAAGGTTAGCCCGGCTTACTCACTGTTTTTCACGTCGATTATAGAGAAGCTGGAAAAAATTCTGAATATTGTGATCGCCGATCCGCCGGGTTTTGAAATTCCGCCTGACCAAATTCAACAGGTTCAGAGGGCGTTCTTTCAGTTAAGAATGGGCCATCAGAACAACGCACCATAAATATTACGGGAAAGTCTTTCAAATGTGCACGCACACATTTAATTTGTGTGCGAAAACATGTAGTTTGTACCTTCGAATGCTCAAAATTCATCAGAATCAATATGGATATTGGAAAGAACATCAGGATTAAAGATATCGCCAAACTGGCCGGCGTTTCTGTTGGAACCGTAGACAGGGTCCTTCATAACCGTGGCCGTGTTTCTGAGGAAGCCCTTAAAAAGGTGACCGAAGTGATGAATCAGATCGATTACAAGCCAAACCTCATCGCCCGAACGCTCGGTTCAAACAAAAATTACAGGATCGCCGCCTTGATCCCCGATCCTACTCTGGACCCTTATTGGGCGCAATCCAACCTTGGGATTATTCAGGCTCAGACTGAATGGGCCCAGTATGGCGTAGTCGTCGACACGTTCCCCTTTGACCTCTATAATAAAGACTCGTTTCACCGCCTGGCTCGTGAAGTGGTGGAACAAAGCCCCGACGGGATCGTGATCGCTCCGATATTCTATCATGAATCCGTACCCGCTTTTGAATTATTTCAGAAAAAGGAAATCCCTTATGTCCTGTTCAATACAAATATCCATGAAGCTAAACCGCTGGGGTTCATCGGTCAGAACCTGAATCAAAGCGGGCGGGTAGGTGCCCAGTTAATGATTCTCGGGCAACACGGCCCCGGTATTTTTGCAGTCCTTCACATTGACGAGGATGTACAGGATTCCGTCCACTTGCTGGAAAAGGAAAAAGGTTTCCGTGACTACTTCGAAGAAAAGAGCAAATCGCGATTTGAAATCATCGACTACAATCTCAATCCGCACAGTCCCTCATTCCGGGACCAGATGAAACAGCTTTTAGACAACGAGGCCCTTAAAGGGATATTTGTCAGCACGTCGAAGGGCACTGCTGTTGCCGCTTCATTCCTGGAAGCGCACGGCAAAAACGATATCCGGTTGATCGGATACGACATCCTGCACGAGAATCTCAAGTTTCTCCGTTCAGGAACAATCGACTTCCTGATCAACCAGAATCCCAAAAGGCAGGCTTTGCTGGGGATCAGCCACCTGGTAAACCACCTGATGTTTAAAAAAGCGGCGCCACAAATGGATTTGTTTCCGCTGGAGATCATCACCCAACAGAATGTCGATTCGTACCTGGGATCAGGTATTCATTAGATCAAGGCGGCATCGGGTCCGTCAGCCGAGGAATTCTGCGATCATAAGGGTATTTTTGCCCGCTTATGAAATTTGAGCTGACTTCATCCGATCCGAAATCCTCCGCGCGCGCCGGTGTTCTCACCACACCGCACGGTGATATCCATACGCCGATCTTCATGCCAGTAGGAACTGCGGGGTCCGTAAAGGCTGTACACCAGCGCGAACTGGCGACCGATATCGGGGCCGAGATCATCCTCGGTAATACGTACCACCTTTACTTAAGACCCGGCACGGAACTGATAGAAAAAGCCGGCGGCCTACACAAGTTCAACGGGTGGGATCATCCCATACTAACAGACAGCGGCGGGTATCAGGTTTATTCGCTCGGAGCAAACCGGAAGATCGATGAAGACGGCGTTGTTTTCAAATCGCACATAGACGGTTCAAAACATACGTTCACGCCGGAGCGTGTTATGGATATACAACGACTGATCGGCGCGGACATCATCATGGCATTCGACGAATGTACACCCTACCCGTGCGAGTATAACTATGCGAAAAACTCCATGGGACTCACTCACAGGTGGCTCAAACGTTGTGTCAGCCGGATTGCGGACACCGTTCCCGCTTACGGTTATGAACAGGCTCTTTTCCCCATCGTACAGGGAAGTGTGTACAAAGACCTGCGCGAAGAATCAGCGACATTCATTGCCTCCCAGGGTCAGGACGGCAATGCTATCGGAGGGTTATCCGTGGGTGAACCACATGAGGATATGTATGCGATGACAAGTCTCGTCTGCAGCATCCTTCCGGCCGACAAACCCCGCTATCTCATGGGGGTTGGCACACCGGAAAACATACTGGAATGTATCGCCCTGGGCATTGATATGTTCGACTGCGTGATGCCCACGCGGAACGCACGCAACGGCATGTTGTTTACGACACAGGGGATCATAAATATCCGAAACGAAAAGTGGAAGGACGACCTTTCTCCCATTGATGCCGAACTGGGTGGTTACGCCAGCGGCCTTCATTCAAAGGCATACCTGAGACACCTGATCATCAGCAAGGAAATTTTAGGCGCGCAAATTGCATCAATACACAATCTTACTTTTTACCTCTGGCTGGTGAAAGAGGCAAGAAAACGAATTATTGAAGGTACCTTTGCCCACTGGAAGGATCTTATGGTAAAAAAAGTAAGCGTACGATTATAGCACAAGATCATATTTCAACGGATTGAAAATTCTAGATACCTATATTCTCAAACGCTTTTTAAGCACCTTCTTCTTTGTGGTGTTGATTCTCCTGGCCGTCATCACCGTGATCGACCTGACGGAGAAGATGGATAAGTTTGCAAAAGCGGGACTGAATGGTATGCAGATCCTGAGTTATTACCTCGATTTTATACCGTGGATCGGCAGCCTGCTGGCGCCAATAACAATTTTTATCGCTACCGTTTATGTCTGTTCCCGTATGGCGGGACATACGGAGATAATCGCCATGCTCAGCAGCGGTATCAGCTTCCGCCGGATGCTGGTTCCATACTTCATAGGCGCATTCCTCGTGGGGATCATCAACTTTGTTCTGAATGGATGGGTGATCCCCAATTCCAATAAATCGAGGCTGGAATTTGAGATGCAATACCTGAAAAGCAAGTACTACTACGACCAGCGTAATGTTCATATCCAGGTAGCGCCGGACGTGTACCTGTACATGCAAAGTTACAACAACAGCAACCAGACAGGCTACCATTTTACCATCGAAAGATTCGAGAACAACCGGCTTGTTGAAAAACTGAATGCCAACCGAATCGAATGGGACTCGGTAAAACAAAAATGGACGTTAAGAGACTGGACAGTTAAAAAGGTCGAAAGCGTTTTCGAGGTGGCCAGCACGCCGGAAAGTGTACCGGGATTTGATAGTCCAAGGATTGCGGCGAAGGACAGCGTTACCGGAGGTCCGGCGCTTGATACCGCATTGGTTATCCAGCCCAAGGAATTCGAAAGTGACTACCGGAAATACGACGGCCTGACGCTGAATGAACTGGATGACTATATCAATACCCTTCGTGCCCGCGGCTCAACAGGCATAGAGGTGTATGAAGTGGAAAAATACACGCGTTATACTTCTCCCTTCACCATTTTTATCCTCGTCTTCATGGGAGTTATTGTGTCATCACGTAAAAGCCGCGGAGGTACAGGTCCGCAAATCGCTCTCGGTTTTTTATTGTCGTTCGTTTTTATTTTGTTTTTTACACTCTTCCGTACATTTGCCGAAACCGGCGCATTACCTCCGCAGATATCGGTGTGGATACCAAACATAATTTTTGGCGTTATTTCCGCCATGATGTATAAATACGTTCCCCGTTAAATGGCCTCGCGAACAGATTACTTCAAACTTCATTTTATCGTTTTTCTCTGGGGCTTCTCCGCTATCCTGGGTAAGCTGGTCACCATTCCAGCCCTCGAAATGGTACTCTACCGCTCGTTGCTGGCCGCATTGGGAATGGCCGTTGTCATCAGGATGACGAGGGGCGATTTCCGTGTCACACAGACGCAATTGATCAGGCTTATACTGATCGGATTCATTGTTGCAGTGCACTGGGTGGCTTTTTTCGGATCGGCGCGGGTTTCAAATGTTTCCGTGAGCCTCGTCGGATTCGCAACGAACTCTCTATGGGCCGCGTTACTCGAGCCATGGTTCAACCGCAGCCGGATTAAAAAATTCGAACTGCTTCTCGGCCTGGTGGTGTTGTCCGGACTCTACATCATTTTTTCTTTCGACTTTCAGTATAAACTCGGATTGTTCTTCGGTATTGTGGCCGGCTTCACCTCCGCTCTCTTCTCCGTTTTCAATTCCAGGATGGTCAGGGCGATACCGGCCTTTACCATCACCCTTTATGAAATGCTGGGCGCTTTTCTCGGCCTTTGCCTGTTTCTGCCCGTGTACAAATTCACCTGGGCGCAGGACGGAATACTACGTCTTTTACCCGCTCCGATGGATTGGGTCTACATCGGTATACTTGCCGTTGTCTGTTCCGTTTACGCCTATTCAACCGCCGTTGAACTGATGAAAAAAATCAGTGTATTTCTCCTTCAGCTTTCCCTGAACCTCGAGCCTGTCTATGGTATTATTATGGCCGTCATTATCTTCGGCAGCCAGGAAAAAATGGGGTTGAATTTTTACATTGGTACCGGTATCATACTGCTGGCTGTGCTGCTGTATCCGCTCCTCAAAAGAAGATACGACCGGCAGCTGACGATCAACTAAAGCCGGGGAGCCGTCCCGACCAGGTAAGCGCCGGCGAAAATTGCCCCGCGATACCCGGCTCTTCATCAAAGATCCCAAAGACGGTTGAACCCGTTCCGCTCATACTGGCGTACACGGCGCCGTGATCATAGAGCCTTATCTTGATATCCCGTAGGGCGGGATAGTTTTCAAACACTGTTTCTTCAAAATCATTCTTCAGCAGGTACTTCCATTTTGCCAACGGTTCCTGCAGGATCGATGCGACCCGGTGCACCGGCTGACGCGGACGAATACCCGCGTAGGCTTGGGCCGTCGATACGTGAATATCCGGTTTAACCATAACGAGGTATTTACCTTTCAGGCTGTCCTGCGTTTCCGTCAGGATCTCCCCGCGCCCTGAACCGATCATCGCTCTATCCTGGATGAAAAAAGAGCAATCACTTCCCAATACGGCAGCGTAGCCCATCAGTACTGCGACTGAAAGTTTCAGATCAAATACCTGATTCAACAGCCGGAGGGTATATGCGGCGTCCGACGAACCGCCTCCCAGCCCTGCACCTGTGGGAATGATCTTGTGGAGGTGGATGCTTACGGGTTCAAGATCAAAGTCCTTCCGCAACAACCCGTATGCTTTCACGCAAAGGTTATCATCCACGTTTCCGGGGATTGCCGCACCGGTACAGGTAAAACTAAATACATCGCTTCTGATCACTTCCAGTATGTCGGTCCAGGGAACCGGGTAGAAGCAGGTATCCAGATCGTGATATCCATCCGTCCTTTTGCTGATAATGTGAAGACCAAGGTTGATCTTACAGGGAGGAAAATACACCATGAACTGGAACGTATAAAATTGATGAGAAAAGTTCCTGGCTGTTTATTTCGAGAGGCGTTCGATCAGCTCTGTTGTAATACCGGAACTGGAGAAACCGCCATCGTGCATCAGGTTCTGCATCGTCACCATACGCGTGAAGTCAGAGAACATAACCGTGATGTAACTGGCGCAGTCTTCAGCTGTGGCATTTCCGAGCGGCGACATCATTTGCGCAAATTCATAAAATACATCAAAGCCCGAGATACCTGAACCGGCTGTCGTCCGGGTGGGTGATTGAGAGATGGTGTTGACTCTTACTTTCTTCAGTTTTGCAAAACGCGCACCGTAACTCCTGGCGATCGATTCCAGCATTGCTTTCGCCTGGGCCATGTCCGTGTAATCGGGGTAGGAGCGTTGGGCGGCGATGTAACTCAGCGCGACAATCGAACCCCATTCGTTCATAGCATCAAGTTTTTCCGCGGTTTGTAAAACCTTGTGGAACGACAATGCCGAGATATCGAGGGTTTTGAGATACCACTCATAGTTCATGTCGCCGTATGGTTTTCCTTTCCGGATATTGGGACTCATTCCGATCGAGTGAAGGATAAAATCGAGCTTTCCTCCCAATACCTCTGTGGATTTTGAAACCAGGTTCTTCAGGTCATCCTCGGAGGTGGCGTCCGCCGGAATTACCTCGCTATTGCAGGCTGCCGCCAGCTCATTGATCTTGCCCAGTCGCATGGCAATGGGGGCATTGGTGAGGGTGAATGTGCCACCTTCATCTTTTACCTTTAACGCTGTTTTCCACGCAATGGAATTCTCATCCAGAGCTCCGAAGATGATGCCACGTTTTCCTTTCAATAAGTTGTTAGCCATAGGTATAAATACTCGTTTGTAAAGGGTACAATAATACAAATTTATTGGTTTCAATGGCATCCGGGCAAGCTGTTGCCGGCGCGCGGTTCCCGGGCAACACCCTGTTGGCCCTGCACTCTTTACGGGCAAGGGAAACAACTGTCCGGCGACCAGGCGGTCAATGTATGTGCAAACACCCGTAACTATTGTGAATAATAGACTGATAGAGATGAATAAGAGAAGGGAAAATTTCTTAAATTTCATTATACCAAACTCTTTTTAAACCTATGGAAACCGCGTCTAGTTTTTTAGGCCAATGGGATCAATATATGACTATTGGGTCGGTGGCCTGTATTGTTGCAGGAGTATTAGTTCTGCTTTACCATGAGTTCAAGGTCCTTCAGATCAAGGACTTCAAGGCGAAGTATGACTACGTCAACCAGCATGAAATTCAGTACTTCTGGTACTCGGTCATAGCGTTTATTATCGCCGGCGTCATGTTCGCCAACACGATAGCTACGAGCAAGATCGAGACTGATGGTATGCGGTGGTTCTACGTTCGGTTGTTCATTACCATCAGCTTTGGCGTTATCGGCTATATCATCTGTTTTAGTTTGGTTCGGATCTATTATCCACGTTTCCTGGAGAAAAGGCTTAACCGGCTACGCAATGCACCCCGAAAATCGCCGGAAGGCAACGTGATGCGCAAGCTGGCGGCATCGGAGGAAGAGCATCACCTGGAGCAGGGTATGATGAAGCCCGGTGAAATTCACACCATCGATTACGATATCTGGATCGATGAAAAAACGGGGTATAAGAAAATTGAAAAATATCCGGCGTACGAACATGCAGAGGAATGTTCGGAATGCGGCTACTACACCATGCGGATCGACACGGAAGAAGTCGAGCAGGCACCCACAGCAAGCGAAGAGGGAATATTGCTTACCCACTACCGGTGCAGTTATTGCGGCCATCGTGAACGGCGCGAGATAACGGTGGCACGGCTCTCCACCAACGCGGTCTGACAAAAATAAACTTCGTTAAAGGGTATCGAACGGCACGTCAGGATCAAGTATATTGGCGGGTCGAATGAAAGTACTATCCTCGCAGCCTATTGGTGTCTTCGATAGCGGTATCGGTGGGCTTACTGTGGCTCATGCTATCCGCAAGCTTCTCCCGAATGAGAGCATGATTTATTTTGGTGATACCGCCCATCTGCCCTATGGCGACAAATCCGAAGCGGCCATTCAGGCATATTCCATAAAAATTGCCGATGTACTGATGCGGAAGGGTTGTAAGGTAATTGTTATTGCCTGCAATTCCGCGTCCTCTGCTGCTTACGAATTATTGAAAGAATACGTCCGGAGAGACACACATATAATCAATGTTATCGATCCCATGGTCGCTTTTATCCTGGAAAATTTTCCCGGTAAACACATAGGCCTGATCGGGACGAAACGAACGGTACAGTCCGGTGTTTATGCGCGCAAAATCGCGGAAGGGAACAAAGGCGTGTCTCTCCACTCACTGGCTACTCCTTTACTCGCGCCCATGATCGAGGAAGGTTTTTTCAACAACCAGATCAGCCATGAGATCATCGCCCAGTATTTGTCCGATCCTGCATTGGCTCAAATCGATGCGCTGATTCTGGCGTGCACACACTATCCCCTGATCAAAAAAGAAATTGATCAGTTCTATAACAGCAAAATGACTATCCTCGATTCTTCGGAAATCATCGCGGAAGCGTTGAACAAATACCTGACCAAAGAAGGACTACTGAATACCGGCTCAACTCCCCAGCAACATTTTCTGGTATCCGATTACACCGAGTCGTTCGAAGCAGCGGCGAGAATGTTCTTCCGTGAAAGTGTGCACCTGGAAAAACACCCATTATGGAACTGACATCGGCAGATGTAAGTTTCTCAACAAGAAATGAATAATCCGGACAAATAAATTTCACATTTTTAAATCTGTTTTTGAAGACCCATATTTGAAATTGATTGACTACCCTGATCTTTATACTGCCCTTTCTGCTGCTCTATACCATTGTAGCCATTTATGCAGAGCGAAAGATCTCCGCTTTTATTCAGGACAGACTAGGTCCCATGGAAGTTGGTTATTACGGTTTTGCGCAGTCTATTGCGGACCTCGTTAAACTTATCCAGAAAGAAGACATCGTTCCGTCGCGGGCGGATGGACCCTTATTCAGAATAGCGCCGATCATAATATTCGCAACGGTATTTGCAGGTTTTTCCGTACTCCCGCTGGGCCCCTCATGGACCGGAGCAAGTATCTCCACAGCGTTGTTCTTTTTACTGGCAATTGTTTCATTGGATGTGGTAGGAATAGTCATCGCGGGATGGAGTTCAAATAACAAATACAGTATGCTGGGAACGATGCGGTCCGCAGCCCAGATCATTTCTTACGAGGTACCGCTTGGTTTGTCCGTCTTATGCGTATGTATGGTATGCCAGTCACTTGACCTTCAGGAAATTTCCATGCAACAGAGTATTTACTCCAAAGGTCCGCAATATCTTTTTGGTATTACTTCTCTTGGTATCGAAACAAGCTCGATCGGAGGATTCCTCACCTGGAACATTTTCAGAATGCCGGTATTGATAATTGCATGGATCATTTTTTTTATTGCATCCCTGGCTGAAAGCAACCGCGCGCCTTTTGATTTACCCGAAGCGGAGTCTGAATTGGTAGCGGGATTTCAGACGGAATACTCAGGCTTCCGGTGGGCTGTAATAATGCTTGCTGAATATGGAATGATGCTTTTAGTCAGTATATTGGGAACGGTTTTATTTTTTGGAAGCTGGGGTACTCCGCTGCCAAACGTAGGTTCGCTTCGCCTTGCTGAATGGACAAGCGGAGAGGCCGGTACGTTGACTTCTGGTTGCTGGGGTGTCTTCTGGTTGCTGGCAAAGGCCTTGTTTTTTGTGGCCCTGCAAATGTGGGTTCGTTGGACATTCCCGAGGCTCAGAGTTGACCAATTAATGAACTTATCCTGGAAATATTTAACTCCACTCGCATTGGTATTAATTGTTATAATCGGATTTTGGAAAATAAATTTTTAGTTGATCGCGTGAAAAAAATTTTTTTGACATTACTTTTTCTGGCAACCCTGGCGAGTGGCTTGACGCACGCGCAAGACAAGATCGACAGCCTGGAGAATGTATTGAAGAATGAGCTGCCGGATTCAACCCGGGTTCGGATTCTAGCTGAGATATCGTCACTAAGCCAATACATTGATTTTGAGCGAAGCGCCCGGCACGCGGAGGAAGCGGTTGAACTGGCCGAAAAACTGGATCTGCCGGAACTGAAAGTACTGGCCTATCAGAGCAAGGCTAATTTATTATCCAGCAGCGGCGACTTCAGCGCAGCTATCCGTTACGATAACCTTTCCCTTGAAAATGATATTATCATGAAAGATAGTGTCAAGATCGCGCGGGACTTTAATAGTATCGGTAACGACTATTATGAGCTGGGCGAGTATGACGATGCCTATTATTACTTTACCCAATCGCACCGCGTTGCGAGTGCCGTACAGGATACATTCCGGATGCTTGTCGCCTACCATAACGTCGGGCGGGTTTTTAAGGAACTCGGTCAGTACGCGAGGGCACTGGACCATCTGAACCTGGCCAAAAAAATGAGCATTCAACAAAAAGACGAGGCAGGAATTCCCTATGCATACGATGAGATCGGAGATGTTCAGTTGCGGAAAAACGAATATGACTCGGCGCTCGAAACACTGGGTCTGGCACTGAAGCTTTCCCGTGAATTACAGGTCAGAGAGCTCGAACCCAAAATTCACTCAAAACTCGCGACGATCTATCTCCGGAAAGGAGATTTTGCCAAAGCCCGTGCGTATTACGACTCGGCGTATTACCTCACTGCCCTCACAAAAGACCGTTTTGGTGGAGCCGAGACCGAACTCGGCCGCGGGATCGTGTATACCAAGGAAGGGAAATACACCGAGGCACTTGCCAAAATTGAAAATAGCCTGGCCGTTGCCAAAGAACTGAACGCCCGCGTACTGGAGATCAAATGCTTCAACCAGCTTTCCGTGCTCTGGGAAATGAAAGGTGATTATAAAAAATCACTGGACTACTATAAGCAATATAAACTACTTGAAGATACGTTGTTCGGCCAGGAAATGCAGGGTAAACTGATCCGCGACCAGCTTCGTTTTGAAACGGAATCAAGAGATTCGCGTATTGCATTTCTCAGCGAGTTGCAGGCCATGCAACGGGGTGAGCTTAAGAAGCAGGAGTTTGTCAGAAATATCCTCGTCGTGGTGATGGCCCTGAGTGTTATTCTTCTCATTACCGTATACCGAAGCGGTCGCCGCAGACGCCAGATCAACACGCTCCTCCTGAAACACCAGGAGGAAATGGAAAAACGAAGTGAAGAACTTGAACGGCTTAACCAGGTCAAGGATAAGTTCTTCTCGATCATTTCCCACGACCTCAGATCACCTATTAACGCACTGGCTGGATTGTTGGATCTCCTCGATAAAGGCGCTGTTGGTCCGCAGGAACTCCCCAAACACATCAGAGAACTTAAAGCCCGCTTCAACCACACCCGAACCTTACTAAACAATTTATTGGACTGGACACTCCTGCAAATGGACAAACTGAATCTCCAGGCGGGCAAGATTGATATCTTCAATATCGTGGAGGAGAACATCCAGTTGCTGAGCTCCGTACAGGGCAAAGACATCAGGTTAATAAATGAAGTTCCGAAAAGCACCATCGGTTTTGCCGACTCCAATACGATAAACCTGGTTATTCGAAACCTGATGACTAATGCCATTAAATTTACAAACGACGGGGGCAAGGTTGTGATCAATGCACGAGACAAAAACGCGGAACTGCTGATCTCTGTAACTGATAACGGTGTAGGTATGACCAATGATGTACTGAAAATGCTGTTCGATAAAACCGCCCCTTATACCACACGCGGAACGGCAAATGAAAAGGGAACCGGTCTGGGATTAATCCTTTGCAAGGAGTTTATCGAAAAAAACGGCGGTAAGATCTGGGTGGAAAGCGAGGAAGGCAAAGGCAGTACCTTTTTCTTTACCCTGCCCAAGGCAAGCTGAACTTGCGTTCTTAGCTAAAGTCTACTATCCTGCAAGAAATTAGGGCTGAATAGTTCCTTACATACTTTTCCCTTCTATTTTTGTGGTCATATCATGCAAGGCACAAACGCACCATATTGGAAGAATATCGCGGAAACCATCCGGTCCCTGTCTGCCGGTATGAAAGTGACGTTCAGACACCTCATCGGAGCGAGGAGAACTCAGAAAATCACGGCCATTTCCGGGGCGAACTATTTCAACGACCGAAATGGTATCGCAACGATCCAATATCCGTATGAAATGCAGCCCGTGCCCGATAACGGCAGGTACAGACTTCACAATGAAATTGATGATTGCATCGTATGCGACAAATGTGCTAAAGTTTGCCCGGTAGATTGTATTGACATTGAGCCCATCCGGGCCACGGAAGAGATCGGAAAAACGTCTGATGGAACGTCGAAACGTATATACGCCGCAACCTTCGATATCGATATGGGCAAGTGTTGCTTTTGCGGACTATGTACAACTGTCTGTCCTACGGAATGCCTGACGATGACGAAAGTATACGATTTCAGCGTAACAGATATCCGCGAACATAATTTTGAGTTTGCAGAGATGACCGACAGCGAGATCGCCGAAAAGAAAAAACTCTTCGAGGATTTTCAGAAAACGAAGGCGCCCGCATCCAACCAATCCCCACCCGCCGAAGAAAAAAAGGAAACGACCGCGACAAAACCGGTGGCGAAACCCGTATTCAGACCAAAAATAAAACCATCGGACCCACCCGCGTCATGAGTGTATCCTCCTTCATGTTTTATTTCTTCGAATGTACCGCTGCGATTTCAGCTATCGCGCTTGTGCTGATCAGAAATGTATTCTACGGAGCATTGACATTGATCGTCTGCCTGCTGGCAGTGGCTGGAATTTTTGTCCTCGCTTTCGCGGAATTTATTGCAGTCACCCAAATACTGGTGTATGCCGGAGGTATCCTGGTTGTCATTATTTTTGGTATAATGCTCACGACCAAAATCTCCGGAAAACCGCTGGCCATCGAGCACGGCCACGTTTCCTCCGGTTTATTGATCGGATGTTCTTTTTTTATCCTGCTGTCATCGTTTATATCTGCACAGTTATTTCCGCCTGCGAACCCATCTCTTCCGGCCTATAACGATATCAGCGTCATCGGGACCGGCATCATTACCGATTACGCCTTACCTTTCGAAATCGCAGGGATATTGCTGCTGATCGCTTTGATCGGAGCAGCCGTAACGGCGTCACATAATGCTAAGAAAACATAAATGTTTCCCATCACTCATTTTTTATACCTTGGAGCGCTGCTGTTTTCAGCTGGCCTGGTGGTGGTGGTTATCAAAAAAAATCTGATCATGGTCCTGCTGGGAATTGAACTTATGCTCAATGCTTCAAATATTAACCTGGTCGCCTTTAATCAACTGTACGCATCGTCGCCGGACGGCAATATGTTTGCCCTGTTCGTTATTATTGTCGCCGTGTGCGAGGCAGCCGTTGGTTTAGCGATCGTCATTCAGGTGTATCGTCAGTATCATACATCGATACCTGACGAAGTAAACGAACTAAACGATTGACCTTGGAGGAAATTCAACTATACCAGTCTTCTTTGTTCGCGACATGCCTGTCTTTGGCCCTGACCCTGCCTCTGGGTTCATTCCTTTTATGTACCCTGATCTCCGAAAAATATTCCTGGGTCGTTACCTTCTCCTCCCCGCTCCTGCTCCTGATCAGTACCTTATGCGCTGGTCTGGTGTCATATTGGGTATGGAACCATGAACCTTTTGTGATCTCATATACATGGTTCACGCTTTCCGGTTATACCTTTACGTTCGGTATCCTGTTGAACAACCTTTCGGCGCTCATGCTGATGGTGGTCACCCTCATTTCATTTCTTGTAAACTTCTACTCCACAGGCTACATGGCCGGCGACCCGGCAATCAAAAGGTATTTTGCCATGCTGGGATTTTTCACATTCTCCATGCTGGGTATCATCGTCGCCGATAATTTGTTAATGGTTTTTGTTTTTTGGGAGCTTGTTGGATTCTCCTCCTACGCGCTGATCGGGCATTGGAACGAGAAACCCGCCGCTGCCGGGGCGGCAAAGCGCGCATTTATCATTAACCGTGTCGGAGATTGCGGGTTTCTGATCGGCCTGATGATCCTTTGGACATCCACCGGCTCGTTCGCGATTACAGACGCCGGTCCCTCCGCTGAAATTTTGTCGTGGCAGACGGTGGCATCCCTCTGCATCTTTTGTGGTGTCGCCGGCAAATCGGCGCAGTTCCCTTTATTCACCTGGTTGCCCGATGCTATGGAAGGACCAACGCCGGTATCGGCACTGATACACGCAGCAACCATGGTAGCCGCCGGTGTTTTCCTGCTGGCCCGCATACATTTTTTGTTCACACCCAACTCCCTGGATATTGTCGCGGTCACCGGCTGCCTCACGGCATTGATCGGTGCGCTGGCGGCATTGGCTCAGTATGATATCAAAAAAATACTGGCCTACTCCACCATTTCCCAGCTGGGATTTATGGTCATGGCCGTCGGGGCAGGTGCTCCCGCCGCCGCGATCCTTCACCTTTTCACGCACGCTTTTTTTAAGGCTTGCCTCTTTCTTGCCGCCGGTTCGGTGATTCACAGCCTTCACCAGGCCCAGCACCAATCGCACACGGAGTTCGATGTACAGGATATCCGGAACCTGGGCGGACTGCGGAAGAAACTGCCGTTTACGTTCACCGTTTTTATACTGAGTGGCTGTGCGCTGGCAGGCCTCCCCTTCTTCACCGGTTTTCTCTCCAAGGATGCCATTCTCACTTCTCTTATGGCGTGGAGGGGAGATACCTGGAACTGGCGATATCTCGTATTCGTAAGTGCATTCATCGTTTCATTTATTACTGTGTTATACACCTTTCGCCTTATCTGGAATATTTTCACGGGCGAAGAAAAATCCACGAGACAACTTCACGTACTGGAATCACCGTTCGCCATGCGCGCGCCAATGGCTGTGCTGGCAATAGCATCTGTCTGGATACTGGTTTCGTGGAACCCCTTTGATTTTTCCGGCTGGCTATTTGGTTCACTTACGCAGGGAAAGTACCTACATTCAGTCGGGATATCCATCGTCTCCGCCGTTTGGGTGATTATTGCACTCGTCACAGCGTACTTTACCCGTCGTATACCCATTCAATCGCGACTGTTGCTTAACGGATTTTATGTCGATAAAGTACTACGGATGGCTGAGATGCAATTGCGGCAGGCAGGTGAGTTCACCGCCAATGCCGATAAGAAATGGATCGACGGATTACTTCACATATCCGCATACCTGCAGCTTATGATCGCACATATCACCGGCTGGTTCGACCGGGCCATCGTCGATGGTGTGGTCGATGGCGCATCGGGTTTTGTGCGGGGCGTAGGCTCATTCACACGCTCTTTCCAAAGTGGAAAAATTCAGCTTTATGTTTTCTGGACGGCTTTTACAGTCATTATTTTTATAATTTGGACACTGCTTTAAATATGGAACAGCCGGGTTACTAATAAACACGTTAATGCAGGAATATTTATTATCACTTTTACTTTTTACTCCTCTGCTTGCGGCTCTTACTGCCCTTTTTATCCCGGCTTCCTCCGCTAACGCATTCCGTTATATAACCCTTGTTGTCAATCTGCTGCAGGTCTGTTTCCTCATACCGGTAATGGCCTCCTATCAAGCTGCTTCGGGCATTCAGTTCGTTGAACAACAACCCTGGATCACACTGGACCTCGGATCATGGGGGATGCTCAAAGCGGAATACTACATCGGCGTTGATGGATTAAGTCTGCCTCTTGTTATCCTTTCTGTCTTTATCATGCTTATCGCAACGATCTCCTCCTGGTCGATCGATAAAAACATAAAAGGATATTTTATTCTTCTCCTGATTCTCAACGCTGCTATTATCGGCAGTTTTACGGCGCTTGACTTCCTTTTATTTTATTTGTTCTTCGAGTTTATGCTTCTGCCCATGTTCTTCCTGATTGCCATTTGGGGCGGGCCACGACGGGAATATGCATCCATCAAATTTTTTCTCTACACCTTGCTGGGCTCCATTTTTATCCTGATCGCCATGATCGGATTGTACATCTCGGTTCATGACCCTTCCGTTTCAGGACGACTGGTTCACACCTTCAGCATCGTTCATATGGCAGACCCCGTGAACTTTATTTCAAACTCGATCCTCGACCCTCTCAATGCGCATCTCATCGGTCCGTACACGGCCCGGCAATGGGCTTTCCTCTTATTGTTTTTCGGATTCGCAATCAAACTACCGATGGTCCCGTTGCATACCTGGTTGCCCGATGCGCACGTGGAAGCGCCTACGCCGGTCTCTGTTATTCTTGCCGCTCTTCTTTTAAAGATCGGCGGCTACGGATTAGTCCGGATTGCTTTCCCGGTATTCCCGGAAGCCGCGGTCAGCTTCGGATGGTTCGTCGGGTTGATGGGTGTGATCTCGATTATTTACGGCGGACTGAATGCCATGTCCAGCAAAGACCTGAAACGTCTGATCGCGTACTCCTCCATTTCGCATATGGGGTTTGTGCTGCTGGGTTTTGCATCCCTTACACCCGAAGGAGTAGCCGGATCTGTGTATCAGATGTTCAGCCATGGCATTATTTCCGCGATGCTCTTCCTTATTGCAGGTGTGATCTACGATCGCACGCATAACCGGATGATCGCCAACTATTCCGGTTTGTCGTCCAGGATGCCGGCCTATACCACCATGGTTCTGATCTCGTTCTTCGCGTCAATGGGATTACCGGGCTTTTCGGGATTTATCGCAGAGATCATGGTGTTCCTTGGAGCCTTCAAATCGAATAGCATCCAGGGACCATTGCATGAGAGCTTTGCTATTGTGGCAACGACCGGACTAATACTCGGCGCCATGTACTACCTCTGGACCCTCCAACGTATGTTCTTCGGGCCTTTCCATCTGAAAGGAAACATACCGCCCGACTCGATATTTGATCTGACGAAACGGGAGTACATCCTGCTGATACCCCTGGCTGTGGCCACGTTGTTTTTCGGAATCTATCCGCAGCCTTTAATAACGATTATCGATCCCTTTGCTAAAAATCTTGCGGAGTTTGTGCTCAGTACCGGTAAGAGTCTAACATTAAATCCATAGTTCCCGTGGCAAACCTGACGGACAAACTGGAGTTGATCGGGACGAGCCTTTCATTTTTTGTTCCCGAACTTGTGCTTACATCGGGCATCCTCCTGCTGATCACAGCGGGCCTCCTTGCAAGGAACAAACAAACACTCTTTACCGCTATCACATTCCTTCTTTTTTCAGCGTCACTTTTGTATCATGTCTTTAACTGGTCGTCCTATGTTACGCCGGCACGCCTCTTCTCGGGCATGTTGCGGAGTGACGATTTTTCCGCGTATCTGAAAATAATATTTGATACTGCGGGTATCCTGACAGTCGTCATGACCTGGCGAACACAAAAAAAACAGCCGCACCTTTCCGAGTACTACGCCCTGCTCCTTTCCATTGTGCTGGGCGCTCATCTGCTCGTGATGAGCATGAACCTGATGATGGTTTTTATTTCGATCGAACTGATCTCCATAAGCTCTTATATCCTCACGGGTTTTTCTTTTTCCAAAAACAGCGCCGAGGGTAGTATGAAGTATTTTGTCTTTGGGTCCGTAGCATCGGCTTTTATGCTATACGGTTTTTCCATGATCTACGGACTTACCGGAACGCTGGATTTTTCTTCCCCCGAATTCGTGAACCGCCTGCTGGAAACCCGGTCCGTATTATTTTTTATTGCCTCGTTAATGGCCCTTACGGGGTTCTTCTACAAGATGGCAGCGGCTCCTTTACACCCCTGGGCGCCGGATGTTTACGAGGCAGCACCCATACCTGTTATCGCTTTTTTTTCCGTCGTTCCAAAAATCGCAGGTATCGGTATACTGACAAAGTTTACGCTGGCGCTGAATATTTTTGGTCAATCGGTTTTTGACTGGCAGCTGATTTTGTGCCTGGTTTCGATACTCTCATTAACCGTGGGAAATTTCTCAGCACTCTGGCAAAAGCGTCCAAAACGGCTGATGGCCTACTCTTCGATCGCGCAATCAGGGTTCCTGATCGTAGGGATAACAGCTCTGGCACCGCAGGGCGTCCATTTTATGTTGTTTTACGCCGCGGTATATACCCTGGTGAACTTTCTGGTGTTCAGCTACCTTCAATATTTCGAAACGTTAGGTCTAGACTCATTGGAATCGTTTTCGGGAGTCGGGAAAACGCAGCTGTGGCCCTCCGTATTTATCCTGGTGGGCTTGATCGCGCTAACGGGCTTGCCGCCAACTGCGGGATTCACAGCCAAACTTTTTATATTCAGCGCAGTTTGGGAGTCGTATCAGTTGTCGGGCAAAACGATCCTGTTGTGGTTATTGGTGTTCGGCCTGCTGAATACCGTTGTTTCGCTGTTCTATTATTTGCGGATTCCGTATTACGCCTTTATAAAAGAGGGCGGATCCGTCCCGAAGACAAATATTCTGAGTTTCGAAAATCTTTTTGGTTTTGTATTAGTTCTACTGGTGCTGATCCTATTCTTCAACCCCGGGTTGTTGATGGGATGGATTAATAAAATTAACTTTGTACTTTAAACCGTTGGCCGTTACAGGTTACCCTTTGAATAACATCAGGCAGGAGTTAATGGTGTGACGGCATGAGACGTCCACATTAGTCCGGGGTAGCGTGTAAGCGGGTAGCGAAAACGACATACCCATGAGCGACCAGATTCTTCATGAATGCGGAATAGCAATGATCCGACTGCGAAAACCGCTTTCATACTACATTGAAAAATATGGCCCGATGTACGCCGTGAACAAGATGTACATCCTCATGGAAAAGCAACACAACCGGGGTCAGGACGGAGCGGGGATCGCGAATATTAAGATCGATGTTGATTCAGGCCACCGTTACATCAGCCGCTACCGTTCGATAAAAGCCCAACCCGTCGCCCACCTTTTCAAAAAAATCGGCAAGAAGTATCAGAAGGCACAAAAAGAGGGAAAAGAAAAATTCAAGAATGAACGCTGGCTAAAGGAGCATGTGGCCTTTTCAGGTGAGTTGTGGCTGGGCCACCTTCGCTACGGAACCCACGGCATGAACAGTATCGAGAATGTTCACCCTTTCCTGCGGCAAAATAACTGGAGGAGCAGAAACCTCGTGATGGCCGGAAACTTCAACATGACGAATGTTGACGAGTTATTCGATCTGCTCGTCGACCTGGGTCAACACCCGAAAGAAAAAGTGGACACAGTCACGGTAATGGAAAAGATCGGTCACTTTCTGGATGAAGAAGTTCAGGGTTTGTTTCAGAAGTATAAAGACCAGTTTTCAAACCGCGAAATATCAGACATCATTGAAAACGAACTTGATCTTCCCCGTATGCTCAGAAGGGCATGTAAGGATTTCGACGGCGGATATACGATGGCTGGAATGACAGGATCAGGTTCGGCATTCGTCGTTCGCGATCCAAATGGTATCCGCCCGGCTTATTTTTATGCCAACGATGAAGTCGTTGTTGTAGCCTCGGAAAAACCGGCGATCAAGACGGCCTTCAATATAGAATACAACCAGATCGAGGAAGTAAAACCCGGTCATGCCCTGGTGATCGAAAAGAACGGTGACTTCGCCCAGCACTCCATCCTGAAGGCAGGCGAGAAAAAGTCCTGCAGCTTTGAACGCATCTATTTCTCACGCGGCAATGATCCCGACATCTATAAAGAGCGCAAGCAACTTGGCCGGTTGCTGGTACCTCAGGTACTGCGCGCCGTAAATTTTGACATCCGTAATACTGTATTCTCTTATATTCCCAATACGGCCGAAACTGCTTTCTATGGACTGATGGCCGGAATCGAGGATTACCTCATCAACAAGCAGAAAGATATTATCATCGACCAGAAACCTTCCGTCGACTCGCTGGAAGACATCCTTTCCTTCCGGCCGAGAATCGAAAAACTTGTGCTGAAAGACGTAAAGCTCAGAACGTTCATTACCGACGACGAACATCGTGATGAAATGGTAGCTCACGTGTACGACACAACCTATGAGGTTATCCGCAAAGGAATCGATACATTGGTTGTCATCGACGATTCCATTGTAAGAGGAACGACACTGGAAAAGAGCATCCTGAAAATGCTTGACCGCCTCGAACCTAAGAAGATAGTCGTTGTCTCCAGTGCTCCGCAGATTCGTTTCCCCGACTGCTACGGTATCGATATGAGTCGCATGGGTGATTTTGTCGCTTTCCGTGCGATGATCGGTTTACTGAAAGATCACGGCAAAGACTATCTTCTGGGCGAAATCTATGAAAAATGCACGCGCGCAAGGGGCCATCAGATCCAGCAAAACTATGTCAAGCTGCTGTACGATCAGTTCACGGACGATGAGATCTCGGCCAAGATTTCGGAGATCGTCAGGCCGGCGGATATGAAAGCCGAACTTGATGTCCTTTTCCAGACCGTAGAAAACCTGCATAAAGCGATACCTAACAACAGCGGCGACTGGTACTTCACCGGTAACTACCCCACCCCTGGAGGTATGAAGGTTGTGAATCGCTCCTATGTCAACTACATGGAAGGAAAACTTGTACGGGCTTACTGATCGACCGGAACCATCCCTGTTATTCACCAATCTTCAATAATTAACATAGCGTTAATTAAACAGGCTTGTAAATAAACTGCGTACGATCGTATTTGACCGCATGCAGAGATGGATCCTTATCTTCTTATTTACACCCGGAGTTGTTTTTTCTCAGGATGTCCCGCTCGTGAACGCGCATGCCCATAACGACTATGAACACCACCATCCGCTTTTTGACGCGATCGCCAACGGTTTTAACAGCGTTGAGGCGGATATTCATCTGAGCGAAGGGAAAATACTCGTTTCGCACGATCGCCCCGATCGCAGCGCCAAAACACTGGAATCATTATACTTAAAACCACTTGATAGTATCCGGAAAGTAAACAACGGTTCTATCTATCCGCATTCGGCGATACCTTTCTTCCTGATGATAGACATCAAAACAGACGGCGCAGAAACGTTTAAGGCGCTCCGGGATATACTGTCAAACTATGCCGCGAGCCTTAACCGGGGCGAAAGGTCAGGCGCTGTTCAGGTATTTATATCCGGCAACCGGCCGTTTGACCTGATCATCAGCGATCCCGATCATCTTACGGCTATCGACGGAAGACCTTCAGACCTCGGCAAGGGTTTTTCATCTGCCCTAATGCCTGTGATCAGTGACAACTACACAAACATTGCAGCATGGAGTGGTAAAGGAACACCATCCACAAAGGACATCGAGGCTGTAAAACGCCTCGCCGGTAGAGCACACGCAGAAAACAAAAAGCTCAGGCTATGGAATATACCTGACAATCCGCAAGCCTGGCAATTTTTGCTGGACTGCGGAGTGGATCTTGTCAACACCGACAAACTGGAGGAACTGAATACTTTTTTAACGAGCGGGAAACCGCGATAAACCAACCATTGCATGAAATCAACACGAAGGGAATTCATCCGGTCATCGGCGATGGTCGGGATCGGGTTTTTAGGATTGTATAAATTTTCAACAGCTGAACCCCTGGATGCAAACCCGGGCGCCGGCTACGGCCCGCTGATCAAAGACCCGAAAGGGATCTTCAACCTGCCGAAAGGTTTTTCGTATCAGATCATTTCGAAGCAAGGTACACCGATGGCGGATGGTTTACTTGTACCGGGTAAGGCCGATGGTATGGCGACATTCAGGGGAAAAAAGGATACAACTATCCTGATCCGGAACCATGAAAATACTTCCGATGATTTCGGGAATGGAGCTTTTGGAGAAAAAAACGAGCTGTTGACAAAAGCCGACCGGAAGAAATTTTACGACTATGGAAGCGGAAAACTACCCGGGCTTGGGGGAACAACGACGGTAATCTATAATCATACGACAAAAAAAATCGAGCGTGAATTCCTGAGCCTTGCCGGTACGATCCGGAACTGTGCGGGAGGGCCGACTCCGTGGAATTCATGGATCACGTGCGAGGAGACGGTTGAAAAAGCTAACGGAACCCTGGAGAAAGATCACGGCTATACCTTCGAGGTCAGCGCATCGGAAAAAGTGGGCTTGTCCGAGCCGGTTCCCATAAAAGGAATGGGAAGGTTCAATCACGAGGCGGTAGCCATCGACCCGAAGTCAGGCGTAGTATACCTTACCGAAGACGACGGCGAAGGATTGATCTATCGTTTTATTCCGAAAGTTCCAGGCAAACTTCAGCAGGGAGGCAAACTGCAGGCTTTGAGTTTTAAGGAACAAAAATCAATGGATACACGCAACTGGGCCGGCATCTCGCCGCACCCGATGGAACCGCGGAAGAAGTATGCCATCAGTTGGATCGACATGGATAATGTTGAAGCGCCAGACAACGACCTTCGGCAGCGTGGTTTTGCAAAAGGAGCCGCACGTTTTGCCCGCGGCGAAGGAATGTGGTACGGAAAGAATGAAATTTATTTTGCCTGCACAAACGGGGGGAGTAACAAGACGGGCCAGGTGTTCAGGTACATACCGGGCATTCATGAAGGTACATCACGGGAAGCGGAAAGTTCCGGCATGATCGAACTCTTCGCTGAACCCAACGATAAGGATATCCTTAAGTATTGCGATAACCTCACGGTATCGCCCTGGGGAGATGTTGTGCTGAGTGAAGATGACGATCATCCTTTTCTCGTTGGCATTACACCGGAAGGTGAGTATTACAAACTGGCCGAAAACATCGGATATAAATCCGAACTCGCCGGAGTGGTGTTCTCGCCAGATGGATCGACCTTGTTTGTGAACATTCAGCATGCCGGTCTCACACTGGCGGTCGAAGGCCCCTGGAGGAAAGCCTAACGTAAATAAAAGTCGAAGGTGATGTTGCGCATACACTTGAAGTGACCTTTCGGACAGTCGGTGAAACCTTTAGAAGAACAAGGTCGGCAGGTAACGGCATTGTTTTCCAGGACTGTAAAACGGGTCCGGTAAGGGTATCTCCCGAACAGGGGAATCGTGTTCCCCCACAGTCCGAATATTTCCTTCCGGAAGGCCGATGCGACCGGAATAAAATCGCTGTCGAACGTAAACACCGCTGACGCCTGTTTAACGAGGCTTGCCATCTGATTGAAATTGAATTTGCCACAGGCGTTGTACACGATCGTTCTTTTGTTCAGTTCGCGTAACCCTTTTTCCCAGGGAGACGAGGTTTGTTTTTCAAAAAAAGTATGTATGGCGTTCCCGGCTTCCATATCTTCATCGCCACCCAGCAATACCACGGGCCTGTTGATCTTATCGCACAACTCGATCATTTTGTCAAGCGGCAGCTTTCGTGTGTTATAAGAGGCACCTAAACAAAACGCGACGAACCCTTTTTGAAACGGTACCGGTAGCCAAGTAGCAGGCACACGGTCTTTTTCGGGAATAAAATAATCGAGACCCAGTTCATCGCCCTTTATTTTCAACGGTTCGATAGCCTTCAGCATACGATCCGTGACGTGCAGATTCGGTAACTGGTTTATCCCGAAATTAATCATGAGCCATCGCTGCCGGTAATCTCGCGGCGGTGTCAATGAGGCAGGCGCGACCAACCGGCTTAACATCCAGGATCTCTCCGTACCCAGGTTCACCGTCAGGTTGAATTTTTCCTTTTCAAGGTCACGCCATGTCTCCCGGAAGGAGGTACCGGCAACATGAATCTTATCGATGTATGGGTTCTCATCCAGTAAAAAAGAAAGGTGAGGTTTGACCAGGCAGTGCACCCTGGCATCATCCAATTGCACTTTTAGCACGCGGATAACAGGTGTTGAAAATACCACATCCCCGACCGAACTCCCGCATATCACTAATACTTTCATTTCTGTTTGTATTGTCGGGGAAAATACAAAGACTATTTACTAATTTGTAAAGCCTAATACACAAAAAAATATGAACCATTGGCTATTAAAAAGTGAGCCCGGCACGTTCTCCTGGGACGACCTTGTCCGCGATAAAAAAACGGGATGGGATGGCGTCCGGAATTTCCAGGCCCGTAACAATCTCAAAGCAATGAAAAAAGGAGACCTGGCATTTTTTTATCACAGCATGGAAGACAAATCCATCGTAGGTATAGCCAAGATCACCAAAGAACATTATCCTGACCCAAAGGACAACGAGTGGGTCGCTGTTGAAATTGCGCCCGTCAAAAAACTTAAAAAACCCGTGTCGCTCGCACAAATTAAAGCAGACAAACGTTTAACCGATATGGTGCTGGTGAAATCATCCCGCCTCTCGGTTCAACCCGTCAGGGAGGGAGAGTTCGATCTGATCATTTCGTTAAGCGAAGCATAAATACGCAAGCGTTACCGTCACCCATTCACAAAAGTCATAAGGCCGAGATAGCATGTACAACACAACAACCCGCGAAACAACGCACAACATACAGGTGTTAAATGGTCTGCGCTTTGGACCGATAATGTATCTCGTGATTCTTTTTAGCTTCCCGGTTGTTACGCTTGCTCAAATCTCACAGCCACACCGTTATGAGAGAATCCAGAAAGGGTCGGATGAATACTTTTCGCTGATCTCGTTGAAAGAAGAGGGACTGGCGCTCTTTCGCGAGCTGAACAAATTCAATTCGGGAAATCAAACCTGGGAACTCGTTCTTCTTGACACTGCGCTACACGAGAAAAGTAAGCTTGAACTCGAAATCAGGGATCGGTACAAAATGATCGGTTATGATTACACACCCGGTCATTTATACTTCCTGTTCCGCACCGGTGAGACCACCAAGAACGATTTTGAACTTATTGATATCGATCTGAAAGGTTCCGAGGCGGGTCGTCATCAATTTAAACCCGACCTCGATTTTAAACTGACGCACTTTGTAAAAGCCGGGAGTAACTTTGTTTTCGGCGGATATGTTAACAACGAGCCGGCTGTAGTGCTTTTTGAGCTGCCGGACAATCGTATCCGTGTAATTCCGGGATTCTTCCAAAAAGATACAGAACTGGTCGACCTTCGGACCAATCAGAATCAAACATTTAACACGGTATTGGCCGACCGGGGATCAAAAGAGAATCGCAAGCTTGTCTTTCGTACCTATGATGAAGCGGGTAAGCTGCTTCTGGAAGATGTTGTGCCGATCGATGAGCAGAAGACTCTTCAGACTGGTATTACAAGCGGCCTGGAACGCGAGGACCTCGCAATCCTGGGAACGTGGGGCGAAAGGAACTCAAAGCAGTCAATCGGATTTTATTTTATGGCTGTCGATCCCTTTAATGAACAACAGATCCGGTACATTGATTTCGGGCAGTTATCCCACTATACTGATTTTCTCAGTCCGAAGCGCGCGGAACGGGTGAAGTTAAATTCTCAAAACGACGCTAAGGAGGGAAAAATACCCAACTTCACGTCCTATGTGATGCCGTTTAAGCTGACGGAATATAAGGACGGTTTTTTACTGCTGGCCGAAGTCTACAATCCCATTTCCAATGTCAGCCCCTACTATTCAAATCCCTATTATTACAACCCTTATTACAGTCCGTACGGAATGTACCCTTATGGCGGTTTTTATTACCCTGGTATGAGCCGCATGTACAGACCTTATTCGTATAACAGCAATGCACGAAATGTGGACGAAATCAAGACCACGCAGACCGTACTGCTTTCCATTGACGGGAAAGGTAAAGTCGCCTGGGATCACAGTTATAAGATCGACGAGATCAAAATGCCCGGTGTGGAACAGGTCGCTGATTTCACCCTTTCAAACGATCAGCTGTGTTTCATTTATAAAAAAGAATCCGAACTAAAAGTCAAGACGGTTGTTTTATCAACCGATACTTCGGCGGAAGTGACTGAAAAGATAAAGACGACGGATACCGGGGATATCATACGATCTGAAAAAGAATTTGAGGGTGGCGTGAGGCAATGGGTGGGAAATACTTTTTACGTATGGGGCTACCATACGATCAGGAATTCAGCCAAAGAAGACAGGGTGCGCGATGTTTTTTACATTAACAAGGTCGTGGTTAAGTAATGGAGCCGGACAACTTCTCCTTTATTTCATATGCTTGTCCGGAGTCAACGCCCAACAGGTATTGCAGACCAATCGTTATGAGGTCGCGGCAGGCAGGGATGAAAAATCGTTCGAGGTAATTCCCGCGGCACAAGACGGTATTTTCCTCTACCGGCGACTATTCAGTGCTCCAACCGATCACATCGAGATTGTCAAACTGGATACAAGCTTTCAGGAATCATGGAAGGGATTCCTGCCCGTCGACAAGCGATACCTGCTGATGGGTAAAAAAGCTGAGAATCAAAAGTTGTTCTTCCTCTTCCGATACAGCGACTACACCCGGAATAATTTTCAGCTTTTTTCCATCGACCAGTCAAACGGTTCATTCCTGAAGTACGAAATCCGGAATTTCATCCCATTTGCACCTACGGAATTCCAGGTGACTGAAAAGGCGGCAATAATGGGAGGATATTACAACGAAGTACCGGTAGTTGTATACTATTCCTTTCAAACGGAAAAAACGAAAATATTACCGGGCCTCCTCAATGAATCCGGTGAGCTGACGCAGGTTAAGATATACCCGGACGGAACTTTTGATGTATTGATAAGCGCCAAAAATTACAAAGGCCAGCAAACGGTATTCATTAAGAACTACGATAGCGATGGAAATATTCAGATGAATTACGGTCTGACGCCGGAAGACTCCAAACACCTGATCTTTGCGAGGTCGATGAAGACCACCAACAACATGCAACTGGTTGCCGGTGTATTCGGAGGGCGGAATTCATTATACTCCCGGGGTCTTTTCCTGGCAAGCATCGATCCGTCGGGAATGCAACAACTGAAATACTATAACTACGGCGACCTCGAGAATTTCTTTAAATACATGAAGGCCAAGCGGGAGTTACGCGTCCGGCAACGGATCGAACGACGGAAAATAAAAGGAAAAAAAACACGGTTCAACTACCGCTTCCTCGTCCATGAAATTGTCCCGTATAACAATCAATACGTGTTGCTTGGGGAAGCTTTTTATCCGCATTACATCTCAACGGATAGAATGATGTACAGTGGTTTCTTCAGTCCCAATACGATGTTTCAAAATTCAATGATCAGGGACGGACGTATATTTGACGGCTACAGTTATACCCATGCGGTCGTCATGGGGTTTGACCTCAACGGAAAATTACTTTGGGACAACAGCTTTGAAATAAACGATGTCAGGACGTTTACCCTGGAACAATTTGTAAAGTTGGAGGTTCAGAAAGACAAAATAGTTTTGTTATATCTTTTCGACAACGAATTGCGTTCAAAAATAATCAAAGGAAACGAAGTACTGGAGGGGAAAACATTTGAACCGATCAAAACAAAAGCGGAAAACGAAGTGGTCGTAAAAAGAGAACAAACCGATCTGAATAAACTGGACTACTGGTACGGCGACTACTTTTACGCCTATGGCATTCAGGAGATAACAAACCCGGGTACGGGCAAACGAAGGGTGTTCTTTATCAACAAGATCACTTACCGGTAACCACCCGACCACGATCGCCTAGGCCGGGTTCGGAAAAATTCGTAAATAGAACACTCAACTTTTCTGCTGCCGGCAATACTTCAAACTTCACTATTTATGAAATTTTTAAGGATCGGGTTTGCATTCATTTTCTTTTTTATGCCGGCGTTCAGGAGTGTCGGCCAGGTTGCGAAATCTCCGGTGCGCGTGGCCGTTGCCGGTATCACGCACGGTCACGTAGGATGGATTTTGAGAAAAAAGGATAATTCGGATGTTACGCTGGTTGGTATCTACGAGAAGGACGTTGAACTGTCGAAAAAATATGCCAGCCAGTATGATTTGAACCCCGCATTATTCTATACGGATCTGAACAAGATGCTGGAGACAATTAAACCGCAGGCTGTTGTTGCATTTGGCTCCATCTATGAACACATGGCCGTTGTTGAAGCCTGCGCCCCCAAGGGTATACATGTTATGGTAGAGAAGCCGCTGGCCACCACCATCGCCCAGGCTATGAGAATGGAGGAGCTGGCGAAAAAGAACAGGATCTATTTGCTTACGAACTACGAAACGTCATGGTACCCGACCACGGAAAAGACCTATCAGCTGGTCAACGACAGTAACTATGTGGGCACAGTCCGGAAGGTAGTGATCCACGACGGACATGAAGGGCCAAAGGAGATCGGCGTCGGAAAGGAATTTTTGGATTGGCTTACCGACCCTGTTCAGAACGGTGGTGGTGCGTTGGTGGATTTCGGCTGTTATGGCGCAAACCTGATGACCTACCTGATGAAAGGAAAAGAACCGGTTTCCGTTACCGCTGTGACGCGTCAGTTCAAGCCCGCTATTTACGCCCGTGTAGATGATGAAGCGACGATCATCGTTTCCTATCCCGATGCGCAATGTATCATTCAGGCTTCCTGGAACTGGCCTTTTGGAAGAAAGGATATGGAGGTTTACGGGGAGACGGGATACATCATCGCTGCTAACAACGCGACGCTACGGCTCCGGAACGAAAAAAACAGTCCGGAGGTGACAAAACAATTCACCCCTGCCGAGGTCGGCGTGTACCAGGATCCGTTCAGCTACTTTGCCGACGTCATTACGGGAAAGATAAAGCTTCCCGCGAACGGACTGTATTCACTGGAGAACAATGTCACCGTTGTGCGCATTCTGGATGCCGCCCGCGAATCGGCTAACACGGGCAAAACGGTGTATCTTCAGAAAGGGGTAAAATCAAAATAAGAGTACCATCCTTATCACACCGCGAGGCATGGAAAGAATGATACTCCGGAGAGCTTTAGTCCGCCTTCCAGCCCAAAATCTTCGAATTTCCCCGAAGTGAATAATTAAGCAGGAGGGGTTTGCCCTCGTATTTAACAACGGCTTCGTTGTCTAGGTTAATGAGTTCAATAAGCCGTGTTGGTCCAAGTATAATAAGGGAGTTTCCCTTGACCGATTCACACCAGACGGTATCGCAGGAGAGCTGGCTTAGATCCAGCGTACAATTTCCGTCCATCCCCCGGATCATCAGTTTTTTGCAAACACCGGTAAAGGATGCCGCTCCGGCACCGGAAATATTAAATTCTACCGTGTTTTTGCCGCAATAGATGAGACCTGACAGGTTAAAATTTCCGATCGCCGTAATCTTTGCGTCCCCATAATTCCCGATGACTATCGAGTCGTTCTTGTGATCCCCGATAAACTCAATGTTTCTCGCCTTCGCAAATGTTTTAACCATAGGATGTAAAAGACAAAGTTTGAAGAAAGTCACCACGTCGCCGGAACGCGATCCCGTAGGCTTTTCAAAAGACGCCAGCTCACCACCCAATGGCAATTTTTACATTGAAAATATAAAAAAAAGATGAGGTTAAAATGAGGTAATAAATTGACAGACAGATAATTAAAAAGAAACAGATCGCCCGAAAATATTAATGAAATATCGGGGCTACGCCGTCTTTATTTCCATGATTTTCTGCTCGAATTCCTCGTTCGGAATTCTGCTTTTGCTCTTGACACGGGTTTTGTAAGCGTAGATCGTATTGACAGAATAATTCAGGATCTTCGCAATCTTTTCCGTATCGCTGATACCCATTCGTATCAAGGCAAAAATCCTTAATTCCGTGTTCAGCAATTGGTTGTCCTTCAACGTGATCCTGTCTTTTTCCTCAAAAAAGGAGTTGAAGATGGTGACGAAGTCGGGGAAAAGCTTCAAAAAAACCTTGTCAAAACTGAAATATAAGGCTTCCCGCTCGCGCTTCAGGTCGATATTGTTGACGATAAACTTGATATCATCGAACTTCCGGTTAACCAGTTTATGATCCACCGCCCGTTTGAACTCTTCAATCTTGTCGACATACTCTGAGTTGATGTTAAAATAATAGCCGATGTACTCCTCCTTGATGGCGTTCGCTTCCCGTAGTGTGTTATTGATCTCCCGGAGGCGATCATTCGCTTCGGTAATTCTCAACTCCGCCGCTTTTAAGCGTTTCAGCTGTTTTACGATGACGATCACAAATACAAAAACGAGGGCCGATAGAACGGTCACCACCGACGCATAGGTTATCCACAGTTTCCGCTGGGCTTCAGCGCTGTTAAGCCTTTTTGCAGCAATCACGGGCAAGAGGGAGCCTATTTCCACTTTTCGTTGCCGTGCACCGTAATAGATGGCGTCGTCCATAGCCTGTTCGATAAAGATGTACGCGTTATCGATATCACCCTGCTCGTAGAGTATTTTGGCGAGCGTGTATACGGCAGCCGTTTCCTTAGTCGCTACCTGAATGTCGGCCAGGGCGGCATACACCATGTATTCAATGGCTTTTTCCTTCTCTCCGAGGGCATTGTAGATGTAACTCAGGTTATGGCAATTCACGGCCCGTTGTTGCGGGGTGAGGTTAAAACGTTTCAGCACCTCGTTGAGGTATTCCGTCGCTTCCCCGAGGTTTTGATTTTTCAGGTTCTGAAGCCCGTTCAGGTAGAGGTAGTCGTATGAGTCGGGGCTACACTGGTTCTTCGCAGAATCCATATACAGGTTGGCCCGTTTTGCATACTCGGTCTGGTAATAGCTGTCATTGTTATAAGTACCCAGATCGTAATACGCCCTGGCCATCAGGGAATAATATTGAACTTTGGTACTGTCCGTCATATGCTGAACATGGGCTACGGAAAGGGAGTCGAACGTTTCCTTGAACATCCCGGATGAAACCAGTATAAACCCCAGCTTGACGCGCGCATACCCGACCCTGGAGTTGTCCTGTAGTTTATAGGATGTCTGAATCAGTTTAAGGGCATAACTAAAGGCGGAATCATAAATAAACGTTTTGTATTCGTGATACAGCGCATTATACAGGTCGAACTGATTTTCCAGGGAAGAACCCTTAACCGAAGCAAGTTTTTCCTTCAATACACCGATCCGCTGGAGCTTGGACCGGACCGGTACGTCCTTGTTTTGTATAGCCTTTGTCAACAACGAAATGAGGCTGTCGGATTTTGAGTTGGGAAGGCCCTTCAAAGTCGAAAAGAATAGTAGCAGAAAAACACAGCAACGGATCATATCCTTCATTCAGAGGCACTGACAGTTGGCCTCAATCAAAAATAACTAAAACAATCCAAGTCTTCGCAGGTGTTTTGTATAGCTGGTTAATTCATACGTACATCGATTACGGCCTGCTGAAATTTACGGGGTTCTCTGACATGGAGATTGTGGCCCGATTCTTCAAACCAGAATATTTCCTTTTTCGGGGCTTTCACGGTCTTAAAATATTTTTCGGTGAGCGCAAAATGTGTTTGGTAGTCCTTTCTGCCCACAAAAAAATATACGGGGCATTTGATGTCAGGGGCTATTTGAAAGAAATTAATGGCGGAGGCTTCGTTAAATAACGGAAGCCATTTTTCCGCCCAGGTCACGACAAATTCCTTCGACGGAAAGGTATTCCCTGACAAACGGGCCAGCCAATTACGGTGATAGAAAAGCTGATCTCCGTTCTGGAACGGAATTCTTACGTCGCTTAATTCCTGAAGCGCTTTTTCATTATGCCGCGCCTTTGCCTCCCCCATCATCCATTGAAGGGACATTCGTTCACTTTCCAATTGATCGATCATCGGGCAGACGGCAAAATAGCATTCCAGCAGGTCGGCGTGATCCGCGGCAACTTTCAGTCCCAGGAAGCCACCCCACGAATGACCCATGAGGCTGATCTTTTCCCTGGCAAACCGTTGCTGCAAATAACGGATCATCTCGACCACATCGCTTTCCATGAGGGCAACGGAAAGTGGCTGGTCCGATGCGTTTAAATCCCTGGTCTTTCCGCTCTCCCGCTGATCCCACTGAACTACTACAAAGTACTTCTGCAGCGTGTCGCTGAATTTATCACTATATCCCATGGCTGAGTTCCCCGGTCCGCCGTGTAGAAAAAGTAAAACAGGGTTCTCCGCATTTGTTCCTCGGATACTGATCCATTGATCTATTCCGCCGATCCTGACAGCGAGATCCTCTTTGACAGGGATGCCCGGTGCGGCAATGCAACAGCCGCTGAAGAGAAGGAGGACAATTATCCGGAGCATGGGAAACACGCCTCAAAAATAGGGATTGGAAAGGTCATATCAATAATTGGATAATCCGCCGGCAATTCTTTCCATCAGCCTGCGGCATTGGCATTTGTGACACCTTAATCACTATATTTGCCCTGCGCTATGCAGAAGAAATTAATCCTCGATTCGGACCTCCTCGATATCACCATCAGCCGCCTTTGTCAGCAATTAATTGAAAATCACAACGATTTCAGCGACACCGTGATCATCGGAATGCAGCCGAGGGGAATTTTCGTCGCGGAAATAATTCACCAGAAACTAAAAAAAGACACGAAGAAGGATATTCCCCTCGGATACCTGGATGCTACTTTCCACCGTGACGATTTCCGGCGACGGGATATTCCGGCAAAGGCGAATGAGACGAAGGTTCCCTTCATCATAGAGGGTAAAAAAGTGGTTCTCGTGGATGATGTGCTTTTTACGGGTCGCTCGATCCGGGCAGCGATGGACGCGATGATAGCATTCGGGCGTCCGGCAACGGTAGAGTTATTGGTCCTCATCGACAGAAAGCGGAACAGGGAATTACCGATATCTGCAGATTATGTTGGTAAAGAAGTGAATACACTTGCTTCCCAGCGTGTACTGGTGGAACTGGAAGCACAAGGTCATAAACAAAATAAAATCTGGTTGATCAATAAGGATTAGTTCTATGTCTAAACTCAGTCAAAAACACCTGCTTGGTATCAAAGACATTAACCGTGAAGACATCGAACTTATTTTTGAAACAGCTGACAATTTTAAGGAAGTAATCAACCGGCCGATCAAAAAAGTACCGTCGCTCCGCGATGTTACCATCGCAAACGTCTTCTTTGAAAACTCTACCCGCACCAGACTTTCTTTCGAGCTCGCACAAAAGAGATTATCCGCCGATGTTATCAACTTCTCTGCATCCAACAGCTCTGTAAAAAAGGGGGAGACATTGCTCGATACCGTCAATAATATCCTCGCGATGAAGGTGGATATGATTGTTATGCGCCATGCCAGCCCCGGAGCACCTCATTTCCTGTCGAAGCATATCAAAGCGAATATCATCAACGCCGGTGACGGTACCCACGAACATCCGACACAAGCGTTGCTCGACGCGTTTTCGATCCGGGAAAAACTGGGTAGTGTTGCCGGGAAAAAGATCGCGATCATCGGCGATATCCTTCATTCGCGGGTAGCGCTTTCTAATATTTTCGCCCTTCAAAAACTCGGCGCCCGGATCATGGTATGCGGTCCGCCTACCCTGCTCCCGAAATTCATCGGGCAACTCGGCGTGGAGGTCGAATTCGATGTCAGGAAAGCGCTCCAGTGGTGCGATGTCGCGAATGTTCTCCGTATCCAGCTCGAGCGTCAGCAGATTAAATATTTCCCTTCGTTGCGCGAGTATTCACTCTACTATGGAATTACGAAGAAACTGCTGGACAGCCTTAAAAAACAGATCGTCATCATGCACCCGGGGCCGATAAACAGGGGTGTCGAACTCAGCAGCGATGCCGCGGATTCCCAGCACTCCATCATCCTGGACCAGGTCGAAAACGGTGTAGCTGTAAGAATGGCCGTACTTTACCTGCTTGCCGGTACAAAATAGAACTTTCCCTTTTTCAATTCCGTTATTGGTTACTGTCAAACGTCCATTTTCCTAACATCCATTCGGGCATATTTCGTAATTTCGCCCCACGAAAAAGAGTTTCCCATGATCTATAATTCTATTGTTGATACGATTGGAAATACGCCGATTGTGAAGTTGAATAACATGACGAAAGGTATTGCCGGAACGATCCTGGCAAAGGTGGAGTACTTCAACCCGGGTAACTCAACAAAGGACCGGATGGCATTAAAGATGGTCGAGGACGCTGAAAAAGCGGGACTTCTGAAGCCGGGGGGTACGATCATTGAAGGTACTTCCGGGAACACCGGAATGGGACTGGCATTGGCAGCCATTGCAAAAGGTTACCGGTGTATTTTCACCATGGCCGACAAGCAGTCGCAGGAAAAAATCAATATTCTGAAATCCGTTGGCGCGGAGGTAATTGTATGCCCGACCAATGTTTCGCCGGAGGATCCGCGTTCCTACTACTCTATCGCGCGAAAACTTAACAAGGAAATTCCGAATTCATTTTACCCGAATCAATACGATAACCTTTCTAATACGGCTGCCCATTACGAGACCACCGGCCCCGAGATCTGGCGGCAGACGGACGGAAAGATCACGCACTACGTAGCAACGGTAGGAACCGGAGGATCCATGTGCGGCACAGCGAAATACCTGAAGGAGCAAAATCCCAGCCTGGTGACCATTGGGATTGATACGTACGGATCGGTCTTCAAAAAGTACAAGGAGACCGGAATATTTGATGAGAATGAAATCTATCCCTATCTGACGGAAGGGTTTGGCGAAGATATTCTTCCCAAGAATGTGAATTTTGATGTGATCGATCACTTCATCAAGGTTACTGACAAGGATGGCGCGATCGGAGCGCGCAGGTTGTCGCGGGAGGAAGGATTATTTGTAGGGTGGTCCAGCGGTTCCGCTATCCATGGCGCGCTGGAGTACGCCCGCGAACATTTGAAAAAAGACGATATCATGGTCATCCTGCTTCCGGACCATGGTACCCGATATCTCGCCAAGGTCTATAATGATCAGTGGATGAAGGATCACGGCTTTTTGGAAACGAGAACATTTGGTTCGGCGCGTGAAATTGTCTCGGCCCGGAATGGCAAAGACAGCCTGTATACGGTATCAAGGTCTTCGAGAGTGAGTGAAGCGATACGGGTGATGAACCGCGAAGGGATCGATCAGATTCCGGTTACCGAAAATGAAAATTTTGTTGGAAGCGTCAGTTCGTCAAGTCTCCTTGAAAAAATAATCCAGGATCCTCAGCTGCAAGACAGGCAAGTCGGTGAAATCATGGACAAGCCTATGTTGTTTGTAGCACCCGACAGCACATTGGATGTTCTGTCTTCTCTTCTTAACAAAGACAATAAAGCTGTCCTCGTGAGAGACACCCAGGACAAAGTCCATATCATCACACAACACGATGTCTTAAAGGCGATGACAAGCTAGGTATTCGAAACCCGGCGCGTCATTCGGCACTACAAATTTTAACTTCTGGCATTGAAGGCGATTTCAATTACTGTTATCCTATTGGCTTTGTCTGGCACGAGCTCCGGTCAGCTTTTGCCCGATAGTCTGGCACACCGGTTTGCCGGCGTGAAGCAAGACTCGAATTTTGTAAACCATCTGAATTCACTTGCTACACATTACCTGAAAACCAATCCATCCGCTTCGCGGAGGATAGCTTCGTTCGTCGTTGATCTTTCATCCGATCTGAAGTTCACCCGGGGTTATGCACGAGGGTTAACGATCCTGGGAAATTCCTACTGGTACGAGGGTACGTATGAGTTCGCTCAGAATTATTACCTTCTGGCCGCCAGGCAATATAACGCCATCGGGGATAGTACGGGATTATCGCAGGTTTATAATAATATCGGCGAGGTAAATAAACGGCTCGGAGAGTATAAGCTTGCCCTTGATTATCTGTTACGGTCTCTTGCCCTGAAAAAAAACGATTCAACGCGCGCGATAACCCTTTACAATGTTGGTGAACTGCATATTGCCACCGGCGATTACGAAAAAGCGAACGACTACATAAAAGAATCGCTTGTCCTGGCTTTACAACGGAACGACGAGCGCGTGATAGCATATGATTATTGGAGTGTGGGGCGAATCAAGGCAAAACAAGGTTTTGATGAAGAAGCGTTTAAATATTTTAAGCTTGCGGAATCACTTTGGATAAAACTGGGAGAAACGCGTTCCCTCATTCAAACGTATCAGGATATGGCAATCGCCTCCCGGAAAAGAGACAAACTTGATCTGGCTGGAGAATACCTCGACAAAGCATCTGTCCTGGCGAACCGGATAGAGGTCCCGGACCTTCGGATCACCACCTACCTTGAACATTTTAAACTGGATTCAACACGGGGAAATTATGAACGGGCGCTGTATTACCTGTCGCGACACAACGCCTTAAAGGACAGTGTCTATAATTTATTGAAGGTTGAGCAGATCGCGCGCGTACAAGCCATCTATGAAACCGAAATTCACGAACGCGAAAACCGCGAACTCAGGATTGAAAGGGAACTCAAGGAAGCACAACTGAGATCACAAAAGGCTCAGCTTGTCGCCGGGTTCATCGGACTCATTGTGTCAGCCGTTCTTGTTTCCATACTTATCTTTCAGAGGAGAAAAATCCTCAAAGCCAACCGGGACCTGAAAGGGAAAAATGAAGAGATCAATATCCAGAAAAATGCAATTGAGAAACAGGCTGCGGCACTTTTAACATTAAATGAGACCCTCCAGGAACTGAACAAGTCGCTGGAAGAACGCATCGAAGAACGGTCCAGGCAACTTTTTTTACAAAATCAGAAATTATCGGAATACACCTTCATCAACGCCCATAAACTGAGAGCACCGGTAGCCAGCATACTGGGACTGATCCAGCTAATCGATCAGGCGGCACCGGATGAACGGGATACTATTGTTGAACACCTGAGGACATGCGCGGATCAGTTAGACCTCGTCATCCGCGGAATAAGCCACGACCTGGAAGCGGCTATGGTCTCCGAAAAAAAAGGGTGAATGTATCACCAGTCGGTGAATAATTAATCTTCGAGTATTTCTATTTCTACCCGGACATTCTCCTGGGCGCGGTTGCTCATCTTGTCATGTATAGGACGTTTACCTCCCCAGGCTTTAATCTCCATTCGTTTCGGATCGATACCGTTACTTACCAGGTAGTTCTTGATAATATTCGCACGCTCCTCGGATAGTTGTTTGGCAGATCCGATACCTTCCTTCGTATCGTTCAGCGAGAAAAAATTCTGACTATCCTTGCTCATGGAGATAATCTTTCCGGCTGCGCTGCCATTTGTATGACCGTGAATTTTGATCTTATACTTCGGATTTTCCAGCAGCATATCCATCAGACTATTAACTTCATAACGCGACTCCGGCCGCATAATCGCAGCGTCTTTAAAGAAGTAAACGTTGTACATGACTGCGATATCGCCTTTCTTGAGCCGTGCCAGTTCAAAGGGAATAACAACCGACCCTGTTGCATCGCGTATCACATCCGTTCCCGATTCCGGGTCATTGTAGTTGATATCACGCTGCACTTTTCGATAGCCGAACACTTCGCAGATCAATGACATCTTTCCGGACTTGTTCAATGGTGAAGTGACCTTTACAGCGAGGTTTCCCTTGTAGGTTCCCATTTTCCTGTTCCTGTCTACATCGATCACATCGACATCACCCCTGATCCTCTTCAGATCAGACTGACGGGAGATCTTGAACAAAAATTTCGTTCCTTCGGCTGCGTCGTCAACGGCTGCCACCTCAGCTGATGGAGTGTCATTGTTTTCCACGTTCGACGCCGAATCGGCCGTAATAGTTGCTGTCTCCGTTACCGGTGAATCTGCCGGTACTGATTCTGTTACTGTCGGTTGCGTTTCAACCGGTTTCAATTCCTCCGGCTTGATTTCCATGACGGGCGTCATATCTACGCCGCGGGTGATATCTTCAGACGGTGCGTTCAGGTCGGACATTGAACCTCTGTATACCCATGTATCTCTGAATTCCGATTCTTCCCTCAATCTCCGCGCTTCCTGAATAGCCACCGTCAAATCTTCTGTGCTGAGTACGTATACATAATACAGATTCCTGCGCAGGTTCATTTCGAACTTTGCATCAAGTTTCAGATCCTTCTGGGCGTGGTTCGTAAACCGGATTGCATTCGTCTGCTTGGAGAAAGCACCAATGACTACATAGTTCGGGACAACGTCGAGATTCGTTTGTTCTTGACGTGCGGCGACGGTAGGCTGAAAAAATACAAAAATAAATAACAGTCCTACCAGTGCGAAAAAATTAAAGGTCTTCATAACACTGGGTTTATTGTGAAGCGCAAAAAGTGCTACCAAGATAGTAAAGAATTAACAATATTCAATTAATATTCTACAAGCCAGTGGTTTACATCTTAGAAAGCACGTGGAAGTACTGTTCCAGTGCCTCTCCACTCTCGTCCACAAGCACGAGTTTGTGCTTGCCTTCAGCCACCTGAATGGGCAGGTGGTGATCCTTCCGGGTCGTGCCCAGGTAGGTGCCGTCCATATGCCAATGCACGGTTGCGTTTGGATTCCGGTGGGCCAGTTCAAAAACAGCGCTGCCGGTATGCCCGCTCAACTCCCTCGGAATAAAAATCCTGGAATTGGGCTTTGGATAGATCATATCCATGGAGCTCATCTGCGATACCGGCTGACAATCTTTTCTAAAGGGAGGGAGTGGTTTATAGGACAAGTGTTTTGACCGGAAAAAATATTCCTGGGCCGGGGGCAAAACGAACCAGGTCAACTCAACCTGCCGGTCTACCCGCTCGCAGCCGCTGTGCACCCGGAATTTTTTATCCGCCGAAACATGGATTAGTTTATGGTAAGGACAAGGCAGGCTTTCCATTCCCCGTCTATTGACCCACGTTGTATCGATGTCCGGGCACTTTGGTGTACTTCGCTGTCCACTTGAGGCACAGACCGTGATCCGGTTCATTTCCATTGTGGGTTCCTGAAACCATCCCTGCCCGTCCAGTTGAGAATAGAGATCGAACATAAGTGGCGCAGCGGCATCCGTTCCGGTCAGCCCGGGCCGGCCCTCACCGCTGGCGTTACCAACCCAGACGCCGACAACATACTCAGGCGTAACACCGATGGCCCATCCATCGCGAAACCCGAAGCTTGTTCCCGTTTTCCACGCAATTTTCCTCGAACTGTTAAAATAGCGCCAGCCTGTTTCCTCGCCCGGACGGTAGACTTCTTTCAGCGCATCAAATGTCTGATAGATGGATCCCGCGCTTAGCCAAGACGTTTGTTCGAGGGACGAGCTGGTGTTAACTGAAGTAACCGCCTTCGAAGAATCCCCGTAAACAAAGTTCAACCCGTGGAAATCGTTTCTGTCATACCGATTGGATCCCGGGTGATGAAAGTAATTTAATAACGTGCGGGCCATCGACGCGTACATGCCTGTAATATCCCACAATGTACCTTCAGCCCCGCCCAGGATCAGCGAGAGACCGTAGTGATCCGGAGGATAGGTTAGCGTGTTCATACCCATCTCCGTTAACAGCGTATGAAATTTTTCATAGCGGTAGGTACGAAGCATATGCACAGCCGGGATATTCAATGAGCGGATCAACGATTTATCCGCCGGAACGGCGCCGTCGTAATCTTTGGAGAAATTCCTGGGAGAAAAACCGTTTATTACGGTAGGTATATCGGGCAGCAGGGTTCGGGGAAGTATTTTTCCTTCGTCAAGCATCGCCGCATAAAGAAACGGCTTCAATATACTCCCTGTACTTCGTGGTGACGTGACCACATCAACATCCCGGCTGAAATTCCCTTTATCCTGCACAGCGGTGTTACCCACATAGGCCAGTACATTCCCGGTACGGGTTTCAACGACAAGAGCCGCGGCATTGAAGATACGGTTTCCTTTCAGGTGCTGATGGTGCTCGTTTACAATCTGCTCGACGCGTTGCTGCAACGAGATACTCAGCGTTGAACGTAGTTTCCGTCCGGCATACCCTTCCGCAGCGGAACGACCGAGCAGATGACTCGCCAGCCGGGGCAACGGATGGGGCTTTTCCGGGATAGGCTCTTCTTTCGACAAAGCACAGGTGAATTCATCAATGACCGACGCATTTTTCAGTTTATCTAAAAGCAGATCGCGCTTGGCTTTTAACCGTTCCCTGTTTTTTCCCGGATGAATGAGTGAGGGCGTATTTGGCAGGACGGCCAGCAGCGCTGCCTCGCCCCACGAAAGTTCCCCGGGATTCCTTCCAAAGTACCGCCAGCACGCTGCTTCAAGACCAACAACGTTGCCGCCAAACGGCGCATGCGATGAATACAATGAAAGAATTTGCTGCTTGCTATACCTGAACTCCAGCCTGGTGGCCAATATCATCTCAATCGCTTTCTGGAAGATTGTTCTTGGTTTTCCTTTCCTCGACAACCTGATCACCTGCATGGTTATGGTGCTTCCGCCGCTTACAATGCTCCGGTCTTGTATATTCTGTTTTACAGCACGACCCAACGACAGAACGTCGACTCCGGGATGGCTGTTAAAACGCTTGTCTTCATAAGTGACCAGCGCCTCGTAAAATTTTTGAGGAACACCGGTCGTCTCGGGAAAACGCCATTGTCCATCCGCCGCGATCGAAGCACTCAGGAGTTCGCCATTAGCGTCCTCCAGAACCGTTGAGTAAGGGTCGTCGAACAGTTCTCCCGGCAGGCTGAAATAATAACCAGTTACGATGAGGGTAACTACCCCCAGTAAATGCCATTTGTATTTGAGGAGCCGTTTCATCAAAACCTGAGTCTGGTATCGGCGGACAAGGGCCAGATGCAGAAAGGTAACAGCGGACAAATCCCCCTGCTACCTTCCTGGTTACCGTATGAATGCCGGGGCGTTATTGTGTTATTCGTTTAACAACTTCCACTACCTGGCCCTTGGTCCTCGCGTAGATGCCGTGATCGTACATTGCTTCACAACTTAATGCCGGCAGATAATATGCGCCTGCATAACTTGCCGTGAGCAACACCCGGAAAGTTTTTCGTTGTCCGGCGGGCAAATCAAAGTATGTATACACCCGGTCGTCGCGGATGTCCTGGTAGGTCGGCACATCACTTTTCAGGCGGTCTTCCGCTTCATCCAACCGGAGGTTATTGATTTCCCAACCGGATGGAAATATCTGGTTAAGCGCCATGTTTTTATATTGTCCTCTTAACCCTGGGTTGGCTATCGTAACCGAAGCGATAAATTCGGTGCCTTGTTCAAGTTTCACCGGATCGATCGCTACCCCATCGGTGTCGGTGTATTCAACCGTTACTTTCAGGTTATTTTCAGCCGCTTCTTCATTACCACGTGCCGGTGTACCTTCTGTTATCACCCTGACGAACAGCGTGCCTTTGCTTTCGCTGGTCATTTTCAGATTCAGCGATTTTGCACCGTCTACCGTCAACGGAACCTGGGCTACGGGCAGGTCGGTCCTGGCAGTTACATCCTTTCCGTTATAGGTATAGGTAAACTTCAGCTCTCCCCTTTTTTCAGCCGTGGCAAAAGCGCCGACGGATTTGAGGCACCACGCAACGGTCTGCGTACTCATCCAGTAAGAGGAATTGCTAAGTGATGCGGATATATCTTTGAGCAATTCAAATCCTTTTGCGCGGTCGTTCAGCAGGAGCAGCGTTTCCAGGATGATGGCTTTGTCGCGCATGTCCGACCCATATGAATAGGCCATTTCCTGATACGGTTTAATGTCCGTTGGGAGTTTTTCCGTCAGTTTCCTGCCGGCTTCAGGCTGTCCTGCTTTGATATAAGCGGCTGCCAGCATCCAGCGGGCGGATGTCGGAATATTCTGTAACTCACGCAACCTGTTCATTGCCCCCAGTTCAGGATCGCCCGACAGCGCAAGTGCATACAACCGGTAAGCCTGAATCAGTTCGCTGCTATACGTCTCCTGGTTCTTCCTCCACTCCTGCGCCTTGTTGCGCTGGTATTTCTTCCAGCGTTTAATCATATCGTTGGGAACCATGTAGCCTTTTGCTTCCGCCTCAACAAGGAAGTGACCCGCATATGTGGAAGCCCAGCTTTCCGAATCCTGGCCACCTGGCCAATAGGCAAATCCCCCGTCGCGTGTGACAAACAGTTTCAACCGCTCTATGCCTGCTTTGATATTGTTTTGTATAGCTGTCTTTTCACCGTCCGAAAGGGCCTTCACCTGATCGAGGTATAGTTGTGGAAATACGGATGAGGTCGTTTGTTCGATACAACCATAGGGGTACTGAAGCAGGTACTTCATACGTTGGCCAAGATTGACGGGCGGCAGGCTGGAAACTTCGAGTATACCCGAATTTGTTCCGGCCATTCCTACAGGCGAAACCGTATTGGTCCACGTTTTTCCCGATTCCAGGACTACCTCGACAACTTTGGTGACAGGGGGATTGGGATTACGGATGTTGATCTCAATGATATCCGTTGCAGAATAACTTCCGGAAGAAGCAGTCACCTCGATCCTGCCGACACCGATACTACTTCTAACCGACAGGTCGAAATCGACAGTCATATCGGCGCCGCTCATGGTAACGGTCTGGGAAGGCGCGCCAACCTGCAGCGGCCCCGACACTTTTACGTCTATCTTTACATTCTTGATACTCTTTTCCATGGTAAAGAGTGTGACCGGCAGCTTAACTTTTTCTTCCGGTCCCAGTACCCTCGGAAGGGTCGCCAGAACCATCAGTGGTTTACGAACCGGGGTTGCTTTCTCCGCTTTGCCGTAAGCACCTTCGTAGCCGGCGACGACCATGGTTTTTACCGAACCGATATATTGCGGCATGATAAACCGGTGCTCATCGCTTCCGCCTGTGAGGGTAAACGGTCCCAGAAATTTCACCACAGGTTTAAACCGGTTTGCCTTTGTATCGTCCTCCTTGCTTGCGGCCAATTCACTATCCCCACCGATAGCCAACAGCCGTTCGATGTGGGACCCGAAGGCTCCCATTACATTATCGTACAAATCCCACGTCTTCACACCCAGCGCCTCGCGGGCATAAAAACGGTTCCAGGCATCCGGTGTTTTGAAACGTGTGAGGTCCAGCAATCCTTCATCGACCAACGCCAGGGTATACGTCATGTTCCGTTTCGATTGTTCGGAAACTTTGATCACGACTTCTTTACCCGGCTCCAGCACGTCCGGCATGGTGATAACCGGATTGAGATGTGTCGCGGGATCCTCAACCCTTATTGGAATAACACCATATAACCTGATGGGGAGGTCGTTCACCGTTTGCGCATGGGGCTGGATCAGTGTGATATGCGCAAAAACGTTGGGTGTCATCGCGCTGGTCACTTCAAAGCTGAATGGATTGTCTCCTTTTTTGGTTTCAACCCAGTACGTCTCGAGTACACTGCTTCCGTTTTCAATACTCACCAATGCCCGGCCCTGTTCGCTTCCCGGAATAACTATAGATGCTTTCTCGCCGATTGAATAGACGGGTTTGTCGGAGCTGAATGACAGCATCGTTGCTCCCTGGTTTCCGCCCCTGGAACGGCCGGCCCATCCGGGCCAGTCGATGTACACAACCTTTCCCGTCGAATGACCCGACACCGGATCGAAAGCCCGTACGAAATAGCGGCCCCATTCCGGGTATTTGATCTTAAAGTCCCAGCTTCCCTTTCCGTTTACCGTGCGGGCAACGCCCTGGGCTACGGGCTGGGCATAAGATGACGACATGAAGTTTGCGTCTTCTCCTTCGCTGTTCCACCACCATCTCCACTCCAGTTTATGAATGGTCATTTCGATCCGGTCGCGTGAAACGGCATTTCCATCCGCGTCAACAGTGACCACATCCACACGGTGGGTAGTATCGGTGAGTAACATGCCCCTGGCCTTGTCACCGGGTGGCAGGCGTATTCCGGTAAAAGAGGAATAGGGATAATACGGAATCGAAAACCGGTCAATACTGAAGTTACCACTTTCTTCAAACGCTTTTCCCCTGAATACGGCGTTGAGCATACCGGGAGCGGATTCGGAAGTTTCCAAGGTGGTATTTACCGTTGCGTGACCTTCATCATCCGTGAAACCTTCAAAAATGGTTTTTGCTTCGCTGGCAAATTCACGTGAAGGATCGTCGAATGTAAAGTCGGGATATCGCTGAAATTTGGTCTCTGCTTTTGTGAGAAGCACTTCAAACTCTGCTTTAAGGTTACGGCCCGGCGCACCGTGCAGCCAGTTGATCTGAAGATCACCGGAAACATTATTGTTCGCGGCGGTGAGTTTATCCACCCCGAAATCCAGGTTTATTTTAAGCCGGTTAGGTTTAACGGTCTCGATCTTGACCGGCTGGCTGAATTCAGCACCACCGACCTTTACACGGGCGCTCCAGTTTCCGGTGGGTGCATCTGCAGACGTACTCGTCGTGAACTTGTAAAACCCGTTTTCACCGTTTGCGCGGACGATACGGCTCGTGACCTGGCCCTGTGGATTTTGAAGTTCAAAAACAACGGGGTGTGTAGGCGGTAAAAGCTTCAGGCGGTCCTGAAGGATAAACGTCATATAAAGGGAGTCGCCGGGTCGCCATACGCCGCGTTCACCGTACAGGAATCCTTTTAATCCTTTTGAAACATATTCTCCACCCACATCGAAGTTGCTGATCGAAAGCGATTCTCCGTCGGGAAGTTTCAGATATCCGCGTTGCGCACCGGTTTTAGCCAAAAGCAGAAACGGTATCTCCTTCGTGGATATAACAGCCTTGCCGTCTGTACCCGAAGAACCAGTCCCGATAAGTTGCTGCTGATAGTCGTATAACTCCAGGATAACACCGGAAAGCGGCTGCGTGGTTTTAAGGTCGTTTACAAACACAACTGTATTGCCATCCGTCCCCCGTTTCGCCAGCAAACCGAGGTCCGATGCCAGCACATTCTTCTTGATGTTCCTGTTGCCTGTATAATAAGACGCGTGGCAGGGATTATCGCGCTGTTCCCAGTCGTACTCTTCGCTGTAATAGTATTCTTCGTACGAATCCCAATTGCTTTCTTCGCCTTCGTCCTGCTGTTCCCAGTCTTCCGTCGAAAGCGAAGTCATTCCGGTAGCGGAAACCGATTCCTCCTCTCCTTCGCAAGGGTAAGCGAGGTAAGCCTTTTTAAATCCTATCCTTACCTGGTAGATCGCGCCCGGTTCGGTGTTGATAAGTTTGGAAAGGTCCAGCGTGAACCGGTTCCATTTTCCAAGGTCCGTCACCCCGGCGTTTTCAAGCGGCACAGTCTTTTTTAAGACCGGTTTTCCCACGCGGCGAAGTTCGGCGCCGCCTTCATAGTCGTTTACCTGGAAAAACTGTACCACGTTGTTCTCAAAGATTTTAATGATCTCGATATCAACGGATTTCAGGTTTACTGCTTCAAAAGGCATGATCAGACCATCGGTTCCGGGTAATATCGATCCTTTGCCCGTGAACCTGACGGCCGGGTTGAGTTGTTCGAAGGCGACTTCCATGGTCGACCCTTCTTTCATTTTATAATCCAGGATGTTCCGTATTCCGGCTTCCATTGTAAGTGTTTTGGAACCTGTCTGCCGGATGGGAGGATAAACCAGTATTTCATTGTCCTTTACTTCAAAGTCCAGCGTTCCAACATCGCTGATAGCGATCAATCCATCGAGGTTTTGTTTTTCATTCAGCGGATCGGAAAATTGGATTACTACGTGCTGAGTGGGATTTTGCTCCACCTTTACACCCATAACCTTAAAATCACCGAGTGCGGGAATTTCAACTTCCAGGTCCTGCGACTGGCTGATGCCAAGACCCTTTCCGCTTACCGCAAGGTTTACTTTCGAGGCAGCGTCTTTTCGCGCTACATCCTCGATGGTAAAGAGGTGTTCCTTCCCTTCACCGGCGTGGGTCCAGTTCACATTAAGTGTTTTGCCTTCCTGTTGCGCCTGGATCATCTTTTCCACTATGGCGGTTTCGGCGAAGTCGGCAGTTTGGAGAACACCTTCGATCCGTTGCCGGGTTAACTCCGTTTTGACATATGGTTTTACATTGCCGATGGCGACTTCAAAGTTTTGGGGAATCACCTGGAACGAGTAACCGAACGTGCTCAGTTCTTTGGGAACTTCCAGAAGGCGGGATAGTGCAAACCCCACCTCATAGATCTGGCCGGAGATTAGGCGATTGTCCGGTTTAAACTCTACCGTCCTTTTATCAATCCAGGTGGCTTTTCCACTGATGGACGGACTGAATGAAAAAAGTTTCACTGTAGTTTCCCGGCCAACAGCAGTGGAATCCACTGCATCCTTCGACAACGCAATCCGGATTGTTGACCCGGACCCGACTACTCCGGCGGTATAGGAGGCGATATACTCACCAAATGCGGGATTTATATAGCTTATTGCCGGTTTAGTACCTTTGGTACTGGTAACATAAAAAACACCAACAGCAACAATTCCAATAACTGCCGCAGCGATGGCAATTTTTTTCCAGGGAAGGTTTTGCATAGTAAATGAAGATTTCGTGGAAAAGATCGAAAAAAAATACTGGTTGACCTCTGTTGACCGGTTTAAAAAATCGGACCGGTCCGGAATATGCAGTGGGAATTGTACGCAACAGACTAAAAGCCCGCCGCCGGGCATAAAAAAAGCCTCTCACCCAGTAAGAGGCTTTAATATTGCTAACGGTGTTGAAGTTCATTTACAATAGACTCCGTTCACAGATGATCTTATCCGAATTATCATACAATGAATGTATGACTGAATTGCGAAGTATTAAACCTATTTGGAGCCCAGGTATTCATCCTGGTGAATAAAGTTATTGATCGTAAAATTCAACGTCTAAAGATACACACGAAGTTTGGACCAAGACAATAGGTATAGGTAAAAACCCCGGAAAACCGGGGGTATTTGTTTCTTAATATTACCGGCATTATTGATATTCATTAACAATGATTTTATGAGAGGTTAACTAAGGGGTAGCACATCTTGCGCGTTTCTTTCCACTTTGTTATTTGTGTTATAACAAATTGTTGCCTTCGTCATAAAATTATGTTGTTTAGTTATGTTTTCGAATATCTTTGAGGAAATCATAATAGATCGAATTTGGAGTGAAGAAATCCATTACAGTACTCGTTGCCGATGACCATTTGTTTATGCGCGAAAGCCTTCGCGCAATGTTGGAAAAGAATCAGTTTGTAAAAAAAATCTATGAAGTAGCGAATGGCAGACAGGCCATAGAAATGTTCGCCAAACATACCATCGATGTTGCCCTAATAGATATCCGGATGCCGGTTGTAGACGGGTTTGAAGTGATCGAATACGTACATAAGCTGAAACTGTCCACGCGTATTATCGCCCTTACCGCGTTTGACGAGGAAGCGATGATCTTTAACCTGATGCGCGCGGGAGTCCCCGGAATACTTTTCAAAAAAACCACTCATCAGCAGGAGATCTATACGGCCATCACGACTGTCCTGGAAGGGAAACATTACTACAACGAAAAGGTCAACGTGGTAATCCATTCAAAACCGGATGGTTTGCAACATCCTCCGCGCATTAAACTTTCTGCGCGGGAATTCGAGGTGATCGTACTGTTATGCCATGGCTTAAGTACAAAAGATATAGCTGAAAAACTTTTTTTGAGCGAGCACACCATCGAGGGATACCGGAAGGAGATCATAAAAAAAACAAATACACGTAATACCAACGAGCTGATCCACTATGCCGTAAGCAACGGGATCGTCACTTCCTGAAGGTATAAGAGACAATGAAGAGAGTTCCTTTCGCTACCGGTTCGGTTGTGACCGTCGCACCGATCAGTTCTGCGCGCTTCTGAATACCTGGTAGACCCCTCCCTTTCTCCTTCCGGTCGCCAGGATTTTTACTCCTGCCAATACCATCGTCCTTTACCTCTACCTTGACCTTCGTGTCCGACCAGTACATTTTCATGTTGATATTCCATGCCAGCGAATGGCGCATGGCATTGTTCACGATTTCCTGAACGATCCGGAACAACACCAGTTCAACAGGGTCCGGAAGCCTGCTTACTTTTCCCATCTCCAGAAATTCTATGTGAAAAGAGCGCAGGTCCTTTAACTGATCGCACATCTTCCAAAGTGCGTAAGCCAAGCCCTTCTCCTTCAGCGCCTCCGGCGAAAGGTTCCAGATTATGTTTTGTACACGGTTAAGGAGATCGTTGAGATCGTGGTCAATACGAAGGAGCAGGCTTTTATTCCTCCCGGAAAGGGTCGGTTCCAGCCTGAGGTTGCCCAACGCAAGACGTGTGCCCGCCAGCAACTGGGCCAGATCATCGTGGAGGTCGTGATCGATCCTTACCCGTTCCTCCTCGAGCAGCTCCTGCTGATCCTTAAGCACCTGCCTTAACTGATCATTCTCCTTTATGAGCGTCTCCTCCCGAACCTGCCGGCGCGTCGAATGGCTGAAGTACATGGTCATCAAAACACCTAAAAAGGTGACAATTGAAATGATCATGAAAATATCATATCCCATTTACACCAACGTTTAACTGTATTAAAAAACGATTAAGTAAATATAGAACCTAAATTTAGAACTGGCATATGTTATTCCCAAAGTGCCTCGTAAACGATTGAAGCCTTGTGGAACGATTGTTGTCGCGATATAGACCGGATCGTTTATTTTTGTCGTTTAAAATCAATAATCCAGATGGAAAATTTGTTGAGCTCATCCTACTATAATAATACTGTACAGGACTACCTTATTGTAACCGGAGGAATTCTCCTGGGGATGGTGATCCTCCGTGTGTTCAAAAGAACCCTGCTGAAGCGACTCAAAAAATGGGCTGATACCACTGAAACCAACATCGATAATTTTATCGTTGCCGGGATCGAGGAATTCGGACTGCCCATACTGAATTTTATCATTATATACATTGCCGTCGGTTATTTAACCCTTTCCGAAAAAGCGACTGTATACGCCCACGGGGCGATTGCCGTAGTCATTACATACTTCTCCCTGCGCCTGATTTCGTCTACCGTGCTGATCGTTCTTCAATCGCATGTGCGGAAACAGGAACAAGGCGACGAAAAGGTGAAACAGCTGGGAGGCATCATGTTGTTGCTGAACGTCTTTATCTGGGCTATCGGGTTGCTTTTCCTCTTCGACAACCTGGGATACAATGTCACCACGATTATCGCCGGCCTGGGAATCGGAGGTATTGCAATCGCCCTGGCAGCACAGAATATTTTAGGAGATCTCTTCAATTATTTTGTGATTTTTTTCGACAGGCCATTTGAAATCGGGGACTTTATTGTGATCGACGATAAAAAAGGTACCGTGGAGCACATCGGCATTAAAACAACGCGGGTAAAAAGCCTGTCGGGCGAACAACTTATCTTTTCAAACAGCGACTTGAGTAACTCACGAATACACAACTTCAAGCGAATGGAACGCCGGCGCATTTCTTTTACCCTGGGTGTTGTTTATGAGACCGATCCGTCACTGCTGCGTGAAATCCCAACCCTGATCAAAAATATTTTTGCAGAACAACAGGAGGTGACACTGGACAGAGTTCATTTTCTTTCCTACGGCGATTACAGCCTGAAGTTTGAAATTGTGTTCTTTGTGGAAAATTCGGATTTCAATCGTTATGCCGATATTCAGCAAGACATCAACTTTAGAATATTCGATGTCTTCAGAGAGAAAAATATTCAATTCGCCTACCCGTCGCAGACTGTGTTCATGGCCCGGGAAAACGCCGGTTAAAAAATGCAAAAACTCTCCTTTTTTCTGGCCCTCATGACTATTCAACTCCCCTTTAAGCAGGCGCAATTACGCAATGAAAGAGTTCGGAACGCCTACGCGGAAAAGGAGGGTATCGTAATGGGGTACTTCAAAGAAAAAAAAGTAGGGTATGAACAGTTCAGACTATTCATCCGTGCCTTCAAGCAGGAGCGGATTGTTGAAGTCTGGGCCGGCGACACAGCGGATGGACCTTACGTCCTTCTTCATCGCTACGATTTCTGCGCAACATCGGGTACACCGGGACCAAAGCGAAGAGAGGGAGACCTGCAGATTCCCGAAGGCGTCTATTCCATAAATCACTTCAATCCCCGGAGTAATTTTCACCTGTCCCTTGGCATAAATTATCCTAACGCCTCCGACCGGATCCTCAGCGACAAGGTCTCGCCAGGCAGCGACATCTACCTCCACGGAAACTGTGTCACCATCGGTTGTATCCCACTGACCGATGACAAGATTAAGGAATTGTACGTGCTTGCTGTCGAAGCGCAAAGCGGCGGTCAGCAAAGTATACCGGTTCATATCTTCCCGGCAAAACTTACAAATACCACATTCAATACCCTTAAGAATGAATTTCCGGCGAACGCCGCCTTTTGGCAAAATCTGAAAACCGTTTACGATGATTTTGAAAATAGCAGGACGCTAAAGCCAATCCACGTCACCCGCAACGGAGAATACAGGTTCTGAATTTTTCGCCTTGGTATTCCGCTTATTCCTTCTCGAACACCAGCGTAACTTTGTTGAAGTCCGCAGCGGCATTAACCACTTTTCTGAAGTCCTCGTAGCGTGACAGCGGCGCGTAGATCTCCTTATAAAACTCTTCAATTGAGATCTCCAGGACATTCCCCTTTACGGTATAGTCGGATTTGAATATGAATGGAACCAGATCCCGATCCCGGTACGCAATGTTCATCTTCAGGTCATCGAGATTTTTAACGCGGTATCCGCCTGGGATCGTAATACGGATGGTGCGGTCATAACCTCGGTTGAACTCATTTTCGACCGTTGTTGTCCGTTCGTCATCCCGGTACATTTCGATCTGCCGCCCGATCAGTTCGCCTGCTTTGAACAAAATGCGGGAGCCAGCCCGCTCCAGAAAATGCCCCGATTGAAAATCCACATCGACGAGAAATTTTCCACTGTGGTCTCCGGCGGTTTTATTCGCCTTCCAGTCCTTGATTTCGGCGTCGGGCGCTGTTTGCTTGATAATATCCTCGACCATATTCACCCGCTGATCGGCGGACATGAGTTCGTAATAAGGAGCAAAGTATGCCGAGTTATATCCGCCGAACTCACGTTTTTGCCGGATCCGGTTCGAGGAAAGGTCGTCACTGAATGTAACATCGATGTCCAGGTTGTCGACATTGACCGCATAGTCGGCGGGTGGGATGACGGCAATGGAAGAAAGTGCCGATCTCACTTCGCCTGATTTGATCGGTTCAATGAACAATCCTTGTTGCGCTGTAAAATCCGGTTGAATCAGCGGGTACCGAAGCTCAAAAACATACGGCTCCATAAATCCGCGTGTGTCGGGAAAGTACAGCACATAGTCGTCCAGGTACGCCCAGGAATCAAATGAGCCGTCGAACTTAATGTCCTCGCGGCTGCAGGTAATGACCGGGTGGCACATAATATTCAGCCTCTCAAAGACATTCAGAAAAAGGGATGTCATTCCCTGGTGGGACGCCAGCTTTGACTTTACGATCGATGCAATCTCATTCAACGATTCGTTGCTCTTCTCCTCGCTCACCTGTATCTGACCTTTGATCGTACTCTCGATGTTCCGGATACGATCTTCAACCTTATTCGACGGGTTATCACCTAGACCTTTTACAAATTTATCCAGCGCCTTGACATCGTCTTTTGAAAGCGTCGTCAGGATCCGGTAAAAAGTTTTAGCCGCTTCGTCCCAGGTATAAAGCCTGGCATCGGACCGTGCCTTATTATAGGCAAGCTTGAACTCGATACGCTTCCGGTTCGCCGTATAGTAGGAAAATGTCTCCGTTTTCAATGCAGGTACATCGGTCATATGACTCCGGTAAATATTCAGATCGTTAAGTCGTTCTTCTTTTACTTCCGGAAAATTAAAATATGATTTGAAATCAAATTTCAGATGTGACGGACAAGTCAGCAGGAAGGAATTTTCCTTTACCGGGACATCAAATTGCATGTATGTCCGGTCGAAGATACTGGCTGTCATCTTACGGGTGAAGTAATACTCGATTTCGCTACCCAACTCGATACCTTCGATGGCAAAAATCTTAAACGCGCTGCCGGATTCCTCATCCTTGACCTCCTTTAAGTTGCTCTTGTCAAAAAATACGGCTTTCCCGTCTTTGCCGATAGCCCGTGCCTTTACTTCCAGCAACTCGATCGTATTGTTCATCGATATGACAATTCGGTTATGCTTTTGAATAGCTTCGTTATTGTTAACGTAGATTATACGATGAACCGTAGAATACATGAGGAACTGATTGTCTTCCAGGAGGTATTCGTATTGTGTATGCTGTTTCAGGATGACCTCCGTGAGCCCGGCATCTTTTTCGGATAACGAATAGCGTTCCCTGTTTTTCTCCCATTCATAAGGTTTAAAATCAGCGGCTCCCGCGGTTCCCGCGAGTACGCAAAAAAACAAAGCGACCAGTTTTGTCAGTTGTCTCATCCTATTTCTTTTTGAGAATAATAGATTCCTTGTAAACGTCACTTATTTCCCTGATGGAGGTATTCCATTTTTCAAACTGCACCGGTTTCATCAGCAGGTAATTCAGGTACAGTTTTTTGGTGTATAAAATTTTGCCGCCTGTGTTCTGATAACTTGTCTCCATCCCGATCATTTCTCCTTCTACCCTCGAACCCGGCGGAAGGTATTCGACCAGGTAGCCATCGGGGATAACAAGTTCACTGCATTCATAACTTTCGTACTTATAATCCTTCTCCATAGGAGTCCGCCGCAACGAGGAATTGATAAAAGCATTGTAATAATCCTTGTTCAGGTTCATATTGATGTATAGTTCATCGCCGATCTTTTGAAAATAATCACCAATACGAAATGAATACGCGATACGGGTTGGGACGTCCCTGTTGTTCTCATTCGAAAGGTCATAACGATCCAGGTAGAATTTATTACTTCCCTTACCGATAAGCCTGGCCACATATTTTCTGACGTCATCCTTCTCAGCCCGGTCAAGTTCATAACCGCCAAAAACCTTCGCATATCCCCGAAGCGTCGTTATGCCACTCCCCATGATCTGATTGCCGTCCAGCCTGATCTGCATGGAATCAACCATAACATTTTTCTCCTTTTCCACTTCCGGAATCGTCCTCACCTCGTACTTATTTTTGTTCAGTCCGATCAGGGCTTCCTTTCCCTGTATCATCGACGAAGGCATACCGAAGGGTGTGTGATCGCTGGTGCCGTCGAGAAAATAATACTTCCCGTCGGGCGAGATATACGTAGCAATCATATGATTATCCACCAGGGGTGTGGGTACCTCCGAATACCTGTAGGGAAGGTCACGTGTACCGATCCATGTATGATAAGCTTTTACGTTGGCCAGGCTCAGCATATCGACGATAAGGTTCGCCATATCCTTGCAGTCTCCGTATCGCTTTTCGAAAACATATGATCCCGGATGAGGGATCAGTCCGCGCATTCCCTCTTCAAATGCGACGTATTGTATATTGTCCTGCACCCAATAAAATATATTTTTAACGAGTTCGAGTTCGGATTTGCTTTGTCCTTTTATTTTCCCGACAGTGGAGGCCAGTGGTTCTGAAGGTGCGTTATTGAGGTTTTCGACAAAACTGTAGTACCATTGATACAGGTCATCGAGGGAAGACAGGACGTTCACCTTACCCTTTTTCGTTTCGTATGCCTTTACATAACATATCACATGAGGGGCGTAGTATTGGATAGATGGACTTGAATCTTCCGTTTTACGCGGTGCAACATCCGTTGCCGACCATTCATAATAGACAAACCCGCCTTTTTCAAACTTCCGGAACTTTATAATATGCTCGTTGTCGTTGATAACATTATACACCAGCTCCACCTGTTTTGTGGTCTTGATCGTATACGACGTGCTGGATTGTGGCAGGTAGCTGGAAAAGAAATATCCGGGAATGAACTTCGGCTCTTTAACACGTGACTGATATTGCAGCTGGGTCCTGTTGCCCATAGCTACAGAAGGGTAATTAAAGGAATAGTAATAGGAGTCGTCATAAAAAATTCCCCCATCCCGGTCGCTGTTTTTTTTGAATGCCGACACATTCATTTCCTTAAAACGATTCTTATCCCAGATAAGTGTTTTGGCTTTTATTTCTTTCACCTGGCTAAAATGCGATCCGTATACCCTGCCTGCGGAAAAAGCATCGGACTGTTCTTTTAAATGGAGAATGTCTTCCGTCACATCGGCAAAAATTCTCAACGAATCACCCTCCGGCAGGATCGATAGCAGCTCCGAGCGTTCGACAAACACCGCAGGTTCGTCCGGGAACCGTGTCTTCAGGTTTTTATAAATATCGGAGTTTTGTGCGCTTCCTTCCTGGAGAACAAACGACGAAGCGATAATGACAGTAAACAGAAATTTATGCATGCGTCTATAGGGAACAGGAACAAAGGTCAGCCGGCGACCAAAGTAAAAAAATGTTTTTATGGATTATCCCATAAAAAATAAAAAATAAACCCCTCTGTAAGAAAAGAGGGGTTTTAGGAAAAAATCGTGTTATATATGATCAAACTCGTTCTTCGACCTTGTTCATCACCTTGGTCTGGATCTGGATGGATTCCTGGTGGATCAGTTTTAACAGGTCGTTGGTAAAGGTGGGGTTAAGACCCATAGCTTTACCAAGGGTGATCCGGGTTTGAATGATCTCCTCCCAGCGCGCTACCTGGAGGATTGTCACACTGTTCTCTTTTTTGTACTGACCGATCTTTTCGGATATCTTCATTCGTGCCGCCATTTTCGACATGATCTCATCGTCGAGCTGGTCGATCTGCTCACGTAATATACTGAGTGTATCTTTAAAAGTTTTGTTATCGGAAGACACGGTCCTAACCACGAGGCTATCTATGATCTTACCCAGAACTGCAGGAGTGACTTGTTGTTTCGCGTCGCTCCATGCTGCATCCGGATCGATATGGCTTTCAATCATTAAACCGACCATATCCAGGTCAAGGGCTTTCTGGCAAATAAATGAAATCAGCTCGCGATTGCCGGCAATGTGGCTGGGGTCGCAAATAATATCCAGTTCAGGGATACGTGTTTTCAATTCGATGGCCATATCCCACATCGGCGCGTTCCGGAAAGGACCTTTTTCAAAAGAAGAAAAACCGCGGTGGATGGCCGCTAGCTTTGTGAGACCGGCTTTGTTCAACCGCTCCAGCGCACCGATCCACAATTCAAGATCAGGGTTGATGGGGTTCTTCACCATTACCGGGATATCAACCCCTTTCAGTGAGTCGGCGACTTCCTGGACGGAAAAAGGATTAACGGTTGTCCTGGCTCCAACCCAAAGGATATCCACGCCGGCTTTCAGACATGCTTCCACATGTGCGGCGTTCGCCACCTCCGTTGTAACGGGAAGACCGGTTTCTTTTTTTGCCTGAACCAGCCACTTCAGACCTTCCTCACCCGCTCCCTCATACTGACCGGGCCGTGTCCGGGGTTTCCAGATACCCGCACGCAGGGCGTGTACCTTGCCGGTTGCAGCCAGTTGTTTTGCTGTCGCGATCATTTGATCTTCTGTCTCCGCGCTGCAAGGACCACTGATGATGATCGGCTTGCTTGAGGTCGGAAGCCATTTTGTGATTGATTCAAGTTGTAATGCCTTTTTCATATCCCTTTAATTTTTATTTTCTACTACTTGTTTTGGTTGTTTATGTTCGATTCCATTTAAAATTTCCCTGATCCGGTTCGCTTCAGTCATGATACGGTGAAGTTCCTTTACATCACGCTTCATGAGGTAGTATTGAAACTTCTGAAGATGCATGATGTATTCCAACAAAGCCTGGCTTAAATATTCGGCGTTTTGTTCAAAGATCGGAGCCCACATATCCGGTGAGCTTTTGGCAAGCCTCACCGTGGAGGCAAAACCGCTTCCGGCCAGCGCGAAAATATTTTTTTCATCTCGTTCGATGTCCAGTACCGTCTGTCCCAGCAGAAAGGAACTCACGTGCGACAAATGTGAAACGTAAGCCACATGTTTATCGTGCTCCTCGGGTTCCATAAATATGGTGTTCATGCCCAATGCATCGAAAACCCGGCCGGCTACCTGAAGGGCATGCTCAGACGATCTTCCACGCTCACAGATAATATTCGTTTTTTGCCGGAACAATCCCGTAAAAGCCGCTTCCGGTCCGGAGTTTTCTGTTCCGGCGATGGGATGTGACGCGACAAACTGGTCCCGCCGCGGGTGATTGACGATCGCGCGGCAGATCAGGCTTTTCGTCGACCCGGCGTCTATGATTACAGCATCCTTTTTGACATTGTCCAGGATCCAGGGAAGCAACTTGCAGATGGCGCTTACGGGAATCGCAAGAATGATCAGGTCTGAAGAAGGGATCGCTTCTTCCTTCGGCTCAACCCGATCCACCAGCCCGAGATCAAGAGCTTTTTTCGCATGATCGGAGTTCAACTCGATACCTGTGAGCTCATGAGCGATACCCGCTTTTCTCAGATCCAGCGCCATGGAACCACCGATTAATCCAAGACCGATAATTGTTGTCTTCATCCTTTGTGGTTAAACATTTACGGAAGTCTTGTGACCGGTTACCGGTTTATTACTTGTGAATTTTTCAATCCGCTTAAGCGCTTCATCCAACATTTCCACCGTACAGCACAGGGAGATCCGGATGTATCTCCGGCCCGTTTCCCCAAAGATGAAACCAGGCGTTATAAATACCTTTGTCCCGTACAGGATCTCATCGATCCATGTTTCCACGTCAGCGATCGCATCGGGTGCTTTGGCCCAGACGAACAAACCGGATTGTTTTTCAGCATAGGTGCAACCGAGGAGATCCAGCAACCGGATGGCTACTTTTTTACGGGCTGCATACACGTTGTTCAGTTCAGTGAACCATTCGGGCCCGTTCTTCAAGGCTTCAACCGCGGCATGCTGAAGACCCAGGAACATACCGGAATCCATATTGCTCTTTACCTTCAGAACCGCATCGATGTATTCTTTCCTTCCGGCAACCCATCCGATCCTCCATCCCGCCATATTATGCGACTTGCTCAATGAGTTCAGTTCCAACGCCACCTCGTCAGCTCCTTCAACCGACAAAATACTCATGGGTTCTTCGTTCAGGATCAGGCTATAGGGATTGTCGTTTACGATTAAGAACCGATGCTTACGTGCCAGATCCACCAACTCCTTCAGTTCCTCCCTGGATGCTGTTCTTCCTGTAGGCATATGTGGGAAATTCACCCACATGATCTTGACCTTTGAGAGATCGCTCTTGCGAAGTGCATCGACGTCTATACCCCAGTTCCGGTCTTCGCGTAAGGTATAAGGCCTCAGTTTCGCACCAACCAGTGTGGCCACCGAAGAATACGTCGGGTAACCCGGATCCGGTATCAACACTTCATCGCCTTCGTTGACAAACGCCATGGCTATGTGCATGATGCCTTCCTTGGAACCCATGAGGGGAAGGATCATGGTCTCCGGATCGACGGTTACACCATATATACGATCGTAGAACCCGGCAATGCCGTTACGCAAGGCTGGAATGCCCTTGTAGTTCTGGTAGCCGTGGTTTGCCGGATTCCTCGCGGAGATCGTCAATGCATCGATTGTAGCGGGGGACGGCGCCTGATCGGGACTGCCGATCCCCAGGTTGATCACCCTGAGTTCGGGTGAATCCAGGCTTCGTACTTCAGCAAGCTTTCTGCTGAAGTAATACTCTTCTACGTTTGCTATCCTGTTGGCTGTTTTTATCATTTTTCTCTCTTTGTAGTCCCGAAACCGGGCTTATCTCTTACCTGTATTCTATTTTTCCTTTTTTATACTCTCCCAATACGTTGAGATTTTTCACCTGTCGAAGTACCTGATGCATGGCTTCGTCGTAATTCTTACGGCGCTTCCATTCCACGTCAATATGTATCGAATACTCGCTTGGACGGCCAATGATAGGAATGGATTGTATTTTCGTCAGGTTGATGCTGTTATTTTTTAAGGTCATCAATGCGTCGGCCAGACTACCCACCTCGTTGGCAACCTCGAAGCAAAGGGATGCCTTGTTGCTTTCCGCTTTCCCGTTACTTCTTTTTGTCAGGATCAGGAACCGTGTAAAATTCTTTTTATGGGTCTCGATACGTTTCTCCAGAATCTGAAGTCCGTATTTTTTAGCGGCCCACTCGTTAGCGATAGCGGCGGTTGTCTTGAGTTTGAATTCGGAAACACGCCTGGCTGAAAGGGCTGTGTCATCGCTTTCCCTGATCTCAACCCCGGGCAGTGAATGTAAAAACTCCGAGCACTGGCGAATAGCCATCGGATGGGATTCTATTGTTGTAATGTCGTTCAGCTTCACACCCGGCAGGGTAAGCAGATGCATGTGAATAGGAAGGTATATCTCGCCGACGATACTGAAATGATAGTCCTGCAGCAGGAAATAGTTGGGCAGGATACTCCCGGCGATCGAATTCTCTATCGCCATCACGGCAAAGTCCGCCTTACCTGCCTTCAGGCTTTCACACAGTTGGTGAAAGGAAAGGCATTCGATCGTTCCAATCGGTTCGTTGAAATAGGTAAGTGCGGCTATTTCGTGGAAACTGGTAGCAATACCCTGAATCGCAATGTTTAATTTTTTCTTCTTTGCCATTTTTTCAAATAGTCCATAAAAACAAAAAGTCCCGGATTTCCGGGACTTTTTTGAGTTTTCAGTTATCGTTTAATCAACAACGCAGCGCTCTTAAAGTCCCGCTCGGGTACTAAAAAAGAAGTAATAAAAGTAAAAAGAAGCGTTGCTGATTTTCATGTCTTCAGTTTGAAGTGTTCAAAGATAAAATGTTTTTTTTCTGAGTTGCAAGCACGGCTTCCATCTTTGGTGAAATATTTTTTGAAAAACTAATGGTTGTTAGTGCTTTTTAAGATGAGAAAGGCAGCTGAAGCCGTTCCAATGCCTATATTTAAATCAAAAAACCGGACCAGCCATGAAAGCTCCCTTTTCAATCTTCCTCTTTATTATTGTGTGTATTGTAGCCGTATCATGCGGCCAGAAATCGAATGACCATGACACCCATGAGCACGGCGATGGCGACGCCATTGAGGAAAGTGGAAATCAGGCCCTGTACGACGAGGTCATGAAGGTTCATGACGAAGTGATGCCTAAGATGGATGATATCTATAAGATGAAGGAGGAACTCAAAAACCGGATCGCCAATACACCGGAAATGGCGGAGGAAAAGAAGAAAGAAATCGAAGCAACCATTTCAAAGCTTGATTCAGCCAGCGAAGGCATGATGATCTGGATGCGAAACTTTAATCCGCTTCCCGACAGCCTCGGGGAAGAGCAGGCGAAGGAATACCTTGAAAATGAAATGGAAAAAGTGAAAAAAGTGAAAGAGGATGTCCTTGAGGCTTTGGAAAAAGCCGGAATCAGCAATTAAGCTTCCGCGCCGAACGCGGTCTGCGTTTTCGGAGATTATTCCATAAATCTCTCTTCTCATTGTGTTTTCAAAAGAAGCCGGCGCGAAATAATATTTATCTTTGGGCCTCTTTTAATAGCCTATGGACGTAAAACAAATACCTCTTAATGACCTCCACATCCGGTTGGGTGGAAAAATGGTACCCTTTGCAGGCTTCAACATGCCCGTTCGTTATTCTTCCGATATCGAGGAGCACATGACTGTCCGAAAAGGTGTCGGTGTATTTGACGTGTCGCACATGGGCGAGTTTACCCTGAAGGGTCCCGATGCGCTGGACCTTATCCAGCGAGTCACGAGCAACGATGCCTCCAAACTGGTGGACGGGCAAGCTCAATACTCCTGTCTTCCGAACGAAACGGGAGGTATCGTAGACGACCTCATCGTTTATAAGATAAAAGATAACGACTATCTCCTGGTGGTCAATGCCGGTAACATCGAAAAGGACTGGAACTGGATCAGCAGGTTCAACACAAAGAATGTGGAGATGAAGAACATCTCCCCTGACATGTGTTTGTTTGCCGTTCAGGGTCCTTTGGCCGCCGGTGTGCTTCAGAAGCTGACCGACATTGATCTGAGCGCCATCAAATACTACCACTTCAACATGGGTGGGTTCGCCGGTATCCCTGACGCAATAATTTCTAATACAGGATATACGGGTGCCGGAGGTTTTGAGATCTATGTAAAAAACCAGTACGCGGAAAAAGCCTGGAATGCGATATTTGAAGCGGGAAAAGATTCCGGTATCAAACCGATCGGACTAGGCGCCCGCGATACCCTTCGCCTTGAAATGGGATTCTGCCTGTATGGCAATGATATCGACGACACCACATCACCGCTCGAAGCGGGTTTGGGCTGGATCACAAAATTCTCCAAAGACTTCACCAACTCAGCCAGCCTGAAAAAGCAGAAGGAAGAAGGTGTGACCAAAAAACTCGTCGGTTTTAAGATGATCGACAAGGGAATTCCACGGCATGACTATACTATCAAAGACGCCGCCGGGAATATCATTGGTAAGGTAACTTCGGGAACCATGTCTCCTGTACTGGGCGTTGGTGTAGGGCTTGGCTATGTAACCGTCGGGAATAGCAGTCCCGGCACCGGAATATTTATTGATGTCCGGGGCAAAGCGTTACAGGCACAGGTCAGTAAGCTACCACTCATCTGAGTTCCCTATGAGGCTTCTTTTTGCCGGAATATTTCTTACGATCTCGATCACGGTTTTTTCACAATCTCCGGAAGAGTTGAACAACAAGGCTGTTGCTCTGATGGACAACGACCAATACCAGGAAGCGCTTCCCCTGCTGGATAACCTTGTGACATCAAACAATCAAAATACGATTTTCCGGTACAACAGGGCCGTCACGCTTTTTAACCTGAAGCGATACCCCGAGGCTCTGGCGGACTACAAGATCCTTCATAAGCTTCTTCCAACCGAGGGCGAATATGCTTTCCAGGTAGGAAATGCCTATGAGCAGCTTGACAGCGCCGACCGGGCTTTATCCTTTTATAACGAGGCGATCAGACTGATCGATGATAACTTTTTATTCTTTTTCAAACGCGGCACGATCTACCTGAAGCAAAACAATTTTGAAAAGGCAGAAGCCGACTACAACAGCGCGTTATACCTGAATCCCAAGCACGACAATTCCCTCCATAACCGCGGTATCGCACGTTATAAAATGGGGCAGCAGAAAAAAGCGTGTGAAGACTGGTGTAAGGCATTCCAGCTTGGAAATTCCTATTCATCCAGCCACCTGAAGATCAATTGCGAGAAGTTTGATACCTGTAAAGCATCGAAATGAAAACCATTGATGTTTGCCTTAGCCCGGATTTAATGCACCTGTATCCCGTTCACGACCGGACGGTGGTTGTTGTAGATATCCTGCGCGCTACCTCCTGCATGACGACTGCCTTTGCGTTTGGTATCGAAAGCATTACACCTTTCGCCAGTCTCGAAGACTGCCTGGCAATGAAAGGACAGAATTATTTCACGGCAGGTGAGCGAGACGGAAAAAAAGTTGAAGGTTTCGATCTGGGCAATTCTCCCTTTGAATACATGGATGAAAGGTTACGAGGGCAAAAGATCGCATTCACGACTACAAATGGTACACAGGCGATTGCAAGGTCGGAAGGAGCACGTGAAATCATCATCGGTTCATTCCTCAACCTATCAGCGGTTGTAAAATATCTGGCCCGCTCCGAAAACAATCTATTGGTCGTCTGTGCGGGATGGAAAGGGAAGGTAAATATGGAAGACACACTGTTTGCCGGAGCTGTCGTTAACGGCCTCGAAGATCACTTCGAACCTGAATGCGATGCGCCACTCGCCGCACAACACCTTTATCACCTCGCTAAAGCGGATATGCAGACATTCCTGAAAAATACCAGCCACGTCAGGCGGCTTGCCAAACTCAATGTCGTCAAAGATATCGCGTTTTGTTTAACGCCGGATCAATATGCGGTGGTACCGGTCCTCAACAACGGTATATTGAAGATCGGACAATAAGGAAATTTATTCGATACGCGAGGGCTAGCGGAGTTTCGGGTTCTCATGATGACGGTCCTTGTCCCGAAGCGTCTTCTTCTCCATATTTCGCCTGAACGCTTCCGTGAGGTCTACGCCAGTCTGATTGGCAAGGCAGATCAACACCCACAGAACATCCGCCATTTCATCCCCGAGGTCTTTATTTTTATCAGACTCCTTCTCGGATTGCTCACCATATCGCCGGGCTATGATCCGAGCCACCTCGCCTACTTCTTCCGTAAGCATAGCCATATTGGTAAGCTCGCTGAAATAGCGAACACCATGCGTCTTGATCCACTCATCAACCTGCTCCTGTGCCATCTTGACTGTCATATGAAATTCAATTTAAGGATTGGTTATTCCCAGTTTTTTCAACAGGACTGCCGGCAGGGGCGCGACTTTTCTCTTTGCGTAGTCGAAACATACTATTCCCGTCTTTCCTCTCGCTACTTCTTTTCCTGTTTCGCCGTTGGTTACCCGGTAGAGCATATCGAAGCCATACTTGTTAACGTCCGAAACGGCTATCTCGATCACCAGCACATCCCCCAGGAAAGATTCGGACTTATATTGAAGAGCTGCATCGGCGATGATCTGTCCGACGGTACCTTCAAAACTCACTTCATCCTTAAACCCGAGTTTCCGGTAAAACCGGACGCGCGCTTCCTGCAGCAAGGTTAACATCGTATCATTTCCCACATGGCCTCCGTAATTCAGATCAGAAACACGGACGTTTAATTCTGTCCTGAAAAGGAACACTTCCGGGAGGTCGATTTGCAGACGGGCCATAAAAAAAACTATTCTGGTAGTAAATATATGCTTTCAATAGTAGAGTCTGAATAACACCGTTTCATTAAATTGAATACATGAAAAAAATTACGACGCTATTCATTCTTTTGCTATTTGGTATATCCGGTGCGGTTGATGCAAGACAGAGGCTTGCTCCGGTGATTCTCAAAGGTTATGTCTTTGTCGATGGAAACAGGAATGGTCTGCGAGACAAAAATGAAAAAGGGGTAAAAGGCGTTTTGATCTCCGACCAGGTTGAAGTCGTATCGACAAATGAAACGGGTTATTATGAATTGGCGAGTGAATGCCGTTTTGGACTCATTCACATTTCGCAGCCAGATGGTTTTACAGTCAACGGGTCTTTCTGGAAATCGGTGTCTCGCGGTCAGCAGGAAACGTCCATCGATTTTCCTCTTCTTCCCTCTCCGGGCGGCCCGAATGTAACTTTTGTTCATGCGTCTGATCCGCATCTGAGTGACCGAAGTTTACCGCAGCTGGAGAAACTCAGGGCAATCGTTGATTCGGTCCGGCCGGCGTTTTTTTTGATGACGGGAGACCTAATCAGGGATGCATTGCGCGTCTCCGAAAAAGAAGCGACAGCATTTTACGACCTTTACGTAAAAACGATCGGCACCTTCCCCGTTCCCGTCTGGAATGTGCCCGGTAACCATGAGATCTTCGGTATTGAAAGGCACAAATCGCTGGTAAGCGAGTCTCACCCGCTTTACGGGAAAAAAATGTACCGCCATTATCTCGGTCCCGATTATTATTCGTTCAATTATGGCGGCATCCACTTCATCGGACTGAACTCTGTCGACTATCACGACTTGTGGTACTACGGTCATATTGATTCAGTGCAGCTCGAATGGCTAAAAAAGGATGTATCCTTCATCCCGAATACAACACCGGTTATCACTTTCAATCACATCCCGTTTTACTCGGGTGGGCTTAGTATGGGTGAATACACGGACGAGGAACCAGGCAGTTCGTTGATTTCCATAGATGGCAAGAAGCAATACAGGCACGTCGTATCAAACGCCCCTGCGGTGATGGAAGTCCTAAAGGGTAAAAATTATCCTGTTGCGTTGTCGGGCCACTATCATTCCGCACAACAATTTTCCTTCGAATCGGACGATCAGAAAACACAATTTCACCAGACCGGGGCGGTTGTGGGTCCGGCATACGAGGGCGGAATTCAGATGACCTCGGGTGTAACGTTTTATCGGATTTCAGGGGGTAAAGTGGTTGATCGTACATTCATCCGGTTGAAGTAACGGAAACCGGCGCGGCGATCGGATGCTGAAGCAACGGTCCGGATGTATGCTACAGCATTGTCTACAGGCTTTTCCACAAATATAATGTAGCATAGGCCTCCCATCCCTTGTATTTTTTGAAGACCTTCTTCACTTCCTCCAACGTCGGCTTCACCTTCATCTTCTTCAGGTTCTTTATCGCATTGTGAATTCCCGCGTCCTCCAGGGGAAAGGCGTCGGGGTAACGGAACGTTTTCATCAAGGCATAGTTAGCCGTCCAGTTACCGACACCTTTTATCGCAATTAGTTTTTCTTTTGCGTCCGGCAACGAAAGCCCGCGAAGTATATCTTTTGAAATAGTCCCTTTCGCGAAAGCGTCCGCGATGAGAACCGTGTACCGGCTTTTTTGCCGGGAGAACTGCAGGGGAAGTAACTGCTCATCCGACAGTTTACTGACTACTTCCGGTGTCGGGAAGAGATAATAATACTCGTTGTCAAACATCACCTTCGTCCCAAATTGTTCCACAAACCGTTGCTTCAGCGTATAAGCGAATTGCACGTTGATCTGCTGGCCGAGGACTGCCCAAACCAATGATTCGAACAGGTCAGGCTGGCCGATGATCCGGTATCCGAAATATTTTTCACTGAGATCCTTCAGCAATTTGTCCTTCGCAGCCATCGCGTAAAATGGTTTGAGGTCCGTTTCCAGGTCGAACCATTCCGTTATAAATGTGACGAGGTGTTGTTTCTGGTGAGCCTGTATTGTTGTGTTCAGCACGGAAACCGATAAAGTACTTTCGCCACTGTACCGAAGCTCAAAAAGTATATTTTGATTCTCTATGCGGATCAGTTTCCGGACACTGCTTCCGGCTACACGATGCAACAACTCCCTTGGTGATCGCTGAAGGAATGTGATACAATGTTCGAAACTGAATTCTGCGGGAACGGGAATATGGAAGGTCATGTGCCTGATTTATGCTTTAGGATTGTATGATGGACGGATCGAACCTGGAGGAACACAACTGAACAGGGGACTGTTCGTAATTGCACAGCGGTGATCCGTAGAGGTTGTCAAAAAGGTTCAAAACAAGGTAAATGTAAGTGGCATGGTGGTTGACGGAGGTAATAATAATAATTCAGCACATACCGCGTTAGGGTTTACATGGAAAAAATAAAGCATTTCTTCTGGGTATGCTCGGGGGTCCATATTCCGTTGCTAAAAAAATGTGAAGTTGAGTCGAGCAAGTATGCCGGGATCGGCGCCACCATTTTTTTTACAGGCGTTTTTGCGGCTATCGCCGCGTCGTATGCGCTGTATACCGTTTTTGACAACGGCTGGATCGCCACGGCTGCCGGTGTAGTGTGGGGGTTGATGATCTTCAATCTCGACCGGTATATCGTTTCGAGCATGCGAAAAGAGGGAAATATGCAACGCGAGTTCAGGACTGCCGTTCCCAGAATTGTTCTCGCCGTCCTGATTTCGATCGTCATCGCGAAACCGCTCGAAATGAAAATCTTCGAAAAAGAAATTCAGTCCGAGCTGGTGATAATGGAACAACAAACCTATACGAACCAGGAAAATGAGATCAAACTTCGGTTTCAAACCGATCAGGAAAGGTTAAAGCGTGAGATCGGCGAACTGAAAAATGAAATTGCCGTGAAGGCGGCCCGCCGTGACGAGTTAAACCGGATCGCCCAGGAAGAAGCGGACGGAACCGGGGGAAGCAAAAAAAGAAATGCCGGTCCTATCTATCAATTAAAAAAAGCCGATGCCAACCAGGCCGACACCGAACTGCAAGCCATGGTGAAAACGAATGACTTGCTGGTTAACGATAAACTGCGGGCCCTCGCCGACCAGGACTCGCTGATACAATCCGAAAAATCGGGCCTGGCAAAACAAAAACTGGATGGGCCGGCGTCGCGAATGGAGGCGTTAAGCAGGTTGACCGCGAAGAGTGACGCGATCTGGTGGGCAAACTGGTTTATCCTCTTGCTCTTCATCGCGGTGGAAACAGCACCGGTCTTTGTTAAGCTAATTTCGTCGCGGGGACCGTACGATCAGTTACTTAAAATAGAAGAGTACGGCTTCGAAGCAAAACGCATCGGGGAAACGGCCCGAATCAATTCAGAATTGTCGTTACAGCTTAAAAACCTGGAGGTGTATTGATTTAATTTGCTCCATCCACATGCATCCGTGCGATGCTCCGGTATATCTATCTCTGGTTTAAGTGGTCGGCGGGCTTTAGCACTCCCAATACGTTAAATGGATAAAATCAGTCCGCTGCATGTACGAGCGAACAAGTGATTAATTCCTCCGACGCATTTACCGGTTTTACAATAATTGCCTGTTCTATCATATTTTTCCCGACCTGTTCCACTCAAGCCGGTGAACGAACAATAATGAAATTTCTCTATTCGAATCAACCATCGGCATCTGCATCCGGGTCAGGCTGCGCGTACCTTACGTGCTCATATAGGTGATGTTAGTCGATGCATCAAGGGTATGCATCTATGTCAACTACCGGTTTCGTCTATTCCTGAATTGAAATTGATTCGCTTTTTAGATCTTCACCGTTTCGAAGTACGTTTGATCTCCATGTTCCGAATTACCTGCCTATTTTTCTTTTTGATCGCTGCTTCAATGAAGTTTGCCAACGGACAGCGAGCTTTCTTGTCGAAGGTAAATGGAGTATCACGGAGCTATCATCTTTACAATTCCACTACACAAGAAGATCAACCAAATCTTCCGCTGATCATTTTCCTTGGTATCGATCCAGCCGGAAGCGAATCCATTAATAAATCCAATTCAATATCAACCAGATTCAACGTACCGGCTATCCTGATATTTCCCACATCTATCAGGGAACCGTGCGCCGGAGACTCAGTTTTGACTAACGACCTGGCTTTTTTAAAGGTTATCATTGGAGAAGTCTATGAAAATCACAGGATAAACCGGAACAAGGTATTCATCATCAGCCGGGGAGAAAGCGATTGTCTGGCGGAAGCTTATGTCAAAGTCAATCCACAAGCAATTGCATCCACGCGGCATTTTAGCAATAGCGAAGAAGACTTGAATACGCTGCTCGAGGCTGCTGGCTATTTTCTGACAAGTGACGCCGGTACCTCTCAACACTACGGTCTGTGGCGAAACCCTCTGTATAACGAAGAGGAACATAAAAAACAAGTCGAGGATTCTATTAAACTGGCGCGCTGGGGAAGACGCGTTTCGGTTGAACTAAGGACAGGATTGTTTTTTATGCATCCGTCCGTGAGGACGGAAAAAGATCAAACGTATATGGACATCAGTGATGCCAGGCAGCTGTTGGATCTGCACATTACTTCCTGGATGAATGACTCCATGGGATGGTTCGTCGATATTGGCTGGCTCAAACTTCCCCAAAAGCAAGAAGTTGACGGAGCACGGATAGAAGCGGGTGGTGGCATGATTTTACCCGTGACTTTCGGCCTTCGATATGCCCTTTACCGGCAAAAAGCCCGTCCATATTTTCTGCTGGGCGCCGGACCTATGCCTGTTATTGTTTTCGGTGGCCGGTTTAGCATGAATTCCGATCCCAATCAGATCAAAAACAAGATCAAAGCGGAAGCGCGGTTCGCGCTTCATACCACTATAGGCACTGGAATGGATTACAGAATAGGAAAACGTATCGTAGTGGGTGGACATGCCCGGTACATCCATTCCTCCGAATTCAAAACGGCCGGGTCCGTAAATGCTATCAGAGGGTTTAATATCAGTTTGTCCGGTGGATATATCATCGGGGCAAATCGGCTTGGGCCAAAGAAAAGAAAACTAAAGAATGAGTGATGCACATAAAAATTGGCGGATTTGCGATGGGAGCACTACTACTGCTATTCTTTAATACCAATAGTAAAAAAGTCCTGGCTCAAACGAAGTTCACGGTTGACGGCGTCATCAAGGACGCCTCGGATGGAGAAACACTTACTGGTGTGACTATTTTAATTAAAGAGACCGGCGGAGGTACTGTGAGTAATGTGTATGGATTTTATTCCATTACGCTGCCTGCCGGTACATACACCTTGGAGTACAGCTTTGTAGGATACGAAAAAGCCATTCGCCGCATCGTTTTGGACAATAGTCAAAAGCTCAATATTGAGATGACCGGACAATCTAAGCAACTGGAGGAAATAACGGTCGTAGCAGAAACCGAAAGTCGGGCGCTCAATGTAAAAAGTGTCGAAATGAGTACTAACAAGCTGGATATAAAAACCATTCAGAAATTGCCGGCTTTGTTGGGTGAAGCCGACGTGGTTAAAAGTTTACAATTCCTACCTGGTGTAAGTCAGGTTGGCGAAGGTTCGTCCGGCTTTAATGTAAGGGGAGGGAGTACGGGACAAAATCTGGTACTGCTCGACGAGGCTCCGGTGTACAACTCGGCTCACATGCTTGGTTTTTTCTCGGTGTTTAATCCGGATGCAGTAAAGGATGTAAAATTATTCAAGGGAGCCATACCCGCAAACTACGGTGGCCGGACCAGTGGCGTACTCGATGTCCGCATGAAAGAAGGAAACATGAAGGAACTTGAAGTAAACGGCGGAGTTGGGTTGATTTTCTCCAGGCTTTCCGTTGAAGGTCCTCTTCAGCAAGATAAGTCGTCGTTTATCGTTGCCGCACGCAGGTCTTACATCGACGTACTGGCAAAACCGTTTTTAAGCAACAGCAATTTTGGTCTTAATTTTTACGACCTTACCCTGAAAACCAACTATACTATTAATCAAAAAAACCGGATTTATCTGTCCGGTTACCTGGGGCGAGATAATTTTAATTTCTCCGACGACGCTGGTTTCAACTGGGGTAATCGAACCGCAACAATACGGTGGAACAGTGTCTTAAGCAATCGGCTGTTTTTGAATATCTCAACCGTGTACAGCAAGTACGACTATGAACTTGGAATTAGTGAGGACTCGGACAATACGTATGCCTGGGACTCCGATGTTACCAACTACCTGATAAAACCTGACTTCAGTTACTATATTGATGAGAGGTCGGAATTGGTCTTTGGAATGGAAGCCAATTATTTTCAATTCAATCCTGCACGGACAGTTGGGATCACAAATGGGGAAAGGGTTGATAACAGTCTGGAGAAAAAGTATGCCGCTGAAGGAGCGGTTTACATTAGTCATAAACTTGAAGTATCGCCACGTATCGAAGTAGTTTATGGCTTACGCCTTTCTCATTTTCGTTACCTGGGGGCAGGGACGGCCTACATCTACAATGACACGGTTCCCGGTCGGCGGCGGTCTGTCGTAAGTCAAAACAAATATTCCGAAGGAGAAACTATTGCCGCCTATAGCACCCCCGAACCAAGGGCATCTGCGAAGTTCGAAGTCAACGAGGTAAGTTCCCTTAAAGCGAGCTATACACGGGCAGCGCAATATGTTCATTTTATCTCCAATACAACGGCATCCAATCCACTGAATGTTTGGACCCCTAGCACCAACAATCTCCGGCCCACTATTTCCGACCAATACACGCTGGGATATTTCCGTACGCTGGGAAAAAAAGATCAGTACGAAGCATCCGCCGAAGTATTTTACAAAAGTTCTTCTAACGAGGTGGATTATATTAATGGCGCGGAATTGTTGAGTAATCGTTATCTGGAAGGCGATTTGCTCAGTGGTATGGGAAGGGCCTATGGGCTGGAGTTCTATGCCCAAAAAAAAACGGGTAGAATTACGGGATGGATCAGCTATACCTTGAGCCGCTCGGAAACCAAATTTAATGGTGTTAACCGTGGAAAATGGTACCCTACCCGTTATGATCAAACCCACAACCTGAAAGTTGTAAGTATGTTTGAAATTAACAAACGCTGGTCCGCGACCGCCGATTTTACATTTACCACCGGAGCCCCAACGACGTATCCTGACCAGCGCTACTTGTCACAAGGAATTTTGATCCCCTATAATTCAACAGATTCACGTAATGACGTTCGCTTAAGCAGCTATCACCGCCTGGATATTTCCTTCCGCGTGGATGGAAAAACACATACCAAAAGCGGGAAGCAGCGAAAAAACCGGGATTACTGGGTATTCTCCCTATATAATGTATATGGACGGAAGAATGCTTTCTCTACCTATTTTGTTCAATCCGATGAAAGAGCTGTTATCGGTCAGCCTATCCAGACAGAAGCCCATCAGGTGTCCATAATTGGTGCTATGGTCCCATCATTATCATATAATTTCACATTCTGAATGATTATGGAGTACAAAAAAACTGGAATAACCCCACTTTTCCTGGCTGCAGCCTTCATGTTGTCCTTCATTTCATGCGACGATATCATAAACGCCGACACAGAAAACGCCGACCCTGTCCTTAACATCGACGCCTGGATAAACAACAAACCGGAAACACAATTGATCTCCCTGACCTTTTCCCAGGGTTATTTCGATAACGAAAACTTACCGGTTCCGGCGTCAGGTGCAAGTGTGATCATTTCGGACAACGACGGGCGGCAATATATTTTCCAGGAGGATGTACTTGCTGCCGATGGATCGTATCGATGGACACCGGAGGATGGAGAAACCATCGGTTTACCCGGAAGCACCTACACACTTACTGTAATCTATGAACAAGAGACCTTTGCGGCAACCAGCTTGATGGGGCGGGTACCCGTGGTAGATAGTCTGACTTTCTCGAAGGAAGAGAACTTAGGATTTCAGAGTGATGAAGACTTTTATCAGGCTGAATTCTGGGCAACCGACCTGCCTGGCAAAGGAGACACTTATTGGATCCGGGCACACAAAAATGGTTCACTGCTTAATAAAGCAAGCGAGCTGAATATCGCCTATGATGCAGGTCAAACTGCCGGCAGTGAATTCGATGGAGTCACTTTTATTACCCCTATTCGCATTGGTATCAACGCCAATGATGAGGACGAGGACGATATACCCTTGTCGCCTCTTAAACCGGGCGATTCCATCTATGTCGAAATCCACTCTCTTACAGAAGCTTCATTCAATTATCTGCAACAGGTTATCACGCAGACCGATAAAAATGGAGGATTGTCGGAGTTATTCACCTCTACCCCGCTGGCCAACGTTTCCACCAATATTGCTAATCAGGACGACAATGGATCACCGGTAGTTGGTTTCTTCAATGTTGCCTCCGTATCCGGGTTGGGTAAGAGGTTCAGATAAATATCCGTGATATGAACAACCATTCGATCAAATGAAAATCGCATGTCCTTCTTCATTCGAAATCATATTATCTGAAATACACATTAAAGTCGTTATTCATAGAAGTTCCCGGCATCCATCGTATTCAGTGGATGGTTTCGGTGAACGTCGATCGGCAAGTCATTATCATCGGTGAACCAGGGAATTGGTCTGGTTACCACCCTTTCGCAAAAAAAACCTTCGTACTCGCGACAGACATGGCGTCATTACGTGGGTTTCAGGACCCGGAGCAGGTAGTTATACGATTCTTCGCTTTGTATGAACACCTGGTATCCAAACCATCAATATTTCGCCTGCTATCAGCGGAACAAATGAGAAAAAATATTCATTAACGACTCTCCTGAAGGTTGTGTCTTCAACGGCTCCGAAGAAAAAGTCAAGAGGAAACACGTCATCTATACGAACGGCAACAAAGGAAAAAACGCAAATAAAACTCCTGATCATAAACTGACGGTGCAGCCCGGTATTTCTTGCCTTGATACTCTTCCATGCAAAAAAAGTTGAAAGCAAGGCCAGCAAAGCAAGAATGAACAACGATACCCGGCAGGGTTCACAGAAGCTGATAAGGGAAAGGCGGAGGGCCGACAAACCGATCAGCGCGACACCACCCATATAGATCTTGCCAAGCAAACGATGAACATCGGGGTACCGGGCACGAAATGACTTCCAAAACTGCAGGGGGCCGAGGAACAATGCGAGTGTTCCGCCAATTAAATGCATGACTACCCAAACCTGATTGTGGAAAAACGTATCGCCAAAAACCTTACTCCGGAACCCGGTAAAGTAAACGGCTACATTCGTGATGAAGAAATAGAGGGATAGCGCAACCAGGCACGCCCACCCGATTACCAGAAGTATACCGCGGGTTAACGACATATATAAAATTTATCATTAAAATATCCGAACCGGAAGAGGCGACATCGAACGAATGTCGTGCATACGCTTAGTCCTTACCTGGCCTGGCTCCCGGAAGTCTGCTCTTTAACCAGGCCATTTGTCCACGGTGGTTGGATTCGTGTTCACATACATGGAACCACTTCCAGTACGTGTTCAGGGGAGCATCTTTTTCGGACCATTTCGGATCAACTTCCATAAGCCACTGGTCGTCCTTCTTCTTAAATTCGTCAAGCGTTTTTTGCCTTACCTCGGTGATAATATCCAGGTAATACTTTACATCACGACCTTTTATTTGTTTACGGCCTTCGTCGCCGAGGTTCATCGCGGCATTCCAGATTTTCTTTTCTTCATCGTTAAATTCCTGCCGGCCTTCGAATGTGTTAATCTGATAAAACTTTTCAGTAGCACCCAAATGCAGAACCAATGCGCCTATGGTGTTCGCGTTTGAATCATGCAGGTGGTCGAGCTCAGCCATCGTCATCGATTTTACCATACTTACTATCGTGGATCGGTTATAATTCAGCATGGAAACCAGTGTACCGACGTGGGGAGAGTAGCCTTCCATCGGGCCGATCGAATAGACTCCGTTGTTCGCGATCGCCGGTGCAGAGTGGACGGGAAGCGCCAATGCGCTCAGGGTCGACGTACATACCGTCATTGCTGAAGCAGTCATTACAAAGTTTCTTCTGTTCATATTTGTAAGAGAGGGTTTCATAAGACTTTGGTTTTATCGTTTCAAAGAAGGATCATCTACCTTTGGTGAACCGTTAGTCGGCGTTAAGCGGAGCTCCGACAACTTTCATTTCATGCAAGGCAAATACCCGCGCTACCTCCTCTTTCGCCGGTGGCGCTGTCCATTCTGAAGTCGCTTTAAAAAACGCCTCCATCTTGCCGGCGGGAACGAAGGAGACGATCACCTTTGCTTTTTCCGTCAACTGAATAAATGCATGAGGGATATTTCTCGGAAGAAATATTGTATCGCCAGCCTTCATTTGCTTTTTTTCCTCACCAATCTGAAACAGGTACTCACCCTCTACGACATAGAACCATTCATCCTGATACAGATGAATGTGTAACGGAGGTCCACCCTTGGCCGTTGTTCCATTTTGTTCGAAGACAGCCAGTTCACCGTCTGTGTCCTGCCCGGAAATTTTGATATCCAGCGTATTTGACGTCACACCCTTCATCTTATAGTGTTCGCCATACCGCGCATCACCGGCGTTTACCTTGAAGAATGCCCGTGTCCGTGCCGACCATCCTGATCGGGCTTTTGCTATCGCGGCCGCCGGAAATCCCGCGAATGCGGCAATGATAAAATGGATTCTTTTCATTTTTATAATATTTTAAAACGATGTTCCTGGCTTATCAAAACCAGACAAAAGCCAGGCGAAAACACGACGCTGTCAGATTTCCCGTAACTTCTTTTCAATTTCCGCTACCTCGTCTAACCGGTTTGCCAACCTGGCGGATTCCATTTTTCCTTTTAACGAACGGACACGCTGCGGGGCACGTTGCAGCGACAGGGTAAAAGCGTCCATTGCTTCATCAGCCCGTTTACTGGACAAGAGAAATTCTCCGAAGAGTTCATGCGAAGGTTTTACAACGGAAGGGGGACCGTAGGAGTAGCTGACATTTTCTTCAAGGGCTGTCGCATCCCTGAACCATTTTTCGGCTTCAACGAGATTGTTTTCCTTCCACGCCTTCAGACCGCGGAGTTCCATCTCCATTATATGAACTTCGTCGATATCCAGCTTGGTGGCATTCTGACGACTGGAACCCCCACTCTTACACAACGCTATTCCGGCTTCGGTTATACTGACGGATTCCTGAAGGCGATCCTTTTCTATTTCATCAATATTTTTCTTCAGAAGCATGAGGTCGCCGTCCTTGTATGCCTTCATACCCCTCGTAAAGAATTCTATACCTCGCGTTGAAACATTGAGGTCTGTTATATCGGTCTGATGTCCGGCCACTGAAGATCCCCAGTCATCTGCCTCTACCAGATACGTTGATTTCAAATAAATTTCGTGGGCACGTGCGCGGGCCGAAGGTAATTCCGTGCAATATCTCATCATTTCCTCCAGCAGCTTCCGGGCGTCGTCAATCCGGCCTTTCTGCAAGTATCCGTATTGAAGCCAGTGAAACGAGTGATAACCCAACGCGTCATTTGTGAGTTTTTTCCTTTCACGCCTGGCAACGCTCGCCTTCCATGATGCTTCGTTTGACGAAATAACATTATCCCACATACCCAGGGCAACGTAAATATGGGTGGGCATATGCAATGCATGCGCGGCATCGGGCGCCACAACCGAATACTCATTGGCAGCCAGCAACGCGTCCTTCGCATGGGATGGATCATCGTTGGCATGAATAAAATAATGTAAAGCGCCGGGGTGATTCGGGTTTTCCTTCAAAATTTTCTCCGAGATCCTTGCGCTCTTCCCGTAAACAGCGTCATCACGGCCAACCGGTACTGAACCAAGGAGAGCCAGCGCATACAGCGAAGCTACTTCATGATTCCCGGGATATTTTTCGTACAGTTTACCCATATAGGCTGCGTATGCCTGATCGCGTTCAACCTTTGTTCCCTCGCCGTATAAGATCTCAACACCTGCCATAAAATCTTTCTCAAGACCGGTTTTCATTTTTTCAGATCGGTCTTCAGGTGTCGCACCTAATTTCAGAAGCGTGTTCTTTCCCTTTTCATAGTCTTGCTCCTGCCAGATGGCATGGTGGTAAGTCATGGCTTCTCCCCAATAGGCCATCGCACAGTCGGGGTCGGCTGCCTGAGCTTCACGAAATACTTCCGCCGCATCGGCAAATTCAAAGCTGTGCATAAGCAAATGCCCTTTGGTAAAAAGAGCTTTCGCGTCGTCTGTACCCGTAACATCGAATTCAATTCTTCCCAGTGCGTCTTCTGTTTTCGCGGGTGGGGTACAACCGTAAAACAAAAGCAGCAAAACAAAAAATAAACCGGTCGGATTGGTCTTCATCGTAAAAGTGGCTTGGGATTATTAAAGATAGTAAATTTCACTACCCTGCGGAAAGGGCTCCCCTGAATTAGGCATTTGTAACAATATTCGGTACACTTCTTTGGCGCCGGGTCAGTACCGCTATTCCGCAAGTTCCGGGTTGAACCGCATGTTCAGTTTATAGAGTTTTATGAAAAAAAATGAAAGGCATTTCAACTATGAACTGGGCTATGGCACTTGAGAGTCTCAACGACAATGGATTCGCGCTGGTGAAGGGAGTTCTTTCGCCGGAAGAGTGCGCGCACCTGCACGGCCTGTATGGCGATGTGGATTTGTATCGCAGTGTGATCAACATGCAGCGCTACCGGTTTGGCAAGGGAGAGTACAAGTACTTCAGCTATCCGCTTCCTCCCGTGATACAGTCCCTTAGGGAGTTGTTCTACGCATCCCTGCAGGGACTGGCAAACCAATGGATGGAAAGGCTGGGGATCGACGTCATTTTTCCCCCGCAACACCACGAACTCGTGGAAAGGTGCAAATCCAAAAATCAGGTCAGGCCAACACCTCTGATCCTCCGGTATGAGTCCGGAGGATACAATACACTCCACCAGGACCTGTACGGCGAGGTTTATTTTCCCTTTCAGATCGTCTTCATCCTTAACCAACACGGAAATGATCACGAGGGTGGAGAGTTCGTTCTGACGGAACAACTTCCCCGGGCGCAGTCGAAAGCACATGTATTAAAACCTGATCAGGGTGATGCCTTGATCTTCACGACTAATTTCCGACCGGTAAAAGGATCACGAGGGTACTACCGCGCAAAAATGAAACACGGCGTAAGCGAAGTGAAATCGGGTGTGCGTTATTCGTTGGGTATTATCTTCCACGATGCGGCATGATCATGCATGCCGACTATTCGGAAACAGACGTTCGGATCCTGATCAGGTCGGGAAGGATCCGTTGGGCCGGAAGCCTGCGCGACAAAATATACGGGCGTTTGTCATGCCGGTCCGGTAAAAGAATAAAAAGAGAAAACAGGATTTTTTTTGAAAGCGAAGAGGAAGCCATCCGGGCCGGCTTCCGTCCCTGCGGGCATTGCATGCGTCTTCACTATCTCCGGTGGAGAAGCGGACGCGGTTTGTAAAAAGTGACTTACTTCACTACCGAAGTTTTCAGGCTTTCCGCGATATTAAGTACAAAGTCCTTTCCCTTGATAAACCCTTTGCCCCATTCTGCGTCATATTTTTTTGCGATATCAAGGCCTGTGATTTCTTCAACTTTTTTTCCTTTCTTCAGGGCTGCGGCGACCTGATCGCGGATGTCGGCCAGCTTATCCCTGAAGTTCTTCATGTCAGCCTTTGTGCATAACTCTCCGTGACCCGGAATAATCTTCGTGCGTTCGTCCATCATGCCAAGTATTTTATCAAGCGTTGAAATAAACCCATTGATTGAGCCGCCGCTTGAATAATCGATGTAGGGGTAACCGTAGGTAACAAACATATCGCCCATATGATAAACGTTCGCTTTCTTAAAGTGAACCGCTACATCGCCGTCGGTATGGGCAGGATCCAAATGAATTAGTTCGATATCTTCATCATTCAGGTGAAAGTTCAGTTTGTCGGCAAAGGTAATTACCGGCCACGCATCCTTGTCCCGCGGAGGTGTAACTTCGCCGCCGGATGGATTAACCTTTTCCATCCTCATTCTTTCGCGTACGTTATCGTGCGCGACAACGGTGACACCCATCCGCTTGAAATTCTCATTTCCACCTGAATGGTCGCCGTGAATATGGGTGTTCACAAGGAACCGTATTTCCGAAGGGTCGAGGGTCTTGATCGCACCATTGATTTTGTTGGATAACGGCGCAAATTGATTGTCAATCATCAATACTCCATCAGGTCCGGTAAGCACCCCTATGTTCCCGCCTGATCCTTTTAGCATATAAATATTTTCAGTCACTTTTACCGGTCTTATTCTGACGGTATCAAACTCACTTTGGGCACAGGCCGATGAAAGGGTCAGGGCGTAAAACACGACAAGCATGGACTTCATAAAAACCGGGGTTTAGAATACCTAATGTATCAAAAAAAAGCCTTCGGTGTTATCCAGTCCCCAAAAAAGCGCCAGACGGTAGACGGACTCCGGTTTCAGGTTAACAAGAATCGGGTTGGCTGACCCTGCGATCCGGAATATTTTTGTCTTATAAAAATTATAGATTTATGATCTTGACAACACCGGAAACCCATATCAACTATCAGCGTATTGAAGAAGCTATTCAATACCTGGAAAAAAATTTTCAGCGTCAGCCGGACCTGGATGAAGTAGCCGAAAAGGTTCATCTTTCACCTTTTCACTTTCAACGAATCTTCACCGAATGGGCCGGTATCAGTCCAAAGCGTTTTTTACAATTTCTCACCGTCGACTTCCTAAAGGAAAAACTCCAACATTCCAGGAACCTGGTGGAGGCTGCGGAGGCTGCCGGTCTGTCCAGCCAATCACGCGTATACGACCTTTTCACTACACTGGAGGGTGTAACTCCCCTTGAATATAAGCAGCAGGGTTCGGGGATCAGAATTGAATACGGATACCACGAAACGCCGTTTGGAATATGTTTGATCGGAGTGACCACGCGCGGGATCTGCTGGTTGTCTTTCCTGCCTACAGACAGCGATCCCAGGAATGAACTGGAATCCATGAAAAACCATTGGCACAATTCGATTTTTCATCAGGACCAGATCTTAACGGCAACCTTTGCCGAAAGGATCTTCCATTCTCCTGCGGGGAAAACGGAAAGGCTGCACGCATTTGTGAAGGGTACTAATTTTCAGCTCAAGGTTTGGGAGGCGTTGCTGAAGATCCCGATGGGTGGTGTTTCAACCTATCAGGGTATTGCCGGGAGCATTCAGCATCCGCGAGCGATGCAGGCAGTAGGTTCCGCCGTGGGTGCAAATCACATTGCCTTCCTTATACCCTGCCACCGTGTCATCCGAAAAGACGGAATGTTGGGAGAGTACCGCTGGAGTTCTGCCCGGAAAAAAAGTATTATCGGCTGGGAGATGGCGAAAACGGAAAGTGATATTTAAAGCCGAATGGATCTGCCGTTGAATAAAAGTATTTAGTAAGACACGGTATACCCTACGTGGCCCACGCTTTACCAACCTCGGCCAGCGGAACACATCCCTGGTAAGGACCCGGTACCTGTTTGTATTGCAGTACCTGCGTAGCACCCGGCTCACTGGTGAAGAAACCCAGCAGTGTAAGTTCCTTAACCTTGAGTACAAACGGCTTGTCCGCACCGCCTCCTGTATTCCACCATCCCGTAGGTCCGCCGGTAGTGGCCGATGCAATGGCTTCGTCGTGATGTTTTTTGAAAAGGGCAACCTGATCTGCTGGCGCACATTCGAAGAACGCGTCGCCATATGTTTTTTGAGCGTCGTTTTCAAATTCCGACAGCCCTGTTAAAAATTTTTCCTGGTCTTCCTTTTTATACACCTCTTTCAGCATACTGTCGATAAAGGCGGGAACGCCCGCATCCTTGGCGCCGGGGGTACTGGTCTTCGGAATAATTATTTCGGCGAGCTCAGCGATCGTACGGGCCTGATCCTCCGTAAAGAAAACAGGTTTATAACTCAGTTCCGGCGATGCTTTGCATCCGTTCAACACACCCGCCAAAGCCGGTGCCGAAATGGCGTAGCCTAATGCAAGGGCGGTCTTTTGAATTGCTTCTCTTCTGTTCATAGTACAATGCCTGACGCTTATAAATTTCCTTTTTTTAATTCGCTAACAGCATGATCGGCCGCCCTGGCTGTTAAGGCCATATAAGTAAGGGAGGGGTTCTGGCACCCTGACGAAGTCATGGCTGCGCCGTCCGTAACAAAAACATTCGGAGCTTCGTGGACCTGGTTCCATTTGTTCAAGACCGATGTTTTCGGGTCCCGCCCCATACGAGCCGTGCCCATCTCGTGAATACCGAGGCCTATATTATCGGGGTTGTCGTACATATGCACATTTTTGAATCCAGCCGCTTCCAGCATTTCCGCGGCCGATTCCTTCATATCTTTCCGCATAGCCTTTTCGTTGTCTCCCCAGCCGGCGTCGATATTCAGTGTCGGAAGGCCGTGGATATCCTTTTTATCTTTATTCAGGGTGACCCGGTTGGATTCATATGGAAGGCATTCACCAAAGCCCGTGATACCAATTCCCCACCCGCCCGGCGTTGTCAGCGATTCTTTCAATTCTTCGCCGAAGCTCATTTCACTGACACCGCGTGACCACTCGGTACGGCTTGCCGCTCCCTGGTAACCGAATCCCCGGATATAATCCGTTCGCTTGTCCAGGCCTACATTCCGGAACCTGGGAATATAAATCCCATTTGGCCGCCTTCCCACATAATACTTGTCCTCGAACCCATCAACCTTAGCATCCGCTCCGGCCCGGTACTGATGATCCATCAGGTTACGACCAAGCTGATCGCTTCCATTACCCAAACCGTTGGGAAACCGGCCCGATGTCGAATTCAGCAAAATAAACGTACTTCCCAGCGTAGATGCGTTCAGGAAAATTATTTTCGCGAAGTACTCGATCTCCTGCCCGGTTGTGGCATCCAGGACTTTTACACCGATCGCCTTCCCCTTTTTTTCATCATATATAATAGAATGAACGATGGAATGCGGACGTAGCGTCATATTACCCGTTTTCGCAGCCGCCGGAAGCGTAGACGAGTTACTGCTGAAGTAAGCTCCATATGGACAGCCGCGGTCGCACATATTCCGTGACTGGCAGACTCCACGGCCCGGATCATGGGGCAATGCCGCGGTGAGATGTGCAACACGACCGATGGTGATGGTCCTGTTAAATTTCTCGGCTATCTTTTCCCGGAATACCTGCTCTACACAATTTAATTCCATAGCAGGAAGAAATTTTCCATCCGGTAGTTGAGGTAGTCCTTCCGCCCGGCCGCTCACGCCGATGTAAGACTCTACATAGTCGTACCATGGCGCCAGGTCGTTATAACGGATAGGCCAGTCTGTCCCGATACCGTCTTTGGCGTTAGCCTCGAAATCCATGTTCGATAACCTGTAGGTTTGTTTTCCCCACATGATTGACCGGCCACCTGTATGATAGCCCCGGATCCAGTCGAATGGCCTGACTTCCGTATAGGGATTTTCATTATCTTTTACCCACCAGTGTTTATTGGCCTGATTCACCCAGTTAGTGCGCGACTGAACGGGATAAAATTTCATCTCCTCGGCAGGCAGTTTATTGGCATGTGGAAGTTGCCATGGCTCTTTTGTCATGGTTGGATAATCGACGACATGTTTCACATCCCTGCCCCTCTCCAGTACGATGGTCTTTAATCCTTTTTCGGTAAGTTCCTTCGCAGCCCAACCTCCGCTGATACCGGTACCGACTACGATCGCATCATAGGTGTTATCCTTCTGTGCATCAATATTCAAATTCATATGCTACGGTTTGTCAGGTTGAAATTAGCAGTTAATTCGATTGCATGAAGGGTTGCTGAAGAAAATTATTTGAATGCCACGAGCTGCAGCGCATCCCATATGCGGGAAATCATCCGGCGTCTAATATTGGTCACGCATGCTTACTCGCTCCGGAAGCCGAAAGGAATTTTGAAACACGGGAGAGGCATCCTCACTACCGTGCGAAAATGTCAGATCTTGGGTGAGTGGATCTCGATGATCTGATTGTTTGGATTGAAGTGATCGACATACCTCGTGTAGGATCTTCCGGCGATAAACTCCTGAAGTTCCTTTTCCGCTGCGGCGCGGTTGGAACCGGCAATCTTCACAACAAATACACCTTCAGGGGGTTTTTCAATTTTAATGTTGATCATAACCAGAGCGTAATACCTGCCGAAGCTAGTACTTTATTCTCAATACTGTGAATTATGCAGTTAAGTTCCCGCAAGCCGGTATTTAATCAAGGGGAACGAAAGTAAAAACCGTGATATTGTTCCTGCTCATCGCATTCCGGACGTTATATTTGTTCGTCACACAATTTCCTTATGGACGACTTTCTCGCGGCCCGGTTTCAGATGGCTTTGTCCCTTGGCTTCCATATAATTTTTGCCTGCATAGGTATGGTAATGCCGTTTTTTATGGCAGTCGCCCACTATAAATGGATTCGGACGGGTGATGTTGTCTACAAGAACCTTACACACGCCTGGAGTAAAGGTGTCGCAATTTTTTTCGCCACCGGCGCAGTATCCGGAACCATGTTGTCGTTTGAACTGGGATTGCTGTGGCCGGCATTTATGAAGCACGCCGGGCCGATATTCGGTATGCCCTTTTCATTGGAAGGCACGGCTTTTTTCATCGAAGCCATTGCGTTGGGATTCTTTCTATATGGATGGGATCTTTTTAACAGATGGTTCCATTGGTTCACCGGTGTGATCGTTGGCATCAGCGGACTTGCCTCGGGAATCCTGGTAGTCGCCGCAAATTCATGGATGAACAGTCCCGCGGGATTTGACTATATCGATGGTCAATACCTTAACATTGATCCTGTAAAGGCGATGTTCAACGATGCCTGGTTCTCACAGGCGCTGCACATGACGTTAGCCGCATTCGCGTCCACCGGTTTTGCCGTTGCGGGTGTACACGCCGCGATGATCGTCCGCAAAAGGAATGTAGACTTTCACGCGAAAGCGTTTACAATAGCAGCTGTGTTTGGCTGCGTGGCTGCATTACTGCAGCCGGTAAGCGGAGATATTTCCGCCAAGGACGTAGCGCAGCGGCAACCGGCGAAACTGGCTGCTATGGAAGCTCACTTTCATACGCAAAAATCTGCACCACTCATTATTGGGGGAATACCCGATGTTGAAAATAAAACCGTGAAATACGCAATCGAACTGCCCGGGATGTTGAGTTTTCTGGCGCACGGCGATTTGACTGCGGAAGTAAAAGGACTGGATTCCATTCCACCACAAGACCATCCACCTGTACCGGTTGTACACTATGCCTTTCAGATCATGGTAGGTATGGGGGTGATCATGATGGTGATCGCCGTCGTTTTTTTCCTGAGTTTCTGGAAAAGAAACTGGCTGCAGAAAACCTGGTTCTACCGCCTCTTTATAGTCGCGATCCCGATGGGATTTATTGCTATTGAAGCCGGATGGACGGTAACAGAGGTAGGCAGGCAACCATGGATCATTCAAGGTATCATGCGAACCGCCGACGCTGTTACTCCGATGCCCGGTATTGCCTGGTCTTTTTATCTGTTTACCGCGGTTTATACTTCGCTCAGTTTTTTTGTTGTGTTCCTGCTTCGCAGGCAGATTAAAATGGTTCCTCTGATCTACGACGTTAAAAACGATTAACTATGCCATACGTTGTAATTGCATATCTCTGGCTGGCTATCCTGCTTTACGTCCTGTTGGGTGGAGCCGATTTTGGAGCCGGTATTATTGAAATGTTCACATCCCAAAAGAACATAAGAAGGACCCGGAAAACGCTCTACCATGCCATAGGTCCCATCTGGGAAGCAAATCATATGTGGCTCATTATCGTGATCGTAATCCTGTTTGTCGGGTTCCCGGTGATATACAGCGAACTCTCCATCTACCTTCACATTCCATTACTCATTATGTTAATGGGGATCATCGCGCGGGGAACCGCTTTTGTTTTCAGGCACTACGATGCTGTGCACGACAACATGCAGGAAGTGTACAACAGGATATTCATATGGTCCAGCTTTGTAACGCCATTCTTCCTGGGTGTTATTGCCGGCAGCGTGGTGTCCGGTCATATCGATCCCAACGCCGAGACGTTTGCCGGAGCGTACCTGTACGGATGGCTGAACCTGTTTTCCATCGCCGTCGGATTTTTTACGGTATCCCTATGCGGATATCTGGCAGCCATCTACCTGATCGGTGAAGCGGAGGACGAAAACGACAGGCAACGTTTTATACGCAAGGCGAAGCGAATGACCATGGCGGCGATTGCTTCAGGTGCGCTGGTATTTGCCGCCGCAGAAACGGATGGCATACCACTCTTCCATTGGATCTTCGGCGGGCAAGTCGGACTTGTTTCCGTGCTGCTTGCTTCCATCTCTCTTGTGATCCTCTGGAAGAAAATCCGGCAGCCGAATACCACACTGCACCGGCTGCTGGCCGGATTTCAGATCACGATGATCCTCTTTGCTATCAGCTACGCGCATTTCCCGGATTTTATCATATTAAAAGGAGGCGATCATCTTTCTTTACTGGAACAACAGGCACCGTACAAGACCATGCAATCCCTGGGATGGGCCCTGCTCATTGGCAGCCTCTTTATTCTGCCCGCTCTCTTTTACCTGTACTACAGTTTTCAGAAAAACACAAAACCACCTGTCATGCAGTAGGTGATAAAACTCGGATGGCCAGTGCGGCAACACAAAAATCAACCCCGTCGTTATGCGTCATCGAGCCTCTCTTTCATAAGGTAAGCGCGTTTACTATTGACTCATCGCAGAGCAGAACCGTCTGCACAGCATGTGAAATAACAGGCAAAAAAATCATGCTACCTGGGGGATAACAATACTGGCCGGCTTCATCGTTCTTAGAATAACCAATCCCCATTTCCTATGATCCGCAATTACCTGTTGATCGCCCTTCGTAATTTTCAGCGACAAAAACTTTTCGCGTTCCTGAACATGTTCGGACTCGCATTGGGTCTCGCCAGCGCAATACTGATCTTTCTTTATGTCAGCGACGAACTGCAATACGATGTCATGCACCCGCACTTCAGGGATACGTACCGGCTGGGTGTAACCTTCACCAACCGGGAAGGTCAGGTTTTCGATAACACCACATCCCCGGGTTATCTTTCCCGCCAGTTAAAGGAAACCCGTCCGGAGGTAGAGCGGATCGCCCGGATCGACTACATCGGTTACCCTACGTCCCTGCATCACAAGGAAACGGACAAGATCATTCTGACAGAAGAAATAAAATGGGCAGAACCGGAATTCAATAAAGTCCTGTGGTTTGACCTCCTGAAAGGCAATGAAGAAAAGATGTTTGAAAACCACAACACGATGGTTGTAAGCGAAAGCGGCGCCAAAAGGCTGTTCGGGGATACCGATCCGATCGGGGAGGTAATTTCCGTAAAACATAATTTTGCTACTAACGGGCGCGAGATCGATGTTGTGATAACAGGCGTTTACCGCGACTTCCCCTCGAACTCTCACTTTAAACCAAAATACCTTTTAAATATCAACGCATTTCGCGAAGTGGTACCGGACTTTGACCATTATCTCGAAGGATCAACCTTCCGGAACATTTCCTTCTTTGAAAACTACCTTGTTCTCAAACCGGGAGCAGACATCAAACCACTTGAAGAAAGTCTTCAAAAGTTGTGTGAACAAATGATCCTGTCGGACTCAAGTACGGCCGCGGCCGGATTCAAGATGACCGGTTTTCTAACAAAGATGGGGGACTTGCACTTTGACCCCAAAAATTTATGGGAGAATGACAGCACACGCGGAGACAAAACGTATCTCATTATCTTCAGTTCCGTTGCCTTGCTGATCCTGCTCATCGCCTGTATCAACTATATGAACCTTGCAACAGCCCGGTCGGCAAGGAGAGCACGTGAAGTAGGTCTGCGGAAATCATTGGGAAGCAAAAGAACGGAAATTGCAAAACAATTCTTTTATGAATCTTTCCTGATGACTATCGGGTCGTTACTGTTGGCTGTGATACTGGTGGTGATCTTCCTGCAACCCTTTAACGACCTGGCGCATAAAACATTTACCATAACTTCCCTCTTAAACCCATATATGATCGTGATCGTTGTGGGTATCGTAATCCTGATGGCGCTTGTTTCCGGTAGTTACCCGGCGATCTACCTTTCCGGGTTCCGCCCTGCGGAAGTTCTGAAGGGACAAATTGTGAAGGGCTCCGGTGCCGAGATGTTCCGGAAAAGTCTGGTGACAATACAATACGCCGTTTCACTCGTACTGATCATTTCCACCTTCATTGTTATCCGACAGATGAATTACATGCAAAGCACAAAACTGAATCAGGCAGGCAGCCAGTTGTTGTCGATCCGATATGGTGGAACAGCGCCGCAAAGCAAATTTCAGGCTTTCAAACAATCCGTACTGGAAGATAAGGATATTGAGCATGTTACGATGGCCAATCACCTTCCGCGGCTGGAGTACTTCGGCTTTATCGGCGTACAGTTGAAATTTCCGGAAATAGAAGACAAGGACCTGAACTGGAAACAGCTTAATGTCGATTTCGACTTCCCCAAAACCTATGCACTGGAGTTTATCGCAGGTCGGGATTTTGATGGCAACAGTATCGCCGATTCCAGCGCCGTCATTCTCAACGAAGCGGCAGTAAAAGCGTTGAATCAACCCCTCGAAAAAGTGATCGGCTCGTCCGTCGTGGAAACATACTATAATCAGGTGGCCGGAAGGCAGGACACCCGTGCCTTTAAAGTTATCGGGGTGGTGAAGGATTTCCCTTATCAGTCCATGCATCAGGCTATAGAACCGTTGATGCTTAACCCGCATCTTCATTTTATCGACAAGATTGCCTACGTAAAATTACCGGCCGGAAATTTCAGGGAAAAGATCGAGGTAATCGAACAGAAATGGAAAGCCATCTTTCCCGGACTTGGTTTTGATTACTGGTTCGTCAGCGATGAGTTCAACCGGATGTACCTGATGGAGAGCCGTGTGTCGTCTCTAGCGAAAAGTTTCGCTGTATTGGCGATCCTCATCACGGTACTGGGTGTATTCGGGCTGGCGTCTTACACAGCCGAACAAAAGACAAAGGAAGTGGGGATACGCAAAGTCCTCGGCGCTGAGATCCTCCAGGTAATCGGCATGTTTGTATGGGTATTCCTGAAGATCTTCCTGGTTGCCAGCGCGATCGCACTTCCCGTTGCTTATTACCTCGCCGACTATTGGCTCGAGGGATTTGTATATCGCTCGCCCATCAGCCCGGGGGTATTCCTTTATAGTCTGTCGGGGTTGCTGTTGATCACCCTGTTTACCGTGAGCTACGAAACATGGAAGGCGGCACGGACAAATCCGGTCAATTCATTGCGGGCTGAATAACCGGAAGCATCAAAGTCCCTTTTGTCCCTTAAATCCTGTTTATCCACAAGGTATACCTCGCCGTTGCCGTAAAGTTTATTTTATCCTCTTGATTTAATTCTGTAAACCTCTAACTTGACTCCGTTTACGTATTAAATCACACCATATGAACAAACGAACAATTCTATCGGCGGCGTTCACGGTCGCGTTGGTTTCGATCTCCCTTGCCGCTGACCTCAACGGCCGATGGCTGGGAAAAATCGGAGAAACCACGGAAGTTGCATTGCAGCTAAAGGTTGAAGGAAAAAAATTATCGGGAACAATATATACACCTGACGGAGATGGCCCCATTGCCAACGGAAAAGTTTCCGGCAATACCTTTTCCTTTACGTATTCAACAAATGGTTACACTATACCATATACCGGAACTATGGATGGCGATATCGTAAGCCTCGCCGCGACGATCCAGGGAAAGGTATTCAAGGGAGATCTCGCGCGTATGAAAGACGGCGATGCCATCAGGATAACACCAAGAATGAGACCACAGATGACGGAGTACTGGGAACCTGTACCGAAGATCATCGATCCAGGACCATATCCGGGAATGGTCAAAGCGCCTTCGGATGCAATTGTATTGTTCGATGGTAAGGACTTGTCCAAATGGAAAAGCCGCGACGGAAGCGAAGCTAAATGGAAAGTTGAGAACGAAGCAATTACGGTTGTAAAAGGAACAGGCGATATTACGACCCGTCAGAAATTCGGCGACTACCAGCTGCATATTGAATGGAAAGTGCCTGAAGATATACAAGGCCAGAGTCAGGCGCGCGGCAACAGCGGCGTTTTCCTGCAGGACATGAGCGACGACCTGAAACTCGGCGGTTATTGGTACGAAGTGCAGGTATTGGATAACTACGGCAATCCCACGTATGTTAACGGTCAGGCTGGAAGCATCTACAAACAGAATCCGCCGCTCGTCAATGCCATGCGCAAACCCGGGGAATGGAATGTTTACGATATTACGTATACCGCGCCACGATTTAATGAAGACGGAAGTTTATTCTCTCCGGCGCGCGTGTCGGTCATCCACAACGGGATACTGGTGCAAAACAATTTCGCGATCCGTGGTCATACCGCGTACATCGGGCATCCTGCATACCTGGCGCCACACGGCAAAGCGCCGATCTCGCTCCAGGATCACGGAGATCCCAGCAAGGCAATCAGCTTCCGGAATATCTGGGTCCGCGAATTATAAATCAGAGTTCATCTTCAGTAATCAGTTTGAGTGCTCATCAGGGCGAAAAACTGATTACTGATTATCCTTTTTAACGATACTCCAGGTTCACACTTCCTCCCGAAGTAGCCATGACAACAGGGATACCTCCCCCGTTTGAACTTCCGATAACCTTATCCTTCTCCGCTTCCCCATTGAAATTGACCAGTTTGGCGTTTACACGATTGCCTTTCAGGTTGAGATCCATTCCCAGTCCCGACGGTACAGTCGCCGTAATACTTCCTCCACTTGTTTTTAGCTTCAGGTATTTTGTTAGCGCGGACACATTGGCCTGAATCCCACCGCCGCTTGTACTGGCGTCGATACTTCCGCTGACATTATTCATTTTAATACTGCCGCCGGACGTACTGACTTCCATTTCTCCCCTGGCATCCTGCAAATTAATCGGACCACCGCTGGTATGCGCACTTAAGGTTCCCGCATAGGTTTCGATACTTATCGATCCGCCCGATGTACGGGCCTCCATGTTTCCCCGGATATTCGCGAGGTCAAGGCTGCCGCCACTGGTCCTCACATCTTGTCTGCCCGTAACCCCGGCCAGCTGAATAGATCCGCCACTCGTATTCAGGTTACACGAGGTCTTCTCCGGAACATAAACTGTAAACGAAATGCTGACGTTGTCGCTGGTGAACCAACTGAACCAATTATCGGGGGTTCCTTTCCGCTCCACCACGGCCGAGACGATATTACCGGACTGGCTAATCTCGATGTCGTAGTCTTCTTTTATTTCTTTTGCCATGTTGTCGCCGGCCTCAATCCACTTGGAGCCCTTCCGCACGTACATTTCCACCCGCACGGTATTGCCCGGACGACTGGAAACGGAGATCCCGCCACCATTGGTCTTTACCTTTAAACTACCGGGCCCATCCGTTGTAAAACTTTTGATCAGGAACGGATCGCCGTCGCTGCCAAAAGCGGCAATCGAGCAAGCAGTCAGAATAAGCAGAAGCAAAGATCCGGGAACAAGTTTCATGGCGATAAGTTTTGAATGAGATAAGCCGACACAATAAACCTTTTGACGCGCGCCGCACGTCGACGTTACAACCTCAGAGAATATCCAATGAAGATGCCAGTATCAGAATGCGCTTTATGACCTCGTCAAAGGGGTCCGCCGGGGATTAATGTTCAGATTTGTGATTTACTCCGTTCGAAAACGGTCACGGATACCGGCCAAACGGTTTATTATCCAGAGACTGTTACTTTTTGAGATTTTTCAGTTCAATGTTTCGGAAATCGATCGGCTGTCCCTCGCTTTGAAGCGCTATAAAGCCCGAACTGAGGGGCGTACCCGGATGCCACAACGTGCTGTCATATCCGTTCACCACACCGCCACCCATGGAAGGGTTGGTATATCGCAACACCGTGTCTCCATTGATAATGTGTGTAACCGAAGAATCACCCAAAACGATCAGTTCCGCATGGACCCACTCATCCTTGCCGTACGTTTTTGACGTGGAATTCAGACAATGATCCTCGTATTGCTTTCCATTATAAACGATCTCGGTACCCGGTGAACACATGTTACCGGTTGGTCTCGGATTTCCGTCACCCAAACCTGCGAGGAATTGCATCTCCACGGAAATAGGCCAGTTCTGCTCTTTTAAAATACTCTTTGGATCCTGCGAATGAAACATGACACCACTATTCAACAGTGTATACTCCGGTGCTCCCTTTTGCAGGGTTCCCGTGAAGTGATAATCCAGTTTCAAATGGAAATGTGAAAACGGGGTCTTGTAATACAAATGAGCAAACTGATCGTTAAAGTCGCCGTACTGATCATAGCGCACCTTGATCATTCCGTCTTCCACGCGGAAAGTGTTTCCGAAATTGACACCCGTCTCATGATGGTGAACCTTTACGACCCAGTCGTTAAGATCTTTTCCGTTAAACAACGATATCCATTCATTTTTTTCTTCCTTTTTTTGCGACGGGCTGCAGCCGAAGAGCACTACTGCAGCAACGAGGTGAACGAATAATCTGGTCATAGCCTTGAAGTATGGTATGAAGGTGATAAAAATCCGCAGTTATTAAAATGCAAAATAGCAATACCCCGGTTTTCAGGGGATTGTGCAAAGAATTTAAATCTAATAACTTTAAAAAGGATTCAGAATGGACTCATGCCGTTAAGGTTCGGAATGATTCGATAGGGTAGTCTGTCAGGCTACCCTTCTTTTTTCCCGTCTATTTAGAAATTGAAAACGGATTTCCCCTGGCGGGGTATAACTTAGTTTCTTACTTTCATTTACCCATCCCGTCAATTACCTCGATTATGAAACGATTACACCTCATCCTGTTGCTCGCCATATCTTTATCCTGCCAAAGATATTCTTATGGGCAGGTTGAAGCCGGCGAAATCAGGGGACCATTTGTCTGGAAAAGCAGGATTTACCCGGAAACGGAACGTAAATACTGGGTTTATGTACCCAGGCAATATGACGCTGCTAAGCCCGCGTGCCTGATGGTTGTACAGGACGGCCTTTCGCGGGCGAAGGGATGGAACCTCCCGGAGACTCTCGATACGCTTATTGAAGCCAAAAAAATACCGCCGCTTATCGGTGTTTTTGTGGATCATGGAACAGTTCCCGCCGCTGACTCAAAAAATATTCCGCGGTACAATCGCAGCCTGGAGTACGATGCTTTGGGCGACCGCTATGCCCGCTTCCTGCTTGAAGAATTGTTGCCGGAAGTAGAGCGTACCTATAATATCAGCAAAGATCCAAACGACCGGTCCATAGCCGGCGCAAGTTCAGGCGCCATTTGCGCCTTTAACACTGCATGGGAAAGGCCCGATCAATTCCGAAGGGTATTGAGCACCATTGGAACATATGTCGGACTACGTGGCGGCGATGAATACGCGACATTGATCAGGAAAACGGAAGCCAAACCGATCCGTGTTTTCCTCCAGGATGGTACAAAGGATCTGAACATCTATGCCGGCGATTGGTACATGGCCAACCAGAACATGCTGTCAGCACTGGAATATGCCGGTTACGAGGTGAATCACGAGTGGGGAGAAGGTGGCGGACATGACAGCAAACATACGATAACGATACTGGCGGATGCGCTTACGTGGTTGTGGAGTGAATACCCCAGACCGGTAACGACGCATCAGGGAATAAAAGCACGAATCAACCTCCTGCTGGATGGAGAATCCTGGAATGAAGTTGATCTCGGAGATAAAACAGCAGATAAACTTGCCGTTAACGAGGCGGGTGATTTGGTTTTTACGACGGGTCGATCGATCTACAAAATCGACAACAACGGGAAAGTCACCTTATTGTCAACCCTGAAAGGGCGTGCTTCGGGAATTTCTTTTCATTCCGACGGAAAGCTATACGCGGCGGATGTAATGGAGAAGAAAATCGTGGCTATCAGTGATGATGGTGCAACTCGCGATGTGGTAAAAAATGCAGGTGCCGGCTTTCTAACTGTCTCCGATAAGGGCATCTACTTTTCAGAAACAGCAAAGTCGCGTATCGGCCTGTTCAGTTTCCGCACAAAGAAGGTCATTTATACCGATGTACCTTTCCACCCGACGGGAATCGCGATATCTTCGGAACAGACCTTTCTCAACGTCGGGACCGGGGATGGTGTTTTGGGTTATTCGTTCAAAATAGACGGTGATGGAACACTTTCTGCTGGTCAGGAATACATTCATTACCATATCCCTTATGGAAACGCAACGGCGAATGCGGGAGGTATGACTGTTGATTCTGAGAATCTGCTGTACACGGCTACCGGTCTTGGTATCCAGGTGTCGGATCAACTCGGTCGCGTAAATTTTATCTTCTCTAACCCCGCCATGGGCGTGTCAGAAGTCAAACTTGGCGGAAAAGATTTTGACGTTTTGTACTGCGTTTGCCGTGGCCGACTCTTTAAAAGAAAAATTCAAAGTAAAGGGGTCTTGTCGTTTCTTCCTCCCGTAAAACCACCGCAGCCGGGATTATAGTTCTGTGTAGAAAATAAGAGCGGGAGCGATTTTTGTTACCACTCCCGCTCCGTTTAATTTAATTTTTAGCGCCTGCCGACGCGCCTTTTTTACTTTCCAATTCTCCCGTCGGGGAATAAATCAACTGAATCTTTTCTCCATTTTCCTTACCGGTGAATTCATAACGCTCCGGCGTAAATGTGCTCCTTCCCTGAACCAACGATTTTGTTTCGGAGAAGTAGACCTTCCAGACACCTTTTTCCAGGTTTGCAAAATCCTTTGCAAAAGACTGCATCACCACTACAGGCACCTCACTTTCCGTGAGTTTCTTGCTTTTTTCGAACTTGTTTTGCGCTACTGCGGCTGTTCCGCACAATGCCACCGCAACCAACGCGATGATGAATGATTTTTTCATAACTGTTGTAGTTTAGTTTGATCCAACTGTTTCATCAGCCGGACATGTGAACGAACGGAATACAACAGTTAACGTTTCATAAGATCGTGTTTTTTCAATAGCCGGTTGATTTAATCTGCGATTGGATTCCTCAGCACCGTGGCACTCCCATACCCGTAACGTTAGAATCATTAGTACGGAAAAAAAATTCCGCATCGCATAGGTCCGGGTGAAATCGGATTTTTCAATTTCACCCGGCAATTCTCATGCAGGCGGGTATAATAAGCCCCTGTATCTAAACAAATAGCTGTTTTTTCTGGAGCAATGCCGTCCGCGACAGGCCACATGCCGGCGGCTGTCAGTACTTGTACTTCTTCCGGTACGCCTTTGCCTCTTTTGTCATCTTGCCGAATTGTTTGCCCAGTCGCTTTTTATCTCCGGCTTTCATCTCAAACCGCTTTTGCTCTCGCATCAGCTTCAGGTAGCTTTCGTACAGGTCAGCGTCAAGTCTTCCCTTATGCAACGCATCCAGGACACTACATCCCGCTTCACCTATGTGCCGGCAGTCCGGGTACCTGCAATTCCCGGCCAGGGCTTTGATCTGTGGAAAAAAATCATCACGGTCGCCGGTTTCCTCGAACGTCAGACCGAATTCGCGCATTCCCGGCGTATCGATCAGAATTCCGCCACCTGGCAACAGGAACAGACTTCGCGTACTGGTCGTGTGCTTTCCCTTCATCGTGGTGTCGCTCATGCCGGCAGTCTTTTGTATACTATTGTTCATAAGTAAATTCAACAAGGAACTCTTGCCCACGCCGGACGAACCGATTAGAATATACGTTTTACCCGGTTCGAACGAAGCTATCAGTTCATCAATACCCTGGCCAGTAATTGTGCTGCACAAAAATACCGGGCATCCCCGACGAAGTCTTGAAATTTCATCCCTGTAATATTGAGGATCACTAACCAGGTCAACCTTGTTTAATACCACTACCGGTTTTATCCGGCAGGCTGCGATCTGGACCAGGTACCGTTCAAGCCTCATTATATTAAAATCCCTGTCCAGCGACTGAACAACCAGTGCATAATCGATATTGGCCGCCAGAATCTGCTTCTCCGTTTTCGGACCGGGATTCTTTCGCGACAATTCATTTTCACGGGGAAAAACGTTGACAATGTAACCGGACTCCCCATAGTCCAGAAAACTCACCCAATCACCAACCTTCGGGAGGTCGTCGCCTTCGGACCCAAATAGAAGTTTACCGGAAAGTTCAGCCTCCATTTCACCGCCAGATGTGATCAATGTGTACTTAAATCCCTGTATTGAAATTACCCTTCCGACAGACAAGTCTGCCGGTTTGCTATTATAAAATTCCTGGTGGAAATCATTCCATCCATAATTAAGAAGTGTAGTCATTTTGATATTGTTAAAAAGGCTGTCACGGGATCTGTACACAGACCGCAACAATGCTGCGAATAAATAATAGAAAGAAATCAGACAGGTTACCGCGGGCTTTCCACGAATGACCAAAGGCGCAACGAATCGTAAGCCCGGGTTAGGCTACAATTCCAGGCTGGAAGAAATGGTATGTAAGGAATCCTCTCATACTCTGCAAAGGTAATAAAAGTGCAGGAATACTTACAACCTGCCAAATTACCCGCAACCCTTTTTTCGGGAAAACAACTCTTAACCAAGCGAAGGCGGCCAAGCTTTAATTCCTGCTGATGGTGTCAATTTGGTTGTGCCGGTCGCAAAACCTAGCGTTCCAATGACTTTATCCGCCAGTGCTTTATGTAATATAAGGTTCCCTTTTTCAACATTTTTGTTAGCATGCTCGCCGCCATTTTACATTGGAGCGAACTTCTTAATAAGAATCGAGCAAGATCTCGACACGCAACCAATTTGTTGTTAGCAGTTTATTAAAGAAAACTTTCGTCAATCCGCTCTTTAGCATTTGAACATAAGTGACTTATCAAAAAACGGATGTTTTTTTTCACCGTCTGCGCAACTTTGCAGAGACTGTATTGAAAAATGAAAGGAGATATTCGCAGAAATTCAATGCAATCGTATTTCGAGGCCTGAATGACAATTTTTTAACCCGAGTTAAATTTCAGGTTAATACAACACCGTATTTTTGACAGACAACATCATTTCAACGTTATCTAACGTACACTCACCTTCAATATCTATTGTTAACAACATCAATTTCCCGGCAGACGGCAGATATGAACGATGAAAGATGTCTTCTATTCACCATTAAACGTTTCAAAATTATCGTTCGTCACGATTGATTAATTTTATTCAGGCGACGTGATATCAGTATCATCAAGCAGAAACATCAACTCAACACATTCGTGGTAAAATAAAATCACCTTGTACCATTTGAGGCAAGAGTTATACTGCCCGAAGAGAATTAAATTTTCACTTTTGTCCCGTCTATTACCGGTTGATTTTAATCTAATCGTTCAATTAGCACGCTTCGGCTGCTGACTTGTATTGACAGAGGGTGATTCCGCGCAGGGGTGATTTTAATGCCTGAACAACTAACGCTATAGCTACTCTAAAATCGGGAAGACCCTGATAGTATCAGGTGGTTTCTGATTTTTCAGATCGAGCGGATTCCTGACGCTTTCGCATTTTATGCGATCTACTTTTGTTCTGTCAATCATTTACGTTCAGCGAACGCGGCGTGTAAGATCAAATGATGTGCATTCACAGTGATCTCACAACGACGCTAGTGAAACTTTTGGTAACGAATGTTAATGGTCGAAGATGAATAAAGTTTTTACTAAAAATCAACGCATGAAAAGTTCAATCATTTTAATCCTGTTTTTAGTTTGTTGCCGGCTTGGTGTGGCTGCTGATTTCTTTGTGAGTACTTCGGGTAACGACGCAACGGGTAGCGGAAGTCAGGCAAGTCCCTGGAGGACCTTAAAATTCGCCGTAACAAAAGTTGCCGCGAACCAGGGTCATATAATTAGGTTATCAGCGGGAACATTTATAGAAAGTGGTGCTTTTAACATTCCCGCCGGTGTCAGTGTCGAAGGTGCTGGAATGGATCAGACGATCATCAAAGCGGCCAGTTCATTCTATTATAATCCCGCCACACCCGGGTTCGGGACTGACAAATTCCTGATGAACCTGACGTCAGCGGCAGAATCAAACGGAAACCAAAGTGTCAGGAACCTGATGATTGACGGAGACGGAAAAAAATTACACGGCGGAATCTTTGTTCAGAATCGCAATAACATTACCATAGAAAATGTAAAAGTCCAATACGTGAACTTCTCCGGTATTTGGTTGTGGAGTGTAAAAAACTCGACGGTTAAAAACATCAAACTGAAGGATTGTGCGTGGGGAAGTGCCGGTTGGTGTTCCGCAGCGTTTCAGATAGCGAACGTATCGAACGTGGATATTTCGGGGTTCGATATCGATGAAGGAAAAGGCTATGGGATGAAAAACCTGGGCCAGGTGACCAACTCTCCTTTCCCGAACATAAAGATCCACGATGGAAGGGTGTCGGTTGCTCCAGCGGGAGCGTGGAACAATGGATCAGCGCCTAACATCACAATCGAGTTCTGGGCCAGCGGATTTGCAGGAACAGAAATTTACAATTGTTACCTTGATAACCACGTATCACTCGTGACCTATCCCGTTGCGCAGCGCGGAGCACCCATGAAAATTTATAATAACACATTCGACATCCTGGGACCACGCGCCAAAGGATCCGGTTATGGAATTGAATTGTCGGTGTACGACGTTGAAGTTTATAACAATTGGTTTAACGGAGGCTCTACTCCCATCGTGAACTGGGGAGACCGTCAGTTCAGCAACTGGAACATTCATCATAATACCGTTAACGGCGTATCCAGCGGGTACCCGACGGCAGTTGTCAGCTCATACAAAGGCGGACTTAAAGACATCAATATTCACAACAACACCGTCGAAATGAGCGGATCCGCGACCGTAAATTTTATCGAATTCAATAACGGCGGTGTTGGCGAGAACATCTATATCAAAAACAATCTTATCATCAATTCGAATACCTCCTACGCTTGGTATCCGAATCGATTTATCAGCCTCGAAAAAGGGTCGTCCTTAAAAAATCTCCAGGTCAGCAATAACCTTCTTTACAACCTGCCGATCGGTACCGTTCCGGGAACCTATTCAAATAATCTCACGTCCGATCCCAAAATAACAAAGTCGGGTAACAAGCCAAGTCCGTTTTATGTACCGCTTGCCGGCAGTCCGCTGATCAACGGCGGTGTTAATGTAGGTTATGCCTTCAAGGGTACGGCACCTACCATCGGAGCACACGAATCTTCCGGAGGTACCACATCAGTTCCTGTTTCAGGGGTTAGTGTAACTCCGGCGACACTGGCATTGACAGTGGGTGCATCTCAACAGCTGACCGCCGCAGTTACGCCTGCAAATGCAACGAACAAATCCGTTACATGGACTTCCGGTAATACAGCCATCGCGACGGTGAACAGCAGTGGCGTGGTAAAGGCAATTGCGGGGGGAACAGCAACTATAACCGCCACCACTGTTGACGGTAAAAAAACCAGTTCATCCGTCATTACTGTCTCATCCGCTTCTGTCGCGGTGACAGGGGCATCGATCTCTCCAGGCACAATACCTCTTACAACAGGGTCCACGTACCAGCTATCGGCAGTCATTACTCCGGACAACGCGACCAACAAGAATGTTGCCTGGAAGTCCGGGAACCTCGCGGTGGCAACCGTCACATCGAATGGCCTGGTTACGGCCATTGGACCAGGCAGCAGTACAATCACGCTAACCACTGTCGATGGAAGCAAAACAGCAACTGCGCTGGTGGCGGTAAATGCAACCGCACTCGGAGCGGTGGAACTCGACGATGCCAACAGGGGAACAGCGGTTAATCAGTTCAATTATTCAGGCACAGCCTGGACACATGGAACAAACGCATCGTCTTCTTATCTATATGAAACGGTGTCATATTCAAATGCATCAACCGATTATACGACGCTCTCCTTTGTAGGAAACAAGATTGAATTTTATTCGTCAAAGGCTTCCCACCACGGAATAGCAGCTGTATCCGTTGACAACGGACCGGAGACTTATGTAGACCTGTATTCCGCCACTCGCCAGAATTTTGTTGCCGCCTATAACAGCATTCTTACACAAGGCAATCATACTATTAAAATACGCGTAACAGGCTCCAAGAATGCCGCATCGACAGGCACCTATGTTATTGTCGATTATCTAAAAGTTTATTCGAATGTGACCAATGTCCCCGTAACCGGCATCACTATTTCGCCTTCGACTGCTTCCCTGCAAACAGGAGCCAGCTATTCATTATCAGCCAGTATTAGTCCGGCATCTGCAACCAACAAAGAGGTAAAATGGAGTTCTTCCGATACGGGTGTTGCAGTTGTCAGCAGTACCGGTGTCGTTACGGGCAAAGCACCCGGCAGCGTAACTATTACCGGGGAATCCGCAGATGGAAAGAAGACCAGTACATCGGTCATAACGGTAACGTCTCCGCTGGTGGGAGTGAGCATCTCACCCGCAACACTATCACTGGAGGTTGGTAAGACATTTTTATTGAGTCCGGTTTTTTCACCGGCCAACACTACCAGCAATTCTGTGCTGTGGAGTTCGGCAAATCCAGCCATCGCATCCGTTAACCCCAACGGGCTGGTCTCCGCGGTAACTCCCGGTACCGCTACGATAACCTTTACCGGCGATGGCGGGTTGAAAGCTACCTGCACGGTAACCGTTCAGTCGGACGCGGTCTATACATTCGAACTTGATGATGCTCATATCGGCGCAGGCGTAAACCAGTTTCAGTATGCTGGAAGTGGCTGGACGAACGGCAAAAATGCTTCCGCATCATATTTATATGAAACTGTTTCGTATTCCAATGTTACCAACAACTACGCAACATTAACCTTCAATGGTAACAAAGTAGAGCTCTCCACGTCCAAAGCATCGCATCACGGCATTATGGCGGTTTCGATCGACAATGGACCTGAAACGCCGATTGACCTCTATTCGGCTACACGGCAGGACTTCGTCACGGCGTTTAAAAGCGGTACGCTGGCCGAAGGAAGGCACACAATTAAAATACGGGTAACCGGCACAAAAAATCCGGCGTCCTCCGGCACCTACGCAATAATTGATTATCTGAAAGTTTCTTCGGCAACGGAAACGAACATCACAGCGCTGGAAACAAATTCAACGGATGCATCGGTCCTGTCGGCCGCAAAACTCACTGCCGAAACCACAGGCCAAATTCAAACATTCCCGAACCCGGTTACTTCCGGCGATATCCTTCACGTTATACTTCCGTCGGCAACAGGAACGGTCAGTATTGTTGATGTCACCGGGTTTACACATTTCAGTATGCAGGCAACAGGCACGCAACTTGATATTCCAACAAGCGCATTGCCTAAAGGAATGTATTTTCTGCAACAACAATCAGCGCTAGGCAAGACTACGCTAAAGATAATGGTCAATTAAGAAGAAAAATTTCCGTCAGGTAATCCGGGGCAGTGCGATACACTGCCCCGGTATTTTTTCAGGGCAGCGCATCGATCAGGGCAACCAGTTCTTCTTCCGTGACAGGGCTGACTTCCTCTATGATCTCCACGTGATCTTCAGTTATCACAGCTCCCTGTACCGCATAATGGATCTTCTCATCAATAATACTTACCAGAATAAAATGGACCTCCAGTCCGATGGGTATCAATCCGTAGTGTTCCGTAAACATACCTTTATCCTCGTCGTACTTGTCGAAGCGGCCAAGAGCGGTAGGTTCGCCGTCATACACGATAAACACGGCACAATTGGAATTATCAAATCCTTCCGGGACATCCACAAAAATTGTAGTCTTTGGCCTGGGGTCGTTATACCAACGATCAATATTCGTCCAGCCAAACTGATTTTGAAAAGCAAAATAGGCAGTCTGAAATCCGCCGGCACCCTGAAATTCACCGACCTCAATGCCTCGGTCTTTTTCTTCCTCCCAGGCGAACTCGCAGCTATCGCCTGTACATTCTTCTACTCCCCTGAACAAGCGCATATCCTGATCGATCTCCCCCGTATTGTCTGTAGGAGCCATGATCGTAAACCCTGAAGCGGGCTTCAATTGCTCACCGCCCTGAAATGCGTTAACGTAAAATTCTCCCCCGGATACGAGCATCGCCAACGTGCCATCTTCATTTCTCCCCATCGTTGCCTTTTTTGTCAATAGCATGGATGACCGGTCGTAGATCTCGATGAACTCGACATCGACATTCCCGGTTATAATGTCTCCATTCTGGGAAAGGAATGCATTGGAATTGAATTTTACGACGGTGCCGAGTTCGCCGGTGATATTCCCTCCAGACGATGCGCTGACGACAAACGTCTGCTTGTTACTATTGATGCGTGAGTCAAAAAATTCCTGAAGCGCCGTTCCATCTGGTTGAGGACTGGAGGGCACTTCATCCTTTTCATCACAATTGGTCAAAAGCAGGCAGGAGAGTACTGCACACAGCAATGTTGCTGATACATGGATTGATTTCATAATAGTTCGATTGGTTTACTAACCTGCATCCGCGTCTGTGCCGACCCGTGACCGGTTATTTCCTGAATTGTCGGTGGATAAGTATAATCCTCCGTTCAACAGCCGTATACACTGAACAACAAAAGCGCACAGTACTAATAAATCACTCGCTCCTCAGTACATTCACCGGGTTGGATCTTGCTGCGGCCAAGGATTGGTATCCGACAGTAGACAGGGCCACAAGGGTAATAAAACCTATCGCGATAATAAAGGTCATTGCACCGATGTCAATCCTGTAGGCAAAACCATTCAGCCACTGATCGAAGAAATAATAAGCCAACGGACTAGCCAACAGGAACGAGATCAAAATCAGAATTAGGAACTCCCGGCAGAACAGGGTGACGAGTCCGGTTTCCGACGCTCCAAGCACCTTGCGGATACCGATTTCCTTCAGCCTTCGTTCAGCGCTAAAAGATGCAAGCGCAAATAGCCCGAGCGATGCCACAAAAATTGCGAGACCGCAAAAGTATGTAAATACCGTCGCCAGTCGTTCCTCCGCCTCATAGGTATGATCAAGGGCTTCATTCAAAAAATAAAAAGAAAACGGTGTTTCCGGGAAAAGTTCCGTCCATACCTTTTCTATTGAGGCCACCGTGTTCGTGTATTCACCGGGTGCCACTCTGACGGCTACATTACCACTTGCGGGGGAAAAAGCCATGATCAACGGTCCCACTTTAGTGCGCAAGGGATCGAAGTTGAAGTCTTTGATAACGCCGATTACCTCGCTGTTCGCAACGCCGCCGACACCGAAAGCAATTTTTCTTCCAATTGGATCGGACCAGTTCAACGCTTTCGCGGCCGACTCGTTAATAACAAAAGCAAGGGTACTGTCGGTATTATAACCCGCGTTAAAAAACCGTCCGGCTGCCATTTCGATTTTGAATGTCTCGAGAAAGTCATACCCGACATACATGATCGGTATCATTTGTTCTTCCTCAATACCCTCTACCTTCATCGGGAAATAGGGCAAGGCTTCCTGCCCAATATCGTGAGACAGGCTGGTAACCGCAGCAACCGCTTGCTGCTGTTTTACTTTATTCTTGAATACCTGAAAGTCACGGGGCATGGTCGAGTTTCCCGACGGTATCATAATCACCTGGTCTTTATCAAAACCCATACTCTTATTCCGCATAAAATCCAGTTGATCCGAAATTACCAATGTCCCGATGAGCAGGATCATCGATACTGTAAACTGTGCAACAACGAGTGCCTTCCGAAGACTGATCTTGTTGTTTGCTCCTTTGTGAAGTCCTTTTAAAACAGTCACCGGTTGGAAAGCGGCCATGACAAAGGAAGGGTATAAACCGGCCAGCAGTCCGGTCAGAAGAATGATCCCGGCAATAGCCGCGATATTCAACGGGTCCGTCAATTCAGCGGGCTGAAGGTTTACACCAGCGAGGTTGTTAAAAACCGGCATAACAGACCACACGACAACCATAGACACAATACCTGCGATAAAGGCCACGAGGATGGATTCTCCAAGGAACTGAGAAACAAGATTCTGCTTCCCCGCTCCCATTACTTTCCGCATTCCAACTTCCTTTCCTCTATTGGAAAACCGCGCGATAGACAGATTCATAAAATTAATACACGCAATCAGTAAGACGAGGACTGCGATCGACCCGAGGGTGTACACATATTGAATGTTACCGTTCACCGAGATATCACTTGTCGAGAAGTTTGAATACAAGTGGATATCCCGGATATTCTGAATACTAAGCCGCGCATTATTCTCTGTGTAACGGGGCGGGTAGTACTTTTTTACAAAAGCGGGAAGTTTTGACTCTAGTGCCACCGGAGACGCACCGGGTTGAAGAACGACGTAACTGTAGTACCAGAGTCCGAGGTAAGCATGGTCGACGTTGAAGCCGGTTATCTGGTTAAGTAAAAGTTTTGAATACGTTAGGAAATCGAAATCCAGGTGGGTTTTACCCCTGACCGGTTCCAGTACACCTGTTACTTTCAGGGCGACGGTGTCCTGAAACAAAATCAACTTTCCCATCGGGTCTGTGTCGCCGAAATACTTTTTCGCAGCAGCTGCGGTCAACACCACCGAATTGGGATCTCGAAAAGCTTTCGATGAATTGCCGTACCGGAAGTCAAAATCGAATACATCAAAAAAGGTTGAATCCGCGATAAAAAATTTATTCTCCTCAAATTCGTGTTCCCCATATCTGATCCGGGGCAGTACATTGGATAAATAAAATGCCCGGTATAAGGTTGTGCCGTTTACCGCCTCCGGGTAGTCCCTTACCATATCAAATACTGCCGGGTAATGGGAGGTGGGATAGTTGTTGGAAACACCGTTTACATCCACCTGTGTATTGACGCGAAAAATATTCTCCGAATTGGAATAAAATTTATCGAACCCCGCTTCATTTTTCACATACAGCGCAATCAGGATAAAACAGGAAAGGCCGATCGCAAGGCCTGATATATTAATGAGTGTGTAGACCCGGTTCTTGATCAGACTTCTCATCCCGATCTTAAAATAACTCCGAAACATAGCCGCTCTCGTTTGTGTGTGGAAAATGCAAAGCAAAACGCAGAACCAGAATTTCTTTTATGAGAAAGGTCCAAATGCGGGTTGGAAAATACATAAATTAAATAATTAACCCGGCTCGGGTGATCCGGTAATGCAGTGCAATGGGATTTTACGCCGACGCTGCCGGTCATCGCATTTTCAACCACACTTCCGGAAACCGTAATTAAATTCACGATGGTTCCAACCTGCAGGCAGGGAAGGGTGTCAAGATATATGGCGACCAAGTACGTTTTTCAGGTTACAGAATTCTGACAATACCGAACATGAAAAGACCTATCCTATCCCCCATTTTCCTGTTGCTGTTGTTATCCGGGTGCTTCCTTCCTCCTGAGGGGGAAAACTATAAACTCCAAACCGAAGGGTATCGCCCCGTATACGGCTCCGAAGAACTGAAAGAAATAACGATTGTCGCGGCGCGCCAGGTTAGAAATCCCGGGAAGATCTACATCTACAAAAGTTTCCTGCTGGTAAACGAAATTCAGGAAGGAATTCATGTCTTCGATAACGGCGATCCGGAAAAACCCGAGCCTCTGGGTTTTATACAGATATTGGGTAACTCTGACATGGCGATCAAAGACGATGTGCTGTATGCCGACCATATGGGAAACCTGGTTGCACTCAATATTGATAATTTCAATACTGTAACAACCTCGAAAAGCCTGCCTCTTCAGAACTGGCATCTCGGGCTGCCTCCGCCCGCCGGTTCCTATTTTGAGTGCATTGATCAGTCTAAAGGAATTGTTGTCCAATGGACAAAAGCCACCTTAAAAAATCCCGGTTGTTATGCGATTAACTAGGCTCATTATACTTTTTATGATGGCGGTGATCGCCGCCTGCCAGGGTGATTCCGAAAGTAACCCTGCATCTACCGGTCAGGGCGGTTCCATGACACGTTTTGCAATCAGCAACAACCACCTCTATGTTGTTGATCATTCGGAATTAAATGTCTTCCGCATCGACGGCGATGACTTCGAAAAAGTGGGAGCTGTTGGTGTCAGCACCGGATTGGAGACAATCTTTGCCAACGGCGAATACCTGTACCTCGGCGCCAACGACGCGATGTATATCTACAGCCTGGTAAATCCCGAATTGCCTTCATTTGTTTTTCGTTATTCCCATATCGTCTCATGCGATCCGGTTGTTGTGCAGGGGAATAGGGCGTACGTCACCCTCCGGAACGGAAATGCGTGCAACAGGGGTACAAATGCGCTGGAGATCCTGGATATCAGCAATCCGAATTCACCACAACTCATCAGCAACACGCAGATGTTATCACCTCATGGGCTTGCAGTTGATGGAAAATTCCTTTTCGTCTGCGAAGGTGAATACGGACTAAAGGTATTCGACACCACAGATGAACATCAGATCCAGCTGAAGACGCAGCTGGACAATGTATACGCCTATGATGTGATTGCCCGTGACGGAATACTCTACGTGACCGGCGAGGACGGTGTGTTTCAGTATCGCTACGATACGGTTACCGGTAAGCTGGAAATACTCAGCAGGATTCCCGTGACTCGCCCCGAGGTCTGATGCTGAAGTATCTGGTCGTTCTATTGTTTTTAATCTCTGTCGATCTCCGGGCGCAGGATTCATTGCTATACCGGGCACTTGTTCCCCGGCATGCGCTCAAAATAAGTCCGTTTCATCTCGCGGGATTCTACCCAACTCTTCAGCTGGCCTACGAAGGCAGAGTGAGTACCCGGACTACGCTTCAACTGGAAGGCGGTGTTGTCCTTAACTATCCGGCAAACGACGACACCCAATACCAGGATAAACGCGGAGCGAAAGGTAAGCTTGAAATTCATTATTACACATTGCCGAGCCGGCGAGCCAAACTCGCTTATTACGGAGCGGCGGAGTTGTACCGGAATGCTGTAAATTTTGACAGGCTTACCTCGCAACAGGAGTGTTTTGATGTCGAATGTAATCACATGTTTACGCGGCAATACTCATATACGGTTATGTACCGCGAAGGAGGATTCGGATTCAAGGTTGGCTTCATAAAATACTTTCACGACTTTTTTATAGATATCAATTCCGGGTGGGGCGTACGCTTTATCACGTATACCGATTCGCCGGGTGCTCCGGAATTCAACAACGACAATATTACCTGGGCTCAAATATTTTCCATCCCGAATGAGGAAGACCGGACAACCTTATCACCCATTGTAGGAATCCGACTAGGGTACAGGTTACATAAAAGCAGAACTAAACAGGATGCCAGTGGTCAGCGGCATTCTGAAGAATAGCCGAAAACGCTGTCCTAGGAGGAATATCCAGGTAGGGATAAACGACCTTTGATAAGTAAAGCCCCTGCGGATAGGCCGGCTCAATCGTCTTCGGTGTCTCTTTCGAGATGAGGTAATGCTCAAATTCATCAACACTTAATGTGCCGTTTCCGATTTCCAGGAGTTTCCCTACGATAATTCTTATCATTCTTCCCAAAAAACGGTTGGCTGAAATCTGAAACCTGAGCCTGTCGCCATTCGAATCGCAGAACAATCCGGCGGATGTTACGCGGCAGATCGTGTGATCGTAATCAGCCGGTGTTTTGCAAAACGCCCGATAATCGTCATAGCGGGTAAGGAGCGTGGCGGCTTCTTTCATTTTGTCCAGGTCGAGATTTCTCTCCAGGTAAAGGGAACTGACGGGGTTCAGAAACGGGTCTTTATAGGTGTGGATAAAATAGTCGTACGTTCGCTTTATGGCGTCGAACCGGGCGTGCTGGTTATCCTTCACGGGCAGGATTTCAAAGATAGCAATATCGCCAGGCAGGTTTTTGTTCAGCCGGAACAGCAAGTCAAAATCCCATTCCTTATCAACATCCATATGAAAAAAATACTGACTCGCGTGGACCATAGCGTCGGTGCGGCCACATCCCATTATGGAAACCGGTGATTTCAAAACCTGACTGATGGTTGTTTCAAGAACCTGCTGTACATTTAGAACGGCTGGTTGTCGTTGCCAGCCGCGATAATGGTGTCCATTGTAACCAATGTGAAAAAAGAATCTCAAAGCGATCGTCTGCAGATTATGCCTGCGGTCACAACCTATTCATTTTTTTCGTAAATCCTGACAAATCCGTTATATTTTCACTTCGCTAACAAACCTATATGAAAAAGTTTTACTATGCCGCGCTTCTGGTATTCCTGGTCACAGCCGCCAACGCGCAGGATGAAAAAAAAATACCCAAGGCCGACTCCACAAAAAAAGAGAAAGAAAAAAAACTCAATCTTCCCTTAAAGGCTGACCGCAAAATACCGATCAAAACAGACGAAGGTACCTGGATGTCACTCGACGTAAGTCCTGACGGAAAGACTATCGCATTCGATTTTCTCGGGGATATATTTACCATGCCGGTCGCAGGTGGCAAGCCCGTCCAGTTTACGAAGGGACTTGCATTTGATTCTCATCCGAAATTCAGTCCGGACGGATCAAAGTTGCTTTTTATCTCCGACCGAAGCGGGGGAGAAAACATCTGGTGGTTTTCGCTGGACAAATCGGATTCCCTACAGGTTACGAAAGGAAACACAGACCACTACCAGTCGGCGGAATGGAGCCCGGATGGAAATTATATCGTGGGTTCGCGGGGAATGCGGAACCTGAAGCTCTGGATGTTCCACAAGGACGGCGGAACGGGCGCCCAGCTGATCAGTAAACCTGACAACCTCAAAACCGTGGAACCGGCGTTTGGCGCCGACAACCGTTATATTTGGTTCTCCCAGCGTACCAGCGCCTGGAACTACAACGCGCAATTGCCGCAATATCAGCTGGCCGTTTACGACCGCGATAACGGCGAAGTGGAAGTTAAAACATTCCGATACGGGTCGGCATTCACTCCTACTCTTTCTCCGAACGGAAATTATTTAGTGTATGGGTCCCGTTACAACGATCAAACAGGCCTGGTCATCCGCGATTTGAAGTCCGGCGACGAGAACTGGCTGGCCTATCCCGTTCAACGGGATGAGCAGGAGTCCATTGCCCCGCTGGGCGTATTACCTGCCATGTCGTTTACTCCGGACAGCAAGGAACTGATCGCATCGTATGGGGGAAAATTCTATCGCATCCCGGTTGCGGGAGGAAATGCGATCAACATTCCTTTTGAAATGGAGACAGAGTTGTTGCTAGGTCCGCTTGTGGATTTCAAGTTTCCGATTAAAGACGACAAGGATATGATCGTAACGCAGATCCGTAACCCTGTTGTTTCACCGGATGGAAAACAAATTGCCTTTACGGCGTTGAACAGGCTTTATACAATGAGTTTACCCGCAGGCACTCCAAAAAGGGTAAGCAATTTCAATTTTACGGAAGCACAGCCGGCGTGGAGTCCGGATGGATCACAGCTGGTTTGGGCCACTTGGGAAAGCAACGGCGGCCATTTATACAAGATCAATTTTAAACTTAAAGCGCCAAAACCCCAGCGGCTCACAACAGGGGCCGCGTTGTATTCAGACCCCGCATGGGCGTACCAGGGAAATAAAATCGTTTTCCTTAAAGGAGCGTCGTATAATTTTAAAGAGGATCCGGATCCGGTAACTTTTGCCAGCCAGGAGGAGCTTGCATGGATCAGCGGCGACGGCGGACCTGTGACGATCATAGACCGGGCAAGGGGCCGTGGTAATCCTCATTTCGTAAAATCTGAAGACAGGATCTATTTATACAGTTCGAAAAAAGGTCTGCTTTCCGTCCGGTGGGATGGTTCAGATGAAAAACTTCACGCGAAGATCACGGGAATCACAACGTATGGGTCAGTGTACGGTGAGCAGAATTGCCTGATGGTTGAATCCGCTACCGAGCCGCAGCGGGAGCCATCGAATGCCGATGTGATCAAGATGGCGCCTGTCGGCGACAAGGCTTTTGCACAGATCAACAACGAGATCTATGTAGTCACAATTCCGAAGACAGGAGGTGAGGTTCCGAAGATCTCTGTTGCCGATGTGGAAAAAGCTCAGTTTCCCGCCACAAAACTGACCCGGCTTGGCGGAGAGTTCCCCAGCTGGAGCAGCGATGCCAGGCTTGTTCATTTCTCCCTGGGTAATGCGTTCTTTACTTATAATCTGGAAGAAGGAAAAGCCCGTGAACTTGAACTGAAACGGAAGAAAGCAGCTGAAGAAAAAGCGAAGGAGGAAAAGGAAAAGAAAGAAACCAAGTCGGATGACGAGAAAAAACAGGAGAAGAAGGATGAGAAAAAAGATGATGGCTATAAACCGGAGGAAATTCGTATTAAAGTGATCGTGGAAAAGGACATACCAGCCGGAAAATTACTCCTTCAAAATGCGCGGATCATTACCATGAAAGGAAATGAGGTAATTGAAGCGGGCGACCTGCTGATCGAAAATGCGCGGATCAAACAGGTTGGCGCGGCGGGAACCATTCAGGTTGATGGATCTGTGCAAAAAATGGACATGCAGGGTAAAACGATCATTCCGGGTTTTGTCGATACGCACGCTCACATGTGGCCTGCATGGGGTATTCACAAAAATCAGGTATGGATGTATGCGGCCAATCTCGCGTACGGAGTAACGACGACGCGCGATCCTCAGACTGCAACAACGGATGTCCTTACCTATAGCGACCTCGTTGAGGCCGGGCAGGTAATCGGTCCGCGGGTATACAGTACCGGTCCGGGTGTAGGGTACTGGGTATATAACCTGAAAGACTTCGATCAGGCAAAGGATATTCTGAAGCAATACTCGGAGTATTACAATACGAAGACCATTAAGATGTATCTCACGGGTAATCGCCAGCATCGGCAATGGATCATTCAGGCGTGTAAAGAACAAGGGCTTATGCCCACAACCGAGGGCGGACTTGATTTTAAGCTTAACCTGACAAACCTGATTGACGGTTACTCGGGACATGAACATGCTTTTCCAATTTATCCGTTGTATAAGGATTTTACCGCGGCGGTAGCGCAATCCAAAATGACCTATACGCCTACCCTGCTGGTTGCTTATGGCGGGCCCTGGGCGGAAAACTTCTACTATGCCACTGAAAAAGTGAATGGCGATCCAAAGCTCAATTATTTCACCCCGAAGTCCGAACTGGATCAAAAGTCTAGAAGAAGGTCAGGCTGGTTCATGAACGAAGAGCACGTGTTCCAGGACCACGCCATGTTTGTAAATGACCTGGTGAAGGCGGGAGGTAAAGCCGGGATCGGTTCACACGGCCAGTTGCAGGGGCTCGGTTATCATTGGGAATTATGGAGCATCGCTTCCGGAGGAATGACACCACACGATGCACTTAAAGTTGCCACTATCCAGGGTGCAACGGCGCTAGGGTTGGATGGCGACGTGGGGAGCATCGAATCAGGGAAGCTTGCTGACTTGATCATCCTTGATAAAAATCCGCTGGAAAACCTGCGCAACTCCAATACGATCAATAAAGTCATGCGAAACGGACGTTTATACGACGCCAATACACTTGACGAAGTATATCCGACCGTCCGAAAGGCACCGTCGTTTGGCAACGAGCAGTCAAAACCCGGTACCATACCCGGCATCGGTCATTAAATTTTTTTTCCATGCAGGGCCGATCACACGGCTCTGCATGGATTGAATCCGGACGTCATGAGGGATCTGTATCTGATCAGCGGACTTGGAGCGGATGAAAGAGTTTTCAGTTACCTGGATCTCAGTGGCTTCAACACCCATCCGATTCGATGGATAGATCCTGTCGAACGGGAATCCATTGAATCTTATGCGCAACGATTGTCTGTGCAAATTGTGGCGCCCAATCCAATCCTCATCGGTATTTCATTTGGAGGGATGATTGCCGTCGAGATCGGAAAACAAATAAAGACGGAAAAAATTATTATCATCTCTTCGGCAAGATCCAGAGGTGGTCTGCCCCCATTCGGTTATCTGGCCCGTACACTGAGGTTTCATAAGCTGATCCCGCCGGGTTTTTTAAAGAAGCCGAATGAGATTCTTTTCTGGTTCTTCGGCGTTCGGTCTAAAACCGAAAAAAAACTGGTCAGGTCTATTCTGGAGGATACGAACGAAAAATTTCTGAAGTGGGCTATCGATAAAATCGTCAATTGGGAAAATCAGGTGGAGCTTGCGAACATCGTTCACATTCACGGCAGCCGCGACCGGATGATCCCGTATCGCACAGCTGATTTCAAGATTGAAGGAGGAGGTCACCTGATGATCATCAACCGCGCTGCGGATATCGATGCTATCATAAGATCTACCCTGAACGCATAGGGACGGAAAATTTCCGTCCCTGCGATCGGGTGGTATTCTACTTTGTCCAATAATCAAGGACCGTTACTTTATCAAGATAAGGCTTTAGAACTTCCACGAACGCCTTATGTTCAGGATGTATAAGGTATTCGTCGCGGTCTTTGTCGCTGGAGAAGGTGACTAAAAAGCAATGAGTCAACCCCTGATTTAAATTCTCGGGGCTTGAGTTGGTTCCCCATTCAAAATCCTTAATAAGTTTGATCTTACCGGCCAATGCGGCAAAAGCCTCCTCAACTTTCCTGACGTCCTCCGGTTTGGAGCTGTCTGTAAATTTAAAGAGTACGACATGGCGCAAAGCTTTGCCGCCTTTCTTTTGAGCTTGTGTTGATAGGGTGGTCATGAATACTAATGTGGTTGCAATTAAAAGACAAGTTCCCAGTTTTTTCATAAATTTATTTTTCAGGTGTTGGTGTAAATTTTCATATACAGAATAACAGCAATCACTAATATCCCCATTTTTTCATGACTACGTAATCCTCCTTCATGCAGGCAATAGGTGTTTTGCCCTGATAGGACTCTTGTTCGATGATAAAATATTTGGTCCCCCCGTATTTTCTGCCGAGGTCAATTACTTCTTTGACATTCACGATACCGGCGCCAAGGACCGTGCTCTCATATTCATGATTGCCGTCTCCCCCGCTGCTCTTGATTTCGTCCTTGACGTGCATGGACAAAAATCTTCCCGGATATTGACGAACAATATCAATAGCCTTGACACCTCCGTTGTAAAGGTTGCCGATATCCAGTTGCTGTACGACTAACTCGGGATCGGTATGTTCCATCATGATATCGTAAACCGGCTTACCGTCAAGCTTGACGCTGAATTCAAAATCATGGTTATGATAACCGAATCTCATTCCGGACTTTTTGCACAAAGCACCCGATTTATTAAAAACCTCCATATACGCTTTCAGGTCGTCGGCCGTTTTTCGAAGGGACTCATCCAGCCACGGGCTGATCACAAATTCCTGTCCCGCAACGGCGGCATCTTCAATGGTATATTTCCATACGTCGGTGAACTCCTTCTTACCCGCATTGTAATGAGGCTTACCCATTACGGTGTGACCGCTTGGCATCTTCAATCCAAGGTCGTCCAGGATTTTTTTAAATTCCTTAGCCGAATAGCCGTAGAATTTGCGCTCTACATAGTTTGCGTGCTCTACGTTTTTGTAGCCCATCGCGGCCAATTGTTTCAGCGTTCCAAGCGGGTCCTTTTTCATTTCATCCCGTACGGAATACAGTTGAAGTCCCATTAGTTCCTGTGTTTTCGCCGATGCCAGAACGGAATTAAAAAGGACACTGGTTCCCAGAAAAGACAAGGCGCCTTTTTTTATAAAATCTCTTCTTGAAGTGTTCATGTTATTGTGGGTTTATAAAAATTACGTTCATATTCCGCTAAATATAGATACTTTTCGCGCAGCCCCGTTAATTCTTCGAGGCTAACTCGTAGGCTTCCGTGTAATGCTTGATAAGATTTGACCAGTCGAAGATACCGGAGTTGTTTTCCACGTTGTTCCGCTGCATGATACGCTGCCTCATGGATTGCAAAAGGAATCGGTACATGATCTCCGACAATTGCGTTGCAGACCAGTCGAACGTCCGCTTGCCCCGTTCAATCACGAATAGTCCATACTTTTCATGTTCCCTGATATGACGGAGGATGTAGTCGCCAAAACCGGAGAGGTCACTCGTGACCGAGGGAATACCGCTGGCCATACATTCCAGTGGTGTGTAGCCCCACGGCTCGTAATAACTGGGAAATATTCCAAGGTGACAACCCCGAACAAATTGGCTGTAGTCCATACCAAAGAGCGGGCTACTGGTCGTAATAAAATCGGGGTGGTAGACCATTTTTACCGGGTCATCCGAATTGTTCAGCAGCTTTTTTGCCTGCAGGGTCTTCAATATCTCGTCACTTTCTTCACTTATCAGACGGTGCGTGATTATGGGTGGATTTTTCTTTGTTTTCCACGCCTGCAATGTTCGCCGATAGCGTAATTTCCAATATTCATCGACAAAGTTATTCAGGTCAGGCAGGTGATTGTCGTCGCTGGAAGTACTTTCATAAAACAATCTCTTCCCGACCTGCTTCTGAATCGCCTCGGTGGTCTGAAATATTTCCTGTAGCATGGCTTTCGACTGCAGCACCTCCGGATGGATGTTGTAAAAATCGCGCCGTGTCACAAAGAACATCACAACGGTGAGATCGGATTTTTCCTTCTTCAGCCTTTGATTTAGCCGGTGAAGGGCTTCGATCGTCACATCGAATCCTTTATTCCGGAATTCATATCTTCCTGATGTAAAAAAATATAGAGTCTTGTCAAGATCAAATGCGTACGACTGGAAGAAATGGGCCATCACGAACCGATGGATTTCCTCCTTGTACATCACGTGCTGATTCTGGAATTCATGCAGCGCTTCAAAACGTTCGATATTCAGTCCGTTGGGTAAAACCACGTCGGGTTTTCTTTTCAACAGGTGCTTGCATTCCCGTGCCGTTACTTCGCTCACGGTAGTGAGGACATCCGTTTTCTGGGCGCACCCGAATTCAATTCTGGCTTCGGTATCTACACCGAATTTTTTTGCCTCTTCTTCCCACTTGAAGAAGGGGAGATGCGCATAGAACAGGGGCGAATTAATGGCGAGGTGTCTTCCCAGTTGTGTGGCATGTGTTGTGAATACGGTTCTCACAGGCATATTCTCCCGCTTGATATCCAGGATGGGAAGGCCTGCCATCCATTCGTGAAAATGCGCGATAACAGGTTGGTTTTTATCCGTAAGCTTGATCAGCTCGTCGAAAAAAAGTTTTGTCAGGTAACCAAAGGATATCACCTGGTTGATCAGATTATTGTCGGAGGGCGCGCTGATCCCGTGGTTTTTCCAGAGCAGGTATTTTACAACGTTCAGTGATTTATCCTGAACAGCATTCGGGTTCAACAATACAACCCGCGGTTTTCCTGGAATCAACCATTCGGCGTAATGAACATCGTACCCCTTTTTCCGGAGGATCGCGGACGCCAGTCCAAAAACGTCCTGCGAATCGTCCAACGGCTCGAGCTCCGCATGAATATTCCGGTGAAGATAAGGACCGATCATACAATACGGCCCGTTGGCATGCTTGACCATAGCGGGTACTTTCGACCGTATGACCGTATAAATTCCCCCTACCTGGTTACACACCTCCCACGCCACCTCCACGATGCAGGCGGCTGGAAACTGATCCTTCAATTCAACAGTACGTTTTGGCATTGTTTTGGTCAGAATGGCCGGTTTAACAAAAATAAATCTATCGATTAAATGTCAAAATTTCTGAAATACGGGCGCCGTTATTAATGGATTATGTTTTGATCAACGGGCTGGGAGGATCTTTATATATGAACTTCGAGAAATTTACCATCAAGAGCCAGGAAGCTTTGCAAAAGTCTGCAGAGATTGCCACGAGCCAACAACAACAGGCTATTGAGCCCGGGCACATACTCAAAGCCATTCTGGAAACAGATGAAAATGTATCCAACTACCTTTTCAAAAAACTCAATGTCAACGAAACGATTCTGGATACAAAACTTCAGGAAACCCTGAATTCCTATCCCCGCGTTTCCGGACAACAACCTTATTTATCCACTGCCAGCAATACAATACTTCAGCACGCTGAAAAAGAACTCCGTGAATTCAAAGATGAATTTATCGCGATAGAACACCTTTTACTGGCCATACTTGCCTCAAAAGACAAGGTTGCCTCACTGTTGAAGGACGCTGGCGTTGAACGATCCGCCCTGATAAAAGCGATCAAAGAGCTTCGTGGCGGTTCTACGGTCAAGGATCAAAATGCGGAATCGAAGTATAAGTCGCTGGAGCGTTATTCCAAAAATCTGAACGATCTGGCGAAGCAAGGCAAGATCGATCCGGTTATCGGCCGGGATGAAGAAATCAGAAGGGTCTTGCAGATCCTTTCCAGAAGGACAAAAAACAACCCGATCCTGTTAGGGGAACCCGGTGTTGGTAAAACCGCTATCGTCGAGGGAATGGCCCAACGGATTGTTGATGGCGATGTGCCGGAAAACCTTAAAACCAAAGTACTGATCTCCCTCGATATGGGTCTTCTCGTCGCCGGAGCGAAGTACAAAGGTGAATTTGAGGAACGACTGAAATCGGTTATCAAGGAAGTCACGGATTCAAACGGACAGATCATTCTTTTTATTGATGAGATCCATACCCTGATCGGTGCGGGAGGAGGCGGAGAAGGCGCCATGGATGCTGCCAATTTGCTCAAACCTGCTCTTGCCCGCGGCGAGCTCCATGCGATCGGTGCCACCACGCTGAAAGAATACCAGAAATACATCGAAAAGGATAAGGCCCTGGAACGCCGTTTTCAGTCGGTCATGGTCGACGAACCTACCATAGAGGATTCTGTATCCATCTTAAGGGGAATAAAAGAAAAGTATGAGCTGCACCATGGCGTTCGCATAAAAGATGATGCTGTAATCGCAGCTGTTGAACTGTCGAGTCGCTACATCAGTGACCGGTTTTTACCGGATAAGGCGATTGACCTGATGGATGAAGCCGCATCGAAACTCCGCCTGGAGATGGATTCACTTCCTGAAGAACTGGATGAGCTCAACCGGAAGATCATGCAACTGGAGATCGAAAGGGAAGCTATCCGCAGGGAAAAGGACAAGGAAAAAGAAAGCACGTTAAGCAAAGAGATCGCCGAGTTATCTGAATCCCGCAATTCACTGAAAGCGAAATGGGAGAGTGAAAAATCAGTGGTTCATGGTATTCAGAAGGAAAAAGAAAACATCGACAAGCTGAAATTCGAAGCGGAACAGGCCGAAAAAGCCGGGGATTACGGCAAGGTTGCCGAGATTCGTTACGGAAAGATCACGGAAGCTGAAAAGCGGCTCGATTCTTTCAAAAATAAAATGAAAGAAATGCAGGGTGAAAAGACCTTGCTGAAAGAGGAGGTGGATAGTGAAGATATCGCTGAAGTAGTGGCTAAGTGGACGGGGATTCCCGTATCCCGGATGCTGCAGAGCGAACGGGAAAAACTCCTGCATCTGGAAGTAGAGCTGAGCAAGCGGGTCGCCGGTCAGGAAGAAGCGATACGCGCGCTGAGCGATGCCGTTCGCAGAAGCAGAGCCGGGCTTCAGGATCCGAAACGCCCTATTGGCTCGTTTATATTCATGGGAACAACGGGAGTAGGAAAGACTGAACTGTCCAAGGCACTCGCGGACTACCTGTTCAATGATGATGCAGCGATGGTGCGTATCGATATGAGTGAATACCAGGAGCGGCACAGTGTGAGCCGTCTCATCGGCGCGCCTCCGGGTTATGTAGGATATGATGAAGGCGGGCAACTGACGGAGGCCGTCAGGCGTAAACCGTATTCTGTCATCCTGCTGGATGAGATCGAAAAGGCGCACCCGGATGTATTTAATATTCTCCTGCAGGTTCTCGATGACGGAAGGCTGACGGATAATAAAGGTCGTGTGGCAAACTTCAAAAACACGATCATTATCATGACGACGAATATTGGTTCCCATCTGATCCAGGAAAATTTTGAAAAAATTACGGATCAGAATTATTTCGAGGTCCTGGAAAATACGAAGGATGAAGTGCTGGCGTTATTACGCAAGACGGTCCGTCCGGAGTTTGTGAACAGGATCGACGAGATCATCATGTTCAGACCATTGAGTCAGAAGGATATTCGCAAGGTCGTTGACATCCAGGTGAATTTAGTCCGCAAGCGGCTTGAAGAGGCTGGTGTGAAGATTGAGATCTCCGATGCTGCACGCGACCGTTTATCCAAATTAGGTTTTGATCCGCAGTTTGGCGCCAGACCATTAAAACGGGTCATGCAGCGGGAAATTCTCAACGAATTGTCTAAACAAATACTGGCTGGAACGATCCATAAAGATTCTGTGATCTTTGTTGACCTGAAAAATGAAATAGACTTCGTTTTCGAGAACCTTGAAGAAGCGGAAGTTGTTTAATAATTGGTTTAAGGATTGGTGATTCCCTTCTCAAGATGGAAGGGATGTGTTGGTTGAGGGGTTTGGTTTGAAGCCCCGGGGTGGTTCCCGGGGCTTTTTTTGTTTCCCCGGGTGAAACCTTGTTCTTTTGCACAGGAAATACTTTGCTTAAAAGAACACACCTGTATCTATCGTTATGATGTCTTTTGGTCGCAACCCCCGCCTGATCGTCCTGGCTCTGTTGCTCTCCTGCTCTTTAGCCGGAGTCGCGCAAAATCAAATTTCACCCACTCCTTACTTTTCCTACGGAAAAGGCCTGGGGATCACTTCTCCCGACAGTTTGTTCATGCTGAATATCCGTTTCAGAATGCAGAACAGGCTGGCCCTTACTTCAGCATCGGAAGACGATCTGACTATAGACCAGGTTGAGGCGCGTGTAAGGCGCCTTCGGTTACGGTTTGATGGATTTATATATACACCCAAACTTAACTACGTCATTCAACTGGCCTTCACAAGGGCCGATATGGATTTTGACGACACGGGCTTTCCCAACATTATCCGCGACGCCATGGTATTGTATGCTGTGGATGAACATTTTTCAGTGGGATTGGGCCAAACCAAACTGCCCGGAAACCGCCAGCGGGTGAATTCATCGGGCGATTTACAGTTCGCCGATCGCTCCATTGTGAATTCAACATTTAATATTGACCGCGACTTTGGCCTTCAACTTTACTATAACAATACCCTCAAAGGATTCGCCTATGTGATCCGTGCCGCAATCTCTTCAGGCGAAGGCCGTAACATCACCTCATCGGACCGCGGCCTGGCGTATACCGGCCGAATCGAGCTGTTGCCCATGGGAAAATTTACAAACGGCGGCGACTACTTCGAGGGTGACCTGGCACGGGAGCCGAAACCAAAATTGTCCGTCGGATTAACCTATTCGAACAACCAGAATGCTATCCGCACAGGCGGCCAACTCGGTCGGTTTCTTTATGACTCAAGGGACATCGGAACTGCCATGATAGACTTCCTGGTCAAATACAGCGGGTGGTCCTGTGCGGCCGAATACCTCGACCGCGAAGCAACAGACCCGGTCACCATTAACGATGACGGCGACAAACGGTATGTCTTCGCAGGTCACGGACTGAACATTCAAAGCAGTTACCTGTTCAGAAATGATTTTGAAGTAGCGGGAAGGTATTCTCAAATACGGCCCGACCTTGAAATCCAGGAACTGGAGGAAATGACAGAACAGTATACGATGGGTGTGACGAAGTACATACGGGGTCACCGGCTAAAAATACAAAGCGACCTGACGTACGAGCACAATACCTGGTTGAGTGAGATCAGTCCAGATCGAAACAACTGGCAACTTCGTTTTCAAATTGAAGTGGGTATTTGAGTCCCTGATTTTTTATTCAGGTGAAGACGACCGGAACCGGTAATTCTAGAACCGCCACAAAAAGGATTTTTAGGGGATAACGTGAGTTTGTTTCTTTCCGGAAACGGCTATTACCTGAGCTTTTGATCAAGGTCCGAAACTTCCTTAAACCCAAATACGAAAATATTCGTAATATTTCTTGGAGGTTACACTCCAGATTTTTACAATTGTATTACGAAACAATTCGTATGTCATGGCAAAATCGATTAAAACCACAGAAAAAGAGCTGGAAATCCTTCAAATCATCTGGGGGAAAGAGGCCGTATCGGTGAAGGAGGTACACGAAGCCTTGGGTGGCGATGAGGAAAACGGCTATACAACGATCCTGAAACTCATGCAAATAATGCATGAAAAGGGGCTCGTAACCCGCCAAAAGAGCGGCAAGCTGCATCTCTACAAGGCAGTTCCGTCTCTTGAAAACACCCGTCAACAGCTCCTGGACAAGATGATACACACTGTTTTTCAGGGATCGGCTTCACAGCTGGTGATGAGCGCACTGGGGAATAACAAGTCCTCGAAGGAAGAATTGCAGGAGATAAGAAAGTACCTGGAAAAACTGGAAGGAGGTGAGTGATGACACATTTCACTGATTTTTTATCAACATCCGTAATACCGTCGCTGGGATGGACATTGCTTCATTCCCTGTGGCAATCGTTGTTGTGCCTGGTCGTCGTTATTTTACTGCTCAGATGTATCCCGTCAACTTTTTCAAATGTGCGATATTCCATTGCCACCGTCGGGCTACTGGTGATGTTCCTGCTGGCAGCCGGGACATTCATTTATGACATTAACAGCGGCTTTTCAGCTGTGCGCGAAACCGGTTTAGCTGTAGCACACTATGTACCGGCAAGCGCATCTGGTTTTGGGTACGAACCGGTTTCCGGATTGTTCGCCAGGATGAAGGAGTCAGTTCAATCCAACATGACCCTCATCGTAATCCTATGGTCGATTGGAGCGCTCCTTTCTTCGCTGCGCCAGGTCACCGGCTGGTGGTACCTGAGAAGAGTAAGATCTACGGCGATCGAAATAAACAATACATGGAGTGATCAGTTACGGGAGCTTGCAAAAAACATTGGTATTGACAAATGGGTGACGCTGGCAGAGTCTGCACGGATTCACGCACCTATCGTAATGGGGTACGTAAAGCCGATCGTGCTTATACCGGTAGGGATGTGTGCCGGACTTTCCACCCGGCAGCTTGAAAGCATCTTTATACACGAACTTATCCACATCAGGAGAGGTGACTACATCGTGAATATGATCCAGGCTGTGCTGGAGTCTCTGTTCTTTTTCAATCCTTTCGTCTGGATGGTATCCGCCATCATGAGGCGCGAGCGCGAGCATTGCTGCGATGACGCCGTAGTCGCATTCCACGGCAACCCTATTGCATATGTTCACGCTCTTGCCACACTAGAGGAAGCCCGGCTTTCCAATTCGGGGCTTGCTCTTTCCCTTGCAGAGGATAAAAATCAATTGTTGAACCGAATCAAACGTATTATGGAAAAATCTGTCAGAAATTATTCCGCCAGGGAACGTATTGTTCCTCTTGTTTTGCTCGTAGCAGGTCTGGTCTGCGCGTCGTGGCTTACGATTCAGTCCGGCAGATCGGAAGAAGAATTTGACACCGTGCTGAAGAAGGAAACCACACCTGCGGACACCACGATCAGAGAGAAAAAAGCCCGCTATCAGAAGAAAAAAGTAACCACCATAGACGAAAACGGCAATCCTTCTGATGAGGTCGTGGAAACATTTGAAGGTGACGAGGACCTGAGGGAAATGCTTTCCATCGATCGGTATTTTGAACCGGGGATGGCAATACCGGCAGTTCCGGGCACCGGTCCCGATCTCGCAATTCCACCCATCCCTCCATTTGACTTTTCATTCAGACTGGATACACTTTCGCCACCAGGCGCCGCATTCGGGGGCGACTGGCACGAATTCAGCCGTGCGTTCGAGGAGAGCTTCCGGGAAAAATTCAGCGACTTCTACGAAACACACGAAGAAGAGTTAAAGCGTATGATGGACGATATGGAGTTCAAATTTAATCATCAGTTTGACCACGAGTGGAGTTCAACGTTCGAAGACCTGGCGCGGCGGGAAGAACAGCTGGCTCTCTTGCAGGAAAACAGAAATGACCAACTCCAGGCTGAAATGCACGCGCGGGAAGCGGCAGAAAGGGTGAAAGACTGGGAGAAAGAAGCAGCGGTGCATCGCGAGGAGTTAGAGAAAAATATGAAAGCGCTGGAGGATCAAATGCAGGCGCTTGAAAAAACGCAGCGGGCGCTATTTAAGGAACTGACCACAGAACTTGTAAAGGATGGCTATTTAAAAGAGGGCGAAAAAATCAACAAGCTGCAGATCAACGATGGCAACATGAGTTTCAACGATAAAGCGATCAAGGCATCGGATGCCAAAAAGTACAAAGCCATCGTCGATAAATATTCCTTCGGTCCGTCGGAAAAAGATCTACGAAAGGATTTTTCAAGAACCCCTGACGGGCGGAAGGAATAAAATACCACAACAAAACAGGGGCGAACAACCCCTGTTTTTTTTAGATCCTTTCCACTCCAAGACCTGGTTTATCGGAGCAGGACATATAACCGTCCTTGAGAATAAATCCACCTTTTACGACATCGCGCGCGAGGTCGAGGCTTCCGTCCAGATCGATATACTTCGTATTGGAGCAGGCAAATGCGGCGTGTAGTGCGGCCGTAATACTTACAATGCTCTCGTCGTTACATCCCCAGAAAAGATCGATGCCTTCGTGCAAACCGATGTCGGCGATTTTAAGCCCCTGGCTTATGCCGCCGCACTTCATCAGTTTAATATTAAAAATAGCTGCAGCCTTTGGCGGCTTAAGAAGCTCAATTGCATCGGCCGGAGTGATCAGCGATTCGTCGGCAGCCAGGACCTGGCGGACTTCCTTTGGCAGCCCTTTCATTTCAGCTATTGCTTTTGCCGGGAGCGGTTGTTCGATCAGTTCAACGTCCAGATCATATACCCGTCCGTAAAACTGTATGGTTTGTTCAACGCTGTATCCCTGGTTCGCGTCCACACGGATCACGATCGAGTTGCCGAATTTTTCCCGCAATTTCATGATACGCTCCACATCTTCATCGAGGTCTTTTCCAAGCTTTACCTTGATGACCTTAAATCCGCGTTTGATGTAGTCTGCCGCTTCCTTCAGTGTTTCCTCCACGTTCTTGATCCCGATGGTATTGGAGGTGGGAAGTTTTTTGATCTTCTGACCGAGGAACTTAACCAGGGGAACATCGAGGTACTTGGTAAAAGCATCGTACAACGCGATGTCGAGGGCGGCACGCGCCGACGGGTTTTCCGGGAACTTCAGCCAGACATCGTACGTGAGCTGATTAAACTCCCGGATATCGCGACCGATCAGGAAATCAATATTCTGTAATGCATCGAGGCATTGGTCGAGCGTTTCGCCAACCACATATTCGCTCGGGTTGCCGGACCCTATACCCGTTATCCCGTTGTCCAGCGTGATCTCAACAAAAGCGTTTCTTACTTCGTCGATTGTCTTGAACGCGATGGTGTACGGCTTGGTATTGCCAAGGTCAACGCTCCAGACTTTAATATCTTTGATTTTCATTCGTATAGTTGTTCAATTGTTGAATCTCAAACCCCGGCTAAACTCTTTTTAATCATCGCCTCGAAAACGGGAACAAGACTATCCACTCCATCCTCTAGCGGAAGGATAACCGGGATACCCAGTTCGTCATGATATTTTTTCACGGCGTTTCTGGCTTCTTTTTCCTCCATATTCGCGGAATTGATGGTAATTGCAACGGTAGGTGCACCGTACATTTTTATCATAGTGATTTCATCCTTCAGTTCCGGAAGGAACGCGGGGTAGTATTCCATATCCTTATACTGTTTGCGAAGGGGATGATGCTGCAAAACAACGGCATCGGCGTCCGCCGAAACAATCCACTCCGCTCCGGCCGGGCCGCTCGGATTTCTCAGCGCGGACTGTCCTTCTATAAATATAATGTCGGGCCTGGCTTCCCTGTAGCATGTAACGACAGCATGTTCCATTTCGCCGGAGATAAAATCATTCAGGGTGGAGTCGAACACAAATCCATACTTCGCTCCCTGCATCCAGCCGGTTTGACCTGTGTAGATCATTTCCGCCTTAAACCCGGCCTTTCGCATGGCCTCGACTAGAAATCGTGTTGTTGTTCTTTTACCAAGGGCGCAATCCGTTCCCAATACCGCAATTTTCGGGCATTTTACTTCCTTAATTTTACCCGACCAGAAATGGAGGTCCTTCACCTTTTTTGGTTTCCTCACGTCGATGATCTCCAGACCTTTTTGTTTGGCCAGGTCGGCCAGGTCCGGAATATCCGAGATGTATTCATGAAGTCCGTTGACAAGGTTAAAGTTGTGTTCCAGCGCCTGTTTCAGGATCAAACGTAAGGAATCCGGTATCACACCACCTTTTGTAGCCACCCCGATCACGCAATAGGTTGCCTTTTTTCCGGATTGCAGGAAGTCCTGGATCGTCGCGTAAACCGGGATGTTCCTGTTTTTTCCGTCCAGCACCTCTCCGGCGTCCTTGCCGGCGCTGTTCTGGTCGATAAAGGCTACAATATTGAACCGGTCCGTGCCACGGATAAGACCGTGAGCCGTTTTGGCATTGTTACTATCCAGGTATCCGCCTGTGATTACAATAGCATTACTTTTCTCCATGCAGAAGTTTTGAAGGGCGAAAATTTCGACTAATAAAGTGAGTTTTCAAAAAGAAGTTATTGCGTCCGGAATTTACCTGTCGGTTTTCAGAAAGCACCCGGATTCGATTACTCAACTGCCGTTACACCGGCCTGAATTTTGAGTAAATTTGTTATAAACCCAATAGGCTATGAAAATGCTCATGACGATACTCTTTATGGTATGCGCTTCTTCCCTGTGCAGTTCTCAATCCATTGTGGGCCGATGGCAGCTGGTTAAACAAAGCAACTGTGTAGAGGATGAACTGGGCGAAGAAGACCCTGAAATTCAGGAGCTCATTGAAGATATGAAGGGTATGTCGGGAGCAACTCCCCAGATATTGGAGTTTAAGGAAAACCACACTGGCCAGGAAAGCACTAAAATCATCAGCAAAAAGAAGTCGTATAACTCAAAGTCATTTTTATACCGTTATGACGGCGATGGCCTCTATTTCCTGGACAAAAAATCGCGGACCATCATCGAGGGGTTTGTGGTGGAAAAACTCGAGTCTGACTCCCTCATTATTTCAAACAGTTCACGGGTTTGCGAGACGAAAATTTTTGTTCGCGTGAAATAAACCAACCCCCTTAGTCTCCTTTAACCACTTTATCCCGTTTTCCGGCTGGGAAGGGCTGACCACAGGTACCCTTCGCATTTTCTCATAATCCACTACCTTTGCACTATGGTAGACACCTCGTCCAAACGCGACATACGCAAACTGAAGTTAGAGGAGCTGAAAGCATTTTTTGCCGAGCAGGGAGAGAAAGCGTTCCGGGCCCAGCAGGTGTATGAGTGGCTTTGGAATAAGTCGGCGAAGAGTTTTGACCAGATGACCAATCTTTCCATCGGATTGCGGGAGATGTTGAGAGAAAACTTCACCCTCAACCACATCAAGGTGGACCATATGCAGCGAAGTGCCGACGGTACGATCAAAAATGCCGTTACGTTGTTCGATGGAATGGTCGTTGAATCGGTTCTGATCCCGGCGGAAAAACGTATCACAGCCTGTGTTTCTTCCCAGGTTGGATGCAGTCTTGCCTGTAAATTCTGCGCAACAGCGCGGCTAAAACGCCAACGGAACCTGACGCCGGATGAAATCTACGATCAGGTTGTCGCCATCAAGGAGCAAGCCGAACTTTTTTATGGCCGTCCACTCACAAACATCGTGTTTATGGGTATGGGCGAGCCGTTGCTGAATTATGCCAACGTGGTTTCAGCCATTGACAAAATCACGTCACAGAAAGGGCTCAATATGGCATCCAAACGTATTACACTTTCAACCGTTGGAATTGCCAAAATGATCGTGAAAATGGCCGACGATGAAGTAAAATTCAACCTTGCCGTCTCCCTTCACGCCGCGCTGGACAAGACGCGTTCATCGATTATGCCTATCAACGACACAAATCCCCTGCAGGAACTGGGTGAAGCGTTGAAATACTGGTATCAAAAAACAAAAAAGAAAGTAACCTACGAATACGTCGTCTGGAAGGGTATTAACGATACGGAAGAACACGCCCGGGCGCTACTGAAGTTCTGCAAACTTATTCCGTCGAAAGTCAATCTGATCGAATACAATCCCATCGATGACGGAGAATTTCAGCAGGCTTCGGATGCGGCGCTGGACATGTATATGGACATCCTCGAAAAAAACGGCATCACTACCCGTATCCGTAAAAGCCGCGGTAAAGATATCGATGCCGCCTGTGGACAACTAGCCAATAAAACTTAATTCCACTTTCGTTCATCCTATCTCAAAAAGACGACCACAGGGCTACATGAATTGTTGGATTAAATCACTTTGCTTTGCCGCTCTATTCCTGATCATTACTTTTTCAGGCTCCGCCCAGCAGGTGACCCGTGGGATCGTTATGGACTCCGTCACGCTGAAAGCCCTTCCCGGCGTCCATGTCCGCATCAAGAACACCGACCGTGGTGCAGTAACCAATTCAAGTGGTGTTTTCAACATCGCCACCAAACCGACCGACACGCTGGTGCTTTCTTTAATCGGGTATAATTCCCTTGAACTTCCCCTGTTGTTTGAGGAAGAAGATATCCTGATCCGCCTGGGCGAACGTATCCGGATGCTAAAAGAGATTACCATCCGGGGAACACGGCTTTCGGAAAGCGACATCGTCAGAACCCCCCGGACGGTACCCCGGAAGATGTCGGTAGCCGACGGGTTTTCTTCCCCCTGGGAATATTTCTCCCGTGGTCAGCGTGAAAAAAGAAAAGTGGTGAAGCTGATCAACGAAAATGACCGGATCAGGACCTACATCCAGGTCATCAATGATCAGGAGGTACGGGAGGATATTATGGATGCCCATGGCCTGTCGGAAGTGGATTACTATAACACCCTGGCGAAATTCAATCAGCAGAGCAGCGACGTACTTTATTCAACGGATGAATATGTGATCCTGAATTCTTTAAAGTCTTTTTTCAGGCGTATGCATCCCTGAAAAGGAGATCGGGATCAGGCAACGCGAACGCTATTTTTTACTGGCGTTAAACAGTTTCTCCTTCTCCTCTTTGGTGAGGCTTTCATATCCGCCGTCGGAAATCTTGTCGAGAATTGTGTCGATCTCGTCCTGGGAAATGGATGAGGTCTTGGACGGACGGGGCGCTTTTTTTGTGGTCGACTCTTTTCGATAGGTCACTTTAACATTTGGTTTCGGGGCAAAAAGCCCCTTGAACCAATCGATCGTGGCGATGATCCAGTTTCCCCAGTTGACGCCGGCCTGTAACTGTCTGATGTAGACAAAGCCGATGAGTGCGCCGCCGAGGTGAGCAACATTACCTCCTTCGTTTGGTCCGACGGAGCCCAGGAAAGAAACGACAATGTAAAATGCCGCGATATATTTAATACGAACGGGGCCAAGGAAGAGGAGGAAAAATGTATAATCCGGAAGCAATGTGGCAGATGCAACTACAACAGCATAAACGGCTGCCGATGCGCCGACCATTCCTCCGCTCGGGATCCGTGCCTGATAGAACGGTACGAGGTTATAGACGAGCAGGTAAGCGAAGGCTCCTGCCAATGCTCCCAAAAAATAGACGGCTATGAGTTTGTCACTGCCAAGGTATTCAACGAAAAGCTTCCCGAACCAATAAAACACCAGCATGTTGAACAGGATATGGAATATGCCGGTCCAGTCGTGTACGAATGCATATGTGATGATCGTCCAGGGTTTTTGAAGAAACGTCATGATCGGCGCCGGAATAGCTATCTGCCGGTGGATCACGTCGAACAGTTCAGGGACCTGGGAGATCTGTGAGATCACAAACAGCAGCACCAAAACCAGAAAAACAGCCACATTGATAATGATCAACTGGACATGACCATTGTTGGGACGCTGAAAAGCATTTTTAAATTCGTCAAACATGCAGTACCTGCTCTAATATCAAAATGTTAGGTTCCCCGGGCTCTCCAAAACTGGATGAGGATGATTGCCACAACGATACCTCCCAAATGGGCCAAATGGGCCGTATTGTCGGAAGGGTCTGACCGGAACCCTGAATATATCGCTATTGATCCTAAGACCATAACCATATATTTTGCCTTGAAGGAAAAAGGCAAAAACAACAACCTTAACTCCATGTTGGGAAATATAATTCCAAATGCAGTTAAAACGCCGTACACCGCTCCGGAAGCGCCCAGCATGACAGTAAACGCCCCTAACCCAAAAAAAAGATCCATTAAAATATTAAAAATTCCCGCTCCAATTCCGGCGATCATATAAAACAACAGAAATTTTTTCTGCCCCCAATATTCTTCCAAAATCGGACCGAAAAAACTGAGCATTAACATGTTAAAGAAAATATGAAAAAAGTCTGCATGGCAGAACATGTACGTAAACAACTGGTAGGGCTGGAAGAAATCGGTACGATGAACACTATACAGGGGCAACAGGTTACCCAGGACCGGCATGATCTTCTGGAAAATAAACACGATGACGTTGATGATTATCAGATTTCGTACTACCGGGCTGAGTCTGAGCATACAGTGAATTTAAAACTGGAAATTGACGACTTTGTACTAAACGTCCTAACGCTATTGACGGCTAAAATAACTTTCAATTTTAGTCAGATCAAAAATAAAGAAGGTAGGCCTGCCATCGGGCGAGTAATTTGGTGTGGTACAAACAAAGAGACTGTCCACCAGCGCACGCATTTCCTCGCGCACCAGTACCTGGCCGCTTTTCAGGGAGGCACGTTTCGCCAGTGCGCGGGCAAGATTCTCGCTGAGGTGGACCGTCAGCTCAGACTGGTTGATCTTAAACTGATCGATAAGGCCCTCGAACAATTCTTTTTCCCCTGTGGGGGATAGATTACCCGGAACGCCCGTTACCAGCAAGGTATTCTTTCCGAAGATTTCTATGCGGAAACCCAGCGATTCAATTTCCCGTTGCATTTCCAGGACCATCGCGAAGTCGGCGGCATTAAATGTTATCGCCTGCGGAAACAAACTTTGCTGGCTTGGTGCCGTTCTGTTTTTTATGTGGCTCAGGAATTTTTCAAACAGGATCCTTTCGTGGGCCGCCTGCTGATCCACGATCATCAGACCTGATTTGACCTGCTTTGCGATGTATTTGTTGTGAAGCTGAAAGCAGGTTTTTTCTTCGGCTGTGTCTGCCTGGTTGACCGCGCTTTCAAACCGCAACGTTTGGGTGGGTGAGTCCTCCGTGTGCCTTACCGGTTTTGGAACAACCCCTTCCGGATCGAATATCTTTTCCCAGTTGTCTCCCCTGGATCGCGGTAACCCGGTACTGAAGCGCTCTTCGAAATATACTTCCTTTGACTGCGCTGAAGCGTTGGATAACTTCGAGATGATATTGACATCCGCATTAAAATCGATAGCAGGCGTGAGGTTGTGAGCACCTATGGCCTGACGCACCGCCGACAGTACAACCGCATAGACAGCCCGTTCATCATCAAATTTAATTTCCGTTTTGGTCGGGTGAACATTCACGTCGATATGCTTGGGATCGATGTCAATGAAAAGCACGTAAAAAGGAAAACTGTTTTCGGGAAGCAGTCCTTCGAATGCACTCATGACCGCGTGATTGAGATAGTTACTGCGTATAAACCTCTTGTTTACAAAAAGGAACTGCTCCCCTCTTTTTTTTCGGGCAAAGTGTGGTTTTCCCAGGTACCCGGTGATCCTGACCATCGCAGTCTCTTCCTGGCAGGGAGCTAGTTGTTCCTGATACGACTTTCCGAAAATACTTACGATCCGCTGGCTTAGTTTTCCCGGAGGAAGGTCATACTCAAGGGAATCCGTTTCGATGAGCTGAAAGGCAATATCCGGATGTGAAAGCGCGAGTCGCTGAAATTCATCGACGATGTGCTGGTATTCGCTTGCGTTGGATTTCAGAAAATTCCGGCGCGCCGGTATATTATAGAACAGGTTTTTAACACTTATGCTGGTACCACGTTCGCAGGCGACCGGCTCCTGGCGTTTTACTTCGGAAGCCTCGACAATGAGTAACGTACCGAGTTCCTCGCCGGCGAGTCGCGTTTTCATCTCCAGTTGTGAAACCGCCGCCAGTGATGCAAGCGCTTCACCGCGGAAACCCATAGTCCGAAGGCTGAAAAGGTCTTCGGCTTTCCTGATCTTTGACGTCGCATGGCGTTCAAGGCTCATGCGCGCATCTGTCTCAGACATGCCCTTCCCGTTGTCGATAACCTGTAGCAGTGTTTTGCCGGCCTCTTTTAAAATCAATTTGATGTGCGTGGCATCCGCGTCGATCGCGTTTTCCATTAGCTCCTTTACTGCGGAGGCCGGGCGCTGAACAACCTCTCCAGCTGCGATCTGGTTTGCTATGGAATCCGGCAGGAGCTGAATGATATCAGGCATGAATAAATATTCGCTTAAACGATTGACACAAATGTCCGGATTAACGCCTGAATTTTCGGAATTTCAGATATAAATAAAAAGGAATAATGATCAGCGCTACCCCGATCAGCGCCACTTTCCCGAATTGCAGAAATGCAATCAGGCCAACGGTGAGGATCAGCGTAATGATCAGCCTCAACATGCTGGATGAGGGATCGGACTGGGGTGACACCGTCTTTTTTGCTGTCCGGAAAGATCCGGCTATCCGTGACCTGTACGCGTGCGTTTCGTCGTCTTCCTTTTTTTTCCTTTCCTCCTCACTTAGCAATTCCTGGCGTATACGTAACTCCCGTTCTTTACGTTCTTCTTCTCTCGGGTCGTAGTGCCGGGGTGCGTAACCGAAACGCTTATAGTTCGGTATTTTTGTAAACAATTGAATGAACTTCATACGTTTGCCGTTTAAAACTGTCCCATTGAACGGGTATGTATTCGTATTATCCTGTCTCACTCCGTTCTGCAGTCAGGATGAGTGAAAACCACCGCCAATTAACTAATTTTATAACTTGAAGGCTTGTAAAGTTGCGCCTATAATCTTCCATTTCAAAACCAAACGGTCTGATGCATAAAAAAGTTTTGTTTTGCCTTTTTCTCCTTGCGGGTTCTGTTTTTGGTGTACATGCGCAATCCGGCAAAAACAAATGGGTTGATAGCGTTTTTACCAGGCTTAGCACCGATGAAAAGATCGGTCAACTATTTATGCTCACCGTTCCGCCCCGCGGTGGGAATTCCCTTGAAGGAATTGAAGATGAGATCAAAAGTCACAGGATAGGAGGTGTAATTTTCCTGCAAGAGACACCCTATCACCAGGCATCGGTTACGCATGCCCTGCAATCCATCTCGCGCATTCCCCTTTTTATTGGGCAGGACGCGGAGTGGGGACCCGGGCAAATGATCGACAGCACCATCAGTTTTCCCAGACCGCTTGTACTGGGTGCTATTACGAACGATTCGCTGATCTATAAAATGGGTGAGGAAACCGCCAGGCAAATGAAAATCCTGGGGGTGAACATTAACTTCGCTCCGATTGCAGACATCAATAACAATCCGCAGGATCCGTTGATCAGTTATCGTTCTTTTGGTGAAAATCGGCGCAACGTAGCCAACAAGGTGACAATGTTTACACTCGGCTTGCAGGATCACGGCGTTTTGGCTTGTGCGAAACATTTTACGGTAAAAGGGCTGACTATTGTTGACATCAAGGATGATCTGCCCAGTATTCAGGCCAATATCGATACCGTTTCCGCTTATCCTTTCAAAAAATTGTTTGAAAACAATGTAGCCGGTGTAATGCCTGCTTCCTCCACTTTCCCTCTCTTTTACGAGAGTATGAAGTTGATCAAAAAAAATACTTTTGAAGCATCGACATTATCGCTGCTATTCACCGGCAACTGGTTGAAAGAAAAACTTGACTTCAAAGGTCTGTCCTTTGTCGACCTGAACCGGATCAAACTGGTGACCGAGAAAAACCGCGGCGGCGACACCGAACTACTGGCATTTCAGGCTGGTAACGATATCCTGATGAATGCACAGGACGTCGGGCAGGCCATTCGCAAAATCAAAAAATTAATAAAGGGTGATCAGCGATATCAGCAGCAGCTCGATATAAGCGTAAAAAAAATTCTTGCCGCGAAGTATGACGCCGGCCTTTCTAAAAAGGTACAAATCAACCTCGATAACCTGACCGAAAGACTTTCAACACCTGAAGCGCAGTTGTTAAAACAAAAACTCTATGAAGCAGCTATTACCGTAGTCCGGAACACAAAAAATACAGTTCCGGTTTTATCCCTGGAAAACAAGCATGTCGCATTCATAACGAGTGAGGAAACGGTCGCGAACGAAACCTTTTACAACTACCTGGCTAAATACGTAAATGCGGCCTACTATACCGCGAACGACAAAACGGATATGCTTCGGCTTTCCGAAGCACTGGCCGACCAGGAGATAATCATCGTCGGGATCTTTCCCCAGACGCCTCCAGCTGTTATTGAAAAGTTAAAAGAAATGCTGAGCCGGTTATCGCCCGACCGTGAGGTAATTTATTGCGACTTTGGTAACGAAACCTTTCTTCGGTCTGCCGGCGAACAGGCAACGGTAATAACCGCGTACACCAATACCACGGAAACACTGAAGGCCGTCCCCGAGGTAATTTTCGGCGGCCTGAGTGCCGATGGAACGCTGCCTTTCAGTGCCTCGGCTGCGCTCACCGAAGGATCGGGTATCCGGACGAAGGCCTTGAATCGTTTTGTATACTCGATCCCCGAGGATGCAGGCATGGATAGCCGTACACTGAAAAAGATCGAAGTCATCGTCGATGAAGCCATCAATACCGGTGCTACCCCGGGGTGCCAGGTATTTGTTGCCCGTAATGGGAAAGTGATATATGAACGGTCTTTTGGGTCCCAGACATACGATAAGTCCAGTCCGGTGACTTTTGAAACGATCTACGACCTTGCTTCGCTCACCAAAGTTTCAGCGACCCTGCAGACCGTTATGTTCATGTATGAAAAGGGACTGATCGATATATACAAAAAGGTCTCGTATTACCTTCCAGAATTAAAGAAGACGAATAAAAAGGACATCACGATCCTTGAGATGCTTACGCACCAGGCCGGTCTTGCTCCATTCGTCCCCATGTGGAATGAGACCGTAAAAGATACGGTCTTCCTGCCCCAGTACTACAGTCGCATCCGCGATGGACGGTATCCGCTTCAGGTATCACCCACGTTATTCGCATCACCCGTTATCCGGGATTCCGTTTGGTCATGGATCGGGAAATCCAAACTGATCGAAAAATCGGCGCGAACACCTTTCGTGTACCGGTATAGTGACCTTGGCTTTCTGATCATGCAACGGCTTGCGGAAAAAGTTCTTAACCAGCCCTTGAATGATTTCGTCGCCCAGAACTTCTACGAACCACTGGGTGCATATACGACAGGCTTCAATCCGCTGGACCGGTTTCCCCAGCAGACCATAGCCCCGACCGAGGTGGACAATATTTTCAGGAGAACCAAGATCGCTGGTACCGTTCACGATGAACGGGCCGCCATGATGGGCGGTATTGCCGGGCATGCGGGGTTATTCAGCAACGCGAATGATCTGGCAAAACTGGGGCAGATGCTTCTCCAGGAAGGAACCTATGGCGGCTATCGTTATTATAAGCCGGAGACTGTCAGGCTGTTCACACATAAGCAATTTGATAAAAGCAGGAGAGGCCTGGGCTGGGACAAACCGGTTCAAAGCGACTGGAACAGCCCTACTTCGTTAAAGGCATCGCCAAGGACATTTGGTCATACCGGCTTTACCGGCACCTGTATGTGGGTTGACCCGGAATTTAATCTTGTCTATGTTTTTCTGTCCAACCGGGTCCATCCGAACCGCAGCAATAAACTAAACACCTCCAATATACGTTCTCGCATACAAGATGTGATCTATGAATCCATTTTTAACTATTGCGATCGGTTTCCTGCGGATAAGGTTGAGCAACCGGCCGGAATATTAAGCAGCAAGCGATAGTATTGTTGCAATAAATTTTGAATTATTGCGTCAAAGGAATTGGGTTTTAATCGGTCGAAACTAGAATATTGTTCAGCATGAATATTGGAATTGTCTGTTATCCGACTTTTGGAGGAAGTGGTGTGGTAGCGACGGAACTGGGTAAGGCCCTGGCTCAGGAAGGTCATAAAATACATTTCATAACCTACTCCCAGCCCACCCGGCTGGATTTCCTGAATGAAAATTTATTTTATCACGAAGTTGAATTTCATTCTTATCCGCTTTTCGAATACCCGCCTTACGAGCTGGCACTTGCCAGCAAAATGGTAAGTGTCGCGAAGAATGAAAAGCTTGACCTCCTGCATGTTCATTATGCGATCCCGCACGCGTCGGCCGCCTACATGGCCAAGCAGATTTTGAAGACTCACGGCATCGTTATACCCGTAGTGACGACACTGCACGGTACGGACATTACCCTGGTCGGTAAAGATGCTTCTTATGAGCCGGTTGTTACATTCAGTATCAATCAGTCGGATGGTGTGACGGCGGTATCGCACGACCTGAGAAAGGAAACCTATCAATCATTCAAGATCACCAATGACATCGAAGTGATCCCCAATTTTATTGACCTGGAAAAATTCAAAAAGCAAAAGAAGGATCATTTTAAAAAGGCGATCTGTCCGAATGGGGAGGCGCTGGTGGTGCATACGTCCAACTTCAGGAAAGTAAAACGTGTACCCGACGTCATTCACATATTCGCCAATATTCACAATGAAATACCATCCAAATTACTGATGATCGGCGATGGGCCCGAACGTACGAAGGCAGAAGCTCTTTGTCGCGAACTCGGTATCTGCGATGATGTCCGGTTCCTTGGTAAGCTGGAGGCTGTTGAAGAAGTGCTGTCTGTGGCTGATCTTTTTCTGATGCCTTCCGAAAAAGAAAGTTTTGGTCTTGCTGCGCTCGAAGCAATGGCCTGTGAAGTCCCCGTTATTTCGTCGAATACCGGTGGTTTGCCTGAGTTAAATGTTCAGGGAGTAACGGGATTCCTGAGCCCTGTTGGTGATGTTGAGGATATGACGCGAAAGGCGCTGTTTATTCTGGATAAAGATAATTTACCCAAATTCAAGGAAAATGCCCTGAAACGCGCCAAAGAGTTCGACATTACGCAGATCTTACCCCTTTACGAAGAGTATTATCATCGAATCATGGAAAAAACCGCCTCAAAAGCGACAATCTGAGCGTATTCCTTTTGAATCTAGTTGAGGTGATTTTAATTTTGCAGGTGAAATGTTGATGTTATGGAGACAGAGTTAAAACCGAAAAATCACGGGACTAAACAACTTTTCAACAACCCGGTACTGGAAAAACTTTCGCGTACCCATATTTCGATTCCCCTGATTATTTTCTTCACCTTTTCCGCATCCCTCCTTTACTGGAGTGTCACCCATACATCCCTTACTGCCCTGCAAACAACCGGCATGTTCTTTCTCGGGGTAATAACCTTTACCTGGGTGGAATACAACATGCATCGCTATGTCTTTCATATGCCGACCTACACCCGTTTCAGGGCCAAGTTGCAATACGTGATCCACGGGGTACATCATGAGTTCCCGAAAGACAAGGACCGCCTGGCTATGCCACCTTTGCTCAGTGTTACCATCGCCACGATTTTACTGCTCCTCTTCAGGGTTATCCTGGGGGATTTTGTTTTTTCATTTCTTCCGGGATTTATCGTAGGCTATGCCGCGTATTTGTCCGTGCACTATATCGTTCATGCATACCAGCCTCCGAAAAATTTCTTTAAGGCACTATGGGTAAATCACGCCAGGCACCATTACAAGAATGGCGACCTGATATTTGGTGTTTCCTCGCCGTTGTGGGATTACATTTACGGTACCATGCATGAAAAGAAAACAACTGCGTAAACGGGGATAAATTCAAAAGCCGCATTGGTTTTCACCGCTGCGGCCCTTTATTGCTCAGGTTAATGAGTTCTAGATACGGGTTGTCGTCAAATCCTTTTTTGGCTCCTTCTTCGTATATGTCGGGCAAGTGTATTGTGAGCATGAATAGAGGACTACGCTGGCGAGCAGAACTACAATTGCAGACTTTTTCATAGAGGGTTTGTTTTTATTACCGGACAAAAATAACGCTGGCCCGCAAGCCATTGTTTTTATTTTCGCCCAAATTCTTACATGCGTCCATAAACTTTTAGGAAATTAAGTTTTGAAGCCGAAACAGAAATGAGAAATTAATGGTTAAGTAGACAAATAACCGCCCCATACATGCTAGGTTACCGCTTCTCGAACTATACACCACCCCCGGATAAAGCCAAAAGTGACTTTGAAAAGTTGCTGAAGATTTTTATGCAGCTGATCCTGATCACGGCAGGAAACGTTTCCGAAGCCCTGCAATGGCTGACGGAAGTTGATAAACAATACGGCCTTTCGAACGACAAGTACGGCATTGGAGACTTTATAGAAGACCTGAAACGGAATGGTTACATTACCGAGGAAGGCCCTAAAGGAGAGTTCAGGCTGAACGCGAAGAGCGAACAAAACCTGAGACAATCGGCTCTCGAAGAAATTTTCGGGAAGCTAAAAAAAACGAAGTCGGGTGAGCACAACACACATCACAGCGGAAGAGGCGATGAGCAAACGACGGAAAGGCGCGATTATGAATTCGGCGATACCCTCGAACAGATTTCCGTAACGGATTCTCTTCGCAACGCTCAAATCAATCACGGCCTGGATAACTTCTTCATGACGGAAGCGGATCTCGAGGTCATGGAAAGCGAATTCAAAACACAGACGTCTACGGTGCTGATGATCGACATTTCCCACTCCATGATCCTTTACGGAGAAGACCGGATTACGCCGGCCAAAAAGGTAGCTATGGCACTCGCCGAACTGATCACGAAAAAATATCCGAAGGACACGCTCGATATACTGGTCTTCGGAGATGATGCCTGGCAAATTGAAATCAAAGACCTACCCTATCTTCAGGTTGGTCCCTATCACACCAATACCGTTGCCGGCCTCGAACTGGCAATGGACATTTTACGCCGTCGGAAAAACTCCAATAAACAGATCTTCATGATTACGGACGGTAAGCCGACCTGTATCAAACAAGGTATCAAATACTATAAAAACGCCTTTGGCCTCGACCAAAAGATCCTGAGCAAAACCCTGAACCTAGCAGGGCAGCTGAGAAAACTCAAGGTGCCCGTGACAACGTTTATGATCGCTACGGATCCCTACCTGAAAGCCTTTGTACGCGATTTTACGAAGGCAAACAATGGAAATGCCTACTATAGCAGCCTGGAAGGTCTGGGACATCTTGTGTTTGAAGATTTCAAAAAGAACAGGCGTAAGAATCTTTAAACCGAACCCGCTAAGGGTCGAATTTTATTCTCTAAATCAAACCAACAGAATGGATCATACAAATATCAGAACGCTGGGTCAGCTTAAACGGGCAGGTTATAAATCAAAATCCATAAAGGAAGAACTTCGCGAAAATCTTATTCAACGCCTCAAAAAAAAGGAGACCGTGTTCTCGGGGATCTGGGGCTATGAAGAAACGGTGATCCCCGACCTGGAGCGCGCAATACTGGCCGGCCACGACATCAACCTGCTCGGGCTGCGCGGGCAGGCGAAAACGCGGCTTGCCCGCCTGATGGTTCACTTGCTGGATGAATTTGTTCCTGTCATCGATGGATCCGAGCTGAACGACGATCCGCTGTCCCCGATCTCAAGATTCGGGAAGGATACCGTCCGTGAGCAGGGCGATGAAACACTTGTCGCCTGGTTACACCGGGATGACCGCTATTCCGAAAAACTCGCTACTCCGGATGTTTCTATAGCCGATCTTATAGGCGACGTTGATCCCATTAAGGCGGCCACGCTTAAACTCCCCTATTCGGACGAGCGGGTAATCCATTTCGGGCTGATCCCCCGTTCGAACAGGAGTATTTTCGTGATCAATGAATTACCGGATCTTCAGGCGAGGATACAAGTGGCCCTTTTTAATATCCTGCAGGAAGGCGACATTCAGATCCGTGGATTCAAGGTCAGGATGCCGCTTGACATTCAGTTTGTTTTTACTGCGAACCCGGAAGACTATACAAACCGCGGGAGCATTGTTACCCCGTTAAAGGACCGTATTGACAGCCAGATCATCACGCACTATCCAAAGAGCCTTGATATCGGCAAGCGAATAACGCAGCAGGAAGCGAGGCTGAAGGAAGTACAACGCAACTCGATTACTGTAAATGAGATCGCCAAAGACCTCGTGGAACAGATAGCCTTTGAAGCGAGGAAGAGCGAATACGTCGATTCAAAGAGCGGTGTTTCGGCCAGGCTTACGATCTCAGCCTATGAAAATCTTGTCGCTTCCGCCGAACGCAGAAGTATTATCAACAACGAAAAAAGCGCCCTGATCAGGATCTCGGATTTTATTGGTGTCATTCCCGCCATTACAGGGAAAGTGGAACTTGTGTATGAGGGCGAACAGGAAGGTCCCGGTATCGTCGCGCAGAACCTTGTCGGAAAAGCATTGCGCACACAGTTCGTCAATTATTTCCCCGATCCGGATAAGTTCAGAAAACAAAAAGAAAAAAGTCCCTACAAAAAAATTTCCAACTGGTTTGGTGACGGTAATACCGTCGATCTGCTGAATGATCTTTCCCAGCCCGAATATGAAAAAATACTGAAGGGCATTCCCGGGTTAACGGACCTGGTAAACGAATTCCATAAAGACCAGGATGTGCCGGCAAAACTTTTCCTGATGGAATTTGCCTTGCATGGACTGGCGGAGTACAGTTTGATCAGCAAACACAACCTGACCGCAGGCCTTCAGTTCAAAGACCTTCTGAGCAGTATGTTCACCATTCCGCGTCCCGGTGCGGAGGACGACGAGGAAGAAGACGACGATATCAGTGGGAAAAAATTCTAGAAAGATCAAGCTTCAATGGTCAGGACCAATCCGTTGAGGGAACGGTGTTGCACCGGCATGTGAACGTATCAGATGAAGCCACAGGAATCCTCGATATTCAATCCAAAACAAGTCCAGGAGCTTCGGAATCTGGTACTCAAAGGCGAAGGTGTTTCCCTGGAGTTCAAGAGAAAGGCAAGCAACCCCGAAAAGATCGTGAGGGAAATGATTGCTTTTGCGAATACCCGAGGGGGAATATTGCTGATCGGGGTTGGTGACAACGGTGAGATACCGGGGTTGAAGTATCCGGAGGGTGAGTCGCACGTGGTCGCCGGGGCTCTTGGCAAGGTGAAGCCGGCTCTGGCGGTCAGCGAAACATTTATCCCGATCGGTGGTAACCGGACTGTTCTTCAATTTACTATACCGGAAAGCAAAAGGAAGCCACACTATATTAGCGGTGACAACCGAACAAAAGATTCGTTCGTGAGAGTTGAAGATAAAAGCATCCGCGCCAGCCGTGAGGTAAAGGAAATCATCAGGCGAAAGCAACATCCGAAAGACATTCAGTTCAGATATGGCGACCATGAAAGGTTTTTGATGCAGTACCTGGAATCAAACAAGACGATTACGTTGAAGGAGTTCGTGAACGAAAGCGGGCTCAAACGATTTTATGCTTCGAATAAACTGATCCTGCTCGTACTGGCGAACGTACTACGGATCATTCCGCATGAGAAAGGCGATTTATACACGCTGGCTTTCGGAAAATTTTCGTGAAAATTCTTTTTTAAAAAGTGCCTGCTTTCATTTCCATTCATTACATTTCGTAAACCAAGTTCTTTGTGAAGCATGGCTAAAACCAAAAAGGAAAAAAAGATCTTCGTACTCGATACATCTGTTATTATTTACGAACACAATTCCATCCTTAATTTCGACGAACACGATGTTGGTATTCCCATCACAGTCCTGGAAGAACTAGACAATTTCAAAAAAGGTAACGACACCAAAAATTTTGAAGCGCGTGAATTCATCCGGTTGATCGATAAACTGGCAAAAGGCCAGATGCTTCACAACTGGAATCCAATTAACGGCAAAGGAAAAGGAGTCTTCAAGGTGTTGATGGACACTAAAAGTGCTGTCGATGCGAACAAGGTATTTAATGAGGAAAAGGCCGATCACCGGATCCTTAACTCTGCCCTGCAACTCCAGAAAGAAGAAAAGGGGCGAAAGATCATTCTTGTCTCCAAGGATGTCAATTTAAGGCTGAAGGCAAAAGCCCTTGGTCTCCAGTCGGAAGATTATACGACTGGGAAAGTTCAGAATATTTCGTCGCTGTATACCGGCAAGACCATCCTGGAAGAAGTTGATTCAAACATGATCAACCTTTTGTATGAGAAAGGTTATTGTCCGCCCGGTGATCTGCTGGGAAAAATGAAGGCGGTAAAAAACCACTATTATATTTTGAAGAGTGGTAAGAAGTCGGCGTTGGCGTATTACAATCCCCTGAACGAAATGCTGGAGCACGTCGAAAAAAGGTCTGTATACGGAGTTAAACCCAGGAACGCCGAGCAAACTTTTGCCATTCATGCTGCCCTAAAACCCGAAATCAAACTAGTTTCCATCCAGGGAGTAGCCGGAACCGGAAAAACCTTGCTTGCCCTTGCGGCAGCTCTTGAACAGAAGAAGGAATATAAACAAATATACCTGGCGCGCCCCATTGTTCCACTGAGCAACAAAGACATCGGCTACCTGCCAGGCGATATCAAGTCAAAGGTAAATCCCTACATGGAGCCTTTGTGGGATAACCTGAAATTTATTCAGAACCAATACAGTGAAACGGATAAAGAATATTCCAGGATCACGGAAATGGTGAACCAGGAGAAGTTGATGATCACGCCACTGGCATATATCCGCGGGCGAAGTTTGTCAAATATTTGTTTCATCGTCGATGAAGCCCAGAACCTCACTCCCCATGAAGTTAAAACGATCATTACGCGCGCCGGAGAAAATACCAAAATCATTTTTACCGGAGACGTATATCAGATTGATACACCTTACCTTGATTCGCAGAGCAATGGGCTGTCGACGTTAATAGACAGGCTTCAGGATCATGAACTGTATGCGCACATCACGCTTGAGAAAGGTGAACGTTCGGAGTTGGCGAACCTGGCGAACGAGCTATTGTAGTTCGAAGATGTCGCCAGATTTTTTCCGCCCAGTTGTCCTACTTTTATTGTTTCCGTTTAACTCCCGCACCATTGCATGATAACAGAAATGAACAGGCAGGTAACCCGCTAAGTGTCTTACGGAAAAATTTAAACACGCTCTATAATTTTGCGACGGTACACCTTGGGCACCATGGCAAAAACAAGTAACTACAGATTTAACATAAACATGTGCGTAACACGCCAAGGGAAGATTTACGAGAAAGGGGAAGATCTTTCGATACAGTTCATGCAATTTATTTTGTTTCCCCCTTGTTAATTACCCGTTAGCAAAAACAAATATTCAATGGGATTAAAACTAAGTGTGCTGGATCAGACGCCGATACGCAGGACAAGCAATGCAAAGGAAGCGCTGGCGGAGAGTGTCAGGCTGGCCAAGTTCGTTGATACACTCGGATATACACGGTACTGGTTATCGGAACATCACAATATTCTCAGCCTGGCCGGTGCCGCTCCCGAGGTACTGATCGCACGTTTAGCAGCAGAAACGAAGCACCTGCGATTCGGATCGGGCGGCATAATGTTACCCAACCACAGCGCCCTGAAGGTAGCTGAAAACTTCAGGCTGCTGGAAGCTTTGTTTCCCGGTCGCATCGATCTGGGGATCGGAAGAGCACCGGGCGGCGACAGGTTAACCGCCTCCCTTCTAAATCCGTCCAACACTTTCAGTCCGAACGAGTACATTCAGAAGATCCATGAACTCAAGGCCTACCTGTCGGGCAACGACGATGAAGGTACAGTCTACCGGAAAGTTAAAGCCATTCCGCAAATCGACACCGAGCCGGAACTCTGGATGCTGACCTCGAGCGGGGAAAGCGCATACATCGCCGCCCATTTTGGAATGGCACTTTCATTTGCCCAGTTTATTAATCCGCTGGGAGGACCGGATGCGCTTGAAACCTATCGAAACCAGTTTAAGCCATCACCGGCCTTACCTGAACCGAAGTGCAGTGTTGGTATTTTTATGTTTTGCAGTGAGTCGGAAGAAAAGGTTGCCGAGGTGCAGGCGATGATGGACTATCGTCTGCTGAGTATCGAACAGGGAAAACGCGGTGAACTACCGTCACACGAGTCCATCAAATCACTCGCATATTCGAAGGAAGAACTTGCCCGGATCCGGTTAAACCGGGCGCGAATGATCGTTGGTGTTCCTGAAGTGGTAAAGGAAAAACTGACGGAACTGACCGGTATTTTCGGTGTCGAAGAAGTGGTTATCTCCACCTTCGCCGATGATTTTGACGATCGGCTAAACTCATACGCACTACTGGCTTCTATATTCGGGATAAAAAATCAGATTCCGTCTTTCTAATATTTCTCCTGATCGTTGGGGAAATCTCTCGACTTGACATCGGTGATATATTTTCCCACGGCATCGGTGATAATGGAATGCAAATCGGTATAACGCCGCAAAAACCTCGGCTTAAATTCCTTGGTGATCCCAAGCATGTCCTGCATCACGAGAACCTGTCCGTCCGTGTCCGGACCCGCTCCTATTCCGATCGTAGGGATTTGAATGGACCCGGAAACTTCTTTCGCCAGGGCTGCGGGTATTTTTTCCAATACCATTCCGAAACAGCCGCACTGCTCAAGCATTTTGGCGTCCGAGATCAGCTTATTTGCCTCCGCTTCCTCCTTGGCCCTTACGGTGTACGTCCCGAATTTATATATGGACTGCGGTGTAAGGCCAAGATGGCCCATTACCGGAATGCCGGCGCTCAGGATCCTGTCAACGGAGTCTTTTACTTCACTGCCGCCTTCCAGCTTTACAGCGTGCGCGCCACTTTCTTTCATGATCCGGATCGATGATCTCAGCGCTTCGCCCGAGCTTCCCTGGTAGGTTCCAAAGGGAAGGTCGACGATTACAAGGGCGCGTTTTACAGCTCTTACAACCGATGCGGCATGGTAGATCATCTGATCCAATGTTATCGGTAGCGTTGTCTCATATCCGGCCATCACGTTCGAGGCGGAGTCGCCGACGAGGATAATGTCGATACCGGCACCATCTATAATTTTGGCCATGCTATAGTCGTAGGCGGTAAGCATGGCAATCTTTTCTCCACGGATCTTCATCTCACGAAGCTGGTGGGTGGTAATACGTTTGATGTCCTGCTTTTTATTAACTGACATGGTTTTGTCTTTAGTGGATTAATACGCAACAACATTTCGGACCATCGGTCCTCTGTAATCGCGCATCAAACCAAATATACGGCTGTTTGTTTCCCGAGATTAACCTCCACGTGATCCTTGATTGTTGTTGCCAGAGCATACCCTGTATACTGGGGATAAATGGGGAACAGTGTATGGCTCCTGTTTACCAGTACAGCGGTCTCTATTTTTTTTACCTCTATATCCAGGAATGGTTTCATGCCGTATGCGAAAGTACGTCCCGTATTCAACACATCGTCGACAAGAATGATGCATTTCTTCTTCAACGTTTTCAAATCGCAGTCCAGGGCGATTTCACTTCGCTGCGGCGCGAGTTTGTCGAGAGTAACCTTTGCCAGCTGGACGATCAGTGGAGAAATCATCTGCACCTGTTTTACCAGGAGCCTGGCCAGGATATAGCCTTGACCGTCGATACCCGCAACAACGATACTTTTTTCGTTAAAGTTGTGTTCATATATCTCATAGGCCATCCGTTTGATCTTCTGCTGAACCTGACGTTCATCCAGAATTAATGTTTTTTCAGCAACCATAGATCGGTAAAATCAAGTTGTTCAATCGCAAAATACATGTACGGTAAACAGTGTATGCTAAACCGGGAGCGGCATAGATTTACTGTCCTTAAAAGTGGAGAGGATGACCATCGACTGGAGGCTGTCCACTACTTCGATATTGGAAACTTTTTCGAGCATTAACTGCTGGTAAGCAGCAATATCGGCGCACACGATTTTCAGGATAAAGTCTCCGGCACCGGTGATGTGATGGCATTCAATTACCTCGTCAATGCCGTTTATGGCTTTGATGAATTTATCGATATTGTCTTTGTTGTGTCCTTTTAGCGTTACCATAACGAAGGTGCTGACGCCGATACCTACGCTACCCGGGTCGATCACGGCGTGGTAACTTTTGATCACACCTGAAGTTTCCAGTTTATTGACCCGTTCCAGTGTCGGGGCAGGTGAGAGGCCGATCTCTTTTGCGAGTTGAGCGTTGGTGATATTGGAGTTAGCCTGAAGGATTTCGAGGATCTTTCTATCGGTAGCGTCGATTTTGATTGGTTTCATAATTTGTTGTGGCGAGGTTATTCCAAATAAAATTTGGTAAAAATAATGGAAAAAAAGTATTATTTGGCTAACGTCCGTTAAAAGATTACTTCAAAAGGTACGAATCATAAAGTTCTTTTAGCCTTCCTATGGTGTTCCTGTACGAGTATTTTTGACGAACCCTTTCATAGGCTTTCAGGGACATTTGGTCCCGTTCAACGGGATGGGTGATCAGAAAGTCGATCGCAGCCGCAGTACCCTCAACATCATCAAGTTCCACCAGGATACCTGTTTCCCGGTCATCAATGATCTCGGCAGGTCCACCGCATTTTGTTGCAATAACCGGGCGGCCATAGAAAAGGGATTCGAGACAGGTCAACGAAAAGGACTCAGATTCTGACAGATTCAAGGTAAAGGCCGACTCCTCATATTCCTTTACGGTGTCGGTAGCAAACTCATTCCATTCAACAGCCCCGGCAAGTCCGGCGTTTGTTGCCATTTCGATCAAGTCCTGTTTATAACGTCTATTTTTATCAAGGCCCATATCACCTCCCACAAAACGAAGTTTCCAGTTGGGATGCTGTTTATGCGACAAAGCAAAACTCCTGATAGCCAAGTCATGCCCTTTACCCTGTATGTAGTTGGCGATATATAAGATCCTGTTGGAGGTCGGTGGTCGGTATGGTTTATCCGAATCCGGGAGTTCCCCGCCAATGCAGTGAACGTTTTTCTTATAGGGTAGTTCCCTCATAACGATTTTCGAAACTGCGATTGTTGCGGACGCAAACCGGCTGTTCCAGAAACACCAGAAACTAACGAGTAGCCGGGGGAATTTAGATGGCAGGAACCTTACATAAACGATGTAGGGAATTCTCCCACCCAGGAATTTATACCATGCGGGTAGGAGGTTGTATATGTCATTCGATACGACCAAGTCCGCACGCAGACGTTTCAACAGCCTGTTCATCGCGAAACAATTGCTTATCAGAACCGGAAAATACAACAGCAGTGTGAGTATATTTTTTTTTAGCTCCAGCATGGGGAGTTCATGTACGGAAAAACCTTGCGCCATGATAAAGCGGCGGCAGGCGCTTCCCTTCGGTATAACAAACACAAACTCGAAGCTGTCGCGTAACGCGACGCAACTTCTTGAAATGGAAGTTAATCCCCCTGTAATATCGACGGAATTTTCAATGACTACGATTTTGGCCTTTTGTGTTTCCCGCATTTACTTTTGGCGTAATCTCTCCATAAAAGCTTTGAGCCCTGAACCAAATCTCTTTAACTGACCTGAGAAACCCTCCGTGTTTACATAGATCGTATTATGCTCTCCGGCCACTTCATTTTCAGGACGGGTTTTGGTGTAGTAGTAAGTTGCAATGGATTTTCGATTCACTCCTTCTGGAGTTTTTAACGGCCTCGGGTGTCCATGGAACGATCTTTCATTTGTTTCGAAAATAACGCAGCGATTAAAAGTCGGCGCATACTTTGCTAGCAAAGTTTTTTTACCTGACAGGTTCCATAATTCCAAGTGTCCTTCGTAGCTATCTTTCCAATCCTTATTCATGTATACAAGGACGTTCAGTCTTCTGTGAAATTTTGTCTTGGGATGAAAATTATAATCCACGTGAACATTCAAAAAAGCACCGGCAATGGACTGGTGCAGTCCTCCGCCAAACAGGTCGTTATCTGCCACCAAATGCCGCAAACCGGTTATTGTTTCCAGCCACTGTAAAAATTCAGGTGAATTCAATTCTGCGAATACCTTGTTGAAAAGCGAATCCGCGTTAAACGTAGTTTTCTGGAATTTATTTTTCTGATCGATGTACGTGGTCCCATCCCAACTGCCGTTGTCGATGGTCGGGTAAGCATCATAAATAGAATTAGCTACACTATCTTTGAAGAATCCCTCAAACATCGTATAGTGAAAAAACTCTTTGGACGAATAATCCTTGCCAATCTCTTCGGTGCGTTCTTGTAACGACTTGAAATCTATCAATTCCATATACTATTGGATAAGCTTATTGGGTTTTGCTATAATAAGTAGTTCCTTTCCATCGCGAGTCTCCCCGATTATTTGTGAATTCCCGTCCCACGAAGAAAGAATATTTGTATCAAAGTTCCAGTCTCCAGTCAGAATCATATAAGGGTTTCGTCTAAAAACCGTTTTTGCAAAGTCTATGTCGAGATAGTTCGGATGCAAAAAACCCCAGTTTACATGAAATATGCCGGGCTCGCGTTTTCTATATTCATCTGATCCGTTCGGACAAAATGCTACAAAAATTCCATCCTCTTTCAGTTTTGAGGAACAGAACCTGATAAAATCTGATATAACGGGAAGATGTTCTATTGCATGATTACTCATGATCAGATCAAGGCCAGCGCTGACTGTATTTTCATTAAAATGAATTTTAACTCCAATTTTCTCTCCAAATCCAGCGCGTATTTTGGATATTTCAAAACCTTCCGCATCATACCCCGCTTGCTTGAGTTGGTAAACAGAATATCCCCAGCTGCATCCATAGTCCAAGACCTTTGCCGCACCATTTTGCAATAATGCTTTGACGAAAGGAGAATGATTTCTTTTATGAGCAAAATTATTCTCCATGAGTTCAGGTAGCTGGTCATCCGTCGGAAGGTCTGTAATTGATAGTGTTTCCTCCGAATAATTGGCACTGTAGTCGGCCTGATAAAAGGCATCAAGAAACTTCTTCGAATCAGTCGGGTGCCTGAAATTCAGGTTACAGTGCCCGCATTTTATTAGTCGTGTAACAAAATATTTTCGGTCGATCACGTTCCCTGCATTATGTCCGCAACTCGGACAAACCCTGGGTTGGCTAGCGTGGATAACAGACCGAAGGAGATACTTTACTTTTTGGTTCATCTTGCGTTCTATCAACTAAATATCGAGGGCCCGATACCACTTCGTTATGATTGTTTCCTTATCAAAATCATTTATGCGTTCAAACCCGTTCTGGGCCAGTTGCAACAAAACATCATCTTTTCCGAGAATATTGCCTAATGTTTCAACCCAGGTAGGTATATCTTCTTTCTTAGTAATGGCAGGCATCAATAAACCATTGGGTGTCAGGAAAGGTTTTCGGAGTTCAGTGGAAAACGAATAGTCCTTCGCAAGAATCTCACGAGGGCCATATGGACAATCCGATGAAACCACAGGCAACCGGCAAATCATTGCTTCTGCCAGACCGTTTGGGAAACCTTCGGACGAAGAATTCATCATGTACAATCTGGCTCCTTTCAGGAACTTAAAGACATTTGACTGATTTCCGAGAAAAGCGACATCTGGACGTTCGTTAAAAAAAACCGAGGCGGTAACGGTCAGCCCCAGTTCCTTCACTGTGTGTAAAAGATCATGATATTCGGGTCCGTCTCCGACAATGACGAGCCTCAGATTTTTATACATTTTCTTAAGTTCAAAAAATACATAGATCAGGTTCTTGAGTCCTTTCTCGGGAGCCAGCCTTCCCGTGGTGATGAGAACGGGGTCCTGATACAACTCTTCCAGATTGCCGGGCTTGTCTTCCAAAGACGATGTCAGGATTTCCCCTATTGAATAATAGTTTCCGATAGTAATGATCCGCGCCTTTTTCAGACCATAGTAAATCTTCAGTTCGTTGGCGATTCCGTGATTAACGGTTATTATAGTGTCCGCTTTTTTGTAAAGCCACGGGATAAGGATTTTGTTCCGCAGGAGAGAGAAACGACCTTTAATAGTCTCGTCATACTTCTTCGACCCTCGTATACTCAGCACAACTTTTTCAGTGGATCTTGAAAGTACATTGACATAGTCCGCACCTTCAAGAAAACTGATTGACACATCGATTGCCAGGTCCTTTTTGATTTTTCTCAAACGAATTACCCGTTTCCAAAAGGCAGCAAACTTGTTTACCACTCCATCGCCAGGCACAACATCGAGGCTGACCAACTCGCCTCCGTACGGGTATGCGATGACCTCCATTTTATTAAAAACAACCAACCACACGTTGTGGTGGCGTGCAAATTCGAGACTGAGTTTGGAAATCGATCTTTGCGCTCCTCCCATGATCAACTCGGGGATGATCAGCAATATATTTTTAGCACTCATATTTCATATACCTTTCCCACCAAAGCATAAAACTGAGTATTCTCCACATCTTCTCAATATTGTATTGTTTGCCCCGTTTTTTAAAGTATAAATATTTTTTGTGTTCGTGCTGAATTTCTCTTCCATCAAAAAAAGGAATTTCACGGAGCTTTTCCGGAACCAGATACTCATCAAACATTTGATCCAGGTCGCGACTGAACCATGCGAAAATTGGAATACTAAATCCTTGTTTTTTCCTTTCAAAATATTTCTCCGGTAGATACCGGCTAAGAACTTGCCGCAATATATACTTTCCCTTTCCATCCTTTATTTTGAGGTCGGTTGGTATGCGCATCGACAACTCGACTAACCTATGGTCTAAAAACGGGTCTCTGCACTCTACACCATAGTGCATAGTCGCGCGGTCGACCTTTACCAACAGGTCGTCAGGGAGATAGTATTGAAAGTCCCATGCCATCATCGCCTGCAACGGACTCTCTTGGTTTTGGTGAACACCCATTGTTCCCCCGGAATAGCCCCGAATCATCCTTGCTATTTCGGCGTTCGATTGATTCGCTAGAAACGCCTCAAAAAAATCCACGGGACTTTCCGCACAAATGATCTCTTCCACAGCATACATTTTATGCTCCATATTAAAGGGAAAGATCTTTTTCCGAAGGTGCGCAGGCATCAAAAAACCTGATCCTTTTGCAAGTCCACGCCTAATGCTGATCGGCAACTTCGTAAACCGATTGAATAATTTAAGAGCCTCCTGATAATGGCTGTACCCGCCAAAAAGTTCGTCACCACCATCAGCCGACAAAACTACTTTCATACCTTCTTCCTTTGCGAGGCGGGTTACGCATGCTGTCGGGATACCAGATGTGTCGGCGAATGGTTCATCATAAATCGAATAGAATTGCTTCAGCAATTGCCGCCCTTCATCGACGTTCAGTCGTTTCTCGGTGTGTCGGCTATTGATGGCCTCTGCAACCTGCTTTGCATACTTCGATTCATCAAAACCCGACTCGTCAAATCCTATCGTAAAGGTATGAATACCACCGTGATGCTTTTGCAGAATAGCAGCGAGCAATGAACTGTCGATTCCTCCACTAAGGAACACACCAACGGGTACGTCGGAAACCATCCGATACCTGAAGGATGAAACCAGCAGAGACTCCAACTCGTCAACCCACTCATTCTCCGACCGTGCATGATTGGTTGAATATTCAATGTTCCAGTATTTCTGTTTGGTGATTCCCTGCCTTGTGATTTTAATAAAATGACCTGGCTCAAGTTTGGAAACAGATTTAAAAATCGAATATGGGTGCGGGATAAATCCAAACCGGAAATACAAAGAAACGGCTTCCGTGTTTATCTCTCTCGAAAGATTAAAAACAGAAAGGGCATCCAGTTCCGAGGCAAAATAAATTGTTCCATTCTGAAAACTGTAGTATAACGGCTTTACACCAACACGGTCGCGGAACAGGAACATTTCATCGGTAAGCTCGTCGTAAATCGCAAAGGCATACATGCCGATAAACCGATCAATGCATTTTTCTTTCCAGCAATGGAACGCTTTCACAAGCACTTCGGTGTCGGAATTGGACTCAAAAAGGTATCCACATTTTTTAAGTTGCTCACGGACCTCCTGGTAATTGTAAAGTTCACCGTTGTAAACGACTACCAGGTTTTCGAATCGAAAGGGTTGGGCACCAAGGTCGGTAAGCTCAATAATAGACAACCTGGTATGAATTAATCCAACGTCGCCACGGCAATAATAGCGCTGATCATCCGGTCCTCTGTGTATCAGTTTGTCGATGGCGGCAAGAATCTGGCTTTGCTCAACCTTCGCGTTAAAAAATCCAGCTATTCCGCACATTGTAAAGAAAGGTCTTTCCCGAATTCAGGATATCGGTTCAATTTTTAAATATCGCCACGAAAACTATATCCACCTAAAACTATTTTTCAATAAGCGATTTAATTCCCGATTCCAAATCGGCGGGATTGAGGTAAAAGGTCTTTTTCATGGTATTTATGTATGCACTTCCCACCACCGCATTATATGAAAAGCCGAAAATACCGGCTAATAAAAAATAATGTGAGGGCATTTGAAATCGTCCGGTTGCAAACGGAAATATTTCCAGTACTTTCATTGAGTTGGGATGTCTGAACATCATATTCGAAAGACCCGCACCATGTATACCAATCAGGAAGGCCGTTTCAGAGAAAATGCTGATTTGCTGCTCAATAGTCAACGTATCAGCATCAACAAATTCAAAATCGTATTTTTTAACAATTGCCTCTATCCCATCTATGTTGATGATGTTTCTCCCTCGGCTTTGATTCCTTGTTAAAAAAATCCTCCGGTTCATGGCTCCTTCTCCTTTCCATTTTTTTACCGCTTCCGATGTCATTTTGTAGTAGGCCGGGTAATGGGGCATCGGTTTTATAAAATATGCCCGGGTTGCGCAAACCAACAAATCGTTTTGAACAATAACCTCCCTTCCCTTGAATACATCGGTCTGTTCACAAAAAAAAATAAACTGTGGCTTCGTCGACAAGTCTTTTGAAATGAGAATAGGTACTTCTTTATCGATACCGTCCATTTCATTCAGCAAGTAATTCTTATGGATGATATCCGTGTAAAAATGCCAGTAGCCGAATTCAAATACTTCGCGGAAGGAAATAATCCGATCCACTTCCAGCCTTTTTTTTGTGTTTCTCAGAAACGGCGAAGGGAGTGGAATAATATTTTGCCGGCTATATGGGAAGCAGTCGTAAATCAATTCGTTGGATTTTGTGAGCGGCCATCCGTATTTCGGTTCAATGAGGCAGTCATCGACATAAGCGACGAATTCTTTTTGTTCGAATTGGTTAAAATCCTTAAACGACTTTATTATTTGCGGGGGAAGATCTTGATAGGCCTGATCGGGCCTGGCGACAACGATATCAACAGGGCGAACGCTCACCTTTTTTAAAAAACTAATTCCTGATAACGGGTACTCCTTAAAAAAAATCGGAACAATAATAAGGCGGCTTAATTTGTTAAGGTTATGAGCGATCAACGCAGTCCACGTCGGAGGAAGAATTCTTTTTATGAATGACTTCATTGAAGGTAATCGAGGCTCTATTCCAAGTATTTTTTTATTGCGTTACTGATTCTTACGGAACTATCGCCCTTTCCATAAGGGCTCTTGGCCTTGGTCATACGTTTATATTGCACACTGTCTGTAAGCAATCTTTTTGCGATGCTCACAATTCTTGATTTAGAACTTCCGGCGAGTACACAACATCCGGCTGCAATACCCTCCGGTCGTTCGGTGGTATTTCGCATGACGATAACGGGCTTTTTCAACGAAGGCGCTTCTTCCTGAATCCCCCCCGAGTCCGTCAAAATCAAGTAGCATTTGGACATCAAATACACCATGTGGTCGTAAGGTACCGGATCGATCAGGAAGACGTTTGGCAAATTCCCCAGCTGATCAAAAACCACACCCCTTACGTTAGGATTGAGGTGAACCGGATATACCCATGAGGTATCTGGAAATCTGATAGCGAGAGCCTTAATAGCTTCACATATGTTGGCGAAACCTTTGCCAAAGTTTTCGCGACGATGACCGGTTATCAAAACCATACGTTCGAACGGGTGAATCATTGCAAAGTAGAGGCGCTGAAATTCGGCTCGTTTTCCTTTTACTTTTTTCAGTGCAAACAACAGACTGTCAATCACTGTATTCCCAACCATAAAAACCTTCCCGGGAACATTTTCATCCTGCACCGCTCGCCGTGAGAGCGTAGTAGGCGCAAAGTGCAATGATGCAATAAGACTTATCATCCGTCTGTTCGCTTCCTCTGGAAAGGGCGAATAAATGTCGTAGGAGCGAAGGCCGGCTTCAACATGGGCTACCGGTATGCGCTGGTAAAATGCACTTAAGGCAGCGGCCATCGCCGTTGTCGTGTCCCCTTGTACCACCACAAGATCGGGCTTCTCTTCCCTGAATAAAGTAGAGCATTGCTGAAGTACCTGCGAGGTGAGCAGCTCCAGGGTTTGATTCGCCGTCATGATCTTCATATCACGATCCGGCTTAACTTTAAAAAAATCAAAGATAGTCAACAACATTTCCTTATGCTGCCCTGTTGAAACCAGTATTGTATGCAATCTGCGGTTTTTACGCAATTCCATGTACACGGGTAAAAGCTTGATAGCCTCGGGGCGTGTACCCAATACAACGATTACTTTTCGCATGAGCCTGCCTTTGATTGTTGACCGATAATTTCCCTGAAGATAGCTAATCCTTCCATCATAACTTCCCGGTTATGCCTGACATCGAGCTTTGTGTATTCCCGTAAGACCTGTTCATTTTTAATAAGTTCTCCGATGGATGCCAATATAACTTCCGGCGATTCCGAGGTAATGAACAGAGATGATTTTGCGAGCATCGCTGCAATTTGACCGAGCTTGGGTTCAATCACGAGACAAAGGACGGGAATCCCAAGGCATGCGGAAATGATCGCGCCATGAGCCCGGCTGGATACGACAACGTTACAAGCGGCTATTTCCCGGAGATAATCGTTGAGATCACACCGATCCGGCTCCCATACCTGCACTGAAAAGAGGGTCGAAAATTTTTCAATGAACGTTCGATCTGAGTTTTTATCGAATGAAAAAAATTTCAGTTGCTTGCCCTCCCCCGACAGCTGAATGGCCACATCGAACATTTTCTCCAGGTGCGCATGATTGTCGTAAATCCAGTCACGCAAAATAATGCCTATGATCTTCCTGGTCCCGGTAGCTTGTACATGTGCTGTTGCATCAGTCGTCCAATGTTCGTGAAGAAAAGCGAGATCGCTGGCCAGATGGACCGGGTATTTGAAATTGAAACGTTTAACACGGTCAAGACTTTCAGAATCTCTAACCATCAGAAAATCGAAATCAGCCAGCGTTAAAATATCAACATAAAATTTTCTTGAGGAGGGCGTATAGGTTCCAACACCGATTCCCAAACCGGCCCTGAATATTGAATTTATTTCCCGGACGCGCTTTAATTGCCGATAGATTCGGTGAAACTTCCTGTAAGATGAGTAGCCTATGGTTTGGATTGCCCTGTTCAGCCATGAATACTTCGCTGTACCATGTTGAAAATCAAAAAAGACGCCGCCGCCTCCGTGAATGATCCAGTCGGCTGAAAGGCTTGTATCGCTAGTGATAATTTCAGCTGAAGTTCCAAGTAGTTTTTTGATGTATCCTGGATTTCGGGCATCGGAACAGACGAATATTTTCGCCTGTGGAAAAATTCCTTCTACCAGCCTCGCCGTAGTGATCATCAGGATATCGTCGCCCAGGTTCCCGAAGCCATAAAATCCTTTCAATACTATTTTACTCATAATTCGCGATTGCCGAGGCAAAAATTTCCTCCAACCTCTTCACATTGAAACTGGCCTCATACTGAGAAATATCGCCGCCCATTGTAGTTTTAGGCGATCCTGCAGCATTCTGGTCGACCAAGGTCACGATAAAGGGGGGAAGTTGATCCAGGTTTTCTTGGTGAAAGCATCTTCCTGCCTTTCCTTCAACTACGTCGTACGTTGTGCTCTCTTTGTTGGTAATGGCAATGATAAGCCGATCTGCTGCCAGGTAGTCTAATAGTTTAGATGGAAAAAACAGGTCGTACCGATAATCGTCGTCCAGAGAATCAATCAGAATCAGCACATGCGCACTTTGCTGAAGTTCCAGCGCTTTATTCAATTCGAGTGCCCCGACATACGTTACGTTTTTGAGTTGGCTCCGATTAATTCGTTGAATATTCTCATCGTCAAAAAAACCGGCGAGCATCACTTCAAATCTATCTTCCAGATCGGGTCGTAAAAGCACAGCATCTTCCAGGGCCTGCATCAAGCCGTGAATGGAGCGGGTTCCGTAAAGTCGCCCGGTAAAAACAAACCTTGCCTTGGCTCCTTTTCTTACCGGAAGTTTATTGCGGTCATCGGCATCAAAAACATTCGGCAGGAATTGGAACTTGGCATCGAGGTGCGGGTATTTCTTTTTATAAAATGCTATGGTTTTATGCGATGTAAGTGTCACTACCTGTGCTTGTTCAAAGCACTTAAGTTCAAGGTCCTGGTGTTTTTGCCTAAGGTTATCATTTAGCGTAAGAAACGGACTATCAACCCAAAGGTCACTTAAATGTAATACCCATGGAACGTTCCAAAAGCGCGCCATCTTAAGTGCCATAACGGCAGAACTATACGGGGCTGAACGTGAAAAAATTATGTCCGGTCTTTGGCGGACTTTTTTTCTCGCGAAGGCAAATTGCCAAAAAAACGGTGCTCCTTCGTCTGGCATTAACAATTCAGGATAGATCTTTTTTGCAAGGGAAATAACCCGTGAAGGAAATGAAAACAGGGAGATTACCTGACGGACGTCTTTCAAATACTTCAAAAGACTTTTGTCCTCCGGTTCCCACCCGCCTGTAATACGGGTCGTGAGAAGATCAACGGTATGAGCACGAGACAAATACTTAAGATATCTTCCGGTCTGGAGGCTTTCCGGTGAATTTTTAGGCGGGGCCGAAATGCTGATTAAAAGTATATTCATTTACATTATGTCAACCCAAAAATCATTCCGGCTCTTTTTCATAAGGACAATATCATTCATGCGATCATTTTCTTCCGATAAACACAATTTTTGTGCACGTCCCTTATCCTATTGTTCAGGTGGTCAAATTTATGCACAAACCCGCTGTTCTCAAGTTGTTCCGTTGCAACAATCTCAAAGTCTTTAAATGCGGCCGTATCCTCAAAACGAAAGTTACTATTATAGACTACCAAAAGGCCGTTTGGATAAAGTTGATCCGAAAGCATTTTTGCCGTTTCCGAGAATTTCTCGAACGGATAAATTTCTCCACAATTCTCCAAATCCTTCGTGTCTTCCCACCGGCAGAGTACTGAAAGCGCAAAAATGAGATGATATTTACCATGAATGGCTATGTTTTCGGGATTACTAAATAAAAATTGAATGTCCTTTGAAGTATTCCTGCCGATCGCCTTTTTAAGATTTCTTCTATTGATATCTACTCCCGTTATTTTGGCGCCGGGAAAATAGGTTTTCATAGTAAAACACTCTTCACCCGTCGAGCAGCCAAAAGAGAGAATAGAGAGTTCTTTGAAGTCTTTATGAACGCCCGCACGAACGGCATCAAAAAGTTCCGGATAACGATCAGATGCCGTTGTCGAAGTGAGTTGATGTTGTTCTTTTACACGCCGCCTGAAAAACAAAAAAAACTGGTTTCTCAAGTAAATAAGAAAATCCCTGATTGATGTTAATATATATTTCATAAGATAAATGGCCACATTAAAAGTTTCTGCAATACTACCAGGGTAAAAACGGCAAGTACTGCGATCAGGTACCATACCAACTCCCAAAGGCTTACCTTAACCATTCTAAATATCAGTGAGATCGATATAGCCATCGTAATGATTGATGCCAATGCATATCCTGCAACAGACATTTTAATATCCTGATAATAGACACCCAACCCAAGTCCGGCTGTTCGCATAGCAATGGATCCAATGCTAAGGAAGAGATTGAAGTGCTCACGGTGCAATAATCTGAAGAGAACAGATAAAGGTTGTTGCGGCACAGAAAGTATGGCACTGATCGAAAGAAATGCAGCATAAACCCCGGCTTGTTCCCATACGGAACCAAAAACCAATGAAAATACCCATTCACTGGCAAAAGCAAAAATCGTAAGCGGCAGAAAACTGATGAGAAAAAGTTTTTTGTACAAGGAAATAACAAGGTCTTTAAGCAACAGTGGATCGGCTTTTTGCGTCTCTGCTGCCTTCTGCAGGAAGACGGTCGTTGTCGAGTTGGTGATAACGGAAATGGGAACCGTAATAATACTATTGGCAAGGGCAAACAGGCCCACATTCGCCTGCTGAAAATAAAATGAAAAACAAAACACCGGGAGTTGACCGTTGAGATTGGCAATAAAAAGGCCGGGAGTAACTAAGAAAGGATAACTTTTGAATCGAAGAAAAACCTCCTTTAGCCTCTGAAAACCGACAAACTTCACCGCATGCACAAAATCGTCTCGCACCTGTCTGCTGAATTTTACCGCGCTCTCCATTGGGTACACAATAAAGTTTCCCAGTATAATTCCGGCAGCTGTCGGTTGAAATATTCCGTAAACCAATGTTACACCCTTACTGATAAGCACTGAAGAAATTTTGGCAACGGCGCCGCGGCCGAATTGTTTCAGATAAATATTCCAACCCAGCAGCACATAATCGATACCCATAAAAAAAACATAGAGCGGAATGAAGTATATCAGGAAATTCAGACTACCCGCATCAAAAAAATCCATAAAGGGTTCCTTGAAAAAGACCAAAACAAGTATCGACAGGGTGGTGAAAAAAATGAGAATATAAACGGTCAGCTGTATGAGCACATGTAATTCCCTTTTATCCTTCGCCGCCACGTATCCCGTAGGCAGCTGAAAGGTTGATATCAAAGAAAAGCTGCTGGCAATCGCACTGAAAAGCGCAAATATCCCATAATTCTCGGGCCCATAAATACGTGCAATAAACGGCGTAAAAAGAAATCCGAGGACCTGACCCAACGCATGCCCGGAAAATGTGATGGCGAGGTTTCTTGTAAAGGAATTCTCAACACGGAGCTTGTCCCAAATTGTCTTTAAATCCTTTATTCCACTCAAATTCATAGGCGCGGCAGGCTTAAAAAAGCGGAAAATGCCGATCTAAAAGTAATGAAATCCGTCGTGCCGCATAGAAATATCTTTTGCAGCCAAAGCTATACAGGACGACCAGAACATGGCCGTTATCAATTCCGATTATTTCTTACTGCCTTTTCTACCTGACGGAGAAATCATACCGTACATGTGGCGGCAAGATCACAAAATCATTGAGTGTAGCCTTCCTTTGGATATCCCTCACCTGATATAGTGGCTTATTCCCGTAAAAAGAGGACCATAGCGAAAAGGTACTGGGCGGCCCCATAATAAAATCACATTGGGCCAGGATATACATGTCTTTGACGAGATGCCCCGGGCCGATACAAAATTCAACCCCGCTGAACGAAACCGGCGTTAATTCCTCATTTGAACAGATGACATATTTTACTTTTTTACCGGGAACTGAGGTTTCAATAAATTTCATCAGCTGGAGATATTGGGCGGGTTCAAAATAATATTTCCCGAAGGCAAAATCCTTATAGTCACCTCTCCTGACGTGAACACCTATCACAATATCCGCGTCACGCTTCGCCCTTTTGATATAATCATCAACATATTCTTTGATTTCAGGTGTTGGTCTGAAAAAGGAACGGATCGCATCCTGGTACTTATCGAAATTACTGTAGTCCCGAAAAAATCTCCCGAACAGGAAAACTACGGGTTTGCGAGCCGTGTTGTGCCAGAATTCTCTCGTATCAAGTTCAAAATACCTGTTCTCTTCAAACTTGTATTCCGGAAGGTCGGCCACCACCACATTATGCAAGGGGCTTTCAAGGAGGTGAATATTTCTAAGTAACTTCAGGATCACTCTGTTTAACATAAAGAGGATGGCTCGCAACTTATTCGACTTGAAACGGCTTTCTACAGGTGGATAACGGCACAACACATCATGCGATGTGGTTTGGAAATACTGTGCATACTCATCAAATGAAAGGTTGGCTATTCTATTATTGTGAGCGGCGGCGTTGCCGATGAGATGGGCAAACGCAAAAAGCCTGTTTCCCAATTGCCCGCATTTATGCGAAAAAAAAATCATCTGGCTCCCGATACGTACGGTGATAAAATTTCTACCCGAGATTAATGTAAAGAATATCAAAGTACTTCACACCCTCATTATTATAATTCGATATCAGATTGTGGATCCCGAATCCATTCCTGCGCAATATTTCATCAACTTCATAGTACAGGCAGCCGCCGCTATACATCTCAGCAATTGAAACTTCGGTAAGTACTAACCTGGTCTTCTTTAAAGTCTCAGAAGCCTTCGATAAAATATTTGCTTCAGCGCCCTGGACATCCAACTTCATCAGCAAGATCTCGCCGTAGCCCTTAAAGAACTCATCCAGAGTTGTAACGTTCACCTTTATGGTTTTATCAGGGGAAATCTCGCTACGGTCCTTTACGGTAAAGATCGACGAGGACACTGGATTTTGGTTTAATTGAAAGTCAACTTCGCCTATGGAATCCGAAAATCCAAGATTGTACATTTCAATATTTCGATACGGCTCTGAATTTTTTAGCCCCTTGTTGTACGGAACCGGGTTGGGCTCAAATCCCATTATCCTGTTGTTGGGAAGTTGTTGTGCGAAAAGCACCGTAGAATCGGCGTCGAAAGCTCCGATGTCAACAACCAGTCCGGCGTTGAGAGGAAATTTGCGGCGAATCAAATCCAACGCGACCAAATAATGCTCATCATAGGTTAAGATCTTCCCTTTCACATATAGAGCCAACCTGCTGCTTAGTCGCAACGGTGATAAATATGCAGTTATAAAAAGATCAGCAATCTGTCTCAGGGTCATATGAAGAAAACTAAGAAATTGGCTCCCGGAAGCGTATGTAGATATCACCAAACAACTCCTTAACGGACATCTCCCTGAGTCGATTCAAAATATCGTCTTTTGAAACCCATACCGGCAGTTCAAGTTTCATATTTTCACCCACGGTGTAATTGCAATCAAATTGACCGATACGGGAGAGCTGGTAAAAACAATTTGAGACGTTTTCCAGCCTCTCCGGGATTGTATATTCAAAGCTTATAAATCTCATAGGCTTCGACAGTCCCTTCAAGACTTCCTCCTCATAACCTTCCACATCTATCTTACAAAAGTGAGGCAAACCGTACTGTGCTATCAAATCATCCAGGGTGGTCAGAAGTATCTCTTCCATTCGGTTCCATTCCTGGTCTTTAAACCTTGACGTTGACACAGAATCGATCCAATCTTTTGATAATGAAGATATTTCCGAAGTTTCACTCATATACATAATCTCCCGGCCTTTTCGGCTCCCCAATGCCATTGTAACCAACCCGATTCTCCTGCCAAACCGGAGTTTCAATAACTTTGCGCAATCGGACTGGGGCTCAACTGCTACCACTTTCGCTCCGATTTTCAAAAATACTTCAGTCCGGTTACCTATATTGGCGCCAACGTCGAAACAAAGGTCGCCCTCTTTTATAAACTGCTTATAAAAATCCGATCTCGGCGCGACGAGTCTGTCCTCATCACGCTGAGTCGCCGAAGGGAAGTATCTTTTTTTTATATATTTAAGGTAGGGCCAAACGCCTATGCTCCTCAAAATTGATCTTATCATTTTCGAAACTGGTTTGTACTAGGGAAAGAATTTGATCTTTCGATGTTAACAGCATGGATTATAAAGGTAAAGTAAACTTTTTATTCAATTCAAACCAGCCAACCGGAGCCGATTTGCAAGAATTTAAATATCTGAAGCCAACACCTGTTTCCGGCTAATTATTTACTATCATTCCACCATGTCAAAAAAAATATTATTCTTAATCCCTTATCCATTACGCGAGTCTCCATCGCAGCGATTCCGGTTTGAACAATACTTTTCATTGCTTGAAGAAAATGGTTTTCAGTTTTTCATTCAAAGCTTTCTGGGCAGAAAAAACTGGAAAATTTTTTTTAAACCGGGAAGGTCCATACTAAAAATATTGACTTTACTCGCTGGTTTTTCAAAGCGGTTGGTTGTGCTTTTCCGTGTGCCCTTTTATGACGTCGTTTTTATACATCGGGAAGCGGCACCACTGGGGCCGCCTGTGTTTGAGTGGATGATCGCCAAGGTATTTGGTAAAAAAATAATTTACGATTTTGATGATGCAATCTGGCTAACGGACCGGCTAAATGAGACTTGGTGGACTAAGGCACTCAAGTATAGAAAAAAAGTAAGTTTAATTTGCGAATGGTCCTATAAAGTAAGTTGTGGCAATCAATACCTGACGGACTTTGCGCGGATCTATAACCAAAGAGCCGTACGAAATCCAACCACCATAGAAACACAACAATGGCACAACCCCGGAATGTATGAAAAGAAAAGGATCCGGGATACCGACATCATTATTGGCTGGACTGGTTCGCACTCCACGCTAAAATACTTGAAGGATATAGAATCAGTTCTTCAAAGAATTGAAAGTAATTTTCCATTGGTAAAGGTCTTGATCATTGCCGACCAGAAACCATCGCTGAGTCTTCGTTCATTGGTTTTTGTACCCTGGAATGAGAAAACAGAAGTAGAAGATCTTATGCAGGTCGATATTGGGATCATGCCACTTCCTGATGACGAGTGGTCGAGGGGTAAATGTGGCTTTAAAGCGCTCCAGTATATGGCACTGGAAATCCCTGCAATAGCCTCTCCGGTTGGTGTCAATTCAACTATAATCGATGGCGGCAAAAACGGCTTCCTTTGTTCCACTCCGGAAGAATGGGAAAATGCCCTTACTACTCTCATTCGAGACTCCGAATTACGAAAAAAAATGGGCACGGAGGGAAGAATAAAAGTTGAGAGCGCCTATTCGGTCACTTCCAATTCCTCGAATTTTTTAGCGCTATTCGAGTAGTGAAGGATCAAGACAAGGGACACAAGGAAAAACGGCAGCAGAGGGATCTTGTACCTGACCAATGAGCCAAAGTTAAATGTTGATACACCTACGGCAAATGCGAACGAAATCGCGAATATCATGGCAAAGAAAATATTCGCCTGGGTAAGGGCGCCCACGATCCTAATATTCATCTTAACGACAATGTAGAAGCAAAAGATCAGAAGAAACAAACTTTCCAGTGCCGATAACAGCATGAGTGGATTCTTCACTTCCCAAAGATACGGTCTGAAGAGAGAGACGTTGATTGCCTGAGGTGCAAGGCTAATCATTGAGCCAAAGGTTCCATCCAGTTCCCCAAGTGTATATCCCGAACCTGCGTCACGGCCGGTCCAATAGCGAATATCGTAAGCAGTGATTTGAGCTGTCCGTGCGAGATTATTCAACGCATATTTTTCGTTGTCCTGCCCTGCTTTTAGCGTGGCAAAGTAGGCAAGCACCACCGCACCGCTTATCACAAAGGGGAAAACCATTATTCTTAAAACGGCGGAGCTTATTGATTGTAGATTGGCTAAAAATATCCATGTAATTATAGCAGGTAAAAAAGTCATGAGAATATATACCTTGATTGCATAAAGGCCATAAAGGGAAAGGGCAAAAAGAATCCAATAATGAATCTTTGACTCCCGTATGATAAACGCCTTGTAAGCATAAAAGGTGGCAATACCGAGACACCCCAGCGTAATAGTGTCCTTCAGCAAACCCGATCCCCAAAAGAATACCGAGGGAATAAAAAACGAAGCTGCCGCAAGCCACCTGTGAAGTTGAGGATATTGGTCATAAAACGTTAGAAAGAACATCCACATTCCGATAAAACTAAAAACGGCAAATAAGATCGCCGTTGCCAAGTATGAAGAAAACGTCAGCAAGTCAAAAAAGGCAGCAATCCTCACGATTGCATAAGAACTTGGATCCGTAAAAAACAGGATCCGGGATGAATACTTATATATGTCGGTTTGATCAACTCCATCGCTTAGAAAAAGCTTCACCCCTTTCCACGGCGATTCCATAAACGCCTCCCATACATGCCTGCTGCCATGGGTGTGGTAGTTGAACGTATCTCCCCCGTCGTAATAAAACTGATAAATGAATCCGACAGCAATTGCTCCCACGATCTTCACCGTCAGTGCCGGTATAAAATAAACGCGGTTTACCTGGTCGGTCACGGAAGGTCGTATAGCATATGCTATTCCATAAACCACAAGGACAACAATGGGCGCAACAATTATATCACGTAGTTCCAAAAAAGCTGAGCGTTACAACTTCAAAGTTGCGGGTTTGGAAACTAGGAAACAACTCAATCGTGTCTACCCTAAAATTCACTCCCCCTTCTCCATCCGCTTTAATCTCCTTCTCGCATCCTTGAACGCCTCGTCTTTCCGGCCGGCTTTTTTCTTCACGTCTTTAAACCACCGCTTCGCCTCCGCCTTGTTACCTTGTTTCTCCGCTATTTCGCCTAAGGCGATCATGGAATATAAATAATAACCCGACTCGGTTGCATCGACCTGTTCCGCGTACTTCATCCCAAGCTGGTAGTATCGCTTTGCTTCATCCCATTTCTTGCGCGCCTCGTAGATCTGACCAAGAAAGAACGCGGCATAACGTCCGCTTGTCGCTTCATACCCCACCTGCCCGCTGTCAATTAACGTGAGTATCCTCTTGCATACGGGTTCCGCTTCCGTAAACTTTCCCTGGTAATACAGCATACGGGCGAAGTAGCGGTGGAAGTATGGATTATCCGGATAGGTCGTATGTAAATATTCGCTGATCTGAAAGGCCCTCGGCTGGTCGTTTTCATAGCTGTTCAGTATGCGCATCAGCCAGACCATCGCCTCGGTGCGGGTATAAAAGGCGTTGTAAGACACTTCCTTCAGCTGTTTCAACCCAAGCGCCTTATCTCCCTTCCGGAAGAACCAAAGTACGGGCTTCAATGCCGGGTAGTTTTCAGGTACCCAAACGGAAAAGTAGTTGTACAGGGCATCGCCGAACAAAAGTTCCGGGTTCAGCCCCTCCTTCTCTTTACTTGCTTCCAGGTAGTTGATAGCACTTTTTCCGACAGCGGCAGCCTTTCCCCAGTTCTTACGTTCCTCGTCGGCATAAAGCCTTCCTTTAAACCCATAGGCCGCAGCCAGGAAAAACGAAGCCTCAACCTTATAAGGCGGATGTTTTTTATACAGATTTTCGCCCACCATGATCGTCGTATCCATATAGGCCATAAAGGTGGCATCGTGCGACTGGTCTTTTGTGTTCGGCATGATCTTCCACCATTCGATCAGCCCCATCAGGAAATACGGCAGGGGATGCCAGGGGTACTTTATTTTCAGGTACCTGAATTGGTTTTCGGCCTCCGGAAACTTAAAATTATAAAGGTCATTCAACGCCTGGGTGCATTCCAGCTGAACGTGCAGGTCGGAGATCAGGATGATCGTCGTATCTTTTTTGGCGGCAGACTGCGCTCCGGCCTGCCCGCCGGCTAAACCCAGCAGGGCGAAACAGAAAATGAAAACCCATATACCGTCTGTTTTCGTTGAAGAACCACACAGACCCCGGGATTTGCTCATGCGTTGGAATAGCGGACACTTAATCATAAACTTACACCCTGAATACGGTTAATTTTTTTTCTTTGAACGCACAACACTGACGCCCCATAAAAGGTCACATGGAACACGAAACTAAATCATTCTTTGCAGCCGACAAAAGACTCCTCTTTTTGCTGCTGTGTTTAGCCACTTTACTGCTGCTGTACATCAAAATAACCTTCATTGAAAACGAAACAGCGGCATTTGAGTTCCTCCAGGACCGCCCCGAAGGGATGATCCTCCGGCTCCTGAGCACCCTGAAATTCCTCTCCGTTCCCTTCGTCTACCTGTGGAAATTCACCGTAATCGCCTTTGTGATCTGGGTGGGCTGCTTTATGTTCGGATATCGCGTGACCTACCGGGAATGCTGGGGGGTGGTGATCGGCGCGGAATACATATTCCTTATCGCGGAAGTATTAAAAATCGCCTGGTTTATGAGCGTTCAGACTGACCCTAGCCTGAACGACATCAGCGCTTTTTACCCGTTTTCACTCATGCACTTTTTCGAGTACGACGACCTGGACAAACGGTGGGCATATCCGCTTCGCGCACTCAACCTGTTTGAGATCGCTTATTGGTTCCTGCTTGTCGAAGGCATCCAGCACTATGCGCAAAAGGACAAGAAATACATCTGGATCATCGTCTCGTGCTCGTACATCCTCATCTTCGTTCTGTGGCTCTTGTTTTATGTGGCGGTCTATAAGTGAGTAGGTAAGCGTTAGGGAGTGCCCGGCATGGGAAGAAATAAGGCAGGCTTTGGTCAGGAAGCGAAGAATTTTTTAATACTATCACAGATCTGTTGAAGCTGGGTTTCATTCAATCCCGGCCATACCGGCAAACTCAGGGACGTGTCCGCTAATGTTTCCGTTTGGGGAAACTTACCTTTTCCAAATCCAAGGGCCGAATACGCTTTTTGCAAATGAGGCGGAACAGGATAATGTACCATGGTATCTACCCCCGACGCCTTCAGGTGCTCACGGAGTTTGTCACGCCGCGCGGTACGGATCACATACAAATGAAATACATGATAAGCCTCCGGCCGCATGCCCGGCAATATCAGGTCTCCTACCCCTCCCAGCAACACCTCATAGGTGGCCGCAATTTTCCGTCTTTCTTCGTTCCATTGGAGGAGGTATGGAAGCTTTACCCGCAACACCGCCGCCTGTAATTCGTCCAGCCGGGAATTCACACCCTGGTCTTCACAGTAGTCCTTACTCGAAAAACCGTAATTCCGGTAACGCCGGACAAACACGGCAGCCTGTTCGTTGTTGGTCGTGATGGCTCCACCATCCCCTAATGCACCGAGGTTTTTTGTGGGATAAAAACTGGTGGCGTTTACGTCGCCAAAGCTTCCCGTCCGGCGACCGTTCCACGTCGCACCGTGTGCCTGGGCATTATCCTCAACGATGACAAGTTCGTTAGCCCTGGCAAGGGTCTCGATCGCCGTCATATCGCATGGGTGTCCATACAGGTGAACCGGTACAATAGCCCGGCTGCGGGAGGTGAGCTTGTTTGCCAGATCATGAACATCCAGTGTGAAAGTACGCGGATCGGGTTCTACGGGAACAATCGTCGCCCCGGTCCGGCTGATGGAAAGCCAGGTAGCGATGTACGTATTGGCGGGCACCAGTACCTCGTGGCCCGGGCCAATACCACAAGCGCGCAGCGATATATAAAGAGCGTCGTAGCCATTGCCCACACCAAGGCAATACCGGACTCCGGTAAAACGCGCATATTCTTCCTCAAAAGCTTTCAGGGAGTCGCCCAGGATAAACCAGTTTCCCTCAAAACTTTTCGTAAGCACTTCCCTTACACGCCCGTTGATCAGGTTATGCTGCGCCTCAAGTGATAAAAACGGTATGGATTCCAAGATATTCGCGTTAGAAAAAACGAAAATACCAACTCCCCGGGGAATAGCGAATTTCCCCGAAGTCATCTATAATGTCCTGCCCGAATTAAACCGCGGGAGCGGGAAAGCAAAATTTCCTTATTTTCGGGCTTTATTTTTAAACACAAAGCAGATTCCACCCCGATATGGGTACTGCATCTCCCGGGAGGGTGGTGACATTACCGGCTGATCCGGGCGATCGTTTATCTAAAAAGTAACAACACATGAAATTTCAGAAGATCAATAACATAGCGGGGTGGGCGGTATTTGGAGTAGCCCTGATCACGTATTGGCTGACGATGGAGGAAACCGCCAGTTACTGGGATTGTGGTGAATTCATCGCCGTATCCTATAAACTGGAAGTACCCCATCCTCCCGGAGCGCCGTTGTTTCTTCTGATCGGCAGGCTATTTTCCTTCCTCGCTTTTGGGGATGTAACCAAAGTGGCGTACTGGATCAATTTCAGCAGTGTGCTGGCCAGTGCGTTTGCCGTACTCTTCCTGTTCTGGTCGATCATCCTGTTCGGCCGTAAGGTCATGAAAATCACGAAGGAGGAGGAATTGACGGCAGACAAGATGTGGATCCTCGTCGGCGCCGGGCTTGTGGGATCCCTGACGTATACTTTTTCGGAATCGGCCTGGTTTTCCGCGGTGGAAGCCGAGGTATATGCGATGTCTTCTTTCTTCACGGCGTTCGTCGTGTGGGCTATGCTGAAATGGGATGTCATTGAAGATGAATCGAAAGCCAACCGCTGGCTGTTGCTGATCTTCTATATGATGGGCCTTTCGATCGGCGTCCATTTGCTGAACCTTGTGACGATCCCGGCTCTTGCGCTCCTTTATTACTTTAAAAAGTATAAACCTACAACGTGGGGTGTGGTGGCTGCGATGATCGTCAGCTTACTCATTATCTTCTTTATCAACGAGATCATCATCCCGGGTCTTCCGACAATTGCCAGTCATTTTGAAGTGTTCTTCGTGAATAGTTTGCACCTTCCATTCGGTTCCGGTGTGATCGTGTTTTCCCTTATCCTTCTTTCCGTGTTAGTATGGGGGATCATGTATTCGCAGAAAAATCTGAAGGTCGTCCTGAATACGTTTTTAACAGCGACCGCATTTATCCTGATCGGCTATGCATCTTACGCGTTGGTCGTGATCCGCTCTTCCTACGATCCTCCGATCGATGAAAACGATCCGTCGGATGTGATGAGCTTTGTAAGTTATCTGAAACGGGAACAATATGGCAGCCGGCCTTTATTGTACGGTCCTTACTTTACAGCTCAGCCCATTAACATGGTGGAAGGCGCTCCGATCTATAAAAAAGGAAAAGACCGGTATGAGATCAAGGACCGGAAGTTCGAGTACGTCTATGAACCGAATGCACAAACGATCCTGCCACGCGTATGGAGCAGCGATCCTTCGCACGCCAGCGCCTACCGTGAAAGCCTCGGCTTAAGTGAAGGGGAAACGCCGACATTCAGCGACAATCTCAAATTCCTCTTCGAACACCAGATCGGGTGGATGTACGTGCGTTATTTCTTTTTCAATTTCGCAGGAAGAGAGAGCGACATCCAGAACGCCGACTGGCTCGGACTTAACGGATGGTTTGAGAAACTTCCGCCGGTCCTGGCTGAGAACAAAGGCCGGAACAACTTCTTTATGATACCGTTCGCACTTGGACTCATCGGGATGTTCTATCAGTCCTCAAACAACACACGGAGTTTTGTCGTGGTTGCGCTGTTATTCATTCTTACGGGGGTGGCCCTTGTCATCTACCTGAATTCACCACCTACGGAACCGCGTGAACGCGACTATATCTACGCGGGCTCTTACTACGCATATTGCTTGTGGATCGGGTTTGCCGTAATTGCGATGGCCAATACTTTCGTGCGTTTTACGAAGAATCTTAAAGTAGCAGCCGTGATTGCCACGTTGATCGGACTGACGGCGCCGGCGCTGATGGCTTCCGCCGGTTGGGATGACCATAACCGTTCGAACCGCTATTTTTCCGTGGATTCGGCGATCAACTACCTGCAATCCTGCGCAACGAACGGGATACTCTTCACCGGTGGTGACAACGATACCTTCCCGCTCTGGTACGCACAGGAAGTTGAAGGTGTACGAACCGATCTGCGCGTGATCGTACTGAGCTATTACAACACGGACTGGTACATCGATCAAAGTACCCGCAAGACATATGAATCAGAACCCTTTCCCTATACGCTGACATCCGAAAATTACCGTCAAAGCGGACTGAACGACTACCTGCCCTATTATGACGCCGGTATCAAGCAAATGGATCTGACGCGGTTCCTGCAACTGGTAAAATCCAATAACAAGAGCTTGCTGCATCCCAACTACGGCGGAGCCCGGAATATGCTGCCGACAAAAGAGATCATCCTGAAGGTGGATGTCGAAAAAGTAAAACGACTGGGTATCGTTCCCGAAGGTATGGACAGCCTTATCGTTCCCGAGATGCGTCTTCGCGTGCGGGGTGGCGGGCTGGAGAAGAAGGACCTCGCTATGCTGGACGTATTGGCAACAGCCGATTGGGAGCGTCCATTGTATGTGAATAATACCTCGCTGTCGCAATTTAATGTCGATCTCAGCCGGTATGTGGTGCAGGAAGGCAATGCTTACCGGATATTACCGGTATACAATCCCCGTCCATTCAATCAACTGGAGCTGGTGAACACAAAAGTGAGTATGGAGAATATGCTGAAGAAATTCCAGTTCCGTAACCTGGACAATCCTAAGGTATACTACAATCAGGACTACCGTAATTTCGTGCTCAACCACCGCAGCAGTTTCAACTCGCTTGCCCAGGCGCTTATCCTTCAGGGTGAACCTGAAAAAGCGCGGGAAGTGATCCTTTTCGGACTTGCCCGGATGCCCGATGCTTCCATCCCTTATGATTACACCAATGCACAAACGGTCGATATGCTGTTTGAGGTCGGCGAAAAAGAGAAGGCTCTCGAGATTTCCAACGTAATGAGTAAGCGCTCAGACGAACTTGCAACCTACTACATCGAGAAGCGGGAGTTCGGACGGGAATTGCAGGTCAATGTGGTTATCCTGGGAGAACTACAGCGCGTCCTCTACAAATACGGGGAAGCGGAACTGGCAAAGAAAATCGAAGAGAGCTATGAAAAGCACGCAAACGTGCTGCAGGGTGGATCCGTGGATCGATCGGAGTTCTAAAGGATCTTCGTCACCGTCACATAATAAAAAAGTCCCGATCTCGAACCGGGACTTTTTTATTGTATTACGCCGACAATTCTACAAATGGATTACTTCGCCGTATGCGGCGGCGGCGGCTTCCATGATCGCCTCGCTCATAGTGGGATGCGGGTGAACCGATTTGATAATCTCGTGTCCGGTGGTTTCCAGTTTCCGGGCTACCACGACCTCGGCAATCATTTCAGTCACATTGGCTCCGATAAAGTGGGCCCCCAGCCATTCGCCGTATTTCGCATCAAATATCAGTTTTACAAAACCGTCAGGTGCGCCTGCCGCTTTCGCTTTGCCTGACGCGGTGAAAGGAAATTTGCCAACCTTGATCTCATAGCCCGCTTTCTTCGCAGCTTCCTCTGTATACCCGACCGATGCGATCTCTGGAGAGCAATACGTGCATCCGGGAAGGTTGTTATAGTTCAAGGGTTCCGGGTTTTGACCGTCCATTTTTTCCACGCAGATGATTCCTTCGGCGGACGCGACATGGGCCAGCGCCGGACCCTTCACGATGTCGCCGATCGCATAGATACCGGGTACGTTGGTTTTATAAAAATCATCCACGACAACCTTACCCTTATCCGTTTTCACGCCGACGTCCTCTAATCCGATCCCTTCAAGGTTAGTTGCAACACCAACCGCCGACAGCACGATGTCCGCCTCTATCTTGATCTCGCCATCGGGGGTCTTAACGGAAGCTACACATCCCGTTCCCGATGTGTCGACCTTCGTGACTTCGGAATTGACGTAGATCTTCATACCGGACTTTTTAAAGGACTTATCCAACGCCTTGGATACCTCCTCGTCTTCTACCGGAACAATACGCGGCATAAATTCAACGATCGTCACCTCCGTACCGATTGAATTGTAGAAGTAGGCGAACTCTACGCCGATCGCACCGGAACCGACGACCAGCATCTTCTTCGGTTGTTTGTCCAGGACCATAGCTTCACGATAGCCGATGATCTTTTTTCCGTCGATTTTCATACTTGGCAGTTCGCGGGACCGTCCCCCCGTCGCCACAATGATATTCTTGGCTTCGTGTTCCTCTTTTTTTCCCTCGGTATTTGTCACTTCCACTTTACCGCCTTTTTTCAGCTTCCCGGTTCCCGGCAGGTGATCGATCTTGTTCTTTTTGAAAAGGAACTGAATACCCTTGCTCATGCCCGCTGCAACATCGCGGCTTCTTTTTACCATACCGGGCAAGTCAGCTTTAAAATCCTTCGCTTCAATACCATAATCCGATGCATGTTTGAAATACTCGAATACATTCGCGCTTTTCAATAATGCTTTTGTAGGAATACAACCCCAGTTCAGGCAAATACCACCGAGTTCCGCCTTTTCCACAACCCCTACTTTCATTCCCAGTTGAGATGCCCGGATAGCGGCAACATAACCACCGGGGCCGCTCCCGATCACAATCAGATCATATTTTGACATAGTATTGGATTTAAAATTCGCTGCCAAAGATAAACCGCAGATCGCTCTTTCAAAAAGTCTTGGAGTTTTAAATGGGCTATCCCCTCACCGGGCTGGTTTTCGTTCGCGTAACAGCTTATCGGTAACGTTAAATTCTGATAGATTTGGCTATTTTTGAAAAATTTAACGGAGAACTAAACATGGACAGTCGACCGTGGACTGTGGCCGCTTATGAAATTATTACAAGGAAAAACTGCCCTCGTCACCGGAGCATCCAAGGGAATCGGAAAGTCTATTGCGCTTCGGTATGCCGAACAGGGAGCGAACGTTGCGTTTACATATTTGTCCAGCGTTGAACAAGGTCTTGCCCTGGAAACTGAACTTCAGGCCCTTGGAGTGAAAGCAAAGGGTTACCGGTCGGATGCCTCCGATTTTAGTCAGGCTGAGAAATTAATAAACGATGTGGTTGCCGAATTCGGAACATTGGATATTCTCATCAACAACGCCGGTATTACACAGGATACACTTTTACTTCGGATGTCAGAAGAGATGTGGGACAAGGTTATCGCCGTCAATCTCAAATCCTGTTTTAATACCGTTAAAGCGGCGACGAAGCAGATGATGAAACAGAAGAGCGGTTCCATTATCAATATGACGTCGGTTGTGGGTCTCAAGGGAAATGCCGGGCAGGCGAACTACGCGGCATCCAAAGCGGGAATTATCGGTTTTACCAAGTCGGTTGCCCTCGAACTGGGCTCGCGCGGCATCCGGTCCAATGCCGTTGCACCAGGTTTTATTGAAACGGAAATGACGGGAAAGCTGGATGAAAAGACTGTTCAAAGCTGGCGCGACGCGATTCCCCTGAAGCGGGGTGGTCAACCGGAGGATGTTGCCGATGCCTGCGTATTTCTCGGATGTGGTATGTCCTCCTACATTACCGGCCAGGTGATCCAGGTTGACGGTGGGATGCTGACGTAAGAAAACGCCCGAGTTGTTGTCGTTTTTGATTATGAAAAGCGAGGTCGACCATATTTACAGCATGCTACAGCGAACATTCAGCAAGAATGCCTGGCATGGTCCGGCTGTTCTGGAAGTCCTGGAAGGCATTACAGCCGACCAATCGCAGCTTAAGCTTCCGGAATCCCACAGCATCATCGAACTGGTGGCACACATGACTTCGTGGCGTGTTTTTGTGATCAAAAAGTTAGCGGGTGATAAAGATTACACGGTGACAGACACGATGAATTTTCCTTCCGACACGAACTGGCCGTGCGCTGGCGGACCTTCGTGAAAGCCAGACAAAGCTATTGGAGATGGTGCAGGAGATGGACGACAGCAAACTGGCCGAAATTGTCCCTCATGGATCATATACCTACTCATTCTACACCTTACTTCACGGAATTATTCACCACGATTTGTACCACACCGGCCAGATCGCGTTGCTGAAGAAACTACCGCAGCAGGGTGTATAGTGGACTTAATCCCTAACAATTGTGAGGCGGATTGCTTCAGAAAAAAATAGTATGAACGTTTGGAAACAAGGTGTCCAGGCTATACGTTTGTGAAATCAAAGTCGAATAAGCCTACCTGCTTAATCGATTTATAAAGAAGCGTGGAGAGACGGGCTCTGAGAAACGCTAGCAACCTCCTAAAATAGAAAGGTGCTAAATCCTGCTCCGCCACAAAGCGGAAAATATAAACCGGTTAAAAATGAAAAAATTCATCATTCCAGATTTCAGCTTAAAAAGCGTTGTCGCGTATTCCCACATTATTTGCGGCTCCATTTGCGCATGCATGTGTTGTTGTCGCGCGTGAGTTGCTGCTCCCTGATCTGTTAAAATCACCAGCAACCCATTAGCCTACGACCCTGCCATGTGACAGGCAGATATGGTTACGGTTAATTTCGATCCAGCATCATTATCAAGAAACTCAACCTTAAAATATTAATACCATGTCAAATCTACATTTTGAAACCCTCCAATTACATGCCGGCCAGGAAGTTGATGCAACAACCCGTTCACGTGCCGTACCGATCTATCAAACCACTTCCTATACGTTCAAGGACTCCGAACACGGAGCAAACCTGTTTGCGTTAAAGGAGTTTGGAAATATTTACACACGGATCATGAATCCGACTACCGATGTATTTGAGAAGCGGGTAGCGGCCCTTGAGGGAGGTGTCGCGGCGTTGGCGGTAGGCTCGGGGCAGGCAGCCCAGTTCATCGCATTGAACAACATTCTGCAGGCTGGCGATAATTTTGTTTCGACCTCATTTCTTTATGGAGGCACTTACAACCAGTTCAAGGTAGCATTCAAGCGCCTCGGCATTGACGTACGTTTTGCCGATGGCGACAAGGCGGATACCTTCGAAAAGCACATCGACAAAAAGACAAAAGCGATATACCTCGAAACTATCGGTAATCCCGGGTTTAATATTCCCGATTTTGAGGCGATTGCGGCGTTGGCCAAAAAACATGACCTCCCCTTGATCGTGGACAATACATTCGGAGCGGCAGGATACCTCTTCCGTCCGCTTGAACACGGCGCGAATGTAGTGGTGGAGTCCGCAACCAAATGGATTGGCGGCCATGGAACGTCGATCGGCGGTGTGATCGTGGACGGTGGAAATTACAACTGGGGCAACGGTAAGTTTTCACAGTTCATTGAACCATCCGAGGGTTATCACGGATTGAAGTTCTGGGATGTTTTCGGTGAAGGAAACCCCCTTGGACTTCCGAACATAGCCTTTATTATCCGCGCACGGGTAGAAGGTCTTCGCGACTTCGGCCCTGCGTTAAGTCCGTTCAATTCTTTCCTGTTGTTGCAGGGCCTTGAAACGCTCTCCCTACGCGTCCAGCGTTCTGTTGACAATGCACTGGCACTCGCGCAATGGCTCGAAAAACACGAACTTGTCGAGCACGTGAATTACCCCGGTCTGGAAAGCAGCCCCTATCACAAACTGGCCAAGAAATATTTGCGCAACGGATTCGGAGCTGTCCTTTCATTTGCTGTCAAAGGAACTAAACAACATACAACAAAACTGGTTGATAATCTGAAACTGGTAAGTCACCTGGCTAATGTCGGCGATGCCAAAACGCTGATCATCCAGCCTTCGGCTACAACCCACCAGCAGCTCAGCGAGAAGGAGCAAATCGCATCGGGTGTACTGCCTAACGTTCTTCGTATCTCGGCAGGTATCGAGCACATTGACGATATCAAGGCTGATTTGCAGCAGGCCTTTGAAAAAGTATTTGAAGGAGAACTGGTAAACTAAAAAAACTATGCTTCGGCGTAGTGTTGAAAATTTTTACAGGCTGGCGGGATCACATCGGTATTCCGCCCGGGCCGGAGACTTTTTATGGAAAAACACGATCATACATTTCACTATCCTCAAAAATTTTCGCTGGAAGGCGGGGATTCGCTCCCTGGCTTCCAGCTTAAGTACACTACGCTTGGAAAGCTGAATGCTGACCGCAGCAATGTCGTTTGGATTTGTCATGCCCTGACCGGAAGCCCGGATTTTACGGACTGGTGGAGCGGGCTTTTCAGCGAAGGGAGATTTTTCGATCCCAGCCGGTATTTTATCATTTGTGCCAACGTATTGGGTGGATGCTACGGGTCAACCGGGCATTTATCCTTTAACCCGGTAACCGGCAAGCCCTACTTCCACGCATTCCCGGCGATTACAAACCGCGATGTCGTACAGGCATTTGATCTACTCCGGCAGGAACTCAGGATCGATCAGGTTCATACGCTGATCGGTGGATCGCTTGGTGGTCAGCAGGTACTCGAATGGGCTATACAGCAGCCCGATGTTTTTCAGCATGTCATACCCATTGCAACCAATGCCAGCCATTCTCCCTGGGGGATCGCATTTAACGAAGCCCAACGGCTGGCTATAGAAGCTGATCCGAGCTGGAAGCAGGACGACCAGCGGGCAGGCAACGATGGCCTGAAGGCGGCGCGCGCGATCGGTATGCTTTCATACCGCTATTACGAAACGTACGGCCAGACGCAGGCGGAAAAAAACAACGACAAGCTCGATGAATACAGGGCTTCCACATACCAGCGATATCAGGGTCAGAAACTGGCCAACCGGTTTAACGCCTTCACATATTGGGGGCTGTCGAAGATGATGGATAGTCACAACGTTGGCAGAAAAAGGGAAAGTATCGAGCGAGCGTTAAAATCCATTAAAGCGAAAACACTGGTCGTAGGTATTGACAGCGATATTCTTTTCCCGTTGAGCGAACAAAAATTTTTATCGGAAACTATCCCTCACGCCCGGCTCGAAGTGATGTCGTCGCTTTACGGGCATGATGGATTTTTGGTAGAGTTTGAACAATTGAGCAATCATATCCGGAAATTCTTTCTGGAGGATCTGGTCAGCGTAGAAGTTAAAACAAATTAATTGCAGCATTATGTCATTGGAAAGAAACAACACAACGGAAAGTCAAACCAAACACCGGCACCTCCGCCTAGGATTGTTCGGATTCGGTTGTGTTGGACAAGGGCTTTATCACGTACTTGAAGAGACACCGGGGATCAAGGCCGAGATCAAAAAAATATGTGTAAAGCAGCGGAACAAACCCAGGCCGCTTTCGGAGGACCTTTTTACGTTCGACCCGTCGGAAATTCTTGAAAACCCGGATATCGATGTAGTTGTGGAATTGATCGACGATGCGGATGCGGCATTCAAACTTGTCAAGACTGCGCTGGAAAACGGTAAAGCTGTCGTGACGGCCAACAAAAAAATGCTGGCGGAACACCTGGAAGAAATATATCAGCTACAGCTTCAGCACGGAAAGCCAGTATTGTACGAAGGTTCTGTCTGTGGGAGTATTCCGATCATCCGGAACCTCGAAGAATACTACGACAACGACCTGCTTACTGGTATCGAAGGGATATTCAACGGTTCCACCAATTATATACTCACCAAGGTATTCGAAGAGAAGACCAGTTATGCCGATGCCCTGAAGCGGGCCCAGGAACTCGGTTTCGCCGAATCGGATCCAAGCCTTGATGTAAAAGGTTTTGATCCGAAGTTCAAACTGGTGATCGCCATCGCGCATACGTTTGGTGTTTTTGTAAAACCGGAGGACGTAATCAATATCGGCATCGACCGGATCTCGGATCTGGACCTTAAATTCGCCAGAGATAACTGCTACGCTATCCGCCTGATTGCGCGTGCGTTCAAGGTTGATAACCGTGTGTTCGGTTTCGTCGCTCCCCAATTTATCGAGTCCATGCATCCTCTTTACGCGGTGCGTAATGAATACAATGCCGTACAGGTGCAAAGCGCTTTTGCCGAGCAACAACTTTTCGTCGGCAAGGGCGCAGGCAGCTATCCGACCGGTTCAGCCGTGCTTTCCGATATTTCCGCATTGACCTATGACTACCGGTATGAGTATAAAAAACTCCACCAGCTGCACGACCTGAAATTTTCAAACCGGCTAACGGTAGAGGCATTTGTCAGTTTCGATCAGGGAACGGCGATCTCCATCGGCGATTTCGAGGAGTTTCAATCCGGTTATGCAAGCCACGGAAAGCAATACATGGTCGGCAAAGTGAGTCTCGAAAAACTCGCAGCCTGGTCGAAGCTGGATGGCGTTGGGATTATCCTGGCTCCGAACGCTACACTGACGCCGCAGAAACAACTGAATGCGGCAAAGGAAGTGATCCTGGCATAACAATTTTTCCCAAATAGCCCTTTTAAAGGTCACCCCGGCGGGTGACCTTTTTATTTGCTATTAAAATGCTGATCCACAACGATTTGAATTGAACGACCACCTTCTCCGCGATGGGTGTAAAAAACTACCGGTTTTGTGCCTTTTCTACCGCACGGTCAATATATTTGTAGCCGTTAAATACAAGTCCAAATGATTATAGTTTCCTCTATTGTGGCATTTACACTCATCATCCTGTTGCTGGTGTTCATGCTCCTTATTGCGCAGAAAAAACTCGTGCAGTCCGGTCCTGTGAAGATTATGATCAATGGCGAGAAGACCCTGACCGTTTCGGCGGGAAGCTCGCTGTTATCAACACTGGCAAATGAAAAAATATTCCTTCCCTCTGCATGTGGCGGAGGTGGAACATGCGCAATGTGCAAATGTGTAGTGGAATCCGGTGGAGGTGATGTGCTGCCTACGGAACTTGGCCATCTTTCAAGGCAGGAGAAAAAAGGGCATGTGCGGCTGGGTTGCCAGGTTAAAGTCAAACAGGACCTGAACATACGTATCCCCGATGAGATCTTCGGGATCAAAAAATGGGAATGCGAAGTGGTATCGAATTACAACGTTTCAACCTTTATAAAGGAATTTGTGGTAAAACTTCCTCCCGGGGAGTCTTTAAAATTTGAAGCGGGTGGATACATCCAGATCGATGTTCCCGCTCTTGCCGTCGATTTTAAAACGATGGATATTACACCTCATCCTGAACTGGGCCATAAACCCAATGTATTCCAGTCGGATTGGGATAAATTCAAGTTGTGGGATCTGAAGATGAAGAACGATGAGCCTATTTTCAGGGCTTATTCGATGGCCAATCACCCCGCGGAAGGGAACATCGTCATGTTAAATATCCGTATAGCGACACCACCGTGGGACAGGGCCAATAACAAATGGATGGATGTGAATCCCGGTATCTGCTCCTCCTACGTCTTTTCACGCAAACCCGGTGACAAAGTAACGATATCCGGACCTTACGGTGAATTCCACATCAACCCGACACAACGTGAGATGATCTATGTAGGTGGCGGTGCCGGTATGGCTCCTCTCCGCGCGCAGATCTTCCACCTCTTCCATACCGAAAGGACGAACCGGAAGGTTTCCTATTGGTACGGCGGGCGTTCCAAGAAAGAACTGTTCTACGTTGATCATTTCCGCAAGATCGAAAAGGAGTTTCCGAACTTTCAATTCAACATCGGCCTTTCAGAGCCTCTTCCGGAAGATAACTGGAAAGTAAAAACCAGCCTGGCAGATCGTGATTCAGATGGTTATGTTGGTTTTATCCACCAGTGCTTGTTCGACAATTACCTGAAATCCCACCCTTCACCAGAGGATGTTGAATACTACCTGTGCGGCCCTCCACTGATGAATGCCGCCGTTCTAAAGATGTTGGATGAGATGGGTATCCCGAAAGAAAATATCAGATTTGACGATTTTGGGGGGTAATTTTTGAAATTATTCCAAAAAATGAACGCAAAGGTCGGCCTGGTGCCGGCCTTTTTGCTTTTTTTTGCTAACTAGTATATTCGAAAAATTCACGACACTGAAAAAACTGTTTTCGATACTGTTCCTCCTGATCTTCCTTTTTAACGTAGGAGGATATTACCTCGTGTTCTGGGGTGTACGGTCGCAGGCGAAACAGGACTTGTTGCAGCGACTAGATGCCGAGAATTACTCATCGGACGACCTGGTGATCCTCACCCTTCCGATTGCGCTGCCTTACCCGATTCAGCAAAATGGTTTTGAACGGGTGAACGGGGAATTTGAATTCAAGGGAGAATTTTATAACCTCGTCAAGCAGCGCCTTGAAAACGATACCCTTTTTATGGTCTGTATAAAAGACCATCAGGAGAAGAAGCTCTTTAGTGCAATGAGCGACTTTACCGACCTGGCCAATAACTTACCAGCCGGCGGAAAGCACACGATGGATTTATTTGGCAAGTTATTCAAAGACTATACCTCCTCCCTGCTTACCTGCATTTCTTCGGGTGACGGTTGGATCGCAGACATCACATTCCCCAGCGAAGTATCCGAAGTGCTTCAGCTGGATTACCCTATCCTTTCTCCTCCCCCTGAAGTTTAAACTGTTTCAGATCATTAAAGGCCCATCCATCCGGAGGTCTTTATGAATGCATGAGTTCGGGGAATACTCTCCTCCAACCAGGCACTTTATCATTTCATTTTTACTGAACGTTTAACATCATCTTATGAAAAAGTATCTACTCTTTTTGATTGTTTTATTGACGCTTTTTACGGGCGTGTCGTCTGAGCTCCTGGCACAGGGTTGTGTTGCTGTTCGAAATATGTCATCCTGTACGATGAGTTACGACAGCGTTCAAAGCAGTTCCTGGCAATTTTCGCTGAACTACCGCTACTTCCGTTCTTTCCGTCACTTCCGGGGTAAAGAAGAAGAGCCCAACCGTGTGGAGCAGGGCACGGAGGTGATCAACAACGATAATTCGATCCTGGCTGGAATAACGTATAACTTTAACAGGCGCTGGTCATTCGGGTTAACGCTTCCATATATGTACATCGATCGTTCTTCGCTCTACGAACACTATGGAAATACACCGGGTAATCCCAGGTTCCATACCCAGGCACAAGGATTAGGCGATATTCGTTTATCCGCCTATTATGGCGCGGTGCATCGTCCTAAATTCAACCTGATCGTGGGTCTCGGTATAAAACTGCCGACGGGCAACTACAATACAAAAGACAATTTTCACAAACTTGGCTCCGAAGGTCAGGACTCTCTTGTGTACAAAGCCGTTGACCAGTCCATACAGCTCGGTGATGGTGGTGTCGGTGCGATCGTTGAATTCGATGCATCCTATATGTTTAATAAGAACCTGTCGGTATTTGGTACCGGTCTTTACATGTTTAACCCGCGGAATACGAACGGGACGTTGAGGAGTGCCACGTTAACGGCGGATATCCCTTTGTCAAACGAATTTTCCGTTGTCGATCAGTTTCTCTTCAGGGTCGGTGCCCGGTATACTGCAAACCGGTTTCAGTTTTCCCTGGGTGGCCGTTATGAAGGTATTCCCTCGGAGGACCTTATCGGTAAGAGCGACGGATGGCGCAGGCCCGGTTACATTATTTCCCTTGAGCCTGGCGCAGGATACGCCGTTGGAAAACACGGTTTTGGAATCAGCCTTCCAATAGCGCTGGAACGCAACCGCACACAAAATACTATCGACAAGATCCGGACAGAACAAACGGGAACCTTCACGCAGGGTGACGCCGCTTTTGCGGACTGGCTATTGTCTGTCAGCTATTCCTACCGGTTGGGAAAATAAGGTACTGAGTACATTTTTGGGGAAGCGCTGTATGAGGAACATACAGCGCTTTTTTTTGCCGGCACTAACGTGGTGCCTATGGTATTTCCGGGATGGCCAATTTGACCAGCGTCCCTTTGCCAACTTCGGATTCAATTTCGATACGGCCGTTCAGTTTGTCTATAGCTTCCTTGACGATGTAAAGGCCGAGTCCCGATCCGGGCCCATCGTCGGTTGCTCGATAGAACATCTTATAGACATTGGGCAGGTGATCTTTTTCAATGCCCTTTCCGTTGTCCTGGATAGCGACCGTGGCCATGTGTTGATTGATGACTACATCGACGGTAATAACCGGGTCCTTTCCATTGCGGTACCGGATCGCATTGGAAATAATATTGTTCAGGATCACCTTCAACCGCCAGCGATCCGAAAAGAACGGTTTGCCCTGATCGATGCGGATCACTTTTTCAACGGCCTGCCCTGTGCTGGTCGCAAACCTGAGCTGGGTGAATGTTTCGTCGATCAACGGTTCGAACAATATTTCCTCACGTTTTACTTCCAGCCTTGAATTCCTGGACTGATCCAGGATCTCTTTTATAAAATCGTCCTGTTGAAGGGCGCTTTTGTTGATCATCTCGAGGTACATATCCTTCATCGCGATGTCCTTGTCTTTTTTGGCAAGGTTGATCAGTCCGAGTACGGACGCAATCGGCGCGCGGAGGTCATGTGACACGCTGTACACAAAGTTATCCAGTTCCGTATTCCGTTTGCTCAGTTCCTGGTTCGTTCGCACGATCTTCTCTTCCGCATCTTTACGCGTATTGATCTCCTCGTTCAATGCCTTGGTACGGTCCTGAACCATGGTCTCCAGGTTTTCATTAAATTCCTCGAGCTTTCGTTGGGCTTCTCCCCGTTCCTTTACTGTGGCCGAAAGGATAATAGTCGAAATGCTTACCACCCCGATAAATATCTGGAGCAACAACATGGAGTTATATGAATCTACCAGGGCAAACGGTCCGATACCGATGATCGTGATGTAGATGGAGACCAGGGAGACCAGCAATACGCCGGACATCGCGACGATCAGTTCGAAGCGAAATGCAAGCCAGAGAAGGAAAGGCAGGACCAGAAATGGCAGCGCACGTTCGAGTGTCGGTCTCAGGTATTCCACCTGCAGCAGTAAATAGATGGCCAGTATGTTGCCAAAGAAGATGGCGATTTCCATTACTCTCTCGGACGAGAACTTTAGTCCGACCTTGTTTGCACTTGCCAGTATAATAGGCGTAAACAATAAGATACCGACGACATTCCCTACCCACCAGGAGAACCCTGTCCGTAAAAGATTTTCCGGAAGCAGTGCTTTATTGAAGTAGAGGCTAAGGGTTCCGATCAGCGCGCCCAGGATACACATGGACAGGGTAACGAATAAGAACCGGAAAGCATTTCGGGTATTCCGGAAGGGATAGTCATCTTTTATCCACCGCTTAACGAGATAGTTACCCGATACGGCTTCAACGGTATGGCCGATCGCGATGAGGCTGCTTATTGTAATGATCGTTTGAGCGGGCAATTCTGCATTGTTCCAGTATGCCATTACATTCGCGATCAAGGATCCTATGGTGATCCCTGGCCAGGATGAACGTCCCAGCAGGATGATGAGAGCAAAGGCTATCCCGGACGGTGGCCAGGCGGGCAAGGCGGTGGTGTTCTCAAAGGCAAAGAAGTAACCGACTCTCGCCGAGAGATAGTAGAGCAAGGCAACCCCGATGATCTTGAGGTCGAGCTTGTATTTAAGCGACAGTTTACCTATCAAAATTAATTAACTCATTATCAACCAAATATAACATTTAAAATGTCTGAATATCCAGCGATTAAAGCATGACGTAAGTTTTTCAGGGATAAGTCGCTTTTTTTGGGGGTCAAACGGATAGCAATGGTTCCGGAAAGGGATATTGGCCTGCTACTTGTCGTAAAAAACACGAACGTCAAAGTTTTTTGGCAATCGGATATTAAAAGGACTTACTGAATAGTGAAAATTATATCTTCACAACGGATTTTATTTGCCTTTTATGGATCTGACTATCTTGTTTTCCCCCGTAGACGAATCGCTCTATGCGGATATATCTTCGCCGTCGAGCTTCTTTAAGAACATTCATGTATTCGGCGAGAAGATGCCGGATTACCGCGGAGCGAACATCGCTATTTTTGGAGTCAAGGAGGACCGTGGTACGCAACGTAACGAGGGAACCGCATCTGCGCCAGATGTGATCAGGCAAAAGCTCTATAATCTCAAGCGTGGTATAGGCTCATACCGTATCGTTGACCTGGGGAACCTGAACACGGGCCATGACCTTGCTGAAACGTACACCCGGATCAGTGAAGTTTGCCGGATGCTCCTGGAGGTGAATGTGCTCCCCCTTATAATCGGCGGGTCGCATGACCTGGATTACGGCCAATACTGTGCGTACGAAACCCTGGAAAAACTTATCAGTCTCCTGAACGTGGATGCGTTCCTGGACCTGGAGGAGAAAAAAGAGTTCGGGGAAAGCCAGCGGCATATTCACAAAATATTGCTTCACGAGCCGAATTATCTTTTCAGTTATACACACCTCGCTTACCAGAGTTACCTGATCGATCCGTTATCTGTAGCGGTATTGGAGAAGTTGTATTTCGAGGCATTTCGTGTCGGGCAGATGCGAACGAACATGCAGGAGATGGAGCCGGCAATCCGGAATGCCGATATGATGTCGGTGGATGTGACCGCTATCCGTTCATCGGATGCTCCCGGAAATGCGAATGCCCAGCCGTTTGGACTCACGGGCGAGGAGGCCTGCCAGGTATGCTGGTATGCGGGGCTGAACGAGAAACTCAGTTCCATCGGATTTTACGAATACAATCCGTTGTTTGACGATGTTCATAAGCGGACCGCTTCCGTGGTTGCCACGATGATCTGGTATTTTATCGAAGGATTCTATCACCGGAAGAATGAGCAAAATTTTCGCAGCAACGACTTCATGAAGTACTCGGTATCCATGCCGACAGAACCAGCGGTCCTGACGTTTTATAAAAGCAAGGTGAGTGAGAAGTGGTGGCTCGAGGTTCCCTATCCCAATGGCAAGAAGCGGTATTCACGAAATAGTATTGTGCCCTGCAGCTACAACGATTACCAAACGGCCACAAAAGGCGAAGTACCTGACCGCTACATCAGTATGCTTGCCAAATTGATCTGAAAAAACTTCCTCTTTCCTATTCTTATATTATGAGATATGTTTTCGGTTTTTTGTCTATCCTGTTGGTGGCGTGTTCCGGTGGCACGGATCCACAACTGATCATTGACAAGGCAATATCCGTCGCCGGCGGCGATAAGTTCCTGCATAGTACGATTGCTTTTGACTTCCGGGGACGACACTATATTACCCGGCGTGACGGAGGCAGGTTCTCGCATGAAAGAGTTTTCGGTGATTCCACGGAAACTATTCACGATTACCTGACGAACGACGGTTTTCACCGGGAGATTAACGGTGTAAAAGTATCCATACCCGATTCCATGGCGGCAAAATATACGCGATCGGTAAACTCCACGATCTACTTCGCATTGTTACCCTACGGACTGAACGATCCCGCCGTGAGGAAAAAATTCAACGGCAGGACGACAATCGAAAACCAGCCGTACGCTGTCGTTGAGGTGACCTTTGCTAAGGACGGCGGCGGCGAAGATTTTAATGATGTCTTCCTTTACTGGATACACGAAAAAAACTTCACGATGGACTACATGGCTTATTTATATTATACCGACGGTGGCGGTCTTCGATTCCGAAAAGGTTTTAATGTCCGGAACGTAAATGGGGTTCTTTTCCAGGACTTCATCAACTACCAGGCGGCGAGTGATTCCGTATCCATCCATGACATGGAAAACCTTTATAAACAAAACGCGCTGGAGGAACTGAGCCGGATCGAGCTCACCAACATTACCGTTGAATAAACTCTTACAGCCCGCACGACTGTGCGGAGAACAGATCATGTCCTTTTCGGCCCTCTGAAAACCAGATAGCCGGTCCATACAACGGCGGCGAGTGTGGACAGCATGACGAACGTCAGGTGACCTTCCGAAGGGAGATGAAAGGCTGCGGTAAGGGCTTTGTCCACGTTATTTAAGCTGATCATCAGCACTACACCCAAAACAGCCAGCAATAAAATATTATACAGTGCGCCATGGCGGAATGAAGCGGGTACGATCCCGGGGTCATTGACGATCAGCACCAGAAAAATCACCAGCAACGGAAGGATCAATCCATTTAATACCTGGACAATAAGAATAACGGGAATGGGTTTTAATCCACTGATCGCGACGGTAAAGCCGATCACGAGTATTACAATCCACACGGCTCGGATTTTCTTTTCGTCCTTCATTTCAAAAACGGTCCTTCCGATAACCGAAGCCGCATAGGGCGATGTGATGGCGGAAGAGAAACCAGCCGCGAACAAACCCAACGCAAGAGCTACTGCAGACTCTTTTCCGACCTTTGTTTCAAACTGGACGTATAAGCTTTCAAACGTGGAGAAATCGCTTATTGCTGTGCCGGCGACGAGGATCGCGGCGGTAATAAGTCCTCCGATGACCACAGAGATTGAAAGCCCAACGCGCATCATGGGCACCGTTTGCCCTTTGCTGATCCCGGATCCCAGAAATACGTTGTAGGGTACGATCGTCGTTCCGATCAGGCCCAGTAACAAGAGTTCTCCTCCGCCGGGGATACCTGGAATGACGGCTGATGCAGCTACATCTCCGAGGGAAAAAACTTGCTGTGTAAACGCAACGCGGATGAAAGCAATCCCCATGATCAACACCAGGATCATCATCAGGCTGGAAATCCAGGCGGGGCTTCCCTTCCACAGCAGTGCGAAAGACATCGCGACGATGATGACCGTCAGCCAGTGGCTATCGATGCCGGTAATCAGGCCGAGTCCCGAGACGGCACCTAGTATATTGCCGGCTTCATAAGCCGCACAACCAGCCATGACACTTCCACCCATCAACCATTGGAGGGACCGGCCATTGCGGCTGCCAAATTTTTTTTTGAGCGCCTGCCCGACGTTCAGACCGCTTGCAATCGTAATCCGTGCTGCTACTTCCTGGAGGATGATGCAGGATATTGTGGCAAATGTAACGGCCCATAATAAACCAAGTTTGAATGAGGCGCCTGCCGATACAGCAGTCGTTACCGTGCCTGGTCCAATGAAAGCGGCGGAAATGACGGACCAGATGACAACACTTTTCCACGTCTTGGCTCTCTCCACCATATATAGCCGTTAGGGGATAATCAGGGTTCGTAAAACCTCAGACGACATTATTCAATTGTTCCTTGATCTTCTCCAGTTCTTCTTTCATGACCACCACATGTTTTTGTATGGCCGCGTCGCTTGCTTTCGAGCCGATGGTATTTATTTCGCGGCCGATTTCCTGTGAAATAAAGCCGAGCTTCTTTCCGTTGTTCTGATTTTCTTTCAGTATCTGCTGAAAATAGTCGAGGTGAGATTTCAGCCGTACTTTCTCTTCGTTGATATCCAGTTTTTCGATGTAGAAGATGATCTCCTGTTCCAGGCGGTTGGTATCGTATCCCTCTTCTCCGAAGAAAGCCACTACGTTGCCTTTGAGTCTGTCACGGATACGGTCAACACGTTTGGGATCGAGTTCTTCGACGCTTTTGAGCTCCTGACCGATGACCGCACAACATACCTTCAGCATGTTGCCGAGGATCTTTCCTTCCGCTATCCTGAACTCTTCGCACCGCGCGATCGCTTCCACGATGGACGCTCTGACCTTTTTCCATTCTTCTTCGCTCGTACCTTCTTTTGTTTTATTCTGAATCACATCCGGTGAGTTCAGCGCCAGTTCAAAAAGTCCTTCGTAAGGCGCCACGACCCTGTCGGCTAATTTTTTCAATTCCGCGTAGTATGCTGTAAACAGGGTCTGATTATAGGTTTGTTTTATCTCCTCATCACTGTAGCGCTGATACTCGACACTAACGGATACTTTTCCACGCTCCAGTTTTTCGCTGATCAGGTTTCGCACTTCAATCTCCTTATCGGAGAATATTTTCGGCAGGCGGAGATTGAGGTCCAGGAATTTTGAATTGAGGCTTTTGATCTCAGTAGTGATCTGAACCTGGCCATCGTCGCTTGCACTTTGGCCGAAGCCTGTCATGGATTTAATCATCGAAGGAAGTATTACAATTAGGTGACTGTAGTAACTATTGCCTGGAGCCCCGGGTATGAGGCTGGCTGGCCGTGCAAATTACAAAAACATATGCGCTACGGCGTCATATGTCCGTTTACTTGCGTTAAATCGTTCCAATAAAGATGATTTAGGAACGTATTAAAAATCAAATCCAAGGGTTACATAGAACCGGGGTTTGGCAACCTGGTAGTTTTCAACGGGCCATGCCAGGTCAAACTTCATATAGTAGCCCAGCATAACCGTACGCATTCCCAGTCCATAGCTATAGAGCCATGGGTTAAGGTAATTTTTGATCTGGGCTTTAAACGGTCCGTTGACGATCTCCTCGTAGCTTACGCTGTTCTCTGAATTAAACGGTGGTTTTCCCGACCAGCTGGTACCGATATCATAAAAGGCTATAAACTGCATGTTGCGCAGGAAGTTGGATGAGATCGGGCCGCTTGACAAGGCTCTGATCAACGGGACTCTGAATTCCGCGTTGCCCATCAGAACACTGTTGCCGAACAGCGTTGCATAATCAAAGCCGCGCAGTGTTGTGGCGAACTCGACGAAAAGGATGTCCTGGTTTTCATTCGGGAAACCGAGGGGATTCGGAACACCGTCGCTGGTTCTGCCGCCTGTGCGCGTTTTATTGAAGAACCAGTTATCCATTCCGCCCAGCAAATATTTTTTAGGAGAACGTCCGAAGAAAGTACCGCCAAATCCTCTGACGGCGAACACGATCTCCTTATAGATTTTCTGGTAATGGCGAATATCGATTGAAGCCTGGCTAAAAGAGAGGTCTTCGTTCTTCAATCCCTGGTAATGCTGGAAGCTGATCTTTCCCCTGGTTCCTTCAATAAGATTTAGCCCCGTGGAAACGGAGTTATCATATACCACTTCCGATTTAATACCTGCATACATATTGTTCACGGGAGTTCCTGATGGAGGTGTAGACGGGTAGTCTGCCGGGCCGAGGCTTACGGATCGTGCCAGGGCTCCGAAAGGTTTTATGGTAAACCTGATCCGGTCGGAGATCGGCAAGGATGCGCTCACTTCAATTCTATTTAACGAGTAATGGTAAAGGTTACCCTGATCACCCTGCTCGAGAGGTTCCGCCTCCCAACGGATTCCTTTGCGGTCAACGCGGGCGCTGAAGTCGATAAGGGATTTCAGGTATTGAAACTCGGCATAGAAATCACCGTTTCGCAAGTCCACGCTGGTCATTAATCCACCGAAGAAGCGGTAATTCTCCAGCATATCGTTCATTTGTGTTTCGATGGAAATTCCCAAACCACGGAGGGGATCTACTACCAGCGAAGTGACGAGGTTATTGGAGCTGAATTTTGATTCGTAGGGGAAAGGTCCGGTTATGCGGCTTTTTTCCCTTGCTTTCATGTACCGTGTAAGGAAAGATTCTCCCGGCTGTGTTTGTTTTACGGCTTCGTCTTCGAACACATAGTTGTCGGTGTTGACTACTGCTTCCTTCGCTACGGGCGACGGCCTGGTCGAGAGTGAATCGGCGGCGACGGTGACAGAATCGGTGCTAACTCCCAGTGTATCGGTCGCTGCAGGAATATCTGTTTGAGCGATCAGGCTGTCAGCCGGGGTCTTAATCCCTGTGGTATCGATAGCAGTACCTGATGAATCGCTTACCGGCTGCACTTCTTTTCGTCTCGCATTAAGGAGGTCTTTAATGCTCATGCTTTTGTCTTCCTCCTGTTGCTTCCTTCGTTCCCTGATAACGCGGGCTTGCTGAAGATCTTTACGGCGTGTAGCCGGTGTAAATACCTGGCGGCTTACATTAAAGCCACGATCAACGAAAATATTTTGTTTCATATTTTTCGTCATCACCATGGCCATGGTATTTGTTGAAAAATTAAGGTCGATATCTTTAATGCTTGAGGAAAAATTCGTTACCTGAGAATATATTCCGGAAGAGCGGTTGAATTTGAAGAGGTTGACGATGCCGCGCTGGTCACTGAGGTAGTAGAAGTTATTCTCGTCCATAGCCTGGGGAGAGATATCTTTACTCAGCGTGTTCGTCAGTCGTGTCAGGAGAAATTTTGTACTGTCCAGGTCATAGACAAACAGGTTATAGTTATTTGTCAGTTGTTCGAACTGAAGTTTAACATTCGCGCGCAGTGTGTCGCTGGCCCTGTTGGATGTGAAGACGATCCGGTTTGTGTTGGGGATAAAGCTTGGATCGAGGTCGTCATAAATATCGTTGGTAAGTCGTCTTGGTGCCCGGTTTCGTTTTGTACTCATGAGAAAGAGGTCGCTTTTTCCTTCAAAGTCCGCACTCAGGATCATGAGTCTTCCGTTGGATGAGAAATCAAAGCTGCGCACGTTGCTAAAGCGTTCCAGTTCGCGCGGGAGCTTTGTCTTTGTTACAAAATCGTATAGCCAGAAGATGTATTCACCGTTTTTTACGCCGATAACGCCAAGTGTATTGGCATCGGCCCAGGCAATAAGCGGAAGCCTGTAGTCGACGCGTTGTTTGATTACTTTGCTCCCGCCGGAAATAATTATTTTCTCCCTTCCGTTGTCCAGCGACCGTACTTTGACGATGTACCTTCCGCGATCATTTTCCGCATAGGCGATATTACGTCCATCGGGGCTGATCTTGACGGTAGTGAACTCGGTTGTTTTGTTATGCTGCCTGGTAAATGAGGAGGTATCCTGTGCGACGATATAGGACTTATCTACGCTTACCTGCATATCAGTGTAGAATTTCCGCCATTCCGTGATCAGCTGCCTGAAATTTATTCCCAGCGTGATGAGAATACTTTTTTCTTCATTTCTTGTAACGCGTGTATAATTCAAAATATTCGCAACGCTGCTTTTACCGTATTTCTCCGCGATAAAATTCCATATCGACTGGCCGACATAGGCCGCTTCCTTTCCGGTAAGTTTTGTCGCGCGGCGGGCTTTTCGTGTAACCATCAGCTGGCGGATGTAGTCGTCCATTTCCATACTCCATCCTTTGGCGACATACAACGATGCTCCATCGACGAACCATTCCGGGAGGTTCATCAGAATGGAACTCTGGAACATATCTTTGAGGTTTCCCCCGAACATCATTTCGTTGATCATCAGGTCGGAGATCTGAAACAGCAATTCATCCTTGAACTCCTGCGCTGTACCCAGGTGTGCTACTTCGACATAGGGTTTAATAAACTCGGTTTCACCACCGACATTAAATACATTATGGTTGAGGCCCACGTTACTTTGACGAAGGTCGCTCAGTGAATTGTAGAGAAATACTTTTGTCTTGAAATAAGGAGGATAACCGATCAGATCGGTGATCCGGTCGAACTCGCCCTCGAGGTATTCCAGCGCTTCCTGGGCAACAGCCCGTCTGGCGTCGTAGTAATAGACGTCAAAATTTTCACCGCTGAGGTACAACCAGTCGAATTGGCGGTACTGAATCCTGTTCTTACCAAAAACTTCCCTGGATTGTTGCGCATCTACCTGGAGAATACTCAGTAAAATCAGTGCTATCGTTGATAAAAGTCCGCTTCGCAAATTCATATTCATGTTGGGGAAGACCAATATAATGATTTATAACGTTCAATATCCACCTCTTTGTTCAGAGGTTCGCCATTTTCAATGGAACGGATCAAAACCTCCGAAAAAAACGGGGCCAGGCTCACCCCTTTTGTACCCATACCATTAAATACGTAAACCCGGGTATGGACCGGATGTCGGCCCATGATCGGCCTTCGGTCGGGGGTGGTTGGGCGCAGTCCCCATTCCTGGCCTACAATATTAAAGGGTAAGGTGATCAATTCCTTTAATTTTTCACTCAATTCTGTCCTTGCGTTTTCGGTGATGACTCCTTCATGATCCTGAAAATTATACGTTGCACCTACCCGCCACTCGCCAGCTCCCGCGGCCGGAACCATATAAACGCCCCGGTTGATAATTAATTCCGGGGGACAAGTCGTTTCGATCCGGATTGCTTCACCCTTCAGAGGCCTGAGCGGCAGCCACTGAAACCACTTGTTCGCGTGCGTACCATGACAAAAAATAATCCTCTCAGCCGAATAATTTTTGTATCGGATATTTTCTTCATCTATGATCAGGGCGGATTCCTCCACTTCCTCTGCCAGGAAAGCCGCTTCGCGCCGGAGCAATTCCCTGACCGACTCCACATAGGCCCGGGTATCGAGGTATCCGCACTGTTTAAGCAATAACCCTCCGAAGGGATCTCTGACCTGGGGATAAGTGGAATGGGTGACTACATCGTCTATATAGCCCTGGAACTGGGGCTCAGCACTTTTGGCCATCCATTCGTTTTGTTCTTCGTACGATAAAAACGGGCGGTAGAGCGGCATCGGTTTGAAAAAGGTTCGTCCAGTTAACGCTTCGACTGTGCGATAATGGTTATGAAGGCTGGGAAATAATTTATCCGCCAGCCAGGTTTTTACCATCTTTTTACCCGTAATGGGATTGAATAACCCGGCAGCAATAGCCGAGGATGTGTTCAGCGAAGGCTGATCGATAACCAGGATCCTTCTCCGCAGCTTCAACAACTGGATAGCAATAGCGGACCCTGCGAGTCCCTGACCGATGATGATATAGTCGAAACGGTTGGTGCTGGTCATATCTGTTGACCGGCCAAACTACGGAAAGGGATATTGATTACAACGGTTCCTCACGAATTTGTGGCGAGTGGATGATTTTTTCCGGCAAACATGCGCAGAGTCTTTGCCGGCACGGTAGTCATAAGGAGGACGCCGGCGAAAAGGAATGACAAAAAAATACTTCTACCTTTGACAGAAAAGACCGGTATGCTGAAGGTTGAGGTATTTGTTTTTAATCCCTTCCAGGAAAACACCATCGTCTTGTATGACGAAACGAAGGCATGTGTGATCCTGGATCCGGGATGTTATGAGGGTGATGAAAAAAAAGAACTGACGGATTTCATCCGCGCACAGGAACTGGACGTAAAGATGTTGCTGAATACGCATTGCCACATTGATCATGTGCTGGGCAATGCTTTTGTGAAGCATACGTATAAAACAAAGTTATTTATCCACCGTAATGAGGAGTTTGTATTGAAGGCTGTGAGTGCTTACGCTTCAAACTACGGATTTCACCAATATGAAGCCGCAACGGCAGATGGCTACCTGGAGGAAGGTCAGTCGATCAGCTTTGGCAACCAGACCTTCACCATCCTGTTTGTCCCGGGGCATTCACCCGGGCATGTCGCATTTTACCATGCGGACAAAAAGATCCTGATCGGCGGCGACGTCTTATTTCAAAACAGCATCGGCCGTACGGATCTTCCCGGGGGCAATTTCGATACGCTGATCAAAAGCATCCATGAAAAACTTTTTACCTTGCCGGATGAAGTAACGGTCTATCCCGGTCACGGTCCTGCGACCACGATCGGATATGAAAAGAGGACAAATCCTTTTTGCGCTGTCGCTTCCAATTAACGCTTCCATGCTGAAACACCTTCCGAACTTTTTAACCTGCTGCAACCTGATCTGTGGTTGTCTTGGAATCATTTATTTATGGGAAGGCGATGGTGTGCCTATCGCTTACTTCGTATGGGCAGCCTGCGTTTTCGATTTTTTCGATGGTTTTGCCGCGCGTATCCTGAAGACATCATCCCCTATCGGTAAAGAACTGGATTCGATGGCCGACATGGTGAGCTTTGGCGCTTTACCGGCGTTGTTCATGTATAAACTGCTGGCTTTCGAGTCACCCGTGCCTTTTCTGCCTTACATCGGGTTGGCAATCGCCGTTGGTTCGGCCATCCGGCTGGCGGTTTTCAACCTGGATACGACACAATCGGACTCGTTTAAAGGGTTGCCGACACCGGCCAATGCGATCTTTATTACCGCATTGCCGTTCCTGGACTACCCTGTCTTTGACTTTATTTACAGCCCTCCGGTTCTTGTGATTATTACACTCGTCTTTTCGCTGCTATTGGTCTCGCGAATTGATCTGTTCGCCCTTAAATTCAAGAACTTCACCTGGGCTGATAACAAAATCAGGTTTACTTTCCTTTTACTGGCTGTATTACTGCTTGCTACCCTGCAATGGGCGGCTTTGCCCCTGATCATAATTTTGTACCTCACCCTTTCGTTAGGGGTCCGGGTGTTTTCGAAATAAAGGCGCTATTTTTTCTCTAAAAACCGGCTGATTGAGATCATTTTTCACGATAACATTAACCTTCAGTGGATTGCTTGCATTCGTGGCAACGGTGTGTCCGGGGCAGTCGGTGTTGCAATCGGGACAATGGTATAAAGTCGGTGTGGAAAAAAGGGGCGTCTATAAGATCACCTATGATCTTTTTAAGAAAATGGGTTTCGATCCTTCGGTAACGGACCCCCGTAAGATCCGCGTCTTTGGATACGGCGGTGGTATGTTATCGCAACCGATCAGCAGCAGCAGGCCGGAGGATCTGACGGAGAATAGCATCTTTGTCAGCGGCGAAGATGATGGATCTTTTGACCGTGCGGACTACATTCTCTTTTTTGCCGAAGGGCCTGAAGACATCCGGTTCGATTTGCCGCGGAATATATTTGCACTGGAAAGCAACTTGTACAGCAAGCAGAATTTCTATTTTGTCACGGTGTCGTCCGACAACGGGAAGCGTCTGACGCCGTCGGAAAATATGCCCGGCAGTTTTCCTGTTGTTCAGCAGTTCGAGGACTACGTGTTCCACGAGGCAGAAGACTACAACGAATTAAAATCGGGCCGCGAATGGTTCGGCGAACGATACGACCTGGTGACAGAGTATGCATACCGGTTTGATGTTGCCGGTGTTATTGAAAATTCGCCCATAAAGATCGTATCGGATGTGATGGCGCAGTCGTTCAACGGTTCATCGTTTAAGCTACTGCTCAACGGGACACCGGTAGGTGAACAGGTCGTGCCGCTGATCTCCAACACACAATACAGTATCAAAGGTCGTCACAAGCGGGATACGTTAACTGTAAACGCGAATGCCGCCGGAGCAGGGGGAAAATCCACCCAGGAATTCCGGTATCAATATGTCAAGGCAGCGACAGGCCGCTCGATCGGATTCCTCGATTTCCTCCTCATCCAGTTCAACAGGGAGCTGGCCTTGTATGGCGATCAAACCATTTTCCGGTCAACGGCCAGCCTGGAACAAAACGTTTCACAATACCGCATCGAAAATGTTACCGGCAATTGTATGATCTGGGATATCACGCAGCCCGGTGACATCAGACTTCATGCATTTGATCTCCAGTCTTCAACAGCAACTTTTTCAACAGAAAGCGATGTCCTGAAGGAATTTATTGTTTTTAATAACAACACGCTTTCTCCCGTGCTGATCGGAGAGGTTCCCAATCAAAACCTGCATGGGCTTTCCCCCGTCAATTTAATCATCATTTCGCACCCGTCGTTTCAGGCTGAAGCCCAACGCCTCGCCCAGCACAGGCAGTCTTTTAATAACATTACAACGGTGGTCGTAACACCGGAAGAAATCTACCATGAGTTTTCATCCGGAAGGCAGGATGTAACGGCTATCCGCGATTTCGTAAAATTCATGTATGATAAAGATCCGGGAGTACTGAAGTCACTGCTCATCGTCGGAAAAGGATCGTATGACTATAAGGACCGGATGCCGAACAATACAAATTTTGTTCCCACTTATGAATCGCGGAATTCATTAGCGCCACTGGAAACCTATTCTTCCGACGACTATTTTGCCTTCCTGGAAGACAATGAAGGAAACTGGGGTGAAAGTCCGACGCAGAACCATACGCTCGACATTGGTGTAGGCAGGCTGCCTGTTAAAACAACGCAGGAGACCAAAGATGTGGTGGACAAACTTATCGCCTACGATACCAACAAAAAAAATTACGGTCGCTGGCGTAAAGACGTAGTGTTTGTCGCGGACGATGGCAGCAATTCCGATGGCTTTACCAATACTCATCAGTACCAGGCCAATACGATGGCTGACGCCATAGAGTCTATTTATCCCCAGTTCGATACGAAGAAGATATTTCTGGGTACTTATGTAAAAACGGTCAGGCCCAACGGCGAAGTGATCCCGGAAGTGAACAAGGCGATCAGTGAGCGGTTTGACCGGGGTTCACTGATCATCAACTACACGGGGCATGGCAGTGAAAAGCTGCTGGCCGACGAGAAGATCTTCACGGAAACCGACATCGAAAGTCTGAATAACAAACTTTATCCGTTCCTGGTCACTGCAACGTGTGAGTTCGGCAGGCAGGATGACCCGGCTATCGTATCCAGTGCGGAACTCAGTGTGATCCATCCCGGGGGAGGGTCCATCGGGTTGGTCACGACAGCGAGACCTGTTAATTCACCCACAAATTTTTTATTGAACCAACAATTTTATACTGCCTTGCTCGCGAAAGAATCAGGCCGTTACCATACACTCGGTGAAGTATTCATGGCAACCAAAAACAACAGCATGAGCGGTGTTGCCAACCGGAATTTTTCGCTGCTGGGGGATCCTTCGATGACGCTTGCTTTACCTTCGGATAACATAAAAATAGACTCTGTTAAAACGGCTAACGGTTCGGATACACTCAAGGCGTTATCCACTGTCATTGTTACCGGGGAGATCCAGGATGAAAACGGTACCCGTATAACGAACTTCGATGGAACACTTGAAGCAACCCTGTTCGATAAGGAGGTTGAATCAGTTACTGTGGGAAAAAACGATCCCCCCTTCGAATTCAAGGAATGGGTTAATGCCCTTTACAGGGGAAAGGCAAGCATCCACGAAGGTGCATTCGAATTTACATTCATCCTGCCCAAAAACCTGGCCTATACGGTGGGGAAAGGCAAGTTGAGTTTGTATGCATCCGACAAACAGAAGCAACGCGATGCATCGGGGTCAAGTTCGGAGTTTGCAATCGGCGGAAGCGAACCATCGCCTGTTCCGGACCAAACCCCGCCCGTTATGAGCTTATTTATGGGCGACACAACCTTTATAAATGGTGGGGTAGTAACTCCGAACACCACGTTAGTCGTCAAGCTGGAAGATGCCAGTGGCATCAATATTTCAACCTATGGTATCGGAAATACCCTGATTGCGGTTCTTGACGATGAAGAACAGGTATTCGTCTTGAGCGAGTATTTCGAGTCCGATACGGATAATTTCATCCGTGGGTGGGTTCACTTTCCGATCACTGGTCTGACCCCCGGTAAGCATACGATCACCGTCAGGGCCTGGGATACCCACAATAACCCGGCACAAGGCAAAATCGACTTTATTGTGACCGATGGGCAGGTTTTAATCATAGAATCCCTAGGAAATATGCCCAATCCTTTCGAAAATGAAACCACGATATTCTTTACGCATAACCGGTCCGGCGACAATCTCCAGGCCGTTCTTTCCATTTACAGCATCACCGGCCAGGAAATGAAGACATTTGCGTTTGATATCCCGGAAAGCCCTTATCAGGTCGATTTGGTGGAAATCAATGGGTTAACCGATTTTGGGAAAAAACTTCCCTGTGGAGTATACTTAGCCCGTTTGGCCCTTCGTTCATTAACGAATGGTTCTAAAAGTGAGCGCGTTACAAAACTTATTGTGGTGAATTAATTATCTTTGGCCTTTGAAAAAAACATTAATGCATTATCGCGTAATCGCTTTGTTGGCCTTCGGGTTAATCAAAATTGACAGCACTTTCGCTCAGGGTGGTACGGTAGTAGGCAATCCGGATGAATTGCTGGGTGCTCAAAACGCTATTACAACGGCAGTACCTTTTCTCGCCATATCCCCGGATGCGAGGCATGCGGCGCTGGGCGAGGCTGGCGTAGCGACTTCACCGGACGCAAACTCTTCTTACTGGAATGCCGGTAAGCTTGCCTTCATCAATAAGAAGTATGGCGGGTCAATTTCTTACACACCGTGGCTTGGCAAGATTGTGAATGACATGTCTATTTCCTACCTGACGGGTTTTTACCGGATTACTCAGGAACAGGTTGTGTCGGCATCGATCAAATATTTTGATCTGGGGGATATCAGTTTCCGTGATGCGAACAACAATCCCCTGGGAGATTTCAACCCCCGGGAGTTCGCTTTCGATGCCACATATTCGAGGCAGCTGGCTACCAATTTCAGTATGGGGATTACCGGCAGGTATATTTATTCAAACCTGACGGGTGCATTTTCGGGTATCGATGCTAAACCCGGAAGCAGTGTCGCGGTAGACATCGGTGCCTACTATACCACGACCTTCCAGACGGCAAAAGTGTCGTCGCTGTCGTTGGGTGCCACGATCACCAATATTGGTGGAAAGCTTTCTTATACCGACAATCAGAATAAGGATTTTCTCCCGACTACTTTACGGCTAGGCGGCGCTTATACAACGGAGCTTGACCCTTACAATTCCATCACATTTGTACTTGATTTTAACAAGTTAATGGTACCAACACCGCCGATACGGGCTACAGACGGGACTATCATTTACGGAAAAGATGACGACCGCTCCATCTTAAGCGGGATGTTCGGATCTTTTTCAGATGCGCCCGACGGGTTCAAGGAAGAAATACGCGAGATCATGACATCGGTGGGAATCGAGTACTGGTATAACGATCTGTTCGCTGCCCGGCTGGGATATTTTAATGAAGCGAAAACCAAGGGAAACCGGAAATACATGACACTTGGACTTGGCTTCCGCAGGAAGCAGTTCGGTATTGATGTAGCCTACCTCGTACCTGTCAACAAACGCGAAAGCCCGCTGGCCGAGACCCTTCGCTTTACACTGCTGTTCCAGGTTCCTCAACTGGATAACGAGAAGAAAGAATCAGTTACAGACTAAACCGAAATGCTAGACCGCACTATTGCTCCGCCTTTTAACAGGAGTACGTCCTTTGATTTAATCCATCCTGTAAAACAAGTAGTAGTCAACGGAGCTGAGGTATACTTCATACTAGGTGGTTCGCAAGACGTCTCCAAGGTCGAGTTGATCTTCCCCGCAGGACGCTGGTTTGAAAAATTTCCCGGTGCTTCCTACTTTTCGTCACAGCTCATTTCCAAGGGAACAAAGGGAAAAAGCAGCTACCAGATTGCCCAACTGTTCGATCAGTACGGTGCCCACTTCGAGACCAGCGCCGGCCTGGATCATGTTTCATTATCGCTGTACAGTCTTAACAAGAACCTGCAGCCTGCTTTAGAATTATTGCTCGAATTGCTGCGTGAATCAGTGTTCCCGGAGAAGGAGCTGGACCAGCTGAAATCCATCTACCTGCAAAACCTCCGGGTAAACAAGGAGAAGACGAGTTTTCAGGCGTCAACGCTGTTCCGAAAGAAACTATACGGGGAAGCGCATCCGTACGGCAAGGAATTGGAGGAGTCCGATATTAACGGCCTGCAGCAGGCTAACCTCGTGGATCACTTCAAGGCATGTTTCAACGGTTGTACGATCCTTGTAAGTGGCAGGGTAACCGAAACACATCAGCAGCTTATAGCAGATACTTTTGCCTCATTTTCATTTAATCCGCTGGTCCATATGGCAGAGTCGCATATTGAAATCAAAAACAATTCCGGGCGCACGATCGTCGAGAAGGAAGGTAGCGTACAGTCTTCAATCCGGATGGGTAAGAAGTGTATCGGCCGTGCATCTGCGGACTATGCCGATGTGATTTTCCTGAATCATATTTTGGGTGGATACTTTGGGTCACGCCTGATGAAAAATATCCGCGAGGAAAAAGGATTGACGTACGGTATCTCATCCGGTTTGCACACGATGATAAATGGGAATCACATTGTTATCGGGGCTGATGTTAACCGTGAGAATCTGGAACTGACCTTTACGGAGATCCGCAAGGAGTTGAAGCGGCTTCGTTCTGAAAAAATCAGTGAAGAGGAACTGGAGACGGCGCGTAATCATTTTATAGGCAGTTTACAACTGGAGATCACGACATCATTTGCTCATGCGGATAAGATAAAGAATCTTTTGTTGTTCAATTTGCGTGATAATTTTTACCAGGCGATCATTTCGCGTGTAGATCAGCTGACGGCGGAGGATCTGATAAGGACTGCGGGTGTTCATTTTGGGGAGGATAGTTTTATGGAGGTTGCGGTGGGGTAAAAAAAACGCTTGCCGCATTCAAAAGTGTACCCGTTTTATATATCCGACAACAATCATTTACAATCGAAAGTAAACGTTTAACGTCCGGCTAGTTCCTCGTTGTTTTCATAAGTTTACCTTATGATTACCCTCGAGCCTTTAATGCATCGCGATCAGTTATGCATCGCCATTCGCGGCAGTATGGTTGGGAAGGTCTACGAAGCACTCTTGCGCTTTCCTGAGCGCAAATATTCCAAAACCCACCGTTGTTTTTACGTCAACTACTCAAAAGAAAACCTTTTCCAATTAAGGTCGACGTTAGAGGAACATTCTGTGGTCGTTCTGAAAGACTTCAGCAATGAAAACAGTATCACGAACTTAGCTCTCACCAAGAAATTTGTCGCCATCCCGGATAGCTACGGTGAAAAACTTATTCGGATGCGATACTCTAAAGCCACCTACGACAACTACATGATTCAGTTCCGGAATTTTTTAATCCACATTTACCCTACAGGTGCCGATGGTATCACAGAAGAACTGATACATGGATATCTACTTCACCTGATCAATTTCAAGAAAGTCAGTATTTCAACACAGAATCTGGCGATAAATGCCATCAAATTTTACCTTGAACATGTTATGGAGGGTGAACGTCGGGTCTACTATACCGAGCGACCCAGAAAGGAATGGAAATTACCAACTGTCTTAAGTGAGCAGGAAATAAGAGACCTTTTTTTTCACACCAAAAATGTAAAACATCGCGCCATCATGTTTCTGCTTTATTCTGCTGGGTTGCGAATGAGTGAATTGTTGCATCTTAAATGGACTGATATCGACCCAGAGCGGGGATTAATTTACATACGCGCGGCGAAAGGCAAAAAAGACCGGGTGACGCTATTATCATCGACCGCACATGAATACCTATTACATTTATAGAGATCTCTACCAACCTAGGCTATGGGTATTTGAAGGCTCTACGGGACAAGCCTATAGTCCCCGGAGTGTCAACAACACCATTAAGCGAAATGCGCTCCGCGCGGGGATTGAGAAGAGGGTAAGCGCGCATACCCTTCGACATAGTTTTGCTACTCACCTACTGGAAGGTGGCACAGATCTACGATACATACAAGCTCTCCTCGGTCATGACAGTTCCAAAACAACGGAACGCTACGCCCACGTCACAAAGCGCGGTTTTGACAAGCTACGCAGCCCTTTGGATAATTTGCTTCCCAGATCTACCTTTACAGACAATAAAGATATATAAGCCATACTGCCTATACACAAACGTTGTGGCCAATGTGCAAGGACAGATGAGACAATTGATTTTAATTTTTGTTGTGACCATTATTGCTGGCTGTAGCAAGTTAAACTACGCAGACAAGTATACTGTAAACGACAATGTAATAATTGACGGAAAAGGTCTAGAGTCATTTGAGATTGATAAAACGAGAGCCAAGGATGTAATTAAAAAGCTAGGGAGACAGTTTACTGAGATAAAGCATAAAGAGCATAGTGTTCAGCTGTACTATAAGGACTTAGGAGTGTCCTTCTACTATATGCAGGGGGATAACACCAAGGAGATTTTTTCAATCGTATTTAGTAAACCATTCAATGGTAGGACATCTAAGGGAATAGTGCTGGGGCAATCGACAATGGAAGATGTGATAAAGATATACGGTGAACCTGACTGGTCAACGTGTGACAATTGCGACTTCTGGACATCAGAATATGATGGAATTCAATTCAGTGTTGAACGGGACAAGTCCCTGCCACAATATCCCCTGGACGAAGGAGTACATATAAAGAGGAGAATAGTTGAAATAGAAGTAACCAACGACTAGCACACTGGCCACAACATAAGCTATAAGTCATGGCGGCACTTTGGATGATTAATTTTTATATTTCGGTGTGCCGCCACGCCTTATAGCTAGACGTTGTGGGCAAGGCCGCTGGAGAGATTTACTCCTAGGAAAAAAATAAGAAATGAAAAAACTTCTAATTTTATTTGGGTTACTTGATGTCGTGATTTTGATTCGGACCTTTGGACTTATCAAAACTCTAGCTTTCGACATGGTTAGCTTTCCATTGATCGCGATCGGTGACATTTTAACCTACTCATCGATGATTTTTTCGGCTTATTTTCTTGTCACACAAAGCAAAGCTGGACTTTGGTTGACATACGGACAATTTCCATTTCGAATTTTATTTATGATTTTGTCTTTTGGTTTTTTATCAAAAATAGTCCACTTCGATAGCAAACAGGTGGCATACTTAATTCTAATGTGGTTTATAGTGGGATTCGAAATCGGACGACTAATTTGTACGATTTATATACATAGAAAATATTATCGGAAGAATGCGATTCCGGCTTTGCATTAGAGTAGACAAAGAGATTTTTGAAACGCGGCCCAGCCCACAACAAAGTATATAAAACATGCCGGCACGGTTGATTTTAATTTGTTATTTTGGAGTGCCGGCACGTTTTATATACAAGCGTTGTGTGCAATTTTCAAGGAACTTTAAACAGAGAAGCTAATGAAAGAAATTGAAATCTTAATTCCTCAGAGACCTCCTTTTTTGTATGTAGACAAAATTCTATCGGCTTCAAAGGATGAAATCATTGGAACCAACATATTCTCATGTTCAAATGAATTTCTACGAGGCAGCTTTCCCGATCATTATTTTGTGCCCGGAGTAATACTAATTGAAGCAATGGCTCAATGTGGTGGAGCCGGAATTAAGAAAATGGGTCTTGCAGAAGGGTTGTTTGGATTTGCTAAAATAGAAAATGCAACCTTTTACAAAGGGGTTGAATATGAAAAGACGTTCAAAATGGTAATTAAGAATAACAGGATAGCGGATAAGTACATAAATCAGTCAGGAGTAGGGTTCGTGGACAACGACCCATGCTTAGACCTGACTTGGACATGTATTAAATTCGAATGACACGCCGACAACAGAATCAACATATCAACAAAGAGTTGCCAAGAAAACTGCACACAACAAAGTACATAAGCAATGTCAGGTATGGTGCAGAGTTTTAACGGTATTTACCTAAATTAGTTTTTCACAACGCGGACACTTTTGCGGAAGGGCGCCAGAACATGTTCTAATTATTAACAGAGTTCTGGCGCCCTAAACCTGCCACTGCTTATGTACGACCGTTGGTGGCAAGCGTTTTTGGATAGTGACCACAATCATGGACAAACAGACATTCATAAATAATTTTCGACTGCTTTTAACTCATCTGGACGAATTAACGCGGCAGATGTGTACTAATGATCTCGCGACAAACTACAAATTTATTTTGGAGCCGAGTGACAGAGGATCGAGCGACCATTTGACAGCAGGTGAAAAAGACTATTTGACCATCTGGAATAGATTAGCAAATAAGCAGATTACATTTAACGAGGTTGTAAATCTGTTTTACAAAGACGGTAAAACCCCAAAGTGGGCAGACTGTAGTGTTTACTATTCGACAGGGGACTTGACCGTTATTAAAATATTTTTCAGCCGAGAGTTTAGAGACGAAAACGAAACTTATTATTTGGAGAAAGGAACAGGACCATTTAAGCCATTAGTTACGACGCCTTTTGATTATTCAAAAACTGGACAGAAGTTTGACGTAAACTGGAAAAAGAATTTGGACGCCAGAAGAATTAAAACCGTTTGGACTAGGATAAAGCAACTTATAAAGATCGAGTGAAAAACGCCAGCCACCAACAAAATGCATATGCAATAGTGGGCTTTACTCATGGTTTTAATAACATTTTGCTAACTTAGTTTCGGCAACGGCTGACAATGACGCGGAAGTCGGGCTTGGCATTCGTTCCTCATTTACCAAGCCCTCCTTATCCCACTACTGCATATGCATAGCCGTTAGCAAAAACTGCACTTCGGGCTGTCTGCATCGCAGGCTTTGGATTGAGAAATAAAAAAGGGGACGAAGACTTGGGACGAATTATCGCGAAGAGCTCCCTGGCTAAAGGAGATCGTCGGTGGTGACATCAAGTCAAGAAATTAAATTCCAAAGTACGTGTGTAGGTTGACGAAGTAAGAAATAGGGATTAAAAAAATGGGAATCACGATCGGGCAGTGGTGTCGTGCAGCTCTTGCTAACAAAATATATATGCAATGGCAGGCCGTGTGCAAAGTTCTTACAGCATTTTACTAAATTACAACGCTAACGGCTGACAGTATCGCGGTCAGGGCAGCAAAGTCATTCCTCGCGTCATTCAACTTTGCTGCCCTCATCCTGCCACTGCATATACATAGCCGTTGTAGGCAACCTTATCTAATGAAATACTGCATCATACTTCTCACACTGCTTATTTCCTGCACAAAAACAAGTGACAATTCGAACGATAAGAAATTAGAAACGGAAGAAAATATTCCAGAATTACTAGATGGCTTTTCACTGAATCGGACTTCTGGATTTACTGCTATAAAAAATAATGATGCGATTGCCCTAGATCTAAAACGAATTGATCATGGGACAATGGAGTATCGGATTGAGATAAGTAGAAATTGGAAAACATCCACCGTTGACCACGGCGTTGTGAAAATAAAACAAATTGTTTCTGAAGATGAAATTGACTTAACTGAAAATATAGACGGCTGTGAATTATTGGTAAAAGTACTCCGGGACAGTTTGACTGGTGACGTATTTGCTCAAGTTAGAAGAGAATGCAGTGACACGACTAAGAATATTGGGACTGAAGAATTTCCACATATTAGAAGCAAGTGAGTAAAGATAAGGCAGCCTACAACAATGTGTATAAGAAATGTCCGGCAGCACTCAAGGTTGTTTCAGACAATTAACTAAATTACCTTCGGCAACGGCGGACAGTGACGCGCAAGTCGGGCTTGGCATTCCTCTCGTCATTTACCAAGCCCTCCTTATCCGGCCACTTCTTATACACGGGTCGTTGTAGGCAAGCCGCAAAAAGAAGATGACACGAGAACAGTTTGAACAAAAAACCCGGAGAAAGAATCTCAATAAATTTATCATTGAGACTTTGATAGCTTTTATTATTCTTGGAGTTGGACTTTTATTGACTTTTAAACTTTATTTTACTGATTGGTTCGAACGAGCCAAACCAAATGCCGGAGAAATAGGCAAAACGATTCCATATGTATTCGGTTTTGGAACAATTCTTTTGGGAGTTTATGGACTCCGTAGAGTTTTAAATGGCTATAAAGTAATAACAATACGGACTGACTTAGATACAGAGAAAAATATCGACTTGGTTGACAAAATAGCGGAAACATTCAATTGGACATTTCTGAACCGTGACTCCTGGACGGAGTATTTTGGCAAGACAAATAGGCTTTTTGGCTACAGGTATACAATTCTTGTCTTCGCTGACAACGGAGCAATACACATGGACATACAGACAATTAGTTCAGGTATTATTGACTTTGGAGACAGAGGACGACTGATTAAAAAATTAGAGCGTGCAATTGCGGCCAGCCTACAACAAAATGTATAAGAAATGTCCGGCAGCAGCAAAGGCAATTTCAGACAATTAACTAAATTACCTTCGGTAACGGCTGACAGTGACGCACAAGTCGGGCTTGGCATTCGTTCCTTATTTACCAAGCCCTCCTTATCCGGCCACTTCTTATACACGGGTCGTTGGCAGCAATGCCCTTTGAAAAATTTGTTAACCTATTGATGGACTGAATATGCTTTTGTTTTTGACGGGAGTTGACTTGCCGACACTTGGATTGATCGTTCTACTTTTCCTGGTCTTCGGACAACTTATTTTCTGGCTGACAAAGAAACTCCTTCGAAAAGTATTGAAGGACTCGTCTGACAAAAAAATAAAGCTACTTTCGAGAGTCAGCGCGTTTATTTTATCACCGACAATAGTAATAGGTTCGCTTGCCCTATTTATCTATATTTCCATACAGACTGCCCCGAAAGAGTCGGAGGAAGAAATGGAAAGAAACCATTATGAAATGATGGAAGAGGATATTAGAGAAGATTTAAAAGTAGGGATGACAAAAACTGAAGTTGTTGGACTTTTTGGTGAAGCGGACACAACTCAATCCATTTTAATTTATGACCTATCGTTGTCGGACGCAAAAGAAAAGTATATACTTGAAATAACGTTTGACACGAAAGGATTGAAAGATTTTAAGAGACAGCGGTGACGGGCACAGCTGCCAACAAAATGTATAAGAAATGCCCGGCAACATTCAACGTATGTTCAGTCAATTAACTAAATTACCTTCGGCAACGGCTGACAATGACGCACAAGTCGGGCTTGGCATTCGTTCCTCCCGCCTACAGAGGCTTTCGGCGGGCAGGCATTTACCAAGCCCTCCGTATCCGGCCACTTCTTATACATGGGTCGTTGGCGGTAATTCTAAAATGACAGATGCGGCAAAGAAATTTTATTATCATAAGTATCTTGACACTTGGAATGGTCTTTCCGTTCATTGACTTTCTTGTTGGACTTGAGATCTTCTACCTTCTAATACCGTTGACTCTTTCGCTCTTTGCATCGATAGCACTTCTGATAGGATATTTGATTTGGGACAGAGCCAAATTAAAACAGTCAATTTTAGGAGTCCTTGCCGTACCACTATTTATTGTTGGACAATTTTTCTCCACTTGGACAGTTGATAAGATTCAACGATTTAGAAGTGAACTTGTGATAAGAGAAATAGAGGGAATTGTATCTTTAACAAATCAAATTCCAGATGACTATCATACGACTTATGGAATTGAATTCACGAAACTTCATGGCGACAAGCAATTTAAGATAAAGTATTCTAGAGTTTTTATGACGACTGAGGTTTACTATAGCGAACAGAAGACATGGACGAGTCAAGGGTGGAATGATTAGAACTACCGCCAACAAAATGTATAAGAAATGTCCGGCAGCAGCCAAGGCAATTTCAGACAATTAACTAAATTACCTTCGGCAACGGCTGATAGTGACGCACAAGTCGGGCTTAGCATTCGTTCCTCATTTACCAAGCCCTCCTTATCCGGCCACTTCTTATACACGGGTCGTTGGCGGTAATGCCCTTTGGACAATGAGACAACTTACAATAATATTAATGATTAGCTCTTTACTTAAACTGTTTGGTTGTTCCGGACAAGGGAAGAAAGCAACTGACCCGACAACGGATGAATTACCTAAATCTATTGAAAATTTTCAAAACAGGCCCATTTATAAATCCTTGACACCCGAGATAATTTCAAAAATCAAAGACGAGGAATTGGAACAAGCAATTTTTGACAATATCTCAACAAAAATGGTGGATGACAAAAGAGAAGAAAGGGAAATTGTCCGGACATTGACATCGGGGCAGCGCGCTATCTACGTGGCGTGGATTGTTGAAGCGGAAGTAAATAACGGTGGGTTTAATCAGTTTTATTTTAATTCAAGCGGACAACTTGCTGACATGGGTGAAGAAGCATTTAAAACGATTGGAGCCACTAAGTTTGCAGACCTTGTAAGGCAAGCCAATCTGATTTATGATGAAATAAAAGATGATTTAGAAAAGTATAATGACGGGACAACTGAAAGTTTTAGCAAATCGTATGAGGAAAATCCTTTAAACGACTTAGACGACAAATTTTATAAGTTGTATGCGGACGAACCACTGAGTCAAATAAAAATCAAATACATAAGGGACAACGCAAAAGAATTTGTGACGGAGTAAAAGTGCACTACCGCCAACAAAATGTATAAGAAATGTCCGGCAGCAGCCAAGGTATTTTCAGTCAATTAACTAAATTACCTTCGGCAACGGCCGACAGTGACGCGCAAGTCGGGCTTGGCATTCCTCCGTCATTTACCAAGCCCTCCTTATCCGGCCACTACTTATACACGGGTCGTTGTGTGCAATTATTCAAATGAAGATACGTACTAACTCCATAATGACTCGGGCGCTTGAGAAAAGGAAACATGACTTTGCTAAAGAGACCGTGATATTGCCGACTGAGTTAATGAAACTAGTTGACTCTGGATTTAGAACAGAACAGGACTGCATCTTGTTCAAGGACTTTGAATACTTTGGAGCGGGACTTCTTGACTCAGACGATACGAAAACGGAATACGAGGAGTTCTTGAATGATGTTCACATTGACGACTATGTAACTGACTCCTCTGACGAATTTGAGTATCTAAAAGTCGGACTTGAATTTAGCAAAAGAATATACGCGGGACTGAAGCTTAATTTTAAGACGGACTTTCGGATAATAGTGTCATATAGCGAGACAACTTACGAGGGACAAGAAATTAATAACTACCGAGGTTGTGTTATTAAGTTCTATATGATCCGACCGAGTTGTGACGACAAATTTAGAATTGATGACTTGGACAAATTCGAAACTGAAGGAGTATTGGTGCTAGAATAACTGCACACAACAAAATGTATAGTAAATGGCCCTGATAAGGAGGACTTTTTTTTATTTTTACTCAGGGCCACTTCCTATACATAAACGTTGTGCGCAACCCCTACAGGACAATGAGGACCAAGACAATAGAAGAAGAATTAAATCGAAAATTAAGGGACACTCTTGAGCAGTATAAAAAGATTGAATCTCCTTTTCTTGGACTTTTCCTCGGGGACAACATTTATGCTAGACCTCCATTCTTTGCGTTCCGATTCAAGGACGGAACTTTAGAAGACTACAAGAAAATTAAGGATATCATTGACGGTTTCAATGGAGCGACTCGATGGACAATGAGTTCTAAAGAAGGACTTAAAAACCACATGATTGAGCCTACCGATTTTAAAGAATTAAGAGATTCAAATCCGGAACTAAAAAGGGACAACTTATTGTCATCTTTGGGGGAGCAATATTATGACCTTTGCGATAAAGCACTTAACGATGTCCAACCATTATGTCGTTGGATTGAAAGTGGGTTGTTGTAGGGGCAGCGCACAACAATAGCTATAAAACATATGCTATAGTGTAGGCTATTAAAGGGCGCGCTGTTAAATTTCGTCAGCAACGTAGGACAAGGATGTAGGTATTTAACCGCATACGTTTTATAGCCTAGCGTTGCCAGCAATTGCCAGAGATATGTATTTAATTGGGACTAATAGGACAAAGTTTATCCGCGACAAATTCTTTGAAACCTCGTTTGACAATAAGACGGTCGACAAGGCGGACTTTGAAAAACTAACAAGCTCTGAGCTTCATTACCTTGCAAGCATTTATAATTGGGACGATGACAAAGACGTACTGACCTGGATTGCAAACAGCACCAAGTGTGACAAAGGAACAGCCTTATTAATCTTTTGGCGCTCTGAACCTGACTTCTATACGAGATTTGACAACGAGCAAGAGGCTGACTATGAGGCAGACGTTTACCGACTTGTTAGAAACATCATTGACAATTTTTCAAGTGGATTTTATAAAAACTCAAGAATTTCGTACGACCCAAACGAAGACGAACATGATGTTTACTACAAAGACCCAAAATCCAAGTGGCAAATTCCGGACGAGTTAAAACGACCAATTCAAGGACGCAAGGTTTACTCAATGTCGGACATACTCGGTTTGGTGGGACATATTGCTACAACGATTAAGAATAAGTCACGCAGACAAATAAGAAGATTAAAAAAGAAAATATTGAAGTGAAGGCAACAGCTGGCAACAACGTGCATGTGCCATAGTGCTGGTTCAGTGTTGCATTGTAGTTTTAGTTTCATAATTTCGTTCAGTGTCGTGGGACAAAACGCAGCAGGTCGCTAAAGCCATTCGTTCCTCATTAGGCTTTAGCTCCTATGCCGCACTACGTCACATGCACCAACGTTAGCAAAAACTGCACTTCGGGCTTGTCTGCATCGCAAGCTTTGGATTGAGAAATAAAAAAGAGGACGAAGACTTGGGACGAATTATCGCGAAGAGCTCCCTGGCTAAAGGAGATCGTCGGTGGTGACATCAAGTCAAAAAATTAAAATCCAAAGTACGTGTGTAGGTTGACGAAGTAAGAAATAGGAATTAAAAAAATGGGAATCACGATCGGGCAGTGGTGTCGTGCAGCTCTTGCTAACAAAATATATATGCAATGGCAGGCCGTATGCAAAGTTCTTACATCATTTTACTAAATTACAACACTAACGGCTGACAGTATCGCGGTCAGGGCACCAAAGTCATTCCTCACGTCATTTAACTTTGCTGCCCTCATCCTGCCACTGCATATACATAGCCGTTGGCAGCCATTTTTATTGAAAATATGTACCAAAACCTATTTAATAAAGAAATAAAAAACATCATACGAAAGGATGAGTTTGGCGAATATGAATTCTACGGACCCCTTGGACTTTATTTCGACCTAGGACAGGAAATAGGACTTTATTTTGGGATAACAAATGACAAAACTATAATAATTGACTTATTGACCTGGAAGGAGCTAAATGAGATCAGCAGTTTTGAGAATTCAGAATGCGACCTAAACGAACTAGACGAAAAAGATGAACTGAAGAAATTAATTGGGCAAAGAATTACAGATATCAAAATTGCAGAAAATAAAGACTTAACAATCAAAGGCGAGACGTTTGAGCTACTACTCGGTGGGTATGCTGGAGTAAAATTACAAACTCAGGACAACGAATTAGTGTTTTATAATCAAAATGGTGGGCGCCTTTTTTTAAATGACGGTGACAAATTGCCGGACAAAGAACGATGGACGTGGAAATAAAAACGGCTGCCAACAAAATGTATATGCAATGGCAGGCAGTGTGCAAAGTCCTTACATCATTTTACTAAATTACAACACTAACGGCTGACAGTATCGCGGTCAGGGCACCAAAGTCATTCCTCGCGTCATTTAACTTTGCTGCCCTCATCCTGCCACTGCATATACATAGCCGTTAGCAAAAACTGCACTTCGGGCTGTCTGCATCGCAGGCTTTGGATTGAGAAATAAAAAAGGGGACGAAGACTTGGGACGAATTATCGCGAAGAGCTCCCTGGCTAAAGGAGATCGTCGGTGGTGACATAAAGTCAAAAAATTAAATTCCAAAGTACGTGTGTAGGTTGACGAAGTAAGAAATAGGACTTAAAAAAATGGGAATCACGATCGGGCGGTGGTGTCGTGCAGCTCTTGCTAACAAAATATATATGCAATGGCAGGCAGTGTGCAAAGTTCTTACATCATTTTACTAAATTACAACGCTAACGGCTGACAGTATCACGGTCAGGGCAGCAAAGTCATTCCTCTCGTCATTTAACTTTGCTGCCCTCATCCTGCCACTGCATATACATAGCCGTTGTAGCCAATGCGCTAAAAAGAATGAGACACCTAAAGACAATATTGACTGTTTTGATTTTGACAACTGGGACAGTTTTCAGTCAGGAATACAAATTGACGGACTTTGTTGAGACTAAGTTGCCAAAAGTTAGTAGTGACGAATGGTTCGAACTCAATCATTCACGAAATGAATTCAAGGTATTCATAGACAATGGAGCAATTAAGATTGACAAAGCGGATGAAGAGAAGGATGCAATACTTAAAATAGAAACTGGACGACTCATCGGTTCGGACCATGGAGAATGGGGAGGAAAGATCGAATTTATTCCTGAGGGGACTGAAAAAAAACTTATTAAAGAAGGAAACGTAAAATTCATTTTTAGATTTAAAAACGAGATTTACTTTATTGAGGGGTTGGCTCACTTGTCAACAAGTAAAGGGACAATGTATCGGCTAGACAAGAATGTGGACACTTTTGTTCCGACTAAGATAATTGAATTCGAGGACGCTCCAGAGGCAATGTGTATCTTCGGTGACAATATATTCATTGCAGCTCATAGGACATTCTTTCTCGTCAATGACTTAGATAATGAAACGATTTTTGAGAAGACATTTTGGTCGGGTCTCTATCCAAATTCTGTTGCGGCAATTGACAACCAAAACATTTATATCGGACACCGAGGCGGATTCACGAAGTTGGACATTCTAAATAAGGAAATTCGATTCTTCAAGTTCAGAACAAAGATTCGGTGAAAGCGCACTGGCTACAACAAAATGTATAATCCATTGCGGGATTCGGTTTAAGGTTTAAGTTTTATCAACTTAAAATGTTTTGTAACGTAGGACAATTTAGTAATCTTAAACCCGCAACAGCTTATACATAAACGTTGTGGGTAATTTTGTTTTGACAGATGAGTAACCTAAAGTTCGACTTAAAAATATTAGAGCTCCACTGGATTAAGAACGAGGACGATCCAACCGACCTTTGCGCTCACGGTCATGTCTATGTAAGAATTGGAGACGAGGTTATATCGGACAAGGACAGTTTGGATGTAACTGTAAGCTCGACCGCATTGTATTTAATGCGGACACTTAAAGGCAACTATAAGAAGGACGATTACGCAAGTCAATTACTACCTTGTTGTGGGCACTTCTTCATGGCTGACGGGAAGAATGATCTCGTGAGTATAATGGGTTGTCCAAGGGGTATCGACTGGACAATTATTCATACTGACGACAATAAAGTCAAACACATTTCAGACAGTGGACAAGAGGTATTAATTGAGAAGAAAATCTATACCAAAATCGTATTGGACTTTGCAGATCAAGTGGAGAATTTCTATAAAACAAGTTTACCAAAGACAATTCCTACTGACGACTTTGACCGAAAAGGCTACTTGACATTTTGGAAGGAATGGAGACTGCTCCGAAACAACATTTGAGTAACAAAACTACCCACAACAAAATGTATAAGAAATGTCCGGCAGCACTCAAGGTTGTTTCAGACAATTAACTAAATTACCTTCGGCAACGGCTGATAGTGACGTGCAAGTCGGGCTTGGCATTCGTTCCTCATTTACCAAGCCCTCCTTATCCGGCCACTACTTATACACAGGTCGTTGGCGGCAAGCTTTCTTGGACAAAGTAATCATGACGACAATTTTATCAAAACAGATTGGACAACTGACTCAAGATGAAACTTTCCCCGATTGGTGGAGAAGTTCGGAGATTGGAATTCCATTTTTTAACGGCAAACTGTTGACTATTATTTATACGGACTGCGAGCCAGACGCAGACGTGAAATTCATTGAAGAGGCGGACCACGCACTTTCAAATTTTCTGAAGCTTGACAAACAAGAAAGAATAAAATTATCTGACTTAGTTTTCAAGAACTATACCGACATCTTAGAAGTCATGGATGACGAGTATAAGTTAGAGATTAACAAAAATGAAGACATCTGGGACTTCGTGCATCCAATTGAAATCTACGTTACTCGGAGACCATACAATGACATGGATATGTATGTTCAAATACATTGTAATTGTGACTGGGAGGAAGAACATGGACTTCAATTAGTTTTTAGACAAGGGCGACAGATTACAAGAGTGAGCGACATTGATGGACATTTGACAGAGGCGGACGCTTACGACAAACCCGACAGTGAGGACGAGCTATTGTCAAAATTCAGATAGGTGAAAGAAAGCCAGCCGCCAACAATGTGTATATGCAATTTAAATTTGATTAATTATTTTAAAAGGAAAATTTAAACTGCATATACACGAGCGTTGTAGGTCATTTTCATTGGACAATGTTCGACTCAAAAGCAAAAATAAAGACGAGGGATTTTTTAAGACATATTGAGGTCTTAGGACAAAACTCTTCTGACAGAATAGTAGAGGGATTCCAAGAGACGGAGAAAGAATTAATTAACAAATTCACGGCCGACACTGATGACTTAATAGATCATAACGAATGGGGCGTTGGATTGGAGAACCTTCTTAGCAACCTATACGAAATTAAATTCCCATTGGACAGGAAAGCAGTGGACTTGGCAAAAGACGCGATCAATGAATGTGAAATGGACTATGACGAGTGGACTTTCATTGAAGAGTTGGTGAAATGAAAACGACCTACAACAATGTGTATATGCAATTTAAATTTGATTAATTATTTTTAAAGGTAAATTTAAACTACATATACACTAGCGTTAGCAAAAACTGCACTTCGGGCTTTTCTGCATCGCAGGCTTTGGATTGAGAAATAAAAAAGGGGACGAAGACTTGGGACGAATTATCGCGAAGAGCTCCCTGGCTAAAGGAGATCGTCGGTGGTGACATTAAGTCAAAAAATGAAATTCCAAAGTACGTGTGTAGGTTGACGAAGTAAGAAATAGGGCTTAAAAAATGGGAATCACGATCGGGCAGTGGTGTCGTGCAGCTCTTGCTAACAAAATATATATGCAATGGCAGGCCGCTTGCAAAGTTCTTACAGCATTTTACTAAATTACAACGCTAACGGCTGACAGTATCACGGTCAGGGCACCAAAGTCATTCCCCGCGTCATTTAACTTTGCTGCCCTCGTCCTGCCACTGCATATACATAGCCGTTAGCGGCCATACGCTGGACAAGGAGATCTTTCAGGCATCAAAAAAATTGTAAATGGATTTAGAAAAAGTGATTGCGGACAGTTTGGGACTCAACGATGACCTAGTAGTCTACGCAAAAAAGATTGACGGACGATTCATAAGTTCATCTGAGGCGGTATTACTTGAGTTGAAAGAGGAAGAACAAGATCTAAAAACAAATGAAATTGCTGACAGAAAATGTCCAGGATTTTCTTACTTCCTCGAGATGTTTCTAATCAAGGAAATGATGGACGATTTAGAAAACATAGAACCGAAGAAAAATCTCGAACAGAAGATTGAAACTGTTATACACTATGCCGAGTTCGATGCGTGATGGGAAAACAAACCATTTAGATTTCTGTGACGCGTACGTCCGCCAACAAAATGTATATGCAATGGCAGGCCGTGTGCAAAGTTCTTACATCATTTTACTAAATTACAACACTAACGGCTGACAGTATCGCGGTCAGGGCAGCAAAGTCATTCCTCGCGTCATTTAACTTTGCTGCCCTCATCCTGCCACTGCATATACATAGCCGTTGTGGGGCATTTTTGTTGGACAGATGAGAACATATAAAATAATAGTCGGACTGTTAATCCTTCCAATATTGACTTCTTGGACTATTGTTTCTTGGGGACAAGAACCGAAGTCAACATCAGAATGCTTAAAAACCATTGACACACTGACTCATCGAGAGATATATAATTCAGTTGACGTTCAACCGAGAGTTATAGGCGGAATGAATGAGCTTTATTCAGAAATTGGAAGGACTTTAAAAACGCCAAAGGACTTTCATCCAATTGAAAGTAAAGTTTTTATTGCATTCGTCGTTGAGGTTACTGGAGAAATAACTGGACTGAGGACAATCAAGAACATTGAAGGAACAACTTTAGATAAACAGTTTATAGAAACGGTTAAAAAATTCAGATGGGAACCAGGGACCTGCAAAGGCGTAAAGGTACCGACACTGCAAATACTACCGCTGATTGTTGACTTTAAATGATGAGGTAAACAAAAACGCCCCACAACAACAGCTATAAAACATGTGCGGTATTGTAGGTTCTTATCTTTTGTGCAAGTAAATTTATATGGCAACGGTGGACAATGACGTAGGTATTTAGCCGCACACGTTTTATAGCCTAGCGTTGCCAGCAATAGCCTAATTGAAGATGGCCATATATCAATATCATTTGACAGTTATACCTCGCCTGACAATTCTGCGAAACTGGGACATAATTCCAGTCAAAGTTCAAGTGCAAGACAATCCTGCCTTTGACGAGGACAATTTGAAAGATGTAAAATGGTGGGACAGAGAACATATTGACTTTGAAACAATTGAGAAAAGAATATTGAGCTTCGCAGACCAAGTTGAATGGACTAAAAAAAGTGAAACTGTAAAAGCCTTCGGGGACAACGACACGAATGACATAACAATTGTTAAAGGGGAAGCAGGACTGCTGGAAGAAATTTCATTTAGAATTGATTTGAGAGAGATTGATAGAAACTTTATCGACAACGTTTTGACAATTGCGGCAGGCCTGGGCTGCATCCTACTTGACAGACAAGGCAATTGTTTTGAGCCGACTCATGAAAAGCTTTCAGACAACATTAAAAAATCTAGCGCATTTAAGTTTGTGACTAGCCCGACTGACTTTTTAAAAAAATTGGGTAAAGAAATAAAAGTGAAGTGACGGCTACTGCTGGCAACAAAATGTATAAAACATGGCCCTCATGCTGCAATTCGTTTTAGCATTCTTTTACTATTTTGCATTTGCAACGGCGGACAGTGACTGCAAGTCGGGCTTGGCATTCGTTCCTCATTTACCAAACCCTCCTAATCGGGCCACGTCTTATACATAAACGTTGGCGGCAAGTACATTATGAACATATTCCTTAAGAACAAGAGAACTATAATAATTGCGCTTGTGCTTTCCAATTTCACTTCATTGGGACAGTTGAAATTAGATAAGATCAAATTCAAGTCTTGGTTTGGCGTAGAAGTTAATGGAGATCCTGAAACGTTATACTGTTTACTTGGGAACGGATTCGCTAGAACAACAAGCGCCTCAAATACAGATTCGTTAATTAACGTCTGGACAACTCGACATCCAACTGCTGATGTTATTCCCGTCTTTATGTTCGGACCAATATTAACGTCCAGGCCACACTCCCGCCAAATATACTGTTGGGTAATTGATGGGTTAGATACCTTGAATATCTATTTAGTGAAAAATGGTTGTATCCCTGGGAGCACAATGCTCAGACCGAAAACCTGGGACGAGATGGATGGAAAGCAGAAAGAGGAAGAATATGACAACAAAGCGCCAATGCAAGAAATGTATGTTGACAAAGACGCATTTAGAACTTTCATAGCTAAAGTAAAAGAAGCTGAAGGCGAAGCACGTAAAATGAGAATCGGGATATGGGTAGACAAATAGCCGTGCTGCAAATGTGCCAGCCGCCAACAGTATGTATAAGTAATGTCCGGCTGTCGGTTCAAATAATTTCAGGCAATTAACTAAATTACCTTCGGCAACGGCCGACAGTGACGCACAAGTCGGGCTTGGCATTCCTCTCGTCATTTACCAAGCCCTCCTTATCCGGCCACTACTTATACACAGGTCGTTGTGCGCAAGCCCTAAATAAATATTGGTTACGTGGACAAAGAATTGACTGAGGACAACAAAGAGAAAGAAGAAATTGACTCAATGATTGAGAAGCTTTCGAGTTCTGCTATTGAATTTCGAAATACGGCCGGTGACATAATTTTCAAACGACTAAGGAGACTCTTTCAGACTAAACAAAAACAAGTAGCAAGGGACTCAAGAATCAAGGACATTTTTCCACACAATTTTAATGAAGCGGACGGGGAAGAATTAGAAAAAATAGGATTAAGAATACCGGGACTTCGAAGAGCTAAAACGTTTGACTATTTGTCAGTGACATATCTGATTGTTGCTTTCGGGACACTCTTGATATTTTCAATTCTTAACTTGGACTTAGTATTCATAGTTTGGGGACTTCCGATTCTTGGTTTCAATGCAACATTGACTGCAAGTCCATTGCTTCTATTTATGCTAGTATTTAAAAGGAGACATTTTCCTTGTGACACACTTGACGAACTAGTTGATCAAATTATTTCAGCCAACTGGACAGACTTGATAACTGACGACAAAAAACTTTTCAAAGACATCGTACGACAAGAAAATGAGTTTGGAGATCGGGCCAGCGCACAACAAAATGTATAAGAAATGCCCGGCAGTCTACAATGTTCGAATATTTTTCAATAAATTTCATTCACTAACGGCGGACAGTGACGTGCAAGTCGGGCTTGGCATTCGTTCCTCATTTACCAAGCCCTCCTTATCCGGTCACTTCTTATACACGGGTCGTTAGCAAAAACTGCACTTCGGGCTGTCTGCATCGCAGGCTTTGGATTGAGAAAACAAAAAAAGGGGACGAAGACTTGGGACGAATTGTCGCGAAGAGCTCCCTGGCTAAAGGAGATCGTCGGTGGTGACATCAAGTCAAAAAATTAAATTCCAAAGTACGTGTGTAGGTTGACGAAGTAAGAAATAGGAATTAAAAATGGGAATCACGATCGGGCAGTGGTGTCGTGCAGCTCTTGCTAACAAAATATATATGCAATGGCAGGCCGTGTGCAAAGTTCTTACAGCATTTTACTAAATTACAACGCTAACGGCTGACAGTATCGCGGTCAGGGCAGCAAAGTCATTCCTCGCGTCATTTAACTTTGCTGCCCTCATCCTGCCACTGCATATACATAGCCGTTGGCGGCTATTATTTTTGGACAAAGATGACTGACAATTACGAAATAATTTATTCGCTAACGGACACGACGTTCCGACCATCTCTGGGATTTATAATTGCATCTCAAATTGGACTGATACTTTTCTTTGTAATGTTATTTTCTTTCATAGACTTAAAATCACATTTAAAGACGAGGACGAGGTTATTCCTTTTGGGTGTTTCAATATTTGGACTACTTCAGTTTGGATCACTATTCTCAGAGTATAAAGCCTATCAGGCTGACCATGACGCAGTAATCGGACAATCTAATAAGGTAATTGAAGGCAGAGTATCTGACTACCAGGAAAATAATAGGGGATATAAAACTTTTGTTGTAAACGGTATACAAATTGAGACAGGAGACTCTTTTTCTAAAGACATTCTAAATGGTGACTCTGTAAAGATAGAGTACTACCCTAACGACAATTGGAACAAAAATGAACTCAAGAAATTGGAGCGGAGAAAAAAATAACAGCCGCCAACAAAATGTATAAGAGATGGCGCTGATAAGGAGAGATTTGTCTTTATTTTTGCCCAGCGCCACCTCTTATACATAAACGTTAGCGGCAACCTTTAAAGACTAAAAATTGAGAAACATCACAATCCTTATATATGCAATTTCCTTGTATGCTTGTAATCATCATCATTCTGATTTGACTGATGAGCAGTTATCGGAATATATTCTTAACCCAGCTGACAATGATTCTCTTTGCATCGAAGAAATTGAAAGAGCAAAAAGGGATCTCTCAAATGGAAGACTCGTTTTTAGTGTGCCATTTTACTTCGGGTCTTTTGACCTAAGACAAGAACACCAGGTTAAGGCATTATGCAAAATAAATAATATTGTCTTCGACTATGAACCGATCAGTGACGCAGTAATTGTGGGCCAAACTCAAGGTTGCTATGGTGCATATATGGACAAAAAAATAACTGAAAAGTTTGGCAAGAACTTTAAGGTAACATTGTTAGCTCAGGCAGACAGTATTCTGGTGGCTTCAAACGACACAATTAAGTATTACTTATGTGACAAGCGACCACAAATGCCGGGAGAAAAAGACAATTATATAGCACTTGAAGCAAACCTCAATGAAAAGCTTAGTAGACAGATAAAAACCAATAAAGACGGACATTCTCCATTTATGGACATTGGCTTTTACATTGATGAGGACGGCAGGCCTTCAGGCTATTTTCTAAACGACTTTTATGATGCGGACCATAGATCCAATGAGACATTCAAGGATGACCTTTTTGAAGTAGCGGTTGAATTATTAGAGCAATATCAGTATTGGGAACCTGGACAAGTAATTGGACAAAAGGTAGTCACAGAAAACAATGTTAGAGTTTTCTTTTTATCAGAGCGGAAAGGCAGCCGCTAACAAAGTACATAAGCAATGTCAGGTATTGTGCATAGTTTTGGAAGTATTTACCTAAATTAGTTTTTCACAACGGGGACACTTTTGCGGAATGGCGCCAGAACATATTCTAATTTTTAACAGAGTTCTGGCGCCCTAAACCTGCCACTGCTTATGTACGACCGTTGTGGGCAATTGCTTCAATAAAGTGAGACAACATATAATCATACTAATAATCACATTGATCGGTTGCGATTACATCAACACGGACAAGAAACGCATTGAAAAAGCCGAGACTTACAAGCAGTTCTTTTACGAGAACAAGTCAGTTTTCGAACAACTAATAGAAGATCTTCAAAGTGACAAAAGTATAACTGGCCATATGGGGCTCTTTCAAGATGTGGAGAAATTGGAGGATGAATTGAAAATAAAGAAACTCAGGGGACTAGAGATTCGGGCGTTATCAATAGTTAAAAGAAGCTGTGAACAACCGGAAATCGAGTTTATAACTTCATGGACGGATTACCCAATCGGCCAAATGTATCTAACTAAAGGCTGTCCTGACGAAAAATCCAAAGAAGGTGGCTATTGGCAGGATGGATTCATTGAAGTATGGGGACTCGGTGAGGGTTGGGCGATTTCGATTGATAGCGATTTTATTTAGATTGGTGCAGAAGTAACAGCCCACAACATTGTGTATAAGTAATGTCCGGCCATTGGTTAAGACAATTTCAAACAATTATATAAATTAACTCCGGCAACGGCCGATAGTGACACACAAGTCGGGCTTGGCATTCCTTCGTCATTTACCAAGCCCTCCTTATCCGGCCACTACTTATACACAGGTCGTTGTGTGCAATTATTCAAATGAAGATACGTACTAACTCCATAATGACTCGGGCGCTTGAGAAAAGGAAACATGACTTTGCTAAAGAGACCGTGATATTGCCGACTGAGTTAATGAAACTAGTTGACTCTGGATTTAGAACAGAACAGGACTGCATCTTGTTCAAGGACTTTGAATACTTTGGACCGGGACTTCTTGACTCAGACGATACGAAAACGGAATACGAGGAGTTCTTGAATGATGTTCACATTGACGACTATGTAACTGACTCCTCTGACGAATTTGAGTATCTAAAAGTCGGACTTGAATTTAGCAAAAGAATATACGCGGGACTGAAGCTTAATTTTAAGACGGACTTTCGGATAATAGTGTCATATAGCGAGACAACTTACGAGGGACAAGAAATTAATAACTACCGAGGTTGTGTTATTAAGTTCTATATGATCCGACCGAGTTGTGACGACAAATTTAGAATTGATGACTTGGACAAATTCGAAACTGAAGGAGTATTGGTGCTAGAATAACTGCACACAACAAAATGTATAGTAAATGGCCCTGATAAGGAGGACTTTTTTTTATTTTTACTCAGGGCCACTTCCTATACATAAACGTTGGCGGTAATGCCCTTTGGACAATGAGACAACTTACAATAATATTAATGATTAGCTCTTTACTTAAACTGTTTGGTTGTTCCGGACAAGGGAAGAAAGCAACTGACCCGACAACGGATGAATTACCTAAATCTATTGAAAATTTTCAAAACAGGCCCATTTATAAATCCTTGACACCCGAGATAATTTCAAAAATCAAAGACGAGGAATTGGAACAAGCAATTTTTGACAATATCTCAACAAAAATGGTGGATGACAAAAGAGAAGAAAGGGAAATTGTCCGGACATTGACATCGGGGCAGCGCGCTATCTACGTGGCGTGGATTGTTGAAGCGGAAGTAAATAACGGTGGGTTTAATCAGTTTTATTTTAATTCAAGCGGACAACTTGCTGACATGGGTGAAGAAGCATTTAAAACGATTGGAGCCACTAAGTTTGCAGACCTTGTAAGGCAAGCCAATCTGATTTATGATGAAATAAAAGATGATTTAGAAAAGTATAATGACGGGACAACTGAAAGTTTTAGCAAATCGTATGAGGAAAATCCTTTAAACGACTTAGACGACAAATTTTATAAGTTGTATGCGGACGAACCACTGAGTCAAATAAAAATCAAATACATAAGGGACAACGCAAAAGAATTTGTGACGGAGTAAAAGTGCACTACCGCCAACAAAATGTATAAGAAATGTCCGGCAGCAGCCAAGGTATTTTCAGTCAATTAACTAAATTACCTTCGGCAACGGCCGACAGTGACGCGCAAGTCGGGCTTGGCATTCCTCCGTCATTTACCAAGCCCTCCTTATCCGGCCACTACTTATACACGGGTCGTTGGCGGTTATTTGCGGACAGAGTAATCCTTCGATAAAACAGAATGAGAATCTTAGTATTATTTATTTTACTAACACCTTTAGTTTCAAGCGGACAGTTTAAACTGACAGGTATTGTACGTGACTCTTTAACCCGAGAGACGATGACTGGTGTTAATGTCAAAGTAGAAAATCAAAACAAAGGGACAGTTACAAACGCAAAGGGAGAATTTGAAATTGAATCTAAAACAGAAAGTGCACGGGTAACATTTTCGTTTATTGGATTTAACACAGTAACCCGGACAATTTCTGCTTCTGTGAGCGGGTCAATTTATTTGACCTACGACAAGCAATTACTAGAGGACAACCCTATTCATCATATTAAGACAAATTTGGAATTGGGATACTTTGGCGACAAAGAATACGCACCCTATGGAGCAATTTTGAATTTCTCAATACAGTCAATTGGGCAAAAAACTATTGGACTAACCTCAAGTTTAAAATATTGGGAACAGCAAAAAAACTCAGGTCTGGATTTTTCAATTTATAAAGACCTAGGAATTCCTTTTCTTCCTAACATACTTTTGAGTTACAAATCGCTGGATTATGCTGACAATGAATTTGAACTAAAACAAGTACGTGGACTCATCTCATATAAACTCTCGAGATTCTTTGCAGTTGACATTGGTGGCGCGTACAACGACTTATCAAGAATAAATCAACTTGAGACCCTGACAAATGAACAGCGCTTTAACGGAATCATCGGTCTGACAAAGATTTTTAGTTATGACTCATTTTTAAAAAACTGGGGATTTTATTCAAGTCTCAATTATAATCCCAACTGGACATACTATGAAATTGGAACTTACAAAGAGTTATACATTAAAAAATTCACATCATTCGTATTTATGGCTAAGTATTACGACTATGGGACATTTGATGGTTTTTTGTTTTCAGTCAGGTTTAACATTTTTGACACACGATATTATTGTTGTCATTCATGGGCTGTATACTCGGACGACATTAATGCGTTGAAATAAAAGTGGACAATTCAAACAACCGCCAACAAAATGTTTGCGCAATGGTGGGGTTCAGTGTAAGCTATAAGTTTATATCTTCGTTCAACGTTTGGTCACGTGGGACAAATACGTTTTCAAAGTCCCACCACTGCGCAAACACAAACGTTGGCGGCAATTTGGTAACAGACATTCGGCATCTAAAGACCTGAAATACTCAAAATAATTTCGAGATGATCATTATCGCTGGCAAAAAGAAGAATTTATCTAGCCGATACTTTGCGAACGTCTTTGACTACCTAATTATCCTTGTTATCGACGGACTTTACATTTTTATCATGGGTGACCAAGACGAGTTTGGGACTTATAGAGTTACGGGACTAAGGGCACTGGCACTGCCATTTGTTTGGTTTCTGTACTTTCCCCTTTGCGAATCAATTTTTGGGCTGACAATTGGGAAAAGAGCATTTCATTTATACGTAGTCGATGAAAAGGGCGAATTACCGACAATTGTTCAGTCTTTCCTTCGTAGAGTTCTGGACCTATTTGAGTTAATGTTCTTTGGTATCCCAGCCATTGTAGCAATAAACCATTCGGAAAAAAATCAACGACTAGGAGATATGATTGCAGGAACAACTGTTTTAAGGACGGACGCCGTGTGCAGGTTCTGTGGAGAAGAGTTGGAGCTGACTCCTAAGGAGGTAACGTTTGACACGTTCAAATGCCCCAACTGTAATGAGACCAACTAACCAAACAGCCGCCAACAAAATCTATAAGAAATGTCCGGCAACGGGAGACAGTGACGCACAAGTCGGGCTTGGCATTCGTACCTCCCGCCTACAGAGGCTTTCGGCGGGCAGGCATTTACCAAGCCCTCCTTATCCGGCCACTTCTTACACACGGTCGTTGTAGGTCAAACCGCCAGGACAAGACCGTTGACAAATTGAAAAGAAATGGAAATACTCGGAGGAATAATTGGGTTCATAGTATTTGAATTGATTTTTTCGGCAATTGGCTGGATCTGTCTTTTAATTTGGTACCGCGACAGAAAGAAAATTAAAAAGATAAAAGAGGAAAAATACGCAGGACAATACAGTGGGGCCGGACGAGTATTTATCTTGAATCTGATAGCTGGTGTTGGCGCAATAACTATGTTTGGGATTGTGATTCTTTTTTTAGTCTTGTGGATTTATAGATCAATAACAAATTAAGAATTACAATTAGATGGCAGTTGGCAGTACGACCTACAACACGAACTATAAGTCATTGCCGGGTTTAGTGTAACGAAAAGTATTATCTTTAAATTACGTTTAGTCACATCGAACAGACTTTAAGACAAATTAAAAGAGACCAAATTAAGTGTGAACTAAGGTGCACGGAACACAACAAAAGCTATAAGTCAGGGCGGACAATTAATTTTTACATTTCGGTGCGCCGCCACGCCTTATAGCCAGACGTTGGCGGCCATTATTGCATTGAACAGTTGACAAATAAAAATGAAAGTAGGGTTAATTTTAGTGTTTGTACTGTATGTCTACTGGACGGACTTGAAGGCACAATCATTCGATGAAAATGACAGTATCGACATTGTAGAATGGAAAGAGAACAGACGACTGACTTATAATGATTTCAAAGGACCACAGGACTCGACCTTTCTAGTTTACGGTCATCCAGCCAACGGTGCGGCATCGATGAATCTGATAGCTCAATTTGCATATGATTCGACCAATACGATGACGGCAAACGTGACTAATGTGTTTTACAAGGGTAAGTCTTGGATGGTTATACGAAAACCTTCTGTGCTTAATCATGAACAGGGACATTTCGACATTTCAGAAATATATGCAAGAAGGTTAAGAAAAGAGATTGAGATTCTCATGGATAAGGGCGTAGAGGATGAGGTGACATTTCGACAATTATTCAATAAGTATTTACAGGAATTAAAAGAATTCCAAGATGCTTATGACTCAGAGACGCATCATGGGTCTATCGACACTAAACAAATCCATTGGGACAGAAAAATAGAAAAGGAACTGAACAATAATAATTTGCGAAAGCAACAACAGCCACCAACAAAATACATAAGAAATGTCCGGCAGCAGCCAAGGTATTTTCAGTTAATTAACTAAATTACCTTCGGCAACGGCTGATAGCGACACATAAGTCGGGCTTGGCATTCGCCCGATAGCTATCGGGATCATTTACGAAGCCATCTTTATCCGGCCACTTCTTATACACGCGTCGTTGGCGGTCATACCGGGGACAACGGAAATCTTGAGAACTTGAAACGAACAATTTACATTGTAATTCTGGGAGTACTCACGACCTTTTTGTGGGTACAGATTTACCGTGCCGGATTCTTGCCATATGATGAAAATTTTGGAGTGCTTATAATGATGTTTCTTTTCTCGATCGCTTTGCTTGTGACGGGGATCATCTTAATAATTCGTAAGACCAAATTTGTACGGCAAAACTTAATTTCAACAATATTGTTTCTCATCGTAAACTCACCATTGACAATTTTTATGGTGGTGATGGAATATGAGTTCATTTTTGGGACTCGTTTAGATGGTGGCTGACGGTGGCATTAACCGCCAACAAATGTATAAGAAATGGCCATGATAAAGAGGATAATTTTTTATTTTTGCTCAGGTCCACCTCTTATACATAAACGTTGGTGGCAATGCTTCGGGACACATAGATGAAAGTATTTGAATTAGCAGATGACGGAGAATTGACGCGAGAAATGATTCGCGAGTATGGCGAAGCGTTTACTATTCAAGAACGATTGGCTATTAAGAATTTTGGACTCGGACATCTAAGACTAATTGACGGTCATAAATCGATCTTGAAATTATACGAACAAGAGAACAGTACAATTAAGACTCATTTTGAATGGACGAAGAAGGGAGCAGTTATTCGAATGAGGACAATGAAGAAGCTCTTCGCCATTGGACTAAAGGACGAGCAAATCGAATCTGCTACTTTGACCAAAGTATCGGACTACATTTACGCGGTTCCATTCTTTCCTTTTTGGATTCTGCTAATGTTAGGCGTTCGACTTTCTATTGCTAAATGGTTCAGATTAAGAGGTGACAAAATAACCGTAGGACCAGGACAAATTCACCTAAGTTTGACAGACAATAAAATACTGACTTATCAACAGGACGGCAATTTGTGGAAAGATTGCTTATCTACATTTAAGATTGAAAAGATAAAGGACCGGATAAAAATAGTAGATGAAAGGAGCACTGCCGCCAACAAAAGCTAAAAGCAATTGCGTGGCTCGGTGGTGACAATGAAATATTTTATACCTGTTTTCAATTTTGCAACGTGGACAATGAAGCAGTTTCTAAACCAGCAACTGCCATTAACTAAACGTTGGCAGCAACTCATTTTTGGAAAGCATGAACAACAAACAAATACCTCGGACACTATTAGTGCTTATGATGTTTAACATCTTTGGGTGTTCTCAAAAAAAGGAGGGCAAAGCATTCAAAGTTTTTAACGAAGGTGTGACTCTTTCGTTGGATGCTGCTGAACAAGCGGAATCTGGCAATATTGAGAAAGCCAATGAATTGAATTCAAAAGCAATTGAGAAATATAAGGAGACGTTAACGATTGATAACGTCCATAAAATAGCACGAAGTGCTCTGGGACACAGTTACTATTTACAAAGGGAATTTAAAGAAGGCATTCGTTGGTTTGAGCAAGCTAATAAACTGGACACTCCAACAGCCTCAAACTATAGAGAACTTGGACTATGTAAGATTAATCTTGGTCAGATAAGTGAAGGTAAAACGGACATAGACAAAGCCTTTGAAATGGACAAAGGATCAGAAATCAAAGAAATCACAATTATCGACTTAGTTGACATTGGACACTTAGCTTTTGAATATGGTGAAGGCTATGAAGCTGAGGGTGACAAAGAGAAGGGACGATCATACAAAAGATTTTCAATTGGTGTACTTATTACTGCATTCAATATTAACGAAACAAACAAAGAAGTAGCAAAGGTAATATCTGAATACGCTGAGAAGATTGGGGATACAACGACAATGTCGAAATACAAAGAGATTGCCGAAAAATGAGCAGCCGCCAACAAAGTATATAAAAGATGCCGGCACGGTTGATGATAATTTATTAATTTGGAGTGCCGGCACGTTTTACATACAAGCGTTATCGGCAAATTTATATGGAGATTTCGATAACATTAGGGCTATTTTATACTTTCACGCTGATCTTGAATTTTATCAAGAGAGATTGGTCGACAAATATTAAGAAGTACTTATTAATTGGACATGTAATTTTCGCCGGACTGCTAGTGATTGACTTCGTTTTATTATTGACAACCGAGAGAACTTTCAGAGGTATTTACTTTGACAGACTATTCTTCTGGGGACTGTTTATCACAGGCGGATTAATCTTCGCGCTATTCAAAGGCAAAGGCCTACTGACAAAGGTTTACTTCGGGACTTACTTATTTTATCCAATCATAGCAATGGCGACATTTTTAGTTGACAGAATAATGTTTGTGGTGATCGCGAGTCCAATATTAGTTTCTGTGATACTACCTGAGACCTATTACAAAGACAACAAACTTGAATTAAGAGGTGCCACAGGACTGATGGCTCCCATGAAAATCATTTTGATTGAGAAAGAACTACTGACCGAGAAAGAAATTGGAACGACAGAATACGGGGACAGAGAAATTGAGACAATTGAAATCTTAAACTCGAACGCTGACTCTGTTAACGTAAGACTAAACCACGGACAAAAGTTTGAGTTGGTGACGTTTAAAACTATCCGCTAACAACAGCTATAACACATATGCTATATCGTAGGTTCTTAAAGATCGTGCTATTAAATTTCGGTAGCAACGTGGGACAAAGACGTAGGTATTTACACGTATACGTCTTATAGCTAAACGCTATTCACAATGCCGCGGGACAGATTCTTGCTTTTAGCATTGGCACTTTTGCTTGCCGCACATTCCCGCGCGACTCCATGCAAGCAAAAGAGCCAAGACCCAAATAAATTATAAAATAGAGCTTTAGAACAAAGCGAAATCAATTCTCGTACTATGCAGACACCTGATTAATGGAAAAAACAGACACAAAACGACTTTCACGACTGACAGCTATTTTAACCCAACTGCAAACCAAACGACTTACAACTGCAACAAGTCTTGCAGACAAATTCAACGTTAGTTTACGGACAATTTACCGAGACATAAGAGCATTAGAGCAAGCAGGTGTTCCAATCTTGACCGAGGACGGCAAAGGTTATACCTTAATGGAGGGTTATAAAATTCCACCTGTAATGTTTTCAGAGGGCCAAGCCAACGCTTTAATCCTTGCAGAACAATTGGTATTGAAGAACAAAGACTCTTCATTTATTAAAGACTACACGGAAGCAATTGATAAAATAAAGGCCGTGCTTAAACAGGCGGACAAGGACAAAGCCAATTTACTTACCGACAGAACCCGGTTTGAGCAAAATATCAAAAGAGAAAGAAACAGTGATAATATTTCTCAATTGCAACAAGCACTTACAAACTTCTACCTAATAAAAATTGACTACACCAACGAAGAAAACGAAACAACAAGCAGGACCGTTGAGCCATTTGCATTAATCAGCACTATAGAAAATTGGTTGCTAATCGCTTGGTGTCGTTTGCGCAAAGAATTTCGCTTTTTCCGAATTGACAGGATTAAAAAACTGCATATTCTCAATGAGAAATTCACACCTCACAAAATGACCTTGCAAGAATATTTTGACCGCTACCATTAACTTATTTAGACCCCTGACATAGGGCTGTCAATTGGCAACCGTAGGTTTACATCATAACTAAAAATGACAAAATTATGATGACTCAATTGACAAACTTAAATTGGATTAGCGTTTTAATCGCTTTCGTTGCATACTTTATGCTTGGTGCCTTATGGTTCACTTTGCTTTTCAAAAAGCAGTATGCCATTTCTCTGGGAAAGGAAAATCAACTACCTGAAAAACCAGCTCCCATATTTATTATTGGGCCAGCGCTTTGTAGTTTAGTAATTACTATTGCAAATGCTATTTTGTTTTATGCTCTCAACATTCAGTCTTATGGTAGTGCTTTGGAATTTTCTTTTATTGTCGGTATTGGATACCTAGTTGCCAATACTGTTAATATCGCAATCAATCCAAACATTCCAAACCCAATTCACTATGGAATTATTAGCGGTTCATATCATTTAACAGGTATCTTGATTGTGAATATTATTCTAACTGCCATGCGGTAATGCAAAAAGAGGAAGTAGAAACGTTTTGCCCGACAAGTCAAGCTGAGTGGAGAAAGTGGTTACGCAAAAATCATATTTCAAAACAATCTGTCTGGCTTGTTTGCTATAAAAAGAAGTCCAACAAGCCAACAATTGCATGGAGTGATGCAGTTGATGAAGCTCTTTGTTTTGGTTGGATAGACAGTAAAAGAATACCAATTGACAACGAGAAATTTACGCAATTCTTCAGCAGAAGAAAATTAAACGGTACATGGTCAAAAGTGAATAAGGGTAAAATCAAACAGCTTATTGATAATGGACTGATGACAAAAGCAGGATTTGAAATAATCGAGACTGCAAAGAAAAATGGCTCATGGACAATTTTAGACGATGTAGAAAAATTGAAAATTCCAAGAGACTTAAACAAAGAATTAAAAAATAGGACTGGTTCAAAGAAATACTTTCTAAGCCTAAGCAGGTCTGTGAGAAAGGCAATTTTACAATGGGTCACTCTTGCCAAACGACCGGAAACGAGACAAAAAAGAATTGTCGAAGTAGCAGCCCTGGCAGCTAAAAAAACGAGACCTAAACAGTTTATATGAACATTTATGCTTCGAATCGCAGCACCAAGCCAAAGCTGCGCGACCAAAGCTTTGGCATCCGTCCTGCTTAGTGACGGTTGACTGCGGTACTGTGCATAAAAAAATGTTATGCCAGCTTGAGGCTCAGTGTAAATTTGAAGCTTAGTTTTCTTAATTTCGTTCGGCAACGGCGAACAGAGACGCGCTTCGAACACCCAAGCCGCTATAAACATAACCGTTATGGGGCAACTATTTTTTGGACAATATGTGCTAATATAAATGTGGGAACAGTTAACAGTATACCGGCCACTTGCCAAAAAAGAGATCAACTCGGCTTTTAAGAAGTTTAGTCAAGAGCTGACAAATCAGTTGAGTGATTTCGCTGTTGAGCGAACAAATTCAGTTATTAAACTTTATCGACTTAGAAATAACCTGGAACAAAGTGTTTTTATAGAGAAGCACATTAGTCCGGACAATTTACAGGTCAGAGTGTGCATAAAACCGGCTGACTTTTATAAGACGCACAAATTCACAATGGTAAATATTGTTCCACTTGGTGACATCATGGGACAATATAGAAAGTCTTTCTATCCGTTGACTGAAGAATGGTTTGACCTCGCAATCTATTTGTCGGAGAGGATCAAACATGACGTTGAAAAATATTTTTCTAAGTTTGATTCTTATGACAAAATCATAAAGTTGAGAAAAGAAATTGAACCAAAGGACTTTGGACTTGATAACAAGTACGAGCTTTTAATTTTTGCTGCTATCAAAACAAGAAATCCAGAGCTATTGACAGTCTACATTGACAACAAATTGAAACGACCGATAATGCAGATTACCAAAGCTGAATATTTAAAAGCCGACAAAGACGAAATTGACGAAGTCGGATTCTTGAATAAAGTGAAGGGCTTCGGGAAGGAAAATAAGTTTGACGAAATAGAAGAAATGTTAAAGAGTGTGCAGAAGAAATAACAGTCCACAACAACGTGCATAAGAAATTTCGTGAATGTTTTTAAGGTGAAAGTGTATTCAACTAACTTAGCTCGGCAACGTGGACAGTGAAGCGGTTTTAAACACGCCACTTCTTATGCACAAACATTTCATGCAATTGGGCCGGCTCCATGGACGATGACGTAAAAGGTGATAAAGTTCAAGCCAGGATATGAACAAATATAAAGACCTTCACAAGTGGATGATCATTCCGATGTTAATCATGCAGTTTGGCATCTTTAAAGATTATTGGGGTGACTTTTCAGATAACGCATGGACTGTTCATATACATTATTGGACAGGTACAATTTGGTACCTCTATCTAATAATTCAGCCATACTATGCTACTCATGGAAAAATTGAAATACATAGAACCAACGGTCTGGTTGGAATTTTTTTGGCAGGTGGAGTTTGCCTAACCGCGTTGAGCATGATGCATAGAGATATCGTAAACGCACAGGATGCCATTACAATGCCTGACAGGTTTGGACCATTCCAATCTTGGTTCTTCTTGGGCGTAGCTGTTGTGGAAATCATAATGATGTCAGCGTTTGGCTTTGCAGTGATAAAAAGCATTACACAACGAAAGAAAATGGAAGATCATGCATGGTGGCTTATCTCAACTATATTTATCATTATGATGCCAGCTCTTGGTCGCGGAATGCAGAACATATATGTTGGTTTGAATAATAAGGATTGGCCAGACATTAATATTATGTTGCCTCTATACTTTACTCAGATATTAATTATTTCAATGCTGCTCTATGCTTCACGGAAGTACACCAAACTCAAACATCCTGCTACGTCTCTAGCGTTAGGTGTAAATCTTTTTATATTTTTATTAGAACCTATAGGGAAATCAGAAGCTATTCAGATGTTTTTAAAAACGTTTATAAAGGGATAATTGAATACTTAATAAGTAACTTTGAACACTAACAAATTTTATGGTAAATGGCCCTGATAAGGAGGATATTTTCTTAGGCCCACCTCCTATACATAGACGTTAGCAGTAATGCCCTTCTGTGTAACCTCTCCAAGACGACTCAACAACGTTCGACATCCCACCAATTAAGTTTCTCAACGGGTACAAGTAATCGTTCCATTAGACAACAGAGAACTTGAAAATGAATAAAAGAAATAGGATTGGACACTGCTGATCAGTAAGACTCGTCTAAACAATCGCCCCACTCGGCAACCAAAAATATATTCTCACCGACGCCTTGGCACTTGCCATTGCCAAACATGCCACCGCGGCACCAAAGCAATGCCAAGCACCAAATCCCGCACCCTCCCAACCGATTAAGTGTGTGGGGTGATGATTTTTCTCCACATGTGGAATCCATAACTTCTTAATTCATTACCCCATTAAGCCATTTGACGTGATTACAAAACTTTAGAAAGTGGCTCGTAAAATGGTTGTGTTGACAAATATATGAACGGTGCAATTTACTTCTCAAATTGAGTAACGCCATTTAAGACTAAGAAAAAGCACATTAACATTTCTTAAAATTATTTAACAATTTAAAACAAACAAACTATGAGTCACGAACAATTTAAAAACTGCATTGATGCCTGCAATGATTGCGCAGCTAAATGTGAACACTGCGCAACTTCATGCTTGCATGAGAAAGATGCCCAAATGTATGCCAAGTGTGTTGAGCTAGACCGCTATTGTGCTGACATGTGTAGAACGGCAGCAGCATTTATGGCAAGGGCTGATGAGCACACCACTTCATTCGTAAACAGCTTTTGTGACCTGTGCGCAGAAATCTGTGACACCTGTGCAGAGGAGTGTGAGAAACATTCACATTCCGAGCATTGTATAAAATGCGCAGAAGCTTGTCGCGCTTGTGCAGAAGAGTGCAGAAAGATGGAAATGCAACAAGCATAAATTCTAAAGCTAAATAAAATGAAAAAATCAATTTTTGTATGTGTCGCAATTATTTTATCGTTCACCGCATTCGCCCAACCGGACACGACCATGAAAACGATGGATCATGATAAAATGATGAATCATGACCAAATGGATATGTCAAAAACAGATGGCTGCATGATGATGAATGGAAAGATGATGTCGATAAAAAATGGAAAGATGTCGACCATGACAAAACCAATGACTTTGAGCAATGGAACTAAATGCATGGTAGATGGAAAATGCGTAAAGAAAGACGGTACAAAAATGACCATGAAGGAAGGCGATCACATGGACACGACAGGAAACCTACACCCTAAAAAAAATGTCAAAGCAAAAAGTGATGATTAATTTTTGCGATAAATAAATTTCTCCCAAAGGAGATTAAAGAACAGACAACCTGATTTGTAAATGGGCAGGTCGATTTTAAGTTCTCCTGCCCATCCTTTAAATTAGAATTTCCATAAAATAAATTAGAGTATCCAGAAGTTATTACGAGCACCCATTAAAGTAAATCTCACGGACAGAAAGCTAAACCTCCCATTTGTATAGACATCTAACCCGAGAGCTCAGCCCGCCCAGGCAGCACACTCGCCAAAGCCCGAACAATCCCGCCAGCAAGACCAAAGCTTTGCCAAGAGTGCCGACCCATCGCACCAATATTTTGTAGAGTAGTAAGATTAAACCGAAACATTCTCTAAGGTTGTCCCCACGCGCAAGTACACTATATAAAGAGTGACTCATGGACAAGAAAATCAAACACCCAACGGACAACAATGTTCCCCGACAATATAACCACCAGTGAAAATAACGTACAGACCGACCGAGAACCAACGAGTGAGAAGGGTACTGTTGTTAGCAAAATGTATAAAAAACGGCGTGGTGACTTTAAGGTGAAAGTGTTATCAACTAACTTAGCTTGGCAACGTGGACAATGATGCGGTTTCTAACACGCCACTTCTTATGCATAAGGGTTAGCGGGTAGCCGTTCAAGACAGAGAGACAACAATGAAAAAGTGGACACTACGGACTTTGCTTCTTCTAGTTAGCATTGGACTCATTTATTACTTCTACCCTGAGACTAATCTTTCGACAGACACAACGATTGATAAATTGATTGTAATCAAGAGTGAGCGAAATATGGAGGCTTACTCAAGCGGACAACTTATTAAGACTTACAAATTTTCGTTGGGACAAAATCCTCCATCCCGCCTAAAGAGGCAATCGGCTGGCAGGTATTTACCAAGTCCTCTTCATCCCACTACTTCATACGCAAAACCGTTGGCAGTAATAGGGCCCGGTCAATTTGGTCATCCAACGGTCGACACTCTACTAGCAAAGATTTCGCACGGGGACAAGTGAACGGTTTCGGATATCGTTGGACTTTGAAACACAAACAAGGAACAATAAAAAATAAAATGGCCGGCCCTTCCCATATTTTAGGAAGATTCGACCTCCAAATTACCCACGCATTTGGCACATGCCATAGCCGCGCAAACCCACCGCGACACCAAAGCTATGGCAAGAACCAAATACCAGCACGGGAATTAGTTCTTGTGGAATTTTTTCTACAGACATTAAATAAAAAAGGAGTCTTTTGGTATTGGCTTCCTAAAAATCTCCATTCACTCGCGTTTGGCAGGTATTACCAAATTCTGACTATTAGTTATTGAAGGCATGACTATTGGTGAATTCATTCTTTTGCAATCTCACGAACGTGCATATGAAAATTAAATACCCAATTGCGGATCCTCATATCTTTTCTGCTCAGGAAATTATTGAGCTCTTTAAAACTGATGCCGGGGTAGGGTTAAGCGAGGCTGAAGCGGAAAAACGCACAAAAGAGTTTGGCCTTAATGTTTACGAAACTCAAAAGCAGAAGAGCATTTTGATGATGATGCTTCTGCAATTCAAAAGTCCCATCGTGTATTTGCTGTTCTTCGCAGTAGCGGTCACACTTTATTTTCAAAATTTTATTGAAGCAATCGCCATCATGGTAGTGATTTTGGTAAATGCTCTCATTGGATTTTTAATGGAGCTCCAGGCTCGCAGTTCCATGAAAGCGCTGAAGGAAATGGACGTTATATTTTCTAAAGTTATACGCGATGGGAAAATTCAGGAAATCCCATCGGAAAAGATTGCTCCAGGTGATGTTATATCACTAGAAGCAGGTGATGTGATTCCAGGAGACGCGCATCTTATCGAATCCAATCAATTACAGTGTGATGAGTCGTCCCTGACCGGTGAATCGCTTCCCACTGAAAAGAACATAGAAAAGCTTCCGAAAGAGACTACCCTTGGAGATCAGTTTAACATGGTGTTTAAAGGCACTTCGGTGATGAATGGCAATGGCAAAGCCGTAATTACAGGCATTGCTGGAAATACTCAATTAGGCACAATCACTTCATTGGTTGAGAGTTCCGAAGAAAAAGAAACACCATTGGATAAAAAAATCAGGCTATTAAGTAAAAAGCTCATATGGATAACGTTGGTAATGACCTCCATATTTGCTGTAACAGGGGTTATTCAGGGCAAACCTTCGCTATTAATTCTGGAAACTTCTATCGCCTTAGCGGTCGCTGCTTTTCCAGAAGGGTTGCCGATTGTTGCAACCGTAGCCTTGGCATATGGAATGTTGTTGATGGCCAGACGAAATGCCATCGTTAAAAAATTATCGGCTGTAGAAACACTGGGAAGTACCAATGTAATTCTAACTGACAAGACCGGTACTTTAACTGAAAATAAAATATATGTCGATACTTTTTCCTTCCCGGATGAAAAGGTAAAGGTGATCATTGAAAATAACGTGCTTCGATTTGACAAAGGTAAACTCGATAAAAGCGAGGAAGCTTATCAAAAGTTAAGACTAATTGGTGCCCTATGTAACAATGCTTCTTCAAAAGGCAGTGATAATCAAAGTAGGCTCACGGGTGACCCAATAGAATTTGCACTTGTTCACATGGCCGACTCCTCGGGCACATCAACCGAAGAATTAAAAGCACAACACAACAGGATTGGCGAAGTGCCTTTCAGTTCCGATACGAAAATCATGGGTACCCTACATAAAATCTCAACAGGTTTTCTGGTGGCAGCAAAAGGTTCGGTGGAAAACTTATTGCAAGCATGCAGTAGAATAAATGAAAGCGCGACCATAAGGGAATTGAATGAAGTGGATCGAAAAAAGATCCTTTCCGATTCTGAACAAATGTCAGCCAATGGCCTGCGGGTATTGGCATTTGCCTATAGACAAGAAGCTGAAATCAACAAAGAAGATTATATCAATTCATTAGTCTATGTAGCCATGATCGGTTTCTTAGACCCACCACGATTGGATATTAAAGACGCAATTCAATCATGCCGAAAAGCAGGTATTAAAATCGTAATGGTTACCGGAGACCATCCATTAACGGCGATTAACATCGCTAAGAAAGTTGGATTGATAGATGAATCAGATAATAAAGTAATGGCAGGGGGAGACTTACCAGCGGTGGAGTCGCTTTCAGACGAGTGGACCAACAAAATTCTTTCTACCTCGGTATTCGCGCGCACCTCTCCCAAACAAAAATTGGAAATTGTAGACGTTTATCAGAAAGCAGGAAACATTGTTGCTATGACAGGTGATGGTGTAAACGATGCTCCCGCACTTAAAAAGGCAGACATCGGTATTGCGATGGGATTAAGAGGGACACAAGTAGCTAAGGAGACTGCAAGTATAGTATTGAAAGACGATTCATTTACTTCTATCGCGCAGGCAGTCTCGCATGGCAGAGAAATATTTCAGAACATACAAAAATTTGTAATCTATCTCGTGTCATGCAATTTAAGTGAGATCTTCATTGTAACCACGTTGGGCTTTCTCGCCCCAGCCTCAACATTACTTCCGCTACAAATCTTGTTTTTAAACATGGTGACGGACGTATTTCCCGCACTGGCTCTCGGCTTGGGCAGAGGTGATAAGACGGTGATGGAAAGACCACCACGTGATCCTAAGAATCTTATTATTTCCAATAAGGGTTGGATCACGATAGTTATATACGCTGCTCTTATGACCCTTGCGGTGATTGCTGCTTTACTCTATTGCGAACAAGCTATAACAACAGATGCTAAAGTTGCAAACAATGTGGCTTTCCTTACGCTTGCCTTCGCGCAACTCTTTCATGTATTTAATATGTCTTCCGCACATTCAAATCTGTTTGTGAATGACATCACCAAAAATAAGTTTGTATGGTTAGCGCTGTTGTTGTGTATCACTCTTTTGCTAGCAGTCTACGCTTTGCCGCAAATACGCTTAGTGTTGGGATTAGAAGTGTTAGCAACCAAAATATGGATGGTATCAATTTTAGCAGGGCTGATACCACTGATACTGGTACAGATATATAAATCCATTTCAGAAAGAAAACCTTCATAAAATACTATCAAGCTTGACCTCAAAAATTAAAAACGATTTGCCCGCTAGTTTGGTGGCGTTCTTGGTAGCCCAGCCATGTAAGTTAACAACTAAATCACACACACATTGCCAGGCCACACATCCGGCTCACATCCAAAGCCAGCCAATAAGTGTGCTCAGTTTTAGCGTAAGCCGAGAAAGTTGTAACTGAAAAATACCCCACCGAAAGAAGGAATTGAAACAAATCTGGGACCACTACTATAGCAATATTTTCTGGCCCAAACTTAATGACCCAAAAAAGTTTAAAACAACTAAAGTCAAAGGATACAAGAGTAACCCGAAACTACAGTCGACCTTACAAGGGATGACGGATGAGTTTTTCAAACTAATAGAGATTGTGCAATAAAAGGCCAGCTGCCAACAAAATGCATATGCAATAGCGGGCTTTTTACTCTTGTTTTTAGTAACATTCTACTAAATTTGTTACGTCAACGTTTGACCACGACACGGTAGTCGGGCTTGGCATTCCTTCGTCCGGCCTACAGAGATTTTCGGCGGGCAGGCATTTCCAAACCCTCCTTATCCGATCACTATTTATACACAAACGTTAGTGCTCATTTACTGCCAGACCATGAAGTACATGCTAATCTTTTCAATAGTGTTTTCCTTGACTTCATGTTCTAACCCGTTAGACGGCCTTTGGATTGAGTCAAGGGAAATCGCATTACTTAAGTTTGACGGGGATTCTGTGATATACAATTCCTTAAGTACGGATGAATTCTTTGATACGTGGGGTTTTAAAAAAAATGAAGACTCAATAACTTTCACTGGGCTTAATCCGAGATTTGATGGAACAACAGAGAAGAGCTTTGGATATCTTTTGGAGGGTGATAGTTTACAAATCTGGACTAACCCCAATGAAAAATTAATTTACGTGAGAACCAGGGCTGACAACTTTAAGGAACATTTCCTTTCAAAGGACGGCCTTAAGTTAAAATTACCCAAAGCCGAGAATGTTGGACAAAGACGGCTTTCTGATAATCTAGTCTTAGATATTAGGATTGGTTTTAAGGACGAAGAGGTAAAAATATTTATTGACAACAATGAAACGAATATCTACGACCTTGATAGATCTATAAAGGATTTTAAAAGTCGTAATGAGGATTGGCCTTTTCTCATTGAATGCAACGTTTTTGCTGATGAAAAAGTGACCTGCAACTATACGTTCTCAGTGTTAGACCATTTAATAGCAAACGACCTAAGAAGCATTAGATTTATAACTGAGACTGACAGATATAATCCATATTCGAGGGACTTTTTTGGAATGACAGTTCCAGTAACTAGACTGTATAAATTAAGAATTACTGAAATAAACGAGCGTTAACAACATGTTTGCGCTATGGCGGGTGACAAGTTAAATTTTAATATTTTTATAAAACCTACGTTTGGTTTCGTGGGACAACACGCGGCTTCGGAAGCCGGACACATCACAAACGCAAAGGTTAGCAGTAGCCCTCAACAAAATGAAGACAACCATCTTAGCCGGACTAATAATACTGACAGTTTTTGGTTGTACTCAAAAGACTGGTGGGAGCGTGACAGCGACAACGGACTGCGATCCTTATTTTGTATTTGACAATCTGGAAAGTTCAGGGCTCTCAAGGGACTTTTAAACAAGTGAGTGCGTGATGGCCAGTTGCTCACAAAATGCATACGTCATAGGGTGGATACTGCAATGTGAAAGGTTTTTTTAACTAACTTAGTTCGCCAACGGGGACAATCACGCAGTTACTAATCACCTACGCCATATACATAAATGTTGTCGGCAAGGCACAAACGACTTACAGATCTTGAAAAAAATGAGACGACTTATTATTTTATTTTTGACAATTGGAAATCAACTTTTCGGCCAAACGACAACTGATACAATCGACCAACAATCATTATTCGGACAAGTAATAACTTTTGACAGTATTTTCTTTCAGGCATTAAACAATTGTGATCTGAAAAAATATGAGTCATTTCTGGCAGATGATTTTGAATTTTACCATGACCGTGGCGGACTGACGAAATCCAGAGAGGCCGAGATGAAATCCATGACTTCGTTTTGCGGAGAACAGCGACAACGGCAAAAATTAAGACGAGAACTGATACGGGAAAGTGTTGAAGTGAGTCCAATCAAAGACTTCGGAGCCGTTCAGACAGGCCGACATCGTTTTTTCCTGGTAATTGATGACAAAACAGAAAAGGTAATTGAGGAAGCTAAGTTCACAAACGTCTGGCATAGGCAACCTAAAGGCTGGAAGCTAAGCCGAGTAATTAGTTATGACCATAGACCAACAGGAAACATTAAACTAGCCGATAGTATTTTAGATCAATACACTGGAAAATATCAAATGGCTCCAGATAGAGTAATTGTAATAACCAAGAACCAAAATCAATTGAACGCCAAAGACGGAGACTGGACTGCCGACCTGTATTCGGAATCCAATTCAAAATTCTACCTCGACCACGGAAACGTACAATTTGAATTTATTCAAGGACAAAAAGGACGAGTGGAGAAATTGGTAATCTACGAGAACGGGACTACAATTGAGCAAGGAACCAGAAAGGACTAACACAACAAAGCGGACCATGTGCCCAGCCGCCAACATTATGTATAAGTAATGTCCTGTTTTCATTTAACATAATTTCGGGCAATTAATTAAATTAGCTTTGGCAACGGAGGATAGTGACGTGCAAATCGGGCTTGGCATTCCCCCAATAACTATCGGAATTATTTACCTAGCCTTCCTTATCCCGTCAAGATCTCTACACAACCGTTGCAGGTCATTTTCAAATGATATTGAACAACACATTATGGGACTAGACTTGAGACCAATGGGGAAACCCAAGCCTGGATTTGAAAAAAAATTTACAGACATTTTCGAAATGATCTCTCAGGACAAGATTCCTAAACCATCATTATTTGACAAATTAAAAGGTAAAAAAATTCCAAGTAAAGAAGAACTGTTCCAAGCCAGGACATATTCTCCGGTTAAAGAAAGGTTAATAGGATTAGAATGTACGGTGACAGTAGAAAACGTCGACGAAATAGTCAAAAGAGTTCAAAACAGCGGCCAAATTCTTATACCGAAGACAGCAATTCCATATGTTGGCTGGATCACAAAGTTTTTGGATACTGAAGGAAATCTTGTCTGTGCGATGCAGTCCGACAGTTCAGCAAAAGGTTGAGCGAATGGGCAAGTTACGAAAAATTCACCCCGACTTCCTGTACTTATTAGAGTTTAAGGAGCAAAAGATAATTGATTTGTTCAAGGACTTACGTGGGTATATTCTTGAAATATACCCCGACAGTAACGAATTACTCTATCACACCCATGCATTGACAACGGTCTTCTCAATTTCAGACAAGTTATCGGATGCGTTTTGCATGCTCCCCATCTACACAAACCACCTGAACTTAGGATTTAATAAGGGAACGCTCATTAATGATCCACACAAATTGTTAACCGGGACAGGAAAATTGATAAGACACATTCCCATTGAAACCCCAAAGGACTACAGGAACAAAAAAATCAAGGACCTCATTCAATCTGCAGCTCAGTTCGCAATAAACGATATGGAAAAACCGACTAAATCACTTGGCCTGACAATTTCAAAAATCCGGAAGAAAGAAAGCTCAAAATAATTATTGAAATAAATCGTGGTACGTTCATGTCACAAAAAAACGAAAACTTAATACCTCGAAATCATGCAGATCAATTTCAGCCAAATTAACTAAATTACTGTCGGTAAAACCTTAAGAACACAAGGCGGGTTTAATATAAACAACCAGATAATATGCCATCCGATCAAAAGTTTGTCGACTTTGTTACCGGCCAAATTAAACGCGCTGGCGAAATAACGGCCAAAAAGATGTTCGGAGAATTTGGGATCTATTCAGATGGCAAATTATTCGGTCTCATTTGCGATAACAAACTATTTATTAAACCCACAAAATCCGGACGGTTATTTATTGGCGAGGAAGTGGTTGAATCACCACCGTACCCGGGAGCGAAGCCAAGCTTTCTGATAGAGGATAAAATTGAGGATAGTGACTGGCTGAGTAAATTGGTGAAAATTTCAACAAAAGAGTTACCTGAACCAAAGGCAAAAAAGAAAGAGAAATAACGTCTTCGACGAACCCACAAAACAATGTCCGTTTGCCGGGCTCGCTACCCCTCATTCAACCAATCCTCTTCCGAAAATGAAAAATATTCCCATCAGGCATATCAAGTCAACGGAGGAGCAGCAACTCTCGGACAGTTTTAATATCAGAGATGTCCATAATCTTCTGGCCGGAAAGGATATGATCCAGGAACTACACCGTCATGACTACTACTACATCCTGGCTTTGGAAAAAGCGCGTGGAACCCATGTGATAGACTTTGTGCGATACGATGTCCGAAACTATTCTGTTTTCTTTATGCGTCCCGGCCAGGTCCATCAGCTCAACCTGCATGCGGGAAGTACGGGTTACCTCTTGCAATTCAATACTGATTTCTACCATCCCGGAGACAAAGCTTCGGGGCAACTGCTGCGCAGAGCTAGTAACAAAAACGTTTGCCCCCTCGATGCGGGAAAATTCCGGAAGATACTTACCATTCTTTTCTACATCTTTCAGGAATACAAAAATAAACAAGAGGGATACAGGGATGTGATTCGGGCGAATCTCGGGATATTCTTTATTGAATTGGTGCGCAATCAGCAGAACAGGAAAGCTTCACCCGGCAACCCGAATACGTACCATCTCGATCGTATGGAGGAATTTTTGTCGCTCCTGGAGAGTCATATTCAAAAAAGCAAGAAAGCTTCCGAATACGCTGATATGCTGAATTTATCTGCATTTCAATTGAACGCAATCACCAAGCTGACACTGGGCAAAACGAGTTCCGATGTTATCAACGACTACATCCTCCTGGAATCAAAAAGATTTTTACTCGCTACCACAAATCAGGTAAATCAGATAGCTTCGCACCTGGGTTACGACGATGTATCTTATTTCATCAGGTTTTTTAAGAAGCACACCGGCTATTCTCCGGACGCTTTCCGGCAGAATTTCAGATAAGTACCATTCAATTCCATTTTTGTCCTATCCGGCAGTATATCTCCTGAGATATCTTTGTGCCTGGTAAATCCATAAAAAAAATTGCAATGAAAACAAAAATGAAATTAATCGCCTCACTGAAAATCTGGGCTGTAATCTATCCATCCATTACATTGTTCCTTTATTTGTTTGGTGAGCCCCTGTCCATCTTGCCACTCTACCAAAGAACGTTTATCTTGACTATTTCGCTGGTTCCCTGGATTGTGTTTGCTGGTGTTCCGCTTGTGGACATGATCATCGGTCTCTTCAGCAAAAAGAAAATAACCGGCTGATGCAAATGGAGACAGCGGGTAGTGTTTGATCATAAATTGAACCAAATGCACCCTCTGTCTCACACGTTTTTACGCAGTATTTTTTTCATAACATTCTAATACAACCAAATGACACCGCTTCAAAATTTTGACGTAATTGTAATAGGGGGAAGTTATTCCGGACTTGCGGCAGCCATGGCATTAGGCCGGGCGATGAGGCAGGTTTTGGTCATTGACAATGGCCGTCCCTGCAACAGGCAAACACCATACTCGCACAACTTCCTTACTCAGGACGGAAAACGACCCGAAGAAATCGCCGCGCTCGCCAGAGAGCAGGTACAAAAATATCATACGGTTACATTCCTGAACGGACTAGTCATTCATGGAGAAAAAACAGGAAGCGGTTTTTTAATTCAAACGGATGCCGGAAAGACTTTCACCGCCAAAAAGCTCCTTTTTGCAACGGGTATAAAAGATACCATGCCGGATATCGACGGATATGCAGCGTGCTGGGGTATTTCAGTACTGCATTGTCCATACTGCCACGGGTACGAAGTGAGGAATGAGAGAACCGGAATCATGGCGAATGGTGATCACGGCTTTGAACTCGCTAATCTGATTTCCAACTGGACGCAGGATCTCACATTATACACGAATGGCAAGTCCACCTTAACCGCAGATCAGGCGGCCAGGCTGGAAAAACATCAGATAAGAATTGTAGAAAATGAGATAGAACAGTTCGCCCATACCAACGGCTACCTCGAGAACATCGTATTCAGGGACGGTGGCACTGCTGCCATAAAAGCATTATACGTACGCAGCCCGTTCGAACAACATTGCCCTGTTCCCGAAAAACTCGGTTGTGAATTAACAGACGATGGATACATCAAAGTGGATCCCTTGCAAAAGACCACCGTTCAGGGGGTATTCGCCAGCGGCGACAACACCACTCGTATGCGAACTGTTGCCAATGCTATTGCCATGGGAACAACTGCCGGGATGATGATAAACAAAGAAATTGTCATGGAGGAATTCTAAGCACGGACCCATTTCATAATGTTAATTGACTTCATTTAGACGTTGTTTCTAATTATCTTCGTCTCACCCTGGTAGCAATTGCAGCAAAAATTTGTTGCTCGGCGGCCAGTCACTTTTTTTCGTTTATCTATTGTTTGCATGGCCGAAGAATTGAAAGTGGTGAATACGGAACTTGATGATTTGGATATGATATTCAAATTGTTTGAGCATTCCATAGCATACCAGGAAAAGAACAATTTTCCTGTTTGGCGCAACTACGATAAGAACGCCGTCATCCGAGATGTTGAAATCCGGAATCATTACAAAGTAGTTAACAATGGAGATATCCTTATCATTTTCAGCGTTTGTTACACTGACACGATCATCTGGCGTGAAATGGATACCGGGACATCCATCTACCTTCACAGGGTTGTTGTAAATCCGGAATTTAAGGGGCAACGGCTATTCGGTATTATCCTGGACTGGGCTATCCGGCACTCGAAACAAATGAGAATCAGGAGCATCCGCATGGATACGTGGTCATCCAATTCAACAATTATTGAATACTATAAAAGTTTCGGCTTCAATTTTGTCGAAAACTACACTACACCCGATAGTCCGGAATTGCCGGTACACAACAGAAACCTGTCGCTTGCTCTCTTGGAATACACCTTATGAAACCGATCATTCTCTACTGAACATTGCCGGGCACTTCCGGACCCCACCATCCATCTTGCTTTTTTCCTCCTCCATTGTTGTTAAGAAGAAATGGAACAGACCATTAACAACACCGTTACGATCAACGCGTCCTCCATCCGAAAAATGGTTCAATGGACTAGGCCTCTTGTCGAAAGCCGGAAGGTTGTTTCAAACAAGATCGATACCTTAGTTAACGAACCCAAACCAATGGAGATTCCGATAAAAGAAATCAATAGAGACATCTCTGCGCTGCCGGCTAACTGATCTGCCGGGCTCGTGAACCGGTGCCCGATTGGCATATATTTATTTTATAAATCAATTCTTTTGCCTTTCTTAGTTGATCCTTCCATTCAAATATTAAGATGCAATGTCAATAACCCTTATGAAATACATTCAAAAACCGTTTATCATGGCGTTGGTGATCATCGTGGTAGCAGCCTGTAAAGAATCGGCGCCTGTTGAAACGCCCCTGATTAAAAAAGAAGATCCCGCTCAGAGTGCAGCCAAGGCGGCTGAGATCAGAAAAAATACCGCGGCCCAGGTAATAGAAGGTATCAACCTGAGTTTATGGGCCAGTGATTCGCTGGCTCCGGATCCGGTGGCCATGTCCATTGATGATGAAGGCAGAGTTTATCTCACCAGAACAAACCGGCAAAAGAATTCGGAGTTTGACATTAGAGGTCACCGCGACTGGATGATCCCATCGATAAGTTTACAATCCGTCGAAGACCGGCGCGCGTTTTTACGAACCACATTTGCACCGGAACGTAGCAAGGAAAATGAGTGGCTTGAGGACCTGAACAAGGACGGAAGTCATGACTGGCGGGACCTCGCAATTGAAAAAGACGAAGTGTGGCGCCTGGAAGATCAATCCGGTGACGGCTTTGCGGACATCTCCACCAGAATTCTCAGTGATTTCCACGAAGAAGTGACCGATGTAGCCGGAGGGATTCTGGTCAGAGATAACGACGTCTTCATTACGATCGGTCCGGACATGTGGCGGCTCAAGGACACGAACGGCGATGGTGTACTCGACCAGAAGGAATCCATCAGCCACGGCTATGCGGTCCATATTGGTTTCAGCGGACATGGGATGTCTGGTGCGATCGAAGGGCCTGACGGCAGGATCTACTGGCAGATCGGTGATATCGGAGCAAATATCAAAGCACCCGACGGAACAAACCATTCCTATCCAAACGAAGGTATAATTGTCCGGTCCAATGAAGACGGAAGTGATTTTGAGGTTTTCGCATCCGGTTTGCGAAATACACATGAGTTCGTTTTTGATGAGTATGGAAACATCATCAGTTCAGACAACGATGGTGATCATCCGGGTGAAAGCGAACGCCTGGTCTATATCGTTGAGGGATCCGATGCCGGCTGGAGATCAAACTGGCAATACGGAAAATACGTGGACCCCAGGAACAACAATTATAAAGTCTGGATGGACGAAGAGCTTTACAAACCCCGTTGGAACGGGCAAGCCGCCTACATCATTCCTCCGATCAAAAATTTTCACAACGGTCCCACCGGTATGGTATATAACCCGGGAACAGCGCTGGGATCAGCGTGGTTGAATAAATTCTTCCTGGTGGAATTCGTTGGCAACCCCAGCAGGTCTCACATCTGGGCTTTCAGCTTAAAGCCTAAAGGTGCGTCATTCGAACTCGCCGAAGAACAGGACATGGTAAGTGGTATACTTCCTACCGGAATCAAGTTCGGACCTGACGGCGCGCTTTACGCGGCAGACTGGATCAACGGGTGGGGTACCAAAAACTACGGCCGGGTGTGGAAACTCGATGTTACCGATGACAAGAACGACCTTAAATCCGAACGAGTAGAAACAAAACGCCTCATGCAACTGGACTACGAAGAGCAGTCGGAAGACGAACTGCTGAAACTTCTCTCCTACCCGGACATGCGAATCAGGCAAAAGTCGCAGTTCGAGTTGGTGGACAGAAAGGAAAAGGGCATGGAGGTCTTTAAAAAAGCGCTTGGTCAGGATAACCAGCTGGCAAGGGTTCATGCCATATGGGGTATCGGCCAACTGGCCAGGAAGGACAAAAAATACGCGACTCCCCTGACGGCACTATTAAAAGACGAAGACCCTGAAATTGTTGCCCAGGCAGCAAAAATAATCGGAGATGTAAAATACCAGGACGCGGCCAATGAGCTGATCCCGTTGCTCGGTAGTTCTTATCCCCGCACAGTCTTTTTCAGCGCCCAGGCTTTGGGAAGAATAGCACATGTTCCCGCTGTTGACGCCATTATCAGTATGCTTGAAAAAAATAACGACGAGGACGTATACATCAGACATGCCGGCGTGCTGGCGTTGTCCCGGATAGGACAGGCTGATCCGGTTATTGCATTGGCAAATAACCCTAGCAGAGCGCTTCGAACCGCCGCTGTGTTGGTATTGCGCAGGATGAAAAACGAGAAGGTCGCCCTTTTCCTCCAGGACCAGGATGAGTACGTCGCAACGGAAGCAGCGCGTGCCATCAATGACGATTTGTCGATTGAAAAGGCATTACCTGCGCTCGCGGCTGTGTTAGGTGAAAAAAGATTCACCTCCGAGGCCCTGCTGAGGCGGGGGATCAACGCCTGCCTTCGCGTAGGCGGAGACCGGGAGATGGACCTCCTGATCGCATTTTCGAAACGTGACGACATCACATCGGAACTGAGGGCCGAAGCGCTGGCAACGTTAGGTGTATGGGCCAATCCTTCCACACTTGACCGCGTGGATGGCCGGGTTCGCGGAAAGATCGAACGTGATCCGGCCGGCGTAACAGCGAAAGTAAAATCCATCGCTTCGTCGTTCCTGCAAAGTAAAGATCCGGACATACTTATCGCCGCATCCCAAATGCTGAGCACCCTGGGAATAGGTGATTATAATGAATCGTTCGCAAAGGTCATGCAGACGAACACAAATCCGTCCGTCCGCGCGGCTATGCTTACCGCTCTTCACACCTTAAAATACGACAAAATAGAGAGTGTCATTAAGAAGGGAATGGAGGACAAGGACGTCAGTGTACGGGCAACAGCGGTAGGTTTGTTGAACGAATTGGACATCACTAAAGAAAATCTTCCCGGAATTGTAGAACCAATCTTCAAAAATGGTACGGTGCAGGAACAGCAGCAACTCCTGAAAGTTCTGGGAGAAATGGATATTGCCAAAAGTGAGCCGGTGCTGGAAAAACTGATCGAACAGCTATCCGGAAAAAAACTTCCACCTGCGATAACGCTTGATCTTATTGAAGCCGTCGATCTGACGCGGTCTGAAAAGCTGGCGGCTAAGTTAGCACCCTTGCGTCCATCGGGAAATACAACTGACGGCTACCTGGAAACGCTCTATGGAGGGGATGCAAGAAGAGCGTGGTGGTATTTCAGGTCCAATTCCACCACGCAGTGCGTCAGGTGCCACGCAATCGGAGGTGAAGGTGGTATCGTTGGCCCGGATCTCACGGAAATTGGAGATAAACTAAGCCGAGAAGAGATCTTGCAAGCCTTGATTGAACCCAGTGCAAGACTTTCGCCCGGCTATGGGTCAGTCAAAATTACCCTGAAGGATGGCCAGGTGATTTCCGGAATATTGAATGAGGAAAATGAACGTGAACTGATCATCAAAACCTCCGACGCCGAGCCGGTGGAAGTAGCTGTCTCAAGGATCAGCAAACGCGAAAATGTACCTTCCGCAATGCCCCCAATGGGTACGTTGATGTCTAAGCGGGAGATCCGCGATATGATTGAATTCCTGTCCGGGCAGAAAAAAGAAAAGGCCAGGTAGCGATTACGACAGACCAAATGGGATGCCTGAGGGTATTCCACTTGGTCTGTTATAACTTTCCATTAGAGTTTTTTGCGAAGTTCAAACCTGTAGTACAGCCGTGTTCCGTCTTTCAGGGTCTCATAAAATCTCGACCCCACTACGCCGGCAAACTCGGAAAAAAGCTTCTGCCATTTTTCCGGGATCAGGGTTCTGATGCGCTCTTTCTTTGACGCATCTTCCGCTTCGATCGATTGGATCACGTTACTTGTTATATTTTCCTCCTGGATCATTTCCATGCCGGTGTTGCGAAGCTGAGTCTTTAGCGTACCCATATTCTCTACGTTCTTTTCGTTTCTGAAATCAACAAGCAATAAATAACCGCCGGGTTTCAGGACACGCTTCACTTCGCTAAGAAATTTTTCCACCGAACCATACGCATGACACGACTCAACATTAATAACAACATCGATGCTGTTATCAGGCAACGGTATAGCTTCGGCGCTTCCCTGTATGAACTTCAGGTTGTCAACTTTGTGGATTTTATTCGCGAGATCAACGGCACTTTGTGCGATATCCATACCGATATAGGAAGCCGGTTTTAAGGTGGAGGCAATGTGCCTCGCTCCCCCTCCTCTTCCGCTTCCTACTTCAAGTACATTCTTCCCTTCTATTGAAGTTTTTGTCGCCAGGTAGTGGTACATCTGCAGCGGGTACTTTTGGATCTTGGGGTCATCGGGCAGATCAAGGGGCTTTTCCGCGGAATTCGGCATATACCCGTAATTCATAAAATGCCAGTCCGCAACCGGTATATGCTTTGCGAGCAGCTCATACGTCACTTTCGCATTAAACCGTTTGAACCAGGCAAAGCGTTTAAGGGCATGAATAATCATCTTGATCATAGGCGGTGGTTTGGTCGTGCAATTTAGAACTAAAAATCAAATTCCATTACCTGGTCCTGTTCAGACCCAGGTCATTAGCACGACGTCAGACGGGTGGGTATATCCGGCGTATCAGGTACATTCAGCATCAGGCGATCGCCAGGGAACACCGGTTACCTTCGTCGCTTTCCGTAAATATTCCTGAGATCATTTTCGAACAATGTGTAGGGATCATTATAGAATTCAATAAAATCGGGAACGCTGGTATGTCCCGGGAAAGGTGCATAGTAATGCGTGGGACTTCGTGTGTCGTTGCGCCAGACCAACACATAGCTCAGTCTCATCCTGTGGGTTTTCATAACTTTAAGCAACGTGCCGGTCCACCACTTTTCATTTGGAATAGATTCCAGGCCCGTCTCCGTAAAGGCCGCGAGTTTTCCCGCCTTTAGGGCATAGTCGGAAACGATCTTAAGTTTCAGGGCGGCGGTATCAACATCATACCGGTTCCGTCCCATATCCCCATAGTTATCCATGCCGACCATATCAACCCAGGGGTCGCCGGGATATCGTTCGAGGAACTGCGCCTCAGTTTTAAATTTATTATCCGGTGAAAAAGCGTAGATGAAATTGTGAACATTTACGCTGTCTCTTAAATAGGAGACCGTAAAACGCCATAGCGAAATAAACTCTTCCCGCGTACAATGCGGTTTTCCCCACCAGAACCATCCACCGTCGAATTCATGATACGGACGAAAGATCATCGGCACAACTTTTCCATCCGAACCCTTTACACTTTTCGCCCACTCCCCGATACCGTCCAGAATAGCCCTGTATTGCGTGTGTGCCTCTCCTCCGGGGATCAGATACTTCACTGCCGGAAGCGAAACCGAATCCACCCAGTTGAACCCGCCTCCGGAAACCGGATTTGAAAAGTGCCAGGCGACCGTTGTAACTCCTCCCCGGTTATAAGTGTCGCTGACATTTTTCCGCAGATTGTCCTTCGCCCGCCGGATCATTTCGGGGGAACCCACGGAAAATCCCATGAGGTCCACGCCGATCACCGCCGGATGTGATCCAGTCACTGACCTCACATCCGACCGGTCAGTATCACCCGACCAGCCATGACCGTATTCGGTAGCATGCTGGTGTCCAAATAGCGTATGTTTTTTTGAAACTTTCCGAAGCGCCCGGTGCAGGCGAACGGTTTCTTTCGTAGCATGTGTATCAATTAGTCCCGTCTGCGCATAGGCACGGGTACAAAGGCAGATTGCAAGAATAAACAGTGAAAGACCTTTTCCCGGCATAGATTTTTGATGACTAAACAAAATAAAGACTATTCATCAAAGCCGGCCGTAAACTCCGGCGATTTTATTCCAACGGTATATCCTGAAGCTCCTGAAGTCTGGCTTTTTATTTAAATTATACCAATAGCATTTACGCGGACAATTTATCACCTGAAATAACATGCCATCGAATACCCGGATTAACCGTCGCCATTTTCTTCAATACTCCGCGGCGCTTGGAAGCGCTTCGGCCTTATTCCCCTTGCTGGCGACCCAATCGTCCCGGATAACTGGCGATCAAAAGTCATATTGGTACAACCAACCACTGCGAATTCTTCAGACTGTACTGCGCGAACCAGACGCCAGTCTTTACAACGCCGGGACAGTGGTTGCTTATTTGAAAAAGACAGCTTGCAATACATTGGTTGTGAACGCCGGAGGTATCGTCGACTTTTTTCAAAATCCGTTGGCTGCAGCAAATATCAATTCATTTATGGGTAGTCGCGACATACTCAAAGAAATCACAGACGCCTGCTATGCGGAAGGAATCCGGGTAATCGGTCGTGTCGACTTCCGGGGCGTCGAAGAACACATCTACCGTCAATTCCCCGGCTGGTTCAGTCTGGACAATTCTAAACAACCCTTGCAGTTAAATTATACCAGACCGCAGCTTTATGCCTCATGTTACAAGGGATATCACCGTAATGAACACTTGGAAGAGTTTGTGAGATACCTGATGACACACTACAAGCTGGACGGTATCTGGCACAATAGCATCGGGGTATCCGGAATCTGTTACTGCCCACGTTGCGAGCAGTCTTTCAAATCAGCTACCGGAAGTGATTTACCCGTCGCCGTCAGTGCGACGGAAGCGGAACTAAGTCGTTACATGGAATGGAAGACGGATGCCGCTGATGAACATATGAACCGGCTTAAGAAAACGGTAAAGGCATTTGGTGAGGACAAGGTTTATACCGCCGAAGTATTCAGCATGTACGAAACAGGCGGGAGGATCCACTCCGGAATCGATTTGTACAACGCACGCGATCATTTCGATTTCCTGGTAAGTGTAGCTTTTCTTACGGAGAACTCGGAAAACATCCATTATGAAGACCTGACATATGCCGGTACCATCATACGGTTCTTAAAGTCGCTGTCGCCGGAAAAAGAAGCCATTATTTTATACGGCGGCAACGGAACCTCGCACCGGTATGTGATGGACCCGCCGCAAGATCTGAACATATGGTTGTGGCAGGCGCTGGCGGCTGGTGGCAGATTCTGGAATTGTAGCTTTACGGGAACTGATCCCGGATCCACGTACGACCGCAGGAATGCGTTCCAGAATACCGATGCGTACACATTCGTAAAAACGAATGAAAAGGTCCTGGCAAATCATGCGCCCCTAGCCAACATCGGTATCTATTATTCGAGACCTACCCGGCTGTTCTACCGCGGGCTAAAGGAAACGGGTGACCGCTTTGATGCATCGATCAAAGGAATGGAGACCGTACTGGTGGAGAATCATATTCCGTATGATTTTATCCCCGACCATCAGATAACCATGCAACGGATGGACCGGTACAAACTCATCATTCTGCCCAACGTGAAGTGTTTGTCCGGATACGAAACAGGCTTGCTTAAGGACTACGTTGCCAACGGCGGGAATATCCTCGCTACGTATGAGACCAGCTTGTACGATGATGATGGAACGAAGCGACAGGACTTTGGACTGGCGGAACTATTCGGTTGCCGGTACACCGGCGAAAAGGTCAACACAAAGAAAGATTGCTATCAATTCATCGCGGACAAAGAACATTATATCACCCGCCCTGAAAGTGTACAGACTGAGTTATTGATAAACGCCGGTTACACGCTCCTGTGCAAACCCGCGGCCGGTGCCAAAACGATTTGTACATACGTTCCCGTTGTACATAATCAGCCACCGGAAAAAGCATGGGTTACGGAATGGGCGACCGAGTACCCGACCATTATGGAAAACATCTATAAAAAAGGAAAGGTCATATACTTTACCAACCAACCCGACCAGGTCTCTTATGAAATGGGTCATCCTGACGTCAGGAATCTCCTGGCAAGAAGCATTCGCTACCTGGCCGGCACCTCAATAGTCATTGATACAAATGCACCTGAAAGCGTTCATGTCGGACTGACGCGATCGGTCGTTTCCGGGGATGAGTACATCCTTTCCCTCGTGAATGTCACTTCGGGTCCCTCAAGGCCAATCCGAAGTATCCTGCCGGTACATGATCTGTACGTTAACGTAACGCTGGAGGGACGGTCCCTGAAAAAACACCATGTGCTTCGGACGCAAGGTACCTGCGTGGTCAAAAGTAAAGGCAACGTTGTGAACATTCACATCGATAAGCTGCAGGATTTTTTCAGTGTTCACCTGACGATGTCTGCCTGAGAGCGGTTATTCAAAAGTAAACTTCGAATTCTCAGTAATACCTTTCCATGTGTCGGTACGGAAGGGAGACGCGGGGAAACCTTCGTTGTTAAACAGGTTAGCATCCTCGGGGTTGTCAGCCCAGCCAAACCGAACTGCCACCGGGCTTGCAACATGTTCTGACGACACAACCACCTCGTTTCCTTCTATCCAGGCTTTGGCGTAGTGGAATTTCTGATCGGCTCCCGCCACCTCAAAGCCCTTCAGGTAACCGTATTTGTCCTTCGCCACTAATCCCGTTCCCAGGTGGGTGAAGGAAACGCGTGCTTTGTTACCGTCGGTAATCATGGATTTATATACAGGTCCGCTAAAGACGTTCTTCTGACCGTACGTCTGGTTCAATGCGATTGCAGCCAGTCGCTTCCCGACGTCCTGTTTGTTTCGCGGATGAATATCGTTGGCTTCGCCGATATCCGTTGTTACAGCCATTCCGGTATTGGGTAACGAAAGGGTCATGGTTTGAGCCTCACGAAGCTCCGCCCAGGTACTACCATTCCGGCTGTCGCCGTTTGCTGAATTAAAACTTGCCAGCTGAACAAAGTAAAAAGGAAAATCCCCTTGCTTCCAGTGATTTCTCCAGTCCTGTATCATAAGGGGGAACGCAGTCCGGTATTGGTAGGCCCTGCCCGCGTTCGACTCACCCTGGTACCATATCGCTCCCTCAATAGCAAAGTTCAACAAAGGATTGACCATCGCGTTAAATAACAACGTTGGATAACTGTTCGGTCCAACCGTCGCATTACTCATGGAAAGGTTCTCCACACTAAAACTCCATTCTCCGGCTAGTGGAATTTCAGCGTTGCCGGCCGTTGTCAGTTTAAAGTCGCGCGCATCGCCGTAGATGCCCCCGCCTCCACCCGTATCGTCCACGCGTACAGCAATCACGTTTTTACCTTCTTTCAAAACGCCGGCGGGGATCTTATATCTTCTTTTTTCGTTGTACTTGTTTTTAGTCGCCCCGACTTTGATACCATTTACAAAACTCTCGTCCGAATCGTCGATCATGGCAAGTTCGAGAAGCCCTTCCTTACCGGCATCACCGGCGCTGATGTTAATACTTCTGCGGAACCAGACTATACCGTCGAGATCTTCCAGTCCTTGTTGCTCCCATAAGTCCGGCAATTTCATCGTCTTCCATTCTTTGTCATTGAACGACGCCTCTTTCCAATTCTCCACACCTTTGGCGGGCAACGTAATGTTCATACGCTGAAGGTTTTTCAGCTGCGCTTCCTGTTTTTGTTTTGCCAGCACATCAAGGTCCAGCGGCGGCATAGAGCTGATCATTTGTTTGAACTCATCACTGCCGGCGAATGCTTCCCGGCTCGTCCATGTCTCCGAATGTGTCCCGCCCCAGGAAGTATTAACCAGGCCGACCGGAATCTTTAACGACCTGTAAAGCTCACGTGCAAAAAAATAGCCGACAGCGGTAAAGTCCGAAACTGTTCCCGGTGAACACACCTTCCACTCCCCGGATCTGACATCCTCTTCCAGCTTCGAAGACACAGCCTTCTGAACAAGGAATTGCCTGATCTCCGGGAAGTCGGCATCTTTAATTTCCTGTTCGGCATTATTGGTGTTTTGAACCGTCCACTCCATGTTGGACTGGCCGGAACATACCCATACCTCGCCAACCAAAATATTGTTAAGGACAAGCGTATTCTTTCCTTTTACAGTAAGCTGATAGGGACCTCCTGCCGATTCCGAGTCCAGCCGGACAATCCACTTTCCCGCTTTATCCGCCTTGGTCGATTTTTTCTGATTTTTGAATGTGATTGTGATCTTCTCTCCCGCGTCCGCCCATCCCCAGAGGGTGATCGGTTTATTCCGTTGCAGCACCATGTTATCGCTTAGTATTTTTGGCAACCGGATGTTTGCCGTGCAAAAAAATGAAATGCACAATGCCAGGAGGACGAGGATATTCCTTTTCATATTTTTCAGGTATTGGATTCTTTAGAAAAAACGACAGACTATTCGCCGGTGCCGGCCCGCTCGACTCTCAATCCCACGGCGAGAATTCCGGGCAGTGTATCCATTCGCATGAACTGCTCGAAGGTTACTTTATACTTGCCCTTATTTTTGAACTCGTAGTCCTTCAATAATAAAAACCGATGATCGTACAGGTCGCCGATCCCGCTTTTACCAAAAGGTTTACCTGTTTTAGCATCGAACAGGTGCTCCGTTAGTAATTGCTTTTGCAGGTCGACACCACTTGAATCCTGCAAATTATAAGTAAAGAAAAACCTCGAGTACGGATAGGAAACGGAATTACGTACATCCGCGTAAAGGTTGTACCGGATACCGATGTTATCGACGACGAATTCAAACTCGGGTTTATCAGTAGTGACCCACTGTCGTGCTTCGAAATCCGTTATTTGTTCGTATACCCTTGTGTCATCACAGCCTGTTAGAAAGATCGCTGAGATGCATAACGCTGAAAATAGTCTCATCGTTGACTCCCGGGTTTGGGTTTGGGGTTACGGTTATTCCGGTTATCCGGTCTGTTTTCGCCACCACCTCCGCCACCACTTCTCTTTTTCTTGCGTTTCTTCGACGACGATTTACCCTTGAATTTCTGATCCATTCGTGCAAGGTCGCTGTTCAGTGTTTCCACCGGAATTTTTTCAGCGAGGACATCGAGATCGAGGCTTGCCGGTTTTTTTCCTTCCCGGTTCAGCAGCAGGATCTGATTTACGCGATCAACATTTAAGGGATACCATGTGTTTTCGGAAACAAATCCGAACCACATGATCTTCCTGAATATATCGGTTTTCTGAAGAGTTGCCTCCCCTTTCTCCGTCAGAAGGGGGCCTTCGATTTTTGGAATATGCTCCAGCGCCTCCATGTACGTTTCCAGCTCGTAGTTCAGGCAGCATTTTAATCTTCCGCACTGTCCCGAAAGTTTGCTCGGGTTTAACGACAGGTTCTGGTAACGGGCGGCACTGGTCGCGACATTCTTAAAATCACTTAACCACGTGGAGCAACATAACTCCCTTCCGCAGACACCTATTCCTCCCAGCCTTCCGGCTTCCTGCCGGAGACTGATCTGGCGCATTTCCACACGGATCTTGAACTCTCCGGCCAGTAACTTGATCAATTCCCTGAAATCGACGCGGTCGTCAGCCGAGTAGAAGAACGTCGCTTTTATGTTATCCGCCTGGTATTCCACATCGGAGAGCTTCATCTCGAGTTTCAGATCCCGAACGATCTCGCGTGTCCGGTAGAGGGTGGGTAGTTCGCGTTTCTTGACCTCTTCGAACTTCTCAAGGTCTTTCTGATGCGCCAGCCGGTATATCTTCTTTATTTCTCCGTCGTTGGCGACTTTTTTCTTTTGCATTTGCAAACGAACAAGTTCCCCCTGCATGGATACATGGCCGATGTGGTGACCACTTGGAACCTCCACTACAACGGCATCGCCAGTCGTCAGATTCAGTTTTTCAGTGTTGTTGAAGAATTCTTTCCGGCCGTTTTTAAACCGGACCTCCACCACCTTGAATTTATCTTCGCCAGGCATTTCCATGTTGGATAGCCAATCAAAAACATTCATCTTGTTACACCCACCGGTTTCACAAGCTCCGTTGTTTTTGCATCCGGAGACGGCTCCGTTCTTAGTTGATCCACATGAACATCCCATCCCGCTGTTATCCTTTATAATTCAGTAAGTCTTGTCCTATATCTTTGCGATAGTACAGCCCATCCCAGGCGATCTGCGATGCTGTTTTATACGCTTTATCCCTTGCTTCTGCGAGCGAGTTTCCCTTTCCGGAAACTGCCAGCACGCGGCCTCCATGGGTTAGGACTGATTGTTTTTGTTTTGCCGTACCGGCGTGAAATACCATACCATGGTCGCTGTGATCAAGCCCGTGGATAACTTTCCCGGTCTCATATTCTCCCGGGTAACCACCCGAAACAAGCGCAATGGTCACGGCATAGTGTTCATCAATTTCGATCTTCTTCCCTTTTAGCTCACCGCTCGCAGCGGCTACCAGGAGTTCAACAAAATCGCTCTTGATCCTTGGCATCACAGCCTGCGTTTCCGGATCCCCCATACGGGCGTTATACTCGATCACGAAAGGGTTACCCCCGACATTCATGATCCCCACGAAAATGAAACCCTTGTAATCTATTCCCTCCCGGTTCAAACCTTCAATGGTTGGCTTCACAACCAGTTCCTCGATCTTTTGCATAAACGCGGCGTCTGCAAAAACAACTGGCGAGACGGCACCCATTCCTCCGGTATTAGGGCCTGTATCACCGTCGCCGATACGCTTGTAGTCTTTCGCCTCCGGCAGGATCACATAGTCCTTTCCGTCTGTCAGCACAAATACGGAAAGTTCAATCCCGTTCAGAAACTCTTCAATCAGGACTTTGGAACTGGCGGCTCCAAAACGCTTATTAACCAGCATTTCCTTGATAACCGCTTTTGCCTCGCCCTGGCTTAAACTGATAATTACACCCTTTCCTGCTGCCAGCCCATCTGCTTTCAGCACGATCGGCGGTTTACAACCGGAAATGTAGTCCAGCGCCTGGCTGAGGTCTGACGCTACAAATGTCCTGGCCTTCGCCGTAGGAATGTTGTGCCGCAGCATAAACTGCTTGGAATAGTCTTTGGACCCCTCCAACTGCGCCCCTACTTTCCCCGGGCCGACCATTAGAATAGGCTTCAAAGCGGGGTCATTTTCAAAATAATCGCGGATACCATTAACCAGCGGGCCTTCCGGACCAACCACCACCAGTCCGATGGATTTTTCAACGCAAAACCTCCCGAGCCCCTCAAAATCGTTGACATCCAGGTCCACATTCTCGGCGACTAACGATGTACCGGCATTTCCCGGCGCAACAAAGACTTTTTGGCAAAGGGGGCTCTCCCGGATTTTCCAGGCGAGGGCGTGTTCCCTTCCTCCATTACCAATCACGAGAATGTTCATGAGTTCATTCGGTTGAATCCCAAAGATAACCGCGAAATCGGTTAAATAAAACAGGCCCTTAAACCGATAGGCCCGATAATTTCAGGCCGGGTGGAGTCCTGAACGGAGACAATAAGGCTGAAAAACAAAGGGACACAAAGCCTTGTGTCCCTCTTTAATATACTCCTGGAGTTGGATGCTAACCTAGTTGGCGTATTCGGACATGAATTTGATCCGCATCATCCTGACCTCCTCTTCCGAATAATCGGACATTGATCCATCACCCAACGCTTTCTCGAGGCTGTCTGTCTCTGCATTCATGAAGTAATCGTGAATGTCATCCTGCTTATGCCTGTCGATCACCTGATCGATGTAATAATTCAGGTTTAGCTTGGTTCCCGAGTAGCAAATGTTCTCGATCTCCGTCAGCAAATCCTCGAACGACATCCTCGCTTTTTCCGCTATTTCTTCCAGGTCGACTTTGCGGTCAATTTGCTGGATGATAAGAATCTTTGTCTTCGACTTGTTTATGGAGGATTTGATGACAACTTCATTGGCTGTCTCAATATCGTTGTCGTCGACATACTTTTGAATAACCGATAAGAACTCTTCGCCGAACTTGTTCACTTTACCCATTCCGACACCGTTCACCTGGGCGAGCTCGTCTTTTGTGGTCGGGTAGGTGGTAGCCATTTCCTCCAGTGATGGATCCTGGAAGATTACATACGGGGGAAGATTCTTCTCCTTCGCGATCTTTTTGCGAAGCGTCTTCAGAACTTCAAACAGTTTTGTGTCGTATGCTTTTGTATTAACGGGGCCCTTATCAGCGGATTCCTCCTCTTCGTCGATCTCCGTGGTAAAATCATGATCCCGCGCCAGTTCGATGACGTGCGGTTTCTTCAAAAACTTTTCTCCCCGTTCGCTGATCTTCAGCACACCGATATTATCGATATCTTTCTCGAGATACTGGTAGATCAGGGTCTGACGTATGACCGATTTCCAGTAGTCGGCGTCTTCATCACTTCCCATTCCATAAACAGCGAGGTCGAAGTGTCCATAGCTCTTCACATACTCATCTTCGACTCCCCTTATCACATTGACCAGGTGATTCAGTCCGAAACGTTCATTTGTCTGCTTCACTGCTTCAAGCACAAGCTTCACGGCGTTCGATCCGTCGAAGCGTTCGCGCGGATGAACACAGTTGTCGCACATACCACAATTCTCCTGTGTATACTCTTCGCCGAAGTAATGAAGGAGTTGTCTTCTGCGACATACGGGAGATTCCGCGTAGTACTCCATTTCCTGTAAAAGTACCCTGGCGTTTTCACGCTCCTGAACGGGCTTGTCTTTGTTGAATTTTTCGAGCTTGTTGAGGTCGTTGTGACTATAGAACATCAGGCAAAGGCCTTCCAGTCCGTCGCGGCCGCCGCGACCGGTTTCCTGGTAATAACCTTCCAATGATTTGGGAACGTCGTAGTGAACAACAAAGCGAACGTCCGGTTTATCGATACCCATTCCGAATGCAATGGTCGCGACGATGATGTCGACTTCTTCATTCAGAAAGTCGTCCTGATTTTTCATCCTGACATCCGGATCAAGCCCGGCGTGATAGGGAGCCGCTTTAAAGCCGTTTACATTCAGAAGCTGAGCGATTTCTTCAACCTTTTTGCGGCTGAGGCAATAGATGACACCTGACTTCCCCTTGTGGTCCTTTAGAAATTTGATCAGCTGTTTTTTCGTCTCCTTTTTGGGACGAACTTCATAATAAAGGTTCTTCCGGTTGAAGGAGGAAATGAAAACATCCGCTTCCTCCATCTGGAGGTTTTTTTGAATATCGATCTGGACTTTCGGTGTCGCCGTTGCAGTGAGTGCGATGACGGGCATATCACCGAGGTTTTGGATCATTGTTTTGATCTTTCGGTACTCCGGCCTGAAATCATGCCCCCACTCAGAGATACAATGGGCTTCATCAATTGCTACGAACGAAACATTGACCTTTTTCAGAAATTCGATGGTCTCTTCCTTGTTAAGTGATTCCGGTGCGACATACAGAAGTTTCACCACACCGTTCATGCAATCTTTTTTGAGCCGGGTTATTTCACCTTTGCTCAGCGTGGAATTCAGAAAGCGGGCATTGACGCCATAAGCATTCATTTGGTCCACCTGGTTTTTCATCAACGCGATAAGCGGTGATATAACGATCGCCAATCCTTCGCGGATCATGGCCGGTAATTGGTAACACAATGATTTACCGGCGCCGGTTGGCATGATCACGAATGTGTTCTTTCCCTCAAGTAAATTCCGGATAATTGTCTCCTGGTTACCCCTGAACTGGCTGTAACCGAAAATCTCTTTTAATCTTTCTTTGAGTAAATCTTTCTCTTCGACCAACATCATTTTCATCTTATAAGAACCTAAATTGTATCTTTGTCCAACTTGAACAAAGCTAATTTTGAAAAGGAATTGAATTTAGTAAAAAATATCAAAAAAATTGCACGGGATGTATTAATAAATGAATCTCTTGCAATTCAAAATCTCACGAATTTAATTGACGAAAGCTTCGAGTCTTGCGTCAAAGAAATTTATTCTGCAAAAGGTCGTGTTGTCGTTACAGGCGTTGGCAAAAGCGCTATTATCGCGAATAAAATTGTTGCCACACTTAACTCCACGGGAACACCCGCTTTATTCATGCATGCTGCAGATGCCATACATGGTGATCTCGGAATGATTCAAGCTGAAGATATAGTAATGTGTATCTCTAAGAGCGGAAACACGCCTGAGATCAAAGTGTTGATCCCGTTACTCAAACGCAGAGGATCCAAGCTTGTTGCCTTAGTAAGCAACACAAATTCATATCTCGCAGCGCAAGCTGATTTTGTGTTAAATGCAACGATTGCAGAAGAAGCATGCCCGCATAATCTTGCACCGACCACAAGCACAACAGCCCACCTGGCTATGGGTGATGCCCTGGCGGTGTGCCTGCTCGAACTGCGTGGATTCTCCAGTAACGATTTCGCCGAGTACCATCCGGGAGGATCCCTGGGTAAGCAGCTCTACTTAAAGGTATCTGATATCTATATTCACAACGAGCTGCCGCTTGTAGGGCCGGATTCCCTGCTAAAGGATGTAATTCTTGAAATTTCATCCAAAAGATTAGGCTGTACCGCTGTCATTGATGGTGAAAAAAATCTGTTGGGCATTATTACCGACGGTGACCTTCGGCGGATGCTTCAGAAAAACATTAATATTGGAAACATAACTGCTTCCGATATTATGTCAAGAACACCTAAAAAGATTGAAAAAGATGACTTTGCCGTCAAAGCCTTACATCAGATGCAGGAAAACAACATTACACAACTCGTTGTCATGAATGGAGAAAAAATCGCTGGTTTCGTTCACCTCCATGATCTGCTAAAGGAAGGAATCGTATAAAAATGGCGAAATCTCTTTTAAAAGATTCTGTGAGTAACGTTTTTTACAAAACTTTTTACGTCTAAATACTAAATGAACAAAAACTTATTCGTCGTACTCATGGCCGGTGGCGTGGGCGTACGCTTCTGGCCTTATAGCCGAAATTCAAAGCCCAAACAATTTCTGGATGTCCTGGGCACAGGAAAAACGCTCCTGCAATCAACATTTGACCGATTCCTGCCAATCTGCCCGCCCGAAAATATTTATGTGGTTACACATGAAGAGCACGCCTCGCTGGTAAAAGAACAACTAACCCAATTGGGTGACGACCAGATTCTGGCCGAACCCATGCGCAAGAACACGGCCGCATGTATCGCTTATGCCAGCAGCAAGATCATGCTGAAAAACCCCGACGCTGTAGTCGTCGTAACGCCATCCGATCATTTGATCATGATGGAAGAAGAATTTCAGGATATCATCAAAAAAGCAGCCGATCAGGCGAAAAGCCAGGATAAACTGATCACATTAGGTATCCCACCCACCCGACCGGAAACCGGGTACGGTTACATTCAGTACCATACCGAAAAGAGTTTTATCAAAAAAGTAAAAACATTCACCGAAAAGCCTGAGTTATCCCTGGCAAAGAAATTTCTTGAAAGCGGTGATTTTGTGTGGAACTCTGGAATCTTTATCTGGGGTGTTCAGGCGATTAACAACGCATTCCATCAATACCTTCCCGAAATGTCTGAGGTATTTGATGACATCCGTGTCAAACTCGGGACGCCGGAAGAAAAAGAAGCGATCCTTGGCGCATATGCCCAATGCAAAAATATTTCCATAGACTACGGTATCATGGAAAAAGCTCAAAATGTTTATGTATGCCTCGGCACCTTTACATGGTCCGACCTTGGATCATGGGCATCAATCCATGAAATTTCCGAAAAGGATGAAAACAACAACGTGATCAATGCTAACGCGCACACATACGAGACAAGGAATTGTATCGTAAAGGGCTCTCCGGATAAACTGATCGTCGTTCAGGGATTAAACGGATATCTTGTGGGTGAATTCGGCAACGTGATCATCGTCTGTGAGAAGGACAAAGAGGAACAATTCCGACGGTTCGTAAACGACGTAAAAGCCTCTCCCAACGCCGCCGATTTCGTTTAAAATCATCGCTCGTTTAAGGGAAAAAAATCGGGGACGCGTAACACCGTGTCCCCGGTTTTTTATTTCTTGTCGGGCATAACTCTGGAATCGCGGTTCGCAATTTCCCAGGCAGTAAAAAAAATACATTGTGTCCGTTGCCTGAGCAAGTCAAAGTTTATTTTGTCCACTTCATCGCTGGGCTTGTGGTAATCTTCATGAATACCATCGAAATAGAAAATTATCGGAATATTATTCTTGGCAAAATTCCAGTGATCCGACCTGTAGTAAAGTCTGTCGGGATGACTCATATCATTATACGTATAATCGAACACCAGATTCGTGTACGTTTTGTTAACCGATTCACTTACCATGTTGAGTTCCATGGAAAGCTTGTCCGCACCGATCACATACATGTATGGCGGGCTATTCTTGTGCTGCGGATCACTCCTGCCTACCATATCGATGTTCAGATCGACAACCGTTTTTTCCAATGGAAACACCGGATGTTGTGAGTAATATTCCGAGCCGAGCAAGCCATGTTCTTCACCGGTCACCGTCATAAATAAAATACTCCTTCGTGGTCCGTGACCATCCTGTTTCGCCTGTGAAAAAACTTTCGCCATTTCCAGCACGGCTACGGTACCCGAACCGTCATCGTCGGCGCCGTTGTGGATGAGGTCTCCCTGTCCGCCCTCCTTTACGCCAACGTGATCGTAATGGGCGGTGATAACGACCACCTCTTCCTTCTTGTCAGTTCCCTCCATGTATCCAAGCACGTTCTCCGTACCCACCGTCTTGACGGCGACGGATGTCTTATAGGTCAGTACTGAAGGCTTGATCTTCTTCAGCGATTTTTTCTTCGGTTCATCCGCTGCCGCCTTCGCTAACTTATCCAGGCCTATCCCGAAAAACCGGTCGACTATATGGGGTGAAACGATGAATAATCCGGGTCGTGTATCCTCGTTCAGATCTGGTGGTGAAAGACTCAGATCTCCTTTCCGGTTGCGCTGAGCCTTGATCTGGCTTGCCAATTCCGCATAGTCGTCCTTTGTCTCGGTATTGCACACCAGCACCATCTTTGCTCCCTTTTGTCGGGCGAGAGTAATTCCGCTATTTCCCCCCAGCCATTCATTTTTTGCAAGCATCAGGACAGCCTTGTCCTTCACATCAACCTGCTCGAGATCCGCAGGCGATCCTTTTCCGATAAAAACAAGGGGTACCGTGATCTCGCCTCCGCTGTTGTCACCTCCATTATAAGACACTTCTTTAAAATTCGTGAACCGCTGGTTTCCAATGGTAATGTAAGTCTCGCCGGGCACCGTTGTATAAAGCTGAATCGGCTGGTAGTAGCTTCCGTCCAGCGGACCGGTGAGGCCGAGTTCTTCAAAATGAGCACGGATAAAAGCGGCAGCCATTTTTTGGCCCCGCTTACCCGTATCGCGTCCCTCCATTGCGTCCGACGCCAGGATCGTCAGGTTGTCCCGAAGGGATTCAGTGGAAATCGCGGCTCCATACCGTTGTGGTGCCGGCTCTTGCGCGGAAAGATTTGCACAGCTTGAAAGCACCCATATACCGGCAATTAACTTTATACGATTCATAACGATTTATTTCGATAAGCCGGCAAGATGAACAGGTTCGTTGAAATCGGCAAAATCATCCTGTTCAAAAATCAAAAGATTTATGACCATGGAGCTACAACCCACTGTTAAATCTCTTTTCCATCAGTTACCTTTGTGGCTGTTGATTCAAAAGCGCAAAATTTCATTAACCTACTGAAAATCAATCATTTTAATGAACAAACCCGGACAGGTCTTGCAACGAGCAAACGAATTATCCCTGGTCCTCCCCGGCCGGCAACCTGCCGCCACCTGTTTCACTCTTAATAAAATTAATCCCGCATGAAAATAGACTCAAACTATAGCGAAAAATTTGAAACCCGTCATATCGGTCCCGACGCGCTCCAGGTAGCAGAAATGCTGAAGGTCACGAAGGCAATGTCGGTTGACGAGTTGATCGACCAGACCATTCCCGCAAAAATCCGTCTCAAAAATCCACTTTCACTGCCAGCGGCAAAATCGGAATACGAATTCCTGAAAGACCTCAAAAGAATCGCTTCCCGGAATAAGGTATATCAGTCTTTCATCGGGATGGGTTACTACAATACCATTACTCCCGGCGTGATCCTGAGAAACATCCTTGAAAATCCGGGATGGTATACGGCATATACGCCCTATCAGGCGGAAATTGCGCAGGGCCGCCTGGAGGCGCTGATCAACTATCAAACCATGATCATCGATCTGACCGGGATGCAAATTGCAAACGCGTCACTCCTCGACGAAGGAACGGCGGCGGCCGAAGCGATGCACCTGATGTATGCTTCGCGGAAAGGCTCAAAGAAGAACGCAACGAAATTCTTTATCGATCAGCATACATTTCCCCAGACAATCGATGTACTGAAGACACGTTCTGCACCCATCGGTGTTGACCTTGTTATCGGTGATATCAGCGCGTTGGATCTCAATGACACTTCGCTCTTCGCGGTTTATATACAAAATCCCGACAGCAACGGAGCGATAAAAGACCACACATCATTCACTTCATCTGCCCATGACAAAGAAGTTTTTGTTGTGATGGGTGCGGACCTGATGAGTCTTACACTGATGAAATCCCCGGGCGAGATGGGTGCCGATGTGGTTATTGGTTCAAGTCAGCGCTTTGGAGTTCCCATGGGATTTGGAGGACCACATGCCGCATTTTTTGCCACGAAAGATGAATTCAAACGTCAGATGCCGGGAAGAATTATCGGGGCATCGATAGACGCAAGTGGAAATCCTGGGTATCGGATGGCACTGCAGACGCGTGAACAACACATCCGCAGGGAAAAAGCAACGTCAAATATTTGTACCGCCCAGGTTCTGCTCTCTGTCATGGCGGGTATGTATGCTGTTTACCACGGACCGGCGGGATTGAAAAAAATTGCCGGGCGAGTTCATGGGCTCGCAAAAAACCTGGAAGCGGGACTCATGGCATTAGGTTTCAGGCAAGTCAATGAGTTATTTTTCGACACCTTAAAACTGCAGGTGACTGATAAAAAAGCGGTGCAACTGGAAGCCGTTAAACGGGAAGTGAATTTCCGGTACTTTGAAGATAATCATATCGGGATTTCGGTCGACGAAATCACTACGCCCGGGGATATCAACATTATCCTTGAAATCTTTGCCGCCGCCTCCGGAAAAAAAACGGGGACAGTTTCCCCCAACGGCCAGGAGGTAAAGTGGCCGGATGTGCTAAAGCGCAAGTCACCGTTCTTAACTCATCCCGTCTTCAATACTCATCATTCAGAGCACGAGATGTTGCGTTACATCAAACGCCTGGAGAACAAAGACCTTTCCATGGTGCATTCGATGATCTCACTTGGTTCATGTACCATGAAATTGAATGCCACCGCCGAGATGATCCCGGTCACATGGCCGGAACTTGGCAATATTCATCCGTTCGCGCCGTCCGATCAAACGTCCGGCTACAGTGAAATGATCGGAAGTCTTGAAAGCTGGTTAAAGGAAATTACAGGATTCACCGGCGTGTCCCTTCAGCCCAACAGTGGTGCGCAGGGAGAATACGCAGGTCTGATGGTTATTCGTGCATATCACCGGGATCGTGGAGAAGGACACCGGAATATTGCGCTTATACCTGCCTCGGCGCACGGCACCAATCCGGCGAGTGCTGTCATGGCGGGTATGGATGTGGTGGTAGTCAAATCCGACGAACACGGTAAGATCGATGTATCCGACCTGAAAGCTAAAGCAGAACAATACAAGGATAAACTGTCCTGCCTGATGGTTACCTACCCTTCAACGCATGGGGTATTCGAAGAAGCCATTACGGAGATCTGTGAGACGATTCACCGGAACGGCGGACTGGTTTACATGGATGGCGCTAATATGAACGCCCAGGTCGGGCTGACATCGCCGGCGAATATCGGCGCCGATGTGTGTCATTTGAATTTACATAAAACCTTCTGTATCCCGCACGGCGGTGGTGGCCCCGGCATGGGACCGATCTGCTGCAACGACAGATTGAAGGCATATTTACCTGGCCATGCCGTTGTCCGTACGGGAGGAGAAAAGGCTATACATGCCGTCTCGGCCGCGCCATGGGGCAGCGCCAGCATCCTAACCATTTCATACGCCTATATCGCCATGATGGGCGGTGAAGGACTTACGAATGCCACGAAGTTTGCCATCTTTAACGCAAACTACATCAAGGACAGGCTGGAAGGGCATTTCAAAATTCTTTACACTGGAGAAAACGGCCGGTGTGCACACGAGATGATCGTGGATTGCCGCGACTTCAAAAAATCCGGAATCGAAGTCGAAGATATCGCCAAGCGGCTAATGGACTATGGATTCCATGCGCCGACGGTTTCATTCCCGGTAGCAGGAACCCTTATGATCGAGCCCACGGAAAGCGAACCCAAAGAGGAACTGGACCGCTTTGTCGACGCGCTGATCGAGATCAGGAATGAAATCCGCGAAGTCGAGGAAGGCAAAGCCGACAGGGAGAACAATGTGCTGAAACATGCGCCGCATACCGCGGCCGTGATAACCGCGGATGAATGGATACGTCCTTACAGCCGCCAGAAAGCCGCATATCCACTGCCCTTTGTGAAAGAAGCGAAGTTCTGGCCTTCTGTCAGCAGGGTTGATAATGCCTACGGCGATCGGAATCTTGTCTGCAGCTGCCTTCCAATCGAAGAGTATGCCAAGAGCGAAGAAACTACCGCGGCCTGATTTCGGCTTCATTCAAATACCATCGTCTTGATAATCCTGTCAAGACGATTTTTTTTGACCAGCAGAAGGATTGCTCTCTTAATTGGATGTAAAGTAGAAGTCACCCATCAGTGAATTGCTTTCCCAGGGAACCTGGTTGTTCTTCGATTCTGTGCTTACTTCTATCCGTACTTGCTTAAAAATCTCTTCAATCGTCATCCCGGGAACATTCATATACTTCATCAGTTTGGAGGTATACAGTCCATTACGATCGGATCCGTCAGATGCCGTTTTACCTGGTGCTGTGGAGTAGGCCACGATGGAACCGGTCGGTGCTTCAACGCGGACCATACCTTTCTCACCAGAACGGGAGAATGATTTAAACGGACTGTTCCGGCATGCATCCAGGATCATGATGTTCAGACGGTTGTTAGTCGTCTCCATGTATTTGAGAATGGAAGAAACGCTGATGCACATATCCGGTACTTCTTCCTTGTATTCGTAATCGGCATCGATCGGTACAAGGAAGTTGTCGCCATCCAGTTGCACACCGTGGCCGGAGTAGTAGAACAATCCGACACCTCCTTTCGCGATCTTTGCCGTAAAAGCCCGAACCGCATTGCGCATTTCCAGCCTGGTTCCATCGATAACCTTTTCCACTTCGAAATTTTTTTGCTTTAAAAGATCCGCAAGGTCATTGGCATCATTTATCGAATTTTGAAGGGGTGCGATTTTATAGTTCTTATTGCCGATGATCAGAGCGACCCTTTTTTCGTTGCTGGCGGCGACAGACGTACTGTCTTTTTTTGAGCCTGTGATGGAATAGGTACCTTCATCGCTTTTCGCTTTGATAACCGTCTGCGCAAAAGCCGGGGAAACCGCAACCAAAAGGAGGCTAAGAAGAAATGGCTTTGTCATTGGATTGGTCTTTACGTTTCGTTAAATTTCGTTAATAACTCCCGTTCATGAAAGACCCCGGATCACGTTTAATTTTGCTCACTGTTTTTGTTCTGGAGCTCTCGTTTTCGCAGGTGGCCGGCCAGATTATCTCGGCTATCAATCATGAACCGTTCCGGGACAAAGTATTGATCACGTATACACTGAATGGCCTTGCCCCTCAACAGCGGATGGAGGTAAACCTGTACTGTTCCGACGACGGTTTTAAGGATGGCCTGAAAAGCATCAGTGGTAACGGCACCGGCGATTATGTTACCGGGAACGGCCAAAAAACAATTATCTGGGACGTACTGAAAGATCGCCCGAAACTGGAGGGAAGTATTTCCTTTGAAATCCGGGCGTTGGTCTTCAACGACAACAATACTACCGCGTCGCTCAATACGTCTGCTTCTGCCATCCCGCTGACCACAGAAGAAAAAAAATCCGCTCTTTATGCGGATATGTCAGGTACATTGGGTGCATACATCATTGAGGCCAAGGACCTCGTCAATGCCTTCCGGAATACAACTGAAGATATCTTTGACGATCCCGTAGCCCTTCGGAAAATCACAGACGCCGTTATCCAATATAACCAGGCATTCAATACCCTGAACACCGAGCGAATGTCATACGAGAAGCAGGTATTGACCTATTGGAAAAATGAAGCACTATACAACGACGTCCGTTACCTCTTTGACTATGCGTTGGGTGAACTTCATGCCGTGAATGTCCTGGAACTGAACAATGCGCTTTCGAGTATCAACGATATCAGTACCGGCAAGATCTCCGGCAGGAAGAACGAGAAAGAAGCCAGGGAAAGAGTGATTGGAAGTATATTCCAGAACATGAATCAACTGGACAAACGGATCCAGGAGCTGGAACGCAGGGCGAACCGGATTTTATACACCCTCTCAAACCGATAAGCATGAAACAGAAGGTTACCTCGCTTGTGCTGGTGATGTTATTGTTAACATCCGCTGCCGGTTATGCCCAGATTAATAACAACAGGCTCCTTCGCATGCGGGACTCGCTGGATTACCTTCTGCTGGTGAACCCGTCCTCCTCGGCCATTCTCGTAAAAAAAGGTGAATTGGAAATCTATTCATTCAATACCTTACTAAGCAGTTCCCAGTTCAACGACAAACAGGGAAACAATTCCAACCTGCTGGGTAAGCAACTGCTTTTCAACTCGCTTTTACAACTCAACTATGGTATCGCGCGGAACCGGCGTTTCAATGTTGGGTTGGATGTGAGTTATCGTGCTTACAGGTATGACCTGGACAAAAACGCTTCTGTGTTCTCCCTTTTTGAAAGCAACCCGCAGAATGTACGATCGGTTACATACGCGGGGCCCAGGGTTCGTATTCAACCCTTCAGGAAAATCAGGAATCTCACCTACCAGAGCTATATATGGATTCCCATTGCAAAAGACACGCGCCAGGGTGCGCTCGGCAGTACCAAAATAAACTGGGGTCATACGGTCTTCTGGTACCGGTACTTTAACAGCAAGATTGGCGTTTTCGGGCAGGCTAACTTCGCACTTGCCTTTCCCGGTAAAAACAGTGCAGCAGGCGCTAAAACAGAATTCTATCTTCCGCTGAGCGCGTCAGTCAGCTTCGTAGCCACACGCAAGGATATTTTCTTTGGCTCATTGTCGTACAGCTGGACCAACGAGGATATCGGAAATATCACCGAGGGAGCGGACAGCGACTTTTCGCAATACGGCCTGGGTTACCAGCGGATCATTTCAAAACGTTTCTTCGCCAACATCAGCTACAACGGCACGATCTTTTCAAGAAATACCGGGAAGTGGAGCGGCGTCAATCTCGGTGTGCGCTACCTGTATTAATTGCAACTGGTCTCGAAAGCCTGAACGGAGAAGTCAGACGACTGTACGATCCGCAATTGTCTTCCTGCGTTATCGGTAAGCAGCATGTAAAACGGAATTCCTTCAACAACATACCCTGTCAGTTTCAGACCGCCGGCGCTGCTGAGATCGATGCGTCCCTTGTTCCAGGTTCCGGTCCAGGCCCGCACCAGCGTCTCGGACACATTGCTGCCAAATTCATCCCTTACAATAATAATTTCCTCAAAATGACAGAATGTACCGGATGAAAGTACCAGCCCATTGTCGATCTGGAAATCGCCACGGATATTATAACAGGTAGCGGTGTTTCCGTCTCCGGAAAGCGAATACGTATTGATCCATGTTGCGCTGAGATCACCCTGGGCGAAATTGACAGGCAACGGGGGAGGTATGATGATCGCGGGTGGCGGAAAGACACCCGGCGGCGGCGCACTCAACACCTGATAGTTGGACGTGATCACACCAACATCATCGCTCGTATAATACAATGCGAGCGTTTTATTCTGGTTTGATGCGACATTAATATCATCGGGTACTTTTGTTGTTAAATAGTTGAATCCTTTCTGATCCACTCCATTTGTTCCGATCGTCGGAATCTTATTATCGAGCGTGACCTTTCTGACATTTCCAAGATTTGTACCCTCGATCAGGAAAGCCCAGGAGGCCGGATTATTGTCCGGTGAAAGTTTTGTTATGGTTGGCGTACCCAGCAGAGAGAACGTCTGGTTATTCGAATTATCGGTGTTCGTTTTCACGTTGACGTTTATACTTCGGCTGAAGGCACCATTCACCGTTGCAGGAACCCTTACCTCTATCTTTGTAGCCGTAGCGGATATGAATGTGGATGTCGTCACTCCGTCAAAAGATACATGGACGAGGTTTGAAAGATTTGTACCGTTGATCGTAACTTTTTCGTTGATCGTTCCGCTTGATGGAACGATAGAAGTAATAGTTGGTTTACCCACTACGGTAAAATCGGTGCCGCTGGAAATTGCCGTCGTGACAGCATCCGTCTTAACAGTGATCCTTCCGGTCGCGGCCCCTGCCGGAACATCAACAAGCAATTGTGTGGGCGAGGCGGATTTTACAACGGCGAGCACATTGTTGTAAAAACGGACTTCGGGATTATAATGAAGATTTGTTCCCGTAATAACAATTGGAGTACCAACCGGGCCGCTCAGGGGCAGAAATCCCGAAATTACGGGAGGAGCGATGATCACAAAATCCGCGGGACTATTGTTCGTACCGGACGCATTTGTCGCGCTGATACGTCCCGTAACAGCACCCGCGGGAACCTTTATAACGACCTGGTTATCGGTTCCGGGTGAAACTTTCGTCGCTGTAAGGTTATTTGAAAACTTGAACGTGGCCCCGGTCAGATACGTACCGGTGATCGTTACCTCTTTGTCAACACCACCTTGCAACGGTGAGACTGTTGTAATAACGGGTTTGGCGCTGACTGTAAAGTCGGTCGGGCTTATTGCGCCGTTTACATTGATACGGCCCGTCACAGCACCGGGCGGAACCTGACAGATAATTTCAGTTGGTGTCGCCTTTGATACGGTTGCTGTTATGCCTCCCCCGAATTTGACGTCGGGAGCCCCTGAAAAATTGGTGCCTGTAATAGTCACCACAGTACCGATTGTTCCGGAAGGAGGAGACACCGTCGTTATCTGCGGTGTTCCGGCTATTGTGAAATTATCAGAAGTTTCGAACGTATTGCCGCTACTGATTACCGATATCCTTCCCGTAACGCTACCCGTAAGCACTTCCACTTCCATCTGGGTATCCGTTACACTAATGATCTTCAGATCCTTTACGCCAATCCGGGCTGTTGTGACGGCAAGGAGGTTGAGTCCCTTAAGGGTGATCCTGGTACCTATACCTCCGAACGTGGGAGAAAAAATGCTTATCAGGGGCGCTCCCTGAACGGCGAATATGTCAGCCGATACTCCGGTACCGGCAGGTGTGGATATGGAAATCTTCCCGCTGCTTGCTGTCGCCGGGACTTTTGTTTTTATAACGGTACCTGTATTCGAAACGATCACAGCCGGAGTTTCGGCAAATTTGAGTTCAAACGCTCCCTGGAAATTCAACCCGGTAACCGTTACATCCGCCCCCGCCGCACCGGACAACTTATCGAGCGAGTTGATCTGGGGCTTGGGTGTGACTTCAAATTTTTTACTTGTCTTCGCTGCACCACCGTTGCCCGTGACGTGAATGGTGTCTGTCACGGCTTCCTGGGGTACACGGACTTCTATCTGGTCTGCTGAAACGGAAAGTATCTCGGCCTCCACGGAACCAAATGTCGCGTGATCGATATAAGTCAGTCGTTGCCCAAGAATTCGGACCGTTGTTCCCACGGGCGCTTTCTCCGGAGTGAAGGATGTGACAACGGGCGGCAACAGGACCGTAAAGGCGGCAGGTGGCTCGGTTTCGCCACTGGTAGTAGATACCCGGATGTCAGCGGCATCGGGTGATAACCCAGGGGGTACTGTAACTTCCAGCGTATCACCTGTCAGTTTTTTATAAACAGCGGAAATTGGATTTGCCTGGTCGGGCGACTTAAATCTGACTCCATCTACGCCCGTGAAAAACCGGCCCGCGACTTTGATCTTCGTTCCGATCCCGGCCTTATCCGGAATTACCTTTGTGATCTTCGGTTTCGGGGGAATGATCGTTACTGACAGCGAAGAAGACCTTCCGTACTTTGTCTGCACGTATATCAACGTTTCGGTTGCCTGCTCGACAACCGGAACGATGATCGTTGCCTGTGTCAGCGTGGGGGTACCGGCAGGTGATACCGCTGTTTCACCAAGGAAAACCGTGAGTGTCGCGGCATCGAAATAGTTTCCGGTAAGTATCAGCGTTTCGTCGGATGTAACAGGCGTCTTACTTACCGAGACCAAAACCGGCGGCAGCAGTACTTCATCACGAATACATCCGTTCAGGAGCGCGATACTGGCCAGCAGGAATATGGAATTCTTCAACTTTTTCATCGTTGAATCAGGATTCGTTTCGAGATTCTCTTACCACTTTCCGTGACAAGAGTAAAATAATATATGCCGTTTGCCAGGTGACCTGCGTCGACGGGCGATTCCGACAAGACCGGAACGGGGTTGGCCAATACTTCCATTCCCCGGGCATCGTGTATTTCAAAACTGTAAGAGCCTGGATAAGTTACATTGAACTGGCCACGCGAAGGGTTCGGCGCAATAACCAAACCCGGATCGTCTTTTTCAACAGCAGTTATGACACAGTCGTTATTCCACTCAACTGAGTCGGCACAGGTACCACTGGATTTGACAATTATATAAATTCCCGATTTTTCCGCCGACTGAAGTCCGGGCAACGCCGCAGTATTTCCCTTACGGTAGATGGAATATTCTCCGAATACATTTTTTATGTCCAGTACAATAGCGGACCATTCAGTGGGAAACGCATCACATTCGACGTCAAGCAAAGACAGTTCAGGCTTTGGGTTGATCTGGACCTGGATAGCATCGGTGAGTAACGTCTTGCCGCAGGGAGAAAGCAATTCACACGTATAGGATCCCGCATCGGCAGCGGTCGCTTTGGCGATGACGAGCGTCCCGGTTTTTACACCGGAAATGGCCGATGTGTTGGACAGGTTGACGCCGTTCTTTTTCCACTGATAAGTCTGAACCGTGCCGGTGGCCGAGGCCAGCAGGGAAATTTTTTCATCGTTGCAATGCTGCCGGATCTGTACCCCCGGCTCCAGCGTCAGCCCGGTTGTCAGCTCAAGTTTGATAATTCCGCTGACCTGGACGGCCCCACAACCGGACGATACATCGCACGTATAGTTCCCCGCATCGCTATCCTTGACGCTTGTAATGAACAACTCTCTCGCTGTACTTCCGATAATCCCGTCGCCGTCGGTTAAGGCTGAGCCGTTCTTCTTCCACTGGAAGGTTACAAGTCCGGCGGTGACCGTAACAGACATTTTTGCCACAGCTCCTTCACACAACTGAAGGTCGGCTGATTTTGAATTAATTGAAGGGGCGGTTCCGATCGCAAGCTGGGCGACAGTAGAAATCGCTTCGTTACCGCAGGAACTGGATACCGTACAGGAGTATTGCCCTTCCTCCGCCGGTGTTGTCGAAGAAATGTTGAGAGTCGCCGTATTGACACCACTGTACTTTCCGCCATTTGTTAACGCCGTATTACCTTTCTTCCAGGCATAAGTCAAGCCCGATCCGGTTGCCGCGACTGAAAAGGAGGTAGATGCGCCCGAACAAATTTCCTTGCTCACGGGTTGCTGCGTGATCTGCACGGAGGCGATGATTGTCAATGTACCGGCGGAAGATGTAACGGGGTTGCCACACGTGCCTGTAATCACACAGGAATAGTCTCCGGCATCGCTTCCTTTTACATCCTTTATGCTCAGCGTGGGGGATTTTGTGCCCACGTACAACGCGCTTTCGGTTAGATTCACGTTTCCTTTCCTCCATTGATAGGTTATTCCGGTACCGGAGGCGGCAACCGAAAATACAGCGGTTGATCCTGCGCATACACCGACCGATACAGGTTGACCGGAAACAGACGTTGTTCCCAGCAAAGTCAGACTGGCTTCCTGGCTTACCAGCGGTGAAGCGAAACAGTCGCTTGTAACCTCGCAATAATACTCAGCCACATCGGTGGAGGCTATGTTTTTAAGCGTCAGTGTATTCGTTTTTGAACCTATTACGGTGGCGCTTTCATTCAATACCGTGTTTCCTTTTTTCCATTGATACTTTACATTCTGTCCACCCGATGTAGCGATCTGGAATACGGCATCGGTTCCCGTACACTGACTGACATTCTGAGGCTGGGTTGTTATGCTGGAAGGTGCCGTAAAATTAATACTTACAGCCTGGCTGGTAAGCTTCCGCTCCGGGTTGTCGAAAGGCACATAACAGACGTCAAATACTTCACATGTATACGAGCCTGCATCGTCTGTGGGATTCGCTGATTTTACAGTGAGCGTCGGTGTATTTACACCCGCGTATTTCGAATTGTTGGTAAGGATGACGGACCCTTTCTTCCATTGATACAGCAGTCCCTGACCGGTTACTGAAACGGTAAATTGCGCATCCGCCCCCTGGCACACCGTTGTGCTGGAAGGCTGCGACGAAATACTAAACGGGATCTTACCGCAGGGCGTAAATTTTTTAAGACAACTATAATCGGTTGGCAAAATGTAGCTTCCCTGGTAGTCTACGGCAAGGCCGGTGTTGGGGATACTGAAGAAGAGCGGGTCGTCAATATCAACCGCAGAGGAATTCATCCTGTAAAACGCGCTGGATCGTTGGTCAAACCCGTCGATGACGTTAGCGGTCACCGTACCGTCGGACTCCACCTCGATTGACTTGTAATCAAACGTCCTGTAATAGAATGTCTGAAGGTTGCGGAACAGTGCACCGGTAAAATTGCTGTTGACTTTGTATATGGAATGAAGACCTGTGCCTGTTGTTCCAAGAACAAAAATGGAATTACCCGGTCCAAACTGTGACACCGTATTTCCATAGTCAAGCAGGATATTGTCGATACCGCTTCCATTGCCTGCGTTTATCTTATAAATAATCGTCGTGAAATCATCGGAGAGGAAACAATAGAGGTTATTATCCGGACCAAGCTTGATCTCCCTCGCTGAAATGTTATTGTTGATTGCGGATTGCCATTGCAGTGTCCCACCGGATGAATACTTGATGAGCATAAATCCTCCGTTGTTATAATCGTTACCGATCACATAAACGTCGCCGTTTCCGGCCGAGACGACGGCATTTCCGTTTCCATCGGCTATCGTCTTCTGCCACGCCATTGTTCCATTTGAGGAATACTTGATCAATAACAAACCGGACGTATTAAAGTCGTAACCCGTGACATAAACGTTATCCGAATCATCCGTGCTGATTCTGTTTACATACTGATTGGAATAGGTCTTTTCCCACGCGAGTGAACCATTCGAATTGTACTTGATTAAACGGGTGGAGTTATTGTGTATCGCCAGGACATTTCCGCTTTTGTCAATACCGTAGTCCACAATGTTCGCCGTCAACGTTTTCTCCCACAGTTTGGATCCTTCTTTCGATACCCGGTAGATTTTGGCATCCCCTGCCATTACAAATTCCTTGCTTGCGTTATAGCGGATGGTGGATTTGAAATTGTAGCTATTGCCGTTGTCCGGATCGTCGGTAAAGCCGCTGATGGTAAGGCATTGCTCATAATATTGTGCGCGGGCGCACACGGCCGCAACCAGCAAAAAGAGCAAGCCAAGGTATCCTTTCATGAGTAAAGCCACTATGGAGGATAGGTAAGTTATGGAAAATCGGCTAACCTGCAATGGACAGGCCTGATATAATTCTACCGCGTACCGTACTTATCCAGCAGAAATACGAGGGCAGCGATTGATCCCGCTCCGAGCTCCAGCTCGCGTTTGTTCACTTTGTCGAATGTATCCTCGGACGTATGATGATAATCGAAATACCGTTGAGAATCGGGCAAAAAGCCAATCAGTGGCACGCCGAGAGCTTGCAGTGGTCCGATATCCGCGCCGCCGCCCGACTGGCTGAAATCAGTGAGCCCATAGGGTTCAAGCAGTGGCTTCCAGCTCTTGATTTTTTCCCTGACTGCTTCGTCGGCATTCATGGAAAATCCACGCGGTGTAAACCCACCCTCGTCCGATTCGATCGCCGCGAGGTGTTTTTCATTCGTCTCCTTTACCAGCCTTGCATACTCGAGCCCGCCGCGAAGACCGTTTTCTTCATTCATAAAAAGGACTACCCGGAGAGTGCGCTTGGGTCTTATTCCTAAAATCCTGAAAAGCCGCAGCACCTCCATGGCCTGTACGCATCCGGCACCGTCGTCGTGCGCTCCCTGGCCGAGGTCCCAGGAATCGAGATGCCCGCTAACCAGGATAACTTCGTCAGCATACTCCGATCCCCTAAGTTCGCCCACAACATTAAATGAAGGCGCGTCCGGCAAAATTTCACAGTGAGTTTCAAAATAGAACTGAATATCTTTTTCATCTTTCAGGACCTTGCTCAGCCTGTCGGCATGCGCAGTGCTGATGGCGATAGCCGGAATCTTCACCTCCCCGGGTGCATAAACCAATGCGCCCGTATGAGGATATACTTCGCTGTTTACACCCATGGAACGAACGATCACACCTGTGGCGCCGTACCGTGCAGCTTCCGATGGCCCGAAAGCTCTTTGGTCAACGGCCCGGCCATACGCTGCGAAGGTCCGGATTTCAGTTGGGTCCATGGCCCGGTTAAAAAAAACTATTTTGCCGCGAATATGCCTTTCTCCCAGCCTTTTCAGATCCTCGAGACCTCTTACCTCAACAACACTACCGGTCAAGCCCTCGGGTCCCGTACCAATGGAACCGCCCAGTGCACATACATTGACCTCCACAGTTCCGGCCTTTTTGGAATGGAGTATACGACCAATCTCCTTTTGTCCACGCACCCAGTGCGGTACATTAACCGGTTGCAACCAAACCGAGTCTGCAAAATTTTCCAGCTCATGCCGGCTCCATTCGACACCGGCCGCAGCCCCCGGAGAACCGCTGAGACGGGATCCTACCTGCGTGGTCAGGTACTGCAGCCAGGTATAGGATTTACCTTGAAGAAGTGCTTTGTCAAAAATCTGCCTGATCGCATCGTCGTCGGATTGTGCGACTGATGCTAATGGCAAGGTCATCAGTATAAAAAATAAAACTCTGATCATATCAACGTGTATGGATGATGCAGGAAAATAAGCGATTTTTTTACGATTTGCCGGCAAAAGATCTTTGCTCGAAAACCGCAATTTCAGATCGAATGAATGAAATCAATTCAATCGTTTGAAATCCCGGTAAAGACCAAGACCTTTGTGTACCTGTTCCCCTAATCTTAAACAGAACGAACCATGGGATTTCTATTCGACTCTTTCGAGAACTGGAAAAAGTATTGTAACGAGAATCAAATGTCTTTAAGCGAGGTGGTTCTGGAATACGAGCGGATTCAGAAAGGCAGAACGACTGAGGAGACGAAAAACGGATTGGCCATTGCATGGAAAGTAATGAAAGAAGCTGTCCACACCGGGCTGGAGGAGGATATGCAATCCCGGTCCGGAATGATCAACAATGGTGCGAAGAAAGTGTACCGTTACCCGAAAGCGGTGCTGTCGGTTGAATTTCAGCATTTGATCGCCCGTGCATTGGCTGCGAAGGAGGTAAATTCCTGTATGGGTAGAATCGTGGCGGCTCCGACAGCGGGAGCCAGTGGAATTATGCCCGGCGTGTTGTTCACTCTTCAGGAAATTCACGACCTCGAAGACGACAAGATTATTGAGGCGATGCTGATCGCCGCCGGCATTGCATTGATCATGGAACAACGGGCGTCGATCGCCGGTGCTGTCGGCGGATGTCAGGCGGAAACCGGAACAGCAGCCGCCATGGGGTCCGGTGCCATCGTATTTTGCCTGGGTGGAACAACGGAACAGGTATTCAACGCCGTAGCGATAACCGTGCAATGTATGCTGGGGCTGGTATGCGACCCCGTTGCGGGCCTTGTAGAGGTTCCGTGTGTCGTTCGCAACGCCAGCGCTGCTGCTATTGCCAACAGTTCCGCGCAAATTGCACTCGCCGACGTGAGCAGCGTGATCCCGGTGGATGAAGTCATCGAAGCGATGGGAGAAATCGGTGCAAGCATGGAAACGCGTTATAAAGAGACCGCCCTGGGAGGTTTAGCCACGACAAAAACGGGACAACTGATCGCAAAGCGTGTGTTGATTCGGGATATTGAAATCCTGCCCGATGAAGGCGCTTGATCACTTCATATAATCGGGTAAAAACTCGTTCCCGAAAAAGTAAATAATCACACTGAAAACCACGGACCAGAACGATGCGCTGATAAACATCGACACGATCAGTTTGCTCTTCGGCGTACCAAAACTTAAAGCAAGCACTGTTCCGCCGATAGGCGTGAGGATAAGGGGTGTGAGCGCGGCCACCCCGGCTATACCGTATTTCCTCCAGATACCAATAAATTTTCTGTTGCGTTCGGAAAATGTTTTCCGTTTCGGAAAAAACCGTTTGATCACTTTTTCCCGTATAAAATCGCCGAAGAAGGCAAAGGCCAGCACAACGGTCATCATACCGGCAACTGTAGTCAAAATCGTAGTCAACAAAGTCAGGCCTGCGGCATATCCTCCGACAGGGCCAAACACGAACTTTATCATCGAAGAAAAGTAGACTGGAATTGCTTTAAGGATTTCTTCCCACATAGATCACCACATTACACCTTCTCGCCAAAGCAGAGATCCCCGGCATCACCGAGCCCGGGAACAATATAAAACTGATCATTTAACCGTTCATCTATAGAACAAGTCCAGACCGAATGTGGAGTCTTTAAATTATCCGCTATGTAATTTAAACCTTCCGGAGCGGCCACCAGCGACACGATATGGACATGGGAAGGTGTTCCATGCTTCATCAATGCCCCGATGGAGCGCACAAATGATTTTCCCGTTGCCAGCATCGGATCGATCAATATGACTTCGCGCGCCTCGAGCCCCGGTGTCGCAAGGTACTCCAGGTTTATCATTACTTCGTCACCCCCTTCTTTCCGGTAGGCACCGATGAATCCGCAATCTGAACGATCAAAATAATTGAGAAACCCCTGGAAATAAGGTAATCCCGCACGCATCACAGTTATTAAAACGGGCTGTTCGTTCAGAACTTCGACAGCTGCCGTACCCAGCGGAGTCAGGATATCTTTATGTTTATACGTAAGCTTTTTTGAAACTTCATATGCCATGATTTGTCCGAGCCGCTCAATGTTCCTTCTGAATCGCATCCTGTCCTGCTGAATCGTTTTGTCACGCAGTTCGCCGATAAATTGATTGGCCACCGAATCCTGCTCGCATAAATTGAAAACCATCATTTTGAATTTTTTTCTCACCAAAATTTAGAATAAAGTTGTGGGAAGAACTAATACGCCCGACGAAAGAAAAAATCCCCCACCAGGGAAGCAGCCGGGTACACCACAATAAACCAACTACCGATGAAGGTTCTTAAACAACTCTGCGAAATCCATGCTCCTTCCGGCAATGAAGTAAGAATGAAGGATTTCATCCTTAAATATGTGAAGAAGGAAGGCAAAAAATGGAAAGTAACACCGGAGGTATTCACCGGTGAAGAATTTCAGGACTGCATTATCCTGAAGTTTGGCCGGCCGCGTACGGCAATTTTCGCTCATATGGATAGTATCGGTTTTACGGTGCGATATTTTAATCAACTCCTCCCGATCGGAAGCCCCGATGCGGAAATGGGAACAAAGCTGGTCGGTGAAGACCGTCATGGCCCGATTGAGTGTGAACTGGAATTCGACAAGGAGAATCATGCATTTTACAAATTTGGCCGGCAGATAGAACGTGGAACGGAGCTTACCTATAAGATCGACTTCCGGGAGACCAAACAGTTTATTCAATCCGCGTACCTGGACAACAGGCTTGGGATATACAATGCATTAAAAGTTGCCGAAACGTTAACCGACGGTGTGATCGTCTTCAGCTGCTGGGAGGAACATGGCGGCGGTTCGGTTCCTTTTCTGGCCCGGTTCATATATGAAAAATGGAACATCACCCAGGCGCTCGTTTCGGATATTACCTGGGTGTCTGATGGCGTGGAACCTGGCAAAGGAGTTGCGATCTCCATGCGCGACAGGAACCTGCCCCGACGGAGTTATGTGGACAGGATCGTTACCATCGCACAAAAAAAGAAAGTGGATTTTCAGCTGGAGGTCGAAGGCAGCGGTTCAAGCGATGGCCGGGAATTGCAGACGTCCCCTTATCCTTTCAACTGGTGCTTCGTCGGGGCTCCGGAACAAAATCCACATACCCCTGATGAAAAAGTGCATAAGCATGACATAAGAACTATGATCGAGCTTTATGAATGCCTCATGAAAGAATTGTGACTAAACACTTCATGTTCAAATGTGTGCCCGGGCAACACGTGGAACCGGGATAAAACCTCTCACAACCTGTATCGAAGCAACACAGACACACAATACCATGGAAAGAAATTTAACCTTGCGCACTGAAAGTACCCGGTAACTCCTTTACATCCGCACCTCCAGGGAATTTTGTTCCGTTGATAAGAAAACGTGTTGCACGGGCTGGTAAGTTTTGTCAACTTATGTGCAAATTTAAACCCAATGAAAAACTCAACCACTTCAAGAAGAGATTTTATTAAGTCCACCGCTATTGCCGGTGCCGGATTATCCATTATTCCGTCAGGCGTGCTGTTTGCGAAAGAAGTGGAACCACGTGTAAGAGTAGGTTTTATCGGTGTGGGTATGCGTGGGCAAAATCACCTGGATCTTGCTTTGCGTAGGAACGATGTAGATGTCATTGCGATCTGCGATATCCAACAACGGATGATCGACGAAAGCAAGGATCTTATTAAAAAATCCGGTAAGCCGATGCCACAGGTGATCATGGACGGTCCTTACGGCTATAAAAAGCTGCTTGAGAATAAAAATATTGACGCCGTTATCATTTCAACGCCGTGGGAATGGCATACCGTGATGTGCCTGGATGCCATGAATGCCAAAAAGTATGTGGGATGCGAAGTGATCACCGGAATGACAGTGGAGGAATGTTGGCAACTGGTACATACTTCGGAACAGACAGGCATGCCGTTAATGATGCTCGAGAATGTCTGTTACAGGCGCGATGTCATGGCTGTATTGAATATGGTGAGACAAAACATCTTCGGCGAGATCATTCACCTGCAGGGAGGTTATCAGCACGATCTTCGGGAAGTCAAATTCAACGACGGTAAGAATCCTTACGGCGGTGGTGTCGAGTTTGGCGAAAAAGGATTTTCCGAAGCCAGCTGGCGTACGTTACACTCCGTTAATCGCGACGGAGACCTGTATCCCACGCACGGGATCGGCCCCGTGGCGATGATGGTTGATATCAATCGGGGTAATCGCTTTACGGAACTGGTTTCCTATTCTTCAAAAGCAAGGGGGCTGCACGAATATGTTGTCAAGGTGGGAGGGGAAAATCACCCGAATGCAAAAGTGAATTTCCGGCTGGGGGATGTTGTCACCACCATGATTAAATGTGCAAAAGGTGAAACCATTCTCCTGCAACACGACACGAATCTTCCACGCCCATACTCGATCGGATTCCGTGTGCAGGGTACAAAAGGCATCTGGATGGATGTTAACAATTCAATATACATAGAAGGAAAAAGTAAAAAAGCCCATGAATGGGATGACGCAGCTGAATGGCTGGCCGCCAACGACCATCCGCTCTGGAAAAAATTTGGAAACGACGCTGCCGGCGCGGGGCATGGAGGAATGGACTGGTTCGTGCTAAATGCTTTTTTTGAATCGGTGAAAAGGAAAACCGGTACACCGCAGGATGTGTATGATGCGGTAACGTGGAGTGCCATTACACCTTTATCCGAGACCTCTATCCGGCTAGGAGGAGAAACAATTGATTTCCCGGATTTTACGCAGGGGCAGTGGATGTACCGGAAAAATGAATTCGCAAGAACCGACGCATACTGATTGCCAATGGGTGCCCGGTTGCTTTCTCTTTTATTAACATTATCTCTCACCGCCGCACAGGATAGTTTTTTTTCGCAACTGTCAGATGCTGCTATTGAACTGACGCGGCAAAAAGTGGATTATGATCCCGCATACTTTGTTATCGCGTATCCCAATGGCGACGTGCCACAGGGAAAAGGTGTCTGTACGGATGTGATCATACGGGCTTATCGGAAATTGGGAGTGGACCTGCAGAAGGAAGTGCACGAAGATATGTCCGGTAACTTTCATTTATATCCGAAGAACTGGGGGCTGAAGAAACCCGACAAGAATATAGATCACCGGCGGGTGCCTAACCTGATGACCTATTTCAAACGTCATGGGAACAGCCTTGAGATTTCTCAGGATCCCGCACAGTATCAACCCGGAGATCTGGTCACGTGGGACCTTGGCAAAGGTATCGCGCACATTGGTATTGTGATCAACAAAAAGTCTGCAGACAACACCCGCAACCAGATTGTGCACAACATCGGAAATGGCCAGGAAATCGCCGATTGCCTGTTTAGTTTCAAAATTACAGGGCATTACCGGTACAAACCAGTTCGTTGAAAAAAGAAGAAACATTCGGTGTGAACAGATGGATGTCTTCCGAATTCTAAGATTCTGTTATTTTTGCACTCCCTAAAACAGGGGAACCGGTATGCAGATTAAGGATCTACAATTCAAAAAATTTATTGGCAAGTCAAAGGTGCAGCATCAGGTCAGAGCCCTGGCCGAACAGATCAACGCGGATTATAAAGACAAATCCCCGGTCTTTCTTCCCATCCTCAATGGTTCGTTTATGTTCGCGTCAGACCTCGTCAAACAGGTGGAAATTCCCTGTAAGGTCTCTTTTGTGAAAGTTTCTTCATATGCGGGCACCGCCAGTTCCGGCCAGCTCAAAACACTCATTGGCCTGGAGGAAAGTTTATTCAACCAGGATATAATCATTATTGAAGATATCGTCGACACGGGGCTGACACTGCAGAAGATAGTTGATGAGTTAAAAAGTCTGGGAACAAAATCGGTTGAAGTGGTTGCCCTGCTGAGAAAACAGATGGCTCGCGAAAAAATGATCGATGTAAAATATGTCGGATTTGAAATTGAGAATGAGTTTGTACTGGGTTACGGACTTGACTACGATGGTTTCGGACGGAACCTCGAAGATATCTATCAATCGACAGGGTAAAATTCGGAACAGGCATTCATAAATCAAACTTCATTTCCTTATCTTCGTCAGCTAAATTTAAGTCAAGGCCCTCCGCCACATAAACAAGACAAGTTCATGATCAACATCATTCTCTTCGGCCCGCCGGGCGCAGGTAAAGGTACTCAAAGCGCCAAGCTCATTGAAAAGTACGCGCTTACCCATATCTCAACGGGGGATCTTTTCCGGAAACACCTGAAAGAAGGAACACCACTGGGAAAGCTTGCACAGGATTATATGGCGAAGGGGAATCTGGTACCCGACCAGGTTGTGATTGACATGGTTGATGATAAAATAAAATCCAGTGGTGAGATCAATGGTATTATCTTCGACGGGTTTCCAAGAACTACGCCTCAGGCTGAAGCACTCGACAGGCTGTTAAGTTCGAAGAATGCACCTATAAAGGTGCTCGTGGAGCTTGTTGTACCTGAAGAAGAATTAAAGAAAAGACTGGCTGAACGGGCAATCAAGGAAAACCGGCCCGACGATGCAAAACCCGAAGTCATTGCGAACAGGATTTCGGTTTATAAGGCCGAGACAATTTCTGTCGCCGATTATTATAAGAAACACGGTAAATATTCTTCTGTGGTAGGCGTTGGCGAGATTGAGAACATCTTCTCGAATGTCTGCCATGAAATAGACAAGAGCCTCTTGCTTTAACCGGTCGCGGCAAGTGTAAGTAGTGACGCCTACACCATGTTCCCTTATCTTTGTATCCTGTAACGCTATAACTACTTGGCTTCTCCTAATTTTATCGACCACGTTAAATTTTGTTCCCGGTCGGGACACGGCGGTGCCGGCTACCTGCATTTTCACCGTGAAAAATTCATTCAGCACGGAGGCCCCGACGGCGGTGACGGCGGACGAGGCGGACATGTCATCCTGAGAGGAAACGCCCAACTCTGGACGTTGCTGCATTTAAAGTACCGTAAACACGTTGTTGCTACAGCCGGTAACAGGGGTGAAGAGCAAGACAGGACCGGTGCCGATGGAAAGGATGAAATCCTGGAGGTTCCGCTCGGTACACTGGCAAAACGAGCCGACACCGATGAAGTACTCTTTGAGATTACAGAAGACGGAAAAGAATACATCCTGACACCCGGGGGACGGGGAGGTAAAGGCAATGCTTTCTTCAGAACCTCAACCAACCAGGCGCCGCAACATGCCCAGCCTGGTGAGCCGGGTAAAGAGGAATGGATTGTGCTCGAACTAAAGTTGCTGGCGGATGTTGGCCTCGTTGGCTTTCCGAATGCCGGCAAATCCACACTGCTTTCCGTCGTTTCCGCCGCGAAGCCAAAAATTGGCGACTATCCCTTTACGACACTAACGCCTAACCTGGGTGTTGTAAGCTACCGCGACGACCGTTCATTTGTAATGGCCGATATTCCCGGCATTATCGAAGGTGCCGCCGAAGGAAAAGGATTGGGTATCCGTTTTCTCAGGCACATCGAACGAAACTCCCTCCTGTTATTTTTGATACCAGCCGACTCGCCGGATATTAAGAAGGAGTACGAGATCCTCCTCCATGAGCTGCACCAATACAACCCGGAGCTGCTGGACAAGAAAAGAATATTGGCAATCTCCAAATCTGACATGCTGGATGACGAATTGAAGAACGAAATAAAAAAAGAACTTCCGGAAGATCTGCCAGGCTTGTTTATCTCCTCTCTGACCAATCAGGGTATCATGGAATTGAAAGATCTGATCTGGAAAAACCTGCACTAAAACCACGACCGGACCGTATTTCCTGCCATCATGGGCACCAAAGTCTATGCTGCTCTAATGTCAGTTTGGCATTACGGAACCTTTGGCAAAATTGTTGACATTTGCCCCTTGTTCAATCCCCGTGTCTTCAGGGCCGGCTAAAAACAATAAAAATGAATCAAAACGAAGAAATGGTTTCCGAGAACAGTGAAGCAACGGAAAATGTGGCAGCTTCCCAGGAAAGTGTGAATACGGACGAAGTCAATGGAATGAATGAATTAACCAAAATTCAGGGCGAGCTCGCGGAGCAAAAGGAGAAATTTATCAGGTTGTACTCAGAGTTTGAGAACTTCAGGCGCAGAACGGCAAAGGAAAAGCTTGAGATGATCCAGTCTGCCAACGAACAATTGGTAAAAACCCTGCTCCCGGTCGCAGACGACTTCGAGCGCGCCGAAAAATCTTTTAAAGACAAGAACGACAAAGAGCTTGAAGGATTTTTTCTTATCTATAATAAATTCAGAAAAACCCTGGATCAGGCGGGCGTAAAGGCTATGGAAATAAAACCCGGGTCGGATTTCAATGCTGACCTCCATGAAGCCATCACCCAGATACCCGTTGAAGACGGATCGCTCAAAGGCAAAGTAGTCGATGTGGTGGAAAAAGGATATCTGCTAAATGATAAGTTAATACGCCATGCAAAAGTTGTTGTTGGAAGCCTTTAACAGGCGATGACTTCAACAAACTTTCAAACCAACATTCATTCATGTCAACAAAAAGAGACTATTACGAAATACTGGGCGTAAGCAAAACGGCAACTCCCGAAGAGATTAAGAAGGCCTACAGGAAGGTGGCTATTCAATTTCACCCCGACAAAAACCCCGACAACAAAGAGGCCGAAGAAAAATTCAAAGAGGCTGCCGAAGCGTATGAAATACTGAGCGATGCTGACAAGCGGGCTAAATACGACCGTTTTGGCCACGCAAGGTCTGGTGGCAACGGTAACTACGGTGGTCATGAAATGAATATGGACGATATCTTCAGCCAGTTTGGGGATATTTTCGGCGGTGGTGGCGGTAGCCCGTTTGAGAGCTTTTTCGGAGGAGGATCCGGCCGTGGTGGAAAACGCCAGCGTAAAGGCTCGAACCTTCGTATCAAGCTGAAGCTATCGCTAGATGAAGTAGCGAACGGCGTAGAGAAAAAAATAAAGGTGAACCGCCTGATGCGGGCGGAAGGTGTCACTTTCAAGACCTGCACCACCTGTCAGGGCTCCGGGCAGGTGAGAAAAGTAGTGAATACGATGCTCGGACAGATGGTTTCCGCCAGTACCTGCCCCACCTGCGACGGATCCGGCCAGATCATTGAAAAAAGGCCGAGTGGTGTAGATAGCTCCGGTCTCGTGTCAAAGGAAGAAATAATCAGCGTGAAAATCCCTGCAGGCGTGGCTGATGGCATGCAATTGTCCATGTCAGGGAAGGGAAATGAAGCTCCCGGAGGTGGAATCGCCGGAGATCTGCTGATCCTGATCGAAGAACAGGAGGATAAATTCCTGAAGAGGGATGGCAACAATCTCGTATATGACCTGTATATAAGCTTTATCGATGCGGCGATCGGAACCGCGATCGAAGTACCTTCCGTCGGCGGTAAAGTGAAAATCAAGATCGAACCCGGCACGCAAAGCGGGAAAATCCTTCGGCTAAGAGGTAAAGGCCTCAAAGATGTGAATGGCTACGAGGTTGGCGACCAGCTGATCTACGTCAACGTTTGGACACCCAAAAAACTTACCGCGGAAGAAAAAGCCAAATTGGAGAGTCTGAGGCATTCTCCCAACTTCGAACCTCACCCTGACGCCAACGAGAAGGGTTTTTTTGAAAGGATGAAGGAGTTTTTCAACTAAAAAAAACTGCAAACTATTTAGGCCAGACCCCGTTTAACTCAGATTAAGCGGGGTTTTTTTACTATTTCGGTGTATAACTTACACAATCGAAACCTCCCTTAAGCTTAGACCGTAAATATTCGTCATGCAGAGAAAGATTTGGTTAACGGGGTGCGGAATTGCAATGGTGGGTTTGGCATTTGGACAGATTAAGAAACAGTTTACTGTAGAAGATAGTCCTGCGTGCGAAAATATCCGGTTATATGTAAAAGCCAATAGCGGTAATTGTTTCGTAAAACCCAGTCAGAATCCGGAGATACTGAATGTTTTCAGTAATCAGACGGAAGCAGCGTACGCCCACAATTTCCGGAAGGAAGTGAAGGGGAAAACGTGCGAAGTTCTGTTAAACCTGGAAGAAGTACAGGCCGAAGGCTTAAGTCAAACCATTTCCACGCGGTTTTTCGGCCCATCGGAAAAACCAGCCAGCGAAAAACTCTGGAAGATGTACCTTACTGATGCCAAGCCCTACTACCTGGAACTCAACTACGGGGTTGGAAATGCCAACATCGATCTGTCCGGCCTTGCGGTAAAAAAGCTGAAGATCAATACGGGAAGCGCGGATGTGAATGTCGGTTATTTCTCGGCATTGGAAAACCAGATCGATATGGACACCTTTTTTGTAAAGGTTGACCTCGGATCTGTCAACGTCAAAAACATCAATCTATCCCGCACGCACGTCGTTATGGCTGACGTCGGATTTGGCAACATGACCCTTGATTTCAGCAATAAGCCCCTGGTGGGGAACAAGATCAAAGGAAGCGTCGGTGCCGGTAACCTCACCATTTTACTGCCAAACGACGAAACTCCGGTTCTGGTCAAAATACAGGACTCGTGGCTTTGCAGCGTAAAGGTCCCGTCCACGCTTAAAAAAATTGGTGACAATACATTCGCAAACGCGGCCTACTCAAAAGGAGCGAAGAACTCCCTGGTATTTGATCTCGATGTATCCATGGGAAACATCGTTTTTAAATAAAGTTTTACAAGATCATTTTCGTTCCCTGTAATTTTTTCAAGGCTTTTGACACTAATAGCGTGTCTAATCCCAAAGCCTGTGGAAGCACTTCAAGCGCAGAACGTAACAAAGCGCTATACAAATCACCTGGCGCTCGATAATGTGAGCCTTACTATTCCCCAGCAAACCATCTTTGGTTTGTTAGGCCCAAACGGCGCGGGGAAAACAACATTCATCCGTATCATTAACCAGATCATCAATTCCGATAGCGGCACGATCTCCCTGTTCGGAGAGCCTCTGCAGGAAAAACACATCGGAACCATCGGTTATTTGCCTGAGGAACGTGGTCTTTACAAAAAGCTCAAGGTCGGTGAGCAACTGGTGTACCTGGCGCAGTTAAAAGGACTGAGCCGCAAAGCTGCCACCGAAAAAAGTAAAGCCTGGATAAAAAAATTCGAGGTCACGGACTGGTGGAACAAAAAAGTCGAAGACCTCAGCAAAGGTATGGCGCAGAAGGTGCAGTTTATCAGCACAGTGATGCATGAACCCAGGCTGATCATTCTCGATGAACCGTTTTCCGGATTTGATCCTGTGAACGCGCAACTGATTACCCGGGAGATTCTCGAGCTGAAAGAAAAAGGATGTACCATCATCTTTTCAACGCACCGTATGGAAACCGTTGAAGACCTTTGCGATCATATCGCCCTGATCGACAGGTCGAAAAAGATCCTGGAAGGATCGAAGAAGCAAGTCAAACAAAACTATCGCACGAACACGTATTGGGTAGAGCACAAAGGAAAGCTCACGCTTTCCTCGCCTAAATATGAATTAATCGAACAACACGAAGTTGAGGATACTTATTACCGTTCGGTCGTTAAAGTACTTGAAAGCAGCTACTCCCCAAACCAGTTAATCCGCGATCTGACCGAGATTACGGAAGTCCATAGTTTTATCGAAAAAATACCAACCATGAGCGAGATCTTTATAAGCCTAGTGAAAGGAGGAAGCAATGAATAAAATTCTGCTAATTATTCAGCGTGAGTTCCTGAATCGCGTTCAGAAGAAATCATTCCTCATCGCCACCATTCTTTTGCCACTGATCTTTCCGGCAATAATGGCTGTTCTTGTCTATGTAGCGATCGAACAAAAGAAAAATGCAACCCGTGAAACGATCTACTACATCGATGAAAGCGGATACTTCAGCCCGGATACCACCAAGTTCGTTTTCAAACGATTCGAAGGGAATCTGAACGATGCCAAAAAGGTATTTCAGGAGAGCGAAGATTACGGCTTATTATATGTTCCTAAGCTGGAACTATCCAATCCGTCGGGAATTGCACTTTATACGAAAGTCAATCCGAGTCCAAACGAAATAGGAGATATCGAGAACATGCTGGAAAATCGCATCAGGGAACTGAAAATGCAAAAATTCAACATCGAGCAACAAGTACTCGATAGCCTGAAAACAAACGTCTCGGTACAAAATGTAAACCTCTCCGACGGGGGTCAGGAAAAAACTTCCGATTCGAAAGTTCTTTTCGGAGTCGGAATGGCATGCGGAATTTTGATGTACATGTTCATCTTCATCTACGGCGCGCAAATCATGCAAGGTATCATCGAAGAAAAGACCAGCAAAGTGGTGGAGGTGATTGTTTCTTCCGTGAAGCCATTTCAATTGATGATGGGCAAGATCGTAGGGCTCGCATCCGTGGGGTTGCTTCAATTCCTGATCTGGATCCTGTTGATTACTACGCTTTCTTCCGTCGTACTGGCTTTGTTCGGCCTGGAGATGCCGCAACAACAAATGATGAATGAAATGAGCCAGCAGAATGCAGCCATGCAGAGCCAGGGTTCCATGGAGTTCCTGAGGATCATTTCTCAAATTCCGTTCGGCTATATGATCTTCAATTTCCTGTTCTACTTCCTGGGAGGATATCTCCTTTACGGCGCACTGTTCGCTGCCGTGGGGTCCGCAGTCGATAGTCCCGCAGAAGCACAACAGTTTATGTTCCCCATAACTATCCCGATGCTGATCGCCTACTTTGGCCTCTTTACCTTTATACTCGATGACCCTCATGGACCGATCAGTGTCTGGCTTTCAATCATTCCGTTTACATCACCTATTGCCATGATGGGAAGAATCGCTTTTGGAGTGCCCACCTGGCAGCTTGCGTTATCGATGGTGTTGCTGGTCGGCGGGTTTATGTTTACAACATGGGTCGCGGCAAGGATCTACCGCGTAGGTATTTTGATGCACGGAACAAAGATCAACTACAAGGTTATGGCGAAATGGTTTATGATGAAGGGCTGAGTGTAGCTAAAAACCGATCCTGTACATGGTGAAATGAAGAACCGGGTGTCATCCGGTTTTTTATTTATCTTTCAATCCGTAATGAGCAAAAAAGGAACGATCCCGTCGCTGGATTTTTATCAAAACAATTCCAACCTAAAATGGGTGGTCCTTGTCGCTTCCATTCTCATCAGCATCGGTTCGATATACTACACGAACGTCCTCGTCGATCAATTGAAAGAACGCGAACGACAGCAGGTTCAACTGTACGCAAAAGCAATTGAGTATACGGCCAACGGCGATGACACCTTTGGCGACGTGAATTTCATCGCCCAGGAAATCCTGTTTCAGAATAATTCCATCCCCATTATACAGGTAGGCGATAGCAGCCGGGTGTTGTCCTTCCGGAATGTGGATCTGGTTGAATCGTGGACGGAAGAAAGAAAAAATATCTTCCTGCGAGGCGAAATGAAATTGATGGCCCAGGCCTATGAACCAATCAAGGTAACGTTGCGCGACCCTCAAACGGGAGAAGTTTTCGGTACGCAGTTCATTTACTACAAGAACTCTTTTCTGCTCAGGCAGCTTATTGCCTATCCCTACATTCAGCTTTCCGTTATCGCCATCTTTGGTTTTATCGCCTACCTGGCTTTTAATTATTCGAAAGCCGCGGAACAAAACCGGGTATGGGTCGGACTGGCTAAGGAAACTGCGCATCAGCTGGGAACGCCGTTATCTTCACTTATGGCATGGGTTGAAGTGATCCGCGACGACCCGGACATGAAACAAAAGGGGATGGTGGAAGAACTGGAGAAAGATATCCAGAAACTCCGGGTTGTAACGGAACGCTTTTCCAGTATCGGATCGATCCCGGCGCTGAAAAAAGAAAATGTCGTGTCACTCATCAACAACGTTGTAACCTATCTCAGACCCCGCGTATCCTCCCGGGTCAAAATGGAGGTCTTCACCCTTTCGGAAAATATTTTTGCCAATGTACATGCGCCTCTTTTTGAATGGGTGATCGAAAACCTCTCCAAGAATGCCGTTGACGCCATGGGAAACACGGGGACGATAGCGATCAAAATTCTTAGGGGTAATGAAGGCAAGGTTTTTATAGACATTTCAGACACAGGCAAAGGCATTCCGCGTTCCAAGATCGACCACGTCTTCCGGCCGGGTTTTACTACCAAAAAAAGGGGCTGGGGTCTGGGCCTCACGCTGGCCAAACGAATTATCGAAACATACCACGACGGAAAAATCTTCGTAAAATCCTCTGAAGAGAACCTGGGCACCACCTTCCGCATCGTGCTGAATGCCGCATAGGGAAACCCCCGTTCCGGGCCTCCGTGCGACGCACGCACGAGGTTCTTTTTACACGCAAAACACAGCCAATAATTCGCGGTCAGCCCTTTGTACTTCGTACTTAAACGGCTACTTTTGCGCTCGAATTTCCAGACCTTAATTTTTCAAAAACCACATAACAATGGCAAATATTGGTAAGATCACACAGGTAATTGGTCCTGTAGTAGACGTTGCCTTCGATGGCGAAGGGGCAAAACTCCCCAACATCCTTGATTCTCTTATAGTTACAAAAGGTGATGGCACAAAAGTCGTGTTGGAGTGCCAGCAACACCTGGGTGAAGACCGGGTTCGCACCATCTCTATGGAAGGTACGGAAGGCCTGGTTCGGGGCATGAAAGTGACCGATACCGGCTCCCCTATTCAAATGACTGTCGGTGAGGACATCAAAGGACGTCTGTTTAATGTGGTCGGAGACGCCATTGATGGTCTCAAACAGCCAAAGGGTACGTCAACACTGCCCATTCACCGTCAGGCGCCATTGTTTGAAGATCTGTCAACTTCTACAGAGGTATTGTTTACCGGTATAAAAGTAATTGACCTGATCGAACCGTACGCAAAAGGTGGTAAGATCGGATTATTCGGTGGTGCCGGTGTGGGCAAAACCGTATTGATCCAGGAATTGATCAACAACATCGCCAAAGCATACTCGGGTCTTTCTGTATTCGCGGGCGTAGGTGAAAGAACTCGTGAAGGGAATGACCTTCTCCGGGAAATGATCGAAGCCGGTATTGTTAATTACGGCGAAGAATTCATGAAGTCGCTCCACGCTGGTGGATGGGACCTTTCCAAAGTGGATGAAGAAAAATTAAAGGATTCCAAGGCGACCTTTGTGTTTGGCCAGATGAATGAACCTCCCGGAGCGCGTGCCCGTGTAGCTCTCTCGGGACTTACCGTAGCCGAATATTTCCGCGATGGTGATGGAACAGGCAAAGGCCGCGATATTCTTTTCTTTGTCGACAACATCTTCCGTTTTACCCAGGCAGGTTCCGAAGTATCTGCCCTTCTTGGACGTATGCCATCTGCCGTGGGTTATCAACCGACGCTTGCAACTGAAATGGGCGCGATGCAGGAGCGGATCACATCCACTAAGAACGGTTCGATCACATCGGTACAGGCGGTATATGTACCTGCCGACGATTTGACTGACCCGGCGCCGGCAACCACCTTCGCTCACTTGGACGCAACCACTGTGTTATCCCGTAAGATCTCCGAATTGGGTATTTATCCCGCTGTGGATCCCCTGGATTCAACGTCACGTATCCTGCGCCCCGAAATTGTCGGTGAAGAACATTACAATTGCGCGCAGCGTGTGAAGAGCATATTGCAGCGCTATAAGGAACTTCAGGATATCATCGCCATCCTGGGTATGGACGAATTATCCGATGAAGACAAGCAGGTAGTTTACCGTGCCAGACGCGTGCAACGTTTCCTGTCCCAGCCATTCCACGTGGCCGAAGCCTTCACCGGTCTCAAAGGCGTCCTCGTTGATATCAAGGATACGATCAAAGGCTTTAACGCGATCATGGACGGAGAATACGATCATCTTCCCGAGATGGCATTCAACCTCGTAGGAGGTATTGAACAAGCTATCGAAAAAGGTGAAAAAATGATGGCTGAAGCAAGAGGATAATTAACATTCGAACCCGTACACCCATGCATCTTGAGATATTAACGCCGGAGAAAAAGTATTTTGAGGGAGAAGTGACGATCGCTACGTTCCCGGGCGCCGATGGTTCTTTCCAGGTTATGGATCACCACGCACCGCTGATCAGCTTGCTGAAAGAGGGAATAGTGGAATTCAAAGTGAAGGAAGGAACAAAAAACCTTGGAATAACGGGGGGTGTAGTGGAAGTATTAAAGAATAAAGTGATCCTGCTGGCCACTGGTGTTACAGCCTGATCATTCTCTCATAGAGAGCACAATAAAAAACCCTGGTGATCTCAGGGTTTTTTTATTTGTTTCAGCTTATTACCGGCAGCGTTCTCTTCTCTCACTGTTGCGATATCCACCTGATAAAGAACACAAGCCCGACCGCAAGGCCGACGACACCGAGTACCCAAAAGATGGTGTTAATACCGCCCAGCACGGTCAGCGTGATTCCGATAGCCCCGAAAACAATCGCGAGCTTCAACTCATCATCCAGTTCCTTCGTCGCCGCGATACTTTCGACTGAATTACCGGCACGGATCTCTTTTGCATAGTGTTTAATCTCCTTCTTGACTTCTTTCCTGAAACCCCTGCGTTCTTCACGAGTCATGGTCTTATACCGCCCCGCCTCTTCCTTCAACGGGGAGGTCATGGGAATGGGATGAGACACATCGGCCGAAAGATCTTCCGTCACAACAGCGAGGGGGCTGATCTCCCCGGAAAGGTCTGCGCCGGCGAGATGCTGTCCCGTTTTTTTCTTGGCGCTGTTATAATCAAAGGTGTCAAACTTATAGGTGTATTTGGGTGATGAGCATGCGGTGGCCAGCAGAACTGCACCAGCGATAAAAAATTGTCCTTTCATATCGGTTTATTTTTTGGGTCTTCCGAAAATCCGGTTAAAGAATTTCTTTTCGAATTCCCAAAAAAAACTGAATTGACCGAACAAAAATCCATAAGCCAACAATATCACATTGTAAAGCGGCAGAATAAGCAGGTAGTAAAGCACGGAGGCTATTGTGCTGTCGCCCTGTGCTCCCGCCAGGAAGTGAAGAATGGGTTTTTTAATAAACAGAATGGTAAATCCGGTGCAGGCAAAAACCAATAGTACAACAATCACCTGGAAGGTGCTTCCCAGTTTCCAGCGCTGCTTGAGTTTTTCCATCCAGGAAGCATTGGTCATAGTATCTCAGGTTTCATCAAATTTTGCGAAATATTTCCACATCGCCATACCAGGCACAGGAGCTTCAAACGTCACCGGCTCTTTTTTTACAGGATGAATAAAAGAAAGCCGGCGTGCGTGGAGATAGATACTGCCATCCTCATTGGGCTGATCGTCGCCATACTTTACGTCACCTCTGATCACACAGCCCATGCTGGCCAGTTGCGCCCTGATCTGGTGTGATCTCCCGGTAACAGGGTTCACCTGCAACAGCCAATGGCCCGCGGCGGAACCGATCACGCGATAACTTAATTCGGATCGGAACGCACCTACTGTCTCTTTTTTGAAAGCGGTTGTCTTGTTCTTCTTCTCATCTTTCATTAACCAGTGAATCAATACCCCTTCGGGCTGCGGTGGTTTGTTTTTTACAACAGCCCAATACGTCTTGATCGTTTCCCTTTCCCGGAACAGTTCATTCATCCGCTCCAGCGCCTTGGATGTACGCGCGAGCACAACCACCCCGCTTACCGGTCTGTCCAGGCGGTGTACCACGCCCAGAAAAACATCGCCCGGCTTTTTGTATTTCTCCTTGATGTATTCTTTTACAAGTTCCGCCAACGGAATATCACCGGTAACATCTCCCTGCACAAGAACACCAGGCGACTTATTAACAACAATCAAATGATTATCTTCAAAAATTACGCTGAAGGGGTGTTGCATGCAATGTAGTCTGGGCTTTAAAAAAGTATATTGCTAAAGGCGGCAAGTTAGCTGTCCCTTTTCACATTCCGAAGATCACAGCAAGCCAGAATGAGTACAATATGATGAAACCACCCAAGTACACCACCTACCCTGCCGCCTACCTGAAAGAATTTACTGCCCGGGTATTTTTGCACTTTCAATTGGGAGAAGCGGATGCGTGGCAAGCCGCCGATGTTTTGTCCAGAGCCGATCTTCGCGGCATCGATTCGCACGGCGTAGCGCGGTTGAGAAGCTATGTAGACATGTTCTCCATAGGCAGGATCAATCCAAATCCTGACATCAGGATCGTGCGGGAAAAAAAGAGTATTGCCACAGTAGATGGTGATGGCGGTTTAGGATTGGTGGTTGGACCGAAGGCAAACCAGATCGCGATGGACAAAGCGGCCGAATTTGGTTCAGGTTGGGTAACGGTTTGTAATACGAATCATTACGGTATTGCGTCCTACTATTCGTTGCAGGCTCTTGAGCGTGACATGATCGGATGGTCGATGACAAACTCTTCAAAGATCGTGATCCCGTTGTGGGGGGCGGAAAGGATGCTGGGAACCAATCCGATTTCCATTGCCTTTCCCGGGTATAAAAACCCGCCGATCGTCATAGACCTTGCAACAAGCGTCGTCGCCTTTGGCAAGATCGAACAGGCTAAACGCCAGGGTAAAAAGGTACCGGAGGGCTGGATGATAGACGGTACGGGAAGACCGACAACTGATCCCGACGACGTCTATGCAGGCGGACTGTTACCACTGGGCTCGACACGTGAGCAGGGTGGACATAAGGGTTATGCGCTTTCCGCTATGGTCGATATTCTCACCTGTGTCCTGAGTGGTGCCAACTGGGGCCCTTTCGCTCCGCCATTCGCATTATTCGAAGAGACACCAAAAGAAAGTGTCGGCAAAGGTATCGGTCATTTCTTCGGCGCAATGGAGATCGACGGTTTTGAAGATGCGGACGTTTTTAAAAAACGGATAGATCGCTGGATTGAAGTATTCAGAAAAACAAAGCCTGCCCCCGGATATGAAGCTGTATTGATTCCGGGCGATCCCGAACGGGAAGCGGAGTCAGTCAGGATTCATTCCGGTATTCCACTTGTGCAGGCAGTCGTGGATGACTTATTATGGATCTCAAAAAAGACAGGTGTCGCATTTATGGAATAATGCCGGAGTATTCTATTAAGCAAACCAGATCATCGTCCCTTCCCCTTCTTGTAAAAAATATAAAGCATCAGGATCAGCACACAAGCGGGAAGAAATGAACATACCATGTGAAATAAATAGTCAACGGCAACGCCGGATGCATCAGCAAAAATTCGGGGAGAGAGGTTGGTAAGCATAAAAATTCAGTTAACGGTAATACGTAGTACAAAACGGGGCGGAACAAAGACAAGGGCGCCGCCTGGAATTCAAATCATAACAAACCTAAAATACAATTAATCGGATATTTTTTCAATACTCTACGGACTAAAAATCCCTTCTTTCCGTTCTCCGCTTCAGGTTAAAATAAAATTTACCAGGTGGTAATCCGCTTTATTTCCGGAATGGGTATCTTTATAGTGTATACATCGGTCGACACAAATTACCATTCCGATTACATCTTCTTACACGGTTATTCAATTCAGTCAGGATGAGGATATACACGCTGGTTTTGTTATTTATGTTTTCTGCCCTGTTTGGTACCGGTGTGGCGCAAAACCTATACCTCACTTCAGTCAAGGATGAGTCAACGTCCTGCATTCGTGAGCCCCTCATGGGCACATGGAAATCTGTCGGTAACAGCTACCTGCTTCAGGTTACTGAAGATCAGGTCACACTCTACAGCACCACCAGCCAGCATTGTTACCCGGAGCGCAATGAATACATGACGGAACTGCTGAACAGTTCAGCGCAGGTATCGGTAAACAAGACCAACGATTCATTATCTGTTTTTCTTCAGGATTTTGGTGCGAGGACCAGGCAGCTGCAAACGGAAAATAAATATTATCGGATACCCGAACTTCCGCAAAATTGCGGCCCGCTGACGGCGCAACAAGAGAAAGATCCTGAATTTCTTTTCAATCTTTTCTGGCTCACCCTTCGCGAAAATTATGCCGCCTCCAGGGAAAGGAATGTCGACTGGAACAGGATCTACCTTGATTACAGGCCGACCATAACACCCGCGTCCACTACGCACGACCTCTTCGATGTCATGGGCCGCATCGTCACCCTCACGCAAGATCAGCATACCCGTATTATTTCAGAGGACGGCGAATCGAGACAATACCGTGGCGAGCCCAGCTCAAGGATGTTAAAAGAATCATTTTACGAACAGGATAGTATCAAAAGCTTCGAATACTATATCAATGAGTTTTTCTATCTGAATTACCAGAACATCACGAACGACATCCTGCGGCGGAAAGGTTATAAGGTAGCAAACGGAAAAATCGAATACGGCGATATCACTTCGGAGATCGGCTACATCCATATACATTCCATGGCCCGTTTTGCATCCAACGATTTATCCCGGAAACAGCATGTCGATACCCTGGACTTTTATATGGCGAAGATCATGGAATCTTTTCAGCATAAAAAAGCGATCATCGTTGACGTGAGCTTCAATTTCGGCGGATTTGACGCAGCCGGACTAACCATCGCCGGCTACTTTACAGACAAACCCCGTCACGCCTATACGGCGTATAAATTTCAGGAAGGCCGCCTTCACAGGGGAACTACATTTACTGTGATGCCAGCCGCAAAATATAACTTCACAAAACCGGTTTATTTACTAACGACTGATATCAGCCGGAGCGCGGCAGAGAGCTTCACCCTGCAGATGCAGGCGCTTCCAAACGTAACAACCGTTGGTACCCGCACACTCGGAATCCTATCCAGCATGCTGAACAAATCCATCGGGCAATATCACCTGACCGTCAGCAACGAAAAATACCTCACATCGGAGGGAAAGGACTTCGAAGCGAGAGGTGTGGACGTGGATATCGAAATGGAGGTGTTCACGAAAGAAAATATGTTTAACGGACACCGCGATACCGTAAGGAAAATTGTCGGGCTTATTGAAAAGGAATTGAAATGACTAAATGCCGTTGCGGTATGCTAATGAATAATCTGAACATTCCTGCTTTTTTCCTGTCACTTTTAATCATTGTCGGATTTACCTCGCCGGATTCCAATACTATTCCACCGGAGGAGTATACACTGAAGGACGCGTTCCCCGGCCTCGAGTTCGATATGCCGGTAGAACTCACAAGCCCCGATGACGATACGGACCGGATATTTGTGATCGAACAAAAAGGTGTTATCAAGGTTTTCCAAAACAAACCCGGCACAAAAGAAGCAACGATTTTTCTGGACATTGAAAAGCAGGTTTCCAGTGGTGGCGAAATGGGACTACTTGGCCTGGCCTTTCATCCACAGTTCAAAACCAATGGTCTCTTCTACGTGAACTACACGAGACGCAATCCGCTCGAGACGGTGATAGCCGGTTTCCGAATCAGCGGTGCAAACCCTTCTGTTGTCGACCCAAAAAGCGAAACCCTGATCCTTCGTTTTGATCAGCCATACGACAATCATAATGGCGGGAAGATCGCGTTTGGAAACGATGGTTTCTTATATATCGGTACAGGCGACGGCGGAAGCTGGGGCGACCCAAACAACCGGGCGCAGGACAGGAAGGAATGGCTGGGCAAAATCCTGCGCATCGATGTCGACAAAACATCTGGTACGCGTAAATACGGTATTCCGTCAGATAATCCCTATGCGGCGAATTCCCAGGGCTATCGCGAGGAGATCTACGCTTACGGTATGCGTAATCCCTGGCGGTTCAATTTCGACCGACATACGGGACAGCTATGGGCCGGAGATGTCGGGCAAAACAAGCTGGAGGAAATCGATGTCATCGAAAAAGGGGGCAACTACGGGTGGAGAGTCATGGAAGCAGGTGAGTGCTATCGGAAGGCCACATGTGAAACAGAAGGTCTCCTTCCGCCCATTTGGAGTTATGTCCAGGGACCGGATACCGGACAATCGGTTACCGGCGGTTATGTCTGCCGTGATAAAGATCTTCCTTCCCTCGCAGGCAAATACATATACGGAGATTTTGTAACGGGTAACATCTGGGCCTTAACACACCGCGGCGGAACGGCTGTAAAAAATGAAAAAATTGCAAAAATCTCCGGAGGCCTTCCCTCATTCGGAGAGGACAGCAAGAAGAATCTTTATGTATTATCTTATAATCCCGGAAGGATATATCAGCTCGTTCCCGCCAGGTGAAAATCAGACGGCACTCGCCGACAAACCAACGCAAACAGTTACACCTGACCAAAATCAATCAGGGATTTGACGATTGTCATGCAGACGGCACTCCCGATTGCGGACTTTGTCTTAATGAAATCCACCTACAGTCACCTTATCTCTCTTGGCGCTTTGGTGGCCCTGATTGGTTATGTATTATCCGGGCCGGTTGCATTCCTCGTTGTTCAGTATATGAGTCCGCAACCTCCCTGGACTTCGCCCGCGACATTTGCCGAAAATTACAGTGCCATTCAGGATATACCGTTCTATTTCGGGTTTTTGCTTATCGGAGGAATGCTGATGCTTTCCGCCGGACATTACCTCCGATACAACGAAGGTGATCAAATGGTAAAATTTCATTTGCTCGTGGCACTCGGTTGGACAATCGTATTTTGCGCGCTGATCTCCTTCAACTACATCAGCCAGATTACCTTTGTCAGGCATCTTGCGCTGAATTACAAACCGGAACACGATTCGGCTATCTTTACTTTTTCTATGTCTAACCCGTTATCCTTTTGCTGGGCGAATGAAATGTGGGGTTATGCTGTGCTAGGTATTGCAACCTGGCTGATGGCGGGATTCTATAAAAACAGGAACAACATTATCCGTCTGCTGCTCATAGTCAATGGTATTGTCAGCCTGCTTAGTGCCGCAGGTACCATCATTGACGTCAAATGGTTGCTTACAACCTTTGGTCTGATCGCGTATTTCGCCTGGAACATGTTAATGATCACAATTATGACTCTCGTATTCATCGAATCAAAAAAACAGAAATCGTGAGAGCCGCCCTTGCCCTTGTGATCGCGCTTCACGGTTTGATTCACCTCGCCGGTTTTTTAAAGGCGTTTAACTTCCCCGCTGTTTCCTGGCTGGACCAACGCATATCCGTAACAATGGGGGCAGCCTGGTTTGCGGTGGCGGTGATGTTTATCCTTACAGCATTGTTTCTTCAACTCAGAAAAGATTTCTGGTGGGTATTCGCCACTGCAAGCGTGTTGCTGTCGCAATACCTGGTATTTACAAACTGGCAGACTGCCAAAGCCGGAACAGCGGTCAACATCGTAATTCTCCTGGTAGCGATAGCGACAATTGCGTCGTCCCGTTTCAGCAACAGGTATCGCCGGGAGGTAAAGAATGGACTAGCCGGAGTTCTACCGGTCCCCGGTTCTATATTAACCGAAGCGGACCTGCAACAACTGCCCGAACCCGTCAAGCGTTATATCCGTCTCTCGGGAGCGGTTGGTAAACCGAAAGTTAAATGCTTCAAAACAGAATTTAATGGTCGGATCCGTAAAAATGAACAGTCGCCGTGGATGCCATTCCGGTCAGAGCAATACAATTTTATGGAGGCCTCTACTCGTATGTTTTTTATGAAAGCCACGATGAAACACTTACCCGTATCAGGCTTTCATTCATTCAAGAACGGGATCGCCGTTATGGATATTCGCCTGCTTTCCTTGTTCAGGGTCCAATACCAGTCCGGCAAGGAAATGAATATCGCGGAAACCGTTACTTTTTTCAATGACATGTGCTGCCTCGCCCCGGCCACACTGATTGACCGAAGAATCAGATGGCTTGAAAGCGACAATGAAAAAGCGCAAGCCATATTTGAAAATAACGGCATCGCTATTTCCGCGGCACTTTATTTCAATACAAGGGGCGAATTGGTTAATTTCATCTCCGATGACCGGTATGCATATTCCGGGGCTGGAATGATAAAGTTACGATGGTCTACTCCTCTGAAAGATTACAAGGCGTTTGGCGATTACACTGTCGCCGGAAGTGCCGAGACGATCTACCATTACCCGGAGGGTGATTTCTGCTACGGTACTTTTCAAACGACCGGAGTAGAATACAATCCCCGGGATTGAAATCAACCGACTCCTCGTCGTGAATTATTAATTACTTATTATCACCTGCGCACCGTAAACCTGACATCACAAATTAGCTCCCCAATGACTTCGACGATCACCAACACCAGAAATATATTGAGAGTATTGGCTGGTCTGTTATTACTGTTCAACGGCGTGGGGGCGTTGTTTGGAGGATGGAACCTCATGGCTCATACGGATGGAAGCAGCCTGGAGCTTTCACCCACATGGCTTGAACACGCACCCTTTAAAAACTATTTTATTCCCGGGCTCATTCTTTTTGTAATGAACGGACTTCTCAGCATCGCCACGCTGGCCGCCCTGTTATTCAAGATGAACAAGCACGAACTGCTGATAATGTTACAAGGTGTGATCCTTACGGGCTGGATACTCATGCAGATTCTTTTCATCCGTACGTTTCATTTCTTTCACCTGGTCTTTGGATCGGTCGGCCTGGTGTTGTTCCTCGCCGGATACCTGCTCCGCCGGATACAGGCGCGATGAACGTGTCCGTATTCAATCTGCTCCGCTTCTGGAAGGATTAACAAAACAATCGATTGAAATTAATATATTTATCTTCCGGCCTTCAGGCCGGGATATATTATCTCATCGCGAAACAATAAGTTATGTATAAATCTCTGGCGCTTTTAATCTTGCTGATACTGTCCCCGTTGCTTGTGCTGTGTCAGTCCGCGACCATCCGGGGTATTGTGCTGGATGGACAAACCAGTCAGCCTCTTCCCTTCGCAAGTGTCTACATCAACTATTCCACCATCGGTACAAACTCAAACGAAAAAGGAGAATTTATCCTCGGCAACCTTCGTCCGGGCGAATATGATCTGATAGCTTCCTTTGTAGGTCATCAGCCTCATCAATCGCATGTGGTCCTCACCGATAGCAGCACCCTTGTCCTGACCATCAGGTTAAACGTTATTGCGTTGAAGGAAGTCCAGGTCAGGGCGAAAATCGACTCACAATGGGAAAAACAGCTGGAGAAATTCAACAAATTATTCTTAGGCCAAGGACCGGATGCCAAACATTGCAAGATCCTAAACCCGTGGTCCCTGAGTTTTGAAGAAACCTCGAAGGGATTTTTTATTGCGCGGGCCAGTGAAGTATTAGAGATCGAGAACATGAGTCTCGGGTATAAAATCTCCTACGAGCTCAAGAATTTTTCCGTCAGCAAGGACAACTATATGTTGTCAGGCTTTGTGCGGTTTCGGGAACTCGAAACGATGGACACCGTGCTTACCGCCCAATGGCACAAGAAAAGGAATGAGGACTATTGGGGGTCGGCAGCTCATTTGTTCAGGTCGATCGTTAATCAGCGTGTCGAACAGGAGGGGTACAGGCTTTATGAAGATCGCTCGGGCCTTGGCCGGATCGTGCGCACTGAAAAGTTCAACGCAAATTTAGACAAGACGATTTTCAACTATTCCGTTGCAGGCAAGGTCAGCCCGGGCAGAATTGAGGGTACGTATCAGGTTAAACTTCCCACCAGGCTGGAGGTACATTCCAGAAGGAAAATAACACCAGCAAGAGTTTACTCGGATATCCCGTATCCCGTGAGCTGGATCGAGGTAACCGGTGGTTTTCTCACTGTGACAAAAGACGGCATTGTATTGAATCCCCTTCGTATGACGATCTCCGGAAATATGTTCGAGTCGCGCATCGCAGACATTCTTCCGAACGACTTCCGGCCGGAGCTAAGAGTGGCAGAATATCAGAACCCCGTTGAAAGCAAACCATTGAGTTCCCTTACCTATTTGCTGGAAAAACCGTACCTCCAGACCGACCGCCCCTACTATTATGCCAACGAAGAAATCTGGTTCAAAGCCTATATGAGTTATTTCAGCCCCCTGCTGAAAGACTCTTTAAGTCATGTGTTATATATCGATCTGGCAAATGAAAATGGTGAGTCTGTATCTACCCATCGATTTGTCATCAACAAAGGTATGGCTTCGGGAAGCATCCCCGTCCCCGCGTTAATAAAAAAAGGCAACTACACCCTGCGGGCCTATACCCGCTGGATGTTGAATTTCGATCCCGAACTGATTTTCAAGCGGCCCCTGAAAATCCTCGCCCCTGATGAATTGGGGCGTGCCGCGGAAGCCAGAGCGCCGGTCTCCGAGGAGGTGAAAATTTCTTCCGAAAAAGAGCAATACAATTTCCGGGAGAAAATTTCTCTTTCCGTCGACATGAAGAACGAATTTGATCAACGTTCCGCGGCCAATATTTCGGTTTCAGTCACCGATATGGCACAAGTCGTGCCGGTGCCTGATGAGCCCAACATCCTTACGGCTTTTCGGATCCCTCAAATTACAGTGCCCGATACGTTGGACACAAAGACACGGTATATGATACAGAATGGTTTCGATATCAGCGGCGTGTTTGTACCTCAGAAAGGAAAAGTGTTACAGGGTCTTATCACACTCGTTCAGGAAGAAGCGAACCTGGAGTTTGTTTTTATGACAGAAGAAGACGGCCGTCTTTTTATGCCGAACCTGCTGCTTTACGATTCCGCCAAACTCTCCTACATCGCCAAGACGATAAAAGGAAAACCCGGAGAGGTGAGGTTTGACTCCGCGCAGGTCCTTTCGGCAATCGGTGTAGCCAAACCGTTACAACTCGAAATTTATAAAACCGACAAAATGGTTGCCCGTCAATTACCCGATTTTTCAGACCAGACTTTTCTTCTCGAAGAAGTAACCGTTAAGGCGTCTCCTATTGAAAACAAATCGCAATCGAACCTGATGGCAGACTATACGATTACGGGAGACTGGATCAGATCGCGTAATTCAACGGATATACTAGGCAGTCTTCAAACGCGGATACCCGGACTCAGGGTGTTCATCATCTCGGAAAATGGCTTTCCCAGAAAAATGATCATGATTGGTGGTCCCTCGAGTTTTGGCGGAGCGAAGATTCAGGAACCATTGGTTTTAATAGACAATTATGCGGTGAATGATATGCCTGGCGGGGCGGCGGCGCAAATAGAAATGTTGACCCCCGGTGAAATAGAAGCCATCGAAATCTCCAAATTCGGAGGTAATGCCGCCTTTGGTGCACGGGGCGGAAATGGCGTCATCTCAATCCATACACGAAGGAAAAATCCGGAAACAACTACGGGGGTTGGCGCCTACGACAAGAGTATGTTGAAGCCCCTGAACACACATGGTTTTTCGACCTCCCGAAAATTTACCGCACCCGACTACTCAAAGCCTTCAAAATTCGATCATGTACCGGACACCAGGTCGACTATTTATTGGAATCCTTCCCTGTCACTCAATGGAAAAACCGCGACGGAAATCACATTTTTTGCGGCCGACATGCCCACAAAATATCGTGTGGTCGTAGAAGGCGTCACTACTGATGGCATACCCATACGCGCCGAAAAGATCATCAGCGTCGGTCAAGCTCCCTGAACCGGTATGAAATTCCGGAATAAATGAACTAGTCCTTGAACTCGGAGGTAAAGTGAAAATGAATATCAGGAAAATTATCCTGGACCATTTGTAGCCAGGCCCGCGATTCTGCCATGAATACCAGTTTGTCGTCTTTGTCGCGGGCGATATGCCGTTGTTTGGAGTCGAGAAACTCTGCTAGTTTTTTCGGCTCGCTGCTGCTGATCCAGCAAGCCTTGTAGATATTTTGAGGAACAAACTGAACGGTCGCACTATACTCATTCTTGAGCCTGAACTGAATAACCTCGAATTGTAGTGCGCCCACGACACCGACGACCTTACGCTTACCCATTTCATAAGTGAAGAGCTGCGCCACACCTTCTTCCATAAGTTGCAACAATCCTTTTTCCAGTTGCTTCGTCTTCATGGCATCCATATTCACCACCTCTTTGAAAATTTCAGGTGAAAAACTCGGAATGCCGGTATACATCATTTTTTCTCCATCCGTAAGCGTATCCCCGATCTTCAAATTGCCGGTATCGAAAATGCCGACGATATCTCCCGGCCACGCCTCATCTACCGTTTCACGATCCTGAGCCATAAAAGCTGTAGCATTGGAGAAACGGATGCTTTTTTCCTGGCGTACATGGTAGTAGTTATTCCCCCGTTGAAACTGTCCGGAACAAATACGCAGAAAGGCTATTCTGTTACGGTGCTTCGGATCCATGTTCGCGTGGATCTTAAACACAAATCCTGAGAATTTACTTTCCGAAGGCTCCACTATCCTTAGCGTTGTCTCGCGTGGGATAGGTGGTGGTGCGATGCGGATAAATGTGTCCAGCAATTCTTTTACACCGAAATTATTGACCGCGCTTCCGAAAAAAACAGGAGCCACTTTACCTGCGAGATATTTATCCACTTCAAAATCGGGATATACACCCTCGATCAATTCCACATCGGCACGGAGCTGTTTCGCGTTTGTATCGCCGACATAACTATCGATCGCTTCGTCATGAATATCGGTGATCTGTATCCCTTCTTCCACTTTCGTTTTACTACCGGTAAAAAGGTGAAGGCTCTTTTCATAAAGATTGTACACACCCTTGAACGTTTTACCCATGCTGATCGGCCAGCTCAACGGACGTACTTTAATATTTAATTTCTCTTCAATCTCATCCAGCAGTTCGAATGGATCCCGTCCTTCGCGGTCAAGCTTATTGATAAAGCAGATCACCGGTGTATTGCGCATGCGGCAAACCTCCATCAGTTTTTCTGTCTGTATCTCCACTCCTTTTACACAGTCAATCACCAAAATAACACTGTCGACAGCGGTCAGCGTCCGATATGTATCTTCCGCAAAATCCTGGTGACCAGGTGTATCCAGTAAATTTATCTTTACGTCCCTGTAGTTGAATCCCATGACCGAGGTAGCAACGGAAATACCTCTTTGCTTTTCAATCTCCATCCAGTCAGACCGGGCATGATCCTTTATCTTGCTGGATTTTACTGCTCCCGCCTTTTGAATAGCCCCGCCAAACAGCAAAAGCTTCTCCGTAAGCGTGGTTTTGCCCGCATCGGGGTGACTGATAATCCCAAAGGTCCTCCTTTTCTCTATTTCCTGTTCTAGCGTCATGTTCCTGAATAATCGCGCGCAAAGGTAAAAAAAATGTCTTCGATGGGGCCTTCTCAACCGAATAATGTGCCGGACAGGTTCCGCAGAGCGAACAGTCCAGAAAGTGTTGGAGCGGAATATGGAAATCGATGGGACATTGATAACTTTAATCGACTAACAATCTCAATAAACATGGAATACAGAAGGTTTGGACGCACAAATTGGAATGTGAGCGATATCGGATATGGTATGTGGGGCCTTGCCGGCTGGACCGGCTCTGATCAAAAGGAAATTGAAACATCACTGGATCGTTCGGTGGACCTGGGATGCAACTTCTTCGATACTGCCTGGGCCTATGCGGAAGGTAAAAGCGAGCAGATACTGGGTGCATTGGTGAAACGGAACCCGGGAAAACGGTTGTACTGCGCCACTAAAGTCCCGGCAAAAAATTTCAAATGGCCGGCCAGGCCCGAATATAAACTGGAGGACTGTTATCCTGCCAGCCATATTATAGAGTACACGGAAAAAAGCCTCAGGAACCTCGGGCTCGACTCCATCGACCTTCAGCAATTCCACGTCTGGGATGACAGCTGGACTGACCATGATGACTGGAAAAAGGGTATTGAAAAACTCAAGAAAGAGGGTAAGGTTAAGCACTTCGGGATCAGCGTTAACCGGTGGGAGCCAAACAACGTCTTAAAAGCTCTCGAAACCGGGCTGATCGACGCTGTTCAGGTTATTTACAACATCTTCGACCAGGCGCCGGAAGACGACCTCTTCCCTGTCTGTCGCAAGCTGGATATCGGCGTGATCGCAAGGGTACCATTTGATGAAGGTACGTTGACCGGAACCCTGACAAAGGACACCACTTTCCCCAAAAACGATTGGCGTTCCACCTATTTTGTACCTGAGAACCTGAACGCGAGTGTGGACCGCGCAGACGCGTTAAAGACTTTAATTCCTCCCGGAATGACGATGCCCGAAATGGCATTGCGTTTTATCCTTTGCAACGACGATGTTCATACCATTATCCCGGGTATGCGAAAGCTCCGAAACGTGGAGGCGAACATCGCAGCAAGCGGGCGCAAACTTGAAAAATCGCTCCTTGAAAAACTAAGGACTCACCGTTGGGACCGAAGCCCGACCACCTGGTCGCAATAGGTCCGTTACGGATCATTGACCTGAGGTTTGAGATGGATAACCAGCCGCCTCTTTTTGTGCCAAGGATTCATGGAATTCGCGCATTATGTTCACCGGGCCCCCGGCAAAGCGAGTTTTTTTCTGTCATTGTGTCACTTTTGCGTCCCAAATCACCCTTGGCATAACCATTGAAGAGGAGGTTTTACTTTTAAGAATCAAAAAACACTGGACATATGGGAAAAATTATTGGAATAGACTTAGGAACCACCAACTCCTGCGTAGCCGTAATGGAAGGCAGCGAGCCTGTGGTGATCGCAAATAGTGAAGGTCGCAGAACCACGCCTTCAATTGTTGCTTTCCTGGACAATGGAAAAGGCGAACGTAAAGTTGGTGATCCTGCAAAACGGCAGGCTATTACCAATCCAAAAAATACGGTGTCCTCGATCAAGCGCTTCATGGGTAAGAACTTCAATGAAGTAAGCGGAGAAAAGAAAATGGTATCCTACCAGGTTGAAGGCGGTAATAACAACACCGTCCGGGTCAGGATCGGCGACAGGCTCTATACAGCTCAGGAAATATCGGCTATGATTCTTCAGAAAATGAAGAGCACAGCGGAAGACTACCTGGGAACGACCGTGACCGAAGCCGTGATCACCGTACCGGCATATTTCAACGATGCTGAGCGTCAGGCAACCAAAGAAGCCGGACAAATCGCAGGCCTGGACGTAAAACGTATCATAAACGAACCAACCGCCGCAGCATTGGCCTATGGCCTTGATAAAAAAAATCACGACATGAAAATTGCCGTCTATGACTTAGGCGGTGGTACTTTCGATATCTCGGTTCTTGAACTCGGTGATGGCGTATTTGAAGTCAAATCCACTAACGGTGATGTACACCTCGGTGGTGATGATTTCGACATGCGTATCATGAACTGGCTGGCGGATGAGTTTCAAAAGGAAGAAAATGTTGACTTGCGGAAAGACCCTATGGCCCTTCAGCGCCTGAAAGAAGCGTCTGAAAAAGCCAAGATAGAATTGTCGAGCTCGATGGAAACCGAAGTGAACTTGCCATACGTTACTTCGGTCGATGGCGTACCGAAGCACTTGGTGAAGAAGCTGAGCCGTGCAAAGTTTGAGCAGCTGGTAGACGACCTGGTGCGCAGAACGCTTGAGCCATGCCGTAAGGCTGTTGAAGATGCCGGTGTCAATGTATCTCAAATTGACGAGGTAATATTGGTCGGCGGTTCAACACGTATCCCGAGAATAGTAGAAGAAGTGGAAAAATTCTTCGGCAAGAAACCTTCGAAAGGTGTTAACCCCGATGAAGTGGTGGCGATTGGTGCCGCGATTCAAGGTGGTGTGTTAACCGGTGAAGTGAAGGATGTTCTTTTGCTGGACGTTACCCCGCTTTCCCTGGGCATTGAAACACTGGGTGGCGTATTCACAAAGCTCATCGAATCCAATACCACGATTCCTTCGAAGAAATCGGAAGTATTCTCGACAGCCTCCGATAACCAGCCTTCCGTGGAAATACACGTATTGCAAGGCGAACGTCCGATGGCTAAGGATAACAGAACCATAGGAAGATTCCACCTCGATGGAATTCCACCTGCACCGCGCGGTTTACCTCAGGTCGAAGTGACTTTTGATATTGATGCTAACGGTATTCTCCATGTTTCCGCAAAAGACAAGGGAACCGGAAAAGAACAAAAGATCAGAATTGAAGCTTCTTCGGGCTTAACTGACGCCGAGATCCAGAAGATGAAACAGGAAGCTCAGGCTAACGCCGAAAGCGACAAGAAAGTGAAAGAAACGGTTGAAAAGATCAACCAGGCCGATTCACTGATCTTCCAGACCGAAAAGCAATTGAAGGATTATGGCGATAAGCTGTCGGAAGGAAACAAGAGCGCCATTAACAGTGCCCTTGAACAACTGAGAGCTGCTCATAAGAGCCAGGACCTTGCCGGTATAGATAGTTCAATGAATACTTTAAATACGGCATGGCAGGCGGCCTCTGCTGAAATGTATGCTGCATCGGGTGCCGGCGCCGGAACTCCCGGAGCTGAAAGCGGCCCTTCTCAAAATGCAGGCGGCGGTTCATCCTCAGATGCAAACAATGTGTCGGATGTTGAATACGAAGAAGTAAATGACAATAAGAAGTAAACGTCGATAAACGTTAATCAAAAGACCCATCGGAAACGATGGGTCTTTTTTTTGATACACATACTGTATTGCTTTTCCGGCGTGTCAGCCAGAGATGACAATACTTCCTATTTAAGATATTTGCCAAACCACTGGTGGTACCGTTCGTACCTGTCCTTCCAATAACTCGGCACCGTGAGTCCATGGTGTTGTTTGGGGTAAATCACCAGCTGCGCCGGTACACCAAGCGAGCGTAGTCCCTGGTACATTTGCTCACTGCCAGCGGCGGGAACGTTGTAATCGTTTTCTCCTACCATGTAAAGCGTTGGCGTCTTGATACGGTCGATTTTCAAAAATGGATAGGAGACTTTCATCCACTTATCCATGTTTTTCCAGGGCACACCGAGCTCCATCTCATACTGTTGCACATATTGATCCGTTCCATACATAGTGAGTTGTAAAGCGCTGCCGGCGCCGCTTGCCGCAGCCTTGAAGCGTTGATCAGTAGCCGTCACGTAGTCTGTCAGTATCCCACCGTAACTCCAGCCTCCGATCCCCAGCCTGCCGGCGTCGATGCTTCGCGTCTTTATCAGGTAGTTCACCCCATCGATCAGGTCCACCACCTCTTTGCCTCCCCAGTCGCCAAAGATCGCCTTTGCAAACGCATATCCCTTTCCGTTGCTTCCGCGGTAGTTGATAGCCGCCACCGCGTATCCCTGAGACGCCAGCATTTGGATGGTAAGGTCGAATTCATATTCATCCTGGGCAACCGGACCGCCGTGAATCCAAAGGATCAAGGGAAGTTTTTCCGTTTTTTGTCTTCCATGCGGCCAGTATAAAATCCCGCCGACCTGGAGACCATCCCGGTTTCTGAACGTGAATCCTTCCGCATCCGCAAAGGCGCGGTTCTTAATAAAACCGTCGTTGTGTGTGGTAAGCTTTCTGAACGACCCGTCCTCCATAACGTGGATCTCGGGAAGCTTCGCGGTCTCACTCATCAATACAACCGACCGGTTTCCTTCCAACGGTTCAACTACTGTGATACTCCGGTCTCCGTCTGAAATTCGCTTATACGTTTTTGATTCAACGGCAAATGCCATCACGTATCGCTGCCGGTCGTCTTCGATCAGCGCCAGGATCGATTTTCCATCGGGCGACCACTGCGGTCTATTCACGGGGCGGTCAAGTTCCTTCGTAAGGATGGTTGGTTCACCCCCGGAGGCTGGGATTAACGCGAGGTGTGGCTCATCGTAAGTATCCCATTCCGGAGACACCGATCTTAGGTAGGCAATTGTCTTTCCATCAGGGCTCCATACCGGATTGCGGTCGTAGTCGACCCATGTTGTCAGTTTCCGGGGGACAGATTTCGGCTTCGCCTCCAGGATCCAGATATCGGAATTCGTGTTCCGGTCGGGATCGTCAGAACGGTTGCTGGTAAATGCGATATACTTGCCATCGGGCGACCAGGTCGCGTCACTGTGGTCGTACTTTCCTTTCGTCAGGGTATCCAGTTTTTTTGTTTCGATGTCGAAAAGGTAAAGGTGCGCATACTTCCCGTCCAGGTAGCCGCTGACATCCTGCTTGAACTGGTACCGGTCGATCACGATGGGCTTGGCCGGCCGCTCCTTCAGGCTATCAGCTTTTATTTCCTGATCACGGATGGTAAGCAGTATTTTCTTTGAGTCGGGACTCCATTCGTATTCGGAGATACTTACTTTTAATTCCGTGAGCTGTTTTGCCTCACCTCCACGACGATCCATAACCCATACCTGCGTTTTCTCCTTTGCTTTGTCACGTGAAGAAAGGAATGAAATCATCCGATTGTCGGGACTCCATTTCGGAGTGGATTCATCTTCATGGGAGTATGTGAGCTGGACCGCGCCACTGCCGTCGATCGCCGTCATCCAAACATTTTCGTCGTATTTATCTTCCGTCGAATCTGCTGAAGAAACAACGTAGGCTACCCATTTTCCGTCCGGGGAAACCTCAGGTTCATCCACGTATTTAATATGGTAAACATCGGCCGGTTTCAGCGCGCGCTGCGCCGCGACCATGGTTGACAGTGACGAAAGCAGGACAAATAGAAATTGCTTCTTCATGGGCTGGAAAGGTTAACACGGAAATATAAATTATTTTTTCGGATCCCGAATACCAATATCCCGCTGTAGCGTAATTGGTGGTTTATAAGAAAAAAATCCCATTGATTGTCAATGGGATTTTGAAGAGAGGTGACTGTATGACGTTTGTGAAACGCTTATTCGGATCGAAGGGATTTTGAAGGATTTGCAACTGCCGCGCGGAAAGACTTGTAACCAACGGTCAGCATGGCAATTGCGAGCGTAGAACCGAGACCTATCATAAATATGTCGGGACCGATCGTGATCTTGTACGCAAAATCCTCGAGGAACTTGTTCATGACGAGCCACGCTAACGGAGCTGCAAACAAGAACCCCAGTAAAATCAGCTTGACATACTCACGGGAGAACAGAAAGACAATACTTTCGACGGTCGCCCCAAGGACCTTACGTACCCCGATTTCTTTTGTTTTCTGGTTTGCCATAAAGGTAGCCAGGCCGAACAATCCGAGACATCCGATAAAAATTGCAATAGAGGAAAAAATGCCCAGCAAGACCGACATTTTTTGTTCGCCTTCATAGAACTCCCCGATCTGCTGGTCCAGGAAATGGTAGTCGAAAATATGTTCCGGGTAGGCTGCTTCCCACAGTGGCTTTACCTTGTCAATGACGGCTGTTAATTGCGATGGGTCTACCTGAATGGCGAGCGTTTCGTATCCGCGGACACGGTTCATCAGGACCGTTGGTTCAATCGGTGCGCGCAGGGCTACCGTGTGGAAATCCTTTACCACTCCTGTGACTGGCAAACTCTTTCCCCACATTTTTATCACTTTCCCTACGATGTCGTGGGGCTCGTAGCCCACCGTTCGGGCCAGCTTTTCGTTCACCAAAAAACCGGTAGCCGTATCGAGGTCCGCGATGTTCTGGCCGGCGATTATTTCCAGCTCAAAAAGGTCTGCATAATGTCCATCAACCTGTTTCACCTGAGTTCCAAACGGATCTTCCTTCCCTTCAATAGTGAAGTCCGTTCCTGACACACTGGATGACGACGGCGGCTTGCTGTTCAGGCTGGCAATCTGCACGCCAGCGAGTCGCGACACTTCGCTCCTCAATGTACGCATCTTACTGGCACCGTTATTTTCTGTAGGTTTTTCCTGCTCGGGAATGGGCAAGAGAAGGATAGCATCCTTCCGGAAGCCCAGGTCCTTGTTCCGGAAATAATTCATTTGGCTCACAACAATGATCGTCCCGATAATAAAGAATTGAGAGATTACGAACTGCGTTACAACCAGCGCGCGTCTTAAATTGTAGCCGGAAGAATTTTTATTGCTTATCAGGTTCTTTAACGCGAGGGCTGGATTAAATCCGGAAACGATAAACGCCGGATAAAGGCCCGCCAGCATGGCAATGACCACGGTGACACCGACGATAAATACCCATAACATTGCATCGCCGGCAAAGTCGAGCGACAGGTCCACCTCCAAAAAAGGGTTTAGAAGGGTAACCGCAAGTTGCGCGAATGCGAGAGCGGCAAGCATCGCCAGCAGGGTAATCATCGCTGTCTCCCCGAGGAATTGCCGGATCAACTGGCCCCTTGTGCTGCCCAGCGATTTCCGGATACCTACTTCCTTCGATCGTTTGATCGCTTCAGCGGTGGCAAGGTTTATGAAGTTGATGCAGGCCGTCACGATGAGGATTAACGCGATCACGCCCAATGCCGTTAAAATACCTTTGCTTACCGTGTTGTAAGTATAGGCGCCGAACCGGTCATCAAAATGAATTTCCCTGAGGGGTTGAATGAAAAATTCGGCGTTGCTGTTGTTATCATCTCCCAGGTATTTTTTGCTGAATGCCGGCATCCGGCTCTCGACTTTGGAAATCGACTCACCTTCTTTTAAGAGAAAATAACATTGCTCGTCACTCCATATGCTATTCCATCCGTTGGATTCTCTATCCTTTTTTATGGTTACGTAGGAAAGCATCAGATCAAATGGAAAATCGGTGTTGCTGGGATAATCCTCCATTATCGCCGTGATCTTGTAGTCAGTCGCCTCAAATCTGACGACTTCACCGATCACGTCCGTTTTTCCAAAATATTTCACCGCCCATCGTTCCGATATAATGGCTTCCGCCGGATCATCTAGCCCGGACTCCTGGTCACCGGCCAAAATTTTGCGATCGAAGATTTTGAAAAAATTTGATTGTGTAAAAACGACACCCGACTCTTCATTATACTTCTTCGGCTCCGCTCCAGGCCGGGGAATTGTGACCATGCTCCCGGAACGATAGGATGTAAAGATTACTTCCTCCGCTTCGGGAAAATCGATCCGGAAAGCATCCGGTAAAACGGAAGGAACTCCTGATGTATAGTCTTTCCCCTCGTTACCATCAGATTGGTTCACCACCCGGTAAATTCTATCGCGTTTGGAATGGTAAGTATCGAAGCTCGACAGGTGCCTGATGAGCAAGAACAGCACAAGGCTACAGGTAATACCCATCGTCAGGCCGGATATATTGATGAGTGTACTGCTTTTTTCCCGAAGCAGGTTTCTAAATGCGGTTTTCAGATAGTTCTTCAGCATTGTTGGTAGGTTGAAGCCAACCCTGAGTCAACATGAATGCCACAACGGAAATCGTGTATGGAGACTCCGGAATGCCGTTCTTATGCGACGACCCTGTTCACAAACGCAGGTTGGCGTCCGTTACCGGACAAATCTTGAAGGAGTTAAATTATTTATTGGCCGTCAGTGTTAGTTAGGTTCTAAGGTGTAATTTTGCCGGTATGGTACAACAACTGATCGTTTTTGCCATTTTTTTGGGTTGCCTGGTTTATCTCGGGCGCATGGTGTACAGGAGTCTGAAGGCGAAATCAGCCTGTACTACGGGATGTGGAAAATGCGGTGCTGTTGATTTTCAAAAAATAGAAGCGCAAATCAAAAAACAGGGACTTTAAGCCCACACGCGGGTACCCTCTGTGCAATTTTTGCAGATCTCAATTTCACTCCTTGATCTCAACAATGAATTCCTGAACTCAGTGTACTTGTCACTGTACCAGATCTCTTTAAATGTATGCCGGTTTACATCACCGAGAACAAAATGAGCATCCTTGTCAAAGCAACACGGAACAATCTTGCCATCCCATGTCACCACGCAGCTATGCCACATTTTCCAGCATTCGTTCGCGAAACTATTTTTGATTTCATATGAGTTATCACTGAGCTTTCGGTATCGGGAGTACCGGTCCTGTGTTGGAATCAGCCCGGAACCGTTTTGGTAGTCGTATATCTGCGCTGTTTTCAAAGCCACCTGATCTACTCCAAGGCTTTTTGCCAGTGCATATACCTCCGGTATCTCGTGTTCGTTTGGTCTTACAACCAGGAATTGAAAAACGATGTGGGGTGTCTTTGATTTCAGTTCCTTCTTCCACCGTATAACATTTTGTGTGCCTTCAATCACTTTCTTTAATGAACCGCCTATGCGATACGATTGATAGGTATCTTGTGATGTTCCGTCAATCGAGACGATCAACCGGTCCAGGGACGACTCTACTGCCGCCCGTGCCACGTCATCCCGCAGGTAATGCGCGTTTGTCGAAGTCGATGTGTAAATACCTTTCTCCGAAGCATACTTAACCATTTCTAAAAATCGCGGATGTATAAACGGTTCGCCCTGAAAATAAAATGTCAGATAGCCCAGGGTGGGTGCGAGTTCGTCGATGACTTTCCGGAACAGTCCCTCCTCGAGCATCCCGGCAGGTCTCGTAAAGGACCGGAGACCGCTGGGGCATTCGGGACAACGGAGATTGCAGGACGTAGTTGGCTCGATGGAAATACTCATCGGCATACCGAGCATATTGGCTGATCTTCGAAGCCTCGACGTGTGATAGCTTGTGATCACCCGGGCCGCGTTCGATAAGCGGCTGAATGAGCTTTTTGATAGTATATTGACACTGTCGTTAAACCTTATCATTCTGTCTTGTGATCGGGAGCAAAGTAACTATAAATCAATAAGAATTCAGCCGTTCCCGCGCTATTAGAATTTACACACGAATATCCTGATATTTGATATTTCGAGACTTTATATCTTGCAACCATTATGAATAAAATTGCCGTCGCCCTGCTAATGGTTCTTTGCGCTGCCGGTGCTTTTTCCCAGAAGCTTTCTGATCAGGCAACTATCTCCGTCGTTACCTGCGGACCTTACCAAAAAGCGATTTACCTGGCCTTTGGTCACAGTGCTTTTCGTGTACACGACCCCGCCGCTGCTATTGACTATATCTTTAATTATGGGGTTTTCGATTTCGACAAACCAAACTTCGCGCTGAACTTCGCCCGCGGCTATAATTATTATATGCTTGGCGTACATGATTACCGGCTATTCAGGGATAACTATATTGAAGACAACCGCTATGTCCACGAGCAAATACTGGATCTTACCGCTGACCAAAAGCAGAAGGTTTTCGATTTTCTTTTATGGAATGCGCGGCCGGAAAACCGGGAGTATGCATATGACTATTTTTACGACAACTGCGCCACCAGGATCCGTGATGTGATTCAGTCTTCACTGGGAAATGACGTCGTATTTGACGGTTCATATGTTACCACGAAGTATTCGATACGTCAGCTAACTGACCTTTATCTTCAGCAACAACCGTGGGGCGACCTGGGAATAGATATTTGCCTGGGATTACCGATGGACAAAATCGCCACACCCTATGAATACATGTTCCTTCCGGATTACATTGAGTCGGGGTTCGATCACGCCACCGTAAAGAAGGACAGCATTTCCGCACCGTTGGTTCGGGAGAAGAAAATAATTTATGAAACGCACCCTCAAGCCGCGGAGAGAAGTCTTCCTCACCCGCTTTATGTCTTCGGGGCTTTGGCGGTCATAGCGGTTGGCCTCGGTATCTGGGATCTTAAAAGAAGAAAACTGTCCATCTGGTTTGATGCCGCTTTGTTTGGAGTTACCGGCCTGATAGGCGTGTTGTTGTTTTTACTTTGGTTCTTTACGGATCACAAAGCCGCCGCCAATAATCTTAATATTCTGTGGGCATTGCCTACACACCTTGCTGCCTTGGCCATGTTCGGCAAAAAACCGGGATGGCTAAAAGGTTATTTCCTGGCCGTGGTAGTCGTTGAAGGATTACTGCTGGTCACCTGGAAGGTACTACCACAGCAATTGAATGTATCGCTTATACCGGTGGTAATTGCCTTGCTGGTGCGGGCATTCATTCAATACAGGCTGCGTCAACCGGCAACTCAACAATAAATGAACTACCCTCATACTCCGTCGATTCAACTCGGATAGTACCTTTCATTTTGATAACCGTTTCCCGGACGATGTACAAGCCAAGTCCGGACCCTTTTGCATAATCGGTACCCCGGAAAAACATGTCAAAGATTTTGGCTTGATTTTCACTTTTGATGCCCAAACCGTTGTCGGACACCACAATGTTCAACACGTTGTCTTGTTTGGAAATCTTCACCCGTATCCACTGGCTTGACCTGCCCGGATAATGATACTTGATTGCGTTCGACACGAGGTTGTTCAATATCGTCGTCAATCTGCCGTGGTCTGTGAACACTTCATCAACCAGTATTTCTTCACGGAAACTTATCCGGTCTGCCCCTTCCAGGAACTGAACATTTTCCCTGACGGTGGCTACAAGTTCAGGGAGACTGACCTTGCCTAACACAAGTTCCGTACGCGTGTTTTTGGAATAGTCGATAATATCGCTGATAAAGAGATTGAGCCTGTCGGCACGCTGAGCCATCATATCCAGGTAATGCTGCATTTTCAGATCAGCTGTGTCATTGCGGGCAATGTTCATCAATCCTTTCAATGAAAGAAGAGGCGAGCGCAAGTCGTGAGATGTACTGTAAAAAAACCGGTCCAGTTCCGCATTGCTTTTTTCCAGGTTCCTGTTTTTGATTTTGATTTCGTCAGCCATGACATGAAGCCTGCGTTCCGACTCTTCATTTACCATTAAAACGAAGCTTATGCACACAACCAGTATAAACGCGCTGGAAATAAGGTTTATGAAAAAGAACGTTTCGACGTTTGGAGCATCCACTTCATATGGTCCGATAAGATCAAAGTCGGTGACAAAAAGAGACACCAGTAGTGCACAGGACAGGATAACAAATGAAATCCGCATCGTTTTTTCGGTGGAATTAAAGATTGCCATCGAAACACCGATCAATGGAAAGTAGAACAGGTAGATACCAACTTCCGCCGGAACGAGACACGCATAAATGGCAAAGCTTATGTTTAAAAAAGCCAAAGCCAGAATTCGTCCGGCATCATGGCGCCCGTTGCGGTGGAGCCAATAAGATAAAAAAAGTACAATGGTGATGCTGAGGTCGATAAATGGCGCTTCATCCGCCCCGTTGATCAGGTCCTGAGAGAAGTGAAAGAGTCCCATGAGGGTGCCAAAGATCGAGATCCTTTCAAAAAGGATCTGTCTTTTTTTGCGCGCAAAATCTTCTATCGCTTCCTGTGGGAGGGCCTTTTCCACGTATAAATTTTTACACGAAGATAGAGCCCGCAAAAGCTTTTATGACAGCGATTTAAAAGTTAGAATACCCATGTAAGGTCTCCTGGCAAATTCGAGTCATACATGCAGGGCGCGATTTGCCGTTGCCGCAAGGCAAGCTTCCTTGACAGCCTCCATATAGGTTGGATGGGCATGCGACATCCTCGCTACATCTTCCGCCGATGCGCGGAATTCCATAGCGGTAACGGCGCTGGCAATCATATCAGCTGCCCTGGCTCCAATGATGTGTACACCCAAAATCTCATCCGTTTGCTTGTCGGCCAGAACTTTTACCAGGCCATCCGTATCCATACTGGCACGAGCTCTTCCCAGTGCCTTATAGGGGAAACTTCCGGTTTTATATGTCCGCCCCTGCGATTTTAATTGTTCCTCCGTGTATCCAACGCTGGCAACTTCCGGCCAGGTATAAACAACACCGGGGATCAGGAGATAATTGATATGCGGTTTTTGCCCGGCCATTTGTTCCGCCACAAATACACCCTCTTCTTCAGCCTTGTGAGCCAGCATAGCCCCGCGAACAACATCGCCAATAGCATAGATGTTGTCAACTTTTGTTTTCAGGTGATCATCAACCGGTATTTGACCCTTAACGGTTTCTACGCCGATTTTTTCCAATGCCAGTCCTTCCGTGTAAGGTCTTCGACCGATGCTTACCAGACAATAGTCACCCTTTAACTCAATCACCTTGCCCTCTTTTGACTCCGCCTTAAGAACAACTTCCTTGCCTTTGTTTTCCAGGGCTGTGACCTTGTGACCCAGGAAAAATTCCATTCCAAGTTTTTTGGCAACCTTTAACAGCTCTTTACCCATCGTACCATCCATTGTGGGTATGAGGCTATCCAGGAATTCCACAACCGTTACTTTTGAGCCGAGCCTTGCATATACCGACCCGAGTTCCATCCCGATAACCCCACCTCCAACGACGATCAGGTGATTTGGAATCTCTTTAAGCTCCAGGCATTCGGTACTTGATATTATTCGTTTCTTATCAAATGGCGTAAAAGGAAGGGGTGTCGGCTTGGATCCCGTTGCAATAATTACCCGCTCCGTCGTGATAATATTTTCCTTTCCATCCGACCCGGCCACCTTAATGGTATTTTTATCAACAAACGATCCGATTCCGGTCAGCACATCGATCTTATTCTTCTTCATCAGGTATGCAATACCATCCACGTTGGATTTTACAACCTCCCCCTTTCGTTTGATCATCTGAGCCAGGTTTACCTTTGGCTCCGGGATGTCGATGCCGTGCTCCTTGAAGTGTTCCTTTGCATTGATAAAATGTTCGGAAGAATCGAGCAACGCCTTTGAAGGAATACACCCGACGTTAAGACATGTCCCCCCAAGGGTATTATATTTTTCAATGATCGCCGTTTTAAAACCAAGCTGCGCACAACGGATAGCGGCTACGTAGCCTCCCGGGCCGGACCCAATGACAGTGACATTATATTGCATGATTCTTTCTTTTTCTGATTGTAAAGTATAAAGAAATCCCCTTCGGTCTAAAGAAGGGGATCGTCATCAAACACCAAGAATTAGTCGTCCCGGATCTTCGAGCATTTCTTTCACACGAACAAGGAAACTGACCGACTCACGTCCGTCAACAATCCGGTGATCGTATGACAATGCTAGATACATGATCGGTCGTACAATCACCTCCCCGTTTTTTGCAACAGGCCTTTCTACGATATTATGCATTCCCAGGATCGCCGATTGCGGAGGATTGATTATCGGAGTTGAAAGCATCGAACCAAATACACCCCCGTTGGTAATGGAGAATGTTCCACCCGTCATTTCTTCGATAGAAAGTTTACCGTCTCTGCCTTTTGTTGCCAGGCGGACAACTTCGCTTTCGATTTGATTGAAGGTGAGAGACTCGGCATTACGGATCACCGGCACCACCAACCCGCGGGGTGTGGATACGGCTATGGAAATATCACAATAGTCGTGATAGATGACCTCGTCTCCATTCACGGACGCGTTTACGGCCGGGAACTCCTTTAACGCTGCGCAGACGGCCTTTGTAAAGAAGGACATAAATCCCAGACCAACGCCGTATTTCTCTTTGAATTGATCTTTATACTTCGACCGGAGGTCCATAACAGGCTTCATATCCACTTCATTAAAAGTGGTGAGCATGGCGGTTTCATTCTTCACTGCGACCAGCCGTTTTGCTATCGTCCGGCGGAGTGAAGTCATTTTTTCATTTCTCACATTACGTCCGCCGCCGGAGGTAATTACAGGCGGAGCCAGCGGTGGCTGTGCTTTTGATTCAGTCGGCTTTGCCGGTTTGGCTGCCTGAGCATTCTGCGCATCCTCCTTCGTTATTCTGCCTCCCACGCCGCTGCCCTGAACCTGATTTAAGGGAATTCCCTTCTCGTCCAGGATCTTTGCGGCTGCCGGTGAGGGGTGTCCCGCTGCGTACGACTTATCCGTTACTGCAGGAGCCGCCGGGCCCGAAGCCACTTTGTTTTCGGTAGCCGCAGCATCACCCTCGGCCACTTCAATTTTACAAATCAAGCCGCCTATAGGCAGTGTTTCTTTTTCTTTTGCAACGATCCGCAGTATTCCATTGGCTTCAGCCGGCAGTTCAAAGGTTGCCTTATCCGATTCCACTTCCGCGATAATCTCGTCGAGCTTAACAAAGTCACCGTCTTTTTTCAGCCACGTCGAAATGGTTACTTCCGTGATAGACTCACCTACTGTAGGTACCTTCATCTCCTTTACAACACCCGTCGTTTTTGCGGCAGGCTTGGCCGCCTGGACTGCCGGTTCGGTTTTAGCGGCTGGCTGTTCGGATGGTTCAATTTCACAAAGTAATTCTCCTATTGGTACAGTCGATCCCTGGGGTTTCAGGATCTTTATAACGCCTGCACTGGACGCAGTGAGTTCAAACGTCGCCTTGTCTGATTCCAGCTCTGCGATAACTTCATCCAGCTTGACAAAGTCGCCATCTTTTTTCAGCCAGTTGGCAATGGTTACCTCTGTTATAGACTCACCTACTGCAGGGACTTTTATTTGAATAGCCATTCGGATTGGTTTTAATTTTATGAATTATGCGAGGAACGCTGCTGTTCCGTGTTGTGAATTAGATTTCTAAAGCTTTGTTGACTAATTTCTCCTGTTCCACTTTATGAACTTTCGAATAGCCGGTTGCCGGTGACGCACTTGCTTTCCGGGAAACGACTTCAAGTTCATATTTGGGCATCATCCTCAGAATATAAGAAAGGCATCCCATGTTGGCAGGCTCTTCCTGCGCCCAGACAAGCTTCGCATCCTTGTATTTTTTCAGCACATTCTTCAGTTGCTTTTCCGGGAACGGGTGCAACTGTTCCATCCGTACGATGGCAGTGTCCTTTACTTTTTTCTTTTGTTGCGCTTCAGCGAGATCGTAATAGATCTTTCCGGAACACAAGACAACACGTTTCACATCCTTGGCAGAAACAGTCGGGTCATCCAGGACCTCCATGAATGTTCCGGCCGTAAAGTCTTTTATCGGGGAGATCACTGCGGGATGCCGCAGTAAGGACTTAGGTGAAAATACGATACAAGGCTTACGGAAGGGCCACGCTACCTGCCTCCTTAGCAAATGGAAAAAGTTGGCGGGTGTCGTGGGGTTTGAAACCACCATGTTGTATTCCGCCGAAAGCTGTAAGAACCGTTCGGGTCGGCAACTGGAGTGTTCCGGGCCCTGACCTTCATAACCATGGGGAAGCAGCATCACCAGTCCGTTCATTCGTTGCCACTTTGATTCGGCACTGGAAATAAACTGATCAATGATAACCTGCGCACCATTAACAAAATCGCCGAACTGCGCCTCCCATAACACCAACGCACGGGGTGATGACATGGCGTATCCATACTCAAAACCCAGCACGCCAAATTCGGAGAGCAATGAATTATAGATATTAAACCGAACCTGGTCTTTCTCAATATTATTTAATCCGCAATAGGGTTCGTTTGTATTGGCGTCGAAGAAATATGCATGCCTGTGAGAGAACGTTCCCCTTCGTACATCCTGCCCGGACATTCTGACGGGCGTTTTTTCCGCAAGCAACGATCCATAGGCAAGCAATTCCGCCTCAGCCCATCCCAGCACTTTCGTTTCGAAAAAAGCAGACGTGCGGTCTTTCAGAAGTTTTTCAATCTGTTTTAACGGCCGGAAGCCGTCGGGAATCGCAGTGAGAGCCTTACCTACTTTTTCAATGACGCTTTCTTTTACTCCTGTCTCCGGCGACTTATCAAAATCCTCGGGCATCGCCCAACGCATCTGATCCCACTCCTCCTCCATTTTCTGTGGCTTGTAAGGCAGCGGTTTTTGCTTTACCTCATTCAGCCTGTCCTGCAACTGGTTCCGGAAGTTCTTATCCATCTCGTCGGCAAGCGCCGCATCGACGTCGCCGCGTTCTACAAGCTTCTTTACATAGATCTCGCGCGGATTTTCATGTTTTGCAATAATATTATAAAGCTTGGGCTGTGTAAACTTTGGTTCATCACTTTCGTTGTGGCCATGCCTTCTGTAACACAACAAGTCAATAAAGATATCCTGCTTGAATTTCTGGCGGTATTCAACAGCCAGTTTCGAAACAAAACTTACGGCTTCGGCATCATCGCCGTTTACGTGCAATACGGGAGCATCGACAATTTTTGCCAGGTCGGTGCAATAGATACTGGTTCGTGCATCATCATAATCGGTTGTAAAACCAACCTGATTATTGATCACGAAATGTATTGTACCTCCGGTGGTATAGCCTGGCAACCCGGACATTTGAAGAAGTTCATAGACGATTCCCTGGCCGGCGACAGCAGCATCACCATGGATGAGAATTGCCATACCTTTAGTGAGGTCTCCTTTATACTCGTCATCGATCTGTCCTCTGGTGTAGCCGATCACAAGCGGGTCCACCGCTTCGAGATGCGACGGGTTTGGCGTAAGTTTCAGGTAGATCTGTTTTCCGGATGGCGTGTCTATATGGCTCGAGTATCCGAGGTGATACTTCACATCTCCATCGCCCATGGTTTGCTCGGGACTGACGTTACCTTCAAATTCCGTGAAGATTTGTTCGTACGTTTTTCCAAGGATATTCGAAAGCACGTTCAGGCGTCCGCGGTGAGCCATACCGATCACCACTTCCTTTATACCTAATTCCGCGGATTTGTTAATGATCGTTTGAAGGCCGGGGATCGTGTTTTCACCACCTTCCAATGAAAATCGTTTTTGCCCCAGGAATTTGGTGTGCAGAAAGTTCTCAAAAACAACGGCTTCGTTAAGTTTTGTGAGGATTAGTTTTTTCTCGTCGGCGCTTGGGTTATATGTGAAATACTCCTGCTCGCACTTTTGAAAAAACCACTGCCTGATCTCGTCGTTGCGGATGAAGTTGTACTCAAAACCGATCGGGCCTAGATAGACGGCTTTTAGTTTTTCGATAATTTTCCGAAGGCTGACCCGGCCCATGCCGATTTCCGCGCCGACATCAAATTCGGTATCCAGGTCCGCATCGGTCAGGCCGACGCTCTTGTGGTCAAAGTTCACGTGGTGATTCCTGCGCTCACGCACGGGATTTGTTTTCGACTTCAGGTGCCCGAATGACCGGTAAACAAAAATGAGGTTCCTTACCTGTGTCTCTTTTAAAGAAAGGGTATCATCTCCTTTAACGCCGTTCCCGCTTTCGCCGAATCGCTGGGTGGAGAAGTCGTAGCCTTCGAAAAACTTTTGCCACGTCTGATCAACCGAGGAGGGATCTTTCTTATAATTTTGGTAGAGCTGGTCCAAATATCCGACGTCGGCATTGGAGATATACGAATAGTTATCCATGGGATTTTTAAAAGCAAACAAATGTAGAAAACGTGTTCTAGATATAAAAATTGAATACTCGCTTACGCAAATATTGACATAAATAGAGGCACCGGTGAGCTCTTTACGGATCGTTCGTTGCCAAACCAAAAAAATCGCGTAACTTTGCGGTCTTTAAAAAAAACGGACGAGTTCCAAAGCATTTTAAACTAACACAGTAATGGTTAAAATCAGACTGGCCCGCAGGGGCCGCAAAAAACTGGCGATGTACGACGTGGTCGTAGCCGACGCCAGGGCACCACGCGATGGTCGCTTTATTGAAAAAATTGGTACCTACAACCCCCTCACGGTTCCGGCCACGATCGTCCTGAACGACGAAAAGGCTTTCACCTGGCTGATGAATGGTGCACAACCTTCGGACACCGTAAAAGCCATGCTTTCTTATCGTGGTATCATGATGAAAAAGCATTTACAGATCGGAGTTATTAAAGGGGCCTTGACGCAGGAACAAGCGGATGCGAAACTGGCGGAATGGCTCAAGGTAAAGGAAGGCAAGATCGACGCAAAACGCGATAAGGCATCCCAGTCAAAAGAAGCCAGTGCGAAGGCTCGCAAGGAAGCTGAAACCAAGATCAAGGAGGCACGCGCCGAAGCTATCCGTAAGAAAGCGGAAGTTGCTGCTCAGGCACCGGTTGCTGCGGCTGAAGAGGCCGTTGGTGAAGGTGAAGCGCCGGCTACCGAAGCTGAAGCCTGATATTTCACATAAGAAACCCGAAATGCCAATGCCTGGATGCATTGGCATTTTTTATTTGTACCGGTTATGGAAATCGAAGCATGCTTTAAAATCGGTTATATCCTGAAAACCCACGGCCTTAAGGGCGAAGTGACCCTTTCCCTCGACGACGACGGACCCGGAGATCTGACGGGTATTAACACCGTATTTGTGGAAAAAGACAGCAGGCTGATCCCGTATTTTATCAAAACTGTTTCTCATAAAGGATCCAAAGCTTTTGTCAGGTTTGAAGATGTAGACGACCTTTCCGAGGCGGAAAAAATTGTCAAGCGGGCTGTATACCTTGATAAGTCGGTCCGGCCCAAATCCGCGCGGGGGCAATTTTACAATGACGAGATCATCGGATTTAAAGTCGTGGATGAAGCCGGTGAATTATTGGGACCGATCAGGGAAATCATGCAGGCTGGTCCGAACCGGCTGATTGTATTGATCCGGGAAGGAAAAGAAGTCCTTATTCCGGTAAATGGTCCTTTTATTTCCAGTATTAACAAGACTAAAAAGACGGTCACGGTAGATCTACCTGAAGGTTTTTTGGACATTTAAATTAGCGGTTCAGTTATCGGCATTCGAGGAGGTATCCTGAACCCAATATCAGACCCATTCCGATTACACGATGATACACTTCGACATCATAACCTGCCTGCCTAAACTGATCGAAAGTCCATTTTCCGATTCGATCCTGAAGCGTGCGCAATCCAAAGGGCTGGTTACTGTGAACATTATTGATTTACGCCAATATGCCACGAGCAAGCACAAAACGACAGACGATTATGCCTTTGGCGGTGGCGCGGGGATGGTAATGATGATTGAGCCCATCGACAATTGCATTCGCGAACTAAAAAAGCACCGGTCCTACGACGATATCATTTACACGAGTCCGGACGGCGAACGGCTTACCCAACCGATGGCCAACGAATTAAGTCTGAAAACCAACCTGATTCTCCTTTGCGGGCACTATAAAGGTGTTGATGAACGGGTGAGAGAGCACCTCATCACGCGTGAAATCAGCATTGGAGACTACGTCCTGTCCGGCGGAGAACTCGCCGCGGCGGTCATTGCGGACGCGGTGATCCGGCTGATTCCAGGAGTTCTGTCTGACGAAACATCCGCACTCAGTGACTCATTTCAGGATAACCTGATTGCACCCCCCGTCTATACCCGTCCGGCCGAGTATAATGGCTGGCGCGTTCCGGAGGTACTTTTATCGGGGCATCAGGCTAAAATCGAGGAATGGAGGCACGACCAGTCCCTGGAACGGACCCGCAAAAAAAGGCCAGAACTTCTCGGAAAGCCGTAATCCGTATTTTTCGCAAACATTCTGAATCGGGCCTTCAGTAATTTCAATTCTTTCCCTACATTTGCAGTCCATTTTCAAAACCATCGTGTTATGGCCGATCTAATTAAACTAGTAGAACAGGAATTTGCTAAAGTCCGTGAAAATATGCCAAGCTTTAAGCCTGGCGATACCATTAACGTTCACGTGAAAATAAAGGAAGGTAATAAGGAGAGAGTACAGCAGTTCCAGGGTACTGTAATTCAGCGCAGGGGAACAAACTCAAACGGTGAAACTTTTACGGTTCGTAAAATCTCCAATGGAGTAGGCGTTGAGCGTATTTTCCCTATCGTTTCACCTACGATCGACAAGATTGAAGTGATTAAAGAAGGAAAAGTTCGCCGTGCAAAATTGTACTACCTGAAAGGCAAGCACGGAAAAGCTGCCCGTATCAAGGAAAAGGTATAAATCTACCATCGATATTGATCCAAAAGCCATCCATTCGGGGTGGCTTTTTTTGTTATAATGTTATTTTCAAAACTCTTCTGAACACGATTGCGAAACGCTTAAAACCCCGAAATTCAGCCGAATTAGCATAGAATTAAATAATTAATAACTTTGTCCCCTCGCATAAAAAAGCAGGCATGGCTAAAAACATCGCGGACCTCTTAGGTAAAGACGCAGACTACCTATTGAGACACAAAAGTCAAACAATTTCAAAGGACCGACTTCATACGCCCAGCCCGGATTTTGTTGACAACGTTTTTGCACAATCAAATCGCAGCACCCAGGTGCTTCGCAGTCTTCAGGCGCTTTTTGGAACAGGACGCCTGGCGAATACGGGATTTGTTTCAATTTTACCCATCGACCAGGGGATTGAGCACAGCGCAGGCGCGTCTTTTGCAAAAAACCCAGACTATTTCGATCCGGAAAATATCGTTAAACTTGCTATTGAAGGTGGATGTAATGGTGTAGCCACGACTTTCGGCGTGCTTGGGATGATGTCGCGAAAGTATGCGCACAAGATACCGTTCATTGTCAAGATCAATCACAACGAACTCCTCACCTATCCAAATAAGGCAGACCAGATCATGTTCGGTTCCGTGAGGGATGCCTGGAATCTGGGTGCTATCGCTGTCGGTGCGACGATCTACTTTGGATCTGACAATTCCACACGCCAGATCGTGGAGGTGGCAAAAGCCTTTGAAGAGGCTCATGAACTGGGCATGGCCACCATTCTATGGTGCTACACCCGCAATAATGCATTTAAAAAAGACGGAATAGATTATCATACATCCGCGGACCTGACGGGCCAGGCAAATCATCTGGGTGTGACCATCCAGGCGGATATCATCAAGCAAAAACTGGCGACTAACAATGGCGGTTACAAGGCTCTGAACACGGGTGGTAGCAGCTACGGAAAGCTGGATGAGAGAATTTATTCAGAACTCACCAGCGATCATCCAATAGATCTCTGCCGCTACCAGGTTGCGAATTGTTTCATGGGACGGGCGGGGCTCATCAGTTCGGGCGGAGAATCAAAAGGTGAAAGTGATCTGGCCGACGCCGTTCGGACGGCTGTCATTAACAAGCGCGCCGGCGGAATGGGGCTGATCTCGGGTCGCAAAGCATTTCAGCGTCCGTTGAAAGAAGGCGTGGAGATCATGAATGCGATTCAGGACGTTTACCTGGATAAAGCGATCGACCTCGCGTAATCGGATTTTAGGTGTACCGGAAATGGTCACCTGTTTTTTTCTCGTTCTAAAGCACTAAAATATGTCTTGGTTCAAACGCAGCGATAAGGGAATTTTAACTCCTACAGAGTCGAAACGGGAAGTACCGGACGGCCTATGGTTCAAGTCTCCTGCCGGAAAAATTGTTCACACGCGCGAGCTCAAGAATAATGCCTATGTAGTACCGGATGAGGACTATCACGTCCGAATCGGTTCGGAAGAGTATTTCGAAGTCCTCTTTGACGACAACAAGTTCACGGAACTGGATGCCAACATGGAATCTGCGGATCCGCTGAAGTTCAAGGACACCAAACCCTATCCTAAACGGATAAAAGAAACGCAGGAAAAGGCTCAGCTAAAGGATGCTGTCCGTACGGCCTTCGGGAAAATGGGCGGAATAGACATCACGATCGCATGTATGGATTTCAGTTTTATCGGTGGTTCTATGGGTTCCGTTGTGGGTGAGAAGATCGCCAGAGCGATGGATCACAGTCTCAAACATAAAAAACCATTTCTCATGATCTCCCGGTCTGGTGGTGCGCGGATGATGGAAGCAGGCCTGTCGTTAATGCAAATGGCCAAGACCGCCGCTAAAATTGCGTTACTTGACGAAGCCCGGATTCCCTACCTTTCGTTGTTGACTGATCCGACCACGGGTGGCGTCACTGCTTCGTATGCCATGTTGGGCGACTTCAATATTGCCGAACCGGGAGCGCTGATCGGTTTCGCCGGCCCGCGTGTTATACGCGAGACGATCGGCAAAGATCTGCCCAAGGGTTTTCAGAGTGCAGAATTTGTCCTCGAACATGGATTCCTTGACTTTATCGTAGACAGAAGAAATCTGAAAAGCAGGCTCTCCACGCTTCTGCGCATGCTTCAAAACTAGTCCGGTACCGAACAAAATTTCTCCTTTTCGAACACTTCAGCGCACGGTCCCCCTGCACCATGCAGCTTCCCGCATTCTCATAGGCCATTGCACCGATGGCACGCTGATTGACATGAAAGGATTGCCGAACCCAGCTTATTATGATCAGGAACTACCTTAAGGTCGCCCTTCGAAACCTTATCAAACAAAAAGTCTATTCAATTATCAATGTCCTCGGTCTATCGATCGGAATAGCGAGTTGTGTCCTGATAACAACTTTTGTTGTCGATGAATTTTCCTACGACAAATTTCACGAAAAAGCGGACCGACTTTACAAAGTAGTCCTGGAACGGAAATACCCTAATCATTCTACGAATTATGCCGTCATTCCGCATTCTTATGCCGATGTTATGGCTAATGATTTCCCCGAAGTCGCGGCATCGTTGAAGATGGGTGGTCCCTTTAACGGGGTTGTCGTCAACTACACCAATGCCCGTAATGAGGTCAAGCAATTTGAAGAAAACTTCATTATGGCGGCCGACTCAAACTTCTTCGACTTATTCAGCATTAAGCTGGTGAAAGGTGAATCAAAATCGGTTCTCTCAAAAGTGAATGACATAGTTGTCACCCGCCAGACAGCCGAACGCTATTTTGGAAATGACGAGCCCCTTGGCAAGGTTCTCAAGATGTTCGGACAGGATTTTGTTGTTACCGGCGTCTGTGAAAACGTGCCTGAAAATTCACACTTTAAGTTTGACTTCCTGACCAAATGGTCCGATCAGTTCTTTGGTGGTGGAGTAGGATCCAACTTCATCACATTCTCCGCCCATGTATACCTGGAGCTTAAGCCCGGAACCGACCCGAAAGGCCTGGAGGCTAAATTTCCCGGAATGGTCGACAACTACGCCGCCTCACAGATCGAGCGTGACCTTGGAAAATCGTGGGAGGAGTACAAGAAAGAAGGAAACGGGTACCGTTATTTCCTGCAGCCGCTAACGAGTATTCATCTCGATCCGACCAACATCGAAAGCAAAATGAGACCTGGCGGAAATGTTAACTATGTCTACTTCCTCATGTGTATTGCATTGCTGATACTGGTCATTGCCTGTATAAATTTTATGAACCTTGCCACGGCACGTTCGGCGGAGCGTGCGCGCGAAGTAGGTGTCCGGAAAACGATGGGTTCGATGAAAGGTCAGCTTGTATCACAATTTCTTGTTGAGTCCATTGTTCTTAGCCTGTTTGCCACGTTCCTGGCGCTCGGGTTGGCGCAGGTAGCCCTTCCGTATTTCAACAACATCTCCGAAAAACAACTTGCTTTTTCCTTTACGCCGGTCTTTTTCGGCGTCTTGCTTACGATCTCTGTGCTCGTGGGATTTCTTGCCGGGAGTTATCCCGCTTTTGCCTTGTCTTCGATCAATCCCGTCATCGTAATGAAGGGCAATCTTACCAGCAATTCGAAAGGCTCGTGGTTAAGGAACGGGTTGGTGGTATTTCAGTTCTTTGTGTCGATCGTGTTGATCGTTGGTACATTGATAGTGATGGAACAAATGCGATTCATGCAACGCAAGTCCCTTGGTTACGACAAGGATCAGGTGCTTGTTGTGGAAAGAGTGTTTACATTAAATGATAAGGTACAGACATTTATTGAAGAGCTGAAACGGATTCCGGGTGTGGAACATGCGGCCGGCTCGTTTTCCCTTCTGGGCAGACCTGGTGATTTCTTCGGATCACAATTCATCCCGGAAGGCTCCAGTGAAATTCTCACCACAAAGAGCATGGGTATCGATGATGAATTCGCCAAGGCAATTGGATTCGAATTCATCGCAGGCCACGGGTATTCGAAAGAAACCAACGATTCATTATCCATTATTCTGAATGAAGCTGCGGTTAAAACGCTTGAGCTCACCGATCCGATCGGCAAAAAGCTGACGCAAATTCAACGCACGCCAAACGGAAATACGGAGGTTCCCTTCACCATTATCGGCATTATAAAAGACTTTAATTTTCAGTCGCTGCGTGATCCTATTACACCGCTTACCATTCAAAGTGTCGAAAGTTTCGGCGGTGGTGCGGCATATGCGATCGCGAGGATCAAAGGTGGCGATATGATCAAAACGGTTGGGGATATTGAAGCCAAATGGAAAGAAATGGCTCCCGATCAGCCGTTCAAATTTATTTTCCTGGATGAAAATTTAAATGCGCAGTACAATTCGGAAAAACAAGCAGGAAAAGTCTTTGCGATATTCTCGGGGCTGGCCATTATTATTGCTTGTGTCGGTCTCTTTGGCCTCGCCGCCTATACCGCGAATTTGAGAACGAAGGAGATCGGTGTCCGAAAAGTTCTCGGTGCATCCATCGGAAGCGTTGTATTCCTGCTGTCGAAAGATTTCACTAAGCTTATCTTCGTCGCCTTCGTGTTGTCCGTACCTTTTGCCTGGTACCTGATGGACCGGTGGCTTGAAGGTTTTGCCTACCATATTGATATCGGTGTTGGTGTTTTCCTGCTGGCCGGTTTAACCGCTCTCGTCATCTCCTGGATCACGGTAAGCTACCAGTCTATCAAAGCAGCCATCGTAAACCCCATCAAGTCTTTGAAGAGCGAATAAGCGTCCACCGGGGGACTAGCGCTGGAGCGGACTATACTCTTTCACCGTGTCGATAAAACATTTAACCGTATCGACGGAGATATCCGGATAAAGGCCATGACCCAGGTTAACGATATGCCTGTCAGGACCGAATGTATCCAGCATCTTTCGCGTCTCTCTTCTTACGTCATCAATCGATCCGTACAACGCACACGGATCAAGATTGCCCTGCAATACCTTGTCCGGCATCAGCTTCCTCGATTCCAGGATACCCATGTTCCAGTCGAGTCCCACAACCTGACAGCTCACGGAGTTCATTTCCTCACGCGCGAAAAACGCGCCTTTGGCGAACACGATTTTGGGAACCTCCCCGATCGCATCGCAGATCCGGCGGATATATTTCATGGAAAATTCCGTGTACTGCTGAGGGCTGAGAATACCAGCCCACGAATCAAAGATCTGGATAATATCAGCGCCCGCTGAGATCTGACCCTTGAGGTAATTGATGGTGCTTTCTGTAATCATATCCAACAAAGCATGTGAAAATTCAGGCTGCGTGTAAAGCATTTTTTTTGCCTGGCTGAATGTTTTACTTCCCTTTCCTTCCACCATGTAGGAAAAGATGGTCCATGGAGCACCTGCAAAACCGATCAGCGGCACTTTGCCGTTCAATTCCTTCTTTGTTAACCGTATGGCATCATGCACATAGTTCAATTCTTCGGCGTGAGCGATGTGCAAGCTGTTTAGGTCAGCCTGCGATACAATTCGTTTTGGAAAGACGGGGCCTTTGCTCTCTTCCATTTCATAGTTCAATCCCATCGCCTCCGGAATCACCAGAATATCGGAAAAAATAATCGCCGCATCCACACCCAGGATGGTAACAGGCTGTATGGTCACTTCGGTGGCAAGCTCAGGTGTTTTTACCAGGACCTTAAAATCTCCCGCCCGTTCGCGCACCTTCCTGTACTCCGGCAAAATCCTTCCGGCTTGCCGCATCAGCCATACCGGAGACCGTTCAACTTTTTCACCCCGGGACGTTCTGACGAGCAGGTCATTTTGTAAAATCATACGTTCGAATTAAAGTAAATAAAGAACATGTTTAATGATGCATAGACAGCACGCATCCGATCGGTTCCGTTTGTTTCACATCCACCGTTTTTCCCTCGATGAGGTTGTTGATGGCGTTTATTAAATAGTGCTCCGTTACCGTTTGCCTGTGTCTGCCCAATTCGTAATACCAGTTGTCGATGGCGCCGCGATACCGGATTTCACCGACGGCATCCAGCACCACCACTTCCGGTGTAACGGTAATGGAGTATTTTTTTTCCAAATCGCGGGATTTATCCCATTCCAATGAAAATTCCACCTGGTAGTCTTTTTGAAAACTCCTGACCTCCTGTTTTTCTGTATTTCCCGGTATAATACCCCTGATCCTTCCATATTCTATAAACCGGGCATTTATGCTGTTCAATTCGCCGACATAGTCCTGGCTTATCGGACAGTCAGTACCCAGGAAGACCAGTACCTGGAACAACGGCGCGGAAGGTGATTTCCGGGAGGGAAGATCCTGCGCTGATCCCACCATTGCATGGAGGGAAACAACCAACGAGGCGATACCAGCCCATGCCGCCACAGACACGTTTACAAGCCGATAATTTGCGTTTTGAGAGGTTCTCTTCATGGATCAAATATTGTAATTTAAAGGATGCAAACCGGCATCTCCAATGAACAAAAACAGGCTCAAAAAATTGTTTCTATCGTACACGCTGCTACCGGCCCTGAGTCTGATTTTGCCTGTAAATAACGCCCTGTTTGGACAGTCGCCATCATACACGTTTTATGAACATATCGAACCCGTGATCCATAAGAACTGTACTCCCTGCCATCAGCCGGGACAGGCGGGGCCGTTCAACCTGATCACGTACGAAGACGTATCGCGAAAAGGAGAATTTATCGCGCGGGTCACCAGGACACGGTATATGCCACCGTGGAAAGCCGACCGTGATTTTCAACACTACCGGAACGAACGGTTTTTGACTGACGGCGAAATTCAAATGATCCAGGAATGGGTCCGCGGCGGTATGGAAAAAGGTAAAAGAAACAAGAAGACAAAAGTTGAAGAAAAAATCCAACCCGCGGCCAGGCCGGACCTGTCTTTGCAGGTGCCTGACCCTTACCTGATCCCAACTAACAGTACGGATGACTTCAGGTTCTTTACCGTTCCATCAAAACTTCCGGAAGATAAATACATCAAAAAAATAGAATTTTTGCCCGGGAACAAGAGACTGGTTCATCACAGCCGGCTTATGACGGATACAACACACCAGGTAAGATCCATTCATGGGATGTCCGCCAACGACCCTGAGGTGAGTAAGTTCGAAAAATATCCACCTGTTGACAAGTTCCTGTACGGATGGGTACCCGGAAATTTTGCTATTGAATTTCCGAAGGGTACCGGTAAAAAAATTTACAAGGATTCCGATATCATTCTGAATATTCATTATTCACCCAATGCACGTGAAAAGCAAACGGATCAGTCGACCGTTAATTTTTACTTCACGCAGGATACAGTCTTAAGGGAAGTCTATTCCCTTGCCGTCGCGGAAGACAACATATCAAATCCACCGTTTGAAATACCGGCGAATGAAAAGAAGACGTTTTACTCCAGCTTCGGTCCTATTCCGATAGACATTTCAGCAGTCGCTATCCTTCCCCACATGCATTATCTTGGCAAAACGTTCAAGGCCTTTGCCGTTACTCCTGACGGAGAAGCTATTTTTTTAATTAAGATCGATAACTGGGATTTCAACTGGCAGGATACCTACCAATTCAGCAAGTTACTGAAGATACCAAAAGGTTCTACAATCCTTCTGGAAGCAACGTTCGACAACACCAAAGACAATCCTGCAAACCCAACCAGCCCACCGCAGACAGTCACCTATGGATGGGAGACAAAGAAGGAAATGCTCGATTTTGTACTTTATTACCTGGTGTATAAAGATGGTGATGAAACGGCCGACCCCTACGAATGATCTAATGGAATCCCGGTTTCACAACTTTCCGGGAAACGATCTCCCGAAGTAAATCCTCCTGCGGTTTTCGGCGCAACAATTCTTCCGTTCCGGCACGCTCAAGAACTTTGTTGTACTGTAACTCTCCTTCTTTTTTGAATTCTTCAATTTCTTCTCCGGAGAAAACCTTCAGGGGAATTTCGGGCCAGAACATAGGCTTATACCCTAACATATGAAGGACATCGCCGGCCACCTGTTCGAAGAGCAGCAAATCTTCTGTTTTAAATTCCCGTTTGAATTTGTCGTGATTATCAGGGATGATTGGCTTGACCACATTTTTCCACATCTGCCCGGAGCTTGCCGTGTTCAACGATTCTTCAGAATGAAAATATTCGAAGACTTCATCGGAAAAAGATACACCAAGGCGATCACATATAGTGTTCATCACCACCCGCGGTGCGTGGATCAGATCTTCGTACCTCACCTGAATAAATCGCTCCTTTCCCACCAGCTTCTCCACTTCAAGCGAGAGTCTTTGTTCCTCCGCCCATTTCCGGGCCAGGAAATAAATATGCTTCGGTCCGACGATAGCTTTCATAAAGGACAGGGCTACGTCTCTTCCATCGCGGAAGATATAAATGTAGTACGGAGCAACGCCCTCCCCCTCGATCTCTTTTACATAGTGGACGCTTTCCATACTTTTACAACACCAGATGCTTGCGCCGTCATGCCGTCCTTTCCATTCATATATCCTCACGAATAACTCGATCAGGGTATTTTTCGAACACCTGGCAAGCACGTCCTCCACCTTAAGGTGAATACCCTCCCATGGAACGGGATTCCGGTTGACCCAATTACATACATCGTCTGCGAGCATCCGAAAGTTGCCGCTTTCGTTCAAATCGCCGTATTGATCCAGCAACGGAAAAAATGTTTTCAGAATATGAGGCGGATGGGGGGCCGAAATCTCCGGTAATTGATTCAGCATCAACCGCAATAAATTGGAGCCCGATCGCTGGGTTCCTACAAACTGTATCGACTTCATTTTTTCATTTTGCATCGGGCATGACAATTAGTAAAGAATAAATCCCAGCAGAGCACCTGAGATAATCAGGATGGCACTGGCTACATTAAACCGGAATACCAACAAGAATGTAATAGCAGTGAGCAGCGTACTCACAAGAATATTTGAAGTATTCATGTGTTCTTTAAAGATGGACAACGCCGAAAACAGGATCATCCCGACAACCGCTGGTTTTAATCCCAGGAGAGCTGATTGAATCGCCGCGTTATTCTTTATCGAATTAAATACATTGGAAAGAATGATCATCAGCAGTGCGGACGGTAGAAAGATCGCCGTGGTAGCCACGATCGATCCAGGGACACCGGCCATTTTATAACCAAAAAAAACGGAGCTGATGAGTATTGGTCCCGGTGTTACCTGGCCGACGGAAATACCGTAAATAAATTCCTGGTGATTACACCAGGCCAGTTGATCAACCAGCAGATTCTCCAACACCGGGATCATAACGTAACCTCCACCGAACAGCGTAAGGCTCACATAGGTAAATTGTCTGAAGATATCACCCAATACCGTTCCCGCACTTAGCCATACGATCGCGACAATACTTGTAACATAGACACCAACAAAAAACAGGATCGGTCTCCATGGTTTTTGATTATTATTAACGTTACCCTCCTCTGCATTTCTGTACAATAACAGGCCTGCGATAGCCGAACCAAGAAGGATCAGAAGAATTGTCAGATAACTTTGAAGATACAAGAGCAATACAAAGGCGAACCCACTGATCAGGTATTGAGACCATCGGGTACATATTTTTTTCCCCATTGATATTGCTGTAGCAAGGATCAGACCGGCCACGACCGGAAAAACACCACTGAGGATACTGGACATAGTCGCACCTGTCTCGATTACAGAATAAAGCCAGGACAGGCTAAGAACAAACACAAAAGAGGGAAGCAGCACGGCGATCATACTCACCAGTGCACCCGACAAACCAGCGATGTGAAAGCCCGTGTACGCCACCACATTAACGGCGACTGGTCCGGGCAACATGGAAGCGAGCGAAATCCCCTCGGCTATAAAATGATCATCGATAGATTTGTCGCGGGCCACCATCTTACTCCGGATCATCGCGATGAGGGACATATAACCTCCGAATGAAGTTGATCCGATTAAAATAAAGGTCCTGAAAAGGTAAAGCAGCTTTTTCAATTGCGTTGAAGGTGTCTGTCGGTGATTGATATGGATGCTCAGTAGTTGCTGCCCCTTTTTACAGGTAAAACTTTTATTGCATTACTCTTTGACCTTGTCAAATGATTCTTCAGGTTCCCCGCCGTATCAATTTCCAAAATATGGAAACCCTTGTTAAACGTAGAAATAATCAGGTGATCATCGAGCGCTTGTACACTGCCCATTTTGCCGGTGCTTAAAGAGTCCGGCAGCGCTAAAATATTTTCAACCACGAATGATAACTCCGGTGGATTCACGGATATTTTTACAATTCTACTTTTTGCCTGTCTCTGATCGACCGTACCGTTATCAAACAGATAAAAAACGTCAGGTGATTTAATACTAATGGAGTGCTGTCCCATAAAATGATCTCCAGCGGATTTCACAAACGCTGCATTCAACCCTATTCTGTAATGGACCCTCGAAAAATCAGACGAAATCTTCCATACCTGATTAAAGTCTCTGAATGAAATGTAGATGTCGCCATTTTGATCGACATCGACCGAATTCCCATGGGCTTCTACAAGCGAACTTGTTGTAAGTTCAACAGGTAATATTCCATCGGGTAAAAAATCATGAATCGACCATCGTCTAACCTCTCCGTTTCTCAGGTCGATCCTCAAAAGTCCCTCTTCAACCACATTATATGGCCGGAAACGCTTATAATTTTTTTTGCTATACAATGCCGTAGCATAAGGGTAATGAATAGTAAGGTCATGGTGAAGCTTCATCGTTGAATCGACACTGATCGTCCTGCGTTTAAATGTGAAAAGGTTTTTAACGGTTAGCTTACTGCTGTCGGAATACCAGACAAGCAGCGAATCCTGGATGTCAAAGCCACGCAAAAGCCCAGAGGCAGAATCGAGTTGATATATTAATCCTCCGTGTACACCGATCGTGTAAATTGCGCCTCTCAGAATATCCTGAACTAAATAATTGCCACCAGTGGTTATCCCCGCAGCAGGCGAAAAGGCGAGGTCTTTTCCGCAAAAAGGTGGTGCATACCTGATACTATCCAGGAAAGAATAGCCCCTCTGGCCAGCATCTCTGAAATAAAATAAATACGTTGTATTGCACTCAAGGCCACGCAGTGTATCTGTTTGACTCAAAGAGTAATAGGCTACTGTGTCATGATAAAAGGTATTAACAGCTAATAGATCTAATGGATTTACGCCCGCATGTTTGATCAAAACGCCGTATGGCTGTAGAGATGACAGCGACGGTTTTTTAAAAGACGGATTACAACCTAAGAGGCATAACGCAATGGCCTGAAAAAGAATAAGGCGTGTCATAAACCAAGAATTGAAAAATCTCAGGATTTTTTTACTTCCAATACAAGTATAAGCGTTCAGGTCCGATTTTGTGCAATCCGGACCGGATTGACTTTGTCAGTCAGTATACTGATTCCAGGCTTGCAGCGGCAAGGATTCATTAACACTCCTCACGAGGGATCGGCACGTAAGGGTGCTGAAATTCCGAATGAATTTAACGTGAGTTAGGGCTAAAAAAAAGAGGGAACATATGTTCCCTCTTTTCATTTATCAGTGTCTCTGGTAAACCGCGTAATGGCTACTCGAGACAAAGGTTTAGTTTAATATCCCCGGCAGTCGGGTTACTTACGTTTGCCACGATATTTCCCTTTGGTGATTTGATTGTAAAGACAACTTCCGAATTGTAGTCATCGTCACTCCAAACAAATTTCAAAGATGTAGCTTCAGCGGGAATGGTAACTGTCTCAACCAAAGCGGATCCTCCACCATTCGGTATGTTTACCTGTTCAAACTCAGCGCCATCGACAACAACACTTATGTAACCACCCTGCCATCCGTCTCCATAAGTGTCCTTCATATCAAATACCCAGTCTCCAGCCGGTTGTTCAATGGTTGGTGAACATGCCACACCAAAGTCGATTGCGCAATTTGCACCGGGGAATTCCGTACAAACAGATACACCCCACTTGTCAAATACGCGACCATCGTCAGTTGTAAATTCCCAGCGGAGTTTAAGTGCATCTTCCCACATGAAATGCTTATCGGCTGTTCTTTCGGGTCTGTCCGGGTTCTCAAATACAGAAACCTCGCCTGCTCCATAATCGAAGGTTGCATCCTTGTATAATTCATACAGTTCAGCCTGGCTTACGGAAAGACTTACAGGGGTCCGGTTCGCGGGTACTTCCGAGCCTTCAAGTACTAAAACGGATTTTCCATCGGTACCTCCATGGGCGGCAACCTTAGGGTTACCATCCACGTCAACATAATTCTCATTGAAGAGTACAAAAACTTCAATGCGGGTAACTGCGATTTTTTGGTCGATAGAAATCCACTGAAGATCCACATCCAGGTCTACGTCCGGATTGTTGTAGGAGAAATCTGAGTTTGCACTTGTGACTTCCGCCAATCCATGCACTCCGGATTCCCATTCAGGTACAATCACCAAACTATCATCCTTACACGAAGTGATTACTCCCAGGAGCATTACACTTACAATAAATAATATTTTTAACTTTCTCATTTCTCAACTGTTTAGAATTGGAACTTTAATGCATCCCAGAACAATGCGTCACTAGGACTGTCATATACCACTGAAGGTGTATTTGCCTTGTTTAGATTCAGCTCATCCTGTGCATAAGGGAGACGCAGCGCGAAGTTTCTCGGACGCTGCAGAGGAGTCTGCAAATCGTTCGGGAAACCAGTCCTTCTGAATGCGTTGTAGGACTCAAATCCGTTACCATAATTGGCAAACCAGGCTTGCTTCAATACATAGTTAAGCTTTGCATTCGTATCGCCGGCGCTAGGATAATTGGCAACAACCTCGTCGATGAAATCGGACTGTGTCTTATACTCAACAGCCCAGTTGGTGTAGGTTGCAGGCCAATCCGTAACATCGGTTACGACCGCAGCATCAGCTGCTGCGCCTACACTAAATACTTTGGCCAACTGTGCGGTGAGCGCAGCTTCCAGCAGCTCTTCGTCTGTCTTTCCGGTAACAACTCCCAGTGAAAGTTGCGCTTCCAGAAGATAGAAGTTTACCATCCAGGAAGTGATCATCGGGAAAATTCCGTCACCTGCCCCTTTGTTACCGCCGCCTGTTTCGGGAACGTCATCAAAAAGACCGGCAGATGGATATGCGCCGATTGTTGTACGTAATGGGTTATCATTCGGCACACCTGATGGATCGCTTCTGTCCCGGCCAAAGAAACCTGCCAGGTATTCCGCTTCCTTGGTTGTAAGTTCATCGGGAGCTTTACCAAAGACCTTGTTCGTCACGTTCGGGCTGGCAACAAAGTATCCATAAACGCAATCCGTTCGCTGTGAGCATGGGATTGTTTGTTTGTCTGTCGGATCGTCCGGATTAAGAATGGTTTTTGTTTGCCTCTTAAAATAGAACGGCGTGCGAGGGTCCCTGTTTGCCAACATTTCAGCCATAAACTGATGGCCGAAGTAGCTTGCACCAGCTTCACCGCCGGCATATCCATACTTGTACCAGGGATGCCTGTCATCCGGATTTTGAAGTCTTCCGAATTTGAACTGGAAATCGTCGGCTGCACTAGTGATCAAACCACCTGCAGCGATAACCGCTTCAATATCCGCCTTAGCATTGGGGTTTACTTTGCTGGTTTGAATAAGCAATCGCAACTTCAAAGATCTGGCGGTTTTCTGCCATTTTGCTATTGTACCATTATGGATCAGGTCACCTTTTACGGATACCGCGCTAGTCAGCTGGAAATTTGCCAATGCCTTATCCAACAGGCTAAATAGGTCATCGTAAATCGCCTCGTCATCATCATAGGGAGCTTCCTTGATTCCGGAATCACCCTTGAAAGCCTGCGAGTAAGGAACATTTCCCCAAAGATCGACCATCAGGCTGAAGTAATAAGCCTTCATCACCTGAGCGATGCCCAGATAGTGCGGGTTATTGCCTGCCGCTTCAGCAGCAACAATAATACGTTCCAGGTCAGGCAGGGGATTGGAGTAGAGGTAGTTCCACGTAAAATTCCACGTTGCATTTGTCATGTTAAAGTCATCGTTGGCTGTGGTTTGCGCCATAAAGCCGGATGCCATATCATTCAGGTCACGTGCAAAAGTGTTAGATGCGTTTAACATCGTGTTCGTCAATAACAATTCTAGGGATGCCTCAGACGGGTTGTTCGGATCCTTGTTAATATCCAGATCGAACAAATCGCATGACGACACCGAGAATAACATCAATATTGCTAAAAGGAAGCCGGTTCCTCTTTTGTGAATCATTTTCATAACCATCATTAATTAAAAGGTTAAGGTTAAATTAAAACCATAGCGCCTTGTTGTCGGAGCTGCACCATATTCAAATCCCTGAACATTCGATGCTGCTGTTTCACCCAGAACCTCAGGGTCAAGATTTAAGCCTTCCAACATGTTGGGTGCATTAAACCAGAGGTTACGTCCGGATACGGAGAGTGTAGCCGCGCCGAAAGGAGTTTTCGCCAGGATTGATTTTGGTATGGAATATCCGAGACTTACTTCTCTCAGACGGATCACCGTACCATCGTAGATATTTACTTCATCCTGACCATATGCACCCCATCCGTTTGAAAAATGTGAGTCAAATGCAGTGATCGGAATAGTGTTTTTGATCTCGTTTCCGGAATCATCCTTAATAGCGGTGAATGTTTGTGAATTACCCAACACACCGGGTACTACACGCAGAGCTTCACGGTCTACCGAGTTAGCCAGCTGACCTCTCAACAGGAGGGATGCTCCTGTGAAGGAATAAAGATCGCCACCTTGTTTCCAGTCGATCAACGCTCTCAGGGTAAATCCTTTGAAGGAGAAGGTGTTCGTAAATCCAAGTGTGAAGTCAGGGTTAGGGTTACCGATAATTCCTGATGTAGGAGAGGCAAAAGGCAAACCTGTATTAGGATCGATCAGCAGGGATCCGGTTTCAGGATCGCGTGCATTTACCGATCCGAAGATCTGACCATATGGGTATCCGTTCCTGTGGATGGTTCCCAGTACAGAAGTGGGTCCGCCGATGAATATTTCACCGGTTGAGCCGGCATCAACGATCTCAGATTTGATCTTTGTGAAAGCAAAATATGCATTCCATGTAAAGCCGCTCTGCAATTTAACAGGTGTGAGATCCAAGCCGATTTCCCAGCCCTTGTTTGTAAGTTCCCCTACGTTCACGACCTGTTCGGTAAATCCACTTGATCTGGCCAACGAAGCCTTGGCGATCTGGTCGGTAGAAACTCTTGAGAAGTATGTCAGATCCAAACCGATTCTGCCATCCAGAAATTTCGCTTCCACGCCACCTTCTGTCTCTGTGGTAAACTCAGGTTTCAGTGCAGCATTTCCGAGGGTATTTCCCAGGCTCGCACGGTTGACCGGTGCACCGCCCGACGGTGTGAACGGTGTAGTGATCTGATAAACCACACCCGTCAGGTAAGGATCAGCATCATTTCCAACTTTCGTCAGACCGGCACGCAGTTTCACGGAGTTGATGAATGTCGGCATCGTTACGACATCGCTCAGTATAAACGATAAGCTGGCTCCTGGATAGAAGTAGCTGTTGTTTCCTTTCGGCAGCGTAGACGACCAGTCGTTACGTCCAACAAGGTTCAGGAACAGGTAGTCCTTATAGGAAAGGGAGATATCGGCATAAAGACCGTTCAGCCTTCTCAGTCTGGAGTAGTCGTAGTCGACGATCTGTGTAGATGTAGCATCAGTCAGGTTAAGACCTGCCGAGATAATATTGCTACCCGTAACACGACGAGTCGTGAATTCACGCTGATTGGCGTTAAAACCAACCAATGTCCGCAGGTTCAGGGATTCGGAAAGATCCTTATTAACAGTAACGATCAAATTGTAATCCTGTTCTGTATTTGTCAGGTCTTCTGTCCAGAGTTGTCCGTTGGGAATCTGGATACCTCCTTTTCTGATGATGTTTCTCCGGGCTTCAGAGTAGGTGTTCACACCACCCTTGAAGAGTACGTTAAGCCAGTCGGTCACGTCGTAACCGGCTGTGATGTTTCCATAGACGCGGTTCACATCTGAAGTGTAAAGGTTGTACTTGGCGATCCAGAGGGGGTTATCGAGGGCTCTGTAGAAAATGTTTGAACCGTCAACGGGGTTTTCGAAAGCGAGTCCGTTCAGGTCAAAGTTTCTTGGGAGGTAAAACAAGCGGGCGTACATGGAAGCTCCACCATCTGCTGTTGCGTAATCGGTAAAGGCACTACCACCGGACTGAGGTGACTGCTGTGTTGTGTGAGCGTAGTTCACTGTTCCGGACACAAACAATCCGTTTTCAAGCTGTCCGTTTCCACCGAAGCTCAACGTTGTTCTTGTAGCTTCCGAGTTTGGAACCATACCTTCATCATCCATGTGGGAGAAACCAGCATTGATACTTGCTCTTTCTGTACCGGTGGAGATGTTAAGAGCGTTTTCATACACTTTACCCGTTCTGAAGAATCCACCGATGATATCGTGTGGCTCTATTTTATATGGAGCCGATACTTTAACGGTCTGGCCGTTGTCGGTTCTGGTGTAATCCTGAACATATTCGGGGAATAGGTTAGGAAAGCGGTTATTGATCGGGTTGGATGCATATCCGTCAGGATAAGGTTGTCCATCAGGATAAACGCTATAGGTTTTGCTGTAGTTGGTGCCGTATTTCGCATTGATGGCATCCACGTGATCGGGAAAAGGAGCTCCCCAGTTTCCGATAAAACCACCGTTATACACCTGGTTTGAACCTTGTGTGTAAACGTCCTGGTAGTCGGGAATACCGGAAAGTTCGGTGAAGTTCAAGGATCCGTTGTAAGTGATTTCAACTCCTTTTTTCACACCTTTCTTGGATGCTTTGGTTGTAATAACCACTACACCATTCGTCGCGCGTGATCCGTAAAGAGCGGATGCAGCAGCGCCTTTCAGGATGGTCACGCTTTCGATGTTGTTCGGGTCGATATCAAAAGCACGGTTTGAGTAGACGGTGTTTTGATTAGAACCGGATTCGGAAGATGCGTTAACGGAGTTGTCGAAGGGGATACCATCCACGATGAACAATGGCTGGGTGTTACCCGTCATGGAAGACATTCCGCGGATGTTGATTTTGGTAGACTGACCGGGGGCACCACCACCACCAACGATATTTACACCGGGCATTTTGCCCTGAAGTGCTCTCAGTGGATCGGTCTCCGAACGTTGGGCAATGTTTTCTGAATTAACAGTTGCCACTGAATAGCCGAGTGATTTTTTCTCGCGCTCCAAACCGATAGCAGTTACGACAACTTCGGTCAATTGCTGAACGTCCAACCCAAGTTGAACATCTACAACGGTCCTTTCTCCGATCGCAACTTCCTGAGTTTGCAAGCCGATAAAAGAAAAGACTAAACTCTGATCTGAACCAACGACAGCAAGGCTGAAATTACCTTCAGCATCTGTTACTGTTCCATTTGTGGTTCCTTTCACAACCACGTTAACTCCGGGTAAGGCTGAACCGTCTTCGACGGAACTGACTTTTCCTGACACTGTTCGTTCTTGCGCCCAAGAATAGAGCACAAAAACCAACGCAATACACGTCAGTAGAAACTTCTTCATAGGTTTAGGTTTAGGTTAATAATCCAATTAAAGACCCAATTTAGGGGAGGAAATGACAAAAGAAAATACCACACATTGTTTTTTTTGGAACAATTTGACGGGAATAGACCGAATTTTGAAGAACATTGTTTGGAACACGTTTGCAATAAACAATGTCAAACCCAACCTTATTTTGTAAAAATTAAGTCAAGCCCCCTGAAAGTGATTGGAGGGAGGATAGGTTTCTCGTTGAACAAAATATAATTCTGCAACCGCTATTGCCTACAAGACTGATGGGTTATCGGCCAAAAATACTTCCAAATGGAGTATTTTTTTGTTTAGAGACGGGAGTACGATGCGATCGAAACCAAGCTTGTATTGGTGTACATTTAACACTACAAAAACGGGCCAGCCGGCCCATCCTGCGCATAAACATACCGTTATGGGAAGGTTTGTTAATGCCCCAACCCGGCCAACGTTAACCAACGGGCAAAAAAAAACACCTTAACAGGTGTCTTTATGGCCCAACAAAACCAATGCTTTTTATTATGCTTCAGCCAATGGTTCGACAGAGACGAACGATTTACCTTCTCTTTTCTTTTTAAATACGACCACTCCGTTCGTCAACGCGAACAAGGTGTGATCCTTGCCGATCCCGACATTTTTACTGGGATGGTGTTTCGTACCGCGCTGGCGGACGATGATGTTACCGGCAACTACCTTCTGGCCACCAAAAACCTTGATGCCAAGACGTTTGCTTTCCGATTCGCGGCCGTTCTTTACTTTACCTTCACCTTTTTTATGTGCCATGGTTGAATATCGTTATTCGTTAAAGGTTAAACTTTGAGGATTATCCGATGCTTTCGATCTGCACCTTCGTGAACTGCTGGCGGTGGCCATTTTTCACGACATATCCTTTTCTTCTCTTCTTTTTAAAGACAATAACTTTATTGCCCTTTACATGCTCCAATATCTTACCGGATACTGTCGCGCCACTAACAGTAGGGGCGCCAATATTAACCGTACCACCATCATCGATGAGGAGAACTTTGTCGAAGCTTATCACCGCTCCGGCTTCTCCTTCTAATTTTGGGGCATAGATATACTGATCTTTGGCCACTTTGAACTGTTTACCGGCAATGTCTACTATTGCGTACATAGCTTTTGAAAAATTGGACTGCAAAGGTAGAAAAAGAATCCGGAAATCAGAAAAGACGTTTTTAAATATTTTGCTGTCAACCGTGGTCAGAGGCCGAAAAAAATATTTTTGATTTTTTAAGGCGTCCATTTATCTAAAGAAAGCGATAAGAATGAAGCATTAATGGACTATTTCACAGGAACTTATCTGTCCACAAAGGATCAACAAGTTATCCACAATCGTTTAAAACGAGCCAAAAACGCAGTTTTGATTATTAGAATCATTCTATTTCATTTGTACACTTGACGCTGAAGGGACAGGTATTCAACTGTCTCATCAAAGCAAACAAGATTTATGATTTTGAATGACCGGGTGTTGGCTTTGGCTGGCGCCCTTTTGATATTTTGGTTTAACCCTTAAAAACCCGAAGAAATGAGCCATACCACACAGGAGGAGCCAATTCTCAGAGAAAACAAAGACCGTTTTGTACTTTTCCCGATACGTCAGCACGAAATCTGGAAGTTTTATAAGCAGGCAGAAGCCAGCTTTTGGACAGCCGAGGAGATCGATCTTAGCCAGGATCTCCGTGACTGGGTAAATCTCAACGATGGCGAACGCCACTTCATTACTCATGTACTGGCTTTTTTTGCCGCCAGCGATGGTATTGTGAATGAAAACCTGGCAGAACACTTCATATCCGAAGTTCAATACACCGAAGCGAAGTTTTTTTACGGGTTTCAGATCGCGATCGAAAACATTCACTCCGAGACGTATTCACTGCTGATCGATACCTATGTTAAAGATCCCAGGGAAAAAGACAAGCTTTTTCATGCCATCGAAACAATGGATTGTGTGAAGAAAAAAGCCGACTGGGCCCTTCGGTGGATTGACAAGGGGTCGTTCCAGGAAAGACTGATCGCTTTTGCCGCTGTTGAAGGTATTTTCTTTTCCGGGTCGTTCTGTTCCATTTTCTGGTTAAAGAAACGCGGCCTCATGCCAGGCCTCACGTTCTCCAATGAACTGATTTCCCGCGACGAAGGTTTACACTGCGATTTCGCCTGTCACCTGTATACTCAGCACGTGGTGAACAAACTCCCCGAACAAACCGTGATCGATATTATCCGCGATGCTGTGGAGATTGAAAAAGAATTTGTTACCGATGCTCTTCCCGTAAATCTTATCGGAATGAATGCCGTGCAGATGCGCGAATATATCGAGTTTGTTGCTGACCGACTATTAAACGAACTCGTCGGCAAAAAAATCTACAATACCGTTAATCCTTTCGATTTTATGGAGATGATTTCGTTAAGAGGTAAAACCAATTTCTTTGAGAAGCGTGTGGCTGAATATCAGAAAGCCGGAGTAATGAAGAGTACTGAAAAAGAAACTACTCCGAAGTTTTCACTGAACGAAGATTTTTAATTACTTTCAATCACTTTTTAAACTTTCTCCCACAACAACCCCATTTCTTAAAATGCTTGTATTAAAACGTGACGGACACAGAGAATCAGTTAAGTTTGATAAAATCACCGCCCGAATTGAAAAACTCTGTTATGGATTAGACCCCAAGTTCGTCAACCCTGTGGAACTGGCCATGAAGGTGATCAATGGCCTTTATGATGGTGTGTCTACGCAGGAGTTGGATAATCTTGCTGCAGAAATTGCGGCAACGATGACAACCAAACATCCTGACTTTGCAAAGTTAGCAGCGCGTATTGCCGTTTCTAACTTACACAAAGTAACCAGCAAGTCGTTTTCAAATACGATGAAACGACTGTACACGTATGTTGATCCAAAAACCGGGGAAAATGCTCCCCTTATTTCAAAGGAAACCTGGAAAGTAATAAAAGAGCACGCCGCCGAGCTCGATGAAGCGATCTTGTATGACCGCGACTTCGGTTATGACTACTTCGGATTCAAGACGCTGGAACGTTCTTACCTGATGAAGGTTGACGGCAAAGTAATCGAACGCCCCCAGCACCTCCTGATGCGCGTAGCCGTTGGAATTCACGGTGAGGACATCCCCGCCGCTATTGAGACCTATAATCTATTATCGGAGAAGTGGTTCACACATGCCACACCTACATTGTTCAATGCCGGAACACCAAAACCACAATTGTCTTCCTGCTTCCTGTTAACCATGAAGGACGACAGTATTGATGGAATCTACGATACATTAAAACAATGCGCCAAAATCTCTCAATCAGCCGGTGGTATCGGTCTCAGCATTCATAACGTACGCGCAAAAGGTTCTTACATCAAAGGAACCGGCGGAACTTCGAATGGCATCGTTCCGATGTTACGGAATTTCGACATGACGGCACGTTATGTAGACCAGGGTGGAGGTAAACGCAAAGGCAGTTTCGCCATTTACCTCGAACCATGGCATGCCGATATCTTTGATTTCCTCGATCTGAAGAAAAATCACGGTAAGGAAGAGATGCGCGCACGCGATCTTTTCTTCGCCGTCTGGATACCCGATCTTTTCATGCAGCGCGTAGAGAACAATGAAATGTGGTCTCTTTTCTGCCCGAACGAATCACCGGGGCTTGCTGATGTTTACGGAGAAGAATTCGAACGCCTTTACGATAAGTATGAAAAAGAAGGACGGTTCCGTAAGCAGATAAAAGCACAAGACCTGTGGTTTGAGATCCTCGAATCGCAGATTGAAACCGGTACACCGTATATCCTCTATAAAGACGCGGCCAATAAGAAGTCGAATCAGAAAAATCTCGGTACCATCAAGTCCAGTAACTTGTGTACAGAGATTATAGAGTATACATCGCCGGATGAAGTAGCCGTCTGTAACCTCGCGTCGATAGCCCTTCCGAAGTTCATTACAGAAGACGGCCGATTCGATCACCAGAAATTGTACGAGATCACCAAGGTTGCCACCCGTAACCTGAACAAGGTGATCGATGTGAATTATTACCCGGTAGTGGAAGCGCGTAACTCGAATATGCGCCATCGTCCGATCGGTCTTGGCGTTCAGGGTCTGGCTGATGCCTTTATCCTGCTCCGTATGCCATTCGATTCGGAAGAGGCACGCCGGTTGAACGAAGATATTTTCGAAACCATATACTTCGGTGCCATGGAAGCATCGATGGAATTGGCGAAACTGAATGGACCGTACGAAACGTTCAAGGGTTCTCCTGTATCGAAGGGTATCTTCCAGTTCGATATGTGGGGTGTGACACCAAAGAGCGGTCGTTGGGACTGGGAACAATTAAAGCGCGACGTGAAACAGTTTGGCGTGCGTAACTCATTGCTCCTTGCACCGATGCCAACAGCATCTACTTCCCAAATCCTCGGTAACAACGAATGTTTTGAACCGTATACATCAAACATCTATACGCGCAGAACGTTGTCCGGTGAATTCATCATTGCCAACAAACATCTGATGAAAGACCTGATGACCCTGGGGTTATGGAGTGAAACGATGCGTCAGAAACTGATTGCCGCCAATGGTTCCATCCAGGCTATTCCCGAGATCCCTCAGAACATCAAGGACATCTACCGCACGGTGTGGGAGATCTCTCAAAAGTCTATTATCGATATGTCGGCTGACCGCGGAGCTTATATCTGCCAGTCACAAAGCCTCAACATACACATTACAAATCCTAATTTTGGAAAACTCACTTCTATGCACTTCTATGCATGGAAGAAGGGACTAAAAACGGGTATGTATTACCTCCGGTCTACAGCGGCAGCGGACGCCATTAAATTTACGCTGGATAAGTCCACCTATCAGGAAACCGCAGAAGTGGGTGTTGCTCTTGCATTAACCACGGAAACGGTAGCCGAGCCCCTAGCTCAGACTACAGTCGAATCTCAACAAACCCTGCGTTACCAGCAGCCGGTGGATTATGATCAGAAGCGCGCCGATATGGCCTGCTCACTTGATAACCCGGATGCCTGCGAAGCGTGTGGCAGCTAGTTTTACTGACAACAAAAAAAGCCTGGTCAACTGATCAGGCTTTTTTTTGTCACAACCCGACTCAGAATTTCTCAGCGCTTGCAGACGCAAATGACATTTTATACCGTTCCGGTATTTCATTTCCCAAAAAAGATCCAACGGGAATTGAAGGATAAATTTCCTCCAGAGTAAGCACTTCATTCATAAATACCCGGCGACTGATCTGGTGACGGTTTAACTTCTGAGGGTTGTCTATTCCCGAAGCCGCCATCAGTTCGACAAAACTCTCCACGGTATTCTTGTGAAAGTTCGCCACACGCACCTTCTTATCCTCGACAACAAGTCCTTTCACCAATTCCGGATCCTGGGTAGCTACCCCGGTCGGACAGGAGTTTTTGTTGCACTCCAGGGCCTGAATGCACCCTAAAGCCATCATCATGGCGCGGGCACTGCTGCACATATCAGCACCCAGGGCAATAGCCCGGAGAATGTGAAAGCCGGTGAGAATTTTTCCGGATGCGATAAGCCTGATATGCTGCCTGATGTCAAATCCTTTGAGCACATTATCCACAAAGGCCAGTCCATCCTGCAGCGGCATGCCGACAAAGTTTGAAAATTCGGGTGGAGCTGCTCCCGTCCCACCTTCGCCACCATCGATTGTAATAAAATCCGGATATGAATTCATTTCCACCATCGCTTTACAAACGGAGATGAATTCGCTTTTCCGGCCTACACATAATTTAAATCCAACCGGCTTACCGCCGGATAGGGCACGCATCTGGTTGAGGAACGTAATCATTTCTTTCGGCGTGGAGAAGGCACTGTGAAACGGCGGAGAAAAGACTGTTGTCCCGGGCTTAACCAGGCGGATAGCCGCTACCTCCGGGGTATTCTTTTTCGCCGGCAGAATTCCACCATGTCCAGGTTTTGCACCCTGCGATAATTTCAGTTCGATCATCTTGACTTCCGGGCGTGTGGCATTTTTCTGGAACGCATCCGGGGAAAATTTTCCGTGTTCGTCGCGGGCTCCGAAATACCCGGTGCCTATCTGCCAGATAATATCTCCGCCTTGTTTTAAATGATAAGGGCTCAATCCGCCTTCTCCCGTATTATGCGCAAACGAACCGATCTTCGCTCCCGCATTCAACGCCTCAACGGCCTGACTGCTCAGCGAACCGAAGCTCATAGCGGAGATATTCAGTACGCTGGCCTGGTAAGGTTGTTGGCAGTCTTTGTTACCCACCCTTATTCGCGGATGATGGTCAATGGTGTGAAAGTCCATCGGCACAATGGAGTGACTCATCCATTCATATCCCTCGGCATAGACGTTAAGTTGCGTACCAAACGGTGTGGTGTCAACCTGTTTTTTAGCCCGTTGATAAATCACCGACCGGTCGTTACGGTTTATCGGAGAGCCATCGGTATCGGATTCAACAAAGTACTGCTGGATCTTTGGTCGCAGGTCTTCAAACACGTAACGCAATCTTCCCAGTACAGGAAAATTACGTCTGATGGATTGCTGTGTCTGAAGCATATCCGCAAAACCCATGTAGATAACCGGTCCTGCCACCAAAAACGCTAAAAGGGCGAAAGGCCAAAAGTACGACCACAATAAAATAATGAGCACAAGAACGATAGTGCTTACGACAAAGATTTTTCTCATTGATTAAGGGAATGGTAATCAAATATAACAAATCAATACAAGTGAAAAACAGTAATGTAATTCTAAAAATACCCGTAATATGCCTCACCATGACATTACAGTATGAAAGATCTCCCGCATATTATTGAACAGGCTTACTTTACCAACACTTTCCTGATCTTCGATTTGTTGGCCGTCTTTATGTTTGCCGTCTCCGGCGCATTGGCGGCCATCCGGAAAAAGTATGATTTTATCGGAGTACTGATGCTTGCATTTGTTTCGGGCATCGGGGGTGGCCTGATTCGCGACGCGATATTCATCCAGTCCGGACCACCAAAAGCGGTGACCGACTCAAAGTATCTCATTGTTATCCTTGTTGCATTTTTCTTAAGTATGATCTTTCATAGGCGCCTTCAGCGATTAAAGCGCAGTATTTCTATCGTCGATGCATTAGGGCTGGGTGCGTATGGGGTTGTGGGTGCTCAGGCCGCCTTGCAAGGAGGACTTGTTCCGCTGGCGGCGATCCTGGTTGGTGTATTCAATGCAACGGGGGCCGGGTTGATTCGGGATGTACTCACGCGGGAAGAACCTCTCATTTTTAAACCCGGACAGTTTTATGCCGGCGCGGCAATTATGGGTTGCGCCGTGTTTGTTTTATTCATAGTGGTGGTTAAAGCTGATGAAACGCTTTCGGCGATAATTGCTACCGCTGTAGCATTCACGATTCGCCTATTATCGGTTCTTTTTAACTGGCAAACAAAGGCTATCCTGAAAGACAAGAATGATGTATCGCCAGGTAAACCAATAAACTAAAAACATAACCTTAATTATACACAATGAACGATGGAGCCCTTACAAAGCTTCCACTGTATTTGATTCTGAGGTTGGTGCTCACACTAACTTTAAAATTGGTCATTTCCGCAACCGTTCGGGGGTAGTAGAAGAACTTCAACTCAATGGTTCCAAACACAAGATTTTCATTTCGTGTCCGGATCCCGGTTCCCAGTCCCGCATACGGTTTATCGTAAAAGATCATTTCGTCTTTTGGCGCAATTAAAGCCACATCGATAAATGCGATCGGGGCCATTTTGAATCCAAGCACTTTCCAGTTGGTAAAGAATATCATCTCGTAGCGGGCATGTAGTCGTTTGGTGCCCAATAAACTATCGGCTCTGAACCCTTCCAGCCCGAAGGGAGCCCTGTTGATGTCCAGTAAGGTGTTGGTTCGCTGGTTGAATACATAAGTAAAGTCGAGGTCGACGGTCCTGCGAATCATCAGCCGCCTGTGATGTTCAAGTTTACTGAAGAGGTTTCCCGAGACTAAAATAGTTGCATCTTCCATCCGGCCCTGATAGGGAAATGCCCCAAGGCGGGCTGCTACAGTATAAAAATTCCCCCTCTTGTGAACAAATGACTTGTCGACGTCAATACCAATGTAAGCGCGCCTTAATCCCAGCAGGCTCTGCCAGCCACCCAGGATGGACATCGTATGGCCATAGGGAATGTCTTCCGTTCGACCAAAGCCGAAGACGTACTGCGTTTTATAAAAATCCTGTTTGAAAAAGGTAAACTCCGCCAGAAAACTTGTGCGGCTGTTATATGCCGGGTTCAACTGGTCGTAGAGTTTAACGGGTTTACGGATAAATTCCTGCTCGAAAAAACGTGCACTTACAAAATGTCGCGTCCGACCCCGGCGGTTCTGCTTTGCACCGATGTTGTAACCAAGCCACAAATCCGTAACATCATACCGGTAGCTCCTGAAAACTGAATCCGGGGTATTGTAAAAATTCTGGGACCAGTTCCGGCTGATCTCTATTCCGCCTGCCATTCGGGAATAAGGCGAAACCAACGGTCTGTCCAGGCGCAGATAATAGGCGTTTTCCTCTTCATCGCCGTAGCTACTTCCGGAATTAAGCTGCGTATAGGCCGCTGTGAGGTTGATCAGACTTCCTCCCACACTGCTTTTCCGGTAATACAACTCGTAGCCAAACACTGGATTCCGGTCGTGATCATAGTATCCGTTGAATTGCATCCGCTGTCCCATACCCAGGACGTTTACATCGTATAGTTTAAACTTGACCTCATTGGCGCTCCGCGGACTTACCGAGCCACCGACGCTGAACACATCGCGCGTAAGCACCAGCACGTCGACGGAGTCCTCGGTGCTGGAAAGGGGAACAACAAAAATCCTGGCATCCACAATAAAATCCAGGTCGCGCAAAAACCTTTCATTATCGGCAAGGCTGTAGGGATTTAGCGGCTTTTTGTCGCGGAAAAAAATATGGTCTCGAACGACCCATTCCTTGGAATTCTTGTGAAGTGCGTTGGCGACTTTAACACCCGTGTTTCTGATATTACGGGTTGTGTCGGTAATGTTTTTATCGAACCCGATGTGGTTAACAATGATCTGGCGTATGATCTTACCCTCAAACGGCAAAAACGCTTCTTCACTTCTGATGTTAATAACTTCTTCGCTGGCTGGCTTTCGGGTAACGGTCTTGATAAGCTCCTGAGAGACCTTGCTGTCCTTTACCGCGTCGATGATTGTTTTGGTCGTATCGGTGCCTTCTTTTACCTGCGCACAAACCTGAGGCAGCAAACTGCCCGACAACGCCAGGAAAAGCAGAAATTTTCTTACCTCAGGCATCCGTAACTGATCTCCTCTCCTAAATTATCATACCCTTCCAAAAAGAAAAAACCCGGAAATCCGGGTTTCAGGTAAGTGCATTGATTTTTCTACAGCGCCTCGACTGCATGAATCTCTCCGGGCATCATCCTTGTAAAAAGGTTTTCAATACCCGCCTTCAGCGTTATCATAGATGAAGGACAACCGCTGCAAGATCCCTGAAGCCTGACCTTGACGATTCCATCCTGGAATGAATGATATGTTATCGCGCCGCCATCCTGCTCTACAGCCGGCCGGATATATTCATCGAGGATCGTTTTGATCTTTTTGACGGTTTCGGTTTCTTCCTCGGCATTGTTTTCCTCTGCCTCATTTATCTCCAGGATGAACTTACCGGCTTCCAGAAAATTCCGGATGTGATCCTTAAGCGTGTTTTGAATCTCCAGCCATTCAACATTCTCCTTCTTTGTTACGGTCACAAAATTACTGGCAAAGAAAACCCGATCGACGAACGGATATGAAAAGAGCTCCTGTGCCAACGGGGAAATCGCGGCACTGGCTGCATCCGGAAAATCAAAACTCAGGCTCTCGGGCACCAGTACTTCATTGATTACAAATTTCAATGAGTTCGGATTTGGATTTGACTCCAGATAAATATGGATATTCTTAGGTACTGCCTGCAACATGGTTTTTGTTTTTTATGCCAACAAAATTAGGAAATTAAAGTTCGTATCGGATGTCAAAGCCCGAAAAAGCTCTAATTCGGGTTCTTTCCCAAAGACCAACTTTTTCTATATTGCCTGACTGAAATGCGCCAGATTTAACTTAAACCGCAGCAAATTGAGTCAAAACAGAATCATTCAAGTCATTTTTTCCCTGCTGACAATTACTACAGTCCTGCATTTAGCTGATTTTTATTTTCACCTGACCCTGCCTCATGTGGTTCTGGTGGGAAGCCGATGGTTCACCTGGGCTTTTGTGATCTTTTTTGCGTGGAGAAAAAAATCCCTTACGACGTGGATTCTGGTCAGCATGATCATCGGGGTTGAGATTGGCCTTAATTTTCCGCTTTTTGCGCAGAATCTTCAGGTTCTCAGTAAAATTTTCCTTCGCCTGATCAAAACGATCATCGCTCCTATTCTTTTTGCCACGTTGGTTGTGGGGATTGCCGGTCACTCGAACCTTAAGCAGGTGGGCCGGATGGGGTGGAAATCTATTCTGTATTTCGAAATTGTTACCACACTGGCGTTAGTGATCGGGATCATTGCGATCAACATAACAAAAGCCGGCGCTGGCATCGTTTTACCCGAGGGTTTCAGCCAGGATCTGCCGGAAGCCAAGGCTCAAACCTGGCAAGATGTAATCCTCCATATTTTTCCCGAAAACTTCGTAAAATCCATTTACCATGGCGACGTATTACCGATCGTCGTATTCAGCGTGCTCTTTGGTATTGCGCTTGCCTTGTTGCCGGAACAGAAAAAGAAACCTGTTCTTGATTTTACTGAAAGCCTGGCAGAGGCGATGTTCAAATTCACCAACATCATCATGCACTTTGCTCCGTTTGGCGTAGGCGCTGCTATCGCCGTTACTGTCGGGCATCTGGGGATTGACATTCTCACGTCGCTTCTTAAATTACTCTTCACACTATATGGTGCATTGATCGTTTTTTTATTCGGAGTCCTGCTCCCTGTTGCCTTGATCGTGAAGGTGCCTGTCAAAAAGTTTATCCGGGCAATCTCCGAACCTGTATCGATAGCCTTTGCAACAACCAGTTCGGAATCGGCTTTACCCAAAGCGATGGAAAACATGGAAAAGTTAGGTGTACCGCGTAAGATCGTTTCTTTTGTCCTGCCGACGGGCTATACATTCAACCTGGATGGGAGCACATTGTACCTTGCCCTAGCTTCGGTTTTTGTTGCTCAGGCGGCCGGTATCGATCTCAGTATCGGGGATCAGGCGCTGATGGTTTTCACACTCATGCTTACCAGTAAAGGAGTTGCTGGTGTACCCAGAGCTACACTGGTTATCCTCCTGGGGACCGCCGCTTCATTTGGTTTACCGCTTTGGCCGATCATGGCCATACTCGGCATTGACGAGCTCATGGACATGGCCCGGACATCTGTCAATGTAATCGGCAACTGCCTGGCTACAATTGTCGTGGCAAAATGGGAGGGTGAATACAAGGAGCCCGAAGGCGAGGTTGACTTTAATTAAGTCCGCGAAACGCCCGATTAAATTTTTGAAGTTTTATTCCGAAGGAAAAAATCAGCCAAGACGAGGGCTGCCATTGCTTCCACGATTGGTACTGCCCGGGGAACCACGCAGGGATCATGTCTTCCTTTGCCGCTCACACTGGTTTCGTTTCCATGTTTATCAACGGTCGCCTGATCCTGCATGATGGTCGCAACAGGTTTAAAGGCCACATTGAAGTAAATATCTTCTCCATTCGAAATACCGCCCTGGATACCTCCTGAAAAATTTGTTTTCGTCCGGATCCTGCCCCCTTCGTTGTAAAATTCATCGTTGTGTTCCGAACCACGGAGCGTTGTTCCCGCAAACCCGCTGCCGTATTCAAAGCCTTTCACGGCATTAATGCTTAGCATTGCCTTTCCCAGTTCCGCGTGAAGTTTGTCGAACACAGGCTCTCCGAGTCCTACGGGTGTGTTTTTTATGACACATGTAACGATGCCGCCGATTGTATCCCGTTCGAGTCTGACCTGGTCAATTAAGGCAATCATTTCTGCGGCAATCTTGTCGTCCGGGCACCGCACGATGTTGTCTTCTGTTTTATTCAGGTCGAGCGTTGTATAATGTGGTGCAACGATATCCCCAACCCGGCTTACGAAAGCCTGTATGTTTATATCCTGCCTCGCCAGTAACAGTTTCGCGACCGCGCCGGCGGCGACCCGTGCTGCTGTTTCGCGGGCAGAACTCCGGCCTCCACCCCGGTAATCCCGCACACCATACTTCGATTCATATGTATAATCTGCGTGTGACGGACGGAAGGTTTCCGCGATATGGCTGTAATCCTTGCTGCGCTGATCCTGATTTTCGATTACAATGGCGATGGGGGTTCCCGTCGATTTACCTTCGAATACACCCGAAAGGATCCTGAACGTATCATCTTCTTTGCGTTGAGTTGTAATTTTGCTTTGCCCCGGCTTTCGCCTGTCGAGTTCACGTTGAATAAACGCCTCGTCTATGGGTAGTCCGGCGGGACAGCCGTCAATAATCACACCGATTGCCGGGCCATGCGATTCACCAAAAGTACTGATCCTGAAAAGTGTTCCGTAAGAATTGCTCATTTTTCCCTTTCCTCGTTGTCCGCACCCGGCGTTCCGATGTTTAATTATTTTTTGAATACAAGATAAGCGGATGCACTTAACATCACCAAAATAAAGGCATTAAAGGCCCACTTCTGCCAACTGCTATCCTGGACGACTCTTAACGTATTCTCCGCGGAATTGATCCGGTCATAAAAATTTCCAAGATCATTCGACTGGATCGCTTCGTTCTTCTTGCTTTCGCCCGTCACATAGACGGTAAGCTGTGATTTCAGAGTATCGTACCGTTGGAGCCTTGGGTTGAAATAGATCCATTGAAAATAATCGCCCAGTTTATATTGCCCGGGCTCTTTCGGGATCATGAAATAACTGAACGACTTCGTTCCGGTTACACGGTTGTTCTGGTGGGTGATATCCTGGCGGATATTCGGTTCATAAAATTCAAATTTTTCATCGCTCTTAACGGCCGCTGGTTTCTCAATGGATGAAATATTCCCCTCGCCAAAAACATTAAAATTGTATCCCGCGCTCTGCCCGGTCTGCAGATCCGTGCTCCTAATGCGTTCATCCAGTTGATAATCTCCCACTGCCACGGCATCTCTTAAGGGATGTGGCGGTAACTCCCTCACCTTTACTTTTTTGGGTTTGGTGTAGAACTTCTTAAAGTCCTCTTTCCGGTTCTGGCCGAAGAAGGATGGGTTTTTCGCCACCTTGTACTTGATCATCTCCAAACCTACGCTCGGAAAATCAATGGGCTCCGCATTAAGGGGAAAATAAGTAGCCTGGTACACCTTATATTGGGTATAGTCTTTTCCACCGATCTTTACGTTCTCTCCTTCGATGTTCTCGATGTTAAAATTCTCCTCCCAGCACGTACCGGGTTTTATTTTTTTCAGGATATCCGCCAGTTGTTTTCCCAGCTCATAAAATTGGAGGGGTGCTCGGTTATTCTGGGACACAAAAAATGACAACGTTGTATTAAACCCCTCACCGACGTATACCTCATCTTTACTGGTCGTCAGTGCCAGAAAGGCGTCTTCCTTGATGTCGACAAATTCCGTGTCACCGCTGTCGAAAAAATCATCGGCAGACCGGTCGAAAAAATTCTTAAACGGATCACGCTGCTGTTGCTGCAACGGGGGTCCTACCTTGACTTTCTTCCCGGTTACGTTTACCGGCTTGTCATTTACTTTCAATGTAAACGAAGGGATTGTGAATGTGCCCTGTTTTTCCGGAAGGTAGGTCATGATGACACTTTGAGAAGACGAGACCTGCCCGTTGACGATGTTTGTCGTGGATTGGGAAGACTGACCCCGCTTTCTGAATCCCGTGATCTCCGGAAAATTATCATAGCTCTTCAGCCGGTCGTTTTGCACGGTAATGGTGATCGTCCAGGTTTGATTCTCGCCGATCTCATCCGGTCCCAATATGACCTGCACATTCTGGGCCCAGGTGGTACCGGATACAAAAAGAGCCATAAAAAGGACGGGAAATACCCTCTTAAAAAAATTGGATCGCATAATGAAATTCCTTCGCAAGCTAATCGTTACAAGTTAATGTTAAACGTACACAGGGCCCGAAAAATACACCGTTAAACATGGAATTTGGCGGTTTTTCTGGTCACCGGGCCGAAAATTACCCTGCTTTTCGGTAGGATTAACAAAAGTTGAAATTGTTCTTTTGGATAATTGAACATTTATTTAACTTAACACTTGTTAGGAACGTTAATTTTTTAAACTATTCAGATTTTTGCCATGCTGAACTATGTTAAAACTGTTCTCACGAAAGTGAGTTTTAGTGCTCTTTTGTTTGAGAAAGAGTTAAGAAAAGCCCTCAAACTATTGATCGGGGAAGAAGTAAATGAACTCAAAAACTGGTGCTACACCAGGTTTGGGAACGAACACGAAGACATTTTGAACAGGTGTTTCGTGGTTATCTAAAGTACAATTCATAAGAACCATTAAAGAGCCCTCCAGACTACGGAGGGCTTTATTTTTTTTCAGGGTCGAGATGACTAAGCCTATCTGAGGTATAACCGGTTAACCGGCATCACTGGCAAAGGAAATGTTTCTCCTCAGCCCTTCCAGCTTCGTCCGCTGGACAGCCGAATTCTTGAAGAACCTGTTGAATACCTCCTCCGTGATCTCCATCCATTCCTCTCTGCTCATACGATCTAGCCCTGGTTCCGGATCAAATCGCTTTTCATGATGAGGCCGGGAGAAACTATTCCAGGGGCAAACATCCTGGCAGATGTCGCATCCAAAGATCCAATTTTCAAATTTTCCTTTTACGTCCGCAGGTATCTCTTCCTTAAGCTCAATGGTGAAGTATGAGATGCATTTACTTCCGTCGACGACATAAGGTTCTGCAATGGCATCAGTGGGACACGCATCCATGCAAGCAGTACAGGTTCCACAATAGTCTTTCGCAGCACCATCGTAATTCAGTTCAAGGTCAATGATCAGCTCGGCGAGGAAAAAGAAACTTCCCATTTCGCGGTTCAGCAACAGGCTGTTTTTCCCTGTCCAGCCAATTCCGCTACGCCTGGCCCAGGCCCTTTCCATGACAGGCGCGGAGTCGACAAATGCACGCCCGCTGATAGCCCCAACCTCCGCCTGAATATCGTTCAAAAGAGTTTTCAATTTCTCTTTTATTACGAAGTGATAATCTTCACCGTAGGCGTACTTCGCAATTTTGAACTGATCTCCTGCTGCGATTTCTTTTGCCGGATAATAGTTGTAGATCAGGCTGATCACCGATTTCGCGCCCGGTACCAAAAGCGTTGGGTCCAGTCGCTTATCAAAATGGTTCTCGAGGTAACCCATCTTTCCCTGGTAGCCACGCTTTAGCCACTCTTCGAGGCGCGGGGCCTCCTCTTTCAGAAATTCAGCTTTTGAGATCCCGCAGAACGAAAATCCCAATTCAAGTGCCTTTCTCTTTATTAAATTAGTTTGCTGCTCCCGTATCATCTTCCTGCCTCTTTGTTGAATTCACTTCGGGACAAACACCTGATCATCCCCGGTGTCGTTAAAACCGTCAGCTTTTAATTTTCATTTCGCCCATGTCATTTCTCAGAGGAACATTCATCTTTAATCAGATACCCAGGGCGTCGCGTTGAGTCCAGATCTCGCTTATCGGTTCTCCCTTGCTGCTCGCTCCCTTGTGGTGCCAATGACCGCCGTCAAGCGAAAAATCAAACTCCAGGCTCATTCCCACGCGGGTGCTGTCGCGTGAAAAGAAGTCGATAAGTTCAACATACTTTCCGTTTTCCGATGTATACGATCCGCCTCCCGTTCCGAAAAATTCCTTCGTCTCGGAATTATAGGCGATCCATTGAAACCGCGTTCCGGAAAGTATCTTCATAGTCTTGCGCGCACCGGGTGTCATCTTTCTCATTTGCCCGTCATTTTCCCTGCCTGTGATTACCCATGCCCCGCCAAGCCTGCCGGGTTCGCCCTTGTCTAACCTTGTCCATTCATCAACCGTGTTTCCTTTCTTCAACATCAGCTTGTCGTTTTTCAACGTGGCTTCATACCTGACTTCTTTCCCGACCAGATCGGGTGTCGATGTGTGAAATTCATATGTTTCAATACAGGAGCTTCCCTCCAGCCGCCAGGATCCACCAAATGTACCAAGGAACGTGTTGTCTTGTTTATTGTAAACTGCTACGGAAAAATGTTTCCCCGAATGGATCCGTACCATTCGTTTATTTTGGGGTCCTGCTTCCCAGGCACCTGTCAAACCGGTTTTACTGACCTGGCTGAAGGTGTTGACCTGAAAAGAGAACACAGATACAATTGCAAAAAAACCAGTGATCACAAATCGTTTCATATTCCTGCGTATTTTGGTGAAGGATACAAATAAGACTTATTGTGCGTTAAATTTAGATACATAACTGTAACCGTCAAGGAACTTTTTATCAGTTCAGCAGGTAAAGAGTAATTACGGTGAACCGTGAACCGTTTTATGAAAAAAAGTATAAAAGCGATGACAAGGGGGTACGCCAATAAGGTTAGTAGCACGATCCGTGGTTACCTGTCTGTTTTGCTCATGGTCATCCTGTTTTCCTGTAGCGAAAGTGATGTTGTTCCAGACCCCCAACCCGACCAGGGCGTTCTTAAAAATGCGGAATTGGTCTATAGTGCATCAGCTTCGCAGATCAGGATTCTCTCACAACTTTCCGGCTTGAACCTGGATATAAATCAGTTCGACTACGATGTCGATATCTACAGGATCACGTATGAAACGTCTTTTAAGGGGAAGGACATCACGGCGTCGGGGCTTGTTGTTTTACCGAAAACGAACGACCCGGTAGCCATGCTAAGCTTCCAGCACGGTACCCTTACAGTCGAAGCCGATGCTCCTTCCAACTTTTCCGCTTCCGACAGCGATGCATTGACAAATGCCCTGCTGTACGGTTCGCTCTCTTCATCAGGATTTATTACAGTGATTCCTGATTACCTGGGGTTCGGCGCCTCGTCATCGGTTTTACACCCCTACTACGTGGAAGAATATACAGCATCTTCCGTGGTGGATATGCTTCAGGCCGCGAAGGAGCTGGCTGATGAAAAAGACATCCGGTTCAACACGAAACTTTTCTTAGCAGGATACTCAGAGGGCGGCTATGCAACGATGGCGGCCCACAAGGCGATTGAAGCAAATCCGTTGGAAGGTTTCGAACTCCGGGCATCGTTTGCCGGGTCTGGCGCCTATGATATCACGGGGATGCAGGAGTACCTGTTTACGCTGGAAACATATGACGACCCATATTATGTGGCGTATGTTGCGCAGTCTTACGCGGAAACCTATGATTTCTCTTCGCTCCTTACCGATTTCTTCAAGGGACCTTACTATGAACGCATTCCATCACTCTTCGACGGCCAGAAAAGTGCCGAGCAGATCGATGCCCAGCTTACAACAGTGATTGCAGACCTGATCCAGGATGATCTCGCCGCTAACCTCAATACCGAACAGAAATATACCTACCTGCGTGACACTTTTGAAGATAATAGCCTCACGGAGTGGGTACCCGGTGTAAAGCTGTTCTTATACCACGGGGAATCCGACCTCACCGTCCCATACCAAAACTCGCTGGACACATACAATGCACTTTTGTCCAATGGCGCTTCGCCGGACGTACTATCCTTAATTCCACTGGAAGGGAGCCATGGTACCGCCGTTACGCCGTACATACTGGATTTTGTACCCCGGCTCTGGGCGCTCCGGTAGCCTGAGCGTTACAGCAAAGCCCCCCCGCGAACGATGATCTCAGATCCTTCGGCGAGCATAACCGAATCCGGCTTGCGGTTGTTGAGGAATTCAAAGTTACGCCCGTAAACCTCACCGAAATTGACATTCACCTGATAGCCGCTGACGGGATACACGTCCCAACGCGGATGTTCTACTCCGTATTCGGAGGTTTTTGTCGCGTTCAACCGTGTATATCCCCAGTAGTGTTCCGTGATGAACTCCTCCTCACATCCTGGCTGAATACTTTCTTTTACCAAACCGGCGGTGACCGACAGCGAGTTCCATCCCCGGTGGTTCCACCGGTATTCAACCTCCTGCCCGGCTGGATTTTGTTTCCATGAATGGTCCATGGCAACGGTCTTATAATGCTCTTTGTACAATGTGTTTGCAACAAACGTCAATGCCCGCCTGGGTACAAATTCCCGGATAAATACCACGCCACGTTTAGGCTCGCTTCCTTCCGTTTTACGCTGGACATAAAAACGCAGGTTAACTTCCTCAAAATTGATATGGAACGGGTTTATGTTTCTGAATACTGCCGTGAAAGGAATACGGATCCCCGACGAGGCTTATGTAGCACTTGTTATCCCAATAGTCAAGTGAGGTATGCGCCGGAATATACGGCTTGAGCAGCGATGGATCGACGGCGTAGTTTGCAATCGCCAGTTTTTTCCATTCGGCTTTTAAGAAGACAGACATACATTAAGACCAGAGTTTTTCAGGGTACTCCCCGGAGACGACCAGTTCTTTGATCCGCCTGGAAACTTCTTCTTTGTCTTCTTTATAGGTTACGCCGAACCAGTTATTACTTCCGGAGATGATCTTTACGCGGCCCTTTCCGCCCTTTATCAATTCGTTTACGATAATCGGTATATAAAATTCCGATTTCAGGTTGCCTTTGTTACTCTCCAGGAAATCCTCAAATAGTTTCATCGAAAAATCGAAAATATTCGGCTGGAATCCCCAGAAATTCATCGAGGTTGGAGTCTCAGGACTTAGTTCACGGTCTCCCTCTTTCTCCTTTGATATGATCTTGCCGTTTTCCTTTACAATCGTTGTCCTCTCGACGACGGTTTGGAGGTATCCCGCCGCATCTTTTTCGCCACATCCCCTCGAGACACTGCCATGGTCTGAAAGCACATTTTTTAACGTATAGCCTACCATGGCATGATCACCGGCTTTATCCTTTGCGAAAAAATCGGCTACGGAAAAGAATGATTCCTTTCCGTAAAAGTCATCGGCGTTGATTGCCACAAAAGGTTCGTGAATAACATCCCGGGCACATAGCAATGCATGTCCGGTACCCCATGGTTTCACTCGCTCGGGATTCTGGTGTTGTGCGGGGACCAGTTTGTCCAGAGACTGAACAACAAATTCCACTTCCACTTTACCCTCCAGCCTGGGGAGGAATTTTGCTTTTACGGTTTCCAGGATTTCTTCCCGGACAATAAAAACAACTTTGGTAAAACCCGCCCGAATAGCGTCAAAAAGCGAATAATCCATAATGGTCTCACCACTGGGCCCGAAGCCGTCGATTTGTTTGATGCCCCCATAGCGGCTTCCCATTCCTGCAGCCAGGACGAGTAATGCGAGTTTTTTTTCGGGATTATTTGGTGTGTCCATTGCGTTTTAGTTTATTTCAGCTTTAGAACCTTTGGGTGTTTGCGCAAACATTAATATTTTTCATCGATTTTTATCGGATGTGCAAAAGAAAAATAAGGCCGGATAACGAGTACATCATAAAAACGAAACAGTCGCAAAAATAGACTTTTAACTGAATCCATAGCAGAATAACGAGGCCATACTTATTACTAAATAAACCAACCTTTAAACCATACATGAGCGCACAACAACAGAAGTCATACATACTTCCCATGATCATCATCGGGGCTCTCTTCTTTGCCCTGGGATTTGTGACCTGGGTAAACGGTACCCTGATCCCGTACCTAAAAATCGCCTGCGAACTGGAGAGTGATTTTCTGTCTTTCCTCGTCGTAACCGCCTTTATGATCGCCTATGCGGTAATGGCCATTCCTTCTTCGTTTGTGTTGCGTGCAACCGGCTATAAGAAAGGTATGGCGCTGGCTCTCTTCATTATGGCTATCGGTGCTATCCTGTTTGTTCCCGCAGCACAGGCAAGGGATTTTAATTTATTTCTCATCGGGTTGTTTATTATCGGTACCGGTTCGGCCTTGTTGCAAACGGCTGTAAACCCGTACGCTTCTATTATCGGCCCTATTGAAAGTGCGGCCACCCGAATTAGCGTCATGGGCGTCTGTAACAAGTTCGCGGGGATCCTGGCCGGCCTTATCTTCGGTGCCATTGCATTAAACGATGCCGACGCCGTTGTCCAGAGTCTGAAAACAATGGACGATGCAGCCAAAGACGTGAGGCTTGATGAACTTGCCAGCCGGGTGATCGTTCCTTATTTTATAATCGCCGGTGTACTGGTGGCCCTTGCTATCGCGATTTTATTGTCAGGCCTTCCGGATATTAAGGATGACGGTGACGAAGCAACAGGCACAGGTCCCGTTGCAACGAGTGCCGGTAAAACCAGCGTATTCCAATTCCCTCACCTTCTTTTAGGGGTGTTGGCGATCTTCCTGTACGTAGGCGTGGAAGTAATGGCCGGCGACACGATCATCAGTTATGGAAAGTCGCTCGATATCGACTTTTCCATATCACGGTACTTTACACAGGGTACACTGGCTTTTATGCTGGCAGGATACTTCGTAGGAATTTTCGCTATCCCAAAATATATATCACAGCAAAACGCACTGAAATGGTGTGCTATTCTGGGTGTGATCTTCACTGTCCTTGCCGTGTTTACCACCGGATACGTCTCTGTTGGGTTCATTGCCGCGTTGGGACTTGCAAACTCTCTGATGTGGCCCGCAATTTTTCCTCTGGCTATTGACGGGTTGGGAAAATTTACAAAGATCGGATCTGCTTTATTGGTAACGGCCATAGCGGGAGGGGCTATATTACCCCTGATCTACGGCCGGCTGGCGCTGGTGTGGAATTTACAAAACGCCTATTTAATGATGGTTCCCTGTTACTTTTTCATATGGTATTTCGCCGTTAAGGGGCATCGCGCAGGAAGAGCGTAGGATGACCGTCATTGCCGGCGATTCAAATCCCTTCCCCCCGTTCGTGGAAGGGATTTTTTTTGTCGTAATAAAAATTAATCGAAACATGTTGTCCATTCCGCGGAGATTGGTTCGTCATGGTGTAAATTATGTTCAACCAAATCTTTACAACAATGGAAAAGTACATGTTCATTTTTCTGGGGGGCGACCCAAGCCACCTTTCTCCCGAAGCACAACAGGCCCATATGCAAAAATGGTTTGCGTGGGTCGAGAAGCTCACGAACGAAAAACGTTACGTCGCCGGTGAAGCGCTGATGCCTGGCGGCAAGACCATCGCCGGCCAGAAAAAAATCATAACGGACGGGCCTTTTACGGAAAGCAAGGAAGTGGTGGGTGGTTTTTTTGTGATCCTTGCCAAGGATATGGATGAGGCTGTTTCAATTGCAAAAGACTGTCCCGATTATCAGCTTAACGGTATTGTGGAGGTCAGGCAGGTGGTAAAATTCGACATGTGACCATGCGGTCGTTTACATTGACCCTGACCGCTGTACTTCTTTCGTGTTCCCCACCACGTGAGAAGCACAGTGATCCCCGGGAAGTCGTATCCGGTATGTTCGAAGCATTTAACAAGCATCAGTGGGAAGATATGGCCAATCACTACGCTGATTCCGCGTCATTTCTGGATCCGGCTTTTGGTAAAACTTATGTTGTTCAGTCACGGGAAGATATTGTGAAAAAATACAGCGGCTTTCAACAGGCTTTTCCAGATATCCATGATGAAGTAACGGATATGTACGTTTCGGGAAATACCGTAACAGTCGAGTTCATTTCCACCGGCAACGCAGGGGACGGTACTTCCTTCACGTTACCAATCGTTTCCATCCTGACGATTGACAATGGACTTATCGTAAAGGATGCCACGTATTACGACGTGGAAAATCCGTAAATTTACGAATGCTTGAGCAGCAGGTAAATCAACTTGTCGGTCATCTTTTTCGTCGCGAGGCGGGAAAGATGGCCGCTGTGTTGACACGGCTGCTGGGTTTCCAGGCTTACGACCTGGCCGAAGACATTGTGCAGGATACGCTGTTGAAAGCCATGTCAACCTGGAAGTACAAAGGTATACCCGACAATCCTTCCGCTTGGTTATATACCGTTGCGAAGCGTAAAGCAATCGATGCGCTAAGGCAGCAGCAAGTCCATCATCACCATCACACGGAGATCAGTCATGCCCTCCGCTCGGAATGGACACTATCCCCGACGGTAAACAATTTTTTTCTTGAAAACGAAATCGAAGACAGCCAACTGCGAATGATCTTCGCCTGCTGTCATCCTGCTATACCTTACGAGTCGCAAATTGCGCTAACCTTAAAAACGTTATGTGGTCTCAGTGTTTCCGAGATCGCAAACAGCTTCCTGACTACCGATGAAACGATCTCGAAGCGACTGTACCGTGCGCGTGAAAAAATAAGAGAAGAAAAAATAAGTCTGGAAGCGCCGGTACCCGCCAATCTTCCCGGGAGGCTGGACGCCGTCCTGCATACACTGTACCTGTTGTTCAATGAAGGTTATAATTCATCGCACCCCGACCAGTTGATCAGGCACGACTTGTGCGAAGAAGCGATGCGGCTTTGTTTGCTACTTATAAACAACCCGGCAACCTATTCGCCTCAGGCGCAGGCACTATTGGCATTGATGTGCTTCCAGGCATCGCGCGAAGAAGCCAGGATCGGAGAAGACGGAGGTATACGGCTTCTCAAATACCAGGACCGATCGCGATGGAGCAAACCCCTTATAGAAAAGGGGCGATACTACCTGGAGAAGTCGGCGGAAGGTGAGCAATTTTCGACCTATCATATCGAAGCCGCCATAGCAGGCTGTCATGCTGCAGCGGGGACATTTGAAGATACCGACTGGAACAGGATCATTCAGCTTTACCAAATCCTCGCGGAAATAAAACCGGGTGCGATTGTGGATCTGAACAAAGCCATCGCCATTGGTTACGGCCGGTCCGCGGAAGAAGGGTTGCTGGCGCTAAAGGAGATCAAGGCGTTGCAAAATCACTACCTGTATTACGCGGCTATGGGCGATTTTTATTACGAAGTCGGAGATCTCGCGCTGGCGACACAATGCTACCACCAGGCGATAAGCCTCACGCAATCCAATACGGAAAAAAAGTTATTGCGCAGCAAGCTTTCATCCATGCTGACCGCTCCCTAGCAGCCGATCGATGCCGGTTACGATGATTTCTTCCCGCTCGATGTAACTTCCTTTCACCAGGACATAAGGTATCCCTCGTTCTTCCAGCGCGTTTTTAAAGACGGCCATCATATCTTCCCGGCGATTACCCAGGTCACGCAGTCCGTCCGCCACCCACGGTACATCGATATCCATCAGAAAGTAAAGGTCGTAGCGCACTTTCCTTTCCAGCTCAAACAAGACATCCGGTACGGTATTCAGGTAGTGACGGGAGTAGATCTGGGTAGTGATGGCATCGGTATCACAAAACAGGATCTTATTGGCCGACTTCACTTTCTCAGCAATGCGCTCTGCGTGAGCGATGCCGATCCTGATTATATCATCCGTCGAAAATTCATTTGACGTTATGAGTTCACGTGCCACCTCGGGTACAAATTCCGTCTGATAACGCTCCGCCATCTTTATCGCCATGGTCGACTTCCCGGTACTCTCCGGACCGTAAAAGCAGATCTTCCTGACATAATACGGTCGGACCACGGAAGGAATGTATTCCCAATATTGAAAAGGTTGGTTCCGGATCAACGTTGAGGATACTGGAAATCGTACCCGTCCCGGGTCAAACGCCCGGTGTTCGGCTGCGAGATTTTTTGCAAACGGCGCGCCATACGCTTCGGAGCTGAATAGCAAGTGGACTGGTGGATACGTACGCCGGATAAAATCGCTCCATACCTTCGTACGTTCCTCCAGCGGCAACGATTCGTTGTCGAAGTCATCCTCCACACAATGTAGTTTTATCGCCGGCCGGTTTTTAAAAATCTCTTTCAACCACAGAAATCTGAAGTCTGCCGCGATAGGATCGCCCGGGGTAAAGCTCATGGAAACAATCAACTCATCGCATTGCCCGGCGGCAAAATCGATCAGGGCGATATGACCTTTATGAACAGGCATGAATTTTCCGATGACCAGGCCCCGCTTCATGGATTCGGATCAGTTCGGCTTTTCAGCTGGTAGTTTGCAAACCATAGGCCAATACCACATCCGATGGCATCTGCGATCATGTCGTCGATCCCAAACGTGCGAAAGGGGATAAAATTTTCCTGCACAAATTCCATCAGTACTCCATATCCGAACGCAATCAACGCTATCCACTTGAAAATGTAATACGTTCTCTTCCGATCCGGAATCCTGCAGATAAGCGGGAGGCACCAGAAAGATACCAGTACGGCGAACAGGCCCACATGCACCCATTTGTCAACGTGTATAAAGGAAAGCCAATCCTGTTCCGGTAATTTTTTTCCCGGTAGGCAAAACAGGAATGTCGACAGAACAAACGTGAAGATGGCGGGCCAAAAGGATCTTATCGGGATTTTCAAACTAAGCAGGTTGTGATGACTGATTCGTTTTGTACTCCTGGATCCAGTTCCACAGACCGAAGGCTGCGATAAAACAAAACACCAGGTACTCTATCGCGACAAACTTGATGCCTTTGGCAAAATAAAGGTATGTCGCCAATGCATCAACGATGATCCAGATGATCCAGCATTCAATCTTTTTCTGGATCATAAAAAAAGTAGTTACAATACTCATGACGGTCACAAACGAATCGGCATAGGGGAAAGCGCTGGGCAGGTTAAAAATTGCGGGAAACATTTCATGAAGGTTGCTGGCGAATGTTCCAACGATATAAGTACCTGCCAGGGCGATCAGGATTGTGATCAAAAACTTCTTCCATCCCATAAAGCTGGCTCTCAACTCATTCCTGCGGTTTTCTTCTCCCGGTTTCGGATTAGCCCAACGCCACCAGCCCATCAGGTTTGTCACAAAAAAGAATACCTGGAGGAACATATCCGGATACAACTGTACCTGAAAAAAGAGAAAGAAAAAAAACGTCACATTGACGAGACCGATTGGCCAGCTCCAGATATGGCCTTTAGCGGAAAGCCACACGGCGATTGCTCCGGCGATGGTGCCGAAGAACTCAAGGTAGCTCATCTGGTAGCCAAGGAATTCAAAAAAGATATTTTCAATATCAAAAAATTGCATGACCGAAAGATAAGCTCAAAAAACAGAAAGCGAAATAAACTGGAGTTGAGCCGGTTGGGCAGTATGATACGTTATAATACAACGATGTCAGCGTTTCCATTACCAGAATCCACCTATGCGTATGGCGTCTCCGGCAAGCGCTAAAGCTTTATACATACATTTTTTGATTCCGTGAAAAATTTCAGCGCTTCCCATCCGCCTTCCCGTCCGACACCGGATTGTTTCATTCCGCCGAATGGTGTTCTGAGGTCGCGGTACAGCCAGCAGTTCACCCAAATAATCCCGCTTATTACAGCGGCCGATACCCGATGCGCCCGCTTCAGGTTTTCCGTCCATATCGTCGCGGACAGACCGTACGGTGTACTGTTCGCAAAGGATATCGCCTCCTCTTCCGTTTCGAAGGGCATGATCGTAACAACCGGGCCAAAGATCTCCTCCTGGTTTGTCCTGCATTTTTCATCCAATCCGACGATCACTGTGGGCTCCACAAAATATCCTCCCGCACAACGCCCGCCAGGTCTTACCTGTCTGCCCCCCGTCAGGACGGTTCCGCCTTCCGCTTTCGCCAGCTCCACATAGGACATAATTTTTTCCATGTGCGCGTGTGATACCAGGGCGCCGATGTTCGTCATCTCGTTCAGCGGATCGCCAACCAGTAGCCGCCTGGTTCGGTTTACAAACTCGTCAACAAAACGCTGATAAATTCCGCGTTCAACAAAGATCCGCGAACCGCAGAGACATATTTCACCCTGGTTCGAAAACGACGACTGGATGGAAGTCGTTATAGCCTGTTCGAAATCGCAATCAGCAAAAACGATGTTCGGGTTTTTGCCTCCCAGCTCAAGCGACAATTTCTTGAACATAGGGGCGGCTGCCGACGCGATCTTTTTACCCGTTGCCGTACCTCCTGTAAATGAAATTGCCGCAATCCCGGGATGCTCTATGATAGCCTGGCCAGCTTTTGATCCTGATCCGTGAACGATGTTTAATACTCCCGGCGGCAATCCGGCCTCCATACAGAGCTGCGAAAAAAGAAATGCCGTCATGGGAGTAAGTTCGGACGGCTTTCCTACAACGGTACAGCCAGCCGCCAACGCCGGCGCTATTTTCCAGGTGAATAAATACAGAGGAAGATTCCAGGGAGAGATACAACCCGCAACACCGATGGGTGAGCGTACTGTATAATTGACGGCATCTGATCCGGTTATGTGGGCATCACTTGAAAAATGCATTGCCGCTGTCGCAAAGAACCGGATGTTTGACGACGCCCTCGGGATATCCAATGCTGTTGCCAGCTTCACCGGCTTACCGTTGTCAATACTCTCCGCTTGTGCGAGTCTACTGATATCCCGGTCAATCAGGTCTGCTATTCGCAATAAAACCGCCGATCTTTTCTCGACAGCCAGCTCTGACCATTCCGGGAATGCTGCCTTGGCCGCACTCACAGCCTGCGCGACATCACGCGAGTCGGAATCGGCGATGAGGCTGTACACGGTGCCTTCGGAAGGATTATAATTGTCCAGGTATTCACCCGAAACCGGCGCTACGAGCTGTCCTCCGATATAGTTGATAATTTTTTGCATGATGTTTTCCGATTGCCGCTATAAAGAGCCCGTTCTTCCTCCATCCACGGGAATGTTAATTCCATTGATGTATCCGGCCGCAGGGGAAGCCAGAAATGCGACCGCGGCCGCCACTTCGAAAGGCTCCGATATCCGGCCGGCCGGAATCTCCCGAATAACATCCTGACTGATCTCGTCGAACGATTTACCGGTTTGATCAGCCCGGCTTTGCATGACTGACTTCAACCTTCCCGTCATGGTCGCGCCCGGTAATACATTATTGACCGTTATCCCAAAACCGCCCAGTTCCAGCGACAGCGTCTTGGACCAATTTGCCACTGCACCCCTGGTGGTATTCGAGACACCAAGGCCTCTCAATGGAATTTTTACGGAAGTTGAGATAATATTCACGATACGGCCATATCCTTCTTTTTTCATTCCATTTACAAACGCCTGGACGAGGATCTGATTGCAGATCAGATGACTGGAAAAAGCCTTCAGGAACTCTTCCGGTGCTGCATCGATTGCCGGCCCGCCCGGAGGTCCTCCGGTATTGTTGACCAGCACATGCACCGTGCGGTGTTTCGCATGTTCCGTTACCTTTTGTTTCAGGTCATCGGGGAAGTTAAAGTCACAAACGATGTAATCGTGACGCTGGCCTTTCGCTGTGCTGAGCTGTCCCAAGGTGTCTTTCAGTTTTTGTTCGTCACGCGATATCAATGTAACGCTTGCCCCAAGCAAGGCCAGTTCAATGGCTGAAGCCTTGCCTATTCCCTGTGTACTCCCGCAAACGACAGCTGATTTACCCGCCAAATCAAGATCCATAGTTAACCTCCGTTATGTAAATTCTTAGTAATTTTAAACAATAAAATCGTTTCGACACGCTTTCACATTTTGCCTTTATAAAATATAATTATGGCTATCCGAAGACCTTTCAACTTAAAAAAGTGGATCAGTGACAACCGGGATCTGCTTAAGCCACCCGTGGGCAACAAAAATCTCTACGCCGACGCAGGGGATTATATCGTCATGATCGTGGGAGGTCCGAATGCCCGGAAGGACTATCACTTCAACGAAACGGAAGAATTGTTTTATCAACTAGAGGGAGACATCAAAGTGACGATCCAGGAAGATGGCAAGGCAGTCGAAATACCGATAAAAGAAGGCGAGATGTTTTTACTCCCTTCGCGCGTTCCACACCAGCCGGCTCGTCCGGCGGGAACTGTTGGGCTGGTGATCGAATGCAAACGCGAGGATGAAAATATGATGGATGGACTGCAATGGTATTGCGAAAATTGTAATAACAAACTCCACGAATACAAGTTTCACCTCACGAACATAGAGAAGGATTTTTTGCCGAGATTCCGGGATTTTTACGGTTCAAAGGAATTAAGAACGTGTAAAAAATGTGGAACAGTAATGGAGGCGGACCCAAGATTCGTATAATGAAATTACTATTCAGATCACCAGCATTGACGGGAATATGAAGGGACTGGCATACTATCAGTCACCTGTGGGGGAGTTGTTAATCGAATCGGACGAAGACAAGATCGTCACTGTCAATTTTCTTAAGGACACAAAGGTCGAGGAGTCGCGCACGGCTGTTATTGAGCAATGTATCGCCGAGCTGGATGATTATTTTTTTCGCGGGCGTAAGTTCTTCACCGTGGAGCTTTCCCTGCAGGGTACTGACTTTCAGAAAAAAGTGTGGAATGAATTATTGACGATCCCCTATGGGATCACCATTTCTTACGAAGAATTAGCCATCCGGACCGGCAATATTAAATCCATCCGCGCGGTGGGCCTGGCTAACGGCCAGAACAAAATCGCGATTATCGTACCTTGTCACCGGGTTATCGGTAAAAGCGGAGAACTGGTGGGGTATGGTGGAGGACTGGAGAATAAAGAATGGCTCCTTTACCATGAAGGTGCCTTGTTGAGACAACTTTCGCTGTTTTAAATGGAGGAACCCCGACACTTTTGATCCGATCAATGGAATTTACCAACACCCTTCAATTCGCCAAAAAAATGGATCGCGAAGATCCGCTTCGTAAGTTCAGAAGGCAATTTCGCATTCCACAATCAAATGGTGCCGATGTTGTTTATTTCACCGGCAATTCGTTAGGATTACAGCCAAAGACAGTCAGGCGGTTTATCAATGAAGAGCTTGAAGACTGGTCGGATCTTGGCGTGGAAGGACACGTGCATGCGCGAAGGCCGTGGCTCTATCATCATAAACTCAGCAAGAGAGTACTGGCAAAACTTGCGGGAGCAAAAACCGACGAAGTGGTGGCGATGAATCAGCTCACGGTGAATCTTCATCTGATGCTGGTTTCTTTTTTTCGCCCGACAAAAAAGAAATATAAGATCCTGACGGAGGCAGGCGCTTTTTCTTCCGACCAGTACGCCTTTGAAACCCAGCTCAGGTTCCACGGTCTCGATCCACGGAAATCACTTATCGAGATCAAACCGCGAAGAGGCGAAAAGTCCCTTCGGACTACCGATATCATCTCTCTTATCCGGGAACATGCCGGTGAATTAGCGCTCGTCATTTTTGGTGGTGTCCAGTACTATACGGGTCAATTCTTTGATATCAGGAAAATTACCGATGCAGGACACCGGGCGGGTTCCGTTGTTGGATTCGACCTTGCCCATGCGATAGGAAATGTTCCTTTGTCTCTTCATCGCGATGAAGTGGATTTTGCCGTGTGGTGTGGTTACAAATATCTGAACTCAGGGCCCGGAGCGATTGCCGGTGCGTTTGTTCACGAACGTCACGCAAAAAAATTCCGTCTGCCACGGTTTGCCGGATGGTGGGGACATGAGGAAAAAGTCAGGTTTGAAATGAAAAAAGGTTTTCTGCCGATGCCTGGGGCTGACGGCTGGCAACTGTCCAATATTCCGATCCTGCAACACGCCGCCCAACTCGCATCTCTTGAAATTTTTGAAGAGGCGACTGTATCCGGTTTGCGCAAAAAAAGTCTGTTGCTCACCGGCTACCTTGAATTCCTATTAAATGAGTTTGACCCGGAACATAAACACTATAGCATTATTACGCCACCCAATCCGAAGGAACGCGGTTGCCAGCTGTCCATTTATATTAATCGGCATGGAAAGTCGGTTTTCAATGCACTCCTGAAAAACGGAGTCTCCGCAGACTGGCGGAATCCGGATGTCATAAGGGTGGCTCCGGTACCGCTGTATAACACCTTCGAGGAAGTATTTCGTTTCACGGAGGTTTTCAAACGACAGTTTCAGGGCTAGTGCATCATAGCAAAAATTTCAGTACGGTAGTATAGGACGCAACGCATTGATTTTTAGAACTGTATATTCTGGATGCATGTACACTTATTTTTGCGACGATGTACCGGTAACTTCATGATAATAGTCATTCTTTTGTTTCCCGCGTTGCCATAATTTTATCAGAGCCGGGTAGGATATTTTTTATGAGTGCAGTTCAACATAACAGTACCTAATTAATGAACAAATCAAAACATGTAGCTATTGTAGGTGCGGGGCTTGTCGGATCCCTGTTGGCGATTTACCTGGCAAAGCGGGGTTACCGTGTTACGGTGTTCGAGCGACGGTTTGATATTCGCGAACATCACATCGACGGAGGCCGGTCCATTAACCTCGCCTTAAGCAATCGCGGCATCAGATCGCTGGAAGAAGTCGGATTGGCGGGACAACTGAAAGAAGCAGCCGTGCCCATGCATGGACGTATAATGCACGATGTGACTGGCAAGCTTACCCACCAGCCCTACGGTAAAGAAGGCCAATACATCAATTCTGTTTCGAGAGGAGGCCTTAACATGGTGTTGATGAATGAAGCGGAAAAACAGGGTGTTGAGTTTGAATTTGAACACCGTTGTATTGGTGTCGATTTTGAAAAAACGGAGATTGCTTTTCAAATGCATGCCGCCGTTATCCACAAAAAATTCGATGTAATCATCGGCGCTGATGGCGCATTTTCGGCGATTCGTGGGGCCATGCAGGTTACGGATCGATTCGAATTTTCCCAGACTTACATCGAACACGGGTACAAGGAATTCAGGATACCACCGGGCGAAGCAGGGGAATTTCTGATGGAAAAAAATGCCCTGCATATCTGGCCGCGCGAAAGTTTTATGCTCATCGCGCTACCCAACCCGGATGCGACATTCACCTGTACCCTCTTTTTTCCCTTTGATGGCAATCCTTCCTTTTCGAGTCTCAGGGACAGTGAAGCATTTCAAACCTTCTTTGAAAAGACTTTCCCGGACGCCGCGCTGTTGATGCCCACGTTAGCAGAGGACCTGCGGGACAATCCAACGTCGTCGCTGGTAACGATCCGCTGTTACCCCTGGGCTATACACAACACGTTGCTGATAGGCGACGCTGCCCACGGAATTGTTCCGTTCTTCGGTCAGGGAATGAATGCCGGCTTTGAAGATTGCCGGATATTAAATCAACTTCTGGATAAATACCAGGATGACTGGACCAATGTATTTGCGGAATTTCAGCAAATCCGGAAGCCCGATACCGATGCGATCGCTCAACTCGCACTGGATAATTTTGTTGAAATGAGAGATCTTGTTGCAGACGCAGATTTCCTGTTACGGAAAAAAATTGAAGCAAAACTTCATGAACTTTATCCCGATAAGTGGATTCCCCTGTACTCCATGGTTACATTCCACGATAGCATCCGCTATTCCGAAGCCAGGTCGATTGGCGAAAAGCAGAAACGGATCATGGATGAAGTCATGCGCAGACCAGGTATCGAAACTATCTGGCAGACTTTAGACTATCCAGCGCTTGTTCGTCAAATTGAGGCAGTCTGATGTGGACCTTGTACTCTTCAAAACGCGCCAGTACTTCTTTCACGTAATTAACGGGTTCCTCACACTTACAGTACCCGGTGGTAACAAGCGGATCCCGGTAGTACTCGGGGTCTGACTTCTTCAGCAGGAAAAATTCTACATCGTCCCACAACGTTTCATCCTTTCCGTATTTAACGCATAGTTTCCGAGCATCCAGGATATGCGATAGGCCGGCATTATAGGAAGCAAGCACAAACTTCAGTCTTTCCTGCTGATCCGGAATTCGTTTGGTCCAGTATTTTTCCAGGTACATCAGGTAGTTTACACCGGCTTTCATACTTTGACGAGGATCACTTATGTCTGAGGCTCCGAATCTTTTTGCGGTCTCCGGCATCAGCTGCATTAAACCCTGCGCACCCGCCCAGGATTCTCCCCCCGGATTAAATTTCGACTCCTGGTAAACCACCGCGGCAAGTAGTCTCCAGTCCCAGCCGAGTTTCGTCGCTCCATCTTTAATCAGGTCGTCGTATCGCGAAAGCTTGTTTCCACCGAGCGACGAGTAGTCGCTTTGCATGTGGAGCAACGAAGTGCGGGGGCTTTTGAAATACCGGTTGTAGATCACCATGAACGTTGGCTGACGTTTTATTTCGGATAACCACTGATCAATTGCCTCCGCCAGTTTTGGCGCATTTCTCCGGACAGCCCAGGCAATTTGCTGCGGAACGCTCAATACCGTGTTCACATCGATATTCGGGTAATATGCGGCGTTCACGCGAGCCATGGTATGGTCGGCCACAGTAAATTCGATTTCGCCGAGAGCCACTTTCCGGATGAGTGATTCGCTTTCGGCGATCAGTGTATCGTCCTGGATGAGAATATCGCCACCCAACTCCTCCGATAGATTTTTCAACCTCAGTTCATGACTTGTTCCTTTGATCACATGCACCCGGCGTCCGATCAGCTCGGCAGGATCCCTCACCAAATTGTTGTTTATCTCGTCCAGCGTTAGGCGGTTCCAGTTTTTGGGCTTACGCTGGACCAGAACCTGATAGGTATTAAAATGTGGTTTGGTAAAGGTTACAACCTGGCGTCTCGGTTTGGTAATTGTCAACGGAAACGCGATCACATCGCCTTCCCCGGTATTTAGCTGTTCGAATGCCCGTTCTACGCCGGAGGTAACTTTTATTTTCAGACTGACGCGCAGGTGCCTGGCGAGCAATTGCAATAATTCATACTCATACCCCATCGGGTGCCCTTTGTAAATAAAGTAGCTGAACGAATTGTTGTCGACCAGGGCATTGATATAGCCCCGTTTTATAATGGCATCCAGGTCGATTTCCACCTGAGGCTCGGAAACAAATGTCTGACTGGTTGGTTTTTCGCAGGAAAAACAGAACAATACAAGTCCTGCGGTTGCGACATACTTCGAAAGTGACGACATACGTAAAATTCAAGGTACGTTTTCCCGCCTTAAAAAAAAAGAATATCCGGATGACGCTTTGCGTGGCGTTTATCAGGAGTGACCACACGTCGTTGCAATTTCTGTCAGCCACGTGACCGGACAATTTGCTTGCATCATCCACTTAAAACGAATTTGCAATCTAAAAAAAAGAGCCGTCCTGTCGGGACAGCTCTTTTTTCAGCAAATCGAATGAATTACTAATTTCCAAAAATATAGCGGAGCCCGATCTGCATCTGCCACCTGGAAATCAAGGTTATATCGTCGCGGAATGTTTCGCGAAGTGGCGTTTTTGTTGTCGCATTCAGGTAAGGATACTGGAATGTCGGGTTTTTCTGCGCATCGTATCCTGTGAAGTTTATCAACGTATTTCGGTTTTGTGTCTTGTAGACACCCCAATTGGAATTCAACAGGTTTCCGAAATTGAAAATATCAAGACTGAGCTGCAGGGTGTTCCTTTTCTTTTTGTCTCCCTTGATGTCGATGAAAAAATCCTGGAGAAGGCGGAAGTCGAGTTGTGCAAAGAACGGCCGTTGCGCTCCGTTGCGTTCGGCGTACTGTCCTCTTCGGCCGCTTAAGTAGTCGTCCTGAGCGATGTAGGCGTCAAGATCGGCCCATTGCTGATCCGCCGTATAGATCGTAGCATCAGAGTTGGTGATGTTGGTTAACGTGATCTCGCTTTGGTCTCTCGGTATATAGATCAGGTCATTACCTCCACCGCCGGAGTTGTCTCCGTTCATGTCGCCGCTATACACATAGGAAAACCTACCGTTGGGAGCAACTTCATAGAACATGCCTACACTGGTACCAAAATGGCCGAGGTACTCCTTGCGATAATTTAACGATGCAATGATCCGGTGAGCTGCCAGCGTACCGAAGTAGGATTGTACGTTAGCATTTGGATCGCCGGAAACCTGACGGTCTCTCCAGATGGACTGAGCGATCGATCCTCCGTCATTTACGGAACGGGAGTCTGTATACGTATAGGCCGCCGTTGCGTCAAGTCCGAATCCGAAACTCTTTCTGACCTGCGCAGTGATGAAATAGCTATATCCCTTGTTCGTGTTCTTCATCAGGATCGCATCGCTGATATTGGTATTGATCTGCGATCCTTTTGCGGATGAAGATCCCGTATTGGGGAATGTTTTATAATAAATCGGTCTGTTGTCGGCGCCGGCAGCGGTTTCCGTAGCATTCGGTAAGTTCAGGTTCTGATGGTAGACGGCGTTAATATCCTTCGTATAGGCGAAATCAAGGCTGGCAATCAGGTTATCGCCAAAGTCATGATCAACCGCAATATTTGACCTCCACACCTGAGGGAATTTAAAATTCTTGTCGGTCACGGCAAGGTTGTATGAAGCACTGGCAACCGCAGCGTCGCCTGTCGGACGATAGGCATCTACGTCCGGCGAGAACGTGATCGCGGTAAGGTCAGCACCGCTGAAAACTCTTGAGCCGAAAAGCACACCGTTGTTACTAGCCTGGTTGGAGATCCAGACATAAGGTACACGGCCTGTAAAAATTCCGGTACCTCCCCGTAACTGCGTCCTTTTGTCACCGTTGATATCCCAGTTAAAGCCCACACGCGGCGACCAGAGAAGCTGGCTTTTTTGCAGCTCATTGGTGAGAATAGAAGCGCCGTCGCGGAAGGTCTTGGACAATGCATCTGCGTTTTGTTCGATGTCGGAGCTGATGATCGGAATATCCACTCTTAATCCCAGCGTAACGTTTAATTTCCTGTTTACTTCATACTTGTCCTGCGCATAGAAACCAAGTTGTGTTGCGCGGGTCTCTACCAGCGGGAAGGATCCATCGGCATTCGCCGCCCACCGGAGTTCGTAGCGTCCGACTTTTCCAGTTACACCGGCAGCACTCTGGTAAAAATCATCGAGGGTAGCGAATTGATAAAGGCCGTAATAGGCTGGTGCAAAGCCGTTCTGGAACTTATAAATCTCATTATAGGTACCCACGGAAACGGTATGCTTGCCCAGGTACATATCGAAATTATCCGAGATCTGGATAACATCGGTGTTCAGGATGTTATTAGCGGAAAACGGTTCCGTTCCAAACGCGGTAAGGAAGTTATTGGAACCATTTCCAATATCGACCATAGGGAATGCAAGTGTTGATGTCGGGATCTCACGGAAATCGCGAAACGCAGAAAAACCGATCTGGACTTTGTTCGAGAACTTGTTACCGATCGTGCTGTTCAATTCAGCCGACGCGGAGTTAAGGTTGTTATTTATCCGGTAGTATGCTGCCAGGAAAGGCATACCGGTTTGTCCCGGGCTCCGGGTATTTCCGATGGCACCGCTGGTACTGGGTACGACGTCGCGGTAGGAATCCAGGTAGTTATACTTTACGGTGAGCTTGTGATTGTTGTTAATGTTATAATCCAGCTTAACGGTTCCCTTGTCGCTGTTTGTTTTCAGATCGTATCCTTCATAAGGCCCCGTACTGAATCCATAATTTTCCGAAAGGAAAGAGCTTAACGCATCGAGATCGGATGCCTGGGCGGCGGATACGTTCGTGCCTGACAAGCCGGGACGTGATGCATTCCAGAGCGAACCCGGATCATCACGGCGCTCAGTTTCATAGTTAAGAAAGATGAAAAGTTTGTTTTTGATGATAGGCGCGCCGACGCGGAAGCCCATGTTTTTCACACTGAATGTTCCCAGGGGACTTTTCAGGTCGCCTACTTTGTCGTTTGCCAGGTTCTCGCTTCTGGTAAAATAATAGAGGGATCCGGTGATATCATTGGTTCCGCTTCTTGAAACAACATTGATACCTGCACCCGTGAAGCTTCCTTCGCGCACGTCGTAGGGTGCGATACTGGTTGTGATCTGGTCAACCGCATCCAGACTGATAGGCTGTGCGTTAGTCTGGCCACCGACCGTTCCGGAAAGGCCAAATGCATTGTTGAACAAACCGCCGTCGACAGTAATGTTATTGTAGCCGTTGCTTCTGCCCGCGAAGCTTTGGCCGTTAGCTTGCGGCGTAAGGCGAACGTAGTCGTTGAAGCTTCGGCTCAGCGTCGGCAGCTGACTTATTTGCTCATTGGAGATAGCTGTGATCGCTCCCGTCCTGTCTGAGTTTATGAGACTGCTTCCTGAAACCGTAATTTCCTCCAACTGAGTACCGGATTCCGCCAGCGTAAAATTCACATTGGATACTGTTCCAAGTGTAAGCATCACATTGTCGACTTCCTTCACGTCATAGCCTACAAATGAAACCGTCACTTTATAAGGCCCTCCGACACGGGCATTGGGAATATTAAATTTTCCATCCGCCAGTGTGGATGTTCCGTATTGTGTCCCTGACGGTTGATGAACAGCTATTACATTTGCGCCGGGTAATGCATCACCTTTTTGATCTGTAACAAATCCACTTATACCGGATGTTGTTACACCTTGTGCGAGTACACCAAGGGATGTCGTCAGCACGAGCGTTAAAAAGAGTAAAAATTTCCTCATAGATTGGTAGGTTAGTTGGTTATTCGGAAGTGCAAAAATACCCTAACGTGAACATTTAAACTTTAAAGGACCTTTAAATCTTTCTGCAATTATTTACAATATGGTAACACTGGTTCATGTGCCACTCATAAAAAAGCGCGCTAATTATTTGACCAAGAATACTTTATTTGGCACTATCATTACTCAAGACCTAACCTAAGCCATGAAGAAGTCCATTTTTCTCATTTTCCTTTTTACAACGATTGCGCTCACCACCGACGCGCAGCCCGATTTGTCCTATTATCTTCCTGAAGGGGTAAAATATGATCCGTCGATACCCACTCCAAAATCGGTGATTGGTCACGAGGTGGGCGAATGGCATGTCACGCATGATCGGCTGGTCGCGTATATGTATGCACTCGACAAGGCATCCGACCGCGTCAGCCTGGAGGTGACCGGCTACAGTCACGAAGCCCGACCGCTGTTGTTACTGACTATTACAGCGCCGAAGAATCACCAGAATATTGAAAACATCCGTTCCCAGCACATTTTGCTCACTGATCCGTCCAGGTCTGCCGCACTGGATACGAAGACCATGCCGGTCGTGTTTTACATCGGATTCAGTATACACGGAAACGAAGCAAGTGGTGTTAATGCGGGGCTGTTGGCCGCTTACCATTTTGCCGCAGCACAGGGAACGGAAATAGAAAGCTATTTGAACAATACGGTTATACTGTTCGATCCTTCTTACAATCCCGACGGCATGCAACGCTTCAGTAGCTGGGTGAACTCACGCAAAAGTCAGGTAGTCGCGACCGATCCCAACGACACGGAACACAATGAAGCCTGGCCCGGTGGCCGGTTTAATCATTACTGGTTTGATCTTAACCGCGACTGGCTGGTTGCGCAGCACCCGGAGTCCAAAGCACGGGTTAAAAACTTTCACAAGTGGAAACCCAATGTCCTCACTGACCATCATGAAATGGGTACCAATGCATCATTCTTCTTCCAACCCGGTGTTCCCTCCAGGATGCATCCGCTGACTCCTGAAAAAAACCTGGAGTTAACAAAACGAATTGGTGAATATCACGCCAAAGCGCTCGACGGGATCGGCTCGTTTTATTACACACAGGAGGGGTATGATGACTTCTACTATGGTAAGGGTTCCACGTTCCCGGACGTACAGGGCGCTATCGGCATTCTCTTTGAGCAGGCGAGTTCGCGAGGTCACGCGCAGGAAAGCACGAATGGAATTCTTCAATTCTCCTTCACGGTACGCAATCAGTTTACAACTGCTTTAAGTTCATTGAAGGCGGTCAACGCGATGCGGGAAGATCTTTTGAACTATCAGCGTCAGTTTTACAAAGACGCAATAGCCGAGGCGGGCAAAGATCCTGTCAAGGCGTACGTGTTCGGCTCATCGAAAGACAACGCACGCGCCGTTCACCTGGCTGAGATTATTGCCCGACAGGATGTTCACGTATACCGGGCGGCCACTACGCAGACCATCAACGGCAAAACGTTTGATCCATCTTCAAGCTTTGTTGTTCCCGCGAATCAGCCGCAGTATAAACTTATTAAGGCGATGTTCGAAAAACGTTCGCAATTCAAAGACAGCCTGTTCTACGACATTTCGAGTTGGACGTTGCCCCTCGCCTTCGGTCTGGAGTATGAAGAACTAAAGGCCAATCCTTCATTGGGGGAAAAAATTCCGGAACCAAAAATGACTCCGGGTAAACGGGTTGGTGAAAAGAGCGACTATGCTTATGTTTTTGAATCCTACGGGTTTTATGCGCCGCGTGCCATCTATCGTTTGCTCAGTCACGGGCTGCGGTTAAAAGTGTCAAGCGATGCATTCTATCATACAAGCGGGAAAAAATTTGAACGCGGCGCGATCATGATCCCCGTTGCGGGCCAGGAAAAAAGCCAGGACCAGATCGAGTTCCTTATCAATGACATCCTGAACAAAGATGGAATTGATGTTTACGCCTTTAATACGGGTCTGGATTACAAAGGTGTTAGCCTTGGAAGCAATTCATTTCTACCCTTGAAGAAACCGGTTATCGCCATGCTTGTCGGTGACGGTATTTCCGCCACGGATGTCGGCGAAATGTGGCATATGCTTGATACGCGGTTTAATATACCCGTCACGCTGATACCTTTGCATGTTTTCGACCGGGCGGCACTGAATAAATACACAACGATCATTATACCGCCGACGGTGGGTACGATCAGTTTTTCAGAGCCTGTAAAAGAAAAATTAAAAGCCTGGACTCAGGCTGGCGGTATCATTATCGGGATGGAGAATGCCCTAAACCTGCTACATGCATCCGGGCTCGGTAAATTTGAAATGAAAAAAGAAGAAGAGAAAAAGGATCCTCAAAAAGCCAGGGCGTACGCCGACATCGAAGAATTCAGCGGAGCGCAGGAAACGAGCGGCGCGATCTTTGAGGCGAATGTAGATCTAACGCATCCGCTGCTGTACGGATACTATAACAACCGGATGCCGATCTTCAAGTCCAACAATGTATTTATGGAGAAATCCAAGGGCGCTTATAGTAATCCCGTTGTTTTTACAGCGTCGCCGTTGCTGAGCGGTTATATATCGAAGGAAAATTATACAAAGGCCAGGGAGAGTTCAGTGGCAGGTGTGTCCGTCCTCGGCCAGGGCCGTGTGATCGGCTTTACGGACAATCTTTGCTTCCGTGCGTTCTGGCTCGGCTCAAATAAAATGCTAATGAATGCCATTTTCTATGGACCACTTATAAACGCCGCTTCATCGCGATGAATACTACTACCGACGCATAAAAAACCAAACGCCATGTCATTCAAATACCTGTTACCCTTCTTCATGTTCATGCTTGCATCGGTTTTGACTACAGCGGCACAGCCGGTCAAAGTTATGACCTTTAATATCCGTCTCGACACACCGGTTGACAGTATGAATCAATGGTCGTTGCGTACCGACAAGGTATACGCGCTGATCCGGAAGTACGATCCCGATGTTTTCGGCGTTCAGGAAGCCATCCATCACCAGTTGATGGACCTGGTCAAAAATCTTCCTGCGTACGGCTACATCGGCGTGGCCAGGGATGATGGTAAAACCAAGGGTGAATATTCCGCGATCCTCTTCAAAAAGGATCGTTTCACCGTACTCCAGCAGAGTACATTCTGGTTGTCCGAGACACCGGATGTGCCGGGAAGCAAAAGCTGGGATGCCGCCATCACACGGGTTGCGTCATGGGGGAAGTTCAAAGACAAGCGGAATAACAGGGAGTTCCTGCTGATCAACACGCATTTCGACCACATTGGAAAAGAAGCGCGAAGAAGAAGCGCCGGTCTGCTCAAGACAAAGGCGCAGGAACTCGTCGGCAACCTACCCGTCATTATCACCGGTGATTTTAATTGCACCCGGGAAGAACCTCCGTACGCGGCCATTATGGCGGACAACGGGCTGAAGCTAACGGACCCGGCACCCGCGAATCCACCGGGAACCTTTTGCGGCTTCAGGGTAAACGGTATTGTATGCCGGCCGATCGATTATATCTTTCACTCGGATGCATGGAAAGCCTCTGATTATATGGCTATCCAGGACAACGATGGAAAATATTACCCTTCGGACCACCTTCCCGTGATGGCAACCGTTGAGTTAAAAAAGTAATGGGTATCCTATAATCTTTTCCGGTTCGCAATATACACACCGCCGATAATTGCCGCCATACCGATAAAATGAAGGATATGTAGCCTCTCCCCGTCGAGGAAACCCCACATAACGCCTACGATAGGCAACAAATAGGTTACTGAACTTGCAAACAACGGCGTTGAAATTTTTACAAGCTGGTTAAAGAGGATCGTTGCGACAGCGGTGCTCATCAACCCAAGCAGCGCGATGAAGCCGAACGCTGTCCATGCTCCGTCCTGCGACTGAAGTTTGTGTACGAAGTCGGTAAAACCGAAGAGGTACACATACGCGAGCGGGCCGATCAACATCAGGGAAACACTGGTGATCGTCAGCGCCCGCAGGTCGGGGATCTTGAATTTTATGAAGTTTGAATTGGATCCGTAAAAGAAGCAGGCTAGCACGATGAACAGGGCAAACCAGTTGAAGGTAACGGCAGACCCCGCTGAACGCGAGAGGCTCAGGACAACTGTTCCTACCAGGCCGAGGAAAATACCCGCTATCGCATAAACTCCAAACCGTTGTTTGAAAACGAACGCTCCGATCATCATGGTAAAAAGAGGTGTAATCGTATTCAAAATGCCCGCAACCGAGCTATCCATCCGTGTCTGGGCCGTAGCGTATAAAAACGCTGGAATAAAAATTCCAAGCATTCCCGAAGTGAAGAGCTTCCAGTAGTCACTGCGCTTTACTTCCTTCAATTGAACGACAGCAACAGGAAGAAGAAACAATGAAGCAGACGCCACCCGGAGCGATCCGACTTCATCTGCGGAAAAAACTTTAAGTCCCTGTTTGATGAGGATAAAGGAGGTTCCCCAAATAAGTGTCAGGATGGCCAGCAATAAAACGGGAGCGGATTGTGGTTTGTCGTTCATGGGTTACGAAAAAATTGTGCGTGGGTCCTTTTAACGGCAAAATTTCACAAACCGTTACTGATTTCAAACCGGATTCTTGCTAATCGTCAGGCGGGTATAAAAACGTTCGAGTACGTATCCACGACTTCGTCCAGGATTGCCAGGACTTCGGATTCCGTTTCCACTTCTACGAGGCGTGTACGAAACGGCTTGAAGTCCGGAATACCTTTGAAGTAATTCGAATAGTGCCTGCGCATTTCAAAGATACCCAGCCTGTCACCCTTCCACCTCACGGAAAATTCCAGATGTTTCTTTGTAACACGAACCCTTTCCGCCATATCCGGAGGAAGAGATCGCTCACCGTGTTTGATGTAGTGTTTGATCTCGTTAAAGATCCATGGATACCCGATGGCTGCACGCCCGATCATGATACCATCCACACCGTATTTATTTCTGTACTCGACCGCTTTTTGCGGTGAGTCTATGTCGCCGTTCCCGAAGATGGGAATATGCATGCGCGGGTTGTCCTTGATCTTCGCCAATAATTCCCAGTCCGCGGAGCCTTTATACATCTGAACGCGCGTGCGCCCGTGCACGGTCAGCGCTTTAATACCGATGTCCTGCAGCCGTTCCGCTACTTCCACAACGTTCTTTGTTTTGTCGTCCCATCCGAGCCTTGTTTTGACTGTCACCGGCAACGGTGTACATTTGACGATCTCCTCAGTCATCTTCACCATCTTTGGAATATCCTGAAGTAAAGCAGCACCTGCTCCACGGCAGGCAACGGCTTTGACGGGGCATCCGTAGTTGATGTCAATGAGATCAGGATGGACCGATGTGGCTATTTCGGCAGACTGAACCATATTGCCTATATCTCCGCCAAAGAGCTGAATACCGATCGGCCTTTCGTATTCAAAAATATCGAGCTTCTGCCTGCTCTTAGCCGCATCGCGAATCAGTCCTTCCGAAGAAATAAATTCGGTGTACATCAGGTCCGCGCCTCCCTCCTTGCATACAGCCCGGAACGGAGGGTCGCTTACATCCTCCATCGGTGCAAGAAGCAGGGGAAACGCTCCCAGTTGTATTTGGCCTATTTTTACCATCTTTGGCGCAAAGATAATCAGGAATTACGCAAAAATGCTGACCCCCCGGAATCTCGTGTCCGACAGGCCACCTCTTCAATCGCTGTTGCGCATTACCTTAAATGTGGTCCTAGGTTTTGTGATCCTGGGGCCGATCATCGGCCTGACCGCGGCGGACGCGATTTACGACGGGGATCTGCTGAATGATGTCCAGCACATGACCATGGGGCCAGGCTTTATGGAAGCGATGTTTCTGATGCAGGGTACCGTGACCTTCGTGGGATTGATCCTGCTTCCTGTGATTCACCTTACCCGGCTGGAGCATAAAAGTCTGGCGCCGTTTTTCCCTGCGCAGCCGAAGACCTGGATGATGCTTGTTGTCGTCGCAGCTATCGGCATCGCTTTTCCCACTGCCATTTCACCTCTTGCGGAATGGAATTTGAATATGAAATTTCCGGAGTTTATGAGTGGTTTTGAAGAATGGGCGATGCAGGAAGAAGACAGGCTGGCGAAGTTAACGGAAGCCCTGACTGATTTCAGGTCTGTCGGCGATTTGATGATCGGACTTGTTGTGATCGCCCTGCTGCCGGCGATAGGTGAAGAACTCGTTTTCCGTGGTCTGCTTCAAGGTGAGCTTTGGCGTTCCACGCTCAATATTCACGTCGCAATCTGGGTTTCCTCCGTCATTTTTAGCGCTATTCACATGCAATTCTACGGCTTCATACCGAGGTTGCTGCTCGGCGCATTATTTGGATACCTGTATTATTGGTCCGGGAATCTGTTGATCCCCATGTTTTCGCATTTCCTCAATAATGCTTTTGCCGTGCTTATGGTGTATCTGAACCACATGAAACTCATCGACGTCAACCTTGAGAATGGCGAGGCTGTCCCTCCGATATATGTTATGTACGGCGTGGTAATATCAACCGGGTTACTTTATTTTACCTGGAAACACTACCGGACCCTGAATGAAGGAACAGAATAACCAGGCATATTCATTTACTAAAAACCTCCTTTAGTTTGCCGATTCCAATACTCACCTTTACTTTTACCTATCTTCGTTCGTGACGTCTCCCATAACCAAATACAATAATCTTACTCAGCGCATCATCACCGGATTGCTGGGAGCCGCCGGTATCATCACAGGCGTTTGTGTCAACGAATGGACGTACTGCCTTATCTTTTTTATTATCTGCCTTTTTTCGCTGCTTGAGTTCTACAAGCTTGCCGGTCTTGATGGTCTGTTACCACAAAAGACTTTTGGCACGCTCTGCGGTGTTTCCATATTCCTGCTTTCATTTTTTATCGAAAAAGGCCTCGTCTCCTACCGTTATTATTTTCTGATCTTCCCCATTGTTTCGTGTGTATACATGATAAAGCTGTATAAGAAATTCGAGCGAAAGCCCTTTACCAACATCGCTTTTACGTTTCTGGGAATTTCCTATGTAGCCGTTCCGTTTGCGCTGCTGAACATTGCCGCGTTTGAGAACGGATCCTATAACTACGAGATCATTTTCGGTTGCTTTTTTATTTTATGGGCAAGCGATACAGGCGCCTATTTTGCGGGAACCATGTTCGGCAAGCGAAAGCTTTTCGAACGGATATCTCCGAAAAAATCGTGGGAAGGTTTTTTCGGCGGCGCCCTGCTCGCATTGATTTTCACCTATGGTCTCTCCCGGTATTTTCACTCCATTTCTATTGTACAATGGTTCGTAGTGGGAGTTATCATTATTATTGGCGGTACTTTCGGCGACCTCGTTGAATCGCTGCTCAAGCGAAGTATCGAGATCAAGGACTCCGGTAGCAGTATTCCGGGTCATGGTGGATTCCTGGATCGTTTCGACGGGCTCCTGATCTCAGCACCCTTTATTGTCGCATACCTGGAGATCTTTTGACCTACAGTATGGTGGGGCTGATGTGAAAGGGTTGCGGTGAATCCTGCGGTCCCAAATTTCCTTTGATTACCTTGATCTTCAACAAAACAAAATTCAGTCTTTAACCGGTGTGCAAAATCTTGTAAGGGAGCGCGAATGAACGCTTGCTTTTTTGGATAAAACGCAAGGGATACCATGAATTTATATAACTTTGCAACCGTTTTCGATGTGACATTGACACCATCACTATTTTCATGTATGGACATTAACATGCTCATCCGGAAATCCCGTAACTTCTGCATTTCAAATTCTACCAATCCATATGGCATATCTTGAACCTGCTCCGCTCAAAGACAAGGAGAACCCATTTGAAGCAATGATGACCCGTTTTCACATGGCCTCCCAAATCCTGGGACTGGAAGAAGAAATCTACAACGTGTTAAAGAATCCGGCACGCCAGGTTATTGTCTCGTTACCCGTCACCATGGATGATGGCGCCATCAAAGTTTTCGAGGGCTACCGGGTTATTCACTCCACTATTCTGGGACCCTCCAAAGGAGGTATCCGCTTTGACCCGCACGTGAACCTCGACGAAGTAAAGGCACTGGCGGCATGGATGACCTGGAAATGCGCCGTTGTGGATATTCCCTATGGCGGTGCAAAAGGCGGTGTAGCGTGTAACCCGCGCGAGATGTCGGCCGGTGAGATTGAAAGGTTAATGCGCGCCTATACGCAGGCGATGGCAGATGTATTCGGCCCTGATCAGGATATACCGGCACCGGACATGGGTACCGGCCCGCGGGAGATGGCCTGGTTAATGGACCAATATTCCAGAAATAAAGGAATGACCACGCACGCCGTGGTGACCGGAAAACCGTTGGTCATGGGAGGGTCGCTCGGGCGAACCGAAGCCACCGGGCGCGGTGTAATGGTTTCTGCAATGGCGGCCATGGAGAAACTGAAGATCAACCCGTATAAGGCTACCTGCGCGGTACAGGGTTTTGGAAATGTCGGATCCTGGGCAGCGCGGCTGCTGAATGAAAGAGGCCTGCTGGTACAATCGGTAAGCGATCTTTCGGGAGCGTATTACAATGAAAAAGGTATCGATGTAGATAAGGCCATTCAATACCGCGATAGCAGGAAAGGTTCACTGGATGGTTTTGAAGGCGCTGAAAAGATCAAGGCCGATGACCTTTTAACCCTGCCCGTTGATGTACTGGTACCTGCGGCGACGGAAGATGTTATCACGAGTTCAAATGCCGCGAACATCAAAGCGAAGTTAATTGTGGAAGGTGCTAACGGACCAACATCGTCCAAAGCCGATAATATCATCAATGAAAAAGGTATTGTCGTCGTTCCGGATATCCTGGCAAATGCCGGCGGTGTAACGGTCTCCTATTTCGAGTGGGTTCAAAACAGGTTAGGCTACAAGTGGACCGCGGACCGGGTAAACCGGCGTTCCGACCGGATCATGAAGGATGCGTTCAGCAACGTTTATAAAACGGCGCAGGAGTATAACGTTCCCATGCGTATTGCCGCTTACATGGTGGCTATCGACAAGGTATCGAAGACCTATAAGTTCAGGGGAGGTTATTAAATTCTTGTAAAGAATAACCATACCTTTGCCGGAGGTTTAACGAACAATCCGATCCTAAAATCGACATCATGACCATACACCGCGAGGGCCGTACGCTTCTTTTTGTTTTGCTCGTCGTCCTGTTTGCCATTAACTGGGCTGTGGCCTATTTCTTTCCCGGAAACACGATCCTTCAAAATGTACTGATCGCCGGAAGCGCGATCATTTACCTGCTGATCCTGCAGTTCTTCAGGATCCCGATATTTCCGATTCAGAAGAACGATAAACATGTCCTTGCACCGGCCGACGGCAAGGTGGTTGTTATTGAAGAAACTGTAGAGACCGAATACCTGAAAGATGGAAGAAAGCAAGTTTCCATTTTTATGTCGCCGGTTAACGTTCATATCAACCGTATGCCTGTGGGCGGCGTGATCAGTTTTTTCAAATATCATCCGGGCAAGTATCTGGTTGCGTGGCATCCCAAGTCGAGCACGGAAAATGAGCGTACCACGGTCGTTGTTAAGAGGAAAGATGGTATTGAAATACTTTTCAGACAGATCGCAGGCGCTCTTGCCAGGCGGATCAAGTGTTATGTGCAACCCGGACAGGTCCTCGAACAGGGGGATGAATTCGGCTTCATAAAATTCGGATCGCGCGTGGATATTTATTTGCCGCTACACGCAAAAATAACCGTAGCCGTTGGCGATGTGACAAAAGGAGGAAAAACAATAATCGCGGAATTATAGCCCCTTCCCCTCCGCAAACCGGCCTTGTAATGGGTTACAGGGGCCTTTCATAACATAATATCTCCTAACGGCTGTTCTACCACCTTTCTTGGCTACCTTTGCAAGATTTTGTAGGAGACGAGAGCGGATTAATAAAACAAGCAGCATGGCCCTTTACAGCACCCTGAAATTTTCGAACACCACGCCTGATTTCTTTACCACGTTGAACAAACGTGTAAATGAATATTTTAAATCGAACGGAATAAGTCGTCATGCCAATTCGGAAATGATCGTGAAGACAGTTTTTATGTTCTGTCTTTATTTTATCCCTTACGGGTTTATAGTCTCGGGAGCCTTTCTGAATCCGTGGTTGCTGTTGGGATTGTGTGTTTTGATGGGACTCGGTAAAGCGGGCATCGGTCTTTCCATCATGCATGATGCAAATCACGGCTCTTATTCTTCAAAACCCTGGGTGAATGATTTTGTAGGTTACGCCCTGAATCTCATCGGCGGGAATGCGTTTAATTGGAAAGTCCAGCATAACGTATTGCATCATACTTACACGAACGTTCACGATGCCGATGAAGATATCAGTCCCCGCGGCGTTTTGCGTATGTCTCCGCAGTCAGCCTGGAAACCGCTCCATCAGTTCCAGCACATTTATGCCTGGGTATTGTACGGGCTTCTCACGTTTGTCTGGATCGTGTTCAAAGATTACGGACGCCTTGTCCGGTACACGAAAGACGGGCTTGTTGACAAAATGAAAGCCAACATCTACAGCGAATGGGCGATCCTGGTTATCTCGAAAATGATTTATCTTTTTTACATCGTTGTCATACCTATTCTGGTTCTGCCGTATGCTTGGTACTGGATCTTCATTGGTTTTTTCCTGATGCATTTTATTTCAGGATTTATTCTGGCGATGATTTTTCAGCCGGCTCACGTGGTGGACGGAACGGAGTATCCCGAGCCGGATGCGAACGGCAAGCTTGAAAACAGCTGGGCTATTCATCAGTTAAAAACGACGACAAATTTTGCGCAGCGCAGCAAGATCTTCAGTTGGTATGTGGGGGGCCTGAATCTGCAGGTCGAACATCACCTGTTTCCCAATATCTGCCATGTCCATTACCGTAAGATCGCCGGGATTGTAAAAGCTACGGCGGAGGAATTCAACCTCCCTTACAAATCCTACGATACTTTTCCCCAGGCGATTGTGGGTCACGCAAAACTGCTGAAAGAACTCGGTCGACGCCCGGCATTGGGTGTGGGGAACTAATCGATCTACAGCAACCTTAATCCGATTTTTCCGCCCCACCACGTCTTCAGGTTCATACCGTTAGTGTAGGTATGATCGTACTGGATCTCGGGTTTGTAATCCGTAAACAAATCGGGATACGGGCCGTATGCCGTATCCGTTACATATCCGTTCATTGTGATACCAACAGTAAACGCAATTTTCTTTGAAGGGCGGAATTCGGCGCCCACATAGACTTTATTGAGTATATTCACTCCGTCATCAATACCCTTCCCCGACATGATCTGGTTAGCCGTTACATCAACACTAAGGCTAAGCCACCGGTTAAGCCTTGGAGCAGTACCGATACCGTAGCCGAACGACCAGAACGTTTCATCTTCGCTGAAAGTATCCGGCTTCGCTCCGACGGTGAATATGTTGTAAAATTGTCTGACGCCGGTCCTGAATGCCAGGTTGGTATAAAAAATTTCATCAGCGGAAATCTCAATCTGGTGATACCCTTTCATGACGATGCTCATAAAACCAAACGGCACACCTTTTATACTGTCGGCGATATTCAGAAAACCGATCTGCGCTCCTTTCATCCTGGTGGCATAATTCAAAAGGCCGGAAACCTGAACACCTTTTATACTGCGAGGGGCCAAGTTTACAAGCCCACCTACCTGAGCACCCCTGATATCACCACCTGCAAAATTCATCAGCCCGGAAAGCTGAACACCACGGACATCGCCACCTGCGAAGTTCATAAACCCGGCAACCTGCGCCGGTCGCGTAGCCTTCGTTGACAGGTTAAAAAAACCGGCCATGTGTGTTCCGTCCTGCTCTCCAATAGTGACGTTTCCAAGACCAGCCAGGTGTACTCCGCTGGAATTGCCATGGGTCAGGTTGATAAATCCAGCCCCGGAAAATTTTTCGGTGGAGTTCCAGTTTAAATTAATAAGCCCAGCGAACTGGGCTCCTTTGACTGTATCAAGATTTAAATTTGCCATTCCGGCCATCTGCAAGCCGGACGTCTTTCCTCCCACCGCGTTGAAGACGCCGGCTACCTGCGTCCCTTCCATATCCTCCCGGACAAGATTAAACAGACCGCCGATCTCCAGCTTTCGCACTCCCCGCGAATAGCCGCCGAATATATTGTACGAGTAATCGTTAATGACGTTCCCGCTCAGCTTATGATTGGTTCCTATAAACGGCAGAAGGGAAAACTGGGTCGTCCTGTAAATCGTGTCGCTGATGTTATCCACATTTACCGACTTCGCCAGCATCACATTTTTTTCCCAAAAACGTCTCAGTTTCTCTCCGACGCTATCCGCAATCACCTCGATTTTATCACGGTTGATACTGATCGGGATTTTAAGAAGCCCGTTTCTCCCGGACGCTACCGCGACAATCGTATCAGTATAATTTTGTTTGCTGACGGCCAGTATGACATCCGGCGACGGATTCTCGATCTTGATTTTAAAGTAACCATAAGCGTCCGTAACAGCGGAAGAAAGAGACACCGGATCGTACACGCTTACATTTTTCAAACGCTGACCTGTCGCTTCATCCACAACATACCCGCTGAACTCCCGCCCCGAGGTAGCCTGGGCTTTCGTTAGGATGACGTAGCTCCCTCTTGTCTTGTATTGGACCGTTCCGGCAAACAGTTGATCCAATACTTCACGGACGGTCTGCCCGCTAAATGAAAAGCTGACGATTTTAGATACGTCGATATTGGAAGGATTGTACGAGAACGTAAAATTTCCCTGCTGAGAGATCTTCTTCAGGGCGATATCCATTCTTTCCTGTTCCAGGTTCAGGGTGATGGTCCTTTCCAGTAAGGGTGTTGAAGCCCTGGTAATGAGGCATGGCAAAAAAGTCAGGGCCAATAAAAACAACATTACCGGCCGGATACGCAGTATTGCCCCGGGTAAATTACTCGTCTTCACAACCAGGACCCTCCAACAGAATTTTGCCGCCGGATTCTTTTATCGTGAGCCCCAATGTTTCGGCTATGACGGCGATGATCTCCTCCTGGGTTTCATTGTTGAATGAAACAGTGAGGTGACAGTTCTTAACGCCTTCGCTCAGGACGATCTTCCTTGAATATACACGGTTGAGGTCGTCTATAACGGTACCCAGGGCAGCATTGCTGAAACTGAAGTACTTTGTTTTGTAAGCGAGGACGTTGGCTTCTGGTTGATCGATGGTGAAGGTTTTGGTGGTTTTATCGTATATACCCTTCCCGTTGGCGCGCAAATAGACACCGGAATCCTGGTTGGTGTAGAACATCACTTCTCCTTCCTCCACAACAACCTCCACGGTATTGGATCCCGGAACAGCTTTTACATTAAACGACGTTCCGATATCTTTGACGTACACTCCGGCGATATCGACGATGAACTGTTTATCATCCTCGTGCTGAATATTAAAATACGCTTCACCTTTCAGTGACACCTTGTGTGTTTTCCGTTTCTTGTCAAACGTATACGTCAGTTCCGTTTCTTTATTAAGAACGATTCCGCTTCCATCCGGAAGGGTGTCGGTGACTACCGCCGATGTGGCAACCACGACGACAGGATCCGATTCACGCAGCGATACCCGGTACGCAAAGAACCCTGCGCTTAATACAATAATAACCGAGGCAGCTATCCGCCAGAACAGTTTCCGGGTCCCCGTTTCGGGTCGAAATTGAATGGTCTTGGTCTTCGATTCGGTGAGCGATCCCTTCAGCTTCATCCACGCGGCATCCGTATCAAAGGACTGGAGCTCTTTCGCAGCTGCTGCGCGTTGGAATATCGTTCTGACATGCTCGATGTACTGCCGGTTATCGCTGTTTTCCTGCGCCCAGGATTCGATCAACGCGATCTCTCCAGGCCCAGCTTCACCGGCGAGGTATTTTCCAATCAGGTCGTCAATATGGTCCGGGCTCTTGTTCAATGTTTCTAATTTAAAAGTCCATTCATCAGTATCACCAGCAGGGGAAGGTAGTCCTTGAGTTGCTCACGCATGATCCGCAAGGCTTTCCCCATTTGATTTTCAACTGTTTTAATGGAAATATTAAGCTGGTCTGCTATTTCGGCGTATTTCAATTCTTCGAACCGGCTAAGTTTGAATACCAGACGGCATTGTTCGGGAAGCTTGTCCATCGCCTGGTAGATCCTGTTTTCCAGTTCCGACGCCATCACCGTTCGGGCTACCGATTCCACACTTCTTTCGGCTACCGCCATTTCCATGGCTACATGTTGCTGTTTGATCTTTTCGTGTTTGATCACATTCAGGCAGGCATTTCTGACCATCGCATACAGGTAGGGTTTTACTGCGGTATGGATTGCCAGGTTATCCCGTTTTTCCCAGACGTTGAGAAACGTGGACTGAACGATCTCCTCCGCTTCGTCCCGGTCCTGGACAAACGTATAGGCGTAGTTGCAAAGGGGCTGATAATAGGTCCTGAATAGCATCTCAAAAGCAGTTAAGTCGCCCGCTTTCAGCGTTGATATCAGCTGGTCTACCGGTAATTCCACTGCTTTTGGTTGAGTTGACAGCGAAATTTACGGCTTTGCGGGTTTGAGGTTATGACAATCGGGAAAAGATTTACCCCTATCCGCAAAAAAAAATATCCGTAAGCGTTCAAAAACAGGGAAAATTCGATTCAGGAATGCCTCTCAGCCACCCAAAACGGCAAATCGGACCGCAGGCTAACAAAACCGGCTTCCGTACTTTCCAGGTGACCGTTTGTCAAATGAAGGCCTGCGGTCAGAATGTCTTGTTTGTCCGAAATCTGCCGCACCTGAAGGCGGGTGAACATGTCGACCCATTTTTCGAACTTCCCCGATGTAATCACGGACCACCTGATGTCATCATCGATAAAACTGATCTGAAGACCAGGCGCAAAACGTTCGGCCTCGTGAAAATCCGTCTCAACAGGCGTGAAGAGAATGTTGACATACTGCTGCCTGGCAGCTGTGAAAAAATGCAAGGCATTCTCCAGCAAGGAGTCGCTGGCCGCAACGGACAGAATCTTTATGGGTGCCTGGTCGAGCAGCTCCTTTTTCAGTTCATCGATATTCTTTGCATCAGCCAACACCACATCTACTTTGATTCCCCATGGCGCAATGTGTTCCAGAACATTTTCGGATACCACCACAAGCGGCGCCCATTCCAGCAACGGACCGGCAACCCGGTACGAAACACGATCCAGGATAAGCAAGGCTGGCTCCTGACCTTCTTTAACAAAGTGATGTGAAGACATGTTTTGACCGGTTAACTATTAAGGTGCAGGGAAAGCGCCGTCAAAATCCCGGCATATCTTACCCGTTGCTGGTCTCCATAAAACCCCGTGCATCAGGCAGATGGTTAATGGACAGCTTCCAAAAATAATTAAATTGCGTCCTAATTCAGAGCCATGTTAAAAGCAGACGACTGTTACAAGGTCTTCCAGCGGTGTATCGAAGATTATCACAAGTTTGATAACGTCAACACACCGATAAAAAACCCCTATCCCGGCGATCATTTCGAAAGCCTTCTTTACGCCAAGAACTGGATTGACACCGTACAATGGCACCTGGAGGATATCATCCGGCTGCCGGAGATCGACCCGGCGGAAGGCATTCAGCTTAAAAGACGAATTGATAAATCAAATCAGGACCGGACTGATATGGTGGAAAAAATCGATGACTACTTCCTGGAATTGTTCCGGACTGTTACACCGGCGCCCGGCGCCCGGATAAATTCGGAAACACCGGCATGGTTACTCGACCGTATGAGCATTTTGTTGTTAAAGATCTTTCATATGAAAGAGCAGACTGAGCGAAAGGATGCGAGTGCCGAACACATTCAGCGTTGCGCAGCAAAACTTAAGATACTAACGGAACAAAAGGCGGATATGCAGCTTGCCTTTGATGAAATGATGGAGGATATCGGGAACGGTCACCGGAGATTCAAAGTATACCGGCAAATGAAAATGTACAATGACGCCTCCCTGAACCCTATGCTTTACGGCCATAAAAATCAATCGTAATTGATACTTTTAAAAAAAGCACGTGCCTGGTTATTTACTTTTTGTAGTTTCATAGTTTGAAAATGACATTCATTTAGTGGCCCTCAAGAAAATATTGATCCTTCGTTTCTCCGCCATGGGCGACGTGGTGTTACTGGTCCCCGTGATCAGAACACTGATCGTCACCTACCCGGACGTTGAAGTAACGGTGGTGACACGTCCAAAATTCGCTTCCTTCTTCACTGATATGGAGCGCGTCGTTCCGTTCCCGGCCGATGTCGACTATACCTATTCCGGGATCTTCGGGATGCGTGAGCTGTTCGGAAAACTCCTGCGCAAGGGCAGTTACGACGTGGTGATGGATATGCACGATCATATCCGCACCATCCTTCTGCGAAGTCTTTTTAAGATCTTCGGAACTCCCGTTGTGGTTTTTGAAAAAGGAAGGAGTGAAAAACACGCCTTTACGAGAAAGGAAAATAAAAGAACGATACCACTACCACATACCGTTGAACGTTATCAGAAGGCGTTCGAAAAAGCGGGATATCCCATTTCGATCGGCCCGCCACCCTACCTGACGATAAAAGACTCTACGAACGAACAGGTCACGGAATGGCTTCAAAAAAATGACCTTTCGAAAAATGAAAAGTGGATCGGTATAGCGCCCTTTGCGATGCATACCTCCAAGATCTGGCCGGCTCAGAATTATATTCCTGTCATCGAACAATTTGTAGCCCGCGAAGGGGTAAAATTTTTCCTGTTTGGCGGCGAGAAGGAGATGAAATATTTCGACTCGCTGAAACAGAAATTCCCCGCTCATTGTGTCATCGTAGCCGGACAACTCAAAATAAAACAGGAACTGGCGTTGATGCAGCAACTGGATCTGATGCTCTGCGTCGATTCCTCCAATATGCATTTTGCGACCATGATGGGAATACCGTTGCTCTCAATATGGGGAGGTACTCATCCCGATATCGGCTTCGGCCCCTATGGTAAGGGTGATGAGAGTATCCTTCAGATCAGCCGCGAAGAACTGCCCTGCAGGCCGTGCTCGGTTTATGGTAAAGAAAAATGCTATCGGGGAGATTTCGCCTGCCTGAACTCCATTACGCCGGAAATGGTTGCGGCAAGAATGAACAAGCTGTTATGAAGACCCGCGCCGCTTATCTGTCATCAACGTTGTTGGTGACGCACTGAAACGTAATAATCCCTGAAAAACCGATGCAACCAAAATAGCCATGAAGAACTCTATTGATACGATCATTTTTGATTTGGGGGGTGTCCTCATCGATTGGAATCCACGTTACCTGTACAGAAAAATTTTCAAGACTGAAGAAGAAGTCACGTGGTTCCTCGAAAATATCTGCACCGGTGAATGGAACGATCAGCAAGATGCGGGGCGTTCCTTTGAAGAAGCGACGGACGAACTTATTGCCAAACATCCGCAGTGGGAGGTGCCGATCCGGGCATGGTATGACCGGTGGCAGGAAACAATACCGGGTCCCGTACACGACACGGTAGAAATCCTTCGTCATTTTAAAGAATCACCGGACCATCGTCTTTACGCACTGACCAACTGGTCCGCGCAAACATTTCCCTGGGCATTAAATACATTCGATTTCCTGCACTGGTTTGAAGGTATCGTTGTATCCGGCGTTGAAAAGACACGGAAACCATTCCCGGAATTTTACCAAATCCTCTTTGAACGGTATAAGATCACCCCCGGGTCGGCTCTTTTTATTGACGACAATTACAAGAACATCGAGGGAGCCCGGGCGGTAGGTTTAAATACGATTCATTTTGAAACACCGGCCCAGTTAAGATCGGACCTGAAAACGATGGGGATCATCTGACAAACCGGAGCACACTGGTTTCTATGATATCACAACATTCGTGAACCTGTTCTTCCGTAATAACAAGGGGAGGAGCCAGGCGAATGATATTTCCATGCGTGGGTTTGGCAAGCAGTCCGTTATTCATCAGCTCTATACACAGGTTCCAGGCCGTTTCACTTTGCGGAGAATCGTTTATGACAATGGCGTTTAACAAACCCTTACCCCTTACCAGCGTGATCAGTTGTGTTTTTGTCATTAGTTCTCGCAGGCGTTCCCGGAACACAATGCCGAGTGTTTCGGCGTTCCGGGCGAGTTCTTCATCTTTTACCACCTGCAAAGCCTCCATACAAACAACGGCAGCAAGCGGGTTTCCGCCAAACGTCGACCCATGTTCGCCAGGCCTGATCACGAGCATTACTTCGTCGTCTGCAAGCACGAGGGAAACCGGAAGCACCCCACCGGACAACGCTTTACCCAGGATGAGCAGATCGGGACGTACATTTTCATGATCGGAAGCGAGCATCTTACCGGTTCGCGCAATACCGGTCTGGATCTCGTCCATCATTAACAGTACATTATACTTCCGGCATAGCTGCTCGGCAGCCTTGAGATAGCCGGCCTTCGGTACATAGACGCCCGCTTCACCCTGAATCGGCTCAATCCACAAACCGCAGACATTCGGATTGCGTATTGCATTTTCTATCGCGTCCAGGTTGTCATAATCGATGACCTCAAACCCGGGCATAAAAGGACCGAACCCGTTCCTCGCAGACGGATCTGAAGAAGCGGAAATCAACGTGGTCGTACGTCCATGGAAATTTTGCTTTGCCGCGACTATCACTGCTTCGTTGCCGGGTATTCCCTTCCTGGTGTACCCCCATTTACGAGCCAGTTTGATCGCCGTTTCATTAGCCTCCGCACCACTGTTCATAAACAGCGCTTTCTGATACCCGAAGGTCTCACATACAAATTTCTCCGCCTCCCCTAATTTATCGTTGTGAAAGGCACGTGATGTGAGTGTCAGCTCCTTTGCCTGGTTAATGAGGGCGCCGATAATCCGGGGATGGCAATGACCCTGATTAACGGCGCTGTACGCCGATAAAAAATCGTAATAGCGCTTCCCCTCCACATCCCATAGGAAAACGCCTTCGCCCTTGCTAAGCACGACAGGAAGGGGATGGTAATTGTGCGCACCAAACTTTTCCTCCAATGAAATAGCCTCCTGGCTCCTGCTGATGGTACCCATCATATCCTGTAATTTTTTTGCGACAAATGCGTACACAAATCTATTAAGAAGGTTCCGGAAAGCCTACATCCGGAAATTTATATATCGGCAGACCACAGGGCGTAGTCTTGCTTAAATTTGCTATCGGAAATCCGATCGGTAACGAGGGAAAATTGTCAAATTTTAAGGCGAGATTGCCTTATCAAAAACATTATCAAATCAAACAGGAAATCAGAGGATGGAATTCGTGATCGTTATTTTACTGGTTATTTCAATAGCATTGGGTGTATGGATACTGATCGGGCAGGGCAGAGAAAAGGGAAACCATGAGACCACCAGGGATCTGACCAGGATACTGGATGCTTTGTCAAAATTGGACCCTCTTCTCCGGGGAGAATTTGCCAGAAACCGCGACGAAACACAAAAGAACTCGAGAGATACCCGTGAGGAGTTGAGTAATTCGGTGAAAACATTAAATGAAAGTCTGCAGAACTCTTTTAAGAACACCCGGGAGGAACTTGCGCGTTCGCTGAAATCTTTTGAAGAGAAGTTCAGCCAGAATGTAAAGGAATTTAACGACCTGCAGAAACAGAAATTCGACGACCTGATTTCGAGGCAGAACCAGATCAAGTCGGAGACTGAAATGAAGCTTGAAAAGATCAGGGAAACGGTTGACAACAATCTTCAGAAGCTTCAGGAACAGAATTCCAAGAAGCTGGAAGAGATGCGAAATACCGTTGACGAGAAACTTCAGCTGACACTGGAGAAACGGTTCTCCGAATCGTTTAAACTTATCAGTAACCGCCTGGATCAGGTTCACCAGGGATTGGGCGAAATGCAAAAACTGGCTACTGGTGTCGGGGATCTTAAAAAGGTGCTAACCAATGTAAAGACCCGTGGTAATATGGGCGAATTTCAATTGGGAAATATCCTGGAGCAGATCTTCTCATTCGAACAATTTGAAAAAAACGCTATCGTCAAAAGTGGAACGATGGAGCGTGTGGAATTTGCTATAAAACTTCCGGGGCGAAATGCCGATGGCGCTCCTGTATTATTGCCGATCGATTCAAAATTTCCAAACGAAGACTACCAGCGCCTGGTTGAAGTTTACGAGAAAGTGTCGGATCTCACACCAAAGGATATCGAGGACGCTGTGAAACAATTCGAGTATTCCGTCAAAAAGAACGCGAGGGACATTCAGGAGAAGTACCTTAATCCGCCTGTAACCACCGATTTCGCAATTATGTTCGTACCAACGGAAGGGTTGTATGCTGAAATCTTACGACGTACCGGTCTGTTCGAGTTGTTGCAGCGCGAATACAGGGTAACCGTTGTCGGACCGGCGAATCTTGTCGCTTTTCTCAGCAGCCTGCAAATGGGCTTCCGGACGCTGGCGATCGAAAAGCGGTCGAGCGAGGTATGGCAAATTCTCGGCGCTGTGAAAACTCAATTCGGGACCTTCGGAGGAATCCTTGAAAAAACGAAGAAGAAACTGCAGGAAGCGGCTAACGTGATAGACGATGCAAGCCAGAAATCACGCGTGATCGAGCGGAAGCTCAAAACTGTCCAGGAATTAACCAACGACGAGGCTAAAGGGATTCTGGGCGCCTCGCTCGAACTTGGAGATGATGAACCGGCAGCCGATTCGGACAACGAGCCGCGGTTGCCGTTCAATGAACAACCTAATTTGTTTGATTGATAAAAAAATCCCGCTGCTCAGCGGGATTTTTCCGGATGCTTAATATATCCTGCCGATGTTCTCGGCGATAATCTTTTTCAACTCCAGTGGTTCGATAAGTCCCTGCTTTCCGTATATGATCTTTCCACCAGGGGCGATAAACAGGGTATAAGGTAACGAACCTTCCCATTTTTTATCCAGGCCTTCTATGAAGGCGTATTTGTCGCCGTTGAAAATATAGTTCTTCATAGAAGCTTGTTTCTTGGTGAGGAAATTCAGCGCATTCGGTTTCCGGGTCATTTCATCCATGCTGATGGTGATCAGTTCGAATTCGCGGTTACGGTACATCCTGTTCATCGTAACAAATTCGGGGAATTCGGTAACACAAGGGCCGCACCATGTAGCCCATACGTTTATCAATTTGTAGTTCATCCCATCATTTTTCAGCAGATCTTTTAGCTGGCTCAGGTTAAGATCTTCAATAGTCACTTTTTCCTTCGCCCAGTCATCAAATCCTTTTTTCACATAGTCTCTTTTCCCGGGCCATTTTACGGAACAACCAAACGTCTTCGTCTTTTCTACCGGAACAGGCTTGCCGGAGACCAGAGCATCCAGTGCGTTGCGGGTATCGTGTGTTTTCGCCGTACCCGGTTTTTCACCGTCGTCGATGCGGCCGGTATATTTAAGTATCCTTTTGTCGTCAAAAATAAAAACATGCGGTGTTGCCTGAGGTCCATAGGTCATCGATACTGCGGAAGTTTCGCCGTCATACAGGTAGGGAAAATTGTATTGCTTGTCCCTGGCTCGCAGTTTCATTTCTTCAAAACTATCGCTCAGGTCTGTGTAGCCCAGTTCGTCCAGCCTGACCGAAAGCGGATCATTGGGAGATATAGCGACGACACCGACACCTTTCCCCTTGTAGTCGTTTACCAGTTGTTTTATACGATCTTCATAGGCTTGTGCGGTCGGGCAGTGATTGCAGGTAAAAACGACGAGGAGTATTTTATACGAACTAAAGTCCTTCAGCGTGTACGTTTTCCCGTCGGTTCCCGGCAGGGAAAAATCGGGCGCTGCGGACCCGATCGGCAGGGTAACAGGGTCCTCGGTTGCCCAAAGGGATTGTGTAGCAAACAGGAGAAGAACAAATAATAACGATTTCATAAAGGATCTTTGGTTGAGTTGTCAGAGTGAAGTTATAAAAAAATAATCAGGGGACACGCCCGCTCATGGAAATGGACATTTTGAGGATTTTGGGGCAAAAATCACGCTCTTTAAAATTTTTTGCGGCAGATTTGATCCCCGTACATAAATTTGCCTTTGAATCCCGGAACCCGGGAATTCTTCAAAATCCAGCAATCGTGAAAATAACAGCCGATAACAAACTCAAAAAACTAATCGTAGTGGGCGACCGGGTCCTGATAAAACCTGGTAAACAATCGGACAAGACAGCATCCGGCTTATACCTTCCTCCCGGTGTCCAGGAAAAGGAAAAGATACAAAGCGGTTATGTCATAAAGGTTGGACCCGGTTACCCGCTGCCCCTTCCCGCCGACGAAGATGACATGTGGAAGGGAAAAGAAGAGTCGATCAAGTATCTTCCCTTACAGGCCCACGAAGGAGACCTTGCCATATTCCTTCAGAAGGGTGCTATCGAGGTCCTCTATGAAGATGAAAAATACTTTATTGTTCCCCAGTCATCGATTCTGATGCTGGAACGGGAGGAGGACCTGTAATATGGCCGGATTATCATTCGATGTACTCCGCACAGGAAAAAAATACCGGCTCATCAATTTTGGCGAGCAGCACGACTTCATTATAGAAAGTATACTGGGAAACGGAGATTTTAAAGTGAAAGATCTTCATACGCTGGAACGTTATCACCTGAAAGAGTTGATCAAATACGGAAAGGGGAAAGATTATCACCTGGAAGATATCTGAGAACATTCAATTCGGTCGGGCTGTTTTTTTTAACGCCGGTTTAACTCCGAAAAGAATTCTTACGGGATCAAACGGCCTGATGCAAAAAATGTAGAAGCCCGTTGAAACGATAAATGTCAGCAGGCTGACCGACCAGAACTTCAAAGCGATACTCCACGGTAATTTACACACGTAATAACCGATAACGATAATAACAGTCTGGTGGAGGATATAAAACGGGTAAAGACCCTCGTTGACGATGCCGAGCCATGGGTGTGGCTGGTTGAGGTAATGCTGACCGAAGCTGATCGCGGTGATGACCCAAAACCAACTGAGGAATATTGCCGTTACGTCAAACGCGGTTCCGGACAGTTCCATATCCCACGGGATGGAAAAGAAACCCCTGGCCCCCGCGTACAACCCGTAAAATGGTATGAGAATCAATACGGAGGCCAATAGCAGTTGCTTTCTGTTTTCACCTATCCTTTCCCACAAATCCGCATTGGAATAACAGATCATACCCAGCAGAAAAAAGGACATATAATATGCAAAAAAAGCCCAGTCATGAATCAGGTCATGGGTTTCCTGCGGAAAAAAGGGACGCAGTAAGATTTGTGTCAGCAGGATAAAAGCAGACGGAATAAACAGCAAGCCGGCGCTGCCCGACAATATGGTTTTGAATTTCGCTTTGACGTTTCCGGAACGGGGAGAACGCAAAAAAATGAGTAACGGTAAGGCTAACAGGGAGAAGATGAGTAAATAGGCCACAAACCAGAGGTGATGCCAGCTGAAGCTCCCATTCGGATAAGGCACAAACTCAAAAACAGTTTTATAAAAATCCCAGTACGACGAATATGAACCGATATGTTCGTAATAGATCTGTGGCGGCACGACGACAAACATTCCGAAAAGTAATGGAATGAACAACCTCTTGAAACGCTCGGAGACGAATTGTTTCGGGGTTCGCTTTCCAAGCGCCATATACGTTCCTGCCCCGGAAATGAAAAGCAACAAAGGCATACGCCAGTAATGAAGGATCATCATCCAGTACCTGAAATGCTCGCTGGTCTCCCCATTTTTGATATGCCACGGCCAGGGATTAAAAAGCATCCCGGTGTGATAAAAAAGTAATATCACGATCGCAAGGAGGCGGAGCCAGTCGAGGTCAAACCGGCGCTCAGAGGGGAACGTTGTTTTCTTCATTTGTGACAGGCGTGAAGGATGCTACAAAGTCGTTCACCCGGTTAACATTGGCCGGCCGCGGGAACCGATTTATTGTTAAACCCGATCCGCTTCTGGCGATTTAACCAATTTTAACGATTTTAGCGGTAAACTTGGAATAGCCGTATGAAAAAGTTAGTGTTCCTGATTTGCCTCGTGAATTCATTTTCCTGCCTTGTACAGGGTCAGGGTGATCTTCCTGAGGATTTTCTTTCTAAGGAATTCCACAAGGAACGCCGGGAAAAGCTGCGGGAAAAACTTCCGCGCAATTCTGTAGCCGTGTTCTTTGCCAATCCCGTCAGAAACCGGTCAAATGATGTGGATTATACCTACCACCAGGACCCGGACTTCTACTATCTCACGGGTTACAAGGAGACGGACGCCGTACTTTTTATTTTTAAAGACGGTCAGAACGCCGCGAACGGAACGTCATACAATGAGATCATTTTTGTAAGACCGCGGAACGAGAGCCGCGAGATGTGGACGGGAAGAAGGCTTGGAACGGACGGGGTGAAATCCGCACTCGGATTAAATCACGCATTCAACAACTCCACGTTCAGAAAATACAATGTTGATTTCTCAAAATTCGATCAAGTGTTGTTTTTCGATTTCACAAACGATGTGCGCGATGATCCAAGTGATTCTTCCGATCTGTACAGTCTTATCGATGATTTCAAATACAAGATCAACTATCCCACAAAAGGTAAGAACCTGGGCGTCCAGCTTGAGCCGCACAAAAACAACTTAAACACTACAGCCCTTGAAACGATAATGGCGGGACTAAGGGGGATCAAGACTCCTGAAGAACTGACCTTGATCAGGAGGGCTGTAAACATTTCCTGTTCAGCGCAGCGGGAAGTGATGAAAGCGATAAAGCCGGGTATGTCGGAGCGGGAGATACAGGGAATACACGAATTTGTATTTAAAAAATACCAGGCTGAAGATGTCGGATATCCGTCCATCGTCGGAGCGGGCCATAACGGATGCATCCTCCATTACATAGACAACTACAAACCGGAAATTTCGAGCAAAGAGCTGATGTTGATGGACCTTGGAGCGGAATATAGGGGCTATACCGCTGACATAACGCGTACGATACCGGTCTCGGGTAAATTTTCAACGGAGCAGCGGCAAATTTATGAGCTGGTGCTGGCTGCCCAGGAGGAGGCAATGAAAATATGTAAACCGGGAACTCCCTTTGCGGATTTGAAAGCGGCTACGCGGAAGATCGTTAACAGGGGCCTGAAAGATCTCGGTATACTGAAGAGTGAGACCGAAGATCATCTATACTATCCGCATGGATGCTGTCATCACATCGGGCTGGATGTACATGATAAAGGTATGTACGATGTGCTCCTGGAAAACATGGTGATCACCATTGAACCGGGAATCTACATACCGGAAAATTCGAAGTGTGATCGCCGCTGGTGGGGGATAGCGGTCCGGATCGAAGATGACTTTCTCATCACAAAAGAGGGTGCCGAACACCTTTCCACCCTGGCACCCCGGAAACCGGACGAAATTGAGTCGCTCATGAAGCAGCCCAGTGCACTGGATGATTTTGTTTTACCCGAACTGCACAAATAAACTAAGAAGTATCCCGGCAATTTGAAACCGGGATACTCCTGCCGGTCAGAATCTTTCGAGACCGGAAAAAAAGAAACTACCTTCAATAGCGGCATTTTCGTCGCTGTCAGAGCCGTGAATGGCATTGGCTTCTATGGATTTCGCAAACAACGCCCGGATAGTACCAGGAGCGGCTTTTTGCGGATCGGTGGCGCCAATAAGTTTTCTGAAGTCTTCGACGGCATTGTCTTTCTCCAAAATCATCGGAACGATGGAGCCGGATGACATATAGGCACATAGGTCTTTGTAGAATGGCCGATCCTTGTGGACTGCGTAAAACTCACCGGCACGCTCGGCACTGAGCTGGGTTTTTTTCATTGCTACAATACGGAAACCCGCTTCCTCGATAAGCTTCGTGATAGCCCCTGTATTTGACGCCAGGACTGCATCGGGTTTGATCATTGTAAATGTTCTTCTTCCGGCCATAATATTTAGTTTGTCAATTAGTTACTTCCTTAAATCCCCTAAACGGCCGCAAAAATAGTATATAAGTCGATAGTCCTAACCTAAAATCTGACAGTTTTTGAAGTTTAATGGCGGCAGGCGCACCCAACAATAACCCTGGCTGCATTGACAATGGACTAAAATTCAGCATTTTTGCCTTTCTTTTTTGAAAAAGCCTATGCAGAATATTCAGGCGTTTAGGGATTATTTGAGCCAGGCACGTAAAGCTGTCATTTTAACGCATTTTAACCCCGATGCCGATGCTTTGGGCTCATCACTCGGCCTTTCCCGGTACCTCAAAAAGAAAGGTCATACCGCGACCGTGATCACGCCCAGCGAATTTCCCGATTTCATCAGCTGGATGCCTCAAAGCCGGGATGTAGTGGTTTTCAAAAAAGACAAAGCGGAAAAATGCAGGCAAATCATCCGGGACGCCGATGTCATCTTCTGCCTTGATTTTTCAAGCCTGAACCGGATCAATGAACTGGGGGAAATGGTCCGTAATGCCGGGGGCAAAAAAGTACTTGTCGACCATCACCTGGAACCGGAAAAATTCGCGGATTTTGAGCAATGGGATGGCACGGCGGCATCGACTGCCGAACTGATCTACCAGTTGATCGTGGAATTGGGCGACAAAGGTACGGTAGACAGTGACCTGGCTGATTGTCTTTACGCGGGGATCATGACCGATACGGGTGGTTTCCGGCACTCGAATACGAATCACAAAGTGTTCAGAATTGCCTCGGAACTGGTCGAGCGGGGCGCAAATCCCTACCAGGTTTCCAAGCTGATATACGATACCAATACAATCGAACGGCTACGCCTGATGGGTTATGTGCTGAGCGAAAAGCTCCAGGTCCTGCCGGCATACCGCACGGCATACATTGTCCTGTCTGCCGACGAGTTGAAGCGATTCAGCACCCAAACGGGTGATACGGAGGGCCTGGTCAACTACGGGCTTTCGATCAAAGGGATCAAGCTCTCGGTGATGATATCCGATCGAAAAGAGAACATCAAGCTATCGATGCGATCGCTGGGAAGCTTTTCGGTCAATGAGATGGCTCGCACCTACTTTGGCGGTGGCGGACACCGCAATGCTGCCGGGGGACAAACCAATCTGACACTGGATCAAACGGTTAAACAATTCCTCGATCTTCTCCCGCTTTACAAGGATCAATTATTGGCCGATTAATGACTAATCCAATTACAACTTTTCCCATCTATAAACTGTCTAACAAAAACTAATCATGACTAGAATATCAATTGTGCTGATCGGGTTGACTGTGCTGTTTGCGGCCTGTACGAAATCTGATAAAGAAACACCAAATGGATTTAAATTCACCGTCGTCAAGGCAGGTGATGGTGTATTACCTAAAAAAGAAGAGATCATCGTGTTTGAATACCTGCTGAAAGACTCAAAAGATTCCGTCTGGGGCGACACTTATTCGCAGGGTATTCCGGCAGCAATTCCCATCGCGGACAGTTCGGCTCTTGCCACGGAAAAAGGTATGTTCCAGATGTTCCGTATGTTGTCCAAAGGTGACAGTGTCCGTGTAACGATGCCCATCCAGAAATTCTTCGAGGATATTGGCGGCGGCCGTACACCCATCGGGGTGGATACGACCCTCAGCATGTCCTATTTTATACAGGTAACCGACATCATGACTATGCCTGAGTTCCGCGATTTTCAAATGGGCCTGATGGAACAGAAAAAACAGGGACAGGTCTCTAAAGATGCGGCGTTGATCGACAAATACCTGGCGGAAAAGAATATCAAGGCTCAAAAGGATTCAAGTGGTCTTGTATATGTAATCCACACCAGCAAAGGCGGAGCCAAACCGACCGCGGAAAATTGTGTCGAAGTGAAATACAAAGGTGCTTTCCTGGAGAATGGTCAGGTTTTCGACCAGAATGAAAAAATGGCTTTCCCGCTCAACCGGGTTATTCCCGGATGGCAGCGTGCCATTCCATTGCTCGGTATCGGCGACTCTGCCACATTTTACATTCCGTCTGGAATGGCATATGGAGCAGAGGGAGCGCAGGGCGTCATACCTCCCAATGCAATTTTGATTTTCGATGTTGCGTTATTAGGTTTTGGCACCGGGTTCGATCAGGCTACCGGCAGCTGCAATTAATGGGAGTTGTACTTAAAAATAAAATATGCATATGAAGAAGACTTTTGTTGGAATCGCGTTTAGTTCATTGCTTTTGGTCGGATTGACGCTCGGAACTACGTCTTGCCTTAATTCAGGTAACGAGGATAGCGAATACGAGCGCCTCGTGAAGGAAATAGAAAGTATCGACAACTATTTAGCCAGCAACAATATCACCAATGTGGTCAAGGATGTGAATGGAATCCGGATGGTTATCACAAAACTGGGAACTGGTTTTCCCGCTATGTCATCGAGCACTGTCGATGTGGACTATATCGGAAAACTTTTTACGACCAACGCTGTATTTGATGAGGGGAACACAAAAGGCAAACCCACAAGTTATATTGACGGCTGGGAAATCGCTTTGACAACGCTGCCTGCGGGTTCAAAAGCGACGCTGTACATTCCGTCGCTTTTCGGATATGGAACCAGTTCCAATGGCTCTATTCCCGCAAATTCTACGCTGGTTTTTGATATTGCATTCAATGATGTTGTTGAGACATCCCAGGAACTCCAGAAACTTGCCCAGGACACACTGGCGATCGATGATTATCTCGAATCAAAGACCATTGAAGCTATTAAGGACACAACCGGCTTGCGGTATGTCGTAACTCAACTTGGTACCGGCGATTACCCCACCTGGTACGACCGGGTTAAATTCAAGGCGGTATTTAAATTATTGAGTGATGACGCCAACGTAATTGCAACGATTGACTTCGAGCCAACAGACAACAGTTTCAACCGTGTTATTGATCAGATCCCGAACGGATTGAAGCAAGGTCTTCAGCTTATCCCGGTAGGAACCAAGGCGACGTTTTACCTGGCGTCAGGTTTGGCGTACGGACCGTCGGGTGCCTCTGATGGTACCCAGCAAGTCATTCCATCTAACGCGAACATTATCGTTGACATTGAATTGAAGGAAATTGTTAATCCATGACGCTTTGTTTCGCTACCAACAATCTTCATAAACTGGAGGAAGTAAGACAAATTGTTGGGAATGATTTCAGGATTGTAAGCCTTGCCGAAATTAATTGTTTTGAGGAGTTGCCGGAGACGCGTGATACGCTTGAAGGTAACTCCCTTCAGAAAGCGGAATATGTATGGGAGCGGTTTCACATTAGCTGTATCGCCGATGACACCGGCCTCGAGGTCGAAGCACTGAACGGTGCACCCGGTGTGTTTTCCGCCCGTTATGCCGGCGAACAAAAAAGCAGTGACGACAACATAAGCCTGCTGCTTCAAAATCTGGAAAAGGAAACAAACCGGACAGCCCGTTTCCGTACCGTGATCACCCTGATCGGACTTGGTCCGGAGCCTTTGTATTTTGATGGAGTAATCAATGGCACCATCATCAGGGAAAGAAGAGGATCTGCCGGTTTCGGGTACGATCCTGTTTTTGTTCCGCAGGGGTATAAAGCAACGTTTGCAGAAATGCCCGCGGCGGAAAAAAATTCACTAAGCCACCGCTCGATAGCCGTAAAAAAACTGGGAGCGTATCTCAGGAATCAACTTTAATCCCAACGGAAGTAATTGTAATTTGGCGCATAAACTTATGCGTCAATTGGGTCAATCCTATACAATCGGTATTACCGGTGGAAGCGGGTCCGGTAAAACTCATTTTATCAATCAGCTTTCGGCGCACTTCAGGACCGGCGAAATTTGTATTATATCCCAGGACCACTACTACAAATCCCGTGAACACCAGGTGTTCGACGAACAGGGGATACAAAATTTCGATCTGCCCGGTTCGATTGAAATTGACAAACTGGAAGAAGATATTCTGAAGCTTCAGAACGGCGAGTCGGTATTTAAAACAGAATACACCTTCAATAAACCCGGCTCCGTACCCCAAACACTTGAATTCAGGCCTGCACCAATCCTGCTGGTTGAAGGCCTTTTTGTGCAATATTTCCCGGCCGTAGAAAAACTCCTGGACCTGAAGATCTTTATCGAAGCGAAGGACTACCTGAAACTCAGCCGGAGGATCCGCCGCGACAATGAAGAACGCGGATACGACCTGGATGACGTGCTGTACCGCTATCAGCACCATGTCATGCCGATCTACGAGTCACTGATCAAACCATTGAAACACAGGGCGGATCTGATCATCCCGAACAATCATAATTTTGAACATGCCCTCCATGTGCTGGTACGTGCACTGAAAAGTCATCTGTAGAGATACAAGCATAAAAAAAGAGATACCGGTATGGACCGGTATCTCTTCCGTTTTTTCGGTGTATACGACGCTTAGGCCGGCACCTTCCGGGGTTCTTTCACTTCCGGGTTTTGTTGCTTTATTTTATCCAGATCCAGTACGATCGGAGCCGCCATAAATATCGATGAGTATGTTCCGATACCCACTCCTATCAGCAAGGCGAATGAAAACCCGCGCAATACTTCGCCGCCAAATATCAACAGGGCGATAACGACAAGGAACACGGTGCCCGATGTAATGATCGTTCTGTTCAGCGTACTGTTGATCGCATCATTAAAAATCCGCGTGCGGTCGTGGGTGGTTCCCATTCCGAGGTATTCGCGGATCCGGTCAAAGATGATCACGGTATCGTTAATAGAGTACCCGATAACGGTAAGGATAGCGGCAACAAACACCTGGTCGATCTCAAATGAGATTCCAAATACACGGACAATCGCAAAGGTTGCGATAACGAACAACGCATCATGGGCCAGTGCTATAACCGCGCCCGCGCTAAACTGCCATTTCCGGAAGCGGAGAAGGATGTAAATAAAAATTACCAGGAGTGCCAATAATGCCGCTTTGACAGAGGCCGCCTTGATGTCGTCTGCGACCGTCGCTTCAACTTTTACGGAACTTGAGATGGTAAAATGCTGGTCATCCACTTTCGCGTCGTCTTCCACAAATTTTAATCCGGTAGATTTTTCAAGCCCGCTGACCAGCGTGGTTTTTACCTTTTCGTCGGCAGATTCGTCGTCATCATTGATGATATATGACGTAGTTACTTTCACAATGTTATTTCCGCCGAAGTTTTTGACTTCTGTCCCTGCACCTTCGAAGCTGGTTGTCAGATCCGATCTTAACTCCGTAGCATCCACCGCTTTGTTGAATGTTACCGTATACGACCGGCCGCCTTTAAAATCAACGCCCAGGTTTAGTCCCTGAAATGCGATGAGCAAAATTCCGGTGCCGATAACAATGGAAGAGAACAGGTAGGCTATTTTTCTCTTGCCTATAAAGTCAAAGTTCAAGTCGGATGCCTTAAAGCTGGACACAACGGTCATAAAGTTGACTTTGCTGTCATCTCCCTTGCGCGCGACCATCCATTCGATGACCACATGAGAAATGTAGACAGCGGTAAAAAATGTTGTCACTATACCCACCATCAGGGTAATGGCGAAACCTTTTACGGCGCCCTGGCCGAAAAGATAGAGCATCAGCGCCGTAAGGAAGGTAGTGATGTTGGAATCGAAAATCGTCCAGAAAGACCGTTTGAACCCGAGATCGATGGCCTCGCGCAAGCGCTTTCCGTGGCGCATTTCTTCGCGGATACGTTCGTAAATAATAACATTGGCATCTACAGCCATACCCATGGTGAGCACGATACCGGCAATACCGGGTAACGTAAGGGCTGCATCCAGCTGTGCAAGTACGCCCAAAACAAAGAACAAGTTGAACACCAGCGACAAGTTGGCAACAGCGCCACCTTTTCCGTAGTAGGCGACCATAAAGACGACGACCAGGATCAATCCGCAGGCGATGGAAAAGAATCCCTGGCTTTGCGCAACTTTCCCGAGTGTAGGGCCAATGATCGCTTCTTCAACGATCAGGGTAGGTGCAGGAAGTGAACCGGCTTTCAGCACGTTTGCCAAATCCTTCGCTTCTTCCGGCGTAAAGTTGCCGGCGATCTGAGAATTCCCGTTGGGAATTTCACCGTTCACAGATGGGGCCGAATAAACCGTGTTATCCAGCACGATTGCTATTCGTCCCTTCGGACTTTTGCTTGACGCTTCCGCCGTCCACTTCGCCCATACGCGTGTGCCGGTGGCACTCATATTCATGCTCACGGCAGGCTGCGCATATTCATCCAGGTCGCTGCGGGCTTCTGTGATAACGGTACCATCGAGCTTAGCTTTTCCGTTGCGTCCGATATCCAAAAAGTACAATTCCAGTCCTTCCTTTCCTGTCTGATCCAGTTCGGGCTTATTTGCCCAATAAACACCTATTGTTCTGGGTAAGATATTCCGGATATCCGCGCGTTTGAAGATGGCGTTGATCTTTGAAGTGTCGCGGATATCATAACGGAATGAACCCGGAGGCGTGCTTAGTGAAAACAGGGGAGAAATATTCAGGTTCTGCAGTGAGTCCAGTCCTTTCGTGGCTTCGGATGCCGTTGTATCGGCCGCTGCCTTGGTGCTGTCGCCAAGAAGTGAAGACAGGTCGGAAGTCTCGGACGCTGGCTGTGATGGTTCACTCGTCGTTGTCTTGACAGATAATGCGCGCTGCTCCTTCACGAGAACATCATTGATCGCGAGCAGTGAGGTGTTCAGCGTGCTTGGCTCCACGACGTCCCAGAACTCAAGCTTTGCAACACCCTGCAAAAGTTTACGGACGCGTTTCGGATTATCGGCACCGGGGATCTCTATTTGAATTCTGGCCGTACCGGGTAATCTCTGAATAACGGGCTGTGAGGTACCAAACTGATCGAGACGATTATTCAGAATTGTAAATGAACGGTCGATAGCACTTTCAATTTCCTCGTTTACAACGGAGATTACCTTGGAGTCGTCGTCATTTGTGGCAATACGTCCCTTAGTCACGGCATTTGCAAAGATCGACGTCAGTTTCTTGTTTGGATTGGCGTCCTTATACGACTTGAAGAAGAGGTCGCTGAAATTTTCCTGGCTGTTTTTCTGCAGGCCACGTGCTGTGATCAGCGCCTTCAGGAAGGATGAATCCTGGCTGTTGGCACTTAAGCTTTTTATAATATCCACAGGTGAAACCTCGAGGGTTACATGCATACCACCCTGTAAGTCAAGCCCGAGGCTTAGTTCGTTGTCCTTTACTTCCTTGTAGGTGTATTCGGCGCCGAAAAGGTTGTATACCGGAACATTCCACATGGAATCGAGGTATGTTTGCTTTTTGCCGAGGTTAACAACACCTCCCTTGTCCGTTGCGTATTTTATGGCGTCCTGGGTTATTCCGTTCGATACATAGGTGAATGACAGGTAGTACAGGCATAGCGCCGTGATGACTACCGTTAAAACAATTACTAATCCCTTGTTTTGCATAGTATGTTGAATGTGTTTTTGATTAAAAAGAAATGAGGCGGAAAAGCTAAACCTTTCCGTGCCGGGGCGCTGGTTTATAAAAACCTAGGGAGCGTTGGGGGAAATAACGCTGGTGAAAAGCGCTTTAAAAAACCTGTTTGGCGGTAAAAGGACGTTGAAGTTTTCTTTTTGGATTTCTTTCTTTTCAAAAAGAATTTCAAAGAGGAAGACCATGGTTTGGTTTAACTCCACATGGGTGGAGGATGGCAGGTTGCTGGATGGCAGAGAGATGTAGATTTGCTCTCCGGACGGCTCCTCATTTTGTTCGGTTTTTACGGTATCCTTCGTGTGGTGGATAACCTGGAAGCAGGACAGCTGTGAAAATACGATAGCCATCACTGTTAGCGTAACAGTAACGATGATGCCTTGTTTTTTCAAATCTGTTCCGGTCATATTTTATCCAAAGGGTTACAAAAGTATTGATTAGAAAGACAAATGCAAGCGAGATGTAAGGAACAATGCTTGCGACGATTTACTGTCCCGGGTGTTATCCCGGTACCATCAGAAAAGTCTGGGCAATAAAAAAGCCCCTGGATTACTCCAGGGGCTTGTGATAAAAATAGGCAACGACTTACTCTCCCAGGTGTTATCCTAGTACCATCAGCGCTGGTGGGCTTAACTGCTCTGTTCGGAATGGGAAGAGGTGATCCCCACCGCTATTGTCACCTTAAACTCTTTGGTGATTCAGGCTATTGCCTGCCTGCCATAGCGTCTCGCGACGGCAGGTCACCTTAAAACTTGCCTGCCATAGCGTCTCGCGAAGGCAGGGCTTAATATCGTTGACATGTGATCTGGTGAAAGAATAGTGGTAAGAGTTTACGAGCACATAGAAATTCGTTATGATAAAATTGTATTAAAACTTATATCTGAAGCGTTCGGGTAATTAGTACTGCTCAGCTTTGACATTTCTGCCTTTACACCTGCAGCCTATCAACGTCATCGTCTCTGACGTCCCTTAATGGAAGTCTCATCTTGAGGTGAGTTTCGCGCTTAGATGCTTTCAGCGCTTATCTCGTCCCAACGTAGCTACCCGGCTATGCAGCTGACGCCACAACCGGTACACCAGCGGTTGGTCCAACCCGGTCCTCTCGTACTAAGGTCAGATCCTCTCAAACTTCCTACGCCCATCACAGATAGGGACCGAACTGTCTCACGACGTTCTGAACCCAGCTCGCGTGCCACTTTAATAGGCGAACAGCCTAACCCTTGGGACCTTCTCCAGCCCCAGGATGTGACGAGCCGACATCGAGGTGCCAAACCTCCCCGTCGATATGAGCTCTTGGGGGAGATCAGCCTGTTATCCCCGGCGTACCTTTTATCCTTTGAGCGACGGCCCTTCCATGCAGAACCGCCGGATCACTATATCCGTCTTTCGACCCTGCTCGACTTGTCAGTCTCACAGTCAAGCATGCTTATGCTATTGCACTCCACGTACGGTTACCAAGCGTACTGAGCATACCTTTGAAAGCCTCCGATACACTTTCGGAGGCGACCACCCCAGTCAAACTACCCACCACGCACTGTCTCCGCAGGTCTTGCGGATTAGACATCAGATAAATAAAGGGTGGTATTTCACCGTTGACTCCCCTATACCTAGCGGCACAGGATCATTGCCTCCCACCTATCCTACACATCATCTACCCAATGTCAATGCGAAGCTATAGTAAAGGTGCACGGGGTCTTTCCGTCCCGTGACGGGTACACGGCATCTTCACCGTGACTACAATTTCACCGAGCTCATGGCTGAGACAGTGCCCAGATCGTTACACCATTCGTGCAGGTCGGAACTTACCCGACAAGGAATTTCGCTACCTTAGGACCGTTATAGTTACGGCCGCCGTTTACTGGGGCTTCAGTTCAACGCTTCGCAATTGCTCACTAACGTCCCCCCTTAACCTTCCAGCACCGGGCAGGTGTCAGGCCTTATACTTCATCTTTCGATTTCGCAAAGCCATGTGTTTTTGTTAAACAGTCGCCTGGGCCATTTCTCTGCGACCTTCCGCCTTGCAGCGGAGAGGCATCCCTTTTCCCGAAGTTACAGGATTAATTTGCCTAGTTCCTTAGCCATGACTCACTCGAGCACCTCAGGATTCTCTCCTTGACTACCTGTGTCGGTTTGCGGTACGGGTACCGTATCAATATGCTTAGAAGATTTTCTCGGAAGTCTGCTTACGCTTTCTATCCATTCGGCCGAAGCCTCCTGGTACTATTGGGTTTCAGCATTCTCTGCGGATTTGCCTACAGAAAATTTACCTACGCCTTTTAACGCCCTATTCCGTCTGGGCGCGAAGCTTTCACTACTCCTTCTCTCCATCGCTCGATACGCTAGTATGGGAATATTAACCCATTGTCCATCAACTACCCCTCTCGGGTTCGCCTTAGGTCCCGACTTACCCGCGGTTGATTAGCATTGCCGCGGAACCCTTAGTCTATCGGTGGGCAGGTTTCTCGCCTGCCTTATCGTTACTTATGCCTACATTTGCTTTTCCATCTACTCCACAAACCATTACCAGTCTGCTTCGCCGTCGATGGAATGCTCCCCTACCACTCCGTATTGCTACGAAATCCTGAGCTTCGGTACTACACTTGATGCCCGATTATTATCGATGCTCTGTCGCTCGACCAGTGAGCTGTTACGCACTCTTTAAATGAATTGCTGCTTCCAAGCAAACATCCTGGCTGTCTAAGCAACTGAACCGCCTTAGTTCAACTTAGTGTAGATTTTGGGACCTTAGCTGCAGGTCTGGGTTCTTTCCCTCTCGGACACGGACCTTAGCACCCATGCCCTCATTGCAGAGTATATTTAATACCATTCGGAGTTCATCAGGATTTGGTAGGATGTGACTCCCCCTAGTCCTATTGGTAGCTCTACCTGTACTAAACTTAACCTCCACACTGTTCCTAAAAACATTTCGGGGAGTACGAGCTATTTCTCAGTTTGATTAGCCTTTCACCCCTACCCTCAGTTCATCCAAAAACTTTTCAACGTTTACTAGTTCGGACCTCCATCCCGTGTTACCGGAACTTCATCCTGACCAAGGGTAGATCACAAAGTTTCGCGTCTACTCCCACTGACTATACGCCCTATTCAGACTCGCTTTCGCTCCGGCTGCATGACTTCAGTCATTTAACCTCGCCAGTGACAGTAACTCGTAGGCTCATTATGCAAAAGGCACGCCGTCACTGGATCTCCCAGCTCCGACCGCTTGTAAGCGTATGGTTTCAGGTTCTATTTCACCCTCCTATTCGGAGTACTTTTCACCTTTCCTTCACAGTACTGGTTCACTATCGGTCTCTCAGGAGTATTTAGCCTTACCAGATGGTGCTGGCAAATTCAAACGGGGCGTCTCCGACCCCGCCCTACTCAGGATACTACCTATCCATAACACCTTACAATTACGGGGCTATCACCCGCTATGGCCTGGTTTCCCACCCAGTTCATCTTCGTGTTACTTCTATTATGTAGTCCTATAACCCCTCACTAGCCGTAACTAATAAGGTTTGGGCTCTTACGCGTTCGCTCGCCACTACTTGCGCAATCACTCGATTGTTTTCTTCTCCTCCAGGTACTTAGATGTTTCAGTTCCCTGGGTTTGCTTCCGTCTTACGACGGATGATATACCTTCAGTATACCGGGTTGCCCCATTCGGACATCTACGGATCAATAGCTATTTGCGCTTCCCCGTAGCTTTTCGCAGCTTATCACGTCCTTCTTCGCCTCTGAGAGCCTAGGCATTCCCCATACGCCCTTATTTACTTCTTTTAACGACCCCTTCTCCAATGTCTCGCGACATTAGCGGGTTCACCTATGTGCTCGTTTTAGTACACATACAATCACTCGCATGTATACCTAAAAACTCAAAAATAAATTCTTGAGTCTCTACTCTTTACTACTCTTTCACCAGCATGTCAATGAACTCCTACGTCAACCTTGTTCCCGTCATGTAATCTCGCAGTGGCTACCGCTACATTCGATCACGGGGATCAACATCGTGATAATTGCCTCTAACAACTACCTCCTCTACTAACTGAACAACCCTACTGGTCATTCTTACTCTTTTTCTTCTTCCCTACTTCCTTCCTACTTTCTTCTTCCTTCTTTTCTTCTCTCCTGCCTTCCCCTATCTTCCTCCCCTGTGGAGAATATCGGAGTCGAACCGATGACCTCCTGCTTGCAAAGCAGGCGCTCTAGCCAGCTGAGCTAATCCCCCAACTTCGCCTCCGCGCGATTAGCCATCGCTGGCTTCGTCGGGCGATGCCCTTTTTTTCTTTACCTGTGCAGCGCAAACCTTCGGGCAAAGCCCGAATGCTTAACGATCATGTAAATCCCGGTGCTCTTTCACGCACTGCCCGTCTTGCCCCAAAATCTCTTGCGTGCTGCGCACGCCGAAGCTTTCAGCGTAGGCGTGGGCCTGCGTGGACTCGAACCACGGACCTCTACATTATCAGTGTAGCGCTCTAACCACCTGAGCTACAAGCCCGGTTTCTTTTCCAAAATCTCGAATAAATGTAATTGATAGCGAACCCTTACTTCGAAGTCCTCGGTTTTCATTCCGTTCAGTTCCCTAAAGAAGCTGAACTCCAGAAAGGAGGTGTTCCAGCCGCACCTTCCGGTACGGCTACCTTGTTACGACTTAGCCCTAGTCATCGATTTAACCCTAAACAGCGCCTTGCAGCAACTGCCTTCAGGTCCTCTCGACTCCCATGGCTTGACGGGCGGTGTGTACAAGGTCCGGGAACGTATTCACCGCGCCATTGCTGATGCGCGATTACTAGCGATTCCAACTTCATGCAGGCGAGTTGCAGCCTGCAATCCGAACTGAGACGTACTTTTTGTGATTGGCTCACTGTCACCAGCTTGCAACACTCTGTATACGCCATTGTAGCACGTGTGTAGCCCTGGACGTAAGGGCCATGATGACCTGACGTCGTCCCCTCCTTCCTCTCCGCTTGCGCGGGCAGTCTTTTTAGAGTCCCCAGCTTGACCTGTTGGCAACTAAAAATAGGGGTTGCGCTCGTTGCGGGACTTAACCCAACACCTCACGGCACGAGCTGACGACGGCCATGCAGCACCTTGCTCCTTGTCCTTGCGGAACGGTACATCTCTGCACCAGTCAAGGGCATTCTAGTCCAGGTAAGGTTCCTCGCGTATCATCGAATTAAACCACATGCTCCACCGCTTGTGCGGACCCCCGTCAATTCCTTTGAGTTTCACCGTTGCCGGCGTACTCCCCAGGTGGATTACTTATCGCTTTCGCTTGGCCGCGTACTGTATATCGCACACAGCGAGTAATCAACGTTTACAGTGTGGACTACCAGGGTATCTAATCCTGTTTGATCCCCACACTTTCGTGCCTCAGCGTCAGTTACAGCCTAGTAAGCTGCCTTCGCTATAGGTGTTCTTGACGATATCTAAGCATTTCACCGCTACACCGTCAATTCCGCCTACCTCATCTGTACTCAAGCTCTGCAGTATCAATGGCACCCTCTCAGTTAAGCTGACATATTTCACCACTGACTTACAAAGCCGCCTACGCACCCTTTAAACCCAATAAATCCGGACAACGCTTGCCACCTACGTATTACCGCGGCTGCTGGCACGTAGTTAGCCGTGGCTTATTCACCAGGTACCTTCAATTTTCCTCGCAAGGAAATTTTATCCCCTGGCAAAAGCAGTTTACAACCCAGAAGGCCTTCTTCCTGCACGCGGCATGGCTGGTTCAGACTTGCATCCATTGACCAATATTCCCTACTGCTGCCTCCCGTAGGAGTCTGGCCCGTATCTCAGTGCCAGTGTGGGGGATCAACCTCTCAGTTCCCCTACTGATCATCGTCTTGGTGGGCCGTTACCCCGCCAACTAACTAATCAGACGCATGCCCATCCTTTACCACCGGAGTTTTAATAATCAAATGATGCCATCCAATTATATTATGACGGGTTAATTCGAGTTTCCCCGAGCTATCCGCCTGTAAAGGGTAGGTTGCATACGTGTTACGCACCCGTACGTCACTCTCGTATAATATTGCTACCATACTTACCGTTCGACTTGCATGTATTAGGCCTGCCGCTAGCGTTCATCCTGAGCCAGGATCAAACTCTCCATTGTAATAGTTTTTCATACTCCCCTAATTCTCCAAACTCTCGCAAGCTCTTCAAATCCGGAAAGTATACGTCTTTCGGACTGCAACACTTAAGCATCACCAATCCTAATCAACTACAGTAATTGTCTGAAACCTGGACTCCTTTTCTAAAATTCTTCTCTCTCGAGAATCAATCGCCCTTACCCTCGTTTCTCAACAAAGTCAGGGCGGGTCCGCTATCAATTATCATCCATTCAATGAACGTTCTATCCGCCAGGTGGCAGATAAATGAGGTCTCTCAACCTAGTTTCTGAAATCCTTCCGATTTCAGCCCTGTTTTTCATTTTGGGAGTGCAAAGGTAATCGAATTGGTATCACTTCGCAAAATTCTTTTACTTTTTTTTACCCTTACCTCTTCTCAGCAAAAGGGTCACAAATGTACCTCAGGGAACATATGACGCAAAAATTTTTTGATATTTAGTTATCCACATTCCCTTCACCAACCGCAAAAAAAACACTCCATCCCGGCACGGGTCTGATACTAAACGAATTAGTCCCTGACGTCTAGATCTTTGCTTTTTTAAAAAGCGGAACGGTGCTGCAAGGTTCCCCGAACATAATACTCGCCGCATAAGGTCTTAGCCGGAATGCGGCCTCAACATAGACCGCCTGGGGAACATTTATCTTGCTACAGCCCTTGACCACAACTTTTACGCCCTCGAATTGCTGCCAGTCTACCGCAGAAAGACGCTCTAAAAAAACAGACGTCTCCAGATCCTCTTCCGTTCCGAATACAACCTTATTTGCGTAAGGCTGCAATGAGATCGACAAAAGCATAAATGCCCAGGTAGGTACAATTGCGTCTGCGGAACAGCAAACGGAAACGTACTTGCCCCTGTAAGCCGCCCAATCGTGGTTCCTGATGAACTCGCGGAAATCTTTCTCTTTCAGGATAAGACCCTGAAACAGCTGATCCTTGATATCCAATACTATCCGGTCGCCGGGTTGGTAGAATTCCTCCAGGTCCAATGTCACGAGTGAACTGGCAGCAACTTTATTAATAATCTGATCTCCCGGATTTTCCATAACCTTTACAACATCGTTATCAGCCAATTTTGTTCGGCTCGACTTCCGTTAAATTTCCTGCACGCTTTATTCTAAACTCCTTCAGATAATATGGCTCGAAATGTACGAGGTCTTCGATCTCGTTATTCCGGTACTTATGGAGCGCGATTCTCCCCATCTGAGCCGCCGAAGGCGTGATCCCGGCTGCAAAAAAAGCATTCGGGTGAGTTAGTACCGCCCGGCATTTTTCCGCCCCATTTCCAAAAAAAACAATACGATGATCCGCCAGGTGCCCTTCAAAACTATTTTCGTCGATAATTTTTGCCTCCACGCCCCCGATAATTTTATTTTCAGCATCCGAAAGCCTGCAATAGACCTCCATTCTTCTTGCGTCGATCATGGGACACAGCCATGCCTTCATCACGTTTACTTCATTCATTTGGGCAGCAAGCAATTCCAGCGTACCGATTGAAATGAGGGGGATAGACAGCGCATAACACAGTCCTTTTGCTGTTGACGTCCCGATACGCAGGCCCGTGTACGATCCGGGTCCTGAAGAAACAGCCACCGCACTGATATCCCTTAATCCGACACCGGCGACTTTAGCAACGTCATCGATCAGTCCGGCCAGTCTGGACGAATGGGAATGTTCCACATGAACCTCAGCCATTGCCAGGAGCTCTTCGTTCTCATGTACAGCGACGGAGCATACCGTAGTAGATGTTTCAAGGCTTAGGATTCTGGCCATCGGAAGGAGTAAGGAGTTTTTGGTAAGCCCCGGAATTATTAAGCAACTGCCGGGCCTCCAGAATAGTTTTATCCCGGCTCAGGGATACGGTCGCCTGACCCTCATTCAACGCATAGTGGAAGCCGATCTGTGCCTCCAGAACTTCTTTGATTTCGTTCCTGAACCTCATTAAATCGGAAGTTTTAGTGGCTTCCACCCTTTCCTTTAAGAGATTAAGCGGCTGTTCCAGGTCAGGGTAATAGCGTTCCTGCCGGGCTGCGTCAATCAGGAGCTTTGTATTGTGTTCGATGGCCGTCGTATAGGAGAATTTCTGTTCCTTGAGGAACCTCAGGAATTTTTCATAGTCGGCGTCCGGAAAACGAAAGGAAGCCAGATCGGGTCTCACCGGATTTTCCGCACAATAACGGGAGGCATACTCGAATATCATTCCGGAGTTTAGCAACGCTGACGTCACGGTACTAAGGTAATCGTCGTCGGTACTGATATCGGGATCAAGTCCGCCACCATCAAAGACCTTCCGGCCGTTCTTTGTTTTATAAGCCGTCTTTAGCGAATCTGCGACCCGGTCCACGGTTCCGTCTTCTCTTCTATGACTGTAATCTAATGCCTGTATACACCGGCCGCTGGGTATATAATATTTTGCGGTTGTTACTTTCAATTGCGAATTATAGGATAGCTCGCGGGTTGTTTGCACCAACCCTTTCCCGAAGGTTCGCTTACCGATAAGGACGGCACGATCATAATCCTGTAACGAGCCCGCCACAATCTCAGATGCTGACGCGCTCCCTTCGCTGACGAGTACAACCATGGGTATACTGGTATCGATAGGATTGTTCAACGTCCTGTATGACTTATTCCAGTCTTCGACCTTACCTTTTGTGGACACGACTTCCAGGCCACGCGGCACAAACAGGCCGACAATATTAACGGCCTCATGGAGCAATCCACCCGGGTTGTCGCGGAGGTCAAGAATGATTTTTTTTGCACCTCTGGATTTCAGATCGGTGAGCGCGTCGGAGACTTCCCTGGAGGCACCGGGAGTAAAGTCGTCCAGTTTAATGTATCCGATCTCAGGTTCCACCAACCCGGAAAATGCAATATTGGTAAGGTTAATTTTTTCCCGCGTGATTTTTAACGCGATGGTTTCCCGCTGTCCCGCCCGTTTTATTTTCAGTTCCACCTCCGTTTTCGGCTGTCCCTTAAGAAGAGCGCTTATTTCGGATGTGGATTTCCCCTGGACATTTTTTCCGTCAACGGAAATAATTTCGTCACCAACTTTCAGTCCTGCCCTAAAGGCTGGAAAATTTTTGTAGGGGTGGGTGATAACGGTTTTTTTATTTATTACACCGATGAGGGCGCCTATGCCGGCGTATTGTCCCGTAGTGGTAATACGAAACGATTCAATCTCATCCTCAGCTATATAATCAGTGTAGGGATCCAGCGACCCGAGCATTCCGTCGATACCTTGCCGGATCAGTTTTTCCGGTTCAACTTCATCTACATAGTATGCGTTTACCTCCTTGAACAGTGTAGCAAAAATATCGAGGCTCTTTGCGATGTCGAAATATTTCTCGGCTGGTTTGCGGAAAGCAAATCCGGCAATGATCAATACACCCAGTATGAACGGCCATTTACGTCTTCTCCACATGATCAAACCTTTTAAAAGTTTTGACTAATCTTTCCTGGATTTGCGCGGACGGCAAAATATCCTTTACACTATAAATATACGCAATGAGTAATTTGTTACGAACCGTCAGCAGGTTCTTATTAAGCCGGTAGGCTTCCCTGATTCTTCTTTTTAAGCGATTTCGGTCAACGGCCTTTTTGAAATTCCGCTTGGATACCGAGATCAGCACCTGGTGAAAAGGGTGACCTTGATCGGGATTAGGCATTACAAACACCTTAAATGGGAATAAATAAAAAGAGGAACCCTTGTCGAAGAGTTCCTGTATAAGTTTTTCCCTTGAAAGTCTTTCTTCCTTTTGGAACGTGAGTTTCCCCATAAGCTGAATTTAATCAATCTCCTTATGGGTTATACCCCAAGGCGATTATTTATGCTTCACCGTCTTTTCGCTGGAAACAGTCAGTTTTTTACGCCCGTTTTTCCTGCGGTTTGCCAACACCCTGCGGCCATTGGCCGTCGCCATTCTTTCACGAAAACCGTGCTTGTTCTTTCTTTTTGTGCGGGAAGGTTGAAATGTACGTTTCATCGCGTTGTTTTATTAGCCCTTAAATAAAAGGGCTGCAAAGATGCCTAGGATTTTCTGGATTTACAAGGCGAATGCCGGCAATTTTATGGTTCCCCGCGCCACAGCCAAACCCGAACGTTTGATTGTCAACCACTTATGCAAGGAGGTCTGCCAATACGTTTTTGGCCTGGAGCGGTTCCAGCCGGGGCCCGAACTGGGCAACAACCTTGGATGAAGCCAGCGAAGCAAGTTTTCCGGCCTCGGCGAAACTATGATTGTGGGTGATCCCGTACATGAACGCACCTGAGAACATATCTCCGGCCCCATTCGTGTCCAATGCCTTTACTTTATAGGGCTCTATATTAATATAAGTGTCTCCGTCGAAAATAAGGGCTCCGTTCGCACCCAGCGTGATCGCAAACCGTTTGGCTACGCCCCTGAGTTTTTCGCGTGCCTCTTTAACCGAATCGGTGCCTGTAAAAATCATGGCCTCCTCTTCATTGCAAAACAGAAGGTCGACGCTTGCCCCAACTACTTCTGCCATCTGTGCCGAAAAATATTTCACCATACTGGGGTCAGAAAAAGTCAGCGCCACATCGATCTTGTTTTTTTCAGCAATCTTTTTCGCCGCCTTTAACGCCTCCAGTCCTTTCGGGCTGGCTACCAGGTATCCTTCGAGGTAAACGTACGACGAGTTCCTGATCGCCTCTTCATCGAGATGTTCGGGGGATAAGAATGAACTGACTCCCAGAAATGTGTTCATCGTGCGATGCGCATCCGGCGTTGTCATGACCAGGCAACGTCCGGAATGACCCGGGGGACAGTTCTCGTACTTCAGGTTGGTATCTACTCCGTTTCGTTTGATATCTTCCAGGAAAAACTTTCCCAACTCGTCATGAGCGACCAGACAGGAGTAGAAACTCTTGCCTCCAAACTGATTAATGGCTACGACCGTATTGCCCGCGGATCCTCCACCCGACATCTTACTCCTCTTCATATCGATCACCTTCATCAGCTCGATCTGACGTTTTTCGTCCACCAGGGTCATCACACCCTTTTCGATGTTGTTCTTCCCGAAAAAGTCGTGGTCGACCTCGGTAACGATATCAACGATAGCATTACCGATTCCATAAACGTCATATTTTTTCATGCCGGAAATTTTTCCGCAATGATAGGAAAAAGGAAAGTATATATCTCAATCGAACAGCAGATTGTACCCCGACAAGGTTGAATCGATGCGATAGTGCCTTATTTCTTCCCGCCTTTGTGCTGGATACTGAGCGTCATCTTGTACTTCATAGCCCGGTCCGGGTAGTCGGTAATAATGCCGTCGACGCCCATACCTTTCAGGGAGAGCATGTCGCTGATCTCGTTGACGGTCCAGGGTATGACCCGGATCTTCTGTTTGTGCAAGTGGCTTACTTTGTCGCGGGAGAGAAGGCTGAAATGCGGACTGTAAGCCGATGGCTTGAATCCCAGGTCGGCAAGATTGGCATCAATTGATTTTTTGTTCTCGACCAAGGCACTCAGGCGGATTTCAGGATACTTCTGATGCCAGTACTTCAGTACTCGGAAATCAAAAGATTGAATGACCAGTCTTTCCAGCGGGACGTATTCATTGACAAGGTTGTATACGAGATCGGAAAACTCTTCGACGGAGGGATGATACTTTTTGTCCCAGGAAGGATCGGTTTTGATCTCTATATTATAATCCACTTCGTATGATGCATAACTTTTGATGTGGCTCTCCGCCGCTACGATAACGTCCCGAAGCAGTGGTTTGCCTGATTTTACCTTTTCCTGTTCGGGGAACAGCTGATTACCCTTCGATCCGCAATCAAACGACGTTACCTCCTCATAGGTCATTTGATAGATGTTGAATTTCTTCTCCTCTTTTTCCGTGTACGTATTACCTGCGGAATCCAGGCATATCGATGCGGCCATCCAGGGTTCATGAGAGACTACCACCTGTCTGTCTTTTGTCACGGCCACATCGAGTTCAAGTGTCGTTACTCCCAGGTCTATCGCCTTCAGAAATCCGGGAATCGTATTTTCGGGTTCCAATCCACGCGCTCCGCGATGACCTTGAATATCAAATCTCGGAATGTACTGACCTGTTAAATTGCCGGCAGTGAGACATAAAAAAGTGAGCAGGAAAAATCGGCTAGTCATAGTTCAAAGATAGGGGCACGGTTTGCCCGGTGCAAGCATTCATCGACCCCTCATCCGGCGAATAGGCCCTTTATCTCATAATCCTCATCATCGGGCCTCTTGGCCTCATCCCCATAGGGTTTAGGTGTTTATTAATGGAGTATGTGAAGGTCACCATATAATATCTCCCCAATCCGTTCGTTACCTGCCGTTGGAAATAATTGATATCCGCTTCCTGCGAAACACCGATGTTCCTGTCCAGAAGATTATTCACGGAAAACTTTAATTCACCGCTCTTCGCTTTTAAGAAATTCCGGCCGACCGATACATTCAGCAACGGTATATCCTGTTTATAATCGGTGGTTATACTTTCATAAACGAGATATTCGAACATCGCCCCAAAAGAATAATTTTTCAGGAAAGAAAAATTTGTCTCCGCTGTGTAGGTCTTATTGAAAAACAACTGGTCAGCTGTCGAATTGAATTCATACGATGTCGACTGCCGGCTGAGATTGGCACTCAGGTTCGCGTCGATCAATTCTTTATACCGGAAATTATAACGGAGTGTTCCTCCGACAGTATTCTGAGCAATATTACTCTCCTGGTCGTTGAGCACATTGATCCCCGTCTGATGAGTTCCTGTCGCCGTGATACCCAAACGGCTTGACAACTTTTGAATAGGGAAGCTGAAGGTGGCGTTGCCGTTCAAGCGGAAACTGTTGCCCACATTAACAGGTTTTGAAATTCTCACCTGTTGCTCCGTGAAGGTCTGCGACGTTGTAATGGCATTGGTTGTATAGGTCGCGTCTGCGAAAGCGAAGAAGCTCATAAAATTCGCCGGATCGAACGTATTAAAGTGGAGGCGCCAGTTCTGGGCATACGCAGGACGAAGCGCAGGGTTACCAACCGCGAGGTTCAACGGGTCGCTGTTGTCTACCACGGGCTGCAATTGTTGTATCGTTGGTTCCTGAACGGATGTCTCATAGTCCAGTCGGAGGTGGCGGTTGGACGAAAAATCGAAGTTGAAGCGTGCAACCGGCAAAATATTCCGGTAGGATTTTTGAATGGTCGAATTCGTTAGGATCAATTCACCGTCCAGCGAAGTTAGCTGGACGCTTGTCCCCAGAGTAACGTTGTATCTGGATCGGTTGATCCGAAAGTTCAACCCGGTACGGTGATACTGGTAATCACTTCTGTATTGGTTGCTGAGACCGGAGTTAAAGATTGCTTCGCCGCTGTTGAGATCGAATACACGGCGATCGACGTCGTTGAGGTTCTGACGGTAACTATAACTGGCTTCCAGGTATTTCCGGTTACCCAGCGGTTCGGTGTATGAGAGTCCCGCGCTATACGTCAGGTTGTTTGTGGTCTGGTCGCTGGACTGCAGGAGGTGAACAACTTCCTCATTACCGTCATAAAAAGTAGTTGTAGCATCCTGCTCTCCGTCGCGATCGGAATCGCTGACCCCAACGGCCGCGTTAGCAGATAATGTCCGGCCTTTTCTGGCGAACCTGTGCCTCCACAATAAGGCCGCATTGAAGCTGGCGGTCGAGCCTTGTGAAGCGGTGCTGCGATCGCTTTCGTTCTGCACTGAACCATTCCCGTCCAGGTTCTGACTGGAACTGGTCTCGCTCGCATCCGTATCGTTCAGGGTAAAGGATGTAGTCAGTTTTATCGAATTGAGTGAATCGATCTTATGATCAAGAACGGCATTGATCCGGTGGTTTACGTTGGTGTTGTTTTGTTTGCTCACCTGGTTGAATGCAAGGTCTCCTGAAGAAAAATAATTGATGCGGTCTGTGGTTTCCGTAACGTCGTGATCCAGGTAGTTGAAAAAATAACTGCCGTTCACTTCAGTTTTTTTATTGAACTCATTGTTAAAGTTCAACCCTCCGGCATAGTTGCTCATGAGGCCTGTATTCCTTCCTCCGAAATTCAGCGGAACCCCGTTTTGATTGTCGCTGTTGAATTCCAGGCGCACGGCTCCGCCCCCGCCCATCATTTGCTGTGCTCCTCCCGTGAAACTGAGGTAGTCGTCGATGGAAAATCCCTGGTCATTTATATTGTTCGCCATTCCTAAAAGTGAGAACTGACTTGTTTTTCTGAACCTGTTTACGTTTGCTTTCGCCTGGTAGCGGCTATCGGTGCCGAGCCCGCCCGACAGGTTTCCAAAAGCGCCATTTCTCTTTTCCTCCTTCAACTCCAGGTTAATCGTTTTTTCCCGCTGGCCGTCGTCAATACCGGAAAATACGGCCTGATCGGATTTTTTGTCGAACACCTGCACCTTGTCGACAGCATCGGCAGGAAGGTTACGGGTAGCCAGTTTGGGGTCGCTTCCAAAAAAATTCTTTCCGTCAACGGTGACCTTTCTAACCTGCTCACCCTGCGCACGGATCGTCCCGTCGGCATCGACCTCAACACCCGGCAATCTTTTTAGTAGGTCTTCCACGACGGCATTCTCTTTTACCGATCTGAACGCCTCTGCGTTAAATTCGATCGTATCTTTCTTTACCGTTACCGGTGCGCGCTGTGATTCGATCAGCACTTCATCCAGCAGTACGGTCTGCGGTTTCATTTTGATCGTGCCAAGGTCGACTGTAACTCCATCCGGCGGAGTGATATGCCTGATTAGCGTGGCATACCCTACGAAGCTAACTTTGAAAAGGTAGTCTTGCCGAAGCAAATTTTTTATCTCAAAACGTCCGTCTGCGCCCGTAACGCCAAAATTCACCAACGAAGTATCGGCCGGACTTAAGATCAAAATAGTGGCAGACGGAAGGGCCACACCTGCGCTATCCGTTAATTGTCCGACGACGGATATCTTTTGGGCAAAAAGAATGTGGCTGCTTAAAGCAACCAGGATCAACAGGATATTTTTCATAACGAGGTCTGTAGTGAGGAATTTCCGGCTCCGCTCAATTTCTGATGATCACGTTTCCTCCATTTGCCCGCATGCGTTCCATCTGCGCATCCGACAGTTTCCTGAACTCCTGCTGCGTGATACGTTGTCCTCCGGAAGGGATCTTCATCTCATTTTTCTTAAGCGGGCGAAATTCGACTTTGGTGGCGGTGATGACGCGCTCGCCATCGTTGATATCCACCTGAAGGATGGTACCCGGGAGCGAATTGAAATTCTCGGGCCCCATAAACATCCGGAGTTGATCCGTATACCATGCGACTACCTGTTGTTTGCGTTCTTCATCGTAATAAAAGGCGTGCTTGCAGGGCTTATCCAATATCAGCTTTGTCTCCGTGCCGAATTTCCACGGAGCTACTTTTATAGAGTCTTCTATTAAGTATTTCTTCCCCATCAGTTCCTGAAGCAGGACACGTTTCGATCCCGCGTAATTAAAATAAACTTCCGTCGCCGGTCTTCTCATCTGTATGCGCACGGGTCCATTGTCATGTTCAAACGGTTCTTCCTCCTCCTCTACCGGTTTATACAACGACTCGGTTGCGTTAAAGAAAAGCTGATCCTGTACGGTGTTGAACTCGGGAATCACGTCCTTCATTGCCTGGCGGTCAGCCGGGAGCCTCCTGTGCATATTTATTTTTACATCATAAGTGATCAGGCCTTGATCAGACTGACCAAAAACAATCTGGGCGGCTGTAAGCATAGCCAGTATACCCGTAAGCAGTAATATTTTTTTCATGGTGCTATTAAATTTCATTATCATTTGTTCCAGGCTAAAAGTACGGCTGGCTGTCGCAGAATGAGGTTAATCAAGCTGAATGGAAGGTTAATTAAGGTTAAAGAGGTATCCCGGGAAGAACAGACTTGTTACCTTTGACCATCGCACGTCGGGTAATGTATCCATGAAGAGGCGTTTGGGCATCTAACAATAGCGGCCGTGGTGAAACGGAAAAACAGATTATCTCTATTACTTATTTTATGTAGTATCGGCTTGCTGATCGTGCTTCAGGGTCTTTGGCTGACGAGTTCGTACGAAAAGGCTTTCCATGATTTTAACCGGGAGTCCAGCTACATTTTCCGCAACACGGTTCTCGCTTTGCGGGATTCATTGCTGGAGCGCAACATCAGGCCTGTGAATGCCGATTCGGTAGAAATGTTTCGTCGGCGCTTCGGTCCAGACAGCGCAGTGGCGGGAATCAAGCATGCCGGAGTCAATTATGTCAATGTGCAGGAGCGGGGTGAGAACATATCCATATACATCGCGACAACCGGTCCGGAAGATTCGTTGAGGAGTCTGTTAAAGCCCCTGGCGGCGAAAGCGGCGTGGGTTCGGGGGCAACAGAATTTTATAATAAAGATCAGCCCCGATACTCTTGATCCCGACACCATCACTCTTCACTATCGCGATGCGCTGGCAAAGGCAAACATACGCTCCCCGTTCATTATCAGGCACACCACTAAAACGGAGTTTGGTCCCCTTCACGGACGTTTATCTCTCGGGCCGGGCAGACCGGATGAGCCCGATATTCCTGCAAGGGCTGGTATATTAAAAGATACTATCTCAACCGACGATGTTCATATCAACCCGATACATCAGTACAGCGCCTCATTTCCCGGGATCAGGGGAATACTTCTCCGTAACATTCTTCCGCAAATCCTTTTTTCTCTATTCCTTACGCTCATCACCACCATGTCGTTCATTGTTATTTTCAGAGGGCTAAGAGCGCAGCAACGGTTAATGGAAATTAAGAATGATTTTATCAGCAATGTCACACACGAACTAAAAACGCCTGTTGCCACGGTGAGTGTTGCTATTGAGGCCCTGCAAAAATTCCACGCCCTCGACAAGCCGGAACTTACCAAAGAATACCTGAACATCGCTCAACATGAATTAAGCCGGCTCACGCTGATGACGGACAATATCCTGAAAACATCTGTCTTCGAACACAACGGTATTCATTTCAATCCGCAAAAGATAAACATTGAAACAATAGTGGACGACGTGCTCCTGTCGATGAAGCTTGTGTTTGAAAAGCACCGGGCGCTTGTGCAGTTCAATAAAACCGGGAGCGACTTCGTGATAACCGGCGATGCAAGTCACCTGACCAACCTGGTGTACAATCTGCTCGATAATGCGTTGAAGTATTCAAAAGGGGCGGCTCGCATCGCCATTAGCCTGCACGAGCTTCAGGACGGGCTATCATTATCCGTCAGGGACGAGGGTATCGGTATTACACCTGAATACCAAAAACGAATATTCGAAAAATTCTTCCGCGTTCCCACCGGTGATATTCATACAATAAAGGGCTACGGACTAGGGTTGAGTTATGTGTGGAATGTCGTGGAGAAACACGAAGGTACTATTGACCTCGAAAGTACACCGGGGGAGGGAAGTGTGTTTAAAATTGTATTGCCGAGATAACATTTCGCTTTCAGATGGCACGGACAAAAATCATGTATGTTGAAGACGAGCCATTCCTGGGGAGGATTGTGAAGGAAAGCCTGGAAAGCCGTGATTTTGAAGTCATCATGGTGACGGACGGTCTCCATGCCTCATCTGCTTTTGAAACGAATCATCCCGACATATGCGTGCTCGATGTTATGCTTCCCTCTATGGATGGATATACCATAGCGCGGGAAATCAGGAAGGTCGCTCCCGGGACGCCAATTATTTTTGTCACGGCAAAGATCCAGACAGAAGATCTCTTGAAAGGATTTGCTTCCGGTGGAAACGACTATCTCCGTAAGCCTTTCAGTATGGAAGAACTGATTGTGAGGGTCAATAACCTGCTTCACCTTACGCAACAGCAAAAGAATCAATCCGTTCAGGAGACGATCGCGATCGGACAATACCAGTTTGTTCCGCTTCGCTACGAACTACGGTTTGGCGATCAGGTTAAAAAACTTTCTCACCGTGAGTCGACCCTGCTCCAGTCGCTGATCGAAAACCGGAATGCCACGGTTTTGCGCAAGGATATCCTGCTGAAACTATGGGGTGACGATTCTTTCTTTAATTCGCGTAACCTGGATGTATACATCACCAAACTCCGGGAATACTTAAAGCAAGATCCCTCAGTTGAAATTATCACAATCAAAGGACTAGGCTACCACTTTGCCGTTGATTAGATCCGTCCGGCGCATCCCTCAATAAAAGTCCAACCCGAAGTCCTACTTTTGAACGTTAGAATACGTGTCCAAAAACAATCGTGGACGGCGAAGAAATGAAACAGCGGCGCCTCATAGTTCCGGCGACAAAAGCATCGTTCCATGCGGACGATGGAGAAGACGGTAAACTCGACAAGATCCGGCTTGGCCCGTACCTGTTCATCAGCATTGCGGTCTCCATGGCGTTAATGTTCGTCATATACCGATCATTCTTTAATACAACTGTCGTATACGCGCCTAAAGGACAACACCTGGCACATGTCCTGCCGGATGGATCACAGGTATGGTTAAATGCCGATTCGGAACTCCGGTATTCGTCCTTCACAAGGGAGAGCAACCGGGACGTCACGATGCGTGGCGAAGTGTTCTTCCGGATCGTCAAGGGCGGTCCTTTTAATATCAAAGGTGAATACGGTACCATTACGGTGCCGGGAACAAGTATCAATATTAATCAACGAAACGGGCTTGAAGTGGCTTGTTTTAAAGGTGAGGTTACTGTGTCCGATACGCACGGTAATACCCTTGAACTTAAGCCCGGCCGGTACGCCATTACGAATGACACGACTATGATGTCCGGGCGAATGAATGCGGAAAAAGAAGCTTCCTGGCTGACAGGGGATTTCTATTTTAATAACTCACCCCTGGAAGAAGTTCTGGAGGAAATACGGCGTCAGTTCGACGTTGAAGTTCACTATCGCGATACCACATCAAAAGTGTACACCGGGCACTTTACAAATGCGAACCTGGATATTGCTTTGCGGCATATTCTAGGGAGTATGTCCCTGCCATACACCAGAGACGGACATGAAGTTGTGATCGGCAGTGCCACGGAAATGAAGCCGTAACAACCTACTCAATTGTATCCCGCGCAGCGACCTCCAGCTTATAACCGATCCCGTGTATGGTGTGTATATTTACGGAGGGCTCGTCTCTGAATATTTTCCGCAACCGCGAAATAAAGACATCCATACTCCGGCCGACAAAATAACCTTCGTCCTCCCAGATCGCTTTCTGAATTATGTCCCGTTCGATCACCCTGTTCATATGAATGCAAAAAAGCCTAAGCAGTTTTGCTTCCTTGTTTGTCAATTCCATCACCTGACCACGCGACGATATCTGCCTGTTGTTGAAATCAAAAACAAAATCAGCCAGCCTGTAATGGAACTGCATGTCCGCGCGAGTGGGCTCACTGTAGACCCGTTTCAGAATGACCTCGATCCGCAGCAGAAATTCTTCTATGCTGAATGGTTTGGTTATGTAATCGTCGGCGCCAAGTTTAAAACCGTGGATGCGGTCTTCCTTCATTCCTTTGGCTGTTAAAAAAACGATCGGAACCTCCTTGTCGATCTTCCTGATGTCCATGGCCAATGTGAACCCATCCTTTTTCGGAAGCATGACATCGAGCACACAAAGGTGAAATTCCTCTTTCACAAACGCGCTTAATGCAGTCTGCCCGTCGCCCAGTGCACAGGTCTGAAATCCTGCCATCTCCAGGTTATCCTGCAGCATAAATCGCATGTTTTCATCATCCTCGACCAGGAGAATTTTTTTGTTCATCCGTCAACAAGTTTGAAAATGTAATTCAAATAAACTACCCTTATTAACTTCACTCGACACAGTTACTTTTCCGTCATGAGCCCTGACGATCTCGCGCACATATGTTAGGCCCAAACCGAATCCCTTGACGTCATGTACATTACCACCGGCTCCGCGATAGAACTTCTCAAAAATAAATTGCTGTACATCCCGCTTTATGCCGATGCCTTTGTCTGCAACACGAATCAATATTCCATCTCCTGTATTCGATGTAGTAATGGTAATGTCCGGACTTTCCGGCGAATACTTGTCTGCGTTATCGAGGAGGCTATAGAAAATGTTGGCGAGGTGAAATGCATCTCCGAAAATAAGGGGGCGCAGGGCATCCAGCCTGCTCCGGATCAATCCTTTTCTGCTTTGAATCCTGATCTGGAAATTCCGTACCACTTCTTCCAGTATGGAATTCACATTTACCTCGCTTTTCTTAAGTTGGATCTCGCCTTTTTCCAGCATCGTAGTCTGCAACACACGTTCAACCTGCATTCTCAGCCGCTGATTTTCGGCATAAATAATGTCAATGTAATGGGAAGCTTTTTCCCCCGTGATATTTCCCGATGCTTTCCGGAGTACTTCGCTCGCCAGGGAAATATTCGTGATCGGCGTCTGTAGTTCATGGGTCATGTTATTGATAAAGTCCGCTTTCGCTTCCGAAAGTCTTTTCTGCGCCGACAAGTCGGCGATCATGATTCCAAAGAATACCAGGATCAGTAAAAAGGTGAAAGCGGAAAATATCCAGATCCCCATGCCGCTGACGATATCGGCTTTCTTACCGGGAAAGGTGACCACAAAATCCATGGCCGTTTCTTCAGGTAAAACCCTCGTCAGACAGGTAGGCTCTCCGCCGGATCTCACTCCCTGAGCATAAAAATTTCCGAACATGATGCTGTTTGTCACATCTTCATATACCATCAGCTCAAACGGGGAAAGTACGTTATGATTCTGAAACGTATTCCTTATCAGTGAATCCAAAACCGGGTAGCGCAGACGCGAATTAAAATCTACGTGAAAGGAATTTGTCGCCGTTTGATCGATGGCTGCAATACGCGATACTGTGTCGTTTTCCAGGCGCAGCAACTGATCGGTCAGATCTCTTAATGCAAGATTCACCCGCTCATCGAATTGTTTTTCCTCAATCGTATAGGCTTTGGCAAACCAATAAACCTGCACGACCAGCAAGCCTGTAAGCGCGATCAATACGACCGCTATAACAACCCGGTATGTTCTGCGCCTGTTCATGTCTTTGTGTGGTAAAGGTAAGCACTTACCTGCGGCTTGTTTAAAATTTTACATTTCATTAACATCATTTTACAGGGCCTTTACAAAAATGGCGGCAGGCGACGCTACGTTTGTGTTCTAACCAATCGTATCATATGAAAATATTACTTACCTGTTGGATCGTTGCAACGTTTTTGTTTTATGACACTACCGGCGATGGTACGCCTGCTGGTGTTTTCAAAGTGGACACGAAGCAAAGTAAGGTGTTGTGGACTGGATATTACCTCTTTAGCTTTGGCGAACACAACGGGAGCATAGAAATCCGGGAGGGAGAAATTCAAATGGAGGGCCAATCCATCACAGGCGGTCATTTCGAAATCGATATGACCACCATCCGGAATCTGGATATGCAGCCCGACAATGGCGGAAACGACCTGGAGGAACACCTGAAAAGCGACGATTTTTTCGCTGTCAACAAGTTTCCCTCCGCGCACCTCGAAATCACAAAAAGCGAGAAGGTCAAAGATCCGGCGGCAGGTGGTCCGAACTTCGAAGTTACGGGAAACCTGTCAATCAAGGGACACACCGAGGTTCTTACATTTCCCGCACATATTGTCACGGAGGGAAAGAGCATTCACGCAAAAGCTAAATTCAAGTTTGACCGGACAAAATGGAATATTCAATACAATTCGGGCAAGTTCTTTTCCAACATAGGGGACGGCGCCATATCCGACGCGATTGCAATAGAACTGGACCTCGTAGCTGTTCAATAATCAAGTCACGTTCGCATAGTTTTAATTCTTTTCAAAATCCCACAATCCATGACACCTATTTCAAACACCTCCGGATCAACGATGAAGGCTATCTGTATTTTATTTTGTTTTGCCTGGTCTTATTTACCGGCACAGGTAGGCGAACAGCGCTCGGGTCAGGTATACCTCAGTACTGACGGCGGAGAAAACTGGAGAAACGCCGGTGCCGGACTACCAGCTGGTGCTGCCATAAACGCCTGGGTCGTGAAGGGAAACAGGATCATTGCCGGAACCGATTCACATGGCATCTACATTTCAGACGACAGGATCCAGAGCTGGTATATGACCGGCAAAAGAATGCCAACGAACGTCAGAATAACAACCCTGACTGTTCACCAGGGAATACTGTTCGCGGGGACCTACAGGCATGGAGTATATCTTTCGGAAGACGAAGGCGAGACCTGGAAGCCAATAAACAAGGGACTGGTGAACCTTACCATTCGCGCCTTTCACACAACGGGATCCATACTGCTGGCCGGTACAAATGACGGCATCTATACGTTAAACGGAAGCGATCGCTCTTCGTGGGTTCAAAAGAAGAGCAGATTCCAGGTAAATGCGTTCGCATCGTCCAACAACCGGATATTCGTGGCCACCAATCAGGGCGTTTCCGCATCCAGCGATTTGGGCAACACCTGGGAAGAGATATTTTCCACCGGCGCCATCTACACCTTGAATACGGATAACAAGGACATATACGTGATGGATTTTTTCGGGGTGATTTACAGGTCGCGTCTTCAGGACATCGTTTGGCTGAAAGCAGATGTTTACCTTCCATTTCGCTACACGTTTCAGCTCACGCAGTCTGGCAGAAAATTTTTTACAGCCGGCTGGGCAAATACCTTTAAGTACCTTGACCGTGTAAATGCGGTTTCCCACTTTAAGGGCTTACCTCAAAATCTCCCTGTCACGGAACTGCTTGACACCCCTTTCGGTTTACTGGCGGCAGCTCTGCCCCAAAAAAGAGTGAATGATAAATTACCGGAAGGGTCTTGTTTCCGGTATGTTCTTCCCGCCGGCGTGGCAGACGGGGACGCCTTGGGAAATTTTAACAAAAACAAAAAGCCCACAATGAAAAAATTGTGGGCTTCATAACTTCATCCGTCCAAAATCGATCAGCTAACAGGAAGTACAACCAAATTTCCCCTTGCTGATCTGATCATTCCGGGATGAGGTTAGCTCGTTTGCGTCTATTGCTTTTTCGCCACTTCGCTGCTCTTCAGGTTAGCGGTAAATTTAGCGCCGTTTACGGTGAGGTCTGCCGAATCCGACCCCTGGAACGTAATGTCGCCGGTATACTTGAAATCTCCTTTCTCCGGAACTGTCCCTGTAATCAGGTAGGTTCCCGTGCCACTGATGATCTGATGGGATACCTTGTCAATTGTCACATCTTTCAACGTGATCTCAACACTGCTGTTTCCCGTTTCCGTTGTTTCCTTGTTCTCGAAGGAGCCGCTTCTCTTGTATAATCCGTTCAGTAAAAAATCTTCGGAAGCTTCCTCCAGGCCTGTCACATCCAGTTCGGCAATACCCGAATGTTCCGCTGCGAGCTTCGGAGCATCAAATTCGCCGCTATAACTTAAATCAACGGATACAGCCGCCGGTTCACTCGACGTGTTACAGGTCAGCATAAATTTATAACTGAAATCATAGCTGTACGTAACCGTTGCCCCATCCGGACTTGAGCCTGATAAATCGAGGTTCTGCGAAAGACCGCAGGCTTGCGCCCGTCCTCCGGCGTTGTCTTCCAGCAGGTCTTCAGTTACATTGGCTGCCTTTCCGGACACAAACGACACACCTGATGTATTGGATGCCAGCGATGCTGAAACGATTACCGCTGCCTCTTCTGCCGTTATGGAGTTGACCGGTTCATCATCATCCTGACAAGCCACAGCAAGTACAACCATCGGCAAGAATAACCACGCTTTGTTTTTTTTCATAGTTCGGGATTTATGTTTAACCGCCGCTATAACGTTCAGGTTCGCGGTAAACGTACGGACGTACCTTTGAAAAGCGTGTATAGTCAATGAACTTCTGAAATCAGGGGTCGGGTGGTATATCGGAACGATACCGGCGGATCCATTCACAGGAAGGCGCAATTATTGTTGTACTCTTTAAAGACTGCCCTGCAAGGTCTGGCAGGCAATATTCTGCCGGACTCAAATCACAATTTTATTGTAGTCAACCCATCGCTTCATGGTTCCCGTGAAACGTTTGAGGTGGTCCTCGCTCAAAAAAATATTTGACCAGCTATCGAAGGTGATGCACTGGACACCGAGGTAAAAAAGGAAAATCGCCAGGCCTGTCAACGGTATGATCCGTCTTTCTTCGTCACGCAACGGTATGATTTCTTCATACCCCTTTAGAAAACTCTCAACCTTCACGCGGTATTCCGTTTCGGCCTGGTTTGTATTGTACAGTTGAAACATAAAATATCCGATGTCGTGACACAGCCATCCGTTGCCGCAAAAATCAAAATCAAAAATCGTTATCCGATCCTCACCCGACAAATGCATGTTGTCAAACCAGATGTCCAGGTGTATAACACCCGACCGGATAGCGTTGACGTTAACGTGATTGTACTCATTAAGGAGGTGATAGGTAGTGGATTTCACAAAATCCATTTCCGCGGAGCCGGCAGTAAAAAAAGAAGCGGTGCGGGTAAAAGAGTCCGACAGCAATGTTTTTGCTGTATACGTCGTCCTGTTCAAAACAAGATTCTCCGTCACCCGGTGAAAACCCGCCATTGTACGGCCGATATGATAAGTTGCCACAGCCGTCAGGGCTGATACCTTTTTGCCGCTGGCAAAAGAAAAAAGGACAGCGTAACGCATTCCTTCAGGCGCGTCCAGCTCCTGGATATACACAGCGTTCTTGTCGGCAATCGGGTAAGAAACATTTACGCCATTACCGTGAAGCAGGCAGAGTAGCCTTACTTCCTCCGAAATCTCCGTTTTTGTTCTCCACTGATGATTATAAATACGCAGCACAAACCTGGTTTGCCCGTCCGCAACATGGTAGGAATGATTCATACCTGTCCGGAAGAGTTTGCAGGTCGTGACAGCGCTTAAACCGTATTGCTGTTGAATAAATTTGCCCAGTTCATTTGCCGACAGCGTGGATTCTGTTACAGGAAAACTCATTTGAGGTTGTGTTACTGTCTTGAATAAATTCACCAGCCTTCGCTGGCGTCCGGGGCCGAAAAAAATTCAGTGAAACAACTCACCTTCTGGCACGGTGAAAAAAGCGGATGGTGGTGGGATGTACTGGATTCGAACCAGTGACCCCTACCCTGTCAAGGTAGTGCTCTAAACCAGCTGAGCTAACACCCCTAGTGACCCCGGAGAGATTCGAACTCTCGACCCATTGATTAAGAGTCAATTGCTCTACCAGCTGAGCTACGGAGTCATTTTTCAGCAATGGGAATGCAAAGTAAACATTTGAAAGCCATGTGAACAAATCTATTTTTCAGTTGAGGAGTCCGCCATTGTCCTTCAGCGCTACGCCCGACAATTTTCTTCTTAACGCTTCCCGGATCAGGTAAAATATTCTGTCAGCGGCGTCCGCGTAGGAAAGACCCTCCGGGCGGATGTTGGAGATACAATTTCTTGCCTCGTCTGTCCGTCCGATTCCCGGTCCGTACGTGATATACACTCCGAGGCTGTTTGGCGAGGAAAGACCCGGCCTTTCCCCGATCAGGATGACCGCTATTTCCGCATGCATAAGCGAGCCAACCTCATCGCTGATGGCAACTCTGCCGTTCCCGATCACGGCCATAGGTGACAACGTGATCCCGGCGTCCCGAAGGAGAGGTAGCAAGAGTTCGATCACGCTCACCGCATGATCATTTATAGCCAGTGCCGAGAGACCATCGGCGATACTAATGGAAACATGCGTGGCCTTCGCGGGTACCTCGGTCTGCAGGAACTCCCTGGATTGGTCGGATAAACGTCTTCCCAGGTCAGGTCGTTGCAGGTATTCCTGCTTGGATGAAACCCGGCTTTGGAGACAATAAACCGGATGGTTAAATAATTCCAGCGCAGGAACAAGTTTGTCGTAATCGATCGTGGCGTATACTGCATCGCGTGCGTGTGCATGCGCCAGTTTAAAATCCAGCAATGCAGCCGACGGTATGCTAACGCCTGCCCTACCTAACGCGATCCGCGCGTCTGTGTGGCGTCTTAAGCCGATCCATGGATCGGGAAGTGCAGGTTCTTTTCCGGGGAGGTCCGCCATTTCAGATTGTATTACACGCTGATCGACCGGAGTAACTGGTGGCTAGACCCGACAGCCATTAAATTGCCCCTGTCATCGATAATTCCCTGCCTGACCAGCCAGGCTTCAAATTCAGGCGCCGGCTTCAGTCCCAGTACTTTTCTCACGTACTGAGCGTCATGAAAGGAAGTAGACTGGTAATTGAGCATGATATCATCGGCACCGGGTACACCCATAATAAAATTACAGCCCGCCACACCCAATAAGGTTACGAGATTATCCATATCATCCTGGTCGGCTTCGGCATGATTCGTATAGCAGACATCCATTCCCATCGGGAGTCCCGTAAGTTTCGCGCAAAAATGATCTTCGAGAGCCGCGCGGATGATCTGCTTTCCGTCATACAGGTATTCCGGGCCGATGAACCCGACGACAGAATTCACCAAAAGCGGATGATATGTCCGGGCGACTGCATAAGCCCGGGCTTCACACGTCTGCTGATCAACACCTTCATGGGCGTTTGCCGAGAGGGAACTTCCCTGACCTGTTTCAAAATACATTACGTTTTGACCAATGCTTCCCCGCCCCAGGGAAAGGGCGGCCTCGTATCCTTCACGCAACAATGAAAGGTTTATGCCAAAGCTTTTGTTTGTTCTTTCCGTCCCGCCAATGGATTGAAAAACCAGGTCGACGGGCGCCTCCTTTATAATGGCAAGTGTTGTGGTGAGGTGGCAGAGCACACAACTTTGCGTGGGAATATCGAACTTCATTCGAAAGTCATCCAGCATATGAAGCAGTCTCATCACGGCGGCAGGGCTGTCTCCGGCGGGGTTAATTCCGATCACGGCATCGCCACTTCCATACAACAATCCATCGATGATGCTGGCAGCTACACCTTTCGGATCATCGGTGGGATGATTCGGCTGCAAACGCGTCGAAAAACGTCCCTTTATTCCCAGCGTGTTGCGGAAACGGGTGATGACCTCGCATTTTTTGGCGACCATGATCAGGTCCTGATTGCGCATGATCTTAGATACAGCGGCAAGCATTTCCGGCGTCACACCGGATGAAATCGTTTTTATATCCGCTCCGTTCACACCATCCGATAACAACCATTCCCTGAACTGGCCAACGGTGAAATGGGCGATTGGCTGAAATGCTTCAGCCTGATGCGTATCCACAATAAGCCTCGTAATCTCATCGTCTTCATAGGGAATGACCACTTCGTTCAAGAACTCCCGGAGCGGCAGGTCTGCGAGTACCATCTGTGCGGCTATGCGCTCTTCATAGGTGCGTGCCGCCAAACCGGCCAGCACATCCCCCGACCGAAGGGGTGAAGCTTTGGCCATCAGCGTCTTCAGGTCGTTGAACGCATAGGTATTGTTGCGGATTGTATGCCTGTAATTCATTACGTACCCGAATTCTCCGTCGACAGCACCACATGGTGACGTTTCATTAAAACAAATATACCCATTAGTATAAAGAAGCCACCGAAAAAACAAATACTGAGAAGCACATTATACCACACAATGGCGATCAGGCATAGTATCGAGAGGACCAGGGCTAAGAAGGGGAAGTACGGATAAAACGGAACCCGGAACGGTCTTGCGAGTTCAGGTTCCTTTTTTCGCAGTACAAACAATGCAACCATACTGACAATATACATCACAACGGCGCCAAGCGCTGCAAGAATGATGATCTGGTCGGTCGTGCCCAAACTCAACGCGATACATCCTGCTATACCCCCCGCGATCAACGCCCAGTGAGGGGTTTGGAATTTTTTGTTAACACCGGCGAGGAAACGAGGGAGATATCCCTCCCGGGCTAGTGCAAAAATCTGTCGGGAGTAACCGATAATCGTTCCGTGAAATGATGCAATCAATCCGAATAAACCGAGGCTGGCAAAAAGTTGCGTCCACGCACTGTCCCTGCCCAGCACAATACCAAGCACCGCGGGAAGCGGGTAATCAATCGTGCTGAGTTCCTTCCACGATGTCGCCCCGCCTGAAAATATCATTACGCAGAGAGCAAGGACGACGAGCGTCAGGATACCGTAGCTGTAACCTTTGTAGATCGTCCGTGTGGAATCCGTCGTTTCCTCCGCTACCATCGCCACGCCTTCGATCGCGAGGTAAAACCATATCGCAAAGGGTAAGGCGGCAAATACACCCTGCCAACCGAACGGCATGGAATCCGTCAAAAAGGTCCCCGCAGAAAAATGAGGAGCGACAATACCGATGTATACAAGGAGTTCCGCTACGGCGAGGATCGTGACTACCAGGGAAAATATCGCCGATTCCTTTATTCCCAGCATATTGATCGCGATAAAAATAACATAACAACCCAGGGCCACATGAAGTACAGATACATCCGGATATAAAAAATGGGTATAGCTCCCCAGCGCAAAAGCGATCGCCGGTGGTGTGACAAGAAATTCAACAAGGGTTGCGTATCCTGCGATCAATCCTCCCCACCATCCGAAAGCACGGTAGGCATAGGCAAAAGGTCCGCCGGCATGAGGGATCGACGTCGTGAGCTCCGTGAAACTGAAGATAAAAGTGATGTACATAACCGTTACCAGCAATGTCGACAACAGGAAACCGATGGTACCTGAAACAGCCCATCCATAATTCCATCCGAAATACTCACCTGATATTACCAGTCCGACGGCAATAGCCCAAAGGTGTATCGGGCGGAGAACCTGTTTTAGTTTGCCTTGCTGAACCATCAACGATCAAAATTTTTCGTACCGGGTGAAGCTACTTTTTTTTGCTTTAGTTGGTAAGGTTGTCGCAAAAAAATGAAATAGATTTTTTTTCCGGGTACATTGCATTCGATTGCTGAATAAAAAAACACAGCCACATTCCGCCTTTGTTGAACACGTAAAACCGAACCTGTAATTTTCACAAAATCTCTTACGACCTATGCGATCCGCCGAATACTGGGTTACCCATTTAAAACTTCTGCCCCATCCCGAAGGTGGATTTTACAAAGAGACCTATCGCTCCGCGGAAGAAATTCCGCTTGCGGCGCTGCCAAACCGTTTCAGTGGACCGCGCAATTTTTCAACGTCGATCTATTTCCTGTTGCGTGCAACGGACAAATCCCTTTTCCACAGGATCAAGTCGGATGAGATCTGGCATTACCATGCCGGCGATACGTTACAGATCTATGTCCTTACGGGGAAGGGTTTGACCATCCACCGGCTGGGTAGCCATGCGGACCTTGGAGATACGTTGCAAGTGACGATCCCCGCAAATCACTGGTTCGGTGCTCTTGTTTCGCAAAACGGGCAGTATACGTTGTCGGGTTGTACAGTAGCCCCGGGGTTCGACTTTCAGGATTTTGAGCTGGGTATCCGCGAAAATCTCATTCGCGAGTTTCCCGGGCAGGAAGAAATAATTAAAAGATTAACTCCCTGAGCGGGCAGGTTAATGAAGCACAACCACCTTTTTTGAGACTATCCTGTCGCCCAGGTCGATGTACAGGGTGTATAAGCCGTCGTTGATTTTCCCACTGTCGAAAGCAATCCGGTTGTCGCCGGGATGAAGATCCCGGCTGGTCGCGGCTACTTCCCTGGACAACACGTCTAACAGCCGTATCGTTACGGGGGCTTCGGCGGGAGATGAAATGGAGATCATAAAATGTCCCTGCGGCGAAGGGTTTGGATAGACGGATATATCGTCATCCGGCGCGTTCCCTTCAACGCCAACGACAATGGAATAACGGGCTGTCAACGTAAGATCATCTTCCGGAGTGGCGATGGTTTGTGCCGGGGATCCGTTATTCGACCATGAATCAAAAGTATAACTGACATCATCCTTCAACTGCGGCGAGATCACCCCGATGGATCGCCGGATCCCTTCAACGCTAACCACCGATGCAGGTGTGGTCAACGGCTGTCCGTCCAGGGTGATTTGAAGGCCGGGCGGGTTGGTCGTAAATGTCAATGTGGATTTCCGGGGATAAACATCAACAAAATCGGTTCCCGTGGATCCATCGGAGTCGGTTACGGTAAGTGTAATGCGGTACCAGACATTATCGGAGGTTTCGCCTTCATCCGGCACAGGAAAAGAACCACTGGTCACTCCGTTGGTCGATGGCTCGTCGTGCGTATGTGTATCGTGATGAAAGTCTATCGCCCAGCTAAATGCGGACGGCGGCAGTGTGCCATCTTCCGCATCGGTTCCGCTACCGGAAAAAGCGATCGTCGTACCGCCCGCGTAGGTCGTACCGGGAACCGGCGTGATGATCTCCGCTACAGGAAGAGTATTCGCCACGACGGAAAGGGTTGCTTCTTCGCTGGTAACATTACCGCTTGCATTGGTGACGATAACACGATACTCTCCGTTGTCATTGGTCTCTGCATTTACGATAGTGTATTGTGCAGCTGTCGCTCCCGGGATATCCGTTTGATCCTTTTGCCACTGGTAGGTCAGGGGCAGGCTTCCCAAAGCCGTTACAGACAGTGTCGCATCTTCCCCGGCAGCAACGGAGACATCCGAAGGCTGACTGGTGATAAACGGAGCGGTGGTGTTATTATAAACAACCTTGTAAAGAGCACCTGCACTTCTGCTGAGGTAGTACAAATTGCCGTCATTCCCGGTGGTGAGACTCAAGCCGTCGCCGGAAACAGAAGTAGCGAAGGGCGCGCGTACACTGGTGGCACCGGAGACGTCGAGGTTATTAATCCAGTCATTGCACAGGTCCTGATAGAAATACCGTCCGGCATAAACGGCAGGGTAATTTGTCGCTACCGGGCTGAAAAATGTTCCTCCGGTAATTGCACATCCTTTTCCATCGCCGCTTCCATGAGCGTAGGCGAAGACGGGGTTTGTTAAAGCGGGATACGTCGAGGGATTAAAATTTCCCTCAGTTGTAGGCCAGCCGAAATTTTTACCGCCTGTTGTCGCATCGTTGATTTCCTCCCATGTCACCTGGCCAACATCATTTACCAGTATCCTGCCCGTTTGGGGATGAACGGCGAAGGTGTAGGGGTTTCGCAAGCCGTATGCCCAGACACGCTTTCGTTGTTCACTTCCCGTCGGAAACGGATTGTCATCCGGCACGCTGCCATCCTTGTTGATACGAAGTAATTTGCCGTGATAGGTATCCAGATTCTGCGCATGGGCGGAGTTTGCGTTTTCTCCGATAGCCACGTACAGCTTTTCATCCTTTCCAAAATGCATAGCTCCACCGTTATGATTGGTCGCGGAACTGAGCGGATCCAGTTCCAGGACGATCACTTCACTGCCAGCCAGGACTACATCGCCATTCGCCGTAAAACGGCTGACCCGGTTGTGCGACGGTGACCCGGGTACGGTATAGTAGAGGTAAATAAAACCGTTGGCGGCAAAATCCGGATCGAGCGCGATGCCGATAAGCCCTCTTTCACCGGACGAGCTCACGGTGAGGGTGAGAAAAGGAGTCGCCAGCAACGCATTGTTCTTTATCACGCGCAGGCTACCGCCCTGTTGAGCGACAAAGATCCGCCCATCGGGAGCAAAAGCCATTACAGTGGGATTCGAGATTCCGTTAGCAACCAGGGTTTGAGCAAAATCCGCGGGGTATACTTGCGACCAGGCTGTCCGCGAAGCGAAAAAGAAAAGAATACCTGCCGACAAAGTCACGTAAAAAAGTCTCATAGGCCAGTAGATCGGGAAGTAACTACTCCAACACGAATAACCGAATATCAGGAACATACAGGTTAAAAAAACCTTTCCCACCCTTAATATTCGACGGATAATTGATTGGCTCGCTTAAATACTCGATAAAACTGAACCGGTTATCCAGCCGGAGTTGCATAAAATCATAGTAGGAGTCGCTGATATTCGATAATGAAACCGAGATGGTGTCTCCCGGCGAAAAGTCGCGGGGAAATACACGAAACGTCTCACCGTACAGCTGACCATCAAAACTCTCATCATCCATGAGCCTTATGAATGAATTCGGATTTAATACGTCCTCCACGACTTCATCGCTTTCGATAGGCTGGACGTTCAGCATATAGTTGTTCCGGCCGACGGGGTCTTTAAACCGATAGGTAACCTGAGCCAGCGTATCATCAAACCCGGTGAAATACAATTCCGCTTTTATGGCTTCAAAGGAAAGTTTCGGTTTGGCCGTGGTCACGCCGCTAACTTCACCTAACGATTCGCTGACGGCCTTTAATTCATACTCCTCTCCCGGCTCAAATGGAATGACGAGACCTCCGTAGATACCATTGCCCAGAAATTGCAGGGTATAGGTTTCCGTCCCACCCCTTATCGTTACCGTTGCGTCATTGATAGCGATCTGTTCCAACAGTGCCAGGGGGTCACTGTCGTCGCTTGCATCAAGCGCGCCAAACGTTCTTGTGAGCAAGACCACGAGTGATTGATCGGGGATGATCTGGGTGGAGACTACGATCTCGGGTTTCAAAGTGGGAATATCGTCAACGTCGAGGGGCTCCGGAAGGCACGCTCCGGCTAGTAATAACACCGGCAGTATCCAGAGCTTCGTTATATCCGACAGCACCTCTATTTTCATTACTTTGATTTCCATCTCCGTCAGAATTTAAATCCGTAATTCACAAATGGCAACAGCCCGAATAACCCAGGCTGACGATAATGTAACGAACCGTCCGTTTCATCCTGTTCGATGGTAATTCCGATAGGATTTGCGCGGTTATAGCCGTTATATACACCTGCAAACCAACTCCATTGAAATTTCTTTCCCGGTTTGCTCTTGAATTTTATTCCGATATCCAGGCGGTGTGCATTGGCCAGCTTCACTTCGTTGATTCCCGAATAAACGGGCAGCAGATCGACGCCGGTCAGGGTTGGCGAGGCAACGACATACTGACCTATCACGGGAGTGAACCTTGCGCCGGAAATAAATTCCCATACCATAGATACGGCCCAGCGCTTGTGAAATGCATACTGAGCAACAACGGCGCCGTTGTGCCTTCTGTCGTATCGCGAATGAAACCAATGGCCTTCGTTAATTTCGTCGAATTGCCGCCATGACCACGATAGCGTGTAGCTTAACCATCCCGTAAATTTTCCAATATCCTTCCGAAGGAGTAATTCCAGTCCATATGCTTTGCCCCTTCCCTGGATCAGCTTCGATTCAAAATCGGTGTTGAGGAAAAGGTTCGTCCCCTCTTCATAACCGATCAGTTGATTCATCGTTTTGTAATATCCTTCGGCGCTAAAGAATACTTTTCCGGCGGTGAAGCGCTTTTGCCAGGCAACGGCGAGCTGATGAGCTGTTTGCGGCCGGATCGTTTCCGTAACCGGATACCAGATATCTGTCGGTGATGAAACCGCGGAGTTGGAAATCCGGTGGAGGTATTGTGTCATCCGGGAATAACTGAATTTCAGCGCTTCGTCTTCACGCAAGGCAACACGGGCTGAAATCCGTGGCTCCGGGTAAACGTATCTTTTTTCTCCCACGATCGCCATCGATCCCCGCATACCCAAAGCGACGCGCCACTTTTCCTTCGGCGACCATTCGTACTGAATGTGAACGGCCAGTTCATTTGCAATTCTGCCGCTGCTCGAACTGCTCTTCAGCAACTCGGTAATACTGCCGGTTGTATTGATGATATTCGGACTTACCCGGTGTCTCGTCCAGTCGGCACCCGCCTTGAAGGATCCGTTAGCCCAGAGGGAATCTTTTTGAACAAGAACCCTTGACCCGTAATCTTCGATATCGGAAAAGGCGATGAGCTCATTTTCCTCAAAGGAATTCCGGATGTTATAACGGTATCGCGTACGAAGGACCGAGACGCTGCTATACCAATTGTTTTTCAGGTTCCTGTTCCAACGGATCGACTGGGTGCTGTTCCCGGATCCGTACGACGTCAGGAATCCGTCTCCATCGTTATTGCGATCGCGGAAGAAATCAAGGAGGTCCTCGCCGCTATAGTAACTCATCTCAATCCGGTCGATCGTACTCGGCTTAAGGATGATCTTCCCGTTAAGGTCGTAAAAATAATAGGGTAACTCTTCGCCCACGATACGGATCACCTGGTCGATATACGTTCTTCTTCCGGCGATCCAGAAGCTGGCTTTATCCTTGACGACCGGCTGTTCGATGTACAATCGCGACGCCAGCAGACCTATATCACCGGAGACATGAGTCCTGTCTGGGATAACCGACCTCGTACGCACATCCAGTATGGATGAAAGTCTTCCCCCGTAAGATGCCGGAAATCCGCCGTTGATAGCTTCCACGTGATCCAGTACATCCGCATTGAACACGGACAAAAAACCGAAAAGGTGACTGGTGTTGTAAATAGGTGCATCGTCGAGTAACACCAGGTTCTGATCGGCGGCACCTCCGCGGACAAACAGGTCCGAGCTTCCCTCCACACCGCGGACAGTTCCCGGAAGAAGTTGCAGGGTTTTGATGGGATCCGCCTCACCTCCCAGGACCGGTATAGAATTAATATCATCCCGGGTTAAAACATGCGTACTGGTCTGGTTGGAGTCAAAGATCTCCTGGAGTGTATTGCGCTGACCTCTGACAACAACTTCTTTCAGCTGGCCTATTTTTGTTTTTAGTCCGATTCGAAGCGTCGTATCACGCATCAGGTGAAAAGCGCGGTACGAAGATTCATATCCCACGTAGGTAATCTGGATAACTTTTTCACCGGGATAGGTGTAGATAGAGAATCCGCCATTGTTGTCGGAAGTCGTTGTGACGGAATCGGGTAACAGGAAAATATGAGCCAGTGGTAATAATCCTCCCTCGATGTCGTGAACAGCGCCATTAATCAACAGGCTTTGTCCGCCGGAAACCAGCGGCGCGACAGCCAACAGATATATCAGTATTGTTTTGATCAAAGCTCCTGATTTCGCGTAACTAATTTACCTACAACAGATCCATTATCCCTAGGTTTTCATGCGAAAGGGGTTTCAAACGGCTAACTTTTGACCGTTTTAGGTTAAAACCATTTCCATACGGGAGTTTTTAGTTACCTTCAAAAGGTGTGGTTCATTACAAACTCTTGCTGCCGCAGCCTTTCACGGGGGGCCAGTTCCCTGGCTTTCAGATTTTCAGGAAGTGCCTGCGGATCTCCCGGATAGCCGACGGCGATAAATACGCCGATTTCAAAGGTGTCCGGAATATTCAGTTCCTTAATTGTTTTTTCGAGGTGAAATCCCGCCATTTGACGAACCTGAAGTCCCAATTCCACAGCCTGTAAGGATAAAAAAGAGTTCGCTCCGCCCAGGTCATACATCGCATACGCATTTGCCCCGGTATACTTTGTGAAGTGCCTGCGGGCAAGGCTTAAGATAAGAAGGGGTGCGTCTTTAGCCCAGACACGGTTGCTTTCGTTCAGGCAGGAAAAAAGTTTTGACCACAGTTCTTCCTGGTCGCGGGTGGCATATATATACACCCAGGGTTGCTCGTTCGTGCTGGATGGCGCCCAGCGTGTAGCCTCAAACAACGAGTTGATCCGTTGGGGTTCGATAGCCTGAGTTGAGAATGCGCGTGTGCTTTTTCTGTTTTTTATCAGATCCAAGACGGGGTGCTCAAATTGATTCGACTTTTGCATCGGATTTTTTCCTGGTAAGGTTTATTCGCGTAACCGTATTAACAGCAATTTAAGCCTGTAGTTCATTTTTTAAGGCCTGATAAGTCAAATATGAACCACCACCGGGGAAACCGATGGTGGTAAAACGAAGCCTATCCCGGGTAAATTTAGTCGCCGGAAGGATCATACAACATTCTGCACGGGATATTATTCCTCAATCAGGATACCCATTCTTCCGAGCTGATAATCGCGCATTGCTTCCAGGATTTGTGTCTCCGTATTCATAACGAAAGGACCGTGCGATACGACTTTTTCCCCTAGCGGCACACCGCTTACCAAAAGCAACCGCGTGTCTTCAAGGGCTTCCAGGGTGATGCCGTCTCCATCTTTCCCGAATACAACGGCATTCAATCCTTCCACCATTCCAAATCCATCGACTGTAAGCTTGCCGTCCAGCAGATATACAAAGGCATTGTGATCGGCCGGCAACGGAATGGAGATCTTTCCGCCTTTCCTGAACTCAAAAGTGGAAGCATTCACCTTCGTATGCGAAGGGATCGGTCCTTTCAATCCGAGTACTTCACCCGAAAATATTTTCGCCGAAACCTTTTCGTCTTCGCTCCGGAAAGCGGGAGCTTCCGCGGCAGCCAGGGGGAAATAAGCCGGCTGATCCATTTTGTGGGCGGATGGTGTATTGATCCAGAGTTGTACAATTTCCTGACGGCCCCCGATGTCATGGATATCATGGGGCGGTCGTTCGCTGTGAATGATCCCCATTCCGGCGTTCATCCATTGTGCTCCGCCCGCGTAAATTACATTGTCGTTACCCCGGCTGTCGCGGTGATGTACGCCTCCTTTGAAGATAAAGGTGACGGGTGAAAAACCACGATGCGGATGAGGTCCAACACCCGCAGCGTCCGGATCCAGGTGTGCCGGCGCCTGGATGTCGGCGTGGTGCAGCAACAGGAAGGGATCAATTTGATCTACCCGTTGCGTTGGAAACGGCTGGCGGACCGGGAACCCTCCCATATCGACCAGCTGCGCGTATAATAATTGTGATACTGTCCTGTTTTTCATTTTGCTTTCCTCCTGTTTTAAGATCGGGATCCTTTCGTAAGCAGAGGCGGGATCAGGGCATTGGTACTTCTATCAATAAAACTTCAGCCCGGTTATCGGCGTGAATTGAAATCTTGTCTGTATCCCAGATACCTAACCCATCCCGCCTGTTCAGAGGCTGGCCGCTTACTGTAACATCACCCTCCAGGACGAATACGTAAATACCGTTGCCTTCCTTGTTTAGTTTATATTCCGTGGTTGTGTCTTTTGAAAGATCCCCAAGGGAAAACCATGCATCCTGGTTGATCCACAAGCTCTCACTGTTCTTTTGCGGGGAGATCACGGTTTGGAATTGATTCACCCGGTTTTCCCTGGCGAACAACTTCTGCTCGTAACGTGGTTTGATATTTCTTTCCTTTGGAAATACCCAGATCTGAAGGAAGTTCACTGCTTCAGTCTTCGAAGCATTTTTTTCGCTGTGCGATATACCGGATCCGGCGCTCATGATCTGTACTTCCCCGGAGCGGATGATTCCATGTCCGCCAGTGTTGTCGCCGTGCTCCAGAGCGCCGGACAAAGGAATTGAAACAATCTCCATGTTGTCGTGCGGATGTTGCCCGAATCCCATTCCTCCCTGGACGACATCATCGTTCAATACCCGTAACGCCCCGAACTGGACACGTAACGGATTATGATACCCCGCAAAGCTGAACGTGTGATAGGAATTTAACCATCCGTGATTCGCGTGACCGCGTGTATCGGCTTTATGCAATGTTGTTTTCATATAGGTTTTTGTTTTTTGATACTGGTCCCGGGGATTTTCCCCTTTGCATTGATTATACGTTAAAACCGGAATAAAGATACATACAATTATTGTATTTACAACTATTGATACATCATATGTTTAATTCTACAAATATGAAACATATGTATTATTTTCACGTTTGTAGAGTTAATCAACTGAAATATGAAAGGAGCGTACCTGGGCGAATTGGAGGAATTGGTATTGTTAACGGTAGGGATTCTTTATCCGGAAGCTTACAGCGTGGGTGTCATGGATGAAATTGAAAAGAACGCCGGGCGGCAGCTGAACATAAGCGCAGTTCACTCCGTGCTTACACGACTGGAGGAGAAGGGCTTTCTCACTTCGCGGATGAGTGAACCCACCACGGAGCGGGGAGGCCGGAGAAAAAGAATATTCCTGTTAACGGCAGCCGGCAAGCGTGCACTGGAGGAAGCAAACGAATTGCGAACGTCTCTTTTCAATCGTATCCCGAAAGTAGCGTTGCAATTTCAATGGGTATAAAGAACGTGCAGCCGCCGCGGTGGGCGGACAGATTTCTGGAATGGTACTGTCGCCCGGAAGTGCTGGAAGAGATCCAGGGGGACATTTACGAAATATTCAATCGCTCGGCACAGAACAACCGGCGGTTTGCTAGCGCCCAGTATGCCTGGAATGTGATTCGTTTCTTTCGTCTGAAGAACATAAAAAAAGGGAAAAGCAATTATTCAACCTCATCACTATCTGCCGCTATGTTCAAGAGTTATTTTATTTCCGGGGTACGCAATATTACCAGGAACATCGTTCCATCTTCCATTAATATTGTCGGTTTGTCCATCGCACTCGCCTGCGCCGTCACTATTTTTCTGATGACCGATTCCTATTATCACCGCGATACTTTTCACGAAAAAGGCGACCGGTTGTATCTGTTGATGAATAAAATGAAATCCGCCGATGACGTGGAAAACTGGGCCCGGTCTCCATACTTGCTGGGGCCGTCGCTGAAAGACGGGCATAGTGCCGTTGAATCCATCGTTCGTGTTCAGCGCGACCGGGTAACTATCAAGCACGGCGATATTGTATTCAGCGAACCGGTATGGTTTGTCGATCCCGATTTCTTCCATGCATTCAGTTACCCGTTGTTACACGGCCCGGTGTCCGCGCTGAGTGATAGAAACAATATCATCCTGACCGAAGATATGGCGGTAAAGTATTTTGGACGGACGGAAGTGGTGAATGAGGAGTTGTCCGTAAAATTCAACAACGAAGAAAAGAAAGTCTTTAAAATCGGGGCCGTTCTAAAGCGTATTCCGCATCGGTCGAGTATGTCCATCAGTTTCCTGATCCCCATGCAGAACTGGGAGGACCTGATCGATCCGGGGCCCGGTATTCAATGGAGAACATGGGCGGGTTCCACCTTTGTGCTTATTAAAGAGGGCCGGCGGCCGGATGAATTAGACAACCTTGTGGAGAAGCTCAAGCGCGTTCAGAATGAGGCCAACGACAAATTTCAGGTACGGGCCGTTGAGTGGATACCAATCGACCAGGTAGGTGAAAGAAGTTATGATATCATGTACTCGCTTTCCTGGAGCAACATTCCCGCGGCGATGATCACATTGGGTGCTATTGCCGTTTTCCTCGTGTTACTTGCCTGTTTCAACTATATGAATGTGGCGGTTGCCTCTGTATCGACACGTCTCCGCGAGATCGGGATAAGAAAAGTGATCGGTGGTGGGAAAAAGGAGATCATACAGCAGTTCCTGCTGGAGAATATGATCCTGTGCACATGCGCTTTGGTCCTTGGAACCGGGATCGCGTACAGCCTGATGCTGCCGGGGTTCAATGCACTTTATCCTGTACATATTCCGTTCGAATTTTCATCGAACGGGGTGATGTTCGCTTTTTTCGGAGGGCTGCTTCTTACCGTGGCTCTTATATCCGGCGCATACCCTGCGCTCTTCGTATCTTCCTTCAGCCCCGTCGCTATCCTGCGGGGTAAGGAAAAATTCGGCAGTAAAAGTTTACTCAGCAGGATTCTGTTGGGTATTCAGTTTACGCTTTCTTTCACCACGGTTATTTCATGCCTTGTATTCATAAACAGCAGCCGTCATTTTGAACAAAAGGACTGGGGTTACGGCCACAGTCAGCAACTGTTTACCGCCATAAAAAACATTGAACAGTATCACGCCCTGAAGGATGTGGTATCGCAAAATAAAAACATTGTGAGCTTTGCGGGCGCTGAAAGCCATTTTGGCTATGCGGAACACAACACAACGGTTGATGTACTGGAATCGCAGGTGAACGTTGTCCGGATGGAAGTTGGATTCAACTACCTGGAGACGATGGATGTAAAGCTTAAAGAGGGCCGGTTCTTTGACGAGGAGATCGAATCAGACAAAAAAGAATCGGTAATCATTAATGAAACGTTTGCCCGGAAAATGGGCTGGAAGGATCCGCTGAACAGGACATTTAATTTTGACAATGTCACCTGGCAGGTTATTGGTGTTGTAGCGGATTTTAACTACCGGGAGTTTTACGAGCGTATTGAACCGGTCATGATTCACATAGGAGGTGAAAATAAATTCAGGTATCTCGTAATAAAGGCTGAACCCGGATCGCTGATACAGGTAGACGCATTCCTTCGGAAATCCTGGTCCGCGATCGCTCCCGATGATCCTTATGAAGGCCTGTTTCAGGATGATGTATTTCAGCAATTCTTCCGCTCCAACCGTTCCAATGATACGATCATGTACTTCCTGTCAGCCGTAGCGTTGGTACTCGCCTGCATGGGACTTTACGGGCTGGTATCCTATAACCTCGCCAGGAGGCTGAAAGAGTTTGGGGTGCGCAAGGTATTCGGTGCAAATTTGATTCACATCTTCAGGCTGATGAACCGGGACTACATCTGGATTGTCCTGACCGCCTTTGCTATTGGTGCACCTGCCGGTTTTTACCTGATGGGTCTCATGATCGAGGCCGCTTACCCGGAACATATCCCCATCGGTATGTGGCCGTTTATTGTCGCCATGGGTGTGATGACGCTCACCGTTGCCGTCACAATTGCCACGCAGTTAAGACGCGTGTCCCGGCAAAGTCCGGCAGTTACATTGAGAAATGAGTAGCGAAGGTCAGCCGCGGAGCTTGTCCAGAATTCGGTTAAGTTCCTGTGCTTCTGTTTTGGAAATGGTCTTCAGCGATTCGATCCATGTTTCAGCCTCAACATCGATTTTTTTCAGAACAGCCAGGCCTTTGTCCGTGATGGATATGTCGACCTGTCGCCTGTTGTTTTCACAGATCTCTCTTTTTAAAAGACCTTTTTGCCGTAGCTTCTCCACCAGGCGTGTGGCGTTGCTGCTTTTATCGATCATCCTGCAGGTCACTTCCGCGAGCATCATCGCCCGGGGGTGGCTTCCGCGAAGAATCCGAAGTACGTTATACTGCTCGGGCGTAATAGCATGAGACTTCAGGCGCGCTGAATTCATGTTATAAAGCCAGCTGGCCGTATACAAGACATTAACTACTACTTTTTCAAATTCGTTTTGGAATTTTTCCTGCTTGATATCCTGTTCCAATGACATGGCTATAAAAGTACTCGCAATAATTGTATATACAACATATTCACCTGTAAAGTTTCGCAGGAATGGAAATTAACGTCCCGGGGTTTAATTTTACTGAAAAGGTCAAATACACCATGATACGGTTCACAACCACTATCCATAAGTTTGAGAAAAAAGGAGAGAAAACGGGCTGGACGTATATAGAGGTCAGTGAATCCCAGGCGGCAAAACTCAAACCGGGAACCAGGGTAAGCTTTCGCGTGAAGGGCAGCCTGGATCATTTCGTTTTTGAAAAAGTGGCCTTACTTCCGGCCGGCGGCGGGACTTTCATCATGCCCTTGAATGGCACGATGCGTAAGGCTATCGGCAAGAAGCAGGGTGACAAACTAAAAGTAGTCATGGAGGCCGACGACCGGAAAATCGTGTTATCACCCGACCTGATGGCCTGTTTAAAAGAAGATGCTGAAGCCCTCGCTTATTTTAAGTCCCTTCCCGGGTCCCATCAGCTATACTTCAGCAAATGGATTGAAAGCGCAAAAACATCCCAAACGAAAACCAAACGTATCGTCATCGCGATGATTGCATTCGGTAAAAAACAAGGATACTCCGAAATGATGCGTTCGTACCGCGATCAGGACTTCTGACCTCGCTTCATTTATTTTTTCCAGGAGAGTTAATCGAAGAAATTTCCCCCGAACCTAATGACTCCGTTGTCCATCATGCGATTCACAATACATGTAGCCGCTACCTTGCTTTCTTTTTTTTCGCGGTGATTCTTTTTTTGCCGGCTTCACTAAGGGCTGAACTGCGGGTCATGGTTTTTATCTTGTCCGCCTTCCGGAAACGAAGAGCGCTCCAGTCCTCGTCAATCGCAACCATTCTTACCGGCTCGAAGCCCTGCTTGCCGAGTTCGTTCCAACCTGTGTCGCGATTGAACTCACACCTATATTTTTTTGATGTGCCTTTTGGATAAGCAAACCAGATTATACCGTCTTCCCGGAGGATCCCGGTGATCTTTGCCGCCAGTTCATCCACGTCTCGTTGCCTGGTAGTAAAAGCCAGGATGAAATCAACATCCCTGGCACCCGCCAGTGTATTCTTAATAACAGTTTTTAAGCGCATGCTGTCCATCTCTCCCGAAAAAGTGGGTGGAGCATTCAGGATATGGATCTCCTTCTGATCCTTGTAGTTGAGTTTTTTGAAGATGGGATTCATTACCTTTAAAGGTTAACAGTGTTTGCTGACGATTATAATCAAATTTGCCAGGAAATAATAAAGGTAAACCCGTTGAGTTAAAAGAAAAACCGAATAATTTGTATCGGCCATGATGTAGTCATTTGTTAATTTCAGTCTTTTAAAATTTATTTCTTTAAATTCAGTATATGCAATTTATCGAAGGTCCGGTCCACTGGGGAATAATTGGATGTGGCGATGTTTGTGAAGTAAAAAGCGGACCGGCATTTTCAAAAGTAGCTGGTTCTTCGCTAAACGCTGTAATGCGCCGGGACAAGGAGAAAGCTGAAGACTTTGCCAGGCGTCACCAGGTAAGCCGATTCTACGCGGACGCAACGGAACTCATTCATGATCCCGCGGTCAATGCGATCTATATCGCGACTCCGCCTGGTTCGCACGAACAATATGCTATAGAGGCGATGAAAGCAGGAAAGCCTGTTTACATCGAGAAGCCTGTTGCGGTCAGTACGAAGGCCTGTGAAAACATGATTGCCGCATCGGCGGAATACGGTGTTCCCGCCACCGTCGCCCATTACAGGCGCGGCCTGGATCTCTTCAGGCGCGTAAAGACACTGGTAGACCAGGGCGCGATCGGAAAGATCAGGCTTGTCATCCTGAACCTGTTTCAGACTCCCAAGGCGGATACTAATTCCGTGGAAAACTGGAGGATAGATCCTTCGTTGTCCGGTGGCGGTTTATTTTACGATCTCGCGCCACATCAGCTCGATATTTTATACTGGATCTTTGGTCAGCCCACTTCCATTGCCGGACATTCCGTTAACCAGGGAAAAAAATACAACGCGCCCGATATCACCAGTCTCACGGCGGTGTTTGCCGGTGATGTTGTCCTGCAAGGGCTTTGGTCGTTCAATGCCCCCGCCCACGCGCGCCAGGACACGTGTAAGATAATTGGCGACGACGGATTCGTTGAGTTCTCATTTTTCACAAGCTTTGTCAAGGCGAAACTAGAGATATCCCGCAACGGTTCGGTTACCCAGGAAGAGTTTATGTTCCCTGAAAATATCCAGCAGCCGATGATTGCGGAAGTGGTGAAATTTTTTCAGGGTAATGGCCCCAATCCCTGTTCGCTGGACGAAGCCCTTATAACAATGAACATGATGGAACAAACTCTTCGGAATTTTTAGCCATATTTATATGTAAACCTGGCTCCGGATGAATCAGGTTTGTCATTCTCTACGGGGCCTGAATAGCCTGTTGAGACCATCATTTAACGAGTGAACAACCAGATAATTAATCAATAATCAATACTACATGAAAGACAAACTTCGCAGCCAGGGTTGGTTCGGTAAAACAGGCAAGGATGGATTTATTTATCGCGCATGGATGAAGAATCAGGGCATACCCGATTACGAATTCCGCGGCAAACCCGTCATCGGGATTTGTAATACATGGTCGGAATTAACACCCTGTAACGCGCATTTCCGGGAATTAGCCGAATCCATCAAGCGGGGAATCTCGGAAGCCGGTGGATTTCCAGTAGAGTTTCCCGTGATGTCGTTGGGTGAAACCCTGATCAAGCCGACCGCTATGTTATACCGAAACCTCGCCAGTATGGATGTGGAGGAATCGATCCGGGCGAATCCTGTCGATGGCGTCGTGCTCATGTGTGGTTGTGACAAGACAACTCCTTCACTGGTGATGGGTGCCTGCAGTGTCAACATTCCGACGCTGGTTGTTTCCGGAGGTCCTATGTTAACGGGCAAATACCGGGGCCGTGATATCGGGACGAGCGATATCTGGAGATTCAATGATGCCGTCCGGTCAGGGGAGATGTCGGAAGAGGAGCTTACAGTATCCGAGGCGTGTATGTCCAGAAGCAGGGGCCATTGCGCTGTAATGGGAACTGCATCGACGATGGCCAGCATGGTTGAATCGCTCGGGCTGTCGCTTCCGGGTAATGCGGCTATTCCTGCCGCCGACTCCAGGAGAAAAGTGCTGGCACAAATGTCGGGTATACGTATCGTTGAAATGGTGAAAGAAAATCTCCGTATGTCCGATATCCTGACAAAAGAAGCATTTGAAAATGCCATCGTCACGAATGCTGCTATCGGAGGGTCCACCAATTTTATTATCCACCTGCTTGCTATAGCCGGACGGATAGGGATACCTCTTACGCTGCACGACTTCGACCGGTTATCGGCAAACGTTCCATTCGTCGCCAACATCCAGCCATCGGGTAAATATTTTATGGAAGACCTGTATTATGCCGGCGGTCTTCCGGCGGTGATGAAAGAAATCGATCGTTTCCTTCACGGCAATTGTATTACCGTCAACGGAAAAACGATGAAGGAGAACTACGATACGGCCGAGTGTTTTAACCGTGAAATCATAGCGACTGCCGATGAACCCTTTAACCCGTTGTCCGGTGTGGCGATCCTTAAAGGAAATCTCTGTGAAAACGGCGCCGTGATCAAACCGTCAGCGGCAAGCCCGGCACTCATGAAACATACCGGGAAAGCGGTGGTCTTCGAAGATATCGACGATTATAAAAAAAGGATTGACAGCCCCGACCTGGACATAGACGAAACCAACATTCTTATCCTGAAAAATGTTGGACCTATCGGATATCCCGGAATGCCGGAAGTTGGTAACATGGCTCTACCGAAAAGGCTATTGGCAAAGGGTATCCACGACATGGTGAGGATCTCCGATGGGCGGATGAGTGGCACGGGGTTCGGTACGGTTATCCTGCACGCTTCTCCCGAGGCGGCACTCGGCGGCAACTTCGCCGTTGTTCAAACGGGTGATACCATAAGCCTGGACGTTTCGAAGCGGTCGCTGATCCTCGAGGTGCCGGAAGAAGAACTGCTTAAAAGGAAGAAAAACTGGAAACCTTTACACAAAAAATACGATCGTGGATACGTGAGCCTCTATCAACAGCACGTCGAGCAGGCACACCTTGGTGCAGACATGGATTATTTGAAGGGCGGATCCGGCAGTGAAGTTTCCAGGGATTCTCATTGATTGTGGACAAGGGTGCCGGAGTGTAAATCTCCCCGGCTCCTACCCGGTCAGGATATTGAAGGTCAGTTTATGAATGGATAATGTATGAAGGATTTCCAGAATCAGGTTGCCATTGTCACGGGAGCCGGACAAGGTATAGGACTCGAAATCTGCAGGCAACTTGCGCGACAGGGGGCCAGTGTCTTGTTGAATGATATTGAAAAATCACTCGCCGAGGATGCAGCCCGCCTTATCCAAAAAGAGCATGGCAGGTGCATCGCCTTTGCGGGTGATGTTTCGGATGTATCATTCATTGAGGAAATGGTGAACGAAGCAGTCAAACAATTTGGCAAGCTCGACATTGCGATTGCCAATGCGGGTATCACGCTGTTCGGGGAATTTTTCGATTACAAACCCGACGATTTCAACCGCGTGATGAAGGTCAATCTCAGCGGCAGTTTTTTCCTGGCGCAGGCGGCGGCGCGGCAAATGAAAGATCAGGGTTCAGCGGGCCGGATTTTGTTTATGTCTTCCGTTACCGGCCACCAGGCTCACAAAAATCTCGCTGCTTATGGCATGAGCAAGGCGGCACTTGAGATGTTAGCCAAAACGCTGGTCGTCGAATTGTCGCCGTTTCATGTTACGGTAAATGCCATAGCGCCCGGCGCTACCATAACAGAACGTACGATCGCCGATCCCGACTACGAAAAGGTATGGTCGAGAATTACGCCTATCGGCAACCCAGCCACGACAAAAGATATAGCACATGCAGCGTTGTTCCTGGTGTCGCCACAGGCAGGTCATATTACAGGGCAAACCCTTGTTATTGATGGCGGATGGACGAGTGTCAGTCCATCACCTTATTAGCGCATTTGACCTATCGTTCACGTTTGACTATTAAACCCATGAAAGCTTATATTATTGTCGATGTCACGATCACAGATCCCGCACGATACGATGACTACCGCAAGCTGACACTTGCTTCGCTGGAACCCTACGAGGGAAATTCATTGTTCGCGGCGGTCACACGGAAACGCTGGAGGGAAATTGGGAACCGGGACGGATTGTCGTGCTGGAGTTTCCTTCCCTGGAAAAAGCAAAAGCGTGGTGGTCTTCTCCAGGTTATGCACCTGCGAAAGCTATACGGCAGGAAGCTGCAGTCACGAGGATGATCGTGGCAGAGGGTTATTCCTGAACCTGGCTCAGTACTTCTGCAAGAGGGTAAGCAGTTTCCTGTCCAGCTTTTGTCCGTGCCAGTCTTCGTAGGCAACATCGGTGCGCCGCGAGTTCAACAACCCGAAGTCCCCCTGAAATTCCCACAACGCATATCCTATCCGATTATTATCCAGAATATCGAGCATGTCTTCAAACCAAGCCAGAAAGACCGGGTGCGGCGTTTTATTCCAGCACCCGCATTCGCCGCAGTGAACTCCAACACCCTGCTGAGCCAATGCGATCCAGGGTTTATAATAATCCTCCAGGATAGTCCGGCTTAAGTAACGGTCTCCAACCTGACCAGGCCATTTCGGTTCGGGCAAACTATCGGGGTCTTTATTCGCCCACGGAGCTTTGTAATGAGAAATAATACCAGGCGTGTATCCACGACAACTTTGCGCAATGTTCAGATCGACGATCTCCGGTATGACGGTATTCCCCACGTCATTGCCATCAGCGATGATAATACGGTCAGGGTTCTCCTTGCGTATCGCCTCAGCTGCTGCTTGTGCCACCCTGCGGTACGCTTCACCGGGTACGGAACTCCTTTTGGAATGCTGATCGTTCATATCCTCTCTCATGCTGGGTTCGTTGACAAGATCAAAGCTGATCTTCTTCTTTGACACCCCTTTATAACGCCTGGCCCACATGTTCCAGTGAAAACAAAATGCATCCAGCGCAGCCTGGTCGGTCCACAGGTTATAGGGCTCGTGGAAGCCGGCATTCACGCAGTAGCCCGGTGCGCGGTGGAGGTTCAGGCTTACATGCATACCATACTTGTGTGCCAGCATCACAACCTTATCGATATTATCGACGGCAGACTCCTTAACCTGATAAACTTCCCCGGGAGTTATATTCCTGCTCCGATCGAAATCCAGGTAACTGGGATAGGCCATTGGAATTCGGACAAAGTTAAAACCCCAGTCCCGCATCCAGCGAAAGTGATCTTCTGTTGTGGCTGGTCTCGCATTTGCCGGGTCCGGTGAAAAAAAGTCGAGAAGGTTAAAACCTCTCCACTGCGGTAGTTTGTTTTTTTTCAATGCTCCAAATGCGTCCGAACCCTGTAGGCTCAGGGCGGTAACCGCCAGGCCGCTCGTTTTGATAAAATCTCTTCTGTCCATACCAGAGTTGCTGATGACACAAATTCATGTATTCATGCATCATTAGCAACTGTAATTACGGAAACGGCAATGACAAAGGCAGGTCCGGGTTAATCATTCCGGATAGTCTGAACCGGATTTACGGATGCCGTTTTAAAGGTTTGATAGACCGTTGTCAAAAAGACAATCAAAGCAGTGCATCCAATGGAAATGATGAACGGTATCCATCCGACTCCGACACGATAGGCAAAATCGTTTAGCCAGTGGCTGGCGAAGTAGTACCCGAGGGGTATGGAGAGAAGCGAAGAAACAGCCATAACTTTGATAAACTCACGCGACAGTGCATAAAACACCTGGCCTGTACTCGCCCCTAGTACTTTTCTGATACCCGCCTCTTTTTGCTTCTGGTATCCGATGTAGGCCGCAAGTCCGAAAAGGCCCAGTGAAGAAATAAAAATCGCCATACCCGAGAGCAGCTTCATCAAATCGCCAAATCGCCGGTTACGGTCATAACCCCGTCGTAACTGATCGTCCAGAAATTCATATTCAAAAACCTTTTCCGGAAAGAAACTATCCCATTGCTTTTTCACATGCGCGATCGATGATTGCACTTGCATGCTGTTCAGGCGTAACGAAAACGTATTAAACTTGCTGACATCCACTTCCATCAGCAGCGGTCTCAGCGGTTGCTGCAGACCTTCAAAATGATAGTCTTTAATTACACCGATAATGACCGCTTTTTTTCCCACAACCTCCACGTGTTGCCCAAGCGCTTTGCCGGGATCATTCCATCCCAGTCTTTTAATAGCCTGCTCGTTTGCGACGAGAGCCTCCAGGTGATCCGTCCCAGCTTCGCGGCTGAATCCCCGTCCGGCGATCAGCTGCATCTGATACGTTTCGATAAAATCATAGTCCACACTTATCGTGGAAATAAATACGTTGTCGTTTTCCCGGATGTCGTCGGTAACTACCAGCGCATTCACAGCACCGGTGCCCGGCAACCCGGACGAAACGGAAACCGCTTCAACGGCCGAATTTTTCAACAGCTCGGTTTCAAAACTATTCATCCTTCCGCGAAGCTCCGCCCCGATCCCTCCACCCAGAATTGAATTCGGATTATTGCTGAACAACGGGATGGTTAGCATAAAATCTTTTTGAAATCCGAGCGGTTTTTCTTCCATAAAACTGATCTGCCGGAAGATTACAACCGTAAAAATGATAAGGATTATCGAGGCCGTGAATTGAATCAGTACAAGCACACGCCTGATCATGTAACTTCTTCCTGATGACGAGTCCGATGCTCCTTTCAGTGCGGCAACGGGGTTAACTTTCGAGATAAAAAATGCAGGATAAAGGCCCGCACCTAACACCGTACCAAGGAATATGACAAAGAGGATGATGGCGATTTGCGGCGCTGCGAGGAGTTCAGGTGAAAAATTCTTACCTGTCATTTCATTGATAGCTGGTAACAAACCGTAAATAATGGCCAGCGCAACGATAAAGGAGACAAAAACAAGCATCATCGATTCCAATAAAAACTGAAGGGTAAGGCTTCCTTTCAACGCTCCGATGACTTTTCTTATCCCGATTTCTTTTGCCCTTCTAAGGGAGTGCACCGTCGCGAGGTTTATAAAATTGATGCATGCGATAAGCAGAATGAGCAACCCTACAAATGAAAACATATACACGTAACGTATTCCATTCCGGTCGTTTGAGAATGTAAAATCAGAGTAAAGGTGAATATCGGTAAGCGGCTGTAACTCATATACCACATGTTCGCGGACCCTGTCATCCGCATATCGTTCATTCAGTGCCTGGATTTTCGGCACAACTTCCTTCACGGAAGTTTCGGCAGGGAGCAGGGCATAAGTGGAAACCGGATTGTATAACCAGTCGCGTATTAGAAAATCCCTTACCTCGGGTATCTCAAGTGTATAATAATTTTCAAAATGTCCCAGCAGCTCAATTGGTGTGGTGGACTGGTCCGGGTAGTTTTCTACCACGGCAGAAACTTCGAGTGGAATGGTTCCTTCAAACATGATCTGTTTGCCTAATGCGGCGTCCAGCGATCCGAAATATTTAAGGGCAATACGCTCAGTCAGGATGACCTGGTTCGGAGTTGTCAGCGCGGTAGTGCGGTTACCCTTGAGGAACCGGAAGGAAAATATATTCAATATCTGCGGATCCGCCAGGTAAAAATTGCTTTCGCGGAATTTTTTGTCCGCTACCAACGCGCTGTCAGCGTCCATCAGCTGAATGGTAGCTTCCCGTCCGAACAACCTGGCCACTTCTTCCACTTCGGGGACATCCGACCGGATAGCTGCAGCCAGCGGGGCAGACGTCGTTGAATACTTTGTTTCGGAACCGTCATAACGGGTTTTTACATTGATCTGGTAGATCCGGTCTGCGTTCGCGTGGAAGCGGTCATATTTCAATTCGTCCAGCACATAAAGTAAAATCGCAACCAAACCTGCAATACCAAGCGACAAACCCGCCACGTTGATAAGGGCAAAAAATTTATGTTTACGGAAATTTCTCCAAGCGGTGATGATCCAGGTCTTCCACATAGAACTGATGTTTCGTGCAATGAAGGAATTTATTTTTCAACAGAAGTCGAATTTACACAGGCCACAACTTTTCGGGGTTGGCTGGAAATAACATTTGCAATCAATCACCTTGTTTACGGGACTAAAAGAATCACTTTGTCGTTTCAAGGCATCCGCTATAAAAAATATTCAAACGCTGGACGTCGGCCTCGAACAATCTATTGGCTACCGCAACGTCATTACGCACTATTTCACGGGCCGCTGTAAGTGATGATGCTTCAATAACGATAATTCCTTTTTCGCCTGACCGCGCGCCGAACCTGATGATTCCATCTTTTCGAAGTTGCCCCAGGCGCGCACCGTGTTCTTTAAAATAAGGTTGCTCATGAGGCTGCTTTTCGAAGTTCCACAACGATCCGGTTGTGTAAGTGACGAGGTAAAGACTATCCTTCGCTTGAGAATAGCCGTTCACCACGAAGCCCGTCAGGACGAGCAGGGATAAAATGATCTTTTTCATACGCGAATGATTTCCGGGTTCTGACGTCAGGACTATTTGAAGTTCGGAATATCCAGCTTTTTCGAAATCCTGAAAACAGCATTGATCAATCCGACATGGCTGTAGGTCTGCGGGTAGTTTCCCCACTGCGATCCGTCGAGACCAACGTCTTCACTAAAGATACCGAGATGGTTGGCGTACGGCAAAATTCCGTTTAATGTTTTAATCGCGTCGTCAACCCGTCCCACGCAGGCCAGCGCATCGACGTACCAAAACGCGCAAACCAGGAAGGTCGCTTCGGGTTTCCCGAAATCATCCTGGTGAACATAACGATAAAACAGGCCTTGCTCGGTCCGCAATAATTTTTCAAGTTCGATCAGGTGCTGTTTCGCCTTTGCCGAATTCGGATCGAGGTAATTCATGGTGATCAGCTTCAGGGTGCTCGCATCGAGGTGTTTTGAACCCAGCGCCTGCATGTAAACGCCGGACTCGGGATCGTAGCACTTTTCAATACGTTCGGATGCCATCTTGCTAAGCCTGGAAGCGTAATGGTACAGTTCGTTGTCTTGCATCAATGTGCCGATCTTCATCGCCGCTTTGCTACCGGCCCAATGAAAAAGCAAGGTGTATGTGTGTACCTGTTTTACATTGCGGAATTCCCATAGTCCGGCGTCCGTTTCATCCATTGTTTTTTCAATCCAACGGAGTAAACGATCGACCAGCGGTTTGTAGGAACGCTTCTTTGAAAACCCGAGACGTTTATCAATAAAAAGCGGAAGCAACCCTACGAGTACCTGCCCATACACATCGTTTTGAGTCTGTTCATAGGCCTTGTTTCCAACCCTAACCGGCTGGTTCCCCAAATAACCTTCCAGCGGAAGGTGGATCTCCTCGATATCCTTCCGGCCGGTAATTGTGTACAACGGTTGCATTCTTTCAGAATCCCTCATCAGGATATTCTGTATGTATTCAAAGTATCGTTCCAGTTCGTCAAAATGCCCCATTTCATTAAAGGCTTTTAACGTGTAATAGGAATCCCGGAACCAGCAATAGCGATAATCCCATGTCCTGGAACTTCCGTGGTGTTCGGGCAAACTGGTTGTGCCGGAGGCAATAATCCCTCCTGTGTCCTCGTATTGATGCAACTTCAGTACGAGAGCGGAACGAATAACACTCTCCTGATACATATCCGGAACATAAGTTCCTTTGACCCATCCCTGCCAGTAACGTACCGTCTTATTGATAAAGTCTTCTGCTGTAGCTTTTAATGGAGCCTCAAGAGGTTCGCCATAGGTGAAGACGAGGTAACGGTTTTGATCGAGCACGAACGGTTGTTGCTCGATCACATAATTGAGCGAAATATCCGTCGTCAGCCTGGCCTGCATATCGAAGTTCAAAAACCGGAGGTGGTTACTGCCGAACAGTATTTCCGGTGACATTTCTCCATAGTCGCCCACCGGCTTGCAGGTCACCTTTATAACCGGGTTCCCTTCGATCAACTCGACCTTTCGAACCAGCATCAACGGCTTGTAGTAGCGTTCATGCTGGCTAAAACGGGGAGCACAATCGATTACCCGGAATTTCCCGTCCGGTGTTTGAAACTCCGTGCACAGGACGTTCGTGCTATCCATGTAATATTGGTGGCTTGTGAAAGTGGTGTCCGGAACAACCGAAAATTCGCCACCCTTGTGCGGATCCAGCAGGGAACCAAATACGAAGGAGCTGTCGAATCTTGGAAGGCACATCCATTTTACGTGCGCCTGTGTGTCGATATAGGCGAGGTAAGAACAATTACCTACGATACCCATGTTGTAACGGTGTATACTCATGCCGTTGCCAGTGTGTTTAAGAATTGAAGTACTTCCTGCTGCGAAGAAATGGTATACTGCGCGAACGTATGCCCGCTCCCCACCTTGATCGTCGCCGCTTTGTTTTCAAGGGCTTTGAACATATCCTCGTCGGTTTTATCGTCGCCAAACGCAAGTATAAAATCATATGGTTTTTCCTGGATGACTTTACGGGCGGCAACGCCTTTGTCGATGCCCGCGATCCGTACTTCGATAACCTTATTACCATCGATTACCTGAAGTTGTACGTTCCGGACAAGGTGATAAAGGCTGTCCAGCAACTCTCTTGAACGTCCAAATCCCAGATCAGTATCGACATTACGGTAATGCCATGCCAGCGTATACCGTTTTTCCTCGACGAATGACCCCGGGCTGCGCTGGGTAAATAACTCCAGCGTGGGCCGGATCAGTTGCTTCCAGCCCATATCGTCTTCATATTCCGTGCTCCATATTCCTTCCACATTGCGTATAGATGCTCCGTGTTCGGCAACAATGTTTATTCGCATTTGATCGAACCAATCCTGCAGTGCCGCCACAGAACGACCACTTATAATGGTCAGGTCGGTTTTGGAATCCGCCGCCAGAACGGATAATAGCTGCAACAGGTCCTTGTCCGGCTTCGCCTCGCCCGGATGCTTTGCGAAAGGGACTAACGTACCGTCATAGTCGAGGAGCAGGTGCCTGAGCGACGCCGATTGAAATTCGCTTACCAGTTTCTGACGGATGGGGCCGGTGAGGTATTTGGTTTCCTGCAACTCCTGCTGCGTTTTTGTTTCGTCCAATTGTCTCAAAAAATCCTGAACCCAATCCACAACGGAATACTCCTTGAGTCTTTTTTGCAACAGCATCATCTTTCGTTGCTGCAATTCCAGGGGCATGTTAAGCGCTGTATGGATCGCCTGCGCGGTTTCATCCTTATCCATAGGGTTTACCAACAGTGCCTCGCCCATCTCGCTTGCGGCGCCGGCCAGTTCGCTCAGGACCAAAACACCGTGCTGTCCCGTTCTGCTCGCGACGTATTCCTTCGCCACGAGGTTCATGCCGTCGCGCAACGGTGTGATCAGACCGACATCGGCGGACTGGTATAAGGCACACAACTCGGGAAAGGACAAATGATTATAGCGGTAAATAACAGGTTGCCATTGCAGACTGGAATATTTACCGTTGATCCGCCCAACCTGCTCCTCGATCAATTTTCTCCTCTCATTGTACTTCGATATGATCTGGCGGGATGGTACGACAACCAGGACAAATACGACGAGTTCTCTCCATTCGGGGTGTTGCTCCAGAAATCTTTCAAATCCCGCAAGGCGGTGGGTGACACCCTTCGTATAATCCAGGCGGTCAACAGAAAAGATTATTTTCCGCTCTCCGAAGTTTTTCCGGATAGCGCTGCGTTGATCGGCAACATCTTCCAGTTGCGCAGCCTGATGAAATTTATCAAAGTCGATCCCAATGGGAAACAAATCGGCCTTGATGATGCGATTTCCTGAAAACAGGGAGCGGTATTGATGGTCGATCCCCGCAACCATCCGGATCGTTTTAAGAAAATGCTGAACATACTCGTGCGTATGAAAGCCGATAAGGTCGGCGCCCAACAAGCCGTGTATTATTTTTTCCTTCCATGAACGGTGTAACAGCCGGAAGATCTCAAAGGTTGGAAAGGGAATATGAAGAAAGAATCCGATTGTAGCGTCCGGAATTTTTTCGCGGATCATTCCGGGAAGCAGGAATAACTGATAATCGTGAATCCATAACACATCACCGGGTTTCAGAAAAGTTGTGAGATGATCGGCAAATTGTTGGTTGACTGCTTCGTAACTGCGGAAATTTTCTTCATCGAACTCTACAAAAGAAGGGAAATAATGAAAAAGAGGCCAAATAGTCGCGTTACAAAATCCATTGTAATAGCGGTTGTACAATTTTGCATCGACGAATATCGGATTGATTTTGAACGCCTGTTTATTTTCATCTGCAGCGTTAAACTTTTTCCATCTTTTTTCGGGAAAATCGGCTGACCCGATCCACCACTTTTCGTAAAACGGGTTGTGGTCGTCGCCTCTTTCAAAAAAACTTTTTAACGCACTAACTAAACCGCCATCGCTTTCTTTCAAACTGATCTTATTGTGACGCTCTATTAGCTGGAATGGTAAACGATTCGAAACAACGATCAATCTCCCGTTCTTTTTCATTTTTACAGGGTCAGGTGAAAAAATCAAAATTCATTAAAGCCGGGTCTGCTTCCAAGACAATAGTTGCCAGGAGACTTATCCCGTTATAAGTGGCGAAATGAAACCGCCGTACGCCAGATTCGGTTCACGCTGTGATCACAGCGTAAGCATGAAATATTCCAGAGAAGCCAAATTACGAATAATTATGTACACTACCCGCCGGTATTGTGATTTACAACGACAAGTAAAAGTTGAGTCACGATAACACGTCTATGCGGGCAGGCATTCGTGCACTTAATTTCCCAAATGGTGAAAGATTGTACCCATGAGCAAGCATTGTTTTCTCAAACTCGCGCTGGTTCGATGCATCGACAACGATCAATAGGCCGCCACTCGTTTGCGGATCCGCCAATATGGCCTTTTGTGCTTCCGTAATTGAACCGATGTTTGAACCATAACTTTCCCAATTTCTTACGGTCCCGCCGGGAATACATTTTTGCTGAATATATTCATCCAGAAAATCGAACTTCGGGATCTTGCTGAACTCGATCTCCGCGTTTAATCCACTGCCTTCGCACACTTCCCACAGATGTCCCAGTAAACCAAAACCCGTTACATCCGTCATCGCGCTGACATATCCGAGTTTTCCGATTTCAGCGCCAAGCCAGTTAAGGGTTAACATGCTGTTGACAGCCTCCTGAAAATGGGCCTCCTGTACGATACCCTTCTTTTGTGCTGTTGTAATAATACCGATACCCAGAGATTTGGTAAGGTATAAAAGTGAATCGGGGCGGGCGGTGTTGTTCTGCTTCAGATTCTCCTTTTTGATTTTCCCGGTAACCGCCAGTCCAAAAACGGGTTCCGGGCAATCGATACTATGACCACCAGCCAGGGGGATATGAGCTTGGTGACAAACGTCGCGGCTTCCTTCCAGCACACCCTTTGCGATATGCGCCGGGATTTTATTTACGGGCCATCCTAAAATGGCGATCGCCATGATTGGCTCACCACCCATGGCATACACATCGCTGATGGCATTGACCGACGCGATCGCTCCGAACAGCGCGGGGTCGTCCACAATAGGCATAAAAAAGTCCGTTGTACTGACAATGCACGTACCATCTCCGAGATCGAAAACGGCGGCATCGTCTTTTGATGCATTCCCGACCAGCAACGACGGAAACAGGGGTTGAGGTATTGATGAGTGAAGGATCGTATCGAGCACCGCAGGCGAGATCTTGCATCCGCATCCCGCTCCGTGACTGTATTGTGTTAATTTTATTTCGGCTGAAGTTTCCATCTGAACAAAGGTAATGTAAATCAAATGCAGCGCAACGCTTCCGTGATCTCCCCCGAATGAACGCCATCCCAGGAAAAGTTCTTTATGATACGTGCCTTGTTTCTTGCCAGTCCATTCAGGTACGCTTTATCGTAATAGGTCAATAATATTTCAATAACCCCGGGGAAATCGTCTTGTTCAAGTTTTGTTTTTGCCGTATTAAAATGTTGTCCTCCGATTTTTTTTGTTACGCGGGTCATAGCCTCTAAAAATTGAACACGATCTGACCCTCCATATTCGGATGTCAGCCGGCGGATACGTGCCTCCCTGTCCACCTCAATCTCAACCATGGGACTTATCGTCATGGTTTTCCAGAATATCTCCGGAAGAAAAATATTTCCCACGGCAAACGATTCATCTTCGATCCAGATTCGTCGTTCGGGGTCCAGTAAAAGGATCTCCTCAAACAACATATTCTGGAATTGTTCCGTTGTCGGCTGCGGAGGCATCTTGAGTCCTCCGAACACCGATCCTTTGTGAGATGCGAGCTGCTCCAGGTCGATAATCTGTTCGCCATTACTTTTTAAGGAACGCAGAATTTCGCTCTTACCGCTTCCGGTACATCCCCCGATAATCATCAGTTTCAGGGGCATGCTGAACGATGCTATAGCCTTTGCGCGATACGCTTTATAACCGCCTGCAAGCTGGTGTGTTTTTAATCCCGCCATGGAAACAAACTGGCAGAAGTTACTGGAGCGCATACCTCCCCGCCAGCAGTGTACCAGCAATTCATTTCCTGTTCGATCTGCAGCGTCGATGATCTCCGGCAGTCGCGGACCAACAAGCCTGAACCCGGCGCGTATGGCTTCTTTCTGACCCTTGTGTTTGTACGTTGTACCGACCTCAATACGCTCCTCGTTGTTGAGAATGGGAATATTCGTTGCGCCGGGGATGTGTCCATCCGCGAATTCACCCTGAGACCGGACGTCGACAACAGGTAGGCGGGAACGAAGGTTCAAAAACTCGTCGATGGACAGCTGCATTACTTTCAAAGAAAGGGAATTAAATCCTAAAAAAATGTACAATTTAGATTGACGATTAACCGGAATCCAATCGTAAATCGCAAAATCGCAAAATCGTAAATCGTAAATCGTAAATCGTAGATCAGCCAAAAAAATGTACAATGTTAGATTGACGATTAACCGGAATCAAATCGTAAATCCCAAAATCGTAAATCAGATTTGTCAAAACAAAGCCACTCCATACGATTCCATAAAGGCGGCTTTAGCATAAGCATAGGATGCATAAGCAAAGCCCTGGTCTCCCCAACCTGTACCCCAGCTGTTTCGAACGATGAAATGGTCTTTGGTGTATCCGACAATAGCCACTGCGTGACCGCCGTAACCGGGAGCCTTGTATTTTTTGAGTACACCACCGGGTGCGTTGTACCATTCATCGTCTACGGAAAGCGCTGTAAAGACGGGGCCGTTGTTGGCGAGCCAGTTCTTCCATTGCATGAGCCGGTCGCCAATGTGAAGATTGTAATAGGCCCTGATCTTGAACTGCGAGGCCTTTGAGTAGAATGTATTCTCCTTATCCGGACTTAATGCTGTCGAATTAAAAGGCAGGTCCGGTTCCAGTACGCAACCGTATTTCCTGGCGATATCCAGCGCACTTTTGAGTGATGTACCAGCCTCCTCGAGAAAAGTAGTGGGGCGTGTCGCAAATTCATCCATTTCCTTTGATGCCATCCAGATAAAGCGCACGGAAAGTTTATCTGTTTTCGGGAGGCCGTTATTTACAAAATGCCAGCGCAGCAGCGAGTCGGCGCACGACCAGCCCACACAAGATCCGGTTTGACCCTGATCGCCGATCTTCCACCAGGAAGCGCGCAAGTCGACCGAGGGTGGAAGCCGCGTCACCCGGAGGACATTCGAAGTTTCGGCCGTATTAAAGGTCCAGTCGTCTTCTGTTTTTCTGGAGGGAACGATGTTCAGGACTCGTTTTTTCCTGGGATTTTTCTTTGCCATGATGAATTGGATTTACGGTTATGATAACGAACAATAATTGTGTCTTCAATTGCCGAAGGGGTGAATACAAAAAGCCCATCTCTCTGGCACTAAGGTGTCAGGCAGATGGGCTCACTTCCCTCAATTTATAAAATCCAGCGTAATTATAGCCTGGCGCGGCGCATTTATATTTTGCGCGGGTTGTTTGTGCATCGGCGGGAAACAGGTTTTAAAACCGGACCTGACGTCTCTGGCGACACCCTATATTTCAGGAGCGTGTCGTTCGGGGGGTTTCGCGAAGGTCTTTTTACCATTCGGGCTTCTTCCTCCCGGATATGGTTCCAAGATTATAAGAACGGATGCCGGCAACTTTTTTTTGCACAAACCGAAATCTGTTATAGTTTTGCAGTCCAATTTATCGGGAGCTTAGCTCAGCTGGTTCAGAGCATCTGCCTTACAAGCAGAGGGTCGGGGGTTCGAACCCCTCAGCTCCCACTTGATAATCAGCCACTTACAAAAAACTGTGAGTGGCTTTTTTATTTGCAGGCAAAAGAACAAGGTCGAAGTTCGGGTTAGCCTACTTAAACAGGTCGTACTTTTATTGAAGGAACTGAAAGTAGCTTTACAACACCAGGTTAATCAATCCCTTTTTGACATATTTCCGCCTGTTGATACCCTCATAATGAACACACCAAAAATACACACCAGGACTATTTTTTGATCCGTCCCATCCAGGTTCGAGATTCGAGGCATGATATACTGCTTCGCCCCATCGATTATAAATCGTTACCTCTGCACTTTTAACGTTAAATGATCTTGTTGGAATGAACATTTCATTTATGCCATCTCCATTTGGTGTAAAGACATTGGGCATTTCGAAGAAAGGTTTCGGCGGATATAACTCCTCATCAAGAAAATAAGTCGAAATGAAATTTGGAAGACCTAAATTGCAGTAATATGCAGTATCCTCAACAGGCAGTTCTATTTCTTCACTATTGTATTCACAAGCATCGCCAGATAAATCAGGTTGAGTAATAGCTCCAATAAAAGAACGAAGGTACCGTGCGACATATATCTTCCCATTGGGAGCTAATTGTAATGCGCCTGGTTGGTCATTTAACACAGCGCCAGATCCAAGACGGGCCGCCAGTTTTGGTGTGCTTTGGCTCAGATCAATTTGATAAACAAACCTTAAAGCATCACTGACATAAAGTAATTTACTATTGGGTGAAAATTCGACACCATAAAGGATAGAGCCATTCTCTCCTGATGGGTTCTTGAAGGAATAGGCGTTAGATAGTTTTCCAGTCGCACTATCAAAATTAAAAATCTCCAGCATGGAACTCTCATAAATAGCCAACGCCAATTTCTCCCCGTTTGGCGAAATCTTCATTTGACCAATGGCATTTCTGCCGTCATTTGCGCCGCCGTCGGCAGAACCATGGATACTTCCCACATCACTCGAAACATTTTCTTTGCTGATCCCTTCACTCGTGACTAGAAACGAGCGAAATGTATTATTATTCCATTCGTGCATCACTACCCACACGTCTCTGTTGTTAGCGTGATGCGTGGCTGAAATTTTTTCCGTAGTTGATTTTTCTAAAAGAAGGTTTTTCTCAACAACATCTCCATAGCCGCTGTCCAGCGAGATATCAACAACGGAATATCTAAAGCCTTTTCTTTCATCAGGAAAGTAACTATCATCTCCCTGGGGAGAAGCTGTAAAGATATAGTATAGTTTATCGCTTCCCGGTTTTGGGATAATAATGGTTTGTGTGGTTGTTTTAGCTCCCCATAACTGGTCTCCATTCGGCATAACAACGTGGTCTCTGTTCCAGACAGACACACCGTCAGTATAGAATAATAGTTGTCCTGTTTTGTCTGAAATTACTGCAGCTGATTCGCTGTCGCTGCCGTCACTATGAATCCTTCCATCAATAAGCAGGTGGGGCTGTCCGTAATTGAAATCAAGACCGATATCATCTCCGAAATACCAAATATTTTGCCGTTGCGGAAAAATGACATGGGGCACAAGGAAAGAAAAAACAACGAACAAAAGACGCATACAACTAGTCGTAACCTACAACTAAGATAGCATTGCTTTAGCATGCAGCTGCTGGAGTGACCGTTAAGTTTCTGTTAAGTCATTAACTCAAACATCATTAGCTCTTTTTGAAAATTCTTGGGAGGTTTATTTCAATAACAATAAACCCGTTTTATGTATGAAAAAAAACTATTCGAACTTCGTGCACTCGGTGTGCCCTTTTGTTGCGTTTCATTTTGCAGGTCGCCAGATCTGGATTGTAATTTTGATTGCTTCAATGTGTATCAGTACAATTTCCTTTGGCCAGGAATACTTGTGGCACAAGCAGATCTTGGGCAATGGAGTAAATAATTCCACTGGAAATGATGTGGTTGTTGATGCTACCGGAAACACCTACGTTGTCGGACGTTTTGGCGGCACTGTAAATTTTGGTGGAATTTCTTTGACTTCGTTCAGCCCATCCGGGGATATCTTTATCGCTAAGTATATCAATACCGGCGCGCTTTCATGGGTGAATAAAATTGGCGCCGCAAATGGGAACTGCAATGCGACCGGCGCCGCCCTTTACAAGGATGGGTCAAATAATCTTTTCCTCTATGTTTCAGGATATTTTACCAGCAACAATGGTTCAATAATAGCTGTCGATTTCAACCCAGCAACCGGAATTGATAACTATCTAACTATGAATGATGCCTCCGGTGATGCCTTTGTTGCAAAGTATAATGTAACTGGTTCAAACAGTGATTACTTATGGGCGACGAGAGTTGCGAATAGCCGAGCGGATGTTGCGAGCGGCGGCAAGGTTGCGGTCGACGGATCGGGGAATGTTTATATGGCAAGCACTGATTCCTTTTCCGGCGGTACCCTCAAAAAGTTCAATATTTCCAATGGTACAGAAGCATGGTCCGTTAATGTGGGCTCAGGTGCCAATGACGTTGCTGTACGAAGCAACACAATTTATGTCGCTGGTTATAATTTAGCGGGAAGCTCCAGACCTCTCGCGTGGTATAATTCGAGTGGGAGTTTAGTTGGCAGCACAGGGGCGACCGATAGGAGTTTCTCCAGACTGACTTTGGACACCTCAACCGGAATCTATGCGGTTGGTGGTATTGTTAATACGAGCCAGGATGATGTCGTGATCGAAAGATATTCTACGACAACGAGCAGTACACCTGTCTGGAATAAACTTTTCTATAGCGGTATTAATGGATTTTCTGCCGATATCGCTGTTGGGGGTTCTACCGGAGAAATCATGGTGACCGGATGGTTCAAGGGTACGGTCAACTTCAACAGCCCGGGAAGTTATGCAACCACGCTCACGTCGTCCGGCACTGGCACTCATGATAACGTATTTGTTGCGAGGTATTATGCCAGCGGGGGCAACCTTGAATGGGTTAAGAACAATACGAGCAATACCTCTACAGGCCAGTCTGACCCATTGGCAATTGCTTGCACAAATAATCTGGTACACGTACTAGGGTTTGTTATGAACAGATCAATTAATGCAGCATTTTGTGGCCCCGCCCAGAGTATAGACGCACCGTCGGCTTCCAATGCGTATCTCGCAACATATACACAACGATTATTTGCACCAATCGTCAGTGGCCCATTAAGTACGCTCCCTGGTGAAACAGAGGACTACTCTGTTAATACGTTGGCCGGGGCCAAAGCTCACGACTGGTTCGTACCTCCAGGATGGACAATTAATTACTACGGCAATCCTCCAGGCTACAATCCACCTCTAAAAACATATATGTTTGTTTCTGTTGGGAACAATAGTGGAAATGTATCCGCAAGAGCCGTTTACGATTGTGGTAACAGTTCGCTGACAAATCTTTATGTGACCGTAGGCGGAGGTGGGCACTTTGCCGCGTTTTATCCGAACCCGGCCAACGAGACGGTGCAGATTGAAATGGAGAGTTTTGAAGAACCAGCATCCGCAATATTGATTGATTATAGTGGAAACAAAGTGAAAGAAGCCTTCTACGATCCCGCAAACGACAAAACGGGTTCCAAGCTATCCTTTGATGTCTCCGCTCTACCTAATGGCCTTTATTTTCTGCATTTAAATACCTCCGATAAAAGCTTCAAGGAGCACATTAGCATTAAACACTAATACTTTACCTCGCCTAGCGGAAGGGACCTCTTGGCTAATCTAGTGAGCCCATCTATTCTGTCCTCCACGGATAGTTAGATGGGCATTGTTATTACCTATTTTCACCACGCACGCATGGCTCAATTATTCGGATTCCAATCCGGATCCTTCGTGGTCTGTGAATCCGCGGGTGTTACGTAGCGGCTGCAGTCCAGTGTGATATCCAATGTCGCCGGTCTTTTGAATGCTCCCTTCTTATAACGGAGGGATCTGTCGGCGTAAACCTTCAGCATAAACTTATCCCATATCGGCAGCGCTGTCTTTCCGCCCTGGCCCAATGACCATTGCCGGTAACGGATACCACGCTCGTCGCCGCCCACCCATGCACCGGAGACAAGGTTATGGGTGATGCCAACATACCATCCGTCAGATGCATCGTTCGACGTCCCGGTCTTTCCTCCGATCTCATTGTTTTCTCTCAGGTCTATGTCTAACAAACGTGAACTACCACCTTCTTCTTCCACTCCACCCATGAGCATGTATACCATTTTGAAAGCTGTTTGTTCACTGATAGCCTGCTTCGTCTCGGGGACAAAATTTTGTATTACGTTTCCGTGCTTGTCTTCAATCCGGGTGATGTAAAACGGTTTGGTGTATGTGCCCTGGTTTACAAATGCGCTGTAACTTCCCACAAGTTCATAAACCGAAACATTACTCACACCGAGGCACAACGCCGGGACCGGATCAAGTTTGCTCGTAATTCCCACACGCTTTGCAAAGGAAATCACATTGTCAACGCCGACCAGTTTTAAGACACGGGCTGTAATGGTATTTTTTGATTTGGCCAACGCCTGACGCAGCGTAAGTTGTTCGCCCGTTCCAAGATCTCCTTCGGCGTTGGGTGGTGTCCAGGTCTTTCCGCCGGATAGCTTGAACGTTGGCGATATATCCGGTAATTTTAAACAGGGATGAAAACCGGCTTCCATCGCCGCGCCATAAACGATAGGCTTGAACGTTGATCCGGGTTGCCGCGATCCCTGTCTCACGTGATCGAATTGAAAGTGTTTAAAATCGATCCCTCCCACCCATGCTTTCACCTCGCCTGTCTGCGCATCCATCGACATGAAGCCGGCATTCAGGAAGCGTTTGTAATAGCTCAGCGAATCCATATAACTGAACAGTGTATCCCGTTCTCCCTTCCAGGAAAAAACGGTCATGGGCCTCTTTTCATTCAAGACTATTTTTACCGAATCATTACCGGCGCCATATCTGGCAACCAGCTGCCTGTAGATATCGGTCTGCTTTATCCTCGACTCCAGAAATCCTTCGATCTCGTTTCCACGTTCGTTTATCCACGGATTTCGTCCTTTCCAGTGGGCGTCGAACGCCTTCTGCTGCGCGCTCATACTCTCCTTCATCGCTTCCATGGCATAATGCTGCATTCTGCTATCGATCGTCGTGTAGATCTTTAACCCGGATTCCCACAGATTATACCCATGTTCGGCGCACCATTTCAACAATTCGGCCTGGAGTGCGCTTCTCAGGTACGGCGCAATCCCCTCGTTATGATCCTGTACGGAGTAATTCAAATCTATCGGCAACATCATCAGCGAATCATAATGATGTTTCGACTTGATATAGCCATACCGGTAGAGTTTTGTCAGCACTTCATTCCTTTTTGACAGCGCATTCGCGGGTCGGCTGTGAGGGTTGAACAGGGAAGGATTCTGTAACATACCCACTAAAACGGCCGACTCCTGCAGGTTGAGCGCGGACGGTCGCTTTCCGAAATACGTTTCTGACGCGACTTTTATCCCGTAGGCATTGCTGCTGAAATTACAGGTATTCAGATACATCGCGATGATCTCTTCTTTTGTAAAATTTCTTTCCAGGTCGACCGAGATCATCCACTCTTTTGTTTTCTGAATGATCCTCCGCGGCATTTTACCAAGTTTGCTCACCGAGCCATCCAATTCCGGGTTAATGGTGAAAAGATTTTTGGCGAGCTGTTGTGTTAATGTACTACCACCTCCGTGACCGGAAATATCGAAGGTGATCATTCCTTTGATGACGCGAAGGAAAGCCTGAAAGTCGAGACCGGAATGATCATAAAAGCGGTGATCTTCGGAGATCAAAAGCGTCTTTACGAGATCGCGTGAAAGGTCCTTGTACATTACCTGGCTCCGGTTGAACGTATAATAGCGTGCCAGCGAAGCGCCGTCCGCGGAAATCAGCTCCGACGACAAATCGTTTGTAGGATTTTCAATCGCTCTTAAACTGGGCATCCCGCCAAAAAGGCCGAAGAGGTTTACCCGCACCGAAAGAATATACGCCGGACCACCGATAACGGCGAACGCAAAAATGATCCATGTCACCGTCACCAGTTTTTTAAACCATGGGCTCTTTGATCGCAAACGTGCCCTGATCTTTTGCCTTACTCGGTTCGAAGCGTTCGTATTGGACATCGACTAAAAATTTCTTATTACTTATTAACGGAATTGTTATTTCAGCGGGATGGCTCTTTAACGCCTGGGTTGACCCTTCACTTGGGTTAAGCGATATAACAATATCGCGGCGCGCTTTGCCTGGAGGGTTATCGTTCTCGGATCGGCAGTCTCGTGTACCGTATGCCCGCCCGAACTCCTTGGTCCTAGTCCGTCCATCGCCATGTCCACATAACCGGAAGTAAAAGAGATATCGGCCGCTCCTGCGTCGCGGGGGTTTACAGCACGTACGGCGCCGTAGCCCAGGTCCTTGCTCACCAGGTCAAAATACCCGAGCAATTCATAGTTTCCGGGTGTCGGTGCAAGGGGAGGATACCCTTCACTGAACCTGATCTCCGCGGACGTTTGTGGAAGATTTTTCTGCACCACGTCCATCATCGTTGCCTGCGCTTTCTTCAGCTGCTCCGGCGAAACCGCGCGGATATCCCCGGTCACGATCACTTCTTTCGCCACAATATTATCTTTCCCGTAAGCTGTTCCTCCATTTTGGTCTGGGTTATGCTCCACGGCAGAGCCACCCAGAATAACCCCCGGGTTAAAGGTCAGGTCTTTTTCAACGGACAACTTTTCATAAAATTCAAAAAGAATGCGGCTTGCCTCATATACGGCTCCAGCCCCGATCTTTTCCGTAAATATCTGCGAGGAATGGTAAGGTACACCCGTCACCTTTAACTGCCAGTCGGAAGAACTGCGGCGTGAAATGTTGGCGGTTTCCGTTCTTCCATCGCCATCCTCAAATCCGATGGCGATGTCCGCCTGTTTAGCTGCTTCGATAAGGTCATACCGCGCGAGCGCCAGCGGATCGCCACTCATTTCTTCATCTCCGCCCAGATACACGACAATGTTCATATTCCGGAGTATATCGGCATTCTTAAGGGCTTGAAGCGCCTGCAACATAATGACATCTCCGCCTTTCATGTCTCCGACACCCGGGCCGGCCACGGTTGAATCGTTTACGATTTTAAACTTCTGAAACGGGCTTGTCAGCTCGAAAACGGTGTCGAGGTGTCCGATAAGAAGTACCGTTTTTCCGCCGGCCTTTCCCCTGTGTTCCGCGATCAGGTGACCCGCGCGCTGGAACGGTTTCCCATCCACCCATCGCGTGGTAAAACCGAGGGCATCTAATTTAGCTCTGAAGATCTGCCCCACTCTGTACACGCCGTCAAAGTTCATCGATCCACTGTTGATGTTGACAACTTCTTCCCAGAGTCTTATTGCCTCCGGATTGCCGGCCTCCACCTGCTGGGCAATTTTCTTTTCCACTTTTGAAAGCTGAGCTATAGCCGGAATCGCCGGGAAGATCAAAACCGACAAAAAGACCCGGAACAGCTGACGGAAACACTTACCTGGTGCGTACATGGAAAATCGTTAATCGGAAGTCAAATTAGGCAACTCAACTTCATTTTCAAATCCGGCCTTGTGCGCCTGTTGAACGGATGCTACGGGTCCTTTGTCCGGGGCGGGCGATTTGTTTTCAAAACCACCTGCTTAAGCGTCATTTTACCGAAGGAGGTTGTTCTTTTTCAGTTGGTTTGATAATTGTCCGTATTTTTGCTCAACCATTTTTTAAGCTTTTGAGAGTTTTCCGGAAAATACTTTTTTATGCGGGTCTGGTTTGTGGCGTCCTCGTGCTGTCCCTGACGATCTCCGTCTTCCTCTTCAAGGACAAAATCATCAACCAGTTTATCCGGGAAGCGAACAAGCAGCTGAACACGCCGGTGAAAATCGGCAAGATGGACGTTTCTCTCTGGCAGGATTTCCCAAGGATCTCGATCCTCATGAAAGACGTCTACGTAGAGGACAGTCATCCCGGGCAGTACCCTTTGCTTACAGCAGGAGAAATATCCTTCCAACTTAACCTGGTCGATGTGTGGAAAGAAAATTACATCATACAGGGGCTTCAGATCAGAGACAGCGAAACCAACCTGAAACTAAATGCCAAAGGGGAAAACAACTACACGATCGCCAAAGGAGAAGGTGGAGGCGGAAACGGTGCAGTATCCTTCCAGTTGCACAAAGTAAAATTGCTGAACACCAAAGTGAACTATACCGACCTTGGCGCAGAACAGGAACATACCTTTACCAGTAAAGACCTCACAGCATCCATTCAGACGGTTAACGATATATATACGATTAAGGCATCGGGGGAGGTGACGACGGAAAAGATAAAAGTCAACCAACGCTCGTTTTTGGCGGGCAAGTCGTTCCAGCTCGAAAGCAATCTCATTTACGACGATATTCAGAAAGCACTCTTTATTAAACCTTCTTTACTGAACCTTCAACAAGCGGCGTTTAACGTATCCGGGGAGTACCGGTGGAAGAAGAAAAACACGATCGATCTCGTCACCGAAGCGAAGGAAGCTGACATTCAAACGCTTCTTTCCCTTTTGCCGGAAGCCGCCGCCAGCAAACTGCATCAGTATCAAAGCGATGGTGATGTCTATTTTAAAGCGAAACTAAAAGGCGAGATCAGCTCCAAAAAAAACCCGTCGCTTTCCATTGACTTTGGTTTTACCAATACTACTCTTTTCCACCCGCAGTATAAATCGAGGATTGAAGGCGCCAGTATGGAAGGATCGTTTGCCGCCAGTGATGTGCTGGATGTTGGCACCGCCACACTCGTCCTGAAAAATATCCGCGGAACACTCAACAAGGAACCCTTCGCCGCCACGCTCATCATACAAAACTTCAATAACCCGGATGTAATCTGCGACTTCAAAGGCCGTGTCGATGCAGGTGCACTTCTGGGCTTTTATCCTATACCCGATATCTACAATGTTTCCGGTTCCCTGCTTGCGGATGTTTCTTTTCGGGGTCAGATCGAACTTCTCAAGAAAAAAGCAACTGCGCAGCGTGTATCCACGCAGGGGACGATCGATCTGCAGAACATCGCTTTTATGTTCGGCGACGATAAGATCGCCCTGCAAAAGCTCGTCGGCAATCTCCAGTTCAGCAACAATGACCTCGCCCTCAGCAACGTGTCAGGCAAGGTCGGAAACAGCGATTTTATGTTCAACGGATTCTTCAAGAACATCATCACCTTTCTGCTGTTTGAAAACCAGCCTATCGGCATCGAGACCGACTTAAAGTCAAACTTTCTCGATGTTGATCAGCTTTTTGCTATCGGCTTTGGTAAACCGGCGGCGGGAAAAGATCAACGGTACGAATTTGGCATTTCCCGTAACATCAACCTGAATTTTAATTGCGATGTAAAAGGGCTTCGTTATAAACGTTTTCACGCCACCAACCTGAAGGGGGATCTACTGGTAAAAAATCAAATGGCTGTGTCGCGCAACATTACATTCAACTCGATGGGTGGAGACATGACCTTTTCGGGGATCGTCGACGCGCAAAATAACAAAGCAATTGATGTGGTCAGTTCATTCAAGCTCAACCGGATCCATGTCGACAGTATTTTTTATGTATTTGAAAATTTCGGACAGGACTTCATTCAGGATAAACACCTGAGAGGTCAGACATCCGCGGATGTAAGCCTTGAAATGGTGTTAAACCAGAATCTGAAGTTGTTTTCCGAAACATTGATCGGAGATATCAGCGCATCCATCAAAAACGGTGAGTTGAATAATTTCGAACCGATGAAAAAACTGAATCGCTACCTCAACGACGAGGGGCTCAGTAAAGTACGGTTCTCCGACATCAAAAATGACATACATATTGAAAACAAAACGATCTATATTCCGCAGATGGAAGTTCGTACGAACGTAACCTCCCTCAAGATCAGTGGCACCCATACATTCGATCAGCGGATCGACTATCACATCATTACGCCACTAAGGAACAACAAAAACATAAATGAACAGGAGGCTATGGGAGCGCTGGAGGAAGACGGCTCCGGCCAAAGTAAACTATTCCTGAAGATCACCGGAACGACCGACGATTACCGTGTAGGCTACGACACGGAAGCCGTCAGGAAAAAGATTGCCACTGATCTGAAAAAGGAAGTGCAGGAATTAAAGGACATATTCAAAAACAAGGGTACCCGGAAGAAAAAAGAGCTCGAGCTGGAGGAAGAAGAGTATTTCGACTGGGACGACAACCCCTGACACTATGAAATGGCTTCCTTTAAGAAGTCATTCAACGGCTTGGCTGCCTTCGCGACGGTCACAAAATTTTTCAAAAATTTGCTGTCAGTAACTTCGCTGTCTTTAAACTCGTGTGTTACGATAAAGCTTTTGAGTTTAAGCCATTCCACATAGGGATGATCCTTGGGATATCCCTTCGGTGCTGTCTTTAGCTTATCCTCGTCCCAGAACTTACCGTAATATTTATTGAATTTTTTGTCTTTGAAGATCTTCTGAAGACTGTCACCGGTGTAGTCGATCTCCTGCCGGATCTTGGCGAGGTTTTCCGGTATCGGCATAAATAATCCAACGCCCACAAAACTCTTGTTACCGGGCTCCACGTGAAAATAATAGCCCGGAGTACCCATTCCCTTTCCTTCCGCGGAAAACGCAGCGCTCATATTTTTCTTATAAGGACTTTTATCCTTACTGAAGCGAACGTCGCGGTAAATCCGGAAGGTCAGTTTTTTAGGATTAAGACCCGCCAGAGAATCATCGACGTGTACCATTTCCTCGTACAGGTCGGCGACAAATAATTCAAACGATTCCTTGGCCTCCGTGTACCTGGACTTGTTTTTTTCAAACCAGTCTCGATCATTATGCTTCGCCAGGTCTTTCAGAAATTTCAGGATACTCTCCATTTTCATAACGAGCTAAATCTTAGGTCAAACGAATTAAAGATATTCAAGGATTGTTTCCAGCCCGATACCGCGTGACGCTTTAATGAGAATCGACGCGTCTTTCACCGGATTGTTTTTTAACTCCTGAATGAGAAATTCTTTCTTTTCAAAATGCATCGCCTCCGGGAATTCCTCCTTTGCCCACCCCATCAGTTGTCCGCAAAGATACACTTTATCGAAGTGATGTTGATGCAGCAGATGTCCGATATTCCGATGCTCTTTTTCGGCCTCCCCCTCCAGCTCGAACATATCACCGATAATAAGGACCTTTCGCTTGCTTTCCATCCGGTCGAAATTTTCGATCGCTGCCTGCATCGAGCTTGGGTTGGCATTGTAGGCATCCAGTACGATCGTATTACCATCCTTCCGGATCAGTTGGGACCGCATATTGCCGGGCTGATAGTCTGCTACAGCCTGGTTCGAAAGGGTATGATCCACTCCAAAAAATTTACCGATACACAATGCAGCGGCGATGTTCTCGAAATTATAGGAACCGATGAGTTGTGTTGTGATGGTTTGGTCCTCCTCCGTCATGATTTTTACAAACGGATCCGCGCCGATCAGTTCGCAGTGGTAGTAATCGCCGGGGGCGGGATAAAATACGGGGGCGCTGAAACGCCTGGCCATATTGGCGAGTATCGGGTTCAGGGAATTTATAAAAACAGTGCCCTTATTCTGGATCAGGTGCTGGTATAATTCGGATTTACCCCGGATAATATTTTCAAATCCGCCGAAAGTACCGACGTGCGCTTTGCCGATGTTCGTGATAAAGCCATGCGTCGGATTAGCGATCGAACAAAGCAACGCGATTTCACCCAGGTGATTGGCACCCATTTCAACGACGGCGATCTCCACGGAACTGTCGATAGCAAGTACGGTAAGAGGAACACCGATGTGGTTATTCAGATTACCCCGTGTCGCATAGGTCTTATACTTTTTACCCAGCACGGCATTGACCAGTTCCTTGCTGGTAGTCTTCCCGTTTGAACCGGTTAGTCCAATGAACGGGATCGACAACTGGTCGCGGTGGCGCCTGGCCAGTTTCTGCAGGGAATCCAGAACATCGGGTACAACGAGGCAACGATCACTCACGGCATATTCGCCGTCATCGATTACGACATAACTGGCTCCTTTGTCCAGCGCCTCCTGCGAGAATGTGTTAGCATTAAAACGGTCACCTTTCAGGGCAAAAAAAACCGAGCCGGGAATAATTTTCCGGGTATCAGTAGATACCTGGCCGGATTCCCGGTAACAATCGTATAACTTCTTAATATCCATGCGTGCGATCTGAATAAGTCGGGCAAAGCTACTCCACCGGACCGATCTCCAATAGGGATTGTGAACGGGGAAAAGTATCTTGCAGGCAAGATAACAGGTGACCCTGGGTCAGCGTTAAGGAGAAAGGAAATAATTTTGATGAGCAGACTGTTCCAGTTTTTCTTTTTGTTTCTCTCGTTTGCCGTTCAGGCACAATTCACCTATGTACTGGACCAGGACATTCCGGTTCGGGACATCACGGGCGATGACCTGCCGATGCCCTGGGCGGGGGGGCTCAATGCCGCTCACTACAACACCATGGACCTGAATGAAGACGGTAAGGATGATCTCGTCCTCTTCGATCGTATGGCTGATAAAGTCATTACTTTTCTGAATGACAACAATCAATATAAATACGCTCCGGAATTCGAAAGTTTTTTTCCTTCTGAAATAACAAACTGGTTGTTGCTTCGCGATGTCAACTGCGACGGCAAAAAAGACATATTCACGGGCGACAACCTGGGTATCAAGGTGTATTTCAACGTCACTCCTGCCGGAGAAAACCTTTCCTGGAAACAGTTCTTTTTTTACAGTGGGTTCCCCGGCACGAAAAGTACGGTCCTGCTTACCAAGGGTTTTTCCGGAAAAATAAATCTTCAGCTCCAGTTCGATGACCTTCCCGCCATTGTTGACGCCGATGGGGACGGGGATCTGGATATATTCAATGTCCGTTTTGTGGGGAACGGTACCGTGGAGTATCATAAGAATTTTTCCGTCGAACGTTACGGCACGTGTGATTCCCTGGATTTTGAGCGCATCACCCAAAAATGGGGTGGCTTCACGGAATGCAGCTGCGGCAATTTTGCCTTTAATAATGAGGATTGCCCACCCGTTGTCGGCGGGCGCACGCAGCACGCAGGAGGGAAAAGCCTCCTGGCCATCGACGCCAACAACGACAACAAACTCGATCTCCTGTTCTCCGAGGCAAGCTGCGCGAACCTGTTCCTGCTACGGAACGATGGTTCACTGGATAACCCTGTGATCAACTCCAGTTCCCTCTATCCACCCGACAATCCGGCCAACTTTCTCATCTTTCCCGCGGCCTTTTACGAAGATGTCGATTTCGACAACAGAAAAGACCTGGTTGCTATTCCGAATATCTTTTCAAAAACATACCTGCAAACCAATCTCAACCATTCGAACTGGCTTTATAAAAATACCGGGACAAATGCAGCTCCTTCATTCACGTTTTCGAAGACCAATTTTTTACAGGACCAAATGATAGACGTCGGGGATAGCGCCGTACCTGCATTTATAGATTTCGACGGAGATGGGGATTATGATCTCTTTATAAGTCAAAATGCCACCGACGATCTCATCACAACGATCCGTTTATACGAAAACACGGGAACACCGTCTCTCCCGGCCTTTGTATTCAAGGACGAGGATATCTGGGGACTCTCCCAGCTATTTCTCTACAACATGAAAATTCAGTTTTCCGATATTAACCGCGATGGCAATATCGACCTGGCTTTCACGGCTACGAGCTATCAAACTGGGCTGACTAAACTGTATTACGTTCTTAACATGGGAAGTTCCTCGGTAAATTTTTCCAACCAACCGGTTCAGACATCGGATGTAACCGTTGGGTTTTCGGAGAATATTTCAATCGCAGATGTGAACAAGGACGGTCTTCCCGACCTGTTGATCGGAAAGGCAACGGGATCGCTGGAGTACTGGAAGAATACCAGCACGGATAACACACCTGTATTTTCATTGGAGGATGCCACTTACCTGGAACTCGGATCAACCGTGCTGCGCCAGAATATCGCCTGCGCTGTTTCCGATTTTGACGGCAATGGGAAGGCAGACCTTGTCTACGGAGATCAGACGGGACAAGTCAAAATGATCGGTGATTTCCGTGAAGTGTCCGATGCGTCGTCTGCCGTTACCGGAATTGTATTTAACCCGCTGGCTGCCGGTTACGAGGCTAAAAACCTCGGCGGAAGGATCTGGCCGACGGCGGTCAATCTTTTTAGTTCGACAAAGCCTGCCATTGTTGTCGGAAATGTTTTGGGCGGACTTTCGATACTTCGTCACGATGAAGGCGCATCATTACCCGATTCCCCGGTGATCGAAATATATCCCAACCCGGTTCCGAAGACGGAGACACTCACCCTGAAGATCGACCGTCCGGGCTCTGTCCAGTTGTTTTCCATGCTCGGCCAAAAGGTATCCGAGTCCGTCTACCTGCAGCCGAATGAAGAATATGCCTATAGAGTACCCTACCTGTCAGCCGGCGTCTACATTTTAAAGTTTACCGTAACGAATAAATCATTCGCAAAACGGATTGTTATTTATTGAATCAATCGATCATCTTTGCGCCCGGATTGTAGCTACTCATTCTAATCTTTTTTCATGAAATACGCCTTCATCTTCGATATGGACGGGGTATTGGTTGACAGCAACCCTACCCATAAGATCGCCTTAAAGCAGTTTTGCAGCGCGCATGGCTATGAACTTTCGGAACAACAGCTTCGTGAGAAAATCTATGGGCGGACTAACCGCGACTGGTTATTAAACCTGTTTGGGGATCTCAGTGAAGAGAAGATCAGGCAATATGCCGACGAAAAGGAGGCACTTTTCCGGCAACTGTATCACGACATCCAGCCGGTTGCTGGATTAATCACTTTCCTGAAGAAGCTGGATAAAGGCAGGATCCCCCGTGCCATTGCCACGTCGGCACCTCGGGCAAATGTGGATTTCACCCTGGAACGCACCCATATGGAGCCTTTTTTTTCAACGATCCTGGACGACTCGTTTGTTACAAAGGGGAAACCCGACCCAGAAATTTATCTGAAAACGGCTTCCGCTCTGGGTTTTAATCCTTCCAACAGCATCGTTTTTGAGGATTCCCTGTCCGGTGTAAAAGCCGGAAAGGCAGCGGGATGTAAAGTTGTCGGGATAACCACTACCCATACCCGGGAAGAACTGTCCGAGACGGACCTTATTATCGATGATTTTGCAGATTTGGAGCCGGAATTACTGGTTTCCAGGCTTTTTTAACCCGCGATTCCGGATTATTTCCCGTAAGGGTTGGATTATTGAAGGTGTTTTAGCGATATTTGCAGTCCCTTTTTAAGGGGGTATAAAAAAACAAGCGGATATGGCACGAGTTTGTCAAATAACTGGAAAAAGACCTCAGGTTGGTAACAACGTTTCTCACGCGAATAACAAGACGAAGAGGAGATTTTTACCGAACCTTCAAAAGAAGCGTTTCTACATCCCCGAAGAGGATAAATGGGTTACATTAAAGCTGACTACAAAAGCGATTAAGACCATCTCAAAATATGGTATTACGGCCGTTATGAAGGAAGCCAAGGCGAAAGGCCACCTTGTGTTGTAATATTAAAACGAAAGAATCATGGCAAAGAAAGGCAACAGAATCCAGGTGATATTAGAGTGCACAGAGCACAAAACAACGGGCATGCCGGGCATGAGCCGTCACATCACTACAAAGAACCGTAAAAACACGACGGAGCGGTTGGAGTTGAAGAAATACAACCCGATCCTTAAGAAATATACTGTACACAAAGAAATCAAATAACACATGGCAAAGAAAGTAGTTGCTACCCTGAAGAAAACTGACGGCAAAAGCTTTGCAAAAGTGATCCGCGCAGTGAAGTCTGAAAAGACCGGTGCTTACACCTTCAAAGAAGAAATTGTTCCGGCTGACCTGGTAAAGGAAGTCCTTGCCAAAAAATAATCACCTGGAAAAAAAGAGTTTGAAAAGTCCCTGCAAAGGGACTTTTTTTGTTTAAAACCCCTCAGCCTATGGCACTATTCGGCAATTTATTTTCTCCTGACAAAAAGGAATCCCTGGACAAAGGGCTGGAAAAAACGAAGGAAAGTTTCTTTGGTAAACTGGGAAAAGCGCTGGTAGGGAAATCCACTGTGGACGATGAAGTCCTGGATAACCTGGAGGAAATTCTCATATCCTCCGATGTAGGTGTGGGTACCACCTTAAAGATCATCGAACGTATACAAGCACGCGTAGCACGCGACAAGTATCTGGGTACCTCCGAGCTGAACCGTATTCTGAAAGAAGAGATCGCGGGTCTGTTATCAGAAAATAACGCAGCGGATATACCCGATTTCGATATCCCGTCCCATGCGGGTGTGCCCTATGTGATTATGGTCGTTGGTGTTAACGGCGTGGGAAAAACAACTACGATCGGAAAGCTTTCCGCTCAGTTTAAGAAAAAAGGGAAAAAGGTCCTGCTGGGTGCAGCGGATACATTCCGGGCCGCGGCTGTCGACCAGTTAAAGCTCTGGGGCGAACGTGTAGGGGTACCCGTTATATCCCGCGGTATGAATACAGATCCGTCTGCGGTTGCGTTCGATGCGGTCAAGGCTGGCGTCGACCAGCAAGCGGATATCATCATCATCGATACGGCAGGGCGTCTGCACACAAAAGTGAACCTGATGGCCGAGCTCACGAAAATAAAGCGTGTCATGCAAAAAGTAATTCCGGACGCGCCACACGAAGTGTTACTGGTATTGGATGGCAGTACCGGACAGAATGCCATGACGCAGGCGAAAGAATTCACGAAGGCAACCGAAGTGACCGCGCTCGCCATCACCAAACTGGATGGAACGGCAAAGGGTGGTGTGGTGATCGGGATTTCCGACGAGTTTAAAATTCCCGTAAAGTATATCGGCGTCGGCGAAAAGGTCGATGACCTCCAGCCTTTTAACAAGACCGAATTTGTCGACTCACTTTTTAAGCGGAATGGCGCCTGATTTCCGCACAGGGAAACGCACAAATATCTGGTAGTTGAATCCCCAGTACGAGTCCTCATCGGCGCGTCCGTAGCCAGGGACGTCATGGGGTAACATATCCGGTGTAGCCCCGGTCTTTAGTCCGAATTTCAGCCGTGCCGTATACCCCATCCAGATAAACTTCCAGATCTTCACCCGTAATCCTGTCGTCAGTTCAAGCCAATGTGCGTTTACATCGCTGTTGTGGTAGTCTCCATTCAACGGACCCCAGACCGGGCTTGACCGGACCACAGAAAGGTCTTCGCTGAAATTCGAAACGCCGTATCGCGCACCAAAAAAGAACATGTTACGGTCCGGATCTTTTTTCAAAAAGTTCACATCAACACCCACGCGGAAATAGGTTCCGTTATTTGAATAGCTGCTGGTATCGGAAAGGTAGGTCCGGCCCCAGCTTCCATAGTCCACGGCGAGGTAGTACCGGTAAAAATCAACATCGCCGTTCACTTCCCAGCCCGAAAATGTTTTGTCGTAGGAGTTTCTGACTATCGGGATCAGATCCGTACCGATACGAAAACCGGTTGGCCTGAAGTCCGGTTTGATCTTAACGGTATCCTTATCCTGAGCCACAGCGGCTAAGGAGAGAGAAAGCAGGGTAAATGTTATGTTATAAAAATATCTCAAAATTGACGATAGCTGGATCCTGTGTACTGGTACTTTTTGTCACTGAAGTTGACGGCGCGGTATTGATGAACTTGGTGGAAATTGTGTCGAATGTCGTTTCAGCGATTTTTATTTTGGTGAAAAAAGTCACCGGGTCGCAATCGTGTATGGGTGATTTTTTGACTACACGGGTATACGACAACGCCAGACGCCTTACCTCGCCATCCGTCATATTAAATTCGAAGGTCGTTTGATCAGCGTCTTTGTTGAGAGGAAGATAGAACGACGCCTCGTCCTGGAGCACGTGAAGGGCGCTGGCAAAATCGGGTTTGACGCTTTCAACGGAGAGGACGGAGTCGGACGCCGTTGTCCCGACCGTGGTTTTGAATTTAACCCCTCCGATATCCGGTTTCGCGCAACGGTATATCACGAGGTTCGTGGACGCGGGATACGTGGGTGTACCGTTGAACACACGAACCGAGTCGAAGGTTGAATGCAGTGTATTCAGTCCCGTAAAAACGTAGCGTTGGGCGCATTCATCCGATACAAATTGGATCTGGGACGAATAGCCGAGTAATAGCGTGTCCCTGCTGCCGTCGATCCATCGGAAGACATATTCCAATTCGCGGACAACGGGTTTCAGAGGAAGCAACAATGACGATGTCACGGTGGCGGGGTAGAAGATGCTATCGGTTCCGGAAATACGTACATCAACCAGGGTATCCACGTCTGACCCGAATCCCATGACATTAAACGCGACGATAATTTCGTCGTTATCCAGCTGGTAACAATCCGGTTCATTCAGGCAGGAAAAAGCAATAATTGAAAAGAAAACGAACCAGGTTAATTTCTTCATGGTTTTAAAGCGGCTGTAAAGATAAGTTAACGCTCCAATGCCCAAATTCTGTGCCCGTTAATTTTTAGTACTTTTGCAGCCTGAGCCGGCGAGTTACCTCCAGAACATCAAAATCAGCCTTTATTCAGGCTTTTTTGATTGTAAACGGAGGATAGCCCTGCACTAAGAGGAATTGATGCATTTTGATACATGAAGACAAAAGGGAATAAAAGGACGAAAGTTAATATAGTGACCATGGGGTGTTCCAAAAACCTCGTGGACTCGGAAGTGCTTTTGACCCAGCTACGCGGTAACGGAATCGATGCTGTTCATGAATCCGGGGATGACGATGCGAATGTAGTGGTTATCAATACCTGTGGTTTTATCGACAATGCAAAGCAGGAATCCATCGATACGATACTTCGCTACGTCGACGCAAAAGAGGAGGGCATAGTAGACAAGGTGTATGTTACGGGATGTCTCTCCCAGCGTTACAAGGATGATCTTGAAAAAGAGATTCCCGAGGTGGACGCGTGGTTTGGTACGCGTGACCTGTCTCGGATGCTGAAGGTCTTTAAGGCGAACTACAAACACGAACTCGTTGGCGAGCGTATACTCACCAATCCAAGCCACTACGCTTACCTGAAGATTTCCGAGGGATGCGATCGTCCCTGTTCATTTTGTGCGATTCCGCTGATGCGTGGAGGACATATTTCAAGACCCATAGAAGAGCTGGTGCTCGAGGCAAAAAACCTGGCAAAAAATGGCACAAAGGAGTTGTTGCTTATTGCTCAGGATTCCACTTACTACGGACTGGATCTTTATAAAAAGCGAAACCTCGCCGACCTGCTGAAAAACCTGTCTGACGTCGCCGGAATCGAATGGATACGGCTCCATTATGCATTTCCTGCGGGATTTCCCATGGATGCGCTGGATGTTATGGCGGAGCGTAGTAATATCTGCAAGTACATTGATATCCCCCTTCAACACGGTTCAAGCAGGATGTTACAACTGATGCGCAGGGGTACAACCCGCGAGAAGACGGAACAACTGATCGATACGCTCCGCGAAAAGGTGCCCGGCATCGCGATCCGGACGACGATGATCGCGGGCCATCCCGGTGAAACGCAGGAGGACTTTGAGGAATTATTGACGTTTGTCGGGAAATCGCGCTTCGACCGGATGGGTGTATTCACCTACTCGCACGAGGAAAATACACATTCCCACACCATGCCTGATGATGTTCCCGACGAAGTGAAACAACAACGCCTGGAGGAGATCATGGAATTGCAACAGGGAATTTCACTTGAACTGAATTCGGGCAAAGTGGGTAAAACCTTCAACGTACTGGTAGACCGCAAGGAAGGTGGAAATTTTATCGGTCGAACGGAATTTGATTCACCCGAAGTCGATAATGAAGTAATCATAGAAAGCCCTGGCGATTACCTTCGTATTGGCGATTTTGTAAACGTAAAAATCAATTCCGCAACAGAGTTCGATCTGACCGGAGAAGCTGTACAATAACCTCATATATAAATTATTAACCTTAATCTTTAAATTGACGTTATTCGGTCAATGGTTTTAACAGGTTCCACCCATTTTTGTTGTTATCATGCAGCTTGACAAGGTCTCACTGGCTGATACGCGCGCGTTCAGCTCATTTTTTACAGATTACATTCAACAAAAAGAGACCCTTAAACCGTTTTACCACCGATTCCCGGCGCCGGAAAATTTCAAAGACCAGATCACTGAAAAAACAGGCTCGTTTACACAGGAACACCGGAATATTTTAGTCTCCTCCCTTCAAAAACAATATCAGGGATTTATCATCTCCGCGGAGACGGAAAAAAACATTTCACTCTTAAAGGATCCGAAAACATTCACCATCACCACAGGCCACCAGTTGAACATCTTCACAGGCCCGCTGTATTTCATATTCAAGATCGTTACCGTCATCAATACCTGTAAAAGGTTAAAGGAGATATATCCCGCCTTTAACTTTGTCCCCGTTTTTTGGATGGCCTCCGAGGACCACGATTACGATGAAATAAAATATTTCAGGCTGTACGGAAAAAAATACGTTTGGGATACCGCCCAGGCCGGAGCGGTAGGACGCTTCAGCACCAAGGGTCTCGAAACGCTTGCCGCGGAGGTACCGGGCGATGTAAAAATCTTCCGGGACGCATATTCGAAAAACAAGAAACTTAGTCAGGCCGTGCGCCATTATGTAAATGCGTTGTTTAGTGGCGAGGGGATTGTTGTATTAGACTCCGATGATCGTACATTAAAATCGCAGTTCCGCGAAGTGATGCGGGAGGATATCCTCGGGAGTGTTAACAAACAGAAAGTAGATCAAACCAACGCGCAGCTGGAAAGCCTCGGCTACAAAACGCAAATCCACTGCCGCGACATTAACTTCTTCTACCTCGCCGACGGGATCAGGTCGCGGATTGAACGGCAAGGAGACCGCTATCATGTACTGGACACCGACCTGACGTTCGCGGCTGAAGAAATCGAAAATATGATTGACTCGGAGCCTGAAAAGTTCAGCCCGAACGTGATTTTGCGGCCGCTTTACCAGGAAGTTCTTCTTCCTAACCTGGGTTATGTTGGAGGGCCTGCCGAAGTAATTTACTGGCTTCAGTTGAAGGAAATTTTCACACATTTTAATATTCCGTTTCCGGTTCTCATGCCACGTAATTTTGGTATGGTGATGGATCATGAAGTGGCGCGGAAATTCAAAAAAACCAGCCTGGAGCTGAAAGATTTATTCGAAGAGAAGAATTATCTTTTTAATCACTGGGTTCTGAAAAATTCACCCCGGGATCTTACCGTGGGTAAAGAGCGGACCAGCATCAGTGAGCTGTTCGAATCGCTGAAAGCAAGAGCAGAGTCGATCGATAAAACACTCCTTCCTTTTGTGGAGGCCGAAGGAAAGCGCGCCGTGAATAGCCTCGAAAAAATCGAGCGCAAGCTCTTGCGCGCCGAAAAAAGGCTGCATTCAGACAAGCTTCGGCAAATCGAATCCATTAAAGATATCCTGTTCCCAAACGGGTCTTTACAGGAGCGAACCGATAACTTTTTGAACTTTTATCAACGGGATCCCGAATTCATCAAGAGATTGCTGGACACCTTCGATCCATTTGATTTTCAGTTCAACATTTTGTCCTACACGTCCTGACCGTACCTATCTTTGACCATGACCAAAGACGAGCTGCGAAAGATCTATTTACAAAAGCGTATTTCTCTTCCGGAATTGGAATATGAACAGCTTAACAAATCACTGTCACAACATTTTTTCGAGTCGGTCGACCTTTCACCTGTCAACATCATTCACGTATTTCTGCCGCTGCGCAAATATAAAGAACCCGACACCTGGCTGATCATTAACCGGATCAATGAACATTTTCCTCATGTCCGGATCACGCTTCCCAGGGTTAACGAACAAACGCAGCAGCTTGAAAATTATTTCTACGAAGGCCACGAACAACTGGAACTCAACAAATGGGGAATCCCCGAACCCAAATACGGTGTACAAACCCATCCGCCGGACATCGACGCCGTGTTGGTACCCCTACTGGCTTTTGATTTGTCGGGCAATCGCGTCGGCTACGGAAAAGGATTTTATGATAAGTTCCTTTCGTTATGTAAACCCTCCTGTAATCGTATCGGTCTTTCTTTTTTTCCTCCCGTCCCGGAAGCGATCGTGACTAACGAATTTGACCAACCCCTAACCGCCGTCATCACACCCGGTGATGTTTTCAATTTCCGTTAGAGCATTTACCGCTCGGGGTCGAATTTGACGTCAATCTGTTTTTGGGCAAAAACACCTTCGCTGGTGACTGTCGTGCCGTCGACGACGATCCTGAATTTCCCGGTGTTGTCCGCTGTGTAAAATGACAGGGATGCGAAGCCGTTTTCATCTGTGCGGACATCAGGGTTCCAATACAGGGTGGATCTCAGGTAAGGCGTTCTCCCCGGGTTATCAACGTCCAGGTCTTTCATGTTAAAAGGAATTCTTCTGCTCAGTCCTGTAGCATTGAATATGGCCGCGCTCTTTGGAACCTTGGAAGCGTTGTTCGGAATTTTCGTTTCCACCAGCACGATACCGTTTTTGCCGATCATACCAAACGTATTCAGTTTCCGCTGTGTAGCGATCACTTTTATGGATGAAACATCCTCGGGTTTAAGGCTCATAAAATAATCCGTGTTGTCAGACAGCACACCATCAATAAAATAAAGGGGATCATCTTCGGTCATAACATCCGGATCCAGCAGATGGATACGAAGCTCATGGCTCTTTTTGCGCCACCGGTGTTGTAGCAAAGGAATGATCTCACGAAGGGTTTCCTCCATCGTTGGCATGATCAGGTAATCCGCAAGGTTAATGGAGACATCCGGTTCGTAAACTTCATCCTCCAGTAACGCATGAGGGTTTACATTTTTTGTTTTAATCAGGTCTATCGACCGTGCCTTAAACGCTTCTTCGATCTCCCTTCGTGTCGCGAAAAAAATACCATACCGATCCGGTGTAAGGGTCTTTTCATAGGGGGTGAATCTGATGTTCTGTTTGTGATCGTCATCCATCACGAGTTTGGCGTCTCTTCGGATCTGGCCGTTTTGCTTTACCATATAAAAGACCTCGTCATCCCCCTCAAAGTCAAAAAACAAAGACATGTCAAAGCTACCGTCACGCTCCACGTCACCCTCGTAGGTCCTAACATCCCGGTTGAGGAAAAAATTGATCATTATCGAGTCCGAAGGCATCATATTATCCATGACGACCTTTCCTTTAAAATGAAGGTTTGCCTTGAAGGTATGTTCATTTTTTCGAACCTCGTTCCACACATCGTCCCACGAAAATCGTTTCCACGATTGTGTGACCATAAAATGATCGAGCTGTCTGGCCGCCACACCTGAAAGTCTGCCGTGTAAGGAATTAACGGAAATCTGGTGCTGGTTGGTCAATAAATGCCCGAGCGGACTATCGTCGTCACCCTGAAACAAATCCTGAGAATATACGGAGACTGCCATTCTCGACTTAGGGGAATTTCCTTTGTTGTTCTTCACCCGGATGTTGACTGTCACTTTTTCCCGGGTAGTAAATTCACGCTTGTCCGTGCTGATCAGGATTTGGGTTGGCTCCTCTTTTTCTATTGCGAATAGTCGTGATGCTTCCACGGACCGGTCCTGCCGGAACAAGGTCGCCATGCAAATCCCTGCCGGCAGGAGGCCTTCGGGGATCGCGATGTCGATCCTTTTTGCGTTTCTGAAGTCTAACGTTGCCGAATAGTAAATTTTATTTTCAGCGCTGACAATAAAGTAAAAACCGGAGGAAACCCAGCCGCTATCCGCAACTTCGAGGGTGATGTTTACTGGCTTTCCCGGCGACGGCGAGGATATGGTCATACCTACGCGGTTGTCTGAGCTTAGGGGCAAAATTTTATCTGTTTCAACCGTTATGGCATGGTATTCCATACCCGGGCGTGGTGTGATGGTAAAGGCTCCGAGGCCGGCACTATCGAGCAGGCAATTTGCGATTGTGTCTTTGCGGCTGTCAACTATCGTAATATTCGTGAGTGGACGGCCGGCTACCACCACGTTGTTTTGTACGCTGGAAATAAAATTGCCGCCTTCGGGATACAGATCAATTTGTCTTGGATTTTCATTTTTAAACACTTGTTCACCCGATACAATCAACTTGGTGTAAGAATAAAGAGCCGGGTCGTAATTCTTCATCCAGTCGCTGTAGGCAACAACTTCATAAATGCCGGGTGCAAGATCCGGGGGAAGGGCAATCTGGTTAAATCCCCATCCGTCGTTTAGCAGTATCTTCTGGTGGCGTACGATCCTTCCGTCTGTAGCAATCAGATCAACGTTAATGACCTGCCGGCCTCCGATAAATTTATTTTCCTGTGCTGTAAAAAATGAGATCTTAAAATAAGCGGTATCTCCAGGAGCATACGCCGGCTGATTGAAAACCAGGTCCAGTTTGACCGGCATATTAGCGGCGTAATACTGGTTAAGCTTACGCTGAAGGCTTTGCATAAAATCTCCAGTCTGCGCGAATGATATGCAGATCGGCAGCGTCAAAAACAGGAAAAGAAAACGCAGGTTCTTTGTCATGTTACCAGAATGGAGGTTTTTGATTGACCGAATTCTTGAAGTAAGCACGGCAATCCGCGATAACAGTATCGGGCTTCAAGAGCCTTCCCGGAATATCTTCACGGTTGATGAAAAAACTCTTTCGCGATACGGCGGACACGCTAAATACACCGAAAACTTCCTCATCGGAGTCATTCAGCGATCGGACATTCCCCGTGACCTGGACTACATTGGGTTGAAATAAGTCTCCCGCGCTGGCTTGCTGCGCTTCAACCAGTTGCCAGAACCGGTGTACTTCGTCGGAAACGCTCAGTTGTTCAGCCTCAAAATAATACTTGGTATAAAATCTCCACTGGTCAATCGGGAGGCGGGCCAGGAATATCCGGCTATAAGAAATATCCCCGGGATTGATATCCTTTGAAGAATTGGCTACAGTGCTGTATTCTGTCGCCCAACAATCGCAGCACTCACAGTCCCGCTTCTGAACGATCTCTCCTGCTATGGGATCATAAACAAATCCGCTGCAAGGGAGGGGGTCCGGTACGATGCCCTCCTCCGTCTTTTTTATTCTTTTCTCAGGATAAGTTTTCGTCTGATAAGTTCCATGCCAGCGCCAGCGCAAAAGGTTCGAATACCCTGCAACGCCGCTTCCATCCAGATAAATATCGACTGCGTTCTGAGGTAACGTGAGGTCCTGGCTGTTAATTGAATTCGGCTTGTAGTCAAATGACAGGTTGATGATCTCTCCTGCCGGTAACATCTCAATAAAATCGGTCTGATAGCTTCTATCGTTGCGGGTAGTGATCGACAGCTGATATTTTTTTCCTACTTCACCCTTGAAATCGTTGCTTGTGACATAAATGCCTTCTTCAGTTTCCACGAGAGGTTCCACGTTACCCGATTCGTCGACGATCCTGATTTCGGCTCCACCTTCGTATTGCATGTAGTCGAGATCCTTATCCGCCGGGGACGTGATCAGCAGTTTCACGGTATGGGGACCCGGCTCGTCTGTCAGAAGGCCATCGACGACAAGACCGGAAGTATAGACAACCGGCACCTCCAGTTTTTCAACACAGGAGTCCGCCAGGAGCAGGAGTACGGGCAATAGATAGACAACTCGCATAATCAGAACTTAAAACTGTAACTCACTGAGGGAATAATTGATCCTATAACCGAAAGCTTATACGGCTGAAGACGACCATTTCCGTTATCCCTGTAAAAAACAGAATATGCGTTCTTACGGGCATAAACGTTGTAAAAAGAAATGATCCATGTGCCATCCCACAACTTCTTGCGCTTGTGACTTCCTTCAAGGATCAGCGACAGATCCAGCCGGTGATAATCCGGTATCCTGTAGGAATTTCTGTCTGCAAACTGCAATACCGGGATACCGTCTACCCTGTAAGCTGATACCGGCAGTGACATCGGCCGGCCGGTGTGATATAAAAATGTGCCGGAAAAAAAGTACCGGCGCGAAATTCCATAACGCCAGTTCACCTGGACGACGTGTGGCTGGTCGTAGTTCGACGCATACCACTCACCGCGATTTATCTTTTCACGGTCGAATATTCCATTTGTCTTCCGAAGTGATCTGGAAAATGTATAGTTCACCGAGCCCAAAAGTCTCCCCTTGATTTTACTTAATGATAGTTCAACACCGTAGGCCTCGGCATTTCCAGCAAGTAAAGTTGTCTCCGGGTTTTTATTGAGAATAAGTTTGGCGCCGTCCTTAAAGTCGAGTGTATTCTGAACTTTCTTATAGAAGAAGTCTGCGAAAGCTTCATAGCTATTTTCTTTCAGGTTTCTGAAGTATCCCAGAGAGAACTGATCAGCGACTTGTGGTTTGAAGTATGAGTTACTCGACTGCCAGATGTCGACCGGCGCTACGGCAGCGGTATTGGTCACCAGGTGTATGTACTGGAACATTCTGTTATACCCGAATTTGATGGACGACGATTCATTCAACGTATATTGTGCCGAAAACCTCGGCTCGAGTCCGGTATACGTTTTCATGATATCCCCTGACGTGTAGGAAGCGGAATCAACAACGTTTTCGATCTCAATACTTTTATCAGGATCGTATTGATAAACGACACCGGGACCGATACGATTAAAGACGGAAGCCCTGATACCGGCCTCCAGTTTCAGGTCCTCGTTCAAATAAAAGACATCGCTTAAATATAGTGCGGACTCCAGCGATCTTTCATTCTGAATTTTTAAATAGCGTGTCTCGGACGCCGTCGAGGTCGGCGTAATTTCCCCAGGACTAAAATCATAAAAGGTATTATGAAAGCCGAAGGAAATCTTATGCCTTCCGTCATAGTTAAAATCGAGCTTGAGCGACGGGTAAGTGATGCTGTATTTCAGATCAAAGGCCGTTGACAAATCCTCTTCCCTGATCTTATACTCGTATTTACCAAACCCAAGAAACAGCGAGCCGAATAATTTGTCACTGATGGTTCTGTCCAACCGGATCGAACCCGCGATATTCCTGGAATAGTATAATGTGTCATTGGTAAGGCTGAATCGGTCGAAACTCGTGTATCCCGAAAAAATGAGTTTTGTCTTCCGGTTGATTTTATGCGTGAGTTTCAGGGATGCGTCGTAAAACGAGACCGAACTTTGTTGAACATCCTGGTAATTCGATTTTATGGTATTGAGCATCCAGTCAGAATAGGATGCGCGAACGGATGCCATCAGGTTCGTCGTATCTTTTTTGATCGGACCACCGGTTGTCAGGTAGCTTGAAATAATTCCGATACCACCACCCCCCTGCCATTTTTCGTTCGACCCTTCCTTTGATACAATATCCAGCACCGATGAAACCCGCCCGCCATACTCTGCCGGGATACCTCCGCGGTAAAAGGAAACCTTGTCCAATGCATCCGAATTAAAAGCCGTAAAAAAACCGAGGGCGTGTGATGTGTTGAAGATCGGCACACCATCGTACAGGACAAGATTCTGATCCGTTCCACCACCCCGAACGTTAAACCCGGACGCGACTTCCCCCACTGTGGTAACGCCGGGCTGGTTTTGTATCTGCTTAATTACGTCAACTTCTCCCAGGAACGAGGATGCCCGCTTCATGGTGGAAACAACCAATGTGGATTGTCCGACTCTTCGGTTAACAACGGCCTGGTCCGAAACAACGACCTCTTCGAGAACTACCGGCCTGTTTTGTAATTCAATATCCAGCTTACCGTCGGCATAAATTTTAAGGTCGATTACCTGTTCATTAAAATTGAAATAGCGGAAACTCACAACGTATTCTCCTCCGGAAAGAATGACCTGGTAATGCCCATTTGCACCCGTCATACCTGCCTGTCGGTTATTGACAAGGATGATGGCACCGCTTATCGGTAAATCGGAACTTTCATCCACGACAATACCCGTCAATGTTAATTTCTTGCCAGGGGAATAATTTCCAGCGTTACCGATTGTTTTGATCCTGATGTCTCTTTTTTCCGTTACCGCTTTCGTCAGCAGGTTCTCGTGTTCGATCATCGCCTGCGGATTTTTCACAAACACCACACCGTATCCGGATATCAACGTAAATTTAATTTCCGACCCGAGAAGCAATTGATCCAGCATTGATCTCAGCGACTTGCCATTCGCCGATGTCTCTACCCGAAAAGGCTCCAGCCATTCATCCTTGAAAAAAAATCTCACGGCGTGCGTCTTTTCCATACCAGCCAGGTAACGGATAAGTTCTGTTTCCCCGGAAACGTTTACGGTAGCACTGTCAAGGATACCCTGTGCAAATCCGCTGTAACAAAAGGAAACAACAAAAAGGGAAAGGAAAAATATTTTCAAACCAACGTTCTGTTTTAGTATCCTAAAATAGCACGCGGATCGCAGGATTGCTAGCGAAATGCCTGCGGACTTTAAATCAAACTGACGGTTCCTGCTGGCTCAGGCAATGGAATGATCCGAGACCCCATATAATATCCAGCGAGTTGAGGCCAACCACCTTTCGATCGGGGAAGCATTTTTGCAGGATCTGCAGCGCCTTGTCATCGTTCTTATCTCCAAATACGGGTACGATAACGTGTTTATTTCCAATGTAAAAATTAGCGTAAGATGCCGGCAGTCTCATGTCCTCATACACCACAGCCGAAGGCATCGGCAATTCAACAATGTTTAACGGTTTTCCATTCTCCAACCTCATTTGCGTAAGGTTTTTTGCATTCTCTCTCAGCGGCACATAGTTCTCATCCTGCCGGTCGGATTCAATCACGGTAACAACGGTGTCTTCGCTGACAAACCGCGTGATGTCATCGATATGCCCATCTGTATCATCTCCCGTAATACCGTCGCCCAGCCACAATATGTTTTTCACACCGTAGAAATGGCTGAGGTAACCTTCAATATCCTTCTGCTTAAGTTGTGGATTCCGGTTTGGATTGAGCAGACAGGAAGTCGTTGTCAGCAGTGTGCCCCGCCCGTTAAAATCCACGGATCCACCCTCCATGACGATACCGGGGTATACGACTGGAATATTGTAGTGTTGCGCAACTAATGTCGGGATATTGTCGTCGAGATCGAATGGCGGATATTTACCACCCCAGGCATTATAACCCCAATCGACAATTATCTTCGGCTGACTTGCAGAAGGGTTGGTTAAGAACGCCGGTCCATGGTCACGGCACCACGCATCGTTTGTCGGGTGGAAAAAAAACTGAACATTGTGTAAATCGGCATCGACTACCTGCAGGTAGCTCAATGCTTTTTCTTTCATTTTTTCATCCACAACATTAATGTGGACCCGTTCCCCTTCCGCCAGCAACTTGATAAACTGCGCGTATATGGGGTATATGGTTTCTATCTTACCGGGCCATGACGCCTCCTTGTGCGGCCAGCTCAACCACGTTGCGTGGTGATGGGCAAATTCAGCGGGAAAAGTATATCCCAGTTGCCCCGGCGTACGGTGGTCGGAAAGCCCGGATGACCGGAAGAACGGAAGTTTATCGTCATTCATTCAATCTATGCTTAAGGATTTCAAGAAGTGTAAGCGTACCGGTACCGGCCAATTAACACATTCCATTCGTTGTATTTTTGTGCGCCGGATAATGGTTTACTGAAATTATCGTGTTGAAAAAATTCCGGGCCATATTCATTCTTTAAGGTACTGGGTTATTTATTCCGACAGCTCCCGGTTAATCTTCATCGATAAATCGTTTGGTGATTGGCTGGTAAGAATCGATCCGCCGGTCCCGCATAAAAGGCCAGTGCGTTCTGTAACGGTCCGTTTTGCGCAAATCCAGCTCTATCACGTTTACTTCTTCCCGGTCATGGGATGCCAGGTGCAGGATGCTTCCAAACGGGTTGGAGACAAAAGACCCTCCCCAGAATTTCATTGCTCCGTTTTGTTCGAAGCCGACCCGGTTAACACTCACCACATGAACGCCGTTCGCAACCGCGTGACTACGCTGAATGGTTTGCCAGGCATTGTATTGCTCGGTATTGGTCGCTTCATCCTGCGAAGTAGCCCACCCGATTGCCGTGGGATAGAACAAAATTTCAGCTCCCATTAACGAGGTAATCCGGGCCGCTTCGGGGTACCATTGATCCCAGCATATCAGAACTCCGATCGTCGCGAACTTCGTTTTAAACGTTTTATATCCAAGATCGCCCGGCGTGAAATAAAATTTCTCATAGTATGCTGGATCATCGGGGATGTGCATCTTCCTGTACTTGCCCAGGTACTCTCCAGTAGCATCCAGCACTGCGGTAGTGTTGTGATAAAGTCCTTCAGTTCGCTTTTCAAACAAAGAGGCGATAATCACGACGCCTAATTCCTTTGCGACAGATGAAAGCGTATTTGTCGAAGGTCCGGGGATTGCTTCAGCAAGCTTGAAGTTCTCGTAATCCTCGACATCGCAGAAGTATAGTGAGGTAAACAACTCCTGCAGGCAAACTATCTGCGCTCCCTTGGCCGCTGCTTCGCGGATCCCGGCAATAGCTTTTTCCAGATTCGACGCCGGATCGTTTGTACATGACATCTGTACAGTCCCGACTTTTACACTTTTGTTGGACACACTTGTCAGATTTTAGTTCTGCAAAATTAGGAAGTAATTCCGGTTGGTGAAATTTAAGTAGTCAATAAGAGCTTTGATCGTCCTTTAGCAAAACATGAGTGAATAAAAAAACCTTTCCCGGAACCGGGAAAGGTTTTCATGCTGGTTTTTTTATCAGTTAAAGTTCCTCGGTAAGGTGAACAAACGATTCATCTCTTGCCTCAAGAGACGAACTTCCTGTTAACCATGTATCGACCGCGCGCGCTGTTTCGCGGCCTTCAGAGATCGCCCACACGACCAGGGACTGCCCGCGCCTGATATCGCCGGCTGCGAAAATTCCTTCGACGGATGTCATATAGTTCTCCGTCCTGATGTTCCCACGTTCATCCAGGTCAAGCTTCATTTCCTCGACCATACCGCCTTTTTCAGCTCCGGTAAATCCGATAGCCAGCAAGGCGAGTTCGCAGGGCATGACACGTTCCGTGCCCGGAATTTCTTCAAATCCCATACGCCCCTGAGCATTTACACCCCATTTGATGTCAACCAGTTTAATTCCCGTCAAGCGGCCCATGTTGTCACCCAAAAACTCTTTAGTCAGGATAGCCCATTGCCGTTCAACACCTTCTTCATGGGATGACGAGGTCATCAATACCATCGGCCAAAGGGGCCATGGATTGTTTTCGCTACGGGTCATTGGAGGTTTGGCGAGCAATTCGATCTGCGTAACCGATTTTGCTAATTGCCGGTTCGATGTACCCACACAGTCGGATCCGGTATCACCGCCGCCGATCACGAGGACATTCTTGTCCGTCGCGAGAATTTCGCCAGAAAAAATACGATCGCCGGATACGCGCTTGTTTTGCTGCGGCAAAAAGTCCATGGCGAAATGAATTCCTTTCAACTGGCGTCCGGGGATCGGAAGATCCCGGGGCGCAGAAGCTCCCCCGCACATAACTACCGCGTCGAATTCGTCCTTCAGATGTTTTGCACTGATGTTAACACCAACGTGGGCGTTGGTACGGAAAATGATGCCCTCCTGTTCCATCAGCCGGACACGCCGGTCTACTACTGTTTTTTCAAGTTTAAAATCCGGTATACCATAGCGTAACAGTCCTCCTATCCGGTCACTGCGCTCAAATACAGTAACCCAATGGCCGGCTTTGTTCAGTTGTGCCGCCGCAGCTAGGCCTGCAGGGCCCGAACCGACAACGGCGACGCGTTTACCTGTACGGCTCTTGGGAGGGTTAGCCTTGATATAACCTTTTTCAAAAGCCTGTTCGGCGATTGTCTTTTCGATGTATTCGATCGTGACCGGCTTGTTATTGATACTCAAGACACAACTCGCTTCGCATGGCGCCGGACAAATTCTTCCGGTGAATTCCGGGAAGTTGTTGGTGCTGCTGAGAATCTTGATCGCTTCTTCCCATTTACCCTGGTAAACGGCATCGTTAAAGTCCGGGATATTGTTGCCAAGGGGGCAACCGTTGTGGCAAAACGGTACGCCACAATCCATACAACGGGAAGCCTGTTGTTTTACTTTTTCCTTGTCCAGTGGTGTATATACCTCTTTATAATCCTTTATCCGTTCTTTCGTGTCGCGGGATTTCGGCATCTCACGATCGAACTTCATAAATCCATCTATCTGTCCCATTCTCTTAATTCTTTGTTCAATTATTTAACACTTACTTTTGCTGCCCGTGTCGATACTTTTGCAGCTTTGGCTTTCTGGAGCACGGCCTTGTAGTCTTTCGGCATAACCTTCACAAATAGTTCCGATGCTTCATCCCACTTCTCCAGGATCCACTCCGCCGGGTCGCTGCCTGTGTACTTGAAGTGTTTCTCGATCATCGCCTTTACCTCCGCTTTATCCTCGGCCTCCAAGGTTTCGACATCAACCATGTCTTTGTTGCAAAGTCTTTCGAGCGCGTGTTCCGGGTCAAAGACATAGGCGATACCGCCGCTCATACCCGCTGCGAAGTTCCGTCCTGTCTTGCCCAACACAACGACACGCCCACCGGTCATGTATTCGCAGGCATGATCGCCCACACCTTCCACCACCGTGTTCACACCCGAGTTACGCACGCAGAAACGTTCCCCCGCCTGTCCGCGGATATAGGCTTCTCCTGATGTCGCCCCGTAAAAAGCGACGTTACCCACAATAATATTGTCTTCGGGTTTGAACGTCGCTTCCTTGTCGGGATATACGATCAATTTTCCTCCCGACAATCCTTTGCCAAAGTAGTCATTGGCTTCACCCTCGAGTTCAAAGGTTACTCCGGGCGCAACAAACGCCGCAAAGCTCTGCCCCGCAGATCCCTTGAAGTTAAAGTGTATGGTATCCTGGGGAAGGCCTTTCCCTTTGTACTTTTTCGAAATTTCATTGGATAACAATGCGCCGGTCGATCGGTCCGTGTTCCGGATAATAAACTTCTCCTTAACCGTTTCTCCGTCATCCAGCGCTGTCCTTGCCGCCTCTACCAGCTTCCAGTCGAGCACTTTCTCCAATTCGAAGTCCTGGTCAATTTGTTTATACAACCCGATGTGTTCACGAACGGGTTCTCTCAACAGCAGCGGCGACAGGTCAAGTTTCTTCACTTTCCAGTGATCGATGTCCTGACGTACCCGTAGCATATCCGCGCGGCCAACCATTTCATTCACGGTATGGAAACCGAGTTCCGCCATTACCTCACGCAGATCCTGCGCCAGGAAGTTAAAGAAGTTCACTACGTGATCCGGGTCTCCTGTAAATAACTTGCGCAATTCAGAGTCCTGTGTGGCGATACCAACGGGACACGTATTTAAATGACACTTGCGCATCATAATACATCCCTCAACAACCAGCGCCGCCGTTGCAACACCCCATTCCTCGGCACCAAGTAAAGTCGCTATAGCTATATCACGGCCTGTTCTGATCTGACCGTCCGTTTGAAGTACCACACGACTTCTCAGGTTATTTTTCACCAGAGTCTGATGTGCTTCTGCGAGGCCCAACTCCCATGGCAATCCCGCGTGACGCAGGGAACTTATAGGTGACGCTCCCGTGCCTCCGTCGGCTCCGGAGATCAATATCGCATCGGCCTTAGCCTTTGCCACACCAGCAGCCACCGTTCCGACGCCGGCCTGCGATACAAGCTTCACATTTATACGCGCCTGACGGTTGGCATTCTTCAAATCGTAGATCAACTGCGCCAGATCCTCGATAGAATAAATATCGTGGTGAGGCGGGGGCGAGATCAACCCCACACCCGGAGTCGAATGACGGACACGACCGATCCACTCATCTACCTTATGGCCGGGTAACTGACCACCTTCTCCGGGCTTTGCACCTTGTGCCATTTTGATCTGAAGCTCGTCGGCATTGGTCAGGTAATAGCTTGTCACACCGAACCTGCCCGATGCTACCTGCTTGATCGCCGAACGCTCCCAGTCTCCGTTTTCCTTTTTCTCAAACCGCACTTCATCTTCTCCACCTTCGCCGCTATTGCTTTTTCCGCCGATACGGTTCATGGCAATCGCCAGCGTGCTATGCGCCTCATGAGAGATAGACCCGAAAGACATGGCCCCCGTCGCAAATCGTTTGAATATTTCTTCAACCGGTTCCACCTCGCTCAGCGGAATGGGATTTCGCTTTTTAAATTCGAAGAGTCCGCGGAATGTTATCGTGTTATTGTCCTGCTCGTTTATCTTCTGAGCATATTTTTTAAACAGCTCATAGTTATTAGCCTTTGTGGAATATTGAAGCAAGTGAATGACTTCCGGGCTGAACAAGTGTTTCTCACCTCTTCTCTTCCACTGGTAAATACCTCCCACGGGCAATTCTTTGCTTTCAATTTCATAAGCCACGTGATGGCGTACCAGAACTTCTTTTGCGATATCGTCGAATGACAAACCTTCGATCCGGCTTATCGTGCCTCTGAAACATTTCTCCACTACGTCACTGCCAATTCCAAGGGCTTCGAATATCTGAGACGACTGGTATGACTGCAGGGTGCTGATCCCCATTTTTGACATTACCTTAAGTAAGCCGTTGCCAATCGCTTTCTGATAGTTGGCAAAAGTCTCTTCGTCAGCCAGAGGTTTGTAAAACAGTCCCTCCTTGTTCATGAAATGGATCGTCTCCAGCGCCATGTATGGATTTACGGCACTGGCGCCGTAACCAATGATCGTCGCGAAGTGATGTACCTCCCACGCATCACCGGCCTCCACAACAAGACCTGCCTGTGTGCGTATCCGTTTTTCCACGAGGTATTGATGAACCGCTCCAACCGAAAGCAACGACGGTATGGGGGCAAATTCATTACTTATCTTTTTATCGGAAAGGATCAAGATCTTCTTGCCGGCACGAACAGCCTTTTCCGCTTCAGCGCAAATTCTGTCCAGACTCTCCTCCAGTCTTCCGGGCTCTCCGTCTGCCTTAAATACGCACTGGATAACGGCGCACTCAAAGCCCTGGTCCTGCAGGTGCTTGAATTTCTCAAGATCGGAATTGAGCAATACCGGTTGAGATATGTGGATCTGCCGCGTATGTTCCGGTGTTTCTTCCAGGACGTTAAGGCTGGACCCCACGCGTGTAAACAACGACATCACCAATCGCTCGCGGATCGGGTCTATCGGGGGATTACTTACCTGAGCGAAATGCTGCTTAAAATAATTGGATAAATGACGGCTTTCTTTTGACAAGATAGCCTGAGGCGTATCATCGCCCATGGAGCCTATCGCCTCATAACCCTTTTCGGCCATGGGCAGTATAAGCATCTTCACATCTTCCGCCGTGTAACCGAACGCATTCTGACGCTGGATGAGGCTCTTCTCGTCGAAACTGGTTTCCAGCCATTCCTGTTCAGGCTCCAGCCTGAGCTTCAGGCGGTTTTGGATAATCCAGTTGTAATAGGATTTACCTTCGTAAACAGCACGTTTTACTTTTTCATCGTCCAGCACCTTTCCCTGTTCAAGGTCGACCATAAGCATTTTGCCAGGTGTAATACGACCTTTTTCGATCACATCTTTCGGGTCGACCGGCAAAGCTCCGGCTTCCGACGCCGCGATGACACGACCCGAGCGGGTGATGCAATAGCGAAGGGGACGAAGGCCATTCCGGTCGAGGGTTGCTCCGATGCGGGAACCGTCTGTGAATACAAGCGCTGCCGGACCATCCCATGGCTCCATCATCGAGGCATGATATTTATAAAAAGCTTTCCGGTGCGGATCCATCAGTTTATTATCCTGCCATGCTTCCGGCACCAGCATCATCAGCACGTGCGGTAACGAACGGCCCGACAGTACCAGCATTTCCACCAGCGCATCGAGGTTAGCGGAATCCGATCCCTCCGGGCTGGTTATGGGAAGAAGCATCTTTAGTTCTTCATCCGTAAAATACGTCGACTTGAATAGTGCCTCCTTTGATTTCATCTTATTCACGTTACCGCGGATGGTGTTGATCTCACCATTATGAGCGATGTAACGGAAGGGCTGTGCGAGTTTCCAGTTCGGGAATGTATTGGTTGAGAACCGGGAGTGTACCAGGGCCAGTGCCGTTTTCAGGCGTGAATCCTGAAGGTCATCAAAATAAGCTCTCAGCTGCTCCGTGCGGAGCTGGCCCTTGTAAATAATTGTTCTTGCCGAAAAGCTGGTAATATAAAACTCCTTGTTGCTTCCCTTTACGTCTTTGGCGATCGTATGGGAAGTAAGATTGCGGAGCACAAATAGTTTCCGTTCGAAAGCGCCATTAACGAGTCCCGGGTCTTTGGCTTTGACGAAGACCTGTTCGATGGTCGGCTCCACTTCAGCGGCGCCGGGTCCGGGAACACTGTGATCAACGGGAACAACACGATAACCCAACAGTTCAAGACCCAGTTCCTTGATATTTTTCCGGAGGACATCACGGCAGGCGTTCATGACTTTTTTGTCGCGGGGGAAAAACACCATCCCAACGCCATAGTTACCAGCCGCTGGCAGCTCAAAACCAAGGCGGGCACATTCTTCTACAAAAAATTCGTGAGGTAACTGGATCAATACACCGGCACCGTCGCCCGTCTTCGGGCTGCTTCCTTTACCTCCACGGTGTTCCATATTCTCAAGCATGGATAAAGCATCGCGCAGGTTCTGGTTGGTCTTGGTTCCGTTGATATTAGCAACAAACCCTATTCCGCACGCATCATGCTCCAGTTCAGGGGTGTACAAACCACGTCTGGTTTTTTCTTTCATCTTCATCTGGTTGTTTAAAGATAACTAATATAAGTCCGTTTAGGGCGAAACGGGGTTTTGAATTTATCAAACAAACAGAAGGAAATTGGGGATTTGTGCAGAAATAGCCGAATTTTTTGAATCTTTTTAGTATTAATTCAAACTGTTTTAAAAATGATAACGCGTCAACGATTGCAGAAAGACCTATTTTGAATAGTTAATTCAACATAGAAAACGATTGAGATTTTGATCACAAACTAAACAGCTGTTAGTCGCTTTAGACCGTGACTTTGGTAGCTCGTACCATTTGAAGTTTACCCGGTGGTCCCGGCAGGGTTTCGACGGATAGTCCCAATGCCTTCAGGTCCCGTTTAAGTTGACCCTTAGCGCAGTAGGTTACAAATACGGCGCCGCGGTCCATCGCTTTCACGATCTTCTCCAATATCGGTAAGGTCCAGAGCTCGGGTTGTTTTGCCGGTGCGAAGGCATCAAAATAGATGAGATCGTATGCTCCGTGAGCGAGTTCGATTTCCTCCAGTTTTACACAGTGTTTTTTAAAGGTGAAATGTGCTGAAATGACGTGGTCCATTTCCCACGGCAACCGGTGGAGGGATAAGAAGGCGTCCTTCGATCCGATCGTCTCTGAATAATTCAGCTCTGACCATAGTTCTTCCGGGATCGGAAATCCTTCTATGCTCGTATAATGCAGGTTTACCGGCTGCCCGATGGATTGCTCCAACGTCAGCAACGCATTCAAGCCGGTGCCGAATCCGACTTCAAGAATGGAAATATCGCCGGGGTTTTCCTTTTCAAGATAATAACACAGTCCGCTGTTTATAAAAACATGAACTGATTCCCGGATGGCGCCATGAACCGAATGATACGTCTCATTCATGTCTTCGTTAAAAAGCGAATGAGAACCGTCTTCGGTCGTTATGATCTTTACAGATGACATGCGTCAATCCCGTTGAATCAAAGCTACCGCGTAGGCGCATACACCTTCCTCGCGCCCAACATAACCGAGCTTTTCGTTTGTTGTCGCTTTTATCGAAACGTCGTCCTCCTGGATGTTCATGAGCGGCGCAAGGACCTTTTTCATTTCCGGGATATGCGGATTGATCTTCGGTTTCTCCAGGCAGATTGTACAATCTACATTCCCGATACGCCATCCTTTTTCGTTCACCAGTCGTGTTACCTCTTTTAGAAAAAACTGGCTGTTCATTCCCTTCCACCGGTTATCGGTATTTGCAAAATGGAAACCAATATCCCGAAGGTTGGCTGCTCCGAGGAGAGCATCGCAGATCGCATGGATGAGGACATCCGCATCGGAATGACCGACCGCACCTTTCGGAGCGTCATGGAGGCGAATACCACCGAGAAAAAAATCCCTGTTTGCTTCCAGTTCATGAACGTCAAAGCCCATTCCGACACGTATTTTCATTTTCCGGACACGATTCGTTTTATTTCAGATATACACCAGCTGTCACTTATCCGCAGTATAATACATAACATTTGAATTTTCTTCGCGCAATATCTGCCGTGATACACGCCGGATATCGTCCGTTGTTATGGATTCGATAATACCGCTTTCTTCATTGACCAGGTTCGCATTCCCGGAAAGTTTGGCAAAAGCCAGGTTCATGGCGCGGTTCAATACCTCCACTTCACCAAACTCCATCGTTGATTCCGTTTGGATCTTGACCTTGTCAAGTTCTTCTACGGATATGCCTTCACTTGTCAATTGTTCAATTACCGCGTTAACCTCCGCTTCGGCATGTTCAAGGCTTACACCTTCCTTCACACGGCCACTGATCACAAAAAGGCCCGGATCGATCGTGCCCATCACAAAGGACGAGATCGATGTAAAGATCTCCTTTTCTTTCACCAGTTGCTGGTATAACCGGCTCGATTGTCCCCGGCTCAGAATATCGCTCATCAGGTCGATCGCGTAATAGTCGGGATCAAAACGCCCGGGCATATGGTAAGCCTTATAAAAGGCGCTTGCGGGAACTTTGGACTGAACCTTCAGGAATCTTTTGCTGGTTTGTTCCGGTTCGGCTTCAAGCTTCCTGCTTTTCATGCCGGGTCGAATGGGACCAAACCACTTTTCCGAAAGTTTTCGAACCTGATCCACGGATACATTACCCGCAACGACCAGAACCGCGTTGTTTGGCACGTAATACCGGAAGAAAAATTCCTTCACATCATCCAGGGTCGCGTCTTCGATATGGCTGATCTCTTTACCGATCGTGGCCCATTGATAGGGATGTACCTGATAAGCCAGGGGTCTTAATTTAAGCCATACATCTCCATAGGGCTGGTTGAGATACCGTTGTTTGAACTCTTCGATCACAACTTTCCGTTGCACATCCAGGACCTTTGGATCGAAAGAAAGGCTAAGCATCCGGTCACTTTCAAGCCAAAAACCCGTCTCGATATTAGACGAGGGAAGAGTCAGATAATAGTTGGTGATGTCTGTATTGGTAAAGGCATTATTCTCGCCGCCTACACGCTGAAGGGGCTCATCGTAATTGGGAATATTTTTCGAGCCTCCGAACATCAAATGCTCAAATAAATGAGCAAAGCCCGTCTTTTCGGGGCTTTCATCGCGCGAACCCACATCGTACAGGATATTCATCACAGCGATCTGCACGGTAGGATCTTCGTGAACGATCACCCGTAACCCGTTTTCCAGGGTAAATTCTTTGAAAGAAACCATAGGCCCAAAAATAACAAAGGTTATTCAACTTGGATGGGCGACGAAAATATTATCCCTTTTATTATCCATGCCCGGTGGGCGGGTTGAAAATAACCCGTCCGGAATGGCAAAGTGACAACTTCGGTAAAGAGATTAAAAACTAGTTTAACTTTGCCTGCAGATTTTTTAATCTATGAATTTTAACCGGAAACAATACAGCGACCTGACCCTGAAGGATCTTTACGCGGCGATCCTGTTGCCGAGAATGATCGAAGAGAAAATGCTCATCCTCCTTCGCCAAAACAAGATCAGTAAATGGTTCAGTGGTATCGGGCAGGAAGCCATAGCGGTAGGTATTACACAAGCGCTTGAACAGGACGAATACATTCTTCCCATGCACCGGAATCTGGGTGTTTTCACCGGAAGACAAATGCCGATGTCGAGTTTGTTTGCCCAGTGGCAGGGAACCATGAAGGGATACACCAAAGGGCGGGACCGTTCATTTCATTTTGGGTCCAACGATCATCATATCGTGGGAATGATCTCGCATCTTGGACCTCAGAACGGTGTAGCTGACGGGATTGCACTGGCAAATGTTCTGAAAGGTGAAAAAAAAGTCACGGTTGTCTTCAACGGAGACGGCGGCACCAGCGAAGGCGATTTTCACGAAGCAGTGAATGTTGCCGCAGTCTGGGATCTCCCTGTCATCTTTGTTGTTGAAAACAACGGTTATGGTTTGTCTACCCCTAGTAACGAACAGTTCCGGTGTGAAAGTTTTGCCGACAAGGGAATCGGATATGGAATAGAAGCACTCAGTATTGACGGGAATAACATTCTGGAAGTTTACGACACCGTAAAACTCCTCGCTGAAGATTTACGGATACATCCAAGGCCGGTTCTACTGGAGTGCCGTACCTTCCGTATGCGAGGGCATGAAGAAGCATCAGGCACCAAATACGTACCCAAAGAACTGACCGAATACTGGGCAAAAAAAGATCCCGTTGAAAATTATGAAAAGTACCTCGTGAAGGAGCATGTTCTCGATGTCCGCTCCATCGAAGAGTTGCGGAAAAAGATCAAAAAGGAAATTGAGGATGCACTGGCTGTAGCATTTGAGGAAACACATCCTCCCGCGGATACAAGTATTGAAATTGCGGATGTCTACGCACCGTTCACACAGAAGGTAATAGCTCCCGCTTCCGAAACAAAAACCGAAAAAAGGTTCATCGACGCCATCAGTGACGGGCTACGCCAGAGCATGGAACGTTTTGACAATCTTGTTTTGATGGGCCAGGATATCGCCGAATACGGTGGCGTGTTCAAAATCACGGAAGGATTTGTTGAAAAATTCGGAAAAGCAAGGGTGCGAAACACACCTATCTGCGAGTCAGCTATCGTCGGCGCCGGCCTTGGGTTATCTGTTAAAGGAATGAAAGCTATGGTCGAGATGCAGTTTGCGGACTTCGTAACCGAGGGTTTTAATCAGATCGTAAACAACCTGGCTAAGACACATTGGAGGTGGGGACAAAATGCCGATGTGGTGGTACGGATGCCGACGGGAGCGGGGACCGCCGCCGGACCGTTTCATTCCCAAAGCAACGAGGCGTGGTTCTTTCATACGCCGGGATTAAAAATCGTCTACCCATCGAGCCCGTATGATGCGAAAGGGCTGTTGTGCGCCGCAATCGAAGATCCGAATCCGGTTATGTACTTCGAGCACAAGTTTCTTTACCGTTCCATCAAAGAAACGATACCGGCAGATTACTACACTGTTGAAATAGGCAAAGCAAGGAAGTTACAGGATGGTACCGACCTGTCGATTATAACGTATGGTATGGGCGTACATTGGGCAGAGGAGGTTTTAAGTGAAATGCCCCAGGTGAGCGCCGACCTGATCGACCTTCGGACATTGCTTCCATGGGACAAGGAAACGGTGAAAGCAACTGTTGAAAAGACGAACCGGGTATTGATCCTCCACGAGGATTCACTTACAGGAGGTATCGGCGCGGAGATCAGCGCATGGATAATGGAGCATTGCTTTAAGTCCCTTGATGCCCCGGTAAAACGTGTCGCTTCGCTGGACACCCCTATTCCTTTCGCGCCAACACTGGAACAGAATTACCTTCCCAAATCAAGGCTTAAAGGGGCGATCGAAGAGGTTCTTAAGTTTTAAGTTACGGCTAAAAGAAAACGGCCGGCAATTCGTTTTAACTCAACGTTTAACCCCGGTGACCTGCGATTCCAAATTTTCCTTAACTTAGCCTGTTTCTGACGCCATTTTTTGAACGCACCAGCGCACCATAATACCCGCTTAAATTCCCTGACCTGGAGGGCCACCGGCCTGCTGGTTCTTGTGATGGCTGTAGTTGTTCCGGCGTCATTCGCGCAAAACACAAAGGGTGATAAACCTGTGTCAAGCCGCGAAACGAGATTTCGGACACCTTTTAAAAAGGGAAATCAAAAACGAAGGCCAGTGGCCTCAAAAAGGGTCCGCACCAAGGAAAGATCGGTTGCAGGAAGAGCAAATGCTGCAACACCGAGACGGCGGGCGTCAGGCGTTGATCGTCCGGGCAAGCCGTTGCGGCCGATTGTCAGATCGCAGCCCAATACCAAACAAAAAGCATGGCGGGGAGATATAGCGGGATACCGGATCCGTTCGCGGACTTCACAGGGAAGCAGCCGGAATGTTTATCCGCAGTATGGCCGGTACGTGCACAACCCTTCGAAGAAACCAAGGCGGACTGAACATGCCGCTTCCAACCGGGGTACTCTTTCGAGACTTAAAACGCTGCAATCTCCTGACAAACCTGATCCAGGTAAACGGCGGAAGGTTACTCCCAGGTCCGCCTCGCGTTCCTTCACCGCGCGCCGGAGTATTAACGTTTATGCTCATTTTCCGAGACCAAAACGCAGAGGTGAACAAGCGACGACCAAGGATATTGCCGGAAGGCCGCTGCGGAGAAAGAATTTTGAAACACCACGTCCGGGTGTGATAGCGCCCACCTTTAAACCCTATCATCATCGCCGGCCGATGGGTGACAAGCCCTATGGGGGGCCAGCTCTTGGCGGATACCGTTCAGCAAGCCGCGCGACGCCGAAAGCATGGCAGGGCGATATCGCGGGACGGAAAATCCGGGGCAGAAATTTTTCCAGCAAAAAATCAATCGAAGGACAGCCGATCATGCCGAAGCGCAAAAACAGGGACCGGTTTGGAGATCGGGCCTATCGCGGCAAGGCCGGGTGGTATCAAACCCTGACGACCTCCGGGGAAACACGGCCGGGTAAAGGTCCACTGCCAGCCCGGACGCCGGGTATCGGAGCTGATGGTATAGCTAAATTCCAGGGGAGAATCAAAGGAGGGAAGCCTGTAAAAGGCGGAGGAAGCATCAGCGGCCGTACCTGGAATAATGATGGCAGAGCATTGGTAGTCAGGACGCCGGCTCAGGGCGCCAGGGCTGCGCTTTTTCAAGGTAATATCAAACGCCAGAGGCCTGAAAAAGGGGGTGGCAGCATTAGCGGAAGGTCCTGGAATAACGACGGTCAGCCGCTGACGGCGCGCATCCCAAAGCAAGGCGCGCGGGCGGCACTCTTCCAGGGTAATATCAAAGCCAAACGGCCCGAAAAAGGTGGCGGAAGCGTAAGCGGCAAATTATGGAACAACAAGGAAACGCCGATTGCCGGAAGGACTCCACCGGAGAGTGCCCGGAAGATTAGTGGATTTCCCGGCAAGATGAAACGTTTCGAAGTTCAACCTGGATTCGGCGACCAGGGAGAATCTTTTACCGGGTATATCAAGTTGAAAAAATTCAGGAAGAACTACATTCAGAATCCAAAAGCGGCCGAAGCATCCACAAAAAAGAGAAGGCCGGACAAAACCACCTACGAGGCTGGTGGTTTGCAGGTAAAAGTTAAGCGGCCTGATTACATCGAAAACAAAAATTCGGTTGATGAAGCTTTGCTGAAGCGCAGGCCGTCGAAGAGCACTTACCAGGCCGGAGAGTTGCAAGCCAAGGTCAGGCAGAAGGAGTATGGACGAAAGCCACATGCCGTGGAGGGGTCATTGCCCGGGATAAAACCGACAAAGTCGACCGTAAAAGCCAGCGAGTATGCCAGGAGTGTGAGGCGCACATGGGATTACATTCACAACCCCAGCAGCGCGGATGAAGCGCTGAAAACACGGGAACCGGGAAAAGCTTTCGCGAGGTCGTCCGCTTACCAGGGCAATATTAAGATGCAGAAGTTCGTGTTGTTCGAAAAAAACCGGTCGCTCCATCCGGATACTAAATTTATAAAGACCAACAAGAACAATGTCGCAGAGGAAAAGGATGCTGTGACGAACTTTAAACTATGGTGGGCGCGTTTATTCAAAAAGCAGGAAGCACAGCCGGATCACTTAAAATACAAAGGCAAAAAACCGAGGTACGACAAGGGCGAGGATGGAATGTGGTACGAATAGCAACAAAGAATTATGAAATGGGTAGAGTTGAAGACGGAAGCGCAGTTGGATGAGATCAGGGAAGAGTCAAAGCAGAGTCCGGTATTGATATTCAAGCACAGCAGCCGGTGCTCAATAAGCCGCGCCGCCCTCGACCGTTTAGAGAGAAATTGGAAGGAGGAGGAAGTTTCGCCGGTCAAACCTTATTTTCTGGATCTGATTTCATTCCGATCCATGTCGGACAGCGTGGCCAGTCAATTCGACGTGGAACACGAATCTCCGCAAGTTCTGATCATCGAAAACGGGCGATCAGTATACAATCAATCGCATTTCGATATTAACTACACGCATATCCTAAAAGCCATCAAAGGGTAGCTTGCGGCTATGCTCAAATAATGGAATGACCGGTAATAACTTGGGGTTCGAATTTGCGTTAGTTAATTTAAAGTTTAAATTTATCGTCAAGATTCTGGATCGGATGCAGCGTTTCGAAAAGTTTTCCATTTGCACAATCCTTTTGGCATTTATCGTTTCTGGAGCGTTTGCCCAGACTCAGGATAGCTATGACTACGGGTCGGAGTTCACCTGGGGTGTTAATAAGAATACATCCGGTGGATTGATTGGCGGCTTAGTCTTCAAAAAGGCGCGTAAACTAAAAAATGAACGTGTTCTTGAAACTTTCGGGCTGGAAATCGTCAATATCAAGCACCCGCAGGAAGTAAGGCGAAACTCTATTCAGACGGGTAATCTCTTCATCTACGGAAAATCCAACTACTTGTATTCCCTCCGTCTTCAATACGGCCGGGATTTGATCTTGTTTAAGAAAGCACCCCAACAGGGCGTGGAAATCAAGGCTGTATTCGCCGTTGGCCCCTCTATCGGTATTGTTGCCCCCTACTACATCGAGTATTTCCCGGAAGGGGGAGGTGGTTTTACGATCCGCGCACCATACAATCCAAATATCAATGTCGACTACATCGCCGGTACCGGGAGGCTTTTTGAAGGGCTGGGCCAGTCCAAGATCACGCCAGGTGGGAACATAAAGGCAGCCCTGAATTTCGAGCTGGGCACATTAAAAAGCCAGGTTACGGGATTTGAAGCCGGATTTTTGCTCGACGCGTATGTGAAAGAAGTTGAAATGATGCCCTCCACCAAAAATTACTCGGTTTTTCCTACCCTTTTCATTACTCTTTTTTACGGCAGCCGTAAATAACCTGAGAAAATTTCGTTTTTAGATTGTGACCTTTTTCTATATTTGACATTCTAATGCCAAAATATAATTCCTATGGAACCGAAGAAGACTGAAAAAGCTGATCTCCAAAAAAAATCTTTTTTGTTTTTCAGCATTGGCTTAATGGTCAGTTTATTGCTGGCAATAACAGCCTTTACATACCGTGTTTACGATGATACATCAGCAAAGGATTTTGCTTCCAATAAATCTGCCGATGACGAAATCCTTGAAGTTCCTCCAACGGAACAGCTTCCTCCTCCTCCTCCAAAAATTCAACAACCTCAGATCATCGAAGTACCCGATGAGAAAAAGATAGAAGAGGAAATTGAAATCAACATGGATACCGAAGTTACGGAAGAGACCAAGGTAGAAGAAATCAAAATCCAGCCTCAGGAAGAAGAAAAGGAAGACCCGGATCAAATTTTCCTTGTGGTGGAAGAAACAGCAGCGCCTATCGGTGGAATGCCTGCATTTTATGAATTTATCGGTAAGAAATTGAAGTACCCGGCTCAGGCCCGAAGAATGGGTATTGAGGGAAAAGTATTCGTGGAGTTCGTTATTGAAAGAGATGGTTCGATCACCGACGTAAAAGCGATTAAAGGTATTGGCGCCGGATGCGATGAAGAAGCTGTTCGGGTAGTTCAAAGCGCTCCAAAATGGAAAGCAGGTAAGCAAAGAGGTAAACCGGTCAGACAAAGAATGGTATTGCCGATTGCTTTTAAACTTGGATAATCGAATTCGAAGATATCAATCAGGAACCCGGGTAAAACCGGGTTTTTTTATTTTAGGAGGAACCCGAGGATCAATCCGCTGAGTATTATAAACGGGGTTGGTATTTTCGTAAATGCCAGGAGGCAAAATGTGATCACGGTGGTCGAAAAATTGAGCACGGTGTTTTCAAGCGGTTGAAAAAGAATAATCGCTGACGCTGCAACGAGGCCTGCACTGGCGGCGGTTATACCTTCCAGGGAAGCCCTTACCGCCCGATATTTCTTCAGGCTGCTCCAGAATCGAATTACAAAAAAGATCAGAAACGTTCCGGGAAGGAATACTCCCATGGCAGACATAAAGGCGCCGACGATTTCTCCGCCGATACCATAATCACGCGAGGAAAGTGCGCCAATGTAGGCACTGAAAGAAAATACGGGCCCGGGTAGGGCCTGTGCGAAGGCATATCCTGAAAGGAATTCGTTGTGTGAAATCGGGTGGTGATACGGCTTGGGGCTGTATTTTTCCTTGAGCTTGTTTTTTAGTAACGAGGCTTTGCTTTCGTCTTCCAGCTCACCCTGAGTGGCGACAAATTCCGTGTAGAGCAGAGGCGCCAGCACCTGGCCCCCTCCAAAAACCAGGCTTCCGCTTCGATAAAAATTCTCAAACAGCTTTACCGGCAATGCTTTTGTGACACCTCCGAGGACAGCCGCAAAAACCAATACACCGACCCAAAGCAGGAAGTTTGCCCAGGGAATGACAAGTTTTTTTTCAGCATTATCCTTCGGTTGTTTCTTGTATTTCAAGGCTGTGACCAAACCTGCAATAAGGAGTATGATCGGGAATATAAATGGTGTCTGGACAAAATATGAGACGACCGCCGACATCACCATCAGCGCGATCCCCGTCTTCGACGAGATTGTTTTGAGGCTAATAGCATACGCTCCATAGCTTACAAAACCTACGGCTATCGGCTGGATAAACCGCGTAAACTCCAACGACCAGTTTTTAGTCTGTATACTCGACATGATAATCGCGGCAAGCGTCATCATTATTACTGCCGGCAATATCCAAACGAAGAGCGTCAGGTATGCGAGATTCGGCCCCCCGATCTTAAAGCCAATTGCGGTGAGTGTTTGTGTGGACGCCGGACCAGGCAGAATCTGGCAAAGAGAATTGATCTCCATCAGTTCTTCATCCGTTACATATTTCCGTTTTTCGACCAGCACTTTCTGAAAATGGGCAAGATGCGCCTGGGGGCCGCCAAACGTGGTAAGAGCCAGCGTCAGCACATCGCGAAGGAAAATATAGTATCGGATTCGTTGAGGCACAGTGGAAAGCTAGGGCTTAATGTGTAATATCACTTCTTTAAGCCAATTTCCCGAAGTCTTTGATCAAGAAATTCACCCGCCGTGATATCCTCCCAAACCCTGGGGTTTTCTTCACTTACACAGTTCGGTAATGCTGCTAAACTCATTTCCGAGCGAGGGTGCATAAAAAATGGAATGGAATACCGGGGGACATTCATACGGTCCCTGGGCGGGTTGACCACACGATGAATGGTCGATTTCAATTTTTTATTAGTCAGTCTTTCCAGCATGTCACCGACATTCACGACCAATTGATCCGGCAGCGCCGTGATGGGTATCCACTTCCCGTCTCTGCGAAGTACCTGCAAACCATCTGCGCTTGCGCCCATCAGCAGCGTGATCAGATTGATATCTCCGTGTTCCGCCGCCCTTACGGCGTCTGCCGGAACATCTTCCGGGTTTTCGATCGGAAAGTAATGGATTGGCCTCAGGATGCTGTTACCGTTTCTGATCCGGGTGTCAAAATAGTCTTCCGATAAACCGAGGTACAATGCAATGGCCCTGAGCATATACGCCCCGGTTTTTTCCAGCGCTTTGTAAACATCCACGGATGCTTCTTTCAGTTCCGGGACTTCATCCGGCCACACATTCGCCGGATATCCTTCCGTGATTAACTCGTTCGCAGGCAGTTCCTGGCCGACATGATAGAACTCCTTGAGATCCCCTGTGTTCCTTCCCTTGGCGTGTTCCTTGCCTTTACCCGTGTAACCTCTCTGCCCGGCGAGCGCTGTGCGTTCATACTTCTTTTTCAGATCATCAGGCAAAGCAAAATATCTTTTAATCGCTGAATACAGGCGATCCTGCATTTCCTGTGTCAGAAAATGATTGCGTACGGCAACGAATCCAATGTTATTGTATGCTTCGCCTAACGTCGCAACGAAGGTGTTTTTTTTCCCGGGGTCGCCGTTATAAAAATCGGAAAGATCAAGCGACGGGATTTCCTCGTACAATATTTCCTTCATAGGTACAGCGTGGTTTTGATTGGTTCCGCAAGCTAAATATTTTTAGGTAAATTTACTGCTGACAAATACAACACACGATATGAAGAGTACACGCAGAAAATTTATCCAAAATACGTTGAAGGCTACCGTTGTTACAACGATAGGTTCTTCGTTCATCGTTCAGACAGCGAAGGCTGTTGCTTCAGAATCGAGAGGTTTGGATGACGATCCGATGGTCGGACCGGCAGCACTTCAATTCTCCCAGGTTGCATTACCGTATGCTTACAGTGCTCTCGAACCAAGCATCGACTCCATGACCATGGATATTCATTACAACAAACACCATACTGCCTACATCAAGAATGTTAATGATGCCATCACCGCGGAAAACATTGCTTTCAAATCCGAGAAGGAATTTTTTGCCAATGCCTCCAAGGTTTCCGCAAAAGCAAGGAATAATGCCGGCGGAGCCTGGAATCATAATTTCTTCTGGGTAGTGATGGCTCCCGGATCCGGCGGTACGCCTTCCGGAAAGGTTGCTGATGCGATCAATGGCGCTTTCGGGTCGTTCGATAAATTCAAGGAACAGTTTACGCAATCAGCGATGACCCGCTTCGGGTCCGGATGGGCCTGGCTTGTAAATGATAACGGAAAGTTAAAAATTGGCTCCACACCTAATCAGGATAATCCCCTGATGGACTCCGGTGATCTCAAGGGTACGCCACTTCTCGGCCTGGATGTATGGGAGCACGCCTACTACCTCAAATACCAGAACAAACGAAATGAATACGTGGCAAACTGGTGGAATGTTGTGAACTGGAATGAAGTAGCCAAACGGTTGGGCTAGATTACGACATACTTTTTTACAAGAGCGGGGTTCGGCACTTCGCTCTTTTTTTTGCTCAGTTCATTACCTCACGCAATACCTGAACAGACCTCATTTCACCAAGAGATTCAACGTGGTCTCCGTAAAACTTTAGCAGCAGTTCCAGTATATCCCTGCGCTGAGTATTGGTCATTTTAACGGTTTCATGATAGTCTGTTTGAAGGAGGTCTTCGAGTATTTTTTCCGTTTCTCCGTCCAGCGCTCTGACACCAAGCACTTCGTTCAGGTTATGCGCTCCAAAACCGAGCAACCTGCTTAACTTCAGGAGAAACAGCAAATGGAAATTTTCGGTATTGACCGTCATCCTGTCTAGCGTGATGAACGAGTCGATCATAAAGGTGCAGAGTTCCGACGCATGACTCTCTTCCCTGATCGTCTTGTTCACAACTTCATTCAGGAAAATCGCGGCCGCCGATTTTTTGATATCAAGCGGAATTGACTGATATGGATAAAGGCATTTTATTTCCTTTATCCGGTTGATGTTGGCATTTTCCCGGTGATACACGACAAGGTCCACCAATGTCAACGGCTGAAACAATGCGATCTTGTTCCTGGCGGATTTACTTCGCACGCCGTTCACAATATACCCCTGCAGCCCAAACAACTCCGTAAAAATATTTACGATAATAGACGTCTCCCCATATTTCGTAAACCGGAAAACCACACCTCGTGTCTTGTGCAACATAGGGGAAAGTTACAGTTAATTATTTCACTGCTGAAAATGGCAGGGTCAGTCGACCACCGCTACCTTGGCCACCACGCCTTCTCCCCCGTCGGCGGTCGTGGCAAACACAAGATAAATTCCGGTGGCTACTCGACGGCCGCGGTGGTCCTGAACATTCCAGGTCGCGGTACCACCATTTGCCTGTGTTTGCCAGATCAGCTTACCGCCGATATCGGTGATCTTTACGATTGCATCAGTAGCGAGCCCGCTGATTCCGACTGTTCCGGTAAAGTTTGAGGTAACAGGGTTGGGAAAGACCTTTACTACCCGGAAGAAAAAATCACTTCCCGACGCATCTGAACGAAATGACACGAGGCCGGCGTTGGTCGCAAAAAAACCTCTCCGCTTACATCATCGATTGAAATATCCAGTATCAAATTGGAAAGCAGAGGGCTGTTCTCCGCGGTAAAATGAAAGATCTGCACATCACCCGACGCGTTAAACAGCCAGACACCCCGTTCGGTACCGATCCATTTTCTGTTCCCTCCGTCTACGGCAATCGTTGTGATCTTGTCGTCCCGCAATAAAAAGCGGCTTTCATAAATTGGTTTTATTGCATCCACGGTGCCTGAAAAGACTGCGGACGGATTGATAAAAAATGCCACACCCTGGTCCGTGCCGACCCAAACCTGGCCATCCCGGTCAACGGCAAGGGTATGTACCGATCGGGCGGGCAGCCCGCCTGAGCCGGGTGTATCCGTGAGGTACGCCGTGGCGTTCTTTTCCCTATTGAATACAAGAATTCCACCGCCCTGCCGGGGGTCCAACGCCATCCATACACTACCCGACCGATCCGTTTCAACCTGCAACGGGTAACGCGACGCAGTAATGGGGAAAGAGAACGACTCCCATACGGCGTCAGGTTTCAACAAATGCAAAGGATTTTCCACTCCATAATTGGCCACCCAAAGTCCGTCACGCGAGACGGCCAGTGACGTAATATTCACAAAACCAGGTTGTCCATTCGCGCTCTCCAGCGGGCTATTCGTTTCATTAAAAATTCCGACCTCTCCGCCTTTTTTTCTTTCCTCCAATCCGAACCCAAAGGAGGAGCTGAACATACTTTTTGTTGTATTGTCGGTGGCAATGTCTGTCAGGTCAGTGAGCATTGAGATCTCTGTCGACCAATCGCCCTGCGTTAGTCGATCGATATTGCCCCTGTTACCCAGAGCCAGGCCGTTATCGGTGTAGCCGCCGCCCAACGCGTACATCACGCCTCCCTGATATTTAAGCCGGCGCACCCTTTTGTTGGATGGGCTATCAGGCAGGTAATTGGCGACACTTCCATTCGCAAGCGAAACAATACCATTCCGACCATCGCCGATCCAAAGGACATCCTGCTCGTCGGACAGGCTGCAACGGGGCTCGACAACCAATGGCGAGACGATCTCAACCAGCTCCCCGGTCGCCGACAGTTCCCATAGTTTAGTGGTGGTAGTAATCCGGAGTTTGGAAGGCGAGGCGTGCATAGACCGGAAGGAATCATCCGACAGGAAGGCTTGTTTGATCCATTCACCGTTCTGATAACGATAGATTCCGGCGTTATCGATGGCCGCATAAACGGATCCATTGAACGGCACGATGTCTTGTACAGCTCCGTTGAATTCTCCCGTATTGAACCTTGTCCAGTTGTTGAAGTCCAGGAGATTCGAACGGAAATCAGCCGTTAATACACCATTGGCCGTCGCCAAAAAAATGCTGTCATTGTTTAACGTGCATTGTTTGATGGGCAATGTTTCGCCCTGAACCCCCAAATCACGCCACGTTTCCTTGATTTGCATCTGTGTGAGATCAAAGACAATAACACCGTAGTCGGTGCTGAGGTATGCATCATCCTCATTGATGTAGATGTTGTTAATTTTTTTTGATCCCGTAAGACCCGTTTGACCGGCGGGATTGAAGCTTTCAATTACATCCTCGCTGTCGATAATGTCGAACCTTCCGTCTGCATAGCCGATTACCAGTGCTTTTGCGATTTGATTATAGTTGATCGAAGTAATGGTTGTGCCGCTCAGTCCGTTAAGTTTTGTGTATGTGCTGATGCTGTTATCGGACCGGTCGAGGATCATCACGCCATTTTCCGCCGCTCCGAACACGTTATTGTCCGCTACAGCCAGTCCGATAATTTCGTTGTATGAAATATGGCTACGCCATGTACCGATGGGGATGTTGGATTGCGCATTAGCAAAAACCAAGGAAGAAAGAACGCATACCGCTGCGCCGACGGTCCCCGACGGCGTAATAGAAGGAGACTTTGCTTTCCCGATAGCAATGCAGACCTGGCGCCACAAACTGTTCATTTCCTTCTGTCCTTCATCCCATCCCGGAAAGCCCGCCTGCTCCGCGCCTCGTACTCGCGTTTTTCCCCGAGCATTACCTGGTCGTTGTTTTTTATCAACCGAAAAGAAAAAGAAGCCAGTTCGCCAGTCTGCGCACATATCGCGTGAACCTTTGTAACGAACTCGGCGATAGCCAGTAACGAAGGCATCGGGCCGAATGGTTTTCCCTCATAGTCCATGTCCAGTCCGGCGATGATTACCCTTTTTCCGGTGTTGGCGAGGGTATTAGCGACTTCAACAATGGAGTCATCAAAAAACTGCGCTTCGTCAATGCCGACCACGTCGCAATCACCCGCAAGCAGGAGTAAGTCGCTTGCAAAGTCTACAGGTGTCGACCGTATGGCATTTTCATTGTGTGAGACTATCTCGGTATGATGGTAGCGCTTATCTGTTGCCGGTTTGAATATCTCAACTTTTTGCCTGGCGATAATAGCGCGGTTTAGCCGGCGGATAAGTTCCTCCGTTTTTCCTGAAAACATGCAGCCGCAGATTACCTCGATCCATCCTGTCCGTTCTTTTGAAAAATTCCCTCCCAGGTGCGGTTCTACAAACATGCCTTAAATTTAGAAGTTCAGGCCGATAAGTGCGTACGCATTAAGGATTAAAAATACCCCTGGCAGACTGTCCGGGTGGAAAAGCCCCGGTCACCTCCAAAAAAGATCGCCTCCTTGCTCCCCGTGTGAATAAAATTCTTTCTTAAACCACACGGAGACAACCTTTTCCGGGCGTCGGTTTACTGGAAAAAGGCCCTTTCGATCAATACAGTTTTGTTCAGGCATTCGTTTATATATTGTCTTTCCGGAGGGATAACCGCCCGGGGGAATAAGGGCAGGCCGGCTGTGCACATTGTGTAATATGCATTAACTTTATAGCAAATTATTAATCAGGGAAAGCTGCATGGATGAAAAGATAAGTCTCGAGGCGATCGCACTTTACGGCGATGCCTATGCCGACAAAGTGCTGAAAGGGTTTTTCTCAACGAAGGAAAAGATCACAGGGCCTGAAATTCTTTCGTTGTGCAATGTTCAGCAGATCAATCTTTTTGTGGTCCGCGAACTCTTCAAAAGCTGGAAGGAAGAAACGAAAAAACTGAAAAGTCAGTATTTCGACTATGACAACCCGGAAGTAAAGGAGGCATTGGAAAGCCTGATGAGTATGCTTTCAAAAAATATTTCCATCGACCAAGCTAATTTTACCCCGTTGCTTAAAAAAGCGGTGAGCCAGACCCTGCTCGTTGTGTTCGATCCATATGATTTTTTTTCCATGATCATAACCGGCAAGGACAACAAACTTGAACTGGCACCTTTCAAAGAGGAGATCAAATACCTGAAGGTGAACAAGGCGCCGCTCGAACGCATGCTTGAGAAACTGGAAGAGAAGGGTGTAAAGGAAATTTCCGGGAATGAAGCGTTTTCAATACTTGATCAGATCCTGGAGGAAGTGGGTTTCAATCCGGATGATGTAGAGGAATACCTTGAAAAATTCTCGTCTGTGATTCCTCTTGATGCCAATAAATTTTATGTGAGCAAACCGGAACCGACCGTAGTTTTTAAAACGCCTGTGCCGGAAATTCCAATAGAAAAACCAAGGGTGCCGGATGCACCAATAGAAAAGCAAAGAGTGCCGGAGCCTCCGATAGAAAAACAACGGGTGCCGGAACCTCCGAAAGCCGAGAACAAACCGAAAGCTGTATCACAGCAACAGCCGGCAAATAGTGTGAGTATTAACGATACGATGACGCGCCAACGGCCGAGCATTATTGATAATTTTCAGAAAATTTCAAAAATCAAAGACAGTCTGACCATCAATCAGAAGTTCATGTTTACGAAGGTTCTTTTTCACGGCGATTTTGAATTGTTCAGTAAGGCTATCGACCACCTTGATAAGCTTGACAGTATCAGAATGGCTTTGCATTACCTTGAAGAAGAATATGCCGGATCGTGGGACCACGACAGCGAAGAGTTTCATGAATTTATGGAACTGATCGAAAAGCGGTTCGCCTGACCTTCAGATACGCTGCAGTACCTGCATCCGGTGAACATCCAGCTTCAGCAGGATAAACAGCAGAATTGTAAATCCCCATAAACCCGAGCCGCCATAACTGAAAAATGGCAGGGGAATTCCGATAACCGGGAATAGTCCGATAGTCATACCGATATTCACTGCGAAGTGAAAAAAGAAAATGCAGGCAACGGAGTATCCGTAAACCCTGGCGAAACGATTTTTCTGCCGCTCCGCCAAAAATGTCACCCGCAGTATCAAGGCGATAAATAGCGCCATGATAAACAGGCTCCCGAGCCATCCGTGCTCTTCGCCGATGGTGCAGAAAATAAAATCCGTACTCTGTTCAGGGACGAAGTTGAATTTTGTCTGGGTACCCTGCAAAAAACCTTTGCCAAAAAACCCGCCGCTGCCGATCGCTATCTTTGATTGTGTAACATTCCATCCAAATCCCAGCGGGTCTGCGTCAGGGTTGATGAGGGCTTTCACCCGGTTTTGCTGGTGTGGCTTCAGTACATCGGTGATTACATAGTCAACGCTTACTATAATGCCGCAAATAGCAATGGCGGCACCGACGAGAAGCAGGATCCTTTTCAACTTTTTCTTACCCATTACAATGGCGATAATGAGTATCATGCCGATCCCTGTAAACAGGTAGTACTCGTTAACCAGCAGTGTCAGTACAAAAATGATCGCCGCGATTATTCCGGATATGATCAAAAACGGCGACATCCCTTCGCGGAAAAAGACAACTGTAAAGGCGGTAAATACGAGGGCCGTTCCAGTGTCTTTTTGAAGCAGTATCAAACCCATCGGTACGCCTATCATAACAAAAAGAACGACCTGATTACGAAGCTGATCCATCCGGAATCCAACGGAACCAATATACTTCGCTACAGCAAGTGCTGTGGCAAATTTCGCGAACTCGGACGGCTGCACACCAAAAGACCCGATGCCGAGCCACGCCTTGTTACCACCCACCTCTTTTCCGATAATGGGAACAAGCAGGAGCAGGAACAGTATGAGACCATAGATGATGTAAGCAAATGTCTCGTAGAACCGCATATCTATAATGAGGATAGCCATCACGATAAAAAACGCGCCTGCAATGAAGAGGATTTGACGCCCGGAATTAATGGTAAGATTGAAGATCGATATCTTACTTTCAGGGTCGTAGGTAACGGCATAGATATTAAGCCATCCCAGGAACACGATGGTAATATATAATGCTACCGTAACCCAGTCCATCTTGTTTGATATAATTTCTTCCCGGCTCATTTCTTTCACCTATGTTGTGGGTTAATGCAAGAACTTTCCTTTCAGTACATATTCCTCGATCTGCGGACGTGTTGTGGCTCCAAGCAGGTATTTTTCAATCATCAGGCTGGCGATGGAAGCTGCTGCCCGTGCGCCCTGACCCGAGAACTCCACATAGACTGAAACAGCAATCTTCGGATTCTCTTTGGGCGCGAACGCAATAAAGACCGAATGATCCGGTCTTGGTTCGTTTTGAACTGATCCGGTCTTTCCGCACACAATAATATCTTTCAGTTTTGCGCGGTAGGAGCCTGTTCCTTCCTCTACTACCCGCTGCATGGCGTCAGCCGCCACGCGAAAGTAGGATGAATCAATAGTTGTAAAGTGCTTTTCGATGTATTGCGGCAACGGTTTGCCGGAGTCGCCGATCGATTTAACGAGGTGTGGTGTAATGTAGTAACCCTTGTTCGCAATTGTAGCGGCAAAGTTTGCCATTTGCAACGGTACCACCATATTCTCGCCCTCCCCGATAGCAATTGAATAAATGTTCGAGAATTTCCAGGGCCGTCCTCCATAAGCCCGATCGTAGTAACCGGGGTCCGGGACAAGACCCCCCTTTTCGTTCGGCAAATCAATACCAAGACGCTTGCCGAATCCAAAACTACTGATATGCTTGCTCCATTCCTCAAGGCCGATGCGGGTATCATCGAAAGGACTGTTTGACTTACCCTGATTCAGCATACGGCGCAATGCGCCATAGAAGTAAGGATTGCACGAATGTGTGATAGCTCCCCGGAGGTCTTCATTGGAGTGAGGCCCATGGCAATTGATGATGGACCGGTCGCAACGGATCCGAGTCTCCTCCGTAATAACGCCCTCCTGCAATGCCACCATGGCCTGAGCAATTTTGAATATAGATCCGGGGCGGTACTGGGCCATGAGAGGGCGATTAAACAACGGTTTGTTTGTATCGTTGTTGATCAATACAAAATTCGAACTGTAATGTCTGCCGGTTAATAAGGTTGGATCATACGAGGGACCGGACACCATGGCCAGTATTTCGCCCGTTGCCGGTTCAATGGCGATAATACTTCCTGCTTTCCCCTTAAGAAGAAGTTCGCCGTAAGATTGCAGATCCAGGTCGATCGTACTGGTAATGTCCTGGCCTGGAATTGAGAGTGTATCGATCGCGCCGTTGCGAAAGGATCCTTTTTCAACACCATCGACGTTCCTTAACTTGAAGCGTACACCACGTTGTCCCCGGAGGTATTGCTCATAATATGCCTCGATACCGCTTTGCCCGATATAGTCGCCCTGTTTGTAGATTCCGGTCTTGTCATTCTCGAGCTTTTGTTTGGAGATTTCGCTCACGTACCCGATGGCATTTGCCGCTGCCTGTGCCCGGTAAGCGCGCGTCGTACGGGCCTGAATGTAGAAGCCCTGGAATTCGTCGATATTATCCTGAATTCTGGCAAAGTCCAGCGTGGAGAGTTGCGTCAGGAATGTGGTAAGTTTTACTGGAGAATATTCCCGTTTTAGTTTTAATTCCTTGAATTTCAAGCGGAGTTCCTCCGGTGTCATCGAAAACACCTCGCAAAATTTAGCGGAATCAAGGGTCTTTACTTCCTTGTGAATGATTTGCAGATCGAATTCGGGCGTGTTGTAGACAATAAGCTTACCGTTACGATCCTTGATCAGGCCGCGTACAGGGTAGTCTACCTCCCGCAGGATCGCATTGCTGTACGCCAGCTTGTCGTAGCGGTCGTCCAATACCTGGATAAAAAACAATTTCACCAGGAAGATCACCCCTATGAGTACGAATGCAATTTGAATAATTTCTTTTCGGCCTTCGTTCATCTTTCAGTCACGTTAAGCTACTAATACCGACTTCAAATCCGGGTTACACCGTGTGGACGGGTGTGAATTCAAGTCTCCGCTTCATACCAATCATCGCGGCCTTCTGCTGGGAAACAAGAACTGAGCAATTAAAATTACTAACAATGTAAATAAAGTGCTGGTAAAAATCTTCCAAAGGGTAAACCAAAACATACCGAACCCGCCGGCTTCCGCAAAAAACAAAACACTATGGTGAATGAAGACCATCGGCGTCGCATAGACCATAAACCACTGGAGGCCGTTGAGGGCGAGCGAAGGAGTGTCGTTGCTGTCATAACCACCCTGGGGGGTGAGGTTATTCAGCCAATAGTTACGGATGTACATGATCAGCACACAGGCAAACGCGTGGAGGCCAAGACTGTCATAAAACATATCGACGGAAAGGCCCATGATAAAGCCTATTCCCATCAACGTCAGGGGATTTGTTTCTACGGGCAATACAAGAAGGTAGGCGATATACAGGAAGCAAAAGGCCGTATGGAAGAGCACAACGTTCTGCAGAATCAATACCTGGTAAAGAAGGTAAATGAAAAAAGATACGATTTGTAAAATAACAACCCTGCTCATCGTTCCAGCTTAAGAATGACTTGTTCCAGCGAATCCTGCTCCACCTGCCGGTGGTTCCTTATCACATTTACAAAAGACAGTTTCCGGAAGTCCTGACTTAATCTCACACTCAGGTCGTAAAAAAGGGCTTCATCGCTAAGCTTTACTTCATCAATGACACCGATCATAATTCCAGCCGGAAACACAGCATTGTAACCCGAGGTGACCACGGTATCTCCTTTTGCCGGACTTACGTGCCTGGGGATATATTTGAATTCAACCAGGTCAGGATTCAAACCATTCCATTGTATCGTACCAAAATGTTCGGTCCTTTTAAGTACACCGGATGTCATTACATCGACGTGCAATATGGACGTGACCACGGCATAGTTTCTGGACACCAGCTTAACTTTGCCGACAACACCAAGCGGACTTATGACAGCCATTCCGGCTTCAATACCGGCATCCTTTCCTCTGTCTATTGTTATAAAATTCTTTACCATGTCAACATGATTGTTGACGACCTTGGCGCTGACAAAATCGTATTGCCCGGTTAATGCAGAGTCCAGCGTGGTTTCCGCCGTCGGATACACTATCTTCTTTTGCTGTTCCAGCGTTTGTTTCAGGGACGCATTCTCCTCGGCCAGCATCCGATTCACTTCGCTGAGCTGAAAGTAATCGCGTACGCTCTGGGAAAAATTGTTCATGGTCGCGACAACCCCGTTCGATGAATTAAAAAACTTCGTGCCCTGGTAGGCGTTATTTTCGACAATAAGCCACGCACAAAATATTTCTAAGACTAAAAAGGTAAAGAAAGCCCGATTTTGATAAACAAAAAGAATGAGCCGCTCCATTGGCTTAGGTCATCAACACGGCCCGGAATTGTTGAATATTTTTAAGGGTCTGACCGGTACCTCTTACGACAGCCCTGAGGGGATCATCAGCCACATGGATAGGTAATTTGGTTTTTAATGCAAGGCGTTTATCCAGTCCTCTCAGCAGGGCACCGCCGCCGGTGAGGTAGATGCCACGTTCGTAAATATCCGCCGACAGTTCAGGAGGGGAAGTTTCAAGCGCTTTTAAAACGGCTTCCTCAAGTTTCGAAACGGACTTATCCAAAGCGAAAGCGATTTCAGAGTACGATATTTTTATGGTCTTTGGAATCCCTGTCATCAGGTCACGACCCCGGATCTCATAGTCTGCAGGTCCTTCGTCCAGTTCCGTCAGGGCGGAACCAACTTCGATCTTTACCCGTTCGGCCGAACGTTCCCCGATCAGCAGGTTATGCTGCCTTCTCATGTAGTCGAGAATATCCCGGTTGAATGTATCGCCGGCAACACGTATAGACTGGTCGCATACAATTCCCGACAGGGCGATAACGGCGATATCGGTTGTTCCACCTCCGATATCCACGATCATGTTCCCGATCGGTTGCTCGATATCAATTCCCGTTCCGATAGCAGCTGCTATCGGTTCATAGATCATATAAACTTCTTTCGCTCCGGCATGCTCGGCGGAGTCCCGCACGGCGCGTTTTTCAACTTCGGTAATTCCGGACGGTATACAGATCACCATACGGTAAGAAGGCGGAAACAACCTTTTCCCCGTATCGATCATTTTGATCAGGCCCCGGATCATCATTTCCGCAGCCTGGAAGTCGGCTATCACACCTTCTTTCAGCGGGCGGATTGTTTTGATGTGATCGTGGGTCTTCTCGTGCATCTGCATAGCCTCCCGGCCGATGGCGAGCACTTTGTTGTTTACCTTATCGATGGCAATGATGGAAGGTTCATCGACCACGATTTTATCTTTGTAAATGATAAGGGTATTTGCCGTTCCAAGGTCTATAGCGATGTCGCTCGTGAAGAAATCAAAAAATGCCATGTATGTGGTTTGCCTAAAAGTTTAAAAATCGGTGCTTGCGCGAACTCAGGGTTGCGCGCAAAATTGCATTTAATTTACTAAAATAAAGACTAACGCTTCAAAAATGTAAGTTTTTTACCGGGGAAGGAATTTTTCAACTCGCCGGATTTAAACTCGAAGAAAATTCCCGACCCACAGACCGGTATACCGATCCTAATGTTTGAAGTGTCTGATACCCGTGAATACCATCGCCATGTTATGTTGATCACAATAGTTGATCGAATCCTGGTCCTTCACTGAACCGCCGGGTTGGATGACAGCCCGGATCCCATGTTGTTGAGCAATTTCCACACAATCCGGAAAGGGAAAAAATGCGTCCGAAGCCATCACCGCATTCTGTAATGAAAAACCAAAAGACGCAGCTTTTTCAATCGCTTGCTTCAACGCGTCAACGCGCGATGTCTGGCCAACGCCACTTGCCAGCAACTGTCCGTTCACCGCCAGGATAATGGTGTTAGACTTCGTATGCTTGCAGATCTTGCTGGCAAACAGCAGCGCATCGCGCTCTTCTCGGGAAGGAGATCTCTTCGTGACCACCTTGAGGTCCTCCGGGGAGTCCGTCTTCAGGTCGAGATCCTGCTCGATCACACCGTTTAATATACTCTTGGATTGTTTGGTTTCGGTGAGTGATTTTTTTTGCAGCAATATCATCCTGTTTTTCTTCGATCTCAGGATTGCCAGCGCCTGCTCATCATACGCCGGGGCGATCAGTATTTCGAAGAACAGTTTATTTATTTCTTCCGCTGCCGCTGCATCGATCATCCGGTTGGTCGCCAGCACCCCGCCAAAGGCCGATATCGTATCAGCCTGGAAAGCCTTCAGGTAGGCCTCGCGAACACTTCCAGCGGTGGCGACTCCACAGGCGTTGGTATGCTTGATGATAACAAATGCTGTTTCCTCCTCGAATTCTTTCACAAGGTTTACCGCGGCATCAACGTCGACAAGATTGTTATAGGACAGCTCTTTCCCATTGAGTTGGTCAAACAACGCATCGAGATCGCCAAAGTAAGTGCCTTGCTGGTGCGGGTTCTCTCCGTAACGGAGCGTTCTGCCGTTCCGGATACTCTTTTTAAATGACGGGAACTTAAACTCCCGGTTGAAATAATTGAAGATAGCCGTATCGTAGTGAGACGTAACGTCGAATGCCATCGCTGCAAATTTCTTCCTGTCATTTAAGTCAGTCGAAAGATCCTTTGCCTGTAACAAGGTCAGCAACTCCGTGTACTGGTCGCGCGACGCAACGATCAGGACATCGTTGAAATTTTTTGCCGCTCCCCGGATGAGCGATATTCCGCCGATATCGATCTTTTCAACAATATCCTCCTCATTTCCTCCCCTGGCGACAGTCTCCTCAAAAGGGTAAAGATCAACGATCACCAGGTCGATAGGCCCGATGGCAAATTCTTTGGCCTGCGCTACATCGCCTGCATCGTCCCGGCGATAGAGGATTCCGCCAAAAACGGCAGGATGAAGTGTTTTTACCCTGCCCCCGAAAATGGAAGGATAACCCGTTAATTTTTCAACCGGCGTGACACTGTAGCCAAGCTTTTCAATAAAATCCTGCGTTCCACCGGTAGAGACAAATTCAACGCCATGTTTGCCCAACAGGTGGACTATTGGTTCCAGGTTATCTTTATAAAAAACAGAAATAAGCGCTCGGGTGACTTTGCGTTGGGACATGGTGGTTTTAGGTATTAGGAGAGAATATGTTCGTTGGAGTAATAAAAAAACTAAAGGGCGCGGTGACTAGCTCAAGCCAGGCACAAAATCATTTTCCTCATACTCTTCAAATTCGATAGTAAAGTCATCGGCGTCCAGGTATGCAGGGAACCGGTCGCGGAAGGCGCTGAGGGAGTTGGCGCTCAATTCGAGTGTACGCGTGGCCTCGACGCCCTCATTGCTGAAAATTGCTTCGCCCTTCGGACTGATGACAGCAGAGTGCCCGTTGTATTCTATTCCATTGCCATCCTGACCCACGCGGTTTACACCGACGACATAGCTCAGGTTTTCGATCGCCCGCGCCTTGAGGAGTGTGTTCCACGCTTCGATACGGGCCTCAGGCCAGTTCGCCACGTATACGGCAACATCGTAGAAAGGTCTTTTCAGGGTAGCATCCCACCGGTTACGGCTCCAGACCGGGAACCTCAGATCATAGCAGATCAGGGGGCAGATTCTCCATCCCCGCCAGGTGGAGATCAGCAGGCTTTCGCCGGCTGCATAGGTTTTATGTTCATTCGCCATACGGAAAAGATGGCGCTTGTCGTAAGTTTTGAAGTTTCCGCCTGGTTCCATCCAAAGCAGCCGGTTGTAATACCGTTCGTGTACCGTGACGATATAGCTCCCCAGGATCAGCGCTCCGGTCTGATCGGCCATTTGCTTCATCCACTTGAAGGTGCGCATATTCATATGCTCAGCCATTTTGGAGGCAGCCATCGTGAACCCGGTGGTAAACATTTCAGGCAAAACAATCACATCGGTTGACCCGTTTATCTGCCAGATTTTTTCCTCAAACATGGATAAATTGGCTTCAGCATCCTCCCAATGAAGTTCTGACTGAATTAATGTGAATTTTAAGTCCTGCATACCCTGTATCGTTTTGCCCGCAAAGAAAGGGAATGGACGGCAATTTCTCTAACTAAAAAGTGAGGAATACCCCCCGGGTATTCAAAGACTTCGCAGGATTTTGCAAGCCTGTACAAGGGTCTCTTCTTTTTTGGCAAAACAAAAGCGCAGCAATCGATTGTCCGTTTTGTCCTGATAGAAAACAGACACGGGAATGGAAGCGACCTTGAATTTTTTCGTTAATTCTTCCGCCATTTCCACATCCGGTTTAGAGGAGATATTCCGGTAGGACAACAATTGGAAATATGATCCATGGCTGGCCAACGGCTCGAATGAAGATCCTTTGATATGTTCCAGGAAAAAATCGCGTTTTTTCTGATAAAAATCTCCGAGGCTAAGGTAGTGTGCGGGGTCGGAAAGATATTCCGCGAGGGCGAGCTGAACGGGTGTGTTCACGCTGAACGTCACGAACTGGTGGGCTTTCCGCACCTCATGAGTGAGATATGCCGGCGCCACAACATAGCCGACCTTCCATCCGGTAGCATGAAATGTTTTTCCAAAGGAAAATACCGCGAGGCTTTGCGCCTCCAGCCCAGGGTACCTCAGAACACTCTCGTGCCGGTTGTTGTCGTAGATCAGCCGCTCATAAACTTCGTCACTCAGGACGAGAAGGTTGAACTCGAGCGCGATCTTCTCAAGCTCTTCGAGGTCCTTCCGGCGAAGGATCGCACCACTCGGATTCTGCGGTGTATTGATGATGATCATCTTCGTCCTTGGTGTGATCTTCGACCGTACGAGGTTCCAGTCGACAGAAAAATCAATGTCGTTCAGGTTAATATGAACTGGTATCCCGCCGTTTAGCCGAACAGCCGGGTTGTAAGAGTCGTAAGCAGGATCAAAGATGATCACTTCGTCTCCCCCTGAGATCAGGGCCGCGATGAGGGAATAGGTTGACTCGGTAGCCCCTGCCGTTATGGTGATCTCGGTCTCCGGATCCACCGTACGTCCGTAGGTTTCAAGAATAACCCGGGCTATGGCTGTCCGGAGTGCAGGCGTGCCCGGCATCGGGGCATACTGATTGTTCCCCTCGAGCATGTAGCGGTGCACGAGGCTGATAATCTTTTCGTCGATCATGAAGTCGGGGAAACCCTGTGACAGATTGATCGCGTCATAATCCAGTGCCATCTTCGACATGACCGTAAAGATGGATGTACCGACATCAGGCAGCCTGGATTGTATCTTCATTATCGTTTGCCTTGTCGGTGATCAGATTTTAACTGGGTTGTTTTATTTTTTTAACGGCGCCATGATCCGGTACTCCGTATCAACTTTGCCTTTGGAAATGTCGGCGAGTTTACCCTTGAGGAGTCTTTTCCGCAGCGGAGTGAGGTAGTCAACGAACATTTTCCCTTCGATATGATCGTACTCATGCTGAATGATCCGTGCTTTCATCCCGTCAAATTTTTCCTCGTGAAGCGTCCAGTTTTCGTCATAGTAACGGATTTTAAGACGCTCGCGGCGCGAAATTTTTTCGCGGATGTTTGGAATGCTTAGGCAGCCTTCTTCATAGTCCCAGGGAGTTCCTACCTCTTCCAGCATCAACGGATTGATGAACACCTTTTTGAAATCGGCCATACCGGGTTCGTCTTCTATGATCGTCCCATCCACTACAAACAACCTGATTGATTTACCGATCTGAGGTGCAGCCAGGCCGATACCACTTGCATTGTGCATGGTCTCATACATATCTGCGATCAGCTGGGTAACGTCGGAGCCGGTTTCTATTTCCTTCGCTTTCTGGCGCAGCACCGGATCTCCGTACATGATGATGGGATAAATCATCCGGCAAAGTTATAGTTTATCTTTTATCTCTGAAACACGTAATCCTCCAAAAATATTACGTCAGCGTCTTACTGCATCCATAAAAGATTGCAGAATGATCGTCGCACTGATCTTATCGACATTTCCTTTTTCCCTGCGATCCTTTTTTTTCATACCGCCGTCGATCATGGCACGCCTGGCTATACTGCTGGTGAAGCGTTCATCGGCAAGATGGATAGGTTTGTCCGGGAAAGCCTGGCGGAGTTTTTCGACAAATCGTCTTACCAGTGGTGCGATCTCCGAATCTTCATTCATCAAGGTTTTTGGCATACCCACGACAAACTCGTCAACCGGTTCGCGTTTTGTATACGCCACAAGAAAAGCTTCAAGCCCCGCGGTCGGCACCGTATCCAGCGGGGTTGCTATAATGCGGAGGGGATCCGTTACAGCGATTCCCGTTCTTTTCTTTCCAAAGTCGATAGCCAGAATTCTTCCCATGTCAGCCGATGCGCATGCAAGCTACACGGTATACAAGGCGCAACCAAATCGCCGGGCTAACCGTGATTTTTGTAGATAAGCTGAACCAACCCGGATGGATAGGCGATGGTATCCACCCGTTCAAAATATTTCCTCCGGCCCGACTTGCCGAACAATGGCAGTCCGCCTCCCAGCGATACCGGGTGAACGGAGAGCATGTACTCGTCGATCAGGTCATGTTCCGCCAGGATGCCGATGATCTCCGCTCCTCCGAATAACCAGATATTTTTTCCGTCTTCTTTTTTCAGATCCCTGACAAGGGCGGGAATATCACCGGACAACAATTTCACGTTCGGGAACGCTGCGCTTTTTTCGCTCCTGGAAAAAACAAAATTGGTAAATTCCGGGTACGGAGGCCCGTACTCCAGCAACAGTCTATACGATCTGGCGCCCATGATCGTGGCATCCACGGAGTTCAAGAAAGCCGTCATTCCGTAATCGGCATCTGTGAGACACCAGTCATACTCGCCGTTTGGTCCCGCCAGGTATCCATCCAGGCTAACCGCCACGTTAAGAATTATTTTCCTCATCGTGTATTCCAACGGACGGAACACGGATGGGTTCATCCGGGCTTTTGTGATTACAGAATTATTTTAGTTGAATTTGGTTTTTTCAAAAAACGCCAGCTTCACCTTGTTCTCAAGGGCCATGGCTTTCGGAAACAGGATCTCGTTTTCGATTCTTGCGTGGGTGATCAGGCTCTTCTCAAAACTCTTGAGTTCGTTATAAAGAACCTTTACGTGCAAGGGTGCCTGCGCGTCGAGCGCATAATCTTTGGTAATGTTACGGATCCCTTCCATTTCGTCGTCATGCGCTTCGTGTTCCATGGCGAACTTATGAACGGAATTTTTCTCCAGGAGGTAATACAATTTGGTAGGCATGAAGGTACCGCGGGATGCCCGTTCAAGTGCCTGAATAAAGCTGAACAACGTATCCTCCTCCTCGTAGATATGCTCGATAAATTCTTCCACAAAAAGTGGAAAAACGATTTTCAGGTCACGTTCAACGGTCTGGTAGTCCGCATGATTTGCCTTAAAACTCTCCACAAGCCTGACGATATAAGGAAGCTTGTGCTTGATAAATAAAAAGTGAGAATGCTTCAGGTATTCGATGATCAGGTCGATCGGGTAAGACACTAACGGAAGGTCCGCTTCCTGGAGATGCGTTGGTGATTCCATTTCACGGATCACCTGATCCACTTTCAGTCCGCGCTGGATACAAACCTGCTCAAGCGTCAGCGACGAATATTCGTAAAAGCGGATGCCAAAGTAAAACAGCACATACGCGTGAACATAGTTCTGATCGACCAGTTCAGAAATGCGCGTATCTTTCAGGGTTACTTTGCTCATGAATTTGTAAATATAGTCGAAAATCCGGGCATAGTCAGTCATTTAAACCGGAAGAAAAGGGCAAATGTTATCCGGAAAAAGGGTGAGCCGGGTTTATTTTCGCCAAAAAGGGCGAAATCGAGGGGATGAAGAACCAACGCGTTTCATCCCGGGTTATTGACTTTGCACGCCAACAATTAATTTTGAGCTTCGTTATAGAATTTACAATGTTACATCGATGAGTGAAACCAATAATTCAAAATATCAGATCAGGTTACCGATTGTTCTCTGCCTTGGACTGGCGGCGGGCGTTTTTGTCGGGGCAAGTCTCAGCAACAAAAAGGCGTCCGGGGATGTAGGAAAGGATGTTCAAAAATTCCGGGACGTTCTCACCCAGATCCAGAATGAGTATGTCGACACGGTGACAACCGGCGCGTTGGTCGACGATGCCATCCAGCATATGCTCAATAAACTAGACCCGCATTCGGCTTACATCCCGGCGGCCGAACGTATTGCGGCTAACGAGGACCTGAGGGGAAATTTTGACGGTATCGGAGTGGAGTTCAATATTTTCCACGACACCATTGTCATTGTTTCCGCGCTGAGCGGCGGCCCATCGGAAGCATTGGGTATCCAGTCCGGGGACAAGATCATCAAGGTGGATGACAAGCTTCTGGCGGGAATAGGTGTTACCTCCCCGGATGTGATGAAGGCGCTGAAAGGCCCGAAAGGAACCGAGGTCAAGGTGACGATACTCCGGCGCAGCGAGGAGATCGAGTATAAAATTGTCCGGGACAAGATCCCCCAATACTCTGTAGATGTGGCTTACATGGTTGATGATGAGATCGGCTACATCAAGGTCAACCGTTTCGCGGCAACCACGTTCGAGGAGTTTCACGAATCCCTCAAAAAGCTGAAGGAAAAAGGTATGAAAAAACTGGTTCTTGACCTTCAGGGTAATCCGGGGGGATACATGAACATGGCTATCGATATGGCCGATGATTTCCTGTCAACGGGCAAAAAGATCGTATTTACGAACGGTAAAGAGAAGAAATACAATTCCGACGCTTCCTCGACGGCGCGTGGAGAATTCGAAGAAGGCGACCTGATCGTTTTGATGAACGAGGGAAGCGCGTCTGCATCCGAGATCCTGGCAGGTGCCCTTCAGGATAACGACCGCGCTTTTATTGTGGGCCGGCGGAGTTTTGGAAAAGGCCTTGTTCAGTCACCATTTGATCTCAGCGACGGGTCCGAACTGCGCCTTACGATATCGCGGTATTATACGCCAACGGGGAGATCCATTCAGAAGCCTTATGAGGACGGAGACGAATATTCGAGGGATATTATCAGCCGTTATAATCACGGCGAGTTCTTCCACGCGGACAGCATCCGGTTTAACGACTCCCTGAAATACACGACACCCAACGGTCGTACCGTATATGGCGGAGGTGGTATTATGCCCGACTATTTTGTTCCGCTTGATACGACCTTAAACAGCCACTACCTGAACGAACTTTATACCTCTACGTCGATCCAGGAATACACGTTCAGCTATGCAGAATCCAACAAAGACCAGTTGCTGAAAAAGGGATTTGAAAGTTTTCTGAAACAATTCGTGGTTACTGATAAAATGCTCAGCGACCTCGTGGCTGTTGGGGAAAGAAATAAAGTAAAACCCGACCGGAAAGAACTGAACAAGAAAAAGAAGTTGTTTCAGATTCACATCAAGGCGCAGATCGCCCGGAAACTATGGAACAACGACGGATTTTTCCCTGTGATTAACGATACGAACGAGATCTTTTTACAGGCGCTGAAATTGTTCGACCGGATGCCTGCGGAATTGGACCGCACGAAAATGTGATCCGCCAACCAGTCATATGATCCCGGTACCTACCGGGATTTTTTTTTGCTATCCCAAAATCCATTTTTCGATTACCCTGGGGTACGACTCATATTCCAGGCAGTGGACTTTTTCTGCAATCTGTTCCGGCGTATCACCTGTCCCGACAGGGCATTTTGCCTGGAACAGCACTCTTCCATCGTCGTATTTTTTGTTGACAAGGTGTATTGTTATGCCGGTCTCTTTTTCGTTTGCGTTTCGCACTGCTTCGTGAACTTTCATACCGTACATTCCTTTTCCGCCATAAGCGGGAAGCAGTGCAGGGTGAATATTGATGATCCTGTCCGGGAAGGCGTCGATCAGGTATGCGGGGATCAGCCATAAAAAGCCGGCGAGCACAATGTGCGTCACCTCTTTATCTCTGAGCCAACCGAGCACAATTTGAGACTCCGTAAATTGTTGCCTGTCGAAAACATTTGTTTCAATGCCGAATGTCCTGGCGCGTGTCAGAACAAAAGCCCGGGGGTTATTGGAAAGGACAAGGACTACTTCAATTGAGGGATGGCTCCTGAAATGTTTGATGATTTTTTCCGCGTTTGTGCCACCTCCGGAAGCAAAAATTACAATTCTGGATTTACGGCTCATGTACAGGTCGATAAGCAAAGTTGGATGCGGACGCAAATAAAGTAAAGAAACAACCGCTTAAACAAACGACATGCTCAAAATTCCCAGCAACATAATGACTTTGCAGAATGTGCTGAGCCAGGTGAAGTCCTTTTTCATGTCCGCCCGGAGCAGACGGTACAACAACCATGTTAACGGCACAAACAAGAAGAAAAAATAGTACCGGAAGGGCAATGCTTCGTACAACTGGTTCAGCACGATCACCGCAGCTGAGAAAATAGTCAGTATGACATAAATTATTGTCTTTGTTCTACGGATACCCCATACGATTGGGAGGGTCTTACAACCAAATGTATTATCCCCCTTCAGGTCTTCCATATCCTTTATGATCTCGCGCACGAGGGTCATAAAGAATGCAAAAATTGCATAGATAATGATCATCGGGTTATTGGTCCGGTACAGGATATCCACTACATAGATGGCGGCGCCGGTCAGGATAGCTACGGTCAGGTTACCGACAAATGGCAGTCGTTTCAGGTTGTTCGAGTACAGCCAGAGCAAAAAAACGGACATAACATTCACAGCTGCGATCCGCCAGGACAAATACAAACCGATCAGGATACCCGAAGCAGAGAGCATAACATGAAAAAGGATCGCATACCTGCGGGTAATGCTTTTACCGATCACAACGCGTTCGGGTTTATTGATATAATCGATCTTAACATCGTAATAATCGTTGATGATATAGCCGGCGGCGGCGATCAGGACTGTTGAGAGCGATAACAAAAGCAAGTGATAGTCGTAGATAGTGTGTTTCCCGATCAAAAAAGCGGAGGTGAAATATTGCGCGAAGCCAATAATGATCAGGTTGCCGAAGCGTGTAAGCTTGAGCAAGGATTCAATGAAGCTGGCGAGAAACGACAGGTTATTCGGCATGTATTTGTCTCCCAAAAATAACGAAGGCCTTTGAATACCTCGCGTTTTTCGGCGGAAGATTCCAAAATGAAAATGGCCTGCATAGCATCGCTATACAGGCCCCGTTAAACACCAACCGGAGACTTTCGGCTATTCGCTGACTGTTACAACGTATGTTCTTCTGAAAGTTGTTACAACGATCGTATTGTCGCAATCACCGTCACCGTAATCTACTGTCCTTTTGCGGGAAACGTATCCGCCCAGTTTTGTCATCTCGACTACGCCGGAGATCCGGGCGAAATTTCCCTGAGCGGCGCACGACCAATCGGATATGATAGGTTCCACAATTTCATGGGTGAAGCTTCTTCCCGTAGTGGATTCACCGTTTAGCGAACCGGTGATCCGGTATACATTATTGGTATGATCACCATCGCCTGCACCGGAAATCCACTCCCGTGTACGGGAACCGTTAAACACCACCTGCTCACCGTTCGGAAATGAAACGGTCAGGTCTACCAGTTTTTTCACCGATTGAAGATACCCCGATGCGTTTACTGAAATATCACGCAGTTCGATGGTACCGGTTATACCCTTGTTGTTCACAAAGTAATCGTCAAAGGTGATGATACGGTTGGCTATACTGTCGCCGATCTCGGAACTGTAAGTAACGATGATTTTTCCCCTGCGTTCTCTACCGTAAGGACCTACGCAGCCCTCCCCGAAATCAATGGTCACCTTTTTATTTTCGATGTCGTGGGTAATAACGGCGCACATGTCCGTTTTCAACCGGCCGCCGGTTTCGGATAATTCTATTTCAGCCTGCGCGGCGATTTCCAGCGCATCATCGGATGCATCTTCACCGACAGATGACGATTCAAGGGTTTGTTCTTCTTCCTCTTCGGAACCTTGTCGTAATGAATCTTCCCGGTCACAGGACGTGAGGAGTAACCCTGAAATGGCAATCGCACCGACAAATCTTAATACATTCGTTTTCATTGTTTTAATAAGGTTAAGTTCTGTTTAAGTATAATGGTGAAAAAGAACTCAATACCTGGCCAGATCGAATTCACGATATCTTTTGCATGTGCCCATGCATCAATATTTTCTTTCTAATTTTTGAAAGACGAACCTTAGATGAGGGTGCAGGATGAAGGTTTAACGGGGTGTGTATTTTTTTTTCACGATCAGGGAAGTAATAATCAGTGAGATCGCCCCGCCGAAGATCAAAATGGCCGTCTGCCAGCCGTGGAAGATGAATGTGAAGGCAACCGCGTCGGACTGAGGTATTCCGTAAAGAAAGACCAACCCCTGCGGTACGAGTACGTGATACGACCCCGTACCTCCCGGGAGTGGTGCAGCCATGGCGATTGCGCCAATCGCGAAAAGACTGATCACCGCCTGGAACCCTAAACCGGCCGTTGCGGGGAAAGCTTTTATGACGGCATAGCTCATCAGAAAATAAAGGAACCAGATCGCCACCGAATAAAACATAAAAAGACCCTTGCGGCGGAGCCTGAATACCGATGACAAACCTTCCTTAAATCCCTTCCATGCTTTTTGAAAAAACGTGTTTAGTTTTTTATTTCTCACAACGATCCAATACACCAACGCAAAAAACACTACACCTGCCCCGGCGACGTAGAACAGCGTAACAAACCTGGTACCGCCGGAGGTCCACGGTAATGTATCTATAAAGGCAAACAGTTTTTGAGATTCCAGCAGAAACGAAAGCCCGACCAGGATCACCAGGCAAAGCAGGTCTACGATTCTTTCCAGCACAACGGTACCGAATGATAGTTCGACGGGAATCTTGTCGAGTTTGTATAAGTTATAACACCGCGAGACTTCGCCGCCGCGGGGAACGACGAGGTTGACGAGATACCCTACCATCAGGGAAAGGAAACTGAAAGTAAGGGTGGTTTGTTTTCCCGCCGGTACCAGCAGCATTCTCCAGCGTTCTGCCCGTATGAGGTGACTTACCATCGAGATGACAGCCATTACCATCAGCCAGCCTTTGTCGGCGGTGTTCCAGGTAGCCAGGAGGTAGTCCCATTTATTTTCGCCTTCCTTGGCCTGAAGGCCGCGAAGGGAGAACCAGATCAGGAGGCCCGTCAGCAGAAGGATTACGATGTATTGAAGAACGACCTTTACCCGGGCATGCACGATCTCGGAAGTTTAATAGTGTCAGGGTAATTTATTGTCGGGCGTGGGGAAAATAATGGAAGGTTTGAAGGTTTTGGCTTTCTCAAACTTCATCGACGCGTAAGAAATGATAATTACGACGTCGCCAACCTGCGCCTTACGCGCGGCAGGCCCATTCATACAAACCATACCCGATCCCCTTTCGCCGCGGATGACATAGGTCTCCAGACGCTCTCCGTTGTTTACATTCACTATCGAGACTTTTTCTCCTTCGATCAGGTTTGCGGCATCCATCAGATCTTCATCGATGGTAATACTGCCTACATAATGAAGCTCGGCTTGTGTGATCTTGGCGCGATGTATTTTCGACTTCAGGACCTCTATTCTCAATTTTTTATAGAGTTTAATGTGTTTGTTACTCAACTACAACCAGCTGACCCGAACCGGTCAGCGTGGATCCGACTCAGCAAACTTTAATCCAAAAACATATTATCGATCAGCCGCACCTCGCCCGCATAGGCGGCGATACAAAGTATTGGAGCGGCTGCACTATCAACGTTGTTCAAAACATTTAAGTTTTTACTGTCGGCCAGCTCAAAATACTCAAGGCGCATTTCCGGGGTGTTGTCCACCATTTGCTGAACCTGCGTGAAGACCTCCTGCAGCGGTGTACCCGATTTCAACCGTTCGCTGGCTTTTTGCATGGCTCTATAAAGTATGGAGGCGCTTGCGCGTTGGGTTTCAGTGAGACGGAGGTTCCTGGATGACATAGCCAGGCCGTCGGGTTCCCGGAGGATAGGCACGCTAAAAAGCGCCAAACTGAACTTTAGTTCAGCCACGAGGCGGCGGATCACAGCAAATTGCTGCCAGTCTTTTTGTCCGAAATAGGCCGAATCGGGCTGAACAATATTAAAAAGTTTGGAAACGACCAGGGCGACCCCGCTGAAATGACCGGGGCGGAATTTACCCTCCATCACTTTGTCCAGTTGTCCGAAGTCGAACTTAATAATCGACCTTTCTTCGTACATCTCCTGGTCTTCCGGGCAAAAAACGGCATCGCACCCAACTTTCCGGAGCATTTCGACATCCTGGGTTAACGTCTTCGGGTATTTCTGAAGATCGCCAGGATTATTGAATTGTGTAGGATTAACGTAGATGGAGGCTATTGTAACGGAATTGGCCGATTTGGAGGCTTGAACAAGAGAAAGATGACCTTGATGAAGGGCACCCATGGTAGGAACAAGGCCTACGGTTTTACCGGACCTTTTTATTCCTTCGAGGAAGACTTTTAATGGGGCTATCTGCTTGAAAATCTCCATTTTACGCCATTTTGTCAAAGGGTCGCAAAGATATAGGGAAAACTGAAAATAAGTTGATCCCGGGGGTAATTTTTCGTACTTTTGTGGCTCAATTTTCCATTCTACTTTAAATTCAATCAATATGTCAAAACTTCGAGTTCTTTATGTAGCCAGCGAGATCAATCCGTTTCTGCAAACCTCCGAAGTAGCGGACTTTGTACGCAAACTTCCACAGGCCATGCAGGAAAAGGGAATGGAGATCAGAATACTGGTGCCGAGATTTGGGATTATTAATGAGCGTAAGAACCGGTTACATGAAGTAGTAAGGCTTTCGGGGATAAACATAGCTGTTGGTGATGAGGAAAAGCCTTTGATCATAAAAGTTGCATCTATACCGAATGCCAAGCTGCAGGTTTATTTCATCGATAATGAAGATTATTTTCACCGCAAGTCTGTCTTCCACGATAAGGAAAACAACTTCTACGAAGACAACGATGAGCGCGCTATTTTCTTCTGCAAAGGTGTGATCGAGACCGTCCGGAAATTAGGATGGGCGCCTGATGTTGTTCATTGTAACGACTGGATTACGAGCTTTATACCGTTGTACCTGAAGACCACTTATAAGAACGATCCGTTGTTCAAAAACGCAAAAACGGTGTTCACGATCTACAATAATTCATTCTCCCACAAGTTTAAGGGAGATATCATGGACAAGGTGAAGATGATCGACATTGAAGACAACATGTTAGGTAATCTGAAGTCGGCTGATTTTGAAGGATTCATTAAACTGGGCATGGAATTTTCCGATGCGGTGATCGTTGCCGGTGAGAACAAAAAATTGGAAGGCCTGTTCAAGAAGAACAAAGAAAAGAAAGTAGAAAACTTCGATAATGACGAAAATTCAACCGAATCGTATTACAACCTCTATAATGAACTTATGGGTTAAGCGTACCGGGCAACTGTCACTGCTGGCAGTTGCCTTGTTTTTTTTATCGTGTCAGGAGGAGACCAGCGTTCTCGGATACAAAAATCCAAATAGTAAATTCCACGTTTCGTTTGTTGAAATACCCATCGAGAGCAGCGTTTTGCTGCGCGACTCCGTGCGTACATCAAACTATTCATACTTTGGCGAACCCAACCGGCTTCTCGTAGGAACCTATGTGGACGAAGTTTTCGGGAAGGTGACAGCATCGGCCGTCTCTCAGTTCTTTACGACATCAACAGCCAAAATCGCCAACACGTCGGAGTTTGATTCCATTTCATTGGAACTGCGTTTCGATTTTTACCATTATGGCTCAGCAACCAAGACACCTCAGACCATCTCCGTCTACGAATTAACGAAGGAACTGAAGTTCGACAGCCTCGCCAATTACCTTACCAAAACGAACGCCACGTACTCTAACTCGCTTGGAACGAAGACGTTCACTATAGACCCTACGGAGTTTAATGACAACATCAAAAACAACGAACAGGATACTGTTACGATACGTCTGTCCCTCTCCCAGGAGTTCGGTCAACGTCTCTTCAATAGCGCTTTCCAATACGCGACCTCAACGACCGATACAACTTTTGTCACCTATAGTCAGTTTGTAAAACTTTTCAATGGCATCGTGATCAAGCCCGAGACGGGCGACAAGATCGTCGGTTTCAACCCCGTTGCATCCCAGTCGAAAATAACCCTTCACTACCATAACGCAACAACAGACAGCCTGTCGATAAACCTTGGATTCACGACGGCGGTAGGATTCAGCCAAATCACATCGGATCGGACTGGCACGGAGGTAGAAGCTGTCAATCAATTTTACCAGGAGTCTCTTCAGTCCGCCGATAAGCGGTATATTCAGTCAGGTGTGGGTATCCTCACTAAACTGGACTTCAGCAAATTTTATGAGTTTGCTGATACCGTTCCCAATGTACTCATCAATTCCGCGGAACTCGTAATCGAAGGTGTTGAGGCTTCCAGTTATGCACCGCCGGCGAGCCTTTCTTTGCGCCTGTTGAATGATAATAATCGCCTGAAGAAGTTCTCCACGTTGCGTCCCCAGGATGCGATCGACTACGTAGCGCATAACGGATACCTCCGGTACGATTTCGCGGTGTCTCAATCCACCGCCGCGGTCGCTGAAAATGACAGCGTATTTTATGTCCAGGGCGATCGCAGCAGCTTACTCGCCTATTCAAGCAGTACCAATTCGTACCGGTCCGTGATGTCCCTGTTCTTCCAGCAACTGACGCTGGACAATGAGAAGAAGACCCGGTTCAAGTCATTCGTTTTATACCCGGCCGCACAAGCCGCCAGTGCATTGGGAGCGCAGAACGCATCGAAATCTGTTAACCGCGCCATTTTCCCCAAGGACAAGATCAAGTTGAAGATATTCTATACCAAACCCCTTACGCCCAATTAACCATGTGCGGAATTGTTGCATACGTTGGCCACCAGCAGGCTCAGAATATTATTATCAAAGGTTTAAAGCGATTGGAATACCGGGGTTATGACAGCGCCGGAATCGCTTTGATGAACGGCGGACTAAATGTCTACAAGAAGAAGGGAAAGGTTTCCGACCTGGAGGAATCGATCAAAGACAAGTCACTCGTCAGTACTATCGGTATGGGTCATACCCGCTGGGCTACACACGGCGAACCGAACGACCGCAATGCTCACCCCCACTATTCATCAGACCAGCATCTTGCCATCATTCACAATGGCATTATCGAAAACTACAACACCCTGAAGCAGGAGCTCTTAAAAAAAGGGCACACCTTTTTCAGCGATACCGATACCGAAGTCCTCATCCACTTTATAGAGGATATCAAACGCAACAATGAATGTTCCCTTGAAGAAGCTGTGCGCCTGGCGCTCACGAAAGTGATCGGCGCCTATGCGATTGTGGTGATGTCTGTTGACGATCCTACCGTTCTGATTGCAGCCCGGAAAGGCAGTCCGCTGGTGATCGGCGTAGGTAAGGATGAATATTTTATGGCATCGGATGCCACACCCATAATTGAATACACCAATGAGGTTGTATACCTGAACGATCAGGAGATCGCCGTCATCAGAGATGGAAAACTCAGCGTAAAAAACACCGCAAACCTGCCGTTGACACCTTATATCCAGACCATCGACCTCGAGCTGGAAGCCATTGAAAAGGGCGGATACGAGCATTTTATGCTGAAGGAAATTTTCGAGCAGACACGTTCGATCAAGGATTGTATGAGGGGCAGACTTAACTCGCAGACAGGCTTGCTGGTTCTGGGTGGTTTGCGCGAGTATATCAACAAACTCATCCATGCAGACCGGATCATCATTGTTGCCTGCGGAACTTCATGGCATGCCGGTCTTGTGGCAGAATATTTCTTTGAAGAGTTTACCCGGATTCCTGTAGAGGTTGAATATGCATCCGAATTCAGATACCGGAATCCGATCATACGGGAAGGCGATGTTGTGATCGCGATATCGCAATCCGGAGAGACTGCCGATACCCTGGCTGCTATTGAGCTGGCGAAATCGAAAGGAGCAATCATCTTTGGCGTCTGCAATGTAGTGGGTTCGTCTATCGCCCGCGCCACCCATGCCGGTGCATATACGCACGCTGGTCCTGAAATTGGTGTTGCCAGTACCAAGGCTTTTACCGCACAGCTTACCGTGCTTAGTATGATCGCCCTGATTGTCGCACAGCAGAAAGGAACGATCACCGAGCAGAAACTTCATGAGCTTCTGGTAGAAATGGAAAACATACCTGCGAAAGTTGAAAAGGCGCTGAAGCTCAATGATAAAATCAAAAAGATCGCCGAGACCTTCAAAGATGCGCGCAATTTTATCTACCTCGGCCGGGGTTATAACTTCCCCGTCGCGCTTGAAGGGGCTTTAAAACTGAAAGAAATATCCTACATACACGCAGAAGGATATCCGGCTGCCGAGATGAAACACGGACCTATTGCCCTGATCGACGATGAGATGCCCGTGGTCTTTATCGCTACACGCGACAGCTCGTATGAAAAGGTTGTTTCCAATATACAGGAAGTGAAAGCACGTAAAGGCCGTGTGATCTCCATCGTTACGGAAGGCGACAATATCATCCCTAAAATGTCGGAATTTATCGTGGAAGTCCCGGCAGTACACGAGGCGTTAATGCCGCTGGTATCCGTGATCCCGTTACAATTACTGTCCTATCACATTGCCGTAATGCGGGGGTGTAACGTGGATCAACCCCGGAACCTGGCTAAGTCTGTCACGGTCGAGTAACCCTTCATCATCTGACATTCTCTGAAAAAATGGGGCTGCTATTCATCAGCACCCCCTAGTTCACTTATAATAGCGCCGATGAATTTTCTTTCCAGGGGAAAGTCGGTTTGGTGTTGTGCCCGTTTCAGGTATTTTAGCGCGAGGTCAGGATTGCCTTCCCTGACATGGAAACGCCCGATCGTGGCATTCAAAAGAAAATAGTTTTTCATATACGGCAGTTGCTCCAGCGTTTTTAATATCGCGAACGCCTTTTCTTTTTCTCCTGAAAAATACAATGCTATCGCGTAGTTCAGTTCAACAAACGGATTGCCATTGCTGATCAGCAACTGTGCGTATAGCCGGCAGATCAGCGGCCAGTCCGTGTCCTCGAATTTTTCTGCCGAGCAATGTGTAAATGCAATACACGCCTCGATATGAAAAGAGGAAATGTTCTCTGATCCCGACTGTTCAAGGTAATACCGGCCCATCCAGAGAAGGTCTTCGTTCCAGCGGTTTCTGTCCTGATTTTCCAGGTCGAGCAAATCGCCGTTATCCGCAAACCTGGATTTGAACCTCGCGGCGTGAAAGAGCATGAGCGCATACAGCGAAAGCGTTTCGTTGTTATGCAAATCACAGTCAATTAAAGACCTCGTCAGGATCAACGCTTCCTCACAAAGCTCCTCACGAATAATCTCATCGCCCCACGACGCCTTATACCCCTCATTGAACACCAGGTAGATCACTTTATGAACGATGTGAAGTCGTGATCTTAATTCTCCGTCAGACGGTAACTCAAGCAGGATCTTGTCGCTTTCAATCTTTTTCCGCGCCCGGATCAGGATCTTGTCTACGGCATCAATGCCGATACCCAATACCTTCGCGATGGCTCCGACCTTGAGGTTCACGACGTACTTCAGCGTAATGACCACCTGCGTTTTGGGTGACAAGTCAGGGTGTGCGGCGGCAAAGAGCAGTTTCAGTTGCTGGTCATCCAGGATCGACTCCGAGAACCTTGTTTCGAGAACAGAAATATCCCTGGCGGACGAGAGGTCGGAGATCTTTGCTTTCCGCTTTAGTTCATTCAGGCCCTTGTTCTTACACACTGTGTAGATCCAGCCCGCATAATTAAACGGAATACCGGATTTTCTCCATTCCACGATCGCTGCCGAAAACGCTTCCTGGACAATGTCCTCAGCCTGCTCAAGCGCCATGTCCCTGAACGTGTAGAGCAACGACGCCACCATTTTCCCGAAGTGCGTTTTGTAGATACGCTCGACTTTTTCAAAAACAGGATCCAACGTCAATCCATTTTTACCAGCTGTCTTACTTCGCGGATAGCAAATCCCGACATCACCATCGGGCAGGACTGCGCAATCGCTACGGCCTGCTCCATACTCTCCGCCCATATCAGGTCGAAACCGCTGATCCCTTCCTTGGCTTCAATAAAGGGTCCATCCGATGATACTTCGTTTTGCGAAACATACCGGCCTGAAACATATAATGGCTGTCCCATGATATATTGGCCGGAATCCATAATCGATTTTAACCATGGCAGCATATCCGGTGATCTGGCAAAGCGTTCCTCCTGTGAAAACTGCCCGATCTTTTTCAGGTCTTCACGAACAATCAGCATAAATTTTTCCATAGATATAAATAGTATAAAATGAATCACTTCAAAAACTGCAGATAACTCCCACATTCCACTTGAATTTATTTCCGCTAAAATTCGTCCAGACCGGTAACACGGCCTGGTAGTACAGTGAAAGCGGTATCTTTTGAAACTCCGAAGTCAGGGTCGCGGATGTAAAGAATCCGTCGGTGTTGCCGTCAAAATCAAAGTAAAACACCTGGGGCCTGAATGTCACGTTCAATACTTCCGGAACATCCAACGTCTGTATAGTACCGCTCAGGTCGACAAAACTTCCGGACAGCGCGCCGTGATCGAAGGCATGAATGTTCATATAGGTAGCAGTCAGCGAAACGGCAGGAGAAAGGTTAAGTACAGTCACAAGCTCAGCCGTAAAATTCCGCTGGACGCGGATGATCTCCAGGCCACGATCGTTCCGTTCATTTTTAAAAAAAAGAGAGGGATTCACTCCGGTACTTAATTTGATCTTTTCCGATTTGAAAAAGGTGAAGCGAAACCAGTTATTCCCCATCCACGGTTTCCCGTTAAGGCCGAGGGCGAAATCCGGCTCAAAGCTAAACCGATTCTTCCTGACGGACAAAAATGCGATTACAATAGGGCTTTCGAATGAAAAGGCCGGTATTGGCGCAAAGCCCATTTTGGAAAAAAAAATCTTCCCGCTTACGTTGTATGCAACCGTGTCGGACGGCGGTCCTTTTATCCACGCGCCGGACACTGCATTAAGTACCACCGTCATGAACAGGGCAAGGAGTACGAGTCTCATGTCCTATAGACAACGCGCCTCGCGGATTCCGTACACAGCCGTCAACTTTTTTTATCAAGCTGTCCATGCAACTGCGATGGTATGGAAATTGCCTTTTGCAGCTCCATGGTCAGGAAAAAGTTATACAAAAACGGACTGTTATTCCTCTGTCTGGCCATCAACGGCATACATTGCGGAAATAAAAACAACGCAAGTTCTTCCCCGGAGATCGGGATACTCGTTCAAGCCTTTGCCGCCGAGTGCGCCAGGCGTGGTATCCAAACCGACGTGTCGCCAACTGCCCTGCAAGTAGTAATGGGAAGACTCGGGTCGAAGTCCGGAAGCTGCAAACCAAGGTCTTTACCGAAAGTCATCACAATAGATTCGATGCTTTGGCGGATGCTCCCACCACCTGCCAAAGAGATGCTTGTATACCATGAATTATCCCATTGTCTGTTGCAGCGCGCTCATACCAACGATGTGTTGCTGTCCGGTGAATGCAAAAGCTGGATGAGGGAGGACGATGAAAAATGCAAGACCAATCTGACAAACCCGCGATGGAGAGCGTACTACATCGATGAGTTGTTTTCGGCAGAACGCCTTCCTGCACCGGAGTGGTATGATTTTAATCCGGACCTTGAAACTACTCCACCGGTACGCGACATGATCGTGACGGGAAAAACGGGTAACCTGTTATTTGACAGTTCCCTTTTTAATACACACCAGGACTGGACTATCGCCCTTATCCTCTCCGCGCCGATGACCAACACGGGCAGCGTGGGCATCAAAATGAATGAGTATGCCGTGCAGCTCTCCACCTATTCTACTTATACACACCCCATACGCACCCTGTTCAGCAGTAGCCTGGTACTTGATCAATACAAATTCCGCCGCGAGGAGAACATGCTGTATGTCGATACGCTTCGTTCACGCACCGATCCATTCGAACTGACCCTGAAAAAAAGAAAAGCCACTATCGGTGTATACTTCGATCGTCAGCTTCGCTTGTGTATACCGATTGACAGCTCGCTCTACATGACCGGGTATTCCGCTTTCGACAACAGCGACGCCTGGTCAATACAGGTATACCAAGGTTATAAAGGTCATTAACCTTTTAACTCGTTCACCGCCATCCATGCCATCAGGCCGGGGCCGATCTTTAATGCATCTTCATCGATATTGAAGGTGGGTGTATGCACATACGATGTTATTCCTTTGGCTTCATTGCGTGTACCCAACCGGTAAAACGACGCGGGCACCACCTGGGAATAGTATGAAAAGTCTTCAGCACCCAGTGAGATTTCCAGGTCTACGACATTTTCTTTTCCAACATACTCTTCTGCCGCTGCGCGTATCCTCCGGGTGAGTTCGGGGTTGTTTTCCAGGTATGGGTAACCCTTTGAAATTTCCACTTCACATCTTCCTCCCATTCCTTCCGCGATACTTTCAGCCATCTTCCTGATCCTGACAAGAGCGGATTCCCTCCACTCCTCGTTCATCGCCCGGAATGTACCGGCGATATTTACTTCGTTCGGAATAATATTGGTTGCGCCGTGCCCGATGATGTTGCCGAAAGTCAACACGGTCGGTTGCCGGGGGTTGGCGTTACGGCTGATAATTTGTTGCAATGCGACAATGATGTGCGATGCGATCACGATCGGATCAATACAAAGATCGGGAGCTGCGCCGTGCCCGCCTTTGCCAATAACTTTCAGGTATATTTCATCGGCGCTGGCCATGTACATTCCTTCCCGGAAACCGATCTTGCCAACCTCCAGCAATGGGAACACATGCTGACCGACGATGGCGGAAGGCCTGGGGTTTTCAAGTGCGCCGTCGCGGATCATGTAGGACGCACCGCCGGGATTTTTTTCCTCGCCGGGTTGAAAAAGAAACCGGACGGTCCCTTCGAACTGATCTTTTACCTGATTCAGGATCTTTGCTGTCGCCAGCAGCGACGATGTATGGACATCGTGACCACAGGCATGCATGATACCCGGCGTTTTCGATTTATAAGGAACATCGTTCGTTTCAAGGATCGGCAGGGCATCCATATCCGCGCGAAGGGCAATGGTCTTCTTTTCCGGGTTTCTTCCTTTGATCTCCGCGATCAGGCCCGTGGTGGCAATTCCTTCCACCATTCCGATCCCGGCCAGCTTCAGCTGTTCTGAAACGTAACGGGCGGTATTATACTCCTGGTACGACAATTCAGGGTTTGCATGCAGGTACCTCCTCAGCTCAATGGTTTCGATACTGCTTGCTTCCGACAGCGCTTTTATTTGATCAAGAAGGCTCATGAACACGAAATTTAAAACGCAAAGGTATCTATTCGATTGTTCATTCGAAACCGGTCTGCACCCGCCATTTATCTTCTTTTTTATACCTCTAACCTGTTGCGATTACACTTTGATCAGCGGATATTAGCGCCCTTCAAATTCTAATTATACACTCATGTATTCCATCAAACGATGTTTGCTTTTTTATGCCGCATTCCTCGGTGCCGCGGCGCTGTACGCTCAGGAGGATTCTTTTAAACGAATACCCTTTTCTGATATGTCTGATTTCAGGCCGCAAAGCGGTAACTGGCAGATTGTCGGTGATGTTACCATGGACCCGACGGTCGATATCCATGCACACGCGGAACCACCAGCCGCAGATACCAAAAAGAAAAACAAAAAGAAAAGTCCGGCGTCTCTTCCCGCTGCCGGAAACAAAGCCGTCACTTTTCAACCCGGTACCGGTATCCTGTTGAATATAAATGACGATGTAAAAAAGGACAACCTCGTGACGCTGATGGAACATGGCGATATCGAACTGGAGTTCGAGGTTATGTTGCCAAAGGGTTCCAACTCGGGTATCTATCTCCAGGGCCGGTACGAGATCCAGTTGTTCGACAGCTGGGGCGTGAAAGAACCATCCTTTTCCGATATCGGAGGTATCTATCGCAACTGGGAAACAGAGAAAGGGAAAATTTATATGGGGAAAGCTCCGCTGAGTAACCCGGCCAAAGCTCCCGGGTTGTGGCAAAAGATGAAGATTTCCTTCCGCGCTCCGAAATTTAATCCGGCAGGCGAAAAGATCGCCAATGCCCGTTTTATTTCAGTAGAACTCAATGGCGTCAAAATTCACGATAATGTGGAGGTTCCGTTACCTACAGGCGGACCCATCGAAAATAATGAAAAGGTAACGGGTCCCCTATTGATCCAGGGTGACCATGGACCGGTTGCTTTCCGTAATTTCAGATATCGCCTGATGAAGGAAGTGAAATTTTCCCTCAGCCATATCACCTACAAGACTTACTATGGAAATTTTAAAACCATTTCCGACTTTACTTCCCTTAAACCTTCGGAATCCGGATCCATTCCGGAACTTACCTGTGAAGTCTTGTCGAATGAAAATGCTTACGGTGTCTCCTATGCGGGCGATATCACCGTCCCGGAAGACGGAACCTATCAGTTTGAACTCGCCTACACCGGCGGCGGACGTCTTATCATCAACAACCAGCAAATCCACGACTTTCAGCGCCCTGACGGCTGGCAGCGTGAACGGGCCGGGATTGTTTTAAAAGCAGGAACCTATCCCTTTGAGATCTATAACTTCAAAGACGCGTCCTGGATGCCTCCGCGGCTTGGATTATTTGTACAGAGCGAAACTACCTATCCACAGTCTCTTCACGCGTTCAACTCGCTCCCTCCGGATGACGAACCGGTTTCACCTATTCTCCTGAACGTCGGCGGCGAGCCGAGGCTGCTCCGTGCTTTCCTTGACTTCAAGGGCGACTATAAGCAACGGCTTACCCATACCATCGGTGTCGGCGATCCCAGCGGCACGCACTATGTATACGATCTGAAGTCCGGCAACCTCGTCTGCGTATGGCACGGCAAGTTCGTCGATGCAACACCGATGTGGCACGATCGCGGCGATGGCTCGTTCCGGCCCCAAGGAGCAGTTCAATACTTTTTCAATAACCAGCCACTGTCATTTCTGGCTAGTCCATCCGATGCCTTTCCAGTCATCACCAGGGCAGATGTCCTGAAGGAAAACGAGTACAGGGGAAAAGGTTATGAACTGGACGAACAGACCGGCCGCCCCGTATTTAAATATACCTATCAGGGAATGGATGTCGATGATCGTGCTTATCCGGATGATAACAACCGTATCATAACCCACGAAGTAAGCATCAAGAACAGGGGAACAAAGACAGGCTTGTATTATAAACTTGCCGAAGGTACCAGCATCACCCAACTCTCCAATGGACTATATGCGATTGACGACAAACAATACTACATCCGCGTATCCGGTTCCGCACCTGTCGTCCGCGAAGTAAACGGAAAAAAAGAACTGATCATCGCTGTCGATACTAACATCAAATACTCCATCATCTGGTAAGCCAACTACATTATGAAAATGACTAGATCAATATATCTGACCCTGATTGCCGGATTGTTTGCCTTTGCCGCCGGTGATCTCCGTGCACAGTCATCGAGCCGTACGCCGCAAGAAGACGACTATTACAAGATCATTACGATCCCCACGCCGGAGGGTATTCTACTTGAAGTTGGCGGAGTGGCCACATTACCCGACGGACGGATAGCACTCTCCACACGCCGTGGCGATGTGTGGATCGTCGAAAATCCGAATATGGAAAACGGATCGTCTCCGCAGTTTAAGCTGTTTGCTTCCGGATTGCACGAGGCATTGGGCCTGGCGTATCACGATGGTTTTTTATACGCCGCACAACGGGGCGAGCTGACCAAACTGATCGACCGGAACGGCGACGACAAGGCTGACGTTTATGAAACTGTTTACAGCTGGCCGCTATCCGGGCATTACCATGAATATTCCTTTGGACCAAAGATCGCACCTGACGGCAGTTTCTTTGTGACGGGCAACGTGGCTTTTGGCGACGAAGAATGGTGGCGTGGTGAAAGCAGGGTACCCTGGAGGGGATGGACCATGAAAATTCATCCCGATGGAAGTATGGAGCCCTGGGCAACGGGTATGCGCTCACCATGTGGCCTGGGTATGATCGACGGAGAATTGTTTTACGATGATAACCAGGGCGACTGGCAGGGCTCGGGTGGAATATTTCACCTGACAAAAGGAAGTTTCACAGGGCATCCGGCGGGCTTGCGGTGGACAGGACAGCCAAACTCTCCCGTTAAGCTTACCACGGAACAGCTGTATGCCAAAGTAGATCAACGCCAGGTAAAACGCGAAGGTCAATATGTAAAACCGGAAAATATCCAGGATGAGAAAAATCCCGCTTTCTTTTTCCAGCTGAAGAAAGACTTTCCGGAGACAAGACTTCCTGCCGTTTGGCTTCCGCACGGTGTGCTTGGGATTTCAAACGCCGAAATCATACGCGATGATACGAAGGGAAAATTCGGACCCTTTGCCGGCCAGGTGTTTGTGGGCGACCAGGGTCAAAGCAAAGTTGTCCGTGTAGCGATGGAAAAGGTAAAAGGTGAATATCAAGGTGTCGCGTTCGAATTCAGGTCCGGATTTCAATCGGGTGTACTGAGAATGAACTGGGGACATGACGGATCGATGTTCACGGGACTTACAAACCGCGGATGGGGGTCAGCCGGAACAGCGACCTCCGGGTTACAACGCCTGGTGTGGACGGGCAAGATACCCATGGAAATGAAGACCGTTAAGGCTATGCCTGATGGTTTTGAGATCGAGTTTACACAAGCTGTCGACCCGAAGACGGCTGAAGACCTGGTGTCCTACAACGGAAGAAGTTACATTTACAAATATCACCCGGTATACGGAAGCCCGACCACGAACGAAGAAAAGCTCAATATCAAAGGTGTAAAAGTTTCTGCCGATGGAATGAAGGTACGGGTAGTCGTTGACAACCTGAAGCAGTATTATTTGCATGAGATCAACGTGGCAGGTATCCGCTCAACAAGCGGCCTGCCGGTACTGCACAACACGGCTTATTACACCCTCAACAACATCCCCGACGGCGACAAATTACCGGTGAGCGAACTGAGCACAAAGCGTTCAACTACATCCAAAGCCGCACCGCCGGTAAAAACCCCGGCAGCTTCTAAGAGTGGGACAGCAAAAGCTCCTACCTATGCCGAGATCGAGCCGTTGCTGGTAAAAAACACCTGCACAGCCTGCCACCAGGCCACAAAACGGCAGGTTGGTCCGGCTTATGCCGATATCGCGAAGCGCCGGTACAGCAATGAAAGAATCGTACAGCTGATCTATAATCCGGAGCCCAAGAACTGGCCGGAACATGAAACACCTATGGCGCCGATGCCTCAGGTTCCGAAGGACGAAGCATTAAAAATTGCAACCTGGATCAATTCACTGCGCGCCGCAAAAGACTGAGCGGTTCACTCATCATACAGTAACCGTCAGCTTCAGTTGACGGTTACTTATCTCACATCACCTTAGTCTGTTATCAACCCATTCCGCAGGATTTCTTTGCGCCAACTCCGCGGCGAAAGGAACAGATGAGTAATGTCCGTCTTCAATGCATGGGTCTTGATCGTGCCGGAAAAACAAAGGTAGAGGCAAAATGCTAGCGCGCTATTTTTACCGCAATGACGCTAAGGGCCGCAGGGAAGACATGACTCTATGAAGAGCTTGCGTGTGGAGTCACGGTAATGGAAGCCGGGCTAATTAAGCGCTACCTTATCCGGTATTACGATCGCTGCAGGGAAGTATTTCTTTACTTCAACGAAGTCGCGCTGGGCGTCGATCCTGTTAAAATACTTTCCCACTTTAACGCGAAAATTCGGCTGCGAATAGTGCACTTCCGATTCCAGGTCCGGCAACGAAGAAGTTAACTCCTTTTTTGCATTGAGTGCATCTTCCCGCTTCAACCCTGAATAGATCTGGATGGTGAACCCGTCGATAAAATTCCGTTGCAGGTTAAAATGATCGATGCTGTCGAGGACGGCATCCAGTTTTTTGTTCACCGCATACTTAGGCTCAACATAAGGCGTTGCCCTTTTGCTATCCTCAGGGGTCACCTCCGGGTTACCCGTCGCGGGAGCGTCAACTTTGGGCCGCCATACTGATAAGTCCTCGGAATATTTTCCCGTCTGCGTTGTCGTGGTGGTTTTCTTTTGCGTGGCACATCCGGCGACGAAAAGCGCAAGACAAAACACGAACACCGAATGAATAGGGAATCGCATATTTAATCAATCAATTATAATACACCGGTTGTTCAGGATATCATCTTCAACCTTTTTGTATTTAACGTCGCGCAGGACTTTCCCGTCCGTATACTGAACGCTTACTTTGTCGTTTCGACCCGCTAATTTCTCCGATTTCACCGGCATTACCTTTTCCTGCGGTGGACGATTGGCCTGGGGTTGTGGTGCACGTTCACCGCCGCTCAGCAACGACTTGGACTCTTCCTTCTGTTCGCTCAGGCGCACACGACTGCGCTGTACTCTCGCTTCCTGGACCTGATCCGGTTGCTGAACCGGTATATCCGCCTTCATTAAAAATGAAACCGTTTCTTCATTTACTTTGGCTATGAACCGCTTGAACAATTCGAAGCCTTCAAACTTGTAAATAAGCAACGGGTCCTTTTGTTCATATACAGCGTTCTGAACGGACTGCTTCAGGTCGTCCATTTCGCGGAGGTGTTCCTTCCATAGCTGATCGATAATAGCCAGGGCGATCATCTTTTCCATGGACTTGATCAACTCCGTGTTGTTCGATTCAACAGCTTTAGCCAGGTTGGCGGCCACACCGATTTGTTTCTTGCCGTCGGAGAACGGAACAAGGATATTTTCAACGGTAGCGCCCCGTGTTTTAAAGATATCGCGTACGATGGGCATTGCTTTTTGAGCAACGTTCTCGTTTTTCTTATGGTAGTGCGCGAGGGCTTTGTTATAAAGATCGTCCGTGAGTTTCGGCTGGTCAAGTTTATCAAAAGTCTCTTTCGATATTTCGTAATCCAGTGCGAGTATACTCAGGGCGTTAAGACGCAGGCTCTCGTAGTCACTGGCGTTTTTTGCATTGATAACCATGTCTTCGCATGTATCAAACAGCATGGTCAGGATATCCAGTTCGAGACGTTCGCCGAAGAGCGCATTCTTTCTTCTCTTGTAGATGACCTCGCGTTGGGAGTTCATCACGTTATCATACTCGAGGAGACGTTTACGGATACCGAAGTTGTTTTCCTCCACTTTCTTCTGCGCGCGTTCGATCGAACTCGTCACCATGGAATGTTGTATGACCTCACCTTCTTTCAATCCGAGTTTATCCATAACGCGTGCGATACGTTCCGGCATAAACAGGCGCATCAGGTTGTCTTCCAGCGATACATAAAACTGCGATGTTCCCGGGTCTCCCTGGCGCCCTGAACGTCCGCGAAGCTGCCGGTCCACCCGCCGTGACTCATGCCGTTCCGTACCGATAATAGCCAGACCACCGGCTGCCCTCGACTCAGGTGTGAGTTTTATATCCGTACCACGACCTGCCATGTTGGTAGCGATCGTTACGGTTCCCGGCTTACCGGCTTCCGCAACGATCTCGGCTTCGCGCTGATGTTGTTTGGCGTTCAATACCTGGTGCTTGATCTTCCTGATCTGAAGCAAGCGGCTTACCAACTCCGAAATTTCGACTGATGTCGTTCCCACCAGCACCGGTCTTCCGGCTTCCGTCAGCTTCACGATATCGTCTATTGCAGCGTTGAATTTTTCACGCATGGTCTTGTAGACAAGGTCGTCATAGTCCTTGCGCACAGCCTGTTTGTTCGTCGGGATAGTGACAACATCCAGTTTATAAATATCCCAGAGTTCGCCGGCTTCCGTTTCGGCTGTTCCGGTCATACCGGCCAGCTTGTGATACATGCGGAAGTAGTTCTGTAAGGTTATCGTGGCATAGGTTTGCGTCGCATCTTCAACCTTTACGTTTTCTTTGGCTTCGATCGCCTGGTGCAGTCCGTCCGAGTATCGCCGTCCTTCCATAACCCGGCCCGTTTGCTCATCGACGATCTTAACTTTGCCGTCGACGATGATATACTCGACATCCTTTTCAAACAGCGTGTAGGCCTTCAGTAACTGGCTCACGCTGTGGATACGCTGGGATTTAACCTGGTAGTCGCGGATGACCTCTTCTTTTTTCTGAAATTTACCCGCGTCATCAAGCGAAGAGTCGTTTTCAATTTTATTAAGCTCCGTTCCGATTTCCGGGAGAATAAAAAACTTCGCATCCTCTCCCTCCCCGGTGATCAGGTCGATACCCTTTTCCGTCAGATCTACACTGTTATCCTTTTCTTCAATTATAAAATACAAGGGCTTGTCCGCTTCAGGCATGTTGCGCTTGTTATCCGCCAGGTAATAGTTTTCCGTTTTCTGGAGGATGTTCTTCATTCCCGTTTCGCTCAGGAATTTGATCAGCGGTTTGTGTTTGGGCATTGCCCGGTGTGCCCGGAAAAGAGCAAGACCACCGTCTTTTTCATTTCCGTCCGCGATTTGCTTGCGGGCTGTTGTCAGGTATTCATTAACCAGTTTTTTCTGCGCTTCCACAAGTTTGAAAATACGTGGCTTGAGATCGTAGAACTCGTGCTCGTCGCCTCGCGGAATAGGTCCCGAGATGATCAAAGGTGTCCGGGCTTCGTCGATAAGCACGGAGTCAACTTCATCCACCATGGCATAGTGATGGGTGCGTTGTACAAGCTCCTGCGGTTCCCGCGACATGTTATCGCGGAGGTAGTCAAAACCAAATTCATTATTGGTTCCATAAACGATATCAGCCTGATAAGCTTTCCGCCTCTCCGGCGAGTTAGGTTCGTGTTTGTCGATACAGTCGATGGTAAGTCCATGGAACTGAAAGATGGGAGCCATCCATTCGCTGTCACGTGTCGCCAGGTAGGTGTTAACGGTTACGAGGTGAACGCCGCGCCGGGACAATGCATTTAAGAAAGCCGGGAATGTCGCGACGAGGGTCTTTCCTTCACCCGTGGCCATTTCGGCGATCTTACCTTCATGGAGGACAATTCCGCCGATGATCTGCACTTCATAATGCACCATATCCCAGGTGATCATGTTGCCGGCAGCCATCCATTTATTCGCCCATATAGCTTTGTCGCCGCTGATCTTTATGTTATCATGGGTCGCTGAAAATTCGCGGTCATAATCCAGTGCCGTCACTTCGAGGTACTCGTTTTCCTTAAAGCGCCGTGCCGTTTCACGAACGATCGCGAAAGCCTTCGGCAATACTCTTAATAAAACCTTTTCGAGTTCCTTATTTCGATCGCCTTCCAGTTTATCGATCTCTCCGAAGATGGATTCCTTTTCATTGATATCCAGCGTGGGGTTGTCGGCAATTTTTTTATGTAAGGCGGCGAGCTCATCGTCGATACCCCGGAGATCCGCATTGATCGTTTCCTGAATTATTCTGGTTTCGTTCCGAAGCTCATCGTTAGACACAGACTTCAGCTTTTCACCTTCCGCCTTTGTCTGCTCAACGAGTGGCATTACCCGTTTAATGTCTTTTTCCGATTTTGTTCCAAAGATCTTGGCAATGAATTTTAGCATACGTTAGTCGTTAATTCGTTAATCACTACCTGCCCCTGCACTATACATTTCCAGTTGAGGAACCGCAAGTAATGCCTAACTCCAAAGGAGGCCCAAAGTTAGTCTGTTTTTTGAGAATGAGGATGAACAATTACAGTTCCAAATCGCCTTCAAAGACCATTTTGGCAGGACCTGAAAGGAAAATTTCCTCAAACGTGCCGGTCTGGCTGGGTTTGAATTCGACGGACAGGTCTCCGCCGAGGGTTTTGATCTTTACAGGCGAGGTGTATCCTTTGAAAGAAGCGGCCAGGGCCGCGGCTGTCACTCCAGTACCACAGGACAGCGTTTCGTTTTCGACGCCCCTTTCGTACGTCCGGACAAAGATGGTATTATCACCCTGAAGGCCCACAAAGTTAACATTGGTACCACCGGGGCCGAACGTATCGGCATAACGGATTTTTCGTCCTTCATCAAAAACCGGGTAGTTGCCGATATCCTCCACGAACCTGATAAAATGCGGAGACCCTGTGTTAATAAAATAGTCACCCTGAATCGCCTGGACTTCCTTCACGGGATTCATCTTCAATCTGATGATACCGGAAGGGCTTAACTGCGCCGAATGTTCTCCGTCAAATGCCTGAAAAGTGGCGCTTCCGTTAACCATTCCCAGGCGGGAAGCGAAATGAACGGCAGCACGACTTCCATTGCCGCATAAACTCTGTGATCCGTCGCTATTGAAATATTCCAGGTTAAAATGAAGGGACGGATGATTTTCCACCAGCATCAGCCCGTCGGCACCGACGCCGAATTTCCGGTCGCAAATACGCTTCACCTGGTCCCTTGTTAAAGACAAGTGACCCGACCGGTTGTCGATCACAACAAAATCGTTGCCTGTTGCCTGGTATTTATGGAAATGAACTTTAGTCACTTGAATTGATGATGATGATAGAGGATCCGATCTGGAACTGAAACGGAGACTACTTTACTTCCTCGTAGTCGATGTACTCACCTGCTTTCGAGCCGCCTTTGTTCTTTTTGTTAACGGTTGGTTCCGCGTTGTTTGCCTGGTCAAAATTTTTGCGTTGCTGATTTCTCAATTGTTGTGACGCCGCGCCGGCGCGGAAGAACAGGCTGCCGACCTTATAGATCACATATACAACCAGCGAAACGATGAGCAAAAATTTAAACATGGCCTTACTTTTTAACATTAAACCAGATCACAAAGGTATTGGTTTCCTAAAAAGGACGGAAGCCCGGAGGGTTTATTTTACCAATGGGTCAGTAAGCGGCCATTACGCCGCATCCTGGCGGTATTTCACCCTTAAACCCCGGTTTTCAGGCCGGATACACAAAATTGCCGTGCCTACCGGCTCAGGTAAAGGTTGCGTTCCGAGTAGATCTTCATAAAGTAATCATCCATCAGGTCATCAATGAAATAGATGGATTCCCCTGTCGATTTCATTTCCGGACCAAGTTCCTTGTTTACTTCCGGGAATTTGTGGAATGAAAATACCGGTTCCTTGATGGCGTAGCCTTTCTTCGTGGGGTTGAATGTAAAGTCTTTCACTTTCTTTTCACCCAGCATTACTTTGGTGGCATAGTTGACATACGGCTCATCGTAGGCTTTACAGATGAAAGGTACCGTGCGTGACGCGCGCGGGTTGGCTTCAATGATGTATACCTTGTCGTTCTTGATCGCAAATTGAATATTGATTAGCCCTACCGTTTGAAGGGCGAGTGCGATCTTATGTGTGTAGTGTTCGATCTGCTTGATCACCAGGTCACCGAGATTGAACGGAGGAAGGACCGCGTATGAGTCGCCAGAGTGAATTCCCGCCGGTTCGATGTGTTGCATGATGCCTATGATGTATACATCCTTTCCATCGCAGATCGCATCAGCCTCGGCTTCTATCGCTCCATCCAGGAAGTGGTCGAGCAAAACCTTGTTTTCAGGCAGATGTTTCCATATGTCGAGAATGTGATCCTCGAGTTCCTGTTCGTTGATCACGATCTTCATGCTCTGCCCGCCGAGAACGTAGGAAGGTCTGACCAGCAGGGGGAATCCGATTGTTTTGGAGACTTCGATGGCATCATCCGCATTTTCCGCCACACCGAATTCAGGATAAGGGATGGCAAGCTCTTTCAGCAGTGAAGAGAAGCGGCCGCGATCCTCCGCCAGGTCAAGGGCGTCGAATGAAGTACCGATGATCCTGACACCGTATTTATGGAGTTTTTCCGCAAGCTTCAGGGCCGTCTGGCCCCCCAGTTGAACGATGACCCCGACGGGCTTTTCATGTTGGATGATATCGTACAAATGTTCCCAGAAAACCGGCTCGAAATACAACTTATCGGCTATATCAAAATCCGTCGACACGGTCTCGGGGTTGCAGTTGATCATGATCGTTTCATACCCGCATTCTTTCGCAGCCAAAACACCGTGAACACAGGAGTAATCGAACTCGATACCCTGACCGATGCGATTCGGACCCGAACCCAATACAACGACCTTCTTTTTGTCCGACACGTACGACTCATTCTCGGCATCGAACGTGGAATAGTAATAGGGTGTCTTCGCTTCGAATTCCGCCGCGCAGGTATCCACCAGTTTATAGACCCGTTTGATCCCCATGTCATTGCGCTTCTTGTTGACATCACTTTCGTAACAGTCGAGCAAGTGAGCGATCTGCCGGTCGGCATATCCCTTTTCTTTCGCCTTTCGCATGAGGGCGGCCGGGATGGTATTCAATTCGTATTTGCTGATCTCCTTTTCAACTTCAATCAGCTCTTCGATCTGTTTCAGGAACCACCTGTCAATCCTGGTAAGCTTCTGAACAGTTTTCATCGGGATACCCAATTTCAGGGCGTCATAGATGTGAAACACCCTGTTCCAGCTGGGATGCTCCAGGCTATAGAGGAGTTCATCCTGTTTAGTGAGTTCTTTGCCGTCCGCACCGAGGCCGTTCCTGCGGATCTCGAGCGACTGGCATGCCTTCTGAAGCGCTTCCTGAAAATTACGTCCGATACCCATCGCCTCGCCCACCGATTTCATCTGCAACCCAAGCCGGCGGTCGGCACCGTGGAACTTATCGAAGTTCCAGCGCGGTATTTTCACGATAACATAATCGATTGCCGGCTCGAAGTAGGCTGTTGTCGTCCCCGTGATCGCATTTTTTAATTCATCGAGGTTATAGCCGATCGCCAGTTTTGCGGCGATCTTGGCGATGGGATAACCCGTTGCCTTCGATGCCAGCGCTGAAGAACGCGATACTCTCGGGTTTATCTCTATTCCAATGATCTGATCGTCATTATCCGGGTTCAGGGAGAACTGGACATTGCATCCGCCGGCGAACTTACCGATACCATTCATCATTTTAATAGCCAGATCACGCATATGCTGATACACGGTATCCGGTAGTGTCATGGCCGGAGCGACGGTAATGGAATCTCCGGTGTGAATTCCCATCGGGTCGAAGTTTTCGATCGAACAGATAATGATCACATTACCAATTGCATCGCGGAGTAATTCGAGCTCGTATTCTTTCCACCCCATGATACTTTGTTCCACCAGTACTTCATGGATCGGTGATGCATGAAGTCCGTTATTCAAGGCATCGTCAAAATCTTCCGGCGAGTTCACAAACGCTCCGCCCGTTCCGCCAAGCGTATAGGAAGGACGTATAACAAGGGGAAATCCGATTTCCTGTGCAATCTCCTTACCCTGCAGGAAACTGGTCGCAGTTCCACCTTTACACACACCCACACCGAGTTCAAGCATTTTAAGCCTGAACTTCTCACGGTCCTCTGTCGTCTCGATAGCGTGAATGTCTACACCAATGATCTTGACTCCGAAGTGCTGCCAGATCCCGGCTTTTTCGCAATCGATGCACAGGTTCAAAGCAGTCTGACCTCCCATCGTCGGGAGAACGGCGTCGATGTGATGCTTTTCCAGTATTTCGCGGATCGATTTTTTAGTAAGGGGTTTCAGGTAAACGTGATCGGCGGTCACTTTGTCAGTCATGATCGTGGCCGGGTTCGAGTTGATCAATACAACCTCGATGCCTTCTTCACGAAGCGAACGCGATGCCTGTGAGCCTGCATAGTCGAATTCACACGCTTGACCGATGATAATTGGACCGCTACCGATGATGAGGACTGACCTGATACTTCTGTCTCTTGGCATTGTTTACTTGGAGTGGGGTGAACAAAATTGGGCAAAAATAAAACACAGATTCAAATGATCGCACAAATGGCGGTATTAATTATCATTAAATTATTCACATCATCAGATACCGTTTGAAAAGTTCCTTTTTCAGGTGTTACGGGATTTTTGCGACTTTCGCGTCTTAACATAGGATCAATGAATGTGAACGTGAAGGGTAAGGAAGAACACTCCTACGATGCCATTGTGGTGGGCTCCGGGATCAGCGGGGGCTGGGCCGCAAAAGAGCTTTGCGAAAAAGGATTAAAGGTTTTGCTCCTGGAGCGCGGCAAACCGCTCGATCATCCGAACTATCCGACGGCAACCAAGGATCCGTGGGAATTCCCGCACCGCGGAAATCTCACGCAGGAAGATATGGAGAGGTGTTTTGTTCAAAAGCGACACTATTCTTATAAAGAGGACAATAAACATTTCTACATCAACGACCTGGAAAATCCTTATACCGAAGTAAAGCGGTTTGATTGGATCCGGGGAGATGTGGTTGGCGGCCGATCCCTGCTCTGGGCGCGGCAGTGTTACCGCTGGAGCGATCTGGACTTCGCGGCCAATGCGCGCGACGGATATGGTGTTGACTGGCCCATCCGGTACAACGACATCGCCCCGTGGTACGACTACGTGGAGTCTTTCATCGGTGTGAGCGGCTCGGCTGAGGGGATTCCCCATCTGCCTGACAGCAAGTTCCAGCCGCCTATGGAAATGAATTGTGTGGAGAAAGACTTTAAATCCCGCGTAAACAGCAAGTATCCCGACAGATACGTCACGATCGGACGTACGGCAAACATCACACAACCGCTCCCCGGACGCGGGCCATGCCAGACGAGAAATCTATGCCACCGCGGCTGCCCATATGGCGCATATTTCAGCACCAATTCCAGCACGCTGCCGGCGGCGTTTGCCACAGGCAATCTTACGCTGAGGCCTCATTCGCTGGTGAACAAAGTAATCTATGACGACAAAAAAGGCAAAGTTACCGGCGTCGAGGTCACGGACACGGAAACCAATGAAGTCACGGAGTTTTTTTCCCGGATACTTTTTTTGAATGCATCCACCGTGGCCACAACATTTATACTGTTGAATTCCATTTCGGACCGGTTTCCAAACGCGCTGGGCAACAACAGCGACCAGGTTGGCCGTAACCTGATGGACCATCACAAGCAAGCGGGCGCATCCGCGTCTGTCGAGGGATTTGAAGACGAATATTACCACGGAAGGCGGCCAACGGGCCTCTATGTGCCGAGGTTCAGAAACCTGAATGAAAAACGCCCCGACTACCTGCGTGGTTTCGGTTACCAGGGCGGAGCGGGACGTGGAGGCTGGAATAGCCACCTCCTCTCCACGGCGATCGGCGCATCTCTTAAAGAAGCCGTTCAACATCCTGGGCCGTGGAGTATCGGTATGGGTGCGTTTGGCGAATGTCTTCCCTACGCCGATAACCGGATCACTCTCAACAAGGAAAAAACGGACAAGTGGGGACGTGCGACACTAAACATTGATGCAGAATTCAGGGAAAATGAAAAAGCGATGCAGCAGGATATGGCGGGTGCGATGGGTGAAATGCTGGAAGAGCTGGGCTATAAAAATGTAAAGACCTATGTGAACACTTCCTTTCCCGGCAATGCCAATCATGAAATGGGAACTGCACGAATGGGTCGCGATCCGAAGACTTCCGTGCTGAACGCTTTTAATCAAATGCACGATGCAAAGAATGTCTTTATCACCGACGGCTCCTGCATGACATCGTCGTCTTGTGTAAATCCGTCGCTGACGTATATGGCGCTGACAGCGCGGGCCTGCGATTTTGCGGTGAAGGAACTCAACCGCCAGAACCTGTAACCGGGTTAACGGGCGATAATAATTTTCCTGGTCACGGTATCGCCGTCCTGCCTTACCGTTACGATATATACACCCGAAGGAAAGGAAGATACATCCAGCGTATGCCGGTCGGACGGCGCGTTTATTTCCTTCATCAATGCACCCAGGGTATTGTGAATCGTAATTTCAACTCGGCCACCCGCCACAATATTCAATACATCGTTGTTATCCTTCACTGGATTTGGAAAGATATTCAACCCGCCGGCCGGTGTTGTTTCGCTGCCCGTTATAATACCGACATCAACGGAAGCTGCATTCACGCATCCCTCCGCCGAATGAACTGTGAGGGAAATAGTATAGTCACCTGGTTGTGCATAGCTGTGGGAGACCGTCTGATCCGTTCCTGTTGAACCGTCTCCAAAATCCCATGCCCAGGAAACGCCGTCTCCGGCGACAAGCGAAAACACTTCACCCGGTGAAACGCCTTGCGGAAGCGTAAATGCAGCCGAAGGTTTTTCATGGACGGTGACCGCTACACCGCCAGTCTCGCACGACAGTGTATTGTTGCGAACCGTTACGGAATAAGTGCCTGTAGAATTCACTTCAATCGATTTTGTTTTTTCTCCCGTGGTCCATGTATATTCATCGGCATCCGCGACGGACAACGTAACATTGCCGTCCTCGCAAAACTCAAGGTCTCCGGATACCTGAATTTCCGGAATGTCCCTAACGGTAACATAGGCCGGGGAACGAAGGCTTTCAAACGACTCATCGGCGTTGGATACGTAAAAAACCGTATCCAGAAACAAGGAAGGGGAAGTAAACACAGGGCCTGAAAAGACGGGTGAGCCACCGGCGGCGTCCGTGTACCAGTTGAACCGGTCCGCACCCTCAGCGCTGATCACGGCCGGCTGACCATAACAGGCTTCCACCGGGGCAACGGAAGGTTTAGGTGCCTTCATGGTATAGTTGTAAAGCGAGTCGGCATATTTCGCCGAAAGGATCAGTGCGGCGTTGGTGTTAGCGGCGTGAAGAGCAAAAGCAACGGTGATCACCTCCCCGGCGCCGATCGCGTACGGCCCGCTTGCAACGACGTGACTAACATCATTTCCTGTCGCGGGGTCACCGGCTTCCGTCTTTACCGCTCCGCCCGATATCGTCAGAAATTTCTCATCATCCGTAAATCCGTCGTAAAGTCCGAATGGATTTCCGGCGATGGAGGGATCATTGTCTATGGCATAATAGTGTACATTGTTTCCCAACGCCTGGATTCCTGCTTGCGGCAGCACGGAAGGTACCGCCGGGTAAACATAGCCCAGTCGTGTATCCGCGTCCCATCCCGCCCGGTCACCGCCACCACCGGACACAATATCCCAGTCGGCAAACATGCCAAAGTAAAAATCCGTAACCGGTAGGGCTGTGGTGTTTTTCACCTTGTATTCAACGATCACAAAATTCCGGTAGGGTTCGTTTTTCCAGACCATCGTCTGGTAGGAAATATCCAGCGACGACAATTCCGCACCGGGTGCATTCCATAGTCCACCCGTTATTTCAGAATACGATCGCTCCCCCGGTGTGGACTTGGCAATCCGCTTCGACGGCGTGAAGTCCTGGTCAAATGTACCGTTGATCCCCCGCACGTTGTTAAAAAGTGTGGCGGCGGATGTACCCATTACAAGACCCATCTCGTACAGTACCGCTTCTTCATTATAAATAAATCCCGTTCCGTTGCTTTGGCCCGCGGTATTGCCAAAGCCGATCCTTCCCGACGATGTGATGGAGGTAATGAGGTTGTTTTCATTCACGTCGATATAAGACGGCAACACAAAGCTCGTCAGTTGAAAATCACGGTATGGACCGTCTTCAAATGAAATCAGCACCTCCACCGGTTCATCGATCGGCAGCGAAGGCGAAAGCACCAATTCGAAAGGTTCGAGATTCCACACGGTACTGTTTCCTTCCAGCGCTCCTATACTGACCTGCGCCTTCGTGATTGAAATGTATGGCGATGTCGACGAGATCGTAGCGGTCAGGGCGGAAGACGAAGGCTGAAGGAAATTGGTGTAGTCAAAATAAAGCCGGACGTTGTCGCCGGGGTCGGGAAGATCTCCTCCCTCATCCACGAGCCGCTGATTACCGGCGCGAATGGAAGGGCTTTGGATGATCAATGCGCTGGCAATATCCAGTCTTCCCCTGCCGAGCTTGTTTATATACAAGGGATTGTTGTCATAGATCCCCGCGTCGGCGGTGACGCGCAGCTGTTCGGCTACCTGTAGCGGTGTCAGTTCCGGATACTGCGACCAAACCAGGGCTGCCGCACCCGACACCAGGGGCGCTGATGCCGACGTACCGGAGTCAACCGTGTATCCGTTGTTATACGTCGTCGAAACAATATCAGACCCGGGCGCCATGATATCGATGGTTTTTCCAAAGTTTGAAAACGGCGAACGTACATCATTGGCATCGCCCGATGCTACAGACAACACATAATCGTAGGATGCCGGATAAATCGGAGTTTCCAGGTTGCTGTTACCGGATGCCGCGATGATCAGGCATCCCAGGTCAAGGGTAACGTAGGAAATGATATCCTGTGCGATCGTACTGGGATTATAACCTCCCCAGGAGCAATTGATGACTTTAGCGCCGTGAGTTGCGGCATAGAGGATACCGTCATACAGGTTCGAGGAATAGTTCGTACCCACATCGCCCTGGTTATCGGCAAAGTGTTTCGTGAACATCAGCTTAGTATTGAATCCCGTACCGGCAATACCGATACCGTTGTCGGTAGACGCTGATGCGAGCCCCGCGACGAAGGTTCCGTGTGAAAAGAGATTTCCTTTAGTTATGGAAGGATCGTTGTCTCCGGTGAAACCCTGGGTTCCTATCAGGGCGATATCCGCGCCGGAAAAATCCCAGCCGCGGTTGTTATCGATAAATCCGTCGTTGTCGTTATCGATACCGTCGATGGGTTCAGCAGGATCGATATACAGGTTTTCCTGGAGGTCGGGGTGGTCCAGGTCGCCGCCAGTGTCGACAATAGCGATCACCACGGATGCATTGCCTTGTGTGACATTCCACGCTTCCGTAGCGCGGATCAGGTCGAGGTAATACTGCTGACCAAACATCGGGTCATCCGGTGTCAGCATCGGGGCGATGGCAGGCACGGGTTCAACGACTTCAAAATAACCCGTGGCATACAGGTCGTTGATATATTGCTCCAACGGCAGAGTGCCGTCAAATGCCATTGCATAATAAAGGGACATGTCCACGTGCGGCTTCAGGGGTGTGATCCGCGCGGCTGTACTTTTTGCCCGCGCGCCAGGCGTGACCAGTGGGCGGATACTGGTTGCGTTGAGCCCCCGCGGCCGGTTTGCGCCGGAACTTTTCCCCTGAAAAATATTCGCCTTCGCCGCTTTCAGTTTTACCCATACCGACTTGCTGTCGTAGCCTTGTAACGATGATGCGGGCAGGCTGATTTTCTTTTTCACCTGCGCCAGTACGGTGCCCTGAAAAAAATAAAAGAGCGCGCAGAGCAATGTGATCCTCAGATACATGCGAAACCGGTTTTTGTCAAAGGTAGGATTAATACGCCAGATGATCAGAAAGTAAGAAGGCCAAAGACCTTAAATCATACCCCGCGACTTCAGTTCGAGGTATTTGTTAATGGTGTTCACCGTGAGTTGCGCCGGTGTGGTGAGCAATGCCTGGATACCGTGCCTGGCGAGTTCTTTCACGATCAGCTTTTTGTCGTACGTGAATTTTTCGGCTATCGCCTTGTAATAAATTTCCCGGAGGTTCCGGGCCGGGTCTTCGAGAAGGGACTTCATTTCCGTGTTCTCGAAAAATATCACCACCAGCAAATGCTGACTGGCGAGGCTTTTCAGGTAAGGAAGCTGTCGCTGCAGTCCGTAGATGGATTCAAAATTGGTGAACAGGAGGAGCAGGCTCCGTTGTGTGATCTTCCTGCGAACAAAGCTGTAGACATCGGAAAAATCAGTCTCCCGGTAGCCGGTCTTCTGATTGTATAACACTTCCATGATACGGGACATCTGATTATTCTGCTTTCCCGCCGCGAGCATCGACCCGATCTTGTCCTGGAATGTAAGCAGTCCCGCCTTGTCCGATTTCTTAATGGCAATATTTGAAATGACGAGGCTGGCGTTGATCGCATAATCCAGCAAGCTTAGTCCGTTGAAAGGCATTTGCATGACACGGCCTTTGTCAATGAGGCTGTATACCTGCTGCGACCGTTCGTCCTGGTAGTGATTAACCATCAGGTGGTTCTTGCGTGCCGTCGCTTTCCAGTTGATGGTGCGGAAATCATCGCCGCTCACGTACTCCTTGATCAGTTCAAACTCCATATTCTGACCGATGCGCCTGATCTTTTTAATACCGGTTTCCGTCAGGTGATTGGAGATGGCCAGCAGTTCGTACTTCCGCATCTGGATGTACGAGGGATAGACCGGGACAAGAGCATCGGCTGAAAACCGGAATCGCCGGGATAAAAAACCGATGGGAGACTGGGCATAGACATTAACGGATCCGAATGAATATTCTCCCCGCTTTACAGGCCGCAGGTAGTACTGGATGATCTTGCTGGCCCCGGGAAGCAGTGACAATTTAAAATTCAGATCGCGTCGCTGAAACTGGTGCGGGATCTCGTCAATGACCGAAAGCGCGACGGTGAACGGGTAAAAATTTTCCAGGTGAATGCGGATCTCATTTTCATCTCCGTTTGAAAGTTTCTCCGGCGTAAAACGAAAACCGTGGAGTCCTTTCCGTGTTCTGAAAAGCAGGATGATTTCCGTCACGACGATGGCCACGTAAATGAAAAAAAGCGCTTTGGCAATGACGATCCCGGAACCCAGCACAAAGCTCACGATAAACGCCATCACCACGATCCCGGCGGCGAGAAACAAACGCGTATTCAGATATAGCTTCCGGAGGTATTGCACTAGCGGGGAACTTCTACTTTATCGATAATCTGTTTTACAACATCGTCTGCAGTTACACCTTCCATTTCTTTGTCCGGTGTGAGGATGACGCGGTGCCGGAGTACCGGCAGGGCTATGGTCTTGATATCTTCCGGTGTGACAAAATCGCGGCCGTTCAGTGCGGCAAATGCCTTGGATCCATTGAGGATAGCGATCGAGGCACGGGGCGACGCACCCAGGAAGAGCGAGGGACTGTTCCGCGTTTCATTGATCAACTGCGCCACATAGGTGATCAGGTTTTCTTCGACATGAATTTCCTGAACGGACTGCCTGTACATCCTGATCTCTTCCGCGCTGAGCACAGCGTTTACTTCCGTTGTCGGTTTGATACCTTTTCGTTGATGATGGCCGCTGATGATGGCGATCTCCTGTTCGAGTGTCGGGTAGTGTACCTGGATCTTGAAGAGGAAACGGTCCAGTTGCGCTTCGGGCAGACGGTAGGTGCCCTCGTGTTCGATGGGGTTTTGCGTGGCGACCACCATGTATGGATGCTCGAACGGGTATGTGGTACCGTCAACGGTTACCTGCCTTTCCTCCATCACTTCGAAAAGAGCTGCCTGTGTTTTCGCAGGGGCGCGGTTGATCTCATCGATGAGCACGATGTTTGAAAAAATCGGGCCGGCTTTAAATTCAAACTCCGATTTTTTCATGTTGAAGACGGAAGTACCAAGTACATCCGACGGCATCAGGTCCGGTGTAAACTGAATGCGGGAAAATTTTACGGAAATCACTTTGGAGATCAGCTTTGCCGTTAACGTCTTCGCGACGCCCGGCACACCTTCGATGAGAACGTGACCATCCGCCAGGATAGCCGTGATCAGCAGGTCTATCATTTGTTCCTGCCCCACGATAACTTTGCCGATCTCGTCCCTGATCTTTTTAATGCTTGCATTTAAAGCGCTCAGGTCGACCCGGTTCTTAAAAACTTCTTCTTCCATGATATATTCGTTTACTTGACCATATTATTTATACCTGAACAGTCCCGCTGCTGAACTGTTCCATTTTTTCATTTAATGCGAACAGCTCGTCCGCAGTGATCTTTTCTTTCGCCTGGATCGCGACAACCCATCTGACGAGGTCCGCAATGACATCCGCTGGCCGGCCTGATTTCCGGGACAGCGTCTGCACAAATTCTTCGTCCAGTTTTCCTGTATTCAGCCAATAGGTTGTCCGGATGTGTTCCAGGAGGAATTGAATTTTCTTTTCGGCGATGTTCTTATGTTCCGACTGCTGGTAAAACAGGTTGCCGATTGTGGTAACAAATTCCAGCGTCGTGTTTTCCAACGGCGCGATCACGGGAATGATCCGCTGTTTTCGTTTCAGCTCAAAGAGCATGAACAGCAATATCGACACGATGAGGATATAGTAAGCCCACCGCAGGGGTTCCGTTGAAAGGATAAAACGCAACGGTGTACCGATCTCCATTCTTCCCACATGGTAAAATTCCGTCCACTCAACCGCCGCGTCCGGCATGTGCGAGAGCAAACCCGCAGCCAGCTCGTGGTTGTTACGGGAAAGTAAATGGATGTTCGTGAAGATCATGGGTGTGCTGGCCAGTATAAAACTCCCCTTTCCCCATTTTACCCTGATCGCTACGGGCATATCCCTGTCGTTTTTCGCCACCACGGTGGTTCTTGTCGTATCAAACCGGCTGAAGTAGTTGTGGATATTGTCGCGGCGGTAATAAAATTCCCTGGCGGTATCGAGGTGAGGGTTTGAAAACTTCAGCGTAGCGGAGTCGGCTTTGGTGAAGATATCGCCTCCCTTGAAGAAGTAGTCGTACGTTTCCACCGACAGCGTGTCGGCGAAATGACCCCAGAAGTACTGTGCGGCGATCAGCACGCTGGCGCCGGAACCGACGTGCCGCAGAAGAACATCGGTATCTTCTTTCCCGGCGCTGAAATTCGAGCTGATGATGAGAATGTTGCTTCCTGCTTTCAGGGAATCGTTGATCTCGTAAATGGTTTTATAGGAATGGTTGACCTTGCCTGCTGGGAAAATGGATCCGAGAAGGGCGTTGAGGGCGTATGCGCCGTAGGGATTTTTGTCCTGATGCGAATAGGTAACCGTCCAGTTGTATTGCTTCGGGCCCAGGAGTTTCACGGCAACGAACAGTCCGAACGCCGCGGAGATATACAAGATATATTTCCAGTCCTTCTTCATAGATCCTTCACCGGAGTTTCGCCTTCCATTCGTTGAATATGCCCTGCACGTGGGCGAACATTTCCCGGCTGATCATAAAATTTCCATACCAGGCATATTCGAAGTAGTAGTTGAGTTCGTTGAAGCCGGTCTTCAGTTCCGCGGCGCTGAGTTCATTCAGGTAGTCGTGATTTGTCTTCCCCTGATCCCAATGGATAAGGTTTTTGTCGGATAACATTTTCAGGGAATAGAGAAACACGAGCCTGACGCCTGTGCGGAAATCGTTCTTTGCCATCGCTTCCTGGATCAGTTTTTCAAAATCCATTTCGTGGATGTTCTCGTCGAGGACGGTGTGCGCGAAGTTGCCACCACCCTCTCCCGAATAAAATACCTTGAAGGCGTTTACTTTCAGTATCATCATGATGACGACTACCAGCACGACGATCCCGATCACCCAGGCGAAGACCCTTCCCCAATTGGTGGTGACGGCACCTTCAAAAATCGCTTCCAGCAGCTGGCCTATCCAGAGTATGAAGCGGTCCCAAATGCTCTCGGCGACGGTCGGCGGTTCTTTATACCGCAGGGATGGATCCGATTTCAGGTCGTCGAGTAATTTATCGTCGAAGTTCCGCGATTCTACTATCGTGGAATCGGGCGGGGCGGTGGAGTCAGGCCGGTCGTCGTCGTTATAGCCGTCATCGGATGCGTAGGAAGAGTCGGTCGTCGATACGATCGAATCGGCGTCCTGCGCAAAGGCAATTCCGCCGACGAGTATGCATCCGAAAACAAGTAAAAAAAGTCTCACAGATCTCTCCCTGATTAATATTGATCTTCCTCCTGCCGCGATTGCTCCGGAGGTTTTCCCAGCGAATCGATCTTGCTCAGTAAACCTTTCGCTTCTTTCAGTTCCACGAGGTTGAAGTATTGAAACGCGATCCCGACATTCGGCAATGAAGTAAGGATCATTTGCGCCAGGTAGTACAGCGTGAAAAAGACGATGGTCATTATTTGCCACGTGGTGGAAGGTTCCTGAAACACTTCCGCTGTCGTGTTGTGAAGCGCATTCATCACCGTCACCGCGTACCAGGGGATGATGAATACGTATGAAATGGTGATCATCACAAAATACAACACCATGATCAGCCCGAAGGTACTCCACCATTTTCCCTGCACAAGTTTGAATGATCGTCCCAGGGCGTCGAAGAAACCTTTGTTCTCATAGGCCCTGATGATGAAGGTAAGGGAAACGCTTACCGCCAGATAAAAAACGCCGCAGAAGAGGAACATGATGCCGAAGAAAATGAGGAACGGCGATATCGCGGCCAGCAGTACAACCGGGATGATCATCACGATGTAGACTCCGATCGCGAGTAACATAAAGAAGAACATCGTGCCGAAGTACATCCAGAACGTCGTACGCACGCGCTCCCAGACTTCGCTTACCTCGATCTGGTTACTCTGTTTTTCGCCGTATAAAATAATATAGTTGTTGATCGTCGCGATGGCCATGACGCTGCTGACGATAAAGAACACCATCATCAGGATTATCTGAAGCCACAGGTTCACGGACATAAAATAGTTCGAGAACAGTTCCGGATCGGTAGCGGCCGACTGGGACATCGTGAAAAATTCACCGATAAAAGAACCGATGATCATACTCGCGATGAGAACGGGCGGTCCGGCGATAACGAGGATAGCTTTCCCCAACGACTTGAAATTCTGCCGTATGAACTCAAATGTGGCGTTCATCTTCTTACTAAAATCCCTCGATTGGTGGAAATCGATCGCTTTAAAATTTTCCATGGCGTTTAAGTCTGACGGGGTATATGACAAAATAATAAATTATCAGGATTGCGGAGAGGCCGATGACAACAGCCTTCAGGCTCCAGTGCATAAAGGTATAACGGGTGATAAAGGACTCGATAAATCCGGCGAGGATAAAAAAAGGAACCAGGCCGGCGACGATCTTCAGTCCTTTGACGGCTCCCCTTTTAAAAGAGATGATGCGGGAGTACGTGCCGGGAAAAAGCAGGCTGTTTCCCATGACAAAGCCGGCGGCTCCCGCCACAACGATCGACGATAATTCGATGGTCCCGTGGAGCATGATCACAGGTAAGGCGGTAGCGAGTTGTTGCTCGCGGGCAAAGAACATGATGAATGTACCGACCATCAGACCGTTGCGGAATAGGTGAAAGGCTGTACCCAGCGAAGCGATGACGCCGTAGACGAATACATAAAAGGAAACCAGTACATTATTCCAGGTGATCGCGAAGAACATTTCAAGTTCACTTTGCGACGCATATACTTTTGTGGGGTTTCCGCTTTTGATGTTCTCGAGGGTCATGTTCACATATCCGTCGCCCATGATCAGGCGCACAAACGTGTCGTCGTATTGAGCTGATACGGCGCCTATGATTCCAGCGACGACAAAAATAACGAAGGCCAGCAACAGCGGTTTCTGCGCCTCATACATAACTTCCGGAAGCTCGTATTTCCAAAATGTGATGAAGCGGCCTTTCTCCTCCTTTTTGTTCTTATAGATCTCCAGGTGCACCTTGCTCGCCAGGGCGTTGAGGTATTTTGTGGTTCGGCTATCCGGATATTGCGTGCGCGCGAATGAAAGGTCGTCGGTGATCTGTATGAACAACTCGGCGTATTTATCCGGCTGCGCCTGCTCTTTTTGCTGCACTACTTTTTCGAATTCCTCCCAACGGGATTTATTTTGCTTTACAAAAGCCGCTTCCTTCATGTATTTGAATTTGAAGTGCCAACGTGTTGTTACCTTTTAACTTTTGGCGGCAACCTCGATTACTTTGTTCCACACACGGAAAATATTTTTCGAACAGATCTTTTCGATATCTTCGTCGGAGTATCCCCGCTTCAGCAGCACGTAAAACAGGTTCGGATAATCCGACACATCTTTCAGGCCGAGGGGAAGGCTGTCACCCACACCGTCAAAGTCGGATCCGATACCCACGTGATCGATACCGATGAGTTTAACCACATGATCGATGTGGTCCGCCACTCTTTCCACATCGGAATAAAGGTCGGCATGGTTCTTCGCGAACTGGTCGATCAGGGGCTGGGCTGCGGAGTCCCGGGAGGTAAGTCCTTTTTCGATCAATATTTTCTCCAGGGAATCGAGCACCTTGCTGTTGACACGAGCCAGTGAATCCAGGAAAGACGCGCCGAAGTTTATTTGTATCACACCGCCGTTGCGGCCCAGTTCCCGGATCATGTCGTCCGACATGTTCCGTTGAAAACCGGGTGTGAAATACCGGCAGGAAGAATGCGACGCGATCACCGGGGCTTTTGACAACCGTATCACATCAAAGAAAGTACTATCCGACACGTGGGAGATATCGACCATCATGCCGACACGATTCATTTCCGCCACCACCTTTTCGCCAAACGGACTGAGGCCGTTCCAGGTGTTCAGCGTATCATAACTGGAGTCGCAGATCTGGTTGTCCTTGCCGTGCGTGAGTGTGACGTAACGGATCCCCTTGTCGTGAAAGTACTTTACATTTTCCACCTTGTCGCCGATCGGTGCGCCGTTTTCCATTCCCAGCGGCAGGGATATTTTTCCTTCACCGGAGTTTTGTTCGATTTCACCCGGACTACCGGCCAGTGCGAATTTGTCCGGATGGGCTGATACGATACCTTCGATCATGGCGATGAGCGAGTCGGCGAGCGCTTTTCCCTTGTCGGGTAATTGCTGGTTGACGGAAGGAATATAGATCGACATGAACGGCGCATCAAGACCGCCTTTTTTCGCTCTCACATAATCGAAATCACCTTCGTCCGTACTGACCGGAATACCCATGTATTCCTTTTCAAGCCTGAAGTTTTTTATTTTAAGCCGGTAGGGTAGATCCACGTGTGTATCCGCCAGAATGAATTTATCCGCCAGCGCCACAGCCCTCGCACGCAATTGATCGTCACTGCCGGCCGTATCGGCCTTCTGGCCCTGACATCCAGCCAACAGGATCGAAGTAATTACCAGCAGGGTTTCGGTTATTTTCATTGTTAATGCTTTAATTTGAAAATTGCACAAAATAAAAAGTGGATGCAAACAGTTCGGGTACGCACAACTCAAAATGTTTTTATCGATTATCCCGTTGCCAGCGTCGGAGACAGGATATTGGGATACCTCATCGACCGGATTATTCTCATCCTTTATACCGTCGCCATTATCGCCGCTATGGTCAGCCTGGAAGCTGACATGGGCTACCTCTGGATCATCGTACTGGCTTTTCCGTGGATGTTCTACAACCTGCTCTTCGAGATCTTTATGGATGGACAAAGTCCCGGCAAGCAAGTGATGAAGACGAAGGTTGTGCGTCTAAATGGCACACCTCCGTCCATCGGTGATTACCTGCTCCGGTGGGTTTTTGGTTTTATCGACTACTATTTCCTTTCCGGCGCGATCGCGGTGGTCTTTGTAGCCATGGGTGGAAAGGGTCAGCGTCTTGGTGACCTGGTCGCCGGAACATCGGTTGTCAAGTTGATCGAGCAGGAAGAGATCACGGGCAAGCAGGTATTTGTCACTCCCGACGAAAGCCATGTTCCGACCTTTACGCAGGTAACGCAGCTCAAGGAGACTGATATCGAGCTCATTCAGCGTGCGCTGGAAGTAAACCGTGATCTTGGCAATATCCAGCCGGTTATGATCGCGACGGATAAAATAAAGGCGTTACTGGGCATTCAGACCGACCTTCCCCCGGTCAAATTTTTGTACACGGTGATCAAGGATTACAACACCCTAACGGCCGGAAGGTAAGATGAACGACGAACTACCTGAATATACACGATCCCACCTCGCCCTGCGAAACGGACAGGACAAACCGGAAGTCTGGGTGGCACTGGATGGTCTGATTTATGATGTCACACGATCCAGGTTGTGGCGCGCGGGCAAGCATTATGAACACTGGGCCGGCCAGGACCTGACGGAAGAATTGAAAGACGCGCCACACAATGCCAACGTATTCGACAAATTCAAAGTGATCGGTAAGCTGAAGCCATGACGGGAAAATCTTCAAATGACCGAAGCATTCGCATGCAATAATTTTTTCTGTAAATTTCAAGTTATAGATTTGCGCCCGAAAACAAACGTTAGAACGGAAGCATTTACCCCTTAATTAACCCATGATCATAATAGCTGACAGCGGAGGATCCAAAATCGACTGGAGACTGATTGAAGCCAACGGAACTATCGGGCAGGCAAGCGCTCCGGGTTTTAATCCTTATTATCAACCCATTGAAGATCTTAAAAGGAATGTGCAGGAACTGTTGATTCCCAAGATCAAGGAACAAGTCAGCAAGATCTTCTTCTATGGAGCAGGTGTTTCGTCCGTGAAGAATCAGCTGACTATCAAAAGTGCATTTCTTGAATTTTTTCCCGAAGCGCATATCGAGATCGGCTGGGACTTGCTGGCTGCGGCCCGCGCCCTGTGTGGTCATGAAGCGGGAATAGCTTGTATCATGGGCACCGGGTCCAACTCCTGCCTCTATGACGGCGAGAAAATTATCGGCAATGTGGCGAACCTCGGATGGATCCTGGCAGACGAAGGATCCGGAGCGAACATCGGACGGAAGTTCCTGGTGGATTACCTGCGCGAGATCATGCCGGAGAACCTTCGAAAACAATTCCACGAGCGTTTTCCCCTTACCCGCGAAGAGTTCCTTGAAAAAGTATATCAGCAGGAGAGGCCCAGCGCGTTCCTGGCCAGCTTCACAAAATTCATTTTCCAGCACCTGAAGGAGCCGTATTGTTATAAACTTATCTACAACAGCTTCGCGGAATTCTACGAGAACAATGTCATGAAGTATGAAAACTATCAGAACCTGAAAGTTCATTTCACCGGTTCCATTTCATTTTACTTCAGCGACATCCTGCGTCAGGTCGCAGCCGACAAAGGGATCACAGTAAAAAATATCCTGGAAGGACCGATCGCCGGCCTGACGTTATATCATCAAAAAGACCTTATTAATTGACCACCACCGAATCGGCATCCAACTACGACAACCTGGAGCACATGAGTGTGCAGGACCTTCTTGTGAACATCAACAGGGAGGATAAGACGGTCCCGGATGCTATTGAAAAAGTCATCTACCGGATCGAGCCTCTTGTCCAGGCGATCGTTGAAAAAATGAGCTTGGGGGGCAGGCTCTTTTACATCGGCGCCGGTACCAGCGGCAGGCTTGGTGTGGTCGACGCGTCGGAGATCCCTCCTACTTACGGACTACCCCATGGCAAGGTCATCGGAATTATTGCCGGCGGCGACAAGGCTATACGCAAGGCGGCCGAATACGCCGAAGACAATGCCACGCAGGCGTGGAAAGACCTGGAAGAACATTCCATCAACCAACAGGATGTGCTCATCGGTATTGCCGCCTCGGGGCGGACACCGTATGTGATCGGCGGCCTGAGAGACGCCCGACTTAACGGCATCACTACAGGCTGCATTGTGTGCAACGTCAATACGGAAGTAGCCAAACACGCCGACTTTCCCATCGAGGTCGTCGTCGGTCCCGAATTTGTGACCGGTAGTACGCGGATGAAAGCCGGTACGGCGCAAAAACTCGTCCTGAACATGATCTCCACCACGAGCATGATCAAGCTCGGACATGTGAAGGGCAATAAGATGGTCGACATGCAGCTCACGAACAACAAGCTTGTCGAGCGGGCCGTGAAGATGATCATCGATGAGCTCGGTATTTCACAGCCTGAGGCGGAACAATTGCTTCAGCAATACGGTTCTGTCCGTAAGGCCGTTGAAAGCCGGAGGAATCATGCATGACATTGAACCGTACTACAACTGGCTGAAATATTACGATCCCGCCGCCGACGAGCGGTCGCCGTTCCACGGTAAGGAATACAACCTGGACGTATACTCGGAAACCATTTACGGCTATTACATCGATCCGTCCTGGGATTCGATCGGCTCCGAGACATTATATATCAAGATCCTGTTTGCCGACTATACCGCGGGCTTCACCGTGATCGAATTTATCGGGGAATGGAACGATGCCATCAACAACGACATCATGACCCTGAAGCGCAACATCCTGGAAGTCCTGTTAAAGGAAGGTATAAACAAGTTTATCCTGATCGGCGAGAACATCCTGAATTTTCACGGTTCCGACGACTGCTATTACGAAGAATGGTTCGACGAGGTGGAAGACGGATGGATCGCCGCCGTTTCATTTCCGCCCTTCATCCAGGAGGAGTTCAGGAAATACCACCTCGACAGCTACATTAACATGGGTGGTACGTTGCAGATCCCGCAATGGCGGACGTTACAGCCCCATAACTTTTACGAGCTCGTGAGCACACTGATTCAAAGGAGACTTAACTGAACGTCGGTTACCAGGGCGTCGGCGGGCACGAGGTAGTCTTTCTTCGACTGCAGTTCCCGGCAGAGCACGCGGGTTCTTCTTAGCTTTCCCTTTTTGAAATACCTCCCCTGGAGCTTAAAAATACTTCCTTCCGGTACCTGCGACAGCACCATCTGGTTGGCATTCTTGTCGAACTTCCGGAAGGCTTGCGTGAGGTCCGTATCGGCGAAAGAACTTGCTTTCGGGTTGATCATATGGCGCCGGAGCTCATGTAAGATTTCCTCCGGAAAAACACTTTCCCAGAGTAAAGGAACCATCAGGTCCGTGAAAGTAGTCTTCCATTTCTCGCCGTGCGGGTCGACGCGGCTTCCAAACCGGAGGTAAACGCGAAGGTGAGCGACCTCGTGAACGTAGGTGACCAGGAAGAGGAAAGGGTTGAGATCGTTGTTCAGCGTGATCCGGGGATGATCCTTGGTTCTACGGCTGGTAAAGTCCCCGACCTTGGTCTGGCGGCTTTTGGTTATTTTTAATTCGAAGGGGCTTTCTTTCCACAATGCCACGCAATAATCCAAGGAAGTTGGCGGAACATGCGATTGCAGTATGGTAAAAACCTTATCTGAATTCATAGGCAAATAAAAAAGGCTTTAGTTGTCTAAAGCCTTCCGGGTTCAATCTTACGATTGATTACTGAGCAGCAGCTGAATCAACAGCAACGGCAGCAGAGTCAACAACTGAAGCAGCTGAATCTACAACTTCTTCAGTTGCAGGAGCAGCAGTTTCTTCAACAGCAGTTTCAGCCTTCTTACCACAAGCAACAAATGCAAGGGCAAAGCCACAAACAGCTAATAATGCGATCACTTTTTTCATAGTTTACAGGTTTTAAAAAATTCACCGCAAATATAGCAGTATTATACAACCCAAACTCAAGGGGGTAATAAAATTTATTTTTTACGAAATATTAACCGTAACGGAACACCCTCGAAATCAAAGTTTTCCCTCATCTTATTCTCCAGGAAACGCTCATACGACGGCTGAATGTACTGCGGCAGGTTTGAGAAGAAAACAAACGATGGAAACCGTGCATTTACCTGAGTTATGTATTTTATCTGGATGTGTTTTCCCTTCACCGACGGGGGCGGATGACTTTCAATCTCGGGCAACATCACATCGTTTAGTTTCGACGTCGGTATTTTTTTCGTCTTGTTCTCAAATACCTTTACGGTTTTTTCAATAACCTGGAAAATACGCTGTTTCGTGAGCACCGACGCGAATACAATCGGCAGGTAGTCGATGGGTGCCAGCGTCTCCATGATCTCCTTCCTGAACTTATCGGTGGTCTTGTTATCTTTTTCGATGAGGTCCCATTTGTTGACCATGATCACGATACCCTTGCCCTGGCGTTCGGCGAGGTTGATGAGGTTTACCTCCTGGGCTTCGAGTCCCCGTTCCGCGTCGACGACGATGATACATACATCGCTCTCTTCCAGCGCGCGCAGCGATCGCAGTACGGCGTAGAATTCGATGTCCTCCTTTACTTTGGATTTTTTCCGTACCCCGGCCGTGTCGATCAGTATAAAATTGTTGCCATACATTTTATAGTGGGAATGGATCGCATCGCGGGTTGTGCCCGCTTCGTCGGTAACGATACTTCGTTCCGTTCCCAGCAGGGCGTTGAGGAAAGAAGATTTTCCCACATTCGGCCGGCCGAGGATAGCGATCTTCGGAATACCCGCGTCCGGATCCTCTACCCCTTCGTTGGGGAAAACCTTGATCAGTTCATCCAGCAATTCGCCAGTACCCCCACCGTTTTCCGACGATATCGGATATACTTCACCCAGGCTGAGTTCATAAAACTCCGCCGCCAGGAAAGCTTTGTCGGGTGTGTCCGCCTTGTTCGCGGCCACAAAGATGGGCTTCTTGCTTGTGCGCAGGATGTTGGCGAATTCCTTGTCGAACCCGGTAAGGCCGTCGCGGCAGTCTACCATAAAGATAACCGCTGATGCCTCGTCGATCGCCATCTTTACCTGCTTCCGGATCTGCGACTCGAACTTGTCCTCCGAGCCCGTCACGTACCCGCCGGTGTCGATGATCGTGAAGTACTTGCCGCACCATTCCGCGTAGCCGTAGTGCCGGTCGCGTGTGACGCCGGGCATATTATCCATGATCGCTTCCCGTTTTTCCGTCATCCTGTTAAAGAAAGTCGATTTACCAACGTTAGGCCTGCCTACTATTGCTACAATGTTTGCCATTTCCTTTTTATGTTTTTGAACGGGTTAATCCAACCCGTCATGCTCTTTACTCCGTGTATCCGAATTGCTTAAGCTTGAACGCCTGCTTGCGCCAGTTGTCGGCAACCTTTACGTGTGTCTCCAGGAAAATCTTTTTTCCGAAGAACATTTCCATATCCTTACGCGCCTCCACGCCCACCTTCTTGATGGAGCTGGCACCCTTGCCGATGATAATACCCTTCTGGGAGTCCCGCTCCACGTAGATCACGGCGCTGATCCGGATGATGTCCTCTTCCTCCTTAAAGGAGTTAATGGATACCTCGGTACTGTAGGGGATCTCCTGCTCATAGTTTAAGAAGATCTTCTCCCGGACGATCTCCGACGCGAAAAACCGCTCTGTCCGGTCTGTATACTCATCCTTGGGAAAATAGGGCGGATGTTCGGGCATAAAGCTCAGCAGTTTCGGCAGCAGCTCGTTCACATGCTGGCCGGATTTCGCGGAGACGGGCAGAATTTCTTTGATATTGGGCAGGTGCTGTGTCCAGTATGCCACTTTGTCTTCGATCTGCGAACCTTTTACGAGGTCGATTTTGTTGATGACCAGGAAGATGGGTGTTTGTATTCTCTGGAAGCGTTCAAACAGTTCAGGTTCGAACTTATCTTCGAGGGCGACGACCAATAATATCAGGTCGGCGTCTTCCAGCGAAACTTTCACGTAGCTCATCATGGCATCGTGCAAAGAATATTTGGGTTCCAGTATTCCCGGCGTATCGGAGTAGACGATCTGGTAGTTTTCGCCATTGAGGATACCCATGATTCGGTGGCGCGTGGTTTGGGCTTTAGGTGTGATAATGGAGAGGTTTTCGCCCATTAATTTATTCATCAGGGAAGATTTGCCCACGTTAGGCTTGCCCACGATACTCACAAAGCCTGATTTAAAGGGTGTTTGCTCCATAATGATTTGCAAAGGTAACTTGTTTTTTAAATGTGAGCGACCTACTTTTGCCAACTGATTTGAATAACAGTAAAAAGTTGGTTTGGATCGGGTAGAAAGAGGGTAAGAAAAGGGTAAGAAAGGAGTTCTTCCTTAAAAAATATATCGCGGGGTGGAGCAGTTGGTAGCTCGTTGGGCTCATAACCCAAAGGTCACAGGTTCGAGTCCTGTCCCCGCTACGAAAATCAGGGTGAGTGCGGAGTGCGAGAGCGTAAACGCAGTCATTCAGTAATCAGGGTGGATATTTCGGTAAAGCGAAATGTTCACCCTGTTTTTCTTTCCTCGCATCTCGCACTGGCACTAAAAAACAGGGTGAGTGCGGAGTGCGAGAGCGTAAACGCAGTCACGTCAGTAAACAGGGTGGATATTTTCGGTAAGCGAAATGTTCACCCTGTTTTTTTCTTCGCATCTCGCACTGGCACCCGCACTGAAAACAGCGTGAGTGCGGAGTGCGAGAGCGGAAATGCAGTTAACAAATCAGGGTGTGTATTTTCTTTCTTCGCGTCTCGCACTGGCACTCACACTAAGAATCAGGGTGAGTGCGGAGTGCGAGAGCGGAAATGCTTTTTTAGATTAAGTCTCTCCACCAGGAGGCGGACACAGGTTCGAATCCAGTAACCGTTACCATAGGACAAAAAAAATGCTGTTTTTTTTTCTCTTCTTGAACAAGCAATAATGCGTACTGGCCCTGTGATCAAAAGTTAACGTTGCCATTAATTATAAGACCACATCCGTTATGTTCGAATTTGAAAAGCTTGACGTCTATAAGAAAGCAAAGACCTTTAATGCCGGTATCCGGGAATTCATCAGAACCTCAAAACTTGACGGCACGACCAAAGACCAGCTCCGAAGAGCTTCCTTCAGCATTGTGTTAAATCTGGCCGAAGGATCCGGACGGTTTAGTAACCCGGACCGAAGAAATTTCTTTGCCATCTCCAGGAGCTCCATCTTTGAATGCATAGCTATTCTCGATGTTCTGCGGGATGAATCGGTCGTTACAGATGATCTATTTCATGCATTCTATGCACAAGGTGAAGAACTTTCCAAGATATTATATGCTATGATCAGGAATTTACGATAATCGCGCGCGGAGTCCCGTCGCTGCTTAAGCATTTTTAATCACCAGTATGCCAGAATTCTAATAAGAAAGGAGCTTGGTTTTGCAGCGACTACTTTCACGGATAGCGCAACAAGCTTTCATCCCAAAATTTGCTTGACAAGTGGCAGAAATTTTCCTTATTTGCTAACACTGGCACTTGTTCATCCTAACGGTATGAAATTGGCACTATTTGGATGTAAGGCCAGTTGTCAAAACATTCCGGGACACCTAACGTTGTAATCAATATGAAAAAAGGCAAAAAAACAGCCCCTGAAAAATCATTTGCAGCGGATTACAAAACCATTGTTAAGGATTTTTCATCGACCCCGGAATGGGTAGGTACCGGAGATGCCTTTGTAAAATTTTCCCTTTACAATTTCCAGCCAACCACAGCGAAGCCATATACAATCTATAAAGGATAATAATCCTTTTTTTACCATGCCGAATTGGAGCGAAGTCCTTCATGAAATCAATGGTCTTGTTGCATCTGGTAATAAAACTGCTCTTGATGTAGTTAGACGAAAGTATCTTGCACAAATGTTCAACCATACCGGACGCAACGTGATTGCCTATTATTCCGGATGGTTACAAAAACCCAATACCTCAGAGATTACTATAAACGATAAGGATAAAAATGCGTTTATGGTGACCATCAATAAGCTTGATCGAACGAAAGGGCTCGATTTAATATTGCATACACCCGGTGGAGATCTGGCCGCAACAGAGAGCATCGTTGATTACATCCATTCAATGTTCGGAGACAATGTGCGGGCAATAATTCCCCAAATATCTATGTCTGCGGGCACGATGATCGCATTGTCCTGTAAATCCATCATGATGGGAAAACAATCAAATTTAGGACCGATAGATCCGCAAATGGGTGGAGTACCTTGCCAAGCCGTGATCGATGAATTCACTAAAGCAATAAAAGACATCCAAACGAACCCAGCATCGGCTCCTCTTTGGCAAGCAATCATCGCAAAATACCACCCAACTTTTCTGGGAGCTTGTCAAAATGCAATAACCTGGTCAGAAACTCTAGCGTTGGATTGGGTTGCCAGAAATATGTGCAAGGGTGATGATGCGAAATGTAAAAAGATTATCAAGGAATTCAGTGACCATTCTGCTAATAAATCTCATGCACGACACATATCAAAAACGAAATGTGAAGAAATCGGTTTGATAATTGAGACCATGGAGATGGACAACATACTGCAGGATTTAATATTAACAATCCATCATTCGTTTATGCATACATTCACTCATTCAAATGCAGTGAAGGTCATTGAAAACCATCTAGGCGTTGCTTATGTGGAACAACTGAGTGCAGTTCCTTTTTCCATGGGACCAGTGAATTTTGATCAGTTGAATCCTCAAACGAACCCTTAAAAAACAGGGCGAGTGTAAAAATCAGCGTGAGTGCGGAGCACGAAAAATCAGCGTGAGTGCTGAGTGCGAGAGCGGAAATGCAGTTAAAAAATCAGGGTGGGTATTTTCTTTCTTCGCGTCTCGCACTGGCACTAAAAAACAGGGTGAGTACGAAGTGCGAGAGCGGAAATGCAGTCACGTCAGTAAACAGGGTGGGTATTTCGGTAAAGCAAAATGTTCACCCTGTTCTTTTCTTCGCGTCTCGCACTGGCATCCGCACTGAAAACAGCGTGAGTGCGGAGTGCGAGAGCGGAAATGCAGTTAAAAAATCAGGGTGGGTATTTCGGTAACGGGAAATGCCCACCCTGTCTTTTTTTCTTCGTGTCTTTGAAATGATGATGATCATTGATGAACTGAAATTGATTTTGAATTATGGAAAGAGGAATTTGCTATCAAGATTATCAGCGCGGTTGTTTATACTTACATTTATATTTTAGTTTCTATAATTTGAGCAGCTGATAATATGTTTCGGATCACCTTACTTTGCCTTGTCAGTCTTCAAAGCTTTGCTCAAACGCAGTTACCTTTTGCCACCAATTTCAGGAACAGTTATCTGACTCATGTTCGCGAGATGAATGGTTTGCCGGGGGAAAATTATTGGCAAAACCGGGCTGATTACTCCATCCGGGTTCGATTTTTTCCAGATACAAGGCAAGTGTCCGGGCAGGTGAATGTTCAATACTTCAACAACAGCCCTGACACGCTTTCGAAAATTGTTTTCAAACTCTACCCCAATTTGTATAAAACCGAATCAATCAGAAGTAAACCAATTGCCAAAGACGACCTTGGCGATGGAGTGGATATCGCGTCTATTATTATCGGCGGTCAGTATGTAGACCCGAAAAGTATCTCGATAAAAGGAACAAATATGACCGTGTTCGGTGTGAATATTCTACCTGACACCAGATTGGATGTTGAGATAAAATATTCATATCTGCTAAATAAGGGCTCTTTTACCCGAACAGGTCAGGTCGATACGGGCGCATTTGTGGTAGCCTATTTTTTTCCACGAATTTCGGTATACGATGACGTTGATGGATGGAATGAATATCCATACACGGGATATGATGAGTTTTACAATGATTACGGAGATTTCCATGTTGAAATTACCGTACCTGGTGACTATCAGGTTTGGTGTACAGGAGATTTGGCAAATGCCGGCGATGTTCTGAATGAGAAATATGTGCAGTCCATTCAAACAGCAACTAATAGTGATAGTATTGTTGACGTCCTTACAAAGGAGGACATCGCTTCAAAGAATATTTGTAAGAAAGGAAACCACCAGACATGGATATTCGATGCAGCTAATGTTCAAGACGTCGCTTTCATGACAAGCAATCATTATATCTGGAAATCCTCCAGTGTACTCGTTGATTCAGTGGCTAACAGAAGGGTTCGTGTTGATGCTGTTTATAATCCCGGTCATGTTCAATACAATCCGGTTATCGAATACGCACGTGGTACTGTGTCAAGCATGAGTTATATCTTTCCGAAAATTCCATTTCCGTACCCCCACATAACAATTTTTGACGGGCTTGATGCGATGGAGTACCCGATGATGGTTAACAATCTGCCATTTGAAGATCCTCAGCAAATAGTAGAATTCACTGCTCACGAAGTCTTTCATACCCTGTTTCCTTTTTATGTTGGCACCAATGAGACCAAGTATTCTTTTTTGGATGAGGGGCTGGCAACACTGTCGGAGTTTACGTTACATCCGATAATCGCTCCTGAAGTTCCTATGCATTATGACATTAGCGATGTAAACCAAACTGCCGGAACCGATTATGACAACCCTGTTATTACGCTCACGCCACAGCTGCATCGCAAATCGAGATTTTCCAACAAAGATCTGAAACCCGCGCTTGGATTTCACTATGTGAAGGAAATGCTGGGTGATGATAAATTTTCAGAAGCACTGCGATTTTTTGTCGATCACTGGAAAGGGAAGCACCCATCTCCGTATGATTTTTTCCATTGCATCAACACGCAATCAGGAACTAATCTAAACTGGTTTTGGAACGACTGGTTTTTCTCTAAGATAACGCCAGACCTCGCCATTAAAAGCGTAACAAAAAGAGGGCACAGGTACATCATTACGATTAAAAAAATTGGTGCTGGCATGGTGCCGGTTCATCTCACCATTTTCTTTGAGGACGGAACGCAGCAATCATACAACAATAACGTATCGTGCTGGTCAAAAGGGAATGATGTCCATACAATAAAAATGCGATCGAACGTTTCGATAAAGAGAATTACATTAGGAAATGATTTTGACGTTGACATTGATAACAGTAACAATACCTGGATTGCGTCCAGTGAGAATGGAATGATTAAGAGAAAATAAAATACTCACTTCGGAACCAAGTTACGCAGGGCGAACTACTGCCTTCTGAACGATAGAATGGAGTTTCTTTTTGAGAGTATAAATTGAAGGGGTCATTCGCAATCGTTCAATTGTTAAACGATTATACCTATTTATGGCTTCGAAACGGAAGGAGCAAATGTTATCAGTCCGATAATTTTACCTTCTTTGGATATACGGATTTGATCGTGTCCTTTAGCAAATGACTCGCCATTTGCCTGGATAAGGTCCCAAGTCACCAAAGCTACATCGTGATGAGCCGACACATCCCTTATCTCAAAATGGCCGCCGGGAACTCTCGCTTGAAACGCTTCCATATCTTTTATTGCAGTGTTCCGGTCACCCGTTTCGTGACGAGGTGTTGTATAGTCAACGTTCTCTACCATAATTTCCGATGCGATCTTTTCCCGTTCGTTTTTCGATATTGGCTTCCAGCCCTCCAGATATTTTTCGTAAATATCCCACGCTCTTTGATTGCTATTTGTCAATGTGTCTTTCATTTGCGTTTTATTTAAGTTAATTGCGGTTTTAGTTGTTGCCGACCGTCTGGATGATACTTCCGGGTTATCTGCCTGGGCTATTAAAAACGGTGCCTGTACAATTAATAGTAGAATCAATAGCTGCTTTTTCATACCATTCTATATTTTAAGTTGTAATTATTTCTACCCTGTCTATGATTTTAACCTAATGACTTAACCATCCTTTTTTGAGTGGACATTTTTTCTCAATAAACTCAAAAATTCAGGGGTTATACCCAAATAGGAGGCAATGAGTTTTTTTGAAATTCTATTCTCAAGAGACGGAAACAGATTCTGAAAATTACGGTATCTGGTTTCCGCGGATCGGAACAAGGCCGAGGTCATTCTTCTTTGATAGATGATATATCCTTTTTGCGTGAGTATTCTAAAAAACCGTTCAAACTTGGGAGACAAGTCATACAGTTCCTCAATCTTGTTGTGCCCAAGCGAAATGATTTTTGAATCCTCCAAGGCATCGATTGCATAAAATGAAGGCGTTTTAGAATAAAGACTTTCCAAATCCGTAGCCCACCATCCTTCCGGGAAAAAGCTTACCGAATGCTCCTTTCCCGTTTCATCAACGTGATAGATGCGCAGACACCCCTCCACAACAAAATTCAACTCTTTGGCAATAGTGCCAGCTACCAGAATTTTATCCTTTTTTTTATATTCCTTCTGTTCTAACCTATCCAATAGAAAGGCTCTTTCATCATCATTTAGAGTAATATCTTTTGCAAAATTATTTAGGATGGATTCAAACATACTGTAAGGAATAATTTCAGGTTAAGCTTTGGTTAAAAATTGATTTACGATTATTTGCCCTGGACTTTTCTTTCATTTCAAAAGTATGGGTTATCCCGGAGACAAATATTAATGTACATTAAGAAAGCATTATAGCAGGATAAATTCCACACTAAAAATAGAGTGGAAGTCATTGTCGCTTTTTTTCTCAACTATGAAGCGGCAGGGAAAATCAGGGTGAGTGCGGAGAGCGAGAGCGGAAATACAGTTAACAAATCAGAGTGTGTATTTTTTTCTTCGCGTCTCGCACTGGCACTAAAAAACAGGGTGAGTACGAAGTGCGAGAGCGGAAATGCATTCATTAAGAAATCAGGGTAAGTATTTCGGTAAACGAAATGTTCACCCTGTTTTTTTCTTCGCCTCTCGCACTGGCACTCGCACTAAAAATCAGAGCGAGTGCGGAGCACGAAAAATCAGGGTGAGTGCGGAGTGCGAGAGCGGAAACGCATTTGGTTAAAAATCAGGGGTGGGTATTTCGGTCTTCTTCGCCTCTCGCACTGGCACTCGCACTGAAAATCAGCGTGAGTGCGGAGCACGAAAAATCAGCGTGAGTGCGGGGTGCGAGAGCGAAAGGCAGTTAACAAATCAGGGTGTGTATTTTCTTTCCTCGCGTCTCGCACTGGCACTCGCACTAAAAATCAGCGTGAGTGCGGGGTGCGAGAGCGTAAAGGCAGTTAAAAAATCAGGGTGTGTATTTTCTTTCTTCACGTCTCGCACTGGCACTCGCACTGAAAATCAGCGTGAGTGCGGAGCACGAAAAATCAGCGTGAGTGCGGGGTGCGAGAGCGAAAGGCAGTTAACAAATCAGGGTGTGTATTTTCTTTCCTCGCGTCTCGCACTGGCACTCGCACTAAAAATCAGCGTGAGTGCGGGGTGCGAGAGCGTAAAGGCAGTTAAAAAATCAGAGTGGGTATTTCTTTCTTCGCCTCTCGCACTGGCACTCGCACTGTGATCAATAATTACCGTTGTCGTCAATTTCAAAAACACAACAGGTTAAATGCTAGTTAGAGAGCGGAAATGCTGCCGACTGTCTGAGCACCTGTGTCGAATGCGAACCAACCTTAGGAATTAAAAGACAAATTATTGTAATTGTATAATATACACGTGTAAATTGATCTACCAAAAAAGACTAATACACCATGTCCAAAACATTGAACAAGCTGACTCAAGCTGTCATGCTAGCCTCCTTGCTCGTCATCACCACAATTGCTGTGGCGCAGGACGGCACAATATATCCGCTCACAGCTCCTGCAGAACCTAACGCTATACCACTCGGCACAGGTGGCGTTGAAGGACAGCCCGCCCCCGAGACCTGGTTCCGGCAGTGGGGTGATCCGATGGCGAGGAACATTTCTAAAGCGACCCTCACCCCGTTCCTGCCCAAACAAGGAAAGGCGAATGGCGCGGCTGTAATCGTGGCGCCCGGAGGAGGTTTCAGATGGTTATCGATGGGTAACGAAGGCTGGGAAGTTGCTCAAGCGCTGGCCGATCAGGGTATTGCCGCGTTCGTGCTTAAATACCGGCTCTATCCTACTCCGGAATCGCTCGATGGTTTTAAAGAGTCAATGAATAGGACGTTCGCTGCAGCAACCCCGCCCGCCGATGGAAAAACGGAGGCAGCTCCGGCCCGCCCTCCTCGTATGGACCTCACCAACCAGCTCCAGGATGCAGAAGCAGCCTATGCGATGATTGTGAAGCGCGCTTCGGAATGGGGTGTCGATACTGCGAGGTTGGGTATGATCGGCTTTTCGGCCGGTGCTGGTCTCACGATGCACTGCACCCTTCACTCAAAGTCTATGAAACTGCACTTCATCGGTCCGATCTATGGCGGCATGGGACCCGTCGAGGTGCCAAAGAATGCTCCACCAATGTTCAACGTGATAGCCACCGACGACTTTCTTTTCCGGGGTCAGTTTGGTGTTATCGATTCCTGGTACAAAGCGGGCCGGCCCGTGGAATTTCACCTTTACCAGAATGGCGGCCATGGCTTCGGCCTTGGGAATCCAAACCGAACCAGCAACCGTTGGTTCGATGCCTTCGTTCACTGGCTTGAGGTCAACAGCTTTCTCACGCCAGGTACTAAGAAGTGATCAGGATGCTGACTCAGCAGAACCACTTCCACCTCCGCTTATATGCGATAAAGAGTAATTAAACCTAAATGCAGATAAATCATGGAGCTTTATCTGTCCAGGTTCGTTGACTTACGGCATCTTTTCGGGGGAAGTCCGCCGGCAGCGTTTGGGTAACACGACCGGTCGCTGCCCATTCTGCACCGCGCTGGAGCGTAACAATAAAGCCAACACACGACATGGAGTAATCTGCGTGTCCCATGGGCGTATGAAAGACACGACCCTTTCCATAATCAATGGTCATGATCATAGGCTCGTGGCGGTTCGTACTTTTTTCCTGGCCACCGGAATAAGCCGTTGCCAGAACATGAAGGTTTTCAGCCGGTCCTCTCAGCCGTTCATAAAGTTCGTCTTCAGCGTGCATCCACTGTGCAGGCATTCCTTTCGTAACAGGGTGCAAACTGTCGCGGACAATAATGGTAAAGACGTGCTGCTTCCCGTGCGATCCGGCGGCGCCTTCTGTTGTATCACGTACCAATTGTCCTGCGTCATCGTAATAGACATAAGGTCCGTCTTTCTCATTCCTATCTCCCCATCCGCCCAAGCCGATCATTTTATTGAATGCGGGCCACTCAGGCCAGGAGTTGTCAGCAGCGTGGATTACAACCAGTCCGCCTCCGTTGCTTACAAATGCTTCGAGTGAGTCGCCGGTAGACTTGGGTAGAGGCGATGCCATCCATCCGAAGTTTGATATTACTACATCATAGTTTGAGAAGTGGGGCGAAAAAGCCGGATCGGCCTGCGGCTTCTCTGTTTTGATAGCGGCCGCGCCTGCAACCGGAAATTTTTCAAGCAGACTATCGACTTGCCCGTTCTGCCAGGTATAAGCTGTACGCGCGATATCGACTTCGAATAAACCAGTCTGCTCCAGGTAGTCTTTCATCATTGCCGAAGTCTTTGGCCAGATACCATGATTGTTCTGTCCATCGATAATTAATGCGCGCAGTACGCGGGATGAATCAACCAAGGCATCGTTTTGCACGGTCGTATTTTTCCCGCACGAACCAAGCATCGTTAGCAACAGGAATGGCGTCAATTTGAAGATGTAGCGCATAGGAACCGGAAATTATATAGGGTTAAGGTAATACAAAATTTACGATGTACGAATGACGATTACCCGGAATCTAAAATCGGAATCCCCAAATTGTAAATAGCTTTCTAAAAATGTACGATTTTAGATTGACGATTGACGATTGCGAGGAACCCCTAAATCGTAACTCGTAAATCTCCAAATCGTAAATCCAAAAATCGTCAATCGTAAATCCCTAAATCGTAAATCCAAAAATTCCATACCTTCCTGTAACCTTTTGCCAAAGAATCTCCACCTACTAGCAGCGCACCAAAAAATCAAATGAAAGGCATCGAAAACAGGCTACTGGAAAGAATTCGGGAGGGTGATAAATCAGCTTTCAATATTCTGCTTAGCCGATATCATACGTATTGCCGGAATATTGCCAGGAGGATTGTAAAAGACCCGGATATCGCCGAAGATATGGTCCAAAACGCCTTTATCCAGGCCTATTTCTGTATTAGCAATCTAAGAGATGCAGCTTCTTTCAAATACTGGCTCGGCGGAATTGTGGCGAATATTTGCAAAAGCTACCTGAGACGTCTCAAAAAACATACGCTATCCATTCAGGACTATCATGCGACCTTCGACAATTCTGAACTCACGGGCGACGAGACAATAGTCCATATCGTATTGGAGGCCCTTAGTCAGTTGACAGCTATTGATTCAGAAATACTCAGCGACTTCTATTACGAAAAGAAGCGACTATCCCGGATAGCGGAGGAAAAACAGATTACGGAAAACTCGGCAAAGGTGCGGCTTCACCGGGCCAGAAGTCACTTAAAAGCAGTGTTAGAAAAAGACAATACGTTAAATGATTTTCAACAATACGTGATAAATAAGGAAAGAATGAAACCTGTCACCATAATTGACTTTGTAATCAAAGCAACCACCGATGCGAGATGTGCTATTTTGTTGTTTGATAAGCAATCGGAAAAAGTATTAACTATCGTGATTTCGACGGAAGAGGCCGAGGCTATCGTGAGGAGTATCAAAAAAATCAGGATGCCAAGGCCTATGACGTTTGACCTGATGTCGGCGCTGATAAAAAACACCAACCTTATACCCGAAGGGGCATACATTAATGATGTTTCGGATGGAATTTTGATAGCGGCTCTCAAGATCAGGAGAGGCTCCGAAACGATGGAATTTGATGCCCGGCCAAGCGACGCCATCGCCATCGCGCTTATGTTTGACGCTCCTGTTTACGTGTCTCAAAAAGTAATTGACAGCGCTGCATTTCCCGTTCCGAAAAAATATCAGAATCATCCAGCCACGAAGAGAGGGTTGGAAGTGCTTGTTAAAAAGATCCAGGAGGAGATCTCCAATATTTCCGCCCATAAAGCAGCCTCCAGAAAAACGATTCCCAGGTCAACCGTTAAGTCGAACTTCGACAATATGATGGATTTTGTTTTTGGGCCCCCGCAAAGGATGTAATGCTGACTGACGATTGGACGATTTACGATTGGACGAAAATCGTAAAATGTATAGCTATTCTTGATGTTCTGCGGGATGAATCGGTTGTCGCAGAGATGTATTTCATGTGTTCTATTCGCAAGGCGAAATACTTCCAAGATATTGTATAATATGATTAAGAATTTACAATAATCGCGTGCAAAGTCCTGTCGCCGCTTAAGAATTACTAACATGTCCTCAGAGGTCGCCTGGAGGTTGCGATAATTCGCGAGTTAATCTAACTAGAGCCAGCACTGCAACCCGCCCATAAACGATTAATTTCTTTTAAAAGGATTCATCGTTTTGGACGCTTTAAAGGATGGTATCCACAAAATGGAGTAAACCGTTTCCACATATTCAACAGAACAGGGCATTTCTTCTACAAAATTGTTGTACAGAGTTTTAAAACCTCCACAACGAATTGTCGAACTGACATGCTTAACCTCACCTTAAAGGGAATTTAGGGGTGGGTCGTAGCAAAATATTTTGTCGCCAAAATTACCACAGGACCCGTTATTTCGTATAATTGTACATATATCGAAAATTTTCGGGGTAATTTCCGGTGTTTGGCACTACAAATGTCTTGTTTTTCCGTAAGTAAAACATGTACGTGATCGTATGGGGATTTCGCAGAACCTTCTTTTCCTATTGCATTTAGCCCAGAACCTACATTCATTAACTAAATGAAGATACCCAAAAAGATATCTCCGGATCGAATTAAGGACGCTATCGTTGAGATAAGATATTCGACATCTCTCCACTTCGAATTAGTTCCTGGAATATTTTTCAATTGCCTAGATGACTCCTACACATATACCAACCGCCCAATAGGTAAAATACCTGGCCAGACAAATTTGCACCGTCCAGTAGGTATCAAACACAGTGAGGCAAATTTGCATTTAACAGTTCCGGGGTTACCGCCTGAGCTTTTTTTAGGTGGGCAAAGTATATTCTATAATGAAAAAATCAAGATACAGATACTCCCAAACTCTTTGATTTTTAACATTATTAATGAATATATCTCTTGGGAGAACTACAGAACAGAAATTGAAAAAGCGTTGTCCCAACTCATTCATTCTAATGTTTTTGAAAAGTTTTTTAGGATAGGCATCAGATATATAAGTGAGTATCCCAATCATGATTTACACAGTTGCGTTAGATTTGATTTTTCGTTTGGAATGCCCAGTATTAAGTCGGATAAATATTTATTCCAATCAGAATTTAATGTAGATCAATTGCGGGTGATTCTGAATTTAAAACATAAACAACCTACTCTTAATGCTAAGGATATATCTCAACCAACAACAACCTCAGTAATTGATTTGGATCTCATTTCTGACAATCTTGATTTCTCAGATATTACTTCTCTTTTGGGGCAAATCGACATGGTGCATTCCAAGGAGAAGGAAATATTTTTTAATCTGCTTAAAGAAGATTTTTTGAAAACATTAAATCCTGTATATTAAAACTGGAATTATATATGCCAACTCTCACACACAATTCGCCCATCTATGTATTGCGGCAATTATTGATGACTACGCAGGCCAGCCTTAGAGGTACTGAATGCTATTCAACATTTTGGGGAGGCAATTCTTACATCATAGATAAGCAATTTGTCCAGTTTGAAGGGGTTTTTAAAAGTCAATTTGAAAACCTAAGTCATCTTTATGGTGGATTAGATTTTAATCTTGCAAAACAAAAATTTGCAGAATCTATCTCATCACTCCTCGAATTATGCCCGGATGCAATAAGCATGGAGTTGACGCATGAAAGAAGTATTTTCTATACAATAAAGAAAGATGATTACACTTTTTTCCTCCAGCACTTTTTTGAACATCAGGATGAGGATGAGGATGAGGCGATTGTTACAATTTTTAGAGGTGTAAATAAACTTCCAAGTTTTGCTGGTACGTTAGGTGATACTATTTTAGAAATTAGTAGTTATATCCTTCTCCCGGCGAACACGACTAATATCGAATTGCCAGAATATGAATTTTCCTTCTGAGATTCTTCCCAATCCCAGCTATAAGTATATTGAATGTGATCTGAGTGATCGGCACTTGATCCGATCTGTGGTGAACAATGATTCTGATATTGTAGACAATATTACGGGACATGTTAGACAGGAGCATATATGTTCACCAAGAGAACACGCGGCTGATTTATCCACTAGCCTTTTGGGGATTTTCGAAGTAAAACACAATCAAATTCAGCTTACCAAAAATGGAAAATTAAAGTACAACGAATATTGTGCCCCTGACATAGAAGTGGAGATTCCAATCTACCAGGAGCATTTTAATATTGATACGAGCAAACGTTATTGGGTGATATTAATTGGCGCTATCCATGGAACATTTGTTGATTACACGAAGAGCGATCTTCCATTCACTGCAGAGTGCATCGTACAGCATACACCCATGAAATGGAATTATTGGCATTTCTCAATTCGTTGGCTTACTGAAGACGGGTTTTGGCATGAACTATCTGATAAGGAGAGAAAAAAAATTGCAGGCAGGCTTGCTCAAGAAGCTAGATCCCATATCGCTATGTTTGCTACTATCCAGGAGCCTAATTATTCCGAACTAGATCTGGAGGATTATTATAAATAGAAAGTTTTCTCAAAAATTTTCATATCTCAAGCTAATTCTTAAATCCCAAATCTTCATTCCCAAACCCCTGCCCATCACCCCTAATCGACTTCCTAAACTCCAATTCAGCTAACACTTTCATCGCCTGCTTTACGACGGAGTCATTGTCTTTCGCGTTTGCTTTTGAAGTCAAATGGATTTTCGAATGAGCGAATCTTGACAAACTGATTGGCGTTTTTTTCGATCATTTTGGTTAAGTCCATAGATACTAGATCAGATTAAGGTTCTAGGTTAAATTTATCTAAATTGAAAACGATGGAATTATCTGTGCTGGTGTTCTCGGTGTTAATTTCACCGATCGCCATACCGGTGATGTTGAGGATATAATCTGACAGTTCGTCTTTATTGTTTAAGTCTCCGCTATGGTTCAATTTACGGTTCACAGCACCGGTAAAAAGATCCACGGCTTGAATAAAGTAGTTACTGTGTGAACTGACGGCGTAGAATACGTCGAGGTAAAGTCCATCATGTTGCTGTGCGTGTAATCGTTCTTTGACGTTGGCAATCTTCAATGCATCAGGACCAGCTTCATCTTCATCCATCCAAACTTGAAGGAGCCGGGGTAATGGTGCGCGACCGCTTTCGTCTTCGTGTCTGATTCCGTCATTTAGCAAATGAAATGTGAGATCGCTAATAGGCCCATTGAGTTCAGCGAATCCGTGATTTCTTACTACGGTAATCTTGAATCCAGCGCTAGGATTCAATCGAAGGAATAGGGCAAAAAAATCTTTATAGTTTTGTAAGCCTGCCTTTTTCAGGTCTGAAAAGTGAAATTCGTATTTTATGTCTTTTTCATTTCGCCATTCGTCAATTTCCTGCCTCACTTTAATAACGCTCACTCCACTATCGGGAATCCAAAGTCCGCCAACGCACAAAAAGTCTCCTTGCTTTCCTGTTTCATCAATATAAACAGTAGTATTTCGAAGATGATTAGGCTTATCGCCAACAGCTTGTTGTCTTGCATCCTCTTCAAGGGTGCCTCGATATTCCTTTACTTCGTCGTCAGCTTGAAATAGCTTATATGTGTTTTGAATTCGGGCACGTTCTCTTATTAATGAAGGGACTCTACTCAAGGCGAACATATGTTCTTTTGTTACGTAGTGACCGGGGAACTTATCTGAGTCGAAGGTTTGCCAGTACAGCCATACCATTTCGACATCGGAATTTCGGGCATCAGAAAATCTGTTGAGCACATATGCAACACGGTCTCGAAGAGTATCGATAACTCCACTTCCAACGTGCGCAAGCAGCTCATTTGCCTCTTTTGCTTCCAGTTCTAATTGAGCAAGCGATTTCTCTCGCTTCCTATGTGTTTTCGGCTGTCCATCATCATCGTCTTCAAAAAACTCATCGTCGGTCATAGCGCAGTAGGGTAATAGGGCGTTCTTGCTAAAATACGGTTTTTAACTGGCAGACAAGACCGCAGCGCAGGTTCTGAAGCGAAAAACCACAACCTGGCCTTTGATAAATGATTAAGAGGGTAGTAGAATTGTACTATATGAACATAATTTTTTATTCATAGATTGTAGGGCTTATCTTAGCTAAATTGGCAAAAAAGCATTCTTTGATAAAATCAACTAATGATTTATGTGTTATCGGTTAACGCAAATGAGGACGGTAACCCTTTTAAATTACCTGTGGCGAAATGGGAAAAATGTTCAGAGCTTGCAAAAAGCTTAGCGACTAGGTAGGGCAATGGTTATTGGAACACACAGAAGAATAAAACTGGATACTTCAGTTAATCTCGGATTCTGTAATTTTTTGTGTAGCCCTAAATGAAAAGTGTCGAGATATTAATAATCATAGGGGCTTGAATTCGGATTCATTACCCACTCTATCCCTTCATTTTGAAGACCCAACTTTATTACACGATATATTCTTAAGAATGATGGAATCTGATAAGTGCCTTTTCCGTTTGGTGCCTTTTTTCCTAGACAAATCGGTACAACAGTTTTGTCGGTGCAATTGAATGGAAAAATAGTTTGGTCAATTTTTTTGTAACCATGTTGGCCAAATAATTTCCGTCTTTTTCTTAGAGCGTTTAGTATGGTGGATATCATCCACCTATCAAGGTCTCTTAACTGTTCCTCATCATCCAGAAGCGGATAGAAGCTCATTAATCCCTTGAACAAAAGTCTTTGATATTGCCCATTAATAACACGCTGTAACACACCTTCGGTCAAATTACCGTATAGATATCTTCGAATTTGTCTAATAGCCCTTAGGAAATCCTTATCATGGTCATTGGCCGGAAAATTCATCCCGCGGAAAGGAACACCCTGCATGGGCTGAATGAGGTTTCGATAAAGCAGGTAAGAGATCTGTTTCTTTATTTTAACAACGGCTTTGTCTTTGATTCCAACATTGTCTAACGATATCCGATAACCTAGAAACTCAATAAATGTCTTAGAGTTTTTGAATTCAGCTGGCATTTTTTCTTTTTGCAACAAACTAATGCCGTCTGATTTGTTAAAGTTGATGCCAATACCAGCTTCCTTAGAAAATTCATTTATAATTTCAAAAGCCTTACCAATCTTTCCATACTCTTTTGACCATACGACAGTGTCATCCGCATATCTGGCAAATCTTAGTCCTTCTTCCTCAAATTTTCGGTCTAGTCTCCAGCATATCATATTTGCTAAAAACAAAGAGATGGAAGTTCCTTGGGGAATACCTCTACCATTAAAAGGGAATAAGAATGCTCTGATAATCTCCTCTTCTTTTGGGCTAATTAGAAACCCATTCTCTTTCATCTGATAAAAAATGTAAGAATGATTAATAGAGCCAAAAAAATCGCTGAAATCGAACTCGGCAATGTAGAATCTTGGTGAAGATCTGAACTCAATTGCAACATCTTGAATTGCAAAATGAACGTTTCTATCATTTCTATATGCATACGAAAGGGAGCTGAATCGATGCTTATTTTTAGCAATTAGATTGTGATAAAACCTGTCAGATACTGCGGAGTCAGGCAATTGATAAATGCTAACAGTTCGAAACCCTCCTCCTTTTTTAGGGATCTTCCTTTCATATGGTACGCTGGGGGAGAATGTTCCATTTAGGATTTTCTTGCTTAGAGATTTTGCAATCTGCTTTGCATGCCTAATTACATAAAATGGATTATGTAGTCTGCTTACTGTCCATTGAGGAGGGGTCTTGACTTGCTTTGGAGGCGCATTCTTAATTCTCTTTTGATTTCTCTCAAACTCAATCTGAAGGTAATTATGATATAATTGATATTCAGAAGCCTTCTGTTTGGCTTCATATAAAATATCATCCAGAAGTATCTTTTCCATAGAGGTCTTGTTGCGAACAAAAAACTCCCCGAAGGGAGCTTTCCACGGATTAAACTCAATTAAAAGTAAGTGCTGACTTTGTAGGCGAAGCCTACAGCTTGTTCACCTAATCCATCACTACAACATTACAGAAGCAGTATTCGAGAACCCGTTCGCCCCACTAGGGCATTACCAAATCTACAGAAAAAAAATGAGACGGTCGCCGTTAAACGCTCACAAGAAAATTCCCTTATAGCTTGGCTTGCGCTTCAGGCACTAGCAATTACGCCCAGTTCAATCCCCGCTGTGTCCCTTAGGTATGTTGATGTAACGCCAAGTAATAGAAGGATGTCATGAGAAACCGTTGTCTTAGATAGCGAAGGTTGCACAATATTGATATGGAACTTAGTAGGCTTAAGGGAATTTGATACTCGTAACAATAGCGCCAAATCTTCTTCAGTACCTTTTTCGAGTCTACTTCGATTGTGATTATTTCTAGTTTTGGTAAGTCTTCTCAGCAAGTGATGATAAAATTCACTTGAGTCCTTGTATTTCCAGTTAACCGATTTCTGTGCCTGACCGCAAACTTCATATAGGTTTCTTATATCATTGCTCGTACGTCCGTCACTGGCCCACTTCAGGTGATAAAGATGGATATCAATTACTTCAGCACTGATTTTAATTGCTATCACATCCGCAATCTCACCAGCATAATCGTCATCGTAGACAACCTCAAAATCCTCAGCAACCAATTTTTGTATGAAATGGTATTGGATCGAGTCGGTTACTAGCGGGTTCACATGTTGAGACTCACTACGCAAGTTTACTCCAGTCCAATCGTGTGAGATGATTCTTTCAACTGGGAAAGGTGGCATTTGTTCCCTGAGTTTGACGTAGTAGTTGCCGTTAAGGAGAGAACCGTCCGCAAACCAGAATATCGGAACAAATTTATTGAAAAAAGCTTCTATCTCAAAACTCTTCGAGCCGTAAACAACAGTAACAAGAATTTCGGATACTTTTCTGATTCGAAATTCTGCAATCGTATCCGCCCCATCTCGCCTTTCACTTAATTCAAGTTGAAATAGAACGTCGAATTGATCAGTATGAAATGAAAATTGTAGAGGGCCATCTAATGAAGGGTTATTTAAACAGAGTTCAGATGTTGATACATTATATGTTCCTTGAATTGTGCGAAACTCAAAAAAATCTTCGCTTGCGCCATAAACATCCGGGTCCCAGTCAACGGCTACAGGGAAAACTTCAGGCCGACTCGTTATCGATTCCGGATAAAGTGTTCCTTCAAGAACAGTATCGGGGTTAATGCTCTGATTAATTAGTTTTGCACCGATCTGCTTACACCAAATTGTTAGGTCTCTTAAATTACCTCTTGCATAGGACCATATTCGCCCTTTCTGTGAGCATCCCAGTGTGACTTTATCACCGTTTTCAAACCCAACTCCAAAGACGTTATTTTTAATGCCCTGACCCCTGGTCAAATAATTTAATGCTTCGCCAACACTCCTTCCAATGTAAGACTGAAAACTAAGGTCCCTACCAATCACTTTCCTGAGTCCAACATTATAGAGTGATACTCGATGAATTTCATGAAATACTTTAAATACGTCCATGCCATTGATTAACCGAGCATTTTCTTCACCTAAGACAGCTTTTGCGAGATCCTGAAAATGGCTGCCTGTGTCCGATCCATGTATGAATAAAATATTGTTGTGCGATTCCCAAAACACAACAATAAGGCTCCATTCAATATTCGCAATCTCTTCAAAATTTCCCCACTCAACTGAAACTTCGCGTCCAAGTAATACTACCAACGTCTTTGCATCGATATTATAGTCATGGAACTTGTGGGTATAGGAATCAAATCCAGTAATACCATTGGCAAAATTTGTTGGATTCCACTGATTGGACAAATTTTTATATGCCACAGTACTGAGGGCTGGCCTAATATTCTGAAATGGTATTAACGACTCCTTCATGTTTCGAAAGCCGGACAGAAATTCCTGAAAATCAATTTGCTCTTGTGTGTTCCTGGAACTAAAACCCGGTAACAATAAATTCCAGTTTGCATCTTTCGCATATAGTTCACTTAATTCCTCACTTACTCCAGGTTGGTAGATATTTGCAACAAAACTGGCATTCCCTAAATTGTCATCCACACTGGTTCGAGTAAATCTACCCGCAAACTGCAAGGTCACTGGAAGGCTTTTCCTAATATCATGAAAAGCAGCTATCTTTAACTGTGGTAAGTCAAAACCTTCTCCCAACATATCAACGCATACAATAATATAGTGCTCCAATCTTCTTATCTCCTCGACAATTGTTTGCTTTCTCGATAGGCCCGAATAAATGACAACTGGTTTAAGGTCAATATGCTTTTCATACAATTTAAAAACGTTTCGGGCTCTATCTTTGTCTTCGCACCTTGCCATCAATACATGGTTTAGTCCTGCGGCCCTATCCGCTCTTAGTTTCGAGACCGCAGTATCGGCAATAAGCTTATCAGATTTATCCGAATCATACTCCCTCACAGGGATGAAGGTGATAGGTTTAAAATATCCTTGTTCCTGCGCTTTTCGGAGAGAGAAATTGAAGATTATTTTTCCATCTAAGCGTTCACCATCATTTCGGTACGGTGTGGCCGTAAACTGAAAGACTTTGTGACCCTCAAATGATTTAATAAAACTATTCCACGTACCTGCTTTTGAATGATGGGCTTCATCGACAAAAACGTGTGACGTTAATTCGGTTACCCTTTTTATTTGCTCAGGTGTACTGCCTGCCAGCAAATTCATTGTGGATACAATAACGTTGCATTTTGAAAAGAAATCGTTTAAAGCTTCTACATTACTAAACTTAGTTGTTAGTACACCAACAATAGGATTGATTGCATCATTATTGACAATACCAAATTTCTTCAAGTATCCTAACGTTTTGAACTTTTCAGCTATTTGACTTCTCAAAGGATCAGAAGGAACAACCACTAGTAGCTTTGCACATTTAGCTGCTATTAAGACGGAAAGCATGGTTTCAGTTTTACCTGTTCCAGTAGGCAAGACAACTGTTGCAATGTCTTCCGCCAATTTTAGATGACCCAGTATTGTGTGTATGGCTCCAATTTGTGGAACTCTTAATCCGTTTCGTCCTGCAAGAATATCTTCCTCAATAAAATGAAATGAATTTTTCCAAGAAGCTAAAACCAAGGCGGGATTGTAATTATGAAGTTGGGGGTGTTTCAACCAACGTCTAAAATGAAGTTTGTCTCTTTTAATGTTTTCTTCCTTAAGCGCTTTACTACAAAGGGCAATATATGTACTATCCTGATCACCAATATTTTCATTTCCTGTGAAGCAACATCTTTCTGAATCATTTCCGATCACAAGGAAACTTCTATTGGTCGATCGAATTTCCCCTATGAATTCCCTTTGGGTCTGGATACAATGATAAATTGCATTAGCGGATGAATGATTTGTGATGATTTCCAGCGCGGGAAAGGTAACGACCATGGTACATTAAAGTTAAAAGCCCATCGGATCAAAGGCCGGCCTTTGATCCCTGATGGGCTCTTACGAAGATAACAATGATTTTTGGTTTTTGGGGGTAAATCTAGACAGGACGGTCCACGACTTTTTTTTGTGGGATATGAGATAAGTACGAATACCTATTTTTTGGAGGGGCCTTTTCCTCTGGCCTCCGTTTACGTGGATGATAGATGAGACTAAAAGTATCATTTAGTAGGTTCGAGTGGGTCGCAAAGCCATTCGGGATCAAAATTGATAAACCTATGATAGTTTAACCTTCCCTTACTGATACGTTCTGAAATTATCCCTGAGGGTGACGAGTTTCGTCACCCTTGTTGTTAAGCCCACGCCCATTATAATCCGGAAGGCATTCTTCCATACTGGGAGGATGAATATTCCGGCCTAAACTGAGCCACCGATTTCGAGCACTCCAAGACAAGCATTCAAGCATCCTGACCCCTTTCTCATCTATTTCCCGTTCCGATATTAATATTATCCCTCCCCGACTTCTTCACCTGCAGCAGCTCATTATACACCTTCAACGCCTGTTTCATAACAGACTCGCGGTCGGCGGCGATCTTTTTGCACCGTTTGTCCATTATGTCGGTGTAAAGATGGAATGTATCGTCCCCGCCATCGTCCAGACCGATCTGGCTCAGGATAAGTGAATCCAGGTGCACCTGGAAATAGCAGTCGTCTATGCCGATCTTGTGGAGCGCGTGGAACAGCCTGCGGCTTTTGAGCTCCTCACAGATCAGGTAGAGTATAGTCTGGATGTCATCCGGTATCCTGACCAATGGAATATTCCCCTTTATGGTATTCATAGCCTTTGCGTTTAGTCTACCAATATAACCATTTCGGTTATATAACCAAAATGGTTAAGTCCTGATCTTTGTTTATGGCTACGCGATCGACCAGTACAGGGAAGCGATACAACCGGATCAAGCAGGTGCTGGAGTCAACCGGCAGGACGCAGACGTGGCTGGCGGAACAACTCGACTACGACTTTGTGACCATTACCCGGTATGTTAACAATCACCGGCAGCCCAGCATTCCCAAATTGTTTGAGATCGCGCATGCCCTGAAGGTCAACCCAAAAGATCTGATCAACAGCTAGCGCTTTATTCGCACCTCGTTAAAGTCCGTTGAGGTGCGTTGATCACGGTTTTAACACTTCTGCTTCTTCTTTTCAACGGACAGCTCCTGGTAAACCTTCATCGCCTGCTTCATAATCGAATCATTATCCGCCTCGATCTTTTTGCTGCGTTTATCCATAATTTCATCGTAGATAGAGAATAGCTCATCCGTTCCGTTGTCCAGTCCGATGCTTCTTAAAATAGGCAGGTCGAGATGTGGCTGGAAGTAACAATCGTCCAGGCCGGCTTCCCGGAGGGCGTTAAAATGTTTCCGGCATTTCAATTCTTCGCGGATCAGGGAGAGTGAAAGCTGGATATCCTCCGGTAGCTTAACAAGTGGATAGAAAGTGTTAGGTCTTTTCATGGGTCGGGTTCTTTAAATTTAATTGTGACAACTGGTTATGTATAGTGTAAATGTACAATTACATATCGTATTACACTAATATTATTACTTAATACAGTACTCAATATTCGTATTCAATAACATAACATGTTGAACATCAGGCTATATATTTGATCTAATACGGTATTTAATTTCCCATTTAAGGCATCAACATGGCCCAAAAAGCGATAAACAGGATCAAGATCGTTCTGGTTGAACAGAGCCGGACAAACAAGTGGCTGGCTGAAAAGCTGGGCAAGAATGCCACTACGGTTTCGCGGTGGTGTACCAATGATATGCAGCCGTCGCTGGAAACGCTTGTGGAGATATCGGATGCGCTTCAGGTGAATGTGCGGGAGCTGCTCGTTTCAAACCGGTAGGGCGCCAGACAAAGGCATAGAGAAATGCCCGGCCCAGGATTTTTTATACAATCGATTAAACAAGGAAACTATGCGGTTCCCGTTGGGAAAACTTCAATCGAAGGTACAATACAATTTTAGATCTCAATCAAAACAAAACCATGCGTGGAAACTTACGCTCCTGTTAGTGTTCCTGCCAACGGTGGTGCATGCAAACGCCGGATCGCCAATGATGTGGTTCGGCTTTCTCCATCTATTGATTTTAAATGCGGTTATCGGAATAGTCGAAAGTATGATTTTTTCGAGACACAAAATTGAACACCGTACCTTGATGATCATTTTAGGTAACTACGTCTCGATGTTTATCGGACTGGAATTCATCGCACCATATTTCTCAACACTTGCCGGCAACCATGACTTTTGGGGCGGCCGGACAAATTATGGCGCCTATGAATTAAATGGATTCTTGGCCGGCATGGGAACGGCTTTCATTGCTACATTAATAATTGAGTTTCCTTTTTTCTACTACTCGGTAAAAGACAAGGACAAAAGGAAAGAAATAATTAACCCATACTTAATGGCAAATTTATCGACAAATTTGGTGCTGTTTATAATCTACTCTATGATCGTGACACCCGGCTCGGCATCGTGACAAACTGAGCTACCAAAAGGGATTGTGGAAAGCGGCCGTTGGCGGCAAATATTTTTAGAGTTCTCACCAAAAATAAAATAAATGTCAGCAATTGCGGACTTCAGGCTTATTGAGACATCGAAGTTAAATGACCTTAGGGATAATGCGGAGATCAGGATCGAGAAGAAACTCTTCAGCAAAAAAGTAACTGACACCTATTGGGACTACCTGAACGCCAACTCAAAAACGCTAAAAGCCTTTGATTGGTCCGGGTATGTATTCGCTAACCTTTTCGTATTTCTTGAAGAGAAGAAAGGAATCAACCTATTGAACGGAAAGCATGACGACATCGCCATCGCTATCGCGGAACGAAGGGGAAACTCGACATTCATATTCACCTACGATCATAAACAAAAATATTTAAATGAACTGTCACCAGCCAAATTTTCATTAACCGAGCTGATCGCATTCAACAAGGAATTTTCAGAAGAGGACGACCCGGAATTAGCCAAGGCAGAAATAGAGGGCATCAAATCCCTGGCAGAAAACCTGGAGCTATTGACAGACGACAGCCAGGTGGTCATTTTGAGTGTGGGGTGATTATCCGTAGGATACATAAAAGACAGGAATTCCTAAATCGTTAATAAAATTTACAATTTTTCAATTGACGCCGGGAATTAAACGGAACTACTTCAATTATCAGTCAGCGTCTAATAAAGAAAGGAGGGCAAATGAATTATCTGCTATGGATTGCTTTCGTTATTTACTCAATTTACACGTTGAGGTTTGCCCTGGCCTTTAACAAGACCGCAGACATCTACTTTACCAGGAAACAAAAAATCATTCACAATATCCTGATCTGGCTGATTCCCTTTTTTTGGATCATGATCGTGAAGACTGTTGCGAGTCCGTCACCCACGAAAAACTCCAGGAAGAATAGGGGCAAAGGAAATTTTTATGAAAGTGGAATTGCCATATGGGGAGATAATGACGACAGTCACTCACCTCATGACGGCGGACATAGCTCCGACGGAGATTAGCCGACGAAAACCAATAGCGTCAATAAGGCAATATTCGCCAGCAGTGACGGAGTTATCGGTACCCGGTCTATCCACGGAAATTGCGAATCGCTGCAATTTGGTCTCGTGAAAGTTTTAAATTAGCTTTCATTAGTAACTTCTTTGCAAATGAAGTTGGTTACGATCAAGTGTTAACGGTAAAGGCAAAAAATACAGCTGACAAATGATACCGAGAGAATTAGAGGTTACAATTCCGTAAATTTGAAACTGGGACATCAGACTTTAGAAATCAGGACACCAAAAGAGATTTAGCATGGCGACGAAAACTATAAAGATTGAAAAGGGGTTTGACGCTGTTGCCTTTATGAGAAAGCAGCGCGATAAAATCAGCAAGGACATATCAAATATGGACTTTGAAGAGATCAAAGAATATTTCTCAAAGAAACGAACGCCCAAACGCCCCAGCATTAAGAAAAATGTATAACTGACGTCGGTGGGCACAAGTCTGATTCCAATCGCCGAATCGTAAGTCAGGCAGCTACTTAAAGTGTACAATTGACGAGTAACCGAATCCCTAAATCGTAAATCAGCCACCCTCTTGAAATGTACAATTTTAGACTGATGATTGACGATTAATGACGACAGTCACTCATCTCATGACGGCGGACATAGCTCCGACGGAGATTAGCCTGAGAAATCCAGTTCATTAACTAAACCAGCCCCGGCAGCTGGCCTTCCCCTTCGTTCAAAATTTCATTTCCAGACCAATATGATCATTCCAACAAAGATCAGCAGCGCCCCGGCAACAATTTTAGGAGTAACCGGTTCTTTCAACAAAAGAAAGGATAGCAAGAGCGTAATTAAGATACTGGCCTTATCGATAGCAGCTACATATGAAACGGGGCCATCCTTCATGGCACGATAGTAAAATATCCAGCTTAGTGTGGTCGTAACTCCGGAGGCCAGCAGCAAAACCAATTGCATACGCGTAAGATTTGAAAATTCCTTATATGTAGACCCTACCATGTTTATGACAAGAATAATGACGAAGATGATGGTTGTACGAATTCCAAGTCCGAAATCCGCACTGATGTTTTGAAGACCGTACTTTGCCAGAACCGAAGTCAGACCAGCGAAGATCATCGCCAGAATAGCATAAAGCATCCATGTTTGCATAATCGATCAATAGTTAAGTTTTAAAACTTATACGTATAGCCAAGCCTTAACACTTGTGTTTCAAAGAAATCATTGGTAATAAACCGGAAGCCGCCACCGGTAACCTCAGCCGTAAACGTATTTTCAGCAGGGTATTTATTCACCACACTACGTGCTTCAATGGTATGGGTCGGCGCAGCCATTATTGAGAAACTGGGGAAATAGTAAATTTCTAAATCGTAAATCAGTTCGCTACCTAAATGTACAATTTTAGATTGACGACTTACGATTGGCCGGAATCCCTAAATCGTAAATCCCAAATCGTAAAATCAGCCACCTACTTGAAATGTACAATTGACGATTAACCGGGAATCCTCAAATCGTAAATCAGCCGGCCACTTAAAATGTACAATTTAGAATTGCCTGTAAAACAACATCCCGAATTATTCTAAAACGCGTCAACTCGCCCAATTTATATCAATATTCGGCCCTTCGCAGGCATTTCCGCCATTTCCTTACGAGATAATTGCCGTTAGATCCCCCACGTATTTTCTGTCCTTTTATGACGTGGTATTGACCTATGACTGCGCGTTTAAGCAGCCCACCTTTGTGTCACCCAAGCAAGACAAATTTAAACGCTGAAAAAAGTCATGAAAAAAACCATCATACCATTCTTAAAACACGGCAGGGTCCTACTGCCAGTGATTTTATGTGCTGTGTTGAATGTTAATGGCCAGAGTTACCTGGAAAAATACGTTAGTGAAGGCCTTCGAAACAATGAGGTGGTACAGCAAAAGAACATTGCGTTAGAGAAAGCATTGCTTTCACTGCGTATCGCAAACAAGATGTTTATGCCAAGCCTCGACCTTCAAGGATCCTATACGAGCGGAAGCGGTGGCCGCAGCATTTCCTTACCCGTTGGTGATATGCTCAATCCCGTTTACTCAACACTCAACAGACTCACCGACAGCGACGAGTTTCGGGAGATTGAAAATGTAAAGGAAAGCTTCTTTCCAAAAAACTTTTATGATGTACATATTCATGCAACCATCCCCATTCTAAATGCTGATTTACATTATAGTCATAAGATCCGTCAGCAGCAGGTTATACTTCAGGAATTTGAAGTTAAAATCTATCAGCGCGAACTTGTTGAAAGCATCAAAGTGGCATACTTCAGCTATCTCGCAGCAACTGAAATTGTGAAAATATACAGGAGTTCGCTGGAATTTGCCGAAGAGGGTAGCCGTGTAAATGCCTCGTTATTGGCAAACGGACAAGGTCTTCCTGCCTATCTGTTACGCGCTCAAAGCGAAATCGAAAATATCCATGCACAAATCACAGAGGGTGAGCGACAAGTTCACAATGCCCAGGTCTATTTTAACTTTTTACTGAATCGGGACGAAGAAGAATTAATCCTGGCTGAAGAAAACAGAGGAGGAACGCTATTTAAAGTACGTGAGGACAGCTTGAATGAAAGTCAATCGGTACGCGAACGTGAAGAGCTGGCTCAATTAAGACAGCTTGTCTCACTTAATCGAACGATCAATAAAATGGATCAATCATTTTGGGTACCTAAAATAAACGGGTTTGCCGATCTGGGTTCTCAACATCAAGACTGGATAGTCAATAGCCAATCAAGATTCTATCTTATCGGTCTGCAAGTTGACATCCCGGTATTTGCCGGACTCAGAAACCGTGACAAAATGCGCTTGTCTGAACTGAGCGTAAAGAATGCCGAGCTTGACTACTCTCTTAAGAACAAACAGCTTGATGTGAGAATGCAAGCAGTCAAAAACGAACGCGTCACCGCCTACCGGAACCATCGCTCAGCTGAAAAGCAACTTGAAGCAGCACGGGCCTACCAACGACTCATTGACAAGGGATATAAGGAAGGTAGCAATACATTCATTGAAACGCTTGATGCACGGGCTCAACTTACCGCGGCCCAGCTAAAAACCGTCATCAATCAATATCACATTTTTATTGCAGATGCACACTATGAGCGTGAATCAGCTTCTTTCAATTTATACAAATAACTATTTGAGCTATAAAATATCAGATTATGAAAACATTAAAGCTTCTAACCTTCATCACACTTTCGTCATTGGCGCATGCATGCACGCCCAGCAACGGACATGAAAGTACAGTTTCCGAAAGTAACGAGATTCCTGTCCGGGTTCAAAAACTAAGCATCGAAGAAGTGTCGCTGCCCATTCATGCTTCCGGTCAGTTCACAACCAATAATGAAACATTTCTCTCCTTCAAAACAGGGGGTATCCTCGACAAAGTATTTGTCAAGGAAGGTGACCGGATTAAAAAAGGTGAACTTCTTGCTGCATTAAACCTGACAGAAATAGATGCCCACGTGTCGCAGGCGGAGCTTGAATTTGAAAAGGCAAAACGAAGCTTCAACCGTGTTTCCAATTTATACAAAGACAGTGTTGCAACCCTTGAGCAGTTTCAGAATTCAAAAACAGCTCTTGATATGGCTACCAGGCAAATGGAAACAGCCCGGTTTAATCGTTCTTATTCTGAGATACGGGCTCTTGCGGATGGCCATGTTCTAAAGAAAAGTGCTAACGAAGGTCAAATGGTTGGCCCTGCAAGTCCAGTATTGCAAACCAACGCCGATGGAAAAAGTGATTGGGTATTAAAGGTAGGAATCAGCGATCGTGATTGGGCACGTATCCAATTGGGTGACCATGCATCAGTATCCATTGATGCTTTCCCCGGCGAAACGTTTATGGCAAAACTTGCTCAAAAATCCAGTGGTGTAGATCCCAACACCGGTACGTTTTCCGCTGAACTTCGGTTGACAGAAACGTTGCCCCCAGCAATTGCCAGTGGCTTGTTTGGAAAAGCTGTGATTACGCCATCATCAAAACAAAACGTGTGGTCAATACCGTATGATGCCCTTCTTGATGCAGGGTCGCAGTCAGGATATGTCTTTGTTACCAACGATATGAAAACCGTTCAAAGACAAGCGGTAGTTGTTTCAGCTATTGAAAAAGACAATGTAATTATTAGCAGTGGCCTGGAAAACGCACAATGTATTATTATCGCCGGTAGCGCGTACCTGCATGAAAATTCATCCATTCGCCTTTTGAAATAACATTTTGAATGGATAAAAAAACAAAACCTCAAAAAAAGAACACGCCATGAAAATATCAGAATATGCAATAAAGAATTACCAATTCACGTTGGTGATCTTTCTTATGATTATCCTGTTGGGTGCTACAACAATTCTCCATATGCCACGAGCAGAGGACCCGGAGATTCATTCGCCACAATTTCCCATCGTGGTTGTGTATCCCGGAACCAGTCCTAAAGACCTTGAAGATTTGGTCGTTAACCCGATGGAGCGCAAGATTACCGAACTTGACAACATCAAGCGGGTGAAAAGCACAATCAAAGATGGTGTTGCCGTCGTATTGGTTGAATACAAATATGGCAGTAATGTAGATGATAAATACTCTGAACTTATTCGAGAAGTAAACGCCTTACGCGCCGAACTCCCGGGAGATATCGCAAGCATTGAGGTCGGTAAAATTGACCCCTCTGATGTCAATGTATTACAGATTGCATTGGTTTCAGAGAATACCTCCCGTGACAAATTGAATGAATACTCGGAGAACCTCAGGGATGAACTGGAGCAAATACAATCCTTGAAGAAAGTACAGATTCATGGCCTAAGCGACAGGATCGTTCGCGTAGATTTGGAACTGGAAAAAATGGCCCAAAAGCATATCCCTCTAGACGCGATTCTTGGAAGTGTCGGTAGCGAAGCGGCTAATATTCCCGGGGGAAGGGTTGAAGCAGGAAATAAATCATTCAATATCAATACCAGTGGGAGTTTTAAAGACATTGAGGAGATCCGGAAAACGATTGTCTACTCCGCCAATGGTAAGAACGTCCTTCTACAGGATATCGCTAAAGTAGAATATGACTATGCGGAAGAGATGTATATAACCCGCCTCAATGGCTACCGGTCTGTTTTTGTAACAGCAGCGCAAAAAAAGGGTGAAAATATTTCGATGACGCAAAAGAAGTATTTACCCGTAATTGAACAATTCAAGTCGACACTTCCCCCCAATATTAATCTGATCCACCATTTCGACCAGGCTAACAATGTGAATCAACGCCTTGCATCACTTGGTAAAGATTTTCTGTTCGCCATATTATTAATCTCAATTACCTTGTTGCCCTTAGGGCAACGTGCCGCACTCATCGTTATGATTTCCATTCCACTTTCGTTGGGCATTGGAATTATTATGCTTGACCTTCTTGGATTTACACTTAACCAATTAAGCATTGTGGGACTTGTAGTGGCGCTTGGTTTGCTGGTGGATGACAGCATTGTAGTGGTAGAAAACATTGAACGTTGGATACGTGACGGACATTCCCGATTAGAGGCAACGATAAAGGCAACCAAGCAGATCGGGCTAGCCGTAGTGGGTTGTACGGTTACACTTGTAATCGCATTTATGCCTCTTGCATTCCTGCCGGAAGCACATGGCGGTTTTATCCGTAGTCTTCCCATCAGTGTGATTTTGTGTGTTATCGCATCCATGCTTGTATCGTTAACCGTTATCCCGTTTCTGAGTAGTCGACTATTGAAAGATTCTGCCGGACATCCGGACGGAAATATTTTTATGAGAGCGCTAAAGAAATTAATCCATGGAAGCTATGCCAAATTGCTAGACAAAGCGTTGGACAAGCCTTTGCTTACCATTGTCTTTGCGGTAGCTCTATTTGTGGGCGCACTTTCCCTTTTCCCGATCATCGGTTTCAGCCTCTTTCCCGCTTCTGAAAAGCCGCAGTTTCTCATTGAAGTTACTACACCCCTTCAATCCAATCTTACGTACACCAACAAAGTCACAGCCCAAGTTGAAGCTGAATTGAGGAAAGAGAAAGAAATAAAATACTTCGCTACCAACGTAGGAAAAGGGAACCCGCGCATCTACTATAATATTCTCCCGGAAAACGAACGCACCGATTTCGCACAGATATTTGTGCAACTGAATGAACAAACTTCCCCCAAGCGAAAGTTAATGTTGATTGAAGAACTACGTAAGAAATTCTCGACAACCGTTGAATCCGAAATCAAAGTGAAAAATTTTGAACAAGGCGCACCGATCGCGGCCCCGATCGAGGTTAGGGTTTTTGGGGAAAACCTTGACACCTTGCGGATGATCGCGGCTAAAGTTGAAAACCTCTTGGAAAAAACTCCTGGCACCATTTATATCGAAAATCCCGTCGCCCATCTGAAGACAGATATCAAAATCGATATTAACAGAGACAAGTCGAACATGCTTGGAATACCCACGGTGGCGATTGATAATACGATTCGTCTTGCCGTGGCGGGCATTGATGCCGGCAGGTTCTCCGATCAAAACGGAGATGAGTTCACAATCATCATGTCAAAATCCAGACAGGGGCACCCCACATTAGAAGTGCTGGACAATCTGTTTGTGAGTACCAATCAGGGTACTGCAGTACCGCTTCGCCAGGTGGCCAACCTTCATATGGAGTCCTCGCCTCTTAAAATAAACCATCATAATAAATTGCGTACCGTCTCTGTAAATGCGTATGTAAAAAAAGAATTCCTTAATGACAACGTTACGAAAGACGTGATCGCTAAGATGAACAAAATGAAACTTCCGGAAGGTTACAGTTACGTAATGGGTGGAGAATTGGAAAGCCGCCATGAAGGATTTGGCGGCTTCGGCAGTGTGATTATCGTGACCCTTTTCTTGTTTATTGCTGTACTTATCCTTGAGTTCAAAAATTTCAAAAGCACATTGATTGTACTTTCAGTAATTCCGTTGGGTATTGTGGGGGCGGTAATTGCGTTGTTTATAACCGGAAATTCACTGTCCTTCATAGCTGCGATCGGGTTGACTGCACTGGCGGGAATTGAAGTAAAAAATACCATTCTCCTTGTCGATTTCACGAATCAGCTTCGTTCAGAAGGCAAACCTCTTGATGAGGCTATTCGTGAAGCCGGAGAGGTGCGTTTTCTTCCCATCATCCTCACCTCACTGACTGCCATTGGTGGTTTGTTGCCTATCGCCTTATCCACCAATCCGTTGATATCACCCTTGGCAATTGTAATCATTGGCGGTTTGATCAGTTCAACTTTATTGTCACGTATCGTTACTCCGGTGATCTACAAAATAATACCGCCCAAGGTTTCTATTTCTTAATTCAATTGCAGATGGCTTAGTGGGCCCGGGCGGTGGCAACCGGAGAAATCAGTAAAATCATAAATGCTTTCGGCAAGGGCTTCTGTGCTTCTATTAGAAATCCATCCATTCCGCCTGATTCTACCTCCATTCTTGCAACTTCCCGGGTTGTCCTTTTATGACGCTTTTTTGACCTAGGGCAATAGCGAAAGGAGCCACACCTTTGTATTACAAAAAGAGAATAAAAAACAATTAAGTGTAATGAAAAAGCTAAACGTATTATCTCTTTTCCTAGGAATTCTTGTTGGTGCAATCGTGATACTCCTGATGGCATCATGCAGCGATGAAGAGTTTAACCCAGAACGTACAAGACAATTCACAATTGGGTCTCCATCTGTCGGCGCACGTTATACGATAAAAATTGGATTGCCGGAACACTACAAAGTTGTAAGCAGGGGATTGAAAAAAATACTTCTTGATCTGCCGCGCGTATATATCAGTGGCCCATGACAGAATCCAACATTACCCGTATCGATGGCCAGTACATAATATCGTGCCGGAGGTGGGCTTATAAATAAACAAATCAACGCATAACACAAACTGCTCGTATGGCACTATTCACATTTTGGAGCGGGGATGTTCGCACAGCCCCAAAAGAAATAAGCAACTTATCAATACAAAAAGAATTTGATGCATCTATGTTGGCGTCATTGATGGGCCTGGAGGAGCAAAAAATCCAAAAGAGATTTGAAGAAGGAAATGAAGCCTGGGTCGTCAAGTTAGACGGTAGACCAGTTTCCTTCGGATGGCTCGGACGAAAACGGGCCGGTATTGGCGAACTATTTAAATCGGTCGAGCTTCCAAATGGAAATGCATACTTGTGGAATTTCAGAACACTTGAGCCTTATCGTGGGAAAGGCTATTATGTTCAACTGCTGCGCACAATTTTAGAAGCTGAAGAAAAAATCAGCAATCGAATCTGGATTATTTCAGCCCCTGAAAATCAAAGTTCTTACAATGGAATCGTAAAGGCCGGATTTCAGCCTGTAGGTGACATTATGTTCGATTACAAAAATGAAGTGGTGCTCCTCGCTAACCCCGTAAACGAAAGGACGCAGGCTGGTGCCGACTTGGTTCAGATATCGACTACAACAACAGCTGCGCGGCCGTGCTGGAGGTGTGCCAGTAAAGCGATGAAGAAAGAAGCTTCATGCGATTGTTTCGAAAACAATTTACCATGCTGTTGCAGTAATCAACACCACGTGACACCTGAAAAGGCAACCATCTTATGATTTCGTTATTACGCTACCCCAAAGGAGAAACCTTTACAGTTTTGCTAACAAATTAACTCTAAATTTACCATGAAGAAAATTGCCTTTATTATCCCCCCAACAGTTGAGCTATTAGACTTAGCAGGCCCTGTTCAGGTCTTCACGGAAGCTAAATTTTATGGTTTTGAAGTTGACATTGAATTTTATCATTACAAGAATAATCCTGTCAGTACATCAGGACTTCGATTTGGAAAAGTTGCAAGTTACGCACAAGCTCAATTGGTTGAGGGCGATTTTGTGTTCATCCCGGGAATGGACCAAAATTATGTCAGAAGCTCTTCCTTCAAGAATGAAAAAAAGTTTTTTTCATGGTTAAAAGAATGTGCGGCAAGAAAGACAAATGTGTGTTCTGTTTGCAATGGAGCCTTTGCCTTGGGTGAGGCTAAATTACTGAACCACATTGACTGCACTACTCACTGGAGAAGGGTAAAAGAACTACAACAGCAATTTCCTCACGCTAAAGTGCTGGCTGACGTTTTTTTTGTCAAGAATGGATACATCTGCACCAGTGCAGGAATTAGTGCCGGAATTGACCTTGCACTATCGATCCTTGAAGATTTAGCAGGTCCGCATTTCACGCATAGAGTTGCCAGAGGACTGGTGGTTTATTATAGAAGAAATGGCAGTCGAAGGAAGCAAAACGTTTATCTCGATTATCGGAATCACATTAATATCAAAATCCACGAAGTTCAGGACTATCTTATTGATAACATTGCTGGACAGACCTCCACAACAGAGTTGGCTTTAATCGCCGGTATGAGTCCAAGAAATTTGACGCGTGTGTTTAAGGAGGCTACCGGAACTACCATTAATGAATACTTAACCCGGATACGACTGGATACTGCTAAAGCACTTCTGGAAAACCCTAAAAACACAATGTTGACTATTGCTTCCAAATGTGGATTCAAAACGGAGCGCCAATTGCAGAGGATTTTAGGAGATTCAAAGTAGACCTAGGATCGCCTCCTGTAGCATTGCTTCCGATCCAACACACCTCGTCGGAGAATTTTCAGTAACTTGTGTCTATTGTCACAAGTAAGGAAAATAGTTATGCTAAAAATAGCCTTTATTGTTCCTCCCCATGTTGAACTACTGGATCTTGCAGGCCCTGCGCAAGCATTTACCGAGGCTAAATCGCAAGGACTCGATGCGTCAATTGAATTTTATAGTTTCCATGATGATAACACGTCTACTGCGGGCGTTGCTTTCGCCAAGATCAAAAGTTATAAAGAAGCTAATTTGAAGGCGGGTGACTTTGTGTTCGTGCCTGGCACAGACCATGACTATTTACGAAGCGCTCAGTTTGGGGCTGAGAAAAATTTCTTTGATTGGATAGCTAAATGCGCAGACAGTAAAGTGAATACTTGTTCAATCTGTACGGGTGCATTTTTCCTGGGCGAAGCCGGATTGCTGGATTACAGGGAATGTACGACACACTGGAGACGAACAGACGAATTGAAGTCATGCTTTCCAAAAGCTAAGGTACTGGCCGATATTCTATATGTAAAGAGTGATAACATTTACACCAGCGCAGGCATTAGTGCCGGCATCGACCTCGCGCTGGCCATTTTGGAACATCTGAAAGGTCCTCACTTCGTTCATAAGGTGGCCCGGGGTCTTGTAGTTTATCACAGGCGTGATCAGTCACATTCGCAAAAAAGTATCTATCTGGATTTCAGAAATCACATTAACCCAAAAATTCATGAGGTACAGGATTTCCTTATCAATAACCTTGTAAAGGAGAACTCAATTGAAGATTTGGCAGAAATGATAGCTATGAGTCCAAGAAATCTTAGTCGGGTTTTTAAGGAATCCACGGGACTGACTATTGTTGAATATCTTACTGCGCTTCGCAGGGAGATGGCAAAAACGCTACTCAATAATCCAGATTACACCATCGATTATATCGCTTCGCAGTGTGGTTTTAAAACGGCAAGACAACTGCAAAGAATCCTAAAGTGACTGACTCGTTAATCAGCCTCCAAATTGAATGTACGATTGGCGACTAAGCGGAATCAAAATCGTAAATCAGCCAACTACCTGAAATGTGTAATTGACGATTAGCCGGAATCCTTAAATCGTAAATCGTAAATCCCCAAATCGTAAATCAAGCAGCTACTTAAAATGTACGATTTTAGATTGATGATTGACGAATTAAGCGGAACCAAAAATCGTAAATCGTAAATCAAGCAGCTACCTAAAATGTACGATTTTAGATTTACGATTGACGATTTAAGGAGAACATCTTTTTTATTTTCCATATTATCATAATCGATACAACGGCGGACGGAAATACAAGGAGCATCGTGATATCGGTTCCGCTATCAGGATCCATGATCTGTGGCCCAAGAAAATAGACGCCGAGGACGCCGGCCAGGTTATTCGTGATATGCATAATAACAGGGTACCGGATATTTCCCGACCAATAAAATACATAGCCAAACAACATCCCGAGCGCTATTCTCGGCATGAAGCCGTAAAACTGAAAATGAAAGAAAACAAACAAGGCCGCACTTAGGAGGATCGCATAATGGTGATTTTTCAGGATGGTCTGAAGCCGTAGCTGGACTACCCCTCTGAAAAGAAACTCCTCAGCTATCCCGGGAATAACGGCTACGATCAAAATGACTATGGCCAGGTCTTCAGGGTCTCTGAATTCAAACAAAAGATTTGACAGGCGGCGGGCTCTTTGTTCACCGTCTCTGAAATAAGTTTCCAGCTCCGATAGCCAGTCGGGTAACGCAAGCCTGTTATTGAAGTCTATCAACAACGATGTGCAGGGTATCAGAACGAAAACGATCACAACTGTGAGCAATACCGGCGCAAAATGCACCTTAACATTGGCCCTTATAAAATCCAGTGAACTTCTGTTCGTGAAGAAAAGATAAAGACCTGGGATGATCAGGAAACGAAAGAGGGTGGAGAAACACGAAAACAAGATCAGAAGCGACCTGTCGGCGGGAGACGGCTCTTTTAATATTTCGAAAATCCGGACGGAATCAACGTTAAATATCAACCCCGTTAATAGAATCGCTGCCGCCTCACCGATAGCAAAACAGAATACCACCAGGGCGATTATATTGATAATCCCGTATTTACCGGAGGTCTTAGTTTCCACGTGCATTCGGCGGCATATGCAAGGTTAATAAATCGGCGGCGGAATCAGGTTTTTTCCCACCTGAATCTCAGCCATTGAAAAATTTATTATAAAAAAATGGATGTCAATTTTTCGGTAGCGGGCGACACTCCTCCCGGGTTTCTTTGCCTGAAATCTAATCTCCATGAAGAAAATTTTTGTTTTTTTAATCTGCCTGGTTTGCAACGAAACGTACGGACAAAAACCGGTCCTGGACGCTTTCGTGCGTCTGCCCCAGGTGGTGAACTACAATTTCTACGATAAAGAAATTGCCTACGCACCTGTTGTTTCTGCCGGTGTTACCCTCCGGTACAGGGGATTCTTTGCGGACTTCGGTTCCTTTGTCAATAAAAGCGATGTATTCGGACATTACACTTATTTTGGCTCCTCACTCAGGACCAACCATTATACAGGCAACAAAATACTTCTGTTAAACTGGTTTGGAGAATTTACTTACATTCCTGATCAGGGTGAAAGTGCAACCATTACGGTAAAAACAATTGGCATAAGTCCGGTAATGGTCTGGAATGTAGAAAAGAGTGCATTTGCTTTGGCGTTTACATTCGGAGTTGCTTTTTCCAATAGTACCACGAGTTTAAATTCGCGGGTTATCCTTAATTACTCTTTACCTTTATTAAAGTGATGATGAGTACGTTGACCTTTCAGGAGAAATACGACGCTATGTTCCGTAAGGATGCTTCTTTTGAGGGCGTCTTTATAACCGCGGTAAAAACAACGGGGATATTTTGCCGGCCAGTTTGTCCGGCGCGGAAACCCAAACCGGAGAACGTAATTTTTTACGACTCTGTTCAGGATGCGATCGACGGCGGCTACCGTCCCTGTCAGGTCTGCAAACCCATGGAACAAGCTGGTAAAGCACCGACGTTTATTCAGTCCTTGATTAATGAAATTTGCGCCAACCCGGAATTGCGATTGAAAGACAGTGACCTCAGAAAAAGAAAGATCGAGCCGAATCAGCTCAGGCGGTGGTTCAAAAAAAATCATCAAATGAGTTTTCAACATTTCCAGAGAATGTTGCGCATCAATACGGCTTTTTCAAAAATGAATAAAGGTCAATCTGTAACGATAACCGCCTTCGATGTCGGATTCAATTCGCTTAGCGGATTCAACGAAAGTTTTCGCTCCATTTTTGGAGAAGCACCGACGTCATCAAAGAACAGGACCATTATCCACATTACACGGTTTACGACAGCACTCGGGCCTATGTTCGCCTGCGCAACAAGTAAAGGAGTTTGTCTCCTGGAGTTTACGAACCGGCGTATGCTTGAAAGCGAGTTCCGGGATTTACAAAAAAGGCTTAATGCCATTATTTTGCCGGGGGAAAATCCACATCTTCGCCAGGTGCAAAAAGAGATCACCGAATATTTTGAAGGCAAAAGAGAACACTTCACCGTTGAATTACATACCCCAGGCACAGCGTTCCAACAGGCAGTGTGGACTGAGTTGAAGCTGGTGCCGTATGGAGAAACCCGTACGTATAAACAATTAGCCACAGCGCTTGGAAATCCGAGTGCGTCGCGGGCGGTGGCTTCTGCCAACGGAGCTAATAAGGTAGCCATCATCGTTCCATGCCATAGAATTATCGGAGAAGATGGGAACATGACCGGCTATGGAGGTGGTATCGCCAGAAAAAAATGGCTCATTGACTTTGAAAAAACAGGTATAACTAAATCGTAAGCACATTACCTTCCGATACTCTACCGTACACTAACCAAAGCATCCACTCAGTGCTGTATAGGAAATGCCTTCATCTCCTATTCACAACTGTCACAAGGCTCTACCTTGCCTCCGGTTGCTCTCCAACAGTCGTCAAATACGGAACAATAGCAGACCTCCAGTTGTACAGCCCGTTTCTGCAGGGACTGTAACAGGAGTTTCACCGAGGTTGAGTCATTGATCTCAATGAAGGAAATCACCTCGCCGGGCGATATCACACGGTTATTCACATTGGTGTATCCATTGAGGAGCTTCCGTGAGCCGGTGAGAAGGTAAGCGACGGAGTCCAGGTTTTTCTGCGAGTCCTGATATACGATCCCATCCAACCGTACCGTTGCGTTTTTTACAATGGCCGGCCCGGCACCTTTATTCGTAACGTTGATTGAAAACCGGTCGCCGGCGTTGGCAAAAATGATCTCCAGATACGGCCACGTCGCCGCCTGCATCTGTTTGCTCATAAGCCTCGCCTGATAGATGTAAACGAACATGGTCAGCACGCCAATAATAACCGCCAGCAGGGCGACAATTAATTCAGGACGGAAAACCTTTGATTTTGCCATGGGTCCGGTTCTTTGATAGCTAATATTACTAAAGATCGACCAGTTTCAGAAGAATTTGTCCTCGCCGTCCTTATGAGCGTCCGCTTTTTTGGGGAAAGAAATCAATCCCGGAAGTGGCAATTTCACGGGATGATAACGACCTTAACCCGTAAAAAATAAGATGAAGAAAATACGTTGGGCTACCGTCATCCTGATGCTAACGATCACCTGGCCAACACCGGCACAAACTATAGCGGTGCTCAGGCAAAAATTAAACGCCATCGTGTCGAAAAAAAATGCCCATGTTGGTATTTCGATTTCCGGTGACGATGGTAAGGATACACTCTCCATACACGGGGATGAACACTTTCCGATGCAGAGTGTATTTAAATTTCATATTGCCCTGAAGGTCCTGTCTGAAATCGATAAAGGCCGGTTTTCATTGGATCAGAAAATTGAACTCAAGGAGCATGAACTGCTGCCCGGCCTCCATAGCCCGATCAGGGAAACGTATCCAAAAGGCGCAAGTCTGACAATCGCGGAGATCCTGGAATATACGGTTTCCAAAAGCGACAATGTGGGTTGCGACGTGCTGCTTCGGCTGGTGGGTGGTCCGCAGGCCGTGGAAGAATACTTCACAAAAAACAATTTCCGGAACCTGTCCATAAAAATCAATGAAGAAGTGATGCAGGGAGATTGGGATCTGCAGTTTCTCAACTGGACTACTCCCAGGTCGGCTACGGAGATACTGGCTTCCTTCTACAAGAACGAACGAAAGCTGATATCGGAAAAAAGTCATGAGTTCATCTGGACCACGATGCGACAAACAGAAACCGGTAAAGCGAGGTTAAAAGGTCTGCTGCCCGCGGGAACTGTTGTAGCCCATAAGACGGGTTGGTCCGGCGTTAACAAAGATGGAATTTCCGCGGCAGTCAATGACATCGGTATTGTATTTTTGCCAAACGGCCGCTACTTTTTTATTTCCGTTTTTATTACCCGTTCGAAAGAGGATACCGCAACATCTGAAAAAATAATCGCAGATGTGGCAAAAGCAACGTGGGACTATTTTATCTCGAAGAGTAATTAAGAATTGCTATTAGGAATTAGCCCGCGTTTGCGACAACTGGAGAAAAGATTCAAAACCTGTTCAATCTTCATTTGCCGGGTTTTCCGATTTCCTTACCTTCACCTCCGGCATTACACCGGCATGATGAAATTCGGAAGACACTGCCGTAACACCCGGTGCAGTAACAATCCCTGATCCCTGACTAAAGCTATTTAAACAACAACAACGGTATGACAGAACTACCAACATTCCGATACAACCCCCATGCGGTGAGGCTTGGGATCATCAAAAAGGAAACGACCAATTGCCCGGTATGCGGACAGGACAGGGACTATGTGTACGAAGGTCCTTTTTATTCTGTAGATGAAGTGGAAGGTATTTGTCCCTGGTGTATAAAAGACGGATCAGCCGCCGAAAAATATGAGGGCGAATTCCAGGATTCCGCCTCCTGCGAGGATGTTGACGACGACGAATACCTGATTGAATTAACAACCCGGACACCGGGCTATTCAGGGTGGCAGCAGGAAAGGTGGTTGAGTCACTGCGGCGATTTTTGCGCGTTACAGGATTACGTGGGATGGGCGGAGATAAAAGACCTGAAAGAGGAACTGACAGACGACCTGAAGCAAATCACGGACGACTACGGCCTGACACAGGCGCAGCTCGAAAAAAGTCTGCTCAAACACGGTAGCATGCAGGGTTATTTGTTTCAGTGTTTACATTGTAAAAAACACCGCCTCGCTGTTGACACCGACTAGACCCTGAGTTACCAAATGTCTTCACCAACGGCTACGACTCAGAGTAGGTTGATAGAAAACCTGAAAAATACCAAAATGAAAATGATCAAAACCTGTATTGCCCTGGCCGTTCTTTTCCTTCTCTTTTCTTTTTTTGATCAAGTACCCGCCCTGGCGGACAAGCCTGTCGAGATTGGTGTGTCACGAACAGACATTACACCGGAATACCCGGTACGCCTGACGGGATATGGCAACCGCACAACGGTATTCGACAGCGTCGAACAAAAACTTTGGGCCAAAGCGCTGGTGATCGGTCAGAAAGGAAAACCAACCATGGTATGGATAACTCTCGACCTCGTTGGTTTCCCTGGCTTTTTCGCCGATGCGTTGTATGCACGGCTGGCAAAAACGATGGGCCTTCAGGACCGCGCACAATTGGTGGTCTCTGCAACGCACACTCACAACGGCCCGGAGACGGGCGTATTGGTTAATATATTCGGGCAGACTCCCCCGCCCAACCAGCTTGCTGATGTAAAACTGTATCGCGACCAGTTGCTCGATAAACTGGAAAAGCTGGTAATCGACGCCGATTCAAAAAGAGCTCCCGGCAAATTGAGCTGGGCTGTGGGACAGGTAACATTCGCCATGAACAGGAGGGTGATGGAAGCGGGGAAATGGAAAGATTTCGGCGAGACGCCGGATGGTCCCGTGGATCACGATCTGCCCGTACTCCGCGCAACGGACATGGAAGGCAAACTGATTGCCCTGCTTATCAACTATGCCTGTCACGGTACAACGCTGCTCCCGGAACATAACTTCACGCATGGCGACTGGATGGGCGCGGCACAGGAGATGATTGAAAACAAATATCCCGGCGCAACGGCCATGGTAGCTATCGGTTGTGGCGGCGATGCAAATCCTTCACCCCGCGGTGAATTCAACCACGTCAGCCGGCATGCCGTCATGATCACCGACCAGATCGGCAAACTGCTTCAGTCCGGTAAATTCACAGCGCTGGATAAACTTCCCGCCGGCAAGATAAAAATGGTGGAGCTCAGGTTCACTCACGTGCCGGATGCCAGGGAACTGGTTGAGCAATCAAGCCTTGAGGCGGCCCAGGGACTTTATGCCCGCAACAATCTGCTGACGCTGGCACAAGGCGGTTCCATTCCGCCCACGATGTCCTACCCGGTTCAGGTATGGACCTTCGGAGACCGGTTAGCCGTTGTCTTCCTGGGTGGAGAAGTGGTTGTGGATTACAGTCTCCGGATCAAACGCGAGTTCATCAAAGAAAAGATCTGGGTCAACGCCTACTCGAACGATGTCTCAACCTACATCGCGTCGAAAAGACTTTTCGCAGAAGGCGGTTATGAAGTGGATGGGTCCATGCCCTATTACAATCACCCGTCGCGGCTGACAGAGGATACGGAAGAAAAGATCATGCAGGCGATCCATGAGTTGATCCCCGGCGGGTTTCTCAAAAAGAAATGAAGCCGGCAGCGAGGCTCCTGGCGTTTGAATTTTTTTCAACAATTGCTTATATTAATAAGGATGTCATGATCCGGAATCAGGAGTTCGAATCTGAATTTACAATCGAAACAAATCTGACGGTTATGAAAACGATATTGAATCTCAAAGATAGTCCGTATGGACTGCTGTTGTACACGGCAATAGTTTTGTTGGTAGCCCTGTTTTTTTCGCCCCTGACCAACGTGAATTTTCAGGATATAACGATGTTTGGTGTTCCCCTGGCCGTCATGGTCTGGATGATCCCGCTCATCCTGGTATCCTTCTGGGTTCTTTATCTTCTGACGAGGAAATTTCTTTATTCAATGACGATCACCCGGATACATATCTTTGTTACCGTATCGGCTATCGTTCTTATGGTTTGTGTGGCTTACATCGGCATCGATGCGTCAGCAGGCGCGACCGACAGGTTTGTATGGATTGGCAATACCATGCAGTTCCTGACACTCATCTTTGCAGTTAGTCAACTCGCTTATGTTGCCAACGTTCTTTTGGGCCTTTTTAATCGTCAAAAGGCATAGGTAAAATTAAAAACAACATCAATCGCTTCTGATAGTTGATCTATCTGGCGCAAGCTATCTACAGACCGGGAAAAATATAACGCCATCCTGCATGTACCCGATTTACATTTCTCCACTTAAAATGATTCGTCATGAATTTTACCGGGCTTGTTCCGAACGTTTTTTAAACAAACATCCACGACGCTATAAAACTGTTCGTTGACTGTCTGGAATTTAATATCGAACGCGATGAATTAAATCTTTTTGAAAATACGGCACTGGCAAAAGAACATAATCCCGAATTCCGCCTGGTAACCGATAACATTGAAGAAGCATACGTAAAGATAAGTTCATCTCATCCCGGCTTCCTTCATCCGAACCTTGATAAAATCACGCTTCGGCCATGGACGGACGGGCAATTGGGTATTGTCATTCAGCAGTGGTGAAAAAGGGACGCCCCGCAGTTGTTTATTAAGCGCCCCTTTGACAATTTACATCACCTATGAAAAAGAGCTGTGTCCTTGTTTTATTCCACCTGATCGTACTGGTCATGTCCGCATCTGCCCAAAAAAATGAAAGTGTTGTTTACCTCACGAATTATACGATACCGGTGAAGGGTAATACCGTTGGATTCGTCAGGGTAAAAAGCGGACAGGTAGAAACCGCGACAGTAGGCGGCAAACACGGGGCTGCCTTCAGTATCGGTAAAGGATCGCAGCTTTCCGTGCATCCGAAAAAACTACCGGCCGGACTGAACACCTTTGACATTGAAGTGACCGTCACTACACCTTCCGGTAAACAAACTCGGTCATTCACGATCGTTAAGGATGATTTTATCCGGAACAAAGTGGTTGCACACCGCGGAGCGTGGAAGAATACGGGTGCTCCTGAAAATTCCATCGCCGCGTTGAATCACGCCGTGGGACTGGGTTGTGAAGGAAGCGAATTTGATGTTCATATGTCGTCCGACTCGCTGCCTGTTATCAGCCACGATCCGCATATCCAGGGCGTTTCCATCGCGAAGACCTTATCAGGCGATCTGCGGTCTATAAAACTTTCAAATGGCGAACCGATGCCCACGCTCGAAGACTACCTGAAAGCCGGCATGGTGCAAACGAAAACGAAACTTATCCTGGAGATAAAACCGTCCGAACTCGGCAAGGAAAGCTCCCTCGCCCTCGCGCGACAGGTAGTTGCCCGAGTGGAAAAATTACAGGCACAAGCGTGGGTCGACTACATCAGTTTCGATTACGATGTATGCCGGGAAGTGATGTCGCGCGCGCCCTATGCCCGCGTCGCCTACCTCAACGGTGATAAGTCACCGGCAGAACTCGCGGCTGCGGGATTTTTTGGACTTGATTATCACTTCAGTGTCTTTAACAAAAACACGGACTGGATCAGCGATGCCCACACCCGGAAACTTACGGTCAATGTCTGGACGGTCAACGACAAAACGGCTCTCGAAGATCTGCTCCGGCAGCAGGTTGATTTTATCACCACCAATGAGCCCGAATTACTGCTGTCGCTGCTCCGATGATATGGAACGCCTGGCGGATTGAAAGAAGGACATCCGGCTCACCGGGCCTGGCGCAAACAGAAAGAGCCTACAGGGATTCAATCGATTCAGAGCTGGCCGTCAGGATGTAATCTGCTAACATGGATGGTCGTAAATTTAACCAACCAGTACCCTCATGAAAAAGCTACCATACCTACCCTTCGTTATCGCCGCAGCTGTCATTTGCCTGAGTGCATCATTTTCTCCCGTTGAACACGGTGTCTATGCGCAGCTGGTTCCCGGAAGCAGTAAAAAGTTTGTGATCCAGATCGTGCCCGACAAAACATACGCAGACGTGGTCGTCCATGTGAATTTTTACTCCTCCGATAACAAACGCGTCGGACAGAAAGCGTATAGTTTATCGGACAAGGATAAATACATCCGCAAGGATCAGGTGACGAGCAGGACATTCAAGGTCACATTCGACGATGTAAGCCGGGTAAAAATTGATCATGTCAACGAAAATGAAATCCTGGATGACAAAGGTGAATCCAAGGGTGGCACAAAGATCAACATCCCTGTAGCTACCCACGCGCTGGAGCCGGTTGAGAAGTAACAAAATTTCCTGAACCTTCTTCTCTCTACATGTCAATGGCTGGTGATTTCACGCAGCCGTGATGCTTCTATTGACAAAATCCGCTACTTTAGGTTTCAGATACTCCTGGTGTGAAGACGTCATGTTGTTAGTGCCCGGGATTACCATCGTTCACGTACGACAGACTTATATTATAATCTGAAGAACCGATCATTTTTAAACATCCCCATACTAAAAACCTCTTAACCCGATCTTATGAAAAAAAATGTATTGCTGATTGCCCTGAGTCTGATCTCCTTTTATTCCCTTGCCCAGTCGGACAAGCCGGCGGCTCCAACTCCCGCCTTACCTTACGGTGAGTCCATTTCCCTGGAGGCCGCAAGGAAACTGGTGAATGCGGGCCACATATTTGCGGCCGGCAAGCAATGGACTGTCGTAATTGCTATTGTCGATACCGGCGGTAACATCGTCCTGCTCGAAAAGATGGATAACACACAAATCGGATCGCTTGACGTTGCCCTTGGAAAAGCAAAAACAGCCAATAATTTCAAACGATCATCAAAGGTATTCGAGGATGCTGTTGCCGGCGGGGGTATCGGCCTGCGTGTGCTGAGTCTTCCAGGTGCGGTTGCTATTGAAGGAGGTGAACCAATTATTCAAAACGGCAAGATCATCGGTGGAATAGGTGTTTCGGGGATGCAATCAACGCAGGACGAAGAAGTAGTAAAAGCGGCGCTGGCTGTGTTGAAATAAGAGCGATCGAAGTTTCGTCAGTCCGTTAGCTCCGCTTCGATTTCCTCCAGCGTCTTGTCTTTAGTCTCCGGTAGCTTGAAGTAAAGGACTATAAAACCGATGGCGCAGATCACGCCGTACAACCAGAAGTTATTCGCCCATCCCAGGTTTTCCTTGATAGCCGGAAATGTAAAAGTGAGTGAAAAGTTACCCACCCAAAGAGCCATCGCTGCCGCTGACATAGCGGCTCCGCGGATACGGTTCGGAAATATTTCGGAAAGGATAACCCACACGACAGGCGCCAATGTGATCGAATAGATCGCGACATTGAGCAGCGTCAGCAAGACGATAGGCAGGCCGCTTTCTCCAATGAGGAACAGATAGCCGAGTATCCCGTAGACGACGGCCAGCAACGCCGTGCCTGCCAGCATCAGTTTTTTTCTTCCGGTTTTTTCGATCACAAGAATGGTGACCACAACGGATAAAACCATGACTCCGCCGATCACCACGATGTTCAGCATCATCTGTTGTATGTCGTAGCCCGCAGCCTGGAAAATATCCGCCGCATAATAAAAGACCACGTTCATTCCGCACCATTGCTGGAGTACGGCGATGAAGATTCCAAGAACCAGAATTTTGAACAGCTTCGGCTCGAACAGGTCTTTAAAATTGACCCGCGCCACCTCGTCTTTGTCAATCGTATTTTGAATAGCCTGAAGCTCACGCCGCGCATACTCGTCGCCGCCGATCTTAACGAGAATTTTCTCAGCCTCAGCCGACTTGCCCGCCTTCACCAGCCAACGGACGCTTTCGGGCATAAAGATCATAATGACAAAAAACAGGAAAGCGGGAACAGTCTCCGCACCGAACATCCAACGCCAGCCATATTGGCCGGACCAGCTTTGACGAATGATCTCCTCCGTCGCGACAGCCGGCAGCTCCCGGTCAAGCAATGAAATCTGCCAGTTCACCACCTGCGCCGACAATACACCGATCATGATCAGCAGCTGGTTCAAGGCTACCAGTTTTCCCCGTAAATGAGACGGCGACATTTCCGATATATACATTGGAGACAGGTTCAATGCTATTCCGATTGCCACACCGCCGATAATACGATAGTTGTTATACCAGAAGAAGTCGCTTGCGAGTCCTGTACCTACAGCGGAAAGCGTGAACAGGAATCCGGCAAGGATGAGAAGCGGCTTCCGTCCCCAGGCATCGCTTTTTATAAAACAAAGCAACGCGCCGAAAATACAACCAACCAGGGCAGAGCTTGTACCCCAGCCCTTTTGAGAGGAAGTCGTCAATGAAAAATAGGGTTCGTAGAATGGCTTCGCCCCACCCACAACCACCCAGTCGTATCCGAATAAAAACCCGCCGATGGCAGCAACGAGCGACACCAGCCAGATATACGTGTAGTTGAATCTGATGTCCTTCATATCAACATGATTCCGAAGTAATTGTCAATATGAGGGAAACGTTTTTCAATCTCCGGATAGTAGCACCTTAATTTACGGGGCCTTTTACATTCGTATTCTTCCAGCTTCGCGTATTGGCCGAATCGATGACGGCTTCGCAGACTTTCTGGGTCTCCAGTGCATCGCGGAACGTCGGATGACAAGGCTCTCCTGTTTCCAGGCACTTGAAAAAATCCGCAGCCTGGTGTACGAAGCTGTGTTCGTAGCCGATGATCAAACCGGGTACCCACCACCGTTTCATATAAGGTTGATCCGCGTCCGTCACAAGAATCGATCTCCATCCCCGGACGATGGATTCGTCACGGTGATCGAAATATTCGATACGGTTCAGATCGTGCAGATCCCACCGGATGGATGCATGCTCTCCGTTGATCTCGAATGTGTATAAAGCTTTATGCCCGCGTGCATAGCGGGTGGATTCAAAAAGACCCAGCGACCCGTTTTCGAAATGACAGTGAAAAATACAGGCGTCGTCGATACCAACCTTCTGGACTTTCCCGCTGGCCTGGTGAACCCGCTCCTTGATGAACGTCTCCGTAACTGCGGACACGTCCGAGATACCACCGTTAAGCCACATCGCTGTATCGATACAATGGGCCAGCAGGTCTCCCGTTACGCCGGACCCTGCAGCTTCCACGTCCAGGCGCCACAGACCTTCTCCTCCTTGCGGCAGTTCGGGACTGATCGTCCAGTCCTGGAGGAAATTAGCCCGGTAGTGAAAGATCTTTCCGAGTTTTCCCGAATCGATGAGCTGCTTCGCTAACGTGACGGCTGGGAGACGGCGGTAGTTGTACCAGATGGTGTTCATCACCTTAGCTTTCTCCACCGCGTCCACCATTTTTTGTCCCTCCGCCAGTGTCCTGGACAGGGGCTTTTCGCACAGGATCATCTTGCCTTTCGCAGCCGCCGCGATAGCGATCTCGGCGTGGCTGTCGTTCGGCGTGCAAATGTCGATGGCGTCAATATCGTCGCGTGCGATCAATACTTTCCAGTCCGTCTCCGTCGATTCGTAACCCCACTGCGCCGCAAATGCCTTCACTTTTTCAGGGTTCCGCGAGCACACTGCTTTCAGGACCGGAGTATACACCAGCTCCGGAAAGAAGTTTTTGATACGATTGTATGCATTCGAGTGGGTACGTCCCATAAACCCACATCCGATCAATCCGATTCTCAGTTCCTTTTGTGCCATAACTTTCGATTGTATTGGAATACGTTTTTATATCTTATCAGGCTTCATACCATCCGTGCTTTTCGCGGACCTTGATCATGACGGCCAGGATATCGTTCCAGGTTTGTTGCTTCATCATTACATCGTTGGAGAACATACATCCGTCCCAGCAAACGTGCTTGAACGCTTTCGTGAGATTACCGTTCTCATCGCGCAGCCAGTAACCCGCATCGTTGGCGATGTCGAGTTTCCCATTGGGATCAGTAGCCAGGCAGTGGCGTCCGGTTTTGTCGTGTGATCCGGTGCCGTGAACCGTACCATCGTTTTGCGCGACATGGAAATCGATCGTCCAGGGACGCAATGCTTTTGTTACGGTCTTCAGTCCTTCCGTAAGGGTCTTGCGATCGCTCCAGTCGAAGTTTGCGGGAAGGATACGATCCTCGGGCCGGTTGTACCCGAGCAGGTATAACAGCGTGTGCGACATATCTGCCTGAAATCCGATATTCGGACGGTCCACCAGCTCCAGCGTTTCGACCATCGTCTTCCAGCTATGCATTCCGCCCCAGCATATTTCCCCTTCCGCAGCTAGTTTCTCACCGTAACCGGCCGCCACGTCGCATGCTTCGCGGAAAGTCTGCGCGATAAGTTTTGTATTGTTTACGGGATCCGTCGCCCATTGCTGCGGTGAACTGGCCGAGTCGATACGGACAATTCCATGAGGTCTTGCACCGTAGTCGCGCAATACCTTTCCGATGTGACAGGCTTTGCGGACCATCTCCACGAATTGTTTTCGCTCTTCCTTGTTGCCCATGGCCGGACCTCCCCAGATCGGGGCGACAAGGCTTCCGATCTTCAGGTTCAGGTTGGTGATCTTATCCGCGAGCTTTTTTATGCCATCATCCGTGATATCGATATTGACGTGAGGATCGAGTAGTCCAAGATCGACACCGTCGAATTTTACACCTCCGACCTCGGCGGCTGCCGTCATCTTCAGCATGGTGTCAAAATCAATGGGCGGCTCGGAGTCGTGTCCTTTACCTACGATTCCCGGCCATGTGGCATTGTGCAGTTTGGGGAAATTGTTTGCTGGCATAGTAGTTTGGTCTAGCGTTCGTAATCAATAATTCTAAATCAAAAACATTGACGTCACACCTTAAGGTCCGGGTTGTCCGGTCCGAAATGTTTCAGGATGACGATCGGATCCGTATCGGAAGCATTGACGATCTTTACACCTTCCACGGCCGCTTTCTCCGTAATAAAGAATTCGTCGTTGGTCAGCTGACCGTAGCGGATCAGCGACGGTGTTTCAATATTCCAGGCGCCCATTGTTCCATGACCCTGCATGACGATGATCCCGTACGCGGCGCTGTCCTTAATAGTAACGGTCGCACCAGGCGCCACCGTCAGTTCCTTTGCGCTGAAGTCATGTGACTTGTAACAAACCCAGTTTTCAACATACCCTTCGGATTTCATGGCCGCGACATCCTTAACAGGTTTCGGCATCATGAAGCGATTGGCCATCATATTCGGATCTACATTCAGTTCCCAGTCGAGCACTTCGATCAACAGGTCGAAATCGCCGATGCGGTCTTTTGGTGTGCCATTCCACAATAATTCTTCCGGCACGATCGCTTCATTGACCAGCGACTGGTACATGGCAAATACGTCGGACGCTTTCTGGGGCTCGTACGTGCAGAGACTTCCCGGCGCATGAAGCAATCCCGGCGGCACATCCCAGCCAGTACCCGGTTCCAGCCGGTATGCAGAGGAGAAGTTTGTTATTTTATTATCGCCTTTTGTGAAATTTACCAGGCACTCGCGGATCTGGTCTTTTGTCGTTCCCGGTGCTATTCCAAAAAACGTGTAGGGATAATCTCCACCGTGATTGTTCAGCTGAGGCGGAAAATAGTAGGCTTCCGGTTTTCCCAACTGGCCGACCATTTTAGCGTATTTGTCGTTGTGATGCGTATGGTGCGGGAGTGGTCCCATGTTGTCGAAGAACTTGGAGTACATCGGCCAGGCGCCGTACTTGTTCCACAAACGGTCGCCGATCACACCGCCCTTCAGGTAATCGATAGCGTCCTTGAGCAGGACCTGTTCGGTTTTTGAACCGTCTTTAAAAACAATAGCGCTCAGTCCTTCATTTTCGCCCGTGAGCGGACCGTTTTTTGCCGGTGTCGTGGATGAAAGCCATCGTTCATCGATCCCTCCTCGCTGACCACCCAGCACATAGTAATCGTCGGGATGCAGTTTTATCCTCCGACCCGGAACACAAAATGATCGGGGAACCCACGTGGGGGCCAGGCGTAAAATACCCTTACCTTGTTCCAGCGCTTTTTCAGCCAAGCTTGCTTTTCCTGTTGCCATTACGTTTTATTTTTTCTGTAAAAACTCTTCTATACTATTATCGCTGTTCAGCACTTCCAGCACGAGGTCGTATGACTTTCGTTCGCCGGGTGCCAGAAAGGTCAGTTGCTTTTCTTTTCTCGCCTTTGATTGCCCGATCGGCGGGTTTGTTCCCGGCTCAATCCCGGTTACATACTCACCTTTGCCCCAATGCTGCCAGTTCGTGAGCCAGGGAAGTTGCTCCTTTCTAAAATGCAACGCTACAGCTAGGCCCAATCGCCGGTTGTACAAACCGCACAAACACATACCGGATCCATCCGGAACGGGGTTGATTACCGCCACCTCCTCACCTGCGCCGCTGTGGCCCTCCATAGGCGCCGGGCACATCTTGAAATTATTTCCCTCCCGGAATATCACCGGGTCTTTCACAGGTGTTGTCCACGTGCCTTTCCACAGCAGCTCCGTGCCTTCATCGGCCAGTGGCCATCCGAAGTTGACATGGTACAAAAGCATCACGGGCACCGGTGTGTTCGCCACGTTCAGGATCTCGTCATGGATCGTGATGACCGGTTTGCCGATCGTTCCTGAGATCGTGCGCCTCAACTCTATACTAGGCCCGAATACCTGTGTTTGCTTTATTGTCCCGGTGATACTCATCTCCAGTTGCCCGCGGACGGGATCCGGCTGGATAATCGATTCTATCTCCGCGGGAATGTTGCTGACTCCGCCGTGTAATCCGCGTTCACCAAATTCGTCGGACTCGGGTCCACCCACGTGCGACAAGCCGCATGTAGTCAGTAGCCCTCCGCCGAATGTCTTTATCCAATCCATTCCGTGATTGGAAAACGGCCGGGGAGATGTAACACCGACGTGACTTAACCACGCCAGGCTATGCTCATTATAAAAAGCGTCGGCGATATCCATGGCCCGGTCGATCACTACTTTGTAGCGTAGCCCCGTCCCGGTATGGATCCAGGCAATACGTGTCCCGCGTCCGGCACCATTGTCGAGAACGGAAGTTTCAATACCACCTATTTGTGCGGCATTGGAAATTTTATTTTGCCAGGGATACACTTTCAACCCGTTCGGTTTCGCCGTTTTATGCTCTGAAATTATAGTTCCTTCAATAAAATATTGCGGTACTCCACAGTCATCGGCGGACCGACGTGAACCTGAACACCCAGCAGCCCCTGCATTTTCCTGTTCACGGTATCGCTATCGGTCACATCGCTCATGAGAACACCGTTGATATAGTGCTGAAGCCTGTTGCCCTTCGCGACGATGCGACACGTATTCCATTCACCTCCCTTGATGTTGGTCTTCAATGAATCGATGTTTCCGAGTGACCCGTTTATTTCCCGTTTCTTCCACGCATTGTTCTCGATGGTCGCTTTGAATGATGCCGGATCGGCCGGGTTGTCCTGTGAAAGAATCGTGGCGATCTCTCCCCTGTACGCGAGTGTCGTCCGTCCACGCTCTTCGTAGTTCTGCCCCGTGTAGTTATTCCTTCCGTCTATATCAGCCTGGTAGCCTCGCAGGGCGTGAGGAATATCCGTTAACGCTTCACTCCGGTAGTTGATACCGCTGTTTCCGGCCTCCGCTATTTTAAAATCCACTTTCAGTTCGAAGTCGCCTGGCGTTCCTCCCTTCCACACAATAAACGTGTTGGTCTTCAGCAAAGTGGAAGGTGTGACCTCTCCGATCAGGCTTCCGTTCTCGGCACGCCAGTAGATGGTATCGCCTTCCCATCCGTCCAGTGTCTTTCCATCGAATATCTGAACAAAACCTGCATCGGCGTCCTGTGTCGAGTCAATAGCAACCGTCTCCGGAGTTTCCGCGGGTTTTTTACAACCCGATAAGAATGTTCCCAATACGATCATGCACGATAGCAATGATCGGGACAGGTTGTGTGTTACGGATGGTGATGTCATTTGCATTTGTTTCAGCTTTGTTCGTGTCGCCTCTGATTGTTATTGTTTTGTATAGCTCGCGTGTTTGTCATCTCCTCCTGCCATCAAATAGGCAATCAGGTCTTTCAGTTCCTCTTCATTCATATTGTTGACAAGTCCCGGATACATGGTCGAGATATAGGAATATTTCGTGCCTGCTACGTCCTTCTTGGGGATTTCACGGAGCATTTCCGGCGCAAAAGGATTCTGCGAGATAATATAAGCCGTCTCGTTTTCATTCGTGAGTCTGCCAAGGATCGATGAGCCATCCTTCATGGTGAATACGGTGGCTGCATACTGATCCGATACAACTTTATTCGGTTCGATTATAGATTCGAGCATGTCTTTCGGACCAAAGCGGGTTCCCAGTTGAGTGAGGTCGGGACCGATATTACCGCCTTCGCCGCGCATCGTATGACAGGCATTACAACGGCCTGCCGCATACATCAATTTTCCTTTTTCAAAATTGCGGTTTGTTAAACCGGCTTCCACGATGGGCAGCGCCTCGGCTACAGTCCACCTTCGTCCGGGTCCTTCAGCCTCCGGTCCTTCGACCAGGTCATTTCCGGATTTTGATAACAACGCTTCACCTGAAAGTTCACGGTAATGCTCAATCTGATCTTTCGGAACGTGTGTCAGTGCAGCCGTCCGGGCCTTGTTGATAAAACCGATATAGCTGACACCACCCTTGTACCCGAAAGCGTTTTTGAACCAAGCAAAATATTTGTCGTGCAGTGCCGGGGTCCAACCGGTTTTTGCGTTCATGAGTACCGTAGCAAAATAGGTTTGTTGTGCGGGTGGTACCTTGGACAACATGCCGGCGATGTCCATTCCATATTGCGGGTTTCTCAGGATCAAGTCGGAAGACTGGCTTGCCGTTTTGATCGCAGGATCATCCTTGGCGATTTCCAGTAGGGCAAGCGTTTTTTCGATCGCTCCCGGTGCTTCCAGGTAGACGAGCAGTTTGCTTAAATTTCTGTTGAGGTTATTGGTTTTAGCCGGATAATGCGGATCAAGGTAGGCGATCAATTGTCCTTTCGCCGCGGCATCCGGTATTCCCATACGCAGCACGGTCAGTTCAAAAGCGCGGAGCAGATCGATCTGCTGTGGTTCCGTCAATGATTGATAATTAATAGCAGTCAGTGATTTCAATATGGCATTCCGGGACGACGCCTTGCCGTGCCTGGCAAGTGCTACCATAAGCTGAATGAGTGTCTCGGGATCCTTTTCTTTCAGCGCGCGCGCCTCCCATTGATTCACGGGCTGATGTTCCACAGCGATCCTTGCGGCATAGCGGATAAACCGGTCTTCATGTTTGAGATATGGCCACGCGAAATCCAGCGCGTCGCTTTGAGGTTCTCCATGAAACGCCTCCAATTGTTTTCTCAGGTTGCGGGCTTCCTGTCCTTCATCAGATGACGGACTCGCTGTTGTTGCAGTATTTTCTTTTCCGTCACCTACATAAGAAACGCGGTAAAGATCGGATTCGAGGCGGCGACCACCGGTTAAGAAATAGAGTGCGCCATCGGGACCAATGATTCCGTCCGTCAGCGGCAGAGGAGCACCGGAAAGAAACTCCTCGGGGTCAGCTGTGTACGAAGATCCATTCGGTTTGAGATGTATCGCATAAATGATCCCGAAACTCCAGTCCGATGCAAACAGGGCATGTTTATATTTTTCCGGAAACTTTGCATTCTTTCCGTGGATCAGGTTGGTGGGCGAGCCCTGACCGATGTTGATCACGGGTGGCAAGTTGTCCGGAAAATCCGGCGACCATTTGCTGTTGCCTGTACGCCATCCGTATTCGCTTCCGCTGGTTACATGACAAATGCGGGTCGGGCGATACCATGGCATTCCGAAGTCCCATTCCATATCCGAATCGTACGCAAACATTTCCCCCGCTTCATTGAAGGCGATATCAAAAGCATTGCGGTAACCAGCGCTGACCAGTTCCCATTTTTCCCCCAGCGAGTCGGTACGTGCTACCCAACCACCCGGCGCGAGACGGTCATTCGCATGGCCTCTCGGATCTTTTATAAGCGGGAACATGTTGTCTTCCTGCCATACTTTCGGTAGCCGGTACGCATCCATGGGTGGTACGTTCGTGTGATTCCCTGAAATAACGTAGATGGACTTTTTGTCCGGCGACAGTACTACGCTGTGCGGGCCGTGCTCACCGTCACCTTCAAGTTCTTTCAGTAACGTGATCTTGTCGAACTGATCGTCACCATCGGTATCCTGTAAGCGGTACAGGCCGCTGTTTTTTTCAAAGTCTTCGTTATTTTCCCGGTTGTTGACCATTACATAAAGGCTGTTGAACGCATACAGCAGCCCTTGCGCAAATCCCATTTCGATTGTAGGTTTCGCCGTGTCGGCAAGTTCGCTGCTCGTTTTCCCGATTTCCAGTTTTTCGATCTTCAGTACAGAATCCGTCCCGATCGGGGACAACTCCAGCCTGTACAGCGCACCGTACTGATCCGATGTGATCAATCGTCCTTTCGGATCAAAGGTCATCGAAACCCAGGAACCCTGCTCGTGTTCGGATGGGCTGTAGAGGTGTTCTACCTTGAATCCGGGCTGAACCTTGAGTTTTTCGATTTTCGGGTTGCCTGATTTACTATTTCCAGTAGACTTATCGTTACTACACGACGACCACAACAATGCGGAAACGCATAGTGCGAAAATAAATTTGACTGATCGGGGATTTACGGTCATGATGGTTAAAAATTAATGGCGATTGGTATGAGTGAAGTTGCAACAGATTAAGAACAAATGGGAATGTGTGGTCAAAAATATTTAAGTCCATCCTGCCCCATCCTGCACGTATGGTCTATAATTACCCGGACGGCAGGTGCCTTATGCCGGGCGGTAAAAAAATGATCGGTCAGCGATAAAACGGAAGGTCAGTTTCCCACCTTGTGCTTTGCGCACATTGACCGGATAAACTTCAACCCGCTTTCAGCCATATCCCAGGGTTGCGAATACTCGCGCCAGACATTTATGGAATTCGCAAAGTTGGGATCGTTACGGGTAAATGCCTCGATCGTAAGCCAGCCGTCGTACTTTACCGATGCCAGGGTTGAAAAGGTCTCATCCCACGGAATATGCCCGTCGCCGGGAGTACCCCTGTCATTTTCACTGATATGAACGTGCTTCAAAACGGGAGCGATCTTCCGGATCGCGTCGCCCAGTTTCTTTTCTTCGATGTTGGCATGGTGTGTATCAAACATGGCCCTGACGTTCGGATGGGCAACCTTCGTAATCAACATCGATAGCTGATCCATAGTGTTGCACAAATAACACTCAAAGCGATTTAAAGCTTCGGCCGTTAACACGATGTCAGCCTGCGCGGCATATTCGCCCGCTACTCGCAACACCTCCGCACTCCAGCCGTACTCCTGGTCGGTAGGAGGCTGCCGGTTTGCGAATGTTGCAAATGCCGAATGAAAAGGACCGCAGATGACCTTTGACCCCATAGCATGAGCGCAATCAATGGCTTCCTTCAGGCGGATCATGGCTTTTTCCCGGACCGCGGGGGAATCACTCACGGGGTTTTCATCCCCTCCCATTCCCAACACACAGGTAGCTTCCAGCCCGATACTGCGAAGGTGATCTCCGAATCGTCTATAAGCCGCCTTGTCGCGTACTTCCATAAAGCATTCAATGCCATCGTATCCCAATCCTTTCAGCTTTTCCGTTATCGGCAAAAAAGTATCCGGAAGTCCTCCGGACCATACAAGAAGATTGAATCCAATTTTATTCATGTGTATCGCTTAAATTATCAAAATGCTTTCAACAGAAATCCCCGCTTTAGTTACCCGTCCGGTAAGGTACCTGGATGTCCATCTTTCCGTGCCACTTCTTCGGTACCGGTTTTCCCAGGGTCCAGTGGATGGCATTGATCACCAGGCGCTGGAAAGGTTCCTGCTGAAAATCTTCCGGGTGCCCCATAGTAGTCATAAAAGTTCTTCCGCCAGCGGCGGTCTGCCACGTCCAGGCTACCGGATTTTCTATCGCGTCGTTTGTCTCAGGGTTTACGGATTTTCCCGTTAGCAGCGAAGTTGAACCTTTTGCGGGATAGTCGGGCTTCACCTTATATAACCACGACTTGACGTGAAAACCGGCGGCAACTCCCGTCAGTATCGGATGTTTTGCCGCCGCAGGTATGATGGAAACATCGGTGCTGCTGGTATGTCCGTAGTGAGTGTGTTTCGCTTTCCCGCCCCAGCCCGGAGGTGAGCCGAACGCTCTTTCGCCAAATGCATTCCACTTTTCCAGGGGATGCCCGGGAGGATAATTGAACGCATGCGTCGTCGTTCTGAAGCCCATCACTGGTTTTCCGGAATTCAAATAGTCATCAATGTACTTCAGCTGGTCCTCCGGGAGCCGGCGCCACCGCAGAAAAAATACGGCGAGGTCGGCATCCTTCAAGGCTTCCAGGCCGGGTATATTTTCTTCGGCATTGTGATCCGGGAAAGCTTTCAGAAAAATCGTACGCATCCCATAGTTCTTTTCCAGCTCGGCTGCGATCAGCGGTAATGTAGCTTCACCACTGTACTCATGATCGCCCGTGACAAATACAACAAGTGGCTTTTTGTTTTTTTCAGATTGTGCCCAGGTATAGACACCTCCGAACAGGATCATTATCAGCAAAAGTGTCTTTTTCATATCGATCACGTTTTTCATTTGTCCGTTAGTTTTTTCCTTTTCAAAGCGAACTGTAAGATTAATCGAGGGGATGAAGCTCCAGTAGTTCCCTGGACGAATACAGGTCCTTTTTATCTTTCACGGAAGCTCTTACCTGTTTCACCTTTTCAGGAGAAATAGCCGGAGCGTTGTTTCCAAAAGAATTCCGGATATAGGTAAGCACCGACGCGATCTCCTCGTCGTTGAGCAGTCCGCCGAACGGCGTCATCGGAACCTGTCCGTTATAATCCTTATCCAGCACTTTTATGGGACCCTGAAGACCTTTAAGCACCAGCTTGATCAGCCGCTCTTCGTTTTTCAGAACCCATGGTGTTCCGGCCAGGGGCGGGAATCCCGATGCCGACAATCCCTTTCCATCCGCCTGATGGCACGTGCCGCAATATCCCTCCTTTGAATAGATCGCCTTTCCCTTGATAAAAAGTTCTTTATCGTTTCCTTTCAGGTTCGTAACGAGTATCTCATCCTTCTTTTCCTGAACGGACTTTCCATTCAGGTGCGCAACGGACTCCTCGTACGCATGGATCATCCATTCGTCCAGTGGTCTCTTCGAGGCTTCATCGAGGATACGCAGTCCTTTTTCTTTTTCCAGCCATGAGGCAGCCACGATTGCTTCCAGGCGGACACGCCCATGCTCGTCCTTCACCGCTTCCATAAGAAGATCAGGCTGGTTCTTCACCTGATGACCGGCATATCGGATAACGCGGACACCGGCTGTACGGGCGCGGAAATCCTTCGCATGCAATACCTGGTCCAGGAGTACCGTATCAATTTTGTTCAGTCCCCAGCTCACCCACAACCCTTCCAGTACGTGATGTTCGTACCGGGGATCCGCCTTGTCGAGCTTTTCAACCCAGGTCTTCAGTTTCGATAGTACTTCCTGCGGGTCTCTTCCTCTTAACTCACGGCGGGTCCGGTAGCGGGTCCGGTATTCCGGAAGTTTCAGGTTATCCAACAGCTCCTCCACACTTGCGCCTGCAACTTTTGCCGGCTGAACAAGTGGTCGCGATGGATATGTAACCCTGTAGATACGGCCGTGTACATGGTCGCGCAACGGATCACGTGCGTTGTGTTGCATATGACCGATCAGGATGTTATGCCAGTCGACCACATAAAGCGATCCGTCCGGAGCAAACTCCATGTCGACGGGGCGAAAGTTCAGATCGTTGGATTTGATCAGGTCCTGGCGGTGCCTGCTTTTATAGCCGGTGCCATCGTCGACCAATGTATGTTCCTTGGTTCCCAGGAAACCGATCGTATTGTTAATGAGAAAATCGCCCTGTAATTCGTCGGGGAAATGCCGGCTGGATACAAACTCGAGGCCGGAGGTGGGACGAACGCGGTGCTTTTCCTCAATAAGGCTGAACGACTTGTCCGACGCAACACCATACAGCGGTTTCACCGAACCCGGCATCATCCACCGGACGTCGGGGCCGGATGTTTCCGCGAAGAAGTTTTGACCCCAGTCATCGAAAGCAATACCCCAAGGGTTAGGAATGGAAAGTTGCGCGGTACGTTCCAGCTTGCGTCTCTTCGTGTCGTAACGGTAAAAACCGCCGTTCGTACCCCTGACCGGACCATATGGCGTCTCGACGTTGGTGTGAAGAAAAACTCCTTCACCCATATAAATAGCTCCCGATGGGTCAGTCGTGTAGGCGTGGTGCGCATGGTGTGTGTCGTGATCGTCGAAGCCGCTGAGAAGAATTTCTTTCCGGTCGGCTTTATCGTCGCCGTCCGTATCCGTGAGCAGGATCATGTTGGTTCCCTGGGAGACGTATACGCCCTCCGGCGCCAGCTCAAAGCCTACCGGAAGGTGAAGACCCTCCGCAAAAGTGATTTGCTTATCAGCTTTCCCGTCGCCGTCGGTATCTTCCAGGATGATCAGTTTGTCGTTTGGTTTTGAATCACCGGGTTTATAATGCGGGTAGCTCGGCATCGTCGCGACCCAAAGACGGCCTTTGTTGTCGAAGGTCAGTTGAACCGGATTGGCCAGATCGGCAAATTCTTTTTCAGAAGCGAAGAGGTCGATCTTGTAACCCTTCTGAACATTCAGGCTGTTCAGCGCGTCCTTGCCGTAGAGATAAGTGAGGCTGCCGTTCTTTTCAGGATTGTAGTTTGATTTTACCTGTGGAAGTTTTGTGGTATTCTGATCGGCTTCCGCGAGATCCATTTGTTGTCCTTTCGCTGCCTGCCAGATCGCTTCGTCGCGGATAGCTGTCATCTCGCGGATCTTGGCCAGTTCGGCGGGGTAATTGTCGGGACCGAACGGATCGTATCGCCTTCCGAATACGTGCACGCCATTTGGTATCTTGAAGTCGTTGTGCCACATCCAGTTCTTCTCCATTACTGCGGAATGTACGAGCTCGCGGTTTTCACCCCCTTTAACAGCTGTCTTGCCAAAGATCTCATCCACGATAAACGTGGAAAATTTCCCGTAACCCGCTTCATTCAATTGAAATCCGTCGATTGTCAAGGGCTCCGCGCTGTCGGCTATCCATTGCAATGACGGTGTATAGGCATTCACAAAATGAACGCCATTCCTCCCGGCTACTTCTTTCATGGCCTCCGTGTAAAGCAACAGGTTTTCGTTTTCTGTTTTTCCGTTCGGCAGATCGAACTTGTCAGACAAGTCTTCGAATGCTGTCGGCGAAACCAACGCCAGCCTGGGTGCGGACTTACCATTGTATGTCTGACTCAGCGTATGTTTTATAAACGCTTCGAGTTCCCCTTTGTAGTTTTCCAGTCCCTCTTTACCCTGGAACGATTCGTTGTATCCGAAAAAAGCAATGATCACATCGGCTTTGAGGCGGGTTAGCCATTGGTCTTCGGTTTCGAAGTGTCCTTCACTTCCGGAGTTAGTGGCCAGTTCCGTTTGAAATTTTTCGGCGCCCGGAAAAGCCCATGGAGACACACGGCCGGAATGAGGTCTGAACCCCGGCGTGTTACCGCCGTCGCACATATTGCGGATAAAAAGAAGACTATCCGGATAACGGAGGTGAAGCTCCGTTTCAAAAAAGCCGAAGTTCATCATCCGGGAACCAAGATTATTCCCGATCAGGAGCAGGTGATCGCCTTTGTGAATTTTCAAACCTTTCTCCTCCGGAGTCTTGCAACCGAGAACATACAGGGATATGACAAATACTAATAGTATACTTTTAATGTTTTTTTTCATATGTGATGTTTACCAAGTTGAAACTCTCCTCCTGCTAAGATGAAGACAAATAATCGAAGAAAATAAGAATGTCCCATACCATTCTTCACATTTCAGTGTACTCATCGTTCTTTATTCAATTAAGAAATATTTCGTCTATCAGCAGCAATGCCGCCTGATCTTTACTTTTATGCCATGCAGGCATCTTCATAACCGGCTTCGCGATTATTTTAAGGTACCTGACTTCCTGCGGCTTGAATGTCCCGGTGATTAATTGTATAAATGGTTTACGGTAGCTTCCGGGCAACTCCGGCTTCATGTTCCCCATCAACCGCAGTTCGTCGGGAGTGTTGCCTCCCCAGTATTCGATCAGGGCCGGTGGAAAAATAAATGTTTCTGTTTCAACCAGTACATTTATCGCCACGGAAGAAATTTCCTTTGGCTCTTCGAAGACGACCAGCAGTTCCATATCATTTTTGATGAATCCCGCCCAGTTGTTTGCCCATGCCGGGCTGTTGGCGTTAAAGCCACCCAACTGATGATCGAAAAATGTCTGCGCGCCGTTTGCCGGATGAACCCTGTTGAGACGGGAGAGCAAAATAACGGTGTCAGGCACAAATGCATTCCGGTATACATGTAACGACGCCACATCGCTGCTGAGCCATCCTTGTTTATATGCGCGCGCTTTTATCGCCGTACTTTCCTTTATGATAGTTCCCGGTGTGAATACAGGCGACGTCAGGCTGTCCGGCTCATCGCCGTCGGTCGTGTACCGTATCTCTACATTCCTTACGGGATGAAACAACTGGAGCGCTATCGAGTCGGTGAAGACGATCGGTTTATTTTTTATGCGCGGCAGGTTAAGCTTGATCGGGTTGGATCCGTCATCGCTGAATCCTTCGATGAACTCGATTTGCCTGCACGTTTTCCGGAGGTCCTGCAGCTGAGACGAAGTAAGCTTCGTATCCCACACGGTAACGGCATCCAGGCTCTGAAACAGGGGAAGGTATTGCAGCAGGTGAGGGAAGGTCACACTCGTTCCCGATAAAGATAACGTCCGGAGGTGCTTTAATGCTGTCAGCGACGCCAGTCCTGATCCCGTGATATCTGTAAAATTCAGGTCCAGGTTCCTGAGGTTTTCAAACCGTGATACGGTCTTCAGGTCCTCGTCCGTTACCGGCATCTTGTTCAAGTGTAAGGAGACGATCTGCGATCTCACGGAAGTGAGTTCTTCCAGCGTCTTCGCGGAATAGGTATCCCTGTTATAGATATTGACTGTGACAGCGGGGGAACCTTGTGCTAACGGGGCGACCACACGATAATTTGTGTTCAGCTTTTGCAAAGCGTGTGCGTCGGCTGCGGCAAATTGGAATATTTCTTCATCGTGTTCATCTCCGCCTATCCGTTTCTCCGCCAGCACGCGCAGGGAGTCGTCCTCAGACAATGACACGATCTTTGCGTTAAATACCGCGCCGTTCCTTACCCACAGATCGAGCAATTGCAATTCCTCCACGGTCAGCTGAGGTTTTCCCTCAGGAGGCATATGTTTTTTTGCATCCTGCGGCAAGTGGATACGCTTTAGCAACAAGCTCAGGCGCGGATTGTCCGTATCCAATAGCCTCCCGCTTTTTCCGCCCTTGCTTATGACGACAGAATCGGTCAGCATCAATCCACCTTTTGTTTTGTCCGGGTTGTGGCAGCCGGTACATTTTTCCTCCAGCAGCGGTTTGATGAGGTGTTCAAAGATCTTTGCCTCGGCAATGGGAACAACGGCAGGGTTGGCTGCAGCGACAGGTTGCCAGATAAAATTTTCGCCATGCGTAAGACTGGCTCCGTAATGACCGGATAAAACAACGCAAAACACGACGACCATAGCGGCACCTCTGGCGATGCGTTCGTTATAGGCAGCCATGCTTCTGCATGCATAAAGGACCGACCCGGTGAAAAAAACGCCGACACCAAACCATTTGTGCCATGTCAGGACAGGGGAACTATAACCTTCCTCCCGCGATAAAAACAGCCCCATTACCACCACCACGCCGGAAGACAACAGCCCAGTGACTAACAGTACCGTTGTAATTTTCTGGTAGAGTTCCTGTTTACTGTAGGCCGGCCGGAACCGGAAAAATTCCATCACCATGGAAAGTAACATCAGGACAATAGGAAAGTGGAGGAGCATCGGGTGCATCCTTCCGACGGGTCTCAGCCAGGGGGGTATGTACAGTTTATTTTCAAACAGGAGCAGGAAGAGAATAAAAACATTCAACGCGAACAAAACACGGCCGGCAATATGTAGTTTCTTATCCGTCATTTTCCGCCTCGTACGCTAAACCAAAATATCTTTTACTACTTTTCCTTCGACATCCGTCAGCCGGTAGCGGCGGCCAAGATGCTTGAAGATCAGTTTCTCATGATCCAGTCCAAGCTGATGTAAAACCGTCGCCTGAAAGTCGTGCACGTGAACTGGATCTTTTGCCACATTGTATCCGAACTCATCCGTTTCGCCATAGACGATACCCGGTTTGACACCACCTCCGGCCATCCAGATGCTGAAACAACGTGGATGGTGATCGCGGCCGTAATTGTCTTTGGTCAGTTTACCCTGGCTGTAGTTGGTTCTTCCGAATTCACCACCCCATATGACAAGGGTCTCATCGAGCAGGCCGCGTTGCTTGAGGTCCGTTACCAACGCCGCCGAAGCCTGATCAACATCTTTCGCCTGCTTCGTGATCTCATAGGGCAGATCACCGTGCTGATCCCAGCCCTGGTGGTAAAGCTGCACAAACCGTACGCCGTTTTCAGAAAGTTTTCTCGCCAACAGGACATTGGCGGCAAACGTACCGGGTACCAGGCAATCGGGTCCGTATAGTTTGACGATATCATCAGACTCTTTCGACAGGTCCATTACCTCCGGTACAGCGGTCTGCATCCGGTAGGCCATTTCGTATTGCTGGATTTTTGTTGTTATCTCGGGGTCGCCGAATTGTTCGAATGAAAGCTGATTTAATGCCGCAACTTTGTCCAGCATTTTCCTTCTTCTCTGGCGGTCCATTCCCTTCGGATCGTTGATAAACAAAACCGGATCTTCGCCGTTGCTGAACTGAACACCCTGGTGAATGGAATCCAGGAATCCGTTCGACCACAGTTTTGAATAAACACCCTGACCATTGCCGATTCCCCGCGATAACAACACGGTGAATGCCGGGAGGTTCTTGTTTTCGCTTCCCAGTCCGTAGCTTAACCATGAACCCATAGACGGGCGGTTGCCCTGTTGGGATCCGGTCTGGAAGAATGTTAACGCCGGATCATGGTTGATAGCCTCTGTATACATCGAGCGCACAATACAGATATCATCAACAATTTTTGCCGTGTAGGGAAACAGATCACTGATCCATGCGCGTGATTCCCCGTATTGTTTGAAATCGACGAATGAACCGGCGAGCGGAAAAGAAGATTGGTTGGCGGTCATCCCCGTCAGTCTTTGTCCGCCGCGGACGGAAGCCGGGAGTTCCTGTCCCATCATTTCGCGAAGGCGCGGCTTATAGTCAAACGATTCCAGCTGGGAAGGTGCGCCGTTCTGAAACAGGTAGATCACCCGTTTGGCTTTTGGCGCAAAGTGGGGAATACCCGCTATCAGATCTTCCTCCGTGTTGAGACTTCCTTTAAAAAGGTCCGGCATCAGCAAAGAGCCCAGCGCCACACTTCCCAGCCCCAGGCTCATGTTCGACAGGAACCGCCGCCTGTTTACGTTCAACCCGTGCTCTAAAATTTCCTTTCCCATATCATGATTTTGTTATGGCCTCTTCCAGGTTATAAATGATATTCACAACCTGCATCATCGCAGCAAGCTTTACCCGATCGATATCCGGCGGAATGGGGTACTCGCCGACATTCAGAAGTTCTTCGGCGGTCTTCCCGTCCAACGCGCGGAGTTCTTCTTCCCAATGATCACGCAGCTGTGCCATTTCCGTAGCGTTAGGTTTACGGCTGATGATCAAACGGAATGCTTTTGTGATCTTGTCTTCCGGCCGCGAATCCTCTTTCAGCAACTTTGCCGCCAGCACACGGGACGCTTCCAGGACAGTGGGATCATTCATCATCATCAGGGCCTGCAGCGGTGTATTGGTCCGCAGTCTCCTCACTTCACACTGGTCGCGGTTGCTGGCATCAAAGATACCCATGGTGGGCGGCGGAACGGTTCTTTTCACGAACGTGTATAGCCCCCGGCGATACAGGGCATCTCCATGATCCTGTTTATAAACGGACAGGATTCCACGACCTGAAGTCGCGCCTTCCCATAGTCCATCAGGCTGATACGGTTTTACACTAGGCCCTCCGATCGTCGGGACGAGCAAGCCGCTGCTTGACAGTACCATATCCCGGATAAACTCTGCCTGTATGCGATACCTCGGGGCACGGGCCAGCAGAACGTTGTCGGGATCGGCTTTCAGCTTTTCAGGACTTATCGCCGCCGACTGGCAGTAAGTAGCCGACGTTACCATCTGCCTGACCAGGCGTTTAATATCCCATCCGTTGGTTCTGAAGTCCACAGCTAACCAGTCCAGCAACGCAGGGTGTGTTGGCAGTTCACCCTGCATTCCAAAATCACCGGAAGTTTTCACCAGTCCTTTTCCGAAAAATTCCTGCCACATCCGGTTAACAAAAACCCGGGAGGTAAGCGGGTGCTTCTCATGGAACAACCAGCGGGATAAACCCAACCGGTTCTTCGGGTATTCCCCATCAAATCCAAGGATCGATTTTGGTGTGGCTGCTTCGACTTCTTCGCCGTGTGCATCGTAGACACCGCGTGTCAATACGTAGGTCTTACGGAGACTGTCCAGATCGCCCATCACCGATACGATCAGTTTATTGGTGTCCGGTTTATTGACGAACGTGAGGATCTTCTGTATGTCTTCGTCTGTTATTTCCATCAGTGGTTTTTTGGCATAGGTCTCAGGACCACCAACCACCGATTCGATGCCTACTTCATTCACGTTGTTGAAAAACGAATACAACTGATAGTATTCTTTTTGCGAGAACGGGTCGTACTTATGATCATGGCAATGCGCACACTCCATGGTAACACCAAGGATCGCTTTCCCAAACATATCCGTGCGGTCCGTGACGTACATCACACGATACTCTTCATCGATGATTCCACCCTCCTCCGTTATCTTATGGTTGCGGTTAAATCCCGTAGCCAGGAGTTGCTCCTTTGTGGCATCGGGCAAAAGATCACCAGCCAGTTGCCAGGTGATAAAATCCGAATACGACATGTTGCGGTTAAACGCATGAATCACCCAATCACGCCAGGGCCACTGGCTGCGGTAGCTATCATCCTGGAAACCGTGTGAGTCGGCGAACCGCGCTACGTCGAGCCAGTGAACAGCCATTTTTTCTCCGTACCGCGGGTCCTGGAGCAACCGGTCCACTACTTTTTCATATGCCCTGCTGCTGGTATCGGCCAGGAAACGATCCATCATATCCAACGACGGCGGAAGCCCGATCAGGTCAAGGCAAACCCGTTTCAACAGGTGTTCCCTTTCCGCGCGCTGGTTTGGTTTCAATCCATTCTGCTCTTGTTTTTGAAGAATGAAATAGTCGATTTCATTCTTTACCCACTGCTTGTCCTTTACCGCCGGTAATTCCGGTTTATCCGGTGCTACAAACGCCCAGTGCGGTTCATACACCGCCCCCTGAGAGATCCATTTTTCTATGAGTCCGATTTCATGAGGAGTAAGCGACAGGTTCGATTCAACGGGCGGCATAAGCGTAGCCGAATCCTCCGATGTGATCCGCAGAAAAACCTGGGACAAGTTTGGTTTGCCGGGGACCAACGCATGCCATTCCGGATTTTCATCCAATGCCTTGTAGGCGTTTTCAGCAATATCCAGCCTTAGTCCTGCCTGTCTTTTATTGGCATCCGGACCATGACAAATAAAACACTTGTCAGAAAGTATCGGCCTGATATCGAAGTTATAACTGACGCGATCTGCCACCCGCTCATGGTTTCGATCTGCGGAATCGCGGGTACAGGATTGCAATACCAACAACAAACAGGTAAGAAGGGGAAGAGCATTGTAACGGGCCCGCTTCACCACAAGGTTAAAACAGTCAGGGGAAGGAATGGATACGGCAAAATGCATGAACACAATTTGACAATTTCACTGTGCTTTACTGTCCTGCTTTTGCAAATAAATTTTGCGGAGTGTGCGCGTGTTTTACACGCATAGGCGCAAGTGGCGTTAGCTCCCTATTTTTCCAGGACGATCCCTTCGTACTGATCAAGTGCGTCAAGAGTAAAACGGACGTTGCTATCCGACCATTTGAAGTCAATTTTTCTATTGTCCTTCAGCGAAAAAATTACCGACGGCTTAAAGTCGGATTGAATATTAAAATCCACGTTATAAACCGGCAAAGGTTTGAAATACGTGTTCCCGCTGAAGCCCGTGAGGTTCACAAGGTGGACGATCATCCCGTCCTTTGAACCTGTCCCGAGATTTTCAGGAGTGTTTTTCACAAAGCGCTGCAGGATCACCTCAACACGCGCGGGTGCGTTTGTTTGGATCAATGAACTTACACCAGGCGCGGTAAAATCGATCAGATCCAGCAGCAGGTTCTTATGTTGTTCGTAGCCATGGATGTAGTATAACCTTCCCAGGTTAACCGGCAGCAATACAGCCTTACCTCTATGGTTTTTTACTCCCATTGCAAAATAGCCGTTCGGTTCGTGTCCGCCGATAATTTCGGGTGGACCCGGGCGGCCGGGCGTAAGGATAGGAAGGAACGATGTATCCGCCGCCGAAAAGTCATACAAGCCCAGGTTGAATTTCCAGAACAGCAGCTTCTGTTTTTCAAAGCTCTTGAACAGTGTCTTGTTTTCAGGATTGATATAAAAACCAGCACCGTCGTGATTGACCTGGACGGGTTTTGCACCGAACAATTTCAGTAAAGCTTCCGGATTTCCGGATAATGTCCGGTTGGTCGCGATCAGGTTAACACCATTTTCACATAGCTCTCGAAGGGTCTGTTCGGTCGCGGAGTCGACCCGTATTATATCCGGGAGGATGATCAGGCGATACGTTGCGAGTGTTTCTTTCAGGTTGTTCAACTGGCTGTCTTCAATGATATCGAACTGGATGTGCGCTTCTTTCAGCATGAGTTGTATTCCGCGGTATTCCTGGGCGGATTCACCGCCCGGCCAGTTACCCGGCGCAATCACGGCTACCCTGGCTGTGGAAGTATAATTTCCGTAGTAGGGTTCATGCTTTTTGTGGAAGGCATACACGTCGCGGATCACATCGTAGTTCCTCTCATCCTCATAATCCCGGAAGTCTCCCATCAGGCTGATATCGAGTCCGCTGCCGTTAGCGATGTTTTCATAAAGGCGTATCGCGATCTCTTCCGGTTCGATGGCGTTGTATCGGGATTGAAAGGAGATCTGCTGGATACTGGCGTTGCTTACGATATGACCGGGATAGGAATTGCGCGTGTTGTTGACATTATCGGATGCGTTGTAAGGCCAATAGGGCAGACTGTTCGTTTGCGACTCATGACGGATGATATCAACATACTTTTCGGAGTAGGTACAGATCGCGATGTTTTCGCTCTTTGATTTCACCAGTTTATGCAGCCTTTGCATCAGCTCATCCGTTGTAAACTTTTTAAACTCCTGGTATTTTTTAAACACCGGGTCATCTTCGTTTTCCTCAAGCGGTAGTTTCATTCCGCCGCTGAATCCGGCAAACCGTTTTTTTTCAAATTCATTCTGATCGATTCCGTGGTATTTTCCTATGTATGGATTACGCGTCTGGTACCCGGGCATATTGATAAATATCCCGTCGACAGGAAACCGGTCGAGCACTTCGCCAACGATATTAAAAAGCTGTTCCTGTTCGTAAGGTGCATTGATCGAGACGACGTACATGTCGTCGTTGATGATCCTTTCCCCTTTCGGAGACAGGTAAAACCACTCCGGATGTTTGTCAAAGATACTTTTGTGGGCTCTGCTGAAATCAAACCTGACGATCACGCGGATGCCGGCGGCGTGACATTTGGCGATGACCTCTTCCAGCATCGTTGCCTTCATATGGGGATTGATGTACTGGTACTCAAGTCCCGAAGGATAAAACGCCATGATCCCGCCGGCGTTTATGATGAGCGTATTCGCCGAAAAACGGGTGAGGTCGGCAACGAGAGAATCCGGGTTCAGGCCTGCTTCATATGCCGGCAAATTGGTTTGAATAACGCGAAGGTTGTTCGCCTTCCACCAGGGTATAGAGTCCGGCCAGGTGATGTGTTGCGCGGTGTCTTCTTTTTTCTGTTCCCTTGAACACCCCGACACTATGATAGCCGCGAGGAGAAAAGTGAAACTGACGTTGTGCAGGCTCATAGGTACCGGGCAGCCGGGTTGATGGCTGAAGCAGTAAATTAACGCTAAACGAAATAATGCACCAGGGGAATTATATGACAGGGTTTACAACCTGAGGAAAAATTATCGCAATCCCGTGGTATTGATATTTAAACGCTTGTCAGATCTTTTTCGTATCACCGAAGGGATCTCTCCGGGGAATGATCCTTTTTTCCAGGAAAAGCAGGAGGATAATAAAGAAGGCGCCAAAAACGAAGAGGCCTGCGTAGGAGGATATGTTTTTAAGGAATCCGAATTGAAGTTTAAATCCGCTCATGACCACCACGATCGCGCATGCTGCAGCCAGCAAAAACGCACCTGCCCCAAACCAAAGGATCTCTCTCGAGGCCTCCTTTTTCTTCCGCTCGATAACCCTGGCAACAATCGTGTCCGCAAAATCCGGGGACAATTCAACTTTATGAACCTTCTTAAGCCGGCTGAAGACTTCCCGGTAGGCCTGGATGTCCACGTCGTCACCAACGGGTTCTATACCCGCGTCAAAATTCCGCTGTAAGTCTTCTTCGTGCCGGTTCATAACAATTCCTCTTTGCCAATATACTTCTTAACTTTTTCCTTTAACAGATTCCGTGCCCTGAAAAGGTAATTTTTTACCGTTCCTTCCGGCATCCCCGTTACCTGGCAAATCTCCGGGTAACTCATTTCCTCGACGTGATAAAGCGTGAGGACGGTTTTATACTGCACTGGCAACTCATCGATCAGCTTCAGGACGAACACATCCAGATCACGCTCTTCCGTTATGGTTTCCGGATTCTCCTCCTCGATAAACCGGCTGGAGAAACTTTCCTCGTCCGGAAGATCCGAAAAAAGCATTCTCCGCTTTCTCAGGTAATTGATCGCATGCCGGTAAGCAATGGTGGCGATCCATGTCGAAAGTCTGGACTGAAATGAAAATTCACCCAGCTTCTCGTGAACTTTCAAAAATACATCCTGACAAAGTTCTTCCCTTTCCCCGGCTCCCTTTACCAGTCTCCCGATCATATGGGAAACCAGTTTCTGGTGCCGGTGGATCAGAAGCCTGAACGCCTGCATATCTCCTCCCAGAATATTACGTACCAGCGCCTTTTCTTCCATTATCAGAAGCGTTAGACAAGAATATACTCACGGATGTTGCAATCAAACGGAGAAAGGTTCCGGAAAATAATCCGGGGTGTCTGCAACATTGCGTTTCAAACGGGTGTCTTACGCTTCAACTAACGATACACATATGAATCAAGTTTTAATGCCCATTTCAATAATGGGCAGTTTCGGCACAGCCCTGTATTTCTTTACTAAAGCGATCACGGATTATAGCCTCAAGAAAAAAATGATTGAAAAGGGCTATGTAAATGAGGATACGCAGGCCATTTTTAAAACACAGGCTTCCAACAACCGGTATAGCGCGTTAAAGTGGGGACTGCTTTTCCTGTTTGGTGGTATTGCCCTCATTGTTGTAGGCAGCCTGGATGTCCGGTCCGACTCGCCCATTCCTTATGGAATAATGGCAGTCGCTTTATCGGTGGGCTTCCTCACGTACTACTTCGCGATAAAAAAGGAACTGAAATAGAACGCCTTATTGTCGCGTCCGGGATGCGATAGCAATGTGATCAAAGCCTTGCGATCAGTTCGGCAAAAAGGCCGGTAAGGGTAGCCTCCGCCTTACCGGCTACTTCGATGATCTCTTCGATAATTGCCGGTTTCAGATTGTCGGGATCGCAGTCGTCGGTCAGGACAGACACCGCGCAACAGGGAAGGCCTGCGTGGTTTGCGACGATTACTTCCGGTACCGTGCTCATACCAACGGCGTCGGCACCTATCCGTCGGAGAAAGCGATATTCAGCGCGGGTCTCCAGGTTCGGGCCGGTCACGCCGACATAAACGCCAGTATGAAGGATGACGTTCTTTTCACCCGCTATCGCGAGCAGGTGTCTGTTCAATACAGCACTATAGGGCTGGCTCATATCGGGGAAACGTGGTCCGAGCTCCTCATCGTTCTTACCACGGAGAGGATTGTCCGGTTGCAGGTTGATGTGATCGTCAATCAGCATCAGGTCGCCTTTTTTCCAGGCCAGGTTCATGTTACCCGCGGCATTTGATATCAGAAGGTGTTGCACACCTAACATCTTCATGACCCGTACCGGCAGGGTGATCTGTTGCATGGAGTATCCCTCGTAGTAGTGGAAGCGACCCTGCATGGCAAGTACCTTCTTTCCCCGCACGTCTCCGTAGATGAGCTTTCCTTTGTGAAATTCAACTGTAGAAACGGGAAAGTTGGGAATGTCGTGGTAGTCGATCACAACCGGGTCTTTTATCTGCCGCACAAACAGGTTCCCGAGTCCGGTACCCAGGATGACACCAACTTCCGGCTGCGTGATACCCTGACTGCGGAGGAATGATGTTGTCTCTTTTAACTGGTCAATCATGCGCCCAAATTACAAGAACATTCAGAATATTTTATTCGGGATTCAGCTTCGGGAACGCTTATTTCAGGAGTGATCCGTTGAGCCGGAGGAGATCGGTCTCTGCCACCTTGGCGAGATAACGCGCGTTGATCAGCCGGCTATAAGCATCGGCGAGACTTTGCTGTGCGGTCCGCAGTTCGATGAAGGTGTTTGCACCCCGCTTGAACGTTTCGAGCGTGATATATAAGTTCTCTTTCGCCAGCACTATATTATCTTCTTCGATGAGCAATACTTTTTTGGCATTATCATAGTTCACGTACGCGTTCCTGATGCTGACGTCTACGAGGACTTTTGCATAGTCGTATACAAGCTGCTGGCGGTCGACCGTGATCCTGGCTTGTTGAATATTCCGCCGGTTTGCAAACCCGTTCATAATGGGAAAGTTCAGGGTAAATCCATAGTTATATCCCTGATTCCTGTTAAACAACGGTGTGAACGAATTGATAGCTACCGCGTTCTCCGTCTGCGAATAGTTGTAGGAAGAAGTGAAATTCAGGAATGGGTAGCGTTCGCCCTTTCGTTCCCGTAGCATAAGGGATGCGATTTCAACATTCTTTTTAACGGATAACAATGTAAAGTTCGTTCCTTCGACGTTGGATGAAATTTCTTCCTGCTTCAGGTCGAGGTTGATAATGATAGAGTCTGAGACGTCATATACCGGCGGAAGCTGCATATTCAGCAAACCGTTCAACTGGTCCTTGAGCTGGAGGATGATGGCCTCCTGCTGAAGCACAGCTGTGCGTTGTTCGTTCAGGTCAACTTTAGCCTGAAGCAGTTCCGGCTTCGCTCCCGTCCCAACCTCCAACTTTCGGTCTGCCAGCCTTACCCGTTCCTCGCTCACACCCATCTGTTCCCGGATCGCATTCAGCTGTTGCTTCTGGCGTACGATGCTGTAATAGTTGATCACCACCTGCGAGATGGTATTGATCATTTGTCCTTTTACGTTGATCTCTCCCTGCTGCTCAATTTGCGCGATGCGCTCGCGCGTGGCAAACATTCTTGTACCATCAAAAAGCAGCCATGTTAACTGAACGGAGCCCGAAATGTTGTTGGACTTGATCCCGTTCCGTTCAACTTCCGTATTATTAGCAAGCTCCTGCTTCTGATCGTTGTTATTCCACGTGCGGGACGCGTTGGAGCTGATGACCGGAAGAAATGCCCCGGCAACAAGCTTGTCGTCAACTGCGGCACTATACGCGAGGTTTTTAGATATCCTGACGTCAAAGTTCTTCTCTAACGCCAGGGCGATCGCCTCCTCCAGTGTAACAGTGGCTTCCTGTGCGATGGCTGGATCAAAAGCAGCCAGGGATATCAGGATGGCAATTGCCCACCTATGTTTCATAAACCAGCTCCGGTTGTTTGCGCGTTTCTTCTCCAAAATCTATATGCTTTTTCTGACGAGACAAGAATGTGTACATGGCCGGGATCACGAACAACGTAAGTATCAGCGAAAACATGATACCTCCGACAATAACGATCCCCAGCGGCTGACGGCTGGTGGAGGCTGCTCCGATAGACAGCGCCAGCGGCAGCGAACCCAAGGCCATCGTGAGGCTTGTCATTAGGATCGGGCGCAAACGCAGACGTGAAGCTTCCAGTACAGCATCCATTTTCGATAGTCCTTCTTCACGCTTCTGGTTGGCAAACTCCACGATAAGAATACCGTTCTTGGTTACCAGGCCGATCAGCATGATCATTCCGATCTGTGAAAATATGTTGAGGGTCTGACCAAAAAGACTCAGGGCGATAAAGGCCCCGGCGATTGCAAGGGGTACAGTGAACATGATCGTCAACGGATCGATAAAACTTTCAAACTGCGCCGCGAGGATCAGGTAGATCAGGACGAGTGCGAGCAAAAATGCAAAAGATGTATTGCTCGAACTTTCCGAATAGTCGCGGGAGGTACCGGCAAGGGAGGTCGTAAAAGTATCGTCCAGCACTTTTTCCTTGATTTCCTCCATGGCTGCGATTCCATCTCCCACTGTTTTTCCGGGCGCAAGTCCGGCCGACACCGTTGCCGACTTGTAGCGGTTAAAGTGGTACAGGGAAGGAGGTGTGGTCGATTCGACCACTGTTACAAGATTATCGATGGAAACCAGCTGGCCGGAATTCGTTCTCACATATAAGCTCTTCAGGTCATCCGGGTCATCGCGGTTAAGGCGTTTTACCTGACCCATTACCTGGTATTGTTTACCCTCGCGTGTAAAGTAGCCGAACCGAAGGTTGCTATAGGCAAGCTGTAACGTCTGGGCTATATCCTGAACGCTGATTCCCAGCTGTGCCGCTTTTAGCCTGTTGATCTGAACATTCAGTTCAGGCTTGTTGAACTTCAGGTCAATATCCACGCCCATCAGAGACGGATGGTTGCTCGCCGCTTCCAGGAATTTGGGTAATACACTTTTGAGTTTATCAAAGTTGTTGTTTTGAATGACAAACTGAACCGGTAATCCGCCCCTGCGGTTAACGGAAATCGTCTGCTCCTGGATAGGGAAGGCTCTTCCTTGAGGAAAGTTACCGAGGTTCTTGCTCACCATATCGACGATCTGTTGCTGAGAGCGGTTTCGTTCGCCGGGATCTACCAGCGTAACCCTCACAAAACCGCTGTTTGCGGAACCGGAACCCGTAAACCCGGGTGCGGTCACGGAAAGGGCTGTCTTATACTCGGGAATGGAGTCCTGGATAAACCCGACCATGTCCTGAACATACTGATCCATGTAATCATACGACGTCCCTTCGACGGCTGAAAGCTGGAGGCGGAACTGGTTACGATCCTCCATGGGAGCAAGTTCCGACTGGATGTTCGTACCGATAAAATAGGCGGAGACCAGGCACAGCGCGATGATCACAAATGAAACCCACCGGAAACGCATGAATGCTCCCAACCATTTCTGATATCCGCTTTCCATACCGCTGAAGAATGGTTCGGTTACCCGGTAAAACCAGGAATGCTCATGGTGGCTGCGGGTAAGTTTAACGCTGAGTACCGGAGTGAGTGTAAGGGAAACAAAACAGGACACCAGCACGGCGCCGGCTACCACAATACCGAACTCCCTGAATAATCGTCCGACAAATCCCTGAAGAAAAAGGATGGGGAGAAATACGACGGCCAGTGTGATGGACGTCGAGATGACGGCGAAAAAAATCTCTTTCGATCCTTCTCTTGCCGCCTGGTATTTATTCATACCCTGCTCCAGTTTTTTGTAGATATTCTCGGTGACGACAATACCGTCATCCACCACGAGGCCAGTAGCCAGTACGATACCCAGCATCGTCAATACGTTGATGGAGAATCCGCACAGGTACATGATGAAGAATGTAGCCAGCAATGACACAGGAATATCGATCAGGGGGCGGATGGCGATAATAAAATCGCGGAAGAAAAGGTAGATCACCAATACAACCAGCAGGAAGGAGATAATCAGCGTTTCCTCCACTTCGGAGATCGACCTTTTGATAAATACCGTCTGATCCATGGAGACTTCAAATTTGATATCCTCCGGAAGGTCCTTTTTGATCTGGTCCAGTCTCTTGTAAAATTCATTGGAGATCTCCACGTAGTTAGAGCCCGGAAGGGGTACAATACCGAGTCCAACCATGGGTATATTGCTTTCACGCAGTACCGATTCCTCGTTCTCCGGACCCAGAACAGCTTCGCCCACGTCTTTCAGCCGGATATCTCCTTCCGTTGTCGATTTAATGATGACGTTCTGAAAATCCTCTTCCGTATACAGTTTCCCGAATGTCCGGACGGTCAGTTCTGTGGAGTTGCCGGCGATCTTGCCGGAAGGCAGTTCGACGTTTTCCTTGTTCAGGGCTGTCTGAACATCGAGCGGGGTAAGGCTGTAGGCGCTTAGTTTTGCCGGATCAAGCCAGATACGCATGGCAAACCTTTTTTCACCCCATACCTGGACGCTGCTCACACCGGGAATAGTCTGCAGGCGTTCGACGAGGGTATTGTTGGCATATTCCGTCAGTTGCAGGGGGTTGCGGGTGCTGCTTTGAACGGTCATGGCTATGATGGCATCCGAATTCGCGTCCGCTTTGGAAACAACGGGGGGGCTGGGCAGATCCTGCGGCAGCGAACGCGACGCCTGCGATACTTTGTCGCGTACGTCGTTGGTCGCCGTCTCCAGGTCAACACCCAATTCAAACTCGATATTGATGTTACTACTACCGACGCTGGATGAGCTTGTTATATTTTTAATACCGGCTATACCGTTAATCGATTTCTCCAGCGGTTCCGTGATCTGCGACTCAATGATATCGGCATTCGCCCCGGAATAATTGGTGCGCACGTTAACGTTTGGCGGATCGATGGCAGGATAATCCCGGATACCAAGAAACTTAAAACCGATCGCACCGAACAGCAAAAGGATGATATTCATCACAAATGCCAGTACGGGTCGTTTTAAACTTAATTCTGAGATATTCATAACCTAAGTTTTACTTCTGTGGATCACTTCTGTGTTGTCACCCGTGTGATCTTGATTTTTGCATTCGGCCGAATGGCCATTAATCCCGTAGTCACAACAGTATCACCAACCTTCAGTCCTTTGGTAACCTCCACAAAGGCTGAATCGCGGATCCCTGTTTCGACGACCGTGTATTGAGCGCTGTCTTTCCTGAAGAGTATAACCTGTTTATTACGCGCCGCCGGAATGATGGCCTGGGAAGGTACGAGCAGAGCGTGGTCATTCTTGCCAAGCTGCAGGTTTACCTTCGCAAAAACTCCGGGAACCAGTTCAGGATGCTTCTCATTCACAAGCGCTCTCACACGCAGTGTGCGCGTATTCTGATCGACGCTGTTCTCTGTCGCCATAACCGTAGCCTTGTGATCTTGCTCCCCTCCGTCCACCCGGAAACTGACGTTGTATCCTTTTACAATTTCCTTGGCGTATTTTTCCGGTACTGAAAATTCGAGTTTGAGATTGTTTACCTGCCGGAGTGTCGTGATGACATCCGAGGGCGAGATGTAAGCACCCAGGCTTATATTGCGCAATCCAACGCGTCCATTATACGGTGCACGGATCTCCGTTTTGGATATCGCTATCTGCGTTGCTTCAATATCGGCTTTCAGGTTCTCTACATCCAGTTCACTCAGGTCATAATCCTGCTGACTGATACCGTTGATCTTTAGCAACTCGGCGCTTCGTTCCTGCGTCTTTTCCTTGATCTCCAGCTGCACCCTGAGTTTTCTGAGCTGCGCCTGCAGATCCTTATCGAACAATTTAACCATCATCGATCCCTGGGAAACAAGAGACCCTTCCTGGATATTCAACTCGACAATCCTTCCGCCAACCTCGGCACGTATCTGTGTTTCTTCAAACGGGAGCAATGACCCCGGAACTTCTATATTTTCACTGATGGAACGCTGCTGTACAACGAAACCGTCTACCTGCAATGGCCCTTGTTGTCTCCTGCCTCCCGCACCTGGGACCGGCGCTTTTTTGGAATTACAAGATGCCAGAACACAAATTGCAAAAAACACCCTGATAATTCCTTTGATACTATACATATATGATCGCGAATGACTTGTCTTTAACACGGTAATACGAGGTCTGGTTCAGAAGATTTTTTTAGCCGAGGCTCATCGATAAAAAACGGGAATGCAGGTCAAGCACCTGAGGAATCAGCAATACTTTCTCGTCATTGCGAATGATAAAATCGCCTCTTTTCAATTTCTCGTCTTCCGGCATTTGCTTTCCCATAATCGCTCTGATGTCTTCTTCGGTTCGATGGGTATCACGCTGAAGTACCCGTTGAATGCGAAGTGTTTCTGGTGCTGACACAACGATGGCTTTATTCAGCCCTGTATTGGAATTTGTTTCAAAAAGTATGGCTGCTTCTTTCATTACATAAGGGACTCCACGCCGATTTTCAACCCACTGCTCATAGTCCCTGGCCACCCGGGGGTGAATCAGGCTATTTAACTTCTTCAGCTTCTCAGCATCGTTAAATACTGTTGAACCCAGGTACTTCCTGTTCAGACTTCCATCCGTATTAAAGGACAATTCTCCGAATTCTTTCTTAATGTTCGATATGAGTATTCCATCGGTGGTCATTAGTTCTTTCGCGTGGCTGTCCGCATCATACACGGGTACACCGAGGCAATTGAAAATCCTGGCAACCAGGCTTTTCCCGGAGCCGATGCCTCCCGTAATACCAATTTGTAACACAGCTGCCACATCAAAATTTTATCACGACCGAATCAAGTTCATCTACCTGCGAATAGGGTGGTAAACCCTGTAGTACGGGCATTACCTTTTTACGACCCTTTGTTACATTCAAGAGATCTACAACCGCTATCACCGAATCCGTATTATAAAAATTAATCATCGTCTGTGGAATAGACAGTTTAGCCGGTATCTTTTTTCGCTCGATAAACGGCCAGGAATTTTTAGGCGCATTGATGATCTTCAGTTTAACGGAGTCCGACACTTCAACCAGTTTGTCGACCTGAAAGCTGACATCCACCGTTGGCGGGTCGCGTTTAATGAGGCCGTCGTTGAGAAACTTCACTTCGAGCATCTCGCGGAAATTATCGTCGACATTCCGTTGTGGTATCTTCAGGAAAATAACATCCGGCAAGGCGGCGACCAGCGACAGCGGTCCTTCCACGAGGATTGTATCCGGTACGACCTGGATCGGACTAACCAGCACGTACCCTTCTTTAAAAAAAGCGGGTGGAATATCCAGCCGCACCTGCACCTTCCGGTTTGCTCTTGGTTCTATGGCAAGGCGAAGGGTATCGGTCACGACAAAATTAATCTGGAACCCGCCCAGTTGATTGGCAAAAAAACCGGGCAACGTAGACCCTACTATCTTTTTAACGTCACCCGGCCGTTCTAACGGGATGACCAAGGGCGGAACTTTGACGCCTGCGCTTCTTCGGAAAAGATTCCAGCCGATCCCCGTTACGTTTATCCGGACAACTTCCGGAAGTGGCCGCACAGGAATGTAGGCCTCACGGTCGTAATCAAAGGCAAGGGGAAAACTAAGCGTGGTGGTGTAATCTTTGTTCAGTGCGTTAAAAAACCAAAAGACCGTGGCGGTGAAGATACACAGCACGACGGCCTTCCAATTTTTCTGATTGAAACGAAGGATATTGAATATGGAGTTGAAAAAACTCATTTCTCAGGGTACAGACTTCCAATCGATTCTTTCTCCAACAACCTGGCGACGACCCGTGTGATCGCAGTCGTTACGTCATTTCTTGTTGGCAACCTTTGTTGCTTCCATGGAAATCGCCGATTTATTGAACCGGATACGTCCGCCTTTCTCCACTTCCAGGACGAATGTCTCGCCTTCCAGTTCAGCTACATATCCGTGCGCCCCACCGATAGTAACGACATAGTCTCCCTTCTTAATCTCTTCCGTAAACTTCTTCTGATCCTTCGCTTTTTTCTGCTGCGGGCGGATCATAAAAAAGTAGAATACCAGGATAATGGCACCGAAGAAAATAAACTGGAAGTAGGGGTTGCTTTGCTGCGCTTGTAACAGGATGGAATACATAAAGTAATTTTTTTAAGGAGGTCAAAGTTATCTCAATTAAACAAACATCCCAACCTGCCGGCCGGCGGATTGGGATGCTTTTCCTGAAAGGTCCGGAAAATTATTTCTTTACCGGGCCATCGGTTACTGCCTTCGGTGTCACCATCGCCTTAAAGCGAAGGACGGTCTGCTTGGGCCATGTATTTGCCGTTACGGTCACGGTCTTGTTCTGAATATTGGGCTTGCCGTTGCTGTCGAACTTGGCTTTCACAAATCCTGTTCCACCAACGGGAATCGGGTCTTTTGACCAGTCAGGAACCGTGCAACCACAGGATCCCTGGGCTCCCTGAATGATCAGCGGTGCTGCCCCGGTATTCTTGAAGGCGTAGGTATATTCGACGACATCACCTTCCGTAATGGTACCGAAATCGTGGTCTGTGCGCTCAAACTCCATAGTTGGAAGCGGACCGTCGGGCTTGGTTTCCGGGGCCTGCGCTGCAGGGGCAGGCGTAATTGCAGGTGTCGCTTTTTTGCCTTCCAGTTCCGCGAGTCTGCTTTCCAGCATCGCAATCTTCTTTTCAGCATCGCGGTCCTTGCAGGCGGCAGAAAGCAATGCTACCAGTGCAAAGAAAAATAACGACTTTAACATGTTGCTTTTCATACTCATTCTCATTTATCTGTTCTTAGTTCTTGTTTTTAACATTAACCTTTCTTGCCCCGGATCTGTTCCAGCAGCTCATCAACATCTTCCAGGAGGCGCTCCGCTTTGTTCTTTGCCTCATCCACCACTTTCTGCCCCTGCGATTTCGCTTCTGTCGTCAGCGGAGTTTCCTTACCGGAAACAAAGTCGTTGATCAGCTCCTGAAGCATATTCCGGTATTTGTCGAGCTGGAAAGAAAGCTTTTCACGAGTTGCCGTTCCTTTGTCAGGTGCATATAAAATACCCAGCAGGGCTCCGGCTGCGGCTCCAAAAAGAAAAGCCATCAGGGTATTACCGCTTTTTTTACTCATAAAACATCAAATTAATTAGGGTTTACGCGCAAATTCAAAATTTTAACAATTTTTAACAAACTCTGCCTGATAGAATCTCCTTGCCCGGTCAGGGTTAATGGATAAAAGACCTTTATTCCCCTTTACCTCAAAAATATAACCCGGATTTATTTATTTGTTGTCAATCAGACCGCGGCCACTCTTCTTCAGGTCGCCATTATCCTTCATTTCCTTGGCGATAACGTCCAGAATACCGTTTATAAACTGCCTGCTTTTCGGCGTACTGTAATTTTTTGCCAGTTCAATGTATTCATTCATCGAGACCTTCACGGGTATATTGGGAAAGGTAAGAAGTTCTGCGATGGCCATTTCCAGTATCATTCTGTCGGTTAACGGCAGCCGGTCCACCTCCCAGTTCCGGGTGTTATTGGCTATGAGGGTTTTGAATTTTTCATCCAGGTGGGCTGCCTTCTGGTATAGCTTTTCAATAAACTCCTTGTCGTCGTCCCAATTGACGGACAACGTGTGGAGAGTCAGGGGTTCCTTCGCATCGGGGTCATAGGACTTAACGGTTTTTTCCACGAGGCCTTTTACAATATCCTTGTCCTCAGCCCATCGCAATACATCTTCTTCGAAGTAGTCATTGATCACCGTTTTTCCCAGTATGACCTTCCTAAACAGATGGTTGACGAATTTTTTCTGATCCTCCCGGGTAGGGCTTTTTTTGTCGATATAGTTGAGGTATTCGTTATCCTGGCGAATAACATCCCGGAACCACACCTTTACCCTGTCCATTTTATCCTGCCAGTGGCGACCCAGCTTTAATGCATCTTTCCGGAGCGCTTCACTTTCGCGAAGGCCTTTGATCCAGGCATTGCTGACGAAATTTTTGTGGCTTACCTTCTTATCGGCCTCGGCGACTTCCGAGAACGCAGGCACAAGGTTCAATACCGCGATATAGTGACTGTATATTTTTTCAACTTCGCTGACGAGGTTCTTTTTGAAGAAATCGGTGTCTTTCTTCGATTGATTAATGTAGAATTGAAAACAGTCGTTCACGGTTTTCTTTATCCGGGGATCCGCGTGATCAATACTGGTTTCTCCGGCGGCAAAGGCTTTTTCAAAAATTTTCAGCGCATCTTTCTTCTGGGATGACAAGAGCGCTTTGTCCTGGACCTCCATCGAATTCAGGTCGGGCAGAAAGGCATCGTTGATCTTTTCCAGGCACAACTCATAATTCGCGTCTTTACACTGTTGCAGCGCAAAGAGGTTTTGCATCACTTTTACCCGGAGACTCCTTCTGTTAAGCATGATAAAGAACAGCTTTAAATAATATAACGAACACGAACGACCTGAACGATACCAAGGTTGTACAGTATACCCTGCACTAACCCAAGGGGTACAGAGCGGTACAAAAATAAAACATCTCATCAGCTTTCACCAAAAGGGCCGCGATTTGTTTATCGGCGGTAAATCCGCTGACTGAAATGGTTTATGAATGTTATAACCACCGGAGACGGGTTTTATTGCGGTATTTTTTCGTCGCCATATTTTTAACCCCCATACGCGTTCGGAAAAGGGGAAAGTGTACTTTTGAAGTTTGTTACACTCAGACTGCTGGCAGGTAAAGGCAAATGCATCATCCGGATTCAATCGATTGCAAGGAACCAATATGCGGACGTTGCGTTTTAACACCGTACTCCGGCTCAACTCCTGTTGAATGAAAGAACTACGATATCTCAATAAGTACCTCGCGAAGTATAAATGGCACCTGATCCTTGGAACGATATTCATCATCATTTCCAACGTGTTTCAGATCGTTCCCGCCCAACTGGTGCGTCACTCGATCGATCTGGTTGTCGACAATATCAAGATTTACCGGTCATTCGAATCCACCGCTCTGCAGGACGATTTTTTTAAGGTCTTTGCATTCGGAATCCTGATCTATGCAGGTCTGATCCTGCTGATGGCCCTGCTGCGGGGCGTCTTCCTGTATTATGTCCGCCAGACGCTGATCGTGATGTCGCGCCTGATCGAGTTCGATCTGAAGAATGAGATCTTTGAGCATTATCAGACGCTTCCACTGAGTTTTTACAGAAGGAACAATACAGGTGATATAATGAACCGGATCTCGGAAGATGTGGGAAGAGTCCGCATGTACCTCGGCCCGTCTATAATGTACGGGTTGACGCTTATTACACTTTTCCTCATCCTTATTCCCTATATGTTCACGATCAGCGCAGAACTGACTTGGTATGCCATAAGCCCACTCCCTTTTTTATCGATAGGTATATTCCTGGTCAACAACAAGGTGGAAAGGCGTGCGGAACAGATTCAGAAAAGTCAGTCTAAACTTTCGACGTTTGTCCAGGAAGCCTTTAGCGGGATCAGAGTATTGAAGTCCTTCAACCGTGAACACGAATCCATTTCACGTTTTGAAACGGAAACGGATATCTACCGGAAGGAGTCTCTCAAACTTACCAAGATCCAGTCGCTCTTCTATCCGCTGATCATGGGTCTTGTGGGCGTGAGCACTATCCTCACCGTTTATGCAGGCAGTACGCAGGTGATCAATGGAAATCTCACGTTCGGTAACATTGCTGAATTTATCATTTACGTGAACCTGCTGACGTGGCCCGTAGCTTCACTGGGCTGGACCAGCAGCCTCGTTCAACGGGCCGAAGCATCGCAGAAACGCATTAATGAATTTCTCAGTACAAAAACAAACATCATTTCGGAAAAAGAACTCGACGTTGAACTGAAAGGAAAGGTGGAATTCAGACATGTGAGTTTTACGTACCCGGATACCGGTATCAAAGCGATTAAAGATATTTCTTTCACAATCAACCCGGGCGAGTCGCTGGCGATCATCGGAACCACCGGCTCCGGCAAGAGTACGGTATCGTACCTGGTGTCCCGCCTTTACGACGTTCGCGGCGGTGACATCCTGATCGACGACATTCCCATCGCCCACTACAATCTTCACTCGCTGAGAAGCCAGATCGGTTATGTGCCGCAGGACGTATTTCTTTTCAGCGACACCATTTTCAACAATATCGGGTTTGGGATCAAGAACCCCGACGAGGACAAGGTGAAGCAGGCCGCCCGCGACGCAGATGTATACGACAATATTGTCGGTTTCCCTCAGGGATTTAATACCCGTGTCGGTGAACGGGGGATCACGCTCTCCGGCGGGCAGAAACAACGCGTTTCTATCGCCAGGGCTATTGTACGGGAGCCAAAGATCCTCATGCTCGACGATGCACTGTCGGCTGTCGATACAAAAACGGAGAACAATATTCTCAACAGCATGAAACGTATCATGCAGGGCCGGACGACGATCATTATTTCCCACCGGGTCTCGTCAGCCAAGCTGGCCAGCAAGATCATCGTGCTGGTAGACGGGTATATTGTCGAGGAAGGAACACATGAGTCTCTCCTTTCGAAGGATGGGTTTTACAAGGACTTGTTCGACAAACAGGGCCAGCTTGAAGATTCGGAGGAAACCAGTGACGGAACAAACCAGGCCGAAGCCTAGAAATTAAAGCGCGCCCCGACTCCTGCGAAGGTTCGGAATACAAGGGGCCTGTCTGCGAACTCAAGCATCAGGCTGACTTCTCCGAAGACTGTCAGGGGAATATCCTCGAATGTGTATTCCATGCCGGCAATTCCTTCCGGTCCAAAGTCGATATCGGTGCGGCTATCCGTGACGACATTATAGGGAGGATCCTGGTTCTGGTAGGTAAAATCCACCTGACCGAATTTAAGAACCGCGCCGATACCCCAATACCAATCGAGCTCGCCCACCATTCCCTCGATGGGTATATCGTATTGAAAAAGGTAGCGGCCCTGGAAGTATACGGAATTTCTGACCCGGTGCGAGCGGTAGTCGTAGTTATCATACCGCTTGTAATCTCCGAAAGACTTTTTGTAATAATTTGAATTCCAACCGGATCCCGACGTGCCTATCCCGAATTCGACAGCCCGGTCGTTCTGAAGGTACCGTTTGTACACAATTCCTATCGGGTTGCCTACACGTAAACCGATCGCCTGGTGCTGTGCGAAAACCTTTGCCGATGCCAGCACGATCACTAAAAGAACAATCACTCTTCTCATCTCCTTTTCAATTTACTTTAAAAAATATACCGTAATCCGACACCACCTTCCACTCGGCTCCAGCCGGGGTCTGCCAACACATCGGAAAAGTACTCCAGCTCCATAAAAGCCGAGATCGGAATTTTGAAGTATGCGTATTCGATTCCCACTACTCCCTGCGGCCCCATCGTGAACCGTGTCCGCTCAAAGCGGCCGAATTTATCCGGGTCGACGACGCTTTCACGGAAGGTATAGTCATACTGAAGTTTTGTGTTTTTCCACTCCCAACCCGCGCCGATGTAGACTTGTAAACCCGGGGAGATCTTAGCCGCATCGATATGATACAGTAACTTCACCTCGCCGATGAGGTCGGACTTGACCTTGTGGGTGTAGTATTCAATGCTGGCATCCGTAGTCGAGAATGTGTCGGTGACGACATACTGATCAAACTTCTCACGGAAGTAGCGGTTGTATAATCCGCTTGATGCTTTGCCGATGTCGGCCGCGAGGGCGAATCGTTTGTTGAAATAATACTTATATGTGATCGCAAAAGGATCGCCCAGTTTAACACCCAATCCCTGGTACGGGTATTTCGAGTTTTCGAAAACAGGACAGATCGTTTTCGCTTTTGCACCGCGTATCCTGGCCGCCGAATTATAGCGTTCGCGGGTGTACATACTTTTTCCCCCGTTGTAAATACGGGCCTTTTGAGCGACCGATTGAAGGCTCAACAGGCAAAAAACAACGGGCACGAGGGTTTTCAGAATGCGCATTAAAGGCAAATATAACCGTTTTGCCCTTTCTCGCAGCTGTTCAACCGTTTATCGGCCGATTAATGCCTCAAACAAACTCCTTATACTGCATTTTGTGTAACTGCGCATAAAAACCCTCGTGCAGGAGCAGTTCTTCATGCGTGCCCGTTTCCTTGATTTCACCGTGATCCAGAACGATGATCTTATTGGCTTTTTGAATGGTGGATAACCGGTGGGCAATAACAATGGACGTACGTCCGCTCATCATTTGCCCGATGGCCTGCTGTATCATTTCTTCCGTTTCACTGTCAACGGAAGAGGTGGCTTCGTCGAGGATGAGAATTTTGGGGTCATAGACCATTGCCCGTATAAAAGAGATCAACTGACGCTGCCCGACACTCAGGGTTGCTCCTCTCTCCATCACGTTGTAGCCGAGTTTCCCCGGTAAGCGGTCGATGAATTTCCTAGCGCCCACAAGATCCGCCGCATGCCAGACCATCTCTTCCGTCACATCCTTGTTACCGAGGGTGATGTTATTCATGATCGTATCGGAAAAAAGGAACACGTCCTGCAAAACAACGCCGATGTTCGTTCGTAGTGTACCCAGGTCGTAGTTTTTGATATCAACACCATCGACACTGATTGTGCCCCTGTTGATCTCGTAGAACCTGTTGAGCAGATTAATAATCGACGACTTACCCGCGCCGGTTGCGCCTACGAGGGCGACCGTTTCACCCGGACGGATATCCAGGTTGATATCCTTCAGTACATATTCCGCGTCATTGTATGCAAACCAGACATGTTCGAACCTGACCTCACCTTTTATATTTTCAGCTTTCTTAGAACCGTTTTCCTGGACATCCTCCTTTGAATCCAGTAGGTTCATAATCCTTGACGAACTGACGATCCCCATCTGCAGGGTATTGTAACGGTCAGCAATCATCCGGATGGGTCGGAAAAACATCTGGATATACATGATAAAAGCAATAAGCTTCCCCACCGTAATGCCGCTTTCTTCGTAGTTAATTACACCTTTCGCTCCATACCAGACGAGCAACCCGATTCCGGCGGCAGCGATTATCTCAGCAACAGGATAATAGATCGAATAGTACAGTACGGAACGGAGGTTAGCCTGCTTATGGTCCTCATTGATCTCGTTGAATTTTTCGAACTCTCTTTTTTCACTTCCGAAAATCTGCACAATATTCATCCCCGTGATATGCTCCTGCACGAATGTATTCAGATTAGCAACGGCATTCCGTACATCGTTAAACGCAACCTTGATCTTTTCCTTGAAAATGTATGTACTGATGAGCAGCAATGGTATCGTGGACAAACTTAGAAGAGCGAGACGCCAGTCCTCGTAAAACATAAAACCGAGGATAAAAATAATCTGCAGGAGGTCGCCCACCATGGCGGCAAGTCCTTCACTAAAGACATCGGCGAGAGTCTCCACATCGGAAATAGTCCTGGTCACGAGCCGGCCGATCGGTGTCTTGTCAAAGAACTTCAGGCGCAGGTTCACTACATGTTCGTAAAGTTTCGCACGGATATCCCGGATAACCTGCTGACCAAGCCATCCCGACAGGTAAGTATGAATGTATTGAGCGATAGAATTGAAGATCAGCAAGGCGAGCAGGATCATCATCATCCTGACCATAGCATCGTAATTGCCCACCGAGACATCATGATCGAGTGTGTATTGAATCAGTACGGGTCTGGTCGGGGCGAGTACACCCAACAAAATAGTCAGGACAACCACCGAAATAAAACGTCCGCGGTACGGCGTTACAAACTTCATTAACCGGCGGAGGACCGACCAGTCGATGATATTACCACTACTTACTTTTTCTTTCTCCACTGAATACCCTTGATCAATATAATACGTGCTAATTCTGTTCCTTCACAAAAATCCGTGCGGGATATTTTACCCTCGTCAGGTACAAACCTTGCGGAGGAACATTGGCTCCCGCCTTTTTCCGGTCCCGGCTGTTGATGATCGCCTGAAATTCCTTCAGAGAGGTTTTCCCCGTTCCCACATCAAGCAGCGTCCCGACAATGGATCTTACCATACCTCGCAAAAACCGGTTTGCTGAAATGGTAAACTCCAGCATTTGTCCTTCTTCACGCCATTCAGCCTTCCTGATGTTACAAAGAAAGTGATTTACATCCGTGTTTACCTTACTGAAACATTCAAAATCGTGTTCTCCAAGTAGTAACGAAGCGGCCTTGTTCATGGTTGGGAGGTCAACCGGTTTAAAAAAATGCCAGGCGAGTCCTTCCAGGAACGGATTTTTTTTTCTGGTAATACGGTAATGGTACGTGCGCTCCAGGGCATCAAACCGCGCATTTGCGTCGGGTTTTACCTTTCGGATATCTTTAACGACGATATCCCTGGGCAGAAAAGAGTTCATCTTCTGAATAAGCGATTGAGAATCTACTTCCTTTTCCAGTTCGCAGTGAAAGAACTGCTGCTCACAGTGAACACCTGTATCGGTCCGCCCGCTGCCGACGATCTTCACTTCCGTGCGGAACATCTGCGACAGCGCATTTTCAATAACCGACTGAATTCCAATAGCATTTGCCTGGTTCTGCCAGCCAGCGTAATTTTTACCGTTGTATGCTATTTCGAAAAAGAATTTCATGAGGGTGAAGATGGGGACGAGCGGGGGGTGTATATTTTTATTTACTTTGCCGGCAAGTTAAAGCAACACCTGTATGTGGCAAAGAATTCAGACCGTATTTCTGGCTATCGTGATCGTTTCCCTTCTGGCAAGCCTCGTGTTACCGATCTGGACCATCGAGGTCAACGGTGAAAAAAGTGTATTGACAGCTTTCTATTACCTTCAGGGTACCGACTACAAATACAATCCTTACAGCCTGACTGCCATCATTGCAATCGCTTCGGCCACGCTGGCTCTCACGGAAATTACCCGTTATAAAAACCGAATGACACAGATGAAAATCGGAGCCCTCAACTCCCTTTTCCTGGTGGGGGTAATTGGTTCGGGTCTCTATTTTACCAGTCAGCTGGCAAAAACCTTTCCGGGTGTACAGGGGCAGTACGGACCGGGCTTATGGATACCGTTTGCCGCCGTACTTTGCAACCTGCTGGCCAATCGTTTTATCCGCAAGGATGAAAGACTGGTTCGCGATTCCGACCGTTTGCGCTAGACGCTACCGGGCTGGCGATACAAGCCGTTTTTAATTCATCCGGTGGTGCAACAATTTTCGCGCGAAAGAGTTTATGTTGCCAATACCAATCAAAAAATAGTATGATCAAAAAATGGATCGCCGCACTAAGTGTGCTTTGTCTTTCCTTGGGCGCGTACGCGCAGGAGTACCACGTAATCACTACCGTTGAGTCAATCGTGCCTATGGGTATCGGGCGTTCCCGGATGCTGGATCACAAAAATCCGGAAGACTACAAGCCGCTGACAACGGAGCGTACCGACGGGAAGAAATCTGATCAGGGCGATGTTCGCCGTGAAGATGTGCGGATCGAAAATTTCGAAGAGACAAAGCTGCTTAATTTCTACAGCGTTGCCGGGATAAATTTCCAGAATATAGCTTCCAATGACGCGGTCATTACCTCGAAGCTCAACGAGATGGCAAAGGACGGCTGGGAGCTGGTCTTTGTCACCAGTGGTGTGGAGAGCGATGGAGGCGACAAAGACGGGAACGGAATTTTTGTGACCCGCTATGTTTTTAAGCGCGATCCGGGGAAGGGTTAGAGAAATTCGAACATGTGAGTGACATCCTGTCAGAACTCGCTTCTGGAACAACTTTTGAAATCCCTGCGCGGCAGGGATTTTTTTATGTATTGTCCTGAAATCGCATCATTTAACCGAAAAAACTAAACATTATGGCAGAAGTACAAGAAAAAGGTACAATCTCGATACATACCGAGAATATTTTTCCCATCATCAAAAAATTTCTTTACTCAGATCATGAGATCTTCCTGCGTGAGTTAGTCAGCAATGCAGTCGATGCGACGCAAAAGCTAAAAAAACTGGCCTCGCTCGGCGAATTCAGTGGAGAAGCCGGCGACCTCACCATCGAGGTGAGCTTCGACAAGGAGAAAAAAACAATCACCGTCAGCGATAAAGGTATCGGGATGACGGGTGAGGAGATCAAAAAATACATCAACCAGATCGCATTTTCCGGGGCAACCGAGTTTGTTGAAAAATTCAAAGACAAAACGGATGCGAAGGATATCATCGGAAAATTCGGGCTTGGATTCTATTCGGCATTTATGGTCGCCAGCAATGTGGAGATCATTTCCCGCTCGTTCAAAGTGGGTGAAGATGAAGCCGCCCGATGGATATGCGACGGTTCAACGGAGTTTGAATTATTCCCCGCTAAAAAAGAACAACGGGGTACCGATATTATCCTTCACATCAACGAAGACTCCGAAGAATTCCTGGACGAATGGAAACTGAAGGGCATCCTTGAAAAGTACTGTAAGTTCCTTCCTGTTGAAATCAAGTTCGGAACCAAGGACGAAAGCGTAGAAGACGGCGTGGACGATGAGGGAAAACCCAAGTATAAAACCGTAACGACAGACCGGATCATCAACAATCCTTCTCCCCTGTGGAGCAAGACGCCGGCCGAACTGAAAGATGAAGACTACCTCAGTTTTTACAAGGAGTTATATCCTTACTCGGAAGACCCGCTGTTCTGGATCCACCTGAACGTGGATTACCCGTTCAACCTCACCGGTGTCCTGTATTTCCCGAAAGTCAAGAATGACTTTGAGATGCAGAAAAACAAGATCCAGCTCTATTCACGGCAGGTGTTTATCACCGATGAAGTAAAGGATGTCGTCCCCGATTTTCTCATGATGCTTCACGGCGTACTGGATTCCCCCGACATCCCGCTGAATGTCTCCCGCAGTTACCTGCAGAGCGATGCGAATGTTAAGAAGATCAGCCAGCACATCACAAAAAAGGTTGCGGATAAACTGGCGGAACTGTTCAAAAAAGACCGCAAGGACTTCGAAAAGAAATGGGCCGACATCAATATTTTTGTCAAGTACGGCATCATCAGCGATGAAAAATTCTACGATCGCGCCAAAGAATTCGGACTGCTGAAAAATGTGCAGGGCGACCATTTCACCTTCGAAGAATATAAGGAAAAAGTAAAGGCAAATCAGACTGACAAGGACGGGAACGTGATCTACCTGTATGCTTCCGATGCCGGCAAACAGGACAGCTTTATCCAGGCCGCAACAAACAAAGCCTATGATGTACTGCTCCTGGACGGCGTGCTCGACAATCACTTTATCAACACCCTTGAACAAAAGCTCGAGAAGGTGCAGATCAAAAGAGTTGACAGTGACACAGCGGAGAAGCTCATCGACAAGGATGAGAAAATGGAAAGTGTCCTAAGTACCGAAGAGCAGGAGAAGGTCAAGACTGTCTTCGAAGGCGCTATTGCGAACAAGAGTATGAACGTCGTCGTGGAATCCCTGTCTCCTACGGATCTGCCGGTCGTGATCACCATGAGCGAATTCATGCGGAGAATGAAAGATATGGCTAAGCTGGGCGGCGGCGGTTATTCCTTCATGGGTACGATGCCGGATAATTACAATGTAGCCATCAACGGAAACCACACCATTATCCAGAAAATACTGAAGGCAGAAAGCGACGAGCAAAAATCAAAATTAGCGAAGCAGGCGTACGATCTTGCCTTGTTATCCCAGAATATGCTTACGGGAGCTGATCTGACGAACTTCATCAAACGAAGTGTCGAGCTGGTTTCCTAGTTTGCAGAACGCCTGAACAGCTTAAACCCCTTCTGTTTCAAAAAACGGAGGGGTTTATTATTTTTACAATATCCAACTACCCCCGGCGTTAAAGGCATGATGAAATTTTTCAGGACGATATGGGCGCTTTCCCTGTTTCTTATCCCGCTGGTTTCATGGGCCCAGGACGAACCGGAAGAGCAACGTTTTACCATTGACACACCGGTTAACCTCGACTTTCAAAAAGAGGAAGAACCTGTCAATACCAAAAAGAAAAAGGTAAAGAAGAAGGTCTACTACGGCATAAAGACAAAAAAAGGTTTTACGCGCAAAGGTGAAGGTGAACGGGTCACCTACGAACTGTTTTATTACCTCAAAAAATCGGAAAAGCCCCAGACGTTTGTACGCGATATTTACTGGTATGACTTTACGCGCCGGGAGATCCGGAAGACCACTACATTTGATCCTGCAAAAGGTGTGTTGTTGCACGGGCCTTATGAAAAAAGACAAGGGCAGGTGGTCCTCATGAAGGGGATCTTTTACAAAGGCACACGGCACGGGCGATGGGTTGAATACAACCGCGACAGCACACTTAAAGATAAAGACCGGTATTACCAGGGCTGGCCCAAGGAATCCCTTGTCTCTTACTACGATCCCCAGCAACGCAAGCGAATGAAAGAAATGACTCCCATTGAGTACGGCGAAAAGGAAGGTTATTATTATTTCTTTCACGAGAACGGACAAGTAGCGGTGCAGGGAGAATATCAGTGGGACGAAAAAGTAGGAGACTGGACGGAATTTTACGCAAACGGCAAACGAAAAAAGATCATCGCCTATTCGAAAGAGCCCTTCGACAAAACATTCAGGCCGTACATTAAGATGGAATGGAACGATAAGGGCAAAGAAATCTACCGGAACAACAAGATGGCCAAATAGCGGCCCGGATACTAATTTCCGGGGCAGTCACTGTCATCCTTCTCCATATTCTTTATCTTTCGGGAATGAGTATCCCGGACAAACAAATCATAACCGAAGCACACGCCCGAATAGGTCCGTATGTTCATCGCACTCCGGTGATGTCATCGTCGGGGATCGATGAACTGGCCGGAGGCAAACTCCTGTTTAAGTGTGAGAATTTCCAAAAGATTGGCGCGTTCAAAGCACGTGGCGCCATGAATGCCGTGCTTTCGCTTCCCCCAGAAGCGCTGATAAAAGGGGTAGCTACACATTCTTCCGGGAACCACGCACAGGCTATCGCCAGGGCGGCAAAAATGATGGGAGTAAAATCCTACATTGTTATGCCCGCGACATCGCCTGAAATAAAGAAACGCGGTGTACGCGGCTTTGACGGCGAGATCTTCGAATGTGAGGCCACCCAGGAATCGCGCGAATCCACGCTTGCCGAAGTGATCCGGAAGACGGGTGCGACAGAAATACATCCCTTCAACAACTACGCCGTCATCGCCGGCCAGGCTACGGCAGCTAAAGAACTTTTTGAGGAAGTAAACGACCTGGATATCATCGTGGCCCCGGTGGGTGGTGGCGGACTACTCAGCGGAACAGCACTCGCCGCTAAATATTTCTCCCCTCACACAACGGTCATCGCGGCAGAACCGGCAGGGGCGGACGACACGTTCCGTTCCATGAAAAGCGGCCGCATTGAAACTTCGCAATCAGACTCAATAGCCGACGGGTTGCTCACCACAGTCGGTGACAAAACCTTTCCCATTATCCGTGAACTGGTTCGGGAAGTTATTACGGTATCGGACGCGGAGATCGTTGCCGCGATGCGATTGATATGGGAGCGAATGAAGATCATCGTGGAACCTTCATGTGCCGTGCCGCTCGCCGCTGTACTAAAAGCAAAGGACAGGTTCGCCAATAAAAAAACTGGTATTATCCTTTCCGGTGGAAATGTGGATCTGGCGCGCGCCCTGAAGTTATTTACCAGCTGAATCTCTATGATAACCTTCGAGCACAAAGGCAAGCCACTGTTGCCACGCCCTCAGTTCGTTGCCAGGATCTTCCGTTATTTCCTTTTTTCTTTGGTACTGCTCATGGTCTCGCTGGGGCTGGGTATCGCGGGTTACCATTACATCAACGGGCTGAGTTGGATCGATTCGCTCGTAAACGCATCCATGATCCTGACCGGAATGGGTCCCGTGGATCCGCTGCGGAACGACGGTGCAAAATGGTTTGCCTCCTTCTATGCCATCTTCAGTGGTGTGGCATTCTTAAGTATTGTTGCCGTTTTCCTGTCGCCCTTAGTCCACCGTTTTCTGCACAAGCTTCACCTGGATGAGGCTGACGAAAATAAATGACTTGTTCCGGAAATCGGCCGTTGATGTTACTACTTCTTTTTGAACTGATCGAATCTCGATCCGCCGGCTTTTTTAGGAAACACGTTGTTGCTTAATTCCACATCCGCCAGCTCGAAATTCGGATCGAGCAGGATGTTGGTCACTTCTTTATCTTTAATAAAAGTCTTCGTCACTTCATTTTCATTTATTCTCCAGATCTCCGCCGGAATCCTTTCAATTTCCTTGGATCCGTCTTTAAACGTCCATTCAATGACCAACGGCGTGACCAGACCACCGGCATTTTTAAATGTGAGCTGGTAGATATTTTTGCCTTCGAGCTTAAGGCGAATGGCATTGTCGTCCTGGCGGCTTTTGAATTCGCCGTTTAACGTTTCGGGGGTATTCGTTAGTGTAAATTCTTCCGGCCCGTTGCTAAAATCAGTCGCTCCACCCTTGGCGTTGTTCGCGGACGCAAGATCTCCCTGCTGAATCTTTACACCTTTTTTCTCGGGGTCCGGTTTTTCGGCGTGGAGCCTGAACCACTTCACATCATCCAGATTCACGTCAACATTGTCGGTCGTGTAGAACCATCCCCTCCAAAACCAATCCAGGTCGACAGCGGAGGCGTCCTCCATTGTGCGGAAGAAATCGGCGGGTTTCGGATGCCTGAACGCCCAACGCTCGGCATACTCCTTGAACGCCTTGTCGAACACCTCAGGCCCCATCACCGTCTCGCGAAGAACGGTAAGTGCAGCGGAGGGTTTTGTGTAGGCATTCGGTCCGAACTCGGTTCCCCTGATATTATCGGACATCGCCATAATCGGCCGCATCTGGCTTTTATCCCCACGCATAAAAGGTACAATTCCTTTTGGCGTGCCGTGCGTTCCATAAAGTTCCGGGTAACGTTCACGCACGGTTTCTTTTTCCAGGAAGGTATTCAGGCCTTCATCCATCCACGACCATTGGCGTTCGTCGGAGTTTACGATCATCGGGAAAAAGTTATGGCCGACCTCGTGGACAACCACCTGCACCAGTCCCGTGAGCGTTTGTTTTGAATACTTTCCTTCCTTGTTCGGACGCTCCCCGTTAAAACAGATCATCGGGTATTCCATTCCCTGCTGGGCGGAATGAACCGAATAGGCTACCGGATAAGGGTATTCGAATGTCCGCTGCGAATACAACTCAAGTGCGTTCTTAATGGCTTTGGTGGATTCTCTTTCCCACAGGGGATTTCCCTCCTTTGGATACAACGACTGGGCCAGTGGTGTCTTGCTTCCCAGTTTTACGGCTTGCGCATCCCAGATAAATTTCCGGGATGTGGCAAATGCAAAGTCGCGGACATTTTCCGCATAAAATTCCCATGTCGCCTTTTTTGTGGATTTTGTCTTTTCCTTTTTTATAGCCTCGTCCTGGGTTACGATCAGCACGGGTTTGTCGAACGTACGCTTGGCTCTTTCAAATCGTTCGATCTGTTCCTTCGTCAATACATCTTTCGGGTTCTGGATCGTACCAGTAGCCCCGACGATGTGATCCGACGGAACCGTGATCTTTACTTTATAGTTACCAAAGACAAGAGCAAATTCTCCCTGGCCCAGGAACTGCTTGTTCTGCCAGCCTTCATAATCGTCGTACACGCACATTCGCGGGAACCACTGTGCGAACGTGTATACATAGTTGCCGTCGGCTGGGAAAAATTCGTAACCGCCTCGTCCGCCGAAAACCTGCCGGTCTGATTCCCGGTAATTCCATTCGATGGAGAAGGTAAATGTCTGCGCCGTCTTCAGCGGTGCGGGAAGATCCACACGCATCATGGTATTGTTGATCGTAAACGGAAGTGTCTTGCCGTTATTATCCTTGACGGACCTGATGTTAAAACCACCTTTGTAATCGGAGACATCGACACCGGAGAGCGACTTGAAAAAACTGGCGGGCACGGAATCCCGCACGATACCGGTGTTCGTTTTGTTGGTTATACTGTTCTCCGCAAAAAGGTTCTGGTCTAACTGGAGCCAGAGGTAGCCCAGCGCGTCCGGCGAATTGTTATAATAGGTTATTGTCTCCGATCCGGTCAGCACCTGGGTGTTGTCGTCCAGTTCCGCAGTGATTACATAATCGGCCCGTTGCTGCCAGTAGTTTTGGCCCGGCGCACCGGAACCCGTGCGATAGCTGTTAGGCGTCGGTAAGGTCTCCCCTAATTGTTCAAACTTCCCTTTCCAGGGCTGATTTTGTGCCTGGATGCCAGATGCCGTTCCCAGGAAGAAAATAAATGCGTACGTCCACTTCATTTGAGCAATTGGATAGGTTTTTGGTTTTTCAGGGCAACAAAAGTGCCTGAAAAATCCCGCACTCCAAAAAAAAATTTCCCGCCCGCGCCGTTACTACCCTGGTAAACGGGATGATCCGCCCTTGAAAAGCTATTCCGTCTTTTTCTTGAACTCGTCAAACTTGGTGGAGGTATCCGTGCGCTTGGGGAACACATTGTCCTGCGCATTCACATCCGCCAGTTCCTGGTTCGGATCGAGGACGATGTTGGTCACCTCCTTTTGCTTCACAAACACCTTTGTTATTTTCTGTTCATTAACCCTCCAGATCTCCGCGGGAATTCTTTCAATCTCCTTTGTACCATCCTTGTAGGTCCATTCGATAACCACCGGCATGACGAGCCCACCTTTATTGGAAAGGGTCACTTCGTATATGTTTTTATCCTCCAGCTTTTGCATGATTGCCTTGTCATCCACACGGCTGGCGAACTCTCCATTTAACCTCGGGTCGGTCGCTACCAGGCTAAAGGGTTCGGGCCCGTTGTTGAAGTTGTCATATTTATTTTCGCCGGGTTTTGTTGCCAGATCTCCTTTGGACACATTGATGTTTTTCTTTTCCATCTCGGTCTGCTCTTTTCTCAGCTTAAACCATTTTACCTGGTCGATAGACTGATCACACGCATCTGTTGTATAAAACCATCCTTTCCAGAACCAGTCCAGGTCGACGGCTGAAGCATCCTCCAGAGTACGGAAAAAATCGGCGGGCTTCGGATGTTTAAAGGCCCAACGTTGCGCATATTCTTTAAAAGACTTGTCGAACAGTTCTGGCCCCATAACAGTCTCGCGGAGCATATAAAGCCCTGTCGCCGCTTTTGCATATTGCTCCGGGCCGAACTCGATCACTTGTTCCGAATTGACCATCAGCGGGCGCATCTTGTTCTTGTCGCCTTTGAGATACGGGATCAGTCCCGCGGGTTTTCCACGGTTCCAGTTGATATCCGGGTATCTTTCCAATTCGGTAAGCAGCTGAACAAAGCTGTTAATCCCTTCATCCATCCAGGTTGTCTGGCGTTCGTCGTTGTTGATGATCATGGGAAAGAAGTTGTGACCCACTTCGTGAACCACGACGCCGATCATTCCCTGGCGTGTTTGCGCGCTGTAGGTCCCATCTTTATTCGGGCGTCCGAAATTAAAACAGATCATCGGGTATTCCATTCCGATACTGGCCGTATGCACCGAGATGGCAACGGGGTATGGGTAATCGATCGTATAGCGTGAATACACTTCGATGGTATTTTTAACTGCCTTCGTGGATTCCTTTTCCCAGAGCGGATTTCCTTCCTTCGGATAGTAGGACATGGCAAGGGGTGATGTATTGCCGATCTTCACTGCCTGTGCATCCCAAATAAATTTCCGGGAACTGGCAAATGCGAAGTCCCGTACGTTTTCCGCGTGGTATTCCCACGTTTTCTTTTGTGTCGATTTCGTTTTTTCCTTGGCGATAGCTTCAGCCTGCGTTACGATGATCACCGGATTTTCGTACGACGATTTCGCTTTTTCAAACCGGTCCAGTTCAACTTTGGACAAAACATCGGCTGGATTCTTTAGTACACCGGTTGCAGCAACCATATGATCCGCCGGCACGGTTATACGGACTTTATAATCTCCAAAGGGCAACGTGAACTCTCCTCGACCCAGGAACTGTTTATTTTGCCATCCTTCGTAATCATCGTATACGCACATGCGCGGAAAGAACTGGGCGATCGTATAGATGTAATTACCATCCTCCGGAAAGAATTCCATTCCACTGCGTTGTCCGAATACGCTCCTGTCGACAATATTGTAGGACCACTCAATGTTGAAAGAATATTTCTCCCCGGGGCGGAGCGGTTGCGGTAAATCGACACGCATCATCGTGTTGTTGATCATGAACGGAAGCCCTTTGCCGGACGTTTCCTTTACGCTTTTAACCAAAAAGCCGCCTTTAAAATCGGAAACCTGTGCGGCATACGTTTTAGCTGCCGCTGAATCTTTCAGCGCACCTGTCGATGTCGACTTCAGCGAGTTGTCATCCGACAAAATGTTCTGGTCAAGCTGAAGCCACAGGTATCGCAGGATATCCGGTGAGTTGTTGTGGTAAGTGATGGTTTCGGTTCCCGTGATGCTCTGGTTTCCGTCGTTGAGTTCCACGCTGATAACGTAGTCTGCTTTTTGCTGCCAGTATTTCGGACCTGGTGCGCCTGAACCTGTCCGGTATTCATTCGGTGTCGGAAGAGTCTGATCGAGTTGTTCAAACTTTCCCTGCCAGGCAGGAGTCTGAGCGAAGGTAAGTGTACCTGCCGCTATGAAAAGAAAAATAAGAAAATGCTTCATTGGTATATTCAGGTTAATTGAGTTATTCCATCCAATACATATTATCCTTCATCAGGACGAGGGCAATACCTGCAATCGCAGACGATATAACCATTTTCCAGTCTCTTCTGTTCAACCCGAACAAGTCGACCAGAATAAAACTGACGGCCATAAAAAGTACAACGATAATGATCTGCCCGAACTCCAGGCCCAGGTTAAAAGCCAGCAGCTGCGTTACGATCCCCTTATCTTTGCCGAGGATGCCGCGAAGGTAATTTGAAAATCCGAGTCCGTGAACAAGACCGAAAAAAGCGGCATAAAAGTAATTCATCTGCATCGGCCGGTCACCGATGTTATTTTCGTTTTTGAACAGGTTGGATACCGCCGTGATAAAAATGGTGAGGGGGATCAGGAATTCGATAAGTTCTGCTTTTACGCTTACTACGCGAAGCGTGGACAACGCCAGGGTTATCGAGTGACCGATTGTAAACGCGGTGACCAGGATCAGCACTTTTTTCCAGTCCCGGCTGATGTACAAGGCACAAAGGGCGATTACGAAAAGAATATGATCATAGCCGTTGACATAGTCGAGTATGTGATCCTTCCCCAGGCCAAAATATAGCTGAAACTCAGACATAGAAACTCAAACACACGATAGGCGAGCAAGTATAAGGGAATATTTTCATTTTTGACAGGTCCCGCGGATCACCGGCGAATGTTTTGCGGATGAGCGGCTACTGCCCGCCGGGAGCGCGATACAAAATCGATTTCGGTATTATTTTTGAAAAGTTAATCTTTGCAACAAATCACCCAAAATGGTCCAGTCCCTTTCTTTTGTATTCCTTGCTATTGCATCCCTGCATCCTCTGCACGTCTCCGTCACGGAAATAGAAATGGACGACAAAGACAAACGCCTGGAGATCATGATGCGCGTATTTATGGACGATCTCGAAGTCACCCTGAGAAATGAGTATAAGAACCCTGATCTTGATATTCTGAATCCCCGGGGGCTGACGGTGGACCAGATGATGGAAAATTACCTGAAGAAACATTTCAAGATAATGCTGGATAACAAGTCCGTTGTAACAAAATACCTGGGACACGAACAGGAGGGTGATGCTTTCATTTTTTACGTTGAAGTGGGAAATGTAAAAAAATGGAAAACCATTAACGTTCAAAACAGCATCATCACGGATACTTTCGACGATCAGTCGAATCTGGTGCATGTCACCGTCGGCGAAAAAGTAAGAAGCCTGAGGCTTACCAAAAATCATCCCGCCGACAATCTTGTTTTTGAACCGTAAGGTGGTGTTCAGATCGGCAAAAAAATAGCATCTTCGTGCGGAAATGCAGTTTATGAGAAAGGTTCTTGCATCAATAATAGTTCTAAGCGTTTGGATGACAGCCTGCAATCAGGAAAAGGAGGAATGTGTCTTTATCCCTGAAACAACCTTAAAAGTTGATGTGAGGATCGAGCCTTTGCAGGACGCTTTCATCAATATCACATCAAAAACCGAACTGGTTGAATTATTGACGAAGTATCCGCGTGTACGCGATGATATTTTCCGAAGAGCTGAATATCCTTCCGATTCAGTTTTTGTGGACGAGGTGTTTGCCCGTCTCACAAACCCTTACCTTGATACGCTGCTGACAGAAACGAAGCGTGTATTCGGAGACCTTAGCTCCCTGGAGAAAGAATTCGGCGAAGCCTTCACCAACATCAGCTACTACTACCCCGGCTTTACTCCGCCTAGAATCCAGACGATTGTTTCCGGCCTTGATACGGACATGTTCGTATCCGACTCCCTGATCATCGTAAGCCTCGATTTTTACCTGGGCAAGGGCGCAAAGTACCGCCCTAAAATTTATGAGTACCTCCTCCGGAAATATGACCCGTCCGATATCGTTCCATCCTGCCTGCTGATCTACGGCATCAGCGACCGGTTCAACAAAACAGAACTGCAGGACAAAACCGTTCTCGCCGATATGATCGGCTACGGTAAGGCTTTTTATTTCGCGAAACATATGTTGCCCTGCGTGCCAGACAGTGTCTTCATCTGGTACACCCCGGAGGAAATAAAAGGATCGCGCGAAAACGAGGATCTGATCTGGAAACGGTTTATCGAGAGCCAGGTATTATACTCGACAAGTCATAAAGTGAAACAGGACTACCTCGGGGAACGGCCCGTCACCATCCAGGTAGGAGAAAAATGCCCCGGGCGAATCGGACAATGGATCGGCTGGCAGATCGTAAATAAGTACGTGGAAACACATCCTCAAACGACTCTGCCAAATCTGATGAATGCCGGGAACGTCCAGAAGCTATTCAAGGAGTCGGCTTATAAACCTTCAACGCGATAAGCTCAATGCAGAAAGCTTGTTTATCTTTGAACTGAATTTTTTATATCAATCTTAACTAACACTATGCGTCAAAAAATTGTAGCCGGAAACTGGAAGATGAACAAAACGCTGGAGGAAGCCAACATCCTCGCGTCGGAAGTAAAAGGAATGATTGCCGATGAAGTAAAAGGTGATGCGAAAGTTATTCTCTGCACCCCCTTCCCCTACCTTATGCCAGTTAAAAATCTCCTGGGTAATGACGTCCGGATCTCCGTCGCTGCGCAGAATTGCAGTGAGCACGAGTCAGGTGCGTATACCGGCGAGGTGTCGGCGTTGATGTTGAAATCGATGGGAGTTCCCTATGTGGTGCTGGGGCATAGCGAAAGAAGACAATATTTTAACGAGGACGGAAAATTGCTTGCCAAAAAGGTTGATATCGCCCTGAAGCACGGGTTGACGCCGATCTTCTGCTGCGGTGAACCGCTGGAAGTCCGTGAAAAAAACGGGCACGAAGCGCTGGTAACAAAGCAGGTTGAGGAGAGCCTTTTCCACCTGGATGAAACGAACCTTCAGAAAGTGATCATCGCTTATGAGCCGGTATGGGCCATAGGTACCGGTAAAACCGCTTCCTCCCAGCAGGCGCAGGATATGCATGCCGTGATACGCAAACACCTCGCTTCAAAATACGGTAAGGCTGTTGCGGATTCCATTTCAATTTTATACGGAGGCAGCGTAAACGCGGCAAACGCCCGTGAATTATTCGGTTGTCCCGATGTCGATGGTGGGCTGGTAGGCGGTGCGTCGCTGAAGTCAAGGGAGTTTACAGAGATCGTAAAGTCAATCTGATACGGCACCAAACTCATGTACTATTCACGCCTGAAAGTGATTTGCGATTCGGATTTTTCTGAAATTCTGATGGCGGAAATCGGAGAAGCAGGCTTCGACAGTTTCCTGGAAACGGAAAATGGCTTCGAAGCCTACGTTGAGCAGGAGAATTACGACAAGGCCCAGTTGCAGGTGATCAAGGATAAGTACATTAGTCAGACCCCGGTTGTCTTTTACCAGGACAGGATACAGAAACAAAACTGGAACGAAGAGTGGGAAAAAAGTTATCAACCGATTATTGTCGATAACAGGTGCCTGATCCGCGCTGACTTTCACAAGATCGCGGAAAAATATCCGTATGAGCTGATCATCACCCCGAAGATGTCGTTCGGCACCGGCCATCACCAGACGACATACCTGATGATCAAAAGCCAGATGGACATGGATCACCGGGACAAAAGAGTGATGGACGCCGGTTGTGGAACAGCTATCCTTTCCGTTATGGCTGCGAAACTCGGTGCACGGGAAATTGAAGCTTTTGACATCGACGAATGGAGTGTAAGCAACGGGAAAGAGAATATCGATGTCAACGGATGCCTGAATATTCATCACCAGCAGGGAAAGCTGAGTGACTTTCACTTCGATGGAAAATTCGACATCATCCTGGCGAATATCAACAAGAATGTGTTGCTCGACGAGATCGCGCTCTACCAGGCGTACATGTCTCCCGGTGGTCTGCTTTTGCTCAGCGGGTTTTATGTTGACGATATTCCGGACCTGCTGACCGAGGCCGGCAAATTCGGGCTCTCGGAAGTCCGGAGGGACAGCCGGGAAAACTGGGCGTCGTTGCTGTTGTCTTCCTGAACCCAACCCATTCGCCATGTATCACCTCACGGAGGATCGGATTTCCATTTTACGGGTATTGATCACCGTGTTCGTTACGCATCTGTTCTTCCTGCCAGCCCGCTCGCAGCCAACGGATAGCTTATCCGCGATAGACGTGATCCGGTACACCGCGCAGGTTGAACCTGATTTCCCTTCAAAATCGATTAGCGGAAAAGTGACCATTCATTTTGCTTTCGTTACGAATGATGTCAGTGAATTCAAACTCGACTGTGGTAACCTGATCATCGACAGTGTCCGTAGCGGTATACATTCCGTTCCGTTCAAGAGAAGTGGTGGTACGGTACTTTTTTTGCGGAAGGATTTCGATCAAAAACGCCAACAGCAGACATTGGAAATTCTATACCACGGAAAACCGGGTTGGGCGATGCAGTTCTTCCCCGAAAAGGAAGAAGCGTATACGGTGTTTTCAACGGGCAGATGGCTTGTTTGCAAAGATTCTCCCCTTGACAAAGCCTCCGTGGAGTTGCAGATAAAAGTACCGGAAGGGCTGGAGGTCGTTTCCGTTGGTGTACCTGCCGGGAAACAGACGGTCGATAGCAAGGTCATCCATACCTGGATTGAACAGCGTTCCGTTCCAACCTACACGTTCGGGTTTGTCACGGGTCATTTTAATCAGGCGATCGACAAGTATCGAAATACAGAATTGCGGTATTCCGGTCACTATTCAGAATCGGAGCTAAAACGGATCTTTGCAGAGACGGGAGCGATGATGGAATTTTTCGAGAACCGTTCAGGAATAAGATACCCCAGGTCGGTTTATAGCCAGGTGGAAAGTATGGGAAGCGCTTCGCAGGAGATGTCCGGATTTTGCGTGGTGAGAAACGGATATGGGAAGCAGGTACTGGAAACCCCGATGGATATTAATCTTGCGGCTCACGAACTTGCTCATCAGTGGTGGGGTAATGAGGTTACGTGTTCCGGCTGGGATCATTTCTGGCTTAACGAAGGGTTCGCTGTTTTTATGTCGTCGGCTTTTAAAGAACACCGTTTCGGCCGTGAAGAATATTTGAAGGATATCGACGTTTATTTCAATGCCTATCGGAAAGTTGTCAGTCAGGGCAAGGACAAGGCTCTTGCATTCATGGACTGGTCAACCCCAACGCCCGAGGATCGCAGCATGGTGTATTACAAGGGGGCTTATGTTTTGCATGTGTTGAGAGAAGAGCTGGGAGATGAATTGTTTTGGGAAGGTATCAGACAGTATACCTCCCTGTATTTTGGAAAATCCGTGAAAACAAAAAATTTTCAGGACGTGATGGAAAAGGTGTGCCAACGGAGTCTTGAGCCTTTTTTTTCCAAGTGGGTTAATGCAAAATAAGTGACAATCGTTACGCGTACACGGCTTGCCCCTCGCGATTACGACCCAGTACCTCGTCAAGTTTCGCCGTGATGGCTTGAATGTCCGCGATCAGGTCGACCTTTTGTCCATCCAGTGTATCCGTTGCATCGCCCACTGCAGGACAAAGCAGGTAATGATACTCCAGGCCCATCTTATTGCAAATGTCGTAGTCGATATGCCGTACGTAATTGCTGGGAAAAAATTCAATGACCTTAGTACCAGGCTCACAGAATACGAGGTTGGCAAATCCGGAACCCTGTGCACCCAGGACGAGCGTTGCCGAATTGAAAAATTCGGCCTCCTCGGGTACCGTCATCTCCGACAAGAACCGGATATCGAATCCATAGCCTTTCAGTACTGTTATTAATTCCGCTTCGTTCAGGACTCTGCGGTTTCGTGCTGCGTCGCCCCGGGGAATGTAAATGAGCTTATCTCTTTTTTTCCCCGGCTGGGCCACCGTAAAACTGTCGTGGAGAAAATCGAGCGCCCATTTGGGGTGGTGGAATTTTATCTCTGTGTAGGAGGTAACGATCAGGCGATCCGCTTCGATATGATGTACGAGTTCCTCGTCGATAATTTTGTCCTCACTTATTCCGAAATGAGCGAGGGTTTCCTTCTGGTATCTGTTGTTGTAGTTGGGCACAAGGAAATAATCCACCTCCTCGAACCGACCGCTTCGCTTCAACAATCCGAGTCTCGCTACTGCGTCGATCAGCCAATGGTAATAGTAATATTTCGCACCGCCGCCACCCATCAGACTGAACACGGTCCCTTTATACTTTTTCGGCCATGTAAATCCTTTCAGCTGGAATACTTTATTGTTCTTCGCTTCGGCCATTTTTTCACCTTCGCTATCCCATTGAAAAGAGAGGTCGTCAATCAGATAATTGTCCTTCGTAATGACAGCCGTATTGCTTTCGTTGTAACAGCAGATCCGTCCGTTCTTTATCGTCACGACATAATCACCGGGCATTTGTACAGACATTTCCGGTTTGCTAAAGGGTGAACAGTCGTCGACAAATTTCGGACTTAGTTCCAGGGTGGAAACATAAGGCGGAGTCAGTTCCTGGTACTCGATGCTGTTGTCGTTCTGCGGCAACAGTTTCTTTACCCCTACGGGTTTATACCTTCGGTTGACAGGCAGTGATCCAAAAAACAGCACGGAGTATTTGCTCGTTTTGACAACGAGACGGCGAAGCCAGGCATTCGTATTCATAAGCAAACTATAGACTCTACCAAGTTAAAATAAAAAATTTTACTTCAGTCAAGTTTGATGGGAAATATTTTCCACAGTATCTAACCGGGGTATCAGATCGCAAAATAGTAGCGGAGTGGACACTTCCGTTCACCGCACGGGGGATTACCGGAGAAGGGAGTCGACGCTCTTTTTGATTTCAGTCAGGTCGGCGGTAAAACCGATCCGCTGGCCATCGGAACTGTTTTCCGCTGTTCCCGTGGAGGGACAAAGGAGATAGTGATATTCCAGGCCGCACTTGTTACTGAGATCATAGTACGCGTGCCTCACATAGTTATCGGGGAAGATTTCCAGCACCCGGGCACCAGGTGTGCAGAAGGCAAGGTTTGAAAGTCCGGCGCCATGTGCGCTCACCACAACTTTTGCTGAACTGAAAAGCCGGGCCTTTTCTTTCAGGGAAATTTCGGACAGCAGGAGGGCTTCAAATCCGTACCCTTTCAACAATTCGATAAGTTCCGCTTCATTGGTAATCTTCCTGTTGCGTGATGCATCACCCCTTCCGATATAGATCAGTTTGTCGGGCGCCGTTCGTTGTTCCTGGGGTACAAAACTGTTTCTTAAAAATTCACACGCCCACAGTGGGTGGTGGTCTTCCCACCGCACGTAAGATGAAACGATGAGCTGATCGGCCTGAATGTGCTGCTCCACATTCCCGTTAATGATCTTGTCCGGCGTGATCCCAAAGTGATCCAGGAATTCCTTCTGATAGGGAAATTCGTAATTCGGAACGAGGAAAAAATCCACCTGGTCAAACAGTCCGCTTTTTTTTAACAGATACAATTTTGGTATAGCATCCAGCATCCAGTGGTAATAATAATATATGGCGCCGCCACCTGCCATCATGCTAAAAACCATTCCGGAGTACTTTTTCGGAGTGGAAAATCCCTGCTGCCAGAAGACCGCATTGTTCAGGACGGGAGCCATCCGGTCGTTCTGCCACTGGAACGAAGGCTCTTCGATTACTTTGTTCTCGTCTGAGATCACAGCCATATTGGACTGATCATACGAACATACGCGTCCGTTCTTTATAACGGCGATGTAATCGGGGGGAAAACGGTATTTCATTACCGGCTTCATGTACGGCGAGCATTGATTTACGAATGCCGGACTGAGGTCGAGAATGGAATCGTACGATGGCCCCAGTTCCATGTATTCAATAGAGGCGTTCGCGCCTGACAATTTCACGGTACCGGCCGGCTTATACTGTACGTTGTACGGAATTTCTTTAGAGATGTTCCGTAGTAGATTTTCCGCCCTTCGTATTAACTTTTTCTTTAGCGCCGGTAGGTTCATAAAAATCCGTCAGTCCTTTTCTAGTGGAGGAAGTGATCGTCTTGGAATCAATTTTCCCCAAGGCTCCAAGATATGGAGAAATTCGGGAGCCTGTTTCAAATATTTTATGCAGGAGGTTTTCATCACCACTTCTATCCCTGTATCTTTCTTTACAATACATCCGCCATGAAACCAATTATCTTCGCTAAGCTTTCAGTCATGATGCTCCTGGAATATTTTATCTGGGGCGCGTGGTACGTCACGATGAGTTCATATATGGCGGAATACCTCGGATCAAGCGGAGGTCAGATTTCTGCGGCGTATAATGCGTTGGCTATCGCAACCATGATCTCGCCCTTTTTCGTCGGGATGATCGCCGACAGATTTTTTGCCGCCCAGCGGATCATGGGAATCCTCCATATTGCAGGGGCTGGCCTTCTCTACTATGCGACACAGGTTGGCGATAATAAAATATTTTACTGGCTGATCCTGTTGTATTCCCTGCTTTATATGCCCACGATCGCCCTTTCAAACAGTATCGCATTCCACCAGATGAGTGATCCGGGTAAACAGTTTCCCTGGATCCGGGTTTTTGGAACGGTGGGCTGGATAATCGCGGGAATTATGATCTCCGTCCTGGAAATTGAAAAGTCCGTGATCACCTTTCAGATGGCAGCGATGTCGTCCCTGGCACTGGGTCTCTTCAGCCTTTTTTTACCTCATACACCTCCGAAAGGTAAAAGCCAGGAGGCTTCCAGCGCCATTGGAGCCGAGGCTTTTGTTTTGTTCCGCAACCGCCCCTATGCGATCTTTTTTATCGCAGCCATATTGGTTTGTATTCCACTGTCCTTCTATTATGGACTCGCCAACCTTTTTCTAAACCAGGCCGGTATGGAAAATGCCGCCGGTAAAATGACAATGGGGCAGTTTTCAGAGGCGCTGTTCATCCTGGCTATCCCTTTCCTGTTTAACCGGATCGGCGTGAAGAACATGGTCATCATCGGAATGATCGCCTGGCTGCTGCGTTATATCTGTTTCGCGTACGGCGATGTTAACTCGAACGAATGGATGCTTTATGCCGGTATCATCCTTCATGGAATTTGTTATGACTTTTTCTTTGTCACAGGCTATATGTACACGGAAAAGAAAGCCGGAGCAAAGATCAAGAATGCCGCGCAGGGACTCTTTACATTTGCAACCTATGGGCTGGGCATGTTCATCGGAACCTGGTTCTTCGGCAGGGTAGCCGATTATTACACGGTCGATAATACCTATGCCTGGAAAAACATTTGGTTTGTCCCTGCCGGTATCGCGCTCTTTGTGCTGATCTATTTCCTGATCTTTTTCAAGGAAGAGAAAGAGATCAAACAAGCTTAAAATAAAACTATCCTTAAATCAACGCGCCATGAATATCTCGATGCTGGGATCCGGCTTTATCGGAAGGTTTTACGCCGACTCCTTACACGGCTACAGAAGTAAAGACAAAATTGTGAGTATATACTCGCGGAAACCCGAGAGCGCTTCACGTTTTGCCCACGACTATACAGTTGCCTTTTCCACAACGGATATGGAAGCGGCGATCAACCGGCCGGAAGTGGATGTAGTCTGTATAGCCCTTCCCAATAACCTGCACGAAGAAGCGGTAATGTTGTGTTGCAAACACAAAAAGGCTGTGATCACGACAAAACCGCTGGGCCGAAATGCGGCCGAAGCGAAGCGTATGTTAGATGCGGTCGAAAAGGCCGGAATTTTTAATGGCTACCTCGAAGATCTTGTATATACACCAAAATTTCTCAAAGCATTCGAGAGCGTGAAGAGCGGTGCGCTGGGAAGAATTCTGTGGGCAAAGTCCCGTGAGACTCACCCTGGCCCGCACAGCGACTGGTTCTGGGACCTGGAGCAAGCCGGAGGGGGATGTATCCTGGATCTCGGTTGTCACTGCGTGGAGATCACGAGGAGTTATATCGGGAAAGACGTTCTGCCGGTTGAAGTAATGTGCTGGGCTGATACCCAGGTTAAGCCAATCGACGCGGAGGACCATGCAATCGCCCTGATCCGGTATGAGAACGGTGCGATGGCCCAGTTCGAAGTGAGCTGGACATTCCGGGGAGGCCTTGATCTTCGTGACGAAGTAATGGGAACAGAAGGAACGATCTGGATAAACAGTTTTCTGCGTACCGGCTTCGAGATGTTTACAACGGGAAAGAACTCAGGCTATCTCGCTGAAAAAGCGGAAAGCGATTCCGGGTGGCTTTTCCCCGTTGGTGATGAACTGAATGAACTGGGTTATAACCATATGTTCATGGATATGTTCAATGCCCTGGAGAAAGGGACACAGCCGAAGGAAACCTTCTATGATGGATATGTTGTGAACGCCGTACTGGATGCTGCGTACAAATCGTCCCGGACCAAACTGTGGGAGCCCGTGATACTTGACATCTGGCGTGGAAAAACGGGGCTATCGAAAGACCAGCATCTAACGGATTACGATGCCGATCACTACCTCGTTAAAGAGGAGGTCACGCACTATGGCGTGAAGAAGTTGATCCTGAAAAACAAAAAGACAGGGAAAATATTCAACAAAGAGATCGTCTAACGGTCGTTGGCGGGTGTATTAAAAATCCCGCGATAGGTCTCGCCCAGCATGTCACGGGAGTAACGGGACAAAGCCAGATTGCGGCTCGCCCGCTGGTATTCGTGTAACAACTCCGGCTGTTGCAGGAAAGGCTGTACTTTTATGATGAAGTCATCAGGGTCGGCCGGGTCGACACTGACTCCGCACCTGTTTTCCATGATTTCCTTCGCGATCCACCCGCCGAAGTTGATGACGATCAGTTTCCCCGCCGCCAATCCGTCGAAATATTTGTTGGGGGATCCGGTCTCCAGGACGGGAATCGTTTTGTAACAGACAAAAATCGCGTCGCTGACATTCATAATCTCCCGCACGCCGGCGCGGTTCTGAAAGGAAATGAAGGTGAGATTTGAGATGTTGTCCCGTCTAAGTTTTTCCTGTAGTGGATCCACCATGGCACCATCGCCGCAAAGAAGAAAATGAACCGGTATCCCGGCTACCTGGCTTGCCCGTGCGCAATCGACAAAGAATTCCAATCCATTTGCCAGCCCAACGGCACCGATATAGGAGACTACAAATTTCTCTCCCACGTTATATTTTACTTCCAGCTCTCCGTCTTTTTCTTCCGGCTTAAAAAATTCTGTATCCGCCATATTCGGGATCATGTAGACTTTTTTTCCAGGAACCTTGCTCTCGATCGCGGACCGGATCGGAGGAGAAAGGGCGACAATAGAGAGGGCCGAGTTGTAAATTGATTTTTCCAGGGCAAACAACATCCGCTTGAAAAAGTAATTCCTGACAAAGCCCATTTGAATAGGTGCTTCGGGCCACAGGTCCCCGACCTCAAAAATGTAGGGTATCTTATAGCGCAGTCTGATACTTTGCGCAGCCAAGCCTACCGTTAACGGGACTGAAATCGCGTAGCAGACTTTTACATCCCGGAGTTTTCCCGCCAGCCGAATCGCTTTCCATACGTACCGAAGAAATGAAACACTGCGTTCCCGGAAACCGAACCGGTTATTGTAAGCGACGGGAAGGTAATGGATCTCGATGCCTTCATAAATTTCCGAGCGGTACCGTTCTTCACTTCTCGACGTAATAACCACAGGGGTCAGACCACCCGTAACAAGTGCTTTTGCCAGAAAATAGGAGCGCAGAGGCCCGCCTTCATGGGGCAAATTGAAGTGCTGATGAAGGATCATTACTTTCACCCTGCAAAGAAAAGGATTGTTCATCGCCGGCAACCCGGCTGCCGGGGATTTTTGCCACTTTTTAGACTGGAACGTCGCCCTCATCGGGGTAAACCGGAAGTTTCTTAAGCCGCAAAAGAACCGTTGATCAATATCCTCCCTGTAACAGTCTGAATTAGGTTTTATAAATGGCTTTTGATTTGTAGTTTCAGGCCAAACGAAAAATCGACATGACAAAGAAAATACTTGCCTTCCTCATTCTTTCCGCCATTCTCAACACTTCATTTGCGCAGGAAAAGCTCTTTAACGGAAAAGACCTTACCGGCTGGACGGTTCATGGAACAGAAAAATGGTATGTGGAGAAGGGAGAGCTGATCTGCGAGAGCGGACCGGACAAGCAATATGGTTACCTGGTGTCGGATAAGGACTATAAAAATTTCGAATTGACCGTTGAATTCAAACAAGAGTCTAACGGCAATAGTGGTGTATTTTTTCATAGTTCCATAGAAGGAACGAAGATCAGCGGCTGGCAGGCGGAAGTTGCGCCCCTGAACAAGAGCACGGGTGGTATTTATGAATCTTACGGCAGAGGATGGCTGATCAAGCCGGACGCGGCTAAGGAAAAATTCCTGAAAGAAGGAAAGTGGAACACAATGGTCGTTAAGATGAATGGAAATAAGGTAACGACCTGGCTAAATGGTGAGCAGATGATAGAACTGGAGGACGAAAAGATCGGAGCTGCCACGGGTAAAATTTCACTCCAGATACATGATGGTGGTGGGGTAAAAGTACGGTGGCGTAAAGTGAATATCAAAGAATTGTAAAACCCGCCGGTAGTGGCCGGGTTTTACAATGTGCAGTCGTTGGCTATGAACGTTGTTCCAGCTGACTCTTTGCGTAACTCAGTATGTTGAGTATCGAAATGGGAGATGGTTCCAGCTGAGCGGCGTCCATGTTTTTTTTCACGGCGCAAAGTTCAGCATAAAGGGCTTGCAACTCACTGTCGCAGATCAGGGCATTATCAATCTCCCTCGTCTCCTTCTCCGTAGTCTCTTGGTATAAATACCTGATCAAGTCCGTTTGAGTAAAAGTTTTTATCATAGGCTCTGTGTTTCACCATTCGTTTACGCAGGTTGATGAGTGCGTACCGCATTCTGCCCAAAGCCGTATTAATGCTCACCCCCGTGCGTTCCGCAATCTCCTGGAAACTCATTTGCAGGTAATGCCTCATAATGAGGACCTGTTTTTGCTCTACCGGCAATTCCTTAATATAATCTCTGAGTTTCGTTCGCGTATCTCTGAAAATCTGCTTGTCTTCGATCGACTCCTCCGCAAATTCCATGGAATTAAAAAGTCTGCTCCCGTCTTCGAGGACGACCTCAGGATAACGCTTGTTTTTCCTGAAATTGTCTATCGCAAGGTTGTGGGCAATCCGACTGATCCAGGGTAAAAACTTACCCTCCTCATTGTAGCGGCCACCACGAATGGTATTGATAGCCTTTACAAAGGTCTCCTGTAAGAGATCTTCTGCTGTATATCTGTCCTTGACGATCAGGTATATAGCCGTATAAATCCTGGATTTGTGTCGGTGTAGGAGCATTTCGAAAGCTTCTTGGTTACCGGTTTGATATAGCGACACGAGTTGGCTGTCACTTAATCTGCTGTCAATCATTCTGTCTCACATTTAGGTAACGTAGAAGTCTCTTTCGATATTGTATGGGGTTAGTGGAACAAATTGGTTGGAAAAGATAGAAAACTTTTGAAAAACCACAAAAAATTTTGAAAAAAATCTTGCCTCTCTTATAATTTCTTTAGGTATTTGCTCGCTAATAGCGTGCATCATAATATAGTATGGCAATCAGTAAGAAAAAAGTTATTAAAAGCCTTGAAAATCTTTCAGGAGATTTGCTGGAACTGCTTCATAATCAGTATCCAAATGGATATGAAAGCAGTATCACCCGCATCACCAATGCAAAACGCGAGCCGATATTTGTGTTTCCGCTGGAAACAGAAGATGCTACATACCTGGTGAAAGTTCCTGTCACAAAAAACAGCGACGGAGAATACGATGTGGAATCAAAACCCGAAACCGAATTTGATAAAGACGACGGATTTGAAGCAGCCGACAGTTTTGACAATGCCGGCAGTGAGGGCGATGAGGAGACCGATAGCGACTATGATGACGAGGGCGGCGGCCGCAAGGGCCGGGAAGCCAGCTACGATCCTGACTTTGACAACTAAAAAACTTTAATTTTCAAACACTGAACACCATCTGAGCGGATGGTGTTTTTGTTTTACTCCGATCCTTTAGCAAAAAATGATAAACACCTCTCTTATGCCGGTAAACTTCAGATAAGTCATATCTTTTTATCGCTTATTTGTCACCCGCCACCGTGTTGACAGTTTTTGTCAGGATCAATTCACTTACTTTGAATTTTTAATTCCCCCATTCCGTGACCAAGACCACATCGATACCAAACGATATATTGCTGGATGACCTCGATCCCAAAGAATTCATCATCATCAAACGCGCAAGGGTTAACAACCTTAAGAACTTAAGTGTAGCTATCCCCCGTAACCGGCTTGTCGTCATCACCGGACTTTCGGGTTCCGGTAAGTCTTCACTGGCATTCGATACACTCTTTGCGGAAGGTCAGCGGATGTACGTGGAAAGCCTCAGTTCCTACGCCCGGCAATTTCTGGGTCGTATGGAAAAACCGGAGGTCGATTATATACGGGGTGTCTCACCGGCTATTGCCATCGAACAAAAAGTAAATACCCGGAATCCGCGTTCCACCGTAGGAACGACCACGGAAATCTATGACTACCTCAAATTACTGTTCGCCCGCATCGGGAAGACGTATTCACCGGTAAGCGGCAGGGAAGTAAAAAGAGATACCGTGACCTCGGTTGTGGATTCCATTCAAAAGCTGCCCGCTCAGACCCGACTCATGGTCGCCTGCCCCGTCCATGTAAAAAAGGGTCGAAAGCTTACCGACGAACTTAACCTGCTCCTCAGCAAGGGATTTGCGCGTATCCTGATGAACGGAGAGATCCGGTTCATAGAAGAGTTAATTGCCGCCGAAGCGGAGAGCGGAAAGAAAAAAAAGCAACCGAAGACGGAAGATCTGGTCGAGGTACTCATTGACCGCACAACCGTTAACCCGGAAGACGAAGACACAACATTCAGACTCTCCGATTCCATACAGACTGCTTTTTTTGAGGGCGAAGGCGACTGCACTATCTATGCCGAGGGTCATGGAAAACTGCACTTCTCCGACCGCTTCGAGCTGGACGGTATGAAGTTCACGGAGCCTTCGATCAACTTCTTCAGTTTTAATAATCCCTTTGGCGCCTGTCAGACCTGTGAAGGCTTTGGCAAGGTGTTGGGGATTGACGAAGACCTGGTTATTCCGGACAAATCGCTATCGGTTTACGAAGGTGCAATAGCCCCGTGGCGAAGTGAGACCATGGGTGAATGGCAGAAGCCTTTGCTTAAGAACGGTATCAAATTCGATTTCCCTATTCACAGGCCGTACAACGAGCTTACCAAAGAGCAGCAGGAGTTATTGTGGAACGGCAATTCGTACTTTGACGGGATTCATAACTTCTTCAAATACCTGGAGTCAAAAACCCATAAAATTCAGTACAGGGTCCTGCTTTCGCGTTACCGCGGCCGTACGAATTGTCCGGACTGCAAAGGAACACGGCTACGAAAAGACGCACAGTATGTAAAGATCGCCGGAGTTTCCATCACGGACCTGGTACTGATGCCTATTGAAGATATGCTCGCCTTCTTCGGGAAGATCAAACTTCCGGACTTTGATATCAAAATTTCCGAAAGAATACTGACGGAAATCCGTTCCCGCCTGGAGTACATGGATAAGGTGGGACTGGGTTATTTGACCCTGAACCGGCTGACGTCCACGTTATCTGGAGGAGAGTATCAGCGCATCAAGCTGGCTACCTCATTGGGAAGTGCGCTGGTCGGCTCGATGTATGTACTGGATGAACCGAGCATCGGACTTCATCCAAAAGACACGGACCGGATGGTTGGTGTCCTGAAATCGCTGCGGGACCTGGGTAACACGGTGATCGTTGTGGAGCACGAGGAAGAGATCATGCGCGCCGCCGATCAGATCATCGATATCGGTCCTGATGCAGGCAGCCATGGAGGCGAATTGGTCTTTCAGGGTTCCATCAGTGACATGAACGGGAAGATCAGAACGCATACAACGGATTACCTGAGCGGCCGCGAGGAAATATCAGTACCCGCTACCCGGCGAAAATGGAAGGACTCCATTACCGTATGCGGCGCCCGCGAAAACAATCTGAAAAACCTGACCGTAAAATTTCCCCTGGGTGTTTTAACGGTGGTCACCGGTGTAAGCGGTTCCGGTAAATCGACACTTATTAAAAAGATCCTTTATCCCGCCGTCGGACGACTAAGTGGTTCCGTGTCCGAAACACCAGGCAAGTACGATAAGCTCGAAGGTGATTATTCGAGGATAACGCAGGTTGAATTTGTGGATCAGAATCCCATCGGGAAGTCATCGCGATCCAACCCGATCAGTTATGTAAAAGCGTATGATGCAATCCGCCAGTTATACGCAGACCAGCAACTTTCCAAGCAGCGCGGTTACAAGCCATCCCACTTTTCATTTAACGTAGAGGGAGGCCGGTGTGAAACCTGCCAGGGAGAAGGGGAGATCAAAGTGGAAATGCAGTTCATGGCGGATATTTATCTCAAATGCGAAAGCTGCCACGGCAAACGCTTCAAGCAGGAAATTCTGGAGATCGAGCACAACGGGAAAAACATCGCCGATATCCTGGATATGACAGTCGAAGAAAGCCTGGATTTTTTCAGAGACAAGAAAAGCATCTACGACAAGATCCTTCCGCTGAACGATGTTGGCCTGGGATACGTGAAATTGGGCCAGTCCTCGAACTCGCTGAGTGGAGGCGAAGCTCAACGGGTGAAGCTGGCGTCGTTCCTGGGTAAGAACTCGGCGGAAGGAAACTTACTTTTTATCTTCGATGAACCAACGACCGGGTTACACTTTCACGACATCTCGAAGCTTCTGAAGGCTGTCAACGCGCTGGTGGACGAAGGCCATACGGTGATCATCATCGAACATAATCTGGAGGTTATCAAATGCGCCGACTGGATCATTGACCTGGGACCGGAAGGAGGGGAAAAAAGAGGCGGTACCATTATGTTCGAAGGTACGGCCGAAGAAATGGTAAAGAAAGGGAAAGGGTATACCGCCGAATTTCTGAAGAAAAAACTGAAAGGAAATAAATGATCTGAACAGGGGAAAGTTGATTACGACTGTCGGCCGATCAACGATTCCGTGAACACTCTCAGGTTTTCCTTCTTTTTTTCATCGCAGGATACCCCCTGAAGGCTTTCAAATCCTTTATCAAAATAGACATTGATCTTTTTTTCAGTCAGCCGGGGGATGTCCAGCGAATTGTACAGTGCCTTCACGCCATCCACCTTGTCCTTTTTGTTGAACTTCCCTCCAGACAACCAGTAATTCAGTTCCCGTTGTTGTTTTCCCGAGACCTTTTCAATGGCTTTGATCAGGAGGAATGTTTTCTTATTTGCAATGATATCGCCGCCTACCTGTTTTCCGAATTTTTTCGGGTCGGCATAAGCATCCAGCAGGTCATCTTTCAGCTGAAACCCGATACCGATATTCGTTCCGAATTTACGGAGCGCAATACAATCCTGTTCCGGTGCATCGGCGAGGATAGCGCCCAATTCAAGGCTGAATCCCAGCAGAACCGCGGTCTTCAGTTTGATCATCCTGATGTACTGCGCCTCTGTTATCGTTTTTTCGTTTTCAAACAGCATGTCCCACTGCTGCCCTTCGCAGACTTCCGTCGCGCATTTGTTGAACGCGCGCAATACCCGGGTGAGTTTGGAGGCCTCGACGGTTAATAACAGATCGTAGACCTTGATCAGCATGGCATCGCCTGAAAGAATAGCGGTGTTAACGTTCCATTTTTTATGCACCGTCGGTTTCCCCCTTCGGATCGGCGCCTTATCCATGATGTCGTCGTGCATCAGCGTAAAGTTGTGAAAGGCCTCCACCGCGATGGCACAGGTGACAATCGTCCGGGGGTTGGTCTTAAAAAGCTCATACGAAAGCATCGTCAGCATCGGTCGCAATCGCTTACCACCGAGACCCATGAGGTAACGAATCGGTTCATAAAGCGAGCCGGGTTCGTTGCCGTACTTATGCCTGCTTATTTCCTTTTCTATCCAGCCTTGATAACGATTCAGGGATAATGACATTTGCCGTTCTTATTCTTCGGTTGAGGGGATATCTTTTGCAAAGACCAGGTCGATCATCCGTTTGTCGATATCCGTTTTCTTGACCAATACATTGATCCTGTCGCCCAGCGTATAGGTCTTCCGGTTCTTCCTGCCGGTGATCCTGTAGTTCTTTTCGTCAAATTCATAAAAGTCATCAGTCATATCGGCGAGCCGGACCATACCTTCGCATTTTGTTTCAATGATTTCGACGTAAATTCCCCACTCCGTAACACCTGAAATAAGGCCCGCATAAACCCGTTTTTCCGCGGAAGCCATAAACTCCACCTGCTTGTATTTAATGGATGCCCGCTCTGCATCGGCAGCGCGTTTTTCCCGCTCGGAAGAATGCACACATTTTTCCTCATACTCATTCTTGTTCAGGTGCCTGCTGTCCTCGTCGAGGTAATGCTGCAGCATCCGGTGCGCCATCATGTCGGGATAACGCCTGATGGGCGATGTGAAATGAGAGTAATGCTCGAATGCCAGCCCGAAGTGTCCCTTCACCTCCGTCGAATATTTCGCCTTCGCCATTGTCCGTATTGCCAGCTGCTCCAGGATATTCTGTTCGGGCTTTCCTTCGATCTCCGTCATCAGCTTGTTAAGTGAACTTGATATCGATGTTTCATCAACGTTCATCTTATGTCCGAACTGCCTCGCGAATACCGAAAAGTTCTTAACCTTTTCAGGATCCGGGAAATCGTGGATCCGGTAGACAAACGTATTTTTCTCTTTTCCTTTCTTCAGGTTGTAAACATGGGTCGCTACCTGTTTGTTTGCCAGAAGCATAAATTCTTCGATCAGTTTATGGGCGTCCTTCCGGATTTTCGGTATCACCGCCAGCGGCTTGCCCTTTTCGTCGAGTTTGAATTTTACTTCCGTTGTTTCAAAATTGACAGCCCCTTTTTTGAACCTTTCCTTTCTTAGCTTTTTGGCAATGTCGTTAAGAATTCTCAGCTCATCCGCGAGTTCGCCTTTGCCTTTTTCCAGGATAACCTGGGCTTCCTCATAACTGAAGCGCACATCGGAGTGAATGATGGTACGGCCAAACCACTCTTTCCTGATCTTCGTTTTATCGTCGATTTCAAAAACGGCGGCGAATGTGAGCTTGTCTTCGTGAGGCCGCAGTGAACACAACTCGTTTGAAAGCCTTTCCGGAAGCATCGGTATGGTCCGGTCTACCAGGTACACCGAGGTTGCCCGGTTATAAGCTTCCTGATCCAGTATCGAGCCGGGCAGCACATAATGTGTCACGTCGGCGATGTGCACACCTACTTCATAATTTCCGTTCTCCAGTTTCCGGAATGAGATGGCATCATCAAAATCCTTGGCATCTTCAGGGTCGATCGTAAAGGTCGTGACGTCGCGAAAATCCCATCGCTTTTTAATTTCCTCGCGCGAGATATCCTCGGCTATTTTTTTAGATTCATCGATTACTCTCTCCGGAAACCGGAAAGGAAGATCGAACTCCGCCATAATCGAATGGATCTCCGCTTCATTTTCCCCGGCTTTCCCCAGTACTTCGACAATTTTTGCTTCAGGCTTCTTATCGTCCTGCGACCAGGAAGTCACCTCGATGATGACCTTGTCTCCCGTCTTGGCGCCATTGATGTTTTCGGGGTACACAAAAAAGTCGGTGTGCATTTTCCTGTAGTCCGGTACCACGAATGCGAAATTCTTGGACAACTCAGCCTTACCCACAAAGCGGGTCCGGTTGCGTTTGATGATTCCCGTTACTTTGCCCTCCTGGTGTTCGCCGTGGCGTGTCGGGAAGATTACGATCGAAACTGTATCACCGTCAACAGCCGAACCCAGGTCCCTGCCCTTGACGTATATATCGTCCTGTTCATTGCCCAGTTTGATGTAGGCAAACCGTGAACTCACATGATCCACGATGCCTGTCAGCTCCTCCTGTTTTCTGTTGCTCGCGAAGCTGCCGTTGTCCGACTGCTGGATCCTGCCTTCTTCCTGAAGGTCGTCAACAATCTGACCGGCGATCTTTACATCGTCCTTTTTCTTGAGGCTTAATTTCTTGACAATTTGTTTGAAGGCGTAGCTTTTTCCCGTGCCGTCTTCCAGCAAGGAAAGGATCGCCGACTTAAGGAGACTTCGTTTGTCACCTTTATTTTTATCCTTTGGTTTTTTCTTTTTACTCATTTTAAATGTTTTTGACAGATCAGCACGATTGCTTGTTCCTGTGCGGATCATATGGTTGATTAAATATTTTTGAAAGGCTGTTTACCACGTGCCTGTTAACGATATGGGCTAATGTAGATGCCACCTAAAAAATGCACTTTTAACTCCTTGGTCTTGAAGGCCTGGTTTCTGGATCAACCCGGTCTGTAAAGGGTAGGAAGTAATTGTTGGTATTGGTCCTGCGGCTGTTAAACTATTTTTCAGCAATCCTGATCGCATGCAGCAACACTCCTCATAACTGGAGGCGAAGATAATAAAAAGTAGCCACCTTTTTAATAGCCCGGACAACCATCCCTTGAGGAGATCCCCCTCGGCTCACTCCGTTCCGATCACAGCCAGTTCCTTCGTTAGCTTTATTGTCCGGAGTTTCAGGAACAAATGCGCCAGTACGACGACGTCGCGGAGGCAATAGTCCCTTATCTTGGCGAGATCGTGGTCCAGGTGGTAGACACCATTTACCTGACTTCCGTCGATATCGCTTTTGCTTGTCGGGATATCAAAGATCGCGGCCAGGAGATCCAGGGATGTATAATGTTTGTAGTCCCCGAACTTCCACATTTCCAGTGTATCGAGGTGTATCACATCCCACGGTTTCTTACCCATGATGTTCAGCGTCGCCGGCAGTACCACGCCATTGATCAACATCCTCCTGCACAAGTAAGGGTAGTCGAATTCCTTGCCGTTGTGGGCACACAATTTTAACGTGGCAGGGTCCATTTTTTCGATCATGTTTTTGAACTCCACCAACAATTCCTTTTCGTCATCACCGGAATACGCTTTGGTTTTTAAAACAAGATCACCTGACTCTGTCTCTATAAATTTCCCGACGGCAATGCAAACGATTTTTCCGAACTCGGCATAAATACCCGCCCGCTCGTTATAAATTTTCTCGTCGGTATGGTCCGGTATCCGTCTCAGGAAGTTCGCCTTTCGCGACCACTGTACTTTCATCCGTTCATCGAGGGTATTGTAATCGTAGGTGCTGGCGACAGTTTCAATATCGAGAAACAGCAGGTCGCGAAGTTCTGGTATCATATCACATCGGGTATTGAGTACTAAAATAAAGATTCCGTTCCATCTTTAAAATATTTCATGAATGCAATACCCCTTCCATTTCAAGTTCCTTAATGTAGGATAAATTCTCTTCCTTTATTGCGTCCGGTACAAAAACAAATCGCTTGTCGAATATTTGTTTCCCGATATAATAACTCACCCAATATTCATTATTAAGATGAAACAGGGCCGGGTCAATGGGCTCGATCAGTGTCGCGCTATTGGGCAAGATCGTATCCAGGAAATGGCGAAGGATCGAGGTTTTTTGCGTTTCTCCATCTTTCTTCCCATATCCCTTGCTGGCGACCAGGGTGTTTTCGATGGGAAAATCGTTGTTGTTTATCAGGTACACTTTCCATTCGTCGTTTCCGCCGTCATTTTTTTTTCGCGCAACGGCAAGGGTAACATTTTTCACTTCCGGAATTTTAATATCGCTGATCATAAACTGTCTCTCCTAATTTGTAAACCAATTCTTCATGACATCTTCCGCCGGTTTCCCCTGCGGAGTAAAATCTCCATCCGTCGAATGCCTGGGCGCATGAGGATACCATTTCCAGAAGTACACACCTTCAACAAAGTCGAGCGGCCAGGCTGCCTGAAAAAATGCCTCGTAACAATTTGATTGGGTAGCCATGGAGATCTCTTCTTCCTTGCCGGGCCATCGCCAGGGTTCAAGGGCGGCGTCGGCTGTGCTCCTGTATCCCAGTTCTGTGAATACCACCGGTTTCCCGTATTTTTTCCGGATTCGCTCAATACGCCTCAGCGGATCTCTCCACCCCTCCATCAGTTCTTTTACAGTCGGTGTATTGCCGGATGCGAGAGGGAAATAAGCCTGGATACCGATAAAATCAAGGTCTTTCCAAAACGGAACATCTTCAAATTCGCCGCTGAAATTTGCTGCATAGGTAAGCTTGCCGCGATAAACGGTCCGTATCTTTTTGATGATCGTGTTCCACTCCTCTCGTCTGACGGTTTTATGAAGCTCTGTCCCAATGCAAAGAGTTTCAATGCCCACGGAATCGGCAAGCCTTGCATAAGACATGATAAAATTCTCATACTGACTAAACCATGCTTTCCAATCCCGCTCTGATGCCATTTCAATTTCACCGGGCCAGCTGCCGTGAACCCAGAGATGTGGTTTTAAAAGCGTTCTGATACCCTGCTGACGGGCGAGTGCCGTTGTAATCGCTATTCCCTTTTCTGATTCACCCCACCAGGGAGTTTGTGAAGAAGTTTCAACCCCGATCAACGTGTCAGCCGGCGTACGTTGCCAGCCGAACGGTGTTTGCGATATCCAGTTAACACCGCGTAGTTTCACTTCCTGGATCTCGGCGGCCGTGATCTCTTTGGGTTGTCCCACCCAACATACTCCTTTTTGTTTTTCCCCCAGTGCGGCAATTTCTTTTGGATCCAGGTCCGAAAGAAACAGCCCCAGGAAAATTAACCCGATTACAGAAAATGCCATATAACCTTTTCCAGACCACATCACTCGATCCAGTTCATACCGAATAGTACGGCTATATTGTCCTTCAATTTTCTTTCGACCATATTCATATCGACAGTATGTCCGACTTCCTTTTGAAGAGAAGTTACAGCCCTGTCGGCAATGCCGCAAGGAACAATATGGTTAAAATAGGAGAGATCTGTATTTACATTTAAAGCGAAGCCATGCATCGTCACCCAGCGGCTGGTTTTTACCCCTAACGCGCAGATTTTTCTTGCATCGCTGTCGTGTTCAGGGTCCACCCAGACTCCTGTAAGACCGGCTATCCTTCCGGCCCTTACATCAAAATCCGCAAGCGTCCGGATCACGGCTTCCTCCATCAGGCGCATGTACTTGTGGATATCGGTAAAGAAATTTTCCAGGTCTATAACAGGATAACCCACAAGCTGGCCAGGACCGTGGTACGTGATATCGCCACCCCGGTTGATGTGATAATACGTGGCTTTGATAGATGGCAAATCTTCCGGCTTGATGAGGAGGTTGCTCTCTTTTCCACTCTTGCCCAATGTATAGACATGGGGATGCTGGCAGAAGAGCAAAAAGTTCTCGGTGAGGCGTTGGGCCTGCTCCGGGTGGGTTCTGTTGCCGGTCTTTGCTGCAAGAATTTTTTCAAACAGCGCCGTCTGGTAATCCCAGGCTTCCTTATAGTCGATCAGTCCGAGGTTGGTAAATGTAGTCTTTGTATTGATGGCGGGGTTCAAAATCAGAAGGACGCTTGATTGATCTTTTCAGTAGGGTTCATGATATAGGTCAGGATCGAATTATCCCTGACCAGCTCTACAACACGAAAACCTCTGTAAGACGTTCCCCAGCTTCCGCCAACGTGGGAATCAAACAGGTAGGGTACCGTGCCCACCATCTTCACCCCGTCCTGATCGTGTTCGTGCCCATGAAACACACATCGCACGTTTTTATACTTTCCGACCAGCTCAAAAAAAGCAGGTGTTTCAATTCCGTTTTTGGTCCACTTGGCCTGAGGGATATGAATAAAAATGAAAATATTCTTGGCTTTCTTATGGGCATCCAGCCGGGACTTCATCCATTCCAGATCGGGGCTCAGATATTCACCTTTCTCGTTTGATGTTGTAGCCAGCAGGATCGCATGACCATTAATACGCACATCGTGGTTCACCGGCATCTTCCAGATATCTTTCCAGTGTTCATCACTCACCTGGTCATGGTTTCCTTTCGTGACAAAGTACTGCACGGGAAGTTTATCCAGCCATGCTTTTGCCGGCGGTAACAGTTCTTTCCTGTCGTGCACGATATCTCCGTTAATGACACAAAAATCCAGGGGATTTGCGGCGTGAAAACCGGAAACCTGTTTGATCAGCGTCTCCTGAAAAGCGTCAAACTCTGTATCCGGTTGTCCATAGTGACCGTCTGACGCCACGATGAACCGAAGGGACGATGCTTTTCCCAGCGATGCAGCTTCAAGTGCCGAAAGCTTGAACACTCCTCCTCCTAAAACAAGCAGAGAGGCCGATGAAACACTTTTGATAAATTCACGACGGGATATGCTCATGTTAAAGTTTATTTATCCGGATTTTTCAAATATTTCATTTTATTCGTTCAAGTTCTTTTCGTACGTGAAGCACGGATTCTACCGGGTCGGGGTCAATTCCGTTTTCCTTGGCCAGGTAAAACGAGATCCAGTCGGTAAGGTGGATCAGGTAATAATATTGTTCGAGAAGTGATGCACCTTCTCCGATAATATCGATGATCGGGTTGGACTTTTTTTCCAGAATATCGCGGCAGATCTCCATTCTTTTCTCGACCCGTTCGTGGTCATGGTCGGAATACAGGTAGATCGGTTGCAGCATGGGCATCAGGTTTTCCGGGAAACGCCATCCCATGAGTTCATTGTGATTCATTTCAGGAAAGGTATTGACGTGGGCCATCTGTTTTGAATTTTCATTCAGCTGTTGCTGAAAACGGAGGGCCATAGCGTACAGCCTGTTGTCGCAATAAATGACGGGCAGTTTACCTTTTAATTTTTTTGCGATCAGCTCGGCTTCCGCCTGAATGCCTTTCTCGCCACGATCGAGGAACTCAATTGCGTTCTCGGTTTCTTTTATGAATGCCGCTCCGATAAGATTGGTGTGGTACAGGATGTGAAGCAACGCATTCATATGATAAGCCAGCATAGCGCGCGGGCTATCGGAACCGGAGGGTAACTGGATGTAATACAGGTTATATTCCTTACAGATATCCAGGAGTTTCCCGCCGGAAGCGACGGCGATTACCTGCGCCCGCTTCAGCAACGCTTTATTGAGCGCAGCTACAGTTTCTTCCGCGTCACCGCTGTATGAACAGGCGATGAACAATGTATGCGGACTCACAAACTGTGGAATATTGTAGCTTTTTGATACTGTGATCGGAATGGGAATCCTGCCGAAAGTCAGCGACTCCACCAGGTTGGCGCTGATACCGGACGCGCCCATGCCGGCGATCACGATATTTCTGATGTCACTCCCGGGGCGTTCAAGGTCCACCGATTGCCCGATCTTCAGGGCGTCAGAAAGCTGACGGGTAAAGTTCTCAATGTATTTTTTGGTTGTGAACATATTTGTAAATTCGGTAGTCAAAGGTAAGACAATAGTTGTGAGCGATAAAATGCAAACCGGTAACAGAGGTGAAAATCTCGCCGTGGAATTTTTGAAGAAAAAAGGGTTCGAAATTGTTGCCCGTAACTACCGGTACCGGCAGTGCGAGATCGATATTATCGCCCGGAAAGAAAACTGGACAATTTTTGTTGAAGTCAAAACAAGAGCCTATGCTTACTACGGCCATCCGGAAGAATTCGTAGATGCCCAGCAAGCCAAGAGGATTTTCGATGCCGCCGAGGAATTTATCTATGCAACCGATTGGCATGGTCATATCCGCTTCGACATCATCTCGGTGATCATGGCAACGGAACCACAGATCATCCATTTCGAAGATGCAATCAATTAGGAATGAAATGTGTTCCCGCAGCAGTTTTGCTAGTGCGCCTCGAGCCAGTTTAACCCCACTCCAACCTCCACCTCCATCGGCACCTCAAGATTAACGGCATGTTTCATCAGGCTAACGACATTCGGCTTGACGATCTCCACTTCATCCTTGTGTACATCAAATACCAGTTCATCGTGAACCTGCATGATCATTTTGGATTTCAGCTTTTCTTTCTCCAGCCATCGGTTGATGTGTACCATTGCAATCTTGATGATATCCGCTGCACTTCCTTGGATGGGCGCATTGATCGCATTTCTTTCCGCAAATCCCCGTGTAGTTACGTTCCGCGAATTGATGTCCCGCAGGTACCGGCGCCTTCCCAATATCGTCTCCACATATTCTTTTTCACGGGCGGTATTGATCGCATCGTCCATGTAGCGCTTGATCGCGGCAAACTCTGTAAAATATGCCTGAATGATTTCAGCCGCTTCCGTCCTGGCGATTCCCAAATTTTGCGACAGCCCGAATGCTGTACTGCCGTATAGGATACCAAAGTTGACTTCCTTGGCCTTTCTTCTCATATCACCGGTGACTTTCTCGAGATCCACCTTGAATACTTTTGCGGCGGTCGTGGTGTGGATATCCCGCTTGTTGCGGAACGCTTCGATCATGGTCTCATCCCTGGCAAAAGAAGCGGCGATTCGCAGTTCGATCTGCGAATAATCGGCGGACATAAACAGGAATTCATCGCTGCGCGCGATAAATGCTTTGCGAATGAGTTTACCTTTCTCTGTCCGGATGGGAATATTCTGAAGGTTCGGGTTGTTTGAACTCAGCCTTCCCGTAACTGCCCAGGCTTGCCGGTAATCGGTATGAACTCTTCCATCCGTTTTGCTGATCATTTTCGGCAACGCATCCACGTAAGTGGACCGCAACTTTTCATACTCCCGGAAGTCGAGGATCTTTTTACCGATATCGTGCTTGAGCGCCAGGCCGGCGAGCACATCTTCACCTGTCGCATACTGCCCGGTCTTTGTCTTTTTCGGTTTTTCAATAAGCTTCAGGCGGTCGAACAGGACTTCACCGAGTTGTTTGGGCGAGCCGATATTAAATTCAGTGCCCGCGAGTTGAAAAATTTCCTGTTGTACTTTTTCACTCTCTACACGGAGCTCGTCAGACATTTTCGAAAGCGCCGCCGTATCGATTTTAACGCCCTCATATTCCATATTCGCCAGCACGGTCACCAGGGGCATCTCCGTTTCAGTCATCAGTTTAGTGTGACGTCTCTTCTCCAGTTCGGCCTGCAGTTTTGTCCGCAGCTGAAAAACCTGATCCACCCGTTCACACAGTCTTTCCTTGTCGTTTTGATTTCCCTCGGCGATCAGGGAATAATTCAGGTATTGTGAACACATGATAGCGAGGTCATGCGACGCTTCCGGTTCGATGAGGTAATGGGCCAGCATCGGATCGTACAACTGACCCGCCACCCTCACATTGTATTTCTTCAATGCAAGAACAGACGCTTTTATATTGAATCCAACCTTGATGCTCTTTTCGTCCTCGAGGATCACCGCCAATTCACGTAATGTTTCCTGTGCCCGTACCGTTGTTTCCAGCGGCAGGTAAAAGGCTTCCCCTTCGCGACAGGAAAGGGCCATACCTCTCAGTTGAAAATCGAAATTTGCGGCTTCGTCGGTAAACGTATCGATCGCGATTACAGACTGATCTCTCAACTTTTCGATCAGGGCCTGAACCTGGTGGGGGTTTTCAATTAAACTGTACTGAACGGGTATGGACCCGAATGTTTTCTTTTCGCCGCCGTCGTCCGCTATTTCCGGGACAGATGCCTGGCCAAACATCGACAGTTGAGCACTTTGAGGTGCCTGCCGTACAGGTTCAGCGACAGATCCTTCGCTAAACGCACGGGCGGCGATCGCCTTAAATTCAAGCTCATTAAAAATCGGTTTGAGCGCCTCCACGTCGGGTCCCGAGTAGGCCAGTGCGTTCTCGTCGAATGCCACCGGAACATCTGTAATGATCGTCGCCAGTTTTTTGGACAGGATAGCCTGTTCTCCAAACTGAGTTACCAGTTCTTTTTGCTTGCCCTTCAAATCCGCCGCATGTGCAACGATATTTTCGACCGTGCCGTATTGTTTCAGCAGCACGGCTGCCGTCTTCGGCCCGAAGCCTGGGATTCCCGGGATATTATCCGACGTATCACCCTGTAATCCCAGCATATCCCGCACCTGGCTTACGTTCTCGATATCCCACTTCTCGCAAACTTCTTTCGGCCCCAACACATCGACGGCATTTCCCATGTAGGCCGGTTTGTAAAGGAATACACAATCCGTGACAAGCTGACCGAAGTCCTTGTCGGGTGTCATCATAAAAACTTCAAACCCCTTGGTACAGGCCTGCGCGGCCAGCGTACCGATAATATCATCGGCTTCATAGCCATCCATTTCGACAATGGGTATGTTAAAACCGCGGATGATGTCTTTCACGATGGGTATTCCCGACCGTATATCTTCCGGCGTTTCCTGACGTGTGGCTTTGTATTCCTTGAAGATCTCGTCGCGAAAGGTTTTTGCTGCCGTATCAAAGGCGATGGCAATGTGTGTCGGCTTTTGTTTTTGTAAAACTTCCAGCAGCGTATTTGTAAAACCGAATGGCACTGAAGTGTTTATGCCCTTGGAGTTTATTCTGGGGGTTTTTGTAAATGCGAAATGCGCCCGGTAAATCAAGGCATAGGCGTCCAGAAGGAAAAGTTTTTTAGCGGGTTTACTCATGCTGCAAAGTATCGCACAATTAGAAAAGAATCCAATCTTCTTTTCGAAAAGCCTGGAATTTTAACCATACATCCCGGCAACGGCAACAACCGCAAAAAAAGAGCGCAACACTTGCATGTTACGCTCTCCGAGTCAGAAACGATCTGCTTCTTAAAGTTGTTTTGTGGCTACGCAGGAATGCTCCAGGAAATAATCGTCGTTGGTTTCGATCGTATAGTCAAACGAAAGAACATTTCCATTCAGCGTTCCCTGACCATAGATTTTGATGGTCATCGATGTTCCTTTAAATGTCTGTGAAGGAATAGTAAGGCTATTACCCTTCACCGTCGCCTTCACGGGAACGTACATGATGTCTCCGAAATTGCTTATTTCGACACCATTCCCCGATTTGGTAATCGTGACACTGTAGTTCTCAACATCGTCGCCCTCGTCCGTATCGGTTACGGAATAGGTACCTGTCACTTTTGCGATGTCCGCCGAAAAATCTTCATCATCATCCTTGCAACTACTGAGGATCAGGGCCGTCACAAAAAGTAAAATACCAACAACGAAGGGGGAAAAGGAATCAACTGAGGTTAACCTCGTTGTAACACTTTTAACAGAGAGGGAAGTTTTTTTCATAATACATTAGTTTTTAGTTTAACATTATTTTTTGGATAACCCGGGTCGTTTCAAGCTTGGCTGAGCAAACGGCCGGACACAAAACCCGGTTGCCGCGGGCCTGTGTATTATCGGTTATCCGAGGTTTACAGGGCTCCCGATCAAGTTGACAAAACGTTTACACGAAGGGCTGAAAGTTGATTTTTTTCGTTTTCAGACCCCTTTTACCGGAAGGGAACGAAGAATGATTATTGAACTACCGATATAACCTGAGCCACGATGAGCCCGATTGAACAATTCATTTACTGGGAGAAACACGCTCCCCATCTTATTTTTTTGCGTCAACCCGCTTCCGGCCAGTGGAAGACCTGGACCTATGCCCAGGCGGGAAACGAGATCAGGCGGGTGGCCGGTGGGTTATTTCGTCTGGGTCTGCCTCCGGGGAGCCACATCGCCATCCTGTCAAAAAATTGTGCGCACTGGATCATGGCCGACCTGGCGATCATGATGTGCGGATACAAGTCCGTGCCTATTTACGCCACACTCACGCCCGATTCGATCAACCAAATCCTTGACCATTCGGAATCCCGGGCAGTTTTTATCGGCAAACTGGATGACTACAAAACGCTGAGACCATCCCTGCCCGTCGGCATCACTAAAATCGGGATACCATTTTACGGCGTTTCCGAAGATCAGGACTGGGATAAGATGCTCACGGGCGAACCGATAAAAGAGATCTACTCCTGGCAAGCGGAAGAAATTCTGACGATCATTTATACATCCGGGACAACGGGGAAATCAAAGGGCGTTATGCATTCCGCAGGCAACTTCGGGACAGTCGCGCAGCTGGCGATCAAAGAACTGAAAATCCCTGCGCACCCAAAATTGTTCTCCTACCTTCCGCTGAGTCACATTGCCGAACGTGTGGGGATCGAGATGGTCGGATTGTATACGGGAGCACAATTTTCCTTTTCGGAAAGCCTCGAATCCTTCAGCAGAAATCTTGCTGATACCCAACCCGATCTTTTCTTCGCGGTACCCAGGATATGGTCAAAGTTCCGCGAGAAGATCCTCGAAAAATTGCCGCAACGTAAGCTTGACCGCCTGATTTCATTACCGGTGATCGGAGGTATCGTGAAAAAAAGTATCCGGAAAAAACTTGGCCTGCTGAAAGCCACTCATATATACAGCGGAGCTGCTCCCATTTCTGTTGAAATGCTGAAGTGGTTCGAAAAAATCGGTGTCACGATTTTTCAGGCGTATGGCATGACGGAGGACAGTTTATACGCCCATTTCAACCGTCATGGCGCGAACAAGTTGGGAACGGTAGGAAAAAGGCTGAGCGGGTTACAGGTGAAAATTACGGAGGAAGGTGAGATACGGCTGAAGAGTGAAGGGAACCTGAAGGGCTACTACAAGGAACCGGAGATGACAGCTGCAACCTTCGATGAAGATGGCTATCTGAAAACAGGTGATCTCGGTGAAGTGGATGCGGAAGGATTTCTGAAAATAACCGGACGTTTGAAAGATCAATTCAAAACAGATAAGGGAAAATACATTTCCCCGGCACCTATAGAAATGAGACTGCTTCACAACACGGATATCGAACTGGCATGCGTTGTGGGTATGGGGATTCCACAGCCGATCGCGCTGGTCATACTCTCTCCTGCAGGTAAGGCAAAAGGGAGACCCGGAATTATTGAAAGCCTGTCAAAATCGCTGGCGGAAATCAATCCGCTGCTGGAGCCGTTTGAAAGGATCGAAAAAGCCGTTGTTCTGGAGGAAGAATGGACTATTGAAAACGGACTTATGACCCCCAGCCTGAAGGTTAAGCGCAACGAAGTCGAAAAAATCCACCTGCCTAACTACCCGAACTGGTATAGCCAGGAAGGGTCTGTGGTCTGGGAATGAGCCTTGTTATTTCCACGCTTGAGTCTAAAAATGGACCAATAGTCCGGACGGTTCTGTACCAGCCACATCGTTGTGAATAGTCCGGTTTTTCTTCGGTGCAGGATGTGGTTTGCCCGGTTCCGTTAATAAACTTCGCGGACACCGACGCGTGAACCCGGCTCTTTCAACAAAACCCGTTTTTTATCGGGCAACATGGTGCGCAAGGCGTGATACATCCGGTTTGCGTTAGATCCCAGTTTATCGCGTCCCTGGGTTCCTCCGATGTAGATATTTGGCAAATGATGGATAAGGTTATCTTCAAATTCGGATACACAGATAACTTTTTTCATGCCGCAATACTGGTAGATGTCGGTATTCACTTTGCACTTTATCCTGTAACGGTCGTTTGAAAAGAAGTTGGTGAAATCGTGTTGCTCCCTGATCCTCGCCAGCTGGGTCCTGGAAATCATAAAGGAAGCCTGGTGCAGGTTGGTGAAATGGCCAAATATCTTACCTCCGTATTCCTCTACGGAACGATAGTCCCAGTCATAACGACCATGATACGCCGGAAAATATTTCCCGTTCTGATCCTGCTCATATTGAATTAGTCCCGCTATCCTGTTTTCAGGCAGCATATTTTCGTACTCGATGAATTTTTCAATGTGATGTTCAAGCCACAGGTGGTCATTTTCCGTGTAAATGAAATAGTCGAAATTTCCGGATTCGTCGTCGATCACCTTCCGGCAGGTCATAGGCAGAAGGTTGTAGTCGTGAACTTTTCCATTCCACCAGGTATGGAGGCCGAGTCTGAACGGAACACTGGTCACGTCTAACCAATTGTCATAGCGGTCAATAACGTTTACCCGGTCTATACCAGGGATATCGTCGAGGGGCAGGTTTGAATTGACCACAACGGTTATCCTGAATTTATCGATAGCCTTTAAAGCATCGACCACCTGCCGGAGGTAACCAAGTTGTTCGGTTCCATAGTTAACGACAACGGCCAGAATATTTTTCATTTTTCACAGATTTTGCCATTCGTCCCGTACGGGATTCCGGCGTTTACCCACGATGTATGATTTCTTTGTTGGTCTTGGCGCACCACAGACGGCGCACCCGAACGATGCATCTAATACGACACCACGGTCAGAATGTTGTTCTCAAAGGTCTTAATAATTGCAGAAATTTTGAACAAGCCTGCGTTACCTTGTTGTTAATCTTTCCACTGGCCGGTAATGACCCTGTCGTATGTGATGAAGTCGGTATTTATCGGTTCAAAGCCCTTCTGACGCAGGAGCAGGGCCACCTGGGCCCGGTGATAGCTGCAGTGGTTCACCAGGTGGATCATGATCATCTCCACATTATTCACATACGGGTCGCCAACGTAATTGTAATAGGTCAGCTCGCGGTTGAAATCTTCGGTTTGTTCAACAAATTCCAGCCAGAGACGTCCGGCGTCGTCAGCCATTTGAATCAACTGAGGCAGGGAATAATCTCCCCACAATTTTACGTCCGCGGGTGGCAAGCCTTTGATACGGTGCAGCCACAGGAATTGTGCTGCCACGATATGGCCCATGATACTCAGTATCTTTTCGTCGCCGATGTTCTGCCGGGTCAAGCCGTTTACGACCCGTTTATTAGCCCACTCGTTGTATTGATACAACTTCAGGAAATATTTCTTCATGAGAAGTGTGAATTGTATGTTTTAAAAACGGCAGCAATTTACAAGCTTTTCCCTATCCGAGGTTTACTGTTCCCGGCCGCGGTGAAATAAATTAGCTGTCAATGGGTTCAGATGGGGACGTCGAGGGGGCGATCCAGCATCCATCCGGTCAGGCTCAATCGTTCGCGGCGTGCGGGTAATACTTCATGCTCGATCCGGTCACTTCTGAAGCAGATCAACCTCCCACCGAGCGGTAAAAAATCTTCCATTGAGTCGGGCAAATGCATTCGCAGTTGTCCGCCATCCGCATCGGTCCACTGCTCATTCAAATAACAAATGACCGACAGGATTCTATGATCGTCCGTCTTAAACCGGTCGAGGTGACGTTTGTAAAATGATCCTACCGGATAAATCGTAAAATGGACCTCAACGTCTTTCAGGCTCAGGTATAGCGCCGGATTCAAGAACGCAATCAGGGCATCGAGTCGGTCCAGGTATACTTTCGCCGGCGTCGGGGCGGTTTTTTTGTCCATCCATTGAATATAGTCCCCCCGTATCGATTCATTGACCTGAAGGCTTTGACTTTTCCCGATCCCTGCCCGTTTTAATGTGGTGGTTCCCTGCCGGAAGGTCTCGTGGGCGAGGATGTCTGACACTTCGGAGGCGGTGAGGAAACCGTCGACCACCGCATACCCTTTTTCGGCCAATCCATCGGCGATGATATCAAAGGTGGTATTGTTCATGTAACAAATTTAGAAATAGAATGTCTATACTTACCAGAAGATGAAAATTATGAATACCGGAAAAACAGTGCCTGGGGATCTTCAGCGAAAATTATTCCCGGGGTGGAAACTCACACCGGTTATACTGCTGTTCGTTCCCTTTTTTTTCTATAGCTGCAACCGTCCCGATGAAGATATTGTGCTGAGGCAGATACGGGATGTCCTCGTGGACGCTTCCACCGAACCCATGCTTAAAGCCAATGCGGTTTTTTACAACCCCAATAACATGAGGGGGAAACTCCGTAAGATCAACGTGGACATTTTTGTTAACGGGAAAAAATCGGCGACAATAAATCAGCAATTAAAGACCATAATACCTCCAAAAAATGAATTCACGGTTCCCCTGGAGGTTAAGCTTTCCATGAAGGAACTGGGTTTTATGGATACGTTACTGGGTGTAATCGGGGGCAAACGTTTTGAGGTCCGGTACGAGGGAGTATTGAAGCTTACCTACCGTGGAATTCCGATCAGTGTGCCGGTAAACTACAAGGACGAGATCAGGGTCAGGTTCTAGGTACCGCTAGTTTTTCTTTGTACGGTGCATCCGGCTGTTCCAGAGCGCCTGCTTCCGGATCGCATCATGGATACTGGTATTCACTTCGTAGCCAACCAGCAGTACAATAGTAATCAGTTGAATAAGAACCATAAGAGCGATGAGAGCGCCGATGGACCCGTACACCTTGTTATACGTTCCGAAGTTGGTGATGTAAAAGGAGAAACCGTAGGACACTGCCAGGCTGAATAACGTGGCCAATACAGATCCCACTGAAAAAAAACGCCAGTTGTAATGTATCGCCGGTCCGAAATAATATACGAACGAGATAGCCAGGAAAAACGCAATGAACAAGGCGAGGAACCGGAGCACGAACAGGAGAAATACGTTAAATGAGCTCATATCCAGCCAATCAAATTCAGGCAAGTTATTCAGCACGTATTCGAGGGCTAGCTGCCCGACAACCAGGAGAATCACGGCCAGAAAGAGTGCGATAGCCATGTTGATTGTCAGGCCGGTGGCGATAAGCCGTGTTTTAATAGCACCCCGGTTTTCAGTTGTTCGATAGCAGGCATTAAAAGCGCGCATCAAAGCCATCATTCCGTTTGTCGACAAATACAGGGAAAAAATAAAACCGAAAGAGAGAAGTCCGCCACGCTGGATACTGATGATATCGGTGAGTGTACTGGACATCACCTCGTACATACTTGCGGGGATCTGGTCTCCAAGGAGTTGCATAATACTCTCCGTGTTGATCTCCGGAAAGAAGACTGTAACGTACGGTATAAGCGTAAAGAGAAATATAATCGCCGGGAAGATCGCCAGGATAAAATTGAATGCGACGCCGTTTGCCCTGTCCAGGATTTCGTCGTCCATGAGGTTATTCAGGAATATTCGCAGGATCTTGTAAAGCGAAACATTTTCCAGGCTGCTGAAGCGAACCTTTTTCAACCAGGAAATAACGATCCTTCCCGGGCTCCATTGCAGTATCAGACGTTTATGCGAATACTTCATTGAAAAAATGGCTCCAGTACTTTCTGCATGGCATCCGGTGGCCTGCAGGGTTTATTCGTGGCTTTGTCAACAAACACTAACAGGGTTTCTCCCTGGTGGATGAGTTTATTTTCCTCATTGAAGATCTCGTACTCGAAACGAATACGTACACCCGGCTTTTCCCGGAGCGTTGTCACGATCCTGAGTTGTTCGTCATACCGGCCGGGCGCGATAAATTTAGATTTATTTTCGAGCACGGGCATGATAATTCCCATTGCTTCAATTTCCTTGTAGGTCAACCCCAGCTGCCGCAGGCTTTCAACCCGTGCGACCTCATAATACATGGCGTAAAAGCCGTAGTATACATAACCCATCTGGTCGGTCTCACCGTAACGTACCCGAATACTGGTTTCCGACTGATACATATTTACCTTTTGTTTAGCAACGCTTTGCGCTGCTCTGCTGTTAACGCCCGCTGATACCGGATCGCGTTGTTCATATGATCCTGGTAACTGTTTGTGAAGTTATGATACCCCGAAAAATCTTCCTTCGCGCACATGTAGTAGTAATCGCTGGGATAAAAATTAAGTACGGCATCGATGGAATTTATTTCAGGCAGATTGATCGGTCCGGGAGGAAGTCCGGGATACATATAGGTATTCCAGGGAGAATCCACCTGCTTATGTTCATTCAATACCCGCTTTAGTGAGAAGTCTCCCACCGCATAGACCAACGTTGGGTCTGCTTGCAGGGCAATTCCTTTTTTTAGCCTGTTGAGGTAAAGACCGGCGATCTTCGGCGCTTCGTCCGGTTTGACCGACTCTGCCTGAACAATGGCGGCCAGAATGGAAACCTCCAATGGAGTCAGTCCGACTTTTTTTGCTTTGGCCTTACGCTCATCATTCCAGAATTTTTCATACTCGGCATGCATTCGCCTGACGAGAGCGTCCGGTGAGATATTGAAGTAGACTTCGTACGTATTCGGAATGAACATCGCCAGGATGTTATCCTTATTAAATCCTTCCTTGTTTGTCATGGCAAAATTGATCAGCGCCACTTCAAATTCTTCCGGACTCATATCGAGATTACGTGTAATCTTTTCGGACAAATCACGTATTAGCCTTACGTTGTTGAATGTGATCCGAACGGGCTCCTGTTTGCCTGAACGCAACACGCGGAGGGCTTCGAGGTTGGTCATATTCTTCCGAAGGACGTAACGACCCGGTTTTATCTGGTCGTCATAGCCGGTGATCTTTGCCAGGAAACTGAAAGAAACCAGATCCTGAACATAGTTACCGTCATGCAATTCCCTCTGGATATCTTTAAAGGATGCTCCTTCCCGTACCACAAAAAGGCGGTTGTCCTTGTCAACCAGGATATTCGGCGTATAGACGATCTGGAAGGCATAAAACGAAAAAGATATCCCCAGGATAGAGAACAAAAGGAATAAGACGAGGCGTTTATTTGGTTTCATAACCATTGATCAGAGGCCAAAAATAGTGAATCGGAATTAGTTAACCGAACGACGAAATTGCAGGCCTGAAAGGCAAACGCATTTTCCGGTATTGTTGTTCCTGATGGGAGAACACCGCCGATTCCCTAACTTTCGGTTATGCCAGCGGAACTTGTTAAAATACATGCCCAGAATCCGGAGGGTAGAAAAATCAATCATGTTGTCGACACGCTGAAGCGCGGCGGCATTATTATTTACCCGACCGATACGATCTACGGCATCGGTTGTGATTTGATGAACAGGAAGTCCATTGAGCGTCTTTGTCAGATCATGAACATCAAACCCCAGAAACTCGATCTGTCTTTTATTTGCAACGACCTCAGTCATATTTCAGAGTATGTCCGGAAAATTGATACTCCTGTTTTTAAGATCCTCAAGAAAGCACTACCCGGCCCCTACACTTTTATTCTCGAATCCAGCAGCAAGGTTCCCAGGATATTGGATGTCAACAAAAAAACAGTAGGCATCAGGATACCTTCACATAACATTCCCCTGGCGATTGTCAGTTTGTTGGGAAATCCGTTAATCACATCTTCTATTAAAGATGACGATGTGATCAAGGAATACACGACGGATCCGGAAGAGATTTATGAGGATTTCAAACACAAGGTTGATATTGTCATTGACGGCGGTCCCGGAGGAAATGTCCCTTCCACGGTGGTGGATTGTACGGGAGATGAAATCGTTCTGATCCGGCAGGGATTAGGAGAGGTGGATTCCTTTCTATAAAATTGACACCGGACCGGTTCTTTTTTAATGGATAATCTTTCGCACGTGAAGGCCCTGATCGAGTTACATTACCTTCCTTCCATCGCTTATTTTGCCGCGCTGCAGGGTATGGACGAAGTAATCGTGGAAAAGCACGAAAATTACACTAAACAGACATACCGCAATCGTTGCCACATCGTTTCCTCACAGAAAAAAGAAAGTCTTATCATACCACTCACCTCTAAGCACGGAAAAGTACTCATTACCAATGTCCGTATTGACTATAGCCAAAAGTGGGTGAACAACCACTGGCGGGCCATTCAATCGGCATATGGGAAAGCTCCGTTCTTTGAACATTACAGCGATGACCTGAAGCGTGTCCTTTTCAGCGGAGCAGAGTTTCTTTATGATCTTAATATGGAATTGCTGTCAATGTGTCTCAAGTGGTTAAAGTGGAGTATGACAATAGGGGAAAGCGTGGCATATGAAAAGGTCCCGGTTTTACCCGTTTTAGACCTGAGAACAGCCATTAACCCGAAGAAAGAGGAGAATCTCCCCCATTTTTTCCGGGAGGTCGGCTATCACCAGGTTTTTGGCAACACGTTTGTGTCAAATGCCAGTATTATTGACCTGGTTTTTTGTGAGGGGCCGGTAGCTGCACAGGTTGTCCAAAAGTCGGCCATCCAAAAAATGAACAAATAGAATGCAGCGGACGTTTCTACACTATTAAATCTTCAGAATTCAATAGCATTGAACGCTCAAAAAACTTTACATTTACACTAACCATCATCAAACTTCTCTATGGAAGCTAAATTTTCCAATCGGGTCAAGGAGGTTATCTCACTAAGTCGGGAAGAAGCGCTGCGCCTCGGGCACGATTACATCGGAACAGAACACCTGGTTTTAGGCATGGTACGGGAAGGCGAAGGCGTTGCCGTAGGTGTGCTGAAAAAACTTGGCGTACCACTGGATGAACTTCGAAACGAAATCGAAAAAATATCAAAAGGTACCGCTACGCATCAGATCAAAAACCTGGCGAATATCCCGTTGACCAAGGCATCAGAAAAAGTCCTGAAGATCACGTACCTGGAGGCCAAGATTTTCAAAGCACAGCTCATCGGTACGGAGCACCTGCTCTTGTCTATTCTCCGCGACCAGGATAACCTCGGTACCCAGATTCTCAATAAGTTTGACGTAAACTACGAGACCGTGAAAGAAATGTTAGAATATCAAAACGAAGGTCCTATGGCCTCTCAGGATACTGATGATCCTGATGACGACTCTTCAAAAATATTTGGAGGAGGCAGCGCAGGTGGTGCCGGCAAAGAGAAAAAAGGCGCGGAAAAATCGCGCACACCGGTACTGGATAATTTTGGCCGCGACTTGACGCGGTTGGCGGAAGACAATAAACTCGACCCTATCGTCGGCAGGGAAAAGGAGATAGAGCGTGTAGCACAAATCCTTTCCCGGAGAAAGAAAAACAACCCGATCCTCATCGGTGAGCCCGGTGTCGGAAAAACCGCTATCGCAGAAGGCCTGGCGCTCCGGATAATTCAGAAAAAAGTATCGCGTGTTCTATTCGGAAAGCGCGTTGTTACCCTGGATCTCGCTTCACTGGTTGCCGGAACAAAATACCGCGGCCAGTTCGAAGAGCGTATGAAAGCTGTAATGAACGAACTGGAAAAATCCGCGGATGTGATCCTGTTTATCGATGAGTTACATACGATCGTTGGCGCCGGTGGCGCTTCCGGATCCCTCGACGCTTCCAACATGTTCAAACCTGCTCTCGCCAGGGGAGAAATACAATGCATCGGAGCGACTACACTGGATGAATATCGCCAATATATCGAAAAGGATGGTGCCCTGGCGCGACGTTTCCAGATGGTTATGATCGATTCCACTTCCCCTGAAGAGACCATACAGATCCTGGAGAATATCAAGGAAAAGTACGAAGATCACCACCATGTGATTTACACGAAAGAAGCGATCGAAGCCTGCGTGAAACTTTCCGACCGCTACATCAGCGACCGGTACCTCCCGGACAAAGCGATTGATGTGCTGGACGAAGCTGGAGCACGCGTTCATATCAATAATATCCATGTTCCGGACGACATCGTCAAGTTCGAAGAGGCGATAGAAGAGGTGAAGAAAGAGAAGAACCGTGTAGTCAAAAGCCAGAAATACGAGGAAGCTGCGCAGTTGCGTGACCGCGAAAAGAAACTCATCGAACAACTCGATATTGCAAAAGTGAAATGGGAAGAAAAGACCCGCACGGAAAAATATACGGTTAATGAAGAGAATGTTGCTGATGTTGTGGGAATGATGACTGGTATTCCTACCAATCGTATCGCCCAAAAGGAAAGCAACAAGCTGCTGAACATGGCTGACGAACTGAACAATAAAGTCATCGGCCAGGAAGAAGCGATTAAAAAATTAACCAAGGCTATCCAACGTACACGGGTAGGGTTGAAAGATCCCAAAAAACCAATTGGTTCTTTCATCTTCCTGGGACCTACCGGTGTTGGTAAAACAGAACTGGCCAAAGTCCTTGCTACCTACCTTTTCGATAAGGACGATTCGCTTGTAAGAATTGACATGAGCGAATACATGGAGAAATTCTCCGTGTCACGCCTGGTGGGAGCACCTCCCGGTTACGTCGGTTACGAAGAAGGCGGACAGCTTACGGAAAAAGTAAGGCGTAAACCCTACTCCGTTGTTTTACTGGATGAAATTGAAAAAGCTCACCCGGATGTCTTCAATATCCTGTTGCAGGTACTGGATGACGGTATCCTGACCGACGGATTAGGCAGAAGAGTTGATTTCCGCAATACGATCATTATCATGACATCAAACATTGGTGTTCGCGATTTAAAGGACTTCGGATCGGGAATCGGTTTTGCCTCCGCAGCCAAGCGCGAGAACGACGAGGAGCACATGAAAACAACGATCCAGAATGCATTAAAACGTGCTTTCAGTCCCGAGTTCCTCAACCGGTTGGATGATCTGATCGTGTTCAATTCCCTGCAGCGTGAACACATTCACAGGATCATCGACCTGACGCTGAAGAAACTTTTCGACCGTATCATCCAGATCGGATATACCGTCGAGCTCAGCGACAAGGCAAAGGACTTCCTCGCTGAAAAAGGTTACGACCACCAGTTTGGTGCAAGGCCTCTTAACCGCGCGATCCAGAAATACCTGGAAGATCCCGTTGCCGAAGAGATCCTGAAAGGTGAGGTAGAAGAAGGCGGCACGATCCTCGCCGAATATGATGGCAAGGGTGACGTATTAACGATCAAGGTTAAAAAAGCTAAGGCATCTTCTAAAGAGAAAAAGGACTGATAAACGGTCCCGGATATAAAAGCCCTGCGGATCCGCGGGGCTTTTTTTTGATCCCTAAACTGAGACTGCGTTAGTAACTGCCGAAGTATTTACGGGCAAACCACTCCACGCTGATCATGGCCAACAGGATCCAGAAGATCCCTTCCAGGTTGATCAGCGCGTCATAGGATTCTTCGGAGTGAATCGTACTTTTTGCTTCCGTCTTCTGAAGATCGGCTTTCAGGTCGTCGAACCGGGACGATGGGTAAAATCGCGCGCCGGTGCTGGCCGACAACCTGCGGAGCAGTTCAAAATCCGCAGTGAGGTTTTGCAACTCCGCCTGACTCTGAACGACGGCAAATTCCCCTCTGACTTCCTCTGTCTTCTGGTTCAGCACGGTCCTCGAACGATACCGGTATACGCCTTCAGCAAGTCCACCGATCTGATACCTTGCGTTTCCGGGGCTCGTTAGATAAGAATATTCTTTTTTAGCCCCGGCCTCGTCGGTTAGTTCGATTTCAATCGTATTTCCGTAAACCGGCTCGAAAATATCGTTATAAACCTGGCTCTCGAATACGACAGCCTCCGAGTCGGAAAACTCCTGCTTCACCGGGTAGCTTCTGAACTTGCGTTTGTCATCCGTTGTACTGAGGTATTGAATCAGTTTACCAAACACCTCATCGAATGCTGCGGAATTCTCATACCTGTCGAACTCATTCAATTTCCATCGCCAAAGTCCTTCACCCATCATCACGCATATTTTACGGTTGTCCTGTAAATCCAGAAAAAGCAACGGCTTCTCTGTCGTCAGATTTCCCACACGCTGGTAGAGAAGGGGTGTGATACTTCCCGGGATCTTCAGTTTTCCAAAGGGAACGGACACCGGCGGATAGTTATTAATAATTGAATTTGTCTCCGACGAAATCACAAACTGGGAGAAAGCAGGATTGGTACCGGGAACCACTTCGTCGTAGTCGCGTGGTGTGGCTTCGAATGCAACGGGCATATTCTGCTTCACCAACTGCTGAAGATCAGTTTGTGTACCGAGGATGAGGAAAAGTGAAGACCTGGATGCAACGAATACCTGAAAAAGGTCGCGTGTTTTTCCCCGTAGATCTGGCGACTGGTGGAATATGGCAAGATCGATCTGATCGGGTTTCATCCTCTCATTTTCCAGTTCCTCGACGCCCGGTATGTGCAATAAAAATTCATAGTTCTGGTTCTTGTCAACAACTTCACGGAGGGCTTTGATATCCGGATGGGGTGACGAAGCCACTACGAGGATTTTCTTTTTACCCTCCACAACTTCAATAAAAACTGATGCGCGGTTATTCCGCGTATTGGTTTCTCCCTGTTTTGTTTCCACTTGTACATCAAGTTTCTGAATACCCTGTTCCATCGCCAACGGCTGAAAATCGTAGACCAGTAATTCATCGCCTGAAGACGTCTTTGTCTGCTGCCCGAGTACTTTTCCCCGGTGTGACAGGGTCACATTAATCCCCTGGTTGTCGAGGTTCCGCACCAATACCTCCACACGCAGGGGAAATTTGTTACCCTGGTATACAATTTTATTATAAGCAATATCACGGATGAACACGTCTGTCCGCTGGGTGGTGTCACCGACACCGACGGTATAAACCGGAAAATTATAAGCGGCATACAACGGTGAAATACCCTCGTTATAAATTCCATCGGAAACCAAAACCACCCCGCCTACTTTGTTACCTTCAAAACGGTTCGACGTTTTTTTAAGGGCGCCGTTTAAATCGGACGCGGTTGCATTAAATGCCGGTATAACAATATCCGATCCCGCCAGGTCCGTTATTTTCACATCGTATCCCATGTCTCTGAGCGCAGCGGAAGTCTCGCTTACCTTGGTGGTCAGTGCTCTTATCGCGATGGAGTCAGTCGTCTCCTTTACGGAAGCCGAATTGTCATAAAGGATGACAAAGACAGGTTTTTCAAAAAGGTTGTTAACCTGTTTTACGATTGGGCCAAGTAAAAGGAACAACAGGAAGGAGGCGAGGGTGGCGCGCACGCCGAATAGAATTTTATTCCAGGTTCCACTCCATGGATGTTTTGTTTTGTACAACAGAAATGCAAAACCCAATCCAAGGATAATGCATAACAGGATGTATGCCGGATGTGATTCAAATATGATGGTTTGTCTATCCAAAGGTTCAATCGGAATTAATCGTTCAATTTACGCATTAAGTTCTTACACGTTCTCCTGTTAATAGCCATACTTTTCTTTCCATCTCGCCCGGAGGTACTTCCTTAACTCGTCTTCTCTTACGTTGTTGCCCGGTTCGTAAAATTTTGTTCCCTTGATGCCGTCGGGCAGGAATTCCATATTGACGAAGTTACCCTCATGACTATGGGCATACTGATATCCTTTGCCGTAGTCCATGTTTTTCATCAGTTTTGTCGGAGCGTTCCGGATAGATAACGGTACCGGAAGGTCGCCGGTTTCCCGTATTACATGAAGGGCTTTTTCGATCGCTTCATAGCTGGCATTACTCTTTGGCGAACTTGCCAGGTAAACAGCGCATTGCGCCAGGATGATCCGCGCTTCGGGATAACCGATGAGGTTAACAGCCTGAAATGTATTGGTTGCCATGACCAACGCCGTTGGATTCGCATTGCCGATATCTTCGGAAGCCAGGATGACCATCCGGCGAGCGATAAATTTTACATCTTCCCCACCCTCGACCATCCGCGCCAGGTAATAGACGGCGGCATTCGGATCACTTCCCCTCACCGACTTGATGAACGCGGATATGATATCATAATGCTGTTCCCCGCTTTTATCATAGATAGCGATATGTTTCTGCGCAACTTCCATGACAAGGTCGTCGGTGATGGTGACTTTTCCGTTCACGGAATCGCAGATCAGTTCCACAAGGTTCAGGAGTTTTCGTCCGTCGCCGCCGGAAATATTCAACAACGCCTGGTGTTCTTTGATCTCGACATCACGATGCTTCAGTTCTTCATCGCGTTTCAACGCTTCTTCAACAAGTTTCAACAGCTGGTCTTCTCCGAGTGGTCTCAGTGTATAAACCTGGCACCGGGAAAGAAGCGCTGAGTTGACCTCGAAAGAGGGATTTTCCGTAGTAGCTCCGATCAGCGTTATAATCCCCTTTTCAACCGCTCCCAGGAGTGCATCCTGCTGTCCTTTATTGAAGCGATGGATCTCGTCAATAAACAGAATTGAACGGGGGGAAAGCCTGGCTTTCTCTATAACCTCCCGTATATCCTTTACGCCCGCGCTGATGGCGCTGAGTGTATGGAAAGGTTTTTTTACTTCATTGGCAATAATATTCGCAATAGTTGTTTTTCCAACTCCCGGAGGACCCCATAAGATCATCGAGGGAATATTACCGCTGAGGATCGCTTTGCGGATGACGCCGTTTTCTCCCGTGAGCTGCTCCTGCCCGACCAATTCGGCGAGCGACCTGGGGCGCATACGTTCAGCTAATGGTTGACGGGAGGATAACATGGACGGTCAGATATAAAGTAATGTAACGACTAAGTTGATAAGCAGTCCGATACAGACAAAAACCGAGAAAAAACCAGTAAACAAAACGTATTTGAGAATCGTTTTCTTCTTTCCCTGCTTATACATTCTTTTCATAGCTACCAGGAGATATATGGCGATCCAGAACCCCACCACGGTCGCGGCCCAACCGAAATAGGGGATGACATTAAAGATCATATAAAAAGAACCGGCCAGGAAGAAAAAGTTGTAGAAGTAGATTGAGAATACCAGATGCTCGGAATAATAAAAATCACGCCGGACGTAAAGCAGCTTCAGGATCAGGGCGAAGATGGGTAACAGAAAGAAAAATATCTTCGAGAAATTGGACGAGAATGAGCTGGTGAAAGTTTCCACAAAGGCCTCACCGTTGTCCTTGTATTTTTCCGTGATTTCGATCTGCCTGGTCTGTATAAAATGCATCAGCCAACCGTCCCTCTTTTCCTGAGGAAGGGTTTGTTGTACGGAGTCGTAGGCGGCCACACTTTTGTATCCCAGTGAATCCAATGAAAGGCCGGTAAAATAATTTTTATCCGAAACTTCCTTTGTGGATTTGTTCAGGTCAACGGTATCAGGCTCATTCTTGTCGGGTAACGTGGAAAACAAAAGGAAATAGACAAAGCTGATGAATACATACATCCTGGCGGGGTGGAAGTACCTTTCCCTTCTGCCCTGAGTATACTCGATAGCGAGGAATCCCGGACGGAAAAGGAGGTATTGTCCCGTCTTAAAAAACTTGGACTCGTAACTCCAGAAGGACGATATAAAATTGATCAGCAGTTCACCCAAAGTTTGCCGCTTGGGGATATTCTTTTGTCCGCAGTGGTGGCAATAAATGCCCGCTAACGGGTTGGAACAATTGAGGCAAAGGGTACCGCCACCAGGGCCTCCGGTATTGCCCTGCTCCGCCTGAACCATACCTTCCGCGAAGGACAATGATTTGTCCAAACCTTCCATATCAATACAGTTAAAGGTTTGAAATTACGGAAAAGTGAAGGAAGAAAAAGAAGCTACTTTAAATATTGATGGAGCGTTTTGAGCAACAAGTTCCGTTCTACCGGTTTGGACAGATAGGCGTCGAATCCCTCACGTAAAAACCGCTCCTCGTCTTCCGGCAGGGCGTAAGATGTAACAGTGATCACGATCGCATTGCTGGTCCTTGGATTTGCTCTTATCCGGTTCAGGGTTTCTACTCCGTCCATCTTGTCCCGGCCCAGGTTGATATCCATGAGGATCAGGTCAAACTCCTCATTGTCAAGCATCGAGAGACAGGTCTCCCCATCCAGGCAATGTATTACACTAAACTGCGCCTTTAGGAGTTTTTGCATAACCAGTGCATTGATCATGTCATCCTCGACGTATAAAATCCTTTTCATTCTGGCTGGTATACCGGTAAAATTATTTCAAACTCACTTCCCTTTTCTTTGACAGATCTCACTTTTATCTCGCCGCCCAATAGCTCGATGTATTTTTTGGAAATGGAAAGTCCCAGACCCGAACCTTCGTGACTACGGCTTCTTCCGGTACTCTCCTGTTCGAACGAGTTAAAAATCCGAGGTAAGAATTCTTCCGAGATCCCAATACCGGTATCTGTTACCACGATACCTACATGCGTCTTGTTACGCAGTTGCGTGGCGATGTTCACCTCGCCTTTGTCGGTGAATTTAATAGCGTTGCCGACAATATTGTTGATAACCTGGTACAACATGGTCTCGTCCGAGAGAACAAGTGGGGTTTCGGAACAAGGCCTGAAGCTAAAGGTGAGGTCCTTGGCTTTAGCCAGCGCTTCCAGGGGTAAGATACATTCTCTTATCAATGTGTTTACGTCAATTATCTTCAGTCTCAACTGGCTTCTTTGCGACTCGATCCGCGACAGATCCAATATGCTCGTGATGGTATTCAGTAACCTTATGCCGCTTTGTTGTTGTAACTGGACATACCCCTTCATCTCCTCATCCTCCGTCTCCATCTCGATCACCTGACTCAACCCCAGGATCCCATTAATGGGAGTCCTGATCTCATGCGACATATTGGAAAGAAAATTTGTCTTTAGCCGGTTCATTTCTTCCGCAAGCTCCTTGGCAGTTGTCAGCTCATCTATCGATTTACGTATGCTTATTTTAGCGAGTTCATAGGCCTGGTGGTAGTGATAAATGAGGTAAATAATGATGAAGAAGATCAGGAATAATGTTACCATCACTTCCACGAAAGCGAGTTGCTGAGGTGGGCGCTCCATGATGGAAACACCGGAATATTTCACAACGGCATGCAGTACGATCGGAATAAAATGAATAGCTGAATAAAAAAGACCGGCCTTGCTTCCCAGTGTATGAAATGCAAAAAGGATATTACATACAGTCAGCAGCGCAATAAAAAAATTAAAATCGTTAAAGAGATAGATGTTTATGTTGTTGTTCACCCACGATACCAACACCATAAAGTGGCAAACGAGGTCTATCGATCGTTTTGCTTTCATGTAAAAAAGTATCCCTGTGAACAAAACCATGATCACGACATTCTTGATCAGTTGGTATTGAAATCCCCTGAACAGGTAAACCGTAAAAAAAATAATCAGGGCAAAAATAGATACAATAGTGATGTTGTATACCAGGCGGATACTGGCTTGTTTCAGAACATCCTGTTCCGACCGGAGAAAGTCACCGATAAAATATTCACGAAGAAAATTCATATTCCCGATATAGCGCACCTTCATAACTCCCGGTTAAAGCCCGGGATTGTATTTGTATAATTTAACTAAACAACGGAGAATTACATCGGACTCCTACTTACCTATCTTTTCGTATGATGTACAAATACCCTTTATGAGCGACGAACTAAATCCCTGGTGCTCCATCTCATTCAACCCGGCGATCGTACAGCCTTTTGGTGTCGTTACCTTGTCGATTTCTTCTTCCGGGTGGCGATTGAGTTTTAGCAGCAGTTCCGCCGCACCCTTGACGGTTTGAGCCGCTATCAGGTTGGCGGTTTTGGCATCGAAGCCGATCTCAATGCCCCCTTGCGTAGAGGCGCGAATAAACCGGAGTGCATAAGCAATTCCGCATGCTCCAAGCACCGTCGCGGCATCCATCAGCTTTTCATCGATGTTTATAGAGATACCAAGTTGGCTGAACAAATCGGTGACGTAGTTGACCTGCTCATTTGAAGCGCCTTCGTGGCAAAGGCATGTTACCGATTCCTGAATGGCAATTGCCGTATTAGGCATCGCCCTGAAAATGGGAACCCCATGATCGATAATAGCCCTGAGGTCTTTTAAGAAAACACCGGTCACAACGCTGATGACAATGTGTTTTTTCGCCTGGAAATTTTCCCGCAACCCGTCAATAACCTCCTTCACATTATAGGGCTTCAGTGCCACGATGATCACGTCGCTGTTTTGAATGGCCAGCTTGTTATCGTTCGTCACTGTGACACCTAAATCTTTTAACGATTTCAGGGCATCCACATTTCTGCGGGTAACAGTGATATCCCTCGGTAAAATGAATTTACTTTTGATCAATCCTTCGGCAATGGCCGCCCCTAAGTTCCCCCCTCCAATAATAGCGATCTTTGAATTTTTCATATTTACTGTTTGATATCCCTGCGAACTTTCCGCTCCTCCGGAATGTGATGCGAAGTAACGGACGAAAATTAAAATACTTTATCTTGCCATCGCAATAATCGTAAACATATATTAAGAATCGATGGAATTTCTCTTCAATCCATGGCCCTGGTATGTCGCCGGACCTGTCATCGGGCTAAGTGTACCGGCCTTACTTATGTTAGGGAATAAAAAGCTGGGCGTTTCATCGACTCTTCGGCAGATCTGTGCCGCCTGCTACCCCGCGGACATTCCCTTCCTGCACTACGACTGGAAGAAAGACAGCTGGAATCTTTTTTTTGTCGCCGGCATACTGATCGGTGGATTTATCGGAGGTGTTGTTCTGGCGAACCCCCATCCGGTTGCGCTCTCTAATCACACCACGACGGTGCTCAGGCAGTATGGAATAACCGATTTTAGCGGGTTGCTCCCAGGAGAACTCTTCAACTGGAAAGCGCTCGCATCCATAAAAGGAATTCTCTTAATGATACTCGGGGGTTTCCTGGTGGGCTTTGGTACACGGTATGCCCGGGGATGTACCTCCGGGCACGGAATAATGGGTCTTTCCACCTTGCAATGGCCTTCCCTACTGGCGACTATGTCCTTTTTTGCCGGCGGAATGATCGTCAGTCATTTTCTCTTACCTTATCTGCTTTCCCTGTGAAAAACATCAAGTACCTCATAGTCGGAATAGTGTTCGGAATTGCCCTGACGAAGGGAGAAGCGATTTCCTGGTTTCGCATACAGGAGATGTTCTTTTTCGACAGCTTCCATATGTACGGGATATTTATGACCGCTATTCCTGTCGGCGCGATTTCGGTTTTTATCCTCCGGAAAATGAACATACGATCCATGAATGGTGAAGAGATCGTCGTTCCGAAAAAAGTCTATCACCATGGTGTAGTCCTCGGCGGGCTGATCTTTGGGTTCGGCTGGGCTCTCACCGGTGCCTGCCCGGGGCCGCTGTATGCTCAAATCGGAGCAGGCTATCTCGTGACAGTCGTAACTTTTTTGTCTGCCGCGCTGGGCACCTGGTTTTATGCCCGGATACACGTGTTCCTGCCGGATTAAAATTTCCCCGGAGATTTTTGCAATCGATTGAAAGGTTTTAAATTGCCCCATTATCTGAAAATCGCACCCAAAAAGACAACTCCCTGCAAAAAATACTCTCTAACCTAAACCGGGCCTCAGTTCCTTAACCGGACTGAGGCTTTTTAGATTCCAAACTTTCCAGCCGCGGACTTCGTAAGGAGAGCTTTGAATACAATAGCTTTGCCGTCCACTTATGGAACTGAAACTCCAAACCGGCTACAGGCAGATCCTGGGAATGGCTCTCCCCATCTCTCTGGCTATGCTGGTACCTCAGATCAACTTCATCACCAACAACATTTTCCTGGCCGGTTTGGGTGAAAAAGAACTGGCCAGCGCGGGTATCACGGGTGTCTACTATCTCATTTTTGCGGTAATCGGGAACGGCCTGAACAATGGCTTGCAGGCGTTGATCGCCCGGAGAGCGGGACAAAACCTGCCAAAAGAAATCGGACGCCTTTTCTTTCATGGTGTTTGTGTGGCACTGGTTATTTCAGGGATGGGTATCGCTATTACCTACTTGCTTGCCCCCACTGTTTTGCGCAGTCTGATACACGATCCTCAAATCGCATCCCAATGTATCGACTTCCTGCTCATCCGTATCTGGGGATTACCGTTACTCTATTTGTATGTGATGCGGAATGCATTGCTCGTCGGAACCAATCAGACTAAACTTCTCGTGTGGGGCACGTTGGCGGAGGCACTCACTAACATATTCCTGGACTATAGCCTGATCTACGGACATTTCGGAATGCCGGCTCTCGGTTTTAACGGGGCGGCGTATGCTTCCATCATCGCCGAAGGCACAGGTCTGCTTGTCATCTACCTCGTTATCCGCCTGAACGGCCTGGACAAAGTGTTTTCGTTCTTTGAAAAAAGCCGCATCGATATACAGATGACCAAACTGATACTGGTTCAATCTTCTCCGCTCATTCTGCAATACGCCATCAGCATTATGAGTTGGGAATATTTTTATATTTTGATCGAACACCATGGTGCGAGAGCGTTGGCGATATCCAATACAATGCGGAATATCTTCGGATTGTTCGGTATTTTTTCATGGGCGTTTGCTTCAACCACGAACACCATGGTGAGTAATATCATCGGCCAGCAGCGGCAGGATGAAGTGATCCCGCTTATCGGCCGGATCATAAAGATGAGCCTTGCGATATCTCTGTTCATTTTTACACTACTGAATGTATGGCCGGAGTGGTTCCTGTCCTTTTACGGGCAGGGGGAAGATTTCATCCAGGATGCCATCCCCGTGGTCCGGATCGTTTCCATCGCCCTGCTCATGATGTCGTTTTCAACCGTGTGGCTAAATGCCGTAACGGGAACAGGGAACACCATGATCAACCTGACGATCGAGTTCATTACGATCGTGATCTACAGTCTGTACGTTTACTTCGTGCTGGAGTACTGGAATATGCCGATCACCTGGGGCTGGGGATCCGAATGGGTTTACTGGATCTCCATGTTCAGCATGGCCTACTTCTACATGCGTTCCGGACGGTGGAAAAACAAAAAGATCTGATCACCGATCATTTCCTTTCGTAGAAGTAGAGAAACGACTTCTTCCCTTTGTTCTTCTCGCTTAATGTGTAAAATCCGGAGTTGTCGTTCGCCCAGGTTATCGATTCACCCTGAGGTTCTATCTCGTAGGGAACCTCCAGCGGCGTTTCCGACAGCAGTTCAAGGGCCGGTTTTTTAGATGGGTTCGCCCAGTAATAGATATGATTGTAGTTCTTCATTACAATTTCACTACCGTCCGGAGAAAAAGCCCCGGCTACAATCAGAACAAAAGGCAGTGAAAGGACCTTTTGCGCCGTGATCGTTCCGCTCGTCGGATAGGGAAACTTTATCTCATAAACATTAACAGGTTCTTCACGCTTTGATACGATATACAGGTCACCGGTACCGGGATTGATCATCAGTGTTTCCGTATCCCTGCGCTTGTCCGGCAATTCGAACGTAATAGTTTCAAACGCCGTAATGCTGCTTTCGTCTGTGGAGTCCGCCACAGGCTCGGCAAATCGATAAATATATTTTAAGCGATGAACGGCGTCGTTATCTCCGATCTCGGCGACGTAGATATATTTTTTTGTTGAATCGGGACCCGGACCGATTGCAATATCCTCCCAGTCGCGGTTTTTTACGCCTTCCAGTTTGTAGGTACTTCTGATATGAAGGTCCCGGTCGATAAGAAAAATCTCGGGATCATTTCCGCTGTCGTTAAGAGCCCAAAAAAGACCCGGGTTAGCAACACTGCTGGCAAGCCCCGATACTTCGCCAAGTTTTTTGTGTGTGAGTTCCGAAAGCTTTTTACCCGGTAAGAAATCGTTTGAAATGACCGGGTTGCTGCGTTTAGGTGAACATCCTATGAGGATCAGTAATACATAACAAATCAAAATACGCTTCATGTGTCTGACTGGCGGCACGAGTAATCAAAAATATCCGTGCAAATAGAAGGGTTTTAACTGAGATGAACAAACGCGCGCGCCTGGTTTCCTGCTTTGCCAATCCAAAATCCATTGGCTACATTTAGTGAATCTCCTTTTACTCAATATGCGAATACACCGACTGCTCTTATTTTCGATGGTGCTGTTTGGAATGCAATGTTCCACATCACCTTCATCAACTTCGCCGAAATTTTCAATTTCCTTTACCAGGGAAATGAGCGATCAGGCACAGGACGGAAGGTTGCTTCTGTTGCTTGCCAATAATAATTCGTCAGAGCCGCGATTTCAGATCAGCGACGGATTGTCAACACAACTTGTCTTTGGTATTGATGTAGAGGGTATGCAGCCGGGCCAGGAAATTATCATAGATGAATCCGCGTTCGGATACCCGATCCAAAGCATAAAAGATATTCCCGCTGGGGAGTACTTCATTCAGGCATTGATCAACCGTTATGAAACGTTCAACCTGAAATCTGGCCATCAGGTTAAGTTGCCTCCCGACCAGGGTGAAGGTCAACATTGGGAAAGTAAACCGGGAAATTACTTCAGCAAACCCGTAAAGGTTAACATTGATCCGGCGGTGGGCGGGACTGTGAAGATCATCATGGACCAGGTGATTCCGCCTATACCCGAACCTGAAAACACCAGGTATATCCGCCATATTAAAATTCAAAGCAAACTGTTAACTGAATTCTGGGGTAAGCCGATGTACCTGGGGGCACACGTTTTGGTACCCGAAGGTTTTGACGAACATCCCGAAGCCAGGTACCCGTTGATGGTTTTCCACGGTCATTTTCCCAACGATTTCGGAGGGTTTAGCGAAACACCGCCGGACCCGAAGATGGACACATCTGACTACATCGGCCGGTTTGGAATTTATGGCTACAATAAATTTCAAAAACAGGAAGCTTACGATTTTTATAAACAATGGACAGGGAAAAATTTTCCCCGTTTCCTCATCGTAGAAATACAACATGCCAATCCCTACTACGATGATTCTTATGCTGTGAACTCTGCCAATCTGGGACCATACGGAGATGCGATTATGAAGGAGCTGATACCGGAAATCGAAAAACAGTTTCACGGTATCGGTCAGGGGTGGGCCCGGTTCACCTATGGCGGATCCACCGGTGGTTGGGAAGCGCTTGCCGTTCAGATGTTCTATCCGGATGAGTTCAACGGATGCTTTGCCGCATGCCCCGATCCCATAGATTTCCGGGCTTATTGCCTGGTCGATATTTACAAAGACAAGAATGCCTACTGGTACGATTCACCCTTTAAGAAACTTCCCAGACCTTCGCACCGGAACAATCTCGGCCAAATCCAGTCGACCATGCAGGAGAGCAATCACTTCGAACTGGCACTGGGTACAAAGTCGCGTTCAGGCCAGCAGTGGGATATTTGGGAAGCGGTCTACTCTCCTCAGGGCAAGGATGGATATCCACAACGGATCTTTGATAAACTAACCGGGGAAATCGATCCGGCGGTGGCGGCATACTGGAAGGAGCATTACGACTTGCGCCACATTCTGGAACGGGATTGGGCAACACTCGGTCCCAAACTGCAGGGTAAAATCCATCTTTACTGTGGCGATATGGATAATTACTATCTGAACAATGCCGTTTACCTGATGGAGAATTTCCTCAGCAAAACGACCAGCCCCTTTTATAAAGGTGAAGTGGACTACGGCGACCGGGCCGAGCATTGCTGGAACGGCGATCATGAAAATCCCAACTATGTTTCCCGGTTACGATACAATACCATGTATTTGCCGAAGATCCTGAAACGGATCCAGGAAAGCGCGCCGAAAGGTGCTGATACAAAAAGCTGGCGGTATTAAGGATGGGAAAATTAACCTTGCGAAAAGGTGAACCGGGCACTGGTAATCAGGCGCCCATTCCGAACAGGCCGGTGTAAAAGCACACTACGATAGCGACAACAATACCGGTGATCAATAATATCTTTCGTTTCATAAACGTCAAAAACTGAACGTTACAACTCCTAGACACCAAAAGTAGGTATCTGGTTGGAAGGCGAAAATAATTTATGACGACCTGTACGATTTGCCTATCAAAGTGCCTTCGGGCCGGGGCGAACCGTAGATGCTCCCGCAATAATCTCCCGACAACCTGGTCTACACGAAGGCACTTTGTCCGGTGATTGCGCGCCCGACGATCAGGGTATTGATCTCTTTTGTCCCTTCGTAAGAGTAAATTGCTTCCGCGTCGGCGACAAACCTGGCGATGTCGTGCTCGATCAAAATACCATTGCCTCCAAACAGTTCGCGTGCATGGCTTACGATATCGCGTGTCCTTAAGGTGCAAAACACCTTTGCCAGGGATGCTTGTTCGTCCGTCAGTTTCCCATTGTCCTGGAGTTGTGAAAGGCGGCAAACCATCGTTTGCATGGCTGTAAGATTGCTCAGCATCATCACGAGAAGATCCTGCACCATCTGGAAGCTGCTGATGGTCCGGCCAAACTGCTTCCGTTCATTCGTATACCGGAGTGCGCTTTCATAGGCACCGCGGGCGCAACCCACGGCCTGCCAGGCGACGCCTGCGCGTGTCATCCGGAGTACCTGCGCTGTGTCTTTAAAAGAGCCGGCGAGTTGCAACCTGTTGCTCTCCGGTACTTCACAACCGGTCAGGGTGATCAGCGCATTCTGAACGATCCGTAGTGCCATTTTTCCTTTGATCTTCTCCGCCTTAAATCCGGGAAAGTCTTTTTCAACGATAAAGCCTTTTACATTGCCATCACCGAGATCGCGCGCCCAAATGATTACGATATCGGCGAATGTCGCATTGCCGATCCACTTTTTCTGTCCGTTTAAAATCCAGCGGTCGCCCTCGCGTTTACAGGTACAGGTTAGTCCGCCTGCAACTCCCGATCCTACTTCCGGCTCTGTCAATCCGAATGCTCCGATCTTTTCCATTCTTTGCAAAGGCGGCAGCCACTTTGTTTTTTGTTCCTCTGATCCACAGTAATAAATCGAACCCATAGCCAGCCCGCTTTGAACGCCGAAAAAAGTGGAAACGGAACAATCCACTCTGGCCATCTCCATCGCCAGGAAACCTTCGAGCAGCGACGACTTCGCCGGACATCCGTAGCCTTCGTATGTCAGCCCGCAAATGTTAAGCTTCGCCATCTCCGGAATGATCTGGTGGGGAAATTCATCCTTCAACCAATATGTATTTACGATCGGCCTGATCTCTTTCTCCATAAACTCCCGGACCTGAAGCTGGATCGCTCTTTCTTCCGGATTAAGCAGTTGATGCAGATCGTAGAAGTCGCCATCTACAGGTGGAAACTCATGCTTCTTTTTACCACCTTCCATAAACCTGATCAGCTTTTGAAGGTCTTCCTCTTTCATGCTGCTGACAAGGCCGACCATTTTATTCAGGTCTACTTTCGCCGACAGCTTTCCTAATTTTTCCAGGTCCAGGTTTTGCAGTAATCCGATAGTCGACTTTAGGCTTTTGAAGATTGACATGGCGTTGAGATTATAGTTTTTCGTCCGTTATTAAAAGTTTATCAAACGTGTTGGTTGCCACAAAATGATAGTTCGGCCGGGCCCGCTGGTAGATCCTCCCGGCGGTGCGTTTCCCTTCAGCTGTTTTCAGCAACTCCTCATAAATCGGACTCAGGAATTTCCGTCTTCCTGTTCCGATCAGAAATTCTTCGAGCCTGGCGTACGCGACTTCGTAACGATACCGAATCGCTTTCACCAGCCACAAGGCCAGTATTTCCGAATTTCCTGAAGATGTGAAGTTTCCCATATTATCCAGCTCCCGCATCTGTTCCGGGCTCAGTGGTTCCGGGAGCTTCTTTAAGAAATGCAGCCATTCATGGGTACTCCATGTCTTTAACTGCGAGGCATCAGATATTCCGCTTTCAAACCATCGCCGAAGGGCATCCTCTACTTTCCTGAATTTTACAGAAACAGGTTTGGGACAAGTTTCCGGTAGCCCTTCCGTGAAAATCCATTCTTCAAACACACTGCCTGGCAAATCGATTTGAAAGTGGGTTCTGTAGAAGTCCTGAATAGCAGCAATAAAAGAACCGGTATCCATCGCTTTGAAGGCATTTGCCGAGAAGTAGTGCTTCAGAAAAGCATCGAATTTTTCGCGGCCGTATTGTTCTTCCAGGTATCGAAGAAAAAAATAACCCTTGTTGTATGCTATATCCGTGACACCTTCATCGGGATTTCTTCCTTCAAGATCCAGCCTAAGCCTGGTATCGGCGTAGTTGTTCTCCGATTTCAGCGTGTCGATGGTTTCATTCAGGTCCTGCAGGGACAGAACTGCAAGCATTTCTGCATAATCGGCCCCATAGAGCTTTTCCATTATCCGGTGCTCAAAATAGACTGTAAATCCTTCGTTCAGCCAGAAATCATTCCAGGTTGCATTTGTTACCAGATTCCCGGACCAGCTATGGGCCAGCTCATGTGCTATCAGTGAGGTAAGGGAACGGTCACCGGCCAGTATCGTTGGGGTGGCAAATGTTAAACGTGGGTTTTCCATTCCTCCAAACGGAAAGCTGGGCGGCAACACCACGACATCGTACCGTTCCCAAAGGTATGAGCCATACAGTTCTTCGGCACAGGCGATCATTTTTTCAAGGTCGGCAAACTCCCAGACCGAACGGTCCAGCGTAACGGGTTCGGCATATATTCCGCTCCGGTCACTTATCGTCTGAAATTCAAGATCTCCGGCGACAAGGGAAAACAGATAGGATGGTATAGCTTGCTTCATTTCAAAACGATATATCCCTTCCTTATTCTTTTGCTGCGGGTTTGTTGCGCTCATCAATGCTAACAGGGAGGCCGGAACCTGCACGGATGCTTCGTATGTGAACCGGACCCCGGGCGAATCCTGACATGGCAGCCAGCTGCGCGCGAGAATCGCTTGAGACTGCGTGAACAAAAACGGGTATTTTGCTCCCGCCGTCTGAGCAGCGCTCAGCCACTGAAGCGCCTCCGCGTCAGGCGAGGTTTGATACTCAATCACAATCGTTTTTGTTGATGGCATTATTTTTATTACCAATGCCTGCCCGAGAAGATCATCCCGTTTCGCCAGCCGGAATACAAGAGGGTGATTGTCAGCTGTGGTGATTTTCAGGATGCGAAGATCCTTCGTGTCGAGGGTAATTTCGCTTACACCAGGCTTTACATCGATCGTCCACGACGCGGTAGCATGAATTATTTTGCCCGCAAAATCTACCTTCGCCTCCCAAACAAGGTGTGTCACGCAGGCATTTTGCGGCAATGAGTAAGAGTGCGGATCGTGTTGCATGGTTAACCAGGGTCATCTGCTAAGGTATTGACCAATGAATAAACTTAAATCAAAATATTTCAACGGGCAACCGTCGGTGCGGCTGGGAGGAAAACGGTTATGGCCTGCCCGGACAGATTCCGGTAATTCTCTATATTTACTAACCTAAAATTCCCTATCATGAAAAAACAAAAAAACCTCTTTCTTTCCATTGGCTTTACCGGAGTCACCATAATGTTGTTTGCCTTCGGCAGTATCGACCGGAAGGTTGAAACGGTTGGCAAGACCGACCAGATCGTTGCCGATTGGGAGCGGGCAAAAGCCTACACGCTGGAGTACCTGAATGCCTCCACGGATGATGTCATTAACTTTAAACCAACTACGGAGATGCGTTCGTTCGGTCAGCAAATGCTTCACATCGCCGAAGCGAACTATGGCCTGGGTGCCGCGGCGTCGGGCAAGACAAGCCCGGTCGCGTTTGGATCGCTGGAGAAGTCAGACCAGTATAAAACCAAAGCATCCGTGATCAAAGTGGTAATGGAAAGTTATGATTTTGTGATCGCAGCGGCGAAAGAATTGAACGACGAGAAATTGAAAGAACCGGTTAAGGTTTTCAACTTTGATATGACCCGTGAACTGGCTCTCGGCAAAGTTTTTGAACATCAGACACACCATAGGGGGCAAACGACCGTATACCTTCGCCTGAAAGGTATTACGCCCCCGAATGAAAAGCTATTCTGATATCAGACCGCATTAAAATAAAAGAGGCGGATCCTTAGGGTCCGCCTCTTTTATTTTAACTCCTTTCGTTATTTCTGTGCTCCGATGGACTCATTCCATTCATAAATCTTATCGGAGATTTCTATAAGCAGGCCAGGATTTTTCTCAAGTGAATTTCCCAGGACAATCATGTCCGCACCGGCCTCGAGCGCCTTAAGGGCTTTTTGACTGGTGTTGATCCCGCCACCTACAATCAACGGGATGGTTACTGACTTCCGGACCGTAGCAATCATTTTTCCGTTTATCTCCTTTTCGGCGCCACTCCCCGCATCCAGGTAAATAAATTGAAGACCGAGCATTTCACCTGCCATAGCGGTACATGCCGCAAGCGAATATTTATCATCGGGGATCGGTGTAGTGTTGCTGATATAAGCGACGGAAGTTGTCCTGCCGGAATTTATGAGAAGGTATCCGGTTGGGATAACTTCCAGTTTTGTGTTTCGGATGACGGGAGCTGCAACAACATGCTGGCCGATCAGGAATTCAGGATTCCTCCCGGAGATCAGGGAAAGGAATAATATCGCGTCCGCCGTAGCGTCGATTTGCATGTTGTTCCCCGGAAAAAGCACAACGGGAATGGTAACATTTTCCTTTATGATTTTTACTACAGCCGAGAGATTTGTTGTTGTGATCAGGCTTCCGCCGACGAAAAAGAAATCCACACAGTTCTCGCTGGCCATGTTGATAAGGTGTAGAAGTTTCGAAGGATCTTCCGCCTTATCGGGGTCAACAAGAATGGCAATGGATTTTTTTCCTTGCTTATGTCGTTCGCGAAGCGTCTTCAGAACACTCATCACTTTTCTTTCTTCTCAAACTGGGATTGTAAATATTCTGTCAGCTTTTCTTTTGCCATACTGAGCAGAAATACTGTGACCTGACTGGCCAGCGCCGTTCCGATTTGTGACACGATACCCGGACCAGTTGATTCCCCGGCAACGGCTGTTTCCTCTGCACTGGACGGGATGACCTTCAGGGTCTGGGTTTTGACGGATTTTTTTGAACCCGATCCTGAAAACTGGCGAACGATAAAATAGGCTGCAGCCAACGTTCCCCCGATAATAAGGGCGTTTGTAATGATTTTTTCCGTCCGTTCCGATATAAGCCTGACTTCGTCTTCCAGTTCCTGGCGATATTTTGCGGACTTATGCAGTAGTTCCATTTTAGGATCGTCTGTTTCACGCAACTCCATACCTATTTTTTCTTTTTTTTCATTAATTCTGTCAGCCGTTCTTCCAGCTTAACCGTGATGGAATCGCGGAACAAAAACAGCATCACACCCAGCAATAAATAAAAACCGGCCACGATCGCAAATCCTCCGAAAGTACCTGCTGTTTCTGCGATTTTAAATGCCGCGGCAATACTTATCAAAAGCACGAACAACGTTAATATGGCGACAATGATAATAAAGACAAGAGCTTTCGCGAGGCCCTTCGCGACTTCCTCCCGGAGTTCGATCTTCATTAACTCAATACGGGTCTCCACATAGCCGGTGATATTCTCGATCAGGCTATCCATCTTAAGAAATTTGAGTAAAGTATCTTTCAGCACGGGATGATTTTCAGGCAGTGCAATATAAAGATAAGATTTTGAAATTCCGGGAAATTCAATGCACTTCAAAAGCCTGCAGTTTTTCCACGATACGCGGCGTTTTCCCCTGCAGAATCTGCTCATGCTGCAACAGGATACGGTAGGGCGCACTGAGATAATATCGTTGTGTTAACGAGTCGGTCGCGTTGTATACAAAATCATAGACATAAACGGAATCGTACGCTGTGCCCGAAATATTCATTGCCGGCAAAATTTCTTTAATGCAGGATTTAAACTGCCCGCCTTCATCTTCGCCGTCCCAGCAGTATCCGGGTCTTCCGAACAAAAACATGCGCTTACCGACAAACAGCGTATTGTTCTTTACCGACACCGGGAAGATCAGTGATGGTTCTCCGTTGATCTTCACATCCTCGTTCGTAAACATTGTCCATTCACCTGTCTGGGTACGTGTGTTCATCCGAACAACCATTCTATACCGGCTTGTCACATCCGATTCGTTCAGCTGCGTATAAGTCAGATCGAGGGTTTGAATGGAATCCTGGTTTAAATAGATCAGCGAGAAGGGAATAAAAAAGAACGTAACGAGGATATACACAAACCCGGCAAGTCTGTATTTAAGCGTGAGTTTTCCCAGTCCATTGGCCAGTTTCATCGGCAGTTTCCGAAGCGCGGGGATCGGAAAGAATAACAGCACGCCGATAAAATTGAACAGAAAGTGAGCAATGGCGATACTGATCGCGCCGGATGTGTTCGAGTTTAAGGTAGCTGCTATAAAGGCTGTGACGGTTGTGCCGATATTGGCGCCCATGATAAAAGGTGCAGCCTGCTTAAGGTTGGCGATCTTTTTCGCTACGATCGGAACGACAACGGATGTGGTAATCGTACTCGAACGGATCGCTGCGGTGGTAAGAAGTCCCCAGCCGAAAGATTTCACGGGATTCTTGAAAAAGAAGCGGCTAAACGCTTCAGGGGACTTTGCCTTTAGCAGATCGGAGATCAGTCTTCTGAAAATCAATATGGACGAAAATAACAAGCCGAGTGCAAGGAGCGACATGAAAAACGGGCTGGGGATTTTTTCCAGCAGGAAGTCAATAACGGGAGCAAACCCAAACCAGAAGTGCGATACCGTGTTTTCTACAGGCTTGAGGTCGGGGGTAAAAAAGAAGTTGGCAATCCAAACGGAGAGATCTGACAAAAACCCATAGTAATATTCAAGGGGAAACAATACGATGACAGTGAGTATGTTAAAAAAATCGTGATAGGTTCCGGCTGCAACAGCCCTCCTGAATTCTTTTCTTTTGCTGATAAACCCTAATGAAACGATCGTACTTGTGATCGTTGTTCCGATGTTTGCGCCCATAATGATCGGGATAGCACTCTGGATCGTGGTCGACCCGGATGCCACGAGCGCTACCACCAGCGATGTTGTTGTTGAGCTGCTTTGGAGCATGGCGGTCGCCAGCAGGCCGATGAACAATCCGGCAAAAGGGTTGGACGTAGCCAGGAGGATCGCTTCACCCACACTTCTGCCAAGGTGTTGCAGCGACGATGTCATCAGGTCAAGTGAAAAAAGGAAGAGAATAAAAGCTCCTAGGATATAAAGCCCGATCCGGATGTTACTCCATATTTTTTTATTCGGATCGGTAAGAGGGGTTGGTTCCAACTTTGTAAGTCCTGGCTAAAAATACTTCTAAAAGATCACCTGTCGATGGGTTAACAATAACTTAATTCATAAACCCTCTGTTGACTTGCCTTTCAAATATTCTTTTTTTAACAGCGGACAAATTTTATAACGCTCATCCTGTGTGTCGTCATACAGTGCCTCAATCAGCTCGTAAACGTGGTTAATACCGATCCTGTGGCACCATTCAAAAGGGCCAAACGGATAGTTTGTTCCCAGCTTCATCGCCATGTCCACATCTTCCCGGGTAGCCGTACCGTCCTGGACCGTGTAGTACGCTTCGTTAATGATCATGCATACAACCCGCGGTGTAACCAACCCTACGCGATCATCGACAACAAAAAATTCCGTCTTCAGTTCACCACAGATCCGGGCCAGTTCGGGAGCGGATTCAGGATCCCAAAGGCTGACTTCAAGAACGTCTCTGTCCAGGAATGTAGGCAGGCCGTTAAATCCAAATATTTTGCTGCTTACGCGCTTGCCGACGAGATGAACCAGTTCACCGAGGCTTACTTTACAGGTGTTCAGAAATACCCGTGTGGAATGATCACAATAAATCTCAAACTGGTGGGGCTCTTCATCGACAATAAAATCAAAAACAAGGCAATCATTGTTAAGGAATTTCTCCGCATCGCGGTGTTCCTCCACCCAGGAATATTCATGCTTATCCCCAAGCTTCCTGCGGCATTCATTGAGGTTTACCTGATCACCGATAACTAAAATATTCATACGCGAAGCGAATTCGTAGGGGCGATTGTTTATTTTTGATCCCTGCTAAATTAATTTTTAAAGTTCATAATCATGTCAAAATCTGTTGTTTATTCCGAAAACGCCCCGGAGCCGATTGGCCCTTACAGCCAGGCTATTCAAAGCGGTAACATGCTCTTCATCAGTGGCCAGATCGCTATTCAGCGGACTTCGGGTAAAATGATCGTGGATCAAATCGAAGAAGAGACGAAACAGGTCATGTTAAATCTGAAACATGTTCTGATAGCGGCCGGCATGGATTTTTCCAACGTTGTCAAGACGTCTATATTTCTGAAAGACATGAACAATTTCCCTAAAGTGAATGAAGTTTACGGTATGCATTTTCCGCAAAACCCGCCCGCCCGCGAAACCGTTGAAGTAAGCCGCCTACCAAAGGACGCCAATGTTGAAATTTCCTGTATTGCCGTGAAGTGATACGTTTTTTCCCCAACGCGACCAGGACACTGGTATTGGCCCTTAGCCGGGAGGAGGTAGCCATCCGGATGGAGATGCTTTCCGTCGTACGTCCGGATGCCCCCCATTTACACAGGCCCCTGACTGGTGTGGTAAAAGAAGGGTACTTCCAGGTAACAGTCCGGGCAAAGAGATTAAATGGATTCGCCCCCGTGGTTGCCGGAAAAATGGAGGAGACCTCTGCGGGGTGCCTGATCTTCCTGGAGTATTCGCTCCTGCCTTCAACACGGTTTTACCTTACATTTTGGACGCTGATCATTGTTCTTTCCGGGGCCGCTGCCGCGTTCCATTACGGGGATTTAAGGGTCGGGCTGGCATCATTGGGCATTCTGGTGCTTATTCATGGAATTGCCTGGGCAAATTTTAACCTGCATTTTAAAGCCTTGCACGATACGCTGTTAAAGGCCCTGGAGTAGACTATTTGGGGCTTACGTTTGGAAAATTAGTAATCGGAATTAAATTTGCATCCCAAATCAATGTAACACACCCACAACACCAACAATTTGCGGGAGTAGCTCAGTTGGTAGAGCACGACCTTGCCAAGGTCGGGGTCGCGAGTTCGAGTCTCGTTTCCCGCTCATAAATCAAAAAAGTGTGAGAATCAGCTCACACTTTTTTGTTTTCTAAATACGCCCGGGTGGTGAAATTGGTAGACACGCAGGACTTAAAATCCTGTGGCCAGAAATGGCTGTGCGGGTTCAAGTCCCGCCCCGGGTACTTTCGGCGGATTCTCTATTTTTATTTCCATGAACGCACCTGTAACCATTCGACCCGGAAATAAAGCTGACCTGCCGCGTGTACTGGAACTCATCCGGGAACTTGCCGCCTTCGAAAAAGCTCCCCACGAAGTGATCAATACCGTCGCACTCATGGAACAGGATGGTTTCGGCGCCAACCCCATCTATGGTTTTTTTGTAGCCGAAGCCGAAGGCCTGATCGTGGGGATATCGTTATACTATTGGCGATACTCCACCTGGAAAGGAAAGCGACTGTACCTGGAAGACATTATCGTTACGGAAAGTGAACGTGGTAAAGGAATTGGTAAACTATTGTTCGACCGGACCATGCAGCACACACTTGATCAAAATTGTTCGGGAATGATGTGGCAGGTACTGGACTGGAACGAACCTGCGATAAATTTTTATAAAAAATACGGGTCCAGGCTCGACAATGAGTGGGTGAATTGTACCCTTGAACGCGACCAGATTCAGGCTCTTCTGCAAAAGGAAAGAGACCGGTAATCGCCGATCTCCTTCGATCACCATTTAAACATCCACATCAAAGATGGCCCTGACCGGAACGGTCACGCCACCTTTTAAGACAACAAAATCATCGGCATAGTCAACCAGGTCGGATGCTGTTTCCAGTGTCTCGCCATTCGGCAATTTCAAATACAGGCTGATTGAAATATGTTCACAGTTACTCAGAATCATTGCCCGTTGAAGCTTCCCGCTGCGGGCTTCTTTTTCTTCCTTGTTGGTCAGCACATCTTTGAGTCCAAAATAAAATAGTCTTATATCCGAAGGATTGATCATTCTTGCATCTTTCATAACAATAAAAATTTAGTGACTACAAACTGCAGGTAAAGTCCGCCGTGGCGGATTAAAAAAAAGGACGGAGTCCCGGTCTAATTCCGTAACGCCCGGAAGACAATGTAAGCCTTGAATGGCTTGTGGATGAAAACCAAATAAAAGGTGGAGAACCGGCGATTCCATGCATATTCCTTCGCTGCGGAAAAATCTGCAAGAATCACTTTGGAAAAATCGGCAGCCTCTTCTGTTGAAGCAACCGAAGGTGCAATCGCCATATGCACGTTGTCCGTTGCCGCCTTTATTTCCCGTGAGGATGCAGCATATCTCTGCTGACCATAGACTGCCAGGCTCCCCCACAGGAAGAGCACGCTCAGAAAAGATGTCAGCAGTTTAACTCGCATTCATTTCAGGTAAGGGAAGGTAATCAATTTTACATTGATACCCGCGCGATATTATTCCAGTATACTTTACAATTCCTCCAGCAGGGTCATGAAGGCTACGTGTTTGTCCCGGAAACGTATGCGGTGCTCTTCCAGCAGAGCCGGGGCATATTTTTCGAAATACGATGTCACTTGTTCGATCGTCGGGGCAAAGTACTGTACGCTGTACGAAACGCTTCCTTCATCCTGGTCGTGAAGTACCTTGTAGATCTTGTTCTCAACAAACATACCCGTTTGCATTACTTTGGGGATATGTTCGCTCCTCATCCATTGAACCCATTCCTGTTCAACGTCCTTATCGATACCAACCGTTACATTATAAAGAAACATGGTGTAAAGGTATTATTCTTTAATCTCTTACACCATAGTCCGGGGCAATGACGCAACGGAATTCACCGCGGTCTCTCCGCAATTTCGCTGCGGTGAAGGGAAAAATGTCCGCTATCTGTTCCGGGGCGGAAAGTGGTGGGTGGGGTTCACTATGTTGTGGATGTTATAATAGCGGCTATCGAAGGTTAACCGCAAGGGTAACAAGACTCGAAGGGAGCGTAAGGAAATTCCAGCGGTGTGATACCTGGCCGTTGGATTTTGCCGACGGTTGGAAGTTCCTCATGGCCCGGCCCCGCGATAGCGACGAAAAAGAACGGATGTGCGATCTCCTTCATTTTTTTACCCTGAAATACAATTCCAGGTCCATAACTTTTTAGATTCAGGCCTGTTAGTGTTTTATCTAAATCAGTCACGTGAATAAAATATTTTTCCTCGTTATCGGCCTTTCTCTGGCCACTTCAGCCGCCGGACAAACGGGTGTTATTAAAGGAAAACTTTTTAACAAAATAAACAACGAACCCATCGCCTTTGGCAATATTGTTATACAGGGGACAACTATTGGTACGGCTGCAAATGAAAACGGCGAATATGAAATAAAAGATCTTAAGCCCGGATTGTATAACCTGGAGGCTTCGTTCGTCGGCTTTAAACCCCTTATCCTTTTTGAAGTGCAGGTAACCAATTCGAGGATCGCGCTTCTTGACTTTGCAATGGAAGAAATGGCGGTAAATCTGCAGGAAGTTGTTGTGTCGGCAACCAATACATTTTTCAAGTCCGATGACTCCCCTCTTTCACTGCGAACGATCGGAACCGCCGAAATAAAGCGAACACCTGGCGGTAACCGGGATATTTCAAAAGTAGTGCGTTCCCTTCCCGGAGTCGCTTCAACGCCGTCGTTCAGAAACGATATTATCATCCGCGGCGGAGCGCCAAGTGAAAACACATTTTACCTGGACGGAATACAGATCCCTGTCATTAACCACTTTCAAACACAAGGTTCCTCAGGCGGCCCTGTGGGAATAATCAATGTCGACCTGTTGAATGAAGTGAATTTTTACTCCGGCGCCTTCCCCGCCAATCGAGGAAATACCATGAGTTCCGTCTTCGATTTCCGCCTGAAAGAAGGACGGGATGACAAATGGACCATGAACGGTGTTGTCGGCGCAACAGACCTTGGCCTGACCTTTGAAGGACCCGTTACTCCCGCATCCACCCTGGTCTTCTCGGTAAGGAGATCCTATCTGAAATTCCTTTTTAATATTTTTAATCTTCCATTTCTACCGGTTTATAATGACCTCCAATTCAAATACAAACATAAAATTGACAGCCGGAATCATATTACCGTGCTGGGAATCGGTGCTGTTGATGACTTCTCTCTTAACTACGATGCCCCGGAAAAAGCCAATTCCGTCGCCGACAAGGAAGAAGCTGCCTATATCCTGAACCTGCTTCCGGTATCAACACAATGGAATTATACAGCGGGGCTTAAATACGAACACTTCCGGCGTCACGGGACGAGTACTGTTGTGCTCAGCCAAAGTGTCCTTAATAACACTTCCACGAAATACAGGAACAACGATTCATCCGACGATTCAAACCTGGTGCAGGATTACAATTCACGCGAAAACGAAACGCGGCTCAGGCTGGAGGATTATTCGGCGAAGGGGACCTGGAAATTCAACTATGGCATAAACTACGAACATACCACCTACGATACCCGTGACTACAATAAGCTTGTAACGCAGCAGGGTTTTGTAACACGTGACTACGAGTCCGTGTTGAAGCTCAGCAAGTGGGGTGTTTTTGGTCAGGTGAGTAATACATTCAAGGAAAAGGTCACCCTATCGTTCGGCGCCCGAATGGATGCAAATGATTACTCCAGACAGATGAATGACCTGTTCGACCAGTTTTCACCCAGGCTTTCCCTGTCCTATAAACTCAACGACTTGATCAATGCCAACTTCAATACCGGAATCTACTATCAGCTTCCTGCCTATACAGTACTGGGATTCCGTGACTCGCAAACAAATGCATTGGTAAATCGCGACAATGGCGTGAAGTACATCCGAAGCAAGCACCTGGTGAGCGGACTAGAATTCAACCTTCCGCGAAACTCCCGGATTACTGTCGAAGGATTTTTTAAATTTTATGACCGCTACCCTTTCCTCCTGGAAGACTCTGTTTCGCTCGCCAACCTGGGTGCTGATTATGGAACCATCGGCAACGCTCCGGTCAACTCCTCCTCCGAGGGAAAGAGCTACGGGCTGGAGTTCTTGTTGCAACAGAAGCTGTATAACGGATTTTACGGATTGCTTTCCTACACATGGGTCCGCAGCGAATTCAGGGATAAGAACGGTTTATATGTTCCATCCTCATGGGATAACCGCTACCTCGTCAGCCTTACAGGTGGAAAAAAATTCGGGAAGAACTGGGAGCTCGGGCTTCGCTGGTTATTTACTGGTGGCTCACCGTATACACCGTACAATATTCCGCAAACCGTGCTTCGCCAGAACTGGGATGTCAGACCCTATGGCGTGCCCGACTATAACCAGCTAAACGCACGACGCATCACGGCATTTCATCAGCTCGACATCCGGATCGACAAACGTTACTTCTTCAAAAAATGGAGCCTTGACGTGTACATTGACATTCAGAATGCTTACAACCACGTCACAAACTTTCAGGACAATATCGACGTACAGCGCGACAGCAACGGCCAGCCCCTGGTTGATCCGGTCGATTCCCGATACTACTTGCCGAAGTATATTCAAAACACCTACGGGCAGCTTCTTCCCACCGTCGGGATTATCCTCGAACTTTAGATTGCTAATCTGATTTTAGTTTCTTTCTTTCGTGTAAACCCTAACGATTTCCTTTTTATGTGGAAAACTTTTTCTATCCTCTCTTTCATTTTCACTATTTATTCATCCCTCGCATTCGCCCAGAAGTTAACCGTTGAAGAGCGGACGGTAAAAAACGAAGAAACCAATGACGTAAACTCATGGACCGCTATCGTCGACCAGGATGTTAATACCTGTATGGAGACGTACAGCGACTTTATTAAAGAGTTGTTCAAGGTAAAGGTAGATAAGAGAGGAAAATCGATCCTGGTGGCGGAGAAAACACTGATCCCCGAACTGTCGAATCTCAGGATCGATCAACGGGCATTGTTTACAGCCGAATCATCCGGCACAGCGGTTTCATTTACATTCAGCCCGGGTTACGATATTCATTTCGGGCCCGATCAGTACAAGGAAGAATTTAAAAAAGCAGAAGTATTCGTTAAAAGTTACGTCCGCTATCATTACAAGACGATCTACAATGAAAAAATAAAATCGATTCAGGAAAAGATCAAGAGCAAGCAAAACGACATCGAATCAAATGCCCGGAAAACGGACCGGAACAACAAGGCTATAGCGGAAAACGCGGGCAATGAGACAGACAAGACCAAGACAAAAAACGACAAGATGTTACGTGAAAATGAGGCTTATGCAAGCGATACGACCTCGAAGAAAAGGGAGATCTCAGACCTTGAGGAAGAACTGGCTTCTATCACCGAAAGCTTAAAGAAAGTAGATGCGTTCAATTAGCGGACAATCCCGGCTCTAACAACGAGATAACCGAAAAAAAATGAAGAACGCTTCCGCCGATAACAAACATGTGCCAGATGCTGTGGCTGTATTTTATTTTATCCCTTACAAAGAAAAAGACGCCAGCACTATAAAATAATCCGCCGCCGGCCAGAAACGCAAACCCGGTAACGGTCATCCCGGCATAAACGGGTGCGATAAAAAATACGATGACCCATCCCATGATGAGGTATAGGATGGTTGAAATCATTTGGCCTTTTCCGGTGTAAAAAGCTTTTAATACGATTCCCAACACAGCACATGCCCACACGATTCCAAATATCGTCCAGCCGAGCCATCCGTTCAGAATAGTAAGACAAAACGGCGTATAGGTACCCGCGATCAACAGGAATATCGACATGTGATCAAATTTTCTGAAGAGTTCCTTCACCTTCGGCCGGGAGAAACTATGATAGAGGGTAGACATGACGTAAAGAATCAGCAACGTAGAACCAAATACGGTAAAACTCACAATATGCCATGCCGTCCCGCGAAGGGAGGAAAACACAATGAGCAAAACCAGCGCTGCCAGGGCTAACACGCCACCAATCCCATGGGTGATGGCGTTAGCCAATTCTTCAGCTTTCGAAAAGTATAGCAATTCTCTTTTTACCTCTTCCATAAACCCGGTATAAACCGGGTACAAATTTATTAGAATCGTTTTAAAAATTGTATCTTCCTTCTGAAATGAAAGTATCGCGTACGTTTTCACGGGCATTTATATTTTTTATGCTGTGTTCATCTGCGGCATTCTGCCAGATTCGTATGCATCGAAGTTCTCCGGTCTCTTATTCGGTTTCCCGCGATGACGGGGGTGTTTTGAAAAAATGGTCTCTTCCCGGTCTGGTGAGCGACCGTCAATCCACTGTTCTTAAACCCTCCGGGCCGTTCCTCAGTTCTCCTCTGAATAATGCTTTTCTGCAGGGCGATTCATACTGGATGGGTTCGGTTACGTCGCAATCATACAATCATGGAAAAATCGGCAGGTATTATTATTGGGATATTCAGGGAAACCTGAGAGACTCCTATTTGTTTTTCGATATCGCCGGCAAAAACAAGCGCGGCCTGAAACTGGTGTTTCCCAGGCACCGGACTTTATTTTAAGTTTTATTTACCAGCTGCGTATCCGCTCAGGTATTCAAATCCTTCGGTGAGTATTCCGTCACGGGCAATGGTAGCACGCTCAATTATTCCTTCTGCGTCTTGTGTCAATACCGGTTTGAGAATCCGATCGATCAAATCTCTTCCAAATTCTTCCGAGGCACTTCTCGGCAGTTCGCAGGGCAGATTGTCTACGGCCATAACGGTGACGAACTTCTCACTCGTAAGGGGTGGATGAACGGAATCGGAGGCAGCATCGTAATCGTAGAGCGGGTCCGGGATCGTGCTGGCTCTTTTTGTACTGGGAATCGATCCTCCGATGTCACAGGTAATATCGGCAATGATCTTTATCCTGAAGTCGGCCGCTAACATATCTTCCCTGGTAAACAAAACAGGTGCATCAGGGTTCCAGAATGCGCCGGCAAGCAGAATGTCCGTTACTTTTGTAAAGTCCGTAAAATGCGACCGGTAACGCTGTGGATACTGATGGAATTCTTCCCGGTTAAAGTGTCCTCCTTCTTTGCGGGTGTGATAGTCGGCGCTACTCAACTGAACATAAACCGGACCATCAAACTGGCGGCTCAGGAATTCGGCGGGGTTCACTTTTCGGATCCCCGCGGTGTCAAGGCTTTCCATTGCTCCTCTGCCGACACGGCCCGCACCGGTGAGAACGATCTTTACCGGCGGTAATTTGACTTTCCGCAGTTCAAGCTTAAGGTCATTTACATCGAAACATTCGTATGCCCGTCGTAAGGTATAGCCGCCATACCGTTTTCCGTAAGTCCAAAGTCCATTGTAGGCTCCTACAATTCCGGCATACCGCCCAAAGGCAACGAGACGGTTACCCTGTTTGTCTTTTAACGCTTCATAATCGATCAGCCTTATCTTCTTTCGCAACACCTCCTGAAGCAGATTGCGGTTATACGGTTGTTTTTTGATGGTGTGAGAGAAAAAAAGATACATTTTTCCGGCGATGAGCTGGCTTACCGGCACTTCCTTGATGCCCATCAGGATGTCGCAGTGTTGCATATCCTCAGTGACTTCTATACCCACCGCCTCATACTCGCTGTCTTTAAAACATCGCACATCGCTGTGCTGGCAACATACTTTTACATGTGGAAACCGCTGTTCGATCTCTTCCGCCTGTTGTGGAGTAAACGGCACCCGTTTATCCGGTGGATTTTTGCCTTCCCTGATCAACCCTAGTTTTATCGGACGCATCCCGTTCATAAAAAACAAAGCTAACAAGCCGGCGCATATACTCAAACAATCAGATGCGTCTCTTGAGTCGGGACGATTGCCAGCACATTTTTCGCCTGCCGTATATGTCGTTGCTCGTGAACTACAACAAACATCAACGCATCCCCTGCATTCATTTTTAACAGTCTTAAAAATTCAACCGGGACGAAGGTACTGTTCAGGTCAACAGAAGCAGCATCGCCGACAATGGCGTCCAGATCGGACTGGTACGCCAGGAATTTTTCCAAAACGGATTTATCTAGGCTGGAGCCCGAAGGGTTCATCCTTTCAAATGTCGTTTGCTTTTTGTTGTTGTCCGGATGCATCATGGAGATGAACTTCTGACCCAGCCAACCAGGCTGATGTGGAGCAACGGGAACGTTCTTTGCCAGGGCAAGATCCATCGCTTTCCGTAACCGCGGATTGTAATAGCGGCAATAAAAATTCAAATGTTCGATGCATTCCAGGATACTCCAGCTTTGCGGTGATTGTTTCCAGTTTAATACCGGCTCGGGAAGGAGGGCAAATTCTGTCCGTACGGTTTTGCCGATGGAAGCGATTTGTGCCCGCAGGTTCTGCGACAATTCTGATGATTTCATTTGATTTTTTTTCAAAATTATCGCCGGGTGCATCATCAAACATTGATACAAATCAATATTATTTCTTTTATGATGGCCTTATGCGGCTGAGTGTTTCAGGTGTCATGCGCAGATACGAAGCGATGTATTTTCTGGGAATCCGCTGAAAGATATGCGGACTTCTTTCCATTAATCGTTTGTACCGTTCTTCCGGAGTGAACGTAAGCATCTCTGTCTCGCGTTCGATTTTTCCGATCAGGGCATCCTCCTCCAGCATCCGCCACGCGCGTTCCAGGGATTGATAGCGGTCGAACAAGCCGTAAAAATCCGACTTGCTGATCGCAACCAGGTTTGTTGCGGTAAGCGCCTGCATAAAATAGTCTGAAGGTTTACCGAGAATAAATGATGGGTAGGAACAGATCAGGTTGTGTTCGTGTCCAAATCCGACACATATCTCTTCGTCCTGGTGGGGATAAAAAATACGTATCGATCCATCCAAAACATAAAAGAGACTGGACTCCGCCTGACCCTTCCGGATGAGGAAGTCGTTACGTTTTAACGAGACGTTTTTATTCCAGCGGTTTAAAAGAGCCGATAATACTTCAGTCTCCAGTTTGACTTTGGAAGCAAAGATTGCAGACAGTTTTTCCTGCCACTCGCACATACGATGAGATTAACGCTCCAGGAGTCCGCCCAGCAATGAGCTTGCTTCTTTTCCGCTGTTGCGCCCGTACGGAGCCAGGGCTTGTACCAGTTTGCGTATTGGCATGGATTGCAACCACACTTTGCCGGTTCCCCGGAGTGTCGCCAGAAATATTCCTTCACCACCGAAAACCATCGAGCGAAGACCTCCGGAAGTCTGGACATCAAAGTCGATCTGTGTTTCAAATGCAACAACGCAGCCGGTATCTACACGAAGTGTTTCATTGTTCAGCGTGCGTTCGATAACAGTTCCGCCTGCGTGAACGAAGGCCTTGCCATCGCCGCTTAACTTCTGGAGAATAAAACCCTCGCCGCCAACAAGACCGGAACCGATCTTGCGATTGAATGTAATGGCTACTTTCGTACCGAATGCCGCGCAGAGAAACCCATCCTTTTGAACGATCATTTCATTGCCGGGACTTTGCGCCAGGTCTATGGGTATTACGGTACCGGGATAAGGCGCCGAAAACCCGACCTTCGCACGCTTCCGTCCTTGATTTGTAAAGTGGGTCATAAAAATCGACTCCCCGGTGAGGACACGGGAACCTACAGATAAAAGTTTATCGAAAAGCCCCTGATTGGGATTGGATCCGTCTCCCATTTTCGTCTCGAACTGGATACCATCCTCCATATACAACATAGCTCCAGCTTCCGCGATCACGGTCTCCATCGGATCAAGTTCAATTTCCACGATCTGGATACTTTCACCTTTAATCTGGTAGTCTATCTCATGCGATCTTCCCATTGATTTATTAATTTATACATGAAACGGTAAGGTGTACCCACCGGTTGCCGGTTTACACAAATCTCAACACAAACCTATTTTTTCTTCTTCGACCCTTTCTTCAGGTCATCGTAGTCATCGCGTTCGGCAAGTTTTTTGTCATCGACATTCTTGTCCAGAAATTCATTGAGCTTTTCGATGTTCATGTTCGCTTTGATCTCACCGAACTGATCGATAGTAATGTCCAGGCCCTGAAGGTCCTTGTGTACACGCGGCTTTGGTTTATCTGCTGTTTTTTTCGGTTTCTTCGTCATATTCAAATTTAGGAATTGAGCGTTCAACTTGTCCTTATCTTCAAAAAAAATAAGGACGGCAATTTCCCTGCCATCCTTCGTTCCTTTAAAAATGTCCTGACCCGCTTTTTAAGCTACTTTGATCTTAAGCGTATTCAGAGCGTAGTCTATTCTGCTCACGACTTCGTTTTTTCCTATGATTTCCATGATCATCATCAGGTCCGGACCAGCACCCGCTCCCGTGAGGGAAAGTCGCAATGCCTGAAGAATTTTGCCGGTACCGATCCCCAGATTAGCCGTTACCTGTTCCAGGAGGGATTTTGCTATTGTCGCATCGAGCGACGCAGCGTTGGCGACTTCGTCGCGGAAAGCGGATATAACCTTTATCGCATCTTCATTCCATTTTTTGCCGGCCGTTGCTTCATCAAAGCTGGCGGGCGGAAAGAAGAGAAACTTTCCCTGTTCCCAAAAGTCTTTGGGGAATGTAGCCCGTTCTTTCATAACGCCGACAACCTTTAAAGCTTTTTCATGGGAACATTGAATATTCTCCTTAGCCAACGACTCCAGTAAATAAACGGCAAGTTCGTCGTTGGTCTTCCCGCGAAGGTATTGTTGATTAAACCACTGGGCTTTGTGGATATCGAATTTTGTGCCTGCTTTTCCGATCCGTTCCACGGAAAACGCTTTGATCAATTCTTCCATCGAAAAAATCTCCTGTGTCGTTCCGGGGTTCCAGCCCAGGAAAGCCAGGAAGTTCACGAGCGCTTCCGGCAGGTATCCGGACTCGCGAAAGCCAGATGCTTTTTCATGCGTATTCGGATCGGTCCAGTCCAGCGGAAAAATCGGAAATCCCATCTGGTCAGCATCACGCTTGCTCAACTTCCCGTCGCCGGTAGGTTTGAGCAGCAGGGGAAGATGTGCGAATTGTGGCATGTCGGCTTCCCATCCGAGGAATTTGTAAAGCAGCACGTGCAAGGGTGCCGATGGCAGCCATTCTTCTCCCCGGATCACGTGGGAAATCTTCATCAGGTAATCGTCCACCACGTTGGCCAGGTGATAGGTCGGCATTCCGTCGCTCTTCATCAGCACTTTATCATCTATCTGGGATGAGTGAACCATTACCCAGCCGCGGATCATGTCGTTTAATCTAACTTCTTCTTTCCGCGGAACTTTCAGGCGGATAACATACGGCGTTCCTGCCTGCAACAAACCCTTCACCTCATCTTCCGGTAACGTAAGGGAGTTCTTCATTTGCATCCGCGTAATACTGTTGTACTGCGGCGATGCAACTCCTGCAGCCTTGAGCCGTTCACGCATGGCATCCAGGTCCTGTTCCGTGTCAAAAGCATAATACGCGTTTCCCTCAGTAACCAGCCGCTGTGCGTACTGCATGTACATGGGTTTGCGCTCAGACTGGCGATACGGCGCATATGGACCTCCGACGCTTACTCCTTCGTCGATCTTAATTCCCACCCATGCGAGTGATTTCAAAATATACTCCTCAGCGCCAGGGACATACCGCGCCTGATCCGTATCCTCGATCCGCAGGATCATGGTCCCCTTGTTCTGACGCGCCAGTAAATAATTGTACAAAGCCGTTCTTACCCCGCCAATATGCAACGCACCGGTCGGACTGGGAGCAAAACGTACGCGAACTTCTCTCATCCTGTATTCTAGATTTTGGTCAGCAAAGGTAAAGTGAATTTGGGATTTACGGTACTATTTAAAACAAATCGGTCCGCCTCCTCCGATCTTTCCGGATCACCATGAGGCGCAGAATCTGATCCCGGCGACGGCATGATGGAATATGTCTTATTTTTGAGAATGCAAGACCCTGTCGCCCCTTTAAATGTAAATTCATGAACGAGCACTCATCTTTTGACCTGATCATTATCGGAGCCGGTCCGATCGGCCTGGCCTGTGGCATCGAGGCAAAAAAAGCGGGATTAAGCTACCTGATCATCGAAAAAGGGTGCCTCGTGAACTCGTTGTTTCACTACCCGCTGAACATGACTTTTTTCTCTACCTCCGAACGCCTTGAGATCGGTGGTGTACCCTTTATTTCTCACGGCGCAAAACCCAACCGGGTGGAATCCCTTGAGTATTACCGGAGGGTTTGCCTTAGCTGGGACCTCAACGTCAGGTTATACGAAGAAGTAAAGTCGATCGAATCCGGTGCGCACGGGCATTCCATCAAAACAACAAAAGGTTCATACAGCAGCGTATCCGTTATCCTCGCTCTGGGTTTTTACGATATCCCTTTTCTTCTTAATGTTCCCGGAGAAGAGCTTCCCAAGGTAAAGCATTATTACGACGAGCCGCATCCGTATTTCGGACAAAAAATTATTGTTGTCGGCGCGTCCAACTCGGCAGTTGATGTGGCGCTGGAAACCTATCGCAAAGGATCTCATGTGACAATGGTGATCCGGGAGCCCGCGATAGCCGACAGCGTGAAGTATTGGGTACGACCGGATATCGACAACCGGATCAAAGAAGGCTCCATCAAGGCATATTTTCAGTCTGAAATCCTCCGCATCAACGCTACTTCGGTATCGATAAAAACCCCGGATGGTGAAATGGAGCTGGAAAACGATTTTGTATTGGCCATGACTGGCTATCAGCCTCCATTCGACTTTATGCGCGCCTGCGGAATAACATTCAGGGACGATCCGTATCATACTCCGGTCTACGATGAATTTACGATGGAAACAAATGTCCCCCGCATGTATCTTGCGGGTGTCGTTTGTGGAGGTCTTAAAACAAATAAATGGTTTATCGAAAATTCACGTGTTCACGCTTCTCAAATCGTGGGGACCATCGTTAAAAAAAACGCCCCCGTGTAACAGGGGCGTCTCGTCCTAAACCCATTCGTCTCTATAAAGCATCGGCTTTAACCGAAACCTCAAGGATTACTTTTACACTGCTGTACAACGGCGCCGAGGAGAGTTGCCCATTTAGGTAAAGCTTAACAGCTTTATCGTCCTTCAGCATGGCCGCAATCTTATCAACATCCGTTGGGCTGATACTCAGATCAAAAATCTGACCGCTGGCAAATGCCTGTTGCATATTCAGATTGTTCACCGTGGCCGCGACAGTAGGTGTTGCCTGCGATGCATCGCCAAAAGATAATGTTCCGGAAAAGACTGTTCCGGCTACACCATCAAAGCTCACTACCTGGTAACTGACCTTCTTCACGGTAAAGCCGGTAATTTTACTTTTGTATTTGCTGATATCGGGGTCAGATGTTGCATCCAGGGTTATCGTTTCCGTGTACGCAACATTCGTTCCTTCATTTTCCTCTGTAACAAGAATAGTCTCATCAACAGTGGCATCAAAACTTACATCATCTGCTTTATCCAGTAAGTCGCAGGCTGAGAAAATGGTTGATGTTAAAGCCAACACAACCAGGGAGGAAGCTTTCAAGACATGTTTTTTCATAAAATAAATAGTTTACATCAAACCTACCACGCGACCGGTAAGGGATCAACTACACGAACATGTAGTATGACCCGGGATCATAACCTGTTTTCAGGGAGGAAAAATACCGCAGGCACTGAACAGAGGTAAAAGGTCAGATTTCTCCTTTTATCGACCTGCTGATGACTTCAGCCTTACCATGTACGTGAAGCTTGTTGTAGATGTTCTTTATGTGAAAGCGAACGGTCTCAATGGAAATGTTCATTCGCGCCGCGATAAGTTTATAACTCAAGCCATCCACAAGCCCCACAACAATTTCTTTTTCTTTCGCAGAGAGGGGAGATGTTTTTTTCTGCTGCTTGTCGCGCGGACTGAAGAACTCGATTACTTTGCGGGCGATCTGCGGCGACATGGGTGAACCGCCTTTCGCCAGCAACTCGATACCTTCTTTGATTTCATCAAGCGGTGTGTTTTTCAACAGGTAGCCGGTAGCGCCGGCGCACAGCGAGTCGAAGATCTTCTTCGGGTCATTGTAAATTGAAAAAACAACCACATCGATCTCGGGAAATTTTTCTTTTACAAATTTTATTCCCTCGGTACCCGACATTCCGGGAAGTCCGAGATCCATGATCAGTACGTGCGGGGCTTTACCCTGATTCAGATCGACGAGCAAGCCTTCAACGGAATCATAAGCACATTCACACACAAATTTATCCTGCCTGTTCAGGTAGCTCTGAATTCCCTTCCTGATTTCTTCATCATCTTCAACGATGCCGATCGATATCATATACTGCTCCATTTACCATGATGGATGGCCGTCCTTTTTCTAACGGACCAGTCCCCGTGAGGCACAAACATGTCCGTGAAATATACCAGCATCCTTATCCCGGATCAATCACATAAACATGTGGGCAACGGGTTACAAGGCATCGCGGGTCAGGGTCAGGGTTGTGCCTTTCTCATTCACTATCCGAAATTTACCTCCGACAGCTTCGGCTCTCCGTTGCATATTCCGCACTCCATTTCCTTTACTTGTTTTGTTCCCTTCAAACCCGCATCCGTTATCCTCGATGACCATATTAAACCGAGTCCCTTCGTTCATCAACGAAATCCGGACATGTGTCGCTCCCGAGTGCTTCACAATGTTATTTATTGATTCCTTGAAAATGAGATAAATATTCTGTTTCAGCGCCGGGTCTAATGGCCTGCTCTCGTCAATGTTCTGCAAGGTGAATTCGTGTTCTATGCCCTTCGCCTGAAGCACCTCCGTTGAAAAGTCCTTCATGCGAATAATAAGGGCTCCGAGTGTGTCGTTCCGGTTATCAATAGACCACACGATGTCACCCATTGTACTCACCACCTCGCGGCTAAGCTCACCGATCCCGCGTAGATATCCTTTTCTTTCCTCCGGCGGAATGCCGTTCTGAAGCAAGTCCGAATAAATGGAGATTCGGGTAAGGCTCGAACCAACTTCATCGTGAAGGTCGCTGGCGATCTTTGTTCGCAAACGCTCCACTCTTAACGAATGGTACATCCTGTAGCGATGGGCAAAATACGCCAGGCTTCCGGCCAACAAAACCACCAGCGCAACAAACCAGGGTGTCCGCCAGTAAGGCGGTAGAATGACTACGTCGATAGATGCCTGTTCCGGACTCCAGTAGCCGTCGGCATTGGTAGCCCTGACGCGAAACGTGTATTTCCCGGGATCCAGGTTGGTGTAACTTGCATACTTCCTTTTTCCCGCATACACCCAGTCGCGATCAAAACCATCAAGCCGGTATGCATATTGAATTTTGTTTCTGTCGGTGAATGCCAACGCGGCAAAGCGAAAGGAGAAGAAATTCTGATGATAATCCAGTTGAAGTTCGCGGAGATTTCCAATATGTTTTGGTATTGAAAATTCCGCCGGATCGTCGCCGGATTCCTTCCGCACCGGTACAGGCTTGTTGAAAATTTCCAGGTGCGTTAATACTACTTTAACGGGTGTGCTGTCATTTTTTACTTCGTCCGGATAAAACCAGATAAATCCGTTAGCACCGGTCAAAAATATCCTTCCATCCCTCGCGCCGGATATTCCGTTAAGGCGCCGGTCATTTGTTATCCCGTTGATCACATTAAAGGTACTGGCGTTTTTTCCGCTGCGATCTATCCGGGTAAGATTCGCCCCGCTGCTGATCCATATGTTTCTCCGTGAATCGGCAATAAAATTGATCTCATCTTCAGGCAGCAGGTTGCTGGTATCCTTCCACAACAATTTCTGATCAATCCGCTGTGGATCGGTATAACTGATCTTCCATATCTCCGAAAAGTCGTTGTTGATCAGCATTTCGTTCCTGGAATAGGGCCTAAGCTCCAGTGAAAGCTGCTTTGAAACGGCGCTGATATCTCCTTTCAGGTTTGGAATCCTGACAAATACCTTTTTTGCATTATCAAAAACAACGATACCCTGATGCGTTGCAAACCAGATGTTCCCGTCGTGCTCCACCATTTTGTCTGTGGAAGAAAAACTTATCCCCACCTTCTTCAATGAATCCTCCGGGAAGTGATAGAACGAATTGTTTTGTGGATTAAAGATATCGAGGCCACTCACGTAAGTGGCCACCCAGATGTTGTCGCCGCTGATCAGCATGGACGACACGGCGTTGTTGCTCAGGCTGTTTTTGCCGGGTTGATGGATGTACCTTATGAATTTATCCGTGCCCTTAACCAATTTATTGAGACCTCCTCCTTCCAGGCCAAACCAGAGGTTTCCCTGATTATCCATGTCAATAGCGATAACCGCATTGTGGGCCAGGCTGGTTGTATCTTTCGGGTCATGCAGAAAACGTTTTACCACTTTCCCCGCCTTTATGTTGAACTTGTTGATCCCAGCTCCGTTGAGCCCGATCCAAATGATGGAATCGTTTTCCTGGTAAATGTATCTGATCCACCCAGGCGAAATGCTGGCGGGGTCGTTCGGACTGTTACCCACTGAAAAGATCTTCTTCGCATTCGGATTATGAAGAAAAATTCCCTGGTCGGCACCCCCTGCCCATATCCTCCCCGTGTTGTCGGCGTAAATTGTAAACAGGTTGTTCGTGTGCAACCGGCCGCGGACTCCCGGCGCACCTGTCCATGAACGAAAGGACATTTCCGTAGGGCTGAAGATATTAAGACCTCCTCCGTAGGTGGCGATCCAGATGTTGCCCCGGATATCTTCCTGCAATTTGAAAATTGAGTTGTGACTCAGGCTGCTGATGTTTTCGGGTTGATGAAAAAAATGTGTCGCTGAGAATGTCTTCAGATCGATGCGGTGCATTCCACCGTACGTGCCGACATAGAGGCGGTTATCCCTTCCAATCATCAGGCTTCTGATCACGCGGTAACGATAGGTGTCCGCCGGGTTCCCGTTTGTCAATTCAACTTGCTGAAATGTATCGCGTTCTCTTCTGTATCTACAGAGGCCGTTCGTAGTGCCGATCCAGAGCTGCATGTCCCGGTCAAAGGCCAATGAAATAACGTAGTCGTTGCTGATCGATGTGGAATCGCCTTTTATCGCCCGGTAGTTTTTGAAAACGTTCTTTTCGGGGTGTATGTTATAAAGCCCGCCGCCGGCACTTCCGATCCAGAATCTTCCGTCACTATCTTCCACAAACGAGTATGCAGATCCTTCGATGATGCTGGCTGAATCATTCATGACAAAAAACCGATCCACGTCGGGTGAATATTTCATCAACGCCCCGGCATCGGTAACTATCCATAGGTCTTGTTTGCTGTCCCGGAAGACCAATGCAGCGGTCCGGCTTTTAAAAATGGGTGTGGCGAGTTCACTTCGCGAGTACTGTTGAAAATTGTAGCCGTCGAATCTTGCGATACCATCGGAATGACAAAACCACATGAAGCCATTCCTGTCCTGGGTGATATGCTTAACACCATGAATGGAGAAGCCTGACTCGTCGACCACCTCGTCAAAACTTACGGTGTTTGGTTGTCCGAGCGCAATACTGCCGATGAAAATAAAAAGAACGTGGGGAAAAGATCTCATTCCATTATTTGTATGAATTTACTTCGAAAAAGTAAAGTCTACAATGCGAGGTTCAGATAAACCTGTTCAGGATGGTGTTAATCCGGCTTAAGTATTGACGGCCAAACAGATTCAGGTGGACGAGAAGAGGGTAGAGATTATAAAGGTGCACCCGGTTTTTATATCCCGGAAGGAGGGGATATGCCTCGGCATAGGCGGAATAGAATCGGTCCCCGAAGCCACCGAACAAAAGCGTCATCGCCAGATCGGCCTCACGGCTTCCAAAGTAAATGGCCGGATCAATGAGGTACGGATTGCCAGACGGGCCACTGAGAATATTTCCACTCCACAGATCACCGTGCACCAGTGTGGGCTCTTCGTACGGAAGTAGTGACGGCAATTTTAAAAACAGAACTTCAAAATTCTTCGCCTCGACAAAACTTATCAACCCTGCGTCTGCTGCGAGTTTCAACTGGATTCCCAGCCGCTGCTCCAAAAAGAAATCAGCCCACGATGTACGCTCGCGGTTGTACTGCGGTAGCGAACCAATATAGTTATCATGATCCAGGCCAAACACATTAGCGTGCACCTGATGAACCGATGCGAGCTGATGTCCCAGTTTTTCCCAAAATGATGGTGATGCGTCCTGTGGTTCAACGAACTCAAGCAGTAAAAACTGGTAGCCGCCGCAGTCGCCCTGTCCGATTACCCGGGGAACACCGATCGCTTCTGCGTTCCGCAACGTCTTAAGCCCGCTGGCTTCGGTCTTAAACATCAGGGGGAACTTGTGTTGGTCGTTCCACTTGATAAAAAAATCGCCGTTCGTGGTCCGCAGTTTCCCGCCCTGATTTATGCACCCGCCGCCCGTAATGAAAAAATCAATGAGCCCGACTTCGATTCCTTCCCTGAATAAGGCCTTTACTCCGGTCTGAACCTCCGCTGGGATATTATCAAGCATGGCCGGGATTCATTCACAGGTTAAAGAAAAGGCGTCAGGGTTAATCCGACATAGAAATTCCTTCTGGCGGCCGCGTTGTAATACCTCCCGCCGACCGCATTCAGATCATTTCCCAGACTGTAGCGCTTATCCAGGGCGTTGTCGATGCCGCCAAAGATTTCGATCGGAAGTTTCTCCGTGATGTTGTGTTTGTACCCGATTCGTCCTCCCAGTAAAAAGTATTCGGAGGCATATTCGCTGTTCGCGTCGTTGAGGGGAATTGCATCCGTATAATTGCCCGTTACATTGAGGTAAAACTTATAAATGGACACATCGGCTCCAACCAGCGCGATCGTCGGAGCTATTCCCGTCAGCCTGTTCCCCGTAAAATCATTGCCGTCCTGGACATAGTCGGAGAAACGATAGTGATTGTACGTGTAGCTGCTCCAGAGTTTGAACAGGGAGATGTGCCTGGACCGGAGATCGGGTACCCAGGAGATCTTTGCTTCCAATCCCCGTTGTGATGTTTCTCCGGCATTGACAAAATACTCGGCTCCATCGGTTGTTCGCTGGATGACGATTGTCTCGTCGAGTTTAAAATCATAAGCGGTCAGGTCGAACAGAAGCTGTTGTTTAAGAACGCTTCCGCGAACGCCCAGTTCATAACTCAATCCACGCTCCGGCTTGAGGGTATTGTTATACGCCCCGGCCGAAGGCCGCACTTCCGCCAGCGAAGGCGGGGAAAATCCTTTACTCACACTGCCGTATAGTGAAATCGTTGTGGTAAGCTTCTTCAGTATCGCCAGCCGCGGTGAAAAGACGGGATCAAAATTCCGCTGTTGTTCAACCGCCGGTACCGCCAGCAGCGTGGAAAAATTGTATCTCAGAAAATTAGCGCTGGCGCCCAGTGTCACATAGAAGTTTTTCGGAAGGTCGATATCAGCCTGTGTGAATAACAAAAGTTGTCGCGAAGTCAATTCGTCATCCGACTGTTTGTTTGGGCCGATCTCGCCGGCAACATTATCGTAAACCTTTACGGGAGAAAAGAAATACTGGTATTCACCTCCGAAGGTGATCTTCCCCTTCCATGTTTCCTTTTCAAAAGAGAATTTGGTCTCGGTCCGTCCTCCGATATTATCCTCATCGCGCGATTCGTAATTGCGAATGGTTGGATTTTCAAATGATGTGATGGATCCGTACACCCCGGCATTGGTTGTCCAGTGCGTATTCCATTGGTGCTCGTAGATTAGTCCCGCGTAGCCTGTCTTATTCCGAACCGCCGCTTTTGCTTCAATAGCGCTGGGCAGCGGGGGAGGCGATGTCTTGGCGGGTCGAGCCTGGGAGGGATCTGCGTCGTACTGTGCTTTCGTCAGGCCCCCGGGTGTTTCGTAATAGATGTCGGTATAAAAAATCGAAGCGGATAATGTCCCTTTGTCGCTTAACAAAAAGCTGAAGTCGGTATTGACCGCGTCCCTTCTCATTTTTGTCTGTTGACGGTAACCATCAGCCTGTTGATGGGCGTACTGCACGGAAGCTTTGATCTTATCGTTTCCTCCTCCCGCCGCGAGGTTGTATCGCTGAAGACCATAACTGCCGAGTACCGTGGAAACTTTTACCTGGGGACGGGAAGAAATGTCATTGCTTAGCAGAACAACGCCACCGGTACCGGCCCCGTAAAGACTTGCACCGGGTCCCTTGATTATTTCCGTGTTGTGAATGGCATTAAAGTCCAGCAGGTTGAGATAAGTATTACCGCCGCCGTCCGTGAGCGGAAGGCCTTTCCAATACACTTTTACATTCCGTACACCGAATGGCGAACGCAACAGGCTTCCGCGAATTGAAAACCGGTAGCTTCCCGGAGACCGTTCTTCCATACGCACACCGGGAACCGTGTTAACCGCAGAGAGGATCGATGTATTGTTGAAACGTTCATAGTCCTGCCGGTCCACGACGCCGATAGCTGCCGGCACTTCGCCGATCGGGCGATCATACTCGTATGCGTGTATAACGACTTCGCTCAGAAGCTTTGTAGTATCGTTGACAGCCGGTTTTTGTTCCTGACCCATCGTTAGCGAGGCCGGAACCAATAAAAACCCGACAATAAATTGAATGATGCGTTTTGTCATGTTCTGTTTAATCGAAGAAATATAAGTAACGGATTCAAATTAACCATTCCGAAAAGGTCCGGAAGGCAGAACAACGTGGCTGGCGCGAAAAAGCGACTGCTCCGGAGGTCGTCGTAAACAAAAAAGGTCCTCCATAAGGAGAACCTTTTCCGATGCGGGACAGGTAGGTTTACTTGATCTTAAAGGCCTTTTTGACCTGATCCACGTAGTTCAGTTTCTCCCATGGAAAAAGCTCAACTTTCACCTTTTTCTCTGTCTTCTTACCTGCGTTAAAAACCTTTTCAACCACTTTAGGTTCGCGTCCCATGTGGCCATATGCTGCGGTCTCCGCATAGATCGGAGTCCTTAGATTGAAGCGTTGTTCGATAAAGTAAGGGCGCATATCGAAGATCTTGGCGATGCGTTTTGCAATTTCGCCGTCGCCAAGTCCGACTTTGGACGTTCCATAGGTATTCACGTATAATCCCACAGGCTGCGCTACGCCGATCGCGTAAGCGACCTGCACCAATACTTCGTCACACACGCCGGCAGCCACCAGGTTCTTTGCTATGTGCCGTGTTGCATAGGCCGCTGAACGGTCAACCTTCGAGGGGTCTTTTCCGGAAAATGCGCCACCGCCGTGAGCACCTTTGCCCCCGTAGGTATCGACGATGATCTTTCTGCCGGTAAGGCCGGTATCACCATGGGGACCTCCGATAACAAACTTACCGGTTGGGTTTACGTGGTATTTTATGTCCTTTCCGAAGAGTTTCTGAACTCTTTTCGGCAGCTTTTTCTTGATGCGTGGAACAACAATGTTGATGACATCATCCTTGATCTGCTGCAGCATTTTTGCATCTCTTGCGAAGTCGTCATGCTGGGTTGAAATCACGATGGTGTCGATTCGCTGTGGTTTGTTATCGTCACTGTATTCTATCGTAACCTGGGATTTTGCGTCGGGGCGAAGGTACTTCATGACCCGGCCTTCTTTGCGGATGGCTGACAGCTCTCTCAGCAGCAAATGCGCCAGTTCGAGCGGAAGAGGCATAAAGTTGTCCGTCTCGTTGGTCGCGTAACCAAACATCATTCCCTGGTCGCCGGCTCCCTGATCTTCTTTTTTCCTTCTTTCAACACCCTGATTGATATCAGGAGACTGTTCGTGAATGGCGGAAAGGATACCACAGGAATTGGCTTCGAACATGTATTCGCTTTTCGTGTAACCGATCTTCCGGATTACCTCCCGGGCGATATCCTGTACATCGAGGTATGCCTCAGATTTTACTTCCCCGGCCAACACAACCTGACCTGTCGTCACCAGTGTTTCGCAGGCAACTTTGGAATTAGGGTCGTAGGCTAAGAAGTAATCGATAAGGGCATCCGAGATTTGGTCTGCTACCTTGTCAGGATGGCCTTCAGAAACTGACTCTGATGTGAATAAATGAGGCATAATGATTTATTGATTAAATTTTAAAGTGATGGTTACACAGAAATTTGAGTGCGCAAATTTAGGGCGATTTATGAAAAACAAAAAGTCTATCTTTTCAATCGACTTAAAAGGCTAAAAACAAAAAGACTGTTGGTGTTTTTGCCCATTCCTTTTCGAGCGTTTTCCATTTCTTCACCGGGTAGGTCTTAATATCTTCGGAATTGCCTGTGATATCGGCTGCCACACAAAGCATCGTGTCCGGATTCAGTGTTTGGAGTAATAGCCTGAACAATGCGTTCGTGCGGTAAGGTGTCTCAATAAAGATCTGGGTCTGCGATTTTAGGCGGGATTCCTTTTCCAGGTCTTTAATGGTACGGGCGCTTTCTTTTGCTTCAATCGGCAGATATCCCTGAAACGCAAAGCGCTGGCCGTTGAGCCCGGATGCCATCAACGCCATCAGGATGGATGAGGGCCCGACGAGCGGTATCACCCGTATACTGTTTGCATGGGCATATTTTACCGCCAACGCCCCGGGATCGGCAATCCCCGGGCAACCCGACTCCGATATGATACCCAAATGCGATCCTTCCATTATTGGTCTCATAAGGTCCTTCAAAGCGCCTTCGCTGGTATCCTTGTTCAGCACTTCCAGGTGAAGGTTTTCCACTGTAGTGTAAATTTTCAAGCTGCTTAAAAAGCGACGCGCCGTCCGCAGATCTTCCGCCAGAAAATGTGTAATGCCCGGCAATACCTCCCTGATGTGGGGACCTATTACGCTATGCTGTGTATCGGCGGCGATCGTACTGGGGATGAGATAAAGCTTTCCGGTTTCCATATATCGCCCTGTGGATAATAAAATTCGGCGGCTTAAATTTGCAAAAGAATAATCGAACGTGGGAAAATTGTTAATTATCGTTGGTGTCGTTTGCATCCTGGTGGGCGTTTTCATTACGTATTCGCCAAAGGTGCCGTTCCTGGGAAAACTGCCCGGCGACATCAGGATTGAGAAAGAAAACTTCCGCCTGTACTTTCCCCTGGCGACAAGCCTGGTGATCAGTGCCCTCTTGTCGCTAATCGTTTACCTTTACAATCGTTATAAAAACTGACGGGTCTCCTCCATGATTACATGCAAACGCTCCAAATTCACCCTGCCGCCGGGGTTGACATATTTAAACTGCGCATACATGTCGCCGCTGTTAAAAAGCGCCGAGAAAACAGGTATCAATAATCTCAGGAGGAAACGCAATCCTGCGAAGATCACACCTGCAGATTTTTTCACAGACAGTGATTTGCTGAGGGCGGAGTATGCACGGCTTATCAATGCACCGGATCCCAAACGAATTGTTATTGTTCCTTCTGTTTCTTATGGAATGGCCACTGTCGCCAGAAACCTGAAGCTCGGGCCTGGGGATAAGATCATTGTCGCCGGGGAGCAATTCCCCAGTAACTACTATCCGTGGCAAAACCTTAGCCATGAGACCGGCGCCGAAGTGAAGGCGATTGAGCCCCCTCAACAATTCGCCGGGCGGGGTGAAAAGTGGAATGAGAGGATCATCGATGCAATAGACCCCACAACCAAAGCCGTTGCAATCGGAAATGTCCATTGGGCTGACGGCACACTTTTCCACCTGGAAGCGATCCGTAAAAGGACCCGCGAGGTGGGTGCCCTCCTGATCGTTGACGGTACACAGTCCGTCGGCGCCCTGCCTTTTGATGTGCAGACCATTCAACCGGATGCCTTGGTATGCGCCGGATATAAATGGTTACTCGGACCTTATTCGATAGGCCTGGCATACTATGGAGAATATTTTGACGGCGGGAAACCAATCGAAGAGAGCTGGTTGAACCGGCTGAATAGCGAAGACTTCGATCAGCTTGTCGGCTACAATCCTTCTTATCAGGCAGGCGCCCAGCGATACGATGTCGGTGAACGCGCCAACTTTATTCTTGTTCCGATGTTGTTAAAATCCCTCCAGCAACTCAACCGCTGGGGTGTGGAGAATATTCAGTCTTATTGCATGCGTATTACCGGCCGTGGCATAAACCGGTTAATCGAAAAAGGTTATTGGATAGAGGATGAAAAATTCCGTGGCGGACATCTTTTTGGAATACGAATGCCCGGCAAAGATCTAAAAACGCTGAAAGCCATTTTCGCCAAAAATAAGATTTCCGTTTCCTTCCGCGGCGATGCTATCCGGGTAGCGCCGAATATGTACAACGATGAGAAAGATATAGATCGGCTGATAAAGATCTTATCGCGGTAGCTTATGCCGGACAAGAGATCCTATTCTTACTTTATCGGAGGAATGATCATTTGCCTGCTCGGCGCAGTTTGCTTTTCAACAAAGGCAATTTTCGTCAAGCTCGCATACCGTGATACAGACGTGGATTCCATTACACTGCTAGCGCTACGGATGCTTTTTTCGTTGCCTTTTTTTGTAGCCTCCGCGATCTATTCCGCCAATCAAAACGAGAATGTACGCTTCACGGTAAAGCAATGGCTCGCCGTCGCGGTCGTTGGTTGCCTGGGGTATTACATCAGCAGCTTTCTCGATTTCCTCGGGCTTCAATACATATCGGCCGGGATTGAGAGACTTGTTTTATTTATTTATCCCACCCTGGTTCTGCTGATTACATCCATGATATTTAAAACAAAGATAAACGTGCTTCAGTGGCTGGCCCTGGTCGTCACCTACCTGGGCTTGTTCGTGGCGTTCCGGGGTGAGATGAGAATTCAGGGCGATATGCACAACTTTATGAAAGGGACGTTGCTCATTTTCGTATGTGCCATCACGTATGCATTATATATTGTAGGCAGCGGAAGATTGATCCCTTCCCTGGGCGCTGCCAAATTCAACAGCTACGCCATGAGCTTTGCATCCCTGGCAGTTTTGATCCATTTTTTTTCCACATCGGAGAATTCCTTGTTCGCTCAATCCAGCGTCACATACGTGTACAGCCTTGCGATGGCTATATTAAGCACGGTGATACCCTCGTATCTCGTGACTGAAGGAATAAAGCGAATCGGTTCGGGTAATGCGGCCATTGTAGGAAGCATAGGACCGATATCAACGATCCTTCAGGCATACCTGTTTTTGCAGGAACCCATTCATTTTCTGCAATTGCTCGGTACCGCATTTATACTTTTCGGCGTGCTCCTGATCGGCTACCGGAAAGCGTACTGAGATTTCAGTGGCGATTTTTTCCGCTTGAGTTGCCTGGCGGGTGCTTCGGGAAAGAGAATCGTCATTTTGTTTTTATTAGTACCTGTAGTGCATTAGCTTCACCCATCTAATCTCCACCGGCATGAGGTTCCTTCTTCTCATATTGTTTTTGATCTCTGGTCTGACTGTTTTTGGTCAGGGTAAGAATTACACGTTCATTTTCCTCAATAAAAAAAGCGATGCCGAACCTCTCACAAAGGAGGCAAGCGACAAGATCATGGAAGGCCATCTGGCAAATATCACACGACTTGCAAAAGAAGGAAAATTGATATCGGCTGGTCCGTTTGAGGGAGGAGGAGGAATATTTATTTTCAACACAACATCGATCGATACGGCAAAACGTTGGCTCAGCACAGACCCCGGTGTTGTAGCCAATCGCTGGAACCTTGAGATTCTTCCTTATAAACCGCGGGTTGGTTCGGCGTGTGCAGTCAGCGAACCTTATGAGATGGTGACGTACCAGTTCGTCCGCTACAAAAAACCCGCGACAAAATCACCGGCGCGCGATTACGCAAAGCGGTTTTATAAACACGATAAACTTCTGAAGGAACTGGCAAAGACCGGAAACGTCGTAACGGAAGGTATTTTCGGTGTATATGAGGGAGGAATCCTTGTTCTCAAAAGTGAAATAGAAAAAGAAAAACTGGAGGCGGATCCCGCCGTACAGGATGGCCTTTTGGAACTTGATATCAAACAATTGTGGATTGCCAAAGGAGCATTCTGCGAAAAATAAACTCTATTGTTCGAAAAGGTTATTCAGCTGAAGGTCCAAGCGGCTGACAATAAAGGCGAAATCGTCAATGTTTTCTACGAAATCGAGTTTATTCACATCGAGGATCAACAGCTTTCCGAGGTTGTAATTTCCGATCCAGTTTTCGTAATGTTCATTGAGTTTGCGGAGGTAGTCCAGTCGCATGGAATATTCAAAATCCCTTCCTCTTTTTTCAATTTGTTGTACGAGTTTGGGGATATCGGCTTTCAGGTAAATTAACAGGTCCGGGGGTTGTACAAAATTTATCATGGAGTTAAAGATGTCCTGGTAACTTTGAAAATCACGGTCTGATATATGGCCGCTCTGATGAAGGTTCGTGGCGAAGATATAGGCATCCTCGTAGATCGTCCGGTCTTGTACGGTAGTCCTGACGTTTTGCCGGATCTGATTTACCTGCTTGAAACGGCTGTTCAGGAAATAGATCTGCAGGTGAAACGCCCAGCGGGTCATGTCCTCATAGAAATCACGGAGATAAGGGTTGTGATCGACTGATTCATACAACGGTATCCAGCCGTAGTGTTTGCAGAGTTTCTCCGCCAGCGTCGTTTTCCCGGAACCGATGTTGCCGCTGATCGCGATATGTTTGAGCTTCTGATTCATGTGTAATTGTTTTTACGGCCGGTACGTTACTCCGCCACCACGACCGCGATTTTATCTCCCCTGCCATTGATAGCTATTCTGGTTATTCCTTTTAGCGATGCTGACGAACGCACTTTCATTTCCGTCCAACCGGCCGGTTGTAAAAAATATAGTTTTTCTCCGTCACTCATCACGATGCGACCATCCGGTGTCCATGTCATATCTTCCCGCCCGGGAATGGTTTCGCCGAGCGTGGATATCTTTCTGGTCTGCCGGTCGATTTTTTTTATCAGCCACTTTTCGGCGGAGACCTTGTGCACGAAACTGATATCCCCGGATGTTGGAATAACATGGAGGGACCGTCCGATATTTTCCGCCAGGATCGTATCCCGGTTATCTTTTAATGAAATCCAGCGGAGGGTATTGGGTTCTCCCAGAACAAAAACGACGATGTTGTCACCGTCCACCCACGTGTGATACCCGATCGTAAGATTATTGACAAGCACAACAGGATTACCTCCTTTTAACGGATACTTGCCCAGATCCTGCGCTCCATTGTCGCGCTGAATGATACAGGAAACTGATCCTTTGTCTGGCGTGACCGTTGGTGAATATTCCCGTTCCCGCGTGTTTGTCAGATTTTTTGTTTTCCGTGCCCTGTAATCGTAGGTCATGATATCGGTCCCTCCACCCGAATCCGCGGAGGTATAGTAGACCAGCGGTGTGTCGGGATCGAAAAAAGGTTGATTATCATAACCCTTACGGTTCGATATGTTTGCGCCGTCTTTAACGGTTAACGCATTCTTCCCGAGATGAAGGTCGAAGAGGAGAATCTCGGTGCCGGATTGCGCATACCCGTCATACACGAAAAAACTAAAAAGAAAAACCGCCAATGTTCGCATGTTTGTACGCGTATGTAAATAAAGTTATCTTTTAAACATGAAAAATGATCCTGCCAAATTACTTGTTTTCCTCTTACTTTCTATCGCTGGCATGACAGGCAACGCGCAGCAATACCTGCTGTTGCCCGAACGTGTTTTTGATGGCGAACAAATGCATACCGACTGGTCGGTTCTGGTTGAAGGCGACCGGATCATTCACGCAGGACCCGTGGGCGAAACGGGAAGGGGGAAGAACCAGGTGGTGCTGAAATTTCCGGGGATGACATTAATGCCCGGGTTGATAGAGGGTCACGCTCATCTTTTACTGCATCCTTACAATGAGACTTCCTGGGACGATCAGGTGTTAAAAGAATCGGATGCATTACGGACTGTCAGGGCCACAGTGCATGCAAAGCAGACCTTGTATGCCGGATTCACGACCGTCAGGGATCTCGGGTCGGAAGGTGCAGGTTATGCCGACGCGGGATTAAAACAGGCGATCGAACAGGGTATTGTTCCCGGACCGAGAATGATTATTTCGGGCAGGGCTATCGTTGCTACAGGAAGTTATGGCCCAAAGGGATTTGATCATGACTTTTCCGTTATGCCCGGGGCGGAACCGGCAGACGGTATCGACCTTATCCGCGTCGTCAGAGATCAGATCGGAAAGGGAGCCGATATTATCAAAGTTTACGCGGATTATCGCTGGGGCCTGGAGGGACAGGCGCAACCGACTTTTTCGATCGACGAATTAAAGCTTATTGTGGAGACCGCCTCAAGCAGTGGCCGTCCCGTTGTTGCTCATGCCTCGACGGCCGAGGGTATGAAAAGGGCTACAGCCGCCGGTGTTCAAACGATTGAGCATGGCGACAACGGTACTCCCGAAATATTTAAGCTAATGAAAGAAAAGGGGGTGGCGCTTTGCCCTACTATCGCTGCGGGCGATGCAATAAGCCGGTACGGCGGCTGGAGAAAAGGTGTTGATCCGGAACCGGCGAGAATAACTCAAAAGCGAAAGAGTTTTAGGGATGCGTTGCTTTCGGGCGTGACCATTTGTGCCGGCGGTGATGTCGGCGTATTTGCACACGGCGACAATGCGCGTGAACTGGAACTGATGGTTGAATACGGGATGAACCCTGTGGATGTTCTGCGTTCGGCCACTGGTGTCAATGCACGCGTATTTCACCTGGACAAGGAAGTGGGAAAAATACTGGCCGGCCTTCAGGCTGATATCATCGTGGTCAATGGCGACCCGTCCAAAAATATCTCAGACGTAAGACGGGTAGAGTGGATCATGAAAAAGGGGCTGATCGTTCAGAGACCGTAGGATCAGGCGTTATCCTGGATGTCCGTCAAAGCCACTTCTTTCGCTTGAAATACCACAGGAATGTTATGGAAGAAAAGATCATCAGCCCGATGGCGAAGGGATAACCGGCAAGCCAGGCTAGTTCGGGCATAAACCGGAAATTCATCCCATAGATACTGGCGATAAGGGTGGGCGGCATAAAGACCACAGTCACGACGGTAAAGATCTTGATCACCTGGTTCTGCTCGATGTTGACCAAACCAAGGAAAGTATTCTGCATGTATTCCAGCCGTTCGGAGCTGAACTGCGAATGTTGAATGAGCGAACTGATATCACTTAAGATAATTTTCAGCCTTTCATTCTCAATCTTGTGGAACTCGGGTATCCGGATGAGCGAACTGACCACTCGTTGTTTTTCCGTGATCGTTTCATGGATCAACATTACGTTTTCCTGCAGCTGAGCTATACCGAGCAATAGATCCTGGTTGAGTGAGCGACTGGCAATCAGCTCTTTGCTGATGGAATTCAGCTTTCTGTTTATTCCTTCTATCAGATCCGCGTCGCCATCGATCCGCGTTTCCAGTACCGTCAGAAATACATTCAGCCCATGTTCCTTCTTTTCGGATGAACTCGCTGATTTCAGGCGTCTTACGGTTTCGGCAAAAATTTTCAGATCACCCTGCCGGTAGGTGAAGAGCAAATTCTCCTTCAAAATAAACGTGACGCTTTGAACGGATAGTTCAGCCTCGCTCGACAGAAAGCCCAGGTTCATTTCGATGGTGTCATCGGTTTCCAGGAACCTGGAACTGCTCTCGATCTCCTGCAGCTCCTGCGATGTAAAAAATTCGATACGGTAGTTCGATTCTACAAATTCCTTCTCCTCCTTCGTAGGCGATTGAAGGTCGATCCAGATAATATTGCTGTGTGACGTGATTTCCTTAAATGAAGGATTTTTGAATTGATTGATTTTACCCTCACTGATGGTATACACACGGATCATGACGTTTCCCTCCGCGTGCAATTTATGATCATTATTTTAAATTGGAATACTTCTTTTCAGCTTCTTGTTGATCAGCTGTTGAATGATCCCTGAAAATATGACATCCTCATTGTGCTCTTAGTTTTACTCGTGCATCATCGGCCCTGACGCTGACCTTGGCCGTTCCATTGGCAAGTGAAACACGTGTCGCTCTTTCATCCCGTTCGATGATTCTGAAATCACCCTCCGTCATCACATGCCCATCGTCATGTCGGATATTAAATTCACCTCCGCCACCTGTGATATTCAATGAGATGGTACCATCTTGTGACTCGATAAAGTAGTCTCCGTTATCGGCAAGTGACGTCTCAAGGATCAGTTCGCCGTCATCGATATTTGCGCGTATCGCTGAAAAATCACCTTTGTGTATTTCCACGTCGGCATCATCTCCGGATATATTCAGCGATCCACGGCCCTGGTCCATCCGGATATCACCGTCGTCGAGCCGGAAGTCGAAATTGTTTCCTTTACATGCCGAAAGCTCTGCATCCGCGTCGTCAAGGTTCAACGAAATGGACCCGTTGATGTTCCTGATATAATAATCGCCGTCATCACCTCTTACCTTTAGGCTTACACCTTCCGGTACTTCTATTTCAATTTTGTACTCTTCACTGTAGTACCCCACCACGGCGATGTGAGCACCTCCGCTTTTCTCTTCGATGGTCAGGTTCCCGTTTTCCTCGCTCACCTCAACCCGGAAGTTATCTTCTCCCCACGTCCAGCCTTTTGTTGTAATTTTTCGGTCGATCTTCACCTTCGCCGTTGAACGCGCCGATCCGGTAATAAAAACCTTTCCGTCCGACGTGTTCAGATCGACGAGGCCGTCTGATGCGATCTTGTATTCCTTGTTCAGGTGAAATTCTCCGTCCTGGGCAAAGGATTCGGAAAATACGAGAAGCGTGACAATGGTAAAGATCAGATGTTTCATATCAGGGATGTTTATACAACCTTAGACGCTTTTTTACTGTAACAGGTTTCCAAAGAAAAGGCCTGCCAGGATTTACCCGACAGGCCATATTCTACCTGTAAACAAATTCTTTAATTCCCTTCCTGGTCGGCTTCGTCTGCTTTTTTCAGTTCTTCATCCAGTATTTTATCAATTACTTCGCGTTGCCGCTCGTCGATGGTCTTATCCGTTTTAGCCTGTTTCTTCATAAACCGGAACATGGCATTTTTCTTGATTTCATAGGCGATAAAAACCGTGTACTCATTTGTCTTTTCATTATAAAACTTCTTTTCGCCCATCTTTCTTAGGTCCGCAATACTGGTGTTCATGATCTGCCTAACCAGGCTCTGGAACTTATCGGCGACGTCTGCGCCTTTTTCATTTTCAGCCTGGCCGAGATACTGATCGGCCACTTGTTTCATGGTTGTATTGACCTGTCCGGCCAGCTGCGACTTCGCTTCCAGGTCGGCCTTTCCACGGGCAATATTATCCTGAGAACTTGTTCCTTTCCCCGTACCCCGGAAAAAACGGTTATTCGACTCGTAAGCGTTTCCCTGGAATGGCTCATTGACTTTTTTCCCCAAAGGTCCCGAAGCACAGGCAGTTAGAAAAATGATAATGAGAAAAAAAAGAAATGCCTGGGCGCGTTTCATAAAATGTCTTTGTTCGTGGGAATAAAAGTACGAAAAATTGTGCCAGAACCCAGCAAGAGGATCATCCCTTCAATTGTATACTACGACCTGCCACCGGAAAGCCCATTTCCACCGGATATCAAAGTTCCGTACACCGGCGGCGTTAAGGATTTGAAACAGCTCGGCTTTTGAAAACGCCCTGCGTACGGATAAAGGCGCGTCAAACCTGACCATTGACGACTTCGAAAAAAACCGGGTGAGGATTCTGATCGAATGGTATGCGAGGGGGTGACGATGAATGTCATTGATGATAAACCCGATTCCGGCCTGATCCTTCAGCTGGCGAAAGAACCGTGTGAGGTCGGCGTCGGAGAAGTGATGATAGAAGAGAGTACCGATAACAACATCAAACCGCAACGTCTTAAACTCCGGGGACAGGATATCAATATCGTGGAACCTGATGTGCGGGAGCGATCTTAGATTTTCCTTTGCCGCATTGATAATGTAGGTATTGGCGTCGATGCCAACCAGACTGACCTTCACGTTGTTTTTTAATGCCCACAAGTCAATCAGCCGGAGCATATCACCGCGGCCACAGCCGAGGTCGGCAATCGTTATTTCACCTTTTACACCCCGAAGGAGCTTTTGTAACGCGTCCAGGGTAACGCTGTTGCCTCCAAGCCATTTGTTAACGATCTCCAACTCGTGCAATGTGCGGTCCATCAGAGGACCTGCGTACGTCAGGTCATCCATTATTTCGGGTTCCGCAGATCGTCTAGACAGATCAGGCATACTAATCGATTTCAATTTTTAAGATCATGCTTTCCAGTGTAAGTCCGGGACCAAATGCAAAACTCAGTATCCGCTGTCCATCGTCGGTTTTGTTCAATTGCCTCACAATATCTTTCACAACAAAAAGGATGGTCGGAGACGACATATTCCCATAATTTTTCAACACGTTGTATGCGGATTCATTCCGTTCCCGTTCGATTCCCAATTCTTTTTCAATGTTCTCCAGAATTTTCCGTCCTCCCGGGTGGATCGCGAAATAGCGTATGTCCGTTATTTTTCTATTGATACTTTTCAGCAGCGACGTCGTCAGGGCCTTTATTCCACCTTTAATAATGTCCGGCACATACGTAGATAATTTCATCTCGAACCCGAGGTCACCGATCGCCCAGGCCATATCATTTTCACCTTCTATGGCGAGATCGCTGTGAAATGTTTCAGGCACCAAACGGAACCTGGAATCGGTTCTTGCCTCCACGAGTATGGCTGCGGAACCGTCGGCGAACAGCGCATTGGAGATCAGGTTGTCTTCTGTCGGTGTCTTTTGAAAATGGAGGCTGCAAAGTTCCGTACAAACCACGAGAACTTTCGCGTTCTCATTGGAACGGCAAATTGCATCGGCGACTTTTATTGCATTGAATGCAGCATAACACCCCATAAAATTGATACCGGTTCGTTCCACCGTTGTGGTGAGACCAAGTCTTTTCACAAGATCAATGTCGAGGCCGGGCGCATACATACCTGTACAACATACGGTTATCAGGTGCGTAACCCGGTTGAGACGAAACCCGGGAACTGATAATAACATTTGTTGAACAGCCGCCTCGCTAAGGTCCAGAGCATTTGACCGGAAAAAAGCCAGTCGTTTTGCTGTGGAAGGGAACGGTTCAAAATCAGCTGTGTTCGGATAGAATGTAAATCCCTCTTTCAGCCCATAATCTTCCAGCACCGAATGGCGGAAATTGATTCCGCTGGCATTAAATATAGCCCGAAGCTTGCGGCTTCCAACCGGATCCAATTGCATCGCGTGAACCATAAAATCGGCGAGCTGTGATTGCTTGAAGCGGTGAGTCGGATTGGCCGTCCCGATTGCAGTGATGTTACTCATTCATTCCAATATATTTCAAAAAACTATAAATTAACCTAAGGTGTTCATAGCTTAGGGAAAATAATTTTGAATAATGCTATCCCGCTCGTCCTGGCTACATTTGCGTATTCCGTTTTCATATTTTTTACTGCCGGTCTTTCTGTTCTGCGTTGCTATTTCCCCGAATGTTAGTGAAAAAGCGCTTCTTTGGACATTTATTATTATCCACATCTTTCTTTACCCTGCGAGCAACGGATACAATAGTTATTTTGATAAAGACGAAAAAAGCATCGGCGGGTTGAAACATCCCCCTCCCGTCGACAAGGGCTTGTATTATCTTTCCCTCCTGTTTGACGGCATTGCGCTCGTCCTGGGATTTTTTCTCATCACACCGGGTTTTGCATTGATGTTGCTGATCTACGGGCTGGTATCGAAAGCGTACAGCCATCCAGGTATCCGGCTAAAGAAGTATCCGGTTACGGGTTGGCTGGTGGCCGGCCTTTTCCAGGGATTATTCACATTCATGATGTGCTACATCGGCCTCAACAAGTACGCGTTTGAAAATTTGTTGAACATGTCGGTCCTGGTGCCGGGAATACTGTGTACGGTGATGTTATGGGCCAATTATCCCATGACCCAGATCTACCAGCATGAAGAGGATGGAAAACGCGGTGACGAAACATTCAGCCGGATGCTGGGTATCAGGGGGACTTTCTTTTTTGTAGGTACGGTTTTCGGCGCGGTCACACTTGGCTTCGTCTGGTATTTCAGTACTTACTTTTCCACCCGCGAAGCTCTTGTTTTCCTGGGCGCATTGTCACCCGTGGTGTTATATTTCGTGTACTGGTTTGCGATATCCTATCACGATGAATCCAAGGCTGACTATACGCATACCATGTGGTTGAATTTTATTTCCGCCACATGCCTGAACGCTTTTTTTATTTACCTTTTTCTTTATGTCAGGAATTACATCCAGTTGTTCGGTTAGTCTTCGTGTTATACCCTGTTGGTGTCACTGCGTTTAACCTGGTTATTGATCAGGTACATCATCCCCATCGTAATCACCATCGCTCCTGCAACCACATTTCCGAGGGTGTCATAATGTTTTAACAATCCCGAATCGGTTTGTGTAACGATCAATCCGGCAACAGCCGACGCGATACCCCCGGATAGTTGCTGGACAGAGGAGTTCACACTCATAAACGCTCCACGGTCTTTCGGTTCAGGTACGGCAGTCATCAGGGCGGAAGAAGAAATCATCCTCGAGGAGATCGCAATGAATAAAATGACATTCAACAAGATCACCTGCCAGAGGGGAGTGATTCCAAGGTTGCAATAGATCAATACGATGACGATACCGAGCACCGAGCCGATGACGAACATCCTGTACTTGCCGATCACATCACTGAACTTGCCGACCAGCGGACCGGCGATCATTGAACAGATACCGGTGATCATATACAACATAGGAAGCTTATCCATCGGAATGCCCAGGTTGTGCACACCGAATGCACTGCCAAAGGGCATCAGCATAAACCCGCCCGTGGCAAGAAGGGTTGTTGCCGCAAATCCTTTGACATACGGAGGATGTGAAATTGTTTTTATCAAATGTTGAAAAGGGCTTCGTTCGGAGGGAGTCTTCAGGTGCCTGTCAATTGGTTTCAGGTACAGCGCAATCAGTATTGCTATCACAATGCTAAAGGCGACGATCATAAAAAAGGGCGAATGCCACCCAAAGTAATTGGCAAGGTACAGGCCAACGGGGATTCCCATAACCTGGCTTGAAGCGAATGCCATTTGAACAAAACCCATTACTCTTCCCCTGACTTCCAGCCGGAATATGTCGGTGATGATAGCGAAACTTATCGAACCAATCACACCGCCGAACAAACCGGTCACGATGCGGGCCATCAGCAAATAGTGATAATCCGGCGCCAGCGCACAAAACAACGTACCAAGGATAAACCCGGAGTAGAAAAAAATCAACAGTTTCCTCCGGTCGAACTTATCTGCAAAACCTGCAGTCATAAATCCAGCCGCTCCGGCACTGAAAGCATATGCCGATACTACCCAGCCGAATTGCCCGGTCGTGATTTCCAGTTCCTTCATCAACTGCGCCCCCAACGGGGACAATACCATGAAGTCAAGTACAATCGTAAACTGAAGCAGCGCCAGGACAGCCACAACAAAGACTTCGTAACGGGTAAATACCCTTTCCCTGGAAACCTGATCTGATGTCATGCTGTTTTTTTAGTCGGGTAATTCTTCACACATAAAGCCGGATTGTCTGATCATCTCAATAACCTCATGCGGATCAAGATGCCGGGATTCGATTCTTAATACATTGTCAATATCGCTGCTATCGAGGTTCCATTTCCGGATACGGCTTTCCTGCCGGAGTACAGAGGAGATCCTCCCTAAATCACCGGAGTCACTTATATTGGTTTTGAAGACCAGGACCTCGGTTTCTGCTTTTTGTACATCTGTCATAACTGTTTCCTCTTTTTTGCCTGTCACATTTTATTTACGGAGAGCCCTGACGACAACATCAAATGCCTGCTTCATCTTTTGCTCTGTGAGCACAAACTTGTTTCCCATCAGGGATTTTTTTCCGGAATGGAATTTTATCAGGGTATAGAGCGGACCATATGCAATCGACCAGAAAATCTCAACCGGTAGTTCGATCAGTTCATTCCTCTTTATCGCGTTTTTCACAAAAAGCCCCATTGCCGCCTTAAACCTGTTTTCTTTTATGTCCTTGTGATTGATTAATGGAGAGGTCCTGAATTGCTCCATAAAATAAATGTGATAGGGATACCGGATGTTATGGGCTAACCGGTTCTTCCATTGTAACCACAGTCCATCCTCAAAACTCATTTCCGGATCGAAGTCTTTTAACGTAGCTTCCGTGAAGGCCGCTTCAATTCCGATGTACAACTGGTTCAGTAGGTCCTCACGGTTCTTGAAGTACAGGTAAATTGTCGCGGGAGAAACATTCGCCGCTTTCGCCAGCTTTTGCATGCTGAGCCCGTCAAATCCTTCTTTAACGATCATTTCGATTGCTTTCTCGCGAATAGCCTTTTCCTTCGATTCGTCCCTGGGTCTCATTCGGTCGTAAATCTAAAAAAATTCAATTATAAATGAACGTTCATTCATTTATAATTTTAAAAATTCAAAACGGTTGCCCGTGTGTATTCCGGATGATCAGGCCGGCCAGAGGTCTCCAATTCATCAGCTGGTTTACAATAAGATCTGAGGTAAACGCGCTTCCAAAAAGTCTCTGGATTTGCCTTCCACGCCAGAGGCGGCCACCGAATTGACTCTTCCATTCACTGGAATAAGCCCGCTCCAAAAGTTCCCTGGAAAATGAAGCATCTGTGGCAAACCTCATGATCAGCTCACTCAGAATCTTGGCTGAATGGATTGCCATCGCCATTCCGTTACCACATAGCGGGGCGATCATCCCGGCGGAATCACCCGCCATCAGAATATGTTCATGCACAACTGATTTTGGCAGAAAAGAGATCTCGTTTATAACTTCCGGTTTTTCAAAAACGAAATCCGCGTTCCGGAAAACCGACGCGAGTAACGGGTTCCTGAAAAGTACCTGCTCTTCCATTTCACCGATGTTGCCAAATCTCTTCAGGGTATCGCGATGAGTGAGGTAGCAGAGTGTTGTTTTTCCATCTTCTATATTACTCATCCCGCAATAACCACTTTCAAAATTGTGAAGCGCGATCAGATCATCCGGATGCGTTGTTCGTATATGGTACTTCACGCCAACGTATGGTGACCGTTGTCCTACAAATTCTCGTTTCAGGCTGTGATCCACCTTCGACTGTTTACCAAACGCACCGATCACGATGTCAGCTTCCATAACCCTGGCGGATGTGGTGATCTGAAATTTTTCATCGTCAAAATTCACCTTACTGACTTCCTCGCGGAGAAAAAACTCGGCTCCGGATTTTTTTGCCTCTTCAAAAAGGAAATGATCGAAGGTATACCTGCTTATTCCAAAACCTCCAAGGTCCAGGGCCATCGTTTTATTTCTTCCGGAAACAGATGACAACATAAAATTCCGGATCGCCGGCGGATTGAACGCGGTCGGATAAAGTCCCAACGACCTGAGGAAGGGAACAACTTCATTGGAAATGTACTCTCCGCAAACACGGTGAAAGGGATATTGCCGTTTTTCAATCACAATACAGTTCATGCCGGCCCTGGCCAGCTGAATGGACGAAATCAGGCCCGCGAGGCCTCCACCGATGATTACTACCCTTTTCAAGAATTATTTTTCCTGTTATGAGACGTTTTAATGCGAAAAGAACCCCAAAAACAAAATTTAGTCGTTGGATCAAATCTTGCAAAGTAACCTTTTACGTTAATATAATGTTTAATTCCCTGGTTGGCTTATGGAGACAAAAATTGCAAATAACAAGGTGCTGGAACCCCTTCACGTACTTTTGATCGGAAATAACCCCATTGAATTGGGAAGTGTTCTGGACAAACTGAAGCAGGTTCGCGGTCAGAGAATCATCACCGAGATCGCATTCGATCTCAAAAGTATCCTGGAAAGACTGGTCAGGTTCCGTCCGAATTTTATTTTAATCGATGACAATATCGGGAAACTCGAGTTAACGGAAACGGTAGCCACACTATCCAACAACCGCAAAACAAGAGACATTCCGATAACGGTTCTAAAGAATTCAAACTATCAGGAATCCCTCGCTTCGTCAAGCATTCTGGATTATCTGTTAAAGCACAATCTTTCGGCGGATGACTTATACAAGACAGTGAAGAACTCGTTGCGATTCCGTAAAACACAACTGTACCTATACCAGGCCTACAAAAAACGAAAGGGTGAATTGTTAAAGGTAGCCAGGTAAAGAAAAGAACTCAGATCTGATCCTTCAGTTCGATTTCTTTTTTGAATCGTTCTCCCTTCCGGCTGATCTCGAGCTTGATCTTCCTGCCAGGTTTGCTGTTTAACAGTCCGTTGATCGTATTCAGGTCGAGGTCGCGTACGGATAGTCCATTGAGACTGGTAATGATATCACCGGGAAGTATACCTCCGGCCTGAGAGGGTGATTTTTCCCGCACCTCCATAACCTCAAAAATATTAAGCTGCGAGCCCTTTGCTTTTAAAGTCAAACCGCTCAGGTTGTAATAGAAATTCTTTTTAAACGAAGTGTTTTTTCTCAGATAGACTTTTTCTTCCGGGAAATTAAAAATCACAACAAATCGACTTAAAATTTCCCCGCCGATGGCGCCATTGCGGTATACATTACCAATCTTGATACTGTCGGTGTAGCTGTTCGGGTCGGGAAAATTCGCTATGGCATTATCGAGTTTAAAGGTACCAAGCGAGATGGATCTAATACGACCCACTTTTCCAACGATCTCACCGCCAAGTCCCCGTCCGATCAAGCTGCTTACGCTGTTCGCCGGAACCTGGATCGTCGGATCCGACGTTGGTTCCAACATCAGGCCGTGACTTGCTCCGGAATCCATCAACAGTTTGGCATTTAGTGTAAGTCCGTTCTGGAATGTTACGGGAGCAAAAATGTATGGTTTTGTATCCTGAATGGTGATCGGTAATGACTGGAACTTACGGCTCTTCCGGAATTTTTCCGGAAGCATCAGCGTGAGCATTTTTTTTTCGTAGTCGATCTGGATGATAAACCTGCTGAACAGTTCGTATCCCAGGATCCCGTGTACGTCGGTGCCGAGGTAATTTCGAAGCTCCAGGTAATCCTGACCGAGGACCAGCATAGCGTGCCCCCTTCCGTGTACTCCCGGCAGCTCAAGGGATACGTTATTGGTCACAAAGGCATCTACAAGATTTTGCCCCCCTGGGCCGGATATCGTGTACTTCCGGGTATAGGTGAGGTTAAGTATATCGGTAAATGTTTTTTGAGTCAGGATGGTGGTTCTTACACCGGTATCCAGGATAAACTTAAGCGGCAATGCGTCATTGAGAACGACCGGGATAACGATCAGGTTGTTGATGATCTCAATGGGGATCTGAACCTTTTTTTTTCCGTCGGCTAATGAAAATCCGAGATTCTGTCCATGGAGATGCTGGAGGAAACTAGAAAAGACAAATAATACCAGGATTCTCCGGATCATAGACACAAACGTATGACTTGAATATAGAACAATTTTCAGAGACTGTAACCTGATCGCTAAGCGGGAATTATACTGCTTAAGAGTTCTTCTGCCGTATTTTCGACGTGCAGTAAATGAAGGTTATCGGCCTTTAAAAATCCCTTATCCACCATTGAACGCATTTGCGCGAGCAGAGGATCGAAAAAATTACCTGTATTCAGTAAGCCGATCGGCTGGCTGATCAAACCCAGCTGCCGCCATGTTAGAATCTCGGCCAGTTCGTCGAGGGTTCCCCATCCGCCAGGCATAGCCACAAAAGCATTGGAAAGGTCTGCCATCCGTTTCTTTCGCATATGCATACTTTCGACTACTTCCAGTCTGGAAACACCACGGTGCCCGACTTCGCGTTGAAGAAGGAAGTCGGGAATTACGCCGATCACTTCACCTTTGTTTCGGATAACGGTGTCGGCAAGTATCCCCATCAGACCAATATTTCCGCCGCCGTAAACGAGGGTATGGGAAGATTTTACCAGCAGCATTCCAAGTTCTCTGGCTGCTTCAGCATACACAGGATCGTTACCCGTAGCCGAACCGCAGAAAACGCATATGTTCATAAATTAATGGGACAATCGAAAGTCTCTAGAACTTGTTGTCGTGTTTGTTTTTGCTCACCATCTTATTGGGGAAGATCCAGGGCGAGACAATGGCAAGTATAAACAGGGCAATCACAACAAAGAAGGGCCACCAAGATGCTACATCCATAACTTAAATTTTTAAAGCACGTAAAAATAGCCTCATTACACCTAATTTTTGCACAAAGATTCAAAAATTGTTTAGCTTGTTAACCTTGTTTTAAAAGCCTCGTCAAACGAAGGAGAAATGAAAAAATTCTTAATCATTGCTGGTGTCGCCGTTGCCGCGCTGATCATACTGGGGGCTGTGACTAATTTTTTTGTAACCAAACACAAAAAATCCTTCAGCCCGGAGGAAAGGATCGGATATAGTCAGAGCGACCTTCAGGTCCAGGTATTTTATAACCGGCCCTATAAAAAAGGGAGAGAAATATTCGGTTCCCTTGTACCCTATGGAAAAGTCTGGCGGACCGGAGCCAATGAAGCAACAACCTTCGAAACCAATAAGGATCTTGTCTTTGAAGGAAAAACCCTCCGGAAAGGCAAGTATTCGCTGTGGACGATTCCCGGCGAGGACACGTGGACCATTATATTCAACTCGGAATATGGACAATGGGGAATCGGGCCGGACGGAGAAGCGAACCGCGATCCGGGTCGCGATGTGTTTTCGATTAATGTGCACCCGGTAAAAAGCGAGCGGGAATTCGAACAGTTTACAATCTCTTTTGAAGACGTCGGCGAAGATGCAGAAATGGTTCTGATCTGGGACAAAACCCTCGTCGCCGTTCCATTTTCCTACTGAACTCTCATTTCCTTCCTACGGCCTTGATGACCAGTTTTTTCTCCCCCGGCACAGGTGCGGGGATCGCATTGACGAAATAAGTAAACCTGCTAGGTTCCGTACCCTGTCTGCTCAGATATTCAATAATGCTTTGTGCCTGTTTGGTTGTCCGGTCGTTGTGATAGATCGTTCTGGCCAGGACCGTATCACGTTTTGTCAGCTGTCCCAGTGTATCGATATCATCGATCTGCGTGTGAATGGAATCGATCGTTACTTCCGTCAGGTCGGGGTTTGACAATGTTGAATCCATTTCATAACCGTGGAGCATCACCAGAATCTCAAACTTCAGCTGCGGATTTGCTTTAACGATCCGCGATAAACGTTTCAGTTCCGTTTCCGAGTAAGACTCCAGTATAGCTGTATTTGGTTTAAATTCCACCCGGTCAAGCGACAATTCATCCCCCACGTCCGGCTGTTTCAGAACGGCATTTACTCTCTCCATCTGCGGTGTCTTATCGGTCGTAAGGTCAAACAGCCTGGTATAATAACTCAGGTTACTCTGTTCGGGGTCGATCGACAATTCGTATTTTGTTCCTTCCATCAGGTAAAGCATGTACGACCCGTCGGCACCGGGGCGGCCGCTGAATACCCGTTTGCCATTGGCCAGATCCACAACCGTGAGATAGGCGGGAACGGCAGCCGAGGCCGGATCGGTGACCTTGCCTTCAACTTTCATCATACCTTTCGGGCGAAGATCAGCAGGTATCAGAAACTCCACCAGCTCATTATACTTCCTTGCGCCGGGGGTATCCTTGATGAGATAACGGCCTAACGCGGTAGCGCTGACGAACTGGTCGTCTTTGTCGGTGTTCACAAAATCCAATGCTACGGGATCGGTCCAGCCCCCGTCACGGAAACGGGTTACATATAAGTCCATCCCTCCTTTTGATCCCGGCATTCCGTTGGATGAAAAAATCAGCGTTTCACCGTCGGCCATGATCCGGGGCGTCTGCGAATTTCCAGTATTTATTGATGCCGGAAGTTCCGCCGGTTCTTCCCATTGCCCGTTGGGCTTTTTCCGGGAAGAAAAAAGTTTGCATCGGTCCGCCCTGTTCTGGTCCATTTGATCACATCGCATAAAAAAGATCGTATTTCCATCGGGTGTTAGCGAGGGACAACCTTCATTTGTTTTTGAATTGATGGGGACCATCAGGTTTTGAGGCTCCGACCACGTCGATCCTTTTATTTCAGAGGTCATGATATCATATCCGCCGACCACGGGAGATTTCGCGGCAGTGAAATACATTTTTTTTCCATCCGCACTCAGGGCGAATCCTCGCTGATAGATCAACCGATGATTGACATGCTTCGGAAGCATAACCGGTTCAGACCAGTCCTTTTCCCGCGATGTATAAAAAACGGTCAGGCTATGATCCTCGCCGTCATCGGAGATAAACAAGAGGGCATTACCATCCGTACTAATGTACGGAGCGTAAAGATTGAGTGAAGGATGATTTATGATACTGGGCAGTCTGCGTGTTTTTGCCTGTCCCCACAGGGCAGCAACAGGCAATAGCAGCAACAGTATAATGTGAGGCACTTTTCTCATAATACATTTTCTTAGGAATAAAATTAGCTAAATATTAGCCAAGCACCTGAAAGCAAATCCACCGATCCGAAATATTTTCAGTTTTTCGGCAGCATAAAAAGGTTTTTCGGCTTTGACTTGTAACTTCGCTTTTGCTAACTGCATTGAACACAACCGCATGATACAAGTAATTCCTTCTATCGCTATTCGTAAAGGTAAGGTTATCAAGATGCGCAAAGGGGATCCGTCAAGTGAAAAAGCATACGATGAAAACCCCCTGGACCTGGCAAAACGTTTTGAAGATCACGGAATTGAAGTAGTTCACCTTGTTGACCTGGACGGTTCCGAAAAAGGAAGTCCGGTAAACTGGCATGTACTGGAGGCCATCTCCGGATATACTGAACTGAAAGTGGACTTTACCGGCGGCATTTCAACCGACGGAGACATCAGCAAAGCGTACGAATACGGTGCGGACTACATTACCGCAGCAAGTATTGCCGTAACGGATCCCGAACTCTTTGCTTCCTGGATCATTTCCTACGGACGTGAGAAGATGACACTGGGCGCCGATGTGGTCAATATGACTACAAAAGAACTTTTATACAGGGGATGGAGATCCAAATCTCACCTGACATTGTTTGAACACCTCGATTACTTTTATTCGAGGGGATTGAAATATGTGAAGTCAACGGATGTATCACGTGATGGAGTCCTTGAAGGACCGGCCTTCGATTTTTACCAGGAGATCATTACTGCTTTTCCCGAAATTTGCGTACTGGCCAGCGGCGGTGTTCGCGGTGTGGATGACATCAAGCGCTTGAATGACATGGGCGTTTTTGCCGTCATCTTCGGCAAAGCATTCTACGAAGGTATTCTTAACCTGAAAGACCTGGAACAGTTTCTCGTTAAAAAACAAGCTTAAGTTTTTTAACGCCCGCGGCCTGAATTAATAAACGTGGGCACGATCTAAGAATGAACAAAGTATAAATTATCCAGAGGCTGGCGGGAAAAGAATACCGTTATCACTAGTCAACGATGTCCTGCATCTTGTATTTTTCATACAGGTAATACAGGAAATTGAAGGAAAGGATAGAGTCGTCTTCCTGCGACGAGGGTTTTGAACCTTTGGCGGCTTCCGGCTGGGATTTTACGACCCGCGCAGGCCGCGCGTGAACAGAATCTCTCGGGACTGAAACATGCGACTTGTTATTCAGTAATGGATCAGCTTCGCCTGGCGAGTACATCACCTTGTCCCTCTCCCTGTCAGCCTCGGCATCGTATCCCTCCGGAACCGGATAGCTGGCGTCCTGCGCATTCACAGTATGAATGGCGGCCGGTGTCAGAACGGCAAGAAAGAGGACGATCAAAACATAATGAAGGTTTATCTTCATAGGGCTTTTGGGTTCCGAAATTTTCTCTTTTGTAACTGAAAAGTACAAAATTAAACCATCATAACTATTTCTTTTGCAGGAAGAACACGTTGAATTTGCCCGTTGGCGGGAAATTTTGTGATTTTGGAACCTTTAAACCCGACAAACGGATGATTCTGACTACCATAAGCTGGGAGGATTTTGCGAAGGTAGACCTCCGCGCGGGCACCATTATAAAGGCTGAACCCTTTCCGGAAGCAAAAAAACCTGCCCTGAAACTATGGATTGATCTCGGCGAACTGGGAATAAAACGGTCCAGTGCCCAGATAACTGAGCATTATAAGCCTGAAACACTGATCGGAAAACAAGTGATCTGCGTGGTTAACTTTCCTCCGCGGCAAATCGCAAATTTTATCTCCGAAGTTCTAGTTACCGGTTTCCCCGACGAGTCAAATCACGTTGTTTTGAGTAGTATTGACCTGAACGTACCGAACGGTGCAAGGCTCTTCTGACATGATCGTATTCTCACAACTGGAAAAAATCACGGGCGGCAAAAATCTCCTGTTTTCAAAGGACGCTAGCATAGTTACCCTTTGTATAGATAGCCGTAAAGCGCCGGCAACCGGGGAAACCCTTTTTTTTGCGATCCGCGGAGACCGGCACGACGGCCACGACTACATTTTATCGCTCTATAAATCGGGTATCCGGCAATTCGTTGTGGAGAGGGAATTGCCATACCTCCAGTCCCTCGACGGTGCCAGCGTCATACAAGTGAATTCCTGCGTGGATGCTTTGCAAAAAATTGCGGCTTATCATCGCGATAATTTCACCATTCCCATAATTGCGATCACGGGAAGCAACGGAAAAACCATTACTAAGGAATGGCTGTTTCAGATGATGTCCCGCGACCGCATTGTCGTAAAGAGTCCGGGTAGTTACAACTCGCAGGTAGGGGTGCCGTTATCTGTCTGGCAACTGCAGGCGCATCACCAGCTGGGTATTTTCGAAGCCGGCGTTTCGCGTCCGGGCGAAATGGAAAAACTGCAGCGGGTTATCAAACCTTCCATTGGAATTTTCACAAACATCGGCTCCGCCCACGATGAGGGGTTCGCCACACGGGAGGACAAGATCCTGGAAAAACTCAGGTTGTTCGAAAGCGTGGAAGTCCTGACATATTGCGCTGATGACGAACAGCTCCACGGTAGTATTTCAAAGACGGGCATCAGGACTTTTTCCTGGGGAAAAAAACCCCGGGCCGATGTCCGGGTTTCTTTCCAGGGCGCCTCCTGTATTATCGGATATCAAAATGAAAATCACGAGCTCGCGCTTCCTTTTTCCGACCCCGCGTCCCGGGAAAATTGCCTTCATTGTATTACTGTCATGATCTGGATGGGATTTTCTTTTACCAGGATCCGGGAGCTGGTCGCCGGCCTGCGATCGGTCCCCATGCGTATGGAGTTGAGGGAAGGTATCAACCAATGTCAGCTCATCGACGACACGTACAATAATGACCTTGGAGGACTGGCGATCGCTCTTCAGTTTTTATCCAATCAGAATCAGAAGAATAAAAAACGGCTTATCCTCTCGGATATCATGGAATCCGGACTGTCCGGTGCAGATCTGGTGAAACACATCTCCTCGCTCATCGGGCAAAACCATGTTACCGCCTTCGTAGGCATTGGCCCGGTGCTCTCCAGCTTCCGCGAGGTTTTCCCAAGGGGTTCGGAATTCTATGCCACAACACAGGATTTCCTGGACCATTTCGACACGGACCAGTTACAACAGGAGGTCATCCTCGTAAAGGGGGCCCGTTCATTTGCCTTCGAAAGAATTGTCAACCGGTTGCAACGGAAGGTCCATGGTACGGTGATGGAGATCGACCTCAATGCCCTGGTACACAACCTGAATTTTTTTAAATCCAGGTTAAAACCTTCAACAAAGATCATGGTCATGGTGAAGGCGTTCGCCTATGGGAGTGGCAGCATTGAAATAGCCAATATCCTTCAATACCACCAGGTAGACTACCTGGGAGTCGCCTACGCGGACGAAGGAGTCGAACTGCGGAAGAACAACATTTCGCTGCCCGTGATGGTCATGAATCCGTCGGAAGACAGTTTTGATACCATCCTAAAATACAACCTGGAGCCTGAGATCTACAGTCTTAGGATCTTCCGCGCCTTGCTGGACCACCTGCAGGGGCAGTCATGCAGAATCCATCTGAAACTCGATACAGGTATGCACCGGCTGGGCTTCGAACACGCCACTATTACGGACCTACTGACCGTGATTCGTTCCCATCCAAACATCGTAGTAGCATCCATCTTCAGCCACCTCGCCGGCGCGGATGAAGGTACCCACGATACATTTTCGCAACAGCAGTACAATACGTTTAAAAAATGGGCCGACGAAATTTCTCTGCAACTCGGTTATAAACCATTATATCATATTCTTAATTCCCCGGGTATCCTGCGCCTGCCGGCATTTCAACTGGATATGGTCCGGTTGGGAATTGGTTTATACGGCGTCGATCCTACTACCGATGGATTCACCGAACTTAAACCAGTAGCCACACTGAAGACGATCATCTCGCAGATCAAAAACATAAAAGCCGGCGAGAGTATCGGTTATGGAAGAAAGGGAAAAGCGGAGCGGGATATCACGATCGCGACAATAGCTATCGGATATGCGGATGGATTTAGCCGGGCGTTCAGTAATGGCGCGGGCGAGGTTTTGATAAACAATCAGCGTGCAAAAGTGATCGGCAATGTCTGTATGGATATGACTATGATCGATATCACCGGGCTTAAAGCAGTGGAGGGCGACGAGGTGATCCTTTTCGGGAAGGATCATCCGATTCAGCAGCTGGCGGCAGGAATTAATACTATCCCCTATGAAATCCTTACCCGTACGAGTGAGCGGGTAAAGCGGATCTTCGTCGCGGATGGTATTTAATCAACCGCACCCCAGATTCTTTTTCAGATCCCGGGCGGGAATTCCGCCAAAATCGAAAGGCTTTTCTTCCTTTTCTTCGATTGTTCCCGGTTTTGGGGTCTGCTGATCCTTCGGCGGCTGTTTCTTCCTGGATTTCGCGGGTTTTTTCATGCAACTCAAATTTACGTGGGAAAACACTCCTGTGACGTGGCCTGGTGCAGGGAAACTGATACAAATCATTGTTTAGCACTTCAGAGGCCTATATATTTGCCTTGTTTAAATTTAATCTAAATAAATACATGGCCGGCGGTAACAAAAATGTGGCAGAAATGCGGCCCGGTGAAGTTGGAATAGTAGCAGGCTTTACGGACGATCACCTGTCGGTCAAATTAATGGAAATGGGATGCCTTCCGGGATCTGCGGTTCGATTCAATTTCACTGCACCGCTGGGCGATCCTGTCTGTATTAGTGTTTCCGGGTATGAACTCTCCCTTAGAATTGAAGAGGCCGCATCCATCCGAATCCTTAATTAATGGCGACGTCTTCCCGGCCAAGAATTGCACTTGTAGGAAATCCCAACTCAGGGAAGTCATCCCTTTTTAATCACCTGACGGGCCTCAATCAAAAGATTGGAAATTTTCCGGGTGTCACCGTGGAAAAAAAACTAGGACATTGTACCCTTCCCGACGGGCGTACCGCGGAGATCGTAGACCTTCCTGGAATTTACAGCATCTACCCGAGAAGCCTGGATGAACAGATCGTCGCGGAGATTTTACTGGATCATCACTCATCCACCACACCGGATAAAGTTGTCGTAATTGTCGACGGTACAAACCTGAAACGCGGGTTTTTGCTTCTTACCCAAATTATCGACCTGGGACTTCCGACAATTCTTGCCTTGAATATGATGGACCTGGCCGCAAAGGCAGGAATCAGTTACGATTTCATCGCGCTGTCAAAAAAGCTCGGCGTTCCGGTTGTTCCTATCAATGCGCGTAACGGCGTGGGTCTCGATGAATTGAAAAAACTAATGGCAGCTCCGTTAGAGAGCCCTAAACAACAAATATTCAAAGTTTGGGAAGAAGCCAATGCTCCCGTCAGACAAGTCAGGCAACAACTGAACGTGGACAATGACTATGAAGCTTACCAGTTCCTGGAGCAACCGAGGTCGTTGAAGTTCCTGAACAAAGAGCGCCAGGAAATTGTCTCCAGGATCCGTGATCAGCACGAATTTTTTCCGGGAAAATTTCACGGCGCAGAAACGATCAACCGCTATAGCTTCATCCAGGATCTATTAAATGAAATCACGTTAAAGGCATCGGATAATTCCTGGAAAAAGAACTCCACCCGCCTTGACAAAATATTGCTGCACAAGGTCTGGGGTTATCTGATCTTTTTCGGCTTACTTTTCCTGATCTTCCAATCGATCTTTGCCTGGGCGGAAGTTCCCATGGATCTTATCGACGGATTATTCGCCGGCCTCAGTAACACCCTGGCTTCTATTCTGCCCGAAGGCGCGCTGACAAGTTTGATCGTCGAGGGTATTGTACCCGGTATTGGGGGAATCATGATATTCATTCCACAGATCGCGATCCTTTTTGCATTCATTTCCATCCTGGAGGAATCAGGCTATATGGCCCGGGTTGTATTCCTCATGGACAAGATCATGCGCAAATTCGGCCTCAATGGAAAAAGTGTTGTTCCCCTTATGTCGGGCGTGGCCTGCGCTATTCCGGCCATCATGGCCACGCGCACGATCGATAACTGGAAAGAAAGAACCATTACCATCATGGTCACGCCGCTCATGAGTTGTTCGGCGCGGCTTCCCGTTTTTACTATTCTTATCGCACTCATCGTCCCGAATGAAAAGGCCCTGGGCTTTTTTAATCTTCAGGGCCTTGCATTAATGGGATTGTATCTGCTGGGCTTTTTAGCAGCCATCTTTTCCGCATGGGTAATGAAACTCCTGATCCGCGTAAAAGAACGGAGCTACCTGATCATGGAGCTTCCCACCTACCGTATTCCCAGGTGGTCGAACGTAGGTTTTACAATACTTGAAAAAACCAAAGCATTTGTGCTGGAAGCGGGCAAGATCATCATGGCTATTTCGGTGGTCCTCTGGGTACTGGCCAGTTACGGCCCCGGCGACACATTAAAAAATGCGCGCAAAGCCGTTCTGGAAGAGTCTAAGAACCTGCGTCTGACGGAACAGGGACTTGAAGACAGGATCGCCGCGTACAAGCTGGAACACTCTTACGCGGGCGTCATCGGAAAAGGTATAGAACCGGTCATCAGGCCACTCGGCTACGACTGGAAAATCGGAATTGCATTGATCACTTCATTTGCTGCCAGAGAAGTATTTGTGGGCACTATGGCCACGATCTACAGTATCGGAAGTGTGAACGACGAGGATGCAGCCACGATAAAAGAAAGGATGGGTGCGGAGATCAATCCCGAAACAGGGGGCAAACGCTTCACACCGGCCGTTGGTTTTTCACTGCTTGTGTTCTACACTTTTGCCATGCAATGTATGAGCACTATTGCCGTTGTCTACCGCGAAACAAAAGGATGGAAATGGCCAATGATCCAACTCGCCTATATGACTGCCCTGGCATACTTCTCCGCGTTTGCAGTATTTCAACTCCTGTCATAGGGTGCATTGGCAGAATTCCTATCTTTAATGGAAGATCTGCTCTCTTTCTTTTATGGATAAGAATTACCAGTTGGGTTTACTTTCCTTTATTCATCTTCTCATCAGTGCTGACGGAATCGCTGATATTGATGAACTGGACGCCTTGTCGAAAATAAAACTCCAGGAAAATATCCCGGACAAAACGTACCATGAATTCGAGGAAATCAAAAGACGAAAAACGGAAAGGGAAATTTATCAAGGCGGCCTGGATTTTCTTGCTTCCTGCTCTGAACAGGAAAAGCTGAAAGTCTTTGCAACGCTATACAAGCTCTCGGAAGTTGACGGCCGTGTTCACGCCAAGGAAATCAGGTTACTGTTGTATTCGGTGAAAACAGCCGGAATCGAATTCAATGATGTGGTTGACTATGCCAAAACACATCGCTTAATTTTTTAAACCCGAAAGCATGCGCATGAAGATCATTTACGGTGCGATTTTCTTTACCGTGATTTTCATCTCTTCCTGCCGGAAGCCCATCAACAAATTTTCCGATCCCATTACCTCAAAGATCTGGGACTTTAAAGACCGGCGGATCGCCGACAGCCTTTATCGCTACCTTTCCCATCGTAATGTATCTTACCGGCGGGATGCCGCAATGGCGCTTGCCTCTATCCAGGATTCAACGAGTGTAGACCGCCTGCGGCTCCTGATCCTGAACGATGAGTCCGGACCGGTTCGGACCGCCGCAGCGTTTGCCCTGGGCCAAATACGTTGCCGACAGAGTATATCGGTACTGGCCGATGTCTTTACCCGTGAAAAGGACAACGATGTACTCCGCGAGATCATCGAATCGTACGGGAAAGTAACCCGCCAATGGGCACTTGACGTGTCGTTGGCCGATACCACGTTTACTGCAGCAATCGCCTGGTCTTACTATCGCGCCGGATTAATCGGAATCGCCGATACGGCGATGAACGCAAATGCTTCCATGCTGTTACAGCCCCGCTTCAGCACTGCCACCCGGAAAGGGTCGGCGCATTATTTCGCACGCGGTGCAAAGGATTTTGAAAAATTTCTGGGACCAATTGTCCTCACCGCCCGGCGGGACATCTCTCCCGAAGTGCGTATGGCCGCGACACTCGCGCTGAGAAAAATAAAAACGGATTCGTCGCTGAATACCGCGATAGCAATTTTGAAGGCTGACGCTGACTACCGCGTAAGGACGAATGCGATCCGCGTTATCCAGGCTTTCCCTTTTACTCGGACCGAGGAACACCTGATGATGGCGCTGGCTGACGAAAATGTCAACGTAAGCATCGCCGCTTCGGAAGCGATAAAAGCATTGTCAACGGGAGAGTCATGGCAAACACTCCTTTCCCGGGCGCGCGCCGCTACGCACTGGCGGGTCGCGGCCAACTTGTATGAAGCGGCATTGGCCGGACAACAAGGTAACAAAGAACTGGCCGAAGAAATTATGGCGCAATACGACGGGGCCACGAACGACTATCATAAAGCTGCGTTGCTGACAGCTTTACATCATTCCGCCATGTGTGCTGATTTTATCCAATCGCAAATGCTTGGCACTGATGTTCCGGTGATCCGATCTGCTGCTGCCTCGGCGCTCGTGGCGATGAACTACCATCCGGCATTCGATACCGCATCCCGCAAAGACTTTTCCGAGTTATTTATAAAAGGTATCCATGCCGGTGATCCCGGCGTTACGGGTATTCTCGCAGCAGCGCTTTCGGATTCCACACTCGGTTACAGAGACGTTATAAAAGATTTTGCGTTCCTCTATAAAGCGAAGGAAAAATTATCCCTGCCAAAAGACATTGAAGCTCTTCAGCCGCTTGAGGCCGCCATTGCTTATTTCGAACGACGAAAAACCCAGCCTCCTATCAAAAATGAATTCAATCACCCGATCGACTGGGAGCTGGTGAAGACGATCAGGCCGGATGAGCGAGCGACGATCTCTACAAGCAAGGGAGACATCAGGATCCGGTTGTTTGTGGAAGACGCTCCGGGATCCGTATCAAACTTTGTCGCACTCGTTAAGCAACGGTATTACGACCAAAAGTTCTTTCACCGCGTCGTTCCCAATTTTGTGGTTCAGGCGGGATGTAACCGGGGCGACGGTTTCGGAAGCGAGGCATACTCTATCAGATCCGAATTTTCCGAAAGGCGGTACCGGACGGGAAGTATCGGGATGGCATCGGCAGGAAAAGACACAGAGGGAACCCAATGGTTTATCACCCATTCTCCTACACCGCACCTGGACGGCTATTATACGATCTTTGGAGAAGTGGAAGAGGGAATGGATGTTGTTGACCAGATAGAAGTGGGTGATAAAATTCTTAAAATTGAACTCGATAAATGATAAACTGTTTGCCCTGCTGTTTAACTTTCGATTTTTAAATGCGAACAATTTGATTTCTTCCTTTCATCAAAATTCCAAAGTAGGAATACTTGGCGGTGGCCAGTTGGGCCGGATGCTTATTCAATCGGGTATCGACTTTAACATTCCATTCTCCGTACTCGATCCCGATGCCCATGCCCCCTGCTCTTCATTGGCCGAATTCCATCATGGAAAACTCACGGATTATGAAACGGTGATGAAGTTTGGTGCGCAATGTGATGTAATCACGATCGAAATTGAAAGTGTTAATACTGCTGCGCTGAAAGAACTTGCACGTGCCGGTAAAAAAGTCTATCCCCAGCCGTCGGTGATCGAAGTAATCCAGGATAAACGAACGCAGAAAATTTTTTACCGCGACTGCAATATTCCAACGGCAAATTTTATACTGGTTGAGAACGCCGGTGAAGTGAAGAAACACAAGGATGTACTCCCGCTGGTCAATAAACTGGGCAAAGAAGGTTACGACGGGCGGGGTGTACAGGTGCTTCGTACGGCTGCAGATCTTGACAATGCTTTTGATGCTCCCGGAATACTGGAAGAGCTCATCGATTTTGAAAAGGAAATATCCGTTATCGTAGCACGGAACGAACACGGTGAAGTCAAGACTTTTCCGGCTGTCGAAATGGTATTTCACCCGGTACAAAACCTGGTAGAATACCTGTTTGCTCCCGCGGAACTTGAAGGGGAAATATTAGACGAAGCAGACGATATCGCCCGCAGGATTATTCACGAGCTTGATATGGTCGGACTGCTGGCGGTGGAAATGTTCGTCACCAGGGAAGGCAAAGTAATTGTGAATGAAATTGCGCCGCGCCCTCATAACAGCGGGCACCAGACGATCGAAGCGAACATCACGTCGCAATACGAGCAACACCTTCGGGCGATCCTCGGATTGCCCCTGGGCGACACGACACTCATTCAACCGAGCGCAATGGTAAATCTCCTCGGCGAGCCCGGCCACATCGGTATGGCGAAGTATGAAGGTTTTGAAGAGGTATTGAAGGTTCCTGGTGTTCACATCCACCTTTACGGCAAGCGGCTCACAAAGCCCTTTCGCAAGATGGGCCACGTCACCATTGCAGATGAAGATGTGACGCGGTTAAAAGAGAAAGTCAACTTTGTAAAAAATACACTTAAAGTTATTTCATAGTCATGAGCAAACCAGTAGTCGGCATTATTATGGGTAGCCAGTCAGATCTAAGGGTCATGAAAGAAGCTGCAGAAGTTCTGGAGGAATTTGGGATCCCTTTTGAATTAACGGTTGTTTCGGCTCACCGCACACCACTCCGTATGATCGAGTACGCTACAAATGCCAGGACACGGGGACTAAAAGTAATTATTGCCGGAGCGGGTGGTGCCGCCCATTTACCGGGGATGGTTGCATCGGTAACATCCCTGCCGGTAATCGGTGTCCCTGTGAAGTCCTCAAATTCAATCGATGGATGGGATTCCATTCTTTCCATTTTACAGATGCCTGCAGGCGTTCCGGTGGCTACAGTTGCCCTCGACGGAGCCAGAAACGCCGGGATCCTGGCCGCCCAGATACTTAGTTTGTCTGATAAGAACCTGGGTCGTTCCATCGATAAGTTTAAAAAAACGCTTAAAAGCAAGGTTGAATCCGCCGCCAAAAAAATCGAATCGAAAGGGTGGAGAGACGCTTCATGACAATTCGTTGCTATTATTTGTACCGAAAAGCTGTAAATTCAAATTGCAGAAATTTTGGTTATGAAACCGAACAACAGGGGATGGCTTAAGGAGTACCTCGAGTTCCGTAAAGAACTTTTGAGGAACATGGCGGAAGAGGGTGGTCAGAAAGGATCCCACCCTGAACATTCCCTTTACAGAATAATTCAGCCCACAGGACTAATGTACGGCCAGTCGGTGGGTGATACTAGTCTTTCTGAAAAACAGCCCTGGAATGATAAAGACCGGATGAAAATTCTCCTCGCTGAAAGTCTGATCAGCAGTTCGTTGCTTTTTTACGACAAACCCATAAAAGGTGAGGAAGACCTTTCCGCCCTAATCCTAAGAACGCTCGAGAGCATTGGTAACTTTTACAACAACATCTTCCCGGAGCTGGCAACACCAACCAAGACGCTGTTAGGCAGGAAAAAGTCCCCACTTGAGCTGGCTGAAAAAATCCTCGATAAGCGAATCGAGCATACCAATAAATTTCAGCATAATTTCTGGTCGTACTTTTTTCACAACAGTTTGCTGTTTCTGGATGTGTTCATTTACGGGCAATGGATCCACACCAACGCCGATCGTATTGTTGCGGACTTCTTCCGGTATGAGCGTGACGAGTTGCGCTTTTCTGTTGTAAAGGTTATCGCAGCGGCCGCACACGCCAATAAGGAGATCAGTTATGAAGAACGTCGCCTTTACGAGTTATTTATTGAAAGTACAGATCTGTCATCTGAGAGAAGGAAAGAAGCGCTAAAGATTTTTGAAGAAGGTTTTGCCGTAGAGGATATTAACCTTCCCTCTGAAAACTCATGGATCTTAAAAAAGTTTTTCCTTGAAATCGGTATTCTGACCATTTGGGCTGACAAAAAAGTAGAACAGGCTGAACTCGATTTTCTGAAAAGATTTTGTCATTACCTTGGGTTCTCGGACGACGACCTGGAGAACAGTATGATTGCCATCGAGGGCTTTGTGCTGGAACATTGGCACCAGCTTGAATATCTTCAGGACAAGCAGGATTTTAATCAGGTGAGCGAACAATTTATCAATCGTGTGTCAAAAGTTGCGGAAAAAAATAAAAGCCGACTGATCAAAAATTTAAGTGAAAATGACGAAGTTCTCAAGCTGATGAAGAAGGCCAGGTCCCATGAACTGACCAAGGCCGAGAAGGAAACGGTAAGAGTGGTCCTCATCAGGATGTTAAAGACCATTCCAACATTTGTCATTATTTCGTTGCCCCAGAAATTTCTGACACTTCCTATTTTACTGAAAATCCTTCCGCGGAATCTTTTTGCCGAAGGGATCAAGGAGTAAGATTTCCGGGGGTAAATCTTTCGGATTATTCTTCCTCCTTTTCAGCTTTTCTCGGGACCAATACAGAGAAAACGATGGAGAGGGTGAGTGTGGCGATGATCACGGAAAACGAAGTATACACGCCTATGTTAATATCGAATATTTCCAGCAGCATTTTTGCCCCGATAAAAAACAGGATAATGGACAATCCTTTTTGCAAGAGATAAAACTTGTCGATTATACCGGCCAGCAAAAAGAACATGGCACGAAGTCCCATAACAGCAAAGATGTTGGATGTATAGATGAGGAATTCATTTTGAGTGATCGCAAAGGCCGCGGGTATAGAATCCACGGCAAAAATCAGATCTGTTGTTTCAATCAGTACGATAACCAGAAACAGAGGTGTAAACATCAGCTTACCCGCTTCCCTGACGACGAAGCTTCCACCGTGCTCATGCTGGGTAATGGGCAGATACCGTCTGCAAAGTTTCATGACCGGGTTTTTCTCCGGCTCGATCTTCTCATCACCATCCTCGAAGTAAATACGGACACCGGAGTAGATCAATAAAACTCCAAAAAAGTAAAGGATAGCATGAAACTTGTGAATGAAAAACGCACCTACGAAAATGAAAACACCGCGGAAAACGATTGCTCCCAAGATACCCCAGAATAGAGTCTTATGATAGTATTCCTCCTTCACCTTGAAATATTTCAATATGAGCAGGATCACAAAAATATTGTCGACCGATAATGCGTATTCCGTCAAGTAGGCCGAAAAATATTCCACGGCATGATCGGCTCCATCTGTCTTGTAAATAAAAAAACCAAAAAGCGTGGAGATCAGTACCCAGAAGATTGACTGGTTCAGGGCTGATTTAGTCGTGATCTTATGGGCCTTCTTATGAAATATGCCAAGATCCAATACCAGAAAAACAACGATAATGAGAGCAAAGACACCGAATAAAATGGTCTCCCTTTCACTGTCATTTCTGAAAAGGGAGAATAGAAGTATGTTCAACACTGAAAGCAAGGAGCGTTATTTCCGGTTATTAAGGCCAATAAACATCAAAAAAGCACAGTTTACAGAATCCGTGGATTTCAAAACTACAAATATATTTTAATCCCGAAAACTTACACGGTCGATTTATCCTTGGGCGGTTCCAAAAGGAACCCACTTCCCAAAATTAAGTACCACACCTCTCGCAGATACCCTGAATCAGCAGGTTCACGGCATCCGCTTTGTATCCCTTAGGGAGTTTAACCGATGGTACATCCACGTTCAAACAGTAGGTCTGGCCGCATCTGGTGCATTTAAAGTGAACATGTTCGTGGTGATGCTCCATCGTGGTACAGGCTTCACTGCACAAGGCATACTTTAGGCTACCCTCGTCGTCGAGCACTTTATGGATAAGTCCTTTGTCCAGAAAAGTCTTGAGCGTTCTGTAAACGGTTACCCGGTCAAGCGAGTTGTCGATTTCCTTTTCAATGTCACCGTGTGACAACGCATAGTTTTTCTGTAGGAAAAGATGAAGAATCTCCTGCCGGTTCGGCGTGGAGCGAAGGTTGAAATCCTTCAGCAATGTTTCTGATAAGGCACTCATAATCGTCCGATCCTGGCCGCTATTGCAATTGAAGCTTCAGCAAATTACTATAAATCCCATTATTTACCCGTGTCAGTTCCCCGTGAGAGCCAACCTCAGCCAGCTTCCCGTCCTTGATCACAAAAATCCGGTCTACTTTTTTAATCGTACTTAGCCGGTGCGCGATGATCACCGTTGTGCGACCTTCCATAAGCTTTTCCAATGCATCCTGAACGAGAACCTCGGAATGAGCATCCAGCGAACTGGTAGCTTCATCCAGGATAAGTATCGCCGGATCCTTCAGGATTGCCCGTGAAATAGCCACCCGTTGTCGTTGGCCGCCGGAAAGCTTGACACCGCGCTCGCCCACGACTGTATCAAACTTGTCGGGGAAACTCTCAATAAACTCCAGCGCATTCCCCTTTCGCGCCGCTTCACGGATCTCTTCGAACGAAGCGCCGGATTTTCCATAACCAATGTTCTCCCTGATCGTACCTCCAAACAGAATTACCTCCTGCGGCACAATCCCGATATTTTCCCGGTAGGCAGAAAGATTATAATTCCCAATCAATCCACCATCAACCCTTATTGATCCCTGGTGCACATCGTAAAACCGCATCAAAAGGTTTATAATCGTTGACTTGCCCGAACCACTGGGCCCTACCAGCGCGATCTTTTCTCCCGCCTGTATCGTAAAATCCAGCTCCTTCAGTACGGGATAATCTTTCCTCGTCGGGTACGAAAAGGACACGTTTTCGAATCGAATCTGCCCCAGCAGTTTTAGTGGGGATTTTTCCCGTTGATCGTGTTCATCCGGCTCCTGAAGTATTTCGAGAAGTCTTTCTGAAGCACCGATGGAACGTTGCAATTGCGTGTATATATCTCCCAGGCCGGCGATAGATCCCCCGATGAACGAAGTATAGATAACAAATGAAAACAACTCGCCGACAGTGATCTCGTTTGTTTGAACAAGCGACGCACCGTACCATCCTACGGCAACAATACCGCCGAACAGGGCAAAAATGATAAACGATATAAACAACCCCCTGAACCGTGCCGTGCGAATAGCGACCTGCACCACCTCCGTAAGGGAATTTGTATATCGTGCGACCTCAAAGAGCTCGTTCGTAAAAGCTTTTACAACGGAGATCGATTGAAGGGATTCCTCCACGACCACATTCGCATCCGCAAGTTTATCCTGTGTTTTTTTGGACAGGGTTCTGATATATTTCCCGAATATAAGTGCCAGCACCACAAGGAGAGGAAACGTGAGCAACATAAAGCCGGTCAGCTTTGGAGCCAGGTAAAAAATAAGTGCCGTTCCGAATATCAGGGTCAGGAACTGGCGCAGTAATTCCGCCAGGGTAAATGAGAACATATCGGATAATGTGCCTACGTCCGATGTTATACGGCTCATGAGCTCACCCACTCTCCTGTTGTCAAAAAAACTGAGGGGCAACCAGATGATCTTCTCATAAACGGATTTTCGCAAATCAGCTAAGGACCGTTCACTAACTACAGAGAAGGTATAAACGCGTGTGAAAGAAAAAACGCCCTGAATAAAAAGGATACCGAGCAATGCGAGTGCGATCTGATTGATCGTCGTAAAATACGGAACAGCCTTTCCACCCGCTACATCCAGCAGCTTACCCGCGAAATAGGGAAACGCCAGCAATGTGACGCTGGATAATCCAAGCGAGGCAAGGCCTACAATAAACCAGGTCTTATAGGGAAGTACGAACCTGAAGACTCCCAATAAATGTTTGAGGCTTTTTTTGTTGATGGCCCTTTTCTCTTCTTCCCGCAATGCTTCCCTTCCGTTTCTCTTCGCCATGGTATCATTAGTTTCGTATCGTCAGGGCGCCTTTTACACGGTATTGCACCGTATCACCCAGGAACATCTTCTGGCCACCCAGAATAGAGTAGGATGTGAGCAGGGTTTTATTGTTTATGTCCTGAAATTCCATCGTTAACGAACGCATGCTCCGAAACAGCGGATTCGTTTCCTCGTACTGCGCTTCGATCAGCCGAATTTTTCCCGGCACGTCCTGATAGTAGATCTTAATAAATCTGACTGGCAGATTTTTTTCTTCTGTTGTAAAGGATTTCACCTTCAGGTTACTTTTGCTATCCGACTTAACCTCCGTTTTGTAAAGGGTCCGGTTTACAGGCTTATTGATGGCATCCAGGGCTGAAAAAATTTCGAGTTCTTTCTTCCAGGCCACCACATCTTCGGGTACACTGGTCGTTTGATCTTTGCGGCTACCCAATCCCGTCGACTTCACCAGGGCCGTCTGATGTTCCGATAGAAATGTGGCCTGTGCGGTGATCAGGCTATCCACGGAAAATAATCCGGCCGGGTACTTTTTTTGAGTTGTACACGAAGAAATAAGAACGACGAATAAAAGCCACGATCCTCCGGATTTACGCATACCAAAATTCACCAGCTGGTTAACATCAGTTTTCAAGCAGGACGTTTCCGGTCATTTGAGCCGGAACAGGAATGCCCATCAACGTCAGGATCGTCGGGGCAAGGTCGCCAAGTTTTCCGTTTTTCAGTTTCCCTTTGTAAGTGTCATCCACGAGGATACAGGGAACAAGGTTCGTCGTATGGGCTGTGTTTGGCGTGCCGTCGTCGTTGATCATCATATCGGCATTTCCATGGTCGGCTATAATGATGGTACTATATCCGTTTCGCAATGCGGCCTCCGTTACCTGGCCGGCACAATAGTCCACTGTCTCACACGCTTTAACAGCAGCCTCGAAAACTCCGGTATGCCCGACCATATCCGGGTTGGCAAAGTTAAGACAAATGAAGTCCGGTGACTTTTTCTCCAGTTCCGGAATGATCTTGTCTTTGATCTCGTTGGCGCTCATTTCCGGCGCAAGGTCATAGGTTGCAACCTTCGGTGATGGACAAAGGAGCCTTGATTCACCCGGAAAGGGTTCCTCTCTGCCACCGGAAAAAAAGAACGTGACGTGAGGATATTTTTCGGTCTCGGCAATCCGGATTTGCTTTTTCCCGCTTTTCGAAACTACCTCTCCCAGCGTCTGATCGAGATTATCCTTATTAAAGATCACTTTAACGTCTTTGAAAGAATCGTCGTAATTAGTAAGTGTGACATAGTAAAGTGGCAATTTCTTCATACCGTGCTCCGGAAAGTTTTGCTGGGTAAGCACTTCCGTGATCTCTCTTCCCCTGTCCGTCCGGAAATTGAAACAAAGCACCACATCACCTTCTTTGATCACTCCGACCGGATGATTATCGCTGCCGACAACGACGATCGGTTTGATAAATTCATCCGTAACATTATTGTCATATGATTTCTGAATAGCCGCAAGCGGGTTAACGGTTTTTTCTCCGATGCCGTTCACCAGGACGTCATAAGCCAGCTTTACACGCTCCCAGCGCTTATCTCTGTCCATTGCATAATAACGGCCGATAATGCTGGCTAATTTGCCCGTCGTCTTTTCAAGGTGGGCCGTGAGTTGTCTCAGGTACTCCAATCCGCCTTTAGGGTCCGTATCCCGGCCATCGGTAAAGGCATGTATAAACAGGTCCTTTACATCGTTGTTTTTTGCGATCGTAATGAGCCCTTTCAGGTGATCTATATGTGAATGCACGCCACCGTCGGACACGAGTCCCATGAAGTGAACGCTTTTACTGTTCTTCTTCGCATAGTCAAAGGCAGCCAGCAGAACGGGATTTGAGTCCAGTTCCTTGTCATCAATGGCTTTGTTCACGCGAACCAGGTCCTGGTACACTACGCGTCCGGCCCCGATGTTCATGTGACCCACTTCAGAGTTACCCATCTGCCCGGCCGGTAATCCTACTGCCAATCCCGAAGCCTCAAGCTTGCTGTTCGGGTATTTTGAATAAAGCGAACTGACGAAGGGTGTTTTCGCCTTGTCTATAGCCGATACAGCCTTATTCGTGGCTATTCCCCAGCCATCCAGGATCATCAGTAGTACTTTCTTATTCATGTGAAATGCGATTATCGGTGTTGTTTTCGCGCGGGCAAATATAATCAGGATGTAGAAATAAAGGATTATACGCTAAAACAACCCCGGGAAACGTTTGCGCGACCGGTCATCAATCAATATTTCATTATCTTGCGACAATGGCATAGTTTTAGCCGACATCACTCATCATGAAAGTCAACAGATATCTTTTATCATTAGTTTTAATCTTCGCTGGTTTTCAGTGTTTATTTGCGCAGGCCGATGTGATCAACCAGGTCAAGGAAACCATCAAAGCGGGTAGTGCGAAGGAACTGTCACGATTTCTCAACCAAACGGTGGATGTGACCCTGGACGACGGACCACAATCATACAGTAAAGCCCAGGCTGAATTTGTTTTTCGTGACTTTTTCAAACAGCATCCCCCCGCCGAATTCAGCATTATTCACCAGGGAACTTCCAAGGGTGGTCAGACTTTTGGTATTGGTCAATATAAAAGCGGCACGGAGACATACCGGGTTTATATGAAGGTCAAGTCGGTCGACAATCAGCAGCTTGTGCACGAGATCTCTTTTGCCAAGGAGTAAGGGGGTACACCGCCCAAAAAATTCCCTATATATGTTAATCCTTGGATTTTGCGTCCTAATTTTGCGCGATGTTTCCGCCCTACATTACTGAAAAATATATTCATCAATTCGTTGGGGCTGCCCTGGCGGAAGATATCGGTGACGGAGACCACTCTTCGCTGGCTTCTATCCCGGCAGGGGCAACAAAAAAGGCGAAGCTCCTGGTAAAAGACTCCGGAATCCTCGGGGGCGTGCTTTTGGCGGAAAAAATCTTCCGGTTTTTTGACAAGGACCTGCGCCTGGAAATCTTCAAAACGGACGGAGCCGCGGTCACTTCAGGCGATATCGCTTTTTCCGTTGAAGGATCCGCCCGTTCCATCCTCACAACCGAAAGACTGGTATTAAACTGTATGCAGCGTATGAGCGGCATCGCGACAAAGACCAGCCGCCTCGTTTCCCTTATTGCAGGGACGGGGGCCACGGTACTGGATACACGCAAGACCACTCCGAACTTCAGGTTAATGGAAAAATGGGCGGTACGGATTGGCGGTGGCCAGAATCACAGGATCGGACTGTTTGATATGGTGATGCTAAAGGACAATCATATTGACATGGCTGGCGGTATCGAACAGGCAATCAATCGGACAAAAGATTATCTTCGCGCCGGAAAGAAGGATCTCAAAATTGAAATCGAGACCCGGAACCTGGCGGAAGTAAAAGAAGTAGTCCGAATTGGCGGAATTGATATCATTATGCTTGACAACATGAGCCTGCAGGAAATGAAAGAGGCTGTCGGCCTGATTGGCGGGGCCTTTCAAACGGAAGCCAGCGGAAACATTACGGAAGAAACGATCCGGAGCGTTGCCGAATGCGGAGTGGATTTTATTTCCGTTGGCGCACTGACACACTCGGTGAAAAGCCTGGATCTGAGTCTTAAGGCCTTCTGAATTTGATAATTGTGACTCGATAAATCGTGAACTAGAATATGATCGTCAGAACAAAAAACTACAAACTGGAAAAAAAGACCTATATCAACATGGCGTTGAAAAGTATACTGAAGAAGCAGGGATGGATAGCGGTGGCCGTGGCGATTGTGTTGTGCCTTTGCTATTTTATTCCCGGCGCATCTACAATCTGGTGGTTCATTGGCGCTTTCCTGGGTCTTGGTCTCTACCTGCTCTTCTGGTGGATTCAGTTTTATGGTGTTACTCAACTTGAGCAGGGCAAAATGTTATTTGAAAAATTTTCATATGAGATCAGCAGTCAGCAGATCCTGATGAAGATCAATCCCCGTGAAGGCATGCCCCTGAAATGGGATCAGATCAAAACGGCAGCGGTTGGTAAAGATCATTTTGTCCTTTTTGTTAACAAAGCCCAGATCATCTACTGGCCATTCAAGATATTCAACACGGAAAATGAACGGAAATTTGTGACGAGCATTCTTCGCACCAAGGGTCTGGTGAAATAATCGCCGGCCGCCAAGAAAAACAAAGTCAGGTTAGGATACTCCCGGCCTGACTTTTTAATTTTACCATTGTGCAAAAACCCGTAAAAAAACTTTCTCCGGCTGAAGCCAGGCAAAAAATTTATGCCTACTGTTCGTACCAGGAACGGTCGCACCAGGAAGTCAGAACAAAACTTTTCGGGTACGGACTCTATTCGTCCGAGGTGGATGAGATCTTGTCGCACCTGATCACCGAAGGTTTTTTGAACGAAGAACGGTTCGCCAAGGCTTTTGCGGGCGGTAAATTCAGGATCAAGAACTGGGGAAGAGTAAAAATAATCCACGAACTGGAAGCGAAGGGGCTCACGGCTAACTGCATTCGCTCGGGAATGAAAGAAATTGACGAGGGGGATTATCAGGAGGTCCTGCATGACCTATTAACGAAGAAAAGCGCGCACCTAGAGGGTGAAGATACCTTTACAAAGCGCGATAAGCTTGCAAAATACGGCATTCAAAAAGGTTTTGAATCCGAATTGGTTTGGAAACAGGTGCGTGAAATCGTAAAAGGTTGAAGGTGCAGATTCCTTCTTTTGAAGGATTTGTCACTTTTTTATAATAATTTGCGTTAACAGACTGTGGGTTACAGCCATTATGAGATCAAAGTCAGAAAAAAAAGAACATTGGGTGTCCAGCAAGGTCAAGAAGAGCCGGGAGTTGGTCTATAAACTCATTGACATCAACAAGGAGATCGACGCAGAAGGCAAAACATTTCGCCTGGGCGAAAAGGTTTACTTTGTCAGGGAGCTTGGCTAAACCATAATTTGTGTGGCGTTAGCGGTATCTACCTTATTTCTTTTCCTCTTCATTCTCCCCGGTATAACGTTTAAACGGGCCTATCTTTCTTCCGTATTTTCGCGTAAACTGAAATTTTCCGGTCTCCTCGACGAAGTGTTCTGGGCGCTTTTCCCGTCCATCATTATGCATTTTATTTCGTACGGCTTGCTGCTGTCTTTCGAAAGCCTCTTTCAATACAAATTTGAGATAAGCACCGTGCTGACCGGAGCATTGTTCCAGGAAAGCAATGAAGCATACAGCGCAATCTTTCTACGCTACCTGTACTATTGCACGTTTGTCATGAGTGTATCCTTCTTTGCAGGCCATGCAAGCCGAAGGATTATACGGGGTCTGAAATTTGACAGGAAATTTAAACTCTTCCGGTTTACGAACGACTGGCATTATCTGTTGAGTGGAGAGTTTCTCGATTTTCCGGAAGTACCCGATCATCCGGAGGAAGTAAGTTTTAAACTGGTAAACGTATTGACCAACGTCGGTAAGGAGGAGATGATCTACATCGGTGAGCTCATTCACTTTACACTCACGGATGAAGGCGGCCTTGAGAACATAGTCCTCAAAGATGCTAAACGACGGCTCCTGAAGGATGACCTTGTGGAAAGCCGGTATTACGATATCCCCGGACGCTACATAACCATCCCATTCAAAACGATCATAAACATCAACATCAGGTATTTTTATCTCGAAGAGGTAACGGAGGAATACGAAAAGGGTAAATCGTTATAAGTTTTTAGTCGGCGGAAAGTAAAACAATACTCAATAGCTGCCTGTTTATTCTTAAAATAAACCAACCTTTTAAAATACACCAACTTCATATCAGCAATGGCACAAACAAAACTCGGGGAAAACATTGTTAATACAATTGGAAACCTACCCCTGCCGGGAAGTCAGGCTCCGGACTTCACGTTGGTAGGAAATGATTTAAAGGAAGTCAGGCTCGGTACATACTCCGGGAAAAATATCGTGCTGAACATTTTTCCCAGTGTCGATACCCGTGTTTGCGCTACCTCCGTCCGGGAATTTAATAAACGTGCCTCAGCTTATAACGACACCGTGGTGCTTTGCGTATCAAAGGACCTGCCGTTTGCTTTCAAACGATTCTGCGGAGCGGAAGGAATTACGAATGTTGTAACCTTATCGGATTTCCGGAATCTGGGCTTTTCAAAAGACTATGGCGTGGAGATGGTCGATGGCGGAATGGTTGGCCTCGACGCACGGGCGATCGTAGTTATCGACCGGCAGGGAAGAATCAAATACACCGAACTGGTACCGGTAATCGGTCAGGAACCGGATTACGAAACCGCTCTCGGTACACTCGATTAAAGCCTCCCGTTGACACGAGGGTAATAAATAACCCACAGCAAGCGCCGTGGGTTATTTTTTCTTGTCCTGTTATTGTTGTCCTACTAAGAACACAGCATTTGCAAACAGAAGCTTTCCGTTTTCCCAAAAACACCTGAAGAGCGGATTGTCGACAAGATAAACCACACTACCTTTGCCTTTGGGTTCCACTCCGAAAATGAGGCTGTTGTCAAGCTTCTTGTTGATCCTCTCACCCGCAAATCCCTGTACCGGTTTAGCCTTACCTTTTATCGTCGCTACGTTCCAGCCATTTTCGAGGTAACCGTAACGGAGTTCATTGTTCTTTAGTGTGTAATACGTATCCTTCATACCAAAAGCCAGGGGGTGTGAGCTATCAAGGCTTAACTTGTATATCGCTCCGGATATAGCATCAGACAATTGTTTACGTTCAGCGTCCTCGTAACGTGCCAGCGCTTCCTTTTCCTTGAGCTCCTTCTCTTTCTTTTCAGCATCGGTTTTCTCGGACTCTTTTGTATACGCTTTTAAACCAAAACCTTTTTTCTCCGCAAAAGCGGTAAGACCATTCGCGACGACGATCAACTTTCCTCCGCCCGAAATCCAGGTGGAGAGCTGGTCGAGTGTAGCTTCGTCGAACATCCTGTAGTTTCCTTCCGGAATGATGAGCACGTCATACTTTTTCAGATCAACGGATTTGAAATAATCCGTGCCGATCTGTGTGATGGGGTAATGGATCTGTTGCTCGAAAAAATGCCAGATCTCACCCGCTGAAAGCGACGACGTCTGATCACCAACCAGGACGGCAATTTTAGGCGCTTTCAAAAACGCGACTTCACTTGAGCCAAAGTCTTTACCTCTGTCGACAAATCCCGTGGTAGTGGTAAATACTTTCCGTTGCATTTCACTTGCAATGTGCTGTACAACGTTGTCAAAGTCTGATATTTTTTCATTATTTCTCCGGGTCACGAGGAGTGTACCCGCCTCAAAGCTTTGCCCGCCAACGGTAAACGCTTTCATTGCCGTACGAACCTTGATTCCCTTCTTCATTAATGCAGCCATAAACGCAACGTCATTCAGACTTTCGTACCTGAAAATGTAGGCGTAAGGCTTCTGCGTCACTGCGTTATTTTCTATAGGTTTTGGCTGAAAGGTTTTTCCTGTATTGATCCTTTCGGCAACGGCAAATGCCTTGAGGTTGTAAGCATACATCAGGTTCCACGCTGTGATGTCGTAGGTAAGGGAATCCGGTAATTTTGACTGCGGCTCAAAAACAGTTGTGATAAACCGCGATTTGGGTTGATAAATATTCACTACGATGTCGTCTGTTTTTACCGTGAAGCTGGTTGTCGATTGCGTCTGGTAGTCAAATCCCCTGGCTGCCTTTTCAGCGGCGGGATGACCATATCTGATCGCATGCGTGTCCATCCATTTTGTTAACTTCAGGATCTTGTCCGGGTTGTTATCTGCCTTGATAACATAACTTTTATAGGGAGATCCCGGCGATGTGTTGTTTTCCCTGAAGAACTTTTCAAATTCATCCACCACGCGTGCAGCATTTTGCGACGTGATTTCAACGGTGGAGAGGCCGGAAGTATAATGATGGGTAAGCCGGTCCTTCAGCGTTAGCGGATCACCTTCCTGGGTAGTAATGGCGAGCCCTCCAAAACCTCCGCCTCCCTGTTCATAGGTCATGCCGATAGCGCCGCTGTAGGTCGGGTAGGTATCACCGTAACTCGGATAATAAAGATCAAACCGTTCCTTTGTAAAATACAGCCATCCGTTTTCGTCAAAATACCTGGCGTTGTTTTTACCAATCATGACCTGAAATTCCCGCTGCCAGTTTGAAATGACCTCATGAAAGGGTTCAACGGCCGGGGCAAAGTAGTATGGATTGTTGTGGCCTTGCTCGTGAAAATCGATGTGGACGTGGGGCATCCACTGATTATATATCTTCAGTCGCTGCTGCGATTCGATTTGTGTCTCCCATGCCCAGTCACGGTTCAGGTCAAACAGATAATGATTTGCACGACCGCCGGGCCAGGGTTCGCGGTGTTCCTTCGCATCTCCGTCCGGATTGGCCGGATCGTTAAAATATTGATTGTAAAAATTCGCATACCTGTCGCGGCCGTCCGGATTGATACACGGGTCGATGATAACGACAGTATTCTTAAGCCATTCCTGCGTTTTAGTATTGGCTGGATTGGCCAGGTCATACAAGGTCATCATGGAAGCTTCCAGCGAACTTGATTCATTGCCATGGACGTTATAACTCATCCAGACAATGGCTGTTTTGCCGGCAGAAGGCTTACCCTCCGAAAGGCCGGTTCGAATAAGGTTATCCGTTCGGATCTGTTCCAGATTCTTGAAATTTTCGGGCGATGTAATGATGGTGTATACCAGGGGGCGATGCTCATAGGTTTCGCCGTAGGACCGGAGTTCCACGTTGGGCATTTCATCGGCGACGTGTTTAAAGTATTCCATCACACGATGGTGTCTTGTAAAGCGGTCGCCCGGTTCATATCCCAAAAATTCCTTTGGGGTCAGAAGTTTTTGCGCCTTCAGAAAAGATGCGCACGACAGAATTAGAAAAGTCAGTAAAAGATTCCTCATAATTTAGGTTAATGATTAGACCGGAAAGATGCTGAAAAGGAATTTCCCAAGCCAGTACCCGGTCAGTGGAGACGATTGATTTGTGGCAGGTGGTGACGAAAATGTTCATGCTGGAACATCAGGCACTGTACAATGTTAAACCGGCCGGCAACCGGGTGACGATAGACCAGTTTCCGAAGGTCTTTTTCGTGGAAATTTTCGAGAAAGTTTTTCAGCTCCGCCCGCGAAAAGTCCCATTGAACTCGCAGTTCGCTTAGTTCAACGGGTTGCGGCGTATTTGCCAGAAGTGCTTTCGGGGCTTGATACCGGAGTATCGGAAGCCGTTGTGAGATCGTAAGCACCACCATTTTCAATGCTTCCAGGATACCGGAATTCCCCAGTCCGTCAAGGGCTTGTGACTTCTTTTTCAGGTAGGTAAGCGTCATCTGCTCGGAGGTAAGCAAGTGCATAAGGATCTCGTTGATCGACCATTCACCGGGCTTCGGATTATGGTTGAGCCTGTCCGCAGGTATTGCCGATAGGGTATGGAGCAGGGTCGTTTTATCAGCCTCCAGCGTCTTGAAAAGATTTTCAAGTTGTTTGTTCAAGTGATGGTTCCGGGAAAGAAGCAACGATAATCAATTGTTTGCTGCGTTGCAAGGTTGGTTTTTTAGATTTAGATTTAAGAAACCAACCCCCTAACACCTTTATGAATACAAATTACGCAGGCTTCTGGCTCCGATTCGTCGCTGTGATCATCGACGGAATTATTCTCGGGGCTATTCAATTTATCGCCATCATGCCGATTCTTGGAATCATGGGTATCGGTGTCGCTGAAAACATGGAAAATTTTGATTCTGCTGATCAGGCAGAGGCCATGTCGATGATGGGTTCCATTATGGCAATGGCCGGTATTGCCCAGATAGTCTTCCTTGCAATTCAAACATTATATTATTCCCTCATGGAATCATCCAGCTACCAGGCATCTGTTGGCAAAATGGTGCTGGGTCTCAAGGTCACGGATATCAACGGGAACAAGCTTGATTTCACAAAGGCCCTGGTGCGTAACCTTTGTAAAATTATTTCGTCGATGATCTTACTGATTGGTTATCTGATGGCGGCTTTTACAGAAAAGAAACAAGCGTTGCACGATATGATTGCAAATACCCTGGTGGTTAAAAAGTAATCGAAAACACGAATCGCTCATAAGCCGGGAACAGACCCGGCTTTTTTGTTGTCTGTCATTTACAATTCTTTTTTACAGCAGCCTTAGCCTCCACCGATCCAAGTTCTTCCGCGCGCTTGAAGTCCAGGCAGGCGTCATATTTGTTGTTCATGCTCATTTTCACCAGGCCCCGCTGGTAATATGTTTCGGGATCGGTGGGATATAATACGATCGAGGAAGAGTAATCCTCAATTGCTCCCGCCAGATCATTTTTTTCCGTTCTGCTCAACGCCCGGTTGTCGAAGTATACAGGATTAGTATCGTCCAGTTCAATTGCCTTGGTGTAATCCGCGATTGCCCCGTCGTGATCATCCAGGCTGTACCTTGTTACACCCCGGAGGTTGAATGTCTCCGGCTCATCCGGATTGAGTTCAATTGCCTTGCTGTAGTCATCCAGTGCTTCCTTAAAATTCTCTTTTGCACCCTTTGCCAGCGCGCGGTTTTCATAGAACTGAGCATCCTTCGGATCGAGCCGGATCGCCTCATTATAATCTGCGATCGCCAGGTCCAGGTTACCCACATTGTAGTGCGCTACACCCCGGTAGTTAAATAGTCCAGGATCGGATTTCTCCATCTCGATTGCTTTGGTATAATCATCGATCGCACTGACAAATTCGCCCAACTCGGCTTTTGTCACACCGCGGTTGAAGTATTTGTCTGCATCAGGAGGTCCGAGTTCAAGTGCCTTCGAAAAATCGAAATACGCACCCTGCAGATCTTCGACGTTAAATTTGGCTAATCCGCGGTTTGTATAGGCATCCGGATATTTTGCGTTGAATTTTATCGATTTATCGAAATCGCCTATTGCGCCTTCATCATCGCCCAGGGCCATTTTAGCTTCACCCCGGTTGTTGAGGGCTTCCGCATAGGTGGAGTCAACCTCCAATGCAAAATTAAAGTCGCCGATCGCTCCGTAAAAATCATTAAGACCCATCTTTGCGCGACCCCTCAGATTCAATACAGTTTTATTTTTTGGGTTGCTTTCCAGGGCTTTGGCAAGCTCGGTCTTCGCTCCTGTAAAATCGCCCGATGCAATTTTCTTTTTTGCCGATTCAACAAGCTGATCCTGCCCATAGCCGTATCCTACAGCAATAACGATCAGCAGAATCGTCCAGATTTTTTTCATGCGTTTGAATTAAGTGCCCACAAGTTAAAAATAATTTGGCCCTCCTCAACGTACAGGGTTGGCAGATGCACCTAATGTTTCCTCTTTTCAATCCTGAAATACCGTTCCCCAAACAACGTATATTCCGTCCGGAAAATATTCCGCAGCGATTTATTGTATTCCCCTTATCTTAAAGCTCGAATCTTAAATACCATGAAGAAAGTCCTTTTTGCCGTATCCACGTTTTTTGTAGTGGTTTCTGCCTGCGCCCAGGAAAAACCCCTTGACATGAAAATGGATTTTGAGGAGTATGAACCGCCTTCAACCCTCGTCGTTCCGGAACATAAATTAACCCGGGCCAAGTTCCCTTTCATCGATGTACATAATCATCAGTTTAACATGACATCGCAGGATCTGAAGACCCTAACAAATGAGATGGATAAACTGAATATGGCGGTGATGGTTAACCTGAGCGGCCGTGGAAGGGGTAGCACAGAACACCTTGAAAAGTCGTTGGATAATGTCAAGCGATCTTTCCCGAACCGTTTTATTGTGTTCACGAACATGGATTTTTCAGCGATCGACGATGCCGAATGGCAAAACCGTATGCTGAAACAGTTGGAGGAGGATGTAAGGAAGGGAGCTAATGGTCTTAAGATTTACAAAAGCCTGGGGATGTTCAATATGGATAGCAAAGGAAACCGCATTCATATCGATGACCCCCGGATTGATCCGATCTGGGCTAAATGTGGTGAGCTGGGGATACCGGTGCTGATCCATGCCGCAGACCCCAAACAGTTCTGGCAGCCCATAGACAAAAACAATGAACGGTGGCTTGAACTGAAACTGCATCCCGGCAGGCGGCACGATACCGATCCCGTTTCATGGGAAACAATTATCGCCGAACAGCACAATATTTTTAAGAAGCATCCGAAAACAAAATTTATCAATGCACATCTCGGCTGGTACGGCAATGACCTCAAAAGGCTGGGTGAATTGATGATACAGTTCCCGAATATGTATACGGAGATTGGAGCGGTGATTGCCGAACTCGGACGGCAGCCACGTGCAGCACGGGAATTTCTCATTAAATATCAGGACCGGGTGATGTTCGGCAAAGACTCCTGGGTACCGGAAGAGTATACGACCTATTTCCGTGTACTGGAAACAGCTGACGACTATTTCCCATATCACAAACGGTATCACGCGTTCTGGAGAATGTACGGACTTGACCTCCCCGACGATGTACTGAAGAAGATCTATTACAAGAACGCACTGAAAGTGATACCTAATATAGATCCCGGCCTGTTTCCTAAATAACTGTCTGTTTCCTAGTTGGTATTTCCGGATTGGTCGGCGGGTTTATCTTTTTTCGTTCCTCCGAACCGGAATCCCATACCTGTTGAAAGCTGAAAAGGCCTGTATTCATAGTAGGTGGAACTTGCCGGAACCGAGAATCCCGCCTGGAAAACAAAGAATAAATGATTGTTCATAAGGTTGACGCGGCCAATAACTGCAGGCTCGATAAAAACTTTCGGGCTCTCATCTATCGGGACCGTTACAGCATCATTCGTGAATTCATTAAAGTCCACAATCGAAATGCGGGGCACAAAAGATACGTGCATCGTTTTTTTATTTAGGCCGAATGCCGGTTGAATAAAATACCGTTCAAATTTTCCCGTCGCCCTTTCGGTTTGTCCACCCCACCATTCATATTCATCATAGCTTGCACCTTCACCTCTTCCGTAACCGGCGAATACTTCATAACACCAGTTACCGTCATTCTCATAGTACCCGATTCCCCCTTCAAAAAATTTGTGATAGTGATACCCATTGTCATCGTCGGGGTCATAGTCGTACCGGTTCCGGTCAGCATAAGAGTAATTAGCCATCAACCCGATATGATTGGATACGGATACAGCACCTTGCAGGTCAAGTCCGTTACCTAACTGAAGTGAACCTTGGAATTCACCAGCCTTCGTAAACATCGGTGAGTTGCGGGCATTAGGAACGTATACGGGCGCACACGATGAGGCAACCAGTACAATCAGGATTAATCTCTTCATGGTATAATGGCGTTGATACAGTAAATTTAGGCAAAATGGACCACAATGGATTTTAATACAGAAATCATCAATAAGGTAATTCGAAATCGCAGGTCCGTGTTCCCTGCACAATATACAGGCGAACCTGTACAGGACGAAATTGTGAGGCAAATCATCTACAACGCCTGCTGGGCGCCAACACATAAATTAACGGAACCCTGGAGATTTGTGGTTTTTACAGGCGACGGAATAAAAAAGCTGGCAACCTTTCAGGCCGATCTTTATAAAAAAGTAACTGCGCAGGACGGAACATACCGGGAAGATCGTTACCAGGGCCTCTTAACCAAGCCTTTACTTTCATCACACATCATCGCGGTGTGTATGAAACGTGACGAAAAAAAGTCTGTGCCGGAAGTTGAAGAAATTGGCGCAACATTCTGCGCTATTCAGAATATGTATCTAACGGCTACCGGCTACGGTGTGGGTGCCTACCTCAGCACCGGCGGCATCACCTACTTTGATGAAGCCAGGGGGTTTTTCGGACTTTCCGACGACGACAAACTACTGGGTTTCTTTCATATCGGAATACCAAAGGTTACCGCACCGGACAGCAAGAGAAAACCGGTCGAAGACAAGGTACAATGGGTCCAATGACAACATTGCATATTACTGCTGTTTCTGCCCGATAAGATAATGTAATCCGTCAATGGTCTCATGAGCTGCGATAAAGACCCCACATCCTGCAAGAGTATCTACTACCACCTGGCGCTTCAGCCTTAGTTTAGGGTAGGAACTCACCTTCTGCCTCCACATTCCTTCATGTTTTTCATAAAGGATGTCGTAAACTACAATACGATCGTCAAAAAATTCCAGGAAGCACGTCAAAATTTTCTCATCGTCGCTTCTGACATTAATGAATCGTGCCTTTCCTTCCTGTTCCATTTCATAGTTGCGAAACGAAAAGATCACTTTTCCTTCCGCGTCCAGATGGTCAGCGATTTGCCGAAGGAGGTGTTGCGCCCGGTCAACGCTTTCCAGATGCGTGAGCGTGTCACCCATGCACACAATCAGTTCGGGATGTTGATGGAATCCGGAGAGGAAACGGAGCATATCATCGTGAACTGTCTCAATGGGCAGCTGGTTTTTCCTTTCGTTCAGTTTAGACAACAATTGTCTATTGAAATCAACGGCGATGACCCGAAAATCCAGCCTGGCCAGCGAAATACTCTGTAGCCCATGCCCGGCACCCAGGTCAATGGCGAGCTTATTTTCACCTGGCAGAATATTATTCCTGACGAAGAAATTTTCTGCTCGCGCTGTTTTGTTTCAAAGTCACCGACCATCCAGTCGTATATGGGTGCCAGATGATCTTCGTAATGTTCCTTCGCATACATAATCGCTCAAACGTGCACCGTCGTCACCAGGTTCTAAGGTGTGTCTATAACACAAATTGAAAGAGGTGCCGGTCTCCATGCGTCAAAAAATGCGATTCAACTGCAAACAACGCTTTACAACTTGAGAAATTGATTCAACAGCATCGGCGTTATCCGGATTCTGGTACGGTTTTAGTAACTTTCATCGATCTAAACATCACGTTATGAAAAAAATGAGTTTGTTGTATGTTGCGGTGTTATTGTCATTTTCCTCCTATGCCCAGGTAATCGGAAAAATGTTTCCCGAAATGGAAGCCGAGACTGTAGAAGACAAGAAGGTAAAATTACCATTGGAGGCAAAAGGAAAATATACGTTGCTGGGCCTTGCTTATTCGAAAAAATCCGAAGACGAATTGAATTCCTGGTTTCAGCCTGTATTCGAGAAATTTATCCAAAAAACAAACGGCCTGATGTCGGGCTTCGGATATGATGTGAATGTATATTTTATTCCGATGTTTACGGGTATTAATGCGGCGGCTACCGGCACGGCAAAACGAAAAGCATTGAAGAACATCGATCCGCAGTTACTTCCATATGTGCTGTTCTATAAAGGTGAGTTAAAACCTTACAAGGAGTCGCTTGATTTTGAGAAAAAAGACATTCCCTATTTTTTTGTTCTTGATGCTGACGGCAAGATCATATTTGCAACGTCAGGGAAATACAGCGAGGGAAAAATGGATCAGGTAGAAGCGGTGATGGAGTAATCCGCGTCGTTAGCCGATTTCCATTAATAAAGTTATCTTGGAGCCACAATCCTGGTCACATGCACGCTCTGAGTTTACTTTCACTGGCACTAGCACCCGGAGCCGCTGTAATCCTGTACATCTACCTGAAAGACAAACACGAACGGGAACCGTTGAGCCTTCTCCTGGTGAGTTTCTTTTACGGTTGCTTGAGTACGCTGATCACGCTGTCAATCAGCTGGCCGGTAAATTTTCTAATCTTAACAAAAGAGGACGATGTTATCCATCAGTTCGTCAATGCATTCTTCAAAGTAGCGTTGATAGAGGAGTTCAGTAAGTTCATCTTTGTACGCTTTGTCCTCTATTACAATAAAAACTTCAACGAACCTTTTGACGGAATCGTCTATGCTGTCATGGTGAGTATGGGGTTCGCCATGGTCGAAAATATAATCTATGTTTTTCAATACGGGTTTGCCACCGGCGTACTAAGAACATTCACCGCCGTACCTGCCCATGCAGCGTTCGCCATTCTCATGGGCTATTTTCTGGGAAAAGCGAAATTCACACATCGCAAGGAACTCTACTTTAGCGTGATCGCGTTGTTGACCCCAACGCTCTTCCACGGCGCATATGACTATTTCTGGTTTATTTCGTTTGTCCCGGGTATCTGGACAGGCGCGATTATATCCCTTATTGTCTCTTTCATTCTGGCCCGCCTGGCGATACGGCTTCATCAGCAGGCCTCCCCTTTTGTTGAGCCGCTGAAGTCGGACGTTGAATCCCGGGATCCCCTTGAAAAAGGAAACGATCAGGTGACGCTGTAGTTTTGAACATATCGAATGGAGAAGGCGGCACCGCAACTGCACACCAACGATTTACCTGAGGCCACAACTCTGGTGACAGCGAACGTAAGAGTGTTGGGTAATAGGTTTCCGTGCAGGTGAATAGCTGACAAAGTGTTACTTTATTTTCTGCATGCGCATGGTCGTCCGGAAGTATCCTTTGGAGATCAACTTCAGAAGTTCTTTGGGTGAAGGGTCGATTTGGTAAAGTTTCTCCGTTCCGGTTTGAATCGAGTCGATCCTGACCTCCTTCGAGAGGCGTTTCAGCAGGTCATTGAAGGAATTTTCCTGCACATCCATTGACATGTAGGAAAGGTCACCGTTCTTTTCCCTTTTTATTACCCTCAGCAACCACTCGGGATTTTCATTGATGTTGACAAAGTAATACCCTTTGAATTTTTTTACTACAAGGCTGTCTCCGAGGACACTTTTTTTGCGGTCACTGACGATCAGGTAACCGTTGTTACTGACGACCAATGTGTCTTTGGAGGATTCATTCTCTGCTGACAAAAGGTACGTACCCTGAAGCTCTGCCGGTATTTCGGCAAGAGATTTTTTACCCCGTGGCTGTGGTTCTTTAAATGATATCTCCTTACATCCGAAAAGAATAAGGAAAAGAATAAGGACCGGCAGGGTTTTCATGGTATCTGCAATTATGCTAAGATAACAAAGACCTGCGAATATCTAGTGCAGGCGTAGCGCTTCTTCGATGTCCTTGAGCAAATCGCTTCCGGGTTGCTTGGCCGTTTCCGTCCGTTCTTCGGTAACCTGAATTCTCAGGGCACGCAATCCCGTTGCTCCGGGCAACTCCTCCAGCTCCAATTCTTCAACCTCACCTGTAATCAGTTTTTTGCCTGTGAGATAGTGGAAATAACGCCTGTACTCATCCTCGACCTTTGCCTGGTTATACACGATCGCGATTTTTCCGGGTTGGGTGAGGCGTTCACCGGTATTTTTAATGTACGCTTTGTCTATCCGTTTTTTTACAATCTCATAACGGATGTCATATGCCCCATCGACATCAAAGTGTTTTTCGTCGGGACGGAAACGGATCGAAATAGGTTGGTCATGAACCAATATCAATTGTGTGATCTCCAGATCGTTCTTCAGCTTCGGCTTCAGTAACTCCATCTTCCGGTGGATCTCCACCATCGTCATCAGCTGCCACAAGTGGAAATTCTTCAGGTAAAAGGAATCAAACGTTCTTCCGGTCACCAATGAACTTCCCAGGTAAAGGGTGAATTCAATTCCATCCGTTTTGTATTTTTCAAAATAATGCGGGAACATCTCCTGCGCCTTTGCTTCCGCCTCATCGAGGTGTTCACCGATCATTTTGTTGATCATGCCGAGGCTTTCTTCGAACGATTTTCTCCTTTTATAGACTACTCCAAAAACAGGATCAAGGTGAGAACGGTAACGTACAATAAATTTCTCCAGGTTTTCGTCTTCTTCAAAATGTTCAACCAGGGGATTGATTTCCGATTTCAGGAATTCCAGGACATTGCTTTCGTCTCCCGAAGCCAATCCTTTGTTTATTTTTTGTAACTGTTCATCCGTTTTAAAAATAACCTCCTCGACAACCGGGAGCTGCTTGTGTGCATATATCTTTTGAAGCAGTTCCTTGGCAAGCTTCAGATTCTGCTGAAAATCTTTTTGAATTGCCGTATTGCGCTCAATGGAGGAGTTCCGCACATCGGAAAGTCCGAAAAGAGGATATACGTCCTTGAACACTATTTCCTCCAATACGGCTTTTTCATCCCTTCGTCGCCTGTTCATCAGGTTTACACCGGCGTCAAAAAAGCGCCATTGTACACTCGAATGTATGGCGGTGCATTCCTCCTGGATCAGCGCCCTTACCTCTGTGAACATTTCTTCTTTCACACGCTTAACGGCCGCGGTAAACATGGGCAGAACATTCTCAACACGGTGAGCACTGATGGGGTTCAGTTTGCCAGGCGTCGAGGTAGCCAGCTCAAGCATGCCGATCGTTTGACCTTCGTCGATCAGGGGCGCGAGCAAAATGTTATTGATACCGTTGGCCAGCAACGCTGTTTCCACCTTCGACGGGAACGGATATTCCTGCAGGTTTTCAACCGTGACGTACCGCTTTTCCATCCAGCTTCGCTCATAAACCGATCCCGTAAAATCTTCGCAGGGCTGATTCGCAACGGTCCGGTCCGCCAGGCTTTTCCAGCAACCTGTTGCCGCGTTGTTCAGGACGAGGTTATTGCTGGGATCAAGGTAAGCGATACCAAGCTTCATTTCCGAAATCTCGAAAAGGGACCGTAATTTTTGCTGAATTTTGCCAAAGCTCTCCAGCCGCACAACGGCATTTTTCTCCAGCAGATCGTACTTGATAGACGACAGCATTTCCTGTTCTGTCACGTCGACGAGCCGGAGCTCCATGAAGCCGTGGAATTCATAGTCCTCGGGGCGAATGTACTGGAGCCATAAGTCGACGTCATAGATTTTCTCCATCAGAAACTTGATGACATGCTTCTCAATCGGCTTCGGCGTTGTTTTTGCAATTATTTCACATAATTGATGGTAGATGTCGACCTTGTATACTTTGTCCAGACCGGTCTCCGGGTTCCTGATCGTAAAGAGGATCGGCTTTTCAAAATTCATCTTTACGCTGTAGAATTTGTCAAGGATCATCAGGCACGCCTTGACGGTTTTTCCCAACGACATGTGATTATCCGGAAAATTGGTAACCACCTGCTGATCGATCTTACTCAGGTCCAGGGTTTTTTCAAATGCCCGGGTGCTGTAAAATGATTTAAACTGGAAAGGAAGGATCGCGGCAGCGCGATCGATATCCTGATTGGCCGGTGGCACAACGGCAGTCATCAGAAATTCAATGAACTTTTTGTGCTTCTCAAGTATGGAAAGGTCCTCAATCGGAGCCCGTAGTTCGGGAGCGTTGTTTATGTAATCCAGCATTTGTTCGGCAAATGCCGGGACTTGTCCTTGTCGGATCGCATTTTCCCAATATTCGATCAGTAACCTAAGATTCAGGACTGAACGAAATGGAAATTGTTTATGTACGGTAGAATGTTGCATAGGCGAAAAATCAGGGAATGTCTCTTGAAACGATAAAATCTAAGGCAGAGTTCTCCTATTAAAGTCGGAAGTGTTATAAATTTAGTGTCGGGTGTTGTAAAAAAATTGGTGGGATCCGGTTCTTTCCAACTTTTGCATTGAGGCGGGTGTCTATAGGAAGGTAAAAACAGACTATGAAAGTGTGCGGAAAGCTGATTTTGGCTATTTTATTACTGGGGTTTGCCGGATGTGATCTGTCCGCCGACCAAAATGGGATTTTGGTGTTTTCTTACAGTTTTGACTTCAGTCAAAGTCAGAACGACTGGGAAGTTGATTTCACGGATTTTCCTTCCGGTACAGACGATTCTCTGTACTATGAATTGCAGTTTGCCTACACGGACCGGCCAGCTAATCTAGGCGAGAACCTCAAGTCGATGATGGTCTCTGGCAACAATCACAGCGACGACCTCTTCATGTTTATGAAGAAAAAAATAACCGACCTGAACCCGAATACGGATTACACAATCGTGTTCGACGTAGAACTGGCGTCGAATGCTCCCAGAGGAGCAGCTGGCGTTGGTGGTTCGCCCGGGGAAAGTGTATTCCTCAAGGGAGGTGCTATAGGTACCGAGCCAAAGAAAGTAATTGAAGCGAACCGATATACACTGAACGTAGATAAGGGAAATCAAAGCGTGCCGGGAGAAAATACCGTTGTGCTGGGCAATATCGCAGTGGATTATGACACCAAGAACTACACCCTGATCACCCGGAACAACGCGTCTACATACAACACTCCGTTTATTGCCAAGAGCAACAGCAAGGGTGAAATGTGGCTGATTGTGGGTACCGAATCCGGCTTCGAGGGAACCACTACTCTATATTATACGAAGATCAATGTCGTCTTCAGTGCAACCACCGGCAACTGATAGGAATAGGTTTTTACCGTTTTGTAAACAACACTACTGCATTTTGTGCAGTATTTATTCCATAGCACGCAGCCTCCGGCTGGCATCCCTGTCTCAAGACGGGTCCGCCTGTGTGTGAAATGAACACAATAATATTCTGTGTTTTTATTTTCGCCGAAAGCTTAACACATGTTTTTTGAACCACGCAAAATAAGTTTTTGTCGCCGTGCATTTTTCGATCCTCTTGTGTTCGTAATTCCCTCAGCCCCTTTTCTCCGTCCACCGGAATAATCAATTTAGTGTAAGGTTGGCAGGGTAATTTCAAGTTATTGCTCCCACAGGCCTCGTTAGCTTTGCGCCCAAAAAAAAGCAACCTATGCAGACAAAGTTTAACCGGATTTTTATTATTGCCTTAATCTCAACTCTGTCCTTCCAGGTAACTGGGCAGACACCCGAAGTTAGTGACGAAGATTTGTATGAACTCTCCCTTGAAGAATTGATGAATGTACCCATCAATTCAGCGTCGAAGAAAAACGAGACATTGTTCGATGCGCCCCTCTCAAGTTACACGATAACAAAAGGAGATATTGAAAAGTCAGGTGCTGCCAGTATTATGGAAGCCCTCCGGCTTGCACCTGGCGTTATTGTCAGGGAACAAAGCAACGGGATGTACGATATCCACATTCGCGGGATGGAGAACCTTACACGTACAAACGGAACGTTTCTCAAAACCAATGCCTATACGCTTGTTATGATCGACAATCGGCCGGTATTTAATCATGGCCTTGGCGGCACGAACTGGGAATCGCTTTCTATTGATCTGAATGATGTAGAACGAATCGAAATTGTAAGGGGACCGTCCTCACCGTTGTTCGGGCCCAACGCGGTGACCGGAGTCATCAACATTATCACCAAACGAATGAACGATTCCAAAACATTGGCTCATGCGAATGTACAGGCTGGTACACTCGGAACGACTCTTGCAAACGCAAGCTTCGGAAAAACATTCGGAAGCAAATTCAGCATGATCGTTTCCGGAAATTTTCAAAACAGGGACCGGGTGGACAGCGAATATTACTCGGAGAATACCGGCACCTATATGTCATTGGAGGAATACATAAGTGATCCAGCCATCAGAAGTAAACAATACCCCGATCCGGAACGCTCGTTAAGTAAGTGGGGCGTTAACGGATACCTCAGTTACAAGGCAACGGAAAGTACTTCATTCGACTTTACAGTTACACACCAACAGGCCGACTTTCAAAAGATCTGGATTTCAAATCCCCTCGTTGACGGCAGTACTGAAAACACTTCTGCAAATTTAAGTGCAAAGGTCCATAACCTTAATGTAAGGACATCTTACCTGCAGGGTCACAACATTGACAATCACATCAATGTACCTTATGCGGAATACGATTTCCGGGTTGGCGATATTGTAGCAGAATACGATTTTAAGATCGGCAAGCGCTTTACCGTCACTCCGGGAGCGAGTTATCAAAACGTAACGTTTGACGACCGTGATTATGTAAACTCCGATTTGGGCATCATCGGATTGTTTAACGATGAGAATTCCATTACGACATTCGCAGGTTATATCCGTGCGGATCTGAACTTCACCGAAAAACTTCGTGTTCTTGGCGGGTTACGGGTAGATCAGTTCTCTGACCCCGATGACGCATACCTGGCCTACGAGCTTGCTACAACGTATAAGTTCAATTCCAAAAATCTCGTCAGGGTGGCCGTGACAAGATCCAATAGCGGATCCTTTATCGGATATAATTTCCTGAATATCGGCGGTGGTCAGGTCGGCAACAAGAATCTGGACTTGTTCACCCTGGATATGATTGAGCTCGGATACCGGGCGCAACTCAGCACTACACTGCAACTGGACGTCGATGTGTTTCAGCAGACCGGCAAAAATCTGACGGCTATCCTGCAGACCGCCGGACCTCAGCAGTTCTTCAACGTCCCCACTACTGCTAAACAGCTGGGTGCCACTATTTCCCTGAACTTTGTGCCTAATGAAAAAATCCAGTTTAAGCCGTTCGTTACGCTCCAGAAGACGGAAACGGAAGATCTCGCGTCCATCTACCTCGATCCTTCGTTGCCCAGTCCGCCATATCCCGCAGTCACGTACAGCAACAGTACGCACAAATATACTCCGGGCTCGTTTGGCGGATTCTATTTGAATTACAGGCCGGTCAGCCGGTTCAACGTCAACCTGAGCGGTTACTATTTTTCAAAACAGACCCAGTATGACGGTTCATATGACTCCGATGACACGGCCAGCGCTCAATTCGCAAACGGTCAGATCAAATCAAAGTTTATTTTGAATGCAAAGGTGTCGTATGAGGTTGTGAAAAACCTTACCGTATTTGCCAGCGGCCGTAATATCTTGAACAGCGACTCCAGGGAGTTTTATGCCGGCGACCGTACAGCGGGGCTTTATTCAGCTGGTCTGTCTCTCAATATGACCAAATAATCGTTGTAAATAAATAAAACAAAGTAGGCTGCCCTTTTGTGGCAGCCTCCTTTTGTTTTGCCCGCATTATCCCGATACCATTTATTTCAAAAAGACTCTTCCTGTAGTTTACTGGGGTTGCGCATTTTCTACTGTACCGAGAACGGCTTGGATGCTTTTACCACTCCGTTCACTAAAATGCTAATCAAATGCCGCCCCCGGAAGTGTTTTCGGGTGGTAAAGTTTTTAAATGACTGCTTGCGTTTTATTTCAATGGAATCTCCCGCCGTTACAGTAGATTCGCCGATCTGAAAAATTTTCCGGGAGATCTTTCCCGTCGACGTGATGTAGTCAATGGCATACTCCAGCCGGACGCAGGCTGTTTTCTTTTCGAGGTTCCGGAACGTGAAACCGAAAAAGAAGTATTCTCCTATGCTTACCTTTTTACTGACTGTAAGCATGTCTACGGCACTTTTTGTTTTCGTGTCAAAACCCTGGAGGCTGAGAGCACCGACGCTCCCGCTCTTTAGCAATGAACGGCAGCCGTGCCTGATGATCCAGTCCGTGTCGGGGTTTTTCCCTTTCCACTTCCCTGCAATTTCAAGGACGAGGGAGGGATGATCTTTTGCGATATCGTTCAGGTTATTCGCCACACTTCGCCGGACATAATCGGAAGGATCGGCCTTCAGGTTTTCCAAAATGGGTAAAATGGGTGATGGGTCTTTCTTGAGCGACGGTATCCCCATTCCCCAGGGCAACCGCGGCCGGCATCCTTCAGAGGAAAGACGCCGGACAGAAGGTTCGGCATGGCCGGACCAGCGTCCCATTTGATGCATCGTCTCGGCAGGGTACCGGATGATGAATGGTCTTATCGCAAATTCAGCGCTCACCAGTTGTGTGATTTGCTCAATGGCTTTCATAGACGCCTCAAAATCCGATTCACCATAAAGCGCTATGTAATCTGGTAAAAAGATAAATGGATAGCTCTGCTCCTTTTCATTCCTTTGACGAAGGTCGTTCGATATTGCCACCAAAAGGGTGCAAGCCCGGGTAAAATCCGGGGGAAGAAAACCATGCAATGCAAGTGTAACGTGTCTCGTTCGTTGTTTCAGTTCCAGGTCCGGCCACTGGCGGTCGTAGATCCGGCGGATAAATTTTCGTTCGTCAAAAAGGGGAACGGTTTTTTTTAATGTAACACAAAGGCGATCAAAGAAAGCCGGGTTGTACATGTGCTTCAGAAGTTCAGCCATACGACAATTGTTTTAGACAAAAAAACGTCATGACGATGACAGCGTTATGTCAGTAGCCTTTCTGAAAATTTCCGATTCAATAACCTGAGGGCAGTGGTAGTTAAAGCCTGAGTTCGGCCTTCATTCCCTTTAGCTGATTCATCAATGCCTGTTGCCAGGTCAGGTCTGCATCCCACTTTGTCCCAAAAAAAACGTTCCCGGAGTCGATGTGTTTGAAATAAAATTTGTAGACGGGGGAATTGGAGGGGATATTTTTCACCTGTTGCTGAATGTCCGGATAGGTTACCGAAACGAGAGCGCTCCCTGCTTTGCTCATATCATATCCCAACAGTTCCTTTGCGACAGCGCCACGGGTGTGAATAACACAAAGCACGTACAAGAAACCTTGTTTCCGCAGCTCCTTTTCGCTCGTTCCCGGTTCCGTCAATTTATATTTCAGGGGATAATGCATTTTGAATATCTCCTCCAGTTCTTTGTCTACTTCTTCATCGCCGGTTTTAGGAACGGCGAGTGGATCTACTTTAAGATCCAGTGCATAGAACTCATTTCTGTTACCAAGGATCGGATTAATGGGAAGGTCCATTTCCGGAAAATCATTTATGAGCAGGTTTTGTTTTTTCTGCTGGCTGGACGAAACGCGGTACAATTCCTTTAATACCTCCGTCAGGACCCGGTGGCGGGAAGACCACGCAGCCTGCTCGCGGTCTACAACATTTTCCTTTCCATTGTAAAGTGTTGCCGTAATTCTGAAGTCGTCGTCATTTTTTTCGATAAATAGCAGGCACGTGACCTCGCGTTTACCGAGGTAGTCGTGAAAAGACTTTGTCACATCCCTGCTGGCAATAAGTTTATCCAGCTCGAAGAATGCAACGGCATCTATACCCGTGCGTTGAAAAGACTGTTGAACATCCTGAAGTTCTTTTTCGGTCAGCATATAGTCGTAAAAAACAACGCTACGGGTGCCGAGAATTTTTTCCGGAAGTCCTCCTTTCAAATTCAGCTGCTCCACCCACGCTTTCTCCTCGGGCACAAATTGCGCAAAAACCGAATTGACCTGAATCGGAAGAAGAAGTAGGAATAACTTTATCGCAAGTGACAAGGGGCTTCTGTTTGATGCCATTGTGGGGGATAACTCGTTTTTTGTTCTTTGTAAACGAAGGTAGTGGCTCATCTATTTCAAAGTTTAATAAAAAACCCCGAATCATCTGACTTTACCGTAAAGGTGATCAGATCCGGGCTGGACGAATCGCACGCTCGTCCCGTACCGAGTTGAAACCGGTAATTATGCCATGGGCATATTATTTCCCCCAGATAGTTCACCACACCTTTGCTGAGCGATTCGCCGTTGTGCGAACAGGCATCCTGTACAGCAAAGAATTCACCGAGGTGCAACACTAAACAAATCCGGCGCCCATTTACAACGACCAGCTGGGGTTTATGTTCTTTTACTCTTAGCCTCGCTTCGTTGTCGCTGTCGAATATTTTCAGCCACTCCATTGATTATCGGTTTGTCTGGAAGCCTTTAATCTTTATCTTGTTTGCGCTCAAATTAGTCAAACCTATGAAGAAAATCTATCCCGCTGCGGCCTTGCTTTTCATAGCCCTTGCAACGTTTGCGCAAATCAATCCAAAGCTTCAGTCGAAAGTGTTTAAGGATGCTGAAGAGATGGAAAGTAAGGTGATCGAATGGCGGCGCTACTTCCACCAGTTCCCGGAGTTATCGACCCAGGAATTTAACACCGGAGCCAAGATTGCCGAATACCTGAAGTCTTTTGGTCTGGAAGTACAGTATCCCGTAGCCAAAACCGGTGTGGTGGCCATCTTGAAAAGTGGGAAACCGGGACCTGTGATTGCGCTGCGCGCCGACATTGACGCGTTACCCGTGACGGAACGCAATGCCCTGCCATTTGCCTCCAAAGAAAAAGTCGTTTTTGGCGGCCGTGAAACCGGAGTCATGCATGCATGCGGTCACGACGGTCATATTTCAATACTCCTCGGCGTTGCCCAGATCCTGGCTAAGAACAAAGGTCAACTGAAGGGTACCGTCAAATTCATTTTCCAACCAGCAGAAGAAGGTGCGCCACCTGGTGAAGACGCCGGGGCTTACCTGATGATTAAGGAAGGTGTCCTCGAAAACCCACAGGTTGATGCCATCTTCGGTCTGCATGTTCAATCGCTGCTTCCGCCAGGTCAACTGGCTTATCGCCCCGGTAGTTTAATGGCAGCCGTAGATGGTGTAAACATAAAAGTTACCGGCCGGGGTGCGCACGGTGCTACACCATGGGAAAGCGTCGATCCCATCGTCGTCTCCAGCCAGATAATAAACGGACTTCAGACTATCGTGAGCCGAGAAACCGATCTGACGCGGGCAGCGGCCGTCGTGACTATCGGTTCATTGCATGCGGGAGTCCGCCGGAATATTATCCCGGAAGAAGCATTAATGGAAGGTACTATCCGCACCTTTGATCCGGAGACTCAAAAAAAGGTTCATGCGCAGATCATTCAACGCGCGACGAACATCGCAGAGAGTGCAGGCGCAAAAGCGGAAGTTGCTATCCAGATCATGTACCCTGCGACGATCAATGACCCCGCGCTGACGGAAAGAGCCGCATTGAGCCTTCAACGCGTAGCCGGGAAAAAAAATGTTGTCCTCACCAGCCCCGTCACTATGGCGGAGGATTTTTCCTTCTATCAACAGAAAGTACCGGGTTTTTTCTTCTTCCTGGGTGCCTATCCGGATATTAAGCCGGAACGCCAACCCGTACACCATACGGCAGATTTTATGCTGAATGAAAAAGCCTTGAATACCGGTGTTCTGGCATTTCTCCATCTGACACTGGACTATATGTTTGACTCCAAAAGATGAATTACCAATGTATCGTACAACTATGAAAAATATCCTGCTCATCATTTCCTGCCTTTTCTTTACCGACACCTTTGCTCAGATGAGCGCCAAACTGCAAAGTAAAATCGATTTGCAGGCAAAGGAGATGGAACCGAAAGTGATCGAATGGCGTCGCCATATTCACCAGAATCCGGAGCTCTCCAACCGTGAAGTAAAAACGGCTCAGCTGGTAGCGGACCACCTGAAGAACCTCGGTATCGAAGTACAGACAGGAGTTGCCAAAACCGGTGTGATCGGTTTGTTAAAAACCGGAAAGCCCGGACCGGTCATCGCGCTCCGCGCAGATATGGATGCATTGCCGGTTACGGAAAGAAATTCACTCCCGTTTGCCTCTAAAGTGAGAACGGTATTTAATGATCAGGAAACGGGAGTGATGCACGCCTGCGGCCACGATACCCATGTGGCAATCCTCATGGCTGTTGCTGAAATCCTTGCGAAGAACAAAAACGATTTAAAAGGTACGATCAAGTTTATCTTCCAGCCGGCTGAAGAAGGACCACCCGCGGGTGAGGAAGGCGGTGCGGATCTGATGGTGAAAGAAGGTGTGCTGGAAAATCCGAAGGTCGATGTGATTTTCGGAATGCATATTCAATCCATTTCTCCCCTGGGTCGAATTACGTACAGGCCTGCCGGTATGATGGCTGCATCCGACTGGTTTACAATCAAGGTTAAGGGAAAACAATCGCATGGCGCCGCACCCTGGATGGGTGTTGATCCAATCGTTATCGGAGCCCAGATCATTAATGGTCTTCAGACTATCGTGAGCCGGCAGACCGAATTAACAAAGGAAGCCGCTGTCATTACGGTGGGAAGATTCCAGGCAGGTGTCAGGGAGAACATCATCCCGGAAGAGGCTGTGATGGCCGGAACGATCCGGACGCTCGATGTTGACATGCAGAGAAAAATTCACGAGAAGATCAAATTGACGGCAACCAAAATTGCTGAAAGCGGAGGCGCGACAGCCGAGGTGGTAATTGTCAACAAAACCCCGGTCACCTACAATGATATCAATCTGACTGAAAAAATGGTGGGCAGTTTGCAAAAAGCGGCGGGCAGTGAAAACGTGATCAGGATTAATGCGGTAACAGGCGCTGAAGATTTTGCTTTTTTCCAGCAGAAAGTCCCGGGCTTTTTCTTTTTTGTCGGTGCAATGCCTCCTGATCAGGATCCGAATCTTGTGCCTTCTCATCATACCCCGGATTTTATGATCGATGAGCGTGGCATGCTCACGGGACTCCGGGCCATGTTGAATGTTACCCTCGACTACATGAACGTGACTGTTCCAAAAAGATAAATCGCTTACCTCTCCGACACATACGTCAAGGTTCAACTTTGTTAGGTGACGGGCTCGAAGAGTCCTTATCTCATATTATCTTAGATCAAAAAAATCTGATATGACCCGGTTTTATTTCCTTTTCTTTCTGCTGTTGCTAAATTCTGCTCTCCTCGCACAACCGGCTTTGGCTCCGTTGACTGTCGAGAAAATAATGCGGGATCCAAAATGGATGGGAACTTCACCAAGCGGCGTTAGTTGGTCCGCCGATAGCAAGACGGTTTATTTCAACTGGAACCCTGAAAATGCCCCGGGGGATTCCCTGTACTCCATTACACTTCAGGACCGCACGCCGAAAAAAGTAGGACTTCAGGAGCGGTTAAATATGCCGGGACGACTGCTGCGGTTCAATAAAACAAAGACCAGGTTTACCTATGAAAAGAACGGCGACCTCTACCTCTATGATTCCGGGACAAAAAAAACATCGCAAATAACCAATACCGTCGGAAGGGAACTGGCTCCCTATTTTTCGGGAGATGATAAAAAGATCATCTTTTCGCTCGAACAAAATATTTTCAGCTGGGAGATTGCGACGGGAAAATTCACACAGTTAACGGATTTCAGGGCCGGCAAAAAGAGTACAACAACACTCACATCCCATGAGGAGTGGCTTCGAAAAGATCAGCTTGCCTTTTTTGAGGTCCTGAAGGAAAGAGAAGCCAATCAGAAGTCAGCGTATCAGAATCAAAAAACGATTCAGCCAAAAAGGCCAAAAGAAATTTACGTGGATGACCGTTCCGTGGAAATGGTCCAGGTTAGTCCCGACGAAAGATTCGTTACTTATAAACTCACCAAAAAACCGCAGCCAAAAAAAACGATCGTACCGAATTTCGTGACAACCTCCGGTTTTACCGAAGATATTACGGCAAGGCCCAAGGTAGGAGCGCCGTTGAACTCTTCTGAACTTTTTGTCTACGACATTACAAGGGACACCGTTCTTCAGGTAAAAACTGACGATCTCCCCGGCATCACCGATACATTGGCTTATACGAGGGAATATCCGTCTAACAAATCCGCAACGGTGGGCGGCCAGCCCAAAGCACGCGCAGTGGATGTTAGCAGCCTTACGTGGTCTGACGATGGAAAAAAATGTGTCTTGATCCTGAGTTCACTTGATTTCAAGGATCGATGGATCATGTCGCTGGATATCACAACCCAAAAACTCACATTACTGAACAGGGACCATGATGACGCATGGGTGGGTGGCCCGGTTAACGGCGGATTCGGGAACTATGCGATCGGTTGGATGGCCGGCAACGAACGGATATGGTTTACTTCAGAGGAATCCGGTTACTCGCATCTGTATACCGTCGATGTCAACACAAAATTTAAACAACCACTGACCAAAGGCCTTTTTGAAATTCAGCAGGTTACGCTGTCGAGAAACAAGGATTATTTCTACCTCATTGCGAATGAGTCTCATCCGGGTGAAAAACAGTGTTACCGGCTGCCCGCGTCAGGTGGAAAACTTGAGCGGCTTACAACCATGGCCGGAGCTCACGAAATAACGCTGTCACCTGATGAAAAGATGATCGCCTTTCGTTATTCGTACAGCAACATACCCTGGGAACTTTACCTGATGGAAAACAAACCAGGTGCAAAACCGCAGAAGGTGACTAATTCTGCTAGCACCGAATTTGCATCCTATCCGTGGCGGGATCCCGAAGTAATAACCTTTGTTGCTAGGGACCTGGCGAAAGTTTATGCCCGCCTTTATAAACCTGAAAAGGCAAACGGTGCTGCCGTGATTTTTGTACACGGCGCAGGATATTTACAAAACGCCCATAAGTGGTGGAGCAGTTATTTTCGCGAATACATGTTTCATAACCTGCTCGCCGACCAGGGATACACCGTCCTGGATATTGATTACCGCGCAAGCTCAGGATATGGGCGCGATTGGAGAACCGGGATCTATCGCCATATGGGCGGGAAGGATCTGAATGATAATCTTGATGGGGCGGATTTTTTGGTTAAAAATCACAATATCGATCCGGCGCGGATCGGAGTCTACGGCGGATCGTATGGTGGGTTCATTACCCTGATGGCCATGTTCACAGCTCCGGATGTTTTCGCTGCAGGTGCGGCTTTAAGACCTGTAACGGACTGGGCACACTACAGCCATCCGTACACGGGAAGTATCCTGAATGTACCTCATCTCGATAGCCTGGCGTATGCCAGAAGCTCTCCGTTGTATTATGCGGAAGGTTTGAAAGGCGCCTTGTTAATGTGTCATGGCATGGTCGACACTAATGTTCATTTTCAGGATGCCGTCAGGCTTTCGCAACGCCTCATCGAACTGGGCAAAGATAATTGGGAGCTCGCGGTCTACCCCGTTGAAAACCATGGATTCGTTGAACCCAGCAGCTGGACCGATGAGTATAAAAGGATCCTGAAATTATTTACGGAACACCTGAAACCCAGGTGAGACCAGTTCAGGCTGTGATCGAACGGATCGCCGGGAGGAACTTCCGCTTGATCTCATCGTGAAGGTGATGACGCTGGTGCCGGATGATCCATTTTCCATTTACAATCGTCCCTGAAATCAGGCTGGAGTCAGCGGTAAATACCAGGGTTGACAACAAATGCTCCAGTCCGGTTCGCAACAACAGGGGCGACTCCGCATCGTATACTACAGCGTCAAATGCTTTCCCCGTCTCAAAAAACATAGCAGCCGGACTGTTGGTCATCGCCATTCTTCCCGATCTCAGGCAGGATTGAACAAGGTTGGATGCCCCATTATCAAAAGTATTCCGTTTGTGCGTTGTTAAGCGCTGCGCATAGTCCAGCCACCGAAGGTCCTCGAGTGGATTCAAACTGATGTGACTGTCTGTACCGATCGACCAGCCGCCGCCGGATTTTACGTACCGCGAAAAGGGGAAAATGCCATCCCCGAGATTTCCTTCCGTGCCCGGACAAAGCACGACGTTGGATCGCGTATTGGCCAGCCTAATTACTTCCTCTTCGTTCATGTGTGTACAGTGAACGAGGTGGCATCGTTTATCCAGCGGCAGGTTTTCGAGTAGCCATTCCACGGGTCGCATCTTCAAAAACCCGACACAATCCTCCACTTCTTTAAGCTGCTCGGCGGCGTGAAGGTGGAAGGGTATCGTAGCCGGGCCCTGTTGAAAAGTTGTTACTATATCCTGATGATCGACGGCGCGCAGTGAATGAACACCGAAACCAAGAGAGGCATGAGGTTTACCCGTTACAACCGTAGCCGAATCATCCAGCAACTGAAAATATTCATCAGGCGTGCCCGAAATAAAGCGCCGCTGACGATCATTCGGTGCTTGTCCGAAATTACCTCGCTGGTAAAACACGGGGACAAGCGTGATCCTGATTCCTGCGGTCATCGCGGCTGCTACCAGGCGCTCACCCGTTTCAGCAAGGTTTAAATAGGGCTTCCCCCTTTCATCATGATGTAAATAATGAAACTCCGCGACATGCGTGTAGCCGTTACGAAGCATTTCCGCATAGAGCATGGCGGCGACTGCCTCCAGTTGATCCGGATTGATACGAAGAGCACAATTGTACATTGCTTCGCGCCAGCTCCAGAAATCATCATTGGAACCGGGACGGTGGGTCTCAGCCATTCCGGCCATCGCAAACTGAAACGCGTGAGAATGCGCATTCTGAAATCCCGGCAACGCAAAACCATTTACAAATTCGATAGCCGTCCCATCAGGAAATGGCTGGTCGGATAAATAATTAATCAATCCCGTGTCATCCACACCGACGTATGCCGGAACCAACCAGTTTTCATTCCGGAGAAGCGCCTTGAATTTGTAACACTTCATGATCCTTTTTTACCCATCATATCCGCAAGGGAAGACAACACGTTCCGGAGTACGTTTCTCATCCTTTCGGCACGTTCCTCATGATAATGGGTCTCCGTATCGTTCATATAATTGACCTTCGTCATTTCCAGCTGCAGCACCTGTTGATTTTCCAATGGCCTTCCGTAATGGCGGGTAATGTAACCGCCTTTAAAGGGAAAGTTATGGCTGACAGAATAGGCTGACGCTTTCAGTCCGGTGAAAGCCAGCTCAATTGCATTCGGAGAGGCTGACGTGCCGTCCGCATCGCCCAGAATGAGGTCCGGAAAGTTTTCGTTGTAGATCGTCTTGACGTAGCGCCGGATAGAATGACAATCCCACACCAGAACTTTTCCAAATTCCGCTTTCAGCTCTTTGATCAGTTCAGTCAGCTTGTCGTGATAGGGCTGATAGTATTTTTCCTTTCTTTGTACGACCTCACCTGACCCAACCTGTTGCCGATGATCGCGATAGATCGGCTCCCCTAAAAAATTAGTTACCGGGCAAAGTTCCGTGATTATTCGACCGTCGGAATAGAGCGGTTTGTTGGCGGGATCGCGGTTCAGGTCTATCACCCACCGGCTACAGGTAGCCTGAAGAACGGTGATACCCATCGCCGGCGCAAAATCATAGAGGCAATCAACAAACCAGTCCGTATCATCCGGTGCATGAATCAGATCCGGGTTGTATTGATCAATCAGTTCGTCCGGTATCCATGTTCCGCAATGCGGGATGCTTAGTAAAACCGGAGCCCGCTGTCCTTCGGGCAGACTGACCGTAAAGGGGCTCATGATCGCGTTTTCTTTGACTTCTTCTTTTTTGCCTTCTTGTCGGGTGTGTTAACCACCTCGTCGGATTGTTGTGCGCTTAGTTTTTCTCTGACCTGCTGAAGTTCCGCGCGCGCATTCACAAGAGCCTGATTGGTTTGTTTCAGCTGTTGCCGATAATAGGCCTGTTCAGTCCTTTCCGTCAATTGCCTCTTCAGTTTTATAATGCGATCAAAGCTTTCATCGATCCTTTCTTTTTTAATCTCGCCGCTTTCCACTTGTTTACGAATAATCGAATGGACCTTATCTACGGTACGCTCTTCACTTTGTTGAATATTATTGGAGAATGTCATGATATCGACCCCTCCGTTTATGGCGAGTTTGATGGCATCCTCCAGGCCGTAGTGTTTTGTGATCGCGTGCATTTGCATGTCGTCTGTGAAAATTACGCCATCGAAGTTTAATCTTTTCCGCAGTATGCCGGTGAGAATATCCTGCGACAGGGTTCCGGGATTTCCGTTCTTGTCCAGCTTCCGGTTTACAATGTGTGACGTCATAATGGCGTCGGCATATCCCGAATCAATTAAGCTCCTGTAGGGTGTCAGTTCCCGCTCTTCCCAGGTGTTGGTGACATCCGCAATACCGAGGTGCGTATCATCTTTTGAGCTGCCATGGCCGGGAAAGTGTTTCAGGGACGTGAGTACTCCATATCGGTGGTGGGCTTTGATCACTTCCTTCGCCATCAATATAACAGAATCTTCGTTGGCGGAAAACGCCCTTCCGTATTTGGCAATGATCGGGTTGTTAGGATTTGATGCCAGGTCCACTACCGGTCCAAAATTAACATTGATACCCAAACCTGACAACGTAGCCGCTGTACTTTCACTGTAAAAGCGAACGGAATCAAGGTTGGTTGATTTTCCCATAGCAGCTGCTGTGATAGACTTGGGAAAACCGTACTTATCTTTCAGGCGATTCACCCTACCCCCCTCCTGATCGATACCGATAAATAACGGAATGGGTGCTGCCTGCTGATACGTCCATGTGATTTTTTTAAGGGCGACAAATGAGTTTTGCGGCGGAATATTCTTCTCAAAAAGAATGATCGATCCCACTTTACCTTTTCGTACTTCGTCAAGCACCTTTTCGTCGACAGCTGGTCCCGGAAAACCAACCAGAATCATTTGCCCGATTTTTATATCAAGGCTGTCGGTGGCCTGGGCTTTGCTCATCTGAACCGAACAGAGGATAGAAAAAAGTATAAGAATGGGGGAAGAAAATTTGCGGTTAGTATCGTTCATAAATTGAGGTCAGAATGGTTTGCATGTTGTTCCGTATTTCGGCACCAGGCGCTGTAAAGTTACTGTTCATGAAGGAAAAAATCAGAATTTTGCCCTTTTTGGTGACCAGATACCCGCTTAAGCTGTGGTTATTACTGAGGGAGCCCGTTTTGCCGTATATATAGGGTCTGTCAGCCTTGTACCAACGCTTAATTGTTCCGGATTGACCTCCAACAGCCAGCAACCGGAAGAGCCGTTCCTGCGGTACCAATTGATAAATCTTCCGCCAGAGCTGCACAATGGAACGAGGTGTAAAAAGATTGTACCGCGATAATCCGGATCCGTCTACCCAGACCGGTTTGTCTATCATATCGTGCAGCAGAAACTTTAGCGAATATTGTATCGCGATCTCTGGCTTCAATGTGTCACTGATCACGCCAGAGCAGAGCAAAAGCAGCTGTTCGGCGATGAAATTATCACTCTCCTTCATCATCACTGCATACAAACTGTCTGAGGGTATGCTGTAGAGCGTTCTGGCGTGATCCGGCAAGGTGGCGTTTATCAGTCTCACTTCTTTTGCAAGTGTATCTGACAGCATTTGCCTCGTTGTCTCCGCATCGACCTTCAGCGGTACATCAGCCTCGAATTTTTTTACCCGGGAGGGAAACAAAATAAAATCGTTGCTATGCGGTTTTCGAACCACATTGCCCTTGTCGACCTGTTCTGCTCTGGTAAAGTGTTTCCGAAGCAGGGGTGGTTGAATCCCGACGTTAGACTGATCACTCTTTACAGTGAAGATGTTGCCGTAAATAGGCAAAGGAGATCTTTCAGCCGAGTAGGAGTCATTATAGTCATCCCATGCCCAGCCGGGACCAAAATGGGTTGTGTGAAAGTTTGTGGCGGAAAAAAACAGCGATTTTTCCGTGGATTTCAGAAATGAAAAAACCCTTTCATTTTGAAAAGTATTCTTATAAAGAAATGACGGATCTCCCGTGCCCCAGAAAATTAACGAATCGTTTCTTTCGGAATAGCGAAGGGCTGGTACGGAATCACCCAGAATACTCAGGCCGGCAAAAAATGTAAAGATCTTGGTGTTTGAAGCTGGTGTAAAATATTTGTCCGAATTGAATGCGTAAACAGTTTTGCTTTTTTCAATATCGTAAAGCACGAAGCCCGTGTAATCCTGGAACTTAGTTTCAGTTTCCCTGAACACACGGTTGAGTTTCCGTGTAGAAACAGGCGAACAGGAAGTTGCCAGCATCAGCATAAAGATAAAAACGGCGGATTCGCGCATAGACCTACAGCAGATACCGGCTTGCTAAAATGCGGGTATGGTGTGTTTCATGCCCCGGAATAATATAGCCTAAATTGAATACAGAGATCTCCGTATTGTTAGCGGTTCCGTTGCGAAACATCATATCGTCGGTAAAACTTTTAAACAGGTCGACTGTCGTTTGCCGCAAGCGTTCCATTTCATCGGCAAGCATCAGTATAGTGCGGCTGTGTGCATTGGCTTGAGGTGCGTAGTCGGTCTCTTCGAAGCCTGCGAGCGGAGTTTTGTCATTTCGGGCAAAGCGAAGGGCGCGGTAGGCAAATATCCGCTCGGCATCCATCATGTGACAGAGCAATTCCTTGATACTCCATTTGCCGGAAGCATATCTGTATTCACCTTTCGTCTCGGGAATGGAACGCACAAGCTGCAGGGTTTCCGTATTCGAACGCGTCAAAGCAAGGATGATTTCCTGATCTTTTACCAACTCTACATAACCTTTATAAAACGAGGGAACGGTCGCCAGATCTGGTAGTCTCATAAGTTATAAAATAAATTACCTGGTTCTTATTGCTGTGGCCATTTAACGTTGGTTTTCAAAACTCCAGAAACAGACTCTCTGGAAGGTTTTCATCTACTTTCACATTCTTTGGCCCGCCTCCATCGGATCGGTCACCGGAAAGTAGAATGTTTCCGTATTTCTGATAGTTATCCCATGGCCGCATAAAATTTGCGGAATCCTGGTTGGCCTGGCTGAAATAGGACCATTGCTTCACCAGGTTGTCGCCCATGTCGACATAGACCAAATATTTGTTCTGAGGTGTGTCGCCGACGCCGTTAAAAGTCAACTGAAGAACATTGCATTTAGGCCCGGTCATCAACGTATCTTCTCCCATGTATTTTATTGTAAGTCCCGAGTCTTTCAGTTTGAAAGGCATCACCAGCCAATATGAATCGTTTATCCACATGCTTTTTGCCCGGTTAAGCATCTTCTTTAATGAGTCGGGTTCAGTCAGTTCCTGCCCTTTTACCCTTACCCTGCCCGCAAGGGTATTTAGATCAACCAGGTAAATAACGCTGTCCCTGGGGCTTTCTATTCTCACCTTTCCCGCGTGTTTGTCCCACACCAGGTCCCTCACACCAAAGAAATTCCAGGAAATAAATCTCGTCTTGTCCCAATTAGCGCGACCTCCCATGGCAGCCATAATGCTATCGGCGAGTTCGATCGCCGCCGGGTCAGAGTTCGCAATATCAAATCCTTCCGCCGGCGGATTAGAAGGAGATTTCGATGATCCCTCTGTATTCCTGTTACATGCGTACATCGCAAAGGCGATCAAAAGAGGCAGGATGATTTTTCTGACGGTCATAGAATAAAAAATTCAGGATTGAATTTAACAAAAATAACTTGCCTGTAGCTCTTCCCTTCGTCCTGTTTCCGCCGGCGGAATGTAAAACGGTTGATTCCAACGTGGCATTTTCGGAAGCACACTTCTTCAATCTCCTTGACCCTCAACTGATCCTGCTCCAGTTAACCGTTGTTTTTCGCATAGACTCGATTTGCGTTCGGATAACCTGATTTTCGGGTTTTGACAGTTCGGGGTCATTCTCCAGGATTGCCGACGCCCTGTCCCGTGCGATTTTTAGCAGTTCGCCATCTTTGCCCAGGTCGGCGATAAGGAGATCCAGGGCACCGCTTTGTTGTGTGCCCAGGAGGTCGCCCGGCCCGCGCATGGAAAGGTCCGTTTCGGCGATCTCAAACCCATTATTTGTTCGCACCATGGTGTCAATACGGATTTTGGAATCGGCGCCAAGTTTGAAGCCGGTCATCAGGATACAATATGACTGGTCGGCGCCCCGCCCGACACGACCCCGCAATTGGTGAAGCTGCGACAAGCCGAAGCGTTCGGCGTTTTCAATAACCATAACCGACGCGTTAGGGACATCCACACCTACCTCTATCACGGTTGTGGCGACCATGATCTTTGTCTCGCCCCCGGTGAATCGCTTCATTTCATATTCTTTTGCATCGGGCTTCATCTTTCCATGCAAAATAGAGATTGCAAGATCCGGAAAAGCGCGGCTGATGCTTTCGTAGCCATCCATCAGATGCTTGAGATCTAACTTGGCTGATTCTTCGATCAGTGGATACACGATGTAAACCTGACGTCCGGAGGCTATTTGATCTCTCAAAAATTGATTTACCTGAAGGCGATGAGCATCAAATTTGTGGACTGTTTTTATTGGCTTCCTGCCTGCCGGCAGCTGATCGATTGTCGAGATATCCAGATCGCCATAGAGTGTCATGGCCAGCGTACGGGGAATGGGCGTCGCTGTCATTACCAGAATGTGGGGATAGAGGTGAACGTTCTTCTGCCATAACTTCGACCGTTGAGCAACGCCGAAACGGTGCTGTTCATCAACGATCGACAATCCCAGGTTATTGAATTTGACTTCCTCCTCGAGTAATGCATGCGTACCGATAAGGATTTTTAGTGAACCGTCACTTAGCTTTTCGTGAATTTCCTTTCGTGCCGATTTTTTTGTCGAACCGGTAAGTAAAGCAATCGGGATCTGCATTTTGTCTGCATACCGCTTCAGTCCACGGTAGTGTTGCTGGGCAAGGATCTCGGTTGGAGCCATAAGCGCACACTGCGCATTGCCGCTGATAACGATCAGCATACAGATATATCCTACAATAGTCTTGCCGCTACCTACATCACCCTGAAGCAGACGGTTCATTTGTTTGCCTGATTTAAGGTCTGCATATATTTCCTTCACAACCTTCTTCTGCGCGTCGGTAAGGTTGAATGGCAGGTGTTCGTTGTAGAAGGTCGTCAGCAGGGATGTGTTCTGGAATACCTGGCCTTTTACTTTTTCCTGTCTTACGATCTTCATCTTCAGGAGCCGAAGCTGAATATAAAAGAGTTCTTCGAACTTTAGTCTGTACTGAGCTTTGCTTAACAACTCATAGGTCGCAGGAAAATGGATGTTCAGCATGGAATCCCTCTTTGAGAGCATTCGCTCCTGAGCCAGCAGATTGGACGGCAGTGTCTCACGGAATTTCCCGTCGGCCTGGGAAAGGAGATTTTTGATGATCGTGGACAATGCCTTGCTGTCCACGTGTTTGGTTTTGAGTTTCTCCGTTAGCGGATAAACCGGTTGGAGGAAACCGGCCTGCTCCTGACGAGCCGTTACCGGTTCTACCTCGGCGTGTGCAATATTGAATTTATTTCCAAAGCGATTTAACTTTCCGAAGGCGACATACTCTACACCGGATTTCAACTTATCATTGATCCAGTTTATTCCCTGGAACCACACCAGTTCAAGCTCACCGGTATTATCGGCAAGGTTAACTACAAGGCGTTTTTTAAAACCCGTGCCGATGGTCTCTTTGTTTTTTACGTATCCCTTTACCTGTATGTATTGAAGTTCTTCGTGAATATCGCCTATCTTGTAAAACCTGGTGCGGTCCTCATAACGGAACGGATAGTGCTGAATCAAATCGGCAAACGTGAAAATGTTCAACTCTTTGTTGAGGATCAACGCCTTTTGAGGGCCAATGCCTTTCAGGTATTCTACTGGTGTATCGAAAAAACCGGCCATCGAATGATTTGCTCTTACAAACAAAAATCAAAATTTATTACGTAGATTCATGAAGCCTTGTATTTTTTCCGCATTAACTTTGCAAACGAATTAAACCATGGGTTACCAATAGTGTTTAAGCGTGATAAAGAGTGCAGTATGAAGGTTAATTCTACATTATATAAAGGAATTGAATACGTACAGGTTGGCTCTCTGCCGTCAGACCAACGCGAACTCCTCCTCCAGACCATTAATCGCGATTTACTGATCAAGATTCTTGTTGAGGGCAAACTAATTGGTAATTGCCTTCAGTTTAAAGACTATGAAGTCTGGTTTGATAATATTTTCAAGGCGCAAAAATCAGCGCCACAGGAAAACAAAGAACAAAAGGATCAAAGTGAGCCTGCTGCTATCCCTGCTGAGATGCTCAAAAAAGCCTGACGAAATTAATCCCATATGCCTTCGTCCGGAACAACTTCAAGTACATTCCCTTCCGGATCGTTGAAATAAAAAGATTCTTCACCGCTTTGCCAAGTCACTTTATCAATTATTTGAATTCCTTTTAAAAGGAGTTCCTCTTTCGCTTTAGCGTATTCCTCCTTTGGTATTTCAAATGCGAAATGTTGTTTCCCGCCACCAAAGTGAGCAGGTGGAGATGTTTTTCCCCTCGAGTCTTCGGGATTGAAGCATAACAGCACGCTTGTTCCGGCGTGAAAAAACACATGCTTGTTTTCAACATAACTTATAATGGGCAAACCAAGTGTATCATGATAAAAATCTCTGGTTCGTCGGACATCGTTCACATACAAGCATGTCTCTTTTATCTTAAGGATGTTCATGACCAAGTGATTTTTTCAGCGAACGATACTCTCCCCAGATTTCAAGAACGATATCCTTCGCTGGCTGAATTTTTTTTGTGGCTACCTGCCCGATTTCCAACTCTCCCTCGTCAAGGTCTCCTTCGAAAATGCCAAGCTTCGAACGACGTGTTCCCAGAATTTCAAACAGTTCCTGCCTCGTCGCACCGCGCTGCTCGGCATCAATCACACGTTGGTAGAACTGATTCTTGACCAGTCGCACGGGTGTAAGTGATTTTAAAGTTACAGCCGTATCACCTTCCTTCAGGGAAATAATCTTCTCTTTGAATTTTTCATGCGCGGACGACTCCACACTGACCGCAAAGCGCGTCCCGATTTGTGACCCCTCAGCCCCCAATACTTCAGCTGCCAGCATTGTCCGCCCTGACGCTATACCACCCGCGGCTAGAAGCGGTATTGAAACCTCTTCCCGGACCATCGGAACCAACACAAAGGTAGTTGTTTCCTCCCTGCCGTTATGACCACCCGCCTCAAAACCCTCCGCGACGACTGCATCTACGCCGGATATTTCCGCTTTCCGAGCAAACCTGACGCTGGATACCACATGAACCACGGTTATCCCCCGGTCTTTCAAGTAGGATGTCCACAACGAAGGGTCTCCGGCGGAAGTAAATACGATCCTGACATTTTCTTCGACAATAATCCGGATGATCTTGTCGATCTCGGGATATAACAAGGGAACGTTTACGCCAAAAGCGTTTTGCGTATTCGCCTTGCATTTCCGGATGTGCTCCCGCAACGTTTCCGGGTGCATAGACCCGGCGCCTATAAGTCCGAGGCCCCCGGCGTTGCTCACCGCTGACGCAAGCCTCCAGCCACTGCACCATACCATACCAGCCTGGATAATCGGGTATTGAATGTTGAAAAGAGTCGTAATGCGATTGGGCGAATTGTTCATAATGCCGAAATAATTAATGCCGTTAAATCTCCGGTTTCTGTCTGCTATTTTAGGCGATAAAATGTGACAAATACGTGTTGCACCTTCTAGGTTTTAAGTTGTCCACAAAGAATTGATTGAAAAAATTGTGCGTAAGTAATTGATATATTGATTGTTAAGGGACAATATTCCCGTAATGTGGACAAGTGAAGAATTTTGTGGAAATCTTTTAAAATTTTTTTTCTTGTTTTCTAAGTATCTGTATTCTAGTGTTTTTGTTGAATTTTTTAGTATTTTCTTACATGATCATTTAACGTCTGGACACACGATGACTGCCTCTGTTTCCCGGTTTTCAATTATGTTTTTTTTTCTGACCCAGCTGGCCGTCGCCCAACAGGCACGCATCGTCAAATTTGAAAAAATAGAGGCTTTGATCAATGATCGGTCGCAGGGAATTCAGATCATTAACTTCTGGGCCACATGGTGTGCCCCTTGTGTAAAAGAATTGCCGCTCTTCGGTCAACTGCAACAGAGAATGGACTCCTCGTTAGTGATCACCCTCGTCAGTCTTGACTTTGCCGACCAGATCGCCCGGGTCAATACATTTATCAGGAGAAAAGATATTCGGTCGGAGGTACTGCTGTTAGATGAAATCGACTACAACTCATGGATCGATAAAGTGGACAACCGCTGGGAGGGAGCCATTCCGGCCACACTTTTTATAAACCGTAAGACCGGTCGAAGAAAATTTGTGGATAAAGAGCTAAAGGAGGGGGAAATTGAGAATATAATTTCGGAACTAAGGGAATAAAAATCCAAAATTCAGCATACCATGAAAGCAAAAAGATTCCTCTCTCTTGTATCTGTGGCCATCCTTTTTTGCAGCACAGCGTATTCGTATGACCTGGGTGATGTCGTAGCCGACTTTACGCTGAAGAACGTGGATGGGAAAATGGTATCCCTGTCAGATTACGGTGCCTCCGGGAAGGGGGTCATCGTGATTTTCGACTGCAATACATGTCCCTACTCAAAGGCCTACAACCAAAGGATCATTGAACTTCATAAAAAATATGCAGGCCTGGGCTATCCTGTAATTACAATTAATGCCAACGACCCGGCTGCTTCCCCAGGCGATTCATTTGCGGAAATGGTCTCCCTCGCCAGAAAGAAAAACTATTCCTTCCCCTACCTCGTTGACGAATCCCAGGAAGTGGCACGGAAGTTTGGCGCATCGAATACACCCCATGTATTTGTGTTGAAGAAAGAAGAAAAAATATTCAGGGTGGCGTACATCGGTACCATCGACAACAATTCTCGTGATGCCGCTTCAGCTACTCGGAAATATGTAGAAGATGCCGTGGATGCGTTGCTTGCCAATAGGCCTGTCACAACAAACCGCACCAAGGCGATCGGCTGCGGAATAAAATGGAGAAGTTAAGGCGGCTTTCGCGTGGTAACCGCATTTCAGAAAGGTTACGTTTTTAGCTGCTTTTATTTACCGTTTTTTAGCAAACGATGGCACGGTGCTTGCGTTGTATGTGGAAATGTACTTTGCTATGAAAGGGTTGTTCTTCTGTCTTTTGGTAGCCTCTTCTTTTAATCTCTTCGCATATGATTCCGGCATTGCGGTCCAAACCGAAAAAGGAACAACCATGCAGGTCTACGTCAACGGGAAACTTTATAACAAGCAACCCGGGAAGTATGTCCGGGTCAGGAGCACACCAGGTCTTTTTCACCTCGAGATCAAGGTATTAAATCCCTGGAATAAGTTGTGGTATGTGGTTCGAAAAGATATCCACGTGGACAAGGGTTATGAGTTCCAGTACAAAGTTGTTTTTGTCAACCGAACGAAACCCGAACTTCGCGAAATCAAGAAATATCCCGTCTACTCACGGTATTTTTTAAATCCCGGACTTTACAATCGGCATCCGGTAACTTAGGTGCACATCATATCTTTCTTGATCTGCTGATCAGAACAATCACCGCCGCAATGGCGATGATGGTAAAAATATTCCAGTGATAGAAGTGTGAAAATGGCCAGTCCCAATCGAAGATCCAGCCGAAGATTCCGCCGATAGCACCAATTACAGCTCCGAAGACGGCGGCGATGATACCAAATACTGCTCCGAAAAGGCCGGCTATCAGTCCGAAAATTCCGCCCGCTATTCCCAGCCAGAGTGGGAACGTAAATACGATCAACAAAACAATCAGCAGGGTCGAGGTAGAACTTTTGGATTGCATAGCCTTAATCTTTAGCCAGTTCATACCAAAAAGTATGCAACACTGCCTGACCCCTTAAATCCAATCATATTCCCGGTTTCCGGGAATCCGGTGAGCAAATAACTGTTGAAAACTGAACAGTGCCAGGGACAAATGTGAACAGCCTCATACGGCTTAAGGTATTCCTGTCTTTTGCTTGATCAGAAGGGATACTCCCCTTTTTCGATCACAAAATCGGCCACTTTCCGGCGAGCGTCCTTCAGGTTGTAGGGATCAATTTTGGTAAACCTTTTCAGACCCATGAGCATTAACCGCAGCTCATCGCCCTCGGCAAATGCCGTTATTGCAGAACGCCCGCTCGAAGCAGCTTTTTCAATAGCGTAATGAAGATAAATAAGCGCCATCTCTTTCTGTATCTCACAAGCCTTTTCACCCCGTAGTCCGATCAGTTTTTCCACGCGAAGCAATGTTGATTCAGCAATGTACTCTTCGATAAGCATATCGGCCAGGTTCATCAGCACTTCCTGCTCATCCGAAAGTTTCATCATAAATTTCTGAACGGCAGCACCGGCGACCATGAGCCCCGCTTTTTTTAAATTGGAAAGGGCCTTTTTCTCTTTGGCAAAAATTCCCTCTTCTTCCGATGCTCCGAAATCCGGGATAGCCAGCAGCTCCTTCTGCACAGCCATGGCGGGGTTCATCAGATCGATGCTTCCTTTCATGGCTCGTTTCATGAGCATATCGATCGTAAGCATGCGGTTGATCTCGTTCGTTCCTTCAAAGATCCGGTTGATGCGGGCATCTCTGTACGCCCGGTCCATCGGTCCCTCTGCAGAAAAGCCCATACCTCCATAGATCTGCACACCCTCATCCACCACGAAGTCCAGAACTTCAGAGCCATGAACCTTGAGGATAGCGCATTCGATCGCAAACTCTTCCAGGGACTTTAATTTTGCTTTTGCGGGTTCGCTTCCACCAGCGACCAGTGCATTATAGGTATCGTCTATATTCTGACCCGCCCGGTAACAGGCCGATTCGCTCGCAAAAACTTTTGTGGCCATCTCAGCAATCTTATGCTTGATCGCTCCGAAGTTGGAGATGGCGGTTCCAAATTGTTTTCTTTCTTTCGCATAGTTGGTTGCGATAGAAATCGTTTTTTTTGATCCGCCTATCGCGGCAACTCCTAATTTTATGCGACCTATATTTAATATATTGACGGCAATCTTAAACCCGTTTTCCCGTTCCGAAAGGAGGTTCTCCACGGGCACCTTGCAGTCGTTAAAAAAGATCTGACGTGTCGAAGATCCTTTGATGCCCATTTTATGCTCTTCCTCGTTCATGGTGATTCCGCCGAAGGATTTTTCCACGATAAAAGCGCTGAGATTTTTGTCATTGTCGATTTTCGCGAACACGATAAAAACATCGGCAAATCCGCCATTGGTGATCCACATCTTTTGACCGTTGATGAGGTAATGTTTCCCGTCGCTGGTTAATACAGCCTTTGTTTTGCCGGAGTTCGCATCTGAACCAGAATCCGGTTCGGTCAGGCAGTACGCAGCCTTGTATTCTCCCGTGGCAAGTTTCGGAAGGTATTTCTTCTTTTGTTCTTCATTTCCGTAGTATACGATGGGAAGTGTACCGATACCCGTATGGGCAGAAAGCGCGACGGCAACGGAATGCCCGCCGCCGATCACTTCTGCTACGAGCATGGTTGTATTGAAGTCCATTCCAAAGCCGCCATACTCCGCAGGAACCGATGTGCCCAGTAAACCGAGCTCTCCGGCTTTGTCCAAAAGTGATGGCATCAGTTTAGGATCCTTCATGGAGTCAATTTCATCGAGACGGTTAAAGATCTCTTTTTCGAGGAAATCCTTGCACTGCTGCTGAATCATCCGCTGCTCCTCGTTAAATTCTTCGGGTATAAAAATTTCGCCTGCCTGTGTTTCGCGAATAATAAATTCACCACCCCTGATTGCTGCTTTTTTTTCCGTGATTGTTGCCATACAATACTTTGTTTTAATATTCAATACACTATGTTAGGATCAAATCATCTCATAAATACCGGCCACACCCTGGCCACCGCCGACACATGCGGTTACAAGGCCATATTTTTTGTTCCTTCGCCTTAATTCGTTGAACAACGTCAGGGATAGACGGGCTCCGGAACTACCCAGTGGATGACCGAGTGCGATCGCTCCTCCGTTTACATTTAATTTCGATGGATCTATATCCAGTTCTCTTATAACGGCGAGCGATTGAGCCGCAAAAGCTTCGTTTAATTCAATGAGGTCAATGTCTTTCAGCTTTAGCCCGGCACGCTCCAGCGCCTTTGGAACGGCGGCAACCGGCCCGATCCCCATGATCCGGGGATCAACACCGGCAACGGCATAGCTCATCATCCGGGCAATCGGTTTCAGGTTAAGTTGTTTCACAAGTTTCTCAGACATGACAACTGCAAAAGCCGCTCCGTCGTTTGTTGGTGACGAATTGCCCGCTGTAACGGATCCACCCAGCGCAAAAACCGGTTTCAGTTTTGCTAATGCCTCCAGCGATGTTTCCGGCCTTGGTCCTTCATCGGTGTCAACAATCTGTTCCCTGCTTTTCTTTTTACCGGATTCGTCGACAAAAATTTCCTGCGTAGTAATGGGATGAATCTCTTCTTTGAACTTTCCTTCCTTTTGTGCCTGGATCGCCTTCATATGAGAGTTGTACGCGAACTGATCCTGGTCTTCCCTGGATATCTTGTATTGCTTTGAGATTTCTTCCGCCGTCAATCCCATACTTGTATAGTAGTCGGGGTGGTCTTTCGCGATTGAATAGTTAAGCGCCGTCTTCCAGCCCATCACCGGAACCAGCGACATCGACTCTGCTCCGCCCGCGATAATGCAGTCAGCCATACCAGCCTGAATCTTAGCGGATGCTAAATGAATGGCCTCCACACCTGAACCGCAGTAGCGATTGATAACCATTCCGGCATTGTCTATTCCGAGGGCTGTCAGCGCAATCATCCGACCCATTTGCATTCCCTGCTCGGCTTCCTGTACCGCGTTTCCGACGATCAGATCGTCGACCATTTTATTTTCAAGCCCGGGTACGCTCCGGACAAGCGCCTTTATAACTTCTGTGGCAAAGTCATCCGGCCGGGTAAAGCGAAATCCGCCCTTTTTCGCCCTGGTGTTTGCCGTTCGTTTTGCTGCTACTATAAATGCATCCATAACTAATTTCTTAAAGGTTTTCCTCCCGTTAAAATTGACTGTATCCGTTCAAGCGTTTTCTTTTCCCCTGTCAGGGAAACGAATGCCTCCCGCTCGAGGTCCAAAAGATATTGCTCGCTTACTTCCTGTGGTGAGGTCAGATCACCGCCGCACATGATGTTTGCGATCTTAAGCGCAATTTTTTTGTCGTGATCGGAAATAAAATTTCCCATTCTCATGCCATGTACACCCGCCATAAAAAGGGCCAGGCCCGAACGCCCCTGTACTTTGATGTTTTTTGCCTGCGTCGGCATCGTATAACCCGCGTCGAACAATTCGATCACAGCCGCTTTTGCATCCAGCAATTGCCTGTCCTTGTTGATTGAAATCCGATCCTTGGTACGGATTATACCCATCTCGCGTGCTTCCTCAGCCGACAGAGCAACCTTGGCGGTGGCAATATTCATAAACGCATTCTGAAGGGCATTTAATTCAACATCACCTTCCTGCAACGAATCGCTTACACGTTTTGTAAACTCCTTTGTACCCCCGCCACCGGGGATTAGTCCGACACCTACTTCCACCAGGCCGATATACGTTTCTGCAGCTGCCTGAACGATATCGGCGTGCATGGTCATTTCACATCCCCCGCCCAGGGTTCGTCCCTGTGGACAAACAACTACCGGAACAGAAGAGTAACGTATCCTCATAACAGCGTTTTGAAATCGTCTTACCATAAAATCGATCTCATCATATTCCTGTTCGATGGCATACATAAAAACAAGACCGAGATTTGCACCTAGCGAAAAGTCAGCGCCCTGATGTCCGATCACCAGACCCTTGTATTCTTTCTCCGCCAGGTCGATAGCCTTGTTCATGCCCTCCTCCACGGAACTGCCAATTGTATAACTCTTGCTATGCCACGAAAAGTTAATTACACCATCGCCAAGGTCTGTAATTTTTGATTCCGCATTTTTCCAGACAACATGGTCGCTCAGGTTCTCCAGGATTATAAATTCTTCCTTACCAGGTATGTTTTGATACGACCTGGTCTTAATGTCATAGTATTTTTTCAGACCGTTTTCGATTTTATAAAATGACTTATGGCCGGCTGCAAGCATTTCCGTCACCCAGACATTGGGCTTATAACCCGCTGCCTCCATTTGCGAAAGGGTCTTTTCAACGCCGACCGCATCCCATGTTTGAAAGGGGCCGAGTTCCCATCCGAATCCTGCGCAGACGGCGTCATCTACTTTATATAGTTCGTCTGCGATCTCCGGTATCCTGTTAGAGGCATATTGAAAGAGCCCAAAAAAAGAGTCGCGGTAAAATTCGCCGGCCTTGTCTTTTCCCGCGAAAAGTACTTTAAAACGATCGTTCAGATCGTTAATGGTTTTTGTAGAATCAAGTGTGGCGAACTTGGTCTTTGCTTTGGGTTTGTATTCGAAAGTTTTGAGATCCAGGGTAAGGATCTCTGTTTCCCCTTTGTCGTTTTTTGTCTTTTTGTAAAATCCCTGACCGGTCTTGTCACCCAGCCATTTGTTCTTTTCCAATTTCAAAACGGTATCCGGGAGCTTGAAGTAATTCCGTCCTTCATCATTTTTCAATCCTTCGTAGAGATTCCCCGAGACCTTAATTAAAGTGTCCAGGCCTACTACATCGGATGTGCGAAAGGTGGCTGATTTTGGTCTGCCGATAACAGGGCCCGTCAGTTTATCAATCTCATCAATATTCAAATCCAGTTTATTCATGGAGTCAACCACCTTCATGATGGCGAAGACACCCACCCGGTTCGCGATGAAGGCGGGGGTATCCTTGCAGAGAACGGTCGTTTTCCCCAGAAACAGATCTCCATAATGCATGAGGAATTTTACAATCTCGGGATCGGTAAACGGTGTGGGTATTATCTCCAGCAGTTTAAGATAACGCGGCGGGTTAAAAAAATGTGATCCGCAGAAATGCTTTTTAAAATCATCACTTCTGCCTTCCGCCATAAGGTGAATTGGAATACCGGACGTATTGGAAGTGATAAGGGTTCCCGGTTTTCTGTATTTTTCAACTTCGTCGTAGACTTTCCTTTTGATATCGAGGTTTTCAACTACTACTTCGATTACCCAGTCGAAGTCTTTTATCTTAGGCATATCGTCGGAAAAATTTCCCAGGGAAATACGGGATAAGAATTTTTTCGAATAGATCGGACCCGGACTGGACTTCACGGATCTGTCAAATGAAGATTGAACAATTCTGTTCCTGACAATTTTACTGTCCGGAGAAAGACCCTTTGCCTTTTCCTCGTCGGTCAGATCCTTTGGTGCGATGTCCATCAACAAGACCTGACAACCAATGTTAGCGAAATGACAGGCTATTGCAGAGCCCATTACCCCGGATCCAAGAACGGCAACTTTTCGAATAGAACGTTTCATGTTATTGTATACTTAATCTTTCCTGATATTGAGCCCGGTTAATCTTTTTTGCTTGTTATATCTTCTCCGGTTCGGCAATTCCCTGAACGGCCAGTTGATTAATTTCATTCATCACTTCAAAAAAAATCCTGAGCTTACTCTCAGGCAACAATTCCCGAACCTTATTATTAAAATTGAGAACCGTTTCGCGGGATACCTCCTTCTTCTTTTTGCCAAGACCGGTGAGAAAAATTCTCACCGAGCGCTTGTCCGTAGGATCCGGTTCGCGGTAAATCAGTTTCTTCTCCTCCATGGTCTTCAGCATCCGCGTCAGGCTTCTCGCTTCCAGCCCCATCAACGGAGCTATTTTCGTGGCAGGGGTACCTTGATCAGAATGGATGTTGAGCAGGACAAACCCGATGGAGGTAGTAATATCGTGCTTGCCGGCCTGCTGATTATACATCCGTGAAATGGCATGCCATGCAGTTTTTATATTGTGGTCCACCGTTTCTTCCCTTCGCATACGATTTCGATAGAAAGCGAAGGTAATAAAATTTGTTATGCATGCATACCATAGGACCGATTTTTTCGCGAACCGTCCTTACTCCATTTGCGGAATCGCCGGAACCCGGTTTTGCATTGAACATCGGTGGCAATTAATCTTAGCAGGTCAACGAATGGTACCTCCCATCCTAAAACAACCTTGCTTTTGGCATACATATAACGAAATTGCCATGATGAGATCTTTGATTTTTTTACTCCTCCTGTGTGTTTGTGTGCCTCTGGTCCGGGCACAAAAAATAAACGAGTCTTACCAGCTTCATTTGCAATCCACATCTTCACCGGTCAGGATCGACGGTATTCTGGACGAGGAAACATGGCTTAACGCGGACGTAGCAAAGGATTTCTTTATGGTGCTGCCTATGGATACCAGTAAAGCGAAGGTCAAAACCGAGGTCCGCATGGCCTATGATCAGCACAATCTTTACCTTATTGCGACCTGTTATCATTTGCTTCCTGGCAGATATTTTGTGGAATCTCTCCGGCGGGATTTTGCTTTCGGGAAAAACGACAATTTCCTGTTGTTCATGGACCCGTTCGACGACCAGACCAACGGTTTTTCATTTGGAGCAAACGCTGCCGGAGCTCAATGGGATGGAATGATGTATGAAGGTGGAAAAGTGGATTTAAGCTGGGACAACAAATGGGTTTCCGTAGTCAAGAAAGACGAAGACAAATGGGTATTTGAAGCAGCTATCCCATTCAAGAGCATTCGCTATAAAAAGGGTATAACAAAATGGGGTATCAATTTTAGCAGGTTGGATCTGAAGACGACGGAAAAATCGAGCTGGGCGCCCGTACCTCGTCAGTTTCCCACCGCTTCGCTTGCATACAGTGGTAATCTCATCTGGGATGAACCACCGCCGCAAGCCAGTCATAATATTTCGATCATACCTTATGCACTGGGAGGCGTGTCCAAAGACTACCAGCATGACACACCGTCATCCTACAAAAAAGAAATCGGGTTAGATGCCAAGATCGCCGTGAGTTCTTCGCTGAATTTGGACCTTACGGTAAATCCCGATTTTTCGCAGGTGGATGTAGACCGACAGGTCACAAACCTCGACCGCTTCGAATTATTTTTTCCCGAGCGCAGGCAATTCTTCCTGGAGAACGGCGACTTGTTCGCCAATTTTGGATATGCTACGATCAGGCCTTTTTTTTCTAGGCGGATTGGTTTGGGTACGCCCATCGAATTCGGCGCCCGCTTCAGTGGCAAACTGGACAAGAACTGGAGAATCGGCGCAATGGATATGCAAACTTCGGATGTGGAAAAAGATTTTTTGCCAAGACAAAACTTCGCGGTCATTGCGTTGCAACGAAAGCTGTTCGCTCGTTCAAATGTCGGGTTCATTTTTATTAACAAGCAATCATTAAACTATAAACCGAGCAATGACCCGACTGCCCCGGTTTACTCAAAATACAATCGAAACTTCGGACTCGAATACAACCTGGCTTCATCGAACAATATCTGGACAGGAAAGGCATTGGTGTTAAAATCGCTGAGTCCGGGGAAAGAAGGGAAGGACATAACCCATGCTGCCAATTTACAATATTTTAACCGAAGGCTTACGCTGAGCTGGCAACATGAATATGTAGGCCTAAATTACAACGCGGAAGTGGGGTATGTGCCGCGGAAAAATTTTATAAAAATAAATCCGCTCGCTGCCTATTTATTCTTTCCTAAGGGTAGAACAATTCTGAGTCATGGACCAAAGGTCAGTTCTACTTATTACTACGATAACAAATTCAACCACACAGATAATACGGACGTGTTGTCTTATACTATTACTTTCCGAACACAAAGTGTTTTAACAGGATGGGCAGCTCACGATTTTGTACAGCTTCTTCAGCCGTTTGATCCGACGAATTCGGGGCTAGATTCACTTGAAGTCGGAAGCCGCCACAGCTGGAATGCATTCGGTTTTGATTTTACCTCTAAACCGCAGAGCTTATTCACATATCTTTTATCAACCCGGTACGGGGGGTACTACGCGAATGGGACCAGGCTGAATTTATCAGGCGAAGTCGGATACAGGCTCCAGCCTTTCATGAGTCTGGCCGTCGCTGCAAATTACAATAACATCGACCTGCCGGAGCCCTGGGGAAACAATACATTTTGGCTGATCGGTCCTCGTCTGGATATCACCATGACCAACACACTTTTTTTTACGGCCTTCGCGCAATACAATGAACAACTGGATAATGTTAATTTGAACACGCGGTTTCAGTGGCGATACCGACCCGCCTCCGATCTGTTTATTGTTTACACAGACAACTACATTCCGGAAACTTTCGGCGTGAAAAACCGATCACTCGTTGTTAAGTTCACATACTGGTGGAACTTGTAAAATAAACAGCGAGTCCGTAAACGCCAGAGCCTGTTAGCGACATCAGAGGAGTACGTTATTAAATATTTAAAACTGTGGTTGTTGCCCGCTGAAATCGCCGCGAAGCTGCCGGTATCTTTTCCGCGCTTCGGCAGCGTACACACTGCCCGCGAACTTTGTTAAAAAATCACGATAGATTTCCATCGCCTTGTCACGGTCACCGAGCTGTCGCTCGTATATCTCTCCCTGAAGAAAGTATGCATCGTCCGCCAGTACGTCGGTGCCGTATTCGTCGATAATACGTTGCAACTGGGCTATAGCATTTTGAAATTCACCCTGCTTCATCCGAAGGTTGGCTTCAAGCCAGTAGACATCATCGAGGATCGTTTGATTGGAGATCGGCATGCCGGCGTCAGATTTACCTTGCTTTAGGTTTTCGATTTTTTCCAGGGCAGCCGTTGACTTATTCTGAAATAGCAGGAGTTCTATTTGAGCGAATTCCTTAAGTGCCTGACCAATGGAATCAAAGGCGATATTTTCCTTGATACGCATACTCAGATCAAGAGCGTCGTTGGCTATTTCGCGGGTAGTTGCTTGCTTTAAAATGTCAAGATGTTCCTGAGCCAGGCGAAAATCACCTTTATAGTACGACAGCTTAGCGTTTCTCAGTTTCGCCTCATAGCCGACAACGTTTTCCTTCTGCGTCTTTTCTACCTGAGAATAGAGCAGGGTTGATTCCCAAGGCTCACCTTTAAGCATAAAGATATCTCCAAGATCAAGCTTGGCCTTCGCTTTCAGGAATTGCGAAGCTTTTGGATTTGCTATCAACTTGTTTAAAATATAAACGGCCGAATCCTTTTGGTCCAGGTAATTTGCATATAGCAGTGCCTGATTCTTTGACGCTTCAAGTGCATTTGCGTTGTCGGGATATTGACTGATGAAATTTTTGTAATCGGTGATCAACGTCCGGACGGAGTCCGTTTTTACGGGAAATGTTTTCTTCACCCTTTCTTCGCGGGTGCGGATCAATCCCAGCCGCGCGAGTAAATAATTCGGTGAACTTGGATACTCCCTGATCAGGTACCTGTAGACTTTCAGGGCATTATCATAGTCTTCATTGTCTAGAGCCACCTTAGCAACCTCCATGCTTTTTTCACCGTCCCGCTTGTATCTTTTGTCGTAAGCACGTGCCTGGATGAACGAGGCGTAAAAGTTCTTCTGCTGCATGGTGACCCAAATCAGCAGGTCGGAATAAACCTCAACATCCGGATATTGTTGAACTTTATCATACAATAATTTTTCGAGGCTCTCGAGTTCCTCCGGCTTCGTTAACAAGGCTTGAAGAACATTTTTTACGTACTGGATATTTGCGGAGCTTTGAGTCACATAACTTAGGTATTCCTGTACCATCTTATCCTGGTTACCCTTCACGCGGTAGAGCATCGCAAGGTCCAGACAAAAAAGGTTAGGATTTCCAAGGCTTGCCCGGCTTTCTGTTAACGCAATAATACCATAATCCGACAGCGATCTAGACATGAAATAATCCGCCATGACCTTAATTCGCTGCACATTTTTCTTGTTCTCATCAATGATCTCCCTGAAGTATTTATCCGCTTTCGCAAGGTCGCCTGACCGGGTGTACGTTAATCCCATATCCAATTTGTATTGCAGATTTTGAGGGTCATGCCGCAATATTTTTTTCAGATAATTCTGGGCTTCATCGAACAAACCAAGATCGACCAATACGTTTATGTAGTTGTTGTAAATGAACGAAGTATTTCCGTCATTTTTTGAAAGATCACGATAAAGTTCGAGCGCTTTTTTTTTGTCACCTTTCAGAAGGTATTCACTTGCCAGTTGTATTTCTTCCTGCGTCTGGGCAAAACTTAAAGTGGAAAATAGCAGAACACTAAGAGTTGTACGCAATGTTGAGTTCCTTATTACTCTTATATAATATATTATTTTATAATAGATATTAGTCATGTTCACATGTGTATAAGTGCCGGTGATTTTCTCTGTTGAATTTATGTAGAATAATCCGAACTCTTAAATGTTTTAGTTACAGGTGGTTAGAAGGTTGTCAACAATGATGCGGGGTGTGAATAGTTTTTTTGTGGGTTGTTTCGATTGTTTGGATTGTGGGTGAATGGTTAGTTGTGCACAGGGAGAATGATAAATTTTGATTTCTGTGTCTTTTGCCTGTTTTCGCCTCATGTTGTTTGGGTTGTTAACATGTTATCAGTGGGTTATTAACAAAGGACCGATCTCCCAATTGGCTTTTAGGTTAACGTTGGCGAGGCCCTTTTCGTTTTTATAGAAGGCGATTTGTTCTGGTTCCAGGTTTTTACTGAAGTCTCCTGGGTCCCATTGTTTGTTGTCGTTCTTGTCGAGGATTACCCGAATCTGGTATTCTCCTGGTTCAAGATCCTCAAAGGTTGTCTTTTTGGAGAAGGATGACGCAACAACTTTACCGGATTTTCCAAGAAGTTGGGTGATGGAAGGTATGGTTCCAGTGTTTACTTCCGTAATAATCACGCCGGTAGTTTCGAGTGTTGTAGGTTTGAGTGGTGTTGATAAGCGGATGCTACTGTCTCCTTCGATACTGATGAATGTGCCGGCGCCGATGTATAGTTCATATTCGGTTACCGGCTTTGATTTTGGCTTGCCCGATGGTGTGGTTTTTAACGGCAATGTTTTGGCTTTTTTTATCGAATCAGGTTTAGGTGATGTTGTGTTTTTGATAAGAAGTGTTTTGTCGAAAGTCTTTTCTATATGAAGTGTTTGGGTTGCTGAGTCGTAACGGGTGTCGGATAATAAAATGTTTATAAAATTTGTTGTGTCGACTTTGTAGATGATGCTGTCATAGTTAATTTTTAGAAGAGGTTTGTTGAAATTTATTTTTCCAGTGATGATTCCTTTCGTCCCGATTACACGGAATGCGTCGATAGAGGTCAGGAATTTTTCAGGTTTTGTTTCTCGTTTTAGAAACTTTACATAAAGTGTTGTGTCGATGACATTGGCGATACTGTCCGTTGCTTGAAAATGTATTTTTATGCTATCTGCGTCGGATTGAGGATTGTAGACATTAACACTTGCCTTGTCACTGGTCAGGTTGGAACTTATCGCTTCGACAGATGAGATAGTGTAGCTTCGTATGGGTTTTGAGGTCTTCAATACGAAAGTAGTAGCTGAAGGTCGGGCACTTGTAAGGGTTAACGGTCTGGTATCCAAGCGGATAGTTGGAATGTTGACATTTGATAGAACTGAATCGAGGTGAATGGTGCCTGATAAGAAACCAAAGGATTCCGATTTACTATCGACAACGAGATTTTTGTTTTTGTCGTCCATAGTGTATATCCGGTAGTTGCCTGGTTTCAGGTTTTCGATCTGGAATTTTCCCTTGTCATTTGTTTTGGTTATGTAAGTGGGTTTGTGTTTGAAGATGTTAAACGTATCAGGGATAAATAAAGCGACGGTGGCGTCTTTAGTGGGTGTTGATTTGAGTAGGTCGTAAACAGTTCCGGCGATAGACAAAGAGTCTATGTAGTCTCCGGTGCTAAAGGCGATTTTGAGATTTTCTGCGGGGTTTTTTTCAGTGATATCTTGTATCGCTTCGCGAAAATTAACGGAGTACGTTGTGTTTGGTTGAAGATTCTCTTTAATACGGATGTTGATCGTATTTTTTTTGACTTCGATGTCATATTCTTTTCCTATAGAAGGTGTGATGATGATTTGTTCTTTCGGGTTGTTGAGAATTACTTGTTCGTTGAAAGTAAGGTCAAGCGTTTGTTTGTTGTAGTTCGTTTGTTGATGGGCGGGTAATGATTTTATCAGGCTGGGTGGTATTGAATCTTTGGGTCCGCCGGTTGGTGTGGTTTGCCGAGCGCAGGCAAGGAAGAACAGAGGATAGATAAACCAGTGGAGAATTTTTGGAGGTTTCATTTCCTTATAATGTATATGATGCTGGAATAGTCGGTTGTTTTTTTTGCCTTCAGATTTGATTTGAGGGCTATATAGATAGCCCGAAGGAAACGAATAGGCGATAGCTCTCCGTTTTGCCGGTTTTTCTCACTCATCAGGCTGATGTAATAGGCATCAAGTTTCATAGGTATTTTAGCTATCAGGTTAAGTCCGTGATTTTTGAGGAGGGTTTGCATATTAGTTTGTGTAAAATGCCATAGATGTCTTGGTACATCATAGCCTGCCCAGTATTGCTGGTAATTATTTGCGTCTTCACTTCTATGATTCGGTACTGCAATAAACATTGTGCCAGATCTGCTGAGTTTATTCTTTAGTTGTTCGAGCGTTTTGTTAAGATCAGGAAGATGTTCAAGTACGTGCCAGAGCGTGATGGTGTCGTACTCTGAGTGCGGCAATTCATCTAAGTTTGAGACAACCGTTTTATTTAGTTTTGCCAGAGCGAGATTTCTAGCTTTGTCGGAAGGTTCAACACCAGCAGCTTGAAGCTTTTCATCCTGACACTTTTTTAAGAATTCGCCGGTACCGCATCCAAAGTCAAGGATAGAAGGTCCACTCACATTACTGTACCTGGTGACTATTCGGTATTTCCAGTTCAGGGTGAACCGGCGTGCAAAAATGTAGATTTTGTTTATGAATGATGATCCGGTGGATGTGTGAGAGATGTAGTCGTCTGACTGGTAATAGTCACTGATGTTTGTTGGAACGGGTGCTGTTAGTTTAAAATTGCAGTTGGTGCATTCAAGAATAGAAAATGTTTCCCGTGAAACAGTGAAGTCGGTACATGTCAGAAAATTGGAAAACCCAGTGCTGTGGCAGATCGGGCAGGATATGGAATCTTTCATTTTCCCATGTACACTGTTAGAACTGAAACATCGGCGGGTGATACGCCGCTGATCCTTGATGCCTGGCCGACAGTTTCGGGTTTTACTTTTTTAAGCTTTTCCCTTGATTCCGAAGACAGCGCCTTTACACGATCGTAGTCAAAGTCGGGCCTGATTTTATAGTTTTCAAGGTTTCCTATTTTCTCCACCAGTAGTTGTTCCCGTTCGATGTAGCTGTCATATTTTATATTTATCTCGACTTGTTCCTGCACTTCAGGGCGATAAGAATCTATTAAAGCCCGCAGGCTATTGTTAAGAGTTTTGAGGTCTTTCATCCCGATCTGAGGTCTTTTAAGGAGATGTGAAGGTGATAGTTTTTCTTTGATGACGGATGTATTGAGATTCGCCAATTGTTCGTTTACGGATTCGGGTTCAAGCCTTATTTTGGTCAATTCCCTTGTAAGTGTGTCGATCTGTTGTTGCTTACTTACCATGGTTTGATAGCTTTGGTCAGATGCGAGGCCAAGTTCATAGCCTATTCGTGTAAGCCTAAGGTCAGCGTTGTCCTGGCGCAAGAGGATCCTGTACTCTGCTCTTGAGGTAAACATGCGGTATGGTTCCTGCGTGCCTTTGCTGACAAGATCATCGATAAGTACGCCAATGTAGGCTTCTGACCTCTTTAGTATAAGTGGGCTTTTTTCCTGCGCGGCGTTATGGGCGTTAATACCTGCGATCAAACCCTGGCATGCTGCTTCTTCATAACCGGTTGTACCGTTGATTTGTCCCGCAAAGAACAGATTATCAATAACTTGAGTTTCCAGACTCAACTTTAGTTGTGTCGGAGGAAAGTAGTCATATTCGATAGCGTATCCGGGTCTGAACATTTTTGCTTTTTCGAATCCGGGTATTTTTGTTAGAGCCTGGTATTGAATATCTTCAGGGAGGGACGTAGAGAATCCATTGACATAGATTTCTACTGTATTCCAGCCTTCAGGTTCTACAAAGATTTGGTGCCTTTCACGTTCGGCAAAGCGGTTAATTTTGTCTTCAATGGAAGGGCAGTATCTGGGTCCAATGCCTTTTATCCTGCCCTGGAACATCGGAGATTTGTCGAAGCCTTTTTTAAGTTCGTTGTGAACGTTTTCGTTGGTGTACGTTATCCAGCAACTGACTTGTTTGCTCAACGGTTGGGTGTCAGAGAATGAGAATTTACCAGGGCTTTCGTCTCCGGGTTGTTCTTCCATTTTTGAATAATCGAGGCTTCTGCCGTCAATTCTTGGTGGTGTTCCGGTTTTCATTCGCCCGGCTTCAAAACCTAAGGTTACGAGTTGCTCGGTTAGGCCGGTTGCGGCCTTTTCAGCTGTGCGGCCGCCGCCGAAGTTCTTTTCTCCGATATGGATCTTGCCGTTTAGGAATGTTCCATTGGTGAGGATAACTGTTTTAGAGTGTATCTCAATTCCGAGGCTAGTTTTTACCCCCACTACCCGGTTGCCCTCAACGATGAGTTCCTTCACCATTTCCTGCCAGAAATCAACGTTCTTGTTCCTTTCCAGTATCAATCTCCATTCTTCGGAGAATCTCATTCTGTCGTTTTGGGTTCTGGGGCTCCACATGGCTGGGCCTTTTGAGCGGTTCAGCATCCTGAATTGGATCATTGACCTATCCGATACCACTCCAGACATACCACCAAGGGCATCGATTTCACGAACAATCTGTCCTTTGGCAACACCTCCCATTGCTGGGTTGCAGGACATCTGGGCAATGGTGTTCATATTCATTGTCACGAGAAGAACTTTGGACCCCATGGTGGCAGCTGATGCTGCAGCTTCGCAACCGGCGTGACCAGCTCCAACTACGATAACGTCATACTTATTAAACATAATGGCATTTAAGGTGATAGTTCCACGTGGAACGAAAACTTACCCACAAAATCTTTCAACATTTCCACATTTTGTTTCACGTGAAACCCTTTCACTTAGCCGAGGAACAAAGTCTAAGGTTCCACGTGGAACTATGCACGCAAAGATAAGTAAGCGTCCTCTTTTTTTCGCATAGCCATTTTATTCGAAGTGCCCTTGTCGGAATAGCCGATCAGGTGCAGAACCCCATGGATGATCACACGATGAAGCTCTTCATCCGGGTCCGTCCGGAATATTGTGGCGTTCTCTATGACCCGGTCAATACTGATGAAAATGTCGCCCTGAATCGTTGCCACCTCTTCGCTTGTATCGAACGTAATGATATCTGTATAGGTCTTGTGACCGAGGTATCGGATGTTGATGCTTCGTAAATACTCGTCACTACAGAATATGAAATTGAGTTGATGAAGGACCTTCTTCTCCTTCAGAATGGATTCCTTTATCCATTTTGCTGTTTTACGTGGATGAGGAAGTTGAAAGGAAATTTCTTCAGAAAAGAAATTAACAGAAGGCATCAGGAATTTACATAGAAGCTTAATTCGACAACCCGGCCATTGTCTTTGAAGTCCACTTCATCTGAAAGGTGCTTCATTAAAAAAATACCACGCCCCCCCAATTTCTCAAGGTTCTCCGGCGCTGTCGGATCCGGAAGATTCTCATAATTAAATCCGGACCCTTCATCCCGGATAATGAAACGAATCATGCTCTCATCCAATGATAAGCTCAGGAAGACATTTTTTGACTTATCGTTGGCATTTCCATGCTTTATCGCGTTGTTGACTGCTTCTGTCACCGCTATCATGATGTTCCCATAAATATCATCATCCAATTGAAATCGCTCTTTTGCATTATCAATAAAGCTTTCGATCATTCTAATGTTCTCCGTTATTGACGGTACCTGGATGCTGATAGTGTTCATGCTAAATTCTCTTTGTCTCTTTAGTTTTCGCCTACCCGTTTAAAGTAGTCATTCACTTCCTTTTTGTAATACGGATATAGTTTCGGTGGTACTGTTTTTAACAATTCTACTTCTTTTTCCCTAAGTCGCAAATATTCCTCGAAAACCTTCGGAATTTCTTTCTCATAGTCTTTAGCCGTCTCTCCTTTTCTTTCATCGTCCATGTCTTGTTCGCGCGCGGACTTCTCCGTTTCCAATAACCTGGTTACTATTTCCTGTTGTCTCTTGATGAGCTGATCCGTCAGCTGCTTATTAACCAGGTCCATCTCCGTCTGCTCCATCTTCGACGGCAGATCCCCTCCTGGCATTTTCCCATCTTTCATTTTTTCCTGCATCTCTTTCAATGCCTTCCTGATCCGCTCCTGCTCGGCCGCCATCTCAGCCAACTCCTCCGACAACTGACGCCCGGACTTACCACTTCCTTTCAACTCCTGAATCTTTTGATTCAATTGCTGTTGCATCTGGCTCAGGCTTGGCTTTTGTCCCTTTTTCTTCGACTTACCCATAGAAGGCTTCGCATTAGCCATCATCTCCATCATCATATCAAAATGATCATCCAACATCAATGCAAGGTTGTTTATTGACGTCATAGTCATTTGCATTTCATTGGAAGCCTGAGGCCGCCGCCGCTCCCGGTTGGCTTCAATTACCCTGTCTAAATGCTCATTCAGCTCACCAACTTCTCTGGTTACAATCGATCCCATGAACGGATCTCTCTTTCCTAGCGCCAACAGACTGTCTTCCAATACTTTAGCATCATCTTTTAATTTTAACTGCCGCTGAGCCATGCTGTTGAATGCCGGATCATTCTGACTCAATTCACCAAAACTCTTCATCAGGCTTTCTTCATCAAAAGACAATTTTACAAGGCCATGAATAATATGCCTCAGCGTCTCCAGGTTCTGCATATCCACTTCCATTGCCATTGAACTCTCGGCTCCCTCCATCTGTTGCTGCATTTTCTGCATCTTCTGAAGTGCTTTCTGCTGCGGTGCCTTAGCTTTGGAAGGAGAATTCTTCTCCAGCATTTCGCGGCTTTCGTCTTGCTCTTGCTCAATTTCTTCGGAATCCGCATCGGACGGCAACTCATCATTTTTGTCCAGCTCCTCACCGAGCTCTCTCAGCTCATCAATTTGTTCAGAAGTCTTTTCGAATGCGTCCTTCAGTTTTTCCTGCTCCTGCGCCAGCTTTTGGTTTTCACCGTCCTTTGAGCTCTCGCTGTTTTCCCCCTTTTCCTGCTTTTCGTTTTTCCCGTTCTCCTTGCCATCGGATTTTACATTCTCCGATTTTTCCAGGCTTTCCGTTTTTTCTAGCAATGACTTTTGTTCTTCGACCTGTTTCTTGATGTCCTGAATCGCCTGGTCCAGTTTAAACTCGTATTGAAGCTGTTTGAATAACTCTAGCGTCCGCTCCAATTCCTTTTCCAGATTGTTCGTATTCTGGTTCAGCTTATCAAGGATCTTTTGAATCTGGGACACGTCACTGTTTTCCTTTAACAGTTTCTGGAGTTCCTCGAAAAGTTTCTTCGTCTCTTCATCCAGGAGTTCATCCATTAGTTTTTGAATTTGTTCGGCCTTTTCACGGATGCGTTCATCCTGCTCGGTGAAGGCATCCTTTTTTTGTTCAAGAAGTTTGTTTTGCTCCTTCAACTCATCGACCATTTTATTCAATCCCTGTTTCTGTTCCAGAATATCTTCAAGCATTTTCTTATCCTGCCAGTCAAGGCTTTGTTTGCCTTTTAACTTCTGGTTCGCCTGTTCGATCTGATCCTGTAGCTTATTAGCCTTCCCGACACTCTGATCTATTTTTTGCTGGGTTTTGGTTTGGGAACTCCGGATCTCCGCGACAAGGTTGTCTTGAGTCGGAACAAAAAAAGTATAGGTGGCGGTCTTTGTCGATTTACTTCCATTAACACCGTCGTTGTCCCAGACTTCCAGATAATATTCAAGGCGTTTTCCAGGATCCAGTTTTATGGAATCAAGCTTCCAGGGGTGGAAAAAACTCTGCTGGGTTTGATTCTTTGCGGTCGGTATGAACGAGGTGCCGGAAGCAATCTCCTTCTGTTCATCGTCACGGATTTTAAAGCGAAGCGCAAGTTTGCTGATGCCATAGTCGTCGCTTAGCATTCCGCTTAGCACCACCATCTTATACAGGACCGAGTCTTTAAAATTGTTCACCTCGATTTTGGGATGTTCATCTTTTATCACGTTGACACGGTATGCAATCCTTTCTTTGTTCTTGCTTTTTTCATTTTCCAATGTGATCTCATAACTATCGGGTTCCTTGAAACCTTTTGAGAACGTAAAAAGCTGGGCGTCAGTATTTTCAAAATTGTAGGATTCTTTCCCAGATGAAAAAAGAATATTTGCGTTCGAAGCGTTGGCTGTTGAAAGTATCCATTTTACCTCGGTGCCTTCCGGAATGTCTAGATTACCGGCGTTTACGAGTGACTCATCTTTACGGTTCAGGTATGCCGGGAAATCCAGATCAACGTTGAAGCCGGCCAGCTCGGGCCGGTTAATAACGGAGACCCTGTACACGTCAGAGAAAAAACCAGCGGCCTCGATCTGAAAATCAAAACCTGCCTGTATATTTTCGAAGACATAAGAAAAATCTCCGTCGCTTAAATGATCCAGCTTCAACCGTTGATTACTATTGATCAGGTAGGCATCCTCCGGCAAGGCCGGTCCATTCAACACGACCTTTAAGGTGTAACTTTCGTTGTAAAAAGCCTGAAGGCTTTCATGGAGGATGATAAACTTGAAAGGTGCTTCGGGTGAATACTGCCTGTTGAAGTGAACTAGGCGATCGGTACTTTGTGTGAGGATACTTTTGTTTATGACGAAAATGGAAATGATGACCAGAACGGGGATGACCAGGTATTTCAGGTACTTCTTGTTCTGGGTGATGTCAATAAACCCGTCAAATTGAATAGACTCAAATTCCCGTGATTTTTGTTCGACGCTGGCATATGCAAGCGCCGAATTATTCTTTGCCGAGGACAGCTGAATCAGGTTGAGAAGCCTGTCTTTTACGGTAGGAAGGTAATCGCCGATTACTTTTGCGCTTTGTTCCTCATTCAGCCCCTTACGGGCAATCCACCATTTTATCGGATCTTTTAAGAACCGGTAAAGGCAAAAGACAACGACGGCAAAAAAGCTGAAGAATATAAGGAACCTCGCCCAGGGAGCCAGCCAGAGATTATACTCCAGCATCGTAGCAACAAGAAAATACGAGATCAGGATCGATAACGTAAGAACAGCACCCCTGACGAAGATATTGAGGTAGTACTTTTTCTTAAATGATCCGATTTTTTCATGAATGCGCTCCACTCCTGCTCCCATAACAATTTGGCTTTAATATCAAAAACGCAACATCATCATCGAAAGTTGAATAGTCCTAATATAATGGCTTATTAACGATTTGACAAAAATTGAGGCACGGTAACTATGCATCCGTACCAGGCTGCTTCGAAAACGTCCAGTCGAACTCCTTTTCGAAGTACTCGATAACATGCATTTTCAGCAACTTCTCCTGTTCCAGCAGATCAAAATGGGGTAATTTTTTAATCATTTTCCAGTGAGGCCACCCATCCTGATCCAAACCTTCAAGTTCATAGTAGCCGGAGAGGCTCAGCACTTTGCATATACCGATATGCATCAGGTCCTGCTTCTCCTCCTTGCTGAAAAACTTCCGGCCCTTCCCCAATTCCTGCACACCGATCAGGAACAAAACCCCATTGAGGTCTTTTGGCCGTTTGCCGATGAGCGTCTCAAGGCCTGTTATCAGTGAAGCCCATGTTCGTTCGAGTTCGAGATCGCGTTTAAACATGCTGCAGTTCTTCCCAATATTCGAATGCCCGCCTGAGATGAGGAACCACAATGGTACCACCCACTAGTGTGGCGATTCCCATTGCTTCCTGAACCTGTTCGGTGGTGAGGCCAGCCTCCTGGCACTTGCCCAGGTGATAACGAACGCAATCATCGCATCGCAACACTAGGGAGCAGGTAAGGCCTATCAGTTCTTTTGACCGAACGTCTAGGTGCCCGTCGGAATAGGCATTTGTATCCAGGTTAAAAATTCTCTTGATGATCAGACTATCGGAAGCCATGATTTTCTCATTCATCTTGCTCCGATAGGTATTAAAATCTTCTACCAATCCCATTGTAAAATCATTTTCGACTAAATTAGAACACCGTTATCTGCAAATATATTCCGAAATGACCAATTCATTTTCCCGGCAACTTTTTCGTGATTTTATCTACCTGTTTTTTCCAAGGTACTGCCTGGCCTGCAATGATACCCTGGTGCGTGGTGAAGATGTTATTTGCACTTCCTGTATGCTTGAAATGCCACAAACGGACTACCACAGGGAAAACGGAAATGCTCTTGAAAGACGCCTTGGCTACAGAATCCGACTGTGCCATGCAATGGCCCTTTACAAGTTCAGTAAGAGCGGCCGGGTTCAAAATTTACTACACCAGTTGAAGTACAAGAATCACCCGGAAATAGGCGTTATGCTGGGGAAATTTTACGGTGCCAGAATGGCTGAAGCAGGCTTGGCAGGCCAATTTGATGTAATTATTCCCGTGCCCCTCCATCCTTCCAGAAAAAGAAAACGCGGCTATAACCAAAGCGCAAAATTTGCAGAAGGACTCTCTGAAAAACTGTCTGCTCCATATTACGACGACGTGCTGACGCGGCGCATGCGTACCGATACACAAACCCGGAAGACAAAATTAAACCGCTGGGAGAACATGAGTGGTGTATTTCAAGTCTCTATGCCCGGCATAGTAACTCAAAAAAGGGTACTGCTCGTTGACGATGTTATTACGACAGGGGCGACGCTGGAATCATGCGCCAATACATTATTGGATACCGGGTGCGCTCAAATCAGTGTCGCGTGTATAGCCGAGGCATAAAAACAAAAAAGCTCCGGATCTATTCCGGAGCTTCCTGTCTTGATATGATCAAAAATTTAATTAGTAGTTCGAACCGGCTCTGATCATCGCGCAACGGAAACCGATTGTAGCGGTCGCTGAATCCTGATCCAGATACCTTCTGGTACCAGGAGACATCCAGTAGGCCACATCTTTCCAGGAACCACCTTTGTAAACCCGTGCCCGGTCGGTAATCAGTGATGTGAAAGCTTCAGGATTCTTTTCAAAGTCACTGTTATAACCTGAGTTTGCACCGGATGCCGGATCCAGGAAACCATCTCTCCGGATAGGGTTAAGATCGTCGAAATCCTGGAATGACATCGGGCGGTAAATATCCTGAACCCATTCGCTTACATTACCGGCCATATTATAGAGACCATAGTCATTGGGAGGATATTCGTAGATATAAGACGTGATGAGCGCGCCATCGTTAAGACGGCCTGCTATACCGGCGTAGTCACCGCGGCCACGCTTGAAGTTAGCCAGCATAAAGCCCATTTGTTTACCGTATGGATTTCGAACAGCATGGCCGTCCCAGGGATAAATCCGTTGATGGGTTTGAAGTTCTTCTAACCACTGAGTTCCAATCAATGCCTGTGCGGCATATTCCCACTCAGCTTCTGTGGGGAGGCGATAAGCGGGTACTACAATTCCTGATTCCAAAGGAATACGTCCATCGCTCTCGGCATATTCTTCACCAGCATCTTCAGCCAGCTTGATGTTAACGGCACGTGTTCTCCAGACAGCGAATTTACTGGCCTGGTTCCAGGTGATTCCCACTACAGGGAAGTAACGAAAACCAGGGTAGCGCAGGTAATGTTCAACATAAGGATCGTTGAATGCCAGTTTTCCTACCCATACCGTTGTATCCGGTAAGGCAGCCTGATAAGCTTCCTGGGAAGAATCCTTTGCAAGGTAGTGCATATACTCCAGCCAGTGTACGTTAGCAATTTCCGTTTCGTCCATGTAGAACGACGCCACGGATACTGTTCTTTCCACGTTATCACGATAGGACATCACATCCTCTTCAAACGAACCCATAACGGCGCGCCCACCTTCGATAAAGACCATGTTCGGCGCATCCGGCTGTCCTTCGTACGGGTTTACCATAAACCCGCCCTGATCCTCGTCATTGTAGGCCAAACCCGTGGCGGTGCTCATCTGACCCGGGTTTTGGGCGGTCGGTTTTCGACCCTTACCTCCGAACAACGAGCAGGCAGACAGGGCTACTGATCCGCCTATGACATACAAAAGAACCCTGAAAGAATACTTCATTTTAATGTTGAATTTAAACCAAATGCTAATTAAACGGATAATCCCATGTTTTCCAAGTCGCTGTATGTTTATTCACGACTATGTAATAGAATAGAAACCTGCAACTTATGAACGTCTAACTAAAGCTGTTATTGTTTTGGGAAAGGGGGCTCCACTTTTGGGAAGGTGAACAATCAAAACCGGGGTTTAGTCAACATTTTCAACGATTAACGGAATGGCACAGAATTTTGAATGGGAGGGTTTCAAAAGAACAAACTATGTTAACCCTCCAGGATTTCCGGGTAATGCCCTTCGAAAAAAAATGTGATGTAATTACCTTTTCAGGCAATTATCTGGCACAACGGAGCCTTGCAGACTGTAAGGTATTCCTCTACTTTACGGAAGGATTCTTTATCGAAGTATTTTATTCACCCAAGTATCAAAAGGTATTGATGATTAATGCCTTCGAAAAAACGATCGGACTGGATCCCTACCTGGACAAGATCTCGCTGTCGGAATTGATCGCAGTATAACCGACCATTTTTTGCAACAATTCGATCGCCGTATCCACGGTCTTAATTCCATCGATCAGTAACATTGCCTTACCTGCACTGTCCTTGATTTTACATTGACGCGGGTGTTTCTGGACAAAGGACAAGATGTGCCCGAAGATCTCAGAGTTAAAGTATTTATCGTTATTACTAATAAAGAAAGCACGTATTTTCTCATTCTTTAAGCTCAACTTTTCAAATCCAAGTTTTTCCCCCAGCCACCGTAGCCGGACAGTGTTGACGAGCTCTTCCGTCGCCGCCGGCAGCGGCCCGAACCGATCTCTGATCTCGTCCGTAAAACTCTTAAGCTGAATTTCGTCCTTGATATTATCCAGCCTCGAATATAACTGAAGCCGCTCGCTGATGTTATTAACGTAGTCATCGGGGATCAGAATTTCAAGGTCGGTTTCAATAACACAGTCCTGTACGATCAGTTTTGCTTTTTCTTCCAGTTCAACGGCAAAAAGATCTTTAAAATCGGTCTCCTTCAACTCCTGAATGGCGTCGTCCAGAATTTTATGATAGGTGTCAAACCCGAGATCGGTGATAAAACCGCTTTGCTCTCCACCGAGAAGGTTTCCCGCCCCCCGAATGTCGAGATCCCTCATAGCCACTTTAAAACCGTCTCCCAATTCAGAGAATTCCTCCAGCGCGGCCAGTCTTTTACGGGAATCAGCGGTCAGCAATGAGGCTGGTGGCGTCAGGAGATAGCAGAATGCTTTTTTATTGGATCGGCCGACCCGGCCCCTCATTTGGTGGAGGTCGGACAATCCGAACATATGCGCGTGATTGATCATGATGGTATTCGCGTTCGGAATATCCAGACCGGATTCAATGATGTTGGTTGAAACCAGGACGTCATATTCGCCGTCGATGAATTTCATCATAGCCTTCTCGAGTCTGTCGCCATCCATTTGACCGTGGGCGATCCCGATATGCGAATCCGGAACGAGTTTATAGATCACGTTCGCGACTTCCTCAATATCACTGACCCTGTTGTGTACAAAGAAAACCTGCCCGCCTCTCCGGAGTTCATAACTGACGGCGTCGCGGATGAGGGCTTCATTAAAGGTATGCAACTCAGTGGTTACTGGTTGACGGTTTGGAGGAGGTGTCGAAATAATGCTGAGATCCCGCGCACCCATGAGCGAAAAGTGCAGGGTGCGTGGAATGGGCGTGGCTGTCAGAGTCAGAACATCTACGTTGACCTTTAATTCCTTCAGGCGGTCTTTAACTTTTACACCGAATTTCTGCTCCTCGTCTATAATCAGCAAACCAAGGTCTTTGAATTCTACGTCTTTGCTAACCACTCGATGGGTACCGATCAGGATGTTGATGTTCCCTTCCTTTACCTCTTTCAGGATCTGTTTGATTTCCTTTTCGGTTTTGAAACGGGAAACATAGTCGATTTTTACCGGGAAGTTGGAAAGCCTGTCACTGAACGTGCGGAAATGCTGCATGGCAAGAATGGTAGTCGGAACGAGTACGGCTACTTGTTTTCCCTCCGTCGCAGCTTTGAATGCGGCACGGATAGCTACTTCGGTTTTGCCAAAACCGACATCGCCGCAAACAAGTCTGTCCATCGGATGGGGTTGCTGCATATCCCGTTTCACATCTTCCGTCGCCCTGGCCTGGTCGGCGGTGTCTTCGTACATAAAAGAAGACTCCAGTTCGGCCTGTAAAAAATTATCGGGAAGAAAGGCGTAGCCCGGCGCTGATTTCCGCTTCGCATACAAAGAAATCAGTTCCTTCGCGATATCTTTTACCCGCTTCTTGGCTTTCGATTTTTTGTTCTCCCATTCCTGTGTACCCAGTTTGCTTATAACCGGCGGTGATCCGTCCTTACCGGAGTACTTGGAAATCTTATGAAGAGAGTGTATGCTTACATAAAGCAAATCGTCATCGCGATAGACGAGCCTGATTGCCTCCTGCTCGTGACCATTCACTTCCTTTTTTTCTAGGCCAGCAAATTTTGCAATGCCATAGTCGATATGCGTAACAAAGTCGCCGGGCTGCAACGTTTGTAACTCCCGGAGGGTTAATGCTTTTGACTTGGTGAATTTTTCTTTTCCCCTGTACCGGTGAAAACGTTCAAAAATCTGGTGGTCCGTGTAACAAACAAGTTTTGAAACCGAATCGACAAATCCCTGCCGCAAGGCAAAATGAAGAGGCTGAAACTTCACCTGTGAATTGATCTCTTCAAAGATCCCCGTAAGCCTTTCCGTTTGCTTGGGAACATCTGCGGCAATAAAATTGCTGAATCCCTGCATTTGATGGTCATACAGGTCCTGGGCCAGGAGATCAAAGTTTTTATTGAATGAAGGTTGAGCCGATGAATTAAATTTGAAGCGCTGGCCCGCAGCAAGGATAAAGCGGCTGCCGAATTCAACCCGGACAAACGTTTCAGATTTCTGTGTGAATGTGGCCGCGTCGTCAAACAACTTGTCCGGACTTGAGACGAGCTGGGCACCCGTTGCCCTTAGAATTTTGTCAAATGAGTGTTCAACTTTTTCAAAACTTTTCCGGATACAGTCTTGTGTAAGCTGAAAGTCCTTGATCCACAGCCGTGTCGCCGGAGGTATGAAGTCAAAAAAGGATTGACGTTCCCCCTGCATCAGCTTCGACTGAACATTCGGTATGATATTCACTTTCGGCAGCGTTTCAACCGAAAGCTGGGACCCCGGATCAAAGGTCCGGATACTATCGACCTCATCGCCGAAGAGTTCTACCCTGTAGGGGAATTCATAGGCAAAGGAGAAGATGTCAATGATCCCGCCGCGCACGGCGAATTGCCCGGCTTCGTAAACAAAGTCCGTTTTCTCAAATTCATAAGTGTGCAGAAACTCCTCCAGGAAAGCAACGTCCAGCTTCTCATTCAGCGCGATTGTAAATGTATTGGACGCGAGAGATCTTTGGTTTATTACCTTTTCGCTCAGCGCTTCCGGATACGTAACGATGATCTCCGGGGATGTTTTATTTGCCAGCCGGTTTAACACTTCCGCCCGCATTAGAATATTAGCGTTTTCCGTTTCATCATATTCGTAGGGACGTTTATATGACATGGGAAACAAAAGAATCTCCCGATCGAGCAAATTCTGGAGGTCATTCTGAAAATAGCCGGCTTCTTCGCGGTCGTGAAGAATAATGAGAGTATCCTGTGGGTGAATCTTGAAAACGGAAGCGGCTAAAATCGAATCCAGGCTGCCGGCTACGCCAGTTATGGATATATTTTGCGGCGAAGGCGATTTTATCCCTGCAGCCACGGTTTTTATATAACCATCTGCGCAGTAGATGCTAAGAAAATCATTCGCCCTCAAAATCTTTTTCTGTTAATTGCTCCTCTTTCCAAAGCAATAGCGGGCGCAAAGATACTTCGATCTATGATCTCAAACCAGCAACATTTGGCAAATTCGGCTTATCGGAATGAATTTTATTAAGTTACTCTTCCTCATATTTGCAGTCACATTGTTCGGCCTCTTGTGCATCGGTCTCTACAGGCCCTGGGTTGTGCTCTGGTGGCGGGATACTCAGACACGAAGGAAAGTGATCCGGTTGTATGGTCTTTCTTCTGCCGTGTGTTTTTTATTTTACTGGATATTAAAAATATTGTCGTGAGAAAAGTTTACTATTTATTGCTGGTGATCACCCTGATCAGTTGTTCGGGACGATCCGCAGAAACCAATCCAGCCGATGCCGGGAGCGTTGGCGTAAACGAGCTGCCAAGAATGACCATCACGCTGCTTGACAACTCGCGATTGGATTTACGCCAATTACAGGGCTCTGCCATTTTGATATTCTTTCAACCGGAATGTGATCATTGCCAGCATGCCGCCGGAGAAATCAGAGAAAATATCCTGGCATTCCGGAAACACCAACTCTACTTTATCACATCTCAATCGCTGGAGGCTTCCGGAAAGTTTGCCGAGACTTACCAGCTTTCAGGCAATGAAAACGTTCACTTTTCCTGGACCCCTATGGAGCAGGTGTTGGACAATTATGGACCTATATCGGCACCGTCAATTTATATTTACTCCGCAGATCACCAGTTGGTGAAATCATTTAGCGGCGACTTGAACATGCCGGAACTGTTAAAATATATTTAGGAGATCCTTTCGGCGGCAACGAGGAATTTTTTCTTGACACCAGAGAAGCCGATCAAAAATTTGTCGCCCCCATCCTTTAATCCTGTTTTCATTTTTAACTCGTGTACGGATAACGGATAGTTGCGTGTTGTAAGGTTGGCTTTCCCTTCCGGAAAATAGAACGATAATTCTTTACGGTCGGGCCTGACTTGTGCCGTGATCCTGAATACCTTGCCCGGAAAGGCGGGCACCTGGCTGTCTGACGTGTAGAGGTGGGTATTGGCGTGTATCTTGTGCAGGCCGAACTTTTTCCCAATTAACTTAAAAGCTCCTGCTTTTAGAATGGAGCTGTTCGGTTCATATAAATACCGGAGTGGTTCGGAAAACGACGAAACAGTGGAGCGTTCATCCGCCTGCTGAAAGAGAAAGGATATGTGTTCACCGGTTTTCTTCAGGTGGACAGCGTCAATGACAGGTCCTCCATGAAAATCTTTTTCACATAGAAACAGGAGTTCCTTACACTCGTTGTCCACGGAGATCACCACCACTTTTTTTACGCCTTGCAATTCACCGATCGCATGCTGTATATCCGTCAACGGGGAAGCTTTGATCAAAAGCAACCCGGTCAGTTCAAAGATCCGCGGTATCAGGGAAATTACTTCAGGCTGGCAGTCAGCGAATGATGAAACCTTTTTATTTTCGCGGGTCCTTCGCGAGGGATCCAGGTAGATGCAATCAAACACCCGGTTGCTATCGGCTAAAAAAATTTCAGCCGTCGTTTGAAAGTGGCGGATCCCTTCGGCACCCAGCTGGGTATGGTTGTGCGCGACAACTTCAAGTAAACCACCATCGGGTTCAATGTAAAATACTTCCCCGAAATTTTTGCTAAAAAAAAAACTATCTACGCCGAAGCCGCCTGTGAGGTCGGCTATTACTCCTTTTTTATTCATTTCTCCGACGACAATATTCTTATATCGCGCCGTGGATTCCGAGGAGCATTGTTCCATGTTAATACCTGGAGGATACACAATCCCCTGAGTATCGTAGAAGGTCGGGATTTTTTCCCTCGCTTTCCGCCGTCCCGAAATCTGTTCGGCGATCACTGGACCAGGGATACCATGGACATAGGAATAATTCAAAACTATCTGCCGCGGATCCTCCAGTTCGTGTTGGAGGATGAACGACTGCACTTCCGGGGAAAGTAATTGTGGAGGTATCATAGCAGTTGGCCTAGTCCGCTTTACGATCCGCGAAAGATTTTTTATGAATAAATATATTTCTTATGTAAACAAATATACCCATTCCCTGCGCAACCAACAGGACAGGATCGATGCGGTAAGAAGCGTATATGAGGATCAATACAGACGCGCACGCACTGATGATCCAGAATCCGAGCGGTAATACCGAAGTGAGATGTTTCTCGGAGTAATACCATTGGTAGACGAAGCGTAAGTTAAGCATCAATTGTCCGATAGCTCCCATTATCATTATCGGATTCAACTTATCCAGTTGCGAAAGGACTCCGTCTCCCACGGAGGTATTGCCAAGAAAGACCCAGGAAAGTGTAATGGCAGGTAAGACCAAAAGAATACCACGTGCCACAATATTGATCTTTCGCCAGTCGTGTTTGAGTTGCAGGTTCCTGATATAAATGAAGTAAGAAAGCGTTTGACCCAGAATGATCACGGCATCGTTGCGTAAAACTCCGTAAATAAGGAACAAAAAGGAAGCGACGAGGCTTAACTGCCAGAAAATGGTCGGTGATACAACCTTGCCTTCTCGTTCAGAATGGAACCATTGAACGATCAGACGTGCGCCAAATAACGACTGTGCAAAAAAACCCAAACCAAATATCCAGTACTTTTGAAAAAACTCCATGCGTTGCAAAGATGACTAGTAAATGAATTAAAATGCGCCAGAATAAAACGTTTTTTCAACACATTCCCGGAGTCGTTGCCAAAAACTTGATGTAACTTTCACGTTGGGAAACATCCATGGAATTTGATTTGATAGTTATCGGGGGAGGTGCAGCTGGTTTCTTCGGAGCCATTCAGGCGGCTGAGATGAAACCGGGGCTGAAGGTGTTAATACTGGAGAAATCTTCAAAGTTGTTGTCGAAAGTAAGAATTTCCGGCGGGGGTCGCTGCAACGTGACAAACCATTGTTTTAATCCGTTTGAGCTGGCCCACCATTATCCAAGAGGGGAAAAAGCCCTGAAGACAATTTTTAAAATGTATCATGCACAGCATGTTGTCGATTGGTTTGCAGCGAGAGGGGTAGAGCTAAAGGCAGAAAGTGATGGCAGGATTTTTCCCCTTAGCGATCGTTCGGAAACGATCATCCAATGTTTTATGAAGGCAGCCGGCGAGTTGCAAATCGATATCAGGACTGGTGTTGGAAATGTTGATGTGCGGGTAGATGGTCCGCAGTTTATCGTTGAAACGGAGCAGGGCAATACTTTTCGCTCCCCTAAAGTCCTGGTGGCTGTGGGTGGAAACGTAAACGGGCATTTTTATGACTGGATCAAAAGATTGGGGCATACTATTATCGAGCCCGTTCCCTCATTGTTTACGTTTAACGACAGCGAAAGTAATTTCAAGGATTTAATGGGAGTAGCCGTGGCGAACGCGGAAATTAAGATTGCGGGTACAAAATATTCGCAGACCGGTCCTGTCCTTATTACGCACTGGGGAATAAGCGGCCCGGCCACCATCAGACTTTCGGCGTGGGCGGCGGAATACCTTCATCAATTAAACTACACGTTTGATGTCCTTATAAGTTGGGTCGGTCCGGTGAAAGAAGAAGCGTTCCGCCTTTCGCTTGTAGAACATAAGAGGAAAAAAGGAAAACAGAAAATTTTTACCAACCCGATGTTCCAGCTTCCGCAACGGTTGTGGCAACGCCTGTGCGAGCTGGCCGAAATTGAGGAATCGAAAGTATGGCAGGAACTGTCACAGAAAAGTCTGAATAAACTGATTGAAAATCTTATCCGCTGCCCGTTTCGCATGAAAGGCAAGACAACTTTCAAGGAGGAATTTGTGACCTGTGGTGGAGTTGATCTGAAGGAAGTGAATCTTGAAACAATGGAGAGCAAGGTTGTAAAAAACCTGTCCTTCGCCGGGGAAGTTTTGAATATTGACGGTGAAACCGGTGGCTTTAATTTCCAGGCTGCCTGGTCAACTGCGTTTGTAGCGGCCCGTTCGTTAGCGCGTTAGACTAATTTTGTTCCGGGGTACAAATGACTTCCGGATGGTTCGACGTGGAGAGTCATTGTTGAACCGTGCCTCCAGGCCAGGTTAGGGTTAGCATGGCCGATGGGGAAACCAAAGGCAACTGGGTATGCGAAATCGTTGACCTTTTCCAGAATGATTTCTTCCACCGTACGACCAAATCCCGGGGAGGAATCTTTCAGGTCTGTGATGTGACCAACAACAAGACCAGCTAGTTTATCCAGCTTGCCCGCACGGTTTAATTGAGTAAGCATCCGGTCTATCTTGTAGATGTATTCATCAACTTCCTCGATCACTAAAATTTTATCACCTAAATCAGGCTCTGTTTGGGTACCAAGGGAATCGACAATAAGGGATAGATTCCCACCAACGATCGTTGCTGACGTCGTCCCCGGTCGGTTAGCAGAACAGGGAGTTGTGTGAATTGATACATCTGTGCCGAACAGAATCTGTTTTAAACTTTCGATGGACGATCCCGATTCCGGCCTTGAAAAAAGAATAGGCATGATGCCGTGGATGCTTTCAACGCCGGCATTGAAGATCTTCAAATGAAGGGCTGTCACATCGCTAAATCCCACTACCCATTTCGGGCGCGCAAGAAAAGCCTGTAATGATACTTTATCTATTATCCGGGTTGTTCCATAGCCGCCTCTTGCACAAATTACAGCCTCGATTTCTTCAGAATCGAGCATTGATTGAATGTCGTGCAGGCGTTCACCGTCGCTACCTGCCAGGTAGGGATGTGAATCGCTAAAAAGCATCGGCGCTTCTACCACTGACAAACCCCATGAGGTCAGAATTTCTTCCGCGGCCATTATGTCCTCGCGAGACATTTTTTTGCCTGCAGCAACAATTCCCACCTTACTGCCTGGCCGAAGGGATGGAGGTTTGATCATGCGTTAAAAAATTTAAAAAACCGTTTACGAGACTGAACAAAAAAACCCTCCCGAGGAATCATCCGGGAGGGTTTTTGTGTTTCTCGGTATTTTTTTACTTGGGTTGTGCGGGCGTGGTTGGAGGTTTTGGAGTAACACCCAACTTCTTCAGGACGAGGTCGGAAATATCCATTTTTTCGTCTCCGTAAAGAATTACATCAAGTCCCCCGATTTGTTGGTTCAGAATAAAAGTGAAACCATTTTCTTTCGCCACGTCTTCAATACCCTTACCAACTTTTTTGTAAACAGGGTCCATCAACTGACTCTGTTTGGTCTGAATAGTTGTCTGGGCATCAGCCTGAAGTTTTTCAATGTTCTGCTGCATTTGCTGGAGTTCACGCTCGGTATTGGCTTTAACAGCATCCAGCATGGTATTGAGATTAGCATTGTAGTCAGCTAATTTCTTTTGAAAATCCTGATATTTAGCATCGATCTGATTTTTCAGCTGTGTTTGTGTTGACTTTAATTCCGCGTCAATTGCTTTCGCTTCCGGTAATTGACTAAAAATATAGTCAACATCAGCGTAACCTACTTTCACTGATGCGGTCTGTGCCTGGGAAACGAAGGTTCCTAATCCCAACACCAATAGTAAAACGAGTTTTCTCATCACAATAATTCAATTTAGTTTTTTATCTTATCATTTGGGTCTCCGAAACCCAGTTGGTCCAACACAAAATCAGTATAATCGTGCCTGGGGTCAGTATAGATCATGACAAGTTCTCCTGCTTTGTCGAACATTATTGCCAGGTTATTTTCCTTACAAACTTTGTCGACAGCGTCCCAAACTTTGTCCTGGATCGGCTTTATCAACTCCTGCTTCTTCAGGAAGAAGAGTCCGCCAAAACCAAAAATCTTTTTCTGATACTCCTTTAACTCTACTTCTTTTTTCTGAATGGCTTCCAAACGTTCTTTTTTCATCTCCTCGGTCAACAGCACCTGTTCGGCCTGTAAAGAACTGTACATACCATCAATTTTCTTTTTACTTTCCTGAATTTCCTTTTCCCAGGCTTCAGAAAGCTGATTTATCTCATCCTGTGCCTTTTTGTAGTCCGGCATTTTGTTAAGGATAAAATCAGTGTCTATATACCCGAACCGCTGAGCATTGACAAAATTCAGGCCGAAAATGAGAAAAAAAATTGTAATTAAATACCGGCGCATGCTATCTGATTTGCTGACCAATTGTAAAATGGAACTGAGAGCCACTCACAGACCTGTTGCTGCCTAACGGAACGGGGTCGAAACCGTACGCCCAGTTAAGGCCGATCAGACCGAACGCAGGCATAAATATTCTTGCCCCCACTCCGGCGGCCTTATACATCTTAAACGGATTGAAGTCTTCATAATTGCCCCAGTTATTACCAGCTTCCGTAAAGATGAGACCGTAGATGGTCGCGGCGTTCCCTGTCGTTACCGGATACCTCAGTTCTACCCCCAATTTCTCGTATACGACGCCACCGGTTTGCGAGGTGCTGTTTCCGGCCGCATAAGTAGGAGGAGTAATTTGGTTATCCTGGTATCCGCGGAGTCCGATAATTTCTTTTCCGAGTACGAAGGAGTTGAAACCTCCGGCCAGACCGCTACCACCCAGCACAAATCTTTCAAAGGGCCCGATTCCGGTTTTGTCCTTGTTGTACGCCCCGATAAACCCGAAATGGACTTTGGCTTCCAGTACCAGTTTTTTCTTGTTATCCAATGGCAAATAATATTTGGCGTCGAACATCCATTTGTGATACTCCTGCCATTTGTTCTTTTGTTCCGCTGATGCAGTTGTATAGTCGATATTGTTAAATGACGAGTACGGAGGTGTTAGGCTGAGGCTCAGCGATACCGATGAACCCTGGGAAGGATACATCTGATTATCGATACTGTTTCTGGACAGGGTTGTGTTGAAGGTTATCGCATTCGACGAGCAGTTTGTACAACCCAGGCCATAGTCAATATTTCTTAGCGAATAAATCGCATAACCAAGGGAGTTCGTCAGTGAAAAATAGTTGTCAGGCCACTCCAGCATGCGGCCCAGGCCGATTGAAAAATTATCAGCCTTTAGCATGGAGTTAAGATCATTGTAGCTGGTTGCGCCGGCGCCGGCATAACGCGACAATGACCTTACATAACTCACGCTGAAGGAGTGCGGCTTGCGACCACCCATCCATGGCTCGGTAAAGGAGAAACTGTAACTCTGGAATGACCGGCCATTTGCCTGCATACGAAGGGACAGTTTTTGTCCATCACCCACCGGTAACGGCTTCCAACTTTTCAGATTAGGAATATTTCGAAGCGAGAAATTATTGAATGTAAGTCCGAGGGTTCCCACGAATCCATAATATCCTCCCCAGCCACCTGAAAGTTCTACCTGGTCATTGGATTGCTCTTCTACCTGCCACTCGATATCTACCGTTCCGTTCGCCGCGTTAGGCGATAATTGCTGCCCTATCTTGTCGGGCGCAAAATATCCCAGTTGCCCCAATCTTTGTTGCGTACGGATAATATCGGAGCGTCTGAATTTTTGCCCCGGAACAGTGCTAAGCTCTCTCCGGATCACGTGATCACTGGTACGGTCGTTGCCGGAAATGGTCACTTCATTGATCGTCGCTTGCTCTCCTTCAAAGATCCGCATTTCGACATCTATTGAATCGCCGGCAACCGCTACCTCTACTGGGTTGATCTGGAAAAATAAATATCCGTCATCCATGTATAAGCCATTTATATCAAGACCCTTGGGATTGAATTGAATTTTTTTCTGCATCTGTTCCATATTGTAGACGTCGCCCTTGTTGATGGCAAGAACAGCACTTAACTGCTTATCCGTATAGATATAATTACCTGTCCAGATAATATTCCGGAAGTAATATTTAGGGCCCTCGGATATTTTAAAGTCTACATTGATCGTATTGCTGTTGTGCGAATAAACGGTGTCGGAGATAATTTCCGCATCCCGGTACCCCTGAGTATTGTAAAAGGCTATTATTTTTTTCTTGTCGTCTTCGTAGTCGCTTTTTATAAATTTGGAGCTTGCAAAAATATTGGGCTTGAAATTGTCCTGAAGAAATTCAAGCAACTGCTTTTTGCTAACGGTATAGCTGGAATCAAAAAACTCTTTAGGTCTTATTGTAAAAATTTCCTTCAGCAACGTGCGGTGTAATGATATCCTCGCCCGCTCATGGGTCTTTTTCATTTTTTTCTTCAGCTTTGCATCGGCAATACTGTTATTCCCTTCGAATGAGATCTTGTTGATCTTGACTTTCGATTTGGGATTTACGGTGATCTTAAGCTTTATACCGTCTCTGTTTAGCGTGTCCTTTTGCTGCAGAATTTTCACTTCAGTATTCAGAAAGCCCTTCTTAACAAAATATTTTTTTACGGCGAGTTCAGTATTACGCACCATCGCATCATTAACGATTTTCCCGCGGATAAGCTTGAGGTCATCTTTCAACCCCGTTTCCTGTGATTTTGAAATTCCGGCGAAGTAAAAGCCTGTTAACCGCGGCCTTTCGGACAGGGCAATGTTCAGGTAAACATCACCTCCCTCGATCCGGTCCACTTTAATGGTAACATCACCTACCAGCCCGTGTTTCCATAAGTTTCGGATGGCATTGGAAATACCGTCTCCGGGAATTCTAATTTTATCGCCGACTTTGAGTCCGGTGAGGGACACCATCGCGTTCTTGTCCAGAATATTCAGTCCTGTCACTTCAATTCCGGCAATTGTGTATTCCGCGGGATTGTTATAATTCAGGTTGTTTTCAGTGGGTACAGGGGTTTTGTCACCACGCCCCTTTCTGAACTGAGCCCAGCCTTCAACAGCAACACTTAAAAGAATTACCAAAAATAAAACTCGCTTCATCAACTTACCGGGTTCAATTGTTCACTCGTTTTTCCAAACCTTCGTTCGCGCTGCTGGTATGACCAAATAGCTTCGTAAAGATGCTCCTTTCGGAAATCGGGCCAAAGTGTGGGTGTGATGTAAAGTTCCGTATAGGCGATTTGCCACAACAGGAAATTGCTTATCCTTAATTCGCCGCTCGTACGGATAAGAAGTTCCGGATCTGGGATGCCGGAAGTCTGTAAATAGTTTTCAAAAACCTTTTCATTTATATCCTCCACCTTGACCTTCCCCTCCTGTACCCCTGCCACAAGTGCTTTTACGGCCCTTACGATCTCCCAACGACCGCTGTAGCTGAGTGCGAGAATGAGAGTCAGACCTGTATTGTTCTTTGTCTGGTCGATCGCCCAGGCAAGATTTTTCTGACATTCCGTGGGCAAATGGGACGTTTCACCAATTGTGATCAGTTTTACCTGATTCTCGGTAAGCCTCTTGATTTCCTGTTTTAGGGTATTTACCAGCAATTCCATCAGGCCATCGATCTCGGCCTTCGGACGACTCCAGTTCTCGGTTGAGAAGGCGTAGAGGGTCAAATACTTGATCCCTAACTCACCACACCCTTCGGTGACGTCGCGTACCGCCTCGACGGCATTCCGGTGGCCAAAAATACGCAAGGCGCCCTTTTTCTTTGCCCACCGCCCGTTACCGTCCATGATGACGGCGATATGCTTCGGCAAATTGTTAAAGTCGATATGTTCTTTGTAAGAAGCCACAAGGTTCCAAAATTAGCAAAAGTATTGGTTATTCGCGGTTGTCGCCGTGTGTTAAACTGCGCACTGTAAATTACTTATAGGGATTGGTGGGGCAGGGAATGGAATAAAACGTCCGGGTAAGACTAACGCCGATGAAGTAGTAGTTGTCATTGTCGTTAGGATTACCATATTGATAATTCTTGTTTCGCACATCGCCGGCAGAGATGTTGTCCAGGTAGTCGAAGAATGTTTTTCTTACACCGAATTCAAGGGAAAAGTACCATTTCGGGTTGTACACGTATTTGATCCCGCCTCCGAATGGTATGGACGCCTGAATATTGCTGTATTCATTTCGTTTTTCAATATCACCGGATATCCCGAACAGGGCGATTCCGCCAAAAAGGTAGGGGGTGAACCGCACAAACCGTTTTGTTTCCCGCCAGTTCATGAAATGGTATTCCATCGCCATAGAAGCCTCCATTAGGAAGAGGTCGAACGAGGCATCTCTCAGGGAAGCCGCCGGATCGATGGGTTTTTCCGAGGCCCCTATTTTTCCCGCAGTAATAGCTGTCCTGAAGCTGACAACTTTGCTAAGGTTTGAACGATAAAAAACGGTCGCTGCGGGTTTTGAGTATTTAAAGTTGTACGTCCTGACAAGATCCCCGGTATAGTTCCAGGTTCCAAGCCCGAAACCCACCTCAGAACGCTGGGCAACCAGTGTTGCAGTACAAAATACCAATAGAAAGGCCGAAAGAAAGAATTTTTTAAACCCTGAAACCATTACCTGAATTTGGCCCGGTGGAATGATTTTCCAAGTATGTATGTGATCTTAAATGTGGTGACCATAAAAATGTCGCGGTCATCTTCATTACCTCTTACGTTGCTCGGATGTTCACTTCCATATCCCGCAACGACATCGTAAGTCTGACCATCCCGTCCGGTATATGTTTCGGTTGGCACAGCTACTACTTCAGATGAGCGATAGGACAATACTTTTGCCAATTCGTCGCTTCCGAACACACCAAGATCCACATAGTTCCTGCTCACATCGTCGATATAGTCTGTAAATAAATACCTGAAGCCGATTTCCGTCGAAAAATCCAGGACCTCGTTCAATCTAAAACGTACACCAAGTCCGAATGGTATAGCAACCTGGAGTTTTTTATACGGTTTAATACCGTAGTTGGCATCGGTCTCTAATAACTGTGCATTCTGACCCTCGGTACCCAGTGGCTGCAGGTCTATCCATTGACCGGCTTCGGGAAGGGGATTTCCATTCATATCCTGGGCGGGAGCCAGTGCCTGAGGATTGTGAAGCAGCGCTGAAACACCTGCAAAAGCATACGGTGTCCATTTGACCCGACTGATATATGTGGCCGAATTCTGGAACAAATCCAGGCTGGCGACTACCGAAAGTTCTTTGATTCGGTTTCTAAATGACAAATTGCGCTGGTAGCGAAAAACACCATTCGAGGAATCACCCTGGTCGGCAGATTCCGCATCACCCCCTCTCAGCGTTCCGTACATAAATGACCCGGTCACGGCGTATCGCGGTCCGAACCGGTGGGAAAAGACAAGACCTACGGCAGGCCTCGTAAACGAAATATCGGTGCTGAAACGACTTGGGCGGGGAGATAAATCGCCGTAATAATTCAGCGCATTAACCGAAAAGCCAAGCATATCGTATCGTTTCTCCTTACCGAACCAGCTTTTTCTGCCCCGATAACTGGAAATACGTTTGTTGTTCTTTTTGATGCCTTTCCGATTGATTTGGGCATCAGAATCAAATGCAAATGTGAGAAGGAAGACGGCCAGCGAAAAGTAAAGAAGCTTTCTCATCTAGGTGGTAAAGTAATTAATAGTCAAAGGACTACAAAGGTAACAAAAATTTCAATTTCGGATATCTAAACCCCAATTCAACTTTTGCCGCAACGTCTTGAAGTACTGGTTGCTCTCCAATTGCACAAGATTCACCTTAAATTCAGCCTTTTTTACTTTCAGCTTTATAGTGGAATCCACTGACGACATTCGTGAGTCAAGGGATACCAGGAAACGTTTACTCCTTCCCTCCACCTGAAACGTTATCTCCGACGAATCTGCGACCACAATCGGACGGACCGTCAGATTATGAGGACTAACAGGTGTAATCACAAAATTTCCCGACCGGGGAAAGATCAACGGACCGCCGCAGCTGAGAGAATAACCGGTCGACCCGGTTGGAGTTGCCACAATAATACCGTCAGCCCAGTAGGAATTCAGGAATTCCCCATCGATATAAGTATGGATCGTGATCATGGCAGACGAGTCTTTCTTCATCAGGGTGAAATCATTCAGAGCGAAATTCAACGGGCCGAAGATTTCCTTGTTGGTCTCAAGCCTCAGGACAGATCGTTTGTCTAGCGTAAAAGCACCCTCGAAGAGGTGAATAAGAGCTTTTTCCGTTTCCTCCTTGCTGATGGTCGCCAGGAATCCCAAACGGCCTGTGTTGATACCCAGTATGGGGATCTCCGATTTTCCGATATGGGTTACGGATTCGAGCAATGTACCGTCGCCGCCAACACTGATAAAGAGCTGAACGCCGTGTAAATCGCTCCCAGGTTCGTAAACCTGGAAATCCGGTTTGAACAATGGTTTTTTGAGGTATCGGCTGAATTTTGATGAGACGAGCAATTCGGCCTTCTGACTGGCGAGAACTTCGAAAACGTGAGAAATGAACGGTGCCGACACGCGGTTAAATTCTTTCCCATGTACAGCAATTCTCATGAAGAGGGCTTTTTGTAAGTTCGGTTTAAGCCAGTTTACCCGAATCTACAATAAAGATAGGCAGCTAACAGAAACGGACAAAAGAACTGTGGCAATTAAATGTCAAGGTATCTTAACAACATGTCTATGCGTTCCTTTCCATCACCTGCTGGTTTGGTTTCCTGGTAGCGGCCAATGACTTTATATCCGAAACGCTCCAACGTTGCCACAATACGGAATAAATCGACCTGATTGATCTTTAAGGTTAATCTTAACTTCGCGGGGTCAAGAGGATCCTCCTTTACGATGCTACTCAGTACCTTTGCGTGATTTTCCTCTATCAACCGGCTGATTTCAGACAGAGAGTAATCGACATGATTCATAGAAAGCACAAGTATACCACCCGGCAATTGAACGGCTGCCGTCTGCGCAAAAGAAGTAAGAGTGTCCTGAACCGTTATTAAACCACAATAACTTTGATCTTCGTTAAGTACAGCAACGACCTGGAGTTTATTGTCGGCAGCGACTTTCAGGATATCGTAAAAATGAGTGTCCAGCTGAACATAACAGTTTTGGCCGATGAGATTAAAATCGCGAACAGACTTCTCAATTTCATTTGTCTCCAGAATAATCTCTTCCGAGATGAAACCCAGTAATTTACCATCTTCCACTACCGGCATATAATTGCAACGGAATTCCTCCATCCACACTATTGCCTTGTGGGCGTCATCCGTTCCTTTCAGGGGAGGAATCATATGGTTTATGAGGTCTTCTGCAATCATTCTATATAAAATGCTGTGGCGTTTCTTTAGGTTTTAAACCTTAACCGAGGAATTCTTCTACAAGTTCATTGAACTTCTCAGGGTGCTCCATCATCGGAGCATGGCAGCAAAAATCTATAAATTTCAATTCCGAATTTGGAATGAGCCGATTGAACTCATGCGCGACCAAAGGTGGCGTAATCGTATCATTCAACCCCCATACCAATAACGTAGGAATTTCAATATTAGGAATTTCCTCGGCTAAATTATTTCGCTGCGCGGATTTGGCGATAGCTACGATTCGCAAACACTTCGGAATACTGTTGGTGATCTCAAATACCTCGTCGATCAATTCCTTGGTAGCAACTTCAGGATCGTAGAACGTGTAGGATACGCGTTCTTTGATGTACTGATAATTTCCTCTTTTGGGGTAGGAGCCACCCATCGAATCTTCGAATAGGCCGGAACTCCCTGTTAAAATCAGTTTTTTGACCTTACTTCCGTTTTTCAGGGTATAGATCAGCGCAATATGGCCCCCCAGACTATTTCCGATCAGAATAATATCGTCTAGTTTTTTTAAGGCCACAAAATCTTCCAAAAATTTTCTCAAGCCGTCAAGCCCAGCCTCGCGAACGGGCATTTCGTAAATGGGTAACATGGGAATGATCACCCGGTAATTCCGGGAAAAACGGTTTACAACTCCCTCCCAGTTACTCAGCGCGCCGAACAATCCATGCAATAACAACAGAACCGGGCCTTCACCTTCTTCCACGTATCGAAAACCATTCTCTTCTTTAACTGATAGTGCCATGCTGCTAATTATCGAGGATAAGTAAAGAAAAAAAATAATGAGAACGAAAACTTTTTCAGCCGCCACCGGCTAAAAAACATCCTTAAAAACAGGTAATATTTCGCCAAGCCAATCAGTCAGCTTAGGGGCAAATCGCGCCAGCGCATGATATAACCAGGAGTCATCCGATTGGCGGGAGAAATATTTTATATCGAGGGAGTCGATGATCCAAATCACGATACTTAACATAAATGCTGTCCTGACAAGGGCCAGAAAACCACCTGCCAGCTGATCAATACTACCCAGAAAAGTCCGGTCTACAGAGGCCTTTAATAGTTTACCCAGCAGGTTTACAATAAGAACAATAATTAAGAATACTGCCGCAAAAGCGACGTATGGCAGGATTTTCTTGTCGATCTCGAATCGGCCGGCAAGCAGAACCATCGCCCACCCCATAAGCTTGAACCCTCCAATAACGCCAAGTACAACCGCAATAAGGGCAAAAAGTTCCAGCAAGAACCCCGCCTTATAACCGTGGAAGATCCCGAGTAATAAAAAAAGGACAAGAACAAGATCAATCCAGTTCAAGCAGCAAGTATTCGTTTAACAATTTCGGAAATCACTTTGCCATCTGCCGCTCCGGAGAGCGCTTTTGTTGCGGCGCCCATAACTCTTCCCATATCCTGCGGGCCCTTTGCATTTAATTCAGCGATCAACCCGCGTACAGTACTTTCAATTTCCTCCACAGAAAGTTGCTTCGGCAAATACCGGTTTATTATACCCAGCTGAAACAACTCTTTATCGGCGAGATCTTTGCGATTTTGCTGTTGAAAAATATCAGCTGATTCCTTTCGCTGTTTTGCCGCTTTCACCAACAATTTGTTCTCTGTGTCGCTTGAAATTTCCGATGCCGCACCCTTGTCGGTTTCGGCCAGTAAAATAAGTGACTTAATGCTTCGCAGTGCCTCCAGTTCCTCTTTGTTTTTGGCTAACATTGCCTTTTTAATATCACTATCAATTTGTTGTTTTAGGCTCATATGAATTTCTATTGATGTAAATTCGAAACGAATAAATAGTTCATTTGGTTGATTACGCTTGCCAGATAATAAACACTTAATATAAGGTCAGAGCATGACTCGTCTTAGCGTCAATATTAATAAAATTGCCACACTCCGGAATGCGCGGGGAGGAAATAATCCGGATGTCGTCAAGACGGCGATTGACTGTGAGCGGTTTGGAGCACAGGGAATAACAGTTCACCCCCGCCCGGATGAAAGGCACATTCGCTATAGCGATGTGATGGCGTTAAAGCATGTGGTTAAGACAGAATTTAACATTGAAGGCTATCCGGATAGCCGTTATATGGAGATTATCCGTGAGGCGAAACCGGCACAGGCAACCCTGGTCCCCGATCCCCCCGATGCAGTTACGTCAAACGCAGGGTGGGATACGATCAAGCATGCGGCAATGCTGACAGAAATCGTCAGCGATCTTAAAGCTCTTCGCACGCGGGTGTCCGTATTTGTGGATCCGGATCCCAGAATGGTGGAAGGCGCCGCTAAAATCGGAGCGGACCGGATTGAACTTTACACAGAGCCATACGCCCATCAGTACCACACAAACAGGGAACTGGCTGTACGGCCGTATGTGGAGTGTGCGCGGGTTGCCGCAGCCGCAGGGATTGGCATAAATGCGGGCCATGACCTCGACCTGGTTAACCTCCGGTTTTTAGTTCAAAATATCCGGGGCCTGGATGAGGTATCTATCGGTCATGCACTCATCTGCGACGCCCTGTATTATGGCCTTGAAAACACTATTCAGTTATATTTGAAACAGTGTAGTCCGGGGATTTGATTCAACAAAAAAGGAATGCTTGGAATATTATATCCGGATTTTACGCGATGGATTTCATCGGCAGGCGAGGACGGATCGCATAGGGAGTGCCTGACAACTATGATCACGCTTATAGGAATGTTATGAATATAAAGGAAAGATTTTCTGATTCGGATCTTCAGCGGATCAAGAATGCAGTTAAAGAAGCAGAAGATAAGATCTCCGGCGAAATAGTTCCGGTCATCGTGGAGCGCAGTGGGCGATACCTCATCGCCAATTACAAGGGAAGTCTGCTGGGGGCATCGATTGCTTTTATCCTGATGATCATTCTCGACCGGTATGTCTTCACGCAAGCCGGTAACACATTAGTCTATGACCCGGTTTTTATATTTTTTGTTGTGACAGTCGGCGGTGTGCTGGGAGGTGTAATTCCATATTTTTCGGAGCATGCGAGACGGCTGCTTGTCAGCCAGAGTTACCTAGACCAGGCAACCAGGCAACGGGCGGAGAATGCGTTTCTGGAGGAGGAAGTGTTTAACACACGTTTCCGCACGGGAATAATGATCTTCATTTCTTTTTTTGAACACGAAGTAATGGTCATGGCAGATCGTGGAATAAGCAAGGTGGTCGAACAGAAGCAGTGGGACAAAATTGTCGCCGAACTGGTAATTCAAATCAGGGCTGGAAAAATTGTCGAAGGACTGGAGGCCGGGATAAAGCGATGCGGCGAAATACTACTGGAAAAAGGATTTCATAAAACGGATGACGATATCAACGAACTGACGGACGATTTAAGAATTGATTAACATGGCTGAGATCACGCCCGGTAGTAATGAGGAAATATCCAGTAGAGCTTTTCGAATGAAGTACCACCTTCTTCTGTTGTTCGTTCTCATCAGCATTTCCGTGTGGGGACAACTAGCTGTTCCTGAGCATGCCGGTGTCTGGATCCACGATGAAGCAAATGTACTTTCCGGACAGACAAAAGCTTTGTTGGAGTCGGTCGTCAAGGCGGAACGGGATTCAACCAGTAATCAGATTGCTGTATTAATTATTCGATCACTGCAGGGCGAACCGCTGGAGGAATATTCCCTTAAGGTCGCCGAAGCCTGGGGACTTGGTCAGAAAGACAAGGACAACGGCGTGTTGCTACTGATAGCAATCGATGACCGCAAAGTAAGAATTGAATCCGGTTACGGTCTTGAAGGAACGTTAACAGACGCGTTGTCAAGCAGGATCAACAGGAATGAGATCGCACCGTATTTTCGGCAAGGTCAATACGACGAAGGTGTTAAAGCGGGAGTGGCAGCTATCATTCAGGCGATTAAGGGAGAATATAAAAATGACGATCCTCCGCAAAGAAAAAAGTCATCAAGGCGTTCGCCTCTTGCTACCATCGTTATTCTGATTATTATTTTCATCATCGCATCGCGGCGTGGGAGAGGCGGAAAAGGCGGCGGTGGTTATTGGTCGTCCGGTGGCGGCTGGGTTGGGCCGATGGGGGGATTTGGTGGTAGTTCCGGTTCCTGGGATTCCGGCGGCGACTTCGGCGGTGGAGGAGGATTCGGTGGAGGTGGTTCAAGTGATTCCTGGTAATGATACGTAAGAAACGCATGCCTGATCTAAAGAAAAACGGAGATAGTTATCGCGGCCGCAGACATTCCGCGATCTGCAACTGGATGTTCGCGGTTGCCCTGACTTTTATTTCTTGTTTTGCATTCGCCCAACAGAAATCCCTGCCGGAATTATGGGGACTACATGTTCACGATGAAGCAAAAGTATTGTCTCAGCCCACGGTCGATTTGTTGGAAAATCAGCTCAGGATCTATGAAGACTCAACGTCGAACCAAATCGCTATTCTCACCGTGTCATCCCTTGAAGGAGAGAACATCGAGGAATATGCACTGCGTGTAGCCGAAAAGTGGAAACTTGGACAGAAAGACAAGGATAACGGAGCGCTCTTGCTGATCTCGGTCGATGATCACAAACTCCGGATAGAAGTCGGGTATGGATTGGAAGGGGTTCTGACCGACGCTCTGACCAGCCGGATTATACGGAACGAGATCGCGCCACAATTCAGGGAAGATGATTATGATGGTGGAGTCAAGGCGGGTGTCGATGCCATGATCGCTGCTATAGGGGGCGAATATACATCAGCCGATTCGGATCCCGGTTCAGCGGATTTGGGATGGAAGGAACGTCTGTTAATCGGAGCATTCGTATTTTTTATTTTAGGGGTTTTTACTTTTGTGGGCCTGTTTGTACCGGGATGTGGAGGCTGGTTTCTCTATGCATTCCTGATCCCTTTTTATGCAATTTTTCCCATGGTCGTATTGGGTGAGACGGGGGCTTTGACGCTCCTAGCCACGTATGTCGTGGGCTTTCCAGTGGTTAAATTTTTTGTTGGTAAAACCAATTGGGGTCAGAAAATGGCCAAGGGGATGGGTAACACCAGGCAAGGAGGCGGCTGGTCGTCTGGTTCCGGATGGTCTGGTGGTGGCTGGTCTTCGGGCGGCGGCGGTGGCGGCGGATTTTCCGGCGGTGGCGGAAGTTTCGGTGGTGGCGGAAGTAGCGGGTCATGGTAGCCGCGGTATGCGATTATGGTTTATTGCAGAATCCGCGTAATGAAACAGGTTTTATTTTACGTTGATCGGCCTTACGGAAACCGCTCATCAATACCTGAAGAAACTAATAACAGGCTGTAACAGAAGAGATGCTTCCGATTGATAGTATTATCCGTCATTCAGTTCAAAAACCTCAGGAATAGCAGAAACAAATTTGCGTTCTCCATGCGCAACCTTATTTTTGACCCTTCTTAAAACACTCACCACAACATGAAACGCGACAAGGCTATTTTTGATCTCATTGAGAAAGAAAAACAACGTCAGGAAGGCGGTATTGAGCTGATTGCCTCTGAAAATTTCACATCATTACAGGTAATGAAAGCTCAGGGTTCTGTCCTGACAAACAAATACGCCGAAGGACTTCCAGGTAAACGTTATTACGGGGGTTGTGAGGTTGTGGATGAAGTCGAACAACTTGCCATTGACCGGGCAAAAGAACTTTTCGGAGCCGAATGGGCTAACGTACAGCCCCATTCCGGTGCCCAGGCAAACGCCGCAGTAATGCTGGCATGCCTGAAACCTGGTGATAAAATTCTGGGATTTGATTTGTCGCATGGCGGCCATTTGACTCATGGTTCGCCGGTTAACTTTTCCGGTAAACTATATCAGCCCTCTTTCTACGGAGTGGAGGAAGCAACGGGGTTGATCGACTTTGATAAAGTAATCGAAACAGCCCAGCGTGAAAAACCAAAAATGATCATTTGTGGGGCCTCAGCCTATAGTCGCGATTGGGATTATAAAAAACTCAGGGAAGCCGCCGACAGTGTGGGAGCTTTGCTTCTTGCCGATATTTCTCACCCGGCCGGACTCATCGCAAGGGGGCTTCTGACTGATCCTATGGAACATTGTCATATTGTCACAACTACTACTCATAAAACCCTTCGCGGGCCGCGCGGCGGGATGATCATGGTTGGTAAGAATTTCGATAACCCCTGGGGCCTGAAAACACCAAAGGGTGAGTTGAGAAAAATAACTTCTCTCCTTGATTCGGGTGTGTTTCCCGGCACACAGGGTGGACCCCTGGAGCACGTCATTGCAGCGAAAGCAGTATCATTTATGGAAGCCTTGTCCGACGACTACATGGAATACATTCTCCAGGTATCGAAAAATGCCAAGGCGATGGCGCAGTCTTTCCTTGATAAGGGATACAAGATTATCTCCGGTGGTACCGACAACCACCTTATGCTGATCGATCTTCGTTCGAAAAAATTAACAGGAAAGCAGGCGGAAGAAGGGCTGATCCAGGCAGATATCACGATTAACAAGAACATGGTCCCTTTTGACACACAATCTCCCATGATTACCTCCGGAATGAGAATTGGAACACCGGCGATAACAACACGCGGGCTGAAGGAAAAGGACGTGGAAAAAGTGGTCGAACTTATCGATGAGGCGTTGCAAAAACCCGAGGATACAAAACACCTGAAGGCGGTAAAAAGAAAGGTTAATCGTTTTATGCTGAAATTTCCCCTTTATTAGATCCGTAGTTTAGTTCGTCAATAGCGTATAAGTGCAAAAAAAAATTCATAGACATGCCGCTGGATCAAGAGCCGATTGAAGAGAAGGAGATGAGTTTCCTCGACCACCTGGAAGAGTTGCGCTGGCACCTTATCCGTTCATTGATTGCTGTTGTGGTGTTTACAATAGGTGCTTTCCTCAGCGCCAAGTGGGTTTTCGAAAACATAGTGTTCGCTCCGGCAAAGACCAACTTCCCCACTTTCAAAGCCTTGTGCAAGCTGGGAAACCTGCTTAATTACGAAGGTCTGTGTATCACGGACATACCTTTCAAGGTGCAGAGCCGGAATATGACCGGCCAATTCACGATGCACATCATGGCTTCGTTTATTATCGGCCTGATGATCGCGTTTCCTTATGTCGCATGGGAGATCTGGAGGTTTGTCAAGCCCGGTCTTCAGGTGAAGGAAAGGAAATACTCACGGGGAGCTGTAGCCGCTATCTCGATCTTGTTTTTCTTCGGCGTCATGTTCGGTTACTATGTCATCGCTCCGTGGATGGTCTACTTCCTGGCCACGTACAGTATCAGCGATATGGTTGTCAATGAGTTTGACATAACATCCTATGTATCCACGGTTGTGATGCTTGTTTTCGGCTCCGGGCTCCTGTTTCAGTTACCCGTTGTTATCTATTTTCTGACGAAAGTCGGTATCGTAACACCACAATTCCTGCGGACATACAGGAAGCACTCGATCATTATAATTTTGATCGTTGCTGCGATAGTTACACCTCCGGATCCTCTAAGTCAGATGCTAATTACCATTCCTCTTTATTTGTTGTTTGAAATCAGTATCCTCATATCGTCGTCGGTGGCAAAAAGGATGGCCAAGGAAGAAGCGGAGGAATTACTTAAAGAACAATCATCCGCTACGCCATGAAAATTGCCATAGGGAGTGATCACGCCGGGTTCGAGTATAAGGAGCGACTAAAGAAATGGTTGACTGACGAGGCCGTTGTATATAAGGACTTCGGTACGTACAGTCCGGATTCTGCAGACTATGCAGACTTTGCCCATCCGGTGTCGCTCGCTGTGGAGCAGAAGGAGTATGTTTTCGGGATATTGATCTGCGGTAGTGCTAACGGAGTGGCTATCACGGCGAACAAACATCAGGGCATAAGAGCGGCGATTTGCTGGAACGAGGAACTAGCCTCGCTGGCCCGTCGCCATAACGACGCTAATGTCGTATGTATACCTGCCCGGTTCGTAGCGTTTGAAGAGGCCGAAAAAATCCTTGATACCTTCCTGAAAGCTCCTTTCGAAGGTGGCCGTCACGCGCAGAGGATAAAGAAAATCAGCTGCTAGGTTTGGTTTTTGTATAATATATTCCGTCACGGACATATATCTCCCTGAGGGCAGGAATCCGCTGCAGGAACGGTTTTAAATGGTCCTTTTCATCTCTGATTATATCCGGAGGATCTGAAATAAGTCCGTCGTAAACACGGATTATGTTTTGGTAATACTCCGGCTGGATGAAAACATCTTTTGCCAAAGACCAATTCAAAAAAGGAGAGGCTAGCGTATTATTTTTATAAACGCTCAGGTCGGAATCCAACACGAGTATCCGTTTCCCGGTCGTGGGAAATCCGGGATTGTCAACAATAAGATTGCTGTAGTCGATATTTGCAATGCGATTATATCTGGCCAGATAGCTGATCGTGACGGTCCCGCTCAGCAGGATCCAGACATATATTTCGGCAAATCTTTTCCTTCGGATAAGCAGCAAAAAGTGGGTTATGAAAAAAGTTATGCCGGGTATCACGGAGATAAAATTTTGCGGCCTCAGGTCTTTTGAGTAAAGAACCTGAAGGATGGAGAAGATAAGCCAGAAAAACATTGTTTGAACCAGCTGGGTCTGGTATTTGGAGAGCCGTGCATCGCGATTCATCGTAACGAACGACACCAGTAAAAAGAAGAGAGGTAGTGAAGAGAGAAACCACAGGCTTGAATTGGAAATGTAACGTTCCGACTCAAAAACGAGATTGGGAATATAGTAGTATTCAACCAGTGGATTCAACCCATCCATCAGGTAATAGGCACTAACCAAGAGGATATGGGGCAACAGGAATCCCGACACCAGTAAAAAATATTTACGAGTTGTGCTCCTTGTGAATATGATTAATGTAACAAGGGTACCGATTAAAAACACCGCGTATGAAAAGGAAAAGAGAGAAGCCAGACCGATATAGAGCCCCAGGTTAAAGATAGATTCATTGCGTTGCTCGCGAAATTCAATCTCCTTGAATAAGTTGTTAAGGGCGGGGAGGAGGAGCCAGGAACCCAATAGTTCGGGTGAAAGCGAGAGTGTATCGAATGAAAATGCAAAAAGGACGGCAAAAATGAGGGACGGAATATAGGAGTTCTCGGCAAAAGCTTTTTTATTGGCAAACACGATGCCCAGATATGCCGCCTGTAGAAAAACGATGATGAAGGCAAGAATGTGGCGCGCCAGTATGGACCTTCCAAAAAGTATATCGGCTAACCCGTTGAACCAGGCCGCCAGGGGACCGGTAGAATCGACTAATTCCAGGTAAAGATCGTGTCCCTCATGGATTTTCTCTCCAATAAGCAGGTTTTTCAGTTCCGGGAAAGTAATGTCTGGTGAATCAATAAAAAGGGGAAGGTAAATCAGCAGCAGGATAGCCAGCAAGCCTATTAAACGGTAAGGATCGTTAATTCGAAAGTAGCGTAGCAAGAAAAATGAGTTAAGGTCACAAAATAGACTCCCTTTTTTATAATTGCCAATGGTTCATTGCTAATTGTTGGTCGATCCGAGATATTTGTGATATGAGTGGGACCACAAGACAGCAGAAGTACGCCAAGCTGATTCAGAAAGAGCTGAGCGAAATATTTCAACGGGATAAGCGGGGTATTCTTGACAATGCTTTCGTCACGATAGCGGATGTGCGGATGAATCCTGATCTGAGTGTTGCTAAGGTATATATAAGTATGCTACTGGCGAGAGAAAAAGAAGAGACCCTCGAGAATATCAACCGTCATAAAAGTGAGTTGCGAAAAGCGTTGGGTGATAAAATCGGGAAGCAGGTCCGGATCATACCGGAATTGATTTTTTATAAGGATGAAGTGGAGGAAAATGCAACTAAACTCGACGATCTTATTAAGAATCTTAATATTCCACCGGAGAAAAAACCACAGTAGTCAATTAAGTAAATCCGCATTTTGAATCTCCCTCTTTTCATAGCTAAGCGGTATCTTTTGTCCAGGCGAAAGAAGAACTTTATTAATGTAATTTCTATTATCTCGGTCGTTGCCGTCGCCATTATTTCGGCAGCTATTATTATTGTCCTTTCCATATTCAATGGCCTGGGTGACTTGTTGCATTCGATAAACAACTCCTTCGATCCGGAAATCAAAGTTGAAGCGAAGCTGGGCAAATCATTTCAAACTAGTAAGACCCTACTTAAGAAAATTGAAGATATACCTGGTGTGGAGATCGTAACGCAGGTTATAGAAGATTATGCCGTCGCCCGGTACAATGGGGCGAACCAAACAGTCATTATCAAGGGGGTAAGCGATAATTTTATCGACCAGAAACGTATTCCAAAAGATGCCATTGTAGAAGGCGAGTTGGTGTTAAAGAAAAATGGCGTTGACAGGGCACTGGTCGGTTACGGAGTAAAGACCACATTGTCCATTGCGCTTGATCAGGACTTCTACCCTCTTCAGCTTTTTTATGTCAAGAATGTCAAAGGAGGAAGTACCGATCCCTCAAAACTTTATACTCAAAAGAATATTTATCCGGGGGGGGTTTTTTCCATCATACAGAGTTTCGACGAGAGCTATGTTATTGTCCCCCTTGATTTTGCCAAAGACCTCCTGAATTATGGGGATAAACGAACTTCTCTGGAAATTAAAATCAGCGACGGTGCGTCCATCGATACCGTTGAAGAACTACTTCAGTCTTCCCTCGGTGACGACTATAATGTTTTGAATCCGGAAGAACAGCACCAGGATCTGTACCGGGTGTTGAAACTGGAGAAATTGTTTGCATCCATCGCAGCCGTGTTGTTGCTCGTAATCGGGTCGATCAACATTTATTTCAGCCTCATGATGCTGGCACTCGATAAAAAGCGGGATATCACGATCCTGGCATCAATGGGTGCTGATTCGGGGCTTTTGCAGCGTGTTTTTATTACCGAAGGTATGCTTATCGCGGCAATCGGGACGGGAGCCGGTCTGTTTCTAGGTGCCCTGGTTGTGGTCCTCCAGCAACAATTCAACCTTGTATCAATGGGTATGGATTCAGCCGTAGTGGACGGTTATCCGGTTAAAATGGTGTTATCGGACTTCATTTATGTATTTGTCGTGATGAGTATTGTCACGATGCTCATTTCGTCGCGACCAGCAGCCCTTGCTTCCCGTTTTGCTTCCGTACAACACCTGTAATATCCATGTACCAAATTCCTCAAAAAAACCGATTTTTTGTGGTGCATAATCCCTAATTTTCGAGTTCCGTTTTCATCAAAACGTTGTTTTTTGGATGAAAGTCTCTGCTTCACAACCGTTTCAAATCATCTATTCGTTGTATCAACACGAATATCTGGGCTTCGTATTCGAATCCTATATTGTTCATCTTGACGATAAAGGTAAGCTGACATACCAGCATCAGAACATCTCTTCAAAAAACGCCAGGGAATTTTCCAAAGGCCTGGATGACCGGGACTTTGAATTGATTGACCTCATGGATTCCATGGCTCAGGAAGCTATTGTCAAAAAGTTTTCTGCAAAATTCATGAAACCTGAAGAGTTTTTCGGGAAGACGTATGACAAAACAAAGGGCAACGAACTGCTCCAGGAGCAGATTGATGACTACATGGAAAAGAGACGTTCCAAGATCCTGGATAAGCTCAAGGGAAAGGTGCTTTTCGAGATGGGAAATGACGGAGAACCTACCTGGCGCAAAATCGAAGTTCTGGAAAAAAGGGCTACCATCCAGTTCCATTTTATGCGCACAGCAGAAAACACGAACTATTATCCCACTATTTATTTCCAGGGTAAAAAGATCGAGCTTCCAAACGCATCGGCTTACCTGATTTGCAAAAGTCCGGCCTGGATGGTTTTGAACGGGAAGCTTTATGGCTTTGAGAAACATGTGGATGGAAAGAAACTGATTCCATTTTTCACGAAGAAATATGTCGTTATCCCCAAGAATGTAGAAGAGACTTATTACAACCGGTTTGTAGCACCACTGATCGCTTCGTTTGATGACGTCGAGGCGAGGGGATTCGAGATAAACAAAAGCACCTACGACCCGCATCCGGTTCTCACGTTGTCGGAACTTCACACAACGCAAACAACGACGGCACCGACGTTATTTGACGACCGGCCTCCCGCGGATGAAACAGGTGATGAAGCCGGAAAGATTGTATTTGACTTGTCATTCCGTTACGGGAAACACCGGTTTCGCGGAGATAACATCGGGCCCGTAAGTGTTACACTCGAAAAGCAGGGAGAAGGTTATGTGTTCCATCGTGTAACCAGGCAGACCGATGATGAAAAGAATTTTCTTCACACCCTGCAGAAGCTGGGCCTGCCGATGAAGGGATTTCGGGTTGCCATCCCTAAGTCAGAGGCTTTTTCATGGTTGAATGAAAACCGTGTCAATCTTTTGAACCTGGGATTTGAAGTAAGCCAGCCGGAAAGCCGCGATAAGAAATATTTTGTCGGGAAAGCGGTCATAGAGGTCGAGGTGAAGGAAAATATCGATTGGTTCGATATCCATGCGAAGATCCGTTTTGGTGAATTTGAAATACCATTCAAAGAGTTGCGCAGGCTGATACTGAGGAAGAAAGTGGAGTTCAAATTGCCCAATGGGGAAATTGCGATCATTCCCGAAGCGTGGTTGTCGAAATATTCGGATCTATTTGCTCTGAGTGAGACGGACGGTGAAAATGAGAAGCCAGTCTTGCGCAAACATCATCTCAACCTCGTAAAAGAACTTGAAGAAGGGAACCTTGCCAAGGTACATTTGAGTGAAAAGCTGCGCTCATTGAATTCCTTTAGCGGGATCAAGAATTACCCGATGCCTCTAGGTTTTATGGGAGAATTACGCCCGTATCAGAAAGCAGGCTATAACTGGCTGAGATTTCTCAACGAATACAGACTAGGAGGATGTCTGGCCGATGACATGGGCCTTGGTAAGACCGTTCAGACACTTACTATGCTCCAGGCTGAAAAAGAATCGGGGTCCGGTACCACGTTACTGATTATGCCCACATCCCTGATCTACAACTGGGAAATGGAAGCCAGTAAATTTGCACCGCAGTTGAAAATTCTCAACTATACGGGTACACTACGGAACAAGGATGTTAAACGTTTTGAAAAGTACGACCTTGTTCTGACATCTTACGGAATAACCCGTCTTGATGTTGAACTGTTGCGGCAATTTTACTTCAACTACATTATTCTGGATGAATCACAAGTTATCAAGAACCCGACCTCCAATATTGCGAAAGCGGTTCGTGAATTGAAATCCAGGCACAAACTTGTGCTGACCGGAACGCCGATTGAGAATACAACAATGGATCTCTGGTCGCAAATGTCATTTATCAATCCGGGGATACTTGGGACGCAGACATATTTCAGAAATGAGTTTCAAAACCCGATCGAAAAGAAAAACGACGAATCCCGTTCGCGCAAGCTTCATGCTGTGATCAAACCTTTTATTCTGAGACGACATAAGTCGCAAGTTGCCACCGAACTTCCTGAAAAAGTCGAGAACGTTCAGTATTGCTCCATGACTGCCGAGCAGGAAAAGCGGTACGAAGAAGTGAAAACGCACTATCGCGAAAAGATCTTTAAACTGATTGAACAGGAGGGTCTTGGCAACAGCCGCTTTATGATACTGGAAGGGTTGACAAAACTGAGGCAGTTAGCAAATCACCCAAGGATGGTGGAACAGGGATATACTGGCGACTCCGGTAAAATGGAGGACATCACCCACATGCTGGAGAACGCAATAGCCGAAGGACACAAGGTACTTGTCTTCAGTCAGTATGTTAAACACCTTGAGATCGTGAGACAATACCTCAAATCAAACAAGATCGACTATACCTACCTGGATGGGTCCAGCACAGACAGGAAAGAACAAGTGGAACGATTTAACAGGGAAACCAATCTGAAGGTCTTTTTGATTTCAATCAAAGCGGGTGGCCTGGGATTAAATCTGACGGAAGCGGATTATGTTTTCATCCTGGATCCCTGGTGGAACCCGGCGGTTGAGGCACAGGCCGTGGACCGCGCACATCGCATCGGACAAAAGAAGAAGGTGTTCACCTATAAATTCATAACCCGCAACACAGTTGAAGAAAAGATCTTAACACTTCAACAACGAAAGCTGAAACTCACGACTGAACTCATAACGACGGAAGAGAGTTTTATGAAACAACTTACAAAAGAGGACATCGAGCAGATGTTAATTTAGGTAACACCTATTTCGCAACCTTAGACCTACCGGTTCCTGACCGACTCGGCGACCGATGCGAAATTAATACGATAAATGTTCTCGGAACCGTTCCTCGCGCTGTTGTATGTCTTAACCAGCGCCTCATAATTTACTGGACTTTTGTAGAACGACGGAGCCGTATCCCGGCCGCTCGTAAAAAAAAGATCATCACCTTTGACAAACGGGCAGTAATCGAGTTTTGTTGAATTGATAATGGTTAGATTTTTTGCGGGAAGCCATTTTCCGTCCGCGCTTTTTACACTCATGTAAAGATCCCCGCCACCGCGGTCGTCTTTACGCCCATAGCTGGTGAAAATAATATAGGTTTCATCTGCTGAAACAAAGGCATTAAACTCCCAGAGACTGGAATTCACAGCAGTGTCAAGGGCGATGCTTTCGGTGTACATTCCGTTAATACAAGGGCTGACAAAAATGTCCTCCTTACCCACACCCTTGGCGTATTCGGCTGTGAAGTAGAGATTTCCGCTTGCTGCGACCGAAGGATAGAATTCGTTCCCTTCCGTGTTTACCAAGGGTCCGAGGTTCTTCGGTGTGGACCAATTGCCGTTGTTTTTTTCCATCACCCAGATATCATAGTCTTTGGTTTTATCTCCGGTCAGGGGGCGATTGGAAGCAAAGAATAATTTTTTACCGTCGGGGCTGAATGCCGGTTCGAGGTCGCTGAACCTGCCGGAAAATGGGGCCACTTGTGGCGGAGACCAGGTATTATCGGTTCGCTTTGTAAGGCGTATTATCGTCGAAAAGGCATTTTGATTCGCCTGGATCGTGTAATACATCTCCTGCCCGTCGGGAGATATTGCCAGATCTCTCTCGTTCAAATGGGTGCTTACCAGGCCTTCCAGGAATAGGGCAGGTTGGGCATAGGAAGTCCGCATTGCGAGGAAAAACAGAAGTGTCGAACAAAGTCTGATCATGCGTTATCGATGTCACAATCTGAAGATGTTTTACAATAATACCAACCGTAAAACGGGGTATTTCCAAATTCAAAAGACTTCTTTTTTTGTCGAACCAGCCCGGGTCAGGTATTCGTGTCATCTGTTTCAAGGTGCCTTGTCTTCCACCTGTTGTGTGACCAGAGCCACTCCGAAGGTCTCTCATAAATAACTTTTTCCACCTCACGGACGTATCTCAGGAGCACCTCGTGATCGTCTTTGCCGTACGGGGGTTGTGCAAGCTCAACGATGGTTGTTTCATAATAACCGCGTTTGATCTTCCGCATGGAATAATACATTACGGGGTATTGGGTAAGGTGGGCGAGCTGATTGGAACCGTAAAAGAAAACCGTTTCCTGATTCAAAAAAGTTACCGGGTATTTCTTGTCATTTTTAAGACCTGGATACTGATCACCCACGAGGGCAATGTTCCGGACGATATTCCTTCGCTTCACGATCTCCCTGGCCACAGAGTCGCGCCGGATGGCATATGCTCCGAAGCGTGTACGCGACAGTAGCGAAAACTGATTGAAGAATTTATTACTGACCGGTTGATAGACAAAATCCATTTGACCGGGCAGGGTGAACGATCCCGCAGTAAGCAGCCACTCCCAGTTGAACTGGTGGGAGGCAAGATTCAGCAAGGACTGTCCGTTCAGAATGTACTTCGACGATAGTTCCGGGTTTTTGAAGACGACTCTTTTTCCGAGCTCGGCCTTGCTAATCGTCAGCAGTTTAAGCATTTCTACAGCGTAGTCGCATAAATTCTTAAAGAACTCCTTTTCGATCCTCCGGAGCTCGGTCAGCGGTTTTTCCGGGAAGGAGTTCACCAGGTTCTTCCAAACCATATTTCTCCGGTAACGAATGAGATAGAAGCTTATTAAAAAGAGAATATCGGAAACGGCATAAAGAGCCCAAAAAGGCAACCTTGATAGCAATCTGGCAAAAATCATATCAAACCAAGAATCGTCCAAGTTAAGCAAGTATTGCTATTTTTGGGTACGCTAAGATAGGATGGTTGTTGGTTTACAGATTTCCGCTTCGCGCCGGCAGCCTCCGATTTAGTTTTTGATGTAGTGATCTGTTGTCCATACATTAATGGCGAATGAATTAAAACCCTCAAACAAGAAATGAAGGACAAAGTTGTGATCATTACAGGCGGATCGTCGGGTATTGGAAAGGCTCTCGCTGCCGAGTTCGGTGCGCGGGGGTCGAAAATACTGATCACGGGACGGAATCAGCATGATCTCGACAAGGTCGTCCACGAGCTTCAACAGAAGGGCGTTACAATTACGGGATTCAGAGGTGATGTTAGTGTCGAGGAGGATAATAAAAGAATGGCGGAGGAGACGATCGAAAAATACGGTACGATCGACGTATTGATCAATAATGCCGGAATCAGCATGCGGGCGCTTTTCGAAGAGGCCGATGTTGAGGTGCTGAAGAAGGTTATGAATATCAATTTTCTGGGAGTCGTGTATGCAACCAAGTATTGCCTTCCTGAAATAATACGCAACCGGGGATCTATAATCGGGATTTCTTCAATAGCCGGATTCCGTGGGTTGCCAGGTCGTACCGGCTATTCTGCGTCAAAATTTGCATTGAATGGATTTTTGGAAGCCCTTAGACTTGAGCTTGCCCCGAAGGGTACTCACGTTCTGACTGCTTGCCCGGGGTTCACCGCCACCAACATCCGGAAAAGAGCCTTGACAAAGGATGGGTCCGTTCAGGGGGAATCGCCCAGGGAGGAAGGTAATATGATGACTGCGGAGGAATGCGCCCATTACATCTACGGAGCCACCCTAAAACGCCGGAGGACACTTGTGCTCACGACGCAGGGTAAGCTGGCGGTGTTTATGAATAAGTGGCTCCCCGGACTGGCTGACCGCCTGGTTTTTAATATCATGTCCAGAGAACCGAACTCGCCTTTCTGAATCAGGTTTTACTGAGGAACACCATTTTCATATTATCCGCCTTGTTCAGGCCGCGATAAAACTCGATGAGTTCATTATACGATTCCGGCGGAAATTCACCTTTGTTCATGATGATTTTCCGGATATAGACAAGGTTGTCCTGGTCCAGAACAAAACTGGCCTCATAAGTGCCGAACCTGGATTTCAGTTTTACCGGTTCGGGCATAAACTCAGGATAAATCCCCTCGGGCAAATGATACCGGATTGTGTCGATATCCGTATAACCCGTGCGTATCACGACGCTGGTCTTACGGTTTTCCAGTTTCTCGGGTATGTAGGTGGAACGGTTCATTAAATTTGGAGTGAGGAAAATACGTTTGCCGCTTACCGACGCGAATCGTCTTAAGGAAAGGTCTACGTTTACGATTGCCGAAGGGATCTTTTCCTTGTTGTTGACCATTTTAAAAGCCGTAATGTCGAAGTTAGGAATGGAGGTATTTTTCTGAATCCATTTTTTTTGTTCGTCATACTGGTTGTTTAAAAAAGCGTCGAGACGACCATTTTCATACTGCAAACCAGCATACGTTGTCCTGACGGTCGCGTTAGCATCTCCCGTTGCCTGAACAAATACATCAGCGATCCGCGACTGCTTGTTCTGTTCGGCCGAATAACGAATCGTATTCACCACCTTCGCGCCATCGGATGTTATCAGCAGCGCCTTCCGGTCGCCCGTGAACGATCCCATATATCCAAATGGATTTGTCTGGCTTGTGCACTCCAGCCACAGCGTATCGCCTTGGTTGGGGACAGCCACAATAGCGTGATTGAACTGCGAACTTGAGAAGTCGACATTCATATCCGACGCATCTTCACCGGCCTTGATCAATACATAATGCGACTTGATGCCAACCGCGTCAAGCATGGACACCATATAATTTGAAAGAGCCTTGCAGTCACCGTAACCGGTCTGGTCAACGACAGAAGCTTCAAAAGGCTGGAACCCCCCTATTCCGAGTTGAATGCTTACATACCGGGTTTTATCCTGCAGATACTGGTACAGTACTTTGGTTTTTTCCTCCGTAGTCTTAAGGTTCGCTGTGAGTTGTTGTACTTTGAGTTTGGTAGCCTCGGGCAGTACATTTCTGCCTTTATTGAGAGACGAAATCCATTTTCCAAAATCCGACCATGTCGTCATTACACCGGTATAGCCGTCATACTCGAACCCGGAAGGCGCGGCTTTGATGGACGGAACCAATAATTCGCGCGGAGGCCCGAGTGGTTCAAATTTGATAGGCTTAACGTTTTCAAAGTTCCATGACAATTTTTTAAAACCGTCGGAAGTCTTTTCCTCCCGCGGTTTTGAAGAAACGTTAAACGTCTTGTAACGAGGCTCCAGGTCCGGCGGATAAATCAACGTATAAGCGGCATGTTGAACCGAAACTTTTTCGCCGGGTACGATCACAGACCCTGGTATCCAAAACAAGTACTTATACTCGATCTCGTATTCAAACTCAACGGTATAAGGATAGGTATTCTGGGAAATATCCGCGGACTTATACCGGTTGTCACTGTACAGTCCATCGTATGAACTTTGATCATAAATATCGCTGCTCTTCAGTTTCCGGAGTACATTACCCTCTGCGTCATAAGCGGTGCCCCTGAACGAAGAAATTTTACTGAGCTTATCATAGCCAACCACATTTTCGGCGTAATGTTTTCCGTTGGCATTCAGAATAGTGGCGACCATTCTAACCGTGAATGTCGCCTTACTCCTGGAATGGATCTTAAACGTCATCTCATCTTCCCGGACAACAACGTTTACATCCTTTTTCAATTCCTCCGGTATCGAACTGACAGGAAATTTCGGATCAGCACCGGTAGCTTGAAAGAACAGAAAGCTTAGACCTGCCGCAATAAGCTGAATTTTCATGCTATTTCTTTTTTAAAACGATTTGCTCAGCCTGCTTTGCTACAACCTGATTGTAAAATTCCCGCAAATGCGGGTATTCCTCCTGCGAAAATAAACTGTTGTTTATCTGAAGACTGCTGGTTACGGAAATAACATTATTCGCCTGTGTTGTACTATAGGTAAACTTCGCTGCATTATCCGGCAGCCGGAGGAGACGACTCTGCGGGAGTTCATCTACCACATATCCATCCGGGATGGCGATTTTGCAGATGTATAATTTTTCAAGGGGGCTCCCAAAATCAACGGGATATTCCCGTTTTTCCAGCCTGAATGGATTTTCATCTTCCTGCAGGACCAGGAATGGATTTATATACATCACATCGTTTGCAGCGGTAATGTGATCCGTAATAGACACCTGGTGGGCTTCTTTAAATCCCTCGTTAACTTCCTTCGCATTTGTGAACTCACTCTTCTCCACAACCCAGGAACGTCCGCCGATAAAATCTTTCACATACTCGCCTTCACCCTTGGAAAAATAAGTCTTGCGGCTCCTGCTCGCATAGTATCCAGAACGGTCAGCCTGGAGCTTGCCTTTCAATTCACCTGCCGGACTTAACACCAGGTCCGCATGGTAATATGTTTTTGACTTCACCGGCGATGTTAGTGGCACCCAGCTGAAGCCGGCTGATTCAGACACCACCAGGCCATTTCCATTAAGGCATCGCTCGGGTAACACGCCTGTGGGAAGCAGTTTGTCAGTTGCGTCGAGGAGAACCTTTTTTTCACCAACCTTTACCATGCACAGTACATAGTTAAACTGGCTTGATATCGCAGTAGCTTCTCTCACGAAGCCGTGATCCCTGGTGCTGATCAGTACCGGGGAAACCGGAAGCCCGGCTTTCTCCAGCATCGAGGCAAGGATAAAGTTTACTTCTGCGGAACTTCCTTTTCTGTCTTCCAATACTTTTTTAAGAGGTGTGTCGGTAAATTTTTGACTCGATCCATTCCATTCCACGTTCTGCTTTACATAATTGTTTATCGCAGCAATTTTTTGTTCAGGCGTTGTAAGACCGGCCGTGATATCCTCCACGATCTTTTTCAAAAAACCGTTCCCGGATACTTCCTTCCCGAAGTTTGAACTTTCACTGAACAGTTTGTTTATATCGGCCCAACTTCCCATATAAGATTTAACTCCGCTGCCGGGGAAATTCGTTGACGCCAACTCGAAGTTCATTTTCGATATGTAGTCCTTACTTGTTGTTATAAAAGGTTCGGGCTTGAATGCGGGAACATCCTTCGAAACCCACCGCGACCTGAATTCCTTAAAATCTATCTTATCATTGTTGAATTGACTCTGGGTGCTTCCCCGAAAGGACGCGGAGCCACGGTCTGTTGAAGTAAGGGTAATAAAATTGGGAACGTCCTTCGTTTCGTTAATGCTTAACGGAATGTAACCCTGCATGTATTTGTCGTACTGAAAGTATTCGGGAATATTTGCCCGGTATTCGCTCCAGCGTACAGGTATAGTGCTTTGAAATTCCCAGTCCTGAAAATTGGCTATGAAGTCGGAGTTGACTTTGTAACTAACTTCCACAACCGATCCCTCCCTCGCATTCGGAAGTGTGAACTTCATTATATCGATGTTGGTGTTAAGCTTCTCCTTGAAGACGGCATCGCTTTTCAGTTTGGATTCGACCACTTTGCCGTTCTCCAGGTTATAGGTAACGGCTTTGAGTGCGGAGAATTTTTCGTTGTTACCACCGTCTTTGTAAAGGGGCACTTCGAACGTTGCCCAGTCAAGCCCGTCTTTGGAAAGAATTTTTATTCGTGTTATCCTTTCAAAATTAATGCTGAAACCATCGCTCTGGCTGTAAACGAGGGACGACTGCCCGAAATCACATAAGATTACCGCAGCAGCGGAAGAATCCTTATCGTAAATTTGCATTTTGAGGTCTTCGATCGGTATCTCGCCAAACTTGACGGGTGGTTTTTGGCCAAAAATGTTACAGGTAACGAGGGTTGCAAGAAACCCTAAAATCAAGCTCTTCATACAACAGGTTTGGTTTATTTAAATGTAATTATAAAAAAATGTTTTCAATTTTATCCATACATATCGTATCATTTCTGTAACCTCGGAACACTAAATTATTCACTTTGGCAAAGTCAAAAAGCACCTTCTTTTGCCAGTCATGCGGGTACGAATCCGCCAAATGGCTGGGCAAATGTCCCTCCTGTGGTTCGTGGAATACATTCGCGGAAGAGTTGATCGTGAAAGAAGAAACCGGTAAAAACGAATGGAGACAGGACTCTGGCCGTCAAAGAAGTGTCAAAGCAAAAACCCTGGACGAAGTTGAGTCGACGCAGGAGATCAGAATAAATTCAATCGATCAGGAATTGAACAGGGTTCTCGGAGGAGGTATCGTGCCTGGGTCCCTGGTCCTTATCGGTGGTGAACCCGGAATCGGCAAATCGACCCTGATGCTGCAGGTTGGTCTGCTGCTGGCCTCGCAGCGGGTGCTTTATGTTTCCGGCGAAGAGAGCGAGCAACAAATCAAAATGCGCGCGGAGCGGTTAGGAAATTCGTCACCTAATTTTTACGTGTTAACAGAGACAAACACCAGGAGTATCTTTCTGGCGATCGAATCGACGCAGCCCAATATTGTGATCATCGACTCGATCCAGACGTTGCACTCTACACAGTTGGATTCTGCGGCAGGAAGCATTGGCCAGGTAAGACAGTGTGCGGGTGAACTGATGAAGTTCGCAAAAGAAACCAACACGCCCGTGTTTCTTATCGGTCATATCACAAAGGATGGTATGCTGGCCGGGCCGAAAGTACTCGAACACATGGTCGATACCGTCCTGCAATTCGAAGGGGATCAACACCTGGCGTACCGGATTCTGCGGACAACAAAAAACCGGTTCGGCTCCACTTCAGAAATTGGAATTTACGAGATGTTAGGTACCGGGTTGCGTGAAGTTTCGAATCCGTCTGAGATACTGATATCGCAAAAAGACGGCCAGCTAAGCGGTGTTACGATTGGAGCCACCATCGAGGGTAACCGGCCTTTGCTAATTGAAATTCAATCGCTGGTCAGCCCGGCGTCCTACGGAACACCGCAGCGAACACCAACCGGGTTTGATCAAAAGCGGTTAAACATGTTACTGGCTGTTCTTGAAAAAAGATGTGGATTCAGAATGGGCACGCAGGATGTATTTCTGAACATGGCCGGTGGTATCAAGGTGGAAGACCCGGCGATCGATCTGGCTGTGTGCATTTCCATTATCAGTTCGATGGAGGAGATCCCGGTCTCGGATAAAATATGTTTTGCAGCGGAGGTTGGCCTGGGCGGTGAGCTTCGGGCTGTCAACAAAATTGATCAGCGGATTTCCGAGGCCGAAAAGCTCGGCTTCGAAGAGATATACATATCCAAATACAGTTATAAAGGTATTGACATTAAGAAAACAAGGATTTCCGTAAAGGCGTTTGGCAAAATTACCGAAGTCTTCCAGGATCTATTTGGATGACATATCGTAACATCTTTAACCGGAAGATTACTAATTTGCATCTATGGAAAATTTTTTCACAGACACGCTGGGCATTTCGGAAAGTATTTTCAGTTACCTCCTGCTTCCGTTCCTTATATTTTTAGCGCGGATCACGGATGTATCGATAAACACAATTCGAATCATTTACGTCCTGGGTGGGCGCAGATTGACGGCTACAATTTTGGGTTTTTTTGAGTCGTTCATCTGGCTAATGGCGATCCGGCAGATTTTTGAACACCTGGACAACTGGATATGTTATGTAGCTTATCCGGGCGGTTTCGCAACAGGAATTTTTGTGGGGATGATCATCGAAGAACGTATCGCATACGGCAAGGTGATCGTAAGGATAATCACGCGTAAGGATGTTAACGATCTTATCGGGTATCTGAATAAAAAACGATTCCGGTACACGCATGTAAATGCGGAGGGACCTGACGGAAAGGAGAATCTGGTTTTTACAGTATTAGAAAGAGAAAGCCTGGAAATACTGTTGTACAAACTGAAAGATATTTTGCCTACGGCGTTTTATACCGTCGAAAAGGTGAACCGCGCAGCGGAAGTGGGAACATTGGTGGAAGAAACATCGCGATGGAGTATTACAACCTGGCTTCGAAACGTGATCCGTCAATAGTGCTTCAAAAATTGTGAATTCCGGGTAACAAACACATTACAATCAAAAATGAAAACTCTCATTCTAGCACTCCTCACCCTGGCAGGCTTTGGTCTTACCTTGCCTGTGAATGTTATTAAACTGGAATACAGCTTTAAGCTGGGAGACGAATACCGGATGACGCAAACGACCAGGCAGACGATTAAGCAGTCGATCATGGGGACGGAGCAAAACGGGGAAAACAATTACTCCGGCGAAATGACGTTCAAGGTTGTGGAACTCACCACTAACGGAGCTAAACTGGAAACACAATTTCTCTCGTTGAAGAACAGTTCGAAAACAATGATGGGTGATGTTGTCATGGACAGCGAAGGTCCCGACAACAATGAACAGAACAAGGTTTTCCGGTCTATGATGAAAAAACCATTTTTTGTAACGCTTAACAAATCAGGACTTGTGGAAGAAGTCGAAGGCGTGGAAAATCTGTGGTCCGGGTTAACTGCGCTCGGCCTTGATGAAAATACGATGAAGGCGACGAAACAGTCGCTGGAGCAACTGCTTGGCAAAAGCTCGTTGAAAAACAGTGTCGAACAGGCAATGGTTTTCTACTCGGATAAAAAAGTAAAACAGGGTGATACCTGGACATCTAAAAACGGATTTCCCATGGATTTCCCAATAGAGGTTGACAACTCCTGGAACCTCGCCAGCCTGAATCACACAACGGCCACGGTAAATGCGGACGGGGTGTTTACTACTACGGACAAAGGAAAACCGGTGAACTTGCCGGGTGGTCTGAAAGCGCGCGTTGATCTGGGCGGGAATCAGACCATGAAGGCGAGTGTAGATATCAAAACGGGATGGCCTACAGACCTGCACATTGTGTCTGAGCTCAAAGGAAAGATGACGCTGTTGGCAGGAGGAATACTTCAGGAAGATATGGATATGCCGATGCAGATCCTCACAGAGACTTCATACAAGATCACAAAAAAATAGGTGGAAGGCATCAGACCTCCTGCAGCATTTTCAGGATATCGTCAACATACTCGCGGGAATTGGCAAGCCTCGGGACTTTGTTCTGGCCTCCTAATTTACCTCTCCTTTTCATCCAGTTATAAAAGGTACCTTCGCCGACACTATGGACTTTCGGGGCGATGAGCGCCAGGTTATGGGCGCGTTTGGCGTCGTAGTCAGAATTGATCGAACGTAATGTTTCGTCCAGCACACGGGAAAACTCTGTAAGGTTGGAAGGTTGAACTTTAAACTCAATGATCCATTCGTGTCCGGCTTTTTTCCCCTCTTCCAGGTATACAGGTGCGGCGGTGAAATTGTCTATGACGGCGCCGGTGTATTCACAGGCTTTTGTTACGGCTGCTTCCGCATTTTCAACGATTACCTCTTCGCCAAAAGCGTTGATAAAATGTTTCGTTCTTCCGGAGATCTTTATGCGGTAAGGATATTTAGACGTGAATTTGATTGTATCCCCGATGTTGTATCGCCACAATCCGGAGTTTGTACTGATAACCATTGCGTAGTTCTTGTCCAGTTCAACATCACTCAGGCGGATGGCGCGTGGATATTCATTTTCGATGTCTTCGGTGGGGATAAACTCGTAAAAAATTCCGTAGTCCAGCATGAGCAGCATTTCTTCGGAATTTTTCTGATCCTGTATTCCGAAAAAGCCTTCGCTCGCATTGTAAGTTTCCCAATACTGCATTTTTTCCGAGGGAATCAGGGACTGGAATAACGTTCGGTATGGAGCGAATGCGACCGCGCCATGGAAAAATACTTCCAGATTTGGCCACACCTCCAGTATATTGTTTTTGTGTTGGAGTTCAACAATCTTCTGGATGAGCAAAATTGTCCATGTCGGCACACCGGCGATATTCGTCACGTTATCACCGGCCGTTTCGCGGGCGAGTTTTTCAATTTTTTCCTCCCAGTTGCCCATGAGGGCTGTCTCGAGACTTGGGGTTCTGATGAATTGAGCCCATGGAGGCAGATTTTGCATAATTACCGCGGAAACGTCGCCATAATAGGAAGAGGCTGTTGGATCAAGTTCGTTGATCTGATGACTTCCTCCCACCGCGAGACCTTTTCCATTAAAGAGTTTTGTCTCCGGGCAATTATTCACGTAAAGTGATAGTAAATCCTTCCCGCCCTTGAAATGACAATCTTCGAGCGCTTCCTGCGATACGGGGATAAACTTACTTCTCGCATTCGTTGTCCCCGAAGACTTCGAGAACCACTTGATTTCCGACGGCCACAGAATGTTCTGCTCACCCCGCATCATACGTTCGATGTAAGGGAATATATTTTCATAGGTTTGAACGGGCACACGTTCCTTGAACTGTTCATAACTGCTGATGCCGGCGAAATTATACCTGGTCCCGAACTCGGTCGATTTTGCGGTCTGCAGAAGCTTCTTGAATAGCTCTTCCTGAACTTCATTAGGGTATTTGATGAAAAGCTCGATCTGATGAATTCGCTTTTGCATTACCCAGGTCAATATCGAGTTTATCAGCCCCATGTTTTGTGCGTCAACTTCAAAAGTAATAAACTCAAACGATTGTTACCCGAACGAGGGAGGCGTAGAGATGTAAAAAATCAAATAGATTCTGACGGGTCGGGCCAGGTGTCATTATTCTTAAGTGTAAGCTTCGAACGGCGCAATTCAAAATTTTGTCCCAGGTACACCTTTCGAACCTGAGGGTCACTGGCAAGTTCTTCGGCGGTACCGGCTTTAAACAGTTTGCCATCCACCATCAGGTATGCGCGGTCGGTGATAGACAGGGTTTCATCCACATTGTGATCGGTGATGAGTATTCCGATGTTTTTGTTCCTTAAACGAGAGACGATCGATTGTATCTCTTCGACGGCAATCGGATCCACACCGGCAAAGGGCTCGTCCAGCAACACGAAATTCGGATCGACAGCAAGAGCACGGGCTATCTCCGTTCTTCGACGTTCTCCGCCCGAAAGGGACATACCTAAATTTTTTCTTACCTTATGGAGACTGAACTCATCGATAAGCTGATCGACTTTATCCTTACGCTGTTGCTTGGTAAATTCCCTCATCTCCAGTACGGACATGATATTTTCCTCAACGGACAGCTTACGGAAAACAGAAGCTTCCTGGGCGAGATATCCGATCCCTTTACGGGCGCGCTGATACATGGGGAGAGGTGTGATCTCTTCGTCATCCAAAAAAATCCGGCCTTCGTTCGGTTTGATAAGTCCAACCATCATATAGAAAGAGGTTGTTTTTCCCGCGCCGTTAGGGCCCAGTAATCCGACGATTTCACCCTGCCCTACCTGGACCGAAACGTCGTTCACTACTGTACGCGTTTTGTATTTTTTTACAAGGTGCTCAGCCCGCAAGATCATGAGTTGGTAAATTTGATGTCTTTAATCCTCAATTGTACGGAAGTCGTTCCGTTGAAGGTATTTTCTTCGATAGTAAAAGCCATCTTAAACTGGTCACCACGGGAAAGTCTTTCATAGTGTTCTCCCATATCAAACCCCACTGCCTGGAACACATTTTCGTTCTTTTGCTGACCGGCCAGGAACCTAACATGCCTGTCTTTGAATGATGAAAGCGAATTGAACACGTAGACACCGGTTGCTTCGAAGACAGGTCGCTGATTCTCGGGACCAAAGGGAGCCATTTGTTTCAATACCGATAAAAACTTGGATGTGATGACGTCGAAGTGGAGGGGCATGTCCATTTCCAGTACAGGGGTCATCATATCCTCCGTAATGGAAGACGATACTACTTTCTCGAACTTTTCCTGGAATTGCTCGAGCTTGTCGATTTCCAGCGTGAGTCCGGCCGCGTATTTATGGCCGCCGAATTTCTCCAGCAGGTCACTGCATTCCAGGATAGCGTTATATAAATCAAACCCATGTACGCTGCGTGCGGAGCCTGTTATTTTGTTGTTGGATTCGGTCAGGATCACGGTTGGACGGTAATATTTCTCGACACATCTAGCAGCAACTATGCCAATAACACCTTTGTGCCAGGTATTCTTAAAAAGTACGGTGGATTTTGCTGCGCGCAGCACATCACTTCCCTCAATCATAGCAATCGCCTCTTCGGTGATATCGGAGTCAAACTGTTTGCGTACTTCATTCTTGAGATTGATTTTTTCAGCCAGGTCATTCGCGTCACTTTCCGTTTCAGAGACAAGGAGATCTACGGCGGCACGCCCGTGAGCTACCCTTCCGGCAGCGTTGATGCGCGGGCCAAGGGTAAATACAATTCCGGAAACGTCAAGTTCGTTTTTCAGCCCTGCAATATCTTTCAGAGCCTTCAGTCCGGGCATCGGATTTTCGTTTAGTTTTTTCAAACCAAAATAAGTCAGTATCCGGTTTTCTCCCGTGATAGGAACAATATCAGAGGCTATGCTAACGGCAACCAGATCCAGGTATTCATACACCTGAACTTCGTCGCGAAACTTCCTGGCATAACCTTGCATGAACTTAAACCCCAGTCCGCAGCCGCTCAGCTCTTTGTAGGGATAGGAACAATCATGCTGTTTTGGATCGAGGACGGCAATAGCATCCGGGACAAATTCATCCGGCAGGTGGTGATCGCAGATAATAAAGTCGGTACCCTTTTGTTTGGCCAGCGCGACTAATTCCGAAGATTTTATGCCGCAATCAAGCGCAATAATCAGCGTATAGCCATTTGCCTCAGCCCACTGCACGCCGGCTAGTGAGACACCATATCCTTCGGCATTGCGGTCCGGGATGTAGATTTCGCAATGAGGATAGAACTGTTTAAGATAGCTATAAACGAGTGCTACCGAAGTTGTGCCATCAACATCGTAATCTCCGTAGATGAGGATCTTCTCGTTAGCCTTTATCGCCGTATCTAACCGGGCGACAGCGCTCTCCATTCCTTTCATCAGGAAAGGATCGTGAAGAGCATCGAGCGAAGGTCTGAAAAATCTTTTCGCGGTTTCGAAATCGCTGATCCCGCGCTGAAGCAGGATCGCGGATAAGTAAGCGTTGATGTTTATGATTTTCGATAGCTGCTCGATGCTCTCATGGGAAGGGATTTCCTTCAACAACCATCTTTTGTCCATGAATTAATTGGCTTGAATTACCAGATTACCATTTTCACCTGAGATTCCGTTAGCATTGTACGGACCAGGCTCACCATCTTTACCGTTCTTTTTCGATGGTCCCAAACCTGCTCCGCCATGATAACCACCTTTACCAGATGGACCGGCAACCCCCCCATTGTTGTTGACGATTATTTTTTTTGCAATAACCAGATCTTTAAAAACCTGCGGTTTTGGCGCTGATATAGTGAGTGTCCCACCGTTTCCCCCATTGCCACCCGCCCCGGCCTTACCGCCGTTGGCACCATTTCCCCCATTACAATGCCGGGTTCCCGGGCTACCTCCACCACCATTTCCTCCCTGGCCCCCTTTACCCCCACTTCCGCCGGACAGTTCGACGATAAGTTGACCCCGTATAGTCACTTTCTCAAGATACATAAAAAGATTAAGGCCTTTTGTTCCGTCGAGACCTCTTGTTCCGTCCCTTCCGGGAGATCCGTTCAGGCACGGGCCGGTGGGAGTCGTTCCGGGTGCACCATTTCGCCCTGGCTGACCATTGTAGCCCTTACCGTCTATCGTACAGTAATTTCCAAACCGCGCTACTTTTACCCGGATAAAATTCTCTCCCTTCAGCTTATTCAGGACGAGCCTGGAAGAATCCATCATAATCAGCGTGTCTGCAACCAGGATGTCGGACTGACCCAGCGTATAAACCTCTTTGGCTTTAATCACCAGTTTTGATACCCTCACCTGCGCGGATAAAGAACCCGTTATAAATAAAAACAAAACAAAAGCGGTCCGACACATGCCCACAAAAATAAAGGAGTATTGGTCTTAAGAAAATTTACTTAGTGGCGATTTAGAGGGTACCCAATAAACAAAGAAAGCAATGTTTTAGCATTGCTTTCTTTGGGAAAAAGAAAATAATTTCGATCAATTAGCGCTTTCAGCAGGTTTATCGCCAACCACACCTTCCAACACGTCCTTGATTTCCACCCGTTGTCCGTCTTTGTAGGGCACAATCCAGGCATCTTTGACACCCATTTCGCGCATATATTTTTTAAAGGTATCAGCCTCCCAATAGTCGCGGAATATTCCGATCGTCAATTTTTGAGGTTCGCCGTCTTTCGCTTCTCCACCAAAGTTCGGATTATTCTCAAAGTATTTAGCCAGGTTCTTGTTCTTGAAAGCTCCGATCTGGACTTTGAAAACTACTCCTTTGGAAAAATCCATCGAGTTTACCGGGTTTTCCTTCAGCTGCGCCAGTTCAGCGCGGGCCGACGTTAACTGTCCCCTCATCTGGGTAAGTTCGTCTTCCAACTGCGCGATCTTGGCATCCTTGTCACTCAACGAAGACTGCATCTGGGAGACTTTCTGGTTAAGAGTAGATACCGTATTGTCTGCCGCTTGTTTGTCTTCCGTTAGCTGTTTCAGGTTCTCAGGAGCCTTTGCAAATTGTTTGGCTTTCTTCTTCCATTCTTTTTTTTCCTTCTTGGAAAGCTGTGCGAAGCTCTGCGTTGAGGCAGCCATCAACACGAGACAGAAGAATAATGGTAATACTTTTTTCATTCTCGGATTGGTTAAATCAAAATAAAGGTACAAATATTTTATTAAAATGCCTGATCTAGTCGAGGCTGCCTACCATTTTTTCAGGACGAACCCATTCATCAAACTGCTCTGATGTTAGCAGTCCTAACTCTACCGCTGCTTCCCTCAAAGTCTTGTTTTCCTTGTGAGCCTTTTTCGCAATCTTGGCCGCATTTTCATATCCGATGTGCGTGTTCAATGCAGTGACCAGCATCAGGGAGTTTTCAAGGTGCTGTTTGATTACCGAGTGATTTGCTTCTATTCCTTCCGCACATTTTTCATTGAACGATACACAAGCATCGCCCAGAAGTCTGGCCGACTGAAGTACGTTGGCGGCGATAACGGGTTTAAAAACATTTAGCTCAAAATGTCCAGTGGCGCCACCGATAGAAACAGCGACGTCATTGCCTATAACTTGCGCACACACCATCGTAAGCGCTTCCGGTTGTGTAGGATTCACCTTTCCCGGCATTATGGACGAACCCGGCTCATTGTCCGGAATGATAAGCTCACCCAGGCCGCAACGCGGACCGGAACTGAGCATCCGGATATCGTTGGCAATTTTCATAAGCGCAACGGCTGACCTTTTCAGCGCCCCGGAAAGTTCAACCATGGCATCGTGGGCGGCCAGTGCCTCGAATTTATTGGGAGCCGTTACAAAAGGATAACCCGTCAGGTCGGCAATTTTCTTTGCGACCAGAACATCATAACCCTTTGGCGTATTCAAACCGGTACCGACCGCTGTTCCGCCCAACGCCAGTTCACGAACCATTTCGAGCGCGTTTTTTATTGCTCGGATACTATTATCGATTTGCTGGACATAACCGGAAAACTCCTGTCCCAGGGTGAGTGGTGTGGCATCCATAAAATGAGTCCTTCCGGTCTTGACTATATTTTTAAAAGCGGCTGACTTTTTAGAAAGGGTGGCACGTAGTTTCTCCATCCCTACCAGGGTAATTTCGCTTACCTGTTTATAAGCAGCGATATGCATGGCCGTGGGAAAAGTATCATTGGAAGACTGGGATTTGTTCACGTCGTCATTGGGATGCAGGACTTTTTTCTCATCCTCAAGCTTACCGCCGTTCATCACGTGAGCCCTGTAGGCGACAACTTCGTTCACGTTCATGTTGCTCTGTGTACCCGAGCCGGTTTGCCATATAACGAGAGGGAATTCCGCATCAAGCTTTCCGGCCAGTATTTCTTCGCAGGCCATTGAAATCAGGTCCCTTTTCTCGGCTGTCAATACGCCCAGCTCATGATTTGCCTGCGCGGCTGCTTTTTTCAGATAGGCAAACGCATAAATGATCTCTTTGGGCATACTGGCCTCTGGTCCGATCTTGAAGTTGTTACGCGACCTTTCCGTCTGAGCTCCCCAATATTTATCTGCCGGAACATTGACTTCACCCATGGTGTCTTTCTCGATGCGATAGTTCATGTTATATTTTGATTTGAAGCAAAAATAGGAAAAGCAGAGAAAATTTAATCTCATTAACTTTTTATCCGTATGAATATATATATCCGTGCAATGGTTGTTCAGTGGAATAATATCTTGCATCCTTAATACCTTCAGACAATATGAGTGATGCAGTCTTAAGCGGCAAAGTCAAAGAACAGCTGTACTTTATTGCAATTATTCCGCCGACCCCGGTGTATGAAGATGCACTGGAACAAAAGGAATACTTCAAGACTCATTATAAAAGCAAGGCATCTCTGAACTCTCCGCCTCACATTACACTTCATATGCCTTTCAGGTGGCGTGAAAAGAATGAAAACGAACTGACGCAAGTACTCCGGACTTTTTGTGATGAAAACAGGTCCGTTACGATTAAGCTGGACAATTTTTCTTCCTTTCCGCCCCGTGTGATTTTTATCAACGTGGTCATGACGGAGGAATTGGACCTTCTGCAAAAGAACCTTCAGCGCTATTGTAAGAAGGAATTGAACCTCTTCAACGCGAACTACAAGGAGTTGCCTTTTCACCCCCACCTCACCGTGGCGTTTCGTGACCTGAAGAAACCGGGCTACCAGCTTGCATGGGAAGAATTCAGGGAGAAAAATTTTAAGGCCGAATTTACCGCGGATAAAATAGCCTTGTTAAAACACAACGGAAAAGTGTGGAATGTCCACAAGGAATTCAAACTGCGGTAGCGGGATGGATACCTCCGGTGTGAATGGCCAGGACTACAGAACCTTTCGGAAAGAATCCCCGGCGCACAAGATCATAAATACCAAAAATCATTTTCCCACTGTATATAAATTCAAGGGGAATGTTGTGGCGCTGCGTGAATTCTTCCATGAATTCCTCCAACTCTTTTGTGGACTTGGCATATCCGCCAAAATGATAATCGATCAAAACTCTCCAGTTGGTGTAAGTAGCTCCCAGCCTGACCACCTCGTCGTGAAGGAAAGTGCCGCCTTTGAGCGCTGAAATTCCCAATATTGTTTTTTGTCCTTTCAATCCCTTTACGAGGCCAGCTAACGTACCGCCCGTCCCAACGGGGCAACAGAGGTAATCGAAATTACCCGGGATGTAGCCGGCAAACTCTTCCACTCCTTTTACGGCCAGGTAATTACTTCCGCCCTCCGGGATAAGGTAAAAATCGCCAAGTTTCTCCCGGAGACTTTGCATAAAAGAATCGTCCGCTTTTTTTCGATATGCTTCCCTTGATACATAATACAACCGCATACCATGCTGTTGCGCAAATTGGAGCACGGGATTTAACGGCAACCTTTCTTCACCCCTGATAATTCCGATACTATCCAGTTTCAATTCGTGTGCCGCCGCGGCCGTGGCATAAATGTGATTGGAGAAAGATCCGCCAAAGGTCAGTAACGTTGTCTTACCCTGTTGTTCAGCTTCCGCCAGGTTATATTTGAGTTTCCACCATTTATTTCCTGAAACGAAAGGATGATTCAGGTCTTCTCTTTTTACAAAAAGCCGGACCGATGCCCCGACAAAGAGTTCGTCGTGTACTTCGGTGACGGGAGTTTGATGATAGGTGAGCACGTTATCAGAGATCGCCGAAAATTATCTCAAAATTCCGGTTATTAAAATTGGACGTCAGCGAACAGAACACTAATATTGTTAGTGCCTTAACTAAATTTATTAGTTTATCATGGAGGAGGAATACTTTAAGGGAAGAGGGGCGCAAATAAAATCGGAAAACAAATTTCTGAAAGCAAACTACGTCACGGACCACGTTGAAGGTTTGGACGAGCCGTTATTTTCGTCGCCGGCAACGCAGGTCTTTTACGAGAATCCCAAGAAGGTCGTAAACAAGGTAACGAGCCCCGACCTGGGTATGATGTACTCCCTGAATCCGTATCAGGGCTGCGAACACGGTTGTATCTATTGTTATGCCCGAAATACCCATGAGTACTGGGGATTTAATGCCGGCCTCGATTTTGAATCGAAGATTATTGCGAAAAAAAATGCACCGGGTCTGCTGGAAAAATTTATCCTGCACCCGGATTGGAACCCCGTTCCGATCAGTGTAAGCGGAAATACCGATTGCTATCAGCCACTTGAAAAGAAGCTTGAAATTACCCGCGGTATCCTGAAAGTTTTTGCCAACTATCGTCACCCGGTGGGAATGATCACAAAGAACAGTCTGGTCCTTCGCGACCTGGATCTATTGACGGACCTGGCGAAAGACAACCTGGTTCACGTTTACGTTTCGATAACAACTCTTGACGAAGAGTTGAGAAGGGTAATGGAGCCGAGAACAGCGAGTGGTTTAAAGCGGTTACAAACCGTCGAGGCGCTCGCCAAAGCAGGTGTGCCGGTCGGCATCATGAATGCACCCATTATTCCCGGGCTGAACCACCATGAAATCCCGCAGATATTAAAAGCGGCAGCCGACCATGGCGCAGGTTCCGTGGGAATGACGATTGTGAGGCTGAACGGATCGATCGGAAAGATCTTTGAGGATTGGCTTCAGAAAAATTTTCCCGATCGTTTTGATAAAGTCTGGAACCAGGTCTGTGACATGCACGGAGGTAATGTCAACGATTCGCAGTTCGGACGAAGGATGACTGGCGAGGGGAGTTATGCCGAGGCGATCCACCAGCTTTTTCGCACATCCAAAGCGAAATATTTCAGGAATAAGGGTATGCCCGTTTTTGATCTGACAAAATTCAGAAAGGGAGGGAATCTTAGTCTTTTTTAGAATTGCTATGCCGGTGAGAAGTGTTTATAAAAAGCTACAATCGTCTCAATTCCCAGGGTGAAGTTCTCGACCCCGTAATGTTCATTTGGAGAATGAATAGCGTCGCTGTCAAATCCGAATCCCATCAATACGGTATCCAGCCCCAGTTCCTTTTTAAAGAGGGCGACGATAGGGATACTTCCTCCATCCCTGGTGGGAATAGGTTTTTTTCCGAATACATCCTCGAATGCCTTACTGGCAGCTTCATAGGCTGGTGAGGCGATGGAGGTCACTGCGGGCTCACCACCATGGTGGGCGGTGACTTTGACGGAGACATACGGAGGCGCGATCGACTTAAAATGACTGGTAAACAATTCCGTTATCTCTGCACTTACCTGGTTGGGGACAAGTCTCATGGAAATTTTTGCGGAAGCCCTGGATGGCAAAACCGTTTTAGCACCCTCGCCGGTGTATCCTCCCCAGATTCCATTTACGTCCAGGGTCGGCCTGGTACCGGTTCGTTCCAGTGTCGTATATCCATTTTCACCTTTTACTTCTCTTATCCCCAACTCTTTTTTATAAGCCCCAAGGTCGAAAGGAGCTTTGTTCAGCGCCTCCCTTTCTGCAGCGCTCAGGTCGACAACCTTATCGTAAAAACCCGGAATAGCAACCCTGCCGTTCTCATCGTGGAGGGAAGCGATCATACTGCACAATACATTAAGGGGGTTTGCCACAGCACCACCATAAACACCTGAATGGAGGTCACGATTCGGGCCTGTGACCTCTACTTCCATGTAACTTAATCCCCTCAGCCCGGTAGTTATGGACGGTGTCTCCAGTGATATCAGCGCCGTATCTGAAATGAGGATAATATCCGCCTTCAGCTTTTCCCTGTTTTCCTTTACAAAGAAACCCAGGTTATCGGAACCCACCTCTTCTTCACCCTCCACCATAAATTTGACGTTACATTTCAGCAGGTTGAGTTTCATCAGCGTCTCAAATGCTTTGACGTGCATAAATACCTGGCCTTTGTCGTCGCAGGAACCTCTCGCATAAATCTTACCATCCTTGATAACGGGCTCGAACGGCGGAGAGCTCCAAAGATCCAACGGATCCGCTGGCTGAACATCATAGTGGCCGTAAACCAGGACGGTAGGCAAGACGGGATCGACGATCATTTCGGCATAAACAATCGGGTGTCCTTTCGTTTCGCAGATCTCCACCGTATTAATACCCGAATCCAGGAATTTTTGCTTCAGAAACTCGGCGGCTTTCCGCACATCCTGCTTATGCCTGCTATCGGCGCTGATCGAAGGAATCCGTAACCATTCAAAGAGCTCGCGGAGAAACCGGTCTTTATTTGATGTGATATACTCTTTCACCATGAGAACACAATTTAATGTAGTTGCAAAATATGATTTGACGGACAAGGTCGCAAGGCGTTGTGATAATTACGCACAGGACTATTCATTTTTCCATTCCAGTGTATTGATCATTTGCATGATATCCCTTTTCATATATTCGATTGCCGGGGCCAGAGAATCATTTGCAACTTTGGTATCGAAGTAAAGAGCGCCGCGAAGGAAGTTTGTAGACGAATCCGTTATCGTGAACTGAAACTGGCTAGGTACTTCTCCCTCGAGTTCTGCAATGACAGCGGTTTTACCATGGGGGGTTTTTGTAATAACTTCATTGATAGCATACGCCTTGATCTGATGTTTGGAGGTCAGGGTGTAAGAGTCGTCGAGAAATTCCTTCAGCATTTTGGCACTGCGGATACTCTTATAGGTGATGTGAACATTGGCTTTCAGCGCGGGATAGTAGATCTCGATCCAGAAGTTTTCTCTTATCCGTGATGTATCGGCAAGCAAAACGGAGTGAACAGAGTAGTCAAAACGGTATGGAAGCGTGTCGGGCAGTGGAATATACCGGTGATCGGGTAATAAGAGCCGGTTGTAGCCAAGTGGTTTTGGCAAGTAATCTTTTTTACAGGAATGGAATGACCCTGCCGCCACGACCAGGGCAACGATTGAAAAATGACTTCGAAAGAGGTTACTGCGTCTGCTCATGTGTTTTTCACGCTCACACTTTTTATCCTTTGGTGGTCGGCCGATTCAACAACGAAAGTAAACGAACCGAACCTGATTTCATCTCCCGCTTTTGGAGAGCCTTTCGTTAACTCAAACATCAAATCTCCTAACGTTGTTATATCCGCGTACCGCCTTCTCAAATCATCGTAGTTTATACCCAGCTTTGTACAAAGATCAAAGAGAGATGTCCTTCCATCAAAAATATAGGTCTTTTGGTCAGGTTTCTTAAAAGGCAAAGGAACTTCATCAAATTCATCATTTATTTCCCCAATGATCTCCTCGATGAGATCCTCAAGCGTTACCAGCCCTTTCACAATGTTATGGTCATCCCGGGCAATGGCCATGTGAATCCTTTTTTCCTGAAAATCTTTTAATAAAAGATCGATTTTCTTTGATTGGGAAATAAAGAAGACGGGCCTGAGCAATTTTTGCCATTCGAAAGCTGCGGGATAATCGAGAAACGGAAGCAGGTCTTTTATGTAAAGAACGCCCTCTATGTTATCGAGGGATTTTCGATACACCGGGATACGGGAAAAACCGGACTTATTCACAAATTGCATCAACTCGCCGAAGCTTAGGTCAATGCTTAACGCGGAAATTTCTGACCTTGGCCGCATTACCTGCTTTACCGTTAGTGTCCCGAAGTTTACAATACCCTGAAGTATTCCTTTTTCTCCTTCTGTTGCCACCGGTATTCCCGTCGCCAGTTCCAGTACCTCGCTAAGTTCCTCCGCGGAAGTCCGCTTTTCCACATAATTTCTTTCCCATTTTTTCATCAGGTGCAACAAGGGTTTGGAAAAAGGGCTGGCTATTGTGCAAAGAGTATTGCTGAAGCCGGCTGTTATACGCGCAAAGACGATACCTTTTTTCCGGCCATATATTTTTGGAAGCAGAGCACCCAGGAACAAACAGAATCCACATACGGCAACCGCCAATGCTGTAACCTGGAAAAGAGTGAACCCGATGGAGCGCAACCAGAATGTTAGAATCGTAATGAAACCGATCTTTGCAAAGATCTCCACAACAAGAAAACTTGCCTGTAACAGCCTCGGATTTTCCAGCATGGATCCAATGTTTCGATCGCTTTTCAGCGGGCTTGATTTGCAAGCTTCACGTTCCGCCGGCGACAGTGAAAAAAGCGCAGCCTCACACGCCGATGCAAATGCATCCACCAGAAATAAAGAAATAGTTGCAATGAGGAATGGAAGCCCCTGTTCAAAAAAAGCACCTAAATCAAAACTGGGGGGCACGTCCACAATCAGCTACAATTGGTGAAACATCAGAACGGAAGATCGTCTGTACTTGTGTCCGCCGGGGCATTTGCACGGAAATTGTCTGATGAGTTGGTCTCAACCGCTGAGTAGCCGGATCCTGCGGTGCTGCTACCCTTTGTGGAGAGCATAGTCATGTTGTCGGCAACCACTTCGGTCGTATACCGGGTAACGCCTTCCTTTTCCCAGGAGCGTGTTCGCAGTTTACCTTCGATGTATACCAAATCGCCTTTGTGAAGGTATTTTTGTGTTATCTCGGCAAGCGCACGCCAAACGACGATGTTGTGCCATTCGGTGATTTCCTTCTTTTCTCCCGTAGTCCTGTCCTTATAGCTTTCAGAAGTAGCTAATGTAAAATTAGCTACGGTCGTACCATTTTCTAAATTTCTTACTTCCGGGTCTTTACCTAGTCGACCAACCAGAATTACTTTGTTTACGCCTGACATAATGATAGTTGTTTAAGTAGTTGCAAATAACGTGTCTGTTTATATGAGAATGACAAAAATACCAATCTTCGGCCAACTATAAAAGTTGATAGTCGCTCAAAAACCTGGAGATAAGGACGGGTTTAGGCAGTTCTGAAATTTTTTTAACCGAATAATTCTGAAGCGGCTCCATTGCGAAGGATCGCCCGAATTGCCTGGTCTCGATCAGTATAAATTTTGTAATGATGACCTGGTGGCTCAAAACGTGCTTATAGGGGACCGAAATATCGATATCCCCTGCTTTGAAGTCAGTCCGGTTTTTATCATTCCATTCGTCGATTATTTTTTTTATGGCGGTAGGCTGATTTTTTTCAATCAGGAAAAAGTCGAATAGGCCGTGCCAGATATCTTTTTTTTCTCTTTTTTTCATCCACAGCGACTTTCCCTTCCTGATCACGAAATAATAGAAATACCTTTTTCGCGGAGCTTTGCTTTTCAATTTCACAGGCAGGAGATGCTGGATCTTGTTTTTCGAAGCGACGCAGCTCATTGTAAACGGGCAGGTTGGACAGGCCGGATTCTTCGGTGTACAATGCAACGCGCCGAATTCCATGACAGCCTGATTGTGGATATCAGGCCTTTCCCGGCTGATTAGTTCATTGGCGAGTATAGTAAACCGTTTTTTTCCGGCAGGGCTGTTGATCACATCTTCGATCCCAAAGATCCTGGCCAGCACACGGAACACATTGCCATCCACAACAGCGACGGATTCGTTGAAGGAAAAGGAAGCAATTGCTGCCGCCGTGTAGTCGCCAATTCCGGGGAGTTTTATCAGGGATTCGAATGTGGAAGGGAAAACGGATCCGTGGTTAGCAACCACTTCCTGCGCACATTTATGAAGGTTTCGAGCCCTGGAGTAATAGCCCAGGCCCTGCCAGACGCGGAGGACATCCTGCTCCGGGGCTGAAGCCAGGGCCACGACGTCGGGGAATTTTTCAACGAAATGTAAATAATAGGGTAATCCCTGGTTTACCCGTGTTTGTTGCAGAATAATCTCGGACAACCAGATCCTGTAGGGGTCTTTTGTGTCGCGCCAGGGGAGCTCGCGTTTGTTGTGTTTATACCATTCAACGACTTTATCAGAGAAATATCGCTTGTCCATCTTGCTGATTATCAGATTTTTTCAATATTCATTTTTAATTCTGGGGGTTGCTTTTAAATTTGCCCTCCCGAAAAAATTCTCGACCCTTAAAAATATAACACTGTGACGAAAGCAGACATCATTAACGAAATCGCTGAAAAAACCGGAGTTGATAAAGCAGATGTAACAGCATCGGTGGAAGCATTCTTCAGCGTGGTAAAAACGTCCATGTCAAATGGCAATAACATCTATATCCGTGGTTTTGGCAGCTTTATCAACAAAAAGCGAAAGAAAAAGATCGCCCGAAACATTTCGCGCAATACGGCATTGGTCATCGACGAACATTTTGTCCCCAGTTTTAAACCGGCAAAGATTTTCGTAAACAAGATCAAGAATAGCGATAAAGTAAAACAACTGGAGGTAAAGTAAACTTAAAGCCCTGAGGGAACGGGCGGCTGTAAGTAATCGCACTACTTACCGGCCCTGCCGTGCACGAAATCATGCTCAAAACAAGGATATTATTGATTGCAGTGAGCGCAGTTGTAATCTGGCTGATCTTCTTGCTGCCAAAAGTTGTCGTTGACAACGACAATACGCTCAGCAGCCCATCGAAGGATACGACCGTTACCCATGAAGACCCTCATTCCGATGCTCCAGAGGAGATTTTGACGGGAATTCGAAAATTAAGGGTCCAGATCCTGGAAAGTACACCGAAAGAAAAAAATGCTATCTTTGCCGACTCTTTAGCAAAGCTATACCAGATTGCTGGCAAGTTTGACAGCTCAGCATGGTTTGCGGAAGAGGCTGCAAAGTTCTTTAACACTACGGAAAGCTGGATTAAGGCGGGTAATCAATACTACCAGGCTTATACCCTGGCTCTTGATCAGGCGGCGCAGAATCGTTATGCCGAAAAGACCCGGGAGTATTACCAGAAGGTTTTGGACAACGAACCCGACAACCTGGAAGTAAAGACGAAGATGGCCATGACCTATCTTAGCTCGCAAAGCCCCATGCAGGGTATAACGATGTTAAGGGAAGTGCTGGCATCGGATCCGAAGAATGAGCTGGCACTCTTTAATATGGGAATGCTGTCTATTCAATCCGGCCAGAATGAAAGGGCGATTGAAAGACTCGAGGAGTTGGTAAAGATCAACCCGAACCACACGCAAGCACATTTGCTTCTCGGTATTGCGTGGATGAATTCGGGTGATAAGTTAAAGGCAAGAGAGCAGTTTGAAAAAGTGAAACTGATGGACAAGGATCCCGCTGTTCTCGCAACGGTGGATTCTTATCTCAAGGATTTAAAATAATTGTTTAACCACTCCTCTTGAAACACAGGGATCGTTTCCGGCGTGGATAAGGGGGGTAAAATCTAAAAATCATTTATGCCAAGCGGAAAGAAAAGGAAGAAGCACAAAATGGCAACGCACAAGCGTAAAAAGCGCCTGAGGAAAAACAGACACAAGAAGAAATAATCTGATTGTTGATTAATTTTTACTGGTTTTTGCCAGTCTGTACACATCATTTATCTTAATCATTAAGTGTTTTGAGTAACGAACTAATTATTAGTGCCACTCAGGACGGATGTCGTATAGCCCTTCTTAAAGACAAGACGCTTGTCGAATTCCACAATGAAGAAGAAGGAAGTAAGTTTACCGTAGGAGATATTTACCTGGGAACTGTTAAAAAGGTTGTTCAGGGTCTCAATGCAGCATTTATCGATGTTGGCTACGATAAGGACGCTTTCCTTCATTACCTAGACCTGGGTCCGCAGTACAGTTCACTTCAGAAGTTTACGAAACTGGTCAGGGCAAAGAAAATCAACGGTGGGAAGCTAGACAAATTCAATCCAGAGCCGGATATCGACAAACATGGGAAAATAACCCAGCAATTGACAAAAGGTCAGTTGATCCCGGTTCAAATTGTTAAAGAGCCAATTTCTACAAAAGGGCCCCGATTATCCTGTGAGTTATCCCTTGCCGGGAGGTACCTGGTGTTGGTACCATTTGCCAATGCCGTCAGTGTTTCTAAAAAGATCACAAGCGGGGAGGAGCGGAAGCGCCTTCTTCGCCTCATCCAATCCATTAAGCCGGAGAACTTCGGGGTAATCATCCGGACCGTCGCCGAGGGAAAAGAGGTTGCCGAACTGGACCGCGATCTCAGGACCATGGTTAAAACCTGGGAGGAAGGAATGAGCCGCCTGGTGAATGCAAATCCCGCTGAAAAAATCATCGGTGAACTGGATAAGACTTCTTCGCTTTTGAGAGACATGCTCAACGAATCATTCGACAACATCCATGTCGATGACAAGAAGATATTTGAGGATGTCAAGACCTACATCCATACAATTGCTCCCGACAAGGAGAAGATAGTCAAGCACTACAACGGGAAGGCTAAAATTTTTGAACACTACGGCATCGAACGCCAGATAAAGTCGGCGTTTGGGCAAACAGTAAGTCTGAAAGCCGGGGGCTATCTCATTATCGAGCACACCGAGGCGCTGCACGTCATCGACGTCAATAGCGGCAACAAATCGAATCGCGAGGAAAATCAGGAAACAACCGCCCTCTCTGTCAATATGGAAGCAGCCCGCGAAATCGCCAGGCAATTAAGGCTTCGCGACATGGGAGGTATTATCGTGGTCGACTTCATCGATATGAAGAACCCGGACAACAAGAAACTCATTTTCAAAATTATGAAAGATGAGATGGTTGATGATAAGGCCAAATCAACTGTGTTGCCGTTGTCGAAATTCGGGCTGATGCAAATTACGCGGGAACGTGTAAGACCGCAGATGAACATCGCGACAAAAGAAGTCTGCCCCACATGCAATGGCACCGGCAAGATCACGGCGTCGATCCTGGTATCCGATCTCATTGAAAAGAATATCGAACACCTGCTGGTCAAACAAAACGAAAAAAACCTTGTCCTCGCCGTACACCCCTACCTCCATGCGTATTTTACCCATGGGCTGATCTCACAACGTATGCGCTGGTACTTTAATTACCGGCGATGGGTAAGTCTGGTAAAGGATACGTCCATGGCCATTATGGAATATAAATTCCTGAACAAGGAAGGTGAAGAAATTCAGCTTACCTGATGTCCGGGTAATGCACAAAAAAAGCTCCTGATCCCCGGGAGCTTTTTTTGTTTGCCACATCCCTTATTTCTGAAGGGATTCCAGTACAAGTTCAATGAACCCGTTCATGGAACTGTTATCAATCCAGCGGGCCACCACAACGAGATCGTTTTCAGGATCGACATAGATCATGTTTGTCCCGTTCCCGATATGTACGAAAGCTTTTTCCGGGGCGCTCTGCAGGAATTTTTTGTCTGTGTTCAGAAACCAGTTCATGAACCCGTATGTCGGCTGCGCAGGGGTTGGTGTCAGCGCCCAGCTCACCCATTGGTCTGAGATCAATTGAGCGTTTTTCCATTTTCCTCTCCGCAGTGTGAGGTAGCCGAACCGTGCCATATCCCTGGCGTTGATAAACATACCTCCACCCCAATGACCGCCACCACCTACGGCCTGGACAATCTGGCCATCGAGTACGACCCATGAGTTCTCATACCCGAGCCACCTCCAGGTGGACGAAGCGCCTATAGGATCCATAATATTCTCCTTTAAGACCTGTGGCAAGGGTTTCCGCCAGATATTGAGAATGGAGAGCGCCAGCACATTCACCCGTACATCGTTGTACTCATATACTGTTCCGGGTTTATTCCGGGCGCGCGTGCTCCAATCAGATGGATTTGGTCCGGGACGGTCGGCCCACTCAGGTTTGCCCCAGAGGGTCCCCTCCCAATCGCTTGTCTGCCGCAAGAGATGATTCCAGGTGATCGTACGGTTGTGGCTGGTAGCGTACAGGTTGATCAGCGAGGGTTCTCCGTAGTTTTCACCCTTTGGTAAGGCGTTTGGTTTATACACCTGAACGGGCGCCATTGAACGATATACGGTGTCGTCAAGACTTTTGATCATCCCTTTGTCGTAAGCCAGTCCTACTACGGTGGAAAGGAAGCTTTTGGTGACACTGAACGTCATGTCAACGCGAAAAGGGTCGCCCCACTCCGCCACGATGTATCCGTTGCGGATGACGATACCTGCCTGTTCACCTCTTTCCGAAAACGGACCAACAGCCTCGCCAAAAGGCTCGCGGCCAAAGGTCTGGTAATGGGCGACTTCAAGATTTCGAGGCGATTTTGATTCGTGATCCCGGGCAAAGCGAATGGCAGCATTCAGCTTCCCGCTGTCCAGTCCGACCTGACCTGGTTTTCGTTGTTCCCATCGTCCGGCATCCGGATAATAATGCTGAACGGGCGCACCTTTCTTCTGTGAAAAAGCCGGTAAGACGGATACCAGCAAAATGAAAATACAATAGAGTCTTATCATATTTTTAGCCGGGTAAAACACAAATTAAGATATCCCTGGAACAAATCAGAAAAAAAAGCCCGGATCACGGATCGCGGGCGTCATAAGCTCTATCGAAAGAATATACAGGTTTTACTACACAGTCATGATTTCAACTTCTTTCTTTTTCATGAGTGCATCAATTTTTGAAATAAAATCATTGGTCATTTGCTGAACGGTTTCTTCAGCGTTTTTTATGTCATCTTCGCTGGCTCCCTTGATTTTTTTCAGCTGCTCATTGGTTTCTTTCCGAATGTTGCGAACGCTGATGCGACCATGTTCGCATTCCTGCCCCACCTGTTTCACCAGTTGTTTACGCCTTTCTTCAGTGAGCATCGGAACGTTGATAATTACCTGCTGACCGTCGTTTTGGGGGTTCAGTCCCAGGTTGGCGTTCATGATCGCCTTTTCGATTTCCGGAATGATGTTTTTTTCCCAGGGCTTGATAAAGATCGTGCGTGCATCAGGTGTTGTCAGGGATGACACCTGATTCAGCGGTGTCATGGCGCCGTAGTAGGATACCATCACGCCATCCAGCATCGAAGGATTAGCCTTGCCTGCTCTTATCTTGGTTAATTCATGGGCCACGTGATTCAGACCTTTGTTCATCAGGTCTTTTGCCTCATCCAGGTATAGCTCTATTTCATCCATGGTTATAGATGTTTGACATTGTTAGATATTGTATTTCCCGTTTAATATTGACCCGGAATGACTAGCTGATCAATGTACCAGCCTCCTCGCCGTTTACAACCTTCAACAGGTTTCCTTTTTTGTTCATATCGAAAACAATAATAGGAAGTTTGTTTTCCATACAAAGTGTAAAAGCGGTCATATCCATGATGTTGAGATTTTTCTCATAAGCTTCCTGAAATGACAGGGATGAGTAACGTGTTGCATCCGGATATTTCTCCGGATCCGCGGTATAAACGCCATCGACACGTGTGCCCTTCAGAACAACTTCAGCCTGGACTTCAATGGCCCGTAAGCTGGCAGTTGAGTCAGTTGTAAAATATGGATTCCCGATTCCAGCGCCGAATATTACGATCCTGCCTTTTTCCAGGTGACGAATCGCCCGCCGCCGGATGAAAGGTTCGCAAACCTGTTCCATTTTGATTCCAGCCATTAGCCTGGTGTAGAGGCCGTGACGTTCCAGCGCGCTCTGCAGGGCCATGGCGTTGATTACCGTCGCAAGCATCCCCATATAATCACCCTGAACACGGTCTATTCCAAGGGCTTCAGCTTGTCCACCCCTGAAAATGTTTCCTCCTCCGATAACGATCGCAATTTCAACTTTCTGATCCCTTAGTGTTTGAATCTCAGCACAATACTGCTCCAGGACGTTTGGATCAATGTTCATGTTCTTATTAGGTCCCTGAAGTGCTTCGCCGCTGAGTTTGAGAAGGATTCGTTTGTATTTCATTCAAGAATTGAGTTAAAACGGACGCAATATATTCAGAAGCGCGTAGCTTTTAAAAGCGGGTAGCCCAAAATCAAGGAAGAGGATTCCATAATATGTCGAAAGGTTCGCGGTCAAAATTCAACCAGGATTTGATTTTTTTCCACACTATCTCCCTTTTTGACCTTGAGAGACTTAACCACACTATCTCCGGGTGCTTTAATGATATTCTCCATTTTCATCGCCTCCAGAATCAACAACGGATCACCGTCTTTTACATTATCACCTTCTTTTACTCTCAGGTCGATTATCAAGCCTGGCATCGGAGCCTTTATGTTATTTACCTTACCGGATACTCCGCTATTCATACCCATCTTCTCAAGCAGCAGGTCAAATTTATCTTTTAGCGTGACTTCGTACACTCTTCCGTTGATCTTAAAAGAGAAAGACTTTGCTTTAGGGTCGGCATTCAATACTTCGGCGACGTAACTCTTTTTGTTCATGAGAATGTGAAAATACCCCTCCGAAATCTTTATTACATCCCAGTTCATGACATCTCCGTTGATCAGCAATGATTCGTCCGACACCACCTCAAACGTACTTTTGTTAACCGATGCTTTGTACATAATTCTTAATGACTGATTCGATTTTTGAATATAGAGAAAAGGAACCGTACCGGGGAATGAAACAAGACCGTCGATTCAAAAAAAGTAATGAATGTGTGTGGAACCGACTCATCATCCTGCAGGGTTGGAAAAGTATTCGTCAAAATACTTGTCTTTGTAAAAATTGTGAACATACCTTTGTGCGTCCAAAAGACAAGGGGTGCCATAAAACAACGGGCTGAGATTATACCCAAAGAACCTGATGCCGGTAATGCGGCCGAAGGGAAAGGCAAGGTTAAACGTAAGCAGGTGCATTCCCCTGTGCGCTGCAGGTTTAAACCATTATTTAACAATGTTCAAGTCAATTTTTGTTACTACAGCCCTGCTGTGGTATGTAGGCGCGCATGCGCAAGAGTATTCCATTTATGGAAAGGTCCGTCAACTACCCAGTGATCGTGCCCTGGAAGGTGCCACACTGGAGGTGATGGAAATCAAACGGTTTGCAGTATCCGATGAGTTGGGAAATTTCGTGATAACCGGCGTGCGTACCGGTGATTACACCGTTATCGTGAGGCATCTCGGATTTAAGGAGAAAACGGAAACCGTTCACGTGGCCAGTAACCTGGAGGTTAACTTTGTGTTGGAGGAGTCGCTGCAAATGACCGATGAAGTTGTGATCTATGCCACGCGAGCCAACGACAAAACACCCACTACATTTACGGAGATGGGAAAACAGTCCGTTCAGAAACAGAATTTCGGCCAGGATTTGCCAATGGTATTGAACTGGACACCATCCATGGTCACTACCTCCGACGCCGGTGCAGGAATTGGTTACACAGGCCTGAGGATTCGTGGAAGCGATGCTTCGCGGATCAACGTCACCATCAACGGAATTGCCCTGAATGACAGTGAATCGCAAGGTGTCTATTGGGTCAACACACCGGATCTTGCATCCTCCGTTCAAAGTATCCAGGTACAGCGTGGCGTCGGTACCTCGACAAATGGTGCGGGAGCTTTCGGCGCGACAGTAAGCGTTCAGACAGATGCCCTTGTTCAGGATCCCTATGCAGAAGCCAATATTTCAGCAGGATCTTTCGGTTCCCAACGTTATACCTTTAAATCCGGAACCGGGTTGATCAATAACAGATGGTCTTTCGATGGCCGGATCTCGAAGATCACATCGGACGGTTATCTGGAAAGAGCTTCATCCGATCTCAACTCGTATTATATGAGCGGAGCGTTTCATGGTAAAAAAACAATCGTGAAAGCCATCGTGTTTGGCGGACACGAAGAAACGTATCAGGCGTGGTATGGAATTGATAGGGCAACGCTAAATGTTAACAGGCGTTTCAATTATGCGGGTGCAATTTACGACGACGAAGGAAATGTGCAGCGCTACTATGACAATGAAGTTGACGACTACAGGCAGACTCACTATCAACTGCACATTTCCCAGGACTTCTCATCGCAATGGAACGCAAATATTTCGTTTCATTACACAAAGGGTTTAGGATTCTTTGAACAATACAAGCAGGACCAATCATTTGAAAGCCTGGGCCTGCCCGATGCTTCTGTAGGGGGCACCGTGATCGAATCGAGCGATGTGATCGTAAGGCGATGGCTCGACAACGATTACTACGGTTTGACATTCTCCACCACCTACAAGAGAAATAAAACGGATCTTACGCTGGGAGGAGCATACAGCCGGTACGACAACGCGAGACATTTTGGCGAAATTATCTGGGCGGAGATTGCGGTGAATTCTCCCCTGCGTCACGTTTACTACGACGGAGAGTCCGAGAAATCAGACGTTAATATGTATGCGAAATGGAATTTTAGCCTCACGGAAAAATTGAATTCCTATATCGACCTACAATATCGCGGTGTAAAGTACGAGACAGGAGGCATAGACAACGATCAAAGCACTTACGCGGTCATGGATCAGTTTAATTTTTTCAACCCCAAAGCAGGAATTAGTTACTCGTTGGCTGCGAATAGTCTGATCTATGCGTCATATGCGATCGCGAACCGGGAACCCAATCGATCCGACTACCTCGAGGGTCTCGAAACACCAAAGAGCGAACGCCTTGGGAACCTGGAAATAGGGTGGCGGAGATCCACATCAGCCTTTAAAGCGGAGGCCAATTATTACCTGATGAACTATACGGATCAGCTCGTACTTACAGGCGCTGTTAATGACACGGGATACCCGATCCGGGCCAATATCGGAAAGAGCTACAGGACCGGCGTCGAACTGTCGGGGGGCTTAAGCCTCACCAAAAATCTGACCTGGAATGCCAACCTAACATGGAGCATTAATAGGAATCAGAAATATGCCGTTACCGATGAAAATAACAACATCGTTACCCGAAACACAGCGATCATACTTTCGCCTTCGTGGATCGGCGGCAGTCAGTTGAACTGGAAAGTATTTAAAAATTTTCAGGCTACTTTGCTAAGCAAGTATGTCGGCAAGCAGTATCTCGATAACACCGAGGATGAAGACGTAAAGCTTGATGCCTACTTTATTACCGATGTCAGGCTGGCTTACGCGTTTTTTCCAAAAGGCTTAAAAGGCGTCGAGGTCGGGCTGTTGATCAATAATGTATTTGACGAGGAGTATTCCTCAAATGGTTATGGCTATGAAGGAACGCCATATTATTTTCCCCAGGCCGGGGTCAATTACCTCGCCATGCTGGGCCTCAAGTTTTAAAAAGGGTAGAATTGGTGTGCTGAGGGCTTGTTTTTCGGGAAATTCAGGCCTTTTTGAGCCGCTAAATGCCTTTTTGACAGACTTTTGTTTTTGGTGCAAACCTTGCATCTTTGGTTTGTGTTTTAAAAATAAAACCAATTAAGAATATGGCTATAGGAGGAATAGTTATTACGGTAGTTTTTATGCTGGTGGGGTGGATCGTGAGTTCGAGGCTGAAAAGCAAGTTTCAGAAATATTCTGAGATACACCTAACGAAGGATTTGACGGGAGCGGATGTGGCGCGGCTCATGCTGGCTGATAATGGGATCAACGACGTACAGGTAATTTCGGTGGAGGGTCAATTATCGGACCATTACAACCCGGCTAACAAGACTGTGAATCTTAGCCACGACGTCTACAACGGACGGAATGCGGCAGCGACTGCTGTTGCGGCCCATGAATGCGGCCACGCCGTGCAGCACGCCAAAGCTTACAGCATGCTGGAGCTTCGTTCCGCTCTAGTGCCGATTCAGAGTATCAGTGCAAAAATTATTAACATCGTTTTTATGGCGATGATGTTCGGTGCATTCGCGGTAAGGGGATTGTTTTCGTATGACACTGCATTGCTCGTTATTATAGGCTGTTATGCGGTCTTTGCACTGTTCGCATTGATCACCCTTCCCGTGGAGTTCGATGCCAGTAAGCGAGCGCTCGTATGGATTGAAGCCCGTGGCATTGTTAACAGGCAGGAGCACGACATGGCAAAGGATGCTCTCAAATGGGCTGCCATGACCTACGTTGTCGCAGCTATCGGTGCGATCACCATGCTGGCTTATTATGTGATGATATTTTTGGGAAGGAGAGACTAACTGCGGTCATCCCAGCTAAAATTTTACGGGCCTGAGGTGTAAACTTCAGGCCTATTTTTTTACTTAGTGCCAATACGATAAATTACGATATGAATTTCCAGCTAACCGAAGAACATTTATCAGTCCAGCAGGCAGCCCGGCACTTTGCGCAGACGGATTTACTTCCGGGTGTGATAGAGCGTGACACAAACCAGAAATTTCCCACCGATCAACTGAAGAAAATGGGTGAGCTGGGTTTTATGGGCATGATGGTAGACCCGAAATATAACGGAGGAGGAATGGATTCGATCTCCTATGTTCTGGCTATGGAAGAAATTTCCAAGGTAGACGCATCCGCTTCGGTTTGTATGTCGGTCAACAATTCCCTCGTCTGCTGGGGATTGGAAAAATACGGAAGCGAAGAGCAGAAGGAAAAATACCTGAAGCCACTTGCCGCAAAAGGTATCGGTGCATTTTGCCTGTCGGAGCCCGAGGCTGGTTCGGACGCCACCAGCCAGCGGACAATAGCGGAAGACAAGGGTGATCATTATTTGTTAAATGGAACAAAGAACTGGATCACAAACGGCAGTACCGCCAGCGTTTATATTGTGATCGCACAAACGGATCCGCTGAAGAGACATAAAGGTATAAATGCCCTGATTGTGGAAAAGGGAATGCCTGGTTTTGTGGTTGGGAAAAAGGAAGACAAGATGGGTATCAGGGGTTCCGACACGCACTCGTTGATGTTTACGGATGTGAAAGTCCCCAAAGCAAACCGGATCGGAGAAGATGGATTCGGTTTCAGTTTTGCGATGACGACACTGAATGGCGGCCGTATCGGAATTGCTGCGCAGGCACTGGGTATTTCGGCGGGAGCGTATGAGCTGGCATTGAAATACGCCAAAGAGCGAAAGGCGTTCGGAAAAGTGCTGGCTGAACACCAGGCAATTCAATTCAAGCTGGCGGAAATGGCTACTAAGATCGACGCAGCGAGGCTTTTGGTACACCAGGCCGCATGGCTGAAAGACGAAAAAAGGGATTTTGTTAAAGCCGCCGCGATGGCGAAATTATACGCGTCACAGATCGCACAGGAGGTGACTACGGAGGCCGTGCAGATACATGGCGGATATGGATATGTAAAGGAATATCACGTGGAGCGTCTTATGCGCGACGCAAAAATCACACAGATCTACGAGGGGACTACAGAGATCCAGAAAATGGTTATCTCGAGGGAATTGTTGAAATAAAGATCCTGTAGGGGCTCCGGTTGGCTATTGCCGTTCAGAGGTTCTGATTGTAAGTGAATTCTCCGTATTCGCTTTTTATTGTGACCTGAGGACCGCCGTCCAGTTTCTCAACACGACCGATAACGTTGGCATCGATCCGGAATTGTTTCGCAATTTCAATAACAGGAGCCGCAAATTTTTCTTCGACGTAAATTTCCATGCGATGTCCCATATTAAATACCTTGTACATCTCTTTCCAGGGCGTCTTGCTTTCTTCCTGGATAACTTTAAATAGCGGAGGTGTTGAGAAAAGATTGTCCTTAATAACATGAATACCGCCGGTTACAAAATGCAGAACCTTTGTCTGGGCTCCGCCGCTGCAATGCACGATGCCATCGATCTGTTTTCTGAATTTTTTTAAAACTTCGATAATCACCGGTGCATATGTCCTGGTGGGGGATAGTACCAGCTTTCCGATATTCACCGGAGCACCTGGAATTCCATCGGTAACCTTATAACGGCCGCTATATACCAAATCATCGGGGATTTGCTGATCATAGGTTTCCGGGTATTTCGAAGCGTAATCCTTATGAAACACATCGTGTCGCGCCGACGTAAGGCCATTACTTCCCATACCCCCATTGTAATCGTCCTCATAGGAAGCCTTACCGTACGATGACAATCCGACGATCACATTCCCCGGCTGTATGCGGCTATTATCGATAACGTCGCTACGCTTCATCCGGCTAACCACGGTGCTATCCACAACAATGGTGCGGACGAGGTCTCCCAGATCGGCGGTCTCGCCACCCGTACTGGTCACGTCCAGCCCGTGATGCCGCAGCATTTCCAATACCTCTTCCGTCCCATTGATGATGGCGGAGATCACTTCTCCCGGCACCAGATTCTTGTTGCGGCCGATCGTTGAAGAAAGCAGAATATTTTCCGTCGCCCCAACGCACAGCAAGTCGTCAATGTTCATGATGATAGCGTCCTGGGCGATGCCTTTCCAGACGGAAAGGTCGCCGGTCTCTTTCCAATAGAGGTAGGCGAGAGACGATTTTGTTCCGGCGCCGTCCGCATGCATAACGGTACAGAACTCATCATCATGAGCCAGGTAATCCGGAACAATCTTGCAAAAAGCCTTTGGAAACAACCCCTTGTCAAGCTTACTGATGGCCTGATGAACATCCTCCTTGGAAGCGGAAACTCCACGTTGTGAATAGCGTTCGGACACGTTCGATGAACCCTTTTATGTTTTTGCAAATGTGCGAAATAATTTCAAATGCGGGAGTTTTTTCCGCGAAGGTATTCAGTCCGCTATAGACGTATTTTTTTAAATATCTCCCACACAACAATACCCAGGCAAACTGAAACATTGAGTGAATGCTTGGTACCCGCCTGGGGAATTTCAAGCGCAAGATCACCCAGTTGAACAACTTCTTCGTTTACACCGTTAACTTCATTGCCGAAGACAAGGCAATACCGGTCACCGGGAACAGGCTGGAAGGTGTGCAATAAAACGCTGTCCGTTGTCTGTTCAACGATGACTATTTTATAGCCCTCGTTCTTTAACATCGTGAGCGTATTCAGGGAATCGGATACGTATTCCCAATTAACGGACTCGGTAGCACCGAGGGCGGTTTTTTGAATTTCCCGATGCGGCGGTGTACCGGTGATTCCCCCGAGGTATATTTTTTCAATACGGAAAGCATCGGCGGTCCGGAAGGCTGATCCAACATTGTGGAGGCTCCGGATATTGTCCAAAAATATCGAAAGGGGAATTTTTTCAGCTTCCTTGAATTCATCTACAGATATTCGTCCAAGTTCTTCAAGTTTTAATTTTTTCATCGGGTGGTAATTATTAGTCTGTGCTAATGTCAATAAAAAATATCACGCTGAAATCAGCGCAATGGAATAATTGTATGCGATTCCCTCCGATTGCATTTCGTCTGGCGCAGAGGATCACCCGGTTGAAAAAACGCAGCATACGGCAAAGTGCTTGAATTTAAGGGAGTCTTATCCGTAATTACCTCAATGAAGACGTTGTTGACCCTGCTGCTTATTGGTGTGTTAGTGGTTCATTCCGCAGCCCAGGATCCCTGGAAAAATATCTATCGTGAAAGTGCATGGAAAGAGAGAGATGCCTGGCAGCGGCCTGACGAAATAATCGAAAAGTTAAACCTGACATCCGGAAGTTATGTCGCGGATATCGGTTGCCATGAAGGTTATATGACGATAAAGCTCTCAAAAATTGTGAAGACGGGTAAAGTCTATGCGGTAGATGTGGACAGGTCTAAACTGGACCTGCTTGCCAAACACATGGCTGAGCAAAAGGTCGATAACGTTATCCCGGTAAAGGGAGATTACGACAATCCAAAGTTACCTGCCGGCCTGCTGGATGGTGTCATCATCCTCGACACCTACCACGAAATGGACGATCACGATAAAATCCTGCAGCACATAAAACTTTCCCTGAAGAAAAACGGAAGATTGGTTATCTGCGAACCCATTGCCGTGTCCAGGCGCACGATCTCCCGGGCCGATCAGGAGGAAAAACACGAGCTGGGAATAAACTATGCTGCGGATGATCTTGCCCGCGCCGGCTTTGAAATCGTATACCAGGAGGACCCGTTTGTGGACCGGACAAAAGTGAAAGGGGACGTCATGTGGATCCTTGTAGCAGAAAAAAAATAATCGGGTAATTTCCGGGAATTCCAGGTTTTATTCTTGCTTTTCGCGGCCATTTTTTAGCCCTGAAATTCTAAATTGCCGTTTATGGCAATCACCACAAGCCCTGCAGAAACACCGTTAATGAAACAGTACAACGTCATCAAGACGAAGTACCCCGGCGCACTTCTGTTGTTCCGGGTCGGGGATTTTTACGAAACTTTCGGCCAGGATGCCATAACGGCAAGCAAGGTGCTGGACATTGTTTTGACAAAGCGCGGCGCCGGCTCTGCGTCTGAAATCGAGCTTGCCGGATTCCCCCATCATTCGCTGGACACCTATTTACCGAAACTGGTTCGCGCCGGCCATCGGGTAGCCATCTGCGATCAGCTTGAAGATCCCCGCTTTGTAAAAGGTATTGTAAAACGCGGGGTCACGGAACTGGTAACACCGGGATTGTCTTTCAATGACAACGTACTTGAGCGAAAGCAGAACAATTTTCTCGCTTCGATCTTCGGGAGTAAAAATAGTTACGGTGTCGCCTTTCTGGATGTATCGACCGGCGAATTTTATGCCGCACAGGGGACTGAAAATTATATTCTCAAGATTATCCAAAGCTTTTCTCCTTCGGAGATCATTTTTGCAAAACACTCGAGGTCGCATTTTGAGGGCATTTTCGGAGATACCTATAGTACATATGCCCTGGACGACTGGGTATATGGCTTCGATTATGCCTATGAAAAACTTATCAACCAGTTTAAAACGACTTCGGTTAAAGGTTTTGGTATAGACGGAATGGGGGAAGCGGTGATCGCTGCCGGATCGATCCTGCATTACCTGGATGACACCGAGCACAAAGACACCTCCCACATCACGACCATTTCCCGAATCGACGAAGACCGGTATGTGTGGCTTGATAAATTCACCATCCGGAACCTGGAGATCGTTCAGGCGCAGCAGGAAGGCGGTACGTCGCTTACGGAGGTCCTCGACCACACACTCACTCCGATGGGCTCCCGGCAATTGCGCAAGTGGATGATCCTTCCGCTGAAAGAAAAAGCGGCGATAGATGAAAGACTCGTAATTGTTGACACTTTTTTTAACGACCATTTCCTGGCGGAAAAAATTACCGATCCGCTGAAACAAATATCGGATCTGGAGAGGCTCATTTCGAAGGTCGCAGTGAGCAGGATAAATCCGCGTGAAATGCTTCAGCTGAAGCGTTCCCTGCGTTGCCTTATACCGATCAAACAGCTATTGTGCGCACACCCATCCCTCGAGCTTCAGAAACTTGGCGACCAGCTTCATCTTTGTGAATTTTTGGTGGACAAGATCGAAAAGGAACTACGCGAAGATGCATCCGTTACGAGCAATCAGGGCGGATTGATCAAGGAGGGTATTGATTCCGAATTGGATGAACTTCAAAAGATCGCGTTTTCAGGAAAGGACTTCCTACTTCAAATCCAAAAACGTGAAATAGAACGTACGGGAATAAATTCGCTGAAGATCTCGTACAATAAAGTCTTCGGATATTTTCTTGAAGTAAGCAACGCCAACAAAGAGAAGGTTCCGGCGGACTGGATGCGCAAACAGACATTGGTAAACGCCGAACGGTACATCACGGAAGAGTTGAAAGTGTACGAAGAAAAAATTCTTCATGCGGAAGACAAGCTTGTGGTTATCGAGCAGCGGATATTTAATGCGCTTGTTCATCACGCAACGGATTTTATTCCCCAGATTCAGCAGAACGCGCGTGTAGTAGCACAGTTAGATTGTCTTCTCTCATTTGCGGTTACCGCCCGCGCGAATCGATACGTCAGGCCCCAGATCAACGACTCCCTGATCCTGGATATCAAGGGTGGGCGTCATCCCGTAATAGAGAAAAAACTGGCTGCAGGTGAATCGTACGTGCCCAATGACATCCTGCTGGATAGTGAAAAGCAGCAATTGCTGATCATAACGGGACCCAACATGGCAGGTAAATCCGCTTTGCTCAGGCAAACGGCCTTGATAGTTCTGATGGCCCAGATGGGGAGCTTCGTACCGGCTGAATCAGCAGATCTTGGAATCGTCGACAAGGTTTTTACGCGCGTGGGAGCTTCGGATAACCTGTCGCGTGGTGAGTCGACATTTATGGTGGAAATGACAGAGACTGCCAGTATTCTGAATAACCTCAGCGACAGAAGTTTGATATTAATGGATGAGATCGGGCGGGGCACGAGCACCTATGATGGTGTGTCAATTGCCTGGGCTATCGTGGAATACCTTCATAACCATAAGGATTTTAAAGCGAAGACGCTGTTCGCCACTCATTACCATGAATTAAATCAGTTGGAGGAAGACCTGGTCCGGGTGAAAAACTTCAACGTTTCTGTCAAGGAAGTCGGCGATAAGATCATTTTCATGCGCAAGCTCAAGGAGGGAGGGAGTGAGCATAGTTTCGGGATTCACGTTGCCCAGATCGCAGGCATGCCCAATAAAGTGGTACTTCGTGCAAATGAAATTCTGCATTTCCTGGAAAAGGATAAACACAAAAACTCGGAGACCAGGAAAATACAGGATGCCCCAAAACCGATACCCCAACTAAGTCTTTTTGCCAGCGATCCCCGCTTTACGGAGATAGAGGAGATGCTAAAGAGCGTGGATATAAATACAGTCAGCCCTGTTGAGGCATTACTGAAGCTCAATGAGGTACTTACAATTCTGAAGAAAAAGTAAAGAGCAGACGAACAACTAGCGTCTCCGTGGTTTTCCTTTCTTAAAACCGTTCCTCTTTTTAAAGTCGCCGTTCTTTTTCTGGCGTGGCTCGTATGCCGGACCTTCTCCGATGAATTCCGGTAACGGAAGTTTGGAGATGGTATCTCCGATCAGGTTCTCGATACTAAAAAACTTGCCTTGATCCCGCTCATTGATAAAGGTGATAGCCGTACCGGTAGTTTCGGCTCTGGCGGTCCGTCCTACGCGATGCACGTAGTCTTCCGGATCCGGGGGAACGTCGAAGTTGATCACCAGGCTGATACCTTCAACGTCAATACCGCGTGAAAGGACATCCGTTCCGATCAGCATATTGATTTGTTTGTTCTTAAACTCCCTTAGGATGATTTCCCTTTCAGGTTGTTCAAGGTCGGAGTGGAAGGCCTTTGCGGGAAGGCCGGCCCGCTGGAATGCAACGTCAAGCTTTTTAACCGTTTCTTTTGTGGAGGCAAATACGATAACACTATTCCAGTTATTGGATTTCAGCACATGTTTGATCAGGGCCGCTTTCTGCGTATCATATACTACGTATGCCTGCTGCAAAATTCCGGCTGCCGGTTTTGCAATAGCGATGTTGATCTCCTTTGGACTGTTCAGGATCTTTGTAGCGAGAGTCCTGATCTTAGGAGGCATGGTAGCGGAAAACAAAACGGTTTGTCTTTCTTTTGGGAGGTAATTTATGATTTTGACGATATCGTCATAAAAACCCATGTCAAGCATTCGGTCGGCTTCATCAAGAACCAGGTGTTCAAGGTGATCAAAAACAATTTTCCCGGTAGCCAGAAGGGCGATAAGCCGGCCGGGGGTAGCAATAACGATATCGGCGCCTTCTTCAAGAGCCCTTCTTTGCTGATCCCATGTTGCTCCATCGCCACCGCCGTAGACAGAGATCGAGCTTACGCCGATAAAATAGCCGATACCTTCTATCTGTTGGTCTATCTGTTGGGCGAGTTCCCGGGTGGGAGCGATGATAAGCGTGTTGAGGTGACGTTTTTCCGCCCTGACAATTTTATCCAGGATCGGTAACAGGTAGGCCGCGGTTTTTCCGGTTCCCGTTTGCGCACATGCAATGAGATCTTTGTCGTCGAGAATGATCGGAATTGCCTGGGCTTGAATGGGTGTCGGTGTATTAAAACCCATGGAAAGTAGCCCGTCCAAAAGTTTTTCATCAAAATTAAAATCCTGAAAAGTCAATGTATTGAAGTATTTACGATGTGAAATTTATTTTATTGCCGGGAGGGTTGAACAACTCATACCATTTTTCGGCGCGGGATTGGTTAATAACAAACAACTCATGAAGCCATATTGATTTTTTCGGTTTCATACTCCTTCCGCAATCGGGCCGCTTCCTGTTTATTTTTCGAATTTCTGATATGCCTGGGGACTTCCTTTAAATCCCAGATCAACCCCACGGCTGCCAGGCCTCTAAGAATATAATATGTGATATCGATCTCCCACCAGAAAAATCCCTGGCGTGCAGCCACTTCGTAATAATGGTGATTGTTGTGCCAACCTTCGCCCAATGTGACCAATGCCAGCCAGATACTGTTGCGAGACTCGTCATTTGATTCATATCGCTGTGTTCCGACTTTATGCATAATGGAATTGATCGAAAAGGTGGCGTGATAGAGGATTACGGTGCTGAGGAAAAAGCCGACAAAAAGTGAAGAGAATCCCGCAGCTGTGAACATCATTGTAATGCTTCCGCCGTTGAATATTCCGCCCAGCGCCATGACAACGAGAGCAAGTATTGTGGGGGGGACGAGGTAATGTTTGTTCAGCCAGACGAGTTCAGGATATTTGGCATAATCTCCGATCACCTTATAGTCTGTTTCCTTAAAATCCGGGCCGACGATCCACCCGATATGAGAGTACCAAAAGCCGTAGATTTTCATCGAATGGGGATCTGCCGGGGTATCACTGTGGCGGTGATGATGCCGGTGGTGGGCTGCCCACCACAAAGCTCCCTTTTGAGCTGTTGTTTGCGACATAAAAGCGATCACGAATTGAAACCAGCGGGAAGTCTTGTATGACTTGTGGGCGAAGTAACGGTGGTATCCTCCAGTGACCCAAAACATACGGAAGAAGTACAAAAAAGCGCATACTATCCAGTCAAAGGTTGTAGCCCCGGTGTAGAGTGCTGCCAGAGGAACCAGATGCACGGCTGCAAAAGCGATCTCTTGAGCCAGAATCGGTTTCCTGCGGATTTCGGGAGTCATTGCTGAATTCGTCATAAATCGTAAACCAAAAAGTAGGGAAAGTAGTGCCGGGCGAGCACATTTCCACGATGACAAAGGTAATGCTTTAGTGATGAAGGTTCTACATGATTTTTGTCAAACTGTGCAAACGAGTGTATGGTAGTCTCCTTCCTGGTAATAAAGACCATAAACCTTGTAAAGTTATCCGGCGCAACGTCGTATCTTTACAGCAAACCTATGAGCCAGGAACAAGCCATAACACTTTACCAGCCCTTGCTGCAGGCGATCGCTTATAATATCGTCCGGTGCAAGGCCGATGCTGAAGATATCGTTCAGGAAACGTATCTGAAGTGGTTAAGTCTTGGCCCTAAAAAAATTGAAAACACCAAAGCCTACCTGGTGAGGGCTGTAAAGAATAATTGCCTTAATCATCTGAATTCGCTTCGTCATAAGAAGGAAGAACTTCTGAATCAGCACAATATCGCTGAGATGATCCACCGGTTTAAGGAAACGAGCTTTGCCCACCTGGACATTGAGATGGAGTTGGCAAAAGCGATCAAAATCCTCCACCTTAAGCTGGAGCCGCTGGAACGGGCGGTCTTTTTGCTGAAAGAAGTTTTTGATTTTGACTACGAAACATTGCAGGAAACACTGGATAAGAAGAAAGAGCACTGCCGTCAGCTGTTTTGTCGTGCAAAAAAGAAATTAAGTGAGGAGACCTTTAAACTGAATTTTGAATTTCCTGATAAAGCCAGCCTTATCGAGAATTTCAGGAAAGCATGCGATTTCGGAAATGCCTCAGACTTGATTGCTGAGCTCAAAAAAGACGTTTCAGCTGCCCTGATCAAAAAATCCTGATAATTTATTTTTAAAATCTGTCACAAAACACAACTGATATTGTCTTGCAGGAAACCCCACGGTGGTTTTACTGACTTTTGTTGAACAATTAAACACATTTTTCCATGGTCGTCATTTTGGTATTTTTTATAGCGCATTGGTATTTGTCGCTGTTTTTTCAAACATTTTTCCTTCACCGCTATGCAGCGCACAAAGCCTTTACCATGAATAAATTCACGGAGAAGGTGTTTTTTGTCCTGACCTGGATCTTCCAGGGAGCAAACTACCTGAGCGCCTATGGCTACGGGGTGATGCACCGTATGCACCACGCTTTTGCGGACACGGAAGATGACCCACATTCGCCGAAGTACGATGAAACCATCTGGAATATGATGTGGAAGACAAAAACCATCTATTCGGATATCGCGAACCGCAAGCTGATCCCTGAAAAACGTTTCACGGAAGGTGTGCCTCAATGGGAAGCTTTTGACAAGTTTGCTCGTTCCTGGCCGTCCCGGATTTTTTGGGCAGCTATTTACATAGCTGTATATGCACAATTTGCAACAGCCTGGTGGTTGTGGTTATTGTTGCCGATCCAGTTTCTGATGAGCCCTGTTCACGGAGCGATCATCAACTGGTTTGCTCATAAGTACGGATACAGGAATTTTGAAGTGGGGGATACTTCCCGGAACTTTCTCCCCGTTGATTTTCTGATGATGGGTGAAAGCTATCACAATAACCATCACAAGTTTGGTTCACGTCCCAATTTTGGTGGAATACGCTGGCATGAGATCGATCCCACGTACCAGGTCATCAAATTGCTGGATAAGATGAAGATCATCCAGATCACAAAACATAAGGAGCTCCGGTTGGAAAATGTCCAAAAGGCAGCCTGACAAAAAAACCTGGTTTTAAGCCAGGTTTTTTTTGATGTTCCGCAGGAGAGAATTCGGGAATAAAGAAGTGTTAATTACTTGACCGGTTAGTAAAGTAAGTATCGGATTCATAGTTGGCATTCAGTTTTCCCACATCTTCTACTTTTACACGCCAACGGCCAGCGGTTTCCATCGTGAAAAAAGGATCCGCGGAGCAATGGAAGGCGCCGCCACGAACGTGTAAGTTGCCCTGCCCTGTCGTTCCCCCCAGCCAGATCATATTGGCATCGTGGTTACGGTTATTGACATTTTCAATTTTTACTCCATCAATGATTAGCGAGCCTGTTCGGTTAAAATCGATCAACCTGCCGTTCGCCGGCTTATATTCCGCGATCATGCAGTTACTGATCAGGATACTGGGATGGCTGGAAGCTCCGGGTACGCTCAAAAATGTCTTTCCGTTTTCAAACCTTCCACCATAGATACCGAACTGATTACTGGTCGCGATATGAAAATCGGTACCGTTATACGCACCGCCATAACCGAAAAAGAACTGGCTGCCGCCGGCTGTTGCGGAAATCCCTTTTTCACAGTATGTCGACGATCCGCCCAACCAGGTTAACTGCAGTGTATTGTGCCCGGCATTTTCAAATCCAACCTGACCGGGTGTAATTTTTCCGATAATGCCCCAGGCGGAACAGTTGTTCCATACGATCTGCGATATGTCCGCACCTCCGCCGCCATCGACATATCCAAGGCGCCATCCCCGGTTATTGACACCGTCGCCAAGTTCGGCATCGCAGTTTACAAAACTGAATGCGGAGGTTGAATTGGCTTCGAAGGAGGTTCCGATTTCAAAACATTGTGCGTCACTGATTCCATTGGCGATTTTTACCCTCATGCCTTCGATTATTCCGCCCTTCAGTCCGATAATTTTTACAGCAGGTTTTCCGCTGGGACCCATGTATACAATCTGAAAGCCATGATGGCCCCACCCTTCGATATGTATCCATACTTGATTTTCCGGCGCGGTCGGCTCGATATTGAGTGTATTGGTGATCTTATAAAAGTTCGGAGGTGCCGGTATGATCAGCTTGCCTTTTGCTTTTATACATTCGTTGAGGGCATCCTGGATTGCCTTCGTGTCATCTGTAGAACCGTCACCTTTAGCACCAAAATCTTTGATATTAAAATAGGTAAGGGAATCACCATCAGCGGTAATTACGGATTGTTCGGCGTAGATAATTTCATCGCCGCATGCGAGAGCAAATGGAATAATCAGGAATAGAAAAATGTTTTTCATTCTTGCGGGATAAGTTGACTGATTGGGAATAGAATTTTTAAAAGTATTCCCAATTGACTGATCCGTTCATCCCGAATCGATGAAAATGGCGGATTGGCAGATGGAAGGAAACTGTGCGCGTTAGAAAAATCGATGATAACCGGGGATCAGGTGCGATGACCGCTCTTAAAATAACAAGAACGGGTGTCAGGAGAAGAAAAACGTAACGGGTCAGGTAATTGTGAAGCCGGCGTTAATTCCCGTCATTCTTAAAGTACTTGTCTTCGTCGAACAACTCTTCACTTTCAAGTGTTTTCGGAACAATACCAACTTCGAGAATCTTGAATTCCGTTCTTCTGTTTTTTTGTCTACCCACAGGGTTATCGGTGCCGTCTGGATTTGTATTGCGGGCAATCGGTTTTTCCTCGCCGTATCCTTTGGCGACAAGCCGGTCGGGTGCGATCCCGTGTTGTACAATGTACCGTACAGCTGACTCAGCTCTTCGCTGGGAGAGTTGAAGATTGTAGGAGTTATCATCGATGCTGTCCGTATGGGATCCCAGTTCTATCTTGATTTCGGGATTGTCGATCAGTAATTGTACAAGTTTATCCAACTCGACCGCCGCGTCATCGCGGATATCGGCTTTATTAAAATTGTAATAGATGTTATCCAGTACGAAAATCTTGTTCAGCTCGACTTTGTCCAATACGAGTATAGTATCCAGAGTGATATTTGTAATCAGTTCTTTCAGCGTGGAGGGATCGACCGATCTTCCTTTTGTAGTATAGGGTTGCCGTTTCACCAGGTATCCGTCGGTCTCCCCTACCATGTTGTAGTCCTCGTTTTCATAGATGCGAAACAAGAACTTGCCATCGTTTCCCGTTACAAAATCCTGCATCAACTCGCCTTTTTCATCAAGCATACTGACCTTTGTGTTAGCCAGTACCTGGAGTTTGTCTTCCTTGTCGCGCGTATACGTGATACCCTGCAGGTAGTAGTTGACAACTTTAAGATTCGGATCTTCATTTATAAACGTGTAAATATCATCGTCTCCTTTACCTCCTTCACGGTTGGACGTGAAAAACCCACGGTCCGGACGAAACAGGAAAATCGAAAAGTCATCGCCGGTGGAATTAACGGGCTGCCCGAGATTCTCGATGGAGGTTTTACCATTTGCGCGTTTTACGACAAAAAGATCCAGACCTCCGTACCCCGGATGCTGATCGGATGAAAAGTACAGTTTCGCGTCTTCGGCGACATACGGGAAATTCTCGTTACCGGCCGTATTGATCTCTGGCCCCAGGTTACGGACCCTGGAGAACCGTCCGCGAGTATCCATCTGAGCGGAATAAATATCCGTACCTCCATAGCCACCTTTCCGGTTGGAGGCGAAGTAAAGTGTACGGCCGTCGGGACTGAATGCGGGTGCCGAATCCCAGGCTTCAGGGCTGTTGATATTGATCATGACAGGCTCCGACCATACATTGTTCCTGAACCTGGACAGAAAAAGATCGACATCATTTGTTCCCTTTCGTTTGCCTGAATTCCCTTTGGCAAAAACCATCGTTTTTCCATCCGGAGAAAAAGTGATGCATCCGTCGTTGATACTGGACGTATTAATCCCGGTAGGGAGTGGCGCGACGGTTGCCACATCGACAATGGCACCCCTGCTTGCAACCTTATAGATATCCGTAAACGGCGTTCCGGTCGCTTCATATATCTTGTCATTTCCCCTTGAGGAAGTGAAGTAAAGTTCATTGTTTAAAAATACAGGGGAGTACTCAGCTGCGGGTGTGTTAATCAGCTCCATGTTCTTTACCCGGTAGTAACTTGGCTTTTCATCAAGTTTGGCCAGATAAGATATGCCGTTAAGATCGGCCATCGCACGATCCTTTAATCCGTTAATTGTTGTGTTCTTTGATAACGCTTCGAGTTGAGACCTTGCTTCGGCGTACTTGCCGTTAGCCTTCAGCGCCTGCGCATAGTATAATTGTATGGTATCCTTGTCAATTCCGCGCCCTCCCGCTTTGGCGTAGTACGGCTCCGATTCCTTTATCCGGTTGGATAGCCGGTATGATTCGGCTATAAAATAATTAGCTCGTCCGTTATTCGGATTGCCAGCTACTATCTTTTTATACTGATCGATCGAGTTTTGATACTTGCCATAGCGGTAAGACTTGAAAGCTTTTTTTTCCGCATTGCATCCGGCAACCAGAACAGAAATAATAATAAGGAAATGCCGAAACTTCATCATCACGTGTAACTTAAGATAAAACTACAAAAAAAACCTACTTATCAACTACTGTTTCTTTCGGTATATACCGGCTGATCCAGGTCGTTTCTGCCGGCACCAGCCACTTGGTTTCCAGATCGCCCTTTGTGCTGATCAGATTGTTGAACAAAAGAGATCCGCCACTCCACTTTCCGGAAAGGTATTCCTTTTTCAAATCAGCAACCGGTATTGTTAATACCCCCTCGCTTCTGAAACATACCTTTGTCCTGTCAAAGAGATCAATGCTTATCATCCCGCCGATTTCTTTGAGAGTCCTGACGGAATCATCAATCGAACAACCGCTGGCACTTACGGAATCTTCGTCGGCTGCGAGGATGATAAATTGATCAAACCGGATATCAAAAGACGCCGGCATTGGTACACCGTGAACGCTCCACCGTTGTGTAAACGTATGAAGCGCATCCGAAATTATTTTTGTCTCACGGGAATCAAGAGCACGGTCGGATTGATAAATCCAGATCCGGGAACTGCCGGGGAGGGATGAAAACGGAATATGCATAAACAAGGTAGTCTGTTGAATTAACTTTGAGATTCGGCAATAAGTTCGGCAAGATCCTTAACGTTTACATCGGCCTCCCTTCCTTTACTTTTAATACCGTCCGTCAGCATCGTCATGCAAAACGGACAAGCTACGGCAATGGTCTTTGCTCCTGTAGCCAGGGCTTCCCCCGCCCGTTCGACGTTAATGTCTGTTTTTCCCTTTTCAGGCTCTTTAAACATCTGGCCACCCCCGGCGCCGCAACAGAGTCCCGTAGTTTTGCAACGCTTCATTTCCGTCAGATCTGCATCCAGGGCTTCCAGAACCGCCCGGGGAGCTTCGTAGATGTCGTTCGCCCTGCCAAGGTAGCATGAATCGTGGTAGGTGATCTTTTGCCCCTTGAATGACCCGCCTTCTTTAAGTTTGATTTTACCATCCTGGATAAGTTGCTGTAAAAAAACCGAATGATGAATAACCTCATACTTTCCTCCTAACTCCGGATATTCATTCCTGATCGTGTTAAAGCAGTGGGGGCACGCAGTGACAATTTTCCTGACATTATAGGCATTCATAACGCGGATATTGCTGATTGCCTGCATCTGAAACAGGAATTCATTGCCTGCCCGCCTCGCAGGATCCCCGGTGCACGTTTCTTCATTTCCCAGTACGGCGAAGCGGATTTTCACGGCATTAAGGATGTTGACGAACGCTACGGTCACCCGTTTATACCGGTCGTCGAAGGAGCCGGCGCAGCCTACCCAAAAAAGAATTTCAGGACTTTCTCCTTTGGCGGCAAGTTCTGCCATCGTGGGAACATTATTTTTTATATCAGACATGTAGTCTCTGTTATTTTTTTAGCTCGTTGGCCCAATTGAAACGATCGCCGGGCGAAAATTTCCAGGGGGCAAAGTTGGTTTCTATATTTTGGAACATAGCGTTCCACGACGCAGGCGAACCTGATTGCTCCATCGCCACATATCTCCGCAATTCTATAATGATCTCCAGTGGATTGATCAGTACAGGGCAAGCCTCCACACAGGCATTGCAACTCGTGCAGGCGTTAATTTCCTCTGTCGTAACGTAGTCACCCAGCAATGCCTTTCCATCATTCAACCCGGGACCATTTTTTACGAGGCTTTTTCTTACTTCCTCCATCCGGTCGCGGGTGTCCATCATGATTTTCCTGGGAGAGAGTTTTTTTCCCGTCAGGTTGGCCGGGCACTCCGATGTACAACGACCACATTCCGTACAGGCATATGCCCCAAGCAGACTGGTCCATGGGAGGTCATTGATGTCTTTTGCGCCAAACCGGCCCGGTTCAGCGGGAACATTGTCGCCGGGGCTAACGGTTCCCAGCATGATATTCACCTCGTTGGTCACCACGGGCATATTGTGGATGTGTCCTTTTGGTTCAAGGCTCGCGAAATACGTGTTGGGAAAAGCAAGGAAGATGTGGAGGTGCTTGGAGTAGGTGACATAGACGGCAAATCCAAGAATGCACACGATATGAAACCACCAGGCGAAGCGTTCTACTACGATCAGAGAAGAGGTGTTCCACGACTGGAAAGCAGGGACCAACAAGCCACTGATGAAAAGATTTCCCGTAGCCACATAGTGCTGGTCCCTGGTCTGGAGGACCTGATCCGCGGCGTTCATCGTGAGGATCGCGCACATCAGAACACATTCTGTGATCAGAATGAGGTTGGCATCCAACCTCGGCCAGCTTGTCATTTCAGCCGACCAAAAGCGTTTTATTTTTAAAATATTCCTTCTGAAGAGCATCGCCAGGCAAGCCAGGAGAACCGCCAGTGCCAATGCTTCGAAGAGGTTCATCAGGAAATTGTAAAATCCGCCGAGATAAGGTGCGAAAATGCGGTGTGTTCCCGCAAGGCCGTCAACAACAAATTCCAAAACCTCGAGGTTAATGACCAGGAAACCCACATAAATAAAGAAATGGAGCACCGCTGGTATAATTCTTTTGAACATCTTCTTCTGCCCAAATGCGACCAGCACCATGTTTGCGAGACGCTGCCCGGGTTGACTGCTGACGGTCGTATCCTTGCCGAGTCTAATGTTGGCACGGATCTGCAAAACGCGTTTGCGTATCAAAACCGCCGCAATGCAAACAGTGATGCCGAAGATTACTTGTTGGATCATAAAACCCGAATTAAACCTAAAAATAGCCCGTAATTCCGGAATCAATAAATACTGCTCCTTTTTTGCATGGAATCTAAAATTACATACTTTTGTGCCTCATTTTCCGGTGATGTAGCTCAGTTGGTAGAGCAAAGGACTGAAAATCCTTGTGTCGGGGGTTCAATTCCCTCCATCACCACAAACAAAACCAGCCTCCTCCGGAGGCTTTTGTTTTTCTATTTCGGCAAGTCAATTTTGCTAATTTAGCAACGAAAATAAATTTTAAATCATGAGTTTTTTCGCCTAACTAGAGAAGAATGGGTGTACTTAGCCTCTCTGAAAATGCTACCCGTTTATTCTATATTTATCTAGCCGAGTTCACTCTTGGTTTGATATTCTTTTTCATTTTTCGCCACTTCGGTACGCTCTACCGGAGAAGATTTCTACGCACATGGTCCCTGAGTTGGATGGCTTACGCCGTTTACATGAGCTCTTCCGGGTTTATTGTGATCTTCCTCATTGAGAATCAATCCTGGTACCGGGATATACTGAGTATTACAGCCCAATTAGCGTGTTTTCTTCAGATCATCATGATCTTAAGAGGAACGTATGAGCTGGTTTACGAGAAGGCTTTTTCCAAAAAAAAATTCAGGATCATCTTCTTGTTTTCCTTTGGGCTCGCGTTGTTTTCAGTCATCGCGTTTAGCCATTCTGGCCCGTTTTCGCGCTACATCGTTAGTTTTGGAAGCCGCGCTGTCATCACCGGGATCGGGTTTCTTGTTGCCGGTATGGTGGTATGGACGAACAGAAAATTTACCAAAGGCTTTGGTCAGCAATTGCTCTCCAGTTCACTGATCATCTTCAGTATATATCAGCTCTACAATTTTACAATCAGGCTGTTATATATCCTGGGAAACCAAGTCGATGCTCCCGATATCTTTGGAGCCGTTGACCTTCTTCTGGTTTCCCTGATGGGTATGAGCATGGTTATGTGGTTTCTGGAAGACGAAAGGGAAAACCTGAACAAGGAGAACAAGGAACTCGACAGCTTCCTCTCGAACACTTCCCACGATCTACGAACGCCTATTGCGTCTATTCTCGGGCTAACATACCTGGGAAAGCTCGAACTGCAGGAGGAAAAAGCCCGGACGTTCATGAATATGATTGAAGAGCGTATTAAAAAACTGGATCTGGTAATCGGTGATATTTTAAGCCTGTCGAGAAGTAAAAAAATTGACCTGAAGATCGAGGAGCTCGACTTTGCAAAATTGCTCGATGAGACCATCGCGGATATCCGCTTCAATAAAGGAGCTTCTGCAATCCACCTCGACTACCAGCCGCATCCGAGCCATGTTTTTAATTCGGACTACAATCAGATGAAGATCATCCTGAACAATTTGATGGCGAATGCTGTAAAGTACCATAACCTTAACCAACCCAACCCCTACATTCGGGTCTCGTTCAAGCGTATCAAGAACGTTGTTGAAATTGCAATTCAGGATAACGGACAGGGAATATCCCGGGAGAGTATTCCGAAAATTTTCGATATGTTCTACCGAGCGTCCTCGGGAACTGAAGGAACGGGCCTCGGACTTTACATAGTCCAGGAAGCGTTGAGCAAGATCAAAGGTATAGTGGTTGTCGATTCCGAACTTGGAAAAGGAAGCACTTTTAAAGTTGTATTGGACAATGCCTAGGAAAACCGGCTCGCTGCTACTGGAAGTGTTTTAACAGAACGAGTTCTTCTTTCTTGAGAAATCTCCACTCCCCTCGTCCCAGATCTTTCTTGTTCAGTCCGGCGTAAACCGTGCGGTCGAGTTTTACAACGTTGTACTCCAACGATTCAAAGATCCTTCGTACTACCCTGTTCCATCCAATATGAATCTCCACGCCAATTGTTTTCCTGTCATCCGAGACAATAGCAAGGTCATCGACCATGGCTCGTCCTTCTTCAAGTTTAACACCTTCCAGTATTCGCTGCGCGTCTGCTTTTGTCAGAGGCCGGTCTAGGTCAACTTTATAGATCTTCTTTACATTATAGGAAGGGTGCATAAGCTTTTCCGCCAGGTCACCGTCGTTTGTGAGCAGCAGCAGGCCCGTTGTATTCCTGTCCAGTCTGCCTACCGGATATACACGTTCTTTCACAACATTACCGATCAGGTGCATAACGGTATTCCGTTCCTGCGGATCGACCGTTGTTGTAAGAAACCCCTTCGGTTTATTCATGAGGATATAAACCGGTTTTTCGGCACGAAGCACTTTCCCTTCATGACGGATCTCATCGCCTGGATTCACTTTGTAACCCAATTCCGAAATGGTCTGACCATTAACGGTGATCAGGCCCATTTTGATCAGTTCATCAGCCTCCCTGCGTGAACAAACACCACTGTTCGAAATAAATTTATTCAACCGGATCTTGCCATCTGGCGAAGGCGTGTGCTTGAGGGGCGTTACCTTTCCCTTTTCAGGGGAAAATTTGCCGCTGTTACTTTCACCCGTACGTTTCCGGAACGGCCTTTCCCGGTTTTCCGACGTTGAATCCCTTTCTGTTTTTTTAAAGGCAGGCTTCTTAAATGCACTTCTGCCGGAAGCTTTTTCATTCTCCGAGTTATCGGATGGCCGTTCGGGCCGCTCAACCTTTTTGTAGGGCCGTTTTTCAGTTGATGAAGGTGTTGAGCTTCTTTTTTTAAACGGCGATTCCTCCCTGAAAGATGGCTTATCTCTTCCCGGGCCTCCGGATCTTCGAATCGGACGCTCTCCATCTGCCGAGGACGATCTCTTTTTGAAGGGTGACGAGTCGGATTTATTAAATCCCGATTTGCGGGAATCAGGCTTGTCAAACTTTTTAAATGGTCTCTCTTCCTTGCCGCCACCTTTAAATGAACTACTTCTTCCGGGTTCTGATTTTTTGTAGGGACGTTTGTCATCCCTGCTGTCGGGATAGGCACGTTTCCGACCGGACTCTCCTTTTTCATCCCGGTTGGAGGGCGAACTTCTCTTTGAAAAATTTCCAAATGATCCCGTGCGGGACGACCCCGGAAACTTATCTTTTTTCGATGAGGACTGATCTGGAGAATCTGCTCGCGGAGACCTTTTACTATAAGGCTGGTCAGATTTCTTTTGAAAGGATTTACCTGTAGTGTTTGATCGTGATGAAGAAGCTCTGCGCCCTTTAGGAGGGCCAGAGGGGTTATGTCTGGGCATCGGGTTCGTTTAGTTCTGGATTTTCTCCAATGGTATTTACTTCGCCTACAAAGTCCTTTGGAATGGGTAACTCAACCAGGTCGTTGATGCCAAAGTACTCCATAAACTTCAGCGTTGTGCCGTACAACATGGGCCGTCCAATAGTCTCGGCTTTTCCGGTGATCTCGATCAGTCCCTTGTCCAGTAATTTCTGAACAGCATAGTCGCAATTAACGCCCCTGATATTTTCGATCTCCGTCTTGGATATAGGTTGCTTGTAAGCAATGATCGAAAGGGTTTCCATAGCTGAAGTGGACAGTCTTTTTTTCGATTGCTGCTTCAGCATGATACCAATACTGGCCTGGTATGCAGGCTTTGTAAGGAACTGATAACCTCCGGCAGCCTTGTAGAGCTGAAACGAGAACTCCTCGGCCTGGAATTTCTCCTCGAGTCGTTGAAGGGCACCGGAAATATCTTCTTCCGGAACTTCCGCATTAAACATCTCGGACAGGCAGGCCTGAATATCTACCACCTTTATCGGACTGGGTGTGCAGAAAATAAGCGCTTCAATATGGTTTTGCAGGAAGTCCAAATGATCAACAATTAATAATAAAGATAATCCAATTCGGTTAAGAAATAAGTGCTGCTAGTCCTGCTGCATCATTTTGGCTTCGATCGACTGTGTTGTATGCGGTACGGCGATCAAACGTTCCTTCGGGATGAGTTTCCCCGTCACTGAGCAAATACCGTATGTGCCGTTCTTGATCCTGACCAGCGCATTTTCAAGGTTCATGATATACTTTTGCTGGCGTGCTGCCAGCTGACTGAGGTTCTCTTTTTCCGCTGTCTCGGCGCCATCTTCCAGGACTTTTGTGTTTCCACCTGAAGTGGCATCGGTGCCTTCATCATTGTTGCGGTTCAATGTTTCTTTCAGGATCCTGTATTCGTCCCTGGCCTTATCCAGTTTCTTATTGATAAGGGCGGCAAATTCGTTCAGTTCATCCTCCGAATAACGGGTCCTCTCGTCGCCGGCGGATGTCTTTACAGGTTTGTGAGCAATTGGTCTTTGATTCGGTATAGGGAAAATATTCAACTGGGGAGGCGCTGGCTTAGGGGCAACGGGCGCAACCTTCTCAGGAGCCGGTTTCTCCACTTTCTTAGGTGCAACAACTTTAGCCACGGGCTTTTCGACTTTCGGCATTGCCGGCTTTTCTGCCTTTTTAGGAGGTGCCACTTTCTTAGGTGCCACTTTTTTGGCTACCACAGCTTTTTTGGCGGGTGCTTTCGGCGCTACTTTCTTCGCTACAACCTTTTTCGCCGGAGCTTTCTTAGCTTTTACCGGAGCAGCTTTTTTTGCTTTTGCTGCAGGTTTTGACTTAGCGGGCGTTTTCTTTACTGCCTTGGATACTGCCTTTTTATTCTTAGCCATAGTAAATTCTCCGTTTGGTAAAAGATGCGCAAAATTATGCGCTCAGCCCCGAAAACAAAAAATATTGTCTAATTAATTCCCGAATCTGTTTTCCCATGAAATTTCAACCCTATTTAGCCCTAAATGACGGCGTTGGATACATCCGGAGCTTCCGCACCTCCGGAACCTACGGGGTAATCAGAATCTGGCGCTCACGGCAAGTCGTTTGCGAAAGGTTTTTACGCGTCCCGATTCATCAAAGATCTCAAACCAAATCATATAATACCCCACCCTTGTTTTGTTTCCGTCGTCGCGGTCGCCGTCCCAGCGCAGAATCCCTTCGGCTGCCAGTAATTCGTTGTTGGCGATAGTCTTTACATGATGTCCAGCCTGGTCGTATACCTTAACGTTCGCAACGTAACCCCCCTTGTTCAGCTTGTAGTGTATCTGAGTGAAATCGGGCTCTCCTGAAACCGGAATGAACGCCTCCGGCACAACGATAACGGACTCTTCCGCAAGGAGAACATCGGGTCGAGCCATGGAATTGAAGAAGCCCGGGGTCGCAAAGCCAATAACGGAGGAGGCCGACTTCCAGTTCGCCTTTTCATTCGTGTCCCGGGTAAAAGATATACGCTCCAGCGCCACACCCTCGGTATCCCTGATTAAAGGGGAATGCAATTGCTCTGAGTAAAAAAAACTGTCTATAACCTGTTGTGCCTGGCCAATCAACACCACGGCGCCGTTCTCATCAGGAAAAGCGGGTAAATCATCGACGACCAGCACATTTTCAGACTGTAGATGCGGATATTCCGATGCCAGCAGCCCGGCATTTTCGGTAAGCGCAACATACGATCCGGGAGACAATAAAATGTCCAATGAAGTGATCTCCCTGCCATCTTCCCCGTTTGTGACCCGCAGATCCTTGAGATTTATAAATTTTTCCGAGATGTTCACAAACTCGACAAAATCCGTTCCCAGGGGCCTGGGATTAAACAGGATCTCATTGACCACAATGTCGCCGGGGCTGGCGGGTTCAGGGAGTCCGAAGACGTACCGGTTATTCTCCCCGTCCACCAGATTTCCCGAACAGTCGTAAATATCTGTAACGGTAATGCTATACGTTTCATCGGGTCTGATTTGTTCTGTGAGAGCGAGGATCAGCGTAGTCAGTGATCCGTCACCGAAGGTCACCGATCGAATACCGACGGGCGGCTGAAACAGGAAACTGTCGCCGGAGGGCAACACCTTTTGAAGTTTTTCATTGAAAGTAAGTCGAACCTGAGTGGATGACAGCGGAAGGGCGGATTGTAGTCGCGGTCCGGTGAGGTCGGGTTTATTTGCAAATACAGAATTCTGTTTGCCGGGTGTCCCGCCTGGTTGATCGGACGCAGTCCAGTTGTCACCTTCGCCACAGATGTTCTCCGGATCGATCAGTTCCATCGACCACCCGCCGTTGCTTTTCTCTAGGTCTTTATACCAGGCCGTTGTATAGTTTACCGAATCAATCGTGAGGCCTGCAGGGTTTCTAAGCAGCACCATATCCCCTGTGTTATTCAGTGAGGGGAAACGGGGTAGTTCCAGAATCTTCACGTCGCTATTGAACCCCGACGAGTCCGAAGTTAAGATCACGTATTCACCGGGGGACAGGACAAAATGGGGGATCGTCGCTATCGAACTTCCGTCCGTTACTGTCCACTCCGCTAAGTCAAAAGTGTATGGGCTTCGGTTGAATATTTCAGCAAACTCCGATTCAGGAAGCCCGGCAACAGGGTTTGGATGGGCAAGGATTTCGGTAACAATAACATCTTTGTAAACTGCGGAAGCCGGTACTAGGAAAGTAAAACTCCTCTGCAGTACACGCGCGATGTTTCCGGCCGCGTCTTTGATTCCTGACGCTGAAATCAAGTAAGCCACGTTGTTTGTAAATGGCTGGCCGAACGACAGAAGTACTGTACGATTGCCCGACTCCAACGACGCCTCTGAAGGGCTGTAGTGATAATCGACGGCGTAATTGAAAACATTCTCTGCTGATTCGCTGTCGAGGATCTCTGAAAACGCAAGGCGTATTTGCGTCGCCGAAACAACATCTATGGACATGAGACCGGGAGGAACAGTATCAGGAGCGGCGCCGCTGACAAAAAAATCATCAAAGAAAAATTTATCCGCGCGTGTTGCTGTGTATTGGCAGAGAATGCCGAAATAACCCGGTGTGGACGTGGCGATTGTGCCCGGAGCTGATCCTTCGAGGTTATAATCGCCGGAAGAACTGATATCGGAATACAGTTCCCAATCTCCGGAAGGACTACGTATGACGTTAATTCGGATGGTAACGGAAGCAAGGTCCAGCTTTTTATCGGCTCCGTCGATCATTTTGATTAATTGTGTTCCGGTCTGTTTCCAGAGGCTGACGTCGTCGTTTTCGCTTCCGACCTGGACAAAGTATCCGGTTAAGGGACCAGTTAAATCAGTTTGGTCAGACAGGAGATAGATGCGGCTATAGTTGGTACCGGAGGGATTGAATGACATCCTAACCAAAAACTCCCACTTCCCGTTTGTTAACGAACCATACGGTGTGGTCAGATACGCCGCGTCCGTAGCTGCAGGTGCCATTAACTGTAAGGCCTGAGAGTTGACGATAAACTTATCAGAAGTTCCCTGCCAAGGAGGATTACTTGTAAAATCTCCATCGGAGAAATTGTCAGTGATCTGAGCGAACATTTGTTGGGCGATAGCCGCGGCAACAATCGTTAGAAATAATTTGACCGTAAACGTTTTCAGGATTGAAAACCTGCATATTTGTAGGGTATTTTTCATAAGCACAACGGGAAAACACTATTTTTGTAACCTTTAAATAAATATAACTAAAAAATGAAACTCGCAGTAGTAGGCGCAACAGGACTTGTGGGCCAGGAAATCCTCAAAGTATTGGAGGAAAGAAGTTTTCCATTTGATGAATTATACCTTATAGCTTCAGCCAAATCGGTTGGGCAAACGCTTACCTTCAAGGGTAAGAGCTACGTGATAAAGAGTATTGAAGAAGGTTGTAAGCTGGCACCGGATATTGCGATATTTTCCGCCGGTGGCAATACATCCCTGGAATGGGCGCCAAAGTATGCCGAAGCCGGTTCAATTGTAATTGATAATTCTTCAGCCTGGCGGATGGATCCGACGAAAAAACTCATTGTACCTGAAATCAACGGACACGAGCTTTCTATCGACGACAGGATCATTGCAAATCCAAACTGTTCAACCATCCAGATGGTGATGGCCCTGGCGCCGCTCCATGTAAAGTACAGACTGAAGCGAATAGTGGTTTCAACCTACCAATCGGTTACAGGTACAGGTAAAGATGCCGTACAACAGATGATGGATGAGCGTAAAGGTATCAACGGTCCGAAGGTTTATCCTCACCCGATCGATATGAATGCATTGCCCCATATCGATTCATTCCTCGACAACGGATATACGAAAGAAGAAATGAAAATGGTTAACGAAACCCACAAGATCCTGGGCGACAAGACCATCGGCGTTACGTCAACAACCGTACGGATACCTTCCATTGGCGGACACTCAGAGGCTGTAAATGTTGAGTTTCACGAGGATTTTAACCTGAGTGAAGTACGTTCCATACTCGCGACAACGCCGGGCGTAATTGTGCAGGATGACCCGAAGAACAATATTTATCCGATGCCTATAAATTCGCACAATCGCGATGAAGTGTTTGTCGGAAGAATTCGCCGCGACGAATCGCAACCCAATACCTTGAATATGTGGATCGTTGCGGACAACCTCCGTAAAGGTGCGGCCACCAATGCAGTTCAGATCGCTGAATTTATGATGGAAAAAAGCTTAGTCTATTAAAAATTCGTTTTCACATACATAAAGGAAGAGCTACTATTCAGGTAGCTCTTTTCTTTTTACCCCATCCGCCGCCACCAGGGGTCTTAATCACGACCCGGTCTCCCGCATGCACCTTCGCACCATCCACACCTGCCAGTTTTTCTTTCCCGCCGCCCGAACGAAGGATGTACTGTTCGCCCGTTTTTCCCGGCATCCCCCCGCTCATTCCAAATGGAGGAACCGTTCTGTGCTGCGACAGAATATTGATGTCAAGGCTTTCTTTAAAATATAGCTGACGGACAATTCCATCTCCTCCGTTCCATTTGCCTTTTCCGCCCGAATTTTTCCTGATCTCAAACTTTTCCAGCCGCACCGGATATCGTAATTCCAGAATTTCGGGATCAGTGATGCGGGTATTGGTCATATGCTGGTGAACCGCATGAGCGCCATGATGGCCCTTCGTCGCACCTACCCCCCCGCAGATCGTTTCATAGTACCCGAATCGTTCGTTTCCGAAAAGAAAATTGTTCATCGTACCCTGGCTGCATGCGGATAATTTAAGCGCTTTGAGTAATGTATCGGTTAGCCTCTGGCTGATTTCCGTATTGCCACCGACAACAGCCGGAGACTTTTTGTTGTCCGGAGAGAAAAGAGGATTAAGCATTCCGCGGGGTAAAACGATCCTGACATCCTGAAGCAAGCCTTCATTAAGAGGCACCGGCTGGCCGACAAGCAAACGAAGCACATACACGACAACACTGTTTACGATGGCCGGTGTTGCGTTGAGGTTGTTTTTCCGCAGTGGCGCTGACCCGCTGAAATCAATTTTAAGCCGTTTCTTCTCCCGGCTTATACGCACGCGCAAAACAGCACCGTCATCCAATAACTCTTTAGCTTCATAAGAGCCCTTCAGTGTCTCTGACTTAATTTTCATTAACCGTGCTGAATGCCTTGTAACGGATCGCATAAAGAATTGAACCTGTGCGGTTGAGAATTTCGAACACAGATTTTTGATTTCTTCCGCCCCCTGTTCCAGGGAAGCAAGCGCGCCATTTAAATCGGCCAGGTTTTCTTCAATACAACGGGTAGGATAGGGTGCGTCTGTCAAAATAGTCCGGATGTTCTCCCATTGCGCTATACCTTTTCTGACCAGGTATGCCGGAGAAATAACAACTCCCTCCTCCTCCAGGCATGTCGCATCGGCAGGCATTGATCCGGGGCTCTTTCCACCGATCTCCGCATGATGCGCACGATTCGCCACAAAACCGATCAATTGTTCGCGGACAAAGACAGGTTTGATCAATGTTATGTCAGGCAGGTGCGACCCGCCGTTACCCGGGTGATTGGTAATGATCACGTCACCCTCTTCCATACTGATTTTCTTCATCACATTGCGAACACAAACTCCCATACTCCCCAGATGCACGGGGATATGTGGTGCATTAACGACAAGCATCCCCCTGTTGTCCAGTACGGCGCAGGAGAAATCCAACCGCTCCTTCACATTTACCGAGAATGACGTGCGCTGCAGGAGAGTACCCATGTCTTCAGCGATAGCGGTAAAACGGTTTGTAAAAAGCTCCAGCTCAGCTTCCATAGGTTTTTTTGATAACGCCACCGGGCCACCGGATTTTCGAACATGCGCGTTTTCATTTCTATCCAGGAAAAAATGCCATCCATCGTCAACAAATAGCGTAGAGTTGTCGCTGACAACCAGCGCGGGCCCATCGATATGGGCGCCGGCTGATAATTTTTCCCATTGCATTACCGGACATTTTCTCCAGTAACCGGAAACAAAGATCTTCTTCTCCTTAACAGGGTCAGGTGAATACTTCGGCGTGGTATCAGATATGATTCCTTTGGCGATTGGGATCGCCGAAAGAATCAGGCGGATGGATTCAACTTCTATCTCCCGGTTTTCAATCCAGTGACCATAAACTTTCCTGTAATGCAGGATGAATGCCGCTTTCAGCTCGCTGCCTGTTGTAAATTCAATTTCCAGCGACGTTTCCTGACCCTTCAGGCGAATAAATATCAACCGCCTTCCCTGTAAAGGTATTTTATCATCGACCTCCATTTTTGTCAACTCTCGTCGGGCTTCTTCGAACAGGTATTCATATTCCTCTTCCAGGTGGGGCAATACGGCATCGAGATCCTTGAGGAACAGCTTTTCTTTTACGCTTTCGGGCGCGGCGTTACCGATGCCGTAAGCGCTAAGCAGACCGGCGTCGTACGGGACGACAATGTGTTGGATATTTAATAGTCCGGCAATTGCGCAGGCGTGCTGCCCGCCGGCTCCACCGAAGCATAACAAGGTATAGTCAGCTGGATCGTGACCTTTCTGGATGGAAATTTTTCGAATGGCTTCCGCCATCTTCTCGTTGGCAATTTCAACGAAGGAAGCCAGAAGGTCTTCGGGCTTCACACTCGTCCCGGTTCCTGACCGCAGTTGTTTGATAAGGGGCTGAAGTGCCTTCACGGCCATGTCCACACGTAGGGGTATTGAGAAGTTGTCCTCGTCAAGTCGCCCGAGAAGGAGATTGACATCCGTTATTGTTAACGGGCCGCCGGCACCATAACAGGCGGGTCCCGGTGATGCCCCCGCACTATGAGGACCAACGGTAAGTTTACGATCGTTGCACTGACACACAGATCCGCCTCCCGCAGCAATCGTTTCGATCGCCAGCGACGGGGTAAAGATCTTCAGGTTCCCCACGTGACAGTCAAACCTGTAGTCAGGCCGGCCGTTGCACCTGGAAACATCCGTGCTGGTTCCGCCCATATCAAATGTTATAATCCTGTCGATCCCGGAAAGTTTTGCTTTTGCGAGCGCACCGATGACACCTCCGGCCGGCCCGCTTAACAGGCTGTCCTTCGCATTAAAATCGCCGGCCTCAAGCAGGCCTCCGGCGCTCGACATTACTTTAATTGAGGATGACGCTAACCCCCTCCGGATATTGGAAATATATTGGTGAATTACCGGGTCGAGGTAGGCGTTCACTAGGGAGGTTTCAGCCCGTGTGAGGATTTTTATTTGCTGCGACAGCCTGGATGAGCATGATATATGGCGAAATCCAGCCATGTACAGTGCATCGTGTAACTTCATTTCATGAGAAGAATTCTTGTAGCTGTTTAGAAGGGCTATGGCCACAGAATCGATCCGTTTTCCTTTCAGGAGAGAAACGATCCGCTTTATTTCCGCAGGCTCCAGGGTATCGAGTACCGATCCGTCAGCCTCTATACGTTCCGTTACCTCGACCGACAATTTATATAACGGTTCTTCCTTTAAGACATCCAGCGCAAAGAGATCTTTTCGCTGCTGATTGCCGATGGCCAACAGGTCCTTAAACCCCTTTGTGACCAGAAAGGCAGTCCGCGCCCCTTTCCGTTCCAGCAGGGCGTTCGTTCCCCGGGTGGATCCGAGCTTCATTTCAATTAGGGGGAATTCTTCATCGAGCCCGGTTTCAGTCAGCAAGCGGGCTGCAAAAACTGGCACCTCTTCTTCGGTATATATCTCTACCGTTTCAATGCTATTCTTGCTTTTAAAGGATGCATCGAGCGAAATTTCCGACGTGCGTGCATCAAAGCTTAGCGCCGTTCTTATTTCCTTTCCTGAACGGATGTAAAATCCGTTCAGGAAATTTTTTGTGACAACAAACGGTAAATCGATCAGTAGCCTGTTTTGATAGCTTTTGATGACGCGCGAGCGAAGAACGCTGCTGCTCAAAACCTTAAGCCTTCTCAGTTGGTCGCCGGGAGCTATCGCAATACAGTCGGTGAACGTCCCACCCGTATCAAGCCAGATTTGCCAGCGTATTAACGTCATGAAGCTTTGGGTTTCATTGAATTCGGGTTCATTCAGATGAGGTAAGTAATGAAGGCGTACAAACCCAATGCGATGAGGATGATTCCCGGTATTTTCTTCAGCAAAGTACTTTGACTGGCCCGCGACACAATTTTTTTGGCCATGTAAATAAGTAGTGTAAAGAGTGTGAGCGTTCCAAGTGATATTCCGATAAGGTAACTGTGCAGGGCGATCGTTGTATCGAGCTCGACCCAATGTTGGCTTTTGAGGTAAGCTGTCGTTCCAACCCAGAACGGCAGTGCCAGGGGGTTGAGGATGCTGAGAAGTACCCCTCGCCGGAAACCGCTATTATTAAATTTTGACGAAGAATTTGCCGGCTTGCCTGCCGACCACAAATTATACGCACCGATGATGATCATTACAATGGCAGTAATGAGATGAATGTTTTCCGTGATCACAGGTGATGAAGTAATGATCTCCTCGAACCGGATGGCAAGCCACGCGTAGGGATATTCGATGAGTGCGGCAGCCAGGGCAAAACGCCAGGCGACTGCCACCTTATTCTCAAGACCGAGCTGAAGGATACTCAGGTTAAGCGTCCCAGGTGGTATTGTACCGATAAAGCTAAAGAAGAAAGAAACAAAAAAGTTTACCAGTGCGATCATGTTCCCTGTGTAGCATCTTTGAATCTCCTGTATTTCAAAACGGCTTCTTTAAAAGGAGTGTAAGGTACTCCACGCCTCGCATTTTCTCTGGCTATTATAAAAATATTTCTCCAATGAGTAAAGAGGATGGAGATTGCTTTCCGCAACGAATAACCGGGTTGATAGATATGGGCAGGTTCTGCACCGCAGCCGTTGAGCTCCATCACTTTAATATTGCCGTTGTACAGGTCGTGTATGTTCGTGCACCGGAGATCAAACCTCCCAAAGTAGAACCCGTCTATCTGTTTGCTGATCCGGTCAAAGGTCTCCGACAGTTCATCGTTAATCAGGTGATTTCCGTCCAGGAATTTTGTGCCAAGGCAGTGGTTACCGATGGAAACGAGTTCGAATTTTTCCCCATCGGGAATTACATCGGAAAGTCTGTCCCTGTAGATCTGTCTCAGGTTTTTCCATTGTAGCTTTGCCCGGTCTTTCAGGAGTATAAGATCCTGCAATGTTGTTTTTCCGTCGCCGGTGACTGTAAGCATTTCTTTCATCACGATGGATGTGACTCTTCCCTTTTTTTCGCTGGGAAACCGGGTATAAAATACTCCGAATTCGAGTGGAAGGTCGACCAGTTCCTGTATCAGGAAATCGAATTTCATTCTGCCGAGATAACCTTCAATGGCGGTCTCATTTTCAATTTTTGTTACCATGAAGCCGCGCTCGCCGAGATCGGGCTTGAAAATCACGGGGAACCGGAGTCCTGTTTTCGCAATCGCATCCAGTATTTCCGCTTTCGTTGCCGGCGCGGAAACAAGGACTGTCCGCGGTATGTACTGCGGTGGGATCTTTTTAATAACCTCGTACTTCGACTCACCGAACATACCACCCATGGCGATTCCGGGATTCGAGGCGGAAAAGAAAATCAGGGATCGCGCCCGCAATGACAACCAGGCGAAGTAAAAGAACAGGGGAAACTGGATGATACCAAATGGCCAGTATTCCCAGCTCTTTAGCTTAATAAAGAAATTACTTCTGGTGAAGTTCGCGCGAATAGACATTACGTGAATAATAATCCCGGTCAGTTGGAAACTGAGACGGATGCTTCCTTAAAACGGATTGTTGAAGCGGCAATTCCGAAATCGGCCGAAAGGTTAACGTATGATGCAATTTCACGAATACCGATTTTGATAATAGCCATATGGTGTACGGCATGTTCGATATTGTAAACAAGCTCACGAGTAGCAGTGGTCTCAATAGTCAAAAAATCTTCCTTGTCCAGATCGTAACCGACCTCCAGCCGTAGTGGTTTTTCTGAAAGTGTTTCGACGAACATTTTTATCCGGTTGATCGCGGAAAGTGCGATATACTTGTCACTCTCGATCAACTTGTCATGAGCGCGCTTATCATAGTTGATGACGCCGTTCCTGAAACCATCCTCAAAGCATATAAAAAACTCCAGGGTATGGCGCAAATGTTGGCCAATGGTGGAATTACTTAGTGTTGACGCGGGTCTGACGAAGTCATGTTCATTGATCTGACTCACTAACTGAGTGAGCTGGGCTAGTATATTCGAACACGCCTGGGTTAGATTCATGTGCCTAAATTTTTTCTAATTTAAACGAAAAGAAGCCATATTTGAAACAGATGGTTCCACGGCAGCCCGCTTTTGAAGTTTATTGGACAATTTTTACCCAATTACGGTCGCCAGCCTCTTTCAGTTTTTTTTCATTTTTCTTCCAATCCTCCAGCGTGTTGTTGCCCCAGAAGTTGTAAAAAAGATAAAGTTTTCCGTCAAGGATAGTATAGGTTTCCGGATCGATTTTAACCTTTTCACCACTCTCCCCCATGGCAAACGCACACCACCCGCCATAAGCCGGTTCATATTTCTCCGGGGTAGCCTTGAATCGGGTCAGATTATCCCGTGAGGAAAAACGGTAGATCACTCCCCGGTGCGACAACCTGAAGTCGTCCCGGCCTTCCGCCGGCTTTTGTTCAAAATAGCTGACGGGGTCATATCCTTCCAAAGCAATACCCTTTTTTACGTTAAAGTTCTTTTTTCGAACTTCCTCGGACTGCCCGGATCCTGTAACAACCACGGAGAAAATCAAAAGACAGCATAGATATAAGCCTTTCATAAATAGGAGCTTCAGATACGAATTTTGTTGTAAAGATGGATTTGTCGCCTGAACAATAGTGTCAGGAAGACTACAATTCGTGCTTTTTTGTGTTTTCGCAGAAAATTTATCCATACATTAAATACCAAATAGCTTTATGATGAGACTCGTCTGGGTTCTATTGATCCTGTTATGTGGTGAACTCCGGGCTCAAAAAAACGATCTGGCCGGCATAGCCAATACATTCCTGCTGTCGCTTTCAGAGCCGCTCAAAGCGAAGGCCCTGTACAAGCTGGCCGATGACGAGCGTTTTAACTGGCATTTTGTGCCGAGAACAAGGAACGGCGTCTCGTTTCGTGATTTCAACGCGTCTCAAAGGACAGCTGCTCTTGATCTTCTCAAAGCATCTTTAAGTCGCCAGGGGTTTGAAAAAGCGACAGAAATAATGGCCCTCGAAAACGTGTTGAGAGAGGTAGAGAATCGGGGTCCCCAGGACAAATACCGGGATCCGCTAAACTACTACCTCACCATTTTTGGGATACCGGATAACAATCGGCCCTGGGGGTGGAGATTCGAAGGTCATCATATCGCATTTAATTTTTCGTCTATCGATAATGCGATCGAATCCTCAACGCCTTCGTTCTTTGGATCTAACCCGGGCGTTGTAATGCAGGGTAAGGAACGTGGCAAACAAGTTTTGAAACAGGAAACAGAACTGGGTTTTAAGCTGGTTAATACCCTGAGTCCCGCCCAATTAAAAGTTGCATTGATTTCCGAAAAGGCACTGGATGAAATAGTTTCCTTTAATAGTCGCAGGGCTGTTCCGTTAGCGCCAGCCGGAGTGCCTTATTCGGAATTAAACGGTGATCAGAAAGGGATCTTACTCGCGCTACTGGAAGTATACATCAATAATTATGAGCTGGGTTTTGCAGGTAAATTGATGAGCAAAATCAAAAAAGCAGGTATTGAAAAACTGAGCTTTGCCTGGGCGGGTAGTTTAAAACCAGGGTCCGGATATTACTACCGGATCCAGGGACCGATGCTTCTTGTTGAACTGGACAACACCCAGAACGACGCGAACCATGTCCACAGCGTCGTGAGGGATTTAACAAATGATTTTGGTGAAGATATCCTGAGGGAACATTACCAGCGTGAGCACCCGAAAAAATAGTTGGCAGATTCGATACACCTCCTTAAATTCAGAAAAACTAAAACCAAACATCAAATCAAAAAAAATTCGTCGATGAGATTGATCGCCCTACTATTTATTTCATGCCTGGCTATTTCATTTGCAATAGCACAGACAAAAAAACAAAGCGCAAACAAAGAAGCGGTCCTGAAGTCGATCGAAAAGCACCAGGCTGAATTGATCAAGCTGAGTGACGACATCTGGACTTTTGCAGAAACAGCTTTAAAGGAGGAAAAATCAGCCAAAGTCCTCGCTGACTACGCCGAAAGCCAGGGCTTCCGGGTAAAGCGTGGCGTTGCGCAGCTTCCAACAGCCTTTATCGCCGAATATGGAACAGGTAAACCGATAATAGGGATAATGGGTGAGTACGATGCCCTGCCGGGGATATCACAAAAAGCACAACCGATAAAAGAGCCATTGTTAGCCGGTGCCGCGGGCCATGGATGCGGTCATAACCTGTTCGGTGCCGGTAGTATGGGCGCAGCGTTGGCGCTTAAGGAACTCATTGCCCAGGGTAAATTGAAGGGAACGGTCCGGTTTTATGGGACTCCCGCCGAGGAGGCCGTCGGTGGCAAGATATACATGGCACGCGAAGGATTATTTGCCGACCTGGATGTATGCCTGGACTGGCATCCCGACGTGGAAGTGGCGGCTAACATGCAAAGTTCACAGGCAATGGTGGATTTCACCGTGGAGTTCAGAGGAAAGGCCGCCCATGCTGCAGCCGATCCCTGGAATGGCAGAAGTGCATTGGATGGACTGGAATTGTTCCTTGATGGTGTCAATATGCTGCGCGAACACGTACGACCCAGTGTCCGGATGCATTACGTGATACAATCGGGTGGTGATGTTCCGAATGTAGTACCTGAATATGCGAAGATCTGGATGTGGGTAAGGGATTCTAAACGCGACGGTGTTGAAGAGGTGTTTGCAAGAGTAAAGGAGATCGCTAAAGGAGCGGGGCTCATGGCCGGAGTCGAGTCGGCGGTTGCGGTGCAAAGCGGGGACTATGAAATCCTGGTCAATACGAAGGGTGCTCAGACGCTGCAGAAGAACATGGAAATACTAGGGCCGATCGTCTATTCGGCGGAGGAGATAGGGTTCGCAAAAAAAATCCAGGAAGTGAGCCGGGTGGACCAGACCGGCCTGAACGGAAAGATCAACCCGTTAAAGGCAACCAAGGAGAATCCTGACGGAGGGTCGACGGATGTCGGTGATATCAGCTGGCTTGTTCCGGAAATAACCGCGTTGGTTACGACCGCGCCCGCACAGGCGCCGTGGCATTCGTGGGCTGTCGTAGCATGCGGAGGTATGTCTATCGGGCACAAAGGAATGCTATTCGCTGCCAGGTCGTTGGCAATGACAATGGTGGATCTCTTCGAAAACGAAACGTTGCGCAAGGACATCAGGAACGAATTTGAAATGCGGAGAGGTGGTCATATCTACAAGCCCTACGTACCCGATGGACCTCCTCCCATACCGGCAGGCAACTAACGCGTATCGGTAACATCAAGCACTATTCCTGTCATTCCACGTACAATACGAGGCCCTTCAGGTATTCTCCCTCCGGATGGAAGATAGATACCGGATGGTCGGCAGGTTGCGAAAGATGGTGTAGCACTTTTATTTGCCGGCCGGCCTGAATTGCCGAGGATACGATCGTATCATAAAACAACTGCCGGTCTACTACCTGGGAACAGGAAAAAGTAAAAATTATGCCACCTGTTTTTATAATCCGCATCGCTTCGGAATTCAGCCGCTGGTAACCCTTTACAGCCTGGTGCCTGGCGTCGCGGTGTTTAGCAAACGCGGGAGGATCGAGAATGATGACATCGTATTCGTTCTGTTTATCCTTTAAGAAGTCGAACGTATCGGCCGCGAAACATTTATGGATGTTTTCATTAAAACCGTTTAGCTGGATATTCTTTTCCGTAAGAGCAATCGCTTTCTCGGATGAGTCGACGGAATGAACAACTTCGGCCTGGGCGTATAGCGCGTAAACGGAAAAGCCACCCGTGTAGCAAAACGTGTTCAGAACTTTCCTTCCCTTTGAAAATTCACCCAGCAACTTTCTGTTTTCACGCTGGTCAAGGAAAAACCCCGTCTTTTGACCATCTTCCCAATCGACATAAAATTTCTTCGAGTTTTCGTGTATAACATGAGGAACGGCACCTAACCCGAAAATATATTCGTCCTGCGACGAGTCGCGGGCTTTTCCGGGAAGGGTTGACTGGCTTTTATAATAAACAGCTCTGAGGTCGTCACCCAATGCGGACCCAAGAGCGTTGCCGATGGTATGCCGGTCGAGATGCATTCCCACCGAATGCGCCTGCATCACCGCTATACCATCATAATAATCTATGATAAGCCCCGGTAGTCCATCTCCTTCGCCGTGCACCAACCGAAAAGAGTTCGTAGCTCCGGACGGGAGATTGGCCCTTCCCCGTAGTTTTATTGACGCTTTGATCCGGTCAGGCCAAAAATCGGCTGAAGGTGCACTTTCATCAAAGGAAAGCATTCTTACCGCTATACTGCCGTTCTGGTAGTGCCCGAATCCAAGTACCTTCCCTTTGAAATTTTGTACTTCAACCCAACATCCATCAGACAGCTCGCCTTCAGTTTTCAAAATTGCCCCTGAGAATATCCAGGGATGGAAGCGTTCAATGGAATACTCCTTACCCTTTTTTAGAATTATTTTTCCCTGAATATTCATAAGATATGAGCTCAGGCGCAAAAGTATCCAAAAAAATTCAGGGCGAAGGATTTATCTGTTGGCTAACAGGCGAACCAGATCAGCGTGAGCACGAAAGACACAACCCAGAGAATTAACAGTATCCGCAACCTTTTCAATTTCCGGTGAGCGGATTCTTTATCATGTTTGGGCGAGTTTGTGTAGGTACGGTAAAATTCATCCATACAACGATTACGATAATTATTTCGGAGATGTTTAGTTTATAGATGAATGATTTCGGTGAATCGTTAGCCAAACACCATAAATACCGCAACAAGGGGTATTAATATAATGAATATGAAGACGCAAAAGGGATTACTTAACGGCTCGAGCAGTGGGTATAGGTAGCCTGACCGGTAAGTTGGTTTTTGCCGATTTCCTCCCAACGCCCGGGATAGGGTAAGTTAATTTTTGGATTTAAAATATTGAAATTTTCAAAGTGAGTGCCAGGTGAGGTTTGCTACCGTTCAACACCCAGAAGCCCGGGATTGCCTAAATTAAACGGGGGGATTGAACCTAAATCCGAAAGTTTTCGTAATTAGGTAAACAAGACAGAAGGCGCGGAAAAAGAGGCAGGGTAAAGCACGTAAGAAACTGACAAAAATTCGCTTATGGGCAGTTCTGCCTGATTTTTGATTCACGATTTGCCTGTTTTGAACGATTTAAACTGAGAGATAACTATGAAAAGATTTGGATCACTAGTTCTGGCGGCAGTGCTTGGAAGCGTTTGCACAATCGCCTCATTTAAATGGTTGGACAAGGAAGAGTCTGGTGTGAAACTGGAATACCTTTCCGGGGTACCGGCCTCAAAAGTTGCTTACAAGGTGGATGAACAGGGACAAACTATTCCGTTGGATTTCACGACAGCAGCGGAAAAGGTAATGCCCGCGGTTGTTTATATCAGGTCCACGCAGGAGCGTGTCAGCCGCGGTGAAGAGACTCAATCAGAAGATCCTTTCCGCGAATTTTTCGGGCCTCAGATTCCCCGCGGCCCCAGCCAAAGTTCCGGGTCGGGGGTAATCATAAATGAAGGAGGGTATATCGTAACAAACAACCACGTGGTTCAGGGTGCTGAAATTGTTGAAGTAACCTTGTATGATAACCGCACCATAAAAGCCGAGGTAGTCGGCGCGGACCCAGATACGGACATTGCGTTAATAAAGATCAATGAGAAAGGCCTCCCATTCCTTTCCTTTGTCGATTCTGACAAAGCTAAAATTGGAGAATGGGTACTGGCTGTAGGAAACCCGTTCAATTTAAATTCCACGGTAACGGCAGGTATTATAAGCGCGAAGGGAAGAAACATCAATATTCTCAACCGAAACAACGGTGAGGGAAGTACGGCGATTGAATCTTTTATTCAAACGGATGCAGCTATCAATCCGGGTAATAGCGGAGGAGCACTTGTGGAATTAAACGGTGGACTCCTGGGTATTAACACAGCAATTGCTACTCAGACCGGATCTTACTCGGGATATGGATTTGCGGTACCGTCAAACATTGTAAGCAAGATCGTGGAAGACCTGATCAAATATGGTGAAGTTCAGCGCGGTTGGCTAGGTGTAACGATTGCAAGCGTCAACAGTCAACTGGCGCGCGAGAATGATCTTAAGGTAAATGAGGGAGCTTATATTTCAGGTTTTGCGCTGAAGAGCTCTGCAAAAGAGGCAGGACTCAAAGAGGGTGATGTTGTCGTCAAAATAGATGAAGCTCCCATAAAGTCCAGTAGTGCATTGATCGAATACATTGGAAGACGGCGTCCGGGAGATAAGGTAAATATGGTGGTGAACAGGGGCGGAAATGAGGTCACAATACCGGTTGTGCTGAAAAACAGGGATGGGAAAACCGGTACCGTAAAACGCGATGACAATGACGTTGCCTCCACCCTGGGTATTGAATTACAGGATCTGGATGGAAAAGTGAAAAAAAAGCTCGACATTGATCACGGCGTCCAGGTAAAAGACCTTGGAAACGGCAAAGTTGCACGTTACACCGAGATGCGCGAAGGTTTTATTATTACAAAAATAAACGATGTTCCCGTGAATTCTGTTGAAGAATTCAATGAACTAATAAACAAGAAAAAACAGGGTGATCTAATTATTCTCTCGGGAACGTATGAAGATTTTCCCAGGGAATTTAACTATGCTTTTAGAAAGTAAACACACACAGAAATATGAGGAAGCTGTTTAGAAAGGGCGAACGTGTTCGCAGCAAGATCGATGGAAAAGTGATGGAAGTTCTAAAATACATCAAGGACAATTTTGTGGAAGTAAAATGGTTTGATCTCGAAACAAAGGAAATCAGGGTCCGCAAAATCAAGGAAGACCAGCTATCCAAAGCCGCATAAAATAGTAACGGGTTATCCGCCGTGAAAATCCTCATACGATTAACATGGCGGATAACCTTTATTTCTTCCCTTCAAATTCTAACTTTACGGTTAGTAGTTTTAAAATATTGTTATCAAAAAGTTTCAAATCCCCCATTACTACCGTTCGTCGATAACCGGAAGAATCAAGGAGTACCGACGGTTAAAAGATTTGCGCAAGCAGGACTTTAGCCCAACGGTTCTCGATTTCGGACCGGTTCAATTTTACATCGCCAGGCATTTTGGTTTTTGTTACGGTGTGGAAAATGCCATTGAGATCAGTTATAAGGCAATCGAGGAAAACCCCGGCCGGCGGGTTTTTTTACTCAGTCAGATGATCCATAATCAGGAAGTTAACAATGACCTGGTTAGCCGCGGAATCAAATTCATCATGGATACCGACGGTACACAGTTCATTCCCTGGGATGAACTGAAGCAAGATGACATTGTAATTGTCCCCGCTTTTGGTACCACGCTGGAAACGGAACAGGTCTTGTTGAACAAGGGCATTGAAGTATCCCGGTATAATACAACCTGTCCTTTTGTCGAAAAAGTCTGGAACCGTTCTGAAAAACTTGGACTTGATCAGTACACAATTATTATTCACGGTAAACCCCGGCACGAAGAAACGAGAGCAACATTCTCCCACAGTTCAAAAAACGGGCATTCGGTTGTGGTAAGGGATATGGATGAAGCGCGTAAACTGGCCACCTATATTCTTGGGGAAAACTCAAAGGAGAACTTTTTTCAGGAATTTGACGGAAGATATTCCGAAGGCCTGGATCCGGAAATACATTTGCAGCGGCTTGGTGTCGTTAATCAAACAACGATGCTAGCCACGGAAACGCAGGAAATCGCCGATTTTTTCAAAGGTGTAATGGCGAGAAAGTACGGCATTGAAAACATCTCGCAGCATTTCGCCGATACCCGGGACACGCTTTGTTACGCCACGAATGATAACCAGGAAGCCACCTATAAACTATTGGAAACAGATGCCGACCTGGCTATTGTAGTAGGAGGTTATAACAGTTCTAATACCTCCCATATTGTGGAACTTTGCGAACGGAAATTTGATACGTACTTTATAAATTCCGATAACGAGATCAGGTCAAAAACCGAAATACACCATTTTAATTATCACAGTAAACAAAGGGTATTGAATGGAACATTTATCCCCGCGAAAAATGTGGTCAAAATCGTCCTTACCAGCGGTGCATCCTGCCCCGATACCATCGTCGACAATGTACTGATCAAAGTGCTTGGCTACTTTAACCCCGCCAAAACCCTGGAAGACGTACTGGCGGAGTTTTAAAGCAATCAGGCGTTAGCTACTTTTTTGCGGCTTTCGTCCACTTTTTTACCATTCTTATGCTCTCCCAGGATAATCACATCTTTGGTGTTTTCATATTGTCTGGCAGCCTGCATCATCGCTTCCTTCGTATCGCGAATAACTATAATTCCCGATTTTGCGCCTTTGTTACGTAATTCAAGATAAAACCCGTCTTTTTTCTTCTTCGGTAATACTGGAGGTCTTCCCATGGTTGTAATTTTTAATGAATCGTGGAAATAGTTTCCACTTGGCTAAAAAACCGGAAAATCCGGACTTTAGTTCGACCGCGCAATATCGCAAAATTTAGCGGTTAATCCATGGTAATTCTTTGCCGGCCGGTCTGTAAACGGCATCCGGTAGCGTCCAGAAGACGACTATTTACTTTTGTTTTTTTCAGCACTGAGCAGTTCATTCGTTTTCAGGACAATGAAATACTCATAAATAGATTGAAGGGTGGCATATGTCACGCCGGCCCTTCCGTCAAGGAATGCAAGCCTGACAAATACCATGTAAAAGAACTTAATCAAAGGCCGTCCCGGCAGTTTGTAAAAAATTCCTTTCTGGTGGAAACGCCTGGTTGTGAAATCCCGGCTGAAAAGGGCCTTGGTGAGTGAAAAAGATGTCCCATGGCTGATATCCTCCAGACGCATCGCCGCTTCCATATCAGCGTAACCCAGGTGGCGTTGCAGCCAGTAGCGAATTCCCTTGCTGAAGGGATAGTGATCCAGGAATCCTTCTATTTTTCCAGTGGGTCCATCCGGCTTCGAAACCGGATTGACCAGTCGCTCATAGCGCATTTTTCCCGGACGAAAGATCCGCATATAAAACGGAGATATTTGAGCATGCTTCAGCCACGTACCGTTCCACGCGAAGTCGCGGCGCTGAACTTCAAGGGCAACAGCCTTTGTGTTGGAGAAGTCGAATGTTCTCACGGCATTCAACAGACTTTCAGATACACGTTCATCCGCGTCAATGTATAATACCCAGGGGTATTTGAACGGGATATTGGCGAGGCCCCAGTTCTGATGAGCAGACCAATTGTCAAATTTCCGTTGCGTTACTTTTGCTCCCGCCTTTTCAGCCAGCGCTACAGTCTGATCATCGCTGAATGAATCGAACACATGGACGTCATCGCACCAGGTGACGGAATTCAAACATCCCGGAAGATCTTGTTCTTCGTTTTTTGTTAGGATCAAAACTGAGATCATTTGCTTTTAGTTACGGCGGTTGTTACTAATGGACGCGATTTTATCATCGGATAGCATTTACATTCTCCCGGATATGGTTCTCATCAAACATAGAACAAAGAAGTACGCTGTTCGGAAAATCTATCGAAAGTTTTTGCAGCTTTTCCGATGGGGTTAGATCCGGGGTACCTCCCCGTATGGTTGAGAACATAACATTCGGTAACGGTCCGCGGTTAGCGACAACTGCATCGTAGCCGGTTGCTCCGGGTGAGTTGTCGAACTGAAGCAGATCGAACCGATCCAGGTATGGTTCGTGAATGTGTTCTCCTGATCTCACATAAGCAAGTCCCCAGGCCCGGATTTTCCCTTCCTTCTTTAATGCAGCAGCAGTAGCCTCAAGCTCTTCAAACTCAACAATGGTGTGCGGCGGTTCATGGACGAGAAAGTAATCCAGATAGTCCGTTCGCAGCGCTCTCAGACTTCGCTCCAGGCTGACCCGCATATCGTGGCCGCGCATGGGAATCCGATCGTGAAAACGGTCGGCAACCATTGCCTTTGGCGGTTCATTTAAATCCGTCTTAACTGCTTGCGTCCTGTACTTTTTGAGAAATCTCAGCAGTGGTTTAGCTGGCCTCAGCAGCATAGCTTTCCAGTTTGCTGCAATACCGAACTTACTTGTCAGGACTATTTTATCACGTCGCCCTTTCAAAGCCCGACCCACAAACCGTTCTGCTTCTCCGTAACCATATGAACGGGCAAGGTCGAAGTGATTGATTCCACAGTCAATTGCGACCTCGAATGCTCTTCGGGCTTTTTGAGAACCTATGGCTCCAAGTATGGGGGCGCACCCGAATCCAAGTGCGGAAGAATGTATATCGTTAGCTAGTTTAACCGTTCTCATATAATTTTTTTTAAGTGAGCCGCCAGTCTGACGGCAAATGCGCCAATAAGAAATGTAGGATTAGCCTGACCGGAGGTTGGGAAAACGGAACTGCTGCAGACGAACAGATTGTTTGTTCCCCAAACCTTAAGATCGCGATCAACAACTCCCATCTCCGGAGAGTCGGCTATCCGTGTCGTACCGGACTGATGGATTCCATCGCGGGACATTTTCCGGATTTCCCCGACTAATGCCTCACGTGGAAACCAGTACTCCAGTTTCCCGCTTCCCGTCTGCTGAAGGTGCTCATCGAGGACCTCATGCAACCTGATAACGGAGTTGATATCCGCATCGGAAAGGGAATAGTGTATCACAAGCGTTTCTCCGTCTGCACCAAGCTCCATTCGATTCGACACATCCGGAATTTGTTCGGAATGAAAGTGCAGGGCGTATTGGTTCTCCGGGCTATAAAGAAACACCCCGGGTAATTTACGTTTCAGAAAATACCTCCGGTAAAAAATACCGGCCGGTGACAACAGCGAACCGGGTAACCCGCGTAGTATGTTCAGAAAGTGTTTTGGCAAACCCGTTACTTTCCCTTTGGTAATGGATTGTGCGATTGCCGGAGGTGCAAGCTTCTTTCCCAGGATCGGAGTGATCATAGCCAGATACATGAACGACATGGGACCACTACGATGTTTGGGGTCGAAATAAAGAGGATTGTCAAGCCATATCGCCGTATTCAGCAGATTTTGTTCGCGCAGGAACCGGGTCGAAAACTGAAAACGCCGACGGATGTAGATACCATCCTTATCCCGGAGGAAACCATAGTCCGTTTTCTTCGGATCTCCTGAGAACTTTACCGATGCGATCTTTCCGGACAGGTGTCCCTGGTAATATTTCCCCAACGCTGCGGGCGTTTTGCCAAGCTCACTAAAAACCTGAGGATTGCGCAGCAAAATCCGCGTTGTTTCCTGGGTACCGGCCGCAAGAATAAAATAGTTCGACTTAATCTCAAATTCCCGTTTGCCTGTCACTTCGCGCACCTTTATGGTTTTGATTCTGCCACTGGCATCGGCGGGAGAAAAATCACGCGCCTCTGCACCCATCAACAATGTCAGGTTGGGAAGGTTCTTTAGTTCTGATTCATACCGGGTGCCGAACCGGGTCGGCATGCTCCAACGTTCCACCGTGGAATCAGTCACTACCCCTTGTTTGAAATTTTCAGCGATACGCTGGTCCTTGAATTCCGTTAATTCTTCCAGGTTAAACACCGCATCGCCGCATTCGAAATATGAAGCTGATCGCGGGAGGTAAGTAAGGAGTTCCTTGTATAGATCGGTGCTCCACGTACATCCTCCCGCAACGATAGGTCTGTCGATAAAATCAATTTCATCGTACATGACACAACGCCCACCCCAGGTTGCCGATGTACCCCCGAGCCCTTTATTCGTACACTCATATGGATCATGGTGATTTAACGTGTCTTTAACCACGACGGTATCATCGAGATCGTTCCTGTCTGGCTGATTTTTAGCACCATATTCAACGAGTATTACCTTTTTATCCGGATTCGCCTTTGAATACTCGAGCGCGAGGATTATTCCCGCAGGGCCGCTTCCTACTATGCAGGCGTCGTAGACGATATCACCATCAAACCCCATTGTTTACTTTTTGATTTTGTAAAAAATTGTTTCGGGGTTTTACGGCTTTGGCGGGATTGCCGCTATATACCATCCAGGGTTCAAGATCTCTCGATGTAACGGAGCCGGCGCCAAGCACACTACCTTCTCCGCAATGTACACCCGGAAGTACGATCGATCTCGCGCATACCCAGGCATAAGGTCCCAACACGATCTGTTTTTTAACGTAGGTAAAATCCGGGGAATTATAATCATGGGTGGCCCCGCAAAGATATGCATTCTGAGAGATGATAGCATGATGTTCGAGGCGCACACCCCCAGGGTTGTAAATTTCGGCGCCCGGGCCGATTGCCACAACATCGTGGGTCTGCAGCAGCCAGGGAGCCCAGATCCTGCACGTTGGATAAATAGAATTCTGTTTACCTATGTTGGCGCCAAAAATCCGGAGGATAAAAATTCGCCAGGAATGGAGTGGCTTGGGTGTCCACCGGCAAAGCAGAGCCCAGGAAAATTCCCAAAACAGTCGACGGATCTTATCGGCAGTTGAAAAACTTGGCCGCAAGTAGGCATCCGGACTGTTAGCACTGTGAGAATTGAGCATGTTTCTATGGATGATTAATCAGCGGATATTTGCTTACACGTCGATCGCGTATTACTATTTTCCAATGGAAGACTGTACTTCCCGGAACTACATGTTTTAAGTATCTAAATAACAATCTGAAAACGACGGGATGAAATTATTTTTGGTACTTTCATTGCTTTGATACCCTTGCCTGGACTAACAGCAAATTTACGGGATTTTGAGTATTGAACCTATTCGCTGAAAATTAAAAAAACATGATTTCAATGCGTATTACAATTTGGATTTCCTTGTTATGCATCTCGGTTATTTGCAGAGGTCAGCATCAAAGGAAGAAGATACAATATACCATAAAGGACGGACTTCAAATTACGGGAGTGGACGAAACGAACCCGGTGATCTATGACAACGATTTAGTAGTCGATACGCCGGAAGTTTTTTACCTGTGGCTCAAGGCGAATCGACGGCAGATCAACCTTGTGGGGAATATCAGCACCAGGGATATGTACGGGCAACCAGATTATGAGTTTACCCACGATCAGACATTTTCTCAATGGACAGACCTATACGACAGAGCGTTAAAAAGCGGGCTAAGAAATATTCCTGCTCCCGTAAAAGGTGCCAACAACGGCCTCACCAGACCCGGTGATGGTGTAATTGAGAAGACAAAATTTCAGACAAGTGCCGGAAGCGATCTTATAATAAAGGAAGCTCATAAAGCGTCTGCGGAAAAGCCTCTATGCATCTTTGCCGGTGGAAACGTTACCACGATTGCCCACGCATACCTGAAGGACAATTCAATTGCGGACAAAATACTGGTCTTCCACGTTGCCGGATACCGGCACAACGAACCTACATATAATTCGATCGATACCTGGAGCACTTATATCGTGATGAAAAAAATCAGATACATCAACTGGTCCGGAGACCTTCACTCCTGGTATGACCCTGTAAGGCCGCTCATCGTGGATCTAACGGGAATGCCGCTTAATCCTTTTACAGAATTGGTCAGGTATTGGAGCGGTGCGGCATATGCTGTATATAAAGATATTGGTGACGCACCTCCGGCCCTTTATTTTTTCGATCACTCTCTCTGGAAGAATGTAGTTATGCAAAAGGAAAACGGTACAAAGGGCTCGCCGGAAGCATGCGACTATTTACTGGTTTCCGAGAACGACTGGCCGGGTTACGGAAGAATACTGTCAGATTACATTAAGAATCCGGCCAACTATATTGGAATCACTCCGGAACGCTGATCTTGCAGCGATAAATACCTCATGCTTTTCGAAGCGCTTCCGCCAGCTGTGCCGCGGCCGGGCCGATCGCAAAATGACTTTTGTATGTGCTCTCGGCATCGCGTTCCATCCGGGCCTTGTCGGAAGCCGGAAGATCAATCCATCGGGTGAGGCTTTCTTTTGTTCCTTCCAACGTATCGGCTGAAACCATACCTCCCCCTCCTGCTTTAATCTCTTTCCATATATTGACCTGATCCGAGATAAGGACAGGCCTGCCGCATGCCAACGCCTCGGCTACCGAAATACCAAAATTTTCCTGGTGACTTGGGAGACTAAATGCTTCACAGCCGTAAAAAGCTCCCCACTTGGCGTCGCCCGATAGCATTCCCGGAAAAATGATCAGGTTACTTAAATCGGCGTTACGCTGAGCCAGCTGCAAAATTTTTTGTCCGTATGCCGTTTCCATCCCGGGTCCTGCGATCACAAGATATCGCTTTGATGTACCCTGTATTTTTTCCTGGACATCAAGGAACGAGCGGACAAGCAGATCAACCCCTTTCTTTTCGTTTATGCGACCAAGAAAAAGAATGTAGGGCTTATTTCTCACTTGAGGACACTTCTCGAAAAACGCTTCACTCATCGCGGGGTTGTAGGCCGGAGGTGCCTGAATACCGAAACCGGCATTGATTTCCCTCTTCGGTTTATAAGGATGAAATGATTCCCTGGCGAGCAGAAGTTCCGCTTCACAGGTGAACAGCAGGCCGAATGCTCTATTCACTACGTTGCCTTCGATCATTTTCCAGTAGAACCAGTTCCTGATTGCCTTAAGTCTTCTTTCCGGAGCTTTCTGGAAATAAGGATCCAGCATTCCATGCGGCATTATAAAAAGTCTGGGAAGACCTTGCATTTTTGAATCATCGGGCTGCATCCCTCCGAGGATACGCAACGCCTTGGCTGCCGCGTAGCTGTGGTATTGCCAGAGACCCTCGACAATAACAGCGTCAAAGCGGCCGAGATTTTCAAGTAGCCAGGGGATTAACTGCGCGCTATAACTCCAGGGACCTTTGCGGGGTCCTACCGCATGAACGGGAAAGTTGTCTTCGGCAATAAAGGCGGACGCCGGATCATCCAGGCATACAACCTCGTTGTGAATACCAAGTTTCTCCAAATCCGGGATCGAGTTTCGGATACCCTGACAAGGACCCCCCGATGTCGGGTCCATACTCGATATGATGCGAAGTAATTTCATGCTGCGTTTATATGCTAAGCCTCGTGGATTCGGAAACAACCTGTCAAAATTAACTCAAGATCACCTACGCTCATTTCACTTCGTTTCATTAAGTATGTTCCGGTATATATCCTCGATATGATTCAATGCCACATCGGTGTCAAATCTCCGTGCGTTCGCTATTCCTGCCTGAACCCTCTCGTTAAGGGCTTCCCCCTGCAATCCGACAGCCTCACGTAAAACAGCGGCACATGTTTCAGACCAGCTTTGAACTTCCGAAGGACTATTCGGCATCCGGGGGATCAGGTATGCGGCCGCGCCGGCAACCTCGGTCATAGGGCGTTCGTCAGTTGTAATGACGGGACATCCCGCAGCCATAGCCTCTGCGATCGGCCAACCGAATCCCTCGGCTAGTGAGGGGAACAGAAACACAGAAGCCCCCGCATAGGCATGTTGAACAAAACGATCTTCAATTCCGGGAAGGCAGTAAATATCAGACTGGAAGGGTGATTGCGAATATCTATTAACCAGGTCCTGTGAAGGAGTTTCGCCAACTAACAAAAGAGGTAGTTTCTGGCCACCCGCTGTCCGCCAGGCGTCGTAAATTTCAACGACACCTCTTCTGTTCTTATACCATGCATTTCCCCCGACGTGCAGAACGTAGCCGGAAGAGAGATCCATCTTTACCCTTTCCCCAAAAATATTCCGGGCAGTGATCCGGTCTATCCTGTTGAACGACTGATTTAGTCCATTGTACACCACCTCCGATACAAGCGGTTTTCGTGACAAAAATTGGTGCAGATCATTTCTCGTTTTTTCGGAAACGGATATGAAATTTTTTCCACGGGAGTAACCACGACCAATGTATGACTGATACAGGCGTCCCGTCCATGATGTGGGGTTTTCGGGAATGACTCCCAGTGCCGACCATTGCGCCAGAAAGTCGTGGCAATGGATTACGTGATGACGGTCTTTTACGATCGGTACCCACGGACCAAGCGCATGATCTGTAAAAACAAAAAGAGTATCCTTCGGTGTTGACTTTAATTTCCTGCGTACGCGGGTGGGAAATACAATATACTGATCAATATATCCGAGCCACTTCTTCAGAAACTGCGGTGCAGGAAGACGAACGAATACTGGTGCCGGGTTCCAGATCTTCACCACGTGTCCACGGGCTGTCATCCCGGCTGCCAGCATGTTTGCAAACCGTGGCATACTTTGATGGCCGAGAAAGTCAGGATGTGTAAAAAAAACAAGGTTCATGCGGCCGGAATTTATGAAACCTCAGCGTTGAAGTATCGACTTTGATTGTAGAGATGCATGACTAAATATTTTCCGGCAAACGTCTTCATTCCCCACTTTCAGGTCTCTCACACGTTGCATGCCTGCCCTCCTTATATCTTCACGCAGATTGTCGTTGTCCAATAGTGTCTTGCACACTTTTGCACATTCCGAGGCGTCGGACCAAAAGACAGCTTCTACGCCTTCTTTATACATTTCCAGATGCTCACTTGTCCGCTCTGCGCAAAGCAGCCCGCCGGAATAAGGTGTTTCGAGCGTTCGTTGGGTATGGAGGTCGCGATTCCCCTTGGAAAGAAGGCCGAGACAGATCTTTGCTCCCTGTATCGCCGCCACGTAATCGCGGCCACGCAATGCATTTCCTCGCCAGTGCGATTTCAGCTGACTAAACAACGGGCTCTTTTCCCAACGGTCTCCCCAGATGCTCACAGGAATTCCCTGGCGGATGAGTTCAAGGAGGAATTCATCACGTTTTTCAAAACGCATCCATGTTCCGATAAACGCCACTTCAGACCGAAATGACTCCGGGATATCTTCCATCCGGTCAAAGGGACGATGGACATCTTCATCGTACGACATAAACACCCGCATAACCTGCTTCGCGCCTTTTTCCTGAAATTCCTTTACATTCTGTTCTCGCATTACGGCGCAGAGGTCGTAATACGGAAGTGCTTTTAGGAGCGAATCAAATCTCCGGCCGTCGCGTCCTCCCGTTGGATCATCATTGTTGTAGAGCACAATCGGACAGCCAAAATTTTTCAAAAGACTGAGAGAGGCCGGGCCGAACAATTCGCCGCTGTTGACCCAAACGAGATCAGGCTTCTCCTGTGTTTTCAGGACGGAGGCTAACCATTTAACTACCTTTGAATTCAGCAAACGGTAACCGGTCCTGAAATGAATCGGGCCCATAAATCTGGAATGCAGCTGGCTTGCGAACGCCTTGTAAGGGTCTGCGATCTTAACGACGTGGCCAATCCTTTCCAGCGCCCTGGCGCGGTGGCCGGAAGTCGACCCGGAAGAACTGTCTCCTAAATACAGAATTGTTGCCATAAGCAGATTGTTAGTATTGAAGCGTATGATGCCTATAGTTTACCTTATGGCTTTGGAAGTGATTGAACCGGTTAGTATACGGGTGATGTGGAACATTATAAAATACAGGAATATCAATTGTATATAACCTCGTATCAGGAAAACGCCAATGTTGACGACACTTTCAGGAGGAAGAAACTGAAATATTGAGGTAAGGGCGAGCATACCGCAAAAACTGAACTGATAATTCAATCCGGTCGACTCTCCGGTATTTTTTGTGTTCTTTTTCATAAAAAATTTATCGAACAGCCAGAAGACCGGTACCATACCAATCCCGAGCAAGAGGAGATACCAGTAGCCGAAGGTAGCCATACCCGTTCCTGCAAAATGGCCGGTGCGGTAACCATAGGCATAACCGTAACCGCCGGCTGCGAGGTAGATGTAATCGCCAAACGACAATGTCAGAACAGACTCTTTATCGACATCAAGGCCGAGTCGTTGCAACACGGGTTCCGGAAACTGGCTGAGAATATAATCGATGGAATAGTCGAGCATATCGGGGTCATATTCCCTCAGTTTGCTGAACTGAACGAGGCTCATGTCGTTAAATTTGATATTTGAAAACCTCGCGATAAATATGTTATCGAGGTAACGTTCATCCCAATCGGGTTCTGGTGCAAAGTCGTTGTCCTCCAGCCTTCTCGCAGCGATAGCGTCTTTGTCACTATATGCTTCCAAAGTCAGCCCGATCAATTCGTCTGCTGATACATCGCCGCGTTCGCCACGGACAATTACCATGGCTGTTCCCAGATCGGCAATCGGGCCTATGAGCAGCCAAAAAACGAGGCCTGCTACAACGGCATTCCTGAACGTAAACAACCGGGTTTTAAAGACTCCGAGAAGCAGACCCAGACCATAGGCGAAGCCAACGGAAGTGAAACCGAACATAAACGCTCCCCTGCTATTACGCCCGATACTTACAGCGAACAAGGCGACTGTAAACAAAAGCAGGAAGATAGCCAGTCGCCTGGAGTGTTTCTGGTTGTTTCCATACAGTATTCCGAAAGGAATGAAAAATGGCGCGTATGAAAATGGCATCAGGCCCTGTACCAGTTTGTCGGCAGCTGAGCCACCGGTTACTTCCCATCCGGCCTCGGGAGACGTAAAGTACACGTAGAACGTCGCGAGAATGCCAAGAAGCCCCATAGCCCAGAGCTGCATGTCACTGGGAGGAGTGAAAAATCCCAACTTGGAGAGGATCGAAAAAGATCTTCGGTTCGATAATTTTGTTAGCAGCCTGTAAAATGCATGGAATAACGTAAGGACGAACAGCGCTGCGATCGTATGGAAGAAAACGAGTTCAGGCAGTTCCAGATTATAAACGAGGGGTTTACCTTCAAGCGTGGTAAATACGAGCGGGAAGTAAAGCTGTGTGGAGACAAAGGCGATGATCACAAACGTCGATAGCGGAAATGAACTGAGCATCGATATGCGCAGGAAGACCCGCACCAGGATCAGCCATCCGATTACCACCGCCCCGACCGCGAGTAGGTTCACAAGGCTCGCGTGAAATAAACCCTGAACGAGGGAGCAAATGCCCAATAGTATCCAACCGAAGCGGGTTACCCGCGCAAGGAATTCCCCTTCCGTATTTTTTATACGGCTTTCCGGCTTTATATAACTCAGACCTGCGTCCTGGACCATAGTCTTAAATTGTAAGATCACAAAGGGTGATTCCTTCTATCACCTAAATTTAAATGCTGTTGACTTTGACAGCAGCATTAACCTCCTGCTTTTCATTTAACATTTTCCGGGCCTTTGCAACGAGCAAACGCATACGTCCTGTTTCATACAGCGCAAACGGAAGGCAAACGAAGAATCTCTTCCAGGTCGGCCAGAATATTTCGGACTTGATGCCGAGGTACATTCTGATATTGGCAAATTGTCCGAATAGCGCCGCCTTAACCGCGTGACGAAGATGAAAGGAACATATCTCGATGTTAAAGTAATCAACTAACTTCTTCCGGTCAAACCGGGTGGATAATTGTTCCACCAGCTTTTCGTAGATCACAATATGTTCGGCGAACAGCTGTCCTTGTTTGTTCATATAGTTGGTGGCGGTATTTTCATGACGTCTCACGTATGCCGTTTCCGTATCGCTCAATACCATACCTTTCGTTCTGGTTATCCGCGCCCAGATTTCAAAATCTCCTGCCTGCTTCAGGCTTTCATCGAATCCTCCGGAAGACTTGATCACATCCACCCGGCAGGTGACGTTGGAGAGATTGCCGGGTAAATTGCCAAAAAGGAAAAAGGCAAGTTGTGACTTCGCCGGATCCATTTGTTTGGGAAGAACTTCGTAAGAATACTTTGCCGAGATGCTATGATTGATCACTTCTTTCCAGTTAAACCCGATAAAGGCGGTCTCCGGGGAAACGGATTCCCATTCGTGCATTACTCGGGTGAGGGCACCGGGATAAAAATAATCGTCGGCGCACAGTGTATAGGCAACTGGTCCGCGTGCTTTCGAAAAAAGAAAATTTATGTTGCCATCGATCCCGAGGTTCTTACTTTGTTTAAAGATGAGTATCCTGGGGTCGGTTAGCGTGTCGAGATAGTCTCTCGTACCATCGGTTGAGCCGTTATCGCTGATGATGAATTCCCAATCCTGGTAATCTTGTTTAAGAACGGACTCCACGCATTCCTTGATATAAGGAAGGCCGTTCCAAACGGGAGTCAAAATAGAAATGGCAGGCACAGCACTCATAGGTTATTTTATAGGTTCAATGTGTCGGGTAGCGAATACTTTTTTTATACCGGGCAGGTTACGGATGATCTGCACAGCACGATGCGTAACCAAAGTAGGTAAAACCCGCCAGTACCGCCAGAAATTCCAGCCTAACAAAATCATGGAAATGGTAACGATCAGCCAATTTAAATGGGGCAAAAATATCATGGCCGCCATAGCAAATGCGGATATTACTACAGATGTTGTTGCGATCATGAAAGATTTTTTAGGCCAGATCAGTGAATTTTGATGCAACCACTTCGTGGCAAACCGGGCGTAACCGGTGGAGGTAGTGATTTCGGCAGCCAGTAATGCAACGCCGGCCCCCAAAATTCCCATCAATGGTACCAGGATAATTATTCCGACGATGACTACAATAGCGCCGATCACGGAGAGCAACAGTTGAGGTTTCATCAGGTTATTTCCCAGGACGACCGCCATGGCTGGTTGAACAACGGCATACACGAGAACGCTCAATGACAAGATGGCGAACAGCGAAGGATCAAATTGAATATGGCCGTTTGTCCAAAGTAAGAACAGCGGTGAGATGAAAGCTTGTAAAATAACAACAGCGGGGGCCATAAGGGCAACAACGACAATCCAGATGGTTCCGAATGCTGCCTCGCTACGTTCCTGATCTTTTTCGTGCAAAAACCGCATCAGGTCTGGCATCAGGGGATTGGTTACGGTATTCAAGCCCTGAAGGGCTACATTAGATCCCGTTCTCATCGTCGAAAAGGCGGCCAGTCCGACCGCACCCGAAAGGGGAGCGAGCACGAGGCGTACGCCCTGTTGCCTGGCATTCTCCAGCAATAATTTGCCGGCGACGGCTGTAGCCTGAATAAAATTCCGGAAGCCGATCTTGAAATCGGGCCTGCTGAATTTAATTCTTTCTTTACGCATTAAACCGAACATGTCGATGTACAGTGGAATATTGATGAGGATAGTCGAAGCAGCCGTTACAATCCCGGTCCGAAGGAGGTCCGCGCCTAACGTCACCGCTACTGCCGGTGCGACGTTTACGACCATGGTGGTAAAGACGCCCCACCAAGCAAGCCTGGGATAGTACCCAAAAGGCTCCAGCGCACGAACAAATAATCCACCGGTACTGGATGTGATCAGCCAGATGACTCCCTGGAGAAGCAGCACTGCCCCGGCTGCATCGGTCAAAGCCGTATCCTGTAAATCCGATCTTCCGAGAAGATAAGGCAGTAAGCCCGTATAAATAAAAATGAGGATGAGAAGGATCTGAACCGTTCCAATGACAAGTCCCATGCCTGCACCTGACCACAAATACCGGCTCAGTTCCCGGATATTATTCCGTCCAAACCGCAGGAATTCATAACCGAGGAACGTTTGGTGCCCAAGGTCCATCATAGTCATGATCGCAACCAGCGCCTGTATAGCAAGCCAGACCCCGTACGTCTCAACGGTCCAGTAGTTGAGATATAAGGGCACAAGCGCGATCTGGGAAATCATCGTTATACCAATTCGCATCCACGAAGCGGCACTGCCGGAGATTAAGCGGGATGCTGTTGACATATTTTAAAACGTAGATTAAAAAATTGTATCGGCGTTTTTAGCCGGAATGTTTGACGTGCCGGAAGCAGGGCTGAGATTGCATTTGTTAGCAGCGAAAAACTGTTGAGACTTTGATAAATTAATTTTATCATGAAACGCTCACTTCCTGCTTCTCGCTCTTTTTGTAGCCGTAGTTATATCCATAACCGTAGGCGTTGGCGGCTTCCTCTTTGGCATCATTGAGGACTATCATAGGATGAACAAGCTTTTTGTTCTTATAGATATCTTCAATTAATTCGAGCTGTGATTTCGCTGTATAGTTGTAACGAACCAGATAGATCGTTGAGTCTATTAACGAATTCAGACTAAATGCATCAGCAACCTTTCCTACCGGTGCCGTATCTATAATGACATAGTCGAATCCAGCTTTCAATTCATTGATCAAATGAGCGAGGTTATGCGACATCATCAGTTCCGCCGGATTGGGAGGAAGTGATCCCGCGCTTGCAATGAAGAGTCCCGGCACAGTGCTATGGGGTCTTATCACATCTTCTATCGCTACCTTGTCGGATGCAACCAGATAGTCTGAAATCCCTATACCCGGAGTTATGCCCAGTTGCTTTAACATACTTGGCATGCGCAGATCCAATTCCAGCAAGGCTACTTTTTTTCCGATCAGTGTAAGACTGGCGGCAAGGTTGATAGAGAAGAAAGTCTTCCCCTCGCCGCTTGTACTGGAAGTCACAAGCACCACTTTATTTTCTTTTCCAGCCGTTGCAAAATGAAGATTGGAACGGATAAGCCTGAAGAGTTCGGCGATCGATGTGCCGGTTTCCTCCGTTACAATAAGACTCTTGCCACTACTGTTGTGGGAGATCTCACCCAGAATAGGCGTGTCGGTTGCCCGGTGGATATCACGTTTGCTTTGCACTTTGTCATTAAGGGCATCCTTGATGTATATGCCGGAGAAAGGTATGCCGAGGCCCATGATCAAAGCCAGCAGGTAGACCAGTGATTTTTTCGGACTTACCGGATAATCGTCCGGAGTTGCGGGGTCCAGCAACCGGGAATTTGAGACTGTAATTTCAAGAGCCAGCGCGGATTCTTCCCTTTTTTGAAGCAGGTAAAGATATAAGTTACCCTTTGTGCCTTGCTGCCTGTTGATCTCCAGGAGATCCCGTTCGATGGATGGTACCTTCTTGATCTGTGACCTGAATCGTCCCGAAGTGGATTGCAGGCTTTTTTGAGTTATGATCAGACCATTCTTGATGTTATGAAGATTCTCCAGAATATTCAGCTGAAGGCTTGCCAGTTGTTCATTCAGGTCCTGGACAAGCGGGTTATTAGGAAGAGTGGTACGCAACATCCGCTCCCGCTCGAGTTGCAACTCATTGAACCGCGTGATCAGTTGCACCAGTGTCGGATCCTGGATTGAAAGCGTACTTGGAACAAGTTCGTATTTACCCGGTTGCTTGTTGATGTAGTTCTCGATGGACTCAAGAACCTCAATTTGAACACCCAGTTCCTGCAACTGCTTGTTGTATTCACTTGCCTGAGCTACATATTGGTCGGCATTTGAGGTAACATTGGTTAACTCGTTCTGTCGTTTATATTGTTCAACGTCTTTTTCAACATCTGACAATTCCGATGTCAGGAACTTCAGACGTTCATCGATAAACTGGATGGTAGTATGTGCGATCAGGTTCCTGTCTTCCAGTGCTTCCTTGCTATAAACCTCAAGGAGCTTGTTTATAATATCTTTTCCCTTTTCCGGCACGGCATCGATAATACTGATCCGGATTACGTTCGCTTTCTTATTGACCGTCTCGACCTTTAGTTGATCGTTATATTGGTTAGCCATCCTCCGCAGATCGTGGAATCTGATGATGATCGTATCATGCGTACGGTTGTCCTGTGCTGCGATGACCGTGAAAATTCCGTACGACTTGCTGACCTCCTCGCCGTACTTATGAGTACTTGCTTCGCCGCTGTCTTCCGTTAGCTCAAAGGTTGTACTGGTCTTTCTGCGAATAGTTATGGACCTGCCAAAGGCCGTCGGATGCAATTTGTTTATGCTTAGACGAATGGGTACTTCAGATCCGTAAATCTCATCTGTCCGGAAACGCCTTCTCACGTGGTAGGTGACATTCAGCGAAAGTTCCGAAAATACCCGTTGCATGAGGCTGTTCGACTTCAGTACTTCAATTTCATTGTCGATTTTTTGAACCTTGTTAAACAGGCTGATCTCACCCAGTGCCGTATTATTCGTTAACGTATTGGTTTCTGATTCTTCATTTTTCAAAAGGAGCGTACTGACAATGCGATACTGAGGAGTGGCAAAATACAGATACAAAAAAGCAAGGCCCCCGCACAACACGACACTGATCAGGAACACGTACCAATACCGGAAGTATTTGGCTAACAACTGCTTTACATCGATGTAGTCACCTTGCTCAGATTGAAACATTTCTTTCTGGGTCATTATTGCGGGGTTAAAGAATTTTTAAACACTATTGAGTTACAGCAATTATTACAAATCCGACCGTCGAGATCAGCGCGCCCCAGAGACCGATAAAACGGTTGCCGGGTGCTGTGTCGGCTACTTTCACCTTGTTCTCAGGCTCGACATAAACGATGTCGTTCTGTTGCAGGTAAAAGTACGGCGAACTGAGTACGTCCTTATTGTTCAGATTGATCCGTGAAGTGCTCCTTATGCCGTCCTTTTCGCGGATAATGAGAACATTCTCACGCTTGCCATAGGCAGTCATATCACCGGCGAGGCCCAGGGCCTCCAGGATTGTTATCTTTTCCGTCGGGATTGTAAAAGTAGCCGGGTTGCTTACCTCACCGATCACGGTTACCTTGAAGTTCAGGAAGCGAATGTTGACGATCGGGTTCTTCACATGCTCTTTGATCGCATCGGTCATCTTTTCCGTCGCTTGTTCTTTGGAGAGGCCACCTAGTCCGATTTTGCCGATCACGGGGAAGTTAATGAAGCCATCCTTATCCACGAGATAACCTTCATTTATTTTGTCAGCAACAACATTGTTATTGCCCGTTGTCGGCAAAAGAACATTATTGAATAATACATTGGACTCCGGGTTCAAACTGCTCACGGTGACACTCAAAATATCGTCGGGCTGAATTTTTGGAGCTGAATAGTTCTTGATAGGAGTGCTGAAATCCGTGGATTTCGGAAGATCGCTGAAGTAAACAAGGTTACGTTTTGTGCAGGCAGAGAAAGAAATCAACGCTACCAGGTAAATTAACCCGTAGGACATTCGGTTTTTGCTGATGGTGTATTTTTTCACGTATAGAATTATTTTAGACCGGTTATCAGAATAGAAAAATGCAAGCAGGAATTTGAAATGGGAAATTACGCAAAAGCTGCGTAACGCATAGCCCGTAATATAAATTCTTAAGTCAATTTAGGGGCAAATGCCTTAGATGTTAGGTCAGCCGCTATTTTCGGCTTTACTGCGAAACCGGCACGGATTCGTGTTCGGGTTCCCTCAAATTTTCCTTTGATACGCTGTTCACATGGTTTGTTATGTTTTGTTCGAAGTTACGCATTACGTTATCAATAGACAGGTATGTCTCGGCATATGCCCTGGCGTTCTTATTCACGTGCCCGAAGTCGTCCCGTACAGCGGCCAGAATACCCGCGTTTAGGGCGGGTTGATTCTCAGCCTCCACGAGGAGCCCGATGTTATATTTTTCCGCCAGGATATACAAGCCGGAACCTTTGTTAGCTGTAATCAGGGACAACCCGCCAACAGATAGTATGGTCGTCAGTTTGGACGGCATTACCAGGTCGCTGGCTCCTGATTTCTGAATGATCAGGTGTAAATCCGCGACGTTCAGAAACTGATTGAATTTTTCGAAAGGCTGCAACGGAAGGAAGTTCAGGTTATCAAGTTTCAGGTGTTCGGCCATCTTCTGCAACTCGATTTTGTAGGGCCCGGACCCGCAGATAATAAATTTAATGTCGTCAAATTTCCGGAGTTCATTGGCCGCGTGCAAGATGGCCTCAAGCCCCTGTTTCTCGCCGATCGAGCCCGAATAAACGACCAGCTTGTCTGTGGGTTTGTACCCGAATGCCAGCTTCAAAGAGGCTCTGTCTTCGATGGGATAGAAAAGCGTCGTATCGGTCCAGTTTGGAAAAAGCAGCACCGGTCTTTTAGCCTTTTCACTGATTTTACCGACCATACCGTCGGAGATGCTGCTGACCACGGCAGCCTGGTCGAAAATGAATTTCTCCACTTTAAACAGGATATTGATCAGAGACTTCGATTTGATCATGTTCAGATCCCTGGCCGCTTCTATCTGCATGTCCTGAATGTGATAGATCAAGCGGGAACCTCTCAATTTCTTATAGATCACTCCCAATATTCCGAGTTGGAACGACGGTGCTATACAGACCACAAAATCAATCTTCTTTTGAAAGAGAAGTCCGATCAGCGGAATGGTTGCAGACAGGAAAAAAGACATGTCCAGCAGGATACGCTTTAGCCCTGATGGTTTCTGGGGAACGTACTGCGGACAACGAATGATCTTTATCTGCCCGGAGGACTGTGTGTCGTGTTGGCGCTCTACCGTGTACCAAAACCTCTTTTTATAATAAGGCTCCTGGACCTTCCAATGCGGGTAGTAGGGATAAGAGGTCAAAACCGTACAGTCATACCCCTGGCCAGCGAACCACCCGATCATCTCCCCATTGTATTTTCCTATTCCCGTAGGCTCGGGGAAGTAATTGTAGCTGATCAACAAAATTCGTTTCTTCATAGTCAATACGTTGGGAAATGCAAAAACGCGCTCACCACTCTTCAAGCTTTCTAATCCTTTGCCAAAAGGCACACCTACTACACAAGAAAAAAATATCGGATCAGGTTATCCGATATATCAAGATTAACTCAAATAGGGATCGATGCGGTTAGCTTTCCAAGTATTACGTAATACAAATTTCTCTTGTTAAGGTAACCCCCCCAATGATAACAGTCTGAAGGGTCAATGATTTCGGTCATTCGGTTACGTCTATTTACCTGCGGACGTCATTTTGCGACCGGAAAATTGTCAGAAATAAAAAAAGGGCTGCGTTGGCAGCCCTTTTTCGAATATGGATAATGATCTATACCCGACCATCCGGGACTCGTGTCTTGAACTTTGTCAGCTGGATACGCAATGCATCGGCAGCCAGGTCTGTTGCAGCCTCAAAAGAACGGGCTTTTTCCGTCGCAAATAACTGGTTGCCCGGGACGCGTAATTTGATTTCTACTGTTTTATTTTCAACCCCCTCATTATTCAGGCGAAGGAATACCTCACCATCCACTAACCGGTCGTAAAAGGTCTCCAGCTTGTTAAGCTTCTTTTGAATAAAATTGATAAGCTTAATGTCTGCATCGAAATGGATGGAATGAACTTGTAACTTCATAATCTTAGATATTTAAGTTGAACAATAAATGTCTGGCAAAAAAGCGGCCAGTAATCAAACAGTAATCATCTTATCATAGGTAAACCGGTTAAATTCATAATAAATATTCTCATGCTTTCGGATGGGCCTGCTCGAAGACCTTTTTAAGCTTATCCATCGAGTTGTGCGTATAAACCTGGGTGGCCGCCAGGCTTGTATGGCCCAATAAATCCTTCACAGCGTTGATCTCGGCCCCTTTGTCTAGGAGATGCGTTGCGTAGGTATGCCTCAGAACGTGAGGGTTCACCTTCTCCGAGGACGTGTATTGCCGAAGGTATTTTCTAACCGTCCGGTAAATCATCATCGGATAACAAGGTTCACCATTACGGGTTACAAACAGATAACCATGGCCTTTTCGCTCGATATCTTTATTCCGGGCCACCTTATATTCCTCAATCTTATCAACGATACCCAATGCAAAAGGTATAACCCGTTCCTTATTTCTTTTTCCCAGAACTTTCAGGGTACGGTTTCGGATATCGATCTGGTTTTCCTTTAACGTGACCAGCTCGGAAAGACGTATACCTGTAGCATAAAACAACTCGATTATCAGCTTGTCCCTAATTCCATCAAGGCCCTCCGGAAAGGCTACATTGTCGAGAAGGTTATTCATATCCTTCTCCTTTACAAAGGAGGGCAGTTTTTTACTCGTTTTCAGGACACGGATTTTTGTCATCGGGTCCTTGCTTAAAACTTCCTGGCGAAGCAGAAACTTGTAAAACGTACGAAGACAGGCTATTTTCCGGTTCACCGACCGGGCACCTACTCCGGATTCAACTAATTGAATGATCCAGAACCGGATCATCCCGTAATCAGCTTGTTCCGGCTGTGTACCCGCAGAGTTCTTTTCTAAAAAAAGGGAGAATTGTTGAAGATCGATCGTATATGCCTTAAGCGTATGAACGCTGAGGCGCTTTTCGTATTGAAGGTATTTTAGAAAGGATTCTGTCATGCACTACACGATACCCATCAGTAGTAGCAATATAAAAAAATAATCCCCTTTAAGAAATACTTAAAGGGGACATGTGGACAAAATGAAGATCGATTGTTAATAACTTTCAGAGTTATCAACAACCTGCTATTTTTCCAAAAACACTTAGATTTTTGTTTCCTGAAGCCTCATTTGCTCTCTGTACGCAGCGCGGATAATCTCGGCGCGGCGACTTACAGAAGGCTTTGTAAAGGAAGTACGCGCGCGTAATTCTTTCAAAACGCCCGTTTTTTCAAACTTCTTCTTAAAGCGTTTCAGGGCCTTATCAATGGATTCGTTCTCTTTTACGTTAACAATTAGCATAATTCATTATTAGGGCTGCAAATATACCGTAAAATCGATCAATCTTGCAATAACTACTTCAAAATTGATCTGGAAATAACCAATTTCTGGATCTCCGATGTCCCCTCTCCGATCGTACACAGCTTCGCATCGCGGTAATACTTTTCCGCCGGGAAGTCCTTTGTATAACCATATCCGCCAAAAATCTGCACACAATCATTGGCTACCTCCACAGCGGTTTCTGACGCAAAAAGCTTAGCCATAGCTGATTCGCGGGTAACGTCTTTTCCTTTGTTCTTGAGATCGCCCGCCCGGAAAGTCAGGAGTTTAGCTGCCTCTATCTTTGTTGCCATGTCCGCAAGCTTGAATGCAATACCCTGAAATTTTGATATGGGCTGGTTAAATTGATGGCGTTCTTTTGAATATCGCAAAGCCGCCTCGTAAGCTCCCTCCGCGATCCCCAGGCTAAGCGCCGCTATCGAGATACGTCCGCCATCCAGAATCTTCATGGCCTGAATAAACCCTTCTCCCTCTTTACCAACCAGTTGTGACACGTGAATTCTGCAGTCCGCGAATATAAGTTCCGCCGTCTCCGATGCGCGCATACCCAGTTTGTTTTCTTTTTTTCCCGACGTAAATCCCGGAGTCCCCTTTTCAATGATGAAAGTGCTCATCCCGCGGGAATCACCCATCTGGCCGGTCCTCGCAATGACTACCGCCACATCCCCCGATTTTCCATGGGTAATAAAATTCTTGGCGCCGTTCAGAATGTAGTAGTCGCCTTCACGGACAGCGGTGGTTTTCATGTTGCCGGAGTCTGAACCTGTGTTCGGCTCGGTCAGGCCCCATGCTCCGATCCACTCAGCCGTGGCTAACAGTGGAAGGTATTTGCCTTTCTGTTCTTTGCTTCCAAATTGCAGAATATGGTTTGTGCAGAGGGAATTATGTGCCGCCATCGATAGTCCGATGGACCCGTCAATTTTGGATACCTCTGAAACCGCGGTGATATACTCCAGGTAGCCAAGGCCTGAACCACCGTATTCCTCCGGGACCAGAACGCCCATCAGCCCGAGTTCACCCATTTTCTTGAATAAGGGAAGTGGAAATTCCTGATTTTCATCCCACACCATCATATTAGGCCTGATCTCCGCTTCCCCAAAGTCTTTGACCATCTGGGAAATCATCCGCTGGCTTTCCGTTTCATTAAAACGAATCGCATTGTCCTTTTCTATAGTTTGATCCATGATTCCATTGAAAACGGTTGCAACTTACGGCTATCTACGCAAACTCACAAACGACTGTTAGTTTGTAGTCGCGAATGATGACGATATAGTTTCGTTTTGAAAACCTTCGTCATGATCTTGTCATTACTATTTGCCTTAAATTCGCAACTCAAAAAAATTATTCTTACATGAAAATAGCTGTAGTTGGCACCGGTTATGTTGGTCTCGTTACCGGAACTTGTTTCGCTGAAACCGGCAATACGGTGACTTGCGTTGACATCGACCAGGAAAAAGTAAAAAAACTTCAACAGGGTGTTGTCACCATTTACGAACCCGGACTCGAACTGTTGTTTGAGCGTAACATCAAACAAAACAGGCTCTTCTTTACGACCAACCTGGAGGAAGGTATCAAGGACGCCAAGATCATATTCCTTGCTTTACCGACCCCGCCCGGCGAAGATGGTTCCGCCGATCTGAAATATATTCTTAAAGTCTCCGAAGACCTTGGCCCGCTGCTGAAGGATTATACTGTTATAGTGGACAAGAGCACTGTTCCTGTTGGCACAGCCGAAAAGGTCAGGTCGAAGATTGCACAAAAAGCTAAAGTGGATTTTGATGTGGTATCAAATCCGGAATTCCTGAGGGAAGGAGTAGCGGTTGAAGATTTTATGAAGCCCGACCGGGTAGTGCTGGGAACAACCTCGGCAAAAGCGCGTAAGGTGATGGAAACCCTCTATGCACCATTTGTCCGCCAGGGGAATCCGATCATTTTTATGGACGAACGCTCCGCAGAGCTGACAAAATACGCGGCGAATTCTTTTCTGGCCGCCAAGATTTCCTTTATGAATGAGATTGCCAACCTGTGCGAATTACTGGGAGCCGATGTGGATTCCGTGCGCAAAGGTGTTGGAACCGACAGCCGTATTGGAAAGCGTTTTCTTTTTCCCGGAATCGGTTATGGCGGAAGCTGCTTTCCGAAGGACGTTCAGGCACTGGCCAAATCTTCAAAGGATGTTGCCTATGATTTTAAGATTCTGAATGCGGTAATGGATGTTAATGCTACTCAAAAGACGAGGCTTATCCCCCGGATCAAAGAATACTTCAAAGGAAATTTAAAAGGCAAAACCATAGCTTTCTGGGGGCTTTCTTTTAAACCCCATACCGATGACATACGGGAAGCTCCGGCCCTGTACAACATTGAAGAACTGCTGAAGGAAGGTGTGACCATAAAAGCACATGATCCCGAGGGGATGAAAAATGTTGAAAAGATAATCGGTAACAGAATACAATATTTCGACACGCCTTACGAGGCAGCGGAGAATGCAGACGCCGTATTCATTGCAACAGAATGGCCGGAATTCAGAGCTCCTGATTTTGACAAATTATCGGCAATCCTGAAAGAAAAGGTTATTTTTGACGGAAGAAATCTTTATGATTTAAGTCTTATGAAAGAACTGGGTTACGCATATTTTAGTATTGGAAGGGAGGTTGTCAATGGCTAAGCAACGAGTATTAATTACAGGAGGTGCCGGGTTTCTGGGTTCACACCTGTGTGACCGGTTTCTAAAGGAAGGATTTCATGTTATTGCGATGGACAACCTCATAACCGGGGACCTTCGGAATATCGAGCATCTTTTCAAACGGGAGGATTTTGAGTTTTATCATCACGATGTATCGACCTATGTGCATGTGCCCGGAGAGTTACACTACATCCTCCATTTCGCGTCTCCGGCTAGTCCGATCGATTACCTGAAGATTCCCATTCAGACCCTTAAGGTCAGTTCCCTCGGTACCCATAATCTTCTTGGCCTCGCGCGTGCGAAAAAAGCGCGAATCCTCGTAGCATCGACGTCTGAAGTATACGGCGACCCGCTGGTTCACCCGCAAGTGGAAGAGTACTATGGCAACGTAAACCCCATTGGTCCTAGAGGTGTCTACGACGAGGCAAAGCGTTTCCAGGAAGCGATCACAATGGCTTACCATACCTACCATAACCTTGAAACCCGGATCATCAGGATCTTTAACACCTATGGTCCGCGTATGAGGCTAAACGACGGCAGGGTGTTGCCTGCATTTATCGGCCAGGCTCTGCGAGGCGAAGACCTCACCGTTTTCGGCGATGGTTCACAAACCCGTTCATTTTGTTACGTGGATGATGAGGTTGATGGTATCTTCCGCCTCCTCATGTCCGATTACCATCTCCCGATGAACATCGGAAATCCCAACGAGATCACTATTGGCGACTTTGCCGAGGAGATCGTTAAACTCACGGGAACAAAACAAAAAGTTGTCTACAAACCGCTGCCTCAGGACGATCCGAAGCAACGGCAACCGAATATTACCAAGGCGAAACAGATCCTGGGATGGGAGCCTAAGATCTCCCGGTCCGAGGGACTGAGGATCACCTACGAATATTTCAAATCATTACCTCAGGAGGTCCTGTTCCAGCGCGACCATAAGAATTTTGAAAAATACGTCCGGTAGGATTTAGCAACTTCAGCGTTTACGGTAAAAATAATGGCGGCTAGAAACATTCTGATAACAGGGGGCGCGGGTTTTATCGGCTCTCATGTCGTCCGGCTGTTTGTTAACAAATATCCGAACTACACGATCGTCAACCTTGACAAGCTGACCTATGCCGGTAACCTGGAAAACCTGCGGGATATTGAATCCAAATCCAATTATCATTTTGAAAAAGGTGATATCCTGGATATCCAGTTCCTGGGGAGTCTGTTTAAGAAATACAATATCGACGGGGTCGTGCACCTTGCGGCTGAATCGCACGTGGACCGCTCGCTGCACAACCCCGCTGAATTTGCCAGCACGAATATTATCGGGACGCTGAACCTGTTAAGCGCGGCACAGGCCGCATGGCACAATAATTATCAGGGCAAGGTCTTTTATCACATCTCGACGGATGAGGTATACGGATCGGCGGAACATGGAGGCTTCTTTACCGAACAAACGCCTATCGATCCCCAGTCACCTTATTCTGCATCCAAGGCCGGAAGTGATCATTTTGTAACGGCTTTCCACAACAGTTTTGGACTGCCCACGCTGATCAGCCGTTGCTCCAACAATTACGGTCCATTCCATTTCCCGGAAAAACTGATCCCTTTGATGATCAATAATATTCTGAACAACAAGCCACTGCCTGTTTATGGCAAAGGGGAAAATATCCGTGACTGGTTGTTTGTGGAAGATCATGCGCTGGCGATCGATACGATCTTTCACAAGGGAAAAATCGGAGATGTGTACAACATCGGAGGCAACAACGAGTGGAAGAATATTGACCTCGTGAATTTCCTTTGTTATACGATGGACAAAAAACTAGGTCGTGAGGAAGGAACTTCCGCCAAACTGATCACATATGTAACCGACCGTCCGGGCCACGACCTGCGGTATGCCATTGATGCCTCAAAACTGATCAGCGAAACCGGATGGCGTCCAACAGTGACGTTCGAGGTCGGACTCCAAAAAACGGTTGACTGGTATCTGGCGAACCAGGAGTGGTTGAAACACGTCACATCGGGAGCATACCTGCGCTATTATTCCGATATGTACCAAAGCCGGTAAGCGGAATTTGGTCTTAAAAATATTTACTTAGGTAAAAAAGTAGCCTTGAATAAGGCGAATTCCCCTAATCCTTCGTCAGCCCACAAAGGGCAACCTCCCTGGCGAATGCCCATTGGATTTTCTGTTACCCCCGGTCCGGGAGGCAAGAAAACCCGAATAGTATTTGCGTTAAAGTAAAAATGATTTACTTTTGCGAAAGTTTCTGAGTATTCTTTTTGGAGGGGACCATTAGTCCCCTCTTTGTTTATAGAACTTTTTCAGATGGAGCTTGCGGAAGAAATCAGGAGAATAGCGGAGGAGAGACTGAGCGAACCGAGCCAGTTCATTGTAGATGTGATCATCTCTGCCCGGTCAGGACCGCAAAAAGTGCTGGTCGTTGTGGATGGAGATCAGGGTATCACGATCGATGATTGTGCGAACATCAGCCGCGATCTCGCGAAGGTGTTGGACGAGTTGCCCTTGCTGAATGACCGCTATGTTCTGGAGGTTTCAACACCCGGCCTGGATCAGCCCCTAAAGTTAAAGCGTCAGTACAAAAAGAACGTTGGCCGGAAACTGAGGGTCAAGTTGCAGGACAAAATTGTCGAAGGCCAATTGCTGGAGGCGACGGACGAAAAGATAATTATCGGTAAGGAGACGGGAGCAGGGAAAGAGAAAACGATGCAACAGGAAGAGATTCAATTTTCAGAGATCGATAAATCATTTGTGTTAGTAAGTTTCAAATAGACGTAACCATGGATGCACATGAATTAATTCAGTCATTTGCTGAATTCGCAAAACAAAAGAACATCGACCGGCCAACTATGATCCGCATTCTCGAGGATGTGTTTCGCAACATGATCAAGAAAAAATTCGGCTCCGATGAAAAGTTTGATATAATCGTCAATGCAGACAAAGGCGATTTGGAAATTTACCGCTTCCGCGAGATCGTTGACGATGATTCAGAAGACATATGGGATTTTGACAAGATCAGCCTTACCGAAGCTCATAAAATTGAACCCGATTTTGAAGTGGGTGAAGAAGTTTCGGAACAGATATTTATTGATGATTTCGGAAGACGTGCTGTTACAACGGCAAGACAGACCCTGATCCAGAAAGTAAAGGACCTTGAGAAGGATATCCTTTTCCAAAAATACAAAGACCTGGTAGGCGAGATCATCGCCGGGGAGGTATATCAGGTTTTGAGCAGGGAAGTGCTTCTTACCGATGCCGAGGGCAATGAGGTAGCGATCCCACGGGGAGAACAAATTCCGAAAGACCGTTATCGCAAAGGCGAAAACGTCAGGGCGATTGTTCACAAGGTTGAAATGGTGAACGGAAATCCGAAAATAATTTTATCGAGGACATCTCCCGTTTTTCTGGAAAGACTGTTTGAACAGGAAGTTCCTGAAGTTTACGACGGTTTGATCACGATCAAAAAAGTTGTCCGCGAGCCGGGTGAAAGAGCAAAAGTAGCCGTTGAGTCCTACGATGACCGTATAGACCCGGTTGGCGCGTGCGTAGGTATGAAAGGATCCCGGATTCACGCGATTGTGAGGGAGTTGCAGAACGAAAACATCGATGTGATCAACTACACCGAAAACCTTGAATTATATATACAACGGGCATTGAGCCCGGCGAAAATAGTGTCCATAAAGGTTGATAAGGATAATGGTCGCGTCTCTGTTTACCTGAAACCGGATCAGGTTTCGCTGGCTATTGGTAAAGGGGGCTTGAACATAAAATTGGCCAGCAGGTTAGTGGGTTACGAGATCGATGTCTTCAGAGAACTTGCGGAAGGACAGTCTGAAGAAGATGTGGACTTGAGCGAATTTGGAGATGAAATAGAGAACTGGGTTATTGACGAATTGAACCGTATCGGCCTGGACACTGCGAAAAGCGTTTTGGCATTGTCCAAGGAGGAGTTGGTACGCCGTACAGACCTGGAAGAAGAGACAGTGGAAGGTGTTTTGAATATTTTGAAGAAGGAATTCGAATAAGATTTGTTCGGGGTCCGTTCATCATTTTAGGGTGGAGGTGTTTCGAGTGCTGCAGCGAACGCTATTAACACAGCGTTAAATTTCGAAACAACAGGGAATCGGGTTTTAAAGTCTTTAAAAAACAGGCATATTTGAGTATGGCAGAGGAAAAATTGATCAGGTTGAGTCAGGCTGCGAGGAAGCTAAATGTGGGGCATAACACCATTTTGGAGTTCCTGGCGAAGAAAGGCTTTGAGGTTGAAAACAACCCCAATGCCAAGCTCACTCCTGAGCAGGTGAATCTTTTGTCTAAGGAGTTTGCATCGTCGGCAACGGAAAAACTGGAAGCATCCGGCCTTTCAATCGGTGTAAAGCACGCTGATAATATCGTTCTGGAGAAAGAAAAGGAGGCCCCTAAAAAACGCGTTGAGGACGAGGAAAGCAGCATCATGATCAAAAACCTGGGATCGAAGGATCTCAAGGCTAAGGAGGAAGTCAAACCGGAAAAGGTTGAGCGCGAAAAAACAAAACTGGAAGGTATCAAAGTTGTAGGGAAAATTGAGCTTGAAAAGAAAGCTCAACCGAAGGAAGAGCAAAAACCCGAAGTACCCGTAGAAAAAGAAAAGGTCGTTGCGAAAACGGAACTACCCAAGGAAGAGGTAAAGGAGAAAATTGAGGTGGTCAAGGAAAAACCGGTAGAACCGGTTGTCGTAAAGGAAGAGCCGCCTGTAAAGAAAACCGAGCCGGTGGCATCTGAAGAAAAGCAGCCGGAGCAGGAATTGATCAAGGGCCGCGCCGACAAGCTCCAGGGTCTCAAAGTGCTTGACCGGATTCAACTTCCGGAGAAGAAAAAAGATGCGCCTGTCGCGTCTTCCGACACCCAAAAAGATAAACAGGGTAAACGTCCGAGGAAGAGGATCTCATCGGAAGGGCAAGCCGGGCAACAGGGAGCGGGTCAGGGTCAAGGCGCACCTCAGCGAGGACCAAGACCTGTACAGCAACCTCAGCGTGGCGTAAGGCCGAACCAGGGTCCGCGTATCCAGAAAGCAGAACCCACAGAAAAGGAAATTCAGGATCAGATAAAGGCGACGCTGGCCAAGCTCAGCGGTGGTGGAAATAAAAAAGGTTCCGGCGCGAAGTACAGAAGGGAAAAACGCCAGGCGAATTCCGATGCCCAGGAGCAGCAGATGCTTCAGGAGCAAGAGGCATCGAAGACACTGAAGGTAACGGAGTTTATTTCCGCAAACGACCTCGCCTCGATGATGAATGTTTCCGTCAACGACGTAATCTCTACGTGCCTGAGCCTTGGTATGTTCGTGTCTATCAACCAACGCCTGGATGCGGAAGCGATCACCGTTATCACGGATGAGTTTGGATACGCCGTTCAGTTCACTTCTGCCGAAGAAGAACTTGAAATGGAGGAAGATATTGATAACGAAGAAGACCTGGAACCACGCGCACCCATTGTTACGATCATGGGTCACGTTGACCATGGAAAGACTTCCCTGCTTGACTATATAAGAAATACAAAAGTAACGGCCTCGGAAGCCGGTGGTATTACACAGCACGTAGGGGCGTACGATGTAATGACAAAAAGCGGGCATAAGATCGCATTTCTGGACACCCCTGGTCACGAAGCTTTTACCGCGATGCGGGCCCGTGGTGCCAAGCTAACGGATATTGCCATAATTGTTGTGGCTGCCGACGATGATGTGATGCCTCAGACTAAAGAGGCCATCAACCATGCGCAGGTTGCCGGTGTTCCGATCGTGATTGCCATTAACAAAATCGATAAACCATCGGCGAATCCCGAAAAAGTGCGGGAGTCGCTTTCAAAGATCAACATCCTCGTTGAAGAATGGGGTGGAAAATACCAAAGCCAGGAAATTTCCGCTAAGACGGGAAAAGGTATTGAAGGCCTTCTTGAAAAAGTGTTATTGGAAGCTGAATTACTAGCCTTGAAAGCAAACCCGAACAGGAATGCAACAGGATCCGTAATAGAAGCTTCACTGGACAAAGGCCGTGGATATGTTTCCACGATCATGGTTCAGACGGGAACACTTCATGTAGGCGACATCCTCCTGGCCGGAGCAAATTATGGTCGTGTCAAGGCTATGTTTGACGACACGGGCAAAAAGGTGGCCGAGGCTGGACCGTCTACCCCGGTAGTTGTACTGGGACTTGATGGAGCGCCGCAGGCCGGTGAAAAAGTCACCGTTCTGGAAACTGACCGCGAAGCGCGGGAGATCGCTACCAAGCGGGGCCAGATCATGCGTGAGCAAAGTATCCGGACCAAGAAACACATCACACTCGATGAGATCGGAAGGCGATTGGCTATAGGTAACTTCAAGCAGTTGAATGTTATCGTCAAAGGCGATGTGGATGGTTCCGTGGAGGCCCTTACCGATTCGCTGCTGAAGCTTTCCACGCAGGAAATTCAGGTTGCGATCATTCACAAAGGTGTCGGCCAGATCTCTGAATCGGATGTGTTGCTGGCATCGGCATCAGATGCTATTATCCTCGGATTCCAGGTACGACCTTCCGCTGCGGCAAGAAGGGTCGCTGAGAATGAAGAAATAGAAATACGATTGTATTCGATCATATACGATGCCATTAACGATGTAAGGGCGGCGATGGAAGGTATGCTCGCGCCCGAGACGGAGGAAGTTATCGTTGGGAATGCCGAAGTGCGTGAGGTCTTCAAGATCTCGAAAATCGGAACGATCGCCGGATGTATGGTCACCGATGGTTCAATTAAGAGAAGTAATCCGATCCGCCTTATCCGCGATGGAATTGTTGTTTATGCAGGCAAGCTAGGTTCGCTCAAACGGCATAAGGATGATGCCAGCGAAGTAAAAACAGGATTTGACTGCGGTATCGGTATAGACGGATTCAACGACATGCAGGTCGGCGATGTGATTGAAAGTTACGAGCAACGGGAAGTCAAACGAACACTTTGATTTTCAATATCAGAATAGAAAGGCCCCGTTTACAAGCGGGGTTTTTTATTGCAGACCGAATTTTAAACCCTGCTTCATTGCCCGCTCGTATTTTTTCTGATCAAACCGGTATAAAAACGGAGCTTTATGCGCTCCACCCAGTTTTCTCTCTTCCAGGCGTTCCAGAATATCCAGTGCAAGTATTTTCTTTTGAAAGTTTCTCCGGTCAAGTTGCTTGCCAAGAATGGTTTCGTACAGACGCTGGAGTTCGGGCATCGTAAACTTCGGAGGAAGAAGGTCTTTACCCACCGGATAGTCATTCAGATTGAGCCTAAGTGAGAGAAGTGCTTTTTCCAAAATTTCGTTGTGGTCCAGAATAAGCGGTGGAACCTTGTCGATATCAAACCATGAACAGGTTTCCGAAAATTCGTCAGGCTTCGGTACCACCTTCGAAAATTCAACCAGCGCCCAATAACCAATAGTGACAAAGCGATCCATAAACCAGCTGTCTGTTTTTACCTCTTTTGGTTTTGTAATACCATGTTTTCCACGCTCCCGCAGTGGATTTCCAAATGTGTAGAATTGTTGAAGGTAAATGTTATCCAACCCTGTGCGTAAGCGAAGGACACGAATCGCAGCTTCCTCTATGTGTTCGTCCTTGTAAATGAAGCCGCCGGGCAGACACCATCGTTTATTTTCCTTCCACTGCAGTAAGAGTACTTTGAGTTCATTGTTGTGAAATCCGAAAATCACGTTGTCGATGGAGAGGTGGGGCAGGAAATAGTTGTGTCCTATTTCAAAAAATTCCCGCTCGTTTAATACTGGGCGCTTTTTTGCCATGGCGCTAATATAGAGAAAGGCTCAGGGTAAAAAAATCGCGAATGTGTACCCGATACACATCACGAAAATTGCTACTTTCGTGACGACGATTTGTGATCAGATCGCCTCTAAAGATAATTTCCTTAACCTGTCAGAGCCCGGGTTAATCTGTGGGTGCAAAGCCCACAGATTTTTTCTCCGATTGTATTGAGTGTTCAATAAAAAAGCCCCGCCGGTACGACAGGGCTTCTCTCCAGCAAGCGGAGAGGTTAAGATTTTGTATTTTAAAACTGTACGGTTGGCGCATTTTCAGCACCCGCCGAAGCCTCAAAGTATCCTTTGGGAGTAAACCCATACATACCTGCGAGCATGTTGTTCGGGAATCGTTTAATATAAACGTTGTAGGGCTGAACAACTTCGTTGAACCGGTTTCTCGCGACGGCAATCCTGTTCTCCGTACCTTCCAGCTGCGCCTGAAGATCGAGGAAATTTTGATTGGCTTTCAGGTCGGGGTAATTTTCAGCGACTACCAGCAACCGGCTTAATGCCGAGCTCAAACCATTCTGAGCCTGCTGAAATTGTTGCAGCTGCTCCGGTGTTATGTTGCTTGGATCGATCTTTACCTGTGTTGCGCTTGCTCTTGCTTCAATTACTTTGGTAAGTGTCTCTTGCTCAAAATTCGCATACCCTTTAACCGTATTTACCAGATTCGGTATGAGATCAGCTCTTCGCTGGTACTGGCTTTCAACCTGGGCCCACTCTTTTGGAATAGTCTCCTGGAGTTCAACCATTGTGTTGTAGCGGCCGGCAAAGAAACTATAGAGTATCAGTGCGGCGATGATTATAACTCCGATAACGATCAGTCCTTTTTTCATACGATTAATTATAAATTAAAATTAGTGAATTTGTACTTATGATTAAATTTCACGATGCACTTTCCATCATCCTTTCTGCGCTGTCGGCGATCCTGAGTTGTTCAACGAAAGCGTCGAGATCTCCGTTCATTACCGCAGGCAGATTATGTTGCGTAAAACCGATACGGTGATCCGTTACACGGCTTTGCGGATAATTATAGGTCCGGATTTTTTCCGACCGGTCACCGGTACGTACAATGGACTTCCGGGTCGCTCCTATCTCCGATTGTTGCTTTTCCAGTTCGATCTCGTACAATTTTGTCTTCAACATCTGCAATGCACGCTCCCGGTTAGCGTGTTGTGACCGTTCTACCTGGCAGGTAATAACGATACCGGAGGGCTTGTGGGTCAGCTGAACCTTTGTTTCCACTTTATTTACATTTTGGCCGCCTGCTCCACTGGAGCGTGCCGTCTGATACTCCAGGTCGGCGGGATTAATTTCGATAGAAACATCTTCCACCTCCGGCATGACCACCACGGATGCCGCAGACGTATGAACCCGGCCCATTTGCTCCGTTGCTGGAACCCGCTGAACCCGGTGAACGCCCGATTCAAATTTTAACAAGCCGTATACCGATTCGCCGCTGACACTGCAGATCACTTCTTTATATCCACCGGCTGTTCCTTCCGTTACATCCAGGACTGTCATTTTTAGTCCGCGGCGGTCACAAAAACGCTGGTACATCCTCCAAAGGTCACCGGCGAAAATGGCCGCCTCATCACCGCCAGTTCCGGCGCGTATCTCCAGCAATACGTCCTTATCGTCATTCGGATCTTTTGGGATGAGCAGTTCCTTTATTTCAGAGTCGAGTTTTTCAATTTTCGGCTCCAGCTCGTCGATTTCCATTTTTGCCATTTCGCGAAGCTCCTCGTCCTTTTCCTTTTGAAGGACTTCTTTGGCTTGCTGGAGGTGATTGCGGACGTCTTTCAGCTGATCATACTTGATCACGATCTTTTCGAGATCCCGGTATTCTTTGCTGAGCTGGGAGAATTTTTTCATATCCTTCATGGTCTCGGGCTGAGCCAGAAGTTGCCCTAATTCTTCAAAACGGAGCTTTATTTCATCTAATTTTCCAAGCATACCAAATAATCAACCCGCAAAGTTAATATAAAAACTTTACTCCCTCCGATGGCGCTGCCGTAGGCACTGTTCCACCGGAAGACGCATTGCGGACCGGATATATTGTATCATCAGCCGTTTGGAATTTGGACGGCCAGCGCTGAAATTTGATGTATGAAAAGATTTTCAATTATCGGATTGACGATACTGTTATCCTGTGGTGGCTCACTGTCGGAAGACCAGCGGAAGAAATTGCACGACGGAATGGAAAATCAAAAGATAATAAAACTGAGTGACGCCGAAATCGTCACCGCTTCGCTCGAAGAAGGACGGGCAATTTTTTCCGCCCTCGAACAAACTCGCTTCAGTCCGGAAAAAACCGATTCAATTGCCAGGGCCCGTCACGCCAGGATCAGGTGGATTGTACCCGGTTCACCGGATGCCCTGGAGGTGGAAAGCCAGCTGATAGAGGCTTATGTGATCGGTGCGGAGACAGGTGCCACCCAGGATAATATTCAAAAGCTTCGGAAGAGTCCTGAAGCAGAAGATTACGACTCCTTGCTTTACTCCAGGCCAGTCGTTACACCGCTTCCGGATGGCGTGGTAAATGTTGAAGGAGTCTGGAATATTTACCTGGCGAAAAAGGAAGTTATCCGCTCTGTGAGCAAGGAAAAGTAAGAGAAAGCCTGTTCAGGACATCCGGGAAACCTGTTTATACCGCCAGCACTCAACCAGGTGATCATTGACAAGTCCGCACGCCTGCATGTGCGCATAAATGACTGTGCTGCCCACAAATTTGAAACCCCGTTTGATGAGGTCTTTACTCAGTGCATCCGATTCTTTTGTCGTAGCCGGGATCTCCGTTAAACTTTTTCTTTTGTTGACTATGGGCTTATGACCGACGAACCCCCAGATGTACTTATCGAAACTTCCGAATTCTTTCTGTACTTCCAGGAAACGCCTGGCGTTGTTAACAGCAGCATTGACTTTCAACCTGTTGCGGACGATACCCGGATCCTTTAAAATCTTTTCCACTTTGTTTTCCGTAAAACGGGCAACCTTTTGCGGGTCAAAGCCGGCGAATACATTCCGGTAACCCGCTCTCTTTTTCAAAATGGTTGACCAGCTCAGACCCGCTTGCGCTCCTTCCAGAATTAAAAACTCAAAATGGACTTGATCGTCGTGAACCGGTACACCCCATTCCTTGTCGTGGTAGTTGACGTATTCATCGAATTTCAGGCACCAGGCGCATCGGTTTTTTGTGTCGGTCATATTGTTGATGGTGTAAAGCTATAAGTCTTAAGCGCCAAGCCTGAAGCAACGAATTTCCAGATTCGGGGCAATCAAATTTATCAAAATGTTTTTTCTATTAGCCGCGTTGTTGCACTTTTAGGAACTGAAAAAAATGAACTATCCTTACCAAAGCCATTGAACTATGAAACGTGCACTAATACTTTGTTTTGTCTCGGCGATCAGCCTGGCAACGTATGGGCAGAAGACCGACTTCGACAAGAAATTGAAGGAGCTGGGGATCGAACTGATTCAGCCCACTAAACCAATCGCGAATTACGTGAAGGCGGTCAGGGTTGGAAATTTGATTTTTTTGTCCGGCCATGGTCCTACAAAAGCTGACGGCACGAACATAACGGGTAAGGTGGGGCAGGATCTGACCATTGAACAGGGCTATGAAGCGGCGAAAGTAACGGCGATCGGCCTGATCTCCACACTGAAGGCGGAATTAGGTGATCTGAATAAGGTAAAGCGTGTAGTGAAGGTTAATGGATGGGTGAATTGTCCCCCTGATTTTGGCGATCAGCCGAAAGTCATTAACGGATGCTCTGACCTGATGGTAGCCTTGTTCGGCGACAACGGGCGGCATGCGCGGGCTGCAATGGGCGCAGGCTCCTTACCAAGCAATATTGCCGTTGAGATTGAAATGGTGGTGGAAGTCAGGTAAGTGCAAAGGCCCGGATAACATCCTGCTCCTTTTATTTCATTTGTTCGTATACCGTGTAGTGCGATCCGTCCATTCCCATGGATTCGTAGACCTTCATGGCGCGGGTGTTTGACTTGTCGACGTAAAGGCGAAGGCCGATCAGGTCGGGATTTTCACGGATGATGCTGATCACGTTGTCGTACATCATTTTGAAGATACCCTTCTTCCGATGGGTTTCTTTTACGTAGACGGACTGCAACCACCAGACCATACCATTTCTCCAGTCGCTCCACTCGAACGTGATCATATGACATCCGACGACTTCTCCGTTTTCGACGGCGACGTAATATGAACCCTTCGACGGATCCGCGAACATCGCGTTCATTCCGGCCCGGAGTGTTTCTGCGTTCAGCTTTACGTTCTCTGATTCAAAGGCGAGCCGCTGTTGAAAGTCAATCAGGTCATCGATGTGCCGGCTTGACGCTTTTTCTATCTTGATCATGTTGGTCAGAAAGCTTGTGTAAGATCGGCAATCAGGTCGTCTGTTTCTTCTATTCCGACCGAGAGCCTTACGAGGTTATCGGAAACGCCAATAGCAGCCCGTTCGTCGGAAGACATTTTAACATGTGATGTCCTGGCCGGACTGGTAGCGGTCGACTCTACACCTCCAAGGCTGATTGCTCTTTTGATAAGTTTCAGTTTACCCATAAAAATATGGGGATCGCTTTTTACTTCAAACGAGAGCATTCCTCCGAAGCCTCCAGGCATTTGCCGCCTGGCGATCTCGTGGTCGGGGTGATCAGGTAGTCCGGGATAGTATACCCGTGCGACCCTGGAATCGCTCTGCAGGTGCTGTGCGATTGCCATAGCGTTCAGGTTTTGCTGGCGAACGCGCAGAACGATCGTTTTTAAACTTCTTTCAACCAGCCAGCAGGTGTTGGGATCCAGGGAACCGCCAAAGTGGATGGCGCTTTCCCAGATTTTCTGGATCAGTTCTTTTGATGCCAGGGCTGCGCCGCAGCAGATATCGCTATGTCCGCCGATATATTTGGTACCACTATGCGTAACAATATCAATTCCGAGGTCAATTGGATTTTGATTAACCGGCGAGGCGAACGTATTGTCGATAATGGTGACGATACCGTGTCTTTTGGCAATTGCCGCAACGGCTTCAATATTGGTGATCTTCAGGATTGGATTGGAAGGAGTCTCAATATAGATCACTCTCGTTTCGGGCCGGATCGCTTTTTCAAAAAGTTGTGGGTCTGAACCCGACACCATTGTGTACTCCAATCCGTAACGTGGCAATTCTTTTACAATCGCATGAAATGTACCTCCGTAGAGGTCGTTTTGGAAAATCGCGTGATCGCCTTTTTTCATCATGGCGAAAATAGATGTGAGGATTGCTGCCATCCCGGAGCTGAACACAATACCATCGTCCGCATTTTCAAGGGCTGCCAGTTTTTCGGCGACCGCTTTTTGATTGGGTGTATTAAAGTATCGAGGGTAAAGCGTGGAACCAACGTTTTCGTAATCGTATGCCGATGATGGGAAGATCGGAGTGACCGTTCCATGATACTGCGAGTCGCCCGCAGAACCGGCGTGGACACTTTGGGTAAGTTTTGACAAACTATTTTTTTTCATTCTGTTGATCGTAGACCGGCAAATATAGGATTCGGAGGTCCACGAAAAAATTTCATCAAAAAAATCTATACATTCAAGTTATCGTTCAACCCTTTAACAAACCGACAACATGGCAAAGAATTTTAAACCAAAAGTTGGGACCAAGGTCACTAAGAAAGAAGCTCAGGCATGGATTGACAAGTACGACAAAGTAATGCGAAAGGATAAGAAGACCGATACGAAGTCCGTTTTTTTTGGACGAGATGCCTTACTCAGAATGCTCAGTGAGGACGGTAGTTCGGGAATTACATTTTTCCTCGCGCTCAGGTATAGCGAAGCATTTAAGAAGGACACGGTTCACCTGGTGCTCGTACCGACAAAAGAGGATGGCGAACTGATATGGCCGGATGACGCTGCGCCGGCAAAAAAAGCCGCAGCTCCCGAGGCCGTGGCATTCGATGGAGGTCTTCCATGCCCGCCATACTGTCCGAAGTAACAGGGTCTATTGAATGACATTAGAGATATTTATAAATATCGCTCAGTTCCAGGTAACACTGGCCGCGCTGTTTGTCCTGATTTCTATTGTTTTTTTTAAACGGATCAGCACCGAGACGAGGATACTTGCATGGGCTTTGTTACCCGGCCCAATAGCATTTTTCAGTTTTGGATTACTGAACCTGAAAGGCAAGGAGGTAAACGTTCCGCAGACCCTGGATGCCATTATTTATTTCTGCATTCTTACCGTATTGTACAACTACACCCTTGGGGGAAAGTACAGGAAGTGGTTTTTAACCATAGGAATTTTTTTCCTGATCGTTGCGGGAGTAAATCTGTTACTGGTCCAGCAAATGGACAACAACACGTACACAAAAGTACTTCGGTCGATCTTTGTAACATCCTATTGCGTCGTGTATTGTTACAGGCTGATGGCAGACCTGCCTGTTCAGCACCTGCACCGGGTTCCCATGTTCTGGTACAATTCAGGTATTCTGATCTTTAACGCCGGAACCCTGTTCCTTTTTTTATTTACAAACTATCTAGTCGAAGTATTACACGATGACTTATTGATTTACTGGACTTTTCATAACATCTTGAACATTGTTCAGGTTTTGGTAATCTTATTTGGTTTATGGGTGGACCTTCGGAATATCAAGTTGCGCTCCTCGTCGCCATCGGTACAGTAGCCATGCTTTTGCTGGCTATAGCGATCATTTTGTTCGTGGTTTTCTATCAAAAGAAGATGATACAGGAGCAACTCAAACTGCAGAAACTTGAGTTTGACTATCAGCAGAAAATGATGGAGGCGGCGCTGGAATCCCAGGAAAATGAACGACGCCGTGTGGCAGGCGACCTCCACGACAGCATCGGGGGAATGCTCTCAACGATCAGGGTGGGGCTTACTACCCTGGCAAAACAGATGAATGATCCTCAAAGCATGGAGCAACCCAAGCAGATGCTGGATGACACCCTGAACTCGGTGCGAAGGCTTAGCCTCGACCTGATGCCATCGACGCTTGAAAAATTCGGATTGGTGCAGGCGGTTAAAGAACTGTGCGAACGTTTTCAGGCTGTTTCACTTCTTCCGGTTTCTTTCCAGGAGCAGGGAGAGGTGGGAACCTTGCCGCAGAAGAAGGAGTTGATGATCTTTAGGGTTGCCCAGGAGTTGGTGAATAATGCCGTAAAACACTCACAGGCGACATCCATTCACGTCACTATTCGGGGAACGGATAAACTGGAAGTGACAGTTGAAGATAACGGCGTAGGTTTTGATTCGGACAGCCTCCGCTATGAGGCAAAAAATGGTAAGGGCCTCGGACTCTTCAACATTGAGAATCGTGCCCGCATATTATCCGCCAAACTTGAATTTGAAACACCACAATCCGGAAAAGGGACAAAGATTACAATGACCATGCCGCTATGAAAACAAAATTCAAAGTCTACATAGCCGATGATCATACACTGTTCAGGAAGGCAATGGTTAACCTGTTACGCACATTTGAGCGGGTAGAGGAAGTGAAGGATGCTGAAAACGGGAAAGAACTTCTGACCTTGATAAAATATGATGCCCCCGATGTCGCAATTGTAGACCTTCAGATGCCTATCATGGATGGCGCAGAGACCTGCGAGAATATTATTAACAAATACCCGCAGGTTAAGATCATCATCCTGACCATGCATGATAGCGGCAAGTTTATTCTTCATATGATGGACATGGGTGTGCATGCTTTTTTGTTAAAGAACACCGAACCTGATGAGCTCGAAAAGGCTATCTATGCCGTTGTTGAAAAAGATTTTTACCACAACGACCTCGTGGCCACTGTATTGCGAAAGAATGTCAAGGAGAAAAGAACACGCACACGTCCCCTGTTCCAGCAGCAGGATCTTACCGATCGCGAAAAAGAAATCCTTCTGCTAATCTGCCAGGAACTAACCATGAAGGAAATAGGACAGCGTCTTTTCCTGAGCGAGAACACGGTGCGTAACCACCGGGTAAATATTATGGAAAAAGTCGGCGTTAATAACATTGTTGGCCTGGTCAAATACGCTTACGAAACGGGACTTGTGTCCTGAATTCACCAAACGCGGAGTAGTATAATTGTACTATTTTTCAAACTTCCCATCTTTCACTTTTACGGCCAAAATCGCCTAGTGCATCATTTGTGTGCGCACATCTAAAAAAATACGGGCTGGCAGCCCCTCCGTGTAGCCCGGGGTTTAAAAAAAATGTTCCGTTCATATCCGATCTTGACTGAAGGTTTGTAAAGAAGGTTTAACACAAGCTTTGAAGACAATGAAAATTCTTGTGGTTCACAGGCAGAAAAAAACCGTTGATCAAATTAAGTCAGTGCTTAGCAGTTGCAATCCAGTTGTGCTCCATACTGAATCTGGTTTGGATGGGCTCCTAACCTCGCGAATCGAACATTTCGATGTAATAATCTGCGGCACTGACCTGCCTGTGGTCACAGGTTTTGAATTGATCCGCTCTATCCGGACCAATTCAATCAACCGTAGCACACCTGTAATATTTATCGCTGAAGAAATTGACGAGAAAACCCAGCATTTGGGAAATGCGTTAAGCGTCGCGGCTATCCTGACCAACAGTGACATTGGTCTCCTCCTGGCTGATGTCGTCAATGAGCAGGTTAAGACCGAGCCGGACAAGCGCTGGATTGAACTTCTTCCGAACACACGATCCAATTAACACAATATTTCGGACCCTCTCTGCCGATGTAATAGTTTCCGTTACAGGAATAGTTGGTAATTTTTCTGTACGACAATAACTCAACCCGGGCATCTTGCCCGGGGATGGGTTGGCGGGTATCAGATATTCCGCGGATCAGTTGTTCGCCTTCGACTTGGTAAGGTCCGAAAAAAGGCTGTTAAGGATCGAAAGGATAAGGCTGAAAGCCAGTGCCCACCAGAACCCGTCTACATTAAAACCCGGAGTTAAATAATCAACCAGCAGGATTATCACCGCATTGATAACGAGGAGAAAAAGGCCAAGGGTCAGGATCGTAATGGGTATGGTGAATACAACCAGGATAGGTTTCACGATCACATTGGCGACGGAAAGAACGGCAGCCACCAGTAAGGCGTAACCATAGTGTTCCACATGTACGCCAGGCAGCAGGTACGCCGTAAGCAATACGGCCACACCTGAAAGAAGAAACCCTACAATTCCGTTCATTTAAAGGCAATTTAAATTTTGGTTGAATTTCCGCTTTTACCTTCAATTGTCAAACTTTAACTTACGCCCATGTATGCGATTGTTGACATTGAGACGACCGGCGGTTACGCGGAAAACCATCGTATCACAGAAGTAGCGATCTATCATCATGATGGAATACAGGTAACGGATACATTTCACACGCTGATCAATCCGGGCCGCAATATTCCCTATTACATAACCGGTCTGACCGGTATAACCACGGAGATGGTGCTGGATTCTCCGGCCTTTGAGGAAGTCGCCGAAGAAATTTTCAAAAAGCTTGACGGGAAGGTTTTTGTGGCACACAATGCTCATTTCGACTATTCGTTCTTAAAAAAGGAATTCGAACAGGCGGGAATCAACTTCCAGTCCAAAAAACTTTGTACTGTACGGCTAAGCCGGAAGATCATTCCGGGATTGCGATCCTATAGCCTCGGAAGCCTGGCGGAAAGCCTGGGCATAGTGATATCCAATCGACACCGGGCGGGTGGTGACGCTGCAGCCACCGTGAAGATATTCGACCAGCTTCTGCGACGCGACCATGACGGTTACATACTAAAAGCGCTCAAACGAAATTCAGGGGATACCATCCTTCCGCCGAATCTACCCAAAGAGGATTTTGATCGTTTGCCTGCACTACCCGGAGTTTACTATTTCCATAATAACCGAGGTAATATCATATACGTCGGGAAGGCCATTAACATAAAAAAACGGATAACCGGACATTTCACCGGCGATGCCCGTGAATGGAGCCGGTCAAAGATCAGGAATGAAATTCACCACATCAGTTTTGAACTAACGGGAAATGAACTGATAGCCCTGATCCTGGAATCACAGGAGATCAGGAGACTGTGGCCAAAGTACAATCAGTCGCAAAAGTTCAGGGTCGAAGAATGGGGTATTTTCGACTACGAAGACCGGAACGGTTACCTGCGATTTTCCGTCAACGTCGTAACGAAAGGATCCCGTCCGCTGATCCGTTTCAGCACAAAGGGAGAAGCCTGGAATTTCCTGTGGGAAAAGGTGAGGGATTTTGAACTCTGTCCCAAACTCAGTGGGCTCCAGATAGCAAAAGGTCTCTGTTTCGACTACCAGTCGGGTGGATGCAACGGGGCCTGTATGGGAATTGAGACGGTAAAAAAATATAACAGGCGGGTGGAAAAATCCATTAAGGCGTTCCGGGACGAAGGTGAAACGGTGGCGATCATAGGGAAAGGCAGGAATACCGAAGAACAGTCTCTCGTGCTGGTGGAAAAGGGGACGTATGTGGGATTCGGATTTTTCGACCGCGAAGCATCCATCTCCGATTTTGAGTCCGCGAAGAACTACATCAAACGCAGTGTCGAAACACGCACTGTTCAAAACCTCATCAACTCCTACATATCCAATCCCCGGGGGGCCGAAGTTGTGGTCTTCTAGTTCATTTGGGTTTACGACCCTGAACACCCGGATAAAGTTCCTCTACCGGATCACTCGTGAAGATTTCCTTTGTGTGGATCTCCATCATGGAAAGCACACCGCTCCAGCCTGCCCCTGTGTCCATTAACCATACACCGGCGGAATAGATGGGTTTTTTGGATTGAATAGGTGTGTGACCAACATACACCTCGGAAAACCGGGTAAGCTTGTCGTTGTTTTTTTTGTTGTAGGAATCCAACGCCATTCTCGCCAGATTCCTGTCCCACAGAAAAATATTCAGGTCTTGGTTTTCAATCTCCTGCAACGGGTCGATTCCCGCATGAACGAACAACTTATCTTCTGTCCTGAAGTAGGGAAGAGCTTCCTCCAGTAATCTTTTGTGATGAACCGGTATGCCGGCGTGATAGGATTTAACGGTGGATTCACCGCCCTGAGTCAGCCATACAGGATCTGCTGTTCCGCTGATCATCCACTGTAACGTCCAGTAGTCGTGATTACCCAGGATATAGGTGAGTTTTTTGATCCTGAGCAGTTCGTCAATACTTTCTTTCGTTTCCGGCCACCCGTCGCAAACGTCGCCAAGGCATATAAGGTGGTCATGCTGGTAATCAAAACTCGTAATTTCGAGGCACTGCCGTAAGGCGCGGTAAGCACCGTGTATATCACCCATTACAAATGTCCTGTTCATGCCATCAGTCGGTCATCCTTAACTTTCTGTCAAAAAGTACGGTCCTAATTGCCAATAATTACGCTATTTTTGGCGGTATATACCTATCAAAAATTGATACATGGAAGCAGTAGGAATTGAACAGCACGAAGAACACAAGGAGAAAATAAGACGCGTCTACTCAGAAGTGGGCAAGGTTGTCGTGGGCCAGGAGTATATGGTCAACCGGTTGATGATCGGCCTCTTTACAAACGGCCATGTGTTGCTGGAAGGTGTTCCCGGACTCGCGAAAACACTAACCATAAGTACCCTTGCACAGGTACTTCACCTGGATTTTCAACGGATCCAGTTCACACCAGACCTGTTGCCCGCCGACCTGGTTGGAACCATGATCTATAATCAGAAGGAGGGAAAGTTCGAGGTTAAAAAAGGTCCGATTTTCGCCAATATCATTCTGGCGGATGAAATCAACCGGTCGCCTGCCAAGGTCCAGTCGGCGTTGCTGGAAGCGATGCAGGAAAAACAGGTGACCATCGGTGAGACGACATTCAAACTCGACCGTCCGTTTTTGGTGATGGCTACGCAGAACCCGGTGGATCAGGAAGGAACATATCCCCTTCCGGAGGCACAGGTTGACCGTTTTATGATGAAGGTATTCGTGGATTACCCTACTAAGGATCAGGAGATGGAGATCATGCGGCGTATTTCAAATATGAAGTTTGATTTTACCGTAGGTACCGTGCTCAGTAAAGACGATATATTTTCTATCCGGGATCAGGTTAACAAGGTAAAAATATCCGAATCCCTCGAACGGTATATTATCGAGCTCGTATATGCCACCCGAAATCCGCTGGAATATAAATTAAATGAGCAGGCGCAGTATATTCAGTTCGGGGCATCACCCAGGGCCAGTATCAATCTTAACCTTTCGGCAAAAGCGCTGGCCTATATGGAAGGACGAGAGTACGTGCTTCCCGAAGATATCAAGGAAGTTGCCCGTGATGTCATGAATCACCGGATTATCCTGAACTATGAAGCAGAAGCCGATAACGTAAAAACGTCTGATATCATCAATGCTATCCTGAATAAAGTGCCGATCAGCAAATAGAATTTTGTTTACTCCTGGTAAACTATACAATCATTCTGTTATCGGCACATTAACAGCGTTAAAAAATCTTGTCATTAATGTTAAGGGAAATTTCGATAACGTGCTGATTATCAATCGGGGAATTGCAATGAACCCTAATATCCGTTAGTAAGGTCATCGTTCGCTCCGGCTGCTCTTAACAATTTGGTAACAGAGGCGTAGGCATCAGGTAATATTGGAAAGAGACCTTTGCAGTAAATACAATCCTATGCTGCGTAGAGTTATACTTTCTCTGGCCTTGCTGACCTTATCACTCCTCACCTGGGCGCAAAACGGCACAATTTCCGGTGTGGTCACCGATGGTAAGACAACCGAAGCCATTATCGGAGCCAACGTTTACATCCAGGGGACACAGGTTGGAGGAGCGACAGATATCGATGGAAAATTCTCCATTTCAAATGTCAAACCAGGTACCTATAACCTTGTCGTATCCTTCATTACATACAAGTCGCATATTATTCCCGATGTAGTTGTTGAGAGCGGCAAGATCTCGCAAATTCAGGTGGCCCTTCAGGAGGATGCGACCGAACTGCAGGAGGTAGTGGTGACTGGCACACGGGAAATTAACAACGATCTTACGCTGATCAACGCAATCAAGGAAAGCAAGCTTGTTGTAAGTGGTATATCTGCGGAACAAATAACCCGTTTACCTGACAAGGATGCGGCCCAGGTTATGCAACGCGTATCCGGTGTAACAATTTCCGATAACCGGTTCGTGCTCATCCGTGGTGTTCCTGAACGATACAATCAGGTCATGATCAACGGTGTCATCGGCCCCAGTACAGAGATCGACAGGAGATCGTTTTCATTCGATTTGATTCCTGCGGGAGCTATCGATCAGGTTTTGATTTACAAGTCCGGCGCTGCTGAATTGCCCGGTGATTTTGCAGGTGGTGTGATCAAAATTGTGACAAAAAAACCAACGAACGACAGATTTTTCAACGTTGGTGTGAACGTGGGATATAGAAATAATACGACCGGAAAGGATCAATTATATTCCAAGGGAAGTTCCACCGACAAGTTTGGTTTTGACAATGGATTCCGGGACCTGCCGGAAAATTTCCCCACAACGGCGGCTTTAAAAGCTTCGTCGAGGAATTCCAGTATCCGGGAGCGTGCCGGCAAGTCTCTGACTAACAACTTCGACTATAGTACCCGCACTGTCCCGCTGGACATGGGCTTCAACTTCTCAACATCTCAGCCTTTTTCTATTGGTTCGGTACAGTTTAACAACATTACCGTTCTATCGTATTCGAAGAGCTATCAAAACTTCAAAGCGGATTTCAAACGATACAACAGCTTCGACGCAACGTCCGCCATAGAGCGCTTCTCATTCGAAGACAATTTTTACTCCAGCGATGTAAAGATCAACGCCATGCATAACTGGCTGGTCAATTTCAACGACCGGTTTAAAGTGGAATTCAAGAATTTATTTGTTCAGTTGGGTGAGAGTGAAACCACCCTTCGCAAGGGAACTGACTTTATTCAGCTTCCGAATTATGATCGTGTAAATTATGCCTATCATTATTTGAGCCGCCGGATCTATTCGGGTCAGCTGGAGGGTACACACATCCTGGGTGATGCGGAGACATCCTCTTTGAACTGGGTGTTTGGATTGAACGACGTATCGCGTAATGAGCCGGATTACCGGAGATTCAGGACCCTGCGTGACAAAAGCCTGTCGGAAACTCAGGAACCATTTTTTATGCAATTACCCCCCGCCGGTAACCTGTTCGAGACAGGCCGGTTCTGGTCTGATCTTCAGGATGTGGGATATTCACACGGTCTGAATTTCGAGAAGAAACTCGGTGAAAAGGAGAATAAACGCGTCGCGACAATTAAGGCCGGCTACTTCGGAGAGTATAAAACACGTTCATTCAATGCCAGGTATTTGAACTACCTGTATCCCGACGGTCCGGATTTCGATCCGCAAATCGGTGAAGAACTTCGCTCACTGCCGCTGAGCCAGATTTTTGACCCCTCTAACATCAGCAAGAAGAATGGTTTCGTAATAGAAGAAGGAACAACTGCCCAGGACTCATACGAAGGCACCAATTTTCTCGGAGCGGGTTATGTGAGCGGTTCATTCCCGACGGGAAAGTTTGATATTTCCGCCGGTTTTCGCGGCGAATACAACGTACAGACATTAACGGCAAAATCGAATACCGGAGAAGATATCGAAGTGGAAAACCCTGTGTTCGCGCCGCTACCCATGCTGAACGTAGCCTACAATATCAGCGACCGTTCACTAATGCGGTTGGCGTATAGTCGGACCGTGAACCGTCCGGAATTCAGGGAACTGGCTCCGTTCCTTTACTACCAGTTCGAATTCGAGGCTGGTATCTTTGGAAACACGGATCTGAAAACAGCCTTTGTTCACAATATGGATCTTCGCTGGGAAATGTATCCCAACGTAGGGGAAATGATCAGCATCGGCGGCTTTTACAAGGATTTCAAAGATCCCATTGAAACGTACCTGCAGATTACTACAGAGACCCCTCAGCTTTTTTACGACAACGCGAAGAGCGCATATACCTGGGGTGTTGAATTTGAATTCCGCAAAAGTCTGGCGAGCCTCGGCGTATCGAAGTTGTTAAGGAATACATCCGTGAACCTGAATGCGTCATGGATTGAAAGCGAAGTGAATATCGGTACGATCGCGACCAACCAGCTTCAGAACCGCCCATTGCAAGGGCAGTCGCCTTACATCGTGAACCTGGGGCTTTACTACAGCGACGATGAGACAGGACTCTCAGCAAATGTCGCTTACAATGTATTCGGTCCCCGGATCTTCTCTGTCGGAGACAAAGTGTTCCCGTCGTGGTGGGAGCTGCCGCGTAACTCACTCGATTTTCAGTTAGCGAAAACCTGGAAGAAAAGATTTGAAACCAAACTGAATATCCAGAATGCATTGAATGCAGCTTACCGGATATACCAGGACAACAACAGCAATAACAAAATCGAAGATCAGGAGGCTGTGATACAACGTTACCAGGTTGGTACGCAGTTTTCCCTCGGACTGTCATATAAGTTTACGGGCCGAGAATAGCGGGCTCTTGAGCGAACCTCAAAACGGCCTGTTTCCACTGCGGAGCAGGCCTTTTTTATTTGTTAATAAATCATGAAGATAATAACACTGAGGTAATGAATTGTTAATCCGGTAATAACCGGTTCGCAGACGGGGGCGCGTAATTTTGACCCCGTGACTAAAACAAAAAACGCATGAAAAAAATAATTAAACTCTTGCCTTTCCTGACGTTGCTTCTGGCAGCGTTGTTTATTCAGAGTTGTGATGATGAGGAAAGCATCGCCCCCGCACCTGCAGTTTCTTTGGATGCCAGCTCAGGGCAGGATGTTCCGGGCGGAACTATTACCGTTTCGGCTACCGTTACTGCGCCGAATGGCGGTGAGTCACTCGTTGTGTATGTTGCAGGCAGTGAAGTTGAATCTTATGATATGGCCGGTGCGAAGGATTTTGAACAGGAATTTGAATATACGATTCCCGCCAATGCGGTTGTCGGTTCCGTAATTGTGATCTCCTTTCAGGCAATTGACAGCAAAAACTACCCCTCAGCTATCGCCAATTACATGCTTACAGTCGGTGATCCTGTAATCACGCTTTCAGGTACACTCTCGACCCAGACGCTTGTCGCAGGGCAACCCTATCTGATCAAGGGACAAACATTTATTCCCACGGGAGTTACCCTCACCATCCCTGCCGGAACGGTGATCAAAGGTGATAAGGCAACGAAAGCAACACTTATCGTTCAGCCAGGTGGAAAGCTGGTTGCTAACGGAACGGCCGCTAGCCCTGTAGTATTTACTTCTGCTCAGGCTGTGGGTGAACGCGATCGTGGCGACTGGGGCGGTATTGTCATGTTGGGAGATGCATGGGTGAATCAGTCAGCATTACCGGCAATTGAAGGTATCACGCCGTCGCAGACTTACGGAAACATCACAAGCCCTACTACCAATGCTACACAAAACGCGGGAACCCTCACCTATGTGCGTATCGAGTATGCGGGTATTGAACTGACTCCGAACAATGAAACGAACAGCCTTACTATGGGTGGTGTCGGAAGCGGAACAACAATTGAACACGTCCAGGTTTCATTTGGCGGCGATGATGGTTTCGAATGGTTCGGCGGAACAGTAAATGCAAAATACCTTATCTCCCTGTCAACCTGGGATGACGATTTTGATACTGACTTTGGTTTCGGTGGAAACGTTCAGTTCGGCCTTGTTGTACGCAATCCTTTCTTCGCTGACCAGTCTGGTTCTAATTCTTTTGAAAGCGACAACCAGGCAAATGCCAACGATACGCCTTCCGGTTCCGCAGGTTACACACGTGCCGTGTTCTCGAATATTACTGTACTTGGACCTCGCGACTTTAACACAGGATTGGGAAGCGGAACATCCGCCCGTAGCATATCGGCTAACTACCAGAATGCAATGCATATCCGCAGAAGGTCAGCTCTTTCAATCTTTAACTCCTTCTTCTCCGGTTTCCCTGTTGGATTAAGACTGGATGACCAGGCAACACTGGACAACCTCACAGGCGGAGGCAGCAAATTGGCATTCAACGTCCTTGCTTCTCCCAATACAACGGAACTCGGAACAACAACTTCATCGAGCAACGTAGGATTTTCTACGGGCTTGTTCAGCGGTGATGCAACTGCGGTGAGAGACTACTGGACATCCAACAACAATACCATTCTCAAGCCCACCGGTGGCGAAGGATGGTCTCCTGTCGCTGGAACTCCTGCCGGTTCTATAGAACCATACGCAGCTCTTGGACTCGACAAGGCAATGTTCTGGGGTGGTCAGACATCTTCCAATTATCCTTCCAACCCCAGCTTCATCGTGACAACAGGAACGCTGTCAACGGGAGCTGATTTCACTGACGCTAAATTTACCGGCAATACATTCTTTGATGCTACGGTGACCTATCGCGGTGCATTCGGTGGTACTGACTGGACTGACGGATGGGCGGAATTCCAGCCGTTGAACGAGGTGTATTAACAGACTAAGATAAATTCACTAAAAAGGCCTGCCGTCACGGTAGGCCTTTTTACTTTTGCAGACGGAAGGAATGTAAAAAATGAAAAACAGCAGCATACTTTTTTTGATACTTGTATTATTCGCTCAATGCGGAGGGAAATTTGACCCCGATGCATCCCTTAATCCCCGGGAGAAAGATGAACTGATGATGAAGATCATTCGTTATGTGGCGAAAGCCCCCGAGAATGTAAGCGCGACAGAAAAGTTCAAGAGTGACTACGACGCATATTACCAGGAAAGAGCAAGCCAGTGTTTTCTCGAACAATATTATGCCACGGATAAAACCGCCTATTTTTTAGTATCCCAGCCGGCGCCCAGTATCACAGAAAAGAGGCATGCCACCGGCGGGAAGATAATATTCAATGACGACGGCAGTATTCAGGAATTTGAAGAGGTATTCCGGACATGGAAAATGGTCCCCGATACGCTTAAGAAGCGGAGTTATTTTCTTTTCTCCCGGATGGTGAAAGGGGAAACACTTGACGCTTTTTACGCAAAGAAAACAGGTGATCAATACATCGAATTCCCGGACGATAACACGTATTACGACAAGGCGTCACGGTCCTGGAAAACGAAAGAAGTGATGCCATAATAGCCCCTCCTGTGTCCCGGGTCCCTTGATTTTGTCTTTGTAAACTTGGTTTTCCGCGTACTTTTTGGCGACGGTTCCGGTTTCCTGCGCTCCCATATCCACCCTTTGCAAAGTAGTGTCTTGTTTATAACTTAACAGGATAAAATACCCTTTCATGCCTTTAGAAAAGAACGAAAGCGACGACAATAAGTCCGCGCCGGAAATCCCACCCCCGGGTACAAGCCAGAAGCAAATGGCACTTAAATACAAGTACCGGACCATCAAAATCCATTCGTCCGACGAATGGATGGCGGATGGAACAAAGAAATACCGGTCGGTTTATGACCGGTATGAGACTACGTTCCTCCGGTCAGAGCTTTCCTTTTTTAATAAACTTTTCGATGAGGAGGATTGGGAAGCATCCGTTCGCATGAAGTGTTTTTATGTCAACGGGAGCCAGCTGAACGAATTATGCAACTCGGTACAAACCCGGAAGGTGCTGAAAGACGAGAACGTCGTCTATATCCGGGATTCATGGGGAAATGCGAACCCCGGTGCCTATTGGCTCAAGGGCAATTACGTTTGGGAAGGCTATATCGATGAAGTCAAGATCGGTGAAGCGAAGTTTTACGTCGAGGATGTTGGTGTTGCGAAGGAGGGTGAAAATCTCTTCTTCGATATCGAAAGCATCAAACTTTTCGAAGGTGACGGCAAAGCCGATGCTGTTCCGGAGAAAAAATACCTCAGCAAGTTCAGCCAGAAGGAGACACGTAACGTCTGGGCGGAATTCGCTTTTAAAAACAAAACGTCGAACGACTACTACGCGGAGTTGTTCTTTAATTTTTACGACGACGCGGGTCAGCTGAAAGGCACCAGCACGCGGATTATTTACGTTCCCCAGAATACTACCGGGCAGGTGTACAAAGTCTATCCGGGATGGGGCGGTGAAGTTGCAGGAACATGGAAAGGCGATTTGTATACTATGGAGGTGGTGTTCATGGACACTTTGATCGCGACCATCGCGTTTGAGGTAGGAGATAAATTTGAAGAAGGAACCGTGCCGGTGATTACCGATGTCGGAAAGATACTGAAGCAGGCAACGCAATCCATCTCGACATCGGCAAATAAGGAACTCGATGACATTTTGTTTCAGAGCATGGCTGACCTCAATGCTCTTGTCGGGCTTGACAAGGTAAAAACAGAAGTGAACGAGATGGTGAAACTGGTCCGTTTTTACCAGGAGTCGGGAAAAGATGTCCTGAATAAATTTTCACTACACACCGTGTTTACCGGCAATCCGGGGACAGGGAAGACCACCGTTGCCCGTATCCTTGCACGTATCTACAAGGGTTTAGGAATATTGGAGAAGGGTCACCTGGTCGAGGTTGACAGGCAGGGACTGGTGGCAGGGTATGTTGGGCAGACAGCGATCAAAACCGCGGAGAAGATCAATGAGGCCATGGGTGGCATTCTGTTTATCGATGAAGCGTATGCGCTGGCGAACGAACGGGGCTCGCAAAATGATTTTGGAGCGGAATCTATCCAGGTGATCCTGAAGCGTATGGAGGATCACCGCGGAAAGTTTGGTATCATCGTCGCGGGCTATACGGATAACATGCAGGAGTTCATTATGTCCAATCCCGGGCTCCGCTCCAGGTTTGACAAGTATTTTATGTTCGACGACTATTCATCGGAAGATATGTTCACCATTGCACTCGCGTTGCTGACCAATGAGGGTGTTAAAGCCGATGAGCCTTCGTTGCAGCACCTTCGTAGTTACTTTGCTTCGCTTCACACCGGGCGCGACAAGCATTTTGGTAACGCGAGGACTGTACGCCAGGTAGTGGGAGAGGTTGTAAAGAATCAGCACCTGCGCCTTGCGTCCATGAAGAAGGAAGAGCGTACACCCGAAATCATGGAAACCATTATATTCGATGACGTAAAGGAATTTGAGATCGTCGAGACGCGCTCACAGGGAAGTTCGTTAGGATTCCAGGTAGGCAAAAAATGAGGAAACAAAAAAAGCCAGGCTTGTAAACCTGGCTTCTGTTACCGCTTTTGCTTCCTACCCTCTTCCGCCGCCGCTGAAAGCAAAATATTTCGTCTTTAGTTTGTCGTCCCACTCGTCGGCATAGATCCCTACACGATCGAATGTGCTCTTGATTTCTGACTTATCGAGTCCTTCCAGTTCGCGAATGGATTTGATATAAGCTTTTTCAGAATAGATCGTAAACGAAACACCGTAGAGCGAGTGATTGATCTCCAGCAGTTCTTTGGTGAAAAGGTGTTGATTATTGACCGGGACATCACAAACCGGCGCCATTAATTGCAGGTAGCCGTAATTAGTAAGGTTGCCCTGGGCATCTTTTGACTGGAATACATCCACCCAAACACTGGCCGATCCGAGTTTCAGATTCCACTGACCCGGCTGTTGGCCGCGGGCAGTTGCCGGATCGATTTTGTAATCTGTTAGTGCTTCCTCAACAAGGTTGTAGTAATACTGGATCGGGTGTTGCATACTGAATAAAATTTAGAGTTGGTTTTTTTGTAATATGTAAGGATCGGAGAATTTAAATTAGGTAAATAATGGAAAAAAAGAAACGTGTGGCAATCCTAATTTAAGGGAGGGACGGGAAAAGATTTCCGGATACATCATCCGGAAATCCGGCAGCGCGACCCGGGTCGTTTTGTCAAAAGCCGTGATCAATCATGGCTGAACGTCCTGAACTTTCGGCGCGGTTTCCGGTTAATAAGATTGTAAGTATAATGAACGCTGGGGTTTAACTTTATTGATGTGGGCAATATTCTGATTACGGGAGGAACGGGGTTAATAGGGCGAAGGCTAACGGAATTGCTGACGGCACGAGGCCACACCGTTTCGCATCTGGGAAGGTCAAAACGAGGTGAAAACAACGTCAGGACATTTACATGGAGTATCGATGCCCACCGGATAGACGAGTCGGCTTTCGATGGCGTTGAAGCTATCATACACCTGGCAGGTGCGGGGATAGCGGATAAACGCTGGACCGAGGAAAGGAAGCGTGAAATTCTGGAGAGCCGGACGAAATCCACGCGCCTTTTGTACGAAGAGTTGAAGAAGAGAAACCATGTTGTAAAGACCGTCGTCGCTGCATCCGCCATCGGCTATTACGGGTTTGACGACGAAGAGAAGGTCTTCACGGAGGACAGCGCGCCGGGTGACGACTTTCTCGCTGAGGTCACCCGTCATTGGGAAAAAGAGATCGATGCTATAGCAGACCTGGGAATCCGCGTCGTTAAGATCCGTACCGGCATCGCGCTGAGTGAAAAAGGAGGAGCGTTGATGGAGATCGTTAAACCGGTGCGATTGTTCGCAGGGGCTCCTTTGGGCTCCGGCAGGCAATTTATGAGCTGGATACACGTGGATGACCTGTGCGGCATATTTATCAAAGCAGTTGAAGACCCATCCCTTACGGGAGCGTACAACGGTGTCGCACCCAATCCGGTAACAAACCGTGTTCTTACCAAAGAGATTGCCAGGGTCCTTCACAAGCCGCTTCTCCTGCCTCCTGTTCCATCATTTGTGCTGAAGATCCTGCTCGGCGAAATGGCAGCTCTTGTGTTGCGTGGCAATCGCGTGTCCGCAAAAAAAATTCTTGACGCGGGTTACCGTTTCAAATTTGAAAACATCGGAGAAGCTATGGAGGACCTGTTGGGCAAAAAGTGAACAACCACATCATTCACGGGCTGGCATTACAGCTACACCGATCTTCGAATCTGCTGTACCATAATAGAGGAACCAGCGGCCGTTAAAGGGAGCCATACCCTCGACAAAACACACCTGATTTATTTGTCCGGATATTTCATAAGGTTGGTCGGGGCGTAAAAAGTTCTTCTCCAGCCGGTCGATCAAACGCATGGGATCGTCTCCGGCAAATAGTGCCTGACCGGCGCAGTAAGCACCTTTCGCGATAGCGGGATCGCCACCTGTATCGAGATTCATGCCGTTATATATCAAAACAATTCCTCGATCGGTCAGCAATGCAAACGGTCCGCTCTCCACCAGGCGGCTGTCAAAGTATCCGGGACGCGGTCGTAGTACAGGTTTTAATTTGCCGGATTCCTCAAGGGGTGTCCAGTGAATGAGATCTTCTGAGAAAGCGAGGAACAAATCGGTATCTCCGAAATACATCCAGTACTTGCCGTTGATTTTGGTCGCGACGATCTTTGATCCGTTTTGCTTTGCGACAATTGCACCTGATTTGCTCCAGATGTTTTTATACTTTCCTTGCAGAACGGTTCCATGTTTGGTCCAGGTTGCGAGATCAGTGGATGAGGCGACTAATAACCGCGCGACGTTTCCATCGTATGCCGTATAAGTCATGATATAAAGTCCTTCGGGAGATTCAACCACGCGGGGATCTTCCACGCCACCTTCCCATTCGAAGACCTTCAGGCTATCGTCGTCCGGATAGAATACCGGTTTTTCCATTTTCTGAAAGTGCAGTCCATCATCGCTCACAGCAAGTCCGATCCGCGATGTACCGGCGTATTTTCCGATCTTGTCTTCCGCGCGGAACAGCATATAGATCTTATCTCCCCTGACAACAACGGCCGGGTTAAAGACGTCTTTTTCTTCCCACGATACATTTTGTTTTAAAACGGGGCAAAAAAAGGAATTGCTTCCGGGAAGTAAAATCGGGTTGAGGCTATCCACTTTAACAAAGGGAATCATTGCCCACGATGAATCCCTTGCCGGTACGTCCGGCGAGCTTGTTTCCTTAGGTTGACATCCCGATATGATCATGGAAGCGCATGCGATCAGGATCTGAGCAACAAGCAGGCGATTGAGCTTTTGTTTCATCCTTGTATATTCGTTATTTACGTTCAAGTTATAACTATGAAGACAAAAAAGAAAAAAGCCGATGTTGTTGTCGTGAGTAAAGAGACGCTGGAAGAGGAGCAACGCATTCGTCAGGCATTTAAGGATAAGGATTGGGCCGAGATCAAGGGGTCAAACAGCTGGATGATCTTTAAAGTGATGTCTGAATTTGTGGAAGGACTTGAGAAGCTCGCAAAGATCGGTCCGTGCGTGACCATATTCGGTTCAGCCCGCGTGAAGCCGAGCAATACGTTTTACAAGATGGCGGATGAAATCGCTTTCCGGTTAGTTGAGCATGGCTATGGTGTTATTACCGGAGGAGGTCCGGGTATAATGGAAGCGGGTAACCGTGGGGCTAATCGGGCAAAAGGTAAATCTGTCGGATTGAATATTTATCTGCCCCATGAACAGAAGGGGAACATCTATATCGATCCGGACAAACTGATCACGTTCGATTACTTCTTTGTCCGGAAAGTGATGTTTATGAAATATTCGCAGGGATTCATCGTAATGCCGGGTGGATTTGGCACATTGGATGAACTTACGGAAGCATTGACGCTTATTCAAACGAAGAAAATAGGCCGGTTCCCGATCGTACTGGTAGGTAAGAAATTCTGGACCGGCCTGCTGGTGTGGTGGAAAAAAGTGTTGGTAACAGACAAGATGATTAGCGCTGAAGATCTCAACCTTTTTAATCTGGTCGATACACCGGAAGAAGCGGTTAAAGTTATCGATGACTTTTATTCCAAGTATCTGCTGTCGCCTAATTTCTAGGAGCTGGGCAGAACGTTTTATCGAACCATTACAGTACGCAAGATGTCTTCACTGAGCAATGATACGGAATACATTACAAAACAGCTGTTCGATGCAGTCCAGCGGCAGCGGATATGCAGTGTAAACATCCTGAATGAACCAGGTCCGCGGATCGTTCATCCCTATGGAGTTTGCCAGTCGGGAAAGAAAATTGTGATTGTCTGCTGGCAGGAATCGGCTCCGGTAGGGAAATCATCCGGTTACCGGAACCTGTCGTTGCTAAAATGCACGGGTGTAGAGATGCAGGACCGCCATTTTATCGTCCGCAATGATTTTAACCCCGCCGACGCGATGTACGCCGACTGGGTATTTCACATTTGATATCAGCCGTGAGTTTCAATCCTTTTCCTTTTTTACCTCAGGCCAGTTATCATTTGCTTTCCGGATAAATGCATCCCGGTCTTTTTTCCACAGTTCGCGTACGCCTGTGTCATAGTTCAGGTATAACTTTCCATCCACGATCGTCCAGGCATCCGGAGAGGTTGGTGCTTTATGGCCGTCCGCCACACCATAGGCGCAAAAGCCGCCGTACTGCGGCGCAAATTTTTCAGGATCACCCTTGAAGGCATCCCGGTTTTGCTCCGAAGAAAAATACCAGGTAGCGCCCTTCCATGTAACAGTCAGATTGCTTTTTCCCTTGACCGCTTTGGATTCCTTAAAGTAGGCGACAGGATCATAACCCTGTATTGCTGCATTCGATTTGGAGAAAACTTCCTGCTGCGCCCCGGCAGTACCAAGCGTAAGCAATAGGATAAGAGTTGTGAACAGACTTTTCATAATTTTTTTTTGTAAAAGTCTGTGTGAAAACACCGGGAAATAGTCTTCCGGAAGACAATCGCCGGGAAAATCAGGATATTCTGTTCAGAATTCTATTCTGAACATCAGGTTAGGAGTTAATCCCAGCGCTCTTCGTTCGAGAGGTTGCAGTTCACCGGAATCATTGATCATGTAATACTGACTGATTAAGTTGGTTCTGTTTGCCAGGTTCCATATGGAGGCGCCTGCCTGCGCTTTTACGGATGGACTGAGGCGGAAATTGTACCTGGCGGAAAGGTCAATCCGCAGATAGTCGTTAAGGCGGACATTATTCGGAGCCTGATAAAGAATAGTGCCACTCTCGACCGGATTTGCCGGGATCGGTTCCGTGTAGGGTCTCCCGGAATGCCAGCGTAGTCCTGCCGAAATCTGAAAACCCGAGGTGCTGTAGCTGCCGGCAAGTGAAATGCTGTGACGGATATCCAGGTTATTCGGAAACGAGGGTGGTATCAACTCATTAAACTGATATGTGTTGTGCGCAAGGGAATAGCTGAACCACATCCTTAAGTTGTTTACCTTCTGGTTTATCATAAAATCGATTCCTTCAACCGAGTAATTTCCGGATGAGCGCACGAACTGAAACTGATTCTGAAACCCCTGGCCGGACGTGGTTATGTCCTTCACTTCTTTGAGGTAACCTTCCAGGCTGATGAGCATGCCGTTGTAATTAAAGGTAAAGCCCGCGGAAAGTTGCCTGCTGGTGATTATGGGGATCCCGCCGTTATCGGATAATATCCATTTCCTTTTTTCAACACCGAGGAAATCATTGGGAAGATCAATTACCTGACTCGTGGTCTGGCTTTTTATCTCTCCCGACAGTTCCAGTGCGAGGGCTTCTCCGAAGCGATAACTGAATGCCATGCGGGGCTCGAACAGAATTTTGTCGAACTTAGAAAGGTAGTTGATCCGCACACCCGTTCTCAAATTGGTTGCATTCGATCGCGACATGAGATTTCCCTCTGCAAAAAAAACGTGCGTCTGCAATACCCGTTTGATGAGCCTGCTGAAGGGCGGGTTGTTGATGTCGTCGCTGTTGGTTACACCTACTTCATAAAACTGATATCCCGTAAACAAGTCGAGCCTGTTACTAATACGGTAAAGTATTCCCAGTTTCCCGCCGATATCAAGAACCTTATTTTCCTGCCGTAACCGTTGATCGTTAAGTATGTCAAAATTGGTACCGTCGAGCTGGTAGCCCGACAGGTAGCCTTCCAGCACGGACCTCAGGCGATCACCCCACAAGTGACTGTACGAGAGACCCAGCCCCGTACTCGCCTGCGATAAATTGCTGGTCCTGGACTCAGCCCTGTTGTCGCCGCGCTAATTTTCCTGGTATGTGATGTCGTTGCTGATTCTTAGAAAATTCAGTCGAAGTTTATCGCGCTTTGTAACATCGTACAGCACTTTAAAGTTGACGTCGTAAAAATTGAAGTTCTTCTTCGAGGTCGTTACCGTATCGCCGTCACTCAGCACATTTCCCGATACATCCGTGTCGCGGAAGGTGCGGTCAAAATATTGATCATAAGTTGGTGTTTGAATAATATCCGATATCGATCTTCTGGATGACACCTGGAGAGAAAGATTGTTCGTTACGGGGATCCTCAGAAAAAAATCACCATGGATCATATTCACACCCATTCCTCCCGAAAACCTTTTGGCTACCGTGTCAATAGATTCCATGTTTATGGTGCCGGATACGCCGTCACCCAGGGAACTGCTTGTCCCATTTTTAATCAGGGAAATGTTTTGAGTGAGATAAGGGTTGAAGGCGGATATTAAACCGAAGAAGTGCCCGGTCTGATACATTTTTATACCATCCCAAAGGACCAGGTTTTGATCGTTTGTCCCGCCGCGTATATTGATATTGGAGATGGTTTCATCGGCACTTTGAATCCCCGGCAACGCCTGGATGGTTTGGAGTACATCCGGTTCGATGAGTCCCGGAAGGATGCCGAGTTGCTTCGGGCTGATCCGGAATGAACCATCCGTTGCCTTTGTGATCCCCTCCGTAAGGTAATCGGTAACGATCAACTCCTGAAGCGTTGTTGTTTGCGGGATGAGCTGAAGGGGCTGACACGGGGAAACCTGGAATATTTCAGCAGGCACGCTGGCACGACGGAAACCCAATGACTGGATGATCAGGTTTGCGTTTTCCGGCACATCACTTAAATGGAATTCCCCTGACGCATCGGATATGACGAAACGATCGTTCAGCCGTATGACGGCGCCATCAATCCGGTCACCTGTTTCACGGTCGACCAGGATCCCGCATATATCGATGGTAGCGGAGGCTGGCTTCCCGATGGCAATAAAACGTTCATTGAGCTGGTGAAAATCAAGACCGGTTTCCCGGTGGAGGTATTCCAGCGTTTCCGCGACAGTAAGATGCGTGGCGGGGGGAACAAGTTGTACGCCACTGATCGTTACATCCGAATACGTAAATGTGATGTTAAACCTGGTCTCAAGCGTCGACAAGACAGATTGAAGGGATTGAGGTTTTGCTATCTCCTGGGAATAAGCACAAAGACATGTATGCAGTATACAAAAGAGTAGAAATTGTTTTTTACTCCAGATCACCCGATAGCACGATGTGTTGATTGTCCTGAATGTTGTAGACTAAATTTAAGGGTATTGTGATGGATTTCAATGCCAGGGGTAAGTCATTGTTGGGAAAGCGTCCCGTAAAAAGTTGACTGAGATCGACATCCGTGGTGGATACGGACACACCATATTGTCTTTCCAGCTCGTGTACGACCTCACTAAACGGAACACTCTGAAAAGAACTTTCATTGTTGAGCCATGATGGCGCCGGATTCTGAACCTTATATGAACCGGGGGATTGTCCGTTGATCGAACGGAAACCTTCCAGAGCTGTCAACCGCACCGATTCCCCGGCGCTTTCAACCCTCACCGACCCCTCGTAACAGATCACCTCGAAAAAATTCTCCCGGTTTCTCACGCCGAACTGTGTACCCAGGACCGTAACGATGCCACTACTTGTCACCACGTCAAAGCGGGAACCCTTTTTTACCTTGAAGTAAGCTTCTCCTTCCAATTGTACTTTCCTTTCCTTAAAACCCTTCGAATAGGAAACATTGGACGATGCATTAAGAGCTACAAACGAGGAATCAGGCAGCAGTAGATCCATTTTTTTGCCGGCAAGTGTTTCGAATGTGACGCTGGTATCATTGTTAAAAACGAAAGCATAATAAAGACCCGCGACGAGACCAATGCCTGCCGCAATACGGAGGAACAGTCCCAGTCCGGACAAGCTTGTGACCCTCCCTGCCGGTCTGGCGATCCGAAGTCTCTCGAGCTCCGATTCAACATTGTAAGCAGGTGCCTTGAATGCCTGAAGGGACAGGGAAAGTTTTTCAAGCGATCTGAATGAATCACTCGACTCGAAAGACCTTCTTTCATCCTCCGTCAGCGTTCCGTCAAGCCATTTTTGTATCAGGTCGTTGCCCATAATTATTTTTCCGCACCTATATAACAGGCCGGTACTGTTTTCTCCTACCTAGATATTGCCGATTTTTTCGCGCAGGATACTCAGCGCCGTATAAATCCTTTTTTCTACCGCCTTCTGTGAAATACCGAGCATCTCTGCGATTTCCTGGTGCTTTTTACCTTCTATTCGGTTGAGCAAAAAAGCGATACGCTGAGGTTCACTCAACTCCTCCAGCGCACGTTGAAGTTTTTCCAGGTATTCGCTTTCCTCCAGTTTATACTCTGGCGTTTCATGAGTATAGGTTTTTGGTTTTTCCAGCGCGTATTTTATAACTGTTTTTTTCTTCGCCAGATCATTCAGCATTTGATTGTTCGCTACGGTGAACAGAAATGAGCGGGCTTTATCCAACGGTACTTTTGCGCAATTGTTCCACAGCTTGATAAACGCTTCCTGTACCAGGTCTTTTGGATTATTCTCTTCTCCGTATTTATAGTATAAGAATTTATACAGGTCCTTCGAGTGGGTTCTAAAAAGCGTGTTGAAGATGTCTTCATCACAGATGTGCTTAGGCGAATTTGAATCGTTCATCGGAATAGGCAGTACAAATTAAGACAATAATATTTAAATACTTCAAGGGATGACTGGCCGCCACCGTTTTTATTAAACGAAGAAATATTCGAGGACGAGGTAGGAGTTTGAATACCCAGCCTGTTTCATAGGAGTAAAGAAATAAAACGGTACAAATGTCAATTCTGCGTGCAAAAATTACGACATCGTTTTTCCTCCTGTTTGCTTTGTTGCTGTCAGGTTGCCAAAAGGATGACGACCGTATCATTACACCACCCGCCGATCAGGTCATAGGTCCCGAGATGGCGACGCTTCTCCAACGGATCAGTTTACAAGACGGCTCGGCGGACAACATTATCGACCACGCGAGTTGTATTACACTCGTGTTCCCGCTGACCGTCACGGTCAATGGGATCGACGTATCCCTGAAGAATATTGACGACCTCGGGACAGTAGAGGATATCCTGGACGCATCAACCGACGACGACGACAAAATCAAGATCTGGTTTCCCCTGACTGTGATGCTGGAAGACTTTGGAAAAGTTACGGTTCAGGATGAGTCCGATCTGAGTGACCTCATAAAAAAATGCGTGGAGGGCGGATCGGACGATGATATTGAATGTGTCGATTTCAATTACCCGTTCGAGATCGCTTTATACAAAACAGATAGCCAGGTTGCCGACGTTATCACAATAGATGACGATGAGGAATTGTATTTGTTTCTCGCCGGCCTGAAGAGTGAAGACCTGTTGAGTTTTATGTTTCCTGTATCCATCACGCTGTCTGACGGTGAAACAGTGTCGATCCTGAATAACAGTATGCTGGCAGACATGATCAAGGATGTTCTGGACGATTGTGATGAAGATGATGACGACGATCACAATGACGATGACAATATCGATTCGGAAACCTTTGTGAATATTTTAACCAGTGGCGAATGGGTTGTTACTTATTTCTTCGAAGATGATGATGATGAGACTGCCGACTTCGAAGGATATACATTCACTTTTGCATCCGACGGAAAATTCTCGGTGTACAAGTCCGGTGAGGAATTCGAAGGAAGCTGGGAAGTCCGCACGGACAATGGTGTGGCAGAACTTCGGTTTGATATCGACGAAGATGACCTGGATGCCCTCGACGAGAACTGGAAGATCATGGATTTCAGCACGACGAAGATAAGGCTTAGAGATTCAAGCGGAGGAAACCCGACGTACCTGACCTTTGAACAGCAATGAGAGTCGCCAAGAGCAACAGTGTAATAAACTATAATTTAAATAAACCATAAGATGAAAAATGTATTGATGATGGCAATGGTGGTGGCCGGACTGGTAGCATGTGATGACAACAGTAACGACACAAACCCGAATGTGCAGGCTCAGATTTCCGAAGTGGAGTCGGTGGCGAAGAATGGAGAGTGGGTAGTTACTTATTTCTGGGATACCGACAGCGATGAAACAGGTGATTTTTCCGGATACTCTTTTGTTTTTGGTGCCGATGGTACCGTGACGGCAACTAAAAACACAACGACGGTAAACGGCCAGTGGTCAATAACCAGTGATGACAGCAGTGACGACGACGACGATAATGATGAATTTGACGATGTGGATTTCAACCTGGCATTTTCAACACCGTCCAGCTTCGAGGAACTAACGGAAGACTGGCATATCATCTCCATATCAGCAACCAAAATTGAACTCACCCACGTGAGCGGCGGTAATGGAGGAACTGATTTCCTGACTTTCGAAAAAGAGTAGTGGTTTGCGGGGGAAAAGCCGCTTCAGCAATGGAGCGGCTTTTTTATTGGCTTGTTCCGACCATGCCGGCCGGTAGCCTGATCTGATCGGAATAAAATTTCATACGCGAATGCATCGGATCGAGCGGTATGATTTTTTCGATCAGTGAGAATTTATGACTCACAAAAACTTCCAGGTAATAATTGCCAAGCAGGTAAAGATTTACTTTATAACCGTAGTACCGGATAGCCATCACAAATGTACCTTGTTCATAGAGCAGGCTGACCTTTTCCTCCATTTCCAACTCCTCAAAATCTGTCCTTGTGATCATAAAATAAACATATGTGAAAAATAAATGGAGCACAAGGTTGATTCTGGCGAAGTTTTTCCTTAAGGGCGTTGAGTGGCCGAACCGAGGTAAAAGGGCATTGAAATTTTCGGTTTGAATTTTTAAATGCCGATTTCCAGGATACAGAAATCACGACTCGCCAGAATGAAAGACGAACCTATAAAAATGAAAAAGCCCGCCAGTCGCGGGCTATATGAGCGGGTGAATGATGGGACTCGAACCCACGACCCTCAGAATCACAATCTGATGTTCTAACCAACTGAACTACATCCACCGTGTAAAGGATTGCAAAGTTAGCCAGCGCCGTGGAATTTGCAAAAAACACCCCGGAATCATTTCAGGAGCGGTCGAACAGGAGTCTTTCACCTTTTTTACTCTCGTCGAAAGATCCCTCCGTGTAAACGAGGTGCCCGGATACCATCGTTTGTGTCACCCGGGCACTGAACGTTGTCCCTTCCAGCGGAGACCACCCGCATTTGGAGAGGATATTTTCTTTTTTTACCGTCCAGGGGCTCTTCGGGTCGACCAATACCAGGTCGGCAAAATACCCTTCCCGGATAAAACCACGGTTCCGGATCTGGAACAGGATCGCCGGATTGTGACACATTTTTTGGACAACTTTTTCAATTCCTATCTTTCCCTGAAGATAAAATTCAAGCATAGCGGTGAGGCTGTGCTGGATCAGCGGACCTCCGGAGGGAGCCTTGAAGTATAAATTTTGTTTTTCTTCCCATGTATGAGGAGCGTGATCGGTCGCGATAACATCGATCCGGTCATCCAATACAGCCCTGAAGATCTCAGCCTGGTCATTTGCCGTCTTGATCGCCGGGTTCCATTTTATCCGGGTACCGAGGCGGCTGTAATCAGTGTCGTTGAACCACAGATGATGAATACAGGCTTCGGCTGTTATCTTCTTGCGTTCAAGCGGCAGGTTATTATCAAAAAGCGACGTCTCTTTTGCCGTGGAAATATGTAAAACGTGGAAGCGGGTTCCGTGCTTTTTGGCAAGACCCACAGCAAAAGACGAGGACAGATAACAGGCTTCCGCACTCCGGATCATTGGATGGCATTCGATGGGAACATTTTCGCCGTACCGCTCTTTAAACTCCGCCATGTTTTTGCGGATCGTAGGCTCGTCCTCGCAATGCGCGGCGATCAGCGCGGGGAAACGGGAAAAAAATCCCTCCAGTGTTTCCGGATCATCCACCAGGAGGTTTCCGGTAGAAGAGCCCATGAAAATTTTCAGGCCACATACTTTTTTGATATCCGTCTTCAACGCCTCGTCCAGATTGTCGTTGGCCGCTCCCATGAAGAAGGAATAGTTGGCCAGGGATCGCTGAGAAGCAATAAGATACTTTTGCTCCAGCAGTTCCTGTGTAAAGGTGGGAGGATTGGTATTCGGCATTTCCATAAAACTGGTCACACCACCGGCAACCCCGGCCCGTGCTTCGGAATAGATATCTCCCTTGTGGGTGAGACCCGGTTCGCGGAAATGAACCTGGTCGTCGATCACGCCGGGTAACAAGTATTTTCCCTTTGCATCGATAACGACCTTGCTGGGGCGTGAGGACAGGTCTTTGCCAATAAGATCGATATACTGACCCCTGATCAGAACATCTCCCTCGAAGACCTTCCCTTCATTGACTATATTTGCGTTCAGAATCAGTTTTGTATCCATCGCGCGTAAAAATAAAATCTAAAGTGTCAGCAATCACGTCTTTTGAAGGTTTTAATCTCAACAAGCAGCTCTTGCAGGCGATTGCCGATCAGGGTTTTGTAACTCCAACCGAAATTCAGCAAAAGTGTATTCCGAGTGCGCTTGCGGGCCAGGAGATTATCGGGATCGCTCAAACCGGGACAGGAAAGACCGCGGCTTATCTTCTGCCGATCCTGATGAAAGTGAAATATGCTCAGGGAGACGATCCCCGCGCGGTTATCCTGGCTCCTACCAAGGAACTGACCATTCAGATTTCAGAGCATGCTGCTGAATTGGCCCGGCATACGGATCTGCGTATCCTGCCGATATACGGAGGGATCGGCCCAAAGACGCAGATTGAAATGATCAGAAAGGGTGTTGATATTATCATTGCCACACCCGGCCGTTTCCTGGAATTGTACAGCCGGGGAGAACTGCAAACTTCCGCGATCAAATTTCTCGTTCTTGATGAAGCCGACAGGATGATGGACATGGGATTTATGCCTCAACTCCGGAAAATGCTGGAAGTCTTGCCGCGCAAACGCCAGAACCTGCTGTTTTCCGCCACGTTCTCCGAAAGAGTGGAGAAGTTGTCGGCTGAATTCCTTGAATTTCCCATCCGTATCGAAGTCACTCCGCAGGCCACCGCCGCAAAACAGGTTGAGCAGGAGATCTATCATCTGCCGAATCTGAAGACCAAAATGAATTTCCTGGAATATTTACTTCGCGATAAGGAAGAATTTAATCGTGTCATGATCTTCACCCGGACCAAGGACGTGGCCAACGACATATTCGGCTTTCTCGACCGGAAAGACCTGGGACCGGTTAAAGTTATTCACTCGAACAAAGGCCAGAATAGCCGGATCAATGCAGTCAATGAATTCAAGGACGGTACGCTGCGGATACTGGTTTCAACGGACGTGACGGCGCGTGGCATTGATGTTACAAAAGTCTCTCACGTCATCAATTTCGACGTACCGGTTTTGTATGAAGACTACGTGCACAGGATCGGAAGAACAGGACGTGCATTCCAGGAAGGAAAAGCAATTACGTTCGCGACAAAGGCGGAATTGTATCACGTCGAAAAAATTGAAAAACTGATCCGGGCTAAAATCCCCTTAAAAGAATTGCCGGTCGATCTTGTAGTCGCGAAGACATCTTTTTCAGAATCACAGGCGATGAAACTGGATATCGACTGGCAGAAGAAAAAGGAGGATCCGGAATTCATGGGCGCTTTCCACGAAAAGAAAAGGAAATTCAAATAGCGACAGCCGGTACCCCATGTACCGGTACGGCCTTTTCTACAAAGACATCATATCCTTGAACTTGGCAGCCTGCCTTCTGCTTACTTCAACCTTATCGCCACCGCGTAGTTTTACCATAAGGCCCCCGTTGAACCAGGGCTCGATCCCTTCGACCCAACTGAGGTTGACGATGTGTTTTCTGCTGGCCCGGAAGAATGCGCGCTCATCCAGTTTTTCATCCAGGGCGTTCAACGATTTATGGATCATCGGCCGGTTGTTGTCGAAGTATACTTTGATGTAGTTTCCATCCGACTCGAAAAGGCGGACGTTGGTAAGGCTCACGAACCAGCACCGGTCTCCGTCTTTCACGAATACCTGGTCCTGCAGGCCCAGTTTTTTTTCCGGCCCCCGAAGTGCTGCGTTTTTTGCGCGTTCTTTGTCCGCCAGTTTCGCCACCGCTTCGGCCAGGCGTTCCGGTTGGATCGGTTTTAAAAGATAGTCGAGCGCGTTGACCTCGAATGCTTTTAATGCAAACTCATCATACGCCGTCGTGAAGATCACAAGAGGTACGGAATCCAGTTCTTCCAGCAGCTGAAAACCCGTTTTGCCCGGCATCTGAATGTCGAGGAACAAAAGATCCGGGTTGAGGTCGTTTACCAGTTGGGTAGCTTCTTCGGCATTCATAGCCTCACCTACTATCTCGATGCTGGGATGATCTTCCAGCAATTTCATCAGTTCTTTGCGTGCCAGACGCTCGTCATCTACGATTAGTGCTCTCATGGGTTATGTTTTGTGGAATTACAAGTTCAGTCAATACAAAATTATCGTTTTCATTTACAATCCTGAAAGAAGCGTCGTCGCCGTAAATTAGTTTCAACCGCTGGATGGTATTTTTTAAACCCAGTCCGGATTTACTTCTTTTGGCACCATTTACCAGATGTCCGCTGTTACGAATATGGATTTTCAACCGGTCATTCACAACATCCGTTTTCAGCTGAATGATACCTCCCGGTGTAAGTTTTGAGATTCCGTGCTTTATGCCGTTTTCCACCAACGTCTGGATCATAAGGGGTGGAACTAAAAACCGCTGGGAATCCGGATGGATATCAAATTCGGTTTTAAGCCTTTCTTCAAACCGGATACTTTCAAGGCCGAGATAGTCCTTTACAATTTTCAATTCTTCATCAAAATTGGTCAATCCTTTCTTATCAGAAGCAAGTGAGTTTCTCAGGATGTTGGAGAGCTGGTTAATGGCCTGCTTTGACTTTTTCGGATTTTCATCCACAAGGGCACGGATGCTGTTCAGCGCGTTAAAAATAAAATGTGGATTCAACTGTGATTTCAGGTTGTTCAATTCGATCTCGATCATCGTAGCCTCGTACTTCAGCGACTTGTTATACTGATCGAAATAGTGATAGGTAAAGTAAAACACGGTCCACAGAAAAAAGAGAGTGAAGTAATACCACGATACACCGAGGATCTGTTGCAGGTCGAATGCAGTACGCGGGTTAAAAAGCCTTCCGAGCATGATGTTCACGGGTATGCGGATGAAATAGATCATTAACCCCATGATGAAGACAGCCAGGAACACACTGGGGATCAATTTGTGCATGGGAAGGTAAAGCCACCTCCACCGTTTAATCAAGGCACGGAAGCCATGCGTGATCATCAGGCATATAAATGCTTCGATCAGCAGGAATACGATCCTTCGTGGCGTGATGCTGCCGGAGGCCATGTAACCGAAGACGATCTGCGCCAGCGCAATCAGCAACCACCCTCCCACCTGCAACACACCGTATGTTCCGTATCTGCTCACATTGAATTTTACTGGAAGGTAAAATTACGGAAATCACCCAACCCAGGGTGTTCTTTTATTTGGATGGTTACAGGAACTTGAACTGAAGCAGATAGAGAAAGAGAATACCCGCACCGATAATCAGTGTCCATGTAACGATAACCAGTATTTTCCTGAACTGGAAGAGGGAAGGTTCCGTTGCGAGGGTGTTAAACACAAAGGCAGCTCCCGCGACAAGATAAAGGGACGCTTCAAGCAGATCGCGCCCGACGAGCTGATAGATCCCTACGCCGACAAAGATCAACCCGAATAGATACTGACGCGTTCGCTGATTCATACTAAAATGTTCCCGGAAAGCTACCAGCTTCCTCACTTAAATTCCAAACCGAAATAATTTTTTGTCAGAGACACCACGAACATTTTTTTCGGCTCAGTTTAACTCCTGTTTCAGGAATCTTCCCGTGTAGCTCGCCGGGTTCCTGGATACTTCCTCCGGTGTACCGGTCGCAATGATCCTCCCTCCTTTTTCTCCGCCTTCGGGCCCAAGGTCCACCACGTAGTCCGATGACTTGATCACGTCCATATTATGTTCGATCACCAGCACAGTGTTACCTTTGTTCACCAGTTTTTGAAGAACATCCAGCAAGTGCGCGATGTCCTGAAAATGGAGGCCGGTGGTAGGCTCATCCAGGATGTAAAATGTTTTTCCTGTATCGCGTTTTGAAAGTTCCGTTGCAAGTTTAACACGCTGCGCCTCTCCACCCGACAACGTAGTGGCGTGCTGGCCAAGGGAAATGTAACCCAGTCCGACCTCGCTGAGAGTCTGTATTTTTCGAAGGATCTTGGGTTGGTTTTCGAAGAACGTGACGGCTTCCTCGACGGTCATATCGAGTACGTCGCTGATTGATTTCCCCTTGAACCTCACTTCCAGGGTCTCCCGGTTGTAGCGTTTCCCTTTACACGTTTCGCAGGGAACATGAACATCCGGGAGGAATTCCATCTCGATCAGCCGGAGCCCCGCTCCTTCGCAGGTTTCGCAGCGTCCACCCTTTACGTTGAACGAAAAGCGCCCGGTTTTATAACCCCTTATCTTCGATTCCGGCAGTTGTGAAAAGAGGTCTCTTATATCCGAAAAAACGCCCGTGTAGGTAGCGGGATTTGAGCGGGGTGTCCTTCCGATAGGCGACTGATCCACTTCGATGACCTTGTCGATGAGGTCAAGTCCTTCCACTTTTTTATAAGACAGCGGTTCGGTTCGCGAACCGTAAAAATGACGGTTGAGGATGGGAAAAAGTGTCTCGTGAATAAGGGTCGACTTTCCACTTCCCGATACGCCGGTGATACAGGTCAGGGCACCAAGCGGGATTTGAAGATCGACGTTTTTCAGGTTGTTTCCGCTGGCATTTGTCAGCTTGATTTTTTCGCCCGTCCCCTTCCTTCGTTCCTTGCCATACTGAATACTGATCTTACCGGCAAGGTATTTCGATGTAGTACTATTACCTTTTAAAAAGGCGGCCGGTTCTCCTTCGGCCACAACGTGCCCCCCATGCCTTCCCGCACCGGGCCCGATATCGAGAATATAGTCTGACTCGAGCATCATATCTTTATCGTGTTCCACAACGATCACGGAATTGCCGAGGTCCCGGAGGTCTTTCAGCGCCTTGATGAGTTTAACATTGTCGCGAGCATGCAGACCGATGCTGGGCTCATCCAGGATGTAAAGAACCCCGACCAATTGCGTACCAATCTGGGTGGCCAGCCGGATCCGTTGAGATTCGCCACCGCTCAAGGTTCTGATTGGACGATTGAGGTTCAGGTAGTCAAGTCCGACGTCGAGCAGGAAACCGATCCTTTTCCTGATCTCCTTAAGCACTTCCGTCGCGATCACACGTTGTTTGTCATTAAGCCGGTCTTCCAGTCCTTCGAACCATTTCTTCAGCGCTGCGATATCCAGTACCGCCAGTTCGGCGATGTTTTTGTTATCCAGTTTAAAGTGCAGTGATTCTTTTTTAAGCCGCGCTCCATTGCAGTCCGGGCAGGTCTTGCTGACTGTAAAATCCTCAACCCATTTCCGCATGGCCTCCGATCCTTCGTCACGCTGTTTTTCAAGGAAGCTGATAATACCTTCGAACTTTGTATTCCACTCCGTACCGGGATACTTCACCGATGGAACAGCCACCGGTTCATCGTCGCCGTAAAGCATTACCTGCAATGTCTCTTTGGGGATGTCTTTGATAGGTGTGCTTAATGTCTGCTTGTGTTTTTTGAGGATAGCTTCCAGTTTTTTAAAGATCCAGATATCGCGGTATTCTCCCAGGGGAAGTATTCCGCCACGGCTGATGCTCAATGTCTTATCCGGGATCACGGAGGCTTCGGTGATCTCTTCGATCAATCCCAGGCCGTTGCAGGTCGGACATGCTCCATAGGGAGAATTAAAGGAGAAGGTATTCGGGGCCGGCTCGTCGTATGATAACCCTGTTTTCGGGTCCATGAGAAATTTCGAGAAGTGATGCACGTTACCGTTCTCTTCCATCACCATCATCACACCTTTTCCTTCTTTCAGTGATTTGATGATGGATTGTCCGATACGGGTGCGGTCTTTATTGTCCACTACGATCCGGTCGAGCACAATTTCAATATCATGGATCTTGTATCGGTCGACCTGCATCTTCGCGGTGATCTCCTGCAACTCACCGTCCACACGTACTTTCGTGTATCCCGATTTTCTGATCTGCTGGAAGAGCTCGCGGTAATGACCCTTCCTTCCTTTCACTACCGGGGCCAGCAGGACCAGCTTTTTGGATTTGAAATTCTGCAGCAGCGTATCCAGTATCTGGTCTTCCGACTGCCGAACCATTTTATCACCTGTCAGGTAGGAGAATGCTTCGCCAGCACGGGCGAACAGGAGGCGCATAAAATCATAAATCTCCGTGACCGTTCCCACCGTAGACCTCGGGTTTCTCGACGTGGTTTTTTGTTCGATGGAGATAACCGGGCTAAGGCCATTGATCTTATCGACATCGGGTCGCTCCAGGTTGCCCATAAAACTCCGGGCATACGCCGAGAAACTTTCCATATAACGCCGCTGACCTTCCGCATAGATCGTATCAAACGCCAGGGACGATTTCCCACTGCCGCTTATTCCCGTGATCACAACCAGTTTATTACGGGGGAGGCTAACGCTTATATTCTTGAGGTTATGTTCCCGCGCTCCGACGATCTCAATAACGTCGTGTCCGCTATTGTCAATAACTTTTTTTATTGCTGATGCTTTGGCCATGAAGTGATAATAATGAAGAATACAAAAATGCGGGGCTGAATGTTGCAGTACAACAAAAAAAAATAAATATCATTCCCATTCCCAATCCCTACCCTGATCCCGCGTCGCGGTACGGGTAGCGTATGCTATAAGTGTATCAGGGCATCTCCCTTCCCTGCGCGGCCTTTAGCATTTCAAACCAGTCTTGTACGTCCAGGTCGATGTCTGTTGCCCGGGCACTTTCCGCAATCCGGTCTTCCCGGGTCGTTCCGATTACGGGGAAAATATGCGCAGGATGTTTCAATAGCCAGGCCAGCGACAGCTGCGATTCGGTGGCATTATAGTTCGATGCCTTGGAGAACAGCCCTTTGCCGCTCTCGTTCAGAAGCTTCCCGCCACCGAGCGGCGACCATGCCATAGGAGAAACGGAATGTTTCATCAACACATCCAGACTTCCGTCGAAGAGGGGTGTATGGTTGGTGACGGATATTTCCAGCTGGTTGGTTACGAGCGGAAAGGGCAGGAACTGCTGCAGCATTTCGAATTGTGTGGGCGTAAAATTAGAAACACCGAAGTGCAATACCTTCCCGCTTTGTTTTAATGACAAGAAGGCTTCCGCGACCACATGCGGATCGAGAAGGGGATCCGGACGGTGGATCAGCAGCAGATCGATATGCCCGGTGTGAAGCATCTTCAGTGAATTGTCAACCGACCAGATAATGTGCTCCCGCGATGTATCGTAATGTTTGACCCACGTCTTCGGTCGCCTTTGTGAGGGAAACTTGATACCACATTTGGTAACAATCTCCATTCGCTGCCGGAGGGAGTTATCCTTCTTCAGGACGTTGCCGAAGATCTCCTCGTTTAGGTGATCTCCGTAAATGTCGGCGTGATCGAACGTCGTGATGCCGACGTCCAGGGATTTACGGATAAGTTGTTCAACCGTTTTTTCATCGATATTCCATCTCCAGGCTCCTGCGATAATACGCGAGAAAAGAGGACCGTCCTTGTGAATTCTTCTTCTGATCATGGTTTCATTTTTTTTCCGCGGATCATGCGTTTAACCAGCGCGTTACAACATCGACAAATTCCTGCGGTTTTTCCGCCTGTACCCAATGCCCGGTTTCCATTGTCTCCAGTCGGGCATTCGGAAAAATTTCCGTGATCCTCTTCCAGTCGGAATCCGGAACATATTTCGAACGTTTTCCGCGGATAAAGAGCGTCGGTTTTTCAAAAGTACCGCTAAACTGGAGGTCCACACCAACATTGGACAATTTTTCCGTGATCACAGGCAAATTGATTTTCCAGGTAAATCCACCGTCGGGTTTGCGTTGCAGGTTTTTCAGGAGGAATTGACGGACATCGGGTTCGGGTACATATCTGGCAAGCTGCTCATCCGCTTCGTTACGCGAAGAGATGGTGGCGACGGGAATGGCATTTAAGCCTTCCACGATCGTGTAGTGTTCCAGGTTATAGGGCCGGGGTGAGATATCCACAACAATGAGCTTGTCAACCATTTCAGGGTGAGCGAGTGCAAAATTCATGGCTGTTTTTCCACCCATGGAATGCCCGATGATTACCGGGTTTGAAATTTTATGAGTGCTGACGAATTCCGCAAGATCGCCGGTCATGGAAGAATAATCAAAGGCGTCACTGTGAGGTGATTGCCCGTGATTCCGCAGGTCGACGGTAAAAACTTTATACGTCGAAGCAAAGAGCCGGGCTTGTGTCAGCCAGTTATCGGAAGAACCGAACAATCCGTGCAAAATAACAAGGGGCTGACCTTCTCCGTATTCTCTTGAAAACAATTCCATGTCTGATGTTTTAGTTCGTGCACAAGTATCATCGGTCTCAAATTCCGTAGCCGGATATCGTTCCCGTTTTTTTCGATTCAAAAATAGAATTAAGTAATCAGAAGTCAGAATTTAAAACGTTGTGCCCTATATTTGAAGGTTTTAATTATTACAATGGAATTTTCAGAAGGAATTTATTCGATCCAGGGCCTGAATGTAGTGGGGATCGCACAGCAATTTGGTACGCCACTTTATGTATACGATGCCGAAAAAATTGCCGCGCAGATAAAAAGTCTTAAAACCGCATTTTCCGGATCGGATGTACGTGTAAAGTATGCAGCGAAAGCCCTGACGAATCTTTCTGTCCTGAAATTGATCAGGAAACATGGCGCTGGTATTGAAGTCGTCTCCCTGGAAGAGGGACATATTGCTATGAAAGCCGGATACACTTCACCGGAAATCGTATTCACACCCAGTGGTGTTGATTTCAGCGAGATCGTACAGGGTATAAACCTGGGGTTAGCGATCAATATAGATAACCTGCCCACCCTTCAAAAGTTCGGGGAAAAATACAGGAACACCTATCCCTGCGGGATACGCATAAACCCGCACATCCTTGCCGGCGGCAATTACAAGATCTCAACGGGTCATAGCAATTCCAAGTTTGGAATCTCCGTTTATCAGCTTCCCCAGATCAGGGAGATCGTCGACAAGTATGATATCCAGGTGCAAGGTCTTCACATTCACACAGGATCGGAGATAACGGAAACGGATATTTTTTTAAAAATGGCCGATATCCTGTTCGGAGTAGCGGGCGATTTTAAAGATCTTAAATTTATCGATTTTGGAAGCGGATTTAAAGTAGCGTATAAGGAAGGCGATATGGTGACGAACGTTTATGATGTCGGCCTTAAACTTTCCAAGATCTTCAATGAATTCTGCGCTCATTACGGCAGAAAACTCGAGTTGTGGATAGAGCCCGGGAAATTCATTGTCAGTGAATCCGGTACATTGCTGGTTCAGGCTAATATAGTCAAGTCGACACCGACCGTAACATTTGTAGGTGTCAACTCCGGATTGAACCACCTTCTCCGGCCGATGATGTATGATGCTTATCACACTATTGTAAATGTCTCCAATCCATCCGGATCCCAAAAGGTGTATACGGTGGTTGGTTATATCTGCGAAACTGACACGCTGGGCGCTGACCGAAAAATGAACGAGGTAAGGGAGGGAGATATCCTGGCCATCAAAAATGCCGGAGCGTATGGTTTTTCGATGGCATCAAACTACAACTCGCGTCCCCGGCCGGCCGAAGTGCTGGTGGTGAATGGCGAAGCGAAACTGATCCGCCAGCGCGAAACGGTAGAAGATCTTCTCCTGCGGCAGGTGGAGGTTGAAGTATGATATAAATCATGAAAATGAATATCTGAATACCCCTATCAACTTTTTCCCGCGAGAGAGTGTTACTTTAGCACCCAAATTCAGAGGATGTCCAATAGAATAGTTTTTTTCTTCTCCTGCCTGCTGACCGGCATTATCGCAGAGGCTCAAGTCATTCAACCTGCTAAACTTTCAGCAGCGCCCACTCCAAAAACCGCTAAAGTCGGCGACATCGTCGATCTGGTCTTTAAGGCCACGGTCGATAATAACTGGTACATCTATTCGGTGGGATTTGATTCGGAATGCGGACCGATTCCCATGTCTGTTACCATTGAGGCCCATCCCGGTTTCGAATTGGTAGGCAACCTCGTCGCCGTTGGTGACAAGGAAAAGCACGACAAGATCTTCGATTGTGATGTGCGGATTTTTGTGGGGACGGGCGAGTTCCGTCAAAAGATCAGAATACTTTCCCCCGATCTGAAATTAACCGGATCCTACGAAGGCCAGGTCTGCTCTGAAGTGGAAGGCAAATGCGTGTTGTTTGATGGCGACCTTTCATTTGACCCGATAACCGTAACGGGCGGGAAATCCATTGTGCCAAAAGTAACGTCGGATCCGAAGGCGATTGAACCGGCTATACCCGTCGATACAACTGTTAAGACGCGGGCGGAAGTGATACAGTATGGAGAGAACAAGGGCCCGATTCTCGATCCGGCCCTCATCAGCGAAGATCCCCGTCAGAGTTCATTATTGGGATTTTTTCTGCTGTCGTTTGTAGCCGGTCTGGCTGCCCTGCTCACGCCTTGCGTCTTCCCTATGATACCCATGACGGTGAGCTTTTTTACAGGCCAGGGCAGATCGAAAGCCCAGGCGCTGATTTACGGACTGTCGATTATTGTTATTTACACGTTGATCGGAGCGGCACTGGCTCCCTTAATGGGACCTGAAACGGCGAATCACCTCTCAACAGAGTGGTTGCCCAACCTGATCTTCTTTATCGTCTTCGTGGTATTCGGCCTTTCCTTTCTGGGGCTGTTTGAAATCACCCTGCCGGGAACGTTCATCAACAGGGTTGATCAGCAAGCGGAGAAAGGCGGACTGATCGGGATCTTTTTTATGGCGTTCACCCTGGTACTGGTTTCCTTTTCCTGTACCGGACCGCTCGTAGGCAGTATCCTGGTTTCTTCCGCAGGAGGTGAATTTTTGAAGCCGATCATTGGCATGTTCGCATTCTCTCTGGCTTTTGCTATTCCTTTTACCCTGTTCGCTTTTTTCCCCGGTTGGTTAAGTACTCTTCCGAAATCCGGTGGATGGCTGAACGCTGTTAAAGTAGTGCTGGGATTCGTCGAGCTGGCGCTGGCATTCAAGTTTTTGAGTATCGCGGATCAGGCATTCCATTGGGGTGTTCTCGACCGGGAGATCAACATCGCGATCTGGATTGTGATTGTAACGCTGATCGGACTTTACCTGATGAAGGCATTCAGGCTGCCGGGAGATACCGGAAAGGACGCGGAGGATAAGCGTGTCAGTATCCCCAGGCTTGTACTGGCTGTTGTTGCGTTTACATTTGTGGTATATCTGGTGCCCGGGATGTGGGGTGCGCCGTTAAAGGCCCTTGCCGGCTACCTACCGCCCCTGCATACCCACGATTTTGATCTTATCGCTCTGGGTAGGAACAACAAACCGAATGAGATCTGCGACGAGCCGAAGTATTCGGAGTTCCTGCACCTGCCACATGGTCTGCGAGGTTACTTCGATTACGATCAGGCGCTGGCATGTGCCCGGCAGCAGAACAAACCCCTGTTTATTGACTTCACCGGCCACGGTTGTACCAACTGCCGGGAGATGGAAGCGGTTGTATGGTCCGATCCGGAGGTACTGAAGCGGTTGCAAAATGATTTTGTGATCGTGGCGCTGTATGTGGATGATAAGACGGAACTGCCCGAAGGGGAATGGTATGAATCCACATACGACAAAAAGATAAAGAAGACGATCGGAAAACAGAATGCCGATCTTCAGATCACCAACCTGAACAACAACGCGCAGCCGTTTTACGTGCTTTTGGGCAATGATGAACGGGTATTGGTATCACCCTATGGCTATGACAAGAGTGTTGATGGCTTTGTGAAATTCCTGGATGGTGCGTCCAAAAAATTCAAGGAACTGGCTGTCAGGTAGGGCAGGGAAAGCGAATGGATTCATTTTCATTTCAATCGTTACATCCGGTTTGGCCGGCTTTTAAGTAATTTTTGAGCAACTAATGCCTTATATCCTCATTTTGAGGCTTTTGAAATCTAAAACTATCCTCTATATTTGAAATCAAGAGCGGATTCTTACATGGCCTAGGCCTTATTTTTTAAACTTTGTACCTTGCCGTTCATTTTTTAATTGTCTGTCGGCTAAATATTGTAAAATGCAAAAACGCTGGTTTGGATTTTTGATCGTTGCCTTGTTCGCAACAGTTGTTATACTCGTAAACAAATTTTACCTGGCGCCTCTGATTGAGGATCAGGTTTCGCTAGATACGCTTAGCACATACGTTGCGGAAGTGAAGGAGCCCAATTTGGTCTACGGAATAGTTGTCGACAATTACACGGTTATAGAGGATAAGATCAAACGCAACGAGCGCCTCGGGGATATTCTTTCCGCGTACAATGTACCCGCTAATATCATTCATCAGGTTTCGCAGTTGTCGCGGAATGTTTTTGATGTCCGGAAAATTGCCCCGAACAAGAAGTATACATTGATATGCGATCAGGACTCGTTAAAAACGGCGAAGGTGCTGGTGTATGAGCCGAACCTGATCGATTACATTGTGTTCCGGTTCGAGGACACACTTTGGGTGGATGTCTGCAAGAAGGATGTTGTTATCCTGGAGAAAAGTATTGCCGGTGAGATCCGTTCGAATCTTTCGGAGACTATTGAAGAACTCGGGATATCCCACGAGCTGACCAACAAGTTTGTGGATATATTTGGCTGGCAGGTCGATTTCCAACGGCTTCAAAAGGGCGATAAGTTTAAACTTATTTATGAAGAAGCGCAGGTTGAAGGTGTGTCAGTAGGGATTAAGCAAATCAACGGAATTTATTTTGAACATTCAGGCAGCCCGTACTATGCGTTTCCTTTTGATCAGGGCGAAGGTGTGGACTATTTTGACGAGGAGGGAAATAGCCTCCGGAAGGCGCTTTTAAAGTATCCGATCGAATTTACCCGGATCAGTTCACGGTATACCATGAACAGGTTTCACCCCGTTCAAAAACGATGGAAAGCGCATTTGGGGACGGACTTTGCAGCACCAACCGGTACCCCTATACGAAGTGTCGGCGATGGAATCATCGAGGAAGCGCAATACAAATCGAACAATGGAAATTATGTCAAAATCAGGCATAATGGCACGTATACAACCCAGTACCTCCATATGTCGCGAATTGCGGATGGTGTACGGGCCGGAACCAAGGTACGACAAGGCCAGACGATTGGTTACGTAGGAAGCACAGGGCTGGCGACAGGCCCTCATCTTTGCTACCGTTTCTGGAGAAATGGGGTGCAGGTAGATGCGTTAAGAGTAGAGCTTCCACCATCTCAACCCGTTCACAAGGATTATCTTGGGGCATTCGACAAGGTAAAAGAAGACCTGGTAAAAAAACTGGAGGTCATCCCATTCCCTGTTCAACAGCAACCCATTGCCTCTCTTTAGATCTTTTTTTTAGTGCCGCAAAGGATCTTGTAATATTCATTAACTTTTTTTGTTAAGAATAGTACGTTTTGCATTCCATGAAGAATTGTGTTGTAATACTTTTTTTGTTATTTCTTTCTGCCTTGTCCTATGGGCAGAAGGTCGGACTGGTGCTGAGCGGAGGGGCGGCAAAAGGGCTCGCACACGTGGGTGTACTTAAGGCGCTGGAAGAAAACGAGATACCTATCGACTACGTTGTGGGCACATCCATCGGTGGAATCATCGGGGGTTGTTATGCCGCAGGAATGAGTCCGAACCAGATTGAACAAATGGTTCTTTCAGATCAATTTCTCCGGTGGATCAACGGTCTGCCCGAAACCGGTTACAATTATTACTACCACCGTGCCGACGAGACACCTCAGTTCCTGAAGCTGAATCTCGCGCTGGATTCCTCCTTTAATTTTCAGCTCAATTCCAGTATAGCAAACGATGTTTCCCTGAATTTTGCGCTGGCCGAAAAGATGGCCCAGGCGTCTGTTATCTCAAACAATAACTTCGATAGTCTTTTTGTTCCGCTGCGGGTAGTAACGGCCGATATTTTTACTCAGCGTGAGGAAATCCTTTCGAAAGGTTCTCTGAGTGATGCACTTCGGGCGACGCAGACAGTACCCTTCTTTTATAACCCGGTAAGGGTCGATGGAAAATACCTGTTCGACGGAGGGGTGTATAATAACTTCCCTGTTGACGTGATCCAGCGGGATTTTAATCCGGATGTAATCATTGGTGTGAATGTCTCCAGCAAGATCTTCGACGAATATCCCTACGACAGGGACGAAAAACTGATCTCTCAGTCCCTGCTTTATCTATTGCTTGACAAATCGGATCCTTCCCGTATACCGACCACCGGAATTTACATTCAACCCAACCTGCGCGGATTTACGTCTTTTGATTTCGGCAGGGTAAGAAGCCTCATCGATAGCGGCTACGTACAGACACTGCGTCAGCTGGATGAAATAAAAGCGAAGATCACATTGCGAAAAACGTGTGATGAAGTGACGGAAAGACGCAATCAATTCACGAGCAGAAGCGTACCCTATACGTTCGGCGCTCTGACTTTCAAAAGCTTTAATTCAAAACAACGCGGATACATCCGTTCGATCTTCAAAAGCAGGCGCGCCGGGGGAAAATTTGTCTACAGCGATATCAAGAGCGGGTTCTTTAAACTGGTGTCGGAGGAGTACTTCAGCAATGTGTACCCGGGTATCTTGTACGATCGAAACACGCGGAACTTTACGCTGCAGCTTACGCGGAGACCTCAGCAGAATTTCCAGGTAGGATTCGGCGGGGTAATTGCAACAAGAGATGTCAGCAATGTTTTCCTCGGACTGAACTTCTATTATTTTAACCGTATTCTTACCCATGCCTCTGTCGGATTTCAAACAGGTAACTTCTACAAGTCGGCGCTGGTGAAAGTAAGGATGGACTTCCCTTACCAGTTTTATCTCGAACCGTATGTCTCTTTCGATGGATGGAACTATCTGGATAACGATGATATCCTGAAGCAGGTCTCCACACCGGTGATACCGACCGTTCTTCGGCGCATCAACAGAAAATACGGTGTTCATATCGGAATGCCCATCAAGGACTCGTTTAAAGGTGTAGTCGGTTTCGAGGGCATTAACAACCAGGACCGGTACATCAATGGAGACGTATTTATCAGCACGGACAGGCTGGATGAACTTAAATTGAACGGTTACAAAGCGAGCCTTATTTTTTCAACCAATAATCTGAACCGCAGGCAATATGCCTCCAGCGGCAGGAATTTTGGATTGACTGCCGACTATTTTTCCTTGACGGAAAACTTTATCCCGGGCAACACCTCAGTCAGGACAGAACCTGTGCGTGTTCATCATGACTGGCTGAAGCTCCGGGTGAATGCCGAACAGTATTTCGGAAGCGGATGGTATCGCCCGGGATATATGGCCGAAGTTGTGATCTCCAATCAACCGGTTTTCCAGAACTATTTTGGAACCATCGTCAATACCCCGGCATTTACACCCATGCAGGATAGCCGGACCCTGATCCTTCAGAATTATCGTGCATTCGATTACGCCGCGGGAGGAATCAGGAATGTTTTCGTGATCAGGAACAAATTGGACTTCCGGCTGGAAGGATACCTGTTCAAACCGTTCTCCCACCTGGAGCAAAACAGCGATCAGGAGGCGGAAGTCAGTAGTGATACAGGGCTATTATATTTCGCCGGAACTGCCGGTTTTGTTTTCCATTCACCAATAGGGCCGTTGAGTTTAAGTATGAACTACTATGAAGACGCCGAAAACAAGTTTGGGGTCTTGCTTCACGTTGGCTTTTTATTGTTTAATAAGCACTCACTGGAATAAGGAAGCTTCAACCGGTATCTTGCTTTTGTTTTTTTATCGGACACGGCTGTTTATTGAGCCGAATTTTTAATTTATTTTAGTTAAGTTTAAAACTGAATTCAAATCAAGCTTTGCATGAAGCGTTTTTTACTTTCACTTCTTTTGATAGCGGTCTTATCACACTACTCAAAAGCCCAGGTTGTACAATGGGCGACCAAGGTGGTCGAGTTTTCATCAGAGCTGACTCCTGTGCAATATTCCGCGAATCAGGCGTTAGGCAAGCCAAATGTGATGCCGGCTGGCGGACAAAGTCCTAATGCGTGGGCGCCGGACAAGCCGAAGCGTAAAGAATTCCTGAAACTGGGTTTCGCCAACCCTATTAATATTCGCCAGATAGCAATAGCCGAATCACATAATCCAAGTGCGATTTTCAGGGTGCTGGCATATGATGAGGCCGGTAAAGAATATGTAATCAACACATTTAACCCAATGGCCGTACCGTTGAAAGGCCGGATCCTCAACCTGTTTATGGAGACTACTCCCTACAAGGTCGCGGCGGTTAAGATCGAATTCGACGGAGCCGCGGTACCCGACTATTTCGGGATCGATGCGGTCGCTATCTCCGACTCCAACTACCCGATCATCGCCGACATCCCCATCATGCAATTACTGGCATCCGGGATACTCATCGAATCCCTCGACAAGAACGTAAACAGTGAATACGACGAGTTGCATCCTTTACTATCGCCCGACGGAAAGACATTGTATTTCAGCAGGAGAAACCACCCGGGAAATATCGGTGGAGTGAAGGATCAGGAAGATATCTGGTATTCCGAACTGGATGCTACCGGGCACTGGCAGCTTGCTCAGAACATGGGACCAAAGTTCAATAACGCAGGCCCTAACTTTATCAACACCATTCAATCTGTAACCCCCGATGGGAAATCGGCGATCATGGTGCTGGGAAACCGGTACATGCCCAATGGCAAGATGCTGGCCGGTGTTTCGATCAGCGCGCACGTAAACGGAGAATGGAGTACACCAAAGGCCCTGAACATTATCAACGACTACAACTACAATGAGAAAGCTAACTACTTTCTTACCGATAACAGGCAGACGTTATTGATGTCGGTAGAAAGAGAAGACTCATACGGTGACCGCGATCTGTACGTAACCTTTATCAGGCCCGACAGTTCCTGGAAAGAACCGTTAAACCTCGGCGACGTGGTAAATACCGCAGGTGAAGAGTCCGCTCCGTTTCTGGCATCCGACGATAAAACCCTTTACTTCTCATCAAATGGTTTCAGCGGTTACGGAGGAAGCGATATCTACGTTACAAAACGACTCGACGACACCTGGACGAACTGGTCTGAACCCGAGAATCTCGGCCCCGAGATCAACTCGCCTCTGGAGGATTTGTTTTTTAATATACCTGCCGCCAGCGAACATGCCTATTATTCAAGGGGTGTGAGCGAAACCAACACCGATATTTTCCGGATCAAGTTACCGATCGTGAAAAGCCCCGAACCATGGGTTACGGTCAGGGGAAAAATTATCGACAAGACAACGGGAACACCACTGGGCGCGAAGATCATTTACGAACGTTTACCGGATGGCAAGGGGCTGGGAATATCGCAGTCTAATCCGGAAACAGGAGAATATGAAATCCGGCTACCGGCGGGAGAATTATATGGTCTGCGGGCGGAATCAACCGAACGACTATCGGAAAACCAAAACCTTGACCTCCGGGATATTACTACCGATCAGACGATCGAAAAGGATTTTGACCTCGATCCGATCGGCGTGACAACCCTGGAGGAAAATGTCTCTATCGTGCTGAACAACCTTTTCTTTGATTTCGACAAAGCAGTGTTAAGGCCGGAGTCTTTCCCGGAGCTTGACCGTATCGCCACGTTGATGGAGGAAAAGCCTTCTATGGAAATCGAAATCTCCGGGCATACCGATTCTGCCGGGCCTGATCAATACAATATGAACTTATCTCAGAAACGGGCGAATTCGGTCGTTCAATACCTGAACGAAAAAAGCATTGGTAAGGAGCGAATGACCATACTTTTCTTTGGCGAGACTACACCTGTTGATACGAACGACACGGCTGAAGGACGTAAAAGAAACAGAAGGGTTGAATTCAAAATCTTAAAATTATAATACCCCTGATATGAGAAGAAAATTTTTTAAACTTTTCACACCACTTCTCTTCATCGCTGCTATTTCCTCAGGCCAGGATGCTGACAGTCTGATTTACGCCGAAGGTCAGATCCTGAACGCGCTGACAAAAGAACCGGTCAGAGCAAAGATCACATACCAAAGCCTTCCGTATGGAAACAAGATCGGCGTCCTCAACAATAATGTTTATTCATTCCCCATGTACGACCAGGTGAAATATTCCATTGTTGTGGAAGCACCGGGGTTTGATGTTGCCAAGTACATGCTTGATCCGGCCGAAGCCAACGGAGATAAAAAGGTTGTTAAGCATATCGAACTTACAAAAGGCGTTAATGTCAACGGGCAAAAGCTTTCCGTGGGAAATGTTATCCGGCTTGATAACCTGATCTTCCAGGTTGGAAGGTCGAAAATCAGTGAAGAATCTTATTCGGAGTTGGATCTTGTCGCCAACATGATGAAGGAGAATGCGTCGATGGTGATTCAGCTGGAAGGACATACGGACTACCAGGGAGATGCAAAGGAGAACATGAAGCTCTCGCAGGCACGTGTCGAAGCTGTCAAGCAATACCTGGTTTCAAGAGGTACGACGAAGAACAGGGTCAAAACGAAAGCATTTGGCGGAACGCAACCGATCTCACGCGAAAACACACCGGAAGCCCACCGGATGAACCGACGGGTTGAAATGCGGATCCTGGAGAACTAGTGTTGAGTTAAGGTTTGATTGTCGTAAGCGACACGGTTATTACGCCCCTTCAGGGCTAAATACAAAAGCCAAAGGATGCGAAATCATAATGGTGACTTAACACTAGTTAATTGGTGCTGGCAGTTACTACGAATTGCTTTTTACGCAGCGATTGAATACCCTTCAGGCACTTTTCCCTTGCAGACGCATCCAGATCACTCTCCACCACAGACAGCAATACAATACGGGAAAACTCTTCGACCCTCGGAGAATAGTATAATTCAACGGATCTGTTCAATTCCCGGATCGACTCTGGAAGTTTCTGTGAATTGAACGCGGCAACGGCATTGTTGTAGTGAAGGAGACCTAATATCTCGTCAAGGTTCACTTCGTGGTATAAGTTGAAGTTGTACCGGTAGTACGTCTTTGATTGCTTCAGTTCCTGAATAGTGTTTTTCCTGTATTCCCGGATCCGATCCTCAATAGCCACCGGGTTGGCGACATAACCGTTAACGGGATCGGTCGCCTCTATCAGGATCTCGGATCCTCCATTATTGGCAAGCAGGAAGATGTGATAGTTTGTTTCAATCACTTTATAGTCAATATCGAAATGGTCCAGCAGAAGGGCGTACAGGGCTGTCGCGGTAAGGCAATTATAACGGTTGCTGTTGAGCATTTGTCCGAATGAAACATAGCTCTCGTAGTTTTTCAGATAGCGCTGGTGGGTTTTCCTGAAGATGAATTCAATAAAATCTTCCGTCCGGCTGAAAGATGAGCGCTTTTTTTCCAGTTTACCCACAAAATCCAGAAGTTCCCCGGTGGAAACCTGGCTATTGTCGGCCCGGCTGTACAGGCCCAGGTAATACTCAAACGTGGAACCGCCCGGCGCATCCCGCTTCACATCCTGGCTTTGGGCCAGAAAGGGAAGGAAGAATAAAATTACCAGGCAAGCCCTCATGTTACGTGAATATTAATTTTATGTTATCAAATTTAATATATGGATAACAAAATACAAGAAAACGTAACCCAGACGTAATATAATAGGGTAAATGACCATTTTACGGCCCTGGACCTGGAAGTGCCAAAAAGGTGGACACGAGTCTGAAAGGTCTTTCGGCCCCTTTTATTACCTTGAAGCTATGACTGAAGAAATGTCGGGTATCCGGGAGGAGATAACCAATGCCTTTAGAAAGCACCGTGACTTCGTTCCCCGGTTGCGACAGGAACCCGTTGGGCGGAGAATAGAAAGGCTGCGGAACCTCCGCAGCTGGATCCATAAGAACAGACCCGTGATCCAGGCCGCGATGTATGCCGACTTCCGCAAGAACCCCACCGAAGTAGACGGAATCGAGATCTTTTATGTGTTGTCCGAGATCAAATACGCATTGGACAACATAGAAGCGTGGTCTGCGGTTAAAAAAGTGGACGCACCACTTCCCCTGCTCGGAACGCGATCACACATTCAGTACGAGCCACGGGGCGTCTGCCTGATCATCTCACCCTGGAACTACCCCTTCAGTTTATGTATAGGTCCCCTGGTTTCCGCCCTGGCCGCCGGAAATGCGGTAGTGCTCAAGCCGTCGGAGCTCACACCGCATGTTGCAGGTGTGATCAAAACCATGGCAGAGGTATTATTCGAAGGTGAAGTAGTTTCCGTTTTCGAAGGGGACGCAGATGTCGCAGGACAACTGCTAAAACTTCCGTTCGATCATATTTTTTTTACGGGCAGCCCCGCGATTGGAAAACTTGTAATGAAGGCGGCATCCGATAACCTCGCATCCGTCACCCTGGAACTGGGGGGTAAATCGCCGGTCATCGTAACAGATAGCGCCCGGATCCGGGAGGCAGCACAGCGGATCGCCTTCACGAAATTCCTTAACAACGGTCAGACATGTGTGGCACCCGATTACATCTTAATCGATGAAAAGGTCAGGGATCACTTTATCCGGGAAATCATTCAGCAGACAAAAAACCTCTTTACGGAAAAGGATTCCCCGTTTGAAACTTCCCCCCATTATTGCCGGATTGTCAGCGATAAACACTTTCAGCGGTTAAGTCTCCTGCTTGACGACGCGGTCTCACGGGGCGCTAAGCTTGAACTCGGCGGAAGGTCGGATCCCGATACCCGTTTTATCCACCCAACGATTCTCAGCCACGTAAAGCCCGATAGTCTGTTGATGGAACAGGAAATTTTTGGGCCTATACTTCCCATCGTTTCGTACCACGATCTAGACGAGGCTATAGCGATCATCAATCACAAGCCGAAGCCTCTGGGTCTTTATTTCTTTACCCAGAAGAATCGGGATGAGGTCCGTATTCTCCGGGAGACGTCGGCCGGGGGTGTTTGTATAAATGACTGCGGTATCCAGTTCATGCAGCATCACCTACCTTTCGGCGGGGTCAATAACAGCGGATTGGGCAAATCCCATGGCCACTACGGATTTTTAGCGTTTTCAAACGAAAAGGCTGTACTCAAACAGCGCAACGGATTGACCACCATCAAGGCATTTCATCCCCCATATACGAAGTGGTCGAAAAAAATCATGGATTGGTTCCTGAAGTTTTTCTAGCCAGACTGACGGCATGGCCTATCGGGCTATTGATATAGTCTTTAAATGGTTTCCCTGCGATTCACTTTAAACGCGTTGCTCCGTATTAGCCTTCCCTTTTGTAACTTTGGGGCTTAAATCGTTATTGAAAAAATCGCCTTATGAAAAAAGCATTGAAATGGACCTTTATTGTGTTGGGAGGACTGCTCCTTCTCATTCTTGCCGCCGCCTTTATTATTCCCGTTGTATTTAAGGACGATATCAAAGCGGCAATTGACAAGGAGCTGGCGCGATCGGTCAATGCGGACGTGGTATTTGATGTATCGAAGTTCAACCTTTCGCTCTTTAGAAATTTTCCGAATGTGACGGCGGAAATGAGCGATCTCGGGGTCATGAACAGAGCTCCCTTCGAAGGTCAGATCCTGTTTGCAACGGAGAAGTTCGAAGTGGAAGTCAACCTGATGAACATACTGTTTGGGGACGAACTGCGGTTGAAGGGAATCTCCCTTATCCGTCCCGTGATAAATGTCAAGGTATTGGAAGACGGACGCGCTAACTACGACATAGCCATACCCTCAGCGGATACGGTAGCAACGACGGAAGAAGGTGGGGAATTTTCGTTTGGTATCGATCATTGGGAGATCGTGGATGGCAATGTTGTTTATGATGACAGATCCATTCCTTTTCTGATGGAGTTAAAAGGGCTTAACCATTCGGGAAGCGGTGACTTTACACAGGATGTTTTTGATCTCAAAACCAAAACTGTGGCGGATACCCTGAAAGTCGGATATGGGGGAGACACGTACCTGGAAGACAAACGTGTTGAGATCGATGCGATCGTGTCTATCTCTGAGGAATACACCAAGTATACATTCAGGGAAAACGCCGCAAAGATCAATGACTTTGCCATGAGTTTCGACGGTTGGTTCAAAATGAACGAAGCCGATTATGGAATGGATATATCCTTTAAAAGTCCCGACAATTCTTTCAAGAGCCTTCTCTCGCTGATCCCGGGGATGTATTCGTCGGGTTTCGGGAACATTGAAACCAAAGGTGACCTTGCGTTTAATGGATTTGTGAAGGGAACGTACAGCGATAAGCAAATGCCGGCATTTAATGTCAACCTCCTGGTTAAGGACGCTATGTTTAAATACCCCGACCTGCCTACACCGATAAACAACATTAACGTGGATCTTCTGGTGGATAACAAGGACGGGGTGATCGATAACACGGTCATCGACCTGAAAAAACTCCACCTTGATTTCGGATCGAACCCGGTGGACGCAAGGGCGCTGATCACGAAAATGTATCCTACAAATCTCGATGCCAATATCAAGGCCAGGTTGAACCTTGCGGAACTTGGAAAAATGTTCCCGATGGAAGGACTTGAGATGAAAGGAAATTATGAGCTTGACCTTTCTGCGAAGGGTATTTACGACAGCCTTAAGAGTACCATACCCGCGATCGATGCAAGAATGTCACTTGCCAACGGTTTTGTCAAGTCGGCGGAATTTCCATTGCCGCTTCAGGACCTGCATTTTAATTCAACCGTTAAAAATTCCTCCGGCAAAATGGCGGAAACGACAATCAACGTAACGGATTTATCCCTGTTGATGGATGGCGAAAAATTTACAGCAGACCTGTCGTTGCAAAACCTGGAGGATTACACCTGGGATTTGAAGGCAAAAGGAGGGATCGACCTGGAGAAGATCACCAGGGTATTTCCCATCGAGGGGATGACACTTGCCGGTAAAGTGAAGGCCGATATTGTCACCAAGGGCAAGTATTCCGATCTGGAGGCGGAGAAGTATGACCGGCTTCCGACGAGCGGCACGGCATCGCTCAGCGATTTCAAATACACCGCGACAGACATACCCTATGCAGTTACTTTGTCTCAGGCTTCCATGGTTTTTGATCCCAGGAAGATAGATCTTGAGCAGATGGATGGCAAAGTAGGTAAGAGCGACTTCAGGGTTAATGGGTCTGTCGCCAATTACCTGGGATATGTGTTTGGTGAAAACCAGCCGATCCGGGGAAGTGTAAACTTCAGTTCGAACCTGCTGGATCTGAATGAATTTATGACGGAGACAGAAGAGACGACGTCAAGTGATTCCGCCAGCTATGGCGTTATCGAAGTACCGAAGAATATCGATTTTGTTCTGAAGTCGTCGATAAAACAGATCAAGATGATGGATTATAACATGACCAATGCATCCGGTGATGTTATCGTGAAAGACGGTGTTGCAAATCTGAGCGGGCTGCGTTTCAATATGCTTGGTGGTACGTTCGTCGTGAACGGAACATACAATACAAAAGACCTTGCACACCCCCGTTATGACTTCGGATTAAAGATTGAAAAAGTTTCGATCCGGGAAGCGGCTCATACGTCATCGATCGTTCAGACCTATGCGCCGATCGCAGGGCTTGTGACGGGTGATTTTTCAACCGACTTCAAGATCAGCGGGGAGCTGCTTCCGACGATGATGCCCAATATGGCAACCGTTAACGGTGACGGTTTGGTGAAGATCGCACAGGCGGCGTTAAAGGACTCGAAATTGATTTCAGGTATTACGTCGCTTACAAGCCTGAATGATGCCAGCGAAGTCACGCTAAAGGATGTTCTGATGTCAGCGTCCATCAAGAATGGGCGGTTGGGTGTAAAGCCATTTGATGTGAAGTTCGGCAATTACAAGACTACAGTCGCCGGCAGTACGGGACTGGACGGCTCTCTTGATTATACCCTTAAAATGGATGTACCCGCGGGTAAACTGGGTGCCCAGTACAACAGTTTTATAGCGCAATACACCGGTGGCAAGAATGATCCAAACGGGAATATCCCCGTTATGATCGGCCTGGGCGGAAAATACAACAGCCCTGTTCCGAAATTAATGATGGAGGATCAAAAGGCGCAGGCCAAAGAAGCTGTTACTGCCGCTGCCAAAGAAGAAGGCAAGAAGGCCATCGAAAAAGCGGTTAAAGGCACGGATGCCGAAACGATTGTCAAAGATATTCTCGGTGGAGGAAAAAAGACCGATTCCACCAACGTAGCGGACACTACAAAGACAGCGGTTCCGTCGACGAAGGAAGATGTTCAAAAGGCGCTGGAGGAAGAAGCGAAGAAAAAGATCCAGAATTTGCTGAAGAAAAAGAAGAACTAAAGTTTGCGCGTAAAGGGCCGGCAAGTGTACTGCCGGCCCTGCGCACTACTTTTTGCTGAGCCTCTCGTCTTTTTTCAATGAGCCCAGGTATTCAACAAGATCTATCAGTTCCTGCTCACTCATGGACGACTGCAGATTGGAAGGCATCAGTGAACTTTCGAGCTTCGTCCTGGATGCGAGGTCGGATTTCAAAACGGTTTGCTGGTTACCCATATATTGTACCTCTACTTTTTCCGCTGTCTCGGAAGCAATTTTTCCTACAGTAATACTGCCATCGTTAAGTTTGAAACTGTAACCCTCGAAGCCAAAACTTATACCCTGATCCGGAAACAGGATCGAACTGTACAATGCCTCTTTGGAAAGTTTGTCTCCTATCTCGCTTAGTTCAGGGCCGAAGTTCACACCTTCGTTATTCACCTGGTGGCAATTGCTGCACAGTGTTTTGAAAACTTCTTTACCTTTAATGATATCGCCGTGTTTGTCTGCCATGACGGAAATGGAAGGCAGCGGAGATCCTTCTTTGCTGCCCGGAAGTTTGAGATAGGCGGCAGCTTCGTCCCTTAACTTCGCGCGCCAGGCGGTTTGAAATACACCGCCCGCCGCAGTATGAAGGTCAAGGGGTATCCTGTTCTCCTTTGCCAGTGCCAGCAGCCGGTCTTCAGCCTGCCAGGGTCCGCCAAATGCCTTGACGGAAAGTTTCCGTACTTCCATATCCCGGGTGCTGTCCATCATGGTTTTTTCCATCATCGCGATAGCCTTTGGATTGTACATATGAGAACGCATCGCCTTGATAATGGCCAGGGCTTCTTCTTTTGTTCCCTTTTCCAATACACCTCCGATGAGAGCGGTCTTATCCCAGTTGAGCAATGTTCTTACCGATTCCCTGGCTACCGCACTGTCGGGATATTGCAAAGCGAGTTTCAACAAATCCTGCGAACGATCCTGCAAATTGAATGTGTTAACCAGTTCTACAAATTCAATTTTTCCCTGCTGTTGTTTCAGCACATTATTCAGCGCGGCGGTAATGGAGGCAGTCATTTTTAACTGTCTTGCATCCATGTGCTTCAGGGCGTATAACACTTTGTCGCCTGTTGATTGTTGCACCAACTGAGCCAGGATCTGTTGCTTTGAAGGGTGCGTTTGAAAGTCGAAAGCGCGGTAATAGCGCAGCATTTCTTTTTCGTCACTGGATCGTATTAACTCCGCCACCAGTGGCATCGCGTCCTTGCTTCTGCTTCGCCAAACGATATCGCGGTTAGCGGCCGTGTTCCAGTCTTTTCCCACTTTCTTTTTCCAGGTGTCGAAGTACAGATCCCAGTTGCCGGAGGCGCTGATCCCGAGAGCTTCCAGGTACCACCGGTCTGTTCCATCGTATTGCAGTGCCAGTTCAGTCCATATGTCCGCCGCGTCCTGCGAAGTGTTTCCGCGCAACGCGATGGCGACTTCCCGGCGTACCTGAGGGGATGAGTCGCCCGCCAGTTTTTTTATAATGGGAAGGATATCTTTGTTCAGGGAACGTGCAATCCGGATACCGGTTATCCGGATGTTCGGATCGGCATCGGTTATAGCCTTATCGATATAGGAATCGTCTTTTCCGGGTAGGCGTGCCAGCAGCCAGAGCGCCTGAGCTTTTTCTCTTTGACTGCCTGACATCAGGAGCTTTTGCAGATCGCCTTCGGCTTTTTCCGCCTCCGCCGCCAGCGCATTCCATCCGCGATAACGATTAGCCGAATTCGGATTGGTCAGGGCTTTGATGGCACCGTCAATTGTGGTGATATCGAGGGCGGATATCTTATATTCAGATTTCACAGGAGCCACCCGGTAGATCCGGCCACGGTCAACATCACCTACCTGGTGGCCTCCCACGCCGGGATCATACCAGTCAGCGATAAACAGCGAGCCATCCGGAGCGATAGCCACATCGACGGGACGGAACCACTGGTCTTTTTGCGATTCAAGGATATTCACAATCGAAGCTTTATATCCCGCGCCGGCATTCTCGACCGGGTAAGACCTGACAACATTATTACCCGGTTCGGCATGGATCATCTGGCCGCGGAACACTTCAGGCAGCAGTGTACCCTCGTAGACTGTAATACCCGAGGGAGACCCTCCACCGGTTTGAAGGACGTTAGGAACCACGCCGGGATCGTTTAAGTGCCAGTGACGAAGGGGAATTTCTTTTTCGATATTCGTCCTGCGCGCACCCCAGCTGGCCCCGGTCATTTCGTCTTTGTAGCCGAAGTTGCCGTATTCCATTACGTAGTTGATCCTCGTCCCTTTATTGCCGTCATCGTCGTTGTCAGATTGCCAGAGTGTTCCATAGGGGTCTACCGCGACTTCGAAGTTATTACGGAAATTGTTCCCCAGGACTTCCACATCAGAGCCATCGACGTCTGCGCGCATGACCATGCCTTCGCGGAAGGGTTTCCCGTTCGTCACGACCTTATATCCATGTACATCAACCACGGTATCGCCGGCTGCTGTCAGCAGCGATTTCCCTTCATTGCCAAAATTAAAATACAGCTTGCCATCCGGGCCGAATACGAAGCTATGCATCCCGTGGTCGTGCTGCAGGCCCTGAATTCCCTGGAAGAAGATTTCCTTTTTCTCCGGGACATCGTCGCCGTTATCATCAGTGAACACAAATACATTCGGACTGCACGAAACGATGACCTTGTTTCCGAGAAGAGAAATACCCAATGCCGAGTTTACATCTGTTCCCTGGTAAAACACTTTGCTTTTATCTGCTTTGCCATCGCCGTCTGTGTCTTCCAGGATCATGATACGATCGCCTTCCTTTTTAACCGGGTTTTTCGGATTGTACTGGTTCCGGTAGTTATAGGCTTCACAGACCCAAACCCTTCCCCGTTCATCAATAGCGATGTTGGTCGGATTGGAGAACATGGGTTCAGAAGCAAACAAAGTCACTTCCAGACCGTCGTGAACTTTCAGGTCAGCCAGTGAACTTTCGGCTGAGTGTTCCGCAGGAGGAGCGCTTTTAGTACAGGAGAAAAGTGCCGGTATGAGAGCAGCACAGGTAAGAAGGGTGAACAGGCTGGTATATCGCATAATATCGCTGGTAACGTTTGAAAGGTACGAACTGAGATGTTTATTGTCAATTCAACATATCGGTCTGATGATCTGGCGGTGAAATGGCACGTATTAAGGATACGTTGTAAACGATTGAACATATTGTTAGGTAACGTTTTGGATGTGTTTTGCCCGCTTGAAATGGCCGTCGTCAACCGAAATATTACGGGTGTGTTGTCTTAGCGTTAATATCTTAGTAAACACTTGAACCCCAGTATATTTATTTCCGTTATTTGTAATGTCAAACAACCACTAATTGCGATGACATCAATCCATCAGAAACATGAGATTCTGGAATCATTGAATTCTTTGAACCAGACTCAGGCGGAAAAAGTACTGGAGTACATCAAGGGACTCCTCTACACAACACCGGATGAGGCTTCCTACAAGAAGTTCAAACGGGAGGCTATGAAGGAGATTCGACATGCTTTAGGAAAAGGCCGCCGTGTGAGGCCGGCATTCTGACAGCATAAAGAACCTTTCTTCACAGGTTAGCTGGTGCGTATTCACTCACCAACCGGACCTTTCATCCTTCGCCATGACGCAACGCCCTGCTTACGGGCAGAAGGTCAGCTATACTTCACATAATTTTCCCACTTTTCAACCGCGTCCCTGAAATCATCGGGCAAGTCGGATTCAAACAGTAAGAATTCCTTCGTTACCGGGTGCACAAATCCCAGGGACTTTGCGTGGAGCGCCTGCCTTGGAATGATCTTAAAACAATTTTCAACAAACTGTTTGTACTTGGAGAAAACGGTTCCTTTTACAACCTGGTCACCACCGTATGTTGCATCGTTAAACAACGGGTGGCCAATAAATTTCATATGAGCTCTGATCTGGTGCGTCCGTCCGGTCTCCAGCTTACACTCAACCAGAGAAACGTAACGTAAGTCCTTCAGTACGGTATAGTGAGTAATGGCGTGACGCCCCATATCCCCGAGGGGGAAGACGGTGGTAATCCTCCTGTCCTTGGGGCTCCGCCCGACATTCTTATCTATTGTACCGCTTCGTGGTTCAGGGACACCCCACACAAGTGCGTAATACTTGCGTTCTATCGTATGATGGAAAAACTGTTTTGCCAGGTGGGTAAGGGTTGCTTCATCCTTTGCGATGACCAGCAAGCCCGACGTATCTTTGTCGATGCGGTGAACGAGACCTGGCCGGCCGTCATTTCCCGGTAGTTCCGGAAGGTGCTGAAAATGGTAAGCTAGCGCATTGACCAATGTACCACTCCAGTTCTGATAGGCAGGATGTACAACCATCCCAGCTGGCTTATTGATGACCATCAGGTGGGCATCTTCAAAGACAATATTCAACGGGATATTTTCGGGAACCACCTCCGTATCCCGTGGTGGCTCGGGCATCGATATCGTGATGGTGTCCTGGGGATGTACTTTATAGTTGGCTTTGACAGGACGATCGTTGACTTTAACGAATCCTTCGGCAATGCCGCCCTGGATCTTGGTACGTGTTACATTGGGGAGGCGGGCCATCAGGAACTTGTCGATCCGGATCTGGCCTTGTTTGGCGTCGACGACGATCCGGTGATGTTCGAACAGTTCGTCATCTTCGTCGTCCGGAAGAGGATCTGTTTCGCTCATTTATTTTTTCTCCTTCTTTTATCGAGGTATTCATTGAGGATGGCGGCTTCATTCAATAGCCGTCGGATCAACTCTTCGTTTTCTTCCAACTCTGCGACACTGGAAAAGGCGACAGATCTGACGTGTTTACGTCCCTTTGATTCCAGGATCTTCTGGTCGTCCGAAAGCTCATGACCCTTCAAAAGTCCGAATTCGATCCCGTCGCTTACCGGGTTGACATAACATAGCGGACCGAAGAAATAAAAATAGGGGATTTGATGGCTGATCTTTTCCTGTACATGCTGACCCAGATCAAAAACCCAGCTTCTCAAAACCGTCATGATCTCACGTTGTGGAGCGGGTTGGTCATTTATAAATTGGCGGACATTCATGACGCAATAATAGTATAGCCGGCGGACTATGTTCATAACGAATGTCAGGATATTTTCGCCAAAGTTTGTTCATCTTTATGATCAGGGCGGGTTGCGCGAAAAAACATACGATCCCATTGTCTGAACCATATGGGTAATCTGCCTGTTTAACAAAAAAACGCAACAAGTATTATGGTCTTTGCAGAGGAAATCCGGAAGACTATTCTAAAGTTAGCCGAAGAACGTGGAACAGAGCGCACTTTTGATCCAGCAGAAGTCGCTCGCGCCCTCGATGAAAAGAATCCGGACCAGCTGATCGACCGGGTCAGATTCGTAGCCGGTGTCCTTGTCGACGAGGGTAAGATCGTTGCCTGGAAGTCTGGAGATGATATACAGACTGAATTTTCAAAGGCTCCTTCCGACGGGAAAACCTGAGTTCAGTTGTGCAACCTCGTTCGTTTTACACTTTTTCTAGTACAATTCTACCAGGCTTTTAGTACAATTATACCATTGCCGACGAACGGGGAAGCAGTTAATTTTGCCCCATGGACCATTCGAAAAAAAACCGGTCAGACTCTAGTTTCATCAGGATTGCCGTTGTGCTGATCGGAATATTGGTTGCAATCATCGCTGTTCATGAATTGCTGCTGAAGCTCAAACTACAGTAGAATATTAAACTCTGTACCCTTTCCGGGAACGGAGTTCACCGTGATCTCCCCGTGATGGAGCTGAACAATTTGTTTTGCCAGTGCGAGACCAATTCCGGAACCGTGCTTTTTCGTGGTGAAAAAAGGAATGAATATGTTGTCAAGTATTTCGGTACTGATACCGGCGCCGTTGTCCGAAATTTGCAGCAGCGTTTTCCCGTTGGCGTGTCTCGTGGCATCCATTCGGACAGCCGGTGTCATCGTTCCTTCCAGTGCTTCCACTGAGTTCCGGAGCAGGTTGATTATGACTTGCTCGATCAGTTCGGGGTCGATCATCACCTCGTGACTCGCTACATTCACCTCCGCGGAGATACCTTTCACCTTCAGTTCCTGCTCGAATAAAACTACGACGCGTTGGAAAATATCTTTAACGTTGGCAGACCTGAAGGACGGTTGTGGAATGCGTGTCAGACTCCTGTACGCCTCCGTGAAATAATGAAGACCTTCACTACGGAGCTTGATCGCCTCAAGACCCTGATCAAGGATGTCAAGAACTGGTTTTTCAATTAGGTTGCCTGAAGCCTGATGTTGCCGGATAAGTCCGTGAAGTGTTGAACTCAGCGAAGTGATCGGTGCGATGGAATTCATGATCTCGTGTGTCATGACCCGGATGAGTTTTTGCCAGGCTTCCATTTCACGCGCATCGAGTTCCGTGTGAATATTCTGCATGGAAACCAGCTTGAAGTATTGATCATCCAGTTTAAACTCGGAAGCGTGTATTGAAAGCTGCAGCAGTTCTTTACCGATCCTGATCTTCACAAGTTTGGTTTCACCCGTCTTGAGTTGACGTACGACAGCAGCAAGATTTTCGTCAATAGTGCCAAGTGCGTCGATGTGCATCAGGACGGAGCGTTGCAGTAATTTTTTGAGGGCATTATTGGCAAGGTGTATTTTTTCGCTCCGATCATAGCTCAGGATACCGACCTGGATGTGATCGACCAATAATTCGAGATAACGGTGTTGTATTTCTTTTTCCAGGCTGATCTTTTCGAAGGCTTCGGAAATCAGATTAAGCATATCGTACAACCCGTCGAAACTTTTACCTTTTCCATGTACCTGATAATTTGTGGTAAAATCGCGTTGAATAAGACCGAGCATGAATGTTTTGACATCGCGGTTAAACCGGTCGATATACCAGAACATTTCAACGGTCAGGGTAATCGACGTGACAGCCAGATAAAAACTTCTCAAAGCCAGGCCCTGTGCAATGCACCAGGCGAGCGTACTCAGGCAAAGTGTGAGTAAAACGATACGCGCGATAACCTGAAGCCTGAAATTTTTAAATACCATAGGTTCCCATTCTTCGATACAATGCACCCCGGGATAAACCCAGTTCTCCCGCGGCGTGGCTGATATTGCCTCCGTGTTTCGCGATTGCTTTCCGGATCGCCCAGGCTTCTATTTTTTCCAGGTTGAAATTCTCAAAGGAGAATTCTTCGCTTTGCTTTTGCAGCGATCCGAAGTCTTCGACAGCGAGCTCACGGTTTTCGCACATAATAACCGCCCGCTCAACCGCGTGTTGCAACTCCCTGATGTTTCCGGGCCAGGAGTAAGCCGTCAAATACCTTTCGGCCGACTCGGCGAGTTTCAGATAACCTTTTTGATATTTCTGGCTGTATTTTTCCGCATAATGTCCGGCGAGGAGAGGGATATCCGCCGGCCGGTCACGCAGCGGGGGGAGCGTGATCTCCACGGTATTGATACGATAGAGCAGATCTTCGCGGAATGTACCCTCTTTAACCATCTGACGAAGATCGCGATTTGTAGCGGAGATGATCCTCACATCAAGTTCTACAGGCTGATTCGTCCCCAGTCGTACAATCTTTTTGTGCTGCAGTACGGTAAGTAGTTTTGCCTGCAGCGGCAACGTGAGATTGCCAATCTCATCCAGGAATATTGTCCCGCCGGATGCCGCTTCGAACCGGCCTGTCCGATCTTCCTTTGCATCGGTAAATGCTCCTTTCCGGTGCCCGAACAGTTCGCTTTCAAACAGGGTTTCGCTTATTGCGCCTACATCGACCGCTAAGAATATTCCGTCCGCACGTCCGGAATTCCGGTGGATCTCGCGCGCGACCACTTCCTTACCGGTTCCATTTTGCCCCAGGATCAGGATCTCCGCATCGGTGGGGGCAACTTTTGCTATACTTTTTCTGATGGACATAATCGCCTCCGAACTACCGATCATCGGGTCATACCTTTGATTTAAGGCCGAAGCAAGTGATTTTTGCTGCGACCGCAGTTGTTTCACTTTTCGTTTCTCCTGGCTCACGACATTTGCGGTCTTTACTGTGGCGAGCAGTTTTTCATTCTGCCATGGCTTCACAACAAAATCAAGGGCCCCTTCTTTTATCGATTCAACGGCAACCGCGATATCGGCGAACGCGGTCATCAGTATAACCTGTGTTTCGGGCGATAACTCCAGAATTTTCCTTAGCCAGAACAGTCCCTGGTTCCCGGTTGTATCACCATGCCTGAAGTTCATGTCGAGTAGCACTACATCAAACGCTTCGCGGTCAAAAAGCGAAGGGATCCGCTCGGGATTATGGGTTGTCGTAACCGACTGAAAATGCGGTTCCAGCAGCAGCTTGATCGATAACAAAACAAATTCATCATCATCGACAAGAAGTATGTTTCCGGTTGCCTTAGTCATGTTCAAATAAATGGATTTAAATTTATTGAGCTTCGGAGACTAAACCATAACAACTGCCCATATATGGACAGCATTATTTCCATAGATGGGCAGTAGAGCAATCACCTGGTTCAAAACAGCCCGAAACACACTGATTATGCGCATTTCAATACTGGCACCGGGTTCGTATACCTCTTATCACAATTAACAGCCATGATCAAACACAACCTTCTTCTTATCTACAGGAACTTCAGGCGTTTCAAAAGCACGTTCCTCATCAACCTCATCGGCTTATCGGCGGGATTAGCGTGTGCGCTGATCATTTACCTCTGGGTGAACGACGAGCTGAGTGTTGACGGGTTTCATAATAATGGAGGTCGGTTGTATCGCGTAATGGTTAACAATCGCCAAAACGATAACATCGACACTTCTCCTTCGACGCAGGCAATACTCGCAGAGGCAATCCAGGAAGAGGTTCCGGAAGTTGAGTACGCGGTCGCGACGATAGGAGGTACTGTGGACTTCACACTTTCTGTGAATGAACGGCACATCAAAGCGGCGACCCTGCTGGCGGACAAGGATTTCTTCGAACTGTTTTCCTTCCCGTTGATCCAGGGCAACAGAAGGGAAGTGCTGTCGGACAAAAAAGGGATCGTCCTGTCGGAATCAAAGGCGTTAGCGTTATTCAATACCGTTGACGGCATCGTGGGTAAGACTATTGAGTGGCAGTTTCCGTATGGAAAGGACGTGGCCTATGTGTCTGGCGTCTTCAGGGATATACCGCCTCATTCGTCGATGAAGTTTGACGCGTTAATGTCCTTTGAAGTATATAAGGATATTGTCGGCAAGGAGAGCCTTCATTGGGGAAACTTCGGATGTAACACGTTTGTACTTTTGAAAGGGGAAACGGACGTTGAAAACGTCAATGCAAAAATTGCCGATCTGATAAAAAGGAAATCGAAGGATGCAACGCAAACACTTTTTATCAGGCCCTATTCAGAGTATTACCTGCACGGGAAGTATTCAAACGGCCAGTTGGTTGGCGGGCGAATAGAATACGTCAGGTTGTTTTCCATCATCGGGATCTTTATCCTGCTTATTGCCTGTATCAACTTTATGAATTTATCAACGGCCAAAGCTACCCGGCGAATAAAGGAAGTCGGAATAAAAAAGGCGATCGGAGCGAGCCGCAGAAACCTGATTTTTCATTACCTGGGGGAATCAATGCTCATGACCTTTTTGTCACTGTCTATCGCTGTACTTTGTGCAGATCTGCTCCTTCCGCAATTCAACCTGATCACCGGTAAGCAGCTTCAGTTTACCGCTACTCCGCGACTGGTGGGTGCTTCCCTCGTTATCGCCTTGTTTTCCGGTCTTGTTGCCGGCAGTTATCCGGCTCTGTATCTTTCCAAATTCAGCCCATCGATCGTGCTGAGGGGAAAGTTCGCAGTCCAGACCGGTTCCCTGCTTGAACTTTTCCTCAGACGGAGTTTGATTGTTTTTCAATTTTCACTCTCCGTAGTATTCATTGTCTCCGTACTTGTTATTTACAAGCAGATCCAGTTTGTTCAGACTACAAACCTGGGTTATGATAAGGAACACATCATCTATTTTAAACCCGAAGGCAAAGCGGCAGAGCATCTGGAAACATTTCTGACTGAAGTAAAGAAGCTGGATGGAGTCGCTCAGGCAAGTTCCATTGCGCGTACGATCGTAGGGACTCAGTCGTCAACAGTTGGATATTTTAATTGGGAAGGTAAAGATCCCGATGCCGTTATTCCATTCGAAATTGTGAATAGCAACTATGATGTGATCGAAACCCTCGGTATTAAAATGAGCGAAGGTCGTTCCTTTTCCAGGGAATTTGCCAGCGATACATCCGCCATAATCTTTAACAAGGCTGCTATCAGGGTGATGGGCTTCGGTGATCCGATCGGAAAAATATTTAATTTATGGGGTAAGGATCTGAAAATTATCGGTGTAACCGAGGATTTTCATTTTGAGTCTCTACACGAGCAGGTGAAACCCTTGTTCTTCCGGCTTGCTCCGGCTGAAGCCGAACGTATTATGATCAGGATTCTTCCCGGGAGAGAGAAAGAGACAATTGCTACCGTAAGCCACTTTTACAACAATTTTAATCCGGGTTTTGCCTTTGACTACAAATTTCTCGACCAGGAGTATCAAACGCAGTACGAAGCTGAACGCAGAGTGTCGACGTTGTCGAAATATTTTGCGGCACTTGCCATCCTGATTTCCTGCCTCGGTTTGTTCGGTCTGGCTGCATTTACCGCGGAGCGGAGGATGAAGGAAATAGGGATCAGGAAGGTTCTCGGGTCGAGCTCTCTTGGAATACTTTATTTGTTGTCCGGGGAGTTCACAAAGACTGTTTTTATTTCCATTGTGATCGCATTACCGTTGAGTTATTTTATCACGAAGCGCTGGCTGGAAGGATTTGCATTCCGGATCGAACTGCATTGGTGGTACTTTATCGGAGCCGGTGTTCTTGCATTGGTTATCGCATGGCTCACCGTCAGTATACAAGCTATCAAAGCTGCTCGCGTCAGCCCCGCTAAATGTTTAAAGGATGAGTAGATGCATGCCAGGTTAAGGGTAAAATCTATTGGGGATCATACAATCAGACTTTCTTCCCTTAAACAGAAATGAACTAGTGCATCATAGCAAAATATCGGTACGGCAGTATAGGACACAACACATTGATTTTTAGAAATGTGTAGTCTGGATGTATGTACACTTATTTGCGACGATGTACTAGCGCTAATTTTAACGATTGAACTATGTTTCAGCACAACATCATTCTTTTCTACCGGAATTTCAGAAGGTTTAAAAGCACTTTTTTTATAAACCTGACAGGCCTTTCGCTGGGACTGACGTCCGCTCTTCTGATCTATTTATGGGTGATGAGTGAATTACGGGTGGACAAATTCCTGCGCGACGATGAACGTATTTTTCAAGTACTTCAAAATACGGACGGTTCAAACGGAATTGAGACCATGGAAGCAACACCCGGGCTCCTGGCCCAGGCGTTGAAAGCGGAAATACCCGCGATCGAATATTCGACAGCTGTAATACCACCAAGCTTTAATAGCAGTAAGGGAATTATTTCCATCGGTAACAGGCATTTCAAAGCGGCGGGACAGTATGTGTCGAGGGATTTTTTTCAGGTATTTCCGTATGTGTTCATTCACGGGGACAGGCGAAACGCGTTGTCCGATAAGAATGGTGTTGTCATTTCAAAAGAACTAGCCCTCAAGTTGTTTTCCTCGACAGAAAATGCCTTGGGCAAATCGCTGGAATGGAATGCTCAAAATATAAAGGTGTCTGGCCTTATCTCAGGAGTATTTGAATCTCTTCCCCCCGATGCGACGAGTCGTTTTGACATTTTATTGAGTTTTGAAAAGTTTGAGGAGGTGAACCCATCGACCGGGTGGAGCAATAACGGGCCCCGGACATATGTTCTTTTAAAGGAAGGAATACATTCGGGGGAAACTGAAATCCGGGACTTTATTAAGTCTAAGGACGCCGATTCGAAATCTACATTATTTCTTCAACGGTACTCAGACCGTTATCTCCACGGGCAGTATGAGAACGGCGTTCCTTCCGGGGGCCGGATCGAGTATGTACGGCTCTTCGCTATCATCGGAATATTCATACTGGTGATCGCCTGTATAAATTTTATGAATTTGCAAACGGCGAAATCGTTTCAAAAAGCGAGAGAAGTCGGTATTAAAAAAACATTTGGTGCGCGGCGACGCACCTTGATCCGGCAATTTCTGGTTGAGTCGTTGCTGATGTCCTTTCTGGGGCTAATTATCGCGATCCTGTTTACAGATCTTCTTATGACGCAGTTCAATCACATTACGGGGAAGAATCTAAGCCTGGGATTTGACATGATAATGATTTCATCACTACTGGCCATCGGGCTGGTTACGGGAATTATTTCGGGGAGTTATCCCGCATTTTACTTATCACGATTTCCGGTCGTTCAGGTATTGAAGGGGAGGGTTCCGGCATTTTCCGGCGAGCATGCCGCCCGCAGGGGCCTCGTTGCATTTCAGTTCGCCGTATCTGTTGTTCTGATTGTAACAGTCCTGGTCGTTAATTCACAGATGAAGTTCATTCAGGAAAAGAACCTGGGCTTCACAAGAGACGCGGTAGTGTATTTTGAGACGCCGGGGATGAATTCGTCTTTTCTCGGGGAGATTAAAAATACACCGGGCGTGATGAACGCAGGTGGTGGAAGGCTTGTACCAGGCGGTCTGTTAGGTGGGACAAGCGATGTGCACTGGGAGGGGAAAGATCCGGATGACGCGACCTTTTTCACGAACCTTTGGATGTGTTATGGATTTATGGAAACGCTTGACATGACGATGGCAGAGGGGAGTACGTTTGCCGAGGATTTCGGCTCACATGATCAGGTCATCTTAAACGAAACAGCGGTTCGCATGATGGATCTGAAAGATGCCGTTGGCCGGAAAATCAAGATCGGCGGGGAGGAAAGGCAGGTAGTTGGTGTTGTGAAAGACTTTCACTTTGCCTCTTTGTATGAAACGATCCGGCCCTGTATTCTCCTGGTTGCGCCTATCGAGTATGCGCCGAACGTTTCCGTAAAGATGGAAGCTGGCGGGGTAGCCGGGACGTTACGGCGCCTAAGGAGTCTCTATCAAAACCACTACCCCGGTCAGGTTTTCGACGTTAAATTTATGGACGACGACTACCGGCGACTGTATTCCAGCGAACAGCGGGTTGCGAGTTTGTCCAGGTATTTTGCAGCCCTGGCAATCTTTATTTCCTGCCTGGGTTTGTTTGGTCTGGCCGCATTTACGGCAGAAAGACGGACCAAGGAAATTGGAATAAGAAAGGTTCTTGGCTCGAGTGTTACCAATATCGTCTATTCGCTGAGCCGGGATTTTACAAGCGTCGTAGCCTTCTCACTTTTCTTCTCGATACCTATAAGTTACCTGCTGGTTTCCAACTGGCTCGGAAACTTTGCTTTCAGGGTAGATATTCATTGGTGGTATTTTGTTTGCGCGGGAGCGATAGCCCTGTTCATCGCCTGGATCACGATAGCTATGCAGGTCGTTAAGGCTGCTCGCGTAAACCCCGCTAAATGTTTGAGGAATGAATAACCACGATGATGAAATTCATCGGAATAATACACACACTGGCTTTTATCAATCAAGAAAATGCAGTTACCCACGTTTAAATGAATGAACCATGTTTCAGCACAACATCCTTCTTTTTTACAGAAATTTCAGGCGGTTTAAAAGTACATTTTTTATAAACCTCACCGGCCTTTCAACCGGGCTGGCCTGTGCCCTTCTTATTTTCCTGTGGGCGAAAGATGAACTCGATTTTGACAGCTTTCATGAACTGGATACCCGCCTTTTCCAGATCATGGTCACCTATGAAAATTCAGGAAGAATCGGAACCACCGAAGTAACACCCGGAATACTGGCCAGCGCGCTTGCCGAAGAAATGCCGGAAGTTGAATATGCGGCATCATCCTATACAACTTTTAACGAAGGTAAGGTCACGCTGTCGGCAGGCGAAAACAGTATTCAGGCAGAGGGACTGTACGCGAGCGAAGACTACTTCAATATTTTTTCATACAAACTTTTCGCTGGAAACAAAGACCATGTTTTATCGGGTAAAGGTTTGATTGTGATATCAAAGTCTCTTGCCACAGACTTGTTTACCAACCCGGAAGCGGCAGTTGGAAAGTCTATTGAATGGAACCGGGAGACGGCGTACCTGGTCAGCGGTGTATTCGAAGATGTTCCCTCAAATTCATCCGAACGTTTTGATTTTTTACTTAGCTACGATGTGTTACTAGAACGTTATCCTCACCTGAAAGAATGGGGTAACAGCGATCCGTCGACTTTTGTCGTTGTCCGGAAGGGAACGAATGTTCCGGATTTTAACCGGAAGTTGTCGGCTTTTTTGCAAAGCAAGACACAGTCGCCGAAGAGTAAATTGTTCGCCAGGCGCTATTCCGACCGTTACCTGTTTGGCCGCTACGAGAATGGCGTGCAGGCGGGCGGCAGAATCGAATACGTGAGACTGTTTTCCATCATTGCCTGTTTCATACTGCTCATCGCAAGTATAAATTTTATGAACCTGTCGACTGCCAAAGCGGCAAGAAAGATAAAAGATGTAGGTATCCGTAAAGCGATTGGTGCGCACAGGCGAACATTGATCGCCCAGTACCTTGGTGAATCCATCCTGATGAGTCTGCTCGCGCTGGTTATTGCCGTCTTGATCGTCGACCTGGTCCTTCCAGGGTTCAGCCAGGTTACAGGTAAGTCTTTATCACTGGACTATACGCCATCTTTTATCGGTGCAATCGTGGGGATTGCGCTCGCCACCGGTGTCATCGCAGGGAGTTATCCGGCTTTTTACCTGTCCGGTTTCCGACCGGCCGCGGTGCTGAAAGGAAAACTGCATACCTCCGTAGGGGAGCAATGGGCGCGTAATGGTCTCGTTGTATTTCAATTTGCTATAACCATTATCTTCATGATCGCTGTTTTGGTCGTGCAGCAGCAAATAAGTTTTGTACAGTCGAAAAATTTAGGATACAACAAGGATAATATAATCAGTTTCCCGATGGCCGGAAGTTTGGAAAACATTCTGGCAAACCGCGAAGCCCTTTTGTCGGAGGTACGAAACATTTCCGATGTAGTCAGCGCAGCCAGCATGGACCACGCCAGCATTATTGCGGACTACGGCACGTTATCAGGATTGCAATGGGAGGGACGTGAGCCGGATGTGGATATCGACTTTCAAAACATTGGCGTGAATTATGGATTGATTGAGACCATGGATATACAGATTGCGGAAGGCAGGAGTTTCTCACGGGAGCTAAGTTCCGACGCGGCTGAAGTTATATTTAATGAGGCCGCGATCGAGGCAATGGGTATCCGCGACCCAATCGGAAAAGTTGTCAGGATCTGGGATGTGGAGCGGAAGATCGTCGGCATTGTAAAGAACTTTCACGTAGAATCCCTTCATGAAACCGTAAAGCCTTTTCTTTTCCGCCTGGAACCGGAGTATACGAACAATATCCTTGTTAAGATCAAAGCCGGAGCGGAGCAGGAGACGATAAGCAAGGTTCAGAAAGTATTTGAAAAATTCAATTCGGGTTTCGTCTTCAACTTTAAATTCCTGGATCAGGATTTTCAGGCACAGTACCTCGCCGAACGCAGGGTATCCGTTTTATCCAGGTACTTCGCCGGACTGGCGATCGTTATTTCCTGCCTGGGTTTGTTTGCCCTGGCGGCATTCACGGCCGAACGGAGAAGTAAAGAGATCGGGATCAGAAAGGTACTGGGTTCGAGTGAACTGGGTATTGTCTACCTCTTATCGTCGGAGTTTACAAAAATCGTATTGATAGCGATCGTGATCGCTTTGCCTGTCGGGTATGTGATTGCAAGCTACTGGCTAAGTGGTTTTGTTTTTAAGATTGAGCTCCATTGGTGGTACTTCGCCGGTACGGGTCTGCTGGCGCTTGTTATTGCATGGCTGACCGTGGGATCCCAGGCGATCAGGGCGGCTATGATTAACCCGGCACAATGTCTGAAGGACGAATAGAAACATCGTTCATGTAATCCGTTGCGTAATCTATTTCGCGAAATGCTTTCTGCCCAGCGGTCTTTATAAAAAATCCGTTTACATTTGGCCATGGGCTACACGGCATTAAGTGTTATCATCTGGGATGTGAACCCCGATATTTTTGTCATCCCTGTTTTGAATCATCCGGTACGTTGGTACGGGTTAGCCTGGGCTTTCGGGTTTCTGTTGAGCCAGCAAGTGATGTATTACATCTATAAAAAGGAAGGACGACCGCGGGATGAAATAGAGACCCTAACAATTTACATGGTTGTAGCCGCCATCGTGGGTGCGCGGCTCGGTCACGTTATCTTTTACGACCCGGTAGCGTATTTCAGCGACCCCATCAGCATTTTGAGAGTTTGGGAAGGTGGCCTTGCAAGCCACGGTGCCGCTATTGTAGTTCCCATTGCTTTATATTTTTTTGCCCGTCAAACGCATGTCAGTTACCTCTGGATAGTCGACCGCCTTGTGATTGTCGCGGCATTGATCGGCGGATTGATCCGGGTCGGCAATTTGATGAACTCGGAAATGGCCGGGTTGCCGACATCTATGCCATGGGGATTTGTATTCACCAGCATCGACAACCTGCCGCGGCATCCTGCCCAGCTTTATGAAGGCATATATTGTTTTATTCTTTTTGCGTTGCTGTTCCGGGTCTGGAGCACAAGACGGACCACCATCAGGGAGGGTGTCCTCACCGCCTGGTTCCTCATCATCCTTTTTACCCTGCGCTTTATTGACGAGTTCTTCAAGATCAACCAGGTATCATTTGAAAATGATATGATCTTAAACATGGGTCAGCTGCTCAGTATCCCATTCGTCATCTTTGGAATCGTTATCCTGATCCGGGCGAAAAGAAGACCGGCATCAATTCCACAGACAGAACCGAACCCGAATGAAATGGAGTCTGCCTAGAGAATTCAATTATTTGTTTATTTTTACCACATCTTTACGACCCTACATATCAAAAGCGGGATTCCGTTTTCCTGAACCGATCGAAAAAATCCTTTCTATCGGGAAGTGATCGCTTTGATCACCATCAAAAAATATCCTTATAACCAAAGCCATGTAGTCCGTCTTGAGGCGAAATTTCGTTCATCAATTGGCTCCAGCCGGAAAGTACATGTTTCAAATCATGAACAATGAAAAATAAAACGAATAAACAAATCATACTGGAATTTTATAAACGTGTTGTTCGCGACCGTGAAAGTAGGTTGATCGACGTTTATATCAGCGACCGGTACATTCAACACTCCCCGTCGTTAAAGGCGGGCAAGCCGGGATTGCTTGAAGCGATTGAATTCTTAAAGACGCTTCCGCGGTCGGCGGAGACAAAATCACCAATCCTTCAAGCCGTGGAAGACAATAATCATGTAATGGTTCACCTGCAGTTTGAATTTATGGGTGTTAAGAGGAAGGTTATTGATATTTTCAGACTTGAGGAAGGAATGATTGTCGAGCACTGGGACGCTGTTCAGGAAGACACCGACGCGGCGCCGCCTCAGATACAACATAAGGAGGCCGATACGGATCTTACCGGCGTTGAGCTTACAAGTGAGAACAAACGGATAGTTCACCGGTTTTTGCAATCAACGGACCGAAGCGGGGTTGTGTCGGATGACTACAGAGAGCACTGCAGTGAAATTATAGAAACGACAGGGCGCATAGATCGATACCTTGATCGTTCTATGCGGTCAATAACAATGATACACCGGGTATTAGGCGAGGGCGACCTAGTGGTAGCGCAATCAGAAGGAAGCAAGGATAGCAGGCCCTTCGTATTTTATGATGTATTTAGAGTACTGGACCGCAAAATCGCAGAGCACTGGAGTGTTGAACAAGAGATCCCGGATGTGATGCCTCATGATCACGGAATGATCTAGCCTTGTTAATGGTATCCGCTCCGGGCAACACCGGGCGGATATCATTGTTCTTACGATCGGATCTCCTTTGATGCGCCTTCGATAAGTCCTTTTATGTAGCCGATTGCGAACAGCGTACCCAGCTCACTGTAACCGGGATGTTCGTTACTGTCACCCGCAACGGTTGGGACATGGTCTGGTCTCATCGGACCCTTAAACCCGATTTCATAATATCCCTTCATGGCTTTGTACATATCGGTCTGACCTTCGTCGTGAAAGGTTTCCTCGAAATTCCACTTATTACCCCGGATATCGCGGAAGTGTACGAAGAAAATCTTATCTCGTTCTCCGAAGTATTTGATCACGGCCGGGATATCCTCTCCCATGGTTGCAAATGTTCCCTGACACAGTGTGAGGCCGTTGTTCGGGCTGGGATAAAGTTCGATAAGTTTTTTAAAAGCATCGGCGTTCCGCATGATCCGGGCGATGCCTCTTATTTTAGGAACAGGGGGATCGTCGGGGTGAAGGGCTAGTTTGATCCCGTATTTTTCCGCCGCGGGAACAACCGCTTTCAGAAAATACTCTATGTTCTTCCACATTCTCTCCTCCGATACTTCTCCGAATTCCGTGAGCGGCTGATCTTTGATCGTTTCGTAGTCAAACGCCGTCACCAGAGCGCCACCGCGTCCTTTCCTTTCAAAATCCGTTCGCGCCCAGCTGATCACTGGCATCCAGTTATAACAGATGATATCAACGCCGATCTTGTTCATGTTCATCATAAGCGTGATGAAGTTCTCGATTTCTTCATCTCTCCCGCTGATACCGAGTTTTACTTTATCCAGTGGAGGTGTTCCTTCCAATACTTTCCATTGCATACCTCGTTCGCCGTAAGCTGCTTTAACCGCTGTTAACGCTTCCAGCGTCCAGGGCTTCGTGTCACGGAGTCCGGCGATTCCGGGATTTGAAGGTGACACAACTCCTGTTACACCCATTTGTTTTGAAAGCTGGATTTTACGTTCCTGAATTCCGTAGAAGTACGCCAGGCATAAATCTATACTGGCGTCTTGGGCATATCGCACAGGAGATACGGACGGATGCATCAGATCAAGCGTGGAAAGGGCCGACACGGATGCGCCTCTCCGGATAAAATCTCTGCGGGATTGTTTCATGGTATTACAAGGATAAGCCTGCTCGGGTAACGTCACGAAACTAATAAATTGCCAGGTCAGGCAGTAGCCGCTGATCACATTGGAGATGAGGCGACGGAAATTCGTGTAAGAACAGGTATCAGGATGGACCGATTCAATCTTCTCCGCTTACGAACCGCCTGACACCCGGAGATTATTGAAGTCCCAGGCCTTCAAATTTGCGCATGTTTGTGTTGTCTCCCAACTCATTGAGCAACGCAGCGGATTGTTCGGCGAGGTATGCATCCAGTCGGTCGATCGTATGACGTTCGTTCAATTCAGTGCGCAACTGTTCGTAGTGGAAATCGAACAACGTTGAACAAAGCGATTTTGCCACGTCCGTGCGCCCGAGTGAACGGAACATCTCCGCAGCCTGAAGGTTTGTATAGGAAGGCTGAAGGTGTCCGGGGTACAGTTTTTCCACTGCAAAAAGCAGGACCTTTTCCGCCATTTCAACATCTCCTTTAAGAAGACATGCCGCAGCCAGTGTGTTGAAGGACTGTCGTAATGGCGCAATCATCCTGGCCTGGTAGTCTTCATAATTAAAGTAAATGCTGCTGTCGGCCAGGTTGGAATAATCTGCTTTCTCAATAAGATTTGAATACATCAATCCGGTATCGGCGGTAATATCATTCTCGTTGTTCTTTACGGGGTGTAGTCGGTATACATTTCCTTCCTGTACTACATAGGCGTTCAGATCCAACCCCACGGTATTAAGGGAAGTGAAGTTAAAATAGATCGGCCGTTGCCAGTTGTTGCTTACCATCAGGTCGAGCACGGCCAATGCATTCTTCTGAAGGTAGTTACCGCTCACGCGGATTGTCATTTCGGCTTCTGTGCTATCGGCACCCTGTTGTGACAATGAGGTGAAGCCGTTGGATACGCGATACCCTGACGCTTTCAATTTTAATGTGCGGGAAGGGAGAATATGGTAGGCATCACCTGTACCTGAATACATGGTCAGCGCCTTATGCTCTTCCTTCAGAAGCTGGATGTATTTACGGACGTCGATTCCCTCCTTGATACTTTCCTGGATGTACAAGACATCGTTCGCTCCGTATTGGCGATAGTCCTTCTGGTCCAATGTAAGGGAAAATGAATCTGAATCGTAATACCGTTTGCGCAGTTGGTTGACATACCAGTCTGTATTAAAATAACTGAGCACAACGACACGGATGTCCGTTCGGTATCCTTCCACTTCCTGAAGATACCACAACGGAAAAGTGTCGTTATCACCGCCGGTGAACAGAATGGAATTCGGGGCGCAGCTGCTGAGCACGTTGCGTGCATGGTCTACCTGGAATGTTCGGCCCGAGCGGTTGTGGTCGTTGTAGTTTTCGTACAGCATCCAGGCGGGGAGAGCAATGCTGGCGACAATACCAGGAATCAGAAATCCGTTTTTCCTCCGTGTGAAATTCAAAAGGGCAAAAAATCCCAGACCCATCCAAATGGAGAATGCCAGGTAAGAACCGACATAGATGTAATCCCTTTCTCTCGGTTCATTGGGTGTTGAATTGAGATAGAGCGCCAGGATTACGCCTGTCACCAGAAATAAAATAGCGACTGCGGCAAAGCCTTTACGGTCGCGTTTGTATTGAAATATCATACCGGTGATCCCGACCAGCAATGGCAGCATCCAGTATTGATTCCGTGCCGGGATGTTCTGAGTAATGTTCGCGGGAGTACCTCGCGGGTTCCATGGTTTCAGCCACCCGCTGTTTTGTACGTCGCCTTCCCTTCCTGCAAAATTCCACAGGAAGTAACGGAAGTACATATGCCCCAGCTGATAATGGAACAGGAACTCGAGGTTATCGGAGAAATGTGGTTTATCGTTTTTACGTAAGCCGGTCCAGCGCCTGTACGATTCGATGTGATCTTCATCGTTACTGTATAATCTCGGCAGGATCGTTTTCCTTGACGCGTCATAAACATATTCCGGTATTGTTCCGGACATCGCATAGCCCGACGTACTCTTGTGATAGACGGTTTTCCTGATCTTCACCGCTTCTATCTGTGCATCGAAATACGGACCATAGAGCAACGGGCTTGAGCCGTAGGATTCCCGGTTCATATAAGCTTTTATCATGGCCAGGTTTTCCGGATTTGTTTCATCGATCGGCGGATTGTGGTTCGATCGGATGAATAGTAGCGCATACGGACTGAATCCCATTATAAGGAATACAACACACCATACATAAGGCGTGGCGGCCGCTGTTTTTTTTAACAAAAATACAATCAGGGAAGCGGCAACGATCAGGAGTATAAAAGCACCGGAGTAAAACGGCAAGTTGAAGTTGTTCACAAAAAAAAGATCGAAAGAGAAGGCCAGTTCAAAAACCCCGATCGCTATCAGCCTGTTGATTAGAAACACAAGGACGAGCCCCGCAGACGAAAGAACGATAACGCTTCTCATTGACATTGTCCGGGCAAACCATAAAAGCGGCAACAGGGGTAATGCCAGCAGGCACATGGGATGAATGCAATAAGCCAGTCCGGATATGTAGAATATCAGTACCAGGAACCTTCCGCGTAGTGGTGCCTCTTGGTCCTTTCCGATAAGGATCAGCCAGACGATCAGCAACAGGAAAAAACAAGCGGGACCATATGCTTCCGCTTCAACGGCGGAGAACCAGAAAGTATCGGTAAAAGCGAAGGTGAGGCTCCCGCTGAACGACGCGAGGCTTAATGGCAAAGACGATTGTTTCCCCTGCAGGTGTAAACATTTTTCGCCCAGGTAATGGATAATGTGATAAAGAAGGAAAATCGACGATGCGGAAAAGAATGCGCTCATCACATTCAGGCTCCAGGCGACGCGGCTTACATCGCCGAATGAAATGACCGTGAACAAACGACCGATGAGTAACGACAGGGGTGTACCCGGTGTATGCGGCACCTGCAGCTTATAAGCTGATGCGATAAATTCCGAGCAGTCCCAGAGGCTGGCAGTGGGCTCCACTGTGATGATATAAACCAGGAAAGAGATAGCAAAGGCAGCCCAGGCGGCAACGTGTTTTTTCCAGTTGCTTTTTATCCGCCGGATCGGCGCGATCGTGGCGAGGTGATTCACGCCGACTATTCCGATGACCGGGAGAAAAAAACCAGCCAGCAGCAAAGGTGGTGCGATCCACAGGGTCGGGATTCCAAACCCGTTGTCCGCGGTGTCAAAGGCCATGCAACAATAGCCGGCGATAATAAACGTCAACCCGGAGACGAAGAAAAAATAATCCTTACGGGAAAACACAGGTAGCAAGGGTGAGACAGTCTTCATACGGTGTATTGTCGATTTTGATGGCGAGGAGCCCCAAAGCTTGCAGCTTTTCTGTCCGTGACACGTTAACAAGTGTAAAGAAGTGTTAACGGAGTGTTAAAAGCATGATGGCGTTGTTGGCGGTGTCCTTAAAGTCTTAATTTTAGTTTATGAACAATCGGCATTTGAGACAAATAATCGTTCTGGGTACTGTTGTACTGACAGGACTAATGACCCTTCAGGTTTACTGGTTTAAAAAGGCATTTGATGCACAGCAGCAACAGTTCGATCACAGCGTTCAGGTTGCGCTGCGGAAAGTGGCCGACTCTGTTTCAAGGGATACGGAGGTGAAAAAATTGTCGTCAAATTTCTTTTTTGTTGCTACTGAAAGTGAGCTGGACGATAAACACCTGGACAGCCTCCTGAAGAAAGAACTGTCCCTACGAAGCCTGAATGTAGACTATGAGCTGGGCGTCTACAATGCCGACGATGATACGCTGGTGTATGGTAACTATGTACATGCCACAAAAAAGACTGATGTAGGGGAAGTATTGTCCGCGCCCGGCGGAAGGGAAGTAGTAAAAAACTTTGCAGTCTACTTTCCCGGAAAGCAAAGCTACATCGCCGCAAGGCTTGATATCTGGATATTCTCAACGTTCGTGCTGGTGCTCATGACGGGTTTTTTCGCGTATGCAATTTATTCCCTGCTCAGGGAGAGAAAATTTGCTTCACTGAAGAACGACTTTATCACGAACATGACACATGAGTTTAAAACTCCCGTGACGAACATTAAGATTGCCGGTGAAATTATTTCGAACCGGATTGCCGACGGAGACAATCTGAAGGTATACGTGGATATACTTTTAAAGGAGAATGAAAAGCTTCGCGGAAAAATCGACCAGGTGTTGTTGGGTTCATCTGCCGGCCAGGTAAATAAGCCCGCACTGGAAATAGTGGATATCCATCAACTGCTGGCAGATTGTGCGGATGCATTTCAGCTCAAAGTTCAACAGCGTAATGGAAGTATCCAGCTGCAACTTGACGCAAGCGATCCCAGTATCCTGGCAGACCGGGAGCTGCTGGGACAGGCAATCATTAATATTATAGACAATGCCGAAAAATACTCCAGGAACCAGCCGCAAATCAAAGTTGTAACAAAAGAGGAAGGCGAACGTGTGACTATCGATATACTCGATCAGGGGATAGGTATTCCTTCAAATATGAGGTCCCGGGTTTTTGAAAAATTTTTCCGTGTCCGTTCCGGTGATGTTCATAATGTGAAAGGTTTTGGTCTCGGGTTGAATTTTGTAAAAAATGTTGTTCGTTCGCACCGCGGACGGATCAGCCTCTTCAGCGAGTTGAACAAGGGAACACAGGTAAGAATTATTCTACCCAAAGTATGAAAGACTCCAGGCAGATCATGCTGGTTGAGGACGACGAAAGCCTTGGCTTTTTGATCAAGGATACACTGGATACTTCCGGGTGGAAGGTTCATTTATACAGGGATGGCGAGAAAGGTTTGTCAGCTTTCCACAGTCATTCCTTCGATCTCTGTATTCTTGATATCATGCTACCGGAAAGGGATGGATATGACCTCGCCCGCGAGATAAGAAAATACAACCAGCACGTACCGATCGTATTTCTCACGGCAAAAAACCAGACAGAAGACCGTATCCGCGGATTTCAAACGGGCTGCGACGACTACGTCTGCAAGCCCTTTAGTATCGAGGAGTTCAAGTATCGTATCGAGGCTATCTTCAAACGTTCCCATAGCCAGAATGTGAGCACGGACAGCAATGCCCTGTTAAAAGCGGGGAATTCCACACTGGACATACATAACCTCCTATTGGATGCTAACGGTGTAATTACACGCCTCACCTACAAGGAGTCAAAACTGCTCCAGATGTTTTTCAGACACGCGGGGAAACTGATAGAAAGAGATATTTTCCTCAAAACGGTGTGGGAGGAAGACGGTTTCTTCGTGGCCCGGAGCATGGATGTGTTTGTATCGAAACTTCGGAAATACCTTAGCGCCGATTCCGGACTGCGGATCGAGAACATTCGCGGTGTGGGGTACATCATGAAAACGGATTAGCGACGACGTGGCGGTGTACACTTTTGGGCAGTGGGGTGTACAATTCCGAATACGCGGATGACTGCAATATTTTTAATTCCCTTTAAATCACCGCATTAGTAACCTGGTCGGTGTTTTGTATTACCAACGGAAATTTGCTGAACCATGAAGACACTCGTCGCCCTTATCCTATGGTGTATATTATTTGTCATGTGCTGGCCCCTGGCGCTTGTGATCTTACTTTTGTTTCCACTGGTATGGTTGATCCTCTTACCCTTCCGGATTGTCGGGTTCACACTGGAAGTTGTATTTAAATTCATCGGAGCAATCCTGATGTTTCCATTTCGCGTAGTGAAAGCCCTGTGATCTCCGGGCCGGTCCGCCGTGTCGGCGACGATTGTAGCTTAATTCCCTGGCTTGCCTTAATTTGCAGGAGGTAATCCCCGACGTATCAAAACGCTTCTGAAAATATCGATTGCAGTCTATGCCCTTTTGTTGTGCATAGTCTGGTTTTTTTACCCGGAATTTACCGCCTGCTCCCGGGATAGCTTATGGTGTGCGTTCGCATACTGGGTCACGCAGTCGGCCGGGAAGTTCGGAACACTTGGAATTGTGGTGGTCACCTCCGCGTTGTTCGCCGTACCCTTTAAAAGTACGAAGAAACGGATGCTGGTATTCCTTCAGTCTTTCGGTGGACTTTGCCTGTTGTTGTCGGCATTTGCGTTCCTGAACGAACACGTCGTAAAGCCGGCAGCCGGGTTTGCCAGACCCAGTCATACCTATATTATTAAACGTACGAACTCGGCGGTAAGCCTCGATTCCCTGTACACCTTGCCAACGGAAAGCAGAAAGGTCTTTTTCAAAAACATACTCGCCGCCGACACGGTGAATTTCAGGGAAATTGATCAGCGTATCCTGGATCACTGGGTTGAGGAGGCTGGCTATTCATTTCCTTCCGGCCATTCTTTCAACGCTTTCCTGTTAGCAGGTATCCTGGCTTTTGGTATTTTTCAAAGCCCCAGCAGAGGACTGAAGTACCTGTGTGTTATTCCATTTGCCTGGGCGCTGCTCGTGGCGTTGTCCAGGGTCGCGGTGGGCGCACACTCGCCACTGGACGTCAGCGTTGGTTCCGCCATGGGCCTGACCGTTTCCTTTATTATATTAAGTATTAAAAAGATGCGAAATATAATTGTTCCTAAAAAACCTGTTGCATGAACATTCTATACGGTGTGCCTGGTGAAGGCATGGGGCACGCTACCCGGAGTAAAGTGGTGATCGGTCACCTGCTGAAAGCGCATAACGTTCAGGTTGTCTCGAGCTCAAGAGCATACCAGTTTCTGGCAAAATCCTTTCCGGGTCGCGTTCATGAGATCAAAGGCCTCCATTTCGCTTACAGGAACGCACAGGTGTCTGCATTAGGAACATTTCTGCTCAACCTGAAATCTGCGCCGTCCAATCTTTTACACAATTTTTCAAAGTATCTGCTCATCGACCATAGTTTTAAGCCGGACGTTGTCATAAGCGATTTTGAATCCTTCACGTATTTCTTCGCGAAACAACACCGGCTTCCCCTGATCAGTATCGACAACATGCAGGTGATGGACCGTTGCGTACTGGACATCGCGATACCGGATGAAGAAAAACGCAACTACAAACTGGCGAAGACCATTGTGCGGGCAAAGGTCCCGGGATGCCGACATTATTATATTTCCAGTTTTTTTCCGGCAGCCGTAAAAAAGAAGAATACCACCATCGTTCCTCCGATTGTGCGGGATGCGATACAGGCCGCCGTCGTCAGCTCCGGCGATCATGTGCTGGTTTACCAGACATCAAGTTCCTTGTCAGGAATTAAACAGGTGTTGCATCAAATTCCAGACTTAAAGTTTTTTGTCTATGGATTTAACAAAGACGAACAGGATAGAAATGTCATTTTCAAAACATTTAGCGAGCAAGGTTTCGTCGATGATCTCGCCAGCGCGAAGGCCGTTATTTCCAACGGTGGTTTTTCCTTTATTTCGGAAGCGGTCTACCTGAAGAAACCTGTTTATTCCTTCCCATTGAAAAACCAGTTCGAACAATTTATGAATGCAGCGTATATCCAAAAGCTTGGGTACGGCAGGCACTTTGAAAATCTTGAGGCTGATTCGGTCAAGGCGTTCTTATACGACCTGGGAACCTTTACCGCCAACCTTTCGGCTTATCGCCAGGACGGAAACGAGGTACTGTTTACATTGCTGAAGAAACAGCTGGCCCAGTATTAACACCTCACGATTCAGAAATAGCTTGAAATTCCGAATTGAATTCCCGCTGTCCGCGATGCAGGATTGCCAAGGAAATCTTTCTGCCATTGGCGACGGTAGTTAATCCGGATGACGGTCTGTGAAGTGGGGCGATAACTCAGCCCAGGTACAATAGCCCAGGCGGTGTCGCCGATCTTTGTTCCCGTTTCCCTGAAGGTTCCAACATTCCAGTCGACATACTCCAGCCGGCATGCGGCACTGATTACGGTATTAGTGAATCCGAGAAGGTTTTTTCGGAGCACCGGCTGAACGATGTCCATAAAGCCGCCGTGTTGTTTATCTCCGTATTGCTTACTGTAAGTGTCGGCGATATCGATGTTCACCCAAGCCCATTCGGCGACGATATAGGTTTGAATCCGGGGTATGACCGTGTTGAAGTCCAGCGCGAAAACATCCAATCTCCTTTTTTCATCCACGATGATCCCATCGTCTTCGAATTTGTTATAGATACCTCCCATATAGGACACGCCCAGTTCTCCGATCTTGTTTCGCCGGATAGCAAACTTCCCGGTCAACAATGGTTTGCCGTTACTGCTTTCCTCAAACCTTTCGGTTGTGGCTTTTGTCGCCGGAAGAAAGGTTTTGTTTTCCCTATTGTTGACAATGGAACCATCAAAGCCATTGCTTAGATAAACTTCATAGGCGAAGCCCCACTCCTGCGTGTATTGTTTGCCGTACAATCCAAAACCCACATTGCTCCAGGTGGCCGGTAACATTTGTGTCATCGCTATAGGCCGGTCAACGAACTCCCATTTAGGCCCGTCGTGATTTTGATTGAATGCACCGATGGGATTCATGATCACACCGCCGCGCAAGTTCACCATTGGATGGAAAGAGAAGTCAAGTGATGCGAACTCGATATTTATTTCCCTGCCACCTTCTTCAAATTCGATCTCGGAGAGGAACTTGATCCGTCGGTGAACAGAAGAAGCAATGAACATGGTTAACCTCGGAAGCCGGAAGCTATGACCGTCGGTGACTCCATCTGTACCGATATACGTATAATCCGCCTCGACATAACCACCGATAGCGGCAGGTAATTTGCCAACGGTCAGGAAAGGGCGGTTGTAGACGGCATCGATATTCATGGATTTCCGGAATGACGTATCCCTCGGCATTCGTTTGAACAGGGTGCTGTCCACCTGGGCAAAGACGTTTGTCAGGAAAAAAAGGAATAAGGATGTTGTGTATATTTTTTTCATCTCAACGAGATTTTTAATGACGTATCGGTTACGGTGACAGGAAAGGTTCGGAGGTGTTCCGATGCCGGGCCGTTTTGAACGGCGCCTGTGGGGGTGAATTCACTGCCGTGGGCCGGGCATTGCAACCTGTCTCCGAATACATGCAACTCCGTTCCCTGGTGCGTGCATTTCATCCACAATGCCTGATAGGCATCCGGAGCGGTTCTGTAGACGCAGATCGGGAATTCCAGGGCATCGTTTTGCACAACGACATACTTTTTGAATTGCGTGGCCGAATCCTTGATCACCTCAAACGAGGTCAACGGTATCACCAGATCACTTTCAACGATCTGAGCGGTAATGTACGTAGTGCCGGCGCATCCCTGCATGATCGATTGACCGATCGCCAGACCGATACAACCCGAGCCGCAAGCTTTTAAAAATCCTTTTCTGTTCATGGTATTATAATGATTCAAGAAAACGGATCACCGTTTCCTTTTCCTGTTCTGAAAGCTGTTCAAATTTTTCGCGGCTGCCGGTAGCCTCACCGCCATGGAGCACAATCGCTTCTTTAATACTTTTTGCGCGGCCGTCGTGTAACAGAAAATAGGAACCTCCTTGTGAGTTGGGCGAAAGTCCGAGACCCCAGAGCGGAGGAGTCCGCCATTCGCTTGTCAAGGCAGAGCCTTCCGTGTAGCCGTCATCGAGGTTACTTCCCATGTCGTGAAGCAGAAGGTCCGTGTAGGGATGGAACGTTTTATTGGACAAGGCCGGAATGGCGGATGTAGCCGTTGTCAGTGTCTGACGGTGACAGCTCTCGCAGCCGATCGTGACAAACAACGCGCGTCCTTTTTCAATCTCCACCTGATCCTGGTTTCGTTGTATTGGTGCTTTCAGTGTCTGCAGGTAAAAGACAACATCGTTTATCGTCTGGATGGAAATTTCGGGATCTGTTTCCAGCCCTGAGTAGGTGTCCCGGCGTTCGAAATCGGATGTAATGCCGATGTCCTGGTTATAGGCATTGGCAGTTTGCTGAAGGAGGTTATAGACGGCGGCTTTTTTCCCAAATCTCCCGATGTATTTTCCATTTTGTTCATTGGCATCCGGGTGGGGGGACACGTAAGCAGGCAGGTTGATCCGGTTGGGTACGCCTGATATTCCGTCCCCGTCCAGGTCGTCCGGGTCGGCACGTTCCAGAATGACTGCATCGGGTACAAGTTCAAAGTATCCAAGACCTGTGTTGGCCGGCGGGGTGAATTTGGAAAATGCAATGCCACCCGGGATTTGTTCCGGCTGGAATCCGGGTATAGCGCGGTGCTGAAGCTGAGGACCACCTTTGTCCAGGTAGGTATTTCCGGATTCGTCCGATTGCCCGAACCGGGTTAGTGTCGTGAAAGGATGTCCTTTGCCGTCGCCGGCATGACAACCTCCGCAGCTGGTCGCCACGAAAATGGGCCCAAGACCTGATTCCGCCGTAAAGATCTCGTCATTGAAGGCAACGTCGCCGCGGAGGAACTGCCGGTTTTGCTCATAGCTAAGGCCTTCTACGGGTCCATCGAGTAGCTGATCATCCGCTGGCGCGGAGGGGATCAGCTCGTCACACGCCGGAACGATCGTGCAGAGAAAAAGGAGAGTAAAGAGATTGATTCGCTTTTCCATAAGGCAAATGTAAATAAATAATTAGAATTATAAAATTTAATATTTAGAGTAGTCTAATTTTTAAATACTGTGATTTCTGAATATTTTTACCCCATATCGGTAAAGCATGTATACCCTGACGGAAGAGAATTATTTAAAGGCGATATACCGGATTTTCGAATCGACAGGAGACCCGGTTTCCACCACTTCGATCGCGGGGAACCTCCAGATCAATGCGGCCTCTGTGACGGATATGTTCAAGAAACTGGGCCAGCAAAAGCTGGTGACCTATGAGAAGTCAAGGGGAGTAAGGCCGACGGAGAAGGGAAAAAAAGCTGCGTTGCAGATCATCCGTAAGCACCGGTTGTGGGAAACGTTCATGGTAGATAAATTAAAACTATCGTGGGATGAAGTTCATGAGATCGCCGAGCAGCTGGAGCATGTGCATTCTGAAATACTGATCGAGCGGCTGGACCATTTGCTGGACTATCCGAAATTTGATCCTCACGGTGATCCGATCCCCGATAAGAACGGGAAATTGCCTCTATCAAAATCGTTTCTGCTATCGGAGGGCAAAGGAGGTCAGATGTACCGGATCACGGGTGTTGGGAACAATTCCGATACTTTCCTGAAGTATCTTAAGAAGCTCGGGCTGGCGATCGGCGAAAGACTGGTGGTAACGGAAGTGGAGGAATTTGACGGTTCTATGCGCGTGGCGTTAGGGGAAAGCAAAACCGAACTGACGCTTAGCCGGGAGGTTACAGCAAACCTGTTTGTGGATATCTGAATACCCGGTTATTGTTCTGTAATCTTTTCCTGCTGAACTTTCTCATCTTCGCCGAGCCGGATCCACTCGGTCCAGATGTCCTGCCACTTGTACGCCTGATGCCGTGTATAAAGCCAGTAACAGTACGTGAGGAAATATATTCCAAGTCCAACCACAGGGATTGAAGCCAAATTGACGAGCTTGAGTTTTCTTCTTTTCGATTGGGATGCGGAACTGACGCTTTGATTTCTTACCCGGTACAGCGTGAGGGTTTTCGGGCATTTTACTTTCCTGATCTTATCTCCCGTTTCGATCCACCATTCGCCGTCAGAGCCCTGAAAGACTTTTTCATTAAAGGGATATTGCCTCATAACTTCTGTTCGCACCAGCCACGTTGAGGGCATAGGAATGTGAACGGAAAAGCCATATGCCCGGACCTTGCCGGCTTCATTCATAAGATAGTGTCCGGCGCCAACGAGATCGGCTTTCTTCAGGTCCGCGTGCTTTCGCTGCAACACTGTTTTTCCTTTACACCAGACATCATCGCCGTCGCAGTACGCTATCCAGGGGAACCGGACATAATCCAGGGCGCTGTTGCGGACTGCACCGATGGGTTTCATCGGCATCCTGACGATATCCAGCCGTTCGTCATGAAGGTGATTGGGGATAAGGGCCTCAAGCCAGGAGTTGTTTTCATCAATACAAACAACAAGCTGCCCGATGCCCGGATCGGAAAGAACACCGTCGATTGTTTCGCGCAGGAAAGGCTTTTCATCTTCTGTCATCGCCGTTACAATAGCGGTGACGTCGGAAATACCATATGAATCTGAATAGTTCGGCAATATTAATTGTTTTCGAGTGCGGACAAGGAGCACTGCGTTTCAACTGTATCCGGTACTCACCGGATACATCGAGAGACAACGGTACTGGACCCGTAAATGAAAATAAAGGTAAACTTTCCCGATAACTATCGCAAACGGAATTTTTCGGGAGACTCCGCCGTCCAAAGATGGGTAGACGCTACGGCATCGATCTTTTAGATTTTTCCCAGATGGCGCTCTGTGTTCCGCGAAGATATCGCGACAACCCCGCATATGCGGCTGCATTCATCATCAGTACATAACCGGGGATCAGAAGAATTTTCGGTATTGTATAACGGTCCGCCAGTAAAATTCCGAGCGACGACATAATGAGTACGGTCATTTCGAGAATAAAAAGTATCGTATAGCCCGGGGATTGTAGCGCAAGCATGCCCGTGAGTAGTATCATAACCGGAATTAAAAACGGGATCACTGCCCACCGCAGGAAGCGATGAGAAAGGAATTGGATACTCAACCATCCGTACCTGAACGGATTCCACAACTGCGGCAGATAGTCAAAGGCCTGGAATGATCCGGCGCAAATTCTTACCTTGCGTTTCCATTCTTCGCGGATGGAAGAGGATGGCGACTCCGTTGCGACCGCTTCCGGCTCATAAACGACGTGATATCCCTTCATGGCTATTTTTAAGGACAGCACAAAATCTTCAATGATCGTATCGGCTGGAAGGGTCTCGTATAATTCCCTTCTGAATGAGAACAACTCTCCTGCTGCACCTATAACGGAGTGAAGTTCACTATCCGTTTTTTTTAACCACGACTCATACCTCCAATACAATCCTTCGCCCGCTCCGGGCTGTGAAACGTCATGATTCCGGATGGATTTTTCACCGGCCACTCCCCCGACCAACGGGTTTGAATAGTGCCTCGTTATATTTGTGATCGCTGTTTTATTGAGCATACAGTTGGCATCGGTGAGTACAACCACGGGCGAGGTAATTGCACTCATCACGCGTTCAACAGCCGCGAGCTTTCCCTTTCGTTCGGGCTTGTAAAAGAGTCGTATACCTTTACACGCCGAAAGTATTTCCGTAGTGCGGTCGGTTGACCCATCCGTTACAAAAACGATTTTAAGCTTGTCTTCGGGATAGTCCAGGGACAGCGAGTTCTGTACTTTGTCCAGGATGATATCCGCCTCATTGTATGCAGCAATCAGAAGTGTGACTTCGGGTAATCCTTCTTGTTTCATTTACGCAGTCCTTTAATCCGGTTGATCAGCCAAAACAACAGGCCGTGACCGACGTATGCGTAAAACGCAAGCCCTACGCAGGTCCAGAGCATTATCTCCATTATTTTCATATGGGTTCATCATTCCATCAAAGCTAGATATCAACCTGGTGTCAACGCGAAAAATTCGACCATTGGTGGTTATGCTTCGTTTTTTGTCGTTGTCGCCAGCGCCGCCCGGAGATCCTGGTTATTGTTTATTTCCCATTTAACAGTAACTTGATTACACGATCAACGTTACCAACACCACAGTTATGGCAGGACTTCCTAACATGCTCATCGTAGACGATGAGCCTGCGCTCCGAATGCTTTTGAAAGAGTTTTTTAAAAAGCAGTTTGACAGCATTGCACTTGAAGATGGCCTGGCCTGTATTCCGTACCTCGAAAAGAACACATTGCCATTGCTGATGATTCTTGATCTTGAAATGCCCGGAATGGGCGGGCTGGATGTAATAAAGAAAGTACGGGCTAAAAGTGCCTGGGACCCAATCATCATCGTCGTATTGTCGTCTAAGGAAAGCAGCAAGGACCGGATCGCATGCCTTCGGGCCGGAGCCGATGACTACATTGTAAAGCCATTCAATCCGGAAGAACTGGAGGCGAGGATTCAGGCTATTCTTCGGCGGGCGAATTCGCCGGTCTCGTAAGATCAGGTAGCTCCTCCAAGATATTCGTCGATTTCGAGATTCACATTCGTAACCATTCGTTGCAACTCATGCATAATACGATCTATTTCACTGGAATTACCGGCAGGTGCAACCTTTTCCAGATTGCTGACCAGCGTTGTCATGGAATTTACTCCGATGTAGGTGCCGGTGGGTTTCATCGCATGTGCTGTTTTTGCCAGCGCATTGTAGTCGTCGTTCATAATTTGTTCTTTCATCTTATTTACAGACAGAATTGATTCCGTTCTGAAGATCTTCATCATCTCGGCAAAAAAACCTTTATTGCCGGGGGCGATCATCTCCAGGTATTCAAGATCGATGAATGCCCACTTCTTTTGGCCCTTGGAGACAGATCTTGCCACGATATACGTGCCACCTTCCGGACTATTTTCCTTCAAACGCAGGTGCTTTTCCATAACAGTATTATTTGTGTTTTGACGGATCAAAGGTGCTGGTTAGCATAGTGAATTGAATCCGTAAAAAACGGAATTGAAAAAATCAGGGAAACCCTGAGATTCTTTCCGAATACGAACGGTTTGCGCCAGCCCGGCGCGCTGCCGTGCTTCCGCCGTTCATTCGATACAACTGGCCGACCACAGGAGCCCAGTCATCTAAAATTTACCGTGCCTCCAGCCGGTGATGCTACTTTTGAAACAATACAACAGTATCCGGTAAGATATACTAACATGAGAAATCACATTTTGTCGCGTTTCCTTTTGCTCGTGCTAATTCTCGGCAATGCGAGCCGACAGGTCCTTGATGGGAACGAAAGCAGATAGCAGTCTTCCATCGGTGCTCTAAATCGGGGATCAAAACTTCTCTGGGTCGTTAATGTGGCAGCCGGGTTTGAACACCCTGTGGAAAACAGGCCCGTCGCGGAAACCTCTTTGAAATTTGCACGCTGAGCCGGGATCTCCTGATAAGGACTGGTACAAAAACATCTCCGGATACCGTGATGGATCCAAAGTTTACACAGTGAATGAGTGAAGTTGGTCGTGGAGGTTGGAGCCCGGAGTGCCTTTCAAGGCACTCCTTTTTTTTGTTTCCAAATAACCGGCAAAGGTTGTCAAAAATGCCCGGCAAGGCGTCAACTGTCTAAAATTTCAAGATCCGGCATGGCCCGGAGGTAATTTTGGATATGAAAAAAGTGAATTACGTTTCCCTTATGATTTTTCTTACTACCGCGGGGCTCGCGGCATATGGGCAATCTCAGGATTTTAAAACGGAAAAAGAATCTGTTGAAATGCTCCTGGATAGCGAAGCTACACTCGACTCCCTTACCGATAATGCGATAAAGAACTCGTATTTGCTGAAAAGTTTTGAAGGTGAACTTTCGCAGGAGTATGAAAACGTGAAGCAGGAAAAAAATAAATGGCTCTCCACGTTCCGCCTGGGTGTAAACTTTTTTAGCCTCAACACCTCGGTAAATGCCCAGGACCAGTCGGTCACAACGGCAGGTGTTTTACCCAACCTCGGACTTACTCTTGGAATCGACCCTGAAAAATTCATAAACAGGCAAAGCTATATCCGTGAGGCGAAGTACAACGTGATTCAAGCCGAGAATCAGCTGAAAAATCAACGCCGGCAAACGCGGGATGAGATCATCCGGTTTTATTATCTGTACCTCGAGGCGCTGGGGATAGTGGAACTGAGAGATGCCGCCAATCAAATGCAGATTGAACGCTGTGTCATTATGGAAGAAAGATTCAGGAAGGGAGAAGCGCAAATGGATGAGGTATTGCAGCATCAAAGTGCATACGTGCTGACACAAGAGGCCCTGTTAAAGGCCAGGATTGCGGCCAGGAAAATCAAAAAAGAAATTGAATTGTTCACCAGCGATACAGAATCACAAATGCCGGCCGGTAATTCATTTAAAAACAAGCTGAAGTAATATTCATGGATCATCTTTTCGCCATACTCCGAACCCTGAACAGGCACCGCTATGAGCTTTTCCTCATTCCGGTTCTCACTATGGCGCTGATTTATCATTTTACTGCCAATACGCCCAGCAAGTATAAAACAGAGGCAAAGTTATACCTGAACCTGCAGGAAGGGAAAGGCATGAGCCTGAGTGACGAGGACTTGAAACAGTACCAGATTCAAAGCTACTTCACCAATACAATAGAATTGCTCAAGTCAAAAAAAACCATCGAAAAGGTGAAAGTGAAAACCATTGAAAGCGCGCTGCGCGACAGTGGTTTTTTTGCACTGGGAAACAGGGATCTGATTACGTACAAAGCCGATGTCGAAGCAAGGCTTGCTCAGATCAACGAGTCTACGGAAGGCCTGGTGGCCACCTCTTTCCCGGACAGTATTATGATCCGGTATCTCAACTTTCACCAGCTGTCCACCGGACGCCTTGGTGAAATGATTATGTCATTCAGGATCATGGACAGCAATTTCATCAAGTTCGAACTCTCGGAGACGATCCCGGAAAAAACCTACCTGCTGGCCACACTTTTTATAGACGCATTGACGGAAGAGAACCGTGATCTGGCAAAGAACAAAATAAAAGGACATAAGGATATTATAGAAAACCTGGTAAGGCAAGCAAAGGCTGACCTGGAAATCAAGATCAAAAAACTCGAGGATTTTAAAGTGGAAAAAAGCATCATCAACCTTGGCGAGCATACAAAAGCCATCGTGGTATACATCGTTCAGCTGGAAGGTCAGCGCGCAAACCTGCTGGCAACAGTCGGGGCAAGCCGGACGGGAAAAGCCGAAGTACTGAATACCGTTCACCAGGGAAACGATATTATACTCGATGTTTCCGGCAACGCCGATGTACTTCACCTGAAAGAACAACTGCGTAAACTGAATAAGGAAATGCTGATATCGGCTTTCGAAAAAGGATCCGTCGCAAGCGACGACGCTATTCAAAAGAATATCGCGGCGACAAAAGATCAAATTCAGCAAAAGATCGTGGAGCTTACCCGCAAAGTTTCCTACGATCCGACGACCGTCAAAATGGATCTTGTTTCCAAATACCTGGATTACGACCTCAGGGCGGAAACTTCGGCCGACATGATCGGTATTATCGATGCGGAGATCGACAGGGTTAACAAATACTCGAAGCGATTTGCGCCTTACGAGTCGATCATCGGTTCCTATGAACAGGAAATCAGTACGGCGCAGAACGCGTATCTGGTTCTTCTCAACAAGCTTAACCTGACGCAAACCATGGAGTATGGTTCAGGTGAAAATATCGTAGAAGTGATCGACCCGCCGTATCTGCCCCAGAAACCGGAGGCATCAAAGAGGCCCATGCTTGTTGCCGGAGGCGGTGTTGCTGTTTTTGTGCTGATGACAGCCGTGTTTATTATAATGCAGCTGCTGGATGCTTCCATTACGACGGTGGAAAAATTCGAAAGATTTTCCAGGTTGCCTGTGATAGCCGGTCTGCCCAATGAAATACCGGCAAAGGATAAGAACCATCTCCTGCCATCCGTCCGGCTGATCCATAACCAGCAGTTCTTTAAACTCCTGCAGAGTATCACTACGCAGTGCATGGGTAGCCCGGGCATCCTGCTACTCACCTCGAGTCAAAAGGAGGAAGGTAAACACTATGTGGCAGGGCAGCTTCAGGGTCTGATGAACAAGGCAGGTTACAAGGTGGCTTTTGTGGATGCCGACTGGATGTCAACGCAGGAATACCCCGGCTTTATCAATTATAAGGAAAGAGTATCCAACCAGGGACTATTGATCAACCGCAAGGAGATCATGCATGATCTGGCGCAAATGAAAAGCGAAAGCGACCTCGTCGTTGTAATCACATCTCCGCTGAATCTGAGCGCCGAAGCCGAGTTCTGGACGGAAATAAGCAAGCACGTATTGTACATCTTTAAGGCGAACAGGCTGATCAACAAAGTGGATAAACGCGTGGAAGAGATGTTTATCAAAACCAAATTGCAATTTCTGGGAACCGTTATTAATAAACTAAATATTGAAAACATGGAAGACTACCTGGGGGAAATACCGCGTAAAAGGAATGTCGTAAGGGTCTTATTTAAAAAACTTTTAAAGCGTAATTTCTAATGATACTGTTACAAGCATTTTTATTCCTCATTGCCGGCTACTTTCTTTTTTACAGTTTTTTCCTCCTCGGATTAATACTGACTTCAACGATTGAAAGGAAAAGGCATACGGATTACATCAACGAGCAGAACCCCGAGGTTCTGATCATCCTTCCGGCATATAAACCGGGTGCAGTGTTTATGAATGTGTTGAACGCCGTTGAGCAGGTGTCGAAAGCGCGCGATATTCAAGTCTATGTGCTGCTTCAGAATGCGGAATACAAATATAAGGAATACGCTGACGCGAAAGGGTTCTTCGTGGAAGAGCAAACGTTCGATCACCTGGGCGGTAATTCCTACCAGCATGCCCTTCGCCACGTAAGCAAGGTAATTCAGCGCGAAATAAAATTGGGACGGTGGAATCCGGAATTCGTAATGATCGTGGATAAGGACAATCTGCTATCGGCTGACTTTTTCAATAATATTCCCGAACGGATCTATGAAGGATTCGACGTTATTCAGGGCCGGCGCAGCCCGCTCGGGACTCAGTCGGCTATCGCATTTTTTGACAACCTCAGCGAACGTCTTAACGACCGCATGTTAAGGTCGGCCAAGGAGACCATGGGAAGCATGATCGAGATCAGCGGCAGCGGTGCGCTGATTGAAACAGACCTGTACATCAACGCCATACATAAGCTGGATATCAATGCACCGGGATTCGACAAGAATTTTATGATTCAGTTGCTGACATCCGAACGCGATGTCCGGACGACATTCTGGACGGCCAGCGAGTTAAAGGAGGAGAAGACTGCAGAACTGGATGTGCACAATCCGCAGCGGGTACGGTGGTTTGGCGAGCAGTATTACAATGCCTTATTTCATGGCCGCGCGTTATTTTCCGCGTTCCGGAAGCATAAGAGATTCGGAGCGCTTGATTATCTGCTGACACTCTGGCGACCGCCACGTTCGGTTCAGTTTATCTTTGTACCTCTTCTTGGCGTTGCAGAAGCGGTGTGGTTCTTTATCTCCGGTAGCTGGCCGCTGCAGTTCCCCTTGTTTATACTTGCTGCTCTTGTACTGGCCGTCGCCGCCGTGGTTTTTCTTCTGAAGGAAGGTATACTGCTCCAGGCGTTAAAGCACTCGACGAAACTTCCTGCGCTGGCATTCCATAATTTTTTCAATGCGTTGAGAAGTATCCGGAAAGAGAACCGGGGAACGTTCATACACACTACACATAAACTCTGATGACTGCTTTCGCGCCATCTGCCGGAACAAGTCTGACCCGCTTTCTTCGCGGGGAAGGATCCGTGCCTCGCTGGATGCAATGGGCGCTGTGGCTATCCGTTGTACCGATGGTCGCGAAGCTTGTCGCCGGTGCCGGCATGATCGCGCCGATCGGCATCGTGGTTTTGGTGATCGCGGTTCCTGTCGCATTATCGGCCGTCTCGTATACGGAGGTGGGAATCTATATCATGTTGCTTTTTGCCTTCTTTATCAGTATCCCCAACCGGTTGACGGAAGATATTCCGTTCGGGATCCTCATCGACAGTATGACGCTGCTTATGCTGATCGGGGTTTTGTACAGGAATACCTATACCCGCGACTGGAGCACATTTAAGACTCCCGTCAGTATGGCTATTATGATCTGGGGTATGATGAATATTGCCGAAGTGGTTAATCCATTCGCTGCGTCACGGGCAGCATGGTTTTATGTGATCCGGCCGGCCGTAGGGTATATGATGCTATTCTTCCTGATATATAATGCGATCACCACGCCCGCGAAACTATTCAGACTTCTGTTTTCCATTCTTTTTCTCAGCTTGTTTTCCGCCTGCTGGGGTATCTGGCAGGCTAATGTAGGCTACTTTACCTGGGAATACCTGTATGTACTTCGTCATGACCTCGTTCACCTGGTATTCAACTACGGAAGGTGGAGAGCGATCGGTACAATAGGATCACCCGCACAGTTCGGGATCATTATGGGCTTTATTTCCATGATCAGCCTTACGTTGATCTGGGGGTTTAAAGGCACGTTCGTCCGGATATTCTTGTGCCTGGTAGCGGTTACTGCCTGTTTGGGAATGGTGTATTCCGGTACACGGTCCGCCTATGTGATTGTACCTATATTTTACCTCATGTGGGTCGTCCTTGCGCGCAACAAAAAATTGTATTACTCGCTGGCGTTTGCAGCCGCTGGAGGTTTTGTTCTGGCAACAATGCCGACCAACAACTATCATATCCAGCGGATCCAGTCCACTTTTAAAGTTTCCGAGGACGCGTCCTACCAGGTGCGGGCAAGAAATAAAAGGATTATTTTCCCCTGGATACTAAAACACCCGGTCGGTGGTGGTCTGGGATCTACGGGAGTATGGGGGCAACGGTTCAGCCCGGGAACGTTCCTGGCGAATTTTCCGCCGGATTCCGGCCTGATACGCGTAGCGGTGGAGTTGGGATGGATAGGGCTGCTGATCTTCCTGAACCTATATTACATCATCCTGGTGAAGGGCACCCAGGCATTCTGGAAACTGAAGGACCGCCGTTACAAGGCGATCGTCGGCGGGATAATCTGCGCAATCGCCCCATTGCTCGTTGTCGAATGGGGGCAGGAGGTTGTCGGCGTTTTCCCCATGAGCATGTTGTTTTGGTTTTTTGTTGCCATCATGTTCAGGGCGATATATTTTGATATGGAAGTACAATCGGAGAACACCAGGCAAGAAGAACCCGTGCTATGATCACCATGCAAAAACGACTTTGGTCGATCCTGAACAATGGCATCGAACTGACCTTCGGAATCGGGTTGGTCGTGGCGATGACAAGGCTGTATACGGCGCAACAAACCGGCGCATGGTTCCTTTTTATAGCCGTTTTCGGGCTGGCAGGTGGATTAAGGGACGCACTTATTCAATCCGCCCTGGTTAAGAGTGTATCAGGCGGGGATCCCGCAACGATCAACGGCGCACTGAAAGCCAACCTGTCCGTGATGTTTGTGTTTGAAATAATCTCCGGCACGGTGATTATGACAGCATCTCTTTTTCTGAACGACAACCTCGGGCTGCTCCTTTTACTTTACCCAGCCTATGCGTTGCCCAATGCGTGGTTCCGGTGGCAGGTCTATTACCTGAGAAGCCTTTTACTTGTTCGCGAAATCCTCATTGTAAACGTTATCAACCTGGCGATCGTGTTCGCAGGTATGCTGGTAGTATTTTACTTTTCGGTTTCCATTCAGTTCGTACCCATCATCCTCGGGATGGCGAGTTTTGGCGCCGGCACCATCGCCGCGAGGAAGGTACCATACCGGTCGATCATGAGATCGGATACCGTTGCCGGAACCTTTCTTATTATCCGGAAGTACGGTTCCTTTGCCATGATGCGTGAAGCCTGTTCCGGAGTTTCTTCCAGGATCAGTCTTTTTTATTCCGGAGCACTACTTACGCTTCAACAAACGGCGTTGCTAGGCGTTTCCCAGCGGTTTGCACAGATCACATTATTACCTAACAATGCCTTTCAGTCGCTGTTATTCCCGTCGCTGATGAAACTGGTAAACGAAGGTGACGTTGTGGCGGCAAAAAAACTTTTTCAGACTTCGATAGCCCAACTGCTCGCAATGACTATTCCGTTTGCCGTGATCGGCTCGCTCCTGTCACCCTTTATCCTGGCAGCATTAAACGGAGAAGAGTACAGGTCAGCGTGGGGAGTACTGGTTATTTATGTGATGCTTTCCACGCTTATCACGCCGTTCGGAGCCGCGTTCGGAAGTATGATCACCGTGCTGGGCAAGCCCAACATCGCCTTCAAGGTGGTATTGGTTAACAGCATCCTCAATACAGTCATTGGTTATGTGTTAATGAGATCGATCGGCTTGTTGGGCGCTCCGCTCGCACTTGCTGCAACCGAGATCGTTGGTTTCTTCTGGATCGGCCGGATACTCAGGAACCTGGCCGGTATCAGCTTCCTGGTAACCTTCAGGGAAATCCCGGGGGTTTATGTCAGCGCCTTCGGTAAATTGGTATTATTTGTTCACAACCTGAGATCAAACGAACCCTTAGCAAAAAAAATATGAAAATCTCCGTTATCATAGCGACCTACAACCGTATGGAGTCGCTTCGCAACACGCTTGACGCCCTGGTAAATCAGGCCTTTTCAAAAAGCGACTTTGAAGTACTGGTTGTTGATGACGGTTCTTCCGACAATACACAACAAGTACTGGCCGGGTATAAGAATTCGGGCCTACTGGACCTTCACTTTTTTCATCAACAGAACAGGGGCCCTGCCGCAGCACGCAACCTGGCGCTCCGGCAGGCAGGGGCGGAGATCATTGCGTTCACAGACGACGATTGTATCCCGCAACCGGGATGGCTCACGGCCATTACAAAAGGTTTTGAAAGCGGGGAAATAATCGGCATGCAGGGAAGAACGTTTACCGACAAGAAGGGTATCACTCCTCTTACCCACCAAATTGACAACCCGAACGGCAGCAAAGACGTTCCGACCTGCAACGCTGCGTATAGGCGAAATATACTGACAGCGCTGGACGGTTTTGACAACCAGTTTCCCTATCCGCACAATGAAGATGCCGACCTGGCGTGGCGAGCGGAGAAGTTGGGAACCATCGCCTTTTGCAGGGACATGTTGGTCTATCATCCCCCGAGAGTCGATAAGTTCAGCAAAGTAGCCGGTCGCATGAAGATCATGGAAAGTGAATTCCGCCTTTTTTACAAGGACCGCGAAGGTTATATTAAAAACAGATCGGCATCCCCCTGGAAAAATATCTATTGGGGCCTGGGTGTCAAGACACAATTTTACTACCTCCGGTCACGCTTTAAGTTTCTGGGAAGGCCGGTGCTCTTTATTGAAGGATTGGCGCTGACCTTCATCTGGTGGTGGGATCTCATCCGTTTTTATCCCCGATTTCTGAAGGCTGATAAATTGAACAGGGCGCTTTTTGAGCGGACCGCGTTGGGCCGCTAGCTCAGGGTTACTACTGGTAAAAAGACGTTGCGTCGGATGTCTCCATGTTGACCATCCGCCAGCGTAAAGGTGAGTCAGCCTACATCACCCGCTTATGAAGGCTGGCCGTTACAGGGTCCCTGTAAGCTTCAATAGGCCGTATCGTATTCCAAATCATCCGATAATAAAGGACCGGTAACAAGGAGTCGCTTCGTGTATTAAGCTTTCGGTTTACCTTGTTGAATATTCCCTAACAGATCAAACGACAAAAAGAGTCGTGCATTATTCACAGAAGTATATGATGGTGTTTTTGTGCAGCAAGATCAGGCGGCGACAGGCTTCGTTGCTTTGGATACCTTCACCCATACTTTCTTTTCGAAATCCCATTGTTTCAGTAGACGCGCCGGGTTACCGGCGACAATAGAATATGCGGGTACATCATCGGTGATCAGGGAATTTGCGCCTACCCTGGCGTATTTTCCAATGACGAGAGGCTGGCCGTTTTTTTTCCCCATGATCACAGTACCCGTACCGATGAAGGCATCTTCCTCAAGAATTACCGGTGCCTTGTAACAGGGCTGATGGTGGTGCGGGACCTCTGCGTCGACCCCGTGATGCATACCCAGGATACGTACATATTGTGAGAGTCCCACGTGCTTGTGCAGCGTTACCGGGCCGATAATCACGCAGCCGAGGCCGGTCTGAACCTCGTCGCCAAAAATAACATCTCCCATACCATTGTTGATCAACGCGCCCATTTCTATACGCGCGTTTTTGCCGAACGTGAACCTATTAAACGGGACCAGGTCAAGGCGCGAATTCCAGCTGATGCCACGCTTGAAATATTTCGGAAAGATCAGCCAGATCCAGATATACCAACGGACCCTGGCCCCGTACGGAGGCCGTCTGAAGATCAATCGAAGAATCAGTTTTTTAAACCGTGGACTGGCTTTGACTTTTTCCTTAAGCGACATCTCTTTTTTTATTTAGAATAGCTTCACCGACAATAGTTGAGAATGCTTTTGCCCGCTGTACCCAGCTGTTCTGTGAAGCGAGTGCCAGCCGTTCCTCAGCTTTTTCTTCGGAATCCGTGGCATAGGCATGCAATACTTCGGTAGCGAATTCCCCGGCATTGTGTCCGACGAAAATATGATCGGAAAAGGGGTCGAGGATGTCGGGGTTGAAATTCGTGGCAACCACCGGTTTGCCGGCGGCGAGGTATTCGAACATTTTCAGGGGATAAATTCCCGCACTGACTTCATCGCAGACAAAAGGGATAATAGCAACATCGAACCGGTTAACGATCGCGGGAGCCTGACCGTAAGGGATCGCACCTGTGAATGTGACCCGTTTATGTTCGCGGATCGCTTTCGGGACGTACGTTTCGTCAACCGGACCCGCCAGTACGAGGTGCCAGTCTCCTAAAAGGCTGACGACGGTGAGTAATAACGTATAGTCGATCCGGCGTTCGATGTTTCCGAAGTATCCGAGGACTTTGCCTTTGATATGTTTTAACGCCGGGTGCGCACTTGTTTTGGGAGCCTGGGAGAAGTGGCGTACATCCGCCCCGTTAGGAACCAGGTAGTTTCTGGAGAATCCCCGCAACGCGAATTTCTTTTGCAGTGCGGGAGATGTGGAAATAATAATATTGGCATCTTTCGAAAGCGCTTCTTCCAGGTATAAACCGTGCTTTAAGGTGAACGCTTTGACCATGGGATCGATACAATGATAGACTTTTAGTTTCAGCCGTGCCTTAAGGTGACGGCTCAGGTCGGCAAAATAAAAGTCGAACGAGTTGACGTAGATCAGGGAGTGGATCCTGCTATCCCTTAAAAAGCGGTTGATACGCCGCGATACAATGCGATTGTTCAGCCACGAAAAAAATTTGTACAGGGGCCCCGCCGGTAAATAATTTACCGGCCAGACAAACGGCATGGGAAGCACGGTTATCCCGTTGATACGTTCGGCTTTCAGATCGAAATAAGCGGCCACGCGCTTGCGGATGGCGGGTTTGCCCAAACCTTTCAGCATTTCAAAAAATGTATAAGGATGGTCGGCAAACAGCACGTGGTTGGATTTCGCCAATTGCAATGCGATCTGCCATGGCGTCGACATGTATTCACCATCGTGCCGGGGCAACGACAGGAAAAGGATCGTTTCATTCTGGATCGGCATTATGCAGCAATAGTTAAGGATTGTGCGATCTCCGAGTCGATATTTTTTTTCAGTAACGCGGCGAGTTCGGGATGTCGGTCGTATTGATGAACGATCGCAAGGTTATTATTTATCCTGTTTGAAATTTTTCCCTGCAGCAAATCGAATTCGTTTAACGTTGAAAAATGGAGCGTGGCAATGGAACCCTTTCCGTTTGATTCAAAACGTTTATTCAGCCCCGACAGTTTTTGATAGAATAACTTCATGTGAATGGCCTGATCCGCTCCAAGCATACCCAGGATCTTGTGCAGATTGGCGTACACCTCGTTGATCATTTCATCTACGTACTGATCAATAGCTTTCCGGCCGCCGACGATAACACCGGCACAGGCCACCCATTCATCTTTAAGGGTATCGAGTTCGTGCAGGGAAAAGGTTTTTTGGATCCAGCGGCTGTTCATTTCAGACTGGTGATTGGTCACCGGTTCTATACCAGTAACAATCGTTTTGTCGTCGATTTGCCTGAATGGGTTCGACTGTAACAAAACATCCCTGATATCGGAGAGCATGATCAGTTCATGGGGAAGTGTACGGAGCAGATCCTGGATGATGATAAAACGTTTTACCATGAATTGTACCAGCGGCAGCGTAAGTGCGTTCAGGACGGAACGGTTGAATGTCGTTTCGGAATAAAGATAGGTCAGCACACGGGGGTAAACCCTGCGGGCGACCGGCAATGCGATGAGTGTCCGGGACACCAGTTTCGGCAAGAAGCTTTCGTGATATTGAATCAGATGCAGCCGCGGATATGGGACGCATTGTGTCCTTAGTTCGTCGATGTTCTTGCCGACGTACAGGTAAATGTCAGCGTCTGGTGTATGGAGCGTGCAGCTGTTGATGAAGTATTTGATATCCTCAAAACCATATCCTACTCCAAATGTAATGATGGCTTTTTTCATTGTTCGATTTTATAAATCATGATTTGTTTTCATTTTTCAGCTGGGGAAATATTCCGCGTATGCTGCTTGTTTGCTAGCGCTTTAAATAATCGAATTTATAGCCGATCGCTTTGGCATTGATATCATGGTTAAGGTTCCAAAGGATTCCGGCTACATGCGCTGCAATATTCTTCCACTGCCTCCGGATTGAAAACCTGAATATTTCTTTCGGCGTGACGACGAAGGTGAAGTAAAGCAGGAAGAAGAATGCCTCTTTCGGGGTTGAATTCCGCCGCATAAACAAAATGCGGTTACGGGACATAAAATAACTTTTCAGTTCTCCGATGGCGCCTACGGTCCTGGATTCCTTGTGATAAAATGCGGAGCCCGTTTCCACGGCGATGTAGTAGCCGCTTTCCTTGATTTTTTCACACCAGTCGAACTCCTCATAGTAGAGAAAATAATTTTCCGGCATCATCCCCGCTTTTTGAATCACCTTCCTGGGGATCATCATGGCTGCGCCATGTGCATAACTGGTAAGTATCGGCCAGGCTTCTTTCGCTGTCGCTGGTTGGGTCAATACTTCATTACGGCCTGTTAGCCGGTTCACATCCGTGTATCCTGAATATTGTACCTGCCGCGGTTCTTCGAAGTAATAAATAACAGGGCAGAGCACACCGATGTGCGGATTTTTTTTGAATACGGAAACCATTTGCGGGATGATATTGGTCTTGAACTCCGTGTCGTTGTTTATAAAGAACAGGTAGTCCCCCGTTGCATGTGTTATGCCAAGGTTATTCCCACCGGCAAACCCGAGGTTTTTGTCGCTTCTGATAAACCGTACCCATGGATATTGAGCTGAAAGGACCGGGGCGGGATTTTCCCTTGAACCGTTGTCCACGACGATAACTTCAATGTCGGCGATAGACAGGAGTTCAATGCTACTCAGCAGTTCGAGGGTAACTGACGTATTATCATAGTTTACCGTGATGATCGATACCATGTTGATAGTGCTTCACTGATTTTTGTTCAAATTAGCATCAGAGAGGCCAGGGAAGGGTATTTTTCGATGGTTGACGCCTCCCGCTCGACGGCTGGGAGTAATCGGAAGGGGAAGTTTCAGAGCATTTTGATGCGGTTCATCAGCGCCGGTTTATGGGCCCTGCTGATGGGAATCACCTTGTCTTTTACAACGAGGTTGGTTTCCTGGATATCGATTATTTTGGAGAGGTTAACGATAAAGGAACGGTGCACTTTCAGGAACCTGGGATTGGAGATTTTTTCGTCAATGTTTTTCAGTGTAGAGTGTACGATGATCTTTTCCTTTTTTTCCGTGTTGAACACAACGTAGTCGCCGAGTGACTCGATGAACAATACTTCTTTCAGGTCCACTCTCAACAGGCGGCCGTCGACTTTCACGTAAATTTCGTCCGTCTCCCGCGTCTTGCTTTTTCCCTGGATCTCCCGGGCCCGTTCGACTGCTTTCAGAAGCCTGCTTAGCTGGACCGGTTTGTGCACGTAATCCGTCACCCGGTATTCAAATGCTTCGAGCGCGTACTCTTTTTTGGATGTGGTAAAAATAATCTGTGGAAGATCTGGAATGGTGCGGACCAGATCCATTCCGCTCATTTCGGGCATTTCAATATCCAGGAAGATCAGATCGACTTCTTCGCGCTTCAGAAAATTGATTGCCTCAACGGCGTTTGTACAAATGCCGACAATGGTTAAATCCTCTATCTGGGCACACAACGACTCCATGACCTTGCGTGACATTTCCTCATCATCGACAATCAGGCACCTCATAGTTGCTGGTATACATCATCCGGTATATAGCAATATATTAAGATTTGATGGGATTATAACATGGGCGGGATACCTGCATTTAAACATTGTCTTTTTGAAACAATGCCGGGAAAGTCTTAAAGATCAATTTGATATCGGTTTTCAGGGAATGATTTGCAGCGTATGTTTTGTCCAACTCGATCCTTTCAGCCTCCGACATGTCTCCTTTTTTACCCCGTTTTGTAACCTGCCATAATCCTGTAATGCCGGCTGGAGCCATAAACCGGAGTGCAGCTTCATCGGTAGTGAGTTGCTCTGCTTCGTATAACGGCAGCGGACGGTTGCCAACCAGCGACATATCGCCCCGCAATACATTGATCAGCTGCGGCAACTCGTCGAGGCTTGTGTTCCGCAAGAACTTCCCCACCCGGGTGATGCGTGGATCATCCTTGAATTTAAAAAACGCCGACTTATTACGGCTTCGTTCCCTGATCACATTTTCGCAGACAAGCTTACCCTCGCTATCGACGAGCATGGTGCAGCCACCGGCATCGCACTTACTGCATTTGTCACTGACACTTTCAGCAGCGTTTTCTCCGCCGTAAAGATTGAGATGCTGCATGGATTTTACTGCCTGATCGGCCCCTACTGACATCGTGCGGAATTTCAACAAGGGAAATAACCGATATCCTTTGCCGGCCCGGAGCGCACCGTACAGTATCGGGCCGTTGGATTCCAGCTTGATAGCCACGGCTATAAGGATCATCAGAGGCCATAGAAAAAACAAGGCCGTTCCCGAAACGGCAACATCTATAACTCTTTTCATATTTTTTCCCCCTAAGTACCGCCATAACGTTCGCTTCCCTTTACTTTTTCGTTGGTTGGAAGGTTTAAGCCTGTAGTTGGAAGACTTTTAAGGATTAATAAGGAGAGAAGTGCTTTTGTCTCTTATTTCCGCGCAGTACAGCGCAACGGAGATGCGGAAATTTGCAGCCCATGAACGATCTTAAAGCAGGACGTGGTAAATGATTGTAAACGGAAGAGTCTGGCGCCCTCAAAAAAAAGCTATGGCAACAAGGCCGCTTGTTACCATAGCTTTTTCATTGCAGCGTTATTTAGTACCCTTCGTTTTGCACGAGGTATCCCGGTTTGACGGAGGCACCGTCAATAGCAAGCTGAGGGATCGGGAAAAGTCTCTTTAGCCTGTTATTATCGGTTTTCTCTGTCCACGTTCCTTCATACTTTCCAAAGCGGATCATATCGGAACGTCTTAACATTTCCCAATAGAATTCAAATCCACGTTCGCGGAACAGGATGTCCAGAGTCATGTTGTCGAGCGCCGGTGGCGGCAGGTTTCTCGCAGTCCTTGATGCTCTTACGAAATTTACGTCCTGTAGCGCTGCATCGGCATCGCCTTTGCGGAGGTAGGCTTCAGCGCGCATCATGTAAATGTCCGCCAGGCGGATGATCACGATATCGGCGTCGCCACGGTTCCGGCCTGAATCAGATTTTTTGCTGAATTCATATTTCTCCACGCGGTATCCTGTACTGTAGCCGCTTCCCTCCGCAGTGTAATCGATCTGCTCTGTAAAGTTGACCAGCCGCGTTTTATCTGCGCGTGTAATGTTGCGCAGCTTGCCAATCTTATAGTTGTCGCCGCACCGTTTGAAGGGTTGTCCATAGGCATCGGTCAGTAGACCGTATTGCTGTCCCCTGAGGATACCACGATTGATTTCAAAGTTAGCGGCGGCAATACACGAATCGGCGGGGATGATCAGATTTTCCTTGAAGAACCGGGGATCCATCGTAGCCGGGTCATCGGCGCCGTATGCTTCAACCCACGACTGATAGAAGTCTGGTGTGATACCAGGACCATCCGTTCCGTTGGCAGTGGGGAACTGCGGGAGCGGAAACTGATCGCCGGAAAGGGAAAAGTAAGCCATCCGGTTGTGTCCGTTAAGATCGGCACGCTGATCGACCGCGAAGATAAGTTCAGCATTCGTGTGATTCTCGTCGTCGAAGATTTCGAAGTATTCCGGTGACAACTGGTATTGACCTAACGCGATGATCTTATCGGAGTATTCGATAACCTTGTCCATATCCGCAGTTTGAAAACTAAAAGTTTCGGCGTAGGGATCCCGATAAACGGCGGCATTGAGGTGTAAACGCGCCAGCAAACCCCAGACAGCACCTTTTGTAATACGACCTGGCCCTACTGTGTTGCCCACGGTATTTTCTATCGCGAGAAGCTCGCTCTTGATGTATTCGACGGCCTCGTCGCCGCGTAAAATCAGGGATGTCTCACGGGCATCTTCCTTCACGAAGATCAATCCGAAAAGGTCGAGGCTTAACATCGAGTAATATGCTCTCATGCCTCTCGCTTCAGCCAGGTAGAGCGCAGCATTGGGATCATCGGTGGTGGACAACGCGGTGATCGCTGTCAACGCCCGTGATGTTCCCTGAGCAATGGAATTCCATGCATCCCGAATACGTACATGCGAGCTGGTATACGTGTGGCGATGCATGTCGATATAGATACCGTTGTCACCCCAGTCCGTTCCGCCACGATAAGGCAGGATGGCTTCGTCCGTGGATATTTCCTGGAGGGCAAAGTAGTTCGTGTGCAAAAATAAATTCGGCAGAACAGCATAAACCGGTGCGATGGCACCATTGGCGATTTGATCTGCCGTAGCTCCTCCCGTGAGGGATTCATCCAGAACATTCTCTTCCAGATCCGTACACCCCTCGATGAGGATCATGCTGAAAAACAGGGAGATTATTAAAATATACTTTTTCACGTGTTTTTCTGTTTAAAATGAAACATTCAATCCAAATACGATGGTCCTGGCTTTTGGATAGCCAAGGTAGTCGATACCGTAAGAAGTGATGTCGTCCACATTCTTGTTGGTATTTACTTCCGGGTCGTAGCCGTCGTAATCGGTTATGACGAACAGGTTTTGTCCTGTTACCGATAATCTGAGCGAATTGATCCAGCCGTCCAGTCCAAGCGTTGCGGGTTTGAAATTATACCCCAGCGTTACGTTGTTAAGACGCAGGAAAGCGCCGTCTTTGAGGTAACGGGTTGACACCGACGCGGGGTTGGTATTGGATTCTTCGGGGAATTCAGCCGCTACAATCGTCGTATTCAAAGATTTGGCCAGGCGAGCCTTGTAGAAGTTCGCGTTGGCTGTATTGTCGTAGATCTTGTTACCGCTTACGCCGTTAAAATTGAAATTGAAATCGAACCCTTTATACCCCACGTTCCCGAAAAAGTTATAAAGCGTGGTCGGTAAGGCGCTTCCGGCGACTACCCTGTCGGCTTCGGTATTGAGACCATCGCCGTTGGCATCCCTGAATACACTGAGTCCGTTCTCGTCGATGCCGGTGAATTCTTTCATATAAAACGTACCGATCGGTTCGCCGTTCAGGTATCCGTTGATAACAGCCGATGTAAGACCGGATCCGGATGCGTTTCCGGTAGTCAGTACCGTATAGGGAGAGTTTTCCACGACGTTATCGATGAACGTGATGTTACCGCCGATACCATATGAAAAATCACCGGTATTTCTAAACTGGTAGTTGAGCGAAATCTCCAGGCCTTTGTTGGTGATGGTCATGTCCTTCACGTTGTTCCAGTATCTGCTGACGGGCTGGATCGGGTCGGGAGGAATAACCTCGAGCAGGATGTTATCCGATACTTTATAAAAATAATCCAGTGTACCGGATAATGCGCCGCCCAGGAATCCAAAATCAACACCAACATTTGTCTGTGTAGAGACTTCCCACTGGATATCGGGATTGGCTAACCGCGAGTAAGTCGTGCCGGCGGGGTAAGTACCGGATGGTGTAAGCGGGTAGCTCGTTGTTCCGCTAACCGAGGAGGTAAAGCGCGCCTGTGTGATCTTGGGCGGGATCTCCTGGTTTCCGGTTTGTCCCCATCCCGCGCGGAGTTTCAGGTTGGTTACCGGACTTCCGGCCATAAAACTTTCTTCCGAAATTCTCCAGCCCAGCGCAAAAGAAGGGAAGATTCCGTACTTGTTGTTCGCACCGAATTTCGAAGAGCCGTCGGCACGTACCGTGGCGGTCAAGAGGTATTTGTCTTTGAAGCTGTAGTTTACCCGGCCGAAGAACGACTGGAGCTCGTTCTGGTAAGCCGATCCTTCCGGTTTGTTATCGACGAGGTCCAGTTCCTGTCCGAGGCCCGGATTGTATCGCGGTTCGATACCGTTGTCGGCAAACCGGTCGATACTCCAGCGCCGTGTTTGCACGAAGATCTTCTGATACGAATGACCGGCCAGTACGGAAAAATTGTTTACTCCCTTATTGAATGTGTAGGTGATATAGTTTTCAATCAGGCTGTTCTTGTTGTTGACAAAGTAAGAGTCAAGATCACCGATCTGCTGAGGTGTGGTACTGGGTTTGTATTGTACGTCGCGGTCGGAGCTTGAATTGTCGACGCCGAAGTTCAGCTTGTACACAAGGCCCTTGATGATCTCCACGGAAGGGGAAATATTTCCGATGATCCGTGTCGTATTGGTGATATCATCGTAAGAGTTCAGCTGAAACAGCGGATTGGTTACATCCGGGAATACGGATGGTTTTCCTTCCGCATCGTATGCCGGATATGTTGGATTAAGACTTAAAGCCCCACCGAGGATCGCGTCCATTTGAGGGCGTTCGCTGAGTGTATTGGTGGCATTCAGGTTAAGATCCAGGTTCACCTTGTTCTTCAGCAGCTTTTGATTCACATTGATCCTCCCCGTATACCTTTTCAGTCCGTTATTTTTCAAAATACCCTCCTGGTCCTGCATGCCGAGGGATGCGTAGTACGTCAATCCGTCGCTTCCGCCTCCGAAGGTAAGGCTGTAGTTCTTCGTTGTCGCTGTTCTGGTTATTTCCTTTTGCCAGTCAGTAGAGCCATCGAGATCCGTCAGCTCACCACCTATCTCGACCACTTTCGCCCTGAATTCATCCGCACTGAGAACGGGAATTTTGTTTGCAAGAGTGGAAACACCCAGGCTGGTTGAGAAGGTAACGCTAGGTTGACCCGACTTTCCTTTTTTTGTTGTGATCAGGATTACACCGTTGGCACCTCTGGCGCCATAAATGGCTGTGGCGGATGCATCCTTCAGTACATCGATCGATTCAATATCCTGAGGGTTGAGGAAATTCAGCGGATTCGTGGTACCTCCTGTGCTGGAATTATCGAGAGCCAGGCCGTCCACCACGAATAAAGGTGTGCTGCCGCTGCGTACGCTACCGGCACCGCGAATAGTAATGGACTGGTTACTGCCGGGTTCACCACTGGCGGAGGTGACATTTACGCCGGCTACCTTACCTTGCAGCAGCTGTTCCGGAGAATTGATAATACCTTTGTTGAACTCTTCGCTTTTAACGGAAGAGACCGCTCCGGTGATATCCTTCTTCTCCTGCGTACCGTAGCCGATAACAACTACTTCCGACAACGTCTTGGCGTCTGTGACGAGATGGATAGCAAAATCCGTTTGCGTTCCAACCGTTACTTCCTGCGTTATGGTTCCAATAAAACTGAATACCAGAACGGATTCGCCTGAAGCTACCGTCAGCGTGAAGCTGCCCTCCGCGTCGGATACGGTTCCATTCGTCGTTCCCTTCTCCAGGATGTTCACTCCGGGGAGCGCCTGCCCCGCGTCATCTGTTATTTTACCTCTTACCGTTACCGCTACATCTGCAACTTCCGCTAAAAGACCTGATGGTGGCACGGAAGCCCATAAGACTTCGGGCGTTATTCCAACAAAGACTCCGAACATTACTCCGAGAAAATGTCTGCGGAGAAATTGCAGAAGTCTTGTTCTTTGAAAAATTTGATAGATGTTTTTCATAGGCACGTTTTATTGTTTATTGGTTTATAAAGAATGGGTCTTTCAAGCTGTATATAAAATTATTTCCATTGAAGGAGGTGAACGGGATAAACTTTCATTAATTAATTGTTGGTTGATACGATAGAAATCGCCGGCCCCTGCAGACCGGTTTTCAAACAAATGCGATGTGATAAAATGTGATCTTTTTTGTACTGCGATGGCGTACTTCCGCAGTCGGCCAAACCTGCCGGTTGTCCGCAGACCGCAATAATACCCCACAACCAGTGATAACGGAGTACCTACTGGTCATGCATCTTCCTGAATCAATGCCAATCGGAACGCGTGTTGACGGCAGCGTTCAAACTTGGAAAAATATATTCACATGATCAACGATCCGTCCATCGATATTTACGAAACCGTTTTCGTGAAAACGTGCCAGGACCACCAACAAAGTCGAATAGTCACACCTAAAAAGCATGGCGGATTGCGGCTTTCGGATTAACCCGACCGTGCGGTTATTTCAAACCAGCTACACCCGGCAGGTGGAATTGCGAGGATAGACCATCAGTCGGAGATACGCTGTTTAGCAGCCCCACTTTTTAACGGCGTAAAAACGGATACTTTCGGAAGAGTTAACCGGCGAGCTCAAGAACCTCCTCCAGTTCCTCCTTCTCCAAAGCAACAGGATTGTTCTTATTGTCGGAGGCGCCGATAATACGTTCAAAATCTTTCCTGGTCACACCTCCGTCTGAGAGGGTGGGGATGTTCATTTCCTTAGTCCAGGTTTCCATAACGGATAAAAGTAAGTCGATGTAGTATTCGTCTGTCTTGCCTTCGGATTCGGAGAACATCTTTCCCGTTAGTGCATATTTCACCAGCGCACCGTCATTGACCTTTGTTGATCTCAGCTTACGGATCGTCACTTTATTGGCGGGAAGGATCAGCGAACTGCAGATGACGCCGTGTGGTATCGGGAAGTAACCGCCGACAGCGGAAGCAAATCCATGCACCAGCCCGAGACCGGCATTGGCCAGGGTAATACCGGAAATATAGGAAGCGAGCGCCATGTTTGTCCGCGCTTCAAGATCGGTGCCGTCGTGATAGGCGCGCATCAACGAGAACGAGATCCGTTTCAGACCTTCGCACGACAGGGCATCCGTTATCGGGTTCGCTTTTGTGGACAGGTATGATTCAAGCAACTGTGTAAAGGCATCGATACCACTGGAAGCCGTCAGCAAGGGTGGACAACTCAAGGTGAGGACGGGATCTACAATGGCGATATCCGGAACTAGATTGTTGTGGCGGAGCGACTTTTTATATCCTCTTTTGCCGATCTCCGAGAGTACTGCGTTTTTGGTTGCTTCACTCCCCGTGCCCGCTGTCGTGGGGACAGCTATGAAGGGAACTTTGATCCCGGGGTGAACGGGTTTTTTGCCGATGCCTTCCAGGTAGGGTTTAACCGGCTCATTCAACCGGAGCATGGCGGAGATCGCTTTACCGGCATCCAGCACGCTACCACCCCCGATTGCCAGTACTACGTCTGGTGAAAATGAATGGAAATTTTTTACAGCATTATCAATGATACCCGGGGATGGCTCTCTTTCGATCGTGACGTGCATCACTTCCATTTTGCGGGCGTTCAGCTGTTCAAGGAGATCCAGGCTGTCCGTTGATGAGGGGAACGACCGGGTGCCTGTAACCAGCAGCAGTTTGGAGCCGAACGATCGGGCGGCAGAAGGTAAAACCGAGATCTTGCCTGCTCCAAAGTGTAGGTGGGGCGTTGTCGAAAATGTAAATGGATCCATCCTGTCGGGTTTAAGCAGCCGGAAATAGTAAATTGTGCAAGACACCTTCCCTTGGTTTTTCCATCCAGGGGGCTACTGTATCACGCCACGTTGCATAATGGAGGGTCTGCTTGTGCGCGGCGGCCGCTTTTTCCGACTCGTACGCTTCGTACAATACAAATTTGGAGGGGACGCCTGCATCCTGAAGGATATCGAACCGCAGGTTCCCAGGTTCTTTCACGGAATTTTCATGATTCGTCCGGGTTGCTTCAATAAAGAGTCCGATAAACTCCGGTTTTACATAAACGTGAACAAGGGTGACAATCATAAGTCAGGCTAATTGAGCACTAACCTACAAAAAAATCCTGGCTCCACTTAACGAACAAGTGAGTTTCGTCGAATGCCGGTTTCCTCCGCTTTATATAGACCAAGGGTTGCACGAGTAATTGTCCCGCAGCGTTATGACCGCATCATTAACAACCGGTACCATCCCGTTAGGCCAGTACTCGTCTTCCGGTTGCAGCCTGAAATCTGCGAATGAAAGAACACCGTTGAGGTCAATTGAATCATAATGTCTTTGCGGTTATCTGTCGATGTATGCGTTTAAAACCAGCATTAAAGTGCGGTTCCTTCTTCGGATCTGAAGGACGGAGACGATTATCTGTTCCTCTTTAGCTTCAGTACACTGGGTTATTTTATATTTTGAACCGAAGCCCGGCTTCCTCCAATGCTTTCCGAAGCCTGGGTATACTGGCCGGTCCTGCGGCATGTAATTTCAGAACTTCATCTTCACGCCAATGCGACAACTGTGTGAGGGTGCTGATCCCGGCATTTTCCACCGCACGCCTGGCCGGCGCGCTTAATAATCTCAAAAAATCTTCTTCCGGTTTTTTAGCCTGTTCGCACACAGGACAAACGGGACAGTCGCCGCTCTTGTAGTATTGATGACCGGCGTTGCAGGTTCGAAGCGTCCCTTTGTTTTCATGCTGTAAAATTATCGTTTACGACCCGCAGTTGGCAGGCAGATCACGACTTTTTCCGGGTGCATCGCGACAAGACAAGATTTCCGAACGAAGCTTTCCGCGCATATACACCAGCCGGTATTCTAAAATCCTGCTATTTTTGTGCGGTCAGCGCCTCTCCGGTACTGCCTACAGATCCTGGATGTATGAAACTTGATGAAACTTTTCCCCAATTCGACCCTGAACTTATTCAACACCTCGAAAAAATAGGGCAGGTTGTTACGTACGAAGAGGGTGACATGCTGATGAGGCCCGGGCAGTATTTCAAAAACTCCCTGCTCATCCTCGATGGCCGGGTGAAGTTGTACAGGGAAGGAGAGGAAGGCGAAGAGTTCTTTCTCTATTATCTGGAGAAAGGAAATGCATGTGCTCTATCCATGATCTGTGCCACGAAGAATGAAACAAGCGAGATAAAGGCAAGAGCGATGTCGCCTGTAACGGCGTTAGCTATTCCCATCCAGCACATGGACGGATTGATGAGGGACCATCGTCAATGGTACTATTTTGTGTTGGAAACCTACCGTGCGCGTTTTGGTGAATTACTGGAAGTAATCGATCAGGTTGTATTTCATTCCATGGATCAGAAGCTCGAATTTTACCTGAAACGCCAGTTCACTTCGTTACAGAGCGATAAAATATCCATTACCCATCAGGAGATCGCCGATGATCTCAACTCGTCACGCGAAGTGATTTCCAGATTGCTGAAAAAGCTCGAATCGCAAAAAAGGATCTCGATCTCCCGGAACGAGATCACACGCCTGAATCTATAAAACTTTTATCTGTGAGGACTTGCTGATGAGCCCTTTACAGTGAAATTTCCGCCAATCCGCCGAAGCGTGACTTCGGTCACAGTATCTTATCGTCCGGCGCCTGACCTTTGTGTCGTAATACAAGCATATGGACAATCTTGCAGGCTATCTGGCGTCGGGTGCGATCGGAATCTCATTGGGGCTCATCGGTGGAGGAGGGTCTATCATTACAATCCCCGTATTGGTTTACCTTTTTCATATAGAACCGACCCTGGCGACAGCTTACTCATTATTTATCGTCGGCACAACATCCCTCGTAGGTGGGATTCGCAGTGCGCTGAACAGGATGGTGGATTTCAAAAGCGCCTTACTCTTCTCGCTGCCCTCCACGGCGGCGGTATATTTTACCCGTCACTATCTGCTGTCGCATATCCCGGACGTTATTTTTGCAAGGGGTGATTTCGAATTGTCGAGGGATACGGCACTGATGCTCTTTTTCTCGCTGGTGATGGTCCTCGCCGCAGTCCGGATGATCGTCCATAAAAAAAGAACAGGGCAGGAAAACCTGGAAGTAAACCATCCTCTCCACCTGATCATATTCCAGGGGATGATCATCGGTATCATCACGGGTATCGTGGGTGCAGGCGGTGGATTCCTGATCATTCCGGCACTGGTTTTACTGGCGGGTATTCCCATGAAAAAAGCGGTAGGAACGTCGTTGATTGTGATCGCGATAAATTCGCTGATCGGATTTTTCGGCGACATGACACTACTGAAGGAAGTCGACTTTACACTGATGGTCGGTGTGTCGCTGGTAGCAATCGCCGGTGTTTTTCTCGGGTCATTTCTATCGCGTTATATCGATGGAAGAAACCTGAAGTCCGGGTTCGGATGGTTCGCCCTCACGATGGCCTTTTATATCATGATCAAGGAGATCGGATAATAAAAAGCAGCCTGCGTGACTTTCATCACTGACAGATATCATATTCCTTCCGAAATTTGTACCGTAAATTGACAATTAAGTAAAATACAATATGAAAATCGAACAAATTTATACCGGATGCCTTGCCCAGGGGGCATACTACGTCCGGTCTGGAAACGAAGCGGTGATCATCGATCCATTGCGCGAAATCGAGCCCTACGTGGAGAAAGCAGAAGCTGACCAGGTGAAGATAAAATATGTTCTGGAAACACATTTTCACGCCGACTTCGTGTCCGGCCACGTGGATCTGGCCGCCAAAACCGGCGCGACCATCGTCTACGGACCGAATGCAAAACCGAAGTTCAAGGCGCACATCGCCACAGACGGTGAAGAATTAAAGGTCGGTGACCTTACCATTAAGGTGCTCCACACACCCGGACATACCATGGAATCGACGACCTATTTACTGAAGGACGAAAACGGAAAGGACCACGCCATTTTCAGCGGCGATACACTTTTCCTCGGCGATGTCGGAAGACCGGACCTGGCGCAAAAGGCGGCGGATATGACCAAGGAACAACTGGCGGGACTACTGTTTGACTCGTTACGGAACAAGATCATGCCGCTCTCGGACGAAGTGATCGTCTACCCCGCCCACGGAGCCGGTTCGGCATGCGGAAAAAATATGATGACTGAAACGGTAGATACACTCGGCAACCAGAAGCGCGTGAACTACGCTCTTCGTAAAAATATGACGCGTGAAGAGTTCATCAGGGAAGTAACTGACGGGCTATTGCCTCCTCCGGCGTATTTCCCTGAAAATGTTAAAATGAATAAGGAAGGCTACGCCAGTATAGATTCGGTATTGAATAAAGGTACCCGCGCGTTATCGGTGGAGGAATTTGAAGTCATTGCCAATGAAACCGGCGCTTTAATACTGGATACCCGTGCGGCGGAAGTATTTGGGAAAGGATTTATCCCGAACTCCATCAACATCGGTATCGACGGAAGTTTTGCGCCGTGGGCTGGCGCTCTAATCCCCGGAGTAGCTCACCCGTTGTTGCTGATAACGGAAGAAGGCCGTGAAGAGGAGGTTGTCACCCGCCTCGCACGCGTAGGGTTCGACAATACGCTGGGCTTTCTGAAAGGCGGATTCAAGGCATGGTTACAGGCCGGAAAGGATATGGACAGCATCGAGTCAATCTCGGTAAACGAGTTTGCAAACCGGATGCGGGATCAAAAGCTTCATGTGATCGATGTTCGCAAACCCGGGGAGTTCGAGGCTCAGCACGTGGATGGCGCGATCAACATTCCTCTCGATTATCTAAACTCTCACCTGGCAGAGATTCCCAGAGAGGGCGAGGTTTATCTCCATTGTGCGGGTGGGTACCGTTCTATGATCGCCGCTTCGATTTTAAAAGCGCGGGGCTGGGACAATCTCATCGATATTCACGGAGGATATAAGGCAATATGCGATACGGACATCGTCTGTACAGACTACGTTTGTCCGTCAAACGCGCAGAAGAAGCAAGCTTAAAAAGAACGAATGATGACAAGGAACTGGATGCTTTGGGTTGGAGGAATTATTCTCGGTGCAACGGCGGGATATATGTACTGGTATTTTATCGGATGTGTCAGCGGAACCTGTCCGATCACTTCGTCGCCGGTTAACAGCACACTCTATGGCAGTGTTATGGGTGGCTTGCTGGTCAATACGTTTCGGGATGCGAAAAAAAAGAAATAAACAAGTCACGGTATGAATACATCGTGGAAGTCAATCTATTTTATTGCGATAGCGGCTCTGACCCTGGTCGGATGTACGCAGGCAAGCAAAACACAGGAAGCAGAACAAAAGGAGCCCATCCCGGATTCTGTATATGTAAGGGAGGGCAACACTTTCGTTGCTCTCACCTTTGACACGCTTCGAAACTCCCTGGTCCGGGCGATCGGTGCAAAAGGTATGGATGGTGCGATCGGGTTTTGCAACGAAAAAGCTACGACACTTACATCTGCTTACGCAAACGACGTAACGATTCGGCGCACAGCCCTGCGGTTCAGAAACCCCGCCAATAAGCCTGACAGCCTTGAGCAGCAGGTCCTTCTCGATGCGGAAAACGCCGTTAAATCCGGCGAGGGCGCTAACGTGCGCATTATACGTCTAACCGGTCGCGATGAAATCCACTACTTCAAGCCGATCATTCTGCAGCCGATGTGTCTGAATTGTCACGGCGCTCCCGGTGAGCAGGTAAAACCCGCTACACTGGCAAGTATTACGAAGCTTTACCCGGAAGACCAGGCTGTAAACTTTCGCGAAGGCGATCTGCGCGGAGTATGGCACATCATCTTTAAATCCCAGAATAAATGAACTTTTCCGGATATTTAACAGTCTGGAATAGTGAAACGTGATCAACCATATGAAGCAACTGTATAAATTGATATTTCCCCTTGTAGCGCTGGTGCTGCTTGTTCAATGCCACAGCGGCGGACAACCTTTTTCCCTGAAGGCGGATGCCTTTGCGGCAAAACTTGAGCAAACACCCGGGGCCATCCTGCTGGATGTCCGGACTCCCGGCGAATTCGGCAGCGGATCCATTAAAGATGCGCAAAATATTGACTTTAATGCGAAGGAATTCAAAACCCGCATCGCCGCATTAGATAAGTCAAAGCCCTACTTTGTATTCTGTCTTTCCGGAGGCAGGAGTAAAGACGCGGCAGACTACATGAGACAAAACGGATTTGGAGAAGTGTATGATATGAAAGGCGGACTTCTTGCCTGGAAGGATTCAAACAGGACTCTGAACGGAGAAACTTCCAGCCGTGACAAACTTCCGATGAGCGATTACAAAAAACTCATATCAGGCGATACGTCGGTTTTGGTTGACTTTTACGCGCCATGGTGTGGTCCATGCCGGAAAATGGAACCAATGCTTCATGATGTGGCGCGGGAGAACAAGGGTAACGTTTCCCTCGTCCGCGTGAATATCGACGAAAACAAACAACTGGCTATGGAGCTGGGCATAAGGGAAATCCCAGTTTTAAAAATTTACAAAAGAGGGGAAGAAATGTGGACCCACAGCGGCCTTGTCGAAAAGGCTGCCCTTCTTCAAGCCCTTTCGAAGGTAAAGTAGTTCTTTTCCTTTTCGTTTTTCTTTTTCTCTTTCCAATTCTATTGCTGGCAATCACCCATCATAGGGCACAGGCAAACCATATTGCCAAAACACAGGTATTCAGCCCGCCGGCACTGTTTCAATCGCACCTAACAAAAAAAGTATAGAAAAAAAACGAGCGTGATGAAAGTCACAGTGCACGCTGGAGCATGGCTCTACCTTTGTGTAAAATTTATTCAAATGAAGAATATAGTAAAGGTAGCGCTGGTTTTGGCCATTTGCAGTTCGGCCGCCTTACAGGCACAAGAAATGGTACCCCTGCCGTTGCAGGCAGCGGTGGATTCGGCACTCAGGAATAATAAGGAGATGCTTATCGCTGACCTGGATGAGCAAAGTGCGGCCGCGAGATTCCGGCAAACAAACGGAGTATTTCTTCCCAAACTCAACCTGAGTTACTCGGCGATGAGCACCAATAACCCTTTAAATGCTTTCGGATTTAAACTTCAGCAGCAATCCATCGCGCAATCGGATTTTAACCCGGAATTGCTCAATGATCCGTCCACTACTCAAAACTTCATGACGAAAGCGGAATGGCAGCAGCCGATTCTGAATATGGATATGATCCAGATGCGTAAAGCCGCCCGCGAGGAGATGGCAGTATACGCATTCAAGTCAAAGCGCACACGGGAGTACCTGGTGTTTGAAGTTCAGAAAGCATACGCCCAGTTACAGCTGGCGCATCAGGCGAAGAATGTTTTGGCTGAAGCTTTAAAGACATCGAATGCGATATTTACAACGACAAAGAACCGCTACGACAAAGGGTTCCTTCAGCGATCCGATGTATTGAATGTAGAGGTGCAGGTGAACAGTCTTGAAAGCCAGTTTGCCCAGGCGGAAAGTAACCTCAGGAACGCGTCCGATTACCTCGGATTACTGATGGGTGTAAAACCCGGTGTTATCTACGGGGTATCTCCTATACAAGCCGTTGCGGAAAGCGAAGAATCCGGTACCCAGGTTCCGGATAACCGGGCGGACTTTCTGGCGCTTCAATCCGCTATCTCCGCTAGAGACCTGATGATCCGTTCCGGAAAGTTATCCTACCTGCCGAAGCTCAATGGTTTTGCCGAATACATGATCAATGATAAACAGGCTTTTGATTTCGGGTCGGATTCCTATCTCGTGGGGGCGCAATTATCATGGACGCTCTTCAATGGTACCGTTACACAAAATAAAATCGCTCAAAACCGGATTGAACGGAAAAAGATGGAGGAGCAATTGAACTATCAGAAAGACCAAAGTCAGCTGGAACTTAACAAGACTTTAAGGCAGTCGAAAGACGCGCTCTTCAACCTGAAGCAGCAGGAGACGGCCGTGAACCAGGCGACTGAAGCGTTGCGCATCTTGCAAAACCGGTATGATCAGGGACTTGTCGCAACGAACGACATACTTCAATCGCAGACATTGTTATCGCAGCAAAAGCTTAATCAGGCGCAGGCTTTTTTCAATGTGAATATCACACACGCCTATTTGCAATTTTTAACCTCAACATCTGAAAAGTAAAAACGAATTTTATGAAAATACAATTTAATACATCAGCGCTCGCCGGACTCGTGGTACTGGGTGTTTTATTCAGTTCCTGCTCCGGAGATAATCACGAGGCAGTAGTTAATACATCAACCCCTGTCTCCGTAACGGTCGCGAACGCTGCATCCGGTCCTGCCAACACGATCCGTGTAAGCGGTCAGGTTAACGCAAAAGAAACAGCATTTATCAGCACCCGTGTAATGGGCTTCATTACCAGTATCAAAGTCAAGGAGGGAGACAACGTACAAAAAGGTCAGCTTCTCGCGACGATAAGCAATGCCGATATCGAGGCGAAGAAGGCACAGGCGCAGGCCATGTTATCGGAAGCAGAAGCGGCACTGGCGGATGCCCAGAAAGATTACGAACGTTTTACGGAATTGCACAGGCAAAACAGCGCTTCCACCAAGGAACTCGAGAATGTCACATTGCATTTCAATTCAATAAAAGCAAAAACGGAAGCGGCGAGGCAGATGAAACGTGAGGCGGAAGCGATGCTCGCCTATACGAACCTGACGGCGCCCTTCAGCGGTGTCATTACTCAGCGGAACAACGATGCGGGAAGTATGGCGAATCCCGGAGCGCCTATTCTGGTGCTCGAGCAGTCGGGTAGCTATGAAGTCACTGCGTCCGTATCGGAATCGGAAATTGCCCGCGTCAGGGAAGGAGCTGCGGCGGAAGTGTGGATCAAGTCCACGGGCAAAATTGTAAAAGGCAACATTTCGGAAGTCAGCCCTTCCGCCCGTTTCAGCGGCGGACAATACATGATCAAAGTAAACATCGCTTCAACGGAAGCAGCGGGACTTTATCCGGGGATGTATGCGCAGGTGACGATCCAGGCAGGAGACAAGGCGGCAACAACAAAGGCCGTACTGGTACCCCAGTCAGCCATTCATTATAAGGATCAGCTGGCGGGTTTATATACCATCACGGAAAACAAAACGGCGTTACTCCGGTGGGTGAGGCTGGGGAAATCAGAGGGAAATCTCGTTGAAATCCTTTCCGGCCTGAGCCGGGATGAAAAGTTCATTCTGGAAAGTGAAGGCAAGTTGTACAATGGCGTACCCGTTGCGATAAAATAGAAAAAAATCAAGTACACATTATCTGAAGCCAGATAGCGAACAACACAAAAGATGAAAGAAGGTTTGTCAGGAAATATTGCTAAAGCATTCATACAGTCGAAACTTACGATCCTGTTGATGATTGCTTTTCTGTTGATCGGCGGATACAGCACTATGCTGATCCCACGTGAAGAAGAGCCACAGATCGACGTCCCGATGGCGGATATTTTTCTCCGTTACCCGGGAGCGTCACCGAAGGAAGTGGAGGCCAGGGTATCGCAGCCGCTGGAGAAAATAATCTCAAATATCAAAGGGGTGGAGTATGTGTATTCCACTTCCATGAAAGGGCAGGCAATGCTGATCGTCCAGTTTTATGTCGGAGAGGACATCGAACGTTCACTCGTAAAACTCTACAATGAGTTGATGAAGAATATGGACCGGATGCCGGCCGGCGTGATGATGCCCCTCGTTAAAACCCGCGCGATAGACGATGTACCTGTCCTGGGACTTACCCTATGGAGTGAAAAATACGACGACTACGAACTGAAACAACTGGGCCAGGTGCTGACAAATGAGATCAAAAAAATTCCCGATGTCGCTTCTGTCAACATCCTGGGCGGCAGGTCCCGTCAGGTAAGTGTCACACTCGACAAAGATAAGATGGCCGGGAGTGGTGTCGACTTCCTTGGGATAGCAAAGAACATACAGGGTAGCAACGCACAGCTGCTGGCGGGAAACCTGATCAGCCGCGATACGGCGTTTTCGGTTGATGCGGGAAATTTTCTCAGTAGCGCGGAAGAGGTTGGTAACCTGATCGTCGGATCGAACAATAACCAGCCGGTCTATTTGAAACAGGTGGCGCATATCGAGGAAGGTCCTGAAAAACCATCGCAGTATGTATTTTACGGATACGGACAGCACGACCCGGTTGCAGCGGAACGCTACAAGTCTGAATACTCCGCCGTGACGCTTTCAATCGCGAAAAAGAAAGGTGCCGATGCAATGAAGCTTTCGGAACGGATCGTCAACAAGGTCGAACACCTGAAAAGTGAGCTTATCCCGGATGATGTACAGATTACAGAAACAAGGAACTATGGAGAGACCGCATCTGAAAAAGTATCGGAACTGTTGCTCCACCTTTTTGTGGCGGTGATCGCTGTAACGCTTTTTGTAATGCTGGCTATGGGATGGCGCGGCGGTCTGGTTGTATTTCTTTCCGTACCAGTAACCTTTGCTTTGACATTGTTCAGTTACTATTTCCTGGACTACACCCTCAACCGTATTACACTCTTTGCACTCGTCTTCATAACCGGTATTGTGGTCGATGACTCGATCATCATCGCGGAGAATATGCACCGTCATTTTAAAATGAAACGGTTGCCATTCCTGCAGGCGGCGATCTTCGCTATCAACGAAGTGGGTAATCCTACGATCCTGGCGACGTTCACGGTTATTGCCGCCGTTCTGCCGATGGCATTTGTTTCGGGTATGATGGGCCCTTATATGAGTCCCATGCCGATCGGCGCATCGATCGCCATGATGCTTTCCCTGGTGGTTGCCCTGACTCTTACACCTTATCTCGGTTACATATTTCTCCGGGAAAAGGAAGGACATGACGACAAAGCACCGGCAACACTGGAAGAATCGAAAATATATAAACTATATAAATCATTCATCAACCCGATGCTGGAGACCCGGTGGAAGCGCTGGGCATTTATCGCCGGTACGGTAGTTGTGCTGCTGGTGTCCGTCTCGTTTTTCTATACCCGTTGGGTTGCCGTGAAGATGCTGCCATTCGATAACAAGAACGAGTTCCAGGTAGTTATCGATATGCCCGAAGGAACGACACTGGAACGTACAGCTGTCGTAGCAAAAGAAATTTCGCAATTTGTCGGGCAGCAAAAACTGGTGCGCAATTACCAGGGTTACGTAGGCACCGCAGGTCCTATCAGTTTTAACGGCCTCGTGCGTCACTACGACTTACGCAGCGGCGAGAACGTTGCGGATATCCAGGTAAACCTGGTTGATAAAAAAGACCGGAGTATTCAAAGTCACGACATCGTCAAGCAGCTGAGACCGGCTATTCAACAGATTGCCAAAAAGTATAATGCGAACGTAAAGCTTGTTGAGGTTCCACCCGGTCCCCCGGTGCTGTCCACCATCGTAGCTGAAGTATACGGGCCTGATTATGAAGAACAGATCAGGATCGCAGCGCAGGTGAAAAAGCTGGTTGAAGATACCGAAGGTATTGTCGACAGCGACTGGATGACGGAAGCCGATCAACCCGAGTACCGGTTTGAGGTAGACAAGGAGAAGGCGATGCGCTATGGAGTTGCTCCGGCGCAGGTTGTCGCTACTATCCAGGCAGCGTTGTCGAACATGCCGGCCGGAATTATTCATAATCCGGTTTCGTTTGATCCCGTCAATATTGTGCTGCAACTGAGCGACGCTGAAAAAGCGACGGTTGATGATATCCGTAATCTGAAGGTCATTAACCAGATGGGGAATACCGTACCTGTAGGCGACCTGGTTAATATCCGCGAAGACATCCGCGAAAAGAGTATCTACCGTAAAAACCAAAAACGAGTGGTCTACGTGCTGGCTGATATGGCCGGTGAACTGGAGAGTCCGTTTTACGCCATCATGGAGATCTCCGACAAGCTGAAGGAAATCCCTATGAAGAAGGGGTACACGCTTGAAGAGTCCTACAATCAACAACCGGAGTTTGAAGACAACTTTACGCTGAAGTGGGACGGCGAGTGGCAGATTACCTATGAGGTGTTCCGCGACCTGGGAATTGCCTTTGCCGTCGTGATTATTATGATCTACATGCTGATCGTCGGGTGGTTTCAGGACTTTAAGGTACCGGTGGTCATGCTTGCAGCCATCCCGTTGTCCCTTATTGGAATTGTGTTGGGTCACTGGATGCTGGGCGCTTATTTTACGGCTACATCCATGATCGGATTTATCGCCCTCGCCGGAGTAATGGTCCGCAATTCGGTGCTTTTGATCGACTTTATCAACATCAGGCTGGAGGAAGGGATACCGTTGAAACAGGCGATCATCGAAGCCGGCGCCGTTCGTACTACTCCGATCCTTCTCACCGCCGGTGCTGTTGTACTGGGTGCGGTCATCATCCTCTTTGACCCGATCTTCCAGGGACTGGCGATTTCTCTGATGGGAGGAACGATCACATCAACCTTCCTTACCCTGTTGGTTGTACCCTTGTTGTATTTCAAAATGATGCGGAAGCAAACGGACAAAAAATAAATTGCCATTCAAAACAAATATGCCTATGAAACTCCTGGTGGTAACAAGCCTGAAAGACGATCAAAAAAAAGTTTCCCGGATACTGGAAGACGCAGGTATTGCCGTATTCAGTGTGTCGGAAACGATCGGCTTTAAGGACCATAAAAGTTCGAACCTGCTGGACAACTGGTTCAGCAGCGGCAGCGAACAGTTTGATTCCATATTCCTGTTCAGTTTTACGGATGCCCTGAAGGCGGAAGCTGCGCTGGACAGGATCCGTAAACACAACACGGAAAATGAGACTCCTTTTCCCGTACGCGCCTTTATAATTCCCGTTGAAAAATCGAGCTATGCAACCATTTAAGCGGGAGGTACAGGTGGATGTGGCAATGAAGCATTCGGAGAATACATACTCGCACCTTTTTAACACCGCGCAAAATAACCTGCGCATGGTCTGCGAGGAGTATAAGGATACACCAATGTGTAAAAAGGTAAAAAGAAGATCAAGGCCGAAATAAAAATTAACGTAACTCAACAATGAGAGAAAGAATAGTAAGAGCAGTTGCCGGGACGATGGTATTCATCAGCATTACACTGGCCTATTTTGTGAACATCTACTGGCTGGGGCTTGCCGCGTTTGTAGCGTTAAATCTTGTGCAATCATCGATCACCCGTTTTTGTCCCCTTGAAAAAATACTGGATAAGGCGGGAGTCACGGGTAGCGACGGTAAAAGCTGCTAACAAACTGGCGATGAGCGATCATCACAATCGGTCATTAGAGTGGCATTCAGGTAGGGGACGTTTAGAACTCCTTTGAGATTCTTTCGCGTCATAGCGCCTTGGCGGTTAACCTTTGATGCCCTCTATTGTAACATCCGCATCATAGAGTTCCTACGCACCATATTCGCTACAGGAACAGATAGCCGAACATCTGTTCCTTTCACCGCAGAGACCTAACGGGTTTGCTAAACATCGGAAGCCGGCTGTTAATTTATCAGATCTTTGTCTTCCAGTTTGTAGATTTGTCCCCCGTGATACACGTATTAATCATCGATGACGAGGAAACCCTTCGAAAACTCCTTTCGAGGGTTGTTGAACTTGAAGGATATACCGTTTCGCAGGCAGCCAGCGCTAAAGAGGGCTTAAAATTACTGCAACGTGATACATCCGTCCAGGTAGTGATCTCCGACGTCAAGCTTCCCGACGGCAATGGCCTGGATCTCACGGTCAGGATCAAAAAAGAATATCCCTGGATCGAAGTCATCGTCCTTACGGCTTTTGGAACGATAGAAGACGGTGTGAAAGCCATGAAGAATGGTGCATTCGACTACCTCACCAAGGGCGATCATCAGGAAAAAATAATCCCGCTGCTGAGCAAGGCCTCGGAAAAAGCGCAGCTTCAACAGAAGATCTTCACCCTGGAAGCCAGGCTTGAGGAAAAATTCGGGTTTTCTAAAATTCTCGGTGAGAATAAAACGTTCCAGCAATGTATTCAGCTTGCGCAGAAAGTATCCGCGACAAATACCAGCGTCCTTCTCCTCGGTGAAACCGGTACGGGCAAAGAGGTGTTCGCGCAGGCAATTCATTATGAGAGTCCCCGGAAATCGAAATCTTTCGTTGCCCTGAACTGCAGCGCCTTTCCGAAGGACCTGTTGGAAAGCGAATTGTTTGGTCATGCCGAGGGTGCGTTCACCGGCGCGGGTAAAGCTAAAAAAGGATACATCGAAGAAGCACACGAAGGGACGCTGTTCCTGGACGAAGTAGGCGAAATGAACATTGATCTGCAGGCAAAACTTCTGCGGGTAATTGAAACAGGCGAATTTTACCGCGTAGGTGAAAGTAAACCGCGGAAGGCCGATACCCGGTTTATCGCCGCGACCAATAAAGATCTTGAGCATGAATCCGAACACGGCCATTTCCGAAAGGATCTCTACTACCGGCTTTCGGTATTTGTCATCACGCTACCACCGTTGCGCGATCGCAAGGATGATATCGAGATACTGGCCCGCTATTTTGTCAAACAGTTTTCTTTTAAAACAAACAAGCCGGTGCCACCGGTCACAAATGAGTTTTTGACTGCCCTTAAACTACATCCCTGGAAAGGGAATATCCGCGAACTCAAGAATGTAATCGAAAGAAGCATCATACTGGCGGATGCGGCCCTGGATGTCTCCACACTTCCGTCCGATTTTGTGGAGGAAGAGGCCGATCAATTTACCCTTGCGGCTGCCGAAAAAAAACACATCAGGAAAGTTCTCGCTCATACGAACGGCAATAAGACGCAAGCAGCAAAGTTGCTGGATATCGGGTTAACCACATTGTATCAGAAGATCAAGGATTATGGTATCTGAGGTTTAGCCGACGGCTTTCTTCAGGCGGCTTCTTCCCGCTCTCGCTTGATCCTTACTTTCGCCAGAGGCCCTACCTGAATCGGTACTTTTTCAATCTCTATGTTTGCCGCTTCCAGGCCGTACATCTCTTCCGTTGACAAACTGATATGTTTGATGAGCCTGTACCCTGTGATGATGAATTGTTCAAACGTGGAAACTTCACTGTCGGCTGAGGCCCATGAGTGGAGGAGAATGAACTTGAAGTCCGACATCATACTGTATTTGTGAAGTGCAGGATACGGACTTGTCAGGTCGATCTCGCCGCTGTCCGCCATTTCGTGTATGATCTTGTTGAATAATATATTGACACGGTGAGGAGTCTTGAATCCCAGCCGGATGTTAATAAAAAATGCTTTTTTGGGAATGATCGTATCCACCTTGTATTTGCTCGTGAACGGGTTGTCTACTGTCTCCACGTGTACAAACCAGTAGACATCCGCCCGCTTCGGCCGTTTTTTGAAAATCGAGTAGATGATGTTCGAGTCAATATACCGGCGGCTGTCGGCTACTGAAAGGTACACGAGGTTTGTCGCTTCTTTAGGAATGGTCAGATCTTCCTGAAGATCTTTGAGCATCGCTTCATAGTGCCTGAGGTCGACAAATTCCGTGTGACGCTGGCGTAGCCTTCTGGCTTGCAGCAAAATGAACATCAAAAAGAAAAAGACAAAAGCGATAAGGAACGTAAACCATCCGCCGTGTTCGAATTTATGCAGGTTGGAAGCCAGAAATACTCCTTCCAGGGCGAAGAAAACCAGGGCAAGCAACGTAGCCCGGTACGTAGATTTTTTTACGGTAGTAAAATAATAGACAAGCAACGATGTGGTCATGAGCATGTTTACGGTGATTGCGAGGCCGTATGCTCCTTCCATAGCAGATGACTCCCGGAAAATCATGACAACCAGGATACTTCCGGCCATCAGAATCCAGTTCATAGCCGGAATATACATTTGTCCCATGGATTCACTCGGGTAGCGTACCCGTGATGCCGGCCACAGCTTGAGTTTTATAGCCTCGTTGATCAGTGAAAATGTTCCCGATATCAAGGCCTGGCTGGCGATGATAGTCGCCATGGTAGCGATAATGATCCCGAGTATAAGGAACCATTCGGGCATGATAGCATAGAACGGGATCTTGTCACCCAGGTGTTCGCCGGTGTGAGTAAGGAGCCAGGCTCCCTGACCAAAATAGTTTAACAACAAACATGTTTTTACAAATGCCCAGCTGATCCTGATGTTCTCCTTGCCGCAATGGCCAAGGTCCGAATACAGTGCTTCCGCTCCCGTGGTACAAAGAAATACTGCGCTTAGTAACAGGAATCCGCTGGGATAATTTGTGATGAGGTTGAATGCGTAGAGTGGATTCAGGGCTTTTAGTATGATCGGGTTTTGGACCAGCTGATAAGATCCGAGTGTCGCCAGCATGATGAACCATACGGACATTATGGGACCGAAGGTACGGCCGACAATAGCGGACCCGAATTGCTGAAATACAAAAAGCACGAACAAAATAACGACGACGATACTGGTAGTCGGAATATCCGGGTAGATCAGTCTCAGGCCTTCGATGGCAGACGAGACGCTGATTGCAGGTGTGATGAATCCGTCCGCGACCAGTGTACAACAGCCGACAATGGCAGGATAAATAACCCATGCCGCCTTGTATCTTCTCACCAGGGCGTAAAGCGCGAATATCCCACCTTCACCCTTGTTGTCGGCATTCAGCGCGAGGTAAATGTATTTGATGGTCGTGATCAGTGTCAGTGTCCAGAATATACATGAAAGACCTCCAAGGATCAGTTCTTCGGAGATCGGCCGGTCTCCTACGATGAATTTCATCGTATAGATCGGGGACGTCCCGATATCGCCGTAAATAATTCCAAGCGCGACAAGGATTCCCGGTAACGATATTTTATGGTGCTTGCTGGCTGATATTTCCATTTGTCGTGGTATTAACGATGGGTTGCTCTTCCGTAAACCGATCGCCCGGGGCGGATGTAGTAGTTATGAGTTCCGTAATATCCGGAGTGGAATGCAATATTTTCAGCGTTTGTGTCATAAATATCAGCTTGTAACGGGATCCAGGCGTAAGAGATCTGCTCTAACCCGCGTACATCCCCGTTCCTGAGCCTTTCCGGGCGGTAGCATTGATCAAATAATTGGCCCGGGATGGGGACAGGATGCCCGTATTGCTGAAGCCTGGAGTCAGGCTGGCTGACACTTTTTAAAGCGATATCGTTTACATCGCGCCAAACTTCCAATGTTGTATTAACGCCGGACCCGGGATACGACATGCTCAAGAGATTTTCCACCTGCTGGTTTAATCGCGTCGAAAGTACTGAAATTTCCGGAGCTGCTCTGCTTTGCTTCTTAAAAAGGGATTCAACGACTAAAGATTTTATAAAGCTATTGAGCGTTTTGTAACTTAATTCCGTGAATTATTTTTTTAGTTTCGCACTGGCTCGGACACATAATATCAGAATGGAATGAATGCGATAAAGGTTGCGCTACGGGTACTGTCCCGTCAAAAATGGTTTACCGGCATACATATCATTGGGCTGTCGCTGGGCGTGATGTGCAGTCTGATCATTCTGCTGTATGTGGATTTTCACCTCAGCGCCGATTCCTATCACCGCGCCGCAGAACGGACCTTTCGCCTTGTGCTGGATATTCATACCCCGTCCGGGACCATCGAACATGAAAGCGGCTCCTCTGTTCCGATGCGCGAAGCCCTTCGCGACGACTTCAGCCAGATCGAAGCGACCGCCTTCTGTATGAAGTTTTACAGTACACCGACAATAACAGTTTATAACCTTGGCAGGAAGAGCCAGTTCAAAGAGGAAAATACCGTTGCATACGCCGACAATGAGTTTATCAATGTATTCGATCATGTGTTTATACAAGGCGATCGCCGGACAGCATTGATCAACCCGAAGAGCGTCGTATTGTCGGAACAACAAGCGCTAAAGTATTTTGGAACCACGAACGTGATCGGGGAGACCGTCAATATCAATAATAAAACGGACCTGACCGTAACCGGGGTCATATCCGATTCACCCGCTCATTCCGATCTGCGGTTCGGGGTATTGATTTCATTGGCTACTCTCAAGGTGATCAACCCGAATTACCAGGACCGGAATTTTACATGGATAGGAAGTAACAACTGGGTGTTTGTTGTACTGAAAGATCAGGCGGATGCGGGCAACATGGACAAACAGCTCCCGGCCTTTGTGCAGAAATACCTGGGTCCAGACTTCGCCCACTGGAATTTTCACCTTCAGCCGCTTTCCGAAATGCATTTTGATGTCCGGTATGGCGGTACCATAAAGAAGGAGATCATTTGGGTACTGACGGGCGTCGCGCTGGCATTAATCTGCATTGTCTGCGTCAACTATATCAACCTTTCCATTGCCCAATCCATTAACCGGTCGAAGGCGATAGGTATTCGCAAGTGTCTCGGAGGCCGGAGATGGCAATTGTTTTTTCAGTTTATACTTGAGACGGCTGTCGTAGTCGTGTTGTCTGTCGCGGCCGGACTGGCGGCCACTTACCTGGCGTTACCGTTGATCAATACCTGGATGGAAGTAGACCTTACGTTCCGGCAACTGGTTATGCCTGTCCACATCGCTTACCTTTTTCTTTTTGTACTGAGCCTGATACTTCTGGCAGGTTATTATCCGGCTGTGATCCTGTCGGGTATTGATCCCGTTAAAACTATTAAAGGAGAAAAGTCGGTGGCCGGTATCAGTCCGCTGTTGCGCAAGGGACTCATTTCCTTTCAGTATTTTATAGCGCTTTTATTTCTGATCAGTACCCTTGTTATTTCCCGGCAGGTAAAATTTTTGCTGGAAAACAACCTGGGGTTCTCGAGTGAGGAAATACTCACTATTCAGGTACCGAAGGCGGGGATTAAAAAGCTCGAGACTTTCCGGGATCAACTTGAAAGTATAGAAGGCGTTGTATCGGCAAGTATCCACCACCGCGCGCCGATTTCCACATCTTCGGATGGAGGGTTCATCAAATACGAAGACCGGAGAACATGGGAGGACTTTATTGTAAGAGATCGCTGGGCGGACGAACAATTTGTGCGGACGTATTCACTTGAGCTCGTTGCCGGGCGTAATATTATTATGCATGACTCCCTGACTGAAGTCATGGTGAACGAAGCATTCGTGAGGAGAATGAATATCGGGGATCCGGAGGAGGTATTGGGCAAATCGATCCTGTTTGACAACTCAGCTATCAGAGGGCAGATCGTAGGAGTAGTGCGCGACTTCCACCACCGGTCGCTTCAAAATGAAATTGAGCCGCTGGCTATCTATCCTTTTCCCGGGACCTTTAACCAGGCCGGTGTAAAGATCCGCGCCGGCAACGGTCGTCCTCCACTGGCGGAGATCGAAGCCATCTGGAAGAATAATTTCCCCGACGATGTTCTCGATTTCAGCTTTCTTGACGAATCCATTGCAAGGATGTACCGCGCGGAACAGGTGACAAAAAAAATGATGACTGTCTTTACCGGGGTGTCTGTTATCATCTGTGGTATCGGAGTATTGGGTCTGTCTGTGTTTTCAACCTTGCAGCGGACGAAAGAGATCGGCGTAAGAAAGGTACTGGGAGCTTCTGCCTCCGATATTCTTTTCATGCTTTCAACACCGTACCTTGGTTTTATTGCACTGGCGGCCCTGGTGGCTGTTCCAGTGACGTATGCGCTCATGAATATATGGCTGAGCGGATTTGCTTACCATGCTTCATTAGGGTGGTTGATATTTGTCCTCCCGGTTTTGGTAATGGCCGTTGTTACATCTTTGCTGGTGGCCGCCCAGGCACTAAAGACCGTGTTTACAAATCCAACAGAATCGTTGAGGTACAACAACTAAGCGCGGGTGTTCCCACGGATCATTTCGATTCAGGCGTTGGTTCAGCTAACGGTTACCCTGCCGGACCAATGCCAGCAAGTTCATTTGTTTCGGATTTTCCCAGTGGGTTTTTGCATAGCCGGTAAAGTAATGGTGGGTTTTGAAAAACGAAATGTTTTTAGCGGTCCATATCTCCCGGGAGATCGGTTCACCCGACAACAGTTGCATCTCCCGGTGTAACAATGCCGACCAAGCAGGGTAATCGGCCGCAGCCAGATGATGCAGGTCGGCATCGCAAAGTATTTCCTGCAACAATGACGTCGGGTTTGAAGGTAGCCGGGTGGCGAGAATGATCTGCTCAACCGTGTGACAAAATTCGGCAGGTAAGCCAAAGGCAAGTAAAAAGGCGGTGGCCATCCTTCCACTTTCCTGTTCGTGCTCTGCATTGCCGTTATGATAACCCAGGTCATGGAACCACGCGGCTGTCAACAGGGCGTCACGTTCTTCCGGCGGCAAATTGTAGAACGAAGCTACTTTATCACATATTGAAACGACGTGCAAGGTGTGATTCAGATTATGAAAAGGCCGGGTACGGATCCCTTCTTCGTTGAGGAGAGACCGTGCGTATTTTTCAACTTCGATGAGGAGCCGGGTCAATGCTTCGGAAATTAGACGTTAGTGAAAGGTGTGCACCAGGCTGATCATAGCGGCTTGTCCGTCGTATGAAGGCATCACCAGTGTGCGACTGCTGTTCTTCTTTTTACCCCATTTATATTGGTGTGTGAGGTAAACGAAATTGGCCGAAAATATTCCGATGCCGGCTCCAACCAGAACATCGGAGATCCAGTGACGGTTGTTCAGTACACGCATCGTCCCGATACCGGTTGCCAGCGTATAGGCACCAATGCTATACCATATGCTCTTGTGTCCGTACTCTTTTGCCATGAAGGTGGCAGCAGCAAAAGCCTGGGCTGTATGGCCGGAGGGAAACGAGTTCGGCCGCCCGGTGTCGGGACGTGGTATCGCTGTCATTTTTTTTAACGAGTAGGTTAATATTCCGACGAGTAATTCCGTTTTAAGGAGAAGAGCTGTCCTGTTGGCCAGGTCATTCTCCCCTTTTACACCTAATGCATTCAACCCATACACCAGTGCGATAGGAGCATATTGCAGGTAATCATCCGCCCGGTGCCGGAAAGCAGGTATCCACTCGTTCCTTTCCTCCTGCACCTCGAATTTATTCCACAAGGCATCGTCTGTAACGGAGTATAACCCGGCAAATGCAAACATCAGCGGTACCCTGATGGCTTTTTGTAACTCCCTCGATTTCCGCAACGGTACATTGCCATCGATGTCCGTTTGAATAGAGAGTGTCGCTTTTTTTTTCGTCCTGAGGTTAAATTGAGCTACCCCTTGCGTGGCGGTTGCGATCACCAGGAACATCATAATGATGCCGGTCGGGAATTTCATATTCAGATAAATTCAAATTGAAGCCGGAAGAAAATTTACCCACCGCGGTCGGAAGACTCATTCCGGGGTTACAGGCCCCAAAGTAAAAATGAAATCTGTATGCATTCTGAATCCGCGAACGCGATATCGCTTTAGTATGATCTTGTGGTATTTTTTTTAGACCCTGCTGGCTGCGGCGATCTATAGAATGTTAATGCTGTTCAGCAAATCGTCCCGGTAGGTCCCGCTGATTGGGATGATCTTCTTATGGATCTCCAGGTTGTTGGGATTGATATTCGTGATCTTTGAAATATTGACAATGAATGACCGGTGTACCCGTACAAATTTTTTAGGGTCGAGTTTCTCTTCCAGTTTTTTCAGCGTGGAATAGACAGTATGTACTTTTTCAGCGGTCTGGATTTTGATATAATCTCCAAATGCCTCGACCCAAAGAACACTTTCGAGGTTCAGCTTCAGCAGTAAAGAATCGACTTTGATAAAGAGCGCTTCGTCCGGGTTGTCTGCCCTGCCGTGGCTTTTTATTTTGGCGATGACTTTGTTAACGGCAGCCAGGAATCTGGGATAGTCCTTAATGGGCTTTAACAGGTAATCTGTAATGGAAAGATCAAACGCTTCGATGGCATAGTGGGGTTTGGCGCTGATCACAATAACTTCCGGCTTGTAAGACAGCGAACGGAACAGGTCAAGACCCGTCATACCCGGCATTTCCACGTCGAGAAAAAGCAGGTCTACCTTGTTTGAAGCGAGCCAGGGAACAGCTTCGTCGGGAGTGCTGAATGTTGCCTTTACTTCCAGAAGTCCCGTCCGTTGGGCCAGGCTTTCGGCAAGGGTCATGGAAATGGCATCATCTTCGACAATCGCACAGGAGATTTTATCCATACATCGTATTAAAGACAGACTGTTGAAGTTGTGTCAACGATCCGGCAAGGCCATACCAAATATAAGTGATTATTTCTTTGGAATTGTAAAGCTGAATGTACTGCCTTTTCCCGGTTCGGAAAGTACGGTGAGTTGACCACCCCAGAGGTCGATCATCTTTTTGCAGATCGAAAGACCCAGCCCGATCCCTCCTTTTGAACGGCTTAGTCCTTCATGCGCCTGCCGGAACGGTTTAAAGATATCGTCCAGCTTACGCGCTTCGATACCAATGCCGGTATCCGTTATACTGAAACGAAAGTCTCCCGGCGTCTCCTCTCCGGCCAGCGTGATCGTTCCTTCCTGGATAAACTTGAACGCATTACTCAACAGGTTTGTGAGAACCTGGTGAAGGTGCTGTGGGTCGACGTTGCACACGGCACCCGTTATAAAAATATTTTCAAGCAAAAACTGAACGGGCGCTGCGGAGAGGTCATGATCCTGCATTGCTTTGACGAATTCGGCCTCGATAAATTCGCTGAGGTTCACTTCAACGCTATATGCTTTTATTTCCCCTGTCTCCAGGCTTGCCAGGTCGAGCAACGATTCGATTACATTCTGCATATCCGCTGTCCGTCGCTTGATGATGTTAATGTATTCCCTGCGCTTCGCAACCGGCAGATCCACATTCTCAAGGATCTCCGAAAAACCCAGTATAGCCTGGAGCGGTGTCCGGACTTCGTGTGAAAGGTTGCCCAGAAAAATAGTCTTCAGGCGGTTTGATTCTTCGGCAACCTCTTTGGCCAACTGGAGTTCCTGTTTGATCCGTTGTTCGCGGTATTCGGCTTTCCGCCATTCCGTTACATCCTGCGCCGATCCCAGTATGTAGGGCTCGGGACCGTCGTCGATCATTGCGTTCTTGAACAGGAAAATTCTTTTTGAACCGTCTTTTGCGAGGACAGTCATAAATCCTTCGAATGTCCGGTTGATGGAAATATGACGAAGGTAGTGCTCAACGTCCGGGTGGAATTCGTCGGGTAAAAATTCCCGCAAGTTCTTACCCGTGATCTCATCCGGTTCGAAGCCGATGATCTGCGCTCCGGGTTTGTTGATCATGAGCAGATCTCCTCCCGGTGTGTGGGTGCAGATCAATACTTTGCTTTCCTCGACCAAATGCCGGTATCTTTTTTCACTGATCTCAATTTTGCGGTTGAGCTCGCGTTCCCGTTCTTCCCTTTTCCGGATCTCGGTGACATCGATATTGATCGTCAATACCTCATGCACTTCACCGTCGGAAAGGATGGGAATAAGTTTTGTGAGATAAACTTTATCACGGAGTGTTTCTTCGGATTGAAATATTACGTTGTTACGGTGCACATTACGCAGGTTATTCAATAGTTGATTACCCTGTTCGTCCGATAAAAAATCCCGGATGTTTTTGCCCACGATGTCATTGATGTTGAAAAAATTGGAACGGTTCATATACTGGATGGTTCCGTCGGCTTTCAGGATTGAATAGATGTCCGGGGAGTTCTCCATCACGGACCACATCCTGTTTCTTTCGTGGTCGGCTTCCATCCTGGCGTCGAATGCATCTGTGTCGTCGAGGGCGAAGCTGATTACGTAGCGTTCCTGATTCGTGTTTTGGATGACTTTACTCTGATATCGCAGGATGCGTGTTATACCGGTCCTTGAAACGACCCGCAGCCATCCGTTGCTGGTACCGTTACCGACCAGGTCGTTTATAAAAACGTTGAACTGGTCTGCGAATGTGGAGGAGATAAAATCGAGAATTGATTTTCCCATGATTTCGCTTCGATCAAGCTGAAGGGATGTAAGAACAGCTTCATTGCAGGATAGGATCTTTCCTTCCATCGTGTGTGTGAGAATAAGACTGGGACTACTGTCAAACAGTTGCCGTAGAAGCGATTCCCGCTCGGTCAGGTCATTAAGGGTTTTATCGAGTTCAACTTTTTGTTTATGGATAACCCTGTTGTTATTCCTGAGGCGGATCACAAAAAAAGTCATCAGCCCCAATAAGACCAATCCGCCTGCGAGGGCGCCGATGAGCTTCTGGTCGCGATCCATTGTTTCCCTTATTCTTCCGTCGAGCTCCAGCTGCTTGTTTTTTGTTTCCGCATAGCTGACTTCGCTGCGTAGCTGGTCGGTGAATAATTTCTTACGAAGGGAGTCTGTCACATGCATCAGCCGAAGGGCTTCGGAAGTTCTGTTTTGCTTTGCCCTGAGATTGGAAACATATTTTGTAAGAATGATTTCCTGCTGGATATTTCTTCCGGCGCGGATCAGTGCCATTCCCTTATCCAAATAGAATTCGGCGGAATCAAGGGCTCCAACTTCCATGTAAGCGAGGCCCAGGTCGCCGTAGAGAATACCAAGAGTATCGCCGTTTTCCGGCTTGTATTTCATGGCCTCCTTCATACAGGAAAGCATTTTTTCAGGCTGACCGGTAAACCAATAAGCATATGAAAGCTTGTTCCAGTTCAACAGGAGGCCTTCGCGATAGTTTATCTTCTGCGAAAGTTCTATCGCCTGTTCGTAAAACTTCAATCGTTTGGCGGGATCGTTCGTCATACCGGCCAGCTGTGCATTGTTGCTCAGTATCCGCACAAGGGACAGGGTATCCTTTGCTTCAGTGGCGAGGTCAAACGCATTTGACAAGTAAGCTTCCGCTTTTTCCGTGAGGTTCATCTGGATGTAATAATTGCCGATCAACCGGAGCGCTTCGCTTTGAAGTTTTATGTCCTTAGCCTCCTTGTAAAACCAGTATGATTTGAACAGGTGTTCGATCTCTTCACCTTTGCGGGAATGATTGACGCATATCGTTGCCATCAGCTGATGGGCTTTCCCTTTCACGGCCGGGTTACGCGGTGATGCCTGGATAATTTCCAGGAGAATACTCTCCGCTTTCACCGGATCGGATACCAGGAGAACCGCCGCTTCCGACAGCTCTTTCTCTTTTATCGGCGGAACCTTGGCTGCCGAAACTGAAAAAATAAACAGGCAAAGAAGGAAGGGGTGGACTGATCGGATCATTTTATTCACCGAAGATACCTGAAGAGCGCCTTGGTAATGGACTCCCGGTTTGCTGGTTTAATTAAAAATTCATCGGCTCCTGCATCAAGCGAATTTTGACGTTCATTCAGGCGCGACGACGCTGAGAGTGAAATGATCGGGCACGTAATGTTCTGACTTCTCAACTCCTTTATCGCTTCCAGTCCGCTGAAAAAAGGCATGTGGACATCCATGAAGATCATGTCGGGCTTTTGTGCCAACGCTATCTCTATGGCCTGAACGCCGTCTCTGGCGATGATCGCCGTTGCTCCGGTCTCTTTCACAAACAATTCGAAAACCATCGCATTTACTTCATCATCCTCTGCGATCATCACACTTTTGCCATGTAATTTAATAGAAGACAGATCCTGCGGTTCATCTTCGTCATAAAATGGTGTTGAACTCAGTTCATCTACTACCGCCTCGTTGAGTTTTTTAAGGTTTTTGATCATTTCCGCGTTATCACGCCGGTCGACGTTCATCAATAATTCTCTTTCCCAGATCGTCAGGTCGGCAACAACGTCATCCAGGCCGAAATACCCGTAACGGGTCTTTACCTTATGAACCAGTGCGGCAGCCCACGTCGCTTTGTTATCCCGGATGTACGTGTCGATCTGATCCAGAATTCCGGGTGTATTGCTGATAAAGGTAGCAATTACCTCTCTTAATTTTTCCTCGTTTCCGTCCAGCGTTAAAAGCAATTGCTCTATCCCGACTGTTAGTTGTACGGCCAACTTCAAACTTCTGTCTTTACTCACAGGTTAAAATTTTATGATATTAGTTATTTATATATAGTGAAATATTTTTATCCAGGTGCATTCTGTCTTCTGAATTTTCATTTTGAAAGTTGGATGCCACACTAATTTTTTTTCCTTGACCTGTCTCCAGGGTTTTACCGCGTCCGGCGCCACATGCTTTTGTGGCACCCGGGGTGAATATCCCGGAGAACCTAAATTTCAAAATTTCCTTTTGCGGTTCATCAGCCATTTGTTCGTGACATATTCTTTAGTATCTGCCATCTCATCTTTAGTTCCAGATTTGAAATGCAAGTAACGGGTAGTTGTAAATTATTTTGTGATTATTAGCCTGAACCAGTCTGTCGGACGGTGAAAGAATACTTTGAAACGGTGAAGACCGAATGATAGCAGTAAGTGCAATACAGCCGGGAAAATGCCCGGTTTCCAGCCGACATTTTCTTACCGTTTCAAACCCAGCTTCTACCGAGGCATAACTTACAATGGGCTAATATTCCACCATAGCAATACCCGAAAACCTTGTTTTGAGAAAAAATAGCTGTTATGAAAGCCCGGCCAAGTAAATCTGTTCTAAGTCCTATCAGCAAGCTGAAAAGAAGATGTGCGATCTGGCACACGGTATTGGGAAGCCTGATCGCGGTGATCATTCTCGTCGTGGCTGCGAATACGCCAAAGCAGGAGTTGACCTTTGAGAAGACGGACTTTTACACCTATAAAAGGGCCGGATCTTTTTCTTTACAGATCCCCGATTACCTCATAGAGGTGGATGACATCAGTGCCGATGCCGCCGTGCAGTTCAAGAATGTATACAATCAGACTTACCTGATGGTGGTTGTTGAGCAACGGTCAAACGGCGGGAATACCGGCCTCCACGAACTTGAAAAAAGTTTTGAATCCAACTTACTGAGCAAAGGTGGCCGGTTGCTCCGGAAAGAGTCAACCTCTGTTGACAAATTGCGGGCTTTCCAGCACGAAGTGGTCTGGGCTCCGGAAGGAGCCGAATCTTTCGCCTACCTGATTACCTTTGTGGAGACGCGGGACTGCCTTTTCAAAATTTATTCCTGGACACCGGCTTCCCAAAAGCATTACCTCGATGATTTTAAAACCATTGCCGCATCTTTTACCATTTTAAAAACCCCTCAAATCAAAGGCTAGTACATCGTCGCAAAAACAAGTGTACATGCATCCAGAATATACAGTTCTAAAAATCAATGCGTTGTGTCCTATACTGTCGTACTGATATTTTTGCTATGATGCACTAGTCGAATACGCGTTCAATGAAGGAACATGGAACAGTTGAGTTCTACAAAGCGAAAATGGGACCCGGGAAAATGCGACATTTTAAATCGAACTAACGTACTGAATAGAGCCTGAAGTCGCACAACGGCATTTTTCGGACTGACGCTTATCACGGCTTTATTTCCACGGGATCCCAGCTATACATTCCGGCGCCCAGCATTGCATGTGTCGATATTTTGCCTTCAACGGGTTGATTCCAACTATTTACGACCTGGTAGTGTCAGACAAATACAACAAACCTGCTTCCATGAAAAGACTGTTTCTATTGCTCGTCGCTACGGGTATGTTATCGGGTCGCTGCACCGACGATACGATCAAAAAATCGTGCGAATCCGTCACTTCCATCGAGACCATTCCCTGGATCTCGGAAATAACCGGTACACTGAACTGCACGTGCGAGACCTCGATTTTCAGAGGAACCTATGAAGGTCAGACTGTCTTCTTCGCCAGCCTAACCGACCCCGTATGCAACGGCATCAGTACACCTGACCTGTACGATTGCGACGGGAATGTCGTAGGGTCCATAACCGCTTCGGAATCGGACCAGCGTGAATTGATCGAACTGATCTCGCACGCGGTGATCATCCACCGGTGTAAGGATTAGGCGTTCGCGCCTATCGAATGCAAACCGGGTACACCTGGTTGGACTACGGAGTGTCTAAACAATTTCGTTTAACCCACAACGAACCAAGCGGAGGAAAAAAACGAACGGCCCTGAAAGGCCGGGTAACTATCAGGGTCGAATCGTTTTCTTTCGAACAATTATTCGTAAGCCAGCGCCTCGCGCGTGGTGATACGATTCGCGCGCCTCGAAGGGAACAGTGTCGCCAGGTAAGATCCGATAATGATGATCACCACCCAGGCAGCCAGCGCTAACGACGAAATGGTCAGCGAAAGCGGCGTGCGGAAAGCGAGGTTTCCGATAAACCTACCCATGAACATAGAAAGGAGTAATGATATACCGAATGCAGCAAAAATACTCAAACCACCGATCAGCAATCCTTCCCACACAATCAGTTTTTTGATCTTATCCGGAGTCGCACCGATTGCGCGCATCACGCCGATCTCGCGCGTTCTTTCCAGCACATTCATACTCATGGTCGACATCAGACCGATTGAACCGACGAGGGCCATCAGGATCGCCATTGCCATCAGGGAATTTACCAGCACTTTCATATGGGCCGCAATCGCATTGTGTAGCAACCAGACGGGAACAACAGACCCTACGGATATGCCGGCGTTTTCGAACAACAGTTCGACATCGCGATTTTTTAAACGGGCGTTTTCACGGGCCCGGTCGTGGTACGATATCCTGATCAGGTTAACCCCGACCGGTGAGTCTGTCAAAGCGGCAAGCGCTTCCGCCGAGACATATGCGGTTGCCGGCGAGCCGACGTCCTCCGAAAAGCCGATGATATTCCACGTTATCGGCAGGCCGTCCACATTCAATACAACCTGATCGCCTATGTTGTAGACTTTCCTGGCCATTTGATTCAAGACTACGTCGTTCGCGGCGGCGTTATGAAGCCAGCGGCCTTCTACAACGGTCGGGTTAAGCAACTTTGTGGGTACCGGCCCCGCCATAAGCACGAAACTTCCATGGCCTTTGTCGGGATATGTTTGCGTTACCTCAATGGATGAGTTGCCGGCGATCGAAGTGGATGAACTGTTCCATTTTTCCACGGTTTTCACTCCCGGGACAGCCGCGACCGAGGCAAGCACGCTGTCCGAAGGCATGTCGCCATTTAACCGTACTTCGAGGTCGTAGAGCCGCTGGATATAAATTCTTTTCAGATTTTCTCCCCACGCCGTGGACACATTCATCGCCGTCATGAACATCGCGCCTCCGGCAGCGAGAAGGCAGAGGGTCATAAGAAGGCGTGAACGCTGCCTGAAGACATTTCGCAGGGAAAGTCTGAAGATCTCCCCGAAAATAGCCGGACGCGTCAACCGGATCGTCCATGACCGCTGTGTTGCGATACCGCCGGCGATACCGAAATTACCCAACGCAATCCTTACGGGTACGCGGCTTCCACGGATAACAGGGAAAGCTGCGGCTATCACGGGAATAACAATGCCTGATCCGATTTGCAGCAGCGGTACCCACACGGGAATGGATTCATCCCGTATCTCGAGATTAAGAAGCACCGCGATCTGCTGATAAAATACGGAAGCGACGAGACGGCTTAGCGGGATAGAGACAATCAACGCTACGATACACAATATTACGATCATCACCAGGTAAAGCACGGTAACCTGCATGGAGTCGGCGCCGATGGTTTTCATAACGCCGATCTGACGTACCTGTTTTACCATCAGCGTAGCCGTTGACGTGGCGATAAGAATGGAACCCAGGACCAGGATGAGAAAACTGAAGACTACAAAAATTGTCATGACCGCATTCATCTGACTCTGGTGTGGATGTTTGCCGGGCGGCGGCACCTGGATCTCATGAACATCGTATCCGTTCCGTTTGAGGTATTCGCCCACTTTTAGGGCCTCGGCTGTAATGTGGTCGCGTGAATCCTGATTTTCACTTACAAGGACGCGAAGTTGATTGAACCCCTGCGTTTCTCCCAGCTCATGAAGCGTTGAAAGGGTGATATACCCGTATCCCGCCTGCTCCTGCCATGCCGGTGCAAGGCTGGGGTCGTGAACCGTCCCGGACAATACAACCCGCCGGGGTTGGCCATTTGGTGTTTTAACCAGAATGTCTTCTCCTTCTTTTGCCTGCATCATTACCCATGCGGTTCTTTCCACAAGCATAGCTCCTACCGAAGGCTCCCGCGCTCCGGAGATGTAAAAGGGTTTGTTCGTTTTTTTATCGCCGAAGTCATCGATCACAAAGAGCAGCAGCGGGTACCATCTGTCACCGATTTTCATGCGTGCAACCAGGGTAGCATGTCTCTCTGCTACGGCGATGCCTGGAATTTTTTCGATGCTATCGGTCAGGCCGGGAAGAATGTTGCCCTCCACTTCGATGGTCGCGGATGCGGGAACAGTACTCATATAGTTAGCGCCCATTTCGCGTTTGGTGACACTATAGCCTCCGAGGATAGCACCAATCCCAAAAACGCCGAGCGCAATCGCCAGTACAAGCATAAAATTCTTTGGGTACTCGGATGTAAGATCACGTATGACCTTGATGTATCGTGTTCGCATCGTGTCAGGCTGGGATCATTTGGTTGACAATAGCACCATCGGCGATGGCGATCACCTTTTCGAAAGAGGAGGCGAAGTCTTTTTCATGCGTGACAATAATCACCGTCTTTCCGGCGCGGGTAAGTGTTGTGAACAGATCGAAGATTGCCGTAGCTGTTTGTGAATCGAGGTTACCGGTTGGTTCGTCCGCAATGATGATGGGTGGATCGTTAGCCAGCGCCCGTGAAATCGCCGCCCGTTGCTGTTGCCCTCCCGACAACGCAGCCGGTAATTTATCGGCCTGTTCCCTGATCCCGACGAGGTCAAGCAGTGCCAGCGCCCGATCCTTCCTTTCATTCTTCGGATAACGGTTACAGAAATCCATGGGAAGCATAACATTTTCAAGTACTGTAAGCGTAGGCAACAATTGAAAGAATTGAAACACTACACCGATGTTTTTACCGCGCCACGATGCAAGTTCGCTTTCGGATAGTTTATCCACCCGGATGCCGTTTACTGTCACTGTTCCCTCCGTAGGCCTGTCGATACCCGCAATGATATTCAGGAGTGTTGATTTTCCGCTTCCGGATTTTCCGGTCACGGCGATCAGCTGTCCTTTTGGAATATGAACAGTTACATTTTTCAACGCCTGAAAATTTCCAGACGCCAGGGGAAAGGATTTGCTGACAGCGGTCAGTGAAACGAGTGCTTCGGTCTGTTCGTGGTTCATGTTGCATTATTTTAACGCAACGATACGAGAACATTAAAGTCCGGTCGTCCCGTGAAATCCAGCCGGACGCCTTTTTCAGGATATAATATTTTTCCGGTACTCGGTTGGTGTCAGTCCGGTAAAGCGCTTGAAAATGAGATTAAAAGTTGACTTGGACTTGAATCCCGCTTCCAGCGCAAGCCCCAGCATGTTGAAATTTTTCATGTGGGGATCCGTCATCAGTTTTTTCACCTGCTCCACCCTGTATTTATTGATGAAGTCGTAAAAATTTTCGCCGATACCGGTATTGATCAGATAACTAAGATTGCTGCGGCTTACACCAAGCTCTTTCGCAAGATGACTAAGCGTCAGATCCGGATCCAGGTATGGTTTTTTTGTTTCCATGTAGCCGAGCAGTTTGTCAATCAGTGCCTGGTCGGGCTGGGCGGGTGGAGGTTGCGTAGCTGCCGGTAATACAGGTCCACCGCGCTGAAAGATCTCTTTCTGCAAAACTCCCTTGTAACCAAGCGCAAATACGGACAGTGAAAAGATCAGCGCCGTTGCCCTGAACACCCATCCTTCATTGTGAAGATGAATCGCGGCGACGAGGCCGGCAAAAAAAAGAAGGTTGATACCTAAAAATACAAAAAGGAAGAAACGCACCCAGGTGATGTCGAAATTCTCCGTGTTCGAGACCTCCTGCTGTATCATATCTTTATATGTGCTCCACTTCTTACGGGTAAAGAACTGGTACAATGAAAACTGGATCACCAGCGCCAGCCAGAAGATGGTCCTGACCATACCCCGATGCTGATCAAGCAGATCGATGAGTCCGGGAAAACCGGAGGACCGGATCGTGAGGGAAAAGGCGATGATCACCAAAAACGGCAGAAAATGCAGAACCAGGTTCCACGACCACTTCATGGAGTCACCCGTGATCTCCCTCGCATAAAACCAAAGCAGCGGCGCGATGACGAAGAAGGTCGGATCTCCCAGCGAATAAACTTTTGCCGACAAATGGTCGATGACAGCGCCGGCAAAGAAGATATGGGCGATGCTGAAGGATAACGCCAGAAGTAAAACCGAGAGGAAGATGTTTGCGCGGCTTCTCCGGACATATTTGTTATTGAGGACGAGGGCCACAAACGGTCCCTGCGCAATACCGGCAAGGCTCAGAACAAGGAAAAGCTGCTCGAAAAATACGCCCACGATGATCAGATGTTAAGGCCGAAATTTAGGTCAAAACCCCGCGATACGTAAATATTGCATGTCCATCTGGATTCAGGTGGACGCCTGCCCGGGTTATTTCCGGTATTTTTAATGGATCAACACAACCGCTATGGAAAAAAAAACGCCAACCTATGGGAACGGCAAAATCTGCTACCTTGAAATTCCGGCGACAGATACCGGAATATCGGCATCCTTTTATGGCAACTCCTTCGGATGGCAGATCAGGCGAAACACCGAGGGCGAATGGGCGTTCGATGACGGAGTAGGAGAAGTGAGTGGCATGTGGGTATTGAACCGTAAACCCATGGAGGAAGCGGGCATCATCATCTCCATTATGGTAGACGATGCCGTGGCGACTTCGGAACGTATAGTGGCAAACGGGGGTAAGATTATTCATTCCGAAAAAATGAGCTCAGGCGAAGTGATCATGCACTTCAGAGACCCGGCAGGAAACTTCATGGGTTTATATGAGCCGGTTAAACATTGACCCCCTTCGGATTCAACCGACACCTCTATACTTTTTGTTTCCTGAAAATTTTACGGAGAGTGGTTGTAAAATTCCTGTTGGTGGGGTACTTCCTGTTAGCCGTCATGTTGTTAAAGATGAGAGCAACCGCCAGCAGGATCACGGCGCCTGTCAGCACAGGCGAGATCACGTACATGTAACCAAGGTTTTTGATTTTTTCGGATCCGGTGACGGCGATCAATGCCGTCGCGCCCCCGGGAGGATGAAGCGTTTTACTTACCTGCATCAATACAATGGAAAGCGCGACAGCCAGCGATGCAGTTAGCCAGATGATGTCGGGCAGAACCTGGAAGACCGTAACACCCGCCAGCGCGGAGATGACGTGACCGCCGATTAAATTGCGCGGTTGCGCCAGCGGACTTTGAATCGAACCGAACACCAGAACGGAGGAGGCGCCGAATGAACCGATCAGAAATATATTTTCAAGGCGCGTAAGGACCTGGCTTTGAAGGATGGCGATAATGCCGATCCCGGTAAATGCTCCCGCGAAGGACCAGAGGTGTTCGTGGTAGTCGATCAGTGTCTCCCTGTAAATAACGTATCTCGAGATCCTTAATCCCCGCTTGATTCTTTTTTTCACGTTTTCTGGTAGCTACATCGGTGACAAAGCCGCGAAGGTAACGGGAAAAACAATGGCCGGTATATCCGTATTTGTACGGATATTGACATCAAAAACTTAAACCGGACGGCAAGGCATCCCGTTTATAGCGATGTCGAAAAAAAGTAAATGATAAACCCCGCACAAGTCGAAAAAGCCCGGCACTTTCATGCCCTTCACCACGCTGGAAAAATGTTGGTACTTCCCAACATCTGGGATTCACTGGGCGCCCTTTTACTCCAAAACCTCCAATATCCTGCAATAGCTACCGCCAGCGCTGCCGTCGCTTTTACCAATGGGGTGAACGACGGCGAAAAGATGCACTTCACATCCATGCTGGATATCCTGAAAACCATCGCCGGTCATGTAACGATCCCGGTAAGCGCCGATATCGAAGGGGGCTATGCAGCCAACGACGAGGACCTGGACAAAAATATCCGTCTGCTTATTGGTACGGGAATCGCAGGCATTAACATTGAAGACACCGATACTGCAACCAACACGATGCGTCCCGTTGATGAACAATGCAGGCGTATCCGGCAGATCAGAAAAACCGCAGACGCGACCGGAATACCACTCTTTATCAACGCGAGAACCGATGTATTCATCCACGCAAAAAATTTCGAAACCGACGAACTGCGTTACCAGGAGGCCCTCAAGCGTGGACTTGCCTACAAAGAAGCTGGCGCGGATTGTTTCTACCCCATCGTTATGCGGGACATCACACACATCCAGCGCCTGTTGAAAGCATTGAATATGCCTGTCAACCTCCTGACTATAGCCGGCCTTCCGGACCTGCGTACACTCAACGAAATGGGTGTGGCCCGTGTCAGCCTCGGACCTTCATTTTTTGAAGATAGCTATCCAGGCCATGAAAGGCCTTGCATTAAAACTGAAGGACTTCGACGGGTTGAAGGAAATCGTTTCCAATGAAATCACAACGGATTACCTGGAAAGCCTTGTGACGGGGAAACGTTAAGGGGATTTAAATGGACAGGTTTGCCTGTTTCGATATGTAGCCGGGAAAACCGGCGTAAGTATTTGATCTATCTATGGAACAGAATAGCAGGTTCAACCCGGATGGTATCAGAATAACCGTTCGTGTCGATAATCCCTCACGTTCGGGCACGATTTTTTAGCTATCGTGGTTTAGTTTAAAATTATGATAGAACCGCAGCCGTCCGTTTACCCATTTGGAATTCGCATCGACGAGCCGGTTGGAACCCTCACGGATGTAATTGTCGCGCTCGTTTGCTTCTTTGCATTTTATCAGCTGAACAGAAGGAACTTACCCGGAAGATCCCAACTTTATTTCAGGTACTACTTCCTCCTGATGGGTATCGCTACCCTTTCGGGCGGATTGATCGGTCATGGATTTTTATATGCCCTCAATTTCGGTTGGAAGCTTCCCGGCTGGGTTATTGGTATGATTTCGGTGGCACTTGTCGAACGTTCTGCGATCGCTCATGCCAGTCCCCTCATCAGGACCCGTATCGGAAAATTCTTCTTCGTCGTCAACCTGATCGAACTGCTGGCAATCATTTCGGTTACGATGACCACCCTGGACTTTACCTGGGTGCAGCTTCATTCGGGCTATGGCCTGCTCGCTATCGTGGCTACCTTCCACGGATACACCTATTACCGTACCCGCGATAAGGGAAGTCTGGTCATCATCACCGGTGTGGCGATAACCGCCATCGCTTCCGTTGTATTTATCAACAAACTTTCCATTCATACGTGGTACAACTACCTGGATATCAGCCATACACTCATGGCGTTCGCGGCCTATGTCATGTACCGGGGCGGACTGCTTTTACAGCCCAGGCGGGAAGAACTGAATGTTAAAAAAAATCTTTTCAGTATGGGTGATTGAACCCCGGGAAATGGTATTAAGGGAGCAAATGAAAGAACAGCAGACGATAAAACATTTACGGAACCGGGATAACGCGGCCTACAGTCTTTTGTATACATTTTACTATCCCGGTATCGAGAGGTTTGTAAAAATGAATAGCGGAACCCCGGCCGATGCACAGGACGTGTTTCAGGAAACCATCATGGTCCTGCTCGACAAAGTTCCCAAGGAGGATTTTATCCTGACCTCCTCCATTAAAACATATATCACCGCCATCGCATCCAATATCTGGCTGAAGCGGCTGCGCGATGCAAAACGTATTACCCGGCTGGACCCGGACTATGAGTCGGAGCACATGACCCTCAGCGAGTGGGAGTACAAGGAGGAGAGCCGTATCCGGCGAAACTTTCTTCAACGTATTTTCGAAAGAATGACGAGGCATTGTGTCGTCTTCCTCACAAAAACCTTTCTGACGGGAGCATCGAGGGAAAAGCTTATCGAAGAAATGGGCTATAAGAACCCGCACACATTTGACAACCAGAAATACAAGTGCCTTGAGCAGGCGAGACGAAATAATTCTTCCGCTACGGGGTGATCATGGGTCCGGCGCCGGAATAATACGTGAAAAACTAATCACGTATGAAACTTCAGCAAAATCAACACGCTCCTACATTTTCCACCCGCGATGTCTACGGAAAAGAACTCGATCTAAAAAAATTACAAGGCCAAACCCTTTACCTTTCCTTTGAACGAAATGCAGGCTGTCCCGTCTGTAACCTGCGCACGCACGAACTATTGAAACACAGCGAATTTTTCAGAGCCCATAACATCACCGTGATTATGGTCTACGAATCGCCCGTCGAAACCATGAAAGCCTACCTGGGAGAAAATACATATCCGTTTCATTTTGTCGCGGACCCGGAGAACCGGTTGTACGGTAGCTATGGTGTGGAACGCTCCTTTGCCAAAGTAATAAGAGCGCTGTGGAATGGTATTATGGCAAAAGTGGAAAAGGGAAAGAAACTTTTCAACCAACCGATGAAGCAGGATGGTCACCTGGACAGGATACCCGCCGAATTCGTAATCGATAAGTCCGGAAGGTTCAGTCATCTGCATTACGGAAGGTTCGTCGGTGATCACCTCGGACTCGCCACATTGAAAAGTATTCTGGCCGGCGTTTAGCAACCTGGTAAAATGGTTTATGTATTGACCGGGAATGGAATGTCACTGCCTTTCGCCTACACAATCGCCAGGTTTATCGCAAAACCCGTTTCAGGCGAAATTCTCCGCCACGACATGGCGTTATTGCCGTGTATCCGGTAAAAATCAAAATGAGAAAATGAAAATGAAGTGGTATCCATACACCCTGGTCCCGATGATTACCCTGCTGAGTTTGATTACCCCGTTGCAGTCGTGCGAGGACGACGATGAAATTGTACAGGCCGGGGCGGAAGAAACGGAACAGACCGCGGAGAACTTTGCGTTTGAAACGAACCCTAAGGACACAACCGTTTCCAACGCTGTTTTAATTACCTTCTCCGGAACTACCGCGACAATAACGAACCCGTTTGAAAATTCAGGTGTGAGCGCCGCTATCTCGGGAGGGAACGTCGTTGTTACGTCAACGATCGCCGACCCGGAGATCAATTATGTCCTGACCGGAATTACCACCGAGGGTTCTTTTAAACTTTACAGTGATAACAAGTTTGCGCTTATCCTCAATGGTACCGGAATTTTGAATGACGATGGTCCGGCGATCAACATTCAGTCGGGAAAAAAAGCAACAGTGACCGTGGTCGGCGGTACAACCAATAAGCTTGTGGACGGCACAACCTATGCGGCCGGGGACGAAGATCAGAAGGGCACATTCTTCAGCGAAGGGCAATTGGTGTTCGGTGGAAACGGCGAATTGTTCGTTACCGGGAAAAATAAACACGCGATCTGCAGCGATGATTATATCGCGGTCACGAATGGCCATATAACCATCGCGTCGGCCACGTCGGATGGCATTCATGCCAATGATTATTTTAAGATGGAAGGTGGCGTACTGACTGTAACATCGTCGGGAGACGGTATCGACGCCGAAGAGGGTTATGTTGAGATCGCAGGCGGGAACCTCTCGGTAACAAGTGCGGAAGATGGTATTACGGCTTCATACGACGGGACAGATGTAACTATAGTTCCATACGTCACGGTTACCGGCGGTACGGTCGTGGTGAATACTTCAGGAGAAAAGGGCGACGCCATCAGCAGCGAAGGTGATGTGGTCCTGAACACAGGTGGTAACATTTCGCTTAGCGTTTCCGGTAATGGGTCTAAAGGGATCAAAACGGGTGGTGATTTCACATTAACAAAGGGTATCGTTGAAATTACTACAACAGGTTCGGCTTTTTATGATAGCGGCGATGCCGATATTGCAGCGCCCGTGGGAATTAACTGCGATGGGAATTTTACGATAGAAAACGGAACGCTCGCAATCGCCAGTTCCGGCGCGGGTGGAAAAGGTGTCACAACGGATGGTATACTCATCGTTAATGACGGATCGATCGATATTACTGCATCGGGTACCGCCTTTACACATAACAGGGAATCGAGCGAAGCGAAGGGTATCAAAAGCGATGGTGCTGTCATTATTAACGGAGGGACCATCAGCATAGCAGCTACCGATGACGGGATTAAGTCGGAGACTTCGGTCCGTGTAAACGGCGGTGATGTGGTGGTGAGTAAATCCACCGAAGGGATTGAGGCGCCGGAGATCATCTTTAACAATGGAAATGTAAGTGTGGCTTCCTCCGACGACGCGGTAAATGCGACGAAAGGTACTGGAGGAGAGTCAGCGGACGGAAGCCTGCTTACATTTGCGGGCGGTATAATTTCCCTGAACTCTACGGGTGGCGATGCGGTAGACAGCAATGGCAATGTTGTGATGACAGGAGGAACGGTAATTGTTCAGGGACCGTCTTCTTCTCCCGAGGTTGCCCTGGATTACAATGGCACATTCCGGATCTCGGGTGGTGTTTTGATTGCTTCCGGACCCAATGCCGGCCAGATGATCGAGGCTACCAGCACATCGTCCGAACAGTATACAGCGCTGATCCGTATCAACGGGAATGTTGCGGCCAATGTATTGTTCAACGTGCAGGACGCTTCCGGCAACAGTCTTGTAACCTATGCCCCCGTCCGCAGCGCCTACTATTTTGTATTTTCTTCTCCCGACCTGGAAAGCGGTGCGACATACAAGGTATTTACGGGCGGAAGTGTAAGCGGCGGGACAAAAACCAACGGACTGACTGTGGGCGGTACCTACAGCGGCGGGTCGCAAAAGGGTAGCTTCACCGTAAACAGCAAGGTCACGTCTGTCACCCTTTGACCCGATAACCGGAGCCGGACAGGAGAGATTCATCGCTGTCCCGGGGAACCGTTTTTTATTTTTTTTCTTCCTCCTCCTCTTCGTCAAAAACAACGAGGTCCCTGACAGCTTTTAGCACGTCCGGGATATCTTCTTCAGTCAGGACCATCAGGATTTCTTCGGTAATGGGAGTGATCTTAACAATCCGGTTGGCCTGCTTCTCGATGATCTTTTCAAACAGGTTGCGCATTGCCCGGGCGTTACCAAAACTCCTTCCGCGCTTTTCATAGACACGGTCGAGGATCTCTTTTAATTTTTCCTCCGCGTCTTCCGTAAGCCTGAAATCGGCTTTGACGGCCATCGTCTTAAATATCTTCAGCAGCTCTTCGGGCTTAAAATGATCGAACTTCAGGTAGCGGTTGAAGCGCGATTGAAGGCCGGGGTTGGATTGAATGAACATCTCGATCTCTTCCGGGTAACCGGCAACGATCACCACGAGGTTATCGCGATGGTCTTCCATTCGTTTCAGCAATATCTCAACCGCTTCTCTTCCAAAGTCGTTGAAATTTCCGGAAGTCAGCGAGTAGGCTTCATCGATAAACAGCACACCGCCAATTGCTGTCCGGATTATTTCGTCGGACTTGATCGCTGTCTGACCGACGTAGCCTGCTACCATACCGGCACGATCCGTTTCAACAAGATGCCCTCGCTGAATGTACCCGAGATGTTTGAATATTCGTCCCAGCAACCTGGCGACTGTAGTTTTACCCGTTCCCGGTGGTCCCATAAACACCGTATGCAAAGAAGTCTGCGCCGTCTTAAGTCCCTTCTCCTCCCGTATTTTCCCTACCTTCAGAAAGTTGGTGATATCTTCAATATGCTGTTTGATTTCTTCCATACCCGTGAGCCCGTGTAATTCCGATATCACTTTTTCCAGGGTATCATTTTCCGGGATATCATTGTACGCGGCATGGACCAGAGCAATTTTCGGGTTATTAACCTTTTGCGAGATTTGCTTCAGTAGATCGGCAGCCCCGGCGTTAACCGGGTCATCCACCTTGATCAGGAAGGACGCGATCCGGTTTATCAGCGCCGTCATCGCGAGGAACTGGTCGCTTTTTATTTTGGTCAGCAGCGCAGGCATCACGAACTCCTCTTCCATCCCTTCAATGGACTGAAAGAATGAGGTAGAACGGATAGTCGTTATGTTTTTATCGAACTGGTTCGACGCGGGCAGCAGGTTGAGCTTTGTCAGATCGTACAGGGCAAAAAGATCTCTGCCTTGCAGTTTCTCATAAAAGTAGATCAGAATGAACTTGCTGTAAGCGGGAATTTGCGATGGGTTGGCAAAGGTAGCCGCAAACAGGTCGTAGATCCTGACCAGGTCGCGCAAGAGGATGTGCTCCGCCTTGTAAACGATGTTCTTATAATTTCCGTGCGTGGATGCGGTCAGGGCGGATAAAAATGCCGGGTCCGCGTTGAGTGACGTACAGATCGTGCCCGCCTTCTCTCCTTCCTTTTTCAGGAGGGCTGCAAACGCTGGAGTAATGGTTAACAAATGACTTTGATTTAAAATTTACAGCTAACAAGATAATGACTTTGGCAGCCCGCACCAAAAGCGGCGATTGTCATTTGGTCCCTTACCGGACAAGGGAGACCCATCCCTTGAATGTCTGCTTTCTCTCGCCGGGCTGAAGTACATCGAAGGTTACATTTACTGTAAAGTAATAGATACCCGTACTGCATTCGGTGCCGTTGTTGTCGCGGCCGTCCCACTCTATATATAAGGAGCCACCTTCGGCGGAGTTCGTGTGATACACTTCCTGGCCCCAGCGATTGAAGATCGTCGCATCAACCTCCAGCACAAAACGCGGGCACTTGTTCGGGTCCACTGGCTGGCAGGTATTTTGGGGTTGGTCGTCGCGATCGTACGCCGTAGAGAAAAGATCATTGCAGGAATCTCCGTTGGGCGTAAAAACATTCGGCAATTCGAAATAGGGACAATTATCGTTGCACACCATTTCACTCAGCGGACTTTCAATGCCCCTGCTGTCTACGGCGGAAACCTTGTAACACTTCGCCATGGATGTCAGGTTGCCGTCCGTGAATTCCGTGGCATTCAATGTTGTCAGGAGCTGAAATTCGCCTGTGGGATCGGTAGAGGTATAGATATTGTACGCCACGATATCGATACGGCATTCGGAATCCGATGACGGCTCGTTCCATTGTATGACGTTGCTGAAAATATTGTCATGGCACGTGTAACTGCTCAGGTACTGGCCGCAATCCGTTTCCTGGATGGTAACCAGGGGAGCGCACGGTTGAAAATTGTTAAGGGGATAAACCGATACCCTTTGCGACAGGTTTTCCTGCAGCGCGATCTCCGGATTGCCGTAGGTACCGCGTGTCACGATCTTGTAGGTGTAAATTTTGTTTTCGTTTGCGGAAGGGTCATCGTAGGTAAACCGGTCCAGCAATACGTTCACGCTGTCGACGATTTCCATTGTGCTTTCGTCGCTGTCCGCGCCCGCACCACGCATGATGAGGTGGTAAGGTCTTTCCGTCACCACGTTGGACCACGGAACGCTGTCGCGCCACTGCAACGTGATGCCACCGGCACCGGCAATTCCGGCCAACCGGACGGATGAAGCCGCTGCCGACGTGTCCACCGGAATAAATATATCGGTGGTTACCGGTTTTGAATAAATCACAATCCGGTAGTTAAAGACCTTGTCGAGGGTATTGATGGAAGTATCCAGAAAAGTGGTGTCGCTCACATATCCGGCTTTTACAATACTGGTGTCGCCGATAAATCCCGTAGCCCTGTAAATTTCATATTCGTAAGGTTCGGGGAACTGGCTTTTGTCGATATCGAACGGACTTCTCCAGCTTACCCGGATGCGGCCGTCTTCCTCCGCTGTTTTCTCCACCGACACATGGGTGATCACGGGAGCGTCGGCTTTAACGGGACCGATACACATTTCTTCCGAGACGTAACTTTTGGTGTCTTTCACCAGGCCCACGATCCGGTAGCAGTACCGGGCGCCCGGGCTTAAACCATTTCCGAAATTTGTATCGGTGTACGACAACGTAGTTCCCGGTATAACGTCGATCAGCTGATATCCTGACCCGGACCGGATACCGGTTTCGCAATATCCCGGAACGTAAGGATTGGAATCCACCTTGCGCCATATCTGGAATGAATGAATATTATCGCAGGCGAAGGACTCCAGACGAAGGATCCCATAATGACTAACAACATCCAGCGATACCGTATCCCATTCGGGCGCGGGAGCGACAACCCTGATAGACCATGTCTTGAAGGTTACGAGCCTGGGCCCGTCGGGTGGGTCGTCGGTTATTTTAAATACGATCTGGTATGGCTGCTGGCGGATGTGTTCGCATCCTGTTTGCCAGTTGAAGGCAATTTCAGCAGGAGGCAGTGACGGTACGAAGTCGGTATGCTGCGGTGTGTACGTTGCCGGATTGGAAGGTAACAGCAACAATTCCGAAAAGACCTCGATCTTTACCGGGTGGTTTTCCACATCCAGTCCCTTGATGAGCGCGTTGATCTCCGTTCCGGCAACGACACAGGTATCATTCGGAACGATGAGTTCCGGTCTGGTGTTTTCACATTCTTCAACCACGATCTGCATATCGCGCGTAGTAGAACTGATCTGCGTGTAGCTTCCGTCATCGAGTTTCCTCCATTCGATTATTTTGAAGGCGATATTATACTCTCCCAGTAAACCGGGTGCGTCCCAGGTAACAAGACCAGTCAACGCGTTTATGAAAAATGAAGGGGGAGCGTTGTTCTCTTCATTACCCTGAGCATAGTTTGTGTAAAACTTCCTGTCGTTGGGAGCGGTATATACGGCGCGGGTCGTGATGCTGCTGGCAGGTATGGACATCTCATAAGACAGGCTGTCGCCGTCGGTATCGTAAGCGCCGGAATTATGAAAGAAGGCGACGCCGGAGCAGGCGCGGTCAAGGGGAACGACGCTTAATACGGGAAACCGATTGCACCCGAAGGATGGGTCAGTATTAATGGTGACGAATGTTACATACGGTGTATCTTCGGAGTCGTCGATATTCAGGACACCGGCGCTCCTGTCCCGTTCGATATAACTGATGGTATAGGTGCCGTTCGCTCCGTACGTATGGGTTGTTGTAAAAGTCGCTACACTAATGTCCGTTCCGAGGTCAGGCCGAAGCGTTGCAAGAGTAGTGGGAATGTTGATACTGGATCCGTCGCCGAAGTACACCTGGCTGTTGGTTCCGAAGCGGGTGCTGGAATTTGTATTCATGTATGCCACAACGGTGATCTTGAATGTAAGGGTACCGCATATCCTTTCCACCTGGACATCGGCAGCCCGGAGGTGAGTGGCAAACACATCGCCGGTTGCGATCAGGAGCATGAATACACACGCCGCTCCTGGGAACCAGTTGAAGCTCCTTTTCATAACATCACATTAACCGGTATCAGAAGCGAAAACGTCATAGCAGGGACCAATGCATTCAAAAGATAGCGCTTTTACATGAAAAGCGATCAGTTCGGGAATATCCGATCGAATTAATAGGTTAACGGGGGAATTTTGTAGACGTAGGGAAAATTGCGACCGGTACGGAGGAATGGACGCCTTTTATATTTTGCGGAAGAGATCAGGGACCGGCTGCCCTCAGCTTCCAATACTGCTGTTCGGAATGGAAATGGTGAATTTCGTGCCGTTGCCTTTTCCGGACTCCAGGACGATCGAGCCGTTCATCCGTTCCACCGTTTCTTTTACGATGTAGAGACCAAGACCGGATCCATCGGATTTTTCAGTGGCGCGGTAAAACATATCAAAGACCCGCGCCTGAAGTTCATCGGCGATTTCGATTCCATTGTCTTCAACAACAATAACCGCTTTGGTATCCTCTGGGAACACTTCGATTTTTAGATAAGGCCCGGTTTTTTGCGCATCGTAGTAGCGAATGGCGTTTGACACGAGGTTCAGGAGGATCATGGTCAGCCGCATTTTATTGCAGGAGAAGGGCTGACCGGGATGCACTTTGACGTTTTTCGAAACCGTTTGATACCCATCGATGTAACGGACTTCATCAAAGATGTTTTGCAGCAGTTTTTCGAATTGAATCACTTCGGTATCGCCCCTGAGCCTGGAACTTTGCGAGTACTGCAGGATGTAGCTGAGTGTCTCATCCAGTTTCGAAATACTTTTTTCCATCATGTCGAGATATTCGGAAAGTACTTCGATGTTTTTCTGACCAAGCTCGTGCTTGGAAAGGTTTATGAGTCCGGTGACGGATCGCAGCGGCGACCGAAGGTTGTGCGATGTGCTGTAGACGAACAGGTCGAGTTCGCTATTAAGCTTCTTCAGCTTAATATTCTGGAGCCGTAGTTGCACATTTTGTTCATTGCGCAACCGTTCATCCGCGCGTTGGCGTAATGCGTAACGGATCGCGAGAGGTAAACGGGAAAGGTTCGATTTAAGAATGTAGTCATCGGCGCCTTTTTTCAGGCATGTCACGGCAAATTCTTCGGATACCGCTCCTGTTACGAGGATGAATGGAACGTTCATTCCTTTCGCCTGGCATATCTTCAGGGCTTCGATGGAGTTAAACTGCGGCAGGGAATGATCAGACAGGATTACATCGGCTCCGAAATTATCCAACGCATCTACGAATTCATCACGGCTGTCAACCCTCACGCTGGTGAAGTCAATTTTGTCTTTTTGCAGGGCTTTTCCAATCAACCATGCATCCTCTTCGAGGTCTTCGAGCATTATTATTTTAAGCTTCTCCTGCATAACTGACTTGTGTTTGTAACAAATAACCTGATACCAACGATACCGCTGGTTCTTTCCTGAGGAACAGCCCGGCTATCCTGGTTCCCAGAACAATAAAACTCATTAATTCAAAAATCGACCATACCCCTATACCATAACCGCCAATTGTTGAACGCCGGGACCCGGAATCACTAGTTGTACAGGAGTAGAATAAAAATAATTAATTTTGATGAATTATTGAAAGGATTTAATACCAGCGGATCATAAACGACACGAAACCGGTATAGTTGAAATAAACGGTAGGTGTATGTCGTATAGGCTTCCCGTAAGGTATAAGTTGGGTAAAATTATACCCACCCGCCACATTTTTTTTTCACGCCTGGCCGTCGGCTGACAAGGTAAAATAAAAAGTCGCGCCGGCGTTAACTTTCGCTTCGGCCCAGATCCTGCCGCCGTGTTTGAACAACACGCGTTGAACCATCGCCAGCCCAACACCCGTACCTTCGAACTCCTTTGTGGAATGAAGCCGCTGGAAAACGCCGAATAGTTTATCATAATACGCCATGTCAAAGCCGGCGCCATTATCTTTTACATAATAGACAGTGACATTGTTTTCCTCGAAGGATCCGATCTCAAGGGTTGGTTTTTCTTTTCCCCTTGAATATTTCAGAGCATTGGAAACCAGGTTCACCCAAACCTGTCGTATCGTGGTGTGATCACCGAGCGCGGGCGGAATCTGATGAATGGTTATGGCTGTGTTCTCACATGCTCCGGACCGTCTGAACTCGTCGATGACATTTTCGATCATTTCATACATCGGGATATTGCTCCGGGATAGTTCCTTCCGGCCCAGCCTGGAAAATGCCAGCAGGTCGTCGATCAACTGACCCATGCGCTGGCTGTTTCGCATAATAACGCTGATGATACGTTTGGCTTCATCGTCCAGCACGGGACCATAGCTTTCCACCAATATACTCACATAACCGTGGATGGAACGGAGCGGCGCTCTCAGATCGTGTGAGACGGAATAGGAGAATGCTTCCAGTTCATGGTTGGCAAACTGAAGTTCCGCGGTTCTGTCGACAACCATTTGTTCGAGCTTTTGGTTGAAGGTATGGATCGCTTCTTCCGCTTTTTTCCGTTCGGTTATGTCTGTGATGAATCCACAGAATGTTAAATCGCCATTTGTCTTTATGACGCTGACCGATAATTCCACCGGGAATTCCTGCCCATTCCTGCGTACAGCCGTAAGTTCCATAAGCTTGTTGAGCACCGGTCCTTCACCAGTATTGATAAAGTGAAGGATACCCTTCCGGTGAGCGTCCCGATGATTTTCCGGAATGATAGTCGCAGCAAGGTCTCGTCCCAGAGCTTCCTCACGATTCCAGCCGAAAATTTTTTCTGCGCGCTCATTCCAGTCGATGACCATTCCCTGCGCATCGATCACGATCACACCGCTGAGGGCGGAATTGAGAACAGCTCTCAGGCGATCACTGCTTTCCGTCAGTGCCGAATTTTGCCGCTGGATCTGATTCAGCATTTCGTTGAAGGCATCCGTAAAAAGACCTACTTCGTCTTCACTCTCTTTCACCGCCCGGACGGAAAAATCCTGACGATCGGCGATGGCGTGCGCTGTCTCGGCCAGGGCGATGATCGGTTTTGAAATCCTCTTTTGTAACCGACGGAATAGCAGGTAGGCGAGAAGGGATGACATCAGGATCATAATAACAGCCAGTCCCAGGTACACCGTCATCCGCTCATACAGAGCCTGAATACTGTAGCGAAGATACAGGGTGCCCAGTCGTTTGTTGCCCTGAGTGACATCGAGAACACCTTCCAGACAATCGCTGGAAAACACGAAACCATCCTGAGGCGGTGGTGAGGGAATAGAAGTAACGGGGAGGCCATCCGGAAAGTGGGAAAATATTTTTCCGTTCTTATCATACAGGCATGCGGCGGTAATTCGTGTTTCAGCGTGCAAGGCATTCAGTGTCTCGTCGGCGGCGGCACGGTCGTCAAAGGCCAACGCCGCTGTGGAATTCGACGCGATTATTTTCCCCAGTGCGTTCAGCTCGCGCTGCTGGCCCTGGCGGAAGGTTACATACTCGTATGCAAAGAATACGGTGCACGTAAACAAAAGAACCACTACATTTATGAGCAGGATAACCCGCAGGAACTTGCTCTGTATGGATGTCTTCCCCATGTGCATCTTCAGTGTGGTTGCGTTTCGACAATATCGGCGAGGTTCAGCAGCTTGGAACTGATCATTACATTTGCCTGCCTCGTCGCTTCGAGGTTGATCTGGATCCGTATTTTGTTGTCCTCCTTCAGGAACCTGATCATACCCCCCTGCGCCGCAAAATTTGGGGCATCGCCTACCGTCAACACCGGTTTGTCTCTTGCTTTTTCGACAATCAGTTGGATGTCTGCTTTGTCGGATGCATTTACGAAAAGGATATGGCAGTTTACGGCCTCATCGGGTGATTGGATACGCTTTACCACTAAAGGATGGCCCTGCATCTTTTCACCCTGCACCGTTTCCTGCAGGTAAGTTCCGAACGGATCCCGTCCGATGATGCCGATAACGAACGGTCCATCGGGTGTTGGAAACGCGGCCTCGGGCCACTCCACAAATTGAGTGAAATTAAACAGGAATACAGCCTTGATCTGGTATTCTCGGGAGATTTCCCGTTGTACTACCTCCCCTGTGGAGACCAATGTAAATGAGAGCACGAGCCATAACAGGGATATCCACTTCATAGACGGCAGGAGACTTTCAGGTACACACTTCTTTCTATTTCCGCGCTGGGATTGGGCTTGGAGATAACATATTCCGCGTGCTGGTTGTGAAGGAGGTTCTGGCCGTTGAGGGAGAATACGAAGTTGTCGTTCATTATCCAGGCCAGTCTCAGGTTCAAATCCGTATAGTCCGGCACGCGGGCGGCGACTCCGGTGTTGTTGTAAATGAAGGAATCAACAAAACGCAATCCGGTATTTAATTCAAAATCGAATACATTCAGGGATGACTGTAATGAGAACTGTTGCTGAGGGTCAGCTGTTTCATTCAGGGCATTGTTAAAATCAAACCGTCCGGGCTTAACACGAATGTCTTCCCTGAGCAAGGTATAGCCGCCACGGAGGCGCCACTGGTCAAATACCTGGTAAAGGATATTTACTTCAAAGCCCCAGGTCTCGCCTTCCAGGTTGTTTTCATAGAAGAGCGGGAATTGCAGGCTGTATATGGGATCAGGGGGACTTAAGCTCGTGCTCCGGAGATCATGGTATACATTATAAAACGTGCCCAGTGAGCTGGAGACCCTGGAACCGAACTGCGCCCGGTATCCCAGTTCATAAGCAACGACAGTCTCCGATTCGAAGCCGCTTCCGCCGATGAGGAGGTTTTCCACGATAGGGGCAAAACCGGGAGTTGGAAGGCGGATATGACGGTCAACGCGCGAAGGCATCCTGACCGCGCGGGAAACGGCGGCCCAGACAGTATGGCTTCCGTTGACGTTCCATTGCAGTCTTGTACCAGGTTCGAATTCAAATCCTGTATAATCATTATGCTCTACCTTGGTGCCAAGCGTAAAGAAGAGGTCATCCAGCAGCCTGATTTTGTCCTGCAAAAAAACACTGAAGAGGTTTCGGTCCAGTACATCCGGGCTGAAAGCGAGCGCCGGCGCATTCGCTACGACATCGTGAGTAAAGCGATAACCCGCGCCCCATACTACTTCGTTGCGGCTACCCAGGGAGAAGTTATGCTGGAAGTCCACGTTGTAGGTGTCGAGATCATCCTTTAATGTACCGGCGGGGGCTAACACGGTAAGGTTATCTTGCGTCCTGGACTCGGGGACGGGCTGAGTAAAAGATGTCCGGTCGTAGTAGACCTGTACATTCATTTCGGAGTGATCTGAAATGGTGTGTGCCCACCGGCTCATCAGATTGCCGCCTTTTACGCGGGCGGTTCCGCCGGTCGACAGGTTCAAATTTCCCTGATAATAATCGCCCTGGAACGCGAATGTATTTTTTGCGGAAGCATTGACATCCATCTTAAAACCACCTTGCCCCATGTGCCATTCGTCCGATGCCTCCGATCCTTCCGGAGTGACGGCGTCATCGCGGTCGAAGTATTTACCATACATGCGAAGGGAGGTGTTGGACGTTAACCGCGTGCCGTAACGCAGCCCGGCAAATCCTCTCAGTTCCGTTCCTGCTCCTCCTTCAACGTATAGGCCACGTGTGTCGTGAGCTTTTTTGGTGATGATGTTGATCACTCCGTTCACGGCGTTCGCACCCCATAGTGTGCTCCCCGGACCGCTGATGACTTCGATACGTTCAATATCCTCCAGTAAATAGTCCTGCCTGTCCCAGAACACGCCTGAAAACAACGGCGTATAGACCGTGCGGCCGTCGATCAATACCAGGAGTTTGTTCGCCAGGTCGGTGTTAAACCCGCGTGCGCTGATCGCCCAGTCATGGGCATTTTTCTGTGCCACATGCAGGTTGGTAGCCAGCCGGAGAGCTTCCGGTATACTGGTTGCGCCCGACCGCCGGATATCTTCATTGGTGATGACCTGGATGGCAGACGCTGCTTCCACCAGCTTTTCCGGGCGCTTTGAAACGGATGTTACTTCCATACTCATCAGTTCTTCCATAGTCAGTTTTTTCAGCGTATCGGCCGGAATAATACCTTGCGCAATGCCGCAACCCGGTAAAAACACCGTGACCAACAGGGCAGCGAGGAAATTCTTTACCGCGGTGGCACGGCAAAAAATACCTGAACAAATACGGTATGAACGGATCATAACAGTAACGGTTTGATAGCTGAAAAACTTACTACGTTATACTTTGTTGATAACCATCCAATACAAGCCGAGGTCTGAAACGATTTTTGAAAAGTTCACAAATTCCACCGGCTTGACGATGTAGCTGTTCGCGCCAAGTTCATAACACCGCTTGATATCGGGATCTTCTCCTGATGAAGTCAGTACAACAACCGGAATCGTTTTCATGACAGGGTCCTGCTTGATACGCTGAAGAACTTCCATACCGCTGACCTTCGGCATCTTAAGATCCAGCAACACAACTTTCGGCACCCGCTGGATATTTCGCCCGGCAAACTCGCCCGTTCCGAAAATGAAATCAAGCGCCTGCACGCCGTCAACGAGGTGCACGATGTTGTTTGCGAGTTTATTCTTTTTTAAAGCCCGGATGGCGAGTTCGGCATCTTCCTGGCTATCTTCGACAATAAGGATTTCTACTTCCTGATCGATCATAGTAAGGGGTGTTAACATTAAAACAACGCTCTGATCAACTTCCTGATCTAAGATATCGAATTAAATAATGTAATCCCGTATCACGCCGTATTTTTGTAGTATGTTTTTTTAAGTGGTAAATGAATCATACCGGGGGTAAAAGAAAACATTTAGAGACTGCGCATACTATGAACGACTATCATCATCACCGTGAGTTCACTGTAAAACCCAAATTATTCGTTTTACATTTGCGGGCGAAGCGGCGGGATTAATTGCTGTTGCTGCCTTATTTTATATGACCGAATTTCTAAAGGAGGGTCTCTGGAAACAGTTTGCTGCCAGCATCGATATGCTCGGCAATGCGATCGAACAATCGCCGGAGGTATATTGGAACAGCAACAGGAAATTTTTTTACCTGGCCTATCATACTCTCGTGTTCCTCGATTACTACCTGACCATTCCGCCTGCAACCTTTTCTTCACCGTTGCCCTTCACACTGGTTAAACCGGACGACATACCGGAGGACGCTATAGATGATGTCTTGCCGGATACGGTACAGCAAAAGCGAGATGCTCGGTTATGTACATTTCACCCGTGAAAAATGTCGTACCCTGATCGCCGGACTGACGGAAGAGAAATTAAAAAAGGGGTGGATCGAAGGACCCGGGCCGAAGGACCTCTCGCTGTCGGGGCGGGACGCACAGAATTATTCCGTACTGGAAATACTGCTCTACAACATGAAGCACGTTCAGCATCATGTCGCGCAGATGAACATGCTCTTACGGGAAAACACAAACCACGCACCCGGTTATGTCTCACATGCCGCGGATACGTTGCAGTGAGCGGGATGAGTGGAGGTAGGTCGATATCCAACTGGGCGAAGTAGCCTATAGTGCTGTCGTTACCGCCCGTTCGTGGAATATGCCAGCCACGCCATGGCAGAAATGAGAGGGTAAAAAAATAGCCGGAAGTATCCGGGTCGTAAGGTCTGCCTGAATCCCATTGCGGCCTTGAACGCGGCCGTTTGTAATTTTTTCTGGGAAAGGTGTAGATTAGTACTGTTAGTTTTTCGCCATTTATTTTATCCGCATGATGAGTAACGTTGCAGAAGGTGTAAAGGAAGTTGTGATCACTGAAATCACCAGGGGTAATAACACATATATCCGGTTCGATTTTAAAGGATACCTGGATCACCCGGCGGCCGTCAAAGGAATTGAAATCTGGAAAAACCTGATGACAGATCAATCCAAAAAAGATCTGATCTACAATTGTACCGATATGACGGGCTTCGATACCACGTCACGCCAGATGTGGCAGGCTACCATGAAGGAGTTAAAGCCGAGGATCGGCAATATCTGGATGATCAGTACAAACCGGTTCATCCTGGCTGCAGCAAAGACCATGGGACTGCTGACCGGTTTTTCCATCCGTACTGCGAAGTCCATCGACGAGATCAGGGGTTGATCCCTCGAACACCATGGCTGGTTATCTCACGGCTATGAATTCCTTTACGCCTGCTCAGCGCCATCGCTCCTCTGCGGTGAACCTTCGATACCCTCAATTATAACACCCACATCATAATGGATCTATGCACCACTTTCGCCCCGGAACAGATAACAGACATCTGTTCTTTTCACCGCAGAGACGCAAAGGCACGGAGCGACCGCCATGAATTCCCGCACGGGTCGATAACCCGTCGGCTAGTATCTCACGTGTATGAATTCCTTTGCGCCTACTCAGCGCCATCGCGGCTTTGCGGTGAACCTTCGATACCCTCTTTATAACACACACATCATAATGGATCTACGCACCACTTTCGCCCCGCAGCATATAACAGACATCCGTTCTTTTCACCGCAGAGACGCAAAGGCACGGAGCGACCGCCATGAATTCCCCTGCGGGTGCGGTAACCCGTCGGCTAAAGCCGACGGCTAGTATCTCACGGCTATGAATTCCTTCGCGCCTACTCAGCGCCATCGCGGCTTTGCGGTGAACCTTCGATACCCTCTACTATGACATATACATCATAATGGACCTATGCACCACTTTCGCCCCGGAACAGATAACAGACATCTGTTCTTTCCACCGCAGAGACGCAAAGGCACGGAGCGGCCGCCATGAATTCCCGCACGGGTCGGTAACCCGTCGGCTAGTATCTCACGGCTATGAATTCCTTTGCGCCTACTCAGCGCCATCGCGGCTTTGCGGTGAACCTTCGATACCCTCAATTATAACACCCACATCATCATTGACCTACGCACCACTTTCGCCCCGGAACAGATAACGCACATCCGTTCTTTTCACCGCAGAGACGCAAAGGCACGGAGCGACCGCCATGAATTCCCGCACGGGTCGGTAATCCGTCGGCTAAAGCTGACGGCTAGTATCTCGCGTGTATGAATTCCTTTGCGCCTACTCAGCGCCATCGCGGCTTTGCGGTGAACCTTCGATACCCTCTATTATGACATCTACATCATAATGGACCTACGCACCACTTTCGCCCCGGAACAAATAACAGACATCTGTTCTTTTCACCGCAGAGACGCAAAGGCACGGAGCGACCGCCATGAATTCCCCTGCGGGTGCGGTAACCCGTCGGCTAGTATCTCACGGCTATGAATTCCTTTACGCCTGCTACGCGCCATCGCGGCTTTGCGGTGAACCTTCGATACCCTCTATTATAACATATACATCATCATGGACCTACGCACCACTTTCTCCCCGGAACAGATAACAGACATCTGTTCTTTTCACCGCAGAGACCTGAGGGACTTCTAAGAATTGCCTTCATCCTTTCCCGCATTACTTCCCACACGACGGACACAACCATCCGGCTAAAGCCGACTACAGATCCCGTCGTGGTAACCGTCGGCTGAAACTGACAGTTACGCTGATGCTTCTTAGGGATCGGGACCGCTAAGAATTACGTTCAATCGATCCGCATTTTGGCTGACACAGCTGTCGATACTTACCAATTGGTAAAGGACATTCGATATTTCACGGGTTTGCGGAAGTTAAAGTATGTTCTGTGATAAAATTCAGTTATAAATGCCTCCGGGTTTTTTTATATTCGTTAGCGTTTGTGGTTATGTAGTCTTTTCCAAATCTGTTATGCATCATACATGCGCACCATCTTAAACAATGACGAATTTAAGACCCTGCTCTTAGCCTGGCCTAACAGGGCTATTCAATACCTGTACGATCTGCATCACCGCGGCCTGCTGAAAGCGTCCCAACAACGAACCCATAACCGCGAAGCTGCTGAAGATATTGTACAGGATGCCATCGCCGACCTCTGGGAAAAACACCACGAGCTGGCGCGAAAGGATGACGTTTCGATCGATCCTTACCTGTACACGGTCGTCAGGAACCGCTCGATAAACTTCTACCACAGGATGGTGCGCCTCCGGGAATCCGTGTTCGATGAAACACAATTCGTTCCTCCCGAAGACGAAGGCGGTATCGACGATCATATGATCCACAAGCTCCTGGAGCTGCTGGCGACATTTCCCGCCCGCGAACAACAATGTGTTGTCATGAAATACTTTCAGGAAATGACCTACGATGAAATTGCCCGCGAACTCGGGACGAAGAAAAAAGCCGTCGAGAGAAGTCTCACCAGCGCGAGGAAAAGACTCCGGAGATCAAAAGGGAAGTTGCTCCGATAATAAACGTGAGTCACCACAGACACAATCGAATGACCGGCATATTTTAAAAGCGCTCAAATATTTTCCGATCAAGCCGGGAGTTTTATAGCACCGGACCCACTAAAGAAAAACGGACCATCGATTCTTTAACCTATGATAAGTGATCACGCCGCAGGAAGAACGAATTTTGACGGGTTGCTGGAACGGTACCTGCAGCATCAGCTTTCGCACGCGGAAAGGACCCGGTTCGAAGCCTGGCTCGGGTTAGTGAAAGCAAAGTACAACTCACAGCTTTTCCTGACACCCGATGATGAAGAACGTTTATTTGTTGTGATCACCGGCACCATGAGCACTGAGGAAGATGTACTAAACTTCCGTCCGGGCCGAGGGAACATGGGAACGCGTAAAGTCTGCTATTCCGTTGAGACATCCCCGCCGCATCACTGATCCGGATGAAGGAAGAACGAAAAGACTTCCTGAAAGATGTATTTGATCTGTTGGACACCTAAACTTTTAACATATGAATACTCTATACCTCTTTTGTTCCTGCAATAGCTCCTGACACCGGATAGGGATTGACTGAAAAAATTTTGTACGATACCACGGATGTTTTTCTACTGACCTTGTTCTTCATGTCTTTCAAAAAGTGATTCTGTCGCCAGCGCAGGCTGCGAACCGTTCCATGGCATCGGCGAAATTGATATTTGCTTTTTAGTCGTCCCTCATGTTTCCCCTTACACACCAGCTCCGGAAGGGGAGGGATGTACTTTGTTTTTTCGAACGATTAAGAAATTTTAAAACATATCAACTCATGGAAAAAAACTTTACCCGAAAAGTCGGCTATAGAAAAATTGTACGGCGTTGGCTGTTGCAGGGAGTGATAGCGATGGTGTTTTGCGGCGTCGCGGTGGCGCATGGCAAGTATGCGCAGCTACTGGAGAAGAAGGTTACGCTGAAGTTTGTGGATGCGCCGCTCGAAGTAGTGTTGCATGCGATCGAGCAGCAGGCGGGCATCCGTTTCTTTTACAGCCGCGACCGTGTGGACCTGGATGAGCAGGTTTCCGTTCAGGCCGAAGACAAACTACTGAAAGACGTATTCAGGGAATTATTCGGTTCGCTCCGCATACGCTACTTTATTCACGACAAGGAATCAACGGTCACGCTGAAGCGGCAGAAACAGGGAGAGGAAACCGGACAGGGAGTTCCGGAGGACAGGAATATTCAATTGGCGCCAGCGGCGGTAAGGGTTACTTCTGTTTCCGGTGTGGTGACGGACGCGCAGAGCCAGCAGCCGCTGGCCGGTGTAAATGTGGTGGTCAAAGGAACGCTGCGCGGGACGTCCACGGATGCGGACGGAAGGTATTCCATCGAGGTCGATGACGACAAGGATATCCTTGTGTTTTCTTTTATAGGTTTTAAAACAGTTGAGGTTCCCGTCGGTGGCCGGACGATCATCGATACGTCGCTGGAGGAAGATATCTCCAGGTTAAGTGAAGTAACGGTAAGCACAGGATACTGGGAGGTGGACAAAAAATACAGCACGGGTAATATTTCGAAGGTAACGTCGAAGGAGATCGAGAACCAGCCCGTGAACAACCCGATCCTCGCGTTGCAGGGAAGAGTAGCCGGCCTGAATATCGAACAGGTTTCCGGTGTACCCGGCGGTAGTTTCAGGAACCTTCAGATACGGGGTCAGAATAGTTTGAGGGCGGATGGAAACGATCCGTTGTTTGTAATTGACGGAGTTCCCTTTCCGTCGCAAAACTTAAGTAACCGTTCGGCGGGCGATATATATCCCACACCATTGAACATTCTGAACCCTGCCGATATTGAAAGCATAGAAATCCTGAAAGACGCGGACGCAACGGCAATTTACGGTTCGCTGGGAGCAAATGGAGTCGTGCTGATCACCACCAAACAGGCGAAGCAAAAAGAGACCGTTGTGGATTTTAATTTTTACCGAGGCGCCGGCAGAGTCAGCAACCGGATTGACTTGCTGAGTACGCAGCAATACCTGGAGATGCGAAACGAGGCCTTTGCAAATGATCAGGTAAATCCGGACATGAACAATGCGCCGGATTTGGTGCGTTGGGAGCCGACGCGCTATACCGACTGGCAGAAAGAACTGATCGGCGGCACGGCACAAATAACAAATCTTCACCTGTCGTTGTCGGGAGGAAGTGCACGGACAAGATTGCTGGCGAGCGGCGGTTTCTTTAAGGAGACTGCTGTGTTTCCCGGGTATTTTCCCTATCTGAAGGGATCAATGAATCTGGGAGCTTCCCACAAATCGCAAAACGATAAACTTGAATTATCCTTTAAGTCAAACGTTACTCTGGAGAACAGCAGTTTGCCAATCAGCGACCTGACGAAAGATGCGTTAACGTTACCCCCAAACGCACCAGCTGCATTTAACGAGGATGGTTCTCTGAATTGGGAAGGTGGTACCTGGAATAATCCATACGCCAGCCTTATGAAGGATTATGAAAGCAAGAACAAGAACTTCCTGGCAAACCTGAATTTAAATTATGAAATATTTCCCGGGTTGACGGTCAAGACCAATGCCGGTTTGAATTTTCTTCAAAATGATATTCGGGAGAGTACGCCAATCGCTTCGTATTCGCCTGTTTCTGTTCCCCTCGGGGAATCCCGGTTATCAGATAATTCGGTTGAAACCTGGATCATTGAACCGCAGATCAACTATCGAAAAGTCGTTGGAAAGGCGTCTCTTGATTTATTAATCGGCTCGACTTTCAGGGAGACTGTTACGAAAGGGATCCTGATTAAAGCAACAGGGTTTGCCAATGATGTTCAGCTGAACAATTTACTGGCGGCCCAGAATATTGACTTTGTCTGGGATAAGTATTCGGAATACAGGTATAGCGCAGGATACGCACGCGTCGGATTTAACTGGGATGAGAAGTACTTTGTTAATCTATCAGGCAGGCGTGATGGATCAAGCCGGTTCGGACCGGAAAACCGATTAGCGAATTTTGGTGCTGCCGGTATTTCATGGATCTTCTCAAAGGAAAAATTCTTCTCCCTCGTCCCGTTAAGTTTTGGAAAACTGCGCGCCAGCTACGGCACGATCGGCAACGATCAAATCGGTGATTACGAATACTTGAGTACCTATCGCACGGAGGCAGCCTTCTACCAAAACAATGCCTCGCTCACATTAATACGACCGGGTAACCCTGCTTACCAATGGGAACGTGTTAATAAATTGGAAGTTGGTCTGGAGCTTGGTTTTATAAACGACAGAGTAAAGGTCAACGCAAGTTATTATCGAAACCGGTCTTCGAACCAATTGATACAATATCCATTGCCCGGGGCGACGGGATTCAGTTCAATTACAGCAAACCTGGATGCTATCGTGGAAAACAGGGGCTTTGAGGCGGAGGTGTCTTCGTCTAACGTTGATTCGCGTGATTTTAAATGGACGACTTCATTTAATTTAACAATACCCCGTAACGAGCTGATACAATTTCCAAACCTGGAGGGCTCCCCCTATGCAACCGCCTATAGGATCGGCGAACCGTTGTACATAGAATTGCTCTACCAGTATCTCCGGATAAACGATGAAGGGATGTACACGTTAGCCGACCTGAACGGCGACGGTGTTGTCTCTATGCCAAATGACAATCAGATCATCGTTGACAAATCGAGACGTTACTACGGCGGGATGGTAAACACACTTCGCTACAAGGGATTTAGCCTCGAGTTCCTGTTTCAATTCCTGAGTCAGATCAACCGGGATTACCGTGATGTTTTTACGGAAGCGCCAGGCAGAAGGAGCAATCAGCCGACGGAAGTATTGAACCGGTGGAGAAACCCGGGCGACATAACCGAAGTACAAAAATTCACTACCGGTGGAGCAGCGTACTATGCATACGACCAATACCGTCTTAGCGACGTGATCTTCACGAACGCTTCCTTTATCAGGCTTAAGAACATTTCATTAACCTACCAGTTTCCAACAGCCCTGGTCAATAAAATGAGTATGCAAAACTTTAGCATATACGTCCAAGGCCAGAACCTCCTGACTTTTACCAAGTATGAATTTTTAGATCCGGAAACACGGGGTAGTCTTCCTCCCATTAAAATGATGACAATAGGAATGAACCTAACCTTCTAACGATAAACCTATGGATATATCAGTAAAAAAAATAAGATTGACAGTGGTACTTTTGTTGCTTGCGTTCATTCATGAGGGCTGTGAAGACTTCGTAGATGTCGATGCGCCGGCGAAAGAACTGAGCCCTGAAATTGTTTTTTCCAATGAAGGTACGGCGACAGGCGCAGTCGCCGGACTTTATTTATGGCTGGTGAACGTCGGCTACAACGCATCGTTTCAGACCGGACTTTCGTCGGATGAACTCATGAGTGTGTCAACCTATGCGGACCAGCTGCAATTTTTTGAAAACCAACTGCTGGCGAATAATTCATTCGTGACGAGAACCTGGAACGACGCATATAGTGCGATCAATCATGCGAACGTAATACTGGAAAACCTGGAAAACAATTCGGCATTAGACCCTGGCGCAAAATTGCAACTCATGGGTGAGACACGATTCCTGAGGGCGTACAGTTATTTTTACCTCGTCAATCTTTTCGGCGGAGTTCCGATTGTTACGACCTCCAATTACCGGATAAGCAGCATCGAGCCTCGTGGCACTGTTGAAGATGTTTATTCGTTGATCCTCGACGACCTGCACATGGCCATGGAAAACCTGACCGATGAATACCTGAATGTAGAACGGGTAAGGGTCAACAGACCGGCCGTTTCTGCATTGTTGGCAAGGGTGTATTTATACCTGGAAAAGTGGGAGCTTGCGGAAACTGAAGCTTCGGTGCTAATCAATAACACCTCGCGGTATCAGCTGAATACCGATTTGAATAAAATTGTGCAGGCCAATAACACTGAAGCCATACTGCAGTTTTTTCCAATGTTTTCTTACGAGAACGCACCCGATGGAATAAACTTCATCCCACTATTCGGAACATTTACGCTTTCCGGTACATATTTAGATGACAAACTATTAAACTCTTTTGAAGAAGGCGACCAGCGTTTGGCTAGTTGGGTTGGAACGGTAAGCGAAGGTGATCAGACATATTATTACCCGTTTAAGTACAAGGTCATCGGAAGCGAACCTAAAACTGAATACTCCACAATTTTAAGGCTGGGCGAACAATATCTCATCCGGTCAGAGGCACGCGCAAGGCAACTGAACATCAGCGGGTCACAGGAAGATCTGAATATGATCAGGACACGTGCCGGCCTGGCGGCAACGACGGCCGACGATGCCGAAGAACTGCTTCTGGCTATTGAGCAGGAGCGACGGGTTGAATTGTTTGTGGAGGGAGGTCACAGGTGGTTTGACCTGAAGAGAATGAAACGGGCCGAACAGGTTCTCGCGGACAAGCCCGGCTGGCAATCGACGGATTTACTTTTTCCTATTCCGCAAAAGGATCTGCTTAACAATCCAAACATGATTCAAAACCCCGGGTATTAGAAATTAAAGACAGACTTTATGTTAAAATATCTATATGTCGTTGTCCTGCTGGTACCGATTACGTTGAAGGGTCAGGCTCTGGAAATTGGAAAGGCGGTGCCGGATTTTACACTCCATGACATAAAATACTACACCAGCGAAACGCTCACGAGCGCGGATCTGAAAGGAAAGTGGATCATCCTGGATTTTTTTTCGAAGGGATGCAGTGCCTGTTTTCAAAGCCTGCCCAAGACGAATGAGCTTCAGCAAAAATTCAAAGGACAACTCGATATTATACTGGTAGGAAACAAGACAGGGGATGATCTCAGTGATATTTTCGAAAAGTTCCGGTTAAAACAGAACCTGAACCTGGCGGTCGCTTATGAAAGGGATTTATTGGTGAAATGGGGAATAAACAGCTTCCCGTTCCTGATCTGGATAGATGGATCCGGTGTGGTAAAAGCAATAACCTCTTCACCTGCTTTAACTGAAGAGAACATACATTTGTTTTTGAGCGGACGTGAATTTTCGCATTTGTCGCTGAGGTCGTCGCAACCTGTGTCGTTCGATTACACGAAGCCCTTGCTGGTGAACGGCAATGGTGGCAATGAAACGGATTTTTTATTCAGGTCGGTGCTAACAAAATGGACGCCTGCAGTGAAGCAAGTTTCCCTGGAACACATTGACGTTCTTACCAGGGTGACGAGCACCCGTCAATCATCCGGGATGTTTCAAGTTACGGGTGAAAACCTGGAAACGCTGTATGAATTTGCATATACGGGGTCACCCATCGACGTGCAAATAAACTATGGAAAGATTTATCACCTTCCGGTGTTGCTCTTAAAAGATTCAGCGGCGTTCGGATTCGACTATGGTACCAGCCGGAATATTTATAATTACAGTGTGATTGTACCGAAGGAAAAGGCAAACCGGGCGTTCCTGATGGAAGTTATGCAACGGGATTTGAAAAATTACTTCGGATATGACGCAGCCCTGGAATCGCACCTTGTACCCTATTGGTCTGTATGCATTGCCGAGGGGTTCAAGAGCCGGCTAAAAAGTAAAGGCGGGACCGAATTCGTACAGGGTAGCGCGGCTGGTTATAAATTCAGAAATGTATCGATAGGTAAAGTGATAAGAGTGATTTCGGGGTACTATCAAGAGATCCCACCCTTAATAGATGACTCAGGAGCTGATTTCAACATTGACCTCGAGATCGACGCGCTGATGACGGATTTTGAAGACCTTAGACGCGCTATGGAAAAACAGGGAATTTTGATGACGAGACAAAAAAAAACGATGCCGGCGATTGTTATCCGGGAGCCTGTTCCTTCTGTTCAGGCGCCAGGTCAGCTTCCTGATTTGGATCATGATTAATGTTCAGGGGATATAGGCAAATGTGCTGACCGGAAATTGTGATCAGTGTGTCGTTTTTCATCATCATACTTTTAATCATGTTTCCCCGGAAATTTTCGATGTAGAAGCTTTGTTGGTACTGACCTGTTGAAAGAGAATAGACATCAAGTACGGTGTGTTTTTTGAATTCCCGTTCGTCTTCGTTATCGGCTTTCAGCGAGGAGTGAATAAAAATGTAATGGGAATTGATGCAGATATCTTTATTCCCGGCGACGGCCGGTGCCGCCAGCATGAACTCTTTTCCGGATCCATCATCCAGTTCGGCTACTTTGAGGTTTGCCGTCCGGATCGTATCCAGGGTATTTCCTTTATAGATAATGTTTAAAGAAGTATCCAGAGTTATAAACTGGTTTCGGTAAAAATACAGGAATACCATCTTCCCCGATCCCGGATCATAGACCAGCTTTCCGTCAACGGAGAAGCGACCGTCGTTTTGTTTCTCCAGGATACCTGGCCCGTAGGTGTCGTACGGTATCCCTGATCTTTTCAGCGTTAATACATATTGCTGCTTCCGGTTGTCGAATACCTGAAGGACAAAGGAATGACCGGAAAGTGGGATCGCGAACGAGAAAAAAGTACTGTCAACTTCGAGCGCACGCATCCGGAGAGAAGAAATCCTGGTGTGCAAAATCTGCGGCGCCGTTCCTTCCATCATATAGATATTGTCTGAATCTACCCGTACGGTAGCGGCACGCCAGAGGAGCCGGATGTCGTCCGGGATATGCAATCTTAATTTGGAGGTGTCGTCAAAAGTATAGTTTATTCTTAACAGCAGCATGGTTGCTGCTTCATTGCCAAGGTAGACGTTTTCACGATCAAGGCCGGCAATATAGAATGAGTTATAACCAAGATCGAAATAACCTGCAGGTTTAAGGGCCTCGGAATGGAATTTCCGGAAAAAGCCATTTTGCGGCAGCTCAGCGTTCTGCCGAATAGCTAATAATGCGACGATCAGTATGCTCACTGTGAAACATAAGAGCGTGATCGATTTAGCGGTTTTTTCCATAGCCAGGTTTAACACAATGGGATGGCTGCGATGCGCCACCCCATTTTTTTTCAGTGTACTTACTTACGGCCTTTTTAGCCTTGTTTCACAGATGGGATTATTGCCCGAGTACTGATACAACGGATTACTTCCTACCATGATCTCGCATACGTTTCCACCGGTGAAATTGCAGGTGCCGATGGAATTGGTGTACTCCTTACACTGTGACTCACTTTGTTTAAAACTCACTTTGTCATCAACATCGACCGTGTCGAATGCAAATGCAGCGAAAACCGCGAAGACGAATGCTAATGCGGGAAGAAAAACCTTAATCTTTTTCATAATGTAAATTGTTAGAGTGAAACATAACCCGATCTCCTTTTTCCCAGGGTTTCGATCTTAATCCCTGCACCCGCCGGCCGACGGATGGAACCGGAATCACCCGGTATTTTATACATATAAAATGTCTTTATATCCTATCGTTCACTTACAACCCTTTCCCCAAACTCCTCCCGGGTAGTGAATATGATACCCGTCAACGCCAGACCAATACACACGACGTTGAAGACCAGGTGCTCCGTCCACCCCAAGGTTTCTAATACACCACCGCAGGAGCATGGTATGTGTTCACTGAAATTCAGGATCGCAATAATGTAAGCCGTGAACATCACCATGAGGCTGAAGGAACCGTACATCCCCGCCGTCCGCGTCCGTGAAAATGAAAGCAGTACCGCGATCGTGATCTCGATGGCGGGAATAAACCAGGCTACGAAGGAAGCGATATCCGTCAGCAACGGCGATTGCCCTACCTGTACAACGAACTTCTTATAGTCGGCGAGCTTCGTTAGTGCGGCGTACACGAACAGTACAATAAAAAGAAAGGAAATAATTTCTACAGCGATTTTTCGTATCATCTTGTGCGCGGTGATTACGGAATAAAAGTAAGTTCGAACGCGACCAAAATCGATAGCCCGATGTTCATACTTCACGTGAACCGATGTTCATACATTACATGACCGGATGTTACCATAGACCCCGGCCCCCTGAAGGGGGAGGGAAGAAGTGGGTATAACGTCTGGGCTGTTTATATGGATAATTTTTGATCGCGTGGCGAGATAGTAGCGATTATTTTCGATGTAACGAGGTGGCTACACACGGATGAATTAGCGGCCGGCAAACATAAGGGGTCGTGGAGTTCTGCCATACCCCTGTTAGACCTCCCCCCTTCAGGGGGTCGGGGGGCCGGTGCGTAGCCAGGGTCTCCGCACAACGTCACCCTTTCTGCCTTTTCAACCTGCTTAACGACTGTGGTGTAATCCCCAGGTAGGATGCAATAGCATCCTGCGGCGCGATCAATTCAATTTCCGGAAATGCTTCCAGCAGTTTTTCAAAGCGTTCGGATGCACGGAGACGCTGCAGGTCGCGTACCCTCTCCCGGCAGCGTGCATAATGACGGTTCATGGCATCGCGGTACAATGCCTGTGATTCCGGGTAGCGGGCCAGGAGCTCTTGTAAACTGGTATAGCTGAGACATAATACCTCGCTGGGTTCGAGCAGCTGAATGACTTCCAGCGACGGTGTCTGCTCGAAGAAACTTTCGAAGGCAACCATGACTTGTCCGGGTTTCCAGAATGCTTCCGTCATCTTTCTTCCGTTCACAAAGGAATAGGCGATGGCAAAACCGGAGACTAAAAAGTAGGCGTGAGCAGATACCCGAGGAGGGTCAAGCAGAATGTAATTTTTCGGAGGCGAAAGAGGGATGAGTTCCTTTTCAAGGGCTCTCTTGAATACATCGGTCAGGGGATGGACAGCGGATAACAGCTGAAACAGGCTTTCAACATACATGTGCGCGGCGGAAGGGGGTTTCTTTTCACCACCCGATCGCTGAAAAAATCATCCGTCGGGTGCAGGTATAGGTTCTTCCTATAAGTCCTTTCTGCCGGATGATGAAAAACCCTATGGTCCTTCGGATATTTATTTTTTTGGACCAGTCACCGGTGCGGGGGTTGATGGATCCCGGAGGTCAACTCAGAACGGCCATATCGCTGTGACGGCTACTCTGCTCACCGTGGCGGCTGACCATCCCGTTGCCGCGAGTGTCGAGGTTTCAATAAGACGGGGTACGACGGGCTTGCGCTGGAGGGAAGATGTATCATACAGCAAGGCTATGGTGCACAGAATGGCAGTCACAATGCCGGCGAGGGTTATTCCAATCCGGACGCGGGTACGTGTGTGAAGGTTTTTTTGCGTGGTGGTTTCCGGTTGTGATTTCATAGCCTTTGTGATTACAGTACAAATAACGCCGGTACCTGGGCGCGGGGCTATCACAAAAAGGCTGACCCCGGCCGCCGGTAGGTGAATGCCAGGTAGGTGGCGGTGAGTGAATAGCCTTCGGTATTAGCCGACGGGTTACCGCCCCCGTGCGGGAATTCATGGCGGTCGCTCCGTGCCTTTGCGTCTCGGCGGTGAAAAGAACGGATGTCCGTTATCTGTTCCGGGGTGAAAGTGGTGCGTAGGACCATTATGAGGTGTGTGTTATAAAAGAAGGTATCGAAGGTTCACCGCAAAGACACGAAGGCGCGGAGTAGGCGCAAAGAAATTTAAAGATGTGAGATACTAGCCGACGGGTTACCGCACCCGCAGGGGAATTCATGGCGGTCGCTCCGCGCCTTTGCTTCTCGGCGGTGAAAAGAACGGATGTCCGTTATCTGTTCCGGGGCGAAAGTGGTGCGTAGGACCATTATGATGTGTGTATTATAATAGAGGTTATCGATGGTTCACCGCGAAGACACGAAGGCACGGAGTTGGCTAGCCGTCGGCTTTAGCCGACGGGTTACCGAACCCGTTCGGGAATTCATGGCGGTCGCTCCGCGCCTTTGCGTCTCGGCGGTGAAAAGAACGGATGTCCGTTATCTGTTCCGGGGCGAAAGTGGTGCGTAGGACCATTATGACGTGTGTGTTATAGTAGAGGTTATCGAAGGTTCACCGCAAAGACACGAAGGCGCGGAGTAGGCGCAAAGAAATTCCTGATGAACAGGTTCACGTTTCAAGAAATTGAAACGCGGAGTTTAGACCAAAATATCTTATATCCGGACAACAATTTTCTTTGCGGCCCTTAGCGCCATTGCGTCATTGCGGTGAAAATAGGGCGCCAACATCCATGCTCCACATTTGTTTTCCCGGCACCTTTCCTTCACGGGAAACGAACATATGCCACTATCAGTTCTGAGGCAGAAAATCGGGAAACGCGCCCCGCAATTATGAAACCGCGGGAAATTTTTTTACGTTAAGGCAAAAAACAAGAATTTTTCAAAGCCCATGAAAAAAATCGACATCCTGAATTTTATTACAGACTTCCGGAAATCTCCCAACAGCATTAAAACACACGCCGAACTCCTCAGTCACCTCGGACCCGCCAACGAACCTACCATCACCTCCCTGCTCGCGGAACTTCAGCAGGCCAGAGTTGTGAAGTTCACGGAACTGAACGGCGAAAAAGCCTACCAGGTCATCTCCAGATAAATATTACCCCTCAGATGTCCCGGCTCCCATGTCTTGTTATATTAGTGGGACTTCCGGTTATCGCGGCATGGGTTGATCCAGCATCGCCGTTGTGAACGATCCTGTTGTTCAGAAAGACGTTTGCCGATATGTAGTGCCCGCGCGGAATAGAAATCATATCTCCCGCTCCTGTTAATCAGGTAAGGACAAAAAGGTCAGCCGTGAAAGGCTAAAGTTTTGTTTTCCCGCCTGCCTTTTTCACAATCCACGTGTTCGTTACGTTGTGGGGTGCTTTCACCAGTATTTTGTAAACATCCGATGTCGCCGGAGACGGCAGGGTGAAGGTATATTTCCCGCTCTCGACTTTGACTTTCCCCAGGGAGGTGTATTCGTCTTTTCCTCCCGTTGCGAAGTTGTTGGTTTTGCTCAGGAGGACTTCCGCGTCGCCGGACGGATTCTGTACGGTCCACGTGAGGTTGACGCGGTCGCCTTTGCGTTCAGCCCGCAGGTTGCTGACCGACACGTCGCCAATGAAGGAGACACCATCCATTTCAGTTTCCACGGGTTCCGGTACGGCGATGTTCATGAACCGCAGGATGGAAGGAGCAATGTCCACAGCGCCGGGCATCTGGCGGAAGTGTGCATTCAGCGGTTTGGCGTTCGTTACGATCCACGTAGCACGTTCGCGATCGGACTGGCCGCCGTGGTCTTTCCCCGTTTTAACATCGCGTCCGTGATCGGTGGTGATCACGATCATCCATTCCTCGCCGTACTTCTTCTGCCGTTCCTGTATCGCCTTCCATACCTTTCCCACCTGCTTGTCCGCTTTTTTGACGGCGTCGTAAAAACGGGGGCTGTCGCCGTACATATGTCCCATGTCGTCTGTGAATTCCAGGTATACCCATGATAAGTCCGGGCCGTTATCAAGAATATATTTGCCCGCTTCCGCGGAGACCGATTCGTCGATGTCCAGCATGAAGAGACGGTCTTCCGTGTGGGGGAAACGTACGGTATCCAGTTCCAGGCCGTCGTATGAATAATCCAGTTTTATGTTACCGGCCGCGGGCAGCGATTCGCCCACGAGTTTAGTACGGTTATCCGTCCACGAAGAAAAGACAGCGGTTTTGCGGGCGGGGTCCACGGCCCTGACCACGCGGAAGATATTCCAGTAGTGGTAATTCGGTGCGGCGATATCATTATCCCATACGTTGTGTTTGTTCGTCCAGGTGCCGGTCAGCACGTGATTGTATCCTACGGCGGAAATGGTGGGCGACTCGCTGTAGGCTCCTTTCGCTCCGCCCTGGTATGCTTTCGTATATCCCCCTGCTGACGCGATCTCATCCAATACCGGGGTCTCAACCTTTTCGATAACGTCGGCCGATATGCCATCCACAATAATAAAGACAGCCTTGCGCTGCGCCTGGGCGGCAAGTGTGACGTGAAAGAGCAGGAGAATTAACAGAAACTTAATTTTCATCGCAAATGAATTTTGGGTGATGTGAGTTTATGTAAAAACAGGGCCAATTATAATATATTGAACGGTCATTCAAAATTGGGACAAGGTTCCGAATCAAAAAAATATTTACGATTATTGAATGATTAATTCTTGAAACCGACAGGCAGGGCAACATGGCAGAGATTATCGGATGGACAGGTGTCATTGCGTATGTGATTGCGTATGCTATGCTGAGCCTGGGATGGATGAAGGTAGACCGCGTCGGCTATCACGTGCTGAATGCCATCGGCGGAATGTGCCTCGTAACCATCGCCTATACCAAGTCCGATACACCCAACCTCTACGTCAACATCATCTGGATCCTGATCGCCGCTTTTTCCATCGTCCGTATCCTGAAAAAAGGAAACAAGCCCTGATCCTATCCCATACCCAGCAGCGCCAGCGCCTGTTTCTTCAGCGTAGCCAGCTTGCGTGTGTAGTCCGTGCGTGAGTCAACCATACCCAGGTAATAATAGGCACCTTCCATCAGCGCAAAGATGATTTCGGCCGTTTCCTTTTCGCTTTTAATGCGGATCACGCCGTTCTTATTCGCTTTTTTCAGGGCATCGATCAGCAGTTTCCGGAGGGAGTCGTGTAATAACCGGAACGCCGACCGGATGTTCTTGTCGCGGTATGTGAGGGCGTAGCAGCTATAGAAGACACTGTCGTCGAAGAGGTTATCCCATTTGCGGGAGAACAGGTTATCGATGAGTTTTTTAACCTCGCTGGTCCGGGTATAAGCCTGACCGTTGATTTTATAGATCTGGGAATATTGCTGCAGGATAAATTCAATGAGGCCCGCGAACAGCGCTTCTCGTGTTTTAAAGTAGTGTACGATCAGGCTGGGGTTGATATCCATGTAATCGGCGACTTTCGCGATCGAGGCGTTCTCCAGTCCTGTTTTTTTGGCAACGGTATAAAAGGCCAGGATAATCTCTTTCTGGCGGGTTTCTTTCAGACTCAGTCTTCCCATATGTTAATCTTTTGTCAAAAGTAAATTAATTCCATTTGCTATAATATGAAGAATATGTGAAATTTATATTGAATGGTCGTTCAATGTATTTTGAAACGATACATTTGTTCAACAAAAATTTCAAAACTCAACCCAGTTAATTATGGATCAATTCTACAATCGGATGCTAACCGCTGCAAGAATGATGACTGTGTGCATGGTGCTCGCGGTCGTTGTGACTTCACCGGTTATGGCGCAACGCACTACGGTTCAGGGCACGATCACCGATGCTGCTGATGGTTCCCCGATCGTGGGGGCGAATGTTCTGATCAAGTCCACCACGAACGGAACGATCACAGACGTCGACGGAAAGTATACCCTCGAGGCCGGCGGAAGCGATATCCTTGTGATCTCCTTTATCGGCTACATGACGGAAGAAGTAGCGGTCGCCAACCGTACGTCCATCAATGTGGCCCTGAACGTGAACACCACGTCCCTCCAGGAAGTGGTGGTAGTCGGTTTCGGAGAGCAGAAGAAAGCGAACCTTTCCGGCGCCGTCGACTTTATCGACAGCAAGGTGCTGGAAGCGCGGCCTATCCAGAGCGTTGCGCAGGGGTTGCAGGGAACTATCCCCAACCTAAACATCGATTTCCTGAACGGCGAACCGGGAGGCGCGCCGAATATCAACATCCGCGGCTTTACCTCTATTAACGGAGGCAGCCCGCTGATCCTCGTCGACAATGTACCGATGGATGCCAGTAACCTCAATTTTATCGCGCCATCCGATATCAAGAACATATCTGTCATCAAGGATGCATCCTCCGCGGCGATCTACGGTGCGCGCGCCGCGTACGGTGTGATCCTCATTACGACCAAGAGCGGTGTGAAAGACGGTGTAACCATCGACTACAACAACAACTTTTCGTGGGGTACCCCTACCGTTCTTCCCGACAAGGTGACCGATCCCTATATCTATATGCGCACGCTGGAAACGTCTACCGACAACACCCCGTGGGATTACGTGAACTATACAGCGTCGGAATACGCATGGGCCAAGCAACGGTCCGACGATCCTTCGTCATCCGCGCCCGTACGCGTTAATCCGAACGACAACACCCTGTGGCAGTACATGGGTAACCGCGACTGGACGAAGTACTACCTGGATAATCCCACCGTTTCACAACGGCATAACGTGGCATTGTCCGGTAAGTCCGGCACGACCACCTATTATCTCTCCGGCGCCTATGACCTGCAAAACGGATCCCTCAAACTGGCCGAAGATAAATTCGACCGTTATTCCTTTCGGGGAAAAGTAAATTTCAAACCCTATAAATGGCTCTCGGTGGGGAACAACACATCCGTCGCGCTGACGGAACGGGCCAAGCCTTATCACCTGTACGTTCCCGATCTCTTCAACCTCTTTCCGACCAGCTGGGACAAGAATCCCGACGGTACCTGGGCCAACAACGATGCCGGCCGGGTAGGCGCGCAGCTTACGGAGGGCGGAAAGATCAGCGAGAACGTGAACATGTTTCAAAGCACGTTCAGCGGCGAACTTTCCTTCTTTGAAAGAATGCTGCGTGTGAATGCGGATTTTACCGTTCGCCGCGACAACACCAACTACAACAGCTATCAGAACAAGTATAGCATCGGTTACGGTCCCAACGACGTACGCGAGGAAGGCACCAACACCGCCTACCGCGGTGCCACTTACTATTCGTACTACGTGCTGAACACGTATGCCACGCTGGAGAAGACACTGAAGGAACGGCACTACTTCAACGCGATCCTCGGTTACAACCAGGAGTTCAGCCGCCAGGAATATTTTTCCGCCCAGCGCACCGGCGTGATCTCCGCTTCCCTGCCGACCATCGGCCTGGCTACCGGTAATGCTATCGTCGGTGAAGAGATCACGGACTGGGCTATACGCGGCGCATTCTACCGCCTCAATTATGTATACAACGACAAATACATTATGGAACTGAACGGCCGTTACGACGGATCGTCCAAATTCCCGAAAGACAAACGGTTCGGATTTTTCCCTTCCGTGTCAGCCGCCTGGAAAGTGGACGGTGAAAAGTTCTGGCAGCCCGTTTCCGACGTGATCAATTCATTCAAGATCCGCGCGTCGTACGGCTCGCTGGGGAATCAATCCGCCGTACCGGAATACGGATATGTCGAGACCATGCCCAACCGCCTCGGATCCTACCTCATCAACGGCACGGTTCCGCAGGTGATCGCCTCGCCGCGGCCCGTATCGGCTAACTATACGTGGGAGAAAGTGTATTCCCGTAACGTAGGCGTTGACCTGGGATTTTTCAAACAACGCATCAGCACATCCTTCGACCTCTACCGCAGAGATACAAAGGACATGCTCACACAGGGCAAAGAACTCCCGGGCGTTTTCGGCGCGTCGGAGCCTTATGAAAATGCCGCCGACCTGAAGACGGAAGGCTGGGAGTTGTCAATCGGCTACGACGATGAGTATTCCCTTACGGGGAAACCACTTCACTTCAACGCCAAGTTTATCCTGTCCGATAACCGCACCTACATCACGCGGTTCGATAATCCCAATCACAACCTCACGCAATATTATGAAGGCAAAGAGCTGGGTGAAATATGGGGATTGAGGAGCGACGGTCTCTTCCAGACACAGGAGGAGATCGACGCGCTGGATGAGACATCCATCGTACCGTGGGGTGCGCTGAACGTTGTGCCGGGCTGGCCGAAATACAGGGACCTGGACGGCAACAACGCGATCGAAAAAGGGAATACCGTGGACGATCCCAAGGATCTGTCCGTGATCGGAAATATCACGCCGCGGTTGCGCTTCGGTGTTAACCTCGCGGCGGAGTGGAATGGATTTGACTTCCGCGTCTTCCTCCAGGGTGTAGGCAAGATGGATTATTATCCCCTGCAGTACCTGTACTGGGGATTCTATCAGCAGCCCTACGCCGGCGGATATCAGCACCTGCTGGATTTCTACCGCGGAGAGGCGGACAGCGATGTGGAACGCGCGCAGCATTCGCAGTCGTACATCGACGCGGGGCTTGCCGATGCGAACACGGACGCAAAATTCCCCGTGCTCCAGGCCTGGCTGGCGGACCGTAACCTCGGCGAACGGATCGACCAGGCGCAGGGACTGGCCATACCGCAAACCGGTTACCTCCTCAACGGTGCGTATATGCGCTTGAAGAACCTGACCATCGGATACTCGCTGCCACAAGCCTTGCTGGAACGCATCCACGTGAACCGCTTGCGGATATACGTGAGTGGTGAAAACCTGGCGGAATGGTCTGAAGTGAAGAAATACTTCGACCCCGAAGCTATCACCGACAACATCGACAAGATCGATCCGTCGCGGGAAACCGGCTCCGGATGGGGTTATGCATATCCCTTCCAGCGCAAGTATTCCTTCGGCCTTGAAATTCAATTCTGAAACTCCAAACGATCTGAAAATGAAAAAATATATTGCTTTATTCGTCATGACCATGATGGGGATCCAGGCGTGTAATGACGACTTTCTCGAGCGCTACCCGGAGACCGATATTTCCAAGGAAAATTTTTTCAACAGCAAGGAAGACCTGGAAACCTATATCTACAGCCTGTACGATTTTTCAGCCTTTGATATTTACATCGGCGACCATTCCACCGACAACGCCGCCACTACCGGCGCGACGGAGATCAAGAACATGATGATCGGAACGCCGTCTGCCTCGACCATTACCGGCGGCTGGGACTGGACACAGCTGCGGAACACGAACTTCTTCCTGGAGAATTTCAGCAAGGCCCAGCTGGACGAAGCCACGAAGAATCACTACGAAGGACTGGGCCGTTTCTTCCGCGCGAGATTTTACATGGACAAAGTAAAACGCTATTCCGATGTACCGTGGTACGACAAGACCCTCACCACCGCCGATCCCGATATGTATAAGGGACGCGATCCGCGGACGGAAGTAGTGGATCATATTTTCGAAGACTATGCCTTCGCCCGCGAACACGTGATGGACGACGACCGTTCGGGTATCGTCGACAAGTGGGTTGTGCTCACGTACATGGCGAGGCACGCCCTGTATGAAGGCACGTACCGGAAGTACCACGCCGAACTTTCCCTGCAGGGTACCGCGGACGCTTACCTGCAACTGGCCCGCGATGTAGCCAAAGAGATCATGGAAGACGGCGGATTTTCCATCTATTCAACCGCCAACCCCGCGGAAGATTACGGCAGCCTGTTCGTCAGCGGCGACTTGTCGGGTAACCCGGAGGTTATTCTCGGACGGTTCTTTGAGAACGATAAGCTGAACAGCGGATGGTGGGGATATATGTTCGGCAACTACGAAGTGAACCCCAGCAAGGACCTGCTTCAGGCTTACCTGATGACGGACGGAAGCCCGTACACCAGCCAGGCCGGTTACGAGACCAACCTGTTCGTGGAAGAATTCCAGGACCGCGATCCGCGGTTATCGCAGACCTATGCTTTTCCCGGATGGGAGCTCATCAACGCATCCACCTATGCGCAGGGCGCCGGCATCTATGTGCAGCAGCTCACGAAAAACTTTTCGGGTTATCACCAGGTGAAAGGTTTTGTGAACAACACCGATGTGACCGTTCAGAACCACACCGACATCCCGCTGCTTCGTTATGCGGAAGTGCTGCTGATCTATGCGGAAGCAAGAGCGGAACTCGGTGAGCTGACACAAGCGGACCTTGACGCGACGGTGAACACACTCCGCGACCGCGTGAACATGCCGCACCTGACCATGGCGCCCGCGGCCGATCCCGTATTGCAGGCACAATACCCGGATGTAAGCGGTCCGATGGCCGATGTACTGCGCGAGATTCGCAGGGAACGAAGAGTGGAACTCGCACTGGAAGGCTTCCGCTTCGACGACCTGATGCGCTGGCATGCCGCGAAGCTCATCGAAAAGGAACCGGAAGGCTTGTACTTCCCCGGTCTTGGCAAATACGACCTGACCGGCGATGGTATCGACGATATTTTCCTCATCCCGAACAGCGAGTCTATTCCCGCCGAAGATGACAAGGAAGAAAACGCGCTGGGGAAAAAACTGATCTACTACCAGGTTGGTCCCCAGGGAAGCGACGCTTCGTTCTACCTTTCCAACGGTACCAGTGGTACCTGCGTAACCGATCCCGACCGCGGAAGCTTCGACGAACCGAAGTATTATTACCGGCCCGTGCCGCAGCCTGAAGTGGTGCTGAACCCCAACCTCGAACAGATCTTCGGCTGGTAGGCTTCGTATATATATATATGAGTAAAAAAATAAGCGGCCGAGGTCGCTTATTTTTTTTTTTTGGCGGACTACCTGTTCGTGCAACGGTGATGACGATTACCGGTCTTTAATTCCCTGCGTATTTTGTTTTATCTTCCCGTAAGCGTGGAGGAGCGGAAAGTAAATTTAAACACGGAAACCAACGGGAAGCCTATGAGAACAGTTTTAGTATACACCATCGTGGGCCTGTTGGCCGGATTCGCGGGCCGCGCGCAAAACAGGTTACAGCCGCCGTTGGCGGAACTCCCAATTGCCTTGGCCGCCACAGTGGGAATGAGCCAGGATACCATCACCAAGGTCCTCGAGCTGATCCGGACAAACCCCCCCAATGATTTCAGAGGTCTTGTCGTAATAAAGGACAACAAGCTCGTCGTGGAGGAATACTTCAGCACGTACTGGCGCGAGACCATTCACGACATCCGCTCCGCGGGAAAGAGCGTTACCGCGTTGCTGCTGGGAATCGCCATCGACAAGGGTCTGGTTAAAAGCGAAGAACAAAGTATCTACGATTTTTTCCCCGCGTACAAAAAGTCTTCATCACCCGACATCCGGATCAAGCACCTGCTGGCCATGTCTTCCGGCCTGAGTGCCGACGACGACGATCCCGATTCACCCGGCCGTACCTCGAACTGGCTGACCAGTATGGACTGGGTTGGATTTGCGCTGTCGCTGCCCATGGCCTTCAAGCCGGGAGAAAAATTCGCGTACACGGATGTTTGTCCCATGCTGATCGGCGCCATCATCGAGCAGAAGTCTGGCAAGCCCCTGTCGGCGTTCGCGAAGGAACACCTGTTCACCCCGTTGGGGATCCGCGAATATTACTGGTACACGGCTCCAAACGGCAGCACCGTACCGATGGGCAACCTTTACATTTCCACCCTGGACTTTGCAAAGCTCGGCCAGCTCGTGATCAACGACGGAAAATGGGCCGGCCGGAAGATCGTGAGCGCCGAATGGACAAGGAAGATGGGACAGAAGCAATTAAAACTGGAGAACCCCTTCGCCGACAACTACGGTTATTTCTGGTACGCTTCCACGCGCGAGATAAACGGGAAGAAGTACGACTACGTATTCGCTTCCGGCAACGGGGGAAACGTGCTCTTCGTGGTGCCGTCCGAAAACCTCGTGGTGAGCGTCACCTCCAGCGCCTATGGGCAGGGTTACGGGCATTTCCGTTCGCACAATATCTTCAAGTATGTGCTCCGCTCGATCGTGACCCGGTAGTCCTTCTTGTTGCCGGCGGCGGGTGATCAGGGAACGCCCGCCTTCTTCCGTTTTTTTTCATCCACCAGTTCGTGATAGACCTTAAAGGCCTGCTTCATCACCGAGTCGTGATCGGCGCCGATCCGTTTGCTTCGTTTTTCGATGATGGTTTCATAGCGGGCGAACGTATCGTCTGTTTCGTCGTCGATGCCGACGCTTTTGAGGATGAGGAGATCGAGGTGAGGCTGGAAGTAGCAGTCGTCGATACCGGCGTGGTGGAGGGCGCGGAACAGCTTGCGGCATTTGAGTTCTTCGCGGATGAGGAACAGGGAGATCTGGATCTCTGCGGGAAGTTTAACGAGCGGGTAACGGGGGTCGTGGATTTTCATAACGGGTTAATTTTTTTAGGTTGATACAACGGTGAAATAAAATGATGGAGGTTTGATTACCTGCCGGGAGCGGAACCGGGCCGGAGGACTTTTGCACCTGTGGAACGTGGAATTATTGGCTACCATCGGTAATTTTTTGCAGAACGTACGCTAAGATATGCAGATATTCTGCAAATCCAAACCTGAGGTTCCCGGATTTCTTCAAAAAAATCATACTATTCTTTAGATTGATTCAGAAAATCATCAGGAATATGACAAAACTCGGTGAGTATTTGACCCGGCGATCGGTTAACAAATCGATGGTTGCCCGGAAGACAGGCTTAAGTAATCAGCGGCTGGGGGAATTGTCGTCCAAGGCGTCCGCGAAACTCCGGGCCGACGAATTATATCTGATCGCCCTGGCTATCGGAGCCAGTCCCTGCGAGCTGCTTGATTTTGTCTGCGGCGGTTTGAGCCTGGCCAAGGAACAGTAGCATTGCATGTAGACACGTTACTTTGAATCCGTCACACGCGGCCAGCCTGTGGCCGGAACAAGTTTTCGTTGATCAGTGAGCGCCGGCATTTGAATTTTATAACGGCGCTGTTTATATTGATAACGATTCCCTGCCCCACCTGATCCAATCTGATCGAAAAGCCCACAGGGAAATGGTAATATTCAGAATAACGGCAATACCGTTATCTTCTTAAGTTAGCAGCAACATTAAGGGGACAAATCAGATAATCACATATATGGCACGAAAATACCCTCCATACGTAGACGCTTATGGAAAAATTGCGGAAATATTTAATGCAATTAAAAGCGCTGCGGTTCCAACTAAGTTTAATCAAGATTTCATTAAGACAATCTTAGGTTTAAAGTCATCTAGCTTTAATGCCATGATCCCATTGATGAAAAAACTCAACTTCATCGATCCAACAAATCAGCCTACGCAAGCGTACAAGGACTTTAGAGATGATGGTCAGTCAAAACAAATCATGGCAACTCAAATAAGAATTGCCTTTGATGATTTATTTAAGGCAAGCGAATTTGCCTATAAGCTCACTAAGGAGCAGGTAACTACAAAGCTTAAAACGCTTCTTGGTGTCAGTGATGATGATACTACTCTTCCTAAAGTGGTAGGAACGTTTCAGGAACTAGTGAAACTTGCGGATTTTGAGGGGAAATCCAAAACAACGCATAAGAAGCCTGAGACTACGACTGAAGAAAAACCTCGAGATACTCCACCCAACCCATTAGCCTCTATTACAAGTGGTGACGAAGTAAAATTCGGGATTTCATATACGATCAATCTTAACTTGCCAGCAACAACTGAGATTGAGGTGTTCAACGCCATCTTTAAAAGTTTAAAAGATAACCTCTTAAAATAATGAGTAAATGAGTAAAGAAGGTTTCTTAAATACACTTCAGCTTTTTTCGATGCGAAACTTGCTGTTAGAATCTAATTTAGAAAAGCTAGAAAATTCAGGTATTAACATTGATCATGTTAAGGATATTAAAAAAAATGAATTAGTAGATATAGAGCTTTTTGAATTTGAGTTAATTCAAGCAGCAAGAAAAATGGCTGACTTTTATGTTCTCTATTATGCTTTTGAGAACTCTATTAGAAGACTCATCTCTGGACGACTTAGTGAAAAACACGGAATGAATTGGTGGGATACTAATGCAGTTCCCGAAGGAGTGAAAGTAAATGTTAGGGATAAACAAAACAAAGAGAAGGATACTATGATGTCTATTCGGTCAGACGATCCATTATCATATACTAATTTCGGAGAACTTATTGACATTCTTAATAAAAACTGGACAGACTTCTCTGACTTAATAAGAAGTCAGAAGGCAATGCAACAAGTTCTCGGACAATTCAATTTGATAAGAAATATTATAGCTCATAGTTGTGAGCTAAATGAAGATGAAATCATTCGGCTGAAACTGTTAATTAAGGATTGGTTACGTATCCAGACATAAATGTAGCTGCTAACAAAATGTAAATTTAATAGCGGCTTAGGTGTTTGACAGTGTGCAGGTGTTTACATAGATTTGATAGTAAGCAACGGTGGTGGTGATCAAGATGTGCCGCTGCTACATTTACATAAACATTGTGGGCAATTATTCACGACGACTCAGTTGACCTAAAAAATAGTAAGTTATGTTAATAAGAGCATTTGGACAGTTCTGGAATCCGGAGATAATTGAATGGGGAAAACAGGGACCAAGTAACAAGGGACAACTTCTTGGAGATGTAAGGATTGGAACCAAATATGTCACCATCGACTTTTGGGAAGCGAAAGGTATTTACGTTCTGTTTGATAGATTTAAATGTGTTTATGTTGGTAAAGCTCTTGAGTCCTCAATTGGTTTTAGGCTTCGAAGCCATCTGTCAGACAGATTTGCGGGGAGATGGGACATGTTTACATTTTTCAGTGTATCGACTGTTAACAAAATAAAGAAAAATACAAGAGACCCAGGACAGAGACAAGTTACAAAAGGGACTACGATTAACACTCTTGAAGCATTAGCCATTCTGGTAGCTGACCCAAATCTAAACCGAAAGAGAGAAAGATTTCAAGACGCACATGAAGCCACACAGACTAAACAAGCTAATCCGCGGACTGAAAGAAATTACTACGAAGAAATAATCAAACGTCTTGACAAGATGAACAATCCTGTTAAGACTCCTACCGTTGTTACACCGACAAAAAAAGCGGGGACGACCAAAGAAAAAGAAACGGGGACGACCAAGGAAGAATCCATAACTGCCCACAATGAATAAGGCTTCGCGTGGCCGGCACGGCCCAGCGTGAAGCCCCTGTTGCACGGTAGTTTCGGTAGCGGTAAATGGCAGTTACTCTCTAATATAAAGGGGATTGGTCAGATCGGGCCATTCATCTGATCAGCCGATATGCGAAGTACTCAAAAGCTACCGAAGGTTTAGTGCAACAAAATGTATATGCAATGCGGGGGTTTGGTTTTAAATTAAGGTTTATGTTTCATAATGTAGTTCGGTCATGGGCGACAATTTCACGGCAGGTAGGGTTTAACATTCTGCTGCGCTTCATTTTTAAGCCCTCCTATTCCCCGCACTGCATTAACACAAACGTTAGCCAAATTTCTCGCCAATTCGCCCAGATTTATATTAAATGCTGAATTTGAAATCAATTTTTAGCGTTAATTTGAGTGAAACTAAACAGACCTTTAATTGAATGGCGGACAAAGCCAACATAACACCGAAAATTCTTAAATGGGCTCGCGAATCTGCTCGCATGAGTGAAGAGGCGGCTGCATCTAAGGTTTCAATAACGGTCGAAAAATTAAAAGAGTGGGAAAATGGTGATAACCAACCTACAATAAGGCAAGCTGAGACTCTTGCGAAAGCATATAGACGGCCGTTCGCACTCTTCTTTCTTCCAGACATTCCAAGAGATTTTCAACCTCTACAAGATTTTAGAAAAAAGGATGCGAAACCGCTAAGCACAGGTTCTATTTTTATTATCAGGGAGATACAACAAAAGCAGGCTTGGATTAAAGACGTTTATGAAGAGAATAAAGAGACTCCATTAACATTTGTAGGTCGATTTAACCTACAATCAAATCCGATTGCTGTAGCAAATGACATTCTCGCGACTCTTGAGATAGACCCATCGAATTACAAAAAAGATAGCCCGATTGCCGAATGGATTGAAAAGGCTGAATCAAAAGGAATTTTTATATCGAGGACAAGCTTCATTCACCCCAGACTTAAACTCGATAGTGGTGAACTTCAAGGATTTACCATTGCTGACAAATACGCACCTTTTGTCTTTGTAAATTCGGATGATTGGGATGCCCCACAACTTTTCACATTGGTTCACGAACTAGCTCATATCTGGATTGCAGCTTCTGGTATTTCAAATGAAATTGAACCAGAAATTAAGCATAAAGATAAGCTCCATCCAGTTGAGTTATTCTGCAATGAAGTTGCAGCTAATGCACTAATGCCTATTAATTTAATGAGAGCGTTTTCAAAGTCAACATTTGAAACCTCTCACAATTTATTTAGGGCCTCAAAAGAACTGGGAATAAGTTCATTTGCTTTTCTGTTCAGAGCATTAAGCTTAAGTATTGTTTCATTGGACTCATATCGTAAACTAAAAAGAGAAGCAGATATTGATTTTAAAAATTTTTTGCTGAAAGAAGAGGAAAAACAAATAAAGCAGAAATTGAAAAAAGGAGGGCCAGACTATTATAGACTATTAGTTAATAAGAATAGTCATTTATTTACTCAAGTTGTAATGGATGCATTTAGAGGTGGTACCATTGAACCAACTCAAGCAAGCAGTTTACTCAACACTCAGATAAACAATTTCTCGAAACTTGAATCATTTTTGTCTCAATGAGTGCATCGCATCATAAGTATTGTCTAGATGCAAATGTACTTATTCAGGCATGGCAGAAATATTATTCACCTAAACTTTGCCCAGACTATTGGACTATTTTAAATCGCTTAGGCAAAGAGAATAGAATCTTTCTTCCTCAAATGGTGTATGAAGAAATCACAAGAACTGATGATGACTTAGCAAAATGGCTCAATACCAGTGATATCCCTGAGTACAAAATAGACGGCCCGGTAACCGAAGCACTAAGGAATATTTATTCGTCAAATCCGGCACATCAAAATCTTGTAAACAATGTTAAGGGAAGGTCACTTGCTGACCCTTGGGTTATTGCACATGCCATAAAAGAAAATGCGACTGTTGTCACCAAAGAAGAAAAAATCATGGCAATCAATACCAACAGGATTAAAATTCCAAATGTATGTGATAACATGGGAGTTCGCTGGATTAACGACTACCAGCTTGCCGAAGAATTAAACATGAGATTCACTTGTAGCATAAGTGCTTAATCAACAAAGTCCACGCACGTCATCTGGCCACACATTCCAGTGCGATACCTAAGCCAGTCAATAAGTGTGCTAAGCTTGGTGTAAGTGGATAATGTAGTTTTCAAAACACAAAAAATGAGCGGAAAAAGTGCACAGTTGCTAACAAAGTGCATAATCAATGGCGTAGTTCATTGTAAATTTGTAGTTTAGTTTTTCGAACTACGTTTGGTTTCGTAGGATAGTGACGCGCTTCGAATTCCCGTCACTGCTTATGCACAAACGGTAGCGGTAATTTTATGACGACACAATATGCTTGAAATTAACTCACCAATTGACTGGACAGCTGTAGGGGCAATTGCGACAGCAGTGCAAACTTTGGCAGTCATCGTGGCTTTAATTTACGCTGTAAGACAAGTTAAAGAGGCGAATAAAGCAAGGACTATTTCTGTATTCCTTCCTGTTTACGAACAAATTAATTCTCCAGAATCTGTAGCGAACAGAAAGAGTTTATACAATGACTTGCCTCATGATGTTAAACTTTATAGCGAAGGACATAACACCTTAGCGAATACAATTGTTAACCAATTTGACTTCTTGGGTTACTTATCAGCAAATCATTTAGCGGATAAGTATCTAATCCTTCCGCTATACTATGGGACGATAATTCGTTGCTGGGAGGCATGTTTGCCATATATTACTCACCAACGCGAGTTGAGAAAAGTAAACTTTGCGGAATACTTTGAATTTCTTTATAGACATTGCCTTGACTTTATCGTTAAAAATGAAATACCCTTAGCAACATACAAGGATGAGGCAACGAACAATATCAAAAAGTCTTAGGATTGAAGGAAGTAGTCTTTTCAATAACGGTTGGTGTGAAGTCCATCTACATCCCGACAAACCCAATACAGGTATCAGCTACATTTTCAACGGCTCAAAGTATAGTGTCGGGATTGGTAACTTATTGATAGAACCCGTCAGGACAACTTCACTTCAATTTGACGGATATACTGTAAGGACAATTGAGCATTTACACTCGGCACTTTATGGCCTTATGATTGACAACATAATTATTGAAACATTTAGCGATTCAATACCTGACATTAAAGGTGACAAACTAATTAACTTTGGACAACTGCTATTCCAAAATGGAATAACGGACCAAGATTGTGATGCAAAATACATAGCCCCACGCAAAACGGAATTTTCATTTGAAGACAGTAGAGTTTTTATTTCAGAGTTACTCAACAATGAACTTATAATTGAGGCAAGCATTACATTCCCTTTACCAATTGGGACACAAACATTTGTTTATAACAATTCTGCAGACAACTATCTGGAAGAGATTTCATGGGCACGGACGTTTCTTAGGACAGATATAAAGACGGTTATAAATCATAACCCATACTTGATTGCAAATTTCAATCCCGAAGGTGAAGTATTTTGGGATTACATTACTAAGGCAATAAAAGGATTGCCTGACGACCCCTTAAATTCAGATGTCCTATGCTATCGTGATGACAATTGGGTAAATGAACCATACAAGTTTGATGAACCTGTTAGACATAAAATTCTTGACATTTTAGGTGATTTAAGTTTACTGAACAGCCGCCTAACTGGACACTTTAAGTTCATCTACCCCGGACATTCGTTTAACCAAGCTCTCTGTAAAATGATAGAAAAAAACTACCGCAAATAAATGAGAATTCATTTTGCTTTCTGACTGTGTTGATTAGTCTGCCTGCCTTTGGGCAAAGTGAAATCACCGGAAAGTTTATTCGATCGGACTACCCAGCCGGGCAACTCATCCTAAATGTAGACAAAAGTTTTAAATTCAGATTCAGATTTGAGTCACAATGGGACCTGGCTTGCGGACAATTTGAGGTAAAGGGTGACACTCTTTATTTTACTTACACTTCGGACATGTTTGACGTCACTTGTAATAGTGAGAGGATTAATATGACTGATACATCTGACTATTTTTTACGGCTTGGAGTTGACAAACGCTGGCGACCAATAACTGCAAGAATTGTAAGAAACAGAATAATAACGATAAAGACGGGCGACATGGCTGATGCGGAAACGGTAAGCTTAACCGATCTCTACTACAGAAGAGAACGAAAACGAGAGAGAGTACGACCACCTGGAACGTACATTCGGCAATTTTGAAGGTTGAATGAGAATTTAATTAATGCCAGGTATTGCTTGGACAGGCGGCAAGCCCGCGAGCGAGGTATGTAATAGCGGGCTTTCATTCACGTTTGACTACATTTTTGCTACCTTGGTTTCGCTAATGGCTGGCAGTGCCGCGAAAGTCCGGGTTGGCATTTGTTCGTAATTTACCGAGAACTAGTTTCCGGGCACTATTTATACATAGCTCGTTAGCTGCAAGCCTATGACAACACGAAAGATCATTCAAATAATTTTAGCCGCTTTGACCGTTGTGACTTTTTTTATAGCAAGAAATCTGGACGACAGTGATTGGAAAAGTATTCTACTCGGCATCGCGTCATCCGCACTCGTTGTTTTTGTAATTGAAACAGTAGCATCTATAAAGGACTATTACAGACTGGCAAACCTCAGCCGGACGTATAATAGAATTAAAATCACAAACACTTTGGACAATAGACACCCAAGTGGAATTTATGAGGACATGACCCAACGGTACATTGAAATGGGTGTTGAGACTAAAATTTCATTAACCTACAAGGGAGACGGGGAATACGTTGGTATCGCGTTCTATGAGCAAGGCAAGGTAACAATTACTATATGTCTCGACAAGACAAATCCAAATACAGGTACGGGAACTTACCAATATTTGGAGAAGAAGCCGGGCTTTGAGATGCCGGACCTCGGAACTTATGTTATTCAGGTCGACAACAAAAGCACGGACGAAGTTTTCGTATATTATTCAAACATCGTCCCGAACGGACTCGCGAGAGGTTATGAAATATGGAAAAAGTAAGAAAGAACAAATTAGTGACGAACGGACCTCAGGTGACACTAAAGTGACATATCACGAGTAAGGTTTAAAGAGGCGCAAATCTTATTAATGTAGATTCCCCAATGCGACAAATTCTTCTCACGCTATTTTTACTGACAAGCATTTTGTCTCTGGGGCAAACACGTTATTATCGACCATTTAAAATGGTTATTGTGTCGCCCGATACTGCAACTATCGATTCCAGCCTAAAGACGCTTCAAGACAGTATTGAAGCTGATTACATTAAGGGATATTACAAATCCATTGAACAAATGGAGCAATTTTTGAATCAGAAAGACGAATCTCCCGGAAAGAAGGAAATGGACGAATCAAAAAGGAAAATTGAAGAGAACTTGAAGATTAAAAAACAATCTGAGCAGTATGTTAAGAGATTCAGATACTTTGAAACCATTTCACTTTACTCCAATTCTGTTCTGCAAATGTATTTCAACGAATATCCACCATATTCGACTTTTCAAACCGTGAGAAAAACGGACTTAAAATCAAATGACTTAAAGCAAATTGCCGACGACTTCAAAGCTGATTATGTGGTCACATACAAGGACATCCGAACAGTCAATGACAATGGCCGGTTAATAATGAAAATGACAACAACCCTTTATTCGCGCAAGAAATCGAAAATACTTTGGGAAAAGACAGGAACCGGAGATATGAATAGTTATGGCGATATGTGGGCATGTATGAATCCTTTAAGTTGCTTACTGATCACATGCGTTAAGTCTTCAACGACTGACATTTTTGAAACTATAAGCAGAGCCCAGAGAAAGTAATTATATCGCCCAACAAGTAAAAAAAACTACGAAGCTAAAACCCGGGCTACCGGCTGCGTACCGGATTGAGTAAGTGTTTATTGATGGCGGCTTTTGGGATGAAGCGGGGTTTGCATTTTGAATGCGGATTCGTATATTTTGTTTGCGATAGCGGTTATACCGATATTATGTTATTGGCAGCAGTGCCTTCAAAAAGAGCCGGACACGAGAAATAAAAAAATGAAGGACACTAAAAGTAGTTTATTTTTATACATCATTTACAGATATTTCTTTGGATTCCTTATTGCTATAATTTGCCTTGGGACAACAAAGCAATTTATTGATGGTTCATTAACATTTGACAGGGTTAATCTTGATGTCCTAAAAATAGATGCTACACTTGTGACAATTCTCTTGGGATTGCAGCTAATTGCCTCCCGATTTGTTTTTAGAGCTACAATAAACAAGGAAGAAATTAGACTTGATGGACAGACAATCAAATGGGACAACGTCAAGTTCATAAACCGACTACACCACATATATATTCTCAAGACTAAGGACAAAAAACGCTTTTACCTATTCCCGACAGAAAAGCAATCAAACTTACTGTTTGGACAGAAAATAGCATATACAGACATGGACCAAATAATAAATATAAAGACAACGGGTTGACGGCACAGCTGTCAACAATGGCGATAAGGCGTTACTTTTGATTAATTATATTTAATGGATGAAAGTAATGCTGCAGATCCAAGCGTTGGCAGCTATTTAATCTGGACAGATGAGACTACGAATAATCATAGGACTAATATTCTTCACGGCAGACATTTTTGCCTGTTCCTGTGGCCATGTTGGAATTGTTAAAAATAAAAAGGCGACCGACTACTCTTTCAAAGGACGAGTAACAAAGTTTGAGGAGATAATTACGATGGACACAATTACCGGGAAGAATTCTGTAGTTGAGTATAGGCGGACCAGGTACACCTTTGAAATCTTGAAGAACTTCAAAGGACTTAAAAGCCAAGAGACAGTTGACCTCATAACTTCAGGAATGACTGACTGTGGAGTCAATTTTGAGAAGGATGAGGTATATATTGTTTACGCTTACAATGACAACAGGAAATTGCACTCCAAATTGGAAGACCAGGAAACTGAAACGTATATAACAACACACTTGTGTATGCGGACGAAAAAGAAAACGATGCTGACCTTTTTGGAAACTTTCATTTTGAGATTGACGTAAAAAAGGCGGCTACCAAAGGAGACTCGAGCTATCAGGCTAGTAATACGGAAATTGTGTTGTTGTGGGCAATAGTTCCAAATTATGAACAGACTAGTAACAAAGCTTTCGGACGACTACAAACCAAAACTTCTGGTAGCTGACTTCATTGTCATTTTCACGCATTTACTTGTTGGACTTATTTTCTTCGGTCTTTGTAATCTAGACTTGTTTTCGCGGACAGATATTAAAGAATGGATAAGCGGTTATTTTTTTCTTATGCCATTTGCTCTAGTAGGACTTTTTTTTCGAAATCTTCGACGTTTGAAATTTTATTTTATTTGGATTGTAATTGGAATAATTCAAATGGTGATTTACTATTCACTCAGCGACAACCCAGACTTTCAATTTGTACGTGGAAATGGACTCTCAGGACTAAAGGCGTTGCTACCTACTTTAATAGTATTTCAAATTCTGAGACTCATATTCTTTAATCTTCGAGGACAAGAGATGATAGTGACAATGAGAAGAGGACGAATGACAATGTGGGAGGAAGAAGAAAAGAGAAACATGACTTGGCTTGAGGTGTTGTTTAGTATGCTCCTTATAGGGACAGTCATCCTATTTAATGTGGTGTGAAACTACTGCCCGAAACAAAATGAATAAGAAATGTCCGGCAAAAGATAATTTCCATCAATTAAGTAAATTATCATCAGCGACGGCCGACAGTGACGCACAAGGCGGGCTTGGCATTCGTTCCTCCGGCTACAGAGGCGTTCGGCAAGATCCTTTGGCCTTGCCTGGAATAATGGTAATACGGATATTGTGGTGTTGGGCGCAAGCCGTTTAAAAATCAACTATGATCAGGAACAATCCATGGGATAAGATCTTTGTAGACGACTTCGCAGCTGCCTTTGATGTAGCAGATGGAAACTATAAAGCTGGGCAAAACAATTTTGATTTGAGGGCACGAGCTATAATCCTTTTACATTTAAGGAAATACCAAGAGTCACTTGGCGATTTCGAGATGTTAAAAGATAAAGAAGAAAGGGACAACAGAATTTCGGACAATACCTACTTGTACATTGGACTGTGCCATTATGCCCTTGGCCGTATTGGTGACTCTCTCCATTATTTTGAATATCCAATTAAGCATCGAAGAAAATTTAATTACACCACTGATATATCATTGGCTCCTGCCATACTTCTCTTCTTTTCATTAAAAACTAACGACGGACAATTACTAGCCCGGGCAACGAAGGATTTGTTAAATCGTGAAACTCCAATTGCGGAGTACTTGACGGACAGAATAAGTGAAGAGAAATTTGAGAAGCAATTTGTATCCACGGAATTAAAAGTAAGGCAAGAGTGTAGATTTGAGTTTTACAAGGCAATAAAATCTTTGCGCGATAAGGACGAGGAGAAATATGTTAACCATTTAAGAAATTCAATTAGAATGAAAGGAAACTATCTTGAATATGAATACTATCTGTCAAATGTGGAATTGGAGAGACTTAAGATCAAATAAGCGGGCGGTTGCATTTTGAATTCGGATTTGTATATTTTGTTCGGGATAACAGTTATACCAATATTATGTTATTGTGGGCAGATTTCCAGCTTACCTTCATGAGACTACTTAACAAATTATCCGATCTGTTTTTTCGCAGCAAATTCGTCAATGTCGCTGAGCATTTTAGATCCAGGGACAACTTGTTCAACCTGACATTTGACGAGAATTGGGTTTATTCAAAAAAAGGAAACTCATTTTACAGCTTTCATAATTTAAAGGACGATTTGAAAGGGGGTCTTCAGTTTTCAATTCAATGGCGCATTCGACAGCCCGAATCAATGAATGAAAAGGAAGCGTTGTTACAATTAATTGAAGCAGATGAAGATGATAAGAATTACTTCCAAACAGTAAGGGTTTCGACTCATCAAGCTGTCCACTATAGCAAGACGTACGTAGATTCTAATATGATTTTTTACTATTGGTACATATACCATGAGCAAATCTTGGTCATAATCACATATATGATTTTTGAAGAAGAAACTGATAAAGTAAAAAGTAAATGGCTAAAAAGAGTCACGGATATAATAAATAGCCTGGAGCTGGATGTAAATAAATTTCATAATACACCAATGAAATAGACCAAGGAAAACTATCGGCCTTGGCATTTCGTTCTTCCTGCCTACAGAGACTTTCGGCAGGGTGGTATTTACCAAGTCCTCCTTATCCAACAACTGCATGTGCATAACCGTTTCCTGCAATACAAATAGACCAACCGTCATATGAAAATATTAGAAACGAAGAGACTAATACTTCGTCAAATCCACGAAGGAGATTTCGAAGATCTTTACCGGATGAATAGCGACCCGATAATCATGAAATACGTAGGCGATGGGTCAACAAGAAGCCGGGAGCAGATGGTAAAGGAATTGGACATGTTAATCTCACATTATACGAGAAAACCAGGGCTTGGGATATGGGCTACCATACTGAAGGAAAATGATTGTTTTGTCGGTGCGAGTGGTTTGGTTTACTATGATAACACGCCGGAGATTGAGGTAGGATACCGGATTCTAAAGGAACATTGGAACAGGGGTTATGCAACAGAGGCGTCTTTTGGTCTGTTGGAGTATGGCTTTAAAACCTTAGGGCTAAATAAGCTGGTGTCATCGGCTCATGTTGATAATCTTGCTTCAAGAAGAGTAATGGAAAAAATTGGGATGACCCACGTTGATGATAGAGCACATTATAGCTGTTTGCAGGCTTATTATGAGATTTACAGAGGTAGTAAGTCCTTGAAAGGGAACTGAGAGGACAGGGTTTATTAATGCAGGCTTCTGCGTGAAGGGGGTGTTTGTATTTTAAAGGGGGATTTGTATATTTTGCTGAGATAATGGTAATACGGATATTGTGTTGTCGGTAGCAATGCCTTAATGACATTTAATCAATGATTCTGATTCTTTCAATAATTTCAATGAGTGTGCACATTATATTCTTAATGAGACGTGAAATACTTTTTGACAAGAAAAAATTCAAAATTCTTCTGACCGCTAGCCTTGTTCTCGTTGGACTCTACTGTCTCATAAGAGGACTGGACATATATATAAGGGGTATTGAAGCGTTGTTAGTGCCATTCTTTGCACTCCTTGTATTTTTATCGATGTCGACTATTTATAGAAAAATGTTCGGACAAGATGCCGAAGATTCATTTCACTCCATGGACTTAAAACTAATGAAGGACGGGATATTTAATTTTTTATTCTGGGTACTCGGAATGCTTCTTCCTGTTATTCTAGCATTTAGAGTATTCGGACAACCGTGACGTAGGACTAGGGCACAGCTGCCAACATAATGTTTATGCCAGCTTGGGGTGATGTGTAGGTTTGAAGTTTTGTTTTCTTAAATTCGTTCGGCAACGTGGGACAGTGACGCGCTTCGAAACCCAAGCCGTCATAAACATAAACGTAGGCTATATCAAACAACTGCTAGGTATTTCAGTAAATAATAATTCGAAAGATTAATTTACGCAAATATTAATATTATGGAAAAGTTACAATTCAAAGTAAGCATCAATGCACCGGTGACCAAGGTATATGATTTTATGCTTGGCACTAAAAGTAAATCAACGTATGAGCAATGGACTTCCTTGTTTAACCCGACATCCACCTACGAAGGAAGCTGGGACAAGGGAAGTAAAATTCTGTTTATGGGAGTAGATGACAAGGGAGAAAAGGGAGGTATGGTTTCCAGGATAGCTGATAACATCCTCAACCGGTTTGTTTCCATTCAACATTATGGTGTTTTAAAAGCTGACAACGAAATTACAGAAGGACCGGAAGTTGAAAAATGGGCTAACGGATTTGAAAACTATTCCTTTGAAGAGAACAATGGGACCACAACCGTTACTGTTGACTTAGATACCACGGAAGATTTTTTGGAATATATGAACGATACCTACCCAAAAGCACTCGCCAAGTTGAAAGAACTTTGCGAAAAATAACAACAAGCGCGGACGGTGAAGCGGTTTCGGACACGCCCCTTCTTATCCACTAGCGTTAGCGATAATATTTTTATTTCTTGAGTGACTTTCACCTGGCCGTGGAATTATAGGACAAAAATTCAACATGCGACAAATACTATTAGGGGTAATCATTGTTTCAATAGTGACAGGCTGTTCAGATAAAAAAAGCCTGCCATTTGACAAAGAACTTCAACAACTAAGTAACCCTTCTCAATTCTTTTCAATTACCAACGACAAAGGCGATACAATTGAAACAAAAAACGGGACAAGAATTATAATCCAACCGAATACTTTTGTGTTCAGTGACGGACAGGATGCGAAAGGATCACTGCAAATTGAAATAAGAGAGGTTTTTGATAAATCAGAGATGATTTTAAACAGCCTTGGAACGGTCTCTGACGGAAGACTACTTGAGTCTTTTGGAATGATATATTTAAAGGCGACGTCAGGCGAAAAGGAATTGAAAATCAAGGAAAACGGCGCAATCATAGTCTCCATACCAAATCGAAAAGATGGTTATGCGGGAGAGTTATTTTATGGGGAGGAAAATCATTCTTCAATGAATTGGGAATATGCCGGCAAGATTCCGGATACGACTGTAGTTGAAGAAACATTTACGTACTTATCTGATGCAAAAGCGTCGGTTAAAAGGACGACTTATAAATTCGTCAACGGCCGCAAGGAGTTTGTTTCCGACACGGTATTCACCGCAAGATACCGCTGGGTCGAGGTAATGGACGAGGCGGGGCCCCACAAACCAGTAGCCTACGGATTTGAGATAACAAAGTTAGGGTGGATTAATTGCGACAGGTTTATTGAGATTCCTGACAAGGTAGACCTGGAGATTGAACTTAAAAGTTTTAGCCAACCAATTGGTTATATAGTTTTTAGTGATATTAATTCTGTAATGCAAATACTGTTTGATGAAAATGGTAAAGCCACACTCAAAAGCCTGCCAAAGGATTTCGCAGCCGACTTAATTGTGATCGACAAAATCAAGGATAAATTGATGTGGACAAAACAAAGCATTAAAATCGGGGCAGAGAGTAAACTGATTTTAGAGACAAAACAAATAACTCAGGAGGCCTTAACGATTGAACTGAGAAAGGTGGACAAATAAAAAAACGGCCGAAAAGCAATATACCTGGGTCAGAACGGTAAAATGAAATTGTGCCTGCGGTGAAAATAGTGATTCGTACTTCTTGTTGCAGATAGTGGAATGCGGGCAAATCACCGGTAACCCATAGCTCGACTATTGCGTCCAACCTGAGTGAAACCTCGTTTTCAATTTAAATGCCGATGTTATGATTAGAAATTATTTGAAAGTCGCCATGCGGAACCTGTTACGGAACAAGGTCTATGTGCTGATCAACACGTTGGGTATGGGCATTGCCATGGCTTGTTGCGTGACAGCGTATCTGCTTATCGCATACAACATTGAGTTTGATGAGTATTTTAGTGATGACCAGGTTCAACATGTTGTTAAAGTGGTGCACCATTTGGAAACTTCCGTCGGCAAACCCGATAAAAAGCTGGTAGTTCCCATCGGTATGGCTCCCCAGGTAGCGCAAGATGTCTCGGGCATTGAAGACTTCACACGGTTTTGTAATGAAGATGGTATTGTCAGTCATGGGACGAAAGCGTTTTATGAAAATATTCGCTTTGCCGATCCCTCCTTTTTTAAGATGTTCAAGCTGAGGTTAGCTCAAGGATCATACAAGAATTTTGAAAATCAAAAATCCATTTACTTAAGCGAACATTTAGCAAAAAAATATTTTGATGGAGAAGATCCCCTTGGAAAGATAGTGACGGTAGAACTTAACAGTAAAAAGTATGAAGCTGTTGTAGGAGGAGTGTTTGAAAAACTACCATTGAATATATCTTTCAGCATTGACGCGCTTATGCGCATTGAAATATATCTCGATGCTCATGCTATTGAGCCGGGCCAATGGGACACCAACCAGTCATCGTCGGTATTATTTAAACTCACCGATATTAACCAACGACTGAACATTGGGCAACAGATGAGTAAGTATTCCAAACTAATTAACGAAAAAAAAGGAGACTCACGCTCTGTCTCGTTTGAATTAGTGCCGTTCACCACACGTATCATAAATGGTGAAGTCAGCCAGAGTAATCTCCGGCTTCCGATACCCACAGTCGCGTTGGTTATTTTTAGTATCCTGGGCTTCATCATATTGTTAATCGCCTGCTTCAACCTTACCAATACAACATTGGCCCTGACAGGGAAACGCCTGAAAGAAATTGGTGTGCGTAAAGTAGTGGGTTCCGGCAGAAGTCAGATTGTCTATCAATTCCTTCTTGAAATGATTGTTACTATTTCACTAGCCATCCTTGCCGGATTACTAATGGCACAAATCATCGTGCCGCAATTTGCCGCGATGTGGCAACTTCAGTACGGGTTGAGCGACCTGAATAAATTGAATTTACTCATGGCGTTGATCGTGTTGTTATTTATCGCTGCGCTGTTGGCGGGCATATATCCGGCGTTGTTTAACAGTAAGTTCAATCCCATAGATTTACTCAAGGGTAAAAAGGGCATTAAAGGAACAAACTACCTTACACGCAGTCTTTTGGTAATTCAGTTTTCACTTTCGGTTATAGTGTTTATTGCCGGAATAGTATTTACGCAGAACGCCGCCTATCAGAAAAATATGAGCCTGGGGTATGACAAACAAAATATTCTGATAGTTTCCGTGCAAGGCGATCGGGAGTTTGAGCAATTCAAAAATGAAGTATCGGAAAATTCAAAAATCGAGAACATCTCGGGTACTGCGAATCACATAGGCCCTTATACTTCACGCTATAGTACGGTCAGACTTGATACAACAATATTTAAAACAAGTATCTATGAGATCGGCATTGGTTATTTTGCAGCAGTAGGATTGGACATTGTATCCGGACGGGATTTTATGGAAGACAATCAAAGCGACTACGAATCGGCTGCCATCATTGATGAGAACTTTGCCCTGAATCACAGTCTAGAAAATCCGATTGACGCACAGTTGTTTTATAACGATAAACCTTACCGGATTATTGGTGTCGTAAAGAACCATTTAAGCGGACTGAAACAAAAGGATAATAGTGAACATTTATTCACATTAACCCGGCCGGTAAATTTTACGAAGATGGTGGTGAGAACAAGTCCAAACGATATATTGGCTGTTCGTTCGTACCTGGATAAAAAATGGAAAGTCTTGTTCCCGGGCAGACCGTTTGAAAGTAAGCTACAGGAAGACATCGTTTATGAAGAAGCTAATGGATACAACACCAACCTCAAACAGATTTTCTTTTTCATAACCCTGCTGGGTTGTCTTCTTTCAGCATCCGGTATTTATGCGTTGGCGAGTTTGAACGTGCAAAAGAGGACAAAAGAGATTGGCGTGCGAAAAGTATTGGGCGCAAGTGTCGGGAGTATTGTTCAGTTACTTAATAGGGAGTTTGCAATTATTCTGGCACTGGCTGCCCTGGTGGGAGGTAGCGGTGGTTATTTCTTAACGAATACGTTGCTTAACGACTTATATGCCCAACATATCGAAGTTGGATTTGTAACGATTGTATTGTGTAGCCTCTCTGTTTTCATCATCGGTATTTCGACAACAAGCACAACTATTTTGAGGACGGCGACAGACGATCCGACCAAGACTTTAAGAAGTGAGTGAATATAATGATTGGGATAAGTATTACTGAAAACTGAACCAATGCCGTATATGGCGACAAGCAGCCAAAGCACTGGCATCCATGCGCTTTAGAATAGTGCAAGCTCTGAACCGTGCGTAATAAAATAAAGAAAAAACGCCTTTGATAAGGAGGACTTTTTTATTTTTGCTGAGAGCTACTTGTCATACAATGTTGTGCATCATTTACCTTCGGAGATTTTTCAACTTGATAAGACTGCTGACATTTATAATTCTGACTCTGACCACAATTACTTGTTGGGGCCAAGTAATTGTGACGGGGACAGTCTATTTCAAAGAGGATAACTCAGCTGCGCCTGGGGTTAACGTAATTGAAAAAGGGACTGAAAATCGGACAACAACCAACGCAGACGGGACATTTTCAATTTCCGTAACAGACTTAAATGCTACCTTAGTATTCGCATTCGTTGGAGTTCAGACACAAGAATTTAAATTGAAGGGCAGAGGCGAAATAGTAATATATCTAAAACTAGACTGTAATAAGGACTTTTTTGATGCATATCACATTGTTTTGTAGGCAAACAGCGGACTGGTTCACAACCCGGTTGGTGGGCAAATGGACATTTCATCACCTTACACTTCTATTGGCGTTATAAAAGGCTCCTACAGTTACCAAACAAATCTGGATGAGAATGAATTTCAAACTGGACAACTAGAGGTTAGTCATCCCATATCCAATTGTGAATTTGATATGGACTTCAGGTGGAGCTACCGAAACGTTTCATTTAATAGGGATTTTCAATCTGTTGGAAATTCTGGTGAGGCACAACTTAATTTAGGAAACATTAGCCTAATTGCAGGATATAGCCATTTGGACTTTACTAAAATTACTGAAAGTAAAACAAAAGCTTCATCTGGTATATTAATTGGACTTGGAAAGGAGTTTTACTTCCGACCTGTTTTTGGCAAACTCACGGCAAAAGTTGCCATATATAACAGAAACGTTGAATACCAAGGCGAGTTTAAAGGTGGGTACAGATGGTTTCAATATTTTGTCAGGTATTACAAATTGGATTCGTTTGACGAATTAAGTTTAGGTACAGGAGCACAATTTAGTTATCGTAAAAAGGGGAGGTAGGAGGACGATAAACAGCATATGTTATAGTTGGCTTTACTCATTTTTTTATCGACATTTTACTAATTTACCTTTGGCGATTGCTGATGGTGTCGGGTGTGGCATTTTTTCATGCGCTGGTGGGATTGAAGGACAATCAAAAGTGGGCCGCAAGTAAAGCACGAACTAGTGAAATGAAAAGGAGTAGTTTGATCTTATTGCATTTGTTAGTTTTGAGGACGCCGTCAAAAACGCCTGTACTATTTGATTCTGCAGCGATGCCGGGCAACATCTAATATTTACACACGCCGTGTTATAGGTAAACGCAGTGAGCAATTTTTAATATGACGAACAGACCAACCTATCCAATCATTCTGACAGACCCAGGCGGATACCTTGACTTGATTGACAACGAGGACGGTTTGACAGATTCCAACGTACTGGGACTGATCAAAGAAGTCCAGAAGAACTTTCAGGCATACGACAAAGACGGTTTTTTGTGGAGAGTAAGCGAGATTGACTCGAACTATAGGATCAATGCGCTGACCAAATTACTTGCCTATACCGTTTACAATCCGATAATCAAAGTTTCTCCCACATGGACAAAAATTGGCGGCTACAAATTGGATGAACTGAAAAAGGATATCTGTAACCAGACAGACAGAGACGATGATGTCATAACTCAGTTTTCGGACGGTGAAGTGATAAAGGAGAAAGTAAAAGAATGCGATTCATTTGATGACCTAATCCGAATATTGAACAAATATATCTTCAAGGTGGATGAAAAAAGTTAAAAAAAACAATATGGCTATAACAATGTATATATTTTGCTAGGGATAATAGTGATTCGGATATTGTTTGGGCAAAAGCCAAAACGTTACTTTTAAAAATAAGAATTGAAACGACTTATTATCTCGACTACATTTACACTGGCAATTATTTGTCTCTATCAGTTTATTGACATCAATTTATTTGCAATAGACTTACCTCGCAGGGTCAGCTCTGAGCTGTTTAAAAGCTTAAGGGACAACCCAGGAGTTGAAACGGAAATCGTTCTATTGGACATAGAGTATGTTCACTTGGATACCGTGAAAACGTACATTGAGTTATTGGAATCCTTTGAGCCGAAGTCGATTGGAATTAATCTTTGCAATATTAAAGACAAAAGCCAACTCCTTGATAAGTATCTTAGCCAGAGTAAAAGTATAATTACATGTGACTGTGACAAAACTTCAAATAAGGGAACTAGCGGAATTCTAAGCCCCGAAAATGAGGTCACTCACTTCAAAACTGACAAGGACTCCTATTTTGAATTACAACTTTCTGAAAATTCAGCCGGACTTAAAGAACGAGGAAACAGTAAAGAACGAATCAATTTCAGAGGGGTAGACATGTACTACCGAGCACCATTACGCGAAATTGAGAATGTGTCACCCGAAATAATTAAAGACAAGACTATTCTCATAGGGTTTCTGCGTGACAGCCTGGTAACACCAATGAATGAGTGGTACGGTCGGCCGGGAGATATCCAGGGGGACATGTCAGATGCGCAGATTTCGGCTAACATAATTTCAACTATAAACAGGAATGAATTTATTAATGAAGTTGGTCTGCTGTTTCGAATTTCGATTATCCTGACAGTAAGTCTTGTTTGTACCGGACTAATCAGACTTGTTCGGACAAAGTACAACGCGATTAACATTATCCTTGGACTTGTCATTTTGATTATTCTTAATGGACTGAGCTCTTCAATAATTGTCTTTGCTTTTTCGAAAAACTATTTCCTTGAGCTCCACGAGATGACGGTCGTTTTGATTATATCAGCAATCGCGTCAGTTTACTGGAATGCAAAGAGCGGTAAAGACACCAGCCCGCAAAAAGAGACCTCGGCCGGCAGGTAAAGTAAAACCGTGCTTACAGTGTAGACGAGGATTTTTATGTCTTGCTTAGAATAGCGGCAATGCGGATATTGTGTCGCTGGCAGGTAATTATATATTTTATGAAGTTGACAATAACAATTAGTTTTGTCCTGATATTCTGCAAATGCGTTATATGCCAGGAGGTTGGGCTAAGACAGTACTCGTTTTACTGCGAAGGTACCACCCAAGTGGATGACAAATACCTACAGGAAAGAATTAAATCGATACAACGGAACGGTACAAATGAATGGAGAATTGAGGCAGTAATATTTGATGACTGTAATGTCCAGCTCTATCCTATAGTAAAAATGGAAGGTGACACATTAGTCGTGAATACCTATACAATAGAAAAGCAGGAATTGCAGTTAAGTAACGGTGACAAAATCATAGAGTATTCTCAACCTGAAGAGTGTGAATGTGCTTATGAATTGAGAATGGAATTGCAAACGTACAAAATAGGCCCTGTGAAAATTAATAGTAAGAACTTGATATTGACGGACGAAAGATACCTGACATTTCCAATAGAATACTTAATCTACAAAGGGGACACGACTGGTTACGCTGATAAATATGGGTTGAGACAAGGGTCTCATTGGATTGAAAGAAAGGATGGAATACTGAAGACTTACTTCAAAGACAATAAATGCACAGGCTGCGAACTTTTCGACCGGAAGGGACAAATAATTAGAAAGAGTGATGACTGTACGACGTGCATAGAGAATAGTCAAAAAAAATAACTAGTGGAAACATGGTTATAAGGGTGAAAATAGACCGTTGCTCACTTATCCTACTATTGATATCTTTACAACTATCGACATTTGGTCAGTCAGGAGAAGATCATCTTGAACCAACTGAAGGTTACTTTAGCTTGTATCGGCATCAGTATGAGTATTATCCCTTTATTTATAAATATTTGATTAAAGACCTGGCATGGGACCCTGTTGCAAGAATATTGACGATCCCCTCATTCTCGGGTGAGAATGTTTTATCTATTGAAAGGGTAGGCCCCGAAGATAAAAAATTCAAAGTCATTTATAAAACCTGCAAAGAAAGCATTTGGTATAAGAAGGATAAAGGCTCGATTGAGGTACTTAGTTTTGAAAAGGACATTGATTCAACCACTGTTGAACTGCTAAGAAAAATATTTGAAAAGGTATTGGCCGACACGCGGTATAACTGTAAAGGTAGATTTGGGTTAGATGGTGTTACCTACGTATTTACTGGATTTTCTCTTGGTTTTGGAGTTCGGTCCGGTGAAATTTGGTCACCTGCTAACGGGACCAAGATGCATGACTTGATAGAGTTAGGAGATTTGCTAATAGAACTCGCGAAGACTGAAAATAATGATAATCGAAAAAAACTCGAAGATGATATCAAGATAAAAGGAAACAGACTGCTAAAGAGAATGAATTAGCGCTGAACGGGACTGCACCCAACACAATGTTCCTTTATGGCCTCGGTTTAGAATTTTTGTTGTCTGTTGTTGAACCATTTCACTAATTAAGTGTAGAAGTATGAAAATATTATTTGTATTAGTATTTGTTATACTCGGCGGACTTACCTCCTGTGACAGAAAAGTTGATCAAAAGGTAAGTAAGCTGGTAGTTAAAAGTAGAATATTTGACAACGCCGACTTATTGACTAAAGAACAAGAGGACGATCTCTTTCGACTTATCCAAAGCCTGGAAAATGAGATTGGCTCACAGATAGCAATTATGACGGTTGTTTCTTTAGAAGGACAACCTATTGAGGAGTATTCATTGAAAATATTTGAGAGACTTGGACTTGGGAGAGCAAAATTTGATGATGGGATTTTGATTACTGTCTCAGAGACAGATCGGATGATGAGGATTGAAGTCGGATACGGCCTGGAAAAAATAGTAAAGGATGAGATTGCATCAAGAATAAATAGAGAGGAAATGGCACCAAGGTTTAAAGAGAATGATTATGCCGGTGGACTGAAAAAAGCGATTGAAAAAATCATTACGCTCATTAAGAATAACAAAGAGCTTGTCGGGCAGAGACTTTAAATTGTAGCGGACGCGAAATTGTTAGGACAAGAGACTTTTGCAAACTGAGTAAAGTAATACGGTGCCTACGGTGTAAATAAGAATTTGTTTATTTTGTCATGTAATTTAGCGATGAAAATAAACTCGCGCGATAGACGAATTTCCAGATTTCATTGGATCGAATGTTATTGGTATTACCAGTCTGGAATTAACTGGCTTGCCCCTTTGTCGTCCGGGACTGAATGGATAGTTCAATGTAGATTGACCGGAAGAGATGATTTTCCCTAACAAAGAGACTTAAGCCTGCAACGTAAATCGGTATGTATTGGCCATACAAAAACCTGACTCCAGATTTGAATAGTAAGAATTATTCCATTTACTTATTGGTATTTTTGTCCGTAGGATTTAGCTGTACCGATAAAAATGCAGATACTTGTGATTTTCGGTTGGAAAACTTTGGTGACGAAGTTAAAGCTCCGTTTCTGCGAAAAGTTGATTCGGTCAAGACTGACTTATGTAAGTTTAGAGGAGACTTTTGGTTGGATGGAAAATATTACTTACTGACCGGCAGGTTTAAAAAGAAGGGTAATGGCATTTTGCTGGCATTTGACAGCCTGGTAACAAATGACGTTAGGTACTTTGATTTTGACACGAAGGAAGGTAATAGTTACGATGTAAAATTTAATCTGCGAGGAGGGAAATCAGTTATTCAGCGCGTGCGAGTGGATAAGATTTATCCAATAATACGAAATGGAAAAAACAGCGATGCCTTTCTATTCAGAGTATTTGATGGATTTGATTACGACGAAAATGTAAGGTCTGATATAGTTTATTTCGTTACAATGGAAAGTGCGGTAATCGGATCGTATGTGGTGGAAGAAGGCGAGCTAGATTGGGTCATATTATCCGGTGGAGATATTCTAAGAGACAAGATCGATTATTCAAAAAAAACGTTTGGCGTAATCGAGTAAGGAGCACGACCCACGGTTACCAAAAAATCACAATAGACAAAATTTAAAATGACTTTGGAGATAGTCAGGCGGAAGTACTTTCGTGACAATGCCCGGACCATGGGGGTCATTATCTTTGTATTTACCGCTTTTCAACTAATAGAAGGAAATGTTTATGGCCTTGGAATTCCATTATTCATTCTATTCAATTTAGCGGCAATATCATTTTGGACAGCCAAAGAAATAATACATATCGATACTTCCGCAAAAAGAATTGGGGAGGGGTTCAGGATATTTGGTTTAAAGCGAATCAGTTGGACAAATTATTCGGAAATTGAAAAAATATACATTAACAGCGTGAATACCGTGGGTCTGGAGGGATATTCCTTAACGAAGATGCTAAAAGTGCGAGAAAAGGTATTCAAGGCCTTCATCAAGACGACGGACGGTGATAAGATCTTTCTGATCGCAGACAGCGACAAAAAACTAATCCTGAAAAAGCTGAGCGAATTTAATCAAACACTACACACTCAAATATTTGATACATCAAATTGACGATCAGCAAAACGCGCCACTAGCAACATTATCTCTTTTTGATTATAGGTTCTCATTTTTACCATGTCATAATTTAAGACGAAGCAGCTATGGAAAACGAACACATAACTTCGATCACCTTGACGGAAGAATTAATACAATGGGTAGTCTTTTTTGCAGTGATGGCAACATTTTTATTTCCTGCTTTTAAGTTTAGAAATTTGGCGATAGCGCATAATAAAAAGGGTTGGGTATACTTTATCATTGGCCTGGCGTCTGGATATTTCGGTTTTAATTTAGGTCAGCTGATCGTTATTCCCTTAAGAATTTATTTCGTTCCGCCGGAGTACGTAGCGTATTTGATTTCGATACTATTTCTTTCGGCGTATTTCTTTTATCGGTTTTCTTATAAATACTTGGAAAGTTATTTTATAGGAAACAGAGAATAACTTGAGTAGCGGGCGTTCATATAGCTCCCGATGGACGACAAAACAAGTAACAGATTGACAGATGGTACTAAATGTTATAATAGCTGTTTCATTACTGCAAATCGCACTCTATTCAATCTCTGACTGGAGGAAAATTCCCAGGTACGGACGGACAATTATTTTAATTTTCGTTTTAATCGGCCATTTTCTGGTACTGCCAAAATTATTTTACCCAAAACTTGACCCTGACGGAGTAAATTGTGGAATGCCAATAGTTGGAATTACTCTTGCGTTCTGGATTATTGGTGGACTGACATCAGGTGTCCTTCATATAGTGTACCCGATACTACATCGGCGGTGGCAAAAGACAGTTAAATAAAGTGACTTCAAAACAAGCGAAAGAACATAAGATTCCCCAGGGCCAGTAAGCGTATAGCTACAACTTATTAATCTGACCAGTCCATTATTCTCGACTTTATTCACAGATTCTGAAACCGGATTCCTTTCCCGGTAGTCTCAGGTAATGAACGTAAAACAAAAACCTATGGATCAGGCATACTTCGTTATAATCGCCGTTTTTTTGAGCATTTTCGGCACAGTGTATACGTATTTGAGTTATAGAAACAAAGAGAGACTGGCCCTCATTGACTCAGGGTTTAGTCCCGATACATTTAAACAAATGCTGCAAGGGAAAAGGAAATCGCTGTTGGTATCCGGACTCGTATTGATAGGATTCTCCCTGGGTATCATTAGTGGATTAATTTTTGAGAAATACCTCCTGGTAAACCACAATCCGAATAGTTACAGAAATTATCCGCAGGCTTATTTAACAATGGTTCCTTTCTGTATGGGTGTAGCTTTGGTCATTTCCTTCTATATTAATCGGAGAAACGATAAGTAGAGTTGGGCTCGTGTTTCCGATTGAAGAACAAAAGAACGGGAAATAATGACTGAAGATGAAGCGATAGAAGGAGCCATTGCGCGGGATTCAGAGGCGTATAGATTCTTGCTCAGGAAGTATAATACCTATGCTTTTTCAATCGCTGTAAAAATTGTAAGGAACAGGGAAGACGCTGAAGAAGTGGTCCAGGATTCATTTTGTAAGGCCTTTAAAGCAATCAGGAATTTTAACAGATTTGGTAAATTTTCGACCTGGTTGTATAAAATTGTATACAATACAGCGCTAACGAGAATTCGAAATAAGAGGATTGTCATGGATAGCATCGAAGAATTTCCGGATTCGAATCGTGGCTTCGATATACCGGACAACTATGCCGGCTCTTTTGAAAAACTCGTACACGCCGATCAGGTGGCATTGCTGAAAAAAGCAATCATGGTTTTAACGGAATCGGAGAGTCTTGCGATTACACTTTACTACACCTGCGAAAATTCAGTTGCCGAAATTGAGACCATAACCGGATGGAATCCGTCGACAATCAAAATACGATTATTCAGGGCAAGACAGAGACTTTATACGGAACTATCAAAACAATTGAAGAAAGAGATAACGGAAATTTTATGACTAAAAAGAATTTTGATAACAAACTTGAGGACGACGATGAACTCCTCATCCGTCTGTTACGTGAGGACGTCAGGGATTCTCCGTCTGAAGAGTTGGTGGAAAGGACTATGACCAGGATTTCTGCTATGCACGCGGAGAAGAAATATGTATATACGCCACTGAGAATTCCACTCTTTCTGATGATGGCTATCGCACTTCTTTTACTGGCTCCTTTCTTTGTCCCGGTAGTTTCAGACGAACCATCTCTAAGCTTCCCGTCGGAACTAGTAAGTTTTCCGGGAGTAGCGATTCTAAAATATGCAGTCTGGTCTTGGCTGACAGTCGTGGTACTATGGATTACCGTATTAGTTTTTCAGGTGCAATCGAAGTTTAAATTAAACCCGTTCAAACGATGAGATCATTTGGTCTGCTTGTCTGTTTGCTATTATTTGTGAATGGCGTGAGCGTTAAGAATAGCGTTACGGGTATGATCAGGCATGACGTCAAAATAGAACGCTATCGCGAACTTGGGCGGATGCCGGAATTTAGCTGTGTCGGACGTTACTCCTCAACCGTTACCAGTGATGACTATGCAGCAGGTGTACTCATAGCCGAGAGGTGGGTTTTGACAGCCTCTCACTTTATCGGAGATTCGTCGGTTTGGTTGTTCGGTGACGCATACTATAAAAGTAAACGAACTGTAATACATCCCGGGATTAAGCCAGGTGCATCTGAGAGGCAGTGGACAGGCTGGGACCTGGCCTTAATTGAATTAACAACTCCCGTAACAAATGTAAAACCTGCAAGTAGGTATTACGGCAGGGAAGAGATTGGTTCAGTAATTACTAAGATCGGCTATGGCTACGTCGGGGACGGAATTCATGGAATGAAATCACCGAGGGAGTCGGAAAGACTAGGCGGACAAAATACGATTGATGCAGCGGGGGGAGTTTTTGAATCCAGAACCTTTTCTACGGACGTTTTGGTTTTTGATTTCGATAGCCCGATTTCCAGTTCATCTAACAAATTTGGGTCGGCAGAACCGCTTGACCTCGAAATTGGAGGTTCAAAAGGAGACAGCGGCGCGGGAGTTTTTGTGCAGGTCGATAATGAATGGAAACTCGTTGGAATTGTTTCAGGAGCGTTGAATCGGGAAATAAAATACGGTGCGGTAGCGGCACTAGTCAGAGTATCATCTGCTAATGAATGGATAGACTCAGTGACGAATACTTCTCCAGGCAAAACAAAATAACCCCGATCACAAATAAGTGAATTGAATTTGAAAAACCACGGTAATGCCCCACATGAATGGGCCCGACTGCTGCCTTGTTGAATTATCCGTTTTGATCGATAGCAAAGAGCTTATTGAGCTTCTGGGACTCGCTTTGGACGGAAGTGAAATTTATTCCCGATTTCCCGAAGACCTCTTATCCCGCCGGATGTATCCTTCCAAATAAAAATGAAAATTTCCCGCCTTATATAAAACTAAAGTATTAGTTTTATAACGTATAAATTAGTTTTGAAGGCCCGGGTGAGCAAATAACCATTCTTAACATGGCAAAAAACAATGTAATTCTCGTGGGTTGTTTAATGTTCGCTTCGGCAAACGCCCTGTTAGCCCAGCACAGAAAAGAACATGTGAAAACTATAGAAACCGGACAGATTCATACTATAAAATCTACCGTACTGAATGAAGAAAGGCAGGTTTACATATACCTGCCTCCGGGCTACGATACATTGACTTCCCGGCTACCTGTTATTTATGTCCTGGATGCGGAGTACCGGTTTGGTATCGCTCAAAGTATCCAGGCATATTTTAACATTACAACGAGGATTCCGCAGACGATTTTAGTAGGTATCGCTAACCCCAGTAGGGAATCCCGTCAAAGAGATTATTTGCCGCCAGGCTATGGCGGTGCGGCTCAGAATTTCTCTGAATTTATTTCAAAGGAGCTATTTCCTTTCATAGAGAAAAACTTCAAGGCCAGTCAGAAGCGGTATTTGGCAGGTCATTCTCATGGCGGAGTTTTTGCCGTCTACACGCTCATCAATCACCCGGATTTATTCGAAGGCTATATAGCGATAGATCCAAGTCTGAAGCACATTTACAATGAAAGCGATTCGTTGTTGAACCGGGAACTGGGTGATAAGAGGCTCTATCTGGCTTCGTCCGATGTAGCCTATGGATACCTGGAAGATGTGGCTGCTGATATGCAGGCGGATTTTGCGATTTTCAAAAACCATCTTTATCAAAGTCGCGAAAGGAATAAGCTGAATTTTAAAATCGACCATATTTATGATGATCATGGTAATTCATATATTCAGGGTTTCAGCAGAGGGTTGAGGTATATGTTCAATTGGCGATTCGAATAAATCGCGAAGTGCATAATGGGGGAAACTATATGGGTTTGAAGACTGTGAATGAAATTTGACGAAGTCCGCGCAGCCACTAATAAAGGCTGATAGCGGTGCCCGACACGAGGTTGACATCCTCGTGATCGGTATCCGGTTCATGTGCCACGCCGTCCTGCTCAGAAAGGACTACTTTACATAGGATGAAAATATACCTAATCATATTAGCGTCTGTAACACTGCTTGCATTGCCAATCGACAATTTGTTTGGACAGGTGACGCCACAATCATTTGCGATCCGGGACTCAAACGGGACAAAGAATGAGATTGATCATTTTATCATTAAATGTGATAATAAGGCATATGAATTTAAAATGGATACCTCAAGTGTCGACTATAAATCACTTTCTACAATCAACCCTGATTGGATTAAAGCAATCGAGATTCTGAAAAACAAGCAATTGGAGGGCGGGGCAAAAACCGTTGTAGTTATAACGTTGAAAAACAATAAATTCAATGAGTTACCGGTGGACATGAGAAACAAATTTGTAGAATAAACAATTACTGCAAACTGAAGTCTTTTGATCTAGCAGGTTGAAACGCGGGCTATTCTCAATGGAAACGAGGTGTACCTTTAAAATTTGAAAATGACTCGACCTACCAAACTGTTGACATCAATTATTTTATTGACAAATCTGACGGCTTGGGGTCAGTCCGGCAGAAAAGTTGACCCGGTTGACTCCGTTGATCTTAAGAACAAAATTGAAACATTCTACTCATGGTACGCTGGACTTATTAAAAGTCGCAAAGTGGATAAGGACTTTAGCCCCAATTTCATCAGACGCAGTGACGGCATGACCACCCTGGATTTTACAAAATACAGGGACGGATTGAAGAAGAATAACTTCACGGACACCTTTATTGAAAGAAAAGTTAATGAATACAAACAATGTGTGGACAATCTGGGAAAAATTAAATACGAGACCTTTTTGAAATTCGGGAACCTGGATCAATTTGAAGAAATCAAATGTGCCTTCAATAACGTTCACGAGTGGACATCCGACATGGAACCGCATGACGGTGCCGAACTATCAAGTCTCAAAGCAATTGACGAAAAGACCATAACAGGAATTGTCCTATTTTATAGTACAAATGTAAATGGGCATAGATATCTCTGGGACTACAAACATGCTACCGTGACATTCGTGAGGGAGGGTGGGAGCTGGAAGATAAATGATTTGGAAATTGAGCGGCTGTAGTTAATCGGGCGCGTGGGGACGAGTTTTAGGCCACTGAAAAAACTCGGTCTGTCCGTGTGGTTTCAGTCCGGATTGATACTCCGATCTCTGCTTCTTTCTTTGAATTTCTACCTTGGCTATTTATATTGAAACGGATCCCTGGTCCCACATTTAATCCGATCCAATTGATAGGTCAATGGCAATTGGGGATTTGTTATTTCTATGTCCTGCCTGGGATAGCGGGGCGGCAGATATTCATATTTCATCTTTCAACTGTTAAGAAGTCTGTTTAGCTTACACAAAATGAATAATTGTTATGCATCGTTTTCTGATACTTACGCTTGCCTTGTTTCTATTAAACCTGTTCAGTTGCCATGCCCAGGAATCGGTATTAGAACCTCCAGATGATCCGAAAACGGTGTTTGGGATCAAGGGGGGGATAAACATAAGTACGTTTAGCGCATCGATCAATAGTGAGTCAAGAGCTAAACCAGGATTGGCGCTGGGTTTCTATTTGAAAAACCAAATTGGTCCTAAATTTTATTTTAGACCTGAGTTGTACTACTCCAATCAGGGCCAAAAGGATAATTACATTTATCCTTATGGTGGTCCATCCATCGGTTCAACGAAAACAAACATGCATTATTTAAATGTTCCTATTTTATTCGAACTCGGTAGTAAAATGTGTTTTCAATTCGGAGGTCAATTAGGAATACTGTTAGCCGGAAGGGAAAAGGGCACGGTCGCTAGCGTAAAAGTTGATGAAAAATTGAATGATATAATGAAGACGGCAGACTTAGCTCTGGTTGTTGGAGTTGGCTATTCACTCGGCCGTCATTTTAATAGCGGAGCTAGACTAAACTATGGCGTGACCAACATATATAGTCCGGACGATGACTCGGGCTCAAACATCGACTTTCCCGATGTGCAAAATCGTGTTTTTCACTTCTATGTAGCATATTCATTCTAAACTATGCGCTATGAATAAATTGACAAATATTGTGACAAAGCCCGAAAACTACTTGTGGATCATTTTCTTAATTTTCATGTCCTGTGAAGAATGGACACCGCAGGCAGATGGATATTTTGTCATTGACGGCAAACGATACAATGTTCACATAATGACAATTTATGGAGATCCGTTCCCACAACCTTCAAATAATAATATTCATGTCACACTACAAGGTGCGCCGTCATTTAATGTATCAATGTTTGTCACTGTCCCCTCAAATACCTTGAGTGAAGGCAATTATCATGTTTCTGATGGATATGTGCGATTTGGAATTAACTCGATAAAATTCTTTCGCGGCAATATGGCAGAAGATATTACATCCGACGCTAACAGTGAAGGCGATATGACAGTAGAAATTACTGGTCAGAATTACGTAATGGAATTCAGTGGAAAAATTAAAGGACGTGTAGTTCAGATTCATTATGCTGGATTGGTTGCCGTTCTTGATTATTGAGTCCAGGCAGGGGCAGGTATTAGAGTCATTTCCTGCGGACGGGGAAGACCAAGAGGGAATATTTTTCAATTAGAACAAAGATTGGGCTGAAAATCAAACTATCAGCCTGACGCTAAATTAAGTGATACGAATTTTAATATTAACTCTATTATCCACGAGTAGCTTGATCGCTCAACAATTGCAGAAATTTAACTTCTCCAGTTGTCTGATAGAATGCAGGAACGACAGTTCAGCGATTGAAGAGATTAACGCCGCGGGACAGTTGACTTACATTAAAGTGAAGACGTATGCGCCGTGTAATGGAAATTTCGCGGGGGGTCTTCAAGTGTCTCCGGGTTTTGTAAATCTAAAGTTTTGGACAAGGCCGACAGTTGTTACAGAAAAAAATGGAAAGGTCTCCGAATTGGTGGAAATAGCGGACTGTAACTGTGTTTTCAGGTTCGCGTACGAAATAAAGGGACTGGGCGAGATTGATTATCGATCCATTAGAATAAATGGAAAGACATTAAAAGAGATCGATTCCATGAATATTCTGACTGAGATCCGCCTTGATCTGGATTCTTTAAATGACCATTGACTCAAAGTTTGTAATGACACGCATTGGGCATAACAGAAGACTTTAACCTATTATCCCTGCGCAAGTACATGCCTATTTTTAAGTACTGGATTAAATGAAAACACTTTTACCTTTTCTATTCTCAATTGTGATACCGGGAACTGGTCAACTTTACCTTCGGGACTATTGGAAGGGGATACTGATGATTTTACTTCCCCTTTTTGTCGGATTTGTTGTTCCAGTTATCCCTTTTTCATTTCTGTTCACAGGGGCGATGATATGGTCTGAAATCGATATTTATCTAAAAACGGAAAAAGCCGAAGGAAAAAGTATCGCGATTAAAAATCTCATATTCACTCTTGTTATAATGATCTTTATAATCCCCGGTATTTTTTATTTGTCGCTAGTCTCTTTTAGCGTTGGTGGGAAATATGCAGCGGACCATTTCTTCAATCAGACCCATACAGAAACGGAGATGAATGAGATCGCGGCTCAATTAGATAAATATTATCATAAGTATAAAAGGTATCCAGCTGATTTTGAATCCTACGTTCGATCGAAGCCACTCTGGAGTAGTTGGCTTACAGATAGTTGGGAAACTAAGTATAACTACTTACAAACGGATTCTGTTCATTACACTTTGATTTCGGCTGGACAAGATCATACATTTGGGACAGCGGATGACCTGATTAAAAAGGACAGGTAACGCGCCAATCACCCTAACAATCTGCATTTGCAGCCGGGCGTTGTCGCCATTAAATTTATCACTGATGATTAAACAGACTAAGTAATGGGACTGGGATTCGGGGCTCTCAAGCAAATGAGTGACAGTTTCAAGTATAACCGCGACTTGCTGGGAAAGAAACGGTCTGTCAGGGACATCTATAAAGAAGAAATAAAAAAACGCGCGTCAACTTCAGACAACCAAAATTTGGAATTCGTCAGAGAGAGAGTGGCAAAGGCACTGAGGAGAGATCGCACCAGGGAATTATTAGCTAAGGTAATAGCTTCGATTACACTTATTGCGTTAGCAGCAGGAATTGTCTGGGCGGTAGTAAGTATTGATTTTACTCCCAGCGTGAAGAATAAGTATGAAGATAAGTCGGCTTTGTTTAATACAATAGTTTATGACCACTCAGAAGCACTTAAACTGAAAACCGACTATTTCCGCAGTGGTCCGAAAGCGGCTGAGACCTTTCTCAAAAACGGAATGAGACACCAGAACTCGGAGAGTTATTATGAATCCGGAGAGCAATTTAGGTCGGCACTGTATTACTATGACACACTGGTAACCGATGTATATTTTTATAAGTCGGGAGATACGATAAAGGACTTCCCTGCCCTGGATGACCAGGAAGCTCATCGGGTCACGCTTCTTGACAGAACAAGGGGTAAGAGAATCGAGTTTGACTTTTATGACGGAAAAATAATCGGGTCGACGTACAAGGAAAGGGTAGCTGAAAAATAGTATCAGTGCCGAAGTTATCAGTACGAGGACAATTGTAAAAATGAAATTCGGATCTGATACCCGTCACATTGAGAAGAAAACTTCTTCCGCGGATTGCATAACGGTGGAGTTAATGACCAACAGGGACTGACCGTATTCGCACAAGGTAGTCCGGATGCGCGCATAGTTCAAACCTTTAACTGTCTCACAGCGACAATTTGAAGTTATTAATACGCGGCACATTTGTTGGAATGCCGATTGTATTTAGCGTCATCTAGCACCAGCCATGATAATACATTATGTAAAAATTGCGTTACGCAGCCTCGTCAGAAGCAAGGGCTACTCACTCATCAACATCGGCGGACTTTCCGTGGGAATGACCGTAGCTATTTTGATCGGGCTTTGGATTTATGATGAGGTATCTTTCAACACCTATCATAAAAACTATGACAGGATTGCCCAGGTTCTGCAGCAGGGTGTAGTAAATGATGAAGTTTTTACGTCGGAATACATGCCGATACCCGTAGGTAAAGAACTTCTTTCAACCTACTCACAGGATTTCGAATACGTAGTTATGTCATCCTGGACGGCTGAACATATTCTGGCTTCAGGAGATAACAAATTTACTATAAAGGGTAATTTTTTAAGTCCCGAAGCTCCGGAAATGCTGACTTTACATGTGGTAAAGGGAATAAAATCCGGATTGAACGATCCTTCATCTATTATGCTGTCAGAGTCGGCCGCTGCGATTTTGTTTGGCGATGTTGATCCTATTCACAAATCTATTAAGATCGATAACAACCTTGATGTTGTTGTCACCGGTGTTTACGAAGATTTTCCGTACAACACCCAATTCAGGGATGTGAAATTCATGGCACCCTGGAGTTTATATGCGACTTCCCGCAATTGGGTTAAAAACGCTGAGAACAATTGGTCAAATAACTCCTGGCAGATCCTTGCGCAAATTTCACCCGAGGCCAACTTCACAGACGTTTCCGCAAAAATCGGGAACATAATCTCAAAGCACTTTCCTGAACTGACGGAAATAAAACATAACGTATTTTTGAATCCCATGAGCCGCTGGCATTTGTATGCTGATTGGGATAAAACAGGAAAAGCTGGAGGAAGGATTGAATTCGTCTGGTTGTTTGGAGTGATCGGTATTTTTGTCTTGCTGCTGGCGTGCATAAATTTTATGAATTTGAGTACTGCACGATCGGAAAAACGTGCCAAAGAAGTTGGCGTAAGAAAAACGTTGGGCTCGAGGCGCAAGCAACTAATGTCCCAGTTTTTCAGTGAGTCACTGCTCGTAGTTTTCTTTTCGTTTTTGTTATCCATCGTTTTAGTCCAATTGTCGTTACCATTTTTCAACACGCTGGCGGACAAAAAAATAGGGATACCGTGGTCGAACCCTTTCTTTTGGTTGTTTGGGATAACCTTCAGCTTATTCACTGGAGTGATTGCCGGGCTTTACCCCTCGCTGTACCTATCCTCCTTTAATCCGGTCAAAGTATTGAAAGGAACCTTCAGGGCGGGCCGGTTTGCGTCCATACCACGAAAAGCATTGGTTGTGATACAGTTCACGGTTTCCATTGCCCTGGTCATTGGAACGATCGTGGTATTCAGTCAGATCAAGCATGCTAAAGACCGTCCGATCGGATATGACCGAAGCGGGCTGATCACGATAGCTATGAATACCCCGGAGTTATACGGGCGGTATAATATGTTGAGAGATGAGTTACTCAAAACGGGAGCTGTGGTGGAAATGTCCACCTCATCCACAGCCGCTACGGATTTGAACTCGCAGAATAATGGGTTTGAGTGGGAAGGTAAGGATCCAGGCTTCCGGGAAAATTTCGGCACCATCGCAGTTACCCATGATTTTGGAAAAACAGTGGGATGGCAATTCATAGATGGAAGGGATTTTTCCAGGGACTATGCCAGCGATTCATCGGGAATGGTGATCAATGAAACCGCAGTCAGATATATGAAGATCAAAGACCCGGTGGGAAAAATAGTGAAATGGAACAATAAGCCTTACAGAATATTGGGCGTGATTAAAGATATGGTGATGGGATCACCTTATGAGCCGGTATATCAAACGGTTTTTATGCTGGATTACAACTGGGCAAACGTAATCAACATCAAACTAAACCGTGACCAAAGTGCAAAGGAATCAATCGCTCAGATAGAAAAGGTTTTTCTCAAATTTAACCCAGGCAGTCCTTTTGACTACAAGTTTTCCGACCAGCAGTTCTCGTTAAAATTCTCATCCGAAGAACGTATTGGAAAATTAGCCACCGTCTTTGCCATTCTGGCTATTTTTATCAGTTGCCTGGGGCTCTTCGGCCTGGCATCCTTCATGGCTGAACAACGCACAAAGGAATTGGGAGTGAGAAAGGTGTTGGGTGCGTCGATTATTAATCTCTGCGTAATGCTTTCCAGGGATTTCCTGCTTTTAGTAATTGTTTCATTCCTGATAGCCTCTCCATTGGCCTATTATTTCATGGACAGCTGGATTCAGAAATACACCTATCACACTGAACTGTCCTGGTGGATTTTTGCCCTGACAGGCGCCGGCGCGTTGGTGATTACTTTGTTAACTGTAAGCTATCAATCTATCAAAGCGTCGTTGGCTAATCCGGTTAATTCTTTGCGATCGGAGTAAGGCCTATAATTCCTGTCAGGATGCCGGCTGGCAATTTCAAACATTATGTGAAATGCTATCGGCACGGAGGAAAAAGTCAGCCACAAAAACCATATTCATGCCGTGCCACACAATTCCGGCATGTAAATCAAAGCGCCGTCATCGGTGCGGCTACGAGTGGCGCAGCGTTACACAAAGTACAGAAAAAATAACAGGACAAAAGTAGTAACCGTCACCGGAACGAATTTCCAGTCTCTCACTGTAACAACATCCGGACTTCGCAGACACTCCCGTAACCTCGTTGCCACGTATAACGTCTGAAGAGATACAATTAAATGGTAATTTAGCCGCGAGGTATCACACAATTAAATAATTGGATTAAAATGAAAAAATTGACCGGTATTATTATCCTGCTGACTGCATCACTTTTCACCTCCGTTGGGCAGAATATTAATACCCTGAAACTGGATAGTCTTCTTAACACACTCACTTCGAAAGATATGGCGATGGGTAGCTTGGCCATTTCAAAAAATGGTATCATTAGCTATCGAAAAGCGATCGGCTACTCCTCTATTACCAGTTACAAAAAGCAACCGGCTGACGTAGACACAAGGTATAAGATTGGATCTACAACAAAGATGTTTACAGCTGTAATGATCTTTCAGCTGATAGAGGAAGGAAAAATAGAACCTGAACAGAAGCTCAGTACGTATTTCCCCGATCTGCCCAATGCAAGCGGCATTACCATCCGGAATATGCTTTACCACAGAAGTGGATTGCATGACTACACCAAAGACACAGATTTTCATAACTGGATGGACAAACCCAGGTCACACGACGAACTATTGAAAATAATAAAGGAAAAAGGAAGCGACTTTGAGCCAGGCACAAAGGCTGATTATTCCAACAGTAATTACCTGCTTTTGGGTTATATAATCGAGAAGATTTGTAAAAAACCGTATGCGGATGCCCTTAACGAAAGGATCACATCCAGACTAAAGTTGAAAAATACGTATTTCGGAATTCCTGTCGGCACAAATGATAATATGAGTGATTCTTACAAATATTCCGACGGCAATTGGAAAGAAGAAAAGGAAACAGATTCCAGTATACACGGCGGCGCAGGTTCAATTGTGTCGACACCAACTGACCTGGTCATCTTTATGGACGGACTGTTTTCAAACAAATTGATAAGCGGATCGAGTTTGAATCAGATGAAAACAATGGTCGATGGCTTTGGGATGGGGATGTTTTCCGATAAATATGGCAGTAAACCTGGTTTTGGTCACAATGGCAGAATTGAAGAATTTTACTCCGCCCTTTGGTATTTCCCGGCTGAAAGAATTTCCTTCGCCTATTGCACAAATGGCATTGTATATCCCCGTACTGATCTGATTGAAGGTATTTTGAAAATTTGTTTTAATGAGCCATTTTCAATTCCCTTCACGCAAACTAACAACCCCGAAAGCAGGGATTTGAATAAATACCTTGGCAACTATTCCGGTGACCAGATCGTAGTTAATTGTACACAGGATGGAAGCAGATTATTACTGGAAACAAGGGGAAAGGTTTTTGAGACGGAAATAATAGGTGCGAACTATTTTATGAATTCAGCTGGCGGCTACTTTTTTGAGTTCTATCCCGAGAAAGGTGAACTCCAAATAAAGGAAACTGATAATACATACTTTCTAAAAAGGACAAACTAGACGTTTTTGTAAATACACCTTTGATCAGCTTCAGTAACAATTGTCTGGCTTAAGCATTTGAAAAATCATTGTGCCGCTAGCGTTTTAAAAACAACGCATTTCATCCTACCGAAAAAAACTACATATATTGGGTTAATCCGAGGCCGGATTATATACCCCGATCATTGCAATCCACCTTTGAAAATTTACGATGGCTATCTATATTGAAATGAGTTCCCGACCCACCTGGTTCGATCGATAGCTCACCGGGCGCTGGTGATTTTGGAACAGAGGCAATTGGGTTATCTTCTTTGAGTATAAAAAGGGTTGTTAATGAGACAGAGGGTAACCAACGACAAGCAGACAGTAAAACCATAAACCACTGGAAATGGCACAAAACGATAAAAAGGAACAGGATTTAAATACACGAAGAGCGGCACCTTTCGAGCAGACTTACTTTCACGGGACTAAGGCCGACTTAAAACCCGGTGACTTAATTGAAGTCGGTTTCAACTCGAATTATGGACAAAAGAAAAATGCGAAATATATATTCCTGACAGCAACGCTGGACGCCGCTATATGGGGAGCGGAACTTTCATTTGGCGAAGGAAGAGAAAGAATATACCTCGTTGTGCCTACCGGCGAAATAGAAGACGACCCTGACCTGACTGACAAGAAGTTTCCGGGAAATCCGACAAGATCCTACCGCTCAACTCAGCCGTTCAGAGTTGTTGGAGAAGTAACGGTCTGGCAAGGACACCCAGCCGAACAAATAAAAATGATGAAAGACCACCTTGAAAAACTTAATGAAAAAGGAATTAATTCCCTGAACGAGTGAACGCGCATTCAACGAGAGACAGGCTCAATACAATCAGGAAATCAAGCGTGCTCACAGGGCAATTCTTACTTTGTTTCCTGCTGGTCCTTCTGACAATATTTTTCGGATGGGAATTTATCTTCAGATATGGACTGGTGTATAATGAAACGGGCAGGTATTTTGACGAAGAGAATGCCGTAATCTACCATGAGCAAGCTACTCCTGTTTACGGGGTGATCTTCGTGTTTTGTTTGCTTACATTGGCGATGATGTGCAGATGGACTTTAAAAACCATGAGAAGGCTATAAAACGCCAAATGATAAAGGATCGGTGTGCGGCTGCTTCGCGTAATTGACCTTTATTTCTACGAACAAGAGCTCAGTCTGCCCTTTGTGATACCTGCCGGATTCAGTAACGGTATCCCTGTTTACTCTTTTGAATTTCTACCCGGACTATTTAAATTGTAGTGAATTCCCTGACGAGTCTGGGTCAAATATGATTGACCGTTTTCGGCGACGGAGAGGTTAAGTTCGGGCGAGCACGTCGCACAAAGAACAGTGGAGCCTTTGCCGGGTTTGGTGCAAAGTTGTAGTTTAGTTTCAACCATAACCGAATTAGAAATACGTTTGTGAAAATTTGAAGAATAAGGGTTTAAAATTCAGAATGTTTAAAAACAAAAATTGTGAAGCAGATTAAATATTTCGGACTGATTGCTATTTTTTTTAGTCTCATCGCTAACGCACAGACTCCTCAGAAAGGAGCAAGTGCCGATATTCCTGTCGATTGGAAGGTTATAGATGAAGCAGGTTTTAAGATTCAATATCCCGACAGCTTTGAATTGAACAGATCAGGACAAATGGGAACGACTTTTATCCTTCTGTCAAAGCAGACTTCTCAGCGGGACTTATTCAGGGAAAATGTTAACCTGATCATTCAGGACTTAACCGGACTAAATATTGACCTTGATAAGTATGTTGAAATATCGGAGGGACAAATAAAAACGATGATAACCAACGGAAATATAGTCGAAAGCAAAAGAATTAAAGCCGGTGATTATGAATTTCAAAAAGTTATATACACAGGGGATCAGGGGCAGTATCGGTTAAAATTTGAGCAGTATTACTGGACTGTAAAAAATAAAGCCTATGTTTTGACGCTGACGTGTGACATCGGACAATTCGATAAATACAAGGAAGTCGGGGAGAAAATAATGAATAGCTTTATTATAAAATAGGAATCAAGCACTGCAGTTGGTAGCCCGTATTGGGGATTTTGTGTTGTGGGAGACAGTTTGTTAAAATGAAAGAACTCGTTCAAATATTACTATTATTTTGTGTGTCCGTGACATACGGTCAGGGACAATATCCTTTTGAAAAATATCCGTCCGTTAAATATCTCGAATATAAGGACTGGAAAATCTTTGATAAACTTGAGACGGAAAAGAGGATACACTTTACGCTCACAATTCCTGGCTTCTATGAAAACAAGGATACGCTGACAATTCAGCTAACTTCCTTTCTGGTGAATTGGGACAGTTCTTTTGTACGAATATTCCGGAACAGGAAGCAAATTCAAAAAATGTTTGAACCAATGCACTTTACTGTGGTCAGCGTGTACGACGCATTGAGAACAGCTGATATTGATGGGGACAAATTGAGCGACGTAAAAGTGGTAATTTCTTATATGGGAAATGGACTAGCGGCAATGAATCAAAGAGTGATCTATTTGTTTCAAAAGCCGGACGGGCTTTTTAATAAAATATCATTTCTGGACAAAATGGATGCTAACCGCCCGGAAAGAGATCTTGACGGAGACAATCAATTCGAAATTATTACAATGACTCTTAATGAGTATGAGAGCCACAACTACTGGACGTTCAACATTTACAATTACATGAATGGGCAACTTATTAATAAAAATGAGAAGTTTGGCTATCCGATTATGATACAGTACCTCTACAGAGCGAACTATAAGGTAACCGATAAAATACCATCTGAAATAATGAAGGGCTTTGGGGAAAGGGAACCGGCCTATTATCGGGCGGAATAAAAAGAAGACGACGACAAGTATTGGTTTTTGTAATGAGCCTGGTTTGTGGTCCGGTGGCGGTATTTTAGTTTTAGAAATGTTCAATTCTCCGTGTGAATGGTTTTGGTAAAAGGCTCGGCGGCCATAGAATTGAATTTGAATCCCTCATGTTATTAGCAGCATTTTGCTATCTTGGTTTCATCAGAGGCTAGCGGTGGTGAGGAAGTCAGGTTTTGTATTCTCCCGTTAGCTTTCGGGACCATCAGTCATGCCTCCTGACCGAAAAAATCTAACTGATATAAAAACATTAAAATGAGCAAGACTAAAACGATTGTTCTGATCCACGGAAACTTTGTAAACGACCGCACCTGGGCCGCGTGGAAAATTCATTATGAACAAAAGGGCTACAAAGTTCACACACCCGCGAATCCCGGGCACGGAGGAAATCCGGCTGACCTTCGGGAAAAAGTTCACCCTGACCTGACCAAAACAGGATTTATCGACGTTGTGGAAAATATTTCTAAACTGATCGACACACTAGATGAGAAACCTTTGATCATTGGCCATTCAATGGCCGGTATGGCGGTATTGAAGTTGATGGATTTGGGCAAGGCTGTTGCCGGGGTGAGCATAGATGGTGCTCCGCCTAAGAACGTTTTTCCGCCTTTTCAGACGTTAAAAACAGTATTACCCGCATTCGGTTTTTTCTCATCCAGCGACTTTTATATGGGAAGCCGGCAATGGTACGATTACGCTTTTTTCAATACCGTTTCGGAAAAAGAGAAGGAAGAGAACTTTGAAAAATTTGCAGTTCCGGAAAGTTACAAGGTAAGCCGCCAGTTGGTACTGAACCCGTACTCAAACATTGATTTTAAAAAGAGCCATCAACCCATTTTATTCATCGGCGGTGGCAGTGACAATATCTTTCCACCGAACCTTACCAAGACAATTGCGGCCAGGTACAGTGACAAAAACAGCCGCGTGGACCTGAAGATATTTGAGGGTAAAAGTCATTTTATCTGTGGGGAAAAAGGTTGGGAAGAAGTAGCGGATTATATATTGAATTGGTACGAGAAAATATAGCACGAACGGTTGATATTATTTTTGATTGGACACTTCAAATCATTCGCGAGTTATGTCGTCGGTGCTTACAATTTAATTAAGCATTCATTTTTCTTGTCAGAGATTTTGGTGGTGAGGATATTGCGTCGTTTCCGGAGATCCTGTTACTATGAAATATATACTGTTAACGATCCTTCTTGTGTCTTTGAGCCGACGGTCGACAGGACAAGGAATTGAGACCATCGTTGTGTATGCCGACAATGCATCCGGAGTGAATGCGAAGGTATTGGGCAAAATTGAATTCAGGAAGGACAAAGCGGGAAACTTTGTCGCACGAAATTATCGGATAAATAATAAACAAAGAAGAGCCAACCCGAAACTGATAATCGACAGTAAGAGCGTTACAAAAATGTACGAGTGGAAAAGAAGGAATGGATTTACGCTTGCCGAACTCGCTACCGGATATTCAATGACAATAGATAGTCTGGCTCCCCCACGAGGTTACACAAATTTTGAAATTAGAAGAGACAAGGCTATTCAGATAGACTCGTTTATGTTCTGTCAAACGTACGATCAGACCGGAAGAATTGATGATATTCCACGGTACAGGATGACTGTCGCACTTCTTGGGGCGGGAGATGATAAAGAAATGTACGAGTTTGACACAGATGACACAGAGATGAGAAGAATTAACCTCCGCGACTATCTTATGTGCTTCCAAATCCTGAATGACAAATTACCCGGGGACTTCAAATACTTCAACATGTTCACAAAGGAAAGATTTACGCGCAAAATCTGGTATGCGCTAAGGACAGTCGAATGCGAGGAGTTTTATTACCAGGAATTTATGAAAAAGTATCCAGGCAGGACAAACGGCGAGAATAGAATGCGCGTAGGTTGGGACTTTGTTAAATACATGGGTGAGAGGGATAGTGGAAATGAGTATTAAATAGGGCCAGCCGGCGAAACAGGCCGATAAAACCTGACTGACCTGATTCAACCCGAGCAAAAGCCCACTAGCGTAATTTCTTTCAATTTAACTAAATTGGCATCGGTACGGGCACACGTATGCTCAAAGCGAGTTCGGTATACTTGATCATTTTCATAAACCCTTGTCTCCGGCCATTATTTTAATCACCCGCCAACCAGATACCGACCTATGAGACTATTGACTATTCTCACACTATTGACGATCAGCGTGACGGCAACCGGACAGACGACCCCTCGTTTATCCGGGAATCTGTTTCCGCCTGCTCCACCAGATAATAAAACAACGCTGACCCTTTATCCCCGCCGGTATGTCGACAGAGAAGCGAGGTACACCGACTCCCGCGGAGTAGATGTTATCATACAAAACAGCTTGCCAAAAGGCGGAGGATACGTTGATCCCACGGGAGCAAACGCCGGATACACCATACGATGGATTCGTGTAATTAATGAAACAGCTGCGCCGTTGGAACTATTGATTAATTTTCCCGGTGATCCATTCGGAATGCTTCGTTCACCCGAGTCCTGCTATGTATTATTTCTGCCTCCGGACACGATGAGACTGGAAAAAGAATCGTTGTATGACTATGGGGCCACGGGCTTAAAATCTTTTCTGGAGACAGGCGTTACTAAGCCGACCATGTTGCAAAGGACGATTAATCCTAAAGAGGAGTGTCTTTTTTATATCGGGACGCTCTTTTTCTGCCCGGCAAATGGACCTTCACGCGGAGAACTTGTCTTGAAAGAACAAGGTCTTTTTTATAGAATGAACGACATGGAAATCCACTGCGGTCAAATCGTTATTAAAAATTAAGACACTGATTCCCGGCCGGTGTGAATGTACTCGTGGGTGATTTGCAGGGCAAAGATTACCCTCCAGGCGTTTTTTCTCCAGGCGGGATAGGAACCCGTTAAGATTGGCTGGGATGTGACAGGAGGAATTTGGTTATCGCCTCAGAGATAGTTAAACAAGGTCATGAGTCGTGATAGGGTAAATATCTTTTTTTAAAATCACTGGGATTATCCCTGACAATTTTTTTGAATAGCCGGCTGAAATGTGAGATGCTCGAAAATCCAACCGAATAGGCAGTCTCGGATATGTTCCTGCCATTCAACAAGTACGTTTTGGCCTGACTGATTCGGTACTGGTTTACGAAGCCAGTAAAAGTCATATTGGTCTGCTTCTTAAAGTAACGACAGAAAGCGGCCGTGCTGAGGTTCACCTTTGCGGCAATAACATTTACATCGGGACTGTCATTGAAACTGGAATGGATGTATTCGTAAACGGAAGACATCCTTATTTTGTCTTTCAAGAACAGCTTTACGCTTGTATCGCGGTCGTTTAGTAATTCATATTCATCACTGTTAGCCAATATTTGAAATATCTCCAGCAAACAAAGTAGCTGTTCGAACGCGGGGAGGTGAAGCATGCGTTGAAGTTTTTCTGCCGCCTTTCTTTTGGTTTCCCCGTGAAAGGATATACCCTTTGTTCCGCGATCAAACAATTGTTGAATGGACGCGAACTCCGGTGACTGGCTGAATGCCGTACCCAGAAAATCTTCCTTCATCTGAACGACGATTTGTTTGTATTCCGTCTGTAACTCGTAATCGAAGTTCAGGTGGGGGATGTTTGACCCTATAAAAATCAAATCACTTCCCATGTAGCCGGAGACATGCTGACCAACATGCCGGATCCCGGAATGAGCCTCTACAAAGGTCAATTCAAATTCAGGGTGATAGTGCCAATAGAAGTATTGCTTCAGACTGGGCGTAAATATCTTAAAGGACTGCCCCTTACCGGGAATCACTTTTTCCAGTTGAATTTTCACGGGTATTCGATACTATACCATGAATATACTTTTTTAGCTACAAATTTCCCTTAAAATGTCAATGGGGAGCAAAAAGTGGTCATTCCCGACAAAAATCATTTTTACGCAGCGCACCACCTTTGTAGTAAACAAAGAACAAATACAATGAAACAGGAAACCATGGTACCGAACAAAAATCACCAGGATATTCCGGGCAATCCGTCAACCGCCACCAGCAGTAAGGTAAAACTTCGCACGAGTCTCGATGACGGAAGAGGCCTTCGGATACTCACCGAAGACGACTGGAAATTTTGGATATCTAACGGGTATGTTATTGTACGAAATGTCGTTCCCCGCGAGCAGGCTGAGGCCACAGCAAAGTTTCTGTGGGAGTTTGAAGAGAAGGACCCGGACAACCCTGAAACATGGTACACCGCGCCACGGGCGGAGATGAAAATGAAAGAACTTACCAATACCGGCATGGTGGAAGTGTATAACCACCAGGCTCTTTGGAACAACCGCCAGGCGCCAAAGGTACATGCCGCATTCGCCGATATCTGGGGATCGGAACAACTTTGGTGTACCATCGACCGCGCTAATCTGAATTTTCCATTGCGTCCCGGTTTCGAGTATAAGGGTTTCATTCATTGGGATTATGATCCGGAAACCAAACCCCAAAACGTACAAGGTGTGTTGGCATTGGCCGATCAAAATGATGAGAACATGGGCGGGTTTCAATGCATACCTGAATTGTTCAGAACATACGATACGTGGAAGCTCACTCAACCCGAAGATCGCGATCGCTTCAAACCTGATACCACGGGTTTTGTGCCGACAAAAGTTAAACTGAACGCCGGTGATCTGTTGATCTTCAACAGCTCGCAACCCCACGGTATTCGCGCCAACCTTTCGAAAGATAAAGTGAGAATTGCCCAATACATTTCAATGATGCCGGCCGAAGAAGACAATGAGGAGCTCCGCTTGTGGAGAATAAATTCCTGGCGAAACAGAATTGCACCGCAGGGCTATGCCTTTCCGGGCGATCCCAGAAACTGGGAGCAGACTAAATATACGGCAGCCGACCTGTCACCTCTTGGCAAAAAGCTATTGGGTCTTGAATCCTGGTAACAGGAAGTCTTGCTCCTGCTTGCGTTTGTTATGGATGGCGGGGACGTGTCGTCCATAACAAACTTTTTATTTCAAAAGGGTTAATTCTCAGTACAGGCAAGCAATTGTCGGAATCAACCTCATAGTTTGTCGCATTTGCACTACCGTTAAGTATAGATATGATGATATGTTTGTGCTGTTAAATCAAGTTGAACAGCATAAAACCTAACGGTAATGGAAAAAACAGTATCAAAAACCAAACGCTGGACATCTTATATTATGAGTGCTCTGGTGATTCTTTTTATGTTAATGGATAGCATAATGAAATTTGTGAAGCCCCCGGAGGTGATCGAAGGAACGCTTGACCTAGGCTTTACGGAGCAGCATTTACCCGTCATCGGTACGCTTGGATTGATTTCAACATTGTTGTACGTTTTCCCGCGGACTTCTATCCTAGGAGCAATTCTGCTTACCGGCTATTTTGGTGGTGCCGTAGCCACCCACCTGCGATTGAATAATCCGCTGTTCACACACACGTTGTTCACCGTATACTTCGGCGTTTTAATTTGGGGTGGACTTTGGCTGCGGAACAGCAAGTTGCGGGAACTCCTGCCGCTGTCCCGGTCGAACTAAGGCTTAATGGTCCGTGGCATTTCTTCGCGGTCGGAACAAAGCTACAGTTGATATTCAGGCAGAGGGACGGTCCGTAAGATCACAGGCCGGACTTGTGAACAGGTTTTTTTACGGGTATGTCCCGTGACGGAAGGTGCTTGCAATGTAAATGGGATTGGTTTATTTTGCAGTGGAGTAGCTCTAACGTGGATGATGTATTGTTGGGTGTAATTCAAGTCGGGAAAATAAGTCTATAATTTTGACAATGAAGGTAGAGGAACGCCAGCCCAATTGAGAACGAGAACGCTGTGTGCCATATGCTGATAAAATGAGTTTACTTAAAAAACTATTCGGAAAAAAGGAAATTGACGGTCGACTACTTGGTAAATGGTCGACTGACGAAAATGATCAACAGTCGATTGATTTTCTGGGAGACGTTACCATGACGTTTACACCAAAGGGAGAATTGATCTATGAAATAATAGAAGGTGATCGCCTTCAAATAATATACATGATATTTTGGACAGAGGACGATAAGTGTATAATTTCCGATCAACCCACAAAGCCTAGGAAAGAAAAGACAAAGTACGTCTTCGAGACAGCAGATTCTCTGATCCTGGAATTCGAAGGACAAACGACCAGATATATCAGGACCGGGTGATAGGCAAGGCCAAACAAATGGATCTTCCTCATTATAAATTTCTAAAGACCTTCAAGATTAATGGAAGACTTGCGAACTATTCCTCGACAGAAGAAGGAAATTCTTTGGGAAATAATTTACGAGTCAACCCTGACAAGCGCCAGACAACTGAAGTGGGACACAATACAGGTGGAGAACGCTTATAAACAAGGGTCCCGCAAGATCGTAGTAAATTTCACATAAACTCTAATACCCTGCCTAAAATGAAAATAGCAACTTATGTTTTCGGACTCCTTCTCGGACTGATTCCAATATCCCTCTACGGACAGGTTTCAATCAATAAGAAACCATGCATTCCCTGTGCGAACCTCCAGGACCTACAGCTTCCGGATGTTACAATTTTGAAAACGGAATCGCTGTTGAGCGATACAGTCAAAGGTTACGAGACCTGGATGCCGGCCGATGTGATTAAAGTTCCCTTTTGCCGGGTACTCGGGAGAATAAGCAAGGAAATCAATTTTGAATTGTTGATTCCCCAACAGTGGAATGGCAGATTTTTGATGTCTGGCGGTGGCGGTTTTGTTGGTAGTATTCAAAATAATCTCCGGGAATATGTGAACCAGGGTTTTGCAACCGCGGGCACGGACACCGGTCATCAAGGCAATGGACTCACGGCGGAATGGGCTCTTAATAATATGGAACGACAGGTGAACTTTGGCCGCCTGGCTGTCCACCGGACTGCTGTCGTTTCGAAATCTGTGATTCGCGCGCTGTACTGTGCGGACCCTGTCTATTCTTATTTCCTGGGTTGTTCAAGAGGCGGTGGACAAGCCATGATGGAGGCGCAGGTTTATCCCGATGACTTCAATGGTATCGTAGCCGGCGCACCGGCGTTTAATTGGCCGGCGATCGGAGCCAAGTTTGTGGAGGGATGCAAGAATAATTATCCCAACCCTTCAGATCTGAGTATGCCCGTGATCACAAATGAGAATTTGAAATTACTTCAGGATTTCGTCTTAGGGCAATGTGACTATCTGGACGGCGTTAAAGACCGTATTATTAATGACCCTCGCGCCTGTAAAATCGACTTTTCGAAGTTACCGCTTTGTCGTGATAACAAGACTGGAAAAGACTGCTTCACAAAAGAACAGATAACGGCTATTAGATCAGTGTACAGCCCGCTGATGGTTGATAATAAAATGATCTATCCGGGGTTCCCCGTAGGGTTGGAAGCAGAGGATGGATCCTGGGATACCTGGATCAGTGGCACAAGTCCTTATCTTCAGCAAACTCCAAGCTTACACTACATGTTTGGAACGAATATGTTTAAGTATTTGGTTTACAATGATCCGTCATGGGACTACAGCAAGTACGATTTTAAGAACTTTTTTGAGGAAACGCGTTATGCCTCGGCCTACCTCGACGCTACACAAACAGACTATAGTGAGTTTAAGAAGACAAAAGGTAAAATGATTATGTATCATGGCTGGAACGACCCTGCTCTTTCCGCAAACGCCACGATCCAGCATTATGAAGAAGCGATGAAAAAAGATAAGGACCTGCAATCCCACATTCGTCTCTTTCTGCTACCGGGAGTCCTGCATTGCGGCGGAGGGTCGGGACCGGACCGTATAGATTGGGTTAAACTTATTCAGGATTGGGTCGAGCAGGGAAAAGCTCCTGAACGGATTGTGTTTTCAAAATTTGAAAATGGAAAAATAACGATGACCCGCCCAGTTTTCCCATTTCCAAAATTGACTATCTATAGGGGCAATGGTGACACAAATCTCGAACAAAACTTTAAGCCCGATTCTGATTGAAAATTAGCGCCGGATGGTGACGTAACGGTACTTGCTGGATAAATACAGATTCGTTTATCTCGCTGGAGATTGCTCCAATACAGAGATAGCGTTGGAGCAATTTTACAATCCAGCATCAAATATTTGACAAAGAAATACATGCACACATCTTTATTGACAATAGCTTTTATTTTTACGCTAACCTGTATTTTTGGACAGACGGAAAAAGCAAAACTTAAAATCTCTCGCCTGACAGGAGATTTTTACATTTATACAACTTACAACACCTACAATGGTTCTCAAATTCCGGCAAACGGAATGTACCTTGTAACTGACAATGGTGTTGTTATGTTTGACACACCCTGGGATACAACACAATTTCAGCCCTTGCTTGACAGCATTAAATTCAGGCACAACAAAAGCGTTGTCATGTGTTTTGCAACACATTGGCATAGCGACAAAACTGCAGGCCTTGAATATTACAGGGAAAAGGGAATAAAGACGTATACTACCGCCTTGACAGATGAATTAAGTAAGAAGAATAATATGAAAAGGGCTGAATATTTAATGGCAACGGATACTATCTTTAATGTCGGACAATATTCCTTTGAAACCTATTACCCCGGACCAGGTCATACGGCGGACAACATTGTTATCTGGTTTACAAGAGAAAAAATTCTATACGGCGGCTGCCTGATAAAGGGTGTTGACGACAAAAACCTGGGGTATCTAGGCGATGCAAACGTGGAGGAGTATGCACCAACGCTAAAAAGAGTAAGAGCGAAATGCCGAAAACCGAATTTTATAATTATCGCACATAGCGATTGGAAAGATATAAATTCATTGAAGCATTCTTTAATGATGGCAAGGGAGCTTAAAAGGAAACCAGCCGCTAACAAATAGGCTTAGGTAAAAGTATTATCAATGGCAAGGATTAAACATCTGATCGTGGGTTGCCTGCTGGGCAGCTCATTGAGTTCGTATCCGCAGACAGTGAGATTTGACAAAATTGAACTTGTCCCTGTTTCGGTATCGATGTCAATTGAAAAGTCAGAGGGCAAAGACCTGGTGAAAATTATAAAGGACTCCACGGTGACAGCGGTCGACGAACCTACCTTTGTCAAAATCAAAGGTATTGAATTTGGAAACGGAACAATTGAAGTGAAGGTACTCAGCAGGCTGTTGAAAAACGCTCCTGACTTTGCCCGGGGTTTTATCGGAGTTGCTTTCAGGATCGACGACTCGAATTCGAAATTCGAATGTATTTACCTCCGGCCGACAAATGGAAGGGCCGACAATCAGTTAAGGCGGAATCGTTCCATTCAATATTTCTCTTTCCCCCACTATAAGTTCGACCGGCTAAGAAAGGACGCGCCGGGGGAATATGAATCCTATGCAGACATGGGACTAAATGAATGGATTAAAATTAAGATTGAAATAGAGGACACCAGAGCAGTACTTTTTCTAAATGACCGTACGGAGCCTTCATTAATTGTGAATGATTTAAAACATGGCGGTAATTCCACCGGCGCAATCGGTTTATGGGTCGACATCGGGACGGAGGGATATTTTACCGACCTGAAGATTGGTAAGGAATAAAAAAGAAATGCTGTGATTTCTGGCCGCCGCCTACCGGCACCGTGAAACAGGAACTGTAAACGGATTCAGGAATAACAGAAGGCCGCTATAAGCAGGTCTTTTCTTTACTACCTCAGCAAAAAAAATAACGCCAGTCCTACCAGTCCTATAAAAGCAATAAGACCGAATACTAAGAAAATCCCGGTGCAACCGACGCTGCGCATTTCCTCGGTTGTAGCTTCACAATCATCTATATTCCTATCCCTGTCCATAACGTGTTGAATTAGTTTTATTTCTTTTTAAACATCATGCTTTTTAGAGCTAACCTTAAGCGAGTATAAGACAGATATTGCCTTTTGAGAGAGGACAAATTACGGATTATGAGGTATCATCGACAGACTTCTGCGAAATCGCTCTGGTGTAATACCCATACGTTTCTTAAAGAAACGAATGAAATAAGATCTGTCATTGAATTCCAGGTTAATGGCTACTTGTTTTATGGTCATATCGGTATAGACCAGCATTCTTTTAGCTTCCAGTACAAGTCGTTCATGGATTAAGTCGCTAATGGTTTTATTCAGGGCGCGCTTGCAAATGTCGTTCAGGTGTTTGGGTGTAACGTTCATTCTTTCGGCGTAGTCCCGTGGCAATTTTAATTCGCGAAAATGCTTATCGATGAGTGATTCGAGCCGGCGAATCTGTGAGATAAGCATCAGTGTCTGGCGAGGTATGCGGTTTTGCTGGTGGTAACGGGAGAGTCGGATGAGCAGGATGTCGAGGCAGTTGCGTAGTATATCGTCTCTGCCGTATTGGTTCATGCTACTCTCCCGGATCATTTCCTGAAACGTAACGATTATGGAGGCGTCATTCTGCTCATTTAAGTGCAGGCAGCACGGGTTGTTTAGGATATTGAAAAAGGGAAAATCTGTTATATTTTTTTCGGCCTTCTGCATTTTGTAAAACGTCAATGTAAAAAAAATGGCAAACCCTTTTGCATCGTCCGAAAGTTCCCACGAATGCATCTGCCCGGGCGTTATAAAAAATGCTGTGAAGGGTTTTACATCGTAGGTTACAAAATCGATCATACATATACCTCGTCCCTGCGTAACAAATAGAATAAGATAGCAATCATGCCGGTGAGGGAGGTAGGTGAATTCCCTTAGTTGATGTTCCAGGGTTTTGATTTCAAAAAAAGGACTTTTGGTGTTCTTATTCCGTAAGGCGTCTGTATATGAGACTGATAAAACCGTGGCCCCGTTCTTTTTCACATAAATGGATCGTATTTATATAAATGGTTGAAATATGTTGCGATTGGTTTTTTTCTGCCTGGATAATACGACGATCCTGAATTAATCAACGTCACTTTCCTTGCTCGTTCGAATGCTCTGATGGTAACCATAACTGTACTATTATATCCTTTTGTTCAACGGAGGTTGCAAGTATACATCTTACAATGGCCGGAAGTAGGGGACAAATCACGGATAATGGAGTATTCATTGACAAACTTTGCTATAAAACGTACGGGCTACCCCCCAAAGCGCCGGCAACATCCAATGTAATTCTACATTATATATAACTAAAAAATTGTAGATTCTTATTCTGTTGTTCCTGCCGAACTTTACCGCTCCATCGGATAAATAGCTGCCTGGCATGACTGCCGGATATGAAAGCAATTCGTATAATAAACTTGTGACAATGAAGAGGGAAAATACTCTGTGACGGACCGGCAACTTCATCATTGCAAACGTTGACGGAATTCTTAGTGCTGTGGCCACAGGAAAGCAAAGTGGCGACTATGTGTGGAGTTTTTCCGTTGGTGAAAAGGATCACCAGCGTTACCAGGGGATATGTAATGACCTCTCGGATGATGGTCTCTTCGGTTTTAAGAAAAAGTAAAGGAGTATCACAAGCATAGAGAACGCGATAACACTGTAAAGGTGAAAGGAGACAAAACCCGGGTTACCGTGCTGAAATATTTTTTTCTGACTATGAGCCCAGCAGATAAATGCGTCAGCCATAGGTAAGGCACCGAACAAATATATTTTACGAGAGGAAAATTTCAAGGGAAATCCTAACGCTTCAACGGTTTGCCTTATTTTATCTCCCTCGTCGTTTTTATTGAACTGATACATTGTACCCACACCAACAATAGTTGAAGCGGAACCCATTCCAAACATCACGAGCCCGGAATCCACATCACCCGCGCCGGGTCCGTTTTGGGGATATTCACGCACACCGCAAAGTCCAAGACGGATATCAGGGAATTTCGTCTCATAAATGCTAAATTGTTGATCGGCAAATTGACTGTCAATCTCACGTAGAAAGATCAGCATAAGACTTTGTGATGAGCCGCGTGCATTCTCTGTGGGCTCCCCGGTTGTTGCATCTACAGCATGAGGGATCAATCCCTGATGATCAAGCTTTGCCTTTACTTGTGCAATCCAGGCACCTATTACATCCTTGAATAATGGTGAATAGATTTTATCATGTAAGGATAAAGCAGCAATACACATCATGGCATCGGCAGGCCAGGCTCCACCGTGATAACTGACCGGAAATGTTTTCGTTTGTATGGCGCCCGAAATCAGCAAACATTGATTTTTAAAAAAATTTACTTCGTCTGGGTTGCCAGTGCCCGGTTGTTCAAGCTGCAATTTTTTCCCCAATAGATAGGTGGACCACCCTGCATAAAATGCTCCATACGGAATTTGGAGGTTCTCATCAAAGGAGGATCGTCCATATGCCGAGTTTATTTTGTTGCAGGCCTTTTGAATCTCCTGTCTTCCTTCGTTAAAATACTCCGATGCCGGATTTATTCCCTCAATAAAATTGCACCACGCTAAGCCATATAAAGCGTTCATAAATACAAAACCTTCCGGAAATAGCTGTTGCATGTCTTCGTCAGCGTTATTGGCTATTGCAAACTTTAATCCCCGGAGCTCCGCAAGAACTTCTACATTCATTGTGTCATTATTGACAATATTCAGCTCGGATGTATCGTGCAACTTCACATTGATCACCAGTATCATGATTAACAGTATAATAATGGGCAAAGCAAATATGAGATTGAGAATTTTATTAATCATAGACCAAAGAGGCTCACAAAAACAAACAGATAGTAAACTGTCTCATTTTTCAACCCTTTACCGACAACAAATAGAAGAATGCGATTGCATTGTTCATCATGTGCATGGATGTGCTTGTGATGAGACTACCCGTTTTCCGGGTATAATATCCCGCTACAAGTCCGAACGCCAGATAAAATGGAAAGTATATCAGGCTCTGGTGCGCAAGGGCGAACACCGACGCCTGGAGTATGTTCGCGAGCCACAGCGACATATTCTTTTGGCATGCAGAAAGGAAGACGCCGCGGAACAGGATTTCCTCGTAGAATGGAGCGAACAGCACAACAAACAGGAAACCGAGCAGCGGGTTATAGTATTTGTTGATCGACAGAATATTATCGGTGATGGATGCGGTGATCATTGCACCCTGGCTGAAATCGACGCCTAGTCTTTGAAAGGTCACCACATAGATGCCCAGGCCGACCTTAAGGGCGAAAGCGAGCAGGATACCTATACCGATACCCGATGCGTTGGCCCGCACTCGCGGAAGTATACCCTCGAAATCCTCACGCCTCAGTAACGCGATGCTGCCGATCAACAGTCCGATGCAAAACATGATGTCAAGATCAGCCACCGATTTACTAATAGATGGTGCCGGCTCCGCGTATGAATTTTCCATGAACAAAGATGTGATGGAAGGATAGTCGAAGAACAATGACGCCAGCGCATCGCTAACGAACCACAGGGATGAAGCGATCCACAGGTGTCGCAGCCCCCACTGAAACGTTGGTGCCGGAAAGAACCTGCCCTGCTGCCGGCGGTAGGAACCGTAGTAATGGATCGGTAGAATCCACAGGTAAGGTATGACGACAAGCAATGCGAGGAGCAGGATGAAAAGAAGTATGTGGCCGCCGTCGGCGAATGTCCAGCCCATGAAGGGTGCTTTGACCGCCATCCGCATGCGGTATATGCCAAACAGATCGTTGTAGAAATCATTATCAGCGAACTTCCGGTAATTATGTTGGGCGGAGTCGGCACTTCCATAGCTAATGTCGTAGAGCAATAAATCACGCAATGCATCGGCGAGGCTCCATTGAGTGCCGGCCTCGACTTCCTTCAGCAGGAAACCTCGCGCCTCCTCGATCAGTCCGTTGCTGATCATGGCTTTCGCAAGCTCGCCTCCGTTTTGAATATTCGCATTCTTATGACTGGCGATGCGGAACGCTTCGATCGCTTTGTCGTAGGCGCCGAGTTCCATAAGCAGTTTTCCTTTCTGGTTCAGCGACCACCCTTCATCGGTGGAGTCCACATGTGGGAGTAAGGCATTGAGGGCGTTGACATTCCTGGATAGTTTCTGGTATGAACGGGCCAGAAGGAGCGACACATCCAGCGTGTCGTTGTGGGTGACGGCAAGCTCACCATATTTTATTACCAGTTCGTGGTTCTCCTCTTGTTCATAGTGTTGCGCGAGCCGGTGGTATACGTCCCACCGGTAGCGACTCCACCGGAAGCTGTCAAGCTTGATCTTGTCTTCGAGGTGGCGCAGGTAATGCCCAAGAGTATCGCTATAGAGAAAAGATGTCGGGTACAGAAGTACCTCGGGATTTTCCGGGAAGCGTTGCAGCAAAGTATCGGCACAGGCTTGCGCGAGGTCATAGTTCGGATTGTAATCTTCATAACTGTCGTAATAAGCGTTCTCGATAAAACGACAACGCTCGATATGCGCTTTGTGGTCGGTGTCGTGAAGGCGTATATACTGGTCGTAGCCGGACAGGATTTCCGTGTAAAGTGAATCCTTGGCAGTGCCGAGCTGCTGAAGATAATACGTATGATCGGTAACGAATGGGAGCGGAGACTGTGCGAACAACAGTGACGGCAAAGAAATCAGGAGGAGAATAGCAATTGATTTTTTCAACGGTCTGGATTTTGGATTCTAAAGTTAAGAAATTGTGTTACCCTTTGAATTATTACCCTGACTTTTTATATTGAAAAAAATTCCTTCGTCACCTGATCCGATCGATAGCCTATTGGGCAACAAAAAAGTCAGGCAAATGCGATGATCATCGGGCAGCCTCCTGAGATGATAACGTTGTATGTCATACTAAGAGCAAATCTGAATATACCTCTATCATGAAAATATTTAACTTACTGGCGATCGGACTTTTGATCATTGTAAGCTGCAAGAGTAAAGAAGACCTGATTACCATAGTTGACATTGGCAAAAATGATAGAATCAAAATAGGGAAGCAGTTGCGAATAATTAATGGATTCTCGCCTAAACTCGTTGCACTTGATTTTTACCTGGTTCCGGACAGTTTAGAGAAAGACACCATTATCGTAAAAGAATTGGCGAAGATTCACAACACCGTTCAGGTTGTGGGACTTTATAACTTCCATGAAGAACTGGATACGTGGGATAGTCTAAAAGTTTCACATCCGAAATTTAAGGTTACTGACCGCGGCTTCTCGAATTTGACTGGAGATAATTTGGTGGTAGACGGAACATTACCAATGCAACAGTCATACCTGAGCAAGGAGTATTATTCATTCTCTTATGTCATTGCCAAAAACTCTTTTGGAGTGAAGTCAAAATACCGTGACAGCGGGCGTGAAGAAGTGGGTTTCGATCTTGATGATATCAGGGCGAACTATACCCTTATTTCAAGTGAGGATTTGTTTTCGGGGAATTTCAAACAGGAAGATCTGACTGGCAAAATTGTTATAATGGGATATATGGGTGAAGCGGAGGACTTCTTCTACGTGGATCGTTTGAGAACCGAAAAAGTAAATGGAGTTGAAATACACGCTGCCATTGTTAATGAACTAGTCGACAACTGAAGGAAGGGTTAGACAATTTTACGGAAATTTGATCCGGACCTAAGTTGCCTTATCCAACGCCAGACGAATAGCTTGTTCGACAGGAGCGAACTCAATACCCCCACCGTCAATTATCAATTCCTTCGCCAGCAATAAAGGAGGCTGTGCCATAAACTTTGGAATTTTACCCCGGTGAGCTTGTGCCGAATGGACCAAAAAGGGATGGCACAGGTACGCCGTACCAGCTTCGCCGGTGGCATAAATTTCTTCCCGTATGGGAAGCTCATTTAACATCCCGGCAAGTTCCATAAAGGAAAGACCCCAGTCCCCCTTTGGATACAGGAGTTTAGCCACATCAAGATGAGAACCTTTGTAGATAACGGTTGGTGCGTCATCCGGCCCGACATCCGAATATAAGAGCAGCATCAACAGCGCCCTGCCTCGCGACCTGACATTGGCCCGCCATTCAAAATAGTTGCCAGGGTCGGTTCCGGGAAAACTGACGTCCACGTGTTTACCCGTATCAAGCGGTTGTTTGTCGGACGGAAAACGTACCGGGAACGTCCCGACACTCCGGCAGGGAATCCATTTGCCGGTCCCGATAAGTTGATCAAATGCAGCATGTAACCTGGGCGTATTGACCGAGTTCACAAAAGGCTCCTGAGTGTACATACCCAGACGTACGACGGGCTCTGTCCAGGTTTTTAAGTCTGACCGTTCAAATGGAATATCTTTCCATAAAATGTCCACAACTTCATTCGCGACTTCGGTGGAAAACGCCCGGTCGATCCGAACGAACCCATCTTCGATAAAGCTTTCAACTTCCTTTTTACTTAATTTGTAGAGCATACGATTATAATGTTAATTTCACAGCGATGCCAGATCGCATAGTGATGATAAGTCAGAGTAAAACTTAGATAAAGAGGTTCCAGGCACTGCACCACATGTACGGTGTACTGCCGGAAAAAACAGGGAAGGTATTATAACATGACAGTCATCCTCATATGCTAAAGGTAAGATGATTTTTCAAAAAACGAAAGTACCAGCCCGGATGCCGCGGACGTTGCCGTGTAAAAGTGTGGTTGACGTAGAAACGATTGGAATTGCCAAACAGTATTCATCCCGAATCTGCATCAACGATAGAATAGATCATCGTGCTGCATTTGAAGCAATATTCCGATAGATGATACGACTGATATTAACCCCTGTAATATTGACCTTCACAACGATCGCCTGGTGCCAGGACATAATTACAGGGACGGTGTTTTCAAAAGAGGACGGGTCCCCATTACCCGGAGTGAATGTTGTAATTAAAGGAACACAAAATGGGACAACAACGACCGGTGATGGAACATTTTCATTAACTATAGCCGACCCTGGTTCGGTCCTGGTGTTTTCATTCATCGGATACGTTACCCGCGAGTATCCGTTAAATGGGCAAACGACTGTATCCTTAACCATGAAGCTGGATTGCATCAGGGATTATTTCGACGTTCAGCGAATCGGAATCTACGCAGTCAGTGGAATAATTCATACCCCGATCGGGGGACAGTTAGAACTTGCATTTCCGGCATACTTTGGAAAGGGGACATTGACGGCTGGCATAGGATATCAGTCGGATTTTGATTCGAACGAATTCTTAAATGCGCAGGCTGAGCTGAAACACTTCATATGGACATGTAATTTTGATATGGATGCCGGTTGGTACTATCGAAGAGTAAAATTTGGCGACGATTTTAATTCCGGTGTTCATTCATTTGAAACCAACATGGACTTCGGAAGACTAAAGTTTATAACAGGATACAGCCATCTGTCCCTGAACAATCTTGAAACGACGGACAAGCAGTCCCTTTCCGGACTGGTAATCGGGATCGGCAGCTGGATAGGCGGCCCCTTGCGGTTATCGTGGTTTACTAAAGCTGCTCTATACAAGGATGATATCGAGTACATGGGGCAACTAAGAAGAGATTCAAGACATGTCAATATCTTCGCTCGGTTTTACAAGTTAAATTCGTTTATGGAATTGACCCTGGGAATTGGGATGGAAATTGGATACAGATTTAAGAAGCAGAGGATGTAATATTTGCACACACTATGGACAGCGTCGTTCACCCCATAAAACACCTGTTGATAATGACAAATAACGATTGAGTTGCGTTGATAAACTCATATGCGCTACCGGCGCAGTCGTTTGAAATAGTGCACCACAGCAACCATCAGCCGACAGGTAGAAAGCCGTCAGAGAACATAATTGAGGTAGTGTTAACGATGACAGGAAATTTCACGTTGAAAGCATAAAATCAAATCCATGAAAAATGTCCCTATAAAAAAACTGGCATTTCTTCTTTTGTCGGCCGCAATATGTATTCGCGGTTATGCGCAAGAGACCGTATTCGTTTCCGGCCCGGTTACGGCGGGCTTACAACAGAAACCGTTAAATCCGTTCGGAAAATTCATTGGAGAATGGACATTAAAAGATGACAATTGGTCCCAAAACTGGGGAAATGGAACAGAGCATATAAAGATTCCGAATCATCATACAGTCTGTAAGGAACTCAATACGGCCAATAGCCTCCTGGCTGTAATAGATGGAACTCCTCCATATGGACATATTTTTTGGTCTTACAACCCCGTAAAAAAGGAGGTGGATCATTTGTCAAGTTTTGGAAGTACCAGGGCGGGAGTTGGAAAGGGCACGGTAAACGAAAATGGTGACGTTTACCTGAAAATATCATTTGCTGACGAGGCGGAGGGTACATACCGGCTCTATAGTTACAAATGGATTTCCGGGGATGAATATGAATTAAAATCCGTACAGTATAATGCCAAAGACGAGCCCACAGGTTATTTTTATGGTGGTAACTTTATCAGGATCAATAAAGGGAAGTAAGTACCGGGCTGGTTGCAGAATTGGAATAAAGTTATGGGGCACCTGAGAATATGAAAAACGACCCCCAGACAACACCGGAATACACTTTACATTTGATACACAGATGGCGACAGACTCGTTTAAATTAACCATTCATATGGTTTCAAGTCTTGATGGCATTATAGCCAAAAAAGACAATAGCGTTTCCTGGTTCGAAACCTCCAGCCCCTACGAGAAAGGCGTGTCCGGACAGGACCCGGAGGAATTCCTTAGTAAAATCGATTGCTATGTAATGGGATCGCGAACCTACCTGCACGCGCTGGAACTTTCCAAATCGTACGGGTGGGCCTATGGAGACAAGCCGACCATTGTGATAACCAGCGGAAACCTGCCGAATGAAAGGGCGAACATTGAATTTTATTCAGGCGATCTGAACGTCCTGGTGAACGAAAGGTTGAAACCGCGCTACAGGAATGTGTGGCTGGTAGGCGGTGCCACGCTTGCCATGGATTTTATGCGGCTAAAATTGGCCGATGACATCAGGCTATCGATTATACCGATTGTTCTGGGTGAAGGTACCTCGTTTTTTAACCAGACCGGCACTGAACAGCCGCTCCGCCTGAAAGACGTTACAGCTTACAAGAATGGAATGGTGGAGTTGTGGTATGAAATCAGAAAGGAATAGAACGTTTTAATTATTCATACGATGTCTACTTTAAACGTATACCTCTACTTCAATGGAAATTGCAGAGAGGCTTTTGACTTCTATCGATCCATTTTTGGAGGGGATTACGAATTTGTAGGACATTACAGGGATATTTCACCGCAGGCCCGGGAGAATTTTCCGCATTGTACTGACGAACAAATCATGCACATTACCTTGCCGATTAGCAGGGAAACCATGCTTATGGGCGCCGACCTGGTGAGTTCAAGGGAGGATGTTCCGGAACTGAAGAAGGGATTTTCACTTTATATCCATGCGGACGACAAATTGGAAGCGGACCGAATCTTCGATGCTTTGTCCGACGAAGGTGAAATAATTGTTCCGATCGATGTACAATTCTGGGGCTCTTACTATGGTTTATGCTTGGACAAATTCGGAGTAAGCTGGAAAGTAAGCTGTAGAATGAAGGAAAGCTAAGAGCAGTGAATTCCTTCGGCGTATACAATTAGTGTCCGGCATCCAAACGAGGGAATTTCGGCCAATTACCTAAATTAGCTTCGGGGAACCGAGGAAGCGACACACCAGATACGAATGCTGAGATCTTATTGTGTTATCCCGCAAAAATGAAAATACGCACCGTCATTATTTTTCTCTTCTGGGCTTCCGTTATCGGGTTTTCCGCAGCCTTTTACTTTACCGACGCTGTTGCGTATTTATTTGGTTATCGCAATCCCCGCTTTCCCGACTATTCCTTTTGGTTTGTAGTACACATCCTCGGGGCTACCTGTTCCCTGTTTTTAGGCCCTGTTCAGTTCTGGAAAACGGTCCGCACGAAGTACCCCAGTTACCATCGGCTTGCCGGGAAAGTTTATATCGCGGGTACATTAGTGGCTGCGGTCTCCGCGTTCAGGCTGGCCCTGGTCTTCAATTGTGTTGGCTGCCGCTATTCACTGATTCCCTTGTCGGTCCTGCTGTTTATAACAACAGCCAGCGCCTGGTATGCTATTCGCCAAAGAAACATCATCGCTCACAAACAGTTTATGGTGCGGAGCTATGTATGTGCCCTGGCTTTTGTCTTGGTAAGACTGGATCGCTTTCTTCCCCTCGATTTTGTTTTTGCGCCGATTACGGATGACAACGTCTACGCGGTAGTAGCAGAATGGACGTTCTCGATTTTGCCGCTACTGGTGGCGGAGATGGCTATGATCTGGATCCCTTCGTTAAGGAAGACTGTAGTTCGGTAGAGGATGACACCAGGGTGGAAGAGTTCATCCATTGTAAAAAAATTTTCATTGATAAAAAAGATCAAACAATGGAGACAACGGAAATCACCCGTAAAATCGACATCAGTGAAAGGGAAGGACAAGAATATTTCAAGGTGAAAGTGTTTTCCGATATATTGTACCGGCAACTTAATAGATCTGCAATCTCTGACCCATACCAATCCGTACGCAAATACGTGGAGCCATTTATGAAATACCGCATGCTCATTTTGCTATTTATCGTAACGGGCCAGGTTCAGAGTCAGGACTTTGACGTTGTTTTATCCGGGGACACACTGACGATCAGGGAAACAAACATCGCGACCGACCCCTTTGGATTTGGTGAGAATCCGCTGGCATATTTAAGAAGGAATAAACCAAAGGTAACTTTTCTTACTTATCAGAACAGACACGTGGAAAATAAAACGGACACTGTGTTTACCCTGGCATTTGACAAGGATCATTTCGAGGTTATGAAATGGGATGCCAATGAAAATGGGATTGTAGCTGCGGAGGTGACCACTGCCAATTTTGTGACGAGGTATGGCCTTAGAGTGGGGTTGAGAAAAAAGGAGGTCATTGGTAAATTAAGTAAATACGGGATTAAAACGATTCCCGGATACCTGATACTGGAGAACCTCGAGGTATACGAACTGGTCACCTTTAAGTTTGGCGGCGATATTTTGTCGAAAATTTCATTTCAGGGATATATTGATTGAAGATATGTGCACCCAGCCTTATAAAAAAAGAGTTACCTATGGTGTTTGTATTTTTATCTTAATGCTCGCCGGTTGTAAGACTGAGACTCCCAGTCATAGCGATGTCGCCAATGTTGACATTGCAAAGAACTTCATTAAAGCTTTCTATTCTTTCAATGACGATTCTTTGAAATTGGTACTGTCTTCCGCCGAGACTTCACAGCCGGAAATTATGTACTATCAAAAATGGGCAGAATGTGCGAATTACAAAATAGTCGATGATGCTCATTATTTTGAAAGGAGCGATTCAGCGGTGATCTTTCCGGTTACTGTTAAGGATGATTTGATGGGCGCGCTTGGTATTGACTTTAACGTTACTGATACATTTCACATCGCCATACGGAATGGGAAAATACGCTCTGTAAAAACTTCTTCAAACGACCTGGACGTATATTATGAAGCAAAGGAATGGGTTTACAGGAACCGGCCAGATTTGGTTGAAAAAACCTGTGAGGGAATTTGGGAAGGCGGACCAACACCATGTGAGTGTGTACTCGGAATGATAGAAGGATTTGCGGAGTTTACGAAAACTAAAAAACATACTGACTTGTGAAACGAATTCGTCCGAGGATCCGGACCCCGGTATAAAAAGAAGCGCATAAAATATTGCATGGAATAAAATAACCGCGATTTGTTTATAATACCCAGCACAAATGCACCGCACAAAGTACATTCTGAGAGCATCTTTATTACTTCTCATTGTTTTTCTGCTGATCAATTTGTACAGAAAAACAGACGATAACATTGCGCAGATCGCCAAATTCAAATTGGAGACCCTCAATAAAATCAAGACCGACTCGTTGGACACGGAACGTAAACTGGACGTCTTAATCAAGGAGACGGCAAAATTTAACGAACAGTTTATCGAAAAATCCCCGGAGGTAAAGGGGGCCTTGCGTTATGTAATGGGTACTGTTGGGTTATTGATAGCGCTTGAGCTGGGTTTCTTTATTGCGGAACGAAAAAGGAGCGGAGAATAAAGGAGTTGTTCAAATTTTTTGGAAATGGAAAGATAGTAGCAAAGGCCTGTCCCTGATCCCTGCAAGGTTTGCAAGGCATTTTTATTGGCGGCGATTTTAGATACTTGTCTCAACCTTCAAGGATTCCTCGCCGTATACCATAAAAAGCAACAGCCATGAGGATTATTTCACCGGTCATCTCAATCCTAATAGCCACTTCGATCTTCTCCTGTTACACCGAACCTACAGGTTTTACCATAAGTGCACGTGTTGGTGATGTCAGCGATGGAACAATTTTTTATCTGATGAACTGGGACGATAACACCGTCATCGACAGCAGTGATGTAAGGAATGGTACCTTTTACTTAAAAGGCCACCTTTCAGGCACAAAAAACTTGCTGCTTCACGCGACCGATAGCTTAACCAAGGAATTTATCTACACCAATTTAATTATTGGAAATGAAAACGTGACCATAGCCGCGGACAAGAGTGACTTCCCCTGGAACATAAATGTCTCTGGTTCTCAAAGTCAGGATATAGCTGAAAAGTTTAACCGGATAGAATACCAAAAGCAGCAGCGCACCAGATACATAAGAGAAAGCTTTGATGGATCCCGGGCAGGAACCGGAGAAGAAGAACGTGTCAAAAACAGAATAAAACAAGTTTCAGATTCCCTGGATGAAACTAAAATTGAATTGATTAAAACACACTTCAACAGCTATGCTGCCTTAATTAATTTCAAGCACTACAAAAATCACTTTTCTTCTGCAGACCTGACTGGTTTGTACGAAACGCTGAGTCCTGAGTTGAAACGTACCGCATATGCCAGGGCGATTAAGACCCAAATCGAGTATCCGCCACGACAAATCGGGGAGGCATACTATGATTACAAATCAGTAAATCAAACCGGTGACACCGTTTCTTTATCTCAAATCAACAACAAATATATACTGTTGCATTTTTCTTCAGCCGGATGTTACTATAGCCAACAGTCCCTGACTGAATTGCGGGATATCTACAAACGCTACAAAGACAAATTGGAAATCGTTAAAATATCGGAAGACATCAGCAAAGATGTCTGGAAACAATCGATCGAAAGGGATTCGATCGATTGGACGAATTTATGGGATGGAAATGGAGAATACAATGATGCAGTAATTAAATATGGAACCATTGGGACCCCCAATTACATTTTGATTTCGCCCGCTAAAATAATATTGGATAAATGGTTCGGTTACAGCCCGGGAACTATACGTGAGAAACTGGAAGAGCACCTGTGAACGGCAGTCGGGGTTAATATTGCGCATGAAAACTCAAACCATTTCAATAACCCTGGCAGTTTTGTTAATTGCAGGCTGCAAACAACCGCACAATAAAAAAATGAGCCCTCAACCTTCATACGATACACAGGCAATACAGAACAGCACAAGCGGTTATGCTTCCGTGAACGGGCTAAAGATGTATTATGAAATTCACGGGAGTGGAACCCCGCTGGTTTTAATTCACGGTGGAGGCTCTACGTTGCAGACCACATTCGGGCGGGTACTTCCGCACTTCGCAAAGACGCACAGGGTGATCGCCGTTGAAATGCAGGCACACGGACATACCGCCGACATCGACCGGCCGCTCAGCTTTCAGCAGGATGCAGACGACATCGCGGAACTCCTGAAACAATTGGACATCGGCAAGGCCAACATCTTTGGTTTCAGCAACGGAGCCAGCACAACACTTCAGTTTGCCATCCGGCATCCTGAATTGACGGAAAAAATAATCGTCGCTTCCACTTTTTATAAAAAATCAGGTGCTCCCGGCTGGTTCTGGGAGATGATGTCCAAACCAACCTTCGAAGGTATGCCGCAACCGTACACGGAAGCTTTTCTCAAAATAAATCCGGATCCCGGCGCACTTCACCGGATGTATGAGAGAGATGTGGCCAGGATGCAATCTTTCCCCGACATTTCCGAAGAACAACTGAAGTCGATCCAAGCGCCGGCCTTGATTATTATTGGCGACCGCGACGTCACCACCCCGGAACATGCAGCTGAAATGCAACGGCTGATTTCAAACTCACAGCTTGCAATCATTCCCGGTGGACACGGCGAGTATATCGGGGAATTAACAACTCCGCAGGATAGCGCGTTAATTTCAGGGACTGTTGCCATCATAAACAGGTTCCTTGCCGCACTGCCGGAAAAATAGGCTGCAACGCCACCACTAACCCTCCTCCTGGTTCAGCTGTTCCTGGTGATCATAAACGAAGTTGACCAGCTCGCTGGTGGCAATGTTCAGTTCCTCCGTACACACCGCGAACTTCGAAGCAACCGATTGGTATTCCGACTCATTCAAAAGACTATTCTCGATAAGATGGGATAACCCTTTGATCCTGGCCATCGGCCCTCGGATGTTGTGAGATGCACGGAAGGCAATCTTCTCCAGCAACTCGCTCGTTTCATTCCGGATTTTTTCGTGCAGCTTGCGCTCCGTTATCGGCATTCCGAGTGTGAGAAAGCTTTTTATCGCACCGCCGCTTTCGTACATGGGTATGATCACAATGTCGAACCAAAGAAGAGCTCCGCTTTTTGTACGGTGTTCAACTTCTCCCCTCCAGGACTTTCCCTTCATCAGCTGTTCTCGGCGTTCGGCAAAGTACGATTTTGAATAATTTCCTGAACCGAGTTTACTGTAGTGACTGCCCACCAGTTCCTCCCGCGAATACCCGGAGGTTGAAACAACCTGTTCGTTCACGTCCTTAAAAAAGCCGTCCAGATCGCTGATGGTGGAATAGATATTGACATTCACCGCGTCGATGTAGGCTTGTAGTTGTGCGCTTTTTTCCCTGACCATCAGATCGAGGTTTTCGGTAAAGGCGAGCAGCTCTTCGTTGGATGCCCGCAGCTCTTCGTTTACCGCCCCGATCTCGTTGTTCGCCACCTTCAGACTATCAGCGTATTTCCGGATCAACGAACGAAATACAAGAGACTGCGCAACTACGGCTAAACCGGAGAGAAACATCAGTGAGTTTTGAACCGCCAGGTACGGTGTTCCAGGGTCCGGTACAAAAACATGGGTGGCATCATACCACGAGTAAAACGCGTAACATAAAAAGGCCACGAAAAAGGACCCGAGGATCATGGAGATGCGTTCGAACAGGAGAACCGATGCGCACCCCAAAGCAATCAGAATATATTCCGTTCCCGTGCGCCGGTCGGCCAGCGCCAACACCAAAACCAAAAAAAGGAGTAAATAAACAACGAGTAAATAAACAACGAGGAATTGCGCCAGGCGGTGTTTACCCCTGTAATTGCAGTAGACGATAACGAGCAATACGGGAAGCACCGATAATCCCTGAAGCGCACTATAGGACCCTACCAACGTAAAGACCACGACAAAGAGGACCGTAAGAACGGAAGCAATGAAAACGAATGCGTTTAGGGTAAACAGGCGCATTTCCTGCATTTGATCCATGCCTGGGTCGTGGCCGATCCGGATCATGGAGTTCCAGTGAGATTTGAGGATGGGAGTCATGAGAGGGGTAAGGTCTTCGTAAGGGGAAACACGAAGTTCAGGCTTATGTTTTTTGGTATTCGCCATTAAAAGTAACAACTTTTTCATGATTTCGGCGACCTGCAGACCACGGGTTACATTGGGCAGGGTACTCCGGCGCCCTCCGGGCCGGACACCGTTGAAGCACTATTCGTCGTCGGGACAGCGTTCGGGCAGTCATAAGTCAAGTTGTCTTGTGCAAAATCCGTCATGTTTTTTCGTTTTACTAAATTTAGGTTCCGACATGCAGCTAAAAGAGTTCAAACCATCGGCAGACCTCGTATCATACGTAGAGTCGTACCGGCTGATCGAAAGCCGTGATGGTAACATCAACAGGGTGTTACCGGGTACATCTTTTTCCCTGGCATTTTCCCTGCGTGGCAATGTGTCGTATGAACATCCGGGCAGCAGTACTCCACTGCCTCCGGTGACGTTATCGGGCCTGCGAAAATCCGTAAGGCTTATTAACTACGCCCCCCAAGCCAGAACCCTGATCGTGTTGTTCAATCCGACCGGCGCGGCCGCCCTTATTAAACATCCGCTGAACGAATTATTTGAAACGAGTGTGCCACTGGATACATTCTTCCGAACGTCGGAGATCGCTGAAATCAGGGATAAATTGTCCGAAGCTGAGAATGACCGTGAACGGATCAACGTTGTCGAAAATTTTTTAAGGGCTAAACTGCCCAACCCTACCCCTGATAAACTCATCGAGGAAGCGGTCGCCCTGATCCGGAGAAGTAACGGTGTTATCGGTATTACAGCGCTGGCGAAAAGTCTCTATATCAGCCACGATGCATTCGAAAAACGCTTTCGGAGATTTACCGGTGCTACTCCCAAACAATTCTCCATGATTGTCAGGATGAACGCGATTACGCGAATCACTTCGCCCGCGTCCTTTCTGGACGTGGCTATTGAAAACGGCTACTACGATCAGGCCCATTTTAACAAAGACTTCAAACGTTATACAGGGCTGACCCCTTCCGCCTTTTTCGCCTCCGCTGCCTTTTGGTAGATCAATGATTTTTTACAAGTAATTGCCGCCATGGTCTTTCAATTTTGCGCAGGTAAAATCGATGACCATGAAAACAACGCTCTTGATACTCGTCCTGCCGGTATTTTTTATTTGCACGACCGTATCAGGACAAATCGGAAAATCTGATTCAACAAAACCGGATAATATGAACACGACTGCCAGAAACAAGGAAGTTATTCTTGACCTTTATGAGAACACCCTGAACAACCGCCGGTTTGAGCGGCTTGAACAGGTGATTGCGCCTGACTACTCCAACGCCCGGGGCGGTACCGGACCGGAAGGATTTATAAAAGGAGTGGTCGATGTATTGAACGCGTTTCCGGACGCTCAATGGCAGGTGGAGGAACTTGTCGCTGAGGGAGAGAAGGTAATGGTAAAACAAAAAATGAGCGGAACACATACCGGTGTCTTTCAGGCTATTCAACCGACGGGAAAGAAGGTTGTCAATGAAGGTTTTGTGATCTATGAGTTCGGGAACGGTAAGATCGTCCGGCATCAGATCCAGACCGACAGGTTTTCATTCTTTCAGCAACTTGGTGTATTACCGGCGGATATTGCAGCAGCACAAAACGACAACCAGACGGTTTATTTTGTCGACAAATTTATCGTACCGGCTTCTTCGCTTGATGAGTTTAAGCGGCAAATGCAGTACAACCGGGACTTTATCAAAAGACTTCCCGGATTCATTCGCGACAACGTACTGGCGCGTTATGAGGATAATGGTGACGTTGTTCTCGTCACCATTGCGGAATGGAGGAGTCAACAGGATCTGGACCATGCCAAGGTATCCGTACAGGAAGAATACCGGAGAGTAAAGTTCAATCCTGCTGAATTCCTGCAACGACTCGACATCACCATGGAACGGGAACAGTATACTACATTCACCAGGTCATACAACCGGTAATGGCGATGTGTGGTAACGATGTCCCGGCGGCAAGTTGGTAAAGGTTGCACCTCTCCTTCCGCGCTGGTCTCGAACAGGTAAATGGTGCGCCGGAAAGGCCGGGAATGTAACACCTCCGAACCGGCAGCGTCGCGACCGTTTCCACACCAGCCAAACGGGCGGTGAGTATGGACAACATGCCATGCACCACTGCGACAAATATGGAAATAAGATAATGGTCGAAGAAATGCCCGTTGTAACAACGGCGTCCGTCTGATGCAACATACACCGACGGCCTAACACCTCCGAACCGGCAGCTTTAGCTGCCGTTTCCACACCAGCCAAAGCGGGCGGTGAGTATGGACAACATGCCATGCACTACTGCGACAAATATGGAAATAAGAGAATGGTCGCAGAGATGCCCGTTGTAACAACAGCGTCCGTCTGATGCACCATACACCGACGGCCTGACACCTCCGAACCGGCAGCTTTAGCTGTCGGTTACAAACCAAACAAAGCCGACGGGCTTTAGCCCTATACTTGTCTAAAGTACGTTCTTAAAACACCTGGCACCGCTAAAATGTATAGGCCAGCGCCGGTAACACCAGCTCACCCAGTGCACCTGCCGTCGCCGATCCCGATTTCACTTCTTTCCCATTAACGATAATCTTCAGTTTTGCCGTTTGGCCGGCGCTGCCGGTAACCGATGCCTGGGACCCGATCCCAACACCCGGCACAGACGAGGGATAGGTCACTTCCAAAGACCAGGGCAGCGCAACATCCGATAACGTGGTATTACCGCCCGTCGGATTGGTATAAACAATAAGAAGTTTACCACTAAAATTTCCTGTGATCTCATACTTTACTTTTCTCTCTTTGGCCGGCGACGGGTCGTCATCGCCACAACCTGAAAGTACAGCCATCATTCCAACGACAAAAACGAAATAGATTTTATTCATCCCAGTTAAAATTTACGTACGACAATTATTTTTATGCAGCTTCAGTCAAGACATCCTTTCCCGGTCTCACGAACCATTGCTGCATCCCGGTAACCCGGCGTCGAAGGTAATGGAGGTCAGGCGTAACCGGCGTTCACTTAAGTTAATAAAGCACCGCCGGTGTCCGTTCAATCCCCTTGGCAGGTCATTGAAACGTTTTGAAAAATTGCTTTCGGGCATAAACACGGTGTTCGATCTTAAACATTTGTGACACGCAGATGTTAACAGACGCATGAATGAGATTTCACTTGTCTTCCCGAACCAACTCTTCGAAAATCATCCGGCTATCGTTAAGTCACGGACTGTCGCCCTCATCGAAGACGACTTGTTCTTCAGGCAATACCGGTTCCACAAAAAGAAACTGATCTTGCATCGGGCGTCCATGAAATCGTATGAGAAGGAATTAACAGCACGGGGCATCCGGACCCGTTATTTCAGTGCGGTTGAGTTTCCGACCCTCGGTGCTGTCATTTTATCGCTGGCGGGGGAAGGTTGCGGGAAATTTCACTTCGTATCGACCGAAGACTACCTGCTGGAGCGGAGGCTGAAACGGTTCGCCTCGCTGTACGGCATCCGGTTACAGTGCTATCCGTCCCCATCCTTCGTTTGTGCAACGGGGTACCTGGATGACTATTTCGCCGGACGCAAGCGTTATTTTCTCACAGAATTTTATACCGAACAACGAAAAAGGTTGAATATCCTTTTGGACGACAACGGTCTCCCGGCCGGTGGAAAATGGACATTCGATACAGAGAACCGGCGCAAGATGCCGGAAGCGATCCACGTACCCATAGCACCTGTCTACACGCCGTCTGAATTTGTAAGAGAAGCTACGGAATACGTGCAGATTAATTTTCCCCAAAACTACGGCGAGGCTGGTGGTTTTTCTTATCCGGTTACAAGAGCCGAGGCGTCCTCCTCGCTCACATCCTTCCTCGAAGAACGCTTTGTCCATTATGGCACTTATCAGGATGCAATCGTCGATCGGGATTCCTGTCTCTTCCACTCCCTTCTCACTCCATCGCTCAACATTGGCCTGATCACCCCGGCAGAGGTATTGGATAAGACGCTGGAGTTTTCGCGCCGGGAAAAGGTGCCCATCAATTCCGTGGAAGGATTTATCCGTCAGGTGCTGGGTTGGCGTGAGTTTATCCGCGCGGTTTACATCCGCGAAGGTGTAAAGCAACGCACGCAAAACCATTGGGGTCATCACAACACAATACCGGACTCCTTCCGGAATGCAACTACAGGGATACTTCCTGTCGACAATGTCATTCAGAAAGTACTCAAGACCTCATATAGTAACCATATCGAACGGTTGATGGTCATGGGAAATTTTATGTTGCTTTGTGGATTCCACCCCGATGAAGTATACCGGTGGTTCATGGAAATGTACATCGACGCATACGACTGGGTTATGGTCCCCAATGTCTATGGGATGAGCCAATTTGCTGACGGCGGCCTGATGAGCACGAAGCCATACATTTCTGGATCCAACTATATCGTGAAGATGAGCAATTTCGGAAAAGGTCACTGGTGTGAAATATGGGATTCGTTGTATTGGCATTTTATCGAAAGTCACCGGGATGACTTCATTAAAAATCCGCGTATGTCGATGATGGCCCGCCAGTGTGACAAGATGGACACAAAGAAAAAATCCGCGCTTCGGGTTGTTCGTGAACAATTCATATCGAAGCTGTAGGAAGCCCCAGGCTTTCGGTGGAAACCCTGGACAGTGTAAAAACGGATTACAGGCGACAGCTACCGGGAAATAAGAACCTTTTTTTGTTACAATTCAAACGAAGTTGATTTAAATCATACCTCCATTCACTCCCCGAAATTTACCAGTCGCACCAATGATTGTGGTTGCATGCTCCGGACCGCTAATCCAAACGGCGGTCGCGGCGGTTGTTAGGTTATCGATTTAAACAAACCACATTCAACACGTATGAAAATGATCACTCAAAAAAATGTATGGCGTTCCGCATGGACCAGGATCGCCACGGCGCTTCTTGTAGCCACGTCGCTGGTACTCGTTTCAGGTTGTGATGACGACGACGATTCCCCGTCGCAGCCGGACCAGACAATCGTCGAGATCGCGCAAGGTAACAGCAATCTTTCGACGCTGGTTACAGCGCTCACCAAGTATCCCGATCTCGTAGCGACACTCAGTGGCAATGGATCGTTCACGGTGTTCGCTCCCACCAACACGGCATTTGCAAACCTCCTCACGGCAATCGGGCAGACATCTTTAAACGATATCCCCGAAGATGTGCTGAAGAACGTACTTCAATATCACGTGGTGACATCCGGGAAAGTGACATCCGGCCAGCTGACCAACGGAAATGTCGAAGCAGCCAATGGCGAGGATATCGCCGTAACTATAACGGGTGGTGTGAGGCTTAATGGGACGGTGAATGTAACGACCGCCGACGTTGAAGCATCGAACGGCGTGGTACATGTGATTGATGCCGTGCTGGTTCCGCCATCCATAGCCCCCGTGGTGGGAACTATTGTGGCGCCGGCCTATTTTAACAAGAACTTTACCACGCTGATCGCGGCGGTAGAGGCGGCGGACGAATCGATCCTGGAAACACTGCTCGGCAACGGCCCATCCGGAAAGAAACTTACGCTTTTTGCGCCGACCAACGATGCTTTTACCGCCGCAGGAATTACCACGCTGCCGGACAAGGCTACACTTACCGCCGTATTGAGCTACCACGTCATAGATGACGAAGTGCGCGCCGCCGAGCTTCCTTCCGGAAGCGCTGCTATCACCACGTTGGGAGGGACCTTCTACCTGAGCAATAACGGAGCCGCCGGGGTATTTATCAACGGCGTAACGAAGATCACAGCTACCGATATACTCGGATCCAACGGCGTTGTTCATGTGATCGACCGTACACTCATTCCACCGTCAAAGACGATAGCCGGTATCGCTACAGACCTTTCGACGGCAAGTTCCCCTCAGTTTACACAGCTGGTAGTGGCTTTGGCCCGGACCAGCGGCACAGGCACTGACTTGCTGGCCGCAGTAAGCAACGGTGACGCGAACCTTACAGTATTTGCACCGACTGACGCCGCTTTTCAACAGCTATACGAGGCGTTGGAAGTTGACGGAGTGAATGACATCCCGCTCGGGACCCTGACTGCCGTCCTCCAGCACCACGTTGTAGGCGCCCGTGTGTTCTCCACCGACCTCGCCAATGGAAGCGTGGCGACACTCAACGGAAATGTAACCATCAGTGCGACGAACAAGACGATCACCGATGGAAGTGGCAACATTGCCAGCTTAAGCACCAATGCCGCCCTGTTGAACGTGCTGGCTACCAACGGCGTGATCCACACCATTGACCGTGTGCTGATACCGGATTAAACATAACAAAGAAACAATCAGGTCCATACCTTGTTAACAGGGTATGGACTTCTGTTTCTGAAAACAGTGAAATATATTTTAACATCGCCAAAGCATGTTCCGGAGTAAATACAGGTACGTTTTTATAATCCTGCTCTCGGCTTATTCTCTGCTCAACATTCTTTTGGTCATCGGAGACAAGCTCTTTGAATTCCCCGTCCCGAATGGCATTTTGTTCCTGTTGCTGCTCGTTGTCGTTCTCGTCGTCTGGGAACTGAACCGGCTGGTCGAGCACCGCCAGGAGAGACTTGCCGACCTCGTCGGAAGAAAAGTACATCCACTGATCATTCTTTTTTTGATCAGCCAGCTCGCCTGTGTTGTATCTGCTGTTGTTGGGTTGGTGGTGGTATATACGGTGCTGGGTCGCGACATGGCATGGAATACAGAGCACTTCAAACTGGTTGTCGCGTTCGCCTTCCGCGTCAACCTTTTCCTCCATTGTTTGAATGCAATCTACTTTTTTGTACAAAAGTCCAGGCACGCGGAGGTACGCGCCGAACAGTTTAAAAAAGACAGCATTGAAGCCCGGCTGGAGGCTCTTCGCAGCCAGATCAACCCGCACTTCCTTTTTAATTGCCTAAACGCGTTGTCAAACCTGGTTTACAAGGACGCGGACACGTCGGCAAAATTTATCGCTCAACTTTCCAACGTGTATCGCTACCTGCTCTACAGCCAGGAACGTAATATCGTCTCCCTCCAGGAGGAACTGGATTTCATAGACTCTTATCTCTATTTATTGAAGATCCGTTTCGGGGAAAATATCTTCATCGTCAGGAATATCATCGCTGATGTCAATAAGTTCCACATTGCCCCTGCTACGTTGCAGATGCTTATCGAAAATGCCATCAAACACAATGTTGTCTCAGGTAAGTCGCCCCTCAAGATCAGTATCACCTCGCTCAACGATTCGATCACCGTGTCTAACAACCTGCAGGAGAAACATGTGAAGGAGCCGTCGGCTTATGTAGGGTTGAAGAACATTATTAATCGTTATGAATTTTTAAGCGCGAAGCCGGTAGAGATAATAAAAACGCAGCATGAGTTTATCGTCAAGGTACCGCTCGTGCAGGTCGAAGCCACATAGTATGAAAATAGTATGGAAGCTATTATAGTTGAAGATGAAGTCGAGGCCGCTGAGCGCCTGGTAACCCTGATCAAAAACTGCGACCCGTCGATCAAGGTTGTGCAGCAGCTCGATTCGGTGCAGGACGTTGTCTCTTATTTCCTGTCCGGGAAACGACCCGACCTCGTGTTCATGGACATTCAGCTTGCCGACGGGAAGAGTTTTGAAGTATTCGACAGGGTGAGGATCGAGTCGCCGATCATTTTCACGACGGCGTTTGATCAGTATGCCCTGCAGGCGTTCAAACAGCATAGTATCGATTACCTGCTCAAACCGATACAGTCGCAGGAACTCTGTTCGGCTATCGAAAAGCTGAGGAAGGTTTACCATCCGGAAAGCGCCCGGCTGACTGACGCGGACATCCATGCCCTCAAAGCGATCATTGGCACGGCGAACAGCAAGTTCAAGCAACGGCTGCTGATCAAGTCCGGAAATAAATTGCAGTATAAGCCTGCCCATACCGTTGCTTACTTCTTTGCCGATGGTAAGAATGCCTATCTCGTGAGTAAAGGGGATGGGAAGAGAGCGCTAATCGACCATACACTCGAAGAACTGGAAGATATGCTCAATCCTCAGCACTTCTTTCGGATCAGCAGGAAGTACATCGTCAATTTCGATTCCGTACACGAGGTGAAAGGACTGATCAGTTCAAAAGTGGAGGTCCGGCTGAACCAACCGTGTGAACATGAGTTGGCCGTAAGCCGTGAACGAATACATGAATTCAAGGCCTGGCTCGATCGCTGACCGTTACGGAGTGCGTTTCCGCGATGCCCTGCCCAGGAATTTAAAAGCATCTACCATCAATATGGTCCCCGTGACCCCTGTGGCGCCGCCTGCTATGAGCAGCCCTTTACCGAGGTTGTCGTACTTTCTCCCGAGCATAAGCCCACCGGCGATGGTTATTGAATACCCTAATGTTGCCACAGCAATGCCACTCTTGAAACGATTCTCAGACTTCGACAAGTTGATCCGGATATTGTCGACATCGGCCCGGAGCGAAAGCAATTCTGTTTTGAATTCCTCCAACCGGACCAGCGTATCGGCCGGATTGATTTGCCCATGAACGGAAGAGAGGAGTAGGGAAAGCAATAGCGTAAAGGTTACTTTCATGGTATTTAAATTAGAATGTTTTTTCTTAACCGGACCGTGTACCCTTGCTGCTGCGTTCGTTCAGGTGCACGGTATGTTAACAAAATACTAAGCAGACTGTTACGACCTACACCTTGTTCAGGTTCCTCGTTCCGGCGGCCCAGTATAAAAACGCTTTTTGTTTTTCAAACTCGGCCACCAGTTTCAGCCACTTGGACTGGGACTGGATCAGTTTTTCCTGCTGAATGTTGATCTTGAACAGGTCGCTTTCACCTTGTTCCAGGTTGAGAATCTCCGCCCGCAGCAGCCGGTCGTAGTTCATCATCATGTCGCGTTGCTGATCCATCACGGACCGGATATTGATCAGTTCATTGTAGGTAATGTTCAGCTGATTGACGATCTCCCGTTCGGAAAGAGTCAGATCATATTTCGTGTTCGCTATCTTAAGCCTCGTCAGCGCCAGTTTTGACCGTTCTTTCCTTAGAAAAAGCGGAAAAGAAAAGTCGACGCCAAATTTGTAATCTTCGCCTATACGGAAAGCCGTGTTCCATTCCGGATCGAAAGGCTGGTTGAGAAAATAGTAGTTAAGATTCAATTGCGGTTTGAGGTATTCGGTCGCGAGCTTCCGGTCTGCGTCAAGCTGCCTGATCTTTATCGTAAGCTTTTGCAACTCGGGGTGATTTTGTTTGGCCTGTTCCGACAGTTCCTGCAATACATCGCTCGTCATAATCCACGGTTCAGGCTGCAGGACCGGCGCCCACTTCGTATCCAACGCCAATGGATTACCCAGACTATCCCACAGGGAATTGGAAAGGGTTATACCGCTGTTCTGGTATTCGAGCAACGCTTCGCGCTGTTCGATAAGGCGTTGTTGCCAGTTGATCTTCGCCTGCACGGTATCTATGGGCGATGCTTCGCCGAATTCATGGTTCATTTTAACCCTTCTGAAAATCTCCCCGGCGAGGTTCACGCTTCGGTTCAGCAGGCGGTAATTATAATACGCGTAATACCACTGCCAATAGTCCTTGGCGGCACCCAGCAAAAGTTTATTGATCAGCTTCACCTGTTCGGCTTCCGTTATCTCCTTGAAAAGTTCGGCCTGCCGCAGCGCAGTCCTTCGCTCATCCGTAATAAGTCCCCGGCCCAATGGAATAGACACACCGGCATAGAATTGCTGGTAGTTGAATTCATTGTCGATATAGCGCTCGGGATTCAGATATGTTCCCGTGTTCCGCTCCACGCCAAGAGAAGGATCCAGCGGAAATACCGATGGAAATTTGACCGACCCGTTTGCTACCGTATAGTATTCCTTGTCATTGTAATTTTTGGAAAGGAATTCCATCTCGATCTTGGGATCGAAGTTTCCCCGCGCCATGCGGATCTCCTGCTTTGCGTTTTCGGAAAGTAACTCCGCCTGTTTCGCGATAGGATGATTCCGTATCACAAGGAGGTAGAAGTTCTCGATCGTAAAGGGTTTAACAGAATCCGGCAGCGTAAACAATGTATCAACGGTAGCCTCCGTTTGTGCGCGTGCAACTTCCCATTGAATCAGTAACATCATACATGTAATAACTCGAACCAGCCTCATACGTTTTGAAATGATCGGAAACCTGTTAACAACAATCTATTTTTTAGCCGGAGTATCCGCGACCGCTTCGTCCAGTGGTGCGGCATACAAACTTGGCGGAAACCCGTTGAGCTGTCTCCACAGTTCATACCATACGGGAACATCCTGAAGCATTACCCAACCTTTCGTCCCGCTGCCTATACGCAGTTGCTCCGGCCATGACTCATCCTGCTTGTCCGGAACGACCAGTATCCGGAATTCACCGGGTTTGGAATTCACATAATCGATAACCTGTACTTCGCCCCCGAATGTGCCAACGGATACGCTGGGCCAACCCGAAAATTGCAGCGCCGGCCAACCGTCGAATTGAACACGTACCTTGCGTCCCTTGCTGATGAGCGGTACATCCATGGCTTTCACATACATCTCGACTGCCATGTCGGATGCCTGGGGCATGATCGTACAGATCGCATCCCCTTCTTTTATGGTTTCGGCGATACCGGCCTTCATGGCTTTTACAATAAATCCGTCTTGCGGAGCCAGGATCTGGTACTGCTCATTGCGGATCTCCGTATTCACAAATTCGTTCCGCGCTTTGGCGATCTCAGCCTGCGTGTCGAATGCCTCCGCCCGCGTATTGTTCAAATCCGACTCCGCCTTGCTGATCTTATCCAGGTATTCCGCTTCAACCTGTCCCAGTTCCAACTGTGCGTTCAGGTAATCCGCTTTGCTTCCCTGGTACTTGTACTCAAACTCCTGGAACTTGGTGAGTGGAATATTTCCGGCGTCAAATAATTTTTTGTTGCGCTGGTATTGATTCTCCGCGTTCTGAAACCTGACCTGCTCAGCCTGGAGTTTCGATTGAGTCTGCTCGATCTTGATCTTCATCGACTCACGAAGTGCACGGATCTGCCGCTCAAGCGCCTCCGCTTTTTTGTCCTTGGAGTCAAGGCTGCTTTCTTTTGCCTCGATCTGTTGTCTCAGCCGCGACAGCAACTGGGGATCGAAATATTTCTCCTTCACTTCGCTGATCGTTACAATCGTGTCGCCTTTGTGAACGAGATCTCCCTCGCGTACATACCATGTCTGAATCCGGCCGGCGATCACAGCCTCGACGGTTTGAGGACGATTCATGGGGTTTAATGCCGTTACATTTCCACTGCCCCGGATGTTCTGTTGCCAGGGAAGGAAAAGTACGATCACGAACAGACCGCTGAGCGCGACAAGCCACTTGGCCAGAATCTTACCGGCTTGCGGTGTCCGCAACGCGCGAAGGGAGTACAGGCTATCGTACTTTAGTTCCTTCTCGATGGAGTGATGGGATAACTTTAACATATCATTCAAAATACCGGTTGATAATACCTTGTTTCAGCAAAGCGGGATAGGTGTCGTCCGCGACGATCTTACCACCGTCGAAGACGATAACACGGTCGCATGCAGCCATGACCAGCGGATCGTTGGAGACGGCCAAAAGTGTCCAGGAACTTTCGGGATTGATCACGCAGTGCATCAGCTGAAGTTTGTCTGCTTTGCTCAGGCCCGAAAAGAAATCGTTCAGGATGATGAGTTCCGGCTTTTTGCTCAGGCACCTCGCCAGGATCAACCGGTGTACGACCGAGCTTGGCAAACCTTTTCCACCGCTCAGGATATGCGTTCCGAGCCCGTCCGGCATCGCCATGATACTTTCTTTCAGCCCTACTTTTTCGATAACTTCCATAACTTCGTCCACCCGGGCTGTCGACTTACCGACGGTGATGTTCTCGTAGATCGTACCGTCGAACAGATCGTCCTGCGAAATGTTCTTGGCGACTTTGTTCCGTAAGTGCGAGATGTCCAGGTCCCGAAGCGCCAGGTTATTGATCGACACACCACCTTCATATCCGGTATACAGTCCGGCGATGATGTTCGTCAGCGTAGTTTTTCCACTACCCCCGGACCCCGCGATACAAACCTTTTCCGTTGACGGGATGCGTATGCTCACGTCGCTGAGAGCGGGCACCGAAGTTCCCGCGTATGTATACCGCACGTGATCAAGCTCGATACTGTAGCCTTTGCCCGTATCGCGCTTGGGGAAATCGTATCCGCCCGGTCTTTCGATAGGAAGGTCGGTAACATGCGAAACCTTATCGACAGCGGTCAGCAGGTCGTACACCACGTCGGTGTACATGATCATCTTCTCCACGGCATTGAGGACGAGGATGATAATGACCTCGGAAGCGACGAACTGACCAAGTGTTATTTCCCGGTTGATGACCAGGACGGTGCCCATGATCAACAGGCCGCCGGTAACAGCTACTTTGAAGAACACAAAAAAGGAGTACTGGGTGATGAGCATCCGGAAGTGCGCCTTACGGTATTTCAGGTAGCTGCTGATCGCATAGTCCGTTCTTTTTACGGGAAGGTCCGTGTTACCAGCCAGTTTAAATGAATTGATGGTCCGGGCAAGTTCCTCCAGCCACTGCACCACTTTGTATTTGTATTTTGATTCGTTAAGCGACGAACTCAATCCCCGGGGGCCGGTAATGTAGAAGATCAATACCAGTATGAGCACAAGGAGGATGCTGAAGAAAACAAAGAATGGGTGATAGAGGGATAGTAACACCAGGCCAAAGAAGATCTGGATGGCGCCGGATGAAAGGTCGATCAGCAATTTGGGTAATCCCTTTTGAAGAGTGATTACATCGAAGAAGCGGTTGATCAATTCAGGTGCGTACGCGTTCATGAGCGCTTCCATACGGATACGGGAATGCGGAACGCGAATTCAAAAGCCGCCTTGGTGAATATTCTCCGCTGCAGGTATTCCACCAGGGTGATCTGAACGATCTGCAGTCCGCCGGTAACGATCACACCGATAATTACCAGGCCGATCAGTACATACACCGAACTGAAGACAACGCCGCCGGAGATGAGTTCGACCGTACTTTGCAACCCTATGGGAAGCATCAGTCCGATCAACCCGATAATGACAGCGTACAGGAGAATATAGACGATGTCCTTTTTTTCCGTTGACAGCAGGCGCATCAATCGTTTTATGGGAGACATCGTTTCGAATGTACCGTCCTCGGAACGGTAGTCGCTGACGATGCTCTTGTAGGGAAGGATGACGAGGCAGGTGACGGCTTGCTGTTCGTCCATTAACCACGGATCGCTGGTGTGGAGCCGATCGCTGTTCCGGGGATACAACACCTGTATCGAATGTTTGTCTTTTTGGACCAGGACCGGGTGCAGCGAGTCGTTTTCCTTTCTGAAAAACAATACCGGTTCCGTTGACTCATCCAGGAACGTTTCGAATCCCTCTTTGGGTATGGTGTAGTCGAGCACCAACAGGTTTATTTTACTGCCTGCCTCGATGAAGTCCCGTTTCAACTCTGGAAAATCGGCGGGGCTGTAGTCGCGTTGATTACTGTCTACCAGCCGCAGGCGCTCAGGATCGAAGTCGTGCCTGAGGGAAAGGGCGGCTTCGCGTAAAAGGTAAATGATCTCGTTGTTGGTCATGCCGCTCTACTTTTCGATGGTTTTGAACACCAGGCTTTCCAGGAAACCATATAGTTTTTTATTCTGTTTTTTCGGATCGTATTTTATATCCGATAATGTCGGGAGGTGTTCGGCATAATAGAGCTGGTGTTTTACCGACAGTAGCACGGTGCTTGCCAGCGAATGAGGGAACTCATATGCCGGGCTTACTTCTTTAATGACCGAAGCGATCTTGCTGCACAGCGATTTATACGGAAGGAAAAGCCCTTCCTTGTTATCGGCGTCCACCTGTTTCGTGAGGAACGTCTTTTCAAACTCCGCCGCGACAATACGCTCGAGGGCGCGTTCGTCCACATAGGCGATTTCCGGGTCGATCGTTTTTTCTTCCGAGATCTTGGTCAGGCATATTTTCAGCCGTTCCTTCGGGTCTTTCACATTATTAATATGGTAGTCAATCCTGTATTCCAGCCACGTCCAGTACCAGTCGATAAGATAGATGAGGAACTTGTGTTTGTTCTCGAAATAGCGGTAAAGAGACGCTTCCGTCGAACCTATCTCCAATGCGAGTTTTTTGAACGTAAACTCTTCAAAACCAAGCTTGTCGAACAACTTGATTCCCCTGCTGATGATGCTCTGCCCCAGTTCGGTAGCCTGTGGGTCGCGGAGGTAAAGGTTTTCACTGAGCCGGAATGATAAAATAGCCATACTTTCAGAAATAATAGTAATACTATCAAAAACGATAGTTTTGGTATTTTGTTCACACGATTGAAAAAAAATATTTTTTCTCCTCCGGAAAGCACTCTGAGTGTCAGTCTGCCGGACATTGGCGGCCGCGCGCGCATACAAAATACCTATCTTTGCTGCGCACGACAGTGACTTGGCCGGCGACGGGTGGCATGGGGAAACCGGATCCGGGTTTTCTTGACAGCAGGATTCGTTGATCGATATCCAAACCAGATGACATGAGATTCGGGATAATTATCGTAATTCTGTTATTCGTTTCGGGCACACCGCGGAATAAGCGGTTGCCGGCGCCGGAAACATTCCCGGGAAAGGAATGGCTACAGTACAGAACCCCGGAGGATGCCGGATGGTCTTCATCAAAATTGACAACGGCAAGAGCACAGGCTGAGAAGGCCGGATCTTCCTGCGTACTCATTATATATAAAGGAGTGGTGGTACAGGCCTGGGGCGATGCCTCGCGACGATTCTTACTTCATTCCGCCAGAAAGAGTACATTGACGGCATTGATCGGTATTTACGAAAAAAGAAAAATGATCAATTTGTCCAGTACACTTCAGGAACTCGGAATTGATGAAATCACACCGCTTACCGACGTTGAAAAACAAGCCACTATAAAGGAGTTGATCACAGGGTATTCGGGAATTTATCTTCCTTCGGTTTCAGGAGGTGGCGCTCTTCCAAAAAGAGGGTCGGACGCACCCGGCACCCGCTGGGTTTATAATAACTGGAACTACAATGCGTTGAATACAATTTTTACACATCAGACAAAAAGAGAATTGTCGGAAGCATTCATCACCGAGATTACCGGGCCGTTGGATATGGAAGATTTCAGAAAGGAGGATGGATTTTATATTAACGAAAAAATATCATTACATCCTGCCTATCATCTGAACATGTCTTCACGCGACTGGGCAAGATTTGGATTATTGTATTTGAGTAACGGTATATGGAAGGGTAAAGAAATTGTTCCGGAAACCTGGGTAAAAGAGAGTATCGTATCATACGCACCTAAGAAGGAGCGGGTCGGTTTCGGTTACTGTTGGTCCACTTATCCGGAAATGGATATGTATGCGACGGAGGGATGGGGCGGACATATCATGATGATCTTTCCGAAGCAGGAGTTGATCGTTGTCCATAGGGCCGACACGTTTATACCAAAGACTGTAGACTGGGCCGAGATTAAAAAAATCGTTAAGCTGATCTTGAATGCCCGTGAGGAGGAGAGTACAACAGAGCCGGGTAAGTTAATTCCATTTAGGACAGAGGTATCGCAAAAGCCGGTTATGTATACCCCGGATCCGGCATCAACTGCGAAGTTTGAAAGATTTTACGACAACAACGGAGACCCTATGACAATTAAGCGAAGTAGCGGCAGGTTGATCCTGAATATTCCTTACCAGGGTAACTTCGATCTTTATTCCATCAATGACAGCACGTTCTTTGTTTCGGACAAAGAAAACATTATTCACTTCAAGTATAATCCAAAGGGAGAACCGGATGAAATCGTATTTGAGGATTAAGCCAGGCATTCGCGCGGAAGAGAGCAATCGAAAATTTCAGACTTGAGAATTAAATATACAGGCCATGACATCCAAGACAGTAAATGTATTCAGCAGGTATCCGTTGCTTCTTTGCCTTGTTCTTCTCTTTAATATAGAGGGAATGGCACAGCGGCCAAACATCATTTATATCATGACCGATGATATGGGCTACGGTGATTTGAGTTGTTACGGACAAACAAAGTACCAGACACCCAATCTGGACAAACTGGCATCTCAAGGCGTTAAGTTCGTGAATGCTTATGCCGCCGCGCCGGTTTGTACACCTACCCGCGCAGCATTTATGACGGGACGTTATCCGGCAAGGACGCCCGTTGGTCTTATAGAACCACTCGTTAGTCCCAAATTACATAGTGCATACGGCCTGACCAGCGAGATACCATCACTGGCTCTTTTGATGAAAGAGAGTGGTTACGAAACAGTTCTGATCGGAAAATGGCATCTGGGTTTTATGCCACAGCAAAGTCCGGTAAAAAACGGGTTTGACTATTTTTTCGGCATCCGTAGCGGAGGTGCCGATTATATTTCACACCGGGGTGCTAACGGGGACAATACGCATGATCTTTATGAAAACGATACGATGGTTTATCCCCAGGGCTACCTGACCGATTTACTGACCCGAAAATCCATTGATTTTATTAACCAAAAACACGATAAACCATTTTTCTTAAGTATTAATTTCAATTCCCCTCACTGGCCATGGCAGGGCCCTTCCGATAGCGCTTATCCTGACTCAGTTGACTTTAGGGAAGGCGGTTCCCCCGCTGTTTATGCGGCAATGATGAAAAACCTGGATGATGGCATTGGACAAATTATGAAGGCCCTGGACGATGCACAGCTGACCGGTCAAACGATGGTAATTTTTACAAATGACAACGGAGGAGAACGATACTCTGACAACGGAGGATTATCAAAATCCAAAATGACATTATGGGAAGGTGGCATAAGAGTACCGGCATTTGTCAGATGGCCCGGTAAAATTAAAGCCGGAGTGGTAACCAGGCAGGTAGCCATTACCATGGACTGGACGGCTACAATTCTTCAAGCCGGTGGTGCAAAGGCTCATAAGGACTTTCCGTTGGACGGAATTGACCTTATGCCGGTTTTAACGGGCAAGAAGCAGAATATTGAGAGAACACTTTATTGGCGAACAGCCCAGCGGAGTAAATACAAGGCATTGCGTGACGGAAACTGGAAATACCTCCAGGCAGGGAAAGATGAATATCTTTTCGACCTAAGTACTGACCAGGCTGAAAAGAATGACCTGAAACTGAAAGAAGAAAAGAGGTTTAAAAAGATGAAGGAAAAATTTCACGAATGGGAAAAAACGGTGCTCCAGCCAATACCCTTGTGATGCTGGTTCAGCAAAATAACAATTCAATGAGAAGGTAAGTTGCTCTATTACCCTTAAGCAGCCCAATAAGAACCAAGAGGTAACAACCTCCAGTGCGTTCGCCCGCATTCGCACAATTTCGTTCGTTGGTGAACTGTGTTCATTGCGCCACCATCTCACGAACACACTATTTCACAGTTTCGCTTTGGAATGATTGTTGAAAAAGCCTACAAAAATTAATGGGATGATCAACAGCTACATTAAACTCGCCTGGAGAACGCTGGTGAAAAACCGGATGTTCTCCCTCATTATCATTTCAGGTCTCACGCTTGGATACACGGCCTGCGTTGTAATATTCCTGCATGTGCGCAACGAGCGTAGCTACGATACACACAACCAGGACTACGACCGCGTGTACCGGGTAGTGAAAGATTTTGTAACCGATGATAATACTTTCTTACCTGATGCCACAACCCCATCGGCTCTGGCGTGGACCATCAAACAGGAAATTCCGGAAGTAGAAGAGGCAACCAAATTCATGCCCAGCTGGGGCGCCAAATTTCTCGTTCGATACGGCGACCATGTCTTCTACGAGGAGGGGCGTTACCGTGCCGACTCCAGTATCTTGAAGATATTCACCAATAAATTCCTGGAGGGTAATTCCGCGACAGCGCTTAACAAACCGCAGTGCGTCGTGATTAGTCGATCGATGGAAAAGAAATATTTTGGTGAAGAACAAGCACTAGGCAGAACGATTGAGATCGGTGAGGGTGACAACAAAGCCTATGCTGTAACAGGTGTTATTGAGGATATTCCCGAACAAGCCCATTTCCATTTCGACTTCATAATATCGCTGCCTTCGAATTCAGCTCAATTAAACAGCAACTGGGCTAATTACTTTTGGTTTACGTATATCAAACTAAAACCAGGAACTTCCATTGAGCAGGTAGAGCCCAAGATTATTAACCTGTACAAGAAACACGATCCAAACGGCAGGAACCGGTATTATACTCAGGCACTCAGTGAAATTCATTTGCAATCGAAACTGAAATGGGAACTAGAACCAAATGGCGACATTACGTTTGTCAAAATATTTATAATGGTGGGAATCTTCATCCTGTTCATAGCCTCCATCAACTATATCAACTTGTCCATAAGTTTGGGTCTTAACCGTTCGAAGGAAGTGGGAATTAGAAAAGTATCAGGGGCGCATGGAGGAAAACTGGTTTATCAGTTCCTGACCGAATCGGTGATCACGAACGGAATTTCGATACTGACCGCCATAGCTTTGGCAGAAGCGCTGCTACCCGCTCTCAATCAGGAGTTCGGCACTGGTATCCTGACCTTGAGACAACAACCCCTTACAGTGACGGGGTCGATCATTGGCACCGCGTTGGTGATTGGATTGCTTTCCGGACTTTATCCGGCCCTGTACCTGTCGGGTTTCAAACCGGTGCAGGTATTGAAAGGCGTGTTTCAGCCCGGCAATCAAAATCTTTGGCTGCGCAAGGGTCTGGTAGTGCTTCAGTTCACCATATCCATTGCCCTGATAACAGGAACCATTCTGGTGATTAAGCAGGTCAATTTTATCCGGGACAAGGAGTTGGGATTTGAAAAGGAAAAGGTGTTGATTATTGACAACCTGGACGACCTGACCGATAACAACGTTCAAAATCTGCGTGAGGCTATCGAACAATTGCCACAAGTTGAAAGCGTGGGTGGCTCAAACGGAATCTTGGGCGGCCAAAACTCGGCAACCGGTGCCGTAGCCAAGGGATCAACGGAGCGCGCTTTGATCAACTTCTCTATGGTTGATCATGATTATCTCAGCGTGATGAACCTGCAATTCAAAAGCGGCAGAAATTTTTCTCGTGAGATTCCTTCCGATACGCTTGACCGTGTTATTCTCAATGAAGCAGCCTTAAGCGAATTAGGTATCAATGGCAACCCAATCGGCAGACTGATCACAGATGATCCGAACGTAGAGAAGGTCCGGTATTTCACTATCATCGGCGTGGTGAAAGACTTCCATTTTGCCAACCTCCGCAACGAGATCAAACCGTACATGTTCCTGCTGGATCAGAAGGGTGTCGACAATTTTGCCGTAAAACTCTCTTCCTCCGATTTCCCCGCAACCATTGACGTCCTGAAGAAAGTCTGGAGCTCAATTGCCCCCAACCGTCCTTTTCAGTATTTCTTCCTCGATGAAACATTCGACAAGCTCTACAAGGCAGATGAGAATTTTAAAGCGGTAATCTCTGCGCTCACAATGGTCGCCATCTACATTGCGTGCTCAGGTCTGTTTGCCATTGCCGCCTTCTTTATCAAACGCAGAACGAAAGAAATTGGTATTCGAAAAGTGATGGGCGCCTCCGTAGCCCAAATTACATGCCTCGTTTCTGCGGAGTTCCTGTTCATTGTCTCGTTAGCGAATCTGATTGCGTGGCCGTTAGCATGGTTTGGTATGGATAGCTGGCTCAACGGTTTTGCTTACCGCATTCCGATAGGGATCGGTAGTTTTCTGATTGCCGGAGCCCTCGCCGTTATCATGGCAGCTATGACGATAAGTTTTCAGTCAATCAAGTCGGCGTTTGCAAATCCGGTGGATTCGCTGCGGAGTGAGTGATGAGTGAAATGAGGTGGCATTGTTGAAGCACTCACAGTGGGCTCTACGACGATTTGATACAGTAGCGATATTTAGCTAATCCGCGTTGTTAATTTTTTTGAATCTTACCTCTGAAGTGGTTTAGCGGATCGTGCTTCCCGCCTACGCTTAACAGGTACTTCATGCACTAAAAATTACGATTAAAAACTTATTAGTAAGCGTTACTTTATTGGTGTTCCTTGCCATAGTCGTTAACTTAAGGAATAAAATCAAAAAGCATGGGGAAAATAGTCGTAACCGTATCAATAGCCTTCATCCTTATGGTTTTTTCGTGGGGATGCAACGAAAGACTAAGAACTTCCGGAGTTAATGGATTGTCCCTATTTGATCGCGTGGAGGATATTCCGGACAGTATCAAAATAGATGACATTGTTATCTACAATCTGTTTAAATATCAGATTCTTGCTCACAAACCAGGGGTATTTGACAGCACAATGATAGTTGAAAAGGTTTACCATGGTCAATTGAAAATTTGGAGTAAACTATATGGAGTGTTGTTTGACCCGGCCATGTTCACAACGGATAATGGTATGATAAAATGGAACCGAGATATTTTCGCGAATAGTGGCGATTCGGTTAAGTCCAGAGTAAACAAGTTATTGGATGTGAAATTTGATTCAACTCTTCGGGCCAGCCTGGAAGGAATAAAACTACTAACCGGACGGACACCAAAAAATATCAGGATCAGTATAATACTAGCACCCGTGGAAGGTATTGGCTTTGGAGGAATCGAAAGTGATGCATTTGTACTCGACCTGTTAGATCCTAATTTTGATGTGATCAATATGGTGCAGGAAGGGATCCCTCATGAGCTCAACCATTTCATTTATGAGCCCACAAGAGAGAATGACCCAAATAAGAGAACGCCATTGCGGTTAACCATAGATGAGGGTTTTTCATGTTTTGTTGCGTACAAATACTTTGGGGGTAGCATTTCGAAAGCGCAGGCTGTAGAGCAGATGTCGGACGACGAATGGAATTGGTATCTGCAACATGAAAAGGAAGTATATAATCGTTGTGCTCCCTATTTCTTTTATAAGGGTCAGGAAGATCCGTTAAGAAAGTTAGGAGAGGAAATGAACGCTCCAAAAACGTTATTCTATTGGTTGGGTTTTAGAATAGTTGAATTCTATGTCAAGGAACATGGCCCTGATTCCTGGAAAGATATTTTTGACCTGCCTGTCGGCGATGTTTTAGAGAGGAGTGGTTACAAAGAATATATTAGTGACCTCAAGTAGCCGTTGCCTGGCGAAAATAACACACACGGCGTTCTCAGGTCCGCGGCCGTGAATCTGACAATGAATACCACAGATCGACCTCAGAAAAAGTACTCCACTGATTTCCTTTCCCATTTCCCGCACATCAGGCGCCGACATGAAGCAGGGGAGTATACTTATGCCGGTTGTCGTAAATGATCCAGATCAAAAATCCCCAGATAACAAAGGCAATAGGCAATCCTTCCTTTGCGACGGTCAGGTGCGTGAGTAGTACGCCAACCATAACCGGAAACACCACCAGTGCTCCCAGTGCTCGTGTCCGGGGAATCAGGATGAGTAGTCCACCCAGCACTTCAGCCAAACCGACCAGGGGCATCAGCCAGGAGATCTCCATGATCGCGGCGTTGTCTTTCAGCAGTTCCGCCGGCAGCCCATCCGGTACCGGCATGTAGTTGAAGAACTTGTTGAGCCCGCCGTTGATGAGCAGCAGCGAGAACAGGGAGAATAATATTGTTTTTGCGATCTTCATGATAGTAGTGGTTAATGATCCAGTTTGTTACTGGTGTGTTTTCAGGAGGACAAGTTTACCTTTTCGCTTCACGATGTTCTTATAATCCCATTGAATGTCCCTTGACTTCGCGAGCCAGCGCTTCAGGTCTTTGACATTGATCTCTTCTGCCGAAGTATAGAAGATGGAAGCGTCTTTGAATTTTTTGCCCCGTTGATTTAATCCATCCTCGTCAAAATCGGCGCCGCTCCAGAACATGAGCCGTACGCCGGCTTTCAGCTTATCGTAGCCTGCGATCGGGTTGCCGTCCAGAAACCAGACCGGATGCCGGTGCCAGATTTTGTTTTCAGCGTCCGGTAGCTGCCTGGTGATCTCCCGTGCGAGGATCTCGCAAATCGCCTGGTCCTGTGGTTCTTTGGATTGATTGTAGTCCAGGATATCCTGCGCTATTTGTTTCTTCATCGGTTAGATTTTTTTAAGGTACCCAGTAAATTTTCCAGCTGGTTGAGGCCCATGGTAAAGCCTTCTTTGAAGCCCATCGCGATGATCTTTTCAAGTGTTTCCCATGTATCCACCGTGACGGTGATATCGACTACGGTGCCTTCACCTTCCTGTCTGAAAATATTTTCCCAATGCATTCTTGAAAAGTCGGTGTTGAGGTTTCCCGCCTCGTCGCAGAAAGCGTCCAGGCCGGAGTAACTTTTTCCCGAGTCGATCTTTTCATAGTCGAAACAGCACCAGTGCGTTTCGTTTTCGGGGCTGATCATCGAATAGTGCCACCGGCCGCCTTCGCGGAAGTCCATTGCCTTGGTCCGGTTTTTATAAGGCAACGGAGCCCACCATTGGTCCAGCAGTTCAGCGGTAGTCCATGCTTTCCATACCAGCTTGCGGTCGGCGTCGAATTCACGCTTGATGTGGATGGTACGTGTTTCTTTGTCTACTGTAAAATCGAATAACAGATTGGCATTCATTTTTTTGGCTTTTTTAAGGTGGTTAATAGTGTGTCCAGTTGACTGAATCTCTTCTCCCAGATTTTCCGGAATTGTTCCAGCCATTTATCGATCTCTTTCATTTTATTGATCTCAAGTTGATAATAGATCTCTCTGCCCCGCTGTTCCGGTCTCACAAGTTCGCATTCCGTGAGGATCCGGAGGTGTTTCGATACAGCTTGCCTCGATGTATCGAAATGGTCGGCGATAGCATTTGGTGTCATCGCCTGGAGGGCAATAAGGGTGATGATAGCGCGCCTGGTTGGGTCGGCTATCGCCTGGAAAATATCTCGTCTCATTTTATTCTGACCGGCTTTAAGAAACCGTTCGGTTGCAAATATATTCGCAACCAATCGATTTCACAATATTATTTTAGTTTTTTTTACCAACTGCCATTGCTGGACTACAGGCCGGTTACCCTATGCCTGTTTCTTGTGTAGGCACGAGATGCGGCCATGCCGGATCACGCTGGGGCGAGGGTACAAAACTTCTGATATTCAGCGCATCGGCGGCTATTATTTTATCGATCTTTTATGCTTGTGCTGTGTCAATTACGTTGGGCAGGAAGTTTCCGTCACCGGCATTTTCTATTTTGAATTGCCTTCCTATCTTGTGAAGGTACAGCTGTAGCCTGGTGAGGTCCCTTGTATGCGTTGATACTTTATCGTTATAATAAATGAATTTTACCGAAGAGCAGATCCTCTCCATGGCCCCGGATGAGTCTTCCAAAAAATCCGGCAAAGAACTGGCTAATCCATCAAAATGGGGAAAACGTGAGCTAAGCGATCGTGCGTTATGGGGCGAGTGCCAGGGAAGCGGTAAACTTCCGTACCAAACACAAATAGATCTTGCTAATGTAGCCTTCAAATGTTCCTGTCCCAGCCGCAAGTTTCCTTGCAAACACGGATTAGGACTCCTCATCCTGTACGCCCGCGATAAAAAACTGTTTGCGCAAGCTGTAGAACCGGACTGGGTCACCGGATGGCTGGACAAACGAACAGAACGGGAAGAAAAAAAGACTGAGAAAAAACAAAAGGAAAAAAAAGCTGACCCTGCCGCTCAGACGAAACGTGAGGAGAACCGGACCCGCCGTGTTGAGGAGGGAATTAACGATTTGACTTTATGGATTAAGGATATTGTGCGTAACGGCCTTCTGAATCTACCCGGAAAGGATTCGTCTTATTTTGAAACAATGGCCCGGCGTATGGTCGATGCGCAAGCCCCGGGATTAGCCGCTATGGTACGCACGCTCGGTAACGTGAATTTCTACCAGGAAGGATGGCAGACGCACTTCCTGGATAACCTGGTCAGAATTTATCTTACCATGGAAGGCTTCGCGAAACTAACAACCTTGCCGCCGGAGCTTCAAAGTGAACTTAAAACCTGGATCGGATTCACACAAAGTCAGGAGGAAGTGAAAGCTGAACCAGGCCTCCGCGACGATTGGTTTGTTCTAGCTAAACATATTGAAAAAGAAGACAACCTGACGGTAGAACGTAACTGGCTGTACGGTTCGAAATCTCAACGTTATGCGTTGATCTTGCAGTTCTACGTCAAAGGTCAACTTCCCGAGGTGAATCTATTGTCAGGTTCATGGATAGATGCGGAGTTGTGTTACTTCAGAGGAGCGCATCCGATGCGGGCGCTCGTAAAACAGCAGTATGGTATAAAATCCATGGGTCCGGTTTCGGGATTAAAAAGCTGGAATGACGCTGAAAGCGCTGCTTCCCTCATTCAGGCAGTCAACCCATTGTTTGATAGTTTGCCCGTTGTCGTGGAGAACATTGTCCCCGTAAAAAGCAACAATGAATGGATACTGAAAGATGAAAACGGGAATGGTGTCTTCATAAAACATAATTTTCGGAACCCCTGGAAACTGATGGCGCTTAGCGGTGGAAAACCAGTTAAGATTTTTGCCGTGGGAAAGGAACATCTCTTCGAACCCATGGGGGTATGGGTAAATGACCATTACATATTACTGGTATGAAGTACTGGCAGGATATCATTAACCGTGCGACGTTGGGTACAGCAAAACTGCCGTTAAATGCGTCGGATCTTCCATCGTTTATCACTAATGAAGTCGAACTACCCGATGTACAAGATAGCGAAGAAAACTTTTTACGATTTACGAGCCTGTTATATCAGTACCGGCAATCGGGTGCCATCCCGCTGAACGTTCAGTCGGTTAGTAATACTCCCGCTGACACTGAACGCAAACCCTACTGCTCTTCTCCGGGGACCGGGGTCTTGAAATCAATTTTATCTGAAGAACACAGCAGCCTCTTGAGGTTATGGCTTCAGCAGTGCCATGGAAGTGGTCAGCTTGCCGAACCGGAGATAATTCCCGAATTACTGGATATTGCATCGCACAAGAAGGAACTGAGAAAACTAATACTGGAGGTGAGTGGCGAACGGGGTCAGTGGCTCTGCCAGCTTAATCCACATTGGAGCTTTTCAACTTTTACAACGGACATCCCTGCACTTTGGCAAACGGGTAAGCCGGAAGAACGGAAGGAACTTTTACTGGCCCTTCGAAAGGAGGATCCTGACCAGGCTCTGGAACTATTGCAAACTACCTGGGCACAGGAAAGTGCGAATGAAAAAGTTGTTTTTCTGGAGATCACCCGGGTCAACTTATCAGGTAAAGACCTCGTATGGCTTGAAAGCCTGAAGGAAAAAAGTCAGAAAGTGAGTTCGTGTATTATGGAATTAATAAAATCCATTCCTTCGTCCGGTATCGTTACCGGTTACCGGAAAATTCTGAAGGAAGCGATAGTCCTGAAAAGCGGAAAAGCGTTGCTGGGCATGATCAACAAGACCATGGTAGAAGTAAATGAACAAATAATCTTTCCCGAAGAACTATTTAAAAGCGGCATTGAAAAGTTAAGCAGCAATAAAAACATTTCGGACAATCAATACATTCTTATTCAATTGCTCACTTCGGTTCCGCCATCCTTCCTGAGTGAAGATCTGAATACATCCCCCCAGACAATTATAGAACTCATTCAAAAGGACAAGAAAACAGCGCTTTATCTCCCCGCATTGGCGATAGCTGCCGTGAAATTTAAAGAAACGTTATGGATAAAAGCGCTTCTTGACCACGGGGATGCGTCTCTCCTGGATTCATCGCTGGTTCTATTGATCGGGTCGTTGCCGGAACAAGATCGTGATGTGTATGCAAAACGATTTATAAAAGAAAAGCCACAGGAGCTGATCCAGTTGCTTTTGAATCAGGAAAGGGAATGGAGTGCGGACCTCGCTAAGAGCGTCCTGAAGTACACGGCAAATGAAGTGTATCAGTATAATAAGACCTTTTACCGGCCCGCTGTGGCGTTGATCCCTGTCTCCCTGCTTCATGAACTGGAATCTTTTACACCTGCTGAGGAAGGAAAAAAAGTGTACTGGAAAAATCAACAGGAAGAGTTGTCAAGATTGCTTACGCTGAAGCGACAAATCCTTCAGGCATTTCAAAATAATATAGATTAAAACTAACTAAATTCCGATATGAGCATTCTCCGACAACATGCCGAGCAGCAATTCGCAGAAGAACTGGAAGCATTGGCTAAAAATGATTCCGACAAACGCCCGCCTAACTGGAAGCTTTCGCCGCAAAATGTAGTTACATATATCCTTGGAGGAAAACTGAAGAATGGTTTTCAGGTGACTCCAAAATATATCGGGAACAGGCGTTTGATTGAAATTGCAGTGGCTACGCTCACGACAGACCGTGCGCTGCTGCTATATGGACTCCCGGGAACAGCCAAGTCATGGGTGTCGGAGCATCTTTCTGCTGCTATTTCGGGGGATTCGACAATGATTATTCAGGGGACCGCGGGTACGAGCGAAGAATCTGTCCGCTATGGATGGAACTATGCCCGACTGCTTGCAGAAGGCCCTTCTGAAAAGGCACTGGTGGAGACTCCGGTGATGAAGGCGATGAAGGATGGAAAAATAGCGAGAATAGAGGAGCTCACACGGATCGGCTCCGATGTTCAGGATACGCTCATCACTATTTTATCGGAGAAAACACTGCCCGTTCCCGAATTGAACATGGAGGTTCAGGCGGTCAAGGGATTTAATATCATCGCGACAGCAAACAACAGGGATAAAGGTGTGAATGAATTGTCCGGTGCTTTAAAGCGCAGATTCAATACGGTTATCCTTCCTCTACCCGACAGCATGGACGAAGAAATTGATATCGTGAGACGGCGGGTACAAAGTTTTGAAAAAACAATGGAGCTTCCCGCCGAGCCACCCGCTGTAGCCGAGATAAAACGCATCGTTACGATTTTTCGTGAACTGCGCGCCGGCGTAACGCTGGATGGAAAAACAAAAATTAAAATACCCTCCGGTACATTAAGTACGGCGGAAGCTATTTCAGTTGTCAATAGCGGTGTAGCGATGGCAACATACTTTGGAGATGGATCGCTAAAAGCGCCTGACCTGGCAGCCGGTATTATCGGAGCCATTGTCAAAGATCCGGTGCAGGACAAAATTGTATGGCAGGAATACCTTGAGACGGTGATAAAGCCGCGCGACGACTGGAAGGATATTTACAGAGCTTGCCGCGACCTGGGTGTATGAGTATTCACATTCTTGGTATACGGCACCACGGACCCGGCTCGGCAAGGAATGTGAAAACATTTCTGGAGACCACACGGCCGGACATGATCCTGGTGGAAGGTCCGCCGGAAGGCGACGAACTTTTACGTTGGGCGTCGCACAGCCAGCTCAAACCGCCGGTAGCTATCCTGGCCTACCATCCGGATGAACCACACCGCGCTGTCTTTTACCCCTTCGCGGAATTTTCGCCGGAATGGCAGGCGATTCAATTCGGGGCAAGGGAAAATATTCCCCTGCGGTTTATGGATCTTCCGCTGGTATACAAATTTGCGCTTGAACATACGAAAAAGACGGAGCAGGAGGATCCCGAAAATGCCGTCTCCAATGCGGAGTCGGTACCGGAAGTTTATCGCGACCCCCTTCGTTACCTGGCTGAAGCTGCTGGTTTCGACGACGGTGAACGGTGGTGGGAATATATGTTTGAGCATCGGATGAATCGCGACGATGTGTTCGATGCTATTCACGAAGCGATGGCAACACTTCGTATGGAACTTCCGGAAAAAGATGACCGTATTGAAAAACTCCGGGAGGCGTATATGCGCAAAACGATCCGGCAGGCGGAAAAGGATGGATTCCAAAACATTGTCGTTATCTGCGGAGCATGGCACGCTCCGGTGCTGACCGAAATGCCAAAACAAAAAGACGACAATGAATTATTGAAAGGCCTTGAACGGGTCAAAGTGGAAACCACATGGATACCCTGGACTTACAACCGGCTTACATTTGCCAGCGGGTACGGCGCGGGTATCCGGTCGCCGGGATGGTACGATCATGTGTGGAAATTTCCCGATGACAATGGTGTTCAGTGGATGGCCCGCATTGCCAGGTTGTTCCGAAGCAAAAATATGGATACCTCCGTTGCTCACATTATTGAGTCGGTCAGGTTGGCGGAATCGTTGACTTCATTACGAGGTAACAGCAAAGCCGGACTGGAAGAATTAAATGAAGCAACGTTGGCGGTACTCTGTAACGGTGAATCTGTGTTGATGGAGCTTATCAGGGAGGAGCTGATCGTAAGTGATACCATTGGTGCGGTTCCCTCCGAAATTCCCAAACCTCCGCTATTACAGGATGTTGAAAAGTCTCAAAAACGACTGCGCATGCCTGCGGAAGCAGGAGTGAAAGAACTGGTACTGGATCTGCGGGAAGAACTCCATCTCGAACGAAGTATATTTTTGCATCGCCTCTTGTTAATAGAAATTACCTGGGGCCACCTGATGCAGGTGCGGGGTAAGGGAACATTTAAAGAGCAATGGCAGCTCAAATGGGAACCGGAATATTCCATCCTTATTATCGAGAAGGGAAACTGGGGTAACACCCTGGAAGAAGCCGTAACGAATTGGGTTGCACATGAAGCAGCCCAGGCATCGACACTTTCCGTGGTGTGTGCGTTGCTGGAAAAAGTGATTCCCTCCGCTCTTCCCGCAGCGGCGGAAGCGCTGATCGTAAAGATCAATAATTTGGCCGCGGCAACCAGCGATGTCCTGCAATTATTGGAAGTATTGCCGGCCCTTGTGTCCGTATCGCGGTATGGAAATGTTCGACAGACGGACGAGACAATGATCCTTGGTATTGTGAACTCAATGATCGCCCGCGTGTGCGTGAGCTTACCTGCCGCCTGCGTGTCCGTCGATGAGGAGGCTTCCCAAAAAATTACAGAACACCTTTATCAGCTCAATGAGTCCATCGCATTGTTGAATCAACAGGAGCAGCGTGAGGAATGGATCGCGACATTGAGGCGGATCTGCGACAACAACAATACAGCGCCCCTGATTTCAGGCTATAGTACCCGCCTTCTGGCCGATGGTAAAATACTGAAGCACGATGAACTGGCCAACCGCTTTCAGTTGGCGCTTTCCCTTGCCGGTAATCCATCGGTTGCCGCGGCATGGGTGGAAGGCTTTTTAAAGGGCAGTGGAACGATTCTCATCATCGATGACGGATTGTGGAAGCTGATCAACGACTGGGTACGCGATCTGGAGGGAGAAGCGTTCATTGCCTTGCTGCCCCTATTGCGAAGAACGTTTTCACAATTCACGCACGCAGAGCGAAGGAAGATCGGTGAAAAAGCTAAAAAAGGAGGAGACACCATAGTAACATCAATAACTACTCTCGATGACGCGATTGACCATGAACGTGGAGTAAGAGGACTTCCTGTGGTCATGCAATTACTTGGAGTTAATAAAAAGGAAATCGAATAAGTTATGGAAAACGATGAGCACGTACGCAAATGGCGGATGATACTCGGCGGCGATCAAAACGACGGCACGGGATTTTTGTTACGCGATATCGATCTGCAAATCGATCGCACCCTGGAGGCGTTGTATGATGGTGAAAGGAGAGGCGGACTTGGGCCGTCATCACCCAACGTCAGCCGATGGTTAGGAGATATCCGTACCTATTTTCCCAACACGGTAGTGAGAGTTATGCAGCAGGATGCGCTTAAACGCCTTAACCTCACCTCTATGTTATTGGAGAAGGAGATGCTCGAAAATGTGGAACCCGATGTACACCTTGTAGCTACCTTGATGACATTAAGCCGGGTGATCCCTTCGAAGACCAAAGATACTGCCCGTCAGGTGGTGCGTAAGGTAGTTGATGAACTGATGAAAAAACTTACCCAGCCTGTTCAGCAAGCCATCCTGGGTAGCCTTAACCGGTCCACGCGAAACCGCAGGCCGCGACACAATGAAATAAACTGGCATACGACTATCCTGAAGAACCTGAAGCACTACCAGCCCGATTATAAAACGATCATTCCGGAAGTACGTATCGGCTATGGAAAACGCAGACGCTCGCTGAAAGACGTTGTACTTTGCATCGATCAAAGCGGCTCGATGGGCACGTCGGTTATCTACTCGGGTATTTTTGGCGCAGTCATGGCATCCATTCCGGCCATCCAAACGAAGATGGTGGTGTTCGACACCAGCGTAGTAGATCTCACCGGCGAGCTGGATGATCCTGTTGAGTTATTGTTCGGCGTGCAGTTGGGAGGAGGTACGGATATAAATCTTGCGCTTACCTATTGTCAGCAAATCATACAGCGTCCGGCGGATACCGTGCTTGTTCTCATTACAGACCTTTACGAAGGCGGAAATGCGGAGGAGATGAAGAAGCGCGCACGTATGTTGACCGAAGCCGGTGTTCAGGTTATTGTGCTGTTGGCCCTGAACGACGATGGTGCCCCGGGATACGATCACGGGAATGCGTCATATATGGCCTCGCTGGGTATTCCGGTTTTTGCCTGTACACCGGATAAATTTCCCGACCTCATGGCTGCCGCATTGAGCAAACAAGACATTGCCATGTGGGCAGCAAAGGAAGACCTGGTAACGAAGAAATAATAACGATGGATGAGATTTGGATCGTTTAGTCGCGACAAAACTCCGGACTGGTATGCCGGAAACGTGAATCATTTTCCAGGTAAGACAAAACCTACTTCCTCAAGATCTTCTCCATCGCCTTTCCTTTTGCCAGCTCATCAATCAGCTTGTCCATATAACGGATCTTTTGCATGAGTTTGTCTTCAATCTCCTCCACGCGGTACCCGCAAATGACACCGGTGATCTTGGAAACATTCGGATTAAGCTGTGGAGCCTGGTCGAAAAATGTTTCAAGATCAGCTTTCGCGTCAATCTGTTTTTGCAGGGATTGTTTATTGTAACCGGTTAGCCAATAAATGACCGAATCGACTTCTTCTTTGGTACGACCCTTTTTCTCCGCCTTTTGGATATACATCGGATAAACACTGGCGAAAGACATTTTGTACACCCGGGTATTGTTCATATTGTTTGGTATTGTGTTGACGCCAGACGGCGGCCATCCGGCTTCCTGTAAATTTAAAATATTTAAATCCGTCAGCCCAGATGTTCAGGGAAATACCGGGCGCTTAACCCTGGCGGCCGGTTGAAACAGGCCCCAGGAGTGCCGTTGGGCGAGCCGTCGGTTGAAAAATAGGATCGGGAGATTCAAAAAAAGGTATTGATTAAAATTTTTGACAAATTGGAAGTCTAATACACCGATGATGAAGTACCTGAAACTCTTTTTAATACCGGCATATTTATTCTTTGGGTGTAGCGACGATGACGAACCGGCTACTCCCGATGAGGCGATGTACTTTCCTTCGGCTACCGGCGCGGATTGGGAAACCAGGTCGCCGTCCGCCCTGGGTTGGAATGAAAGCGCCCTGCAACCCTTGAAGGATTTTCTTATCGAAAAGAACTCCAAATCATTCATGATCCTGGTGAACGGCAGAATTGTGATGGAAGAGTATTTCGATGGACATACATCAACTTCGTCCTGGCCCTGGAATAGCGCAGGCAAAACCCTGGTGACCACCACCACCGGGATCGCGCAGCAGGAGGGACTGCTGAATATTTCGAACAAAGTATCCCAATATGTAGGTACCGGCTGGACCAGCGAACCCATTGAAAAAGAAGACCTGATAACCTCCAGGCACTTGCTCACTATGACGTCCGGGATCAATGACGAAAGCGAGTTGGTGATCAAAGCGAATTTAACCTACCTGGCAGACGCGGGTACGAGGTGGTCTTATCACAACGTTTTTCAAAAATTGATGGACGTTGTGGCGGCGGCAAGTGGCGAGGAGTTTGAAACGTATTTCGACGACAGACTGGAAAGCAAAATAGGGATGGACGGTTTCTGGAACGAGGGCGTTATTTTTAAAATATACCACAGCGACACCCGCAGTATGGCCAGGTTTGGATTGCTGGCGCTTAACAAAGGGAAGTGGATAGATGAGCAAATTATCAACGAAACGTTTTTTAATGAAAGCATCACCACCTCGCAAAATATCAATCCGGCTTATGGTTATTTGTGGTGGCTGAATGGCAAAACAAGTTATATGGTACCGGGTGGTCAAACCGTTTACACGGGTTTTTTAGTGCCCAGTGCCCCGGCTGATATGTATGCAGCGATGGGCGCGGAAGATCAGCGGATCTATGTTCTTCCAGGCAAGAACATGGTCGTCATCAGGATGGGTGATGCGTCGGATCCCGAAAACCCCGACTTCGCGGTTTCCGGATTCGACGAAGCGCTCTGGCAAAAGATCAATGCCGTAATAGACTGATTATGATTATGAGGTTTTCGGAAACCGGATACCATCAACGATGATCCGGCGGTTTGGATCGGTCTTATTTTTTCTTCTTCAGAACTGTCCGGGATGTTTTTTTCGCAGGCTTCTTTACTTTTTTGGAAGCCTTCGCTTTGCTGTTGAATTCGAGACAGAGGTTTATCCAGAAGTCGAAGTCCTTTTTTGATTTGATGGCGTCCGGCGTGACGTAGCCAAAGCCTTTGTATTCGCGGCCTTTCATCAACATGGTGCGGAAGCCGTTTTTTTCGGATACCGTGTCGTGCAGCGTCGGGTCGAAACGGCACATTAATTCTTCGCCGCTTACACATACGCACATTTTATTGTTCACCATGAACGTGACACCGCGGAACATTTTCTTTTCTTCCACTTTCGGAAGGTGCGACAGCGCTTCACGGAGACGGTCTGCCAGTTTTTCGTTGTAAGCCATCGGACGGAGTTTGATTGTTATTACGTATTCCGGAAGTAACGGTTGCCGGGGATCACCGCCATTGCTTCATGTACAATCTGAACCGGGGCAGCTCCTTATTCACCTTTTCCATATTGAATTTTTCCGGATCATATCCGCGGCCCGACCATCGCTTCACAGACGCATGGTCACGATGCTTTTTGTCTTTCAGAATAACGAGGTTTTCATAAAAGCCGTGAATCCCTCCGCAGTCTTCAGGCGGGCAAGCCAGTTCACCCTCTGTGCAAACCGGATAAACCTTGCCTTCTTCCTTCACCGATATTTTTTCAACCTCAACCCTGTGCTGCCAATTATCACCAAAATCGTAGAGGTAGGTGAACGTGAATCCTTCCTTCATCAACAGCAGATCCACTGTTACTTCACCGGCGTCGGCAGTATCTTCGAAAGCTTCGTTCGGGTCGATGTAACCAATCTTGTAGTCACCAACCTGGAATTCGAACAGGTGCGAATTCTTCCAGCCCATGCTGATCTGGATGATGTGGTGAAGATCGAAGAAAGTAACAGATGAAGGAACCAGGACCCTGCGCCAGATGGAAGGGTTGGTCTTGTTGAGAGTGATTTTCAGGCTGATAGTTTCGTTCACTGATTTGTGGGACTTTGGCCGCTCAAATATAACAGCCGAATACCTGTTGATGCTTTTCCAAATAGAAAATATTATCCATACGGATCTTTTTATATTCTTCGGTACTGACGGACTCTGACTGAACAATGTTTCCGGTATTATTTCGATAAGCAACTTATTACACATGGAATGGATGACAAAGCTCTTTGAGCAACGGTCCCGTTGAAGCGTGTTCGCTACCTCGGATGTTCGCAAGGTCCGGGTGATACCGGAATGTGTCAACGGCTAACGGAGGAATGATATGGAATATTCACGACGCCTTCGAAGGGCCTGGAGACGGGAAAGCCCAGGCATCATATTTTTTTCATCAGTACATTGGAAAAATAATGCTTGCAGTCGTAATACTGATCAATGATTTCCAATCCCGACTGTGACGCCAACTTCCTGATCATGTTTTGGTCATACTTCTGCGATATCTCCGTATGGATCACTTCCCACCGGCTGAAATGAACAAGCGTTTCGAAAGCCTCAAGGAAAATATCCTGGTCCCGCTGGCTGACCAGGTAACTTTTCGTCATTCCTGTTTCCGGGTTATAATAGGCGTAATGTTTGAATTGATCCGGCTGAAACCGGGCGCCCAGCTCGCGATTCAGGCGGACTAACAAATTCAGGTTAAAATCCCGGGTAATCCCGTGCGGGTCATCGTATGCCCTCTGTATCAATCGCGGATCTTTTTTCAGATCAAAGCCGATCAGAAGAAGGTCATCTTCATGCATGGAAGATGAAATTGATTTTATAAAGGCCTGGGATTCCTCTATACTAAAGTTCCCGATATTGGCGCCTAAAAAAAGAAACACCTTGCGCAGTTCGCTGCCGGACAGGAACCGGAGTGCTTCGCTGTACTCATTATTCATAGGGCGCATCACAAGTCCGGTAATGTTCCGTAACCGGTCTGCGAGTTCTTCCAGAGCGGACGCGGAAACGTCGATTGGCGAATAGGTGAAAGGGAGCTTATTGGCGGTAAAGTCCTTTAACAGGATTTCCGTTTTTAGCCCGTCACCGGCTCCCAGTTCCACCAGGTTAAACGGTGTGCCGTCTCCTCCTGCATGCTTGCGTAGTGCCGCTTTATTCATTTGAATAATTTCATATTCGCAGGCGGTAAGGTAGTATTCAGGCATCCGCATGATCTCCTGAAATATTTTACTGCCGGTTTCATCATAAAAAAGCCAGCTTGGAAGTCGCTTCGGTGTTTTTGCGAACCCTTCCGCTACTGCTTTTGCAATATCAGCCTGCCGGATATCTTCCGTGATCATATCGTTCTATTTTTTGCACAGCCGAATGCCATTGAATTGCCATTGGAGGTGCGGATGAAAAAAATTTCTATATGTTTTCCGCGAGTGACCCGGTGGTGTGACAACGGACGCGCCACGTAACACCATCTGGTTGATCATAAACTTTCCATTGTATTCGCCTACCGCCCCGGCTTGTCTTGTAAAGCCCGGATACGGGAGATACGCACTGTTGGTGTGCTCCCACCGCGCGCCCCATACAAAACCGGATGAAGCCGTTTCCCATTCAAACTCCGTGGGCAGGCGTTCGCCTTTCCATTCGGCGAAAGCCGCCGCCTCATAAAAACTGATATGAGTCACCGGTTCCAGCGGATCGATTTTTTCAGCGCCTGACAGCGCATAACGGAACCACTGTCCGTCCCGGGGATGCCAGTACAAGGGCGAATCGATCTTATTTTCAGTTACCCACGACCAGCCTTCACTGTGCCAGAACCGGGGATGTTTGTATCCGTTGTCCACCATAAATTCCAGGTACTCTCCGTTGGTTACCAGACTCTTTCGGATAGAGAATGCGTGCAGAAAAACAGTATGCCTGCGGTGTTCATTATCAAAGGAAAACCCTTCGCCCGCAAAACCGATGGTATACTGGCCTTCCGGGATATCCAGGTAGGAATGGTCAGATTCCCCTGATTCGGTCTCGTTGAAGTCGCTTCGGTAAGATGGGAACAACGGATTATGTCCCAGAATGTATTTGATGTCCGTGAAAAGCAATTCCTGGTGCTGTTGTTCATGATTGAGTCCGAGCTCGACGATGGCAAGTACTTCGCCGGTAACGTATTGCGATTTCAGTAGTTTGCCCATATGTTCGTCTACGTATGCGCGGTACATCCATATTTCATCTACCGTCGGCCGGGTCAGGTTACCTCGTTGCGGGCGTAACACACGTTCACCCACACTGTCGTAGTAACTGTTGAAGAGGAATGAATATTTCGGATGAAAACGCGTATAGCCTGGTTGAAATTTTGACAATACAAATTCCTCCCAAAACCAGGTGGTATGGGCCAGGTGCCACTTGGGCGGACTGATATCGGCGACAGGTTGTACAACATAATCCTCAACCTGAAGCGGCTGGCATATCTGCTTTGTGGCGTTTCGGATTTCCCAGTATTTCTCCATAATGGGGATCAATTTACTCATTACATATTGGTTACATAACCCGCATGGTGCATCCACGCTGTCATAAAAAATGATCTCAAACCCATTTCCTGTTGCCCAGCTTCATCCCCTGCCACTGCACTTGCCGGAAGTACAAGGCCAAGCCAGTCTTTCGTGTTCCAAAAGACGTTCCCTTTCGGATGTGTCAAAGCTGCTGATGCGACGTTCGCTGCATCGAGGTTATTAATATAGAAATAAGGTTCCGCGACATACGCATCGGCGATAGCAAGACCCATGCCGATCGAACGCGTTTCATTGTTCGCGCAGTCAACCGGAACCAGTATCGCCATGTCGAAATGATGTGGCCATACGCAAATTTCGGATATCGATCCATACCGTGTCGCGATATTCTTAAGTGTATGTTGTGTATTGCAGAGGTACCGCGCCCATTCATCGAGAAATTTTTTTGCAGGCTTATTAAACGACATCCCGTCGTCTATCGCGTGGTGAGGTATGGTGAACTGCCGGATTGGCTTGTATTTATCGGTGTTTAATCCGGCCTTCGGGAAAATTTCCAACAACACATCGTTTATCTCTTTTTTTGTTCGCTTATCCAGCGTAATCCGCTGAACGGAATCCGGGCGCTCAAATATCAGCTCAAAGTTTTTTACATCAAGAGCCATACGAATATTAAAATCATCAAGCCGACGACTTTCAAGCCGGCCAGGTGTATTCTTCCAGAAGAGGCAATTTTGCGAATCGTCGGGTGCGGCGGGGAGGTAACTGTTGCTGAACATGGCAACAAATTGAGCTGCCTGGTGCAGCAGCCTAACGGAGTCGTTTAATTCCCTTGACACCTCAACCGATATCGGTTGCCAGTTTTCCATCATACCGTCAGTTGGTTACCTTCACACCTTTCCAGAAAGCAACCCTGCCCTTGATTACTTTTGCCAGCTCACTCGGCGCAGCATAATACCAAACAGCATCCTCGTTTGTTTTTCCATCTATAGCAAGGGAGTAGTAATTGGCGGTTCCCTTCCAATGACAAACAGATTCCGTCTTGCTCGGTTTGATAAACTCTTTCTTCAAACTCGATTCCGGGAAATAATGATTTCCTTCAATGATTACCGTATCATCACTTTCTGCGATGACCTGATTATTCCAGGTTGCCTTCATTCTTTTCTGATTAATATGTCGATCAATTTATCTTCTCAACTAAACTTGAATTTAGGTAATTAAATTCCGGCCTTCCGGATTCCCATATGTCCCCTGGCTGACAAAACGCTATATTCCCCCGATAGCTACTATCCTGAGATGAAAAAGCAGTTGCCTGCAGGAACAACCGCTTTTGTCAGGGAAAGTTCTCCTATTTCAGATATTTTGTCAATTCCGCCGCGGCGTGAACAAACATCGATTTCGTGGTGGGCAATTCCGACAGGGCCTTCAGCAGACCAAAATCGTGAATCATTACGTTGTATCGCAACGGCTCATTCCCTGAATGGGGAAGCGGACATCGGTTGAAATTCGTTGATGAGAGATTCGGGGGAGTGAAAATTTATTGTTTCGATGGCTCGCCGTTTAGAAGGCTTCTATTCTTCTGAATTTTGCTACGATCGTTTGCCGTTCTGAAAAATGAATTATCTTTGCCGCAGCATTTCACTCTTATTTGTTAACACCTAAATAGAGGAAATTATGTTGGTACTTAGTTTACATATCGCCCAATAACAGCCACGGTAAGCATACTTGCCGGATCAGATCGCTGTTGTCTTTCAAAAAGAATTTTAGTTAAACAATTAAAAAGCCGCGCACGGGCTTGGGAAGATTTCGTTTATGCTTTAACACAAGTGTAACGTAAATCCATTCTCTATACTCACCTTCTGCGGAGGTGTGAGGTGCTAAACCTATGGGTACACAAAAATTAACAATAAAGGACTTAACAGTCATCCATTTTCAGTCTGACGTAGCGAGAAGCCTTGCCTTAACTATTATGAACCGGCACTTCAAGCATACTCCAAATGAAGAGAAATTAAAATTAATCGCTCATATACTTGAGCAACCCGGGGAGTATGTTGATCATAGAGCCCTGGGAATATTGGCACAGAAGCTTCTGCCAAAAACGATGAAAGACGATTCGCACAGCGTTTATCAGCTTCGGGACCAGGCGGATCACATAGATATTTTCGGTAATAAGCATATCGAGGTGAATGCCGTGAAGCAGATGGAACTCGCTATGCGTCTTCCCGTGGCCGTGCGTGGCGCTCTAATGCCGGATGCACATCAGGGCTATGGACTTCCTATCGGCGGAGTGCTTGCAACGCGCAACGCAGTGATACCGTATGGCGTTGGCGTGGATATCGGTTGTCGTATGGCGCTGAGTATCCTTGATCTGCCTGGCAGTTACGTGGAGCATCAGGCTTATGAATTGAAAAAAGCGCTTCGTGATGTCACTCATTTTGGCAATGAAGGCGGACTTGAGTTTAAGCAGGAACATGACGTGTTGGATCATCCCGATTTTAAGCGAACGGAACTGCTGAGGAGGCTACACGGTAAGGCGGTCCGGCAATTGGGAAGTTCGGGTTCCGGGAATCACTTTGTGGAGTTTGGTATTGTAGCTCTTGAAGAGCCTAATGCCCTTCAGCTACCCGCGGGAAACTATGCGGCGATATTGTCGCATTCGGGTTCGCGAAGTCTGGGAGCGAATATCGCCCGGCACTATACCGATATCGCGATGAGCAAATGCCGGCTTCCGAAAGAAGCCAAAAGTCTCGCGTGGCTCGACCTTGACAGGGAGGAGGGAATGGAGTACTGGCTTTCGATGAATCTCGCCGGCGAGTATGCGAAGGCATGTCACGACAGCATTCATAAAAACCTGTGCCATGCGCTCGGGCTTTCGGTACTTCGAACGGTGGAGAATCATCACAACTTCGCATGGAAAGAAATACTCGATGATGGAAATGAATATGTTGTCCATCGAAAGGGTGCGACTCCCGCGGCAAAAGGTGTGTTGGGAATAATTCCAGGCAGCATGACGGCTCCAGGTTATATCGTTAGTGGATTGGGGAATGTAAACGCGCTGAGTTCTGCAGCACATGGCGCCGGGCGAAAAATGTCACGGCAAAAAGCAAAGAACTCGGTGACGATGAGCAGTCTGAAAAAGGAACTACAGCGTGAGAAAGTGACCCTGATCGGTGGAAGTACCGAAGAAGCGCCGGACGCTTATAAGGATATTGATTCGGTCATGAAGAGTCAGACCACATTGGTAAGCATAGAGGGAAAATTCCATCCCCGCATCGTGAGGATGGCTAAAGACTAGGTAACATGGATAACACGGAATTGCAGGATTACATAATGCGGAGCAGAATAAGGAGCTTCCGCCGGCGAAAGCGTTTGAAGAAGGAGGCTTTTGATAAAAAACTCATTGTCCTTCGTAAGGAGTTGCTTGCCATTCGGAGACGGGACCGGGAGTTAGGCTACGAGGAATTGAGTCCACCCGTTCAACGCGGGTGGAAACGGGTTTTTGTCTTGCGCGATGAACTTACCCGGGGCAAAGACGCAAAATTCCTCGAGGGTATTCTTGAAAAAATAAACACCACTAAATATTCCTGGCGGAAGGATTTTAAAAAGAAGAGAAGACATCGCGGCAAAAAGATCTACGTAGTGCGGGGGCAGGAATTGCAGACGCTGACGCCCGACTGCTTTGAAGAAAGAAAATTCACGGAGAGGGAAAAAACCTATTTCGAACTTCTGGTGATCCGGATTCCCCTGAGCAACACATTCGAATACAGGTACAGGTTCACTGAACCCGGCCTTTTTATTCTGAAAGTTTTTCCAAATATGATTACGAGGACAAGGATCAGAGATTTTAACCTTGAGAGAAGGCGCGATGAAATATGTAACTATCTGGAAAGAAACTGCTATTGGCCCAGGCTTGAAAAACTTGTTCATGGACACTATCAATACCGGTCGCGATGGAAATGTGAAAAACTGGAGAAACACCACAATCCGCTCGACAACAGATCGTATACAGATATCCTTGATGAGTATCTGCCTGAACCAACAATGACATTATTAGTCAAAGACCCTCGGAAATCCGGGGGTTTTTCTTTTTATGTGCTGCCCCTGATTGTTTTACAGAGCCTTTTACGGCTTGTTTGGAAAAAACATAGAACGGTTAGGACAGGTGTCCGGTAAAATGGTTCTGTAAGAAAAAATTACTATTATTGTGTAACTACTACACATTAGCGTTCCCGAAAAAACTTATTGGCTATGCATGCAAAAAAGAATATGACAAGGAAATTTAAGCTGAGGATCATGTCCGTCATTTTTTTACTCTCACTTGGTTTTGCCTCACGCGCATCGAAGGTTGACTCGTTGGAGATTCGGAGTACGGCGATGAAGAAAAGTTACAAAGCCATTGTCGTTCTTCCGTCTTCGTATGCACACAGCAAAGTTGCCTACCCGGTATTCTATTTATTGCACGGCGGCTTCGGACATTACCGCGACTGGCTGGTTAAAACACCAGACCCTGCGTTACTTCAACGGCTGTCGGATCAGTATAACCTGATCATCGTCCTGCCCGAAGGTGAAGTGTTCAGCTATTATATCGATAGCCCGGTAAAGAATGACAGTCAATTCGAATCCTACCTGGTGAACGATGTGATCACAAAGATTGACCAGACGTATCGCACAAACCGTAGTAAGAACGCGCGGGTCATTTCCGGATTGTCGATGGGCGGATACGGGGCATTATATCTTGCGGCACGGCACCCGGACCTGTTTTGCGCAGCCGGAAGCATGAGCGGAGCTCTTAACCCGGACATGAACGGATGGAAACTTCCGCCCGAACCGACGGCCAATATAAAAAAGGCATTTGAAGGTATTATTGGTCCTGTCGAGTCGGTGGATTACTCCGCATATTCCGTAATCGACATGGCCGATGTGATAAAAAAGAATCAGCTGCGCCTGATCTTCGATTGTGGGGTGGATGATTTTCTGATCGAGCCCAACCGGGAGTTGCACCGGAGACTTTTGTTTAATCAGACACCCCACGACTACGCCGAGCGTCCGGGCACTCACTCGTGGGATTATTGGCAAAATTCCCTTCCCTATCATGTGCTGTTCTTCCACAATGTATTGAAGACGAATCAAACAGCCGTCAACGGATAGCGGATTAAATAAGCTCCGGTTAATTTTGTACCGCGGATGACCGATCGTTCGATCAGGACAATTCTGGCAACGATATCAGACAGAAGCTTCCTGTTTAAGGAAGCGGATGCTTAATGGGTATTTATAAGTCTGATGCCCCGTTACCTTCAGCGCGTTTATGACAATAACTACCTGGCTGAACAACGCCAACAAAATCAATATTGGAGGCGCGAAGAAAACTGCAAAGGGAAGAATGTACAGCGACATGCTCAGTTGAAAGTTGATCACATCAATGGCATGTTTGCGGATATCTTTCACATCATCACGTTTCCATATCCAAAGGAGAATAGGTGGTATGATTAAAAGAAGCAAGCCACTCAAGTGCAGCAGAGGAAGCCATTTGCTGTTCGCTTTTTCATCCGTTGCGTTTATATCCCCTTCAATGTTGGCCAGAACCGAAAAATCAACCTCCAATGCCGCTGCAATGGATTGAAGCGTATACGCGCGCGGATCTACATCTCCGTTTTCAATGCGTTGAATGGTTCGCACGCTGATGTCGGTTTTCGCGGCCAGCTCCTCCTGCGTGATACCTTTCTTTAGCCTTAACTCTTTTATTACCTGTCCTGTTCTCATAAATAGTTTTTCCTCAAATAAATGAATGTAGCGGAGGACACTGCCACTTCAATTACCCGACATTCACACGACAATATGGGGAAAATACCTTTTTCTGGTGTTTTTTGGAAGAATCCTGCAAATATGGTTACTTCAAATTCTCTTGAACAACCGCAGTCAAAGGCCTATTCAAAGCCAGTGAAAGGGTTGCCTGGCGGGCAGGTTAGAAAAAGGTGTCTGCAATAGTTAACCGGATAAACAAGAATATGTCAATAACAAAACCGTCGGAATTGATTGGAATGCAAAAAGCAAGCGAAGCGGTCGCATTTACACTGAAGGAAATGAGAAATTTCGCACGTCCCGGTATGACAACAATGCAACTGGACAACTATGGCGGACAAATCCTTCAGGATTTAGGCGCAAAATCCGCCCCCAATTTAACGTATGGCTTCCCGGGGTGGACTTGTATCAGTATCAATAACGAATTTTGTCACGGCATACCGTCTGATAAAACGGTACTCAATGAAGGGGACTTAATTAACATTGACGTTTCTGCGGAACTGGACGGTTTTTGGTCGGACAATGGCGGCTCTTTCGTTCTTGGTGCAGATATCAACAAACATCAGGAGCTTGTTGATGCATCAAAACGGATTTTACATAAAGCAATTCACAGCATCAAAGGAGGTGTACGTATTTCTGATATCGGTTTTTTGATCGAGACCGAGGCTAAACGAAGAGGCTACAAAGTCATCAGAAATCTGACCGGTCACGGAATTGGAAGGGGTCTTCATGAGGAACCGGCTGAAATCGCCAATTACAGCAATAGATTTAATCTTACGAGGTTTAAAAAAAATTCCGTCGTAGCGATCGAAACATTTATATCAACAATTTCCACATATGCTAAATCGCTGAAGGACGGATGGACAATGGTTGGAAACAAAGGAGGCTTTATGGCGCAACACGAACATACGATTGTTGTTACTGATGCCGAACCGATTGTGCTCACGGAGATGAATGAAATATGGAATGTGAATTGAGCTTGAGAATAAGTGAAATTCGATAGTAGTAACCGGGGAATTGTGCACAAAAAGGTCATAGTACTATGAAAAAAGTATTATTAACGTTAGCAGGAGTATTCATTATAGGTCTGATTTACGCACAAGAAGAAGCGGAGAAATTGGAGAATATATTGAACCGGCTAAAAGAGATTAAAACCGCTTCCTATTATAGTAAATCATCATCAAGTGCGCCAGGTGACACGTTGGCATTCCGTACACATGAGAGATTTGTGAACATGTTCCTTGACACAACAGATAAATATCTTGGCGCAAAATATTCAACATCAAGAGTAGACAATCACAATGAATTGGATATGTGTTACGATGGTATTTATTGTGTACAGTTTGACTGGACTAATAAGAGTGTTCAGATTGATACATTAACAGGAAATGCCCACAGTAGACCAATGGCTGAGTTTTTCATGAAAGTCAAATCATTGGTAGAATACACCAAGGCTAACTTGGAAAGCACTAGTATGGATTTGAAATTTTATGAATCTCAGGATTCAATTCAAGTTGAAATCGAGTTTAAAAATAAACTAGTTGAGTTCATGTGGCTAGAACCGGTTGTGAAATACTCAGAAGGTAAAATTTCGAGATATGAGCTGGTTCTTGACAATGAATATTTGCCTTACAAATTTGTCAGAAAAATGCCTCATCAAACGAGTTGGGAAACATGTACGAATTTACAAATATCAAATGAGGTGGATTTCGAATTCAGCTCAATTCAGCAAATACCCGCTGATTTTAAGATAAGAGGTAGGGAAAGAGAAAAGGCAAAAACTTTTGAACTTGAAGGAACAACGGCACCTGACTGGAGACTCAAAGAAATTTACGGCGATAGCATTTCACTAAGCGAGATAAAACATAAAGTAATATTAATAGAGTTTACAGGAATTGGTTGTGGACCCTGTCATGCATCTATTCCTTTTTTGAAAAATTTGGCTGATCATTACAAAGGCAAAAGTTTTGAATTAGTTTGCATTGAGACTTGGAGTGATAATATTGCGGGTATCGAGCGATATAAGAGCAAAAACGGATTGAACTATAGATTTTTAGTTTCAAAAAATGTGGTTAGGGATAAATATAAAATATTTGGAGTACCATCATTCTTTATACTTGATGACAAAAGAATGATTAAAAAAGTTATTGTTGGCTACCAAAAGGGAGCAACGGATAAAGAGATTTTAAATATAATTGATGATATGCTGTAAGTTTTCGATCGCAAAACTAGTATATGTGCTGCCGTGGCAATGTACTTGTCAGCTTCAGGCCCAAAGGGAATCAAAAAATTTGGCTTTCTAAGCATACAATCAATGAAAATGGATTTTAGTAATATCAAGGAACACGTGGTTCCGATGAAGGAATTTGATCTGAAATGGCGTTTTATTGAGGAGAAGTATGACAAGTTTCCCGATGAACATCTCAGTCAATTACTACCGCTGGACAAAGTAGCATCAAAATATTTATGGGATTACATTTCACAGACAGATCTACATAAGGACGTACCATTCAAGAAGGACTTTTTCAGAGCAATTGATATGTACAAGATTTTCGAAGGAAACGAAAAAGAAGTTAAAAAATGGCTCTATCAAAGAGGACTGCCATTAGATAAGAACGTTTATCTTTCCTGGCAACCGAATGACGCGATGATTGTTCCCTGGAAAATTCTGATTAAATACTTTGATAGCTTTTATTATGGGTCATCTGACGATTTAACTATTATCGATCAAAGCCTGACTTGGGCATTGTTGTTCTATCACGTGGACGAGATATATTTCGGCACGAATAAGGACTTTAAACCCGATGAATCAATTTCAAACGCTGATTTCATTTGGTAGCAGACAAAGTACATAGTCAATGGGACGTATGGTGCAGAATTTTGACCTCCGCCGCTTTCAGGAAACGATTCGGTTACCCGCCCAGTCGGTTATTCGACAGGTAGATGTGTCCGGGAGGTTATGACGGGCATGTAACCATCCGGTCAGGAGGTCCGTTAATCAGCACGTTGAGATTTATGCTCAAATCTTTGCCTTGGAACGCGGTTTTTTTCAGCTTAAATCCTATGTTGAAGATACTCCGGGAGCCTTTTCCCTTCTACCTTAATAATGACCGGCAGAATACCTGGCTCGCTATCGGCCTGGCTGTCTTTACCGTTGTTTTGCTAACCGTTTTGTTGCCGATGCAATGGTTTTGGTTCCGGAAGTGGTTGCTGATCGGAGGTGTGATCGCCGTAGTACTGTATTCTCATATCATCTGGTTGCCCAGGTTGTTCCCGGCGGTATTTGATCCGGAACGCTGGACAGTGGGCAAATATATCGGGTTTACAATCTGGCAGCTTTTTGTGATCGGCATTATTGCGTCGTTACTTGTCCATGCTGCCGGATTTCATCCCGAGCTTTCGCTGTGGGAGAATATGTACGCTTATTTTATTAATCAGCTCACCTATGGCAGCATTACCGTTATTTTAGCCACGTTTGTGCAGCGGGATGTGATGCTGAGAACCAGCCTGCGAAACGCATTGCATGCCAACCGGGAACTGGAGAGGATCCGGCAACTGAATCAAACACCGGGTGTTGCAGGTAAGTCCGATACGGTTACCATCCAGTCTGATACCAGCGAATCCGTTCAGGTAAACCCACGTGATCTTATATATATAGAGGCAGGTGACAATTATTCAACATTTTATTGGAGGAATGGGGATATAGTGGAGAAAAAAATGCTTCGCATGAACCTGAAGAGCATTGAATCCCAGCTAAAAGATGACAACATCATCCGCTGCCACAGGTCATACATAGTCAATATCAACGCCATCACGCAGGTTGTTGGAAACACGAACGGTTACAAACTTTCTGTACGGGACACTGATTTTGAAGTGCCGGTATCCCGGGGGAAGGGCAGAGACGTGATCGGACACCTGGAACAGGTAAGAAGTATTGCCGGGTCGGCTTAGCAATTCACCCCAGCCGGTTTGTTATTCGCATCAGCGGGTAGTTAATAACATCAATTCAGGCGTTAAAAAGCTCAATTCAGCTATCATGGCGATCTTTTGAGGGTCTGCGTCCCGTATAAGACCCGAACCAAAAAATCACACATGAGAGTCAAAGTAAACCCACCGCGTCTGGTAAAAACCCTGATAGCCCTTCTCGTCATTTTCTCTGATCCCGCCTTTGCTCAATCCACACAAACCCTGCGCGGGCGGATTACGGACGCAGTGTCGCAAACGCCATTGATCGGTGTAACGGTCAGGTTGGATAAGGAAGGTCAGACACTGATGGGTACCGTTAGCGATGCGGAAGGAAATTACAGCATCACACAGGTGCCCCTCGGCCGCCAGACGCTGTTGGTATCTTACATCGGATACGAAACCCAGACAATTCCCAACATCCTGGTCACTGCGGGAAAGGAAGTAATCGTCGATATAAGTATGCAGGAAAGTGTCCATGAATTGTCTGAAGTGACGATTGTGGCAGACTCCCATTCCGACAAAACGGCCACGAACAATGATCTGGCGATCGTGAGTTCACGCGCCTTTAATACGGACGATACAAAACGTTATGCCGGCGCTTTAGGGGACCCGTCGCGTATGGCAGCTAATTTTGCCGGAGCAACAGGTGGAAACGATGCGCGAAACGATATCGTCGTTCGCGGGAATTCACCTGGCGGGATGTTGTGGCAGATGGAAGGACTGAACATCCCCAACCCCAATCACTTTGGTTCCTTGGTAAGTACCGGAGGGCCGGTAAGTATGATCAACAATAATACTCTTGCCAAATCCGATTTTATGACGGGCGCTTTTCCCGCCCAGTACGGGAATGCAACTGCCGGGGTATTTGACCTAAAACTCAGGAACGGAAACAATGAAAAACGTGAGTTGATGGGCCAGGTGGGATTCAATGGATTTGAACTTGGCGCTGAAGGTCCGTTTTCGAAGAATTCAAAAGCATCATACCTCGTCAATTACAGGTATTCCACTCTCGGTATATTCAAGACACTCGGATTTGAGTTTGGTACAGGGGTTAGTGTGCCTTTGTACCAGGACCTGAATTTCAAGATCAATTTACCAACGGCGGGAAAGGGAAATCTTTCGGTCTTCGGAATGGGTGGCCTTAGCGAGATAGACCTGAAAGGCAGCGAGGCAGACCTCGGGGAGAATAAAAATCTGTATGGATCCGAGAATGTTGACGCTTATCCCCGTTATAAATCAGGGGTAGCGGGTGTCGCCTACGAGCGATCGATGTCAGAAAAAACGTATGCGCGCCTGGTTGCCGGGATCAGTTACACCCATGAGCGACTAAAGAACGATTCCCTGGTTCGAAACGGTCAACAGGAGGTCGTCAGCAAGTACCTTTGGAATGAAGCTAAGTTTGGAACCACCAGATACTCGGCCAGTTTTTTGACCCGCACAAAATTTAACAGGCGTAATACACTGACTTCCGGTGTCATGGTTGATATGACCGACGCGGATCTTTATCAACACGACTACTACGAGAACGTGTCGAGAGACACGGTACGCCTGGATGTGCGGGACAGATCGACGCTCTATCAGTTTTATTCCACCTGGAAACACAGGTTCAATTCACATTGGTCCGTCCAGGCGGGGATGCATGCGCAGTACTATGATCAGAACAGTCAGTGGGCTGTGGAACCTCGTATGGGATTGCAGTTTATTCCCGGCGACGGAAGGCAGAGCATCAGTCTTGGATATGGTCTTCACAACCAGGCACAACACATCACGACAATCTATACCCAGACACGCGTGGATGACCGGAACGTCCTTACGAACACGGATCTCGGCTTTACAAAGAGTAATCACGTTGTGCTCACGTACGACTTCAATATTTCCGAAAACCTTCGATTCAAAGCGGAGACATATTATCAGGAAATAAGCGAAATTCCGGTAGAACAAAATCCTTCTTCGTTCTCGGCATTGAATACAGGTATCACTTTTGGCCCGGCTGGACGCGACAGCCTTGTCAACAACGGAAGCGGAAAAAACTACGGACTTGAACTTACACTGGAAAGATTTTTCAACCAGGGATATTACTTTCTCGTGACATCATCACTATTCAACTCCCGGTGTATGGGCAGCGACGGTATTGAACGAAATACCGCGTATAACACCAAATACGTTGTCAACGCGCTGGGGGGAAAGGAATGGTCGCTGAAGGGTGGGAAGTCTATCTCCCTAAACCTCAAAGCGACTACGATCGGCGGGCCGTACCTGACGCCCCTGGATCTCGAGTTATCTAAAGAGCGCGGACGTGCCGTATACAGGGAAAGCGAAGCGTTTAGTGAGCGGAGGAGTCCTTACTTCCGGGTCGACCTTCGGATCACCTATCGTCACGAGTTTAAAAGGAGTACCCTGGAGTGTTCTATGGATCTGCAGAACTTGACAAACAGGAAGAATATTTTTTCAGAAAGTTATAATCCGCGGACGAATAGCGTCGTAACGGTCTATCAGCAGCCGTTCTTTCCCGTGCCGTATGTGAGATTTACCTTTTAACGCGGGCAACCGGCGCGCAGGCGTTTTCTCACTTGCGAATGGGTTGCCGAACCTGAAGTGTAGCGGTAGCACGAGCTGAATCCTGAATACAATCTGTCATGAATGAAATGAAAACAAGGAAACTTGAAAAGACGGACCTTATCCCTTATAATCTTTTATTGATGGCCGACCCTTCCAAAGTTAATGTGGACAAGTACATTTTTGATTCGGCAATTTACACCATCGACAAAGGCGGTGTGACAATTGGGTGTTACGTTCTTCATAAGCGGGATAATGAGACTATTGAAATCAGGAATATATCGGTCAGGAGCGATTGTCAGGGTAAAGGAATCGGGACTTATTTATTAACGGATGCGTTGGACAAAGCCAGATCAGGAGGATTCCGGGAGGTAATTGTCCGCACGGGTAATTCAAGTATCGGACAACTCTACCTTTATCAAAAAGTTGGATTCAGAATTACGGGTATTCAGCATGATTATTTCAGAATGAACTATGAAGCTACCATTATGGAGAATGGGATTGAATGCAGGGATATGATTGTTTTGACAATGGAACTATGAAGGATCAAGAAGTAACATAGTTTCAGAAGAATCAAACACCAGGATACCTGACGCAGGAAAATAACAGTAAGCTATCAGTATGCTGGGATGAATTGCTTTCAAGACACAATCCTTGTGACACTCCGGTAACAGGGGGAATGCGCGCCCTATCTGGCATCAGGTCAAAAGCGTCATTTGAAATTGTGGAAAATAGAGTTAATCTGGATAAGTTTGTCTTTAAAAAAACTATGTCTGGAACCCTTAAGGCTCATCTGGATAAGTTCATCAACATCGGCGATGAAGAGTTTGGAAGTATCTGTACGTTTTTTAAAACGAAAAGTATTGGCAAGAAGGAGAACTTGCTGGAAGAAGGACAAATTTGCAAGGCGAATTATTTTGTAGTGAAAGGAATCCTGCGGAAATTTTTCGTCAACACAAAAGCTGTAGAACAGACCACCGAGTTTGCCGTGGAAAACTGGTGGATGACGGAGACGTTCTCTTACCTGAACCAGGCGCCGACGGAGTTTTATATCCAGGCAGTCGAAAAAACGGAGGTATTGGTTATCCATCGCGATGAATACGATAGAATGCTGGAGCAGCATCCGGTGATGGAGAAATACTTTCGATGTGTTTATCAAAGGGCCTATGCTGCGACCCAAAGGCGGATTAAATTCCAGTATGAACATTCCCGGGAGGAATTATACCACTTCTTTCGCAAAAGCCAACCTGAATTTCTCCAACGTGTTCCGCAGTACCTTATTGCTTCTTACCTGGGTTTCACACCCGAATATTTGAGCGAAATTCGCAGAAAAAGCGTTTCTTAAACCAGTTTAAGTTTTTTGTTTCTCATGGTCGCCACCTTTGAGCCATCAAACAAAAAAACAATATTTATGAAACGCATTGACATAAACACACTGGAACCGCAGGCATTCAAAGCCATGTTTGCATTGGAGGGTTACCTGGCTCAATCTTCTATTTCCAAAAATCTGAAAGAGCTAATCAAGATCCGTGCATCGCAAATCAATAGCTGTGCTTATTGTATCGATATGCACGCGAAAGACGCGCTGAAGAACGGGGAATCTGCGCAACGAATTTTTTTGCTCAACGCATGGAGAGAAGCTCCGGATTCGTTTACTGAAAAAGAACAGGCAGTATTGAGGATGACGGAAGAGATCACACAGATCAACCTGCATGGTTTGAGCGACGCAACGTATGAGGATGCGAAGAAGCATTTCACAGGAAATGAAATCGCTCAGATCATCATGGTAATCGTCACCATCAATTCATGGAACCGGATCGCGGTAAGTACACATTTGGAAGTGGGTAAGTAAAATGACAGAGCCACGTTAAAAAATATGGATCACCGGGGGCTTTCAATGTTGGGCTTACTTCAAGTCGCATGCCCCCGGCTTGATAAGCACCGGATTGCATTGGCTGTATTTGCCATCAAAAATAATCTCGAAGTCTTTGTTTGGACTCAATGACTGCAGGTAGTAGTCTGTCGTGATTACCTGCGCCCCGGACCGAATAGCCGCTTCAAACCTGGTCTTGTCCCCCCTTCGTGCCTCCCGGGTGTCGGCATCGGAACGGGTGCGTACCATAAATCCCTGTTTCACCAGTTCAGCTATCGCTTTCTCCTGCCTGATGGGATCGTTCATGATAAAAAAAGCAGCATGTGGATTGTTTGCGTTGGTGTTGGAAAACATGGGTCGTGTATAATTGTCATCGCCGCTCATGTACAATTCTGTCAGTTCATTTTCCGCATCCAGCACAAAAAGTATTTTTCCCCTCACTTTGGCAAGGTCTGGCCACCCTTTATCCACGATCGCCTTTCGCAGTGTCTTTTGTTTTCCTTTTACCTGCCCTGGAGTAATCAATTCACTAACGTCAAAAATTTCAAGAATCTCCTTGTCCAGGGCGTCCAGTACTTTTTTATCGAAGGGTATGACTTTTGCAAAACCCGGGCTGTCAAGTCCGGAGCTCTTGGGATTGATGGTAATGATGATGGGCAAGTGATCGCTATGTGATTTTGACCAGTCCCTGATATCGGACAGACATGCTTTGAATGTTTGACAATGGCTCCTGAAATCGATATCCGGTACGTGAAGCACTTTGAAACCTGGATGCTTCATGGCTTCCGCATCGTAAAGTTTAGTCTCCACTCCCTGTGCGTTGAGCATTTCCAGTCCTTTCGGATGTGAAAACCGACCGCCCTCGGGATCATGTACCACATCTATCTCCAGACCCCTCAAGCCTAAGTCCAGTTGTTCCGTTATTGGAACGTGTGCATAGTCCAATCCTATTGCTTCCGGATGGTCGGTCAAGATTAAGTCCATCAACGGCTTTTCAATACCGATTTTGTAACTGTTATGGCTGCCGATAACCTGCGTCTGGTTCATCTTAAGTGCCTGGCCTTTCAGAGCGCTAAATGACAGGCAAACCAGCGCTGTTAACGTAAGGTGTTTATGTATGAGATTCATCTGTTGATATTTTTGAAAGATGACACGGCATCTGTTATTGGAAGATAGTTTTTTGACAAAATACTCCAATGCGAATTTGGTCTTGCATCAGGTAAAAAAAGGTCGAAAGCTGAAGGGTAGCTTTCGACCTTTGATGATTAGCCTCTTTTGTTAGCCGGCTGACAGCTCTTAATATCCCTGATTCTGCACCAGGAATCCTTCTTCACTGGAAGCGCCGTCGATTGCTTTCTGAGGGATAGGGAACAATCTTTTGTGCACATCACTATCGGTCTTGCCAGTCCAGGTGCCCTCGTATTTGCCGAACCGGATTTGATAGGTTCTCCTGAGGCCTTCCCAGTACAACTCAAATCCCGCTTCACGGAAAAGAATATCCAGATCGATCGCAGCCAAAGCTTCCGGAGTTTGCGCCGGGCGGGCGTTCCTGGAAGTTCTTAACGTATTGACATCAGCCAAAGCTCCCGCAATGTCACCATTTCTCAACTTCGCCTCTGCGCGCATCAGATAAATCTCACCCAAACGAAGCAGAACAACGTCCACGCTGCTATACGAACAGCAATTTGTTGCCGTATGACTGAACTGATACTTCGAAAACCGGTGACCGGTGTTGTGTAAACTGCCCTCAGCGGTAAAATCAACCTGCAGCGTATGGTCCACATACCGGAGGCTTGCGCCACTTGTTCTTTTATTGATAACCGGATATATCCTTACCTTTCCATCGTCGCAAGTCATAATATTTCCGCCGGCATCTTTTCTGGGGCCCCAGATAATACCACGAAGGATTCCCCTGTCGATTTCAAATTCCTGAGCCGGTACGCAATAGTAATGCTCCGAGTCATTCGTTGGAGTTACTCCAGTAAGATCTTTAAGTTCTTCGGGGATAATTGTGTTCTCCTTAAAGAAGCGGGCATCCGCTTCGGCTGGATCTACACTTCCGTAGGCGTCAATCCAGGTCTGAATAAAGTCGGGTGTAGCTGCCGTTGCATCGGTACCCCTTGTGCTCGGGAATTCCGGTCTTGGAACCTGGTCACCGGATATCGGCCAATAAGCCCAACGGCTATGTTCGTTTTCAAGTACACCTCGCTGGTCCAGCGCAAATATAAGTTCGGAGTTTGTGTGGTTATTGTCGCTGAACAGGTCAAAGTATTCGGGAGACAAGGCATGAGCACCGGAGATAATACTATTGGTGTACTGAATAACTTTATCCATGTCTTCCTTCCTGAATTCAGGAGTTCCGTAGGGAGCGCGATAAACGGCCGCATTCAGGTATAGCCTGGCCAGCAGACCGCTCACGGCGTCTTTGGTAAGCCTGCCCGGGTTGCTGCTATTACTCATTACATCCACTACCGACAAAAGCTTGCCTTCAATATAATCGATCGCTTCCTGACCCCTTAGGATTTCAGATACCTGATCTGAACGATCCTTTTTGAAAACCAGTCCCCAGTTGTCGATTGCCAGCATGTTGAGGTATGCATTCATAGCTACCATTTCATACAAAGCATCCTGCGCATTCTGATTACCTTTTTCAACTTCTTCTCTTAATTTTTCCTCGGCAATAACCGCTCGCGACAAACACAAGGTGATAGATGTCCAGGTATCCCCGACCAGCGCGTTGCTGGGTGTCATAAGATGCTGGTGAACGGCTATGAACTTACCTCCATCATACCAGTCGGTACCGCCACGGTAAGGAAGGATGGCCTCATCGGAAGCAACTTCCTGAAGTCCGAAATTATACGTATGGAACCATACCTGGCGGAGAAGGCCATACACGGGCGCTATTGATCCGCTCACGACTTCGGCCTGGCCTGCGCCGGTCAGCGACTCGTCAAGAATATCTTCCTCTAATGAGGTACAACCGAAAAATGTGAGTAAAAATATGGTTATCGGTAGTGCTCTATGGAATCTAATATTTTTCATCTGATTTCTTTTTTCTATGTGATACTTATGAGAACCGTTCGTTTTCCTTTTAGAATGTTACATTAAGGCTGATCAAAAAGGTTCTTGCCTTAGGATATGTAAAATAGTCTATCCCAAAAGTTTGAATCCCTCCGGAAGTTGATCCGGTATTGATCTCAGGGTCATATCCGGAATAGTCGGTTATGACAAACAGGTTTTGCCCCGTCACCGACACACGGACACTTTGGAATACATTGGACAATCCGATCTTATCCGACATCAGGCTGTAGCCTAACGTTGCATTATTCAATCTCAGAAAAGAGCCATTTTCCAGGTAACGTGTGGATACTGTATTGGCGTTGGATACCGCCTCATTGGGATACTGAGTGGCAAAATCCGATGTATTGTTGGACTTAGTCAATTGCGCCTTGGTGAACAGGCTCATGGCGGTATGATTATAGATCTTGTTTCCTCCTACGCCATTGAAGTTAAAACCGAGATCAAAATTGTTGTACTTGAAATTCAGGTGGTAAGCATAGATGAATTTTGGAATCGCACTGCCGACCACGCTGCGGTCATTGTCCAGTGTTGCATCATCTCCGTTAATGTCCCTGAACACGTTGAGCCCATCGGCGCCAATGCCGTCAAATTGGAACATATAGAATGCGCCAATCGCCTCATTGTTGATATAGCCATTAATGGTCGCGCCTGTCTGGCCTGAACCCTGAGCCGCCCCTGTTGTTAGTACTTGATACGGCGAGTCTTTTACCTTGTTTTGAATGTAGGTGATGTTACCGCCGATATTATAAGAGAAATTACCGCCTACGTTACCATTGTAATCCAAACCTAACTCGATACCATTGTTCTGGATCTTCATGTCCGGGATGTTAGTCCAGTAGGTAGCGGTGGGCTGAACGGGATCAGCCGGAGTAACTTCCAACAGGATATTGGACGACTCCTTGTTGAAATAATCCAGACTTCCACTCAGGCGGTTATCAAGAACCGCGAAATCAACGCCGACATTTAATTGGGTAGATACCTCCCATTGCAGATTGGGGTTCGCCAAACGTGTAAAGACAATTCCGTACGGGTAGCCGCTGATTGAATTGGCGTTTGGATCCAGGGGATACGTGTTAAAACTCTGAGCTCCTGTGATCAATCGGTTTTCCGAGTAGCTGGCTTTCGTGATCTTGGATGGAATCTCCTGGTTTCCGGTTTGTCCCCAGCTTGCGCGCAGCTTCAGGTTGTTGAGAGGGGAGTTGCTCATGAAGTTTTCATTGCTCAAGTTCCATCCGAGGGCGACAGAAGGGAAGTAGCCGTATTTGTTGTTCTCTCCGAACTTGGAGGATCCATCGGCGCGAAGTGTTGCAGTAAAAAGATATTTATCGCCGTAGGAATAATTTAATCTTCCGAAGTATGACTGGAGCTCGTTCTTAACGGCCGACGAAGTCACCGTGGTGGGATATGTCGTTGAACTGGTTTGGTCCTGATACTTAGGTTCGATGTTGTTATTGGCGAAGCCGCGGTATGAGAATTCCCTTTCTTCCTCCAAAAAGCTTTGAAAGGAGTGCCCGGCTAATAGCGTAACGTTGTGAGCATTCTTATTCAAATTGTAAGTAAGCGTATTTTCCACCAGCTTATTTGTATTTGAGCTGATCGTGGTGGTCAATGACCCATTTGAAATATTGGACTCATTAATAACAGACGGAAAAGGTTTATACTGCTGGTCCCTGTTTGTCGCGGAATAGTCGACACCAAGGTTCACCTTATAGACAAGGCCGTCGATTATTTCTATCGACGGTGAAATGCTCGCCAAAATACGGTTGTTGACGGCCTCGTCACTGTAGATCTCATACCTTTTCAAAGGATTTAAGGCATTTGTGGTCAACAAAGTAGGCTCACCGTCGGTATATGCCGGAATGGTGGGGTTCAAATTGAGCATGTCACTTATGGTGGAATTTATACTCGGACGTAAATTTACCGTGTGAGATGCCGTAAGATTATAATCGACATTCAGCCTGCCGTTGAATGCTTTTTGATTCATGTTCAGTTTCCCTGAATACCGCTCCAGATTGCTGGTTTTCAAGATCCCTTCCTGATCCTGAACACCTACGGAAGCATAGTAGGAGAATTTTTCAGTCGCCCCTCCGCCGATGGAAAAATCCATCTGTTTTGACAGGCCTGTTTGAGTCAATTCATCCTGCCAATCGGTATTTGCGCCGAAGTCGTTCAGCGTTCCACCCTCGGCCGGTACCTGAACGCGAAATTCGTCGGCACTGAACACATCTATTTTATTAGACATGGTGGACCAGGCGGCCGAGGCCGACAAATTCATTTGAGTTTTTCCCGATTTGCCTTTCTTCGTCGTAATTACTACCACACCATTCGAAGCTCTGGATCCGTAAACTGCCGTAGCGCTGGCATCCTTTAACACATCTATACTTTCTATATCGTTGGGGTTGAGAAAGTTCAGAGGGTTGGTGTCAAAACCCTGGGAGGAATTGTCGAGCAAAAAGCCATCGATTACGTAGAGGGGCTGTGTTCCGGAACGCAAACTCCCAATACCGCGGATAATGACATTTTGCGCAGCGCCGGGCTCACCACTTGCGCTAGTCACATTTACACCGGAAATTTTCCCCTGTAGAAGCTGTCCCGGATTTGTTACAATCCCCTGGTTAAAGCTTTCACTTTTTAAAGAGCTGATCGCACCGGTTACATCTGATCTTTTCTGTGTACCGTAACCGATCACAACAAGTTCCGCCAAGGACACCGAGCTTGCAGCCAGCGACACGGAAATCTCCGACTTGTCACCGACCGTAACTTCCTTTGTTTCAGCTCCGACAAAGCTAAAAACCAGGATCGCGTTTGGCGACGATACGTTTAGTCTGTAGTTACCACTCGCATCGCTTACCGTTCCATTGCTGGTACCTTTTTCCAGAATGTTCACTCCGGGCATCGCGACGCCATCTTCATCTTTTACATTACCGGATACTACTATTCCTTCCTGATACACATAGCCTTTTGCCAGCAAATCTTGCGACGGCAGGCCAACAAACGATAGCAACGCCACTACCAAAAAGGACTTTAACTCCAGTGATAGCAGTTGACGCCCCGTACGGAGCAACTGGTACAATTTTTTCATAGAAAATTTTTTAGAAATTATGGATAAATGAATTTTTTCCATTGGCCTTCTTCGGGCCTAATGAAATTCAAAATAAAGGAGAAATAAAGGGAGGAGACGAAACTCTCTGTTAAGCTTAAGTTAGAGGTTCACTAAGCTTTTGCGGATTATTTAATGAACATTTCACGCGAGGTTCGCTCTGCAATCAGGATAGGTAGTTTGTAACGTATGAAACGCAAAGGATATTTTCAGAATTCCGTTGACGTATGAGGCTTTCGGACTACATCCAACTGCAATGTTGCCCTGATAGCTATAATCGGTCAACGCGCTGGGGAAAAGGAATGATCGCTGAAAGGTGGTCATCCGATAACTTCAAAGATGGCTTTTGAGAAATAGTTGCAACTGTCGGGCAATCCGGCGGAAACAATTTTCCTGTTACAGGCAACGGATGGTATAAATGGACCGGACAGTTAAATGGACGCCGTTGTTTTGATTGACTTTCCCGCCCGCCTCGTCAAAGGAATCCACACGATACCCCGTAAAGGACTGGAGTGCCTCAGTATCAGGAACAAAATTGCAGTTTGGACAGGAGAATTGAAGAAAACCACCCGGTATGGTCAGGTAACGATGACATAAACACCAGGGCTTCCCAACCGGCATATGGTCACAACGGGTTAAAGAGCACCACCAGCTTTCCAAATATACTTCTTTCATCAAATAAATGAGATACTCCGGATGGAATTATACGGGTTGGGCCTTCTGATGAACGGTGGATCCATACTAACCGGGGCGCGTAGGCCGGGGGTAGGTTCAATTAAATTGCAGGAACTGATCCAAAAGAAGATCATGGTTGGGATAAAAACCATTAAGCCGGGAAAAAACAGGTAAAATCGTTCGGAACATCCATTTTATTAAAATTGGAATTTGATAACTTGTATCAAATTATTTTTTTAACCATAAACATTAAGACATGGCAAGCCTGGCAATCACAATTATTGGAATTAAGGGTAAGAACAAGTTGGTACTATCGGATGGCGGGATCACAACGGCAAATCCGGGTGACACGATAACGTGGATCATAAACGGAAACTCGGGAGTAGCCTCCATTACAGGGATTATTGATGATTCCCAGAATGATCTGTTCAAGCCTAACCCGGTTCCGTTAAGCGCGGCAAGCTGGCAGGGGAAAATTAATACGGCCAGGATAGCAAAAGAAAAAAAGGAAATCTATACAATACAGTTCTTAAAAATAGGCGATCCGAAGATCTATAGCTACGACCCTGAGATCGAGGTGAAACCAAAACCAAAACCATAGAATATCATCATGCCCTTTAAAAGGAACGTTTGTTGTTTTTTGATTTGTTGTTTTTGGTTAGCTCTTGTTAACGTTTCCGGTCAGGATCAGAAAGTAGCCGATAGTCTGGTCAGGATTTATAAGGAAAAGGCCCTGAACGACAACGAAAAGTTGGAGTTACTGCTGAATCTTTCTTTCAACGAGGCGCGTGACCTTAACCAGGCATTACAATACGCAGAGGAACTCATTAATCTGGCCGAGAAGATAGGGGATAACCGGTATCAATACACCGGTTATTTCCTAAAGGGTAATAAGAAGAAGTTGTTGGGTGATCTGGATGAAGCGCTTGAGGATTACTTCAGAAGCCTGGAGGCGGCCCGTAAAACAGATTATTTTCAGGGGGAGGCAAATGCTTACGGTGCGATAGCAGGTATTTATTCGCATTCCAATAATCATCAAAATGCGATGCTTTACTACCGGAAAGCGATTTCCGCCCTGCGCCAATCGGACGACTCTGTTTCCCTGGCGTCAGCGATCCTGAATCTTGGAGAGGCATTCCGCAAAAAAAAGGATTATGATTCGGCCCTTGTATGTTTCACGGAGTCGGGAGTAATTTTCGACAAAGTTGATTACCAGGTTGGCAAAGCTTATAACCTGGGAAATATCGGAATGGTGTATGCCGGTAGGGGAGAAAACAAGCTGGCCGAAGAGAACATCAATCATGCTATACGCATCCTGGAAGAATTGGGTGTTTACTATCCGGTATGTGTATATCTCATTTCCATGTCGGATATACATCATCAAAAGGGAGATAATTCCACCGCGCTGAACTATGCGTTGAGAAGTCTCCAACTCGCCAGGCATCACGGGTTGAAGGAACAGATAAGTGAGTCCAGTCTCAAGCTCTCGGAACTTTATTCTCAAGTCGGCAACACGGAGGAATCGTTCAGGCATTATAAAAATCATATTGTATACCGGGATAGTATTAACAACATCGAATCCGTACAGAAAATGGCGGATCTGCGCACGGATTATGAAATTTCCCAAAAGCACGTTGAGCTGATTGAAAAGGAAAAGATGCTGTCAAGAGAAAAATGGATCGGGAACACCTTTATTGCTGCCTTCGGGATAATGATTTTTGTAGCGGCGATGGCCTACAGAAACTCAGAAAATCAGAAAATAAAGAATCAAAAAATCACGGAGCAAAAAGAAGAGATTGAGCGTAAGAACGAAGATCTGATTTCACTGAATGAGGAGAAAAATAACCTTATTGGAATTGTTGCGCATGATTTGAAAAGTCCGATCAATCAGATCAAGGGACTGCTTTCATTAGTCAAAATGACCTGCAAAGCTGATGAAGAGTTAGTTCAATACCTTGCCAGGATGGAGGAAAGTACGTTGCGCCTCAGCGATATGATTACCAAAATTCTGAACATTGAAGCGATTGAGTCGAAACAGCTTAATTTAAAGATCGAACGGGTAAATTTTTCCGACGTAGTAATGGCCAATGTCAAGCGGTCGGTTGTTGAGGCGACGCGGAAGCAAATACAGCTGCACACTTCGATAGCGGAAAACGTAATAATAAGTGCGGACCTGAGCTACACCGACCAGGTAATTGAAAACCTGCTTTCAAATGCTCTCAAATTTTCACCCCCCAGGAAAAGTATCTACATAAATATCACCCTTCATAACACGGTCGCGCTGCTCGAGATCCGTGATGAGGGACCGGGTTTGAGTGAAAGCGATAAAAAGAAATTATTCAAAAAGTATCAAAAATTAAGCGCTGTACCGACCGGCAACGAATCCTCGACGGGACTGGGATTGTCGATCGTAAAGAAATTTATCGACGCCATGCAGGCCGAGATCTGGTGCGAGAGCGAGTTAGGAAAGGGTACCAGTTTTTTTGTGAGGTTTAATTTGGCTGACTGAATGTTTGATATGACGCGGGATGCCCGTCTTGATTAATATTCAACTGTCCTACCGGACTTTTTGTTTCAGGCAGTTCGTATGACAACCTTATGAACTATTTTATTTTATTGATTCTCCTGTGCGCACCGATCGTATTATCCATAACGAGCCGTCATAAAGATGATGAAGTAACAGGTGCCACCATCGGTCCGGATGTCTCAGAAGAAAATACTGATCATACCATTGGAAATATGAAACTTACAATCGGCTCCGCTGTGTTTACAGCGACACTTTTTGATAACCCTGCCGTTGCGACCTTGAAGCAAAGGCTGCCATTGACGATGACGATGGTGGAATTGAATTCAAATGAGAAATACTGTGACCTTCCCGATGCGTTACCAACCAATGCATCGAAGCCCGGTACAATCCGGAATGGCGACCTGATGTTGTACGGCAGCAGGACAATTGTGCTTTTTTACAAAACATTCTCAACTTCTTACCCCTACACGCCACTGGGACGTATTGACAACCCTGAAGGACTTGCCGCAGCATTGGGTTCCGGGAACGTCACGGTAAGGTTCGAGATACGTTAATGTGTGTTTATTGAGGTGCCTTTTTGGCTTTCACTGATCTTATGACCCGGTTGAGTAAAAATTTATGCGGGTTTTGATCCGTATTTCAATGTGAGTGAAAGCTGTCCGGCGTGATACGCAGTATGTGAAATTATTCTTCCGATAGCTTCAGCTTTCGTTTTAGTGCCAAACTCCTTTGTTACTACCGTTTGTTGCCAATCGCTTTCCGTTTGCTTTTCGAAAATGGCTTTTAATTTGTCACAGGCATCTTGCTGATATTGCAACAGTTCCTCCAGATTTGTCCATTCACCTGTATCATGCTGTGCGATAACAGTTTTCGCCTGAACTTTCAGATCCGCATCACCAAAGACGTTCTTGGCGAAGAGCAACTCCACATCACCGATATGGCGGATCAAAAAGCCTGCGCTGTTTTTTGTGTTGATAAGTTTTTTGTCAAGGTCTTCAGCCTTGATATCCTTTAGCAGGTTGGTGAAACGGGTGCGTGCCTCTTTCCATGTTTCAAGATATAATTGCGTGGTGGTCATATTTCGGATAGTTTAGGAATAATATTGAACAGGTAACCTGTTGGTTGTTATGTAATTGTTTAATCGCGACAGTAATATTATGAATGCTGCAACAAAGTCGGGTGATGAATGTCACATCGTCCCTAATCGTTCACTGATTTTTATCAGGATAGCGTTATTCGTGCTGTTTCCGGAAAAGTGGAAGGTATTATGAAAAAGTCCAATAAATTGAGGCCGCGGCCTTTGTATCAATCAAAATTACGGGAATCAATTAAACGATCTTCTAAACTCCAGCGGCGATAGTTTCGTTTTTGTCTTGAACAGTTTACTGAACGATTGTGAATGTTCGAAGCCTAAAGCGTAAGCCACTTCGCTGACAGATAAACGCGTGGTGGATAATTTTTCCTTCGCCTTTTCAATCAGCTTATCGTGAATGTGTTGTTGCGCGCTTTGCCCGGTCAGCGAACGCAACATGTCGCTCAAATAACTTGGGGAGAGATTCAGATTTTCGGCCAGGTATCCAACGGTAGGTATACCTTTGCTTAATGATGTTTCGCTATTGAAATAATCGTCCAGCAGCGCTTCAAGCTTTCGAAGCAGGTCGTTGTTCACAGCTTTGCGGGTAATGAACTGCCGTTTATAAAACCGGTTGGCATAATTTAACAACAACTCAATCTGGGCAATAACAACGTGCTGACTAAAATCATCGATACGGCTGTTCAGTTCCGTTTCAATCATTTTAAATATGGAAATGATGGTTGCTCTTTCATCGTCAGATAGATGTAATGTCTCGTTTGCTGAATAGGAGAAGAAACCATAGAGTTTAATCGTCTTTGCAACCTGATGGCCTAAAAAGAAATCCGGATGAATGAGCAATGTATATTCGGAACATACGCTGGCTTCGTTGCCGTTGCTACCCATGATTTGGCCCGGGGAGGCAAATAACAGACCACCTCCATCAAAATCGTAAAAGCTTTGCCCGTACTTTAGTTTTCCGCTGAGGTTTGGTTTATAGGAGATCTTGTAGAAGCTCAGGACGTGGTTCTGCCGGAATCCGCTCATATCAAGGTGATCATTCGTACCGTTGATGATTGTTATCAACGGATGTTTAGGCTTGGATAACCCAAAAAGCCGGTGAGCCTCTGATAAAGATTCGAGCTTAATCGGCGCATTGTCTTCCTTGTTCATATTCAGTTGCTTAGTAAGGCGGATAACCACCGCCACAATCAAATGGAGGTATCGGTTATCCGTTGGGTCAAACATCATTTCTATTCACAGAGTTCATTTTGATACGCCCTGAGCGGCGTTGGAAACAGCTTCCCATTCCTCCCAGGTTGCCAGGCGTTCCGCGTAAGCAGTACGTACCCAGGGCAGGCAATGACTTCCCAGAAAGAATCTTAACGGCGGGTGCTCTGCATCGGCAATTTTGAAGATCGCGTCCGGGGTTGCGGTTGGATCACCTCGTTCCATCGCTTTTAGGGTGTTGAAAAATCGGGCTTTAAAATCGGTATATATATCCAGCCCCGCTGCAAACTTCAATGACTCCGGGCTGCCGAACTCCGTGGCGTAGGCTCCGGGCTCTATAATCGTAACATTAATATTAAAAGCCTTCACCTCCGCGGCGAGACTTTCATGTATCGCTTCGAATGCCCACTTGGATGAACTGTAGTACCCGATTACAGGTAAGGTTACATGGCCAAGATTACTTGATACGCCGAGTATATGCCCGCCCCCTTGTTTGCGCAGCAAAGGTAAGGCAGTCTGAATAACCGACAGTGCGCCAAAAATATTGGTGTCATACATGGCGCGCACATCCTCCGCACTTGCTTCTTCTATGGTGCCAACGAGCGAATAGCCTGCGTTATTGAGAATAATGTCCAGTCTTCCGAAGTGAGCATGTGCTTGCGTCACCACAACCTTCACTTGTTCCGGTTTTGTTACATCCAGTTCAAGCGTTAGTACATTTTTTCCGTACTTCTCTTTAAGCGCGGCGATACTTGCCAGATTGCGCGCGGTGGCCGCTACTTTGTCGCCACGTTGAAGAGCAGCTTCGGCCCACACACGCCCAAACCCCCTGGACGCACCGGTGATAAACCACACTTTATTCGTTTTCTGTTGATGTGCCATCGATTTCATTTGTTTTAATAGTTAACAGTGCAAAAGTCGCCACGCGGCATGCCGGGTTTGTAGCCGGATTGAGGGCTTTTGTAGGCTAAATGAGGAATGATTCCAATAAAACGTCGACTGATTGTCGTACGACGAGCATCATAGAGTGGAACGCAACGTCGCTCTATCTTTAATTTTTTCCGCCTTCCATTTTCGTAATCCAATTTCCCTGATACTCCAGGAATGCCTGAACCCGATCTGCTGCGAGATCGAAGACATTAACCAACGAAGTGCCTTTGTGTCGTAAATTTGTACCGGATCCCTGCTTTTCCCTCTTTGAATTTCTAACCGGACAATTTATATGAATCAAAATTGAAGGGGAATATACTGAAGCGTCGTCCTTGACCTTCATGGCAGGAGTCTTACAACAGGTTAAAATTAAAGTTTTTAAAATGTAACCAACTGAATCCGTATGAAACCTAGCAAATTCAGAGAGTCGCGGGTCATTGGGATTTTGAATGAATAAGAGCAGGGCGTGAAAGTTTCGGAACTGGAAATTAATATATTTGGAAAAATTACGTTATGAGAATCCCAAAAATTGCAGTAGTGCTTATTTTGTTATGTGCCATCGAAAATGGCTATTCCCAGGGCATTGAAGTTGAGTTGTTGTTTCGGCCTGCGCTGACGTCACTTTATGGAAATGATTTGGTGAAAAGGTATTTTGATCCTACAGTTAATCTTTCCGCTGGTGCAGGCGTTAATTTTTTAGTAGGCCGGAATTCATTGATAAATATTGCTTTTCTATATGATAGAAAAGGAGCGCAAAAAGAAATGGAGTTTTTGATGAGGGATAGCAATAACGAAATAGTAGGAAAAGAGACACTGACTAACGTTTCTAATTTTCAATATATTACAGTTCCGGTGCAGCTAGCGAGACGCTTTGGAAACAAAATCAAGTATCAAATCGGCCTGGGGGTTTACGGCTCATACTTGCTTAAGCAGGAGTCAGGTGCAAAAAATTTAAGCTATACTGATGACGTGATTGAAGATACGACTGATATGTATAAAAAGTTCGATGTGGGCATTTCATCAGCCTTCAGTGTATACATGCCTTTAAGCAACGCATTTTATTTTAAAGCTGGTATCGACGATCATTTTGGTCTGCTCAATACGTCAGACGTCGATGGAGGGGAAATAAAACACAATTCGATTGGATTAATAGTTGGTCTCAATTATTCGTTTGGTAAATCTGTCGCTGAAAATTGATTAATCCTTAATGCCTGAACCTTACTCAAATTTCAATCGAACCAACACCAACCAGCCTGATAACCATCGGCAACTACTTAGGTAATCATTACTCAAAGTAACTGGCTACACGCAGTAGTTAAGCCTTACACTTTCAACATACGTGCATTGATAGCCACTACAACAGTACTCACGCTCATCAGGACGGCACCCATAGCGGGACTTAGCATGATTCCCAAATTATAAAGAACTCCAGCCGCGAGTGGAAGAGCAATAACATTATAACCCGTTGCCCAGGCCAGGTTTTGAATCATCTTTTTATAGGTAGCCTTTCCGAAAAGGATCAGGTTTACAATATCTTTTGGATTGCTGTTCACCAATACAATACCGGCAGTTTCGGCTGCTATATCTGAACCGGAACCTACTGCTATTCCAATGTTGGCTTGTGCCAATGCAGGTGCATCATTTACACCGTCACCTGTCATCGCTACAAACTCGCCTTTGGCCTGAAGTTCTTTAATCTTCTCTAACTTCTGGTGTGGAAGCACTTCAGCGATAAAACCATCCATGCCCAACGAATTGCTTACTTTTTTTGCTACCTCGTTGTTGTCACCGGTGAGTAATAGTGTTTTGATGCCATTGGCGTGAAGGGTTTTAATTGCATCGGGAGACTCCTTCCGGATCTCATCTGCCAGCGCAATAAAGCCAGCTGCTTTTCCTTCGACTAAAACAAAAACTATTGTCTCTGCCTCTGTAGATGCCGGAATATCCGCAGTCAGGTTATTCTCCTTCAGGTACCCCGGGCTTACAACCTTCACTTGTTTGCCATCGACAATTGCCTGAATTCCTTTCCCTGTGATGGCATTAAATTCGCTGATTGCAGGCAAGGAGAGTTTAAGTTCTTTTGCCTTATCAATAATACCTGTAGCAATTGGATGTTCGGAGTTTTGCTCCAGCGCGGAGGCAATAGAAAGAATTTCATCGCGATTCGATTTTTCAGATAGTGAATCGTAGCGAACGACACTAAATTTCCCAACTGTAAGTGTGCCGGTCTTATCAAAAACCAATGTTGTTATCTTTCGTGCATTCTCAAATGCAGTTCTGTTTTTAATCAACAATCCACTCTTCGCGGAAATTGCCGTTGATCTTGCCACGACCAACGGAACAGCAAGTCCTAATGCGTGAGGACAACAAATAACAATTACCGTTACCATCCGCTCCATGGCGAATGCAAGGTCTTTTCCCACAGCGAGCCAAATGACAAACGTAAGCGCTCCGGAAACCAGGGCGATAATGGTCAGCCAGCGTGCGGCCTGGTCTGCAAGCAATTCAGTTTTTGACTGACTCTTTTGTGCGTCCTGTACTAATTTTATAACCTGAGCTAAATAGGAGTCTTTGCTTCCATGCGATACTTCAACTTTTAAAGATCCATTTCCATTAATGGAACCTGCAATTACTTTGTCGTTTTTTGATTTTTCAACCGGCTTTGATTCACCAGTCAGCATTGATTCATTCAGGTAACCGGTACCTTCGGCAATAATTCCATCAGCAGCTATCTTCTCACCCGGTTTGATCAGGATTATATTTCCGGCTTCCAGCGTTTCAGTTTTTACATCAATGACCTGGTCACCCTGTACGAGATGCGCGTCTGCTGGCATTAGCTGCACAAGCAACTCCAACTCCCGCGATGCACTCATAATAGATCTCATCTCGATCCAGTGACCAAGCAACATAATCAGAATCAGCGTTGCCAGCTCCCAGAAAAAGTCCATTCCAGGCAATCCCAAAACGATAGCAACACTGTATACATACGCAACCGTGATCGCCACAGCAACAAGCGTCATCATACCCAGTGATTTATTCCTGATCTCATCCTTTAAGCCAGCCAGGAATGGCCAGCCTCCATAAAAATAGACAACAGTTGACAACAGCATAAGCGCATACGATGAACCTGAAAATGTCCAGTGTACATTCAACCAATGCTGGATCATCGGTGATAATGCCATGATAGGAATGGTAAGCGCGAGTACTACGTAAAATCGTTTCTTGAAGTCTTCAATCATACCTTCATGGTGTGCATGGCCGCCACCATGTCCGGAATGCTCGTCCCCCTGACTCTTTATGCCTTGCTGCATGTGCTGATCAGCATGTTCATGTATATGCCCTGCGTGTGGATCGGCTGAGGCCGATAGAGGAATCAATTGCATTCCGCACTTAGGACATTTACCCGGTGCATTTTTAATTACTTCCGGATGCATCGGGCAGGTGTATTGCTGGTGGTTGTGTTCCATAGTGCCTTTTCTAATAGGATTGTCTTGAGATTATTTGATAACAACCTCAATCTACACAATCGTTACAACATGATTTTCCGATTTTAAATATTCCATTGCGTAATTTAATTCTCCGCTTGACTCTGCATGGATCTCATAAAGTAAATCACCAGCTACAATCTTTCTCCCAAGGGGAGCAAGAAATCTTATCCCTGCGGTTGGGGCGTCAGGTGCTCCTGCAAGTTTGGCAATTCGGGCCAGTTTACGATTATTAATTTTTGTTACTGTGCCGGATGATTCTGCAAAGATGGGCTGAATAATTGGAGCGGTAGCAGGTTCCAGAAAGGCTCCCTGAGCTATACAAATAGCCCTGAACTTTTGAAAAGCTCTTCCACTCTCCAGGATCGTTTTGCAGTCAGCATAACCCTTTCCAGGCGCAGACTTTCCAGACAACTCCAAAAGCACTGCCGCCAATTCCAATGACTTTTCTTTCAATGCAACAGGTGAATCTACTTCGTTTTTCAAAACACTCAGTACATCTTTCGCTTCCAGCGTTGGCCCTATACCAATGCCTATCGGTTGTAATCCGGACGTGATCACTACTTTCACATGTAATCCTACTGCGTTGCCAACCTCTTCAAAAAGAATGGACAGAACGTTCGCCTCCTCGCGAGTACGAACTTTTGCTGTTTCACCTACAGGAATGTCAATGACTACGTGCGTAGATCCTGCCGCTACTTTTTTCGAAAGCATGGAAGCGATCATCTGGCCCTCGCTGTCAATGTCGAGGGTACGCTCCACACGAATAATGATATCGTCCGCCGGGCTGAGTTTGACACCGCCTCCCCATACAATACACCCACCTTCCTTTTCAACCACCGCCTTAACTTTTTCCAATCCCAATTTTACGGGGGCAATCATTTCCATTGTGTCGGCTGTTCCGGCAGGCGAAGTTATTGCCCTTGACGATGTTTTAGGAATAGTTAATCCTGCCTCTGCAACAATAGCCACCACAATTGGTGTAGTGCGATTACCTGGAAGGCCACCCACGCAATGTTTGTCCATTACTATCGGTGAGTTCCATGTGAGCCGATGACCCTCGGCTATCATAGCTTGCGTAAGCCATGTTATTTCTTCCTTATTCAATTGCTTGCCGGCACAACTGCTTACAAAGGCAGCCGTGTGAACAGCTGAATAATTTCCCTTGGTAATGTCGTGAATAATTTCACTGAACTGTTGTTGACTCAGGCGGTTTCCATAAATTTTTGATCGTATGTGGCGCAATGATGAGAGGTGCTCAAGATGAGTTACGTTTAATATATCTCCCTCCTGCGCTTGCAATGCGGTGAAGGCCGAATCAGTTAACGAAACCTCATCATGCTTCAATATATCGGAGGTAATGACATTTAGGGTAGCAACAATGGACTCTCCTTTCAGATGAACGAGCACGCGAGTCAATGACTGGAAACCTTCAGACTTACATACATGACAATCTTCACGCATGAAAATGATGTATTCGCTTCTGGCGTCGATTCCTAATTTCTTTAATCGTAGTTGATGGATATGGTTCATGTGTTTTTACACAATAATTTTACTTTTCTTTAAAAGCCAATTTACAAAAGCCGATAGCAGACTGAAACCTATAATGACCAGCCAATCAATTGTCGAAAGATGATTTAACCGCAAAGCATTGGCTACTGGTTCAATAAAAAACGACCCCACTACGATCGTGCTACAAATGGCTATTGCATACCATACATATTTGTTTCTGGCAACATCTGTTTTAAAAAACGATTTAGTTCGGTCGGCTGTCACGTTAAACACATGGAAGAGTTGTGAAAAAATCAATGTTATAAAAAGTATGTTGTTGCAAAGTTCCTCATTCCAGGTCTCCATTTCATGCGTAGAGCGATGTATAAAGTAAACCGCACCCAGACAGGCCATTGCAATAACCAAAGAATAAACGATAAGTGATTTCCATTGTCTTTTGCTAATAATGTGTTCGGAAGCGTTCCTCGGTTTTTGTTTCATTATTTGCTCGCTCCCATCTGTTACACCAAGTGCGAGGGCAGGTAATACATCGGTCACGAGATTGATGTAGAGTATTTGCAGCGGGAACAAGGCGTAATGTACGTTGAATACAGAAGTAAGGGAGATCAGGAATAGTTCGCTAACGTTACAGGAGAGAAGGAATACAATGAACTTCCTGATGTTTTCAAAAATAACGCGACCCTGTTTAATAGCCTCAACAATGGAAGAGAATGAATCGTCCTTTAAGACCATGTCAGCTACGTCTTGCGCTACCTGCGTTCCTCGCAAGCCCATTGCAATGCCGATATCGGCTTTTTTCAAAGCGGGGGCATCGTTCACGCCATCGCCTGTCATCCCTACCACTTCATTATTTTCTTGTAAGAGTTTTACAAGGTCAAGTTTTTGCTTTGGGCTGACGCGCGCAAAAATCCGCGTTCCCAACCATGCTTTAGTCTTTGTTTCATCAAGGTGCTCATAGTCACCCATTGCATTTCCATGCATTACTTCGTCATCAGTTGAATCGAGAAGGCCAAGTTTTAATCCAATAGTTCTGGCGGTAGCGGGGTGATCTCCGGTCACCATGATAACCTTTATGCCTGCTGATTTGCATTCGTTTATAGCATCCGGAACCTCGTTTCGAGGCGGATCAATCATTCCGATCAATCCTGTGAATACAAGTTCCTGACTTAAGGATGTGGGAACTGTTCCACTTTCCTTGAAGGCCGTAGCGATTACCCGTAACCCGGATGCAGCCATCTCGTTTGCATCCGCGATGTATTGATGTCTCAAGGCATCCGTTAACGGCACGATCCCGCTATCGTTTAATTGGTAGGTGGATCGTTGCAACAATTCATCAGAGCCTCCTTTGGCAAAGGTCATGTAATGTTGATCGAAGGCGTGACAGGTTGCCATGATCTTAGTTTCAGATTCAAATGGTTCTTCTTTTATCTTGGCATACTGTTGGCGAATGGAATTAATATCCTTTTTGTTTGCTTTAACAAATTTGAGGAGTGCGGTCTCAAGCGGGTCGCCCAACTCCTTCAATTCACCCGAATCGACTTTAAGCTCTGCCGTATTACATAGAACCGAAGCCAATTGAATCAATTCAAAATTGCGACCGTACAATTTGGATTCTCCTTCCAGCACATTTATATTCTGTGAAAGTACATCAGGCTTAATCACGATACTACTGGAGTTGATTAGTATATGACTGACTTCAATTCTATTTTGTGTCAACGTACCGGTTTTGTCAGTGCAGATGACGGTGGTTCCTCCTAATGTTTCGACAGCCGAGAGTTTTTTAACAATTACATTTTTCCTGGCCAAGCGTAGCATACCCTGTGCAAGCGCAAGCGTTGAAACAATCGGAAGTCCCTCAGGCATAGCCGCTACCGCCAGCGCAATCGAAGTTTCCAACATGCTGAGAAAGGAATTTCCATATAGCAAGCCTGTAGCAAATAGAACAACTACCAAAATAGAGGTAAGCCAGATCAATTTTTTGCTGAACTCCTGAATCTTCTTTTCTAGAGGAGTAGCAGTCGATGTGGCTGATTGAACCAGGGATGCAATCTTGCCCAATTCAGTTTGCATTCCTGTTGTTGTAACAATGGCGTGGCCGTTTCCTTTTGTGACACTTGTTCCCCGGTATAATATATTGGTTCGCTCCGCCAATGGAGTGGTGTCTGGTATCGCATTCACTTGTTTACTCACCGGAACAGATTCCCCTGTAAGCGAGGATTCATCAACCTCCAATTGTGACGCTGAAAGAATACGACTATCAGCCTGAATCATATCGCCAGCCTCAACAAATAGCAGATCACCCGGCACCACCAGCTCTGAAGAAATTTCAACCAGACTTCCATTGCGGATTACTTTGGCAGGAATCACCGTGAGCTTTTTCAGTGCTTTCATACTTTGCTCCGCCTGATACTCCATGATGAACCCAATGATCGCATTAACTACAATCACAACTCCGATAGCGGTTGCATCCAGGTATTCACCAAAGTAGACGGAAAACCCCGAAGCGATGATCAGCAAATACACGAAAGGATTTTTGAATTGAGAAAAAAGAATTGTTATCGGGCTTGTTTTTTTCTTTTCCTGTAACGCATTTCGCCCGTATTGTTCGAGTCTTTTTTCGGCTTCATTCGAACTCAGTCCTCGCGTAGCATCCCCGTTTAGTTCCTGAAGAACTTCATTTGGATTTCTGGCGTGTACGTCTTTCAGTTCCATGTTCAATCAGAATGTTCGTGCCTGAATACATTTTCAACAGATGACGCCAAAAGCTCAGTCAAGTCTATCTTGTTGCTTTCGTGGTGAATGGTATTGCACGTGACCACCTGAGCCGCGCCCGCTTTTAATAGATCCTCATAAGCATTGTCGGCAAACACAGCATGAACACCAATGCAGACAGGTGGTTTCATGCCGGCTCGTTTCAAATGATTGACCGTTTCAATCATTGTTTTCGCAGTAGAGATAATGTCATCTACCAGTACAGGAGTATGAATGTGAAACTGATCAATATGCGGAGTGGATATCTCAACAATACGATCGCCAAGGCGTATTTTTTCCAGAATGATGTAGGGTGCATGAGATTGCTTAGCTACTTCTTTTACCCATTGCTCACTTTCGCCATCCGGGCCAACGAGTAATGGCTGATTAATATTATCCCTGATCCATTTCGACAGTATGGGAGCGGCATGAGCAACCGCATTGGGTACTGTATAAATTTCTGAAAGCGAGGTTCTTCGATGCAGATGCGGATCAACGGTAACAATTGAATCTGCAAATTCCGAGATGAACTTTCCGAAATATGCTGATGTGAGTCCTTCACCCGGATTAAACACTTTGTCCTGACGCATATAGGCAAGGTATGGCGCTACAAGACAAGTAGATGCTGCACCGAGGCTTTTTGCTGTTTGTGAGAAAAAGTAGAGGGGCAGAAGTTTGTCATCTGGTTTGTGAAGTGTGCATACCATAACAACCCGTTTGTCCTTTAGTTCAGACACAATTCGAATGTACGTCTCACCATCCGGAAAATGCCTGATGACAGCTTCACCAATTTCGGCATTCATCCTTGTGGCAAGCTGCCGTGTCAGGATCTCATTGTCCGGTAGCGCAAAACAAATGGTTTTCATTTCGAATGCTGATTTTCAAATTGAGCGCATAGCTCGTGTCCTTCCCGCAAAATTCTTTCTTTCCTCACTGATGTGATTCCAATACTGTCAAGCAATTCCGGCTTTTGACAAAGTTCCCTGCAAAGGACAATTTTCATTTCTAACAATTGTTGCTTCTCTGCTTTTGTGAGGGTTGTCATAGACGTGATTGGATGTAAGCCCGATATATCAATCAATTTATTGAGACTGTTCTTTTGGGGATAATCCCATCCCAATAAATGAAGCCCTGCACAAGTTCCGTATTGAATAGCGTCATTAGTGAATCTTGTGTTTGTAACGAGCCAACCTTGATGAAATTTTACACCATGTCCCTCCAGTGTTTTCCATCTCTTTTCGACATCCAGAAAACGAGCGTAAATGTATAGTGGGATTTTTACATCACTCTTGATGCCTGGCTGGTTATGAAATTTGCATTCAACCATAAAATGCTTTTCCTCCCTTTCCGCTATAACATCAATCTCATGGTTCACACAGTTGCCTTCTACGATCACGCCAACCTGAACCCGAAAACCTTGAAATCTCAGTATCTCTGAAATGAATTTTTCAAACGGATACCCGGAAGGTCCGAGTTCCATGATCGCTTGTTTCAGTTTGTAACGCGCTGCGAAGGCTTTGGAGGTTTTTCGAAGGATACTAAATGCGTGTTGATAAATCTTTCGGGTAGAAATACCGTCACGTAAATGTGATTTTAATTTTTCTTTGACTTCTTCAACAATTACATCATCAGCCCCGGAGCGATGAAGGGAATGCTCAAGTTTCTTCCATGAGAACGGTACCTTTTCTCCCGAGGCTTTCGTAACCAGGATCAAGTCTTTGGGGTCGCTCATAAAGTTAATGAGTATGAGCTTTTACGGCTCCTCTCTTTAAAATGAATTCACTATTCAGCAGGTAGGCCCCTGTTGTCACTACACGTTCACCCTCGCTTATACCAGAAAGTATTTCAACAAATGATTTGTTCTCAATACCCGTTTCCACCGTCCTGCTCTCAAACATACCTGGTTCAACTTCAATCCAGACCATTTTCATACGTCCGATCAGCAACGCTTCTTTGGGGATCACTAATGTCTTTTTCCGATTGTAGTCAATGGTGACGCGAGCCATCATACCTGGTTTTATCAAATTCTGCTGATTGTCTACCTGAAAGCGCACCAGATTTACCTTTGAATTCTCTTCCAGCGAAGGATTTTCAAAAACGATTTTCCCTTTAAATGTCTTTTCAGGAAGAGCATCAACTTTTATGGAAGCTTCGGTCTGCGTGTTCAGCAATGATATTTCGTTAGCATAGACCTCTGCCTCGACCCAAACCGTGCCAAGGTCCGCTAGCTGAAAAAGGGTTTTGCCGATTTCTGTGTACTCTCCTTCATTGATAAAGAGTTTAGTAATAAAGCCGTTATATCCACTATAATATGTTAGCAATGTGGACGCTTGCTGCTTTTCTTCAAGTACTTTTATCTGTTGTTCGGTCATTCCCCACAATTGCAGTTTTTTTCGTCCTCCCTGAATTAACTCCTTTACCTCAGTTTGCTGCGAAGGAAATTTATTTTGTTGCTGTCTTGCCGACAGGTAATCATTCTGATCTGCGAGCAACTCTTCGCTGTAAATACTGTAGAGTGCCTGGCCATTATTAATCTCTTCGCCTTCCTGTCGGATGAAAAGCCGATCTATTCTTCCTTTGATTCTTGCGGTTATAACATTCGCCGTATTTTCATTTGCCGATACTTTTCCAACAAATGTTGTTTGTGTTTTTATTACTTTTGTTTTCACGGTATCAACGGTAATGTGAGCAAGTACTTGTTTTTCTTCATCTAACATCACCATGTTTGAATGATCTTCTTTGCTCTCCTTTTTAACACCCACTTTTACCAGTGCCATATTGCATACAGGACAGGCTCCGGGCTTATCAGAACGGACAGAGGGGTGCATTGGACACGTGTAGTAAACTTCCGCGGCCGCGTGTTGATGGTCTTCCTTCCCGCAGGAGAAATTCATCACTAAACAGAAAGTTGTTAGTATGGTTATACTGATCTTCATGGCTTATCATTCACAATACCTTCGCGATCCGTCATATACCCTGCGTCTAAAGCTATTTCTTCGTTACCCTTTAATCCATCGAGTATTTCTGTAATGTTGTCTGAGGAAAATCCGGCAGTTACAGTCCGTGGTTCGAATAAACCGATGCCGTTTGCTGTAACGCCGGTTTTTACCCACACAATTTTACGCGTACCTAAATCAAATATGGAAGATGCAGGAATTGTCAGTGTTGCAACCGAACTGGTTGTAAATTCTGCGGTGATCAATGAATTGACTTTCAATGAGCGCGATGGGTTATCCAGGTAGACTCTCATTTGAGTGAACCGTTGTTTTTCCTGGTAGACAGGTTCCACCAGATCAACCTTTGCTTTTATTTTTTCCGCTTGCACTTCTGAACTCAGGACTACAATGTCACCTTTTTTGATTTTGACCTGAGCTGAAATGTCGGCTGAAATAATTGCCCACACCTTTTTGCAATCGTTCACTACAAACAAGGTTTGACCTTTGTTCACATACATACCTTCCTGTACTTGAGCCGATGATGTTATTTCCGATTTACTGCCTTGAGAAGAACCACCAGTCATCGCGCTCATTGCAGGTGTCGAAGAATTCATTGCTTCGGAGGAAACGGGATCGGACGAAAACCTGATAAACCCATCTGTTGCAGAAGTAATGGAAGTGGTGTTAGACACAATTCCTGACTTTTTGATTTGCATAATTTGACTTTCAGAAAGACCAAGTAGTCTTAGTTTCTCTTTGGCTTTCTCAGCAAGACTGTCTTCTGAAGATTTAAGCAGGAATAGATATTCCTCCTGGTATGTGCTCAGTTCTGGACTGTATAGTTTAGCTATCGTTTGTCCTCTTTTTACGTATTGGAAATTGTATTTAACGTAGAGCTTCTCAATTCTTCCGGAAATTCGTACCGCCACTTTATTATTCCTGCGCTCATCGAAAGCGATGTAACCGTTAGCGGCAACTGTGTTCTGATTTGATCCGCGTACCGGCTTGATTGTTTTTTGAGAGGATAAGACAACTTGATTGACAGGACGAGCTACGAGATTAATGGAGTCTTTGCCGCCATGACCGGAATGATGGGTATGATCCTCCTGCGTCTGCTTATTGCAGGCAGTCGCCAGGATCAGCAACCAAACAATATGAAGTCCGCTTTGAGTCATTACCTTGTTTCGGTTTCGTATTCGTATTCTGTTTGAAGCTTTAGGAGAAGTTTCAGTTTGTCCAATTGCTCCAATTGTTTCATGAGCAGCATCTCCCAGGCATCAAGAAGCACAAAGAAGTTTCCCGTGTTTTGCTTGTATGCCGCAAAGCTTGCCTGCATGTTTTTCTCGTATGATGGAATAATGTCATTTTCGTAATTCACGTATTGCTCCCTTTCGTATTTGAGCATCGAGAGTTTTTCGTTGATCATTCGTATTGCCATGAGTTTCATATTTTCTTTCTCACGACTCATAGCCTGTATCTCATAGTTCATGGATTGCACTTCTGTCTTATACATTTTAGAAGACCACGGTGCAATAGGAATAGTGACCATTCCCATGATGCTGAACTGATCAGGCATACCCAGCATGGTCATGTGACTGACGCGAAGTCCAAAATCAGGTTTGCTGCCGGTTGCCATCCATTTCCGGTTTAACTCCATTGACCGAATGTTATTGGTCATGCTTTTAATGTCGCTTCGTTGAACGGAGGAAGTATCCTGCGGAAGCGCTTCTGAATCGTAGTTTTTCAACTCGACAACGGTATCAATCTCAAAGAATATATTGGTTGGACGATTCAGCAAGGTGTTAAGGCCGATGTTACTTTCACTGATTTCCGCATTCATCATTGACTTCATGTTATTCAGTTCCTTCAACTTGGCCTTTGCCTTAAAGATGGTGCTGAGATCTGCCTGGTTGACGGTGTACCGCGATTCCGAGATTGTGATGAATAAATTTAACAGCTCGCTACTTTCATCAACGAGTTTCAATTTTCTTTCCGCTACGAGGCGTTGATAATAGAGTGCGCGAACTTCGCTCCGTAAAATGTTTTTCGTCCATTCAGCATTATTTTGCTGTACCTCTTTTAGGGAAGAATAATAGCCTGCTTTAGCCCGTAGCTTCACTGAGTTAGGAATCATCTGCTCGGCAGATAACATGATAGCAGCCCAATTCATCGGATCGTCCTTTTCTTTGATCATATCCAGTTGATACGGGAACGAGTTCAATCCTGCGGAGAATGTGGGAGGCATCCAGCTTTTGCTTCCATCGGCTTTGGATTGAAGCGACTTGATGCGGGAATCATATTGTAGAACCAACGGATACTCTGCCTCGACTTTTGTAATGATTTGTTCAAGACTAAGTTTAGCTGTATCCTGGCTGTACAATGGAGTGATCCATAGCAGCGTGCAACCGACAATATAGATTTTCAGCCCTCTCATTGCTGGTAATTTATTCCTGTATGTTGAAGACCAGCTTCCTGTTTTACGTCATTGCCTTCAGCTGTTTTTTTGCGGTCGCCAAGCATGTGTTTTAAGTACCATCGGCAATACCAGTAGACAGTCTTCATGTGTATTCCGGCAACTACTAAGTCGTGATAACATTGAAATACTTTAGCTGATGTCCGGTTGAATATCTCTGTTCTGCTGGGTGTTTTCATTGACGGATATTTTATTCCTTAATTTCCAGGTATTGAAGTTTGCCGACCTTTTTTAGTTCTCGCTCTTTAACGACCTCATATACCACAGGCAGAACGATCAGTACAAAAAGCGTAGAGGTGATGAGTCCGAAAACAAAAGGTATTGTGATGGGTTTCATTACATCACTTCCTGTTCCGGTTGCCAGTAATATGGGCAAAAGTCCAACCATATCGGCAATCACAGTCATTAATTTTGGCCTGACTCTTAAAACCGCGCCTTCAAACACAGCGTCTTTTATATCGCTGTTCTGAATATGATCAGCCGAATTGCCCTTGCGCTTCGCCAGATTTTGAATTGCTTCATTCATGTAAACAATCATGAGAACGCCCGTTTCTACAGCTATTCCGAACAACGCGATGAAGCCTACGGCAACGGCCACAGAAAAATTCACGTCAAAGAAAAACATAGAGTATACGCCACCGATTAGTGCAACCGGAAGGCTGGTGAGTACTATCAGCATTTCCTTTGCAGACCTGAAAGTGAAATACAAAACCAAAGAAATGATCACCAGTGTAATTGGGATAATGATCTTCAGTCGGTTTTGTGCGCGTACCTGGTTTTCATATTGTCCGCTCCACTCAATAAAATATCCCTTGGGTAACTTTCGGAACTCAGTCTCAATTCTTTTTTTTGCTTCGCTCACCACACTGCCCATGTCCTTGCCTCTGATATTAAATAGTACACTGCCTCGCAGCATTGCATTCTCTGAACTGATCATTGGTGGTCCTTCTGAAATAGTTATGGCTGTTACGGCAGAGAGGGGGATAGTGCCATAGCTGGCCGTTTGAATTGGAATGCGGGCGATTTCGGAGAGGTCATTTCTAAAATCCTGGCCTAAACGAAGACTAACTGTAAATCGCTCTCTTCCCTCAACGGTGTTGGTCAGGTTCATTCCACCGAGTGCTGTTTCAATGAGCATAGTGACTTCATCCGTGCTTAAACCATAGCGGGCCAACTCTTCGCGATTGATCTTAATGTCAAGGTATTTTCCCCCGGTAAGTTGTTCAACATATAAATCAGCGAGACCCTCGGTTCCGATCAACGCGCGTTCTATTCCAAGGGAAATATTATAGATACTGTCGATATTTTGTCCGTAAACTTTGATACCTACATCGGTGCGAATACCGGTCGAAAGCATATTTATCCGGTTGATGATGGGTTGTGTCCAGCCATTGGTCACGCCGGGTATCTGCACTTTCTGATTCAGTTCGGCAATAAGCTTCTCCTTTGTCATACCCTTGCGCCATGTCTTACGTGGTTTAAGAATAATAATGCTTTCGATCATGCTGAGGGGTGCATTGTCCGTGGCCGTGTACGCCCTTCCGGCTTTACCAAGGACATTTTCCACTTCTGGAAATTCCTTGATCAGCTTGTCCTGCACCTGGAGAATACGCTTGATCTCGGAATTGGATGCGTCAGGTAATGTTACCGGCATGAACAGGATGGACCCTTCATCCAATGGTGGCATGAATTCCGATCCCATTCTCAACAGCATCGGGATACAACCAAGACTGATGATGAACGCAATGGCTAGTACCGTTTTCTTCCAGCGCAAGCACACACGCAGGACCGGGCTGTACAAACGGATAAAGAAATTTGAAATGATGTTACGGCTTTCTGGTACAAGCCTTCCCTTCATTAAAGTTCTCAGCAACATAGGCACAATAAACAGTGCAACGATAGCCGAGCCTATCATCGTGAATGTTTTAGTGAGAACGAGCGGTGAGAATAATTTCTGTTCCTGGCCGGTGAGGAATAGAATCGGGAAAAAGGAAATGAGCGTTATAAGAATAGAATAGAACACAGCCCTGCCAACCATTCTCGAAGATTTTTCGACAATGCCGATCCGTTGCTCCTCTGACAGTTCGCGGGTATGTCCGATCCGTTCCTTTTCCATCATTCTTCAGATTGTGGGTTAACAACTGCCTGGGTAAGCCGCCGATACGCGTTTTCCGTCATCACAATTCCGGCATCCACCAGGTCACCAATGGCCAATGCTATTCCACCAAGCGACATAATATTGAGACTGATGCCAGCATACCGTATTATCATGAAGCCGATCAGTACCGAAAGCGGAATTGTAATAATCGCCACCAATGCACTGCGAAAGTGAAATATGAAAATCATCACCACCAGGGATACAATCAGTATTTCCTCCCATAGTGCTTCTTTGAGAGTTGCGATAGCGGCTTCGATCAGGTCACTGCGATCATAAACAACTTTGAGTTTTACTCCGGCGGGTAATCCCATCTCCACATCCGTCAATCGCTCTTTCACTCGATCAATAACTACTTTTGCATTCTCACCGTAACGCATTACCACGATACCTCCAACGACTTCACCATTGCCGTTTTCGTCCGCGATACCCAGCCGCAGGTCGCTGCTCATTTGGACGGTAGCGACATCAGATATTTTAACCGGGATAGATTTGTACGTACCTAATGAAATATTTTTGATGTCGTCAATATTGTTGATGTACCCCAATCCGCGAACCATGTACCCCGTTGAATTCATTTCATAGGTACTTCCGCCAACATCGCGATTGTTTCCGGTGACTGCCTTCGTAACTTCCATCAATGGGACATCGAAGTACAGCAACTTATACGGATCGATTGTAACCTGATACTGTTTTTGAAAGCCACCAAAAGAGGCAACCTCGCTTACTCCCTCAACATTCTGTAATGCAAACTTGATATACCAATCTTGCAGGGCACGAAGTTCTCCGAGGTTAAATCCCGGAGCATCCAGTGTGTACCAAAAGATATGACCAACGCCTGTTCCATCAGGTCCAAGTGCAGGAGTGATTCCCGGTGGCAAAAACTGCTGCGCGTAATTAAGACGCTCCAGCACCCGAGTTCTCGCCCAATAGATCTCAGCATCGTCTTTGAAAATGACGAAGATGAAACTCATACCAAACATGGAAGAGGCTCGTATACTTTTGATACTCGGAATACCTTGAAGATTGGAGACAAGCGGATAGGTAATTTGATCTTCAATTATTTTGGGGTTGCGTCCCATCCACTCCGTGTAAATGATCACCTGGTTTTCAGACAAATCGGGGATAGCATCTACCGGAGTAGTAACAACAGCAAAGATGCCTCCTATGATTATCAGGAGGATCCCAAACCATACAAAGAAGCGGTTGTGTATTGACCACGAAATAATTTTTTCAATCATAATTATTTCTTATTCCGTTAAGAGCTTTTTAATGCACTGTGCCGTCAGGTTGTCTTTGTTAAATCGGTAGAAGGTCTTGCCTTCCTTAATCTCTCTTCTGAGTACTCCGCTTTTTTTCATGATACCCAGATGACGCGAGGTGATGGATTGTTCAAGGTTAAGTGAGTTATAAATATCTTTCACCATGATCTGATCACAACCACAATTGCACATTAAATGAAGAATGGCCAGCCGGTCAGGATGCGCTGTCGATTTCATGGCCTCTGCAAGGTCAGCCCAGTCGGGTTCCGATGGTGTTTTGGTCTTTGCCATTGTTCTGTAAATAGGTATACCAAATTGCAGATAGTTGTATACCTATAACATGACAAAACCTGACCCCAAAGATGATTTTAGTCATGCAATGACAGTTGCAGCAATTGCTGGTGGCATGGAACGAAAAAAGCGAGACGTCCGGGAGTGGCGTCTTCTGCGGATGGATCTCGATTCAGATAAACAAAAAAGGCGTCTGGTTGTAGTTACTTTTGAGAAGGTCAATTCTTCACACCTTCATCAATCTCTTTAGCATCTTCACTTTCGGAACTAAAGAAGCAATGAAGAGCGCAGCCATGCCCCTTGTCCTTATAGCCTGCCTCAACTTTGGCGACTTCTTTTCCTGCCACTTTCACAACGCCATCTGGATCTGTAGTTACCACATGGCCTTTCATGGTCTTCATGCTTCCGTCCGTCTGAATCTTGCCAACGCTTTTACCGCTTGACGTGGTTACATCTCCATGACCGGAAATTACTCCAATCACTTTTCCACTGATGTCACATACTTTGCCGTTCTTAATAGATCCGAGTGTTTTACCGGTTTCGTCAACAACAGTACCGTCGGCTTTAAGGATAGGATGCATTCCCCGGTGTTTTGGAGGCAGTTCTTGCGATTGCACTAGCTCAAATGATAAGATCACGAGCAGAAAGGCCAGAATTAATCTTGTTTTCATACTTGTTGCTGTTTTGTTAATAAATGAACTATAAGGATAGTAAGTTCGCAAATTTAGTCTTGCCCCGTGCTGACGTTTGTTGTTCGGCCCCCTGATTTTTGTCAGGGAAAGGAAAATAACCCGTTGAGCCGGTAAGCGGGCTGAACCTGTAATGTTATCCGGGTGGACAAACTCGTCACACCAAGATTGACTCAATCCAGTTTGCCCGACCCGTTGATATGGTTTATTTGCGTTTCCAAAGTTGCAGCAGGCGCAATTAATGGGTTAACGATTTTGAATGAATGCGAAGGATTTTGAAGGTATGAAAGAGTCTTAGAGATTTGACAAGTCTCAGAATAAAAGTATAAGAAATACGTCTTATATGGAAATTGATATGGGCAATTTTAAAACGAGACGACTCAAAAAAAAGTTTTTTAAGGAGAGTGCGGAATTTAGGACATAGATGCGAAATTTCGCAAGACAAAGTTTGCATGTAAAGAAAATAGCAATGACAGAATTTTGGGAAGAAGCATTCAAGGAGAAGAAAGAAATGTGGGGTTTAGAACCTGCGAAATCCGGCGTTTTGACAAAAGATTATTTTGTTGCGCATAAAATAAAAAATGTGCTGATTCCGGGAATTGGCTACGGACGAAATGCGCAAATATTTATAGACAGCGGAATGAATGTAACTGGAATTGAGATTTCGCAGACGGCAATTGATCTAGCTAAAAAACATTTTGGGAACGACCTGACCATTTTTCACGGCTCTGTAACTGAAATGCCTTTTGATGACAAATTGTATGACGGAATATTTTGTTACGGATTAATTTACTTACTGGACAAAGACGAAAGAAAGAAACTAATTCAAGCCTGTTTTGACCAATTGGCTGAAAATGGATTAATGGTTTTCACATCCATTACTAAGGATGCTCAGACTTACGGACAAGGTACACAAATAAGTAAAGACCGATTTGAAATGTTTGGTGGCGTTAAAATTTTCTTTTACGACAGGGAAACCATAGAAGAAGAATTTGGAAATGCAGGACTTTTTGAAGTAACAGAGGTGACAGAGAACTATCCTTTTTATCTGATAAAGTGCGGAAAAAGCAGTAAAAACGGATGAAAAACCGCCCTTAATAAACACTTTTTACCAAATGATAAATCGTAGCAACAGGCAGTCGCTAACTTTGCAACAATGGAAGAATTGATAGAATATATTTTGCAATTTGGCAACTTGAACAAACAACAAATTGACCTTATTACCAGTAAAGTCAAAACAATAGAACTTAGGAAGGATGAGTATTTTTCAGAAGCAGCGAAAATTTCCCAACAAGTCGGCTTTGTTTTGGAAGGCGTTGTTCGTGGCTGTTATTACAACAACAAAGGAGAAGAGATTACACGTTGCTTTATCTCCGAAAATAATTTAGTGGTTGATTATGTTAATTTTGAGGCAAACACGGCATCTGCCGAATACATACAAGCCAGCACGGATTGCAAGCTCATTGTATTTTCAAAACAAGATTGGGGAGAACTTTCGCACACGATAATAGGTTGGGACAACATCAAAAACAAAATGGTTCAAAAGTGTCTTTATCAAAAATCCAGAAAAAGCCCGGTAATTTCTCAAGACGCTACTACACGCTATTTGGAATTTTTGAAGAACTATCCAACACTTACTAACCGTGTTGCTCTTTCTCATATTGCTTCGTACTTAGGCGTTACCCAGCAATCATTGAGCAGAATAAGAAAAAATATCAAATGATTCTGCTTTTTACCAAATGGTAAATGACTTCATTCTTTATAGTGAAATATTTGCACTATAAATTTTGAAACAAAAAAATGAAGACAGCATTTATCACAGGTGCCAACAAAGGCATTGGATTTGAAACCGCAAAACAACTATTGCAAAGGGGATTTTACGTTTATCTCGGAAGTCGAAATTTGGAAAACGGTACCAAAGCCGTTCAAAAATTGAAAGCCGAAAACTTGACAAACGTTGAAGTCATTGAGATTGACGTAACCGACAATAATTCGGTCAAAAATGCGCGAATTGAAATTGAAAAAAAGACAAACTGCTTGGACGTTTTGATTAACAATGCAGGCATCAATGGTGGTGCGCCCTATACCGCACTTGAAGCCAGCAAAGAGCAGTTTTTATCTGCGTTTAATACCAATGTATTTGGGGTGGCAAGTGTTACACAAGCATTTATTGATTTGTTACGCAAATCGCCTGAACCAAGAATTGTGAATGTAAGCACAAGCGTTGGCTCACTTACGCTGCAAAGCGATCCTAATTGGATGGGCTACAATTTTGCAAAATATGCGGTCTATGGTTCATCAAAAGCAGCCTTGAATATGTTTACCGTTCATTTAGCTTACGAACTCCGGGACACCCCGTTCAAAGTAAATGCGGTTTGTCCGGGTTATACAAAAACGGATTTTACAGGCCATAACGGTGGCGAAGTTGAAGAAGCCGGAAAAAGAATTGTAAAATATGCCTTGTTAGACAAAGATGGTGTAACGGGTAAATTTATCAGTGAAGAAACTAACCCGGCAACAGGCGATATACCTTGGTAACCAAAACCTTTAAATTGCCCATCACACAAAGCGTATGGGCAATTTAATTTATATTTTCAAAGGAACTGGAAATTAACGGCAACAGGAATTTTATTGGCCCCCGCAAACGTACCCGGCTTCTATACGCCAGCGTAAATGACTCCACATTCATGTAAAAAATCAAAGGAACTCCTGGCTAATGGGATAGTGAAATCCTCAGAAGTGATTTATGGCTTATTACCACTGATTGATTTGGCAATTACCTCCCGTAATTCCTCTTCGTGTTCATCAGCCCACTTCCCAAGATTAGAAATGATCGGAATCAGACTTTTTCCAAAGTCAGTCAGCATATATTCTACTTTTGGAGGCACAACAGGGTAGATTGTTTTGCTAACAAGTTTATGATCTTCCAGTTCCTTAAGTTGAGCATTGAGCACCCTACCGGAAGCATCCGGTATTTTCCGGTGTAGTTCACTGGGCCGTTGATATCCCTGATCAATAAACCATAACAAACGAATTTTCCATTTACCGTAAAGTACTTCACCGACCATATCAAGGCCGCAGTTAAGCGTAGGCTGAATTTTTCGTTCGTACATGGGCACAAGGTAATCTTTAAGAGTTGTGTCAGTCAAGTGCTCCTCTGTATTTTGATCACTACCCGGTTATCCTGAGTGAGCTTATCAGACCTTTCTCAAATTTCAGGTGATACGTCAGTACCACAGGGCTGCCTTGAAATGTTCCCGATATTTTAGCCTTCAATACAGCACCCGAAGAGCTTTCGCGGTAGTCGAGAGCTTCCATGACTGTGTTGTATCTTGCATTTGCGTCTCCTATCCATCGTGCAATTTCATCATGACCTTTGTGCGTTCTTCCTTCGTCAAATACTTTCGCGTTTGGTGAAAAGCTTTTTGCATAGGCTTCATTATCGTGACGTTGCTGTGCGTTCACTAAAGACTTGACTGAGTCCGGCATTGTTAATGTTTCCATAAAAATAATAGTTTAAGTAGTTTGAGTTAAAAATTAAGTAAGCATCACGGTGGATGTTTTTTCATTTCAGATCGTGGGAATTGTTCCTCCGTCAATGATATATTCCGTTCCTGTTAAGTATCCGGCACGTTGCGACACAAGAAAGCCAACCAGCTCTGCAACTTCGTCCGGAGTGGCTGGTCTGCCATAGGGTATTCCTCCCAGGGCATTCATTACCCCCTGGGTTGCTTCATCGATTGAAATGTTGGAACTCGTAGCAATTCGCTCCATCATTCGTTTTGACGAGGATGTCATTATCCAACCGGGGGAGACAGTCAGTACGCGAACGCCCTTTGGAGATACTTCCTTTGACAACGCTTTACTGTAATTAATCAACGCTGCCTTTGCGGCGGCATAAGGTAATGTCGAATCATGTAAAGGAAGTCTGCCTTGTATAGAGGCAATGTGAATGATTACCCCCTTACTGTGATGTAGCATCTGTGGCAACAAAGCCCTGTCGAGTCTGACCGGTGCCAGCAGGTTTGTCTGGATTGTCTTCATCCAGTCATCATCCGTCAACACAGCAAACCCGCCACCTTGCGTTTCGGAGCCTCCAAGATTATTGATGAGAATATCAAGCGAGTCATATGCTTTAAGAATTTGTTCAGCAACCTTGTCGGTTCCTTCAGGAGTGCTCAGGTCCGCCGGAATAAAAACGATGTTGTCGTTCTTTTCTTCGGGGGGATGCCTTGCTGTGACAAAGACAGTAGCTCCGGCACTCAACAGGCGATCAGCTATAGCTTTTCCCGTACCTTTGGTACCACCCGTTATGAGGGCAACTTTGCCCGACAGTTCATTGTCATAGTTAAATATGTGCATGGCGCTTTCAAATTTGTATACACAAAATTCAGGTGTATAACCCGCAGTTACAATTAGGGAGAAACGAATCACATAGGGATAAATTTATCCCTATGGCAATGCGCGGGAATACGATATTGGTTTGTTAATTTGCCCGGGAAATCCACCATGAGAAAAGTTTATTTTACGATCGCGTTTAAGTTCCTTATCTTGCTGAGTGCCAAGGGCCAGGTGCCAAAGGCATCGGATAGCCTTTTAATGAAGTACGTTGCACCTGCGCCGGAACGTATTTTTGTAATGTTTCGTGAGGCAGGAATGGATCCGGTCAATCATCCGTTGACGGAAGTTGAAAGCGCAAAGGTCGAAGCAGCCTTTTCAGTTTTGCCACCTTTGCACCAAAAGATCCTGAGTACTCATATATATAGCATCAGCTTTATGGATAATATGCCTAACACTGCGCTGACGTCGCCAGTGGTCTGTCAGGATTCTGTCGAACGGTTTAACATTACTTTCCGGGCCGGAATACTTCATGAGACAATTTCCGAGTGGGCTACAAAAAAGGAAAATACGTTATACGACAAGACCAAAAACAACGAATATACGGTAAGTATTGAGGCGGGTAAACTGGATGCCTTTGTGTTTGTTTTACTTCACGAAGCGACACATGTGGCAGACGTGGTCTTGAATTTGACACCACCTATTGAAAATGCCACCGATAGCGTGGCGCCTACTGTCATTACCAGAGGTATATGGAACAAACTGAATGTACCTTGCGAACCGTATATCGATTCGCTTGTTGAGAAGACCATATTTCGCGGCGGTGGCAGAATACCGATAGCATCAGCGCCCCGGATATATCGCACGTTGGCAAAAATGCCTTTTGTGTCCTTATACGCAACGGCAAGCTGGTCTGAAGATATTGCCGAGCTTGAGACCATCTATCATCTGACTCATAAGATGAAACAACCCTTCTATGTCTATGTCAAAAAAGGAAATGATGAAGTTGCCCGGTTCGAACCGATGAAGAGTAAGCTGGTGCAGAAGAGGTTGCGACATTTGAAGGTGTTCTACCAATAAGAGTTACGTGATCTTCTTTCAACTTTTTTCAGTGCTATGATCTTATGTTGGATTTATCAAATAGGAGAAAATTCCCCGAGGTTCAATCTGAAAAAACAGTTGGTATACCAGCAATGCCTTAAATTGCAATCTATTATTAGTATAAATCCAAATGCTTAAAGAATTTACCTACAAAAAGTTTGGCAACACGGAATTGAAACAGGGTAGCTGTGTCCAGTCTTTTTCGGACGTGCACGATCAAATAAAAATATTATTCTTACCTGCCGGGTTTGTTATCAAGGTGGACTTTAAGGAATATACATTTCGGACAGATGCATTACTTTTCGTAAACCCCAACGTGGTGATACAACCCATCTCAGCGGCTTCGGCTGGTGGTGAGTTAATCCATTTCAATAGAGATTTTTACTGTGTGGAAATTCATGACCACGAAGTAGCCTGCGATGGTATCTTATACAACAATGCTTTTGAAATTCCATTTATTGGCCTGAGTGAAAGTCAATCTGCCGATATTCAGAATATATTCAGGGAAATCAAAACTGAAATGGCGCAAGAGGATGCGAACACGGAAGAGATGCTTCGCATTTTACTGAAACTAATCATACTAAAGTCCACACGGATATGGAAAAAACAACATCAGCTGGCAGATAACAGTCAACAAGCTGATGTTCAGTTTTTGAGGAAATTCAGTCAGCTTGTGGAAAAGCACTACAAAACTCATCATACTGTATCCGATTACGCTGATATGCTTTTTGTGACCCCCAAAACGCTTAGTAAAAAAGTAAGCTTACTTAGCAAAGACAGCCCAAACGATATTATTAAAGACAGAATTATTCTTGAAAGCAAAAGGCTGCTCGCTCATACCGCGCTTTCTGTTAAAGAAATAGCCCATAGTCTCAACTATGAGGATGATGCTTATTTTGTGAGGTTTTTTACAAAGAACACCGGCATATCACCAACTTCTTTTAGGAAGCAGTTTTAATCCTTCTGCTCCGGAATTGTGGAGATGATTAAATGGAGTAAAAAAAAACAGCAACCCATCAGGCGTCAAGCCAATCCTTGAATTCAGCCGCTTTATTCTTGCTAATTATAATGGCTTCGGGAGCGGAAGGATTTGTAGATATTTTAAGTTGGTTGTTACCATACCGGTATATCTTTTCGATAGACCGTATTGAGATTACAAACTGCCTGTTGGCTCGAAAGAAAATGCTTTTGTCTAGCGACTCAAATAGTTCATCCAGACTGACACTGGCATTATACACTTTTTCGGTGAGACAATGAACATAGGTGAGGCCATTTTGAGAGTGAAGGAATGCGATTTCGTCCACGGCTATGGACACAAGTTCGTCGCGCCAATAGGTAAGCACCCTTTTCTTTGACTTTTCATCGGGTCGATTTTTACCTTCGTCAGCGACCATTGGAATTTGACGCTCAATCTTTTCCTTGTAATCGAGGATGTCTGAATTAAGCTTTGTCAAACTTAGCACATCGTCAACGAGACGATCCCTTTCCATTTCAATCCCTTTCTCATATCGACTACCTAAACCGCGGACAATGGCAAACGATAGAAGGATAATCAATGCAGATGCCAGGCTGTTGATTAAAATGATGTTCACCTTGACTGTAGCTAGTCGCTTTTGAAGAGACGAGATATTGGCATGAGCGGCGAGCATCCAATCCGTGTCCTTAACTGGATAGACATAAATAATCTCTGTACGATTTTCGCCAAGGAAATTTCGCAGGCCGCCACTCTCCTTGCCCTTTTGAAGTATGTCATAGAAATTATCCTCTGTGATTTCACCTATGCCACTTAGAATCGAGTTCCCGGAAGTAATTTTTTGTCCAAGACGATTGCGATTGGGGTGACAGATTTCAACACCAGACGTTGTATACATACAAATAAAGCCACTCTCCATGCTGGTATTCTCGATACTTCGCTGAAGGCCAGCGATTACCTCTTCCTGTGAAATTCCGTTTGAAATCTGTGTTTCAAGAATCCTGGAGATCTCGTAGGCTTCCCTGCGGCTTGATTCGAGCTGCGTCCTCAGTAGTTGTTCTGTCGTGGTCTTGATGAGCTGATTGATGCTGAAAATATTGATACAGGTCACCGCCAGCGTGATGCCCGCCAGTGTGAAGAGATAAAGTCGGTCTTTCCGCATAAAAATCGATTCCCGAGCTAAAATTAGTCAGATTTTCACCAAATTTTTCTCTTCCGGGGACCGCATTATGTCCTTTAAACCCGCTCCTTTTCCTTTTTAACCCACTCCTTTTCCCTTTTAACCTCGGATTTTTCGTCTTCCCAAAGCTGTTGCTGACTTCGCTGTTGGTTACTACGCATGCGCGAATACAATGACCAACGCCACATTCGTCGCCAAGGTGACTTTTTTCCGCTTTACCTCCCGGCTTTTCCTTCTGGTGCAACTTTCCTGTTCTGTTCAGGCCGCACTACGCTCTATTTGTCAAGACATAAATCAACAAACAAATGAAAAAATCACTAATTACTATCTCGATGGCTGCTATCTATGCGCTGGCCATGCTGGCCTGCAATGACAGTGAAACGTCGATCAAACCCCAACCGGTTGTTCAGCTCACTGAAAACCCGACCTTTTCAAAGATTCTAACCGACAAAAACGGACTGACTCTTTACTTTTTCTCCAAAGACACAAAGGGGACATCGGTATGTACTGGCGGCTGTGTTAGTATATGGCCAGTATTTTATGACGTCAATCTCACTGTTTCGGAGGGCTTGTCACTTGGTGACTTCACTACGATTACCCGTACAGACGGTGCCATGCAAACAACATACAAAGGCTTTCCCTTGTATTACTTCCATGAGGACTCGCAACCTGGCGACACAAAAGGTGAAAAGGTAAATAACGTATGGTATGTGGCTAAGCCTGATTACTCCATCTTTTATGAGCAAGCCCAGTTGGTAGGCCACGACGGGAACTCCTACACTGTCGTAAACTATTCACCTGCGGACTATGAAGTAGGTGCAGGTGAAACACCATACCTGACCGACGCAAACGGCCGCACGTTGTACACATTTAAAAACGATAAAAACGGCGTTAGCAATTATACAGGCAATCCTGCGGTATGGCCGGTGTTCTATACCGATCTGAGCAAGATTGTCGTGCCGAGCATCTTAGACAAAGCCGACTTCGCCGAAATAACAATGAATGGTGTAAAACAACTTTCCTACAAAGGATGGCCGCTCTATTATTTTGGCGGCAATCCCGGAGGTACGCCGCCCGTAGCGGGTGATTCGAACCGGGGCGATACACGCGGTATCAGTTTTCCTATGCCTGACGTATGGCCGATTGCAAATACGATGACCACAACGGCCCCCAACTAAGCAAAGCAGGAGGCGGCCTAGAAGGTGATCTCTAAGTATTCGCTATTCAGGCCGCCGACTATCGAGATCGTTTGTTCATTTGAAGAAAACAAATCAGATCATTTGAATATCAACAAACAAATACCCTAGCAAAAAATGCACGTCGCTAAAAAATTTATCATTTGGATTGGAGTTTTTATGGCTTTTGTCGCATTGTCAAATGCCTGCGCAAACGAGCAACAGTCCAAAAGTATCGGAACTATAACTTTATGTTCAACTCGGGCGGAAAGCATGTATCAGATAGAGTATACCAGAATCATGGACGCTATGCATCGTGAGATGATGAACGTTAGGCTAGGGGACGAGGATCAAGTTAATTTTCTAAAGCAAATGATCCCACACCATCAGGGTGCCATCGATATGTCGGAATCTATTCTGAAATATTCAAAAGACCGACGAATCGTTAACATCGCCAAAGGAATCATTACCGAACAGCGCAATGAGATAGCGATCATGAAGCACCTTATTGCCGAACTGGAGCCTGACTCATTGCGCTCTTTACAATCAAAATAAAAAATCCGACATGAAATACAATTTAATACTTGCCTTTATTTGTGTTTTGGCGATAGAGTCATTGGCGCAAAAAAGCACACTGATATACACTGCTAATCAGAACTCGAACACCATTACAGTTGTCGATGCGGAAAAGGAATCCGTACTGGGCACGATTGTGCTCGGTTACCCTTCGAGCGATCCACGCATCCTTCACCCGCTATATAATGGAGATATTAACGTCCACGGTATCAACTATGATCCTGTGCATGGCAAAGTAGCCGTCGTGTCTACTGTGTCTAATTCAGTTACCCTGATTGACGCCGCGTCGGCAGCTGTGGAAGGACAGACATACGTCGGACGGAACCCACATGAGCCACGTTTTACAAAAAATGGTGCTGAAATCTGGGTTACGGTTCGTGGCGAAAACTATGTGGTCATTTTAGACGCCTTGACGCTGAAGGAAAAAAGTAGAATCATCTTAACTGAAGGGCCAGGTATGGTGGCATTCTCAAATGATGGAAAGGTAGCCTACGTATGTTCCAGTTTCGACGACAATTTTTGGGTCATTGACACCCGATCAAGAAAAATAGTCAAAACACTGAAGGTGCCCTCGCGCTTTTCTCCATTTGTTAATGTAACCATGGACGGGAAGGAGGTCTGGGTGACACACAAGGACACCGGAATGATAACACGCATTGACGCAAGATCATATTCAGTCATTGAGTCGTTTGTGACAGGAAAGATCACCAATCACATAGCATTTTCGGACAAGTATATTTTTGTTTCCGTTGGAGGTGAAAATAAGGTGAAAGTCTACACGATTTCCCTGGAAAATAGAGCTGCTTTGGTCAGTGAAATTAAAAGTGGCGAACTTCCGCACGGAATATGGTATCATCCGGAGCGGGATGAAGTTTACCTTGTTTGCGAACTTGAAAACACCTTACAGATTATCGATGCTTCAGCGTTAAACGTAAAAGGAACAATTCCCATAGGTGAGCGGCCGCAGGCTTTAATCCCAATGTTAATCCAATGCAACCCGAAAAGCCTCGCCGATAGCCTCAGTCGCCACAACGTTATTTTTAAAGGCCCTCGGACGAAATAGCAGATTCTATTTGCGGAGTAATAGCCGGGGAAGCAAAAATCACCCTATGAAAAGGCAGCTTGGTTTTTACGTGCCCACCTTGACAAAAGCTGATCCTCAGGAGAAGGGGAAAAAGTGCAATTCGAAGCGAAAAGTATCCATTGAAGCCCCTGTTAATTCAGCCCAACTTTACATCATCAAATTATTATTAACAATTTAAACCATACAAAAATGAAAACGCTAACAGTTAAAGACGGAACAGTAATTTACTACAAGGATCTAGGTACCGGTCAACCTATTTTCTTTCATCATGGTTGGCCGCTGTCATCTGACGATTGGGATGCCCAAATGATGTTTTTCCTGGAAAAGGGCTATCGCGTAATAGCCCATGACAGACGCGGACACGGCCGCTCCACACAAACGTTTAAGGGAAATGATATGGATACGTACGCCGCAGACGTTGCCGAACTCACAGCTCACTTAAACCTTAAAAACGCAATTCATGTGGGTCACTCGACCGGTGGCGGTGAAGCGATACGGTATGCGGCAAAATTTGGTAAAGACCGCGTTGCTAAAGTGGTGTTGATTAGTGCTATTACACCGTACATGATTCAGGATGAAAGAAATCCTGGCGGTGTTCCGTTGGCTGTCTTCGATGACATTCGCTATAACACCAGACACAACCGGGCTCAATTTTATCAGGATATCACTTTACCATTTTTCGGATACAACAGGGAAGGCGCTGTTGTTAAAAAGGGAATACAGGATAACTGGTGGAGACAAGGTATGATGGGTGGTATCAAAGCGCAGTATGACTGTATTAAAGTGTTTTCCGAAACAGACTTTACCGAAGACCTGAAGAGTGTTGACATACCCGTATTGGTACTTCACGGTGAAGACGATCAAATCGTCCCGTATGCGACGACCGCCGTAAAAGCACATGAACTGTTGAAGAAGGGTAAGCTCATTTTATACCCGGGCTTTTCACATGGTATGCCGACTACGGAAGCTGAAACCATCAACAACGACATCTTAAAATTCATCAATTCATAAGAAGGCGAAAGTGCAATTCAGAATGAAAAGAGCCCACAATATGTTCCGCTTGTTCATTCCATTTGCGCCGCTAGATCAATATTAACAGTATATAAGTTTTTAATAAAATGAAAAAGTCAATTTTAGTAATCGCGTTTTTAGTTTCTCTTTTCACAAACAGCTTACTCGCGCAAAGTAAACGAGTGGCTGCTTCGGCAGGCAGGTCAGAGTACATCGAAGTAGAAAAAAATGTACGGTTGCACGTAACGGATCTTGGCGAGGGCAAACCCATCGTATTGATCCACGGCTGGCCACTGAGTGATGCGATGTATGAGTACCAATACCAATATTTAAGTCGTAAAGGATTCAGGGTTATCGGCATTACCCTGAGAGGTTTTGGTCAATCCGACAAACCTTATGGAAAGTATGACTTCGATGTGTTCTCGGACGACATAAAAGTGGTGTTGGAGAAACTCAATATCCAAAATGCCGTGCTCGGCGGCTTTTCCATGGGAGGTGCGGTAGTCATTCACTACGTAACCAAGTACAATGCGGCGCATATCAGTAAACTTGCGCTGTTTGGTGCCGCGGCCCCATCATGGAAACAACGTGAAGGTTCTCCATATGGTATTTCGGACGCAGATGCGGAGGGATTGATAAAGGCTACTATGACGAGCCGGGAGGATTTGATTGCTGGTTTTGGCGCTGCGTTCCCGGCAAAAGAAGGCTCTATCTCAAAGAACGAAGAGAAATGGCTGGAGGATATCAACTTGCAAGCGTGGCCGTACGCCATTACCGAATCGATCACCGCATTACGCGATCTTGATTTGCGCCCGTCACTATCGAAGATCAAAATTCCGACAGCGATCTTTCACGGTACGCAAGACAAGTTATGTCCGTTTGTTTTCGCGGAGCAGCTCCAGCAGGGAATTAAGAACTCGTTTATTGTTAAGTTCGAGAACAGCGGTCATGCGCTGTTTGTAGAGGAGGCTGATAAATTCAACACCGAGTTGGAGAAATTCGCGAAATAGTAATTCTTGTTTGAACCTATAATAGAAGAGATGTGAAATGGTGTTTCACATCTCTTCTTTATTTTACTGCGGTGGTATTTTAAACCTCATAGGATCGGACTAAGCCGATAGGAACCTGGAAGCCCTATTTCGCTCAGAAATGAGCTTGTCCCGGAAGTGTTTGAATAAAATGAGTTCTGTTTCGAGTTCAATTTGTACCCGATCGGGATGAATTTTTACCTATTCGAGAATTTTGTACCCGATCGGGTACATAATGAGTAATATTCTGTAAATTTGTACCCGATCGGGTACAATGGAAAGACTAGCAGACTTCGTTAAAAGCAAGCGACAAGCACTGAAAATGACACAGCAAGAACTTGCTCAAAAAGCTGGTGTCGGCTATCGTTTTGTGCGCGAACTCGAAGCTGGAAAGACAACACTCCAGCTTGAAAAAGTTAACGAAGTACTCAAACTCTTCGGACACGAAGTTGGACCCGTACCGATAGAACGATCATCACTCCTCAATGAGAAAGGCTGAAATCAAAATGCACAATGAAATAGCTGGTCATCTCATTGAGGATGAAAATGGCTATCATTTTCAGTATGAAAAATCGTACAAGGGTGAACCGATCAGTAAAACATTGCCGATTAAAACAGAAGCATATACAAGTTCTATTCTGTTTCCTTTTTTTGATGGACTCATTCCGGAAGGGTGGCTACTCGAAATAGCAGAGAAGAACTGGAAACTGAATCCACGTGATCGTATGGGACTACTCCTTGCTTGTTGCAAGGATACCATTGGCGCCGTAAGTGTAACCGAGTTGAAATCATGAGCCGTTGTTTATACTGCTATCAGCTGCTTAAGGTTGGCCAGGTTGATTTTCATCCATCTTGCAGCCGGAAAATGTTTGGCAGTGCTACTCCGCCGGAACTTCCCTATTCTGAAGAAGACATTTCCAAGCTTGCGTTACAGTTCATTCAACAACGAGTATCCGTAACCGGAGTTCAACCCAAGTTGTCCTTGGATATTACTTCAGGCCGGGAGCCGAAGAAACTTACCATCGTTGGACTGTGGGGAAATTATATTCTCAAGCCACCGTCAAACCTTTATCCGAGTCTTCCCGAAAACGAAGACCTGGTCATGCACCTGGCAGCATTGTGTGGTATCAGTACGGTACCGCATTCGTTGATCCGATTGAAATCAGGATCGCTGGCTTACATCACCAAAAGGATAGATCGCTCAAAGTCGGGTAAACGTCATATGGAAGATATGTGCCAGCTCACGGAGCGAATGACTGAACACAAGTATGCTGGCTCACATGAACAAGTCGCCAGGGCCATTTTAAAATATTCTGCCAATCCGCTGCTCGATGTTATCAATTTCTATGAACTTACTTTGTTTTCTTACCTGACGGGCAATGCCGACATGCACCTGAAGAATTTCTCTTTGATAGATGAACCTGGTATCGGCTATCATTTATCTCCGGCATACGACCTGTTGTGCACGGCTGTGGCCAATCCTGCCGATAAGGAAGAGTTGGCGCTAACGCTAAATGGACGGAAACGAAAAATTACGTTAAGCGATTTTCAAAAGGCAATGACCCAGGCTCACATTAGTGCCAGGGTAATTGATAGTATTTTTAGAAAATACAAGGATGTTCATATTCCTGCGATGGTTGAGTTCATCGAAACGTGTTTCTTGTCTGATGAATTGAAATACCAGGTGAAAGAACTTATTGAATCCAAATCAAATACTCTTTTTCGTTGAGATTTATTTAGCTGCGGATGTTAACCCGTTTCCCAGACAGGCGGCGAATTTCTATGCTGTACTTGAAATCGTTGATAACGCTCTCAGATCACAGAGCGGTTTGCTTCCCCAGCCCCCCGCCCAAATCCACGAAGTCAGTCTACGTGGAATTAATTTACGCAAAAAGTTATAAGAAAATACCGTACGGTATGTTTAAATATTTATATTTGGACCATCACGATGAAAGAAGCACAGTCCAAAGGCGAAAGAACCCGTCAGTTTATCATTGAAAAAACGGCGCCCATATTCAATGCAAAGGGATATGCCGGTACCTATTTGAGTGATCTCCAGGAAGCCACAGGCTTGACCAAAGGCGGCATCTACTGCAATTTTGAAAATAAAGATGAGGTAGCGTTAGCCGCTTTCGACTATAACTTTGGACGAGTGAATGACTACATAGCGAAGAGAATTCTGGCTCATGAGCATTCTGTTGACAGACTACTGGTTTATCCGAAAGTCTATCGGGACTTTCTGAAAATACCTTTCCTTCAGCCCGGATGTCCAATTCTAAACACGGCAACTGAGGCTGATGATACACATCCGCAGCTTAAAGCGAGGGCTTCCGATGCTTTGCAGTATTGGAAGAAAGCTATTGAAAATCAGGTGAAACGTGGGATCGATCTGCGCGAAATCGGGCCTGACACGGATCCGACAGAAATTGCTGTCGTTATGATGTCCTTAATTGAAGGCGCCCTGATGCAGGCAAAGGTGACAAACCGGTCGACGGAGTTAAGAATTGCTATGAACTATCTGGAAAAATTTATCCTTCAACTTAAGGTGTAATTTTTTTTGAACTATAAAATACCGTACGGTATGTTTTATTCAGTATGGAATTACGGTCAGAGAGGTTGTTGACCCACTCCCGTAAAAATGAAATTCGAACAAAGAATTAATTCACTAAAAGTTAAATTATGAAAACAGTAGTCACAGCGGTAATCTTCCTGGTATCTTTTTCAATTCAGGCTCAAACCTTTACACTGAAGTCCAAAGATCTGGGCGGACAGGCAACCATGCAACAAGTGTTTAACGGGTTTGGGTGTACAGGGACAAACGCTTCACCTCAGCTATGCTGGGAAAACCCGCCCGTTGGCACTAAGAGTTTTGCCGTAACCATTTACGACCAGGATGCGCCTACGGGAAGCGGGTGGTGGCATTGGTTGATCTTTGATCTCGACCGAAGTGTAACAGAACTTAAAACCAATGCCGGTAATCCGCAGTCGGGTAAGGCTCCGCAGCACGCTGTGCAAAGCCGAACGGACTTCGGCAGTTCAGGTTACGGTGGACCATGCCCGCCTCAGGGTGACGGCAGCCATCGGTATATCGTTACCGTTCACGCGCTTAAAACTGAAAAACTAGGGTTAGATGAAAACGCAAATCCCGCGCTGGTTGGATTTATGTTGGGACAGAATACCATAGAAAAGGCGTCACTCATTTTCTACTATCAGCGATAATCCATCACTAAAATCAGCTGTACGAATGAAATACAAAGTTGAAAAGGCGATAGAAGTACTCGGTCGAACTCCGACGGTGCTTGAAACCATGTTAGCCGGATTATCTGGAGAATGGACACATTCAAACGAAGGACCCGACACCTGGAGTCCCTTTCAAGTAGTGGGTCATCTGATCATCAACGAAGAGACAAATTTTCTTTCACGCGCGCAGTTGATACTATCCAGCCGGGAGCCTGAAGTGCTAACGCGTATCAGCATGACCGCTCATGTTGAAAGATTCAGTAACCTTTCTCTTGAGGCGCAGCTGCAACTATTCAGGGATTTGCGAGCACGAAATATCACTGCCCTTCAAAACTTTTCTTTTACTGACGAAGACCTTGAAAAGACAGCGATTCATCCGGAAGTTGGGACGGTACGACTGGCCAATGTCTTATCCACATGGGTTACGCACGACCTGATCCATATTTGTCAGATCGCGCGGGTAATGGCCAAACAATACAAGGATGAGGTGGGGCCGTTTATTCAATTCCTGAAAAGGCTCCAGTAAGTATAACCGTTCGTTTTAGCCCGACAAATTATGAATCACACTGTTCTTCAGGCAACCGACCGGGATTTGGCCATCGTATTGGATCTTTTTAAAGAGGCTATACAATTCCAAAAGCGGAATAATTACATCGGGTGGGCAAGCATAGATCGCGAGTTTATTGAAGGTGATATCCGCCAGGGACTCTTGTACAAGGTGCTTGCCGGTGAGAATATGATCGGTGTCTTCTGTGTTTGTTACGTTGATCACCTTATCTGGCGGGACAGGGAGAAAGGTGACGCCCTTTATCTTCATCGCATCGTCTTAAACCGGCAGTTTCAAGGAGTAAAAATTTTCCCGGCGGTATTAGCCTGGGCGATTGATCAGGCGAGAGCATTTGGACTTAAATACGTCCGCATGGACACATGGGCGGAAAACGCAAAGCTGATCAGCTATTATATAGGGCATGGTTTTCGTTTGATTGAAAACTATACAACGGAAGACACCATGAGCCTGCCCGTGCAGCACCGTAATCTTCATGTAGCTTTACTCGAATTTGAGGTGCAGTGATTTTGTGTCACTGGACTGAATGGAACGTTCACCCGGTGGGAGGCAGTCTCCTGAATTTTGATTTTTGGTGTATGTGTTCGGCAAGTCTCAAAACAAAAAACCTGCAAATCTAATGTTATTTCACTTTCCTTCATTCAAGGTGAATCCGCTGGTAAAGTTTTAACTATTATCGTCAATCTGTGGGAATTGTCCTGAAAAAAATCACAACTCGTTTTATCGCATTTATGAGTGCTTCAGCAATTTGGCAAGTTTTTTCGTTCTCATTTTATATCTCCGGTCTGCATCCTGAAGATCTTTCTTAATATCCCTAAGAGAACGATCTACCTTATCGTATAAGATGGATAATCGATGTGGCTGAAAGTTTTCCTCTTTAATAAACTTGAGGTAGTTGGCATTGTCTTTATTCTTTAGAATCCGAAGGTCTGAGATCAACACTTTCAAAGATTTCCGTATTTCCTTTCTGGATTTCCTAGACTGCTGACCATTTGCCGAACTGGCGGCATAAAACACGAAAAACAAGCAGATAAAAAAGGAAATCTTCCGCATGACCAATTAGAATTGATTATTTTGATGTTCCTAAACCTTTGAAAAGCTCCAGGGCAACCCTTGTATCAATGACTACTCCAAAATAGAACCCGAGAGCCCATTCTCTTTTAACTTCCAGTGTGGGCAAATCGAAAACATCCTTTCCGAAGTTGAAGTCTCTTCGCCCAGCCACATAGTTTCTTCGTCCAAAATGAGCGCCATACGAAATACAGCCTCCCCGCGCGAAATCATGTGAGAGCCCTAAGAAAAAGTTCTCGCTGAGCTTGTCGTTAAATTGGGCCCCTACCTGTATACCAAATCTAGTAGGATCGAAAACGCCCCCACTGGGTGCAAAAAGGAAGCTACGGCCTTTCGGATAAAAAGTAGCCATTATCGTCACTACGCCTCTGGCATTCGGATCGTCCGCAATCAAGGTGGAATCCGTTCCTCCAGGCAGGGCCATTTTCTCGACGGACTGAGGGTTACGTAGAGTCGTTGCTAAAAGCCCCGTAGAAATAGACACGTGAAAAAGTTTTGCGACGTCGATCTTGTTGTTCAGGAGTGTTTCTGTGACTGGCTTTCCATCGGGTCCAGTGACTATTTTGTCGAGTTTGATTGTAAAGTTATCCGTAAACGGTCCGATTTTAGCCATCTCAATCTCTTCGATAATAGGTGTTAGCTCCTCCTCTTCCTCTTGGGCGTTCAGCTTAGTTACGTCTTCGGAGGTCTTCTGTATATTGAACTTAGGCGCAAATTTCCCTTCTGAGGTGAACTTGAATTTCACCGTCCCAGTAGTGCCTTTGGCTACAAGTAAATGGACTTGGTAAAGAAAAGTTTCCTTGGCAGTTGTCGGAATTCCGGTATAAATCAGATTCCCATTCTGATCTATAAAAATGTGCACTGTATTCTTCTCTAGATAGATCCCCATTTTATCGGAATAGAATTTCTCGGGGTTGTGCTTTGCCTTGACATATTCGACGGCCGCAGCCTGGATCTCCAGATCGCTATAGGTTTTATCTGTCACTGTTCGTTTAGGTAAGATCTTTACCGTTGATTTTATTACACCACCTGTTACAGCACTATAAGATTGCCCTCCGGAGTAAGCTATTTTATATTCATAAAACCCGGATACCGGAACTGTCACTCTTTTTAAATCAGCCAGATTGAACGAAACGGTATTGGCCACTCTGTTGAGCGTCTTCGATGCTTCGATCACGCCACTCGGATCCGTGAAGTTCCCACCGGAAAATGTAAATTTAGTTTCATCGTCACTAGCATTCACTCCCTTTAGCCGCAATCTTAGATCAGGCAGGTCGCGTTCATTTACATTTACGACAATGGCCTGCTCCTGTGCTACAAGCGTCTGAGCAAGATCGATCTCGATCAGCTTCTGCGCATAAAGTGTTGATGAAAGGAGACAAAAGGATAGAATGAATTTCACACAATTTTTAACCATGACTGATTTGTATATTAAAGTGGATAATGATCTCAGAGATAGGAATGATAAATGAGGTGGTGGTGTTGGACGCGAAAATGATCCCCACCACTTTTCCGGTTTCATCCGCCACCATCGCGCCGGAGTCCCCTGGCACGGAGATCTTCGTAACTGGTATGATGCCGCTGAAGAAATAATTCGTGCCGTAGATACTGATTGTTCTTTCCGTTTCGCGGGCTGTTACAATACCTGACGCTGCTTTCGTCACAGCTCCGTAGGTAAACACCGGAGTCTGATTTTCAACATCCTCGGTGGTCATGATTTTGATGCCGTTTTTTGGTGTTGAGGCATATCCTTTCAAAATGCTGCCCGCATTGATACCCTCGTCAATTTCACAAAGTGCTGCGTCCAGCACGGTACTGAACTCTCCTTCAATAACTTTCCCGATGTCTATGGCTACTGAATTGATCGTGGTCGTCACCTGAGGTGCGTTTTCTCCTGCGGTAAATGACTTTTGACCGGCCTTCAATTCGGGGTTGCAAAACACGTGATAACAACTTAACAGATACTCCTTTCTTTTTCCATTTAGCTCGCGGAACACTTTCATGCCGATTGTGCCATCGGTGACGGTCCCTTTTCTTCGAACACTGTCGCCGGGGCAGATGAAAGTGGCATCTTCTGTTGGGACGTCCTCTTCTTTTACGTCGGTTGGAATGGCAAGCCCGTGGTGTTCGAAATATTCTGGTATCTTTTCTGCGTCTTTAGGGAGGTTGAACTTGTCTTTTACAATGAACTGAAGACTCGGTACACCGGTTGACTGGCTTTGAGTAATCTTTAATGAAGCCTGAACAGCGTCGGCTTTGTATTTCTCAAGAAGTGTCTTCCTGTTTTTTTCAATAATGAATGCTTCAATATCTTTAAGGCTTGCCTTTTTCACGACATGAGGTGCAGCTTCGCTGACCTGAACGTCTGTAGGTATGTCGTAGCCATTTCCATCTAAGGTCACATGGATTATGGAAGGTATTCTTGTCAGTGAATCTGTTGGCAAGGTCGCTTTGGAGTTCACGAGGAAAGTAATACAGTCGACATTAAACTCTTTTCCTCCGATATTCTTTTTCCCCAGTTTGATATCGGCGCACTTGAATTGTTCAATCCAATGAGTTTTGTTTGCTGCAATTGCTTTTAGGATGACCTCTGGCAATACTCTAAGGTTGCTTCTATTAGATTCGTCTTTCGTTCCCTGGAATACACGCTGCGCAATAATGCTACCCTGTTCTGTCGCTTTAGTGCCAAAATAAAACGACGATATTGCGATGACTAACGTTCCCAAGATGGTAATGATCTTTTCAGCAAGCGCTGCATTCCGACCGGATAAAAGATAAAACAGAACAGCTATGAAGATAAACATTACCACGAGAGTTAGCGCCAGAACCGCTCTAACCGATCCGGAAGGCAAGCCCAAAGGCTGGCTAGCATCCCGGACTGTTTTGAATGTACTTTGTACTATAGACGCAACAATTGCAAATCCGCATACCAAAATGCCGACAATTACGAGATTCTCAATGCTGAAATCCAGAATTTGTAAATGTATGTATTTGGAAAATAATACACCAACCAAAACTCCAACCACAATGTATGCGACAGGAAATAGTTTTTTCACAGTAGTGCAGGTAAGGCCAAAAATTCCATACAAGTACAGTCTAAAAGATACTAAAGAAATTATTTAACTACAGGGGTTCCAGTATTACTATTTGGTAGCGCGTTTCCATCAACCTTATCTTGTTGATCCCCTTTTCCAAATAGAGATTTACTACTTTGCTGCAAGACATACACAGAAATACCCCCAAGCAAGGTTCCCAATACTTCTGATTTAATTTTATCGCCTATCCCAAGTAATAGGATAGTAACCGTGAGTAAGAACACCGTAATTAACTGCAGTAATAACCCGTTTTGAAATATGATTTTTTGAGTCTTCCTGGATCTATAGAACCCTGGTATCGAAATCATCACAACGAGTATGGCTCCGAATATTGGGAGTGCCCACTGAATTAGTATACGGTCAGTACCTGATTTTTTCAATGAATCTAGATCCTCTTCAAGAAGGGTGATGTACTTCCTGTTTTCTTCAATCTCATTATTTATGTCCGATAAGCGACTAGCAAGTTGCGCTTGGTTTGACTGTAGGTTTGCTATAAATGTTTCCTTTTCAATTTCGAAATTTTGTAATTCTTCGATTAAGCGATTTGCTCTAAACTGATCTAAGTATCCAACAGGGATACTTGAAGTGTTTGTAAATGATTTTCTGTAACTCGCGCTTACTATAGAATTGAGCTCATAGTCGGTAGAAGGTATGTAATTCCTTTCACTACCGGAGAGAAGGGTAGTACCAAAATCATCTTCAACGTACTGTAAAGTAATATCATTTTTTAGCAAAAGTCTCCTAATTTCATTTTTCCGATCGATCTCTCTGATTGTATTTAAGAAACGTGATTGTTGAGTCGATAATGTCGAGCCAACAAATCTAGACGGAGAGAGACTGGCTTCGAAGTCAATAACGTCGGGGAGGTTTTTAACGACGGTCTTTAGTTTCGCAATTTCTTGGGTTTTGTCTGGTGATTCATATTCCTTAACTATTTTTATAATGCTTAAAAGCCTCGCACTCGTCGAGTTAAAATTGTTTATTTGCAAACTAAGCTTTTGGATTTGTGCTTTTCTTTGGTTGAGAAGAATCGTTATTTCGGATTGAATCGCAGAAGGCCGCTCATAAGTTTTGTCGCACGACGTAAAACCTATAGCCCCTATGAAAATAAGAAGTGACCGTTGTAAAGCTATTCTCATTTTTGTAAACATTTTAAAATAGAACTGTATGATTGGAGAATTTTAATTTATGTATTTCTATAGACGTTCATGATTGCAGTATACGGGATTCACGTTTTTATTTCGACAACAGAAAGCCCATCCAATCACCATCTCGCTTTTTCAAACAAGTATGATGAGTAGATGGGCTCTCTCATTTCGTAAGTGAATGTAGAAAAGTGTCTACACATTAGCAATACCTCAACTGGGGTAAATTTTCATTTTGCTTCCCAAAGCAAAGAGGAACGTAACTCTCGAACCCATTTTTTTTCTCATGCCTTGTAGACAGCGCCGTCCTGAATCGGTAGGTGCACCGAAAGTCCACAGGATTTCATTTTGGGAATTAAAGCAACTGAATGAATTGGGCCCCCACTTTTAGAGAAGCAGTGTGAGAAAGTTACCCTGAATTTTGAACAAGAGACAGATTACGCCACCGATGATGGCCTTTACGGCATACTCAATAGCGTTAAAGTGAGCCAGTATGTTGAACATGACCCCGAAGAGGAAGGCAATCCAATTGCCCGACCCGTTGCTATGGTTTATTTGCGTTTGCGTAGGTGAAAGTTGCAACGGGCGCTATTAATGGGTTTTCACTTGATTGTGGACTGTACAACGTAAGACACGATACGCCTGCCCGTGCAGCACCGCAATCTCCCTGTAGCGTTACTCGAATTTGAAACGCGGTAATTGGTAGCGTTACTGCACCATGGAGAGTTCGTTCTCTGGGAAGCGGTGTCGGAGACTACGGCTGTAACTAGGCTTCGGATATGTGTATCGCACAATGGCAGAACAATGATCTACAGGTTAAATAATAGACTGGTTACTTTGTTTCGAAGATTCGAAACTACGGGTTTAACCTAAACCATTGCTTGCGTCGCCGTTCGAACTACTTTACAAAATTCCCTTCTATACATCTCGTTTATCAATACTGAGTTTACCGGGGCCAATGAGCAAAAGTCCCACGAAAACAATTGCGTCTTCAATAGCGTTGGATGCCCCGAACATACCTTCGCCGGCGCCAAAGTGAGATACTGCCGCAACAAACATCGTAGAGGCAAGCATAAGGCAAGCAAGCCTGAATCTAAATCCAACAATAAGTAGCAGCGCACCGAGAAATTCACCGGTAGCCCCAAGAAACCCCCATAACAACGGGAAGAAATTAATACCTAAATATTTCATCGTTTCACCGAGTTCTTTCCATCCATCGGGTCCGCCAGCAATTTTAGGATAACCATGCCACAAGAACATTACACCTATTCCGATTCGAATAAAAAGCAAACCATAGTCGCCTGACTGACTTTTTCCAAGCATTGTTTGAATACGCGTCATTTTCATTTATTTTGATTTCTAGCGGTCAAAGAAAAATATAAGGTCGTCATCTAAAAAGATAATGTGAGCAAATATGACAAACAGAGGATGAACGATGTTGGCCATGATATGTTAATAGTTAACGATCTGTTAATACATGCAATTAGCCTCCACGTCGTTTGCCTCCGCTGTTTTTCTCTCCGTTATCGTCATCTGCATCATTCCGTTGAAAGGTTTTGATATTGCCGAGCCGCCAGTTCAATGAAATCGCAAATGAACGATTATAATAATGGTGTTTGGTGTTACTATCGAAGCTCGGTGCATTGGCGTAGCTACGTTGGCTAAGTGCGTTTTTGAAAATATTATTTAGGGCAATGGAGATGGTTCCTTTATTTTTGAAGATCTCCTTCTTCGCAGTAAATCGATAGTTATAGTTTGCACCCTGTCTTCCCTGTAAGGTCACATTACCGTTGTCGAAGTTTCCTGCCATCTGCACTGCAAATCCTTTCGGTAAAGTATATGTGCTGCTGATCGTTGTAGAAAAATAGTTTCCCTTATTAGACACGCTTAGTGCCTGGCTCTTGAACCAGACATGATAGAATTCAAATGAAGCATTTAAGACCCATTTGTTGTTTAAGGAAATCGAGCTGTTGATACTTGCACCGAGCCGCTCGTTGGTAGCGACATTGCGCCACGTGCTTCGAGAGACACCAAGACTGTCAACCGCAGTTAGCTGCTCAATTGCATTTCGGTTCAAGGCTCCATATATAGTGCTGTTCAGAGAGAACCCACTGTCGGCCAGGTATCCGTGTCCGATTTCAATGGTTCGCGTAACCTCAGGCCGCAACTGTGGATTGCCAAATGTGATGTTAAACGGATCACTTGCATTTACATAGGGATTCATGTCCCATATCCAGGGTCTGCGAATCCTTTCCGTATAACTTAACTTCCCGTCGTGATGGTCGTTGAATTGCCGCGTCACAAGAAAATTCGGTACGAAATTGCCAAACCTCGCGTCGAAAGATGGAGTATTACCCTTGAAAGAGCCTCCCAATCCTGTACGTTCATAACGAGCTCCAGGTCGAATGACCCAATCATTCTTCAGAGCAATGCTAATGCTAACGTATGCTGCCATGATATTTTGATAGTAGCTCATCGTATCGGAACGTGAAGGAATAATATAAAGGTCTTCACTGCCTGGACTCGCGCTGTTGTTGTAAACAGCGTATTCACTCACAGAGGTATTACGACTCCAGCGACCACCAGTCTCGATAAAGCTGGTTCCACTTTTGTTCAACGGGTGCGTGTAATCGAGTTGAGAATTGTAGTCCCAGTCATCGCTTCTGTTTGGACTACGTTCGCGGAAGTAATTAAATCCGTCGAGATTGGTTTGATTTGTAACATATTCCATGTTGCCATTCGCGTGCCCTGCCACGTTAGTGAATTTCAACTCTTGTCCTTTGCGGGAAAATGTTTTGATGTAGTTGAATGACAAGTCGGCGTATCTGAATCGACCTGGCTGAGTACTTGCCTGGTTGTATTCGCGACTACCTTGAGAACTCTCATAAAAATTATGCAGCGAGCTTTCAACCGGCCATGAGTCTGTCCAGTATGAAACGCCGGCGGACAAGGTCTGTAGTGTGTCCGGGTGATATTCCATATTAAAGCCGCCCCAGCCACCTGTACTTCGTTCAACAGAATTATTACGTTGATACAGCGTTGATGACGCTGTTCCATCATAGGATGATTTGCGACGTAGTTCACTCAGCGATCTTCGTTTCGTCTTGCTGGCATCTGCGGTGATGCTGTATGTGAATTTTTTACGGACGATGTTAAGGTTCATGTTGGCAGATTGATCAAGGTTGCCGTAGCTGATATTCAAATTGCCACTGGTATTTACCTTTCGTTTTGTTATAATGTTGATGATGCCCGCGGCACCTTCGGCTTCATACTTGGCAGAAGGTGATGTGATCACTTCAATGGATTCGATAGCGTTTGCCGGAATCATCTTCAGCGCTTCTTTGAGATTCTGCGCCATAAATCCGGATGGAAGTCCGTTTAAGAGAACACGAATATTGGAATTACCACGCACTTTCACGCGCCCGTCGCTATCTAAAGTAACCATTGGTGCCTTCGAGAGCACATCTGCCGCCGAACCAGATGTGTTACTTATATCTGAACCAGCGTTATAAATGACCTTTTCGCCTTCGTTTCGGAGTTGAGATTTTGTTGAAGAAACAACCACTTCATTAAGCATCCTTGATTCTTCCTGCAATAAGATTATTCCTACATTGAGGATTTTTGCGGTCCGGGTACTAACGATCTTTCTTTTGTAGGCTTGATAGCCCGTGTAGGTTATCCGTAGTATAGGATGGGGCGAAACTGTAGCCCCAAAAGTAAAGGAGCCATCTGCCGAAGTTGTTGTACCTACTGCATTCTTTTCTTGCTCATCGAACATTGCAACGGTGACGAATTCAAGAGGTAGACGCGTTGCGGAGTCCAATACCGTACCGCTGACGGTTATTTTGCCGGCTTCGGGGACTTGGCTGTATGAACTTATGACGAATAATATCGGAATTACCGAAAGGGTTAGGCTGATTATCTTTCTTTGGACCATGCCGTGGGGATTACCAGCCCAAAGGACCGGTTTAACAATCTCCCGGCAAAAAATGAGTGATAAGCCTTGGATACACGTGATGAACAGCGTTCGTCACATCGATTTCGATTGCCGCCTAATTTTGACGAATTTGCGTCGGATTCTAGCACCAGAATATAGAATGAAAACGGCCAGTCAGTTAATGGACAAACGTGTTAAATGGTATCGAAGTCCTATAATTCCGGAGGCCATTTTCGTGGTAGCGATCTTTCTGGCAATGATGGTCCAGCAATGGATTCAAATCGATACGTTTCTTGGCCTGGTGAAGGGCGTTATTTTCTTCCTGATCATCTATACGCAGGCACATCTTCATCGAATCTTCGTCTTCCCACTGCTCATGCGTCGCAGGTACCTGGCGTATTCTTCTATAAGCATAGTTTCGCTCTTCATCGGTGGTATTGTCTTATACATGGCCGACAGGTATTGGATCGAACCTGACTTTTATGAAAAGGAACCAGGGGTATTGAAGCATATATTATATTTGATGATCGTTACAGCTACCAGTATCATTATGATAATGGGCTTATATCTCGTACGGCAATATCAGAACGAGCTTCAAAGAAGAAGTGAAGACCAAATTTTGTTGAGCGAGATGCAACTCAGTTTGTTGCACGCACAGCTTAATCCACACTTTTTCTTCAATATGCTTAATAATATATATGGCGTCAGTCTTACCAAGCCGGAACGAACACCCGATCTTCTTCTAAAGCTGTCGAAATTAATGCGTTACCAGCTCGAGAATGGAAGTAAGCAAATGGTAGGCCTCTCCGAAGAGATCAATTTTATTGATAACTACATCGTGTTGGAAAAGGAACGGATTGGCAAGCGATGCCAGATAACTGTTAAGTTCCCGCAACCGTCAAGCATTCCCGCCAATTATTCTATTGCGCCGCTGATCCTGATTACGCTGGTTGAGAACGCCTTCAAGCATAGCCTTACCATTAATAGTACATGGTTTGTGTGTATAGAGATGCAACTAAGCGGATCGACTCTGCAACTGCATATACGAAATTCATTACCGGATGCATCCCTTAGAAGTGAATCGATAGGTATGGGATTGAAAAACATTCGACAACGCCTCGAACTTCTTTACCAGGGACGTCATTCTTTTGACAGCGGTATTAGCGGTAGTGAATATATAACAGAACTGCGTTTAGAATTGGTAAGGTAGATATGAAAGAGTCTCTGCGCTGTATCATTGTTGATGACGAAGAGGGAGCACACCTTGTGATTACTCATTACATCCAAAAGCTTAAAACGTTAAAACTTGAGGGTCAGTTCTTCAATGCGCTCGACGCAATGGATTTTATCTATAAGAACGAGGTTGATCTTGTGTTCCTGGATATTAACATGCCAGGTTTAACCGGCATGGAAATGCTGGAGGCAATGACCAATCCCCCGCTGGTCGTGCTGACAACTGCCTATGCGGAATTCGCCCTTCAGAGTTATAAATACCAGGTGGTTGACTATCTGGTAAAGCCAATTGAGTTTCCCCGCTTTGTTGCTGCCGTAGACAATGTGCTGTCGCGTCGCCCGATTGGCAGATCGATGAGCGATGGAGATGGTTCAGAGCAACCGGAACATATAGTTTTAAAGATTGATGGAAGTCTGGTCAGGATTTCTTTTGATGAAATACTGTATACGAAAAGCTGGGGAAACTATGTGAAAGTGTTTACCCCCGATACGGTCCACCTGAGCCTTACGACAACGGCCGAACTCGAACAGAAGCTCGATAGGACCAGGTTCATGCGCATCCATAAGTCATACATTGTCGCTTTGCGGCATGTTATGAAAATTGCTGGTGGAGAGCTGCACCTTATCAACGGTACAATACTTCCGGTGGGTAATACGTTTCGTCGCGAATTGCTTGAGAAATTCAAATAATAGGGTGCACAAGTGGCAATGCAAGGAGGCACGATTTCAAACTTGAAAACTTTTACCACTTCAGTGGAAATTCAGTTTCAGCATATCCGATAGCAAAGTCCGCTCCATCACCTACTATCGTTACCCCCATATACCAAATACGAACCTTATTGTATTCAATGATCACCGATGGAGCGATCACATCTGTGCCTTCCCAGCTCAACGTTGGCCGAATAATTGGGTCGGGATAAACCTCGTAAGGGCCCAATATATTTTCACTTCTGGCAACACCGATGCTATGATCACCCGAAATGAAAAGATAGTACAGGCCATCGGGTCCCTTTACCAAATCGGGTTCTTTGATCACTTCTGCCCAGGAGAGATTTTTATCAGTTCCAGCCAATACAGGACTTGAAAGTTTTGTCCAGTTAATTCCATCCGTAGATGTCGCACCAAGAATGCCAATAAAAGCGGGTGAACAATTTTCGATACAATAGCCAACATAAAGCATGAAATAGGTATTGCCCTCCTTTAATATGGTGGGAGAGAACAAAGCATTTGCATCTCTTGTGTTTTCGTCTCCGAGTTCGAGTATTGGATCGGGTGAAGAACGTGTAAAATTAATCCTGTCGTCTGACATTGCCAGACCAATTTGCCCCGCCGCTACAATTGTTCCAGATACTTCGGTTTCTTCTTTGTAGCCGCAATAATACATCCACACTTTATTTTCTTGTACGATGACTGAATTGGCTTCAAGATGATTATTCCATTCGCCAGGATTGGCGTCAAGCGAAACGCATTCTTTCCCTGATTGGTTATTATTGGATGGAATCCAATGCTTGCCATCAACGGATTTAGCGCCTGCTATAATCAGTTTCCCGTTGCCTTCGAAGACCAGACTTGAGTAGTACATTCTGAGCGTATCACCATCCCGGATTACATCAGGATCAGCGGCTGTGAATTCACCCTCCCAAACGGGATCATCTCCTTTGATGAACGTGATGCCTGTTTGTTCCTTTTCATCGTTACACGAGCAAATAACCAAAGTCAAGATCAGGCTTACCAAGAGATGTATTTTCATGCAACCAAGTTAGTAGTATTAGGAACTAGCCGTCTACCTTACAATCAATGTGATCTCCACAGGCTTTCTTTAAATATGAAATATTAAAACAAATGATCTCCCATTGGAGTAACAGTGCAAAAACATCCTGCTATCTCTTCTGTACAGATAAGATGATGATCGCCTTCAACTTTGCTTTGTCTTCAGCAGTCAGGCCAAGAATCTCACTATTTTGAATTGCAATAGCATCATTGATCATAAGATTCGAATCGATAATGCCCTTGCTGATGATCTTGTTAAATAATTTGATCTTTTTATGAATCAATGCGTTCTCACCTTCTCCAAGCTTTTCGTCAAACAAACGGATTATCTCCAACCTCTGCTCGGTACCTAGAGAACTTGGGCCGATCAGGGTATTATCAATCACGTTGTTTAAAGACTTTAGTCGTGCTTTGCTGCCGGATTCTACTCGTTTATCTAAATCCGCCCATGCTTCCTTTCGCATAGGAAAAACGTTGAAAATTTCACTTGAGTCCAGAAAGGTTAGAAAAATTGCAGCTCGCTCTGCCAGGTAAAAAAAATCTTCGGTTTCGTTTTCCTTCTTTTTCATCAAATGGCGAGTGCAGGTGGGTTGATATGATTCTATCGGTCCCTCTTAACCAAAATTACTAAGACACCTCAATTTTTTTTAGCGTCTGGTGGGGTTAAAGAATCCACACTTCTGCTGATGTCTTCCCCATGCTCTTCTGTTCACTGCTCAACAAGCTACCCCTTCCGTACATAAATAGACTTGAGCGCCATCGCCCCGAAGCCGTCAATCTTACAGTCAATGTTGTGATCTCCTGTCGTGAGCTTTATGTTTTTCACTTTGGTGCCAGCCTTAATGGATTTGGCCGCGCCTTTCACCGGCAAATCTTTGATCAGTACTACCGTATCGCCATCCTGTAAAACATTGCCATTGGCATCTTTTACTACTAAGGAGTCAACATCGTCAGCAGCTACAGCCGTTTCGGTTTGTTCTTCCGGACTCCATTCGTGGCCACACTCGGGGCACATCATAGACGTACCCGTTGGATATCCGTACGGGGACTGGCATTTGGGGCATTGGGCTGATTCAGGCATGTGATAATTTTTCGCAAAGATACCAAAAGTGGCTGCCCGGAAAAGACTCGTAATCAATCAGGTTATTGGACCCATCGCTGGCGTCTAATGAAGTAGCGAATTACGCCAAAAAATGGGCATGGAACGCGGTTTCAGCCGACGGAGACCGTATTCCGAGCCACCTATTTTGCTTATATTTAGCTTGCTCCTAAATCTAAAAATGTGATCAAGACATTGGTGTGCTTCGTGTTGGTGCTTTTTGCCATACATACGGAAGCTAAAGATTACAATCCCGACCAACGTTCCATCGACAGTCTTTTCAGGGTCATTGATAAAATCACTGCCCGTAATTATTCCGAGGCACTCCACTTTATAGACAGCACACTATCGGATAACCAGGACAAGCCCCCCTTTGCTACTCAATATCTTTATGTAAAGATGAAAAAAAGCAGCGTGCTGCTTAAGGCCAAGGCTCACAGCAAGGCGCTGCAAAACTTACTGGAAATTGAAACGGCCGTAAACAACCACCCTGACGTTCTGGTCAGAGCATTCTACCAGGCCATGATGGCGTTCATCTATGGAGATCAGGGGAATTTTAATACGGCAATTGAATATTACAAACGCACATTGAAGTTCTATGAGGAAACCGGAGAGTTTAGAAAACAGGCCGTCACACGGAACAACCTGGCGGATAGTTACCTGGCTATTGGTGACTATACACAGGCATTCGCAGAGATTAATCAGGCATTGGCTCTTCACAACAAACATCAATTCGACAATGCTGAGGTCATCTATTCTACGGCGGGAGAGATTGAATTAGCCTTGAAAAATTATGAAAAAGCGCTATCCTATTTTAAGCATGCGCTGGCTGATAATGATACGTTGATCTCAAACCAGGCCGTCATTAATCCGGAAGGAAACCTGTTAATGGCAAGAGCACTGATAGGACTGAAGGCCTTTGCAAAGGCGAAATCACGTATCGATATCAGTAAAAGCCGGATCAACAATGAAGAAGGCGTTAGACTCAAGTATTACCTCACGCTGGTTGATTACTTCAGGGCCATCCATAAGTTTGATTCAGCATTGGTTTACAATGAAAAAGCGCTGAAGCTTTCACAAAGCATTGACGCGCGGCAATCGATGGAAGCAGTTGAAATCGTGAAGCTCAATGAACGCTACGAACACGAAAATATGCTTTTGCATCAGCAAATTGAGACGAAAGTATTTCACCAGCAACTATACTCCGCGATCGTATTACTTTCTGTTTTAAGCATCGGTGTTTTGATTTATGCGATCATGGTGAAAAGGCGCGATTACAGATTGTTAAAAACTCAGAATGATGAAATTGCCGCACAATCGGAAGAGTTGAGAGCCATGACCGATGAACTCGCGGCACAGGGAGAGGCGCTGCAGCGGGCAAATGAAGTCCTGGAACAGAAAGTTACTGAGCGAACGGCCAGGCTGAGTGCAAAGAATGCTCAATTAACAAAATACGCTTTTTTTAATGCTCATAAATTACGTTCACCCATTGCTACATTACTCGGCTTAAAACAATTATTGCAGTTTAGTTCGTCACCTGCAGAAAGGGACGAAATCGTGAATCGGATTTTCATCACCACAGAAAACTTTGATGAGGTAGTGAGAGAATCGCAGAAGATTTTGGATGACTTTGATGGAGATGATATGCGCTAGTAATATCAATCCCGAACCAGCTCTAACTCATACTAGTGAATTGGAACCTGAGGCCAGGGTATTGAAGTTACCGGAGTTTGCTGACGAACACTCATCAGTTATCTTTTTCCAGCGATTGAACAAATAATTGAAACTTCTCTCCATTGAGGGTTTCGAGAATTTTTGTTTTTTCTTTCAAATCCGACACGACTAACTTTAACTTCTCAAATTCGGTGGTTACGGTGTCGAGATCCTGCCTTAGCTTAGCTATTGTTTCCCCATCGACCATCATAATGTATTGTGGTTTAGTTCTGATTAAAACTAATGTATTTTGTCCAGGGGCCATTAGCCTGAAATGATTAGTAATAAATTGATAACACACGGGAAAAGTATTTTTAAATGTCCTGAGCATAAATCTCAAAAAGAACAGCCGGGAGTTGAAAGCTATGGCGTTGGAGATTTAATTTAAGTTGGTGGAGTTTGCGGCTGAATAGAAACCGGCACTCAACCACCCCAGCCGATCAGGAGTAGTGTCGCACCGAATGTCAGAAACAGGAGTACTATTATTTTTGCCCACATAAAGGGAGAGCAAATTTTATATCCAGCGTCAGTTTTCATCGGACGATAATAAAGTGTAGAGAGCATATCAATGGATGCTGCTTCGGTATTCATAGAGATGGGAGTGAATATAGAAACAAATTATGATTTGTGGTGTTTATCACTTTTGTGAGGTGGCTAAAAACATCACGGAGTTCAAGCGAGGGACTGGAAACCTCTTTTAGACTCTAAAATCGGTACAAATCATACATTTAATTCTCTGCTGCCTGAAACGCTTTTGTCATCAGCTGCTGTTCACTTCTGCTTATCTGGTATTGGTCAGCTAATTTTCTCCATTGACTCACTGCGTTCTGAACCTCCTTGACGATTTCCTCAGCTCTGGCTTTCTTCAATCTGAAATACCTGCTAACGCTTAATGCAAGTTGCAGATCCAGCGCATTGTCATTTTCGGAGATATTCAATTTCAATCCGGTTCCTGTCTCTACGGGATTCATATCATAAGCTGGAGAAAGAATCCATCCCTGAGGGGTTAAAAGAAATCCATGATTTCTCAAGTGATCATCAACATTGGAAATACAGATATTAAATACAATCCTTCTCCAAAGTTCTTCACAGTCTTGGTTTACATTGGCTCCATTTCTTTCAAGAAATCCTGCGATTTCCAGATAACTTGCCCCTTGGTGAAAATCGACCCCATCGGTATACCCAAGCATCGTCATCGCGGAAGCAAAATGTATTCGGCTTCCTTGCGGGGTTCGATCAAATCTTTTAGAGAGGAAGGTATGATAACGTCCCGAGAACTTTTGAGCTTGAGATTCCGCCACTTTAATTCCAGCATTGGAAGCAAGTAAATTGACAATCATTTCCCATGCTCCAATATTTTTATCGTCATTCAAGCTAGGAAACTTGGCGATCCAGAGGTGTCCTTTAGTATCAACAACACTTGCTTTCGGTCTGGCACCACCCAGTGAAGATCCTGGAATCACAAGCATCGAGAGCCACTTCATATATTCCGGATCATTGGTCACATCGTCTCTCTCCAATTGCGCACTCGCATACTCAAGCTCCCTCAGGGAAGTCCAGGGTGGAGAGGCCATTTGTTTGATGTTGTCAAGAAATTCTCCTTCCGGTTCCTTTTTGAATCGAATGCCTCCCATTCGATGACCGTCAAAGACACCCAACAGGTAATCAGATTCCTGAAGATGGTTTTCTTTTCTTTCTTGTTCTCTAGCCATTGCCGCTTCTCTTCTCCTCATAAGAAGTCGCCCCCAACGATCGGGAGAAGAGTCGAGAAAAATTCCAAAATTACTCTTCTCAACTGCGAGATATTGAGGGCCTGGAAAAAGCTGGAGATCAGGATCAATTCCCATAGCATGGTCAGAGTCAAGCCATGCTTTTTCGTACTCGAAGGAAAAAATTTCATTGCCTCTTGAAACAGAGGCACGTAAAATACCCATCAGGATAGGGTCTTCAATTTCCTTCCAGGATGCATAAACGAATATTTCACGGCTTGCTTTTATAGAGGCCATGTTGTTTACCCTTTTCTTTTTGGTGCTCGTTCTTTTACTTGAAGTTCTGCGTCCTGTAATTTCCTTCCCAGTTCATCATCACTGGCCACTTTAAGCAAGTCCTTTTCAAGTCCCAATACAAAGAGCACTTGAACAATTGTTCCAATTGAAACCCCGGTAGCTCCCGTTTCAATGGCCAATACGGTTGGCCTGCTGATGTTTGCTCGTTGCGCAACCATTGCCGAACTCAATTTTCTACGCAGACGGGCAAGCTTGATGTTCTCACCGAGTTTTCGAAGAACCCTTTGATTTGGGGGTAGAAGTATCACCTTTTCGCGACTCATAATGTTAAATACTTTTTACAAATATATTACTTATTGTCAAAAGTATTTTGTATTATCAATTCCTTTTTGATGGAGGCTTTGGAAGCCCTTTTGTACCCGAACGGGTACGATTTTATAGTTTTCCCAACAAGTTGTACCCGTCCGGGTACAACTTCACAACGGTTTCCGGTCGCTTACCGATTTCGTAATTAGTGCTGTTTCGGAAAAAGCGGAAGCTATTATGGAAAAGCACAATAATTGGCTCTCATCTGAAAACAATCGAAAGATATTCTTTAATTCACTTGTGAATCCTCCTGCGCCAAATGACAAATTGAAGCAGGCCATGAAGAAGTTAATAGCAACCAATGAACCACGTTGAATTTCAGAACGTAATTCCTCCGGACATGGCTACACGCACACCGCTCCAGTCTACTCCAACGCCGTCTCCCTTATCATTTACGAGCGTAGCATCATTGTCCCCCGCTAGTTTCAAGTCTGCTGGGATGTCTTTTTGATATAACAGTTTTGCATTAATGAACAGCTTCTTGATATTCCTCGTTACGCCAACACCACCCGAAAAGTAAAGGTTAATCGAACGGAATTCGACGTTATCAAAGTCGTGTGTCTGTGCTGTTTCAAGTTTATAGTCCAGTTTATAACGGTTAAAGACAGTTCCGCCATTCAAGAGAAGAAAAAATTCCCACGGCGAATTGATTTCATGCAGTCCGAACGCAGCAGAAAGTCCCACCCGAGGACTTCTCACAAGTTGATCAAATGTTACTTTCCCGGAATAATCGCTATAAGCAATCCTTCCGGCTGTTGAATTATAACCTGCTTCTATTCCGTAATAGTTTTTCCAGTTGGTCCAGGTCAATGAACCTTCAAACCCGATAAACGGCGGAAACTTGTCCGTAATCTTTGCTGGGACCGTTGCTTTCAGGTCCTTTAGGAATTCTTCCTGCAGGCCCTTGAGGTCAGCCATCGAAAATGTTCCATAGTTAGCTCCGACGCTAAAACGAAGGTTTTGACTTTGTACCGGTTGGGACAACACAAGTAAGGCAGCGCAAAATAGGATAGAGCTGAATTTCATTAGCAATTACTTTTGATAATATCCGTTAGAGTGGAAATAAATACCATTAATATAGTGTGGATTGAGGTTTGTCCCAGATGGGACCGGTATTTCAGCCACCTTACTAAAGTCGACGGCGTTATATACCCTGAAAACATAGTTGGTTGCAGTCGACGCCGCTCCCCAAAAGGTATCGGAATGATGATCATAATAATACTTTGTGAAGAAAGCGCCTTCAATAGGCGTGGTGACGGCTATCAGATTACCGGAAGAACTTGGCGTTGAGGTGGCATTATACTTGTAAACCAGTGTATTCACCTTTGCGAACAGCTCATTTGTTTCAGGCTTTCGGAAAATCATGCCCTCTTCAACAGTTGAAATTTTTCCGACAAGCTGGTTCCAGGCAGCGGAAGGACCACCCTTATACAATGCTTTATCGAAAAACAAATACTCCCCATCGGCTGATAGCGAAGGAGCGCGATAGTTTGTTTGTGTCCATAAAACGGTTTTGGTAGACATGTCAATTACATAGGCGCGATCATTGCCCGTACCAAATGCTAATAAATTATTGTCGGTTAATGTAACCCAATGCTCCCATATAAAGGTTTGATTGTTAATCACGGGTGCTAGATCCACGTCTCCAATAATTTCTAATGTGTTAAGATCCAGCTTTTTGAATTTCCTGTCGGCAATGAAGTAATTGTGAGCATTGTTTCTTGAAAAAATCAGCGGACCTGCCCCAGACAAAGCCGGAGTGGGGTAAACCAAACTGTCAATTACATCCATTGATGATGCATCGAGCTTGTATATTTTCACTGCGCCTGAAACGTAACTTGACAGGTAGTAAGCGTTTAAAGACGAGGCGTACTGAACGTATGAAAAACGCGGGATTTTGATTCCATTATTGGCGATCCTCTTTATGCGATAGAAAGGTCTTGATTGGTGGGAATTAGACTTTGTCCGTAGTCTGAACTCGTACGGTATCTCTGCCCCGAAGGGCACATTTGGTATCTGAATCTGTCCTGCTGATGCTACAGAGAATTTTAATATTTGTCCAGCCACCGTCACTTCCAATTCAATACTACTTTGACCGTACAATAAACTTTGTGAAAATGAAAATCCTTGATCACCAGGATTGTTGTAATAAGAGATATCAATGGGAACACACTCAAAAAATTCAGGGATTCCCCGGATATAGAAGTTGTGTCCTTTTAAATTCACCTGATAGGAAACTTTGCCACCAGCATAGAAGTGGTCTTGAAGCTTGGTGGTATTTAAATCAAAGGTTAGTATTGAGTCACGGTCAATGACCTTATCCCCATCAAAGTATTTAACTTCGATAGTGTAGCTCTTGACGGCCTTCTCCGTAGTTGCATTCCAGGAAACCATAAGCTTGCCATCTTCAATCTTAACGGTAGGTTTGGCATGTGGTTCTGGTGGCGTGTTATCGACTATAATCTGAAATTCTTTTGTGACCGTAAGTACTTCCTGATCCAGTTTATCGGCCAGGCTTCCGGAAGTAGACGGATAAGTGATTTCAAGCTTTAGTAATCTTGTTCCATTTTCGAAGTCGATGGGATCCAGAGAAAAGCTAAACTCCCCGTTGCTGGAACTGAGGCTCTGAATGTGTTTGCCATCCATATAGATTTGCGCATGGTAGTATCTTTTATTTTTGGAGCTAACGCTGAATGAAAATGTGGTAGGTGTAAACAACTCAAGTACAGAATTCGAATAGATGTCCAGACGTGCACCGAGATATGCGTTGTACACTGGCGTGAAATTTTCTTCCTCGGGAGTATAGGAACATCCTATGTTCAGGAATAAAAAGAAAATGAGCCCAGGATTACATCGGTTAAAGTTTGTTTTGCAGTCAAACGGCATGTAAGTAGAATTTGTGGCAAATATATTAGTCCATTTTTCAATCATCATGGAGATCCCAATGGAATGACGTCCAAGATGCTCAAAACTTATTTTAATGAGTTGACTCCAGGGCGGGGCTTTTATATAATTACAGGTACAAGGAATCAGGGGCGAATTTATTTATTACTTACTAAATCTGAAATATATCGTAAATTTTTCTCGAGTTTATATAAACAAATCTTCAGGCCGGTTACCTGTCGATTCATTTTATGATTAAATCCTTTGGTTATGGCACAAAGGAATGTTCTATTCTGCACAATTGAGACCATGTCAGAAATTATGGAATGAGATTATCTACTATTTGCGTTACGAATACTCTAGCTTTTGAATATTTTTACCCGAGTTCACGAAAAGAAAATATTATTCACTAACGGCGGGACGTTTTCTCTGTTTTTGTTACTTTTGAGGTCAATTTGTTATGGTGTGAGGCATCTCCTGTTAATTGTTATCGGTTTTATTCCATTCACACTGCACGCTCAGACCGATGAGGCCGTTTATCAGCTAAAATCGACCCATCTCGAGATTGCGCTCGACGGACCTTCGTTGAAGATCAAGGAAATCAACTTGGTTGAGAAGCAGTTCAATTCACAGTTTTCGAAACATTCGCAGGAGTCGATTTTTTACAGTGACTTCGATCCAATTATTGCTTTCGAGGCTGAAACCACTCCACCGAAAGGAGGAAAAAAAACAATTAAAGTATCGACGAGCGACACACACGACATTGTGCAACCGGGAATTTTTTATGGAGGATATAAACGTAAAGAATTTGTTTTCCCGGCAATTCAAACCGGCTCAATCGGAAGGCTCAGTTATACAAAGCTGATTAAGGATCCCCATTTGCTGACACCATACTACTTCGGCGATGACGTAATGGTGCAGACATCCAAATTTTCGGTAGCTCTTCCGGCAAAAGTATCTCTGCAATATAAACTCTTCGGCGTCGATCCAGCGCAAGTCAAATTTGAAGAACTACATACTGCGGATGGAATCCTTTACTCCTGGACGATGAACGGCGTCAAACCCTGGCAATTCGAAGAAGACGCACCGGGCAGGGCTCACACTGCACCACACATTGTTTTCTACATTAATCACTACGAAGTTCAAGGCGAAAAGAAAAAAGTCCTCTCAGATGTGAGTGATCTTTATTCCTGGTACAATACGCTGATCCAACGAATCCCTTCTCAAATTAATGATACGGAATTGCGCGCATTGGTTTCTGATCTGACTTCAGGAATAACGTCGGAGCACGATAAAATTCGTGCGATTTTTCAATGGGTACAGAAAAATATCCGATACATAGCGTTTGAGAACGGCATGGCCGGCTTGATTCCGCGCTCGGCGACAGATGTTTTCATCAAGCGCTACGGGGATTGTAAGGACATGGCGAATCTGCTGAAATTCATGATCAACATTGCCGGACTGGATGCATATCACACGTGGATTGGAACCCGTGATCGGCCCTACTCATATGCTGACGTGCCGACAGTCATCGCTGACAATCATATGATCTGTAGTATCAAGCTTGACAATTCCTGGGTCTTTCTTGATGCGACAAATCCTTTCATTGCATTTGGAAAACCCACCAGCATGATTCAGGGTAAGGAAGCCTTGATTGGAATTGATGAGAATAAATATGAAGTCGTTCGTGTGCCTGTTGTGGAAAAAGAAATCAACTCCAGGATCGATACCTTATTTGTTTACGCGACTGACAAAGGCATTAAAGGAAGAATGATCAGTCAGCTGACTGGTTACAGGAAAGACGACCTTGAAGTGAAATCCATGCGGGCCACCCTCAATCAGGATGAACAGTATATCCGTGACTATTTTAATATTGGTAACAATGATATTCAGATCCGGCAGGTGGCGTTACGCGGTTTTGGCGATCAAACCAGTGCCGGCCAAATTGAATTCGAGTTCTTCCAGCCTGGGTATCTTAAGAAAATCGGCGACAAGGTTTATCTTAATCTCGGCATCAATAAGACGACTCCGGGAGACAAGATAGAAATCTCCACACGACTAAGTCCCATTGAAAGAGATTATTACTACCACGACGTGACTGTAACTGTTTTTGATATACCCGCCGATTATGAGATTACGCACCTGCCCACGAAGAAGTCGGCACAATGGCCGGAATTTGGGTGCACAACGTCATACGAGGTTAGGGACGGAAAGATCTTTTTTGTTCGCGAACTATATTCAAATCACCTTTATCTGAATAGAGACAGGTTTGAAACCTGGAATGCGTTTATTCAGGAGTTAGGCGCCATCAACAATCAAACAATTACTCTATCCATCAAGCATTAATATCTGAATCATGAGAAGTATCGGGTTGGCCGTACTAATGGCATTATTGAGCGCGTACGTTGGGATCGCCCAGGCCCAGTCTTATACGTCCTACGATTGGGAGTCAAAGCCAAAAGTTGCCGTTGTTACGAAGGAGGAAGCTGAATATCCCGCGGTGATAATATCTCATATGCAGTTTTCGGAACTCGTTGTTTTTAACGGCTCAGCCAACAGCTTCGTGACAGAGCACAAGATTATTCATGTGAACACACAAGCCGGCGTTGAAAAATTCAATCGGGTGTACATTCCGCTCAGAAATTCTAGTGAGGTGGTTAGCATAAAGGTTAGATCCATTGACCCCTCTGGAAAAATCACCAATCTTCAGAGGGAAAATCTGAAAGAGCTGAATAACGTTGAGGGTTTCGGAAATTTCAAAATATTCGCGGTGGAAGGAATTACCGTTGGCGGAGAAATTGAATACATGTACACGGTGAAGTCATCGCCTGAGATGTATGGCCGCGAGCTATTTCAAGCTTCAGTGCCGGTACGTGCTGCATCCTTTGCCTTAATTTTCCCGAAATCTGTTGAATATTCAACGCGATCTTATAACGGGCTTCCACAACCGGTAGTTCAGGACTACGGAAACAAAAAACAAGCGATCTCAATTGCCGTTACCAACGTACCTGCAGCACCGGAAGAGGAGTATTCATCCGAAGTGGCCGATCGTATGCGACTCGATTATAAATTTGAATCCAACGCAACACTTAGCCATCCATTTACCTGGGAAAAGATGGGCGATCAGTTGCTGAAAAATTCACATGATCCAAAGGGCTCTGGTAAAGTGACAAAACTTATCAAAAGCCTAAAACTCGAACAGGCGAGTGAGGAAGAAAAGATAAGGAAACTCGAACAATACATTAAAGCGAATTTTACTATTAAAGACGGCAAGAATCCTGCCTACAGCGACATCAAGGAAGTGTTGTCAACCAAAGTTGGAAACGATGCAGGTATTCTCAAATTATATCTTGCCTCCCTTGCGGAATTGAACATCAACACGCAACTCATTTTTACTCTCCCCCGCGCACAAGGTTCAATTGATTACGACTTCTCCACTCCTCTCGCGCTACAGGAACCTCTTATATTTTTTCCGGTTTATAAGAAATACATTGCACCGACGGTCAAACATTTACGATATGGCCCTGCACCCGACAATATCGCGGGTAACACTGGCCTGTTTATTACCTACGCTAACCAAATGGGAAGACTTGACTTTCACAATTGTTTTGTTCAGGAGATCGACATACTTTCACACGAGCACAATAAGCAGGGCGTTAATGCAACCGTCAAAATAAAGAACGGTGTTCCCGAGGTTTTCGCTGAAACTTTCTGGCAAGGCTATCGTGCTGCTTTGTACAGAGGAATATATCAGAATACTCAAGGCGCACAACGCGAAGATTTTATCAAAGACGTAACGTTGTCGGGGATCGATAATCTTACCATTACGAAGCGTTCTACCGAAGGTGAGGACGTAAATCTTTCATCCGACGTTGACTCTTTCTTCAAAATAAAAACGGAGTGTCAGGCGCCGGCAATTCTGGAAATGGCTGGCAGCGATTACTTGGTTTCAATCGGAAAAGTTATTGGTAAGCAGTCGGAGCTTTACCAGGAGCATAAGCGCCAGACAAATATTCTTTTGCCCACCATAGCAAATTATTTTCATGAGCTGATCCTGGAGATTCCCGAAGGATATACCTGCGCAGGTCAGGAAGCCGCGAAAATTCAAAACCAGGTAAGAGATGAAAATCAAAACGTGGTAATGGAATTCAAATCCGACTACCGGATCGAGGGGAACAGGCTCATAATAACAGTTAACGAGGTTTATAAAGTGCTTCGCCTCAAAAAAGAGAAATACGACGATTTCCGCGCCGTGATCAACTCAGCCGCGGACTTTAACAAATTAGTGGTGGTGCTAACGCCATCGAAGGAGAATAAGTAACGGGTGAAGACCCATAAAAAAGGAATTAAGAGGTTGCAAGGTTGATTAAATAAAGAAAAATTCTACTTTTATTGTATGCTGTCTAAAGTTTGTTTCCTGTTCTGCATTATGGTGTCATCCGCCGTCTTTGCCGAAACCGACACCCTGGTGTTTCGCTCCGCATACGAAGAGAGAATTATTCTTCAAGCGATTAATAAGAAGAATCCTGATTTGATCACCCTGTTTTCTGTCATTAATACCGATTCAGCTGCTGCGGCGCAATACGATGTTAGGCTCAATAAATTTTACGCTTCGTTCGATGACAAGGTTGACGCGACAAAGTCGAACAAACAAAAAGCAAGGGTTATCTCTTCAAGGAGGTACATGATTACTTCCTGAACCAATATTAAGCTTTTCCCTATTGTCTGAATCATATTTAGCTTTTTGTGCATGGTTTATTTGGTTTATTTTTCTGTTCGGTCTCGAATTGTTCATACTTGTGAGTAAGTGGGGTGAGACAGAAACAGACTATGATAGAATGATGACACAGCAAATGGAATTGCACTTGAAGAGGATAGACCTTTTAAACAAGCAGCAAGGAGATAGATTTCAGGCTAGTTCATCCGATTAAGGGCTCTGATATCTACCATTTGGAAAGAAATTCCGGTCGCTTGGAAAAATGAATATCTTACTTAAAGCGGTGTGTTTAACTTAGTCTTATAAACAAATCTAAAATTTATGGCAAAAGTAGCAGCATTTCACAGCGTTAAGCAAAGTGTCCATCACAACAATTCTAGTTGTACAGAGGGTAATAACATTGAAAGAGAAAACCTGAGACAAGGTACGGGTGGAAAACCTCTCTGTACACGTTGCGCGCAGCTTTCTTAAAAAGGAAAGAACAGGGTTAATCAGATCAAATGTTTATCACCCATCATCATTTCCAAATGGTGATGGGTTTTTCTTCTTCACTTTAAACCTATAGAAGTATGCAACTACTTAACAAAGGTATAACGATGTTATTTTTAATAACATGTTTTTATGTTGGTCAGGCGCAACAAACTGCGACATTGTTATTGATAACATCGGAGAAATAGGATAAATTAGTTTGACGAAAAAGCGAGGAATGCAAGGCCGCCAACAATAGCTATAACGCAGAAAATCAATTGTGATCAAATATTCCGTATCCTTAAAGAACCAAAAAGTCATATGACTCATTCCATCTTGATCCTCGTATTCAGGAATTTTTTTAGAAATCTATCCTTTTCTGTGATTACCCTTAGTAGTCTGGTAGTGGGTATCACAACAGCGTTGCTATTTTTTATATGGGTGAACTACGAATTCTCCTACAATAAATCGGTGGTAGATCATGATCGAATCTTCGCACTACTTGTTCATGATAAGGTGGAAGGTGAAATTCATACGGAGGAAGGAACCCGCATTCCCTTGATGGACTTTCTGGAGAATGAGGTAGCGGAAGTAGAAGCTGCTACCCGAATAGAAAACAAAAACGTGATGTTGGCAAACGGAGATATATCCATTCATAAAACGGGAGTTTATGCAGATAGCTCTTTCTTTGCCGTTCACGTACCCGATCAACTCCAAGGTAATCCTGTCCGTGCGCTGGTTGATAATCGCTCCATTGCTATTTCAAAGACGCTGGCCGGCGAATTGTTTGACGATGACGATGCTATTGGCAAAACTATTTTGATCGATCGCAAAACGGAATACATTATCACGTTAGTATTTTCTCCGTATCCGGAAAACAGCTCTTTCCATTACATTAATTTTGTGCTTCCATTTAGTGCACGGCCAAAAGATGCCGATGACTGGGTCAATCATGATCTAAAACTGTTTGATCCATCTACACGAGAACGTGTTGAAAAAAGAATTGACCAGAAAATCGCTCAATTATCTCCACAAGAGGACACCAAATCTTTTTTGTTCGGGGTAACCGACTGGCGTCTTCGATGGAGCTTTGAGAACGGTAAAGTATCGGGTGGGCGAATCGTTTACGTCATCATCTTTTCCATATCCGGACTATTTGTGCTCATTATGGCCTGCATTAACTATATGAACATTTCTACCGCACAGGCCATCAGGCGCATGCGTGAAATTGGCGTTCGTAAAATGACAGGCGCCACGCAAACAAACCTGATTCGTCAGTTTATGATTGAAAGCCTAATCATGACCAGTGTAGCAGCTATACTTTCTATCATACTGGCCTATCTTCTCCTCCCACTCTTCAACCAACTAGTCGGGGTTCAACTGGTTTTGTCATTTGCTGATCCCCTACTGACCATGGGTTTGTTAGCCATTGTTCTGCTGACAAGTTTACTGGCAGGCACCTACCCAGCATGGATCCTGTCGTCATTTAAACCAATTGCCGTTTTAAAAAGCAATCCTTATTCGGGGATTGGCGGTGCTGTTTTGCGCAAAACCTTGGTGATATTTCAATTCACGCTATCCGTTATCATGATCTTTTGTTCGCTCATAACGTGGCAGCAGACTGACTTTCTGTTAAAGAAAGATTTGGGCTATGATAAACACCGGGTGATCAACGTCTGGCTGGATGAAAATCTCCATCCTTCATTTGAAAAGCTCCGCGCGCAAGTACAGGCACATACCTCCATAGAATCAGCTGCATTTGGAGGCGCCAGCCCGATGGAAGTAAATGGCTATGCAGAGTGTAATCGCGCAATTGGTCCATTTGAAAGTCCGCTCTTGTTTTATGGTGTAAACATTGACGACCACATTCTCAATACGCTGAATTTTGAGTTTGTGTCCGGAAGGAATTTTTCCAGCAACCATGCTTCAGACTCGGTAAACTTTATAATCACCCAGTACGCAGCAGACTTATTGGGATTTGACAATCCCATTGGTCAGCGTATTACGTACAATATGTATGATCAACAGGAAGGAGAGATTGTGGGGGTGATTAAAGACTTCCAACACGATGATATACATACGGCTATCAAGCCGGTGGTATTTGTTTTTGGGAAACCAGCATACCTTGCGAATATGTTTATTCGCTACCAGGAAGGAAAGCTGGATGAAGCCTTGATTCATATACAAAATGTATTCGAGCAGCTACAGCCGGGCATTCCGCTTAATTACAGTTTTTTGGATTCAGATTTTGAAAGACAATTGTACCGAGAGGAATTGTTAAGCAATATTTCCATTGCGTTCACCATTCTAGCCATCTCCATTGCCTGTTTGGGGTTATTCGGGCTTGTACTATTTAATGCCCAGCGTAGAACAAAAGAAATTGGGGTACGCAAAGTGCTTGGTGCTTCGGTCGGTCAGGTAACCATGATGCTGTGTCGTGATTTTATTCCCTCAGTACTTTATTCTTTTCTGTTAGCCTTTCCGCTTGGATATTTTCTTATGCAAAAATTTCTGGAAGGCTACACATCGCGCATTACGATTTCATTTGCTTCATTCCTTCTGGTGACCGCAGTGATGTTAATGTTAGTATTAGTTACAGCATCCTATCAATCTTTTAAAGCTGCTCAAAAGAACCCCGTAGACTCATTGAAAACCGAATAACAACCCTACCCTCTTAGACGGAATTCAAACGATAATATAACTAACAATTAGCGTACATTGCTGAAATAAAAAACACTATGACAAAGCATATTTTATTTATCGCATTTTCAATCTTATCACTTTCAATTTATGCACAAACCAACTCCAAAACTGAAACTGAAATACGAGCCTTAGAAGAGATCGGAGTAAAGGCAATTTTAACCGGAGACACAAATACACTAAAACAACTTTGGGCACCAGAGTATTTGGTTAACACTCCAAGAAATGTGGTAACTGAAACCCGTGATTCTATTTTTCTAATCCAAAAAGCTGGAGTGATTGACTACAGTACGTATGAAAAAGTTATTGAAAGAATGCAATTTCAGAAAAACATTGTAATCACAATGGGGCATGAAACTATCGTATCAAAAAGCGATACACGTGCTGCGAAAGCAGGACAAATTTACAAGAGACGGTTCACAAATATTTGGATGAAGAAAAATGGAAAGTGGCAACAAATAGCAAGACATGCCTCAATAATTTGTCAATAAATTTGGAAACCTACTTAGATCGAAAGGGAGATGACTTGAAACCCATGGTAACACTTTTCGCACCGGTTAGTAATAATGGAGTATCTCCTTTAACAGACTGATTTTTTGAATGACACCAGGCGCAAAGACATATTTTGAAATTCAGCTAGACCAGCTTCTCAAAGAACATTATCTCCCGGAATACTACTATGTTCAGGTGAGGCAATCGAAGTCATTTATGGAGAAATATTTCGCGGAAAAAATTGAGCTGGATAAAATCGCTTCAACAGCCTTCATGTCCCGGTTTCATTATACTCGAATTTTCAAGAGAGTGTACGGACTTCCACCAAGACAGTATTTAAGGGACTTACGGATTAATAAAGGGAAGGAACTGTTGAAACAAGGTCTAAGCATATCCGAAGTCTGCTCTGATGTCGGCTATGACAGCTTACCTACCTTTTGCAATGCTTTCAAAAAGGCAACAGGCTATTCGCCAAAAGAATATCAGACACTAAACAAAAGCAATCCGGAATAATAAATGTCTGGTGGCATTTTGAATTTTTGTGATATAAAAAAGAAGATATGATAAGAATTCATGTAACAAGCGTTCCGGTTGACAACCAGGACAAGGCGTTGAGGTTTTACACTGAGAAACTCGGCTTTGTCAAAAAGACTGAAGTTCCGATGGGAGAATACAAGTGGCTTACTGTAGTTTCTCCAAATGAGCAAAATGGAGTAGAGCTATTACTTGAGCCAATGGCATTTGAGCCCGCACGAGTATATCAGAAAGCATTAAAGGATGCTGGCATTCCATATACATCATTCATGGTTACCGACCTGGACAAGGAGTGTAAACGACTGATCGGTTTGGGTGTAAAGTTCTCGATGGAACAAAAAGAAATGGGACCAGTGAAGATTGCCGTTCTCGATGATACCTGCGGCAATAACATTCAACTGGTGCAAATGCTTTAAAAAGGCGCAGGGTTAAAGGGGTGTTTTTATCACTCCTTTTTCCCAACTTCCCACTCCAAAATCCAATTCCCATGATTCTTCAAGAACAACAGGAATGCCTGAACCCGGTCTACAATGAGATCGAAGGCATTAACAGAAGAGGAGCCGTTTGCATGGACCAAGTGCATGCTGGCTCATTGAGCGCGGATACCGCCCGTGACTATTTGTTCTTACGCCCCAATTCTTCTTTCACATTGAGTAACTCATGATACACTTTTAACGCTTGTTTCATGATCGAGTCGTTATCGGCTTCGATCTTTTGGCTGCGGCGGTCGATGATCTCATCGTAGAGACGGAACGTCTCGTCTGTTCCGTCACATAGGCCGATTCGCTGCATGATTAGCGTATCGAGGTGTGGCTGGAAGTAGCAGTCGTCGATGCCGGCGGAATGCAGGGCGTGGAATAGTTTGCGGGATTTCAGTTCTTCCTTGATAAGGTACAGCAACTGTTGCGTCTCTTCAGGAAGTTTGATCGTTGGAATACTGAAGGTTTTCATTTTTCTGAATTTGAGGTTTTTAAGAGGTCAGTAATTTCATCGCTTCCGGTAGAGGACAAGAGTTGATAAATAATCTTCAGATCCTCTTTCAGTTGATGGTCATTACTTTCGATATTTATCCTGCCAAGGATTCTCAGCAGGGCATTTTTATACAAGTTGCCGTCAACGGGTTTGGGCGGGATCTCAAATTTAGGCTCGTCCTTATCGGAACTGAATTCTACCATAAAGGAAGGTTTATTCCGTTTATAGGAACAAGTATAATGTTTTTAGGTATAAATTCAAACGAAGCATTCCGGAATAGTTAATAGATGTGCCTAAATAGTAAATTAATGTTCCTAAAAACATTATCCTATGACAAAATTAGGCGAGTACCTGGCCCGCAAATCCGTGAACAGAGCAGCGATTTCAAGAAAAACGAAGATTCACACTACCCGACTTAACGAGCTGTCGAACAAGGAAAGCGCCCGCCTAACCGCGGAAGAGTTATACCTGATCGCTATAGCTATTGAGGTCAATCCTGGTGAGTTATTAGAATATGTCTGTGGTCATCTGACCTTGGAGAAAGAATAAATCAACAATAAGAATGGCTGATCCAAATTTTTTCGAGTCAGAAAAAACAACTCGCAAAAAGAGAATCGATCCTCGGCTGAAAGCCCTGGGTTGGATAGTCACGCCTTATATGTTGGGGCTTGATACATCCAAGCTATCCAATCATGCAGTTGAGGAATACCCTACAGCAAGCGGTCCATCTGACTACGCATTATTCGTGGATGGTCGATTGATTGGAATTCTGGAGGCCAAGAAAGTTACAGTCGCTACAATTAACACGCTTGAGCAGGCAAAGCGATACGGCGAAAGGTCTTGTCCACTCAATAGGAACATGGAATGGTTACATGGTTCCTTTTCTTTACAGCACCAATGGTGAGCTTGTTTCTTTCCTCGATGTTCGAAACGCGACAAACATCGCCAGGAGTTTAGCGGACTTTCATACGCCCGCAGCATTGAAAGAATTATTTAATCGTAATTCCGAAGTCTCTAATAAGCGATTACTAGATACCCCGAATGATGGTGACTTCATTCGCCCTTATCAAAAGGAAGCGGTGGAAGCAATTGAAAAAGCTATCATTGATGGCAAGAGACGAATGTTGGTTGCAATGGCTACGGGCACCGGCAAAACGTTCATGGCTGTAAATTCAATTTATCGCTTGTTAAAGTCTGGCGTTGCTAAGCGGGTCTTATTTTTGGTGGATAGAAAATCTCTGGCAGCTCAAACTGCTGTGTCTTCTACATTCGCACTCTTCTTTATCGTGGTATCTTTGTCACCTGGGCGAGGAAAGAGATGATCGAACTCTCTTCCATCTTTCAATCTCCTCTTTCTGTCCGCAACCATACGCCTCCTTCTTTCTTCATCATCTCAATGGCTATGCAGCCTTTCCTCCACCTAAAGTGATATTGTCAGTCTTTGTGTAGGGCAAGCTGTCATTGATGGTTGTGATTGTGTGTACAACCAAATTGAGTTTGCCCGTTTCACGATACTCTTTTACCAATGCCGGAACTGTTGTAGCCAGGGTCAGAAAACCGAGCTTGATTTTGATTGGATCAAGATTGACTTCGCTGAATTTCGGTATCTCGATGTTTGCATCCTTCACTTGTGATGACGCTATGGTTTTATCTCCATAGATCATCTTCACAAAAGGATGCTTCACTTTGATACTTCCACCACTTGGGTTCTTGAGTTTTACATTGATCGAAAGCTCGATACCACTAAGACTCACATTGTGAATTGAAACTTTTGTATCTGATTCCAATTCATTGGAAAGTCTGTTGAGCTTGAGCAGGTAGCTGCCACCGAAATAGATGGCTGCCACCGCTCCGGCTCCGATCAACACGTGCCTACTCTTGATCATGGCGTTTCTTCTTTCCGATCTTGATGCCTCTGATCTTTTTCATCTTGGCAAAGTCCTTCACTTTCTCTTTGTGTCGTTCCCAAAGAGGACTCAATACATCGCCAAGAACTTTGAAGGCAAGACAGATGATACCACCCACAACAGCCTGGAGTGCATAGTCAATAAGGAACGCGAGGTTCACGTTGCCTAAAAGATTAAACACTGCCCCGAACACGAAAGCAATCCAATTGCCTCCTGATCCATGATTTTGATTTACTTCTGCTCCGTTCATGGGTCAAAGATGTAGCGACCCAAAAGCATGAGTTAAGGATTGTGAATGACGATTAACGAGTGTGTGATTTTATGAAGGAATGTAAAAGCTTGTGAAGGATTGTAAAGGAATTTGAATGATTGTTCCGTGCGGAACAATTGTACTAATAGCCTAAAAGAGAAAAATCACCATCAACAAGAATTCTCTCCAATTCGATGGTATTATTTTCACAAAAGGAACGAAGTTCTTTTACAAAGTTATAATCGCCAGGCAACCAAACGAATATTCTGGCGACATGAGGTTCGTCTTCATCCAATCGAATTAGCTTGTACTTTGCATTTGCTAATATGCTTAACTTTGCTCTCAATTCGGCCGTCTTGTTGGGAAGCAAGGATTGCAACTCATGCAAATTCGTCTCCAACGAATCGGAAAAATTGCTTGCATCGGTTGATTCTAATATGACTAAATAAAATAATCTTCTTAATTCAATACTAAGTTTTCCGATTCTACCAATGATGCTATTGATTTCAACAAGAACTTCGGATTGCTTGACAGTCTTATCCAGTTGCAGAAACTCAATAAATCTTGTAGCCGATGTAATGCGTTCGAATGGTTTCCTATTTATGGCATTTTCCAAGTCTACGCTAAACTCATCTCTTATGGGAGCTTCTCGTGAAAGACTCTCCTTTATTTTCGTTAACATTAATTCAAGATTGTCTTTGCTCTCTTCTTTTGAATAAAGTTGCTTTAGAGCCACAAATTCATTTTCTGGCAGCTTACTTGCAGATTTAAATATCCCCACACAATTATTAGGATTCAGAATCGCATGGTAATTCGTCTTATATGTAGCCATGTGACTCACGATATAGTTTATTTTTCTTTCAGAAGATGTAGTTATGGGGGAGCAAATCAGAACATAATACTTATCTAAGCCCAACGCAGAACTCTCCGCATACTGTGCCTTAACTTTTCCTGTGAAGTCATCTGCCTCAACATCACCTTTGCTTTTAATCTGTATCCCGATTTTTACTTTACCTCTTAGCTCCACAAAGACATCGCAGCCGCTATCGGCTATTGATTGTCGTGGTTCAATGCGCGTTAATCCAATGTAATCTTTGTTTAAGTTTATGTATTCAATTAACAAAGTGATTAATTGAGGATGATTAAGCGTAGCAAAGTGGTCGCAATCAGAACTGCTTCCATATCCTCGGTTAAGAATGATTGAAAAATCAATAATGGAATCTATTTTGGACATGATATTCTTGTTAATAGCAAATGAGGACGGCTACAAGAACCACAAACTTTCCTTCCCGAAATCAGGCAATTTATCGTGTTGAAAGTAAGGGTAAATCTCTGCCACCATTTCAGGATATTTGATTGTGACTGGTAAACTCTGTTGATTAGTGCTTTTCCAATACATTCGACTAAACTGATACACCTGATCTATTAACTGCTCTACCAAATTCATATCATCTAACATTCCCTTAACCGTGCAAGACAAAGCTATTTTCACCGGAAAGTGATATTCCTTTTGAGTTGGCTTAGAAGTCTCATCATAGCGAGTATTATTGAATAAAAGATATTCAGACTTGGCCACCTTTAAATCGTACCACTAAACGGCATCAGATTCTCTCCATCAAGTACATCAAAGCCTATAAGTTCTTTACTCTCAGTTTTATTTATGGTAACAATTATGACAGGAATGTTTAATCCTAAAGTGTGAAGTGTTTTAAGAATTGGTTCTAATTCTTTTTTCCCGATGTCTTTATAGAAATGAATGATAAGCCTTGAAGCTGTATGATTAGTCACAATGAATTTCCCAACGGCCTCCCTTATTGAACCCGCCAGACTTATTGTATCATCTCCTTTAAAACAGTCAAAGCCTTTGAAAATCCCTTCATTATTAAAACAAAAAGCCGAACCAACGAATCTTGATTTACGGGTTATTGAATAAAATGCACCAACACCCACTATTAACTCGTTATTAGTAGGTCTATTGAGCCTCCAAGGGACACCACCTAGTTTAGCAAGCATCGCTATCTCAATATGAGGTAGGAACGTATTGAAATATTTATTTGAATTACCATTTTTATACAAGTGCTCACTTTTGATTACCTGCGATAGGACTCCTTCATACAAAAGTGTTTCTTTAATCCTATAATAAACACTATTTCTTGCTTCATCCTTATCTGCTTTAGGCACTGGATTAACAAACAAGGCGATATACCTGGTATCCGGAAGCCATTCGGTATTTTTAACAGCATTTCTAACTATCGCTGCGGCATTTTGAACAGTGTCAAATTCTATATTCTTAGATACATCTAATTCAAAAGGGATTTTGATGTAGTCCTGCATGTTGGGAAACGGAAATCTCTCATCCTTGTATCCACTCTTCAAATACCTGTATAACTCAGTAACCGCTCCTGCTTTGTCCGATGCTTGATATATAAAGAAGAATTTAAAGTTACTTGGGCTTTTGGGCAATTGATATGGGCCTTTGTATTTAAAGTCCTTCTTCGGTTCTTTTCCTGTCCTACCATTAGCATACAACAAGTCATTAGAAGTAGAGTTAATCACTCTACATTGAATAGCAGTCGGCCTATAAAAACCTTCCTTCGATAAAGGGAGGAGTTTCCGAAATGCTTCATTGTTTAAGTACTTGTGATAAAACCCCTGCAGTATGCTCAGATATTTCGGATAACGGTTTTGTAACACAGGAACATCAAAGGCAATTTCAAAATGAGGTTTTAACGTGTTGCTTAATACTGGGAAGCATTTATCCAACTGGTTTTTGTATTCCTGTGGAAGGTATTTCCACTTATACAATTTTCCGCCACAATTTATCCAATTGTATAACTCAGTTTTGAAGTTGTAAATCTTTGAAATTGGCGTTGCCAAAACTTTTGTTGTTCCATCAAATGACAATACCAATTCAGGGCCACTGGTGACTCTGCTGTGCTGAACTTTCAGAGTAAACTGATTGTACAAATTGAATTTAGTGGTGCTTTTTTGCTTGTCGTGAAACCATACTTCAATTTCATTAGTGAAGTTGTTTCTCATTACATCGGCAATGCCAAGGAAATATTGCCGAATAAGATGTCTGTAGTAGTGCTGTGCAAAATAAACACAGTCCTTTAAGTTTATAGTTACAAGTATCGCACCTTCTTTGGGTGGGTTAAAATCTGTATATAACCAATTCCCATCCTCAAGCTCACTTTCTTGTATGTACTCTTCAATTATCCCCTTCAAATCGCCCTTATGAATTGGACAATATCCGTCTTGTTTGGAAGTGTAAAAAGCAAATTCTGCCTGATGAACAGGAGCTTCAAAGGGGATTATATTTATCAACAACTCCTGCTGCATATCTTCTCTTTTGATAATGGACTAATTCCTTTAACAAAGCACAACGCCATTAGCAATCCTTGCCGGCACTTTTTACAAACTATTGCCATATCGATCAAGCCAATTAATTGCATCCTTGTAATCTGGATAATACGACTTAAGCATAGTCCAGAATTTCTGTGTATGATTCATAACTACGGTATGGACCAACTCATGCACTATTAAATAGTCAATAACAAACATTGGTGCCTTTATCAAACGCCAATTAAGTGAGATATTCTTTTCTTTAGAGCAATTACCCCACTTCTTCCTCTGATTGCGGATGTATAACTTATTATACTTAAACTTTAATCTGGCTGATAGTTCGTGCGTGCGTTCCGTAAGGTATTTTTTCGCCAAATCGGTTAGCCAGACCTGCTGAAGGTTTTTGCTTAAAAGGTTTCTCTTTGCCCTTATAGTTTTATGTTCATGGTCAACTATTACTTTATACTCGTAAGTTGAATCATAAAAATAAGTGTACCTGTTACCATAAAGCAATATTTGATTTCGTTGAAGATTGATTTTTGACATGCCTTTAAAAAACTTTAATTGCCTGTCAATCCATCGCTGCTTCTTCTTTATCAATGCATCCACTTCTTCCTGCGAAAACCCTTGCGGAATAATTACACGAATATGGCCGTCTTCACTTACCCGCAATCGAGCATGTTTAACTTCCTTTTGTATCAATATGTAATTATCCGGTAAGAGCATTAGTGCAGACTATAATTTACTAAGATGGCTTTCATTATACGATCGGTCAACTCCTCCTGCTCATCAAGCTTAAGTTCCTCGAACTTTGGATTAGCTGCTAATAGCTCAATATCTGTTTGAAGTCGTTCGTACTCTCTTGGAACGTCCTGCCAGCCAATGTAAATTTTCCTTTTAATCACACTCTCAAAAGCACTCAAAGCAAAATCTCTTGAAAGTTCCTCATTGAATTGCGTTTTCGATACGTTTTTAATCAAAGTGAATATTTCAAACGTTCCCTTATCAGGAAATCCCATTCTTTGTGGTAAGGACGCTACTTCATCGAGTTCTGAATACAGAATGCTTAACTGGCTCAGGATTTCTTCAATGGCGAGACTTTGCTCCTGCTTTTGCTTTATCAAATCATCCAGCCTGTTCTGAAACTCCACGTAAACAGCAGAGTTGACTTCATTTTGTCTGATTACTGTTTCAATATCCCTAATAATTTTTTCCGCCTTGTCAGAAGGATTCAGTTTGGTTTCCTTCAGCTTGCTTAAATAATCTGAATCAATTTTAATCTCCGGCAAATGACCTTTAAAGTTTATAAGCTTCGCAGTTTCTTGAATGAGTTTACGGGTTTTAGCTGCGTAAATCTCCGCATCAAAATCTACTCGCTTGAATTCTTCGAGATATATTTCGTAAATCTCATTTAGCCACAAATACTTTTCTCTATGCTCCCTGAGTTTTGGGTGTGGCGAAATCGATTCCCAGAGTTGAACCACTTCTCGGAAGGAATTTTCAAACTTGCCATGATCGAGTTCCGTCAGCTTCCTTACGATGTTCATTGCACAATCATAACTGTCTTCCAATTGAATATCCTCAAATGGTTTAAAGGCATCGTTCAACACTTTCGGAAAAGTTGCAACCAAACTCTCTACGTCTTCAAATTCGCCAATGTCGTCAGGGTCATAGTTTAGGGCTTCCTTGTAATTCTGGAATACACCCACATAATCTACTATACGTCCAAATTCCTTTGATAGCTTGGACACTTTATCATCATAAGGTCGGTTTGTTCGTGCTACGGCTTGTAAAAGGTTGTGGTCACGGATGGGACTATCAAGATACATTGTCTGTTCAATCGGTGCATCGAAACCAGTGAGCAGCATGTTGCATACAATGAACACTTTAAGATTATTACCTAATTTTTGTTCTTCCTCTGTAATTCTTCGTTTGAACTGCTTGATTAATTTTTTCCGTTCTGCATCTTCTTTATAATGATCTTTAAACAGTTCATATTTCTCCCCTTCATCGTAAGCACCTGTTGAAAAGATGATAGAAATTTCTGATCGGTCGAAATATTTGATTAGTTCGTTATAGTACAAAACACAGGCTTCTTTATCGCAAGCCACCACCTGGGCTTTGTAGCCTTGTGGTTCAACAACACTTCTATAATCCTCGGCAATATCTTTAGCGACTTTTTGAATCCTTTCGGGGTGTTTCAAAAAGACTTTCCATGCCTGAACTCTTTTCTCCACTAATCTTTTTTCATCTTCATCCAATTCGGCTGTAATTTCATCATACCCTTGCTTTAGCTTTTCCTTATCCAAAAACCATTCCTGTGGGCCGAAGGTATAGCGTATGGGTTTGGTTGCTCCATCATCTATCGCATCTTGAATGCTGTACCTATCAAGATAATACTCGTGCTCACCCTGTTGTCGCACAATACCAAACTCCTGATGTGTTTTTGGAATGGGAGTGCCTGTAAATGCAAAGCGTTTTGCATTCGGTAAAACAGCCTGCAATTCGATTTGAAAATCGCCATATTGAGAGCGATGGGCTTCATCTATCAGAATGATAACATTATCCCTGATGTCTTGGCGATTACCTAACTCCCTGAACTTTTGGATTGTAGTGATAAAGACACCCGCTGGTGCTTTGTCAATAATATATTTTAAGTCACCAATGTTGTTGACGGCTCTTGCATTTGGGAATTCACAATCATCAAAAGTTCCTCCGATTTGCTCTCTCAAATCCTTCCTATCTACAACAATGTAAACCGTTGGATCTTTTAATTCTTTGCTCTGTCTTAGCTTAAAAGCTGTGTAAAGCATTGTGAGACTTTTGCCAGAACCCTGCGTATGCCAGATTACACCTTGTTTTAGATTTGAATTGATTACTCTGTCAGCAATTTTATTGGCAGCCCTTAGTTGTTGGTAGCGCGCTACTTTTTTGATGATCTTTCCTTCAGTCCTCTCAAACACCATGAAATGTTTTACAATATCCAATACCCTTGCAGGTTGTAAGAGACCAATAATGCCCACTTTCATTCTCTCCAATATCTCACCATTTGGCAAGCGAGCTACATCAAAATTCCAAAGACTGTCCTTCTCATCCTGATAGCATGGACACAGATCATTATTCGGGTCCATTATTGGATTCGGCTGACTTACATCTAACAATGTACTTTTCCATTCGTTGAAGTAGGAAGAAGATGCCCCAGGAATGCCATACTTTGCAATACGGCCATTACATGCAACTCCAAAGGAATGGCACATATACAATTTATCGGCTCGTTGGTCGTAAGTGGAAAATTGAGCTACGCCTTCTAACCAATTGGTACCCTTTCGGGCTCGTTGTTTTGCTTCAATGGGTACTAATGGAATACCGTTTACCAATAGCACTATATCAGTTTTTACCATTTTATATCCTTGAACCCAGTATTGATTTGTCACGATAAAGTCATTGTTCCAGATGTTATCATAATCAATAAAGTGCACGTCAATATCATCTCCTTCTACCGTGATAGTGACATGAGAAGCAAGTTTGTCTAAGAACGACTCGTTCCCTAAAATTGGTATAGGATTGTTGAGGTTCTGAAGCAATTGCTCTACCGCCATTTTGGCGATAGCCTGACTTATGTTATTGATATGTGCAGTCCTTTCAACCAGAATACTATCTAGTATGGGATTGGAAAATGGACGGTTATATACTTTCAAATCATCATTGCTTTTGAAAGTCCAGCCCATTTTACTGAGCCATTCGGTTACAGGTTTTTCGACCCCTTTTAATTCTGATAGTTTGCCCATACTATGAAATGCTTTTTACAATACGTTTTATAAATTCCGCCTGAGTTTGGTTGTAATGTTCGTTCTCTGCTTTTTCAACTAGCTCAATTCCATCTATTGAGAATGTCATTTTTACCCCATCCTCATTTATCAAATTGGGGCTTTGATATTCGTCAAAGTTTGGTGCGGTTGAAATCGGGTAAAGCAGACCGCCAGTTTTTACAGTTTTTTGATTTAACTGATACTGGATGTAGGTATGTATCTGGAAAAAATCTGAACGGTCAACATCAAAATACCTGCCCTTCATCCTCTTATATTTGGCATCCCAAACGGCAACTTCGTTTTCTTTGTGAAACACCAAATCAGGTATCAATTCTCGTTGAAAGAAATATCCTTTATATGCAATCTGTTTATCATTCCTGTAACGCCAGCCATAAGACGAAAGATTCTTCTTTAGAATGGCTCTGAGATATTGCTCCCATACTTCGGCCATATCAATGAAAAAACCGAATCCTTTCTTTGCTTTATACTGTTTTAAGCTGAATTGTTTTCGTTTGATAATATCCCATGATAAATCAACCAATGGCTTCCAGCTTAAATAAATGTCTTTGTACTTGATGTTTTTATAATCGCTTTCGCTGATGTGTACTTTGTTTTGAACCACACTATGAACCTGATTAATGGCTTCCCTTGCCGAATCGGGAATATTGATTTTACCGATTTCAAAGTCTGTCTTTAAAATTTGGTAAGCCTGAAATATAATTTGTGCAATGTGTTCGTCAATATGCTTTTCACGAAAGGTTGAAACCACTTCGTTACTGCGATGCAAAGGCTTCATTGATTGCCTTACATCTAAACGGCCTCTGATGGCTGCCCCTCTGTATTCTCTTTTAACCTGGGTTTTAGGAACGCCATGCAAATTGGCATTGGCTAATTTTTGCAGCCATATAAATGCAATGATTCGTCTAATGTAATGCTGCCAATCAACGCTTTTACTGGTTTGACTTGCCGAAGTAGTAATCCGAATATTGAAAATCTCTTCCAACATTCTGAAAAGTAACTTTTCGCCAAATCTTGGTTTGATGGTTATTTTATAATCTGTTTGGTTGTGGTTGAAAATGGCTTCACCAACAAACCTTCCAGCTGTCCAATAATTCTTACGATAATCGTATTCTGCTAACTTGGAATCGTCATCTGCATTGTAATTGGCAGAGAACCAAAACACATTCTTGCTTTGCGATTGTATGAACTCCTGCAATACATCGGCTGTTGCCGTTTCATTATCAAAAGGCAAGCAATCAAAAGCTGTGATATGTTTAAGCGTTTCAGCCATTAATCAATACTTTCTGTAAGTCGTTTATTTTATCTCTTTTAGAATCTGCATCCATATTGCCCAGGAATGCCTGTAAGATTGGTTTTATGCTGATTTCCCAAAGAATGTTAACAGGTTGGTTTAAAAAATAGAGGCGACCTGAATGGACTCCTTTTAGTGACTTGAATATATCAACCACTTCTGCAAAGAATGTATGACCGACCTGATAGTTTTCGCCCAATTCAGGCATGGCAGAAACTTCTTTATTCAACCGTTCGCAACGATTGATAAAGGTTTCAATATCTGCATCGCTGATATTCATACCTAATTCCTTTTTCTTTTGCTGTATCATGTTCCAAAGAATCCCTCTGTCAAATCCTTTGAACTGCCATAAAAACCTTCTGCGAAGGGCAAAGTCAATCCGTTCGAGTGAAAAGTCTATTTCATTCATTGTTCCAATGAAATATAGATTGGCAGGAAGACCAATTTCTAAATCACCAATGGAAAGTCTTATTTTTTTATTGCGATACTCTAATGCAGAAAACAGCTCACCAAACAGCCTTGAAATATCTGTGCGGTTAATTTCATCGAGTATTAAAATATGAGGGAGTGGATCAGCTTTTATTTTCTCAATTAAATTTAGAAGATAGCCGGGCTTTACCACACTGCTTTTATCTTCAATGTGCATACCGGCAATAAAATCTTCGTAATTGTAATTACTGTGCAGTTGCAGGTGGTGTATGTGTTCTTCAAAAATCTTGTCAGAATTTTCAAAATACTCTTTGATGTTTTGCTTGTTGCGGAAATACTGCTTCGTGATTAGTAACTCAGCCAATCGGGTGGCTGAATGTGTTTTGGATGTGCCGGGAGGACCGTAAAACACCATTGCCTTTTTATATTCAAACAAGGTAACTTCTGAAACATCGTCCTTGCTTTCGCCAAAGTTCCAGGCATCCTGAATATCCTCATCATAGAAACTTACTTCATAGCCAAATACCTCATCCAACTTTTTACGAATATCCAATATGCTTTCATCAATATCATCCCATAGACCTTCTGTATTCTCTTTGCCTAAAAGACTAAAGAAAGTATTGATGATGGCATCCTTGTGTTTCTGGGCTGCAATCGCCTCGTATTTCTCAGGGTCGCATAGGTGTAAAAGAATATGGTGGAGGGCAAGAAATTCCTTCCCTGCTTTTTTTAGTTTTTCGTCTGAGGTGGCGGTGGTAGTTTGGTTGTTATAGTATAGTTCCCTGCAAAGCGTTTCTATGTGTTTTTTTAATGAAGCAAAATCATTGATATTCTTAGCTTGGAGGTTGCATTTTACGTCTCTGAAAAGCAAAAGCAAATAGGATATTTCAAAGGGCTTATTTAGTTTGTGGCGTTGACCTGCCGAACCTATACCACCATCTACAAAAACATTGGTGAGTTTGTCGCTATAATCATCACCTAAAAATCTTATTACTGTTCCTTTCTTTCCTGAACTTGTCATATCAGAAGCTGGCATACCCCAGAGCCAAATGAAATGAGCAAATACTTCCTGAACCTCTTTTGATGTTCTTGAAAACTGGTCTTTTGATTTAGCATCAAAATTGCGGTCGCCTGTATCCGGATTATCTACAAATGCTGTTACACAAGCGTTGAGGTTGTCAATGGTGAAAATGCCCAGATTATTGGTTATATAACTATCGTTATTGAGTATACTCTTTTGCAGAAAAGCATCAAAGTAATTGTAAACCTCTTGTTTTGCCCAGCTTGGTTTCATATCATTTGATTAGTGTTTTTAATTGTTTCCAAATGCTTTCATCCCAATAGGCAAATGCTTTAGGTGAAGTAGAAGGAGCTATAAATATTTTTGTTTTATTAATGGTTGCTGTATTTAAACCGTACGCTATGAGCTTGGTATCTGCTATGCCTAAATACTTTGATGCTGCCGTTTTACCATTAAAGCAGATGTACTCCGGTTGATGGATCAAAATCTTCTCTTCAAAACCCTTTGCATCATAATCCTCATGTTTGAGATCCTTATCCATTCCGAAAGTGAATTTTGCTAAATCGGATAATCCAATTTGGTAGTTCAGCAATTCAGGAAATTCATGGGGCTTTAGGATACGTGGAGTGAAACCACAACTTGATAAGGTTGGATAAAATAAATTACCTGCACCGGCATAATATGCCTTGCGTTCAGCAGATTTGTTTCCTGCGGCAGTGCCACAGAAAACTATTTTTAAATTATCTTTAAGTAAGTCGGGTAATATCATTTATTTCCTTGCTGTAATAAGTTTTTCAATATTGTTTATATCAATTTTCACTTTACCTGTAAGTAGATTTTGCATTAGTGATTTTTTAAGTCTGTTAAGCGAACTCACTTTATCATGTCTTGCTTGTAATAAGTTATCAATTTCAAGAAGTTTTTGTGAAATAGCTTTTTGCTCTTCAACATTATTGGGTATATAAATTTTAATTTTATTTAAGTCCGATTTATTAATCTTCGGTTGAGCAGAGCCATATACAATGTTCTCGTAGTTTTTAAATTCAAGCTGATAACAGAGATAATCCAAATCCGAAACATTTTCTATGGCTTCCAAAATATGAGCATGATTATTCACCCAAAATTTACCTTCTACTATGAAGGCTTGAGGAACTTTTCTTGAAATTAAATTCTCGCCATCCTCCCCGAATAGAATATATCTTCCATCAAAAATGTAGTCATTTATATAATCGATAATTCCTGCTGCACCATAGTATCTGTATTCACCTTGTATATCTTTTCTATCTTCTGCCTTTATTGGTTTACGTTTTGAATCTAAGCAGTTAGCTATATCTTTCACTTTTTTAACTTGCCAACCAATTGGCACGTTTCCAAATTTTTCGTCTTTGTAAAATTCATCTTCTTTCCGCCAAGTACCATCTGACTTTAACTTACCAGAAAGCAAGTTTTGCATAAAGCCACGTTTCAATTTTTCAGTTGCTTTAATCGTATCATATGTTGCTTTAATAGCTTCATCCACTTTAGAAAGAATTGAGGTAATGGCTTCTTGTTCAGGTTTAGGTGGTTGGGGAAGTAATATTCTCTTGAGGCCACCCTTGGATACGCTGTATACTTTTATTCCTGTTGCAGAACGTAAAATATTCAGCCGCACTTTTTCATTATTTAAAATGTATCCTTTAAACCCATTTACAAAACATTCATCATTAGTACTTAAATGAAGTGTGTGAAGCCCTGTGATGGCTTCCTTGTTGCCCAAATTTTTTACCTCCACAGCTTTGCCAACTCCATTATAATCTTCTGAGGCATCTGCAATAATTAAATCACCTTCTTTAAGTTTTGTGAAACGAGCAGCCATCTCCTTTGTGACGAATGGTAATTGTTCCTTTTCAAAGTCAATGAACTCATGAAATTTTGTATGTATATCTCCATAATGCACATACAAACATTCCCCTGTATCAGTCAATTTTTCCCTTGAATAAGATGAAGTAGGAAAAAAATCGAAACACTCTCCTAATTTTTTCACTTCCCACCCCTTTGGCACTTTGCCAAATTTTTCATGGGTATAAAATTCATTTTCTGTTCTATAGTTATTCATATTAACCTATCACATCTAAAAGTTTAACAATAGAATTATCCAAAGCTGTCTCGGCTTTAATGGTTGCTTTAAACTCACCGATTGCTTCATTCAAATCAATTTGTTCCTCTGGTTCAAACGTATCTACATATCTGGGAATATTGAGATTGTACTCATTCTCATCAAGTTCTTCCATATCCACCACTGAGAAATACTTTTTTCTTATTTCAGGGTCTTGAAGCATCGTAATCAATTCCACTTCCACTTTGTCAATAGCTATTCGTTCTTTTGCAGCCTGTTCGTGTGCAGCATTTACTTTAGATTCTTTTTCGTTAATCAATTTTGCCCATGCGGCTTCTGCTATTTCCAAATTCTTTATCTCCGATTTTGTTATGGTTTTGCCTTCGGTTTCTTTATCAGCGATTTGCTTTTTAGTCTTTTCCAGCCGCAAAGCAGCATTATGTAAATCCTCTTGATATTCTTCTTCCAGTTCGGAAAGTTTATAATCCAAATCTTCCTGAATTAATGCTTTTAACCTTGTCTTTTGTGAATCAATCCATGCTTGTGCAATATTCAAATCTCCCCAGCTTTCTAAGATTGTAGAAATGCGAAGCATATCGTGCGGCTGCAACTCATTCATGTTTGGTTTTTCTTTGTACCAACCTTCTTTGGCAGCATAAATCATTAGCACTTTATCCTTGCGGTGTTCCGGTTTGTTTTTGTTGATGAATAATATAGAACCGGGAATGGTGGTACCGTAAAACAAATTACCAGGTAACACTACAACCGCATCAACAATGTTATGCATGGCTGTGAACTCACCATTGTTGTCAATGGGTCCCTGCAAAAAGCCTCTGCGTATTAGATATTCATCATCGGCTTTTCTATTTTGCCCATCTTCTTCTTCGGTTTTCTCTGGCTGCCCTCTGAACAATACTCCTTGTGGACAAACAACACCTGCTTTTCCATCGTCCTTTAAGGATGCAACAATGTGCTGGAGAAATGCAAAGTCACCATTGGAAAATGGAGGGATGCCATAAACAAATCTTTCGTAAGGGTCGCTAAAATCTTCCTTACCCGGATATTCTAATTGTGGTGAACCGTCTTTTTTATTTACCGTTTTTCCTTTTGCATCTTTTTTGGGCTCTCCATTCTTCCACCAGTTTTCCTGCGAGAATGGAAAATTGGCCATTACCAAATCAAATTTTTTAATCGCCAATTCATTGTCTTCCTCTTTGAATTTCGGGTCAAGGATCGTATCGCCTTTTTCTATTTTGGCATCTAATCCGTGAAGAATCATATTGATATTTGAAATCGCCCACGTGTTCCAAACATCTTCTTGCCCAAATAATCGAATGGCTTTTTGATTGCCGTAGTTTATTTTACAATACTTAGCTGCATCAATAAGAAAGCCGCCAGAACCACAAGTGGGATCATAAACCATATTACCACTTTGCGGCTTTAGGTAACGTACAATTATGTCGCGTACTTCTGTTGGCGTGTAAAATTGTCCAGCAGTTGTGCCGCCCTTATTCTCATCAGCAAATCGCTTAATCAAATATTCGTAAGCATCACCCAATACATCAACACTTGCATTCTTATTGCTAAGGTCAACTGCATCCAAATAACTTACTAATAAAGAAAGCACATCAGGGCTTAACTTCTTTCCACCTGAACCATCTGGAGCGGGCTCGTTCCAACGAACTGTATTGATAACACCTTTAAGAAAAAACTTTCCGTCTTTATCAACATTGGCATCTGCAATGCCATTTACTGCCTTGTGCAGGGCTTCATTCTTCTTATCTATGGTTGCTTCCCTAACATCTTTCCAAAAGCATTCGTCAGGAATTTTGAAATCGTGTTTCTTCTTATAGATTATTGCTTCTTCTTTTGCGGTTGGTAATCTGCCTTCGCTTTTCTCAAACTCTGCTATAGCATTTTTGTTTTCCCATTCATAGTTATCTGAAAGGCGTTTAAAGAATAGCAACGAAAGAATATAGGCTTTGTAGTCCTCTACCTTGTCTCTTAATATATCGGCCATTCCAAAAAGTGTACTGCCTAGGGCTTGTTTCGTTATCATTACTACAGTTATTTTTTAGTTCGATTTTTACTATTTATTTTTTTCTCTGCGACCTGTATCGCTTCGTAACCCAGCTTTTCATCTTTGACAACGTCATACAATTGGTCGGCTAACCAAAGGATGACTAAATCGTCCTTATTGATTTTAAGAATGTCGGCTAAAATCGGTATCTGCTCTCGTTTCAGTTGCCGAAGCCCCTTTTCAATTTTACTCAGTTGAGCTGTGTCCATTTCAAGTAATGGTGCAACCTGCCGCAAAAACAAATTTTGCTTCTCCCTGAGTGTCCTAATCTTCTCACCAAATTGACTGCTCATTGTTTTATTATTGACTTGTCAAATATTGTCAAATATATAAAATGGGAGCGACAGTAAGTGTTATATTGAAGATTTCTAGGATTAGACAGATCGGCTGGACAGCGGCTGGGCTGATATGGATAAAAGCGAGGTTTTCCAGAATTACTCCAGCATTTTTAACTGCAGTTTGAACCATTTAATGGCTGCCTTTCCCTTTAAAAGAGAAATGTCATCAACGTTTCTTGAGTGTCGTACTGGATTTCTAAGACCTGCAAGATTATTGAATTCAATTGCCAAATTCTCCTTCGTTCCAAAGCAATCAGCAACATTGACCCAATTATTCTTTGCTATCAAGATCGTTTCTAGATCGCGAAGGTCTAAAAACTGCATGTGATAACCGTAGTCGTCAATCTTGCTACTAACCAAAGCGGGATTTTTCTTCTGTTCCTTGCCTACACTTTCCTTAACCTTTTCCTGAAGTGGTTGAGGTACCACTTGTTTGTAGCTTTGCAAAGAATTGATTTGCAACTTTTCAATGATGAATTTTCTTAGCTCTATTTCAATCCGTTCGATTTCAATATTCTCTTCGCTAAGATTTTCTATTTGCGTTTGAGCAGGTATAACATTGGTTGCACTTTCCTCGTGAAGTTCTACAATAGATTGATCCGCTGAATCTAAATGCACAAGGTTTGTTAAGGGTTCTTCCAAATCGATCAAATAAAAATCCTCTAAAGTGGTGGTTTGCTTTAACTTTGGTTCAAAAGTTTTTTGTATGCTGAAGTATAAATTAATAAGTGTATGCTTAAGAAAATACAACGTAAATGAACAACATTACTACTACTATCGGGAATTGCTGTGTACCGCTGTTCAATTAGCTCCAGCGAAACTTGCTTTGCTAATACTCTCAAATCGGTAAGAATCTTTCCGACTTGATAACGAATATCAATCAGCTCAGTCCATTCTACAGATTGGTCCAGAATTGCATTGTAAATCCGAAGGGTTTCATTTGTAATTAGGATGTAATAAAATTGAGTTATTCCGTCTTTATACTTCGGCAAGTTTACATTGAACAAGAGTGGTTTAATCTGCGAGTTATTGTGTGGCTCATTAGTTATAATGTCTTGCAACGCTGGGAAATCAATCAATAATGCTGCGAGTTTTGTACACAATTCTGCATTCGTATTAGTTGAAGCTGCTTTTGAAGCTTTTACCAATTCATTGAAACGCCTTGTGTTGGTGGTATCAATTTTCCAGGGTTTTAATATTCCGTGAATGATACCGTCCAATATTTTTATTTGCATCGCGATATTTCTAACTCATTTTAACTGATTCCATCATTATTTCAACTTTAATTTACCCACAACTTATGTAACAGGGAAATATGTGCTTTTCTAGGAATAACAGTTGGTATAGAGCATTTTAATTTATCTGTCTAATGCAAGGCAAACCGATTGTCAAAGATGAGGGAAATGGGAAACGAAAGAAGACTTTGCCTTCTGTAAAGGAGGGACTTAATTCACTTTTTGGTACTGGTATTTAGTTTTTTTGTTGGTCTTCAATTTTTTTACCAACCCCCTTTTGTGAAGATTGTCCAAAACTTTTGAAATTCGTGTAGTTGTGAATTGAAACTTATACTTGTCCTTGCAATAATCTATAATCTCTTTGGCGTACCTGGGCGAACTCAAAAAATCGGTCTCCAAAAGTTTATTCAACACCGAGGTTGCACCTTCATTTTGTTTAAAAAATAATACCGTATCCTGCCCGCGAGACTTAAGAAATTTTTTGACCCCTTGTTTCAGAGCTTCCTCATCCGGAATAGGCTCATTAAAATTGAGCATTACGTGCGGGTCAACGCCAAAAAATTCGGCATATAATCCGAGATGGCTAATGCTTGTGTTCACATTGCCCGATTCCGTATAAGTGATTTGTCTTTTGCTCAAACCGGTAGCAGTATGCACTTGTTGTAAAGTCAGGCCAGCGGCAGAACGAAATTTTTTCAGACGCTCACCAAACCGTTTTATGAGCTTTGGATTCTTGAAATACCTCACCATTCAAATAGAGGCAGATATTAGCTATCTTTAGTGATACAATTTTGCTCCATAAGATATTATTTGTATATTGTTAGAAGATTAATGATCCTCACGGGAAATCCGCGCATGGATTGTTTTGAAATTGATTTTTTAGGTTAAAAATTGCGAGTTCTTCACTAAAAGAGTGAAGCATTCGCACTTAGCGTCTCGTCCGAAAACTGGTAATTTTCAACTGTCACGAGGCAATAAGTGTAGTGCTCACGTCATTGATAAAGTCATTGGCGTGGGCCCGCTTATTCGTGACAGGTATACCAGTACCTCGGACAGTAAGTTGGGTTCCACGCCATATTTTTTGGCCTCTGCTTACCCCGCAAGGACGCTCATAGTTTGTAGCTAAAATGAGTCGTCCGAATGAATACTTCATTTAGTCATCTTCCGGCATCACAGGAGCAAAACTTCAGGCAAGTTGTTTCTTCTATTGTCGAAGCTGTTGAACCCGAGAAAATAATCTGCTATGGTACGCGTACATCGCTGGAACACGCCTGGAGTAGTTTCGATCCTGTGCTTGCCTCAAAGATGGATACGGACTATGACCTCCTTATTATTACTAAGCCGGGGCAAAAGCGAAGAGATCACGAGATTTACGATAAAATCGCCAAGCTCAGTACTCCTGAAACCAGAATCATCGCGATTACTCACAGCCTCTACGCAGTCAATGAAGCCCTTGAACAGGGGAGGCCATTTTTCACCGCCATATTTAAGCAAGGCATCCTCATTTACGATTCTTCGGGTATTCCTTTAGTAACTCCTTCGGTATGCGACAAATCAGACTTGTTAGCAGATATTCAGGCTCATTGGGATCAGCACTTCGGGCTTGCCGGCAAATTTTTCGATGGAGCATCATACTATATAACTTCTGGCAGTGCTGCACTCGCGGTGTTCATGTTGCATCAAGCCACAGAACATACGTGCATAGCTCTTATAAGGGCTTGTCTCGACTACAGAGCAACTACACATAATCTTACCAAGCTACTGGCGCTCACAGAAAATTTCTCACCATCTCCCTCTTATGTTTTTCCACAGACAACTGAAGAGGAAATTGATTTATTCAAGACACTGCTCAATGCTTATTCAGATGCGCGCTATTGTGAAAATTTTAAGTTGCCCATTGAGAAGGCTGAAATATTAAGGCAGCGTGTAAATGAGCTGCGCGACATAGCATTTAAATTATATAAAGAACGAATGCAGGTGGTTGTAGGTAAGCCGTTGAAGAGTTCCCCTATTCATCATAATAATTTCGAGCATGAAAGGACAACATGACGTTAAAAAATGGCTTCAAATGATCGGAGCAAATTTTCATGCTTTGAGAGTTACTCGGAAAAAGGAAATAAAGACAGTCGCTAAAACTGTAAAAATATCTGAGGCGCTACTTGAGAGAATTGAGAAGGGTCAATACGATATGGAATTAGAGCTTTACGCAAAGCTCTGCGCTTTCTATGATGTATCTCTTAGAGATGTGTTAACAGAAAATAAGTTCAGCTCTGATACCCATAAATAATTTACTCAATGGCCAAGAAGAAAGATGTAAAACCCAAGAAACCCTGGCAGGGTTCTCAAAGCTTGGAGCTTCGTCTGCGCATTCCTTGTGATGTAGTCATGTTATGTAAATTGATGAACCTGAGTGTGGATAACTTATTGTCAGGTTTCTTAAGCTGTCTTGCTGTTGAAAGTTTTGATAAAAATCCAGAGATAGCTAAAAAAGATTGCATTGATTTTTTTATTCACTATGGCTTCGGCAAGGGCTATTACTCGGAGGAAGACATCCGGATGATGTTTACGGAGCTGGCTAAAGTAAATGATCTTTTCCCTAAAGAAGAAACGTCCATAGAATTCTTAGACGTACACAGCCATTGGCGCGAGAAATATTATGAGTACTGGTTTAATAAGTGGTATTGGAAAATACGAAAAAAGGATATTTAATTTTAACACATTCTGTTTATGAATCTCAAACATCTCAACCTGGATCTCTACGGCATTCCAGAGGATGAAAATGTCCAGATTACAGTTTTATTGATTGCAGCCGAACTGAAAAGCCGCAAGTTGATTAATGGGTTAGCAAGCATTGGATGCGATTCATGTTTTTGTATTCCCGATTTTTGCGATCTGGTTCTGCCCTTTATCGGCTTTAATAATCGCCCCAATGAACTATACGATTACTACTTTGATCTGCTAGACCAGTACTGTGATAACGTAACACATCAAAATGATTTGCCAATTAAAGAGGCCGTGAGCATCTATAACATTCTAAAAGACAAGGCAACCAACTCCCTTTAGTTTACTGCAACTATTTTCAACTCGAATTCAACTATTTTTTAACTCATTCCGGACAAGACACTTTTGGATGTCAGATTTTGTATTCAAATAAATTCCTTCAAATTCCTTCACAATATTTCACAATCCTTCATAAACATTTAAGTCCCGTAATAGCAGTGTGTAAGTTCACTTTCTAATGAAATAGAGTATGAAGGGGCAGCAAAGTGTTGAGCATGTGAAGGATGAGATTTTCGTTTTGAAAGCCCTTACACATAAACAACTGGCGCAGATGTACGGAGTGAGTTGGTTAACATTTCAGAACTGGATCAAGAAAGTTGAACATGAGATCGGTAAAAAGACAGGACACTTCTACCACGTTCACCAAGTGAAAAAGATATTTCAAATTTTCGGTTTACCGAAGCAGCTCAATTTTGCTGCTAACGATCTGGACGAAATTAATAAGCCGTTGACTTAGTTACTTGATAAGGACTTTTTTAGTTGATCCTTCAATAAAACCATATCTCCTTCCAGTGCATTTATTCTCTCATACAAACCAGAAGGTTCTGGTGCCTGTCGAGTGAGTTTCATTTTGAATTTCCAAACTTCTTTAATATTCTCAACCGGCAAAGGAAAGGTTGGGTACTGAGGGTCTTTGTTATCCGACTTGCATATAATAACTCCACCTTTATCCAGATAGTTAAGACAACGTTTCAAAACAATATTATCAACTTCCTGGGCATTGTTTATAAGAATGTAGACAAAGCCATCTTTAATGTCCTCCAGCCTTTCAACATATTCACCAACTACAATATCACCCGGAAAGAAACCAGTACGGTCTGCCAACATACTATAGCCACTTACTTCAAATGCACGGAAAGTCCCATGATTGAGTCCTGGAAGCCAGAAGGCAGGAAGATGTTCGATGTATTCCGGTTGTTGCGCTCCTTGGAGATAACCCGCCTGGGCTTTAATGGGAACAAGCACAATATTGTCCTTGCCGCTTTTATCTACGGTGGTGATCACAGTCCTTACAGGGCTGGCCGCTATTTCTGAGGATTTTTGACCCTTCGAAATGCCTACAAGGTTATCCCAACTTGTTGAGTAATGCTGAACTATCTTATCAATTGACTCCAAGGAAGGGTACATTTGGCCGCTTTCTATCTGCGAGATTGCGGAACGACTCAAATCAACTGGAGATCCGAATTCTTCCTGAGAAAGCCCTTTTTCGAGCCTTAAAGCCTTAATTTGGTTACCAACGACGGTCTCTGTCACCATAAACTAATTGTGTTTAGTAAAACTTGGCAATATTAGTAAGCATTACTTATCTTCAAGATGTTCGGAATGCCTAAGCGCTTCAAGGTGTCGTTGTCGGAAGTAGAGGAAAAGTTTAGGGCGCCATGATACCATCTTTGAAAGACTACAAATTGGCAATTAAAAATAAGTATCTATGGAAAAGCATCATTTAAACCTCAGCGAAGTGACAAATATTGAAACACTATGGCATGCGGCTTGGCTATTTTCTGACAAAAAGAACACTGAAATCGTTCTCCATGCTGACTACTCAAACCCTTTGACTAACAATCCGGGAGTACTTAAAGCTCAATTTATGATCTTGTGTGAGGGAATAGTAAATTCTAACACTGACGGCACTAAAGAGCGGCTTGAAATTGACTATGATGTCGTAACTATAAATGACATGGCCACATTAGCAACTGAACTTTCAAGAAGGACAGGGTTTAAATTTTTAGTAGCTAATAGTCAATAACAGAGGATAAACTAATATCAGTTCCTGAGGGATATATGCAATTGCTTATATTCAGATATTGACCGCAAGCTTCAAGAGATATCGTATGGCAAATCAAAGACCGGACTTCTCAAATTTCTTAGGGCATTTTACAACGAACAGACATCCTGTTGGCAAGAATGACCCATCAAATCCCATAAAGGACAAAGCAAATGGAGTGGCATTAACAAGACTTATAAGCATACTGACTGACAAGAAAATAATTGCTTCTACTATGCCGTGGACTGGAACACATGCAGTTTGTTTGACCGAATGTCCTTGGTCAAGTTTGATCGATCATACAAAAGCATACTCACCCTATGGAATTGGGTTTACAAAACAGTTTGTGTTTTCAAGAAATGGAGGGCCAGTTTACTATGTTCGAGCAGACCAGTATGAAAAACAACAATGGCATGATCACTTAAGGGCATTTGTTACTCCCTTCTGGCCAACCTATCGACCTAAATCTATTAATCAAAAGAAACATTTTACGACCTGTGACTATACACATGAGAGAGAATGGAGAGTTCCTCATGACTTTTCATTCGACTATCCACAAGTAGAGTTTGTTATTCTCGACAAATACGACGATATGGCTAAATTTCCTAAAGAACTAAAGGACGCGATTGGACGAGACAAATTTTTACTCATGGACAATTATAAAATGATTGAGAGATTGTGGCCGGTTCATAATCTTGGTGTATAAACCCTCATAATCTATAAATCGTTTATAATCGCATAGAATCTTTCACAATCCTTAACCTTCGCTTAGTCCGCATTCTACGTTTGGCAGAGAGGGACAAAACGATCATTAAGGCACAATTTCTTCAGCACGTTCGAAAAGAACTTGATGCGAGAAGTAAACACAATAGAAAATCTATTGAGCGCATTGTTGCATCTTATGAAATCACTGATAAATCCGAAGTAAAAGAATATACTGAGCTTGCAGTCGTTCTCAGGACAAGAAGCGTCTCGCTATCATCATTACCAGGTGAAGCTTACTATAATGTATTGGAGTATCGTTGAGCTTTACAAAAGCCAGGTTAATATTTCTCACCGCACAAGTCAGAGTGTATTTTATTGCAACAATACAGTGCTCCCGGTTCCCATATCATTTCTTGCTGGAATTTTCACTAATGCAAATCAGAACGTTTCAAAAGTGTGTTTTTGAAGAAATTTCGATGATTCGGTGCACGTCAGGAGCAAAAAATTCAAGTGCACCGAATTTCCCACTTTGGCTAATAATGCTCAAAACGGCGATTTAAGGAAATCAAAAAACCTCGAATCCTTTACGAATTCGAGGTATTGATTCTGTTTAATTGATTTTGTGTCCGCCGTCGCCAAGGCTATGGCGGACGATGCAGAGGAGGAGGGATTCGAACCCCCGGAACCTTGCGGTTCAACGGTTTTCAAGACCGCCGCATTCGACCGCTCTGCCACTCCTCTGTGTTTGCGGTACATTTTGGGAGTGCAAATGTATACGTTTATCGCTTTTCACCAAAACCACACCCCGAACTTTCTATTTCTGCTCCTCGGCAAAATCCACAAATACCTTCTTGATCTCTTTATCCTCTACCCGGTTCGCATTTTTGGAATACGCGTCCAGCTCCAGCAATACGATCCGCTGGTCGTTCAGGATCGCCCTGAATTTTTCAATGTCCTTTTCAAACTCGGGATTCCGCCGCGAAATCTTCAAGGCATACTTCCGGGCAAACTCATCACCCGACGACTGCATCCTGTTCCGTATATCAATACTGATCTTGATCTTCTCCAGGATACCTTCCTTCGACCGCCCGATCACCTCCGTGGCTTCAAGCGTACCGAACGTCAGTACCGTCGTTCCTCCAACGCCGGCAATAACTTTCGCATTCTGCGTGTCGTTAATAACGGCCGGCGTAAAACCGGTAACAGCACCCAGCGAGGCGTTGACGATGGAACGGTTCTTCTTTCCCTTTTTAGCCTTTTTATAGTCGGCGTTCAGGGTCTTCTGGTTGGCATCCAGCTGCTGTACGAGGATCATGGCATCGACCAGGTTACTCCGGTATTTCTGGTACTGGTGCGCATCCTTCTTGATCAGGTTTTCCGTGTCGGATACTTTGATCTTCACCCTTTTCTGGGTGCGGTTGTTGGATTTGTCCAGTACATAAAAAACAATTTCAGGTGTCAGCGGTACCTGGCCGTCTTCCACAAAATTGTACCCGGGCGTCCAGGTGAACTCGTACTGAAGCTGTGTATTCTCTTTCAGTGATGATTCCGGGATTCTTTTGTCGGCGGATACAAATCCGATGTTCCGTACATTATCGTCACCGTTGGGGTCGGAGATGTATAGTTTCAGGTTCAGGATCTCGTCTTCCTTAAGAGAAAACAGGGTATCGCCGGGGACGATCATGATCTCCGGGGGAAGGTCCTGTTGTGTTTGTGCGATCTTGAGTTTGCCGGTTACTTCCGCTTTGTCGGGTTGATCCTGAACGATAAATTCAAGGGTCAGCGGACTGTTTTTCAGGGACGAAAACTGGCTTCGCGAAGGATTCCAGGTGAACGTGCCCTGTGAAGAAAGGGCTGATCCTTCCGGCATCTGCGATTGAATGGATTTAAACACCAGCGGATCGCCATCGAGGTCGTACACAAACTCACTCTGGATCGGGTAGGTGTTCAGGTTCGACTGTCTGACGTAAACAGTAGGCAGGTCTTCTACAACGGGAGGGCGGTTCACATGGTTCACCGTAAAGGTCACTTCCTTCCGCTCCCGTTTCCCATCGGGGAGTTCCTGCTGAAAGATCATGGTAAAGTCCTTGGTCTTCGCGACACGGTCGGCAAGGTCGTAAGAAGGTATCCAGTGGAAATGCCCCAGTGAATCAAAACTGACATTGAGGTCATGAGCACCTTCAAGGCTGAACCGGACCGGCGATCGATGGGTCGTGCGAACTTTGAATTTCAGGTCCTGACCTTCTTTTAAAATGTTCCATCCCGCCGAGTCGGGGAAAATAAAGGTGGAACCGTTCTGACCGAAGGCTGACATCGCAGCTGAAGTGACAAGGAAAATAAAGATGATTTGCTTCACTGTTCAGTGTTTGTTAAAACGAGCGTAAATTTAGCAAGAATGAATGCTCAGGGGATGCCAATCAAAGAAAAGAAGGGGTCTAATGCGAATTTTTTCGCCGATGTATACGAGGTCGTGCGACTGATACCGAAAGGTCGTGTAACCAGCTACGGGGCTATTGCCCATTTTTTAGGAGCGAAATCGGGTGCGCGGATGGTAGGGTGGGCGATGAACGGATGTCCGAAGGGTGTTCCGGCGCACCGGGTCGTCAATAGTGCCGGCCTGCTTACGGGAAAGCATCACTTTAAAACGCAGGATACCATGCAGCGCCTGTTGAAAAAGGAGGGTGTCGCTGTTGTGAAGGACAAGATCAAAAATTTCGACGAAGTATTCTGGGATCCCGCCACGGAACTCGCTATCCGGTAGAATAAAGGAGAAATCACGGTCCCAAAACAGGACTATCGGGGTACTTAACCCCTCAAATCCGCAAAATTTCAAGGCTGCAACCGATGGCACGGCTTTCGCATAGGTACTTCCAACGAACGACCTATGAAGATTCTCATCACCGTAGTAGTTGCTTTAACACTGATCACCGGAACCGCACACGCTTCCAGACCGGGAGACGCTATCGTTATCAGTCACACAAAGAACAACAGTCTGTTCGTATTTAAAACGGACAAGAAGTTTATCGGCGCAAGGGTTGAGATTTATACGTCCTCCGGCGCGTTGCTGACGTCGCAGAGTCTTCACAAACGCAAGATGATCATTGATTTTGCGACAGCCATGAAGGATACGTATACCATTCGCGTTGTGAAGGGGGATGCGCACAAGGAATACAGGTACATCAAGAAATAACCGCGACACGCGATCGTGTAGCGTTGAAGATATTGTGGGTTGGTTTTTTTTTAATCTAGGACTTAGGTCGTCTCTCCCGGGAGACGGCCTTTTCCTTTTATAGGCGCCCGTGATCAGCAGGCCCCGGTTTTTTCGATACCAGCCAGAGCCCCGCGAAGGTGATCAGTCCATTGGCGATCAGGATCTCGATCCCGAACTTGTAACCCCCGAACCACGCTGCCGAATTTACACTCAGTATATAGGAAAGCACGGGCGAGATCACACACACAAGCGGAACCAGTCTGTCCCTGACGATACGTTTTGTAAAAATCCCGAACGAAAATAAGCCGAGCAACGGCCCGTAGGTATAACCCGCCACATTCAGCACGGCGTCAATGACGGACCGTTCGTTGATCTCTTTGAAGATAACGATGATCACCAGGAAAAGCAGGGAAAAGCTGACGTGTACAATAAACTTTTGTCTTTTCTTCTGCGACTCCGGTTTGTTTTTAAAATCGAGAAAATCGATACAGAACGATGTAGTCAGTCCGGCGAGAGCCGAATCGGCGCTGGCGTACGAGGAGGCCGTTATGCCCAGTAAAAAGAATACACCGACGGCAAGACCGAGTTCATTGAATGCGAGGCGTGGAAACAGTTCGTCCGATATTTCCGGGATGGGCAGGTTGAACTGGGTACTGTACAGGTAAAGCAACGCGCCCAGAGTGAGGAACAACAGGTTTACCAGAACAAGTATAAGGCTGAACCAGAACATGTTTTTCTGCGCGTCGCCGATGGTTCTGCACGTCAGGTTCTTCTGCATGATCTCCTGATCCATACCCGTCATGGTGATGGCGATGAACGCGCCGCCCAGGAATTGTTTCCAGAAGAAAATGGGGGCGTTGGGATCTTCCGTATAAAATACTTTTGAATAGGGGCTGGCACGGATAGCCGAAACCATTTCCGGAAGGGACATCCCCAGTTTTTCCGTGATTTCCCAGACGGCGATACACACGGCTGCGATTAGGAAGAATGTCTGAAACGTGTCGGTCCATACGATGGTCTTGATCCCCCCTTTGAAGGTATAGATCCAGATCAGCAGGATGGTTGTAGCGACCGTAACAAAGAAGGGAACATCCCAGGCGTCGAATAAAAAAAGCTGGAGCACAGTAGCGGCGAGGTAAAGACGCAGCGATGAACCGATAGTCCGCGAGATCAGGAAAAAGAAAGCGCCGGTCTTGTAGGACCAGAAGCTGAAACGTTGTTCGAGGAAGGTATAGATCGAAACAAGGTTCAGCCTGTAATACAGCGGAAGGAGCACCCCGATGATCACCCAATAGCCTACCAGGTATCCCAGCACGATCTGGAAGTATCCGAAACCGATCTTTCCTACATTCCCCGGTACGGAAATGAAGGTGACGCCGGAAAGCGAGGCGCCGATCATTCCAAAAGCCACCAGGTACCAGGGACTTTGCCGGTTTCCCGTGAAAAACGTATTGGTATCCGCTCCTTTGGACGTGAGGACAGAGATCAGGATCAGCACACCAAAATAGATGACCAGGATAGAAACAACCAGTATGGGGGTCATGGGCCAGGGGTTCAGGCGGCAAAGAATAAGTAAATCCATTAAAATCCAAATGGCAACGGAGTTGATTCAGTTCGCGAAAAGGTTAAAATGCGTTAACTTTGCAGTTCATAAATTTTGCGAGGTTATGAAACACGCTTATCAGGAAGAGGAATTGGTGGATGTTCTTGAAGCAGTGGAAACCACCGACTTAATGGATCTGGTTGTTTTTAACGACGACGTGAATACATTCGATCACGTCATCTCCACGCTAATCAGGGTCTGCAAGCATACTCCGGAACAGGCGGAGCAATGCACGTTGATGATCCATTATAAGGGAAAGTGTGCGGTGAAGAACGGCACTTTCGATTTTCTGAAACCAATGCGCGAATCTATTTGTGAAGCGGGAATCGAAGCGAGGATTTTGTAAACAGTAAATGAACGGGGCGGGTGGACTATCCTTCAAGACTTATTGAAAATGCGGTGAATCAGATTGCCAAACTTCCTGGTATCGGGAAGAAAACGGCCCTCCGGCTCGCTCTGCACCTGATAAAAGATAAAGAAGAGAATACAATCGCCCTCACCGAAGCGCTGAATACGCTCCGAACCCGTATCAAATTCTGCACAACCTGTCACAATATCTCCGACCAGGATATCTGCTCCATTTGCGTGAGCCATAAGCGCGACCGCTCGATCTTATGTGTCGTCGAAGATGCCAAAGATGTGATGGCGATCGAGAACACGGCGCAGTTCAACGGGATCTACCATGTACTGGGAGGCGTTATTTCTCCCATGAACGGCGTCGGACCTTCGGATCTGAAGATCGAAACCCTCGTCAGCCGCCTGAACGACGGCCAATCGGAGATCCGGGAGCTCATCCTGGCCTTAAGTCCGACGATGGAAGGCGATACAACCGCATTCTACATTAACCGGAAAGTAAAAGACCTTTCACTGAAGGTCAGTGTCATCGCCCGCGGTGTGCCGGTCGGCGGTGACCTGGAATATGCCGATGAGATTACACTCGGCCGAAGTATTCTGGGACGTACGCTCTTCAATTGAACTACCTTTCGTTAGCAACGCCCGAAATTTTGGCGCTATTCAGGCGATAACCTTCCAACTTCCGATTTTAATTATTTTCTTTGCGCGCTTTTAATTGCTACAACTATGAACAAACTCTCCAATCGAATCGAAGCTATCCAGGAATCTGCAACACTGGCGATGGCTGCAAAGGCTCGTGAATTTAAAACGAGAGGAATTGACGTGATCGGATTAAGCCTCGGCGAACCCGATTTCAAAACTCCTCAGCATATCTGCGAAGCTGCCAAGAAAGCGATCGATGAAGGAAAGTATTTCGCCTATCCTCCCGTAGCCGGATACCAGGATCTACGTGAAGCGCTCGCTATAAAATATCAAACGGAAAATAAGGTCCCCTATAAAGCGGAGAACTTCGTGGTCTCCAACGGTGCCAAACAATCCATCGCCAACGCGATGCTTGCCTTGCTGAACCCCGGTGACGAAGTGATCATCTTCTCACCTTATTGGGTAAGCTACGACGCACTGGTACGCTTAACGGAAGCAACTCCTGTTATCCTCGCCGGAAAAATTGAAAATGATTTCAAAGTGACGGCGGCGCAACTGGAAGCTGCAATCACGCCGAAAGCAAAAGCTATTATCTTCTCCTCCCCCTGCAATCCTACGGGATCGGTGTTTTCACGGAAGGAGTTGATGGATATTGCCAATGTGGTATTGAAACATCCCAATCTCCTCGTGATCGCGGACGAGATCTACGAACATATCAACTTCACAGGCGATCAGACCAGCATTGCCTCTTTTCCCGGCATGTTCGATCGTACGATCACCGTAAATGGTTTTGCAAAAGGTTTTGCCATGACGGGATGGAGAGTTGGATACATCGCCGCTCCGAAATGGATCGCAGACGGATGTAACAAGGTCCAGGGACAGATCACATCAGCCAACTGTTCCATCGCTCAGCGCGCGGCCCTGGCGGCGATCACCGGCGACATCGAACCGACTCATAAAATGGTCGATGAATACCGCCATCGCAGGGACCTGGTCTACAACCTGCTGAGGGACATTCCCGGCATCAAAACAAATTATCCCGAAGGAGCATTCTATTTCTTCCCGGACGTAAGCTCCTATTTTGGAAAATCAGACGGCACATCCACGATAAAGAACGGTGACGACTTCTGTATGTACATGCTGGAGAAAGGACATGTGGCGCTGGTTCCCGGTGGCGCCTTCGGTGACGACAACTGCGTTCGTCTCTCGTACGCCGCTTCTGAAAAAGATCTGAAAGAAGCGTTGAAGCGTATGAAGGCCGCCCTGGCGGAACTGCACTAGGAATTTTTGTTCAGGGATGCATGCCGATGTATCCCTGAACGTTAGTACATCGTCGCAAAAACAAGTGTACATGCATTCAGAATATACAGTTCTAAAAATCAATGTGTTGTGTCCTATACTGTCGTACTGATATTTTTGCTATGATGCACTAGTGTCAAGTCACAATTATGATGTCGCATCCGTTGGCTTTTGTATTTAGCCCTGAAAGGGCGTTACATATTGGCCCAGGGTGAAGCCCTGGGTTTTAAGTGGTAATTTATTTTAGCCCTGAAGGGGCGTAATAATAATGTTGCTTACGACCATCAATCAATGACACGACACTAGTTATCCGGATTATCCTCAAACTGCTTGTCGAGCGGTGCAACCTGCTCCAGGTCATCCAGGATCTTGCGGTCCACCGGAGTTTCCTTGATCACATTGTAGTTATCCCAGAATGCCTTGTTATAGGGATAATCCTGGTACTGAAGGCCGTAGTTTCTCATTTTCTCCGTGGAGGCTATACGCTCCGTTGTAACGGGCTGCACATCGTTGATGAGGAGGTGCTGCTCAAGCTCCGTTTCAAACTGAAGTTCATTGGTGCTGTCGTTGTACCACTTTTCCCGTGATACAACCTTGATGTAATTGAGGTACATCCGTCCGTTGTAGCGCTTGAAATCGATCGTTTTATTGTATGCGACAAAACGGCTGGTGAGGTTTCTTCTCCGCTCGTCGTTGTCACCACTGATCTCGAACTGCAGATGCACGATCGAGTAGTCGGCCTTGTCTATATAGACCTTGAGGTAAAAGTCGGACTGGGTGGTGACGACGAAAATTTCATGGCCATTGTAATAAGAGTCCTTTTCGCGGACAGTCTTGTTGAGGATGCCGGATTGCAGATCGATCTGGCGATACCTGATGTTGTTATGCAGCAACAGGTCTTCGAGTAAGTTTTTTTGTCCGAAATAGGCGGTAAACTTGTTTTCATAGCCGATACTTTTACGGACCTCCACCAGCTTTACCCGTTCCCGGAGCTTCGACTTATTACGCGGTTCCGTATAGTTCTCATCGTAGATTTTTACAGCCGCTTCAAGCAGGGCAATATAGATCCCGCCTACTTTTTTAATGTCGCGGTAAAACCCTTCCAGCATAAACGGCTGTGTGGGAAAGTTGTCGTCTATTTTAGCCAGCGCGATCTGGAGTACCTCCGAACCACTGAGGGAGTCGCGAACCTCCACCTCCTTGAGGACTGTCGTTGACTTGACCATGCCAATGACTGCAAGCTTGTTATCCAGGATGGACCAGACCGGCGCTTCAAAGTTTTCATAACCCAGCATACTGATCACCAGGATCTCGTTCCTGTATTCGGACGGAATATGAAAATCGAAGTCACCCTGCAGGTTGGTCACCGTACCGGCGGATTTTCCCTTAATACCCACCGAAGCGTACGGAAGGGGCTCGGTGGTCTGGTTATCCTGGACCTTTGCGGAAAGGGTGATTTTCTGCGCCTGGACGGAAAAAACAGCGGAAAACCATAGGAGAACGAAAAGAACCCTCATAATCAAATATGAATGGATTTCAAGTTGGCTATTTGACCCCGACTTTCAAACACTTTGTAGGATATTCCCTCAAAACGAAGATTTACCGCCGTAAACCTTTCCTTAATCGGTTTTACATTTCATTGCGTAATTTTAATGTTCAATTTCGCAAGCTTGAAATTTATAGACGACATACCGAGGACATGGAAACGTGCATACCTGTGGCTGTGTTTTTGGTACGCCATTAACTATGGAGTCGGGACTTTCATCGAATGGAAGCTGAATACCCCTCACACCTACGTTTTTTGGAATGCCTTAAACCTCTATGAAGCCCTGTGCGTACTGATTATCGGCATATTTTTTTACTGTAACTGGCTTTTCCGGTTCAGTATCTATTTCCAGGTAGCCGGCCACCTGGCGGGTACAATGGCCCACTTTATCCTCATGGGATCGCTGTCGTATTACCTGGAAAACCACCGGGAAGGCTACATCGGCTGGGATATCTGGAAAGATCACCTGATCGGCCTGCTGCGCTGGGAAGGACTCCATTTTCACGACCAGTACATCATAACCGTTGGCGTTTATTATGTGATCCGGTATTTCCAGGGGTTGGAACGCCAGGAACGGGAAAAGAGCGAACTCACCCTCAAAAACCGCGAAATGCAGATTTCGTTGCTGAAATCGCAGATCAACCCGCACTTTTTATTCAATACCCTGAATTCCATCAACACCCTGATCGGGTCAAGTAAGGAACAGGCCCGGAAAGTGATCACGCAGCTTTCCGATATCTTCCGATATGCCCTCGATTCGCACGGTGACCAGATGGTCAAGCTTATTCACGAACTGGACTTTATTGACAACTATATCCGCATCCAGCAGGTCCGTTTCGGCGACCGTATGAAATTCGTAAAACAGGTGGACTTTACCTGCCTCGGCGTCGAAATACCCCCTATGATCCTCCAGCCCCTCGTGGAGAATTCAGTAAAGTACGGGATCGCTCCCAAAGACGAGGGCGGCACAATCATCCTGACCGTAAAACGTTTTAACAACATGATATTTTTTGAGGTAAAGGATGACGGCCTGGGATCCAATGCAAAAAAAGTCATGGACGGAAGCTCAAGCGGTGTGGGCCTCACCAATACCGATCAGCGTCTGAAGAGTATCTTCGGCGCAGGATCGGGATTGCGTATACACTCGAACGAGTGGGGCTATTCCGTCAGCTTTTTCATACCTTATGAAGACGAAAACCAAGAACATATAACTGTAGACGATCTAAATAGCAAAGCCGTATGAACATAACCTGTGTAATCGTAGATGATGAAAAACTGGCGCGCGACCTGTTGCAAGAGTATTTACAACAAATGCCTAACATCCAGGTATTGGGAGAATGCTCCAAAGGCAAGGACGCCGTCGAGACAATTGACAAACTGAAACCGGATCTTGTTTTTCTGGATGTACAAATGCCGGGTATGACAGGCTTTGATGTACTCGATGAGATCACACACGATCCATACGTGATCTTCTGTACCGCCTACGATCAGTATGCGATCAAGGCGTTTGAAAAGAATGCCGTGGATTATATCCTGAAACCCCTGGACCAGGAACGTTTCAAACTCGGCGTTGAACGTGCGATCAACCGCATGAAAGTGGAACAGAACAACGTGGGTGAATTGTTACGGAACCTGAAGACCGAAAACAAAACGTCTTACGATTCCCACATCTTCGTTCAGAAATCCGAAAAACTGCTGAATCTTCCCGTCGATGAGATCGTATACCTCGAAGCTTCCGGCGACTACACCATTTTAACGACAAAAGGAGATCAATTCGTAAGCTCATCCGGTATCGGGAAGCTGGAGGAAATTTTAAACCCCGAAACGTTTATCCGGGTCCACCGGAGCACGATTATCAACATCAACAACCTCAAAGAAATTGAAAAACATTTCAACGGGGGAATGGTGGTCAAAATGCTGAATGGAAAAAGTTTTCCCGTAAGCCGGACCTATGCGAAACTGATCCGGAAGAAGGTTGTTTAAATATAAGCCTGTCGCTTTCGCTGAAAGATAAAGATGCTGCGACCCTCGCGGCATTTTTTATTTTACAGGTATCCGTTCGGTTTCCGCATACCGGATCTCCACGCTCTTACCGTGAAGTTTAAGTATTTCGGTAAGCTTCTTCTCCATCGCTGCCCCGGCCTCCGACACGAACGGCGCTTGCCGGGCATAGCGGCCCGCATCAGCTGTAAACGCGTTGATAGCCTTGGTCCTGTCTTCCATGTTAACCCAGTTCCAGACGCCGTTTTCGTCTTCAAACCTGATGTCGGATAACGACTCAATGGAAATTAGTTCGGGAGCCGGTAAAGTCACCACGGCCCGCTCATCCTGGATTTGAATGGAGAACTTTTTATTCAGATCATAACCGGCCTTGGCTTCAAAACTTCCCCGGATGTTGATTTTTTTCGTGCTGCCCAGCCACGTATTGGTCCACTCATACTGATGCTGAAACTTTTGCGACAGGGTGGCCAGCTGCATGATCGGTGTTTGTTGCTGGAGGACAACGGTGTTGTTGACAGTGATCTCCGGCGTAAACTGAAATGCTTCCGAAATATCCTGGCCGATTTTTTTTGCACCCTCATAACTGCGCTCCGCCAGGCGCGACGGGATCACAACTACCACAACATAGGCCGCGATGCTGACGGTGATGAGCAGTAGAATAATAAGAATGATCTTCCGGTTACTGAACATGCTGCGCTCTTTCCCTTCAAGGTAACTATTTTTTATTTTCAGGCAGCTTGAAACGCATCCGTACTTTCACCTTGTCGCGTACGGCATCCTCGTTTCGTTTGGATGGTGTCCATTTCGGACCTTCTTTGATGAGGCGAATCACTTCGTCGTCGCATCCATAACCGATACCCCGGATCACCCTGAAGTCGGAAAGCGCGCCCGATGTTTCTACCGTGAACATGATCGTGACTTTCCCCTCCACATTATTGGTAAGCGCTTCCTGGGGATAACGTATATTTTTTTCCAGGTATTGTTTGAATGCCTTTCGTCCTCCTGCCGGTTCGGCAAGCTCCAGCGGTGGCGTTGTTGTCTCTCCCAAACCTTTTTCCCCATAGCCAATCACCACCACTTCACTGAGTTGCGAGATATCCTCGGCCAACTGTACATCAGCCTGCTCTTTTCCCGCCACGCTGATCTCTGTATTTGTATATCCGATAAATGAAAACAGGAGGTTCGGGTTTTCATCCGTTACCGGGATCTGATAATTCCCCATCGCATCAGTTACCGTGCCCAGGTTCGAACCTTTGATCATTACGTTTACACCGGGTAACCCGGCTCCGTCTTCGGAACTTACTGTTCCCCGCACGATCCGCGAGGGTGACGTGTCTGCAAATCCATCCAACGGCCGTGCACCGGCTGCCGCTTCTCCCTGCGCCTTTTCCTTTGACTTCGAAACATCAGATGACCGCTTCGCTTCACGTTTTTTAAGAGGCTCCACCCGCGATTCGGCTGCTGCAATTTTTTCCTCGGCGACTTCAGGCGCCGCCAGGTCTTCAGCCGGCTTAATATCTGCCGCTACTTCCTGTTCAAGGGACGCTTCGGGAGGGATGGTGTTTTCCGTGGCTGTGCTGACATCATCTGCTGCCGCCGGTTGTGGTGCCGGTGTCTTCGCGCGGGGTGTCACGGCCGGGCCTTCATCGGCAACTTGCGTGGTGTCCGCCGCGACCGGTGGCTGACTTTCCGTATTCGCCGGCGCCGTGCTTTCTTTCTTCAGGGCAAGATCAGTGGAAGGTTCGTCGCCCGTAAGCTGCATAATAATAAAGGTCGACACCGCTACCAGTAAAAGGCCCGCGGCGATCCGCATCGGCCATACCCACATGGAAACGGTTATTCCGCTCCCCTTATTCAGACGCTGATCAAGTGAACGATGAAGGGCTGCCATGTCCGCATCCAGCTCATCCGTTGGAATTTGACCTGCTCCCTCCAGCGCTTCTTCCAGGAACGGATCGTGAAGGGCCTTTTTTTCCAGGGCATGCATCTCCGCAGGAGTCAATTCTCCCTTCAGGTACTTTTTAATATCGTTGTTCAGGTCAGCCATGGCCTTCCATACATATCTTCAGGTTGCGTTTGCCGTTCTGTATATAGCTCTTGACTTTGTTGTCGTCAAATCCCGTAAGCTGAACGATCTCCCGGTAACATTTCTGCTGCATGTAAAACAAGGTCACGCAGCTTTTCTGTTCCGTTGCCAGCTGGTCGATACAATGCTCTAATTTACTGAGATTTGATTCCATTTCCGGCTCCTCATCCAGATGCGAAAACGGTCCGGTTTCCATAAAATGCTCCGTGATTTCCTCAAAATGCTTCCCTTTCCGGGCTCTGAGCTGCATTAAACAATGATTTCGCGCCGTTACGTAGAGCCAGCTTTTGAAGTGTTCCACCTGGTGTCCCTTTAGTGTGGTGACCAGCTTTTCAAAGATCTGCATAACCGCATCCCGGCTTTCTTCCCGGTCTTTGAGATACTTCAGGCATACGCCATATACGAGGTTCATATACCGTTTATAAAGCACACCCAGAACAGACACGTCACCTGACTCCTTATAACGTCGGATCAGTTCGTTGTCCTGTAACTGCATATCGTCTCCTGCGGAAAGCATTTTTGAAAAATAGTAAAAAAAATAGTCAGCCGTGTATGGAATCGCCCCGCGACCGGCATCTCATGAGCAAAACAAAATTCTTTCCTTATGAAAAAGTCGATCTGGTTTCTTGCCGCCTTCCTGGTCCTGTCGTTTGGATTCAAGGCACCTCAGTCCCGGACCATCACCGGTATCGTTACTTCCGCCGATGACGGGAGCTCACTTCCCGGCGTGAATGTCCTGTTAAAAGGTACTTCCAACGGCACTGTAACCGACGGGCGTGGACATTATAGCATCACGGTGCCCGAACAAGGCGGCGTACTGGCGTTTTCTTTTATCGGAATGGTGACGAAAGAAGTGACGATCGGTAAAGTAAACACGGTGAACGTACAACTCGCATTGGATACCCAATCGCTGAATGAAGTGGTGGTGGCGGGTTATGCGACACAACGGCCTGGCCGTCAGGAAAGAAAGTCCAAACGGGGTGCGCCCATGGAGTCGGAGGCGATGTATGACAAGAGCTACGTACAACCAGGGGACTACCGGCAACCCGATACGAATACGGAAGAATATGATGCCATCAACGAGAACATTTTTCTTGAGGCGTCGAAAAATCCTTTATCGACATTTTCCATCGATGTCGATGCGGCCTCCTACAGTAACATCAGGCGATTCATCAACAACGGACAGCGCCCGCCCAAAGACGCCGTTCGTATCGAGGAGATGGTCAATTATTTCGATTACGACTACAGTCAGCCGTCCAACGATGACCCCTTTGCTGTTATAACGGAAATCTCAACAGCGCCGTGGAACCCGCGCCATAAGCTGGTGCACATCGGTCTGCAAGGCAGAAAAATTCCCGTGGAGAATCTCCCGCCATCCAACCTGGTGTTCCTGATCGACGTCTCGGGATCCATGGACCAGGTGAACAAGTTGCCATTGCTCAAGACTTCATTCAAGATGCTGGTGGAACAATTAAGACCGCAGGATCACGTCGCCATCGTCGTTTATGCGGGAGCGGCAGGCCTTGTGCTGGAGCCCACGTCCGGTGACGACAAGAAAAAGATCATCGCGGCGCTTGATCACCTGCAGGCAGGCGGTTCGACGGCGGGCGGTGCCGGGATCAACCTCGCTTATGCGGTGGCAAAAGAACACTTCAGGAAAGACGGCAACAACAGAATTATCCTGGCGACGGATGGCGACTTCAATGTTGGAGAATCCAGCAACCAATCCATGGAACGGCTGATCGAGGAAAAACGAAAGGACGGTATTTTTCTTACCGTGCTGGGCTACGGAATGGGTAACTACAAGGATTCCAAAATGGAAATACTGGCGGACAAGGGCAACGGAAACTATGCTTACATCGATAACATCACTGAAGCGCGAAAGGTATTGGTGAATGAATTTGGCGGAACATTATTTACGATCGCCAAAGACGTAAAACTGCAGATCGAGTTCAACCCGGCAAACGTCAATGCCTACCGTCTTATCGGTTATGAAAACAGGATGTTGAAAAGCGAGGACTTCAACAACGACAGGAAAGATGCGGGAGAGCTGGGATCGGGTCACACCGTCACCGCGTTGTATGAGATCATCCCCGCCGATGTAGAAAACGAGTTTAACAAGGTCGATGAATTGAGGTATCAGAAGCCGAAGGCTGAACCCGGTAAGTCCTATACGAATGAACTGATGACCGTTAAGCTTCGCTACAAGAAACCGGATGAAGATGTCAGCAAGCTGATCGTTCACCGCCTGACCGACTCGAACACGGCGTTGGCAAAGACTTCCGATAACTTCCGTTGGTCAGCTTCGGTCGCTGCGTTTGGAATGTTGCTGCGTGAGTCGGAATACGTCCGGAATTATTCGTACGATGAGGTCGTCCAGTTGGCCCAACACGCCCGGGGAAAAGATGAAGAAGGATATCGCGTCGAATTTGTCAATATGGTCAAGTCTTTTGGCGTCACGGCGCAACGATAAGACGAGTGAGAAGAAGCAGGAGCCTTTTCGGTCAACGCCGGAAAGGCTTTTTCTTTTCCGGTCCAGGCGCGGGTATATTTTGTATTTAAGAATAAAAAGGGAACTTTGAGTTTCATTTTCGTTCATGATCAGGATCAGTGTCGTCATCATCACGTTTAACGAGGAAAGGAATATCGCGCGGTGTATTGATTCTGTTCTTCCCGTAGCAGATGAAATTGTTGTCATCGATTCGTATTCGACCGACCGGACCAGGGCCATTTGCCTCGACAGGGGTGTACGTTTTATCGAACATGCTTTTGAAGGTTTTACCGCCCAGAAAAATTTTGCCACGCAACAGGCGTCGCTCAGCCATATCCTGTCGCTGGATGCCGATGAATACCTGTCGCCTGAACTCCTCCACTCCATTTTGAATATCAAGGCAGGCGGGAACGCCGACGGATATTCGATGAACAGGCTTAACAATTACGGCGGGAAATGGATAAAGTCGTGCGGCTGGTATCCCGATACGAAAATAAGGTTGTGGAATAAGGAAAAAGGTGACTGGCAGGGTGGATTGATCCACGAGACCGTCGTCATGAAGCAGGGTTCTTCCGTGGATCATCTGCGCGGTGATCTCCTCCACATGGCTTACCGTAATTCGGGCGACCTTATTTCGAAGATCGATCAGTACGCCACGATCTATGCGCGTGAGCACGCATTCAAAAAAAAGGTATCGACGCCGGCAATCCTGTTCAAGGCGATCGCCTCGTTTTTGAAGAATTATCTGTTGCGGGGAGGTATTCGTGATGGCTACGAAGGACTGCTCATTTCCACCTCGAACGCGAACGGCGTATTTTATAAATATGCCAGGTTGCTGGAAGCGAACCGCGCGCTGAAAACGTCACTTATCATCACGACTTATAACCGGAAGGATGCGTTGGAGATCGTATTGCTCAGCGCCATGAATCTGGCGGAACTGCCGGACGAGATCATTATCGCCGATGATGGTTCCGGCGCCGACACCCGCGCGGTCGTGGAGTCTTTTCAGTCACGCTTTAAAATTCCCCTGAAATACTGCTGGCATGAAGACGAAGGTTTCCGGCTGGCGATGATACGCAACAAGGCCATTGCTATGGCAGAACATCCATACCTCATCATGATCGACGGGGATATGGTGATGCCCCCGAAATTCATTTCCGATCATAAAGCGGCAGCCTGGAAGGGAAGGTTTATTCAGGGCTCGCGGGTGATGCTTAACGAGAAGGCGACGGCCGACACGATTGCCAATCGCAGGGCTACCTTCGGATTTTTCAGCCGGGGTATCCTGAACCGGAAGAACACATTGCGCGGAAAGCTGTTGTCCCTGATCTTTTCCCATTACAGCGGCAACATCTACCGCGTGAGGGGCGCGAATATGTCTTTCTGGAAGGAGGACCTTGTCCGGGTTAACGGTTTTAATGAAGACTTTACGGGGTGGGGACGCGAGGATTCCGAGTTTGTCGCGCGTATGCAGAATTGCGGCATACGAAAATTTCATTTGAAGTTTGCGGGCTTTGCCTACCACCTTTATCATCCTGAAAACTCCCGGGATAAACTGGGACGCAATCAGCAAATGGCGGATGAAACCGTAAGTCAACGGATCAAGCGTACTGCAAATGGACTTGACAAATATCTTCACCGTTGACGATTTTAAAGCGGACGGAATGGGATTCTGTGATAAGTTGCCGGTGTAGGTGCCTTGTCGCTCCCCTGATTGCCATTTTTCCGCACTTGCGGTGTTGGTTAAATAATTTTCAGTGATTTCCGCGAACCGTTCCGGAACTCCGGGGGAAATATTAAAGGGCCCGTGTAAAGACTTTTTTGAATCCATGGAAGTAATATATATTTTTAGGCCAGGATGGATCTAGAAGAAGAAGCCCCCAGGCAACATTATTCCGATACGGAGAAGGAAAGCATCTTCAACAATGAGTTTATGCCTCATATAAACTCCATGTACAACTTTGGCTACCGTCTTACCCTCGACCAGGATGACTCGAAGGACCTTGTGCAGGACACCTATTTAAAGGCTTACCGTTTCATCGATTCCTTTCAGAAAGGAACTAATGCGAAAGCATGGCTGTTTCGAATTTTAAAAAACAGCTTCATTAATGACTACCGGAAGAAGAGCAAAGAACCTTCCAAGGTAGATTATCAGGAAGTTGAGACGTATTATAACTCCGAAGAGGTTGATCGGCAGATCACCCCCGATTTGCGTGTGGAGGCGCTGAAAGACATGATCGGGGATGAAATATCGAACGCGCTCAACGCTCTGGACGTGGATTTCAGAACAGTGATAATACTATGTGACCTCGAGGGATTCAAGTATGACGAGATGGCAAAGATACTGGATATCCCCATTGGTACCGTGCGGAGCAGACTTCACCGCGCACGTAACCTTCTGAAAGAAAAACTCAGTGAATACGCTAAAACAATGGGTTATAAAACTGCATAAACCTATGAGTAATCCCGACCAGAGTCACATGAAGCAAGATTGTGAAAGTCAGCGCGAGTGCATGGAAATGCTTCAGCTGATCGTTGATGGTGAAGCTTCTCCGGATCAGAAAGAGCATTTCCTGAAGCATCACTTGGAGCAATGTATGCCCTGCTACAAGAACTATCACCTGGAGGTAGCTATCCGGCAGTTGCTGAAGAGTAAGTGCACAGGCCAGGCGCCACAGGAATTAGTCGAAAGCATAAAAGCCAAAGTAATTCAAAATCTCTCCCACTAAATGGCGGGAAAAGCGCTGATTTTTTCCGCCCCTTCCGGATCAGGTAAAACTACTATTGTAAGGCATCTCCTGTCTGTCAATCCCGATTTAGGCTTTTCAATCTCCGCCTCGACCCGCGACAAACGGGGACGGACGGAATCACACGGCCAGGACTATTATTTCCTGTCGCCCGAAGAATTCAAAAAGAAGATCGATTCCGACGCCTTTATCGAATGGGAAGAGGTCTACGAGGGAAATTTCTACGGTACGCTGAAGTCGGAGATCGAAAGGATCTGGCATGAAGGCAAGAACGTGATCTTTGACGTCGATGTAAAAGGAGGATTGAATCTCAAAAAATATTTCGGCGATAAAGCCCTTGCTGTATTTGTAAAAGTTCCATCGATGGAAATTCTGAAAGAACGGCTGAAAGACCGCGGAACGGAATCGGAGGAAAGTCTCTCACGCCGGTTGTTCAAGGCGAAATTCGAAATGTCCTTTCAGGACAAGTTTGATGTGGTTCTCGTGAATGAGAACCTTCAGAAATCCCTTGCCGAAGCCCAGCAACTCTACGACGCATTTAAGGTGAAGCCATAAGCTTTTCTTATCTTCACTCCCCATGAATTCCGCCCAGAAAATCGGTCTTTTTTTCGGCTCTTTTAACCCTATTCATATTGGCCACCTGATCGTAGCCAATATCATGGTTGAGTCTACCGATTTGAAAAAGGTTTGGTTCGTGGTCTCCCCGCAAAATCCGCTCAAGCCGAGCAAGGGCCTGCTCCATGAATTTGACCGCTATGACATGGTGAGGGCAGCCGTGCACGACAACTACAAACTGGATGTTTCGGATGTCGAATTCCACCTGCCCAGGCCAAGCTACACGATTAATACGCTGGCACACTTGCACGAAAAACATCCGGAGAAGGAATTCAGGATTATCGTCGGCGAAGACAACCTCCAGAATTTCACAAAATGGAAAAATTATAAGCAGATCCTGGATCACTACGGATTATACGTCTACCCCAGGCCCAATACGCAACTTTCCGAACTTAAAACGCATCCTAGCGTTACGTTAGTAAATGCACCGATGCTCGATATATCCGCAACTTTTATACGGAATTGTATCCGAAACAATCAATCCGTACGTTATCTGGTTCCGGATGCGGTGGAGGAGATGATCAGAGCTAAAGGTTATTATCTGGATTAAACCCCTTACCAACAGGTTCATGCGTTTTTTCAACTTATCACCCTGGTGCCACATTCTGGTTCTCTCCGCCCTCGTTTTTCTCTTCGTTTCGCCTTCCGCCCAAGCCGGTGGAATCAAGGGAACCGTACTGGATGAAAACGGCGCTCCTCTCGCTTTCACCACCATATTCGTTAAACAGACGGGAAGCGGCACAACCACCAACCTGAACGGAAATTACGAAATGGCCCTTCCGCCCGGCCAGTACGAAGTGGTATTCCAGTTCCTCGGATACGAGACTTTTGTAAAGCAGGTCGTGATCGACAACACCTTCGTGGAAGTGAATGTGACACTCAAAACCCAGGCTACCGTACTGCAAACCGTGACAGTCAAGAGCGGAACCGAAGACCCGGCGTACACGATCATGCGGAAAGCGATAGCGAAGGCAAAATACCACACCCAGCAGATCGACCGGTATTCGGCACGCGTTTACATAAAAGGGGCGGGGCAACTGAAAGACTACCCGTGGCTCGCAAAAAAAGCGATTGAAAAAGAAGGCATTGAAAAAGGTCAGGTGTTTGTCACCGAATCCATCAGCGAGATCAAGTACACCCGTCCCGCCAAGTTTGAGGAGAAGGTGATTTCTATCCGAAGCGATGGAAAGGACAACAATACATCACCCAACCCCTACATCTTCGGAAGTTTTTATGAGCCGGAAGTGGCGGAGACTATTTCACCACTTTCCCCAAAATCGTTTTCCTATTACCGTTTTGAATACCAGGGTACCTTCAAAGACAGGAACTACGAGGTTAGCCGGATAAAGGTGACTCCGCGCTCGAAAGGTGATAATGTGATCGAGGGCATGCTCTACCTCGTGGAAGACTGGTGGAGTATCCACAGTATGGATATTTACACGACGAAGCTGGGTATTAAGGTGAACATCAAAGCCGTTTATGCGCCGATCGAAGATAAAGCCTGGATGCCTGTTTCCCACCGATTTACAGCCGAAGGCAAGATATTCGGTTTCGAGTTCGAATATAACTACCTGGCTACCGTAAGCGGATATAAGATCGAGCTGAACCCCGAACTGTTCGTGGAAACGGACAAGATGGAGGTGATCGACGAAAAGATTGAAATGGAACAGGCGAAAGAGATCCAGCAGAAATACAGTACGCTTTCCAAAAAAGCCAGGAGCGAGGAAGAACAGGCCAGGCAACTGCAGGAACGGCTGAATTCGGGAAAGGAGATTACCCGAAAGGAGCTTAACAGTATTATCAAGGACTACGAAAAAGCCGAGATCAAGCAGCAAAAGGAACCGGAGGTGATATCCGATAATACATTTGAAATTGACAGCGGAGCCTATAAAAAGGATTCGGCGTACTGGGCTGCCGAAAGGCCCGTTCCGCTCACACAGCAGGAGGTGCGGGGTTATCAGAAACTGGACAGCATGGCCCAGGTAGAGCAAAAAAAAGAGGCAGGCGATACGTTGAAAGCTTCGAAGCATAAGGGTTTTCAGCCCTGGGATCTCCTCATCGGCGATAGCTACAAGGTGTCGAAGCACTCCAATTTCAAAATTCACTTCCCGATGCCCGGCTTCAATACCGTCGAGGGATGGAACTTTGTATATAAACTTTCCTTCGGTACCGTTCTTCAGGATACCAATAAAACCCGGATTACGATCACACCGGCTTTCCGCTACGCGTTTTCCAGGGAAGTGGCTTCCGGTTATCTAAACTTCTCGGTGCGCAATAAAAAATATCGTTTCGATGCGCAAGGCGGACGATATGTGAAACAATATAACCGCGATGAACCCATCCTTCCCATTGTAAATGATTTTACAACCTTGCTGATGGAGAAAAACCTGATGAAATTGTACGAACGGGAATATATCGACCTGACGTATAGCCGGAATGTTAACGCGTTTATCAAAGTGAGCACGAACTGGTCCTGGATGAAGCGGCGTGAGCTGTTTAATAATTCGGACTATAAGTGGGTCGACCGGGACAAGATCGAGGGATATACAGCAAACGCGCCGGTAAATGAAGAACTGACCGATACATCCTTTCCGGAGCACAAGGCCTTCATCGGGTCCGTGAACATTTCCGCGCGACCCTGGCTGAAGTATACCGTCAGGAACGGACGCCGTCAGGAAGTCCAGAACTCATCGCCTACATTTACCTTTGAATACCGCAGGGGTTTTGATAATCTACTGGGCAGTGATGTGAACTTTGACCAGGTAGAGCTAGGGTTGCGTCACCGCGTGAGGTTAGGTGTACGCGGAAATGCCGATTTTGCCCTGCGCGCCGGGATGTTCCTGACCGATGACAAGATGTATTTTATGGACTACAAACATTTCCTGGGCAACCAGACGCCTTTTATTACTAATGACCCCGTAGGAAGTTTCAGATTACTGGACTATTACCGCTACAGCACGGCGGATAAATACTTTTCCGCTAATTTCCACTACCAGTTCCGGAAATTCCTCATCACAAACATTCCCCTCGTCCGGTTGGCTGGTATCCGGGAGAATATCTTCATAAACTACCTGGCAACTCCCACTTCGAAAAATTATTCCGAGGTGGGATATTCGATCGACGGAATTCTCCGGATCTTCCGCCTCGAAGGTGCAGCGGCCTTTCGCGACGGGAAATATCTGGATTATGGATTCAGGATCGGAATAGCGTCTTATATTGGCGTAAACTTCTCCGACAATTAACTTGTTGTTAGTTTCGTTTAAGGTATAAACGATCTGTCCGTATCTTGTTGCACGTAAATCCCGATGGAAGTGGTAAGTGAAAAAACAAATCTTTCAATTTATCTTTCGATCAGCTCACTGATCGTGCTGTTCGGGTACATTTCCTATAAGGAACTGTCCGGAATCTCAGCGGACCGGATCTCGGACGATGGTGTGATAGAAGCCGGCTTTGAGGATTCAAATCAGCGGCTCCCCGCGGTCTCTTTCAATGTACCGGAGGAAATGACGTTCGCAGGTGAACGGGTCCCCCTTGAGGTGCCTGATGTTCATGAACGCCTGGACAAAGAGCTGCAGATCAACTGTTACCTGCACAGCAATACGATCTTCCTCATGAAACGCGCTAACCGCTGGCTTCCGCAGATGCAGAAGATCCTCGAAGCGTACGATATTCCGGAAGACTTCAAGTACCTGCCCCTCATCGAAAGTAATTTACTTAATGTGACATCCTATAAGGATGCCGTAGGATACTGGCAAATCCTGGCGTCCTCGGGGCGGGAACTCGGCCTGGAGATAAATAAGGAAGTCGATGAACGATACGATCCGCTAAAGGCGACGGAGGCAGCGTGTAAATACCTCCGGCGGTCTTATAAAAAATTCGGAAGCTGGACCATGGTGGCCGCCTCCTACAACCGCGGTATGGGCGGGGTGGAACGGGCACTGGAAAGCCAGGCGGAAAGTTCATACTACGACCTCTACCTGAACGACGAAACATCACGGTATGTGTTCAGGATCCTGGCCATAAAGGAAATCGCCGAACATCCGTTGCGCTACGGCTTCAAGATCGAACCTTCCCACCTGTACCAACCCGAGCCCCTTAAATATATCGAAGTGGACGAGTCCATCAAAGACCTGGTGACGTTTGCCAAATCGCAGGGAACGAACTACAAGTTGCTGAAGCGCCACAACCCCTGGCTCCGGGACGACCGGCTGACAGTGAAAAAAGGAAAGAAATATCAGATCGCGATTCCCGCCTAAAAAAATCCGTAGCGGAGTGGAATATCGTAGATCGATTTGTGGCGCTTCTTTGTTGTCAGCATAAAGTCGGATGAACCAACCAAAATAAAACTACTGCTATCCTATGGAACAAACCTATTACAATCCTGCAGACTTGAAAAAATTCGGAAACATCGGTGAATGGGAAGCCAATCTTGCCGGAAAATTCTTTGACTGGTACGGAGATGTCTTCAAAGAGGGAGACCTCACTGCGCGGGAGAAATCCCTGATCGCCCTGGCTGTAGCGCATACGATACAGTGCCCGTATTGTATAGATGCCTATACGCAGGATACGCTTGAAAAAGGTGTGACGGAAAAAGGAATGATGGAAGCCGTGCATGTGGCCGCGGCCATCCGCGGAGGATCGTCCCTTGTACACAGCGTTCAGATGATGAACAAGGCCAAGAAGATTTCCATGTAATCGTAGTCTCCTGAATCGAACAAACCGTACCATGATAAAGTCGCTGCAATCCCGGCATCACGTACTTTCCGATCGCAACCGGCAGATCGAGATCCTGGAAGAGTCCGGAATGACGTCATTCAAGGATAAAATTGAGCCGCTGGGATATTTTCCCCTTAAACCATCCGGGATTGAAATCTTCCAGGTCAACATCGGGTACATGTGCAACCAGGTATGCAAGCACTGCCACGTCGACGCCGGGCCCGACCGGAAAGAAATCATGACGCGCGAAACAATGAGCCAGTGTCTTGACGTCCTGGAAAAATCGGGAATAAGAACATTGGATATAACCGGAGGAGCTCCCGAATTGAATCCGGATTTCCGCTGGTTCGTGGAGGAAGCGCGGCGCAGGGGCATTTCCGAAATCATTGTGCGATCCAACCTCACGATCATCGTCTCGAATCCGAAGTACAACGACCTGCCCGGTTTCTTCAAAGCAAACGGCGTACGGGTCTGCTCTTCCCTGCCTTTCTACAATGCGGGCAAGACGGACCGTCAGCGCGGCGAGGGTGTATTCAAAGATTCTGTTAAGGCGATACAGCTGCTGAATGATGCCGGCTATGGTAAAGAAGGGACCGGACTGATCCTGGACCTTGTATACAACCCGGTCGGAGCATTCCTGCCCGGAGATCAGAAGCAGCTGGAGCGGGATTTCAAGAAGGAACTGAAAGAACATTTTGGTATTGATTTTAACACACTCTTTACGATCACCAATATCCCCATAAGCCGCTTTCTTGATTTTCTTATCGAATCCGGAAACTATACCGAATACATGGAGAAGCTGATTCAGGCGTTTAATCCGGCCGCGGTGAGCGGTGTGATGTGCCGGAATACAATTTCCATTGACTGGCAGGGTTTTATGTACGACTGTGATTTCAACCAGATGCTGGGTCTGCAGGTTACGTCCGAAAAGACCAGGCACGTCGGCTCATTTGATCTCGGAATGCTGGAGAACCGTGATATCGTGACGGGGCAACATTGCTTTGCCTGCACAGCGGGGGCGGGGAGCAGTTGCCAGGGAGCTACCGTATAAGGCCCGGACATTGAATTTCCTTCCATGCTATAGGCTCCGGGTTGTTGAATGCGGAGGTTTTTCTCCATACAGAAAAAGGACCAGGCCCTGGCTCCCCCAGGTTGTTATTGAGTAATCATCGCGTATTGAGTACATTTAACGCATCTACTTAATTTTACTGAGATGAGCCGACCCTATATCCTTGCCGAAAACACCTGGAAGACCGTTAAGGAAACACCGTATGAAGTAGCGGTACTTCCCTGGGGGGCGTGCGAAGCCCACAACTACCATTTGCCCTATGGGACGGATATCATCGAAGCAGAGCACGTTTCTGCCGAAGCAGCCCGGATCGCCTGGGACTCCGGGATCAAAATAACCGTGCTTCCAGCCATACCGTTCGGTGTGAACACCGGGCAGTTTGATGTAAAGCTCGATATGAACATGAATCCCAGCACACAGTTTGTCGTTCTTCGCGACGTGGTGGATGTGTTGAACCGGCAGGGGATCTATAAACTTATCATTCTCAACAGCCACGGGGGCAACGATTTTAAGACTATGATCCGCGAGTTGGGTCTGCAGTTTCCGGCGATGTTCTTATGCTCATGTAACTGGTATCAGGCCGTGGATCAAAAGGAATTTTTCGAGAACAAGGACGACCACGCTGGCGAAATGGAAACCAGCATCATCATGCACCTGCGGCCGGAACTGGTAAGACCGCTATCGGAAGCGGGCGATGGTGCGGCAAAAAAATTCCGCTTTGCGGCCATGCGCGAAGGCTGGGCGTGGGCGGAGCGGAAATGGCTGAAAGTAACAAAAGACACCGGTGTTGGCGATCCGCGGAAAGCGACGGCTGAAAAAGGCGCAAAATATTTCAAGGCGGTGACGGAAAAGGTGGCAACCTTTTTTACGGAGGTCGCAAAAGCCGACCGCAATGATCTCTATGTGTGAGCGATCATGTCCGGTCTGAAAAACAGGACAGTAGAGCAATTCTAATAACTACTGTGCGGTTTTTTTAGAAAATCCGTCGATGACGAACAAGGCGCTGATGATAACAATGTTCTTGATAATGTATTGTCCCACCAGGGTCAGGGCAAACGGCGCAGACGTAAATGAGATACCCGGAAGCAGGAATAGCGGCGCAAACGTACAGACCATATGTACAAGTACGATGCGTACGACTACCCTCGGATATAATCCCAGAATCAGCAATACACCGATCGCCGTCTCCCATAACGCGAGAAGCAACAGGGACAGATCAGGACTGATCAGCCGGAACGTCAACCGGTGAATGGTTTCCTTGGCCAGCTCTTCCGCCGGACTTACTCCGGGAAAGAATTTCAGGGCACCGAACCATAAATAGATAATTCCGATACTTATTCTGAGAATAATCAGCCATCGTCTGGATGACTTGTTGAGGGCAGCTGTTTGCATTCCGGTATTTTGGGCGAAAAATGAGTGGTTTACAACCCAAAAAATATGATTTTAATCAGTCCGTTTACAGAAGCGAACATGGTCCGGCCGTAACAACACCATGACGTGAAAGTCGCCTGATTTTCCTGATTACAGGATGGCTTCCTGTGATTCGGCTTTTGCAATCCAGAAATTGCTGAAGCCCTCGCCGATCTGAATCGTGAGGATCTGCAATGCCAGCATCTCCAGGATAGCGAGAAAATTGAAGATCACACCGATCCGTGTCGGATAACTTTCAAGAAGTTCAGTAAATGAAAGCCGTGGCTTTTTAGTCAGTTCTTCAATCAGGTATTTCTTCTGCTCCTCAACGGTATAGGGATATTGTATTACCTGGTGTACCGGTTTGTGTTTCTCCGCTTCCTGGCGCTTCAGGATCTTTTCAAAGACTGTCATTAATTTAAATATCGTGACGTCCTGAAGTTCAGCCTCCACATTTGTGCTTTCGGCAAGCACTTTCAGTTCTTTAATCAGGTTGCCGCGCTTTTCCCGGGCAAGAGACATCTCTTCCATTTTATGAAAAGTGTCGATAACCGATTTGTACTTTTTATATTCCAGCAGGTGTTTTACCAGTTCTTCCCGGGGATCGATCTCATTACCCTGTTCATCCAGTTGCGGCCGGGGAAGAAGCATCTTGGATTTTATCCGCATCAACGTAGCCGCTACCAGGATAAATTCGCTGGCTACCTCGATGTTCAGCTGCTCCATTTGACGGATATACTCCAGGAAATCGTTTGTAATCTTTGAAATGGGTATATCATAAATATCCAGCTCATCGCGTTCGATGAAAAACAACAAAAGATCGAACGGCCCCTCAAAAAGCGGCAGTTTTACTTCAAAATTTTCCTGGGTAGTCATCATGGGTCGCAAATTTATTTATAATCTGTCAAAAAAAGGTGACATCGGGGAAATAACTAACTTTGTGGGATTATTCGCGTTGAAAAGCGGTGTAGAACACTTACCTTCAACTTGTTGTTAAAGGTTTATTAATCTTTAAAATGCTCATAACGCCCGGAAAATTACTGGCCCGTATAAATGGGCCTGACGATATTAAAAAACTTGATCAGGCACAGCTGGTTCAGCTTTGCGATGAACTGAGACATTTCATTATTGACAATGTATCCGTTTACGGCGGCCATTTTGGCGCAAGTTTAGGCGTGGTCGAACTTACCGTTGCCCTGCACCACGTTTTTAATACACCCTACGATCAGCTGGTATGGGATGTCGGTCACCAGGCCTATGGCCATAAAATTTTGACCGGAAGACGGGATTCCTTTTACTCAAACCGGTTGTATGGAGGCCTTTCCGGGTTCCCCAAACGGAAGGAAAGCGAATACGATACCTTCGGGGTGGGCCACTCGTCAACGTCCATTTCTGCGGCCCTGGGAATGGCAGCGGCATCACGGTACCTGAAAATTGAAGACAAACAACATATTGCAGTCATCGGTGATGGAGCGCTGACGGGAGGAATGGCATTTGAAGGCCTTAACCATGCCGGCGTGTCGGACACGAATATCCTCATCATTCTGAATGATAACTGCATGGCCATCGATCCCAATGTCGGTGCACTGAAAGATTATCTGACCGATATAACCACCAGCAAAACGTACAATAAGCTGAAGGATGAAGCCTGGAACATGCTGGGTAAGCTTTCCATGTTTGGAAAAAGCGCCCAGGAGATCGCCTCCAAGGTCGAGACCGGTATAAAAGCTGCGTTATTAAGCCAAAGCAATTTATTCGAATCCCTTAACCTGAGATATTTCGGTCCTGTGGATGGCCACGACGTGAACCACCTGGTCACGGTCCTGAATGACCTGAGAAACATCAAGGGCCCGAAGATTCTCCATTGTGTAACCGTAAAGGGAAAAGGCTACGGCCCCTCCGAAAAAGGAAATGCCACAACATGGCACGCACCCGGCACATTCGACAAAATCACCGGCGAGATTCATAAGAAAATCTACGACCGGCCACAAGCTCCGAAATACCAGGATGTTTTCGGGCATACCCTGGTCGAATTGGCAAAGGCTAACGACAAGATCATCGGTATCACGCCGGCAATGCCATCGGGTTCTTCATTAAATATCATGATGAAGGAAATGCCTGACCGGGCCATAGACGTGGGGATCGCGGAACAACATGCTGTTACTTTTTCAGCAGGTCTCGCGACACAGGGGCTGATCCCTTTTTGTAATATTTACAGCACGTTCATGCAGCGGGCTTACGATCAGGTGATACATGATGTGTGTATCCAGGATCTGCCGGTTAACTTTTGTCTGGACCGTGCCGGCTTTGCCGGAGCCGACGGACCGACTCACCACGGTGCTTACGACATTGCCTACTTCAGGTGCCTCCCGAATATGATCGTATCGGCTCCGATGAACGAAGGGGAACTCCGGAACCTGATGTTCACGGCACAGTTGCCGCGCAAGGGAACGGCATTTTCTATCCGATATCCGAGGGGACAAGGTGTTACGCCGGACTGGCGGACTCCGATGGAAGCGATCGAGGTCGGGACAGGCCGGAAGTTGCGGGGTGGCACGGAACTGGCCATACTTACGCTTGGTCATGTGGGTAATTATGCGACCGAGGTGTGTGAACGGCTGGCGCGTCAGAATATAGACGTGGCGCATTATGATATGCGTTTTGTAAAACCGATCGATGAAAAAATGCTTCACGAGGTGTTTTCGGAATACCGCAAAGTGATAACGGTGGAGGATGGCTGCATTCAGGGAGGCTTCGGCAGCGCCGTTCTTGAATTTATGGCCGATCACAATTATCATTCGGAACTGAAAAGGCTTGGAATTCCGGACAGGATCGTGGAACACGGAGAGCAGCTTGAGTTGCACCGGGAGTGTGGTTTTGATCCGGATGGTATCGAAAGGGCTGTTGTGGAAATGCTGGAGTCTGTTCCTAAAGTGTAAACATGTCGAATCTTTTCTCCAGGAAACGCGGCGAAGGTAAAGTGCTTTTGTTCATCCATGGATTCCCGATGCACCAGGCGGTCTGGGATGACTTCCGGAAACGTTTCGAGGATTCCTATAATGTCGTTACCATCGATCTCCCGGGTTTTGGCAAGAGTTCCCCATTACCAACGCCTTTTACGCTGGATCAGGTGGCTGACGAGGTGATCCGTTTTGTTTTAGAATTGAATACGAATGACGTGGTTGTCATCGGCCATTCACTGGGAGGCTATGTGGCACTTTCCATGGTCGCCAGACGTCCGGACCTGTTTACCGGACTGGTGCTTTTTCACTCTACCGCGTTCGCGGATTCGGATGAAAAAAAACAGTCGAGGGACAAGGCGGTAGAATTCATTGAGAAGAACGGCGTTCAGGCATTCACCACCAATTTTATCACGCCGCTTTTCGCCGTACCGGGAAATAAGAACATAGAAAGTGTAAAGGCAATCGCGGCGCAATCATCAAAGGAATCAGTAGTCGGTTATACCAAAGCCATGCGTAACCGGCCCGACCAGACTAAAACTTTAAAAACCTTTAAAAAACCTACGCTATTCCTGGCTGGCGAAAAGGATCAGGGTATTCCTCCGGAAAGTATACAAAGACAGGCTGTATACTGCCAATACCCTGAAATTCATATCCTTCAGGACGTGGCGCACATGGCGATGTTTGAAAATCCCGAGGAGGCAGCCGCTAAAATCAGGCACTTTTTGAATAAAATATGACCTCAAACCGAACCGGGGTGGAATCGTTAGTGATGACTATTTGTTAATTCTGTATTAAATTAGGACCATTTACCGAGATTATCAGCTGTTGACCCCTAGGTTAAATAAGTACAGGTATTTATATTTGCTATTAAGAACACCAATAACCAATCCGTAACCATGGACGATATTGTACAAAATTATGACTCTTGGAATGCGATGGCTAAGAACGTCGCATATGTGGCATGGGCTATTTCAATTTTGATAGTGCTTTATCATGTTGTGCGTCTGGCTACCATGAATGATGCAAAGGTCAAATACGACTACATTAACAAGAGCGAGATCAGGATCCTCTGGATTGCCGCCATCATCCTGATTATCGGATGTTGCTTCTATGCAAACTCGAATATTCAAAAGCTGAACACCCTGTGGATTTTCGTTTTGGGCTTTACAACATTCGCCATGGGAATGATTGTGGCGCTGATCGTGCAGAACATGCTGAAGTTTTACTATCCGTTCTTTATTGAAAAGAGACTAAAAGCCCTTCGCTACAAACCTCGGATTTCTCCAAAAACCGGAAAGGCGATGAAGCTGCTGGGTGAACAGGAAGAAGACGCTTACCTCGACGAGGGGATGCAGGCTGAAGAAAATGTTTTCTCCGTTGACTACGACGTATGGAAAGACGAGGAAACAGGTTATGTGAAGATCGAACGTTATTCAGGTCACCTTCACGCATTGCAGTGTCCGGAGTGTAACTACCAGACGTTTAAAGTGGTACGCGAGGAGATTCTCAAAGTTCCGACCGTTGGCGAAGAAGGTCAGTTACTGAAACATTTTCAGTGCGGATATTGCGGCTACAAGGCAAAGAAAACTGTCGTACTGAAGATTTCGCAAAAATTCGAAGAAGCATCTACCGCTACGGTTTGATCTGAGCGGACAACAAATACGGAAAAAGGCTATTCTAACGGATAGCCTTTTTTATTTGAAAATCCGGTTTCAGGGAACAACCCGTTCTACCCGCGTCGCGAAATATTTGGTGTCTCCTCTCCAGGGAAAAGCGACATATCGCTTGATAAAATACAGGTTCACGCGTTCGCCGCTGAGGGAAACTTCCTGTAGTTCTTTTACCAGCTCCTCCTCGTCCCGCTCGACTGAAAAGTCGAACGACTCCGCTATAGGGCTGGTACCTTTCAGGGCACCGAAAGTCTCCAGATTGATCTTACCCTCATAGGTCTTGAACAATACACCTTTCTCACTGACGCGAAGAATTTTCCCGGCCATTACACCCTCCTCATACGTAGCCCAGTACAGGTAGCTGAATACGATGATTCCGACAACCAGGGCCGTCCCGACGATGATCTTAAGAACTTTTTTCGAGGTGCGTTTAACCCTTTCGCCAAAACTTTGAGTTTCCATAATTTTTTATTGAGGTCTTTAAAGTTAGTCAGGAATTTGGCATTTCCGGATCAGGTTTCCTGGTCAAAGTAAATTTTGTAAAAGTGCCTGTTCATCACCTCGTCAAAACCTTTTTCGATCAGTTCCCGGTTTCCATGAATATAAATATGAAAGTTCTTGTCAAGCTTTAAAACACTTTTGAATACCCTGGCCTGCCGCTTGACAGCCTGAGCCGAGATCTCGAAGCTGTCTGCGATTTCCGTGTCTGACATAAAGGTCTTTTCAAATTTGCGGAATGACTCAATTACCGACGCGTCGGCCAGTACCTCCACTTCAAATTCGTTCTGATTGAACTGTTCACGGGATTTGAAAAAATCCATCGAACGGTTCAGCAGGTCGATCTTGTCAGCCTTCGACACACTGAATTCCTCGTCTAACCTGTCGCCCACGTATTGACGGGTCAGATTCATAAAATTGTGCGTGTGGTGAAAGGCATCAGCGGTAGCTCTCACATTCAGGAAATCGTTTTTCCAGAATTGCGCATCCGATTTGTTTGCGGTATCCACGATCAGTATCCTGTAGCCGTCTTCCTTGCCGGTATTCAGGATCAGGCATCCTTTGTCCAGTTTCCGGATATTCACCCCCTCATCCGCGTCCAGGTTAAAGTTGACATCGCGCTTGTTGAGTTTCAGGTAAGCTTCCTTGTTTTCGGACTTAAAAATACCAAGGGCATCAACCGGGATTCCATCGATCGCGACACTCGAAAAATAGGCGACATACAGGTCCCCCGATTTTATATTCGGGTGCTTCGTTGCTTCGTAGAGGTGTTTAGCGATATTGACCGAATTGAGGTGAAAGGAATCCGGGGACCCGAATATTTCTTGCGCGAATTTATAGAGCGGGTTCAGCGAAAAATCGTCATTTGAAAAAGTGAAGTGATGATATTCCGGTGTGGTGAAATTCGACAGGAAATAGGTAAGAAGCAGTTTTTTCAGTAGCTCGTCGTCGATGTCCAACGGCGCCTCCGATAATTTTAGTTCTTCGGCGCGGTTGCTGTTCCCTACGACATGAACCGAGACTGTGTCAATGATGCTTTGTGATGTTTCTATCATAGATGGTCCTTTAAACAACGATGCCACCCTGGAAGGTGGCACCTATTTTTTCCGGCCTGACGCCAGATCCGGATCAGTTAATCATGTTGAATTTGGTATAAGGTACTAACGCTTCGGGTATACGAATTCCTTCGGGGGTCTGGTTGTTTTCGAGAATCGAGGCGACAATACGGGGAAGGGCCAGTGCACTTCCGTTCAGGGTATGCAGTAGTTGCGTTTTGCCATCGGCATTCTTATAACGCAGCTTCAGTCGATTCGCCTGAAATGTTTCAAAGTTGCTGACAGAGCTTACCTCCAGCCATCGTTGCTGTCCCGCGGCGAAAACTTCCATATCGTAGGTAATGGCGGAATTGAAGCCCATATCGCCTCCGCATAACAGTAACTTCCGGTATGGGAGCTCCAGTTTTTCCAACAGGCTTTGAACATAGGCGCACATCTCGTCAAGCGCCTGATACGATTCTTCGGGTTTTCTGATCTGTACGATCTCAACTTTGTCGAATTGGTGCAGGCGGTTGAGGCCGCGGACATGTGCTCCCCAGCTTCCGGCTTCCCGCCGGAAACACGGCGTGTACCCGACGTTCCTGACGGGTAAATCACTTTCGGAGACAATAACATCGCGGTAAAGATTGGTGATCGGTACTTCCGCGGTCGGGATCAGGTAGAGGCCATCCTCGACAATGAAATACATCTGGCCCTCCTTATCCGGTAGCTGTCCCGTTCCATAACCCGACGCTTCATTGACAACAATAGGGGGCTGAATCTCCCGGTACTCCATTTTGTCGGCTTCATCCAGGAAAAAGTTGATAAGCGCGCGCTGCAACTTTGCTCCTTTTCCTTTATACACGGGAAAGCCGGCGCCGGCAATCTTGTTGCCCAGATCAAAATCGATGATGTCGTACTTTTTGATCAACTCCCAATGCGGCAGCGCATCCTTACCTAATGTGGGAATGGTACCATTTTCGTAGACGGTAATGTTATCATCGGCCCCGAAACCCGCCGGTACTGTTTCGTGCGGAACATTCGGGATCACATAGAGTAATTCCGTCAGCTCTTTTTCCAGTTGCGTTAAGGAAGTTTCCATGGACCGGGTTACTTCTTTCGCCTCTGCAATACTGGATCTTAATGCCATAGCTTCATCACTCTTCCCTGATTTTATCAGTTCGCCGATCTTTTTGGAATCGGCATTCGCTTTTGCTTTGAGATCATCGAGTGTCTTTTGTGTATCCTTTCGAAGATTGTCTTTTTCCAATACGGCTGAAACAAGTTCGGTCGCGTTCTTAAAGTTTCTTTTGGCAAGTCCTTTTACGACGCTTTCGTATTGTTCCCGGATAACGGCTACTTGTAGCATGGTGATTTAAATTTTTGCGGTCTAAAATTAGTTTTTTTGAATGGCTGCGCCCTTTTATAGGGAATAAAATATTTTTATCGATTTGATAATAGTCAAAAATGTAGCTATACTTGCACTGTCATATGGCTTTATCTCAAGCCCTCTGAATAAATCCGGACCTTACTAAGCGAATTTTTGTTTTCTAGTTAGTTGTTCTCATGACCCTAATCTCAGCTCAGCTGATCGCAAGAATCGATTCAACAAATCTTTTTTAACACAATCCATTTTTAAATCAAACATGTATACTATTGACGACCTGAATGTCAGGCTTCTTTCGGAGCTGAAAGAAATCGCGGAGGAGATGGGCGTGAAAAACGCTAAAAAGCTTTCCAAACAAGATATCATTTATAAGATACTCGACCAACAGGCAATTGCCGGCGAATCGGCTTCCGATAAAAAAACTTCAACTGTCCCGGCTCCAGCTTCCGAGGCAGAACCGGAACGTAAAATGCGCCCGCGCCGTCGTGAAAACGTCACACCTACGCCGACACCTCCTACACCTAAGATCGATAACGATTTTTCCTCCGACGAGATCCTCGATTCAATTGATATAAATTTTGATAGTCCAACACCTCCGTTCAATGGAAACACCGTGAACGAGCAGGATATGTCAGGCGGTGAAGATCAACCGCGCCCGAACAGGAGTGAACCCCGCGAAGAGCGAACCCCCCCGTATCGGCCTGCTATCCGTGAGTTTGACGGCGCCATCAGTAATGAAGGTGTCCTGGAAATTATGCAGGATGGATATGGTTTTTTGCGTTCTTCGGATTACAACTACCTGGCCAGCCCGGATGATATATACGTATCACCCTCGCAAATCAAATTATTTGGCTTGAAAACCGGTGATACCGTAAAGGGATTTATACGACCTCCGAAGGAGGGTGAAAAATACTTCGCCTTGCTGAAGGTTGAGTCAGTAAACGGCAAAACCACCGAAGAGATCCGCGATCGCGTCGCCTTCGAATACCTGACGCCACTATTCCCGAATGAAAAATTAAGACTCAGCACTACACCTGATAACCTTTCCACCCGTATCCTGGATCTGTTCTCGCCGATCGGTAAAGGACAGCGTGGTATGATCGTCGCCCAGCCAAAAACCGGTAAGACAGTTTTGCTGAAGAACATTGCCAATGCGATTGCCCAGAATCACCCGGAGGTTTACCTCATCGTATTGCTGATCGATGAACGTCCCGAAGAAGTAACGGATATGGCCCGTAGTGTACGGGCCGAGGTCGTAGCTTCTACGTTTGACGAACAAGCCGAGCGACACGTGAAAGTGGCGAGTATCGTTCTGGAGAAAGCGAAACGAATGGTGGAGTGCGGTCACGACGTTGTCATTTTACTGGATTCGCTTACCCGTCTCGCGAGAGCCTATAATACGGTTGTCCCTTCCTCCGGAAAAATACTTTCGGGTGGTGTGGATGCAAACGCACTCCATAAACCCAAACGTTTCTTTGGTGCCGCCCGCAAAATTGAAAACGGCGGATCCCTTACGATTATCGCGACAGCGCTGATCGATACAGGATCAAAAATGGATGAAGTGATCTTTGAAGAATTTAAAGGTACGGGTAACATGGAACTGCAACTCGACCGCAAGTTGTCGAACAGGAGAATTTACCCGTCGATGGATGTCCCTGCTTCCGGAACAAGACGCGAAGATTTGTTGCTGAAGGAAGAAGAACTCCAGCGTGTATGGATACTCCGTAAATACATGGCCGATATGAACTCGGTAGAAGCTATGGAATTCCTGCAGAACAAGATGAAAGGAACACGGAACAATGACGAGTTCCTAGCCTCCATGAATGGATAACAATAAAAAAAAGGGACACCAGCCAGTGTCCCTTTTTTATTGACCGGTTTTCCGGATTTATTTCAGAACCAGGTCGATCAATTCGCGTTGTACATTCCAGTCCTTGGCAAGTTTTAGCATCGCTGTTGCTTCCATTTCTGTGACATACCCCTTCAGGTTGTTTGCCTGCCACACCATATTTATCAGTTCAATACGCTGCTCCTTCTTATAGTCGCCGATAATATCATTCAGATAACTCCGTGCCCTGTCGAAAGCTGTAATATAATCCTGTGCCACAAAATCCAGCGCCCATTTGTATTCTTCGGGAGCCTGAAGTTCGTCAGCCGTTTTAGCAAGGTCTTTTTTCTCCTGTTCGTCGAGACCGTGATAGTGGAAGATCACAGCCTTCAATAACATGTATACTTTTTTTTCCTCCGGAGACTTTTGAACCATACATTAAGGGAATTGAAATTTTCCGGAAGCGAATATAACAGGTTATACACGTATCACCTATCCCGGCGGAAATAATATGGGAAACGGTCCCCCGAAGGTCACACGATTTCGAAAAGATCGGATGCAATTTTATCCGCAAGCAACTTGCCGGCCTTAGTCAGGATCAGCGTATCGTTTGAAATAATGCCGAGGTTGTTCTCCAGCAATATGCGGAGATAAGGTGCATGCTTTTCGAAAAGGTCGAATGCAAAATCCGTTTTTAACCGGTTCAGGTCCAAACCCCATGATGTACGCAGCGATGTCAAAAGATATTCATTGATCTTATCCTCCCGGCTTAATATTTCCTGGGTCAACGGGACTTCGCCGCTGGATATTGATTTCAGGTATTGCTGATTGTTACGGATGTTAAATGCCCGGCGCCGCCCGTCGTAGGAGTGCGCGCTGGGGCCAAAGCCGACGTAAGGGACATCGCGCCAATAGCTGCTGTTATGCTTCGAACGAAAGTGCGGAAGGGAAAAATTCGAAACTTCGTATTGCTCGTAATTTTTTTCCTCGAGGAGATCGACGAGGATTTGCAGTTGCGTGGCCGCCTTATCGTCTTCGATAACCTTCAGCGTTCCCTTTTTTGCCCGGTTCCCGAAGACTGTCTTTTCTTCGATGGTCATCGCGTAGGAAGAAATATGCTGGGGATGGAGCTCCAGGGTTTTATCGATAGTTGCTTTCCAGAGCTCATCGTTCAGCCCCGGTATCGCGTATATAAGATCGAGGCTGATGTTTTCAAAGCCGGATTCCCGGGCATCCATTACACACCTCAGGGCCATTTGTCCATCATGTGCCCGGTTCAGGTAGGAAAGGATACTGTTGTCGAACGACTGGATGCCGATGCTCAGACGGTTGACACCGGCTTGTTTGAGCGCGTGGAGTTTCTCTTTCGTCAGGTCATCGGGATTTGCTTCGAGGGTAATTTCAGGATCCGGTTCCACACTGAATGTCTTTCGAATACTTTCCAAAAGGGAATGCAGGTTGCTGTCGGATAACAGCGACGGAGTCCCGCCCCCTAAATAAATGGTCCCGATGGTATGAGGGTGCAGGTAGTCCGCTCTCAGCCGGATCTCTTTGCAGATTGACTCTACCATCTGGTCGCGGTAGTCCTGCTGCGTGGAAAAGTGGAAATCACAATAGTGACACGCCTGCTTGCAAAAGGGAATATGAATATAGATACCGGCCATCGCGCAACAAACTTACTGGCATTTCGGATATAAGGCCAGATTCTGATACTTTTGCGTGAATTAATATGAAGGCATTTTCCCCGACGCGACTGTTATTGGTTTTTTTCGTGCTGACTTGCGCGGCGGCAACAGCGCAGGAGTTGACGGTTATAAAGGACTTCAGGAACGAATGGGAAGTATTTCAAAACGAGCGTTATCTTCCCTACGCGGAAAGGCGCGGGAGTGTGAACACCATCTATTTTTCGATTGAGTCAAATGTATACCCCGCCAATACGTTCCTCCAGGTCAGCAGTTCGGAAGCTGTTGCGCTTTTTGTCAACGGTCAGCTGATTACAAAAACGGATGTGCCTCTCGCGCTGCGGCTCGATAGTCTGCGGGAAGTTGTTCACGCCACCGTTTTACAGGTCTCCATCTTTCAGCGGAAAATAAACGAAAGCGGCTTGCATACGACGCTAGCCTCCAGGCAGGCAGCCACCGGTCCAGATGCGGATTTAACACCGATACAGTTTTCGTCATTCCGGGACTTTGCCACCGTGGGGTTCCTGATCCTGATGGTTATGCTGATCATCATTATTCAGCTTAACCCCAAACTGGCCGCCGATTATTTTTCTGTTACTAAAATATTTTCCATGCGTGAAGGCGAAGACAGCCAGGCCTATTCTCGGATAACAAGCAGTATCAATATTTTATTTTACGCCTATAGCAGCCTGATGCTGGGTTACTACCTGATGATCGTTTTTCATTTTCTGTCAGCCGAATACACGATTGCCCTGACGTTCGAGGCTCACACGTTCTGGGAGGCTATCGTCCGGTGGATCGAACTGAGCCTGGTGATATTGACGCTTTTCTTTTTGAAGATCATCCTGGTTTACGGTTTGTCCTATGTATTCGGCATGCGTGAAATCGGCGGAATTCATTTTTTTAATTGGGTCAGACTCCTGCTGGGCGTTTTCGGAGTGCTCACTATTGTATTGTTCCTGTATTTTATTTCCCATGGAGACCGCGAAGGTTTTTACGATTTTCTGCTGGGTATTATGTCCTGGGTGCTCGCCGGCTGGACGATTCTCATCATTTTAAAATTGTCCAGGCAGATGGATCATTCGATCTTCCATTTATTTTCGTACATTTGTGCCACAGAATTAATACCCTTTCTTATTACGATTAAGGTACTTTATTACTAGCCTGAATTTGTTTACGTGATGAGTGAAATTGCTACTGACAGGATGCGAAAAGTGAAGAGTATCCTGGTTACCCAAGAAGCTCCTGCTGACGCTAATTCCCCATACTTGAAGCTGGCTGAAAAATTTAACCTGAAAATTGATTTCAGGCCGTTCATTCAGGTAGAACCGGTACCGGTTAAAGAATTCCGAAAGCAAAAGATTGATATCCTCAATCACACGGCGATTATTTTCACCAGTCGTAATGCGGTCGATCACTTTTTTCATATCTGCCAGGAATTAAAAGTCGAGATGCCTCCGGAGATGAAATACTTTTGTATCTCCGAGCAGACTTCGAACTACCTTCAGAAGTACATTGTCATCCGTAAGAGAAAGATCTTTACCGGACTAAAGACGGCTCAGGATCTGCTTGAAATCCTGAAAAAGCATAAAAACGAAAAATACTTATTTCCCTGTTCGGACATCCGTAAAAATGACATTCCCGATTTCCTCAAGGAAGGAGGATACCATTACACGGAGGGGATCATTTATCATACCGTTGCTTCGGATCTTTCCGATCTGAAGGAAGTCTTCTACGACATTTTAGCATTTTTCAGCCCTTCCGGAATAAATTCATTGTTCGTCAACTTCCCCGAGTTTAAACAGAACAACACACGCATAGCCGTGTTCGGACCCACCACAGCCAAAGCCGCTGTTGATGCCGGTTTAATACTGGATATTGAAGCCCCACTTCCGAATGCCCCGTCGATGACCGGCGCCATTGAACTCTATATAAAAAAGGCCAACGGGATTAAATAACTACTTCATCCTTTGAATTTTAGAAAGTGATCTTTTTTATTACACTTTAATTACATTTGTTGAAAGTGTCGTAAAAAAGCGTTTACTTTAGATTCTACTTTTTAAACTTAATGCTGAAAAGGATTTTTTATACCCTCTTGCTGCTCTTTTTCGGAGCAGGCGCTTTTGCACAGCAAGATCCTCTCTTCACGCAGTACATGTTCAATAACCTGTACATGACACCTGCTTTTGCAGGCGTGGATGGAGTGACCAGGCTAACAGCCGTCCATCGAAGTCAGTGGCTTGGCTATCAGTCAAGCTTTGGAGACGGTGGCGCACCAACCACACAGTTGGTCAGTTTTAACACTCCTGTATATAAGCTTAGAAGTGGTTTCGGTGCCTATATCGTGAACGATAAATTAGGACCGCAAAACAATCTGGAAGCCCAGGCAATGTATGCCTACCACCTGGGTATCAAGGAAACGAAATTGAGCTTTGGTGTGAAGGTAGGACTCTATTCACAGACCGTAAACGGAAAATACTACCGGTATATTCAGGAAGGTGATCCGCTTATCGTAGAGGGAAAAGAATCGCAGGTCAGGCCCGATCTGGGGTTCGGAATTTTTTACCGGGCTGAAAAGTATTACGCGGGTGTCGGTTTCAACCATTTACTCCGATCCAAGTTTGATTTCGGCGCCGATAGCGTACGCGGGGCGCTGGAGAACCACATAAATTTCACCGGGGGTTATTTTTACGAAGTAAGTTTTGACCTGAAAGTGCAGTTTAGTGCGGCAGTCCGGACGGATCTTAACAAGACACAAGTCGATCTGGCGGGAATTGCACACTTCAAAGATACGATGTACGGTGGTCTGGCGTTTAGACAATCCGAGGCTGCAAGCCTGCTCTTAGGGTATAGTTTGTTGAAAGATAAGTCCTTAAAATTGGGTACGGCAGTGGACTTTATCGTGAAGGACAGGGCGGCGAAAGAGAGCTTTTCGCTGGAGTTTATGCTGAGTTACGACCTGCCCGTTAATCCGGGTAGCGGTAAAAAAGTCGTTCGAACCCCTCGGTATAGGCACTAACCGACATTTGATTTTGGTATTTTTAAGAATTTGTGGAATTTGTGAATCGTTTCTCAAAAAAGTAAGGGGAATTAACGATAACTTTGAGCCCTCAAATTTTAGCATAGACAAACTGAGAATTAAGTATGAATAAATCGGTTGTTTCAAAAGTAGTGTTAGTCCTTGCGGGTGCTGTTGCCAGTGCCTGCGGATTGCTTGGCTTAGGCGGCAAAAAGGGTGGTGACCAAGGTGAACTGGTTGGCGTTCCCGGTCGCGAAGGCTGGGTTATGACCATTCCCTATGGTATGGTACCCATTCCGGCAGGGACATTCCATATGGGACAAGCCGATGAAGATCCGGCATCTACGCAGATCAATTTCAACAAACAGGTTACAATCGGTTCGTTTTTTATGGACGATACCGAGATCACGAACAACGAGTACCGCCAGTTCACAAACTTTTTCCTGGTGGATAACGGAAGCATTGAAGGTTTTGAAACAGTCGATGCAGAGACTTTCCGTCAGAAGTATTATCCTGACACGGCTGCCTGGGTGAGGGATTTTGCACACCACATGGGAGACCCGATCCAGGACTATTATTACTGGCACCCTGGCTACGATGCGTACCCGGTGGTCGGTGTGAATTGGGATGCCGCAGTTTTCTTCAGCCAATGGAGAACCGCTTACCTGAACGACTACAGGAAGAGTGTCGGGGACTTTCCGATGCCTGCCTTCCGCCTGCCTTCGGAAGCAGAATGGGAATATGCCGCACGCGGTGGCCGTGACATGGCGAAATACCCCTGGGGTAATCCCTACATCCGTAACTCCAAAGGATGTATGCTCGCTAACTTCAAACCCGGACGTGGTAATTTTTATGACGATGGTTTTGCCTATTCGTCACCCGTTCAAGCTTACTTCCCCAATGACTTCGGTCTCTATGATATGTCGGGAAACGTTTCAGAATGGTGCCTGGATGACTTTAACCCCGCTTCTGTTCCTACTGTGTGGGATCTGAACCCCCAGTACATCGACCCCCGCACAAATCCGGAAAGCTCAAAATTCAACCCACGGGTTCCTCCCAAAAAAGTGGTCAGAGGCGGTTCATGGAAAGATGTTGCCTACTACCTGGAAACAGGTACAAGAACCTACGAATTTAAAGATTCTACCCGCGCTTATATCGGTTTCCGTTGTGCCATGACGCACCTGGGCCGTTCTTCCGGACAGGAATTTTAAACGACTTGAACTTTCATTTTTTACCTACTTAACAAATATCAAAAGGCAAAACTTAAACCATTACTACAATGAGCAAGAAAAAAGGCGGATTTGTTGAACTTCTCTATAAAACCATAATGCCGAAAGTTTATGGGATTGGTGCAGCAGTCGTAATTATTGGTGCGTTATTCAAGATTCTGCACTACGAAGGAGCTGACATGATGCTGTTTATCGGCTTGACGACTGAAGCTTTCATATTCTTTTTAAGTGCTTTTGAACCGCCTCATCAGGAGCATGACTGGTCTAAAGTTTACCCGGAACTCGGAGAAGATTACGAAGCTCCGGCAGTACCAACCCGGATCTCCAACAAACAGGGAACGGCATCGCTTACTCAACAACTTGATGTATCCCTCGAAAAAGCGAAGATCGGTCCCGAACTGCTGGATAGCCTCGGAAAAGGATTGAATAACCTGGCTGAATCGGCTAAAAAAATGTCAAACCTTTCTGACGCTGCTGTTGCTACAACGGATTATGCATCCAACGTTAAAAAAGCATCGACCCAGCTACTGGAAATGAATAAATCATACGACACTGCCATAAAGGCCGTATCGAGCATGTCCGAGGCATCGAAAGATGCTGGTGAATATCATTCACAGGTACAAAAAGTAACGAAAAACCTGGCTGCGCTGAATTCTGTTTATGAAATGGAATTGAAGGATGCAGACAGTCATGTGAAGAACATGAACAAGTTCTACGAAAGCCTTACTGGCGCCATGAACGGACTTTCCAAAGTTGGTGATAACACGGCGAAGTTTACAACGGAACTGAGTAAACTTACGGATAACCTTACTTCGTTGAACAAGGTGTACGGAAGCATGCTTACTGCTATGAAAGGTAGCGGACAAGCATAATGAAATTGGATTTCTTACGTTTAAACACTAAACAGAATTAACCATGGCAGGTGGAAAAGAAACCCCGCGTCAGAAAATGATAGGTATGATGTACCTCGTACTGACCGCGCTTCTGGCGCTCCAGGTCAGTAATGCCGTACTTGAAAAATTTGCCATCATCAATGCGACGCTTAACGGACTGATCGTTGAAGGAAATAAGAAGAGCGACCTGTTGCTGCAATCCATTATCAAGGATGCGGGAAGCAGTACGACGGCCAACGTAGTTGAAGCCAGGGACAATGCACAAAAGATCAGAGACCTGACTCAGAGTACACTGAAGGCAATTGATGAACTGAAAATGAACATCATGAAGACTTCGGGTACCGATAAAATAGACGACAAACTGATCAACGATCACAGCTCCAAAGTGGCTACGATGATGATTGATGCTAAGTCTCCCGTTGGAAAGAATTACGAAAAACTCCTGAACGACTACGTGAAACAGCTTAATGCATGGTCGAAGATCGATCCTCCCCTGGCTGTAATCGCAAAAGCTCCCAAGGATATTCCGATCTTCGCAGCCGACAAGGACCACGTCAGGAAGGACTTTTTAACATTCACGTTCGAAAACACACCAGCAATCGCGGCGCTTGCCTCCATTACTCAGGCGGAAACCGAAGTGTTGGACTACGAAGCTCGAGTGCTCGACAAGCTGGCAAAAGACGCCGGCGCGAACCGTATCAGTTTTGACCAGTTTATTCCTATGGTAAGAGCGAAATCTTCTACCGTGGCGGCCGGAGCGAAGTACGAGGCGGAAATGTTCCTTACAGGATCATCAACAGCTATTTCTTCGGAGTTTTTCAAGGACGGCGCAAAACTTCCTGTAATCCAGGACGCCAGCGGCGTGGCTATGGGTAAGATCGAGTTTACAGCCCAGGGCGGTGGATACGATGCCAATGGAATCGCGAAGAAGCATTTCAAAGCGGATATCACCGTGAAAGGCCAGACATTTTCCCAGGATATTGAATACTATGTTGCCCAGCCTGTGATCAAGGTGACTACCGGTAATGCGCCGACACTTTACATGAATTGTGGTAACAACGTAAATATCGAAGTACCTACTCTTGGTACAAATTACAACCCGACATTCAGCGCCGGAACAAGTGCCCAGATCATCAAGGGTGACAAACCCGGTAAGGTGACAATCATACCAAAAGCGAAGAAAGTCGCTGTAGGCGTGACCAATGGCGGTATCAAAATCGGCGACACAAACTTTGACGTAAAGAACGTTCCCGCTCCCCGGTATATCGCTTACCTTGGAAACAATCCAGTTGACCTGCGGAACGGTATCAAGGCGAACCAGATCCCGAATCTGCGCTTCGTTGCCGAGCCGGATGCTAACTTCAAGGAAGAAGTACCAAAGGATGCGCGTTACAGGATCAAGAGAGCGGAAGTTATTCTCGGTCGTGGAACAACAGGCGTGCAGCGGTTAAATGCGACCAACGAGAACCCTGATTTACGCGCATGGACCAACCAGGCCCGCCCCGGAGACAAGATCATCATCGATATCAAGGACGTTGTACGCAGAACGTATCAGGACGAAGAAGAAAAAGTAACAGTTACCGGATCAAACGGAATTATTAACATTCCCATTAATTAATTATGAAGAAGTCGCTTTTCATACTCGTGTTTTGCAGCGCTGTTGGTAGTGCCATGGCACAGGAAGTACAGGATCTTGAGATTCAGTACAACCCGAACTCGCTCAACCCAATCCCGGTTTATGAACAGCACTATAAAGTGCGGGTTTGGAGAAATATTGATCTTCGCGAGAAACAGAACAAAGGTTTTTTTGCAAAAAACGGGGAGATCAGCAGACTTATAATCGATGCTGTTAAATCGGGTGAACTGACGGACATTTACAAAGATGATTCGCTGTCAGGTAAGCTTTCCAAAGAGGAATTCATGGGCAGACTTATTGCAGAACAGGCTCAGACCTTCCCTGCATGGGATCCGGCCGCGGATTTTTATACCGACGATATTGTAACTTATAATGGCAAAAACTACCGCGCTGTTCAGGATAGCAGGGGTGTGACGCCAAGTGAAGACGCCGTCGATAACTGGGCTGTTACAAGCCAGGGTAGCGGTCTTCCATATGCTGTAGGTGACATGACCACCATCCATATGATGGAAGATATCATCTTCGACAGGAGAAGGTCCCGTCTCTATTATGATATTCAGGGCATGGAGATCATCATCCCGGGAGCAAAAACAAATACCAGCATCGATCTTTCGCTCGGCTGGTTCAAGTACAAGGATCTTGAAAAACTGTTCCGGAACAACATACCGAAGGCCGTATGGTTCAACAGGCAGAACACTGCGCAGAATAAAAACTTTGCCGATGCGATTCTGCTGAGACTATTTCAGGGTTCTATTTACAAGGTACAAAATCCGGACGATGAAACTCTCGATGATACCTACCGTGGCAATGGAAGACCATACTACGAAGGGGTCTGGGCACGCGAATGGACAGAGATGATGTTGATGGAGAAGGAGCACAACCTGTGGGAGTTCTGATCCAATAGCTTTAGATATTTTCGAAAAGGAGACCTCAGGTCTCCTTTTCTTTTTTATGAGCTATAATTTCCGCTTTCGCCCGGCCCACCAGTTGTTCGAGTTCTTCGAACGAGGCCTCCCGGATTTTTTTCAGCGACTTGAAGTGTTTCAACAGTTTGGTTGCGGTCTTCTCGCCAATACCTTCAAGCCCGCTTATTTCGGTGTTAATCTGACCCTTACTTCTTTTTTGACGGTGAAATGTAATGGCGAACCTGTGCGCTTCATCCCTGATATGCTGGAGCAAAAGCAGGCCGGGGGATTTTTTATTGATGTGAAGAGGAAGCGGATCTTCGGGATAGTAGATCTCTTCCAGTTTTTTCGCAATACCAATAATGGGAACCTTGCCGTAAATATCCAGCTCCCGGAGCGCTTCGCAGGCGCTGCTCAATTGGCCTTTCCCACCATCCACGACGATAAGGTCGGGTAGTTTTTCAGCTTCCTCCAATATTCGTTTGTAACGCCTGCCCACGATCTCTTTCATCGAGGCGAAATCGTTTGGACCTTCTACCGTTTTAATATTAAAATGACGGTATCCTTTTTTGTCAGGCTTGCCATTTGCAAAACGGACCATAGACGCGACCGGTATGGTTCCCTGGATATTTGAATTGTCAAAGCACTCGATAATAGACGGTATGTGCTGCAGTTGAAGGTCCTTTTGAAGGATAAGCAACACTTCCTTTTGTTTTGATTTTTTCCCCTCTCGGAAAATCTCCCTCTCCTTTCGTAATTCGAGCGCGTTCTTGATGGAAAGCGCCAACAGTTTCTTTTTATCTCCAATCTGCGGGATGACATTTTCTACATTCTCTTCCAGGACGGTGATCGCAATGTTGCTCAGGATAAGGTTGTTGGTGCTCAGCCGTTGTTCCCGTAACTCCACCGCGGAGATGCTTAACAATTCATCGTCGGGTTCGTCGAGTTTTTTCTTTAGCTCAAGAGTTTTTGAAAAAATGATGGCACCTTCCTTGATCTGCAGGTAGTTTACGTACGCATATTCTTCAACACTGGTAATAGTGAAAACGTCGATGTCCGTCAGGTCCTTGTTAACGACAAGGGATTTTGACTGGAATCTTTCCAGCGTATCGAGTTTTTCCTTGTAGAGCTGCGCCCGCTCAAATTCCATACTGGCGGCCGCAGCTTTCATTTGTGCCGTGAAATAGTTGTAAACGATACTCAGGTTTCCCTTGAGAATATGTCGCGCCTGTTCGATTTCCTCGAGGTATGATTTCTCATCCTGGAGTCCTTCACACGGACCTTTGCAATTACCAAGGTGAAATTCAAGACAGACCTTGAATTTCTTTTGAGTTACGTTCTGCTCACTGAGTAACAGGTTACATGTACGGATAGAATACAATTTCCGGGTCAGCTCCAATACGTGTTTCATCGCCACAACACTTGAGAAAGGGCCGAAATACTCGCCTTGCTTAGGATTATACTTGCGTGTATAGATGATCCGCGGATACCGTTCCTTCAGAATACAGATATAGGGAAACGTCTTGTCGTCTTTCAGCAGGATGTTATACTTGGGCTGGTTTTGTTTGATAAAATTGTTTTCGAGCAACAACGCATCAAACTCCGTGTTCGATACGGTAAAGTCGATCCGTACGATTTCGGATACCAGTTTCAGCGTTTTCCGGTTGACACCCGTGTTCTTGTTGAAGTAACTGGTGACGCGCTTTTTTATGTTCTTGGCTTTCCCGACATAAATGAGCGTGTCTTCGTCGTTGTAAAATTTATATACACCCGGAGATTCGGGTAATCGCTGAACGACTTCTTTAAGCCGGTCAAATGGATTGTCCATGGTCAGTTGTTAGGGTCCCAACTCTCATGAGGGATTCCGAGAGAATCCGCCGGAATTTCATATGCGCGGCAGTCCAGAGAAATATCCATACCGCTGGAAGGTCTCATGAACTGACCTTTTTTGTATTCCAGCGACGGGTCGGCGTAAACTTTAGTCATATAAGCTGCCCAGATCGGCCGGGCGGTCTTCCCACCTTGTCCAAGGCTCCATTCGCGGTAATGGATACTGCGTTCATCGCCTCCTACCCAGGAGCCCGATACCAGGTTATGCGTTACGCCCATATACCAGCCGTCGGATGCATTGTTGGTTGTTCCGGTTTTACCACCGATCTCGTTGTCTACTTTTAGGTTGTAAGGAAGGCCGATGGATGTGCCGCCTTCTTCTTCAACGCCACCCATAAGCATATAGATCATTTTGAAAGCGGTTTGTTCGCTGATCGCCTGCCTGGTTTTGGGAACAAAGTTCTCGATCACATTGCCGTTTTTGTCTTCGATCCTAGTTATATAAAAGGGTTGTGTATAGATACCGCTGTTGACAAACGTGCTGTAGGCTCCCACAATTTCATAAAGGGAAACATCGCTCACGCCAAGGCATAAAGATGGTACGGCATCGAGATGGCTGGTGATCCCGACCCTGCGGGCGAAGTCCACAACATTTTGTTCACCTACGCGCTGAAGTACCTGTGCTGTGATCGAATTAAGTGATCTTGCCATAGCCTGCCGAAGCGTGTACCACGTGCCGGTTCCCCGGTCACCTTCAGCGTTCGGAGGACTCCAGGTTCCACCGGAAACTTTGAATGTCGGTGAAATGTCCTGAAGCTTCTGGCAGGGATTGTAACCTTGTTCCATTGCTGTACCATACACAAAAGGTTTAAAGGACGATCCCGGCTGGCGTGTACCCTGCCTCACGTGATCGTATTTAAAATACTTGTGATTGATTCCGCCCACCCAGGCTTTGATCGCCCCGGTGTGTGGATCCATGGACATAAAACCCGCGTTAAGGAATCTTTTGTAATAGTTTATGGAGTCCATCGAGCTGAAAAGGGTATCGCGTTCTCCGTTCCAGGTGAATACGGTCATTGGTTTTTTCAGGTTCAGCATGATCTTGACCGAGTCGTCTCCTTCACCGTATCTGGCGACGAGATTTCTGTAAGTCTCGGATTGTTTGATCCGTGACTGCAGGTATCCTTTTATCTCATTCCAGTTTTCATCGATCCATGGATTTTTGCCCTTCCAGTGCGTATCGAACGCCTTCTGCTGAACTTTCATACTTTCCTCCATCGCCTCTTCGGCATAACGTTGCATCCGGCTGTCGATGGTGGTGTAGATTTTCAGTCCGGATTCCCAGAGGTCGATGTTGCGTTGTCTTGACCATTGAATAAGGTCATTTTGAATGACGGTTCTGAAGTAGGTGGCAATTCCTTCGTTCTGATTCTGGACATTGTATTTTAGTTCGATCGGGAGGCTCCTGATCGAATCGTATTCATTCTCCGTTTTGATATAACGGCGATCATACAATTTCGCCAGGACCTGGTTTCTTTTCTTCAGTGAATTTTCGGGGCTGGTTACGGGATTGAACCTCGTGATAGCCTGAAGCATTCCTACCAATACGGCGGATTCCTGAATGTTCAGGCTATCCGGTGATTTGTTAAAGTACGTTTCCGCTGCAACCTTGATCCCATACGCATTGCTGCCGAAAGGAGCCGTGTTGAGATACATCGCGATGATCTCTTCTTTCGTAAAGTTCTTTTCCAACTGGACCGATATAATCCACTCTTTAGTTTTGCTGATCACAAGCTTAACAGGGCCGCCGACCCGTGTCAGCGTACCTTCGAGTTCGCTGCCCCGGGTACTGAACAAGTTCTTTGCAAGCTGTTGGGTGATGGTACTGCCACCGCCTTTTGCAGAGGAATTGAAGGTGAGCACGCCAAACAGTACCCTGAGATAAGCTTGAAAATCCAATCCCGAGTGGCTATAGAAACGGTGGTCTTCAGAGAGCAGCAGGGTGTTGACCAGATCCGGCGACAGTTGGTCGTATGTCACCTGGCTGCGATTAAAGCGGAAATACCGGCCCAGTGAAACACCATCGGAGGAGATCAGTTCCGATGAAAGGTCGTTCTGCGGATTCTCGATCGCTTTTAAACTAGGCATACCACCGAAAAGCCCCATTAAATTGCTGCTGACCGAAATAACATATACAGGCAGGCCGAGGACAAAACACAGGAAAAGTACCCAGAGGGTTTTTGTGGCTTTACTAAACCAGGGATTGCGAAGAAGCAGAATGTTATTGGTCTTCTGCCGGGTAGTTCTTTTCGAAGAATTGGATGTACTCATCAAGACCTTTTGTTCGGTAAAATATATCGAAATTGTCTTTCGTAATTACAAAGCTATGGAATTTATGGTTCCTTAATTCGCTAAGCCCGGAAAGCTTTTCGTTGAATGTCCGGATATATTCTATCGCCGAGCTTATACGCGGAAGATCTGCGACGAGTGTCATCGTGAATTCGTCGTTCAATATCAGGTTGCTGGTTTTAAGCTTAAGTTCCTTAAAGTACTGCTCGTTGAATTTTTCCAGGGTGCTTGTCGCCGCTGACGCCATATTCTCATCCTGGCGGTGAACGATCACGAAATAATGTGGTTCTTCCAGGGAACGAATATATTGTATTCCCCGTTGCAGTTCCTGTTTTGTCTGAAAGGAGCGCGACGCGTCCAGAAGTTTTTTTGCGTAGGTACCCGCTTCTGTTTCCGGATTGTTCTGGCTGAACTTGTCCAGCAGGAACTGGTATTTGTTGATATCCTCGGTTCTCCCGATAATGAGTATCCTCAGCAGTTCAATCGACGGACTAAATACGGTAGGCCCAAGCGCAGAAGCTTCATCGAGAATCCTGCCGGCTTCCTCGTAGGAGCCGGAAGTAAATTGGGAATAAGCTTGCCGGTACAGTTCTTTTTGTTTCTCCGCTGCCTGACTTGATTCTTTCAGAAAATCCGGGTTAATAAGGATTTTGGCAAACGTGGAACCGGGATGTTTCGCCTTCAGCTCCGACGCATAAAATGCGGACTGTCCGGGATCCTTTTCCTTTAAGATCAGGTACAGTTTGTATAGTATCTCGGGTTCATACTCCGTGTCCGGGAACCGGTGCAACAACTTGTTATAGTAAGTAACGGCATTATCGTCTTCAAGAAGTTTGAAGTGGTAGATATCGCCGACATTGAAGTACGCATCCTCGATCTTCTTAAGGGCTTCTTTTTTCTGCTCGTCGGTTTTCGGAATTTGTTTGCTTACCCGGGCGTATTCGGCTTCAACGGGATCGGCAGGCGGAGGAGCAGCGGTTTCCTCCCGGTTGGGCTGTGGCAGATCTCCCGGTACATTTCTGTTCGCTGCACTCGTCGAGGCCGAACGAAGGGACCGTCGCCAGTTGTCTTCCAGGGGGATATCTCCCCAGATACGCCGGAATTCGGTTTGACCCAGCGCCATCGCGGATGGATTCCCAAAATACCAGTCCGCCGTTTCATCTGTCCCGCTGCCCTCGCCGGTATCGAACAGGCTGTTCGTGTTGGACACGATCTCAATCCTGTTGGAACGCTTCTTTTTCTTTCCCGCCTTTTTTTCGGCCAGAAGTTTTTGCGCCTGAAACGCGGAGTCTATCCGGGCACGTAAGCCAACGGAGTCAAGTCCGGCCATGTGCAGCAGGCTGTCCTGCCACTTGATGGTGTTCAGATTTTTAACAAAATCATCGAGGATCTCCTGCCGCGCTTTTATTGCATCGTAACCTTCGTAGTCTCTCGGCAGGGAAGTAATGGCGCTATCATAATAAGCCTGCGATAACTCATACTGTCGCAACGTGTCGTAGTAAATCTGACCTAGCCGGAGATATGCCTCCCCGTCTATCCTTTTGTTGTTCCCCTCGCGGACAGACCTGTTAAAATTCGAAATAGCATCGGGCAGATTTTTTTGCTTGAGTTCAAACACGCCCATCTCGTAATATATTTTATCCTTGAACTCCTTGTTCTTACTGTCCTTTAGGAGTTTGCGGAACGACTTGAGCGCGGCATTGACACTTTTGCTGCGCGATATTTCGGTTACCTGCGCCATATAAAGGCGTGCATAAAAATCGACTTCATATTCCGGATTGGTAGCCAGGCACTTCTTGTAGTAATTGTACGCTTCGGATTCGAAACCAAGCTTCTGGTAAACCTGGCCGATAATAAAGTACACTCTGCCCGGCCGGTCTTTTTTTGAGAGCATGGGTGTGGCTTCCGTGAGATTCCGAACCATGTTGTCATAGTCTCCCTGTTCCTGGTAGAAATAAGCTTTTTCCAGGAGCAGGTTTTTCCTGTTGGTCTTGCTGAGTTTTTCTTTTTGAACAAAATCGATAGCAGCCTGTCCGTTATTGTATTCCCGGTGTTCGGTAAAGGTCCTTACCAGCTGAATGATAGCCTGGTGCTTTGTATCCGGGTCCTTGCTTTTGGTATTTACATACTTCAGGGTCTGAACGGCATTACCCCAGTCCAGGCTGTAGAGCCTGGCTTTTCCGACCAGGATATATGAATCATCAACCCATTTGCTGTTCGGGTGCCGCTGAATGGCGAGTGAAGCCATCTTGATAGCCTCCTGGATCTCCTTGTCATAACCCTTTGCCAGCGACGAATCGATCTTCGGATAAAGACGCAGAATTTTGCCGTAATCATCCACCAGGCTCGACCAAATGGTTTTTTCGATTTTCTGCACTTCATCCCGTGCATAATAATATCCATTGTAGTGAGCCGTTGTGTTGTGAAATGCCTTACTTGTCCAGGTATTCTTCTCTGAGGAACACGCACTCATGAGGGCAACAAGGGTAATAATCAATATGGAAAAAAAAATACCTCTCAAGCTGTCTGGTTTGTGGTGATTAAAACGCAAAAAACCTAAATTCCATATTTTATAAAGCTGGAATATCTAATTTTGTGCAAAAAAGCGGAATAATTTGAAACCCAAAAAGACATTATCAAACTGGTTAACGACCCGGTATCAACTTATCATCCGCAACGAAGAAAACTTCGCTGAAAAGACCAGTATGGGTTTTACATACTCGAAAGTAATTCTTTTTTCAGTGATTTTATTTACCGGCCTTTTTGTGATGAGCATGTTTATGTCGAAGACAATTCTTGCCAAGTGGTTCGACCCGAAGCATGAGCAAATGGTCCTCAATCAGCAGCTTTTCGAATTGGCGCAAAAAGTTGATTCGCTTGGACTGGAAGTGGACCGGAAGGATCAGTTCATAGCAAATTTTCAACGGGTTCTCAGCGGTGACACAGCCAATTTTCAGGATCCATCCGAAGCGTTGAGAGGTGAGAACCAACCGCTGGCCAAGCCATCCGATCTGAAAGCGACATCCACGGATTCCGTCTTCAGAAAAGACTTTGAACAATCGGATATGTCGCTGATCACGGTCGCTTCAAAAAAATACCGTGAACTGGAAGAGACGTTCTTCTATTCGCCGATTGCCGGTTTTATCTCGGACCCATACGATGTCAAAAAGGGTCACCTCGGAGTAGATATTGTCGCGAAAGTTAATGAACCAATCAAGTGTATCGCCGATGGGACCGTCATCTTTTCGTCCTGGACACAGGACTCAGGCTATGTGATCATGGTCCAGCACAGGGGTAATCTGATATCCTCGTATAAGCACAATGCCCAACTCTTGAAAAAAGTTGGTACCTTTGTCAACGGAGGAGAAATAATCTCTATCGTTGGCAACAGTGGAGAACTCACCAATGGACCTCATCTTCATTTTGAGTTGTGGTACAATGGGAACTCTTTAAATCCTGAAGAATTTGTCACTTTTTAAACCAAACGACATGCTAACTTCGAAAGAACAAAAACGAGCAGCCGAAGAGATTAGCAACTCAAGCAACAACATCGGCAAAGGTACTTACCTGGAAGGTAACATCGAGACGTACGGGAATATCCGTATTGAAGGCAAGATTACCGGAAATGTGAAATCCAAGTCAAAAGTTGCGCTGGGTAGCTCCTCGCAGGTACAAGGCAATATCCTGGCACAGAACGCGGATATTGAAGGCGAAGTAAAGGGTAAAATAGAGATCACCGAACTGTTGGTTTTAAAAGCGACAGCTGTTATCAACGGCGATATTATCACGGGCAAAATGGTAGTGGAACCAGGAGCGGTCTTTAACGGCACGTGTAAAATGGGTGCGGTAATAAAAGACATTAAAATCGGCGAAAATGGACTCCCAAGATCCATCCCCCAACAAGAAATTAAAAGCATATAACAGCTATTTGAAGTATAGCAGCCTTGGCCTGCAATTGCTTGCAGCGATAGGTGTTTTTGGGTGGTTAGGGTATAGACTCGATCGGTTTCTCGGGATCAGGTTTCCGGCATTCATGCTGTTATTCGGGTTGGTGGCTTTCGCGGGAATGATGTACCAGGTATACAGATCTGTTAACAGGGATAAAAATTGATCCGTTTTGGCTTTTTTCTGCTGGTTTCGGCCGTGGTGCTGGCATCCCTGACCCTGCTCGCCTGGCATAAGCTCTGGATCAGCGAACTGCCGTCATTTTTTTACCAGACCCTCATCTTTCTGGTCTTTACCACAGCGACCATTTTTGTCTATTTATACAAGGTTAATAAACCTGGTTTCTTCATCCAGCTTTATCTGCTGACCATGGTGGTAAAATTCATCGCCTATGGTGCGTACAACCTGCTCATGATCCTGGAGGACAGAACGGGAGCGTCCCTGAATGTGATTTTTTTCATGCTCCTTTACGTCGTTTTTACCGCGCTGGAAATCGCCTTCCTTTACCGTAAAATTTCGGACCCTGAACAGCCTCAAAACGGTCCAAAAATTTTTTAAAACATTTTTTTCTGGAGCATTAATTAATACCTTTGCGCTCGTATTCAAAAACCTTGAAATTAGCCCTGAATGAGCGGATTTTTCAGCCTTGCCAGACGTTTTTCCATTGTTGTTATTCTCTTGTCAGCGATCCTTCCAACGGCCGCTTACGCCGTGCAGGAAGACCACGGAACGGAGAACGCCACCGGGGGTGAAAAGGCATTCAACGCCAGCGAGGTAATCCTTCACCACGTGATGGATGATCACATTTGGCATTTGTGGGATCATGGCGGCACGATCTACCTGCCGGTCATCGTTTATTCGGCGGAAAAGGGCTTCGATGTATTTTCATCTCATCACTTTTACGATGAACACCACAACGTAGTGGAATACAACGGGTATATACTGGATCATAATCACATCAAGGTCGCTGGTTCAGGCGAGGCTGTTCTGGACCTTTCGATCACAAAAAATGTGGCCATGCTCCTGATCAACGCAGCATTGCTTCTCCTGGTGTTTCAGGCCGTGGCCAAGGGCTATCAGAAGAACCAGGGCAAGGCTCCTAAGGGAATTCAATCCTTCTTTGAGCCCATTATCGTTTTTGTACGCGACGAGATCGTAAAACCCAATATCGGTCATCATTACGAAAAGTACCTGCCGTACATGCTTACCCTGTTCTTTTTTATCCTTTTTGGAAACTTCCTCGGGCTGCTGCCCGGCGCCGGTAACCTAACCGGAAATATCGCCGTGACCCTGACGCTCGCGGTCCTTACGTTCCTGATCACCAATATCAAAGCAAACAAAGCCTACTGGGCTCACATCTTCTGGACACCCGGTGTTCCGCTTCCCCTTCGCCTGATTATCATGCCGGTCGAGATCGTGGGAATTTTTACGAAGCCTATCTCATTAACGATACGTCTTTTTGTTGCCATCACAGCCGGGCACATCGTGCTGCTGAGCCTGATCTGCCTCGCCTTCATCTTCAAGAGTGTATGGGTAGGAGCGGGTTCGACCGTGATGGTACTGTTTATCAGTTTGATCGAATTGTTGGTTGCCGGTATACAAGCTTATGTATTTACGTTGTTCTCTTCGCTTTACATAGGTATGGCTACTGCGGACCACGATCATCATTAAAAGAATTAAAGATATCCCTTCCCCGACTTGTCGGGTCGGGGTTTGTTTCACTTAACTATTTTATATATGCTTTTAGCTATTTTATTGGACATCAGCTACGCCGTCATGGGTGCTGGCATTGGTGCTGGTCTGGCTGCAATTGGCGCCGGAATCGGTATTGGCCGCATCGGTGGCTCTGCAATGGAAGGTATGGCTCGTCAACCTGAAGCTTCTGGTAAGATTCAGGGAGCAATGCTGATCATTGCCGCTCTTATCGAGGTGGCTGCTCTCTTTGCGCTTGTGATTTGCTTGTTGATCTCTCAACGCCAAGCGTAAAAAAAATCAGGAACTTGCCTCAGGCGCTTGGCCGGGCAGGTTCCTTTTTACTGAAACTATACCAGATACAATATGGAACTTCTTACCCCCGGCACAGGCCTTATCATTTGGCAACTCATCGTTTTTGTGCTGTTGTTTTTTATGCTGTCAAAACTGGCATGGAAACCCATCATCAGTTCCTTGAAGGAACGCGAAAAATCTATTCAGGAAGCGCTGGATACGGCGGATAATGCACGACTGGAAATAGCGAAGCTTAAGGCCGATAACGAAAACCTCCTGAAACAGGCGCGTGAAGAGCGCGACAGGATGTTGCGCGAGGCGAGGGAAGCATCCAACCGAATGAAAGAGGAGGCGCAGATAGAAGCAAAAAAGTCCGCCGATAAGATCATTGAAGACGCGCGGACGGCGATCGGTATAGAAAAACAGGCGGCGCTGAAAGAAATCAAAATCCAGGTAGCCATGTTTTCACTGGATATCGCCGGGAAACTATTGAAGGAAAACCTTTCCGGCGATAAAGCCCAGAAGGAATTGGTCCAGAAATACGTCAACGATCTAAAGGTTAACTAATCCATGGTAGAGTCACGGGCAACATCTCGTTACGTCAAATCCCTGCTCGGCCTTGCCGTGGAGAAAAATGTGTTGGAAGCCGTACACAACGATATGTTGTTGTTCTCCAGGGTCTGTGATGAGAACAGGGCTTTCGAGCTGATGCTGAAAAATCCGATCATCAGGCACGATAAAAAACGGGAGATCCTTGAAAAATTGTTCGAAGGAAAGGTCAATCCCCTTACCCTGGCAATTTTTGATATCCTTACCCGTAAGAACAGGGAGCCGTTATTACCCGGTATTGCAAAAGAATTCCATACGGCCTACAACATATACCAGGGAATCGGCAAAGCTTTCATCACAACCGCCATACCCCTGGATAGTCAGCTCCGCACGGAGTTTGAGAATATTGTCAAACGTATAAGTGAAAAAGACCGCGTGGAACTCACTGAAAAAATTGACAAGGAAATGATCGGCGGATTTGTTCTGAATGTTGGCGATCGCCAGATCGATGCTTCGATCAAGAACAAGCTGCAGGCATTGAAAGTAAAATTTAGTCATAATCCGTACATAAAAGAATTTTAATCTCTAAAGAATCATGGCAGAGATCAGACCAGAAGAAGTATCAGCAATTTTACGTGAGCAGTTATCGCAGGCCCGTACCGAAGCCCAGCTTGAAGAAGTTGGCACCGTACTGACAGTAGGTGATGGAGTGGCACGTATCTACGGACTTACACAGGCTCAGGCCGGGGAGTTAATCGAGTTTGAATCGGGACTAAGGGCTCTTGTCCTGAATCTTGAAGAAGACAACGTAGGAGCTGTATTGCTTGGTGAATCAAAAGGAATCAAGGAAGGTGATACTGTAAAACGCACCGGTAAGATCGCTTCAGTCGATGTTGGAGATGGAATGCTGGGGCGTGTTGTGGATACATTAGGTAAGCCCATCGACGGAAAAGGTCCGTTGAGCGGCCAGCTTTATGATATGCCGCTCGAGCGTAAAGCCCCGGGTGTAATCTTCCGTCAACCGGTAAACGAGCCGTTGCAAACCGGTATTAAAGCAATTGATTCCATGATCCCTGTTGGCCGCGGTCAGCGCGAATTGATCATCGGCGACCGCCAGACGGGTAAAACAGCCGTGGCTCTCGATACCATTGTCAACCAGAAAGAATTTTACGAAAAAGGCGAGCCTGTATATTGTATCTATGTTGCCATAGGACAAAAAGCCTCTACTGTTGCCGGCGTAGCGGCGGCGTTGGAAAAAGCGGGTGCACTTCCCTATACTGTAATTGTTTCCGCATCGGCTGCCGATCCGGCTCCCATGCAGTTCTTCGCACCCTTTACAGGCGCGGCGATCGGTGAATTTTTCCGCGACACCGGCCGTCCTGCATTGGTAATTTACGATGACTTGTCTAAACAGGCGGTTGCCTACCGCGAGGTGTCTCTCTTGTTGAGAAGACCTCCCGGACGTGAAGCTTATCCCGGAGACGTATTTTACCTTCACTCCAGGTTGCTTGAACGCGCAGCCAAGATCATCAACAATGATGCGATCGCTCAAAATATGAATGATCTTCCCCCTTCGATCAAACACCTGGTAAAAGGCGGAGGATCCCTTACAGCTCTTCCGATTATTGAAACACAGGCGGGCGATGTGTCGGCATACATCCCGACCAATGTGATCTCCATTACCGACGGCCAGATATTCCTGGAGACCAATCTTTTTAACTCGGGTATCCGTCCTGCTATTAACGTTGGTATTTCAGTGTCACGTGTGGGAGGATCGGCCCAGATCAAATCTATGAAGAAGGTGGCTGGTACGCTGAAGCTTGACCAGGCGCAATTCCGGGAACTTGAAGCGTTTGCGAAATTTGGTTCCGACCTGGATGCCGCAACCAAACTGACTATTGAACGGGGAAGAAGGAATACTGAAATCCTGAAGCAGGATCAATACGCTCCTGTTCCGGTGGAAGAACAGGTCGCCATTATTACAGCTTCGACGCGTGGATTTATGGATAAGGTTCCTGTTAATAAAGTAAAACAATTTGAGAAGGAGTTTATCGAGTTGATGCGCGCCAGTCACCGGGCCGTATTAAACAACCTTCGCGCCGGTAAATTTGAAGATGCTGATATCGATATCATCAAAAAAGTCGCGGTCGACTTGGCTTCAAAATTCGCATAACAATCAGCCCTTGCAGCAGGTATGGCTAATCTAAAAGAAGTAAAGAACAGGATCGCGTCGGTCGTCAGTACGCAGCAGATCACCAAAGCCATGAAGATGGTGGCTGCGGCGAAGTTGCGTAAATCACAGGACAGGATAACACAAATGCGCCCGTACGCATTGAAGCTGGATGCTATCCTGAGAAACCTTTCTGAAGCGCAGACTTCAGGTGACGGAGACAACTGGTACAGCCAGGTACGCGAGGAAAAACGAATACTGATCATCGCAGTCAGTTCGGACCGTGGTCTTTGCGGTTCTTTCAATAGTTCGATCTTCAAAGGTGTAAGCCGTCTTGTACTGGAAAAGTATGAACAGCAGTACAAAAAGGGAAATGTCGTGATCCTGCCGATCGGCAGAAAAGCGGCGGAGTATTTTGGGAAACGAAAATTTGAAGTGCTCGGCGGTTATGTCGGCCTGTTCGGTAACCTCACGTTTGAGAATGTATCGACGGTTGCCGAGACGATCATGAAAGAATATCGCGCCGGAAGCTTTGACAAAGTGGAATTGGTCTACAACGAATTTAAGAACGTCGCTACCCAGGTCCTCAGAACCGAGCAGCTGCTTCCCGTTTCATTACCGGTAGATACGAACAAGGCGAAATCCAACCCCATTGATTACATCTACCAGCCAGATCAGAAAGAGATCATTGCCGAGATGATACCGAATTCGCTGAAGGTTCAGCTTTTTAAGGCCTTGCTTGATTCCAACGCGGCGGAGAACGGCGCGCGGATGACTGCGATGGATAAGGCTACCGACAATGCCGGCGAGTTGTTAAAGGAATTGCGCCTCAGTTATAACCGTTCAAGGCAGGCTGCGATCACGAAAGAAATTCTTGAAATCGTTGGCGGAGCGGAAGCGCTTAAATCGGCCTGATCCGGATAAAACATTCGACTATAATCTAAAGTCTCCTTCAGTGGGAGACTTTTTTATTTCCCGTCATCCCCATCACAGTAAAAGGTTTGGTCAGCCGGGTTATGGCAGGATCATGGACTCCTTGCTCAATTGTTGTACAAGTTCCGCTTTGTCCTCCATGAGTTTAATGATCTTGCGCAAATAGTCGATCTCTTTCCGTGAAAGCTCGAGCTGGCGGGCGTGTTCGGATACTTTCGCCTCCAGCAGGGCGACTTTCTCCTCGCCGGGGTGAGTGTTGGTATCGACGTAATACTGGAAAAAATTATGATTCAATACCTGTGAGATCTTGAGCAGGAGCCCCGTGTCTACATGTCGTTTCCTGAAGATACGATATACATTCTGCCTGACAGTGCCCAATTCATCGGCAAATGCCGTCAGTTTCATGCCTTGGCTGTCAAAAACCTCCTTGATCTTTTGTCCGATTTCAATCATTTAACGGAATATACGTAAATTATTAGTTTACGTTTTGGCTAAGATATAATTCTATTGTAACTTATTTTTTTACAAATGGACCAAAAAACCAGTAGTTAACGTAAAAGAGAGGCATGATAAGCCCTGACCCGATTGTACCCGATACCGAAAGTATGGTGAAGCCCTTTTATAAGGATGATTATGCCACGATTGAGTTGGATGATTCCATACCCTGTGTCCGGTTAACACTGAATGGTCTGCCACGTTATAGCGAGCACTATAACTTTGTACAGACGAAGCGGCTGGAGTTGATTCGCGCGGAAATAAAGAACTTCCCGAAGTTACATATGCTCACCGACAGCCGGACCGCTGGCCCGGTACTGGACGAGGATGTAGCGTACTTCAAAAACAAGGTCATGCCCGAAATGGAAAATGCGGGAATACGATATCTCGCCATTGTTTTGCCCAGCAACAAGTTTACGCAGTTGACAATAAAGGAAATGACGGAAGGCGCCCGGCTGATGAAGGTTCGTTATTTCGATTCTATCCGGGATGCCAGGTCGTGGCTCAGCAAGATGACCCGTGCCTGATTATACCTTTTCTTGAAACGTTCGCCCTGAATTTTTTTGCTTTTGCGGGGAAGCCCACCTCAAAACGAAGCCTGGAAAGCGAATAAACTTTTCAAAACGTATCCTCTCTGCTTGCTTTCTTAGGCGTAAAAATTAACTTGCAAAGTTAATCGACAACCAACTTACGGCGCCTGTCCGAGCTTAATTCAGTGGCTTGTTAACAATATTATGCAGGATCTTATAAGGCATTTGCCGGCGGTCATTTATGAGTATGCTGTAAAGCCGGATGGAACAAGGCGGTTCGACTTTATTAGCGACGCCTGTAAGTCCATTCTGGGATTGTTACCGGAGGCTATCATGCAGGATGCTACACTCATCGAATCAATCATTCATAAAGACGATCTGGAGGACCTGCTTAAGTCATCGGCATCGTGCGAAGAAGCAGGGTCGGAGTTAAGCTGGCAGGGTCGGATGCTGGTTAATGGAAACATCCGCTGGCTGGAGATCAGGTCGAACCACCAGGTGAAAGAGGATGGAACGATCCTTCGCAGGGGATTGATCCAGGATATTACCGAACGGAAGGATGCAGCCAAGGTAAGTGAACACCGTTATCAGTCGCTCGTCGAACGATTGCCGATTGGTATGATTATCCACCAACACGGACAGATAGTATTCGCCAATACACAGGCCTATATGATCCTGGGTGCGGACACATCGCAGCGACTTATAGGTACGGAGATATCGAAATTTATCGCACCCGACCGGCAGCACTGGGTTGTCGGAAAGGTAAAAGATGTAGCCCTCGGGTTGCCTGTTGCCATGACGGAGCAGCAATATATCCGCTTCGACGGAAAACGCATTGATGTGGAGACTATGGAGTTTCCCTATAACTACCGTGGGGAACCATGTCAGCAATTGATATTCAGCGACATTACCGACCGTAAACGCACGGAAACGCGGATCAGGAAAAACGAAACCCTTCTCGCCCAACTTTTTCAGAATATTCCGATGGCCGTGGTGTTGTTAACCGACAACGGAAAAGTAGAGCAGGTCAACAAAGGTTTCGAAGAGATGTTCGGTTATACCATGGCAGAATTGAAGGACCGGAGTATCAACGACTTTATCGTTCCCATGGAGCTGAGCCACGAGGGAGTGGACCTGAACAACCTGATCGCCAGCCACAGGGTTGTAAGTATCGAGACCATACGCAGGCACCGGAACGGGAAGATTGTGAATGTAATCCTTTATGGTATGCCGGTTATGCTCGACAATCAGACGATTGGCATTTACGGTGTGTACATCGATATTACGGAGCGTAAGCGGGTGGAGGAAGAATTGAAAATAAGAAATGCAGAACTCGATAATTTTGTATATAAAGTCTCCCACGACCTGCGTGCCCCGCTCTCGTCTATACTTGGGCTTGTAAACCTGGCTAAACTTCCCGGCAATACAGACGATCCGATGGACTACATCGACATCATCGGCTCAAAGGTTGAGCACCTGGACCACTTTATCGGCGATGTATTAAGTCACTCTAAAAACCTGAAGATGGAAGTGACTATCGCCAAGGTTGACTTTGGGTACATCATCGCGCAGACGTTCAATGATCTGAACTACCTGGATGGAGCCATGGGAATCAGCCGGCTGGTAAAGATCGACGGGATTGACTTCTACAGCGATCCGTGGCGGATTGCGGAGATCCTTCGCAACCTGATCTCCAATGCAATCAAGTACAGGAAACTGGATGAAGGCACTTCTGAAATAGGTATTAAGATAAATGTAGACCATTTGCGCGCTGAAATAGCATTCGCCGATAACGGTATCGGCATTGATGAAGATAACCTGTCGAAAGTATTTGAAATGTTTTACAGGGCTACCGAACAATCCGACGGTTCCGGTATTGGATTGTACATTGTAAAAAATGCCGTCGATAAACTAGGAGGGCAGATTTCAGTCGCGAGCCGGATCGGTCAGGGAACACGGTTCAGCATCATCCTCCCTAACCGGATCAATAGTGTGATCAGCAAAGTTCCCTCCCCGGCGGGAGTGGCAGAGCAATGAAAATTCAGGAAGTTGTAACAACGCAGCAAGTCGGGGAATTCCTGATGCTGCCCGTCAGACTTTACAGGAATGTGCATCAGTGGATACGGCCTCTTGATAAAGATATACACGACGTTTTTGACAAGGAGAAAAACAAGGCCTTCCGGCATGGGGAATGTGTACGCTGGATTTTGGTGAACGGCAACAATGAAACGATAGGCCGTGTCGCGGCATTCGTAAACCAGAAGACGGCGGTAAAAGGTAACGATCAGCCTACTGGTGGAATGGGTTTTTTCGAGTGTATCGACGACAAGGATGCCGCATTTATGCTTTTCGACCAGTGCCGCCGGTGGCTTGAGTCCAGGGGCATGGAAGCCATGGACGGCCCCGTTAATTTTGGCAGCCGCGACCGCTGGTGGGGCCTGCTCATCGAAGGGTTCGAGTTTGAACCGAACTATCAATGCAATTACAACTTTCCCTATTACAAGGATTTTTTTGAAGCGTATGGATTTCAGGTATACTTTTACCAGCTGACCTTCCGCAGGCCTATCGAAGGACCACTCTCTCCAAAACTAGCCGGTAAAGCTGAGCTCGCCGCCAAAGATCCGAATTACTCCTTCCGCTATTTACGAAAGGATGAACTCCACAAATTGCCGGAATACATCCTGAAAGTTTACAATAAGGCCTGGGCAAATCGTTTCGAAAACCCGGAACTTTCCCTTGCTCAAGCGCAGATCATTGTAAAACAAATGAAGCCGATCATGGACCGCCGCCTCCTGTATTTTGGATTCTATCAGGGGGAACCCGTCAGCTTTTTTCTGTCGCTTCCGGAGATCAACCAGATATTTAAGTATGTAAATGGCAAACTCGACTGGATCGGAAAACTGAAATTCCTCTGGCATACCCTTCGGAAGACAAACCGGAAAGCATTTGGTATCCTGTTTGGAGTCGTCCCCGAACACCAGGCGAAAGGACTCGATGGAGCTATGGTGATGGAATCGAGAAGAGTCCTGCAGGACGAATACAAACGATATGACGAATACGAAATGAACTGGATCGGGGACTTCAATCCCAAGATGATCAATATTGTCGATCAGGTGGGGGGTAAGGTCAATAAGCGGCATGCAACTTACCGGAAGCTATTTGATGAAACAAAACCCTTCAGGCGCGCGCCGATCCTTCATTAAAACTGACACGAAGCCGGCAGCCGTCCCGTCATTCGAAGTTCGGCTTAACTTCTTTTCCTGTCCGCTGTTAATATCCTAATTTCACCGCCGAATTAAGAACTATGAAAAGCAAAACCGGAGTTTTACTGGTAAACCTGGGAACGCCAGACAGCCCGTCTGTAAGTGATGTCCGTTCCTACCTGTCCCAATTTCTCAATGATCCCAGGGTCATCGACATCCCGTGGCTTGCAAGGAAAATACTGGTTAATCTAATTATTGTTCCGTTTCGGGCGCCGAAATCGGCAGCCATCTATAAAAAGCTGTGGACATCAAACGGTTCTCCCTTATTATACTACAGCAACATCGTAAAGAACCTTTTGCAGCAATCCCTTGGAAACGACCACGAGGTTCATCTGGCCATGCGCTATAAAAACCCGTCTATCCCGGATGTAATGGAGGCCATGCGAAAGAAGAACTATTCTCGGATCATTGTCGTGCCGATGTTTCCGCAGTACGCGTCCGCATCCACCGGATCCGCGCACGATGAAATTATGCGGGTATTCCGGACGTGGTGGGTGATACCCGAGATCCGTTTTGTAAGTCAGTATTACGATCATCCCACGTTCATCGATGCCATGGTTGAGCGCAGCAAGGCTTACAACCTGAGTTCATACGATCATATATTATTCTCCTATCACGGGTTGCCGGAACGGCAGGTGGACAAAGTCTATTCCGAAGGTCTGTGCTCCGACCATGACTGTGAGAATGAGATCACCGAAGAAAATAAATTCTGTTACAAGGCAACGTGTTATGCCACAACCCGGTTACTGGCGGACAGACTGCAGATACCCGCTGAACGTTATACCGTTTGTTTCCAGTCCCGGTTAGACAAAAAATGGCTCGAGCCTTTTTCCGACAAAGTAGTAGAAGATTGTGCGCGTAAAGGCATGAAAAAAATCCTGGTATTTTCTCCCGCCTTTACAGCCGATTGCCTGGAAACCATAATCGAGATCGGTGACGAGTATCAGGAAATTTTCAAGGAACATGGCGGCGAAAAAGTTCAGCTTGTGGAGAGTCTGAATGATCATCCATTGTGGATTCAATGCCTGAAAGAGATCGTCCTTGAACGCTAGGCGTGAGCCGCCCGTCCAAGCCTTTTCATAAATTCCTGCTTATAAAGCGGCCCGACCGGTAACTCTGTTTTCCCGAGAAAGACCGCATGCTGGTTGTACGAGTTGATCTTGTTCAGCGAAACGATGAACGACCGGTGAATGCGGACAAAGTCATTTTCAGGAAGCATTTCTTCCAGCGCTGTAATGGTTTGTTTGGTGATGACCTGTTGTTCTTTTAATAAGATCCGAACGTAATCTTTCAGGCTCTCCACGTAAAGTATATCGTCAACCATTACTTTCACCATCTTCCGGTCGGCCCGTACGTAGAGGAAACGATCGGTCTGTGTGACAGAGTCGTTCTGCGCCGGCTGATTACGTTGTTCCAGATTCAGCGCCTTATGCACGGCACGGAGAAAACGGTCGAACGAGTAAGGTTTTAACAGGTAATCTATCGCTCCCAGTTCAAATCCTTCCACGGCATAATCGCGAAATGCGGTAGTGAAAATTACTTTAGGTGGATTTGGCAACGCCTTGAGTAGATCCGTTCCCAGCAGGCGCGGCATATGGACGTCCAGAAAAATGAGGTCGACCCGGTTCCGCTGCAGGAACTCGAACGCGGCCATGGCGTGATTGCATTCCCCGGCAATTTCCAGCGAAGGCATCCCCGTAATATACGTCCGGAGGATTTCCAGTGCCGGGGGTTCATCATCCACGAGAAGGCAACGGAATTTATTCATGAGACATCCGGTAATTTTATTTTGTCCAGTTGTATTACCAACGCGACTACAAAAGTGTCCGCGTCTTCCATAAAACGGAGTTCATGGGCATCGGGATACAGCAACTCCAGCCGTCGCCGCACATTTACCAGTCCGACGAAAAAAGAATCTTTTGCATTCGCATTCTCCTCGGGCCTGCCGTTGATCAATTTGAATTTTAACAGCGAACCCTGGACATCCATATCCAGGCTGATCCAGGCTTGATCTGTCATTTCATTAACGCCGTGTTTAAAACTATTTTCCAGGAAGGGCATCAGCAACAAGGGAGGGATCTTGTTGTTATGGATATCGCCGGTTGAATGAACGCTGATATCGAGCCTGCTGCCGAATCTGTTTTTTTCCAGCTCGATATAATTTTGGAGCACCTGTATTTCTTTATAGAGATCAATGGTAGGGGCTGTACATTCCGTTAAAATGTAGCGCATGAGTTGCGAGAGCTTAAGGATCGCCTCGGGTGTATAGTCTGACTTCTTCAGAGCAAGTGAATAGATACTGTTCAGGGTATTGAACATAAAATGGGGATGCAATTGTCCTTTCAGGATCTCCAGTTCGGAACGCAGTTTTTCCTTTTCCAGCCGTTCGTTGTCCACTTTTTTCAGGTACCAGAGTTTGACCAGTTTGATGGCTACGGCAAAACCCGCCACCGTCATCGAACCCCGTAACCCGGCCATCAGGGAGAAATAAATACTTCTGGCCGGTCCCACGTGAGAATGTAATGCGACCCGCATCGGATTGATGACGAAGTTCAGGAGCACCGGAGAAAGGAATGCAACAATCAGAATAAGGATCAGTACCCCTGCGATACCCCGCCAGTACCGGTCTTTAAAAATGTATTCGGGGAGGATGTAATAAATGATTCCGTAGCTCAACAGCATATGCTGCGGCAGGTATATCAGCGCCTCCACAAAAGACAGGAAGTTGAACTCGTCCAGGATGTAGAGGAATCCGTAGATAAATCCCATAAATGCCCAGCAGATGAACCAGAAGAGGAAGTGGCGTCCCCACCGGAATCGACGTTCGTCTGACAGCACAAATTTTGTAAAGAACGCATCCATACCTAAACATACTGTATTCAGCCAGTAAAGTTTTAATCGCGATCTCTTTGTCGACGAAAATGCCAAAATGATAGACGGAGCCCGTTGATCGCTGAGGAATTTGTTTCTAAACCGGTAACAGCGTCCCGGGTCTACTATCGGAAAATCTTTGGTATTCATTACCGTATTTAAGTATAAACTTCTTTGAACATGAAACGTCAGATATTGATCACCGCCGTATTGCTTTTAATGGCAACGGGAATAAAAGCTCAACAATGGTCATCTCCCTTATATTGGGTGGTGGAAACGAATACCTTCTACCGTGGATATTCCATCGTAAGATTCTATGATCACAAAAACATCCTGGTGCACGAAGTCAAAATTCACGGCGTGAACATTGACATCCGGATACCAAAGCATAAGCGGAAACTCGACGAGTTGCTAAAAGGTTACACGGAAAGGCAGGTGACTGCCTCTAAACGAAAATCGAAACGGCTGCTGTGATGTGGTAGATTAAGTGGAGGCAATTTTGAGAACCGCTTCTACAAACCGGTCCAGATCCTTCGTCGTGGTATAAACATGCGGGGTAACCCTGACGCCGCTGATGTTCTCCCATTTGATGGCTACGGTGTGGATCTGGAATTCGCCCATCAGGCGGTTGGCCAGTGTCTCCGGCTCCATTCCGTCTATAGAGAAGTTTCCCAACGCGCAGGAAAATTCCGGTTTTAGAGAGATGTTTAATTTCACACGCGAATTCTTAGTGACCTTTTCGCACCAGTACGTTTTTAGATAGTGCAGTCGTTCCGCCTTGCGTTTGCTTCCGATCGCATTGTGAAAATCGATCGCCTGACCAATAGCCTGTTCCGGTGCGAACGATCGTGTACCCAGGGTCTCAAACTTCCGGATGTCGGTGCTTTGCGGTTTGTCGTTGGGAAATAACGGCCACAAGCCTCCGATATTTTCCTTCTTAACATACAGCATACCGGTGCCGAACGGTGCACATAGCCATTTGTGAAGACTCGTTCCGAAGTAATCGGCATCAAAGTCGCTCAGCTTAAAATCCATGTGCGCAAAGGTATGGGCACCATCTACAATGGATATGATATTTCTTTTGCGCGCTTCCTCGCACAGCCTTTTTACGGGCATGATCTGACCGGTCCAGTTGATCATATGTGTAATATGCCAGATCCGGGTTTTTGAGGTTGTCGCTTCCACAAATGCTTTTACGATCTCCTCTTCTTTTTCGACGGGGAGGGCCAGGCTGATCCATTTGATCCGGATCCCTTCGCGGAGCTCTTTTTGCTTCCACGCATGAATCATGTTGGGATAATCCTGTTTGGTCATGACGATTTCGTCACCCTTGTTTAAAGTGAGGCCCCAGGTGACGGTGGCAAGCGCTTCGGTTGCGTTCCGGTTTATTGCTAGTTCTTCCGCAGATGTACCCGCCAGGTCGGCAAGTTTTTTCCGGAGCGGCTCGCGACCCTTGTCGAGAATTTGCCACATGTAATACGTTGGTGCTTCGTTACTCAGGTGATAATACCGGTCTACGGCATCCTGAACTACTTTAGGCTGAGGACTCACGCCGCCGTTGTTCAGGTTCAATATGTTTGGGGAAACCGTGTATGCCTGCGCCATCCTTGCCCAGAGGTCTTCATCGTTTACGGCGGCGGCAGGAGAAAGACGGTTTAACCGGACCAGTGCATCACTGAGGTTTTCCGCGGCTGCCTGATGGACGAAAGGTGAAACGGTGAGCGCACCGGCAACGCTCAGGGATTTGCGGACGAATGATCTGCGTGTAGTCATCAGCTTAGGTAAAGTTGTTACAGAAAGGAATTTACTAATTTCTCCGGATAAAAGACAAAAACCGAACAGACGCCCCTGTTTTATTCTTCGAGCATGTCTTTGAGTTCTATCTCCAGTGCCCGGGTGCTGATAAAAATCTCATTCAGCGACAAACCCAGAGACAGGAGAAGGGATAATAAACTCAGCCCGAATATTCCAAACGCCCAGCTTTCATACTGAAGGTAAAACGACAACATGCTTAGTACACAGAAGAAAAAGCTGATGATCCCTGCGGCCTGCATTTGTTTTACCAGTACCAGCCTGCGCTTCAGGTTCGTGATCTGGTCTTTGATGATCTCGCGGTCTTCCTGTATTTGCTTATACTTAGCGTGTAAATTTCTGATCAGGGTCGCAAGCGCGAGGAACCGGTTCGTATAAGCGAGCATCATCAGCGTGATAGCGGGGAACAACAATGCCGGTGTATTGATGGAAATTTGTTGCATGGAGTAATTTAATGAAGACGTTGTAATTTTCTAAGCGATTTTGCCAGCACGGCTACAGCACCAACCGAAACGAGTGTCATACACCCTCCGAAGATCACCGAAGGGACGACCCCCATCAACCGCGCGGCCACACCCGATTCAAACATACCGATCTCATTGGATGATCCGATGAAGATATGATTCACAGCCGAAACGCGGCCCTTCATGTTCTCGGGAGTGAGTGTCTGCAGCAGAGTACTCCGGATGATCACGCTGACGCAGTCGAATACGCCGCTCATCATCAGCAGGAACAGGGAGAGCCAGAAATTCGACGAGACGGCAAACAGGATCATACATACGCCGAAACCGGCAACACAATAGAGAAGGGTTTTACCCGTGTCTTTCCGGATCGGATTATGCGTGATGTAAAACGCCATGATCAGGGCTCCGACAGACGGGGCGGCCCTGAGCACACCAAGTCCTTCCGGACCTACCATCAGGATTTCCTTGGCGAAAACAGGTAACAAGGCAACGGCGCCACCAAACAAGACCGCAAAAAGATCGAGCGAAATTGCGCCGAGAATGATCTGGTTGTGAAACACAAAACGCAATCCGGCCCGTATCTTTTCCACAATACCTTGTTCCCCGCTCTCGGGTGGCAACGGTTTGTTTTTTACACCCAAGGCCAATATCAATCCCGTTGTCATCAGGAATACATCAGCGGCATACGACGCCTTGATGCCAAAGAAGCCATATAAAAACCCGCCGATCGCGGGTCCGCCGATCGCTGCAGTTTCCCACAGTGTGCTGTTCCAGGTGATCGCGTTGCTGTACAGTTCACGGGGAACCAGCTGCGGCATATAGGCGAACATGGCGGGCGTGATGAATCCGCGTGCAATTCCGCTGACAAAAATCACCGCGTAGATCGACATGGCTCCGTATGCCAGCAAAAATTTCCCCGGCTCAAGGGTAAAGAATAAAAGGGCTGCGGAACAAAGCAGGAGTGTACTGACGCAAACCAGTATTATTTTTTTTCGTTGCACGATATCGGCAATATGTCCTGCGTACAACGAAACACCTATTGAAGGGATCGCTTCAGCCAGGCCGATCAGCCCAAGGGACAACGGATCATGTGTGAGTTCATATACCTGCCAGGCGACAACCACCGACTGGATCTGGATGGCCAGCGTAATACAAAACCGCGCGGATACGAAAAGCCGGAAGTCGGGCAGCTTGAGCGCCGCGTACGGCCCTGTTGGAATGCTCATTTCAAAAGTTTTTCGATCGCGTCAATCGCGGTTTTTTGCCGGAGTTCCCTCTCGCCTTTTATTTCAACAAACGGAACAGGTTGATTTTTCATTTCTTTCAGGTATATCTGGTACAGTTCTTCCCGCTTATCCGGATGTTCGCGCAGCGGATCTTCTTCCCACGGAATGTCGATATACGTGAGCAGGTAAAGATCGTACGTTCGGCCGGCGATATGCCGCAGGATTTCTTCTTCGCAATGGCCGAACCTGAACTCACTCCAAACCTTGATCACATAAAGATTCGTATCACAGATCATCAGCCCGTTCGCGTCACGCGCCCATTCGTCTTCAATTCGCATCTGGCCGTGCGCAATAGCAAGGAGATCGTGTTGTTCATAGGGACGGATCAGGTTATTCAGGTAACCTCTTGCGTACTCGGGGACCCAGTCGGTTTTAAAATGACCAGCCAGAAATTCAGAAAGGGAGGATTTGCCCGTGCATTCCGGACCAATCACCGCGACTTTTTTAACCGTTGGCAGTGGAATTGAATTCATAGGCCGAAAATCGGTTATATTTCTCTAAAATTCGAGCGATACTTGAGTTTCTAATAAATTGAACGGTGAAGCGTAGAAATGTTATCAAACAGATTGGCCTGGGTTTGTCGGCCGGAATGATCCTTCCTGCGTGGATGACGTCCTGTAGTGAGGATGATGCACCGGAGCCAAAGACCGGTTTTGAAGGGACGATCGGGATCGTGGGTGCCGGGGCGGCGGGACTTTACGCAGCAGATATCCTGAAGGCAAAAGGATTCAATGTGGTGATCTTTGAAGCCTCCGACCGGTTGGGCGGGCGTGTACGGTCGCTGAAGTCGACCGATAAACCGTCGCCATCCCTCATATTCAATTCGCCCACAGAATTAAGCAGCGACTTCCCCATTGAACTGGGCGCCGGTCAGGTGATCGGATCCGATTCCGCCTGGGCAAAGGTCATTAACGAACTGAAATTAACAACGGTCGACCTGACTGCAACAGCTCCCGACAGTTATTTCCTGAAAGGTGTTTTCGCGGACGCAGCAACGGCACAGATGGACGCCGATTTTGTCGCGGCTGCAAACTTCCTGGAAAACATTTCGTCCCTCGGAGGGGCAAATGTTTCCGTGCAGCAGGCCATAACATCTGCCGGATTGAGTCCGGACGTCTATGCTATCCTGAATGCCTGGATTGGAAACAAATCCGGCACATCGAACGATCTGCTGGGCATCAAAGCACTGGCCGAAGGGTTGGGTCTGGTCACCCGGAATGCAACGCGGATGACCCTTGCAGACAATCCCATGCAGGATGCGTTGTTGTCGCGGTTCAGCAACGTGGTCGCTGATGTTGTTACCAACAGCGTTGTAAAAGAGATTGATTATTCCGAAGACAAGGTGATCGTCAGCGGGGAGACAACAGGCACCGGCCCGTTTTCCGTGGAAGTAAACAAGGTCATTGTAACCGTTCCGGTTTCCATTCTTAAGAGCGGCGGTATTACCTTCACGCCCGGTTTACCGTCCGCAAAGACATCGGCTCTGTCGGCGATGGATATGGATGCGGCGTTAAAAGTGTTTCTGGATTTTAAGACGAACTTCTGGGGATCAGCATCCGGTTTCCTGTACGGGGGAAACGACGGTCCCGAATATTTCAATAGCGGTGTGGGAAGAAGCGAGTTGAGTAAAACACTGGAGGTAACAATTATGGGTCCGAAGGCTGCCGAAATTTCAGCCCTGGGGAAGAATGTAATTACCGTGTTGCTGAATGAGCTTGACAGCATTTTTGCGGGAAAAGCCAGCCTCCATGTACGGAAGGATTTTAACGACAACATTATCGCGGTAATACAGGATTGGTCCCTTGAACCCCACTTGTCGGGCGGGATTTCCTACGTAAAACCAGGTGGCACCAACCAGGCGCGGGTAGACCTGTCGAAGGCTGTTGAAAACAAATTGTTCTTTGCCGGCGAAGCTACCGATGTTAACGGGGAGTCCGGTACCATAAACGGGGCGTTGCTTTCGGGTGAACGGGCGGCAAATGAAGTGATCAGCATTAGTTAGCCGGAGGAAGTCCGCGTACCGCTTCGTGGCTATACAGGCGCAAGGAAAATCTCACGTATCAATATCCAGCACCCCATCAGGAGAACGAACCAGCCGAATATTTTCCGCAGCTGGACGGAGGATATATTGTGTGTCAGCATGTTCCCCAGCAATATTCCCGAAACCGCCAGGGCAGTAACAAGCAGCAGGAAAGGCCAGTCCATGCTGAAATTCAGGAGGTCTCCTAAAAACCCCGTAAGTGAATTGATGGCAATAATAAAAAGCGATGTGCCGACGGCTGTTTTAAAATTCAGGCCGGTGAGGAGTACCAAAGCGGGGATGATGAGGAAACCGCCGCCGGCCCCTACCAATCCCGTTAGCGTCCCGATGAGCGTACCTTCGATAATCACCAGCCAGGTCCTGAAGCGGTCATCCTCGTTTTCAATTTGCTGGCGACCTCTGATCATCGAAACAGACGCCAGCACCATCAGGACAGCAAAAATCCCCAGCAGCAGCAGCCGTTTCGAAAGGATAAAAGAGCCGGTTTCAAAGACCACATCCGGAATGGCGGGAACCACCCATTTGCGCGTCACGAAGATGCTCAGGATGGAAGGTATGGCGAAGTATATTCCCGTCTTTACATTTACACGCTGTTGCTTGTATTTCATGATCGCCCCCACAAAACTGGTTACACCCACGATAAACAGCGAATAAGCGGAGGCAATGACGATGTCGATATGGAAGATATAAACCAGTATCGGGATGGTCAGGATCGAGCCACCACCTCCCAATAAACCCAGGATCAAACCTATGCAGACAGCGGCGATATATCCAAAAATTTCCATGGTGGCTGGAAGGTTTTACGGAAAAAGGTAATCTGAGGAAAAATGAAAAGTCAGACAGAAGACCAATTGTAAGTGCAAGTATTTTTTGCACCCGGGGCTTCAGGCTGTGTTATAGCCGGTTGTATTCCACGATAAATACATCCGGGAATTTATTTTTGACTTCTTCACGGAATTGTTCTGCCTTCGCGCGCGATGGAAATTGTCCGAGAATAAGACCGTAATACTTCACACCGTTGATGATCTTGACCTGTACCGTCACTTCTTTTTTATAAGAGTTCTTCAGGTTATCGGCCAGACGCATCAGGTTAACCAGTTCCTGGTAGGTGCCGATCTGGACGCCATAACCCTTCGGTTTGAGGCGGGAGATCTCAAATTCGTAAAACTCTTTTTCTTCTACCGTCACCTGGTCGATGGTTCTGCCCATATCGCTGACTTTTCCGTCACCCGGATCAATTACTTCCAGTTTTACTTCGGCGAGTCCGTTGTTTAAAAATCCCAGCTGATCGGCGGCTTCTTTGGAAAGGTCAATGATGCGGCCTTCCACGTAAGGACCCCGGTCGTTGATGACCACTTCAACCGTTTTGTTATTAGCGAGGTTGGTGATGCGCACTTTTGTGCCGAACGGAAGGGTTTTATGGGCGCCCGTTAATTTGTTGTGTTTGTATTTTTCGCCGCTGGCAGTGGGTATTCCCTCAAATTTATCCGCATAGAAGGAGGCCTTTCCGGTTTGTACCTGGCTGAAGGAAGCCGTGAAAATAACGAAGGAAAAAAGAGTAAGCAGGACGTTTTTTTTCATGGAATTGGGTTATCGCATCAAAAATAAGCGTGTGGCGCCAATTTCAGTATAAAATCGGATACATATAAGGATCGTAAAAGAAATAAGGCTGCGCTTCGGATCCCCGTTAGTGATTTAGGTAATAAAAGTATACCTTTGCCCGGCAAATAATAGATCGTAAATTATTTGCCATGCCACTCGATACTTCCAAATTTCTTTTCGAAGCCCTCACCTATGATGATGTGCTTCTTGTTCCGGCCTATTCCGAAGTCCTTCCCCGCGAAACGGACACATCCAGTAAGCTAACTGCCAACATCAAACTTAATATTCCACTTGTTTCCGCTGCCATGGATACGGTAACGGAAGCAGAGCTGGCCATCAGCATAGCCATGGAAGGTGGCCTGGGCTTTATTCATAAAAATATGAAGATCGAACTCCAGGCCGAGCAGGTACGCAAAGTAAAGCGTTCCCAGAGCGGGCTGATCCTGGATCCCATTACGCTAAGCATTCATTCCACCGTCCAGGAAGCCGAGAACATCATGCGTGAATTCAAGATCGGCGGAATACCCATCGTTGACGATAAGAGCAAGCTGGTGGGCATCATCACGAACCGCGATCTGCGCTTTCAGAAAGACATGAATGTACCCGTCGAAAAGATCATGACCCGCGACAACCTCATTACGGCGGCGGAGGGAATAACCCTGGAGCAGGCGGAGGATACACTCAAAAAATACAAAATAGAGAAGCTTCCCATCATCAATAAAAAGGGAAAACTGATCGGCCTCATCACATTTAAAGACATTCAAAAGAAGAAAAACAAACCTACCGCCTGCCAGGACAAGTTTGGAAGGTTGCGGGTGGGTGCCGCGGTCGGTGTTACACCCGATATCCTGGACCGGATCGACGCATTAAAAGCAGCCGGTGTGGATGTAATCAGTATCGACACGGCACACGGTCACTCGAAGGGAGTGATGGATGCGGCGAAGCGTGTAAAAAGGAAATATCCGGAACTGGATCTGATCATCGGAAATATTGCGACAGGGGAGGCAGCCAAGGCGTTGGCGAAGGTAGGGGCAGATGCGGTAAAAGTGGGTGTCGGCCCGGGAAGTATCTGTACCACGCGTATCGTGGCGGGAGTAGGTCTGCCGCAGCTCTCCGCGGTTTACGAGGCTTCGAAGGCATTGAAGGGATCGGGTGTTTGTGTGATCGCCGACGGGGGCATCCGTTTCTCCGGCGACATCGTAAAGGCGATCGCGGCGGGAGCTGACAGCATCATGATCGGTTCATTGCTGGCGGGCACGGAAGAAGCACCGGGAGAAGTTATTATTTACGAAGGAAGAAAATTCAAATCTTATCGAGGGATGGGGTCACTTGAGGCGATGGAAGACGGATCAAAGGACCGGTACTTCCAGGATGTCGAGGATGACGTGAAAAAGCTGGTTCCCGAGGGCATTTCCGGCCGCGTACCCTTTAAAGGTCTGGTTTCGGAGGTTCTTTACCAGCTGACAGGGGGATTAAAGGCAGGCATGGGATACTGCGGAGCAAAAAATATTGAGAAACTGAAGCAGGCAAAATTTGTAAAGATCACGGCCGCCGGTGTAAATGAAAGCCATCCGCATGATGTGACGATTACAAGAGAGGCGCCGAATTATAGCAGGAAATAAGGCAAGGGAGTTTGCAACGGTCGGGTATTTATTGATGAGGGATTTTTGTATATCTTTTAAACATAGTGTCTATTAATTATTTTAATCAATACGATTTTGAGCAAATATTTACTCGTTGTTTTGATCTTTTTTAGCCTGGACGCCTCCGCGCAGCTGTGGACTGAGAATTTTACCGGAGAAGCTAATGGTGCTACTTCGGGCGTCGCGGCTGGAACACCCGGAGGGACTTGGTCCGTAACAACAACAACATCCGGCACCTTCTCGGGGCAAAACACTTTCTGGGAAGGTCCTTGCCTGCAGATCGATGACACGGGGACAGAAGGAGTTTGGGAATCTGACAATTTTAGTATCTCCGCTACGGGTATGGCCACTATTTCCGTTGACCTGTCAACAACAGGGACATCATCTTCAGACTACGTAAGGGCATATTATAAGGTTGATGGAGGCTCAGAGATCTTATTTGCTGAATTAATGGGTTCTATTTTGGATGGTGAGGTAACAGGAAGTGCCATTGTTTCCGGCAGCAATCTTCAGATCGTGATCAGAGGCATCGAAAATACAGCAGGTACATTTTTTGGCGTTCCCTTTTCTTTCTACGCTGATAATATAACAGTGACGGCAGTGCCTGTTGTGTACAGTCGCGCGAGTACAGCATGGAATCTTGGTACAACATGGTCCACCACGGGTTTTGCGGGAGCATCCTGTGGATGTACGCCAACGACTGGTCAGGTGGCTATCATCGGAGGCGGATTTACTGTGGATCTGGCGGCCGATGCCAGCGTCGGGGGTGTGAATATCCGAACCACCGGTACCTTAAGGTACACAGCAGCGAACGTTGATTTGGGTATTGAAGCAGGCCTGTTACGTGTAGAAAGTGGAGGAACACTTAACAGTAACGCGCAAGCTGGTGCTCAAATAGATTTTAATGAAAATGTTGGAGGGGCAACACTGCAGGTAGATGTTGGTGGCACCGTCACGATCGAAGATATAACGCTTACAGCAAATGCCACTAATTTGCACTATTTTATTGGTGGCGGAACGTTTACAATAAGCGATGATATCCTGATTGGTGCCGATGGCGCGACACTCACAAACAACATGAGTAGTACGGTGGCAGCTGGTGATCGCATAGAATTTTCAGCGGGCACTACAAATTCCGGGTTTGTAAATAACGGGACGATCACAGCAACAACCCTTTTCTTTGGTGACGACACAAATTTCTTTACTAATTCGTCCACAGCCACTTTTTCAGGAAACATTACAGCAAATGGAAATACAGTTGATAACAACACGGTTACGAATAATAGTTTAGCTACACTGAATTTTGTGAATCTGGACGGCAATGCTGCCGGGGGCGGGGGAGATGGAGGTGATCTTACTGTATTAAACAGTGGAACAATTAATCAATCCGGAACATTTGTCGACATTCCAAATAATACCAACGCGTTAAATGATATCAACAATCTATCAGGAGCGACATGGAATTACACAGGTACCGGGCATGATACGAATGTTCGCCTTTTCGCCAATAATCCTACTAATTTATTTAACTACGGATTATCGGGTGCGCAACAGATTATTACGCCGGTAAATGGGAACGGGTACAATGATTTGACACTTCAAAGTATTTCAGCGGCTGCAAAGACCGCATTGGGGAATTTTTCAGTGAGTGGAAATTATACCCGAAGCGGTGCGGCTACCTTTGCTAATGGAGGATTCACAGTTACGTTAAATGGCACCTCAACTCAGACCTTATCAGCAGTGGGCGGCGAAACCTTTAGCGGGCTAACTATAAATAATACATTTGCAACATCACCTCAAATTATTTTAAATGATATGGTAAGCGTTTCGTCGACGCTGACGATGACCGACGGCGTTGTTCAATCAAGTGCAGCCAATTTATTAATCATGTTAAATGCATCGGCAGCTACAATTGGAAGTGCTGCAAGCTATGTCGATGGACCAATCCAGTATGATATGGCTGTTAACGCAACGACTCGCACATTGAATTTTCCAATCGGGAGGAGTGGTAATTATGGCGCAGTATCTTTAAGAGTAAGGCATTCGGCGGCAACGTCATATTCATACACCGCAGAGGTAGTCGCCTCTTCAGCGGCAGCACTTGGTTACACGCTAGCAACGGGTACAGATCGGGTCTCAGGACTACGTTATTGGGATATCAGGCGGGGTTTGACCGCTTCTCCGCTAACCACCAATAATACGAACCTCGTTACAACCGGAGTGACAAATGCGCCGCGGTTAACGATTAACTACGTGGCTGCCGATGAAGTGAACCAGCCGGCTAACTTAACGGTAGTTAAGAATATTTCAGGAGGCACGGCCTGGTTTAATATCGGTGCGACTGCCGCTGGTTCGCCCGCCGGTAGTATTACAACAACAGCGCCCTCGGCAAATTTTACTTCATTCTCGCAGTTTGCATTGGCGAATCTAACAGGTGGTACTAACCCGTTGCCTATTGAGTTGCTCTCTTTCGATGCCAAAGTCGATAATCATCGTGTGATGTTGACGTGGGCAACCGCTTCAGAACTCAACAACGATTTTTTTACCCTCGAAAGAGCTAGCAACATTGAAGCATTCGAACCATTTGGCAACCGCATCGATGCCAAAGGGACTACATCCGAAAAAAGTGACTACGCTGCGTTTGATGAAAACCCAATTTATGGTCGGTCGTATTATCGCTTGAAACAAACTGATTTTGACGGAGCCTATACATACTCACCTGTAAAAACAATAGATTATGAAGGACCGGAATTTTCCGTTCTAAAAGTGTTCCCAAGCCCTAGTGACGGACATCAGGTAACTATTTATTTGAATGGATTGAAAGACCAACCTACAGTCGCCGTGCAAATATTCAGCACCCACGGCCAAAAGGTGTTCGACCGTGTATTGGATGTGACTACACCGGGTACCCTAACACAGGTTCTTGAATTTTCAACTCCCCTGAAACAAGGTTTGTACATTGTCAAAGCCGGGCCAACGCTTCAGCTAACCCAAAAAATAGTTGTACAATAGGTAGCCCTGCCGAATTGATGAAAAAAATCGCATCCGGTCCGCCTAACCATACTTTCTGACTTTATTCCTATAATTGTAAGCCAATCTCAGGATTGGCTTTTTTTGGGTCTCAATAGGTATTCGTGCGCACTAAAGCTATCACCAGGTTACTCTTTACAGTAGGTGTCATCACCTGGCTGGCGCTCGTACTTACCGACCTGTCCAACTTGTTCAGTGCCGTGAACGGGATCAAACCCGATGTACCCGTGTGGCTACCTGGAGTCATCCTGAACCTCTTTATCCTTTCCCTTTTCTACTACTATAAACTAAAAATCGAAAGAGACGAGGTCCTCAATTTTGTCGACCTGCTCTGGAGGGTCTTTGCAACCGGACTGATCGCGACGGTGACTTCCCTGGCCCTTCGACTGGTGGAGTACCTTCTGAACGACACCAAGCTAACGACTCACCCCGTCTTCCAGGACCTGCTCTACATGATCAACCTGGGACTTATGATCAGCTTTCTGATGATGGCGTTCAGCGCCTGGAAACGGTTAATACTGTACCAGAAATCGAAGTGGCTGCTACGCCTCTGGGCATTTTTCGAGTTCGGACTACTGTTAAGCCTGCTCTATAACAGCTTTAAGATTCCGTTGGTGGAGTGGCTCTATGGAACCCTCCTCGGAATTTTTGTGGTCGTCGGCCTGGTGCTTTCCGGAAACATGAAATGGGTAGCCTTTTTGAACTTCCGCCAGAAGTGGACCAGCCTGCTGCTACTCCTTCTCACCCTCTTCTACCTGCTTTACATCTTTTATACGAATAGTTCGCTGACGGAGCGGATTGAAAGTACGTCCCCCTATTTCACCGATTACCGGTACCACATCTTCATCCTCTCCCTCATTGTATTTGTTACGGTCTACAGTATTTTTTCCTTTCTCGTTATCTTGTTCAACCTCCCCACTACCTCGGTATTTGAACAGAAACTGGAAGAGGTTGTGAACTTTCAGCGGATCAGTCAGTCCATTCAGACGGAACAAAGTGAAGAAAGTGTTTACAACATCCTGCTGGAAACTTCGGTCAGCTCCGTCTTCGCCGACGCCGCCTGGCTTGAAATAAACAGCAATGCGCATGAGCAGAAGTTATTCACCTATAAAATAACGGACAAAGAATCGCACGACATTATCAATCACCTGAATGCGCATAACATCAAGGGCGTTTTTGACCAGGGTAGTGAAAAAACAAAAAACCTTTCCAAACACCTGGCATCCCTCAAAGGTTCGCGGTTCCGGTCGATACTGGCTTTTCCAATATTTGTAAAGGGAGAGAACATCGGCACACTGGCCCTGCTGAAGGAGTTACCGGATGGTTTTAACAGGGAAATGACGAAGATCGTCTCAACGTTCTCCAACCAGGCCGGTATTTCGATTGAGAATTTCCGGCTCATGGAAGAGGCGTTGCAAAACGAACGCTACAAGGAAGAGCTGAAGATTGCAAAAATGGTTCAGAAGAGCCTGTTGCCGGCTATCCTGGAACAGGATCACGACTTTGAAATTGCTGCTTTCTCCGAATCCGCGGATGAGGTGGGAGGTGATTATTATGATACCCTCCGTATCGACGAAAACCTGGTTTCAATCATCATCGCGGACGTATCGGGGAAAGGAACGACAGCAGCATTCCATATGTCGCAAATGAAAGGAATCTTCCACAGCCTGGCGCAACGGGATATTGAGCCGGATCAGTTTATGGTTCAGGCGAATCAGGCGCTCGTTTATTGCCTGGAAAGGGGATCATTTATATCGGCCACCTATTTTATCATCAACACACAAACGAAAAAGATACGGTACGCACGGGCGGGCCATTGCCCTGTGTTGTATTACTGCTCCGCCAGGCAGACCCTGGAATACTTCAAAGACAAGGGTGTGGCACTGGGAATGGTGAGAAACAAAAGCTACGGCAATTTTATCCAGGCATACGAATTTGAATACGCCGCCGGCGACCTGATGATCCTGTATACCGATGGAATCACCGAAGCAAAGGATAACAAAGGCGAGGAGTTCGGTTACGAAAGACTTCTTGAAACGGTAAAAGAAGTACATACGTTGCCTGCAAAATCGATTCAGGACTACCTTATCGGTAAACTTTATGAATTTTCGGGAACAGACAATATCGACGATGATTATACGACTATGATTGTCAAGTTCAAGACAAACGGAAAAACCTTGCCGCAACAAAATCCGGCCTGAACGGGAAAGGAACAATAATATTTAAATAACGTTTATAACCTATGATCCACATCAAGAGACTACAAGAAGACGGAGCGGATGTTCTCGCCCTGATCGGCGAGATTGATGCAAGCTCCTCCATTGAACTTGACCTGGCCATCGCCAAGAGTGTGGGAGAGGGATTTGTGAAGATACTGGTCGATTGTACGGCTTTGGAGTACATATCGTCCGCCGGCCTGGGTGTTTTTATGTCTTACATCGAAGAGTTCAGGGATCGGAATATCAAAATGGTCTTATTCGGAATGAGTGATAAGGTTGCAAACACATTCAGCATCCTCGGGCTTAACGAGCTGTTGAAAATAGGGAAAGATAAGGTTCAAGCAAAGGAGATCGTCAATGAACTATAAGTATAAAGTTGGCTGTAGTATTGAAAACCTGAAGGATGTCAGGGATTTTATACGTGTGTCATTGAAGAATCACGGCATCTCCGACCTGGAGATCAGTGAGATCGTGCTGGCATTGGACGAAATGTGCTCGAACCTGATGATCCACGCGCATCATTGCAATCCGGATGACCTGTTTGAGCTGAATATCCGCGTTGAAAATAATAACCCACTGGTATTCGAGCTTATCGACGATGGTACCGTATTCGATATAAATGAGTTTGCTACCCCTGCGATTGATAGCATCGTTCATGAAAAACGGAAAGGCGGGCTGGGAATTAGGCTTGTTAAATCGATCATGGACAAAATTGAGTATCAAAAATCCGAGGGCAAGAATATCTGCCGCCTGGTAAAGACCGTTCACTTTAAGTAAATCAAGAATTCTCCGGAAAGTTATGTTGAAACGTGTCGCCTTGATGCTGCTCTGCTGCGGTATTGCCTCACCCGCTATTTGCCAGCAAAAAAAGAATAAAAAAGCGGCGGGGTCTGTTCCTGTTTTTTCCGTCGCGGGAACAGCTGTCACAGCAGATGAATTTATTTACCTCTACAGGAAAAATCACCAGAACAAGGCGCAGGATTTTACCGGCGAAAAGATCGACGAGTACCTGTCGCTGTTTATAAACTTTAAATTAAAGGTCCTGGAAGCGAAGAAACGAGGCATGGATACAACCGACTCGTTTGTCAAAGAATACAACTCTTACAAGGACGAACTCCGGAAGCCCTACCTGCCCGATGCGGGCCTTGCCGACTCACTGGTCAGGCTAACCTACAACAGGATGAAGGAGGAGATCAGGGCATCCCATATTCTGATAAACCTCAAACCCGACGCATCGCCGGAAGACACGCTCAAGGCATTCAACCGGATCACCGAAATCCGGAGCCGGATAATAGGCGGAGAGGATTTCTCCAGGGCAGCGGCTGTCTATTCCGAGGACCCCTCGGCAAAATCGAACCACGGCAGCCTGGGGTACTTTACGGCCATGCAGATGGTGTATCCGTTTGAGTCGGCTGCCTACACCACCACCCCCGGAGAAATCAGCCAGCCCGTAAGAACCCGATTCGGATATCACATCATCAAGGTCTTCGACAGGAGACCGGCGCAGGGTGAGGTGGAGGTCTCCCATATCATGATCAGGACCGGTGAAGAAAAGGACAATGAAAAAGCAAAGAACACCATCTTCATGATCTATGATCAGCTGCAGGCAGGTGTCGCCTGGGATGAGCTCTGCGAACAGTACTCCGAAGACCCGGCTTCAAAGGGAAACAAAGGCAAGCTGCGGCCCTTCGGGACGGGGGCTATGGCCGCGGTTGGAGAATTTGAAAAAACAGCCTTTAGCCTGCAGAAACCGGGAGAGATCTCAGATCCGTTTCAAACGCAATATGGATGGCACATCATCAGGCTGGAGCAGAAGATTGCACTTCCGTCGTTCGAGGCCATGGCGCCGGCATTGAAGAACCGGGTGACCCGCGATGAACGAACGACCCTTTCAAAGCAAGCCCTCCAGGCAAAGCTCAGGATCCAGTATCAGCTTGCCGAAAAGGATGCCACGAAAAAAGCGGTTTTTGCCCTGGCCGATTCCACACTTTCGAAAGGAGCCTGGACACCTGGTGCTCTGCAGAATTCGGGAAAAGAGATCATGTTCAGCCTGGGCGCAACCCATTACACGGCCCGCGATTTTCTTGCTTATGCCAGTGCGCACCAGAAGCCGAATGCGCAGCCGCCTGTCAAATATTTAGAACAGCTGTACAACAATTTCGTAGATCAAAGCATCCTGAAGGTGGCTGAAGAGAAAATAGGAGAGGAAAACCCGACCTACGGTTACCTGTTGAACGAATATTACGAAGGTATTCTGCTCTTTGAAATCATGGAGAAGGAAGTGTGGCGGAAGGCCTCGGAGGATTCTGTGGGGCAGCGAAAGTACTATGATACCCATATTTCCGCTTACCAGGCCGGAGAACGGGCGAGGGCCGTAATTTATTCGGTGCCGGCGGACGGGGACCGGGTAACTCTGAAAGAGCTCCTTTCGGCTGGTAATGAAGAAAAAATCAGGTCGTTTTTGACCCAGAAAAAGGTCAAAACGGAGTCTGGCTACTTCAAAAAGGACGATAAACTGATTTTTACAAAGATGCCCTGGGCCGCAGGCGTTTATTCCGCGGAAAACAACGGAATATATTACCTTGCGTGGCTGAAGGAGATACTGCCGCCGGGCTCAATGTCGTTTGAAGAAGCAAGGCCGGCCATTATTTCGGATTATCAGTCATATTTGGAAAAAAGGTGGGTGGAAGAGCTAAAAAAGAAGTACGCTGTCAAGGTTAATGAAAAAGGGAAAAAGTACATTTTACAGAAACTACAATCTTAAAAACAAGCTGGTCAGCCACATTTCCGTTGCTATTCTCTGTTTTTTTCTCGCTGGTTGTGATCTCATCAAAATGAAGGTGAATAGTTCCGAAGCGGACGAGGAACGTCAGCCGGCAGCCAAGGCAAACGATTCATACCTTTACAAGGATGAGCTCGTGGGTATTGTTGCGCCGGGTACTCCGGCCGAAGACAGTGCCAGGCTTGTTGAGGCATATATCAATACCTGGATACGTAAACAGTTGCTGATCCAGGAAGCGTCCCGGAAAATAGACATTAATGAAACCCAGGTGGAACGAAAGATCCTGGATTATAAATACAGCATTATTGCCTATGAATACCAGACGTATTACATCAAGCAACACCTGGATACAGCGGTTTCCATGAATGAAATAGAAACGTATTATAAAGGGAATATCGATAATTTTATATTGAAGCAGAATATCGTGCAGGGTACATTTATTAAAGTGCCCCGCAATGCGCCGCGGACCGGGAAGATCAAGGAATTGATCTTTTCAACACGCGAAAAAGACGAGAATGAATTGAAGTCGTATTGTTTGAGTTTTTCAGTGGCTTATCACATTTCCGGATCAAACTGGGTTGTGTTCGATGAGTTGGTCAAGAATTCCCCCTTGGCCGAAATTCCAAATAAGATCCAATTCCTGAAGTCCAATCCATATTTTGAAACATCGGATGACAATTACCTTTATTTTCTGAAAATCGGACAATACAGGATTTCGGACAATATTTCGCCTCTTGAGTTTGTGAAGGACGATATCCGGAATATTATTTTGAATAAAAGGAAAGTGGAACTTGCGAAACAACTGGAAGACGAAGTATATAAAACGGCATTGGATCAACACGAGTTTGAGATTTATAACTGATATGAAATTTACGGGACATATAATGAGGATATGCGTTGTCATCTTCGCCATTACCTCGGCACTAACGGCTACGGCACAGGAAGAGAACACCGGTTTTGTCGTTGACAAGATCATTGCCAAGGTTGATAACTATATTGTTATCAAATCGGAGCTGGAGCGCGCGTACCAGGATTACCTGACCAATGGAGGATCGCCTTCGGAGGAATCAAAGTGTCAGTACTTTGCGATGCTGGTGCGTAATAAACTGATGCTGGCGAAAGCGGAGATAGATTCCGTCGTGGTGCTGGATGGTGAAGTTGATCTGAATACCCAGAACCGGATGGATATGATCTTGTCCCAGTCGGGGCGGACAGAGGATGAACTAGAAGCGCTCTACGGCAAGACGATGGAGCAAGTAAGGCTGGAGTTACGGGAACAGATCCGCGAGCAGATGATCGTGAGCAAAATGGAAAGCGAGATGACCAAGGATATCGGCGTTACACCGTCGGATGTCAAGCGGTTTTTCAGCAAGATCCCGAAGGACAGTCTGCCATATTTTTCCGCGTCGGTAGAAGTGGCGCAAATCGTAAAAATCGCGAAAGTAAGTGAGGCACAGGAGAACGAAACGAAACTGGAGCTGATCGGTATCCGAAACAGGATCCTGGCCGGCGAAGATTTTGTAACCCTCGCTCAGAAATATTCGGATGATCCCAGTGTGACGACAAACGGTGGCGATATGGGCTGGTCAGGCCGCGGCCGGATGGTACCTGAATATGAAGCGATGGCCTTTAAGCTGAAACCAAACGAAATTTCCCAGCCTTTTAAATCGCAGTTTGGTATTCACATCATGCAATTGATCGAAAGAAGAGGAAACGAGTATCACTCAAGGCACATCCTGATGTCGCCGAAACCGTCGCAGGCCGACCTCGATGACGCGGCCCGCTATCTCGACAGCCTTCGTAACCTTGTTATCAGCGACAGCCTCAAATTTCAGAATGCCGCGAAGGAATATTCCGACGATGTAACTACAAAAGGCAACGGCGGATTCTTCAGCGATCGTGACGGCGGTGTACAGTTAACGGTGGACGAACTCGATCCGATCATTTTTTTCAAGCTGGATTCGATGAAGGTGGGAGACATCTCAGAACCCATCATCTACAGAACGGACGACGGAAAGGATGCGGTGCGGATATTGTATTACAAGTCGCGGATTGCGCCGCACCAGGCTTCGCTGGAACAGGATTGGACAAAAATCCAGGCGGCTACACTGAATGAAAAAAAGGACAAGGTTTTGCAAAAATGGTTTCAAAAGGCACGGCTCGATGTATTTATCAATATCGACCCGATGTATGATAAATGTGGACTATTAGACCAGTGACAATGACAAATTTTCCCTCCGATGTTGAAGCGGCCAATGCCATGGCAACGGCCTATAAAAAATTAAAAGCGGAAATTTCCAATGTCGTCATCGGACAGGAGGAAGTTGTCACGCAGGTGCTTACCGGCATCTTTTGCCAAGGGCATTCTCTGCTGGTAGGTGTTCCCGGTCTTGCAAAGACGCTCCTCGTGCAAACTATTGCCACTGCTCTTGATCTCGAGTTCAAACGTATTCAGTTCACACCCGACCTGATGCCTTCCGATATCATCGGTGCGGAAACCATGGATAAGGAAAGGAACTTTAAATTTGTAAAAGGACCTGTATTCGCCAATATCCTGTTAGCGGACGAGATCAACCGGACGCCTCCGAAAACGCAGGCTGCGTTGCTGGAATCCATGCAGGAATATTCCGTCACGATTGCCGGTCAGAAGTACGATCTGCCGCGACCCTTCTTTGTGCTGGCTACCCAAAACCCCATCGAACAGGAAGGTACCTATCCGCTGCCGGAAGCGCAACTGGACCGGTTTATGTTCAACATCAAACTTACGTACCCTTCATTCAAAGATGAAGTGGAGGTGGTAAAGAGCACTACATCGGATACACCGAAGCATATCAGCAAAATACTTACAGGCGAGGAAATCGCATATTTTCAGCACCTGGTGCGAAGAGTTCCCGTTGCCGATAATGTTATTGAGTATGCGGTTGGCCTGGCGAACAAAACACGGCCGGGAGTAACTGGTAGTGCTGTCGTTGCAAACGAATACCTTGAATGGGGTGCCGGTCCCCGCGCGTCTCAATACCTGGTTCTCGGATCAAAATGTAATGCGCTGCTGAACGGCAAATATTCGCCCGACATCGAAGATGTTCAGGCTATCGCAAAACCGGTATTACGCCATCGTATCGTCCGGAACTTCAAAGCCGAGGCGGATGGCATCAGCGTGGATGACCTCATCGGAAAACTGATGGCATAACTTCGCGCCGTAAATCCGTCTTTATCTAATCCCGGTAATTAAGGGCAGGCTTCCGGTCTCCCAGCAATGCTTCATACTTGAAATTTTCACCCCGTTTCTCGCGAAGTTCCTTCCATGATAACTCGATCGCTTCAGGCGATTCGAACAGGTCCATGGCGGTAAAGGCCAGCGCTTTGGCTGCCACGATCATACCTTTATAACCGATCGATGTACCGCCGGCGGCAACGGCCTGCCAGCTGTGTGCAGGAGTTCCCGGTACCCATGTCGCAGTTGATAGACCAACCGTTGGTACCACCCAGCTCACATCGGCTACGTCTGTGGATGCCACGCCATCTTTTATCTGGTACGGTTCGATTTCATTCGTCCGCTCCAGGGGAGGTATTTTGCCGGACAGGGACTGCTGGATCCTGACCGCGAATTCTTTTTCCGCTTCGGAATATGTGTATCCTCCCACGCTGCGGAGGTTCTTATCCATAATTTTTGCCAGAACTTCGTTGGGAAGCATGTTATAGACACCGGCCATTACCTCCACCTCGACCCTCGTTTCAGTTCCCATTGCCGCACCCTGTGCTGCCTTCACAATACGTTCCCAGACAGCCTTGACTTCATCCGGCCTCGGATGCCTCACGTAGTAATATACTTCAGCAAAAGCGGGAACGACATTCGGCGCTTCGCCGCCACGGGTGATCACATAATGAATTCTGGTTTCCTGTGTCACGTGTTCGCGCATCATATTCACCATGGCATTCATAGCCTCAACGGCATCAAGCGATGACCGGCCCCGCTCCGGCGAGGCAGAAGCATGGGAAGCTATACCGTAAAATCTGAATTTGCCGTTTTTGTTTGCAAGTGTGCTTCCTGTTTCAGCGCTGTTCTCAGACCCCGGGTGCCAGTGCAATACGACATCTGTATCCTTGAAGAGTCCATCGCGAACCATGTAAACCTTACCGGCTCCACCTTCTTCTGCCGGAGTACCATAGAACTTCAAGGTTCCCGTCTTGTGATTTGCAATGAGCCAGTTTTTTACCTCGATCGCTGCAGCGGCTGAAGCTGTTCCGAACAAGTGATGTCCGCAGGCGTGCCCGGCTGCCTTGCCCGGTATGGGTTTTACCTCCGGGATAGCTTCCTGTGAAATACCCGGAAGTGCGTCGTATTCCCCAAGGATCGCGATCACAGGTTTCCCGGACCCGTACGTTGCAACGAAAGCGGTAGGAATTCCTGAAACGCCTTTTTCAATTTTGAAACCCGCCTTCGCCAACGTCTCCTGTAACAGCTCGGAACTTTTTACTTCTTTATAACCAACTTCGGAATAGTCCCATATTTTTTTTGCGATCGCCGAATACGTGGTGTACTTGGCATCGATCGCGGAAGCAACTTCGGGTTTGCTTTTTTGCGCCCATGCAACGCTCGCCACAGAACACAGGATCAGGCAGGCAGGAATATTTCTCATACGTTTAAGTTTCCGGAATGTACAGAATACAATCCTGAGATGGTAATTTTTTCAGCGAGTGGTATGCTGCCGCGATTGGAACGGATTGAGTGTATTGTAAATGGCGGGCGCTATTCCAGTCCCTTTTCTTTCATTTTGCTGAACTCGCGGATGCGGCGCGTCATGGCTAGTCCAAAACCAACCATCAGCACCAGCGTACCAATCCAGAGTACATTGATAAATGGTTTCTCAAGGGCTTTGATCACCACCCAGTCCTTTTGACGCGTGTTTATACCTACACTGAATTCATTTGCTTCCGGGTGAATGTTCATCAACGCGAACCTCAACCCCAGGTCCTGTACGTCATCGGGAATGCGGCCCACCATCTTGTTCTTGATCAGGAACAAAGGCTCTGCAAAATATTCACCCTGTTCACCCTGGATCCTTATCCTCGCCTTAACCGCTACATCTTCGTTCGTCAACTCAATACCTTCAACTTCGAAAACACGGTCGACGGATTCAAGAACCGAGACATAGTCGTTGGCAAAAAATTCCTGACCCAGTTTCACCCGTATTTCTTCGAGCTTACTCCACTCTTCTTCCTCAGAAGGTTTCATCACGGAAGAAACGTGGGTGTACAAATCGGCAGAAACGGTTCTGTAAATGTCCGGAGATACCAGGAGTCCACCCATTTCCGGGTTGATCTGTGCGCGCGGATACAGCGTGTACGCTTTGCTTCCCCGGCGCAGTTCAATTTCGTAAAATGTATTCTCGCCGTGAATATCGATGGTATCTTTTGCCTTATACTTTTCCTTTCCCACCTGGATGTCAAATTTGGCGATAACCTTGTCGCGGTCGTCTGTTTGTTCTGTATCGCTCTTGCGAATGAAGCCTGAATGATACCTGGGTTCCAGTCTTTCTCCCCGGTATTCGATTTCGTAACCCCACATGCTCCTGGGCTCATTCACGAACAGGAGGAGGTTGTCGCGGTTGAAGTCCTCGCTGAATTCCTTGGAGATCATCATTCCGGTGTTATTCAGGGAAACAACTTTCGAGTAACCGGCTGAAAACATGACACCCACCAGCATCATACCGATACCGATGTGCGACACCGCACCGCCGGAAAGGCCGGGGCTCGATTTCAGGAGAGAAAGGAGGATCTTGGCATTGGCAACAAGCGTAAAGATACCGGCAAGGGTTAAAATGATATAGGGGAAGGTATAGACTTTCCCCAGGGTAATGATTGCCGCGAAAAGAACCAGTGCGATCAGCGCGGGCGTGGTAAGTTCTTTTATAAGTTGTTCTTTATCGATCTTCTTCCACCAGAAGAACTGGCCGATGCCCGAGAGAAAACCGACAACTACGGCAAACCACAATTGGAATTTCGAGTAGAATGTGATCTGATCCGCAGGCAGCGCGAGGTTCGACGTACCTCCGAACAGCCCGATTATTTTATTCCATACGGGAATGGAAGTTGGCATCAGTACCTGGAACCCCATCAGGCAGAGGGTTACGGCGCCGATAAAGATCCAGAATTCACGGGAGTATATGGAAGCTTCTTTTTCCGAGGATGGAATTTCTTTCCACCGATATATCGCGAGGGCTACAGCAATAAGTGTAAAGAATAACAGGTAGATGAGCAGTTGTCCCGAGAGGCCGAGATCGGTAAACGAGTGAACGGAAGCATCCCCGAGTACACCGCTCCGGGTCAGGAATGTTGAATAAAGGATGAGAACAAATACGGCGATAACCAGAATGATGGACGCTTTGAGGGCGGTTTCGCTGTTTTTGTAAGTGATCATTGTATGGATCGAAGCGATGAGGATGAGCCAGGGGACATACACAGCGTTTTCCACCGGATCCCAGTTCCAATAGCCTCCGAAATTTAATGTTTCGTATGCCCAGTATCCACCCATCAGAATACCCAGGCCGAGGATAGCACCGCTGAACAGCGCCCAGGGGAGGGCCGGTCGCACCCAGTCGCGGTATTTCCTGAGCCAAAGCCCGGCCAGGCAGAATGAAAAGGGCACCAGTGTGGTGGCGAACCCCAGGAACAGCGTTGGAGGGTGGATAACCATCCAGTAGTTCTGCAGCAACGGATTAAGGCCATTCCCGTCTTTCGGTATGAACTCAGGCTGGGCTGCAAAAATCGGGGCCTCACGCATGGCATCCCGGAGCAGGATAAAGGGTGAACTTCCGATCTTAAAATCCAGACCCGGTATAACAACTCCCAGGATCATCGATGCCAGAAATGCCTGCACGAGGGCGAAGACGGTCATCACAGGGGCTTCCCAGAATTTGTTCGTATGAATGATCACGATGCCTAACACGGCATGCCAGAACATCCATAGCATGAAGCTGCCTTCCTGTCCGTTCCAGAAAGTGGAGATCAGGTAGTAGGTAGGTAGTTTCTTGTCGGAATAATTGTAGGCGTAATGATATTCGAAATAGTGGTTGGAGATGATGACAAACAACGTGATGCATATGCCAAGAACAGATGCTGCATGCACATAGAATCCGGCCTTGCCGTTCTGTAGCCAGAATGATTTAGACTCCAGCGATGAAACGGTAGTCGCCTTATAATAGGCAAATGCGGTAACAAACGCGGTGATAAACGAAGTAATAACAAAAAGGTGACCCAGGTCACCGACGAAATAATGCATGATCGCTGTTTAAGATTTTAAGTCCATGGAGAAAAGGATTAGTTTTCACCATGTGCCGGCCAATGCCGCTATACATTTATCTTTTCTTCCTGGTATTTCGATGGGCATTTCAAAAGGATCTTGCTTGCTCTGAAAACGTCATGGTCATAGCTGCCTACGACGACCACTTTTTCAGAACGGGTAAAATCGGAAGGCATAGGCTGGTTGTATATAACCTTTTGCTCTTTTCCCTGATCATCCACCATCACGAACGAAAACGACACCTTATCGATTCCTTCCTCGATTCCGGTAATACTTCCGGTGGCGTCCTTCTTCAGTTCCCCCACCACATGGATCTCTTTTTTATTCCCCGCCGTCGACATTGACAGGGCTTCGTCAAAACCAACGTAGGTACTGGCGTCACCCGCGGTGGAAACGATAATGGCGATCGCTGCCGCAATAACCACTAAAACTAAAATGTGCGATTTTTTCATATCTCCCCAAAAAATGACCGTCAAAATTAGACACAAAAGCCCACAAATCTGGACTTTTTGCTGAAAAAAGAGGCGGCGGCTAGTTACCGTGTGATTTTTTTGATGAAAGGAGATTTTCCAGTTTTTTAACCTTTCTATCCAGCATAAACAGGTAAAAAATAAGCCCGCCCAGGACGATAAGGATAATGGCGACTACCACGTAGATCTTCCCCTCGGCGCGCATGCCGTCCGCCATTTGTACCTCCGATTGAGCACTGCCTGACAGTGAGCTGAAGAGGAGAACGGCTGCTAAAATGCTTTTAATAAGTCTTTTCATTTTCTATTTCCAGTATTTTTTCTTCTATCGATTTTACCTTTACACGCAAAGCGACGATCCATATCCCGATCAGAAACCAGCCGATTACCGCCGGATAGAAGATCAGCCGCATCTTGCTGTCCAGGTCGTACATATTAAAAGCGGGATTTCCGCCGTTTCCCGGGTGCATGGAACTGGTCATCCGCGGTATGATGAAGATGAGGGGGACCATAGCGGCGAATGCGAAAATGTTATAAACGGCGCTCAGGCGGGCCTTTTGCTCATCGTTCTCAACCGATCCGCGTAATACAAAGTAAGCCAGGTATACGAGGAGTGCGATGGCCGCTCCGTTCTGCTTCGGATCACCATGCCAGGGCGATCCCCAGGCATAATTTGCCCACAACATACCGGTAAGCATGCCAAGTATGCCAAACACGAGTCCGACATTGGCGTATTCTACAGCAAACCTGTCGAACCCGGCCGCCGGGGTCAAAAGGTAGCGAACAGAATAATAAACAGACAAAAGAAAAAGCAGCACCATGCCGAACCACATAGGAACATGAAAATACAGGGCCCGGATCGTTTCATTGAGGATATTCAGCCGGGGGACGTCGAAAAGCATTCCCCCCAGATGGACATAAAAAAGCAAAACGACGGCGAGTATTTTAAGCCAGGTCTTCATGAATGAATGGGACGGGCGGCTGAAAAAAAGGTTTCATCCGCATGTGAATTTAACTGCGCCAAATATAGGGGAACAGAATATATGCGAGGGCTGTGAGAATGCAATTTATTGCAAAGAGGTTTAGGAGTTCATCCTGGCTCGCGGACCGCTCCAGGCCGTCGAGCACATTTTTTGTGATTTTTATCGCCATAAGCAGGAGTGCGATGATGACGGGAAAACTGAGTACAGCCATGAGGATATTGCTGTTGTTGGTTTTAGCGGCAATTCCCGAGATCAGGCTGAGCGACGCGGAGAATCCGATTGATGTCAGTACCAGTGTCAGGATAAATAGGGGGATATCCTGAACAGGATTACCAATAAAAAGTGTGAACAGGAGGAATCCGGCCAGGGAGAGCAAAAGAGTCAGGATGGTATTGTATATAATTTTGGAAAGAATGATGGCCTGTGGGCTGGCGACGGAGTAGTAGTAAATGGAAATACCCTTCTTTTCTCCTATAAAGCTTTTGGCAACACTGTTGATGACGGAAAAAAGGATGGCGAGCCAGAACAATGCGGACCATGTAGCTTCGTTGATGGAGTTTTGGCGAAGGCTAAAGGTCAGGTAACAGATGAAAATAAGGCTGAAGAGATAGAGGCCGATACCGGAGATCACCGCTTTACGGCGGAGTTCGAGCGTAAACTCTTTTTGGATGAGTTTCAGCACCATGGCTATTGTTTTTTCGCGGCGTCAGCGATGCGAAGCAGCTTACGGATAGACTTGTAGGCGATGAGGATGCCGACGAAAACCAGGCCGATAAACGAACCGGCTGCGAGGGAGATTGAAAGTTTCGGTTTGGTCGGGTTTTCAAATTTTGTAAATCCTTCGATCACCTGAACACTGTTGCTCAGTGCCAAAGAATTCTGATAGGTAAGTTTTTTCTCCTTGAGGTCGAGGATTTTGGAATTTACCGTGGTTGGGTCGAACATCACGTTACCTTTTACGGTTTGAAAAAAATCGCCGCTATATATTTTAGATTTGAATTCCTCCATGTCGCTGATTTCATTCTCCACATCCCTGATCATCTGCTTCAGGTACGCCGTGTTTTGAGCGACCCGTACTTTTACGAACTCGTTATTTTCCAGGTAATGGACAAAACCATTCTGAAGCTCGGGTAATATCCCGGGATCATAGACCTCTACCGTAATCAGGAATCTGTCACTTTCCTTCTGGTCGTCATTTTCATTAAGGCTCTCGATTTTTACGTGGCGTAATTTATCCAGGGATTGTTCGGGAATCCCGAGCCTGCCGGCCAGTTCGGTGCGGTTCTTTTCGGATAAATAGAGATTCATGTTTTCGGCGATCCGCACGCCGTAAGTCTTCGTCAGGATGTTTGAGCTTACGATCATTTTACTTTCGAAAACTTTCTTTGAACTGAAATAGTAGGTCACACCCAAAGCGGACCCGACGAGAAAATATATAAGGATCAACCAGAAGTTCGCCCGGAAAATATTGACAGCGTTGAGCAGGAGTGCAATTAAGTCGATCTCATCATTATTTTTCTGCTCTGGCATGGCTGCGGTCTTATTCGGCGGCAAAATAGAAAATATTACAAATTCGCCCTAATCTGTTAGTTTTGTGACCTAAATTATCCAGCACCCAATGCATTCAAATCCTTCTATTCTAGTGACCGGGGCAGCCGGCTTTATTGGTTTTCATCTTTCAAAAAAACTGTGCGGCCTTGGATACCGTGTCACGGGACTTGATAACATCAATAACTATTATGATGTAAACCTCAAAAAAGCCCGGCTGGCATCGCTTAAAACGTTATCCAACTTCAGTTTCGAGGAAATCGATCTTACGGATAATCCTGCTTTACGCAATATTTTTGACCGGTCGAAGTTTGATTTCGTCGTCAACCTTGCCGCCCAGGCCGGGGTCCGTTATTCCCTCACGAATCCGCATGCGTACCTGGAGAGCAACCTTCACGGATTCCTGAATATCCTGGAGGCGTGCAGACACAATAAGGTAAAACATCTTGTATACGCCTCGTCCAGTTCCGTTTATGGTGCGAATAAAAAGATGCCATTTTCAGTTCATCAGAACGTTGATCATCCCATTTCGCTTTACGCGGCTTCGAAGAAAGCCAATGAATTGATGGCTCACACGTATTCCACGCTGTATGATTTGCCTACAACAGGTTTAAGGTTCTTCACCGTTTACGGACCATTCGGAAGGCCGGACATGGCCCTGTTCATATTTACAAAGGCGATACTGGAGGGGAAACCGATCGATGTCTACAACCAGGGCCGAATGAAACGGGATTTCACATACGTCGATGATATTGTCGAAAGCATTGCACGCCTGGTTCCCAAAATAGCGCAGCCGAATAAAAACTGGAACGCGATGTCACCCGATCCGGCAACAAGCTTCGCTCCGTACCGGATCTTTAATATCGGAAATAACCAACCCGTCGAATTGTTGCGTTTTATAGAAGCCATTGAAGAAAAGATCGGAAAAAAGGCGATTAAGAATCTGTTACCCATTCAGGAAGGGGATGTGCCGGAGACTTTTGCCGATGTGGAAGATCTGATCCGCGAAGTTGACTTCAAACCCTCCACTCCCATCGAAGTGGGCATTGGAAAATTTATAGACTGGTATCTTGATTACTACAAATAAATATTAAGCAACAAAATGGAAAAAATTGGCATAATTGGATTGGGTTATGTAGGTCTACCGTTGGCGATAGAGTTCGGGAAAGTTCTGCCGGTAATCGGGTTCGACATTAATACAGACCGTATTGAAGAACTTAAAAAGGGATATGACCGTACGAGGGAAGTCGATGCTGAAGAAATGAAAGCATCTGCGAAACTCACATACTCGACTCAAATCGAAGACTTGCGTGATGTGACATATTTTATTGTCACAGTACCCACACCGATCGATGAATTTAAGAAGCCCGATCTTCGGCCGCTGGAGAGCGCAAGCAGAACCGTGGGAAAAGTGTTGAAAAAAGGCGATGTCGTAATTTATGAATCGACCGTCTACCCGGGCTGTACGGAGGAGGTTTGTGTTCCGATCCTGGAGAAAATAAGCGGCTTGACGTTCAACCGCGATTTCTACTGTGGCTATTCGCCCGAGCGCATAAATCCAGGTGATAAATTACATCGTGTAAGCACGATAAAAAAGGTAACCAGCGGCAGCACTCCCGAAGTGGCCGACCGTGTCGATGCCCTGTATGGCAAGATCATTAAGGCGGGAACTCACAAGGCGTCTTCCATCAAAGTGGCGGAAGCAGCCAAGGTCATCGAAAATTCCCAGCGCGATGTCAATATTGCTTTTGTTAATGAATTGGCCCTGATCTTTGAAAGGATGGGTATTGACACCCTTGAGGTACTGGAAGCCGCGGGTACAAAATGGAATTTTTTGCCCTTCAAACCAGGCCTCGTAGGTGGACATTGTATCGGCGTAGACCCCTACTACCTCACGCATAAAGCGGAAAGCCTCGGTTACCATTCCGAAGTCATCCTTTCCGGCCGGAGGATTAACGACAACATGGGTATCCACATCGCCAACGCCGTAATCAAACTGATGGCGCAAAATGATCTGCCCATCAATAAGGCCGACGTACTCGTCCTGGGAATCACCTTTAAGGAAAATTGCCCCGACATTCGAAACAGCCGGGTGGTAGACGTGATCCGGGAACTTGAAAGCTTCGGAACATCAGTTGATGTCTATGATCCGCTGGCGGATGACGAAGAGGTGAAGCACGAGTACGGGCTTTCCCTTAAGAAAACACTGACCAAAAAATACCACGCCATCATTCTCGCCGTCGGACACCAGGCCTTTACAACTCTCGACTGGACCGCCATCAAACACAATGGATCTGTCGTTTACGACGTAAAAGGTGTATTGGACAAAAAATTTATCACGGCACGATTATAAACCTTATTTTAATACTTCACTTAAATGAATTCACCCAGAAAAATACTCGTTACCGGAGGAGCCGGTTACATCGGCGCGCACACGGTCGTGGAACTGATTTCATCCGGCTACGAACCCGTAATTGTCGATAACTTTTCGAAGAGCGATCGAACCTTGCTCGAAGGCATTGAAAAACTTACTCATAAGAAGGTTGAATTTTTTGAAGGAGATTGTGGTGACAAGGATTTCCTGCAGCGTGTATTCCGCACTTCTCCGGATATCACCGCTGTGTTGCATTTTGCGGCTTATAAGTCCGTCGGCGAATCCGTCCAAAAACCGTTGGACTACTACGAAAATAATGTCGGTTCACTCGTGACGCTGCTCAGGGTTATGCAGGAGAACGGACTGAAAGACCTTATTTTTTCGTCATCATGTACCGTCTATGGGCAACCCGACCAGATCCCTGTGAACGAGGGAGCGCCATTCAAACGGGCTGAGTCACCTTATGGTGCGACCAAACAAATGTGCGAGCGGATCCTCGAAGATGCCTACATCACCGGATTCAGGGTCGTTTCCCTCCGGTATTTTAACCCGATAGGCGCACACCCGACGACATTGATGGGAGAAATTCCCATCGGCACACCCAACAACCTGGTGCCCTATGTGACGCAGACGGCGGCTGGTATACGGGATAAGGTCACCATTTTTGGGTCGGACTATAACACGCCCGACGGTACCTGTATCCGCGACTACATTCACGTTGTCGATGTGGCCATCGCCCATGTGAAAGCGATGGAGTTTTTAACCGGGAGGCGTGAAGAGAAGTTATACGAGATCTTTAACCTTGGAACCGGCGTGGGTGTGTCCGTGCTGGAGCTGGTGAAAAAATTCATTGAAGTAACCGGTGTGAAACTGCCTTATTCGATCGGCGAAAGACGCGCGGGTGATGTCGAAAAAGTATATGCCGACCCCACAAAAGTCAATAAGGTGCTGAATTGGAAGTCGAAGTATTCTATCGACGATTCGCTGCTTCATGCATGGCAGTGGGAAAAGAAGATCAGGAACATCAAATCCTAAGGTTGTAACACTCAGACAGAACGTTTTGTATGGATCAAATTCAAATGGTGGATCTGCGCTCGCAATATCTCCGGATCAAAGGGGAAATAGATGAGGCGATTGCCGGCGTTCTCACATCAACTGCATTTATTCAGGGTAAAGATGTTCATGAATTCGCGAAAGCGCTGGGTGATTACCTGAAAGTGCCGTTTGTTATTCCCTGCGGGAACGGTACTGACGCCCTGCAGATCGCCATGATGGCCCTTGGTTTTGAACCCGGCGACGAGGTTATTCTCCCTGTTCATACCTATGTTGCAACGGCCGAGGTACTCGCTCTGTTGAGGCTTCAACCCGTTTTCGTCGATGTGGATGAACATACTTTCAACATCGACGTCGCGCAGCTGGAAAGCAAGATCACACCACGTACCGTGGCGATTGTTCCGGTTCACCTGTACGGCCAGTGTGCCGACATGGAGCCCATTCTTGAGATCGCCTCCCGTCACAACCTTGCGATAATAGAAGATGCAGCCCAGGCGTTGAGTGCTGAATATACCTTCCGGTCCGGAACGACACAACACGCGGGAACAATCGGCACCATCGGTGTCACGTCTTTCTTTCCATCCAAGAACCTGGGTTGTTATGGTGATGGCGGCGCTATTTTTACCCATGACAGCGATCTGGCGGAGAAAATCAGGATGATTGCCAACCACGGGCAAAAGGTTAAATACCACCATGACATGGTAGGGGTCAACAGCCGGCTGGATACCATGCAGGCGGCGATATTAAATGTAAAACTGAAATACCTGGATGAGTATACGCGAAAACGAAATGAGGTAGCGTCATATTACGATCTGCAACTTTCCGGGATTAAGGGTCTTGAAATTCCCCGGCGGTCCCTCAATTCAAGTCATGTATTCCACCAGTATACCATCCGGGTTAAGGACGATAGCCGGGATCGCCTAAAGGACTATCTGTCGGAACATCGGATCCCATCCATGATCTACTATCCGGTACCCCTTCACCTGCAAAAGGCTTATCATCGACCGGCCTTTGGTGTCGGGTCTTTTCCCATAACGGAAAGGCTTTCCAAAACTGTGCTTTCGCTGCCGGTCCACACGGAAATGAGCCAGGAGCAACTGGACTATATCACGACCACCACGAAAAAATTCTTCTAGGAGATGGATACCGCAAAAGAGTATTACGCGCACCCCACGGCTGTTATTGACGAAGGAAGCGAGATCGGGAAGGGGACCAGGATCTGGCACTTTTCCCATATCATGCCCGGTTGCAGGATCGGCGAGGATTGTAACATCGGTCAGAATGTAGTCATATCGCCGGGTGTGATATTGGGCCGTAATGTAAAAGTACAGAACAACGTGTCGATATACACCGGTGTTCAATGTGAAGACGACGTCTTTCTGGGACCTTCGATGGTCTTCACCAACGTGACAAACCCGCGGAGTGCCATAAACAGAAAAAATCAGTATGCCCAGACCCTCGTGATGAAAGGTGCAACCATAGGGGCAAACGCCACGGTGGTTTGCGGCCATGATATCGGGAGATATGCGTTTGTCGGTGCCGGCGCGGTGGTCACGAAGAGTATACCCGATTATGCGCTTGTCATCGGCAACCCCGGGCGGCAGACGGGGTGGATGAGTGAGTACGGGCACAAACTGAATTTTAACAAAGACGGTTTGGCTACCTGTGAAGAAAGCAAAGAGCAATATAGACTTGTGAACGGCCGCGTTTCCAAAGTCTGAAAGCGGTCAGTCGGAGAAAGTCCGGATTAATCCAGTAGGTTTGCGGGTCGGCCCGGCACCGGGCGCCTGGGATTTTAACTTATAAAAAATGAAATACTTCGCACTTATAGGCGCAGCGGGCTACATCGCTCCGCGGCACTTCAAGGCAATAAAGGAGACGGGAAATGTCCTCGTAGCCGCACTGGACAAGCACGATAACGTGGGCATCCTGGATTCTTATTTTCCCAATGCCGATTTCTTTACTGAATTTGAACGGTTTGACCGACACGTCGACAAACTGAAAAGACGGGGCGAAAGCATCGATTACGTATCCATCTGCTCTCCCAATTACCTGCATGACTCACATATCCGGTTTGCTTTACGGACCGGCGCAAATGCGATCTGTGAAAAGCCAATTGTTTTGAATCCCTGGAACCTCGACGCGTTGAAGGACATTGAAAAGGAGACGGGAAAAAAAGTGTATACAATTCTTCAGCTGAGGCTTCATCCTACGATAATTGCGTTACGTGATAAGATACAAAACGGCCCGAAGAATGTCGTGCACGATGTGGAACTGAGCTATATCACGTCTCGAGGTAACTGGTATCAGAGCAGCTGGAAGGGTGACGACGCAAAGGCCGGTGGAATTGCCACTAATATTGGCATCCATTTTTTCGATATGTTGATCTGGATCTTTGGGGCTGTAAAAAGTGTAACGGTATCTCGCCTGGACGCGGACAGCGCGTCCGGATTCCTGGAACTGGAAAACGCGCGGGTGAATTGGTTTTTGAGTATCAGTTACGACCATTTACCCGAAGAAGTAAAGAAGGCCGGTAAACGGACCTACCGTTCACTGACGATGGGAGGGGAAGAAATTGAATTCAGCGAAGGTTTTACGGATCTGCATACAAAGAGTTATGCCGAGATCCTGGAAGGCAAAGGATTCGGAATTGATGATGCCAAGCCGTCGATCGATCTGGTATTTAAGATTCGTAATAGTGTTATCGTATAAAACCTGGGTAAGGGTATTCTCAGGAAAATCAGTTTAAAGAACCGGGTCCGGCAGATGTATCAATACGTATTAAAAGAGATAAACAGGTTCGTCACTACCGAATCCAAGAAGATCCTCAAGAACATCGGTTGGCTGTTTTTTGACCGGGTATTCCGAATGGGCATGGCGTTGGTAGTTGGCGCCTGGGTCGCCCGTTATCTTGGACCGGAACAATACGGCTCGATCAACTACCTGATGGCGACTATCGGGTTGTTTGCCTCTTTTGCCGCGCTCGGCCTCGACAGCATGATCGTCAAGGAGATCGTTGAGCACCCCAATAAGACATCCACCATAATGTCGACGGTGTTTTCCATGAGACTGATTTCCGGATCGGTATCGTATGTCATCTGCCTGGCCGTGTTTTATTATCTGAAGCACGATGACCTGTATGTTTTTTACATCGGCGTGATCCTCGCGCTCACGCTTATCGCTCAGTCGATGAGCACTATTGATTTTTACTATCAATCGCAGGTCAAATCGAAGATATCCGTTCTTACCCAAAGCCTGGCTTACATATTTATGAGCCTTTGCAAGGTCGGACTGATCCTGGCAAAGGCGCCTTTGATGGCATTTGCCGTCATCATGGCGTTGGAAGTATTTGTGGCAGGCGGCTTCATGCTGGTATCCTACCGGAAGATCAGCAAGCAACATCTGTCCATTCGAATTGACCGGGCGTTGGCAACAAAGCTTTTGTCGAGGAGCTGGCCGCTGATCTTTGCGGGCTTCATGGTCACCATCTACATGAGGATAGACCAGATCATGCTGGGAGAGCTTATCGGAAATTTTGCGGTCGGTACGTACTCGGCCGCATTGAAGTTATCCGAGATATGGTATTTTATTCCCGGAATCATCAGCACCTCCCTTTTTCCTTCCATCATCGAAGCCAAAAAAATAAGCGATGAAGTTTATTTTCGGAGAAGTCAGAAACTGTTTGATGTCCTGTTTTTCATCAGTGCAGCCCTGGCCATTTTTGTTACGTTCACCTCCGACCTGATTATCCACATTATTTATGGAGACCAGTACAAGGACGCGGCTGTTATTCTGGCGATCCATATATGGACTGCCGTTTTCGTTTTTTTTGGTTCAGCCAGTTCAAACTTCTACATCATTGAAAATTTGCAGGTAAAAACCTTTGCGAGGACAGCTACCGGCGCCGTGATCAACATTGTCTTAAATTTTATACTCATCCCGCGGTATGCGGCTGTCGGCGCAGCCGTTGCAACACTGATCTCGCAATGCTGCTCTTCCTACCTGTTTGACGTGTTAAGCAGCAAGACCAGGGTACTGTTTGTTATGAAGACAAAATCGCTGTTTGCAGTGAACCTCATCAGGAGGCTGGCGTCCGCTGGTAAGTAGTACAATTGACGGCTGGATATTGCGCTGGAACGCCGTTTTTTTCACAACATTCAAAAACCCCTGTCCATTCCGTGCGATTCCTTACATTTGCAGATCATTTGACGCCGCAGCGAAGAAACATTGATCCGTGGGATAGTTGCAGAAACAGTGGTGGCTTTGTCGGTACATATAATAATTCGGTTGACAGAATATTTTATAGTTTGTTTCTTATTAGCTTCCATACGATTCACTTCTCAATCCGTTAAAACATGAAAGGAATTATTCTGGCTGGCGGTTCTGGTACCAGACTTTATCCGGCCACCAAAGCGATTTCAAAGCAGCTTCTTCCCGTGTACGACAAACCGATGATCTATTACCCGTTATCGGTGCTAATGCTGGCCAATATCAGGGAGATCCTGATCATTTCAACGCCTAACGACACACAACTATTTAAAAACCTGCTGGGTGACGGAACACAATTCGGGCTTTCATTACAGTATAAAGTACAGCCGTCGCCGGACGGACTCGCACAGGCTTTTCTGATCGGAGAAGAATTTATCGGAGATGATTCGTGCGCCCTTATACTTGGTGACAATATTTACTACGGTTACAATTTTTCAACCCTGCTGGAGGAAAGTACCAAACTTCAACGCGGGGCTACCGTATTCGGTTATTATGTAAGCGACCCGGAGCGGTATGGAGTTGTCGATTTCGACGAAAAGGGTCAGGTGGTATCGCTGGAAGAAAAGCCGAAAGTCCCCAAGTCCAACTATGCGGTTACAGGACTGTATTTTTATGACAAGACGGTTGTTGAAAAGGCCAGGAAGGTCAAGCCGTCTCCCCGGGGAGAACTGGAAATAACGGACCTTAACAAATTGTACCTCGAAGAGGGAACGCTGACCGTAAAACTGCTGGGACGCGGTATGGCCTGGCTTGACACAGGGACACATCAGTCTTTGTTAAGTGCCTCCAATTTTGTGGAGTCAATTGAAGAACGGCAGGGATTAAAGATCGCCTGCCTGGAAGAGATTGCTTTCCGGAAGGGGTACATCACAAGAGAGCAGCTACGTGAACTGGCCAGGCCGTTGGAAAAGAACGGGTACGGCCAGTATCTTTTGAAAATAATTAACGAGCGACCAATATCACGTTGATATGAAACTAAGCGAGACCGGATTCAACGGCTTATATATCCTGGAACCCGCGGTGTTCAAGGACAATCGCGGATATTTTATGGAATCCTACAATGAAAAAGTGCTGTCGGGGCTGGGACTCAGGACAGACTTTATCCAGGATAACCAGTCTTTTTCAACGGCGGGGGTCATACGGGGTTTGCATTTTCAAAATGCTCCGTACGCGCAAACAAAACTGGTTCGTGTTCTTGCCGGTTCGATACTGGATGTAGTGGTGGACCTTCGAAGGGAAGAATCTACGTTCGGAAAGAACTATACGATCGAGTTGTCTGCCGAAAACAAGAAGCAGCTTTATGTACCGAAAGGATTTGCTCACGGGTTTTCCGTCCTTTCCCAGTCAGCCGAGATCCTGTATAAATGTGATAATTATTATAATAAAGAAGCTGAAGGTGGTCTCCTGTACAACGACCCGGTCCTTGAAATCGATTGGGGCATTCCGTTGCACCTGGTAGTTCTGTCTGACAAGGACGCGAAAAATCCCCCGCTCGCCGACGCACATTTTAAATTCTGACGATGAAAATTCTGGTTACCGGTTCTAAAGGCCAATTGGGCAGTGAGGTAAGATACCTCTCGCCGTCAACCCCGTATCAGTTCACATTTGTTGACCTGGAGGAGATGGACCTGGGTGATGAAAGCGCTATTCATCGTTTTTTCGACGGGAAAAAATTCGATTTTGTTATTAACTGCGCGGCGTATACGGCTGTCGATAAGGCGGAGGAAGACAGCACCCTTGCTTACCGGATCAACTCGGATGCAGTCCGGGTGATCGCGGGGATCTGCCTGGAAAAAAAAATAAGGCTGATCCATATTTCCACTGACTATGTTTTTGACGGAGCCGGGAATCAGCCCATTGCCGAGACGGCCAGCCCGAACCCGTTATCCGTTTATGGCAAGTCGAAACTGGCGGGAGAGCAGCATGTATTAAAATTGATGAAGGATGCCTATATCATACGGACCGCATGGGTTTATTCGACTTTTGGAAAGAATTTTGTGAAAACGATCGCCAAGCTGGCTCATGAACGAGATACGCTGGGTGTGGTGTATGATCAGATCGGGTCACCCACCTACGCAAGGGACCTGGCGGATACGATTCTCCGGATGGTGAACAAGATCACAACCGGAGAACAGGACAAGCCCGGAATTTACCATTATACGAATGAAGGTGTAATTTCCTGGTATGACCTGGCGGTATTCATTGTCGGGTATTACAAGCTTCCCTGCAGGGTGAAACCGATTACAACCGAAGAATATAAAACGCTTGCGGTCAGGCCGAAATTTTCGGTCCTGGATAAAACCGGTTTGAAAACGTCTTTTGCTATCGACATTCCGCATTGGCATAAAAGCCTGTTGTCGTGCCTGGGAGAACTTAAGGTGGGATGATTTTAACAGACATCCGAGTCGGCTAATTCGATCGAGCCAGTGTTCTTGGAAATGAATCGGATTATTGAATTGACCGTCTCAGGAACTAAATTTAGCAACCTTGGGAGATCGATTGTCTTCCACTGGGGACAAGGGTAGGAGTTGATGGAAATTTGTTACTTTTGCAGGCTTTAGAACGTGCTGACATTTAAGCTAATATCAGCACCTATCTCATATCAGAATAAGCTACGGCTCAAATGAAGTTTCTTTTGAATCAAGAAATGTGGCGGAGATCGACCTACAGAGACAATTGGTCCTGATGATGAAGAATTCCGACGCGAGAAAATTCATTAAATCGAATGTAGTCGTTACTACTCTTTCGCTGGTCTTGGTGGCCGTCAGTTTTGTCAGCCAGATGGTAATTGCCTATTACTTCGGAGCAAACACAGAAAGAGACGCTTACTTTTCGGCCATTGTTGTGCCGACATATATCGTGACATTATTTCTTGGTTCATTTACCACCGTTATTCTCCCCTTTTTTGTCGACTATAAAAGGAAGAATGATTTGAAGGAAGTGAACAAGCTAATAAGTAACATGCTTGGATTATGTACAGCATTGTTAACTTCTATTGCGGCTTGCGGGTTTATGTTTTCGGACGATATCGTCTCATGGATCGCACCAGGCTTTACGGGAGACCAGCTAATTTTGACGAGGCAGCTATTTGAGATCCTGATCTTTACGGTGATCTTTCAGTCGCTGTCAAGTTTCTTAGCTATTTTTTACCACACGGAAAATCGATTTTTGCTTCCTGCTTTAAACCCGATAATCACGCCGGTTGTTTCATTCCTGTTTGTAATCGTATTCGCTGACTATGGAATAAAAAGCCTTGCTGTAGGTGCTCTTGTTGGATCGGTGTTAGGAATGACTATCCTGTTGATTAAAATACTAAATGGGATGGTGATAAAAAGTTTTGTATTATTTATAAACAGGAACACACTTGTACTGTTAAAATTGAGTATGCCTCTTTTTTTATCCGGCGCAGTCTACAGATTGACTACAATTGTTGAAAGAATAGTTGCATCAAACCTTCCCCCTGGAAGCATATCTTACCTGGGATATGGAAGTCAGATATATTTGCTGTTGGCGAGCATAGCTTCCGGAAGTATAACAACAACATTTTATCCCTTAATGTCCGAGGCATGGTCGGACAACGATAGTGTCAGACTTAATGATTACTTATCAAAAGGATTTCGACTGATATTGTTTATCACGTTACCCATTGGATCAGTGATCATTGCTCTGGCATATCCCATTGTCGAAATTTTATTTGAAAGAGGAGAATTTAATAGCACCGCGACAGCCGCGGTGTCGCTCACCTTATCCATACTGATGGGGGCGTTTATTTTTGGGAGCCTTGCCAATTTAATCGTGAAAATATTCTATATAACCAAACGGACTATTTCAGTTGCTGTCATTAGTAGTATAGAAGTGTTGACATATATTGTAGCTGCATATTTTCTTTCCTTGAATTACTCTTACCGTGGGCTTGCGACTGCATTAACTCTGAGTATGGGACTCACTTTGATACTTCTAATCGTTACTTTGCTACACGTAAAACTGATTTCCCTCAGGCATGACTTAAGTGATGTATTAAAACTATTTGTCGCAGCAGCGCTATGTGGGATCTCAGCTCATTTGACCTACAGCGGATTGAGCGGGCTTAAATTAAATACTGTCATAAGTACCGGGGGGAGCGTCTTTGTTGCACTCTGTGTATACTTGGCGATCCTGTCGTTTGTGTTTAAGCCCCGTAATTCCAAAGAGATTATTAATATCGTTAAAAATTATTTTTGATGGATTCCGCCCCATTGACTAGTTTTGGAGGATTTTTTATTTTATTGAATAAATATTTTAGCCATGATAAAACAGATTTCACCAGGCGTAGAAGTGGTTTACGACAAGGATAACACCGTTCCGATCTGCCACATCATCAGAGGGACCTACAGCCCTGCTGCGACAGAATTCTTCACGCCCGGATCTTATTCCCAACAATTGGGAATTATCAAGTATGCCAAGCAAGGATACATCAAACCCCACTTCCATAACAAGGTGGTCAGAGAGGTACACTACACGCAGGAAGTACTGGTGATCCGCAAAGGGAAAGTAAAAGTGAATTTATACGATCACGAATTGAAGCACATCATGGACGTTGTGCTGTCCGCAGGCGATGTTATCCTTCTGGCTTCAGGAGGTCACGGTTTCGAGATGCTTGAAGACTGCGAAATGCTGGAAGTAAAGCAGGGTCCATATAACGGTGTCGAAGCTGATAAAACGCATTTTTAAGATGATCCCAGTTAACGAGCCGCTATTAGACGGCAACGAAAAAAAATACCTGAACCAATGTATCGATACGGGGTGGATCTCGTCGGAAGGTCCGTTCATCAAGGAATTTGAAGAGAAAATGGCAGCCGTTGTCGGAAGAAAGCACGGAATTGCCGTCTGTAACGGTTCCGTTGCGCTGGACGCGGCAGTCCTGGCATTGGGTATTGGAAAAGGTGACGAAGTAATTATGCCGACGTTCACCATTATTTCCTGCGCAGCCGCGATTATTAAGGCCGGTGCTACGCCGGTACTCGTCGATTCCAATCCCGATGATTGGAATATGAATGTGAATGAGATCGCAGCGAAAATAACGGCGAAAACAAAGGCCATTATGGTCGTCCATATTTATGGTCTACCGGTTGATATGGATCCTATCCTTCAACTGGCCAAGGCACACAATCTGAAGGTAATAGAAGACGCGGCGGAGCAGCACGGTCAGTATTATAAAGGCAAGCCTATCGGAAGCTTTGGCGATATCAGCACATTCAGCTTTTATCCGAACAAGCATATCACAACCGGTGAAGGCGGAATGATTGTTACCAACGACCAGGAACTTGCAGACAAGTGCCGGTCACTGCGCAACCTTTGTTTTATTCCGGAAAAACGATTTCTCCATTATGAGATGGGATCGAACTACAGGATGACGAACCTTCAGGCCGCACTCGGTGTAGCACAGTTGGAACGTTTGGACGAGTTCGTCGGTAAGAAAAGAGCAATGGGTAGAAAATACAATTCATTGCTTAAGGATACCAAAGGAATTCAGTTGCCGTTGGAATCAAAAAACGGGTCGGAAAACATTTATTGGGTGTACGCCATTGTTTTGAACGCGGAAATACCGTTCGATGCCGAGGGTGCAATGAAAAAGCTGGGTCAGAGCAAGATCGGCACGCGGCCTTTTTTCTGGCCGATGCATGAGCAACCCGTGTTCCACAAAATGGGCTTATTCATCAATGAGAAATATCCGGTCGCGGAAAATATTGCCCGGCGGGGATTCTACCTGCCTAGCGGGATGGCATTAAAACCGGCTGACATTGATGTCGTCTGTGATGAGCTCAAGAAAATTTTAAAATAGAAAATGGAATCAAGCACGCAGTTTAATGCTTACGCAGCCTTCTACGACCTTCTATATAAAGATAAAGACTATACTGCGGAGTCGTATTACATCGATACGCTGATCAGCAAATTCCTCACGAAGGAAAAGAGCAACACCCGGTTGCTTGACCTCGCCTGTGGAACCGGCAAACATTTACAGGAACTGTATAAGAAGAAATACGGAAGCCTTTCCGGAAGCGATATATCGAAGTCGATGATCGAGATTGCTGTTGAAACTTCCAGGCAAAAGAAAACCGATATCAAATTCTACAACCATTCGTTTCAAACATCGGATCAGATAGACGGGAAGTTTGATGTTGTCATTTCCATGTTTTCCGCTGTCAACTACATTACGACATACGAAGACCAGAATAAGACGCTCGGCAATATCCATAACCTGCTGAACGACGATGGCCTGTTTATTTTTGATTTTTGGAACGGTAATTCGGTAGTGAAGAACTATTCCCCCGTAAAAGTCCTCCGCAAAACTTCCGGTGATACGGAGATTTTACGGATATCGGAAACCAGCCTCGACCAGATCAACCAGGATGCCTTTGTGAAGTTCACTTGTATGTTTTTTAAGGATAAACTTAAAGCATCTGAATTTGAGGAAATGCATCATTTGCATTACTACTATTTTTCGGAAATGAGAAACCTTCTGCGATCCAACAGATTTGAAATACTCTATACTTCCCCGTTTATGCAAATGGATAAGGAACTGTCAATTATGGATTGGAACATCAGCATGGTAGCTAAAAAATTATCCTGATATGCGTGTCCGGATCGTTTCCTATGAGGATGTAAATGCCTGGATCCTTGGCAAGTTCGCAAAGCGCCTTCATGAAGAGCTTTTGAAACTCGGTGTCGAATCCGAGATCGGTAACACAATCGATGAAACAGCCGACGTTAACCATCATATCATTTATCTCGACTACGATGAGTTGAAGCACTCCCGCTCCATCGACACGTTGATGATAACTCACATAGACAGTGTAAAAAAACTGAACCTCGTAAAGCGACAGCTCAAAGTGGCGGAATTGGGTATTTGTATGTCGAAAGCTACGGCAGATGAGCTGGCTACAGGAGGTATACCGCCGGACAGACTTTGTTTCATCAACCCCGCACACGACGGTGTTATCCAGCCGAAAAAATACACGATGGGGATTACCAGCAAGGTACAGCCTGATGGTTGCAAGAGAGAAGGTATGCTGCTGAGCCTTTGTGAAAGGATCTCGCCGGAAGATTTTAAGTTCACCATTATGGGGATGGGCTGGGACGACATAATAGCCCGAATTCGCAAGCTGGGTTTTGAAGTATTGTACTATCCCGATTTCAACTATCAGGAGTACGTTAAGCTTGTTCCGTCGCTTGATTACTATTTGTACCTGGGTCAGGATGAAGGCTCAATGGGTTTTGTCGATGCGCTGGCCGCAGGCGTGAAAACCATCGTAACGCCGCAGGGTTACCACCTGGATGCACCTGATGGGATCGTTCATCCCTTCAATGAAACCCACGAGCTGGTCGCTGTCTTTGATTCGTTGTCCCGGGAGCGGCGAAAGCTCATTGACGCTGTCGCTACCTGGACGTGGCATGACTATGCGATGAAGCACCTCGAGCTGTGGAATCATCTGAAGTACCCCGACAGGCAGATCAGCAGCAAGTACCCGGACGGCTTAAACTCACTGAACCAGGCAAAATCTGGAGGGCGTGTCGGTTATGTGGTGAATCTGACGTCCAGTTCTGTCAGCAGGATTTATACCAAAGTAAAAAAGATAAAGGATCCTAAAACTTTTTTCACAAAACTGAAAAGGTTTCTCAAGGGATAGGTCAACCTGGAAACGAAGAGCCAGACCGGCCGGTAATTGTTCGCCACCGCGATCCTGATCACGTACGGCAGGAATGATAGCACACCTAACCGTTTGATCTTTGAAACAACGCGGTCAGTTTAATAATAATGTTCACAGCACTTCAGAAACAGACTACTCAACGTCATTAACGATACCGGAGCTTGAATTCGAAAATAAGACTTCTCTACATCATACCCAGCCTGGACGCGGGTGGCGCACAAAGAGTCTCTATACACCTGTTAAGAAATTTCGACAGAAATAAGTTTTCGATCTCCTTGCTCTTGCTGTACAGTCAGGGCGAGTTCGTAAGTCAATTGCCCGCCGATATCGATGTAATCAGGAAAGACCACTCCCGAATTATAGCATCGGTTTTTACGATTTTTTCGACGATCTGGCGAAGGAGACCCGATGTTGTGTTTTCCACGCTCGGTCCGCTCAATATCCTGATTGCCCTGATGCGACCCCTGTTGCCACGACGAACAAAATTTATCGGCCGCGAGTCGAGTATCCTCAGTTCAAGGAACAGGGATGAGAAGTTTCCGAAAATTTTCGATTTTTTATACAAGCATTTTTATAATAACCTTGACACGATTATCTGCCAGTCGGAATACATGCAACAGGATCTGGTCCGCCATTTCAGAGTGAAGAAATCGAAGTCAAGGGTGGTGTATAATCCCGTTGAAACTGATCCTTCGCCGGTTCAGGAACGACCGACAGGAAGTACCATTAACCTCATTGCTATTGGCAGGCTCGCTCCTGAAAAGGGATACGACCGGTTAATAGAGGTGATGTCTTTGCTCGACCCGAAGCAGTTTACTTTAAAAATCCTGGGGAGCGGTCCGCTGGAGAAGGACATAAAGACACAGATTGAAAAGCACAACCTTTCGGGATCCGTGCAGCTACTGGGCTTCGTCGACAATCCCAGGGAGCACATCCGCGAAGCGCATTGCCTGATCGTAGGTTCACGGTATGAAGGATTCCCTAACGTGGTTCTGGAGGCTAATGCCTGTGGCGTGCCCGTTATTGCATTCAATTGCCCGGGTGGTATCAGTGAGGTCATTAAAGAAGGTTTTAACGGCTGGCTCGTGAAGGATAATGACATTGCGGAATTTGCGGAGCGCATCATATCGAGACCTTTCCTTTCAACGAATGGAACGGGGATCAGACAGTTAATGGAGGATTCATACTCCATGAAAAAAATCATCCGGGAGTACGAAACGATCATCCTCGAAACATCTAAAGCGATCTGACGATGGGTACAATCAGGGTGTTTCTTAAGCAGCATATCTGGGTTTTGTATTTTGCCTTTGTAATAACTCTTCCCCTCAAAGCAAGTATCAACAACACGGCAATCATCGCCCTGGCGATCACCTGGGTAGTTGCGTTTAGCGTCAGAGACGCATACGGATCGATACGGCGTTCGTGGATTTACGGCGCTTTACTGATTAACTTTCTCATCCTGTTTCTAAGCCTTCTCTATTCCGGTGACGTTAAGAACGGATTTAGTGATATCACACGAAAGCTTCCCTTGTTAGCAATCCCGTGGTTGTTTCTGTTCATTACGGAAGACCAAAAAAGGAACCTCCTCCGGTTGTATGTAATTACCTGGTTTATCGTCACGATATACAGCCTGATAACTACTTTCCTGAAAATAGGAATTCAGTTCGACCACCTGGCCTACTTCAGCTGGAAGTTGCCCGAAACACTCGGTATTGCTTCAAATTATTATGCGCTCTTTATCGGAGCCGGCGTGCTGGTTGTGCTTGATGATGTAAATAAGAAAAATATATTCCCTGACCGATCGTATCATATCGGGTTGTGCCTGTATTTGATTTTGTTCCTGGCCATGCTCGGATCACGCAACGTATTTTTTGTGGTTTTTGCGGCGGTTAGTTTTAAAATCATATACGATGTTTTCAAAAAAAGCAGAGGCTGGGCGTTGGTTACTATTGCCGGATGTGTCTTGTCGTTTCTCCTTGTATTTATAAAATTTCCATACCTGAAAAGTAAAACACTGAGCATTTATGAATTGGGTATTGAAAAAGAACCGCGTTATATGGAGTTTGTTTCAGGTATTTCGGTGATCCGTGAATTTCCTTTATTCGGTGTGGGTATCGGTGATGTCGATCATCACCTCAACCGGTACTATCAATTGTATCATTTTACCGAAGGACTGGAGAAGAAATACAATGTGCACAACGAGTACCTTTATCATGGAATGGCAGCGGGAATACCGGGATTGTTATCTTTTTTGGTTTTTACAATATTGTGTATTCGTGCCTCCTGGTTGTCCGGCAAATTTTTACCTCGCGCTTTTTGCGCACTTTTTTTCCTGGCATCCCTGACGGAAGTTATTCTTTTCCGCAACAAGGGGATTGCCTTTTTCGCATTTTTCCTATCACTATTGTTTATTACGCGCACAGATGAAAAAAGTCCTGCACATTAGTTATTCCATGGATACCGGGGGTGGCCCGCTCACGATCAAACGAATTGTCGAGGATTTTAAAGACTACGAATATTTCGTCTCCGGGAACAAGGGAGTGTTTATGGACTATTTTTCGAAAGTCCTGTCCCCGGGCAAACTCTTATACCTGAAAGGTATGAACCTTCCGCTGAACTTGTGGATGATCTGCCGTTTCTGCGCCAGGCATAAAATAGATATCGTCCATGTGCATGGAAGAGGTGCGGCTTCTTTTGCGAGGTTCGTTAAATTATTCCGGCCGTCCACGAAAATCATATACACGCCAAACGGGTTTTTCCCCGATTCCCTTACGCCGATAAAACGCCGCCTATATCTTATCCTGGAACGGTTCCTGTTTTCTTTCACTGATCTGGTTTTTTTTGTATCCCGGAGCGAACAGGCTATGTTTTCAACGAGTATTCCCGGACTTAACGAGTCAAAGTTCATTTACATTCAGAACTATCTGACGCCAACCGAGGAGTATTTTAATCCGTTGCCGTATACACACGACTCTAATGCAAAAGTTAAATTCCTTTTTATCGGGCGGCTATCGCCTCAAAAGGGAGTGGATATTTTGATCGAAGCGCTTAAAAAAGTAAGGGATAAAGACTTTCACGTGACTGTCGTCGGTTACGGGGAAGATGAGGAATATTTAAAGAAGGAAATCAGCAACCCGCCGCTTCAGGGGAAGGTCACCTTTCTCGGCAAGGTTCATGAGGCTTATAGGCTGATGCCGAATTTTGATGCGCTACTGCTTTCTTCCCGGTTTGAAGGCCTACCGTTTACGATCCTTGAGGCGATGTGGTTCAGGTTGCCGCTTGTCGTAACGCCTGCACAGGGAATAGTCGACTTGCTGAATGAGAGTAACAGCTACATCTCGGCGGCCATTGAGTCGTCGGCTTATTCGGAAAAAATCGACCGGTTTATGGAGGACTTTACGCACAACCGTCCGAAGATCGATTCATTTGTGTCTGCTAATTTTTCACTGTTAAAAACAGAGTACTCCCGGGAAGCGGTGAAGGACAAGATTGACCGGCTTTATGCCGGGTGACCAGTTACCGGTTCTTTACGTTCGTCCCTGTAACTCAGGTAACAACAGAAGAATACGAAATAGATCAGGGGAAAATAGAAATCGGTCTGAAAGGTATTTCCGGCCATAACAATGCTTAAGAACCATCCCGGAATAAATAGCAGGAGTCCGTACGCAAAAGGCCGGAACGGACCTCCCGTGGATGCGTCCCTGGATTGTCTCCATAGGAAAAAGAAATGAACAATAAGCAGTAAGGCCGCGAGCAAGCCCGATGTAAAAATAGTTGTGGGTATCAGACCTTCCAGGTGATTGTATTTGATCGCTTCCTGCGTGTACGCTTCGCCATACCCGGCACCAATCAAAAGAACGTGAGGATTATCGGCAATATATTCCAGGCCTTTAGTCAGCATATTGATCCGGATATTTACACTCGTGTCGTTTCCGGGCTTGATCTGGAAAATTTTGCTGAATGTTCCAAACGATGAAAGCTGTTCATAAAAATTAACCGAGAAGAAAATTATTACCACTGCCGTTACGCCAAAGAACCATTTTAGAATGAGCTTTGGGTTAACATTCAAAAAGACATAATATAACAATCCTGTCAGCATCACCACGATCCCTGCTCTGGAGTACGTCAGAAGTTCCAGGACCACCAGGAGCAGCACCTTGACCAGATCGGATTGTTTTTTGTCCGACCGGTAGAGTGATAAATAGATAAGGAAAACAAAAGCAACGAAAACACCCATTGAAACGGATGTGGATCCGGTCATTTCGATGTTACCCTTCCAGTCCAACGAGTATCCCGTGAAACCGATGAGCCGGTAACGGTTGTCGTATTCCCAGATGTAGCTCGAGATCGACTTCGGGTTGGTAACCATATTAAATACCACGTAGGATCCGGCAGCGACGAAGAAAAGGAACTGGTAATGGAGTACCCTTCTTAATTCTTCGCGGGAAATATCCCGGTAAATGTAGTAGGGGATAATCAGGTACAGGGTGAAAAAACCAAATTTCAAAACCCGGATAAACGAGATAAAGTCGAAAAAATTAAAAGTAAGGACGCCGACAAAAAAGGAGATCAAACTGACAAGTATGAACAGCATGTACGTTTGAATAACAATCGATTTTAGAAAAAGTCTGCCACGACTAAGTAATAATAGCAGCACAAAAACGTTTATCAGCTCGAAGACATAAAAACTACCGATACCCAGGTCGATCTTGGGAAGGAAAATGTTAACAGAAAGGAATAATAGGTAGTATCTTTTAATAAGCTGCATGAATGTCCCGCCGTATTTAAACCATGAAGGTATTAATTTTTAGTTACCTGAAGATAATTGGCTAATGGACTTGCACAGTCGGAATGAATGGATTTAGTTTGGGACGGAATTCGGTTTCTTGGGAGCGATGATAAACGTGATGACCGAACTTATGTTGACCCGGACAGGGTAATAAATAATCTGAGCAATTGAAAAAACCTGCCAGATATCAATATCTTGGGCATGAGAATATGAAGTTTAAACTCGTAACACCCGGCATCATTTTCTAATGAGAATACTTCAGCTTGGCAGGTACTATCCTCCGCATATGGGAGGTATCGAAACCGTTATTTTTGAGATAACAGAGGGTTTGAACGGCAGGGGGATACAATGCGATGTACTTTGTTCGAACAAGACGGCAGCGTTAGAGATTTCGAAATATCCAAATTATGTCGTCATCCGGACATCATCCCTGGCAAATTTCCTGTCTACATCAATTTCATTTCAGCTCATCTCGCAGCTCAGAAAGATTATTGCAAACTATGATATAGTACACCTTCATCATCCGGACCCGATGGCCACCCTGGCTCTCCTTCTTTGCAGTCCCCGGACTAAAATTGTCGTACACTGGCACAGCGATATCGTCAGGCAAAAATTCGCCTTGTTCTTTTACAAACCCATTCAGAATTTGTTGATCAGGAGGTCTGACAAAATTATCGCAACCAGTGCCAACTACGCCAAAAGCTCTCAACATCTTAAACACTGCCAGCATAAGATCGAGATCGTTCCAATAGGAATCCGCGCGGATTTTAAGCTCAACAAGACCAGGTTACAGGAGCTGCGCGATAAATACAAGGGAAGGAAAGTAATATTCTCATTGGGAAGGCACGTATACTACAAAGGATTTGAGTATCTGGTCGAATCGGCGACGTTTTTGGGTGATGACTACATGATCCTCATCGGAGGAGAAGGTCCGTTGTATAACGAGCTGGATCATAAGGTCAGGTCCCTTGGATTGTCCTCGAAGGTTCAGTTGTTGGGAAAAATTTCCCCGGACGATATGGCGCCTTTATTTGAGCTATGTGATATTTTTTGCATGTCATCTGTAGAGCGTTCGGAAGCCTTTGGAGTTGTTCTCATCGAAGCCATGAGTTTTGGAAAGCCGGTGGTGGCGACAAACATCCCTGGGTCAGGCGTGAATTGGGTAAACGCACATAACGAGACCGGACTGAATGTTGAGCCTAAAAACCCCCGCGCCCTGGCAGATGCTTTTGTTGAGATTTGTTCTGACAGAGAGCGGTATAATCTTTTTTCGGCCCGATCCAAAGAGCGATTTGAGTCGACGTTCACCAGAGGGCAAATGTTAAAATCACTAATTACGTTATACAGTAACCTATGCGGATAACACCCGTGGTAAGAAGGCGGCAATCACCCATTTATCCCTTGGTATACACACCAATCATAAGCCCGTTAGCACACGGATAAGGTTCATTATATTTTATCCCTTCGATATCTTTGTATTCGACTTGGGTCCAATAGTTCTTAGGAGAGGTGCGCTTCAGAAAATAGGTATTTGAGAGGCCAAGTCGATTTTCCCGGATCAGTGAATCAAGAAATTTGTTAAACCCAAGGGGCGCAGTAAACACAAATACACCGTTCGGATTCAGAAGCGATTTGGTATTTTCTATCGCTTTGATCAGTGCGTTTTGTTCCAGGGGAGTGCTTTTATCCTCTCCGTAACGAGCAACCTCATCAAAACCAATATGCTCGAAAGTGGAAACACTCACAATTAAGTCATAACCTTTTTGTGGCTTGTAATCGATAATATCTGTGTTTATTACCCCCTTTTGTTTTTCGTACTTATCCACAATATCATAATGAACTTCCCTATAATGGCTTAAAACATTGCCAATTTCAAGCACATTTCCTTTTTCAAATCGCGATAAGTAGTCAAAAGCGATCGGAAGTTCCACTATTCTTTCATTTTCAAAGGTTGTATTGTAGAGTGCGACAAAGTACTCGTGTTCTTTACCATTGAAAGTGAAATTTTTAGACCTATCTAAATATTTTCGCCGGTAATAGTTCTTAACATTCAAAAGTGTAATAATAGGTTTGAATAATAACACCCTGAGTTGAAATGGGATTATTTGCCTGGCTAACTTTCTTAAGGGTGATTTCATTTTTTGTTATCGTTTTGTCTCGCAATAACCAGCTTTTGTGATGGTTTTGAACTTGAATCCATAAGATTGATGAACAAGGCTATTGGTGTCAGAAATCGTAGATAATCCAGAAAAAACGCCTATCTATTCCTATAGTCCTAACTTTACCCTGCAAATCCTCTGCACGGTTCAAATGAACGAACTAAATTTTTATTCGTCAAAAAATTTTCACACAATCAGAGTATTACGGCCGCCGAATTTAAACCGGGTCGTTTTGGGAGCCTAAATTTGAATGACTATTAAAATTACTCAGAAACAGAATCCTTATTTATCCTCTAAATTGCTATTTTTACCCACTTTTGTGTAAACTATGGCCGTAGAGCTTGCAGCAGCAATTACTTCATTCGTTATCGCATTTCTGATCGTCCCGGTGATTATCAAATATTCGTTAAGAAAAAATCTGGTCGATATACCGGGGCGCAGAAAAATTCATAAAAAGATCACCCCTTCAATGGGTGGTATCGCGATTTTTATCGGCTTCTTTACCTCCTCCCTGATCTGGATCGATATTCAGGGCTGGGGATACATTAAGTTTATCCTCGTCGCCTTGTTCGTCATTTTTTTTATCGGAGTCCGTGATGACCTCGTCCCTTTGAGGGCCATGGTTAAACTCGTCGGTCAGATCATGGCCGCCTCCCTCGTTATTTTTCTTTTTGACCTTCGGATAAAGACGTTTTACGGACTTTTCGGCGTGTACGAATTACCCGCCATCGTCAGCTACATCATCACCTACCTGACGATTATTGTCATCACAAATTCATTCAATCTCATCGACGGTCTGGATGGACTCGCGGGTACGATTGCCATAGTGGCACTCCTGGCATTCGGAATCTGGTTCTTCCTGGTAGAAGATCAGATTTTTTCTATCCTGTCATTTTCCATGCTGGGCGCCATATTTGCCTTCCTGATTTTTAACTGGGAACCGTCTGAAGTTTTTATGGGAGATACCGGTGCACTGGTCATCGGTATGATGCTCGCGATCCTCGTCATTCATTTCATCAATGTAAACTACAGCCTGCCGCTGATGACCCCATACAAATTCAACGGGTCTGTTGGAACGGCCGCCTCGATTATCATTATTCCTCTCGTCGACACCCTCCGGATTGTCATACTGAGGGTATCCAAGGGCCAGTCGCCGTTTGCACCCGATAAGAGCCACGTCCACCATGCCATTATGCGTCTGGGAATGAGTCATAGCCAGACAACCCTGATTTTGGGGAGTGTTCAGGTGTTATACATTCTCCTTGCTATTACCTTTAACCAACTCAGTGATACATACATCCTTTCCGGATTGTTAATCCTGTCGTTCCTGTTAAGCGTAACACTGGACCGCCTGATCATCAACCGGCTTTCTGACTAGTACGTCATAGCAAAAATATCCGTATATGCTGGATACTTGTACACTTAATTTTTGCGTCGATGTACTAGTGTGCGTCATAGCAAAAATATCAGTACGGCAGTATAGGAAACATTGATCCTTGGAACTTTATATGCTGGATGCTTGCTTGTACACTTTAATTTTTGCGACGATGCACTAGTACGTCATAGCAAAAATATCAGTACGGCAGTATAGGAAACATTGATCCTTAGAACTGTATGTGCTGGATGCTTGCTTGTACACTTTAATTTTTGCGACGATGCACTAGTACGTCATAGCAAAAATATCGGTACGGCAGTATAGGACATAACGCATTGATTTTTAGAACGGTATATTCCGGATGCTTGTACACCTATATTTTTGCGACGATGCACTAGATTCCGCTTCCGATTAGCGCATTCGCCCTCAAAACCTTAATTTTGGGCAATATTTTCAGGATCCACCATGGAAGAAAAAATTCAATCCCTGCTCGACGAAGTAAATGCATACGCCGCCGGCAGCAAGCAGGCCCTGGAGTCATTCCGGATGAAATTCATCAGCCGCAAAGGCGCCGTCAGCGAACTGTTTGAAGAACTGAAAAAAGTCCCCGCGGAACAAAAGAAAAACGTCGGACGTATACTCAACCAGCTCAAACAGACAGCCGAAGCAAAGCTCACCGAGCTGACCGAAAAACTGGAGTCCGCGAGCGAAAGTACCACGGAACTGGACCTGACCTTACCGCCTGTACCCAATCAGACCGGCAGCCTACACCCGCTGACACTGACACGCTACCGGATCATTGAAATATTTGAACGCCTCGGTTTTAATGTGGCCGATGGTCCCGAAATAGAAGACGACTGGCATAACTTTTCAGCCCTGAATTTCCCCGAAAACCACCCGGCACGGGAAATGCAGGATACCTTCTTCGTGGAAAAGAAAGGGCAGTCAGGCAAGCAGGACGTTGTGCTGCGAACTCACACTTCAAACGTGCAGATCCGGATGATGGAGAACCAGAAGCCTCCTATCCGCGCGATCATGCCCGGCCGGGTTTTCAGGAATGAAGCGATCTCCGCACGCGCCCATTGCTTCTTTCACCAGGTAGAAGGACTTTACGTGGACAAGAACGTCGGGTTTGCAGACCTGAAGCAAACCCTGTATCATTTTGCCAAAGAGATGTACGGAAAGGATACGAAGATACGATTCAGGCCTTCCTTCTTCCCGTTTACAGAACCGAGCGCGGAGATCGACGTCACATGCCTGATCTGCAAGGGTAAAGGTTGCAACGTCTGCAAGTACTCCGGTTGGGTGGAGATCGCCGGCTCCGGTATGGTTCACCCCAACGTGCTGAGGAACTGTAATATCGACCCGGAAGAATACACGGGTTTTGCATTCGGGATGGGCATTGAACGCGTAACCATGCTTCGTTACCAGATCAACGACCTTCGTTTGTTCTCGGAGAACGATGTCCGCTTCCTGCGCCAGTTTCAGGCCGTAATGTAACCGCGATGACGCTGGAGTCAATAAAAAATATCGCTGTAGTCGGGGCAGGTACAATGGGACAGGGTATCGCCCAGATCTGTGCGCTGGCTGGTTATCCCGTCATGCTCTATGATATCCAGGCTGACCTTACCACAACAGCCCTGGCTTCCATACGCAGGAACCTGGACAACGCAGTCGATAAGGGTAAGCTCTCCGCGACCCAAAAGGACGAGGCTCTGGCCCGTATCCAGACCGTGGGCGACTTTCGGCAACTTCAGGTGGACCTGGCAATTGAAACGGTCATCGAAAAAGCGGAGGTAAAGCAAAAGATCCTGTCGGAACTCGAAAAGATCAATGCCATGGATTGCCTGCTGGTGAGCAATACATCGTCGATTCCCATCACCCAGCTGGCATCGGTATTAAAACACAAAGAAAGATTTGCCGGCCTGCATTTTTTTAATCCTGCGCCCGTTATGAAACTGGTGGAGATCATCCGTGGGGTAGCCACCAACGATCACACCATGCGGATCCTCGGGCTGTTTACAGACAGTATTTCCAAAACATCCGTGGTGGCAAAGGATTCACCAGGATTTATTGTTAACCGGGTCGCCAGACTGTTTTACAGCGAGTCGCTGAAGGTGCTGGAGGACGGCGTTACGGACTTTAAAACCATCGACAGCTTATTACGGTCAACGGGTTTTAAGATGGGACCCTTCCAGTTGATGGACCTCGTCGGACTCGAAACAAATTTTGCGACCACGATCTCGATGTATGAGGCATTTTACCAGGATCCGAAATTCAGACCAAGCCGTATTCAACAGCAGAAAGTAGACGCAGGACATCATGGCCGAAAAAGTGGAAAAGGTTTTTATGAGTATCCTTCATAGAGTACAGTCACAACGTTATTTTCAGCTTGTTTTCCTGCTGCTGGTTGCCTGCTCGCCGGATATGAGCGACGACCAGATCCCGTACCAGCCGTTTCCGGACATTGTGCTGAACCTCAACCTGCCGGAAAATTTCGCACTGAAAAGTAAGGGCAGCGTAAAACTTGTCAACGGTGGTATCCGCGGCATAATCGTTTATTGTGAGGATGTCGGTGTCTACCATGCCTATGAACGCAATTGTTCCTATCACCCCAACGACGCGTGTGCAACGGTCAACGTGGATAATTCAAACCTGTTTATGGTCGACCCCTGCTGCGGATCCTCCTTCGAGTTTACGACCGGTAATCCCACCGGCGGTGCGGCATGGAGACCACTACAGGAATACCAGGCAACCTATAACGGTATCGACCTCATCATTACGGACGACGTTATTCAATAAATGGAAATGATTAACCACGGCGAACCCTCTGCGGCTACTCTGCGCCCTCGCGTCTTTGCGGTGAAACGAACGGAGATCCGTTATCTGTTCTGAGAACGTAAGTGTGCCGGTACATTATGATGTGGAGGTTGCAATGGCGGGTATCGATGGTTAACCGCGAAGGCGCCATGACGCGAAGGAATCGCAAAGAAGTTCGTCGCCCGGATATTAAATAGTTTTGACCTAAACTTTTAAGTTTCAATTTCTTGAAACTTAACTCGTTTCATCCGGAATTTCTTAGCGTCAACTCTGCGCCCTCGCGTCTTTGCGGTGAAAAGGAACAGGTGAGTAATTCGTTTTTAAAGGCATCGGTAATTAGCACCAGGAAAACCAAAAGTGGAGGCTAGGACGCTAGCGTGCTATTTTCGCCGCGATGAGTCGCAAAGAATGTCGAATTAGAGCAATTTTTTGATAAGCAACATCAAGAATTGATGATTCCGCTAATGGATGAAAATTTTCGAGACGAAGATTTAATTTCACCAGTCCCGATAATTATCTCCGATGATGGAATTATTATGTATGATAGCGTAATGTCCATAAATTCATTGGATACGGAATTAAAAAAACTTAGATCGATAAAAGCGAATGAAAATCCGGAAAAACGATATTGGATTTTCATCGAACAGGAATCCGAGGCAAACAAAGAAGACATAATTAACATCTTGGTGCTACTCATGACGAACGGAATTTATTACAAAATAATTGAATAGTGAGTTTAGAATTGCAAAACCAGTGCATACTCCAAGTCCAATTGGAAAAGAACCTCGGGTATGCTTACGTAAAATATGTCGATATTCGACGCACAACGAGTTTAGAGGTAGATTTTAAATTAATCTGGGTATATGATTTTTTTTCTAAACATACGGTGTCTAATAACGAAAGCCTTAAAAGTGATTTTGTGTCTAACAAAAATTGGATAGTAAATCCGTTAATGTTATCATCAGGAATGTCTTTTACTTCATTAAAAAATGAAGTAAAAGTATTGATCGGACTTGCAGATAACGAGGATATAATAATACCCGATTTCAAAGAGGGAAATCCCTTTAAATTATTATCTCCGGCGGACTTTCAAAATTATGACTGGTCGGTAGTTCGTAATTTTGAGGCAAAGCGAATATGGCCAGTTAAATATAAAAATTGTCAGCACTTAGGCGACTTTGTTGCTTACAATTTCAAGGGTCTGAGAACTGCTTTGACTTTGATTTACTTGAGAAAAGCTGGGCTAAAGATTAATACCATATACAGTAGTAACGAATTGGAGTCAAATTACATGCTACCAGTGATTTGGAACAGCATTAAGAACTCACCGTGGCTCAGCGACTATTCACCAAGAATTTGGTTTAAAATGATCGGCTAGTGAGAACTATTTTCGAAATAACTGGTCCAAAGACACGAAAACTTAAAATCGACGCTGCATACTTTTACCTCTCTTTGCTGACACATTCTGGAAAGCACAAACACGGGAATAAGATGACACGGAGGTGGTTTGAGCCGGGAGGATAGGTAGATTGCGATGATCACATGGTAGGCGTACATATTCGCTACTCTATGTCCCAAACCCCCGGGTTCAGGCGTCCCCAGACGCATGATTACACCCGGGCTTTTGCCCATCATTACCAAACGCCAGCAACAACTCATCATACTCCTTCGCAAAAGGTATCACGCTGTGATGCTCAACCTGGCGGTTGATGTAGTCCCTTACTTTTCCGGCAGACAAATACCCGACCGACCCAGCGAAATAGTATGACGCCCACGTTAACCTTGGTTTTATAAGTCCCACTTTATTGGACCAAAAAGCGGATTCTCCTTTAATAAGCTGGACAACCCCGGCGATGTTTTGCTCCGCTCCTAAACTAATAAGACAATGCACATGATCCGTATATCCACCGATCGTATCAATGTAAATTCCCTTGGAGCGGGCATTTTGCATGATGTGCGCGAATAATGCATCTCTCTTCTCAGTTGTTAAGATCGGCTCGCGATTCTTAGTCCCCCACACGACGTGAACCATGATACTGGTGTAGCTCATAACGGAATTTGGAAAAAGTTCTGGACAACGGTTTTCGATTTGCCTGCGGCTAATGCTGCAGGTTATGAATATAGTGTTTTTAGTTTGCTTGTGAAAGAGTGTGTGACATAACGGGCGGTGTTACGTCGTACTCACAGTGGGGTTGGGCTAAAGCCCTGCGTGTCTATGTGTTGTTAGAACCGGCAGCTGAAGCTGCCGGTTCGGTGCATCGTGTTCGATGGCTGCGTGGTCTGTTCGGTGAACGTACTCACATCGTCTGCTGGTGTAACGATGAACTCGCGGCCGGATTGGGCTAAAGCCCGGCGGGTTTATGTGTTGTTGTAACCGGCAGCTGAAGCTGCCGGTTCGGAGGGATCGCGTTTGATTGCTGCGTATTGCCTGCGGTGAACGCATTCACATAGTCTGCCGGTATGACGATGAATTCGCGGCCAGATTGGGCTAAAGCCCGGCGGGTCTATGTGTTGTTGTAACCGGCAGCTGAAGCTGCCGGTTCGGTGCATCGCGTTCGATGGCTGCGTGGTCTGTTTGGTGAACGCATTCACATCGCCTGGTGGTATGACGAACTCGCGGCCAGATTGGGCTAAAGCCCGGCGGATCTGTGTGTTGTTATAACCGGCGGCTGAAGCCGCCGGTTCGGTGGATCGCGTTCGATGGCTGCATAGTCTGCGCGGGGAACGCTTTCACATCGCCTGCCTGTATAACGACGAACTCGCGGCCGTTGCAAAGCCATCGGCTGGATAGGGCTAAAGCCCCGGCGAGTCTGTGTGGTGTATAACCGGCAGCTGAAGGTGCCGGTTCGTTGGATCGCGTTCGATGGCTGCGTAGTCTGTTCGGTGAACGCATTCACATCGCCTGCCGGTAGGAGGACGAACTCGCGGCCGTTGCACAGTCATCGGCAGCATTGGGCTAAAGCCCGGGCGGATCTGTGTGTTGTTATAACCAGCAGCTGAAGCTGCTGGTTAGTGTGTCTCGTCCCGGCGTCTCAGTGGTGAATACGCCACACCTTGTACTAACCGGCTGCTTTAGCTGCCGGTTAGGTACTACATCATAACCCAAGCCGGATAGCCCATAGGTAGTATCAGGTGATGACTGACGACAGCGTCTTCCCCTCGGCCCTTAGCGCCCTCGCAGTGAAAACCCACACCTCACACCCGTGCATGCGTGATGACTGGGTACTCACGTCATATTGGGCTAAAGCCCGGCGGGTCTATGCCGCGTGTATAACCGGCAGCTGAAGCGCCGGTTCGTGCCTCGCGTTCTGACAGTTTAGTTTCGTTACGCCGAATTTCGTGCGGCATTAATAATTCCGAACATACACCTCAACACCAGCTTCTGATAGTTCCTTTCATAAGGCTTTTCGGTGGCGTCTATGTTTCGCAGCTGTTGTAATGCATATTGCTGGATGGTGATCAACGGTAACACAATACGCTCACGAAGCTTTACGGAATCCCTGTTCAGCGGATTGTTCTCCATCAACTCCGCCAGCCCGGATACTTCCAGGATCATCTGCGACGATAGCTTGTATTCCGCAAACATCTTCTTCCAGAACTCGCTGAACTCCTTGTCTTTCGCCAGGTAGGCGGTAGCCGGGTAGTAGGTCTTCGTCAGCGACATCATACTGTTGCTTAACAACGTCCGGAAGAACAGCGACTGTTTGTACAATGATTTCAGGTCGGAAAGCTTTCCCTGTTTTTTCAACTCCCTGATTGCTGTCCCCACCCCGTAAAAACCAGGAATGTTCTGTTTCATCTGAGCCCATGACCCCACGAACGGAATCGCCCGCAGATCTTCAAACTTCAGGCTCCCGGAACTACGCTTCACCGGCCGCGACCCGATATTGGTATCCCCAAAAAAGGCAAGTGGCGTGATCTTCTCCAGGTAGGGTACGAACTTGGGATGGTTCTTCAGGTCGAGATATGCTTTATGTCCTTCCTCCGCCAGCGAATCGAGTAAGTTGATCTCGGAGACGGTAAACTGATTCTTGTTTTTGAATACAGCATTTTCAATGCCTGCCGATAATAACTGTTCCAGGTTAAAACCGCACGAAACAGGCTTGCCGAAGTTGGAACTGATCGTCTGACCCTGAATGGTAATCTGAACTTCCTTGTCTTCGATGGTATTTCCAAGGGAGGCGTAAAAGTCGTGCGTATTGCCGCCACCCCGTGCCGGCGGACCTCCGCGGCCATCGAAGAACACGGCGGTGAAACCATGTTCCCGTGTGATGCTCGTAAGATTCTCCTTCGCCTGAAAGATCGACCAGTTCGCTCTCAGGTATCCGCCATCCTTCGTTCCGTCTGAGAAACCGAGCATGATAGTTTGCTTGTTGCCACGCCTGGCCAGGTGCTCACGGTATGCCTGTATGCCATACAGTTCATTCATGATACCGGGTGCATGGGAAAGGTCTTCGATCGTCTCGAAAAGCGGAACGATATCCAGCGAGAGGCTCTCGTTCTTACCCAATATGAGGTTGGCAAGCTGATATACACCGATCACATCCAGCGCCGACTGGCAATTGCTGATGACATACCGGTGACATCCTTCTTCACCATTCAACTCCTGAATCCGGCCGATCACGCTGATGCTTTCGATCAGTTCGGTGACGAATTCATCGCTGAACTTCATCGCCGTAGGTTTGAAATTCAGCCCCAGCAGCAGATCTATTTTTTCCGCCTCCGAAAGTTTATCGAATTTCTTCAGGCTCTTGTTCTTGGTCTTCAGTTTTTCGAAGATGGCTTCCCACACATAGGCATGCTTCCGGCTGTCCTGCCGGACATCCATTGACGCGAAGTAAAAACCAAAAATCCTCACCTTTAGTATGAAGGCGTCAAGCAGGTTCAGGAACAAGCCCTTGTGATCTTTGATCAGCACTTCCCGTACTTCGAACAAATCGTTCAGCAGCTCGTCGGGGTGGCCATACACATCGCCTTGTCCGGCGCCTTTGTAAGCCAGCGGATAAACCTTACGCTCTGCCCGCGAGATGATGTGGTCCACACCTTTGAATGTGAGCCTCCGTTTCAGAAAACGCAAGTCACGGTGATAACACTTCAGCAACGTCTGCTGCAGGTGCTGCGCGACCTTAAAGGTGATTTCGTGAGTCACAAATGGATTGCCGTCACGGTCCCCGCCCGGCCAGAAGCCGATCTTGATCAGGTCGTAATTCACCCATTCTTCCAGTTTCATGTTCAATCCAGTCATCAGATTGTTGATGATATCCGGAATGACCGGGTAGAAAACATTTTCAAGGAACCAGGAAAGGCTGACAGCCTCGTCGAAAGGTGTGGGCTTTTCTTTATTGATGATAGGTGTTTTGCCCAGCTGCCGGAGCAGCAGGTTGATGTATTCCAGTTTATTTTCCCGGATCATTTGTTCCAGGTCATTGAGGATAGCCAGTACGTTTCCGGGATAGAACTGGGTGGGATGCGCTGTAAGAACGATGCGGATACTAAAGTCTTCGAGTTTTTGTTTCAGCGCTTCCGTAGCACCTTCCGATGAAGCGCGAAGCAGAAGTTCCGAAATGGTTCCTTTGCCTTTGAGGTCGTTGATCTCGGCAAAGGCGGCGTCCTCGATGGAGTCGAACAGAACGACCTGCCGCTCGATGTACTGGATGAAGCCAAACAGGAGGTTGAACTGTTCCTCACGCGTAGCCTGCGGGGTATAGTCCCGGAAGAACTTCTTGATTATCGCCTTCGGTTCCTTTCCCTTTTGATACTCACTTTCGCAGGACTGCTGCAGCAAGGGAAGTAATGTACCCGTCCGGTAGATGCCGGAATAGGGGAGGTTGAGGAAAAGACTGTTGTACATGTGGTAACGTGTAGAAACAGTCTCGTTGAATTGGCTGGCCATTGGTCGTATTTGAGTCCTAACAAAGTTATCAAATACTCCCTATGGGGCTGACGGCCTTTCCGGATTTGCAGATTTTATTTTCGAAAACGTTTACGGATTGAGATAAGAAAGCCCCCGGTCCGGTACCGAAAGCCTTCCAAATCGCATATTGGAACCGCGGTTATTCGACCACTTCCCCCTTGATGGTCAATTGCACGACCCCTGCTTCGGTGTTGGCATTTACCGTGACCGTCTTGGTGAAGATGCCCACCTTGGCGGCATTATAGGTTGCCGTTACGTAACCCTCGCTGCCGGGGCTGATCGGGTCTTTGCTGTACTTCGTTACGGTACAGCCGCAGGATGCCTGAACGGACGAAATCACAAGCGGAGCATCGCCGTTGTTGATGAATGTAAATTCGTGTGTCACGGGTTTACTGACCTTGATCTTTCCGAAATCAAAGGTGGTCTGCGACCAATTAAAGATCCCGCTGGGCGGCGTGAGAACAGTGGATGGTTTAGCGGCCGAGGCCAGTTGTTGCTGCGCAAATGTGACGGACATACATGCGCACAGGATCAGCGATAAAGCAATTTTTTTCATAATCATAGCGGTTTTAAGTGTTTGAAAATGCTCTGAATTCACCGGTTTTTTCCAGAGACCGGTCGCGACAATCGGCGGAAAACAGTGAATGACAGCAGCGATACAAAACTGCGGAATGCCCGGGGAAAGCGCTGTTAACGATTTTCTAAATTTTGTTAACGACTTGTTAATCTTTTACCGGCGGCCCGGTTTTATCGTAATTTTAGTTTGTGAAAAGTTCCACCATCCGTTTTGTTGTCATCCTGGCCGCCCTGTGCATCATTGGTATTACCATCACACAGATCTACTGGGTGCGTCGGGCGTTTGACCTGAAAGAACAGGAATTCGAACGGACCGTCAACACAGCGCTGTACAATGTGGCGCAGCAGATCTTCGAGATCAACAAAACCCCGTCACCGGCGAACAACCCCGTGAAGCAGCTTTCGACCAACTATTTCATTGTCATGGTCAACAGCGAGATCGACGCGAGCCTGCTGGAATTTTTACTCCGCAGCGAATTTGAGCGCCGGAATATCGTCGCTGACTTCGAATATGGTGTATATGATTGTTCCCATGAACAAATGGTTTACGGCGACTATGTACCCCTTCAGACCGCGAAAGAAAAGACGACAAGCAAAAAACTTCCCAAGTGGGCGAACCAGGGATATTACTTTGGTGTGCAATTCCCGAACCGGGCCGCGCATATCACCAACCAAATGGGTATCTGGTCGTTTTCATCCGTCGTATTGCTGCTGGTGATCGTGTTCTTCGCGTACACGCTGTTTGTGATCCTCAAACAAAAACGGCTGTCGGAGATCCAGAAGGATTTTATCAACAATATGACACATGAATTCAAAACGCCGATTGCCACTATTGCCGTATCCACGGAAGTGCTGAAGGACCCCGGCATCGTGCACCAGCCCGAGCGTTTGATGAACTATACGGCGATCATCGAGAAGGAAAACACCAGGCTGAAGCAGCAGGTCGAACGTGTCCTCCAGATGGCCAGACTGGACAAGGAAGATATCGGACTGAAGCTGGAAACACTGGACGTTCACCAGCTGATCCACGATTCGGTCCGTCATCATTCCATGTCGCTCCAGGAGAAGAAGGGTACTATTTCACTGAAACTGGATGCTGCGCGCCATGAGCTGTCGGCGGATAAGCTTCACCTCACAAACGTCTTTAACAACCTGCTCGACAACGCCATCAAGTACTGCAGGAACATTCCCGAGATCCTCATCCGGACGCGCAATACAGATCACGGTATGCTCATCGAAGTAAGCGATAACGGTATCGGTATCAGCGCTGAAAACCAGCGAAGGGTATTTCAGAAATTCTTCCGTGTGCCCACGGGTAACGTACATGACGTGAAGGGATTCGGCCTGGGATTGAGTTATGTAAAGACGGTGGTGGAGTCGCACAAGGGAAAGATTTCATTGAGCAGTGAACCCGGTAAAGGATCCCTGTTCGGCGTCCTGCTTCCATTAATAAAAAAAGAATAATTTCCGCGATGGCTGAAACAAAAAAGATCCTGCTGGTAGAGGACGATCCGAGTTTGGGATTTGTGATCAAAGACAACCTGGTCCACAAGGGATATGATGTAACGTTGTGCCTGGATGGCGTGGAAGGAGAAAACGCGTTCAACGATGCCCTCTTTAACCTCTGCATATTTGACGTCATGCTTCCGAGGAAGGATGGCTTCGCGCTAGCGCGGAGTGTACGAGAGAAGAACAAGAGTATCCCAATCCTGTTTCTTACAGCCAAGTCGATGACGGAGGATAAACTGGAGGGCTTTCAGGCCGGAGCGGACGACTACATTACGAAACCATTCAGCCTCGAGGAATTGTTATGCCGCATTGAAGTTTTTTTGAAACGAGGCACAGTCCAGGTCAACGGCGGCGAAAGGATATTTTCACTGGGCGGATACGAGTTTGATTTTTCCCGGCTTCTGCTGAAGAATAACACGACAGAAAAATCCCTTACCCAAAAGGAAGCGGATGTGCTGAAGCTGTTGTATGATAACCGCGACCGTGTGTTAAAACGGGAAGAGATCCTGAAGCAGGTTTGGGGCGACGACGATTATTTTATGGGCAGAAGTATGGATGTATTCATCTCCAAGCTCCGGAAATACCTGAAGGAAGATCCTGCCGTGCAGATCGTGAATTACCACGGTGTGGGATTTAAACTTGAACTCGGCGCATAAAAAAATGGGCTGCAACATTTGCAGCCCATAGGTATAAAATCTTCCGGAAGGTTATTGTTTCCTCAGGTAACTGTGTCCTTTGCTGTAGAGGAAGTAGATAAATAATCCGATAATCATCCAGGCGCCGGCGGCAAGCAAAGTGTCCTGGGGAAGGGAGAAGATCATTCCCGAGCAGATCAGGATTCCAAGGATCGGTACAAGGGGAACAAGAGGTGTTTTGAACGGCCTGATGGCTTCCGGATTTTTTATCCGCATTACCCAGATACCGGCGCATACCATCACGAAGGCGAACAATGTCCCGATACTGGTCAGGTCGCCGGCTACGCTTCCTGGAATAAATCCTGCGAATATCCCTACAAACACGAAGAGTATCATATTGGATTTATACGGGGTTCTGAAATTCGGATGCAGGTCGGAAAAGACTTTCGGAATCAGCCCGTCTTTCGACATGGTATAAAATACCCTTGATTGTCCCATCAGCATGACCAGGATGACGGATGAGAATCCGGCCAATATGGCAAGCGTGATCAATTTGCCCAGCCAGCCATAGCCATGCATATACGTCTGGATCGCGTAAGCAACAGACGCCTCTTTCCCGGCCGTTTTAAATTCCTGCCAGTTGGCAATACCGGTAAGTACATGGGCGAATAAGATATAAAGGATCGTACAAACGACAAGTGATCCCAGGATACCGATAGGCATATCGCGTTTCGGATTTTTAGCTTCCTGTGCTGCCGTTGATACCGCGTCGAACCCGATAAAGGCAAAGAATACAATCGCTGCTCCTCCGAGAACGCCACCCCATCCGTGTTTATTGAATGCCTCGTGGCCCACTGTTTCCGCAGGTATCATAAATGGCGTGTAGTTCTCCGGTTTGATGAACTGCCATCCGATTACGATAAACAGAAGTACGATCGCAACTTTTACAAAAACGATGATCGCATTTACCATTGCGGATTCTTTGGTTCCCTTGATGAGGATCAAGGTAAGAATGAGGAGGATACCGAGGGCAGGGAGATTTACGATTCCCTGCACGCCATCCATGGATGTTTCCATGGGCGAATGGCACCACTGGTAAGGTATCGACCCGATATCGAAGCTGACTAACAGGTTGTTGAGGTATTCGCTCCAGGCGATAGACACCGTTGCCGCCGCTAAGGCGTATTCGAGGACCAGGGCCCATCCGATGATCCAGGCGATGAATTCGCCCATCGTAGCATAGGCGTAGGTATAGGCACTTCCGGCGACGGGGATCATCGATGCGAATTCGGCGTAACACAGGCCGGCAAATGCGCATCCGATGGCGGCTACAATAAAAGAAATGACAACAGCGGGGCCAGCCGCTTCCCCCGCAGCGGCCGCAGTTCGCACAAACAGACCTGCCCCGATGATCGCGCCAATGCCCAGGGCGATCAGGTTGCCCGCGCCGAGTGTGCGCTTTAATCCTTTTTCGGAATCACCACCCGACGCCATTAGTTGGGCCAATGGCTTCTTGATAAATAGACTCATGAATATTTTTAGGTTAGGTTAGAAGTTATCGTCCTAAAAATAAGAAGAATAATGAATTAGCCTGAAATCGATTTTTTGAGCGGAGAAATGGCCTTTAAGCTTGTTGAATGCCCCGTATTTTCGAATGGATAAAGCTCAAACGGGTTTGCTTTCATCGGGATTTTCCGCTGCCGGTGGATTTTGCTCTTCGCTCGTATCCAGGGTGGCTGATGTTTCCGGTGATGGCAGGTAATCTTCGTGGTGGAACCTGTCACCGAAAAATCTTCTTTGAAAGATGAGGATGATCACGACGCCTAAAAAAATGGATGAGTCGGCGATATTAAATACCGGGCTGAAAAAAAGGAAGTATTGTCCCCCAAACACCGGTACCCATTCCGGCCAGGTATAATCGAAAAGCGGAAAGAACAGCATATCGATCACCTGCCCGTGAAACCAGGGAGTAGGTGAATTGGCGGGATGGTTATTAAGAAGAACACCGTAAAACGTACTGTCGATAACATTCCCGACGGCGCCTCCCAGGATGAGGGCCATGCACCACAGGAACCCGGAGCTGGATCCCTTCTGAGCCATTTTTACCAGGTAATACCCGATACCGATCATCGCCACAATCCGGAAAGCCGTAAGGGCAAGTTTGCCGAACTCATTGTTCCACCGGATGCCGAACGCCATACCTGGGTTAAGCAGATAATGAAGCTTAAATCCATATTGCTCGCTTCCCAGGACTGTGATCTCCTGGTGGAGGAACATGTTGTGATGCACGAGCAACTTGGAAGCCTGATCGATCAGGATGACCACGAATGCGAGAATAAAATATCGGTATATTTTCATGTATCGGGTTGTCGGAAATGAAGGGGTATTATTTAAACCGGGATACCAGCCTTTTATTTCTTTACGTTAATCTTCACTTTCAGATCAAAATCATCCATCTCAACGGTAACACTGTCCTGCACCAAAGGTTTAATATCCAGGGTCAAAGCCTGCGTCTCCGTTTGAATATAAGTACCGAATTCCGTCAGCGCACTGTTCACCGTATCGGAATCCTGCTGTACCTCGATCTGAATTTTGTCCAGCACTTCCATTCCCATTTCTTTCCGCAGGTTTTGAATCCTGTTTACGAAGTCACGGGCAATCCCTTCCTTCTTCAGTTCATCCGTGATCGTGATATCCAGCGCAACGGTCAAGGTACCCTCGGTGGCCACCGCCCAGCCGGGAATATCCTCCGAAGAGACCAGGACATCATCCAGCACGAGCTCGAACCCGCCTTTGGATAGCTTACCCGTTTTTTCGATGGCGCTGATCTCTTCCTTTGTAAAGGTACCGATCACAGCGGCAACTTCCTTCATTTTGGGACCGTACTGCTTGCCTAGTTTAGGGAAATTAGGTTTCACTTTTTTTATGAGTACCCCGGAAGCGTCGTCGATGTATTGAATGGATTTGACGTTCACTTCCGCCAGGATAATCTCTTCAACAGACTTGATCCGGGTGGCGAAAGCGTCGTCCAGTACCGGTAACAGGATCTTCTGAAGAGGAGTCCTCACCTTGATCTTGCTGTTCTTCCGGATAGAGTGCACCAGTGAGCAGATCCGCTGGGCATAGTCCATGGATTGTTCCAGCTCTTTGTTGATCTTTCCCTGCGCGGGTTTAACAAGGTCCGTTAAATGGGCTGACGCATGACGCAACGGCGTGTTGTTGGCAATCGCCTTCGCCCGGATATTGTCCGACAGATTTTTGTACAGCCATTCCGAATAGAACGGGGCGACGGGAGACATCAGCTGCGCCGTTACCATCAGGCATTCGTATAACGTTTCATAGGCGGCCTTTTTGTCGTCGGACATCTCGCCTTTCCAGAAACGCTTTCTGTTCAACCGCACATACCAGTTCGAAAGCTGGTCGTTGACGAACTCCTGTATCGCCCGGGCTGCACGTGTGGGCTCGTAGTCGTCGTATGATTTTGTTACCTCGATGATAAGGGATTGAAGTTTGGAAATGATCCACCGGTCCAGGTGACTCAGTTGGTCGTCGGCGACGGTATTCATTTCGTCTTTTTCGAAGCCATCAATATTGGCGTACAGAGCGAAAAAGGAATAGGTATTCTGCAGCGTTCCGAAAAACCGGCGTTGCACCTCGACGATACCATCAAAGTCGAACTTGAGGTTGTCCCATGGCGCCGAGTTCTCGATCATATACCACCGGACAAGGTCAGGCCCGTACTGCGCAAGTGCTTCAAACGGGTTGACGACATTGCCCTTCCGCTTGGACATCTTGTTGCCGTTCTTGTCGAGCACGAGCCCGTTGGAGATCACGTTCTTAAAGGCCACACTGTCGCAAAGCATTACGGCAATGGCGTGAAGTGTAAAGAACCAGCCCCGCGTCTGATCAACACCTTCCGCGATAAAGTCGGCGGGATAACTTTGGTCAAAAAGTTCTTTGTTCTCGAAAGGATAGTGCCATTGCGCATAGGGCATCGCTCCAGAATCAAACCAGACGTCGATGAGGTCGGCTTCGCGGTACATAGGTTTTCCGGACGCGCTCACCAGGACAATGTCATCCACATAAGGCCTGTGCAGGTCGAAATCTTCTCCGAGATTTTTTGTCATGAAGCCGGCTTTGATCGACTTCGCTACCTCTTCGTTGAGTTCCGCCAGGGAACCGATACAGATTTCTTCCTGACCTTCTCTTGTACGCCAGATCGGAAGCGGCGTTCCCCAATAGCGAGACCGTGATAAATTCCAGTCCACCAGGTTTTCCAGCCAGTTGCCAAAACGACCCGTACCGGTGGATTCCGGTTTCCAGTTGATCGTCTTGTTCAACTCTACCATCCGGTCCTTCAGGGCTGTCGTCCGGATAAACCAGGCATCCAGCGGATAGTACAGAACGGGTTTGTCCGTGCGCCACGAGTGGGGGTAGGTGTGTTCGTATTTTTCAACCTTGAATGCCTTGTTCTCTTCTTTCAGAATGATGCTGATGATCACATCCGTGTTCTTGTAATCCGGATGCGATTCATCCTCGTCGGTATAGTTCTTCACATAGAAGTCGTCGGCGCCAAGAGGCTTATGTGTTTTGATGCCGAACCCGGATACACCTTCCTTCAGCTTCTCGCCGATCTCGCGGATGAATTTACCTTTTTTGTCGACGGTCGGGACTTCATTCCCGGCTTCATCTTTTACGGTAAGGGGCGGAATGCCATATTGTTTCGATATTCTGAAATCGTCCGCACCGAATGTAGGGGATGAGTGTACAATCCCGGTACCGTCTTCCGTGGTTACAAAGTCTCCGGCCACCACCTGGAACGCTTTGTCCGCATCCGACAGGGGCTGCAGGTATGGCATCAGTTGCTCATACCGGATGCCGACCAGTTCCTTCCCCGTAATCTCTTTTACTACCTGGAAAGGAATTGCCTTGTCACCCGGTTTATAATCCCGCAGGTTCAGTTCTTTGTTCTTTTCCGGGAAGTACTTCCCTGTAAGGTCTTTCGCCAGTACAACGCTTACCGGTTTGTAGGTATAAGGATTGAATGTATCGATGAGGACATACTTTATTTTTTCGCCCACAACCAACGAAGTGTTGGAGGGAAGCGTCCAGGGTGTCGTGGTCCAGGCGAGAATGTACAGGTCGTTGGCGGCGTCTGACGTCAGGAATTCCGATGCAGCATTCCTGATCACCTTGAACTGGGCGACCACCGATGTATCCTTCACGTCTTTATAGCAGCCTGGTTGGTTTAGTTCATGTGAGCTCAGGCCGGTCCCGTCCGATGGAGAGTATGGCTGGATCGTATAACCTTTGTACAACAGCCCTTTATTGTAGAATTGTTTCAGGATCCACCAGAGTGACTCGATGTACTCTTTCTTGTAGGTGATGTATGGGTTGTCGAGATCGACCCAGTATCCCATTTTTATAGTCAGATCGTCCCATTGGTCCTTGTACATCATCACCGTTTCGCGGCATTTGTTGTTGTACTCTTCAATGGAGATCTTTTTTCCGATATCGTCCTTGGTGATGCCCAGCTGTTTTTCAACCTGTAGTTCTACGGGAAGACCGTGGGTGTCCCATCCGCCTTTTCTTTTTACCTGGAAGCCCTGCAGGGTTTTGTAGCGGCAGAAGATGTCTTTAACGGTGCGGCCCACGACGTGGTGAATACCGGGAGTGCCGTTTGCAGACGGGGGGCCTTCGTAAAAAGTGAAGGAAGGCGATCCCTCCCGGTTGGTGACGGATTTTTCGAAAATCTTATCTTTTTTCCAGAAATCGAGGATTTCGTCTGCTATCTGGGCAAAATTCAGCGCCTTATATTCTTTGTAGTTAGAAGCCATTTATAATAGGATACAGATACTATTTACCAAACCCGGTTTTACACAAGCCGCAAAGATATTTGTTATTTGTGAATTTCAGAGATATGATTTTCGTTTCAAAACCGGTCAAAACGGGGCTTTGCCGACCGGATTTTAGGCATTCGAGGGTTATTGATGTCGCCGGTGAATAATCCTGTAAACCTCCGCCGGGCTTATTGGATCACCAGGTTGTATTTTTCCAGCAACCCGGCCAGCCCGGTGGCGGAGAATTTCGCTTTTCGCATCCGGTTAAGGTCCGGATCGATTGAAAAATTATAAGCAGACCGGAAGTCGCACCCCTCCAGCACGGAATTTTCAAATGTCGCGCGCTGCAGGTCACAGTCATCGAACGATGCGTTTGTGAGGTCGGTCTCTATAAATTCCACCTCGTGCAGTTTGCAGCTGCGGAAGGTGATGCCGTTCAGCTTCAGGCGGTAGAAGGACGAAAAATCAAGGGCGCAGGTTTCAAAAGAAAACGAAATGAGCAGGGAATTGCAATGGTCGAAACGGAGTCCAAGGAGTTTGCAATTGCGGAAGTTTACGTCACGTATGGACGTGCTGTTTAATGTTGCCAGACTAAGGTCGCAGGTTTCGAATTTGCAATCCACGAACGCCATACCGCTAAGGTCGCTGCCCGCAAAATTGCAGTGATGAAATTCGCAATTTTCGTATTCTCCCCGGGCAAGGGGTTCGGCGCTGAAGTCGGTTCCGTCGTATCGTTGTCCTTCGCTGTAAGCTTTTGTCATGAATCGCTTCGTTAAGGGACCGCTACATTATTCGGCCGACGGATGCCGGTTGTGGATCTTGATCTTGCTGAGGTCGATTTCTTCATCTTCCGTCTCTCCGTAGAAACTGGAGTCGAAATCATCAATGATGAGGTGTTCGCCTTTTTGCTTCCGCGGCTTATCGAAAGTCATGATCAGGGCCGGAAGCAGGATTACATTCGTAAACATCGAGATCACCAGTGTCATGGATGTAAGAAGTCCCAGCGCGATGGTTCCGCCGAAGGAAGAGAATGCAAAGATGATGAATCCGGCAAACAGCACGATAGATGTATACATGATACTCTTACCCGTTTCCAGGATACTGTCGCTGACGGCCTTGGGTATAAAAAAATTGTTAGACAGAATTTCCTGTCTGTATTTGGCAAGAAAGCGGATAGAGTTATCCACAGAAATGCCGAAGGTAATACTGAAGATCAGAGCTGTACTTGCTTTCAGGGGGATATTAAAGTATCCCATCAGCCCTGCCGTTATCATCAATGCAAGCAAATTGGGTATGAGGGATATGATGATCATCCTGACATTGGCGAAGAGGATCGCCATGGAAAGGGTAATGAGAATAAATGCCAGTAACAGGCTTTCCTGGAGATTTGCCACCAGGAACTTGTTTCCCTTGATGAATATTTTGGTGGAACCGGTGATAGAGGTAATTACGGAATCGCGTTCCGTTGAAACGAACGTGGCTTTCATTCTTGGTTCGATCACCTGGTGAACCAGGGAATCCAGCTTTGTGGAACCGATATCCATGATCTGGCAGGAGATCCTCATTTTAGTGAACGTCGAATCCACAAAGGATTTGAAAAGACCGCTGTTATCGCTCTGTCCTTTCATGTAACGCAAAATAAATGCACCCTCTGTTTTCGAAGGGAGCGAATACCGGTCAGGGTTTCCATTGTAGAATGCCTGTTTGGAAGCTTTTATAAAACTCAGTACCGAAAGTGGTTTTGACATCACGGGTATTGAATCGAGGAACTCCTCGAATGATTCCACCTTTTGCAGGTTGGCCACATCCAGGATAGGTCTGCGTTTTTTTGTTTTGAACTCGACCATCATTTCCAGGGGAAGGAATCCGCTGAAGTTGGCCTCGAAAAATTTCAGGTCCTGCTTCACCTGGCTTTGCTCGGGTACGTCATCGACCATGTAGGATATCGACTGCAGTCTCGAAATACCGTAGATGGAGAGCAGCAGCAGCACCACGGATGAAATATAGATCGCCGGCCTGTGCCGGTGCACCACGATATCAACCATTTTCAGGAAAGCGCCCATGATCGGGAAGTTGAGGTGGCGCAAATGTTTTTCGGATGGAACGGGAAGCCAGTAAAGGACACTCGGAATCATGATCAGGCTCACAAAAAACAACGCCATAACGTTGATGCCGGCAACAATTCCAAATTCCCTCAGGATCGTGATGTCGGTCGCGAGCAAGGTGAGGAAACTGATCGCGACGGTAAGGTTTGTAAGGAACATCGCCAGGCCCATCTTGCGGACCACACCTTTTATAGCGTCCTTTTTATTTTTTGTTTTGAAAAACTCGAGATGATATTTGTTGAGCAGGTAGATAGCATTGGTTACGCCGATCGTGACGATCACGGGCGGGATCAGACCGGAAAGAAGGGTGATCTTGAATCCGCACAATACCAGCGTTCCCAGTACCCAGACGACGAGTATCCCGATAATGATCATGGAAAAAAGTACCGCACGGAAAGAACGGAAAAAAACGAACATGATCACGCCGGTTACAAGAGCGGAGGCAATGAGAAAGATATTCATCTCTCTTTTTAACGCATTGGCTACAACGGTACGGATAAATGGCAACCCGGCATACCGGAGTTGTATACCGGTCTTCGCTTCAAATTTTTTACCGGTGTCCAGGAGTGTCTGGGTCATTCCGACACGTTTCGGCGAGTTCATCACTTCTTTTTTTACCGATACGAGCATCATGGTCGCGCCGTTCGATGTATTAATGAGCTGGTCCGAATAGATCTTCTGGTCGAGTGCTTTGCCCAGCAGGCTGTCGAGTTGTTGTTGTGAAGTGATCGTGTCGCTGAAAATTTCGGAGAGGTAGAACTTCTGGGCGATGGTGTCTTTCAGGATCAGTGGCAGAACCGGTAACGACAATACGGCCGTGACACCGGGGATCTGTTTGATCTCTTTCGTTAATTCGCGAAAAGCGATAAAATTATCCAGTTTGTAAATGGAGCTGTCCCTTACCCCGACGGCGATCAGGTTGGCATCTTCACCGAACTGGGCCTTGAACTTTTCATGGTATAACATATCCGGATCATCGGGAGGAATGGTACGGGCGAATTCATAACTCATTTCCACGCGCGAGGCGTAATAACCCATGAATATTGTGATGATGCCGATTACAACACTAAGCGGCAACCGGTATCGGATGATCCCTTCTGCTAATCTGTTCCACATATGCGCGTCTGGTAACGGTATTCCCCTTACGGTTAAACCGGCCCAAAGCTAATAATTTTTGAGGTTTAGTGAACAGTTTAGGGTGATGCCTGAACGGCGTAAAATCGGGTGAAAAAATGCCCGTAGCGGGCGTTATTGCCTGAAGCGCAGAATAAAGGTGGTTCCTTTTCCCGGTTCACTCTCCACTTCTATCTTGCCGCCCATGGCCACCATCTGGCCTTTAACCAGGAATAACCCCAAACCTTTTCCTTCGACGTGCAGATGGAAACGTTTGTAGAGGTTGAACATGCTGTCTTTGTATTTTTGGAGGTCAACACCCAGGCCGTTATCGGAAACGCGTATTTCAATACATTCGTCCTTGACCTTGCTTTCAATACTTATAACGGGTCTGCGTTCAGGATCACGGTATTTCAGGGCATTGCTGATCAGATTGTAAAAGATACTTTCAACATAGGCAGATACCGCGTGAAGGGCGGGAGTGGATGCGATGTCGTAAGTGATGACCGCATCCGTTTCTTCCTTTTCCTTTTCCATCATCTGAACGACGCGGTCCAGTGAAGTTTTCAGGTCAACATTTGTAAAGTTGCTGGTTTGTTTTTGAATATCGAGGATTGAGTTAAGGTCCCTGACGACAGCGTCGAGGTCGCGGGATGAGGAAACGATCTTTTGAAGTGCCTGGTTGCGGTCATCTTCCCGGTCGCTCAGGCTGATGATATTGGCTAAACCCAAGATTCGTGCCAGGGGTGCCCGTAAGTTATGTGCCGCGATAAAAGCAAACTGCTCCAGTTGATTGTTATGCTCAATGAGTTCATGGTTTGTATTCTGAAGTTCCATCGTGCGGTTCCTGATCTCGTTTTCGAGGAATTCGTTCTTGAACTGGATCTCCGCATTTTTCATTTCAATCAGCTTATGGGCTTCCTGGACCTCTTTGTTTTGCAGAAACAGTGCATCCCGCTGCGTGGCGAGTTCTTCCGATTGGGACACAATTTCTTCATTTTGCGCCAGGATCTCCTGGGTCCGTTCCATCACATTACGTTCGAGATGGATGTTCTGTTCAACTAACATACGATTCTTTTCCTCTTCCGCTTTTCGCAGCAGTTCGTAAAGGTTGAATGTCTTTCCGGTATAATACGCGGTGTATAAAAGAGTGGGAAAACAGATCAGGAACAGAATGATCTGGAGTGCCTGGTTTCGGGACATCGCTGCTTCTATTTCCGCGACTGCCTGCTGATCGATCATTGAAGTGAAACCGGCGATGTTTTCTTCGCATAACAGGTACTGGTACCACAGGCCGGCGCCGGCGTCAGTGGCAAACAAACGCATAAATTCATCGTCGTTGTTTGTGTCCAGCAGTTCTTTCAGGTGAAAACAATACCGGGTATAGGACTCAACGGAGTCTCTTAACGTCATCAGCAGGGACATATCATAGCCGAATTCCTGCAGGGGTTTTTCTACATGGATGAAGATACTGTCTTTCCAGGCCCGTGCGTTATACATCGGTTTGGAAAAACCGGAGTCCCGCTTGATGGCGTAGCCCCTCAGCCCGATGTCAAGGGAGTGGATCACCACCTTCCCGACCTGATCATAGTATGTTTTGATAACACTGATCTGTTGGCGCACACTCCTGCCTCTTTCGATTATTTTATTGTTGTAGTTAGTGAATAGAATATCCGCCAGCAACAGGATCCCGATAAGAATAACAACGAAGTATATAACGTTTTTTCTGAACATCGTGCGTACAAACAACCTACTTCAAAATAGGTTATTTTTATTGTCCAGGCAAGCAAGCACGGTGCAACAGCGTCATTATACTGCACAACGTTTACAGTATGTTCAGGTCACTGAATACTGATACCCTTGATCTTTCGGTATAACGACAGCGCATGCCGGTCTGTGAGGCCGGATATAAAATCCAGCACAAGGCGAAGCATGTTATAAGCGCTGAATGGATCTTCCTGAATAGCAATACGCGTTTCCTCCCCCAGCAAAAGCTGAAGGTTCTCATACTTTCTGGATCGTATGCCGTCGATGAGGTGAAGTCCGGCTTTTGTAAATTCTTCCAGTAATCCGGGCAAAACTTCATGACCTGCCGCTTCAATCTCCACAACTTGGCGGGCGCGGTAAATTTTTTCGATGGAAACACCGATGATGTCTTTTAAACCCGATTTCGAAGCACAGTGATCCGCCAGCGCCTGATCAAAGGTGCCATTGAGGATCGACGTTTCATTGTCGAGGAACAGTGTCGAACAGTCGTCCATCAGATCGCCGATAGCCAGCGCCCTGAGGTATCCGATCTTTTCCTGTTTGCTGCGCAGTTGTTCAAGCTTCCCCAGTTTGGATCTGGCATTTGTAATCACACCTTCGAACAACGCCTTTGATTCCTCGTAGGATATAAGTCCCAGGTTACATCCATCCTCGAGATCGATAATGCTGTAACAAATGTCATCCGCAGCTTCGACCAAAAACGCCAGCGGATGTCTGGCGGAGACAAATTCGGAGACTGGAAGGAGATGCAATTGTCCGGCAACCTCCCGGAATATTTCTTTTTCAGTTTGAAAGAATCCGAATTTTTTCTGGCTGCGTTTTGACCGGTCGCGGTCGAACAGGACGGGACATGGGTACTTGGTAAATGCCCCCAGCGTGGCAAACGTGAGCTTCAGGCCATACTGGTTTTTATTCAGGATCCGGAAGCCCTGGGCATTTCCTTCGAACCTTGTAAGGTCACCCCATTCGGACTCCGATACACGTTCTTTGAAAAGCGTTCCCTGCGGATGATGAATGAAAAAATCGGAGATCGCGTCCTCCCCGGCGTGTCCGAAAGGAGGGTTGCCCAGATCGTGCGCAAGGGAAGCCGCGGCTACGATCGCCCCGAAATCAAAGAGTGAGAAATCTTTATTCAGACCGGGATGCCTTTGCAGAATAACCTCCCCGACCCGTTTACCCAACGACCGGCCCACACTCGACACTTCCAGGCTATGCGTCAGCCGTGTATGAACAAAATCATGTTCCGGGAGGGGATGTACCTGCGTCTTGTCCTGTAACCTCCGGAAAGGATGCGAAAATATGATGCGGTCATAATCCTGCTCAAAAGCGCTGCGTGAAGGGGCGATACTTTGCGGTGGCTTTTGCCCGGTGCGTTGCGAGGAGAGTAATTGTTGCCAGTTCACGTCGATTCGTTATTCGGGTACAAGATTAATCATTTAATTAATCTATGCCAGTTTAGGGGACAGGCAAAGTAGACAACAAAAGAACGAACGATTGAAGAAAGAAGCTGCGCCAGACCGGTAACTTCCTAAATTTTCCGCAACAGGTTGTTGATCGAACAGGCATCCACAAGCTGTGACCGGATATCACCGATCTTAACCCTTTCCTGTTTCATGGTATCGCGGTCGCGGATCGTCACGGTATTGTCTTCCAACGTCTGGTGATCCACCGTGATACAATACGGTGTGCCTATTGCATCTTGTCTTCGATACCGTTTCCCGATAGCATCTTTCTCCTCGTAAAAGCACCTCAGGTCGAATTTCAGCTCATTCATGATTTCCTTTGCTTTTTCGGGAAGCCCATCCTTTTTCATTAGCGGCAGGATGGCGACTTTGTTTGGCGCGAGCGGCGCCGGTATCCTCAGCACAACACGGTCGCTGCCGTCTTCCAGTTTTTCTTCCGTATAGGATTTTGACAGGACCGAAAGGAACATACGGTCGAGGCCGACAGATGTCTCGACGACGTAGGGAATAAAGCTCTGGTTATCTTCCGAATCGAAGTATTGTAGTTTTTTACCTGAATATTTTTCATGGTTCTTCAAATCGAAATCGGTGCGCGAATGAATTCCTTCCAGCTCCTTGAAGCCGATCGGGAAGTTGAACTGAATGTCGCATGCCGCGTTGGCGTAGTGTGCCAGGTTAAGATGGTCGTGGAAGCGGTAGTTTTCCGCGCCGAGGCCGAGGGCCTGATGCCACTTCATTCTTTTCTCCTTCCAGAATTCGTACCACTTCATTTCCTCGCCGGGTTTGATGAAGAATTGCATCTCCATTTGTTCAAACTCCCGCATCCGGAAAATAAACTGCCGCGCGACAATTTCATTACGGAAGGCTTTTCCGATTTGGGCTATTCCAAACGGAATTTTCATTCTTCCCGTTTTCTGCACGTTCAGGAAATTGACGAAAATACCCTGAGCGGTTTCCGGGCGGAGGTAAATCTTGTTTGCATCTTCGGCGACCGATCCCATTTCGGTTGAGAACATCAGGTTGAACTGCCTGACTTCCGTCCAGTTTTTTGTGCCGGATATCGGATCTGAAATTTCAAGGTCGATGATAAGTTGCTTCATGGCAGCCATATCGGCGCTTCCCATCGCTGTTTTCAGCCGGGCATTTGTGTCGTCGATCTTTTGCCTGTATTCAAGTGTCCGTGGATTTGTAGTGATGAACTTTTCACGGTCGAAGGATTTGCCGAACCGTTTGGCGGCCTTTTCAACTTCCTTTTCGATTTTTTCTTCCATCTTCGAGATGGCGTCCTCGATCAATACATCGGCGCGGTATCTTTTTTTGGAATCCTTGTTGTCGAGCATGGGGTCACTGAACGCGTCGACGTGACCGGATGCCTTCCAGGTTGTCGGGTGCATAAAAATGGCGGCGTCTATACCGACGATGTTGTCATGGAGCAGGGTCATGAACTTCCACCAGTACTCCTTTATATTGTTTTTTAACTCGGCCCCGTTCTGCCCGTAATCGTAAACCGCACTGAGGCCGTCGTAAATCTCGCTGGATGGAAAAACGAAACCGTACTCCTTCGCGTGGGAGATCACGTTCTTGAAAAGATTGTCTTCTACATTTGCCATAGGTGGCAAAGATAATATTAGTCACCAGACGTCCGCGAGAATTTTAAGGCTAAACTTCGCTCTAACAGTTGTTAGTTAAGGGTATTGCAGATGGGTTTATTGCGGTAGCTTCACGGTAACGACCGTCCCGATTCCCGGTGTGGAATCCAGTTGAATGGAGCCGGACAACTTCATGAGGGCTTCTTTCACGATATACAGGCCGAGTCCGGAGCCCTTGGACATTTCATTGGCGCGGTAGAACATATCGAATATTTTCGAGTGATACTCCTGGGCGATACCTTGGCCGTTGTCCTCCAGCTTCATGCAAAATACACTTCCGCTTACCTGGTAGTGAAGCCTGATGTATTGCTCTTTTTTCCTGCAGTCGTGGTAACGAACCGCATTGGACATCAGGTTGCCGATCACGACCTGGAGCCGGTTCTTGTCGGTCTCAATACAAAGGTCTTGCGGGATATCGATCTGGAACCGGATGTTCTCGGCTTCGGGCGAGAACTTCAGGCTTTCCCATACCTCTGTAGCCAGGGACGTGAGATTTACGCGTTCTTTTTTTATATCCAGACGGTTGTTGCGTGAGTAGTCGGTAATATCTTTAATAAAACGGTCAAGAGAATATACGCGGTCTTTCATCATTCCCAGGTACCTGCTGATTTCTTCCGGATCCCGGCTGCGTTCGGTAATATTGATCAGTCCCATCACGGACGTGAGCGGCGCTCTCAGATCGTGTGATGTACTGTAGACAAACCTGTCGAGTTCGGAGTTTGTCTTCGTAAGCAGGTTGTTGTTCTCCACCAGCTGGAGGGCGTTGTGATGATTGAGACTGATCAGCAGGTACACAGCCATTACTGCGGCCGGAAGAGCGGCAGTGAAGTTCACAACGACAAAAAATACGAGCGTTTCTTCGTTGTAGATTCGTTCCGGTAAGATACTGAAGTCGACAAAGTACGCCAGTACGAAAAGTACGTAGGTAAAGACGGCAAAAAGTATTGAAATAAGCCGCTGCTTATAATTGAACACGGCAAACGCTGCGATGGAGTTCACGATAAAAAAAATGAAGGCACCCGTGTTGGGTGATTCACTGGAGGCCAGGAGGTAAAGTGTAATGTTGATCGTCGGAAGAAGGAAATAATTTGCCAGGCAATGATCCCCTTGCCGGTGGATCATGATGGATAGAACCAGTAAAAAAATTGCAGTAGAAAAAACGGGGATGTTTGAATATGCCCCGAGCGCTACATCAAAGATCAGGTACATGGAGCACAGGAAAATTCCGATCATGGCAAATTGCCCGGATAGCATCACCTGCTTGTATTCGCCGTATGATTCGATGTACTTGTCTTCACCGATGATCAGATCACGAATACGTTTCTTCAGCCGCATACCAACTTCTTTTTTAACCCTGCAAAACTCGGGTATTCTCCTCCCCAACTTTTTTCCATTACAGTCGTCAGGGTATGCGTGCAAGGTTTTTTGAAAAAAACGAGAAGTCCGGGGAAAAATGCGCGCAGCAAACCGTTGTTCCCCATGGATTTTATAAACCGTTATATTTTCCGGGCGGATAAAATGGATAACTTTCGGCCCAGCATGATCACCGCTTTTAGAAAGATTGGATTAGCAATCGCCTTTTCTCCCCGTATGGAAGCCCTGCTGGCTGAGGTAGTGCGGTTAAAAAATATGTGGAACGCCGAATTATTGCTGATCCATGTAGGAAATCACGGCCCGGAGGAGGAATCAAAGCTCCGGGAACTCCTGTCCGGAGTAGGTCTCGGCGGGGAAAACGCCGTCAGAATATTCTGGGAAATGGGCAATCCCTGCGATCGTATTCTGGATACCTGCAAAAAAGAAGGTATCGATTTGCTGGTCGCCGGCGCCCTCAAAAAAGAAAACCTTGTACAGTATTACCTCGGAACGGTTGCAAGAAAGATCCTCCGCAAAGCCGACTGTTCGGTGTTACTGTTCACTAGTCCGTCCGTTTCTCCGGTTCCTTTCAGGAATATTGTCGTTAATGCGGAAGATAGTCCCTACGTGGAAGGCGCTATTGTCATGGCGTGTCAGATCGGACTCAAAGACAGGGCCGCGTGGCTCCATGTGGTTCGTGAAATAAAAATGTACGGCCTGACCATGACGGTGGCGGAGCAATATTCCGAAGATGAGTATGAACACATGCGTCAAAATCTGGTGAAGGACGAGGTGGATAACGTTGAGAAGATTTTGCAACGTATTCCGCACGAAGGCCTTAAGGTGAATATCAAGCTGGTAAGCGGTAAATCGGGGTTCGAACTGTCGAAATTTGCCCAGCGGAAGCAGGCGGATTTGCTGGTTATCGGTGCGCCTCAGCGGCGGTTTTCCCTTTTTGACAGAGTCTTTACGCACGACCAGGAGTACATTTTTGAAGATCTTCCCTGCAACCTGCTGGTCGTCCATCCGCGAAAGGAGGTAGCCCGTGGGTAAACTGGGTCACGCGGATGTTGTTCATCTCCTGCTCCAGCTGAGTATTATGCTGATAATGGGCAGGCTATTCGCGGAAGTTGCACGAAAACTGAAGCAGCCTGCCGTTATCGGTGAGATCATCGCCGGTATCCTGCTCGGCCCGACAGTTCTGGGAATGGTCCAGCCTGAGTGGTTTGAAGCCCTGTACCCCGTTGGATCTGTTTCCGGAGTAGTACTTTCGGGTTTTGTACAGGTGGCGGTAGTCATGCTGTTATTCATTGCAGGCCTGGAGGTAGACCTGCACATCGTCTGGCAGCAGGGACGCCAGGCGGTTTCTACAAGCTTGTTTGGCCTGATCATACCTTTTGTGCTCGGTTTTATATTTCCCTACTTCTTTCCCGAATTTTTCGGAATGGCCGATGCGAACGGAAGGCTGACATTCGCATTGTTTATGGGAACGGCAATGGCTATCACCGCGCTCCCGGTTATTGTGCGGATATTGATGGACCTCAACTTGTTCAAATCGAAAATGGGATTGCTGGTCGTCGCGTCTGCTATGGTTGACGACGTGATCGGGTGGCTGATTTTTTCCGTTATACTGGGACTGATCGGCAAGGGAGGAGGATCCATGCCTCTTATAAACACCGTCATACTAACCATCGGTTACACAGTGTTCATGCTCACGATCGGCCGGGGTATACTGAACCGTTTGCTACCTTGGGTGAATAAAAAATTTGCATGGCCGGGAGGAGTTTTATCCATTTCACTCGCCTTGTGTTTTTTAGGAGGAGCGTTTACCGAATACATCGGCATTCACGCCATCTTCGGCGCATTTATTATGGGCGTTGCACTGGGTGACTCGGAACACTTTTCCGAACGCGCAAAAGAGATCGTTCATCAGTTTATCAACAACATTTTTGCGCCGTTGTTTTTTGTGTCTATCGGCCTGCGGGTGAATTTTATCGCCAATTTTGATCTGGCTCTTACGTTGATCATCCTTGTGATTGCCTTCACGGGAAAGATCGTCGGAAGCGGGATCGGAACGAAGCTAGGTGGGTTTTCATGGAAGGAATCCCTGGCAGCGGGTTTTGGAATGAACGCCCGTGGCGCAATGGAGATCATCCTGGGTTTGATAGCGCTTGAAAACGGACTGATAAATGAAAAAGTTTTTGTATCGCTGGTTATCATGGCACTGATCACCAGCATGACAAGCGGACCATTGATGAAGTGGAGCCTGAGCCGCAAATGGAACAGCTAATCGTCGCTTCAGTCCCGTGAAAAGATCAGGATTCCTGCCGTTTTGCTTTTTCCCAATACACATCCATTTCCTCCAGCGTCATCTCGCCCATCTTCTTCCCCGCTTTTGACGACTCGGACTCCAGGAACTGAAAACGTTTTATAAATTTTTTATTCGTTCGTTCGAGTGCTTCTTCGGGGTCGATGTCAATAAAGCGCGCATAGTTCACAAGCGAAAAAAGAAGGTCACCGAATTCAGCCATCGCCTTTTCATGATTGATTGGCTCATTGGATTCCGCATTAAATTCATTTTTGAATTCCTGCATTTCCTCTTCGACCTTTTTCCATACCTGTTCTTTCTTTTCCCAGTCGAAGCCTACACCCCTCGCTTTGTCCTGAATACGAATAGCCTTCACGAGAGCCGGAAGTGTTTTTGGAACACCTTCCAGAACGGATTTATTGCCGGTCTTTAACTTGATCTTTTCCCAGTTCGCTTTGACCGTTTCCTCGTCATTCGCGATCACATCACTATAGATATGTGGATGTCTTTCGATCAGTTTATCGCAGATGGAGTGCAGTACGTCGGAGACATCGAACGCTTTCAATTCGGAGGCAATACGCGAATAAAAGACAAGGTGTAACATCAGGTCGCCCAGTTCTTTTTTGATTTCCCCCAGGTTACCCTCCAGTATGGAGTCCGATAGCTCATAGGTCTCTTCAATGGTCAGGTGCCGAAGGGTTTCCAGTGTCTGTTTCTTATCCCAGGGGCAATTCTCACGAAGTTCATCCATGATGGTAAGTAAACGATCAAATGCCTGCAGTTTGGCTTCACGATTCAGGTCAGGAGTTGACAAAACTTTTTTCATGCTGGATAAACTTAATAATTTAATAGGCTGTTGTCCTGTTACTGCCTATTTTTGCAAGGCAAACATCGCAATTTCGTCCATCTAAAATTATAAAGCGAGATGACTGTTTTTTTTCTTTCCATCGGAATCGTCGCTCTTTTCTTCATTCTGATGTCTGTGCGGCTTCTTTTTCTAAAAAACGGTGAGTTCCGGGGAACATGCGCATCGCAAAGCCCCTGGTTGAATAAAGAGGGTGTTACCTGCGGTTATTGTGGTAAACAGCTAAAAGAAGGCGACGCGGCGTGTGGTGACCCGGAGTCAGAAAACAGGCTGGAACCGTTGCCTGTTGTGAAGAACAAATAATTGTATTCGTATTTCAGTACTTCTCGGGTTAGCTTTCATTATTCTTATTAATTTTGGGGTCATTTTTTAATAAACCCACTTCCTGTGTCTTTAATCAAATCTATTTCCGGAATTCGCGGTACGATCGGCGGAAAGACCGGCGAAAATCTCACTCCCGTTGATATTGTAAAATTCACTGCCGCTTTCGGTACCTGGCTCAAAAAAAAGAGCGGAACCACAAAAATTGTTATCGGACGAGATGCGCGTCCATCCGGTGAAATGGTGAATTCACTCATATCATCCACCCTGATGGGGCTTGGTATTGATGTGATAGACCTGGGACTATCAACTACTCCAACAGTAGAGATTGCAGTGCCCCTTGAAAAGGCTGCAGGCGGAATCATTATTACAGCCAGTCATAACCCGGTTCAATGGAACGCATTAAAACTGCTCAATGAAAAAGGTGAATTCATATCCGGAAAGGATGGCGAGGATATGTTGAAGATCGCTGAGAAGGAGGCGTTTGAATTTGCCCCGGTTGCCAAGCTGGGTAAATACGAAAAAAATGACACCTATATTCAGAAACATATCGACCTCATCCTGAAGTTGCCTTTGGTGGATGTGGAAACGATCCGCAATAAAGGTTTCACGGTTGTAGTGGATGCCGTTAACTCTTCAGGTGGAATCGCCGTACCCATGTTGCTGAAAGCGTTGGGCGTGACGGTGAAGGAAATGTATTGCGAGCCGACCGGACATTTTCCCCACAATCCAGAGCCGCTTCCCGAGCACCTTACGGATATCTGTCGCGAAATTAAAAAAGGTAAATATGATCTCGGCATCGTCGTCGATCCCGATGTAGACAGGCTTGCCTTTGTGTCGGAAGATGGAACGCCGTTCGGTGAGGAATACACCCTCGTTGCCGTAGCTGATTATGTTTTGAATGCCTCCAAAAAGAAAAAGGGCAATACCGTGTCCAACCTCTCGTCTACACGGGCGTTGCGGGATGTGACTGAAAAAGCGGGCGGCCTTTATTTTGCGTCGGCTGTCGGAGAGGTGAATGTTGTCACCATGATGAAAGAAAAAGACGCAATCATCGGCGGAGAGGGTAACGGAGGAATTATCCTGCCGGAGTTACATTACGGAAGAGATGCCCTTGTAGGTATCGCGTTATTCCTCGCGCATCTTGCAAAATCGGGTATGACCACTTCGCGGCTCCGTGCGTCGTATCCAAATTATATCATTTCAAAAAACAAGATCGAACTCACACCAACGATCAATGTGGATAAGGTCCTGGATGCTGTCAGGAAGAAATACAAGAAACAACCGGTCAATACCATAGACGGAGTAAAGATCGAATTTGATAAAGAGTGGGTTCACCTGCGTAAGTCGAATACGGAACCGATCATCCGGATTTATGCCGAATCCGATATGGAAGTGAAAGCCGAGAACCTTGCAAAAAAAATCATCTCGGACATCAAAGAAATAATAACTGAAAAGACAACACTGTAATTGATTTCTCCTGCTATGCGTGTTTATCTTGATAATGCGGCTACTACACCGTTGGATCCCGAAGTTTTTGAAGCCATGAAACCTTTCCTGATGGAGGATTTTGGTAACCCTTCGTCTACTCATGCGCACGGAAGAAAAGTAAGGGCGGCTATTGAATCGGCGCGGAAAAAGATCGCCGAGTTGTTGCACTGCACCCCGGGAGAAATAATTTTCACGTCCGGAGGTACGGAAGCCGATAACACGATACTGGTGAGCAGTCTCCAAACGTATGGTATCCGGAATGTAATCTCTTCTCCGATCGAACATCATGCCGTTGAACAAACGCTGGGCAATATGGCCCGCAAGGGTGAGATCAATCTCCTGATGGTTGAGTTGGATAATAAAGGTGCCGTCAATTACCCCCATCTGGAAACCTTACTGGAAGGAAATCCCAACGCACTGGTTTCACTGATGCATGCCAACAACGAGATCGGTAACCTGCTGGATATCGAGCGTGTTGGCGAATTGTGCGCCCGTTATAACGCATATTTCCATTCCGACACCGTGCAAACTGTTGGTCACTACGTTCATGATATGAACAAGATCAACGTGCACGGGATGGCCGCCGCTGCTCATAAATTTCACGGTCCGAAGGGTGCGGGATTTATGTTTATCCGGAAGGATAAAAAACTCCGTCCCTTTGTGTACGGCGGTGCGCAGGAACGAAATATGCGCGGTGGAACCGAAAATGTCTACGGGATCATTGGTTTGGCAAAGGCGCTGGAAATCGCCTACCGGGATCTGGATGAACACCGCATTCATATCACCGGATTGAAAGCAAGAATGATCGAACGATTGAAGGAGAATATTCCAGGCGTTGCCTTCCATGGTAATTCCGCCGATCTGGAACATAGCCTTTATACCGTTCTCAACGTCAGCCTCCCGCTGTCGGAAGAAAACGACATGGTCCTGTTTAATCTTGATTTACAAGGTGTATCCGCGTCGGGGGGCAGCGCATGTTCAAGCGGCGCCACAACAGGTTCGCATGTTCTGGGGACCTTGTATCCGGGGTCGAAACGTGGAGCTGTCCGGTTTTCTTTCAGCAAGTACAATACACCGGCGGAAATAGATTACGCCGTGGAAAAACTGGCGGCCCTCTACAACGTTACAGCGTAGCCATTGCGCCGTGATTAGTTCGCGACATCCTCGTCAAACGCATTGGTGAATATTTTCATTTCCTCCAGCGTTCCGATACTTACCCGGTACCATTGGCGGTCATTGTAGTCCCACAACCTGATCCCTATGCCGCGATTCTCAAGTTTCGTCAATACCTGCGAGGCATTTGCCGCGGCCGGAAAGAAGACAAAATTCGTGTGCGACTTTCCGTACGTAATTCCCTTTTTGTTCAGGTAGTCGGTGAGGTGAGCGCGGGCTTCCGCGTTTTTTTTACGCGAAAATTCCATAAACGACTCATCGCCAAGTGAAGCCATGGCCGCCGCAATAGCCGCCTGGTTGTTTGGGATTCCCATATGGTATTTTTCGATCCGGGAGACCAGCCCAGGTTTGGCAATAATATAACCGACCCGTAACCCGGCCAGGCCATAGATCTTCGAGAACGTTTTGGAAACGATAATATTCTGATCTTTTTTCACCAGGTCGACCATCGATATCTGCTGACCGGGTTCCAGGAACTCCAGGTATGCTTCATCCACATAGACAGGCACCTTTTTGGATACCTCTTCGCAAAACTGCCTGACCACTACGGGGTCAACCAGCGTTCCCGTTGGATTGTTGGGGTTGCAGATAAACACGAGCCTGGTATCACCTGTGACCCTTGACGCAATCCGTTCATAGTCGTGTTCCAGCTTTTCATTCACATTCACTTTATCCCAGGTTGCGCCGAATGTTTCCGCATAGGTCATCAGCAATGGAAAAGTGGGAAAGGCCGAAAGTATTCGCCCGCCCTGAAGCCCAAACGCTGCTCCTGCCTGGCACAGCAGTGCAGCCGAGCCGGTACTGATCGCGATGTGCGCGGGTGTGACACCTTCCTTTTTTGCAAGCATCGCCCTCAGGTCTTCCTGAACACCCATCGTATAACGGTTGGCCTGGGTAGCACATTGCTGGATCGCGTGCTTCGCTTTTTCGGATGGCCCGTAAGGATTTTCATTCGCGTTCAACAGGATTTTCAGGGACCTCGCCGGAACGACTCCCTTCCTGGCGCTTTCGATTTCGCTTACGGGTGAAGCCATAAGTTGTTGGGGGAGGGAAACGCCGAGCGGGATTGCGGCCGTAGCGGCAATGGCGGACTTGAGCCAATCTCTTCTGTTTTGCATATTCATCAGGTTAGGCAGGATGGACGGTTAATGATTAATCAATATAATAATTTGGTCAGCCAAATCCATTGCACCGGCAAAAAAGGATGCCGTGTCACGGCGTAGCCGCCCAGGTTTGCACCGGCAGGGGATGGAAAATGTTGAATGGGAAAATGACTACTGCTTGACTGTCGGACTGGCGAATTCGAATCATTAAGGGGGAATGATCCCCATCTTTTTCATCAGAAAAGTGGCGTTCATTTTTTGAGCCAGCCCCGGCTTTAGCTTGTAGTCGAATGAAAGCTGGTCGTTTTCGATTGTCGCCTCGAAACAAAAATTTCCAACCTGGTCAGGATATGCGGTGGCGAGGTCTCCCAGGGCAAGATCATGAGTGGCAATCAAAGCCAGGCAGGGATGGGGAAGGAGTTGCCGGACTAATGCAATGGATCCGCTTTGTTTGTCGGTTGAATTGGTCCCTTTCAGGATTTCATCGAGAAGAATGAACAGGGGTTTGTTACTTCGCAGTTCATCCATGATCGTCTTCAGGCGGTTCAGTTCGGCATAGAAGTACGACTGGTGATCTTTCAGGGAATCAGCTGTACGCATCCCGGATCGCATGTCTATCACCGGACAACGGAATGACGTTGCACATACCGGCGCGCCGGTAAGGGCAAGGACGAGGTTAACACCGATCGTACGTAAAAAAGTGCTTTTACCAGCCATGTTTGCCCCGGTAATGATAAGAACGGATTGACGCTCTCCAACAGAAACATTATTGGTGATACATTCCCCTTCCGGAATCAAAGGATGTCCAAGCTCTGTTGCCGCGATCGATAGGCCCTGTTCTATTACCGGATAGGTGAAGGACGGATGATTAAACGAAAATGTGCCGAGGCTGCAGAGTACTTCGGCCTGGTGAATAACTTCAAGCCATATTTTCAGATTCCCCGCATTGTCATATTTCCATTTTTCAAGCTTGTAAACGCATTGCATGTCGTACATCAGCAGGCTGTTCACCACCAGGTTCGTCATCGCGTTGAGCCTCGCGTTGAGTGCGCTGACAAGCGATGCCAGCGATTTTACTTTGACATCAGCTTCCAGCGCCTGACTGGATAGCTTTTGTAACAACTGGCTGCTGAATTTTTCCTTCTCCAGGAAATTGAGGATATGAGCGTACTTTTCAAGGATCGATTTTTTACGGCTTATGTACTCGTGGAAGGCGTTAATTCGCTTGATATAAAATCCAAGGATAGCCCACTGCAGCAACGCGAGGATAATAGCGACCGGCTTTACCGTCTCAACGAAGAAAGCCCCAACAATACACGAAAGCGTAGCGGCCGGAAGTACAAAAATCAGGACTTTTAATAAGGTATTACCATGAAGAAATGCCGGTACATCAAGCCACGCCAGCAACTGCTCCTGGTCGTCTGCCTGTTCGTCGATCTCCATTCCCGCGGCGCGGAAGTGCTGGCAAAAATCCGGTTTTGTCGCGAGCTCCTGCACAGCCTGCTGGTAGCGGTAAATATCCTCTTCCGCAGGTAACGGATACGACAGGCGCCGGGCCATTTCTTTTTTTCCATGGATCGTATTGCACCGGTTGACCGATTGAAACAGCGATCCTTCCCCGAAAATATCGAGGTCGTGGGAATAGGGATGATGCGGGTCAATAAATTCGGAACCTGTTAACAGGCCGCCTACCTCTCCTTTCAACGCCTGGCCCTCGATCGAATTTATTTTCACCAGGTTTTCAAGGTGTATCTTTTCGTTAAAAAGCCTGCTGTGTCTTTTCACCAGGACGGTGAATAAAAAAAGCAGTGGAATTTCAGCATACCAGAGCCAGGTACTTGAAAAGGCAAAGTAACCGGCGATCAGAATGAACAACGCGGTAATGATCCGGAGATTGGAGATAACATTGATCTGCTTCTTTTTTGAGGTCAGCAGTTCACTGAAATTACCTTTTCGGACTTCATAGAAGGAGAGGAGTTCGCGTTGGGTCATGAAAGACGGTTAAAGATCAAAGCAGGCGTTCAACAATCCTCATGACACGTTCCAGCGCCTTTTCGTCGGTAGCGCTAAAGTCATCGAGACGATCACTGTCCACATCCAGGATAAGGACCACCTCACCCGCCTTATATGCCGGTAACACGATCTCCGATTTTGATGCCGAACTACACGCGATATGCCCCGGGAATTCGTCCACATTCGGAACAACTATTGTTTTCTTTTCCTTCCACGACGATCCGCATACACCCTTTCCAAAGCCGATCCGGGTGCAGGCGATCGGACCCTGGAACGGCCCCAAAACCAACTGATCATCCTTTACCAGGTAGAATCCGACCCAGAAAAAATTCATGGTCTGTTTGAGCGCCGCTGCAATATTGGAAAGGTTGGCGATGAGATCGCGTTCATCCGCCACCAGCGACTCGATCTGCGGAATCAGCGTATTATATCTGGCCTCCTTATCGGTTGATGTATCAATGATGAGTTCTTCCGCCATAAAGCAATCATTCAGATTTTTTCCAGGTGCTTCCTGGTTTTTTCGTTTTCCACATTCCCGGTATTTAATGTCGTGGAGGGTTCGAATAAAAGTATTTCCACCTCCTCCTCCGCAACCGGTTTGTGCTCAACACCGTGAGGTACAATGATAAACTCTCCTTCGCTTACTTCCACGGTTTTATGGCGAAATTCCATTTTTAATTTTCCTTTCACTACCAGAAACAACTCATCCTCCTGTTCGTGATGATGCCAGATAAATTCTCCCTTCAGCTTAACAGCTTTTATGCTTTGTCCGTTCAGTTCGCCGATCACACGGGGATTCCAGTGATCTGAAAATGCCCCGAGCTTTTCTTTGATGTTTACTTTTTCCATTTATATTGATGTTAAAATACCTGCACAATCTGGTGAAACGCATTTCGATCGGCTTGGTTGGCGACTTCAACGAAAAGATACACACCCTGGTAGCGCTTGACCGTTCAGTGGCTCATGTTTCGGCTAACCTTGGTATTCAGGTGGATGCTACCTGGATACCCACCCAGACGATTACAAAAGCCGTTTTTGATACCGTTAAATTCCATGGGTTCTGGATCGTGCCGGGTTCGCCTTATGTCAACGATGTCGCCGTATATAACGTAATCCGCTGGGCACGGGAAAACGACTTTCCGATACTCGGATCCTGTGGCGGTTTTCAGTACATGATCATCGAATATGCCCGGAATGTGCTGGGTTGGTGTTCCGCGAGTCATGGTGAGACGGACCCGGAATCGGCTCAACAGGTGATCCGGAAACTCACTTGTTCATTGAAGGGCCGGTCGGAAGAAGTACTCATCACGGACCGTCATTCATGGCTGTACAAAATCATTCAAAAAGAAAAAATAACGGGTCATTTCTACTGCAGCTACGGTCTTGATCCCGGCTATCTGAAGGATCTCGACAAATACCCATTTGTATTCACGGCTTTTTCGGCCGGCGGAGATGCACGCGCCCTTGAATTAAAGGGTCACCGGTTTTATAACGGCACACTGTTCCAACCGTCTCTGGATTCAACGCCGGAAAACCCCAATCCGTTGATAATGGATTTCATCCGGCGATGCGGCGGCTGATCACGGTTTCAGAATCTTTAGCGTATCCGAAAATACAGCGTGTTGACTGACCACCTTTCCGCGCAAGGCTGGAGCCGGTATTCCTTTTTCAAATAACCGCGGCGACTGAAATACACGCGCCTCATCCCATAATCCTCCTTCGATAAATCCATTGAGGGTCATGGCTCCACCTTCCACAAGAACGGATTGTATGTTTTGCTTATACAAATCCCGTAAAAGGTTACCGAGGAAATCCTCTTCATCGATTCGTACAAGGGAAAGGTTGGTGTGCTCCTCGTGTTTCAGGACGTTGTATACGATCGTCCGCTGCTTTTTGTCAAACAGGTGAAGGGTATTGCTCAGCTTTAAAAAGCGGTCGATCACGATCCGGACGGGATTCCGCCCCGACCAGTCGCGGACGTTAAGTTGCGGGTTGTCGTGTACGGCTGTTTTTGCGCCGACCAGTATGGAGTCTTCCTCCGACCTCCATTTGTGTGTTAGCTGACGGGAGTATTCGTTACTGATCCATTTTGAGTCGTGATTTTCCTTCGCGATAAAACCGTCGGATGTCTCCGCCCACTTCAAGACAATGTAAGGCCGTTGTTTCTCCATGTAGGTAAAGAAACGTTTGTTCAACTCACGCCCTTCCTGATCAAGTATACCAGTTACAACCTCGATACCGGACGCGCGAAGCTTCTTGATCCCGCTACCCGATACCAGCGGATTCGAATCGAGATTTGCCACCACGACTTTTTTAACACCATGACGGATCAACAGATCCGCGCATGGCGGGGTCTTCCCCGTGTGCGAACAGGGCTCGAGGCTTACATAAACCGTGCTCTCCTTCAGCAGGTCCTGTTCCTTCACGCTGTTCAATGCATTTACCTCGGCGTGCATCTCGCCATACCTGTTGTGCCAGCCCTCGCCGATGATTCTTCCATCATGAACGACGACACTGCCGACCATTGGATTAGGACTTACATTTCCCTGACCCATCAGCGCAAGCTCCAGCGCGCGGCGCATAAAAACCTCATCGGTATGGTGATCGTGTTTACTCATTGACTATACTTGCAAAGATTGCCAAGCTATGAAGAATTCCAAAGCATTGTTTCTGGATTTAGTCAATCGCATCAAAATAAACGAGAACGCCGCTGAGATCAGGACTATCGCGTATCTGATCATGGAGTACGTCTTTTCCTTAACCAGAAATGACATACTTTTGGAAAGGGAAGTTGAAAGCGGAAGGTCTGAAAATGAAAAGATCAATGAGATCATTCGCCGTATCAACTCGAACGAGCCTGTTCAGTATGTAATGGGTGAGACGACGTTCTATGGCAGAACGTTCCGGGTAAATTCTTCCGTGCTAATTCCACGACCCGAAACGGAAGAACTGGTTCGATTGGTGGTGACGTACCTGAAAGAGAACAAGGCCGGGCAGCCGGCAAGTATATTGGATATCGGAACGGGAAGCGGATGTATTCCCATTACGCTTGCCCTGGAATTTCCGCTGCACCATGTCTCGGCAACCGATATCAGTACCGCCGCCCTGGATGTTGCCCGCATGAACGCCCTGGCCCTGAAAGCGCAGGTACGTTTTTTTGAGCACGACATCCTGACTGAAAAAATTCCCCTTGATGGTCTTGACGTCGTGGTTAGCAATCCTCCCTATATCACGCCCGGGGAAAAAGAAAGTATGAAACAAAATGTTCTCGCTTTTGAACCGCATCTCGCCCTGTTCGTTCCGGAAAATGATCCACTGCTCTTTTATAAAGCGATTGCCGGGAAAGCTTCTATGGTATTGCGCCCGGGAGGACTTCTCGCAATGGAGATCAATGAATGCTTTGGCAAGGACATTGCGGCATTGTTTAAGTCTTTTGATTTTCAGGATGTGGAAGTGATCAGCGATCTGTCCGGGAAGGATAGAATAGTAAAGGGTATTCAGCGATAGTTTTATGGATCACCATGTAACGTAAACATATTTCAGCGATGACAAAATCACCTACTGTTTCTGTTATTGGTTCCGGCAACCTGGCCTGGCACCTCGCGCCGGCACTGGACAATGCAGGCTTTGCCGTGCGGGAAGTTTACAGCAGAAATCCCGTCCACGCGGGGGAACTGGTGGAACGGCTCTACCAGGCTGAAGTAAAAGCGACGCTCGATTTTTCGACCAGCACCTCCGGTTTATTCGTTATAGCCACTTCGGACGACGCCATACAAGAGGTAGTCCGCGAGATCGTACTTCCCGACGACGCCATACTCGTTCACACATCGGGCGGACAGCCACTCAGTATACTGAGTGATGCGGCGACGCCGAACCTGGGTGTGTTCTATCCCCTGCAAACATTCAGCAAGGTTCGGAAAATTGACTTTAACGACGTACCGGTTTTTATCGAAAGTGCGAATGGCACGACGGAAAAGATGCTGATGGCTATGGCCCGCGCGATCAGTAAGAACGTCTTCAAGATCACTTCGCATGAAAGGCAGGCACTGCATGTTTCTGCCGTTTTCGCTTCCAATTTCACCAACCATATGCTCTTGCTGGCGCAGGAGATCATGAAGGAAAACAGCTTGAGTTTTGACTGGCTTAAACCGTTGATTGCCGAGACGTTAACCAAAAGCCTCACGATCGGTCCGGAGAATGCACAGACCGGCCCGGCACGACGGGGAGATTTTGAAACACTGGACCGGCACATGGAATTTCTCAACGACAATGAGTCCGCTGCAGAAGTGTACAGGCTGATCAGCCAGGATATTGTTGACCGGTATGGAGAGTAGCTACGATTAAATGCTCCGGTAGTTATCAGACAGGTGTAAGCGTTGTGAACGGGCGACAGCACGTTTAGGCCGTACGTTATTGGCGTGCTTTCGTCGACGGCTACAGATCGAGCAGCGACATAATTTTATCGGAATAAGCATAAACATCTTTCGGTGTATTGCAGAGAATGACAAAAAAAATCTGTTCCCCGGGAATGGAAACATAGTTGCACAAAAAACCGCCCTGGCTTCCGGTATGACTTACTATCTTATACCCCTTATCCGTCGTTCCGATGAACCATGACCAACCGACTGCAGGGTCGAAATGATCCTCCCGCTTTGCTGGCTTTACCCATGACCATGAGGCCTGGAATGGACGTGTGCCGCTCCAGTTCTCAAACTTTTTTAGCGTCCGCGAATCTTCGATCGCCCCATGAGATAAAAATACCGACTGTTGAATAGCTCTTTCGTACCTGGCGAGTTCCTCGACGGAACTCCACACTCCACCATTGCCGGCAGCGGGAAATGTTGGCTCTTCGCCATAATCGTCTTCAATCCATTGCTCCCCCTCTTTCACATAGGCATGACTGACACCGTTGTCGGGGTGGGGTCCGTCTGTAATAGTGCTGGTTGGCATGCCGGATGGATCAAAAATATTTGTGGCAATGTATTGCTGCCACTTCATACCGGAGACCTTTTCGATGATCAGCGCAAGACCATTATAGGCGGGGTTGGAGTAGTGGAATTGTGAACCGGGTTCAAACTCGAGCGTATCGGTTTGGGTGATGGGATACCAGTTCTCCGCATCCTTAGCCGTCAGGTAGAAGACACTATCTCCGGAAACATCGCGGAGGTCCGGTAACCCGGACGTGTGCGTGAGTAAGTGACTGATCCGCACTTTGCCGGCGATTTCCTTATTTCTGAACCCGGAAAAATATTTGTACAAGCTGTCTTCGACAGAAAGTTGTCCATGCTCCTGCAACATGAGTATTCCGTTTGCAACAAAAGTTTTGGAAATAGATCCCAGGTTAAAAAGGGTTTTGGTGGTAATAGCTTCTTTCGTACGCATATCGGCCAGCCCATAACCCCTGGAAAAAATGACACTGTCCCTGACGACGAGCATAATGGCACCGCCGGGCTCCTCCGGTGAAAACTGCTCACGGAAGTATTCTTCAAGCGCCGATGGTATCGTCTTCGGCGTTTTTTTGTCAGGACTACAGGAAAGCAGGGTCAGGCTGCAACAGAATGCCAGGTGCCGGATTTTCATTTGCCCAATATAGGAAAGCAGCATCGCTGATACGAATCAAAGACGACTGTTTTACATTAAGTTTCAGGATATGTAGTGGTTAAATCCCGGGATTCCGGTACGCAAGTACTTCAGTCAAGCAGTGACAGGGATCGTTTTGCCGCGATTACAGCATGATTCGTGATATCAAAAATTTTTTTGCTTTCCGGGAAGCATTAACTTTCGGTATTCTAACAAAACCAAATTTATGTCCCAGATACCTCCGATGATGCAGCGGCCCAGAAGAAACCGGAAAAGTGAGGTGATCCGCTCCATGGTAGAGGAAACGAGGGTTACAACCGACGATCTGATCTTTCCGCTGTTCCTGATCGACGGAAAAAATCAGCAAACGGAAGTGGCTTCCATGCCCGGAATTTTCAGGTTGTCGGCCGATCTGATGTTGAAGGAAATTGAAGAATGCCTGAAGATCGGTATCCGTGCATTCGACGTGTTTCCGGCCGTCGAAGATATATGGAAAGATAAGACAGCAACAAAAAGTTATGACACCGGTTTCTTTTACCTGAAAGCGTTGCGTGAGATCAAAAAAACATTTCCCGAAGCGTGTATCATGACCGATGTCGCCATGGATCCATACAGCTCGGATGGCCATGACGGATTGGTAAAGGACGGAAAGATCGTAAACGATGAGACACTGGAGATTTTAGGAAAGATGGCGCTGGCGCAGGCGGACACCGGGATCGATATTCTCGGTCCATCGGATATGATGGATGGAAGAGTAGGGTATATCCGCGGCGTGCTCGATGAAAACGGCTTTACGGATGTATCCATCATGAGTTATACCGCCAAGTATGCCAGCGGTTTTTACAACCCGTTCCGGGATGCGCTGGATTCTGCGCCAAAATTTGGCGACAAAAAAACATACCAGATGAATCCGGCAAACCGGCGCGAAGCATTGATCGAGGCACAGCTTGATACTGTGGAAGGAGCGGATTTCCTGATGGTAAAGCCGGCTCTCGCCTACCTGGATATCATCCGGCTGTTAAAAGATAATACGAACCTTCCTGTTGCCGCCTATAATGTAAGCGGGGAATACTCCATGATCAAGGCCGCCGCGCAAAAGGGCTGGCTGGACGGTGAACGGGTAATGAAGGAGACGTTGTTAAGTATAAAACGATCCGGCGCGGATATTATACTGACTTATTTCGCAAAGGAATTTGCGCGCAATATTTCTAACTCAAGATGATTATGGGTAACAGGATATTCCTGTTTGCTGTGTTTATAACGGTATCGCTGTTTGCCAGGGCGCAGTCCGTTGAGCTATCCGGATTCGGGAGAATTGAGGTGGATGGCCAGGTCGGATACATGCGCGATCCGGACCAGACCCTCACTTTTGAGGAAGTAAAAAAATTACCGTTCGTTTACCCGGAAGGCGAATACTCGCCGAATTTAGGCTTCGACCGTTCAGCACATTGGTTCAAAATGGATCTTCAGAATAAAATGGATCCTTCGGCATGGCTGATGGAAGTCGCCTACGCGCCACTAGACCAGATAGACTTTTATGTACTGGAAGCGGATGGAACTGTTATTCACAAAACCGCCGGCGATCATTACCCTATTTCCTACCGGGATATTTCACATCGTCACCCTATTTTTTCTTTTGATATCCCCAGCGGCGGATCGAAGACCGTGTATGTCCGCGTTCAGAGTATATCGTCCGTCCAGGTGCCAATCACGTTCTGGACCCGCGATGCATTTTTGAAAACAGCCTATAAGGTCCAGCTTATGAACGGGTTGTTCTATGGCGCTATGCTGGTCATGATCCTGTACCAGTTGTTCCTGTTCTTTTCCATCCGCGACAAAATCACGTTCTATTATGTATTGACCCTGTTAACCATGATCAATGTAGTCTCCTTCTTTCAGGGTTACACGTTCCTGTACATTTATCCGAACCATCCCGGCTTTAATGATATCCTGGCGCTGGTCACGGGACCTGCGTTCGTCGTCTGTTCTACTTTCCTTACTCGCGCATTCTTAAATGTCAGAAGTTTCAGCAAACTTCTCGATAACCTGCTGGTAGGCAACATGCTCCTGGATCTCACTGTCGCTATTTTGATGACCATTTTTTTCAGGAAAATTTCCTACCAGTATCACAACTACCTGATCTTCATTCATTGCATTCTTGCCCTGATTTGCGCAGGCTACTGCTTCTATAGGAATTATAAGCCGGCGCGCTACTACCTCGTGGCGTGGTTCACGCTGCTGGTCGCTGCCGGTATCTTTACCATCAGCAGCAACGGCCTTATTCCCGGTCACCTGAGTACAAACTATACGGGATTGATGGCCGGTTGTATCTTACAGATGTTGTTCATCTCTTTTGCTCTCGGTGATCGCTGGAGAACCCTTGAAAAGGAAAACCAGCGCGCAAAGGAACTGGAGCTTCGCCGTGAGCAGGAAGAAAAAGAAAAGCTTGAAAAAGAAGTCATGCTGCGGACAACGGAAATCCAGCAGCAGAACATACAGCTCGAAGAAGTAAACAACGTCAAGGATAAACTCTTTTCCGTCGTTTCCCACGACATCAAGGGACCTCTCAGCTCCCTTCACCTGGCATTGACACTGGCCAAAACGGGAGACCTGAGCTCCGAAGAATTTCAGGAATTATCTGCCGGCCTTGAATTGAGACTTATCCAAACGACGGAATTTATCGACAACCTCCTGCAGTGGGCAAAGCTGCAGATGAAAGGTGAAACGTTCGAACCAGACAAACTCGATCTCAGCGGACTGGCAAAAGAATCGGTACGGCTGCTGGAGCATGAATGCAGGCAGAAGAAGATCACACTGGTAAACAACCTCAGTGAACCCCTCGACGCTTATGCGGACCTGAACATGATGCGATCTGTTCTCCGTAACCTCCTGACCAATGCTATCAAGTTTACCAGGCCGGAGGGTTCCATTACCATTAGCGCTTACCGGATCGATAATAAAATAATCATTTCAATCGCAGATACCGGCGTGGGAATTCCAAAAGGAAACCGCGAGCGCCTCTTCACAATATCCAGTGTAACAACACAAGGTACACGGCAGGAAAAGGGGACAGGACTTGGCCTGCTTTTGTGCAAAGAGTTTGTAGAGAAAAATGGTGGCCGGATCTGGTTTGAAACAGAAGATGGGAAAGGAACGACATTTTACTTTTCACTTCCAAAGTATCCCATGGAAGCACATGCGATCCACGCTATTTCCTGATACCGCGTCAACGGCTGCTAATCGAATAGCCCGGCGGATTTGGAAGCGGGTGGTACAATTTTCAAGTGCCTGTATGCCCTCTCCGCAGCTTCCCTTCCCCGGGACGTACGCTTCAGGTAACCTTCCTGGATAAGGAAAGGCTCGTATACTTCTTCGATGGTTTCCGCTTCCTCCCCTACAGCCGTGGCAATCGTGCTTAGTCCGACAGGCCCGCCTTTGAACTTTTCGATAATGGTGAGCAGGATACGGTTGTCCATATCATCCAACCCGTTCTGATCAACATCAAGTGCCTTCAGCGCCATTTGAGCGATTGCCATCGTGATGACACCATCGCCTTTGATCTGGGCGAAGTCCCGTGTTCTTCTCAGGAGATTGTTGGCGATCCGCGGTGTCCCCCGGCTGCGCCTGGCGATCTCGAAAGCGGCGTCTTCTTCGATCGGTGTATTGATGATACCGGCAGAACGTTTTACGATCTTCGTAAGCAATGCCGAATCGTAATACTCCAGGCGGGCGTTGATCCCAAAGCGCGCCCGAAGCGGTGATGTAAGCAGTCCGGCGCGGGTAGTGGCGCCAATCAGTGTAAAAGGATTCAACCCGATCTGAACGGAACGCGCATTGGGGCCGGAATCCAGCATAATGTCGATCCGGAAATCTTCCATCGCCGAATAGAGGTACTCTTCAACAATAGGATTGAGGCGGTGGATCTCGTCAATGAACAGCACATCGTGAGTCTCGAGGTTGGTTAAAAGGCCTGCCAGGTCGCTGGGTTTGTCCAGCACAGGGCCTGAAGTAATCTTGATGCTCGACTGCAGTTCATTGGCGATGATATGAGACAACGTGGTTTTTCCCAGGCCCGGAGGTCCATGAAGCAGCACATGATCCAATGACTCACCCCGCTGTCGCGCAGCCTGTACAAAGATCTTGATGTTATCAACGATCTTATCCTGACCGGAAAAATCCTGAAACGAAAGAGGACGCAACGCCTTTTCAATTTCTTTCTCAGCAGCTCCCTGATCTTCGTTTTCTCCTTTAAGATAGTCTTCCCTCATGTGCGAAAGTTAAACGATATTCGCAGAACTTTATTCGCCCTCGGACCGGCCCAATCAAAAATGTGCTGGTCACTCGCTGCGGTAGCTTTCTGTTTTTTTTCGGAGTTTCTGCGAAAGTCACACGTATTCCAGATACAACAACGTTGCATTAAGCCATTTTTTATAACTTGCGCCCGATTTTTACGATATGAACCTTCGCAACAAGAACATTCTTTATACGATCATCCTATTGCTTGCCGTGTTTGGCGTCTGGTTATACCGGAAAAACCAGGTCCCGGAATTAACCCGAATCGAGGGAAAAACGATGGGCACCACGTATCACATCAGTTATTTCGATGCCGGACAGCGCAATTTCAAAGCGGAGATCGATTCGCTGCTAGTTGTGGTGAACAAATCGATCAACAACTATGATCCAACCTCGGAGGTTTCCCAATTCAACGGAAGTGTCCGGGGTATTGCATTTCGCTTACCATACTTTTATGATCCTGTAAAAAAAGCAAAGGAAGTACACGATGCGTCGGGCGGGGCTTTCGACCCAACTGTTATGCCTCTGGTTAATGCCTGGGGTTTTGGACCCGCTAAACCGATGAACCCCGACAGCGCACAGATCGATTCGATCAAAGCTTTTACCGGGTTCCACAAACTGGAGCTGACGGAAGACAGCCTCATCAAAAACGATCCCCGGGTCCAGTTTGATTTCGGGGGCATCGGACAGGGTTACGGTGCAGATATTATAACTGAATTTCTCAAGTCGAAGGGTATATCCGACATGCTGGTCGAGCTGGGCGGCGAAGGTATGGCATTGGGAAAAAACCTGAAGACCAACAAGCCCTGGGAGATCGGGATACTGGATCCGAAATCGACGTATGAGAATCAGTTTTTTAAGGCCTACGTTGCCCTGACGGACAAATCTTTTACCACGTCGGGAAATTATTTCAATTACCGTGAGATCGATGGAAAAAAGTATTCACATACCATAGATCCGGAAACGGGATTTCCGGCACGTCGTGCGATATTAAGCGCATCGGTGTTCGCGAAGGATTGTACAACTGCGGATGTCTGGGGAACCGCCTTCATGGTGATGGGTCACGAAAAAGCCATCGCGTTACTAAAGACCCATCCTGAACTGGAAGCGCTCCTTATCTTTACCTCCGCTAATGGAGAAATGGAAACCTATATGACTTCCGGTATCCGTCCTTATGTGAAACTAGAACCTTAATCTGAATATGGTAACCAAACTCCTGGTCCTCTTTTTCACCCCGTTGATCTCCGGCTTGCTGATCTACCTTGTTCCGAAGAGTAAGGACACCAATTTTAAGCTTCTGCTGGTTTTCGCAGGCTCCTATCTCTTCGCGATCACGGTCATTCATATTTTACCGGAATTATACCGGCAAAGTATTGGAATTGAACTCATCGGCCTTTTTGTGCTTGCCGGATTCTTCCTTCAGCAATTGCTTGAATACTTTACCGCCGGAATCGAGCACGGACACATTCATACACACGATCATAAAAGTCATGACGGACATAAGCATAAGCATCACGGCCATACAAATAAATCTGTCTCTGCGCTGGTGCTCCTGTTTGCGCTTTGTATACACGCCTTCCTCGAAGGTGGTATGCTGGCAAAGCCTACATCCATGGGATCGATTTATAACGCAAACGCGATCCTTCTCGGTATCGCTCTGCATCGCGCGCCTGCGGCATTTGCGTTGATGACCGTTCTGGCTTCGCAGTTGCGCTCCCGTAACAAAGCATTACCTCACCTGATCGGATTTTCACTGGCGGCGCCCATCGGGTTAATACTCAGCACCTACCTGGCAAACCATGAAGTGATTACCGCTACCGGGTTGTTGTACCTGTACGCGTTGGTGAGCGGAAATTTTTTGCATATCTCGACTACGATCGTTTTCGAAAGCAGCCCGGAGCATCGTTTTCATGCGAAGAAAATGGCGGTAGCCGTTGTCGGCGCGTTAATAGCGGTCGGAGTGGAGTATATACTCTGAGTGGTTATCTAACCGACAACCCGGAATCACGTATTTTAAATATACGCCTCAGGTTTTTGTTCCAGCCTTCCGAGTGTTACCTTGAAGCATGCTCTCACGACTGTTAACCCTTGCAACAGACAGGATCTACAACCTGCCAATCATCGTGATGATGCCGCATAGCCGTTGCAATTGCCGCTGCGTGATGTGCGACATCTGGAAAGCAAATCACGATAAAAGGGAAATTTCCGCTGAGGAATTGCAAAAGCATGTAAAGCATTTTAAAAAACTCGGCGTACGGGAAGTGGTGTTTTCCGGCGGCGAAGCGCTTATGCACTCCAATTTGTGGAAGTTGTGTGATGTCCTTCGCGAAAATCAGATCAGCATCACGCTGCTCTCCACCGGGCTGATGCTGGAACGAAATGCCCGGGAAATCCTTACTTCCTTTAAAGATGTTATCGTCTCCGTTGACGGCAGTAAAGATGTACACGACCGTATCAGGAACATTCCTCAGGGATTTGAGAAATTATCGGCCGGCGTACGTGCGTTGAAAAGCCTGAAGCCTGACTATCGTGTAACCGCCAGGTGTGTCCTGCAGCGTCACAACTTCGCGGATTTCGGCAACATTATAAAAGCGACGAAAGAAATCGGGCTGGACCAGGTCTCCTTCCTGGCTGCCGATATTTCAACACCCGCATTCAATCACCAGGAGACTCTGACAAGAGAGCGTGTCAGCGAAATTGCCCTAGATGCGGACGAAACGCGGCGGTTCGAACAAATTGTGGAGGAGTCTTTCATTTCAATGGGAGATTATTACCGGTCAGGCTTTATCGCAGAAAGTCCCCTGAAGATGAGAAAGATCGTTCAGTACTATGAAGCGATAAACGGACTGGCGGAGTACCCCGGTACGGTATGTAACGCGCCGTGGGTGTCGGTAGTAATTGAATCGGATGGACGCGTGCTGCCTTGCTTCTTCCATAAAGCCTATGGTAACATCTATGACTCCGATTTCAAAGAGATCATCAATTCCGAAAAGGCGATCGCATTCCGGAAGAGTTTGAATGTTCACGACGACCCGGTGTGCCGGAAATGTGTTTGTTCCCTTAAGCTCGGTGTCCGGCAAATGATGTAAACTCCGATGCCGGATAAAAGATCCGGGATCGGTAAAATTCTGTAAGACCCGGACTGTTTGTTTGTGAACAGGTCCCCGTGGACAATTCCCTTTTTGAAAAAAAAATCCGGTCTGTTGCATTTGCAATTATATTTTCTTTATTTACTTGACAAAATATAAGGATATGGGCAAGGAATACCTTGGCGAATTTGAAGAACTGGTGTTAACGATGGTAGCGGGACTTCAGGAAGACGCGTACGGTGCGGCAATAGCGGACGAGATAGAAACCCGTCTGAAACGCGAAGTGAACCTCAGCGCTGTTCATGTTACGTTGTACCGCCTTGAAGATAAAGGATATATCAAATCGAGCATGGGTGGAGGCACGAAGGAAAGAGGTGGAAGAAGAAAAAGGATCTATACGATTACCAGTGCCGGTATGGCGCTATTGCGCGTAATGAAAGAAACAAGGCTGGAGTTATGGAAGATGGTACCTCAGCTGAAGATCACAGGCATATGAACGTAAACCCTGGGCCGGTGTGGCTGCTTTCCGTCCTCAGGTGGTTCTGTCCGGATGAACTGTATGAAGCGATCGAAGGCGATCTTTTCCAGCGGTTCGACAAGGACATGAAGACCTTCGGAGAAAAAAGAGCACGGCGAAGACTGCTATGGAACGCTCTTCGTTTTGTCCGGGGAGGAATTTTGATGCGTAACACGTTTTCCCTTCATATGAACCAGTGGCCGGTGTTCAGAAATTATTTTATCACGACGTTCAGGCATATGGGCAGGCATAAGATCAATGCCCTGTCGAAGGTTGGAGGGCTGACACTTGCCTTGTTCAGCTTTCTTATTATCAGTCTCTATGTTCACTACCAGCTGTCGTTCGACACCTATCATGAGGGTTATGACCGCATTTATCGGGTCAATACCGAAAGAAAGGAAAACGGCCGCTTCGAAAAATACGGCATTGCCCCCTTGGCACTTGGGCCATTGCTGGTGGGTCAGTTTCCGGAGATCGAAGCGTTTACGCGGTTGGATATATCGAACGGAAGTCATGTCAGGTACAACCAAAAAGTGGTGAGTTGCGGCGTCTTCCCGGCAGACAGCTCCCTGTTCGATGTATTCTCATTTTCATTTTTACAGGGGAACAAGGACGGATTAAAAAAACCAGGATCCATCGTACTGACGCGGTCCGCATCCCGGAACATTTTTGGCGATGAAGAGCCGATGGGTAAGCTCCTGACCATTAATAACCAGGAGAAGATCTTTACGGTCACAGCAGTCATCGACGACATACCCCGGAATTCACATTTCCGGGTTGACGCGTTTATCCCGCTGGAGCGGGAAGCTCTTTTTACAGTTGACAATATTGTTTCGCCTGTGGATTTTGTCGAACGTTCCGCCGTACTGTACGTCAAATTCCGTAAAGAAACCAGCGCGGGGTTATTCGAAGAGAAGATCGAGTCGTTGCTGGACAGGCATGTAAATAAGGACGCGCGTGCAAAGGCCGGATTCAGGATTTTCCTTCAGCCCTTAACGGACATCTATTTTGACACTGCGTACAAGTATGAGTTTACCAGAAAGGGCAGTGGCCTTTATCTATACATCTTCATCGTATTGGGTGTTTTTCTGCTCGTTGTCGCCAGCATAAACTATATTAATCTTTCGGTAGCCGATTTTACGGGGAGGTCGCGCGAGATCGGCGTGCGTAAGGTAATGGGTGCGGGCAGAACACAAATTGCCGGGCAGGTGATTTTAGAGGCGCTGTTTTTTTGCGCCGCTGCGTTTATGCTCAGCTCCCTTCTTCTTTACCTGTTCTTTCCAAAAGTGCTGTCCGTTCTGGAGCCCGATCTCAGATTTGAAATGCTGATCGATAAAAACCTTCTGATCGCTGTATCACTGACGTTGTTCCTGCTGATCTTCTTTTCTACTGTATTTCCAGCGTACTGGCTGGCGACCAGTCATACAACCCAGGACCTAAAAGGTGTGAGTGGTTCTGTTCGTCATACGACCCTTGGCAGAACGTTGTTGATCGCACAATTCGCGATCTCCGCCATCTGCATCAGCGCCACGTTCGTCATCAGCCGTCAACTGGATTTTATTCATACAAAAGACCTGGGCTTCGACAAAAGGAACCTCGTGGTACTGTTGATGCCGGAGGATTTTACGGTAGCGAAAATGAAGACGTTCAAACAGCAGCTCAAATCGATTCCGGGAGTGCAGGCCGTTTCGAACAGCTCTTTCCGTATCGGCGGCGGATACTGGAAGGATTGGTATGAGATCGAGTCGGAGGGCGAAATGAAACCGGTTGAACTTCACGAAGTGTTTTCAGACGATGACCTGTTCGGGACATTAGGAATAAAGTTGCTGGAAGGCAGGTTATTTAATGCCGATTATCCCGCGGACAGCGGTGCGGCATTTGTGATTAACGAAACCGCCGCAAAAGTACTCGGATGGAAGGATCCGGTAGGTAAACGTATACTCACTCATCCCGAAGAAAAAGGAAAGTGGGAGGGTACGGTGGTCGGAGTTGTTTCGGATTTTAACATCAGCAGTCTCCACGAAAAAGTTCAGCCGCTGGTGATGAGACTTCCCTGGCAACGCGACTATCCGGAATATTTCGTGTACGTGAGAATTTCAGGAAATGAAGAACAGGTTGTTGCTGCTATAAAAAGCAAGTACAACGAAATGGTCCCCGGGTATCCGATCGACCTCGAATATGTGATCGAGTTCTTTAATAAACATTATGAACGGGAGAACAGGGCATTTGCATCCATGCAATTCGGCACGACGGTAATCATCCTTGTATCTTCCATTGGTATTTTTTCACTTTCCGTGTTTATGTCACTGAGAAGAATGAAGGAGTTCGGGATCCGGAAGGTTCTTGGCGCAAATGTGTTTCAGATCATGGCGCTACACGTGGGCTATTTCCTCAGACTGGCTGTACTGGCAAATGTAATCGCATTGCCGGTTTCGTACTGGCTAATGAAAGGATGGCTCGACGGTTTTGCCTACCGGGCGCCGCTGAACGCAATGACGTTCTTGTCGGTGATGGCGATCTCATTTTTGTTGGTTGTTGTATCAGGCGGATACTCGGCGTGGAAGGCTGCCATTATGAATCCTGTTGACGTGATTAAGCTACAATAAGATGCGGGAGGACAAAACGCAACTTCCGGGCTATGTAGGTGTTTTTCTCCGGTTTATCTGCCCGGCGCACCTGCTGGAAGAGATCGAGGGAGATCTGTTGCAGAAATACGATCGTGATATCACGAGGTTCGGTAGCCGGAAAGCCGGACGAAGGCTGATCTATAATACGATCAGGTTTTTCAGGGGAGGGATATTGACCAGGAACAGAATTTCAATAGTAAGAAAAAGAAATCTCATGATAAAAAACAACATGAAGCTGATGATCCGGCAAGTGGCACGAAACAAAACGTATTCACTTGTCAATATCCTGGGACTAACGATCGGGATCTTCGCGTCCCTGCTGATCGCTCAGTTTGTCTTGTTTGAATGGAGCTTTGAGCGTTACAACAAAAATGCCGATAAGACATACCGTGTAAACTTATATAACACGTCGAACGGTGTTTTTACCGGTATTTCTCCCGGAACAGTGTCGGGATTAGGTTATGTCCTGCAGCGATCTTTTCCCGGTATTGAGGCCGTTGCCCGGTTAAGTTCGCGGGTGACCGGAATTGTAGCCAGCGATGATCATTCTGTAACACACATGGAAACGGAAATTGTTTACGCCGATGCTTCCATACTCGATTTGCTTGCGATCGATCTGCTGGAAGGCCAGAAGTATTCCGTTTTAAAAACTCCCCAATCGATACTCATTTCCGAATCGGCTGCCAGGAAATATTTCGGTGACACCATGGTTAGCGGAAAGACCCTGCAATTCGGGTTTAACAATGGAAGTGTACTGCCAACACCGTATCAGATCGGAGGAGTGTTCCGCGATATTCCGGCGAACGCCCTTCAGCATTTTCATTTTATCTTGCCTCCCGCGTCCGATGCGGCCTGGAATGAAAACTGGGCGTGGAGCAACGTGAGCACTTATGTTCGTCTCTCGGAAAATGTGGACCCAGCCAGTCTGGAGCACGCCATGTTGCAGATCGTGAGGGATCACCACCAGGACAGTGCAGGCGACCGCTACCTGCTTGAACCGATAACCCGGATTCGGTTGTATGCACTCGATGGCAGCGGAAGAGCGACGTTCCTCGGATTTCTTGTTCTGTTGGGGATCATTATTCTATTACTGGCATGGTTCAATTACATCAACCTGTCGACTGCACGCTTTTTTGAACGGATGAAAGTTGTGGGCATCCGGAAGTTGATCGGAGCGACCCGGGCCGGGTTAGTCGTGCAGTTTTTATCGGAGTGCCTTTTTTTCAATGTTATTTCCTTTGCCTGTGCTGCCCTTGTTTTTTTCCTCTCCTGGCCTTTGGTGACACAATTCCTCGGATACCCAATTCCACTTACTTTTTTTAAAGATCCGATGACAATAGTTTTTGCTGTTTGTTTCATATTGACAAGTACTTTGTTTGCCGGGTTGTATCCCTCCATGTTTCTGTCATCGTTCAGGCCGATTCAGGTTTTGAAGGGAAGGCTTACGGGATTCGCGGACCGTTCGACCATTCGCAAAGCAATGGTGGTTGTTCAGTTGTCGGTTTCGATCCTGCTTATTACAGCCGTTCTGGCTATTCAACGTCAAATTGGATTTATGAGGGAACAAAAGCTGGGTATTTCTATTGATCAGACGTTGATCATCGAAGAACCATTGCTGACAGATGCAGCCTCCGTGAACAGATATGAGACATTCAGGAACGATGTACTTCAACTACCAGGTGTTCGCGGTGTTACCTATGCTTCCAGTTTTCCGGGCGCGGAAATAGACTGGCATCGTACGGACATTACGTTAGGACAGGAAAACGCGGACTACCGTTACGATAGCCGCATCATCGCCATCGGTACGGAGTTCCTGGATATGTTCGGCATTCGTTTGGTGACGGGAAGAAACTTCGATCCGGCGATTGAAAGTGATAAGAAGGCGATGCTGATAAGTGAAGCGGCGGCCAAAATGTTTGGGTTCGGGAACTATGGGGATGCCCTGGGCAAGGTGGTCTTTATCGGAAACCGGCAATTTGAGGTTATCGGTGTCGTAAATAATTATCACTATCGTTCCCTTCAAAATCAGATACAACCCCTGCTGTACATGCAGGGGTATCCAAGGGGCCCCCGTTACGCCATAAAAATATCTCCTGGTGATTTTACAAAAACGATCCCGGCAATCGAATCAATCTGGAAGGTGGCCTACGCAGGTAATATTTTCAACTACTATTTCCTGGACGACCATTTTGATCGTCAGTACGCATCAGAACGCCAAACCGGAACGATTGTATCTGCTCTTACCCTGTTGGCTATTTTCATTTCTGCTTCCGGATTATTCGGACTGACGCTGTATTCCGTGAACCGCAGGACAAGAGAGATCGGCATTCGCAAAATATTAGGGGCGACAGTTTCAAACGTCGTATTACTCCTGTCCCGGGATTTTATCCGTCTGATGGTCATTGGAGGATTTTTGGCCATTCCATTGGCGTATTTTATCATGAAGTGGTGGCTTGACGCCTATGCGTACAGGATGCCATTGAACGCCTGGTTATTCATCATACCCTTCGTCGCCACAACGTTGCTGATGTGGATCACGATCACCTTCCAGACAGCAACTGCGGCAAGAAGCAATCCCGTAGATTCGATGAGATATGAATAAGGCAAAGGTTCCCGGGATCATATTTCAATTCCTGCGATGGTTCTGTCCGGACCATTTGTACGAGGAGATCGAAGGTGATCTTATTCAGCGGTTTCATCGGGACCTGTCGAAATCAGGCCGAGCCAGTGCCTTGTGGAAACTGGTATGGAATACGATCAGCTTCGCAAGGCCCGGCATTATCATGCGGAACAGATATTCGTTCAGATTAACCCAGCTGTATATGTTTCAAAATTATTTCAAGATCGCATACAGACATATATCAAAGAACAGGATGTTCCCGGCTATTAACGTAATCGGACTTGCCGTCGGGATGAGTGCCTTCTTGCTGATCATTCAGTACGTCCGGTTTGAGCGCAGCTATGAGGACTTTCATAAAAATGCCGGGAATATTAACCGCATTACGCTTGATATTTACAAAGGTGAGGAGTATGTGATTACGGATTGCGAAATGTACGCACCGGTCGGTCCGCTTCTTACCCGGGAACTTCCGGAAGTCATCGACTTTGTAAGGATGTATGAAAACGGAAACCTCGACGTGCGGGTGGGGGAGAAACGGTTTTACGAGAAACGAATCTACATGGCAGATCCATCCATATTCAGCGTCTTTTCTTATCCGGTATTATATGGAGACAAAGCCACGGCCTTGTCCGCTCCCTTTCAGGCTGCCATTACCGAAACGGTGGCAAAAAAATATTTCGGACGTACGGATGTCGTGGGGGAATCCATCGAAGTGGGATGGAATCAATACAGGATTGGTGCAATCCTGGAGGATGTTCCCCAGAATACGCACCTCAAATTTGATATCTTACTGTCGCACGCCACGATCGCCAAACTTTGGAATTACAAGGAGGATGAATTCCATGGCAATAACGAGTACCTCTACCTGCTTATGGCCCCGGGCACGGACCTTACACAATTCAATAAAAAACTCCAGGCTATTTCCTTTCGGCTCCGGGATAAAATCGGCGACGACCGGCTAGTGGCTGACCCGTTGACCGATATACATCTGTACTCCAGCAAATCTTACGAGCCGGAACCAAACGGAAGCGCCCGGTCGGTCTATGTTCTATTGATCATCGCCGTCTTTATTTTGCTGATCGCATGGATCAATTATATCAACCTTTCCACCGCCCGGGCGGTGGAGCGCGCACGCGAGGTAGGTATGAGAAAAGTCCTGGGGTCGCGTCGTTACCAGCTAGTATTTCAATTCCTGTCCGAGTCTGTTGTTGTAACGACGCTTGCATCCGCGTTAACGCTGGCACTGATCTATCTTTGTTTTCCGTTATTTCGCGAGTTCGTGGGTCAACCCCTTTCCCGTAATCTTTTCAGTGACCCCGGATTCTGGAAACTGCTTTTCGCGTTGACTGCCCTCGGGGCGGTGCTTGCAGGGATGTACCCGGCCTTCGTCCTTTCTTCGTTCGAGCCGGTTTCGGTTTTGAAAGGAAAGTTCCGGACCTCCACGCATGGGCTACTGCTGCGAAGGGGGCTTGTAATTTTCCAATTTGCCTCAACGGCCGTCCTAATTGTATGTATGTGTACGGTCTACTTGCAGATCAACTACCTGCAGAACTATAAATTAGGAATGTCCATAGAACAGACGCTTGTTCTGAAGGCCCCAACACTTTATTCCGATTCTGTTTACCACGCCAGATCGCAAAGCCTGAGGAAAGATCTGCAGGCAATTCCCGCGGTTCACGCTATCGCTCTCTCGGGTGCCGTACCTGGTTTGAGCTTGCAAAACCTTTCCACTACCGGTAATATTTTTCGGGAGGGGCAGAAAACCGAAGATAAGGGCTACATCTATTATATTAATAATTTCGACGAGTCATTCGTGCCCGCATTTGAAATGGAGTTTGTGGCCGGTCGGAATTTTGAAGGTAATGAAAACTCGTCAAATCATCTGATCATTAATGAAGCCGCGCTGCCCGCATTAGGATTTCAGACAGCGGACGAGGCAATCGGTTCGGTATTGTCTTTTTACGATGTTGAAAAAACCGTGATAGGCGTACTCAGGAATTTTCACCACCGTTCACCAAAGGAACAGCACCTGCCGATGGTTTTCTGGTATAGCAACTATGCCGAATACTTTTCCCTGAGAATTAATACGGATCATATAAACGAAACGGTAGCGTCAGTAAAGGAAACCTGGAGCAGAGTGTATCCCGACGCCCCCTTCGAGTTTTTTTTTCTGGATGAAGCGTACAACCATCAATATAAATCAGACAACCAGTTTGGGAAAGTGATCGCGATTTTCTCCGCGCTGGCCGTGATGATTGCATGTCTTGGATTGTCCGGACTTTCGTCGTTTACTATCCTGCAGCGAAAAAAGGAGGTCGGAATCCGAAAAGTGATGGGAGCGTCGGTACCACAGATCGTAAGTATGCTTTCCGGAGATTTTATCAGGTTGGTATTGATCGCTTCACTGATAGCCCTTCCTGCGGGTTATTTTCTCATGGAGGAATGGCTTTCCCAGTATGCAGTCAGGATCAGTGTTAATGTATGGGTATTTATTGTTCCCTTCTTGCTGATGATTTTTATTTCCATGCTGACAGTGAGTATTCAAACCGTTAAGGCGGCGCATACCAATCCCGTAAACACGTTGAAGAATGAATGACAGGGCTGCACAGTGACTTCGGCTCCCGTTGGATATGGAATAATTAACATCGGGTGAATTACAATATCGGATCACTTTCACCGTATTTACTGGGGCAGGACCGGGGGGAAACGGAAGGCAATCAAAATTCTCTCAACCAAATGAGTCCTAAACTTTACCCGTTCGTATTGATGCTGCTGGTTGCCGTGAATAGTTATAGTCAGGTCAATAAAAAGATCCGGCAATATGAAAAAGGACTCCAGCTTTCCCTCTTTCCCGGTATCAGCACAAACGGGATCAGCAGCGGTTCTTATTACAATTCGTTTTCGATCAATCTTTTTGGAGGACTTTCAGCGGGAAACCGCATTCTTGAACTCGGACTGATCACGAATGCAAATATGAAAACCACCACCGGCATTCAGCTCGCGGGACTGGCTAATATCGTGGGTACGAATGCATTTATCAACCTTACGCTTTCGGAGGAACGCACCCTCATTAACACTGAAGATTTTGAAGTCAACCGGAAGGGAATTCAGATAGCCGGTTTTTTGAACTATGTTCTTAACCATACCTCGGGAATCCAGGTATCCGGCGGGTTTAATGTTACGGGTAACAATTTCAGGGGACTTCAGCTGGCGGGAATCGGCAACAGCGCCGGCGAAACTACGGTAGGATTACAACTGGCGGGAATATACAATCTTTCAAAGGAGTCTGTCGGAGGGTTTCAGATCAGTGCATTCTTCAACTATACAGACGCGCAGCTTTCCGGACTACAGCTTGGCGCAATCAACAAGGCCAGGTGGATCAAAGGAAAAAAGTCAACGCCTCCAACACGGGCAAGAGGACTGCAGCTCGGACTGATAAACTCCAGCAAGGGAATGGACGGATGGCAAGTCGGATTGATCAACTTCGGGGGCGACGCACGGGGAAAACAAATCGGATTGATCAATTTTTTCAGCAAGTATCCGTCCAAGGAAAGAACGCGAATGGGTACACCGATCGGGTTGATCAATATCGGATCGAAAGGATCCTACTTCCGGCTTTCCTATAATGAAATATTCCCCACGAACCTCGAATACACCACCGGAAATTGCCTGAACTGTTCCTGGGTCATTGGATCCGAAATGCCCTTCGACGACAGCAACCAGATCTATAACCAGAATGCGCTGATCGTCGGTTACGATCCCTACCTTGATACATGGGGATTCGGCTACGGTTTTCAAAAGGTTCTGTATAATAAATTCAGCGTCCGGCCATCACCCTTAAATAAAAAGAGAGTAATCACCTATGGTATTAAGGCACTGCATCTCAACCGGTCGTTAAGTTTCGACGATTCTTTTAACGTACTGACTCGCCTCAATGTCGAGTATGGAAAGAGATGGCGTTTCCTCTATGTGTTCGCCGGCATCTCCATGAATTATTTTTTGTCCGACTCCGATGATGCGTCGAATGTTTATAAAATCAAATCGGTGCGTCTGTCTGCCGGTAAGGTGGGGGATCTGAATAGCGAAATCTGGCCGGGATATGTTTTCGGGATTCAATTTTAAGCGGCAGAACCGACGTTGGTGCGACTCAAAAGCAAAAAACTGCGCAGCGATAGAATCATTGACCGATAAATGTTACCTTAAAAGCTTAAGCTTGCGCGATGAAAAATATACTGCTTTTTTTGTCTCTTACACTAGTCGCCCTCGCGACAGACGCACAAGTCATCAGCGATTCGGTCCTGGTGGAAGGGAATTACAGGACGTTTCATTTTCAATCTCCGACAGTAAAGTCGGGAGGCAGCCTGGTTTTCGTTCTCCATGGTTCGGGTGGCAATGGAACAGGTATGATGAAATCCACAGCGAAAATGGAGGCGCAGGCCGCTTCAGTCAATACCCTGATCGTGTACCCGGATGGTTATAAAAGATACTGGAATGAGTGCCGGAAAGCGGCAAGTTCCCTGGCAAACAAGGAAGATGTTAATGAAGCGGCGTTTTTTGACGGGATGATCGCCTATTTCAAGAAAAAATATAAGATCGATGAAAAGAAAGTCTTCGCTGTCGGTACTTCCGGTGGCGGGCATATGTGTTATAAACTGGCGATGACGATGCCGGGTAAGTTTGCCGCGGTAACGGCAATCATCGCCAATCTCCCTGACACGGATAATATGGATTGTGTTGAAACAAAGGTGGCGATCCCGGTCATGATCATCAATGGCACCGCCGATCCCCTGAATCGTTACGAAGGCGGAATGATGCAGGCAGGCGATTTTATTATGGGAAATGTGCGTTCAACCGACCGTACATTTAAGTATTGGGCCGACCTCGCGGGCTACCAGGCGGCGCCTGAAAAAGAAACGATACCCGATAACGACCCGTCAGACGGAAAGACGATCGAACGATATACCTACAAGCAAAAGGGTAAACCCGAAATCGTGCTGCTCAAGGTCATAGGTGGAAAGCACGATTACCCCGGTGACATCGATGTGCACGTGGAGGCGCTGGAGTTCTTCAGGCGGCAATTAAAATAACCGAGCCCTGGTTTCGCCGATTCGGCGATCACGATATCACCACGTAATGCATGTCTGTCATTCGGCGCGCAATGAGTTCGCGGGATTAGCATGAGCGGCCCGCAGCGCCTGAGTGCTGACAATGGCAAGGGCGAATGTAAGGGCGATGACACCGGTCACGGGAAATACCCACCACCCGATCTGCGTGCGAATGGCATAACGCTCCAGGTATTGATCCAGCAACCACCAGGCCAGGGGTGCTGACAACACAAACGAAAGCACAACCAGCATGGAAAAATCTCTCGACATCAGGCTGACGAGGCTGGATACGGAAGCACCCAGCACCTTTCTGATCCCGATCTCTTTCGTACGTTGCTCGGCCGTGTAGGAAGCCAGCCCGAATAATCCCAGACCCGTAATCACAATGGTGAGTGTGGCAAACAAACTGGCTAATGTGCTGGTAAGGTTGATGGTAGTAAATTTCTTCTGAAATTCGACATCCGAGAACTTGTATTCGAATGGATAAGCGGGCGCATATTTTTCAAAAATACTTTTTACCTGACTGATGGATCCGGGAAGATCGCCGGTTTTTTTCAACCTTACGGTAACTACGTCGATCCATTCGGGATTGAGAATGGCGAACATCGGCTTGACCGGTGTGAACGGCGAACCCATCAAAACATCATCCACTATGCCGATGAGTTTTCGTTTTCCGCCCCAAAGATCCAGTTCGGTGCCAATCGGATCTTTCAGGTTCATGAGCTGAAGCGCCGCCTTGTTGATCAGGATCGCGGCAGTATCACTTTTGAAGTCTTCCGAAAAGTCCCGACCCTCGATTATTTTGATACCCATGGTCTTCGTGTAGTCGTATTCCGTAGCAATGGTGGTGAAAATTACACGCAGGTCTTCCGGCTTGCCGGGCCATCCCAGAAAATTATTTGAGTTAATATCCGTGATCGCGCTATTGGACTTTGTTACGTGCTCCACCACACCCGATTGCAACAACTCCTGCTTGATCGGCCTGTAATTTTTGCCCACTTCATTCGTATAGCTGATGGTAATCAGGTTCTCCTGGTCGTAACCCAGTTCCCTTCCTTTCACCAGTTGAATTTGCTGATAGATAACGATCGTGCCGATGATCAGCAGAATTGAAAATCCGAACTGCAACGTAACGAGCACTTTCCGCGGCGTACTTGCTCCCTTACCAATGGTTACTTTCCCTTTTAAAACCTTGACCGGCTGGAAGGAAGACAGGTAAAATGCGGGATAGCTTCCTGATACAATACCCGTTATGAAGATGAGCGCCAGGGAAAATATCCAGAATTCTTTTGTTGTATAGTGAATGGAAAGTTCTTTTTCCACCAGCTGGTTGTAGTAAGGGAGCAGCAGTTGTGCCAGTAAAATGGCGATCGCATAGGCAATGAATGAAATGAACGTGGACTCACCGATAAACTGGAGGATCAATTCAAGCCTTCTTGATCCGACGCTTTTCCGGATACCCACCTCGCGTGCCCGCCGTTCCGATCTCGCTGTAGCCAGGTTCATAAAATTGATACACGCAATCACCAGTATAAAAACGGCAATGATGGTGAACATCTGGACATACTCGTTCATACCACCCGTCTCCACACCATTTTCGAAATTGCCGTACAGTCTCCAGCGCAGCAATGGGTACAGGAAGAACTCATTTTTTGTTTGTGTTTCACCGTGGGCGGCGAGCAAACCTTTAATTGACTTTTCAACGGCCTCCTCACCGGCGGGATCGTTAAGTTCCACGAATACCTGAAAAGAGTAGTTTCCCCAGTTCGTTGTGTTTTCACGCACCCATTCGCTGACTTGTTCACGGAATTTCCAGGGTAACAGGTAATCAAATTCAAAGGAAGAGTTTTTGGGAACGTCTTTTAATACGCCGCTGACTTTCAGATCGTTTTCATTATCGATACGGATGACCTTGTTCATCGGGTCTTCATCCCCGAACAAGGCCTTCGCCGTGGATTCCGTTATAACAACAGACGACGGGTCGTCGAGGACCTGCGAGGGATCTCCAGCCAACAACGGAAATTCGAACATCTCCAGGAACTCCTCGCTGGCAAAATATCCCTTCTTGATAATCCTTTTGTCATCTATAGACAGGAGGTGATCCCCTCCCCAGTCCGTCACGGCAGAACGTTTGATATTGTTGTCGGCCGTCTTCATCGCTTCGTAGGTTGGGAGCGGAACGGAAGTCCAGGAATTGATCTTTCCATCAAATACAGCGCTTACCCAGACCTGGTAAAGCCTGTCGGCTTTCGGGTGAAACTTATCGAATGAGACTTCATCTTTTACCCAAAGCAGGATCAGGATGCTGCAGGTGATCCCGATGGACAGCCCGGCAATGTTGATAAATGAGTAGAAACCGTTTTTGAAGAGGTTTCTGATCGTTATGACAAAGTAGTTTCTAAACATGGCAGTGTGTATTTATGCTATACCGGGCAACTGACAAAAGGTATCACAGGGATCCCTTTTTTATTTTTTTATATAAACAGGGATGCGGCCCGAGGAGAAAGGTTGCATGAAGACGGCACCTAAGAATGAATTTTTGTGAAACGGCCATGGCTTTTTTTCCGCGACTACGGACCAGCATTGGGTTGCTTCCGTAAATTAATGAAACGTCAAGCAACCTTCCGGATCCGGTTACGGTCTGTAAAAGGAGGTAATGATAGGCAGGTCTGAATATTTATAATTTGTCCGGATCCGGGCGCCCGGATTTAAATATGGACACATCCCAAACCGAATGCCGATGATTCCGGCGGATTGGGAGGTGGCATGGGTATTGGGTAATATAGGCGGCCGCTGTATGAAAGAGAAATATTTTAAAATCGTTTAAATAATAGCAACATGAAAAAAATAATCCACATGGTATTGGCAGTCGTCTTAAGCACTGCCGTGTATGCCCAGCACGATTCAGACACACAGCCTTACCTGACCAAGTCGTTGTCCTCGGAGTCGATTCAGGATGTTTATGCACGCACGTCCGGCGGTGGAATTATGGTTTCCGGCGTGCCTGTTTCCGAGGCGCGTATTGAAGTGTACGTTCAGCCTAACAATAACCGCGATGACATGACCAAAGAAGAGATCAGGAAAAGACTGGAAGAGGATTATAATCTTGAGGTTTCCGTGTCCGCTGGAAAACTAACAGCCGTAGCGAGACCTAAGGACGATCACCTGAGCTGGAAACGCAACCTGAGTATTTCCTTTAAGGTATATGTACCTAAAAATGTCAACACCGATCTGAAGACCAGTGGTGGTGGTATCGACCTGACAAACTTATCGGGTACGCTTACCTTTTCAACAAGCGGCGGCGGACTTCACCTCGATAAACTCTCGGGAAAAATTCACGGACGTACATCCGGCGGGGGCATTTCCCTTTCAGACACACATGACGATATCAATCTTTCAACAAGCGGTGGTGGCATCGACGCAGATAATTGCAGTGGCAATATGATCCTGGCGACGTCGGGAGGTTCGATCAAACTGGACGGTTTGCAAGGTACAATCGAAGCCCGCACAAGCGGAGGATCCGTCCGGGCTAACTCCGTAAAAGGCGAACTGGAAGCCCATACTTCAGGTGGTAATATCTCGCTTCAGGATCTTTCCGGAAGTGTGGAAGCCTCCACCAGCGGCGGAAACATGGATGTTGAAATCCTGGAACTGGGCAAGTATGTAACCGTATCGAACACCGGTGGAAACATACATGTGAAGATGCCGGGGAACAAAGGAGCCGATCTTAAACTCCGCGCTGAGCGGATCAGGATCGACGATCTGAACAACTTCAGCGGCGAACAAGGAGAACACCGGGTAATCGGAAAGATCAATGGCGGAGGGGTTCCCGTTGATATCCATACGAGCGGAACTATAACCCTGGCGTTGCGATAACGGAAATCCAAACGCGTCAGTGACGTTCATTTCAGATTTCTCATTCTGAAGTGGACGTCATTTCAATTTTAAAAAGAAAGTCCTTCTCATCGAAGAGGACTTTCTTTTCCTCTAAAAGCACGAACCTGAATCCTTTTTCATTCGCGATTGAAATAATGGACCCGGTCTCGCTGCCCTTCGTCAACACCATAATTACCTGCGTGCGATCATGCATGTACCCACCCAGTGACCCGAAGAGTTTACGGAAGTACTCGAAGTTGTTGCCGCAATGCCAGGCCAGTTCAGCTTCATTTTCCGGCGCTTTTGAGTAGTAAGGAGGGTTGATGATAATCCAGTCGTACGAAGTCTTAACCAGGCTGTCAAACAGGTCGGAGTGAACGATTGTAATCGAGAGGCCGTTAAGAGTGGCGTTGCGCCTGACATTGGCAATAGCGGCAAGACTGAGGTCGGAGGCCGTCACATCCGCTCCCGCCTTTTTTGTGATCACGGAGATCAGACCCGAACCACAGCCCAACTCAAGGAGTGTCTTGTTCGCCAGGTCCTGCTTCGATAAAAATGCGAGCAGGAATTTGGTGCTGTAAAACAGCCCGGGATGAAACACACCCGGCCGTATCACGACGGTCGTTCCTCTGTAGGTATACGACCTTTCCTTCCGGAGATACCAGCGGGTGAGGGGAATTAAGAAATAGGCAAAGAATCGTTTGATAAATGCTCTCATTCCATTACTCCATCACAAATCCTTCGATTTCCGGTTGGCGATATCGCCACAGTCGCTGTAAAATTTTGATCTCGTACGGGAATTTGAAAATATTCTGTTTGTAGCGGAAGGTCGAGATCAGTCGCATTACGTTTCGCTTCACTGGTGTGAGCCTGAAGTCCGATACGCTGGGGTACTGTGCATTTAAAACCGTTTCGAAACCCAGGATCTTATCGACCATCTCCGCGGTCAGCCACGGCGTGAGGGGATTCTTTCGCAGATCGAAATTTTGCCAGGCCGGGTCCAGCCAGTCTTCCAGGCGCTCCGGAAATTTAAATCCGGAAGCTGTCACCATCTTGTAAAGATCCGATCCCTCGGTTGCAACGGGGCTGTACACGTAGATAATGATCTCGGTGTCCGGGTTGATTTCCTTGATTTGTTTAATGTATGCTATATCCCGGTCGATTTGTTCCATTACTTTTTGAGGTGTCGCTGCCGGGAATCCCAGGACAAACGAATATTCGGGTATTATACCAAATTTCTTCAAACGCCCGGCGAAAGCTTTCATCTGCGCCGTTGTTTGTGTACCACCCTTGTCCATTTGTTTCAACAGTTCATCATTGCTGGTTTCAGCGCCAAAAAAGATCATATGACAACCGGCCTCCCGCATGGCGGCAAGTGATGCGTCGCTGTACTTGTCAATCGTGTCGATACGCCCCTCGCCCCACCATTTGATTTGTTCGTTCTTTATCAGGTTGGCAAATTCAACTGTTCTTTTTTCACTGACGAAAAAATTATTATCGTGAAACTCGACGGCATCCGCGCCATGGTTGTCGATCAGGTATTTGATATCCCGGTAGATAAGGCCCGCGGATTTTCCTTTCCAGCGCGCATTATAGATCGGTACTACGGCACAGAACGAACAGGTGAACGGGCAACCCATGCTTGAATGGTATGCTGCCGTACGGTTGCCCAGAAATGTTCGCCCCAGGTAACGCGATAACGGGTAGAGCTCGTTGAGGTATTCATAGGGCAACTGCGGGAGTTTGTCCTGGTCCATCAACGCTGCCTGATGTGTCTTGATAATTTCGTCGCCTTTCCTGAAGATGAGGTTTTGGATCGATTCAACCTCACCATCGGCTGCCAGCGCAGCCAGCAACTGCGGGAATGTTTCGTCACCGGGGCCATTCACGATGTAATCGACATAGGGAGAGTTGATCACGGACTTGTATTGATTCGACGCGAAATATCCACCCCAGATAACAGTGACATCCGGGAATTGCTCCCTGACCTTTTTTGAAAAAGGTATCGCTTGCTTCAGCTGCGGTCCCGGCATGACGGTACATCCGAAATACCCGAACTCACCCGTTTGAAGAAGCGCCTGGATGGTGTCCCAGGGGTCTTTCTCCAGGTTGCCGTCGACCAGTACATAATCTATTTTTCCATGAATGGATGCACCTACCTGCAAGATGGAATTGGGTATGCGATGCTTTGCGCGCGCACTTTTGGGATTGAAGAGAATTACTTTTTTCACCTTTTTTAAAGGTAGCAAAATCGACGGTATTGTAAAGTCTCATCGTGTTACAAAATTCACGGCATTTATAGTTGAAAAATGATGCGTATTTTAGTGAAAACTGAAAACCTTGGGGTTTATTGATAAGCTAAAGAAAAACCTGACCGGACTCACAGTTCCGCAGGAGTACTGTTGTCTGGAGTTGGAAAATCTCGTGAATCCCTTTACCGTCTCCTTAACCCTGAGGAAACAACATTTCCGGATCGATGTTTCGTCAGATCACCTTTTCCTGGGGTATAGGCCTCTGGTTATCGGTTTGCAGTTTGATGCGGAAAGTCAGGAGTATCTTTTAGTGGAGGGAGAAAATGAGGTCTGTTTAAACTTTACGGTAAGTAGATTTGAGGGAAATACTACCTGGCAGGGTTTCTCATCGGATAAAAAAGCTGTAGCCCGGCTGATGCTTCGGGTGGCTGGAAAAAAAACAGTCGATAACCGGGTGATACTTTTTTATACCGGTAGCCTGGGCGTGCATTCTTTTCTTAGCCCGTTTCACCAATGGGTTAACCGGCAGAAGCAAAATTGGCAGCGAAAACCGGAGAGTAATGTGGGTCTGCCCGGAAATTTGTGGGACCAGGTGAGGATCGCTTACAGTATTCCACGGATCATTTCCGTGATCTCAATCAGTGACGGTCAGCTGTTGAATATGTTTCCCACCGATCTGCACGGTGCAGCAGGAGAGGCGCTTTATGTAAGTTCGCTGCGCCTGGGCGGACGCGCCAACACGCAGGTGGAATCTTATAAGAAGCTGGTCATTTCGGATGTGGAATGTACCTCCTACCGGTATATCTATGGGCTGGGTAAAAACCACATGTCGGATTTGAAGAGCCAGAACGACTTCATCACGAACGACAATCGATCGGAGTTTTTTGACTTTCCTCTGCCCGCAGCGGTGACTCAATACAGGGAACTAAAGCAAACCGACTCACTCGACATCGGGATTCACCGTATTCACATATACCAGGTTGTAAACCGGAAAACGGTACACCACGACCGCCCAACACTGGCTCATATTCATCAGTATTACGCGCAGTGGAGAATTGACCAGGGTCAGCAAACCGCACTATTTTTTCGTTGATATGAGGATCGTTCACCTTTCGTATGCGCGCGTCATGGATTACAACGACCCGGCTGAGTTTCTGAAAAGAATAGACTTTTTTGTGGCCTTGCTGGAGGAGATGGGCAGAGAGGCGGAGATCAGCAGTATTCATTGTATTAACTATTTCGGTGTACTGGACACCGGTGGTATACAATTCCATTTCCTGAAACGCACAAGGCTTCAACTGCTGATCCCCATTGGCACCCATAATTACCTGAAGCGGCTCGCTCCGGAAGTTGTCGTGGTGCACGGTGTTCAATTTATATGGCAGGTTCTCTGGCTGCGATGTCAGTTAGGGTCAAAGGTTAAAATTCTGGTACAGCATCATTCGGAAAAACCATTCGGCTATTTCAAGGGAAAATTTCTTCGTTTTGTTGACCGTTTTGTATCCGCATATTTTTTTCCCTCGATCGAACAGGCCCGGCCCTGGGTTGATCAAAAACAAATCCGGCACCTTGATAAGGTTTCCGAGATCATGGAGGTTCCCTCGGTTTTTTATCCGATTGATAAGCGCGAAGCCAGATCCAGGACAGGTGTCACCGGGAAAAAAATTTACTTATGGGTCGGCCGGCTGGATGAAAACAAAGATCCGGTAACACTCGTGCATGCATTCCTGAAATTTGCCGAGACCAATCGGGATGTAGTTCTGTATGTAGTGTATCAACAGGATACATTGCTGGACGAAATCAAAACATTGTTGCAGGCAAGCCCTGATGAGGCGGGGCAAATAAAACTTATCGGTAAAGTTGAGCATCACGAATTGTTGTACTGGTTCAACAGTGCGGACTTCATTATATCCACATCGCATTATGAAGGCATGGGCATTTCCGTCTGCGAGGCGATGTCTTGCGGTTGTATCCCGATATTAAGTAATATCCCTTCGTTTGCAGCCATGACTTCAAATGGCGGATGTGGTTTGCTTTTCAGTGCCGGAAATCGCCGGGATTTGCAAGCCGCACTCAGTAAGAGCTCACGAATGGATATAACAACAGCACGTGACGCTGTGCTGAGTCAATATAAAAAATACCTGTCAGCTGAAGCTATCTCAGGGCATATGATTCAGGCAATCAGGAATATAAAAAATTTAAAAAATTGAGTCAGGACACTAACGGCACGCGGATCGCACTCATTGTCCCGGGAGGTATCGGCACCGGGCGCGGGAACGTGGGCGTACCCGTACTGGAGCAACTGGTCAAACTCATTTCACGTGATTTTAAGGTTACCGTTTTTTCGTTATTTAAAGTTAACGAGGATTATTCTCCGGATGGTTTTGAGATCGTTAGCATCACGGCTGCTAACCCAATCGTCCGGTTTTTAAAGGCTTTTTATGTGATCAGCCGCAGGCACAGGAAGAACAAATTCCAAATCATTCATGGGTTTTGGGCAATGCCCTCCGGCTTTCTCGCCGTATGCTTGGGGAAAATTTTTGGAATAAAAAGCGTCGTGAGCCTGTTGGGCGGAGATGCCATCGCGTTACCGGAGATCAGGTACGGACAACTGCAGCGACGGCTTCCCCGGAGACTGATACGCTGGACACTCTTTCATGCATGGCGTGTGATTACACTTACACAATACCTCGTTAACAATCTGAAAAAAGAGGGATTGTTTCAAAGAGATATCCGGGTTATTCCATGGGGTATCGACACGTCAACATTTATTTTTAACGAAAAACCATTCTCCATACCCATTCAATTTCTTCATGTCGCAAATCTACATCCGGTTAAAGATCAGGAAACCCTGCTGCGCGCGTTTGATATTATTAGTAGAAATGTTCCGTCTCACCTGACCATTATAGGCGAAGGCGAGTCGTCACACCAGGTGAAAACCCTGTCTGCTTCGCTTGGTCTCCTGGACAGAATCACGTTTCAGGCTCCTGTACCATATGCATCACTGCCGTCGTTCTATCACCGAGCCGATATTTTGCTCCATACTTCGCTTTCGGAAGGGCAGAGCGAAGTGGTCACGGAGGCGATGAGTTGTGGAGTGATTGTTTGCGGGACGAACGTGGGCCTCATTCACGATCTGCCCCAGTGTAGTGTCGGTGTCCCGGTACGGGCATTTGAAAAACTTGCCCGGGACGTATTGAATTTGCTGCAAAGCCCTGCAAGCATAAACACGTTGCGGGCTAATGCGCATCAATGGACAACTGTTCATTCCATTTACTGGACAGCGGAAATGCTCCGGAGTCTATATAGCGAACCGCAGCGACATAAAGAATGACTGAGACAGCCGGACCCATGCCTTGAAATTAAACGGAGTTACTTTGACACACTGCCAAAAATGTGCGGAGGCTTCGCCGGGGTTGGATTGTCGAAGGTTCAGCAATCCCGCTTTGTAATATTGCCGGGAGATCAAATATGAAAATTGTCTTCTTGTTAACGCTCCTTTCTTAAAGAAGCCATTGATCATTTGAAGATATTCCTGGAATCCTGCCCGTTCCCGGGATTGAGAAGTGCTTTGCTCATGTTTCCGGATCCTGGCGATTATTTTGTTACTGAATATGCCCTTGAACCGGTATGCCATTTGAAAAAAGAAGTCAATGTCACCGCCGCTCTGCATCGATTCATTGATCAAACCAATGGAGCCCACTACCACTTTCCGGAACATCAACGTCGGCACATAAAAGACAAAACGCTCTTCCAAAAGCATGGGAATAAAAACATTGCCGATATATAGATCTTCCAGTGCCGGTGGCGGAATAGCTCCGGTGCCAAATTGTACACCATGTCCGAAGATGAAGTCGCAGCCCGGATGATCTTCCAGTAAGGAAATCTGGACTTCCAGTTTATCAGGTTGCCATAAGTCATCAGAGTCCAGGAAAGCGATGATCTGACCTCTGGATGCCTTTATGCCGACATTCCGAACTTTACCAAGACTCCCGCTGTGGGAAATATGAATGTAGCGGAATCCATCACGCTTGTAATGATCAAGTTTGCTTTGTGTGTCGTCCGTCGATCCATCGTCAACGATGATCAGTTCCCAGTTCGTATAGGTCTGGGCAAATACGCTTTGAATGGTTTCTTCAATCAGGTGTGACCTGTTGTAGGTAGGTATGATAATACTGACCAACGGACCTTTTTCAATCATTTCCCCTGTGACGTTTTTGCTGCCGACTCCTCATAAAACGTTCCATTATCGAGGCGAATCAATCGTGTGAACTGAGCGAGAAAATTTGTTCTATGGGTGATCATGATGATTGTCTTGTTCTGCCTGGTAATGTTTTCAAGCGTTTTTAAGACTTCCTGCTCCGTCTGGGCATCCAGTTGATTGGTGATTTCATCGAGTAATAACACTTCGGCATCACCATATAAAGCCCTGGCGATAGCAATACGCTGCCGCTGCCCGCCGGAAAGTTTTATTCCACGTTCTCCAACCGGCGTTTCAAGTCCCTGAGGAAGCTGATCGATCATTGCCATTAAATCAAGATCGGCGAGCAGCCGGCCTATTTTTTCCCGGTTGACTTCCGATGGAGGCAATCCAAATGCAATATTTTCCAGAATTGTCCCATCCAGCATATAGGGATTTTGAGGGACATAACTAAACAGGCTGTGCCATCCCGTTTGTTTTGGATGGATGCGTACGCCGTCAATTGATACAGTCCCTTCGTGATCGTCCAGCAGCTGAAGTAATACCAGGAGGAATGTGGTTTTACCGGACCCGGAACGACCGACGAGAGCGATCTTGTCACCTTTATTAAGAGTAAAGGAAATTCCGTTAAGCACCGGGCGTCCGTCCGGATAACGAAATGTAACGTCCTTCAATTCGATCGTTTTTGTGAAACTTATTGACGGAGATGGCGAATGGACTGTAGCGGGACGGTAGTGCATCACATCCGTTAACTCACGGAAAAGGTATTCATGCGTTTTGATTTGCAACGACGCATTGAGAAGGCGGTTCAATGACGGAATGATCCGGAAACTGGCCGCCGCATATATACTTAACAATATCAGTGTTTCGTGGTAGTCCCGGCTAATGAGTGCCGAGTAAATGATAAGCGAACAAATAACAGTCGCGGCGATCACCTCTGCCAGTCGCGAGACGCCGGTCTGCAGCACATGGTCTCCCGCAAAAGTCATGGAAAGACTCTTGCTGATGGTATCGAAACGGTTTTTAAAAAATGATTCCTTTCCGAATACCCGGATGTCAGACAGGCCTTCAACAACCTGCAACGCATATTTCAAAGAACGCGGGTATTTTTCCTTCAGGTCCTCACTTGTTCTACGGATCTTTCGGCGTTTCAGCCAATAAATACAGCCAATGGGAAACGTGACGATAGCCAGGAATAAGAAGATCTTATAGTCGTAGGCGATAACACATGACAAAAGCAGAAAGAATACAATCCCTTCCGAGAAAAAGGTCGCGATGGGGAGGATAATGTTATTGGCAAAGGCGAACGGAATACTTGCAATTCGATTCAATTCCCTCACATAGTCTTTTTGGGTGAATTCCAGAAAGCTGATCTCCGTGTAACGCGATAGCATGCGTGAAGAAATATTGCTTCCCGTTTCATAGGCATAACCGGCTTTGCGCCTGGTGATCCATAGGCTGATCAGACTTTTTACAAGCACAAAAGCCAATACACAGCCGGTCAATTCAGCTACGAAAATGGAGGCTGAACGTGCTCCGAAAAAATTGTAAGCGGCATTCATGGCCGGGTTTGAAGAAATGATTTCAGGGTTTACCAGTAAAAATATAACCGGGAGAAAGGATGCGAGGCTGAAAAATTCCAGAATGGCATTAAGTACCATCAACGATACAATCCAGGAGCCTTTAGCCCGCTCCTGCGGACTTAGTATGCTCAGTAGAGGTTGTACTATCGTTTTGAGGGATATCAAATGTTCTGGATCACGATCCACGGAAACGGACTATCTTCCTTGCCCGGAAACCGACTTCTGACTTTTGACCAGAACGAGTGCGGATCGAACATCAATTTAAAATTAAAATCGTTCAGCACCTGCATGCGATGGTGAAAGTAGTTGGCGGACATCTGCGGAAAACCCAGACCTTCAAAATAAACAGTGCTCCTTTTATTTGCTTCCCGTGCGTCCGACTCGGACGGATAGAACGGACTATCGATAATATGTATTTCACCCGACGGCTTTAGTAAGGGAAGAAGCCTGTTGATCAGTATTCTGATGTCCGGAAAGTACTGTATACTGCTCGCCAGGACGATGGTGTCGAAAGATTGCCCCGGGAGCGTTGTTGTGAAGATATCCGCATAGATGAAGTTCAGGTTTTTTGTATTCCCGAAGACCCTGGAACCTTGCAGTAATTCGGCTTCATTCACATCCATCCCGCAGATCTCGCATTCCAGCGAGACGGCAAGCGCATGCGACAACCAGCCATTACCGCATCCCAGTTCAAGGATCATGCCGCCTGATTTTTTTGATCGCAGATAGCCTGCAAGCTTTTTCAGGGATTGCCGCCGTATGGACCATTCGTTTTGCAACGGATGAGCTGAGGGGATGGCTGGTAGGTTCCGGGTTATGTCATCCGTATAATATCGGCCTTCCTTTTCGCGAAGACGAAGATAGTCGTTTTCAAAATTCCTGTTCCGGCTGATATCCGCCTGATAGAATACACCGTTCTCGGGAATGAATGCGGAGTTATTCAGCAACTGATCGCGAAAGGTCATCCATCAAGATATCATTTTAAATGTTACAATAATGTGATCGGCCCATCTATTGAAGGGAAAGTCCGACCGGACCTTTTCATCCAGGTTTTTCAGGATCCTGTAAAACGCCGGATGTTTAAGGGGAAAGTTTCCGTGAGAGGGCGGAGGGGTCAACGCGCAGAGGCCTTCGACAGCAACGAACCGGAAGGAGCGGGGGAAAGCCTTTTTTATTTGCGAGAGGGAATGGTAATACGTTCTGAAAAACTCGCCTTCCAGGTGAGCCATTACCCCGTCTTTCCGAAACCGGCGGAATGCCTGCCTGAAATCCCCCTTCATAATCCATGAGATCTCCCACAGGTAGAGGGGAGGCATGATAACGAAGGTAACATACGCGCCGTCGTTCAGCAATGCTGGCAGATGCGCCGTTACCGTTGAAAGATTCCGGATACAATTCAGTCCGCCGAAATTTGAAAACGCATAGTCGAATTTCCGTTCCCGGACCTCGTTTAGATGTTCGTACGATACCTGCTGAACGCTCAGCCGGTCATTCAGATCATTGTGTGAAACTTTGCGCTGAAGCTGCCCGATCATACCGGAGGAGAGATCCGTAGCATGAACCCGGTGTCCTTGTTTAATGAAACGCACCGCATCGATACCGGTACCCGCATTCAGTTCCAGAATAGAGCTGTTTGGTTTGATATATTTATCTACATGCGCATACACCTGCCGGCGCATACTTTTTAAAAGAGGGTTGGCTTCGTCTTCCGCGTCATATCCGTGGGATTGTTTGCTGAAAGCGCGGTCTACTGCTTCGAGCTGCTCCGTGTCAGGAGTATAATGAGGGATATCCACGATATACTATTTAAGTTTCAGGTCGATCAGGAAATGGTCGGCCGTGCCGGACAGGAAAGAAAAGTTTTCGATTTTTTTATCCAGATTGTTCAGGCGAAGCAGCAGCCGTTTTCTTTTTGAAAAATTCGTTTCCAGGTAAGAAGGCGGTAGCGCAAAACCGACAGGTTTTATTTTGATCAGTTTAAATTTGTCGCCTGCCCACTCTTTAACCTGCGACGGATTGTAATACCATGTTTTGAGAAAATTTCCTCCGAGATTCACGATCACCTCATTGCTGGTCATTCGCCGGAATGCCTGCTTAAACCGGAATTTTGTGAGCAGGTAAACGCTTTCCCACAGGCAAACCTTCGGCATGATTACGCCGACAAACCTGCCGCCGGGAGCAAGCATGGAGGGGATTTTTTCCAGGAGCCGCTTCAAAGACTCCGGGTTGATGCAATTCAGTCCGCCGAAATTTGAAAAGACCAGGTCGAATTTTTTACCAAAGACCGTCTCATCCAGGCAATCCAGGTCCAGGTATTGGGAACTGATTCTGTTTTGCATCGAGAACTGATTCGCTTTTTGAATGGTGACCTTCAGCATTTCCTCTGAAACATCGGTGGCCATAATGTTAAAACCTTTTTCACTGAACATCATGGCATCTTCTCCGGTACCGCAGTTTAATTCAAGGATCTCCAGGCCGTTTAACTGGGATGTTATCTTTTCCAGGTAATGCCAAACCTGCTTCCGTTGCAATTGTCCGATCGCACTTCTCGTAAGAAAAGAATCATAGGTAGTTTCAATATGATCGAAGGGAACAGCCATAGAGCGGGAACGGTCGCTACCGTGTTAGCATATGTTAATTTATTTCGCGTGATCCACTATTAATTATTATGGTTGATTTGATTCTCCTGCAACTTCTTCAGTCTGATCTCTTTTACAAACGACGACGGAATATAATAAAATGTTGCCAGTCCGGAACGCAAATCTCTAAAGCTAAGACGCATTGGATTGCCAAAGAGTTTCCTGAGATTGGCGTAACCCTTATGTTTTCGATAAACGGCGTGAACGTAACCGTGTAGCTCGCGGTAATAGGCGTCACTGAAGGTGCTTCGAAACATCATAGCCAGGTCGTTTGAATCGGTCCAGTTTTGCTTTTTATGAAGCTGATCTTTGACTTTTTCGTAAAATTTCGTGCCTGGCAGGGGGTATGAAACCGATATACCGATCTCATCCGGCATGAGGTCCAGGACCATCTTTACGGTTGCGTCAATGTCTTCGCGAGTCTCGCCGAGGTATCCGAATTGAAGAAAGAAGCCTGTCCTGATACCTTTTCGTCTCATGGCCCTGGTTGCGTCGTAAATCTGATGAACGGTGGTTCCTTTATCCATGCCGTCCAGTATTTTCTGGGAGCCTGACTCGGCGCCTACCCAAATGGTTTCGGCTCCCGACCCCGCCAAAGCGTCCAGTGTATCTTCCTGCAGGAGCAGGTCAACGCGTGACTGGATCTTGTATTTGAAATTGAGCTTGTTTTCCCCAACCAGTGTATTGAATTCCTGTACCCAGCCGGGTTTGAGCCCGAAGATATCATCGCTCATCCAGAAATGATCGGGCCGGTAGTGCTGAAGAAGATATTCGATCTCCTTCACGACGTGCGCGGGGGAACGGGACGTATACCGGTTGCCGTAGATCGGTTTGGCGCACCAGTTGCATTTGTACGGACATCCCCGTGTTGTCGCGAGGTTTAAGGAGAAATACCCGTGGTGACGTAGCCAGATGTCCTTGTACGAGTCTATATCGACAAGATCCCAGGCGGGTATTGGTAATGCGTCCAGGTCGCGAAGAACCGGCCTCGGCGGATTAACAGTAACTTCCCCGTCTTTAATATAAGCGATTCCCGGTAGGTGGTCCGTGGTATCGCCTTTTTCGATGGCGCAAACAAGTTCCAGCAGGGTTTCTTCACCTTCGCCCCTGACAACAAAATCCACGTGATGGTCGAAATATTTTTTATAGTGGTCGGCGGCATCGGAACTTGAAATGATCACTGTAGCCCCCGCTTTTTTACTCTCTTCCGCGAGAACGAACGCAGCTTCCCGCATATTGGTCAGGCACATTTTCGTGAGGTAATTAAAACCATCGTCGTAAATGACAACACATTTGGGAGCTATCTTTTCCAGAACAGGACGGATCTCCGTCGGGTCATCCTTCAGATTGGTATCAAAGAGGGTGACGTCAAAACCTTGCCGCCGAAGTACGGCCGCTGCGAGGATCGTTCCCAGGGGAGGATACGGTTGTTTGAAGAGCCACTGCTTCTCATCAAACTTGTAAAAATATGAATGTGTAAAAAGAATTTTCATAGATCACTGCGTTGCCTCATCTCTGCGATTGTATGTCTGCGCCGGCACGTTGTTTCCGGATGCGATGAAAATCAAATCCCTTCAGTTTTTCAGCGTAAAGACCCATGACTTTCCGCTGGAAATGCTGCGGATGATTTTTGGAAGCGTAATCTTTCGATTTGAAAGCAATATCAAAGTCTGCCGCCGGGTAGTCCTTTTTATAAAGTCTTTTCCATCGTTTCACGGTTACATCCCGGAAGTAACGTTCCATGGTTTCCGGAGCCAGGAGATCAAGAATACGTTCCATCGTTTTCTTTATACCGCTCGCCGGACTTTCAGGTACGTACTGTGTGGGCCTGGGTTCATAATTTGGAAAAAAGAGTCTGAGCCAGGGATTTGCCTGCATCAGGTTTCCGTAGAGGGTTGCGCCTGATAACGGAATGACCGTGGCAAGTTCTGTCGCGGTAAACAGATTTTTTTCTTCGATTTCAAGATGTACCTCGTCGACGAAATAATTCACGCAAAAATATTTATGAGAATTAAAGAGGAACAATCTTTTATACATGACAAGTATTGTGCGGGCAATCCAAAGTCTTCCCGGAGCTGTGACGACAAAAAAATCCAGATCCGATTTTTCGTCCATGTATCCTTTCGCCAGCGAGCCCGATGCCATGACGCCTCTTATAAATGGAAATTTTGAAATGAAGGCGGCTTTGTGTTTGGCTATCGGCAGGAACCGCAAGGCTTCCCTGTTCCCTTTGATCCGTCTGCTGAAATTTGCTTCCGTTGGGTGAATGCCGTAAAGATCGCCGTGCCGGAATATAACGCCTTCCGCGACCATGTGGGTGAGCGCTGACAGCACGCCGTTCTCGGTATCAGTATCCACGCCCAGGAAACGGAATATTTCATTGCCAGTCAGGGGATAGTTGAAGATATCATAATACAACAATGTACGGACAATGTTTTCTCGAAGTACGATTTCATTATTGGCTTTCGGCACGATCGGGATCTTTTACGCTGGAGATAGTGGTTCCTTGTTTTCGATATGAACGTTCATCAGGAACCGGGTGAATTGACAGGGGAGAACTGCATCAGCGCTTTTGCATTAAAATAATCGCGTTCCTTGTCTGTTGTCCAGCCCCACTTGTTAAAATATTTTACGGCGCTACGGATATTTCTCCAAAGGAGCTGCACGCTTTTGTACGATCCGCGCTCATGATAGTGGTAAATAACCGCGCCGGGATAAAAGACCGTTCGGTAATGCTTGTGAATCCTCCTGGAAAGGTCTGTGTCCTCCGTATACAAAAAGAACCGTTCGTCAAACAACCCGACTTTTCTCAGGGCTTCTGTTCGGAGGAACATAAAGCAGCCGGAGAGAAAGGGTGCATCGATTATTTTATCGTACCCCGACTGGTGAAGTTCATAACGGTAATTTTCTTTTTTAAGGCAGGCGTGCATAAAATTCAAAAAACGCCTTATGATCAGAATTTTAGGTGAAGGTAGCAGTTTACAAACCGGTTGTAGCTTTCCGTCGGGGTAGAGGACTTTTGGCATGGTTAAGCCGATTTCCTTGTTTTCCTCCATAAAGCGGTACAGGCTCGCGACGACACCCGGATCAAAATATACATCAGGATTCAGGACAAGGTGATATCTGGATTCATCGATGACCTGCCTGAGCGACAGGTTGTGGGCGGCTCCGAAACCAATATTCCTGCCGTTGAAAATGTAAACAATGCGTGGGTCGTAAGCCAGGTATTTGAGTTCGTCCGTAGGCGAATTGTCGATCAGGAAAAGTTTAGACTCAAGTGTGCTGCTCAGGAAACTGTGAATAGCCTGTGCCAGAATGTTGGCTGGGTTCTTATAGGCTACAATGGAGGCACTGAGGTCTTTCATGAAATGGGCTCAGTAGAAAATTACGAAATTATTCTCATGTGTTATTAACACACTTTGAAACATTATTTGAATTTCGGGAAAAAGGACAGAATTTAACGGCAACGTTTGTAACTTAAACTGAGACGCATCTTATGAGTATCCTTTCTTTCGAAGATTATGAGCAGCAATACAGGAAGAGTGTTGAAAATCCGGAAGATTTCTGGGCCGAAATAGCCAATGATTTTGTATGGCGAAAGAAGTGGGACAAAGTCCTCGAGTGGGATTTTCACAAGCCCGAGGTGAAATGGTTTAAAGGCGCCAGACTAAACATTACGGAAAACTGCATAGACAGGCATCTGCCTGAACGCGCGGATCAAACAGCGATCATTTGGGAACCGAATGATCCGAAGGATGAAGCGCGTCGGATTACATACCGGGAACTCCACGAGCAGGTGTGCAAGGTCGGCAACATGCTGAAGGCACACGGAATAAAAAAAGGTGACCGTGTGTGTATCTATATGCCCATGGTCCCGGAGCTTGCATACGCTGTCCTGGGTTGTGCCCGGATCGGGGCCGTACATTCTGTTGTATTTGCTGGATTTTCTTCAGGATCGCTAGTCGACAGAATCAATGATTCCGGTTGCAAAATGGTATTGACTGCGGATGGTTCTTTCCGGGGCGGGAAAAAAATCGACCTGAAGGCAATTGTGGACGAAGCGCTGCTGAAGTGCCCGACTGTTGCAGCAGCTGTTGTCCTTGAAAGTATCAAATCGAACCCCAATATGAAGGCGGGCCGGGATTTTTGGTGGAAGGAGGAGATGGGTAAAGTATCTGCGGTATGCCCCGCCGAAGAAATGGATTCGGAAGATATGCTTTTTATACTCTATACTTCCGGGTCTACGGGGAAACCGAAAGGAATGGTGCACACTTGCGGCGGATACATGGTGTATATTAACTATACGTTCAAAACCGCTTTTCAGTATCAGGATGGGCAGGTGTACTGGTGTACCGCCGATGTAGGCTGGATAACGGGACATTCCTATATTCTATATGGTCCGCTGTCTGCGGGTGCCACCACCGTTATGTTTGAGGGAATACCGTCGTGGCCCGATATGGGCAGATTCTGGCAGGCTATTGAAAGACACCAGGTGAACATTTTTTATACGGCCCCTACGGCGATCCGTTCATTGGAAAAAGCGCCACTGAGTTTTGTGGAACGAAGCGATCTTTCTTCCCTGAAAATCCTGGGAACGGTAGGCGAGCCGATCAACGAAGAAGCATGGCACTGGTACCACGAACATATTGGAAAAGGAAAATGCCCGATCATCGATACCTGGTGGCAAACGGAAACCGGAGGATTTATGATCACTCCAATCGCCAATGTTACGAAACTGAAGCCCGCTCACGCCACCCTCCCCATGCCCGGTGTTCAGCCGGCGGTGATGGATGAGCACGGCAAGGAATTTTTAACCAATGGAGTTGAGGGAAGATTGACGATCAAATTCCCATGGCCATCCATGGCCCGCACGATCTATGGCGATCATCAACGCTTTAAAGACACCTATTTTTCAACCTTTCCGGGCAAGTATTTCACGGGTGATGGTTGCAAACGGGATGAGGAAGGTTACTACCGCATAACGGGAAGGGTGGACGACATCATTATTGTATCCGGTCACAATATGGGTACCGCCGAGGTCGAAAGCGCTATTGACGAGCATTCCGCTGTATGCGAGACCGCTGTCGTCGGTTTCCCGCACGATATCAAAGGGCAGGGTATTTATGCATTTGTTATCTGTTACGATAAACCTGCGGAAGAAGAAAAACTCAGGGCCGAGATCAGGGAGACAGTCTCGAAAATAATCGGCCCGATCGCAAAGCCCGACAAAATTCAGTTCGTTAGCGGACTGCCTAAAACGCGGTCGGGAAAAATTATGAGAAGGATTCTGCGAAAAGTGGCCGAAGGGGACACAACAAACCTGGGTGACATCACAACCTTGCTGGATCCTGCCGTAGTTGAAGAGATCAAATCGGGTGCCCTATAGGAGCCAGGATCCCATGGATTTTACGCTCCCGGGATTCAGGCGTTTATTTTTACTTCGTTCACCAGGTCCGTTCCGGCTTCAAATGCTCTCAGGTTGGAAAGTGTGGTTTCAGCGATCTCATCCATAGCCTCCTTGGTAAAAAAGCCCTGGTGCGCGGTAATGAGTACGTTGTGAAAACTCATGAGGCGTGTAATGGTATCGTCTTCGATAATGTGCTCGGACAGGTCCATAAAAAACAACGACTCCTCCTGTTCATACACATCAATACCGACAGCCCCGAGCTGCCCCGACTTCAGAGCCTTTATAACGCCCTTCGTATCGATTAGTCCGCCGCGGCTCGTGTTGATAAGCATGGCTCCCGGTTTCATTTTGCCGATCGTATCATCATTGATGATATATCGCGTCTTGTTATTCAGCGGGCAGTGGAGGGAGAGGATATCCACGCTTGTCAGCAGTTCGTCCAGTGGCAGGTACTTCACGCCGGCATCGGTCATCTCTTTACTTTCGTGCACATCGTGGGCAACAACGGTACACCCGAAGCCGAGCATGATCTTGCAAAAAGTCTTGCCGATATTTCCCGTGCCGATCACACCGATCGTTTTTCCGAACAGGTCGAAGCCCATGAGGCCGCTAAGGGAGAAGTTCTGTTCCCGGATACGGTTATACGCCTTATGTGTTTTCCTGTTCAGCGCCATGATCATGGCAACAGCGTGCTCTGCCACGGCGTGAGGCGAGTATGCCGGCACCCTGACCACGGGAATTCCGTGACGCGAAGCCGATTCCAGGTCGATATTATTAAAGCCGGCACATCGGAGGGCAATGACCTTTACCCCTTTTGCCACCAGTTGCCGGATAACCCCATCTGTAACCTTGTCATTGACGAATACACAAACCGCCTGCGACTGCTCGATCAGGTTGATACTTTTTTCGTTCAATCCTACTTCGAAAAAATCCATCGCGAACCCGAAATGCCTGTTGTGTTCTTCAAAGAACACCTTGTCATAGGGCTGCGTACTGAAGAAAGTGATTTTCATAAGGCCTTCGCGGGATTTTACAAAACCAGGGGCTATTGGCCGTGCTGCCTGACAACCTCGTAGATCGCGACTCCGGCGGCCACGGAAACATTCAGGGAACCGATCTTTCCTTTTAACGGAATGCGGGCCAGCTCATCCGCTTCGCGTAAAAACGCCTCGCTGATGCCGTCTTCTTCCGAGCCGAGGATAATGGCGATCGGTCCCGTAAGGTTCAGGGAGTAGAGGCTCTTTTCCGTTTTTTCCGTGCAGGCCACCAGGCGGATACCATTCTCATGTAACAGCTGAATGGTTTTTTTCATGTCCTTTTCCCGGCATATGGGCAGGTGATTCAGGGCGCCGGCGGATGTTTTCATCGCATCTCCGGTAATGGGTGCGTTGCCTTTTTCGGCAATGATAATACCGTCGATCCCCGCGCATTCGGCAGTACGCACAATGGCCCCAAAATTCCTGACATCCGTTATCCGGTCCAGGATAAGGAAAAACGGTTCACGTCCTTCCTGGTAGGCTTTGTAAATGAGATTATCCACCGACGCATAGCTCACCGCAGACAACAAACAAATAACTCCTTGGTGATTTTTGGTTGATAAACGCTTCAGTTTTTCAGGAGGAACAAATACGACCGGTACGTTATTGTTGCGGGCTACGGCGATCAGTTCCTTGACGAGGTCGTTCGAAAGGCCTGACTGGATCATCACCTTGTCAATATCTTTCCCCGCCAGGATGGCTTCTATAACCGCCCGGGTTCCGTAAATCATATCTGTTTTTTCCATTATCCGAACCCGTTCTACTTTGCCAGTTGATCAATTATTTTTGCCAGGTTTCTATCCTTGTCTGTAACAATATCACCGGCATCATGCGTAGACAATTCAAAGCTGACGGTATTCCACGTGTTTGTCCAGGTCGGGTGATGGTCCATTTTTTCGGCTGCGAGGGCTACCTTGGTCATGAATCCAAAAGCTTCCGCGAAATCCTTGAATTTAAATGTCTTTATAAGACGGTTTTTTTCCACGAGCCATTCCATAGTGTTTTCTTTTTTTTGTCCTTGTATCGATATTTCTCCGGCGGGCCACGTTTTTACAATGCCACGATCCCCTGTATCCGGGAAGCCTTTATATACATCTCGATCACAGCGTCACTTGATTGTACCATAACCTCAATTGTAACGCTGGTATAATTACCGTTCTTCGATAGTTTTTCCGTTACGGTGTGCGTCGGGAATAATTTTTTTACCTGATCTTCCTGGCCTGTCGGTACGATGAATTTATACATGTACAGGGAAGGCCACGCATAGTGCTCCTCAAGTTTTTCGCGAAATGACTTGATCCATTCCTCATCCATAATCAAACGGCAACGCCCCCCTGCCCGAAAACGCCGGGGGGAGGCGTAGCATAAATGTTTAAAAATGACTTAGTAGAACTTGTAGCGCTTGTCTACAATGTTCGAACTCTCCTTGATTGCCTCGGCAATACCTATGCTATTACGGTTCACGTTACCCTGCTCCAGTTGAGATTTGTAGGCACTGTAATCATTCAGGGAAGGTGCTGTTGTCTTGTTCTGAAGTTCCATCAGGATCACTCCGTTTTCGCCCGCTACAGGACTCGAGCGCTTGCCGTTCTCCAGCGAGAAAGCCAGTCCAACGGCTTTCGGATCAAAACCAACTGTAGGTAACGAGTTGCTGCTGAGTTTCAGGTCGCTGCTGGAATAGACATTTGCATCCGGTCCGAAGCTGTTCGCGACTTCCTCCAGCGTACCTTTCGCCGCTTTCAGTTTGTCGATAATGACCTTTGCTTTCGCTTCGTTGCGGGCAGCCGGCGTGATCTCTGCTTTTACGACTTCGAAAGGCCTGTATCCTTTTTTGATTTCATTCGTCATCACAGCGACGACATTTTGATCGTCCAGATCAAAAACCTGGGAAATTTTTCCCTCCGAAGCGTCCCTGAATAACCACTGTACCAGCGGTCGGGCTTCACCCAACGTCCCGATACGGCGATCCCCGGCCAGAATATTCTTTGCCTCCTGGACAATTATTCCCTGTTCCTTCGCTCTTTTTTCGAAGTCGGCGATGCCGGAAAGATCAGCGGCGAATGTCTCTGCTTTTCTGAAGGCTTCATTGATCGTTGCATCACTTGGTGTGATTTCACGCTCTACGATGGCCAGGTTATAAGCTGTGTTGTCTTTGGTGTCGGTTACTTCAATGATATGGTAGCCGAAGTCGGTTTCAACCACGTCGTTCAGCAATCCTTTTTTGGTTGCAGCAAATACTGCCGTTTCAAAGGGCTTCACCATCGTGCCGGAGCTGAACCACCCCAGGTCTCCCCCGCGTGAGGCCGAACCGTCGGTTCCGAATTCGCGTGCTTTGGCACCAAAATCCGCACCTCCGCGAATATCCTTTATGATGCCGAGTGCCTTGTCTTTGGCCTCCTTCTTGGCAGGAGCTGAAGTATCCGACCATTTGATCAGGATATGTTTAGCCCGCGCGCTATAGACGGTATCTGAAAATACTTTCGAAACTTTTACAACTTTAAAAACTCCTCCATCAAGGAATGGTCCGAAAACCTTTCCCTGTATCAGGCTATCAGGTGATACGAATGCCGGCAAGGTTGCAACTGTGTACTTTTGATAAGGTGTCTGACCGTCCGTATTCGCCGACGCATACACGGAATCTTCCTGTGCGGTCCTGAACTCCGTGACGGCGCGGGCCAGGTCCTGTCTTACAACCAGGGAATCGTCGGGCGAAGCCACAACGGGAACACTGATGTACTTGATATCCCTGCTTTCTTCAGTCTTGTATCGCTCAACATTCTTGTTGTAGTAAGCTTTTATGTCGGCATCCGATACAGACACAGCCGAATCGCTGACGGCGTAAAAGGGAACGTATACATACCTTACTTCCGCAACATCGGTTTGCAGGTGGTACTCACGCTCGGCTTCCGCGGTCGTTACATAGCTGCTTTTGATTAATAAGTTCTCATACTTGATCCGTTCACGTCCGGGTTTCAGGTCGCGCTGAAACAATTCCCAGCGCACACGGGCTTCGGATCCTTCCGGCATGGCCTTTAACTGCCCAAGGTAGGACACTACCCGGTTAGGGTCAAACTGTCCGGTTTCCTGGTTTGTAAAAGCCAGTTTAACATTTTCATCGACGTTCTTGCCCTGGATCATATCCCACACTTCATCCTCCGTTACCTCGATACCTACCTTTGCATATTGGGACTGTATAGCATGGCGGGCGATCAACAGATCCCAGGCTTGCTGGCGGATGCTTGGCATTTCGCGGTCGCCCGGTTCGCGGTTGAACTGCAGGAAATAGTTGGCTTCGCGCTCACGGATCACCGATTGGAATTCTTCGTAGGAGATCTCGCGTCCGGCAATCTCGCCGACACTGTTCCTGCCCCAGTTCAAAATGGAGGAATTTCCGCTGAAAAGGTCACCTAATATAAATGCCGCAATCGCCACGAAAACGAAAACCACAACCCAGGTTCCCATTTTGTTGCGCAATGTTCCTATCAATGCCATAAAGTAATTTTTAAAGAGCCGCAAATTTAACCCGTAATCTGTATTAGAAAAATAGGGTAGTAAAAAAGACTGGTGTGTCCTGGGAAAAAGTGACAATTCCCTCTAAAACCCTGATTTTTAGGTGTTTTATGCCCAATTTCCCCCCTAAGGCTGGAGGGTCAGCATGACCGTGTCGATCCGGTTATGCCCGGTGCTCTGGATAATAAATGTAAAGGGCGGAATTTGAATCCGCTGGCCTTGTTTGGGGAAGTCTTCCGTATGCGACAGGATCAGCCCGCCAAGGGTTTCATATTCCCCGGTAGGGAGGTTCCAGCCATAGGTCTCATTCAGGTAGTCGATTTCCAGGCGGGCGCTGAAAAGGTAAGTATTCATGTCCAGTTTTTGCTCGATCAGGTGATCTTCCTCGTCGTGCTCATCCTCGATCTCGCCGAAAATCTCCTCGATGATATCCTCCATGCTGACGATACCCGATGTTCCTCCGAATTCATCCACCACCACGGCGAGGCTTTTGCGTTCGTTGATAAAACGGATCATCAGCTCGTTGGCAAGCGTGGTCTCGGCGACGATAATGATCGGTGTGAGGATGTCCCTGATCTGCTCCGGTTTTTTGAACAGTGACGAGGAGTGGCAATAGCCGATGATCTCGTCAATGCTCTGCTTGTAAACAATAACTTTCGAGTGACCGCTTTCCACAAAAGCCTCCCGGAGTTTCTCGATACTCTCATTGGCTTCCACAGCTGTGATCTCTGTCCGGGGTATCATACAATCGCGGATCTTTACCGTTTTGAACTCCAGGGCATTATGAAAGATCTGCTTGTCGAGGGCAATGTCTTCGTTTTCCACTTTTACATCGGCTGTATTTTTCAAATATTGATTGACATCCGTCCGTCCGGGGAAAGGAGCTTCTCCTTCCTTTGTCATGTTAAGGACATCAACCATGATAAACTTCGACAACAGGATCAGGGGATAGGTCAGGATGAAGAGCAGGAAAAAGCAAATGATAAATGGTGTGCCGAGGGAGAGTAACAGGTGGTTGGGATTTAACATCGCCAGGGTTCTGGGAAGTAATGCGACGACGAAGAGGGCAAGGACGGTCGTCAGTATGGTTTGAATGAATATGATCGTAAAAGGCGTGTTAATTGCCGGAGGCAGAAGGTTTGCCAGGATGGGAATAAACCAGACGGCGGACAATATGCTGAACGCCACAAGCGATACCGTTGATCCGACCAGCGTTGTGGCCATAAACCACGACGGACGTTTGACAAAAAAAGTCATTAGCTGGGGTGATAATTTCCCGAGCCTTCCCTCCAGTTCCAGTTGCAGTTTATTGGTAGCATGGAATGTAGTCTCAATAGCGGAGAAGAAGAAACAAAAGATCAGCGAGATGATTATTCCGGAAAGTAAAAAGCCGTCCATCTTATTTTTTCTTTCTCAAATTGTATACAAAGTATAAAATGAGGGAAAGCATAATAGCCCAATAGGCTTTTCCAAAGCCAAGTGTCATGGTCTGATGGATACCGATGATCAGGAAAGCAACTGCGAGAGACAGGACGAGAACATCAATCAGTTTCATGCTGACAGCAAAAGTAGCGATTATTTGGTTCTCACCGGGTGAGCTATCGGCCCATTCATGCCGTACGGCTATTCTTTCACCTCAAATTCACCTGCGGGTTTTTTGATAAGGTAGTCCGAAAGGTCCTGATTGGCGTCCAGGCCTTCTCCGTAGATAACATCGCCCTGCTGACGGATGGTCACGAATTTATCGGTAAAGATCTTTTTGCTTTTTGGTTTCCAGAAGAGTTCTTCGGTATTGAGCTGTTCATGCTTTTCAATGTTCTTGACTTCCACTTTTCCGCGTCCCCGCCATTGTTCTTCTTTTTTAAAGAAAAAGGCGTGGTTGGCACGAAGAGTTGAACTCAACCTGCCGAACTCATTGTAGAACTCCATGTACACTCCCTTGGGAAATTCGCGGTCGCCATTTTCAAATTCGTATAAAAGTTCAGCCTGCATTTTTACCTTGACCGTATTGTTCTCACTGTAAAAGAGCTCCACGTTTTCCGCTTCCTTCAACGGCCCGTTGTATTCAACCGGTTCCTTGTTATCAGACGTGTTGCAGCCGGCGACAACCACGGCAAGTATCAGAAGTGCGGATCGGATCATGTTATAAAAGGCAGAGGCCATAGCAAGCTATGGCCTCCGCGGTTATGTTTTAAATTCCTTAGTCTCTCGTTCTGATCGTGGTGCTTTCACCAATCCAGCAACCGACCGGCTTGGAATCGCCGACCTTATAGTCTACCACGAAGATGTCTTCTTTTGAAGGGAACGACTCTTTAGCGGCAGCTAATTTTTTTCCATTGCCGGCGCGCTGGTAATAGTCAGCGGCAACAAGGAAAACAAGTCTGTCGTCAGCCTGATTTACTTTCTTCGCACAGGCATCGAAGCTATACATATAAAGATCGCCGATCTTTTCATAGGCTTCTTTGTTACCGGGGTCTGCTTCCAGGGCCTGGCGATAATACGAGCGGGCTGCAGGTTTGTCACCTTTTGACTGGAGCTGGCCCAGGTAAATAAGTACCTCTGCCTTTTCCTGTCCATTACCAGCCAGCGGTAATGCCTCTTTTAACAATGCTTCTGCTTTCGCGAGGTTTTCATTTGAATAATATTTCAACCCCAGGTTTTTAACAAGGCCAAAGTCTTTTTCGGGACTGTTTTTATGGATTGCCTCGCCTGCTTCCAGCCACAGCGGATCATCGGTACACTTACCCTGGAGCATAAATCCAAAGATCTTTTTCGCCAATGTCAGGTCGTTCGGAGTTTGTCTGAATTTTGGCTCCAGGTTCTTCTTCACAAAATCGCAATCCACTTTAATAATGCTGATCAGCACGGCATCAATATCATCTTTTGTCTTTTTGTACTTATCGATCGGCTTGCCTTCGCTTTGAGCCTTTTTGATCTTAGCGTCCACCACGCCCATCACCCGGTCATAGCGCTCGAGGATTTGTGCGTCCGTAAGGTTCTTAAATTTCAAAGAGTTCAGTCGTACCGTTTGCATGTAAGGAAGGAGAGTTCCATCCAATACATTGTTGCCATTCAGCTCGAACACTTTGTCCAGCAAAGTCAGGGCTTCGGCCGGCTGATCATTGATGCTGTATCTCAGGAATGACAGTGCTTTCCGGTTTAGAACGGAGGCTTCTTCGCCACAGTTCTTGATCCGCAGATCGTAGATAATCATCAGGGAATCGACATAAACTTTTTTGCGGGCCGGATCCTTTTCGGCTCCTGCGAGTTTATCGTAGACGTCGACACCATTAATGTAGAGGCTGGAGTGCAACTGGGGCACATTGGTCAGCAACCAGTTGAGCGGTACTTGTGCCTGCTTCGCCTGGTTCGCCTTGTTAGCATCCTCGTATAAAACTTTATTCTCTTCGGCTTTCGCTCTCATCGCGGCATCCTCGGGCCATTTTACTTCCTTACATTGCGCGAAGGAACTTGTTGAAACAAAAGCGACGGCGAGGGACGCGATGCTGGCAAGAATAATTTTCTTCATTTTATTTTTCATTTTCTAATCAAACTTTCTCTTAATGAACCACTGGTCGTTGAAAGTAATCCCGAAGTATACTTTAAAATAGTTTTCTTCTAAAATGTTTTCTGCCTTATCTCCCCGTTTTCCTAGTTTTAAGGCGAAATCCATACTTGAACGGCCAGCTGGTAGTGAGAAGCCAAAATTAATGCCAAAATCCTTTACCTCCTTGTTATTCGCCAAAAAAGGATACTGTTCATAGCTGATTCCCGCGCGGAACGTGATCCTTTTGAGATAATTCTCCAGTGCCAGTGGGTCCATGGTGAATTCTCCCCCCAGTGACGAGCGCCAGGACTTGGTCAGCCCTTCATCATCGGCATGGATACTTCGGAAGGATCCCCAGTTCTGAAACGCGAATTCCGTGCCCACAGCCCAATTAAGTCCTTTCGCATAAGAAATGCCGAGCGAAAACGATTCAGGCAGATGTAATTTTCCGTTGCCGTTTTCGATGTTATACCGCTCGACCGTATCCCCACCCAGTGTCGACCTGAATATTTTGCTTCTTGATTTTGCCTGAAGATCCGATGCAAAATTGTATACCGCCCCGACACTCAGGCGCCGGTCCTTCCTGCTGCCCAGCGAATCCTTGCTGTAGGAAAACCCGAGCCCGAAATTGAAGCCGTGATGGTTTGTTTTTTCTTCGATGTTAACCACGTACGGATCGCCCTGATTGGCATTGGTGGTCAATACGTTTGAATACACGTTGGAGATAGGTCCAAACAGGTAGCTCGCTTTAAGTCCGACCGTGATATCCTGGGTCAGGCGGACGCCATTCGACCAATACAACTGCGTAAGTCCGCCGGCACCGGTTTCGGATGTCACCAAAGTATCCACAATTCCGCCGGAAATATCTTTTACATAATCGGGATATTGAAAGCTGAAGTTCACGTCTGTAAATGGCATGATGCCGGCAGAGGAAGTCCATTTATTTATTTTGATGGGGAATGCCATGACAATATAATTCAGGTTCCCTCCAACATTCTTTTCGTTGGTGGTATCGCCTGTGATCGTACGCGATTCACCTACCATTCCGATCTGGAAAACACTATAGGTGTTGTAGACCAGCAGGGCGGGATTTTGATTGTTGATGTACCAGAATTGCGGCTGGCTGATGCCAAGGCCGTTTCCCTGATTGTGTACGAGGCCATTGCCGTATGGCTCGCCGATACCGTATGTTGTAAATGGAGACCGCGCCGCCTGACCCCACACATTTGCTGCGGAAATCACAACAGCAATAGCCAAAAACCACTTCTTAAAGATTGACATTATATATCAAAATGCTGTTTAATCCACTGAGCACCAGTTCAGGGACCGCAAATATGGACCCTTTCAGTTTGTTTTCAAAAAAACGGGCATCACCGCCGCATAAAATCACCCGTAAACCCTCGAATTTCTCCTGGTATCGTGTGATAATCCCGTTGAGTTCCGCCGTCAACCCGTTAACAATCCCGCTTTGAATGCATGTTTCGGTACTGTCGCCGATGAGATCTGCATTTTCCAGCGGACTTACCAACGGCAATCTCGCTGTAAACGTATGTACGGCCTGGAATCGCATCATCAGACCCGGAGAAATACCACCTCCAAGGAACTCCCCGCGACTGCTTAGAAAATCGTACGTGATGCAGGTACCCGCATCGATCACCAGGCAATTTGAATGTCCAACGAGTTGGTAGGCGCCGCAAACGCCTGCAATACGGTCCAGACCGAGGGTATGCGGTGTCGAATACTTGTTTTTAATGGGCAATGGCAGCGAGGGATTTAGGATGTATCTTTTATTGACATGCCTGGCCCAACCCGAAACTACCGTGGGGTCTTCGGCCACAGAGCTAATGATGAAATTAACGGCCGAATAGTTTTCCAGAAAAGTTTTTAAGTCATCCCGGTCTGTGAACGTGTGTTTTTCCAACAACGTGTGCTGGTCAAAAATACCTACCTTGGCAGACGAGTTACCGAAGTCAACTGCTATATTCATTTTATTCACTGTTAATCCCGATACTCGTTTTCGTTTTTAATGGTCGTCGCACCACGGCGATATGAAACGGGAAACGCGCGGGCCAAAAATATGGATTCAAAGAACAATTATAAAGTTATCGGGCTGATGTCCGGTACTTCGCTGGACGGCCTGGACGTTGCGTACTGCCAATTCAGGCAAACCGCGATAGGTTGGGCTTATTCAATTAAAAAAGCGACTACGACGAAATATCCGGCTGCATGGGCGCAAAAATTGGCAACTGCGCATGAGTTAAGCGCCGAAGAATTGCTGGCTCTTGATGCAGCCTACGGCAAATACCTGGGCACCGTATGCGATGCATTCAGGCGTAAGAACAGACTGAGGGTTGATTTTATAGCTTCTCACGGGCACACGGTTTTTCACCAGCCGAAGAATGGATTTACCTTCCAGCTTGGTAACGGTAATGCGATCTTTGCAGCGTGTGGGATTCCCGTTATTTCCGATTTCCGGAGCCTGGATGTCATGCTGGGTGGCCAGGGCGCTCCGTTGGTTCCAGCCGGCGACAAGCACCTGTTTAATGAATACGATGTCTGCCTGAACCTGGGTGGTATCGCGAATCTTTCGATGGATGTGAAAGGAAAACGCGTGGCTTTTGATATCTGTTTCGTCAATATGGGGTTGAACTATCTTGCCGCCAAGGCCGGGAAAGAATACGACGCCGGCGGTGATATGTCTTCCGATGGCACCGTTCATGTTCCGTTGCTGAAGGCCCTCAATAAGGTTTATATGACAATGCATAAACGACGGCCGTCGCTGGGCCGCGAAATATTTGAACAACGGATCAAGCCATTGCTGGATATGACCGGTGTGCCGTTAAAAGACAAGCTCAGGACGTTCACCGCGTCGTGTGTGAACGAAATGGCGCTGGCCATGCTTTCTTCGAAAGCGAGACCAAAAGTTTTGTGCACAGGAGGAGGGACTTTTAACGCTTTCCTCGTTTCACAGTTGTTGGAAGTCTGCGGAGATGAAGCAACTCTTATCGTTCCGGATGATGAAGTCGTAAAATTTAAAGAGGCACTGATTTTTGCGTTTCTCGGCGTTCGGAGACGGAACAACGAAGTGAATTGCCTGGCAAGTGTTACTGGGGCGAGCCATGACTCATCCTCGGGTGTCATGATCGGGTTCTGATCGATCACTTTCTTCCGCCGTATGGCTGACCGGCCTAGCCTGCGCCAAGCATGTGTTCAATGAACAGGTAAGCTGCGGCTCCGCCGAAGTATCCCATCATCGCTACTATGCTGATTTTCTTGGCATACCAGATAAAATCCACTTTTTCCATTCCCATAACAGCCACACCGGCGGCGGAGCCGATGATCAGAATACTTCCGCCTGTACCGGCGCAATAAGCCAGGTATTCCCAGATCAAATGATCCTGCGGATACATATCGAGGCTATACATACCCATACTGGCTGCCACCAGCGGCACGTTGTCGACGACGGCGGATAATAATCCAATCATGGTAATGATGATCCTGTTATCGCCAAGCGTGTGGGCCAGGTATTCAGCAAAGTTATGCAGTGTCAGCATGGATTCCAGTGCACCCACGGCAAGCAATATTCCCAGGAAGAATAGTACACTGGGTACATCGATCCTTGCCAGTGCGCCGGCAGCCGTGTAGTTCTTTTTAACCGCTTCATCGAGTTCCGGGTGTATGAGTTCCGACACAACCCAGAGTATTCCCAGTCCGCCGAGCATACCGAGGTATGGAGGAAGGTGTGTGAATGTTTTAAAAACAGGTACGGAAACGAGGGCGCCAACACCCAGGATCAGCATCAGCTTTCCGCCGCCGATCATTTCTTCCTGGTTTTTTAACTGATGCTCCTGTGTTTCCCCCAGTTCACCTTTGAGCGTAAAGCTCAGGTAGATCAGTGGGGTAAGCATACAGATCACACTGGGTATGAACATCACTTTCATGATGCTTCCCGTCGATATCTGTCCCCCGATCCACAGCATGGTTGTTGTAACGTCACCGATAGGTGTCCAGGCTCCCCCGGCATTGGCGGCGATGACGATCATGCCGGCAAAAAACAGGCGCATATCTTTGTTCGGGATCAACTTCCGGATCAGCGAAACCATTACAATTGAAGTAGTGAGGTTGTCTAGCACGGAGGAAAGGAAAAACGTCACCCAGCAGATAATCCACAATAATTTTTTCGCATTCTTCGTCGTGATGCGATCGGTGATGAACCTGAACCCGTGGTGGGCGTCAACCAGTTCAACAATGGTCATGGCCCCCATGAGGAAGAAAAGTATTTCGGCGATACTGGCGAGGTGATGGGAGAGTTCTGATACAACAAATTCGCGGTACAGTTCGGACTGGGTCAGGGCCGGGAATTTATCGCCCAATTCCAGTTTCAGGATTTCCAAAAAACCGTTGAATTGGGTGCTCTGCAGAAGCGACGCCGTCGGTTCGGCAAGGGCGAACAATGTCCAGCAAATAACACCGGCAAGGATGGCGGATGCTGTTTTATTTATCTTGATAGGATGTTCAAGGGCAATGCAAAAGTACCCGATAACAAAGACGGTAATAATGATGGTTTCCATTCGGTCAGGCTTGGGCCTTAAAGATGAATATTTAAAAAATTAAAACGAAAGGGTGCTTTGGAATTATTGCTCAGGGATGAACAGCCAGGTAGGGATAGATCAGGAGGTAAACGATCGCCCCTGCAAAATAACCCAACATAGCCAGTAATGAGATTCGTTTCAGGTACCAGATGAAGTCGATCTTTTCCATGCCCATAACGGCAACACCGGCAGCCGAACCGATGATCAGGATACTTCCTCCTGTCCCGGCGCAGTAGGCCAGGTATTCCCATATCATATGATCGGTATGGTAGGTCTCCAGGCTGTACATTCCCATACTTGCAGCTACTAAGGGAACGTTGTCCACGATAGATGATAATATTCCAATAAGGGTAATGATGATGCGGTTGTCCCCGAGTGCGGTATCGAGGAACGAAGCAAAATGATGTAGTATTTCCATGGATTCCAGCGCGCCGACAGCTAATAGAATTCCAAGAAAGAACAATACGCTGGGTACATCGATTCGAGTCAATGCGCCTGCAGCAGTATAAGGCTTCTTTTCCGCTTCGTCCATATCGGGATTGATCATTTCGGAAGCAACCCACAATACCCCAAGTGCAAGAAGCATTCCCAGGTAAGGGGGCAAATGGGTCGCTGTCTTAAAAACCGGAACTGATATCAGGCCTGCAATTCCCAGGAACAGCATAAGCTTTGATCCTTTTACCGGTTTTTGCGCATGGCCGTGTCCGTGGCCGGTGTGTTTGCTTTGATCAAGGCTCCTTTCTTCGCCCAGTTCACCTTTCAATGTAAACTGAAGGTAAAGCAACGGGATCACCATGCAGACGATGCTTGGCAACAACAACGTCTTGATAATGTTGACTGCCGATATCTGTCCTCCGATCCAAAGCATGGTGGTGGTTACATCCCCGATAGGTGACCAGGCACCCCCGGCGTTCGCAGCGATGACAATCATCCCTGAGAAAAACAGACGCATGTTCTTGTTCGGCACCAGCTTCCTCACTAAGGAGACCATCACGATCGCCGTGGTTAAATTGTCAAGTAACGCCGACAGAAAGAATGTTACCCAGCAGATGACCCAGAGGAGTGTTTTGGGGTTTTTCGTTGTAATGCGGTCTGTAATGATGCTGAATCCCTGGTAGGCATCGATCAGTTCCACGATCGTCATCGCACCCATCAGGAAAAACAAGATAGCTGCAATCTCGCTAAGGTGCTCAGCCAATTGTTCCCCAATATGATCAATGGAATCATGGGCTATCACGGCATAAATAGTCCAGCACAATACGCCCGTGATAATGGCAGATGCCGATTTATTGATCTTAATGGGATGTTCCAGGGCTATCAGGAGATAGCCAATAACGAAAAGTATAATGACTGCAGCTTCCATGGTTCAGGTCGATAGCCTGAAAGATGAATAATTTTTGCATTTGACGAAAGGCAAAGCATTTTTTTTTAGCTCAATGACTTAAAAAAAAATGAATTTATCGGATGAATGGTAATGATAGATTAATATCAGCGCCGCGGCGCGCTACTTCAAACCAAAAAGTCCCTCATTTAATGCGTTCAGCGCTTTCTCTTTATACTGCTTGTCGATCAGGACAGATACATTGTTTGTGCTTCCGCCACAGGAGACCATACGTACCGGGATTTCTGCAAGCGATTCAAATATTTTATTCAGCACACCTTTTTGTTCCGTGATCTTCTGCCCGACGATACAAATGATAGTCTGATCCTTATCCACACCGATCGTACCGAACTTCCTCAATTCCGTTTCGATCGAAGCGAGCTGGACATTATTATCTATAGTCAATGATACAGCCACCTCCGAGGTCGTAATCATGTCTATGGATGTTTTGTGATTCTCAAAAACCTCAAAGACCCGCCGCAAGAAACCGTACGCCATCAGCATCCTGGAAGACCTGATATTGATGGCTGTTATTCCATCCTTGGCCGCGATTGCCTTGAAAGATCCTTCTGTTCCTTTGCTGGTAATGATCGTGCCGGGAGCTTTTTCATCCATCGTGTTCTTCAGGCGCACCGGAACATTGTATTTTTGTGCGGGTACGATGGTAGACGGATGCAGGATCTTGGCTCCGAAATAAGCCAGTTCCGAAGCTTCATCAAACGTTAATTCCGATATCGGCATCGTCTTTTTTACAATGCGGGGATCGTTATTGTGCATGCCGTCGATATCGGTCCAGATCTGGATTTCCTCCGCCCTTATCGCCGCACCGATCAGCGAAGCAGTATAGTCGCTTCCACCTCTTTTCAAGTTGTCAATTTCGTTCCGGTTGTTCCGGCATATATATCCCTGGGTGATGATAATATCGATATTGCTGAGAGAATTCACCAAAGGCTTAAGGCGCTCAGATATCTTTTCAAGCTCAGGTTCATCGTTCTCATCAATAGACATAAAATAAAGAGCGGGAAGTAACCGGGCGCTGATCTTTTTCTCCTGTAAGTGCTGGTAGAACAACTCGGTCGAAATAAGCTCGCCCTGTGCGAGCAATTCGCGATAGCTCTTGTTATCAAACTGTCCGGCCGCCAGCAAGCGGATAAAGATAAAAAAACGGCTTACCAGCTCCTGCCCGATCGCGTGAAACGCATCGCTGGAATACAATTCTTTTATGAACGCCTGATAGTGTTTTTCGAGTGAGGCAATTTCATCCTCGGCTTTTGCTTTTTGACCAGCTAAAAGATGATCACCGATAGCCACCAGGGTATTGGTGGTTCCTGATAACGCAGAAAGAACAACAATCTTTTTACCGGGAGTGCCTAACACAAGTTCGGCAATTTTTTTCATCCGCTCTGGTTTCCCGACTGACGTTCCTCCGAATTTTAATACGATCATAATGCGCTGATTTTATAAAGCGCGCAAATATAGTTAGGGGAAAAAATAAATAATATACCTGCTTAACCTTTTGTAACGATTGTTTAAAATGAATGCTGCAAACTAAAGTATGTTAGGTAACTGCCCTGTGCGCTTGCAGCTGACTACTTGCCTATGGCAACCTTTGCCGCCTTCACTTTAATGGTCCAATAGGTCAGGGTATCTCCTTCCAGGGGAATATACTGGTGGGGGATCATAGCGGGAATAACGATAAAGTCGCCCGGCTGTAGCGGCCGCTCAGTGGTATTGAGGATCTTTCCCCCCACCCATTCACGTGCCGGGGCCTGGCCTGACTCCTTTTGTCCGGTAATACCTGACCCGGTTCTCAGGACACCACGTCCCGAGCGTATGATCGCCACATCGTCGAATTGCTCATGGACTTCTGCATCACCAGGCTTTGTCCTGATGATCACCAGGTACGGGGAACCATCATCACTTTTTCCCAGGAGTCCGGCGATACGCTGCGTTGAAACACTCGCCTGAAGCAACGAGTCCAGCGTTGGCGCTGAATAAAAGGTAATCACATCCTTTTCTTCCTTTTGAGCCTGTACGGATGTAGTGATCCATGCTGACAGCAGAAGCGCGGGGAGTCCGGTGCGGAAAATGGTTTGGCGGAAGGTTATCATATATTACCGTTTGCTTTCGACTTTCTTGAATCATTTCGCCTTTTTCCTGGCAAGCGATGTATCCTCATTCTCTTTTATCCGGCTCAGCACAATACCCGTTATCAGTTTTTCCGGTAGCGTTTCATCCGGGTCGAAATGTATCGTTGCCCCGGAGACTTTGATACCCTTCAGTGCTTCCTTCATTTTTTTTACGAGGCCCGGACTCATTGTATACAGGCTCACAAAGTCTTTGTTGGCACCGATACCGACCAGCATATAAATGTGCTTGAAGCAATGTACCCCGTAGCTGAACGATTCGTCGGCACCGGGAACAATTGATTTAATGAGCTTGTGCAGGCTGATCAGTCCTTTCCGGAATTTAGCGGGTTGCGCCGAAACGTAGTCCTTAAAAAGGTTGGGCGATTTGACTTTTTTTGAGGGGGTCATAGGTGTCATGTACGACTGCACCGGTATGGATCTTCGCCGGTAAAGTAATACACTAAAGTACACAAACTAGTACATCGTCGCAAAAACAAGTGTACATGCATCCAGAATATACACTTCTAAAAATCAATGCGTTGTGTCCTATACTGTCGTACTGATATTTTGCTATGATGCACCAGTATTAACGCACCATTATGATGTCGTATCCGTTGGCTTTTGTATTTAGCCCTGAAAGGGGGGGCGTAATAATATTGTCGCTTACGACAATCAATGCTTGACTCTGCATTGTTGGCGATTCCCTTGGCGGCTTAAAGTGGGTGACCTGAAGGCCGATGCAATTTGGGCAACTGGAAGATGTGATCCTATGCCTTGTCGGACTGGTCGAGGTTGCGAACGGCGGGCAGTTCCGTTTTCCTTTTATACCATTTCCAGATCCCGGTTCCTATGGCGCCAACGCCGAGTGCAATGAGTTTGATATATTTTAACAGGACAGCGAGAATCCCGGCCTTTGCCAATACCTTGCCGGCCACGAGACCACCAATGGTCCAGGCCGCTACATCGTCCAGCTCCGGATCAAAGTCCTTGTACTTCACCCCGTCGGCGTACGTAAAGGATGCAAGCACGGGCGAAATACTTTTTTGTACCTGAGCCAGTTCACTCATGGGAGCAACGGCATTAAAGATCATAACCCCTTTTCGGCCCAATATCCTGACATTGTAATTCAGTGTGTTGAATTCGTTCTGTCCAAACCTGATCTCTTTGGCCCAGTGCAGCACTTTTTTATCTTCATCGTAAAACGGTTTCGAAGCCCATCCGACAATCTCGATCGTTTCATATCCTTCTTTTTCCCTGAACTCATTTTCAGCTGTTGCATCCGTCTTCATTTCATCGAGGAGTTCTTCATAATCGATATCATCGGCGTCGTCGTCTTTTACATAGCCCATTTCTTCGTATGTAATAATGAACGCCCATGAGTCGTCACCCAGTACACCTGTATTTTCGGGGACGATCATCCCCATCACTACGGTGTCTTCCGGATTGCCCCAAAGTTCTTCCAGCACATACCTCGATTGTTCAGCGTTGAGGTATCGGAAACCCGCCGGGACTACCAGCGTACCCAGGCCGTTTCGTAATCCAATTTCACCTTGTTCGTATTGCAGACTTGCTTCCAGACTGTCGATGAGAACCTGGACCGAATCGATCTGTGCAAATGATGATGTCCAGTAAAAGAAGGAGACGAGGAGAGCGGCAAATTTTTTCATCCCGGTTAACATTTTTGATGATGCAAGAATGAAAATTGAACCGATCAGTCCTAGTTGCTGTAATATTTTCCATCATATTCAAGAATGATGACGTATTGTGTGAACAGGCTGATCAGCGCCTGCAGAGTAACGAAGGGAGGTGATTTGTTTCCCCGGGGAAATTCAACAACGCGAAGGAATTTTTTTCAAAAGAGCGATGATTCCTTACCCTGCCGTTCTTATGCAATGTAAGGGACCTTTAAGAAAAAAATGCCTCCGTATCCGGGAGGCATTTTTTTCGGGATTGAGGTTTAGACTATTTTTTTTCCGGGTTCAGCACGATCTGAACATAGTTCTTCATGTTTATGTATTTTATGGCGGCGTCCTTGATGTCTTTTGGCGTGAGAGCGGCGATACGTTTTTCATAACTCAGTACCTGCCCCGCATCCGACGCCAGTTCCACACTCTGGAGAAGTTGGCGTGCCCAAAAAGCGTTGTCCTTCATGTTCACTTCATACTGTTGTCTCCAGGTTTCCTTAACCTTGTTCAGGTCTTCCTCGGACGGCCCGCTTGTTTTAAGTTTATCAATTTCAGTCATCGTTGCCTTGATAAGTTTGTCGACATTTTCCGGACCGCACGGCAATGAGATCCCCAGCGAGTAATAGTTGTAAGGATTTTTATTCAGGTTTCCGTACATCCCTCCGCCATAGATCCCGCTAAGCTCTTCCCGGAGTGATTCGATCAGCTTGATGTTAACCACTTCAACCATCGCCTGCAATTTCAATTGTTCTGCTTCGGAGTACGGAGACTCCCCATTCCAGAACATACGGATATAACTTTTAGCTTCCGTGCCTTTGTTGATCTCGCGCGTCAGCGAACCTTTCACCGCGCGGAGGCCCACATCTTTGAACGTTGATTTTTGCGGGGATGACGGAAGGCTTGCCAGGTAGGTGGCCAGGAGTGGTTTGACGGCGGCAACATCAAACTTGCCAACCAGCACAAACGTAAACCCATTGGCATTTCCGAAACGTTCCTTATAAATATCAAGAGCGCGTTGTTCATTGATCTGCGCAAAATTTTCAGGCTTGGGAAGTTTAGGCGCCCACGGGTGATTTTTGTATAAGATCGAAATGATCGAATCCTGAAAAGTAAATTGCGGGTCGGCAGCCATGTTCTGATAAAGTGCCTGCTGCTTGCCGATGAAAGATTTGAACAGGTCATCGTCTTTTCTCGGTTGTGTGAAATAGAGATGTGTGAGCTGTAACATGGTCTCCACATCTACCGCGCTGCACTGACCATTCAACGTTTCTGAAATTGGACCCAACCTGGGAGAAACGCTAGCGGTTTTTCCGGCGAGGACTTTGCGCAGATCCACGGGCGAAAACTGACCTACACCCATTTGTGTCACAACCGTTGACGCGAACTCGGCATTGAAGCGCTCTTTCGCATCGAAAAGGTACTGTCCACCAAAGCGGGAAGCGTTCATAACCACCTGATCATTTTTAAAATCAGTGGGTTTAAGCAGAACCTTCACGCCGTTACTTAACGTCAGTTCCGTCACGCCAAGATCCTTATTTTCTTTTTCTGCAGTGATGGTGCCTGGAGCTGGAAGTTTTTCCATGATGGACGTAGCGACAGCTTTTTCCTCATACGGTTTCAGGTCGGTCTTTGCGGCGTTCGCTGTCAGTGCCAACAGGTCATTGTTTGATGGAATGGGGAACTCAGCTTTTTCCGGGCCGGTGAGAATAACAAGCTTGCTGTCTTCGGCGGCCGGAATAGTCCTGGCAACGAATTGATTCACTTCCTCCAGGGTGATTCCGTCGAGGTATTTGGAATAATATTTATGTTCATTTTCAATTCCGGGGATTGGTTCCTTCTCCAGGAAATTCCGGACATACTCATCGACGAGGTTGGACGACTCTGTTTTGTCGCGTTCATTGTAACTCCTTTCAATATTCTTCATCAGTATCTTTTTGATCCGCTCCAGTTCCGACGGAGTGAATCCGAACTTGCGCGCTCTTTCGTTCTCCTGTACAAGGGCACTGACGGCCGGCTCTACTCCACCTTTACCTAAATAGGCGAAAGACTGATAAGCTTCATATCCCCTGGCCCATCCGCCGATATTGCTGCCGCCGAAGACAAACGGAGGCTCCGCTTTCTGGGTCAGTTCCTGCATGCGCTGACCCAGCATCGACGTAAATAACATCCGGATCAGGTAGTCGCGATAATCGCCGATGGTTGTTTCCTCCTTTGCTTTTTTGTAGGAATAGTAGATTTCCACGACGTGATTGGTCGCTTCCTTGTCGGTGACGACAACACCCTCGGAGACCTTCCGGGCGGGTACATCGGTCAGCGTGCGTGGTCGTGGGGCTGAAGGGTTTTTGAGTTTTTCAAAATGTGATTTGATCAGTCTTTCGGCTTCCATGGGATCAAGGTCACCTACTACAACGACAGCCATCAGGTCGGGCCGGTACCAGTCGCGGTAAAAACGTTTGATGGCGTCGTACTTGAAATTTTTGAGAATATCGTCCTTACCGATCGGAAGTCTATTGGCATATTTCGAACCTTCGAACATTTTCGGATAAACCACGCGGAACATCCTGTCTTCGGCGCCTTTCCCCAACCGTGATTCTTCCAGGACAACACCACGCTCTTTATCAATCTCGGCATGATCAAACGTAATGGTACTGGCCCAATCTTCGAGGATCTGGAATCCTTTCTCGATATTTTCCTTCTTTTCCGTTGGGATCGGCAGGATATAAACGGTTTCGTCAAAACCGGTGTAAGCATTGAGGTCGGCCCCGAATTCCACACCGATTGATTGCAGAAAAGAAACCAGATCATTCTTCCTGAAGTTTTCGGTCCCGTTGAACGCCATATGCTCCGTAAAATGAGCCAGCCCCTGCTGATCGTCGTCTTCCAGAATCGATCCTGTATTTATGACGAGCCGTAGCTCAACTTTTTTCTCAGGTCTTACATTTTTTTGAATATAATAGGTCAGTCCGTTCGCAAGCTTCCCGATCTTCAGGCGGGGGTCAACGGGTAATTTATCGGTTAAGTTGTCCTGGGCGCCAACGGTCCCCATAAGGACCGTGATAAAAGCCAGGGAAATCAACGCGATGAGGGAGTGTCTGCGGGGTTTAGAGTTTTTTATCGTCATACAACGAAGCGTTAGTTTTTATGGTTAATGAAATTTTTGACATGACACGTTTTAGTTTTGGGGAATTCGGCAGAGGGATCGGGATCTGAGGGATCCTACTTCCATTTCTTCTTGACCAGATCCAGCATTTCTGCGTGCATCAGGTTGTTCCCTGCGCACAGTTCGCCTCCGAAAATGCAGTCGCTGCCACCTTTGAAGTCCGTGACAATTCCGCCTGCCTGTTGTACGATCAGTATACCGGCAGCGACATCCCATGCGTTCAGGTTGTATTCAAAATAACCCTCAAGCCTTCCGCAGGCCACATAGGCTAGGTCGATTGCTGCGCTGCCAAGCCTCCGGATACCATGCGTATTCTCTAAAAATTCCTTAATGATATCAAGGTACATATCGCGTTTGTCGAAGTGATAATAGGGGAATCCCGTAGCCAGCAGGCTTTCCTGCAGCGTAGGGATCGTTGAAACGCGGATAATCTTACCGTTGCAGTATGCGTTCCCATCCTCGACAGCATGAAAGCACTCCTTACGGACAACATGGTACACAACGCCAAGGATAGGCTTTTCCGCCCGTGTCAAACCCACACTGATCGCATAAATGGGGAGACCGTGAAGGTAATTCGTAGTGCCATCCAGGGGATCGATGATCCAGTTGTACTCGTGACTTTTTGATTGTTCGACCGTTCCTTCTTCCGTAATAAATCCTGCCTGGGGAAGGATCTGCCGAAGGACTTTTACCAGTCTTCGTTCTGCTTCCTGGTCGACGTAGGAAACGAGATTGTTAAAACCGCTCTTCTGTTCGATCCTCGACCGGTCAAAATTCGATCCTTCCGTAAAGATAAATTCTCCTACCTCCCCGCAAACTTCAATCACATTCCTTTCAATATCCTGTAAATTCATCAGTTAACTTTTATAACCGGGTCCCGGTTTATGTTCAAATCGTCAAGCTTCAATCAACATTTAACGTGCCGTTTTTTTTGTCTTCATCCTTATCAAAGTGAATATAATGATCAGGACCGAAACCCAGGCACCGGTTCGTGATATTAATTCTCCTCGTCCGGAATAATGTGCGTTAAGGGGGTCATTTCCCCTATAAAAATCAAGCGCGTCCGCCTTCGTAAACGCCAGATGGGTGATGTTCAGCGAGTAAACAACAGGCAGGGCAACGGATAATAAAGCGATGAACGTGAATAAATAACCTGCTGCCCTCCCGGTCCCGAAAGCAGCCTGATAGACGAGCAGGTTAACGGCAAGGATCCAGAAACTGGCCCCGAGGTATCCCGTATACGTATTCCATCTTATCCAGGTCGGGTTGTCAGATAAATCCGCGAGGAACGGTGGATTGTCGTGCGCAAAAACTGCCAGCGCCACGAACTCGGCGCCCATCCAGAGAATGATCAGTGAAAATTTATTCAACCGGTTCTGCGTAAGTCTTTGTGCCGTGATATACGCCGACAACAATGTACCAAGCAGGAACAGGTAAAAAGCCGGCGCGACCAGAAGACCGTCACCACGGAGAAGAATAGTTAAAAGCATACCTGCCATTCCCAACCCGAGGCATATGTATACATCCCGGGGTTTCCATGGAAAATCAAGGAGAGCAAATATGGGAACCAGTGCGACGAAACAAAAGACCGGCAGGATTTTGAAAACCGAGGCGGTTATCAGAAGGATTCCCGAAAAAAACAGGAACGAGGGTTTGTTTTTCCATTGTTGAATTACACCCATGGGTTCTATTCGGGTTTTCCGGCTACCACAATGACAACCTCACCTTTGACTTCTTTCGCCTGAAAGTGACGCAGTACGTCTTCTACGGGAGCGGTGACCGTTTCTTCGAACATTTTCGTCAGTTCACGGGAGACGGAAACAATACGATCTCCGCCAAAATATTCCTTCAGCTGTTCCAACGTCTTGACAAGCCTGTACGGTGATTCGTAAAACACGAGGGTACGTTCTTCAACCGCGAGTTTTTTTAACATAGTCTGACGTCCTTTTTTGTGCGGCAGAAATCCTTCGAACACGAAACGGTCGCAGGGGAGTCCTGATTTGACTAACGCGGGTACAAATGCGGTTGCGCCCGGAAGGCAGTCGACTTTTAATCCGGCCTGAAGGCAGGCCCGGATGATCAGGAAACCAGGGTCCGAGATCCCGGGTGTGCCGGCGTCGGACACGAGGGCCATAACTTCGCCCTTCTCCATCCGTTCGATCAGATGCGTCAGGATCTTGTGCTCATTGAAGTTGTGAAAACTCTGTAAAGGTTTACTGATCTCATAGTGCCGGAGGAGAAAGCCACTGGTCCTGGTATCTTCTGCCAGGATAAGATCGACGGATTTTAGAATTTCAAGCGCCCTCAGCGTGATGTCCGCCAGGTTCCCGATAGGAGTGGGTACAATAAACAGCGCGGTTTTGTTTTCCATGGTCACGCTTCGTTTTCAGAATCGTGCGTTACGCCACAAGTCAACTTTGTCGTACCATAGTTCCTGAAATTTTTTTTCACGGATCAAGACATAGTTCTCAGGGTCGAAGATCGTACTCGATCGTACAAAATTGAAAGTCTCTTTCAGGTGTGCGCTCTTATAAGCCCATACTTCCCGGTCACTGAACTTGTAAAGTTCGTCCGGTAGCCCGAAAAGAATATAGATCATACCCCGGTCTGTTTTCCATCCCTCCTTATAAGAAGTGAAATAAAAATTCGCCCACTCGACACGTTTGAAATAGTTGCGCATGAACTCACGCGCTCTTTCGGCATTACCGGTGATATTCAGAATAACACGATCAAATGATTTTTTGTCGCCCTTGGCCGCTTTTATTTTATCGAATTCCTGCTTCGTACAAATATAAATGAGCGGGTCAGCCAGGCTTTCGATACGCGCAAGGCGGGGAAAATCATCCTCCACACGGAAAGAAAAACCTTCCGCGCTGCCGGTATCCTTTTGAACGAGATAAAGCCCCTTTTCGCTGAAGGTCAGATTTTCAGCCATCGGTACGGTAAAAGTTGAATCTACCTTCATGCGCCGTGCAACCCTACCCATACCTTCCGAAAATGCAGGTACTGCGGCAGGGAAGTCGTCGTTGTAATAGGAGATGATCCGTGATTCACCATCACCCTTGAAAATAACGGGTGATGTTGTGCTGATGTAGGGCTGGGTGACGATTTTGTTTTCCGAGACGAGGTATCCGTTTACAGGATAGTCGGGCGCCAGAACTTTATAAAAAATCCACGCGCGTTTAACGGCATTGTTGAGGATCTTCGCGGTAATGATTTGACTAGCCTGGGAGACCTGCAGTTCGATGGAACCGCTAACTTTATACCTGGATGCGACGCTTTGGATTTTTTCCGACTCGACATTTACCCCCTGCTTTTCCGACAGGGATGACCGGGTATCCCATTGTATCCGGTACTGATTCAGTTGCACGGCGGTATCCTTTAGCGTGAACTCGTAAAAAACGTTCCAGCCCGCCATTCCTTTTACGGCTTTTACAGTAAAGGTGAACGGTTCGGTCGGGTCGTAGGCAAAGCTGTAGTTGATATCCTGCAACGCCTGCGCACGCCCGGAAAAATTGATAAGGACTAAAAGCAAAAAGCTGTATCGCATATCACACGGAAATTAATGATGTTTATGTAAAGGTAAGACGTGTTGAATCATGTAAAGGTTTTTTCCGTTGCACGAGGATAACCCTGCGCACCGCAAGATAAACGTCTCAAAACCCAAATAATACTCCAATTCAAACAATCAATTGGTTATTTTTGCCGCCAATATGGCTAAAGTTTATACGACCGAGATCACCAGCGAAGAAATTGTATCGGATAACCCCATCCATCAACGCCTTTTTAAGGCATATGTTGTAGCCGGAGAGTATGTGTCCGGCGACGTACTGGAAGTGGGTTGCGGCGAGGGACGTGGAGTAGAAACTTTGATGGAGCATTCCAGGACTTTTACAGCGGTGGACAAGATAGCCGGTGTGATAGACAAACTTCAGCAGAAATTTCCTTCCGGAAAGTTTATCAGCATGAACATCCCGCCTTTTGGCAGCCTGCCGGACAATACCTACGATAGCATTGTTAGCTTTCAGGTGATCGAACATATCCAAAACGATGTCTTGTTCCTGAAAGAAATTCACAGGGTCCTTAAACCGGGAGGTATCGCGTTGCTGACCACCCCCAACCGCAGGATGTCCCTGTCCAGAAACCCCTGGCACATACGGGAGTATCTGGCCGATGAACTTACTGCGCTTGCCCGTAAGATATTTCAGAACGTTCAAATGAAGGGCATCACCGGGAACGAAAAAGTGATGACCTATTACGACGAGAACAAAAAATCAGTAAACCGTGTGACACGATTCGATATTCTGAACCTTCAGTACCGCTTGCCTGCAGCTTGGCTTCGTATTCCATACGAAATATTAAATCGCTGGAACAGGAATAAACTCCAGGCCGGCGACCACCACTTGGTCAAAGACATTCACCACAGCGATTACCTCGTCGTTGATGATGCTGCAAATGCGCTGGACCTTCTTTTGATCGTGCGGAAATGATGTAACGCAGGACCTTTCCGCTGGCCCGCTCGTTGTAGCAGTCGATGATCCGGGCAGGCAATGCCAATTCAAAAAAACAGACAGAATTTCAGCTTAGCGAAAAAAGGAGTTCCGGGCGTAAAGTGAATTTCGGACACCGGCTGGATCTCATCCGTTAAACGGGACTGTGTATCAAACTGCGCTTCGTTCCAGTCGATGTTGAAAATATTCTCCGCAGATACGCCGATCTCAAACGCCCGCCGGGTATAATTCACAACAGCATCCGCAAGAACATATCCCTTCGCGATGACACTGTTCTTTTCGTTTGCTGCCCTGTCGCCCAAATAACGATACCGTACGCTTCCATTAAAACCGTTCTTCAGATGAAAGGAAAGGCCTCCGATGCTGGACATCGTTGGCGCCAGTGGAATATAGGCCGCTCCTTCCGGTTCGCCTTTTGCCCTGGCCCTTGTGAGGTTCACATCGGCATCGCCAAACAGCCACGGCAAGATCTCATAACGCAAGGACAAGTCGATACCTTCCCGCTTTGTTTTACCACTTGGTTCAACAATTCCTTCATCGCCCACGTAAACAAACTCCTGATCCAGATCGAGCCTCCACAGGGCCAAATTCACCAGTAATTTGTCGGTGATCTTTGCATTCGTTCCGAGATCCGCACCGTACGCGCGGGGAAGAATATCCGTGTTTTGTTCCACGACAACCCGTGCATCGTTGGAATGAAATCCTATACCGGAACGCAGATAAACATGGATGTTGGGACTAGCCTGGTAGTTAACCGTGAACTTGGGACTTACAATGGCTTTTGCCGCAGTCTTGATGCCTCCTTCGATCCTGTCGCTGTAACGGAAGTTAAAATAGTCAAGCCTGGCAGCAGCCCTAACCGACCATTTGTTTGTGAGAATGAGGGATTCACTGACGAACGCATTGACGTTGGCTTCGGTGACGTCGCCTCGTTTTATGTCGTTGAGGAATTCGCGCTTAACCGTATTCGACAGCGAGATGTCGTTCACATCATCCAGGCGAACGCCCGCCCCTGTTTCCGTTCTCAGGGTCTTGCCGAAGAGTGATCCGGAAGCAGAGTAGTTGGCTTTATACCCGTAGATCATACGGTTTTCTTTTTGCCGGATTTGATCGCCGTTCTGTGGATCGCGCAGGAAAAAAGTAAAATTGGAATACAGATTGAAATCGTACCGGACAACATACAACTGTTGCGCCAGGTAACCGCCATTCCTGAATTCGTGACGGTGTTTGATATTGAGGTTGGCCCGGCTTGTCCGCCCTCCCTCGGTATCGTCAATCGAACCAAAGCGTGTGATCAGCCCTGAGGCTACTGCCCGGGTGGGAATCTGTCCGGAAGCATTCCAGCGGCTTGAAAAATAGGAGAACGCTACGGAAAGAGCGTCGTTGTTCCGCAGGGTGGTTGAAATTTTAGACTGTATGTTAAACCGGTTAAAATCCTGCGGACTCTCAACATAACCGTCGGATCTGAAATATTCGGAGGCAACAAACGCTTTTGTAGTGTTGTTTTTAGCCGGCGTCAGGTTGATTCCCGCCACACCTCTCGCTGTACCGAATTGTCCTCCTTCCAGTTTTACAAAATTGTTGTCGAGATAACTTTTGGTTTGAAAGTCCACGAATCCGGCCGTTGTAAAGTCGCCTTTATCCGCATAGTACGGACCTTTATTAAAATCCACTATGCTGACCACTTCGGGAATAACAAAATGCAAATCCGAATAACCCTGGCCGTGGGCATGGGACACCATATTCACGGGCATTCCGTCGACTTCAAGATTAATGTCGGTGCCGTGATCGATATCAAAACCCCTCAGGAAGATCTGTTCGGCTTTCCCGCCCCCTGCATGTTGTGCGATAAATAACCCGGGGATCATACGCAGGATATCCTGGGATGTATTGGTGGGCCTCAGCCGGATGTCCAGGGGTGAAAATGTATTCATGGTTTTTTCTTCGCTGGCGCTGATAGTAACATCCGCGAGTTGAATGTCACCGGATTTCAACCGAACATCAATTTCTGTTGTTCCTTCATTCTCAATCTCGAAAGTCTGCCGATACGGTTCATAACCGACGAAGGTTACCTCCAGCGTGTATGACCCGTTTTCCAGGTTCTTTATTCTGAAATTTCCGTATTCATCGGCAATCACGCCGGTACTTCTACCCGCAAGGATTATATGAGCTCCCGCCAATGCCTCCGCGCTTTTTTCGTCTGCAACATGTCCTTCGACGGTACCCTGCGCATACGCCAGGACAGTTGGGGCAAGAAGGCAGATGATGATGAAAATCTTTTTCAAGATATGCTTTCCGTTAGGTGATAAAATGAGATGAAGTTTTCGTAACGCTGGCAAGTTACAAAGTAAGCAGGGTCTCTTTTATTTTTTTGCAGACAGAGGGACCAAGTTCGAACCCGCTTTCAAGAGCATCACGAAGATATTTTTTTGCTTGACGTGGATCACCCGAGGCGGCATATATCATGCCCATGTGATAGTAAGCGTCCGGCTCAAATGTCCGGTTTTCGACATTGTTCCTGATCAAATCAAGCGCCTTGGCATAATCTTTTTGATGATAATAACCCCATGCCAGCAGATCGTACGACTGGGGCACAGGCCTGTTCCGGATTTCTTCACGAGCAATATTGATACAGGCATCTGCGTTGTGAAATTCGTCCGCCTCAATCACCGCGAGGTATTTGTGATACATCGTTTTATATCCGGGTTGTTCCACCATGGATTTGAACACTTTCAGGCAATTCTTTTTTTCTTTTTCATCACCATTCATTTCCGCGATCTCTGCCAGCATAAGGTAGGCTTCGGGCATTTTCTTTCGCGCTGCAAGTGTTTTAACGATTGTCTTTGATTCAACGGTATTATGATCATGGGAAAGCGCGATCCACGCTATACCCTTTAAGGCATAGTCATTGGACGGATTTTGTTCCAGGACTTTCAGGTAAGTACGGTACGCGTCGTGCACTCTTCCGGCGTGACCATACATATCCGCGAGGTTGGTGAGCGTCCATTGTGCAAGGGATTTGTTGCCTTTGACCCGGCTATGAGCTTTTTCCATCATCACGATCGCCGTATCGAGATTCCCCGCGTGGTCCTGGAGTTTTGCCTGGCGGATAAGGTAGGCAAAGGAGTGTTTATTCCTGAATTCACGCAGCGTCTCAACTGCTCTTGCATAGTTGCCCAGTTCCAACGCAGCATCAGTAAGGATAAGCAGACTCGTTGCTTTCTTGTCTTTCAACGCAAGCGCACTTTCCGCGTAACGGTATGCTGTCCTGAATTTGTGTTGTGTAATGGCGTTGGCGGCCAAAGCATGATAGATATCCACACTTCCGTCCGGATAATTTTTCAATATCCGGGTGTAAAGACTGTCTGATGTTACGATATCCTTAACAAGCCCTGAAGCTTTGAAACGTTCAGCGTATAGGGCGGCCAGTTTTATGACGGACGCTTCGTCATTGATATTTTCAAGCAGACGGTTTTCCCAGAATGTCATTTCAGTGTCCGTCGAATGCTGAGCAGTGGCCATGGAAGGCGACAAAAAAGCCTGGTAGTCGCTCCAGTTGGTGACGGACACCTTTTGCCGCTGACAGGAGACGCCGCATAGCAGCATAAAGATGATGACCGTAATTTTTTTCATGCGGGGTTTACTTTTATGATGAACGATTGATGTGATCAACAACGCAGGAGTGCAAAAGCATACACCCCTGCGTGTTTATCAAAGAGGGACTCTGAATCTTAATGTGGTGTTGCCAGGTATGGGAACGTCGTCATAAAGGATTTGTCGTTCGCATCTACATGATCATCGGTTAGTCCTGGATTTGAAGTTGCATCCGGACCACCGAAGAGAAGGATAAGTTCAACGGTGATCACATCGTCGTCAAGTTTTCTGCCCGTCAGTACGTTTGTTCCGTCATAGAAGGTAGTTGGACCCGTTAGGGATACCGTGAGAACATCTGTTGCCAGCACACCGGTGAACGCGGTGGCATCCAGGCCGAGAAGATTAGTGGTGTAGCCGGCATTGAGCGCCAGCAATTTATCCTTGAACTTTGAGGCAAATGCAGCCCCCTGATTTGCGGGCGTGGTGGTGTTGAACGCGTCTTTTTCACCGCTGGAAACGAACACCGTATTGATCGCCGGTCGCGCCATCTGGTCTTCCTGCTCGTATGTTACTACCGGTGTCATCGTGTTGTCGTCGTCGTCGCAAGCGGAAAAGGCGAACCCGAGTAGCAGAAGGGAAGCCATGCTTAGGTATTTCAAATTGTTTTTCATCTTTTTTTATTTTTCGGTTATTACATTTTACGATTTGAAGTAGCCCATGCGTTAACGGAGCCCGTTCCCAGCATTGATTTGGGAACTTCTACCACGACGGACAGCACATTCGTACCTGCAAAAGCATCCGTACCCGGATTGTTGAAGGAGGTGGCCGTACCGCCGATAATAGCTTTGAACTGGTTTAAATCGAAGAAGAAAGGATCGTCGCGGGGGCCGGCAAATACCTTTACGCCTCCCGCTTCACCCGTTACCGGCGAATCGCCATAGGCAGTGATGTTGACTTCGACCGGTGTCGTGGACAGTAACGTGCTCGTCAGGCCTTTTTCAACGGGACTGGAGGGGCCGTAAACTTTCATTTTCCCGCCGTCGAACACAGCCTGGATCACCAGGTCTTCCAGATTGTCCTTCGTGGATGAGTTGTCGATATTGATTTCTACCATGACCTCCTCATCGAAGTCAGCCGCAGCGGTCGCTGCAGGAGCAAGTAGTCCCTGAACATTTACGACAAACACCATATTGTTCGCGTTTGATGGACTTTGGAAAGCATAAAAGTCGGTGATATCCGACCCTGTTCCCGTTACGGCCGGCGCATCGATGTGATCGGCAGCAATCAGGTAACTGGCGGCACAGGCAACCACGGCAATGGAAGCAAGGCCTAGTGTTTTGAGGTTGAACTTTAATCTCATAATCTATTTTGTTGTTTGTTTCGATCATCTACGAGAAGGCTTTGGACTTTGGATTTCAGGCAACAGAATTTTTTCAAAAGGGGCACACTGCCTTGATGTGATATTTTTTCAATATTTTCGTGACTTAACCCGATTTGTTATCCCAGCGGATTATAAACATATCTCCGAAGAGACTTTAATCGCAGCGTTACGGAATAAAAACCGCAGTGCGTTTGAATATCTATACGACCATTATGCAGGCGCTATGCTGGGCGTTATCACACGTATCCTGAAAAAAGAGGAATTGGCGGAAGAGGTCCTCCAGGATGTCTTCCTGAAGGTTTGGGATAAAATTGAGTCGTACGATCCTTCAAAAGGGAGGTTATTTACCTGGATGCTCAACATCGCGCGCAATCAGGCCATCGACAAGACCCGGTCGAAAGAATTTAGTAAAGGGAAAAAAACTGGAGATATCGATAACTTCGTAAATAGGATCGACCGCGAGGGATATGTTGAGCAAAAGGTGGAATCCATCGGACTACCAGAGATGTTAAAGGTGCTTCCGGACGATCAGCGCTTTATTATTGACCAGCATTATTTAAAGGGATATACACAGGCTGAAATAGCTGAAGAATTTAATCTTCCGTTGGGAACGGTTAAAACGAGGATGCGCCTGGCCATGAAAGGATTGAGAACTTTGTTAAAAATAGAGTGAACGTTGAAGCTTACATATCGTCCGGGATCCTGGAAGCCTATGCGCTGGGAGAACTCACTGAACAGGAGAGAGCTGAGGTTGAAAAAAACCTGGCGCTCTATCCTGAGATCAGGAAAGAGCTTGCCAGGGTAGAAGAGGTTCAGGAAAAACTCCTGATGGAAGCATCGGTTAAACCTCGCGCCGCGGTCAAAGCCGCCCTTTTTGCAAAAATCGACAGGCAGGAACCGAAGGGAAAGGTACTACCCCTTTCCCAGGCTGGCGGACCTCCTGCTGCCGCATTCTGGAAACTGGCGGCTGCCGCATCTGTAACCGTAGCCCTGGTCTCATCCTACCTGGCGTATGATTACTGGAATAAATGGAAAAGAACTGAAGACAACCTGACGGAACTCATCGCACAGAATCAACGCGTTGCGCAGGACTATAATACCGTTAACCAGCGGTTGGATCAGATCGAAAACGATCTGCGGATAACAAATAATCCGGCGTTCCAGCGGGTGATCATGAAAGGTACTGCGAATGCACCGGCGGCCCTGGCTTCTGTATACTGGAATGAGTCGACCCGGGAAGTTTACCTGAGCGTGCAGGATCTGAAAGAACTGACGCAGGAAAACCAATATCAGCTGTGGGCAATAATCGACGGGAAACCGGTCGATGCAGGCGTGTTTGATGGGAATGTCGCAGGCTTGTTAAAAATGAAAAGTATCGCTCCCGGTGCAGCGACTTTTGCGGTAACCATCGAACCGAGAGGCGGCAAACAAAGCCCCACACTGGAAACAATGCAGGCGGCCGGGAACGTCGTAAAGAGCTGATCGGCGGAATTCTTTACTCTTCCTTCAAATCATACATTCTGTCGCTGTTCAATAGCCGTCTCCCGGCTTTTCCTTCTAAGAATACGGTTCAGATTTAATAACTTTGAGCCGGTCATCCACATTTCCATTATATGAGAGTACAATGCTTAGGCATAAGCCTGTTATTTCTGATCTCACCGCTGTTCGCTCAAAAAACGGATTCCCTGATGCAGGTGCAGTGGGAGTCGGCGCTGAAAAAACTGAACGCCGACAATTATGGCGATGCGGCGGTTCAATTTACGCAACTCATAAACTCGGGCTTCGGCAACAAAGATGTGTTTGTCAAACGTGGCGTGGCCTATTATAAATTGAAAGAGTATACAAAAGCGAAGGCTGACCTGGACGAGGCTGTAAAAGCAAGGATAAACACAGCAGAACTTTTTGAATACCGCGGAAATACGAAATACAACCTCGAAGACTACGAAGGCGCAGCAACCGACCTGGAAAAAAGTATCAGTATGGGGGCCGGTAGTTTCGATACCTTTTCCAACCTTGGCAACGCCAAATTCAGAATGGAGAACTACAAGGATGCAATATCCAACTATGATAAGGCGATTGCCACCGGGAAAGCGGATGCTTTACTCTACAATAACCGGGGCAAGGCGAAATTCAACCTGAAAGATTTTAAAGGTTCACTTCCCGATTTTGATAAAGCCCTGGAATTAAAACCGGGCAACGATAAGACGATCGAAAACCGGGCGGAAGCTCGCTTCCAGGTTCAGGACTGGAAAGGAAGTATTACCGATTTTGACAAACTGATCGCATCCGGCAGATCGGATGTGGAATTTCTCCAGAAGTCAGGTACCGCCAAATACATGCTAAAGGATTACAAAGGTGCGTCGATCGCATTGGAAAGTGTGGTGCAAAAACGGGTTAAAGACAAGGACGTCTTTAAGATGCTGGGATTGAGCTACAGTATATTGGGCAATTGCGCGGAAGCCGAGAAAAGCCTTACCGCCGCCGTTTCAATGGGCATAAGCGACAAGGACGTGTTTAGCCAGTTAGGCGTGTGCCAGTATAAGAGTAAAGACTTTAAAGGCTCTGTTGAGTCGTTAAGCCAGGCTGTCGGGGCGGGAAGTGGTACAAAAGAAAATTTTCAGTACAAGGGTCTCGCCGAAATTGCGCTAAAGGATTTCGACAATGCACTGAAAGACCTTGAAAAAGCAGTAAGCCTCGGTGCTGCGGATGCAGAGGTTTATAAAAGTATCGGTGATATCAAGTTTACAAAAAATGATTTTTCCGCGGCCATAAAAAATTATGACAATGCCGTAGGTGCCGGAGCGGGTGATGCCGTGCTGTTCAACAACCGCGGTAAAGCGAAGATGAACGCCAATGATCTGCCTGGAGCCGTCTCCGACTTCGATAAGGCCATTCAATTGAATGCAACCTATTCGAAAGCGCTGCTTAATCGTGGTACGGCAAGATTTAATTTGAAGGATAATGCGGGGGCGGTAGCCGATCTGGAAAAAGCGAAAACAGCTGAAGGAGAAACGCCGGAGGTTTTAAAAATGCTGGGAATAGCAAATTATTTATTGGGTAAAAAGGACGACGCCCGCCCTTACCTGGATAAGGCGCTCGCGGCCGGAGTCAAAGACAGCAAGGTTTCCCTGTATGCGGGCTACCTTCGGTTTGACGCCAATGACTACAAAGGTACAACGGCCGCACTGACTGCCGCGGAAGCCGGGGGCGAAAAAGATGACGACCTGTACCTTAAGCGTGGTAAAGCCAGTTTTCAGCAAAAGGAATATACGGCTGCCGTTACCGACCTGGAGAAAAGTGTGCAGAAGGGCAAAGCGGATCTCGCAGCCTATGAAGCCATCAGTTTATCCTACCTCGCGTCGCAGAGAGAAAAAGAAGCCCTGACAACCCTCGACAAGGCAGTTGCCATGGATAGCAAGAACAAGGACATCTATTATCAGCTCGGGAACATCCGGTTTAAACAAAACGAATTCAACGGCGCAATTACCGCCTATGACAAAGCCATTGCGCTGGGAGCAAATGATGAAGTGATCTTCAATAACAGGGGAAAGGCAAAACTCAATGCCGGTATGATTAAAGAGTCTATTGCCGATTTTGATCGTGCGCTCGGTATCAGGAACGACTACACGCAAGCGTTGAAGAACCGGGCGGCGGCACGTTACAAACTCCAGGACTACGGCGGTGTGATCGCGGACCTGGCTATTGTAGTGGCGCGCGGGGAAGCGGCAACGGAAGAATATGCCGTCCTGGGCATTTCGAAATACAAGACGAAGGATTATCCCGGAGCAGTATCCGACCTCACGAAAGCCATTGACGGTGGTACCAAGGAAAATACGGTTTATAGTGCGAGAGGATATTCCCTCTTTGAGCAGAAAGAGTATGAAAAATCAATTGCCGATTTTACCAAAGCCATCGAGCGGGGTATTAACGAAACGGAGATATTTTTTAAGCGAGGTTCGGCCCGCTACTATCTGAAAGACTATAAAAATGCATTCACCGACCTGGACAAAGCGATCAATACAGGCACGAAGGACGCAATCGCTTTTGATATGCGCGGTTATTGCCGTTATGAAAACAAGAGTATCGACGAAGCGATTAAGGATTTTGACGAAGCCGTGTCAAAGGATCCGAAATTAGCGGTCGCTTTCTTCCACCGTGGAGATGCCAAGTTCACGGCCAATAACCTCGCCGGCGCGATTCAGGATTATTCGCAGGCCGTTTCGCTCGGCTCCACAGAACCTGTTCTATACAATAACAGGGGTAAGGCATATTTTAAGCAGGAAAACTATCCCCAGGCTATCGCTGATTTTACGAATGCGATCAGTAAGAAACAGGATTATACAAAAGCATATGAAAACCGCGGCCTCGCGTATTACAACACAAAAAAGTACGAGGAAGCTGTAAAGGACTTCAGGGAAGTCGAGAAGTTAACGGAAAAACCGGACCCCGAACTATACCGGCTGCTGGGCAACACGTATTACAGTATGGAGAAATTTACCCCTGCGCGCGACTATTATGATAAGCTTATAACGGCGGGCATTAAGGATAAAGATGTGTTTTTTAAGCGGGGGCTCATGCAACTCGAGGAGGAAGAGTACCAGGGTGCATTGAGCGATTTTGAAAATGCCCAAAAAGCCGGAGAAAATTCCGTGTCGCTGTTTCTGAACAGAGGACGTGTATACATCGCGTTGGAAGATACGAAGTCGGCTATAACCGAGCTGAACAAGGCTATTGACCTTGATCCGAAGAATCCCGATGCGCACTTTAACAGGGCTCTTGTGAAGGAGGCCCTGGAAGACTACGAAGGCGCCATGCTGGATTACAATAAAGTCATACAGTTCAACGCGAACGATGCGCTCGCCTATTATAACCGCGCCACTTGTAAGTCGCAGCTTGACGATTACGGTGCCGGCGTTTCGGATATGGATGAAGCGATCCGCATTGACCCCAAAAACGCCTCTTTCTACAAGCAAAGAGGTAATTTCTATTACCAGCTCAAGGAAAAAGAAAAAGCCTGCTTCGATTGGCGCAGGGCTGTTGAGTTTGGCGATCAAAAAGCGAAATTTCAAATCGACCAGTACTGCAAGTGATCCCATTCTGATCGGCGCAATATCCCATTTTGAAACTGAAAGACAGGTTGAATAACCTGTTTTTTGTGTTTTTGGCCGAAAAAAACCCATGTTCTCGTTTGGAAGAATTTTTGCCCTGGTACGGAAAAGTCTGTTGCATGGAAAAGCTATTCTTCACTACGATGACGGCCATGATGCTCACCACGCTGGCGATGGCAAATGATGTAAAGGGAAAGGTGATCGCTGTAATTGACGGCAATACCTTACAGGTGCTCGGCAGTGACGAACAGACTTACAACATTCTGCTTTGGGGAATCGATTGCCCGGAGCTCGGCCAGGAATATGGTGAGACGGCGAAGAAGTACCTCGAAAAGTTGATCATGGGTAAAAGTGTTACCGTCATGTTCAGGGGTAAGGACAGGTTAGGAAATACGTTGGCGGAGGTAATGGTAAATGGAAAAAAGGATCCACGCATCGATCTGCTGAAGGAAGGGCTCGCCTGGACGGCGGAGAAAAACCCGTCTGCCGATCTTGAAACCGTTCGTACTGCGGCTCAGGCGAAAGCAAATGGTCTCTGGAAACAGGACAACCCTACACCGCCCTGGGTGTTTCGGCGCGAACAGACCATGTTACAACGCAAGAGCAGTTAGAAAATATTAGGTTTAGTTGGTTAATGTGAACTGCCTTCGAGCGATCGGAGGCGGTTTCGTTTTATCGCCCGGAAGGCTGCCCTGACGCCCCAGACAGCTGTCAGGCAGGTACCCGGCAATTTTAATACCGTACGGGAGTTAATATATTTGATGATGACTACGAAAGTACTGCTGTCCGCCTTAATGCTGCTGATTGTGTGCGAATCCTTTGCTCAGCTTTCCAGAAAAGAGAAGAAAGCTGCCCGCCAAAGTTCAGGCACTCTTCCCACTACTCTCGATCCCGGGGTAAAGGAAAACAAGGCCGCAGTAAAACGCGCGCGGAAAAAGGAGAAATCGGATGGAATTACATACAATAGCCAAAAGGAGTTTGAAGACCGGATGGATGCGCGCGCAAAAACGTACCGGAAAAATGAGAAGTACCTGATGACTCCCCAGTACGCCAACCCCGCCTACTTCGGCCATAAACGGCCGCCGAAAAAACGGCCAGCCAATAAAATGAAATTTTGCAAGGAATGCGGGATAAGGCACTAGCGCCCCGTTCGCTGCATATCAAATTATCGAATAAGATACAATAGCATGCAAATAGTTCTTCATTGTAACTTGCATGATGAACCTCGCTCAATACATCGAGCACACCAATCTTAGCCCTACATTATCGATTCGTGATATTGACCAGTTGGTCCATGATGCCAGGGAGTTTGGCTTTCTGGGTGTTTGTGTTCCACCGTTCTGGGTTAAACGAGCACGCAGGGAGATCGGCCAGGACAAGATTCTGTTAGTAACAGTCGCAGGTTTTCCACTCGGTTATACCATGACCGAAACAAAACTGGACGAAATTCAACGGGCTATCGATAACGGAGCAACCGAAATAGATGTAGTCTGGAATATCACTTCCTTCAAGACGGGACTTCCCTGGACGAAAATAGAGATAGCTAAATGCACGGCGCTTGCCCATAAATCCGATACGATCGTTAAAGTAATTGTGGAGACTGCGTATCTTTCCGATTCCGAACTTGCGGAAGCGTGTAAAATCTGTGCCGACGCAGGAGCTGATTTTGTAAAAACATCGACAGGCTTTGCCCCAACGGGAGCGCAGGTGGAAGACGTCGCATTGATGAAAAAAGTGCTGCCGCCGCACGTAGGGATCAAGGCTTCGGGCGGAATAAAAACGTATGAACAGGCCCTGGCTATGATTGAAGCCGGAGCCAGCCGGATCGGAACATCTTCGGGAGTAACCATGATCAGACAAACCAACCCCTAACCATTATACACATGAGCCAATTGTTAGCGAACCTGTTTCCTTCAACGGATAACATCCCCGAAGCCGTCCGGATCTCCAACCCTATTGAACAACGGGAGTACCTCATCAATGGAGAGCTGAAAATATGGGAGGGTAACCTTAATCCTGTCCTGAGTCCCGTGTTTACCCGTGATGGGGATGATCTCCGGCAGCATGTTATCGGAAGCACTCCGCTTCTTACGACAAAGGAATCGCTGGAAGCGCTGGATGCCGCTGTTAAAGCCTATGACCTCGGCCATGGTGCCTGGCCTACCATGAGCGTTACGGAACGAATAGAACATGTTGAAAATTTTCTTGCCGCTATGCGAAGCAAGCGTGCCGAGGTAGTTAAACTGCTTATGTGGGAGATCGGGAAAACGCAGAAAGATTCGGAAAAGGAATTCGACAGGACCTGCGATTATATTGTCGATACGGTCAAGGCATACAAAGATCTCGACCGGAATTCCGCCAAGTTGATCGAGGATCAGGGTTTTATGGCCCAGATCAGGCGTGTGCCTATAGGGGTGTCGTTATGTATGGGCCCCTATAACTACCCGCTGAACGAGACCTTTACAACGCTTGTTCCTGCGCTGATCATGGGGAATACCGTTGTATTTAAACCGGCGAAATACGGCGTGCTGCTCATCCGGCCGCTGATCGAAGCTTTCCGCGACAGCTTCCCCCCGGGTGTGATTAATATCATCTATGGCCGCGGCCGGGAGACAGTCGGCGCCCTGATGGAAACCGGCAAGATCGACGTCTTCGCGTTTATAGGCACAAACAAGGGAGCAAATGAATTAAAAAAACTTCACCCGAAGTCACACCGCCTGAAAGCCATCCTTGGCCTGGATGCGAAAAATCCCGCTATCGTCCTGCCCGACGCCGATATCGACAATGCAGTGAGTGAATGCCTACTGGGATCACTGTCTTTTAACGGTCAGCGATGCACCGCATTGAAAATACTGTTTGTTCATAAGGATATTGTGGATGCCTTTATTAAGAAATTCAACGCCGAGGTTGCCAAACTGAAACCGGGAATGCCCTGGGATCCCGGCGTATCGCTGACGCCTCTACCCGAACCGGGCAAAGTCGAATTTCTCCGTGACCTCGTAGATGATGCAAAACAGCACGGTGCATCGGTGGTAAATGAAAATGGCGGAGAATATCTCCGGACATTTTTTTATCCCGCTGTTCTTTACCCGGTAAATTCAAAGATGAAAATCTATACGGAAGAACAATTCGGCCCCATCGTGCCGGTCGTTTCTTTTGGTGATGATGATGAAGCCATCGCCTACGTACTCAATTCTAACTTCGGTCAGCAGGTAAGTATCTTTGGTACAGACTCCAGGCGTATAGCCCGGCTGATGGATGCTTTCGTGAACCAGGTGGGACGCATCAACCTCAATACCCAAAGCCAGCGAGGGCCGGACACCTTTCCGTTTAACGGAAGAAAGGATTCGGCTGAAGGAACGCTCTCTGTTGCGGATGCATTACGCGTTTTTTCGATCCGTACCATCGTCGCGACAAAGTCGTCCGAAAGCAATAAGCAGATCATCAGCAATATTATCCGTAACAGGGAATCTGCTTTTTTGAGTACGGACTATATTTTCTAAAGAAAGACGGGTCTTTGCTACGCAGTGAAGGAACATGTATCCATATTGATTTCAGGCAAAGTACAGGGCGTATTCTTCCGGGCTTTTGCGAAAGAAAAAGCGGATGAACTGGGCGTGATGGGGTTTGTCATGAACCAGCCCGATGGTTGTGTATATATGGAAGCGGAAGGAGAAAAGGCCAGCTTGCAGGAACTTGAAACATGGTGCCGGCGAGGTTCTCCGCGAGCGCATGTGGAATCAATAGAAGTCAGGACCGGCGAACTAAAAGGATTTTCCGGCTTCGTTGTTCGAAAATAATTGTCCTGTTCCCGTCATTGCCGATGCGCACGCATTGCGTTATATTTCCTGTATGGATGTACAAGTAAAATTTATGGGTGCGGCGAAAAGCGTCACTGGCTCCCGTTATCTGATCAGTGTTGGCACTTTCACTTTTTTGTTTGATTGTGGATTATTCCAGGGTCTGAAAGAACTACGCCTTCGCAACTGGGATAAATTTCCAATCGATCCTTCGAAGATCGATGCCGTGGTCATCAGCCATGCCCACATCGATCATACGGGATATTTACCAAAACTCGTGAAGGATGGGTTTAACGGCCCGATCTACTGCACACCTCCCACGGCAGACCTGATGGAGATTCTGTTGCTGGACTCCGCCAAACTCCAGCAGGAAGAAACCGCCTATGCCAGGAAGAAAGGATTTTCCAAGCACAGCAATCCGCTTGCCCTTTATTCAGAAAACGATGCCCGTTCCGTTTTCCCCTTGTTCCGGAAAGTCGGGTACCGCACAAAGTTTAAGATCCACGACGCCATTGAAATAATCTATCAGGATGCCGGCCATTTGCTGGGCTCTGCGATCACGGAAGTTTTTATAAAGGGAGATATACAGACGAAAAAAATCGTCTTTTCGGGAGATCTTGGCCGCTATCACCAGGATATGTTGCGGCCTCCGGAAAAAATTGAAGAGGCCGACATACTCTTTGTGGAATCGACGTATGGAACGAGAGATAATCCGTTCGACGACCCGCAGGATGACCTGACCCGTATAGTAAACGAGACATTTGCCCGCGGTGGTGTCCTCGTCATTCCCGCCTTTGCCGTAGGACGAACGCAAAGCCTGTTGTTTTACCTGCGGAAACTAATGAAGGAGGATAAGATCCCCGATGTCCCGGTTTATGTCGACAGCCCAATGGCTATTTCAACCACCTACCTGTTCTATAAACATCCGTCGTATCACACGATCGAGACCACGAGAGAAGAGCTCGCGCAGGATATGGAAACGAATATGCTTGTATTTGTAAAGTCTCCGGAGCACTCGAAATCGCTCAATGATCTCAAAAGCCGCGCGATAATCATTTCATCCAGCGGGATGATGACCGGCGGCCGGATACTCCATCACATGTTCCACCGGTTGCCGAATAAACAGGACACATTCCTTATCGCCGGCTACCAGGCGGAAGGTACCCGCGGGCGAAACCTGCTGGAAAAAGATCCGACGATCCGGATCTTCGGTGAAGATGTGCCGGTAAACTGTACCGTTGAATACATGTCATCCATGTCGGGTCATGCCGACAGGGGCGAACTTTTTAAGTGGATGGGAAATTTTAAAAACAAACCCAAACTTACGTTTTGTGTTCACGGTGAAGGTGAGGAACAGGAAAAGTACGCTCAGGCCATCCGTGATACATTACAATGGAATGTAACGGTACCCGAATACCTTGAGACGGCAATACTATTTAAGGGAATTTAAGCGACGATCTTTTTGATGATCCCCTTCTGCGGATCGATCTTCACCTCAAAAAATCGGGTGATGAATGCACTTAACCGCAAGCCTGCCATTTGCGGCGTATAGTCTTCCGGGTAAAACACTGTTAATTCCAGCACCGCCCGGATAAAATTTTCATGCCTGCAAAAATCCTTGACCCATGATTTATACATGAGGCTCCATTCTTCCTGATATTTCCGGGAATCATCCCGCCCGTCAAAAAGGAGCTCGAGCTGGTTATCTCCGTAATATTTAAACCGGAAAACACCGGCCAGGTTCAGGTAGAATTCCTTGAGGTGAGCGAATTCCGTAGCGCGGTGATCCTGGATCTTTTTGGAGGTGTCGTCGATAATTCCAAGGGGGTTGCAACGCAACAGGTATTCTACTTTTACAAAATCGACCAGGTATTGAAGCAACGGAGTCTCAAGAGAAAGCTGTGCCTCTTCTAAAATATAATTCTTGTCGCGTGGGAAGAACTTTCGAAGCACGAATCGGGGATAGTTTATCAAAGGTAAAAAGAATTGTGTAGATGAGAAAGCAGGCGGGGGCGTTAGCAATAGATTATCAAGACACCCGACGTGACCGGGGCTGAGAAGATTGGTAGGGGCGTGAAAAGAACAGAGGAAGACCTGTTAATCCAGGGGGACATTTACGTGTCTTTCGGCATGGTAAGACGAGCGCACCAACGGTCCGGACTCAACGTAGCGCAATCCTCTCTTAAGCCCTTCTTCTTTATACATTTCAAACATCTCGGGATGAATGAATTCGGCTACCTCCAGGTGCATCTTTGTCGGCTGAAGGTATTGGCCAAGGGTCAGGATCAACAGGCCGTTTGACGCCAGGTCATCCATAGCCTTGAAAACTTCGTCTTTGGTCTCGCCCAGTCCTAACATGATCCCGGACTTCGTTCTCATACCGGCAGCCCTGATCCTTTTGATCTGTTCAAGACTTCTTTCATACCGCGCTTGGGGGCGAACCATCCTGTACAGACGTCCTACGGTCTCCATGTTATGAGACACCACTTCCTGGCCACCTTCGATCATCCTGTATAGCGCGTCCCAGTTTCCCTTTGTATCCGGGATCAGCGTTTCAATAGTAGTCTCCGGGCTGATCTTCTTCGTCTCCACAACCGTCTGATACCAGATCTCTGCGCCACGATCCTTTAACTCATCGCGGTTCACGGATGTGATCACGGCGTGTTTTACGCTCATCAATTTGATGGCTTCAGCAACACGTTTGGGTTCTTCGATATCGTATTCCGTCGGACGCCCGGTCGCAACTGCGCAAAACGAGCAGCTCCGGGTACAAACGTTTCCCAGGATCATAAATGTGGCCGTACCTGCGCCCCAGCACTCGCCCATATTCGGGCAATTTCCGCTCTCACAGATCGTATGAAGCTTATACTCGTCGACAAGTTTCCGGACTCTTGCGTAGTCAGGTCCAACGGGAAGCTTAACGCGAAGCCAGTTAGGCTTGCGTTTTTTCGTTTCTTCGGGCGATATGACTGGAAGTTCGATCATGGAGGCGTATCAATCAACAGCGTCAGGTTATTCCGCTAGCTGATAACCAGCTTACTTGCCAATTAGTTCTTTGTATTCGGCTGCAGTCAGGAGCCCCTCGGCAGAACCCGTGAGCGATGCTTTTATCATCCAGCCCGCTCCATAAGGATCTTCATTGACCTTTTCCGGGCTTCCGTCAAGGAGAGGATTCACCTCCGTCACTTTTCCGGCAACGGGCATGTACAGGTCGGACACGGTCTTCACCGCCTCAACGGTTCCAAATACTTCATGCTCTTTGATGTCCTGACCGACGGTATTGATATCCACGTAAACAATGTCTCCGAGTTCACCCTGGGCAAAATCCGTTATACCGATGGTGGCCGTATTTCCCTCGATTTTTACCCATTCATGGTCTTTTGTGTACTTCAATCCGTCAGGAATGTTCATGATTGCTTGATTTTTAGTGGGTCAAAAATAGCGAAAAGGAAGATTTAAAGAGGCGATGACCCAAAATTTATGCTTACAAGGCGTCAAGGACTAATCGGGCAAATGTCTTCCAGGGATGGATTCCCAGGCGGGACCTATTGGGCCAGGCTGAACCTGATCTGGGTACCAAAACGCGTCGTGGACCGGCGATAGGAATTTGAAACCAGGGGTTCATTCACCGTGCGTTCGAAATACAACTGGATGTTCAGCTTCTGATTCACAACGTAACTGATATTGGGTCTCAACTGGAAGTTGATATTTCCGTTTGTGATCACATTCAGCTCATCGATTTTACGCTGGATGGTTTTTGTGTCGCTGAGGGTAACATTCATCCGGAATGTGAGGTCGTTTTTCAGGACGATGAGGCGGCCTTGCGATTTGAAGGGCAGTTTCATGTTGTTTTTGGTAAAACCGAGTTCGAATGAAAGATCTTTGCTGCTTAATTCCGTGATCTGGGCATTCGAAATGTTTAATGACAGGTCGCGTTTTGTTTTGTATTGGAAGTTGGCGGTCACCCGGTTCTTCGTTCGTACGTTGATACCAATCAGCGGCGAGAACTGTTCGGATATCATTACCTGGCTGATCACGTAAACAGGAAGCAACTCCCCGTCTACCACGTCTCCGAAGTATTTGTTGTTGTAGTCCTCGATCGGCCTGTCGATTTCCAGTTTCGATTTGTCCGAGAATGCCAGCGAATTGGAATAATTCATCACCGAATAGGTGGACTGATAGGCGTGGGATACGGTAATGGACTGAAACATGTTTTTAAAGAAGTCGATCTTGTTCAGGCCGGTGTAGTCCATTCTCCAGTTGGGGAGGGGTATTTTGGGAAACGGCGACAGGCTGATGGTATTTGCATCCTTACCGGAATACGCGGCCAGGAATGCGGGAATAACAACATCCTGCGATGTGGTGTCGTACTCAGCATTATTGTTGATGATACTGAACCTGTTCTGGATGATATTCAGGTTCTGTTCGAATTTTTTGAATACATCCGATTCGATGTCGCCGTTTGTTTTATCAAAAGCCGTTTTGATGCTCATGAAGGATAACCGGTAGCTTCCGCCGCGGCTGGGACTCAACGATGTATACTCATCCGACACTTGGTCGAACCGGAATATTTCCTGATAGGAGTTCATGGTCTCCTTCTTCACGTCCAGCTGTATCTTAAGATCCGTTGAAGGTTCCACACTGGCCCGAAGATTCAAGGTCTCATTTTTCATCTGACTAAAAGGCATCGTCAGCGACGAGGATTTGGTCAGCCAGCCTTTGTCCGCAGCTTTTGTTCTGATATTCGGATTCTGACTTCCCAGCACAAATCCCCAGCCGGGTGAATTCCAGTTGTCATCCATACCCAGTAATTTCGGGTTTGGGTTAAAGCCGGGAAGCACCGTTCCCTCTGTGAGACTATAGGTTCCGTTGATTGACCGTACGGACATAAGCAATTTGAAAAACCCTTTCACTACACCCGGCATGGTTCTTTCTTTAACAGAGTCCGCTTTAGGTTGTGGCCGCTGTGGAACTTTTGGATTACTTGAAGTGCGCGTACTTACCGGTTTAGGAGGCGTGTTAAGCTCTTTCAAAAATTTGACCTTATTATAAAGTTTAGTCAGGTCCGCGCGGCCGGTAAAATTCTGATCGCGGCTATTCTGAATAGTATTCCGGAAGTCGAGTGTGTCAGGTAGGTCCCCGATGATACCCAGCGCATCCGGTCTGTTTAGAGGACCGGCCCGCCAGTTATAATTTACCTGGTACCGGTAGTCAGCACCCAACCAGTCCGTCACAGGGAATTTGTCCAGCGGTATGGCATAGTTTAGTGTGATCCGCTGATCGAAATTTTTCATTCGACCGAAATTTTTGAGATTCTTCTTGATCTCTGTGTTGACCGAATCGCCTTCTCCTTCGGGTTCGTCGATGATCGCGTATGCCAGCGCATTGTACTCGAGCGACAGCCCCTTGGAGAAGTTCCAGCGCATGTTGTACTGCCTGTTGAAGGTGAAGTACTTCAGGTAGTTGGGAGCGGATTCGAACCCGTCGTTGCGATAGATATTTTTTCCGAATGATCGTTCCAGGTCAAACCGAACGCCCAGGCTGCTGGGAAGGAAGCTGATGTTAAAATCCTTGATCGCCTTCAGCCAGGGCGACGATAAGCTCTTCGAATTTTTGAACGGTTCGATGCCTGTCGCCTTCGGAGTGAACGTGTATGCGACCGATCCCTTATATTGCTTCTGCAGAGCTTCTTTGGTAGTGAAGTTTGTGCGTTTCGCTTCGCTATAGGCGTAGCTGAACGAGAAGTTCTCGATATCCCACAGATGACTGGGGGCGTCGGCCTTGAGTTTGACTTTGCGGACGTTAATAAAATTCAGGCTTCGCCGGGTCTCCTGGTCCCTGATCAGCTTGATGTAGCTGTTCTTTTCTTCGTCTGTATTAAACGATTTCAACGCGGCGTCGATCCGGAGATCGGGGTTCGCCGGATCGAACTTCGGATTGATGGTTGTATTTTGATAGCCCACAAACATAGGTATCTTGATGCCCGTGTTACCCGGTATCAGTTTGTCTACATTAATGTTAGCCGAGACGTCGTAAGCGGTGGTTTCATCACGGGTACGTTCGAATATTTTCGAGCTTACATTTCCAAAACCAAAAGTGGTATACCTGAAAGCGCCGGTTACCGTCGCAAAATCGGCAAGCTTAGCGCTTAACGTCGAGCTGACGGCCCAGCCAGGCGTGCGATCGAAATCCGTGACGCGTAATTCATTCGCCCAGATACAAACGGAATGTACCCGCTTGTCATCCGATGTTGGGTTGCGTACGCCGATCATCATCACCTGGACACTGCTCAGATCGGGCCGACCGAAGATTCTGATCCGGTGGCGTTCATCGACAACCTTCGGCCCTTCGCGCGGATATAATTCCGTCAACGGGAAACCTTCGCGATCGCGCGCAGCTTTTAATGCGTAAAGTTCGTTGAGCGCGATATCAATTTCATTTTCCTCAGGCCAGATAGCTCTGACATCGCTGCTGTTAGCGGGTTTGGTGATCTTCAGCGGGATCTCTATTTCATAATAGTTCTGATCGAAATCCGTGCCCAGGCGAAGGAAGGCGCGGAGGTCGTCGTCATTTGATTCGCTGTTGGCATGGAAGAACATTTTAATGCGACCGTAGTTGAAAAGGTCTACGGCGGCGTTTTTATAAATTGCCCTGGCATCACCATCCTGAAGTTCATCAATACATACCTGCACCGACTGTTCGTTCAGCTGCCGTGGAACTGAAGAAGTGTTGTCCCGGTCCCGGACCACTCCGGGCGGAATGACATACGGGGATTTGTCTGTCGCGCCGGCGGCATTTTCCTCCAGGTTCACCACGTTTACCGTAAAGTTATCAGCGCCCGGTTCAGGGTCCGCTATCAGACCACCATCCCGGAGGTTGTCCGTATACCTTCTCCACCGGCTACCCACCATCCGGAAGTTGGCAAAACGCAGTACGACCGGCTCCTGAAAACCGGTCAATATCATACGGGTATATTTAATGGACTTGAACCCGTCGATATTTCCAAACTTGTCTTCAAACTGCCTGACTGGTATACGGAACAGGTACCAGGTTACTTTTTCCGTCGGATTGTTAGACGAAGGAGTTAAGATTTTATCAACAATGTATTCTTTGCCGATATCCAGCTGACCGGGTTTAAGATCCATGTCGTATTCGTAATACTCTTCCAGTTCACTTAACGTATTGTCGGCATTGAGATCTTCATTGTCGGGGATATTGCTTCCGGATGGCGTCACTTCGTCGTTACCGGTAATGATCGGCGAGTTGTTCTCCTGGCCGTTGATGTCCTTATAACGTTCGAGTATTTGTGCGTCGGCGGCATCAAATTCGCTCCCCAGGAAATAACGGAAGTTATCGGCGGAAGGATCCGATTGGGCTATCGCCCGTGCTCCAGGGGTAAGGTTATTCAGGTAGTCCTGGAAAATTTTTGTTTCCTTATCCGATGGTAAGCCGTCGAGACCAACATCCTGATTGGCCCTGGAAGAGGCGGAATTGTCGAATGCATTGGTAAGGTATTGCTGCGAGGTCACGTAACCGAAGCTGTTTTTGCTCGCGCCCGATCCATCAAGATTACCGTCTGGCGGTAAGCCGTTTTCAAAAGCGTGCTTTGTGTCGCGCATAACATCTTCCGAAATGCTGCCCAGCTGAAATACAAGCTTTCCACCCGTGGTGTTGGATTTAGGGCTTGTATTAATACCGTCATCGATGTATCCGTAAGGAGAATTGATGAACGGATCCAGGAGCCAGAATTCCACGTATTCGATATTAGCCTTGTCAAAATCGACTTCCGTACGTATCGCATTCGTGATACCGCCCCAGTTCGTCTGCGGATCCGGCAATAATCCGTTGTTGTCCAGCGATGGATTGTAGTTGTAAGGTCCTCTTTCCCGCGGATAGTAGGCGACATCGAAGATCTGTTCGTAAAAGATACCCTGTGTCAGGTTCCGGCCCGGGAAAATTTCCTGGGGACCAACGGGCCTGACGTAATGGTTTTTCAAGTCCTCATCGTCGATGTTGTCGGGCTTGAACCTTCCCACATCACGGTACAGCTGATTGTCGACCTGGTACCAGGCGAGTTTCGCGCGCTTATATCCCACCCGTATATCATCCGTTCCCTGGTTGCTGGGATCAAAACGGTTATCCGCAGTCTTTGGAGTCGCCGCCAGTTTCCACCCAGCCGGACTCATCAGCGAATACGGTGTGGCTGTGTTCTCAAAATCATCGATGTAAGCCGTACCTTCACCATCGACAACGTTTGAGGTACCCGGTAACAACTGGGCAAATTCACCCGTGAAGTTGAAGGACGATTGCTCCTTTGTCTGGAGGAACGGTATCGCATCGACTATTTTTGTGAGAAGCCTGCTCTTTTTATTGATATTAAAATCCAGGCCGTATTGGAGATTTCGCGCGGGTTCCGTACCGATCTGATTCCGGCTTATCAGGGGTCGTTCGTTGTAATAAAGCATTGTCCCTCCGAAATTGACGTCCTCGTTCAGATGATAGTCAAATCGTGTTCCCAGCAGGCTTCTGGTTTGAAAAGCGAAAGGATCCGACTGTTCATACTTCACTTCTATATTTTTTCCGGAATTGAGGATCTGATCGTTCATGATCGTAACCTTTCCGAAGGTATAGTCCACCACGTAATCGGTGCCTTCGTTAAGCGGAATACCACCGGCGTATAATTTTACCGAACCCTGCGAAACACCGAATCCGGGGATCAGAATTTCTTTTGAAGAACCGGCATTGTATAAACCCTTTATGTAGAATTTATTTTTCGTCGCAAACAACTCCGCGTCAGCCTTCGTCGTGTTATAAAGCGTATCGTAGGCATACTTCTGGATCAGGAAACTTTCGTTTGTCTCCCCTTTAAACGCCTCCCGCAATCCGTCACTGAAAGGTTTCAGGTATGGAAAAATGATCAGGCCCGTAGTAGTGTTGATCGTAACTCCTTCAATAAAGTCGAAGTTACCGTCGCGCTGGGGGTCATTCACGGGGTTTACACGATCCAATCCGAGGATCTCGATAAGCTGGCGCTGCCGTGTTTTTGTTCCCTCCTGTAACTGAGGGTTGTCTATACCGGTTTTATCATCCCTGTAAATGATACGAAGCTGAAATCCCTCGCGTGACAATTGATTTACATTCAGGTTGTAAATGTTTTTCATCATCAGGTCCCAGGTCGGAATGATCTTTTTGTTCGCATCACGGATGGCGATCTTCCTCGGGCGAAGGAGTTTCAGAAATATGATCTCATTGTCCTTTAGTTGTGCGGTTGTTTCTGAAAGTTCCCCGACGACATGCCGTGCACCATTGTACGTATATTCGTACGCAACAGCCAGCGCTTCATCGTTTTGAAGTTTACGGGTAAGGGTTATATAACCGAGTTGCGGATGAACAGTGTATTCTGTTGAGGCCAGCTTGCGCGCACCGGTGATCTTTTCGAAGTCAGTTCCGTTGACCAGTGATCCGGCACCGTAGAGGTTCTCCAGCGCTGTATTGATTCCATCAGAGTCCCGGTTATTATTTAAACCGAGAACATCGGCGAGCAGGCGATTGGCATTATTCGTATTGGGAAAGCCGCTTTGCCTGCCGGGGATATTCGAATTGTACACACGGCTTCCTTCCGCCAGATCCATCAGACCTACAACATTGCGGAGCGTTTGCGTGTCGTTGTTCCGGTTAAGAATATAAACTTCAACCCGCGTAACGTTTACACCGGAAATTATCTGGGGAGGGTTCGCAATCCACTGGCGGTAGTGATCCCGGAAAAAGTGACCGAGGAAAAAGTGCCGGTTTTCATCGTAGTTGGAAGCGATGATCTCAAACGGTCTTCCCTGGCCGCTGTTATTTCCGCCGCCCAGGTTGATCGACGCGGTCTTGCCGCGCTGGGTGGTGGCAATCGCGGTAACGTCCAGTTTTCCAAACTGTAATTTTGCCTTAACACCGAACAGGTTCTGTGCACCCTGAATAAGTGTATTGTTCAAGGGAAGGCTGACGTTTCCGATTTCCAGTTTCTGAAGGATATCTTCTTTAAACCCGGTATATTCCACCTTCATATTGTTCTGAAAATCGAAGGAGTTGTTGTTGTCGAAGTTTGCCGTCACGGCGAGTTTTTCACCGATCTTACCCACCACACTCATATTGATCTGCTGATCGAATTCAAATCCGCCGTTTCGTTGCTGACGGATCGGTATAGCCGGGTTGTTTATCTTCTGAAATGCACCGCCAAAATCGAGGGTAACAAATCCCCGGGGTACGAGTTCGACGTAGCTTCCGCCGAAGATTCTGTCGAGGACAGGGCTGATGAAAATTTTGGGGATCAGGCTTCGTCCGCTGACGGCACTTTCACCGTCCTGTGCCCGTGCGCGGCTCTGCCAGTACTCTTTAAGGATCTGGCGGTCCTGGTATTGCTTGAACTCCTCAAACGTCATGCTGGACGTAGGCCGGTAATTCAATTCACCGATTTTCTCGTATATCGTATAGTCGCCTGCTGTATCGATCTCCACATCGAGCTTCATCTGGTTCGGATCTCTCAGGTACAGCGGAGATTCGGATGTTGTATTGGAAAAAGGATCACCGTATCGGTCAGTTGCCCGATACGTCGGCCGGCGGCTGGGCTTATACGGTTGATTGCCTGTCGTGTCGGAAGGATTCGGGCGCGTCTGTACCTGTCCATACACTTCTTCGGGTATGAACAAAAAGCTCAGCCATACGAGGCACATTTGGCTAAGCGTAAGAGCAACCTGTTTCTTCTCTGTAAAGACGGTCAAACGTACTATGCGTTTTTAAGGGCTTGCTTAACTAAATCTTCTAATGTAATAGTATTTCCTGATTTTTTCAGGGCGTTATCCACACTTTTCTCGGCTACAGCCTTCGGCAATCCCAGCGTGAGCAAAGCAGATAACGCTTCTTTACGCAGGGTATTGTGAGGGCCGCCGTAAATTGACGGCTGTGTATCCTCCCAGTTTTCTTTCTTCAGTTTATCCTTCAGATCGATGATCACGCGTAAGGCTGTTTTTCCCCCGATACCTTTGATCGACTGAAGCGCCGCAGCGTCTTCCCTGACGATTGCCGACTTAAGTTCATTTGAATTCATGTACGACAACATAACGATAGCCGTGTTCGGACCCACCCCGTTCACGGATATCAGTTGCTGGAAGAGTTTCTTTTCTGTTTCGCTGCTGAACCCGAAAAGCAAGTGCGCGTCTTCCCGGATCGTGAGATGCGTATGCAGCATAATATTTTCCTGCTCTTTGATCTCCGCAAAGGTCTGGAGGGAAATGTTCAGCTGGTAGCCAACACCGTTTACATCGATGACGACCTGTGTGGGTTCGCGGTGAACGAGTTTTCCTTTCAGGAATGCAATCATGAAAAATATATTAAAGTATTCAACATCCGTGCATACGGCAATGAAAGTATAACCGTATACAACTAAAAAAAATACCTGCTTAAAAAATACTACAGGTGGTCATCCTGTGCGTGTAGCTGGGCATCCACTACTGCAATAGCGGCCATGTTTACAATTTCACGGATCGAACTGCCAAGCTGTAAAATATGAACCGGTTTTTTCATCCCCAATAGTATAGGTCCGATTGATTCCGCTCCGCCAATTTCCATCAATAGCTTGTAGGCGATATTACCCGAAGCAAGATTCGGAAAAATCAGCGTGTTCGCGCCTTCCTTCGACAATGCGCTGAAGGGAAACGTTTCCTGCTGAAGTTGTGTATTCAGCGCAACGTTTGCCTGGATATCGCCTTCAACGATGAGCTCCGGATTTTTTTGCCTGGCTATCCGAACAGCTTCTCTTGTTTTTTCCGGGATATCACCTTTTGATGATCCAAAGTTTGAATACGACAGGACAGCAATCCGGGGGTCCATATCGAAAAATTTCACTCCGCGTGCCGTAAGTTCGATAATCCCTGAAAGTTCCTGTGCATTAGGGTCGACGTTGACCGTTGTGTCCGCAAAAAAGAATGTGCCGCGCTTATTGATAATAATGTACATGCCCGCAACCCTGTTCACTCCTTCGGCAGTCCCAATGATTTGAAGAGACGGTAAAATGGTTTTGGGATAATCCTTCGTTAACCCGCTTACCAGGGCATCTGCATCGCCGTGATCAACCATCATCGCTGCATAATAATTTCTTTCACGCATCAGGCGTTCGCAGTCCTGATAGGTTAATCCTTTGCGCTGACGTTTCGCATAAAACACCTCGGCATAACGTTTTATCGTTTCCTCTTCTTCCCGGGGATAAATGATGGGACAATCATGAAGGTCGAGTTTATGTTCTTCGATCAGAGCAAGGATCTCCTTCCGGTTGCCAAGCAGGATAGGATGTGCGATACCTTCGTCACGCAGAATCTGAGCGGCTTTTAATATTTTATGGTGATTTGCCTCCGTAAAGACAACACGCTTGGGTTGTTTTTTCGCGCGGTCGATGATCCGCGACATCAGCTTCTGGTCGATACCGATGCGTTTCTGCAACTCCATATGGTACGTATCCCAGTCGGTGATGTGATTCTTCGCGATACCGGAGTTCATCGCCGCTTTCGCGACCGCGGGAGAAATGGTTGTGATCAGCCGTGTATCCAGCGGCTTGGGAATCAGGTATTCCCGTCCAAACCCGATCTTGTCGGTTCCATACGCCTTGACGACCATATCGGGAACCGGCTCTTTTGCCAGGGCCGCCAGCGCGTGCACAGCCGCCAGCTTCATGGCTTCATTAATTTCAGTAGCACGGACATCCAGTGCCCCACGGAAAATGTAAGGAAAGCCCAATACATTATTTACCTGGTTCGGATGGTCGGAACGGCCGGTAGCCATAATGATATCCTTCCGTGTCTTCATGGCAAGGTCATAGCTGATCTCCGGATCGGGGTTCGCCAGCGCGAAGACGATCGGATCTTTTGCCATCGCATTCAGGTCATCCGGTGTGATGGAATCCGCGACAGAAAGGCCGATAAATACATCGGCGCCTTTCATCGCTTCCTGAAGGGACGAGATAGTCAGTTCGGTTACAAATTGTTTTTTGATGTCATCCAGATTCGTGCGCGAAGTGTTCAATACGCCTTTGCTATCGCACATAATGATATTTTGTTTCCGGGCCCCCAGCGCCATGTACAGTTTTGTACAACTCACAGCCGCAGCACCGGCGCCATTGACGACGATTCTGACTTCCTCTATTTTCTTCCCTACTATCTCCAGCGCGTTCAGCAACGCGGCACTCGAAATGATCGCCGTTCCATGCTGATCGTCGTGCATGATCGGGATGTTCATCTTCTCCCTGAGCTCGGTTTCGATCTTGAAACACTCGGGCGCCTTGATATCTTCCAGGTTCACGCCTCCGAACGTCGGTTCAAGGGACTTAACGATCTTGATAAAAGCATCCGGATCTTCCTCGTCAATTTCGATATCGAATACATCGATGCCGGCGAATTTTTTAAACAAGACACCTTTCCCTTCCATCACGGGCTTGGATGCTTCAGGCCCGATATTACCCAACCCCAGGACTGCGGTTCCGTTGGAGATGACAGCCACCAGGTTTCCTTTCGACGTGTATTTATAAACATCTTCCTTGTTAGCCGCGATTTCCTTACAGGGTTCCGCGACACCCGGCGAGTAGGCAAGGGCAAGATCCAGCTGGGAACTGAGAACCTTGGTGGGTACAACTTCAATCTTTCCAGGCTGCCCCTGCATATGGTAATTGAGGGCATCCTGCTTTCTGATCTTAATGGACATGAACAGGGTTATTTGGGTGCTAAAGATAAGAAGGTCGGGGAAAAGAAATAGGCCTAAAACAGCATTTATTCGATTTAAACTGAATTTATGATGTTGAAAATCAGCATTTTGCAGTTCAACAGCCCGGTCGTTATCCTGGTACGTCCTACAGCCATGGAAGACTGCAGAAGAGTTTGCCGGCGAACGAGGCAAGATGAACAGACCGGAAAAAAGATAGCCTGTTTAATTCTTTTGAAACAGATTAGGGATATGTAACGTTGTTGGAACTTTGGCGTGTAATTCAGTTTTTAGCAAGCATGGTATCGTGGTTTAAAGGTTATGTTTTATTTATTGTAGTTTTCCTGGTGGGGCTGCTTTTACTGACGAACATTTATCTGATTTACAGGAATAGTCAGGTCATTGCATTTAACAAGGAACAACAGGAGCGGGCTGAGAAAATAAAGATCAATACGGTCGATATTATCCGCAGCCTTCATTTGCTGGACATGGCCGTCCGGAGTTATGGCTTCGTCAAAAGCGATCATTTCCTTGCTGCAGTCGACACAGCTCTGCACAATAAGGAACTTGCATTTACCCAGTTGGAGCAACCCCTGATTTCCCAGCAATTTCCGATGACGGAATTCTATGAGTTAAGGGATTCAGTTGACTCCTATGTCGGACTTACATCCGAAATGATGCGGCTGATACGGGAGGACCGTATCGATGAGTTTGTAGCAATTTTGAGCAGCGATCCGGGGTACAATGTCTGGCTTCAATATCAACGATTCCAGAAATACGTTAATACATTTGAGGATGGGATCGCTCTACGCGCAAAGGCCCGTTATGAGGAAGCTTTGAATAACAGCTACATCCTGCAGGTGCTCCTTTTTTTTATAACCATCCCCACCCTGGTGTACACCGCATTTTACACAAACCGGACCATTAGTATTGCGGATCAGCTTAGGAGGTCGGAGCGGGAAAAAAGTGAAATTCTATTAAATCAAAATCGCCTTCTGGAAAAAACAGTGCACGAACGTACGCACGAGATACTGGCCCAGAACGAAGAGATCAGCGCTCAAAACGAAGAGATCGTTTCACACAACGATCAACTCGTTGCGCAGCAGCACCAGATTGAATTGCAGCAAAAGAGCCTGATGGACCAGAACGAACGTCTCCAGGATGCGAAGCGGATAATTCAAGAACAGAATGCGATCATCCAACTGAAGAATACGGACCTCACTGCTGAAGTTGAAAGACAAACACATGACCTTAAAAAAGCTAACCAGGAACTAATTGAGCAGAACAACCGGTTGGAGCAGTTTGCATTTATCATATCACACAACCTTCGTTCGCCGATGGCGCGCCTGGTGGGACTCTCCGATATTCTCGATTATGCAAAGGATATAAAAGAGGTAAATGAAATTACACAACTGATGGTACAATCGGCGCACGACCTGGATGCGGTGATCAAAGATCTGGCGTTGATCCTGCGAATCCAGAAAATGAACACGCAGGTGCTGAGCGAAGTGAGCCTGGATGAGGTTATCAAAAAAGTGCTAAAAACACTGGGTGAAGAGATTAAAGAAACGAACACGGTAGTAACTATTGATCTTGGTGACGTTCATCAGATCGTATCGCTCCAGCCTTACCTGGAGAGCATTTTGTATAACCTGATCAGCAATGGAATCAAATACCGCCACCCGGAACGGACTCCACAAATAGATATACGGGCTAAGCGGATCAGTGATGCAGTTCAGATCGACATCAGCGACAATGGACTGGGAATTGACGTGCCGAAACACAGGGACAATTTATTCAATCTGTACAGGCGATTTCACTTTCACGTCGAGGGAAAGGGGTTGGGATTATATCTCGTGCGTACACAGGTTGAAGCACTTGGCGGAACGATTGAAGTGGAGAGTGATGTTGATAAAGGAACCACCTTTAGTATCGAGTTACGGCAGTCTTGATTCGGAACCTTACTTCGCCGGTTTTTTGGCGAGGTCGTCGCTCGTCCGGAATGTTCCCAGTATAGTTTCGAGTTCGCGAACAATTTCCCTTTTGTCTTTTCCCGGAGCGTAAGCGAAACCTTCGATGTAGTAGAGGCGGCCGGCTCCCTGGTCAACAAGGGCGTAACCCACATAAGGTCCACCCATCGAGTTGTTGTTTGTCTTCCAAAGAGCTCGTACCTGCATAGCAAAATGTCCGTTCAATTTCACCTGCCGGGCCAGTACGTCAAAATTTTCTTTTTCGGTAACAAGGTAACTGATGGGGTTCTCGGGATCTTCATATAAATATTTTTTCGCCGTGGCATCCCTCCACGCGACTACACTGTCGGGTAACAGCTGATATTCGCTTTCGTACGGTTTCCAGGTTACGAAAACATCCTTGTCTTTTTCCGCTTCTATCTGACGCAGCCAAATGAAATCGTCCTGTTTGTCGGCCAGGACGTAACCTACGGGTACACGCAATTCGATATTGTGTTCTTTCCGGAGGAATGAAGCTACACCTGCCGTCGATTTTGTCCCGAATAAATTTTTCTCCAGGCGTTTTCTCTCGACATCATTGAAGTAGTCGATGAGCTGTTGCCGGTCCTTGCGTAAATGCCGGATAAGATTTGCCTGTGAGTCGCCGAACAGATAGAGTACTTCCTGACCTTTGGCATATTCATCTTTCCTGTTGAACCGGTAAAAACCGGAGTCGCTTCTGATCTTGTCCAGCGTTTCCGGCGTAAAATCACGGATAAGCGTCTTTGATCCCTGTGTCGTCTGGTCCAGCGTGAATACATAGATCAGGTTCCTGATCTGCGTGAGCAATTTGAGCCTCGATGGATGAACCCAGATGACATTGAACATCGGTTCGGTCTGGGGCAGGCCGGGAAATTCGGCGCGGAATATCTTCCGGACCTCCGATCCCAATTCACCCCTCCACTGAACGGAATCCATGATCAGAATAATATCACCGGGTTTACCGGTAGCGTTGGGAAGATATTTCGGATCTTTCCGATCCCTGCTGCCACATCCTAAACCTATTGCCAGGAAAAAAATACCTATGATAATACGATTCATCTACTCAGTAATTTGTAGGGTTATAATGCCAGAACGTATAAACAGTCACACCTGTCTCAAGGTTCACGGTAAATAAAGCGGGCAATACAGTAACAGGTAAAGGTGTTCGGTTTAAATCCCGATAATCAACTTTTGGCCCGGCTGCAGTTTACTGGTGTGAAGCTTATTAAGACTTTTGATCTTCTCGATCGTCAGCCCTTCAAACTTTTTGGAGATGTCCCACAATGTGTCTCCCGGCTGCACTGTATACGTTTTGGAGTCGGGTACAGGTACAACCACCAAAGGTGCTTTTGGTTTCGAAGAGGCGAGGGTAGTCGTTGTATTTCCGCCGCCCGGCCTTAGCCAGATATTCAGGCGTTGCCCGATGTGAATGGTATTGCTGTGCAGGTTATTCCATTTTTTCAAGTCAGCCACCTTTACACCGTGGCGAATGGCGATCGATCCCAGCACATCGCCGCTCCGTACCCGGTAAACAATACGATCCCTTCCATAAGTTGTTCCCTCCATGTTACGGGCAAGCATCTCCAGTTCTTTTTTGCCCAACCGCGACGCTGAATCAAGGATCGCGACCCGGTTCATTTCCAGGTTATACTTGGCGTCCAGCGGAATATTAAGCGTATAAACCTTGCCTGTTTCGGGGATAGCGTTTCGCTGGATGGACGGATTGAGTCTCTGCAAATCCTCGACGCATGTTCCCGTAAGGTTGGCCAGCGTCTCGAAATTCAGGAACTTCCTGATCTGTACGGTGTCGTACCGGGGCAGCATTTCTTCACCCTCATCGAAGAAGTTGTGTTCATCCAGGTAGTTCATCGCATAGGTAATAGCAACGAACTGTGGTACGTACGATCTGGTTTCCCGCGGCAGGTTTGGATAGATTTCCCAGAAAGACCGTTTATATCCTGACCTGCGAATGGCCCTTTTTACATTTCCAGGGCCGGTGTTATAGGCAGCCAGGGCAAGTTCCCAGTCATGAAACATGCCATAGAGATCCCTGAGATAACGACATGCGGCGTCCGTGGCTTTTTCAGGGTCCATGCGGTCGTCCACATACCAATTGTTGTTGAGACCGTAATACCTTCCAGTTGCAGACATAAATTGCCACAGGCCCACAGCCCTGACACGGGAGGTTGCTCGCGGATTCAAGCCGGATTCAATGATAGAGAGATATTTCAACTCGTCGGGAAGATTGTACCGGGCGAGGTATTTTTCGAATAACGGAAAGTAGAGATTTTTTCGCCGCATCATCATCCGTGTATATTCGCGGTCCTTAACTGTAAAGTAGGTTATAAACGAATGTATCCGCTCATTATAGATCAGCGGCATGGTCCGTTCAATACAGGCAAGCCGGTCTGCGATCAGGGCGGGATCGTCATCACCGGGAATAAATTCCAGTTCAGTGGGCATGGCGAAGTAAACAAAATCTGCCGTGTCCTCTTTGAACAACATTTCCTCCTCCGCGACCGCCACTTCCAGTGAGTCCACCACGACGGAATCCGGTTGGATTTGTGCGAACGAAGGAAGCGATGCAAGACAAAACAGTACTACCGCGAAAGATGCTATTCCTTTTTTCAACGCACGGTTGATCACCGGCGCCATTATTGTTTTAGCGGATTGCAACTGTATGTCCAGGTGAAGGATAAAACTTTTCCTCATCGTGATATGATCAGTTCAAAAGTGTTTTTGCAAAATGCAACAGTTTGGATTCTTCAAAATCATCCGATATCACCTGCATTCCGATGGGCAAACCCTGTTTGTCCAGACCACAAGGTATAGCGATTGCAGGCACTCCGGCAACGTTAGCCTGAACGGAGAAAAGATCCGCCAGGTACATTTCGAGGGGATTATCCGTGTGTTCCCCGATCTTGAATGCGGTCGTCGGCGTGATCGGCATAACTATAAAGTCATACTGGTTCAGGATCGCCTTTGTTTTATCGCGGATGATCCTCCGTACCTTTTGAGCTTTTGTATAATACGCGTCGTAATAGCTCGCGCTCAGCACAAAAGTCCCCAGAAGGATTCTCCGTTGTACTTCTTTACCAAAGCCCTCGGACCGGCTCTTCTTGTAAAGCGATGCGAGATCAGTAACATCACCACTGCGATAACCGTACCGAACTCCGTCATACCTGGAAAGGTTCGAACTGGCTTCAGCGGTCGCTAAAATATAATAGGTAGGAAGTACGTATTCCATTAAAGGGAAATCGATCACATCCACCGAATGACCGGCGGACCGGATCTCCCTGATTTTATGCTGGATGCTTTCGCGTATTTCCGGTTGCAGGCCATCGGACTCGTCGATTTCACGGACGTAGGCCACTTTGTAGGCCCTCCCGTTAGATTTCTTCAATTCTTCGCTATAGGGGGGGACAGGCTTTCTTGAAACCGTGCTGTCCTGGTCATCCGCTCCCGCAATTACTTCGAGTACCAGGGCAACGTCCTCCACCGACTTTCCGAAGATCCCGATACAGTCGAATGATGAGCCATAGGCTATTAATCCGAACCTGGAAATTCTGGAGTAAGTTGGTTTTAACCCGACGAGGCCGCAAAAAGCCGCGGGTTGTCTTACAGAACCGCCGGTATCGGATCCGAGTGATACCTGGCACATATCGGCCTGAACTGCTACCGCCGAGCCGCCGGAAGATCCACCGGGCACCCTTGTATTATCGGCGTCGTTAAGGACAGGGCCGAAAGCCGAGTTCTCATTGGAGGAACCCATGGCGAACTCATCGCAGTTCTGCCGTCCGATGATAATAGCGTCTTCATCCAGAAGCCGTTGAACAGCTGTGCCGTTAAACTGGGAGATGAAACCATCCAGCACCCGGCTGCTGGCCTGAAGCGAATGGTCCTTATACGCGAGAACATCTTTCAGGCCTATAACAAGTCCTGCAAGTTTTCCGGCGTTGCCTTCTTTGATTTTTATATCTATTGCAGCAGCACGTGAGAGCGCTTCATCCTCGTACACACTCAAAAACGCATTGAGGTGTGACTTTTCCCTGATATTGTGGAGGTGATGGCGGACAAGATCCTGACAGGAAAGCGTACCGTGCTGCAGATCGTTCTGAATTTCGCGAAATGTAGCGTACGTTTTCAACACTTATTTTGTGTCTTCAATTTTGGCTGCGTTGCTCGCATCTTCAACTTCTTTCTTAACATCCTTCACTGAGTCTTTGAACTCACGGACGCCTTTACCCAATCCTTTCATGAATTCAGGTATTTTCTTTGCACCAAAAAAAACGAGTACGAAAAGACCAATGAGAAGAATTTCCTGGAAACCAACCCCACTTAAAAACAATAATGTAGCTTTCATGGCATTAAATTTAAAATCGTAAAAGCAAAAATAGGGTAAAAAAGAATAGGATCAAATGAAACGGATTTTGATGTTGGAAGTTGGGTACTGGCGGCACGAAACGCAGTTTCCCGGCTAAAACAAGGGATAATCCGAAAAAAACGGCCGTGTTGCGTAGATCAGGCACTACATGTTTTTCAACCATCCCTGAGGGTCTAGGGCCGTCATATTTTTGAAGATCTGGAAGCGCAATTCCGAAACACCGTCGGTATTGGAGAATACCTTCCCGATTTCCTGGTTTGTAGTAACCCGCTGGCCGCTGCGGACAAATACCTCCTTCAGTCCGGCATACACCGTCAGGTAGTCGCCGTGTTTGATAATTACAGTGCTTCCGAGACCCTGAATAAACGCCACACGCCTGACCTCTCCCTCGAAGATCGTTTTTACTTTTTCATTCTCCTGCGTCTGGATATTCACCCCGTTGTTTTGCTGGACAATCCCTTTTAGAACGGGATGATTCTGACGTCCGAATTTTTGGGAAACGAAACCCGACGAGACGGGCCACATGAATTTATTCCTGTTCTCCTCGAATGAATTCGACAACGTTACGGCTTCGCCCTTGTTCGCGCGCAACGCGCGGGCCATTTCTTCTTTAATGAGATCTTCGATCAGCTTGTCAAGCCGCGCTACCGCCTTTTTGGTTTCTTCAAGGTCGCGTTTTAATTTTTTCTCTTCTTTTTCCAGTGACCGTACAAGCGAGTTCTGTTTTTGTTTCAGGTTCGTCAGGTTAGCCGTAGCGGTTACCTGCTCCGTCAGTAGTTTATTTTTCTCCTCTCTTCTTACCCGTATCTCCTTCACCTGACCGGAAAGCTCTTCCTGTACTTTGGTTATTTGCTCGGCCTGCAATTGCCGCGTTTCCGAATATTGTTTCATATACCGGAGTCTCATAACAAGCTGATCGAATGACTCCGCGGAGAAAAGAAAAGTAAGCCTGGTCGTACTGTTGTTGGCTTTTTGCGCGGCAAACAACATCGATGAATACTCTTTCCGCAGACGTTCGAGATCATCTTCAAGGGTAACGATAATATCGTTGTTTTCGCTTATTTCAGAATCCATGAAGTTTACCTCTCCCTTGATGGACTTGACCAGTTTTTCCTGTTCCCGGATGCGCTCGTTTAGGGCATTGAGTTCACCGATCGTGTTTTTCTTTTTGGTGGATGTCTCGCCGATTATTTTTTCAACCTCCTTGATCTTTTCGAGGTTTTGCTGCTTTTCTTTTTGCAGTTGAGATTTTGATTTCTGTGCAGGAACAGAAATGGAGAGCAGAACGAGTATAAAAAGGCACAGTAAAGGTCTACCTGCGCTCATATCGTTTTGGGATATTAAACGGGAACTTAAGCTCTTTATCACCAATTTCAGCTTTGTTGTATTCAAAAATGATCGTTGTGTTCAGGAGGCCGCTGAGCGCTTTATAAAATAAACTGATGGTCCCGTTGTAAGGGAATAACTTGGTACCTATCGGCTGAAAGTTGGAATAGCTGACTACAAGCGAATTGCTGCTGTTGCTTTCTTTCAATTCAACCTTCTCCAGTTTCATACTCGCTGCATTAATATAATTATCAACGGAAATTGAATTGGCTTGTTGTTTCAGGACAAAAAAGGATGTTTCCGGGACGATCCGGTCATCTTCCTTCCTCGGCATAATCAGATTGCCGAGCATAGCTGCCTGAATAACGGAATAGTTGATATCAAAATTATAACGCTTGGAAAGTTCTGCATAGTCGAACACGAAATATTCTTTGTCGACATTACTCACGATCGTGATGGAGTCTTTATTGATCAACGCTTTGCCGCCCTGGACACCAATCACGGAAAAGGTCATCCAGATCACACTGTCCTTCCGGACCCGGATGTTTGCCTTTACTTCACGTTCTTTGTTTGCATCGCGTAGAATCATGCGTGCCTTCCCGTGCATATATTCAAAATCGACCTCTTCAATATTGAGTGCGGGTTTGGGGGGAGTTACCGTTACTGCGGGGGACGTAATTTTTTTACTGCAGGAGACCGTTATTGACGATATCGCCAGGAGCAGCAGGAAGAGGCGGTTATTCATAGATTTTACGGTTCGCAATTTTTTTATTGAGAATTTCGCTGTTAGCGTTTAGTCCACGGGCTTTCTCCCATTGCTGCACGGCTGCCGTAACATCGCCAAGTTGAAAAAGTATGTCGCCGTAGTGCTCGAAATGCGTGGCATTGGCATTACCGGTACTGATAGCTCTTTCGATCACCTTTCGCGCCTCCCTGTATTTCTGGCGACAATATAAAACCCAGGCATGTGTATCCAGGTAAGTAGGATTGTCAGGGTTGTTTTTGATTAGCAGCGTCGACATTTTTTCCGCCTTCTCAAGGCCTGATTTTCTCAGCGCCAGGTAGTAGCTGTAGTTATTTAAAACAACATCGTTGTTGGGATTGAACGCGAGTGCGTCATCATACGCCTTGTCTGATTTCTCATAAGCTTTTGTCGCATTGTATGCATCGCCGAGCAGGCTGTTTATTTCGCTGACCTGTTTGGAATTTGAGGAAGACAACTTTTTGGCCTGTTCCAGGGAAAAAACCGCTTCGGAGTATTGACGTTTCCGGAGGTGTGCAAAGCCGTTGAAATAATGGATCATACCCTGGTTCGGAAATAACTCCAATGCCTGGTCCGAGTGTTTGATCACGTTATCGAACTGCTCCAGCTGGGTTTCAAGGTACAGAAGGTTTTCCCATACCTCGAAATTTACGTCCCCGGATTCGATAGCCTTTGCATACTCGACCTGCGCTTCACGATTCCTTCCGGTAGACAGGTATAGATCGCCACCCAGTATATGAATGTTGGGGTCATCCGGATTGGTTTTCCCCAGTTTTTCAAACAGTGCAAGAGCGAAACGTTCTTTTTCGGGATCAGCGATATTCTTTGCCTTACTCTGATTCAATTCCGTATTATAAGATCCAAGGATGATCAGTTTGCTGTTAAACTCCACGGCAGGATCATCGAAAAGACTTAGTAGCATGGGCCGTGCTTTCATTTCCTGGTTGTTGTCCCGGTACAAGCCGGCCAGTAACATTTTTACAGCGCCTGCATCCGGGTTCTCCGAAACGAAGTTTTCGAGGTAGCGGATACCTTCCGCCTGCAGTCCTTTCTGAGCCAGTACTTCGGCAAACCCCATAACAAAACGTTCTTCGCCCGGAAATGCCTGAATTAATTTCTCCCCCTCGGCAACCGCTTCCTTTGTCTTGTTGAGTTCAAGGTAGAGACGCAATTTTTGTATGGAAGAGACTTCATTGATACCTAACTGGTTTTCCGCCTTGTTGTACGTCCGGATCGCCTCTTCGTACTTATTCGCATACTGATATACGGCAGCCAGTTCGTAGAGATATTCTTCTGTGCCCTTGATTTCCCTGAGCATGGTCTCATACACGGCAGCCGACTTATCGAACGATGTCATGCTGTTGTAAATATTGGCGGCCAGCAGGTAAAAATATTTATTCTTCTTTTCCAGCTTCAATGCGTTCTCGATGCTTAACGAAGCTTTCAGGAGATCCTCCTGTTTGTTGCTTTGAGCCAGGACCTCCGCCACCTTATAGTGTACGGTGGCGTTTTCCGGAGTGATCTCCAGCGTTCGTTGATAATAAAGGAGTGCCTTGGCATAGTCTTCCAGGATGAAGAACTTCTCCCCTTCGGTAAAATAGAACTCGGCTTCCCGGAGTTTGATTCCGGACGCTTGCGTATCATCCGTTTTTTTACTTTTTCGCTGCGCGAAGGAAGGCGCCGACACCAAAATGGTCAGCGTCAATAGAAAGCATGCCGCTCTGTAACAAACCCCTTTTCTCACGATCCCTTTATTTCGTTGAAGTCTCCAAGGCTCAAGTCGAGTTTTGGACCTTCAAAAATAACGAAATTCCCTAACATGCTGTTTTCCAGCATTGCGGTTCGCACATTCGCGTTTTTCTGGATAATGCAGTTTTTGATCCGGCTGTCTGTAATCCGGCTGTTTTCACCCACGGAAACATAGGGCCCGACGACAGAATTCTCTACCGTCACACCGTCGCCGATATAACAGGGTGGCAGAATCACGGAATTGATGATATTCGCTTTTGGCGAGACCAGTTTCTGATCTTTGATGAATTCGAGGTATCGCTGATTGGTCTGTACCGTCACACTCTTATTTCCACAGTCCAGCCATTCGGTGACCTGCCCGGGAATAAGTTTGGCACCCTTCTTTGAAAGATTCTGCAATGCCGACGTGAACTGATACTCTCCTTTATCCTTAATATCGTTGTCGATAAGGTATTGCATCTCATTTGCCAATCCCTCGCCGTCCCGGAAGAAGTATATGCCGATAATGGCGAGATCGGAGACAAATGAGGTGGGCTTTTCAACAAGCTCTGTGATCTCCGATTTTTCATTCAGCCGGACCACACCAAACTGGGATGGATCATCCACCCGTTGGACCCAGATGATTCCGTCCTGGTTTGTATCCAGCTTGAATTCAGCCTTGAACAAGGTATCGGCAAATGCGACGATAACCTTTCCCTTAAACAGTTCCTTCGCGAACAGCAGGGCATGGGATATACCGAACGCCTTTTCCTGGTAGTAGATTTTTCCCGTAGCACCTACTTCCCGGGCAATTGCTTTCAGACTCTCTTCAACCTCTTTCCCAAACGAGGGATGAATGATAAAGCCTATGGAGTCGATTTTTTCGGGGCAAACTTTTGCAATGTCTTCAACAAGACGGTGTACGATCGGCTTTCCGGCAATAGGCAGAAGTGGTTTTGGAACAGTAAGGGTGTGCGGACGTAGTCGCTTGCCAAGTCCCGCCATCGGAATAATAATGTTCATGTCAGAGAGTTTTATGAAAAAGTAAAGCTAAAAAAAATCACCTGGATGCCTGTCTGAAATTTTTTCGTTCCAGGAAATAAACAATCGAAAGATAAGCCAAAATCACCACGCCGTGAAAACAAATTGATAACCATTCACTTTGAATTTTTACGAGGTTCACCGCATAAATAAGGGCTGTTGTACCCGCAATATAGCTTATGCTTTTGCCAACGTTGTAGGGAATGGGATAATAGCGCTGCCCCAGCAGGTAGCAGGCGGCAGCCATGGAGAAATAACACAATAGCGTGGCCCAGCTGCTTCCGAGGTAACCAGCCAGCGGGATCAGTATAAAATTGGCGGCAAATGTGATGACCACGCCACCAACGGTGATGATCGTTCCATAGATGGTTTTGTCCGTTAGCTTGAACCAGACGGAAAGGTTGTAATACACTCCCAGGAAGAGGTAGGCGAGTAAAAGCACAGGCACGATAACCAATCCTTCCCAGTACTTTTCGCTTCCCAAAAAATATTTGAGGATATCGAGGTTGATACTCACACCCAGGAGCAACACACAGCACACAAGGACAAAATAATGGTTTACATTGGCAAAGAGCGACGGCGATTCCTTGTCGGCGGCATTTGAAAAAAAGAAAGGTTCCGCTGCATAACGAAAGGCCTGGACGGCGAGATTCATCAGTACCCCGAATTTATAGGAAGCGCCGAAAATACCCAATGCATATTCCGCTGATTGACCTTCGTAAAAATTTTCGGGGAGCCACCAGTCCAGTGTTTGGCGCGAAAACGTCTCGTTCGTCATACCGGCAAGCCCGGTCAGCATAACCGGGTAAGCATACGTTAATAGTGACGGAGAGATGTTTTTGTCGAAAGCCGGCCGCCATGACACGAGCGTCCTGAAAAAGAAAACCAGGTAAAAAGCGTTGGCGATGACGTTAGCCAGTACAACGTAGCCAATTCCGACAGACGGATCGTAGGCGACTTTGAGGAAGTAAAGGTTAAGTGCAATCAGGATCAGAACGTTCATTAACCTGCCAGCGGCGAATTTTGCGGGTTTCCTTTCGAACCGGAGCCTTGCAAACGGAATGGCTACCAGCGCGTCGATAAACATGATTGCTACCAGCGCGATAACGAGATCCGCCCGCCCCGGGATCTCAAAAAAACCGGCGGCCGGAGCGGCAAGGCCAATCATGATAGCGGAAAGGAAAAGGCTGATACTGACTACAACGGTCTGGGTAAGGTTGAAGATCCGTTTTTCATCCGCTCCAGGCTTTGTCGAGTAACGGAAATAGGCGGTTTCCATCCCGAACATAAAAAGGATGTTGATCACCGCTACATAGGAAAACAATTTCGTGATAACTCCATATTCTTCCGGGTGAAATACATCGGTATGCAGCGTCACCAATAGAAAATTCAGGAATTTCGGGACGATATTTCCCAATCCGTAAAAAACAGTTTCGCCTGCCAGTCGTTTTATTTTGCTCATTAAGCCTTGATCCGTTCGCGAATTTCTGTTTTGGTCCCCTGAAAAACCGGCGACATATGCTATTTTGATCTCTTACTTCCCGGTAAAACTTGGTTTCCTTTTCCGGATGAATGCCTCAGTACCTTCTTTAAAATCCTGGGTAGCGGTACAGGCGGCAAAGTTTTCCGCTTCCGCCAGGTAGCCGGCATGCTCGTGGCCAAAACCGGCATTTACACTCTTAATAATACCGGAGATCGCTACCGGCGCGTTTCCAATGATTTTACGCATAATGGAGTTCGAAAGACTCATCAGTTCGTCGCGGTTAGCGACAACGTGATTGACCAGACCTAACGCTTTTGCCTCCTGTGCCGAGATCATATCGGCCGTAAGCATGAGTTCCAGTGCTTTACCCCGGCCGATCAGCTGGGTCAGGCGCTGTGTTCCTCCGTACCCGGGAATTATACCGAGTGTAACCTCCGGTTGCCCGAACCTGGCGTTCTCAGTAGCAATCCGTAGGTGACAGGCCATTGCCAGTTCGCATCCCCCGCCCAACGCAAAACCATTTACGGCTGCGATAACCGGCTTGGGACAGTCTTCAATAGATTTGAAAAGTTCCTGACCTTTTTTAGCAAAAGACAACGCCTGCTGCGGGTCCAGTGATGTAAATTCCTTGATATCGGCGCCGGCAACGAACGACTTGTCGCCTTCGCCGGTCAGGATAATACCCTTGGTATCATTGTTTTGATACAGTTCCCGGATGATTTCGCGCAGGCCGTCCATCAGCTCAAAGTTGAGGGCGTTCAGGGCCGAGGGCCTGGATAGTGTGACCGTCAGGATATGATCACTGTATTGTGTTTGGAAGTTCCTCATGGAGCGGGATTTGAATGAACGCAACTTATTGAGCTTTTTGTTCCGCCCCAAATTTTAAGCTATCGGAAATCCGCATATTTCCCAGATTGGAATAAAAGACAGTCCAAATCTGGACTTTTGGCGCCTGCGAATAGCCTCCCTTGCAGCAGACAGGTGCTGTTTTGTTGCGTATTGGGACTAAAAGGCAGAAAAAAAGCATCCGAAAAGAATCGACTTCAATCGTTTGTTTTGCCCCCAAACCCCCTTATCTCCTTTATTGGTTTACTAATCGATTTTTCCTGCAGGTTATCCGAATAATAATTTTGTTAAACGACTACGCTCAGGTAGGCTTCTTGCATAGTTTTGCGGCAATGCAATCATATGCTTAAGCTTTGTTGGTACCTGATTTGACTGGATTTTGACCCGTATGAAAAGACTTATTTTATTAACCCTGATTGGTGTCCTTTTATTCACGATCAAGGGAATTTGCCAGCCTCAGATCTATACTTCTTACAACCTTCCGAATCAGAACTGGGAAGACAATTCCACATGGACCAAGAGCGAGGTATGGATGGCTGATAATCCGGGTACAGCGTTGAACTCAACCAGTGTGAATGTCAACGGAACGGTTACGCGGACAGGTAGTTTGAGCAACGGAGGAAGCACGGTATTGAATGTAAACGGAACGTTAAACATCACAGGTGACCTGTCCAATAACTCCGTGATCAATGTAGCGTCAGGCGGGTCGATCATTTTGGATGGCAACTACAGTAACACAGGCGCGTCCACGTTGGATATTTACGGAACCGTAATTGTTAAGGGAAATCTGACTACTTCAACCAACATTCATGTTCACCCGGGAGGACTGTTGATCGTATTAGGTGATCTGACTGTCACTAACGCAGGTGCTGCTGCGATTGTGAACGAGGGGAATGTGGTAGCTGTGGGACAGTTTTCAACGGCCGGCGATATTACCACGGGGGATTCGTTTTACATATTTGATGATGTGCCTTCTTACAACTGGGGTGCTACTGTTGATGGCACAAACTGGAATGGCGGCGGAAACAGCGGTACACTGACGAACGAATTCCCAACGGAAGGTGATATTCCTACCTGGTTGAATGATATACTCGCCGGGCTAGGTGTAACTTGCGGAGGAATTAACACCATCGGTTCAGCCCAGACCACGTGCAGCGCTTCCGCACCGGCGACCCTTACGGGAACGGCAATCTCCGGCGCGACCTACACGTGGGAATCGAGCACAACATCAGCGTTGTCCGGGTTTTCGACTGCTGCGGGTGCATCCGGTAACCAGAATTATTCACCAGCTGCCCTTAGCCAGACGACATGGTTCAGACGAAGGGTAACAAACGGTGCTTGTTCGGCTACATCCGCGGCCATACAGATCACAATCTTCAGCGGATCGGTTTGGACCGGAACGAGCAGTACGGCCTGGGCAACCGCCGGCAACTGGTGCGGTGGCGTACCAACTACCACTACCGACGCGTTGGTTCCCGTCGTTTCCTCCAACTATCCCTCCGTTAGCAGTGCTGCCAATTGCCGCAACCTGACCATCTTATCGGGTGCTTCTGTTACCATCAGCAGCAATACCTTAAATATTTACGGGGATTTCAGTAATGCCGGCACATTAACGGTGAACGGAACAGCGCTATTCATCGGCGCGGCTAACCAGACGATAACCAATACAGGGACAATCGCAGCGACGGGAAATAATGCCAGTACAATTTCATTTAATGGGTCGGCTCAGCAAACACTTTCGAGTACAACGGCTATCACCACAAACATACTGGTGATCAACAATGCGTCATCCGGCCAGGTTATTTTTCAAACCAACGTAAACGCGAATCGCGGCCTTACAATGACAGCGGGTATTGTAAACCTGTCGGGGAACACTGTAAAACTGGGGACCAGTTCAGCAAACGGTGCGGGCGGAATAGGTACCTATACAGGTGGTGCGGCTCGCTTTATAAACGGATCGTTCGAGCGTTGGATAAGGAACGCCGTGATTACCGAAGCAAACGCAGTGCTTTTTCCCATGGGTTCAGCCACGGGAACGAGACCGATATCTATTTGGACGACAGCTGCTTCCGGAACAGGATCGCTTATTGTTTCCCACACAGAAAATAATACGACTACAACTGGTCTCAGCATTGCAGATGGCGGTACCATAAACCGAAGGCAAAATTCCTACTGGACTATAACCGCGGGTAACTCTCTTTCCGGCGGAACCTATAGTATGAAGGCAGGCGGCACGGGATTCGGAACCGTAACAAATCTCGCCCACCTGAGGCTGATGCGTTTAAGCGATGTCACGGGAACAAATGCACTGGCAACCGGTTCCCTTACTGATTTCCTGGCCCGTCGAACGGCCGTTTCGCTGGCGAACCTTCAAAGCAATTTTTATATAGGGTCTATTGACAATTCATCACCGTTGCCGATAACCTTATTCAGTTTTACGGCACAGGAGTCCGCTGGTGGCATCCAACTGGAATGGGTCACAACAATGGAAAAAAACTTCGACCGTTTTGAACTTGAGCGCGCCACTTCCGATCTGGAATTTACTTCCATCACCACCATTCAGGGAAAAGGTGGGTTGGATATAAAGACCAGCTATGAATTCCTTGACACAAATCCCGCCAGGGGTAAAAACTACTACCGCCTGAAAAGTATCGACTTCGATAATACGTTTGAATATTCTCCTGTAATCGTGGCCGACTGGGATGGTATCTCCGATGGTATCAGCCTTTACCCGAACCCTGTTACCAACCGCTCATTTACCCTCGAACTGAAAGACGTTCTCTCCATTCCGGTGACTGTCAAAGTCATTGAATCAAGGGGATATATCGTATACGAGACGGAGATCACGGGTCAGACCTCGACGGTCAACCTGCCTGAAAACATCGGCGCCGGAATTTATGTTATAAAAATTTCCTCCGCGCACGGACAACAGGTGATTCGCGTTGTAGTCGCCGAATAATTAAAGCGTAGCCGGCAGGTTGCGAAGTATTTCGGCGGTCATTTCCTCAAGCCCAAAGGAAGGTTCCCAACCCCAGTCGATGCGCGCTACCGAATCGTTGATCGACTTCGGCCATGAATCGGCTATACCCTGACGGAAGTCCGGATGATAAGATATTTCGAATTCGGGAATATACTTCTTGATCTCCGCCGCAATCTCGGACGGGCAAAAGCTCATACCCGTCACGTTGTAGCTTGATCTGATCTTTATTTTATCCGCCGGCGCTTCCATCAGGTCAAGTGTCGCCTTCACGGCATCGTCCATGTACATCATCGGAAGATAGGTGTCAGGCTTCAGGAAACATTCGAATTTTTTTTCGGTAAGCGCCTTGAAGAATATGTCAACAGCATAATCCGTTGTACCCCCGCCTGGTTTTGTCTTATAGCCGATAAGACCCGGATACCGCAGGCTCCTTACATCAAGCCCCTTGTTTCGATAATACCAGTCACACCACCGTTCACCTGCGAGTTTACTAATGCCGTAAATTGTCGTAGGGTCCATTATCGTATCCTGCGGTGTTTTTATTTTTGGAGTCGTAGGACCAAATGCCGCGATAGAGCTTGGCCAGTAAACCTTCGAGACCCCGTGCTCGACGGATGCATCCAGCACATGGACCAGTCCATCCATATTTAGTTGCCAGGCAAGTTTTGGATTCTTCTCACCTGTCGCGGAGAGTACCGCCGCCAGGTGATAAATCTGGGTGAACCTGTTCTTTTTTATTAACGCACTCAGTTTGTCCTGTTTCAGCACGTCAAGTATCTCGAACTCGCCGTTGCCCAAAATCCCTTCGGGTCCTTTTATATCCGTCGCGACAACATTTTCCTTTCCATGTAATCTCCAGAGACCTTGAGTCAGTTCCGATCCCAGTTGCCCCCCTGCTCCGATGACAAGAATTTTTTGATTGACCATTGTTTGAAACGTTAGGACCTTAACTCAGCGCTCTTCGTTTTGTTCGTGGCGAAATTACCAAAATTTACCATTCGCCTTTCACGCGACAGGGTCGCATTTTAATTAACTTAGCACCGTGGATTTTGAAGCTTATCTCATATCGAAAAAGATTGATAGCGCAGCTTTTAAGACCGGTGATCCGGGCCTTTGGAGCAGCTGGGACGCTGAGTTTGTCCAGGTTCATCCCAACAGCTTTACGGCACAAAAGTTATATCTGATAAACCCGGTGAGGAGAAAATATCCGTTAAAACAAGTCCCGGTCGTGAAAGAGTCTCCCGAAAAAACTTCGCCCCTGAATTCTACCCCTGCCGTCAACGCTCCGATCTCCCAGGATTCAGGTTCATCTGCTTCCATCGCGAAACCTGCAGTGCCGAGACCGGTATTTAAGCCTAAACCGAAAATGACTTGATGTATGTATAAAAAATTGCAGCCTGTTTTACAGAAAGAACTCAATAGTATCCGGGAAGCAGGGTTATATAAGAAAGAGAGGATCATCACCTCGCCACAGGGTGCGGTTATTAAAACTACCGACGGAAAGGAAGTCATTAACTTTTGCGCCAACAATTACCTGGGACTGTCCGCCCACCCGAGAGTCATTGACGCGGCCAAACGGGCGATCGATACCCACGGTTTTGGTATGTCTTCCGTTCGGTTCATCTGCGGCACACAGGATATTCATAAGGAACTGGAGCAGAAAATAACCGAATTCCTGGGAACGGAAGATACGATACTCTACGCCGCAGCCTTTGACGCGAACGGCGGGGTATTCGAACCGTTGTTTAATTCGGCCGACGCGATCATTTCTGACGAACTGAACCATGCGTCCATCATAGACGGCGTCCGGTTGTGCAAGGCGATGAGGTACCGGTACAAGCACAACGACATGGCCGACCTCGAAAAACAACTGGACGATGCCCGCAAGGCAGGCGCGGTGCAGATCATTGTCGTTACCGACGGAGCTTTCTCTATGGATGGCACGATTGCGCGCCTTGATCAGATCTGCGAACTGGCAGACCGTTATGAAGCGTTGGTCATGTCGGATGAATGTCATTCAACGGGATTTATCGGAAAGACCGGACGTGGAGTCCATGAATACCGGGGTGTTATCGGAAGAGTGGATATCATCACAGGCACACTAGGCAAGGCACTGGGCGGCGCTTCCGGAGGTTTCACGTCAGGCCGGAAAGAAATCATTGAGTTGCTGCGTCAGCGGTCAAGGCCATACCTGTTCTCCAATACACTAGCCCCTTCCATTACGGGTGCATCCATTGAGGTATTCAATATTCTTTCGGAAACAACAACGCTTCGCGATACGCTGGAAAACAATACCCGCTATTTCAGGACGGGTATGACCAACGCCGGATTCGACATCAAGCCAGGCGAACATCCTATTGTTCCGATCATGTTATACGAAGCGACCCTTGCACAACAATTTGCAGATCGTTTACTGGAAAAGGGCATCTATGTTATCGGTTTCTTTTTCCCGGTGGTAGCTAAAGGACAGGCGCGGATACGTGTTCAGATATCGGCAGCCCACAACCGGGAGCATCTGGATGCAGCCATTAAAGCCTTTACCGAAGTAGGGAAGGATCTCGGTGTGTTAAAAGATTAAGGTACCATTGCCCGTTATTTCAGGCCGAAGTCCTTTTTTCGCTTATGAACGATGTCGCCCATCTTGGACGTATCCTTTGAAAGGAGCCCGAACGCCGGATCAATGTTCTGAGAAGGAAAGAAATAGATATATCCCTTCTTGCCTTTGAGCTTGAGCTTATAAAGATTAAAAAAAGGAACAATTTTTAAAGATTTCACCTCCGGCCAGCCGAAGCGGATATTCCGGTCACCTTCAATCACCACGATTTTGTTTTTGCCCACAGCCACTCTTCTTACTTTGTCGGTAATGACAAGAAAGAAAACGAGACTGAACAAGCCAATGGTGACAAAGACAAGGGAGATAAAGAAAGTTTTCGCGTTAAACGGATGACGGAAGAAGAACGTACCGGCAACGAGCCATTGGAGCAAACAGAATCCAAGGAAAAAATACTTGGCAAAGTAATATTTAACAGGGTTAGCTTCTACCATTTCGATACAGCATAACAAAAAGTTTTACTAAAATACGATAAAATCCGGTTATTGGTTTCTTTTATACTAAACTTTTACAGTCCGGCTTTATTGTGTTACTCTTCAATAACGATCGGAAAATCCTGACCACGCGAAAAAGTGTAGGGGTATTGCGGATTGCCTTTCATCTTCCGCGTTAGCTCCGGAACCTGATCGTCGATATATGATTTGAGTTCATAAATAGTAACCTTTCCGTCTTTTGGCGCGCCGTCCGCTTCCCCCTGCAGGGCTTTTATCAATACATAAGTGAATAGTCCGTGACCCAGTTCCGTAAACTCGGTAGCGAACTGTTCGCTTCCGGCGGACGCCATAACGTGAATACCGGCGCTGCGTGAAAGCTGAGCGATCGCCTTCTCTTCACTCGCTCCCCTGGCTGCGAGCAATTCAACCGAACCACCGGACTGACAGGCATCCATAATAATGAGTTGCTTCAGCGCTCTGATCTGCTTGAATTTATCCTGGATCAGGCTGGCCTCAATAGCTTCTTTGTTCAGCGCTCCCGCATCGTATAACCGTAAACTTTCCGTTGGTATAAAATAAAACTTGTTGTCAACCATGCTGCCGTGACCGGCATAGTAGAAAATGAAAACATCTTCCTGGTTTACCCTGCTCGCCAGTTCGTCAAGCTTGGCCAATATCCGGGGTCGGGTTGCATCCTGATCAAAGAGAGTAATTAATTCGATGTTCTTAAAAAGACGCTTATCCTTCGTGTCCATTATACGGCTGAAGGATTCAGCATCCGGCCGTGCATAGTTCAGACTTAGCTTGCTGTTCTTGTACTGGTTGATGCCGACAGCGAGTACATAACACGTGCTGCTCCGGGTTACATGGTCGGAAAAGAGTTGTGCGGTCTGAGGATCGGATTCGATCTTATCCTTGTTGCTCGCTGTGGCAGAAAACGTGTTGGTTCCGCCGATCAGCTGGATGGTGTGTTTGTAGGTCGTTGCCTGACCCCTGGCAGCCGGAAGCTCCAGCTGCTCCCGGTTCAATGCGATACTTTTGCCATTGTGAAATAACTTCAGATTTTCAGCACCGTTGCCGTTGTCTATCACCCGGACGTACACGTCGGCATAACCGGGAGCCGCCGGTATCACGGCAATTTTTACAGATGGTGGAGGCGAATTCCTGATCTTCCCCTGTATACCCTTAGAGTCGCTGCTGCCACCCCGGTTCTGGAAAATTTTCGGCAGAAGATCCGGCCTGTAAAACTCATTGAAGAACTGATCAACGGAATACGTCTTCAGTCCGCTAACAAAGTGAATGTATTTCCGTGCGTCGTCCGTTCCGGCGAAATACCCTTCAGGACTCTTCACCATCCAGTCTTTTTCACCCAGGTGTATGTGTTCGAAAAATTCCAGCCCGGTATTGATGTCCCAGAATTTTGTTACGCCATCTACACTATGGCTGATCAGCATTTTATTGTCCGGGCTGAATAACACGGAAGTAATCTCGGCATTGTGACCGGTAAAATTCCGTACAGGTTTTGACGTATTAATATCCCAGACGCGAACGACCCGGTCGGCGCCTCCCGAGTACACGTATTTTCCGTCGGGACTGAATATAGCGGTATGTACCGCACCGTGATGACCTTTCAGTTTCTTTTTCATTAACCCGGTACCAACGTCCCACAACCGGATGGATCCGTCCCAACTGGCGCTAAGCAATTCACGCTGATCGCTGCTCAGCCGGATTGAAGAAATAATGTCCGTATGGCCAATAAAATTCCGTACTTCTTTTTTTGTGTCTATTTCCCAAAGCTGAAGCGAGTTATCCAGCCGGGCCGTAAAAACATACAGGTCGTTGGGATGATATACAATACTATACGCGGAACCTTTATCGAATTCAATATAGGTGAGCAGTTTGCCGTTTTCTAGGTTATGAATCCGCATCGTGCCATCCCAGCTGGATGAAACGGCCTCGGATTCGTCGCTGTTGAAATGAATATCGAATATAGGCTCACGGTAGGTCTGGATCGAACGGAGTGAATCTCCCGACTCCAGGTCCCAAAGCATGATCTTTCCGTCCCCGCCTCCGGTAAGAAGACGTCTGCCGTCTTTTGAGAGGTCATAACACAACACTCCTTTTTTGTGTCCGACGTATTCCATAACCGATTTTCCCGTAGCGATATCCCAGCGCTTTACTTTGGTCCCGAACTTGCCTTTGATTAGGGTCTTTCCGTCGTTGGAGATCAGCAGCGTATTTTTGAAGCGTACAAATTTGGCGATCGCAGACTGCCAGTAAAAATTAGGATCATAATCGAGTCCGCCACGGTCACGCTGGTTTAAAAAACCGGTCAATGATCTTTCGAATTTATTTTCGGATGTGTTCCATGACATCGCCGTGTTATTGTCCGATGCGATCATGATATGCTTGTTGTCGAGAGAGAAAGCGATCTCATGGAACTCACTTTTTTCAGCCGCAGTCAGCGTGGTCAGCGAATCACCGCTGGATTCTTCCCAGACGGTAATTTCTTTCTCCGTCGACCTTGCGATGCGTTTGCCATCGTGACTTACGGCAAACCCCGTCAGGTCTTCCGTTTTTTGCTGATAGGTCCTGACCAGTGTAAATGTCGCGAGTTCGTATTTCCGCAGCGGACCGTTGTTCGAAACCTGGTACATGTTCTTGCTGTCCGGACTAAAGGCCAGCCGTGTACCGCATCCACCGCAGAACCCTTCCTCGAATTCAAACGACTTCATTTTTTTCCAGCCGGTAGACTCGTACAGGTTAACAACACGGTTGTCTTCGCCGAATCCAACCCAATGGCCATCCGGGCTGATGGCGATATCAACGCCGCTACCCAGTCCCTTGTCTGCAGAGGTTGGAATCTTCGTGATGACTTTTTTCGAGTTGAGATCATATACGGTGGCGGAGTCGCCGTATCCTGAATTGCCGTACCCTGCGACGATGAAGAACTTCATTTTTGGATCGATGGCAACGTCGGTAACGATATCGGAGGTGGATATGATATAAACTTCCCTGCCGCTCTGTACTTCCCAAATCCGGATGGTCTTGTCGTTGCTTCCCGTGATCAGGTATTTTCCGTCTCCCGTGAATTCAAGACTGGAGACGGTCGCTTCATGGCCGAGGAAACTCCGGACTTCGCGGCCGGTACTGAGTTCCCACAGTTTTGCCGATTTGTCCTTGCTGCCGGTAGCAATATAGTTGCTGTCGGCGCTGATCGCTACCGTTACAACAGCCAGTTCGTGGCCTTTCTGGATGATCGTTTCGAGGGATTGGGAAAAACAATAAAAAGGAAGTAGCATTAAAAGCGTTAGTGGCTTTATGCGTGTGGTGTTGTCAGGCCGGGGTCTCAACAGGTAGCCGGTGAATGAGCGGAAAATAAAACATGCGTGTTCCTGCGCGTTCATGCCATTTTAATGTTGGTGAATACGACAGCGAAGGTAAAGAAAGATATCAACCTTTTGCGGCTGTGGAGTCTGCTGGTTCCGTTTCCTCCTCTTTAATCTCTTCCCAGCGGACGGGCTCGTCGTCGTGCAGGTACTCGAGAATCTTTTGTTCAACCTGCTTGAGTTTAAGGGAACGAAGGTATTTGCCGTTGCGTGCCAGCAGCAGGCGACCGGTTTCTTCCGAGATAGCCAGCACCAGCGTGTCCGTGTTTTCCGACATTCCGACCGCTGCCCGGTGGCGTAATCCATAGCTCGCAGGGATGTTGTCGTTTTCGCTCACAGGCAAGACGCACCTTGCTGCTTTGATGCGTCCCTTGTGGATGATCGCTGCTCCGTCGTGCAGGGGACTGTTTTTGTTGAAAATGGAAAGAATCAGTCTTTTGTTCACTTCGGAATCCAGCGCATCACCGGTTTGCGCGTAAAATTTCAGTTCAGTGTCTCTTGAAAATACGATCAGAGCTCCGGTTTTTGTCGACTTCAGATTTTTGACAGCCTCCAGAACTTCACCAATATCGAAATCGTCGTGATATTCGTGCCTCCAGTTGGCTATGGTTTTAAATATGTTGTCCCGGAATTCTGTGCCGCGTCCGATAACAAGTAAAAACTTCCGGATCTCAGGTTGAAAAAGAATAATCATCGCCAGGACACCCACGTTCATGAATTGCCCGAGAATGGTACTCAACAATTCCATCTGCGCAGCGTTTACGATCAGGTAAACCAGGTACAGGGCGAGGATACCCAGGAAGATGTTGACCGCTATACTTCCTCGAATAAGCTTGTAGATCTGGTAAAGCAGTACACTCACCAGTGCAACGTCGACAAAATCGACCCAACTCACTTCCAGAAAACCTATTTTAAAAAGGAGAGTCATAGCTCTGCAAATGTAAAGTACGAGGTACTATTTACGAAGAATGATCAGGTTTTATATCACCCGGAGCGCTGCTTTCGGATCAGTGATACGAGGTTGACCACCTCCATTGCTTCCTTAACATCGTGAACCCGCAGGATGTTCGCTCCGTTTAATAAGGCAATTGTATTCAGGCAGGTCGTTCCATTCAAAGCCTTGTCCGGGTCATTACCTAAGGTCTTCCAGATCATAGACTTACGTGACAAGCCGGCCAGGACCGGCTTTCCAAGTATACCGAAGTACGAAAGGCTGTCGAGCAATTGAAAACCCTGACTTGCACTTTTTGCAAATCCGAATCCCGGATCGACGATGATGTCGGAAACGCCGTGTTCATGAAGCGTATGGATCTTTTTGTGAAAAAAGGTCACAATTTCCTTCACGGGATTTTCATAATCCGACAGCGTATTCATGGTACTGGGATTTCCGCGCATATGCATCAGAATGTACGGAACACGAAGACTGGCGACTGTTTCAAACATGTGGGGATCCAACTCACCCGCGGAAATATCATTTATCATTGCCGCGCCTTCGCTTACGGCGGCGGAAGCTACAGTGCTGCGGAAAGTGTCTATCGAGACGGTGGTACCGGGAAAATTTTTTACGATCAGGCGGATCGCATTCGTCGCACGTCTCAATTCTTCCCCGACGGGTACATCCTCCGCCCCCGGCCGGGATGAATACGCTCCAACATCAATAAACATCGCCCCTTCACCAAGCATCTTTTCCACCTGGCGGAGAATTCCATCATCACCCGTATGCTTCCCGCCATCGTAAAAGCTGTCCGGCGTGACATTCAAAATTCCCATAACCCTCGGGGTACTAAGGTCCAGCAGCCGGCCCTGGATGCTTACCATGCGATTTGTGTGAAATAATTTACGTTCCGGTGCAGATTTCATGTAAGAGCGTGCTGAAATTATCGTTCAAATTAAGAAGTTTGCCACCTAAACGATATTGCTTTGATCGAAAAAACATCTGCCGAGTATAAAGAAGTGATTGCGGCGTGCAAGTCATTGTTCGAAAAGAAAACGCGTGATTATGGTACGGCATGGCGGATCTTGCGACTACCATCCATCACGGACCAGATCTTTATCAAAGCTCAGCGGATACGAAGTATTCAGGAAAAAGGAGCCCAGAAAGTCGACGATCCCATTAAAGATGAATTTACGGCAATCATCAATTATTGTATTATCGCATTGATGCAGATCAGACTGGAGGGTACTTCGTCCCTCGAATTGTCATTTGATGAACTTGAACCGTTATATGATGATATTGCGACAGAGACGCTGATCTTGCTTCAGAACAAGAACCATGATTATGGTGAAGCCTGGCGGGATATGCGTGTTACATCCATTACCGATATTATCCTGATGAAACTGCTTCGTGTCAAGCAGATTGAAGATAACCGCGGCAGAACATTGGTGAGCGAGGGAGTAAAAGCGAACTACCAGGACATGATCAACTATGCTGCGTTTGCATTAATACTATCCAAAGGTGAAATATGATACAAAAGATCATTGACCAGTTTTCCAGATTTTTTGTCGGAGGACTTTTTATTTTCTCAGGCTTGATTAAACTGAATGATCCGGTCGGGACGGAGATCAAACTCGAGGAATATTTTGAGGTTTTTGCGGAAGATTTCGGCTCCTTCTTCCTCTGGTTCAAACCCTATGCGCTGGAGATTGGAATGGCACTCATTATCCTGGAGGTCGTACTGGGAGTAGCTGTGCTTCTGTATTACAAAATGAACGTCACGACGAAAGTCATGCTGGCTCTCATGATATTTTTTACCTTCCTGACATTCTATTCCGCCTACTTCGACAAAGTTACAGATTGCGGATGCTTTGGAGATGCTATTAAACTTACACCGTGGGAATCCTTTTACAAGGATATTATACTCATGGTCTTCGTACTCCATTTATTCTGGTACCGGAGCCGTTATCAGGCCGTGCTCTACACGCGGGAAGGGCACGCAGTGATCGGTGGAGTTACCTTGATTTGCCTCGCGTTGGGAATTTATGCGGTCCGGCATTTGCCATTCATTGACTTCAGGGCATACCGCATCGGGAACAACATACCGGCACAAATGCAGCCGCTGGAACAACCCGTATTTGAATACACCTTCAGACAAAAGAAAGATGGAGAACTCATCAAATCAGACAAATATCTGCCGGACACCCTCGCCTATAAATACATCAGCGTTGAGCAACTGAATGAGGATAAGACCAAAGCAAAGATCACAGATTATTCCGTTTACACCGTGGAGGGCGAGGATATTACGCAAAGTACATTCCAGGGACCGAAGCTGCTATTTATAATTTATGACGCAAGCAAAGCTTCCACCGAAAATATCGACAAGATCCAACGGCTCACAAAAGATCTCGACGGTAAAATCGAAATGATGGTACTCACCGCATCCGCGTCGGAGCAGTTCGAAGTTTTCAGGCACGAACATCAACTGGCTATTCCCTACTATTTTGCGGATGCTACCGTGCTGAAGACAATTGTGAGGGCCAATCCCGGTATCACGCTGTGGGTTGACGGAACGGTAAAAGGAATGTGGCATGACAACGATACTCCGGACGCCGGCGAAGTAATGGGATTACTCAACTGACATGAAGATCTATCTCATCGGCATGCCGGGATCCGGCAAAACAACCCTGGGGCGACAATTGGCAAAGGAACTTCTTATCCCTTTTACGGACCTCGACAAAGAAATTGAAAAGCGGGAGGGAAAACCGGTCCAGCAGATCTTTGCGGAAAACGGGGAGGATTATTTCCGTGAGGTCGAGTCGCAGCTACTTCGCGAATGGTCCGCTTCCGATACCAGCTTTGTGATGGCAACCGGGGGAGGGGCGCCCTGCTTTTACGGTGGCATCGACGTGATAAACCAATCCGGGGTCAGCATTTTTCTCGATACAACATTAAGCGTATTGCTGTCGCGCCTTGATAAAAAAACCGACCGGCCATTACTGGCGGGTACCGACACAACGGAAAAAGAACATCGGCTGAAGGCATTGCGAGACCGCCGCCTGGACGTTTACCAGCAGGCAAAAATAACAGTCACGAATCCTGACTTGCCGAAGCTGATGACGGCACTACACCTTAAAAAGTAAAGCCAAAAGTTAATATCCCGCTGGTGGTCTTGTTTTCAATATCCACTACAGGACCGGAGCCATCAAAAAATGAGTAAGGCTGATATAAAGTGTTACCCTTGCTTTGCACCAAAGCAAAGTCGGCGAAGAATTTCTGGAAACGTACGCCCAACCCGCCGCTTATAGTTTTGATACTGTTGTCCAGATCAAAATCACTTTTGTACGCGCTGGCCTGAACACCGTACCCCGCTCGCACGCGGAGAATCTTGTAACGGAATTCTCCCCCCAGCCGGTAATTAACCGTTGACCGGAAGACAGATCTGATGTCATCATTCTCCTGGCTAAAGGAGATTCCGGATATGTTGGATGAATATTTGGCCCTGGCGGGATTGGTATACTCCACGTCACCGGTTAAAAATCCATACTTCGAAAGGAAAGCGACACCTGCACTGAGTTTCAGCGGTGTCGTAAGGCTATAGTCCGAGGTAACGATGTCGGTGGCCGCGGTCTCGTTGTTGAGGATCACGTCTCCGTCGCCGTAGTAGTCGAAATTCTTCCAGCTGGTGTGCATCTCCGCGTTGTACGTTTCGGTGAACTCATAATACGTCGGCGACGTAAATGAAACTCCTACCTGAAGGAACTCAACGGGCCGTACGATTGCGCCAAGCGTCGCGTTGATCCCGTTGCCTTTTAAGTCAAGAGTCTCGTCCAATTGGAGGTTGTTGAATACCGGGTCGTCGAACGATTCAAAATAACTCTTCTGAGACTTATAACGAAGGGTTGAAACGCCGATACCCGCGCCGATGAAAAGTATATCTTTATAATTCGCGCCGTACGAAAAACTCCATTGGTTGGAAGCGCCCTTTGTTTCAATTTCTTCACGCTGGTCCGGTATGCCCTTTACATCCGTAAAGTACTCGTCATCGGGTCCGTCCGGATCGATAAGACTGATGGGCCCGATAAGGTAGTTGAAGTACGCCAGCCCGGTTGGTGTGTTGTATTGGAAGTCGTCAAATTGTGCCGTGGTGGATCCGAATGCATCGTCGATAAAGGAATCGATAATGGACGTTTCTTCATTTGTTCCATGGTAGGATGTCGACCTGTTAAAGTCGTTCGTGCGGCTGAGGCTGATCCCGAATGATCCTGAAATAAAACCGCTTTTGTCGAGTGGCATGTGGAAAACGAAACTCAGCCCCGGGATATTAACTATCGACTTCGACTCGGTTTCGGATTCACCCAGGTAAGAGGCACCCGTATTGTAAAAAGACAAACCCGGGCTGAATGTAACCTCCGAGCGATTATACATTCCCATGCCTCCGGGGTTTGAAAGACCGGAACTGTAGTCTCCACCCAGAGCGATCTGACTGCCACCCATGGCCTGGATCCTGGCGCTTCCTCCAGTCCTTGTTCTGCTGAATAAAAGGGCAGATTCAACGTAACTCTGCGCCAGGGAAGCGGAACTTATGAACAATACCATTCCACTGAGGGCTAATACCTTCCTCATATTACTCATACGCTAAAAAATTGTTTGGTTAATCCCGGCCTCTTGTCCTTCCGTTGGAACCGGAGCTGGCAGGAGCACTGCTCCGCGTGGCGCCACCGCCTCCACTATCATAAGAACGGGACGGGCTGCTGGAGGAATTTGATCCCTGCCTGTTAAAGCTGTCATTACCGGACGACCTTGTAGTGTTGCTCCATCCGCTGTTCTGCGAACTTCTCGAAGGCGCATACGATCCACTCTGTTGCTGGGAATTTCTCCAGGACCGGTTATAATAGTCTTCCTCACGTTGATTGTTGCTCTGCGAAGCTATCCGTCCCCCAGTGGTAGGGCGACCGCCTGAGGATGCAGGTTGATAGTTGGATCGGGTGCGGTTGTTTGCAACATCCTGACGGGACGTTACCATTCCGCCATGTGTCGCCCGTTTTCCATAAGCGATGTTACGGCCTCCCTCGCCATTGTTGATGATGACAATGGTAGAAGGATAATACCAGGAGTTCCATGAATTATAGCCGTAACCGAAGGAAGGTCCCCAGGATGACCAGGAATTCATGTAAGGATTGCCGTATCCGAAACTCATACCCCAGCCGTAGTTCCAGGAATTACCCCAGTGATAACTGAATGAACTGGACCATCCGGACGTGTAGTATGGGTTACACCATGGATTGCCCCAATTATCATAGTAGCTTCCGTAGTATGGACTGTTCCATGAGTTAATGGAAGGACCGAAGTAGTTTGCACTATACCACGGGTTGCTGTACCAGCTGTTGAAATTATTGTTCCAGTTGTTAAGGTTCGAAGTGTTCTTGTATTGATAGTTGTTAACAAAATAATCTTCGTTGTCGGCCTGTGCGACCTGGGAATTTGAACGTGCGGCAAACTCGGGGTTTACATCGCGTGCCGAATAGCTGTCGGTAGGATTGTTATCTTCTTCCTCGGCAGGCTGATTTCTGTTTGTCTTTTTTATGCTCGCCGAATAGGAAGCCTGCTCGGTTGCTCTCAGCGCTTTCAGTTTCGCGCGGTCTTTTGAATTGAAATACATGTCGTCATTCTCCACTGCCTGTCCGAAAGTTGCCGAAGCGATGAGCAGCGCAACCATATTTAACACGATGACTTTGTTTTTCATACTTGTAAGGATTAAACCCTCTATACTTTAACTAAACGGGAAAACGATTTAAAAGTGTCTATAAAGCTACAAAATTTAAGTGGTATTTGTTCCTGTAAATTTATATTTGCCATCCGGTAACAAAACTGAACAATAATTATACCAACATGGGCAAAGAATTACCAACACGGGCGGAGGACTACTCCCTGTGGTACAACGAATTAGTGAAGAAAGCGGACCTGGCAGAGCATTCGGATGTACGGGGCTGTATGGTTATTAAACCCTATGGCTACAGTATATGGGAAAAGATGCAGCAGGCCCTTGATAAAATGTTCAAGGAAACAGGGCATGTGAATGCTTATTTCCCGCTTTTTGTACCCAAAAGTATGTTCGAGGCAGAGGAAAAGAATGCGGAGGGCTTTGCCAAAGAATGCGCTATCGTGACCCACTACCGGTTGAAGAACGACCCGAAGAATCCGGGAAAGCTCATGGTCGATCCCGACGCCCGTCTGGAGGAAGAGTTGGTTGTCCGCCCTACCAGCGAAGCCATCATCTGGAGTACGTATAAGAAATGGATTCAGTCATACCGCGATTTACCGCTGCTGATCAACCAGTGGGCGAATGTCGTGCGCTGGGAAATGCGTACCCGTTTGTTCCTCCGGACAGCTGAATTCCTCTGGCAGGAGGGACATACGGCGCACGCGACGGAAAAAGAAGCGGTTCAGGAAACGGTTCAAATGCTGAACGTCTATGCCGAATTCGCTGAAAAATTTATGGCTATGCCCGTGATCAAGGGCCGGAAGTCGGAAGGTGAACGTTTCCCGGGGGCTATCGACACGTATTGTATCGAGGCGTTAATGCAGGATGGAAAGGCCTTGCAGGCTGGTACATCTCATTTCCTGGGACAGAATTTCGCAAAAGCGTTCGATGTGAAGTTTGCGAATAAAGAGGGAAAACTGGATTATGTCTGGGGAACATCATGGGGCGTGAGCACACGTTTAATGGGCGCGCTTATCATGGCCCACTCAGACGACGAGGGCCTCGTATTACCTCCGAAACTGGCGCCGATTCACGTGGTGATCGTTCCGATCTTCAGGAATGATGACGAATTGGCAAAAATTACGGTCGAGGTGGATAAGATTCAGCAGGTGTTGCGTGAGGCAGGCATAACGGTCAAGTTCGATAACCGGGATACCCAGAAACCAGGTTTTAAGTTCGCCGAGTGGGAGTTGAAGGGAGTTCCCGTGAGGTTAGCGATCGGACCCAGGGACCTGGAGAACGGAACGGTGGAAGTTGCCCGGAGGGACACGAAGGAGAAACAGGTAATGAAGATTACAGAGGTGGGACTTCTGGTACCACGCCTCCTCGATGAAATACAGGAAAACATCTATAACCGCGCGATGAAGTTCCGGACGGAAATGATCAGTAAGGTTGAATCATACGATGAATTCAAACGCGTATTGGATGAAAAAGCGGGATTTGTGCTGGCCCATTGGGATGGTACGCCCGAGACTGAAGCGGCCATAAAGGAGGAGACCAAGGCCACTATCCGGTGCATACCCCTGGATGCGCCCGGGGAAGATGGAAAATGCGTGTATTCAGGTAAACCCTCAACCCGCAGGGTGTTGTTCGCGAGAGCTTATTGAGAGACAATTTGGATCTGCCGGGATTAGGAGAGCGCCATTTTATTCGTACTTTTGGAATTAGCTCTTTTTTATGTTGATGTGGATCATAATCATATCGCTTCTTTTGATCGGCCTTGCGTTGATCATCGTGGAGTTGGTGTTTATACCCGGAACCACGGTCGTGGGTCTTCTGGGACTGATTTTCGCTGTGGTGGGCATTGTTATCAGTTATAGTCACTTTGGCAGCGCTGTCGGTTTTTACATCCTTCTGGGTACGCTTGCCACAACACTTGTGGCCCTGTTCTATAGTTTCCGTTCGGGGGCATGGAAGAAGTTTTCGCTGAAGTCGTCGATGAAAAGCAAAGTTAACGATGGAATAATGGACACCGTTTCCATCGGTGATGAAGGCATCACCTTATCGACGTTGAGACCCGTCGGAAAAGCGGAATTCAAGAGCAGGACGTTTGAGGTGAAAACCTCGGGAAATTATGTTGAACGCGGCGAAAAAGTAAGGATCACCCAAATAGAATTACATCAGATAGTTGTAGAACCCCTAAACTCTTAAATTTTTATAAAATGCCCATGGAAGCTGCGTCATTATTAGTGCTGGTCTTTGGCGGGATCATCCTGTTCTTTGTATTCCTCTACTTTGTACCTGTTAACCTGTGGATCACCGCCCTGTTCTCGGGTGTGAAAGTCGGGTTGTTCGAATTGGTCTTTATGAGGATCCGTAAAGTACCGCCCCGTATCGTTGTTGATTCGCTGATCACGGCAACTAAAGCCGGATTACATATTTCTTCCAATGAATTGGAAACCCATTACCTGGCCGGCGGGAATGTTCCCAACGTGATCCGTGCGCTGATTTCTGCCGATAAAGCGAATATCAGCCTGAGTTTTAAACAAGCTACTGCTATCGATCTTGCGGGTCGCGATGTGTTCCAGGCGGTTCAGATCTCCGTCAATCCCAAAGTTATCACAACGCCGAAGGTAGCGGCTGTCGCTTCCGACGGTATTCAGCTTATCGCCATCGCGCGGGTAACAGTCCGTGCAAGTATTGCCCAACTCGTCGGTGGAGCTGGCGAAGACACCATCCTTGCCCGTGTCGGTGAAGGTATTGTATCTTCCATCGGTTCGGCGAAATCACATAAAGAGGTACTGGAAAGCCCGGACAAGATTTCGAAACTGGTTCTATCGCGTGGGCTGGACGCAGGTACCGCGTTTGAGATCCTGTCGATCGATATTGCCGATGTGGATGTCGGTGCAAACATCGGGGCGAAACTCCAGATCGACCAGGCTTCCGCTGACCTGAAAGTTGCCGAAGCACGCGCCGAAGAACGCAGAGCCATGGCGGTCGCGCTTGACCAGGAAATGAAAGCCAAGGCACAGGAAGCCCGCGCAAAAGTTATCGAGGCGGAGGCAGAAATACCCAAAGCTATCGCGGCGGCATTTGTAAATGGAAATCTGGGAATTATGGACTACTACAAGATGCAGAATGTCCAGGCGGATACGGAAATGCGGCAGGCGATCTCCGGATCGGGTAAAGGAACAACAGGCGCAGAAAAAAAGGATAAGTAAATTTTTTACACGGCTATACCGGATGCCATGCCCGAAAGGTGTGGCATTTTTTTTAACCTCACAGTTTAAGGTCGATCCATTCCGATTTTACCAGCGCAACAAAGTAGTTGTTATATGGATCATAGCTGATATAGTCGTACATCAGGGGTACGGTACTGATTCCCTGCAGCGAAATGACACCGTATTTTCCGTCGCGCGCGACGATCACATAGTTGTTATTGAGGTCCTTCAGGCTGTGATACTTCGGATGAATCAGGATCTTCCCCTGCGCATCGGATAATCCCACAAGATTTTCCTGCCGGATAACCAGATTCCCGTGATCCAGCACGTCGATGGATTCATAGCGGGCCGGCAGGATTTGCTTCCCGCTTTTATCAATTAAACCAGTAAGTCCTTTTTGCCTGACGAGTGAAAACCCTTTCCGGAAAGGAGTAACTTCCTCGTATACGGGCTGAATAGCGATCTTGTCCTCATGATTTAGAAAACCCCACTTACCACGTATCTTGATCGCCGCAAGACCTTCGTTGAACGGCTGGATGTCGTCATACCGGTTGGCGATCCGTAATCTTCCCTGGGAGTCCACGAATCCGTATTGTCCGTTTTTCCGGATGGCCCGCAGTCCTTCAGACTCAGGAAAAATTTTCTCAATGGAACCCTCGGGGTGAACCTGGCGATCTACAATTACACCGTTCAGGTCAATTTCCCACAAACTTCCGGAAGGCAAATGTTCGATGATCCGTTGACTATCGATCACCAACCGGTTATCGGAAAAATAGATCACATTTCCGTCAATGGCTTTCAGGTAGGTCGTCCGTGGTGTGATCTCAATAAAGCGTTCGTCGGTGATCAGTCGGAGACGATGAGGCCTCGGTGTCACCACCCACTCTTCACGCGTATTGATAATACCGTACTGGCCGCGGAATTTTACGACCAGGTTGTCATTAAGTTGCTGGAGGATCGAATCGTAAGCACAGGCGATGATCTCCCGGCCCGATGCACTCATCGCGCCCCAGTAATTGCGGTTTACAACCGGAAAAACTTTTCCGTTGAATGGAAAGATCCGTTCATATGGTTTTGTGTTCAACACGTTCCCCAGCGAATCCATTGCCGTCCACAATTCTTTTCCACCCACCCGCCGCATGGATATCATGAATGGTCCCTCGAACATCAGGTAATCGGCATCGGGAGGCAGTAATATGGAGCCATTCTTCCGCGCTACTCCGTACTTATTACCAACGGAATAAATAGCTTTTCCATTCACGAAGGTGCCCAGTGTTGAGAAACCGAACGGCATCAGTGGCTTAAACTGGTAATCCTCGAGTTGAACCTTGCCGGCAATAGTAACATGCAGCATGTTTTTTCCCACGGCGACAATGGAGTCTGCGCGTTTTTTCTGGAACAGCTTGTTTTGGCCGTCGAGAAAAAACCACTCGTCAAGCTGGCGGGTATGAACGCTGCCATCGTCGTCAATCTTTACTTCGCGGAACGCGGGCTGCGCCCTGATTTGTCCTTCCCGGTCGATCAGCCCTTGTTGGGAATTCTGATAAATAATGGCGTAGTTCTTTTTAAAGCTGGAGATGCTGTCGATATTAAAAGGTGTGATCTGTTTGCCATCATCGGAAAACAAAGCCATTTTGTTTTCGAAGTTTTCAGCCGCATAACGCAAACTGCCGATGGAATAAATATTTCGGTACTGCTGCGGGATCAGGGTATTATTCTCCAGGTCCACAAGCCCGTACTTATATTGATTTCCTACCTTGGTAAAAACCACGGCCCTCAGGTAATGAAGTCTCATCCCGTCGTACTGAAAGGGAAGGACTTCCTTGCCGGAAGTATTCAGACAACCGGTAACAGTACGGAGAGACAGGTTGGACTTTTTACGGGCGATAATTAACGAACCTTCAGCCGGCAGTAGTTCCTCGAAGATAGCTTTACCGACGAGCCGGTTGTCCAGCGTGATAAGGCCCCAGTGATGATCGTCTTTATAGCCGGTAACATTGTGAAGAACTGTAAAAGTGCCGTCACTCCAGCCCAATGCATCGTAACGGGCGGGTATTAATACCTTTCCGTCTTCGCTTTTGAGTCCGACTTTTCCGTTTTCCTCAAAAACGTTATAACTGCTGGCAGCCGAAAAAAAATTAATCAGCAGAAGCCAAAAAATGCAACATGTGCGCTTCATCTGCATGCAAAGTTAGGAGGCCGCGTGAATTCATATGATTTTTTGTCAAATTTGTGTCGAATGGTGTAAGACTTTAACCAATTCTGCATAAAACCTGTCCCAAACGCATGTACATCGAGCAACTATATACAAACTGTCTGGCGGAAGCCGCCTATTACATTGAATCCAATGGTGAAGCGGCGATCATCGATCCGCTCCGGGAAACGGAGCCTTATATCGAACTTGCAGAGAGGAGAGGTGCGAAGATCAAGTTTGTATTCGAAACGCATTTTCACGCGGACTTCGTCTCCGGCCACATCGACCTTGCCCGAAAAGTGAAAGCTCCGATCGTATATGGACCGAACGCCGACACTTCTTACGATGTGCACAACGCACAGGATGGCGAGGAATTCTCCCTCGGAAAAGTCGTCATCAAAGTTCTCCATACGCCCGGCCATACGCCGGAATCCTCGTGTTATCTGCTGATCGATGAGAACGGAAAAAAACACGCTGTATTTACGGGGGATACCCTGTTTGTTGGCGATGTCGGCCGGCCGGACCTCCTCGATGGCGTGATCAGCAGCGAAACCCTCGCGAGCATGATGTACGATTCATTACAAACGAAGATCAAAACACTGCCCGATGAAGTTATGGTATACCCGGCTCATGGTCCCGGTTCCGCCTGCGGTAAGAATATTGGCAAAGAGACTTTTTCCACTATTGGAGATCAGAAAAAATTCAATTATGCGCTGAAGGATATGTCCCGGCAGGAATTTATTGCAAAAATAACGGACGGAATTCTTCCACCGCCTCAGTACTTTTTTGAAGACGCCAGGATCAACAAAACCGGTTACGAACCCATTGAAGAAGTGATCCGAGCCAATACCGTTCCGCACGCGCTGGCCGCATTTAAACAGCTTGCTGACGAAGGTGCACTGGTGCTGGATACACGTTCAGCAGATGACTATGAAAAGGGATTTATACCAGGGTCGGTTAACATCGGTCTCAACGGACAGTTCGCCGTTTGGGTCGGTACACTGATCGATATCAAAAGGAAGCTGCTGCTGATCACAGAGCCGGGAAAAGAAGGGGAAACGGTGCTGCGGCTTGCGAGAGTGGGTTATGAAAATGTCATCGGCTACCTGGCCGGCGGGATCAGCGCGTACACCGGCACGCTCGGGACGATCCGCTCGATACCGGCTGATCAGGTGAAACAAGAAATGGATAAAGGTGCGAAAGTTCTGGACGTACGGAAACCGGGTGAATGGAATTCGGGACACGTAAAACAGGCATCGTTCCTGCCCCTGTCCGACTTTCCTTCGAATTTCGCCGGACTCAATCCGGGCCAGTCTTACATCGTGCACTGTGGCGGCGGATACCGGTCCATGACCGCCATTTCGATCATGCGGAACCATGGCTTTAAGAACCTGGTCAATGTCGCCGGAGGTTTTGGTCCGATGCAGCAGGCTGGTCTTGAAATCATTTCCGAGGAGGTGACCGCCTGATCCGTATGACGAAGACGCCCTGGTGCCTCTTTTGTCTTAAAATTCCTTCAATCGATTGAAACAGGCGGTGGTAAGTATTTGGCTTAAATCAGGGTAGCATACCATGATTCTGTTTTTAAAATGAAGTATTATTAAGAATAAATCCTTCATTTTACCATGTCCATTAAAGTCGCTATACGGCATCAGACCTCCTACACATACGATCGGCCCGTAAACCTTTCTCCCCATACCTTCAGGCTCAGGCCGGCAGCACATTGCAGGACACCGATACTTTCCTATTCATTAAAAATAAAACCCGAGAACCATTTTCTGAACTGGCAGCAGGATCCGTTTGGTAATTTTCTCGCGAGGGTTGTGTTTCCTGAACAGGCTACGTCCCTTCACTTTGAAGTGGAGGTGATCGCCGAAATCATTGTGATCAATCCTTTTGATTTTTTTATCGAGGATTACGCGGAAAAATTTCCGTTCAGCTACACCACCCAGCTGAAAAAGGAACTGCTTCCCTATTTTGAGATGGCGGAATCCGGTCCGCTGCTCTCTTCCTGGATAAAGGATATCGATCCTACCGCTAAGGGTATGCGCACAATCGATGTTCTCGTCGGTCTCAACCAGGCAGTGCAGAAACGTGTAAACTATACCATCCGGCTCGAACACGGTGTACAAACCTGCGAGCAGACACTCGATATCGGCAGTGGTTCCTGCCGCGATTCGGCCTGGCTCCTCGTTCAATCGTTCAGGCAACTGGGACTGGCAGCAAGGTTTGTTTCGGGATATCTTATCCAACTTAAACCCGACACGCAGGCGCTGGACGGCCCTTCCGGGACGGACCATGATTTTACGGATCTCCATGCGTGGGCGGAGGTGTTTATTCCCGGTGCTGGATGGATCGGACTGGACCCAACGTCTGGGCTGTTTGCTGGCGAAGGACATATCCCGTTGTGTTGTACGCCGGATCCCGTGAGCGCCGCTCCCGTTACAGGTATGACGGATTTCTGTGAAGTCGTATTTGATTTCAGGAACGAAGTCACCCGTATCCATGAAGATCCGCGGGTAACCAAACCGTACAGCGAAGAACAATGGGCGACCATCCTGGCTCTCGGTAATAAAGTAGACGAAGATTTGCTGACCGGAGACGTGAGGTTGACGATGGGAGGAGAACCCACTTTTGTTTCCGTCGACGACATGGAGGCCAAGGAATGGAATACCGCGGCAGACGGACCACAGAAACAAAAACTGGGAGCGCAACTGATCAAGAGATTAAAAAGCTCTTTCGGACCCGGTGGACTCATTCATACGGGGCAGGGTAAGTGGTATCCGGGCGAGCCTTTACCACGGTGGCAGTACACGGCGATTTGGAGAAATGACAAATACCCGGTCTGGAAAAACGACGCGTTGCTGGATATCGGAGATTCTACATCGCGGTACACGATCGCGGACGCGCAACGCCTATCTTTGCTGGTCACAAAATTTCTGAATATACCGGCGGAGAATATCCACCCCGCGTTGGAAGATGCTTTCTTCTTTTTGTGGGAAGAAGGAAAAGTTCCCGCCAATATTGATCCTTACAAAGCCAACCTCGACGATCCCCTGGAGCGAAAGAAGCTGACCGAACTCCTGATGAACGGTTTGGGTACACCGGTAGGCTACGTTATTCCGATAGAGTGGAACTACTGGAACAATCGATGGCTGTCGTGCCGGTGGAACTTCCGCAATAAACACCTGATCCTGATCCCGGGCAATTCTCCGCTGGGTCTAAGACTTCCCCTGAAATCACTTGTTTATACCCCTCCCGCGAAACTGCAAAAACCGGTTGAACGCAGCCCCTTCGAGGAACTCCCCAGGTTGCAACAGCTGCATGAATCGGTACAAAAAAGATATCAGTCGCCGGTCGCACCCTCCGAGCTTCCGAGAGAATTTTATGACTCGTATTCGAAAGCAGATAAGGACGAAAAGAAAAAAAGTGAGGACGATAAAGCCGGTCCGGATGAATCGGGTCCGGCAACCACGTTCGAGGAATATACAGTGCCGACTGCGTTGTGTATTGAAATCCGTGAAGGGAAAATTCACATTTTTATGCCGCCTCTACGATATGCGGAACATTACCTCGACATGTTGGCATCCATCGAGGCGGCGACGGAAAAACTGAACCTGAAAGTTATCATCGAGGGTTATGAGCCGCCCAGAGACAACCGGCTGACAAAACTCGGACTGTCGCCTGACCCGGGCGTGCTGGAAGTCAATATTCATCCGGCTAAAACCTGGAGTGAACTCGTGAGCAACTACGACATTCTTTTTGAACAGGCCAGGCTAAGCCGATTGAGCAGTGAAAAGTTCATGCTGGATGGAAAGCATACGGGAACCGGTGGAGGAAATCATATTACTATCGGAGGCATCACACCTGCAGACAGTCCGCTGCTTCGCCGCCCCGACCTGTTACGAAGCCTGATTACCTACTGGCAGCATCATCCGGGTCTTTCCTATTTGTTCTCTTCTCAATTCGTCGGTCCCACAAGTCAGGCGCCGCGCGTGGATGAGGGGCGCCCCGAGATATTGTATGAACTGGAAATAGCATTCAGCCAGGTGCCGGAAGAGGGCGACATTCCGTTCTGGCTCGTAGACCGGATTTTCAGGAACCTGCTGATCGATATCACGGGCAATACGCACCGGGCTGAATTCTGCATCGACAAGTTATATTCCCCCGACAGTTCAACGGGACGGCTGGGTATTCTTGAATTCAGGGCGTTCGATATGCCGCCGAACAAGCAAATGTGTATCGTTCAGCTTTTGCTGCTGCGGTCGCTGGTGGCCATGTTCTGGAAAGAACCTTATAAAAAGAAACTCGTGAGGTGGGGAACATCTCTTTACGACAAATTCATGCTTCCTCATTATGTGCAGGGCGATCTCGGCGAAGTAATGGCGGATTTGCAGCGCGCAGGTTACCCGTTTCAACTCGCCTGGCTGGAACCTTTTTTCGAATTCCGTTTTCCATTGTATGGAAAGATAACCGTACAGGAGATGGAACTGCAACTGCGCATGGGGATCGAGCCCTGGCATGTGTTGGGAGAGGAAACAACCAGCGGTGGTACGGCCCGGTTCGTCGATTCATCGGTCGAGAGGCTGGAGGTGAAAGTTATAAATTTCAATGCCGACAGGTACGTCGTTACGTGCCACGGTACACCTGTGCCTCTGCGGGAAACGGTCGTAAAAGGAGAATACGTGGCAGGTATACGCTACCGTGCCTGGAGCCCTCCGTCCGCGTTACATCCTACACTTGGGACGGATGTACCGCTTGTGTTTGATATTGTCGACACCTGGAACAACCGTTCCATCGGAGGATGTACATACCATGTCGCTCACCCTGGCGGTAGAAACTATGATACCTTCCCGGTGAACGCTTACGAGGCGGAAGGACGCAGGATAAGCAGATTCTGGAACGAGGGGCATACACAGGGACCCCTCACCCCTTCGGCAACGTACACCGGCATTGCGCGATATTTGGAAAAGAACCAGATTACAAGGAAATTTGATCCGCCTCCGATAAAGATATCACCGGAATATCCAAACACACTTGACTTACGCCAATTCTGACTCGACGCACTGAATGGAAAGCATGAATATAAAGACCCCGTTGGAAACACTGACGAAGGGCTATTTTACAAACCGCTCGCTGGTGGATGAATGCTTTGACTTTGAGGGCGATGTAAAAGAACACTGGAAAAGATTGCTGACCAATGTTGAGAAACTCGACACGGAAGAATTAAAGAGCAGGCAGCAGGAACTTCTTAAACTGCTTAAGGAAAACGGTGTAACCTACAATGTATACGGTGATACCGACGGCCTGAACCGTCCATGGCTGCTCGATACTATGCCCCTGATCATTTCCGCCGCCGAGTGGCGAATTACAGAAAGGGGAATGAAACAACGCGCGTTTGTCTTAAACAAGGTTCTCGAAGACCTTTACGGCGAACGCCGGCTGATAAAAGAAGGTATTATCCCGCCTGAACTGATATACGCGCATTCGGGCTTTCTTCGTCCCTGCGATAAAATCAAACAACCCGGATTGAACCAACTTATCCTCTATGCGGCGGACCTGTCTCGGGGACCGGATGGTAAAGTATGGGTTCTGAAAGACCGGACACAGGCACCATCGGGAATGGGTTACGCGCTTGAAAACCGGAGCGCGCTGAGCCGCGTGCTGCCCGAGTTGTTCAAAGAACACAAGACCACAAAACTCGGCGGCTTCTTCAACAGCATGATGCATGCTTTTCTGGAGATCGCGCCGCAAGGCAAGGAACAACCGCGCGTAGTGTTGCTTACACCCGGCCCCCGTAACGAGACCTACTTTGAACATGCCTTCCTCGCGTCATACATGGGTTTTACCCTTGCACAGGGAGAGGACCTCGTGGCACGCGATGGATTCGTCTGGATCAAAACGGTTGAAGGTCTTGAAAAAGTTGACATCATCCTCCGGCGCGTGGACGACAGCTATTGCGATCCGCTGGAACTTCGCGAAGATTCCCATTTGGGTATCCCGGGATTGCTGGAAGTGATCCGGAAAGGGAATGTATCGATTGCCAACCCGTTAGGAAGCAGTATTCTTGAAAACACGGGTCTGATGGCATTTATGCACAACATCTTCAAGTACTTCTTAAATGAAGATCCCGTATTCAAGATGGTAGCCACCTGGTGGTGCGGGCAGAAAAAGGAGATGGACTACGTCATTCAGCACGTAGGCGAACTGGTAATTAAAAAAATCGATCGTACCGCCGGGTCCGGAACTGTGATCGGTAGCCAGCTCTCTAAAGCGCAGAAGGACGTTCTGGTTCAAAAGATCAAAGCGCAACCTTACTTGTACGTAGGCCAGGAGGAAGTGGGATTTTCTACTACACCCGTTTTTACCAAGGACAAACTCGAGCCGCGTTATACCGTTTTGAGAACTTTCCTGGTTGCGGCAAAAGGCGGATATGAGATCATGCCCGGCGGACTCACCCGCTGTTCTCCTGAAAAAGGAAGCTTCCTGGTTTCCAATCAGGATGGCGGAATTGCCAAGGATACCTGGGTTGAAACGTCAGTGAGGAACACAGGCACCTCATTGCTGAACCATTCCGACCTGAAGCGGAAAGCGGTTCTTCCCAGCCGCGCCGCCGAAAATCTATTCTGGGTCGGCCGGTACTCGCAACGGGTATTGCGTACATCAAGGTTTATCAGGATCGTACTGCGGAACCTCACACAAAGCGGGTACCTGAACAGCGGGATGGAATCGGAAGCGCAGAAGTCACTTTTGCATACCGTCACACACCTCACCGGTACCTATCCCGGTTTCTTGGAAGAAGAGGACACGGTGACGGTAGACGACAGGCTGAAGGAAATTCACAGGCTTATCTGCGACCCTGCTCAGGACGGAAGTATCCTGTTCACCGTTAACAACCTGATCAAGGCAATGTACGCCGTCCGCGACCGTTGGACCGTGGATAACTGGCGCATAATTGATGATATCGAAGATACCCGCCGCAAGCTGGCAGTCCTCGAGCCCGACGGCATCCGCCATGTGTTCACATTACTGGATCAAATGAACGGCAGCCTGCTTTCATTCCTGGAAATGAACAGGCAAAGCATGTATCGCGGCGAAGGGTGGCTGATGTACCGCATTGGCCAGCTGATCGAGGAACTGTCGCTGGAGCTTATCCAATACCGCGCGTTGCTTACATTTAAATACGAAGAGAGTATTGAGTTTCAGATACTGGAAGCGTTGCTCGTCAGCAACCAGAACCTGTCCAACTACCGCTCGGTCTACCGCACGTACTTTGATATCGCCCCGGCATTGGATCTGTTGTTCCTGAACAAACAGAATCCGATATCGATCCTTTCCCAACTCGAGCAGCTATTGAAATTTATAGACCAGTTACCCCAGAAGGAAAAAGGTACCCACGATAGCGAAATATCCAACCTGGTATTCGAATGTTACGGAATGGTCAGGCTGATCAGCATCAACGACCTGATGAAAGTGGATAAGGAGCTGGACTTCCGTTCCGACCTCGATAGCCTTTGCGAAAAACTCAGCGAGAAAATTTCAAAACTTTCGATCGCGCTGACGGCAAACTATTTCAGCCATTCAACCTACCAATACCAGGGTACGAAGGATAACTTTAAGTTGGAAGTATAACGGATCAATGAACATGAAGTACAGGGTTAGCCACGTTACCGAGTATACTTACCAGGATCCCGTCGGGTTATGTCACAACCGGATATGCCTGACACCTATTAACGACACCCGGCAGCATTGCCTGTCATCAAACATCACCGTAATACCGGCCCCCGATGAATTTAATTACCGGAAGGATTTCTTCGGGAATACCATCGCTTTCTTTTCGTCATACAAGGAACACGACCACCTTGAAATAACGTCCGTGAGCGAGGTTGATCTGCATGGCAGACCGGAGGCGGATGAAGCATTTCGTTCGGAGGTCTTGTGGAGAGAGGTCAGGCAACTGCTGATGGCGCAGGGAAAGGATACCCATGAAGTCGTTCAGTACGCGCTACCCTCGAGGTTTATACCCGAAAGCGCGGAGATCAGGAAATTCGGCGAGGACTGTTTTGCTGAGGATGCAACATTGTGGTCCGCCTGCAATGCACTCATGCAGAAAATACACAAGACCATAGAATTCAAACCTGGCTTTACAACTATTAACACGCCCGTAGAACATGTAGTGAAGGCGAAGAAAGGTGTCTGCCAGGATTTCGCACACCTGATGATCAGTTGTCTGCGCAATATGGGTCTTGCTGCGCGTTATGTCAGCGGGTACATTGAAACAATCCCGCCTCCGGGAAAACAGAAACTGGTTGGAACAGATGCCAGCCATGCATGGGTTTCGGTTTATTTCCCGGGTATCGGATGGGTAGAGTTCGACCCGACAAACTGTTTGCTGCCTTCGTTCAAACATATTACGGTAGCCTTCGGGCGCGATTACCACGATGTGGCGCCGATCAAGGGAATCGTCTTCAGTTCAGGCAAGCAGAACCTTACTGTAAAAGTTGATGTGGTCAGGCTGGACTAAAAGATCCCCTGTGCTTACTCCAGCCGTTGGTGAAAATACAACTGGTAATCCGGTAACAATTCGGGGTGAGCTATCTTAACAAGATCCGTAAGAATAATGTCGGGCCTTAAGTAACCGAGCTCCAGGTACTCACTACCTCCTTTCGCGCCTTTCCGCGCGTCATACGTATAGATAGCTTTGGATTGAAACGGCTTGAACCGCGTGTAACGGTGATCCCCCGCCTCTATTTCTTTCAGCGACGATGAATTTCCCACACCGATCCAGAGGTCGGCATCGTGTGCCTTTTCATAGACCGATTCAAAGCTCAGCTCCAAAAAACCATTCGAGGGGTCGTCCTCCCAGAGATAGCGGCATGCGGCATCTTTCAGAATACGGGATGCGTAGTTTTGTCCCCCCGGTAAAAACCAGGCTTCACCATAAACAATACCGCTCATAACAGATGGTCTGTCAGTTGCCTTTTCTGCTAACGCCTTCATCTCAAGATAACCCCTTTCAATAACCCGAAAGACAGAGTCGGCTTGCTTTTCCTTATTGAAGAAAAGAGCCATGAACTTTATCCACTCCGCACGACCCAACGGATGCTTTTCCAGGTATTCGGCATTTATAACAACCGGTATATTTAACTCTTCCATTTTTTTGAACTGGCCGTAGTCGCTGTTCATGGTGTATCCCATAACGATATCCGGTTTTAGCATGGCAAGTATTTCGAGGTTGATACCTTTATCCATTCCCAGTTCTTTAACCTGGCCTTCATCAACACGCTTCCGGAGTTTTTCGGAACTTATATAATCGGTTGACGGGAAGCCCGTCAGTTTATCGCTTTCGTTCAGGTAGTCCAGCAGTGGCAGATGGGTCGTCGACGTACACACAATGGAAGCGATGGGAACAGAAACAACCCTGACATCCGGGCTGTGAGCAGGTACAGATTCTCCTTTCGGTACCAAAAGGTATTTATAACCCGAGGTTGCACCCTGAAACGGATACTTCACTTCAACCAGTTTGGCATTTCCCTGGTATTGTATGCTGAATCCTTCGGCATAGGTAAGGGCGGTCTGCGAATCTTTTTCGGAAGTAAAAGATGGTGTGGTGTTTTTCCGGTCGCAGGCGGATACAAGCAAACAAAGGCAAAAGAAAACGGTCATCTGTTTCATGTTGCAATTATAGGTCATTTAGACAAATCGGTCTTCATAAACAGGAACTTCGATCCTTCACTTTGCAATTCCGGAATTGCGGACTATGTTTGCAACAGATTCGCGGTTCTTCTGCTGTACCAACATCAGAAGATTAAAAGGGAATACCGGTGCAATAAAAAAATTAATTCCGGAGCTGTCCCCGCAACTGTAATTCACAATTTGTTGCTGACCATCATTAGCCACTGTCTGCCTTCGGGCGATGGGAAGGCGTCAGCAACGTGAAAAGCCAGGAGACCTGCCGTAAAATCCAATAATTATTTTTTGACTTTCGGGTGAAAGGTCAGAAGTGTTCGGAAGCCAACGCTCTCCCTGCAAATCTGGTTTTACACCTGTCGCAAATCCATTGTTATGAACTTGCGATCGGTAATTATTTTCGCGGTACTGCTTTCAGCCTTTGTCGCAAGGGCTCAACGGGATTCTGTTGTGTTAAAAGTAGTAACCGTTTATGGCTTGCCGGAAGAAAAATATCTTTCCGGCTCGCGCATGGTTCTGCTCGATAGCGGATTGCAGGCAAAGCAGGAATCCCGGCACCTGGGAGAACTGCTCGCATTTCAGCTGCCTCTCTATTTCCGGAACTATGGTAATGGTATGTTGTCCGGCATCAGCATGCGCGGCACGTCGCCCTCACATACCGCAGTTCTCTGGAATGGCATCAATATCAACAGCTTTTCCCTGGGCCAGGCCGACTTCTCCATTTTGCCGGCCGTAGCATTTGACCGCGTCCAGGTACATGTCGGAGGCGGCAGCGCGCGTTTCGGCAGTGGTGCCTTCGGTGGTTCAATATTGCTTTCATCAGCCCATCGGTCATCAGCCCCCGTTGTTTCAGTCAGTCAGGAGGCCGGCAGTTTCGGACGCTACTTTACATCGCTGAAGACTTCCTTTGAAGCCGGCAGGTTTTATTTCACATCGTCCTTTTATCACCTGCAGTCGGAGAATGACTTCCCCATTCCGGGAAGAGACCAGCGCCAGGCACACGCCGCGTTCTGGCAAACGGGTTTTGTACAAAACCTTGAGTATGAATGGTCGTCGTCACGGAAGATCAAACTGGACTACTGGTATCATGCCGCAGACAGGGAGATACAGCCAACAGTCGGTAACTCGGGAAGCACGGACGAACAGCAGGATTATAATCACAGGCTGATCATTGCATACGAACAGAACGCCCGTTTCGGACTGTTGAAATTCGGCGGTGGAATGGTAGATGACAAGATCGTGTTCAACGGAATGCAAAGCGAGATACTCCGCTGGATCGCTTCAGCCAGTCATCAGTATTCTTTTAAAAAGCAGTGGAATTTTTCGTTGGCCACGGAATGGAATCATATTATCGGCAAGATACCGGAGTATGGCGGCGAACCCGTTGAAGACAGAGTTGACGTTTCTGCATCCGTTCAGAAAAGCTTTAAGAAGATCTCGGGGTCGGTGAGTCTACGGAAACCCTTTATTACAGCTGTACAAACTCCCGCGCTGCCTTATGCAGGTATCGATGTGATCATCTTCGAAAAGGAAAGCGCCCTTCTGAAGTTTCGTATGAACGGCTCCAAAAACTTTCGCGCGCCTACCATGAACGATCGCTACTGGAAGGATGCCGGCCGGAAAGATCTGAACCCCGAAACCAGCTACGCCGCCGAATCGGGCCTTAAATTTTCGGGAGGAGATAAACTTAAACTTCACGCGTCTGGATTTTATCAGGATATCAATGAGTGGATTCAGTGGGTTCCAGGCCAAAACGGTGTGTTCAGACCACGCAACGTCAAAGAGGTAAATATTAGAGGTTTTGAAACAGGCATCGGGGCAAAATTCAACGCCGTCCGGTTTATATTCCATGGAAATGCAGCCTATCAATTTACACGCTCTGTAACGAAAAAAACACTTGATCCGGTGCAGGATGTAGTGGGAAAGCAACTGATCTATACACCCGTTCATACCGGTTCGGCAAGTTTCGGATCAACCTTCGAAACATGGACGTCCGGTATTTATGCTCAGTATTCGGGCAAACGCTTTACCGAAGCGGCAAACTCTTCTGTCTATGCCCTTGATCCCTTTGTTCTTGTCGATTTTTCTATCGGTAAGAAATGGACTTTCGACCGTCATGTGCTCGATGCAAGCGTTACCATCAAAAATATTTTCGATACATCCTATATGATGTTTTCCGGCAGGGCTATGCCTGGAAGAAACTATTCGCTGAAAATTTTATACAATTTAAATCCACGAAAAAATGCACATTCAAAAAAGTGAGAACAATCCGTTGCGGCCAATACCTTTCCCGGCTGTGATTTTTTTAACAAAAATTTCATTATTACTGGCGTTCGTGTTTATCGCAAGCGCATGCGACGACGAATCGAATCCGAAAGGGAAATACGAAAGCGGAGTATTTATTATTAATGAGGGCGGATTCGGATCGGCCAATGGAACCATTACCCATTATGACCCTGTGTCAGGGGATACCGAACAGAATATCTTCCGAAATGCGTCCGGTGAGTTTGCCGGGGATGTTGTTCAGTCATTCACGTTTGCTGACGACAACGGATACATCGTTATCAATGGGGACAACAAGATCGAAATAGTGAACGGCAATACATTTGAAAGCCAGGGTACCATTGAAGACATTGCGATTGACAAACCCAGATACCTGGAAGTGATCGGCAACAAGGCTTATGTGACCGCCTGGGGACCCTATGAAGACGGGGGATTTTCCCTTATCGATTCTTACGTGCTTGTTATCGATCTGACAAATAACTCGGTGATAAAAAAAATACCGACGGATGAAGGTACTGATAACCTGATCCGGGCAGGTAACTACCTGTTTGCTTCCAACAACAATTTCGGAGCTTCCAACACCGTGGCGGTAATAGATCCTTCCAACAATACGCTCGTGGATCAGCTCACCGTCGCTTCCGGACCTGCGGGGTTGACAACCGATGCAGACGGGAAGGTTTGGGTGATTTGTACAGGTGACTTTGGCGCATCCAACGGTGGTCTTTTTCGAATAAACCCCTCAACCCTGGATGTCGAGGAGACCATCGACCTGGATATCAATCCGGACGCTGATCTTGCGATAACCCCAGATAAGAAAAATCTGATCTATACTTCGGGAAAGAGTGTGTATCGGTTTTCCGTTACTTCCACAGACGCGCCGGCAGAACCTTTCTTTGAAGCCGGTGATGTGGTCAGCACCTACGCACTGGGAGTTGACCCGGCATCGGGCGACATATGGATCGGCGATGCCCTGAACTATGCAACGGAGGGAAAAGTATATATTTACAGCTCGACAGGTGAATTCAAGACTTCATTCACCGCCGGAATCAGTCCAACACAGTTTGTTTTTAAATGAGCGCAAACGACGACAATACCAAGAAGAAAGATGACGAGGTTTTTTACTACATGGAGAACGGTCTAGTGGTTTTTACGGAGGCATATCATCTGAAAAAAGGTTATTGTTGCAAAAATGGTTGCCGACATTGTCCCTATGGCTTTAAAAAAGAGAGTAACAATAAGCTGGAGCGGAGGTAAAGATTCTGCGCTCGCATTATATAAGGTGATTTCATCCGGAGAGTATGAGGTCATAAGTCTGCATACCATAATTGATGAGGAGAGCGGCCGCGTAGGCCTGCATGGTGTCCGCGAGGCCCTGATCGAACAGCAGGCGGAAAACATCGGTCTGCCCCTGGTCAAGGTTTATTTAAGGGGACAAAGTGCCGAGTCTTATGCGAAGCTTATGAGATCATTTTATATGCAATGCGCCAGGCAGGGTATCGAAGGTGTAGTGTTCGGCGATATATTCCTGGAGGATCTTCGCCACTACCGCGAGGGACTGTTAAAGGATTCCGGGCTTGTTTCATACTTTCCCATCTGGAAGATAGATACAGAGGTGTTGTGGGAGGATTTTATTCACGTTGGTTTCAAAACAATGATTTGTTCCGCTAACGCCTCTATGTTCAGTGAAGGCGACCTCGGTAAAATCCTTGAGTTATCGTTTAAGGACAATCTGAAGCCCGGTGTCGACGTATGCGGCGAAAACGGAGAATTCCACACCCTCGTTTGTGACGGACCAATTTTTTCAAAACCGTTACTCGTCGAGCCGGGTGTGGTGGTTAAACGCACGTATACACACCAGCGCAAAGGCGACGATGGACATGTCGAACAGGTAGAGACGGCGTTTTATTTTCAGGACCTGATACCACGTATGGCCTGATGATAGGCTTCCAGAAGCTCCGCAGCTGCAGCGTGCGATGATAGAGTAAGATTCGTAACGTCGGCTTCGAGTGTTTTCCGGAGTGTACGGACAGCAGTATGATGCTCTATGTCAGAGTTCAACAGTTGGGAAAAATATTCCTGGAACCAGGAAACGTTTTGTTGACGCCTGTTTGCGGCGAAAAATCCGTTCACCGTTACTGCTTGCCGGTACTCCATAATCGTGTTGTAAACTTCCTCGATGCCTTCGCCGGTATAAGCGGAAGACGTCAAAACCCTGGTTTGCCATCCGGATGCCGGAGCGGCAAACAAATGCAATGCCTCCCTGTACATTGCCTGTGTCTCAAGGGATTTTGTAACGTTGTCGCCGTCCGCTTTTGTTACCACAAGGGCGTCAGCGATCTCTATGATTCCTTTTTTGATTCCCTGAAGTTCGTCGCCGGCGCCGGTCAGCACAAGCAGAAGGAAGAAGTCAACCATGTTTTTGACCGCGATCTCCGATTGTCCGACGCCAACTGTCTCCACCAGGATGACCTCAAAACCTGCGGCCTCGCAGAGTAACATAGCTTCTCTTGTCTTATGCGCTACTCCGCCTAAGGCATGAGAGGCGGCGGTGGGCCGGATGAAGGCCATCGGATCCTTCGAAAGTTCATCCATTCTTGTCTTGTCACCCAGGATACTCCCGCCTGTAACAGGGCTGCTGGGGTCGATAGTCAGCACAGCAAGTTTCAGTCCCTTACCGGTAATATGTTTTCCGAACGCTTCGATGAACGTGCTCTTTCCAACACCCGGTACCCCGGTAAGGCCTATACGCAACGACTTTCCTGTGCGCGTTAGTACATTCTCAAGGAGACGCGAAGCCTGATCCTGATCGTCCTCACGTTTACTTTCGACCAGCGTGATAGCCTGACCGAGGACGATCCTGTCGCCTTTCAGGATACCTTCGGTAAAATCGGTAAGACTTAATCTCGGTTTGATCGTGTGCTTCAATCGTTACGTAGGAATGCCGCGTTAAATTTCTAAATTTACCTGATACATCTTCTATCAACATGAGAAAATTTTGGCTCGATTGCACGATTGCAACCGCCTTTGTCTTCCTGGCTATGTGGGGACTATTCGGGCTGACAAAGCTTAATATTTTCAATGCATTCGATTCTATCGGAACAGCACTTTCTGATGTTGAACTGACTGACTATGTATTCTCGAGTCTGCGCGATGATCCCAAGGTTGACGAAAACATTTTGATCATCAACATCGGGAATCTCGGGAGACGGGAAATAGCCGAGCAGATCCGGATCATCAGCAGGCATAAGCCCAGGGTTATCGGGATCGATAGTTTTTTTGACTGCAGCTCCGGGTTGCGGGACACGGTAAACTGCCCGAAACTGCTCGATACCCTCGGTAACCTGATGCTTAGCGACGCGATCAGGGAAGCGGGCAATGTCATTTTGGTAAGCAAGGTCCTCCAGCGCGATACCCTGCTCGACGCGAATACATTTGATTCGCTACGAAGGTCGGATGCGATCTTTCTCGACTATGCTTATCGCGACGGATTCGCAAGCCTGGAAACAGATGCAGCCTTCCAGGATGACGTTAAGACTTGCCGCACATTCAATCCCCAGATCAAAATCAAGTCGGAAGTTCACCGGGCGTTTTCCGTGGAAATGGCGATGGCTTACGATTCCGTCAAAACCAAAAAATTCCTTAGCAGGGGCAACTACTCGGAAGTCATCAACTACAGGGGTAATGTGTTTGATATCTTCGGATCGACGAATTATCACCAGATGTTTTTTACACTGGATGTCCAGGACGTATTTACGGAAAACTTCGTGCCGGAGATGATCAAGGACAAGATCGTCATATTCGGATTTCTCGGCGATTACCTGGGCGACCCATCCTGGGGAGATAAATTTTATACACCGCTGAATAAAAAAATGGCCGGTAAAGCCAATCCTGATATGTTCGGAGCGGTCGTTCATGCCAATATTGTTTCCATGATCCTCAACGAAGATTATGTCAATCAGATGGCGGACTGGCAAGAAGTCCTTATGGCTGTCGTTTTTTGCCTTCTCAACGTGGCATTATTTTCGCTCATTAACACCAACTTGCCGCTTTGGTACGACGGCATTACAAAATTACTTCAGTTGATACAGCTGGTATTGTACTCCGCTTTAATGGTCTTTATCTTTCACTGGTACGCGTTCAAACTGAACATCACGCTCACGCTGGCGGCCGTTGCGCTGGTCGGCGATGTGTACGAAGTATACATGAGCGTCCTTAAGAACCTGTTTTTCAAGATTGTTGGCTGGTTTTCGTTTACCAAGAAGGAGGAGGAAGTATTAACCCCCGAATAGTTAAAAAACCTTAATTTTGACCTCCGTCTGAATCTACATCATATGAAAAAGATAAAAATTACCCTTCTCGTCTTCACCCTGATATCGTCCGTTGCGTTTGGTCAGGATTATGCCTTCAAGGTTCTCGCGAATAAGGGAAGCAATGAAGTAAAGATCGGAGCGGACTGGCATCCTCTTAAAACCGGTGCCAGCCTGAAAAAAGATGACGAACTGAAGCTAAGTGAAAACGCCTATATAGGCCTCGTGTCCACTCTCGGCAAACCCCTGGAACTGAAACAGGCGGGTAACTACAAGGTCTCGGACCTGGAAAAAAGAGTTGGCGGAGGATCAGGTGTACTCAATAAATACACGGACTTTATTCTTAGCAGTAACTCGCCCGAGGCGAAGAAGAACAGGTTGAGCGCGACAGGGGCGGTGGACCGTGGTGAAAATTATGCCATTAAACTGATGTTGCCTGAAAACCAGCACGCAGGCATCTATAATAACATCGCCACCGTGAGTTGGGACGGATCGAAGGTCGCCGGTCCCTACACGATCACACTGCGAAATATGTTTGACGATGAACTGATGAAGTTTGATATCCCGGAAAGCAGTTTCCAAATCGATCTGAACGACCCGAAATATGCGAAGGAAAATGCTATCCTCGTCGAGGTGAGATCCAAGGCTGACCCGAAGTTGGTATCGAAGCAGCACCTCATCAAAAAACTTGCTCCGGCCGAACTTGCCGGTGTGAAAAAATCGATCGGCGAAATCAGCACAGATGTGTCGGAACAGACGGCTTTGAATAAACTTATACTGGCCGGTTTCTATGAGCAGAACAACCTTCTGATCGATGCCATTACTGCCTATGAGGAAGCGATCAAACTTGCGCCAGACGTACCTACTTACAAAGAAGCCTACGACGAATTCCTGATCAGGCACCGCATAAAATAGGAAAAATCAAAATTTTACTCGAGAGGGGAAAGCCGTGTTCGCGGCTTTCCCTATTTTAGGGGATGTACAATTGTGGCGGATTGTCTTATTTTTATAGACTTGTTTCGTCAGTCGCGAAAAATCCGACCCGAAACAGCATCCAAAAGTGGATTTTACCGTAAGGCAATTCAGGAAACTTTAATTTAAGACCCATGAAATCAGGCAGGTTAGCAGTTGGCGTTTTATTGTGTGTGGCGGCTTTAGGCCAGGTTCAGGCACAGGAATATGCTTTCAAAGTGCTCGTTAATAAGGGAAAGAACGAATTGAAATCGGGCGAAAGCTGGCAGCAGGTTAAAGTCGGGTCAAGCATAAAGTCCGCCGATGAACTCCGTGTTTCGGAGAACTCGTACCTCGGGCTTGTTCACTCGAGCGGTAAACCATTGGAAGTCAAAAAATCGGGTAAGTATAAGGTGCGTGACCTGGAAGGCCAGGTGAAGGGCGGGACAAGCGTGCTGAATAAGTACACGGATTTTATATTAAGTGCCAACACGGGGCCTAAAAATAACCTGGCGGCTACCGGTGCGGTTGACAGGGGTGTGGACAACATAAAGGTCTTTCTGCCAAGGGCGGAACTGGCTGTCGTATATGGCAATGATGTAACCATTACCTGGGAATATGACAAGGCCCTGAGCCCCTACGTGGTAACCTTCAAGAGTATGTTCGGCGACGAGTTGAACTCGATGGAGTCGACCGAAAATTTCGTGGTAGTCAACCTTGCCGACAGGAACTTCGAAAACGAAGACAACATTCTTGTGACCGTCTACTCCAAGGTGAATAAACGGAAAGTATCCGACGATTACACCCTTAAAAAATTGTCGAAAGCGGATAAAGCCAGGATCAGTAACGAGCTGAAGGAAATCGCGGAACAGACGTCCGAACAAAATGCCCTTAACAACTTTTTTGTTGCCGGTTTTTTTGAAAAGAACGGATTGCTCATTGATGCCATTTCATATTTCCAGAAGGCTATCAAACTGGCCCCTGATGTTCCGGAGTATAAAGAAGACTATGAAAACTTCCTGCTGCGGAATGGTATAAAGACGCCTCCTAAAAAATAATCAGGATCGCATTCGCGCCGGAGAAGCTTTCCGAAAAGGGAAAGCTTTTCTTGTTTACGTCCGGGTTTGGTCAAAAGCTATATTATCCTAATTTTGTGCTTCTCAAAAGCATAAATCAATTTTCCATGAGCGTATTGGTAAATAAAAATTCCCGGGTTATTGTTCAGGGTTTCACCGGTTCCGAAGGATCGTTTCACGCAGGTCAGATGATTGAGTACGGAACGAACGTGGTTGGTGGAGTAACGCCAGCAAAAGGCGGAACAGAACACCTGGGAAGGCCTGTTTTCAATACGGTGAAGGAGGCGGTTGAGAAAACAGGAGCCGATGTAACCATCATTTTTGTGCCGCCTGCCTTTGCGGCGGATGCAATCATGGAAGCTGCCGACGCCGGCATCAAGGTTATCGTTACCATCACGGAAGGTATCCCCGTAAAGGACATGATGATCGCGAAGAAGTACCTTCAGAATAAAGGGGTGACACTGATCGGTCCGAACTGCCCGGGTGTTATTACACCTGGTGAAGCGAAAGTGGGTATTATGCCCGGATTCGTATTCAAAAAGGGAAGGATCGGAATTGTGTCCAAGTCGGGAACATTGACCTACGAAGCAGCCGATCAGATCGTGAAGGCTGGTTTGGGTATCTCCACAGCGATTGGTATTGGCGGCGATCCGATCATCGGAACACCAACCAAAGATGCTGTTGAATTATTAATGAATGATCCTGAAACCGATGCGATTGTAATGATCGGCGAGATCGGTGGAAATTACGAACCCCTGGCTGCACGCTGGATAAAGGAGAACGGAAACAAAAAGCCAGTAGTTGGATTTATTGCGGGTCAAACCGCTCCTCCCGGGCGAAGAATGGGCCATGCGGGAGCGATTATCGGCGGAGCAGATGATACGGCGGCCGCTAAAATGAAGATCATGAAAGAATGTGGGATCCACGTCGTTGAATCCCCGGCGGAGATAGGCGAAACGATGGCGAAGGTTCTCGGCAAAAAATAGGCGTTAGAAACTTGCCTTGAATTCGCTTTCCAGGTAGTCGTTCAGGTTTTTCAAACCCCTCAGCATATTTATCTTTTCCGGAGCTTCCTCCGTGTTGTCATCCTTGTAAATAACTTCCACGAAAAGGTCGCGAAGCATATAGATGTAAATCGTACGACCGTTTTTTACCCGCGTTCCTAACGCAACACCTTTTTTCTTAAGGTATAAAACCTGTTTTTCTACCGAAAGTCTTTTGAAGAAGAACTGGAGTATCATAAACATATTGTTTGATGATACCTTACCAATTCCCACGCCAGGAGCTAAAGTGCCCATTCAGCCCGTTTTCGAGGGCTGGCCGATCCGTGGTTTTCTATTTTTGGGAATTTATTTTCAATCCGGACCTCACCGGCATACCTCCGGGGCGATTCCGTCCGCTTCTTCTCCAAACCAGACCAGCCCGTATTCTTTATAAATACCGATCCCGATCGCTTTCCACGTCACTTTTTCCCAGGTACCGCTATTGATCAGCAGCGGATTATGTCCCGGACTTATTTTCCAGCCGTCGATTCCTTCCTGGGCATTTGCTCCCAGGGAACTGTAGTATGCGATCTCAAAACCATATCCCGGGTAACCGGCGATCTCCCTGGGCTTATTCCACATACAGCTGGCCTTCTTGTGATCGTTCGTGTAACAGCAAGACTCCCATTTTCCCTTTTGCGACCAGCTATGGGGATTACACTTGTTTTTCGGGTTGAACGTATAGTTAGCCGAAAGGTCCCGCGCATGCGTCTGCGCAACCAGGCTTAATCCCGCAGAAAGTGGAATGGGAGGAAGTTTGTTTGCCTTCCGGTACGCCATGATCAGGTCGTATAACTTCTTTTCCTCAGCGGAAAGACAGACCTTATCACTGCTTTGGACATGGTCGTCAAAACCGACAAGAAAAAGAAAAACAATAAGCAGGCTGAAGGTTCTCATATTAACTATCCACTCAACAAATAAACGCCCTGACAGACAAAAATATCTTCATTTCTGACCTTAATTTCATAATTTTCCGCGCTCAAAAAAGGGCAACTTTCATAATTAACAATAAAAAGATATTAAAATGAGCGATCAGAAAATTAGCATCAGTAACGGAAAGCTTAATGTTCCTGATAATCCAACTATTCCGTTTATTGAGGGAGACGGTACGGGAGTTGATATTTGGCCTGCATCCCAACTTGTTTTTGATAAGGCAGTAGAGAAGGCTTACAAAGGCAAACGGAAGATCAACTGGAAGGAAGTTCTGGCTGGTGAAAAAGCTTTTAATAAAACCGGTAGCTGGATGCCGGAAGAGACGCTCAATGTTTTTAAAGAATACCTCGTCGGAATAAAGGGGCCGCTTACCACACCTGTCGGCGGTGGCATCCGATCCCTCAATGTTGCATTGAGACAAGAACTGGACCTCTATGCCTGTGTCCGTCCCGTACGGTGGTTCAAAGGTGTTCCCTCACCTGTTAAAGAACCGCACAAGACCGATATGGTCATCTTCCGCGAAAATACGGAAGACATTTACGCCGGGATCGAGTTTCAGGAAGGCAGCGATGAAAACAAGAAGTTCATGCAGCTGATGAAAGATAACTTTCCCAAGAGTTACAAGAAGATTCGTTTTCCGGAAACATCCGGGATCGGTATCAAGCCTGTTTCCAAAGAAGGAACAGAAAGACTGGTTCGCTCGGCCCTGAAGTTTGCGCTTGAGCATAAAAAGCCAAGCTTAACCCTGGTGCATAAGGGAAACATCATGAAGTTCACGGAAGGTGGTTTCCGCGACTGGGGTTATGCTTTAGCCAAGAACGAATTTGGAGCAGTTGACCTCGACGGCGGTCCATGGCAGGTCATCAATAAAGACGGGCATAAGCTGATCATCAAGGACGCAATTGCGGACGCATTCCTCCAGCAGATCTTGTTGCGCCCGGATGAATATTCCGTAGTGGCAACGCTGAACCTCAACGGCGATTATATCTCGGATGCACTAGCTGCCATTGTGGGTGGTATAGGTATCGCGCCGGGTGGTAATGTGAATTACATGACCGGTCATGCTATCTTCGAAGCGACCCATGGAACGGCGCCAAAGTACGCAGGGCAGGATAAAGTAAATCCGGGATCCGTCATTCTTTCGGGTGTGATGATGTTCGAGTACATGGGATGGCTGGAGGCAGCTGACCTGATCTATAAAGGGCTGGAAGCATCTATCGCTAACAAAAGAGTAACGTATGATTTTCACCGGTTGATGGAAGGTGCGACCCTGCTTAAATGTTCAGAGTTCGGCCAGGAAATCGTAAAGAATATGTAACGCCACATGTGGCTCATAAAAAAAGGCACCTCAGGGATGCCTTTTTTTATGGTTGTAAGTTATGGAAGTGTCTGCTGATTTGAAGTTGCAGGCTGTGTTGGAACGGTGTGAGAGTTTCAGAGATCCAGCATCTTTATCGCTGTTATCGCAGCTTCTTCTCCCTTATTGCCATATTTGCCACCGGCTCTATCGAGGGCTTGTTGCTTGTTCAATGTTGTAAGCACGCCAAAGATCACCGGCTTGCGTGTTTTTAAACCCGCCTCCGTAATACCATAAGCTACCGCCTGGCAGATGTAATCAAAGTGCGGCGTTTCACCCTGGATCACACAACCCAGGCAGATAACGGCATCTATATCCTTCTTTTCACCCATCAGCAGCGCACCCAGCGATAATTCAAATGTTCCAGGTACGTTCTTACGGACGATGTTGGACTTTTTTACTCCATGTTCAAGCAGACTTGTGAAAGCACCGGTATACAACGAACCCGTTATCTCCTCGTTCCATTCTGCCACAAGAATGGCGAATTTCTTCTTGGACAAATTGACCTTTGTCTTCGCTTTTCCCGACTTCAGTGGTCCTGCCATTTCCGGTTATTTTGTGCTTCAAAATGTTTATCAACAAAAAAGGGATAGATAGCTATCCCTCAAGATGTAATTCAATGGTACCTATGAATTGCTTTCCAGCCTGGCTTTTAATTTCCTGGCGTTTTGAAATTCACCCGAATCCCAATACTGCGTGATTACTTTTTCGTACGCCGCTTTCGCTTTGTCGTTCTGATTCAATTTTTCGTACGCCAGCGCTTCCTTCATGAGGTAGGAAGGAGAAAAATATTTGTTCGGCTCATAGTTCGCGGCTTTGCTGTAAAAGTTCGCCGCTTCCTCGTACTTCTGCTCTTCCATATAGCTATCCCCGATAAGGCTATAGGCGCGGGCCTGAACCAGCAGGTCACTGGAACTGAAGTCTTCGAGGAAAAGCCTGGCCAGTTCATACTTTCCTTGTTTCAGGTAGCAGACACCAGCGTAATAATTGGCAAGATTCCCGGCATCCGTGATGCCGTAGTCTTCAACAATATTCAGGAAACCGAGGTTGTTACCATCCCCGTTCAATGCCCGGTCAAGACTATCGGATTCAAAATAGAAAACAGCCTGGAACATTTCTTTCTGCGCCAGGACATTCTGCGATTGTTTATAATACTGGAAACCGAAGTATCCTCCGACGAGCAGCAGAATGGCGGCAGCAAAACCGATTACCGTCTTCGGGTTGCTTTCCAGCCAGCTTTCCGCACCAGCCAACTTCTCCTTAAGCGCTTCCGGGTTCTCGAGAAGTTCGTGTTTGTGTTCTTCCTTTTTAGCCATTGTTTTCAATGTTGTTTCCGCAGCATGCCGCGGGAATCGGGTTCATTATGTGCACTGTATAAATCAACCCGTCCGTAAAGACGGGGCGCAAAACTACAAATTAGATGATTCTAAACAAAAGGGAGGCTAATCCATAATAAACGGATAATCCGTCTGAACATAAACATCGGTCAATGCTTCAGAGGGATCAGGGAACTTGGACTCTTCCGCGAATTTTACGCTTTCCTCTACCTGGGCTACGATTTTTTCATCGATCGCATCAAGTTCTTTTTCGGTTGCGAACTTTCGTTCCAGCACGGTCTTCCTCACTACTTCTACCGGGTCGCGTTGTTTATATTGTTCCACCTCGTCCTTGGTGCGGTATTTTTGAGGGTCGGACATGGAATGCCCCTTGTAGCGGTAAGTCCTGAATTCCAGGAGGGTAGGACCCTCGCCGGCTCTTGCACGCTCGGCTGCACGGGCAACCGACTTATGTACCTCCTCAGGCTTCATCGCATCGACAGGTTCAGAGGGCATATCGTAGGCATCAGCCAGCGTATACAGGTCTGTCACGTTCGAAGAACGTTGTACAGATGTCCCCATGGCATATCCGTTGTTTTCGATCACAAAAATCACGGGAAGCTTCCAGAGCATGGCCAGGTTCAACGTTTCATGAAACGCACCCTGACGAACCGCTCCGTCCCCCATATAGCAGATACACAGGTTACCCGTCTTATTATATTTTTCAGCAAAAGCGATCCCGGCACCGAGTGGAACCTGCGCTCCGACAATACCATGGCCTCCGATAAATCCAACAGCCTTATCAAATATGTGCATGGAGCCGCCTTTACCTTTGGTGGTTCCCGTTTCCTTTCCGTAAAGTTCCGCCATAATAGCCTTGGGGTCGGTACCAAGCGCCAGGGGATGTCCGTGATCACGATAAGCGGTGATCCATTTATCGCCTTTGCGAAGAGCTGTCACGGCGCCGGAAGCACAGGCCTCCTGCCCGATGTACAAATGGCAGAAACCTTTGATCTTCTGCATCCCGTAAAGCTGACCCGCTTTCTCTTCGAACTTTCGCATCAACTGCATGCTCTCATACCAGTACAGGTAGGTCTCCTTGGAAAATTCAACGTTGTCGCTCTTTTTAGCTACCATGGGTTCGTTCTTCGCTTTGGTTGTCGTAGGCATATCCCTATTTTTGATCCGAGTTGCGAAATTAATCCCCAAACGAACATTCGCCAAACTTTCCCGGTAATTCCTCATGTGGCTTGAAAACCTTCAACTTCTGAATTTTAAGAACTATGAGGAGGTTAACCTTAATTTTCCTTCCCGGATCAATGTTTTGGTGGGTAAAAACGGAAGCGGTAAAACAAACCTGCTGGACGCAATTTTTTATTTGTCTTTCACCCGGAGCGCTTTTTCGCCTTCCGACCAGTACTGCATCCTCCATGAGCAGGCCGGTTTTATGATCAAAGGAGGATTCCGGATCGGTTCATCCCTGAACGAAGTAGCCGCCGGCGTCCAGACAGGATCAAAAAAAATATTCCGGGAAGGCTTATACGACTACCCGAAATTGAGCGAACACATCGGAAAATATCCGGTAATCCTTATCGCCCCTGACGATGTCGACCTGGTGAAGGATGGAAGCGACGAGCGGAGGAAATTTTTCGACAGCATCATCTCCCAATTGGATAGCCGCTACCTGGAAGACCTGATTCAGTATAACCATGTATTGAAGCAGCGCAACAGCCTTCTTAAAATGTCCTTTGAAAGAGGGGCGGTTGACTGGCTGGCAGTTGAATCTTTCGACGATGCCCTGGTGAGGTTCGGCCAGGCGATCCATCAGAAGAGGAAAGCGTTCGTACAGGAATTTATCCCCGTTTTCAGGAAGTTCTACCGGTTTATTGTGAATGAAAACGAGCACACGGACCTGGCTTATGTGTCTGAACTGAACGACCGCGATTTCGTCGCGGGGCTTCTCCAAAGCAGGCAAAAAGACCTTGCCCTGCAGCGAACCAGTTTTGGAATCCACCGTGACGATTATCATTTCACCCTGGGCAACGGTGATATTAAGCGTCTTGGGTCACAGGGTCAGCAAAAGTCATTTGTCATCGCGTTGAAGCTGGCGCAGTTTGACATACTGAAGACTTACAAAGGATTCAAACCGATCCTTCTGCTGGATGATATTTTTGATAAATTGGATGACTTCCGGATCGCGCGGCTCCTGGAACTGATGGGGACGGACCTGGGCCAGTTGTTTATAACAGATGCCCGCCCTGACCGGACGAAGGGGCTTCTGGATCAAATACAGGCTGAAGCAGTTATCTTTACTATTGAAAACGGCAAAATAGGCGGCTATGAGTAACAAGAAAGGAGAGTTTCAATCAGTCGGCCAGGCTATCCGTGATATGCTGAACTCTTACCGGCTGACCAGCAAATTTGACGAGGCTAATCTGATAGGCTCCTGGGAACGCCTGGTGGGCAAACCGATTGCCAAACGCACGAAAAAGGTTTACATAAAGAATAAAGTATTATTCGTTGAATTTGATTCTCCAACTATGCGGCACGATTTCTCCCTGCATAAGACGGAGGTGCTGGCGTTGTTCAAAAAAGAATTTGGAGATGGCATAATCATGGAAATTATCGCCATGTAGGCCAAATTGCAGCATTTAAACTTCCTGCCTTATTTATCGGATGTGAAGATATTATCAATATCTGCGAAAATCTCTGTTTAAGTTTTGAAAAAGTGGAAAAGCGTATAATTTTGCACTCTCTTTTTAAAAAAGCCCCGAAAGGGGCTTTTCATTCGTTCTTTAAAATTGAGATTTATAGAGCCGGGGGAATACCAAAGCGGCCAACTGGGACAGACTGTAAATCTGTTGTCTTATGACTTCATAGGTTCGAATCCTATTTCCCCCACAGTGTCCGCCATAGCCTTGGCGACGGCGGACGACGGGAAAACGAAAGCCTAAAGCAAGTTTGCCCCCCCGCCGTCGCGAAAGCTATGGCGGGTGATAAAAAAGCCCGCTGTCGCTAGAGCTATGGCGGGCGAGCAGGTTCTTTGAGTTTTGAGTGTTTGAAAAATATCGATCCGCCGTCGCTAGGAGCTATGGCGGATACAATGCCGCCGTCGCTAAAGCTATGGCGGATACAATGCCGCCGTCGCTAGGAGCTATGGCGGATACAATGCCGCCGTCGCTAAAGCTATGGCGGATACAATGCGGGAGTAGCTCAGTTGGTAGAGCGATAGCCTTCCAAGCTATAGGTCGCGGGTTCGAGCCTCGTCTCCCGCTCTTTGGAGCCGTTATCTGTTAAGGTTATTTGGTTATCCGTAGGAAATACGAATAACAGCTAACGGATAACGGATTACCGCACTAGGCTGTTGTAGCTCAGTGGTAGAGCACTTCCTTGGTAAGGAAGAGGTCGTGAGTTCAATCCTCATCAACAGCTCAACACGATGGTGCTGTTGAACGGAGGTGTCATGTGAGGCAGCCGTAAAACGGTCGGAAGGAAAGACGGAATGACAAAGTCTGAGACGTAGCGAATCTTGGATGTCGCGGGAATTATAATTAGGCATAAGCAAACCCTTATTCGAAAGGCTTAAAATGTTTGGGGTGTAGTTCTTCTTGGATGAAGAAGATTTTAATTAGGAACATTTAATTACTAAACACTATACTTTAAACTTTTAACTGGGATTTTCAAATATGGCTAAAGAAACATTTGATCGTTCAAAACCACACGTAAACGTGGGTACAATTGGTCACGTCGATCATGGTAAAACAACTCTGACTGCTGCAATTACAAAAGTTCTTGCATCTAAAGGTCTCGCGTCAATGCGCGATTTCTCTTCAATCGATAATGCTCCTGAAGAAAAGGAAAGGGGTATTACGATCAACACCTCGCACGTGGAGTACGCTACGGAAAACAGGCACTATGCTCACGTCGATTGTCCGGGTCACGCTGACTATGTGAAGAACATGGTAACAGGTGCTGCTCAGATGGACGGTGCGATCCTGGTTGTTGCTGCGACTGATGGTCCGATGCCACAAACCCGCGAGCACATTCTTCTTGCTCGCCAGGTAGGTGTACCTGCACTTGTTGTTTTTATGAACAAAGTGGATCTCGTGGACGACGAGGAATTGTTGGATCTTGTGGAAATGGAAGTCCGCGAGTTGATGACCTATTACAGTTTCCCTGGTGATACTATGCCGGTTATCAGAGGTTCTGCGCTTGGTGCACTGAACGGTGAGCCAAAATGGGTTGCTAAAGTGGAAGAACTGATGAAGGCTGTGGATGAGCATATTCCGTTGCCGGTTCGTTTGATCGATAAGGATTTCCTTATGCCTGTTGAAGATGTGTTTTCAATCACAGGTCGTGGAACAGTGGCTACGGGAAGAATCGAGCGTGGTGTGATTAACACCGGTGATGCCGTTGAGATCCTGGGTATGGGCGCTGAAAACCTCAAGTCTACTATTACGGGTGTGGAAATGTTCCGCAAGATCCTGGATAGAGGTGAAGCAGGTGATAACGTAGGTCTTTTGCTCCGTGGTATTGAAAAAGAGCAAATCCGCCGCGGAATGGTTATTTGCAAGCCAGGTTCAGTGAAGCCGCACGCGAAGTTCAAAGCTGAAGTTTACGTTCTTTCAAAAGAAGAAGGTGGTCGTCATACTCCTTTCTTTAATAAGTACCGTCCTCAGTTTTATTTCCGCACAACGGATGTTACCGGTGAGGTTAAACTTCCTGAAGGTGTAGAAATGGTTATGCCTGGTGACAACATCTCGATCGACGTGGAATTGATCAACAAGATCGCCATGGAGAAAGGTCTTCGTTTCGCGATCCGCGAGGGTGGCCGTACAGTTGGATCCGGTCAGGTAACTGAAATTTTGGACTAATTAACTGATATTCAACACACAAAGCGTTTCTGAAATTTTTCGGGAACGCTTTTGTTTTCTGGTCTATTGTTTTACCTTTGCAGTCCTTTTGGGCTGAGGTACATGGGTGCGGCTCAGGAGTTTGAGTAGTTCCCGCTAAAGCAAGGTCAAAAGGCCGGAATTTAGGCATTAAAAACGGGTGTAGCTCAATTGGTAGAGTAGTGGTCTCCAAAACCATTGGCTGGGAGTTCGAGTCTCTCCACCCGTGCAAATATTAATCAATGGAGAAGTTAAGAACCTATATCGCAGAATCCTGGGATGAGATCAAGAACAAGGTGACTTGGTCCAAGTACAGTGAGTTGCAGGGTAGTGCTATCCTTGTATTGGTGGCATCGACGATTTTTGCGCTGGTGATTGGTGCTATTGATTGGGTATTCAAAACAGGCCTTCAGTGGTTTTATAAAGAATTTTAATGCAGAAGGTAATGGGCGAGCTGAAATGGTATGTTCTCAGGGTCGTCAGTGGCCAGGAAAAAAAGGTTAAATCCTACCTGGAGACTGAGATCGAACGCTCAAAACTGACGGATTTTATACCGCAGGTATTGATCCCTTCTGAAAAGGTATACGAAATGAGAAACGGTAAAAAGCGCGTGAGAGAAAGGAATTTCTTTCCGGGCTATGTTCTCATCTCTGCAGATCTCTCCAACGGGGAAGCTCACCACGCTGTCAATAGCATTCCGGGCGTGATTGGGTTTCTCGGTAACAACGGCACCGGGGCTTCCAAGGATCCAGTTCCTCTTCGTCAATCAGAGGTGAACAGGATTCTCGGTAAAGTTGATGAGATTGACGAATTCGAGGAAAAACTCGACACACCATTTATTAAAGGTGAGTCCGTGAAAGTAATGGATGGTCCATTCAGCGGATTTACCGGAACAGTTGAGGAGATTTTTGAAGACAAGAAAAAACTCAATGTAATGGTGAAAATCTTCGGCCGGAACACACCGGTTGAATTAAGTTATATGCAGGTTGAAAAGCTAGATTAAGATAACATGGCAAAACAAATTATAGGTTATCTGAAATTACAGGTTAAAGGCGGACAGGCAAATCCTGCACCTCCGATAGGACCTGCGTTGGGTAGCAAGGGTCTTAATATCATGGACTTTTGCAAGCAGTTCAACGCACGTACTCAGGATAAGCAAGGGCAAATATTGCCGGTTTTGATAAGTATCTACAACGACAAGTCGTTTGACTTCGTTATCAAAACCCCTCCCGCAGCCGTGTTGATTTTAGATGCCGCTAAAAAACAAAAAGGATCCGCAGAGCCTAACCGGGTAAAGGTTGGTGCAATTACCTGGGATCAGGTTAAGACGATCGCAGAAACAAAAATGCCTGACCTTAATGCATTTAAGGTTGAATCCGCTATGAAAATGGTGGCAGGTACGGCGAGAAGTTTAGGTATTACAGTATCCGGAACACCCCCTTGGGATAAATAATTAAAGCGATGGCGAAAATTTCTAAAAACAGAAAAGCAGTCCTTGCGAAATACAATCCTGAGAAGGAGTATTCCCTCGAAGATGCTTCAAAGCTCGTAAAGGAAATAACTTTTGCGAAGTTCGATTCCTCCGTTGATGTTGATATCCGTTTAGGAGTCGATCCTAAAAAGTCGGATCAGATGGTCAGAGGTGTTGTGGCGTTGCCCCACGGTATCGGTAAGCTCGTACGTGTATTGGTTCTTTGTACTCCTGATAAAGTTCAGGAAGCAAAAGATGCAGGTGCCGAGCATGTCGGTTTAGATGAATTCCTTCAGAAAATCGAAGGCGGATGGACAGATGTCGATGTAATCATCTGTACTCCTACAGTTATGGCAAAGGTGGGTAAACTGGGTAAAATCCTCGGCCCCCGCGGTCTGATGCCAAATCCAAAATCAGGAACTGTTACACTCGAAGTCGGTAAAGCGGTGAAAGAAGTAAAAGCCGGTAAGATCGACTTCAAAATTGATAAACAAGGAATCATTCATGTGAGCGTTGGAAAAGCTTCCTTCTCGGCTGATAAAATCCGGGACAACGTAGCAGAAATGATCAATGTTGTCGCAAAACTGAAACCGGCTTCGGCAAAGGGTACTTACTTCCAAAGTATCACCTTGTCTACTACAATGAGCCCGGGAATTACAATTGATACAAATTCAGTTGCTGGCATTTAAGCTATTAACGACATGACCAGAGAAGAAAAAGAACAAATTATAGACGAGCTTACAACGAAGTTTGCAGCTAACACGCACTTCTATATTACCGACGCATCCGGTTTTACGGTTGACCAGGTAAATACATTCAGAAGGATGTGTTTCAAGAACGGCGTGGAGTATAAGGTGTATAAAAACACCCTTATCCGCAAAGCCCTTGAAAAAAACACAGCGGTTGACTACAAACCTTTATTCGAGACCTTACATGGTTTCTCCGGAGTGATCTTCTCCCGGGAAATCGGTAACACACCGGCAAAGGTGATCAAAGAATTTCGCAGGAAACTCGATGGCAAACCCGTGTTGAAAGCTGCCTCTATCGACTCCGCCCTTTTTATAGGGGATGAGAACCTGAACATGCTCAGTGAGCTCAAGTCTAAGAACGAACTCATTGGCGAAGTAATTTCCTTGCTGCAATCTCCGGCCAAAAATGTTATCTCTGCGCTGCTTAGCGGAAAGAATACGGTGGCCGGCCTGGTTAAGGCGCTGGAAGAACGTGGAACTAAATAATTATCGAACAACAGAATTAATTAAACTTTACTAAAATGGCCGACATCAAAGCACTCGGAGATCAACTGGTTGAACTCACTGTTAAAGAAGTTAACGAATTAGCTTCTTACTTAAAAGAAACATATGGCATTGAACCTGCTGCTGCTGCTGTTGTAGCAGGACCTGCAGCCGGTGCAGGCGGTGGTGCTGCCGCTGTAGAAGAAAAAACCAATTTCGACGTAGTATTAAAAGCTGCGGGCGCTAACAAACTTCAAATCGTGAAGTTAGTGAAGGAACTTACCGGACTTGGCCTGAAAGAAGCTAAAGACATGGTAGATGGAGCTCCCAAAACGATAAAAGAAGGCTTACCTAAAGACGAAGCTGAAAACCTGAAGAAACAACTTATCGAGGCAGGTGCCGACGTTGAGTTGAAATAATCTTCTTGAAAGGCAAAGGGAACCGTCTAACAATTTTCGGTTAGACCCCGTGTACGGATCTTACGATCGGGACGGGGTCTATTCCCATTTATGCCTGAAACAACTGTTGTTTTTCTATTGTTCTCGTCCAGGATCACAGAACTTAAACGTTAATTACCTTGACAAAGAAGACTATAAACGGTAGAATCGATTTCTCTTCAAGCGAGAGAGTCCTTGACTATCCCGACTTTCTGGATCTTCAACTCCAGTCATTCAAAGATTTTTTACAAATCGAAACCCCCGCGGAAAAAAGACAAAACGAAGGTCTTTACAAGGTCTTCGCCGAGAACTTTCCGATAAGCGACTCTCGCGAAAATTTCGTGCTGGAATTCGTTGACTACACCATCGATCCTCCCAAGTACAACGTAGACGAATGCATCGACCGGGGACTTACTTTCTCCGTTCCGCTGAAAGCAAAACTTCGCCTTACCTGCAACGACGAGGACAACGAAGATTTTGAAACTATTGAACAGGAGGTTTTCCTGGGCAATATTCCCTATATGACAGAGAAAGGATCATTCGTGATCAATGGCGCCGAACGTGTTATCGTATCGCAACTTCACCGGTCTCCCGGTGTGTTCTTTGCCATGAGCAAACACACGAACGGTACAAAATTGTATTCAGCCCGTATCATTCCTTTCAAAGGCTCATGGATCGAGTTTGCCACCGACGTAAACGCGGTGATGTACGCTTACATCGATCGTAAAAAGAAATTCCCGGTGACTACCCTGCTTCGCGCTATCGGCTATGGCTCGGACAAGGATATCCTGGACCTCTTCGGACTCTCTGAAGAAGTAGAAGCTACCAAAAATACGCTGAAGAAAGTTGTAGACAGGAAACTGGCGGCCCGCGTTTTGAAAACCTGGACGGAAGATTTCGTAGACGAGGATACCGGTGAAGTGGTTTCTATCGACCGTAACGAAGTCTTGCTGGAACGCGATCATACACTCTCCGCCGAAGATGTCGATATAATCATCGAATCCGGCGTGAAGTCGATCATCCTCCACCGCGATGATATTAACATCGCCGATTACCATATCATCTTCAACACGCTGGCAAAGGATACGTCCAATTCTGAAAAAGAAGCGGTCGAATATATCTACCGCCAGTTAAGAAATACAGAAGCACCTGACGAACAAACAGCCCGCGATATTATCCAGAGCCTGTTCTTCAGCGAAAAACGTTATGACCTCGGCGAAGTAGGACGCTACCGGATCAACAAGAAGCTCGGTCTCGACCTTAGCTTCGATCACCGCGTGCTTACCAAAGACGATATTATACTGATCGTGAAATACCTGATCGGTCTTATTAACTCGAAAGCCGTAGTGGATGATATTGACCACTTGAGCAACCGCCGTGTAAGAACCGTGGGAGAACAATTGTATTCTCAATTTGGTGTAGGTCTGGCGCGTATGGCCAGAACAATCAAAGAAAGAATGAATGTTCGCGATAATGAAGAATTCAAACCCGTTGACCTGATCAACGCGCGTACGCTTTCGTCTGTTATCAACTCGTTCTTCGGGACAAACCAATTGTCCCAGTTCATGGATCAAACCAACCCGCTTGCGGAGATCACACACAAGCGCAGGATGTCTGCCCTCGGTCCAGGCGGTCTTTCCCGTGAGCGCGCCGGATTTGAAGTACGCGATGTGCATTATACGCACTATGGTCGCCTATGTACCATTGAAACACCGGAAGGTCCGAACATCGGTTTGATATCGTCTCTCTGCGTTCATGCGAAAGTGAACAAGATGGGCTTTATCGAGACACCTTACCGCAAGGTTGAGAACGGTAAAGTGAAAATCAAAGAACCGGTGATCTTCCTGACCGCTGAAGAAGAAGATACACATTATATCGCCCAGGCTAAGGTTGCCCTGAAACCAAACGGCGAATTTATCGATGAAAAAATAAAAGCGCGTTTTGAAGGTGACTTCCCTGTGATCGAACCGAAGGATTTGAGATACATGGATATCGCGCCCAACCAGATCGTTTCGGTAGCGGCATCCATGATCCCGTTCCTCGAACACGATGATGCGAACCGTGCGTTGATGGGATCGAACATGCAGCGCCAGGCTGTACCGTTGATCCGGCCGGAAGCGCCTATCGTGGGAACCGGTCTGGAAAGCCGTGTGGCTTTGGACTCCCGCGCGCTGATCCTCGCGGAAGGCGACGGTGTGGTTGAATTCGTGGATGCGAAGAAGATCACAATCAAATACGAAGTAACGGAAGAACAACAACTGGCGAGCTTCGACAACGAGTTCAGAACCTACAGCCTGATCAAATTCAGAAGGACGAACCAGGATACCTGTATCAACCTTACGCCGCTGGTTATGAAGGGCCAAAAGGTTGTGAAAGGTCAGCCGCTTTGCCAGGGTTATGCTACACAAAACGGCGAGCTCGCACTCGGACGCAACTTGCTCGTGGCCTATATGCCATGGCAGGGTTATAACTTCGAGGATGCGATCGTAATATCCGAACGTGTTGTACGTGAAGACGTTTACACGTCGATTCACATTGAGGAATTTGAACTGGAGGTTCGCGATACAAAACGAGGAGAAGAGGAACTTACTTCTGAAATTCCGAACGTAAGCGAAGAAGCTGTTAAACATCTCGACGAGAACGGTATCATCCGGATCGGTGCGGAAGTTCGCGAAGGCGATATTCTCATCGGTAAGATCACCCCTAAAGGGGAAACGGATCCGACTCCGGAAGAAAAACTGCTCCGTGCCATATTCGGCGATAAAGCCGGCGATGTGAAAGATGCTTCCCTTAAGGCGCCTCCGTCGTTAAAAGGTGTTGTAATCGAGACTAAACTTTTCTCAAGACCCAAACGCGACAAGGATGTCCGCACCAAGTCGAAGAAAGAACTCGATGCATTGAAGAACAAGTACAGCAAACAACTGAGCGATCTTCGCGAGGAGATGATCAAGAAGCTGACCACGATGTTGAATGGCAAAACCAGCAACGGCGTGAAGCATAAGTTCGGAGACGAACTTATCACCAAAGGTGTCAAAATATCCCAAAAGGTAATTGACAACAACTTGTTCCCAGACAAGAACATTTATCGCGACGAAAGCAATTACAACGTTCCGGAAGAAGTAAACCTTATCGCTGATGTAAGTCTTGAAAACTGGACGAGCGATGAGCATACCAATGACCTGGTTGCGCAGACTGTTAAGAATTACCTGCTGAAGCGCAACTCGTATGCCGGTGAGTTCAAGCGTGAGCGTTTTACACTGGAGGTTGGTGATGAACTTCCGACAGGTATAGTTCAACTGGCTAAGGTTTACGTTGCCAAGAAGCGCAAGCTTAAAGTGGGAGATAAAATGGCGGGTCGTCACGGAAACAAAGGTGTCGTGGCCAGGATCGTCAGAGAAGAAGATATGCCATTCCTGTTGGATGGAACACCGGTTGATATATGCCTGAACCCGCTTGGTGTACCCTCGCGTATGAACCTGGGTCAGATATACGAAACGGTTCTTGCGTGGGCCGGTCATAAACTGGGTAAGAAGTATGCGACGCCGATCTTCGACGGTGCTACACTTGACCAGGTTCAATCCGAGCTGAAAGAAGCCGGTCTGCCTGAATTCGGTCGTACATACCTGTATGACGGACTCACAGGAGATAAATTCGATCAGCCTGTAACGGTTGGTATGGCGTACATGCTGAAACTGGGTCACCTTGTTGATGATAAGATGCACGCCCGTTCGATCGGACCGTACTCCCTTATTACACAGCAACCGCTCGGTGGTAAGGCGCAATTTGGTGGTCAGCGCTTTGGTGAAATGGAGGTTTGGGCAATTGAAGCATTCGGTGCTTCGCACATCCTCCAGGAAATCCTGACGATCAAGTCGGACGACGTGATTGGACGTGCAAAAGCCTACGAAGCGATTGTGAAAGGCGAGAACATGCGCAAGCCGAATATACCTGAGTCGTTTAACGTGTTGGTTCACGAACTCAGAGGTCTGGCGCTGGAGATCACGATGGATTAAACAAAGTCCTGAGTGCTGAGAGTGAGTAGTGCCCGTTAGCCGATGAATAACTTTAAAGAATTGAAAATTTGATGTAAGTCTGTCGGGTAGGCCGTTGAGGTTGTAAGAAGACGAGATCAGTTTCAAAAGAAAAGAGTTAATGGGCTCACATCTCAAATCAGGAATAGTGTTGTTTCTGTCGCGTCCAATATCGCAGAAGGAACCGGACGAAACCCAGGGGAGATATTTACAAATCCCCGGGAATTTCAGATGGGCTGATAGGCGAACTGGAAACGTAACTAATAATAGTGCAACGAGTGAATTTTTGAAAGATGGCTTTATCTTCTCTTCAGGACCAATTGGAGAAATACAGATGATGACCTCGCCTCTTAAGAAATCACGGGTTGGGACCAAGGACTAAGGACAAAGGACTAATCACTAATACAATGTCATTCAGAAAAAATAAAAAAATCAACAGCGACTTTTCCAAGATCACCATTAGTCTCGCTTCCCCGGAGTCTATCCTGGAAAGCTCGCATGGTGAGGTTACACAACCGGAAACGATCAATTACAGAACGTATAAGCCTGAAATGGGCGGACTGTTTTGCGAGCGGATCTTCGGTCCTGTAAAGGATTGGGAATGTCACTGTGGGAAGTATAAAAGAATTCGTTACAAAGGGATCATTTGCGATCGCTGCGGAGTTGAAGTGACGGAGAAGAAGGTCAGACGCGAACGGATGGGTCACATCGAACTGGTTGTACCCGTGGCACACATCTGGTATTTCCGTTCCTTGCCAAACAAGATCGGATACCTACTTGGCCTTGCTACGAAAAAACTGGATCAGATCATCTATTACGAGCGTTACGTTGTAATTCAACCGGGTATCAAGGAAGAAGACGGCGTTAAGAGACTCGACTTCCTGACCGAAGAAGAATATCTCGATATCATCGATAAACTTCCTCGTGAAAATCAAATGCTGGATGACAATGATCCGAAGAAGTTCATCGCCAAGATGGGCGCGGATGCATTGGAAATGCTCTTAGGAAGAACGCAGCTGGATACACTTTCTTACGACCTGCGTCACCAGGCTGCTACCGATACATCGCAGCAGCGTAAGGCGGAAGCGCTGAAGCGTTTGAAGGTTGTTGAAGCTTTCCGCGACGCGAGAACGCGCATTGAGAACAAGCCGGAGTGGATGGTCATCAAAATGGTTCCGGTAATTCCGCCGGAGTTACGCCCTTTGGTACCTCTCGACGGCGGCCGTTTTGCAACTTCCGATTTGAATGACCTGTACAGACGTGTGATTATCCGTAACAACCGTCTGAAGAGACTTATTGATATTAAGGCACCCGAAGTTATCCTGCGCAATGAGAAGCGGATGCTCCAGGAAGCCGTCGACTCGTTATTCGACAACTCGAGAAAAGTTAACGCTGTCCGTTCCGACGGTAACCGTGCGTTGAAATCTTTGAGCGATATGCTTAAAGGTAAGCAGGGCCGCTTCCGCCAGAACTTGCTGGGTAAACGCGTCGATTACTCCGGTCGTTCGGTAATTGTTGTCGGACCTGAGCTGAAATTACATGAGTGTGGTTTGCCGAAGGATATGGCCGCTGAATTGTTCAAGCCGTTTATCATTCGCAAGCTGATCGAAAGAGGAATCGTGAAGACGGTAAAGTCGGCGAAGAAGATCGTTGACCGGAAAGATCCGGTGATCTGGGATATCCTGGAAAACGTATTGAAGGGACACCCTGTCCTGCTGAACCGTGCCCCGACACTCCACAGATTGGGTATCCAGGCCTTCCAGCCAAAGCTGATCGAAGGCAAGGCGATCCAGTTGCATCCGTTGGTATGTACTGCATTTAACGCCGACTTCGACGGTGACCAGATGGCGGTTCACGTACCGCTTGGTCAGGAAGCCATACTGGAAGCATCTATGCTGATGCTCTCCTCGCATAACATTTTGAACCCTGCCAACGGAGCGCCTATTACCGTACCGTCACAGGACATGGTGTTGGGTCTGTACTATCTGACTAAAGGAAGAAAAGGTACGCCGGAGCACCCGATCAAAGGTGAAGGTAAAAAATACTATTCCGCGGATGAAGTGATCGTTGCCTTTAACGAAGGCAAACTTTCCAAGCATGCCATCATCAAAGTGCGTGCAAAGATCCGGGATAAAAAAACCGGTGAACTCAGTACAAAAATGATCGAGACGGTCGCCGGCCGTGTGATATTCAACCAGAATGTTCCCGAAGAAGTCGGATTTGTGGACGAACTGTTGACGAAGAAAAAACTGCAAACCATCATCGCTGATGTGTTTAAGGCCGCCGGACAATCGAAGGCAGCCAAGTTCCTCGACGATATCAAGGAACTGGGATTCCAGATGGCCTACAAAGGTGGTCTGTCAATGGGATTGAACGACGTAAAAGTACCGGACGAAAAAGTACAACTTGTAGCCAACGCGCAGGAGGAAGTGGACAGCGTTTGGAATAACTACATGATGGGTCTGATTACAGATAACGAGCGCTACAACCAGGTTATTGATATCTGGACCCGTACGAATACATTGCTTACCAATACGCTGATGAAGCAGCTGGAAGAAGACCAGCAAGGCTTCAATTCCATCTATATGATGATGCACTCCGGAGCCCGCGGATCAAGAGAACAGATTCGTCAGTTGGGTGGTATGCGTGGTCTGATGGCGAAGCCTCAGAAGAACCTGGCTGGTTCCGTTGGTTCGATCATCGAAAACCCGATCCTTTCAAACTTCAAAGAAGGATTGGATGTATTGGAATACTTCATCTCGACACACGGTGCGCGTAAAGGTCTTGCCGATACAGCGTTGAAAACTGCAGATGCCGGCTACCTTACCCGTAGGCTTGTGGACGTCGCGCAGGATCTTGTGGTGACGGAAGAAGATTGCGGAACATTGCGCGGTCTCAAAGTAACGGCGTTAAAGGACAATGAAGATATCGTTGAACCATTGTCGGAAAGGATAGTCGGACGGGTGACAGTACATGCCATCTATGATCCGCTCACCGACGAAATGATCTGTGAAGCCAACCAGGAAATTACCGATGAATTGGCCAAGCTGATAGAGGATACAAACATTGAGGAAGTTGAGATCCGTTCGCTGCTAACCTGCGAATCCAAGATCGGCGGATGTGCAAAATGCTACGGACGTAACCTGGCTACCGGTAAGATGGTGCAGGCAGGTGAAGCGGTCGGTGTTATTGCCGCACAGTCTATCGGAGAACCCGGAACGCAGCTTACTCTCCGTACTTTCCACGTGGGGGGTACTGCATCGAACATCGCTGTGGAAGCCAATATCAAGGCGAAATTTACCGGTGAACTGGAATTCGAAGGTATCCGTGTAATCGAAACCACTGACCGGGATGGCAAGATGGTACAGGTTGTAATGGGACGTACCGGTGAGATCAGGATTGTAGACAAGGAGAAGAGCAGGGTACTGATCACCAACCACGTTCCTTACGGAGCTTTTATTAAAGTGAAGGATGGTCAGAAAGTGGAAAAAGGCGATGAGCTTTGCTACTGGGATCCGTATAACGCCGTGATCCTTTCGGAATTCGACGGTGTCATTGAATATGAAGCTATTATAGAAGGTATAACCTTTAAGGAAGAATCTGACGAACAGACAGGTCACCGTGAAAAAGTTATTACCGATACACGTGACAAAACAAAGAACCCGGCCATCATCGTAAAAGGCAAGACCGACACGAAGGGATATAACATCCCGGTAGGTGCTCACTTGGCTGTGGATGCGGGCGAGAAGATCAAAGCCGGTCAGGTACTTGCGAAGATCCCCCGTACAATGGGTAAATCACGTGACATTACCGGTGGTCTTCCCCGGGTAACCGAACTGTTCGAAGCGCGTAACCCGTCGAATCCGGCCGTGGTCAGTGAAATTGATGGTGTGGTGACGTACGGAGGTATCAAACGTGGAAATCGTGAAATTTTCATCGAATCCCGCGACGGCGTTCAGAAACGTTACCTCGTACCTCTGTCTAAACACATCCTGGTTCAGGACAACGACTTTGTAAGAGCAGGACAACCATTGTCAGACGGTTCGATCACTCCTTCGGATATCCTGTCCATCAAGGGCCCGACGGCGGTTCAGGAATACCTGGTGAATGAGATCCAGGAAGTTTACCGTCTGCAGGGTGTGAAGATCAACGACAAGCACATCGAAGCTATTGTAAGCCAGATGATGCAGAAAGTTGAGATCATTGACCCGGGAGATACAAGTTTCCTGACCAATGAATACGTAGACAAACTGCAGTTCCGCGAAGACAACGATGCGATCCTTGACAAGAAGGTAGTTATCGAGGCGGGTGATTCTCCTAACCTGAAGCCGGGCCAGATCATTACAGGCCGGGAATTCAGAGACGAGAATTCTGTACTCAGAAGGAAAGATCAGAAACTGGTGGAGGTGCGCGATGCGATGCCGGCGGTTTCAAGACCGACATTGCAAGGTATCACGCAGGCTTCCTTAAAGACGGAAAGCTGGTTGTCAGCGGCGTCCTTCCAGGAAACGACGAAGGTGTTGAGCGAAGCAGCCATCCGTGGTAAGACTGACTGGCTGATGGGATTGAAGGAAAACGTGATTGTCGGACACCTCATTCCTGCCGGTACAGGTCAGCGCAAGTACAACGATATGGTTGTAACTCATAAGGACGAGTACGACGATACGGCGGCTGCCGCTGAACGGACCAGAGATCGCGAGAAAGAACTCCAGGATTAATTATCACCATAAACATAAAGGGTTGGTTCCGTCGTCAGGAATCAACCCTTTTTTATAAAGCCATGGCAGAAGACTCTAAAACAAAGGCTCAGGCTCAAAATCAGATCAATATTGAGCTGTCGGAAGAAATCGCGGAAGGAATTTATTCGAACCTGGCCATGATTGCGCATTCCAACAGCGAGTTCGTAATCGATTTTATCCGGTTGATGCCGGGAGTTCCCAAGGCCAAGGTGAAATCCAGGATCGTGATTACTCCGGAGCACGCCAAGCGCTTTCTGTTGGCCCTGAAGGACAATATAGAGAAGTATGAAAGCAGTTTCGGAGCGATTAAGCGAACGGAAGATATGCCCAAATTCCCCATGAATTTCGGGGGTACGGTGGGCGAGGCCTGACGAGCCAAATTGCTTAGAATCAAGGTTTTTAAATCGTAAAGGGTGCAAAATTCTTAATAAAAGGTTTTGCATCCTTTGTTTCTTATGATACCTTTGCAGTCCTAATTTTTGAAAGGTTTATAAAGTAAAATATAAATGCCTACCATTCAACAACTTGTAAGAAAAGGACGGAAGAAATTGACGTTTAAGTCGAAATCACCAGCCTTGGATTCCTGCCCACAGCGCAGGGGCGTATGTACACGTGTGTACACAACGACGCCTAAAAAGCCGAACTCAGCTATGCGTAAAGTGGCCAGGGTACGCCTTACCAACGGAAAAGAAGTGAATGCTTACATTCCGGGTGAAGGCCACAATCTGCAGGAGCACTCGATCGTGTTGATCCGTGGAGGCAGGGTAAAAGATCTTCCGGGGGTACGTTATCACATCATCCGTGGTGCTCTTGATACCGCAGGTGTTAACGGCCGTAAACAAAGCAGGTCGAAATACGGTGCAAAACGTCCGAAAGCCGGAGCCGCTGCGGCTGCAGCACCCGCAAAAGGCGCAAAGAAAAAATAATTTTTAGAAGCGATGAGAAAGTCAAAACCTAAGAAAAGATACTTACTCCCTGACCCGAAATTTCAGGATGCACTGGTAACAAAGTTTGTTAACTACCTGATGGAACAGGGTAAAAAAAGCGTTGCGTACACTATCTTTTACGATGCCGTTGAACAGGTTGAGAAGAAGACAACTGAAAATGGTCTGGAAGTCTGGAAGCGTGCTATGAGTAACCTCACTCCTGCGGTAGAAGTAAAAAGCCGGAGGGTCGGTGGTGCAACATTCCAGGTTCCTGTTGAGATCAGGCCTGAACGCAAAGTCAACCTTAGCATCAAATGGCTTATCGACTATGCAAGAATGCGTGGTGAAAAGACAATGATGGACAAATTAGCAGCTGAAATAATAGCGGCTTCCAAAGGTGAAGGTGCAGCGATCAAGAAAAAAGACGATACGCACCGTATGGCAGAAGCAAACAAAGCTTTTTCTCATTTCAGATTCTAAATAGTATCCACTTACATACATGGCACGAGATTTAAGATTCACCAGGAACATAGGGATTGCGGCGCACATTGATGCTGGTAAGACTACGACTACCGAGCGTATCTTATACTATGCCGGGGTGAACCACAAAATCGGTGAGGTGCACGATGGTGCCGCAACGATGGACTGGATGGCTCAGGAGCAGGAACGTGGAATTACCATTACCTCTGCCGCGACAACCGTATACTGGAAATACAGAAATAACGACTATCACGTTAACATCATTGATACTCCTGGACACGTTGATTTTACTGTTGAAGTAAACAGATCGCTTCGTGTGCTGGACGGACTTGTTTTCTTATTCAGCGCCGTTGACGGAGTTGAACCTCAGTCGGAAACAAACTGGCGTCTTGCCGACAACTACAAGGTTGCCCGTATCGGATTCGTGAACAAAATGGACCGTGCCGGTTCAGACTTTCTGGGAGTTTGCAGACAAGTAAAAGAAAAATTAGGAAGTAAGGCTGTCGCTCTTCAATTGCCAATCGGCGAAGAAGAAAATTTCAGAGGCGTGGTGGATTTGATTAACAACCGCGGCGTTATCTGGAATGAAACAGATAAAGGAATGACCTATGAGGTTGTACCGATTCCTGATGATATGGTTGAAGAGGCAAGAGAATACAGGGAGAAACTCCTTGAGTCCGTTGCTGAATTTGATGAAACATTGCTTGAGAAATTCTTCGAAGATCCTAACTCGATCTCCGAAGCCGAGATATTAAAAGCGCTCCGCGAGGCTACCATCAGTATGGCGATCGTTCCGATGGTGTGTGGTTCGTCTTTCAAGAACAAGGGTGTACAGACGATGCTTGACTACGTGATGGAATTATTGCCATCACCGATGGACAAGGATACGATCGTCGGCACAAACCCGGACACGAATGAAGAAGTACCCATCAAACCGGATGAGAAAGCTTCATTTGTAGGACTGGCATTTAAAATTGCCACCGACCCTTTCGTAGGCCGTCTTTGTTTCGTAAGAGCCTATTCCGGCGTGCTTGAGTCTGGATCTTACATCTACAATACCCGCTCCGATCAGAAGGAACGGATTTCGCGGGTGTTTCAAATGCATGCAAACAAGCAGAACCAGATCGAAAGACTGTCTGCCGGTGATATCGGCGCTGTGGTTGGATTCAAGGATATCAAGACCGGTGATACACTTTGCGATGAAAAGCACAAAGTAGTACTGGAGTCAATGGTATTCCCTGAACCGGTTATCGGCTATGCGATTGAACCGAAAAAACAGGCTGATGTCGATAAACTCGGTATGGCTATTTCCAAGCTGGTTGAGGAAGATCCGACCCTTCGGGTTCACACCGATCAGGAAACCGGCCAGACCATTCTGCGTGGTATGGGTGAACTTCACCTTGAAATTATCATCGATCGCCTGAAACGCGAGTTTAAGGTCGAGATCAACCAGGGTGCTCCTCAGGTAGCCTATAAAGAAGCATTGACCAAGTCTGTCGAACATAAAGAAGTTTACAAGAAGCAGACCGGTGGCCGCGGTAAGTTCGCCGATATCGTATTTGAGATGGGTCCCCGCGATGATATGAGCGATGGCAAGGAAGGTCTTGAGTTTGTGAATGATATCGTCGGTGGTGTGATCCCACGCGAATTCATTCCGGCTATTCAGAAAGGTTTCGAACAGTCGATGTCAAACGGACCGTTAGCCGGCTATCAGATCGATAACATGAAGGTGAGACTGTTCCATGGTTCCTTCCATGATGTTGACTCAGATTCGTTGTCATTTGAATTAGCTGCACGGATCGGATTTAAGGAAGCAGCCAAAAAATGTGCTCCTCAGCTCCTCGAGCCGATCATGAGCGTTGAAGTTCTGTCTCCGGACGAATTCACGGGTTCGGTAACCGGTGACTTGAACAGAAGGCGCGGTGTCATGAAAGGTATGGATACACGTTCCGGTGCGCAGGTTATCAAGGCTGATGTACCCCTGGCTGAATTGTTCGGTTATGTTACCGATTTAAGAACCATCACGTCAGGACGCGCTTCTGCTTCGCTTACATTCTCTCACTATTCACCTGTTCCTAAGAACCTGGCGGAGAAAGTGATTGAAGAAGTGAAGGGTGCCGCGATGGCAAAGTAATTTTATAACAAGGATTTAGACGATTTCCTTAACTCAGATAGTATGAACCAAAAAATTAGAATAAAGTTGAAGTCCTACGACCATAACCTGGTTGACAAATCTTCAGAAAAGATTGTTAGGGCTGTTAAAGCGACGGGTGCTGTGGTGAGCGGACCGATTCCATTGCCAACAGAAAAGGAAAAGTTTACTGTACTCCGGTCGCCGCACGTGAACAAAAAGGCGCGTGAACAGTTCCAGCTCTGCACGTACAAGCGACTGGTCGATATTTATTCTAACAGTGCAAAAACCGTAGATGCACTCATGAAACTTGAACTCCCCAGTGGAGTCGATGTCGAGATCAAAGTATAGTGAATACTGAATGATACAAAAAAAGCCATTCCTTTACAGGTATGGCTTTTTATTTGTTGCCAAGGTATTTCTGATAGTCTTCGGTCGTATCCAGGTCGTATATACCTTCCGGAAAGTCTACAGCGGTAACCCGCTCGGGAAATTGTTCAATGATCTTTTTCGCACCCTGTTCGTCCTTCAGCATCAGGATATTGGAAAAAAATGACCGTGCAAACAGGGCGGGTACTCCCGTTGTATTTGAATAACTGGAAGCAACGATAGGATTTTTCGTTTGTGCGAATGTTTTGATAAGGGCGTTCAGGTGATCGGATGTCAGGCCGGGTTGATCGCAGACCATTATAATAACCGCGTCGGTTTCAGGCGATTTCCGGATAAGATAGTTAAGGCCCGTCTTAATGGAGCTTCCCATGCCGCTTTTCCAATAGTGATTCGGAATAATGCTCACGGGCAAGTCGCGGATCACATCGCGGTGAGCCTGTTCGTTGGCCCCCAGAATAACGATCAGATGCTGGGGAGTACATTCCAGCGCTTTTTTAATCGAGCGGATCAGGAGCGGTTCTCCATTGATGTCAAGGAGTTGTTTTGACTGGCCCATGCGTGATGAGGAGCCGGCGGCAAGAAGGATAACTGAAACATTCACTCGTGGCGCCTCCATGGTGTTGTTGTGATCATCTTCATCGTTATCCAGTTCCATAGACCGTAATTATGAACCTCCCGGACAATCCCGTCAAGGCTATTATTCAAGATACAAAAACGGCTGGAATTTTAACGGATGGAGGAAACGGGGATTCGCTCAATCGTCAATTGTCAAGTGTAAATCGTACATTTTAGGTAGCTGCTTGATTTACGATTTTGGATTTTGGATTTACGATTTTGGGATTGAATGAATCGTCAATCGTCAAGTGTAAATCGTACATTTTCGGTAGTTGCTTGATTTACGATTTTGGATTTACGATTTTGGGATTGGCTGAATCGTCAATCGTACATCGTACATTTTCGGTAGCTTGTTGATTTACGATTTTAGAGTTACGATTTTCGAATGATATGCGGAGGCGTGTCTCTTAATTTCCGTGAACGGATTTTTTTTCAGCGGGTGTATTGATAAAGACCTGCTTGAAAACCTGGTCGCTCCTGGTGTCACGTTGATGTATGGGGCCATTCCTGTATTTCAGGAAACCACCGGAGCGGTTGGAAAATTTGCTTTGGATCTCGGCCACGATCGATACAGCAATTTCGTCGGGAGCCTCGGCGCCAATATCAAGACCTATAGGGGAATGGATACGTTGAAAGTCTTCCGTTGTTAATTCAATACCTTCCTTTTCAAATTCCTCCAGCATCTTATCAAAACGTTTTCTCGGACCCAGGATTCCGATAAACGGAGTTTCTGTTTTAAGAAGTTTTCTAAGGACATCGCGATCATATTCATAATTATGAGACATGAGCACACAGGCGGTGTATGGAGTAATGGTGAAATCACGATCGATAAAACTCCGCTGGCACAGGGAGAGTTTGTCCGCTGTCGGAAAAAACAACGGCGCGATGTGCGCTACACACTCGTCCGTGACGGAAACTTCCCATCCCAGTGATTTTGCCAGCAGGCTAACCGGCCGGGCGTCAAATCCACCCCCGAACAATATCAGGGAAATTGAAGGCTGGATCAATTCCAGGAACACATCAATTTTTTCTTCGCCGGCCTGGTAGGTTCTTGCTTCGGATTTTTTGCTTTCAAAAACCTGTAAAAGATCTGGCATGATCTGATGAACCAGTTGGTTATCGCTTACCGTTATAAATTTAGTTTCCTGCGCGGAGACCAGGATCTTTTGTCCAGTCAGCCGACGGTCCGTACTTGCAAATACCGTGGCCAGTGCTACAGGGGTGTTGACGGAAATGATGCGTTCGAAAAATTCAGCCGGATTGCCGGTGTCGGTTACGTCCAGTGGTTCGATGAGAACATCGATAACACCGTTGCAACCCAATCCAATTCCCAGGTTCTGATTGCTTTCTTCACGGGTATCGTAGGTAACGGTGAAAGGAATTTTGTCAGTCATGACTTGCCGTGCCTTCCGGAGGGCGTCACCTTCCAGGCAACCGCCGCTGATGGATCCTACCCACTTACCATCGTCGGTTATCAGCATTCGTGCTCCCGGGCTCCTGTAAGATGATCCGCGTACTTTGACTACAGTAGCCAGGGCTGCCTTCCGTTTGCCGAAGTCTATTTTTTTGTATTCGGCTACTATGTTCTTGAACTCTTTCATCACGTTTCCACCCGCTGCGGGTTTGATTTGTAACTTAATTTACGGCTTGGTTTCCTGATTTTCGCACCGGTCGCATAATAATCTGTATTAAGGAACACAGCCGAAACCGACGGTTGCGTTTTTTCCGTTTCCCGCTGTTTCGTGGGGCAATAAGACAAACTTATACCGCGGTTATATTTACTTCCTCGCTGCCTTTATTTCTTCAGGCGTAACTGCCGCTCCTTTGTTTCCGAATGAATTGCGAATGTAGTTCAGTACATCGCTGACTTCCTGATCCGACAAGCCGTCGAAGCCCGTCATCACACCGTCATAAGCGACACCCTTAACCTTGATTTCCCCCGTCACGCCATAGAGTACCTGCTCGATTGAGCGCTTCTTATCAGCCATTAGATAGTCAGATTTTGCCAGTGGCGGATACACGCCTTCTATTCCTTCACCCTGCTCCATGTGACAGGTGATACATTGTGATGCATACACATCCTTGCCTCGTGTGATACTTGATTTGAGATCGAACTTTTGAACGGGATAAAATGAAAAAAAGGACATAACCGTTATCGCTATCAGCAAAACACAAATAATCTTCTTCATCCAATTAAGTTATAGTTAGACATGTCGAGTTAAAAATGAACGAAGCAATCGTTCTTGGATTGCTTCGTTGCAGGTCTCAGTTAAACCTCTTCCAGCGTAAATGGCAATTTTCTGATTCTCTTTCCCGTCAGATCAAAAATAGCGTTTGTAAGCGCTGGAGTGAAGGGAGGCAAAGAAGGTTCACCAACTCCGCCAGCCTTCTCTTCATTGTCCATAATATGGACTTCGATCTCGGGGATATCTGTAATGCGTGGCATTCGATACGTGTTAAAATTCTGTTCAACAGCCTTGCCGTCCTTAAACGTGGTAGCGTGGACCGTAGCAGCACCCAGCGCCATAATAATACTGCCTTCAACCTGGGCCCGGATAATATCGGGATTAACATACCATCCGCAGTCCATCACAGCCCATACCTTATCGATCCTGATTTTGCCGTCGTCCTTTTTGGAGACTTTCACCACTTCGCCCACAATGGTTGCGAAACATTCTGTTACAGCCACGCCGTAGCCTTCGTTTTTCCCCCGGGTTTTCCAGCCGCTTACTTCCTCCAGCTTCTTAAAAAGTTCATGATAACGGCCGTCCCAGATGTGTTGCTTCCGGAATTCCAATGGGTCCTTACCGGCGGCAATCGCCAATTCATCCAAAAAGCTTTCAAAGGCAAACCCGTTCGTGGAAGAATAAACGGAACGCCACCACATTACCGGAACCGGTGAATCCAACGGAATATCTCCAAAGCTATAGTTCGGTAAGCTGCCGAGGTATGTTTCCAGGAACCCCTCGGTAACGCTGTCGTTATACGAAGTCTTGTCTGCTCCCGGGTTCTGGTGTCCCATATTCTGGCCTGCCATTTTTGTTTCAAACGCCTGGATACTTCCGCTGTCCGAAAGCCCACCTTTGCATTGGTACACCATACCGGGGCGGAACGGCCCTTGTGTCATATCGTCTTCACGAGTCCACACTACCTGAACAGGTGCCTGAATAGCTTTCGAAATGATCGCGGCCTCATGAGGATAGTCCAGGAATGCTTTGCGGCCAAACCCACCACCGAGAAAAGTCATGTTCACGGTTACATCTTCCGGTTTCAGGCCGATCATGGGAGCGACGCCGCTTTGTACCCAGTCCGGACCCTGGATCGGTCCCCAGATTTCACATTTATTGTCGTGGTAATGTGCGATACAGTTTAATGGCTCCATGCAGCTATGAGATTCATAGGGAGTCTCGTAAACGGCTTCAAGCTTTTTCGCCGACTTGTCGAAGGCGCCTTCAAAATTACCCTTGGTCTTATAGGAAATGGGTTTGCCCTTTACATCCTCATGCATTTTGGCATAAAGTTGTTCTGTGCTGTGGTGTTCGAAGCCGGCGTCGTCCCAAACAATCTTCAGCGCTTTTCTTCCCTGCATGGCAGACCAGAGGTTATCAGCTACCACGGCTACACCTTCGCGTTTATGAGAGAACACGTTCATCTGTACGGTCAGCACATGTTTTACGCCAGGTACTTTTTTCGCAGCGGAGTCATCCACGCTCTTGACCTTACCCAGGAACCTTGGGTTACGTTCAACAACGGCGTACAGCATGCCGGGTAATTTTTTGTCCATCCCGAAAATAGCCTTTCCGTTTGTCTTCAACGGTGTATCCTGGCGGGGCAGGGGCTTCCGGATCACCTTATAGTCCTTTGGGTTTTTGAGAGCTACATCAGCCGGTGGTTCCAGTTTAGAAGCGTCACTGACCAGTTCGCCATAGCCTAATTTGCGGCCCGTTGGTTTATGAACGGCATGCCCGCTTTCAGCGTAACAGTCGGACTTGTTTGCGCTCCACTTCCGGGCTGCAGCTTCCAGCAGCATTTCGCGAGCGGAAGCGCTAAGGTGTAGCAGGCGTTTGTAGGATCCCCTGATGGTGGAGCTGCCGCCGGTGATCTGGCTGCCGTACTTCGTCTGGCTTCCCTGCGCAAAAACAATATTAACCTGGTCGAGGTCCACTTCGAGTTCTTCGGCGATGATCTGAGGTACCGATTGAAATGAGCCCTGACCCATTTCGGAGCGGTGATTAATAATGGTTACTTTACCCGAGGTATCGATCGATATCCATGCGTTCAACTCGATCCCCAGTGATTCGGCTGTATCAAGTTTGAGGATAGAAGCATCTTTTCCCGCTGCCGGAAAATAAAATCCCAACGTCAACGCCGCTCCGGTCATTCCGGAAAGTCTGATAAAATTCCGTCTCGATATGTTTTGTTTTGTTGTTGTCATCATCGTTCATTTAAACTTACTACGTCATCCAATTTGTCAAGCGTAAAGCGATTATTTTGCCGACGCTTTCTGGCTCATGATCAGTGAAGCTGTTTTGATTGCTTTACGGATCCGCGGGTAGGTTCCGCAACGGCAGATATGACCTTGCATAGCCGTGTCGATATCTTTATCGGTAGGGCTGGGTATTTTCTTGAGTAAAGCGGTGGCGGCCATGATCTGACCGGACTGGCAATAACCGCACTGAGGAACCTGTTCGTCTATCCATGCCTGTTGAACGGGATGTGAATTGTCGTTCGATAACCCTTCAATGGTGGTGATCTCCTTATTTGCCGCTGCCGATACGGGTAAAGAGCATGAACGGACCGGTGTACCGGCGAGATGGACGGTGCAGGCACCACATTGCGCTATGCCGCAGCCATATTTGGTACCGGTTAATCCTACGAGATCGCGGATAGCCCAGAGCAATGGCATTTTGGGATCTGCATCTACGGTGTAGGTCTTGTTGTTGATTTTTAGATTTATACTAGCCATAGTAGTGTTGGTTGGATGAGGTAAGGTACGCAATAACAAGTTAACTGTTGTGTGCGAAAAATGCCCGGAAAGGGCGGAAAATATTAGGATGCCGGCGTGGAAAGACCGACAGGTAGTTGCTGGCGATGGATTACCGGTTTTCCATGATAAAAATAATTCATGCTTTTTTGAGGAATGGATTCGGCAAGCATGGAAATTGCAGCTCTGAAGATTCGTTGCCCGGCCGGGGGTGTTTCTGAACAGTTGGTCCCCGGAATTCCGCAATTCGGAAGACCTTATTTTAGAATGACGTTAAATGGTTTCAAGTTTACAGAAAAACAAAAAGTATGAAATGCACCGTCCTGTTACTGTTCCTGGTTATTAATTCCGGATTGTTGAATGCCCAAACGGCATCAATAGAAGTGAATGTCACCAACATCAAATCCAAAAAGGGTTTTATCCGGGTAGGATTGTTTACGAATGAAAAGGATTTTTTGAAGAACGCTGCGGAGGGAAAGGTCGTGAGGATTTCCGGTGAAGAAGTGACTGTGGTATTCGAAAATCTCAAGGCCGGTGACTATGCATTGAGTGTCATTCACGACGAAAATGAAAACGGTGAACTGGATTCCAATACATTCGGAATACCAAAGGAGGGTTTTGCGTTCGGCAATAATTCAATGGGTACATTCGGACCTCCGTCCTTCGACAAAGCAAAGGTTGAGGTTCGCGAACAGCCGGTGAAACAAGTGATAAAGCTTAAATACCTATAGTACCCGTTGTAGCAAAAAGAATTCCCTAGTCGGCAGCGGGTAAATTTACGTTGCATTCCGAAAGGACTTTTGTGACCTCCTGCACGTCTGTAATGCCCCTGTTATTTCCCCATGTATTGTAAACATAGGTCGCGATTTCAGCGATCTCAAGGTCGGTAAGCGATGGGATACCAGGCATGGGTTGATTAAAGCTTTTTCCATTCACCGTCAGTTCGCCCCGGATACCGGTCCTGATCAGGCAAATTACCTGGTCGAAGTTGTTTAACAGGTAGTCCGACTCTTTAAGAGGCGGGTAAAGGAGTCCTAACCCCGTTCCGTTTCTCTGGTGGCAGTTACTGCAGTTCCTGATGTATAGCTGCTCTCCCTGAACATAGTACTGATCAAATTTAGTCGACGAGGGTTTAGAATTTTCCGATCGGGGGTTGCATGAAACCAATGCGAAAAAAAGCGCGAACGATACCAGGTACAGGCTGTCTGAATTTCGCCGGGCACTATTGAGCACGACGAATGCTGTTTCGCGGGAACCGGATACCGTAGGCGGTTTATTTTGTTGTCGTTTCATTCTGCAGCCGCTGAATGTCAGCCAAAAGACGGTTTACATCCTCTTCCTTCGTTCCGTCGTACTTGCCGCGTATCCTTCTTTCTTTGTCGATCAATAAAAATGCACCGCTGTGAATAAAACCATCCGGTTCGGATTTGTCTTCAAGTGCCGTTGCGAAGTAGCTCGTTTGTGCAATCTTGTAAATGTCATCCTTATTTCCCGTTACAAAATGCCATTTCTCGCTCTTTACCCCCAGCCGCTCTGCGAAATCGTGGAGTAGTTCTACCGTGTCATACTCCGGATCAATAGTATGCGACAAGAGCAATACATCGGGGTTGTTTTTTATCGAGTCGTACACCCGGAGCATTTGTGTTTTCATAATCGGGCAGATGGTACGGCAGGATGTAAAGAAAAAATCGGCCACATAAATTTTATCCTTGTAGGTTTCGTTGGTAATAACGGAACTGTCCTGGTCTACAAAACTGAAATCGGCGATCTTGTGGTAGACGGTATCCGTTCCGACCACCTCCCGTTCACCAAATACGGGAAGGGGTACTTCTTTCTTTGCAATACATCCGGCCAGCAATGTGACGATAGCAAGACTTGTCGCGGCGCAATAGCTGGTCTTTGTAATTGATCGCCGGATTGAAAACATGAAATCTTTCATATAAATAGGATTGAACAGTACAGTCGGTGAGGAAATCAGATATCCGAAATTCATTTTCTGTATTTTTTATACATCCGGATTCCAAGAGTGATCAGGACAATGATTACCAGGAGACCTGCGAGTCCCCAGACCATGCTCAATGCGCTTTTTAAAACGATCAGGAAAACGATACTGATCAGGAAGAGAGTGGCCACTTCATTCCAGAAACGCAATTGCTGCGATGAATATTTTACGATGTCCCTGTTGAGTTGTTTAAAAAGAAAGTGCAATGAAAAGTGATACAGGTAGAGGAAAAACACCAGGGTTAACTTTACATGCATAAATCCGTGTTGCAACCACGCAGGATCGTTGACGATCAGCAAAGTGCCAAGTACAAGTGTAATAACAGCGGAAGGCCAGGTGATCGCATACCATAACCGTGAACTCATCATCTTCAGCTGCCGGAGCAGGATCGATTTCTCGGGTTCGGGTTTTTCATGTGCCTCTGTGACATAGACAAACAGCCGGGGCATATAGAACAAGCCGGCAAACCAGGTCACGATAAAAATGATATGAACCGCCTTGAGGTAGAGGAAAGTCATGCGGGCAAAAGTCCACAGTCCGGCGTCGATAATCAAGGATTGCCGGCGATAGTTAAGGTTTTTTTACATGAATAGTGTCGCCGACGCGTACTTCTGTCAGGTCGAGGGCGACGACGTTTTGTCCGAAGTATATCTTGTTGCCTTGCTTTCTGTAAGTTGCCAGCGTCCGGAGGGGTTCGTCACCTTTTTCTCCTGTATCCGGGTCAACGGTGATCAACACGCAGCGTGCGCAGGGTTTGACCCCCATGAACCGCGTTGCGCCAATTGAAAAATTTGTCCAGGTGTCTTCCTCATACGGTTCGCCCCCGTCAAATACAAAATTTGGACGAAATCGTCTGATGGAGAGCGTTCGGCCTAACCGGTTATTCAGGTCATCCAATGAACGCTGACCGATAATGAGGAAGGGGTAGGCGTCTGCAAGGCTTACATTTTCGTCACCGGGCCGGTAAGCAGGGTCTATGGGACGCCGGTTGTCCTCCGGGAAATATACCAACCTGCATGGGATACCCAGGTGCCTGGAGAACCATTGACTGTAGGCGGGATTCACTTCAACGGCATCCACGGTATCATCCCAGATTTGAACAGAAACCGGATCCGATTGCGCGGGTGGTGTCAGTGAGATCGTAAGGGTCTCTTGCCGGTAGCGAATATGCAGGCAGTTATCTCCGAGAGACAGACCGAACAGCGCCATCGAAGGGTGCACCCGTTGGGTGAGGAACTTGCCATCCTGGTCGACGAGCATCCATCGCCGGTCATACATTAATCCTTTGCCCCATACTTTTGCGGACGATAAACCGATACCGCCTAATGATTTGATTGGGTATATCCAGATTTGCGTTAGCTTTAACTCCGGCATGAACTTTTCCTTTTAATTTTAGTTAACAGTTGATAGTTTACTATATGGATCGCCATCGATCCGCGAGTGTTTAATCGAAGCCCTCAAAAATAACCAACAATTAAACGATAAGTACAATGGCCTGTAAATTATATCGCTTTGGAATGCGGAACACGGCGTGGAATTCAATGGGAATAAATGCATAGGGGAATATGAACACGACGGCACTGTGGTATTTTGAAAGCGTAAATCTCTACCGGATACTTTGTCCCCATAAGGTCAAGAACATGGGCGAAAAGCATCAGTTCATTACTTATAAACGGAACGAGTTCATTTATATGCCGGAGGATTCTGCAACACATATTTATATGGTGGTGAATGGCAGGGTAAAGATCGGGCATTACCTGGAGAATGGCGACGAGGTGCTGTCGGCCATATTGACGAAAGGCGAGATCTTCGGCGAGCTCGCCATGGCCGGAGAGGATATACGACGGGATTTTGCCCAGGCGATGGATGAAGCCACCGTCTGTCCGCTGACCACGGAAGAACTGAAGGACCTGATGTACGAGAATAAAGAACTGAGTTTTAAGATCCTGAAGCTGATCGGGCTGCGGATCATGAAACTGGAACGTAAACTGGAGCTGCTCGTTTTCAAAGATGCCAGAACCCGGATCATTGAATTTTTAAAAGATGCCGCCGCATGGAAAGGTGTAAAGGTGGGGTTCGAGACGATGATTCAAACCAGACTTACCCACAAGGATATTGCTTCGCTCACGGGTACTTCGCGCCAGACAGTAACCACCATCCTGAATGAGTTGAAGGAAAAAAACCTTATCAATTTCAACCGCAAACAGATACTGATAAGGGACCTGGACAAGCTTGTTTAAATTTCAGCGCCGCTGACATAAAAACGGTGCGACAAAGACCGGGAATCGTATACATTACATCGTGCGTTTTTCAATACTGATCAGCCCTGTCGGTTGTTCCGATGGCTTTATCCGCGGCTTTCTGCATCGGTCGCGAAAGGACGAATGTGCATATAAACACGTACCTTAATGTAGATAAATTGTCAACCCACCCGTCATGAAATCCGGCGAAATTCCACCACAGAGATTACTTTCGATCGATACGCTCCGCGGTTTTGATATGCTCATGATATCAGGTGCCGGTTCGTTTATTTACCTGTTGCACGGCAGAACAAACCAACCCTGGATTGATGCACTTGCTATGCAATTCGAACACCCGGCGTGGAATGGTTTTACATTTTATGATCTTATTTTTCCACTCTTCCTTTTTATCGCTGGTGTATCCATTCCGTTTTCAGTCGATAAAGGGCTGAGCAACGGATTGTCAAAATCCCTCATCTACCGGAAGGCTTTTATACGAATGCTGATCCTGATCGCTCTTGGCATACTGGATAAGAACGCACCCACACCTTTTTTCGACTGGCACCAGATCCGGTTTGTCGGGGTATTGCAACGGATCGGGTTTGCGGGCTTCATTGTCACGATACTGTACGTTAACTTTTCCACGAAAGCCCGTATCATCTGGGTCGGGGGCTTGCTGCTGTCCTATTATGCCGTGATGTTTCTTGTGCCGGTGCCGGGTTATGGCCCGGGGGATCTGTCTATCGAGGGCAATCTCCATGGGTGGATTGACAGGCATTTTTTACCCGGCAGATTATTGCAGGGCAATTATGACGAAAACGGATTGTTAACACAGGTCCCGGCACTGTGTCTCACAATTCTCGGAACACTTGCTTCCGGTATACTCAGGAACGAAACCCTTCCGGACCAAACCAAACTCCGAAACCTGATCTTATGCGGACTGGGTTGCGCCGGCGCCGGAATGCTCTGGAGTCTTCACTTTCCCATCAACAAACATTTGTGGAGCAGTTCGTTCATCTTGTTAACGGGCGGCCTTTCTTTTCTTTTACTGGCGTTGTTTTACTGGATCATCGACATTCTGAAATACCGGAGATGGACATTCTTCTTCACGGTGATCGGGATGAACAGCCTTACGATTTACCTGGCTTACCGTTTTATTGATTTCGGACATACGTCTAGGCTTTTGTTTGAAGGACTTTATGTAAACACAGTGGAGAAATGGCATCCTGTCTTCGAAAGCGTTGGCGCTTTGGTAATCGTCTGGACATTTTTATATATCCTTTACCGGAAAAGGATTTTTGTGAAGGTATAGCATATGTCGTCTCAATGCGGCTTAAGAGAAAAAAGCCGATGTTTCCGGTTTTATGTTGAATCATTCCCCGCGGGAAACAAACCGTCCCGGGTAATTTTCAACGGCTTTCCCGTCCTTGTAAACAACCTGGCCATTCACCCAAACGACTTCGATACCTTCGGACAACGCATCGGGATTGGAAACGGTACTTTTATCGATCACGGTATCGGGATTAAAGAGTACAAGGTCCGCATAATACCCGCGGGCGATGATCCCTCTCTTTTTAATACCAACATGCTCTGCGGTCAGGCCTGTCATTTTATAGACAGCGGTTTCCAGCGGCAGAATTTTCTGATCCCGGACATAACGTCCAAGTACACGGGTAAACGCTCCGTAACCCCTGGGATGTCCGCCAAGACTTCCATCGGAGCAAATGTTGCTGTTTGGCCATTGAAGAAACGCAGTAATATCCGCTTCCGACATCGACGTGGCGACAATAGCGGCGTCTCCGTTGCTTTGCTCTGTTTCACGGATCACGCGCATCAGGGCATGCGCCGGACTTTCATTGTTTATGGATCCGATCTCTGTTACGGTTTTTCCTTCATACCGCGGATCCGATGAAAAATTAACGATATATGAAGCGGCAGGATCAAACAGTTCACGAGCGGCAAACCTGGCGCTCTCCGGATTTGAAAAATCTTTTTTCGGAAACAACACACGCGGTGTCGAGAGCCACATAGCATACGGGTAAACATCGGCAGTCACATCAACGCCACTCAGGCGGGCACGATTCAGTTTTCCCAGTACGGAATGCGCCGACCCCCATTTGCTTCGCATGGCAATTTTAAGGTGCGAAATCTGAACCGGGACGCCGGCTTCGCGACCGATGTCGATGATTTCGTCCAACGCTTCGTCCAGATAAATATCCTCGCTACGAATATGGCTGATGTAGCGGCCGCCTTTCGCGGCAGCAACTTTTACCAGTTCGATAACTTCATCGCGGCTTGAATAAAAGGCGCTTTCGTATTCAAGGCCGGTGGCCAGGCCGAGTGAACCTTTGTCCATTTCAAGGGCCAGCAACGATTTCATCGAATCGATCTCGGGTTGCCTGGCCTGGCGAAATAGTCGCTGCCTCATGACCAACTCCCGTAAGGTGGATTGACCTGTGTAGGTCGCGATATTGATACTCGCCGGCTTTGTTCCGATTGTGGCTTTAATCGAATCGATGGGATCCGAGTCGCCATCCTGTCCCACGACGATCGTCGTGATCCCCTGATTAGTGGCTGCGATTCCGGCCGGATATTTTTCCAATCCCCGGCGATGGTGACTGTGGCTGTCGATAAAGCCTGGGGCGAGTACAAGACCACGGCCTTCCGTTACGGACTCACCGGGCAGCGGCGTAAGGTCACCGATATCATGAATCCGTTGGCCGACGATCCGTACCGATGTATTCCGGGAGGGCATACCCGTGCCGTCGACCAGGCGTACGTTGTGGATCAGGTGGGTTGACGGGATCTCAACGGGTTTATCCCGGAAGATCGAGCCGGCAATACGCGTAGCCATATAGTTACCGGAATTGTCCAGCAGGATAAAAGTTTGTTTTACCTTAATGTTCCGGATGATCAGGGTATTGAACCCGACCCAGCCGCCGGAGTGTGATACCACCTCACCCGGAACGTCAACAAACCAGCCGAAACCATACGCCGCGATTTTTCCGCTGTTCAGTTTTCCGCCGGTTATCGCTTCCTGAAACGTCGACTGCTTCACAAGTTTATTCGTGTACAACGCCTGTTCCCAGGTAAACAGATCTTCCACGGAAGAATAGACGTTACCATCCCCCACAATTCCGTCCAGCCGTACAAGGTCGTCGGAAACAGGTACCCCATTCTCGATGTGAAACCCGAACACACGTTCCGGCGGAAAGGACTTCATTTTCAGATTGTATATGAAGGTATTCTTCAGCTTAAGCGGGATGGCAATGTTCTCGCGTAAAAAATTGCCCGTTGTAAGACCGGAAACCTTTTCAATGATCGAGGCAAGGGTAGTGTAATTTGTATTACAGTATTCAAATTTTTCACCCGGTTTAAATGACAACGGGATCTTTTTATAAGCAAGCAACTCAAGCATCGACTGGTTGGTGAGTGTATCCAGCAGACTCATGTTACGCATGGCGATATCAAAATATTCCGGCAGCCCGGAGGTTTGATTCATCAGGTGACGGATAGTAATTTCACCATAGGGGAACAGGGGCAAGTATTGCTGCACGTTGTCATCATAGTTCAGCTTTCCTCTTTCCTTTAGCATCATGATCATCATGGCGTAGAACTGTTTGGAAACGGACGCCAGGTTAAACGGTGAGGTCGTATTGAGCATTTTCTCGTTTCCGGGTCCCGCAATCCCAAATGCTTTTTTGTACAATACTTTTCTCCCATCCGCTACCAGAACGGTGCCGTTGAACAACTGGCGCTGATGCATGTATGTCAGGACGGAATCAATCCGGGTAATCTTATCTTTCAACTGCGAGTAGCTGTACGCCGGGAGCGCGAGGAAGGAGAGGAGGACGAATAGTTTTTTCATTGTAAAAAATGATTGGGACTTAATTTAGACTTTTTATTATCATCCCGCGAAAAATTATCAAAGCGGCGGGAAAATCTGGTCTGGTATCTGATCTACCAGCCGGAAGGCAAGTCCTTTTCTTCGTCGATATCCCGCAGCGCCGGGAGTTGGCCAACGCGGAGGCGGAGAGCGATGAGATCGGCAACCGTGTCGCTGAATACCGTGTCCGTACTCCACGATTTGTTTTGAAATAATTCGGGGTGAAACGAATTCATACCCAGCATATAGTAACCTCCATCCATTGCCGGGCCGATCACAGCGTCGTTCGATTCCAGTTTTCTGAACCCCTCCTGAAGTATATCCGCCGTCAGTTCAAAACAATCCGTACCGATGATGCAGACTGATGAATAACCTGCAGTAAAGCCACCGATGAAAGCAGAGGCCATTCGTTCGCCGAGGGTCGCGCCGGATTGCCTGTGTTTTTGATAAGAACCGCTGGTCCAGATGTCATCCTTTTCAATCCTGTCGGAATAAAAAACAGCCATTTCAACGGGGAGATTTTCTGTGACCGACCGCGTGTGCGCTGCCAGCCTGAGATAAATGTCAAGGGCTTTTGCATCTCCAATGGTTGCCGCCAATCGTGTTTTTACTTTTCCCTGTACAGGGTTACGATAAAAAATGATCAACAACGATTTTCCGCTATCCTGTCTGTTTATATACACTCAATAAACTTTAATACCTTTATTCAACCAGCGCGACCAGTCCTTATTGTAGGTATGTACGCTGTCGGTAACAACCCCGGATTTATTAAGGACCGGTTGCCCTTTGTCGTACCAGTCGAAAATTCCGCCATAAAGATTCCTTACATTTTTGTACCCCATCTTCAGTAATTTTTCGCCGATCCGCTCACTTCTATACCCGACACTGCAATACACCACGATCGCCGCGTTTTTGTCGATGGATATAACCTGTTTAGGATTGAATTTGTCATAGTCTAAAAACAGGGCATTTGGCAGATGGCTCACTTCAAACTCCTCACGCGACCGTGTATCAAGTATAACGATACGTTCGTGCTTATCGATCTTCTTCTCCAGGTCAGCTGTATGTATTAAGGGCACTGTATTTCTATACAGGCTCTTGAGTTTTTTATCAAACTCGCTCTGACCCGCTGCGCCCGGACAGATCAGTAGGATCAGGAGCGCTGTGGTAACAAGTGTTTTCTTCTCCATATTTCGTATGCAAGATAACCCATAACAGCGGTGTACTCGACTGCAGTGAACCATAAATTTTCCACGAAAGCCTCACGCGAATAGCCTGCGTACGTAAGGAAGATAAGCGCCGACCACAAAATTGAAAAACGAAAGCCGGTGAAAACGGAAATGGCAATCATGGTTGTGATGTACCAGGGATGAAGGGTAGTGGTAAACAAAAAATAAATAAGCAACACAAACAGTAGTGTTTCAAGAAGCAGTGCGTTTTTTTCGGCGGAAGAGGCACCCTGTAATTTCTGCGACCACCAGGGACGCATCGATAGGATCATAATGAATAAAAAGGAGATCAGTCCGAGTTTCCATCCGGCGGAGCCGATAATATTATAACCATAATACCAGTTGCCCCAGGCGCGAACGATGTAATAGATGCTTGCATTGAACTCGAACTTGCTGAAATAGTAGGCGACGCTGTCTTGGAAACCTTTGACTATTTCGTAATCCCAGAGAGGCACGAACAGCAGCAGGCATGTGGCCCCCGTTGCCGCCCAGAACACCAATGCCTTTTTCCACCCTTGCACGGGGAACACGGCCGGCAGGAACATCAACGGAAGCAGTTTGACACAAACAGCAACGGCAAAAGCCATTGCCGAACCGACCGGTTTTTGTTTTGCCAGAAGAAGTACGCTGGTGAGCAAAAAGAAGATCATAACGCCCTCGAGGTGAACATTACCTGTAAGTTCGATGATAACAAGCGGATTGAGGGCATAATAAAGGACCCGAGTCTTTCCGAGACTAAAATGATCAAGGAGTTTTTTGATGACGATGATGGAACCGATCTCGCAGAGGAACACGATCGACTTCATAATCACCAGGCTCCCCGCGATGGACTGGGGGGAGAGTTTCACCGAAATCCAGAAGATAAACTGGGCTACGGGCGGATAGATCGTGAAATAATCAGGCGAGTTTAATTGTTGAAACAATTCTTCGTTGATTCCCTCGACTTTAATACCGTGTTTTATGTAATACGACGGGATTTCCGCGAAGGGGTGGTAACCAGATTCCCACAATCTCCCGTCCCAGATGAAACGGTAAAAGTCGTCCGATAGGTTGGGAACGGAAAAAAGCAACAGGAAACGAAACAAAACTGAAGCGTATAACCAGAATGTAATTTGGTTTTCTTCGGATCGGCGGATAATAAACAGGTAAATGACAAACACCAACAAGTAAGCTGCCAGCAGCGGTACGGTCTCGTGTCGCTTTACGATAAATCCAAGGCAGGTATAAAGACAAAAGGAGATCGCAACAAGACTGTAATCCAGCGCCTTTTGCCTAGCCATGAGCAAGCGGTTTCACGGAGTAGTAAAAGACAGTTCCAAAGCCAAGAGCAAGCATGATATGGAAAACCATAAGGATATGGTCATCGAGCCAGATACCGACCGCGATACCAAAAAGGAAGTAAAGACAGAGCAAGCCTTCGAGGATCGTGAGGGCGTTCAGCGACGGTTTGAAGTAGCTGTTGTTCACCCAGCTGTCACCTTTCCCCAGGATATTGAATTTCGGCGTCCTCATGAAAGGTGTTTTCATACCCAGCAGTCCCTCCGTTACCGCCAGGCCGTTGTGCAGTGAAAGGCCCATGGAAACAATGAGAAAACCGGGGAACCGTTGAAAGAAAATTTTTAGCGGGTTCCTGTAGAATTGTTTTGTGGCTACCCAGTAGAAAAGCGAAATGGAAAGGAATCCGCAGAGGAAGATCACGCCCAGGTCGAACACCCACGTGATTTCCGGTCGTTGTACTTTAATAAACAGCATGGGAACGCTCAGCAGGGCGGCCGTTAACACACCGACGAAAACAGAGCTGTTAAACAGGTGGAAGAAGGCGTGGATCTTCCGTGTAATGGAAATCGGCGACATTAATACCCGGCCGAACAGTTTTCGCGCAGTCTCCGCTCCGCCTTTGTTCCAGCGAAATTGTTGAGTTTTGATAGCCTGCATTACAACGGGGAGTTCTCCGCCGGTGGATACATCTTCGAGATATTTGAAACGCCATCCTTTCAGTTGGGCGCGGTAACTTAGGTCAAGGTCTTCCGTGAGTGTATCAGACGACCATCCGCCGGCGTCTTCAATACACTGTTTTCTCCATACACCGCATGTGCCGTTGAAATTGATAAAGCTGCCCGAAGTGTTTCGCGCCGTTTGTTCAATTGAAAAATGCGCATCCAGACCGAACGCCTGGAGTTGAGTCAGTATCGAATAATCTTTGTTGATATGAGCCCAACGGGTCTGCACGACGCCGATGCCATGGTCCGAAAAGTATGGAATTGTCTTTTTTAGGAAATCCTTGCCGGGAATAAAATCCGCGTCGAAGATGGCGATAAATTCCCCCGATGCGAGTTTCAAACCATGTTTCAATGCCCCGGCCTTGAATCCCGTACGGTCTTCCCGATGAATGAATTTGATGTTCAGGCCCAGCGACCTGAGCGATTCGATTTTTTTGAGAATGATGACCGATGTCTCATCTGTCGAATCATCCAACACCTGGATCTCCAGTTTTTCTTTCGGGTAGTCCAGAAGGGTTACCGCATCCAGCAATCTGTCGACAACGTACTTTTCGTTGTACACCGGAAGCTGGACGGTAACGAACGGTTCGATCGGAGACGGCGGAATTGTCTTCTTAGCGCTCCGTTTATTACGGATATACAACCACGTAAGGTGCAGTTGACTAATGCTGAACAGGAATATGTACAGAAGGGAACCGATATACAGTATGATGATAATAATGCTCATTTCAGTTCACGAACCTCTTATAAATATTTAAATATCGTACTTATAATCTTGTAGCCTGCCATAATAGTTCCCTTTAAGGTCCCTGAAATCTTTGAAAACCCGATCCGTCTTCTGTAGGTAACGGGTACTTCCGCACATTTCATTTTTTTCCTGGCCGCCTTAAGCTGCATTTCCACCGTCCATCCGTATGTTTTGTCCTGCATTTCCAACGCGAGAAGGGACTGATACCGGATCGCGCGAAAGGGGCCCAGGTCGGTGAACCTTACGCCGTAAAACAATTTCAGAAGCCGCGTCGCCAGCCAGTTCCCGAAAATTTGCTGTGGTGTCATCGAGCCTTTCTCCTTCTGCCCGAGTGCCCTGGAACCAATGACCAGGTCAGCTTCCGCAAGCATCAACGGCTTGATCAATTCCCTGATCTCCCCGGGATAGTCGGAATGGTCTGCGTCCAGGAAAACCACGATATCCGGTAACGGAACGGAGTCTTTCAGGTAACTGATACCTTTCAGACAAGCTCTTCCATAACCGGGAACGGGCTCCCGAAGTACGGTTGCACCTGCCGCGCGCGCGATGGTCTCCGTCTGGTCCGTAGATGCATTGTTAACAACAATGATTTCACTGACGATATCTTTTGGAATTTCATGGATGACCTGGCCAACGCCGTTCTCTTCATTGAAGGCCGGGATAATGACTTTGATGACAGGATGCAAATTCTTGCGTTATGGTTATTAGGTTGGGACTATTCGGCAATTTTTACATGGTTGTTTCCAATGAGGATGGGCTTCCCGAATCTTCCGGCTTCATCTTTCACTTCCAGGTTCAGCACACCCCGCGGACAAACCGACGAGCAAATTCCACATCCCACACAGGACGAACGGACGATGTTCTGACCACGTTGGGCATACCACCGTACGTCTATTCCCATTTCACAATACGTGGAGCAATTGCCACACGAAATACACTGCCCGCCATTGGTGGTAATCCGGAAGCGGGATTTAAAACGCTGGACGATACCCAGGTAAGCCGCCAGCGGACATCCGAACCGGCACCACACACGATTACCCATCATTGGATAAAATCCTGTTCCCACCACTCCGGCAAATCCCGCACCGATAACAACTCCGTAAATTTCTCTTACCGTGTAACTATCGAAGAAAAAGAACCAGGAGGAGTTCGTAAAGTATGTGTAAAGAACCGCGGCAGTCATCACAACCGCGAAGACCAGTACCCCGTGAATCATCCAGCGCTCGATTCGCCACGATCTTAGTGTCTTGCTGGAAAGCTGGCGGTAAGGATCGCCCAGTGTTTCGGCAAGTCCTCCGCAACCGCACACCCATGAACAATACCACCGTTTGCCGAAGAAATAAACCAATAGGGGAACCGCTATGACGATCAACGCAATTCCCCATCCGAACATAAAGATGCCCAGGGTTCCGCTTTCAATAAGCTGATTGATCCGGAAGTCGAAGAAGAAGCTGTAGTCCAGCGGCCAGATGTTTTTGAAATCAAAATAGGGTTTGTTCAGCCGCACAAGGATCTCGGGTATCAGGAAAGCAAACGAAGTCTGAAAAAACATGACCGAACCGGTTCGCAGGATCTGGTATTTACTATGGCGGTAATGAATGATCATCCGCACACCCATCACAAGGATACAAAGCGTGTACATAAATCCATAGAGGAAAAAGCGGCTGGCTTCGTGCCCGTTGAGAAAAAAACTTACGGGGTCGGCCATGATGATCCAATTGGTCATATACTCGGGATAGAAATAAAGGATGATGTAAAACAGGATCAGCCATGACCCGGTGACTATCCCAAGCCATCCCGTATTTTTCATCGTATTAAAAAAGATCCCGTTGTTTTTTATTCCCGGCTGGGCGGCGTATACCGGCAAAATGTACATCAACGCTCCGGCCACACACAATCCGATCGTCAGCAGGAGATAAAACAAGGGATTTTCTTTTACAGGACCGGCTGCTGCCGCTTTTGTGAGGGAATATTTCAGTTCCTTGACCTGATAACGATCAAATCCATGCTCACCCAGGAGACCGTAACGATTGACCTTGTCCTTTATCGTATTCAACTGCGATCTGAGCTCCGAAGAAGTTAATGTGTGACCCTCCATCCACGCCGCGAAGTCTTTTACTTTGCCGGCCTTGAATGTGGAAACTTCAGATGAGTCGCTGAAAGCTGCGCCGATGGTTGTTGTGGAGAATTTTCCGTTAACATGCAGCGAGACCAGCCGGTCGATATCGTCGTCCGTAATCGAGAATAACATGGTCTGATGATCATTCACGGAAGAGAAGATTTCATTCAGGTTGGCTACGAACGTAAAAACGGAAGGCACCTGCTTATCCAGCAGCGACGCCGAGCCAGCTAAAAACAAGGCTTGTTTTTCCTGATCGTTGATTTTTTCCTGAACGATGCTGCTTGTCAGCCGGTAGCTTGAGAAAAAGAACGCGGCATTGAACCCGATGAATCCCGCCAGGAACAAAAGAAGACCCATGATTTTGATCGTTTTCATCTTTTTACCGGTTAACAGGTGATGCTATGTTTATTTCAGGGTGCCGGCTGATAAAGGCCTGTAGTATTTCAGCTTCGTGTTTTTCAAAGAATTCGGGATCGAAGTTCGCTTCCCGAAGATTCTCCAGCACAAAAGCGATCTCCACCTTGTCTCGCAGCCAACGGTCGAAACACTCGTGCCTCAGCCGGATTCCAAAGGTATTGATACCACGGAATTCCTTCGAGGCTTTATGCCAGACAATATGCATCGCCTTCATACCGGACTTGTGTTCCCAGTAAAACTCCAGCTCGCCGGAAGCAACGGATGGCTGTACGTTGCCATACGTCTGGTATTCTATGTCCAGGAACTTTGCAGAGTTAAACCACGGCCCGGGCTCATACTTTGTTTGTTCCCCACATATTGTCTGCGCGACAACTTCTCCCATCATCCGGCCGGTGTACCACACTTGTTCGATATTTTTCCTGCCCGGCAGATCGTTTATCCTTTCAACACAGTCACCCAGCGCGAATACTCCGGGTTTATTGGTTTGCAGGAATTCGTTTACCAGAACACCACGCTTTGTTTCGATGCCGGATCCCCGGAGGAAATCAATGTTCGGCGACACACCGACGGCAAGTCCGACGAACTGGCAATCGATCGTTTCATTCCGGCTGGTTGTGATTGACCTAACCCGGCCGTTGTCATCCGCGTTGATCTCTTTCAGTTCCGTTTCCAGCCTCAAATCGATGTGGTGGGAGCGTACATGCCGGCTGATCAGATTTGCCTCCTGCAACGGAAGTACATTGCTCCAGAATTCGGGCTCCCGTACCAGGACCGTCACGGCGATTTTCCGTGACAGCAGCATCTCCGCCATTTCAATTCCGATCAGGCCGCCGCCCACAATGACAGCGTTACGGATTCCCTTTGTATCTTCTTCCATCTGTTTAAGATCAGGGTATCCATACAATCCCTGAACACCCTTAAGATCCTGACCAGGCCATCCGAATTTGTTGGACTTCGAACCCGATGCGATCAGAAGTACATCGTAAGCCAGTGTACCACCCGACTTCAACTGAAGGCACTTTTCTTCGGTGTCAACTTTGATCACATGGTCCTGCATCAGAGCGATGTCATTCTTCTTCCAGAAAAAATCCTCATACGGTTTGGTGTGCTCATACTTCATATGCCCCATGTAGATATACATCAGCGCCGTTCGGGAATAGAAGTGTTTTGTTTCGGAAGAAATAACGGTAATCCGGTCACGGCTTCGTTTGCGTATATGCCGCGCTGCCGTGATTCCCGAAATTCCATTACCGATGATGACGATATGCTTCATTGTTATCAAAGTTCAGGATCAATAACCTCACCGGTTGTCGGCTGGTTGACAAACTACATTACCCTAAAGCTTTTGCTTTGCCAAAAGTACATACGAAAAGGCTCTCGTTTGCCGATTTCGGATGTAGTTGGAAAAGTTAACTCGAAGAAAGGTATGAAGCTTAATTTTTTAATTTTATTACTGGTGTTTCAGGTAACGGATACCCGGGCGGGCGATGTGAAGTCTTTCAGCGCACAGACGAATACCTTTTTGGCGACGTATGTCGAAAACGGTTTTGTCGCTTATGACAGGATCAGGTCGCAGGGAAAGGATATCGAGAGTCTTTACAAACAAATCGGGGAGATGTCTTTAAAGGGGCTGGATGACAATACCGTTAAAGCATTTTACATCAATGCATACAACATTATCGTCATCTATTGGGTCTCGAAACACCTGCCATTAAAATCGCCATTGGATAATTCCGGTTTCTTTGATAAGATCAAACATGTGGTAGCCGGAGAAAGTATGACCTTAAATGCGCTGGAGATCAAAAAGCTGTTGTTTATGTATAAGGATGCACGTATCCATTTTGCGTTAGCCTGCGCGGCGAAGAGTTGTCCACCCCTCGCCAGCTTTGCCTTCGCGCCGGAAAACCTGGATCAACAGCTTAACGAAAGGACTTCGCTGGCGCTGAACACGAAATCATGGATCAGGATCTATCCCGATCAAAAAAGAGCGGAACTTTCGAAAATTTTCGAGTGGTACAAAGGCGACTTCACGGCAAAGGGACAATCCCTCACGGAATGGATTAACCAATACCGCAAGGAAAAGATACCCGGTAACTACGCGATCGGTTACTATGAATATGACTGGACACTAAACGACCGGAAATAAACCGGTGCCCAGGTCAGGCATTATATAGTGTATCGTAGTATTCCTTTGCCATCCGGCCGGAATCAAAGTAAGGAACCACGTCCTGCATGGCCGTCTTGACGATGGTCAGCCATTTATCCCCTTTGTCGTAATACGTGGGGATTATTTCATTCTCCAGGACATCCAGCAGGTTCTTGGCTTCGATTTTATCCTTTGCCTCCGGTGATAACGCGTCGTCCGCCGGGTTAATGATAAACGCATTCTCGCCATGCTTCGCGAATTCAGGTACCCAGCCATCGGGTATGGATAAGTTAACGGAAGCATTCATAGCAGCAGTCATCCCGGAAGTGCCGGAGGCTTCGTGATACAAACGGGGACTGTTCAGCCATACATCCGATCCTTTCTTCAGGTGACCGGATAACCACAACTCGTACCCTGTTACAACCGTGCAATTCGGTAAATCTTTTGTCTTCCAGTAGATCTCGTTAAAGATGTTGATGGCATTGTAATCCTCCGGGTAGGGTTTACCCGCCCAGATCACCTGAATGGGATACTGTTTGCTCAACGCAATTTTCAGGAACCTGTTAAAATCGGAAAGTAAAAGATTCGCACGCTTGTATGCTGCAAATCGTCTTGCCCACACAATGGTCAGGACATCTTCATTGAAAAGTTTTCCCGTTTGATTGGCAACCACACGGAAGAGTTTTCGCTTCAGTTCTTTTTTTCGCGCTGTCAGGGCTTTGCCATCATTCTTTTTTAATGCACTGTCCAGATCGGGATCGCTCCAGTACGTTTTGTTCTGGGCGTTGGTAATTGCCGAGATCTCGCAGATACCTTTGTAGTCGCCCCACATCTTGCGGGCCACTTCGCCATGCAGTTTCGAAACGCCGTTGGCCTTCTTGGAAAGGCGCAGCGCTGTAAGGGTATAGTTCAGCACGCCATTTTCAGGGTAAACATATTCGTCAACCTGTTTGAGTGTAAGTCCGTTGAAAAAACTCATACCGTGGAGCAACGGGATACTGTGTTCCTCGTTTCCGGCTTTTTCAGGAGTATGGGTGGTAAAGACCACTCTCTTTTTGACTTCATTAATATCCTTGTACTTGTCGAGCAGATAGAAGGTCATAGGCAGGGCATGGCCTTCGTTCATATGATAAATTTCCGTCTTCCTGTCCAGAACATCCAGCAGTTTTGCGCCGCCAATCCCCAGCAGGATCGATTGGGCGATACGGGTGGTTTCATTCGGATCGTACAGCCGGTGGCTAATGGTCTGCGCCAGAAAATCGTTTTCAGGGATATCGGTACTTAACAGGAACAGGGGGGCTGCGTTAAAAACTTCCGGCCTAAGCAGGTAGGCCTTCACAAATACTTTGGCACCGTGAATGGTGATGGGGAAAACGATATTGGTATCCGTCAGAAATGAATAATCCTTGTCGCGAAAGCTCACCTTCAGTGTCTGATCCTGATTTCTTTCCTGATCATAGTATCCTTTCTTCCATAGAATTCCGATGCCGATAAGATTTTGTTTCAGCTCATAGGCACTCCGGAGGTGCGATCCTGCCAGGAATCCCAGCCCGCCGCTATAGATTTTCAGGGGCTGATCCACGGCGAACTCCATGGAGAAGTACGCAACCGGCTTGGAATATTTCTTGTCGAATTTGTAGGGAAAGAGGTCGTTAAGCTTGAACATGGGTTATGGTATAAAAGACCACAAACTAACAAAAGAGTAGGAATACAGATCCGGAAATGTAAGGAAAGAACATACAGCGCAGATTGCAATCGTTTGTTGATACGATTAACAAACGGTTAATCATCACAATCCTTTCTCCAGATATGATATCAGGCCGTGTACGGAATCAAAAGTTTTTAAGTCGCCTTCGTCCAGTACGCTCCATTGATTATTCGCTCCGATCGTAACAGAAACATCCGACTCTTCCATGGTGACGCCGAAACCCCGGCGCTCCAGCGCGTTCCTGGTCCACAGGTAGGTATAGCCCTCACCTGTTAACCGGATGGTTCTTCCCAAATGTGCTTCGTGCTGCACTTTTCCCGTTCGGAGGTCAAAGCCCTTGAACTGGAAAATATCATCAAAGGTCCCGTTGAGTACGAGGTCTTCCGGAGTGCCGGAAACGATATTACCCTCTTTTCCGGCTAACCAGATCACATCGGACATCTGCAGGGCGAGGTCCAGTTCGTGAGTGGCGATCAGGATACCTTTGTTCGTTACCCGGGCGATATTTTTCAAGAGTTTCATGACCTCCACCCGGTTGTTCAGGTCGAGGTGGGCAGTCGGTTCATCCAATAAAATCACCGGTGTATCCTGCGCAATCGCCCTGGCGATCATGGCCATTTGCAACTGCCCGTCGCTCAACTCAAAAAGCCTTTTGTCAACCAGATGCCCGATGTGGACCTGTGCGATAGCACGCTCGATGATACGCTTATCCTCCGCGGTCAGCTGCACCCTCCAGTTGAGATAGGGGTAGCGCCCGAACGTAATCAACTCTGCGACGGTCATGTTCACAGAAGTGATCCTGTCCGTGAGGACGATCGCCATATGGAGATGTGCCTGTATGGCGGAGGGAAAAACGACTTCTCCCGACACTGGTTTCTGTATGCCTGCCAGGGAACGGATGAGCGTCGACTTGCCGATGCCGTTGGGTCCCATAAAACAAATCAGGCTGCCCGCACCTACCGTCAGGTTCAAGTCCCTGAACAGGATCTGTTTTCCATATCCTACCGACAGGTCGCGGGTCTGAAGCAATATTTTTTGCGGATCGCTCATCAGACGGATATCCGTTTAGCCTTCATAATAATAGAGATTACTACCGGTGCGCCGATCAGGGCCGTAATCGCGTTGATGGGTAACACGTAAATGCTTCCCGGAAGCTGTGCCAGGATGTCGCATAATAGCATCAGGGCGGCGCCACCAACCATCACGGCGGGGATTAGAATTAAATGATTATGGGTGCGGATCAGGAGTTTAACCAGGTGTGGAACTGCCAGTCCGACGAACGCGATGGGCCCGCAAAAAGCAGTCACTGCGCCCGTGAGAATGCTGGCTGAAAGGATGATCCAAAGACGTGATCGGCTGATGTTCACCCCCAGGCTCCTGGCGTAGTTATCCCCCAAAAACCAGGCATTCAGGGCTTTTGCCGACAGGAAGGCGATCGTGGCGCCCGAAACAAGAATCCACGTGAGCACCTGGATTTCACTCCAGTTCAGCCGGCCGAGGCTTCCGAATGTCCAAAGCAGGAAGGCCTGCTGGTCTTCGGCGTTACTTAAAAACTGGAGGACACTGACCAGAGACGAAGCTGTGGCGCCGAGCATAAGCCCGATAATGAGGAGTGATGTATTGTCATGAATACGGTAAGAAATCCCGAGTACCAGCATAAACACGAGGCCGCACCCCGCGCTGGCTGCAGCCACGACGGCCCAGGGTGAGGGGGAAGACAGCACTTCAATGCCCAGTGCCGGGCTCATGAATATCAGGGATACGGCGAGGCTTGCGCCGGAGCTGAGTCCTAAGACGTCGGGACCAGCCAACGCATTCCGAAAGAGGGTTTGCATGAGCAGGCCGGCAATAGACAACGCACTTCCGGCGAGGATGCACGTGAGAGCTTTGGTCATCCTGAAATCCCAGATGATATCGTGCCATACCTGGACCGTGGTGTTTTTTCCGGCGAGGATGGAGAGGATATCGGCAAAAGGGATCCTGACACTACCCAGGGAAAGGTTCAGGCCGAAGAGGGCAAACAGGAGGAAGGGGAGTATAATCCAACGCTTATTCATCAGGTTCGGGGCGCCAAAGGGCTCAAATGGCAATGATACGCGATTTTGGAGGATTACGGCGAACAGGGCCTGAAACGGCCTGGATTGCTAAAAATTTTGAAACCGGCATTTGGTAACTATACTTTAGTTCCTATCTTTGCAGTCCTTTTTGAAGAAAGAGGGTAAAACGTCCTGAAAAACAGCATAAATAGGTTCAGCCATGCCTGGAATTATAGGAAAGAAAATAGGAATGACCAGTGTATTCGGTCCGGAGGGTGTTAACATCGCCTGTACGGTTATCGAAGCTGGGCCTTGCGTAGTGACGCAAGTGAAGAATGTGGAGACAGACGGATACCGTGCCGTTCAGCTATCATTTGGAGAAAAGAAGGAGAAAAATACGTCGAAAGCGGCTATTGGTCACTTCAAAAAAGCAAATACGACACCCAAGAGATCGATCGCCGAGTTCCGCGACTTCCGCAAGGAGTACGATGGAATAGTCGAGTTAGGTAAGGAGATCCGTATCCAGGATATTTTTATTGAGGGTGATTTTGTTGATGCGATCGGTACTTCGAAGGGTAAGGGATTCCAGGGTGTTGTAAAGCGGCATAATTTTGCCGGTGTCGGTGGCCAGACTCACGGTCAGCACAACAGGCTTCGTGCTCCTGGTTCGATGGGTAACGCGTCTTTCGCATCGCGTGTACCGAAAGGCAAGCGTCTTGCAGGCCGGATGGGAACGGATCGTGTGAAACTAACCAACCTCCGGATCGTCAAGATCATGCCTGAGCAAAACCTGATCGTTGTAAGCGGTTCTGTTCCCGGAGCAAAAAATTCAACTGTAATCCTTCAGAAATAATGGAAGTAGCAGTACTTAAATCTAGTGGTGAGAAAACCAGCAAGAAGGTTAATCTTTCTGATGATGTGTTTGGTATCGAACCAAACGACCACGCCATATACCTGGATGTAAAGAGTTACCTGGCCAATCAGCGTCAGGGTACGCACAAGTCTAAGCAGCGTAACGAAATCTCAGGTTCTTCTAAAAAATTAAAGAAACAAAAAGGAACAGGTGGTGCCCGTGCGGGTAACATCAAGAACCCCCAGTTCAAAGGTGGTGGACGTGTATTCGGTCCGCAACCCCGTGACTATTCCTTTAAGTTGAATAAGAAAGTAAAGGATCTTGCCCGTAAATCAGCTCTTGCCTACAAGGCGAAGGACAACTCCATTGCCGTACTGGAAGATTTCAGTTTTGAGTCTCCCAAGACCAAAAACTATACAGCTTTCCTGAAAGCCCTTTCGCTGAACGACAAGAAGACGTTACTGGTTCTTTCGGAAGTCAACAAGAATGTTGTTTTGTCGGGAAGAAATATCCAGAACACGAAGATTACGACCGCTGATCAGATCAACACATACGATCTGATGAATGCCGACAACGTGATTTTTGTGGAGAGTTCAATAAGCAAGGTCGAAAACTTATTAAATAAAGAGTAATGAGTATCCTGAAGAAGCCGCTGGTAACGGAGAAAGTTTCTGCTTTGAACGAGAAAGGCAAATACGGTTTCATTGTTGATTCCGATGCAAACAAAGTAGAGATCAAGAAGGCCGTTGAAAAGCAATATGGTGTAAATGTAGAGCGTGTTAATACGATGGTAGTGATGGGTAAAAAGAAGACCCGTTACACAAAAGCCGGCGTATTGGCTGGTCGTAAGCCTAGCTACAAAAAGGCGATCGTAACGTTGGCTGAAGGCGAAGTAATTGATTTTTATAGCAACGTTTAATTATTAACCGATGGCGCTTAAGAAATTAAAACCGATAACACCTGGTACGAGACACAGACTCGCGACCTCGTTCAGTGATATTACATCAACGACACCGGAGAAGTCTCTATTAACTACGATCAAAAAGTCGGGTGGTAGAAACAACAGCGGACGGATGACGATGCGCTACATTGGTGGCGGACATAAGCAGAAGTCAAGAGAGATAGACTTTAAACGCGACCGGGTTGGAATACCTGCGATGGTAAAGTCTATTGAATACGATCCGACCCGTTCGGCCCGTGTTGCTCTTTTATATTATGCTGATGGATCCAAGACTTATATAATAGCTCCCGAGGGATTAAAAGTAGATCAGGAAGTTATCTCCGGTTCAGATGTAGCACCAGAGGTGGGAAATGCTCTTCCTTTATCGAAGATTCCATTGGGTACTATCGTACATAACGTGGAAATGAAACCCGGTAAGGGCGGTGCGATCGCAAGAAGCGCCGGAACATTTGTACAATTACTCGCGCGTGAAAACGGTATGGCAACCTTGAAGATGCCTTCCGGTGAAATGCGCAATGTTCTTGAAGTATGTATGGCGACCGTTGGGGCGACTTCCAATGCAGACCATATGAACGAAAGTGTTGGTAAAGCCGGAAGAAGCCGTTGGAGAGGTACTCGTCCTCGTACGCGTGCCGTTGCCATGAACCCTGTCGATCACCCGATGGGTGGTGGTGAAGGACGGGCATCCGGTGGTCATCCGAGATCACGTAATGGTCTCTACTCTAAGGGTAAGAAGACCCGCCATCCGAAGAAGTATTCTGATCGTCTAATCATAGCTAAGAGGAAAAAATAATGGGACGCTCGATTAAAAAAGGACCATATTGCGACCACCGCGTTTTGAAAAAGGTGGAAGCAACCGAGAAATCAGGTAAGAAATCTGTTATCAAAACCTGGTCAAGAAGATCAACCGTAGTGCCTGAAATGATCGGCCATACGTTTGCCGTTCACAATGGAAATAAGTTCATTCCGGTATATGTTACGGAAAACATGGTAGGTCATAAGTTGGGTGAATTCGCCCCGACCCGTACATTCCGCGGACACTCCGGTAACAAGAAAGATAACGCTAAGTAAACAACATGGAAGCTGTAGCGAAAAAAGTCAAAAAGTCGGTGCTGAAACGCGAGAAGCGTGACGCGCGAAAAGAAGCTGCAAAAAGCGGTCCTTCTGTAGCGAAGTTGAAAAACGTCCCTACATCACCCAGAAAGATGCGCCTTGTTGCTGATCTGATCAGAGGCGAGCGTGTAAGCAGAGCGCTGAACATTCTTAAATACGAGCCGAAAGTTGGTTCACCTAAACTTGAAAAACTGTTGCTCTCCGCCATTTCAAGCTGGGAGGCAAAACACCAGGATGTGAAGTTGGAGGAAGCCGATCTTTATGTAAAGGAGATCTTCGTCGACGGCGGCCGTATTTTGAAAAGACTCAGACCCGCTCCCCAGGGAAGGGCACACCGCGTGAGAAAACGTTCAAACCATGTGACATTGATCGTCGACAGTTTGAAAAAGGTTGGCGGTGAAGTTAAAGTGACAGAACAAGAAACGAAGGAATAATAATGGGACAAAAGATTAATCCTGTAGGTTTTAGATTAGGCATCGTTCGTGGCTGGGATTCCAACTGGTACGGTGGAAAAACCTTCTCTGATAAACTGGTTGAAGACCAAAAGATCAGAAAATATGTAGAAGCACGTATCCCAAAAGGGGGTATTGCAAAAGTGGTTATCGAAAGAACGCTTAAGCGCATCACCCTGACGATTCACACTGCCCGTCCCGGTGTTGTGATCGGAAAAGGAGGAAACGAGGTTGACAAGATCAAGGAAGAGCTGAAGAAGCTTACCAATAAAGATGTTCAGATCAACATCTTCGAGATCAAACGCCCGGAGCTTGATTCCAAATTGGTAGGTGAGTCGATTGCGCAGCAGATCGAAGCGCGTATTTCTTACAAGCGTGCAATGAAGCAGGCTATTGCTTCGGCAATGCGTGTTGGAGCGGAAGGAATAAAGATCAAATGTTCAGGCCGTCTGGCTGGTGCCGATATGGCCCGGACGGAACAGTATAAGGAAGGAAGAATTCCCTTGCATACACTTCGTGCCGATATCGACTATGCGATTTCCGAATCGCAGACCGTCTACGGTAAGATTGGTATTAAGGTATGGATATTTAAAGGTGAGATTTACGGTAAGCGCGATCTTTCCCCTAACGTTGGCGTAGTAAGCAATGCTCCGCAAGGTCCTGGCCAGAAAGGTGGCAATGATCGCGGTGGTGACAGAGGCGGACGCAGACGCGGTGGTGAAGGAAGACCGGGTGGCGACAGGCGTGGTGGTGAAGGCGGCGGACCAAGACGCACCGGCGGTGATAACCGTGGTGGCGGAAGAAGAAACGGATAACTATTTCGAAGCATTAAAGACAGGTAACGATGTTACAGCCTAAACGAACGAAATTCAGAAAAATGCAAAAGGGCCGTGTGAAAGGAATGGCTACGAGAGGTCATACCATAGCATTTGGTTCATTTGGTTTAAAAGCATTGGAAGGTGGTTGGATTACAGCCCGTCAGCTGGAAGCTGCGCGTATTGCCGTAACGCGGGCAATGAAACGTGAAGGTCAGGTATGGATCCGGATCTTCCCCGATAAACCGATTACCAGAAAGCCTGCAGAGGTTCGTATGGGTAAGGGTAAGGGAGCTCCCGAATATTGGGTAGCGGTTATTAAACCGGGAACAATCCTGTTCGAGGCTGGAGGAGTGAACATTGCAACCGCGAAAGAAGCGATGCGTCTGGCGGAAGGTAAATTGCCGATGAAAACGAAGTTCACGATCAAACGCGACTACGTAGAATAATATACAGCCATGAAAAATTCAGATATAAAAGCATTAAGTGTAACCGAGCTGAAGGAAAAAATCGGCACAGAAAAGGAAGCGCTTCGTAAGATGCAGTTTGCGCACCAGGTCACAGCCATCGAGAACCCGATGAAACTGAGAGAAAACCGCAAGCTCGTTGCCAGGTTGCATACTGAATTGAGAGCTAAAGAACTTCAAAAATAATTCCTATGGAAAGGAACGACAGAAAAGAACGGATCGGTAAAGTGGTAAGCAATAAAATGCAAAAGACCATTACAGTTGCCGTTGACAGAAAGGTAAAACATCCGATCTACGGAAAATTTGTGAACAGAACGACAAAGTTCAAGGCACATGATGAGGCCAATACGGCAGGTATGGGCGATACGGTTCGTATCATGGAAACTCGTCCGCTGAGCAAGGACAAGCGTTGGAGATTAGTTGAAATAGTTGAAAAAGCGAAGTAATCATGATAAGCACAGAATCGAGACTTACCGTAGCAGATAACAGCGGAGCCAAAGAAGTTCTTTGTATGCACGTTTTGGGTGGAACAAGGAGACGTTATGCGTCCGTTGGCGACAAGATCGTTGTTACCGTTAAGTCAGCTATGCCGAGCAGCCAGGTGAAAAAGGGAACTGTTTCCAAAGCTGTTGTGGTACGGACCACCAAAGAAGTGAGAAGAAAAGACGGGTCATATATCCGTTTTGAAGATAACGCAGCCGTTCTTTTGAATGCACAGGATGAACCCCGGGGAACCCGTATTTTCGGTCCCGTGGCCCGTGAACTCAGAGAAAAGCAGTTTATGAAAATTGTTTCATTGGCACCTGAAGTAATCTAAGCCATGGAGAAGAAGAAAAACGCAAAACCAAAATTGCACATCCGCAAAGGCGACACGGTTAAAGTGCTCGCCGGTGACGACAGGGGCAAGACTGGAAAGGTACTCGAAGTAGTACTTGATAAGAACAGGGCAATTGTCGAAGGTATTAATATCGTGACAAAACACACGAAGCCTTCTGCAGGTAAGCCTGAGGGAGGTATCAAAAAAACTGAAGCCTCCATGCATGTCAGCAATTTAATGCTGATTGACCCGGCCAGCGGCAAACCGACTAGGACCGGACGCAAGCTTAACGACAAGAATAAGCTTCAGAGATATTCTAAGAAAACAGGAGAATTTATTAAGTAATGGCAGCTCCAAGATTAAAAGACAAATACCTGACCGAGGTGGTTCCTGCGTTGAAGCAGAAGTTCGCCTATAAGTCAGTCATGCAGGTACCGAAGATCGAAAAGATCTGTATCAATAAGGGTATGGGTATCGCGGTATCAGACAAAAAACTGATCGATGTTGCGCTGGAGGAAATCACCACCATTAGCGGTCAGAAAGCTGTATCGACCAAATCGAAGAAAGCGATCTCTAACTTCAAGTTACGGGAAAACATGCCAATCGGCGTGCGTGTTACTCTTCGCGGCGACAAAATGTACGAATTCCTGGACAGGCTCATGAATATCGCTATGCCGCGTGTTCGCGATTTTCGCGGTGTTTCGGCAAAGGGTTTCGATGGTCATGGAAATTATACACTGGGCGTGAAAGAGCAGATCATCTTCCCTGAGATCTCGATCGACAAGGTTAATAAGATCAGTGGTATGGATATCACTTTTGTAACGACAGCCACTACGGACGAAGAGAGCTATGAGCTCCTGAAAGCCCTGGGAATGCCATTTACCAATAAAAATAATTAAGAAATCGCATGGCTAAATCATCAGTAATAGCGCGACAGACTAAAAGAGAAAAGCTGGTTGCTACGCACGCTGCTAAAAGAAAGGCTCTGAAGGAAGCTGGCGACTACCTGGCACTCGATAAACTTCCCCGCAATGCATCTCCCGTGAGATTGCACAACCGGTGTAAGCTGACAGGTCGTCCAAAAGGATATATGGGTAAGTTCGGCGTTTGCCGTAACGTGTTTCGCGAAATGGCATCAAATGGAAAGATTCCAGGGGTCACGAAGGCCAGCTGGTAAACAGGTAGAAAATATTGGTTGCTGAGTATCCAGGTCGTCCTGATCGCAAGGGGCGAAACCTGATAACAGTTTGGATTATTGAAATTGTTCGATATCTTTGCAGCCCGGTTTTAAAAAAAACGCGGGCTTGCTTATTAATAGAAAAGGCTAAAAAGAGATGACTGATCCTATAGCAGATTATTTAACCCGGTTGCGGAACGCCATTAAGGCAAACCACCGTGTGGTAGAAATACCCGCTTCCAATCTCAAAAAGGAGATTACAAAGGTCCTTTTTGATAAAGGTTTCATCCTGAATTACAAGTTCCAGGATGGTGTTAACTATCAGGGAGTGATTAAAATCGCCCTGAAGTATAACCCTGAAACAAAGGAGTCGGCCATCACATCGCTGGAGCGGATCAGTACCCCTGGTCTGAGGCAATATGCCGGTACCGATTCTATGCCGCGGGTGATGAACGGGTTGGGAGTAGCAATACTTTCGACATCAAAAGGTATTATTACCGACAAGGAAGCGAAATCGCTCAATGTCGGTGGTGAAGTATTGTGCTACGTTTATTAATTGAGAAGTCATGTCACGAATAGGTAAGCAACCGATAACAATTCCCAAAGGCGTAACTTTTACTTTCTCTAAAGAGAGTAACAAAGTAACCGTTAAAGGGCCTAAAGGTGAATTGCACCAGAATATTGATCCTGATTTCAAGATCACACAGGAGGATGGAACCGTATTGGTAGAACGTCCTACCGAGCAAAAGCGTCATAAATCAATGCATGGTCTTTACCGCGCGTTGATCGCCAACATGGTGGAAGGTGTTTCCAACGGATACAAACACCAACTGGAGCTGGTCGGTGTGGGATACAAAGCAAGCGCACAATCCAACGTGCTTGAATTGAGCCTTGGATACTCGCACAATGTTTTTCTGGCGGTTCCTTCTGAAATAAAGGTTGTGGCTGTTCAGGAGAAAGGGCAAAACCCAACGATCATTCTGGAAGGTATCGATAAGCAGCTGATCGGACAGGTAGCCGCTAAGTTGAAGTCGTTGCGTAAGATCGAACCATACAAAGGAAAAGGTATACGCTTCACAGGTGAATTTGTACGCAGAAAAGCTGGTAAGGCTGCTGCCAAGTAATAATAGCAGGGTACGCGAAATGTGTATCTGATAGAAACAGAAAACATCATAGAGCAGGATAACAGATAAATCTATGGCAGGTAAGAATAACGAAAGACGAGAAAGGATAAAGATGGGCGTCCGCAAAAAGATCAGCGGAACAACTGAGAGGCCCCGATTATCTGTGTTCAGAAGCAACAAAGGACTGTTTGTTCAGGTGATTGATGACCTGAAAGGAACCACCATCGCATCTGCGTCGACATCGGAACTGGGTGAAAAGGCCAGACTGAACGTCGAGAATTCGAAGAGTGTTGGTAAGAAGATCGCTGAAAAGGCATTGGCTTCCGGGGTAGAAACAATTGTCTTCGATCGCAATGGATACCTGTACCATGGTAATATCAAAGCTTTGGCTGAAGGTGCCAGAGAAGGTGGTTTAAAATTCTAAGAAAACTGAAATATGTCAGTAAGCAATATTAGTACAGTAAAAGCCAGCGAAATCGATCTTAAGGAGCGAGTAGTAGCTATCGAACGTGTAGCGAAAGTGGTGAAGGGTGGTCGCAGGTTCAGCTTTGCAGCGATCGTTGTAGTTGGTGACGGAAATGGTGTGGTTGGATATGGTTTGGGAAAAGCCAATGAAGTGACAGATGCTATTACAAAAGGCATAGACGATGCGAAAAAACATCTCGTTAAGGTGCCGATCATTAAAGGGACTGTTCCTCACGAGTCGATTGGAAAATTTGGTGGTGGATTTGTGTTGTTGAAACCGGCATCTCCTGGTACGGGTGTTATCGCAGGCGGTGCGATGCGTGCGGTATTGGAAAGTGCCGGAGTACACAATGTACTGGCGAAATCGAAAGGTTCGTCAAATCCGCACAATGTGGTAAAAGCGACTTTTAAAGCGTTAACCAGTATGCGCGACGCATATACGGTTGCGAAGAACAGAGGCGTTTCATTGTCCAAGGTATTTAACGGCTAAGAAACATGGCGAAGGTACAGATCACCCAGAAAAGAAGTACAATCAAAAGACCCGAGACCCAGATCCGTACGATCAAGGCATTGGGACTAGGAAAAATAAACAGAACGGTTGAAGTTGAGCTTACCCCTCAGATCGCCGGAATGATTTCGAAAGTGAATCATCTCATTACTGTAAAAGAACTTTAAGATGAAGCTGCATACATTAAAACCTGCTGAAGGTTCAACGAAGACGAATAAGAGACTTGGACGCGGTCAGGGTTCCGGTGGTAGCACCGCGGGCCGTGGACATAAGGGTGCACAATCAAGGTCCGGTTATTCAAGCAAGCCTGGTTTTGAAGGTGGTCAGATGCCGTTGCAGCGCCGGGTTCCGAAGTTCGGATTCAAAAATAACAACAAAGAGTATTTCAAGGCTGTAAACCTTGATATCCTTGAAGGACTTGCCGAGCGGACTAAGTCCGGTGCATTAAGCCTTCAGGTACTTATCGACAATGGAATAGTAGGCAAGAACGATAAAGTGAAGGTGTTAGGCAGGGGAGAGTTGAAAGCGAAAGTCAATGTAGAGGCACATGCCTTCTCGGCTTCCGCGACACAGGCAATTGAAAAAACAGGTGGAACCGCCACAACCGTGAAGTAATGAAGCGTTTCTTTCAGACCATAAAGAACATCTTTTCAATAGAAGACCTGAGGGTCAGGATACTCAACACCATTGGGTTTCTGATCATCTTCAGACTTGGTTCTTTTATTGTATTGCCCGGTATCGACCCGAATCTCCTGGATCCAAACAGAAATTCGAGCGGTATACTTGGCTACCTGAATAACTTCCTGGGAGGTGCCTTTAACAATGCATCCATTTTTGCATTGGGTATCATGCCCTACATTTCGGCTTCCATTATCGTTCAGCTGCTCTCATTTGCTGTTCCTTATTTCCAGAAACTTCAGAAGGAAGGAGATTCCGGAAGGAAACGCTTAAACCAATATACCCGTGTACTGACCATTTTTATTACGGTCTTCCAGGGTTACAGCTACCTTAAAGGTGCCATTGATCCCGCTGTCATCACAAACCCTGGTCCATTCTTCTTTGTTACGTCGGTTGTAATACTGATCGCCGGAACAATGTTCTGTATGTGGCTGGGCGAACGGATCACGGATAAGGGGATCGGTAACGGTATCTCTATGCTGATCATGATTGGTATCGTGTCGCGATTGCCCCTGGCCCTTGTATCTGAAGTGACGGACAAATTTCCGGGTAAGGCGATATTCTTCATTATAGAATTGTTCGTCCTGTTTGGAATCGTGGTAGCTGTAATTGCCTTAACACAAGCAACACGGCGGATCCCAATTCAATACGCAAAACAGGTTATCGGAAATAAACTTTACGGCGGAAAACGCGATTTTATTCCGTTAAAACTCAATTCGGCCGGTGTAATGCCGATCATTTTTGCACAGGCGTTGATGTTCTTTCCGGCCCTGATAGCCGGGATGTGGAGGGACAGTGACATAGGTGCCTACATCGGGGCGACTTTTTCGGACCCGTATTCATGGCAATACAGCTTGTTGTTTGCTTCGATGATCCTGATCTTCACGTTCTTTTATACGGCGATCACGATTAACTCGAATGACATTGCTGACAATTTAAAACGCAACGGCGGATTTGTACCGGGGGTTAAACCGGGTAAACAAACGGCTGAGTTTATAGATACTGTTTTATCGAGGATCACTTTACCTGGTGCGATATTCCTTGCTTCTATTGCGGTGCTTCCGGCATTTGCAGTGACGGCGGGAGTGGGACAAAACTTCGCTCAGTTCTTTGGTGGCACGTCGCTTCTGATTCTGGTTGGTGTTGTACTGGATACACTCCAACAGATTGAAAGCTACTTGCTGATGAGACACTACGAAGGCATGATGAAATCAGGCAGAGTGAAAGGACGTTCTCAATTTGCTGCGGCTTAAAGGCTGAATGGTTCACTTAAAAACGGCAGAAGAGATTCAGATCATGAAAGAGGGTTCCCTGATATTGGGGAAAGCTCATGGAGAAGTCGCCAGGCAAATTAAGCCTGGAGTCAGAACCAAGGATCTGGACAAACTGGCGGAAGAGTTTATCAGAGACAACGGCGGGGTGCCTTCGTTTAAAAATTACAACGGTTTCCCTGCGGCGTTGTGTATCTCGGTTAATGAGGTAGTGGTTCATGGGTTTCCCGGGAGCTACGAGCTCCGTGACTCGGATATTATCTCGATAGATTGTGGAGTGTACTACAAAGGTTATCACTCGGACTCTGCCTATACCTATCCGTTGGAAGGTACAAGTTCGGAGACCCTGCTGCTTCTGAATCGAACGTACGATTCACTTTACCTGGGCATCGCTCAGGCGAAGGCGGGTAACAGGATCGGGGATATCAGCTTTGCCATTCAACATTATGTTGAAGGTTTTGGATACGGCGTTGTGCGGGAACTGGTGGGACATGGAGTTGGTAAAAAACTACATGAGGATCCGGAAGTACCGAACTACGGTAAGCGGGGAAAGGGTGTAAAGATCGTCGCAGGGATGGTTTTTGCGATTGAACCGATGATCAACCGGGGTACAAAAAGTGTGGTTCAGGAACGCGATGGCTGGACAATACGTACATCGGACAGAAAACCTTCGGCGCATTTTGAGCATACGGTGGCGGTTTACGAGAATGAAACAGAGATATTGACCACGCACAGATATATAGAGGAAAATTATTCATATAAGTGGCGAAGCAAAAGTCAATAGAACAGGACGGTACGATTTCGGAAGCATTATCCAACGCGATGTTTCGCGTTCAACTGGAGAATGGACATGAAGTACTGGCCCATATTTCGGGAAAGATGAGAATGCATTACATACGCATCCTGCCTGGCGACAGGGTGAGATTGGAAATGTCACCATACGATTTAACAAAAGGGAGGATTGTATTTAGATACAAGTAACAACGAAAATGAAAGTTAAAGCATCCATAAAAAAACGAAGCGCTGACTGTAAGATCATCAGACGCAAAGGCAAATTGTATGTGATTAACAAGAAGAATCCGAGGTATAAACAAAGACAAGGTTAACATACTATGGCACGTATAGCTGGTGTAGATATTCCTGATAACAAACGGGGCGAAATTGGGCTCACGTATATTTTTGGTATTGGCCGCAGGTCAGCACAAAAAATACTTTCCTCTGCCGGTGTAGACATCGACAAGAAAGTAAAGGAATGGAATGATGAAGAGTCCAACGCGGTTCGCGCAATCATCGCTGAAAAATTCAGGATCGAGGGTGCACTGAAATCCGAGATCCAGCTGAGCATTAAGCGCCTCATGGACATCGGATGTTACAGGGGATTGCGTCACCGGAAGGGATTACCTGTCCGCGGACAAACTACCAAGAACAATGCACGTACCCGGAAGGGTAAGCGTAAGACGGTAGCGAACAAGAAGAAGGCAACTAAAGGTTAATAGATAAACTTTTCAATAATGGCGACTGCTGAAAAGAGAAAAGATAAAGCGAAGAAGCGCGTAGTGAATGTGGAGGCCGTAGGTCATGCCCACATCCGTGCAACTTTCAATAATATCATCATCTCTATGACAAATAGCACCGGACAGGTTATTTCCTGGGCATCGGCTGGTAAGATGGGATTCAAAGGTTCTAAGAAGAACACTCCGTATGCAGCTCAGGTTGCAGCACAGGATTGTGCGACCAAAGCCTTTGAACAAGGTCTGAGAAAAGTGGAAGTGTTTGTGAAAGGCCCCGGCGCCGGTCGCGAATCCGCTATCCGCACGATTCAGGGATCTGGTATTGAGGTTACGGCTATCCGTGACGTTACACCGCTTCCGCACAACGGATGCCGTCCTCCAAAGAAAAGAAGAGTATAATTAAAGAATATATTAGGTTTTACCATGGCAAGATATACAGGCCCTAAAGTCAGAATCTCAAGACGTTTCAACGAGCCTATTTTAGGTGATAACAAGGCGCTTCAGAAGAAGAACTATGCTCCTGGTCAACATGGCCGTGGCAAGAAGCGTAAGCAGTCTGAATACGCAACGCAGCTTGCCGAAAAGCAAAAAGCGAAGTACATATACGGCTTGTTGGAAAGACAATTTGCGAAATTGTTCGATACGGCATCCCGTAAAAAAGGCGTGACAGGCGAGGTGTTGTTGCAACTTCTCGAATCCAGGCTAGACAATACCGTTTACCGTCTTGGTATCGCGCCGACGCGCAGGGCTGCACGTCAGCTCGTCCTTCACAAGCACATTCTGGTAAATGGAGATGTGGTTAATATCGGTTCATTCTCCCTGAAGCCCGGAGACCTCGTAGAAGTCCGCGAGCGCTCAAAGTCGTTAGAAGTAATTACGAATAGCCTTTCGATTCAAGGTGCTAAAAAGTACAATTGGTTGGAATGGGATAACAACGAAATGGCAGGCAAGATCATTAACGTGCCACCACGCACGGATATTCCGGAAAATATCAATGAGCAGCTTATCGTTGAATTGTACTCGAAGTAATTTTAACTGTTAACAACATTACTATGTCAATATTAGCATTTCAAATGCCAGAGAAGGTTGCGATGGAAAAGTCCGATGATTTTCACGGTCTCTTCACATTCAAGCCGCTGGAAAAAGGATACGGAGTGACGATCGGCAATGCGCTGAGAAGAATTCTGCTGTCTTCACTGGAAGGATATGCGATTACGGGTATTAAGATCCCCGGCGTTCTTCATGAGTTTTCAACCATTGAAGGCGTTGTGGAAGATGTTGCGGAAATTATCCTGAACCTGAAAATGGTTCGCTTCAGAAGGGTTGCTGATAATTTCGACAATAAGATCACGGTAAACATCAGGAAACAGAAACAGTTCCGGGCTGGTGATATCACAAAGTTCACTTCCGCCTTTGAAATTCTGAACCCTGAACATGTTATCTGCAATCTCGATGAATCATCTCAATTCGAAATTGAATTGACCATTGAAAAGGGCAGAGGTTATCTTCCCGCAGAAGAGAACAAACCTTCCGAACAGGTCTTCGGATTTATTCCTATTGATGCGATTTTCACACCGATCAAAAACGTGAAATACAGCGTTGAAAACACCCGTGTGGAACAAAAGACTGACTACGAAAAACTGGTAGTAGATATAGAAACCGACGGTTCCATCCACCCTGAAAAGGCCCTGGAAGGTGCGGCACATATCCTGATCAAACATTTTGCCCTTTTCTCTGACAAGTCCATGGAACTGGAAACAGGTAAGGATGCGGAAGTTGAACAAGTGGATGAAGAAATGCTTCATATGCGCAAACTGCTTAAGACTGCGCTTCATGACCTCGACTTGTCGGTCCGGGCATATAACTGTCTGAAGGCAGCCGATGTGAAGTCACTCGGAGATCTGGTTCAACTGGAAATCTCCGATATGATGAAGTTCAGAAACTTCGGTAAAAAATCCCTCGCGGAATTGGAACAATTAGTAGCGGAGAAGAACCTGACGTTTGGAATGGATCTCTCTAAGTATAAACTTGATGAAGACTAGGAAATCATGAGACACGGTAAGAAAGTCAATCACTTAGGCAGGAAAACAGCGCACAGACAGGCGTTGCTATCCAACATGGCTTCTTCGCTTATTCTTAATAAAAGAATTACCACAACAGTAGCGAAGGCCAAGGCGTTGAGAAAATATGTGGAGCCCCTGCTTACCAAAGCTAAGGATGACACTACTCATTCACGCCGTACTGTATTCTCCTACCTTCAGAACAAAGAGTCGGTAAAGACCCTGTTTGGAGAGGTTGCATCCAAGATTTCGGACCGCCCGGGAGGATATACGCGCATCATCAAGATGGGTGATGTACGCGTAGGCGATAACGCCGAGATGTGTCTCATTGAACTGGTTGACTTTAATACGCTTTACAGCAAGGATGGAGCGGTTAAGAAAGCCAAGACAAGAAGAAGCCGGAAAGGTAAAAAGGCCGACGGTTCGGAAACAACTCCTGAAGCAGCTGTGGAAGCTCCGGTAGCAGAACCGAAGGCGGAAAAGAAGACTAAAAAGGCATCTCCAAAAAAGGAAAAAGAATAGTGTTTGAAAAAGGATATAGAAAAAGGGATTGGACGGATGTTCAATCCCTTTTTTTGTGCCCTCGCATAGCTGAAAAAAGCATTGCGCAAATAGGTTATCCATGAAATCCTAATGTATTTTTGTGAACTCTATGCAGAAAAAAGCTTACCTCCTTCTTGAAGATGGCTTTCTCGTCGAAGGCAAAGCCATCGGAAAAATCGGTACCTCCGGCGGGGAAATATGCTTCAACACGGGCATGACCGGATATCAGGAAATTTACACTGATCCATCGTATTTTGGCCAGATCATCGTAAACACGACTGCTCACATTGGAAACTACGGTGGTTTTGACGCGGAACAGGAATCAGAAAAACCAACGATTGCCGGTATAGTCGTCAATGAGTTTGCGCAGGAATTCAGCCGTAAATCGGCCACCGAGAGCCTTCAGAAATACCTGGAGAAAAACGGTGTGGTAGGAATCTCCGATGTTGATACCCGGATGCTCGTCCGCTACATCAGGAGCAAAGGTGCCATGAACGCCATAATTTCTTCCGAACTCAACCCGGACCAGCTCAAGACGGAACTGCTGAAGGTGCCGTCTATGGACGGACTGGAACTATCCTCGCGCGTTACAACCTCTGAATCATACTTCGCCGGCGATCCTGACGCTCCCGTCAAAGTCGCCGTCCTGGACCTGGGTATAAAGAAAAGTATCGTAACCAATCTTTCGCAAAGGGGATGCTACTGCAAGGTATTTCCAGCCAAAACCTCTTTCGAGGAGATGGCGGTGTGGAAACCGGACGGATACTTTATTTCCAACGGCCCCGGCGATCCGTCTGTAATGGGATACGCCATTGAAACGGTAAAGAAAACGTTGGGGTCCGACAAGCCCGTCTTCGGAATTTGCCTGGGTCATCAGCTACTCGCCCTGGCCAGTGGTGTGTCCACCTACAAAATGCATCACGGCCACCGTGGCCTCAATCACCCGGTGAAAAATCTCGTGACTGGCAAGGGTGAAATGACGTCGCAGAACCATGGATTTGCTGTCAGCGAAAAGGACATCGAGAAAAATTCGAATATCGAAGTGACACACGTTCATTTGAACGACTCAACTATTATGGGACTCCGGCTGAAGGATAAGAATGCATTCTCTGTCCAGTACCATCCTGAAGCATCACCAGGTCCTCATGACTCGCGTTACCTGTTTGACGATTTCATTGCTATGATCAGATCTACGGTAACAGAACAATAGGTTATTTCTATCCTCAATCCATAAAATCAAAAATTACTATGAGCTTAATTGAAAGTATTCACGCCCGCCAAATTCTTGACAGCCGCGGCAATCCAACGGTTGAAGTTGATGTGGTCACAGAATCCGGTGCATTCGGACGTGCCGCAGTTCCCTCCGGCGCCTCAACCGGTTCACACGAAGCGGTGGAACTTCGTGATGGAGATAAAAAGAAATTTTTGGGAAAAGGCGTATTGAAGGCAGTTGAAAATGTGAATACCAAAATTGCCGCCGAGGTAGTTGGTTTTGATGTATTTGAGCAGAACCTGGTCGACCGTATCATGATCGACCTGGACGGTACACCGAACAAGGCAAAACTGGGTGCGAATGCGATCCTGGGTACCTCCCTGGCTATTGCCAAGGCTGCGGCGATGGAAGCCGGGATGCCGTTGTACCGTTATATCGGCGGTGTGAGCGCGAATACACTTCCGGTGCCGATGATGAACATCCTTAATGGTGGCAGTCACGCCGATAACGCAATTGATTTCCAGGAATTTATGGTCATGCCTGTAGGTGCTGCTACTTTTTCGGAAGCCCTGCGGATGGGAGCGGAGGTTTTTCACACGCTGAAAAAAGTATTGCACGACAAAGGCCTCTCGACCAACGTGGGAGATGAAGGCGGTTTCGCGCCTAACCTGGCTTCGAATGAAGAAGCCATTGAAGTTGTATTAAAAGCCATTGAAAAAGCAGGCTTCAAACCGGGTGTGGACATGTTCATTGCCCTCGACCCGGCTGCATCTGAATTTTACGATCCGAAAGCGAAAGTTTATCACTTTAAAAAATCTTCCGGCAAGAAACTGAAACCTGCCGAGATGGCTGAGTACTGGACCAACTGGGCCAAAAAGTATCCGATCATTTCACTGGAAGACGGTATGGCTGAAGACGATTGGGCGGGATGGAAAGCGCTTACCGACAGTATCGGAGACAAAGTCCAGTTAGTGGGTGATGATCTCTTTGTAACGAATGTGAAGCGTCTTCAGAAAGGTATTGATGATGGAATTGCAAATGCGATTTTGATCAAGGTGAATCAAATCGGTTCGCTGACTGAAACCATCGACGCGGTAAATCTCGCGAAGCGTAATGGTTACAAGAGCGTGATGTCGCACCGTTCAGGCGAAACAGAAGATAGTACGATTGCTGATCTTGCCGTGGCATTAAACACGGGACAGATCAAGACCGGTTCCGCCTCCCGTTCAGACCGTATGGCTAAGTACAACCAATTGATCAGAATCGAGGAAGAGTTAGGCGAAATCGCTTATTTCCCCGGAAAGAATATGTAAGTCAAATACACTACAATAAAAAGGGCCGGCGCAACATACGCTGGCCTTTTTCGTTTTTGAGGATACCTGGCCGTGTAAAGCAGGTGCTTTTGAGCGATCAAATATTTCTTTATCTTCGTAGTACTTTTTAATCTTATATGTTTAACAGACTTCCCAGGGCGTTCAGGAATTTTTATTTTCTCACAGCCTTATTCTTTTTCATCTGGATGGTTGCGCTGGATTCCAACAACCTGTTCACACGCTATGAACTGAGTTCCAAGCTCAATGGACTGGAGAATGAGAAAGCGTATTATGAAGAGAAAATCAAAGAAGTTGAAAAGGATCGTGATGAATTGTTTGGAGACCGTGAGTCGCTAGAAAAATTCGCCCGCGAAAAATACCTGATGAAAAAGGAATCGGAAGATATCTTCATCGTTGAAGAAAAAGATTGAACATATGAAAAAGCTATCCCTTGTTGTGGTTCTTTCAATGCTGGGCACGTTTGCCTTTGGCCAGTGGGGTGAGGAAGAAATGGTGGAGAAGCCCAGTCTGCGCGACCGCATCTTTACGGGCGGCGGATTCGGAGCGAGCTTCTCCAGCTACTACGATTACGTATCCGTTTCTCCTCTCATCGGATATCGCATTACGCCCAAACTGGCGGGGGGTATCCAGCTCCAGTATCGTTATACCAATTATAAAACTTACAGACCCAAGTTTTCAACAAGTGATTTTGGGATCAGTCCTTTTTTGCGATACAGTGTTTACGGTCCCTTTTTTCTACACGCCGAATATGAATACCTGAGTTACCAGTATCCGATCAATTCAAACGGAGATAAGTCGCGAAAAGGATACAGCAGCTTCATGGCCGGGGGCGGCCTCTTTCAGCCAATCGGACGACGCGCCGGCTTTTACGCATTGGCCCTGTACAACTTCAGCTACCGCGACCGGACCTCCGCCAGCGACTTTTATCCCTACGACAGTCCCCTCGTCCTCAGAGTCGGTATTACCGCCGGCTTCTAGAATGTCAAATCGAATGAACGGGCAAGTTCCTTCAGATCTTCAACTACTTTAGGATCTAGAGGGATACCATGCTCCATCCGGTAAGCATTCATCTCGCGTTCGGGATCACCGGGTATAATAACTCTTTCCTGTCCCTTCACTGTCTTTGCCGAACGGAAGCGCGTAATCCAGTTGTCCATGTGTACTTTAAATTCTTCCGCCGGACGGAAAGCGTCGATCCGCATAGCGCCGAAAAAATGCCCGATACCTTCGCCCACAGGATCTGACGGCGGTTCCAGGAAGGCGACAAAAGGAGGTACCCAGGGCCCGTAATTTGCCCCTGACAACACCGCGGAAAAGATATCCACCCATGCTCCCAGGCAGTATCCCTTATGGCTACCGTGTTCACGGTCGCTCCCGAGTGGTATAAGCGCACCGCCGCTTTTGGTCTCATTTGGATCAGTTGACGACTCTCCCGTTCTGGTTTGTACCCAACCCCTGGGCGCCTGTTCATTTTTTCGCTGCAGGATTTCCAACTTGCCATTGGCAGCTGTTGTCGTCGCAAAATCGGCAACAAATGGCGGCTGGTCTTTTGCGGGGATGGCTACGGCTATCGGGTTCGTCCCCAGCAGCCGTTCAACGGAGAACGTTGGCGCGACCAGCGGGCTTGCATTGGTCATTGCCATTCCGATCATGTTGTGCCCTAACGCCATCATCGCGTGATAACCTGCGATCCCAAAGTGGTTGGAATTCTTCACGGCAACCCACCCGGTGCCTGCGACTTCGGCTTTTTTTATCGCAAGTTCCATAGCACGGGGAGCTACGACCAGTCCAAGGCCGCTGTCTCCATCGATCACACCCGTACTGGGTGATTCATGGACTATACGTATAGTTGGATTGCTGTTGATCCGTTTTTTTTTCCAAAGCCTCACGTATCCTGACAACCGTGCAATACCATGGGAGTCAATCCCTCTCAGGTCGGCAGACAACAGGACCCTGGTGGCAAGAGCCGCCTCATCATGCGGGCATCCGATCTTGTTGAAGATGGATAACGCAAAATCTTCTAATGTATCGTAGGGATATAGGTTCTCTGTCATCGCGTAAAGATAAACACGAAAATCCACTCTCATAGCAGGTAGTATCCAGTGTTGGATCTGTCGGTTCACTGACTAAGGACTATTTGATAAACGACACCTGCCCCATTAGAAATTTACAGGCACACTTTCCCGGATCAAAAATTAACGCTAATTTGAAGTGTTTTTTGAATGGCGAGATTCGCATTTTTTAATCTGGAACACTTCACTTTTGCTGCCTTTCGCACCATCCTCCATATGATCGGATAAAGACCATGTACGTATTTGTATTAAATTATTAGCGTATGCTGAAGATATTCCGCCTTGTACTACTAACTGTTTTGTTTCCCGGTTCATTTGTTTGTCTTTCCCAGGACCTGGACTCTCTTTTAAATCTGAATGCATTCACACCCGAGAGTGAGTTGCAGAAAATACTGAACAAGAATGTGGCGGTATCGTCGAAGAACGGACTGACGACACGCGAAACTCCCGGTATTGTCAGCCTGGTTACGGGAGAAGAAATTCAAAATAGCGGGGCCCGCGACTTAATAGACGTATTGCGCCTGGTCCCGGGCTTCGATGTTCTGCAGGACCTTCAGTTTGTAATGGGGATAGGCCTGAGAGGAAGTTGGGCAAATGAAGGAAAGGTACTGGTAATGCTGGATGGTCATCCGATGAATGAGTTATTGTACCAGACAGTCGCGCTGGGCAACCGTTTTCCCGTCGACGGAATAGAACGCATCGAAATTATTCGTGGTCCCGGGTCTGCCATATACGGAGGGTCCGCAGAGTATGGAGTGATAAACATTATCACAAGAGCAGCCGAAAGCCTGAACGGGGTCGCCGTATACGGCACAGGAGGATTTCACAGCGGGGCGGTGGGCAGAACCAATGCCGGTGTCATGGCTTCGAAAAAAGGAGAAGTGTTCGCGTGGGACCTGTCGGCATTCAAAGGTAATGGTATTGTGAGCGACCGATCATACCAGGATCTTTTTCAAGGCGACAACCAGGACCTGTCGAAGGTAACGCGTGCAGATCCGACCAATATCAGCATGGGGCTTAAATTTAAGGACCTCTCATTTCGAACCATGTATGACGAATTTGAAACATCGGACCCCGTGACCTTCGTTTCGAATAAAAATTTCTATGCGGACCTTCACTATACCTGGAAAGTAAACGATAAGCTTGCCCTTGTTCCCCAGGTGAAGTATTACAACCAGGTTCCCTGGACTTACGGATCGGTTGATACCGGCGAAAAAAATTTCAGCGCCAGGGCTACCCGCATCCTCGCCCAGCTGGATGCGATGTACGACATATCGCGGAAAGTACAGGTAACTTTCGGAGGTATGTACTTTAGGGACAAGGGCACGGACCTGCTTGCCGGCGACCTTTTTTCAGGCAATAAAACCTTTGACCTGAATAATTTCGCTTTCTTCGCTCAGGGTCTTTTCAAACACAGACTGGCCAATGCGACACTTGGATTCAGGTATGAGAAGAACAATCGCTACGGCGCTGCATTCGTACCCAGGATCGCACTGACCAAAAAAATCCAGAACCTGCATTTTAAACTGCTATATAGCCAGGCGTTTCGCGCGCCATCTCTTCAAAATATCAATATAGCGCTGGGAGGAACAATCAAGCCGGAAAAATCAAATGTGTTTGAGATGGAGTTGGGGTACCAGTTCACCCCTGAGATGCTGCTTGCCGTTAATGCATTTAGTATTAGCACAAAAGATGTTTTGATCTATGGTTCCGAAGGTGAAGACGACACGTTCTCGGAATGGTATGAAAACTACAAAAAGAGCGGAAGCAACGGGTTTGAGGTGGTATATAACCTTCGTAAAAAAGCCTGGTATGCCAACCTGACCTGGTCTTTCAGCCAGTCGATCAGCGACAATACGGTTACTACATACGATGTCCCGGGGCAACGTCAGTATGTAGGTTTCTCCAAAAGCAAAGTAACACTCAATACCAGTTTTAACCTGACGTCGTCGTTGACTTTTAATCCTTCCTTCATATTCGCGGGTAAACGGTACGCCTACACCTCGATCGACGAAGACGCAAACCCTGTCATCGGAGAGCTTGATCCCTATGTGCTGGTAAATGCGTTTCTGAATTACAAAAGTCTATTCGGAACGGGATTTAATATCGGTGCGGGTGTCTACGACCTGACCAACGAACGACCCGGTATCGCGCAGGCTTATAATGGGGGTTATGGGCCTATCCCGGGCAGAAGCAGGGAATATGTGGTGAAAATTTCTTACCAGGTCAATTTTAAAAAATAGGCGATGCGATATCTTAAAATTGTGATTTTCATTTCCGCTTTCAGCTTCTCGCGGGGAGCAGCCTGTCAGACGACAAACTACCAGGTCTACGCATTATTTGTGGTGAACATCGTAAAATATTCGTCTTTTCCCAACCCGGGGACTGATCTGCAAATTGCCGTTTACGGGAAAACAAAAGTATTCGACGAACTCTTAAAGCAAAACGGAAAGACCGTCAACGGTCATGTGTTAAAGGCAAGCCAGGCTGAAAGTGTCGCTGACCTGAGCCAGGCGCAGGTCATTTACCTTGCGGATGGCAAAAGCGGGGCGATCGAAGAAATCGTCAAAGCAACCGAAGGCAAACCTATACTGATCATTTGTGAAAGAGAGGGATTACATAAGAAAGGTGCCGGATTCAGTTTTATCATCACCGAAAACAGTACCCTGCGTTTCGATATCAACAATACAGAACTGGAGAAGAGGCTGATCAAGGTATCCAAAAGCCTTACCGCTCTGGCAAACTCAATGATCTAGGCGATCAGGGTACGCTGTTGATTAAGTTCATTTATCAGAGTGGCCAGGACGCCCTCCTTCAATGCATAGGTGGAAACGCGGATACGATTGAAGGCATGTCTCGAAAGGATGTAGCGGATCAGACAGCAGGCCACGACGATCATATCGACACGCATTTCTATCATTCCAGGTATCTGCATGCGTTGTTCCCGGTTCTTGCACAGCAGATCTTCGTATATAGTATAGAAGCCCTCCAGCGTAAGAGGTGTTTCAATCTCTTCTTCGCTCTTGTGAATATCATGCTGGATACAGAAAATATCGCTCAATGTATCGAATGTCCCGGACGACCCGATGAGGATGGCTGGGTTGTAATTCCGAAGCTGCTCAAATAACGGGGCCAGCATTTTTTCAAAGTACAGATCCAGTGATTTGGTTTCTTCCCCGGTGATCGGATCGTTTTTCTGAAATTGTTCCAGCAAACGTTGTGCGCCGATCTCAATGCTCTTTTTCCAGTCCACCCCGGTATTGTCACCGATGATAAACTCAACACTCCCTCCACCGATGTCAATGATCAGAGATTTTTCGGAGATATCCATCGCGGCTTTTACGCCCATATAGATATACTCCGCCTCCTGGTCGCCCGATATGACATAGGTCTGGATGCCGGTTACTGTTTCGATCCGCCGGACAACATCCTCACCGTTGGTTGCATTTCTTAATGCACTGGTACCGAACGCATATACATTACTGATCTGCTGCTGGTCGATTGTATTCTTAAAACTTTGCATGGCCAGCAGCGCGCGATGGATTCCTTCCTCGGTGATCACACCCTTGGTAATACCGTTCTTTCCGATCTTTACCGCTAAACGTTCCCGGTAGGTGATGTGATATCCCCGCTCATCCTCCTCTGCGATGAGAAGATGAAAGGTATTCGTACCCATATCGATTATCGCGAGCTTCTTTTTCATAGGATCCCGGAAAGGCGCGTGAAGATACGAATTTTCAAAATCCCGGCAAGAACCAGTCAATCAGTGTATTAGTGTCCCTCGAAAAGCCCTCCCTATACGTAAAGAATCCCAATTCGGGCTATATTTAACCTTTCAAACCGATTAGAAAATGAAGGGTACCAACAAGGATCAGGCGCTTCAACAAAAATTCAACGAGCTGGAACGGAAGAATAAGGAATCGCTCCTGGGTGGCGGAGAGGCAAGGATCATGCAACAGCACAACAAGGGGAAACTTACAGCCCGCGAGCGGGTAACGCTGCTACTGGATGAGGGTTCTTTCGAAGAACTCGGCAGGTTTGTGATGCACCGCAGCAAGGATTTTGGTCTGGATAAAGAATATTACCTCGGTGACGGGGTTGTAACCGGATACGGAAAAATTAACGGTAGGCTGGTGTACATATTCTCTCAGGATTTTACGGTATTCGGAGGTTCATTGTCGGAAACGCACGCCGAAAAAATAGTCAAGATCATGGACCTGGCCATGCAAAACGGAGCGCCGCTGATCGGATTGAATGATTCGGGAGGGGCGAGGATTCAGGAAGGTGTAGTTTCCCTGGGTGGTTACGCGGATATTTTCTATCGAAACACTCTTGCTTCCGGAGTGATTCCCCAGATCTCGGCGATCATGGGTCCTTGTGCCGGGGGTGCTGTGTATTCACCTGCCATAACAGACTTTATCTTTATGGTGGAGAATACTTCTTTTATGTTTGTTACCGGTCCGAACGTCGTCAGGACCGTGACCCATGAAAACGTGACGGCGGAGGAACTGGGCGGAGCAACAGCGCACAGTACGAAAAGTGGTGTGACCCATTTCGCCTGTGCAAACGAGGTGGAATGCCTGGAGCAAATCAAAAAAATACTGAGCTATATTCCGCAGAATTGCGAGGATGATGCACCCCGCGCAGACTATATCGAACGCGACGAGACGAGACCCGATCTTGACGATATTATACCGGCAAATCCCAATCAACCGTATGATATGCGTGATATCATTAACAAGGTGGTGGATCAGGATTCATTTTTTGAAGTGCATAAAAATTTTGCTGAAAATATCGTCGTGGGTTTTGGAAGGATTGCCGGGCGGAGCATTGGTTTGGTAGGAAATCAGCCGGCATCGCTGGCCGGCGTTCTGGATATCAACTCCAGCGTGAAAGGCGCCCGGTTTGTCAGGTTTTGCGACTGCTTCAATATTCCGTTGTTGGTTTTTGAGGATGTACCCGGCTTTTTACCGGGTACGGACCAGGAATGGAACGCGATCATTACCAACGGTGCAAAGCTCTTATATGCCTTTTCCGAGGCGACGGTCCCCCGCGTTACGGTGATCACGCGAAAGGCATATGGCGGGGCTTACGATGTGATGAATTCAAAACATATCGGAGCGGATTTGAATTATGCCTGGCCATCGGCAGAGATCGCGGTAATGGGAGCTAAAGGTGCCGCGGAAATCATATTTAAAAAGGAAATATCAGAAGCTTCGGATCCCGAGGCGAAGCTCAGTGAAAAGGTCGAAGAGTACACCCAAAAATTCGCGAATCCTTACCGCGCGGCTCATCGTGGCTACGTTGACGAAGTTATTTATCCCCGTCAAACACGCGAGAAACTGATTCGTGCATTTGCCATGCTGGAAAATAAAGTGGCTAAATTGCCAAGGAAAAAACACGGAAATATTCCCTTATAATTAAAATGTTTATGGACAAGAAAAGCAAAGCGTTCCTCTACGAGTATCTTAACAATGCATCTCCAACGGGTTTTGAATCGTCGGGCCAGCGAATCTGGTTGGAATACATCAAACCTTACATTAACAGCCACATGGTTGATGTATATGGCTCGGTTGTAGGTATCATAAATCCAAAGGCGCCTTACAAGGTTGTTATTGAAGCTCATGCGGATGAGATATCATGGTTTGTGAACTATATCACGGATGAAGGTTATATCTACGTACGAAGGAACGGTGGCTCCGATCACCAGATCGCACCTTCCATGCGAGTGAATATTCATACTGATAAAGGAACCGTGAAGGGAGTATTCGGATGGCCGGCGATCCACGTCAGGGAACCGGGTAAAGAGGAGGCGCCATCTCTCAAGAATATCTTTATCGATATTGGAGCCGCATCGAAAAAGGAAGTAGAGAGCATGGGTGTTCATGTCGGCTGTGTGATAACCTTTCAGGACGAATTGATAGAAATGAACGAAAGGTGGCTGGTCGGGCGTGCGCTCGATAACCGGATGGGTGGTTATATGATCGCGGAAGTAGCCCGCAGACTGCATGAGAAAAAGAAAAAGCTTCCCTTCGGGTTGTACGTTGTTAATGCCGTGCAGGAGGAAATAGGACTTCGGGGTGCTGAGATGATCAGCCGCAGGATCAAGCCGGACGTGGCGATTTGTACGGATGTAACGCACGATACCCAGTCTCCGATGTATAATAAAAAAGAGAGTGGAAACCTGAAAGCCGGGGCGGGTCCTGTCGTCTGTTACGGACCGGCGGTACAGAACAACGTTCTCAAAATGGTAATAGAGACGGCCCAAAATAGGAAAATTCCGTTCCAGCGGCAGGCGGTTTCAAGGTCGACCGGAACGGATACGGACTCTTTCGCCTATTCCGCCGAGGGGGTGGCTTCGGCCCTGATTTCCCTGCCGTTGAAATATATGCATACCACAGTTGAGATGGTTCACAAGGATGACGTCGAAAATGTGATCGATCTGATGTACGAATTCCTGCTCCAGCTTAAGGCAGGGCACGATTTCCGGTACATTCGGTGATCCTGAGCTAAAATCTTACATCTATAAGATTAGCGCCTGAATAGGCTCCTCTACCTTGGGTGGGGAGCCTATTTTTGTGTCATTCAAACAAACCAAGTATATGAAGATGTCTAAAGTTGTATTCGTTGCGCTGGCCCTTTTTGCAAGTGGCAGCACATTTGCTCAGGAAAGATCCGTACAGGAAGTTTATTCGATGATGGTTTACAATTTCACAAAGTACGTTCAATGGCCCGATCATGCAGGCTCCGGGGAATTTGTAATCGGTGTGGTAGGGAACTCTGACATCTACAATACCCTCAATGGATGGTATGGTGGAAAAGCACGCGGAACGAAGACGTATGTGATCAAGAAATTTAATTCCGCATCCGAAGTAACCGATTGTCACGTGTTGTATATCGACAAGTCAAAAAGCGGTGAATTTGAGACTGCAAACAGTAAAGTAAAAGGCAAGGGTACTCTTGTTATTACAGATAAGAACGGGTTGGGTGAGAAGGGTAGTGCGATCAACTTCAAAATGGTTGATAACAAACTCAAATTCGAGTTAAACCAAAAAGCGATTGAAGCTTCGAACCTCAAGGTGTCAGGTGCGCTTTCGTCAATGGCAATATTAATCTAATTGGTTGTTTGGAAACCTCGCCCCGACATGTCGGGGTTGGGTCTTCAAAACATAAACAAGATCGTTATAAATAAAGTCCTCTAACTATTAAACCTATGAAACACAAATTCTTATTCGTTCTGCTGTTAGCTGCCACGGTTGGAGCAACAGCTCAGGAAAGGCCCACGCATGAGATTCATGCCGCGATGTTGTTCAACTTTATCAAGTATGTGCAATGGCCGAATGAAGGTGAGGCCGGCGAATTCGTTGTCGGTGTTATCGGAGATGAAAACGTCTTCAACACACTGAAGCAGTGGTATGATGGAAAGGCAAAGGGTAGCAAAAAGTATGTTATCAAAAAGCTGACTTCTGCCGATGAAGCGACCAATTGCCAGGTAGTGTACGTTGGGAAAGCCAAGAACAGGGATTTTGATGTGATCAAAACCAGCGTAACCGGAAAATCAGTGCTTACCATTACAGATGGTAACGGAATGGGACAAAAGGGAAGCTGTATCAACTTTAAAGTTATCGATGGTAAACTGAAGTTCGAATTGAACCAGGCTATGGTTACCGGGTCGAACCTGAAGGTTTCCACCCAGTTGAGCAGTATGGCTATTTTAATATAAGCAGTCACTTTTTTAAGACTGGAATGAACATCGTGGGCAGTGTAGAAGGTGTGAACGTGGAATGAGATGTTTCAGGAATTGATAGAGAATTCGAACGACATAATTGTCGTGACGGACAGGGATTTCAGGGTCAGATATATTTCCTCATCCGTCTTTAATGTTTTTGAAATTGAACCCGTATCGATAGTCGGAAAGAATATTTTCGATTTTATAGACCGGGAAAAAGCTGACCAATGGAAGGAAAACCTGAAAAGGGCATCCTATCCGATCGTCGACGAGATAGCCGTAAGTATTCATGAAAATGAAAAGATATACTTTGATGTACATCTTTCAAATCTGCTGAGCCACTTTAAGGTTCAAGGGCTGGTTATCAAGCTTCACGATATCACGAAGAAAAAGGAAAAAGAGAAAGAGTTGATTCGTTCGAACAAGCACCTGGATCAGGTGATCTTTAAAACGACTCATGATCTCAAAGCACCTGTCAGGTCTGCACTCGGGCTGGTTCAGCTCGCAGAGGAAGCTCCCGCGGGTGAAAAGGAAGAATATATCGGTTTGATAAAGAAAACCCTGTTGAGGCTGGATTCATACATTGATGAAATGAACAATTTTTTCAGGATTGAAAAACTGGCCCTGCAAAGGGAACATATCGATCTTGGCCGGATTTTGCAGGAAGAACAGGAGAACCTGGGAGTATTTCTTAAGGATAACAGACTGAAGATTTTTATAGAACTTGATGAGGAACTGGCGTGGTATTCCGATATCGTACGGGTCAGGACAATCATCTCCAATATTTTTTCGAACGCAATAAAATACCAGGACCATCAGAAAAGTGATCCGTTCGTCAAGATTGAAACGAAAGTCACCGCGGACTTCTGCGACATTCTGATAGAAGATAACGGCATCGGAATAGCACCGGAATTTCAGGATAGGATTTTTGATCTGTTCTTTCGGGCTACCGAACAATCCCAGGGCAGCGGACTTGGATTGTTCATTGTTAAAGATACTATCGAACGATTGAACGGATCTATTGAGGTCAGATCTTTCCCGGGAAAGGGAACATCTTTCCTGATACGGATTCCCAATCAGATTCACCAGCCTCATCAGGAGGTTGCATAAAGACATACGCACGGGGTCGTAGAGTTTTTACAGAGAGGGTCTTTTCTCTATGTGCTCTGTGCGTTTTTTTTGACATCAGACAATATTATACCGGTCTTCGTGCAGGGCCGCAGAGTTTTTACAGAGAGGGTCTTTTCTTTGCGTGCCCTGTACGTTTTGTTTCTTAATCTGAATGTTTGCCCTACTTTTGAAAGATGCCAGTCCGGTCATTTTTCGATCAAATGGGTTTTGAGGTTACGGTCTCGTATCCTCCCGCCCGCATAATATCCCTTGTCCCCTCCCAGACCGAGCTTCTTGCTGAACTAGGCCTTTATCACCGGGTCGTCGGTATTACCAAATTTTGCGTACACCCTTCAGGATGGCGAAAAAACAAAACCATTATCGGGGGTACTAAAAAGTTTAATACCAGCCGAATCGACGTTCTTCAGCCCGACCTCATTATTGGAAACAAAGAAGAAAACTATCGTGAGGGGATAGAAAAACTTAGGCTCACTTACCCGGTGTGGATGAGTGATATAACCACGCTCCAGGATGCGATCTCCATGATCACATCGGTAGGCGCAATTACCGATACCCACGAAAAATCACTGCAGATCGGCGACCGGATTTTGAGAGCGTTTGCGGGTATCAGGAAAAAAAACGGTATGACTGTATTGTACCTGATCTGGAAAGAGCCCTGGATGGCCGCAGGCAGAGGTACCTTTATCGATCATATGCTGAGCCTGATGGGACTGCGGAACGTCGTCGAGGCCGACCGTTACCCCGTCTTATCCCCGGACGAAATAAAAGGGCTGGCTCCGGATCTGATTTTTCTTTCCACCGAACCTTTTCCCTTCAGGGAAACACATGTTTCCGAACTCGCCAAAATCACCCGGGCCCGGGTACAGGTGGTGAATGGGGAAATGTTCTCCTGGTACGGGAGCAGGCTTGAGAAAGCACCGGGATATTTCAATTCCCTCCGGCTTCCCTGAGGGGAATACCAAAAGACATCATATCCTTCCAGAAATTGGGATACGATTTCCGCACGACATGGGGATGCTGAATGTCAATGTCCATCAGGGTGCAGAGCGGCGCAAAAGCCATAGCCATCCGGTGATCTTCGTAGGTTTCGAATACCGCCGATGCCGGCAGCTGCGACGACGGGATGAGTGTCCAGTGCGCCTTGTCTTCCTCCACGAGATCCGCCCCAATCTTTCTCAACTCGCATTGTAACGCCGCGATCCTGTCGGTTTCTTTTATCCTCAGGCTTTCCAGTCCCGTGAAGAAACCTTTAACACCTGTAGCGCCACAAATGACGGCGACGGTCTGGGCCAGGTCTGGGCAATGCGTGAAATCCCAATGCAGCTCCTCCTTTTTTTCCGTCTTTGAAAGAACCAGGTAATCATTTTTCAGGTGTGCACTCACACCGAGCAACTCCATAATATCTTTAATCTTGCTGTCGCCCTGCAAGGACTGCAGCGAAAGCCGCGGGAGCTGGATCTCAGCTTGCCCGGCAAGAGCGGCAAAGGAAAACCAATAGCTGGCGGCAGACCAGTCTGACTCAACCGTAAACGACGAAGGTGTATAAGACTGCCTTGATATACTGACCCTGTCCTCGTAAAGATTACAGGCGACATGAAAGTGCTTCATCAAAGCAGCTGTCATCTCGATGTAAGGCCTGCTGCCTACTTTACCTTCAAATTCGAGTGTCAGCCCTTCGGGCAAGGCCGGTGCGATCATCATCAGGGCTGAAATATACTGGCTGCTCACATCTCCGCGGATGCGAAGTTTACTGGTTTTTTGCCCCTTGAATCCATGTATTTCATGAGGCGGATATCCATCCTTTTCGAGGTAGGTTATCTCCGCTCCCAACTCCCGCAAGGCATTCACCAGGATCGCTATCGGACGTTCCTTCATACGCGGAGTTCCGGTCATAACCTTGGGCTGATTCGTGATTGTAAAGTAAGCCGTCAGAAACCGCATGGTCGTACCGGCATCCTCGACATCAATAACACGCTCCTTTGAATTCACAAGTCTGAGCATAAGCTGCGTGTCGTTCGCGTCCGATAGATTATTCAATTCGGAAGTACCACCGGCAAGTGCATTGATAATAAGAGCCCGGTTGCTGATACTCTTTGACGCGGGCAGTAAGGAAGCAATTCCTTTAAGAACAGACGTTCGTTTAATTTGTACGGATGACTTCAATGGCTGAGAATTTTCGAGGGCGAAATTACGGTATGTAAAACATTTTTTTTAATATGATGAAACATTTGCCTGAGAATTTAAGTTAAGCTTTATTATGAGCACAAGTGGAAAAATTGCAATTGGTATCGCATCCAGCGCACTATTGGCGGCATGGTTGCTGACCGGTACGCGGAAAGAAAAGACAAAAGAGTTCGTTGCTAAAAAAGCAGACAGCTTTAAAAGTCCCGCCAGGTCTGCCAAACCAGCTGTAGAGGATCAGGAGATGTACTACATCTGAAGAGAAAGGTAAAACGAAAGGGAATCCCTTACCTCCTCAAGAGTGATTTCATAGTCCCACCCCGCGCTTCCTACTCCATTCAGCAGGACGCTTAAAATTCTGTTCTCCCTGTTTTTTTTGTCCTGTATCATCAGCTTGGCTATCCCGTCCGAATCAGAGACTCTAAAGCTCACTTTTCCGTAAATACTTAAAATATAGTTGCATATCGCATGAAAGGAACCTGCATCGAGGAAACCTCTCTTAAATGCGATATAACCCTCGGCGATCAAACCGGCACTGACCGCTTCACCGTGAAGAATCCGGTTCCCCGAATTCAATAGATAGCTTTCCAGGGCATGGCCGATCGTATGGCCGGCATTAAGAATTTTCCGTAGCCCTTTTTCAGTCGGGTCTTCCGTTGTAACCCGGGCCTTAAAGACGACCGAGTGCCGGATCAGTGTGTCCCAGTCCTGATCCGCAAGGGACTTCGATGCGATCTGTTCCCACATGCGCCGGTCGGAGATAAGGGTATGTTTGATCACTTCGGCGAACCCGGACCGCAGTTCCGCGGCTGGCAGGGTCCGTAAAAACCCGCTGTACAGCAACGTTAACACCGGTAGTTTGAAAACGCCGATATGGTTTTTGAAATTATTGAAATCTACCCCGAGTTTTCCTCCGATACTGGCATCCGATTGTGCCAGAAGGGTTGTCGGTAAAAGGACAAAGTCAATCCCCCTTTTATATGTAGCGGCGCAAAATCCTCCCATATCCCCAAGGACACCGCCGCCCAATACGATCAGGCATGCATGCCTGTCCATATTCTGATCGGTCATGGCTTGCCAGATCGTTGTACAGGTGTTCAGATTTTTTTCTTCTTCGCCGCTTTTTACCCGGATCACGAAGTGTTCGGGAAGGTCGGAACGGATCAGGTTATAACAATCAGAAAAAGTGTTCTCATCGACAAGGACTCCAAGCTTGCTGTATTTTTTTTTTGCGAGAAAATCCTTTAAATCTTTGGCAGGCGTCGGAGAAAACAGAATGTTATCAGGAAGCATCAGGTTTTATAATTCTTTCGTTTCGAAAGGTATTAAAAACTACAGAATACCCCTTACCGGGGCCGGAAGATTGAATGGAGCGCATCAATTTCCACGTTATATTTACTGCTTGTAAAAATCTATGGAAGCAAAACCCCGCGTTTCATTCGAAGATACTGCCGTCGCTTTCCGTTATAAATCCGATTCGGCCATCCGGAAAGCCAATTTTATTTTCTCCCTGGTGAATCATCCCTGGATATCGGCAATCGCTACATCCGCACTAAAAGCGGCATTGTGGCTGAGATTACCCGTGGAATCGATCATCCGGAAGACGGCGTTCGATCACTTTTGCGGCGGCGAAAGCATCGAAAAAACCGAGGCGGTCGCAAATCTATTGGGAAAATATGGGGTATCGGTCATCCTCGACTATTCTGTTGAAGGCGAAAAAAGCGAAGCCGGATTCGATCACGTCATGGAGGAAACCATCCGTACCATTGTGAAAGCAGGTACAGCCAGCAATATTCCGTTTTCCGTTTTTAAAGTGTCGGGGCTGGCGTCAGCCGAGTTGCTGGAAAAGATTCAGAACAAGGAAACCCTGAACGAGGAGGAAAGCCTTGCATTCGAGCGGATCAGAAACCGGATAGATCGGATCTGTAAGAAGGCCAGCGAATGTAAAATTCCCCTGCTGGTGGATGCCGAAGAAACGTGGATACAGGACACGATCGATTCGATCGCATACGAAATGATGGCCAGGTATAATACCGAGAGGGCTATTGTTTTTAATACGTACCAGCTGTACCGGAAAGATTCACTTAAGAATTTAAGAGACTCCTATCATATGGCGGTCATGCACAACTATTTTCTGGGAGCAAAAATTGTGCGCGGTGCCTATATGGAGAAGGAGCGCGAGCGGGCCGAATCCAAAGGATACCCAAGCCCTATTCACGACGATAAGGAAGGCACCGATTCGGCATTCAACCAGGCGCTGGCATTTTGTATCGATAACAAACAGCGTATCGCGGTCATGTGCGGATCGCATAACGAGTACAGCAATTACTACCTCACGGTGCTCATGGAAAAGCATAGCATGAAAAACGGGGAGAACCGCGTCTGGTTTGCGCAGTTATATGGCATGAGCGACAACATTACATTTAGTCTCGCACAAGCGGGCTATAAGGTTGCCAAGTACCTGCCCTATGGACCCGTACGGTCCGTGATGCCGTACCTGCTGAGGCGGGCCGCGGAAAATACTTCTGTAGCTGGCCAGAGCAGCCGTGAACTGATGCTGATCCGCAAGGAAATCAGCCGGCGGAAGACTGCTCATCGGGAAGAATCGCAGGTTTAATCGACCTGTCCGATCACGGCGACTGTTAAGCCGTGAAGACTATAAACCTGCCCGGATTTTTCCCTCTCCCTAATTCGCGTATTTTTGGCAAAATTTTAGTTATGCACCTTAGCGAACAGGAAATTATCCGTAGAAAGAGCCTGGAGGAGTTTGAAAAACTGGGGATCAATCCCTATCCGGCAGAGCTTTTTGATGTCAATGCTTCCGCACAGGAAATACTTGAAAACTACGAACGCCATAAAAGCGACTATCGCCAGATCTCAATTGCCGGAAGGATCATGAGCCGGCGAATTATGGGCAATGCTTCCTTCGCCGAATTACAGGACGAGACGGGGCGTATTCAGATTTACATACGCCGCGATGATATTTGCCCTGAAGAAGATAAGACGTTATACAACACGGTATTCAAAAAACTTCTCGACATCGGTGATATTATCGGTGTGAAAGGTTTTGGATTCACGACGCAGACCGGGGAAATATCCATCCATGTAAGCAGCCTGACGGTTCTTTCAAAATCGTTGCGTCCCCTCCCGGTTGTAAAGGAGACAACCGATGAAGAAGGAAAGATCACCCGTCACGACGCATTCACGGATCCCGAGCAGCGATACAGGATGAGGTATGTCGATCTGATCGTTAATCCACAAGTGCGCGATGCCTTCGTAAAGCGTACGCAACTTGTCAACTCCATGCGTCAGTACCTGAACGCCAAAGCTTACCTGGAAGTGGAGACACCCATTCTCCAACCCCTTTATGGTGGTGCCGCGGCCCGGCCGTTCAAGACGCACCACAACACCCTCGATATGACCCTGTACCTCAGGATCGCGAACGAGCTCTACCTGAAGCGCCTGATCGTGGGTGGTTTTAACGGTGTTTATGAATTTTCGAAGGACTTCAGAAACGAAGGGATGTCCCGATTTCACAATCCCGAGTTCACGCAGATCGAACTCTATGTGGCGTACAAGGATTACTACTGGATGATGGATCTGGTGGAAGAGATGATTGAAAAGGTAGCACTCGATCTCCATGGGAAGACGGAGGTTCAGGTAGGTAACAACCTGATCGATTTCCGGCGTCCGTGGAAGCGGTATACTATGTTCGAGGCCATACAACACTTTACCGGTATCGATATCTCGGCAATGAACGAGCAGGAACTACGCGATACCTGCAGAAAACTTCATGTCCCCATGGACGATACGATGGCGAAAGGTAAATTGATCGACCAGATTTTTGGTGAAAAATGCGAGCCCAACCTGATCCAGCCGACTTTTATTACCGATTACCCCATTGAAATGTCGCCCCTGGCCAAGAAGCACCGGACCAAGCCCGGACTGGTTGAACGTTTTGAGGCTATTTGCAACAGTAAGGAGATAGCCAATTCCTTCAGTGAATTAAATGACCCGATCGACCAGCGTAAGCGCTTCGAAGAGCAGCTGGAACTGGGGAAAAGAGGCGATGAAGAAGCGATGACACTGGATGAGGATTTTCTCAGAGCCCTGGAATTCGGAATGCCACCAACGGCTGGCCTGGGTATAGGTATTGACCGGCTGTCAATGATCATGACCAATTCGCCCTCCATACAGGATGTTCTCTTTTTTCCACAGATGAAGCCGGAGAATCCCGTAGCGCAGATCACGGAAAAGGATTTCGAAGCGATAGGTGTGCGAAGCGAACTGATCCCTGTCCTTCTGAAAATGGGCATCACGTCAATCGTTCAGTTAAAAGAGATGAAGGCGTCAAAACTATTTAACGATGTGTGCGGCCTTCGTAAGAAAATGAAACTGGAAGTGCCGAATCCTACGATGGAGGAAGTGGAGCAGTGGCTTAAATAAGCCGCCTACAAATTGTCGAAGAAGGGCTTTCTGCGCTCTAGCTTGAGATCCTGCAGCACAGAGGATTTGACATTGATCGTAAAGTTGTACTGTTGAAACCTTCCGAAGGGCGTCCAGTTCAAACGCATCGTCCAGCAGTGCAGGTCGCGGGCGATTCCGAGATTGGTTTGCGTAAACTCGCCCGCTTCGAAATGGAATCCTGAACTAAAGGTCACTTTCCAGCTCGCGGAAAGCGAGACATCTCCCGACACGTTTATGGTTTGCGTCACCTGCTGGTCCTGGTTTATTCCATGCGAGTAACCGAGATTATAATTGATGTTCATGCTCCAGGGGATCTCAAAATCGACATAGGCATCCGGGTTCTGCAACAGGAATTCCTTTTCCTGCTCCGGCAGATCGGACTTACCGATTTTTTCGCGGCTCGTCGTTTCCTTGTTCCGGGCCTGAGGGTTCAGATTTGTACTTACCGCCAGGGTTGCATTGGTAATACGCCCGATGCTGCCGCTTTTCCAAACCAGTTCATCGATCCTTCGTTCCGTCACATCGCCATCCTCATCCACCGTTCTTAAAATGGTATAGGGATTCAGGGTGGCCGAGAGGTTTATGTTCAGAAGGTTATCAAGGATGTTAGTATTGGCCGAAATTCCGATAGGAGCAAGTTTGAAAGAATCGGCGATCAGGTTATAACTACTGCTGAGCGAAAAATTATTCAGCAGCATGACTTTCCGGGCTACGGAATCCTGTGGCTTTTGAACTTTCATTTCCAGGTTGTTGCCGAGGCCGAAACCGATCGAGCCGCTTTTACCCGTGGAAGAACCGCCGTACACGAAACCCTGGTAGCGATCCTGGTAAAACAGGCGGTTCGTCGTATCATTAGGGTTGATAAGCGCCTGAAAGTACTGCGTGTTTTTCGTGAAGTCGGGCACATAGCCGAATGAGATGGAAGGATTGATAATATGGCGGATGGCCTTCACGTTACTAGTTTTCTTTTTGATGAAATACATACCGTATATCCGGGTGGTAAGACCGACACTGAACGAATAGTTGGCGATCCGGTTGAAGCCTTTTGTCGTGTCGGTTTTTACCAGCAGGTTGTCCTCGTTGTATCCCCAGGTCAGTTGTTCACCGTACCATTTTTCTTCGTAGTTCACCGAAGGCGATACGGTCAGGTAACGCAGTGCTTTGAAAGAAAAGGAAGCGGGGATGGTGTGCCTCATTCCCTTCCGGCCATTCGCGAAAAATGTGGCAAAATTACTTCCGGTAAACGGCGCAACACTGTCTGCTGTGGCGGTCGGTGTGTAACGCCCCAGGTTATTGGTGACGCGGTTCTGCGCATTCATGGTATAGGATAGGGAGAAGTTATCCAGGGGTCCCGTTTTTCCTTTTTTACTCTGGAAAGGGTAGATATTAGCCATATTCAGGCTGATGTTTGGCAGCAGCAGGTCGACTACTTTCGTTCGCAGGTCCTGGTTGTGACTCAGGTTCAGCCCCAGTGAAAAAGGTGTTCCGGTAAACCGCTTACTATAGGAGACATTTGAACTGAGTTTTGCGGTCGTATTGTTCAGGTTTGAATTATCATACGTATTCCCCTGGGTTCCGTAGGATAAAAAGTTATTCTGATTGAATGTCGCGGTAGCCGCATTGACGGATGCCGAGAACCGTCCGCTTCCCTTCGACTGTGGGGAGTGGCTCCAGGTAAGCCGGAAGTCCTTCGTAAAGGAGCTGGTTTCGATCTTATCATCCTGGTCGGGGTTCTTCGAATAAGCGAAGTTTACCGTCCCGTTGTACTTGTATCGCTTCACGTAATTCGAGTTCACGTATACCGCGTGTCCGCCTTTTGAGTAAATATCTCCCGTCAGCGCCAGCTTCATGTATTCGTTGATATCGAAAAAATAGCCACCACCCCTGAGGTTGAATCCGCGTCTTTTTTCCTCGCCGTATGATGGAACGATGATACCCGAAGCGCTTCGTTTGGGGGCGGGAAACATTCCAAACAGGAATCCGGCCGGTAGCGGAATGTCATTAAACTCCATATAAAAAGGACCTGCTACTATCTTGTCGTCGGGAATAGCCTTTGTTTTGGTGGCGACGATGCGGAAATGAGGATGCTCCAGGTTGCAGGTCGTATAGCTGTTGTGAAGACTCAGGAGCTCGCCCTTTTCATTTTTGTAAACAAGATTACCGTGCAGGTAGGCATCTCCCATGGTGGTCACAACCTCGCTGATCCTGGCGCGCTTGGTCTTGAAGTTGTAAATGATGTCCTTTGTCTCATACAGTTCCTCCGCGTTCTTGAAGATCGGGTAGCCGATCCGCTGACCTAGCGAATCACGGGTGCCATGAGCGGTAAGGGTACTGTTACCGTAGTCTATGACGATCTCTTCGGCCTCGAGTTCTATTTCACCATAGACGATCTTGGCTTCACCGTACAGGTATACCATTTTGCCGTCAACGGTCGCGCGGATGGAATCTCTGGCCGAATAGTTGATTGTAGTCTCGATGTCGCTTTTTTGTTGGGCCCTGACTGAATCCGGGGGAATTTTAAGGGTATCCAACGCCAGGACAACCGAATCCGGTTTACCGGCCGTGGCTGTATCTGCCTTCACCGGAAGGACACCCGGCGGCGTTTTAACCCGTGGTTCAACCTGTGCAACGGACAATTGAACAATATTAAACGTTAACATGAAGGCTACTAAATACCGCACACAGACGAAGTTGAAAGACAGTCCTTTACCTTTTAGTGAAAAATTCACAATTTTGCATAAAGTTATTGCAAATACTCTGAACATCGTAAGGCCCGTGAGGAATATCGGATTAACAGCGCTTCTAATAGCAATAACCTTGCTAAACTCTTCCAGTACCTACCCGCCGAAGGATTTTGCGGTGGATGTCGTCGTTATCGATGCCGGTCATGGTGGCCATGACAACGGAACCCATGGGAGACTCTTAAAGGAAAAAGATATTGCCCTGAAAATTGCGCTAAAAGTGGGGGGCTACATCGAAAAGAATATCCCGGGAGTAAAAGTGATCTATACCCGGAAAGACGATACCTACCTTGCCCTGGATGAACGCGCGGAGATCGCCAATAAGAATAAAGCCGATCTTTTTATCTGTATTCACGCGAATGCAAACCCCAACACAAAGGCTTTCGGTACGGAGACATTCGTTATGGGGCTTCACAAAGACGAAGGCAACCTGGCTATCGCCCAGCGCGAGAACTCCGTGATCCTCATGGATGAGAATTACGAAGAGCGATATGAAGGCTTCAATAATTCCCCGGAATCGTATATCCTGTTTACCCTGGCGCAGAGCGCGTACCAGGAAAACAGCCTGAAATTTGCTCAAAAGGTTGAAAGTCAATTTAAGGCAAGGGCGGGAAGGAACAGCCGGGGAGTGAAACAAGCCGGGTTTGTCGTGCTGTGGAAGACAACGATGCCCAGTGTCCTTATCGAAACGGGTTTTCTGACCAATTCAACAGAAGAAAAGTTCCTGGCAGGCGGTGAAGGCCAGGAGCTTATCGCCTCCGGGATTTACCGCGCCTTCAAAGAATACAAAAGTGATGTAGAATCCATAAATTGAGACGGAATAACTGTTGATTCTGCATAGAAATTCGATTACATGAAACTATCCAAAGAATTTAAGGTCGGCCTGTTCATGGTCGTCACCATCACGCTGCTTTATTTTGGCTTTAATTTTCTAAAGGGAATTGATTTCTTTTCCACATCCAATAAATACTATGTGGTTTATCGGAATGTCGATAAGCTTACGGAATCAAACCAGGTATACCTGAACGGATATGCCGTGGGCCGGGTCAGCGATATTCATATCGAGCAGCTCAAAAACAGGGTCATCGTTGAACTGGATATCAACTCGGATATTATTCTCACGGATTCATCTGTCGCCATGCTGAACGGTGAACTGTTAGGAGGAAGGTTTATTCAGCTGGATGTTACCCCCGGCGGTAATCGTTTAAAAGCCAAGGATACATTGCGCTCGGAAGTTGCCAAAGGGGTGATGGATTTTGCCGAACCCGTTGCGGCCAACCTGCAGACGACACTGAGGAATCTGAATATTATTCTCGAATCCCTCGCGGGTAATACCAAGCGACTGGACACGATGTTTATACGGCTGCAGTCCACACCAGCTTTGTTAAACCGTACACTGGTTACAGCAAATTCCAGCATCGGTGACCTGGGCAGCACATTCGGGCAGGTTGCCGGTAACATGAATGGTGCGCTGGATGAGTTGAAACCCGCGCTCGCTAACTTCAGGACGTTATCCGACTCACTCAAGGTGCTACAGATCAATGGTACCCTAAACAAAGCCCAGAAGAGCCTTACAAGCCTGAATGAAACGCTGGCCCGCCTGAACAGCGGTGATAACACAGCCAGCAAACTAATGACCGAGGATTCCCTCTATGTTAATCTCAACAGGTTGCTTTATTCCGTGGATTCACTGGCGCAGCACTTCAATAAAAACCCCAAACATTTTTTGTCGCCATTGGGGAAAAGTCAGAAGAAAATTGAACGCGACCTGAAAAAGCAGAAGGAAGCGGAAAAGAAAAAATAACGTCCCGCCTTGATCCCCTGTGATCGGGCCTGCCTGTTATCGACGGAAAGTTGCTGCGGGTATGCATACCTGTGGCCTTTCTTGGAGTTGCCGTGCAATCTTCCAATCTTTAGCTGTTAAACGTAACACCCTGCCAAATGAATCCCGATCTGGAGTTCAATAAAAATGAGGATCTGATCAAGCAGCTACTCTATCAGCTGGAGCGGAACGCAAAAAAAACACGGCTGGGTGGTGGAGAAAAAAAAATCGATGAACAGCATCAAAAGGGAAAGCTTACGGCGCGTGAACGAATCAGCTACCTGACCGACAAGGATTCGTATTTCCTTGAAATCGGATTGTTTGCCGGGGATGGGATGTATTCCGAGCAGGGCGGTTGTCCTTCCGGCGGAGTTGTAACCGGGATTGGGTATGTTTCCGGTAGGCAGTGCGTTATTGTTGCGAATGATGCCACGGTAAAAGCCGGCGCGTGGTTCCCGATCACAGCTAAAAAGAATTTGCGGGCGCAGGAGATTGCCATGGAAAACGCATTGCCCATTATCTATCTTGTCGACAGTGCGGGCGTTTTCCTTCCGATGCAGGATGAGATATTTCCGGACAAGGAACATTTCGGAAGGCAATTCAGAAATAACGCTAAAATGTCGGCGATGGGAATCGTTCAGGTCGCCGCTATCATGGGTAGCTGTGTGGCCGGCGGTGCGTACCTCCCTATCATGTCGGATGAGGCCATGATCGTGGACAAGACGGGATCGATCTTTCTGGCGGGCTCGTACCTGGTGAAGGCGGCAATAGGCGAGGACATCGACAATGAAACGCTTGGCGGTGCGACCACACATTGTGAAATATCAGGCGTAACCGATAATAAGTTTCCCAACGACCAGGCATGTCTCGATTACATTCGTTCGCTGTTTGATAAGATCGGAGTGAATACTCCGGCAGGATTTCACAGAAGCATCCCGAAACCTCCGCGGGAGAAGGCAGAGGAAATTTATGGGATACTGCCTTCGGACAGGGTGAAGCCGTACGACACACTCGATATCATTAAACGCCTGGTGGATGAGTCCGACTTTCAGGAATACAAAGCGGACTACGGTAAAACATTACTGTGCGGCACCGCAAGGATAGATGGATGGGCTATTGGCATCGTTGCAAACCAGCGAAAGGTGGTGAAGACAAAAAAAGGCGAAATGCAAATGGGCGGAGTGATCTACTCCGATTCCGCGGACAAAGCTGCGCGGTTTATCATGAATTGCAATCAACGAAAGATCCCGTTGTTATTTATCCAGGACGTAAGTGGTTTTATGGTTGGAAGCAAGGCCGAACAGGGAGGGATAATCAAAGACGGGGCAAAGATGGTTAACGCCATGGCAAATTCAACGGTACCAAAGTTTACGATAATCACGGGAAACTCTTACGGAGCAGGAAATTATGCGATGTGCGGAAAGGCTTATGATCCCCGTTTGATCTTTGCATGGCCTACTGCACAGATCGCCGTGATGAGCGGCGCGGCTGCTGCAAAAACGTTGCTGCAGATCAGGGTCAATGCATTAAAATCGCAGGGCAAGAAAATTTCAAAAGAAGAGGAGGAGTCCTTGCTGAAAGAAATCGTTGACCGATATAATGAGCAACTGAGTCCCTATTACGCGGCTGCGCGGCTGTGGGTCGACGGGGTTATTGATCCCCTGGAAACACGGAAAGTCATCTCCGTGGGCATCGAGGCCGCAAATCACGGCGCGGTCGCAAAGTTCAGCGTCGGCGTTATTCAAACCTGAACCGGTAGCCGGGGAAATTTAGCGCCCGGTAGTTTGGAAGCGTCTAAAGTTTTTCAGAAGTTGCACACGAATGTCCATGAAAGATACGGAACTCAAGGCCCTGGTATCCCTGCTCGATGATGAGGACACACAAATTGTTTCACACGTCGAAGAGAAGATTCTTTCACTGGGTACTACCATTATTCCCTTCCTCGAAGAAGAATGGGAGAGCAATTTTAATCCCACCGTTCAACGAAGGATCGAGGAGATCATACATACCCTGCAGTTTGAGCTTTTGAAAGAACGGATCATTCACTGGTATAACAGCGATGACCAGGATCTGTTAACCGGCATGTGGCTGGTGGCTACCTATCAGTACCCCGATATAGAGCTGATCAAACTGAAACAAGACCTGGAACAGATCTATTACGAGACGTGGCTGGAATTCAAACCTGACCTTTATCCGTTCGACCAGGTTAAAGTGATCAATGGGGTGTTATTTAACAAACTCAAATTCGGAGCGAACACTAAAAATTTCCATTCACCAGGCAATTCCATGCTGAATGTTGTGCTCGAAACGAAGAGAGGAAATCCCATCACACTTTGTATCATCTACATGATGGTAGCCCAGAAGTTAAAATTGCCGGTGCATGGTGTTAACCTTCCGAATCTTTTTGTACTGACCTACAAAGACGACAAGCACGCGCAATTTTATATTAATGCTTTTAACAAGGGACTGATATTTTCCAAACAGGACATCGAGAATTACATCAATGAACTTCACTTGCCGCCGCAGGCATCGTTTTTCGAACCCTGTTCCAGCCTGGAGATTATCAGGCGGGTCTTCAGGAATCTAATTATGTCGTTCGATAAGATGGGTGAGCATGCAAAGGCTGAAGAAGTAAAGGAATTGCTTTTGATCATCGCTGACGGGGCCGATCTGGGTGTCTGATCGGACAATAATTTTCTTCTTCCGGTATCGCAAAACCGACCTGGTTTGACGCATAATTGAGCCGAAAAGTACATGCAGGCGTTCGGAAACATGAATATCATTACCTTAGATCTTCGAAAAAACCTTCGCGTATGAGAATAGGATTACCGTTTTTCTTCCTGGCCTTCGTTCAATTATCCGTTTACGCCCAACAATTCTCCACCCGCTATGAATTGGTGAAAATGGATAAGAACGTAAATACGTTCAGGCATGAAGCAGCACCCGTTATTTCTCCTGATGGAAATACGCTTTATTTCTTTGTTCAGAACCACCCTGAAAATACAATGGGGAAAGATGATACACAGGATATCTGGGTGTCAAAAAAGGATGAGGCAGGCAACTGGAGTCTTGCGCAACACCTTGATTCGCCCTTCAACATCCACCGATCGAATCAGGTGTTTACTGTTTTTCCCGATGGAAGTCTCTTTATCAAGGGAGGAAGATCAAAAGGGGAGAAAGGTTTTTCCATTGTGAACGGCAATGCCTTGAGGGAACTCGATGTAAAGGAATTCCGGGCCATGAACAAGGGACGTTTTTACGGGGCATCCATGTCTGCCGATGGAAAACATATACTGATGTACTTCAGTGAAGTGGAGAACAGCGCCAACAGCGATTTGTATGCCAGTCACCAACAACCGGACGGGACATTTTCCAAACCGGTTAAAATGAAACTAAGCACCAGTACCGACGATGTCGGCCCGTTTATCGGCCCGGATCAGCAGACTCTCTATTTTGCAAGCGCACGCCAGGCACCAGGCAGACAGGGAGGAGTGGATATCTATAAAACGACCCGCCTGGATGATACATGGATGAACTGGTCCGAACCGGTTAACATGGGCAAGCCGATCAATACAAGTGCCCTCGATTATTACTTTACCATCGATAATGCGGGAAATGTTTTTACCAGCAGGGCAAACAAAGCATTGGACGGAGCCCAGTTGGATCTCTACGCCCTGGTACCCAAAACATTTAAGATCGACCTTGTGGGGACGGTCTACGACGAAAAATCCATGCAGCCGGTACAGGCGGTCGTGGAGGTGAAAGTAAAAGACAAGGATCCTATCCGGATCCAGACTCCGGTGACCGGAAAATTTGAAACCAAAATGCCTGAAGTCCTGGAGTACGTTTTGAGCGCAAATTCGGAAGGCTTTTTACCAAAGACCGAAACATTCAAATTGCCACTGCTCACCGCCGACACCGTGATACATGTTGAAATATTACTCCGGCCGGTTGCCAAAAAACTATTGCTTGCCGGCAATGTGTACGATAAAAAAACCGAAAAGCTCATTCCCGCTAAACTGGATGTTACCCATAAAGGAGACCGGAAAGTAAACTTGAAAATACAGGCGGAAGCCGGTAAATATGAAAAGGAAATCCCGAAGCTGGGCTGGTATATGATCACAGCTTCCTCTGAGGGATACCTGAATGCGACGGATAGTATTGAAGCCGATGACGAAGGCCTGTCGCCATTTTCACGCGACATTTATCTTCAGCTTATTGAAGTCGGTGTAACCGTGCGACTCAAAAATATCTACTTCGACTTCGACAAAACAACATTGAAGAAAGAGTCATTTACAGAGCTCAACAAGGTGGTGGATTTCCTAAAGCAAAATGCTTCTGTGGAAATTGAGATCGCGGGGCACACGGACAGCAAGGGATCGGATGACTATAACATCAACCTGTCGCAGGGCCGGTCCCAGTCTGTGGTTGACTACATTGTCAGCCAGGGTATCGAAAGCTTCCGGCTTACAGCCCATGGTTACGGTGAAGGAAAACCCATCGATACAAATGATTCAGAAGCCGGCAGGGCAAATAACCGCAGGGTTGAATTTACGGTCCTGAAGAAATAAAAGCCGGCCCCGCGAACTGAACGGCGGGACCAGCTTCCAGGTGTTTAGTCAATGGGTACCAAACGAACGATCTTACCCGGATTTTCCGTGGCTACATAAATATATCCATCGGGGCTCTGAGTGACAACCCGTACCCTTCCGATCTTTTCCAGCAATTTTTCTTCACCAACAAACGTGTTGCCCGCCACTTCAACTCTTGCCACCAGTTGGTGCGACAATGCGCCGACGAGTAAATTTCCTTTCCAGTTCGGATATTTATCGCTGGTCACCATTGTCAGGCCGCAAGGGGCGATGGAAGGAACCCAATAGCGTATAGGTTGCTCCATCCCTTCTTTTTCCGTTATATCGGTAATAATCGTGCTGTCGTAGTTAATACCGTAAGTAATAACGGGCCAGCCGTAATTTTTTCCCTTTACCACGATATTCAATTCATCGCCACCCCTGGGTCCGTGTTCATGTTCCCAGAGGATTCCGCTGTCTTTGTCATAATACAGTCCCTGGAGACTACGGTGGCCGTAAGACCAGATCTCCGACTTGGCGCCAATTGTACCGACGAAAGGATTGTCGCTGGGAACCTTACCGTCATCGTGAAGTCTTAATACTTTTCCCAGGTGGTTCGTGAGGTCCTGGGCATTTTCTTTCTTTCCCCGTTCACCGGATGTAAAGAACATGTAGCCCTTACCATCGAATGCGATTCGCGACCCGAAATGAACCTCGGAGCGCGAGAGCGGAAGGGCCTGAAACAGCTCTTCCAGGTTGGTCAGGTTGTTGCCTTCGAGTTTTGCGCGGGCGATCACCGTTCCTCCACTATCCGCAACCTGTTTCGAATAACTCATGTATATCCATCCGTTCTTGTCGAAATCGGGGTGTAGCTGAATATCCATCAGGCCGCCCTGACCATGAGCATATACCGGAGGAACGCCCTGTATTCTTTCGTCAAGTAGTTTGCCGTCTTTTATGATCCTGATTTCGCCCGCCCGTTCCGTTACGAGTGTCCGTCCATCGGGCAGGAATGCCATACCCCATGGGTTTTTGAGATCAGTGGTGATGGTATCCACCTCAAATTTTTGTTTTTCGGATTGAACAATCGCTCCCCGGGGGGCTTCTTCTTTTTTGGGTGAACACGAAGTAACAGCTACTGCACTAAAACACCAGCATGCATAAAATATTCTCCTGAGCATAGATTAATGGATTATGGATATAAAACTATCACGAAAGTAAGGAAAAGGACAGTGGGAAACAGGGCCTTGGCTCAAACTTGACAAACGACAATTTAAGACGGACAAAAGTAAGGATTACAGAGATCGACGATCTATTCAGGTTTGTTCAATTCCCTCACAAGATCAACGATAGAACGGTCATTGATCATCACGTCTTTCAAAACGGCTTGACCCTGCCCCATGCTCACAAGTCCATACGTCACCTGAAGGCTATCCCTTTGCGATTGCCAGTAAATTCGTTCAGCTTCAGAGGCCTTGGATTCTTCCAGGTAGAACCGGTCAAAAGGGAGGCGAAACGATACCTCGAGCGGTGCGTGCGCTGTGGTGTAGCTTACCGTGGTTCGAAGGTAGTAACCCGAACCGGGCTCGACCCGGGAAATGGACTCCGGCCGCGCAAAACCGTCAGGGTCGGATGTGAATGTGACAAATATTTCCTCCCCCGCTTGCCAGCGTGAACTATCCGGCACCACGATCCGGGTAGCTTCAAAATTAAGGGTGATGTACTTTCCTCGAAAAGGATCGGACGGATCCACAGGAAGTGTTTTGAATTTATATTCAAAGCCATCACTGATAATGCTTTCGCTATCATAGATCATTTTACCAGGAACAACCCATTGGGCGATGCACATGGCCGCAAAAAGAAAGATCACGATATTTTTCATGCTTCTTTTTTTCGTTTCCGCAGCATATAATAGTTCGATGCAAAGAAACCTGCCCCCACAGTTATGAAAAGGATACCCCTGGCGACAAAACTAAAATCAGTATCAAAAAACCGGCATAGTACGAGCGCGGTGATGATAAGCAGGCCGTAATTCAGGATGCCGAGGTGATTTTTTTTGGCGCCGCTACTGATGGTGTGTACGGCCAGGACGAGTATCGTAAGGTTTGTTACGATCTGTGAAAGGGCTGGCTGATATATTCCAACAAGGAAAAGAATGATAAACAGGATGAATGAAAAACTTTTGAGGTTGACGTCCTGAACAGGCTTTTCTTTCAACAGAGCCGGAAGCAGTAACACGGCGCCAATCGTGATCGTCAGTCCGGCCCAAAATTCCGGCACACTTGCCAGGTTATTCAAAGAATTAACCGACAATTCTTCCCAATACCAGTCAAAGCTCAGCAAGAGCAAACTGGAGATCACACCGAGGCTTCCGATCACCAGGAAAGCGTTACTCAGCACACGTCCGGTGTCGAATACTTTCAGTTCGCCAAGAATGGTGAAACTGCTGAAGAGACTGACGTAAGCTACCATGATCCATTCGACGCGGTTGTCACTGAAAACACCTAGGCAGATGGTCACGGATAAACCGAGAAGCCAGGAGTGGAAGTGGAAGAAATTATTTTTGTTTTTCGACCGGATAAATTCAGTGTAGTAAAACGGGAGTATCAGCGCGAACAGCAGCCAGTACATCCACACCTGGTCATTCCGGTAACTGAAATATCCGACCTCGCAGGCGTACCATGTGATACCTGAAATGAAAAGCAGGGATGCCATAGAGGAACGCAATACATACACAATCGGCAATGACAATGCCATCCAAACCGATAAAAAGCCGCCAAGATTTCCTTCGATATTGTAGATCTGGCTTACGATCGAAATACTGATCGCGACAGTGAAGAAGAGAAAGGTCGCGGTTCCCTCGCGCCACGTCCGGCTGTCCTTTTCCGTAACGATCAGGTAACCGGCCACGGCTTGAGCCGCCAGCAATGGGAATAAACCGATGAACAGTTTGCCGGCTTTTGGCAGACTATCCCAGTTGTGGGCAATGATCAACACAATGCCCATCCCGACAAGCAACGCTCCGAGTATCCCAAAAACAACAAGCAAACGGTTTGCCGTGGGATTTGATTGACGGCCGTAGTAGGCAACGATCTTTTGAGCAGTTTCTTCCGTTACGATCCCCGATTCGACAAGCTCAGGGAGGTCTTTAAGGATCTGTTTGCTCATGCGTTTGGATGGAAGTGCACGGTTTAATACCCGGTCGAAAAGATAACAATCTTTTAACTCCGGCTATTTCGAGAAAGTATAAGCCATAACGCGGTTGTCAAAGAATGTAGGCACAAAGAGAGTGTTGCTTTTCGCGTCGAATTCGATGTCTGCTGCGTTGAACTTGTCCGCCTTTGTGTCGAGAATGCTTTTCGATTCACCTTTACTGTTGACGAACGAGACTTCGCCGTGCCAGCTTGAAACGAGGTATTCATTTTTTCCTACCAGAACAACTCCATCTGCACCTTCGGAAGTCTTTCCAAATACGCTCAGTTGCCGCGTTGCGCTCAGTTTGTAGTTGATACCGTTTGCAAAATCGGCGATATACAATTCGTCGCCAACGGATAACAGGCCGTTAATACCTTTGAATTCTTTACTTTCAAAGTATACCGTAGCCTTGCCGTCCTTGAGGAGATGTATTTTTCCTGTTTGGGTGTCGGAAGCGTAAACGTTTCCCTTTTTATCTACAGTGATATCGTTCAGGAAAGCCGCGCCTTCTATTGGCGTGGTGTTGACGATCTTCCCGCTTACGATGTCGATCGTTACGATACTCGTTATGTCAGTAACGTAAAGATTGTTTTTGAACAGCCCCATTCCTTTGGGAGCGTTCAGCCCGCTGACCCACGAAGATGAAATGATCTTTCCGTCCATCCCGACCTTGGCAATGGCTCCCTTGCCGTCTTTTTCGTCCGGCTTGCCATCGATACACGATACGTATAAAACATTATTTTTTGAATCCAGCAAAACGGATTCGGATACAGGTAGAAGTGCATCCGTTTTCCACTTAACCGTAAGGGTCTGAGCGGAAGCGGTGATAAGAGAGAATACAAACAATGTGCTTAAGATGGTTTTCATTTAAGTGATGTTTAGAGGTGCGTAAAGTTACCTTAATTTTTAAAAAGCGAATAACCGCTCATAATGGCGGCTTTTAATTTAATGCCAGGATAACAAATATTCCGTTGGCGACGAGGTATGCAGCAACAACGACCCTGGACCCAATCCGGTTTACTTTCAGGGCGAGGTCCGGTTTGCCGCTATCCACAAATTTCAGCGAAATGGCCGACACGATCAGGGTCATCAGTACAGATAAAAACGTGAGCGCATGCAACGTATCGACGAGCGTAAATGACGATGACTCCGGCAAGAGGGAATCAATAATATACTTATTACCGACAGCCGCGAACAGACCACCAACGGGCAGGCCGAAGCGCGGTTCAAGTTCCGACGGATGTGGTGTGAAGCTGATAATAGCGATAAGAAAAGCGATGTACATACCCACAAAGATCTTCATGAAGAGCCCCCAGGCGTCACGTTCGATATCCATTTCAATTCTAAAAGTAGAAAAGACCTGGTTGTTTGTAGAAGCGTCCCCAAACCCTGTCTCATAATCGTTGTTGCCCTGTACTACCCGGAAATTTTCAATGACCCATCCGTCGATCGCTTCCTGAACATCGAACCGGCTTCCCTGTACATCGGGGACAAAAACCAGGTTCCTGTTATCAAAAAGCGTGTTCTCGATCTGAACCTTCAGGTGCTGTTTGTCAAACGGAAAATCCTTCACGTCCCAGCGTTCTTTCATGGTACATTTCATTTTCATGATCGCCCACGCTTTTCCATCAATGCTGTCCATAATGATCTCCGGTGGTTCGATCGACTTGGCATTGGGAATATCGAGCTGCCTTGAAAAATCAAAATCGGGGTTGTCGTAAACGAACCATAACCAGAACCGGATGGTGTATTCCTTGTCATGGAAATTGATATCGTGCACACTGATCACATAGGCGCCTACTTTGACTGTGTCGGGAACGTGAGAAACGGAGTCCGCTGATTGCGCACGTGTTACCAGATGCGCCGACAACATCAAAATGAAAGGTAATAGCTTTTTCATGCCGGGTGCATCAAAATTAATTCATTTTGGGATGCAAAATAAAGGCCTTATAACAAAAGATAGAAGGCAGTAAGTAACTGACGTTTTTGTGTTATTTTCGGGTCTTTAAACCCAAAATCAAATGTATACCGGATTGTTCCATACCCATTCCCTGCTCCGTTACTTTATCCTGATTGCACTTGTTGTCGTAATTATCAAGGCGGTGGCAGGGCTCATGAATAAACAGCCATATGGAAAATGGGATAATAAACTCGGGCTGTACCTGTTCATATTCACGCACATGCAATTGTTGTTCGGGTTGATCCTGTACTTCGTCAGCCCCTTTGTAAAATTCGGCCCGGAAACAATGAGCGATAAAGCGACCCGCTACTGGACTGTGGAGCACATCACGGCGATGCTTATTGCTGTGGTGCTTATCACGCTTGCCCGCACCACATCAAAACGGATGACCAATGACTCTCAGAAACACAAACGGATGCTGGTCTTCAATGCCCTCGCATTGATCGTTATTGTCGCCACGATACTGATGAGCGGACGGAGACTGTTATAACCTAACGATCCTATTTTTTCCGGATCGTACATCCGACGGGCCTAACCTCAGTTGTTTCTATTTTCTGGTTCGTGAGCAGGATATCGACGGCGTCTTTCAGGTAGGCGTGACGAACGTCCGCTTCCACCTGCGCATTATCATCGATAGCTCCCTTGTATACGACCGTAAATTTCCCTCCGTCATTTTTCAGCAGGAATGCCTGCGGATTTTTTGTGGCGCCAAATTGCTGCATCAGGGTTTGCTCCTTGTCTGCCAGGTAGGGAGCGCTTAATCCGAGTTGTTGCGCTTTTTTCACCATGTTGTCAACTGACTCTGCAGGTTCAACCCCGGAATTCACCAGCAGGACCGGAACCTTGTCCTGGTAGTCTTTCGACAGTTTGTTTATCCTTCCCCTGTAATATTCATCGTAGGCGCAGGTGTTGCTCGTAAAGATGATCACGACCCCGGCACACGAAGGATAGGTGTCCAGTGATACGGCTTTTCCATTGACCACGTTTGTGAGGGAAAAGTTCGGCACCTGTTGTCCCATAGAACAGATTGAAAGCAGGAGGAGGAAAATGGTAAAGATTTTTTTTGTCATAAGCCGGACCGTTGATTGAAGACGACGACAAAGTTTGGATAAATGATGTAGTGTAAAGGTATAACCCTTTCGCCGTCCCCTGAAACTATTTTAGCGCGAATGTCTCCTTCGGATTTCATCGAGAAGGCATCGATAATGAGATTTTCTGCGAATACGAGATTTTTCTGCCCATGGATCTTCACGAGTGCTTCTTTGGCGCACCAGTATATGCAGTGTTTTACCGGATCCGGGCCGGCGTCCCGGAGTTCCTCAGGGTGAAGGACCCGGTGTGCAATTCGAAGAAGCTTTTCCTTAGGTTGCTCCAGATCGATCCCCACAGGTTCGATCTTATCCAGGATCGCTGCTACAAAAGGGAAAGAATGGCTGAGAGAGAGGTGATAGTCATATCCTGCCGGATAGGGTTTGCCGTATTCATCCTTGCGGATACCTCGGAAGTCAAGGCCAATCGCGCGGAATACCTCTTTTACCAGTACACGGCCCGCCAGCCATTCAAGTCGCTTGCCTGGGTTTGTGATGGTATCGGAAACTTTTTCGGTTGGCCATACCTGAGCACCAAGAACCGGTTCTTCCTCGGTAATCCGCCACATTGCCCACGCCCGGTCCTTTTCTAAAACTATTTTCTCTAAAGGCATGATGATAAAGTATCCGAAAGTAAGAACTTTCGGAAAGTTAACCGAAGAATGTCGAAAGTACACGTTCAGAAGCTTCACACGTTGGCAGGACATCGCGACAGTGTTTATACACTGCAGGGTTCCTCCGAAAGGCAGTTGATTTTTTCCGGATCAGGGGATGGAATGGTCGTCGTTTGGGACCTGAATGCTCCGGAATCGGGACAGCTCGTCGCGAAGCTTCCTAACTCCGTCTATGCCCTTCATCACCATCGCGAAAGTGATTTTCTCATCGCAGGTCACAACTATGACGGTATCCATGTACTGGACTGGCAGAATAAAAAGGAAGTTGGGTCGTTACAACTTACAGCGGCCGCCATTTTTGATATTCAGTCATACGGGAACCACCTGTTTATTGCCACAGGCGAAGGGAGTATCATTAAGGTTGATACCCGGACCCTGTCCGTGGTGCGGCAGGATCAATCGTCCGTAAAGAGCGCCCGAACGATCGCCGTAAGGCAACAGCAGGGCGAACTGGCCGTGGGCTACAGTGATAACAGTATTCGCATTTTTGACCTGGATGATCTGAGGTTGAAGAAGGAGTGGACGGGTCATACAAACTCTGTTTTCACCCTGCGGTACACGCCTGATGAAAAATTCCTTCTCAGCGGATCAAGGGATGCCCGGTTGAAGGTATGGGATGCAACCGCAGAATATGTTCAGGCGGCAGAGGTGGTAGCGCACCTGTATGCGATAAATCACCTGGATTTTAGTCCGGATGGCAAACATTTTGTAACTTGTAGCATGGATAAATCCATTAAAGTGTGGGATACTGAGAAGTTGAAGCTGCTGAAAGTAATCGATAAAGCCCGGCATGCAGGGCATGGAACTTCCGTCAATAAAGTTTTGTGGACGCGTTATCACAACCAACTGCTCAGTGCAAGTGATGACCGCACTATATCAGTATGGAATATTAATTTTTTTAACGAGCCCTTATGAGAGTTACACCATTAGACATACGGCAAAAGACCTTTGAAAAGAATTTCCGAGGATATGAAAAGGATGAAGTAAACGCTTTCCTCTTAACGCTGTCGCAGGAATGGGAAAGGATACTCGACGAAAATAAGGAGTTGCGTATTAAGCTTGAAGCCACAGAGCGCGAAGTGACCAAACTTCGGGAAGTGGAAAGTTCTCTGTACAAAACACTGAAGACTGCTGAGGATACGGGAGCCAATGTTATCGAACAGGCCCGGATGGCGGCGGACCTCCACCTCCGTGAATCGCAGATGCAGGCTGAAGCTATCCTGAATGAGGCCAAACGAAAGGCCAAAGACACCATCGAGGAATCCGATACACGGGCCAGGGAACTTCTGGCTGAAATGGAAGATAAACTCAAACTGCTGGTTGAGAATTACAAGTCTATGGAGGCGTCACGCGATGACTTGCTGGCCAACTTCAAACACCTCGCTACGGACGCGTTAGAACGTGTTGAACGCTCCCGGTTTCTGTCAAAGGACTTTGACCCTGACAAGCACCTCGCGATGGCGAAGCGTGAAGCCAAGCGGGTCGCCTTCCCTAATGCTCCGGATATCGAAAAACCGATCCGCACAGAACCCGTCCAAATCCGGGAAAAGGAAATTATACTAGAACAACGAACGATCTCCGTTGAGATCCAGCCTAAAAAAGTCCAAAAATCTTTTTTTGACGAAATTGGATGAACGGACGAGTTGCACTGGAAGGTCTGGAATTTCATGCGTTTCACGGAGTCTACCCACATGAGCGGGCATCCGGAAACTGGTTTGAGGTTGATATCGCTGTCGAGACGGATTTTTCCAGGGCTGCAGCTAACGACGAACTGGGCGGAACGATCAACTACGAGACGCTTTTCCGTATCGTCAAGGATGAAATGGAGGAACCTTCCAAGCTACTGGAAACGGTTGCTGAAAAAATAGCCAACGATGTGTTGATTCAACTTCCCGCAGCCATCTCGGTAGACCTGAAGATTTCAAAGATCAATCCTCCTATCGGGGGAAAATGTAAAAAGGCTACGATAAGTTTGTCGAAGCGGCGGTGATTTTTGCTCAATCGAAGATCCGCCCTGAACCTTGTACACGATAAGCCACCAGCGTATTTAAAGGCAATGCCCGGACTCACATTCCGGATTCCCCGGAAATTGTCTCTGCCCGGGGATCCACAAACATGAAGCCCCTGGTGTCTTCACTTTCGTAAAAGTCCACTTGCTTCCCGATAATGTACATCGTATGTCTCTTATCGACGTAAACGGGTATATCATGAATGACGTACACGATGTCATTTTCCTTTTTCCTGTCAAACCCGATCAAATGAGAGACCCCGCATCCTCCGCCCTTTACACCGACCCGCAAACCGTAGTCAGCCGGGATATTTTTGGTCGCGATGATCTTTCGGATTTCTTCGCAAGCCCTTTCGGAGATCGTGACCGGATGGAGATTTTCAAACATGGTGCGGGCAGTGTTTTACGTTTAAAATTATTTAAATTTCAAACACAATTCAGGTTAAATTAATTCTATGGATGCATTCGTCGAGTTTATAAAGATACTGGTTCCGGCTTCAGTTGTTCTATATGCGGCCTATCTGCTGGTCAGGACGTTCGTCCAGAAGGAGATCGAAATGAAAAAACTGGAAGTCCGAAGCCGTAGTATTGAAACCGTGTTGCCCAACCGCCTGCAGGCCTATGAGCGAATGGTCCTGTTTCTGGAGCGTATGGCGCCGCAGAATCTGCTGGTCCGTTTGAGCACTGCCGGAATGCCTTCCAGGGAATTTCATCAATTGCTGTTGAGCGAAATAAGGAATGAATACAATCACAACGTGTCGCAGCAGGTGTACATCAGCGAAGAGGTATGGGTCCTCATCAAAAATGCCAAGGAAGACCTCATCGTTTCCATCAACGACGCGGCCAGCGAAATGTCGATGGATTCCACGAGTCTTGACCTCTCAAAAAAGATATTCGAGAAGTCGATCAACAAGCAGGTTGATCCGCTGGGACACGCTTTGGTTGAGCTCAAGAAGGAGATTCAGCGTACCTTTTAAGCGGAACTAAGGGTTTCCGCGGATCGTTATTGGAGCATATTTTGTGGATAATCACCAGTAGCTTTAGCACTATGAAAAACAGATTTTTCGACATTGCCGTCGGCCAGGCTTCCCGTTTAGCAGGTAAAAAAGGTCGTATATTATTGCTGCTGACGAAATTGGGGTCAAAGATGAGTAAGGTTAACTGGTCGCCGGTACAGCGGCAGCTCGTCAAGGAGAAGTTCTTTGTTCTGGGCAGGCTTGCAAAAGCTTATGCACAGGGTCGTTATCGCTCAGTTCCCTGGAAGGCGATGTTGGTCCTGTTAGCCGCCGTGATCTATTTTATAAATCCCATAGATCTTATTCCCGATTTAATTCCTATTGCCGGATTGTCTGACGACTTCGCTGTATTGTTATGGGTATACAATGCGATTGGCGAGGAAGTGGATAAGTTCCTGGAATGGGAGGCCGGGCAAGCTACACCGATATGAAGACAGCCCTGATAGCCGGGAGTTCGGGATTGATCGGAAGCCAACTTCTTTCGCTATTGATTGAAAGTCCTGTTTATGATAAAGTGGTCGCGCTTACGCGTGTTGACTTAACCCCGCACCCCAAACTTGTACAGGTAAAGGGTGATTTTAAAACCATCGGTAAAAACACAACGTCATGGGCAGTGGACGACGTTTTTTGCTGCCTTGGAACAACGATGGCGAAGGCAGGGTCGAAAGAAAAATTCCGCGAGGTTGATTTCGATTACCCGTTGCTGATCGCACATTCCACTTATTCCCTGGGCGCCAAACAATTTTTACTGGTATCTGCGCTGGGAGCTGACAAAAATGCGGCAGTATTTTACAACCGGGTGAAAGGTGAAATTGAAGAAGCAATTTCGGCCGTTGGGTTCAGGTGCGTACATATATTCAGGCCATCGTTGTTATTGGGTCCGCGAACGGAAAGCCGGTCAGCGGAAGACGCAGCGAAATTTTTCTATCGGATCTTCGGTTTTTTGATACCCCGGAAATACAAGGCAATCGAAGCGGCGAAAGTTGCAAAAGCGATGATTCACTTTGCGGCGGAAGAGAAAAGCGGTAATTTCATCCATGAATCGACGGATTTGCAACGCTTCTGAAACTGGGTGCAGGCAATCTTTTTTGAATACTTTCGTTTCCCTGACATGATCGCAGTCTTACAACGCGTCGAATCCGCTTCAGTAACTATTGAAGGTGTGATCCGATCGTCAATCACCCGCGGACTTCTGGTCCTGGTCGGAATCGAGGAAGCCGATGGGCAGGACGACATCGATTGGCTTGCATCGAAGATAGTCAACCTACGTATTTTTCCCGATGATCAGGGTGTGATGAATGTGAATGTCCGGGATAGCGGAGGCGATATTCTGGTCGTAAGCCAGTTCACGCTGCACGCCAGCACAAAAAAAGGGAACAGACCCTCTTATATAAAAGCGGCAAAGCCAGATGTGGCGATCCCGTTGTACGAAAATTTCATTACGGCAGTCGGGCGGGAACTTGGCAAAACCGTACAGACTGGTGAATTTGGCGCCGACATGAAAGTAAATCTGTTAAATGATGGCCCCGTTACGATCGTTATCGACACCAAGAACAAAGTATGATCAGAATTCAATGCATATTAGGTGATATCACACAGCTGGAAACGGACGTGATCGTCAATGCAGCGAATACGAGCCTGATGGGGGGGAGTGGTGTAGATGGTGCGATTCACCGGGCGGGAGGACCGCAGATCATGGAAGAATGTATGGCTATTCGCAAGAGGCAGGGTGGTTGCCCTACAGGGGAAGCCGTTATTACAACAGGTGGTAACCTGAAAGCCAGGTTTGTCATTCACACCGTCGGCCCGGTCTGGACAGGCACCAATAAGGACGAAGAGACGTTGTTGGCAAATGCTTACACCAACAGTCTTTCATTAGCGGTGGCAAATGCGGCGAAGTCCGTGGCATTTCCGAATATCAGTACCGGTATCTATGGTTTTCCGAAACGAAGGGCCGCGGAAATCGCCGTCCGCGAGGTAAGTACTTTTTTGGCAAATGACATTTCCCTGGAGAAGGTTGTATTTTGCTGCTTCCACCAGGAGAATTTGGATATCTACAATGAACTTTTAATTGCCCGGTAATGACGGGTGAAGGTTAGTTATTTTTCAGCTGGTTCTATTTGCTATGAAAATAATTCAGTTTACTGTGCTGCTTGCCTTTGGCGTCGTTGCGTCTGCTGCACAAAATAAATACGGCTTAAAGGCCACAAACTATCAAGAGTACAAGGCGAGTATTCGTTCAAACCCTGATAAGGAACTGGTAGATCTCGAAACATTTGTCCCCGGGCTTGTGCTTGATATCCGTTATGCCACGACCAACAATTTCACAGGGGAAAAGATCTACAATATGGCTAAGGCATACGCCCGGAAGCCGGTAGCTGAATCACTGAGGAAAATTCAGGGTGACCTCAAACAAAAGGGATTGGGTATAAAGATATTTGATGCTTACCGCCCTTATAAAGCGACTGTAAAATTTTATGAAGTCTATCATGACACTACTTATGTTGCCTCTCCATACAGGGGTTCGCGCCACAATCGCGGTTGTGCGCTGGACCTTACGATAGTCAACCTGAAAACAGGAGAAGAACTGCCGATGCCGACAGGTTTTGATTCGTTTAAAAAGGAGGCATGGCCGTCGACTCCGGTGCGTGATCCTGTGATACGTAAAAACCGGGAGCTACTCATTCAGGCAATGCAGAAACACGGATTCCGGGTAAACAGCTCCGAATGGTGGCACTTTGACTTTATTGGCTGGCAGAAATTTGAAGTGCTGGATATCGATTTCGAGGAACTGGCAAAGTAGCTTACATCTTGTAGCTTACATCTTGTAGCCCTTCTTCATGAATCCGTTGGGTAGTACCAAACTGAAACACCCTAAAAAAAACCTTTCCAGATTGAGCGTATCGTAATCTTATCTAACGGTCCTGATAAAACGAAGGCTTTTTGGGATTTGTTCTTCTGACCGTGACGATTCATCTTCAATAAAGAAATGTTGGATTCCCAGTTTTTTAGCCTCCCTTACAATATCGGGTATGCCTACGTCACCGGTGCCCAGGACGACGTTTGTTTCGACGTCAGCCTTACCGTTATTGCTGTTTCGTGTACCTTTTTTCCGGTCCTTCAAATGCATCAATACGAATCGGTTGGGATATTTTTTTAAAAGCTCCAGCGGGTCGTGACCGGCTTGTTTGATCCAGTAAACATCCATCTCGAACTGAACAAAACGTGAATCGAACTTCTCCATCATATAGTCGAACACGGTACCATCCTTGTAAGGTGCGAATTCATAGCCATGCGGATGATAACAAAGCAACAGTCCGTTCCTGGCCATGATCTTACCGGCGGCATTAAATACTGCCGCTGCCTTATCCACATCTTCTATCGTTAATTGCTCGCCATCGTGCGGGATCCAGAAAATAACAACAAACCGTGCGCCGTATGAACGCGCCTCGTCGACCAAAGTCTGAGGAAAATTCTTAAGTTTCTCGAACTCGCCGCCGTAGCTAACGACATTGATCTCATTCTGCGCGAGTATCTTGATAAATTCCGGGAACGCCAGTCCGTAGGTGCCGGACATTTCCACATCCTTGAATCCCATTTTTCGGACCTTAGCCATTGTTCCGGGAGCATCCTTCGCAAACTGATTACGGAGGCTGTAAAGTTCAAGCCCGATCTCCTGAGCTACGGAATATTCTCCGGCAACAAGCAGGAACAGGAAAACAAGGGTTTTTACTTTGCCAGAACAACACAATATGGTCATTTTAAAAAAAATTATTTGAGGATGAAGGTATAAAATATGACCGAAGAAGAAACACAAATTTCAAATAAAACCAGCCGATGGGATGAATAAAAAAAAGGGCGCAATCGAATGATGCAACCCCAGATTCGGATAGAAGAAAGGCAGATCTGTTACTTATGCACCAATATTGGTGTGTTAGCCACAATTGTGATCAGGTCTTCGTCTACGACATTTTTCTTTTCGTCAGCAACGATGAGGAAACTTTCATACAGCTGGTCCAGTTCCGATTTATTCGGCTGGTAGCCTAACAACTCAAGCCGGTGTTTTAGTGCGGCACGTCCGCTCCGGGCTGTGAGTATAATGGAAGAGGAAGGCACGCCCACATCGGCTGGGTTGATGATTTCATAATTCTCGGAATTCTTGAGAAATCCGTCCTGATGGATACCGGAAGAATGGGCGAATGCATTCGCGCCCACAATAGCCTTGTTAGGCTGTACGGGCATACGCATCATTTCCGAAACCAGTGTACTTAATTCATAGAGCATCGGCGATTTGATGTCCGTGTGCAGGTTAAGGTCCTTGTGGGTCTGAAGGATCATGGCTACTTCTTCCAGCGATGTATTGCCTGCGCGTTCACCAATACCGTTGATCGTCACTTCAGCCTGGCGTGCACCGTTCATCAATCCCGCGATCGTGTTGGCAGTAGCCATCCCCAGGTCGTTGTGACAATGAACAGAAATGATCGCCTTATCTATGTTTTTTACGTTTTCAAAAAGATAATTGATCCGCTTGCCATACAAATGAGGCAGGCAATAACCCGTCGTATCCGGGATGTTGACGACATCGGCACCTGCTTCGATAACCGCTTCCACCAATTGAGCCAGAAACACCAGGTCGGCGCGACCGGCATCTTCGGCAAAAAACTCCACTTCATGTCCTTTTGCCTTGGCGTACCGCACGGCCCACGTGGCCTGCTCCAAAACTTTTTCCCGTGTACTGTTGAATTTATGTTTGATATGAATATCCGAAGAGCCGATACCCGTATGGATACGACCACGTTTCGCGTGATGCAAGGCTTCACCGGCTACGTCGATATCTTCTTTCTTGGATCGGGTGAGCGCACAAACGCCAATCTTTACCGCTTTCGAAATCTCAACCACGGATAGAAAATCACCGGGACTTGAGATCGGAAAACCGGCTTCAATAACATCCACACCCAGTTGCTCGAGTTTGCGCGCTATCACGACTTTTTCATCGGTGGATAACTGGCAGCCCGGCACTTGTTCTCCATCGCGGAGAGTAGTGTCAAAGATTTGAATTTTGTTGCTCATACTTTTTTGTTTAGAGACTGTGTGATTTTCGGCTATTTGCGAGAGGTGTGTTAATTCATTAAACGCAATTCGTTATCGTGTATCCACGGTCACGAGCATCCGGATCTGGTTACACACTATGTTGCCCATCACTTCCGTTCCCAGGATCTTTTCATGAGGCGTCGACGCGTCGGCGATATCCCGGGTACGGAAGCCTTCCTTCAGCGTCTGCTCGACGGCTTTGATCACGGTATCCGCTTCTTCTTTCAATCCAAAGGAAATATCCAGCAGCAAGGCAGCGGAAAGAATAGATGCCAGCGGATTAGCGACACCCTTTCCGGTAATATCGTGAGCGCTGCCATGTATCGGTTCGTATAATCCGACGGTATCGCCCACCGAAGCAGAAGCGAGCATTCCCATTGAACCGGCAATTTGCGATGCCTCATCCGTCAGGATGTCGCCGAACAAATTCCCCGTCACCACTACATCAAAACTTTTGGGATTCTGAATTAGTTTCATCGCCGCGGCATCCACGAACATGTGCTCAACGGTTACATCCGGATATTGCTTCGCGACCTCCTGGACTACTTCTCTCCAAAGCCGCGAACTTTCCAGCACATTGGCTTTATCCACCGATGTTAATTTTTTGGACCTCGTGCGTGCGGCTTTAAAAGCTTTGTGCGCAATACGTTCCACTTCATACCGTGAATAGATCATTGTATCGAAGGCTGTATTGTTGTTATCCTTCCTTCCGCGTTCGCCAAAATATACGTCGCCGGTGAGTTCCCGGAAAAACAGGATGTCGGCGCCACTTAAGACTTCCGGTTTGATGCTGGATGCCGAAAGCAACTCATCAAAGAGTTTTATCGGACGAAGGTTCGCATACAGGCCGAGTTCTTTCCTCATTTTCAGCAGCCCTTGTTCCGGGCGGACTTTGGCGGAAGGATCATTGTCGTATTTGGGATGCCCGACGGCACCAAACAGGATTGCATCGCAGTTTTTAAGCTTCGTCAAGGTCTCATCCGGTAATGGATTACCTGTTGCCTCAATCGCCTCGTGCCCGATGGTAGCATAATCAAAAATAAAGTCGTGTCCGAAACAATCCGCGATTTGCTCCAGAACCTTTTTACCGCTGGCTGTCACTTCTTTGCCAATACCGTCACCGGGAAGTATCGTAATTTTTTTCTTCATTTTTTTAATGTGCTAATTCAAAATGTCTGATCTCATCCCTCAGGCTCAGCAGATAGTCGATATCGTCATAACCATTCATGAGGCAGGTTTTCTTATATGCGTTAATATCAAATGTTTCAGATGAACCATCCTCCAGCGTCACCTTTTGTTGTGACAGGTCGACCGTGATTTGTGTGGCAGGATTCTGTTCGATGGATGTGAAGATTTTCCTGAGGAATGCATCCGAGACCTGTATGGGAAGCAGCGCATTGTTCAGGGCGTTATTCTTGAAGATGTCGGCGAAAAAACTGGAGATGACGACCCGGAAGCCATAGTCGTAGATGGACCAGGCAGCGTGTTCCCGGCTGCTTCCACAGCCGAAGTTTTTGCCCGCTACCAGGATCTTTCCGCTGTACGTGGGATTGTTTAAGACGAAATCGGACTTTGGTGTCTCGTCGCTGTTGTACCGCCAGTCTCTGAAAAGATTTTCGCCAAAGCCCTCGCGTGTGGTCGCTTTGAGAAAGCGGGCGGGGATGATCTGATCCGTGTCAATATTCTCTATCGATAACGGAACGGCTGTACTTTTTAAGGTTATGAATTTTTCTTTGCTCATGCGTCGTTGCTCTTTGATCAAACAAGTTCTCTTACATCCGTTACTTTGCCCGTGATAGCCGCGGCCGCAGCGCTCAGCGGACTCGCTAAAAAGGTCCGGGATTTCGGTCCCTGCCTGCCTTCGAAGTTACGGTTGGAAGTACTGATACAATATTTGCCTGCCGGGATCTTGTCTTCATTCATGCCCAGGCATGCTGAACACCCGGGCTGACGCAACTGGAAGCCGGCCGCTTCGAAGATCTTGTCAAGCCCTTCTTCACGTGCCTGATTCTCGACCTGCTTTGAACCGGGAACTACCCAGACTTCCACATTGGCCGCTTTTTGTTTCCCTTTCACCATGGAGGCTACCAGTCGCAGGTCTTCAATGCGGGCATTGGTACAGCTTCCGATGAAGACATAGTCTACCGCCTTTCCCAGGATAGCCGCCCCGGGCTCAAGGCCCATGTAGTCGAGTGACTTGGAAAACGAGGTTTGTTCGCTGATGTCTTTAAGCTCGCTTAAAGTCGGGATGCGGTCGGTAACCTTGATGCCCATACCCGGATTTGTCCCGTACGTGATCATCGGCGCGATATCGGCCGCATCAAATTTTATGACTTCATCGTACCGCGCACCCGGATCGGATTTCAGTTGGCGCCATTGCTCGACCAGCCTCTCGAATGTTTCGCCTTGCGGCGCAAACTTTCTTCCCTTGATATAATCAAATGTGGTTTCATCCGGTGCGATAAGCCCGCCACGGGCTCCCATTTCTATACTCATGTTGCAGACCGTCATTCTTGCTTCCATAGAGAGGCTACGGATTGCGTCACCGGCATATTCAACAAAATAACCCGTTGCTCCGCTCGCCGACAATCTGGAAATGATGTATAGGATAATATCCTTGGCAACCACTCCCTTGCTGAGTTTTCCGTTGATCTCGATTAGCATCGTCTTCGGACGGTATTGTAGTACGCATTGCGTTGCAAGTACTTGTTCGACTTCGCTTGTACCGATTCCGAATGCGATGTTTCCGAAGGCGCCGTGCGTGGAGGTATGGCTGTCGCCGCAGACGATGGTCATTCCGGGCAAGGTCAGTCCAAGTTCAGGCCCGATAATGTGTACAATACCCTGGTAGGGATGTCCGAGGTCGTACAACTCGATACCGAACTCGGGGCAGTTTTTTCGAAGTGTTTCGACCTGATGACGTGAAAGTGCTTCCTTGATAGGAAGGTGCTGATCCTTAGTAGGGACGTTGTGGTCTGCCGTGGCTGTTGTCCGCGACGGGTTAAAGACCCTGACTCCACGTTTTCTTAACCCATCAAAAGCCTGAGGGCTTGTTACCTCATGAATAAAATGGCGGTCAATGTAAAGCGCGTCAGGATATCCTTCACTGCTTTTAACAATGTGCGCGTCCCAGATCTTGTCAAAAAGTGTTTTCCGATGTTCCGTCATGTTCTGTTTCACGTGAGTTTATCGCGAGCTTGTAACAAGTGTTAGTTTGCTCCCTGGTGTTTAAAACGACACCGCCCCGCTGCGATTTTCTCGAGCGGGGCGGTGTATTTTTTATTTTGTCGATCATCTCATTCGAGATGTCCTTAAACCTTCGTTGAATACTTTTATGAATGCATTCCTGATCGCACGAAGATGAAAAAAGTTAAGGCCAGCATCAACAGATTGTTAATAAATTTTTATCTGAACTAACGAGTGATTGGTAGCGGAAACGGGTTAAGGATCAATAATTTACACATCTATTGAGTCATAAACGATAACCTTGTCCCACAAGTGCGAGCAATCGGCGATAAACTTTTGATGGATCGGGTGATCCTGATAGGTTTTCTGGCCGGCAAGATCGTCAAAGAACATCAGTTCCGACGCATGATAGCTCGAATCGATCACTTCCCTTTTTTCAGTACTCGCCGGCACGCCAATGTTAATTTGACGGATCGTTTCAATTTTTCTCAGCGTTTGAAGTCCAGCCAGAAGTTTTGCAAGGTCCTCTTTTGAATCAGGGTTCTTCAACCAGAAGAACACGTGATGTACGATTTGTTTTTTATCTTTTGTTTCCATAGTCGGCATTGCTTGGGCCGCAGCGCTCGCACCCAGGGCAACGGCGCTAGCCACAAATGTTCTTCGCGATTGTTTTTCCATATTGATAATTAGTTGACACGTTTAAATTTGAACGGGCGATACGTATATTAGAAAGGCGAAGGTAAAAAATCAGATCGTGATTTCTATACGGTTCCCGTCAGGGTCGAGAATCACGCTTTCATAGTATCCGTCACCGGTCGTCCTTGGTTCGCCGATAACTTCATATCCGTCTTTTCTGATGGTTTCCGTGAGATGATCGACCTTTTCCCTGTCACCCACAGCGATCGCGATGTGGATCAGGCCGGTGAATTGTTTGTACGAATTATTAACGCTTAACGGAATTCCCGGCATTTGCATGATTTCCAGACGGCAGCCGTCGCCGAATTCCAGAAAATAGGATTCAAATCCTTTTTTTTCATTTACATATTTTTCTCCCGCTTTCGCGCGGAAATATGTTTCGTAAAATGATTTCAACCTTTCCAGTCCGAAGGTCCAGATCGCAACATGTTCTATTTTCACTTTTTAACAGTTCTCAAATAGTGAATAAGGTCCGTACCGGGTAATGAGGTTATACCACCCTGTCTGAGCATCGTAATGATCTGCCCGCGGTGATAGGTACCGTGGTTGACGATATGAAATAAGGTGTCTTCATACGGATCGGCGAATGGTTCACCCTTCATACTTTTATAGGCATACGTGGAGCGCAGGAAAGATTCGTCTTTTGAACCCGCAAATGAAACGAGGTCCGCCGATGATGTCACAAGTCCGTCTAATGATTCTTCCTTGTCCGTTACACCCGCCGACGGCCATGTACTGAGGCTTTCACCCTGCATTCGGGTCAGCCAGATGAATTGTGCGCCCCATACATGAAGGACTGTCTTGGAAATGGACGAAAAACTGCTGCCTGTTTCGCGGAAGTAAAGGCTGTCGTCGATCGTTCGAAGTGCGTCAGCGATCGTGGTATTCGCCCAAAGATTATATTTAAGGTGCTGGTGAATGGAGTAAGCCATGCTAGTACTTCAGATAGTCGGGTAGAGAGACCCCTTTCTTTAATAGCGTATCGGGGATAGGTTGTTTTTTCTCCGTTTTCAGCGGTATAACCCCGGCCCAGATGTCAAGTTCATAATCTTCCTCGTCGTCTTTCGGTGGTCCCGTCCGGACCTTTGCCGACGCTTCCAGGATTTGAAAGGAGAGAAGCATGGTTGCCTTCCACTCTCCCTCCGAAGGCTTGCGTATATCGTTCCAACGACCTGGCTGGACCTTGTTGGTGAAGACTTCCAACGCCCGGTAAAGTTCCTGCTGATCTGTCACCCGGTGTGCTGTGCTGAACATCACCACGGAGCGGTAGTTCATGGAGTGATGGAATGCGGAACGCGCCAGCACCAACCCATCCATCAGGGTTACGCTGATACAGACGGGAAGTTTTTTATCCGCCAGTTCACGCATGTAAGAACTTCCCACCGACCCGTGCAGGTATATTTTATCGTCGATGCGGCAAAACCCGGTGGGGATCAGGAATGGCTGACTATCCCGTACATATGCAAGTGTACAGTACAAAGCTTCATCGAGGATGGAATAGATGACATCTTTATCGTACACCCCCCGTTTGGGAAGCCGTGTAATTTCAGTTTTTTCAGTAATCGGAAAGTTTGACATGGTTAATCGTTTTTTCTACGAATCACAAAACAATCTGTAAACCGCTCCATACCAATTTTAGGATAGTATTGTGCGGCAGCAGGGGCAGCCAGGAGGATCAGCATAGTTTGAAGGCCCGACACCTTGTGGGTTTCATCGATGAGCTTTTTGCCAATTCCCTTTTTTTGGAAGGCCTCATCTACGGCGAGGTCGGAAAGGTAGCAGCAAAAGGAAAAGTCGCTCAATGCGCGTGATACACCAACAAGCTTAAGGTTACTCCACGCAGTGACAAGAATATTTCCGTGATCCAGCATGGCCTGAATACGGTCCTTATCGTTCACGGGACGTCGCGCATCAAGGGTGGATCGTTTCAGCAGGTCGATAAAGTCTTCCGCCGAGATCTTTACATTGCTGCGGTATATGATTTCATTGTGTTCCATTATTTTGAGATCTGCAGGATTATTTTTCCAAACTGGTCTCCCCGTTCCATCCTGAGCATAGCTTCCTCGGTTTTTTCAAGGGGAAATATTTCGTCGATCACGGGCCTGATACTCCGGCTTTCCAGGAAGTCAAGCATGGACAGGAATTCGTCGCGCGTACCCATAGTGGATCCGTGTATGGAGAGCTGTTTCCAGTAGAGCAGGCGGGTAACCACATCGGTAATATTCCCGGCTGTTCTTCCAAAGTTTACAATCCGTCCGCCTGGCAGAGCGATCTCAATCAGTTTCGAAAATTCTTTACCCCCGGCGCTGTCAATGATAATATCGAACCCTCCGCCCGATTCCTTTGCTGCCTTGTCGGCCCATTCGGGATCTTTATAGTTAAATCCGCCCAGTGCGCCGAACTGCTTTGCCTTCGCGATTTTTTCGTCCGAGCCCGATGTGACATACACGCGGCCCTGATAGGCCACCGCGAACTGAAGAGCCCACAATGCGGCACCACCGCCGACACCGGTAATGAGCACTTTTTCCTTTGCCCGCAGCCTGGCCTTCGAGAACAGGGCGCGGTAAGCGGTAAGGCCCGATAACGGAACGGCTGCTGATTCGGCGAATGTTAAATGTTCCGGTTTTTCAAAAACATATTTTTTGGAGATAACAATATAGTCGCTGAACGTACCATGATCCGGATAACCCAGGATCTTAAACGAATTGCCCTGGACCACAGGATTATTTCCCCACTCGAGGCTGGGGTTAATGATCACCTCCATTCCGATCAGCAACGGATCTGCGTCTTCACCGACTCCTTCAATAACACCACATCCGTCGGATCCGAGGATGACCCCTTCCGAGGGAACGGTGGATTGTTCGCGCCATGTCCATATATCACGATGGTTTAATGCCGCATTGTGCAGCCTTACCAACACCTGATCCTTAATGGGTCTGAATTTTTTTATTTCCTGTACAACTAAAGGATGGTCTTTCCCCTTAAAAAAAACTGCTCTCATAGTACGCGTTGAGAAATGAGGTTCATAGAATAAGCGTTTGAAGGTGTCTTCAAACGCTTAGTAAAATGGTTTCGATGGTTCCCTCCGGGTTTAACGGGCCGGGATGATGTAATTCCAGCCGTGGATATCCGGTTCGATCCCCAGACGGATGTTGTTGAGTTTTACCTTTACCCGTTGCTGGAAACTTTCAGGCCCGGCCGACGGCAGGTTATAATCCGTTTTATGAATATTGATTGTAGCGATGGGAGACACAACGGCGGCAGTACCTGTTCCGAAAGCTTCTGTGATCGTTCCATCCTTGAATGCTTCTTCAATTTCCGCCACGCTTACCTTTCTTTGCTCGACTGTGATCCCAAGCCCTGACGCAAGTTTTAATATGGAGTCTCTTGTTACGCCATCCAGCAATGCCGAGGTAAGTTTGGGAGTTATTAATTTACCGTTGATTACAAACATAACGTTCATCACACCGGCTTCGTCTATGTATTTGTGCTCTTTGGCATCTGTCCATAAAACCTGGTCGAACCCTTCCTGCCTGGCGAGTTGAGTGGGATAAAAGGCACCCCCATAGTTACCGGCGCATTTCGCAAATCCTGTTCCGCCCTCGGCGGCGCGGACAAAGGTTTCTTCCACCTTCAGCCGTATGGGCTTACTGAAATAATTTCCCGCAGGGCTGGTGAGTACGATGAATTTGAAGTGATCCGCTATCTTCACACCGAGCCTCGGTTCGAATGCAAACACGAAAGGACGGATGTACAATGAAGCACCTTCGCTTGTTGGTATCCACGCCTGGTCCGTCTCTACGATTGCGTGAAGACTTTGTATAAAGAGTTCTTCCGGTATCTCGGGCATACACATCCGTGCCAAGGATTTGTTTAAACGGTCGCTGTGTTTTTGGGGACGAAAGATGCAAATGTCACCATTCTTGTTTTTAAAGGCTTTCATTCCTTCAAATACCGATTGTCCATAGTGAAGGGAAAGCATCGCCGGTGACATCGGAATATCGCCGAACGGAACGATGGCTGGTTCCTGCCATTTGCCGTCAAGGTAGTCGGCCATAAGCATGTGGTCGGAAATGTATTTTCCGAACTCAAGATTACTAAAGTCGACATCAGCAATTCTGGATTTTGCTGTGCGCTGAATTGGGAAGGAGGCAGTCATCGTAGTCATAGTCTGTTCAATTAAGGAGTGAATTTCACAATTATCTTTTAATATTCCTGTTCATTTCAGGTTTTTGTCTTGGTCCTCAGACATAATGTAGCCCGCTCAGGGCGGAACCTGTGATTTTAATAATACGCAGGTGTTGTTTTCAGGTTACGAGCCACCCTGGTCAGCGCGTCGCACGCTGCGTCGAGGTCTTCCTTTTCGGTCTGCCAGTTTGAAATGGCAGCACGGATCGCGGCTGTCCCCTGGTAGACGGTCGGTGTAAAGAACACCTGTCCGTCATCGCGGACGTTGTCCAGGAAATTACGGATCATGCCGGCGTCCGGGTTGTTGTGCCGGAGCGTGAAACAAACTACATTCATCCGCACCGGTGCCAACAGGACAAAGAACGTGGAATTTTTAATCCACTCTCCGAAATAGCCGGCCGCTTCGCAGTTGCGCTCCACAATCTCCCGGTAGCCATCCTTTCCGTAGGCCATCAGTGAGAACCAGGAGGGGAGAGCTCTGAAACGCCTCGAATTTTCGGGCGTATAGTGAAAATAATCCGGGCTTTTCTCGGGATCGCCGAGGTAAGCAGCGCTGTTTTGAAATACTTTCAGCTGGATGTTCTTGTGACGGGTGAACTGCATCGCGGCGTCGTAGGGTACATTCAGCCACTTATGGGCATCGATCGTGATGCTGTCAGCGTGGTTTATACCCTGCAAAAGGTGACGGTACTTTTCCGAGCATGCTGCAAACCCGCCAAAAGCCGCATCGACATGAAGCCAAAAACGGTATTTTGTTTTAAGCCTGCCGATCGCCTCCAGGTCATCAAAGTCGACGGTGTTTACCGTTCCGGCATTCGCGACAATAATACACGGTCCTGAATTCTCTTTCAGGTACCGCTCCAGCGCTGAAGGATCAATAGCTTCACGGTCTCGCAGTGTATTGATCTTAACCAGCGCATTACGTCCGATCCCCAGCATGGATAGTGATTTTATCACACTCGAATGAGGCATCCCGCTGACAACTCTAACTGGCACACCGGCGGATAGACCCTCGTTGCTGAAGTCAACACCGGATTCTTCACCCACCCACTGTCTCGCCAGGGCAAGGCTGGTAAAGTTGGAAAGCGTTGCACCGGTCACGAACGATCCAAAGTACTCTTCATCCAGGCCAAAAAGTTGTTTGAAGAAGTGAATGGTTTGTCGTTCAAGCTGCGGCGCAATCGAGTCATTGCTTCCACAGGCATTCTGGTCGTATGCGCTGACCAGCCAGTCGCCAGCCACGGCCGCAGGCGTTGAGCCACCGGTTACAAAACCGAAGTACCTTGGCCCCGCACTATTCGCGATCTGGTCCGCGTAATTCTTTTCAAAGTAATCGAGAGCGGCGCGAGCACCCATTCCCGTGCGGGGAAGATCCATCAGGCTGATATCTGGTACGAATTTACCCGGTGCCAAACTATCCTGCCTGGCAAAATACGATTCAGCCATTTGTTTTGCGTGACCGAGTATTTCGGAAAGGTTTGTTTTGTCTGTTGATAGCCGTGCGTGCATGAGCCTAAAATTTTGCCGTTGGAGCCTTTGCGTCTTTTTTCATTTCCCCGGCAATTTCCATCGCCTGGTGATCGCCGTTGCGCTCTAAATTATGTATGATGCTCTCATAGTTCTTTTTGTCGCGGTTCTGGGATAGTTTCCTGGCGCCTTCCATGGAGCTGATGGCAATTTCAAAACCAACAAGACCCTTCAGCGATTTACTCACGTAATCCGCAGACATTTTTTCGACAGACACCGGATTTTCCGAGTTTGCCTCGTACTTGTCGACCAGGTGTTTTAATGATTGATAGAGTTGTTCACCCTCGATAATGGAGATCTTTCCATAAACGTGTACGGCGATATAATTCCACGTAGGTACATTTTCATGATCGTACCACGATGAGGAAATGTAGGCATGCGGGCCCATGAAAATTGCCATCACTTCAGCACTGCCGGAGAAATTTTTCCATTGCGGGTTGGCGCGTGACACATGACCGAGGAGCTTCGTTTCATCCGGCGACAGTTCCAGCGGAATATGAGTCGCCACCATTTTATGATCCGCCTGCGTGACGAGTGTACCGAAGCTGTTATGCCTGATAAAATCCTTGATGGAATTAAAATCGGTGTTCTGAAAATGTTTCGGGGTGTACATCTTAAACGGGTTTAGTCGGTCTTCCTAATTTTTTCTTTCGCACGTTATCAAAATGCGCCATGAATACGGCAACAGGTTGCGAAAACGAATCTGTTCAGATCGCTTTCTTCATCAGCCAGTCGGTCTGAAGATCGTTGCCGAGCATAAAGGGATGCGTAGCAAATTTTTCAAAACCGTTCTTTTCATAAAAGGCAATGGCCCTCGGGTTGTGTTCCCATACACCCAGCCAGATGACACTGAAACCTTCGTTTTTTCCGATTGCCAGGCAAGCATTCAGGAGTTCTTTTCCAATATTTTTTCCAATGTATTCCTTGCCGGCGTAGATTCGCTCCAATTCGATACTGTTATCGTTATGAAGGCCTTCGGGGGACGCTGATCGCCTGACTTTCGCATACCCCGCAATCTTGTCGCCGAGCCTGGCAAGCAGGAACGTGTTCCTGTTATCCTTCAGTTCTTCGGACAGCTGTTGAACGCCGAAGTTTTTTTCCAGGTATAGCCGCATATCCTCCGGCGTATTGGACGATGCGAAGGTGTCATGGAATGTCTTTGCCCCGAACTCAGCAAGAAAGGCGGCGTGACCGATCGATGCATTTTCGATCGTGACCGGCTCCCTGCTTCCAAGAGTCAGTTCCATCTTTATATCGCTCCTTTTATACGGTCCGTCTACGGGCACTTCAACAAACCCTAGTTTTTTGTATAACGAGATGGCTGGTGCAAGCTTCGTGTTCGAGTATAGGATAATCTTACCGGCGTTCAGGCTCTTCGCTTTTCGGATAGCGGCTTCTGCCAGGGCAAGTCCGATTTTCAGGCCCCTGAACTTTTCGTCTACAGCCATCTTGGTAAATTCGTATACACCCGGTGACACAAACTTTAAGGCGACGGTACCGGCAATCTCGCCGGCGTGGTTTGCCATAAGGATAGTACCACCTTTTCCAAGAATGTGTTTGTCCGGATGCTGAAGGACCTCGACGTCGATGGGCTCCATCCAGAAGTACCGTTCGATCCATTCGCGGTTCAGTTTTTCAAACCAGGGTTGATGTTCCGGCTGGTATTCGATCACCTTAAACATTACATTTTCCATGGATTTGCCGAATATGCAGTTGTGTTTGTTAAGAACGCGCCGTCGATAATCAGCAGTTTTACGCCGTTCTCGGATATTGAACGGTGAGCGCTTGCACCATCCGTTACCTGGTAGCTCATGCCTGCCGAAAGTTTGTAGGTACTCCCGTCGGAGAGTTCCGATATCATCTCTCCTTCCAGGCAGAAGACAATATGTCCGGTGCGGCACCAGTGGTCGGCCAGGTAGTTTTTGGAGTACTCGACGATCCGCATACGGAACCGGTCGTGTTGTATTGTTCTCCAATAGGCTACGCCCGTCTCACCGGCATGTTCCGTCCGTGGAATATTGTTCCAGTCGATCGTGTGAAAGAAGATGGGTTTCATGACTCATTCAACGGGTAAATTGTGCTTTCCATAATCTGCTGAGGTGATAACCCCGGTTTACGATGTAGATCCCCGCCACCGTAATACCGATAGCCGCCGCGATCTTCATGTTCAGCTTTTCGTCCAGTACCAGCCACCCCAGTACAACGGCCACAACGGGGTTAACATACGCATAGAGGGACAGGAGTGTCATCGGCAGTTTCCTCAAGGTATAGGAGTAACATGCATAGGCGATGATCGAACCGAAGACAATCAGATAAGCCAGTGAAGCCGCCGCCTCGGTTGACCATTGTATTTTCGAATAATCGTCGAACAGTAGCGAACAAGGTATCAGCCACAATCCTCCGAAAAGCATTTGAAGGGATGCGTTGAGAAAGAGGTTCCCCTCGGCGTTTTTCTTTTTGAGCCATACACTGCCACCGGCCCAGCTTACGATGGAAACAAAGATTAGGGAGATGCCTACCCGGTATTCGGTGTTGGCAAAATCGCGCACGTATTCACTGAAGATCATAATGATACCGGCCAGGCCGATCAGCACGCCAAGGAGAATGGGAATCGTTGGTTTTTCCTCCCGGTTGATACTGAGGTTGATCAGGATCACCATCATGGGCATCAGGGAGCAGATGATGGCGGCGACGCCACTGGGAACGAGTACTTCTGCCCAGGCTACAAGGCCGTTCGCCATGGCGATCATAAAAAAACCGGCGATCGCCTGGCGTATGACATTTTCGCGCGTCGGCAGCGGAGCTTTCCCGACGGTAAGCATGAATCCCGCCAGCAGCGTTCCGGAAATCAGCTGGCGTAAGATGACAAACAGGAAGGGGGGAAAGTGAAGGACACCAATACGCAATGCCAGGTAGGTTGTCCCCCAGATCACGCAGATAGCGGCCAGTGCGATGTAAGCGGTGAGTAAATCTTTTTTCAAATGGTTGTTTGTTAATGTTCCATGTCCGTCGAGCAGGAGCCGCATGAACCGGAATACTGCTCAAAATTTGTTATTAATACGTACAAAAAACAGTTTCAGTTTTGTGAATTTTGACCAGATCAGTTTAAGTGGCAGGTTTGTTCAGGAGTTCGGTATGTGGATTTTATATCGTCGGACCAAGATCCGAAGTGTCACCGCATTTTTTTTAATGCATAACTTCATACGTGATTATGTAGCGCTATCGGGATTACCGGTGACGGTGCCCGATGATAGGCCGATACCTGCCAGGAAACTGGCATTCATGGAAATCGGTCTGGATGTTTTCTGTTTGAAGTAAACGATTAGAAAAATAATTTCCATCAGCTCATTTACCCCGGCCAATTGCGAACGGCATCGGAATCCTGCTCAACTGTGTTCGAGGAACCCGGATTTGATATAGTCTACTGACGTGTTCAGTACCTTCACCCAGGCTTCCTTTACGCCGGGTGAAAATTTGGGGTCCGTTTCCTCCACGGCTTTTATCAAGCTTGCTATCCACAGCGGGTAGAGACTTTGCGGAATATTCATTCTTTCTTTGGAGTGCGATTTTCTTATCCGGGCAAGGGCAATTTCGCCCGCTGTTTTTCCGGAGTCGGTACAATACATAATAACATAGTTGATCCCCGCGCGCAACAGCTTTTTCTGACTTAGCATGTCCGTGTTCTTAAACATTGGCGGAATGCGCGAATCGGAGTGTAGCAGTTTGTCGTAAAACTTATCAAAGAGCAGATTATCAAACGCCAGGCACCGTCCGAAACTCTTTGCGACCATATCGGCTTCTATCATAGTTGTCATTTGCGCAATAAATAGCAAACCTTTGAGTTGGTAAATGATTTTTGTCAGGTCTGTCGTTAAAGTGCTCACGATCCTTCATCGGTTGAGAAACGCGATAGGTCCTTGAGTCAGCGTTGATTTTTCCGGGATACCTGACTGTGTTATGACGGGTCCCCGGTGGCTACCTGAGCTACCTGCCCATCATTGTTTTGAAAGCACTTAATCCGTGCGCTCTCGTGTCCGAAGCAAAAAATCTCATGCATGTTCAAACGCTTGTCGAAGCGTAAAGCACAAAGGGCCGACATACCCGCAAAACACTTCCGATTGTGCAACCGTTTGATTTTGATTTTGAATTTATTTTCCAAATAATACTTTAATGAAATGTGATAATGCCATATATTGAATATGCAACCTGATTATTGACCAAATAAAATTTGTATTTGCTGCAGGAGCAACCTGTGGTGAGACGAATTGTGCAGTGTGAACTTTGTGGTCCGTTTTGCTAGCGTATACGCCCTGCGTTAGCACACCCGGACTCACAGGAAAAAGGTTCACCATACCGTTGTGTGAATCACATTTGGCTATAAACAATTTGCGGGGCGGCGGTGTAGGTGTCAGTTTGTTTATCGCTGGTTATTCATCGGACTAAACCTAAAACCTATACCTATGAGAAAAATCTACTACCTGAGGATCTGACGGGCGGCATTCCATAAGCCGCAGACAAACATTCAAAAAAAGCGTGCGCAGTTGATGTGCTTTCCCTGACGGATTGCAGATGTCTTCTTATTGCTTTTTCCAGCCTTGCAATTCGCAAGGCGCAGGATACCTATTGTCAATATTTAACCTAAACGAACTATGAAACGAAAACTCTACTTATGTTTTGCCGCGATTATCCTGGCGTTGCCGTCACTGGCACAGGAGATCACGGTATCAGGAACCGTTACGGCATTGGGCGATCAGAGCCCGCTCGCCGGCGTAAACATTGTACTTAAGAACGCACCTTCCCGTGGTACCCTTACAGACGCCCAGGGAAAATACACGATCTCGGCGGCTCCCAATTCCGTGATTGTGTTTTCCTTTATCGGCTTCCTGACCAAGGAAGTAGTCGTGGGTACACAAAACACAATTGATATTACGCTGGAGGAATCAGCGAAGGAACTTGGTGAACTTGTCGTTACCGGAAGCCGCGGTGTGGGACGGACAACCCTCGAGACAGCTGTTCCGGTAGATATCATTTCGCTGGAAGACATCATGGGCGACCTGCCCCAGATCGACCTCGCGCAAATGCTCACTACGCTTGCTCCGAGTTTTAACGCCGTCCGGTCACAGGGTGGCGACCTTGACTCTCACGTCGATCCCATCCAGTTGAGGAACCTGGCACCAAACCAGACCCTGGTACTGATCAACGGTAAACGCAGACATACGTCCGCCCAACTGATCATCAGTACCGCTGTCGGAAGCCCGTCTACTTCCGTCGACCTGATGCTGATACCGGCTGCATCCATCGATCACATTGAAATATTGAGGGATGGCGCTGCGGCGCAATATGGTTCGGACGCGGTTGCCGGGGTGATCAACATTGTCATGAAAAAAGGTACGGACAAACTGACCGGAAGTTTCACGGGCGGCGGTTACGTGAACACAGGTGGAGACGGAGGCAAGTATACGCTGGATGGGGAACCCGATGGATACAACTACCAGCTTACTGCGAACTATGGATTCAATCTCGGCAAAAAAGGGTTTATAAACATTTCCGGAGAACTGACGCAGCGCAGACCGACACTGCGCCCGTTTGTTAACGACTGGAATGTTTATGACGACACCTACCTCACGAACCAGCGCACGGATAAGTACGGCAACCCTGTGATTACGAACCCGGAATTGATATCGGCTCTTGCAGCGGGGAATACTACCCTCGCTGCAACCCTGGCTACGCCGCAGGGCCTGATGGATGCGCGTGGTCTTCAGCAAAGTGATTTTGCGGTCTATGCCGGATCACCCGCTATAACACTGGGTACTACCTACTACAATGCGGAGTTTGATATAAACGAGAACACCACCTTGTATGCGTTCGGAGGAATGGGATACAAGTTCCTCCAGAGCTACTCTTGTTACTACCGTCGCCCGGAACAAACAGATCGTTTCAACTACCTGTTATACCCGAACGGCTTCCGGCCGCAGATGACTTCCAACACTTCGGATATTTCTACAACGGTAGGAATACGCGGAAAAGTGGGGATTTTTAAAGTTGATTTCAGCAACTCCTTCGGACGCAACAAGACGCGTATCGGAATGGTTAATACATTCAACGCATCACTGGGATCCAATTCACCCATCAATATGAACCTGGGAACCCACTCGTTTACGCAGAGCACCACCAATCTAGACCTTTCAAAGTACTTCCCTGAAGTAATGAAGGGTTTGAATATCGCCTTCGGCGCAGAAATGCGGATCGAGAATTATAAGATCATGAAAGGCCAGGAGGAAGGATATACCTACGGCGATGCCGGTATTTTACACGTCACGGAGGATGGATTATTGGTCGGCCCCGATGGAAAAGCCCTCGAGGACGGAAGCAGCCAGCCCATACTGGATGCCGATGGCAACCCGTTAACCGTTCAGCGCGGAGACGATGTAACGGTAAAATCCTATTCAGCCAACTGCCAGTGTTTTGCAGGCTTCGGACCTAAAAACGAGCGAGACGAATTTCGCACAGACCTTGCTGTATACGTCGATGCGGAATTAAATCTAACGGAAGACCTGATGGTAGCCGGCGCAGCACGCCTGGAAAACTATTCCGACTTCGGCGATGTTGTTACCGGTAAAGTGGCGGCCCGCTATTCCATCCTGGACAACCTGTCCTTAAGAGGTTCCGTTTCCACCGGCTTCAGAGCGCCTTCCTTACAGGAGCTCAATTATACGACAACAGCAACGGTGTTCATCACGGACGAGAACGGCATACCGCAACCCGTTGACTATACCACCTATCCGACCAACAGTACCGCTGCCCGCGTCCTGGGGATCCAGCAATTGTCGGAGGAACGGTCAAAGAGTTATGGCTTTGGCCTGGCTTACCAGTTGTCAAACAAACTGGAGTTCAGTGTAGACGCCTATCAGATCGACGTTGATGACCGTATATTCCTAACGGGAGCCTTCAACGCCGCTGAAGTGGGTAATAACTATGCGGAAGTTATCGGAACACAGGGAGAAGCGCAGTTTTTCGTGAATGGCGGCGATATCCGCTCAAAAGGTATTGAGATCGTCGGTAACTACACCGCGTCATTTGAAAAATCGGTACTGACCTTCAATGCCTCAGCCATCGTCAGCAAGAACGAGGTGATCAACAAAAAGACCCTCGATTTGAATGTCGCGAACCTCAGCGACGAAGACCTGGTTAACAAATACCTCAACCGCCAGGTTATCGGTCAATTTGAGACCGGAACACCACGAACCAAATTTATAGGGTTCGTTCAGTATAAGATCGGAAAATTCTCCACACTGTTCCGCGGAACCTACTACGGCAAGGTGACGGAATTGTCAACTTCAACGAATTCCACCGGCGAATACTGGGACCAGACATTCAACGGTCAGACTATTTTCGATATGAGCGTAAGTTATGACATCACCAAGAACCTGAAATTCTCCGTCGGGGGTAATAACATACTCGATCAGTACCCCGACCTGCTGCGTGAAGAAAACCGTGGCTTTTACCTGTATTCGAACAATCAGCAGGGAAGCAACGGTGCGTATTACTATGGTCGTGTTCTGTTCTCATTTTAAATTCATTTATCATGAAAAATATATTGCTAAAAAAGATCGCTTCAATTTCGTTGCTGGTGTCCGGGTTGATAGTCGCGCTCAGCGCGTGCGAACAGGAGGGTGTTTCACCGAAACTGGATACCGCGCCCGGAGGCGGAACCGTAACCACGTTCAAGGCATATACACTGGACTCGATTCCAGGCTCAGGGAATGTATATGGAAGGGTTGTATTCTGGCTTGACAACGCCAGTAACACCCTGGTGCAGGTCTCCTTATATAACACCAAGACAGGAATGTCTTATCCTTCCGGGATTTTTGAAGGTACGGTGGCCGGTGGTTCATCCGGCAGTGTGAGTGCGCTCACTGCGGTGGATGGGGAAAAAGGGGAGTTCTCACCCTATAAATATTTTGTGATCGCCGACGACGGTTTTTTCGATAGCCTTGACGAACTGGATGCACATGTTACCATCTTCCTGGAAGACACCCCGGTGGCTGTCGGAGATGTTGGTAAGAATGCGGCTCCGGTACTTACTGGAGAATAGTTTTAGTTTTAGTTTTTTAGCCGGGGGCTGCCGTCATCAGACGACAGCCCTTTTTTACGTCCATCGCACAACAGACGACGACAAAGCCTGTAATGTCACGGCGGCAAACATAAATTGGTTATAAACTAAGACAACCGTATATCGGGTTGCCGCCTTTTCAAAACCAGGAATGCCCGACGAGTTGATGTTATTTTTTATTTTTAAAATCCGTTTCCCAGAAATCCGCATCCCTGATACCAAGTGCCTTCGGATCAAAAACCGGTTCGATTCCGGTCTTCTTTTGTTTTTCATAGTCCTTCAACGCTTCGATGGCCGGTTTCTGAAGGATCAGGATCGCGATGATATTCAGCCAAGCCATCAGCCCGACACCCAGGTCGCCAAGATCCCAGGCAAGGGTGGCAGTCCTGACGGTGCCCATATACACAACGGCCAGCATACCGACTTTTAATATGAACATCAGTAACGGGCCGCCCCGCGTGTGGGTCAGGTAGGCCACGTTTGTTTCGGCAATGTAGTAATAGGCCATCAGCGTAGTGAACGCGAAGAAGAACAATGCGATCGCCACCACATAACTTCCAACGCCGCGATAGTTGAAGTCAAATTCCTCCTGACCACTCAGGGCTTTGTCAACCCCGGCTTGTGTGTACATGGCGCTGCCTTCAACATGTTTTTCGCCATCCTGCATATAGTACACGCCGTTATCGACGATCAGTTCGCCGCCGGATCCTTTAACATTATACATACCTGTACTGAGAATGATAAACGCCGTAGCGGAGCACACAAACAGTGTGTCGATGTATACTGAAAACGCCTGAACCAAACCCTGGTTGACCGGATGCGCTACTTCAGCGGCAGCCGCCGGATGAGGCCCCGTACCCTGCCCCGCTTCATTCGAATAAACTCCCCGCTTCACACCGATCGAGATCATCGCGCCCACAATTCCACCGAAGGTCGCATTCATACCGAATGCGCTTGAAAAGATCAATCCGAATACATGCGGGAGTTGCTGGAAATTGATAACCACGACGATCAGCGCAATCAAAATATAGGCGATAGCCATGAACGGGACAACGTACTCGGCTACACGTGCAATGGTCCGGATTCCGCCGAAGATGATCAGGCCGAGCAGGATAACCAGCAGTACGCCAGTCCACATATGACTTATCCCAAACGCGTTATTAACGGCTGATGCAATTCCATTGGCCTGCACACCGGGTAATAGAAATCCCGTTGCCAGGATCGTTGCGCCGGCAAAGACCACAGCGTATATTTTTCCTACGGCCCTGTTTTTTATTCCCTTTTCGATATAAAATGCCGGTCCTCCGCGATACTGCCCCTTTTCATTCTGCTTGTAAATCTGGGCAAGCGTAGACTCGACGAATGCAGACCCCGCGCCTAAAAATGCGACAAGCCACATCCAGAAAACAGAGCCCGGGCCACCAATGTAAATAGCGGTTGCCACACCGGCAATGTTGCCGATCCCGACTCGGCCGGAAAGGGAAACAGCCAATGCCTGGAAGGAGGAGATCCCGGCGTCGGACTTTTGACCTTTAAACATCACCCGGATCATTTCCTTAAACAGTCTCACCTGGAAAAAGCGCATCCGAAGGGAAAAGTATATGCCGACCAGCAGCAACAGGTATATCAACACATCGCTCCATATTACCGCATTAGCCGCAGCGACAAAATTCTCAAAGTGATCCATAAGCAAGGGTTAACGTACTATTTTTTAATTATCCGAAAGAAGCAAAGGTCTAAGCTAAGAGTAAATTCGGATTATTTTAAAAAATGTAGCATGAAGGTTGTCGAAGCTTCATCGGCTTGTTAGCCCGTTCGGAAAAGACTCAGATGTTAACGATTGCGTAAGCCGGATAAAATCGATATGATGTTCAGCGTGGCAGGTCCGGCTGCGATGCGGAAGGTAAACCCTCTGCGGTTGTGGAGTCTTTCAGATCTTCCCGGTCAAACTGGCCCTCCTCTTCTATGGCTTCATTGATCTTTTTAACAACATTGTCCAACTCCCTGCTGGAGGCCTCCAGATAGGGGATGATATCATTGGCTGAAAATTCAGGTACATCTTTTTGAAGTAGCTCGACGAGGCCCATAATCCGGGCAACCGGCGCACGGAGTAAGTGGGAATTTATGAATGCGTATTCCGCCAGCTGTTTGTTCTTTTGATGAAGGTCTTCCGTTCTCTCCCGTACGCGCTGTTCGAGCGATTGATTGGCTGTTTCAATTTCCTCCGACTTCTGCCTGAGCAGCTCATTTTGTTTGAGGATCTCATTGCCCAGGTGACGGATGTTTTTTTCATATTCCCGCCTCGCCGCAGAACGATACGTCAGCGAAACTATATCCGCCATGGAAGTGGCAAAAATAATATCCTGATGTGTCCAGTCGCGTTCGCCATGTTGCTGCTCGCAGCACAATACACCACCCAGCTCGCCATCGAGGAAGAAGGGTGCATCCATGAGTGAAAAGATATCCAGAGGTTTCAGGTAGGTCTCGGCGAAGTCTTTTGTATCTGGATGGGTGTAGACGTTTTTGGCTGTAATGACTTTTTCGCGGCGGATAGCATCGAAGTACAGGGGATTGGAGTTGCGGCCCAACTTCTGACCTTTCGTGAATATACCGTTCTGGTACACGAACAGGCATTTTATACTTTCGGGATCTTTTGAAAAACGCCAGATGCTGACCCTGCTTACGTGAAGGCTTTCAGCGGTGACTTTCAAAAGATACTGCAAAGCCTCTTTGAGGTGTCCGAAGTTCACGTTTTTGTCTTTTGATACATCCAGCAACGTATTCCAGTGCTTTTCCAGGGTATTGTTGCTGGTTTCGATCGTCTCGACTTTGCTCTTTAGCTCCCGGTTGACAAATTCGATTTCTTTATTTTGAGCGGCGACAAGTTTCTGGTTTTGTTCAAGGTCTTCGTTTCGGTCTTTAAGTATAAGGAGCAGCCGGTAGCGGGCCCGGTCGAACAAGCTGGTGAAAAAGAAAAGGATTAGACACAGTCCGATCAGGGAAAGTAAGGCTCGCCATGGACCATCCGTATATCTGACCGGTGGAAGGTGCACTCCGGCGAAACTGAAGTAAATGATCGTGGTAAAGCTGATCAGGAACCAACCCCAGGAATTTCTGTAGTCGAGTATAAGGTTAGCCATAACGGGCATGAGACAGAGCCAGGGAAGGACAATGGAGAATATTCCACCCGAAAAGTAAGCCCCGATAGCAAATGAGATCCAGTAGCTGAAAATAACAAAATGAGCTACCCAGAACTGATGAACCCTTAGCAAAAGAAGAACGCAGCCCGATACGAGCAGCAGTGGAAGGATAATAAAAAGTATCCTCGGAACATTAAAGATCACCACAACGTGCACGGACCAGTAGAGAAGACTTATTAAAATGCCAATGGCCGAGAATGCAATAATCAACCTCACCTTGATCCTTTCAAACTGATCTTCTTCGGTTGATCGTTTCAACCAGGCACGGTAAACGTGTTTCATGAATATTTTAAAAATATAAGATAATAAAATTTGGCGGGAACTGTTATGTCGCCAACGTTCAGAAGCTTTTTTTACGACCACGTCGCGAAAATCGCCTGCTAATGAATTTTATATTCTTCAATTTCACCGGAACGGTGAGTTATCTTTTATTTGTCATCGTCATTTGTGAACCGTGTTAGTGTTTGATTCGGATTTCACTTCGATCGTTCGATGTAGCGCTATAGTCATTCATACATTCTGTTGTCCGGGCTGGTTGAAAGACAATGTTATGTTGTATTTACGTATCAAACATGCCGGAAAGTTTGTATTCCAGTATAACTAAGTTATATTTGTAAGTCAATTTCATTAAGTTTTCTTATTTGAAGTTGATTTTTAATCATTTTATAAACTAAAAACTAAAACGCTATGGCAAAAACAGCGAAGAAGTCCGCAAAGAAAGCAGTTAAGAAAACTGCTAAGAAGGCAGCTAAGAAGAAAAAGTAATCCGTTAACGGATTCTTAGTTAAAAAAGGTTACCGGTTACCGGTAGCCTTTTTTATTGACCTCCATTGTTTAAAAACCTATTCATCCCCGGGTTTTATAATCGTTCGATCTGGCGTCCTACCGTTTTATTATATATTTTCCCCTTGCCATTGGTTGCTTTTTTTCTGACGCTGGTGACTGCTACATGAGGAATCTTAAAATATCAACCAAATTATTTCTCTCTCACATAGCCCTGGGTTTATTCGTCCTGGTAACTATTTCATTCATTTTCAATTCGATACTTAGTCGTGCATTGCTCGAACGGACGCTCGATCAGTTGTCTTCCATAAACATCCTGAAGAAGGAACTCGTTGAGAATTACCTATACCGTTCCTCTCAGAATCTGGAAGCTCTCCAGGTAGAGCGCAAATTTCTTAAGATATACCACGATCTGGAGGAAGGATCCCTGCCCGATCCTCACAACCGCGATGACCTGGCCGACATCGAGAACCTGTGCCGGCTTTATAACTTCAAGAACCTTCATTTGTTCGATACACACCACCGGCAACTCTACAGCACCGACCATGAAATGTATCCCGAAGGACTCCTGGCAAAGATCGACTCCGCCATTTCGCTCGACCCGAAAAGACTACATATTATTGATGGCTCCGACTACTCCCAAATACACGAGACCCTGCTGTTTTATTATGTACCTATCCTTGAACATAATGAAGTGGTAGGAACTGTGCTGGTCCAGGAGAACTTTCAAAAAATCCAGGACATCATTCGGGAGATCGCAGGAATGGGTAATACCGGGGAGTCCTACCTCGTCGGACGCGATAAACGAATGAGATCTTCCTCCCGATTTTTCCCCCATCGTATTCCCGGTGACATCCTGGTCGATACGGAACCGGTGCGAAACTCTTTTCTCGGCCGGCCCGGTCAAGGTATAGTGAAAGACTACCGGGATATATCGGTTCTTTCCGTTTACAGAAATGTTCAAAACCCGGATCTTCAGTGGGCGATCATATCCGAGATGGATGAGGATGAAGCGATGCAGCCCATCCGCCGGCTCCGGAATTTTCTTTTCCTCGCGACGTTATCTGTAATGATCCTCGCCATGGGGATTACCTATTTTCTTTCCCGAAGTATTGGAAGACCCATACTGCAGCTGAAGGAAACGATACTCAGCCTTTCGAAAGGTATCATTCCCGTACGGAAACCCGTGAGTACATCAACGAACGAGATCAGCAGGATGGAGGAAGCTATCCACCAGCTTACAAAAGGATTTGAAAGAACGGCACAATTTGCCAACGAGATCGGATCCGGGAATTTTTCCGCCTCCTTCACAACCCTCAGCGAAGAGGATGTATTGGGAAAAGCATTACTGAAAATGCAGGAAGAACTTCGGGGTTTCCACGCCCGTGAGTTAAAAACAGCACGGGCCCGCGCATCCGCTTTGCTTGAAGGCCAGGAAAATGAGCGAAGGCGTATCATCAAAGACCTGCACGATGGCGTAGGCCAGATGTTAACCTCTATATATATGCAGGTTGATCTTCTTGACAGCGCCGATGACCGCAAGTCCGAGATCAAAACGCTGGTCAACGAAGCCCTTGCGGAAGTAAAACGGATCTCTTACGATGTTATGCCGCAGGCGATTGTCGACTTCGGCCTGGAAGCGGCGTTAAAAGGTTTGTGCGATTCACTCAAAAAGTATTCACGTATGCGGATCGACTACCGGTTTATTAAAGAAACCGCAGGGAATCTTGATTTTGAAGTGAGTATTGCCCTGTTCCGCATTGCCCAGGAAGCACTCAATAACATCGTGAAGCACTCCGGCGCTTCAGTCGTGAACGTTCACCTTCTGGATAAGGAAGACGAAGTTTACTTTATTATTGAAGACAATGGGAAAGGATTTGACGAGCAAAAGATCAGTGGCGGAGGTTCCGGTCTCCGTAATATCCGGGAACGCGTCACACTATTGAACGGCACCGTTGAATTGCACGCTGCACCGGGTAAAGGGACAAGTGTGGAAATTCACATACCCAAATCAAACGTTATTTCAGGCTCATGAAAAAAATAAGGATTCTGTTAGCCGACGATCACCCGTTGATTCGGGCAGGTTTTAAATCGCTGCTGGGTATGAACGACCGCTTCGAAATCGTGGGGGAAGCGGAAAACGGAAAGGAACTGATGGAACTTGCCGAACAAACACATCCGGATATTATTCTCACCGATATCGCCATGCCTGTCATCAACGGAATGGAAGCGCTTGAGATCCTCACCAAAAAATATCCGGCCGTTGGTTTTATTATACTCACGATGCACGAAGAACCCGAATACATCCTCAATACATTAAAACTGGGAGCGTCCGGTTACCTGCTAAAGAACATCGACCGGTATGAGCTGGAGAGGGCGATCCTTACCGTTCATAGCGGGGGTAAATATTTCAGCCCCGTTGTCACCAACATCCTGGCCGAATCGTATTCCAAGCCCGAAGCGCCGGAACTTGGTGAAATCACTCCCAGGGAAAAGGAAGTACTCGAACTGGTTGCAACAGGACACAGCACCAAGCAGGTCGCTGACAAGCTCGGTATCAGTATCCGGACGGTAGAGTCCCATCGCATCAATATGTTAAAAAAGCTGCGGGTCAGTAATACCGCCGAGCTCATAAAAAAGTCCATTGAGCTCAAAATTCTGAAGTAGACCCGATATCCCTATCCGTATTAACCCTGACTTCCTTCCGGGGAATTCACGGATCGTGACCCTCTGCCTTCCACCGTTTATTTGTATAGAATCAAACGTATGAAGGTATGAAGAAGCATATAAATGGAGGAATCAGGAAGATTAGTCTGATAGCTGTGTTGATGACCGCCGCGTTCTTTTCCCAAGCGCAAACAACCGACACGAATCCGGCATGGATCGTATCAAAAGATGTGCAAAAAGTCGCCAACCGGAGCGCCTTTGAAAGGGAACGTCTTGGCAGCACCAGTATCCGTGCCCGGTCCCTCAGCCAGGCCTGGCTTATTTCAAAAGGTGTTAACCGTGCAACTGCCCCGGCTGCGGGGGAAGGAAATGTGGTATCGCGGGGTATTCCGGCTTGGACCATTTCCAAAGGTGTTCAACGTTTGGCAAGGTAGTCCATTCAGGTACAGTTCACGTGTGATATCTCCACCCTTAATCGGGTGGAGATTTTTTTTGTGCGGCCCAAAACAAAAAACAGTTTACGTTTTGTTACATTTGACCGGATCAGTTTGGTGGCAATAAAATAAAACCGCGAACCATGGCTCAATTGTTAGCAAAGCCCGACCATAAGTATTCGGAAGTCGCCGAACGCATTGAGACCCTGATTGAAAAAGAGATCTTCAAAGTGGGTGACAAGCTACTGTCGGTTCGTGCCCTGAGTAAGGAGCAGGGGATCAGTTTAAGCACGGCGTTTCAGGCATATTATGTGCTGGAAAGCAAGGGTTTAATTGAAGCCCGCCCGCAGTCGGGATATTATGTAAAGTATTCCCCGGAACATATCCTGAATATGCCCAAGGTCTGCGAGCCGCTGGACGACGCGTTGCCCGTGACCATCGACGACATGATCAACAGCGTGTATGTCGATCTGAATTCAAAGAACTTGTTGAATTTTTCGATGGCCGCGCCTTCAACGGGACTCCTGCCGACGGCGAAGCTGAACAAGGCAGTGGTGCATGCGTTGCGCGAGTCGAAGACAAGTTGTCTTCACTACGAGCACATCCAGGGAAATGCGGCCCTGCGAAAACAGATCGCCCGGCAGGCGTTCAATTGGGGTGGTACACCCAGCGACGAGGAAATAATTGTGACAGCAGGTTGTGTGGAAGCGTTAAGCCTGTGTATCAAAGCGACTACCAAACCGGGAGATGCCGTTGCTATCGAAAGCCCCACCTATTTTGCGATTTTTCAGTTAATGGAAAACCATGGCCTGAAGGTCGTGGAGATTCCCACGGATCCCGTCATGGGAATGGATATCGACTACCTCGCTCAGGCGATCCCGCGTTTTAATATCAAAGCATGTCTGGTTGTTAATAATTTTAACAACCCCCTGGGAAGTTGTATGCCGGATGACCGCAAGAAATACCTGGTCGATATGCTGGCGAAAAAAGAGATACCGCTGATTGAGGATGATATCTACGGCGAGCTGTACTTTGGAAAAACCCGCCCGAAGACCTGCAAGACTTTTGATAAGAAGGGACTGGTTCTTCACTGTGCTTCATTTTCCAAATCATTAGCCCCCGGATACCGGATAGGCTGGACGATTCCGGGCAAATACAAGGACGAAGTGATGCGGCTGAAACGTATGCATACGGTTTCGACCAATACACTGGCACAGGCAGCGGTTGCCGGCTTCCTGAGCAACGGGCGGTTCGAGTTGCACCTCCGCCATTTGCGAAAGGCCCTGCATACCCAATCCCTCCGTTACATCCAGGCGGTCTGTGAATACTTTCCGGAAGACACCTGTATCACTCGGCCGCAGGGTGGGTTCACGTTGTGGATCGAAATGAACAAAAAAATAAATGCTTACAAACTTCACAAGAAGGCGTTGAAGCATAATATCGGTATTGCACCCGGGCAAATCTTTTCATCCCAGGGAAGGTTTGAGAATTGCTTCCGGCTAAGTTACGGAGAACCGTGGAGTGCCAAAATCGAAGAAGGTATCCGCACGATCGGCAAACTGATGCGCGAGTGGAGGTGATATTTAAACGGGTTGCCTCATAATGGTTTGCTGAAGTGACGCGAGTTTTCGCTGTATCCGTTTTTCAGGTAGAATCCGGCGGTTCGCGTGCGCTTTACATTCGTGGTTACTTCAATCTGACTGCATCCTTTTGTTGCGAGAAATCGCCCGGCTTCGAGCAGGAGATTCTGACCGGCTCCGTTTCCGCGCGCGTCGTCATTGACACAAATTGCCGTGATTCGTCCCACCTTTTTCCGGGAATGAAAGATATCGAACCAATGGAGGGCGGCAAACCCGATCGTCCCGTCGTCGGTGTCGCAGACGAGCAGGTGGTAACCTTCCTCACAATAGTTTTTGATCTTTTGTAGCACAAAATCGTCGCCTTCCGGCGGATAACCGAGTTGTGTTAACAGGTTTTCGAGCGCGCGCTGATCGCGGTTTGTTGCCTGACGGATGACCATACGGTTAATGTAAAAAATTAACAGGAATCGCGAAAGTAAACGAACCGCCTCAGCCGGCCCGCCTTAGTTTCCGAACATTGTAACGCCGGTTGTTTATGGAAACGATACCATACGACATTCGACGCCGATACGCCTTCGGATCGGTTATATCTGGCGGGCCAGACGCTGTAGCACCGCTTTCCGCTGAGTAATTTTCCGCAAACGTTATAGTTGTCAAGAGTTCATTTAAAATTACATCCCTCAACCAATACCCGTAACGTTTCGTTAGATTTGCAGGTGTTAAGTTCATTCAAATACGAGGATGAGTTAACTAAAACAAAAATTATGAACACGATACAACTTGTTGGACTTGCTGCGGGAATGTTAACGACGATTGCTTTTTTACCTCAGGTTATCAAAACCTGGAAAAGCCGTTCGGCCAAGGACCTGTCTCTTGGAATGTTCTCACTTTTTTGCACAGGCGTGGTGTTGTGGCTGGCATATGGTATAATGGTTAAGGACATACCCGTTATTGCCGCTAACCTGCTCACGCTGATGCTTGCTTCTACCTTGTTATTTTTTAAGCTGCGCTTTAAAGAGTAATCCGGCTCCATGTTGTTCGCGAATAGGCTTTTGATAATAAGTATATCGCGACAAGCTGAATGGGTATTGCAAAAAACAATAGGAATGGTTGTTGGGTGAGGAGATAGTGAATCCCTCCCAGCACGCCTATGATCACAACCGAGAGGATACTTCGCATCAGGTTCCCTGCCTGGCTACGAACGTTCGGTGCCATGGAAAACGGAAGGTGCTTTTTGTTAATCAGCGCCAGCAGGATTAGCATGAGCACATTGTTGAACAGGCCGAAGAGGATATCGTCGACAACGTGGATACCCCAGATAAAAAGTATCACGATACCGATCACCAGGTAGCCCGGTAAAAACAGCCGGATGAAAATTGCCTTAAGCATACCAGACAGCAATTCACCCGGTTTTTCAACAGGTGCTGAAAAATAAATCCAGCTGGCCTTAAAGTCATCGGAATAAGGTATTTCGTACAGGGCTACCTGCAATACCATAAAAGCGAGGTACAACAGCATGAGGTGATAGCTGGTTCCAGGCAGCTCCGACCATGTTGTAGCCAGGTCATCCTTCCCCCGCATGGTAAAGATCAACCCGAAGACGACGATGTATCCAAACGTAGGGTAGATCTTCAGCCTGATCTTTCGGTCACGCCCGAGCATCCTGAAAATCAGATCGAACGAACCTCTTTCTATAGCGGAAAAAGTGATCCATTTGGAGATACTATTAATGACCGGACTCTCATTTGTTATATTTTTTTCCGTTCGCCCCTCGCCGGTCCCCAGCGTACCGAGTTTCTGATGAAAGAGAGGAGTGAGGTACCTGTTTACCAGGAAAGCGCCGGCCGGGGGAAGCAGGACCGCACATACCGTCAGCCCGATATGTGGTGCATCGGTTAGTCCACTGTAAATCGTTTCCATTGCGCCAGCCATCCATAGGGGAGGCATCAGAAAATTCCACCAGCTGATCCTGAAGACAAACGTATCCATGTCAAGCCTTTCAATTATCCGGGGCAATAACTGGTATCCTCCCATGATGGTTACAGCCATACCGATCTGAAAATAGTTGATGATATTTTTAAGCTTCTCCTCACTGGCAAACTGCAGGATGAGCAGGTAAAGCCCGTTGGTGATTAAAACTGCCGTAATCACTGACAACATACTCGCCGTTAAAAATCCAAGCAGGAGGACTCCATCATATTTAATAAACACGGCAATGGCAGGTACCAGGCATAGGCCGATGGTTAATTGGCCGACATAAAGCAGGATGTGCGTTGCCCGCGCGACGAACAGGGTGCGGCCGTCTACCGGTCGCGGAAGAATGACAGTATTATCACTGGTGTCCAGAAGAATGGACGAGAAGTCTGTGATCATGGTCATCGCAACCATAACCATAAGGTAACTGAAGAAGACGATCATGGAAAGTATAAAAGAAGGGATCGTATACAGCGCGAGGGCAACAAAGACACCAAAAATGCTGTAGAAAAACAGCGTCATGATAAACGCATTGCCAGGCTCCTTCTGATTCTTCCGGTAGGCGATATGCTGGAGGCGGTTATCCGTGATCAGCTTTATTTCGACAATCGCGCGCAGTTGAGCGTAGTCAACCGGGATCAGTTTGTAAGCCCAGGAAAACAAGTCCAGAAATTTCAGCAGGAATTTTTCCATGATGGGTCAGCTTTCCAGGATGTTGATAAATTCAACGGCTGTTGTTTCGTGGGCTTTGTTCCCGGTAAGGTCGGTGAAAATCTTCTCTAACGACCCTTTGGCATGTGTATTCAATTCTTCGAAAGTCCCATTGGCAATCATCTGACCCTGGTTGATTATAATAATCCGGTCTGAAATCTTCTCCACAACATCCATCAGGTGGGAACTATAGAAAATGGTTTTACCACTTCGTTTCAGTTGCGTCAGGATCTCCTTCACCATAATGACGGCATTGGCATCCAGGCCCGAAAGCGGTTCATCCAGAAATAAGATGGACGGGTTGTGCATCATACCCGCAATAAGCAGTACTTTTTGTTTCATCCCTTTTGAAAACGCAGTCATCCGCGAATCAGTGTAATCGCGCAACTCGAAGAGGTGAAGAAGTTCTCTCGCTTTCTTGTCAACGGATATCCATTCCATCTTGTAAAGTTGTCCGACGAAGTGCAGGTATTCGAGCGGCGTGAGCGTGTCGTATAACGCCGCGTTCTCAGGTATGTAACCGATCCTCTTTTTTACTTCCAGTATATCGTTGCGGATATCCATTCCCAGGACGGTTGCTTCGCCGTCAAAATCAGGTATAATTCCCGTCAGTATCTTGATCGTGGTACTTTTACCTGCGCCGTTAGGACCAATGTACCCGATGATTTCGCCGGGATATATGGAAAAATTAATATTCCGCAGGACGGGTTCCGTATAGGTCTTGGAAAGATTTTGGGTGACGATTACGGGTAAATTCTTCTCCATACGGGTAGGCGGTGTTTGCTGCGAGGCAAGTATAACAATATTGTTTTTGAAAGGCGCGGGGATGCTCATAAATTGCAGCGTACCTTCCGATATGAAAAAGATAAATACCACCGGTCATTTCCGGGTACTGGCCCTTACGGTCCTGTTCTTTACCTCCTGCCTTCCCCGGGAAAAAAATATCGAAAACACATCGGTCCCCGTCGATGTATGGATAACGTCAGGTGACCGGAAATTTTTGTTAAGCCAGCTGACAGAAAATGTTGCGTTTAACGCAACGGAGGCAACGGGTCCGCTGATCGAAATCGACACGACGCAGGTCTTCCAGGAGATTGATGGATTCGGATATGCCTTAACCGGCGGAAGCGCCATGCTCATGAATCAAAAGCTTACCGCGCACCAGCGCTCGGCTTTAATAAAAGAACTGTTTTCAGCGGAAGGTGGTATTGGGATAAGTTATCTTCGGGTCAGTATAGGTGCTTCCGATCTGGATGATCGGCCTTTCTCTTACTACGACCTTTCAGGTGGAAAAAGCGATGTATCCTTAGCCGGTTTCAGCCTGGGTCCCGACACGCTTAATTTGATCCCGGTGTTGAAAGAGATTCTTTCCGTAGCACCGGACCTCAAAATAATGGGAAGTCCCTGGTCGGCACCAGCGTGGATGAAGTCCAACAATTCTACAAAAGGAGGAAGTTTAAAGCGCGAATATTACGACGCTTATAGCCGTTATTTTGTCAAATACATACAGCGTATGGAGGAGGAGGGTATCCGGATCGACGCAGTGACACTGCAGAACGAACCTGAGAACCCGAACAATAATCCGAGTATGGTGATGACGGCGGAGGACCAGGCGAAGTTTGTCAGGGATCACCTGGGTCCGGCCTTTTTAGCCGCCGGTATCAAAACAAAGATCGTTGTATTTGATCATAACTGCGATCACCCGGAGTATCCGATCGCCGTTCTCAAGGATAAGGAAGCAAGAAAATTTCTCGATGGCTCGGCGTTTCATTTGTACCTGGGTGAGATCGATGCGCTTTCGAAGGTACGGAACGCATATCCTGACAAGAACATATATTTTACGGAACAATGGACTTCCGGAAAAGGAGATTTTGGTGGTGACCTGCGCTGGCATGTCAGGAACCTGATCGTGGGGGCTACACGCAACTGGAGCAGGAATGTACTGGAGTGGAACCTGGCAGCGGATCCGCAGTTTAATCCCCACACGAGCGACGGCGGATGTACGGAGTGCCTCGGTGCATTGACGATCGGCGACTCTGTGTCCCGTAATGTTTCCTATTACATCATCGCGCATGCTTCCCGGTTTGTGAGGCCCGGTTCGCGCCGGGTGGCTTCGAACATCGTGGATGATTTGCACAACGTCGCCTTCCGGGATCCCGCCGGAAATAAGGTCCTCATTGTTTTAAATGATTCAGACACGGACAAGACCTTCGGTATAAAATTCCGCGGCAGAATAGCGTCATTGACATTACCGGCCGGTTCCGTTGCAACCTGCCTCTGGCGCTGATGCTGACAACACCCTGATTTGATCAGTCGTGGACAAAGACTGTTCAAATGCGTTCAGTATCTACAACCAAACCTTCGTTTTTTGCGGGATCAGGGCAGTTCAATCTCCGGCATTGTTCTTGGGACGCCCATTCGCAAAAAGCAAGTTCCATGTTATCTAATAAAGCCGGCAAGGCATTCCTGTTCTCCTTTCTGGTATCGTTGTCCATGGAAGCGAGCCTGTCGGCTCAGACTTCGCATGAGCTCAGGCGAATGGAAAGCTTTGAGAACATTGTAGTGGAAGGATCCGCCACAACGTTTGTCTACATCACCCAGAGTAAGTCGTGTGGTGTGAAAATAAAAGCCCACCAACATCACATCAGTCAGGTTTCATCAACCGTGACGGCGGGAACACTCACGCTGTACCTCGATCCGAGGGAGCTGGGTCATGCACGGATCGAGATTTATGTCAGCCTTCCCGTTATAAAGAAAATATCGATACGTGGCGGAGGTAATGTCGAACTGATCGACGGAGCCGACCAGTCTGTCTTACAGACTTCCATACGTGGCGGAGGTACCCTCTTATTTCATGAAAGTGCAGATATCCGGAAATTTCAGGGCGAGGTTTTGGGAGGTGGATCTATCAATGCTCTGAAGCTGAAAGTTAAGGATGCTCAGATCCGGGTGAGGGGTGGAGGCGAGGTTCTGGTTCGTGTGGAAAACGAGTTGGAGGGGAGTATCACTGGCGGGGGGAGTATTCTTTATAGCGGATATCCGGAAGTGATATCGCAGGTTTCCGGAGGCGGACGAATTGCGAAACGATAGCTGCATATTCTGACCGGACATCTCCGTTTTTTTGTTTTCCAGCGATAAGTACGTCTCTTGCGTATCAAATATCGATATAAGAATTAAAACCTCTTCTGACCTGAACCCCGAACACCGCTATGATCCGTACACACCTGAAATTCGCAACCCGTGTATTCCTGAAGGATAAATTCTTTTCAGTGCTAAACATTCTCGGCCTTGCTCTGGGAATATCGGTAAGTATCGTTCTGCTTTTGATCCTGCAGCATGACCTGACATTCGATCAGCATCACGCCAATCATACACGTATATATCGCCTTGGCGGACATCTGCAGGCTACCGGCATCGATGTAAGGGTGGCACGGTCCGCCCGCGAGCTGGGAAATATTCTGAAGGAGGAATTTCCCGAAGTACAGGTAGTCGTACGCGCCAATAACTGGGATCATACGCTGGTAAAATACCAGGGAAGAAACGGCGATGAGAAGGCATTTTATGAAGAAGATGTGATTCGTACGGATTCTACATTCTTCCGGATGTTTACCCATTCGTTTATCCAGGGAGATCCGGAAACATCCCTGAACGATCTGAATAGTTTAGTGTTAACTGAGTCCACTGCGAAACGGTATTTTGGGGATGAGGATCCGCTGGACAAATCCCTGCTAATTGAGAACGAACAGTGGAAAGTTACAGGTGTCATTAAGGATCCGCCTGAAAACACACATCTCAAGTTTGATATCGTGTTGTCGCGGCTGGTAGACCGCGAGTGGGTAATGGACAAGGGGCAAGTCAAATCGGAAGCGTTTTGGAATCCGGATGTATATACGTACCTGATGATGCCGGAGCATTACGACACAAGGGACTTCTACGCCAAATTTCCCGCGATCTTTGACAAGTATTATAAATCGTTCGGGGATCAGGTAGGAGGAAAGTACACTCCGATCCTGGAACCGCTGGCTGACATCCACTTCCATTCCGATCTGAATGCGGACGAGCCACATGGGAATATCGCATACCTGTATGCCTTTACAGGGATCGGTATCTTTATCATCATACTCGCCTGTATTAACTATATGAATCTTTCAACGGCGAAGTCGGTTAACCGGGCAGCGGAAATTGCCATGAAGAAAACCCTTGGCTCAGGAAAGCCTGCGCTGGTCTTTACATTTTTGCTGGAGTCCGTTTTTCTCGCATTCGTATCGCTTGCTGTAGCCGTTGGGATAGTTTATGTTGTCCTCGAAGCCACACCGTTTAACCAGTTGGTAGGAAAAAACCTCGTCCCCGATTTTCAGGGGAATTCCCTGCTTTTGTTCGGCTCACTGGGTATCACGATAGGTATTGGTATTATTTCAGGTTTGTATCCTGCGTTTTACCTTCCCAGTATCCCGACAATAAAAGCGCTGAAAGGCGCCTTCAAAAACCGGAAATCCAGCCACGTGTTGAGGAAGGTTCTCATCACGACACAGTTCGCCATCTCCATATTCGTCGTGGTGTGTACGATTTTTATGCAGGATCAGATCGACTATGTGCGAAACAAGGAATTGGGATTTGACCAGGAGAATATTCTCCTGCTGCCCATCCAGGATACCCTCGTACAGAATCAGCTCAATGGGATCAAAGCCGGCCTGCTGCAGAACCCGAATATTACGGCGGCCACGACCAGTTACAACGTGCCTGGAATGAATGTAGGAGGAAACTCGGTGATGCTTGCTGAAGGTGCGGAGGGAATGAAACAGCAAGCCTTTACACTCATGTTTGTCGGGGAAGATTACCTGAAGACGATGGGTATCAGCCTCCTCGATGGCAGGGATTTTAACCCGGGCCCGAAGACGGATATCGAAAACGTGTTTATTGCCAATGAAGCGGCGGTCAAACTAATGGGCTGGGAAAAAGAACCGGTTGGAAAAAAGGTAAAGTTCTTTCACGCGGAACAGGATGGCCAGGTGATCGGCGTGGTGAAGGATTTTAATTTCAGTTCGCTGCATAACCCTGTCGAACCATTGTTGATCATAAAAGCGAATCAGGAGGGGGGATATCTCCACCTGAAAGTAAAAAGTGAGAACTTGCCCGAAACCATGTCTTTCATCAGGGAAAAATGGTCAAAATACGACCCCAACCATCCTTATGAATATTTTTTTATGGATCAGAGGTTTAACGAACAATATAAAGAGGACGAGGTCCAGCATAAATTACTTTCCGGGCTCTCCTATATCTGTATTTTTATTTCATTACTGGGATTATTGGGTCTCTCCGCCTTTACGGCCACACAACGCACCAAGGAGATTGGTGTGAGAAAAGTACACGGGGCCTCCATACCTCATATTATCTTTCTGCTCTATAAAGATATCATGTACCTCATCCTCGTCGCTGCTCTACTGATCATTCCAGTAGCTTATTATATCATTACGGAATGGATGGGTAATTTTGCTTACAAGAAAAATCTTGACTACTCAACGTTCGCCGTTGTTGCGTTACTGGCTCTTGTATTCGGGTTTATTACGGTGGCGTTTCACTCGCTGAAGACTGCGCGTACCAACCCCGTTGATTCATTAAAGTATGAATAAGCGGCACCAGACATCCGGTCAAACGGTCAACAGCGCCGAATAGATCCGGCCGCTTCCGAAGACAGACCCGGTGTCGCCGATCTTTTGGATGGACGTGAACGCCGGCCGTGCAAGCTCCTGCAGGGACGGGTAACTGACCGGGTAAGGTATCCATCGATTAGATGAGGTTGTATCATACTCCACGACGATCATCCGTCCTGATGCGCGCAGAAAACTTTTTAGTCGTTCCAGCAGAGCGCCCCTGGCAGCCACATAGTGGAGCGAGTTGGCCATTAAGATCCCGTCAAATTTTTCTGTTGGGAATTCAAGCGTGCCGAAATCGGCTGCGATTTTTCTTAATATGATGCCGTTGCCGGGAAGCACGATGGCATCCAGCGAACGTGCATCCTTATCGACAGCATGAATGGTGCTTCCTGCGGGAAGCCTCGAAGCCAGTGCCCGGCTGAATAAACCTCTGCCCGCACCGAGATCGGCCCAAACCTGTTTGCCGGTTCCATCGGGAATTCCATTCGCGATCAGGTGTATGGCGGTGTTCAATTCCATGGTTGAAATTACCTTCTCTCTTTGTACCGGTTCGTAATTGCGATTTTAATTTTTTCCCTTTCCTTCCACGGCCTTCCATTCAACAGTGATGCCGATCATCAAAAGAACAGCGTGGATTTGTTTCTTTTTCACTTGTGCAGGTAACTTCCGTTGGTATAAACAGGTTAATACTCCAGCGCCCAAAGATCAGCGACGGGTAAAAAGTACACCAAATTGAGGGATGCCCGTAAAGATTTTGTTTTTCTAAGTTCGATTTTAAATACGATATGACGAACCAGCTGAACATATTTCTTCTTTTATTCGGCGCCCTGCAGGGCGGGTTGCTGAGCTTATGGCTCCTGAGAAAACAACAAAGCCGGTTATCCAACATCTACCTGGCGGTATTTCTTATCACCGTCGGTATACAGCTCACGATGAAGGTTATTTCGAAAACATGGCTGATGGATCATGTCCGCCTTCTTTATTTTTTATCGTACAGCCTTCCCTATCTCGTGGGACCTCTTCTTTATCTGTATATCAAGACGAGGAAGGATAACACGTTTAGAAAAAGAGACTTGTTTCATTTTGTCCCTTTCCTCGTTTCCATTACGGGTGTTTTGCTGGCGGCACTGTTTTGGTTCTATCCGCTAAGCTTCCACCCCTATACAACGGGTCTGCTACAGATCACGTTCCTCCTTGGATACGGTTATTTGGCCCTTCGTCCAGGCGAACTCCGGTTTCGGAAATTTATTATCATGGTGGTTGTCGCCGAGATCATAATCGCCGCGACCCTCGCCGTGATGCAGGTTTATCATCCCCGGTTTCCGGATGTAAGGTTGCTGTTTCTGATACTCACGGTTCTCATTTATTGGATAAGTTACAAAGCGATTTCAGAACCCGACCTCTTTGTTGAAGAGGAGAAATCGCAGGTGGTAGCGTTGGGATTTCGGAAATCCGCAAAATATGCTCACTCCAGTTTAAAACCGGAGGAAGCAACCCGGATTGAAAATGAGCTGAAACAGGTTATGGTCACGGAAAAACTATTTACAGATAGTACATTAACCATCGATGCACTGGCCTCAAAGCTGAGTACATCGCGCCACCATCTTTCGCAGGTTCTGAATGAACGAATACAGCGGTCCTACGCCGACTTTATTACCGACCTTCGCCTGGACGAAGCAAGGAGCCGGTTGAGTACGCGCGAAAATTACCGGTTCACCATCGCAGCGATCGCATTGGATTCGGGTTTTAATTCAGTTTCAAGTTTTAACGATGTTTTTAAAAAACGTTTCGGTACTACTCCATCGAAATTCCGCGATCAGCACCTGAATAAAATGAGTGCCTAATCGTTCCCTGCCGGCATCACATCAGATCACTTGATTTCCGGCGGCGCCGAGCGTACGTATGCATCCACGGTGACGATCGAACCATCAGGATTGTGGGTGAGTTCAGTAACCTTGACACTGCGCAGGTGCGTCTGCCCGCCCGAAAGCACGCTGTCGTGGTAGAACAGATACCACTTGCCTTTAAACTCCACGATCGAATGATGGTTGGTCCACCCGATAACCGGGTTCAGCAATACACCCTGGTAGGTAAATGGTCCGTACGGATTGTCTCCGGTGGCGTAACAAATAAAATGAGTATCTCCCGTGGAGTATGAAAAATAATACTTCCCGCCAAACTTATGCATCCACGATGCTTCGAAGAAACGCCGGTCGTGATCTTTTCCCAGGAGGGGTTTTCCGTCCGAATCAACGATCTTGATTTCTTTTACCTCCTCGTCGAACCGGAGCATATCCTTGGTCATCCGGGCTACGCGAGGTCCGATAGCGGGTTCGTCATCTTTTTGCAGGTCGGTCTTTGATCCCTTTGGATCAAATTTTCCCGAAGCCCACCGCTGTAGCTGGCCTCCCCAGATTCCTCCGAAATACATATAAGATTTTCCATCGGTATCCGTAAAAACGGCGGGGTCGATGCTGTAACTCCCTGCGATCGGTTTTGCTTCCGCTTTAAACGGGCCGTAAGGAGTTGATCCTGTAGCCACACCGATTCTGAAAACATCCTCTTTGTCTTTAGCCGGGAAGTAGAAATAATATTTTCCATTTGAAAAGGCGGCATCGGGTGCCCAGAGCTGGCGTCCCGCCCAGGGAATATCCTTGATATCCAGAGCGACGCCGTGATCGGTTACCGGAGCACCGACGCTATCCATCGAAAGGATGTGATAATCTTTCATATCAAAATGCCCGCCTTCGTCATCCTGGGATACATTCGATTCGATGTCATGGGAAGGATAGATGTATAGCTTGCCGTCAAACACATGCGCTGAAGGATCCGCAGTATAAATACTGGTGATCAGGGGGTCGGAAATCGGTGTGGGTACAGGCTCCGCCGCTGCAGTTGTGTCACCCGCCGGCTCAGCCGCAGGTGCGGGCTTCTGGCAACGGGTCAACAATCCGGCTAACGGTATGCCGATCAAAACAAGTAAGAAAATTCTCCAGGGTCTGGTTTGGCTGTTCATGGTAGTAGGGTAATGTTGCGTTGTAACTCTAAGGTAATAAAATCGGATATGAAATGATAACAAGTGAGAATCAGGTGCATGCATTGCCCTGTGGAAGCTAGCGGAACGTAAAATGTTCTCCGGCTGCCAGGACTTTGTAAGGTTGCTTTATGGCTTCCGCTTCGGCGATAAAATCTGCCGGGTCCGCTGTATTGAACTCGAACATATTATAGTGATGCGGTATAACAAGCCGTGAGCCGGTTTCTTTTCCCAGCCGGGCAGCTTCTTTCGCGTCCAGGTTTCCGGCAACACCACGGTTGGGATCATTTCCATTGATGGGTAAGAAAGCTACGTCGAGGTGAAAAGGCCGGAGGATATCGACTATATCGTCGTACCACAATGTATCGCCGCTGTGGTAAACGGACCATTTACCGAAGCGCATGACAAATCCCATGAACCGGCACCTTCCGTTTTCGTCGCGCTCAACGGTATTGTGCGCTGCAGGCACGCCGTGAAATGTCAAATCATTTATCCTGAGGGATTGACCGTCATTCAGGCCCAGTGGAAAATCAACGGGACATTTCACACGGTCGCAAACAAATTTCCGGTTGGCTTCGGGGATTATAAAGTGGATTTTCCGGTTTACGCGCAGCAGGGGTATGAGGGTGTCGGCATCGAGGTGATCGGTGTGGTTGTGACTGGAGGTTACGATGTCAACAACATTCAGCAGTTCCGGCTGAATGACCAATTCACTAATCCGCACGTGAGGTTTGATGGTGCCCTCGTACTTTTTTGTAAGGGAATCCGAGAGGTAGGGATCGAACAGAACGCATATCCCTTTCCATTGAATGAGAAAACCACTTTGACCAAGCCACCAGATATCGAACTGATCCTCACGTGATTCTTTTTTTTTACGTTGGATCTGATCCTGCAGGCCGAACCCTGAACAAAAAGCGGGTATCAATCCGTTTGTGGCCATGTTTATAAGGCTTCTCTGACTTTCCTGGCTCCCTTCACCATATTTACCAGCTTTTGGCGCGAGGCCCAACGCGCGGTCTGGCTCAGCCCACAGTCCGGGGCTACAGCAAGTTTTTCAGCGGGTACGAATTCGAGGCACCTTTTTATCCGTTTTACCACATCGTCGACGGTTTCGATGTAATAGTTCTTTACATCAATGATCCCGACGGCGACATCCATCGTTGAAGCAAATTCGCGGAGTAATTCAATTTCCGAAAATTCGCGATTAGCCATTTCGATATGCACTTCATCTATTTTCAGGCCGAGGAAATCGGGTAGCATCGGAGCGATACTGCGAAAGCCAACGGGCCTCCCTTTGAAGTTACCGAAACACAAATGGGTTGACAACCGACATTTACCATAAACCGGTCCAACGGTACGATTGAAAATATCCACGAAACGTTTAGTGTCTTCCTTGTAGGCATAACAACTCATGGAAGGTTCATCGACTGTTATTTCCGTGCAACCGGCGGCAACGAGGTCCTGTAGTTCCTGTCTGACAAAAGGGAGAAGCGCTTCCGTTATCTCATAACGGTCTTTATAGACGGCGTTGGGAAGCAGCCGCCCACTTAGCGTGTAGGGCCCGGGTACGCTCGCCTTCAGCACGGGCCCGGCGGGCGCCAGTTTCTGCAGGCGTTTAAATTCCTTAACAACACCCAGGCCGTTGGGTGCTGTAATCGTGTCGACGATCGAGTTTTTACCGCGTTGATCGTGAGCGGCCGGACCCCACCTGCGCAACTCGTCCGTATTTTCCTTAATACCTCTCAGGTATCCGTAAAATGATAGGTTAAAATCGAGCCGGGTCTGTTCGCCATCCGTAATAACGTCCAGCTCAGCCGTTATCTGATCGTGAATAGCGGCAATCACTGCGTCCTCAATGAGCTCCTCCTTATCGGCGTTACCGAATTCATGAAGGTTCTTGACGGCAAATTCAAGCCAGCCGGGAAAGGGATAACTTCCTACAACTGTCGTTCGGATCGGTATGGGTTGCATAGATTGGTTATTTCAGTCCTGCGTTTTCGTACAGGCGCGCGAGGCGCCGCGCGTGTTCGTCGTACGCGCTTTCAAATAATTCGATGGCCTTCTTTTCACCCACCACTACCGCACCGCTCAACACTTTCGGAGGTTGTCCTCCTTCCGTCAGCAGCCGAGCGACCTCCGCCTTGATACAATTGATAAGCATGGCTCCGCCCACGGTCGAACCGGGTGATACCGGTGTTTCCAGACCTTCAATATGAACCATAGCATCTCCTGCCGGCGCCCCTGTATCGAGGATGAGGTCCGCAAAGTCGCCGAGCTTTTTACCGTCAACGCGTTTACTCCTGCTTTTTTCAGAGTGTTCGCGTGTAAGAAGGGCAACAACGGGTACTTTCTTCTTCTGGAAAAGTTCGGCCATTTCTATGGGAACTACATTACACCCGCTTGACGAGATGATGAGCGCAGAATCGCGGTCGTCGATATCGAAGTTACGCAAGATGCGTTCGGCCAGCCCGACCGTGTTCTCAAGAAACATAGCTTGCCGCTGACCATTCGCCCCAACCACCAGGTTATGAAATGTAAGGGATAGTTCTACGATCGGGTTGAATCCGGGAAACGAACCGTAACGTGGCCACATCTCCTCCACCATGATACGGCTGTGACCGGAACCAAATACGTGTACCATTCGTCCCGCCATGATACTCTTTGCAAACCATCCAGCCGCCTGTTGAATAAGGGTCTCCTGCTTCGCAACGGTATCGGCGAGTTGGTGGCATTTGCGTAGGTAATCCTGGGTAGGTGTCATGATTTATTATTTCATTATTGAAAAGGCGAAGCCCGCCGCGCCAATCGCTCCGGCACGATCTGAAAAGTGAGCCAGTTTAACAGGTGTCTGTTTACCACCCGGCCGCCATTCATAAAGGGAAAGAAAATCGCGGAGAGGATTCAACAGCGATTCTTTGGAATGTATAATTCCTCCACTGAGGATAACCGCTTCGGGTGAAAGTATATTAATGGAAGAGGCGATACATACAGCCAGTTTCCTGACCGACGTGAGCCAGACCCAGGTGGCGAAAGGGTCGCCCTTGCGATAGTCGTTCACCAGCTCTTCCGTTGAGTCGTATTTTCCATTGGACCGTACCGGAAGGGTAATGTTACCAATAGCATCCTCAATGCTTCCGGGCATATTCGTCACGTCCTGGTCGTATGAATCGGCATGGATCGTCATATGTCCGATATGCCCGGCCATCTGCGAGACGCCCTGGTATAACTCCCCGTTTATCATGATCGCTCCGCCAACGCCGCTTCCTAACGAGATCAGAATCGCGTGCTGCATGCCTTTGGCTGCGCCGAATGCGGATTCTGCCATCATCGCCGCATGAGCGTCATTTAGCACGACAACCTTTTCGCCGATCCAGTCTGACCAACTGAAATTTTCCAGACCCGGCAGTCGTCCGGGCATGTAGGAAATACAGCTGTTGGCTTTATCCGCCAGACCGGGGGCAGATAGTCCTATCGCAGTTACATTGTTGTTCGCAATACCTTTCAGGTCCGAAATCATATCCGCCACAAGTTTCTTCCAATGGCTGTCGTCCTGTTCATTGGTTTCGGCAATCGCATCGCCCAGGATATTTCCTTCCCGGTCCATCACCACACCTTTAATATTACTGCATCCTAAATCAATTCCGATTGCCAGTGTCGTCATGATAAAAAGAATTAATACTGCCCCTCGCTGATCGACCAACCGCCGTCGACGGACAGTACCTGCCCGGTTGTAAAGGCGGACGAGTCGGACATAAAATAAATAGCCGCTCCGTTGAGATCTCCGGGCTTACCGATGCGTCCGCCATCCAGGGGCTGCTTGGTCTTGATAAAATTCATGATCATTTCGTCGTGGGCGGCGCGTTGAGCCATCGGCGTCTCTACAAGTGCCGGAGCTATGACGTTCACCCTTATATTAAACGAAGCATAGTAAGAAGCAATGGATTTTGTAAATCCGATCACTGCGGATTTTGCCGCTGCATAGGCATGCGTCACAAAATACCGGGGAGAGGGCGAGTGGCCCAAAACGGATCCCATATTCAGGATACTCCCCGCAGTTTTTCTGTCCAAAAAACACCGGATCGCAGCCTGGTTGGATAGCATCAGCGAGCTCAGGTTCAACGCCATCGTCTCGTTCCATCCCTCGAGCGTCATTTCATGTAGCGGGCCGTCACCGAACTTGCGTCCACTGCCACCGGCAACATGATAAAGCCCGTCAAAACCACCGTACTTTTTCAGACATGTGTCTATCGCTTCAGTCGCTGTTCCGGATACGGATGCGTCGCCCGTAATTGCCGTCCCGTTTTCATTCAGCAACGACGACGCACGTGCTGCACTTTCCTCGTTGCGGCCAACGACTACCACCTTCGCTCCATGTCCTGCAAACGCCAGTGCGGCGGACAAACCGATCCCTGTCGTGCCACCAATAACAACAATGGATTTCTGATGTAGCCAGGGATCGGGCATAAGCATAGTTTAATACAATGTAAGCATAGTTTTCAAATGATAATCGGAATTATGTTTTCGGCGGACTGTCACATGGTCGGGGCGGCTCTTATCAAAGGTTATTCAGTTTCTCCACGACCTGCTCACAGATCTTGTGTGTCAGCAGGATGTTCGACTGACCAGGCCCGGATGCATGGCCTGATTTCACCGCCAGCAAAAAATCGTCAATGATTTGCTCGAATCCCCGTTTATGGAGCGTAGACCCCCAGTCATCAACCGGTAACCTTGTCTCGCTTTTGTTCCGGCAAACAAATACGTCCGTCATGTTTTGGACAATTCTCTTTTCTTCCGCGGTGAATACTTCGATACGTTCTTCCACGGTTCCGCTATCCCTGTTCATAATTCCGATAGCGGTTTCGCCGCCGGCGGAAACAAACTGGACCGTAACATGAAATAGCTGGTCACCTTTTTTTCGCCCGTTGACAACGAGGTTTTCGATGGGATAGGGAAATAAATACAATAGGGTATCGATAACATGGATAAAGTCATCGAAAATAAACGTCCGGATATCCGCCGGCAGCGACCGCCGGTTCTTTTGCATAACGACCATGCTCGGATCCGAAAGTTCTTTTAAGACGCGATACGCGGGAGCGTACCTCCGGTTAAAACCGACCATGAGGATCAGGTTTTTCTCATGAGCCGTTGCGATCAGTTTTTCGGACGATCTGAAATCATACGTTATCGGTTTGTCGACGTAAACATGAATGTTACGATCAAGCAACTGCCGGATAATTGTTTCGTGCGAGGACGTGGAGGTATGAACAAAGGCTCCCTTTATCCCTGCCGCCACGAGGGATTCCAGATCGCCATGTGTATGGTGGAACCTGTACTGCGAACCCGTTTGTGAAAGCACTTCCCGGTTTCGGGTCTGAAGGTGGACCTCGATATTACGTTTGCTGATTACGGGAAGGTATGCCTTTTGCGCAATGTCACCCAGGCCGATGATACCGATTTTTAGCACAGTTCAATTTTGGATTTGGAATAAATGTAAGGATCTAACTATTTTTTAGCTGAAGCTGCCGCTCCCGGATCCATTCGTATGCGTCGCGCTGATTTGAAAACACGCCAAGATGAACATCGAAGTCTTTGAACTTTTGTTCGGCATCCTGCTTGAAGTTCTCCATCGGATAATCGGCAAAAATACTATTGCCCAATATTACGGCGTGTATTTTTACTTCACGCTGGGCAAACAACAGGTCTTCCCACACGTCTACCAGCCATCGTTCCGTTTCTTCATCAAGCTCACCAAGCAGCGTGGTGTCGGCCAGCCATCCCAGGAATGAATAAGAGTTCTTCAATTTTTTAAATTCTTCGAGGACTTTGAGAAGATTCGAACGGAATGCTTCGCCATCCGTCGCGCGTTTCCATCGATGTCTTAACACAGGCAACGAATCGTCGAGCTCACACGTCAGGTAATCATTATCGAAGATGCTGATGATCATGCTTTAAAATTACATTATTCCCCTGGTTTCTCCCTCCGGCCAAAAAATAAAGAAACGGGAACCACAAATCAAACAGTTTTTCTCTGGCAGAATGTTCCCATCGTAACCGGTAACAGTGATAAGACAGTTAATGTTTAACACTACAGCGATCTATGCTCTCCTTTAACGAACCTTGTTTTCTACCCGGGGATAAGCGGCGAGTACAATTTTTGCGGTCACGAGCAGCTGACCCGTGTGCCTTTGTGTGTGCTCGGCGGCGTGAAACAGCAGTCCCAGGACAGTGGAAGGAAGTTTTTTCCGGCCTACGCTCGTTGGTTCAAGCAGCCTTTCTCCAGGTGTGTTGTGCAGCTGGTTCAGGGCTGTATCCATTTGACTGTCAAGCCGCGAAATCAAAAGATCCGGCGGGCACGGGGTAAGGGGTGATTGTTCTTCGGACTGGAGAGTGACCATTTGTTCGTCACTGAGTACTTCGCCACGGGCGTACGTGAAAAGGCGGTCAAGAACACCGGCGATGTGTTGCAAATGAAAACCAACGGACGCCGCTCCGGCGGGTCTTTCCCAAAGAGCAGCGTCGGGGAAATCCGCAAGTGCCTGGTGTATTTCCTCCTTCGCCTGTAGCAATGCGTGGGCTACTGGCTGAAGAAAAGGTAAAATTCCGGGGACGGGTCCGCGCAGCCAGACTTCGGGTTTCTCGTTAACAGTCATAACCATGTGTTTCGGATACAAGGTAGTAACGAAAAACCACGGAATGAATTATTCATCCCTCAATACCTTAGCAGGGTTTAACCGCGTCGTGTTATATACTTTGTAGCCGATCGACAGGACACACGTGCCTAAAAGGATGAGCGTGGAATTGAGCAGGGCGGCGATAGTTGTCGTCTGGTAATAATCCCAGATACTATCCATTAACATGCCCGACATCCAGGAACCGGCAAGGCACCCGAGGATGGAAGCAATCAACAGGATCACAACAAACTCCTTGTTGATGACTTTCGAGATGTTGCCCATCGATGCTCCCAATACTTTGCGCACACCGATCTCCTTCATTTTTTTGATGATGTTGAGTGACACCATTGTGAACAACCCGGTTGCCGAAAGTACCAGGGCGACGATACCGAGGAATACAAACATGATGACGATATTGTTGTTCACGGTGTTGGCTTCCACCATTTCCTCGTCCATATAGCGACCGGCGTACATCCGGTTTGGAAACAGCTCCTTCCACCTGGATTCCATGAACTGGTTTACGTCCACTAACTTTTCCGCCTTCGCTTTGACCAGGATATGATTCACAACTTCCCTGGACCCATACCGGAGCATGACAGGTTCCATTTGCTCCCAAAGTCCGCGGTTATAAATGTCCTGCACCACGCCCACTACATAGTATTGGACCGTATCCATCCATGTGATCTGTTTTCCGATCGGATCTTTTAAACCAAGCTCCCGCGCCAGTCCTTCCGTAATGATGACGGATTCTTTCCTGTCTGTTTCGGAATCCGGTTCAAAATCACGTCCCTCCCTGAGCGTCAGGCCGACTGTTTCCACGTATCCATCGCCTACATCGAGGATGTCCACTTCAATTTCTTTGTCTTCAAACTTGATGGGATCGTTAAAAAAATTGGAATAAAGATGGTGGTGGGAGCCGGCAACGGACAGAACATCCGGGTTATCGAGCAGCGTATTCCTGAATGTTTCGTACTCGGACCTGTTTGCGACATAGGTGAAGACCAGTCCGTTCTTGTTAAACCCCAGGTCAAATTCCCGCTGAAAACGTGCATTTTCGGTAAATGCAAAACTACATACAATTCCGATCAGCGAAATAGCGAACTGAAGGGTTAGCAGGATCCGGGTAAAGTAATTGGTGCCACCGAACTTCAGCTTTCCTTTTAGAATACTTGTCGGCTGGAAGTTGCTGATGTAAAAAGCGGGATAACCACCGGCGAGTAAACTGGTAAACAGCAGTGTCCCTGTTATGAATATCAGGAAATCCGGCTTGTCAAAATAGTTTGTTACGAGCTTTAGGTCCGGCCAGAGATTGTTGAATGCGGGGACGAGAACAAATTCGCCCATGAAAATGCCGAGGATCAACGCCAGGAAACAGACGACAGTTGTTTCGCCGATAAACTGAAAAATAAGGTGCTTCCGGGAACTGCCCATCACTTTGCGGATACCGATCTCCTTCAATCGCCGGGAAGAGATCGCCACAGCCGTATTGGTCAGGTTGAAACAGGCGATCAATAAAACAAAGATCGCCATCATTCCGATACCTACTACGGCCGCAATCGGAGAGCCGCTCCGCGTCCAGGCACCTGGTTTTTCGGTGTACGAGTCGCGGACCGCCATACCTTCAAAGGATTCCAGCTCAAAGTCGCGAATGATAAAATCCTCCCTGATCTTGTTGTTGTTTTCCGTGTAGGGCTTTAGTTGGGCCTGGATGGCTGCGACGCGTGCCTTGTTTTTTACCTGTACAAAAAGTGTATTGCGGAATTTCCAGCTGTTTTCCGTGTATTCGGGATCGCTTCCGAATGTATTGTCATAATGAATATATGCGTCTTCACCGAAACTGGAATTGGAAGGCTGCTTTTTAAAAACACCGGCAACAACGAATTCCTTCATCTTGCCACTATCCAGCATCTGGGTTATGGATTTTCCCAGCGCTTTTTCTTTTCCAAAGTATTTTGTCGCAAGTTCTTCACTGATGCAGATCTCCGTCTTGTCCTTCAGGCTACCGTTTCCTTCCGTGAACTGGAAGGTAAACAGCGAGAAGAACGCAGGGTCTACGGTTATATAGTCGGTATTGAATAGTTCGTCTCCGATCCTGAAGTTTCCTCCCTCCGGCGAATAGCGCACAACAGCGTCTACGTCCGTTACGTTTTGCCGGATTGCATTTCCAAGAGCAATGGGAACGTAGCCGTACGACCTGAGTTCATTTTGAAATTCCCTTACGGAATTGACTCTGTAAACCGTGGAAGCCTGAGTATGGTGGCTGTCGAAGCTTTGGTTGAAATCAAAATTGAAATACGCAACGATACAGCAGGCAATAGCCACAGCCATACCGAGAATGTTGATAAAAATGTAAAGCTTGTTTTTAAAAAGGCTTCGAAATGTGATTAACAGGTAGTTTTTGATCATGAGAGAGAGATTTGGCTAGCGTAAGACCACAAAATTCCACGGATGGTTGCATTGGCTCCAAATAAAATGCCAGTGAAGATTTCCCCCGCCGGAAGACCAGGAACCCGTTCCCTTCGCAAGGTCTGTTCAATTGTGAACACCTAGCTGTTCACGAATAGCTCCTTCATAAAAGACTAAAACTTAAGGACCATTGCCAGCCTTCGGGTTGAAATGAGGGACACTATCGCGAAACTACAGGACATTCTGCTAAATTGACATTTTGACAATAAACAGATGAAGTACGTTTTTACAACCTTCACTTTCCTTTTTGCAGTGAACATTTACGCGCAGAATATTCCGGATCTGCCCGTTTGGAAAACGGAAATGGAGACTGTGTACGACGGCGACTGGCTGATCAGGCCACCGTCTGTCGGTGCTTCCGTTTTCAGGTCCGCCGATGGGAAGGATATTATCCTGTACAACGGACTGCTCAAGCGAACATTCCGGATCCATCCCAACGTTGCCTGTACCGACTACCGGAATCTTTCCAACGGCCAGCAATTGCTGCGCGCTGTCAAACCGGAAGCGCGGATCATCGTCGACGGTGAAGAGTACAACGTAGGGGGGCTGGTCGGGCAGGACGAACAGGCATATTTGCTGACGTCGTGGATCGATGATCTGGAAGCGCGGAAAGCCGACTTCCGGTATATCGAATTGAACGTATCGCCCATCACGCCTTTTCTGAACTGGCGGAACACCACGTGGGCGTCGAATAAAAAACAGGCGACAGGCAAGCTGCTTTCTTTCCTGTATGAGTCCCCGCTCCCCCACCTGAAGGGCCTGCGCGTAAAGGTAAATTATGAATTATACGACGGAATGCCCTTGCTGATCAAATGGATTTCCATTGAAAACAATGCGGGTCATAGCGTTAAACTAAACCGAATAGTCAACGAAGTGCTGGCTTTAGTGGAGGAGGAAAGTGCCGTCGTCGGTACCCCGGAACAAATGAAGAAACAGCACGGCATTTATGTTGAAACCAACTACGCTTTTAACAACGCCATGCGGTACGACATCAGCGATCAGACTACCCATTGGAAAACCGATTCGGCGTATACCTCTCAGGTTAATTACAATTATCAGACCCCTTGCCTGCTGGAAGTGTATCCGGAAAAGGCCCCGGGTATTGACCTGCAACCAGGAGAAATTTTCAGGTCCGTACGAACGCACGAGTTGCTCATGGACAGTTACGACCGGGAAAGGCGGGGGTTGGCCATCCGGCGTATGTACAGTACGGTAGCTCCGTGGACCACCCAAAATCCGATCTTCATGCACCTTGTCAGCAAGAATGACGATGAAGTACGGAGTGTCATCGATCAATGCGCGGCGACCGGATATGAAGGTGTTATCCTTAGTTTCGGTAGCCATTGCAACACCGAAGATACAACAGCGGCCAACATCCGGCGCTGGAAAGAACTTGCCGGCTATGCGCACAGTAAAGGCGTCCTTATAGGGAGCTATACCCTGTTCAGCAGCCGGCGCATTAGCGACGAAGATGATGTGATCGATCCGAAAACAGGGAAGCCCGGAGGTGCATTTTTTGGAAATGCGCCCTGCTTTGGCAGCGCATGGGGTTTGCGTTACCGTAATAAAATAAAATATTTCTACAGCCATACCGGGTTTGATATCTGGGAAAATGACGGACCCTATCCTGGGGATGTATGTGCGTCAACGAAACACCCGGGTCACAAAGGACTGGAGGATTCGCAGTGGAGGCAGATGGAAATGCAAAAGGAACTATACCATTGGCTGAATGAAAGAGGGGTTTACATCAATGCGCCCGACTGGTACTTTTTTGACGGAACGCACAAGATTGCCATAGGGTATCGTGAAGTAAATTTTTCACTGTCGCGACAGCAGCAAAAAATCCTCAACCGTCAGAACATTTATGACGGTACATGGGAGAAGACACCGTCGATGAGCTGGGGATTTGTACCGCTAACCAAATACCAGGGAGGTGGTCCCGATGCAGTCCTGGAACCGTTAAGCGAACACCTGAAGGACTATGAACAGCTTATGTTCCAGTATTACGGGGCCGGAGTACAGGCATGTTACCGCGGGCCCCGGCTGTATGATACGGAAACAACAAAGCAATCCGTGATCAGTATGATCAGCTGGTACAAAAGATACAGGGATATATTGAATGCCGATATCATCCACCTGCGACGCGCCGATGGCCGGGATTGGGATGGAATACTACATGTGAGTACAACGTTGAAACACAAGGGATTTTTATTGATCTACAACCCTACCCGGGAGACCATCCGGCGGACGATCAAAGTCCCGCTTTATTACAGCGGTCTTACAACGGTAGCGCAGGTAAAAGAAAAGGATACCGTCAAAAAACAGTATTCACTAAACCGGAACTATGAAATCGAATTGGAATTTACCCTTGAAGGAGAAAGCTACAATTGGTTTGTGATTGAGTGAAACGGATTTATTCTACGGTAATGGGAACGGTTACTTTGGTTTTGTCCCATAATAAATCCATGGTAGCTCCGTCAGCGTTGCTTCCAAAATTGATCGTGAATTGTTCCGTATCCGGCGATGTGGATTCGGCAGGAACACTGACTTTTACAACATCAAGTGAGTAGTTCGGTTCCATCGCGCCCCAACGGCCAACCTCGGTATTAAGGGATACCTCGAAAGAATCGGGGCCGGGAACGGCATACATAATATAGGTACCGGCTTTCACAGGCTTCCCTGCAAACCGGATGTCTTTACTAAAACTTATTTCCGTCGCTTCGTTGGCTCCAAGGCGCCAATACTTACCGTATGGCTGCAGCGCGCCGTCCTTTGCTTCGCCGAAGATCAGTCTGCCCTTCTTGTATGGCTGACAATAAACCACCTTCAGATCCAGGCCTTCATAGCTGAATTCCGTTGTTTTGGACGGACTATGCGAACGTGTTGTCAATGCCACGTATCCTGCCAGTGCGATAACTGCTACGAGGATAACTCCAAGTCCAATAAAGATCTTCTTTTTCATGATGGTTTTTTTTCTTATCCGTGCCAAATATACTATTTACCCGTTGTTTCCGGCTTTTTTTGATCGCAAAATTGATCCTGTGGCTCCTTCTGCTCTCCATGAAGACCGGCTGGATGCCAGCCGCAACAGCATATCCGGCTTTTAGTAAAAAGATGATCAGCTTCTGTCCGCGCCGGCGCGGTTACACCGATAGTAAGAAAAATTCGAAGTAAAAATGAATGGAACGTTCAACGCGATAATGTCATTATCGTTTGAATCGCCGCCGTTTCCCTCTCTGCCGTGAACGTAGTACGATTATGGATAAGTTGTTTATTTTTACGGCTTATTCACCTGTCATGGAATTAATAAAAGCACTGATCGATTTCATTTTGCACATTGATCAACACCTCGTTGATATTGTTAACGACTACCAGACATGGACTTACCTGATATTGTTTCTCATTATTTTTGCTGAAACGGGCTTGGTGGTCACCCCATTTCTGCCCGGTGACTCGTTATTATTCGCGGCAGGAGCGATCATCGCCAAACCGGAAACGTCGCTTAATGTCGTTTTGATGTGGGGCCTGCTCATCGTCGCTGCAATCCTGGGTGACCTGGTAAATTATCACGTCGGAAAATTTATCGGTGTAAAGGCGTTCAGTGGCAAGTACAGGTTTTTAAAAGTGGAATACCTGAACAAGACGCAGCAGTTTTACAATAAACACGGCGGGAAGACCATCATCTATGCGCGGTTCATTCCCATTATCCGGACATTCGCTCCTTTTGTGGCCGGGATCGGAACCATGCGCTACGGCAGGTTTGCGACCTATAATATAGCAGGTGGGATTGCCTGGGTTACCAGTTTTTTATTTATCGGATATTTTTTTGGCGGACTTCCCGTGATCAAGGAAAATTTCACGTACGTCATCTTCGGAATTATTTTCCTTTCCGTACTCCCGGCGGTTGTGGAGGTAATCAGAGGTCGTCGAGCTCCTGAAAAAGGCGTGTAGGGATGAGGTAATGTGTTCCGCTTTTTTTGTTGAGTTCACACGCTGAAATTCACGCGCTGATGAGCTTCATCATTTCGGTGGGATAACGCTGTCCTGACGCAACACCTTTAGGAGCGATCGTGTCAAGTTCCGCCAGTTCGGACGGAGAGAACGAAACTTTCAGCGCCCCTGCATTCTCCTCGAGGTATTTGATTCGTTTTGTTCCCGGTATCGGGAAAATAAAGTCACCCTTTTTCATTACCCACGCCAGCGCCAGCTGGGAAGCGGTACAGTTTTTCCTGGCGGCCATGGCCTCCAGCTTAGCCACAAGGTCCAGGTTCCGGTTGAAGTTGTCGCCTTGAAATCGCGGCGAGAACCTTCGCCAGTCATGGGCATCGAGGTCGTCGAATTTTTTTATCTGCCCCGTGAGGAACCCACGGCCAAGAGGAGCGTATGCGACAAAAGCAATATTCAGCTCCCTACAAACATCAAAGAGTTCATCTTCCGGTTCGCGACTCCACAGGGAGTATTCCGTTTGTAAGGCACTCACCGGGTGGACGGCATGTGCCTTTCGCAAGGTTTCAGCAGATACCTCCGAAAGCCCGATCGCTTTTACCTTTCCAGCCTGAACCAGCTCGGCCATCGCACCTACCGTTTCTTCGATCGCGGTATTCGGATCCTTTCGGTGAAGGTAGTAGAGGTCGATTACGTCGACGTTGAGACGACGAAGACTTGCTTCGCATGCGGACCTGACATATTCGGGTTTGCCGTTTATCTCTCTTTTTGCGGGATCATTGACATCCCGGACAATACCAAATTTCGTGGCGATGGTTACCGTATTCCTTTTCTCTTTTATAGCCTTGCCAACCAGAATTTCATTTTTGAAAGGTCCATAGGCATCTGATGTATCGAAAAATGTTATACCCATTTCGATGGCCCGGTGAATAACCTTCACGGACTCGGCATCATCGAATACACCATAAAAGTCAGACATACCCATGCATCCAAGACCAAGCTGCGAGGTTTTTAGTCCCTGTGAACCCAATGGTAAAGTTTTCATAAAGTCGTAAATTATGGTTTGCCTGAATACGTAATTTCGTGTCAGGCGCTAATTGAAAAAGATCACTCGTTGCCGGCCGAAACAAAAGTAGTACTCCGGGGTGTTAAAACGGTTATATTCGTTTGAACAATATGTAAAAATTTCATATGTATAACGCCAGGTCAATTCCGTACATCCTGATATCCGTTTTTTTCCTGACCAGCGCCGTCGGGATCAACCGAGACGGCAAGGTATTCCTTTTTAATGGAAAGGACCTGGAGGGTTGGGACACTTACATCGGTGCCCCCTATGATTCGGTACAACAAAAATTTGCGGGAAAACCTTTGGGTCTGAATCACGATCCCGGTAGTGTATTTTCGGTGGTGGAAATCGATAATAAGCCCGCTATCCGGATTTCCGGTGAAAACTTCGGAGGTATTTCAACACAAAAGGCGTTTAAGAACTACCACTTCCAACTTGAATTCAAGTGGGGAAGTCTGAAATGGCATCCGAAAAAGAATTCGAAACGCGATAGCGGATTGTTGTACCACGCTGTTGGTGAGCACGGCGCTGACGGTGGATTCTGGATGCGATCGCAGGAGTTTCAGATACAGGAAGGCGACTGCGGCGATTATTGGGGAGTTGCCGGCGGCGTGGCGGATATCCCCGCAGTCAGATCCGGCGACAAGTTCACGTATTCACCAGGTAGTCCGTTGCTGACCTTCAGCGAAAAGGGAAAAAATGGGCGCAACTGCGTGAAATCGCCGGATGCGGAAAAACCAACTGGGCAATGGAATACGATCGATATTTATTGCTATGGCGATACGAGTATCCATGTCGTCAACGGAAAGGTTACGATGATACTACACAACCTGAGACAAACACAAGGAGACGGTGAACTGCCCCTGAGGGAAGGAAAAATTCAACTTCAGTCGGAAGGGGCCGAACTTTTTTACAGGAATTTGTGGGTGGAAAATATCCGAAAAATACCCGGTGGCCTGCTGAAGTGAATCATTGAGGATCCTGGTATTCGTGCTTTTTTGTCGGCTGGCAGACAGTCCGGTAAGACCGGCGTGTTTAAATTGGTGAATGAAAAAAACCATCCTTTTAAAATACGTGGCTTCCGTTGTGGTATTGGCCCTTGGCTCATGCGTGGATCATGAATTCAAGGATGTCAGCACGTCAACCAACACGAATGAGAGCCTGTTCGCCGAGTTGGAAGCGGCCGGTTACCAGTATTATCAGAACGGCAATACGCTGGCGCCGGCCAGTGCAAGTCCTCACGGTTCATTTCGAGTTCGCTTTAACGAAACTGCCGCTTCTTCACTGGACAGTGACAGCGAATTGCCGGAAGGCACCACGTTTAAAGAAGGCGCGGTTATCGTGAAGGAGGTCTATAAAAACAATGCGCTTAGCCTATATGCCATTATGAAAAAAGCGCCGTCGGACCCAAGCGCCGCTAACGGTTGGCTATGGGCCGAGTACGCCCTTGACGGGACTGCGGTCTACGCGATAAACCAAAAGGGAGGGAGTTGTACAGGCTGTCACAGCGATACGCCGAACCGGGATTTTGTACGAACGTTCGATTTTCACTGATCCCCTGGTGCGTTTTTCACACCACACGTAAATAAACTTCCATAGAAAGTGTATCCTTTCCGGGATATCGGCATTGAGGCGATATAACCCGAGAAAATGAAGACACTATTTTTCCACCAGACCCGGAATCCGTCGGAGCGCCTCATTATTCTCCCGTTTGTTTTCGTTGCGATGTCCGGTGATGGTGGTCCGGCGTCTTCCGCTAAACTAAAATCCCCCCAGGCAATTGCCGTCGACGCGTCAGGTAACGTATTTATTACGGATACGGGTAACAGTGTGATCCGTGCCGTAAGACAAGATTAATTTGGTTGTGGTTAGGCTGAATGGCGGGACGAGAGTCCTGCCATTTTTTTTCGAAACTATTTTTCTTCCTGAAGCTTTTTAAGCATTTCCGTTGCATTGTTGTTGGAGGGATTCATCTCCAGCGATTTTTTATAGTTCGCAATGGCCTCTGTGCGATTACCTGCCTTCATATAAACTTCACCAAGGCTATCGAACGCATTCGATGATTTTGGATAGGCTTTCGCATTTAGCTGAAAGATCTTCAGAGCATTTGTATAGTCCTGTTTTTCGAGGAAGTGATAACCCATCATGTTTAGTTTGTCTTCGTCGAAAATGAGCCAGCCTGGAAATTTCCGTTGCGCGATATCAAATGCCTCCGACGCCTCATCGATCTTTCCTTCCGTCAGCAGGCTGATTAATGCTGCTTCTTCGGGGGGGCTTGGTTTTCCCTGCTTCCGGTATACCCTCGAAAGTTCATTGTACGATCCGATCGACCTGGGATACCATTTTATAGCCGCATGCAATACCCGTTCCGCTTCCTCATACGAGCCCGTACTAGACAATTCGGCGGCGTATGCCTTCAGTTCACCTTCGAACGGTATGGTCTCAGGGATTTTGCCCCGCACAGTTTTACTCTCCGCAGCATTTCCATTCTTTTCGGGAAAGGCAAGCTTTTGCAGACTGTGATTTCTAAAGTCGACTCTTCCGTCTTCCGGTTTCCATTTGTCGTATTCCATGTAAAAGGCCGTAGCCTTCGCCACATCTGTTCCCTTGATCCGGGCAACCAGGTGGAGTGCGCCATCTATCCCGGCGGATACGCCAGCAGTTGTGATGATGTTGCCGTTATCTACAAAGCGGGTATCCGGGAGAACCTTTGAATCCGGCAACATCGCCTGCAATCCTGGAATAAAACCATGAAAGGTTGTGACGTTGAGCCCCTTTAACATCCCTGCGTTACCCAGGATCTCGGCTCCCGTACAAACCGACATGGCAATGGATCCGGATGTTAGAGAGTTCCGGATCCAGTCGAGAACCTTCCCGTCGTTTGCGGATGGTGTGGAGTTACCGCCGGGAAGAACGACAATATCGGGAGTTGGTGCATTGTCGATAGAATAGGCTGGCTTAATGTTAACAAAACGTTGCGAGACAATTTCGTTTCCATCGACAGACACCGTATATACCCGGAAGCCTGCTGCGCTGAATACTTCTCCGGGTCCTGCGAAATCCAGCAATTCGACGCCCTGGTACAGAAAGATCGCCACCGTGTAATTTTCTTTCGGCTGGCCCTTCAGGGTGAAAGGCACCGCCGCTGTAAAAAGGTACAGCAGCCCGCATAATAATTGTTTTGTCAAGGTTTCCATATCGACTTTTTTTGGTTCTCGATTTTTTGACCAGATTTGTCCGCTAGCCCGATCTTGTGATTGCTAAGGCAGCTATCGATATAAACTTATGAACAACTTTTGAGCGGAACGTAAAGGTGGCCTGAAATGTCCCTACCTTGACTTTTCCAAGACACTATGCCGGAAAAAAGAACCATCTTCTTTTTGATCTTGCCCCACGTTCATTTGATGGACCTGGCTGGCCCGGCTCAGGTGTTTTACGAAGCGTCAAATCTGGGAACATCCAGGTTTGACCTCGTGTATGGTGCCGGTAGTAAGCAAGTTGTTTCCGAACAAGGTCTTTTGTTTTCCAGCCTTGTGATGTTTGACTCAGTTCAGCTCAAACCGAATGACTTCATTTTTATCCCCGGGATTGATTTCAGATCGTTTTCGGAAGGTAAACTGGATCGGGATATCCGGATGGTGACACCCTGGCTGCAAAAACAATGTGCGAACGGCGTTCAAATCGCCAGTGTTTGCAGCGGCGCGCTTGTCCTTGCAGCTGCGGGATTGCTCCGCCAACGGAAATGTACATCACACTGGAAGTGTATCGACTATATAAGACAGCACTATCCGGATATTCATGTCCTCACAGACAGACTTTATGTAAAGGATCTTAATGTTTACACGAGCGCCGGAATGACATCCGGAATTGATATGGCTTTGTCGATGCTGGAGAAGTTATATGGCCCCATCCTCCCTGCCAGGGTAGCACGGGAAATGGTTGTCTACCTGAGGCGAAATAATACCGATACGCAGCAAACGATTTACCTCGACTACCGGACACACTACAACCCATCCATTCACCTTGTCCAGGATTTTATTGTATCGCATCCTTCCAAAAACCCGGGTCTTGATGAACTAGCAGCTGTAGGAAATACCAGTGTTCGAACCCTGACGAGGGTATTCAAAATGGCAACGGGCCATACGATAAATGAATTTAAAAACGCCGTAAAAGTTGAACTGGCCAGGACGATCATACACAATAATTCCTATACCATGGAAAAGATCTCCGGTTTATGCGGGTTTCAAAGCGTAAGACATTTCAGGAGGATATGGATGAAACAGGTAGGTGTGCCTCTCGCATCATTCAGAAAGCTTAAAAACAACTAGGGGCTCGTTTTGCAGCCTGGGTTTTAAACCAAACGTTGCTTTGCCAGGGTGTACAATTCAAACTATCTTTACACACTTCAGAACCATAAAATTGAAATGACATGAAACAGTTAATGGTGTGGTTAACGGTCCTGGTTTTAATGGGTGCATGTACCCGTCACGAGCGCGATGGACTATATATAGCTAATATCAGGTTTACAGGAGTCACAAAAACCTGGATTGTAGAAGGGAATACCGTGACATTGTATTCCCTCGGATTAACGAAAGTGGTAAAGTGCAGGCAATACAGCGACCGGATCGAAATCGGAGATGAGATCTATTACTTCGATGACAAGGGTGATATTGTGATGCCCGAGGGGAAGGTAGCGGGTATGGATTACCGTTTGGTTAGAATATCCGGTAATACCAAATACACGTTTGCCGAACTTGACAAGTTTGTCGACGAGGCCTATGAAAACGAAAAAAAGGCGCGGCTGGGTATAAAGTAATTTGAATACAATGAATTCCCAGGTAAGGATTATCGACTATCAGGATGAACACCACGAAGCGTTCAGGTTGTTGAACCTGAAGTGGCTGGAGAAGTATAACCTGACGGAGGAACCGGATTTACAGGTACTGAATGATCCCCGTGGGACGATCCTCGGCAACGATGGGTATATCTGGCTCGCACTGGTCAACGATGAGGTAGTCGGAACGGCTGCACTTATCCGGGAACATGACGGTGTTTATGAGTTGGCAAAAATGTCGGTAGCCGACGCCTGGCAGGGTAAAGGGATAAGCAAGCGCCTGATCGAAACGTGCCTGCAAAAAGCAAAGGAACTGAACGCTAAAAAAGTACAGTTGTTTTCCAACCATCAGTTGAAAGCGGCCCTTGGTCTCTACGAACAATACGGGTTCGAATATGTCGCCATGAAAGACAGCCCGTTTGAGACCGCTGATATCAAGATGGAATTGCAGGTTCAATAATTGATTCTCCTGGCCGGAACCGGAATGCACCCACCTGTATGCTGCCGGCTACGCTCGTAAGAATTAGCTTTTATAGTTGCGGCTTCTTTAATACATTGTTTATCATCACACCGATCATTCCCCGGAAAAGACGATACAACCAGGAACAATGAACAGACGAACCTATTTGAAAAAAGTGATGGCGGCGTCCGCCGGACTGGCTGCTCTGCCTTCATGGGCAAATGGCTGGACGCCGGCGGTTATCGGCGGCGGATCTTCCTTTTCGGTGGATGAGCAACATTTACTTGCCGGCGTCGCGGATACGATCATCCCCGCGGGCAACTCAATCGGCGCGCTAAGCGTTGGTGTAGACAAGTTTTTACAAAAACTGTTCGATAACTGTTATGAAAAAGAAGTCCGGGAAAATATCAAGTTGCAGTTGATAAACCTTGAATCCGGGGCCAGGAGTAACTATGGCAAATCATTTTCCGAATGTGACCAGATTCAGCGGCAGGACCTTTTACTGATGCGCGCCGGATCCGAAAACAAAGCTGAAAAGGACTTCTTTGATCTTGTAAAATCCGAGACAATCCGCGGATTCAGTACCTCCAGGGAAGTGATGCTCGACTACCTGAAATACAAAGTAGTGCCCGGGCATTATTATGGTTGTGTCGATGTAAATTCCTAATGAAACAGTAATGGCAAATTTTACGATCGATTCGGTACGCAAAAGAACATACGATGCAATTGTAATTGGATCGGGAGCAAGCGGTGGCTGGGCTGCAAAGGAGTTGTGTGAAAAGGGACTGAAAACACTTGTGCTGGAGCGGGGTCGCGATGTAAAACATATTCAGGATTATCCTTCCGCGGGCAAGGCGCCCTGGCAATTTGAATACCGGGGGACTGTGCCGCTTGAGAAGCGAAAGGATTATCAGTTCGCAAGATTTATGCGGGAGGAAACGTTACACTGGGCGCTGAAGGACGATGAGCAGCCATTTGTTGAGGAAAAACCGTTCAGGTGGGTTCGCGGATACCATGTTGGCGGAAAGTCACTGCTTTGGGCGCGGCAGACGCAACGCTGGAGCGATTTTGATTTCGAAGGACCCGCACGCGACGGGTTTGCTATCGACTGGCCTATCCGTTACAGGGATATGGAACCGTGGTATACGTATGTTGAAAAATTCGCCGGTATTGCCGGCAACCGGGATGGCCTGCCCGAGTTACCCGACAGCGAATGTATGCCCGCGTTTGAAATGAGTTGTATTGAACGTTACTTCCGCGACAGCATAGCGAAAAATTACGGTGACCGTCACCTTATACATGGGCGTTGTGCTCATCTTACGGACCCACAACCCGTTCATAACGAACAGGGCAGACACAAATGTCAGAATCAGGCGGCATGTAACCGCGGATGTCAGTTTGGTGCATACTTCAGCAGCAACGCCTCGACGCTACCCTGGGCGCAAAAGACGAATAACCTCACGGTCAGGCCGCACGCCATCGTCCATTCTATAATATATGACGAAAAGAAAGGGCGCGCCACCGGCGTCCGGATTATCGACGGGACATCCCGGGAAATGATTGAATTTTATGCGAAGGTCATCTTTGTAAACGCTTCAGCCTTGAATAGCAACGCTATCCTGCTCAACTCCACCTCGGGGCGTTTTCCGAATGGACTGGGCAACGACAGTGGTGTGCTCGGTAAATATATTTCATGGCACAACTACCGCGGTAGAGCAAATGCCGAATACGAAGGATTAACCGATAAGATGACGGACGGCCGCAATCCAAGCCATAGTTATATTCCCCGGTTCCGGAATATCCGGAAACAGGAAACGGATTTTTTACGTGGATATGCGATCGGTATCGGCGGAGGCCGTGGCCGGTCGGCCGATACCAATGTGATCGGGGATCAACTCCGGGAAAATTTATTGCACCCGGTATTGCGGAACTGGACCATCAGCAGTTGGATGATGGGCGAATGTGTACCACTTGAGAAGAACCATGTACGCCTGCATTCGGAGCTGAAGGACAAGTACGGCATTCCTCAGCTTGTTATTTCCTGCGAGTGGAGCGAGAACGACGACAAGATGGTGGAAGATTATATGACGCAGTCAAAGGAGATGTTTGAAAAGGCGGGATTCACAAATATTCGGGTAAACGATTCGAAATCTCCGCCGGGTTCAGATATCCATGAAATGGGCGGTGTGCGAATGGGACTTGATCCTAAAACCTCCATGCTCAACGGATGGAATCAGTTGCATCATTGTAAAAATGTGCTGGTGACCGACGGTGCATGCATGACTTCCACGGGCACACAAAATCCGACGCTGACTTACATGGCGATCACCGCACGTGCGGCAAATCATGCAGTAGACGAATTGAAAAAAAGAAATTTGTAAACGATCACCCGGACAATAAATAAATAAACAACAGATGAAAAAGTATCTTATCCTCGCCCTTGCCGTCGCGCTGATGACCGCGAACCATCAGGCAACGGCTCAAAAAAACAAGAAGCCCTTATATACCGCACCATTCGGCGTACAGGCCTATACCTTCCGTAAAAGCTTTCCCCTGGGTGTCGCGGAGACGCTCGACTCCATCAAAGCAATGGGTTTTACGGAGATCGAAGGTGGCGGCGGAAAGATGCCTGCTGCGGAATTCCGGAAACTGTGCAACGACAGGGGAATCACGATTGCGGGTACCGGTACCGGTTATGAAAATCTGGTTAAAGATCCGCAGGCAGCAGCCGACGATGCAAAAGCACTGGGCGCATCTTATCTGATGGTTGCCTGGATCCCGCATCAAAAAGGGGCCTTCAACCTTGACAATGCAAAAAAAGCAGTGGAGGATTTTAATACGGCGGGAAAAGTCCTGAAGGAGAATGGTATTACTTTTTGCTATCACGTTCATGGCTACGAGTTTCAGCCGCATGAAAAGGGTACGCTGATGGATTATATTATTCAAAATACAAATCCTGAGTACGTCTCGTTTGAAATGGACGTGCTGTGGACGCAGTTCGGCGGTGCCGATCCCGTTGCACTGCTTAAAAAGTACGGCAACAGGTGGAAACTGATGCATCTTAAAGACCTCAGAAAAGGAGTACCTAAAGACCTCACGGGGGGAACGTCACAGGAAAACGATGTTGCGTTGGGTACAGGTGAAATTGATATTCCGGGAATTCTCAGGGAAGCCAATAAGATCGGCATCAAACACTTTTTTATTGAAGATGAAAGCAGCCGGGTAAATACGCAGGTACCCCAAAGTATCGCATACCTGAAAAGCCTCAAGCAATAGAATAAGCCCGTAAGGAAACAAAAAGTCGTCCGGTAGATGTGCCGGATGATTTTTTTTTGTAGCCGTTCGGATGATCACCAAGACCATCGTGACGAGAGGCTGTCATCTTCTATTTTTTGGCCAGGATCTTTTCCGAATAGTACCGGTTGTCAATCATCAGGCGGACAATGTAAATCCCGGTAGATTCTCCCCCAAGAGTGATCTTATATGTTTGATCCAATACGTCGGGTATACTCTCGCAGCCCAGCAGTCTTCCCGAAACATCGACAACCTCATACCGTACGGTCTGCCGGTTCTCCAGATTGAATTTTAGAAAAAAATCATTGGGCCCGTCAAAGTCGTTTCCGAACAATGTATAGAGGACCCGAGTGTGTATTTGACCCGCAAGATCTTCCGAACGGGACGAATAGCTGACACGTTGAGGCAGTACGACCAGTTCGGCACGTGTAAACAGGTCCTGTGCGCTGGTCGTGTAGCCGGAAATAATCAGCAGCGTTATCAACGCGCCGCTTAAGACGGGACGTTGGCAGGGGAGAGTGGAGAATACGTTTTTCATATGCCTGTATTTGAATGACCGGTCAAAATGATCAGCTATGGTTTTGTTTCCGCCCGTACCGAACAGTTCTTTAACCATTTCAGCTGCTGATCTTCATTGAGAACTTTCATGATCCTTTTGTTCTTCAGGATGATGAGGTGGTTTACTTCCGCCTGGAACCCGGCACCAGCTTCCCTGTGCCTGCTCAGGTTTTCAATGGCGTCGTAGAAGTCATAGTTGATCTTCTTTATGCTTGCGGCCTGATGTCCGCTCAGCTTCAATTGGTGTTGCAGTTCCCAGGTGACTTGCTCCACAATGGCAGAACGTTCCTCCCAGCAAAGTCCTACATTGAACAAACCAATCGCCGTGAAGCAGATGCAGGTAAATAAAGCGTCCTTTAGGTTATTTTGCCGTTTCAAGAAGTTGTCAGTTAGTGTAAAGCGCATGCTTTCCTAACTTAAAGACAGGCGAGGGCAGGCCTGCCACTATTTGCGCAGGGAAAAATTTAAGCGGTAGGCAACGGCGGCCTCAAAACCGACCCAGGTTTTTGCCGAACGGTATTCAGCCGTCTTCGCCAGAGGGTAGTACGACGGTGAGCTGGCGCCTGCATTTGGCGGAAAACGATTGTCAGGCGTAAAAGAGCGATACCGCACTACAACAATAGTTTGAGGGGCCTTCTGGAAGTAATGGTATGTATTTAAGATGTTAAAAGATGGGCCGATCCGGACAAGGATGTGCTTAGACAGGGTAATGCTTGCCATCAACCTCAGCTGATGATGCTGGCCGACAGACTTATGGATATTTTGAAACAGGTCAGTCTCTTTTTTCCGGACGGTGCCGAATGTATAAGCGAGGTTTGCTGTCAAGCCCGGTTTAATGGAAACGGCTGTTCCGAGGCCATAACCGAATCGATGAACGCCGTCACCGAGAAAACTGGTGCTTACAATACCGTAAAGGGCGGGTAAACCAGCCTGGGCTTCCAGGCCGAATGAATAGTCGTTGAAGGTAAAGCCGGCCGAAGCAAACCATTTTTTCCTATATAATTGTAGTCCCTTGTTGTCCAGCAGCAACGGGATGTTTCTAAGAATGAGCGTCGAATCCCAGCCTGCAAGACCAGGTCCGAAATGAAAAAGTTCTTTCGGAAGGCGGTTATCGAACACCCGGGACGTCGTATCCCTGAGGGTAACCTGAAACCGCCGGCTTGCCGAAGGTTGAATGTCCTCTTCTTCTGACGATTCTGCGACAGGGAGGTGCACAACCTTTGGTTCTGTGGGCTTTTGTGGGGCGAATATGGAATAAGTCCCAGACCGTGCCGCGCTGGTATTCCTTTTTACAATATAGTAGTTGCCTTGTTTTTTGAACGAAACGCCGATCTGGTCGCCAACAACAATTAACACGTCATGGAGGGGAAGTCTCTCCGCTCGCAGTGTGACCGGCTTATCGAGTGAAACAAAGCTGGAACTGTAAATGAACCGGATACCGGTCTGGGTGGTCAGCTCCTCCAGGAGCTTATCCAGATGGATATTCCGGCATAAGAAAGTTACTTTGTCCGACTGGGATGCCTGCGATTGGGAATAGGATGGTTCCGTAAGGAGGAAGATCAGTAGCAGGTTACTGATCCCAAGGGCAACCTTTGCCTTCGATACGGAATGTACTGTCATTTTCCTGTACGGTAAGATCCAATGTTTCTCCCATCAAATTTAATATTTCCCGGGCAGAAACCTGATCAAATGTAGCGGTCAATTTGCAGTTTTTTATATCCTTATTCTGAATTTCGATGTGGTAGGGGAAGGCTTTTTCGAGCTGCCGGATTACTTCCGTCAGCGGGGCGTCGTTAAATGAAAATTTATTTGTTGCATAACCCCAGTTATTGATATCAATAAAATCCGAGACATCAATGCCGGGATCACCGGGCCGGGTGGATCCTGCCTGTCCCGCGTGAAGCAGTGTGCTATCAGTCTTTGATACCAGCACCACCTTTCCTTCTTCGACACTGACATCCAGCCGGTCATTGCCGGCGAATACATTGAATACTGTCCCCACCACCCTGACATCAGCAGCAGAGGTGTGGATCACGAACGGTATGTCCGGATTCCCCTGAACCCGAAAGTATCCCTCTCCCGAAAATGTGATTTCACGAATCTGCTTGCCGAAATTTTCAGGGTATGAGATTGATGTGCGCCGGTGTAATACCACGACAGAGCTATCCGGCAGATGAACGGTTTTACCACGCTCGTTTGTGGTTACAACAACCAGAACATCCGAAGGTTGATCGAAAAAAAACAGATAGCCCGCAATACCGCACGCGAAGACGATGAGTATGGATGCCGCTATCTTTAAAAGAAACGTCCGCGAAAAGCCGGATGACGGCGGATTTTGTTTGACAGCATCCCTGCTGAAGATCTCCCATGCCGCTTCCGTGGTCATCATAGACGGTTTTTCGGCAGGCAGGGTGGTATCCCAGGTATTTTGAAATTCTTTAAAATAGATTTCGTTTCCGGGGATGGACAACCAGTCGTGTAGAGCTTCCGCCTCCTCCGGGCCGGCATCACCTGCCAGGTACTTCACGATCAGTTCATCGCTGATGGTTATATGATTTTTATTTTTCACCGGGCTCTGTATTCAAATTATGGTCATATTTCTTTAAGCTTCAAGCGTAAAATCTTTAGCGCTTTACTGATCTGGTTCTCTACCGTGTTAATGGAAATTTTTAATTTATCCGCGATCTCTGCATATCTCATTTCGTCGTACCGGCTCATCATAAATATGAGGCGGCATTGCTCAGGAAGTCCGTTGATGGCAGCGGTGATATTGTCCTCCAGTTCGAGGGGAAAAATTTCAGGCTGCTGCGTTTCGGTTTGTTTTTCATAGATATGATAGACCTTGTGTTTTTCCTTCACGCTCCTGTGCTCAAGGTGGTTCATACATTGATGATATACCGCCCTGAATAAATATGAACGTACCGATTGTTTTATATCAAGCTCAGTTCGCTTCTCCCAAATTTTTAAGAACATCGACTGAACGATGTCCTGCGCTTCGTCCGGATCCCTCAGGATCGTAAACCCATACTGGCAAAGAGCCTGGAAGTTGGCATTAAATACCTGCTGGAAGGCTAAGGTATTGCCTTCCCGAATGGCATCCATAATGGCCCTTTCGGAATCCGGTACAGTCATCAATAAAGTTTAACCAAATCTATTTAATTTTCCCTTTCCTTATACTGAAGAGACAGGCTCCGGCACGTTTACCACTATCCGGCCTGCCACCATTCACGCCCTCCTTTCGATATACCGTTAAAATTGAATACCTTTATGCCGTATATTTTTACGTCAGCAGGCTTCAATGTCAGGCTGTTCAGGAATAATGAAATTCAAGATAATTAGCTGTTTATTCATTTTTTGCAGCATTCAGCTCCAGGCTCAAAAGAAGTTTTCTATCGAAAAAGGAGTGATTAACTTCGTTTCAAATGCTGAGCTTGAGTTGATCCGGGCATCTTCCGGGAGAATGCAGGGCGTGCTGGATCCCGCTACGAATCAATTCGCGTTCTCGATCCCGGTACAGTCTTTCCAGGGTTTCAACAGCGAACTTCAACGGGAGCATTTTAATGAAAAATACCTGGAGAGTGAGAAATATCCCCGTATGCTCTTTACGGGAAAGATTATCGAGCAGATTGATTTTTTCACGGATGGTACCTATGACGTCAGAGCAAAAGGTGACCTGGATATCCACGGACAAAAACAAACCAGAATTATCAAAAGCCGGATTACCGTTCAAGACGGCTCTGTCCAGATTGATGCTTCCTTCAAAGTGCCACTGGCTGACCATAACATCGCCATACCCCGGATTGTCAATCAGAAAATAGCCACGGAAATCGAGGTGACTGTAAAGGCTGAAATGGTGCTTAAATAACCCGGAAAATGAAAAGAGCTTTCCTGTTGTTATGGCTGATTTTGATTTTGGCGGGACCATCGTACGGGCAACTTCCCTATTTCCAGCATTACTCGTTGCTTAAGCGTAACGAGTCCGTTCATATCAATGTCGTTTTCCAGGACAGGTCCGGTTTTATCTGGCACGGAACCGATAAGGGGCTTTTCAGATTCGACGGTATCAGGCTGGAGCACTTCAATGTGACCAAAGACAGCCTGCCTGATAACCACGTCACCGCTATTGCCCAGGATTCTTTGGGTCGCATCTGGGTAGGTCACCGGAATGGAAAAATCGCCTTCATCGATAACCGGAAAGTTGTTGGGTTTGAGCCGGATGAAGGATCCTCAAGCCAGGAGATTTCAGACCTGATCTTCGACCGTCATGGAAACCTGTGGTATTCCACCTTGAATGACGGCCTGTACTACTACAAACAAGGTCGTTTGTATCGTGTCGATGAAGATGAAGGCCTGCCCGACTTGTTTGTTTACGATATCGTTGAAGATGCGATGGGAAATGTGTGGGTGGGAACAGATGGCGGTGTTGCCATATGCACCCTGAATAATCAAAAACTCACCATTAAAGTGCTGGATTATGACCACGGCCTGCCGGATAACATTATCAAAAAACTGATTATCAGGGATAATAAAGTATGGATGGGGACCGAGGATGCAGGGGTGATTGTATTTGATCCCTCCTCAGGTCTGACAACGTCAGCCTTACCCGTGGAATGGAAATTCGGTTCGCTGACCGACTTTGTACTCGCCGGCGACGAGGTATGGATCGCATCCGCACAATCCGGCCTTGTTGTTTATGACTTAAAAAGTCGGAGCAGTAAAACCTATCCGGCCGGTACAGAAAATGATTTCATGTCCATCAACACGCTGTTATCGGATGTGGAAGGAAATATCTGGATAGGTACAAAAACAGGCTTAATCCGGACGTTGAGCGATCATATTGAATACATCGCGACGTTCGATCCTTACAAGAGTACAAACGTCCTCGCCCTGACGATAGACAAGAATGATAACGTATGGTACTCAACGAGCGAAGGGCTGTTTAAGCGGAGTATTGACGAGATGGGAATTGCGCGTATCGAGAGACCTTTTTACAATACACCTTTCCGTGAGTATACAACGGTTAGCCTGTATACGGACTCAACCGGCGATATCTGGGCCGGTTTTTACGGAGAAGGCACGGTAAGAATGAACCCGTCGACGGGAGAAACAAGGCACTTCCGGAAAGAACTGCGAAACGGGAACGTATTGAGTATAACCGGCAGCGGCAGCGACATCTGGCTGGCGACGTTGGGCGGAAGCACCCGGATCAAAGACAGGGGAAACGAACTGGAGATCACAAACTACAGCCGTGAACAAGGCCTGGCATCGGACTACATCTACCAGGTTTTTATTGATAGCCGGAAACGCGTATGGTTTGGTACCGACGGAAAAGGCGCTGTTATGCTTGATGAGTCGGGATTTCACCAGTACGACAAAGGTCTGAATTCAAAGGTCGTTTACGGTTTCGCGGAAGACAGCAACGGGCAGCTTTGGATCAACGTCCAGGGCGAGGGTATCTACCGGTTCAGCGGCGACGGATTTATTCCCATGGATAGTCGCGTCACCCTCCGCGACAGGAATATCAATATTCTCGGCTCGGACAACACGGGTAACCTGATCGTCATGCACGATCTGGGGATAGACATTTATAACATTGCAAAGAACAGGATCAGGTACCTTGGCGATGAAGTGGGTATGCGCGACAAAAGACCCAACCTGAATGCGCTATCGCGGGATGAACACGGTCATATGTATGCCGGAACGGATAAGGGAATCGTACGGTATAGCAACCTCACGAACGACATCCTCAATTCGCCCCTGCCCCTGATCGAAAACCTGAAGGTGTTGGATCGGACCTTCAGCCTCTCAAACGACCTGAGCTTCAAATACGATCAAAACAGTGTCATCATCCACTATATCGGGTTCTGGTATCAAAACCCCGGTGATCTTAATTTTCAATACCAGCTGGAAAACTACGACCGCGACTGGATCTCAAGCAGGGATCGCTCGGCAACATATTCAAGCCTTCCTCCGGGTACATACACGTTTCGCCTGAGGGTTGCCGATGTCGAGGATTTCAGGGAAGCGAAAGAAGTTTCGTTTACGTTTACTATACGGCCGCCGTTTTGGCGAACCGTTTGGTTTTACCTGCTTGCCGCTCTTCTCGTACTACTGGCTGTCGCTTCTTTTATTCAGTTCAGGGAACGAAAGCTTATTGAAGACAAAAAAATACTGGAAGAAAAAGTTAAAGCGAGGACCCTGGAAATTCAACAGCAATCCGAGGAGATCCAGGCTCAAAATGAGGAAATTCAATCCCAGGCCGAGGAGATCCAGGGCATTAACGATAACCTGGAACTATTGGTCCAGGCGCGAACAGCGGAGCTTGAAAGAAAGAACAAGGCGGCGGAAGAATCTGCATTCATCATCGCTCATGAGCTCCGCGCTCCCGTTGCAAGTATTCTCGGTCTGATCAACCTGATTTCAAAGTGCGAACTGAATGACGAATCAAGAAACATTGTCAGCCATATGGAGGATTCGGCTGACAAATTGAATAAAGTGGTACGCAAGATCACCAAGGCCATTGAAAGAGGTGACAGAAAATCCTGACGTGGATCATGCCTGGATGGCCTGAATTTGTTCCCCTAATGTTTTTCACGGGGAAGAAAAACAGAAAACGTCGAACCTTCGTTGTGGATGCTGGTGAAGGTGATACGTCCCTTTAATTTTTCCGTAGCCTTTTTCACGATATAAAGACCAAGCCCGTTTCCTTTTGAATTTTCATTGCCCCTGAAATACATATTGAAGATCTGGTCCTGGTATTGTTCGTCAATCCCCTGTCCATTATCGCTAACAGTCAGGACCACATGCCCGTTCTCGGAATACACGGCAAGTTTAACGTATGCATTTTCCGGCCGCCGGAAAAATATGGCGTTTTCAACCAGGTTTTCCAGAATGATCTTGATGATCGCGGGGTATGAATTGAAGGAAGTCAGCGCGGCATCGGTCCGGAAGGAAATATGAGCATCGACGAGTTCTTCGCGATAAGCCGCAAAAACCATGTTAAACAGATCTTCGGATGAGACTTCCTTATAATTTAATTGTTGCAACCCGACATCGCTGATCGACTGTAGTTTCAACAGCATCTTATCCAGGTTACTCGCCGTTTGTTGTACTTTTTCAAATAGCTCTAGTGCGTATGGATCCTTTACGGTGATCTTTGCAACTTCGGAGAGACCCATGAATGTGGTCAGTGGCCTGCGGAAGTCGTGTGATGCACGATAAAAAAACGTGTCCAGTTCTTTATAGGCCTGAACAAGTTCGGCTGTTCGTTCCCTTACGATAAGCTCGAGGTTTTCATTAATCCTGACGATGGTCTCATGACTCTCCGTAAGCTCTTCCGACTGGGCCTGAATTTCTTCTTTTTGCTCGGCAATTTCCTGGTTGAGTTTTACCAGTGCAACATTCCCTTTTTGTAACTCTTCGGATTGGGCGCTTATTTCCTTGTTCCGGAGTGCAATCTCCTGATTGAGGTTTTTTACTGTCTTGAATGAACGGTAGTAAAGGTAAGCCATCGAGCTGACCACCAGTGTAACCAGGACTCCGACCATGATGAGGTAACGCTGCCAGCTGAGCATGAGTTTTTGCTGTTCGATTTCACTCCTCTTTTCTTTGAGTTCCGTTTCCGACTGGAGGATAGCGGCTCGTCCCAGCAGTTCTTTGCTGTGGATGGAGTCTCGCAGGCTTTCATAACGGTTTGCGTATTCGAGCGCCTGCTTGAAGTTCCCCTGCTTTTCCAGAAGGGTCTTTTTATTCCAATATACCTGCATCAGCAACTCATTGGAATTCATTCTTTCGGCATGCTCTTCCGATTTATCGAGGTACACTGAAGCGTCTTCCAAACGATTCATTTTGATAAAAAGGGAACCCAACATCTGTTGCGACCAGGCAACACCGTTTTTATTTCCGATCGAGTCGTCAAGGGCTATGCCAATGAGCTGGCATTCGAGAGCCTCGTCGTACCGGTGCAGTTTCTCAAGAACAATACCCATGTTTCCGAGTGTGGCAGATTGCCCGTGAACATCCACCAGTTCTTTTCTCAGGCGCAGGCTTTTTTCCAGTTCCCGGAGTGCCAATTGGTATTTTCCTGTCTTTTCGTAGTACAACCCCACTTTGTTGATGGCGGCGGCGACCTGCTCTTTATACTTGTTCACAGAAGCGATAGCCAGCGCGTTGTTCGTGTATTTCAGTGACAGCTCCGGAAGGCCGAGGAAATAATAAGCCGACCCGATCTCCAGTAATGCCTTCGTTTTTTCCAACTCAAGCCCCGGGTCCGATGCGCACAAGTCCAGTACGTAAAAACAATAGGAAAGCCCGGGCTCATAACTTCCCTTTTCGTCCAACGTGTAGGCAACGTCCAGGAGCAGGTGGATGTAGGCCCGATCAACATCGCGGGTTTTATAAGATGTTTTCATCGCCTCGAGCCGGGCGAAGGCATCTTCAAAACGATCGTGCTGAAGCAGATACAAAATTCGGGCGGATCCGGTTGTATCTGTCTTTTCCTGCCCGGCGCATGAAATACCCGGCAGCACAAAAAGGGTGAAGACGAGAGACCATATCCAAACGCCGTCGCTTTGCCATGGACAAGTATTAATATGACTAATTCGAAACATTCGAACAGGTATGTGTTTAGAGGTACTTAATGAAAAAGCAGCCGGTAGTAAAAGGAGGGATGCCCAAGGGATCGTTTTTTATCCGATTCTGCCAGCGCTTCTTCGAGAAATTGATGTACTACTTTACTTTGATTCGCCTTTTTGACAATAAAATTAAAGAGAGACGGGTAACGGCACAGCCGTTGAAGGGTCTTGCTGATCCGAAGTTCCTTCCACATTCGGCGGTAGATCTCGCTATCGTACCGGGTATTGAAAGATGCGGTGAAGTTTCGTTGTTCGAAGCATCGCACGATGTGTTCTGAAGCGATCCTGCCGCTGCGAAGCGCATTCGCCACACCTTCGCCTGTGAAAGGATCGATCAGTGAAGCAGCGTCACCCACGAGGAGGAAACGATCTCCGGAGATCTTCCGCTTCAGGGAGCCCAGCGGAAGACCATAACCTTTCACGGACTCCATTGGTTTCGCGTGCTCAAATCTTTCTTTGAGCAGGGGATGAGTAGCCAGCAGTTCTTTTAACGTTCTGGTGAGGTTGATCTTCTTTCTGGAAATTTCCGACGATAACATTCCGATACCTACGTTCGCTTTGTTATCGGGCAGGGGAAATACCCATAAATATCCGGGAAGGATCGATTTGAAAAAGTATAACTCGATATAATGATCGTCATGGAACGACGTCACACCATTGTAATATATCCGAAGGCCTCCGCTATAATGTTTCCTGTCGGGTTGATAGGTGCCGGTATTTTTGGACACAACCGATTGGGCTCCGTCCGCGCCAACAACCATTTCCGCCGTAAATAATCCAGAAGCCGTGTGGATTACGGTTTGATCATCTTTTATCTCTACCCTGTCTACAGCGCAGTTTTCGAAAACCGTTACATTCGGATTTTTCTTAAGTTGCCCGACCAGCAGGTGATCAAAATCCGACCGTTTGCAGATGTAACCGCATTTTTTTTCTCCACCGTAAAGAAACGGTATGTCTATGTGCTGGCTGCCGGGTGCAAAGATCTTCACGCCGTAGGATGGAGTTTTGTGCGGAAACTTTTCAAAATCAGAAGAAAGGTCCTCCGAAAGCATAGCCAGTTGATTGACTACATCTACACTTAATGCGTCTCCGCAGGTTTTGTCTCTTGGGAAACCGGCCTTGTCCAGGACACCAACAGTCAACCCTGACTTGCCCAGTTCCAATGCGGTAGCTGAACCGGCCGGTCCGGCTCCGACAATCAATACATCAAAATGTTTCGCCTGCAAGATTTATAATCGCGTTAGTGAATATAACAAATAGCCGCCCCGTGGTATTCCACCCGGGATGTTTTTTCTAATTTTTACGAACTGCAAGGGCAATATCAAATGTATAACGGGGAGAGGATATCGTTGCCTTTCCATTAGTATTGGTTTGGCGAAGGTTCTCCTTTTTTACGGCAACTCCCGTGGCCGGATCCATCCATTCAACAGCGTAAGTGCCGGCAGGTAAGTTTACCTGCAGGTCGACCTGACTGCCTCGTAAAATATAGGCAGCATATTGTTTGCCTTTTTCGGACAAAACATGGGCTCTCGCTCCGGCCGGTAACCCGCCGGAAATAAAAGCACGATCAGGTGCCATCCGTATAAACTCAAACCGCTCTGTGAATTTTTTCAGATATGCCAGTTGCTGCCGGAGAGCCGGACTTCCACCACCGGGTTGTTTTTCCGGGTAGAAAAATGTCCCGTTCTCATGTGTAGAAGTAAACGAATAGTCCAGGTTATTGTACAACGCGCCACCGGCAAGTATGAATTCCCACCCTTCTTTGCGGTAGGTACTGTCTTTCTGCCCTTTAAATCCGGTCTCGTTGTCCCCGATTACTTTATTCAAATGGTAATTTTGACGAACGGCTGTAGGTGGAGTGGCATAGTGAAAATTGAACACCGAAACATCGGGATGTGGATTTGTGATCAGGGCCGAATCATTAGCGATATTCTGGGAGATCAAATGACGGACGCCAAGACTTTTTTCCGTTGCGCTGATCAGGGATGCGATGTGATGTTGCCAATCCATTTGAACGCCGCCGAAATAGGGCTCATTACAAATCTCATAAATAACATTGTCAAAGTCTTTTAACGTTGTTACTATTTTTTGGACGAGGTCGTTTTGCCTGGAAAGCAGGTTGCCGCTCTTGTCAAGTGTATAAACATCCTCTCTGGAGATGTCACCGGTCTTATTGATGTTATTGATTGCATTCATCGGGCTCAGCTTCCACTGCACTTCTTCGTAGAATGGACAAAACAGTGCGAGTTCAACGATCACATTGTTTTTTTGTGCTGCTGACACAAAATCCTTCAACCGCGAAAAATAAGCGTCATTCCAGCGATCAAGGTCAAATTTATTACCACCATTTGAATAACCCGTTACGTTACTGCGCTGCCATGGGCATATGAAACGGTCGGATGGCGGCGCCAGCGTATTCTCCGCGATATTGAATGCGCCCTGTGGCTCGACGTACGCACCGGTAAACGTGCGGGTCAGATTAAGCCCCCTGGAATTCAGCTCCCGCAGGTATGGGATAAAATCAAAATCGAGGTTGATAACCGCCCCGTAATGTTCACCTGATGTGATCAGTACGACAGGTTTTTCATGGTAAAGAAAATAATGGGAGTTATCAGGGTGCAGCGAAATTGGCTGTGCGGTTATCCGGATGTGCCAAGCTAAACTTAAAATAACAACAGTTACGGGGAAAAGGTAAATACGGGACATAGTTGCTGGTGTTCTCTTTATAACATCCGACTCCATTGGATTGTCGATATTAAGATACAATTGATATTGTTACCCGGAAACCATTTTTGGTACCGGCGGCAATGAATTTACAGGTAAAAAAAGCGATCTCCGGTTACATGGCACAACTCCGGCGTATCTATTTGCCCCGAAGATTTTGACCAACTCCGTCAGGTACACGATTTAAAATACAGAGTTGTGTTTGCAAGACGCGTGGACTTGACTATTTTGGTAAGGCTTTAATCCCGATTTATGCGTGCTGTTCCATGGTTGGTTCTGCTGAGCTTATGTCAGCTTCATGCCCAAACCTTCACTTCTTCCAATTTACCTGTTGTTGTTATCGATACCCAAGGTCAGCCGATCACGGATGACCCAAAAACGACGGCCCATATGGGAATTGTCTACAATGGAACCGGCAGCAGGAACGCCGTGATCGGGCCGTTTAACAACTATGATGGCTTGATTGGGATTGAACTAAGAGGTAATGCTTCCCAGTCTTTTCCGAAAAAATCCTACAATTTTGAGACATGGGATGAATCCGGGTCGGACCTGAAAACCAGCCTGCTGGGCATGCCTTCCGAATCGGACTGGATCCTGAATGCCGCTTACATTGATAAAACCCTCATGCGGGATCCGTTAGTATACTTTATGTCGCGAAGTATCGACCGGTGGGCGAGTCGTACGATACACTGTGAGTTGGTTTTGAATGGTGTCTACCAGGGTGTTTATATCCTGCAGGAAAAGATAAAAAGGGATAAGGAACGGGTCGATATTACGAAGCTTGCAAACACGGATAATCAGGGGGAGCCCCTTACCGGGGGATACATTTACGAGGTATCCCAGTCAGGTGAGGAGTTTGGCGAAAGGCGAAGATTTATTTACCCCAACTGGGATGTCATAACCCCGGAACAGACAGCTTTTATCCGAAAATACGATGACGACTTCAGGGAGGTAATGAACAGCGCGGACTTTGATGATCCATCCTCCGGTTATCCCGCATGGATCGATGTTGATTCTTTTATCGATGAAATTTTGCTTCAGGAAGCGGCCAAGAACTCCGACGCCTATGGATTCAGCAGCTACTTTCACAAAGACAGGTCTGGTAAATTGAAAGCAGGCCCTGCCTGGGATTTTGACCAGGCCCTTAGCAACTCCACCTATAACGATGGCCCGAATTACGAGGAGTGGAATATTCTGAAACCTATTGAGGAGACACCTGCATTTTGGCCGAAGTTGTTTAATGAACCCGTATTCCGGAACAGGCTCGGGCAACGGTGGATCGAACTTCGCGCGGGACCTTTTAAAACATCCCGCCTGACGAACTTTATCGACAGCGTGGCGACATTGCTCAACGAATCGCAGGCAAGGAATTTTTCAAAATGGCCGACCTTGGGTACCGAACTCTTCCGCAGCACACCCGGATTTGAAACGCGTGTCACCTACCCGATGGAAGTAAATTATATGAAGACCTTTTTCATCAACCGGTTATCCTGGATGGATGAAAACCTGAGTTCCGTCCTGGGGGCAGGTGATGAGGTTAAACCCGTCACAAACTTGCTGAACTACCCTAACCCGTCGCCCGGAAGCACCACTATTTCTTATCACCTTAACCGCCCCGGCTTTGTTACACTGACGCTTTATGATGTGTTTGGAAAAGAGATAGAGACCGTTGTAAAAGAAGATCAGCAGCCCAACGCGTATCAATATTTGTTATCCACGCAGTCCCTTCAGAACGGACTGTATTTTTACCGTCTTCAGGTTGATAACAGTACCGCAGATGTTAAAAAAATGCTGGTTGTGAAGTGATCTTCCGACCAGCGTTAGTCAAAAATAATAGTCCGGTTCCGATAAACGAAAACACGATCGCTAAGCACCAGTTTGAGCGATCGCGCCAGCACGATCTTTTCCACGTCTTTTCCCGCCTGAGCCATCTCCCTTGCGCTATGGGTATGCGCTACCGGTATAACACTCTGCGCAATGATCGGACCCTCATCGAGGTTTTCATTTACGAAATGTGCGGTTGCGCCGATGATCTTTACACCTCTGTCATAGGCCTGCAGGTAGGGGTTTGCACCGGCGAACGCAGGGAGAAATGAGTGATGAATATTGATGATCCGGTTCGAAAACTGCGCGACAAATGCGGCCGTTAAAACCCGCATGTACTTAGCCAATACAATAAAATCAGGATTGTACTCCTTCAGTTTCCCAAGTACTTCCGATTCGTGCTCCTCACGGCTCTTGCCGTCATGAGAAATATAGTGGAAGGGGATATTAAACTTCCCGGTAAATTCTTCCAGGTTTTGATAGTTGCTGATAACGCAGCAGATTTTTACATCCAGCTCGTGAAAATTGTTACGGATGAGCAGATCTCCCAGGCAGTGATGTTCTTTTGTCACCAGTATGCAGATGTCCCTTTTTTCTTTCTTGCTCAATCTGATATCCGCATCACCCGGAAGGGTTTGTCTCAGGTCGCCCAGCAACTTCACGGGATCATAATCACCCGAGAACTCGGTTCTCATAAAAAAGTGGTTGAAGTTTCGCTCTACGAATTCGCCGTTGCTGATGATATTGAGCCGGTGATCAAAAATGATCTGTGTGATCCGGTAAACGAGCCCCGGCCTGTCTTGACAGTGAATGAGTAGAATACCTGCACCCATAAAAAGATGCCTAAAGATACATGATGAAGCCGAAACAACCACCCTTGCCCGTCCGTGCACCTAAGCCGTTAATCACTTTCGCCTGAAAAAGTAGTCGATGGCTTTACCGTCACCGGAAATAGTTGCTTTGAGGACCTCGCCTTTGTGTTCGTACGTTATCTTTTTGGGAAAGTCGTGCGCGGGATTTTCACATATAAAACCGGTGGCTGTTATTTCGGTTAGTTCGAAGTACACCGGTTTTTGATTTTCCGGCACATCGGCCACATAGCAAAGGCGATCGCCTCGGAAAAGGATCCTCATTTTTTCTACAAAAAGAGTATCCGTGCCTTTCATGGTAAAACCGTAGCCAAGTAGTTCCCGGGGTGTTTCCATTACCCATTTTTCCTCACCTGACTGCCCTGCTTTATTGTTTGTTCGTACCCACGTCCCCTCTATCCACTTAAGCTTATTTATGTCTCCGGCAGCAGCCCGTCCGGCCTGGCCATACAGCGGTACTGCGATACAAAAAAGTAAAATCAACAAACACGTGCTTTTCATACATTTTAAAATTTCATCAAAAGTAGCTGCCATACCACACGTTGTATTGTACAAACCCGACATACAGGAATTTATTTTTTCAGGAAGAAATTTGCCAGTGTCTGCTGGTCGAAAAAATAACGCGACGGATCTTCGCCGGTAAATGCTTTAAAGTTCTTAATAAAATGCGACTGGTCGTAGAAACCTGCTTCCAGCCCCAGTTCACTGCCGTTCAGTTTTTTTTTGTGGATCAGCTGGAAAATATGACTGAAGCGGATAATACGCGCGTAAAATTTTGGAGAAAGCCCGATGTATTTTCGGAACGCACGTTCAAGCTGACGTTCACCAGTTCCTGCAATGGAACACAATCTTGCTACGGGTGTGAGTCCCCTGGTCTCAAAGATGGCATCGACTGCCTTTTCGATCCAGGTATTCGGAGCGGGCCCGTGTAGAAATTTCTTCAGCGCCTGTTCAATAATCCTGACCCGTTCTGCATCGTCGCGCAAGGAGCGCAGCAGAGCTACATCGGGGAGACCTTCCTGAATTTTACTTTTCAACGGGACCACCCGGTCCGTAACATCATGCATGGATATATCAAATAAACGGGTAATAGCCGCTGGCTTCATTTTAATGCCTAAAGTTTCCGATCGCCCGGTATTCCGAAGAAAAAAATGGCGTGTGATCTGGCCGGCCAAAAGATTGTCTGTTTGCAGTTCCCAGTCTTTTGTGATCCTGATCTGGTACGGGTCGCCGAAATGAAAAATTATTTCCGGAAAGCCGTCAGGTATGATCTTTTGTTCGATGGGTTCTGCCTGTTCGTCCGTGATCATCCAAAAGCAATCGACGACATCTTCAAGGTCGGCGCAAGGCATTATCCGTTTAAATTCCATCGTTATCAAATTATGAAATTTTCGGCAACACATCCATCTGGGTTAGCTTTAGATGACCGTTGAAAGAAAATTTAATTTGACAATCATTTTGAATTCAGAAAATAACCGGGCTATCTTTGCATCATGCTGAAAGAAAGAGCAAACCGATATTTAAGCAACCCAACTTCTGCCCATCGGCAGTTCCCCCGGATTTTCAGTTGATCTTTTCCGATCAATAGCTGAAAGCCCGGGCATCGTCCGGGTTTTTTATTTATCAATGAAAATGTTTTAGTGTAAAAAAGGCCTGAAAAGGTAAGCGTATATGCTTTGTTGAGTCAGAGCGGAAAGGGAGGAATTATGAAAAGGAAGATGTTAAGCGGAAAGGATCTGGTTAAGCTCGGTTATCCGGAGGGGAAGGCTGTGGGCCTTGCTATCAATACCGTGTTGAAATTTTTCCGGAGGAGCGAAAAGCAGGAAATTTTCAGGATGCTGAAGGCAGTGCTGGAAAACCCCAGGGCGTTCGTGGAAGACTCCGTATGGACAGGTGTTGCCCAGGCTTTGCTTCCATCCGAAAAGAAGTTCCGTACCCATGACCTGCTTAAGAACAGGATCAGCTATTCGATCTACGGCGCGATGGGAATTGAAGAAGGGGCGCGTAACCAAATGGAAATCGCGATGAAACTACCGGTTACAGTAGGGGGTGCGTTAATGCCCGATGCGCACCAGGGTTATGGTTTGCCTATTGGTGGAGTATTGGCGACAAGGAACGCCGTTATCCCCTATGGTGTGGGTGTTGATATCGGGTGCAGGATGTGCCTCACGGTGTATCCGTTGGACGAATCGTACCTGGAACGGAACAGGAGCCGGTTAAACGAAATACTGCTGGACAATACTTGTTTCGGAAGTGAATTGTTTCAGCGGCCAATGGCACATGAGGTGCTCGACCGGAAGGTGTTTGACGAGATCACATTGCTCAAAAAACTCAAAGGTCGTGCAGCCCGGCAGATCGGATCTTCCGGAAGCGGAAACCACTTTGTCGAGTTCGGTTTGGTAAGCTTGCCGGAGGCCAATGTATGGAAACTGGCAGCCGGAAATTACCTGGCAGTTTTGTCGCACTCCGGTTCACGTGGGCTGGGTGCCGAGATCGCCCGGCATTACACCCGGTTGGCTAAAGAGATCTGCCTGCTTCCCCGCGAGGCGGCCGACCTTGCCTGGCTGGACCTCGATAGCGAGCCGGGTCAGGAATACTGGCTTGCGATGAGCCTGGCCGGCGATTATGCGGCGGCCAACCACGAACAGATACACCAGCGTGTTGGCAGAGCGTTGGGTGAGGATGCCTTGTTCCGCGTAGCGAACCACCACAATTTTGCGTGGAAGGAAAACATGGATGACGGAACGGAAGTGATCGTTCACCGGAAAGGAGCGACACCTGCAGGAGAGGGCGTACTCGGCATTATCCCGGGATCGATGACGGCGCCTGGATTTGTCGTGCGGGGCAAGGGCAACAGCCATTCATTAAACTCTGCATCGCATGGCGCCGGACGGACCATGTCGAGGAGCATGGCAAAGCATAGCATCACCGTTAAAATGGTTAGCGACGAATTGCAGAGAGCCGGTGTTCAGCTGGTGGGTGGCGGACTCGACGAAGCGCCAATGGCATACAAGGATATCCTGCAAGTGATGCGCTCTCAGGATGAATTGGTCGAGGTACTGGGGATGTTTACCCCTAAGATTGTAAGGATGTGTGGTGATCATTCACCCGCGGAGGATTAGCCTGGTTAATGTTCGGTACACCCGGATGTTAGCCGGGAACTGACATTAACCTGTAAATTTTATGAGAATAGAATGGATCGAAAAATACATGACGGAAGCGGAAACGCTTATTCACAATAACCAGGTCGAAAATGGTCTGGAACTTTTGAAAAACCTGTTGTACGAAGAGCCTGGATACGGAAGTCTTCATAACCATATCGGTTGGGCATACATGTATTACACGGCCGATACGGAAAAAGCCGAGCTGCATTTGAAACTGGCCATCCATTTCGATGCCGCCTTTATGGCGCCGTACCTGCACCTGGGTAACCTGTATGTCCGGATGGGACGTAACACCGAAGCACTCGCAGTTTTTGAAAAAGGCCTGACGAAAAAGAACGCCAACCGGGTGGCTTTCCTGGAGGGTATCGCCCATGCGTACGAACTAAAACAGGAGTATGCAAAAGCCATCAAATCTTACAAGGCGGCACTTGTTTCCACGGTGGGTTTTGAGAGTGCAAACCTGGCTGAAGGAATCAAAAGGTGCCGGAAGAAGAGGTGGGTAATGATGTTCAATTTTTAGCCGTGATATCAGGTTGTAGTGTGGCGTCGAATTGCGGAAGGCCTTTGGGTTCTGCTGCGTTTTATGTCACACTTTTTTTATTCAACCCAGGAAAAAGAAGTCGACGGAAAGAGATGGGATAACCGTACCTTTGACCCATGAACAACGAACTGAACACCGTACACAGCGATCTCCTTAAGAATCTTTCCATACCCGCATTCAATGCCATGCAAATTGCAGTCATTGAAAAAACCGCGACCTCCGATCACGTAGTGCTTCTCGCCCCGACAGGTTCCGGCAAGACGCTTGCATTCCTGGTGACTGTTCTTAACACGCTGAAACCTGATGAACGCACGGTTCAGGCGATCATCATTGCTCCGTCCCGCGAATTATCACTCCAGATTGAACAGGTTTTCAGAAGTATGAAGACCCCTTATAAAGTAAGTTGCTGTTACGGGGGACATTCCGCAAAAATTGAACAAAGCAGCCTGAGTGAAGCGCCTGCTGTAATTATCGGTACACCCGGGCGGCTGGCCGATCATATCGGGCGTAAATCATTCGATCCTTCTACGATTAAAATGGTTGTGTTGGATGAATTCGATAAATCCTTGCAAATGGGTTTTCATGAGCAACTGAAAGTGATATTCAGGTCTTTCAGCGGCAAGCAGAAACACTTACTCACTTCCGCCACGAAGCTTGAGACCCTTCCGGATTTTTTACCTCCTTTTAAACCCGAAACGCTGAATTTTTTGAAGGACGATGTCGAATCGAAATTGAAACTGATGCTGGTCCGTACAAAGGCTACCGACAAGGTTGAAACCCTGATGCGGCTTGTAGCGACGTTCAACCAGGAGGTGTGCCTGATCTTTTGCAATCACCGTGAAGCGGTTGAACGGATCAGCGCGCTTTTTCAGCAGCATAAGTTTGCGCACGGGATATTTCACGGCGCCATGGAACAGATCGATCGCGAAAAAAACCTTATCCGGTTCAGAGGTGGCTCGCACAACGTTCTTATTGCTACGGATCTCGCGGCGCGTGGCCTCGATATTCCCGAGATCAGGCATGTGGTCCACTACCAGCTTCCTGTTCACCACCAGGAATTCGTGCACCGCAATGGGCGGACAGCCCGTATGCACGCCGACGGCGACGCCTATTTGATCCTGGCTGAAGACGAATCATTACCGGATTATATCGATCGTTCCATCGGTGAATTGAAACTGAACAAACCCCTTCAGCTCCCCCCTCCGCCAAAATATGCCTGCCTTTATATAAGCGCCGGAAAAAAAGACAAGGTGAACAAAGGCGATATTGCGGGGCTCCTGATGAAAAAAGGAGGTCTGCAAGGGGACGAACTTGGCCTCATTACGACGCTCGATCATGCTTCCTATGTTTCGGTAAAAACCTCGCTGGTTAACAAGGTGCTCACGAAGATCAAAGACGAGAAGATCAAAAAGATAAAGGTTAAGGTCGAGCTGGCGAATTAAGGGGTGTGGATATTCCTTTTACACTGTCTTTCTACCATTGTTCCTGACGGGCTGCAACCTGTCAAAGCTTTTGGGTAATCACATTCGTCCAACTTATTTTTAATAAACAACCAATTCACACGATGAAAAAGACAATAATGTTGCTGGCCGTGTGCCTCGTATATTTCGCGGCCTCAGCGCAGATCAGCAAGGTTCAGGACAACCTGTCCATGACCAGTAAAATATTAAAAGGAGAAAGAAAATACGCGATCTATCTTCCTCCGGGTTACGAAACGTCTAACAGGAGCTACCCCGTTCTTTACCTGCTGCATGGCGGCGGGGATGATCAGACCGGATGGGTGCAGTTTGGAGAGGTTCAACACATTACAGACAAAGCAATCGAAAATGGAACGGCTACGCCAATGATCATCGTTATGCCTGATGCGAATACAGGTACCCGCGGCTATGTGAATACCGCCAATGGGGAATGGCGTTACGAAGATTTTTTCTTCCAGGAGTTTATGCCTTTTATCGAGAAAACGTACCGCATAAAAACCGAAAAACGTTTTCGCGCCGTAGCAGGGTTGTCAATGGGAGGTGGTGGAAGTTTCTACTTTGCACTTCATCACCCGGAATTGTTTTCCAGTGCCTGCCCCCTCAGCGCAAGCACGGGTCCGCTTTCCCTGGACGATGCCAAAAATTGGCTGGAAAGACAAAAACAAACGGCAACAGATGAGCAACTTGGAGCATGGTTTAAGAAATATAGCGCCCTCGAACTGGTAAACGCAATGCCGGAGGATCAGAAGAAAGCCGTAAGGTGGTATATCGACTGCGGCGACGACGACTTTTTGTTCGAAGGAAATTCATTGATCCACATCGCTATGCGGAAAAAAGAGATTCCCCATGAATTCCGGATCCAGAACGGAGGTCATACCTGGACGTACTGGAGAACGGCGTTACCAACGGTACTTGAATTTATTTCCGCGGGATTCCACCAGTTTTAAAAATCAAATCACACACCGCCCCGTTCGAAGCGGTGTGTGATTCTATCCCTATGCTTCCATAAACGGATTGTGCGAAGCGATATGACTGACTGTTATATTTCCCACCCGGGGCTGTAACCAGGGTTTCAGCCATTCCATTCCCGGCTCTTCGCTTTCGGCATGGCCCAGTACGATAAGTGACAACGGTGTTCCCATGCGCTGAGCATCCCTGACGTACTCGGCCGTCTCCCATTCGCTGACCTCCCCAACTACCAACACATCCGGCTTCTCCTTTTGAAGAACCTGGATTTGAGATCTGCCTCCGGCCGCGCCGGGAAGCAAGGCAATCCGTTTACACACCTGCGCCTTGTCACCAATGATCCTGACCTGACGGATACCAAGGCTCTTCTTGGAGTGTTCTACGATCTCTCCCAAGGTGACCGGGGAATGAACGATGATCCTCGGGTTTTCGGGATTATATAAATTTTGCCAGCCGAGTTTTGTCAGTACACCCATCAGCACACCGTCAGGACGATGTGTATGCCAGTAGTCGTGAAAACGCCAAACAACAATATTGTGTTTCTTTAACAGGTCGCGCTTGTATTGGAATACGGGGTCGTTTTCCAGCCACGATGTATCATCCAGGTGGTTATAAAACGTCGGTTCGTGTGCAATGATAAAATTGGCGCCGAGAGACGCAGCCTGCCCGATTACTTCTATCGTGGCGAACATAGTCGTTACGATACCGGTAACGGTTTGTTTACCATCCCCGGACTTTATCGTGTCAACCGTCTGACTAAAGGGAGCACCTGGTATTTCTTTTAAGATCAGATCAATTACCTGCTGGATGGTCAACTTTTGCTGACCACCCGCTGCGTGACTCCATTGTGGCGCTATCGCCATTCCAAGACCCGCGGCTGCCGCTGTCAGAAACCTGCGGCGTCCAAGATCTTTTTCCCAGGCTTGTTTTTCCATATTATTTTTCATTGTTTTTTTTGATTAAACATTTGCCAGCGATCTGTTGATCCTGTCCAGCAAGGCTGTGATCTTTAATTTGGGATCTCCTTCTCCCAGGGTTTCCAGTGGAATATAACCCCTATAACCCGACGCCTTGATGATCCGGATCAACCGGTCCATGTCGACATCAACTTCCTTTCCTCCTTCAAATACTTTTTCCTTGATCTGCCAGTTTACTGCATAACGTGCTGTCTTTTCAATTTCAACGTATGGATCGCCGGCCCGGTAGCTTCCCGTGTCGAGAATTAAACCGAACCACTCATCTTTGATCGTGTCGATGAAAGCAATGGCGTCGTCAGCAGTCATGATAAAATCGTTGTGGTTTTGAATGGCCACGACCACACCGTGTTTTTTTCCAAACGCGACGCATTCCCGGATATCGTTGATCATCCATTCCATAACCTTTGACCTGGGGCTTCCATCTGTTTTTTTGTTGCCCGAGAAGATACGGATCACTGGTGCGCCTATTTTTTCCGCCGCTTCGATCCAATTCTTCACCAGCGTGATACTCTCCCGCCTTTTTGCTTCGTCGGGTTCCGTAAAGTCGTTCCTGACACCCGTTCCACTTATTTCAAGACCGAGACCAAAAGCTTTTCGTTTGATATGATACAGGTATTCGTCACTGGGGACGGCCGGGTATCCGGGAAAGTAGTATGCCGTGATATCCACGGCGTAAAATTTTTTTTCGGAGCAAAATTCCATCATGTTGTCGATAGTCATTTGTCCGGCGCTAAGCGGGCCGTTGAATGAAAACGCATTGAGGCTTACTTTCAGCGACGGGGCGCCGGAAGCTCCGGTCACCGTACTTTCCACCCGCGGGGACGGAGTACCGGTCACTCCCGCAGTGAACAGCGGAATGGACGCCAGGGATTTTACAAATCGCCTGCGCCCGGAGGTGTTGTCACTTTTGTTTGTAGTCATAAGCTCAAGATTATTGTGATGTTGGAAAATAAGAACATACGGCCTTTCTCCGGAAGGCAATGTAGGTTAATGATGTGATTTCTCCTCCTATTGTCATTAGCCCGCCTGGGTGTACATACAAGTCCATGTACACCCAGGAATGAAAATAATAAATAAGCCGCATTATTTAAGAGACCGGTTTGTTTATGGAGCGGATGGTTGCTGTTTTTCCGGTTTTTTGAGGGCCGGAACAAGCGGGCAACTTCTATTTAACTACCTTGCCCGGAATTACAACATCCGGTAAAATAAAAATATCATTATGACCAAGACTAAGCTTACGATAAACAGCAACGGATCAGTTAAAGTTGATGGTGACTTTGAGATTGTCGATATGCACGGCAATACCTATGGACTCCAGGGCCGAACGATCGTATCGTTGTGCCGTTGTGGCAGGTCGGCGAATAAGCCCTTTTGTGACGGCTCACACAAAGGACACTTTGAGCACGACGCGACCGCCTTCGAACTTCCCCCGAAGAAGGTCTAGGATTCCCCGGGTCTTTTCATTTATCCGTCACATTTGACTCTGACGATTAAACCTTTTGTCGTCGTTCGCGTCTCAGGAAGTCGACGCGTTGATAACGGGCGGGACAGGAAGTATCTTTTTTGTTTTTTCTCCGTAAGGCATTAAACTTTTGGAATGCCATGGCCTCTAAAGGGTCCGGATCAAAACAAAAAAATATGGAAACTACAATCAAGACAGCCACACAGGCAAAGATCAAAGCAATGGTTTTTTTCGGACTGTGTATGATGACAATGCTCTTTGTTTCATGTGACAATGAAGAAACCGCTCCCGCACAGCCGGACGAAGACCAGGCCAGTGTATCGCTCGATGCGACGGATGATTATTATTTTGACGACGCTGACGATATGGTGAGCGTTGCGCTTGAATCGGAAACTTCCCTTGCGAGTGGGCGGGCGATGGAAGACCAGCGAATGGCTTGTGCGCAATTATCTTTTTCAGGAAACGAAGCGGCAGGCAGGCTTACCGTGGATTTTGGCAGCGGATGTACCGATCCCAACGGGAATGTAAGGAAAGGTGCCATCGTTGTCGAACGCAATGGTTCACTCCTGTCGGAGGGTTCATACTGGAGCTTTACTTTTTCCGATTATTCAATTAATGGTGTGACCGTCGAAGGTACCCGCATTGTTACCGTGATCAGTGTTACTGATTCGCTTCTGGTAAGCGACGCGACGCTGGTAGGAGGAAGGCTCTCGTGGCCGGACGGCAGGATCGCGACACGCGAAGCCAACAGACGAAGACATCATGAGCGTCATAGCAACAATCTGCTTGATCGCCTGATTATATATGGTAACGCGCAAGGTACATGGTGCAATGGCCGGGGCTATCTCATTGAGATCACGGAGCCTCTTGTCTACGACCGTTCATGCGCACAGGCAGGTATTATCATCCCTGTGGCCGGTAAAAAATTCATTAAGCATGGCGAGCGTGAACTGACGGTGGATTATGGTGACGGCACCTGCGACAGTATGGTCACACTGACGACCAAGAACGGCAAGACCATCCGATACGAGGTTAAATGATTTTCCTAAGTCTTTAGGATGGAAACCCGGACAATGTTCCGGGTTTTATTTTTACGTCCTTAACCGCTTGGAATATGCGGGTTTGTGGCACAGCGCCAATATCTTTACATTCAGGTCGATTATTAAAACCAAAGTATATGAACCGGGTGCACACAAATACGCTTCGCATATATGTACTGGCCGCCGTTACGGCACTTGCGTCCATCCATCCCGCATCGGCGCAAAAGCAACGCGGAGATCAAGAACTATTTGCGCAGAAAAATCTGGTGGCGTGGTGCATCGTGCCTTTTGACAATCAGAACAGGAACCCGCAGCAGCGGATAGAAATGCTGAAGCGATTGAATTTTACGCAGTATGCGTATGACTGGAGGCATCAGCACCTTGAGTCGTTCGGGGACGAAATCAGGCTGGCGGGGCAAAATGGACTCCGGATAGCCGCAGTCTGGATGTGGATCGATAAAGGAGCGGATGCGCCCGGCAAACTAAGTGAAGACAATGAAAAGTTATTGTCCATCCTGAAAGCTTCAGGGTTGAAAACGCAACTCTGGGTAGGGTTCAATAACAATTTTTTCGAATATGCTACGGATGATACAAAGGTTGAGAAAGGCGTTGAAATGCTGAAGTACCTGGAGCAGCGAACGTCGGGTATCGTATCGGGTATAGGCCTGTATAACCACGGGGATTGGTTCGGGGAGCCCGCGAACCAGATAAAGATCCTGAAGCGCTTGAAGTCAAAAAAAATGGGACTGATCTATAACTTTCACCATGGTCATGCGCAAATCGAGTCGTTTCCTGCACTCCTGGCCAGCATGAGCCCCTGGCTTTGGACGGTGAACATTAATGGAATGAAGAAAGAGGGACCTCAGATCCTGACGGTGGGAGAAGGTGACAGGGAAGCGGAGATGTTAAAGGAATTGCAGGAGAGTCATTTTAAGGGTTCTATCGGGATTCTTGGTCATATCGAGACCGAGGATGTTGAGAACGTATTGCGGCGTAACCTGGATGGATTAAGAAAGATCGAACGGCAACTGAAGCCGTAGATGGTAACAGGATTTAAATCAAAAAGGGCGATGTCGTTTGGCGTTCTGTCGGTACCGGGTAATATTTGCTATGCTAATTATTCGTACTCATGAACGAAGATTCCTACAATGCTTATTCCCTGTTGCTGGACCGAACGGCGAGGAGAGTGAAACAATACGCGCAGCAGCAATTCAAGGAGCTTGGTTTTAATGTCACTGTCGATCAGTGGTTGGTTTTGAAACACCTCTATGAAAACGAGGAAATGAAACAAAATGCCCTGGCTGAGCTTATAAACAAGGATAATCCGACGCTTACCAGGATCATTGATCTGCTCTGCAAGAAAAAACTCGCGGAACGGGTATTGCATCCTTCCGACCGCAGAAGCTTTATCGTCAGGCTGACGAAAGAAGGCACAAAAAAGGTAGAATTCCTCAAGCCTAAGGTCAGGAATGTGAGATTAAAAGCATGGGAAGGCCTTTCCGAAAAGGATTTTAATACATTCAAAAAAATCCTCAATACCATCTACAATAACCTGGGGTAAATGAACCGAAAACACGGGGTATGCCGTTATAATAGATTGATTTAGTTGTTGTACTAATAATAATTATACTAATTTTAAGCTAACAAAACATAAACAATGAAAGCCGTTGAAACAGATATCGCCATTATCGGCGCGGGACCGGTAGGCTTATTCGCAGTATTTGAAGCCGGATTGTTGAAAATGCGGTGCCATGTGATCGACGTTCTGCCCCAGATCGGCGGCCAGCTCACTGAGATATACCCGAAGAAACCCATCTATGACATTCCGGGATTTCCCGAAGTACAGGCCCAGGAACTGATCAGTAACCTCGCCAAACAAATAGAGCCGTTCAAGCCGACGTTTACGCTGGGAGAAAAGATCGTGGGTCTCGGAAAAAACGATGATGGCAATTTTCTGCTTACTACCTCGGATGAAACAACTATCCGTTGCAAGGCCGTTGTGATTGCCGCCGGGTTGGGATGTTTTGAACCACGTAAACCCGAACTTCAGCATCTCACGGATTTTGAAGGCAAGGGTGTTGTCTACATGGTGAAAGACCCCGAACAGTTCCGCAATAAACGACTCGTCATCGCAGGTGGAGGAGATTCGGCTTTGGACTGGACGATCTACCTCTCGGACCTTGCCAGCAGTGTTACGCTGATCCACCGGAATGAAGCGTTTCGCGGAGCACCGGACTCTGCCGGGAAAGTCGCGCAGTTGGCCCGGGAGGGCAGGATCAACCTGCTCCTGAACTCGAACCTTCAGAGCCTTCATGGTAACGGCGTCCTGAAATCCGTTACGTATACGAATAATGAAAAGCAGCAAACTCAGATCGAAACCGATTATCTGATTCCACTGTTCGGACTCAGCCCGAAACTGGGACCGATCGCTGAATGGGGACTGCACCTTGATAAAAATGCTATCGAAGTGAATACCGTTGACTACTCGACCAACATCGAGGGCATTTTTGCCATCGGAGATATTAACACCTATCCCGGAAAATTAAAATTGATCCTGTGCGGATTCCATGAAGCAGCGCTTATGGCGCAAAGCGCATTCCGGTTTGTTCATCCCGACAGGAAAGCAACCTTCAAATACACCACCGTAAATGGCATAAACACGTTTTGATAACGGACCCTTATGACGATGCAGGTAAAAACCGACGACACCGTAAGAATGATCACGTTTCAGGTTGAGGATACCGACGGGACATTAAAAACGGTTGAAGTCCCGGAAGGCATAAGCCTGACTTTAATGGAGGTGCTGAAAGCGTCCGATTATCCGATCCCCGCAACGTGCGGAGGAATGGCCTTGTGCGCCACGTGCCATGTGCGGGTGAAAGAAGGTCTCGGAAAGCTACCACAGCCGTCTGCCAATGAACTGGACATGCTGGATACGCTGCCCAGTGCCGATTCCCATAGCCGCCTGGCTTGTCAGATCAGAGTTGACGAACGCCTCGAAGGTGCCATACTGGCGCTGACGACGGAACAATAGCAGTAAGATCTTGCCTGTCAGCCCGCTATGCCGGGTTGCTCGTTTCCTCAAATTTCAGACTGGCGCGACCAACCCCCTGTTTTTCGCGGATCTATACATTTTTACGGCATTTAGAGTGTGAATAAATGGATTATATCCCATTTTTATGGGATGTATTTTCCCGGAAAAATGTCGGTTATTTGATCGTATTTACCTCAGGCACCATGAAGCTCCTCCTCTTTATTTCACTTACTCTGGCAGGAATTCCGGCCCTTTTCGCACAGGAGAAAACCCTTCTGATCAGTAACGGTGGCGGTATTGCCGGGACGTCGACCGTTTATAAAATCGATCGTGATGGAACAGTTAAAAAAGGGAAAGGTACGGTTGAGGTTACCTATGATGAGCGCGCAACAATAAAGAAGTGTACCGCCAGGAAATATTTCAGACGCGCCGATGCGTTGATACGTGCCTACCCGGAGTTTAATCATCCCGGAAACCTGTATTCATCGATCGCGGTGATGGACCCTGGGCATGAAACGAAGATTGTCTGGGGATCTGCTGATCACCCGGTTCCCGATGATGTAAAAAAACTTTTCCAGAAAATAAACGACAAGCTAAAGCACCTAACTTTTACTTCCGAACCACGTAAGTAGTCTTTTAAAAAAACCCTCATATGAAAAAATTATACCGGCTATGCTTCCTTGCACTGTTGACCTTCGCTCTGGTACCGTCAATTCAGGCGCAGCAAGGCTTCGATTCGAAGAAAAAAAAGAATATCCAGGTAAATACCTCCGCATTACGCGCGGTTACGATTAACGGTTCTGCTGTTAAAAAATCCGGACGGAATAAAATATCCTCCAGCCCGGTCCTTCCGCAGGCGCTGGCATTCCCTCAACTACAACGTAAACAAAAGGTCTTCTATTCGCGCGAGACCGGACTACCTTCCTTTATTTCGTCACCCAGGAATAACAACGGTGTAAGGTCTTCCGTCGTGAAAGACGTTACAACGGCCACACAGGGTTATCTGACAGAACTTAAATCAGTCCTGCAACTGGAAGAACCGGAACGGGACTTTTCCATACAACGTATCAAAAACGACAGGAACAGCGGGATCCACGTCAGGCTGAACCAGCAATATAAAGGGATTCCGGTGTATGGCAGCGAGGTTATTGTGCATCTGAATTCCTTCGGCGAGGGTGAGGCATTCAACGGTAACTATCATTTGATCAGGGAAGAACTGGATATCCATCCCGTTGTCACTGAACAATTCGCCGTTCAAAAGGCGGCTGCAGACCTGTCGAGGAGCAGGATTGTGCGGCCGATGTCACCTGCCCTGAAAAAACTCGTTCAGTACGACCAACCAAAGGCGACACTGTGTATTTACCCGGACAAAGGACTGGTAAAAACATATGTGCTGGCATACCATATCGTGTATTGCCCTTCCATACATGAACGATGGGAATATTTTGTTAATGCGTCTACCGGTACCGTTCTTCATCGCTTTGAGAGCACTTGTGCCGCGGACGGTCCGCGGACGGCTACAGGCCCGGATCTGAACGGTGTTTCACGTACCGTGAATACCTATCAGGGCGGAAGTACTTTTTTCATGGTGGATATCTCCCGGCCGATGTATAACCCTGTCGGGTCGGTTCTTCCCGATGAACCCATCGGCGGAATCCTCACGATCGACATGAATAACACATTCGGCGACAACCAGACGATTCAGCATGCGACATCGACGAACAACGTATGGGGTACTTCCAGTCAGACCAAAGCACTGTCAGCGCATTTTAACGCCGGCGTCGCGTATGAATACTGGAGGACGAATCACGACAGGAATTCCATCGACGGTGAAGGTGGTACCATCATCTCGATCGTAAATGTTCCCGACGAGGACGGCGCTGCCATGGACAATGCGTACTGGAACGGTAAGGCTATGTTTTACGGTAATGGCAATTCCGCCTTCAAACCGTTAGCCGGCGCTATCGATGTAGCGGGTCATGAAATGACGCACGGTGTCGTTCAAAGTACCGCCAACCTGGAATACCAGGGCGAATCGGGCGCGATTAATGAATCGATGGCAGACATTTTTGGATCGATGATGGATCCGGCCGACTGGCTGATCGGTGAAGACGTGGTAAAAGCGTCGGCATTTCCTTCCGGCGCGCTGCGCTCACTGGCAGACCCCCACAACGGCGGAACCAGCCTGGCAAGTCCCGGGTATCAGCCGAAACACAAAAATGAAGCGTATACCGGAAACGAGGACAATGGCGGTGTTCATGTGAACAGCGGTATTCCTAACCACGCATTTTTCAAGTATGCTGAAGCGATTACGAGAGAAAAAGCAGCAGACGTATTTTATAAAGCGCTTGACGATTACCTGACAAAATCTTCACAGTTCATCGATCTCCGCCTTGCCGTGATCAAAGCTGCGGGCGATTTGTTTGGGACTTCTTCCAACGAAGTGACACAAGCCGGGCTTGCATTCGACTTTGTAGGTATCACCAACGGACAGGGTGGCGACTACACCGAGACCTTGCCCGGTAATCCCGGTACCGAATTTTTACTGGTATACAACACTGACGAATCCAGCCCGAATACACTCTACCGGTCTACGATAGATGGAAATACCCTGACACCGCTGACAACGACTGATTTTGTAAGCAGGCCAAGTATTACGGATAGAGGTGACGTTGCTGTCTTTGTCGCATCGGACAACACCATTCACGTCATCACTACAGCGCCCGGCGATGATCCTGTAGAAAATGTCCTTCAAGAGGAACAGATCTGGTCAAACGTGGTGGTATCAAAAGGAGGAACAAAGATCGCCGCCGTAACAAACGCCCAGCAGCCCGAAATCCATGTATATGATTTCGAGTCGGAACAATGGGGAACATTTCAACTTTATAACCCTACATATACTGAAGGCGTGAATTCCGCCGGTCCTGTGTACGCCGACGCCCTGGAATGGGACTACAGCGGCGAGTTCCTTGTATACGATTGTTTTAACAGGATAGATAATGCGACAGGGGCTGATATCGAGTATTGGGATGTTAACTTTATTCACGTGTGGGATGGTGAAGCGAAAGAGTTTTCCGACGGCGCAATTGAAAAACTGTTCTCAAGCCTGCCCGACGGCGTCAGTATCGGTAACCCTTCCTTCGCGAAAAACTCCCCAAACATCATCGCCTTTGACTACGTGGACGAAGGTACGGAAGAGTACGCCGTACTGGGCTGTAATATCGAGACCAACGAGGTCAATGTTATCGCGGAAAACAACTCACTTGGGTGGCCCTCATTCAATAAGAATGATTCACGTGTGGCGTTTACCGCACTTGACAATAACGACGAGTATAAGATCGACTACATTCTTCTCAATGCCGACAAGATTTCTCCCAGCGGAAGCGCGTTGAACCTTTTTACCGGAGCGAAGTGGCCTGTGTATTTTGCTACCGGTGAACGTGAAATCGGTGAAGAAGTTATCACCGATGTACCGGATGAAAACGGTGAAAAGATGGCAATGAGCTGCTACCCCAATCCGTTTGCGAGCGAAATCTCCATTCTCCTGAAGGAGCCATTGTCAGCGGGAAGCCGGATTGAGATCAATAATTCCGTGGGTCAGAAAGTTTTTGAGTATACTTCCGGGGCGTACGGCGATCAGGCATTACCACTGGATCTGACTAACCTGAAACCCGGTTACTATATCGTCAGGGTGTCCAATACCAAGCGAACAGGAAGTTGCAAGATCATGAAACGTTGATTCCGGAGCTGGTGGTTGATATAAAGTCTGAAATCCCATAAATTTCCAGATGAAAATTCGTGCGATCATAACCGGTGCGACAGGCATGGTGGGCGAAGGCGTACTGCACGAGTGTCTTTTACATCCCGATGTGGAAGCGGTATTGGTGATTAACCGCAGGCCGTGCAATGTGGTCCACCCGAAACTGACGGAGATCATTCATAAAGATTTTTATGACCTGGGTTCCATCGAAGCGTCGTTGCAAGGCTACAATGCCTGTTTCTTTTGCCTGGGAGTTACATCCATCGGGTTGAATGAAGAACAATACCACCGCCTGACCTATGATCTGACGATGAACGTGGCGAACGTGCTGGCAAGGCTAAACCCGGATATGATCTTTTGCTATGTGTCCGGCTCGGGGACAGACGGCACGGAGAAAGGCCGGTCCATGTGGGCCAGAGTGAAAGGAAAAACGGAAAATCACCTGATCCAACTGCCCTTTAAAAAAGCTTATATGTTCCGGCCCGGTTTTATGAGACCAACCCCGGGATTAAAAAACACCCTTAAGGGATATGCGGCCTTTACCTGGCTTTATCCGGTTTTGCGAAAACTGTTTCCCGGATTCGTCTCCACGTTGGGAGAGGTGGGTATAGCCATGATAAAATCGGTCTCCAGGGGTTATGAAAAACAGGTCTTGGAGGTCCGGGATATCGTGGCCCTGGCAAAACGCTGACGGACTGTGTAGATGTTTTAACGGGTCGAATGGGATACTATCTCCTTCATTTTTGAAACGACGTATTGAATTCAAAAGTTAAGATTACGTATATGTCACTGGTAAAAATCAACGAAACGAAGTACTACACCATTTCGGTCTCACCGGAAAAAAACCGTGCCTATCTGAAGATCATCGGCTTTTGGCGATCTCCGGAAATTGTGCCTGACTACATTAAGGATTGGACAAAGGCCACCTCCATGTTGAAAAAAGGATTTACCCTCCTCACGGACGCCTCCGAAATGAAGACTCATCCGCAAGAACTAAGGAGACTGCACGAGCAGGCTCAGGCGCTCCTGCTGAAAGCCGGCGTAAGTAAAGTAGCGGAGATCCTGAAAGATGATGTAACTGAAATGCAGCTAAACGCCGTGGCAAAGGCGACGCAATTTCCCAAACAAAACTTTCGCACAGCGTCTGATGCGGAGATCTGGCTTGACAAGTAAAATCACCTGCCCTGGTCTGCTTTAAAGGCAAGTAGGGGTACAGTGGTGTACTGGGCCAGTTTTTTGGTCATGCTGGGGTTGTAAAGCTTTTCAAGGATATTTCGTTTACGTGTGGACAGCGCAATGATATCCGCTCCGGAATTTTGAAGAATACTATCCAGTCCCATGATGACCGTATTGTCGGAAAAAATCCTTGAATTGATATTGGAGTAATGCGTGGCAGCCTTAATCTCTTCCGCGAATTTTTCGATAAGATCCTGTTCAGCTTCCAGGTTATCTTCCGAAGTGGTGACGTGGATGAAGGTGATCATGGACCCGAACAACTGCGCGAGAGAAGTCAGGAAATTAGCACCTTCGATATCATTGTAAGCATAGTCTGTTGCGAACAATATTTTCTTGGGAATCCGGGAAGTAGCCTTGGCGGGAATAACCAGTACAGGGCAACGCGCTTTTTCGATGATTTCAGCTGCATTGCTGCCCAATAAAACCTTTTCAAGGCTGCTGGCACCCTGTGTACCCATAATGATCATATCGGGTTTAGCGTGTTTTTCGAAGTGTAAAACCTCGTCTACCATTTCACCTATACTGATGGCAACCTCACATTTCAGACCCGGATGTAGCTTGGATAAGGTATCGGCGGTCAGTTGAAGCTTCCGGTGCAACTCTATCCTGGTCTCGGAGACTTCCTCGGCGATCAGCGGGCTGATAACACTATAACGCGACACCGCAGGTGTATACACATTTAAAAGAGTTATCGAAGCACCGCATGCCTGGGCTATTACGGCGGCATACTCTACCGCATTCGATGAATTTTCCGAAAAATCTGTGGGAGCCAGGATATGTTTCATTCTAATTGATTTTGAGTCAAATTATTGAACGGCACAATCCAATAAAATGATATCCGTCAGAACGCCGGATGAGTAATTTCACCTTTAACCAATTCCCTGATTACCCATAGCCCGAAAAACAGAAAATTTGCCCGCGAGCAGGATTATTAAGTGTGGAATTGCCCGTACTTTCACATGCTCAAGTTGCGCGTAGACGTAAATAAATGAATAAACTTCAGACCATATTCCAACTCCTGACATCCAACGGGCCGCGTTGGTTCTTTCTTTATTTAGCGGAGCGCACGACAGGAAAAACATCTCCCTATTTTTTTAATAAACGGATGAACCTGGAAATCCAAAACCGCCTTCCCGGATTTAATACACGGTACTATAATTATAAGGAGTGGAAAAACTATGACTGGACGCGGGAGGGTGAAGAATGGACGGACTCCGACGAATGGAAAACCTCCCTGATCGATGAAATAATAAAACCAAATCTTAAACCGGGAGGGACTACTCTTGAAATCGGACCCGGAGCGGGAAGGTGGTCTGCGGTGCTCGCCGAACTTTCAGACCGGCTTATCCTGGTGGATATGACTGAAAGATCTATCGAACACTGTAAGCGAAGGCTTAAAATGTATTCGAATTGCCAGTTTTACCGGAACAATGGCACGGACCTGTCTTTTCTGGAAAAGGATTCTGTGGATTTCTTATGGTCATTCGATGTGTTTGTCCACCTGGCCCCGGTGGATATCGAAAATTACCTGAGATCGCTGCACGAAATTCTCAGGGACGGCGGAACAGGTATTGTTCACCACGCCGCAGCCGGTGGACGTAAGGGTGGTTTCAGGAGCAGCATGACGAATACCCTGTTTTGCAGTATGCTGGAAAAGTATAAGTTCGAGGTAATCCGGCAGCTGGATTCATGGGGAAAAGACGATTCGTTCAACGTCCGGAAGTTTGAAGATAAAATCACAATATTCAGGAAGCTTCCTTCTTAGCCGTGAATCTCACCGGATGACAAAGGCGGGCCGGAATATCAAACCATACCTTTTATTATTCTGTACATGAATTCAAAACCGAAGCCGGTCGTGAACATCCTTTCCTTCCTGTTTTGCAGCAGTTGTTGCGTCCAGTCGACAAACCCTCCATCTCCAATTTCAAATACACGGCCCCCGACCCGTATGTCGATCTTGTATTGAATGCCCTTGTAATAGTTGTTTTCTTTTTCAGGTTTATCTACAACGAAGACGGGAACATCCGGTTGTTGGGCGATAGTATATTCCCTGATCCGGTGTGCAAGGTCGTGAGCGTCGGCATATCCTCCCGGGCGGCAGAGCAGCCTGAAACTCACCTCTTCAACCCCGTAATATGAGGAATATAGATGTTTCATGACTGAAATATGCTCGGATAGACTTTCTTTCTCAAAGTTCAGACTACCGGTGTCATAGCCCGCGGTAACCAGGCATCCAATCTTAAAATGAGGGGTGAACCCTTTTTCACTTATTCCTTGCGTACGGAGATGTCGTTGGATGGTGCTGTACCGGATCATTTTTTCTTTTGATGGAGACTCGTTTTGTTTCCGGTCGCTGATATGCAGCGCGAGTGCGTTGGTGGCGTCGGCCAAAACTTCCGTACCGCGGAGAGCCGTGAGAATTTTCTTTTGATCAGCTTTCGCTACCACGGAGCAGGATCCGAATACCGATACCGGAGACAGTTCAATGGGTTCAAATCCGCGGGCATTGAAAATTTCCAGCAGGTCAGTCTCCATCCGCCTGAGTTCAATTACCGGCAGATCGGCAGGCTTCACAAACCGGTTCGACTGGTAATGGTTCAATAACTGTGGCGCAGTGATCCCGGATGTACTCTGCCGGTAGACATCCAGCAGCAACGAATTTAATTCCGTGCCCGAAAGTTTTTCCGTAAGTACATGCACAAGGTCCGGGTGCCCAATGCGTTGAAGGATTTTACTAACGATAGTGGAGGCCATAATACTTCAGATTATTCAATTAAAGTTATAAAATACCTATTCCGGATTGAAAGAAACTTCAGGAACAATGATGTGGCTGATTCACGCGTCTTTTCTCGGTAAGGCGACGGGCGATCCACAATGAAACAATGCTGAAGAACACCGCAATCAATCCGACGTAGTTATAATTGATCAGGGCCTTTGCTTCTTGGCCGGACACCGTGGGTTTTTCGGCAACGATCACGCCTGCGATAAAAACAGCCGCACCGGAAGCTAGTTGCTGAACAGCCGATCGGATACTCATATAACTTCCGCGATTCGCCGGACTGATAATCGCTGTCTCCATAGTAGTTGACGGGACCATCCGACCATTGCTGAAAATAAAAAAAACACCGGACACGATTAACGCGGACCACAACGGAACAGGAGGCATGTATGTAATGAGGATGATGGGTAAGATGACAAGGCTTCCGAAGATGGTAAAGATCTTCAGTCGTCCGTAGCGGTCTGCCATTTTTTCCACCCAGGGAGAAAGACTATCGTCAATGCTCCGCCGACAAGGTAAATGTAGGTCAGGTCGGTTACGGAAAAACCGACATTACCCACCACATTAGGAGCAAGAAAATGGTATGATCGTGAAGCGACCTAACATAAAGGACTGCGGAAAAATCAGTCCGCGGCAGGTAATCAGTAAAACAGCGTAACCGGGGCCCAGGGGGTTCCAGTGAAACCCCGTTTAAACAAAGCGCAGGCTCGTTTTCCTACGAATAAGAAATATTATTCAGCAACCGTTGCCTGGACTTCTTCAACAACTTCTTTTTCAACGGCGACTTTCCGCGTAACGTGGAAGACGAACTGTTTATCCAGTTTGAGCTCGTAAACAGCTTCTTTCATGAGCTGGGAAGCTTTTTGGGATTGTTGCAGAACATGGAGCAGGTCCCGCGCGACGGCAGAACCCTTGATATTGTTGACAGCCTTGCCTTCGAATGCTTCCAGTAGGAAAGAGAATCCCGCCTTTTCACGTTGTCCGATCGCCTTGAATTCGTGACCCGAAAGCTTGTACTGCTGCGGAGTCGTACCGGCAGCCATCATCAGTTGCAGAATCGCCGGCCGATACTTGCTCCAGAGAGAAGCGTAATGATTGGATTCGTAATACATTGTATTTGTCTGTTAATTAATTCAATTGCAAAATCTCCACAGGAATCAGATGCGGAAAAATGTCTTTCGTCCTGTATAACAGCCTGGCTGGTTCCGCGGTAACTGGATGAAATCGAAGATGCCGGCTTAAAATAAAACGAAGCGCAATATACTACTTTTTGTAGCCCCCGGGAAGGAACGGCACGAAAATGAATAACCTAATTGTCAGAAGAACAAGATTTTGAAATGCCATCTTTAATCAAAACTTAATGTAGGCGGCCAGGCTGGAGGAAGCAGTAAAATAGGCCATTTACAAATAATTATTAGCTTTAGAATCCAAACCTTACGGCCTATGCCCTTCTCGAAGCCTCGACTTAGCTTTTGGCAGATTGTGAATATGAATTTCGGATTCTTCGGAATCCAGTACAGTTTTGGGCTTCAGCAAAGCAATATGAGCCCGATTTACAAGTACCTGGGTGCGGACGAAGCCAACCTTCCGTATTTATGGCTCGCCGGTCCCATGACTGGCCTGATCGTACAACCCATCATTGGTGCCATGAGCGACCGGACGATCAGCAGACTTGGCCGGAGGACACCCTACTTTCTCATCGGAGCTATCCTTTGCAGCGTCAGCCTCTTTTTTATGCCGTTCAGCAGCGCGCTCTGGATGGCCGCCAGCTTACTGTGGATCCTGGACGCCGCTAACAACATCGCGATGGAACCCTACCGGGCCTTCGTCAGTGATAAACTCGACCCCGGCCAACATTCGATCGGATTCCTGACACAAAGTGCGTTCACGGGACTGGGACAAACTCTTTCTTATCTAACGCCATCTCTATTGGTCATTCTGGGTATGAATAAAGACGCCCTTAATTCCCGCAATATTCCCTACATCACCGTAACAGCTTTTATCATTGGCGCTTTTTTTTCATTGTCATCAATCCTCTGGACCGTCAAAACGACAAAGGAGGACCCGCTTTCGGAAGCGGAAAAACAAAAGATACGCAAAACATCAGGCGGAATGGGCAGCACATTCCGGGAGATCCGCGACGCAATTCGCGATATGCCATTAACGATGAAGCAACTGGCTGTCGTAAAGTTATTTCAATGGTACGCCATGTTTTGTTACTGGCAATACATCGTGTTGTCGATATCGACTACCCTGTTCAATACGACAGATCAGGGCTCGTCGGGATTTCGGGATTCCGTACTGATCAACGGACAGGTTGGTGGTTTTTATAACTTCGTCGCGTTTGTCGCAGCCTTTGCGATGGTGCCGTTTACAAACCGGTTTGGACCCAAGATATCGCATAGCCTCAGCCTCCTGCTGGCCGGTATTGCCATGATATGTATTCCCCTGATCCGCGATAGGTTCCTTCTTTTTATTCCGATGATCGGTGTAGGGATAGCCTGGGCAAGTATGATGGGAAATCCGTATATCATGCTGGCAGGCAGCATACCCAGGGAACGAACAGGCGTATACATGGGTATCTTTAATATGTTTATTGTAATCCCCATGATGATACAGATTTTTACACTTCCATTGTTCTATTCATCCTGGCTGGGTGGCAACCCGGAAAACGTGATCCGGCTCGCCGGTGGTTTGTTACTGCTGGGCAGTATCGCCGTACTATTCGTCACCGTCAAAAAAACGGGTGACCTTGCGGAAATTCCTTTGCCGGCCGGAAGTCATTGAGCTATGATAAACAGCACAGGTTATTCCAGGGCCGTTGAACTATTACGCCGGGCGTCCACCCCAATGGGATTTGTTGCCAGTGTACAGGAGCACGACAACTACAAAAGGATCTGGACGCGCGATGGTGTCGTCAACGGTTTAGCATCTCTGATGAGCGGGGAGGGCGAACTGATCGGCGCGTTTCGTGCAACGTTGACGACGATCTTCCAACACCAGCATCGTTCCGGGTTTATGCCCTCGAATGTAGCCATGAATGGAAGTGTGAGCTATGGAGGAACGGCTGGCAGAGCGGATAATCCCTCATGGGCAGTACTCGGACTCTGCCTGTATACAAGGATAACGGGGGATCTTTCTCTTACGGAAGCTTACCGTGGGCAGGTGGAAAAATGTTTCTCCGTGCTGGACGCCTGGGAGTTTAACGGAAAACACCTGATCTACGTCCCGCAGAGTGGTGACTGGGCGGACGAATACATACAACACGGCTATATATTGATGGATCAATTGCTGCGCGTCTGGGCCTTACGCCTGGCCGCGGGCATTTATCAGGTCAGTGAATGGAAGGAAAAATCTGAAATGATCGTGGATGTTATCCGCAAAAACTTCTGGAATCATCCGCACCCGGAAACGTTGTATGCTCCCAACCTCGGTCATCAGATGCAGTCGGCTCCCGGCGACTATTGGTTGCTTGGATTTAATCCGGCGAGGATTTACCGGCACTTCGACCTTCAGGCCAATAGCCTCGCGTTGCTGCTGGGCATTGGGTCCGGATGGCAGGACAGTACCATAGTGGATTATCTTCGTAAACTGACAGCTTCCTTCGCAGCCATATTACCTTCCTTTTATCCCACTATCGAAAATTCCGACTGGGAAATGGAGGAGCTCCGATCAAACTACGCTTATACGTTCCGTAATAAGCCCCATGAATTTCACAACGGAGGCTTATGGCCGGTATGGAACGGTTTTCTCGCGGCGGCTCTGGTAAGCAAAGGTGAAAAGCAACTGGCAGCACAGATTACGGCGGGCATACACCAGGTAAATGCTGTGAACGGCTGGGAAATGAACGAGTGTTTTCACGGTCTGACGCTCGCGAATATCGGTGTTCCACGTTGTACCTGGAGCGCGGCCGGCGCAATCATTGCCGAACGGGCGATCGAGGGGAAAAATTTATTTGCGGCGTCTTAAAATTGATTTTACTTTATTAAAAAGAAACAAAACCAAACGATCCGGATCATGAAAATCGATGTGCTGGTGATTGGAGAACTGCTGGCCGACGTGATCAGCGAGCAGTACGTAAATTCAATCGCCGAGGCAAGGTCGTTCGAAATCTTTCAGGGTGGAAGCCCGGCAAATGTCTGCGCCAACCTGAAATGGATGGGAGATAAGCCTGTATTGGTGAGTTGTATCGGAGATGATAATGTGGGAACACTCGTTCTTGATTCGATCAGGAAAATAGGATTGAGTGATGAGTTTGTTGCCCGCAGTAAAACACACCCTACTACTATTGTACTGGTGGGAAGAAGCAGGGGTACGCCGGATTTTGTGGCGTACAGGATGGCCGACACACAGATCGGGCCCATTAAGGACAAGCTGATTTACGATAGCTCGATCCTTCACAGTTGCGCTTTCGCTCTTAGCCGCGATCCGGCGCGTCATAACATACTGGATGCATTCGACCGGGCTACCGCGACCGGCAAGAAAATTTCCGTTGACTGGAATTTTGCACCGGGTATCTGGCAGGATGACGGAAGAGATGTCTTCGCCAAAGTCTGCGGAATGCACCCGTTGCTGAAGATCAGTATGGATGATGTACAACGGTTTTGGCAAAAGTCCCTGACCATCGAAGAAGCTAAAGAATTACTGACGCCGGTTACCGCCACCGTTACCTGTCTTACCTGCGGAAAGGATGGCGTCTGGTTTAAAGAGCATGGTATTGGAGACTGGAAGTTTCGTCCAGCCACACCGGTTCCTTCTGTTAAGGATACCACAGGTGCCGGCGATGCATTCTGGTCAGGATTTTTGCATACCTACCTTAAACATCAGGGCACTGTATTGTGTATAGAGAATGGATTGAGCGTGGCTGCGCAAAAAATTCAAAAAATGGGACCGCTTTACCTGGCTTGATACCGGGATCAGAGGGAACCTCCTTCCACAAGCATCGATTCAACAGTCAGTTCCTGTGGGTCCGTCTGGCCGTTGAGGAAGTCAATCATCCTTGTAAATGCCAGAGCGCCTAGTTTCTCACCACTGGTTTCCACGTAAGTGATCCGGGGATGATACAACGTGGGGAAAAAACCATTGCTGATCGAGATGACTCCAACGTCGCCTGGTATGGATAAGGACAGTTCCTGTATCGCATTCATAACCCCGATAAGGATTTCATCACTCATACAAAAAATGGCATCCGGTTTTTCGGATTTGCCGAAGGCTTCGAGAACAATACCTCTTGCCGATTGGGAGTCCGTAGCAAAGTGCACGGCAATTTGCTGCGATGAACCGTGCTTTTGAAACACACCGGTAAAAGCGCCATGACGCCGCATGGAGATAGACATATGCATGTCTCCGAACAATGATAAGACCTTCCTTTTCCCGCAATGGATCAGTCTTTCGGCAGCTAACACAGCCGCATTTTCGTCTGCGACACAAACTTTCTGGAAGCCGTTCTGCGCGGGAACCTTATCAAAGAAGATCACGGGTATGTCCAGCCGCTGAAGTTTTTGAAATGGCGATACATCATCTGTGTGTGGTGTGACGCAGACAAACACACCCTCCACCTTACGTTGCTTGCATACTTTCAGGTTGGCTGCTTCGACATAGGGATCGTCGCCGGACAGCAGGATAAAAAGGGAATATCCCATTTTACTGGCCTCGTGTTCGACAGCGGTGATGAATGACCCATAGAAGAAGCCTGATAAATTGGGAACGATCACAGCAAACTCCCGTGTATTCCGTGTCCGTAGTCCCACCGCGTAGAGGTTCGGCTCATAGTCGAGTTTTTGAGCGAGGTCCAGGACTTTCTGGCGAGTAGCGGGGGCTATATCCGGGTGATTTTTTAACGCGCGCGAAACCGTGGAAGGACTGAGTTTCAGTATTTTCGAGAGCTCAAAGACAGTCGTAACCGGTTTCATGAAGGTAAGATAGGGCGTTTCAGAAGTAAATGCTATTGGACACCCGGAATCGCCATTTCATCTTCACCGGGTGTTAGAACAACCATTTATTTCTGAAAAACATTTAAATTCCAGGAACAATAAAGGGGCGTAAAACCCTTTATATATAGTGTAAACAGTAAATTCGTCAGGAGTTTGCCCGTAGAATAATCTTAAATCCCGTACTATGTCTGCTCGTCTGATCGCCATAGTTCTAATTGTCTGTACATCGTGCTCCGGTGGCGTGATCCCCTGTCCGAAGGTCAAGACCGTAAAACTTCACAAGAGCTTCAAACCATCGGCATCGTCCCTTACGGCACGGGCAAATGAAGAGCCTGCTGCTACGGGTCGCAAGCAAAAGGACGTCAGGATTCATGATGTTCATTTTATCCAGAATGTTTCCGTTGAAGAATGGGACTGCCCGAAGCCCGGGAAAAAACGATATATGCCGAAATCCGTCAAGGAGAATATCCGCAAGAACAGAAAGAAGATTGAATCCGACTTGAAAGAGAACGCTGCGGATTCCCTGTCCCGGCGGTAAGCCGGAGTGTTTCTTTCCGCTATTCCTTGATCGTGCTTTTTCCTTTATTCAGCTCTTTTTTGTCGGAGCTGAACTCGAACAGATACACTATTGAGAGCCTTATCCCTTTATTCCGCCCTTTGAGATTGTCCTGGTAATCGGCAGGTATGATAAACTGTGAGCTTTGGGCATTGCCGAGTTGGGTGTGACCGATCTCATAACGGAAGTCGATCATGACCTTTTGTTTTTTTCCCGGTTCCAGGAGTATACCGCCGCCGACGTTCATTCCGAATTGCAGCCGTTTTGCATCTTTGATATAAAGTATGTCCGCATCGTTATAGTCGGGACGCGTTCCAAACGCGATCTTGTATTTGAGTTCCTGCTTCCCGTTTTCGATAAGATCGCCTGAATTGATAACTCCCTTGCCACCCAGCCAGTAGCTTGTGTTCGGTCCCGCATTGATATACCACTTGAACTGCCGTGTTTTTGCCAGGTTACCTTTGAAGTGCATGGCAAAGAGTATGGGTATGTCGATGTGCCGGTAAATTACTTTATCATTTAAATCGGGATCAATCTTACCTGTAACATTTTTTCCTTTTTGGGAATAAATGTATTCCGTATTGAGAAAATAACGGTCCTTGACTTTGAAAGCGATTACGGCACCCGCGTGAAAACCGGGTATCGGCCGGACTTTTCCTACCTCTTTAAATTTAGGGTCGTCGACAGTAACCCACGACAATTGTGGCCCTGCCTTAAATCCAGCGCGGATTATCTGTCCGGTAGCGACCTCGATAGTTGAGATCAGGAGCAGTAAAACAAGGCAATTTTTCCAAATGATCACTTTCATTGTATTCACTGTTGGCAAATTTGTTGCCCAATTATTTGTGAGTGAAAAGTTGAGAAGATTTTTCACGCTAAAGTTTAGCATTGTGGACGAATTCTTACATCAAAAACTTGTGGGTTAGGGGTTCGATTTTTTAATCTCAACCGGAAGAGCCTATTTTGCTATTGAGTTGGAATAAATTGTCTGTAACACCGAGTAGTGACCGGCACTTCGCTACGGCGATTTTTAAAGTGTAGTCCGTTTGATGTTCGTTATAGTGGCTTTATGAAAAGATTTTTACTGTTAATCCTGGTGATCGCGCCGCTGTATGTGCTGGCGCAGGAATCGAATTGCGGAAATGGTATCGATGATGACGGCGACGGATTTATCGATTGTTTTGACAGCAACTGTGCGAACAGTGTTTCCTGTAAGGACTTTTATGTAGGTCGAGACAAGCTCTGCCAGGTTCCTCCCACCGGAACAGCCAAGTTTGAAATGAAACTTGGGTCCAAATCTCCCAACCGTACGAACTGGACGTCGTCCAGAATAGTAGCTGGCGACCTCGACAATGACGGAGTCCCCGAAGTAGTGACCCTTCACCATGACGACAAGAAGCTATACATCCTGGACGGGCGCGACCTCAGTGTTAAGTATACAGGAACGATAACCGGAACAGCCGAGTACTTTGATCACGCCATAGGTAACGTTAATGGTGACGCCTGCGCGGAGATCTTTATTGCCGAAAAGGACGGAAGCACTTATTATATGTCATCGTATGACTGTAAAGGCTTGCTTATCTGGCGGAAAGCAATTTACGGTCAACCCATTACGATGGGCCTTGCGGATTTTGATGAGGACGGGAAAGTTGAGTTGTATTATCGCAATGAAATACTTGATGCCGTTACCGGTACACGCCTGGTAAAAGGAAGCGGTACATGGACAGCTATTGATGCGGGACCGGTAGCTGTCGACATACTCGACCCGGCGGCCTGTACGAACTGCGCCGGCCTTGAACTCGTCCTGGGCGGAAGTATTTATTCAGTGAACTTAGGTGCCCGGACTGCTGACGCCGGAACGTTGACCCTCGAGAAGAGTATCCCGGCTGCGGCCAGCTATTTTCCTAAAAACACGAGCTTTGGCTACGTGACGTCCCTCACCAGCGTTGCCGACTATAACCAGGATGGATTCCTGGATGTCTTAATGAGCGGGGCCACCGGTTCTACCGGAGGTACTACGTCCGTTTTCTTTTGGGATGTGAAAAACGCAACCTATAAGATCTATAAACCATCCAACAACTGGAAGCATGGAACCGGTCGACTGAATATCGCGGACATCGATGGCGATGGAAAGTCCAATACGACGTTCGTGTCAGGCAGCAAACTTTTTGCGCTGAAGGACGATTTTACCCTGCTCTGGAGCACAAACATCAATGAAGGTACTTCCGGTTATACCAGTACAACCGTTTTTGATTTCAACAATGACAACGCCGTCGAAATCGTATATCGTGACGAGTCTTACCTGTATATCATTAACGGTAAAACAGGAGCGGTCTTTACCCAGGCAACCTGCCGGTCAAGAACAGCGAACGATTATCCTATTGTAGTCGACGTGGATGGTGATGGGTCGACTGAAATTTGCGTTACCTGCGCAACGAACGACACCGATGATATCAATGACATCTCCCGCGCGCCGTATGGCCAGGTTAGATCATATAAATCAAATCTTGAAGCGTGGGTTCCGGCGAGAAAAGTCTGGAATCAGCACGGCTATTTTAATGTCAATGTAAACGATGATCTGACGATACCCAGGATACAGCAGAAGCACCATCTTGTATTTTCGACAGGATCCTGTACGACCGGTGCGAACCGGGCCTTGAACACTTTTTTAAACCAATCGCCGTTCCTGGATTCGAAAGGATGCCCGACCTATGCATCGGCGGATGTTACCTACGATGCTGCTTCCGTAAAGATCGTTCCCCCGACCTGTCCGGACCAGGCCTTCACCGTATCGCTTGATATCAGGAACATTGGCGACCTTGGTGTATCGGGAACCCTGCCGGTCACCTTTTACCAGGGGAATCCGACCCAGGCCGGAGCGGTCAAGCTGAACACCGTCAATATAAACCTGAGCAAGTTTAATGTCGGCGATGTGGTTTCGTTAACCAACCTCGCTGTACAGGGAACAGGCTCGAGTTTTACTTTGTATGTAGTGTTGAACGACAACGGTTCAACGGTGCCAACGCCGATCAAGCTTCCGAACTCCACATTCCTGGAGTGTAACTATACCAACAACATAGTCTCGGCCGGCGTTACACCGGCGCCATTCAGTATTCAGACATCTCTCATTTCAAACAACATAACATGCGCGGGTAACTCCACGCCGCCAAACGGAGCAGCCGAAGTTTACAGGTTGGTGGGCTCAACAAAAGTAACGGCTGGTTATACGTTCTATTGGTTCGATGGTACAACTGTTGGTGATACCGCTGTAGCCGTCTTTAAGGGACCCGTCAGAACAGGTCTCGCAGCAGGAACGTATTCGATTATCGCGTACAGCAATGGAATCAAGTGTGGTTCGACGTCGGCTCAGGTGGTCGTGGGCGAGCAAACCCGAACGCTTACTGCGGCCATTACGGAGAACAAGCCGTACACCAGCTGTAAAAATCCGGACGGAAAACTTACCGTGGTTATTAACGGCGGAGATCCCTTCGGAAATTTCACCTATCAATGGTTTGAAGGAAACGTGTTTGGAACAAGCCCGATCCTTTCTACAAGCCACGTGATTACCAATGTGTCGGCGGTGACTTACTCGGTCCTGGTTACGGAAAAATCAACAGGCTGTCAGATACTGGAATCGGCGAAAGTAACGGACCAGACGGTAAAACCCGTCGTCAGTGCATCCTCAACGGACGCCAGCTGTAGCCCGGCAAATTCCGGAAGCGCTTCAGCAAATGTCAGTGGTAACACCAGCAATTATAACTTCTATTGGTACGTAGGCTCCAGCGTCAAACCGTCTCCCGATTTTACCGGAAGCAACTACACCAGTCTTACCGCAGGTGATTATACGGTAGTAGCCAGCAACAAAAGCAGCGGATGTAATTCAGATCCCCTGGTTGTAACTGTCGCCTCGAAATTGAGCACGCCGGTTGCTACTACCATTACGGCGCAGCAAACATCCTGCACCACTCCCAATGGGGCTGCCAGTGCATTGGTATCGGGAGGTAATTCGGGTTTTACCTTTAAATGGTTTAGAGGAAACAATACACTTGCAGCCAACCTGATCGGCAGCACATCCACGATCTCCGGCCTGGCGGCGGGTGTCTATACCGTGGAGGCCACAAACGCCACAACAGGATGTGTCGACACGGAAATTGTAACCATCAATGATAATATTGTCATCCCCGTCGTTACGGCTAATGTAACTTCGCAGCAAACGCAATGTTCACCCCTGAATGGCGCGGTGTCAGCAAGCGTTTCGGGAGGAGGTTCTTTCACCTATTACTGGTTCAACGGTAATGTCGGAACGCCCGATACATTGTCCGCAAATTTTAAAGGCGCATCGTATACCGGACTGACCGCCGGATATTACACGGTCGTCGCCGCAAACAAGAGTACCCGATGTGTTTCTGCACGCGCCCTTGTTCAGGTTCTGGATAATACCGTGATCCCGTCGATCACAACTTCTACCGTTAACCAGACAAGCTGTAACGTCGGGACCCCAAATGGGCAGGCTTCTGCTAACGTCGGTGGAACCACAGCTGGATATAAATTCCGGTGGTTCGCCGGATCGGATACATCTACTTTCCTCTCACAGGCGGCATCCATCACAAACCGCGCTGCAGGTACGTACACCGTTAAGGCCATGAATACGGCCACGCGCTGCTTCAGTACCAGACAGGTGACAATAACGAATAATCTTGTTAACCCAGCTGTCGTGGCAACCGCCACAGTTAACAACACAAATTGCGCCGGTGTTACACCGACGGGTTCTATCACGATCCAGGTTAACGGTGGCTCGGACCCGGTCACTGATTTTACCATTCAGTGGTATGAGGGAACGGGTACAACAACCGCTTTGGGTACAACCGTGGGAAGCACGACGGGAACAAATAATGAAACGGCGCAGGGGCTGTCTGCGGGAACATACACCGTAAGGGTTACGGACAACGTTGCTCCCGGTAACGGCTGCTCTACGACAACTACATTTACTATTACAAATAACCTCGCGGTATCAACGATCGAGAGTGCGGACATCGCGTTGACCTCCCAATCGAACTGTAGTCCGGCGAACGGTTCGGCGACGGTTGGGGAGATCACGGTGAACGGTGTGGGCAGCGGCAGCACGGCGGGCTATACGTTCACGTGGCTGCAGAGCAACGGCACAACGGTGATCCCGGGCTCGGGCACAGCGGCTACGGTCGGCGTGGCGCTTGCAGCGGGTAGCTACACCGTAAAAGCAACGAACAGTACCACGAACTGCGTATCGGCGGTAGCGTCGTTTACGATCACGGATACACATGTCAACCCGGTGGTGACATCGGCATCGACGATCAACAATACGAACTGTACAGGGTCAACGCCGAACGGCTCGATCACGGTCAACATCGACGGTGTTGCCGCGGTGGCGGGACAACATAATATAGAATGGTTCGAAGGTAACGGGACGACCGTGGTGCTGGGCACAACGGTAGGAAGTGTAACGGGGGCAGCGAACGAAACGGCACAGGGACTTTCAGCGGGCACGTACACGGTAAGAGTGACTGACCTGGCAACCCCGAACACGGGCTGTGCGACAACGACAACATTTACGATCACCAATACCCCTGCGGTATTAACGATCGAGAGTGCGGATATCGCGTTGACCTCTCAATCGAACTGTAGTCCGGCGAACGGTTCGGCGACGGTCGGCGAGATCACGGTAAACGGCGTAGGCGCCGGCAGCACGGCGGGCTATACGTTTACGTGGCTGCAGAGCAACGGCACGACGGTGATCCCGGGCTCTGGCACAGCGGCTACGGTCGGCGTACCGCTTGCAGCGGGTACCTACACCGTAAAAGCGACGAACAGTACCACGAACTGCGTATCGGCGGTAGCGTCGTTTACGATCACGGATACACATGTTAACCCGGTGGTGACGTCGGCATCGACGATCAACAATACGAACTGTACAGGTTCGACGCCGAACGGTTCGATCACGGTAAACATCGACGGTGTTGCAGCGGTGGCGGGACAACATAATATAGAATGGTTCGAAGGTAACGGGACGACAACAGTACTGGGCACAACGGTAGGAAGTGTAACGGGGGCAGCGAACGAAACGGCACAGGGACTTTCAGCGGGCACGTACACGGTAAGAGTGACTGACCTGGCAACCCCGAACACGGGCTGTGCGACAACGACAACATTTACGATCACCAATACCCCTGCGGTATTAACGATCGAGAGTGCGGATATCGCGTTGACCTCTCAATCGAACTGTAGTCCGGCGAACGGTTCAGCGACGGTCGGAGAGATCACGGTAAACGGCGTAGGCGCCGGCAGCACGGCGGGCTATACGTTTACGTGGTTGCAGAGCAACGGCACGACGGTGATCCCGGGCTCGGGCACAGCGGCGACGGTCGGTGTGGCGCTTGCGGCGGGTAACTACACCGTAAAAGCGACGAACAGTACCACGAACTGCGTATCGGCGGTAGCGTCGTTTACGATCACGGATACCCATGTTAACCCGGCGGTGACGTCGGCATCGACGATCAACAATACGAACTGTACAGGTTCGACGCCGAACGGCTCGATCACGGTAAACATCGACGGTGTTGCAGCGGTGGCGGGACAACATAATATAGAATGGTTCGAAGGTAACGGGACGACAACAGTACTGGGTACGACGGTTGGAAGTGTTACGGGAGCGGCGAACCAGACAGCACAGGGACTTTCAGCGGGCACGTACACAGTCCGGGTGACAGATCTTCTTACCCCGAACACGGGCTGTGCGACGACGACAACATTTACGATCACCAATACCCCTGCGGTATTAACGATCGAGAGTGCGGACATCGCGCTAACCTCACAATCGAACTGTAGTCCGGCGAACGGTTCGGCGACGGTCGGAGAGATCACGGTAAACGGCGTAGGCGCCGGCAGCACGGCGGGCTATACGTTTACGTGGTTGCAGAGCAACGGCACGACGGTGATCCCGGGCTCTGGCACAGCGGCGACGGTCGGCGTGGCGCTCGCGGCGGGTAACTACACCGTAAAAGCAACGAACAGTACCACGAACTGCGTATCGGCGGTAGCGTCATTTACGATCACGGATACACATGTCAACCCGGTGGTGACATCGGCATCGACGATCAACAATACGAACTGTACAGGTTCGACACCGAACGGTTCGATCACGGTCAACATCGACGGTGTTGCCGCGGTGGCGGGACAACATAATATAGAATGGTTCGAAGGTAACGGGACGACCGTGGTGCTGGGCACAACGGTTGGAAGTGTGACGGGAGCGGCGAACCAGACAGCACAGGGACTTTCAGCGGGCACGTACACAGTCCGGGTGACAGATCTTCTTACCCCGAACACGGGTTGTGCAACGACGACAACCTTTACGATCACCAATACCCCTGCGGTATTAACGATCGAGAGTGCGGACATCACGTTGACCTCCCAATCGAACTGTAGTCCGGCGAACGGTTCGGCGACGGTTGGCGAGATCACGGTGAACGGTGTGGGCAGCGGCAGCACGGCAGGCTATACGTTCACGTGGCTGCAGAGCAACGGCACAACGGTGATCCCGGGCTCGGGCACAGCGGCTACGGTCGGCGTGGCGCTTGCGGCGGGTACCTACACCGTAAAAGCGACGAACAGTACTACGAACTGCGTATCGGCGGTAGCGTCGTTTACGATCACGGATACCCATGTTAACCCGGCGGTGACGTCGGCATCGACGATCAATAATACGAACTGTACAGGCTCGACGCCGAACGGTTCGATCACGGTAAACATCGACGGTGTTGCAGCGGTGGCGGGACAACATAATATAGAATGGTTCGAAGGTAACGGGACGACCGTGGTGCTGGGCACGACGGTTGGAAGTGTTACGGGAGCGGCGAACCAGACGGCTCAGGGACTTTCAGCAGGCCAGTATACTGTAAGAGTGACTGACCTGGCAACTCCGAACACGGGTTGTGCGACGACGACAACATTTACGATCACCAATACCCCTGCGGTATTAACGATCGAGAGCGCGGACATCACGTTGACCTCCCAATCGAACTGTAGTCCGGCGAACGGTTCGGCGACGGTCGGCGAGATCACGGTGAACGGTGTGGGCAGCGGCAGCACGGCGGGCTATACGTTCACATGGCTGCAGAGCAACGGCACAACGGTGATCCCGGGCTCGGGCACAGCGGCTACGGTCGGCGTAGCGCTTGCGGCGGGTACCTACACGGTAAAAGCAACGAACAGTACCACGAACTGCGTATCAGCGGTAGCGTCGTTTACGATCACGGATACCCATGTTAACCCGGCGGTGACGTCGGCATCGACGATCAACAATACGAACTGTACAGGGTCAACGCCGAACGGCTCGATCACGGTCAACATCGACGGTGTTGCCGCGGTGGCGGGACAACATAATATAGAATGGTTCGAAGGTAACGGGACGACAACAGTACTGGGCACAACGGTAGGAAGTGTTACGGGAGCGGCGAACCAGACGGCACAGGGACTTTCAGCGGGCACGTACACGGTAAGAGTGACTGACCTGGCAACCCCGAACACGGGCTGTGCGACAACGACAACATTTACGATCACCAATACCCCTGCGGTATTAACGATCGAGAGTGCGGACATCGCGCTGACGTCTCAATCGAACTGTAGTCCGGCGAACGGTTCGGCGACGGTCGGAGAGATCACGGTAAACGGCGTAGGCGCCGGCAGCACGGCGGGCTATACGTTTACGTGGCTGCAGAGCAACGGCACGACGGTGATCCCGGGCTCTGGCACAGCGGCGACGGTCGGCGTACCGCTTGCAGCGGGTACCTACACGGTAAAAGCGACGAACAGTACCACGAACTGCGTATCGGCGGTAGCGTCGTTTACGATCACGGATACACATGTTAACCCGGCGGTGACGTCGGCATCGACGATCAACAATACGAACTGTACAGGGTCAACGCCGAACGGCTCGATCACGGTCAACATCGACGGTGTTGCCGCGGTGGCGGGACAACATAATATAGAATGGTTCGAAGGTAACGGGACGACAACAGTACTGGGCACAACGGTAGGAAGTGTTACGGGAGCGGCGAACCAGACAGCACAGGGACTTTCAGCGGGCACGTACACAGTCCGGGTGACAGATCTTCTTACCCCGAACACGGGTTGTGCAACGACGACAACATTTACGATCACCAATACCCCTGCGGTATTAACGATCGAGAGTGCGGACATCACGTTGACCTCCCAATCGAACTGTAGTCCGGCGAACGGTTCGGCGACGGTTGGCGAGATCACGGTGAACGGTGTGGGCAGCGGCAGCACGGCAGGCTATACGTTCACGTGGCTGCAGAGCAACGGCACAACGGTGATCCCGGGCTCGGGCACAGCGGCTACGGTCGGCGTGGCGCTTGCGGCGGGTACCTACACCGTAAAAGCGACGAACAGTACTACGAACTGCGTATCGGCGGTAGCGTCGTTTACGATCACGGATACCCATGTTAACCCGGTGGTGACGTCGGCATCGACGATCAACAATACGAACTGTACAGGCTCGACACCAAATGGTTCGATCACGGTAAACATCGACGGTGTTGCCGCGGTGGCGGGACAACATAATATAGAATGGTTCGAAGGGAACGGAACGACAACGGTGCTGGGCACGACGGTAGGAAGTGTTACGGGAGCGGCGAACCAGACGGCACAAGGACTTTCAGCAGGCACGTACACAGTACGGGTGACAGATCTTCTTACCCCGAACACGGGTTGTGCGACGACGACAACCTTTACGATCACCAACACCCCGGCCGTGTTAACGATCGAGAGTGCGGACATCGCGTTGACCTCCCAATCGAACTGTAGTCCGGCGAACGGTTCGGCGACGGTTGGCGAGATCACGGTGAACGGTTTGGGCAGCGGCAGCACGGCGGGCTATACGTTCACGTGGTTGCAGAGCAATGGCACAACGGTGATCCCGGGCTCTGGCACAGCGGCTACGGTCGGCGTGGCGCTCGCGGCGGGTAACTACACCGTAAAAGCAACGAACAGTACCACGAACTGCGTATCGGCGGTAGCGTCGTTTACGATCACAGATACACATGTTAACCCGGTGACGACATTATTATCGTCAACGGACAATACAAATTGTACCGGTGTAACACCGAACGGATCGATCACCATTGAAATTAATGGCGGAGATCCCGTCAGCGATTTTATCATCGAATGGTTTGAAGGCAATGGCACAACGACACCGTTGGGAACGACTGTTGGAAGCACTGCAGGGATAAATGGCGAGACAGCGCAGGAGATAACGGGAGGTACTTATACAGTCCGCGTCCGTGATAATGCGTCACCGGATGCCGGATGTGCCTTCACCACAACCTTCACAATCCTTGATAACCTGACATTGCCGGCGCCTTCCGGGACACCTTCCGCGAATACAGCCTGTGATCCCGCCAAGTCGAACGGGTCGATCATCGCAGATGTAGGTGGTACAACAGTAGGGTACACCTTTCATATCTTCAGGGGACAAAACACACTACCGGCAAATGAGGTGACGACCGGTCCTGCGATCGCAAACAACCTCTCGGCTGGTGTTTATACGGTTCAGGCTATTACCAATGCCACCGGATGTTCGGCAACAACGGAAGTGACGGTAACTGATAACATCGTTCTGCCGGCGATCACGCTGACGGCAAGCACGAACGTAACGTCGTGTTCAACGCCGGACGGAACAGTATCCGTTACAGCCATGAGTATCGGCGCCCTGGCGGACTACACGTTCTCATGGTACAATGGAAACAGCATTAAAGCCGTTGCAGATTATACAGGCAGCACCGTTACCGGGTTGCTTGCCGGTAACTATACGGTTACTGCGACAAATAATGTGTTGGGTTGTGACGTACAGGTTCCTGTCACTGTCACGGTAAACAACGATCCGAGCACACTCATCACCATTACGGAACTTCTTGCTCCGGAGAAAATCATCCCCGCGGTTTGTAACGATGGCTTGGGGCAGATCGCCGCTCAGGCATTTTCGCCGGCAAACGCAGCAGGCTTTACATTCAGCTGGTTCTTTGGCGACAAAAACACCGGGCTGACAGCGGAAGGATCCGGTCAGGATTTCGGACTGAACTCGAACCGCATCTCCAATGCCGCTTCCGGAGAAATAATCGTAAGTGGATTGCATACGGTTATTGCATTGGACAATACTACGGGATGCCAGGATTCACTTGTCATTCACTTGTCATACAGCGATGAAGCGGCGTTGCTTAGCATATTAACAACACCGCAGACGGACTGTCTCAATCCCGACGGCGGTTTTGATGCAACCATAACTCCAAGCCCCGGTACAGTGGCTTCATTTCCACTGGTCGATCAATCCTGGTATGAATTGCGAGTCTACCAGAACGGAAACCTGATAACATCTACCCCTGGCGTGGAACCTGCGCCCACGGTAATATCCGGCCTGGCCGCGGGTAATTATACGGTACTTGCCGTGGAAACGCACCCTTCGCTGCCAGGATGTTCATCGGCTCCCAACGACGTACCTATCGGCGATGCCAGGACCTATCCCGTCATTACAGCAAACGCGTTGATCGATAATGCGAACTGCCCCGGTTCTGCAACCGATACAGGATCCATTTCCCTCACTGTAGATGGTACCCCTACACCCGGTGCCGGATACAGCTACAGCTGGTTCGACGGTAAACTACTCACAAGCCCCGCTCTGCCAGGAGCCAACGTTCCTGCTCCGGGACACACGGCAACCGGTATCGACGGCGGTTTCTACACGGTGGAAGTGACCAGCGCGGCTAATAATTGTAAAGCGCAAGAAACCCTTTATATCAACAACACGCCCCACGTGATTGCCATTGCTCAGGCCGATCTTAATATCATCGATCAGTCAAACTGCAGTCCCGCTGATGGATCTGCCGAGGTAATGGACGTCCTTATTGATGGCGCTTCGTCCGGCGGAACTGGCGGATACTCTTTCCAGTGGTTCCTGAGCGATGGTGTGACTCCCATCCCATTAAGTTCAACAAACGCCAATGTAGGTACACCCATTGCTGCCGACGTATACTTTGTACAGGCTACAAACATACTTTCAAACTGTACATCACCATTAGTTCAGTTGACGGTTGACGACGTGAGCGTGACACCGGTGATCACGATGAATACCCTGGTTGACAACTCAAATTGTACGGGAGCCCCTTCGAACGGTTCGATCACGATCGACGTGGATGGCGGTGCACCGGCGGCGACAGATTATACGATCCAGTGGTATACGGGTATCGGTACGGGTAGCCCGATCGGTGGTGCGACTGCGGCGACACTGTCGAACCTTGCTGCCGGCGACTACACGGTAGAAGTAATTGATATACTATCACCGGGCAATACATGCTCAAGCATCGCGACCTTCACGATCGCCGATGACCTTCCGGTGTTTACGATCGCTGCGGCGGCTATCACGGTGACGGACCAGACGGATTGTGTGGGGAACGGCACGGCTACAGTAACGGATGTGCTGATCGATGGTGTATCGAACGGCGGTACGGCAGGCTTTACATTCGAATGGTTCGACGGCAATGGTACCTCGATCGACGGCCCCGGAGCGGGTGCTGCGGTGGGTGTACTGCTTGCGGCGGGTAATTATAGTGTGATCGCGACGAACACAACGTCACTGTGCAGCTCGATCGTTTCAACCTTCACGGTTGACGACGTGAGCGTGACACCTGTGATCACGATGAATACCCTGGTTGACAACTCAAATTGTACGGGAGCCCCTTCGAACGGTTCGATCACGATCGACGTGGATGGCGGCGCACCGGCGGTGACAGACTATACGATCCAGTGGTATACCGGCATCGGTACAGGCAGCCCGATCGGCGGCGCGACCACGGCGACACTTTCGAACCTTGCTGCCGGCGACTACACGGTAGAAGTAATTGATATATTATCACCGGGCAATACATGCTCGAGCATCGCGACGTTCACGATCGCCGATGACCTTCCGGTGTTTACGATCGCTGCGGCGTCGATCACGGTGACGGACCAGACGGATTGTGTGGGGAACGGCACGGCTACGGTCACGGATGTGCTGATCGATGGTGTATCGAACGGCGGTACGGCAGGCTTTACATTCGAATGGTTTGACGGCAATGGTACCTCGATCGACGGCCCCGGAGCGGGTGCGGCGGTGGGTGTACTGCTGGCGGCAGGTAACTATAGTGTGATCGCGACCAACACAACGTCACTGTGCAGCTCGATCGTTTCAACCTTCACGGTTGACGACGTGAGCGTGACACCGGTGATCACGATGAATACCCTGGTTGACAACTCAAATTGTACGGGAGCACCTTCGAACGGTTCAATCACGATCGACGTGGATGGCGGCGCCCCGGCAGTTACAGATTATACGATCCAGTGGTATACGGGTATCGGTACGGGTAGCCCGATCGGCGGCGCGACTACGGCGACGCTGTCGAATCTTGCTGCCGGCGACTACACGGTAGAAGTAATAGACATATTATCACCGGGCAACACGTGCTCGAGCATCGCGACCTTCACGATCGCCGATGACCTTCCGGTATTTACGATCGCTGCGGCGTCGATCACGGTGACGGACCAGACGGATTGTGTGGCGAACGGCACGGCGACGGTAACGGATGTACTGATCGATGGTGTATCGAACGGCGGTACGGCAGGCTTTACATTCGAATGGTTTGACGGCAATGGTACCTCGATCGACGGCCCCGGAGCGGGTGCGGCGGTGGGTGTACTGCTGGCTGCAGGTAACTATAGTGTGATCGCGACGAACACAACGTCACTGTGTAGCTCGATCGTTTCTACCTTCACGGTTGACGACGTGAGCGTGACACCGGTGATCACGATGAATACCCTGGTTGACAACTCAAATTGTACGGGAGCGCCTTCGAACGGTTCGATCACGATCGACGTGGATGGCGGTGCCCCGGCAGTTACAGATTATACGATCCAGTGGTATACGGGTATCGGCACGGGTAGCCCGATCGGTGGTGCGACCACGGCGACACTCTCGAACCTTGCTGCCGGCGACTACACGGTAGAAGTAATAGATATATTATCACCGGGCAACACGTGCTCGAGCATCGCGACCTTCACGATCGCCGATGACCTTCCGGTATTTACGATCGCTGCGGCGTCGATCACGGTGACGGACCAGACGGATTGTGTGGCGAACGGCACGGCTACAGTCACGGATGTGCTGATCGATGGTGTATCGAACGGCGGTACGGCAGGGTTTACCTTCGAATGGTTCGACGGCAATGGTACCTCGATCGACGGCCCCGGAGCGGGTGCGGCGGTGGGTGTACTGCTTGCGGCGGGTAATTATAGTGTGATCGCGACGAACACAACGTCACTGTGCAGCTCGATCGTTTCGACCTTCACGGTTGACGACGTGAGCGTGACACCGGTGATCACGATGAATACCCTGGTTGACAACTCAAATTGTACGGGAGCGCCTTCGAACGGTTCGATCACGATCGACGTGGATGGCGGTGCACCGGCGGTGACAGATTATACGATCCAGTGGTACACGGGTATCGGTACAGGCAGCCCGATCGGCGGCGCGACTACAGCGACACTTTCGAACCTTGCTGCCGGCGACTATACGGTAGAAGTAATAGACATATTATCACCGGGCAATACATGCTCGAGCATCGCGACCTTCACGATCGCCGATGACCTTCCGGTATTTACGATCGCTGCGGCGTCGATCACGGTGACGGACCAGACGGATTGTGTGGCGAACGGCACGGCTACCGTCACGGATGTGCTGATCGATGGCGTATCGAACGGCGGTACGGCAGGCTTTACCTTCGAATGGTTCGACGGCAATGGTACCTCGATCGACGGCCCCGGAGCGGGTGCGGCGGTGGGTGTACTGCTTGCGGCGGGTAACTATAGTGTGATCGCGACCAACACAACCTCACTGTGCAGCTCGATCGTTTCTACCTTCACGGTTGACGACGTGAGCGTGACACCGGTGATCACGATGAATACCCTGGTTGACAACTCAAATTGTACGGGAGCGCCTTCGAACGGTTCGATCACGATCGACGTGGATGGCGGTGCACCGGCGGTTACAGATTATACGATCCAATGGTACACGGGTATCGGTACGGGTAGTCCGATCGGTGGTGCGACCACGGCGACGATCTCAAGCCTTGCTGCCGGCGACTATACGGTAGAAGTAATAGACATATTATCACCGGGCAACACGTGCTCGAGTATCGCGACGTTCACGATCATGGATAGACAGAACAATATTGAAATTGACGCGAGTGACCTTACCATTACCGATAATTCGGATTGTTTGCCTCTCAACGGCAGCGCTTCCGTGACGGACATCCTGTTCAACGGTGTTCCTGCAGGTAATACGACAGGTTATACGTTCGAGTGGCTTCAGAGCGACTTTACACCGGTCGATCCCGGTAATGGCCCGACCGTTGGTATCAACCTGGCTGCCGGTAACTATTTTGTAAGGGCAACTCACGTAGCTTCAAACTGCGCTTCACCGATCACGGCTTTTGAAATAAAGGATGTGACGGTACAGCCTGCAGTAGTAGCGTTGAAAGACCAGGATAACATAGCTTGTAACACGAACTACACAGGTCAGGTAAGTGCGACTGTTTCGGAAGGATTTACAAATGGCGTTACCGCTGGTTACCTGTTTGAATGGTTCGCGGGAAGCAATAATACAAACCCGGTTGATTTTATTAATTCCGGACCAATCTTGACCGGACTCCAGGAAGGTGATTACACCGTTCGGGTAACCGATACAACGACTCCTTCCGGAAATTGCGTCAACACAGCAACGGTTACCGTCGACCGCAAGATCCCTGTATTAAACGGTACGCTCACAGCAGCACCGCAGACGACCTGCGCGCCCATCCAAAATGGAAGCATGACGGTTAATAATATCCAGTTATTCGTGGGTAGTGCGGAAACGTCGTTTGATATGAATCTGGCAGCGGACAGGAATCAGTTCTCATTCCAGTGGTTTGACGTGAACCTTGCCAATGTATCGCCGGCAGTGACCGGGGCGAATATTTCTCCTAACTTAAGCGGGGGAACATTCTATGTGCAGATCAGCGATGTCCTGGGTTGTACATCCGATTATATCATCGGTCTCATTGACGACCAGACTGTAAAACCTCAGGTGCGGCTGGATGAGTTTGTAAATCCGGCGATCTGTATTTTGCCGGAAGTACGCGGTACATTGCTGGTGTCGGCAGACAACAACACCAACTTCTCTGACTATACGTTTCAGTGGTTTGAAGGGGCTAACACCGGTGGCGCAGTCGTGGAACCGAATAGTCCTTTCCTTGGAAACATTGCCTATACAAGTCCGCCGGAGTACACCGTTCAGGTAACCAACAATGCCACGCAGTGTATTTCACTGGAGACGTATAAATTCGAAACGGATACGGTGGATATCCAGGTTGTCGCATCTGCGGTACCGTTGACCAGTTGCGTTACGGACAATGGAAGCCTCTTTGCGGCGACACGGACAGGTTCCGGCCAGCTTTACAACATTGAGTGGTATATCGGGGCAGGCGTGGGAACTACACCGGACTTCACCGGAAACGAAGTGCTCATCGCTCCGATCGGAACGTATACAGCCATCGCCCGTCACCCTTCGTTGAGTTTCTGTAATTCCATTCCGGATACGATCGATGTAACGGACGAACGATCTTATCCGACTGTGACGGCTACTCAAAAAGCGGCGCTTACATACTGCGATCCCTCGAATCCTAACGGCGTGGCCTTTGCCACCGTCAACGGCGCGGTTGTGGGCTATACGTTCGACTGGTATGAAGGATCTCTTTCGGGAACTTCCATCTACACCGGAAGCGAGGCCGGTATCCTGAAGGCTACAACCTATATTGTACAGGCAACTGACGTGATCTCCGGCTGTACGGGAACGACAAGTATCCTGATTGAAAATGATCCGTCGACAACACCAGTACCGCAGATCACCGTATTGTCAGATCGTACAGATTGCGCGGTGTTTGACGGCGCACTGACGGCGGATGTAAACGGATTTACGAAAGATCACATATTCAACTGGTACAATGGGTCAGCGGTGAAGAATCAACCGGACGCAGTAGGCGAAATCTACGGTGACCTGGAATCAGGTGTGTACACGGTAACTGCTATCGACCGTATCACAGGATGTATGTCCGAAGGTGTCCAGGGAGAAGTGATGGCGGTAATGGTGTACCCTGAGTTCGATATCAAAACGATAAACAACATATGCGGGGAGAGTGTCGGTGTCGCGAAGATCAATGTAACCGGTGAAGTGGAAGTTAAAGCTGTTGAATGGGACATCCAGGGTGCGATCGAACCCGGGCCGCAGGTTCAGGATCTGCCTTCCGGTACTTTCACAGTCACAGCCATCTCCTTCAAAAATTGCGAGACTTCAAAAACCTTCGAAGTAAAAACCGATATTGCAGTATACAACGCAATTTCGAAGAACAACGACGGTTTGAACGAGATCTTCGAAGTGGGATGTATTTCCGAGTACCCGAACAACTCAGTCCGGATTTTCAACAGGGCGGGTACACTGGTCTATGAAGCCGGCGGATATGATAACCAGGATGTTTATTTCAACGGTGTCTCAAATCGTGGTGTGAGTATCCTGGGAAATGAACTTCCCGATGGAACATACTTCTACATTATTACCAAGGGTGATGGTTCCGAGCCGAAGACAGGATACCTGGAACTGCTACATTAAAACCGGTACGCTATGAAAAAACGTTTACCTCTCTTCTTGTTTTCGCTGTGCGCGGTGAGCTTTTATGCGCAGGCCCAGCAGAGTATTGTATATTCCCAATATATCTACAATGGCCTGCTAATTAATCCCGCCTATGCGGGAAGCCACGTGCAGCTGAGTGCCACATTAAGCTACCGGAACCAATGGGTGAACTTCGAAGGAGCGCCCCAAACAGCGACACTGGGTGTGCATACGGCGGTAAATAAAAGTAAGATCGGTCTGGGTCTGCTCGCGACAAGCGACAAACTGGGGAGCTACACAAACACGGGTATGTTTGCCAATTACGCTTACCGGATCCAGGACAGAAAAGGCGGTGTATTTTCAATGGGCGTGTCGGGAGGTGTTCACAACTTCAGGGCGGACTATACGGCGCTAAAACTGAAAGACGGTCAGGATCCGAAGTTCAACGGAACAATGAGCGAGTTAAAGCCGAATTTCGGTGGGGGTATCTTTTACTACAACAAGAGATTTTTTGGCGGTTTCTCGGTACCCGTTATCCTGAAGCACACGAAGTTTTTCAGCGGTGGTCTCGAACAACTTGCACTGGCAAGACATTACTACCTCTATCTCGGCGCTGTCCTGCCAATGGATCGTATGGAAAAAATCAAGGTGAGCCCTTCGTTACTCATCCGGGCGCAGGAGGGAACACCGTTAAATGCGGATATCAACCTTAATGTGATATTTCACGACCTGATCAGCACAGGGGTGTCGTACCGCACGGGTGAGAGTATTACCACGCTCCTGAATTTTAAACTAAGCGAAAAATTCAATTTTGGATATTCTTATGACTGGGTCACGTCCGATATCAGGAAGTTTTCAAACGGTACGCATGAGTTCATGCTGAACTACCGTGTGCGCCTTCGCGGGATTCACCGCGATGTGGAATGTCCCCAGTATTTCAGCCACTGACCCACCGGTTACTTCCGGAACGGATAGGTCACCTGTTGCCAGAAAGTCCGTGGAAATTTTTCATCCCCGGAAAACCCCAGTTTTTCATCGCGCCCGCTCTGCGGGATGTAGGCGGTACCGAAAAGATAATCCCACACGCTGAGGCTGAGACCATAGTTGACGCCGTATTTGTTCGGAAGGACTTTCGCGTGATGCCAGATGTGCATAGCCGGATTGTTTAACACATACTTCAGCGGACCATAGGTAATATAAAGATTGGAGTGATTAAGATGGCCGATAGCTACCGCGATAATATGAATGACGAAAAAATCCGTCAATCCGAAACCAATCATAGCAAGGGGTATATACTGAAGGGTTTTGTAAATGATGGTTTCCATCCAGTGAAAGCGAAGATGTGCGGAGAATCCCATTTCTTCAACTGAATGGTGAACCTTGTGGAACTCCCACATCCAGGGAACCCGGTGCAGGCTGCGGTGTATGTTCCATTGTATAAAATCGGCAATCACGAACATGGTGAGTAGCTGCGCCCAGGCCGGCCAACCCTGTACCTCGATGGCAACAATATTTTTTATTCCGAACATACCCAGGAAATCGTTAAACAGATTCACGGCGATATTGGAAACAGCGTTGTACGCAACGAGTGAAAACAGGAAAAAATTAAAGAACATATAAAATCCGTCAAGCCAGAAATCCTTCCGGAACACCGGCTGATTCTTCCGCCACGGTACGATGATCTCAAGCGACCACACGAACAGCGAAAGCCCCACCAGCCACCAGAAGTAATTGTGCCAGCCCGGATAAGCGATCTCCTTTATCAGGTAGTCGAAATACCCTGTATATGAATCAATAAAAATTTTCCAGTATTTCTCCATACAGTTTCAAACACCCGGTTCCGGATAGTGACACTTGCATTGTCCGGAAACACGTACAATTTAAAGAAAATACAGACAATGGTGCGTGGTACCGGAACGTCAACAAAAAACCCCGGCCAATGGTTGCCAAACTTTATTACCTTGTAAAAAAATAAATTCCTTTCCCTCGGTCATGAAAGTAGCGGAACTGATCCAGGTCAGTCATCTATACGATGGACACGCGGCCATTAAAGATATTTCTCTTTCCATTGAAGAGAAGAAGGTCACCGCCATAATCGGGAGAAGCGGCAGTGGTAAGACAACCTTGCTTCAGCTGGTGAACGGATTAATTCGGCCGGCATCGGGATCGGTACTTGTATTTGGAGCACCTCTGAATTATCGTGAGATAAATGCTATCAGGCTGCGTATGGGATACATGGTTCAGGGAACAGGCTTGTTTCCCCATCTCGATATCTGCGAAAACATTTCCATCTCGGGTAAGCTTCTGGAATCTTCAGCAGATCGTTCCCACCGTGTTCGCGAACTGATGGACCTCGTTGGCCTGCCGTCGTCCTACCTGAAAAAATATCCGTATGAACTTTCGGGAGGGGAACAACAACGCGTAGGAATTTGCCGCGCGCTGTTTCTCGATCCGCCGTTCCTGCTGATGGACGAACCCCTGGGTGCACTTGATCCCCTGACACGTCGCGAAATCCAGGACGAGATCCTGAAACTCCAGCAGATGGCGCCCAGAACCATCCTGCTCGTTACACACGACATGCGCGAAGCGACCAAACTTGCGGACTACGTGATCGTATTGGAGAAGGGTGAAATACAGCAGTATGATACAAAAGAGAACGTACTGTCGGCACCGGCCAATGCAGCCGTGGAAAAACTAATTGAAGCTTCATTGTGAGAATTCCCGTACTGACAATATCGTTATTATTCGTTGTTGTGCTGGCCCGCGCACAGACCATCCGTGTCGGTGCAAAACATTTTAACGAAGGTTACATCCTGAGCGAGATCATCGCCCAGATGCTGGAGAACAATGGATATACCGTTGTGCGAAACTACAACCTCGGAGGGACACTCGTTTGTTTCGAAGCACTCCGTAATAACGAGATCGATGTCTATCCGGAATACAGCGGAACCCTGGCTGCAGAGATATTGCGAAAAGATAACCTCCCGTACCCGGAGATCAGGGAGGCGCTTCAACGGGAATTTAAAATGGACGTGTCGGAACCTTACGGGTTCAACAACACCTATGCACTTGTTTTGAAGTCTGACCTCAGCGATGCGCGCGGGATAAGGAGTATTTCACACCTGCTTGATCATCCGGAGCTGCGGCTGGGTTTAAGTTATGAATTCTTAAAAAGGCAGGATGGATGGGATAACCTGGCGGCTACCTACTTGCTGAAGCAGCAACCCGTCGGTCTTGAACATGGATTGGCTTACCAGGCCCTCGACGAGGGCAAGATCGATGTAACCGATGCTTACTCCACCGATGGCGAAATTACGGGGAATAACCTCATCGTTCTGCTGGACGACCGGAAGTTTTTTCCCGTGTATGCGGGAACTTCCCTTTACAGGATGGATTTACCGCAAAAAGCGAAAGAGGTTTTATCCCGCCTTGCCGGAAAAATAGATGAGGCGGAAATGCAGGCGATGAATGCGGAGGTGCTTTACAAAACAAAAACATTTGAGCAGGTAGCCAGGGCTTTTTTGATACGGGAAGGACTGTCAGCAAACAAACGGGAGGTCAAGGTTGCTTCCGTTTTTAATGACATCCTTCGTAAGACCGCAACGCACTTGCGGCTTACGTTTGTGGCACTCGTTCTGGCGACGGCGTTTGCTATCCCCCTCGGCGTATTTTTATATTGGCGTCCCGGACTATCACGATCCATGCTTTACATTACCGGGTTGTTGCAGACTATCCCATCCATTGCGTTGCTGGCGATCATGATCCCTGTTTTTGGGATCGGTGTACTGCCAGCAACCGTAGCGTTGTTTCTATATGCGATACTTCCCGTTCTTCGTAATACATTGACAGGTCTTCAGTCCGTCGACCCACTGCTGAAAAAGGTCGCGGATGGTATCGGTATGAACCGGTTTCAAAAAATGAGGTATATCGAATTCCGGCTTGCCCTTCCGTCGATCCTGGCCGGTATTAAAACCGCCGCGGTGATCAATGTAGGAACAGCAACGCTGGCGGCATTCATAGGAGCGGGCGGACTGGGGGAATTTATCGTTACCGGCCTGGCCCTCAATAACACACAACTTATATTAAGAGGTGCTATTCCCGCAGCGTTACTGGCTCTGTTGGTGGAGTTTGGTTTTACGTTTTTGGAGAAATGGTGGATTCCAAAACATCTTCGATAAACTAATAACCGGCGATTTTTTCATCGGCATAACACCATGCCCACCGTTCGCCGGGTTCTGCGGAGATAACAACCGGATGACCTGATTTCATCGCGTGTTTTGTCGCGTGCTTGTTAGGGGACGAGTCGCAGCACAACGTGACACCACACGTCTGACACGTTCTCAGGTGGACCCAGTCATCGCCGGATTTGACGCATTCCTCGCATTCGTAGGATTTGCGGAGTTTGAGTTCCGTCAACCCGGCCAGGTGAATACAGAGATTATCTTCCATTGTGATTTATTGAAAAAGTCGTTTTTGGTCAGTTCTCCGCCAGGTACTCGTGCACAAACTTGATGGCCATCGCACCTTCACCGACCGCCGATGCTACACGGTTCATCGCACCCGACCGAACATCACCGGCGGCAAAGATCCCGGGGCTGCAGGTCTCCAGCAGAAAAGGTTCGCGTGTCAGTTTCCAGGATTTTTTGAACGTCTCGTATTTGAGCAGGTCGCGGCCCGTTTCGATAAAACCCTTGTCGTCTTTGATGATGTCGAGTTTTATCCAGTCGGTTATCGGTTTCGCCCCGATAAAAATAAAAAGCGCCGCGGCCCTGACTTGCTGACGCACGTTGGTAACAGTGTTTTCAAGACAAATTTCCTCCAGCTTCCCGTCGCCGTAAACCTGACCGACAACAGTCTCCGGGACAAGGTGTATGTTAGCCGTTGCGTTAATCTGGTCGATGAGATACTGCGACATAGTAGAAGACAGGTCTTTCTTCCTGATCACGATAAAAACCCGCGCGGCATGGTTTGACAAATACATGGCCGATTGCCCTGCAGAGTTTCCGCCACCGATAATATAGACGTCGCGTTCGCGGCATGCGTGGGCTTCCGTGGTGGATGCGCCATAGTAAACACCCGCCCCCGTAAATTTCTCTATGTCGATGGCCTCCAGGGCCCGGTAATCAACCCCCGTTGTAATGATCACACTCCGTGCGTTAAGCAAGCTTCCGTCCTTTAACGTAATGATTTTATAATTGTCGCGTATAGCGATATCCATCACTTCCTGTGGTGATAAGATCTCGACGCCGAAGCGGGATACCTGTGATATGGCACGCCGTGAAAGTTCGGCGCCGCTCAGCCCGTTTGGAAAGCCCAGGTAATTTTCAATCCGGGAACTTGTACCGGCCTGACCACCGGGTGCGCGCCTTTCGATCAGAGCCGTATTTAAACCCTCCGATCCTCCGTAAACTGCCGCAGCCAGCCCCGAAGGTCCCGCGCCGATAATCGCCACATCGTACATGGTCTTTGATGCCCTCGAACGCATACCGGTCCTTTCACCAACAACCTGGAGGTCCGGGTTCAGCAGGTAACTTCCATCTTCAAAAAAAACGGCAGGCAAATCTTTATTGCCGATACCGTTCAGCGAAAGCAGGTCCCTGCCCATACTACTGGACTCAATATCCATCCACTGATAGGGTATAAGATTCCCCGATAAGAAATCCTTCACCTGGTGCGAACGCGGCGACCACTGGTATCCGACAATCCTGATGCCCTGGAACGCGGGTGTATATCGACTCTGCCACTCCTCCAGCTGGTCGTTGAGCGCCGGAAATAACTTTTCTTCCGGGGGATCCCAGGGTTTCATCAGGTAATAGTCGAGTTGTACGTCGTTGATCGCGCGAATAGCGGCCTCGGTATCGGAATAAGCGGTAAGCAGGATACGTTTCGCTTCCGGGAAGATCTCTTTGGCTTTTTGCAAAAAATCGACACCCAGCATTTCGGGCATACGTTGGTCTGAAAGAAACAGCGCCACAGTTTCATTTTTATTTTTAAGATCCTTCAGCGAATCAAGCGCCTCAAGGGCTGATGTCGTACTAAGGATCCGGTAGTCCTTGCCGAATTGGTTCCGAAGGTCCCGCACCAGTGCGCGAAGTACCTGTGGATCGTCGTCGACAGTAAGCAGTATCGGTTTCTTCATGGTATTAATTTAGCGGTAAGCTTCAGGTATGGGTGATGAAAGTGCCTAATCATAGTTACGAATGTATGGGAAAACATATCTCGAATACGGTTTTACCCGGCTCCGATTTAACGTCGACTTTTCCGTTGTGCTGATTGATGATCTGTCTCACCACCTCCAGTCCCAGTCCCGTTCCCTTGCCTATTGGCTTAGTCGTAAAAAACGGATCGAATATTTTATCCAGAATTTCCGCGGGGATCCCGGGGCCGTTATCCAGGATCGATACAACAATAAACTCAAGGTATTTTTCTGTCTTGATTTCCAGTGTGCTGTTTGGTCTGCCTTCCATGGCATCGATTGCGTTGTCAATGATGTTCGTCCATACCTGGTTCATTTCACTGACGAAAATATCTGCGGGCGGAAGGTCGGGCTGGAAATTTTCTATTAATGTAATATTGTTTTTCTTAAGCTTATGGTTCAGCATCGTTACGGTGTTGCGGATGCCGATGTGAATGTCAATGGGTTGTTTTTCAGGGGCCTGGTCCATGTGGGTATACCCCTTTACCGAACAGACCAGCGTATTGATCCGCCTGGCGGACTCCTCGATCTCACCCACCAGTTTCTCCGTTGTAAGCACCTGGTACAACCAACCGATGACAGGCGCCTTGTCTTCGTTTCGCAGGGGGGATATGGTCGATTCGAGATCATCGGGGCTGATCCCGAACTCAACAAACGTCTCTACCATTTCGTAGGCGTTTTCGATCCCGTTGTTTTCCAGCCATCCGGTTACTTCGTCTTCAAGTTCGGTTTTTTTGATAAGAGAAATATGAACCTGACCGTACGAGGATATTTTTGAAAAAACAAGGTCCTTCATCCTGTCTACTACCTCGTCGGATGTGCGTATTTTGATGACACGTTTGAAATTTTCCGGCACGTTTGACAAATGCCGCTTAAGCTCGTGCGCACTTCTGACCACCGCTGCCGACGGGTTATTGAGTTCATGAGCCAGTCCTGCAGACAACTTGCCCAGCGCCATCATCTTGTCGTTTTGCTGTTGCATCCGCGTAGAATCCCGCACGCGGTCAGTCATCACGTGAACCAGGACTTCCACCAGTTCATAGTGATTGCGGATCATTTCCGGGAAGTAGTCGCGGTGCAGCGAATAAATGAGGGTGTCACCTGTGACAATTCCCTCACCTGCTGCGCCTTTCATCCGGGAGAATGGAAGGCGGCCCGTGATCTCTCCCTCCTCTATGGTACCGATGTTACGGAGGTTTCCACCCTGTTCGACGAAAAAATTCACTTCACCTTTTAGCAGGATTCGAAGCTGGTCGATCGGGTCGCCTTTGCTGAAAACCTTGTCGCCATCGTGAAAGGCAGAGACACTTCCTTTTTCGGCAAGCCATTGTAGTTGATTTTCCGGCAGGGATTTGAATTCCGGGACCTGACGGAGTTTGGAAAGAAGGTCTGTGGCCATAGTTTCGGATAAAATTTTCAGTAACAACACGCGAAGATGGAAGTAAGTTGCCATTTTATATTTTACAAGGCCAGAAACCGGCGGATTTTCTATTCGTCATTTTAATCCGGGAAAGGGAGTAAAATCCAATCTTCACAAACCACTGTCAAAAATTGAATATTTTCGTTTTATTGATGTAGCATTTTCCGGCCCGCCGGATCAATAGCGTTGTATGAACAAGAGATTATACTTTTTTCTGATCTTATTTTTTACCGGGTTATTCCACCTGGTGAAGGCGCAGGATGATCGGTGGATCGAGGGTAAGATCATTGCCGCTCATTCCAATGACCCGATCCCTTTTGCCACCATCAAATTGAAGAGCCTTGCAAAAGGTGTTGTCTCCAATGCGGACGGCAGTTTCCAGCTCCCGTTCCGGTACCGGATGCTGGATGACACGCTTGTGATATCGTGTATCGGTTACAACACCCGAATGGTTGCAATGAATACCCTTCAAAGCAACGCGCTCAATTCGATCCGGCTCACGGAAGCCGTACGGCAGTTATCGGAAGTTGAGGTCCGGAGCCGAAGGCAAGGGAGACTTACCGGTTATAAAATTGTTCAGGCGGCGATCCGGAATCTCGACAGGAACCTTCCCAACGGACCATTCTGTTACGAAGCTTACTACCGTGACTACCAGTTGGTGGATCGCAACTATACTAATCTTAATGAAGCGTTTGTCCAGGTGTTGGATAGCGGATTTCAAACAAACGATCAGGTCAAAACAAAAATCCGCCTTTTTGAATACAGAAGGAACCCTGATTTCAAAAGAGATAGTTCTATCGAGATAGCATACGACAACCGGGAGCGTAAATTTGTCCCGAATGCCGAACTCAAGCCTTTCGGAGGTAACGAGCTGACCATTTTACGGGTGCACGACCCCATCAGGAACAACAACTCATTGTCGTTTTCCTTCGTCTACAACCTCCGCCTCGATTTTTTGAAGAACCATTCTTTTTCCCTGGGCGACGAGGTCTTCCTGGACAACGTTCCATTGTATTGTGTCAACTTTGTCACAAAACAAACCGTTACCGGAGATCAACATTATGCCCGGGGAAAGATTTATATCGAACATCGGAATTTTGGCATTCACAAAATCGAGTATGCCGGATACCAGAAGTCGGGTAATAAACTACTGTTTGATATTCAGGTGGAGTATTCGAAGTTGAGGGAAACCATGTACCTCAACTATATCTCCTTTAACAACTTTTTCAAGGTACGCGATCCCGCGGATTTTAAGATCACAGACATGTGGATCGATTCGCTGGCGAGATCGCTGACGATCCAGGTTAATCACTTCCCGGACCCTAAATCGGCCATGAACAAAAGAAACTACCAGCTTAGCGTAGACGGGGTAAGACTGGAAATCGAAAAAATTGAAATAGGGGACAGGAGTAAAGAAATTGTATTATGGTTGAAGAAAAACCGGGTGTTCAGCAGGTGGGAGCATCCTGCCAATATACTTGCCCGAATGGATGTGTCTTGTAAAGGTGTCAAAGATCCGGCAGGGAAGGAACTTGACCGGGTAACCTTCATTTCTGTGAACCAGTTCAGGGAGATGTTTGTCCAGCATACCGATCCTGACGGATGCCAGGTTGTGGATCAACTGTTCATGAGAAAAAACAGACCACTTTTTCAAAATGTCAGCGCTTCCCCTACCGGTGTCGTTCCGGCATACTGGATGAATACACCGCTGAAAAAAAGATAGGCGAACCGGATATTCAATATTCCATGATCTCTATTTTCCGGAAATCGATGGGGTGACTGTTCGATTGAAGCGACACGAATCCGTCTCTGACAACGTCATTGCCGTTTGTAATGAATGTCTTACCGAACTCGTGTGCTGGATTGTATCTCGGATTTTCAAAGCGCAGGATTTCTTCACCGTTTACAAAGTGTGCGACTTTACCGTCCTTTACATCGATTTCAAGCGTTACCCACTGGTCGCCGTGAAAAGTTCTTTTTACAGATGGCGGTGTGCAAAACGATTCATTCTTCTTTCCATCGATCTCCACGGTCGTGCCGGGTGTGCATATTTCGCCGGTAGGACGTTCGTCTTTTCCGTTCCCACCGTGTAGATTATATTCAAGACACACAGGAAACGACTGCGACAAACCGACGGTGGAAGGATCCTGGCCATGATACTGAACGCCGCTATCCCTGAAACCCCAGGCGGGAGCGCCGGGAGCAGTTTCACCCACAAAGCGGTACTCAACCTTCAGCCTGTAGTTAGTAAGCTTCTTATTATAGTATAACGCGCCAAACCGGTTATTGAAGTTATCTCCATACTGATCGTAACGAATACTGAGTATTCCGTTCTCTACACGAAATGTATTTCCAAAATTCTCACCCAATGGAAACCCCGAGATCTTCATCGTCCACCCGTCGAGGTTTTTTCCGTTAAAGAGCGTTTTCCATTTCGCTTTGGAATAGATTTTTCCGTCACGTTTGTTATCGAACGCAAAGAGCAGTAACGGAAGAATCAAAAGAAGAGCGTAAGTGCGTTTCATATTTTCTGTTTACAGGATAATGCCTAAGCGAAAGTAAGAAAAGTAAGGATTGTTGCATGCGGAAAACAAAAAATATGCCTTTTTGATGACGGATGGCTTGAAAATAAATATGCGAGGCCCCGGTTTCCTGCGTAATATTCACTGAATATATGATCTGAAATTGCACTTCCGACAGGAAGGAAAGTTGTGAAACCGATGAATAAGTATCCTTTTCTAATACACATCCATACAAGGGCTGGTCGCACACTGGCCAAGGGGTGCTGACCCTGCTTTCTGTTGCAGGTATACCTTTTTCTCTCTTTTATAAATCAAACAAATAAACGTTCATAACCATGTTCAATTTAATTTCGCGAAAAGCGGTCGCCATAATGGTTGCCGCAGGTATTTTATTGGTATTTTTTCTGTTTGTAAATCCGTTCTCCTGGAATGACGCCGGAAACCGGACTGTTGTCGAAAGGACAACCGGAGAACAGATCGTTCAGTTTTCGCCGGGGATTTTTTACGCCGGATTCTTCGCAAAGGAAAAGGAATGGCCTAACCAGATCTCCGTGACGTATCAGGAAAACGCGGCCAAGATGGAACTGGAAGATAACGGTATTGAGGTCGGGCAGATCATGATCCGGTTTAACGATGCCACTACGGCGAACGTAAAGGGTATAACACAGTTTATACTTCCGTCGGACGAGAAGGAAATGGTACTGATCCACAATACACACCGTACACCCCAGTCGTTGGTAATGAAACGGCTTGCTCCGTATACGAAGGAATGCCTGCAATCTTCCGCCCAGCTGATGAGCAGCGAGAAGCACTACGGTGGCGGGCGTGCGCAGATGGCCCAGGATTTTATGGACCAGTTAAAAGAAGGTGTTTACCTGTTGAAGACGGAGGAAAACATCGTGTTCGATACGCTCGCATCCGAAAAGAAACGGGTATACGAAACGGAAGTACAGGTAGATGCAAAAACCTCCCTTCCAAAAAGGAAACTGTCGTCAATAAAGGAGTATGGTATCACCGTAGCGGATGCAGCGATCACCGACGTCGACTATGAAGATAAAGTCGACCAGAAACTGATCAAGATCATCGACGCGGTAACCAAGTCGTCGATTTCCAAGCAGGAATTGATGACGGCGCAACAACAGACGTTAACCGCCAAGGCGAAAGGTGAGCAGGCGCTTGTGGAGATCGAGTACCAGCAGAAGCAGGAACAGACCAAACAGGTGGTGGAAGCGGAGACAAAAGTAAAGGTTGCCGAGCAGGACAAATTGCAACAAAAGATCGCCTACGAGGGATCCATCCTGGAAGCGAAGAAGATCAAGGAATTGGCCGACGCTCAGGCGTATGCGCGTTCGAAGATCATGCAGGCCGACGGCGCACTCGAAATGAAGTTAAAAGCGCAGGTCGAGGTACAGAAAGTGTGGGCTGAAGCATTCAGCAAATATACCGGCGCTATCGTGCCCCAGTTCCAGACGGGCGGATCGGCGACCAACGGTGCTCTCAATTTTATGGACATCATGACAGCCAAGACTGCAAAGGATTTTGCGCTGGATATGAAGAATAAGACCAATTAAGTAACACTGTCGAACAAGGTGATGAGGCTGCCCCAAAAAGGCGGCCTCTACCGTTTTAAATTGTTTTGAGCAAAACGGGAGACTTAATAGTAATTAAACATGGCGGGTTTGCATCCTTCCGGGATGCCTGTTAGTTTTATTGCTACCGTGCTAATTTTGGTGTCACTATGAAATACCGTTTCTTCGATCGCGATATAAGCTGGCTTTCTTTTAACGGCCGTGTGCTCGCCGAGGCGCAACGGGAGACCGTTCCCCTAATGGAACGCTTCCGGTTTTTGTCCATTTTTTCGTCCAATCTCGATGAGTTCTACCGGGTACGCATGCCAGCGCTCCTCGCCTTAAGCCGGTTAAGTGAAAAAGGTAAAAACACCTCCGGCGCACGGACCTTGTCGAAAGTGAATTCCATCATACTCGGGCAGCAGGTGAAATTCGGAAAAATCCTCACCCGCGAGCTGCTTCCTCTGCTGGAAAGCCACGGTACCCGGCTTTTATTCAACCAGCCCCTCAGTGAAGGCCTGAGAAAGGTCACAGAGGAATATTTTTTTCAGGAAGTGGCAGGATTTATCCATTGGACGGAACTCAATGAAAAGACAAATCATTTCCCCGAGAACAACAAACTTTACCTGGTGACTACCGTCCGGGACCGGCAAGATCAGATCAGGTATTTTTTATTGAACGTTCCGTCGGATCACCTGCCGAGATTTTTCAGCGTAACCTTCGACGGTATCCCCTCTATTATTTTTCTCGACGACGTTATCAGGGCGAATCTACATAACATTTTCCGGGACTACACCTGCCTCTCCTGCAAGAGCTTCAAGGTAACACGCGATGCCGAACTGGACCTAAAGGATGAATTTGAGGGTAATCTTGCCCGCAAGATCGAACGCGAAATATCACGTCGTGATCTCGGCCTGGCTACACGTTTTTTGTACGACTCCTCGATGGGCAAGCATACGCTTGGGTTGCTCAGCGAACGGCTGGGACTGAAGATGGCTACTTTCGTAAAGGGAGGGACATACCACAACCTGAAAGACCTCGCATTATTGCCCGCGAGGGACGAAGTCCTTTATTACGGCAAGTGGCCGGCGAAGAAATATCGGGTCAATGCCGGTACACCACAATTGCTCGATCGCCTGCTGGAAGACGATTTATTGCTACACCTTCCTTTCCATAGCTATGACACTGTCCTGCGATTTTTTAACGAGGCAGCTATTGACGCGGATGTAACGCGCATTTACGTGACGCTGTATCGTATAGCCAGCGACTCCCGCATTGCAAGCGCGCTGATCAATGCATCCCGGAACGGAAAAAAAGTGACCGTGTTTGTGGAACTGAAAGCCAGGTTTGACGAAGCCAACAACATCAAGTGGGCGAAAAGAATGCAACAAGCCGGTGTGAATATCATCTTCAGCATCCCGGAGATGAAGGTACATGCAAAGGTGGCCCTGGTAAAAAGGAAAAAGAACCACAAGATGACGTACTTCGGACTTTTGTCAACAGGAAATTTTAATGAGACGACGGCCAGATTTTATACCGATCATATCCTGATGACATCCAATCATAAGATGCTGAAGGAGGCGGAGAATCTTTTTAAGTTTTTGAAAGAAAGAAAAAAACCGTCCCTTGCGAATAGCCCGATGTTCAGGAACCTGCTAGTCGCTCCGTTCAATTTAAAAGAACGGTTCGGGGACCTGATCGACCGCGAAATCGGCTTGGTCCGGAGCGGATTGCCGGGATCAATTATTATTAAGATGAACAACCTGGAAGAAGAATCGTTGATATCGAAGCTGTACGAGGCGTCGCAGTCAGGTGTGTCGGTTTCCCTGATCGTCCGCGGTATCTGTTGCCTGGTGCCTGGTGTCGCGGGTATGAGCGAAAACATCCGGGTAATCAGGATCGTGGACCGTTACCTTGAACATGGCAGGATATTTAGGTTCGGAAACAATGGTGATCCTGAAATCTTCATGGGTTCGGCCGATTGGATGAACAGGAATATTTACCGGAGGATAGAAGTATGCTTCCCTATTTATGATGAGCGAATGAAATCCGAATTGTCGCGAATACTGAACGATCAGTTAAGGGATACGTTGCAGGCTGTTACCATCGACGGGCATTGCGCCAATATCCCGGTTGAACCCGCCACGGGTGAAAGTTTACAATCCCAAAAAACCATTTACGAATTCATAGCAGGTCAGGCATGATGCACAACTGTTTCGATACAGCTTCATGTCGCTGATGTAACTACGGGTGTGCTACAGTTTTGTAATCCTCATCTCAACCCGTCGGTTCTGAATTCTCCCTGCTTCCGTATCATTGGACGCAACGGGCCGGTCGGGGCCGAAGCCCACGGCAATAAGCCGTTCCTCGGCAATACCTTTTTCGACGATGTATTTAAGACAGGCTCTTACCCGTTTATAGGAAAGCGACCGGTTATACATCCTTTCTCCCTCCGACGATGTGTGACCCGAAAGCTCGATTTCAGCTCCCGCATTTGTCTTCAGAAAATTAACGACCTTATCTAGTTCCGCTTTCGATTCGTTTTTCAGAATATCTTTTCCCTGATCGAATAAGATGTTGTTCAGCGTGATCGACTCGCCGACATTGATTTGTTTGTTCTCGAATTTGGCAGACTTTCCCCTCGAGAGGTAGATGATCACCTCCTCATTGCTATCGCCCTCCGCGATATCCGCGACCGCTGTTCCGTCGGTGTAACCTGCCGCAGATGCTTTTACGATTTCTGTTCCGGTCGGTATATCTTTCATTTCAAACATACCCCCGGCATCTGTTTTTACAATGAGATTTTCCGCCGTGAAGACGTTTGCACCCGCAATTGTTTTGTCTGTTCCTTTTTCAAGAACCTTCCCCCGAATACTTCCCCGGCAACTGTTTTCCCGTTTACGGTTTATCAGCAACCGGATGAAATCCACGGCGAAACCGTCGGATGCGCCCGTGGCTTCATCGATCAGAATAGAAAGACTGTTGTTGCTATTCAACTGGGAATAATACTCCTCCGTCAGCGGTATGGCGATAAGTTTGCCTACCGGGCCGGTCTGGTCAATGGCATTTATCACTTTCTCTCCCTCGATAAAACGCTTATCGTTGATAAAGACCTGGAATTTTGAACAAAATGTCGGTGACTGGAAATCGTCGATAAAAATCTGGAGATAGGCATTCCGGATAGTGGCGCCCTTCAGCGCTTCCGTTGGAATGATCCATTTCACGGGTTTTGAACTCTCCGTATCATAGCTCGCGGCATAACCGTCGGCACCGCAGGGATTTGGTTTGGAAGGATTGAACCGCGAAGAAAGTAATATCCGGTCGAAGCCGGGGAGGTCATCAGGATTGGCGGGCCACGGGAAGTAGTGTGCCTGTGTCATCCTGCCGCAGAACGGATCGAACGACTCGGGCCAGTTAAAGTTGAGGTTGTCCACGTCACCGACGCGGATGATAAAATCCGCCTCGATGGTATTCTTAAGGACCACCTGCTGGCTTGACCATTCCACATCGGCGGATACTGTCTTTACCTGCGCCTCAACCGTGTTCAGGCTTAGTATGGAAACAACAAAAAAGCAAACGCTGAAAATACACGGCTTCATAGTCTTTTTTTATCAAGATAATGGTTTTCGGTTTTTTTACGAAGTATGGACAATGACGGGCCGGCTCATTAATTTAAAATCGACCTGAATCCCCGCCACCCGCTCAACCCCGCGACAACTTTTTCGTTAGTATCATAAGTTTTTCGACCGAACCCGGCCAACAACAGAACGCTCCATCAATTTTTATCTGCCGCCATGGACAGCAAGCAACATACTCTTGAAATGAAATCTCAATTGGTGTCGGAACTTTTTGTTTCCGATGTAAAAGTATCCGTACTTTTTTATACGAAACTGGGATTTAAGTTATTGCGGGAGACTCCTGGATTTGCAGTCGTCGGATGGGATGATGCCATCCTTTTTCTGGATCAGCGACCGTCTCTTTCTCCTCAACCCGTTCTTCGCTCGAACATCCGGATCATGGTAAACAATGTGGATCACTATTGGAACCTTGTCAGGGATGACGGGGACCTTTTCAGGATCGCAGCTCCGGTCGAGGACCGTTATTACGGCCTTCGCGATTTTACGATCGTCGATCCGGACGGTTTTGGGATCAGGTTCGCGTCACCTGTTTCGGGTGACTAGTAGCAACAAAATCCAATAATAGACGCTTGTGGAGTGAAATTATTGATCCCGATCAATAATTTACCATAACCCGCCATTCAAAATGGCCGTAAAAAGCATTTGAAAAGCTAAACCACATCCGGCAGGCGACCATTTTTTCCATTGGTCGTCAAGGGAAATACCAAATACTTATTGTCGTGTAGCAATACTGATGAAGTATGAAGGTATGCCTTTGCCGTACGTGTAGTGTAATCTCAAAAAAAATAATCCAACTATGACCAACGCTCATTTGCCCACCCGATTTGTTTTGCTTCTGGCACCACTTCTGTTCGCCTGCGACGATGATTCGGAAAAAGTGGTTGTTCCACCTATCGTTCAATTTGAAAATAGTACTGTATCCATGCTGGAGAGCGAGGAAAAGGTAACGGTACGGATTGTATTAAGCAGATCCGCCGCTGCGGGCGGAGAAGTATCCGTTCAGCTGACGTCCGCGCACATGGATCACTTCAGCTTCGAACCGGCTCCTGAAAACAATATCCTTCGCCTTCCATTGGCCGCCGGAGAATCGTCGGTTTCATTTGATGTCCACCCCGTCAATAATACATTGCTCGATGGAGACAAGAAGATTGATTTTGCGATCTCATCCGTATCACAGGGATTTCAGGTGGGTACGATCAAGTCCCTGGCGGCCACGCTGGAGGATGATGAAACGCCGGCGGATGTCAGTTTTTTGTTCAACCATGGAACGGTCCGGGAGAATACCACTATTCCGTCCGTTGTCACGATCGCGCTTTCCCATCCAACCCTGGGCAGTGGTCTGGTCAAGGTCTCTTTTGAGTCGAACGGACTTGTGTACGGAACGGATTTCGTAACGGAACCGGCACTTGCAAATAACAGGATCACATTGCCATTTGAAGCGGGAGCGGATCACCTTGAACTGAAAGTGATACCCACCGACAATGGAAAGGCTGAAGGTGACAGGAACATCGCATTTAACATCACAGATGTTGAGGGACCGGTTACAAAAGGCGGGAGTCTGCGCCATGAATTGAAGGTCACCGACGATGATGCAGGTGGTTCCGGAAAAAGTTATGAGATCTTTGCCGGGATCTGGCGATATAAGAGGGACTACGCTTATGATAACAATGGACTGCTGACATCCGTGACCTGGGAACAAAACACACCGGGCTTTTCGCAGGGAACACATACCTATTATTACGACCAGGATAACAAGATCCAGAAAATAGTTACATCACCGGTAGAGGAAACCCGGTTCGTATGGGAAGGCGGGAAGATTACAAAGTCTGAAGAGTATAAAAACGGGCAACTGAAGAAATATACATTATATGGTTATGACGATGCGGGAAACGTAGGTGAAGCAGCCGTACATTTCCGTCAGCCGAATGGTGAGATCAAACTAAGTATTCTGCTCGTTTACCTCTACAAGACGGACGGAAACCTGTACAAACAATTGACTTACATTCCGATAGAAGGTTCGGATGACTATAACCTGAACAGTACCCGCACGTACGACAACTATATCGATGTAGAGAATCCGTTCCCGATGGTGGAAATCCTGCCCAACATGGTTACGCAACACCAGCTGCCGTCCAGCTACCGTGTAGAAGAGAACGGCCACGACTTCTTATATACGTTCACTTACGAGTACGGCGAAGATGGCAGACCGGTTAAGCGAACGGCGACGTCTTCAAGCGGTTCGGAGACCACCTACTACCAATACTACTGACATCCTCCGGTTTTCGAAAATCATGGTTATAACATCCGGTTGTAACCATGATTTTTTTTATCGTTTCCTCACCGGCCAAACAATAATTCGGACGAGTTTCGGAGCGATGTGTTCTTTAAATGAAATGAAAGTAATAATTTGGAGGTTCATGTCGTATTCCGTCAATATCTAAACCCGGGAGCTTGAACTTAAGGCATTTTATTTTTTTGTTTCTGTCTGCGACAGCTTGTCAAAGTAACAAACGTGAGCATGCGGCAACTCCGTTCGCGTTGAATTATATGCCCTCCCCGGCAATGGATTCCGCCGCTGAACCTTACCTGGTTGCCGATAAGGACAAAAACGTTTACTTATCATGGGTCGAAGAGAAAGGTGACTCCGGCGTTTTAAGATTTTCAAAATGGATTAACGGCGAATGGTCCGATCCCGCATTAATTGCTGCGGGCAACACGTGGTTCGTGAACTGGGCCGATTATCCGATGATCGCGACCGACGGCAGCGGTAATTTTATGGCGCATATTCTTGACCGGAGCGGCCCTGGGAAATTTTCGTACGATGTAAAAGTTCTTACTTCAGCCGATAGCGGCAATACATGGCAGTCTCCTTTTGTCTTGCATGACGATGGTAAGGAAGCGGAGCACGGCTTTGTTTCCTTCCTGCCGTACCAGGATAAATTCCTGGTGACCTGGCTCGACGGGCGTAATACGGTATCCGGGAGCATGGAAGGAATGAGTCACGAAGGGCACCACGGTGCCATGACCTTGCGTGCCGCAATACTTGATCACAGTGGAAAAAAGAGCGGGGAATGGGAGCTTGATGCAAAGACGTGCGACTGTTGCCAGACCACGGCTGCCCTGACGGACAGCGGCCCGGTTGTAATATACCGCGACCGGTCCGATGAAGAAATCAGGGATATGTATATTGTTCGCCTGGTCAATGGCAACTGGACATCACCCCGGCCTGTATACCGCGACAACTGGAAGATCAATGGCTGTCCTGTAAACGGACCGCGCGCGGCTGCCCATGGAAATGACCTTGCTGTCGCCTGGTATTCCGCGCCGGAAGACAGCGCCAAAGTACAGGTGATTTTTTCAGCCGATGGAGGCGCCACATTTGGAAAGCCCGTTCGTGTTGATGAAGGTAATACGATCGGCCGGGTGGATGTGGTGATGCTGGCTAATCATTCCGTGGTAGTCAGCTGGATGGAAGGTGGAACAATCAAAGCCAGAACGATCAGCCAGGATGGAAAAAAAGGAGAACCTATTACCGTATTTGATTCTTCCAGCGCCCGTTCCAGTGGTTTTCCCCAAATGGAAGCGTCAGAGAATGAATTGATTTTCGCCTGGACCGACGATCATGAACAGGCCGTCAGGGTAGCCAGCCTCGCCTTGTCTTCTTTCGAATAACCCTGCCTTTCGTCAAAAAAGCCATCCTGTATTTTTGAATTTCATCTCTATTGTGTAACATTGACACATTCACAGCCAAATGTTAACCCTATGAAACAACCGGTATTATCCCTCATTTTCCTCGCCCTTGCGACATTTTCCTCCCTGGCACAAAAAAAGCCCGCCGCAACGCCGATTGTCGTCGGACCGGACGTGGCCATCGTACAGACAGAGCAGGGCAAAGTGCGGGGATACATTCACAACGGTACCTTTATCTACAAGGGGATTCCCTACGCAAAAGCGGAAAGATTTCAACCGCCCGTGAAACCGTCGTCATGGGAAGGCGTGAGAAGTTCGCTCACCTATGGCCCCGTGTGCCCGTTGCTAACACCCACAACCCAGGTACACGACGAAAGCGAATTCGCTTTCCATCACGACTGGGGATATACGAACGAAGACTGCCTGCGTGTCAATGTATGGACGCCGGGTATTAACGATAACAGGAAGAGACCAGTCATGGTTTGGTTGCATGGCGGTGGTTATACCGCTGGATCTTCGCAGGAACTTCCGTCCTACGACGGAGAAAGTATCAGCAAAAAGGGCGACGTGGTCCTGGTGTCTGTCAACCACCGGCTGAATATCCTTGGTTTTCTCGACTTGTCCGAGTTTGGCGAAAAGTACAAGGCATCGCCGAACGCAGGTATGCTCGACCTGGTTGCAGCGCTTGAGTGGGTTAAGGCCAACATATCGAATTTTGGCGGCGATCCGAATAACGTAACCATCTTCGGTCAGTCCGGTGGCGGTGGTAAAGTGACCACGCTGATGAATTCGCCGGCTGCAAAAGGATTGTTTCATAAGGCTATCGTTCAAAGTGGAATCTGGGCGGATTTTCAGGATCAGTCCATTACGAAAAGGATCGGATCTGCTGTGTTAACGGAGTTGGGCCTGATCCCCTCGACAGTGGATTCCATCCGGAAAGTGCCATACGAAAAACTGGCGGCGGCGGGCATGCGTGCGCTGCAGAAAGTGCGCGAACAGTTAGCCGCCGAAGGACGCCCCGTAAACGGTTTCCGTTTCGGTTGGAGCCCGGTACTGGACGGAAGTTTTCTGCCCTATCAGCCGAACGACCCGAAAGCATTGGCTCTTTCCGAAAATGTTCCCTTGCTGATCGGATCGACAAAGAACGAATTTATGCCTTCGTTGCGGACACCGGGTATGCGTACGGCCAATGCAGAGCAGGTGAAAGCCTTCCTGCAGAAGGTTCATGGAGACAAGACAGACGCCTATATAGCTGCCGCCAGGAAAGCTTACCCTGACGATACAAGACCAAACGACCTGATGGACATCGACGCCATGTTCCGGCCAGGAATGGTAACGCAGGCAAATGTGAAGTCGTCGAACACGAAAGCGCCTGTGTTCATGTACTTCTTTACCTGGCAATCCCCGATCTTTAATGGAGATTATAAGGCGGTACATTGTATGGACCTGCCGTTTGTCTTTAATAACATCGCGCGTTGTGAAGAGATGACGGGCGGTGGGAAAGAGGCGTATGTCCTCGCCGATAAGATGAGTCAGTCGTGGATTAACTTCGCGCGTACGGGAAATCCGGCGCACAAGGGTTTGCCGTCGTGGCCGGGCTACAATACTGCGGGCGGAGCGACGATGTTTTTTGATAACCAGTGCGTCGTTAAAAACCATCATGACAAAGAGCTTCTGGCGTTGACGTTGCCGTCGCAGCTTTGATCCGGGCGGAAATGTAAAATAGGGCCGGAAGCATTCGCCGGGCGGGCACAAAAGACAATAATATCCGGATTATACGTTATTAAGTACGTGTGGCTGTACATGCGCTCAATTCATTTTATATTTGTATTCACACAGGCAGACATTTCCGGCAGGACATACGGTTAACACGGAGTTTTTACGAGTCTTTCTGTTTCGAATTATGAATAGAATTGCAACACCGTTCATTTTGCTGGTCATTGTATTTTTTGCGATCAGCATTAATTCCGATGCGCAGGATGTTAAAGATAAACCGGACATCCAAACGCTGGTGGAAGCAAAACGTTTTGTTGTTCAGGTCCAGTCCGTTTCACCTCAGCGAGGCGGTCTCAGGCAATTAACACCAGGTTATACCTTTACGGTGTTGCCGGATACTGTCATCAGTTATCTTCCGTATTTCGGCCGGGCGTATCAGGCTACTATAGACCCGACCGATGCGGGTATTAAATTTACGTCAACTGACTTTCAATACGAGGCAAAGAACAGGAAGAAAGGCGGCTGGGATATCAGGATAAGGCCGAAGGATAGCGGTAAGGCATACCAGATTTTTCTTACAATAACGTCCGCGGGTTACGCATCCATGCGGATTGTCAGTTCCGACCGTGAATCCATTTCCTATAACGGTCGTGTCGAATCCGTTCCGGAGTAGCATGCCTCACCGGGTTTTACAATCCATATCAGCATACACAAAAAAAAGACACAGGCTTCCAACCCCATCCCGGCGGTAATGACTGCCCGTTTTCGTACAAGCCCTGAGTTATAACCGAACAGCAGGTTTCTATTCGCCTTCCCTGCAGGTAAAAAAAATACACATTTTCATTCTGGCATAATAATTAATACTACAATTAGGAATTAATTATTACCATGAAGAAATATCATTTGGGTGAGTTTGAAGAAGTAGTCATGCTCACGGTCGGGATATTATATAATGGAGCTTATGGTGTATCCATTAAGAAGGAGATAGAAACACGCCTGGCGCGAAAGGTAAGTGTTGGTGCCTTGCAGACTGCATTAAAAAGACTGGAAGACAAAGGATACCTGAAGTCCCGCGAAGGCGAGGCGACGGAGGAGCGTGCCGGCCGGCCAAAGAAATATTTTGAGATCACAGCGTTGGGCAAACGGGCTTTGGAACACAGCAAGAGTACCCGGGATGATCTGTGGCGCGCAATTCCGAAAGTAGCGTTGCAGGTGAAAATGGCCGGGTAGCGGGGAAGTTAACGTGTAAGCCGTCACGATATGCAACCTCCCAAGCTACCCCATCGATTCTTCCGGTGGTTCTGCCATCCGAAGTTGTTGAAGCATATCGAGGGGGACTTGCTGGAACTGTACCACGACCGGCGACAGGCTTCGGGGAAAAGAAGAGCTGACTTCGATTTTGTCACCGATGTCATATTGCTCTTCAGGCCGGGAATCATACGACCGCGGGAGATAAGGGAAAATTTAAACAGAATAGATATGTTCAACAGCTATGTGAAAATCGGTTGGAGGAATTCAGTGAAGAACAAGGGTCTTTTCGCGATCAACGTAACAGGCCTCGCGCTGGGAATCGCAACCTGTCTGCTGATTATGCTGTATGTAGCTGATGAAATTAGTTTTGACCGTTACAATATAAATGCAGGAAGGATTGCGCGCATCGTGTTAAAAGGAAAAGTCAACGGCGAGATCATTAAGGAGGCTGTTACCGCAGCTCCGGTAGCGGCAGCGTTGACCGATGAATTTCCCGAGGTGGAGAAGGCAACGCGTCTGAGGCGATACGGTTCCCCGAAAATCACCTACAATAACACAACGTTCAGAAGTAACAACCTTGCGTTCGTCGATGCCGATTTCTTCCAGGTATTTACACTTCCCTTCGTAAAAGGGGATCCGGACAAAGCCCTGGTTGAACCGAACACCATTGTCATCACCGAAGATGAAGCCCGTAAGGTATTTGGTAACGAAGACCCGATAAACAAATTGCTGGACTTTAAGGAAAGCGGCGTGCAGTACAAGGTGACTGGTGTGATCAGGAATATCCCGGCGAATTCGCATTTTCATTTCGACCTGTTCGCTTCCATGGAAGGGCTGGCGCACGCAAAGGAAAATAACTGGATGGAGTCAAACTATTTCACCTACGTGTTGTTCTCCGCGCCGACCGACTTCAGCGTATTTGAACGGAAACTGCCCGACATCATCAAAAAGTATATGGGCCCCCAGGTTGAACAAATGGGGATGACATTTGAAAAATTTACGGAAAACGGGAACGAGATCGGACTTTTTGTACAACCCCTCACGGACATTCACCTTTTTTCGGATTTCGACGGCCAATCCGAACTGGAGGCCGGTGGCGACATAAAATCGGTTTACATTTTCAGTGCCGTTGCGCTCTTCATGCTGTTGATTGCCTGCGTCAATTTTATGAACCTATCAACCGCGACGGCTACCCGGCGAAACAAGGAAGTAGGCGTTAAGAAAGTACTGGGATCGCGTGCAAGACAACTGGTATACCAGTTTTTGACGGAATCATTTATGGCAACCATTATAGCGGTAGCGCTTGCCATAGCTTTCGTCCTGGTAGCTCTTCCCGTCTTTAATGAGCTGTCCGGAAAAGCACTGACCCCGGATTATTTGCTTCGTCCGGGTACACTGGGATCCATGTTCCTGCTTACTGTCGTAATCAGCCTCCTTGCCGGAAGCTACCCGGCCTTTTTCCTTTCGTCCCTTAAGCCGGTTGCCGCGTTGAAAAACAAAATTTCAGGAGGGAAGGGAGCAAGAAGTATTCGCAGCGGATTAGTGGTGTTTCAATTCGTCATCTCAGCCGGACTAATCCTCGCGATCATTATTGTGACGCAGCAGATGGACTATATCCATAATAAACAAATAGGTTACGACAGAAGCCAGTTGCTCGTCCTGCGGGATCTAGCGCTGCTGGGTGCTAACGAAAACGCATTTCGAAACCAGGTAGCAGCGGACCCCCGGATTGAACGCGTAACGATGTCTGCCTTCCTGCCCGCGGGTCCGACAGACAACTATATGACCGGTGTATATCCGGGCAACCGGTTCGAAGAGGTGAGAAGAACGATCGTGTATCATGTCGATGCCCAGTACATCCCTACAATGGGAATGAAGATGGTCGCCGGCAGGAATTTTTCAGAAACACCGCTTCATGATTCCCGGAACGTGATCATCAATGAAACAGCCGCGGAGATATTCGGCTTGGGCTCGAACCCTGTAGGGCAAATGCTTACCACCAATTTAGAAGGTGGAAAGAAAGAACAACTCACCGTTATCGGTATTGTAAAGGATTTTCATTTCAGATCTCTCCGGGAGGCGATCGCTCCCCTGATGATGGTCAATAATCCTCATGGCGGTTTGATCATTAAAACAAAGACAAAGGAAATGGCGGGTTTAATCGCCGAGCTGAACGAACGATGGAATGCCTATAAGCCGGAGGAACCGCTTTCCTATGCGCCGCTTGATGAGTTATATAACGAGACGTATGTGGCGGAAGAGAAGATGGGGAGCATTCTCCGGATTTTCGGAGCATTGACCATCTTCGTCGCCTGCCTGGGATTATTTGGTTTGGTTACGTTTAGCGCGGAGCAGCGCGTCAAAGAAGTAGGCGTACGGAAAGTACTGGGTGCGAACGTTATGCAGATCGTCTCATTGCTTTCCCGTGACTTGATCGTTCTTGTGGTGATTTCTTTTATCGTCGCATTTCCACTGGGGTACTACCTGATGAACATGTGGCTTCAGGATTTTGCCTACAAAGTGGAGGTACACTGGTGGGTTTTTATGCTCGCCGGCGCCACGACGATGGTCATCGCTTTTTTTACCATGAGTTTTACAACGGTAAAAGCAGCCCTGGCCAATCCCGCGGAGTCTTTACGAACCGAATAGTCGGCACACATAACGGATAAAAATTCACCATGAATCCCCCGAAACTTCCGCTTCGTTTTTTCCGATGGTTCTGCCATACGAAACTGCTGAAGTACATCGAGGGCGACCTGTTGGAGTTGTATGACGAACGATGTAAAACAGACGGCAAACGCAAGGCTGATGTACGATTCGCGATCGATGTGATCCTCCTCTTCAGACCGGCGATAATTAAACCAACGGATGGTTATAAAAGTGTAAACAACATTGCTATGTACAAAAGCTATTTTAAAATCGGGTTGAGGAATCTATTTCGGAACAAAGGTTACTCATTTATCAATATTGGCGGGTTGGCAATAGGCATGACCGTTGCCATACTCATCGGGTTGTGGATTTTCGACGAACTTTCATTCAACCGCTATCACCAGAATTACGACAGGATCGTGCAGATCCAAAAGGGCGGGACCTATGAAGGTAAATTCTACCGTGGTCAGCGGCACATGCCCTTCCCGTTAATCGAAGAGCTTCAAACCACCTATGCTTCAAACTTTAAACATATCGTACCGTTGAGGTGGGAAAATACATTTCTGACGGCCGGCGACAAAACGATTTCCCAATCGGGAGCATGTGCCGGGGAAAGCCTGGCAGAGATGCTGACACTGGATATGGTGTATGGAACCCGGTCCGGGCTGAAAGATCCGCGCTCCATCCTGTTATCTCAATCCGCCGCGAAAGCATTGTTCGGCGAGGGCGATCCCGTAAATAAAATTATCCGGTATAATAACAACACGGATGTTAAAGTTACCGGCGTCTATAAGAACCTTCCGTATAACAGTGGATTCTACGGGACCAACTTTATTCTCCCCTGGCAACTTCACGTGGCGAATAATCAATGGATACTCAACCAGGGATGGGAAAATCATTTCCTGTTGATCTATGCCGAGATCGCGCCAAATACGACTATGGAACAGGTAGGTGAAAATATCCGGGAGGCGGAATTAAAAGTAATAAAGAATATCCCCAGCCTGCAGCAGGAGGTTTCCTTTAGCCCCGTGGTGATGTTGCATCCCATGTCTGACTGGCATCTCTATTCGAGCTTTAAAGAAGGTGTACTCGAAAACGGACCCATTCAATCCGTTCGGATCATTGGCATTATCGGGAGTTTTGTCCTGTTGCTTGCCTGTATCAACTTTATGAACCTGAGCACCGCGCGGTCCGAAAAAAGGTCGAAGGAAGTGGGGATCAGGAAGTCGATCGGGTCGAGGCGCAACCAACTGATCAACCAGTTCTTCAGTGAATCGTTGCTTGTGGTGGTCTTTGCCTTCGTTCTCAGTCTTGTCGGGGTTGGACTTGCACTGCCCTGGTTCAATGACCTTACGGGAAAAGGTATTGTGATGCCATGGACAAATATAAACTTCTGGGCGGCGAGCCTGATTTTTGTCGTGACAACAGGACTTCTGGCCGGCAGTTATCCCGCTCTTTATCTGTCTTCTTTTAATGCCGTGCAGGTGTTGAAGGGTACCTTCCGCGTGGGGCGTTTTGCATCCGTTCCGCGGAAGATACTGGTTGTACTTCAGTTCACAGTATCCATATCGTTAATCATCGGCACCATTATCATCTACAGGCAGGTGGTCTTCGCCAAGAACCGGCCTGTTGGTTATACACGTGACGGGCTGATCATGATCGAGCGGAAGTCGGGTGAATTTTACAGCCAGGCCGATGCCCTACGGAATGAACTGCTGAAGACCGGCGTGGTTAAAGAAATGGCTGAATCGGGAGGGCGTGTAACGGAAGTGTGGTCCGGCAACGGTGGGTTTGACTGGCAGGGTAAAGACCCGTCGTTCAATGCCAGTCTTTCCACGCTCTCCGTATCTGCCGGCTTTGGTAATGCCGTCGGGTGGCAGTTTACCGGGGGGCGCGACTTCTCAGAAGAATTTCCTTCTGACTCAAGCGGCTTTATTCTGAATGAAGCAGCCGTAAAATACATGAACATCGAAAATCCGGTGGGCGAGATCGTACACTGGAAGAATTCCGCCTATGGTGTGGATAAGGATTTCAGGATACTCGGCGTGATCAAGGACATGGTGATGCAGTCGCCGTTCGAGCCGGTGGAGCCTGCCGTTTATTTTCTTCAGGGCTGGCATGGCTGGTTTGTAATCAAGGTCAACCCTGATGTGAGTGTGAGCGACGCGCTTCCGGTGATTGAAAGCGTATTCAGGAAGGTGATCCCGACGGCGCCATTTGAATACAATTTTGTGGATGACGAATACAACCGGAAATTTATCGCCGAAGAGCGCATCGGGAAACTCGCCGCCGTCTTTTCGGTCCTGGCCATATTGATCAGCTGCCTTGGGCTGTTCGGCCTCGCATCCTTTGTGTCGGAACAGCGAACCAAGGAAATGTGTATCCGGAAGGTTGTGGGTGCAACGGTATTCAACATCTGGCGCATGTTATCGCGTGATTTTATTATTCTCACGGTTATTGCATGTGCGATAGCCACACCGGTAGCGTACTATTTTCTTTCCGGATGGCTTCAAAACTATACGTACCGGGTAGAGATGTCGTGGTGGGTATTTATTGCATCGGGTACGGGCGCGGTAGCGATCACACTGGTCACCGTTAGCTATCAGGCAATCAGGGTAGCGCTTGCCAATCCTGCCAGGAGCCTGAGGTCGGAATAAACGTTTAGTATCAAAACGCGAATGATCGTTTTTCAGATTTTATGTAATGCCGGGTTTGACATCAGATAGATTCCGGGAAAAGGTTAATGCGATATGACTAAACATCCGCCTCGGCTCTTTTTACGCTTCTTCAGATGGTTTTGCCATCCGGAGTTACTGAAACACATCGAAGGTGATTTGATGGAATTGTACGGCGAGCGTGTACAGGAGGCCGGTAAGCGAAAGGCCGATATAAAATTTATGATCGATGTACTGCTGCTCTTCAGGCCGGGTATCATCAGGTCTCCAAAAGGGTATCATCATTTAAATAGCTATGGTATGTATAAGAGTTATTTCAGAGTAGGATGGAGAAGCCTTCTGCGAAACAAGGGGTACTCCTTCATTAATGTGTCGGGATTGGCCGTCGGTATCGCAGTTACCATGCTTATCGGCATGTGGATGGCCGATGAACTGACGTTCAACACCACTCATAAGAACTACGACAGGATTGCCCAGGTCTATCAACATCAGTCGTCAAACAACGAGGTCCTGACAACACCGAATGCACCCATCCCGTTAGGTCAGGAACTCGAAACCAGCTATAAGAGCGACTTTAAACACATTGTCAGGGGATGGTGGAACGCCAGTCATATCCTGTCCATTGAAGATAAAAAAACTTTAAAAACAGGAACGTTTATGGACCCCGCGGCGCTGGAGATGTTCACCTTTAAAATGGTGCAGGGCGACTGGTCAAGCCTCAATGATCCGGCTTCTATCGTACTCTCCGAATCAACGGCAAAAGCCTTGTTCGGAGATATGGGCGCCATCGGGAAAATGATACGAATTGACAATGAGATCGATGTCAGGGTAACGGGAGTATTTGAAACGTTTCCCCAAAACTCCCAATTTCATTCCCTTCAATTTCTTTCTACCTGGGAATATTGGCTGTCGTCCAGTCCATGGCTGAAACCGGATGAGAATAACTGGATGAGTAACATCAATGTATTCGTGGAGATCCAGCCGGGAAGTACGTTTGAAGCGGTGTCTTCCCGGATACGGGACATCAAGTATTCAAAAATCACGAAGGAACAGGCAGCCGTGGAAAATCCGCAGCTATTCCTGCATCCCATGAGCAAGTGGCACCTGTATTCAACCTGGAAAAATGGTGTCGAATCGGGTACGATACAATTTGTGTGGTTGTTTGGAGCGATCGGCGTATTTGTTCTCCTGCTTGCGTGTATAAACTTTATGAACCTGAGCACAGCGCAGTCGGAACGACGCTCGAAGGAGGTGGGTGTCCGCAAAGCGATCGGTTCGCTTCGAAGGCAATTGATCTACCAGTTCCTCACGGAGTCGTTCCTGATTGTCATTTTTTCGTTCCTGCTGGCCATCGCCATCGTTACAGTGGCCCTTCCGTGGTTTAACGAACTCGCAGGAAAGGACATGGATACACTTTGGACAAACCCTTACTTCTGGGCGGCCGGCGTACTATTCATACTGGTTACCAGCTTGCTTTCCGGCAGTTATCCCGCTCTTTACCTTTCGTCCATTAAGCCGTTGAAAGCGCTGAAGGGAATACTGAAGGCTGACAGGTCCGCTGCCCTTCCGCGTAAAGTGCTTGTTGTCTTTCAGTTTACGGTTTCCATTGTGTTGGTCGTCGGAACGATCATCGTATGGCAGCAGATACAATTCGGGAAAGACAGACCCATCGGATACACACGCGATGGGCTGATTATGATCAGAAAAAACTCAGGGGAGTTCTGGGGAAAATTCGATGTAATCAGAAATGAACTCAAGGCATCCGGTGCCGTAATAGACGTAGCGGAGTCCTCCAGCCCGGCTACGGAAGTTTGGTTCACCAACAGCGGATTCAGCTGGAAAGGAAAGGATCCGAATCTTCACGATAACTTTGCAACGGTGGCTGTTACCCACGACTACGGAAAGACGATGGGATGGACTTTTATTCAGGGCCGCGACTATTCGCGTGAATTTTCAACTGATTCATCCGGTGTCGTACTGAATGAATCAGCCGCGCGCTTTATGGGTTTAGAAAATCCCATTAACGAGGAAATTTCCTGGAATGGTAAAAAATTCAAGATCATCGGCGTCATCCGCGATATGATTATGGAATCGCCTTACAGGGCGGCGAAGCAAACCATTTTCCACCTCGACTATTCAACCAACGTATGGATAAATATCCGGATCAATCCAACAATGAGCACCAGCCAGGCAGTTGGAAAAATTGAAGACGTATTTCAGGAGTTGCTGCCTTCGGTTCCATTCGATTTTAAATTTACCGACCAGGAGTATGCTCTTAAGTTTGCAAGTGAGGAACGTATCGGGAGGCTGTCTACACTCTTTGCCATACTGGCTATCTTAATTAGTTGCCTGGGCTTATTTGCGATGGCGTCGTTCGTGGCCGAACAACGAAAGAAAGAAATTGGTGTACGGAAAATACTCGGTGCATCGGTAGCAGGGTTGTGGAGAATGTTATCCTTCGAGTTTGTGTCACTGGTTGCAATCTCCTGTGCGGTTGGTATCCCGGTATCGGCCTATTTCCTCCACCAGTGGTTGCAGAAGTATGAATACAGGATGGAAGTATCCTGGTGGGTATTTGTTGCCACGGTGGCGGGAGCGATGGCTATTACGCTGGTAACTGTAAGCTTTCAGACGATCAAAGCGGCCCTGGTAAATCCTACAAAAAGCCTGAGGTCCGAATAATGCCCCATCCTCCCACTCTTATCCGACGTTTCTTCCGATGGTTTTGCCACCCGGAGCTGCTGAAGTATATAGAAGGCGACCTGATGGAGTTGTACCGGGAAAGACTGGCTGACCGTGGAAAGCGATATGCGGATTTGAAATTTATCGCCGATGTGATGTTGCTTTTCCGGCCGGGCATTATCAGGCCGGTAAGTGTGTATAAAAGAAACGAAAATTATTACGGTATGTATAAGAGTTATTTTAAAATCGGCTGGAGGAATCTTTTGAAGAATAAAGGTTACTCGATTATTAACATCGGCGGACTGGCAGCCGGAATGGCGGTGGCGATGCTCATCGGTTTATGGATATACGATGAACTTTCCTACAACCGGTTTCACGAAAATTACGATACCATCGCAAAGGTATACCGGAAGGAAAACTGGGGTAAGGAGATCGGTGTAAATTATATTCACGTAACAGGTTTGGGAACGCTGCTGCGGTCGGAATACCCTTCGCATTTCAAACGTGTTGTGATGGTGAGGGCAAACGTGGAGGAGCGAGTGATATCGCTGGGAGATAAAAAGTTTACACAGAACGGTTATTTCATGCAGCCGGATGGTGGCGAAATGTTTTCGTTGAAGATGCGCTATGGCGTACGTGATGGACTAAAAGACATGAAATCCATCCTGCTGTCGGAATCGTTATCAAAAAAACTGTTCGGCGACACCGACCCTGTAAACCAGGTAGTCTCCATGGATGCCAGGTGGGATTTAAAGGTAACGGGTGTGTATGAAGACCTGCCGGATAATTCGGAGTTTAGCGGCGCCGCCTACTTTGCTCCCCTTGACCTGTACCTGGAGGGTGCATCGCTTACCGCGTGGGATAATTATCACATGTATATTTATGTACAGGTTCAGGATCCGGAACGTATGGATGACATATCATCCATGATCAGGTATGTTACACTGCCTCACCTGGACGAAGAAACGGCGCGAATAAAACCGGAGACGTTTCTCCTGCCGATGAGCAAATGGCACCTGTTTTCAGAATACAAGAACGGAGTCCCTGTTACGAGTGCAAGGCTCATGTCGGTGTGGTATTATGGTACTATAGGTGTATTCGTCTTGCTGCTGGCGTGTATCAATTTTATGAATTTAAGTACCGCGCGCTCGGAAAGAAGAGCCAAAGAAGTTGGTATACGAAAGTCTATTGGATCACAACGAGGGCAGTTGATACAGCAATTCTACGGCGAGTCCATGCTCGTCTCCATCCTTGCATTTCTTATTTCCATTCTTGTTGTGCAGGTCAGCTTGCCCTGGTTCAATGAAGTATCGGACAAAGCAATACAACTGCCGTGGCAGAATCCCGTATTCTGGCTTACGTGCCTGGGCTTTACATTTTTTACAGGACTTCTGGCCGGTAGTTACCCCGCGTTGTACTTGTCTTCATTCAAGCCTGTGAAAGTTCTTAAAGGAACATTCAGAGCGGGTTCCCTAGCCGCCCTTCCGCGGAAAGTACTGGTCGTTACGCAATTCACCGTGTCTATCGTATTGATTATTGGAACGGTTACGATATACAGGCAAATTCAATTTGCGAAGAACCGGCCTGTAGGATATTCACCGGAAGGCTTGATCTCGCTGCGTACAGCCTCACCGGAGTACAGAGGAAAATACCAGCTGCTTCGGGATGAGCTGAAAGCAACTGGAGCGGTGGAGGAAATAGCGGAGTCCAATTATTCCGTGATCAGTACAAAAGGATGGAACGGCGGCTTTTCGTGGAAAGGTGAAAAAATTGACCCCTCGTTCAATACTATTTTTGTAACACACGAGTATGGAAAGACCGTCGGTTGGGAGTTTACAGACGGCCGCGACTTTTCAAGGGAAATATCAAGCGATATTTCCGGTATCGTGATCAACGAATCGGCATTGGAAATGCTAAACCTGGAGAACCCGGTGGGAGAAGAACTGAGATGGGCACCAGGAGGAAGTGAAAGAGGCACGTATAAGATCCTCGGTGTAGTGAAGGATATGATCAAGGGGTCACCTTATGAGAAAACATTTCCTTCCATAATCTTCCTGTCGGAGAATGATATGCAATGGTTATACATCCGAATCCGGCCGGATGTGAGTACACATGCCGCAATCCCGAAAATACAGCAAGTTTTTTCCAGGCTTGTACCGTCCGCCGCATTTGACGTTACCTTCGCGGAAGACGCCTATCGCGCCAAATTCCGGGAAGAAGAACGTATTGGAAAACTGGGAACATTGTTCAGTGTACTGGCAATCTTGATCAGCTGCCTGGGACTTTTCGGCCTGTCATCTTTTGTAGCCGAACAGCGCACGAAGGAGATTGGTATCCGAAAGATTCTTGGAGCTTCTGTGATAAGTGTCTGGCGGATGCTTTCGAAGGATTTTGTTCTTCTTGTCGTTCTCGCCTGTTTCTTAGCGATACCGTTATCGTTTTACCTGATGAACGGCTGGCTGCTGAACTATGAGTACCACACGAGTATCCCCTGGTATCTGTACGGGTTATCGGGCCTCGGTGCCCTGTCCCTTACGTTGCTGACCATCAGTTACCAGGCGATAAGAGCGGCTACACAAAACCCGGCAGAAAGCCTCCGGTCGGAATAACACCCAGATATGCGTATGCACCATCCTCCCAGATTTTTACTTCGGTTCTTCCGGTGGTACTGCCATCCGAAGTTAAAGAAGTACATCGAAGGAGACCTGACGGAATTGTATAGTGAACGGTTCACCCGGTCGGGAAAAAGAAAAGCCGATTTCGGATTTGCGGTCGATGTGCTGTTACTTTTTCGCCCTGGAATCATTCGCCCTGCCGAAGAGAATTATCAACTAAACCAGTACAGTATGTTTAAGAATTATTTTAAAGTGGGTATCCGGAATATTCTGAAGTATAAGGTATTCTCACTTATCAACGTGTTTGGACTGGCGGTAGCGATGTCCGTTTGCATGTTGATCATCCTGATGCTGGCCGATCAGCAACGGTACGATCAATTTAATCAAAAGAAGGATCGCATATACCGGATCCTTTCCAGCGCCGAAGGTTCACGGCAGGCCTATGCAACCACTCCTTTTCCGCTGGCGAACGCCCTGAAAGCCGACTATCCTGTGATCGAAGAATCCACCACGCTAATGCCTGAGGTTGGTGGCGATGCTACATACGGCCAACGTACCGTTGTGATGCGCGGTTATTTTGCAAGCCCTTCCTTCTTTAACATATTTGATTTTGAAACGGAGCTTGGTGATAAAAATACGGCGTTGACCGCGCCGAACTCCATGATCATCAGCAGTGCGTTGAGCAAGCGGTTGTTCGGCGATGAAAATCCCGTCGGCAAGGTTGTTGAATTTTCAGACCGGCAGCTTCCTTTCCCGCTCGATCACGATGGCGTCGGCGGAACGCCGGTTCCGTGGGGTAGTTTCACCGTTACAGGCGTAATTGACGAAAGTAAATACAAGTCGCATCTTCATTTCGATGTCCTCGTTTCCGCCTCGTCACGGGAAGCGTTGTACGCGACTGGTAAAATGAAAGATCCGGCCAATGATTGGGAATGGTATTTCCGTCATTACACCTACGTTTTGCTGGCGCCCGGAAGCGATAAAGAGGACTTGTCAGCAGCCTTGAACGACCTGGTCACCCACCGCTATGCCAATAGTACCGCGGAACATACAAAGGGTTTTAAACTGGAAGCACAGGACCTCACCACGGTACAACTGGATCTAATGGGAAACGATACGGACAATCGTTTTCCGCGTATTGGCTATTACTTTCTCACGTTCCTGGCGGGAATCATCATGATCCTGGCCTGCCTGAACTATACCAATCTTTCGGTCGCAAGGGCATTGACAAGGGCGCGGGAAATTGGCGTAAGAAAAGTTACTGGCGCGAATAAAAGTGCCCTGATCTTCCAGTTTCTGACGGAATCGGTACTGACAGCCATGGCGGCGCTGGCGATGGCAACGGCGATGCTGTTCCTGTTAAAGCCGGCCTTCAAGAACCTCTGGATCAATCAGTATCTGAACTTCGAGCTTCCGGCTATGCCTTCGGTTTACTTTGTATTCTTCGGATTCGCATTACTTATCGGGGTGATTGCCGGATTGTACCCGGCTTTTCACTTGTCAACGTACCAGCCGATTAAAGCCCTTAAGGATCTGAATAGCATGAAACCCGGAAAACTGGGCTTGCGAAAAGCTCTGAGCGTTGTACAGTTTGTCGTATCGTTGTTCTTTATCGTCACGTCCACACTGATCTATAACCAATTTGAGTATTTCCTGAAGTTTGACTACGGCTTTACATCGGCGAATATCGTCAACGTTGAATTGCAGGGTGTCGACTACCGGAAACTTAAGAATGAATTCAGTTCGGTTCCCGGTGTGACTACGATCTCCGCCGCCGATATCATTCCGGCTACAGGGAGGAGCAACGGGGTCCAGCTGAAGAAAGTGAACAGCGGTGACGAATTCGTGGACGGACATATTTTGAATGTGGATGAAAATTTTCTGGACAACCTGGACCTAAAACTGATTGCCGGGAAAAACCTTCCCCCACCCGTTGATTCAGCGGGAATATCGGTCATCGTGAATGAGACCGCCCTCAAAAAACTCGGGTATACCAACCCTCATGAAATTGTAGGCCAGGTATTGGAGACCAAATGGAGTACATCGATAACAGTCGCGGGCGTGGTTTCCGATTTTCAGTACAACGCCCTTGTCAACACTCATGCTGTTGGACCTCTGGTACTGGCAAACAACGCTGACCAATACATGTATTTGAATATCAAAGTTAACTCGCCGGATATTATGGCAACCGTAAGTCGCCTGGAAGAAAAATGGAAGCAGATCGATCCCGTACATCCGTTTAAATACGGATTCTTTGACGACCAGCTGCAATCCACGCAACGCGGCATCTTTGACCTGGTAGCTATCCTGGGATTTATCGCATTTCTCGCGATCACCATCGCCTGCCTGGGTTTATTGGGGATGGCTACCTACGCAGCTGAGCGGAAGACAAAGGAAGTGGGCATCCGTAAAGTGCTGGGAGCCCCTGAATGGAGCATTGCGTTGCTGCTTTCAAAGGAATTCCTGAAAATATTAGGGATAGCGATCGCAGTAGGAGCACCGTTGAGTTACTTCGTTAACAACCTGTGGCTGCAGACACTCCCCAACCGCGTGGAATTCGGCTGGGCGACGGTGCTGACCGGAACGCTCGTTCTGATGGTGCTGGGATCCATTACGATTGCCTCTCAAACGCTCGCAGCTTCGAAAAGAAATCCTGTTGAAACGTTAAAGACCGAGTAGATTGATAACGCCTTGTCGAATGAACGCAGGTTTTATAAAGGCTATTTAAATTCTTCGATGAATGACCGTACACCTGCGGCAAATATTTCCGGTTCTTCATAATATCCGTTGTGAGCCGAAAGGTGAAGTGTCAGCAGGCGTTTCGCCGCTTTAGCCGTTCCGATCGACTGGAAGGCGTGCTGGGCCATCGGGTAGGGGATTATACCGTCGTATTCACCCCAGACGATGAGGGATGGCAGCTTGATATTTTTCATTTCGGATGACAGATCGATATCCGAGATGATGAAATTTTTAATGACGTGGTTATAGTTGGTTAGCGCCGCTGTTACGTTGGCAGGGGATCTGAAAATGTAGTCGAAAGAATAGTCGGGAAATTTTTCAGGATCCCGTTTTAAAGCCGCGTCATGGATATAGCCATTGGCCTTCTCTACAAAGGTGTAGTGTTCGATCTGGTCGGATGTGAAGTTTGGATTTTCGAAATACCAGTCCAGTACGTAGGACCAGAAGGCCGTATTATTCCCTATTGCGATTTGACTCGCAGCGCGTTCGGTAACCCATTGAAGCGAAAGGCTGTCAGCCTTCGGGTTGTTGTGAGCGCCGTCCACTTCGATCCATCCACGGATCTTCGCCTGCCTCGCGTTGTGGGTAAGGTAAGCCGTACCTAGGCACCCGCCCCAACTGTGACCCATGAGAAAAATAGCGGGACCGTTGTATTTGTTACGGATAAGGTCGACCAGTTTGTCGAGGTCTTCCACAAACTGTTCCAGCGTGAGGTATTTGTCCGGACTGTTACCCTGGGATGATCCCGAGCCGCGCTGGTCCCAAAACACCATCGCGTATGATTGTTCCAGGTCGTTAAATGCCGGGAGTCCGATTTTTTGAAGTGCGGTACCACCAGGGCCACCGTGGAGAAAGATAATGAAGATACCGGACGATGTATTTCCGCGGACAGACACCGGCATCTGTGCATCTTTATTAACCAGGTAGAAAAAGTCACCATCGTAAAATGGATCGTCCTGACAGGAGATGGAAAGAAAAAGGAGGCAGGTGAGGATTAGCTTTTTCACTTCAAACGTACATTCGTTCCAAATTCAAAACCGTACTGAACCAACTTCGATTGATTGAACGGGATCTGCCAGAAGATCATCGGCCTGGCGAAAATCCGCAAGGGTTGTTTCAGGACATCAACGTTGTAGCTCAGGCCAAAACTTACCGAAGGCATAAAGTGGGGGTTCCCTCCGTTCGAGGCCTTATGTACCTGGCCCGCTGCATCAACATAGTACGCATCACCGCCGTTCAGGAAGGTGTGCAGGTACCCGATCCCCAGGTAGTGTTCATAAAATAGATTTTTATAAAGACGGATGCGCTGCCCCGATTGAATCATGATGAAAACACCCGTATGATTCCGGTAGTGGAAATAAGATCCCGCCCTGGCCGCTGCCGTCATCTCAAAGGTTTTATTCGCAAGCAAAGTCCTTTCATAGTTGAATGCAAACCCGGGATAAAATCCTCCTTCGCTGAAATAACTTAAACCCGCGTAATGAACGACAGATGTATCGTTTTGAGCAGCCGACGTAAAGCAGCAGCACATACAAAGTAAGACCGTTATTTTTCCAGGGGTCATATGTAGATAAGACTGCTCCCTTTTTAGGCAGGAACGTTTGCAAGGTACAAAATCAATTCCCTAACCCTGCAATGTTTTAATTTGGAAGCTTCGAAGCAGCTTTTACAATCATATAAAATGAATTAACTTCACCATGTACAAGTAAAGATTTCCGCATGTAATACTTCCCGCCATGGCTGAACAGAAAACAAAACCGACCTCGAGATCGGTGGATGAATTTATCGAAAGTGTCGCCGACGAAGGAGTTCGCGACGATTGCCGCAAGCTGACGCGGATCATGAAAAAAATTACCGGTTCCGCGCCGAAGATGTGGGGTCCGACTATTATCGGGTTCGGAACCTATCACTACAAATACGAAAGCGGCCACGAAGGAGACTCCTGCCTTACCGGTTTCTCACCACGTAAGGCCAATACGACGATCTATGTAATGCCGGGATTTACCGGCCAGACTGATCTCCAGGAAAAGTTGGGGAAACACAAGGCGGGAAAGGGATGCCTTTATATCAAAAGGCTGGACGACGTCGATTTAAATATTCTCACGAAGATGATCGAACAATCCGTGAACTTTCTGAAGAAGAAATACCCGTCAAAATAAATAATTGTTATCCTGATCACGTATTGTCAGAGGATATAGAGGACGGACGATTGAGATAACCTGATTATTTCTTTTTGCCCAGGTACTTCATGTCAATGAAGATGACTGTATCCTTCTGTTCGGATTTTACCTGTATTTGCGCTTTTTTGAATGAGGGCGGCCCTATGATACCCATAACGTTATTGGAGAACCCGAAGCCTTCTTTCGGGAAACCCAGTTTATTCTGGTCAAGGTCTTTGTTCTGGTTTTCGTCGTGTAAAGCACTGATAGCATAGGTGCCCGGTTTGATATTCTCGAAGACAACTGTAACCCCATCAGTCAGGGCTTTAACAATTTTACCATCGGATGCATTTCGGGGGAAATGGTTATCCCTGTCGTACAGGCCGACAATAATATTGCCGTTGTTATTTTTTATGTTGTCGATTTTTACTTCGAGGTTGTTTTGCGCTTGTGCTGCCGTACAGGAAAGCAGCAGTAAGGATAGGACGATCAGTGTTCTCATAGCTTGTGGCTTTTACAAATTTATCAGGGCAAATGATGTGCCTGAGACCGGGGCCGTTGTTTTACGGTATGTGGATGTGGAAGTTGTAGAAAATTATCCCGTTGGGCATGGTGGTCTGTGGTGTTGACGGCGGGAAAAGGCATGTTTTTGAAGAAAAAAGGCATTGCCGGAAATGCAGGATTAATTTACTTTTGCCCCATTAAAGGTTCACAAGTTGAGGTCCGTGGACCGAATTTTCGGGGCGTAGCGCAGCCCGGTAGCGCGCCACGTTCGGGACGTGGAGGTCGTAGGTTCGAATCCTGTCGCCCCGACTCCGCCCGCCGTAGCTGTCTCAGTGAAGGTGGGCTTTTTAATACCGACCGTTTTTAGTTTTGATGGACGTGAGCATAGGGCTTCGTCGGGCGTGGCCCGACATTGGTTCGTTGAATTTTACGGGGAGTGTGGGCATAGCCCGCCGTAGCTGTCTCAGTGAAGGTGGGCTTTTTAATGCTGACCGTTTATAGTTTTGATGGACGTGAGCATAGGGCTTCGTCGTGCGTGGCCCGACATTGGTTCGTAGAATTTTAAGGGGGAGTGTGGGCATAGCCCGCCGTAGCTGTCTCAGTGAAGGTGGGCTTTTTAATACCGACCGTTTTTAGTTTTGATGGACGTGAGCATAGGGCTTCGTCGTGCGTGACCCGACGTTGGTTCGTTGAATCGCCGGGGAGTGTGGGCATAGCCCGCCGTAGCTGTCTCAGTGAAGGTGGGCTTTTTAATACCGACCGTTTTTAGGTTTGATGGACGTGAGCATAGGGCTTCGTCGTGCGTGACCCGACGTTGGTTCGTTGAATCGCCGGGGAGTGTGGGCATAGCCCGCCGTAGCTGTCTCAGCGAAGGTGGGCTTTTTAATGCTGATCGTTTTTATTTTGATGGACGTGAGCATAGGGCTTCGTCGTGCGTGGCCCGACGTTGGTTCGTTGAATTGCCGGGGAGTGTGGGCATAGCCCGCCGTAGCTTTCTCAGTGAAGGTGGGCTTTTTGATGCTGGCCGTTTTTAGTTTTGATGGACGTGAGCATAGGGCTTCGTCGTGCGTGGCCCGACGTTGGTTCGTTGAATTGCCGGGGAGTGTGGGCATAGCCCGCCGTAGCTTTCTCAGTGAAGGTGGGCTTTTAAACCACTATCATAAAATTTGGAAGGAGATTCCATGTGACAATAGATATAAAATAATAAACACATGAAATGGATAACACGGGAACGTCCGAAGGTTGATCGCATTGCTTGTCCCTGGCTGATCAAAAACTTTGTCGATCTCGAAGCTGAATTCCTCTACGTCTCAAAAGATCATGTTTTTGCAAAAGCAAAAGAACTGAATGCGATACCGTATGATATCCCTGGTGCGGAATATTCTCATGAAGGTGATTTCTGCACGTTCGACTACATCATTAAGAGACATAACATTGTCGATTCCGCTATCAATCAAATTGCTTTGATTGTTCGTGGTGCCGATACCGACCGTTTTGATCTCGCTCCACAAGCTGCCGGACTCTGGGCTATATCTGCGGGACTTTCCTACAACATAAAAGACGATCAGGAGCAGCTTGCTTTGGGCATGAAAATCTATGATGCCCTTTATGGTTGGGCTAAATATGTTCAGGATGAAAAACACACATGGTCAACTAATCGCTAGTTTTTTATATGCCTCCTTACTCCTTAAAAGATTTAATCATTTACTTTTTTAAAACTCGGCACGTGGGGTTTCGGTGGCCCTGTAGCATTAGTCGGTTACATGCACCGCGATTTAGTTGAAAATAAAAAATGGATCAGTGAAGATGATTATAAAGAGGGACTTGCGCTTTCGCAATTAGCACCAGGGCCACTCGCGGCTCAATTATCTATTTACATCGGCTATGTTCATTTCCGGATTATTGGTGCTACGCTTGCCGGTATTGCCTTCGTGCTGCCTTCATTCCTGATGGTGCTCGTTATAGGGTATGCCTATGTTGCGTACGGTGGATTACCCTGGATGCAAGCTGTATTTTATGGCGTTGGGTCAGCCGTGATTGGCATTATTGCTATCGGCAGCTATAAACTCACCATAAAAAGTATTGGCAGGGACAAATTGCTGTGGGCGATCTTTATTGTATTGGCGGTAATTACCTTTATTACTGAAAAAGAAATTTTGTGGGTAATCCTGTTAGCCGGAGTTGCCGTTTGGTTCACCAAAGCCCCACTTAAATGGTAAGCTCTGGTGCTAACGGAATCTTTCCCGTAGTGCTTGTTCAATTTCAACCGATAACGACAGAATCCAAACTTTGGGAGATCACATGGTTCTTTACCAAAGCCGGAGCATTTGTTTTTGGAAGTGGCCTTGCTATAGTTCCATTTCTTTATGGTGGTGTGGTAAAGGAGTATGCATGGCTCAACGAACAACAGTTTCTGGATGCTGTTGCAGTAGCGATGATCACCCCTGGTCCGGTTGTTATCACGGTAGGATTTATCGGTTATTTAGTGGCTGGTGTTCCGGGAGCGTGTGTGGCAGCCCTTGATACTTTTATTCCGTGCTATCTGTTGACCGTAATACCTGCACCCTATTTTAAAAAATATGGAAAGCATCCTGCAATCAAGGCCTTTGTGGATGGCGTAACAGCCGCAGCGATTGGAGCGATTGCCGGAGCGGTAATGGTACTTGGGAAAAGAACATTAAATGATATTCCAACGGTAATCATTGCCCTTACTACAATTGGTATATTGCTAAAGTTTAGAAAGCTTCAGGAGCCCGTTATTATTGTCATTGCAGCACTCATTGGAATACTTATAAAAACACTATTATGAACCGTAAAGACTTTATCAAGACAACAGCCATCATGGGAGGGGCTTCGATACTTCCCGCCAACAGCGCGTTCTCAGCCAGTCTTCAGCAGAACGGACTAGATAAACTCACAGACAAAGACGGAAACTTTGCCTTGCAGCCATTGCCCTATTCTGAAACTTTCCTTGAGCCATCAATGGATCAGGAAACCCTTCATCTTCATTACACCTTTCATCATGGCGATGCGGTCAAAGCTGCCAATAAGGATCTGCAAATGATCAAGGAGGCCATTGACAAGAATACACTTGATACCGTTGACTACTGGACAAAGAAACTATCGTATCATTTATCTTCTCACATTCTTCATACGATCTTCTGGACAAATCTTACAAATAAAAAAAGCGACCCATCCGGTGCATTGCTAAAACAAATTGAAAAAGACTTTGGATCATACGACAAACTAAAGTTCCTGATTGCAAAAACATCGAAGGGAGTTGATGGTAATGGTTGGGGAATATTGGGATACCAACCCTATACACAAAAGCTTACGGTCCTACAGTGCGAAAATCACGAGAAGTTAACACAATGGGGTGTCATTCCTGTTCTTGTTATTGATGTGTGGGAACATTCGTACTATCTGAAGTACAGAAATCGCAGAGCTGAATTTGTCGACAATTTGTTCCAGGTTATTAATTGGGATAATGTGGCGGAACGATTCACTGCCGCGACGAAAATCGGTTAGCTGTCTCATTCTGTTTATCTTTGCTTGTATGCGTGTGGCGTGTATTGTACTTCTTCTATTCACCAGCAGTGGACTTTTCGCGCAAGGAACAGGCACGATAAAAGGAGCCGTGATTGAAGGCGGCAATCCGGTGGAATTCGCAACTGTTTTTATTACTTCAAGAATCGACTCAACAAAAGTTTTATCCGGCGGGGTAAGTGATGAAGCAGGTCGCTTTACCCTGGAAAATATTCCCTACGGTGAATATACCCTCCATGTTAAAATGTTGGGTTTAATTGCAAAGAAATTGTCTGTTGAGTTGAGCGCAACGCACGAAGAAGTTGATCTGCACCTTATATCCCTTGAGGCCGATGTGCAAATGTTAAATGCTGTTGAAGTACTGGCTGCGAAGGAACTGATTCAAAAGACAGATGAAGGTTTTGTTGTGAATGCTGCCAGCAATCTGACGCAGATTGGCGGAACTGCTGCTGACCTGTTGAAGAACATGCCGGGAGTATTGGTAGGAGCCGATGGCGAAGTTACATTGCGCGGCAGAACTCCACTTACGCTGATCAATGGACGTGTCTCCGGGATAGCAGGGATTGATCGGGCGGCACAATTGCAGCAGATACCTGCAAGCAGTATTGACCGAATAGAGATCATCAGCAATCCATCGGCTAAATACGATGCTGATTCAGAAGGAGGGATCATCAACATCGTGTTAAAGAAGAATGAAGATGCGGGCACCAACGGGGCATTTGCCGTAGGTGTCGGCAAGGGTGAACGTTACCGATTGAATGCATCAGCACTTATTAACCACAAGAAGGACAAATGGAATATCGGTGCAGCGTATGACAACTGGTACACCACCCGAACGCGAAGGGCAAAGGGTGATCGAATAAACTATGACGTGCCAGAGATGTATTATCTGACACAGCGAAGGTTCGATGAACGACTTGTCTTTTACCAGAACACAAAAGCAAATGTCGATTTCATTCCTGATAAAAAGAATACGGTTAGCTTTGAAGCCCTGTGGGCTTTTCCTGGTGAAGACAATCGCGAGACATTAAAGAACACATACGAGACGATTGATCATGACTTTACAGAGAGCAACCAACGCTATTCGAACGAAATACGACGGAGCAACATAGTTGAGGCTTCGTTAAAATACGTGCGCAGGTTTGATGCTCCGGACAGACTGCTTATTGCCAATGTGAGCAACGCGTTCAATAAGGATAAGGAAGACACCGACATCACCACATCTGATCTTTCTGAAGAAGGAGACCTACTTGGAACATCTTCTGTTCAGCGCACACATGTTTACCAACAAACCAACCTTTTTAATCTCTCCCTGGACTACGCTCAACCAGTATCAAGTCATGGCCTGTTTGAAACCGGATACAAAGGCATTATGCGTTATCTCAACTCCGACTACGAACGCGCTGTTCTTGAGAATGGCAATTATATCAACGATCCTCTAAACACAGGCATTTTTAATTTTAATGAGCAGATTCACGCGGCTTACGTGCAGTTCACAGGATGGCAGGGCGATCAGGATGCACCACGATGGAAGTACAATGCCGGTTTAAGAGTTGAGCAAGTCTGGAACAACGGCGAAACAGTCGACAAATCAACGTCCTTTACGAATGAGTATTTTAACCTGTTCCCTTCCGGAAGCATTTCGTATTACACGCAAAAGCAAAACAATTTAAAACTGAGTTATGGCAGACGCATCACACGTCCTGGCCTTGGTCAACTGAATCCATTTACAGACATCACCGACTCCTTGAACCAACGGTCTGGTAATCCAGAACTGAAACCCGAGCTTATTCATTCATTCGAGTTGTCGTACAATCACACCATAAAAAACGGGTCTGTCTCAGTGGCGGCCTTTTACCGGGTGAGGAACAATGCTATCTTACCTTACACGGTGCTGGACGAAAACGGTGTTGCCTTTACACAGCCGCAGAATTTTAGCAAAGCAATAACATACGGTTCGGAAGTAATTGCAGCATATATTCCTCTTTCAATCTACAGTCTTAATGCGAGTTTGTCAGCGTTCCGCGTGTCGATCGAAGATATTGATGGCACATCCGAAATTTCAAAGAATCTTTTGAGCTGGTACGCCAAGCTGGTGAATAACTTCACGATCACGAAGAATGGGAAACTTCAGATCATTGGAAACTACACAGCACCCACTGCCATTCCCCAGGGTGAATCGGTAGCCGTGTATTTTGTGGATGCCGGGTATCAACACAAAGTCATGAAGGGTAAAGGCCGACTTGGAGTCGTAGTGACAGATATTTTTAATATACAGGAAAGCGGTTTTATTACGTCCGATTCCAACTTCACTTTCAGTCGCATTTTTAAGCAGGACACGCGGGCAGTCATGATTACGTTTGGATATTCTTTCCGATCTTCCTTAAAAGAAAGCCTGATGGAGAATCGGTTCAAGAATGATTAAACATGCTGATCTTGCCAAAGCATTCGAAGCTGGACAAATGTCGCTTATTGAATACTTGATAGAAGTGAGATACCTGTATGATGCTATTGAACGGTTTCTTGAAGCGGAGCGGGAGTTGCAAAATACCATGGCCATTTTACACAATTATCAGTTGTAATCCGGCTATAAACTCCGTAAAAAATGGTTGAATGCAGTTATTCGGAAAATATGGGCACGGTATTAATTATTCTCTGAAATTAATAAAAATCTTCCCCACCTTCCCCCCAACTTGTGAACATCCGTTTTTCCTAGCATGCACTTTCGCCTCCGTAATCAAACACGGAGACTATATTTCAATCTATTTCCTGGGTAGCGTTCGGTACGGTTATCGGACTTATCCTGTTGGGCTATTACCTCATTGCCGGGCTGCTACTGTACAGCAGCGAGATCAAACGATTCTTTAAACGCCGTGCGCCTGCTCGTGGCGCAGGTTTGAAAATAACGCACTCTGTATTTCCCGCAGAGCCCTTGATGGGTGCGGTCAAGGCCGGTCCGTCCCCTGAACCAGTTCCACGTGAAGCGAACGTGGATGCCGCGGAGCTTGTGGTTAGCGAGTCGACCATTGCTGAGGAACCGGAGAACACGGTGGCTGCTGGAGGTTCCTTATCAGATGGACAGATTCTTCAGGGAGAGGTCATCACATTGATTGATGCGCTGTCGACGGTTAATCGCGACGAGGTGGTTGCAAAAATCAGAAAGCGCAATTTATTACTATTTCAGTTTTTCCGGAAGCGGTGAGGTTCAGACTCTGACACTGACTAACTTGAAGAGAATCACTTCATCAAGATGATGTCAAGCGTCGTATTTTATCTTACCTTGCGAAAGAAGTATGCAGCCCTGGAAGAAATGAAACGTCTATTGAAAACTGGTGGTGAAATTCACATTGCCGATTTCGGTAAGCCTTCCAATGTCTTCCTGCGCATTGGCTTCAACACGATTCAGTGTCTGGTCGGATTTGAACAACAGGAGATAGTGTAAAAGCGTTATTACTACGGCAATGATCGAATCGGGCTTTGCCCCGGTAGAAGAAGTGAACTACTTCAATACTGTTGTGGGTATGGTTCGACTAATTGGTGGAATAAAAAAAATAGCGTGGTATGAAAAGAAGGGAATTTATAAAGTCAACAGGACTTTCAACTATTACTGCGGTGGTGGGATCATCAGTACTACTGAAAGCCTGTCATACGGAAGAAGATATGATCGGGGAGCCCAACTGGATCGTGGAGGGTAGCTTTGACAGACCCCTGATATTTCCACCGGTAGTAAGTAGCAATGTTCAGTTGTCCGCACAAAGTATCTCAAGCGAGCTGCTGAGTGGCAAACTGACTTCGTTGCTTTCCTATCGTGATGGAATGTTGGGGCCTGTCATACGAGCTATCAGGGGAGAAACGGTTGCTGTGCAGTTGCAAAACAACCTTTCAGAAAAAACCAATATTCATTGGCATGGTTTGATACTCCCCGCGAATATGGACGGGCATCCGCAAGACATTGCAACGGCCGGGGCTTCATTGAATTATGAGTTACCCATTTTGCAACGGGCAGGTACATATTGGTATCATCCACATCCGCATATGGCTACTGCCAGACAAGTGTTTATGGGATTGGCTGGGATGTTTATTGTCAGCGATGAAGAAGAGTCAGCGCTTAATCTTCCCTCCGGAGAAAATGAAATTCCGTTGATCATTCAGGACAAACGGTTTGCCGGAGTATCACTGGACTATTCTCCTAGTGCTGATGAGATCATGACAGGATACCTGGGTGAACAGATTTTTGTGAATGGTGTATTTGCCCCGTATGCCAGTGTTAACAAGGGTTGGAACAGACTTCGTCTTCTCAACGGTTCCACTTCGCGTGTTTATAACCTGGCACTTTCCAATGGAATGCCCTTCCATGTCATAGGTTCGGATGGTGGATTAATGGCAACACCGGAATTAACAACAAGCATTATGCTGGCTCCGGGAGAACGCGCGGATGTACTCGTCGATTTCTCTTCGCAGGCCCTAGGAAAGGAAATATTCATAGTCAGTAACAAATTCAGTAAATACGATCCCCAGGGGAGACAGGCATTCAACATCGTTAAGTTCAAGGTTGATCGTGAGGTTTCTGAAAGTTTTACATTGCCAACGACGCTTTCGAACATTGAAACTATACCGGCTTCATCTGCGATCAATACCCGTATATTTGATATTGCTGCAATGATTGGTGGTATGGGTGGAGGAATGAATCGCCACTCCATTAATGGAAAGACATTTGATATGGAAAGGATTGATGAAACAGTTCAAGCCGGTACAACAGAGATTTGGGAGTTTGATAATATGATGGGTGATGAAATTCATCCCATGCATATTCATGGGGTACAATTTCAGGTGCTTGAACGCATGGGTGGGCGAAGCCAATTAATAGCAACAGAGAAAGGCTGGAAAGACACCATACTCCTTATGCCCGGTGAGAAAGTTCGGCTGATCATGACCTTTCCGGAATATGCCGGAACATTTGTCTTTCATTGCCATAACCTCGAACATGAGGATGACGGGATGATGCTTAATTATAGAATAGTCTAACAAAACTTTAAATCAATAATAATATGAGAACATTAATGATGACTCTTCTTCTGGCTTTGGGTAGCCTGGCGGTATATGCTCAACACGATCATGCCGCTCATAGTGAGGGTAGGAAAATGGATCAAGCCATGGCGATTTTCAAGGATTCTAAACTCGGAACGGCCTACGGGCATTACCTGCACATTAAAGATGCGCTGGTGAGTTCCAACAGTGATGGAGCTAAGAAAGGAGCAATGGAGTTGCAAAATGCGTTAAAGGATATCACCGGTTCAGCGACTGCCCGGGAAGCTGCATCAAAAATAGCCGCAAGTTCTGACTTGGAAGAACAGCGTAAGGTATTCAGCCCACTCAGTGATGAGATGGCTAAGTTGGTAAAAGGTGGTAAACTCTCAGCGGGCTCGCTTTACCTTGAATATTGCCCCATGGCCAATAACAACGTGGGTGCTTACTGGCTGTCTAATGAAAAAGAAATTAAGAATCCATATTTCGGTGATGTGATGCTAAAGTGTGGAAGTGTGAAGGAAACAATTGAGTAGAACCATTTCTGGGGCAATAGGGGCGCATATCGCTACCAACTGGGAATTCAACAAAACAATTGTGATCAATGATCTAACATTCCAACAGGGAAGTACGCCATATTTACTATTCCAGGAAAGGATCAATGGACTGTCATTCTGAGTAAAAAATTAACCAGCATCTTGCGGATGACTAGGATTCGAAAGATGATATCATCAGGGTTAGTGTTAAACCCGGTGCCGGAAATCATCAGGGAACGATTGACGTATATACTTTCGTCTTAGGGCAGTAAAGGAGATGGACAACTAGCCATCGCCTGGGAAACGATTCGTATCGTCTTACAATTCCAGATCAAGCAATGATAGCAGCAAAACGGAATATTACCCGACTCATACATCATACCGTACTCCTTGTGGTAACGGCTTTGCTCTTGTGGGTGACCTATGCCCTGGTTTCGGGTGATGACAAAAAATACTTGTGGAGTATGGCCACTGCCTATACTAGTATCATATTGCTAGGAGTTACCCTGATAGTGGGTCCCGTGAATGTGATAAGACAAAGGAACAACCCAGTTTCGTCCGATCTACGGAGAGACATTGGTATCTGGTGTGGCTTTACAGGAATAGCCCATGTGATTATTGGGATTCAGGTTCATATGGGAAATATATGGCTTTACTTTTTCAAGACGGTTGACGGAGATAATCGTTTTCAACTTCGTGGCGATTTATTCGGCGCTGCTAATTATACCGGACTTGTTGCGGCTATCATTCTTTTGATGCTTTTGCTTCTGTCAAATGATTTGTCGCTAAAGTTTCTTAAGCCGGGAAAATGGAAAAGGCTTCAGCAGTTAAATTATTTGCTTTTTATTTTTTCGTTGGTTCATGGTGTCATGTATCAGGTCATTGAGAAGAGAATTTTGATATTCATTATTGTCTTTGCATGCCTGATGCTTATTCCCTTTATCATTCAGGTGAAGGGTTATCTCTCGTTTTCCGGTAGACTAAAAAAAACTGGAGGCAATTCACCTTGCTGATGATCGTCAATGCCTTTGTTGGCGGTATGATCGGATTGGAGCGCACCATCATTCCTCAAATAGCAGAAGGTGATTTTTGATTAGCCGCCAAGATAGCCATCCTTTCCTTCATTGTTGTATTTGGCGTAACCAAGGCGATCACCAACTATTACACCGGTGTACTAGCCTATCCAAGATAATGTTTCAACAACATACTTCGCGACACGTGGCGAAGCCTGCGAATGGCTTTTTCCTTTATCTGCCGGACCCTTTCACGGGTAAGCTTGAAATGTTCACCGATCTCCTCAAGTGTCAGGGCTGGCTGGCCGTTCAGGCCATAGTAGCGCAGGATAACGTCGGATTCCCGTTGACTTAAGATGTAGTCGGGGGCTTTCAGGTTGTGAACCGTTTGATGTGGAAATATAATTTCTGGTTTTCAAAAACTATAGACTTCTGTGGTGACTCAACGACTATTCTATCATTCTCAAAAAATGAAATGGTACAGGTGTTAATCTCAAATATGGAACAAATTTTCCGATGGTTATATCCACCAAACTTAAGCGTAGATGTGACATAGTCATGCATCTCATTTCTTCCCTCCAATATTCGTTTGAATAACGCTATCCCTTCTCTTTCCATTGATGAATAATCCGGGTTATCTGCTGAGTTGCTTGATTGTGATGCGTGCTGCATTTCCAAGTTAGCTTAATTGTCGTTTGCAACTACCTGAAAAGATTATGAAGTTCCTTTGACATTGGTCAAGCGGGTCATTGATTTATATTAATGACCTGGGTATACACGCGTCACTCATCAACTTGAATCTATTAACCTGCCTCCGAGATTGAGAGGATGTTTCCATCGGGGTCTTTAAGCCAAACTATTTTCAAGCCATTGGATGAATTCCAAATTCCAAGTCTATCTTGTTTTAGAAACTCGTAACGCTCGCAAAATACTTTCTTGCTATTTAACGACTTAACAATTTCTGATATCTCTTTAACACGCCACCCTAAAACAACGGTCGGCTGAGGTTTAACCTCTTCCACGATTTGAATTGTCAGTAAGATTCCGTTTGAGCGAAATTCAATCAAAGACTCATCTTCCCGCAAGAGCATGAGTCCCAATTTGTTTTTATAGAAGTCCTTTGCCTCTATTGGTTTGGCTGAAGAGAGGTATACTTGAACCTCTTTGTCAAAAAGCATAGCAAATTCAATTTACCTGATAAGGTATGTTGTTTTGTGGTTGAAGCTTCGGCTTACAATTCAAGCGCCCGGTAAGCCGAATCCACCAAATTTATTCTCTATTTGAAGTGAAAGCATACGAAAACATTATTATAAGAAGAGATACTTATCCTAGATAGCTTCTTAATGTTTTACTTTTATTGCTTTTTCTGAGTCTCTGAATTCCCTTTTCTTTTATTTGACGAACTCGTTCCCTGGTAATCTCAAGCATTTCTCCAATTTCGTCTAGTGTCATCGGGTGCTCACCATTAAGACCAAAGTATCGAGAGATAATATCTGCTTCTTTATTGGTCAATTTTGAAAGCGATCGCTTAATATCCTTTTGTAATGAATCATCCATTAAACCAGAATCAGGCGTTACCTCGCTTTCATCTTCCAACACATCGAGCAAACCATTCTCTTCTCCTTGTACAAATGGAGCATTTACTGAAACTTGTCGCGAACCAATCTTAATGGTATCAGCAATTTCGTTAGGGTCTATTTGGAGTGCTTCAGCCAGTTCATCGGAAGATGGATCACGCTGAAATTTCTGTTCAAGCTGCGCAAATGCTCTGTTTAACTTATTTAAAGATCCTACCCGATTGAGAGGAATGCGAACAACCCGGGATTGCTCTGCTAAAGCCTGCATGATACATTGTCTTATCCACCAAACTGCATATGAAATAAATTTGAAGCCCCGAGTCTCGTCAAAACGCATGGCAGCTTTTATTAATCCGAGATTTCCTTCGTTAATCAAATCTCCCAATGACAACCCGTTGTTTTGATATTGCTTGGCGACAGAAACTACAAATCTGAGATTTGCCTTCACCATTTTTTCCAAGGCAATCTGGTCGCCTGCCTTTATTTTCCTTGTTAACTCCACCTCCATGTCAGCTGTAATCAAATCAACTCTTCCGATTTCTTGTAAGTACTTGTCCAGTGATTGAGTTTCTCTGTTTGTAATCTGTTTAACGATTCTTAATTGCCTCATTGTTCTTCGAAAAATGTTTGTATTCAATTCATTTATCCGCTTAAATATTACTGTCAGTCACCAAACTTTAGAAAATACTTTACCAAATGAAAGGCGCGCTCGGTGTGTTTTGATTTGTATTCTTCCAGCGTATATAACTTTTCTGATTTAAGTGGCGTGGAAACAGCGATTTTAACAATCCATTCATTTGGGTCGAAATCTGTTTCAGTTGTATTAAATTTCTCATAGTCTATGATTTCTGCTTCCACAACCTTTCCCCTCAGCGGCATAATTAGCTTACACAAATATCGTTGTGATCTGATTCTACCAAAGACTTGATTTTCGTTCAATGCTTTTCCTACAGTATGTATCTCAACGTTCTCAACTCTGCCCAATTCCTTTTTGGCCAGGTTGGTTAGCCCTACCAAAGCGTAGTCCCTTTCGAGTCGAATCCATTCGTGCTCTTCCGTAAAGTAGTATTGCCCTTCAGCTATTTCATTATTCATAGAGATGGCTTATGAAGTTTTCTTAAGAGATCAATGGCAACTTTCACATTTTCGGTTGTTTTCGTGGAAAGTGTCCCTGTGGTTTCCCGATTAAGTGACAATCCCATCCCCAGGATGAATCGTTGAATGATATGGCCATTTATCTTTTTTATTCTAAGTCTTTGCAATGAATCCTCTATTATCCTTGCTACTTCTGCTTGATTGGAGGCGCCTTTAATCTGGTTAATAACGCTTTGCCGGAAGGATATCATGTCAAAATGTTTAGTTATGGATTTTCAAGGCATCTTTTAACCACCACACCTGAATCTTACGTAAATCATGCCGGGTTATTTTTCGACTTTTAAAACTATCCCCTATAAACTCGCTTATAATTTCTTTGAAATGATGTCCCAGAAGATTGCGGTAGCGTTCGAGAACTCGTTTTAATTTTGCAAGACTACGCCTCTTAATACGGACACTCCTGGTTGCTGAGGTGGATTTGGCAAGGCATTTTATTTCGTATAGCAAATCGGAAATGTTACCAAGAAGAAATGTCTCCGAGAGTTCAATTTTATCAGACATCTCTTGGTCGCTGCCAATGTCACCAACGGCTCTCGCATTTATGTTTCTTATCGTTCTGCTACTACTCAAGAGTGATTATTGTTTTCTTTTCCTACTGATCAGGCAATGACTACGATACCTTCGTCACCATTACTAATTCCTCCTTTCGATAGAATCCGTCATCGAGTTTTGACTTCAAAGCGGTAAAGGCTTTCAGCGTTTCATCAACATCTGACAACGTGTGTGAGGCTGTTGGAATAATCCTGAACATAATTACATCTTTTGGCACAACAGGGTAAATTACGACCGAGCAAAATATTCCATAATTTTCCCGCAAATCCATCGCCATGTTAGCCGCTTCACCAACACCACCCTTAAACAAAACAGGTGTTGGGGGAGATTGCGTATCGCCAATTATAAATCCCCTTTCTCTCAGGCCGCTCTTTATAGCAACCATTATTGTTTTAAGGTTTTTTCTAAGTTGAGGTTGAGTTTTCAGAAGTTCCAGTCTTTTTAATGCTCCGATTACCATTGGCAGGGGGATGCTCTTCGCATAGATCTGGGACCTTACGGAATATCGTAAATACTTTAGCACATTTTTATCTCCTGCAACGAATGCTCCAATGCCAGCCATAGATTTTGCAAAAGTTGCAAAGTATAGATCGACCGATGGTTGAACGCTCTGCTCTTCGCTGACGCCAGCTCCCGTATTACCCATTGTTCCAAATCCATGGGCATCGTCAACCATGAGTCTGAAATTGTATTTCTTTTTTAATTCAGTAATTCCTTTCAGGTCACCCATCTGACCTGACATACCAAAGACACCTTCCGTAATAACTAAAATGCCACCGCCTGTTTCGCCCACCAACTTGGTTGCGCGTTGAAGTTGTTTCTCCAGGCTTTGCATATCGTTATGCGTATAAACGAATCGTTTGCCCATGTGTAATCTCACACCATCAATAATACACGCATGCGCTTCCGCATCGTATACAACAACATCTTTGCGATCAACTAATGCATCGATAATCGATAATACACCTTGATAGCCATAATTTAACAGCATGGCATCTTCCTTCTTTTCAAAGACGGCTAGTTGTTTTTCCAATTCAAGATGATGAACTGTATTCCCCGACATCATCCGAGAGCCCATCGGAGACCCTAAACCATACTTGGTTGCAGCATCTGCATCGGCTTTTCTGACATCAGGATGATTGGCCAGACCTAAGTAATCATTCAAACTCCAATTCAATACTTCTTTGCCATTAAACTTCATTCTTGGCCCGATGTCCCCTTCCAGTTTAGGGAAGAAAAAATAGTCTTCGGGCAAATGAGAGTACTTAGCCAACGGCCCTTCTTCCATTCTTAATTTCTCAAATAAATCGTTCATTTCGTTTTCTTTAATGAATACAGGCGTTTAGCAGAGGTGCAAAACTAAATGTTGTGAGTTCAACATCTGTTGAGTTCAGTCTCTCCATTAGTTGATTTAAATCAACTACCTGATTGACTAAAAAAATAGCAAAATACAATGACCGTAAGTGGCTGTCTATCTGCTTTTTCTGGACTTGATCAGTTCTCGCACACCGTTAATAAAAGTCAAGGGGTGAACAGGATTTCCCGGTATAAAGAGGTCAATTTCATGATTGCTAAGGAAGCTGCGGTTCAGCGCCTTACCTCCGGCAAAAATTCCACCACTAATAGCATCCGTTCCTGCGAGAATAATGATTTTTGGATCAGGTATGGCATCATAACAGCTTTGAAGCGGAATTGCCATTCCTTCGGTAATTGGTCCGGTAATAACAACTCCGTCAGCATGACGTGGTGAAGCAACAAACTCAATTCCAAATCTTCCCATATCAAAGTTCACGTTTCCACAGGCGTTGAGTTCAAGTTCGCAGCTGTTATCACCTCCGGCAGAAACCTGGCGCAGCTTCAAGGAGCCTTTAAAGAATTTTGAAATCTCCGCTCTTATTAAATCTGGATCAATCTCAATTGGTTTCGCTTCACCCTCCTTTACTATTAAACGTTGACGATCGTTCGTGGCCATCTTGTAGTCTTTCGTAAATCTTATTTTGTTTGGAAACGCGAAAGCACATTCGCCACAAAATGTACATTTTCCCAGATCAATAGATATTGGGTTAGAAGATATTGCGTTTGTTGGGCAAAGCTCTACCAGAACCCGCTCATCAATTGAATCGTGCATGATTACAGGAGTACCTCTGAACACACCTGGAATTTCAGCCTGCTCAATATCCGGAATGGACTGCATTCCCTGGTGTATGAGAATTTTTATATTTCCAATCATTTCATTGCTGATTTAAAGGTCATGACCACAATAACTCAAGTCAAAGCTTTTGTTGCATATCGGAAAATCTGATATTTCATTATTCCTAACTGACAGCGCCAACGCCAGCCAATTGTGCATTGAAGGGTCTTTCACTTTATAGTGAAGTAATTCGCCTTTTTCATCAGTAACAGCACAGTGACAAATTTCACCTCGCCATCCTTCGGTTAATGATATCGCGAAGCTTTCATGCCTTGGCGTAGCAAGCAATTTTCTATTACTCGGTTCGGTCGGTATTTGGCGGATAATCTTTCGGAGGTAGTATATTGACTGTACTATTTCATCATGCCTGAGTTTGGTGCGCGAATAAACATCTCCATGATGCTTTAAAATTGAAAGTGGACTGAATAAATTGTATAAACCGAATGGATGTGTAGTGCGTATATCACGCATGATTCCTGAAGCCCGCGCAGTCATACCTACTGTACCAATTGAAGCAGAAAGATCATGGTCAATCACGCCAGTTTTTTCCAGGCGACCAAGCGCTGAGGGTAGCGTATGAAACTCTTTCCAGATTTCATCAAAATCTCTTTCGTACGCATCAAAGATTTTCTCCAGATGACTTGCCAGATGTGTTGAAAAATGAAAGTGACTATTTCCGGCACGGATTAATCCTTTCGCCAGTCTATTTCCACACCACTCCTGGAAGAAATTTATGATCGGCGTGCGCAATCTGCCAAATACAGCGCTTCCGAGCTGATAACCAATGTCAGTACAGAGGGCACTCAAATCCCCTGTGTGGATGGCAATTCGTTCAAGCTCCAGGGCTACCGTTCGTACAAATTGAAAATCCTCTTCTACCTGATACCCGCATAAACTCTCCCATAAATTGACAAACGCTGTCGTGTGACCAACCACAGTGTCACCTGCAATGGATTCGGCAAGCGTGGTTCTCTGTAATAGTTTCTTTTTTGACAGGACCAACTCTTCAAGTCCTCTATGCTGATAGCCCAACTGAATTTCGAGGTGAAGGATTTGTTCGCCATTGCAAAGGAACCTGAAATGACCGGGCTCTATAATACCCGCATGAATTGGGCCAACGCCTACTTCATGCAATTCTTCGCTTTTTATCTCGTAGAATGGATAATTTTCTATCCGGTCGTTTGTGTTTTTTCGATTGAAGGCATATCGTATTGGTTTGAGCCACGGATGATCCGTATAAGACAATCCGAAGTTTTCGTACAGTTCTCGCTCAAAAAGTTGAAAACTCAGGTGTCGTGCAGTAAACGAAGGGTAACTTTTCGCTTCTTCCGGACTAATTTCTGAAGATGAAATCAAAATAGAAGCCTCGTTGTCGTCAGCAATACAGCAGATCAGTTTGATTTTGTTTTTGAAATAAAAGCCGAAGTAACTTACACAGTGGTGGCTCTCATGCTTAATCAGTTTAATATTCATCTCAAGGAAATCCTCGTATTGCAGTACGGGTATTCCTCTTAAGGGAACTGTTCGGTTATTCTGTATCGTTACGCAATGTATCATATCACTAGTGCGGTAAGTTTCGAACAGACTCATTAATGAGGCTGACCATTTCGGGCGGAGGATTAAACCCCAGGTATATTACCAAGGCAAGCAGGATAAACTGACTGATCGATTCCACCGGGTTGATTTTTTCTAAGTTTTCTTCTTTTAAACCAACTGGCTTAAGAAACAATATCTTGAGGAAATTTTTCCCTTGTGACCATATAATCAAGGTGAGTAGCAAAAGAATAGGTATCAGCAACCATAAATGACCGGCTTCAAATACAGAACGGAATATCAGGAATTCACTAATGAACAATCCGGAAGGGGGCATGGCTGTAACAATAAAAAACGCAAGCAAAAGTACAAGAGCACCGGTAGTATTGTATGCAAAATAGTTTCCGATATCGTAGATGCTTTTGCTTTTATAAATCCTGTACACCTGCCCAACCTGAAAGAACAACGCTGGCTTGGCAAATGAATGTAGGATGAGGTGGAGGATTGCCGCGTAGTATCCTATGCCGCCACTAGCGAGACCAATGATGACAATTCCCATGTGCTCCACACCTGAGTAGGCCAACATACGTTTCAAGTTCTTCACACGAAGAATATATACCGCTGCAACGAATATCGAGAGAAACCCTGCCATTGTCAGTATATTGTTTGCCAAGCGTAAAATTGAGGTATTGCTAATCACTTCATAGAAACGAAAAATCCCCAGAAACCCTACGTTCATTAAGACACTTGCCAGCAGGGCTCCGGCCGGTGAGGGTGCTTTATCTTTTGCATCGATACCGGCTGTATACATCGGTACAACGCCAGCTTTGGCCGTAAAACCCGTGTAGATGAAGAGGAAAGCCAGCTTTAACCAGAACACATTCAAGATGGGAGCGTTAGCGATAAGTGCTTTGTAGGACAAATCTTTTAGTCCTTCCTGTTGAATGGCGATACTGAGAAAAAGGATACCGATGAATACTAAGGTAATACTTATAGAACAGACAAATATGTATTTCCATGTGGCCTCTAATGTTCGTGTATTTCGCCTGTGATAAATTAAGGCCGAAGCGCTGAGCGTAGTTAGCTCCACAAAAATCCATGTAACACCAATGTGGTTGGAAAGATAGGCAGCACTCAGTGAGGCAATTAATATAATCATCGCTGCATAGTATATCCCCCGTTCTCGGGGAATATTCCGCTCCTTATTAAACAGAACGTAGCTATGATAAAAGGCCGGTACGCATACAATACTCAGTACCAAGATAAAAATGGTGCCCAATGCATCCATCGTAAAATAATCCAATGAGGTTTCATTTTTATGACGGTATACATAGATAGTGAACGCCCATTGAAGGACAATAAAGGACCAGACAAACAAATAGCTTACTCGTCTGTCCCGTATTAAAAAAAGAGAGAGACTAAGAACAAAAGCAAGGATAAAGTAAGCACCAATCATAAGTCACATATCATCAATCTTTCAATTGTTGTAATTGCTCAGCATCATGTTCTTTCAACACATCGCCAATCCTGTTAATAAAAATACCCAATACCAGCACGCTGACAAAAATATCCAGCATGATTCCAGTGTTGACAATCATCGGCATTTCATTTCCTACGGCTAGTGATAAAATAAAAACTCCGTTTTCAATAACCAAGAAACCCATAACATGGGTGATGATTTTTCTTCTTGTGACGATGATATACAGACCCGTGAATAAGGCAGAGAGAGCAACAACAAAAAAGATACTTTTCAACTGTTCGTCATGGATTGAGTTCGAAAGCAAAAAGGATGCAATTATAATTGCGGTTACAATTACAACTGAAATGAAATTCGAAAGAAATGGTTCAGCTTCCCGTGTTATGTTGTTCTTCTTGATCACGTAATTTAGAAAGGCCGGTGTAACAATGGCTTTGAATACAACGGTCTCAAAAAGGATTAGAATCAAATTGATCAAACTTATTTCAGTTAATTCAATAAAGGCAACTCCAAACAAGACAAAGCCCTGAAATGAAAGAATGACAATGTATGTATACAATCGATTGGCGACCGCTATGTAGATGAGACTGATGATAAACGTTATGAGTAATATATTAGTCATTAGCTTTTTTGTTTAAGCGGTTCTTCCCAGCATAAGCAGGACACCAAAAAATATCAAAATCGAAATAGATGACAGTGTGAAAATAAATTGTGGATTGTGGTTCATTCGAAACCGGGCCGTGAACGATTCAATCATGCCCACGATAATTGCAAAAATAATTTGTATGCAAATGAAAATACCAATGGAGTAGTACAGGGCAATTCCAGACGGAATAAGGAAATTGGCTATCAAAGCACCATACATGGCAAATTTGAGGTTGGTTGTGTAGAGAATAAGTCCAAGATCAAATCCACTATTATCGAGAATCATCACTTCATGAATCATCGTCAATTCAAGATGTGTTTTAGGATCATCTAAAGGCATCCTACTGTTTTCGATCATTGCCAGTAAAATCAGTACAAATGTGGCGAGGGTCCCCAATGCATAAGAGATGTATGAACCAAAATGCAGGGTTTGAAATATTTCAAAAAAGGAAGTGTGGCCCGTAAGCAGTGCCACGGATCCCATAAGTATAAAAAAAACAGGTTCCACCAACATGGAGTAAAGTGCTTCCCGGCTTGCGCCCATGCCTTCAAAGCTGCTTCCTGTATCCATGGCGGAGAGGATCATTAGGAACTTCCCCAAAGCCAAAACGTAGGCGAAGAAAACAAAATCACCGCGAAAGGAAAGAATACCGGAGTAGGTGCCAAAGGGAATAAATAAGATCGCCATGAGTACGGTGGAAAAATAAATGCTGGGCGCAATCTGAAAAATGAAACTGCTTGTTTCGCTGTACACCGCTCCTTTGCGGAAAAGCCTCAAAACATCTTTTAATGGTTGTAAAATACCTGGCCCTCGTCTACCTGATAAAATACTTTTTGTACGAATAACTATTCCCGAGAAGAATAGGCTAGCCGTGATAATTAAAATCAAACTCATGCTGTTCATAATCAAATCTGCTTTAATAGATTGATCACATACCTTACGGCATGGGTAAGTAAGGGTACAGTGATGGTGATGAAGATAAAAGCGACTCCGTAAAAAATATAAATCCGTACGCTACCGTTCTGGACAAACCTGAACCTACCCATGAATGCCCTGATGAATCTGGTGGGCTTATCAATTAAAAGAGCCTCCACCATATCATAAGGATGAGTTTCAGAATGAATGGCTTTAGGGAAGACACCTTCAATTACGTCTTCTCTTTTATTCATTATGAGTAATGGATGAATAAGCTTTCGGAAAGAACGCGCGTAGGAATTTGCAGTATACTGAAGGTGAGATGTCGAAGCAGTGTAACCGCACCCCCATGTTGGCGCTACGGCAATGGGTCTGGAGGATGTTATCAGTCTTCGTATTCCCAGTACAAATAATGTTAATATAATTAAAACCCATGCGGCAAAACTTACCTTCCGCGTCACATCAATAAGTTCCAGATGTATCGGTGATAAGAACGTTTTGTCGGTAAACAGGGAAACTGGTTCTACAACAATACCGACAATCAGGTGAGGAAATACGCCTATTGCTATGATAAATAGGACTATAATGTATTTCGGTACGAGTTTGAAGATATCACCTTCATGAATTAGGTGATGAAAAGGATGCCGTTCCTTTCCAAGAAAAATTACGCTAAAGGCTTTTGTAAAACAAAGCATTGCAAGTCCGCCAATCACGGAGAGACTAAATATGGAAGTGATAATGATAAGCGTATGAATCAATTGATCAGAATGAATTCCGCTAAAAAGGCCAGCGTAAATAAGAAATTCAGATATAAATCCATTTAATGGTGGAAGGCCTGAAATGGCCAATGATGCAATGAGAGACAGCGTAGCAGTTTGTGGCATCTTTTTTATCAGCCCCCCGAGTTTCTCAATGTCCATCGTATGGGTAGCTTGATAGACCGTACCGGCACCGTAAAACAAAAGTGACTTGAAGAGTGAGTGATTAAAGGTGTGCAATAGTGCTCCGGCAAACCCTGCAAATACAAGGTAAGGCTTGCCTAAGCCCAATCCGATTGTTCCAAGCCCTAAGCCCATACCGATGATGCCAATGTTCTCAATACTGTGGTAGGCCAACAGTTTTTTCAGGTTGTGTTGAATGATTGCTAACATCACACCATATGTGCCTGTGATGAATGAAATAATCAAGATCATGTAACCAATCATTAATTGATTTTCTCTTATCAACAGTAGCATACGCATGATACCAAAGATTCCAAGCTTAATGATGACACCTGACATGATACCGGAAACATGAGCAGGAGCGGCAGGGTGTGCGTACGGAAGCCAGGTATGAAACGGAACAAAACCAGCCTTAAAGGCGAACGCAATAAGAAAACAGATGAACAATAAAAAACTTAGTGCCGGGGTAGTGCTGCCACTATAGGTACTAATTGCTTTAAAATCATATGAGCCTGTATTAGAACTTACCCAGATAAACCCAATGGATAGAAATATGATGCAAATATGCGATTGTACCAGATAATTAATTCCAGCTTTAAGCGTCTCTATTTTGGCATGCTCAAAGATGACCAGTAGAAAAGCAGAAATTGCCATAAACTCCCATGCACACAAAAATGCCAAGCTATTTTGCAGCGTATAGATTCCAATCATTGCAATGTGATTGATAATATAGCTTGTATAGTGTAATGTTAAATTCGAGGCTTGGTTTCGGTAACGGGACATGTACTGTATTCCATAAAGTATTCCTGTTACCATGGTCAGGTTCATGAGCAAGAGAAACCAGGCTGAAAGCGAATCAATGCGAATGGGAATCTCTCCGAAGACAAGTCCCGCACAGATTGATATATCCAGCGGGTGCCCAATAAGCGAACTGAATGCAATCGCTGAGCTTAAGATTGCATTCATCAATACCACTCCTAACGCAATAATTCCTTTAGCCTCAGCCTTTGCCAGTGCGATTAGCACCAAGGCAAATATTGTTATCATTGCGGCAATGCTATAAATCATGTTTAAAGTATGTTAAAGAAGGTACTCACAATGGATATTAAAATAAAAATGAATCCGTACCATACGTACATCTGAACCTGACCATTATGAATAAAAGAAAAATAGTTCATAAAATGCAGAAGTTGATTGGATATCTTATTAATAATATTTCGCTCGAAAAACTCTGGATAGCTTGATTGGTAACTTCGACCAGACGGGAAGACATTGTTGCGTTCCATTTCATTGTATTTTTTTTGCTCGCCTGTTATGAATGCGAACAACTTGGCGAGGGTTTTAGAAAATGATTTTCCTGTGTACTGCATTCTACTATTGGGCGCAACATACCCACAGCCCCAGGTTGATGAATAGGTTATCGCTTTACTAGTGGAAATCCTACTTCTTATTAAGTATACTGATGCTATCAGTAAAATCAGAAGTATCGACGCTGCGCCAGCATTTGATATACTTGGACTGATCATAGCGAAAGTGTCTTTTACCGGAAGCTCGGGAGAAATCACATATACAATTCGTCGGATCTGAACCATGATAATGGAAGGAAAAAGTCCTATTGCCATCATTGAAAGAAGGGCTATAAAAAAAGGAAGATGGGATAAGGAGAGTGTTTCCCCTGAATGATGTTTCTGCTTGGAACGTGGAACGCCAAGAAATATAACACTGAACGACTTAGTGAATGTTAATATTGAAATTCCTCCAACAATAGCAAGCCCTGCAATACAGCCAATCAAGATTATGTTGAGTTGAAAGCTTTCAACCTTGATGCCCTCAACAAGGGAAGAGTAAAGTAAATATTTAGAAATGAAGCCGTTGAAGGGAGGAAGTCCGCCTATTGCCAGTGAGCCGCAGAGGAAAAAAAAAGCACTGATGGGAATTGTTTTTATCAATCCGCCCAAATGCTCCATGTTTCGGGTATGTGTCAGTTGATAAACATTCCCGGCCACAAAAAAGAGAAGGGATTTGTAAAGGGAGTGGTTGAGCGTGTGTAGAAGAGCGGCTGCAAATCCGAGGAACATAATTTCGGGTTTCCCCATTCCTTTTCCTATCAACCCGACTCCAATACCCGTTCCAATAATGCCAATATTTTCAATGGTACAAAAAGCTAACATGCGCTTGAAGTCTCTATGAATGGCAGCGCTTAATATTCCATATAACGCTGTTGCAAGAGATACAATTATGATTATTTCTCCCACCATTACTAAACCTGTGTTTAAAAAGGTAATCATCCTGAAAATGCCATAAATACCCATCTTGACCATTACCCCTGACATAACTCCGGAGACATGAGAAGGAGCAGCTGGGTGTGCGTGTGGCAACCAAGTGTGCAACGGAATAAAACCGGCTTTTATAGCAAAGGCAATAACGAATAACCAAAAAACCCAAACGGAACCGGGCTTATTAAAGAAGGATGTTGTATGATTAAAGTCATAATTTCCCTCTGACACAGAAATGCAAATAAATGCAATGGTGAGAATTATAGCACCTATATGTGCCTGTACAATATAGTTTATTCCAGCAGCTAGACTATTGATTCGCGAATGTTCAAACACCAAGAGCAGGAATGAGGAGATGGCCATGAACTCCCAAGCGACAAGAAAGGCAAGTCCGTGTTGAATGGAACAGACCCATATCATTGACGTTTGCAGCACTACAAAAATTGACCAATGAAGCGAGGTGTTTTTCGATTGCACTTCGTAGGACTTCATATACTGAACACCATACAGTGCGCCATTAACACAAGTCAAATTCACGATGATAATAAACCACGCTGACAGGGCATCTATTCGCAAAGGAATGTCACCGAATACTTCCCCTCCACTCAAAATAAATTCGATCGGTTGGCCTGTCAGAACCAAAACGGCCAGGAGTGACGTGACGGCTGCGTCATGAGCAACAAATAGTACCGCACCAACCCCTTTTTTAGATGCGGGCAAAAAGGGAATAACACAGCATGCGAGAGCCGAAAACAAAATGGTGCATAATAGTAAGTAGCCCTCTTCCATATCCTATTAAGTTAGGAAATTATCCCTACCTGCCGTGATAAGGAACGAAAAGATTTATCCAGACAGATCTGCCCAGCCGCATAATAACTGGTTGAAGAATTATCGCGACCAAAGTACCGGTGATAAAGACGGAAGAAGCTGGAAAGCCAAAAGTCGTGTTGAGAATCAGCCACGTTATAACAAGTGTTCCAATCAAAAACGGATAACTCGTCCGAAGTGCGCCAGAATAAAAACCAGGTTCCATTACAAAATCTTGTTGACAAATAGGGCAATGCCCCGGCATATCCAACATCGTTTTTAGCCTGTATGGATTCTTAACAGAAAACAAGTCACCATCATAACATCGCGGGCACTCAAAATATATAATGCTGTAGAGTTTAGTGTCCTTGTTAATTGTCATGTGCCAACAAAATACGACCTAACCACGAAGTCCTATCTCCATAAATAAAGTAAAGCATAATCAAGTGGTAGGTTATCCAATGGATTATGAGGCCTCTATTTGCTGCTGGAATATAGCGGTTGTAAGCCACTTTCAGATTTTTGACCATTGCTTTGTAACAAAATAGTGAATAAATGTAGAAACTGGTGGACTACCATCCGATGAATCCAGTCAACGCACCCGTTGATTTAAGTCAATATTGTGATTTCACAACCAACTTAGAGAATGGATGAGAGCCCGCAGGCGCGAAAGTCTATTGATTCGATATTTTGAGTTGATTCGCTAAACAGTTGATTGCAATTCCTCAATGGGGGTTAATAGGTATTCCTTCACCTCGGGGCAAGAGCAAACCAGGTTTCTGTCTCCAAAGGCGTTGTCAATCTTACCCACACTTGGCCAGAATTTATTATTCTCCAACCACTTCAGGGGAAAAGCTGCCTTGGTCCTGCTATAATCTTTGCTCCATGAATCATCCATCAGCACCAATGTTTCCGGGACTTGTTAATCGTACCAGTGCGTTCATGTTCGCACCATCCATGTAAACCTGCCCTCCATTATCGTGTATAATTTGTGTGATGTATTTTATTCCCTCCTCATACACACGATGCCGTCATTTAAGAACTTGTGATTTAGGTTTTATATCGAATTAGAATCTAGCCCTAGTAATTTTTTGTAGCCTGATGCGTGAAGCAATTTAGTGAGATCACTAAGATCTTCGACTTTAATTTTTATCAGCCATCCCTCTCCATAAGGATCTCTATTGACCAGCTCCGGATTGGAAGTAATCTTCGGATTGATTTCAAATACTTCACCGCTCACCGGCAAATACAGGTCTGATACAGTTTTAACCGCTTCTACAGTTCCGAATATCTCGTGACACTTAAGATGTCTCCCCAATGTTTCAATCTCAACATATACAATGTCACCAAGCTCTTTCTGGGCAAAGTCTGTAATGCCAACATAAGCATGACCATCTTCTTTGCGAATCCACTCATGATCCTGGGTGTAGAACAATTCTTCCGGAAACTTCATCGTTATCAGTTTTAAGGTTAAAGCACATTGATTTGATTTGCCACTTAGATTAGCCACTCGCACTGATTCGTTTAAAGAAACGTTTCCACGAAGAATGGTGCGTTCAAGCAGCAACCCTTTTTGTTTAAGGCCGCAATCTTACAAGATTGTTTTAATCATCTGTTGAAAAGCATCAATACGACAATTGATATTTGTCAATCAATTTCAAGCCGGACAAAATGATCGCGCTGTTTATTTTGCGGGGTAATAAATCCTGGATGGCAGGAAAATTTAAAATTCGGAAGCTAAGCTGGCTTGAATTCCTGGAGTATTGCCATCCTGATCTTTTCTTCCATGAGGGGTTTGGTGATGTAGTATTTAATCCCTAATCCGTGGGCCTTGTCAACATCATAGGGGCTTATTGAGGAAGTTGTGATACTTTCTCTTTGTTAATGAATTTTAGTTGCTGGAAGGCTCTGATAAATTCGAACCCATCAACAATAGGCATATCCAGATCTAACAGAATGACATCCTGTATAGCGATCTCTCCGCAGAAGTATGAATTAAAAACATCAAGAGCTTCGTCATCGTCAACTAAAAGTATGTTCACTTTTTTCATGACTGCGCTTTTTAGAGACCTGATTAAATTATAGAGCAAAGTTAGGGACCGGTCACCGACAGACGATTGAATACGGTCACTGCTGGTGTTGACTTATATCAAGTTAGAAAAAAGGAAGTATTACCTCGAATTTATCGATGTGGGTGACGCGGAAACATAATGTGTGCATTTGGGGCTTGGGAGATCCCTTTTAGCAATTAGAATAGTGGGATAAGCCAAGAAATTGACATAAGTCAATGCAGGCATACGTATTAATCAATGCTTGGCAGTAAAGCGGACATTACTTTTGCGTCCTGTTAAAGAACATGGAGGACTTGTTTAAGAAATATTGCGTGATTGGGATTCTTTGCACGATAGTGTGTAAAGCTCTTTTCCTGTATCCGCCCTATTACTTGGTCACAAATTCTGAAGCTATCGCAAAGACTGTCATTGCAATTCCTTCTTCTGTTGACAGCTACGAGGACTTGGCGAATAGCACCTTGGCAGAAAAACACTTCTTCAACCTTGTCAACTGCTTAACCATTTGGGAAGGTGGGGAAACGGAAGAGGATGAAAAGTCAGGTGACAGTTTCCAGAGCAAAAATAGTAGTACAACAGTACTTAAAGTGGAAGACTGTGATGCGCTGAACTCCCTTCTTTGCTCCGCTACGATTCCTCTCTTCATTCTCTTCCACTCCTGGAAGTCATTTCTCTCTTAACAGCTATTACTCTTCTTTATACGAACAAACTTTTTGCTGCTTTGTACTAAGCCAAACGTTCGTAATCATCCACAATAATTAATCTGTGACTCATGAATTTTAAAGACTTCACTGCTGATACTATTCGCAGGGATGCATTGGCGGGAACGATCACCGGTATGATTGCGGTTCCTCTGACCATCGGCATTTGCCTCATGTCCGAATACCCTATTCAAACGGGTCTGATCACTGTTATTTTTGCCTGCGTTGTCAGTTTTATTACTTTCCTTTTTCGTCCCGGAAATTATGTAGGCACACCGGGGGTAGCTGCGGGATTAGCCCCTGTGTTGGCATTGAGTATCCACAAATTTGGTATGGAAAATATGCCTTTTCTTATTTTCTTAACGGCAACATCTCAGGCCATTGCCTGGAGGTACAATCTTCAGAAGTATATTTTAAAAGCTATTCCCAGTTATCTGATCGAAGGACTTTTGGCTGGTATCGGTTTAAAAATTGCGTTGAAATTTTTACCCTATACTTACGAGGTGTTGCATACCTCTGGTGAGTGGCTAGACAACGAACGGATTAAAACGATCTTTATTTCGGTTGCTTCGCTATTTTTCTTTTTATACTTGTTCAAAAAGTATAAATCTACATTTCCAGCCATCCCCTATGTTGCCATCATTCTGGTAAGCGTTGTCCTTGCTATGTACGTGCCACTTCCAATGCTTCATGTTGAAGAAGTTCCGTTAAAAATCGCTTTACCTTTTCCAAACTTTGATACTCTTCCACCTGCGCTGCTCCTTGAGTTAGTTGGCTATGCGTTGATGCTTTCTTTAATTGATGTGATTGAGCAAGTAACGAGTAACTCAGCTATCGAAAAACTTGACCCGTTAGGAAGACCAGCCGATACTAACAATAGCCTGTTGGCAATCTGGATTTCTAACATGGGTTCTAGTTTCTTCGGTGGCATGACCAACCTGGATGGTTTAGCGAAGAGCGCTACCAATGCGTTAGCCGGTGCCGTTAGTAAACTATCCAACTTGTTTACGGCAGCAGTACTACTTGTCTTTGTTCTATTTCCTCAGCTATTAGTCTACCTACCGGAGTATTCTCTTGCCGTGCTGATGATGTTTACAGGTTGGAAGATGATAGCAGGTCTTATTCATGTTGCTGAGCACGGTAAATACGCGCTCATACTTGCCTTGTTCTGCGGCATCCTGGTTTTTGAGATTGGAATTTTTGAAGGTTTGTTGATCGTACTTGTAATACACGGTCTAATAAGTTTTGTGATTTATAACCACGAAAAAATGCCACTATTAAAAATTATCGCAAAATTTATTGACCGCTTTACTGACCAGGTTCATCCAGAAACTACCGCCACAATGCTGGTTCACAAAGATGGTCCTACCGGTGGGCTGGTATATAGCAGTATTCAGAAAAATCCTGCCGACAAAAAGAATCTGAATGATTTTATTAATGACTGGGCATTTGGTGTCAATAAGCATAGCATACTTGGGGTCGTCTCCACTTATGATTACCAGGGGCTTTTGTGGGGAACTTTTGCAAAAGAATTAAGAGAGGGCCACAACAATATTAAAAAGTACTTCGAGCACCTCTTTGAAATGGACAGAGTCTCCGTTCATTTCGAATCCGGAGAAGTACGTCAGTACAAGGATATTTTCATTCGCTCCGGGAAGTATGTTTTTACATACTATAAGAAAGATGAGAAAATAGAAGTGCCTGCTCGTTATTCTTTTGTTTGCAAAAAAGAGAAAACCGGCTGGTACATTTTAGAGCATCATTCCTCGGAATTCCCCATTTAAAACATTGGACATTAAGTAAAACTAAAAACAAAAACATGGAAACTATATTCATACCAGTATTAGTAGTAATTGTGTTAATCCTGCTAAGCATAACATTTGTAAAACAAGGAACCATTGGTGTGGTGACTCAATTCGGAAAGTACAAAAGGATCATGTATCCGGGTTTTAACCTTAAGCTTCCTTTAATCGAGAGCATATACAAAAAAATATCTATCCAACATCGCTCTATCGAACTTGAGTTTGAAGCCATTTCATTAGATCAGGCAAGCGTAAATTTTAAGTCATTGATTTTGTTTGCCGCAAAGGATGAAACAGAAGTGACCATTAAAAAGATAGCCTTCCGTTTTATTGACGAAAAGAGCTTTATGCAAACTCTCGTAAGAAGTGTTGAAGGTTCAATTCGTTCTTTTGTGGCTACCAAACGGCAAGCTGAAATTTTAACACTCCGACAGGAAATTGTAGTTGCTGTAAAGGAACATCTTGAAGAGTCACTTAATCATTGGGGATTTCATGTTCTTGATCTCCAGGTTAACGACATCTTTTTTGATGAAGCCATTATGCGTTCAATGTCACAAGTTGTTTCAAGCAACAACATGAAAATGGCTGCTGAGAATGAAGCCCAAGCACAATACATACTAAAGACGAGGGCCGCTGAAGCTGAAGCCAAAGCCATCCGTGTTAAGGCGGAAGCTCAAAAAGATGCTTATCACTTGAGAGGTAGTGGAAATGCCCTTTTTAGAGCAGAAATAGCAACTGGTTTAGCAAAGGCAGGAAAAATCATGCAAACGGAAAACGTTGACCCTGCCTTTATGCTTTTCACCATGTGGTTAGATGGCATGAAACATATATCAGAACATAGCAAGGGTAACATTCTTTCGTTTGACGGTTCGAATGACGGCTTTGACAAAACCCTAAAACAAATGCAATTGGTAAGTAAAGGATTAGTGAAGGAGAATAACCACCATTAGGGTGGTATAATTCGGTGTTTGCCTGTTTGACTTTCTCATGAAAGGGATGAGAAATCAAATAGGTAGCACTGAATTTAAGATGTAATGAAAAATAAAGAATTTTACCGGCCGATTAAACTACCGAAACACGAGGTTCATGTTCCCGAGAAAAGTCCTTTGTTCTGGATCGCTTTTTTTAGCTTCAATATTTTTGCAGTGATGATAGTGCCATTTTCAGTTGCCTTCAAGAAGGGCCTGGAACTGTCAAGTCAAAACTATTTTCGTATGGTAAGCATTGCCGCTGCTATTGTCGTATTAGTGAATACAGTTTATTTCTGGTCATCCGAAATCGTGCCGTACCTAAATACCAGGAAAGGTTTCTTTTGGCGGGGAGTGTTTACTGTTGTAGGGAAAGTATCACTTAAGGGATCTAACTACCTCCTTGTAAAGCCAGGACACGACCATTTTATTAAAGTTAAAAACGAATTCTTTTGTTCCATACATACCTATGATCGTATTCTTGTAGACCGTAATTATCGCGGAAGCATAAGAAGGATAGAACGAATTTCCGGTTTCAAGGAAAGGATCAAGCACAACAAATTCCTTCATGGGATTTCATAGAGGCTCAACGTGTCGCGACCCTAAGTACTAGAAAAGATGAGAGTAATCCTTTTTACGGAGTGCCTCAAACACTTCGATGGCATGATTAACATTCGCTGAAGCTTTTGCATTGAGACCCTCTGCTTTTACATAACGAAGCGCCATCACCATATTCATCATGTATTTTCGCTTTGAATTAAACACTCCGTTTCTAGCAGTGAGTGTATCTAGTGATTTTTCAATTATTGAATTAACCTGATAATTATCGCTGGCGTCCTTGATTTTATTAATGATCTCGTAGCTGAAGTCAACCATTTCTTTTTAAGGGATTGTTAGAGAATATTTCAACACCAGCCTCATCTTCTGTCGAAGGCGAGCAGGCTCCGGACGTGCTGATGTTTACAGGTTGTTTGTGTCCGATATGCAATATGCATTGTTAGCGCAAAGTTACGGTGTGAAACAGTATGGTCAATTGAGTATAGTCAATCCCTAAGTTGACTATTGTCAATATAATTAGCCTTGAAGAAATTTGTTGACGATGCCACTTGAGCAACTCAATAGTTACAGCGATTTTATCCAACATATTGTGGAATCTAGCGTGATGTTTGATGGTTCCAAACAAACATCATAAAAACTGATACAGAAGCACAATTTGAAGAGTTGCCTCGAGTTATTCTTGACCGAAGTCAACGGAATTATTGATTATTGTCAATTTGCCTGGTGACCCATTTTTTTAATTTGTACCTTGTCTGACTCGAAATAACGCCTATGCTAACCAATTTCCTTTCCGAAAATTTCCGGCTTAAAAAAGATCAAATCTTTGAGGGGCTTACTTCTGAACAGCTAAGTCTCCTAATGGAATCCGGTGTTACGCATCCTTTCAAAAAAGGAGAGATCATTTTTAGAGAAGGGGGAATACCTACTGGTATCTTTTATGTACAGGCTGGCAGAGTCAAGAAATACAAGGCTACCGTAAAAGGTGGTGAGCAAATATTTTACGTTTGTGGCGAAGGTGAATTGCTTGGATATCATGCACTATTAGGGGAAGAGTATTATCCGGACTCAGCGGCCACTATCGAAGATTCCGAAATAACGTTTATCCCAAAGGAAAACTTTTTACTCGTGCTCAGAAGTTCTCCAACACTTTCAAATGCACTCTTGAAGGCCTTGGGTCATGAGTTTAGTCTATTTATCAACAGCATCACCAACCTGGCAACAAAAACGGTGAGGGAAAGGCTGGCGTTTAATTTATTAATACTTGAAGAAAAATTTAAGATACTGACAAAGCCAAATACACCCAGCGAAATAAACATGTCGCGAACCGATCTTGCTAACATGGTTGGAACGGCCAAAGAAACTCTGGTGCGTCTCCTCCAGGAATTTAAAAAAGATAGGCTTATCGAATCTAACGGCAGAATAATCAGAATTACAAATCGCAAAGGAATTATTAAAGAGGCCAATATGATGGGCCAGAACTTAAAGAAATAATCACGAAAGCACGGTAATTATAAAGTAAATCAGAATCAATATAATAAGTACACTATACATAACGAGATCGACCCTCACATATTCCCGATACTGGCTATATAGTTCTTTAAATATTTTAAACATTTTTTTCAGTTTTCACAAATCGAAGGATCTTTGGACGCACTTACTTTTTCCCAGAATTTCAGCAGCCCACCGTTTGTGGAGTCTTGTAATTTAAAAGATTGAGGAATAATATTTAATGGACTACAAAAGGTGACTAACCGGGTCCCTATAGGTAAAGATGCTAATTGCTCCACAAGATGTACGGAATACTGGTGGTAGAGCTGAATATCGAGCCTTACCGTATTATCAATGCAATTGAGCATGTCAATGTTTTCATAAAAGGAATTATAAAAGTAGAACGCGTCATAGTCGGTGAATTTTATTGACGTAATATTAGCATGTATAAATTTTACATTATGAATCCGATATGATTCAGAAAGCTGCGTAGATAACTCCACAAGCTCCCCTCGTTGCTCTACGCCTGTAAAGTGTCCTTTTGTATTTGTGGCACCTATCATGCAAAACTTTCCGGCTCCCGATCCAATATCAAGAACCTTTGTACCCAGTCGGTCAACCAGAAACTCTGAAGCAAGTTTGGAAACTGAAACAGAACTCCAGTGTTTCCTTGCGAGACTGCTGATTTTGGCAGGATAGATGGCATTGAAGTCACTGTCAGGTATATCAAGATTCAGTTTAAGAAGTTCGAAGACCATGTTGTCAGTTTAATTTGTCAAGGAGACTTAAGATTCAAAGCTAATAACAATGTGTGTATGATCTTTTGATCGTTATCAATGTGCTTGTTGATTTATATCAACGTTGTGACTCTAGTTGTAGTCTTTCATTGCCGAAAAGGTTGCTACGAGGCAATTCACGCGATATGTTTAACTTTACTCGTGAATAAAGACATGCTATGAAAATTGAAAAAATACAACCGGATCGCAGTGGATCTGTGTGCGAATTGTGTGGATATAACATCGATAAGTTGAATTTGTTTTCAGTACCACCTGTTTCTAAAGACGCTGACGAAAGTATTCTAACCTGCGATACCTGCCTGGAACAAATCAACCATACGAAACCATTAGAGCCAAACCACTGGCGTTGCCTGGACAATACCATGTGGAGTTCTGTGCCAGCCGTACAGGTAATGGCCTGGCGCTTATTACATGCCTTGCGAAAAGAAGGTTGACACAGGATTTACTGGATACGCTTTACCTGGATGATGAAACACTGGCTTGGGCAAAAGCTGCGTCATTCGAAGACGAAGTGGCGGAGGTAGAAAAGGTCGTTCACAAAAACAGTAATGGCACAAGATTACAGTCTGGAGATTCGGCAGTTTTAGTCAAAGACCTTGATGTAAAGGGAGCCGGTTTTACGGAGCGAGCTTTGAATAAGATAAATAGCGATTAATGCGATTAATCTCATAAGGCTCGCATGAATGTTTTCCGGTAGGGATACTATAATCGTTTATTCGTTCAGTAATGCATTGCCTCAGTCAGGAAAATTTCTCCCATAAATTCAATAATCCGCCATGTAATGAGTCTACCAGTTGGAAGTTATCAGGAACGGCCGCGCAAGGTGTATAGTAGGTAGCAAGACGGGTTCCCGAAGGAAGGCGGGACAGTTGGCCGTCCATGTATTGCGAGTACCGGTCATAGTTCTCGACATCCAAATGGATCGATCCTTCGGTATTGCCCTGGACATCGATATTCTCATAGGATGAATTGAAGAAGAAAGCATCATAGTGTTTAAAATCGACCGACGTGAAGCTTCCCTGAATGTATTTTACATTAGGAAGGCGATATTGAATGGAAAGCCTGGTAGCCAGATCCACCAACGATTGCCGTTGCTCGACCCCGGTAAAGTATCCTTGTGTATGTGCGGCACCTACCATGCAGAATTTACCTGCGCCTGAACCAACATCCAGTACCTGGGTTCCGCGACGAGTCACCAGAAATTCAGATGCTGTTTTTGACACGGCAACCGAACTCCAGTGCCGGTCGGCAGACCGCCTTATAGCGGCCGGATAGATTGCATTAAAATCATCATCGGTGACCTCAATGCCAAGCCGGAGAAATTCGAAGATCATAACACCAAGTGCCGCTTACAGGTCCAGCAACATAAAACTAGGATTAACCCCTTGCTTAACCGTTGACGCCAGTCACTTTGAAGGTTGATTTAAGTCAACCCCCATCATTTCAATAACGCGATCTTTACATAAAAACTTTGCATCATTCCCATGACGTCAACGTTTGGATTCATTCAAATTGTCTTATGACTATCCGTCCAACGAGACGATTCCGGCAGCTTGTATTTCTCCGACATGATCTAAAGGCAAGCGTAACGGTTTTTTGTTGCCTCATCGCTTTGTCTCGGTATATCATTGGCTTCCGGTACGCCTGTGCTATCCGGTCTTTTAGCAGGCATCATCGGTGGACAGATCATTCCGGCGGTCAGCAGATCCGTATTAAGCGTAAGCGGACCCGCTGCCGGGCTGACTGTGGTCGCCATGATTGCCATAAGCCAGTTGGGCTCGATCGAGATGTTCTTTCTTTGCGTTGTTACCGCCTGGGTGTTACAGGTGCTATTGGGTATCCTCAGACTCGGAGGTTTTACACACCTCGTCCCTTCATTGGTGATCAAAGGCATGCTGGCAGCTATTGGAGTTATATTGGTAGCCAAACAGGTTCCCTTGATGATTGGTTATGATAAACCAGATTTCTGGGAGGAAGAACTTTTTACCTGCTTACCTTTCATCATAAATTTGATCACATTAATGGTCTGTGGGCACAGGTGTTTGGACACACGAGGCATTTTACCATTGAACTTGCACTCAATGTTAGTTTTTTGAATAAGGAGAGGTTCCTTGAACTTCCGGAGAGCATACCCGAATATTCGATTGTCGAGATCAAAATACTAGAAAATGCATTTTAATTGGAAATGAAACATTCAGAGCAACACCTCGCAAGAGGAGTGTGTCAGTGCCCTCAGTACCAGTGCTAATCTTGCCATTCTACGGATCGCCAGTAGCCAGCGGTTTACTGGCGCTCTAATGAGGATCCGTTACCTCCATCTTTTTTACTTTGACGCCCTTGATCAATAGCCAAAGCATAAACACCAATTCTCCAAACATGGCAGGAATACCCAATGTGAATACCATATCCTTAATTTGAGGAGTCACTAAGCTGGTAAAACTCAGAAGCACATACGCAACTCCGTTTATTGTCAACCAGAATCCTAAAAAACGGGGAATGAAGTTCGAGTTGTATACAAGGATGGCTAATGGAAAAAGCCACAAACCCCAAAATAACTCCAAGGCTAACACGCAATACTCTTTGATTTTAAGAAAAAATATTGCCAGGTCTTGTCGATGATTCATATCAAACGTCATCAGCAGTTCACCTTTCAAGACCATAAGAGCAGCAATACTGAATGCCCCGTTAATGAAAATAATTGGAATTTGTACTAAAACAAATACCACGAGAAGTTTGGCGTGGCGTTTATTTACAGATTTAAACAGATGATAAAAAGTCAACACTAATAAAATCCACAGTGTACCGGTAACTAATCCAGAAAATATGCTTGAACGAAACAGTAGTTCGTGGGCGAGAATATTTTGAGCTGAGGCTGCGAAGTCACCTTTTACAAAAATTTTCGGCGAAACAAGAAACATGTCATAAAAACCAGTTATTATCCATAAGAGGAAAAGTAGACCGGCAAGTCTGGCTCTCTTTTTTAACTGGTTTGTCCTGTTTTCCATTGTTCCTTGAACTAGGTTGAATTAATTTTTTTAGACAGCTTATTTCGAGTATATCCGAGTACATCTAGTCGTTCTTTATCTGTGGAAAATGCTAGGCATTTTTGCCAAAGTGCCTGACTTCTCGCTGATATTATTCGTAATTGCAGTAAATATATGATTTTTATTTTATTCGCAATTGCAGTTTTAATAGAACATTTGTAGAAAATGTGCTTTAACCGGCCAGCTTTCGGCCACGATCACTCCGGCGAATGCAACCAACCAGAACGTGAGCTGGACATCGAGTAACACGGCGGTTGCCACAGTCAACAGCACAGGGCTGGTGACAGGCGTTTCCGCAGGGACTGCTACGATTACGGCTACGACACAGAACGGCGGACGTACCGCGACGTCGGCGATCACGGTTACCGATATAGCGGTAACGGGTGTCAGCGTTGCACCGGCAACCCTGAGCTTATCCGCAGGTCAGACCGGTCAGCTTACCCGGACGATCACTCCATCGAATGCCACCAACGGCGGTAAACTGGACCTCCCCGGCAATACAGCGGTAGCGACGGTAAACAGTTCCGGATTGGTGACGGCGGTGGCACCGGGTGAAGCTACCATCACCGCGACAACTGTTTCGGGGGGATTCACAGCGAACACTGTGGTAACAGTAGTGATACCCGTAACAGGCGTGAGCGTTGCACCCGCTTCCCTTACGTTAACCGCAGGTCAGACCGCCCAGCTGACAGAGACCGTTTCTCCGGCCAATGCGACGAACCTAACCGTTACCTGGAGTTCAAGCAATACCAGTGTGGCCACCGTTGACAATACCGGTCTGGTAACGGCTTCATCCCTTGCCGGTTCGGCCACGATCACGGCCACGACGGCAGACGGTGCTTTCACCGCCCAGGCGGTTATAACCGTGGAAGAGGTTGCCAGTCCGGCGACCGTCCTTGCAAAATTCGCCTTCCTATATAAATACGACGACCGCAAACGCATGACCCATAAGAAAGTACCGGGAGCTGATTGGGTATACATGGTGTATGACGATCGCGACAGACTGGTGATGACCCAGGACGGCAATCAGCGGACGAAGTCGACACGCGAATGGACTTTTACAAAGTACGATGTCCTGAACAGGCCCGTCCTGACCGGTATCTACCTGGATGCCGAAAACAAGGATCAGGCCGGTATGCAGACGAAGGTGAACGACTTTTACATCGCGGCGGAAAACAATAGCGACGAATGGTTCGAGGTAACCGGCGGAACGGTTCACGGGTATACAAACCAGTCCTTTCCCAACGTGAGTTCGGAAGGTCAATACCTGACGGTGAGCTATTATGATGACTATTCATTCACTTCTTTAATAGGAACAAGTGAATCCGATTACCAGTACGACAACAGCCGGCTAGTAGCCTCCGGAAATAATGAAGGCCAGGAAGATCAGGCCTTCACCCGGGTCAAAGGCCAGATGACCGGATCACGAATTAAAAACCTGGGAACAAACGAGTGGATGTGGAGTGTAACTTATTACGACGACCGTTACCGGACCATCCAGGTAATCGCTCAAAACAGCAAAGGTGGCCTGGACAAGATCACCAGCGTATATGACTTCTCCGGAAAGTTACTGCGTACGAAAACTGATCACGCAATAACCGGCGCAACGCCAATCGCCACCACCAGGAAGCTGACCTACGATCATGCGGGTAGGTTGCTCCAGACGGAGCATCATACGAATAATAAAGAGGTAGTCCTTACAAAAAACGAGTACAATGAATTAGGCCAGCTGGTCACGAAAAAATTGCATTCCGAAGATGACGGTGAGAACTTTAAGCAGCATGTGGACTACCGGTACAATATCCGGGGCTGGCTGAGCCGGATCAATAATTCAGATCTGGGCGAAGTGGATGGCGGTCCGAAAGACTACTTCGGAATGGAGCTGGGATATAATACTGAAATTGGGGTGGGGGCATCGTCACTTCAATACAACGGAAACATCAGCGCCATAAAATATTCGACGAACCAGGGCTTGGGTATCAATATTGGCGGGGAAGATCCGATCATGGAAGCGACGGAGCGCGGATATGCCTTTGAGTACGATCCGATGAACAGGCTCACCGAGGCTGCACACCGGGAAAGAACACTGGCATGGAGTCCAACCACCGCCTATCGCGAGGGTGCGTTGCAGTACGACCTGAACGGCAATATCCTGCACCTGGATCGCAAAGGAAAAGACGGCGCTGATATGGACGAACTGGCCTACACCTATAGCGGCAACCGCCTGATACAGGTGACCGATGCGGAGAACGCACTGGAAGGTTTTAAAGATGGCAATATCAGCGGCGATGATTATCTTTATGATGCCAACGGCAACATGATCACAGACAGGAATAAAAATATCGAAACCATCACCTACAACCAACTGAACCTTCCGGCTATCGTGACAAAAACGACCGGGGAGCATGTGAACTATATTTACAACGCCGCTGGTGTGAAGCTGAGCCAGGAAGTGTACGATGCCGCCAATACGCTAAAGAAAAAGACGGACTACCTGGGCGATTTTTTCTTTGAGAACGATACCCTGAAGTTCATCAATCATGAAGAAGGCAGGGTGGTGATGACCGGCGCGGTACCGGAGTATCAGTACACCCTTAAAGATCATTTGGGTAATTCGCGTGTTACGTTTACGTCCAGGGTTGAAGAAGAAACTTATACAGCGACGCTGGAGGACAATACCCAAACGGAGGAACAAAATACGTTTACGAACTACGGTCGCTTGACTAACGACCTGCTGGATCATACCGATGCGGGCACCGTTTATGATAAAGTGTTGGTCCTGAATGGTGGATACAACGGCCAGGTAGGGTTGGCAAAAAGTTTTGCCGTGGTACCGGGAGACACGATTTCGGCAACGGTGTATGCCAAGTATATAGCGGGAACCGGATCAGCCAGCAACCTGTCCAATTTTGCCGCTGCGCTCACGCAGGCGTTTGGATTAACCTCGGGTCTTCCGGGCGAGGCCGCTACGGCTTTTGAGGCCCTGAATTCGGTCGGGTCTGTTTTGGCCACAGCCGGCAGGGATGAAGACGACGACAATGCTCCCAAGGGCTTTGTCAATATTATCGTCTTCGACAAGGACTACAACCTGGTAGACTTTTCCTATGAGCAGATCGATGCAGCGTATGTGCAGGATGGCGGGGCTAAAGTCTTCTATCCACAGCTGACCGCCGGTGTGAGGATCCGGCACGCGGGTTATGCTTATGTGTTTCTCTCCAATGAAGGTTCTACGGAGCAACAGATCGGGTTTGATGACTATACTGTAACCCACGGCCATAGTGCGGTCATTCAGCAGGATGAGTATTATCCGTTTGGATTAAATTTTAACTCTTACTCACGCGAGAACGCAACAGCTCAGGATTACAAATACAATGGCAAGGAAATGCAAGATGAACTAGGATTGAACTGGCTTGACTATGGTGCAAGAATGTACATGGCTGATATTGGCAGGTGGGGAGCAGTTGATCCTGCCGCAGCTTCGTACTTTTCATTTTCACCTTACAACTACTGAATAAATAATCCGATCTTTTTCTTTGACCCAAATGGAAAATGGCTTGATTGGTCCTACTTAAATAAAGAGGACAGGCAACTCTTCCGAAGGGCACTGAGGGAGCACAAAGGATCAGGAACTTATAAGAATCTGCTGAAAGAGTTAAAACAGTCGAAAACTCGATATGCACTAGTCGCCGATCATGATGGAAGTATTGCAGGAAATGGTGGCGCGTTCATAGACAACAATACAATAACAAAAGAGAATCCGCCGAACGAAATAACTGGCGAGGTGACAACCTACCCCGAGCAGCGTGCAGAAACGAAGGCTTACGATTTCGATGAGGGAGAAAAAGGGGGGATAATTGCGCTCAATTTCTCCAAAGCTGATGCGTTTAAAGGAGAACTCTCTAAAAAGGAAAATGCCAATGATTTAGCTAGCCTTGCCGTTGAAGAAGTGGTGCATGCAGTCCAGTATGATAAAGGGATGTATGGAAACGGAAAGGCTAATATCGAATTTGAAGCCAAATCCATCGTTGGACAAATACAAGCGGAATCACGGAAGGACCTATATACTACAAGCTGGGATAAGTCTGCGAACGCTTACGGCGTAGCCGCTTTTGCTAGCGGAAATGCAGGTGGATATCAAGGAGCCTTAAAGTCATGGCATTCTCAACCGAACTTGCCAGCCGATTACAAAATAATGCAACGAACGCAATCGCCGCCTAGCCTGTTACTTCAACTTATTAATCCACCAAAAAAATGAATTTCTTTCTGAAAGTGATATTGATGTGCTTCTTGGTCCCTATCATAGGTATGGCACAAAGCACACAGGCTACCAAAGGCGGGTTCAAGCGTTATAAAAGCATCAAGAAAGCCTTGAGAACGTCTGAAACAGTTTACTTTTTGGACCTTAGTGGGCAAAATTTGCAGAACCCTCCTCCGGAAATTAGCAGATTGACTTCTCTGAGGATTCTAAATCTAAGCAGAAATGGAATTAAAGAATTGCCTGATTTCGTTTTCGGCCTACCTCATCTTGAAACCTTGATCTTAAGTCATAATATGATTGCATGCCTACCCGATAAAATGGCTGAACTAAAATGGCTTAAGAAATTAGATTTACAGGATAACCGATTCACCATGATTCCACAAGTTATATTGCAACTAACAGAACTTAGGTTCATCGATTTTTCCTATAATTCCATTTCTGATTCAGAGATTATGACTATAAGTGAAGCTATGCCCACATGTATCATTCGCGGAAGCCCAAAGCTTTGACAGGAACATTATTATTCGTTTGGTGCTACCTTCAATAGCTATTCATGGGAGAATAGTGTTGCAAATTGAGAGTTATATCTCTCAAAAGACTGGCAGGCAGATGTTGGTTTGAATCAGTACGAATTTGAATGGCGACAGTGTATCCATTGCAAGTTTAAATTCAAATACAAGAACATGCCGATGACCTCGGATTAAATTGGGACTCTTTCAAGTGAAGAAGTCATCAACCAGTGAAAACATTAAATAAATTGGACAAACGTGGAATGATGAGATCTATCGTCGGCTTGAGCGATTTTTTAATCAAGATTAGGTTAATTCTTTTCGCTCTATTTCTTGTGTTGGAAGGTTGCATTCAACGACCAGGTTGTCTGGAGCAAGAAGACTTTATTTTCAAACAGTCACTTGCAGAATACAAACTCGAAGCATTATTTCCTTTCGAGTGGGATTCACTATACGTCATTCCGGGTCCAAGATTCCGAGACGACGTGTCTCACATCATTCATACATATTACGGAGAGGAAATTGAGGATGACACCCGAAGGTACATTTTTATTAGTGGTAACAGAATTGTCGAGGACCTATTGACCACATGTGAGGATGTAGACTTTTTCGATATGATGCAAACGAAAGGATTTGCTAGCTATGGCAGAAATGATGTTATCAAAGTCAATTGCACGGATCAGACCGGCCAGCGAGTCTGTTACGTGCTACAGTAGCAAATTGTATGAATCATGCGTCCGACGCATTCAAACGGCGAAGAAAAAATACTGTTCAGATCGTTACTTGTAAAATGTTATAATATGACCAAGTAGGGTGTGAGCCCCTATGGGAAGATTTTGCGTCTGCTTTTTGTTACGTTCATTCATATGGTATTGTTAAGTCTCGTCGAGGCATCGTTGCTATTGTTGTTGGGTGACTTTTGATTTTTTGGATTCCCCGAAAATACTATGCACGAGAACCTTTCAAGTTGATTCCTGGGGGATTCCTTCACAACTAAAGAAGGAAAACAAACTACAATATGGCAAGAAGGGGGCGCAATTGAGGTGGAAATTGACGGGGCGAATATGTTGTTAGGTCAGCTGACCCATCTGAAAATATTTTCTCAATCCCCTGATTACCTTTTCAAAAATCCGGAACTAACCGATACCAGCCTTATCCTTGGTATACAATGAGGTTATTTTTCAGTGTAATCGCCTGCCTGTTCGCAACCGTGGTCTCCTTTGGCCAGGGTGATTCATTGAATATGCCCTCCGCCACGAAAGCTGATCTGCTCCGTCAGGATGCTGTCCGTAAAATGGATTCGCTGTCCGCCCCAGTAACGTCTGCCCTTCGGGATAACGTTGTCGCCGATACCCTTAAGCATATTAACAACAGGCTGGATTCGATCTGGCTCAGTGTCGATGCCCGTGTGGATAGCCTGACCAGTTCATATACCTCGGTTCTCACGGACATCCGGAAGACCGCGCAGGGTTACCAATCGAAAATCGATAGCCTCCAGTCGCTAAAACTGCCTGCGGATAAATACAAATCCAAAATGGATAGCCTTTCTCAGAAGCTGACTAATGTCCAGCGCGATCTGGCGGACAAGGTGGAGGGTATAAAGAACCAGGCGATGGAGAAGATCAAATCGATCAAATATCCCCCGGAGCTGGAAGAAAAGGTGACCGGCCTTACAAGTTCTGTCGGAAAGCTCGGTCCCCAAACGATCGAAGCCAAACTACCGCCGGAACTGAACCTGGACAAACTGAGTGCGTTAAAAGGTCAGTTCTCCCTCGGGGGGTTGGAAAAGGTGACAAACGTCGATGTCCCGGGTATTCCGCAGGTAAACGGACTGGATAACCAATCTGTTATTCCCGGCATGACGGACAAAGCACCGGACATCAAAGGAATGGATAAGGTAGGGGACGTATCGGGTCAGGCGCAGGCTGTCCAGGGTAAGATAGACCAAACGGCGAAAGAACTGAATCCAAACTCCATCGACAAACTTGCCGAGTCCAAAGCATCACAGCTGAAAGAAGTAAAGGTTTTGCAGGAACAAACAACGGAACTGCCAATGAACGGGGCGGCGTCGGAAGAGGAGATGAAAGCGAAACTGAAGGAAGAGGCGCAAAAGGTGGCGGCCGACCACTTTGCTGGCAAGGAGCAACAGCTGAAAGCGGCGATGGCCAGGATCTCGAAGTACAAGGCGAAGTATCCAAGCGTCAGCAGTATTGCGGACATCGCGAAGCGTCCGCCGAATCCAATGCGAAACAAACCCTTTATTGAACGGATCGTTCCCGGCATAGGTATGCAGATCCGGAAAAAGGGGGAGGAAGTAATGGTGGATTTTAATCCCTATGTCGGCTATCGCTTTACCGGCAGGATCACCGCCGGTCCGGGCTGGAACCAACGTGTGGCCTACAATTTCGACGACTACTTCTTCAACCCGGAGGCGAGGATCTTTGGTCCCCGTATTTTTGGTGAATTCAAACTTGGAAAAGGCTTTTCTCCCCGTGCGGAGGTGGAGGTGATAAACACGAAAATTCCACCCTCCACCATTACAACGGCTCCCGACCCACAGGTACGGCAATGGGTGTGGGGTGCATTTGCCGGCATAAAGAAGGAGTATAAGTTCTTCAGACACGTCAGGGGTACGGCCTCGGTGATGACGAGGTTGTTCAATCCAAAGCACAAGAGCCCCTATGCCGATGTATTGAATGTCAGGTTCGGCTTTGAGTTTCCGGTGAAGAAAAACACAAAACGTAAGTTGCAATGATGCGGAATTGATCATGGATATCTTTCACTACACCGAGGTAGTACGAGGGTGTGTTTTTATGAATTAAATAAGGAGTGGTTCCCGACTTGAAGAACCCAAGGGTGGTTGATCATTTTGTTCAGTCAGGTGGCGACTGTCCTGATACCGGCTAAGCCAAAAGCTCCTACTTACTGGCATGCCAAATCAAGAAATGTAATCACAACAGACCAATATCGCTTCAATGATATTAAATCATCCGGTCGGCGGACTTCAAGGAATATATCAGGAAGTACCACGTCCGCGCCTCAGTTCAATGTTGTGATGAGGGGTGGGTGTGGTGCAGTACACCGCCGGTATTACGACCACACGGAACTCGGAAATTACTTCCAAATGGATTCGTGCAGCCAGCCCCTTAAATGATGAATTGATAATAGCTGGAAGTGCTAAAGGAACTAATCGTGATGGAAGCCATATTCAGTCACAGCGTTAGAACAATTACGTACAAACGCCATTGCCCGGTATTTGTAAAGGGAGTAGAGAAGTACCTTTGGGATGGTGTGAAGGAAATGACAATCGATTAATGGCGATGGAACCCTGCGACCGGTTTGCAACAATCGCAATAGGGTCTGTAACCAAACCGATTTCTCTTTAGAACAATTTTGGACGACCGCGTTTGTGATTTCCTTTTTGGTACATTCATTGAAAGAGAACAAATTCTTTTAGTGACCTCTTGCGTTAATGCTGTCGCTCAACTTTCGGAGCTGAACTTCAGAGGGTCATTTCATCACCCTTTTTGCCCGCTTCATCCCGTTTTCCCAGTTACAGATCTCTTTCGACACTAACCTTACCCCCTTAATTTTAGAATGGATGAAACAGGAGCAAAACGAGTATTTAAAACAGGCGATTGTTTTGTTTGTATTTGTGTTGCTGATAGGCGTCTGCAACGCCTTTTACATGAAGGAGGTCTATCAGTGTTATTTATCCTACCCGCGCGTAACGACTGGTTACTGCCCGTGCGACCGATGCTATTTTTGTTGCCAGTATTGCCTCGGATTCTAGTTTTATTACTTCTGTCCGGTTCATCGTCCACATTGTCCTCTTCATTTAGATTTCCAGGAATTGGCTGATGTTCAGCCGTACAATTGCATAAACATTTAACTGATATGTACGCAAAAATTCAAAAATCAATTGCAGTCATTGTCGTAGTTATCGTATTGGTATCCTTGACCAGACCATACGGTTATTCCCAAGCCCCCGAAAGGTTACAGGGAGCATGGATCAATGAGAAAGGGACACGAAAATGTGATTTCTATCGGGAGAGCGACAATTATTTCGGCAAACTCCTATGGGTCGAGGATAATTCTAAAGTTAAGGTCGGAGATGTGATATTTAGCGACCTGAAATGGAGTGGTAGGGGATTTACTGGAAAAGCTTTAACCCCACGGGGAAACGCATCATGTACGATTACTTTTGACGGTGAGGATCGGATAAAGATCACTGCTTCAAAAGGTGGAATGTCTAAATCAGTTTACTGGACCAGAGTTCAATAAAAGTGAAGAAGATATATTCCTTTTTGATTGTCATCCTCATTGCGCACAACCGGACGTCAGCACAACGGACATTCCACTCGATCCAGGAAATATGGGCCTATGCGGAACAACACAATACGCAGATTGCCCTTGCTGCAAGTCAGCGGCAAATTTCCACTGGAGCAGTGCAACAGTCGTACGGCAACCTGCTGCCCAGTGCAACAATTAACGGCGCCTTTACCGACAATATTACCGTTCAGCCGACCCTCATTCCAGCTGAGCTGTTTGGTGGCGAACCAGGTGCGTTTGTAGAGGAGACCTTCGGAAAACGATATAATTATAGTGCTGGTCTGTCTGTCCAAATAGACCTGATTAATACTTCCAACTGGCTTGGTATCAGGCATGCGAAGTATAATAAAACGATCACCCACCTCAATTGGCAGAAAAGCCAGTATGATGTATACCAACGATCGGCACACGCGTACTTCACTTACCTTCTGATGCGCGAAATGGAAACCCTGGCATCCGAAAGCCTCAACACCGCCACGGAAGTGGCTAGCCTTGCAAAAAAACTGCATCTCCAAGGGCAGGTAAGCGAATTAACTTTCAATAATGCAACGATTCAAGCGAAGATGGCGTCCATTGCACTTCGTTCTGCTAAGCAAGATCAGGTTCAGGCATTAAATCAGTTACGTCAACTATTGGACCTATCGGTGATGGATTCAATTCAAATCGAGGAGGAGGTAATCAACATGGAAGAGATGGAAGTCATCGATCTGAATACGTCCCATGCGCTGGATGTGAAATTGTCATACGCCGAGTTGTTGTCGGCAAAAAATTCCGTAGATCTCTCAAAAGCCGCCTATGTACCTACGCTATCCGCAGTTTATGGGTTCAACTCGCAGGTGGCCGGGGAAGCCTTCCTCGATTTCAACAATAGTAACAATCTACCGCAACAATATTGGGGACTACGCATTACCATACCGTTGTTTAGCCACCAGTCCAGATCTTTTCAGGTGGATAAGGCTAGAATAGAATTTGAAAGTAAACAACGGCAATATGAAAGCAAGATTAAGCAAATAAGCGTTGAAGACAAAAACCTGATTACGAGTTTCAACTCTGCGCGCGCCGCATTTCTTGGATCGAAAGACGTCTTGGAACTCTATCAAAAGAATGATATTCATGCTTCGAATAAATTGGCCGCAGGTCAGATTTCATTAGACGATCGCCTTAGGTTTTACCAGGATTACCTGAATTACAAAAACGAATACCTACATCATTTGTCCGATTTATTCATTCGCTATGCAGATCTCCAATTGCGTTCCAAAACATTTTAAGATGCGAAACGCTATTTACATCCGAATAATTATACCCGCCATTGTTCTGCTTAGTTCATGCAGAGAAAAAGAAATATGGGTAATCCCACAGTCCTTACCGATTACCGAAGCACTATTTGCTTCCGGGCATATCGAACCCGTTCAACAGGTCCTCCTTACCTCGTTAAACGAGGGATATCTTCATCAGGTCTTTGTTAAGGAGGCAGATGTTGTCAAGAAAGGAGAAGTTTTGTTCGCATTGGACAATCGATCCATCGACTTTGAAGAGCTGGCAGCCCGGAAAAACCTACAGATTGCAACCAAAAACGCATCTCCACAGTCTCCGGTTTTGCAAAAGTTAAAAAGCGACCTGGTCGCTGCACAACAAAAACGTTCAGTGGATTCGGTTCAGTACAATAGGTTGAAGGACCTGTATGAATCACGAGCGGTCTCACAACTAGAGCTGGACAATAGTAGACTGCAATTTGACATGGATGTGAGTAACATTAAATCTATACAGGAAAATATTGAGGCCACCGAGCTTTCGTTACAGCAAAGTTTAATCCAGGCGCAGAGCCAATATCAAACTACAGCGGTAGGTAATCAGTATTATACATTACGTTCTCCTGATCGTAGCCGGGTTTATCGGATTTTTAAAAAGCAGGGGGAACTGGTACGCAAAGGAGAAGCTGTTTCGTTGATTGGACACCCGGATTCATTGATTGTCATGTTACTAGTCGATGAAGCCGGTATTTCAAAAGTGCAGGCGGGACAAAAGGTATTGATTGAACTCAATACAGCCAAGGGACAAACGTATGAGGCACGTGTGTCGCGTATCTATCCCTATTTTGATAACGAAACACAGGCGTTCAGGGTAGAGGCCGTTTTTGACGGGCGGGCTATTGGCCTTATTGCGGGGACGCTATTGCAAGCCAACATTATCGTTGCGCACAAAGACAAGGCGATGCTTATACCACGTTCGTGTCTGACACCGGATGGCAAAGTCGTAATAAAACGGAAAACCAACAGGGAGCTAATCACACCCGTGACGGGGATCGTGTCCACGGAGTGGGTGGAAGTGATGAGTGGAATCATGCCAACCGATGAAGTGCTCCAGTCTTTTTAGTCTTCGATAAGAACTTATTAAAAAATGAAACACATCGTCGTTTTATCTTTTCTGTTTGCCTCACTTGTAATAAACCACGCATCAGGGCAAGGAGACAATTCTTTTGGTTCGCTTCCTCCATTTACAAAATGGTATCAGAATCCACTTGGGATTTCGCCCGTGTCCCTGCATACGGGTAATGGTCTGTGGATACCGGCTGTCGCCGCGACAGCCATTTTATTGTTCACTAAAAATGATACAACCATTGCCCAGCGGTTTAGCTATTTTAATGCGACAGGAATTTCAAAAGGATACTACGCGAGTAAAACATCGGTGTTCGAGAATAATACAGGCGTTTTGTTTTTCGCGAGGAGGTGGCTGGCCCTTGGCGGAGAATTCACAGCCTATAATGTACGCGATAATGTGAACGACACCTGGGGATTTGGTCTACGTCCATTTGTTAGATTTTACCTTGTAAGGCGAACCAAGTTCAGCTTCTATTTTGAAAGCGGGGCTGGTCTTGTTGCATTCATTGATGAATTTCCACAACCCTCTGGATTTTTCGGGGATAATCGAAAGGGGACTCATCTGAATGGATCCCCCAAATACGGTGTTGGAAGCGAAATTCATCTCGATAAGTCCTTCTCTGTTTTTTTGGGACTTCGTCATGTTCATTTTTCCAACGGAGATCACCCTAGTTATGAACGAAATCCAGGCCACGATAGCAATGGATTTGCTATCGGATTCAACTATACTCCAATGCCATGAACCTGAGTATTAATTCGGAAGTAGCTTTGACCTATCTGGTCGCCAAAAAGAAACAGACGCTTGTCGCATCCTTAGGTGTCATGTTTGGCATCAGCATGTACATTTTTATGAACTCACTCATTACGGGCACGAATGAGTATTTTGAGAAAATTACATTGAGTTCCACTCCCCATCTCCGGTTTTACAGAGATCATGAGATCAGTAACGCGAAGATGCTGAATAGGTACCGAAATGATTCCTCTTTATATCTGATCAGTAACCCGAAAATGATTGATAGTGATGATCGGATTGATAACCCCAACGCGTTAGTTCAGTTTTTAAAATCATATTCGGCAACATTGGCTGTTTCACCACAAATCACGGCTACCGTTATCTGTGCAAATGGCAACGTTCAGGAAAGTGGTAATATATCGGGTGTAAACATCATGGAGCAGGATAAGATGTTTGATCTCAGTTCTACAATGATTGCAGGAAACGTAAAGGACCTTAGCATTAATTCAAATGGAATCATCATCGGGTCCGGTATGGCCGGGAATCTAAATCTCCAGGTGGGGGATAATATTACCGTGACTGCTTCGAATGGGTCTAAGAAGTTACTCCGAATCACTGGAATCTTTAAGACAACCATTAAAAATGTTGATCAGACACGGTGCTATGCAAACATCCAGGTAGTGCAGCAACTCCTCCAAAAAGACCGAAGTTATATCACTGACATCTATGTAAACCTCAAAGACTATACACAAGCTACGAAGATCGGAAAACACCTGGAACAGTTAACGGGCTATACGGTGGAGACCTGGCAATCTGCCAACGAACAATCGATCGCTGCAAGAATGATCCGCGATGTCATTGCGAACGCTGTTGTGATTACGATACTGATCGTTGCAGGTTTTGGTATTTACAATATTCTAAACATGATGATCTACGAAAAGATAAAGGAGATAGCGATCCTGAAAGCAACAGGTTTCTCCGGTAAGCACGTTATAGCCATCTTTATTTTCCAGGCGGTATTTATAGGGCTCATCGGCAGCATCGCAGGAGTCATGTTCGGGTGGTTGATCTCAAAAGCAAGTTCCATGTTCTACATCGGAAAGGGAAATCTGGAGTATCTGCCTATATCGTTTTATGCAAAACATTACATACAGGGATCGCTTTTTGGCGTCGTCACTTCTTTCTTCGCAGGTTATGTGCCTGCATTGCGCGCGGCAAATGTGGATCCTGTTGAAATCATTCGCGGATAAATTATGGTACCAGTTGTAAAGGCTAATAATATCAGTAAGTATTTCTATACACCTGAAAAATTTCAGGCCTTGAGGAACATATCCTTTGAGGTAAATGAGGGCGAATTTGTCTCTATTGTGGGAAAATCTGGTTGTGGCAAATCTACATTATTGTACATCCTCTCCACATTGGATACGGAGTATGAGGGCAATTTACATCTAACGGCTGAAAAAATAACCGGAAAGACCCAAAATGTATTAGCTGGTTACCGGAATGCAAACCTTGGATTCGTTTTTCAGTTTCACTACCTCCTGCCTGACTTCTCCTGTCTGAAAAACGTAATGATACCCGGACTGCGCCTCGGAAAACTCTCTCGCCAGCAGGTAGAACATAATGCATATGAAAAATTAACTCTTCTCGGAGTCGCCGATCAGGCATTAAAACCTGCTTCTAAAATTTCAGGAGGACAGCAGCAGCGGGTTGCAATTGCACGAGCCCTGATTAACAACCCAGCTATTATTATGGGCGATGAACCCACCGGAAATCTGGATACGCGAAACACAAGTATCGTCTTTGAGATGCTTCAACAATTATGTCGTGAACAGCGGAAGACCATTATAACTGTAACCCACGACTCAGACTTTGCTGCCAAATCCGATCGCATTATCGAAATGTCTGATGGTACTATTATTAAACAACATAAACGATGAGGTTTGGAATTGGGGTAAAATCATTGGTTTTTGCCATTTTATTACCAACCGGCTTTACATCGAGTGGCCAGCGTTTTTTTTCGATAGAAAGCGATAGCCTGACGCGGTCCTATTTGTTGGTAACCCCTTTGGGAGGCAACGTCACAAATCTTCCGCTGGTCATCCTCTTACACGATAAACATGTACTTCCCACAACCCTAGCCAACATGAAGTGGTCAAAGCTCCGCCAGCCCCCGTTAATAGTTTTTCCAGTGGGCCTAAGAAACCAATGGGCGTGTGGTGACAACGCGGATTCGCTAAAAATGGATACTGATTTTCTGCTTAAGATCATTTTTGAAATACAGAACAATTTTTTGACCGATCCATCACGGGTCTTTTTTGTTGGTATGGGCAGTTCTTTTTGCCTGGCTGATTATTTTGCGAAAAAGCATTCTGCACTGGTGAGGGCTGCTGTGCGATGGAACTATACAAATAATAGCTTGCCTCCGGTGCTATTAACCGAACCAACACGCCAATTGGATTCCGTAGTTGTACGAAACCCGTCGGTAAGTCATCATGCCATGCCGCCTGAACGTTTTGCTTTTGAGCCGCCGCAAGAAAGGTATACACCATATCTGGATCACTCTACGTTAAACTTTCATATTGCACGATGGCAACAATCGTCCGCGAGCCGTACTGAATTTGACTCCGTTACAATGACAGACCTTAGTCAGTATCACTTCATGTTTGGTTTTCAATATGCCTACCATTTTACCGAAAGATTGTCGGCACATGTTGAAACTGATTTTATGATTATTCCGAAAGAAAGAGAGATAAATGGTATTTCCTGGGGTGGTGGCCAGGGGGTGAAGGTGACAGCCAGGGGAAATGGAGGGATCATCGTGCCCTATGGAGTCGGAATGCGTTATTCAATTCCACGAGAAAAATTTAGACCGTTTTTATCCGGGTCAATTGGAGGAACGTTCATGTTCGTAGGTGGAGGTACGGCCATCGGTGGAACCGGGGGTGTCAACAAAATGATCAATAAACGGAAGAAAAATGTTCTTCGTTACTCCTTTGGTCCAGGTTTTTATTGGCGCATTGCGAAAGCTGTATCCTTACAGGTTTTAGTGCAATACACCTCTAGCTCAAACATGGAGCCAGCCATCGCTTCGGTTAAGCGATTCGAAGGTCTTTCATTTCAATCGGGTCTCCTGTTTTTACTTGGTAAATAAGAATGAAAACGCTTATTCTGTTATTCTCCTGCTTTGCTACAATCGCCGGTGCGCAATCCGATAGAGAAATGGTTCACATGAAGTATTCAATAGCTCCCATAAAAGATGTGGGCAGTCACAATGCACTGCACGAATTTGATTTTAACAGCAAATTCCCAATGGTGGTGAAGGATCATGCGATGCTTGCCGGTGGAGTAGGGTATGAGACCCTTTGGACAAATCAGAATCCTCTTTTCGGCAATCGAAACATTCAGGGCGTTTCAGCCCAGTTGTTGTTTAACAGGAGTCTGAAAAATGAAAATACATTGCTCACTTTTGTTACAGGTGGTGTGTATTCTGATTTTAAGGATCTTTCGGGCGAAGATATTCGGTATACAATCGGGGTTCGATACAAGACTCGCTTGCATGAGAAATTCAGCTTGTCTTATGGACTAGCCTTCAGCAAGCAGTTTTTCGGTCTAATGCTGGCACCTTTTTTGGATTTTGATTGGAAAGTGAACAATAGGCTACGGTTGTCCGGACCTGTTCCATTAAATACGCGGCTCCGCTATAACTTTTCAGAGAAGGCGGAACTTTCCTTTTTTCTCAAGCCTGAGAACGCAACCTACCGGCTCTCGGAAGAGATATACAATTCACAATACTTTCAAAAGAAACAATGGAATCTGGGTCTAGGCTTTGACTACCAACTTACCCGGCATTGGTTGTTCACCGTTCGTAGCGGATATTCATTGAAGCGTAAATTAGAAATCTATGATGCATCTCAAACTGGTTTTTTAAGTATCTTGACCTACGAATTAAAGGGACAGAGGAGAACACCTTATTACCAATACCAGGGAAGTGCTTTTTTTGCCGAGGCCATGCTTGCATGGGTATTGGGTAAGGAATGATGACTTAACAGTGCAAACAAGCTTGGAGACTGAATTGAAGACTCAAAAAAAATATAACCTGGTCGTTGGGGTAATCGTATCTCTATTCATTTCATTGTTGGCCTCGGTTCCACGCATACTGAAGGCAGACGACGCAGATTATGAAGGTTTACTTACCAATCTGGTTTACTCTTTTTCCCTTTCATTATGCTGTTGGGTACTTCATCATTTTGTCATTTATTCCAGGGTGCCTTTAAGTTGGGCAGACTCTCCTTGGGTAAAATACCCTTTCAGCATTATTTCGGGAATTGTCTTCTCAGTACTCTTTCATGATTTTGTTAGTGCGTTTATCCAAACCTCACCATTACTTTTGGAAAACGTGAATCAAGACAGGAAGCTTGTCACGTTGGGGTTTAGGGGACTTATCATCAGCGGGTTTCTCTTTTTTGTGGCTTACTACCTGGTACTCTCAGATGCTACACAGAAATCGAAAATTGAAAATGAAAAACTTAAAAAAGAAAACGTGCAAGCCAGGCTTGAATCATTAAAACAACAAGTTAGCCCACATTTTCTTTTTAACACACTGAATACTTTGAGCACTCTCACTAAGGAAGCTAAGGTCAAGGAGTACATCGCCGAAATATCGAACGTTTACAGGTATCTGCTGCCTTATAAAGAGAACGATATGGTGACGGTACAACAGGAACTGCAGTTTATCGAATCATACCTTTACATTTTAAGGGAACGGTTTGAAGATGGTTTATTAGTCAGAATCACAATCAGTGATGAAGCCTGCAAGAGTTTGTTGCCCCCGTTATCCTTACAGACCCTGGTGGAAAACGCAGTGAAACATAATATTCTTTCGTCGTCGAAACCGTTACGTATTGAAATTAACGATGACAATGAATTTATTGTCGTTAAAAATAACCTTCAGCCGAAACAATCACTAGGATATGATTCTTCAAGAAGCGGGTTGAATAATATCCATGAAAGGTACCGGTTGCTTGTTAACAAGGAAATCATTATTGAGAAAACAGAAGATTACTTTACTGTCAAACTTCCCATATTGGCATGACCAAAGCGATTATAATAGAAGACGAGCCTAAAGCAGCGCAAGAGCTTCAGGATATACTGATCAGTACCGGGAAGATCGTAATTGTTAAAAAGATGGGGTCTATTGAAGAATCCTTGGAGTGGCTAAGTGGAAATGAACAACCTGACATCATCTTTTCAGATATTCAATTATCAGACGGTATAAGTTTTGACATTTTTCGGAAAATTAAACTTTCATCCCCCATTATCTTTTGCACTGCCTTTGACGAATACATGTTGAAAGCATTTGAGGCAAATGGGATCGGCTACCTGCTAAAACCGTTGACCATGTCCAAGGTTGAAGATGGCCTCCGTAAATATGAGGAACTTAAAGCTTCATTCTCGAGTAATAGGGGCTTGTACAGCAACCAAATAGATTCGTTACTCGCCCATGTCCGGCATTCATATCAAACTACATTGCTGGTCACCTTCAGAGACAAGATAATGCCTGTGAAAACAGAGGACATTGCTTTTCTGTACTATAGTAACGGAGTCGTTTCAATTTCCCTTTTTACCCAGCAACAGTATTTTATTCAGGAAACAATGGAGGAGCTGGAGTCGAAACTTAATCCTTTTAATTTTTACCGTGTTAACAGGCAATTTATTGTCCATCGGAACAGTATCCTGGAAATTGAGCGATACTTTTCGCGAAAGCTTATCGTTAAATTAACGATAGGCGTTCCCGAGCCGATTGTAGTGAGTAAAATGAAATCAACTTTATTTCTGGATTGGATACAGGCGAAGCCCGCCTGAGGAATTCCAGATAGCGGTAATTGTATTCGTTTGAACCACCCAGCCCCATATCAATTCGGATTACAAGTGGAATTTTGATGGCCCGGTATCGATGTGATGTAGAAGTCAGCCTGAATTCTCCGTTGACAGCGAGATAGTCTGGTAACAGCCGGCAGGCCGGGCACGAACGAAATCGCCATTGTAATAAATAGATTAGCAAGACAGGCGTTAGTAATGATCAGTTATCAGGGCACTGGTAGAACAGAACCATTCAATGATTAATCAATTGCAGCGAACTTTAAGCACACCGGTGCACCTACCTTAATTCTTTTTCCTGTAAACACCAGCTCTCCTGTTTGTTGGTTGCGTTGGAAGATGATAATTTCGTCACTTCCGCCATTACCTACCAGAAGAAATTTTCCCGTCGGGTCGATTACAAAGTTTCTGGGACCCTTGCCGAGTGTGGAATGGCGACCCACGTACACCAGTTTCCCATTTTCACTTATCGCATAACAGACCAATTCATTGATTTCACCCCGCAACGAACCGTAAAGGAATTTTCCATCAGGGGAGATATGGATGTCGGCGGCATCCGCCCCAACTTTTCCATGACCTGGCGAGACTAGTGGCACCTCCTGCATCTCCTTTAATTGCCCATTAGCATATTCGAATGCCGTCACATCGCCCGTAAGTTCCTGAATGACGTATGCGAACGTTCCATTCGGGTGAAAAGTGAAATGCCGTGGCCCACTCCCCGGCTTGAGGCTTATGGAAGAAGGGGCCGCAGGTGTCAATGGATTTGGTAAGGATATGTCTACATTATAAATGTTCACCTTGTCGGTTCCCAGGTCCGGAACAAAAAGAAATCGGTTGTCCGGAGAAAGGACCACGGCATGAACATGGGGACTGTCCTGGTCTTGACCGATACTTTTTCCGTAATGTCTAATGGACTGGATAGAAGGACCGAAGGAGCCGTCGGCCCGTATTGGAATAGCGGATAGGTTCCCACCGCTATAGTTACCCACAAAGGCATACTTGTTACTGCGGTCTGCAGTTATGTAACAGGGTCCGTCCCCGCCGGAACTTGCATTGTTCATGAGTTGAAGTTTACCGGTTGCCGGGTCAAAAGAAAAGGATGATACTCCGCCTTTTCCATCACCAACCTCACTCACTGAATAGACATGTTTGTTGTCGTTCGAGATGGTCAAATACGATGGGTTTTCAACGCCGGAAGCTTTTGACTTAAAACTGAACTCACCGGTTTCAGTGTTGAACCGATAGACATAAATGCCTTCGCTCTTGCCAGGTTTGGTATAGGTACCGATCAGCAGGTTGTATTCATTACCTTCGGAAGGTTGTCCTTTAACTATGGAGTAACCACATAGTGTTAGCAATAAAGCAAATGTCACGCTTCTCGGACTGTATTTGAAAGTGGATTTGGTCATTGGATTTTACTCGAATATTATAGCTCGGAATTTATCGAGTTCATGAAGGGAATCTTCTATAGTCGGGGTCCATGACCACTTCACCATCTTGCCCGTGTCATGGTCAAGCCTGCAAAAATTGGCGTTCCATATGGTGCCGCTTTTCGGTGGGACCAGAGATAGAAGCCCTAAAGACTTATAGGATATAAAGACTTCCGCGCTCCAGGAGGCAATCTTTCCGTGCAATTTTCGGGGTCCGCCAAGTATGTCAACTTTATTGATCGTTCCATACGTATTGGCATCGTACTCGTTAAAGGGTATCCAGCTTACTCCATCGCTCGAGTTGGAGATGGTCAAGAGAAGCTGTTTTTCGAACTGGTTTACTTCGTACTCAAAATATTTCGCGTCCTCTGTATCCGTTTGGAAAAAAACCTCAAAAACGTCACCGTTCCAGATTTTATCCATATCCTTATAATCCGACGTGGTAATTTTATCGTCCTCGCCCTGGAAGAGTATATAAATACCTTTTTCCGATGACAAGACTTTAAATTTACTTTTATAGTCAGCCCCACCCGGATCCAATTTGGTAAGCGTCGACCATTCCGTTTTATTCCATTCAGGGTTGTCTCCTTTGCCTGTGATCTTGAATTCACGACACCTTTTGACCAGAAGCGAGTCGTCGGATCGTGCTATTCCCGAATAGTCTTGATGATTGCCCAGGACTGGTGTCGCCGCGGACTGAACAAAGGAAGTGATGTGAACTAGAATGATCAGTACAAACCCGATCCATTTCCCCGACCCACTTTTGCAATGATGCGCACCACGGATTCTCATAATATTAAGGCGTTCTCTTCTTTGAGGATAAACTTCTGATTTCCGATACCTTAACAGCGCTAACAGGCTTTGACTCATGACCAAACCTCTTTCTGACATAGGTCAGAATCGAAGCGATGGCGTGATCGTCCAAATGACTGTGTCCTGGCATTAATCCATTATAGGTCTTTCCACTGACGACCATGTCACCTTGCATCCCGTTCAGTACGATGCTGATCAGTTTTTCCTCGGGTCCGGTGACCCACTCTGAATCGGCCAATGGAGGGAAACGGTTGTTATCTCCTTTTCCATCTCGCTGATGGCATGCCGTACAATAAGTATCGTAGAGTATTCTGCCACTGTAAGTGTCGCCTTCCTGTATCAAATCCTTGACCGGGTCGGGGTCTCTGATATAGCTTTGAGTCGTCTTTCGACCTTCCATTGCAGCCAATTCGGATTGCCCGAATTTGTCTTTATCCCCTTTGTACATTACTCTCCATATTTTTCCCTGATTGGATTCGCTGATATAGATGGATCCATCCGGGCCTGTTGAAAGACCCATGGGCCGGTAGACGGCATCACTGGTATTTTTAACGATATCTACCCGTGCAAAACCATCGGCAAAAACCTCCCATTCTCCCGTGGGATTACCGGCCTCATCAAAGGGGGCGAAACATACTATGAAACCGGCCATTGGGTATGGTGCCCGGTCCGTTGATCCATGGAAGGCGACAAAAGCGCCGTTGTTATAGCGCTTTGGGAATTGGTTACCATGGTAGAACATCACATCCATCGGAGCCCAATGTCCCGGGAACGCGACCGCAGGCACATCGTATTCACCAGCCTTACCCACGATTTTACCGTCACCGCCGTATCCGGGTTGCAAAACATTTTTCTTCTGTATTTGATCATAGTAGGCATAGGGCCATCCGTAATCGGACCCTTCGGTCACTTTCATAAGTGTTTCAGAGGGAAGAACAGCGGCCTGCCAATCAGAGAAGATGTCGGGAAAAATGGTATGGAAATTATCGATACCGTTCCCTACTGCATACAAACTTTCATCCCCGGGATTCCATTCCATCCCCACGATACTTCTGATGCCGGTCGCGAATTTGGTCCCATCTTCCTGGGTCAGACCGATCTTATCGGCATCGAACCGCCATACCCCAGCGTGGCGTTCCAACTCCGGACATGGGTCCAACCCTTTGCCATACGGTATCCCTACAGGTCCATACTTTTCGATGTCCTGGCATGCGTCGGAGGGAGACCCAAAAGGCACGTACATGTTTCCCTTGTCATCAAACGCGACGGGCTTAGTCGTATGCCAGTTCCTGTCCACATTGGGATCCATATCCGTCAGTACCACTTCGGATTTACTCGTCGGGACCAATTCACCGGCGATCATTTTGGTCCGGAATATATGTTTCCTGGTGCTGGTATAGAGGTAACCATTGTGTATCGTAATACCAGTTGCACCCCTTCCCTTATCTGAATAATCCCCGAAACGGATCACACTATCGGCCTTGCCGTCATGGTCAACGTCCCGCATTCCGATGGTTCCTTTGCCATCGTCGGAACTCTGAAGCTGTGCATAGATATCACCATTGTCGTTCACGGTAATATGCCTGGTCTCGCCGATACTGTCAACAACCACAAGTGCTTCGAAACCTCCGGGAAGAAACAGGCCACCGTTGTCCTTGTCGGCCATTGGCAAAGTTGTTCCCGATGGATCGGAACACTGTGAGAACACAAATATTAAAAGCAAGGCCAATGGTTCTTTGAATAAATTCCTCATCTGTTTCCTGAAATCTAAGTTCATAATCAAATCTTGATATTTCATATTCCGTTTGTTCATTCCCTTCCGCAAGGTTTTCCGCAACGCCGTTCAGATCCTACACTAGTGCGTCATAGCAAAAATATCGGTACGGCAGTATAGGACACAACGCTTTGATTTTAGAACTGTATATTCTGGATGCATGTACACTTATTTTGCGACGATGTATTATCTTAACAGCCCTTAAAGTCATTTCAGCCTCCGGTTTTTTATCTCCCTGATGAGGTTGTCAATTTTGATCGTTATGATTCGAATTGAATCGGTGAAGACGTCTAAATCATAAAAATCAGGTTGCCAAAGGGGGACCTCCGGGGATCACTATTCGTTTATGTTCCTTCTTATATTCCACGCGCTTCGCCGAGAATTTAGCGGTAAGGTATTCACCCAGAAAAACCGATCCAACAAGTTTTTCGCCTTCCATTTTACCCGAAAACCAGTAACTGATTCCGTCACCAGTCGATCGGTGGTCGCTTCGGAGCTTTACCTCTGGACCCTCTATCATACCGGCGATCTGTTGCGTTGAGAAATCGCTCTGGTGTGATCCGCTCACCCAGTTACCTTCTTGTTGCAGAAAGAAATAATGTGTGCTCTTGCTGGTGAAGAATTCCATTTCCACTTCCCAGTGCCCTGTGATATTAGCCTTTGCAGCGGCCATCTCGTCCTCAACCGGTTTGCGCTTCTGTGAAAGAATCTCATGCAGCCTGTCCGCCACAACCCTGGCGTTACCTGGCCGCATTTGGCTCGGCGTAATATTGATGGACGTCTTGCCCTCGCCAGACCGGGCCCCGATCGCAATCCTTGGCTTGCTCCTGGCTACTATTTCAGCAACTTCTTCGCCTGTGATATGCAGTTTGTCCGCGTCCCAGCTGATGTTTAGCCTAGGGCTCCGGTTGGAAAGACCCGTGGGCTCCGACACTGTAGCGGTCACACCGGCGACCTTGGTCAGCTTGTTGGAAATCTCTTCGATCCAGGTAAGCCAGGTGGCCCATTCCCCTTTATGATCTCTGGTCGTCCATGCCTCTACAGCCGCCAGCATACCCAGCATCTCTTCCTTGCCTACTTTATTATCCCTGCCTGGCCCGTGATGGGGTGAACTCGCCTGCCAGGCAGACATGAGCAAATTTTTATCGCCAATTAAAAGACCGGCACATTGAGGGCCGCAAATGGCTTTGCCTCCGCTATAGGCCACGACTGTTGCGCCTCGCTCCAAATGCACACATGGAATAGTGAGGTCCTCAGCGGCTGCATCGACAAGTACAGGGATATTTCTTTCTCTGGCTATCTTGGTTATGACTTCAAGTGACATTGGCTGACCCGTAGCAGAATCCTCGTCGGAGTTGACATAGATCATGGCGGTTTTTTCATTTATGGCCGATCTTAGTTCGTCGGCGGAGTCGACCGTAATCATGGTAACTCCGACATTCCTGATCGCATGGTCATATACGTTCCGTGAGTACCGCGGTGAGATGACTTCGGTCTTCTCCAGACCCGTAAGGTCGGGAATCCGAATGAGTTTTTCCGGATTCCCACCGGTCACGCAGGCGGCAGTGACGTGTTTCAATCCGGCAGCACACCCGGCCGAAACCATGCCCCATTCCGCCTTGGTGAGTTCCGATAGCCGTTGGCCGATACCAAGGGCAAGTTCATCGTACTGGACGAAATACCCCGAAGCAGACTCCATGGCCTTCAACACTTCCGGGCGCTCCGTAGACCCACCAAGGATCGTAAAGGTGCCCCGGCAGTTAATAATCGGGACTACTCCGATGGAATCATAAATACGGGTATCGCCCGATATACCACTGTCCGCTAAAGGCGAAGCCTCATCAAACGGATTACCTAAAGCAGACTCGCTGCTAAATAAACTTCCTGCTATTGGGACTATACCCAGCCGCTTCATAATGTCTCTGCGTTTCATACTATTAGCTGGTCCTCTTTTTAATTACCCACACTTGTTGTATTGTATAATCTAGTTCTTCTTATCCCACCAGACTTTTGTGCTGTTTTTATTTCCACCCTGCATTTCAGGGAATTGAAGAGCTTCTGCCAATCCTTCCGGGTTGGTATCAGCCTCCAGGTCAGGATATTTTATTCTTCTCATAATTTCAGCAGGTCCGACATCCGGATTATCAGAGAAGAGGCGTTCATACATTTTGGGATAGCCAGTCCTCCTTAAATCCACCCAGGCTTCCCAACCGTTGGGATAGATAGCGATCCACTTCTGTGTCATGATCTGTTCAAGCTGAGTTTCAGGGTTTGCAGAGAATGCTACGGGAATATCGGTGAGTGCTGAAGCGCCGGGCTCATACGGTACGGGAGTATCGGAACTATTAATATAACCGTCGATAAATGCATCACTGGCGTCCGATTTTGCGGTAAGCGAAGCACGTATGCCGCTTTCATACATTTCTTTGGCTGTACCGCCCATATTCCAACCTTGAAGGGCGCCTTCAGCTCTTAAAAAATAAACCTCGGCAGCTGTCATAATTTCATAATTACCATTGGTGCCACCGTCTTCAATCGGTAAGTACGGTAATGACATATTGGAGTAGTCATCATTTGGAGGCGAGGTCAACGCCGATTGGCTCTGGCCATTTAACAAGCCTTCAAAAGTAAGTCCGTCGCCATCGGAATCTCCCAGAACCGCCTCTGCGAAATAGGTTGGTGTACGGGGGTCGTTGTAGCCTTTTAATACGCTTTCCATCGCGGCACTCATCCTGAATTCGCCCCATGCCGTAATGGTTGGATAAGGTGATCTGTTTATGTTATCGACGGCAATGAATGCATCTTCCGATCCGTCAGTTATAACACCATCAACAATTGCTTTTTCCGCTTCCGTTTTGGCTTTGGCAAAATCCGCGTAGTGGATATGGATTGCCAAACGCAAACGCAGACTATTTGCGAATTGCAACCATTTGTCAGCGCTACCGCCAAACATCCTGTCATCAGTTGAAAACATTTGAGCCCCGGGGTTGGCCTTTAACACGGCTACTGCTTCATCGAGTTGGACAAAAAAATCAGAATAAATGGCCTCTTGAGTATCAAAGGGAACTACCAATTCTCCATTGCCAAACTGCGAATATATTATTGGGCCGTAATGGTCAGTCATCCTGGAATACGCGAGAACCTTTAGGATTTTGGCCATTGCATTGCCGACTTCGTTATTGTTTTCAGCTGTGATATCTTCAACGGCCTTTATGTGTGGTGCGCAATCGGAATAAAAAGACAACCATGTTTCTCCTGACCATGAATCCGTAAAATCATATCTGTCCGCTTCCGCATCAGGAGTAGTAAGGGCAAAATACTGAACATATAAATCTGCACACCAATTTTGAGCATATTGGAAATAGTACGGATCGGCAAACATACTCGCGTATTGTGCCTGAGCGAAGACCTGACCTTGCAAAAGCAGGTCCTTTGCAATAGCGTCAGTTGTAATTTGTTTTTCGTTTGTATTGACCTTGGTAAATTCATCTGTACAGCTCAAAATGGTTGTCGCAAATACAAGATAGAAAACAGGTTTTAGTATAGTTGATTTGTTCCTTTTCATAACCATTTGTTTTTAAAATCCGAATTTTAAATTTACCCCTATGCTTCTTGTGAGAGGCGGTGCAAAGAACTCATACCCTTCCTCGTTTGATCCTGTGCCGGTAGTAATCTCGGGGTCAAAGGATGCTTTCAGGGAGAAAAAGAACAGGTTGCTGCCAACTAAACTGATTTTACCATGTTTAAGTCCAATGGCGGTCAGCAGTTTTTTTGGTATGGAATATGCCAACGCGAGCTCTCTCATTCGGATATTGGAAGCATCTTCAACAAACGCTTCTCCGACAGGTTGTTCGGATTTGCCCAACGACTTCCACAAATCTTCTGACGTTATCTGAATGTCATTTGGAGACCCGTCAGCTTTTACAGCTCCTTCAGTACCGAAAATATTACGGCCAACCACCAAAGTACCATCTCTTCCTGCGACAGTACTTTCCAGGAACCCGCCAGAAGCCAAAGAGGCAAGAGATGCAGAAATCACGGAGCCACCTTGTCTGATATCCACCAGGAAGGTCAATTGCAGATCTTTGTATTGAAGAGTATTACGAATTCCACCCAACCAGTCAGGGTTAAAGTTCGATACTTTTACACTTTTACCGGCTGTTGTTTCGGGTAGTCCATTATCGGCTACTATTATTCTTCCCTGCTCATCTCTTTCAAAACCTCTTGAATAGTAATCTCCCCATTTAGATCCAACGGTAAGTTGCATGTTTCTGATTCCGAACGAACCGTTCCCAATGGATAAGCGATCAAGACCTTCGGCTAATTTTATGACCTCGCTTTGATTTTTCGCAAAGTTGAAAGTCAAATTCCAGCTAAAATCGTCTGTAGTGACAGGATTTGCAGTAAGGACCACCTCAATACCCCTGTTCTCGATATCCGCTCCATTTAAAAACTTAGATCGCACTCCTGATCCAAGTGGCACATCCTGTGCAAATAGCTGATCTGTTGTGTTTGTCTTATACAATGATACATCGAGTCCTAACCTGCCTTCAAAAAATCTTGCATCGAAACCTACTTCACTGGAGATAGTCTTCTCCGCTTTCAGGTCTTCATTGGGAAGGACTGGGGAAAGATAAATGAGACCTCCTGGCCGTAATTCACCAACACGATCCAATTTAAATGGTCCGGTATCGTTCCCTACTTCCGCAATAGAACCCCTTAGTTTTAAATAACTGAAGTCTTTTCCAAACTCAAACATATCGGAGATTACCGCACTCATGCCGGCCGAATAATATCCAAAACTCCGGTTTGCTTCAGGTAGCGTAGAACTCCAGTCATTACGGTATGTAAGGTCCAGGAACACCATATCCTTAAATGAGGTTTGTCCAAAAACATATAAAGATTGTACCTCCTTGCGGGAAAGGCCCTCTGAAAAAGCCGGCTGTAAAGCATTGGACAATGCGAATATGTTGGGAACGCTCAATCCATTGTTGACCGTGCTCACGGAATGACCACTTACCTTTCGATTGTTACCACCGGCGTTGATGCTATATTTCCAATCCTCTGAAATCTTGTCATTATAGGAAATCAAAAAATCGGTGTTCCAGTCATAGTCTTGTAAATTCTGCGTTCTGTACTCCCCGTTCTGCGCGATAATATAGGTATCGTTATAAAAACGGGTCTCATGATAGCTGGACGAAGTTTCAAACGCGCTACGTGCCATCAAACTAAGTTTCTCCGTGAAATTATAAGTCAGGGAAGCATAGCTCAGGATTCTATTGGTAAACTGCTCGGTTAGATTTCTTCGTGCAACCCAATATGGATTAGACCCTCCGTTGGATCCCGGAAGCCAATAATTCTGGCGTACACTGCCATCAGCCGCGGTATATTCGAAATCTTTCAGGTCCTGAACACTAATGTTGTTAGGAATTCTGTATACGTGTCTCCACGGATTTTCAAAATTACCTCCTGTGGCCAGTTCATTATCCAGATCCGTTCTTATATAATTTATCTTTGAATCCAGTACCAGTTTATTTTTGAAAAATTTTTGAGTGATTTTCAGACTTACGTTATTCCTTTTCAACTCATTTCCAGGCATTATTCCCTTTCTGCTATCATTGGTAAATCCAAAATACAGTTGCGATTTTTCAGACCCTGCCCTCGCTGATAATGTATAGACTGCGGTTGAGCCCGTTTGCATGAAATCGTTATGTCTGTTTGGGTGGGAACTATAGGGCAACATTACTCCGCTTTTGTTCGGATCAGGAGACCAGTGCGGCACAAGAGTTCCATCTAAACGTTGACCCCAGGATTCAAGGGAGCCACTTAATGGTGTACCGTCGTCCAATGAATAATAGGACCCGCCGACACCTTGTCCATATACATCCTGGAAATCAAACAATATTTTCCCGGTTTCCACACTGGCCGTTGCATTAAAATCAATACTCAACCGGTCCGAGCTTCCGGACTTTGTGGTTATGATAATCGCTCCGTTGTTCGCGCGCGATCCATAGAGCGCTGCCGCATTACCCCCCTTCAATACATTTATAGTTGCAACATCATCCGGGCTGATATCCGAAATATCGCCGCCTATTGGAACACCATCAACAACATACAATGGTTGACTGCTACCATCAATCGACCGGTTACCTCTTAAGTTTACGCGCGAGCTTCCTGAAACACCGTTACCGGTCCTGACAATGGATAACCCGGCAACTTTTCCCTGTAAACCATTGACGAGATTCTGTGCGGGTCTCACTTCATCGAATGTTTCCAAATCCACATTTTGGGAAGAATAGGTCAAAGACTTGCTCGCTCTCTTTATACCCAGGGCTGTCACTACAACTTCGCTCAGCGACTGAATATCTTCTTTCATCGTTACGTCAATTGTACTCTGGCCATTAACCGCGATTTCCTGCGTGGCGAATCCGATAAATGAAAAAACCAACGTTACATCGCCCGTGGAGGTCTCTATTGTATAGAGGCCGCCGGAATCCGTTGTGGTACCCATCGTCGTTTCCTTCACGATAACATTGACTCCCGGAAGGGGGCTACCGTTGATATCCGAAATTTTTCCAGATACAGTGAACGCTACATAAGGTGCCGTTTCGGGCACCTTTCCTTCCGTGGTCTCGATAAGTTGGTTTTGGGGAGTTAATACGATCTGGTTACCCACAATTCTGTAAGAATAAGCGGAGCCGAGCAGCGTGGAGAGCACATCGGCCAGCTTTTCATCCTGCAGATTAAGAGTAACCTTTTTTTCGTTTTTTATTACCTGGGGGCTGTAGGCAAATTTAACTTTTGCCTGCTTACCGATCATTAGAAGCACATTTTGGAAATCTGCGCCGTCAACTTCAATGGTAACTTTGCGATCCAGCACCCCCTGTCCGGCGCTATCAATGGCATAGACCATAGCGATGGAAAAAAATGAGAATACCAGGTGAATCAAAGTTACTTTCATAAGAAACAGTAATCCATGTTGAATGGGTTTAGGTTTATTCATAAATTTGAATGTTTTTGTTTGTAAAGGGCAAAGACCGATGCGGCCATGATTCAATCATGGCGCGGGAAAAGGCCGGTGATGCTCGTAACACCATCGGCCTCTTTTTTTTGTATTCATTTCAATTCATAGGCATTGGGGTTTGAGTTAATTACATTATTTGCAGCCCTCAGCTTCAATAAGAATGGAAAATTCAGACCGTTTGTATCGGGCGCCAAGTGCGTTACAAATAATTTCAATCTGTTCGTATAACCCCTCCTCTGTTATGTCAGCATAGGTAAGGGTACACCCCGACAGCGCATTTGCATCATATTGAATGCGGATACCATAACTTTTTTCGAGAGCCTGAAAAATTTCAACTACCGGAGCATTCTTAAAACTGGCTTTCATCGGCGGTGGTTGTACGATGACCTGAGGTTCATCGACAAGCATCTTAACCGTAAGATTTTCTTTCCGGTTATAATTGACCTGCTGGTTGGGTGTTATAATGATCTCCTCTGGTGTCTCCTGCTTATTGCCGGCAGGTTTGGTAAAGACAGAAACTTTACCCGTTTTTACGGCCACAATAACTTCCTTTTCCTGTTTGTAGGCTTTTATCAGGAAGCTCGTTCCGAGAACTTTTGTGGTCACCTCATTGGCATAAACCAAAAAAGGTTGGTTTGTATTTCTTGTTACTTCAAAGAAGGCTTCTCCTGAAAGGTACACCTCCCGCTTATCATGGAAAACTTCCGGAAAACTTACCTCGCTGCCAGGCTCCAGCAATATGACGGTACCGTCCTTCATTTCAATCCTTTTCGGGCTGGGGTCCGCATTAGTGAATTGCAGCATACCTACGGAACCTTCGAAAAGGCGTTCCTTATTCTTGTCTGAACGAAAATAGTTGACGAGCAAAAAAGCACTAACCACCAGAACCAAAAGGGCTGCAGCGATCCGGCTGAATTTCCAATAGCTGGAATTTTTATGTTCCCCGCTATCGAGTTTAGCCCACAACCGTTTTTGAACTGCCAATTGCGTGGGGATATCCAGCTCTGCGCCGTCTTTTCCGATGGCATCAAACCATTCTTCAACCAACTGCTTCTCTTTTCCGGTACACTCATTCTTCAAATACCGTTCTAAAATTTCGTCGATTTCCTGGGGTGACATTCTTTTGTATTCTTGGCCTAAATACAAAGACGCGCAACCCAACTATTTCCGCAATGGTTTGGAATTTTTTCTGAAGATGAAGGCTTTTTAAAGCCAGACTCTGATTAAAATCAGAAGGAAGAGCATGTGGTCTTTTAAATGTACACGAAGCTCCCGTAAAGATTTAGTAAGATGGTGTTCAATGGTTCTCCGGGGCATTTTCAGCATTTCTGAGATTTCAGAAATAGAGAGTCCCTGAAGGCGATTAAGGCGGAAAACCTGTTGAGATTTTGCCGGAAGCTGGAGAAGGGCGTTTTCGATAGCGGTGCTCAACTCTTCAAACTCAACCGCCTCATCTGTAGCCAATGAATAACCTGGAAAGAACTGGAGGTAATAATTCCGGTATTTTTCGTGGACGAGTTTTGAGCGGATTTTGCTGATCACTCCCTTTCTAACGGCCGAAAAAAGGTAATTAGGCAGGTTGGAAATGAGCAAAATGTTATGATTTTTCCACAACGATGCAAAAATATCCTGGACAATCTCCTCAGCCTCTTCCCGTGATTTGATCCTGGCGTTCGCAACTTTAAATAACGGGTACCAATAGCGAATGAAAATTTCCTCAAAAGCACCCCTGTCGCCGATAAGCAATCGTTTTAGAAGTTCTTCGTCGGTACGCTGGATAGGTGTCACGTTAAGGTGCTTTCATAACAAGTTTAAGTTAAATTAACATTAATTTCAACAGTTACAATTATTCCGGACGGTTAAGCTTTCTGCTCACAGCTCTCCGTCCGGAATTTTGCATCCAACCTTTCAGGAGTAGATTCATCACCTCAAAAGTGGGCTCCCTGCTATCATGAAATCATTATTTTGGATCTTATTAAGCGGCAAATTAACTATTGACCTATTGAAGTATTAAATAAGGGTAGCCCTGGTCTGGTATCCACACTGGGTTCAGCCGTGCGGCCCGGGGATTGATGGAGCGGCGACAGCTTTAAGGTCGACGCCATGTAGCTTTTCGATCTCACAAACCGGCAGAAGCAGCCAGCTATCGTCCAGGGCCGGAGTCGGGACATCCTCGCCACCTGACAGCGCGAATAGCCCAAATACGCTTCATCCGTAATTTCATTTGGAACTAGGGGTAGAGTATGGCATTAATTTCAGGATCCAACTGCCCTGGGTGGCGTGTAAAGGCGATGACGTCTTTCGTGAAATCAATATTTAGCCGATTCCTGATGATTACCAATAGATGACAATTTACTTTAACCTCACCGCTCAACAAGGATGTTGACAAGCCACAAAGTCCGAAAGGATCCGGAGGATCACACTCCTTTGAAGTCGTTGTAAGCGACATGGAAGGTCGGCCCGGTACATAGTTATGCGTTCCCTCGTATTGAACAATTTGATCGGTTATGGTATAGGCCGGAATACGACCGCACCAATCCGTTTGTATCGGATCAAAGTTTTGTTTGTGTTCGTCGGTGTACCGGAAGAAGGTGCCGTCATCATAGAGAGTTAGAAATTCTGCGTCGATAGAGTATATAGTTTTCATCGTCACCTCGGAGTTGTAGACCCAATTGCATTGCAAGGTATTTGGATCGCACACATAGGCCGGACAGGCGGCCTGACTGTTGCAACACCCCGTGGGATTGCTCTCTGTGGCAAACACTCTCTGTGGAAAATTAAAGAAGGTCCTTTTGTTATTGGGATCAGCGCTATAGGTGTAGTTCCAAATCCATTCAAAATTATTACCGGGTTTTACAAGTAACCCGCATCCATCGTCCGGCAGCTCGACTGTGAATTCCCGTTCAACAATATCCACAGGTTGGTTGCTTTCGTCATACGGAATGATTTTGAGCGGCATACTGTAGGCTTCATCAGACTCGGGGACTTCCGGAAAGATGATCGTTATAGAGTCGCCTGCTTCGGTTTCTTCTACCGGCACGTCATAATAAAAACTCGAATTTGTTACTCCGATATACCATCCCTTTATTTTGCCGGTCTGCGAATGGTACAGCCGTATGGGTAACTGTACTCCAGGCATAGCATAAATCGTGTCTTTGACGTTATTCTTTACAACCGCAGTATTGGATACGGACGGCAGCGGGCCCGTTACCCTGGTTGAGCCGGTGAACAGCAATCTTTCCAGTAATTCATCCGCTTCGGCGGGTGTGATTACCAGTGGCTCATCGTCATCATCCTCATCATCAGGTGCGATCTCGGGTTCGGAGCATGCCGAAAACAACAGTGCGGCCAGCAGGACTATCATAGTACTGCGTGACCATTTCAAAAGGGTCTTCATACGTCATTTTTTTGCGAAACATAAGCGCGCCAAACGCACGGACACACGCACAATTTGCAACTGGCAGGACTGGCTCAACAAGTGGTTAGATTGGGGAATAGTGGAATTCCTAGAGTCGGTCCAGGAGGGCCAGGAATTCGTCTTTTTTTCTGCGTGAGATATCGACATGATGATTGTTCGTAAGGATGACGTAACCGCCTTCACCTTTTATATATCGTTGAACATGCCTCAGGTTGATCAGATAGGAGTGATGTACCCTGCAAAACCCCGACTCTGTCAGCAAGTTTTCAAAATCTTTCAGGTTTCTGGAGGCGATAACACTTTGTTGGCCGGTGAGAAACAGGGTCGTGTAACTTCCTTCGGCTTTGCAAAAGATAATGTCCCGGGTATTATAAAAATCAATGCCTTCCAGGCTGGAGACGGCAATACGTTCAATAGCCTCCGATTTATATTGAAGGTTATGAAGAACGGACTGCACGGAAAAATTATTTCTTTTATGTGTTGTCCGCTCCTTTACACGGTTCACAGCTTGTAGTAATTCGTCTATATCGATTGGCTTCAACAGATAATCCAGCGCGCTGAATTTTATAGCCTTAATGGCGTATCGATCGTGGGCCGAAACAAAAATAACTTCAAAGTCAATGATTGCAATTTGTTGTAAGAGATCAAACCCTGACATTCCCGGCATTTGGATGTCGAGAAAAACCAACTGGGGTTTCAGCGAAACAATACCCTGTAGACCTTTCTCAGGTGTTTCGTAGATATTCATGATTACTACGTCAGGGCAATATTTTTCTATCGCCAGCTTCAAAGCCTCGCGACCGTCTTCTTCATCATCAATAATTATTGCCTCAATCATAATCATCACGAAAGCGGAATGCTGATCTCGACCCGCGTTCCTGTTGCTGTATTCAGGGTGTCTTTTAGGTCAACAATTCTGATAAGGTTTTGAATTCGTTCCTTGCTCAGAAGTTTCAATCGTTCTTCGGTGATCTTAATTCCCATAGACTTGGACTTCAGCATATTTTTAACCTTCAACTGCTCCGACTTTTCCCTTCCAACACCATTGTCTTCAATAACACAAACCAACGTATCCTGATTTTCACTAATCTCAATTCTGATTTGACCCTGCTCATCCCGTTCTTTATGCATCAATCCATGCCAGATAGCATTTTCAACAAAGGGCTGCAAGAGCATGGGTGGCAGAAAAGTGTTTTCCTTTTCCACCTTTTGATCGATCGAAACTTTGCATTCTATTTTACCTTTAAAACGCAGTTCCTCTAACTGAATATATGCTTCTATAAGCGACAGCTCATTTTCCAGCGGCACACGATTGGTTTCCGTGTTTTCCAGAATCAGCCTTACCAGTCTGGAAAACTTTTGAAGATAGCGTGAAGCGTTTTCATTGTCGCCGTTAACGATCAGCCTGTTGATGGAATTCAGGCAGTTAAATAGGAAGTGGGGGTTGATCTGTGCCCGGAGGGCTTTCATTTCCAAATCACTCAATTGGTGTTTGAAGTTCACTTCGTTGATTTCATTGTTCTTAGCCGCCAACATTAAACGCTGTCGAAAAGTAAAGACGATCAGAGTTGCCGAAATCGCTACCAGTACCGAACCGGCGATGAACGCTTTTTTTAGTGTTGCCTGCCGTAGCGATTCTTTTTCCTGAATTTCTTTTTCTTTAGCAAGCAGGGATATTTGTTTATCCTTTTCAGAGACCTCGTATTTCGTTTTTAACTGGTTGAACTTTTCACTGTTCATTTCATTGTAAATACTATCTTTCCATTCATTGGTCAGCAGGGTGTATTCATAAGCCTTTCTGAAATCGCCCCGGCCGACAAAGATGTTGGCCAGGTCCTGATAACCCTCTTGCAGCAAATGTTTTGACCCTATAGTTTCAGCGATCACTATCCCCTCAGTTAAAAATTTTTCAGCGTCTGTAAAGCGTTTCATGATGCCGTACATATGCCCTACGCCAATTAATGCAGAAGCTAATCCTGCTTTGCCTGGCGAGCGTCTTTGGATCTCCAGTCCTTGTAAATTGTACGCCAGTGCCTGATCATAATCGGATGTCTCCTCATAGAGATCGCCCATGTTTCTCAATACATAAGCAACGGTTTCCTCAGGGCCCGTCTTGCGTAGAATCTCTAAAGCTTTTTCGTAGAGTATTCTGGCGCTGTCATACTCCTGCATTAGCACGTATACGTTGGCGATATTCTGAAGACAGATGCCATACCGGTTTTCATTGCCAAGATCTTTATAAATAGCCAAGGCTCTTTTGTAAGTGACGATGGCGTCGTGATAATTTTTGTTGCTTCGGTAGGAGATTGCGATACTATTCAAGGTGTTTGCTGTGCTGGAAAAATTCCCGGCGTCCTCAAAAATGCGTAAGGCCCTTAACTGGGCAGCCAATTGCAGGTCATACTCATCAAGTTCTTTATAAACGAGGCCTACGCCATATAATCCCCTGGCAACGGCCAAGGAATCTCCAAGTTGAGTGCTCAGGTTGATATAAATTCCAAAGTTTCGCAAGGCATCGGAATAGTTGCTTTCGCTCACGTCAACAAAACCATAGTTGTAATAGGAGAGCGTGGTGCCCCATTCATACTTTAACTTCTTCGACAGTAGCAGCACACTGTCGATATACTTACGGGCCAAATCGGTTTTACCTTGCGAGAAGTTATAATGGTAAGCTACTCGATCGTAAACGCGTATCCGCGTGGAGTCATCCGGTAATTCAGTTAGCATTTGCAGCAAGCTGTCAATTTCATGTTGATGCTGAGCCAGCGCGGGTAAGAAGGCAAGGCCAGTGAAAAAAATAGTACATATAACACGCGTGAGTATCGTCATAATACCTTCTGATTACAGCAATTCAATGTTATTGGAGCGATGGATTGAAGATCCCCAGGCTAACCTGTAGCACAGGAACAATAGAAGCAAGCATGGAAATGGAGACAGGCTCTTCATACAGACAGGGCCAATTAGTAAGGAAAGATAAATAATCGGATCTGCATCACCTATCCCTGAAATGGCTCTTGAAAAAAGCCGGGTAACAGGATGATTGCGAGTGCTTTGTGGAAACCACAGGAATATGCTCGATGGCCCAAAAAGGAGTCTTCAAGAGAAGGATTGAAGGATAGATGAACATTTTGTTCACGGGCGGGAACTTCAACGTTGGCGTTTACTGCCCGATAAATCCACTCTTGCGCAATTTGTTTACATACTTCGCACTCGAATGGAAATCCGTGTAGCGGATTTGATCTGATATAGTTGAACGCCTGATGGGAGTATTCCAACGAGAGTTGAATCATCACAAGAAAGTTCGGCGAGGGGGGAGCACCGCTAAGACGGGACTAACAGGTACAACGAGACCAATAAAATTGTTATTTCCTCGTTTTGGCTAATCAATTCTTCAATTAGACTAACTCCGGTAAAGGACTTCCTGTGACTTTTGTCCTATCACTAAAAAAAAATCATGGACAGAAAACTAGGAAAAGACGGCCCTTTAGTCTCAGCGATAGGTTTAGGATGTATGGGCATGTCAGGGGCATACGGACAAAGCGATGAAAAAGAATCTATCGCCACAATTGAAAGAGCTCTCGAACTCGGGCACAATTTTTTGGACACGGCCGATTTTTATCTTGCCGGGCACAACGAACAGCTTATCGGGCAAGCTTTAAAAGGAAAAAGAGACAGAGCGTTTCTCTCTGTAAAAACCGGAATGATGGCTTCTCCAGTGGGCTACGGGCCTGTAAATGGTCACCCTGATTATATTCGTCACGCTGTTATGCACAGCTTACAGCGCCTCAAAACCGGGTATATTGATTTATATACTCTCGCACGAATTGATCCCAGGATTCCTATTGAAGAAACAGTCGGTGCGATGTCGGAGCTGGTTGAAAAAGGAGTGGTTAAATACATTGGGCTTTCTGAAGCATCCGCTAATACCATCCGTAGAGCTGCTGCTGTTCATACCATTACTGCCCTTCAGATAGAATATTCTCTCTGGACTCGTGATGTAGAAGCCGAAGTTCTTCCCGCAATTCGTGAATTGGGTGTCGGACTTGTTGCTTATTCGCCACTGAGTCGTGGTTTTTTAAGCGGTGAACTTAAAAAACCGGATGACATCAAAGACAACCGCGCGCATATGCCACGTTTTCAGGGTGAGAACTTCTATAAAAACCTTGATCTGGTGGAAAAGATAAAAACATTGGCCGGTAAAAAAGGCTGCACCCCGTCTCAGTTAGCAATTGCCTGGGTATTGGCTCAGGGCGAAGATATCATTACGATACCGGGAACTAAACATATAAGATATCTTGAAGAAAATATTGCGTCTGAAAGTATAAAGCTCACCGAAGAAGATTTACGAGGTATCGGGGCGATCCTGCCCGCGGGAATTGCATCCGGTGCCCGTTATCCTGAAAGGTTCATGAATACCCTGAACAAATAATCGGCTTACCGTCCAGGGGAAATTTTATAAATTTAGAAAATGAAAAAGGAAGAAGGCGCTCCGCATAGATTTGAATCTTTGTCCGGCCTGCACAGGGTGCTAGGTCTGCCGAAACCTTTGCACCCGTTGATAAGCCTGGTGGAGAACAAAGACAACGAAATAGATGTGACGAGGTTACCTCGGTCTTTCGTACACGGTTTTTATAAAATTTCGCTCAAGAATAATCTCACAGGTAAAATAAAATACGGACAGGGCTATTATGATTTTGATGAAGGCGGCTTGTTATTTAAGGCGCCAAACCAGGTTAGCGCAAGCGGGGAGATCAACCAGGATCATTCCGGATTTACCGTACTGTTTCATCCTGATTTCTTAAATGGATATCCGTTGGCGAAAAAAATAAGGCAATTTGGTTTCTTTTCGTATTCAGTAAACGAAGCATTACACCTTTCAGATAAAGAAAGGACAATCATCATTTCTGTTTTTAAAAACATAGAAGAGGAACTGTACAACGGGATTGACGATTTTAGCCAGGATGTGATTGTTTCACAACTTGAAACGCTGCTGAATTACAGCAATCGTTTTTACAAACGACAGTTTATTACCAGAAGATACACACACAATGATCTGTTGCAAAAACTGGAAAAGATTTTGGACGACTACTTCAGCGACGACGGATCTCTGAGGCAGGGTATTCCGACAGTCCAATTTCTTGCGGAAGCTTTAGATATCTCGCCTGGGTATTTGAGCGATATGTTGCGAAGCCTTACCGGACAAAACACCCAACAACACATACACAACAAACTAATTGAAAAAGCAAAAGTAAAAATATCAACCACCAACTTAACAATTAGTGAAATTGCTTATGAATTGGGGTTTGAGCATCCATCTTCCTTTAATAAACTATTCAAGTCTAAAACAAACCTTTCGCCTTTGGAGTTTAGGCAGTCGTTTAATTGAGGAAAAGTTTTTTTATTTTAATACATTCGGCGGTCCCTTCGCGACATGGCGTCATTGCGGTTAAACATTGATGCACTTCGTTACAACGTCCGTGTCATGCTGTACCCCACATGAGTTTCGGTCCGGAACAAGATGTCGGACATCTGTTCCTTTCACCGCAATGGCGCGAAGCCGCCGAGTGTTCGCTAAGAGAGGCTGATGCGGGTGAATAATCTTGGCGGCCGCTTCGCGACATGGCGTCATTGCGGTTAACCATTGATGCACTTCGTTATAACGTCCGCGTCATACTGTACCCCACATGAGTTTCGGTCCGGAACAGGATGCCGGACATCTGTTCCTTTCATTTCAATGGCGTGAAGTCGGGGAGTGTCCGCAAAGAAGCTGACGCAGATGACTAGCTTAACGGTCGATTCGTATCATGCGGTCTTTCCCGTTAACCATGATGAACTTAATTATAACCTCCGCATCGCACAGTACTTCACAGGAGTTTCGCTCCCGGGAAAGTTTATATTCAAAAACCTCCAATCACCTATGATTCATCCCCGCGTGGGGAAGCAGAGGAATAGTCTCCGTCAGTTCAAGCGATTTAACCATCTTCAGCGTCCCATTCTTATACTTGATAAAATGTGGTGTTTGGATATGCGCTTTATAAGCGTCAACGTCTTTATATATTTCCAATATAGTAATGTGAGTGGGTTTTTCCTTTTCGGAAACCGCGTACAAGGTTAGTACGCCGGGCTCTATACGCAGAGAAGTTTCGATCTCCTCCCGCAGGAAAGTTTTATAATTTTCTAATTGATCCGGATCTATTACCAGCTTCGCCAATCTCACCATCTGCTCTTTATCCTGAGCGGCGACCCTTTGAAATGTGGATAGCGTAAGGGCAAGGATGAGAATAATATGTGTTGATTTCATAGGTGCAAATTAGGGGAAAAATATCGAATGAAATTACACTCAGCAGCGGGTGCAGGGTTGATTCCTGTCTGAATTAGCCATTATGATCATCGGACGATGATGATCAGTGATCGTCGTGATTGCAGGCTACACAACAGGTGCCGGAAGTATAGACAATTCATCAAAAAATTGTTATTTTACTGGAACAATCCAACCTGAACCTGACACTATGATACCTAGGGGAGCCCTGGTTACCTGCCAACCCCGGCAATTTAAGATTGGTTGGACCAAATTATACTGTTCATTCATTTTTGTTTTATTCCATTCAATTGTTTCTATATCCCTGCTGGCCCAGACTGCCATTCGTTTCGAACGAATAACAGTAGAAGACGGACTCTCTCAATCGGCGATAACGTCGATGGTACAGGATAAATATGGCTACCTGTGGATAGGAACCCTGGATGGCTTAAACCGCTATGACGGGAACTCATTCGCCGTTTACCGGGATAGTAAAAAAGACGAAGGCTCTCTCCACGCCCATAGTATAAATAACCTGTTCCTTGACACCAATGAAAACCTTTGGGTGAGTCATCGAAACGGCCTGAGCCTTTACAAATCCGATTTCGATAAATTCAGGAATTACAATACCCAAATCGATGACCGGAACGTGTACGTCAGGGACCTGGATCACATGGCCGACTCCTTGGTCGTGCTCAGCACAAATGTTGGCATACTTGATTTCAATCCGCAAACAGGAAAGGTAGGAGAGAGTAAACTTTATTCAAGGTTTAAAAATGAGAACGTTCGTGAACTGGTTGTCACAAAAAACAAAACCACATGGGTATTCACAGAAAGATGCGTAAGTAAAAAGGTTTGGGGGAGCGATCAATGGACAGAGTTTTTCAAGGATGAAACACAATTGAAGGCAACCTATTTTGAGAAATTTGATGAGATATATGTTAGAGCCGGAAATCAGCTTTTAAAATATGATTGGGTAAAAGACAGGTTTTTGGCAGTTGCAATGCTGCCGAAAGACCAATGGTCGAATTTTTCGGGCATGCTAAAGACAAGTACTGGTACACTCTGGGTTGCACACGGAGGTATATCGGTATTCGACAGCAACGATAAGCTGACAAATACCTTATTTCATATCCCCCAGGATCCCAACAGCCTGTCGGGACCTTTTGTATCCGCTATTTACGAAACCAGGGACGGTGTGGTCTGGGTGGGCACCAACGGGTTAGGGTTGAACAAATACAACCCGTCGCGTTCGATCTTCGGTTACCTGGGTACGTTCCCGGGTGCACCCCTCACGTTGTCCAACAACTATATCAATTCCCTCTACACAGAAGATGACACATCGATTCTAGTCAGTACGTTGGGAGGCCTGAGTATAATCGACCTGAAGAATTCGAGCAGCCGACATTTTTTAGTCAAAGGCAGGGACGCGACGGAGGGCAGGATATTTAAGATCTTTGATGATACACGAGGAAATAAATGGCTGGCCACTAACCGGGGACTGATGCTGTTCCGGGGGAACGAAATCCGGGGCACAGGTAATTCGCAATTGGATAGGCCTGATCTGAATGTTTATGATGCTGTTTCCATCAACGGGAGTGAGATCCTGCTGGCGACTGACAAAGGAATACTGAACTGGGATCAGGCTAAAAACAAGGTCTCGGCAATACACAGTGACGGAAGCCTGGTGATTAGTAAAATTGGTAACGCCATCTGGTTTGAAAGCGGGGAACAACTAAGGATCATGAGATGGAGCGATAAGAAGATAATAAAGTCGTTTCCGAAGAATGGATCCGATTCTCTGAACGCACCGTTAGCTTCCATCAAGTGTATTTTCCGTGACAGCGACCACAACGTCTGGATGGGTACGGACGGTGGTGGACTGAGTTATTACGATTCACTCACGGAGACTTTCCGACACTTCGGGGAATCTGATGGCCTGGTCAACAATGTGGTGTATGGAATCCTGGAAGACGAAGCTGGTAATTTATGGATGAGCACGAACGAGGGGCTTAGTGTCTTCGATAGAAAAAGGGGAAAATTCATCCGCACATTTAATAAGACGGATGGACTGCAGGGGAATGAGTTCAATACCCGGGCTTACTTCAGGTCACCTTCCGGTACAATGTATTTTGGAGGTGTTAACGGCCTTTCTTTTTTCGACCCGGGCCAGGCACTGAAGATACCTTCCGTCACGCCGACGACCGTGCTTACAGGATTCTATATTAATAACGTTAAACAAATTGATCTGGAGGATGCGCAGATCGGCAAGCTTTACAAGGAGCATGAGATTCAACTGGACTGGACACAGCGAAATGTCGGTTTTGATATTGCCGGGTTGGGTTTCACCTTTCCCAGTGGCGTTCAGTATCAATACAAACTGGAGGGTTTCGACAAGGATTGGAACCTGATCGGAAACCAAAGCAGGATCACATTTACAAACTTGCCTGCCGGTGATTTTACATTGCACGTCAAATCGGGCAACTCATTCGGCGACTGGGAACATGAAGGTCTTACGATCGGTATCGCCGTTATCTCGCCTGTCTGGATGTCGCCGTGGTTCATCGCGGGCGTGGTCTCGTTCGTAGTATTGTCGATCATTTTTTTTAATTCACAGCGGACACTGTTTCTGAAACGGCGGGCCGCACTCCTGCAATCATTGGTGGAAGACCGAACGCGGGAGATACAAACCCAGAAAGAAGAGATTGCGGCGCAAAACGAAGAACTTACCGCGCAAGCGGAAGCTCTCGAAAATAGTAACATTGAGCTGGAGAACCGGGTGGCGGGAAGAACGCAAACACTTCAACGGCTGAACAAAGAACTGGTAGACCAGAATACCCAGCTTGAGCAGTTCACATTTATCACAGCCCACAACATCAGAGGCCCGATTGCCAGGATCCGGGGATTGGTTAATTTATTGTCACCGGAACGCGACCGGGAGGTGGTCCACCACCTTGAAACGAGTATTAACGCACTCGATGAGGTAATTTCCGATCTGAATTCCGTCCTGAGCATCGCCAACAGCACCAATAAGAATTTTGAGATCGTGTCATTACGGCCCCAGTTGCTGCTTGTCCTGGAGACTCTCAACCAGGAAATAACCGCCACCGGCGCCCTGATCGATATTTCGGAATTCGGCGATGTAAAGGTGCTTGGGTTGAAAGCTTATTTTCAGAGTATCTTTTATAATCTTATCCACAATGCGCTGAAGTACTCCGACCGGCAAAGGAAGACTACTATAAAGTGTTATGCGCAAACGACGGAAAGTAACATCCGGATTAAAATTGAAGATAACGGTATCGGAATCGACATGAGGTACGCCAGGGATAAGATATTCAAACTGCATCAGCGTTTTCATCCCAACATAGCCGGCAAGGGTTATGGGTTGTTCCTTGTTAAGACCCAGGTGAAGGTGATGGGCGGGAAGATCTTCGTCGAAAGTGAACTTGATCAGGGTACAACATTTACGGTGGAATTTCCAATACCTTCGGACGCGGATTGATGACCGTGTTCGCCGGGAAGGCGATGTGGAGACTTCAAAGCTATTTTTTCCATTCTTGTCATAGCGAATGCGTTGCTCCATGACAATATCCCAGCACAACAGCGGATGATGCGTGACCTTTGGCAAACGCTTCTTCATTTCACCGGGTATCTGTCCATCCTTAAAACGAATTTTATCCGTGCATTGAACTTATCCAGCGCATAGCTATGTTGCTCTTCTTTCAGACATGAACAACAGAGGCAATCGCCATATTTTTCAGCAACATGATTTTGTTCATCTGCGGACATTTTTATTCCGCTGCACTGACAATTGCTTACATCCCCCAGCTTGCAGATGAATCTGGCCTTACACCGGGGACATTCCTTAGATTCGTGCTTGTGTTCTCTCGGAGCGTCCATCTTTATAAAGGACATGGATTTAATTCAATCCATGTCCTTAAATTTTAATGTGAAGAATTGACACCGGCGGTCTCCCGCAATTGTCTGGCAGCTTGTACCATGTTGCGCATTGCGGCATCGGTCTCCGGCCACTTCCTGGTCTTTAGTCCGCAATCCGGATTTACCCAGAGATTCCTTGCAGGCAGAACGCTGAGCGCTTTCTCCAGCAGTTCCAGAATTTCAGGAACACCGGGAACCCTTGGACTATGGATATCGTAAACACCCGGTCCGATTTCATTGGGGTAGAGGAAGTCGACAAACGCATCCAGCAATTCCATCTGCGACCGAGATGTTTCGATCGTGATGACATCGGCATCCATGCCGGCGATATTTTCAATGATATCGTTAAATTCCGAGTAACACATATGCGTGTGGATCTGCGTTTCATCTTTTACACCACTGGATGCAATGCGGAATGCGCGGACCGCCCAATGAAGGTATTCCTTCCAGTCCGCCCTGCGCAAGGGTAATCCTTCCCGGATAGCAGGTTCATCGATTTGAATAATACCGATACCGGCTTTCTCCAGGTCGGACACTTCATCGCGTATAGCCAGGGCGATTTGTGTGCATGTTTCTTTACGGGGCTGGTCATCGCGTACAAACGACCATTGCAGAATTGTTACCGGACCGGTGAGCATGCCTTTCACAGGTTTTGCTGTCAACGATTGCGCGAAGGTCGTCCAGTATACAGTCATTGGATTGGGCCTGGAGACATCGCCGTAAATGATAGGCGGTTTCACGCAACGCGATCCGTAGCTTTGTACCCAACCGTTTTTTGAAAATACATATCCCTCCAGCTGTTCACCGAAGTACTCCACCATATCGTTGCGCTCAAATTCGCCGTGTACCAGTACGTCGATACCGATCTCTTCCTGCCAGCGTATAGACCTTTCGGTTTCGGCTTTGATCAGGGTGTCGTATTGTTCGTTGGTGAGATCGCCCTTCTTCCATTTCGCCCGCCAGCTTCTTACGTCATCCGTCTGCGGAAATGATCCGATCGACGTGGTGGGAAATAACGGAAGCCTGTGTGTCTCGAGTTGTTTTTTCTGACGTTCGGCAAAAACACTGTTCCGGCGTTCATCCTCTTGCGTGACCGAAGCGGTACGTTTTTTTACTTCGGGTTTATGAATAAGGGCGGAAGCTTTCCTGCTGGCGACAGCTTCCTGATTTTCGAGCAGGTGATTTTGTACATCAGCTTTACTCTCCGGAGAAGATAATTTCCTGAGCGTGCTTACTTCCCACAGCTTTTGTTTGGCAAAGCTCATCCAGTTTTTTATTTCCAGGAGCAAAACATCCTCATGGGTTTCGAGATCAAGATCGCAAGGTGTATGGAGTAATGAACAGGATGGCGCGATCATAACCCTTTCGTGACCAAGACTGCTTACCGCCTTTTCTATACAGGATAATGAAAGAGAAAAATCGTTCTTCCAGATATTACGGCCGTCCACGACTCCCAGCGAAAGGCTCATCTTGGGCGGAATCGCTGCTAATACGTCATCCAGTTGGTGGGGGTAGCGTACCAGGTCGACATGCAGCGCAGATAGGGGAAGGGATGCAGCGAGCTGCAGGTTATCGCGAAGGCCGTCGAAGTAAGTGGCGAGAATGGTTTTCAAAGAAGGGAACTCACGCCGTATTTCCCGGTATACGAAGATCAGCGCTTTCTTCTCTTTCTCCGAAAGGTCAAGAGCGAGGAAAGGTTCATCGAACTGTATCCATTGCACATCCAGCTTGTCAAGGCGTTTCAACAAATCCAGGTATACAGGCAACAAGTTCCCGATCAGGTCAATCCGGTCAAAACCTTCTTCTTTTTCCTTGCCCAGAAGCAGGTAGGAAACAGGACCCAGCAATACCGGTTTAGTGACGATACCCAGCTGCTTTGCTTCGTAGAAATCATCGATCACCTTGGTGGAAAACAGTTTGAATTCCTGGCCTTTGTGGAATTCCGGCACGATGTAGTGGTAGTTCGTATCGAACCACTTGGTCATCTCCATGGCGGTGATGTCCAGTCCTTCTTTTTGGTAGCCCCGTGCCATGGCAAAGTAAAGATCAATCTCGGATCGGTTCGTGCCGAGGACGACATCGTGGTAGCGTTCGGGAATGGCATTCACCGTGAGCGACATATCGAGCACCTGATCGTAAAATGAGAAATCATTGGAAGGGATCAGATCGATACCCGCCTGTTTTTGCAACAGCCAGTTTTCCTGGCGGATGTTCCTGCCTACGGCGAGCAGGTTTTTGAGTGATGATTTTCCGGACCAGTAGTTTTCGCTGGCCTTTTTGAGTTCGCGTTGGCTGCCAATGCGCGGGTAGCCAAGATTGTGCGTAAGCATGTTGCTTGTTGGTTAAGTGAAACATAGTTGTACCGTGCAACTTGTTAGTCACCGATGCTTACGCGATAAGAGAGAGTTATAGAAAGGAAATAGTATGCCCGGGCACGGGAGTGTGCTGCTGGAACATATCTATGCCTGACTTCTGCTTCATTTCGCGAAAGCATTTGTCAATTCGTTGAAGGCAAGTCTCCTGGCTTTTCCGGCCTTGTTCGCCTTCTCATGGCGCGTCTCGCGCCACAATGGCTTCTTGTGAACAAGGTTTCAGGCTATGTAAGTATGTGTACTCAGATAACCGGCATGGAATTACAGTTGCGCGACAGCCCGTGATTTACACACGGTTCCTTATTAATTCTCCGTTAAGAGAAACCTGCAACGGCTTGATGGTGCATCAAACAAAGAACGGAAGTTCAAAGATAGGGTATTTTCGGATCAATCGACAATCTTCAGGATACGCGTGACGTTAATAGCGCCAGCATAAGGGCTACCGTTGATACCAGCGAATTGATCCTTGGAGATCGCTATACGCGGGTCACATGGAAATAGTCTTTTGCAAAACATTGTCGATGATGGTCCGGTTTTTCGTTTCCGTCAGTTGCCTGGCAACCAACACGCCCAGGGTTGTGAAGAGGACGGCGATGAGTCCGGTGTAGATGTCCGACGAGTGGTCTGTGATCAGGTATTTCCACGGCAGCCATTTCAGCAAAAAAACCAGGACAGCCATCGCCACTCCATATAAAAAGACGTGACGGGTTTTGTGTACAATATCTTTTAGAAACGAAAAGATCATGGAATATGGGAAAGTCGATAATCTACGGAATAACCGGCTATCAGAAAACAAAAGGAAAGGTTTCCTGTCCCTTGATCCGGTAAACAAAATGGATGGGATGGAATTTGAAATACCGGGAAAATGGAAACCGGCTTTCTTACGTTAGTCGGGGATTGTCAACTCCAGTCCGCTTCCTCCAGCGTAAAGATATCGTCAACCCGCACGTGAAAGATGGCCGCAATTTTTAGCGCGAGCAACGTAGACGGCACATACTTGCCGATTTCAATGGAGTTAATAGTTTGCCTGGACACGCTGACTTTTTCGGCCACGTCAGCCTGCGTCAGATTATGCCTTGCTCTTTCTACTTTCAGTGTGTTCTTCATCAGACCTTCGGTATATATAGCCGCCCGTAGAAGAGAACGTTAGCAAGCACAAGTGTCAGAATCAAGAAGTGATTGATGTCGGTCAGTTCAAAGGAGACCAGGGCATGCTGATGTAAATTGGAGAGAATTAATTTACCCGCATAGGCGACTATGAAGGCGCTGTACAGTGAAGATGTTTTCAATTGGGCCGACCTTTCATCGTCGCTTTTATTGGATGTCACGAAAAGGATAAACAAGCCGGCCAGCAGGGGCATTTCTGACCCCGGAGAGGGATCGAATATCATCGCAGGAATACCCGTGACAACCAGGACAAGTCCAAGATACTTTGCATAATGGAGAATTCTCGGGATGGTTTTTATAGCGGCAGCCATAGTTCATCTTTTGGTGTAGACCTAAAAGTAAAGTTTATTAATCAAAAAGACAAGTATACTTTACATTTTGTAGCCTTGCTCTATACTTAACCCACATTTAATGTACAGAACGCCGGTACAGTGATGAATTTGGGTATTATTCGGGCAAAGCCGGAGTCTGCAGCAAACGGCGACAGATTTATAGTTAGTTGTCGTTTCCGTCCTACCGGATCTGGAGTTTGATTTTGCGTGTTGCAAAAGTTATAGATATCCTTGTTTCATGTATTTGAAAAATATCATCGTAAGCTATAGCGATTACAACCACTGGGCTAACGGACGGATAAGCCGCTGGCTGGCTTTGACAGGTACGAACATATTTAATACGGAAACGACAGCCAGCTTCAGGAGTATCGCAGGAACGCTTCAGCATATGGCGGACGCTCAGGAACACTGGCTGCGCATTATTGCCGGCTTTGAGATGGGGCCGCCTCGCGATGTTCCCCCATCGGATATCGACAGCATCACGGCTGAACTTTTGTCAGGTTCTGCCCGCTTGTTAGAATGGGTAGAACGTATAAACGAAGCTACCGCGGTCGAAACGATCGACCATGACGGCATTCAGGCATCCCGTTATGACTTTCTGATGCACGTGATAAATCACAACACTTATCACCGCGGACAGATTATCAGCTTGTATCGCCAGCTTACAAGACCGCGGGATATACCGTCGACTGACTATGACACCTATCTTTGGGAAAAACAAAATGCCGGTGGCGGGGCCGTACTATAATTGAAGACTACACCAATTTGAACCTTGATGATCATTGCAAAAACAAGTTCGTAATATGAAATGGATACTCCTTACCCTGCTGGGTCACATGTTCGTCAGCCACGCACTCTTCGCTCAGGAAACCGCGGCGCAGGACATCCGGACGCTGATTGTATTCTTCGATGGCCTCCGCCCCGACTACATTACACCGGAAGCAATGCCCCATGTATATGCTTTTTCCAAAACGGCATCCTTCGGGAAGAATCATCACAGTGTGTTTCCCACGGTTACCCGCGTCAATGCCACGTCATACTCCACCGGCAGTTATCCGAAGACGCACGGCATTATGGGAAATACTGTCTACTTCCCGGAGGTGAAAGACAAAAAAATACTGGATACGGGCGATTTTGGGGATCTGCGCAAGATCGATGAAGCAACGAATGGTCACCTCACAACGGCTGTTACACTAGGCGAAACGTTACACCGCTCCGGCACGAAAATGATGGTATTCAGTTCGGGATCCACCGGTCAGGCGATGATGCAAAATCATACCGTCAGTGGTGGAGCCATTGTCAACCCGTCGCTGATCCTTCCGGAGTCTTTTAAAGACTCGGTTGTCAATGCTATCGGGCCCATCCCCCCGAAGGGAACACCGAATACGGCGCAACATAAATGGATAACCGATGCCCTTATCCGTTACGGCCTCCGGATGGATGGTCCGCTTGTCAGCGCGATCTGGTTTTCGGATCCGGACGGAACAGCGCACGACGATGGTATCGGCGTTGCGAGCTCCATGGAATCCATCCGTATCGTTGACGCCGAATTTGGACGCATAGTACGCGCGTTGAAGGACAAGAACCTGGCGCCGAATTTTAATATCGTGATCTCCACGGATCATGGCTTCATCACCAATGCCGGTAAAACAGGTCTTGCGGAATTCCTGAGCAGTAATGGACTCAAGCGCGACCGGGAAAGTGACGACGTAGTAGTGGCTGGAGGAGCCCTTTATGTAAAAGGTCACGACGAAGCTGTAATCCAAAGAATAGTTTCGGCGCTTCAGGGCCAGGAATGGGTGGGAGCGATTTTTACAAAATCAAAGAACGCCGGTGACCTGAAAGGACATGTGGCAGGTACACTTTCCTTTGAATCGATTCACTGGAATCATCCCGTCAGATCCGCCGATATTCTAGTAGACGAAAACTGGGACGACCGTAAAAACAAAATGGGTTACCCGGGTACCAGTTACTCCGGTGGTGTTGCCGGGCATGGGGGATTAAGTCCCTACGAGGTGAAGATTGCGCTGATCGCAGGCGGACCTTCTTTTAAAAGAGGTTATGAAAGCGACTGGCCAACCTGCAATGTCGACCTGGTTCCGACTGTATTAAAAATACACGGCATTGCAGTCCCTTCCGGAATGGATGGACGGATCATGCATGAACTGCTGGCCGGTACCGAGACGCCGAAAAATCTGAAACCGAAAAAGGAAACGATTAAGACATCTGCGCGTAACGGATCCCGCGAATATCAGCTTACATTGGAACGAACCATTTTAGGGAACCATACCTACGTGGATTTTGCAAAAGTCTCCCGCCCCGGCCTATAATCTTGACCCTAGACCCTTGAAGCTTGTAGCTTTTCCCCAGAATTGAACCACACAACCAACACCATCAAGCAAAACAACTTGACAAGACCCTAGTTGACATTATACTTGTTCTTATAATTGAGCGGACTGTAATGCGTGACGGCTTTAAATTGGCGGTTGAAATTCGAAAGGGTGTTAAAGCCGCTTTCATAACACGCCTGGGAAATATTCATTTTTTTCTCGATCAGCAGTTTGCAGGAGTAACCGATGCGGATCTCCATTAAGAATTCCGAGAACGTTTTGTTGGCATGCGTCTTAAAGTAACGGCTGAATGAAGTAGGTGTCATGTTCGCGATCGTGGCTACTTCTTCCAGGGTTATCCTGTTCCGGAAGTTTTTCATCACATAAGCATGGACCCTGTTCATCCTTTCGGTGTCGGATTCTTTCAGGGAGTTGGTATATCCTTCGCTGGACAACAGGCGGCATTCTGTTGTTTGGGCCAGGATGTTTAGGATGTTCAGCAACAGGATAACACTTTCGAAGTCGGTTGCGGTGAGCAGCGTTTGCATGAGACCGGTCACTTGATCGCGTGTAGCCCCCGTTATTTCCAGGCCGTGCCTGCCTTTTGAAAAAAGCTGACGAACCCGGTACAGCTCATTTTTTTCCAGGAGCTGTTTTCCGAGAAAATCCTCATGAAAATACACCACGATTCCTTCCGTCCAGCAAAGCGGATTCCCTTCAAAATATTCCGGGTCGCTGCGCCATACGTGGGGGAGGTCCGGCCCTGTAAATACCAGGTCCCCTTCGCGGAATGCCGCTACATGGTCGCCGATAAAACGTGTTCCCGATCCTTTTAATACCACAAACAGCTGGTATTCCGGATGAAAGTGCCAGTTCGCGTCAAAATGTGGCTCTTTCAGGTACCGGATTTTGAATGCCTGCGACGGTGAGATGGGAGATTTCTGAATGGCAGGCTGCATGGACGTTAGGGTTGACAACTCCGGGAAAGATACTCAATTATCATAAAAATGTCCTTAGATCATGATAGCATGATAAAATACAGTCAAAACAGGACAAAATACAGGAATCGATTGCGGCTTTTTTTGGCCACATTTGATTCAACTAACACCTGACTGGTCATGAGAGCATGTTATACCGTCGCTATATTAATATTGAGTACGTTGTTTTATGCCTGTCAGACAGGTAAACCTCGGCTGGCCGATGGACCAAGGAAAATTGAGATCCTGTTCCTGGGGCACGACAGCGAGCATCATAATTCGGCGCGGTACATGCCGTTGCTCAGTCCGTCACTTGCCGCGGAGGGAATTAACCTTACCTATACGGATGATCCGGACGATCTCAACCCCGAGACCCTTTCATACTATGACGGTTTGATCCTCTATGCGAATCATGATTCGATCAGCACCAGCCAGGAGAAAGCGTTGTTGAACTTTGTGGAGGATGGAAAAGGATTTATTCCCGTCCATTGTGCCAGTTATTGCTTCCGTAATTCTGAAAAATTTGTGAACCTCGTGGGCGGCCAGTTCCACAAACACGATACTGCCGTGTTTACCGCATCGATCATCAATAAAGAGCACCCGTCGATGCAGTCGTTGGCTGAGTTCGCTACCTGGGATGAAACCTATGTTCATCACCTGCTTACAGACGATCGCACTACTTTAATGGAAAGGGTGGAGGGCGACCACCGTGAACCGTGGACCTGGGTAAGGTCGCAAGGTAAGGGAAGGGTGTTTTACACGGCATACGGACACGATGAGCGCACATGGAATAATCCGGGATTTCACCAGCTCATGAAACAAGGTATCGTGTGGGCCGTGGGTGATGCCGTAAAAAAACAGTGGGAAGAATTCAGGACTACCATACCGAAACTCACTTATCGTGATGAAGCCGGTATTCCCAACTACGAGAAAAGGAACCCTGCTCCCAGGTTCCAGGAACCGTTGTCACCTGAAGCATCGGCAAAGCTGATACAGGTACCGTCGGGTTTTGACTTCGAACTGTTCGCTTCGGAACCGGATATCATCAATCCCATTGCAATGGACTGGGATGAGAAAGGCCGGCTTTGGGTTATCGAGACCGTTGACTACCCCAATACAGTTCGCGATGAAGAAGGTGTCGGCGACGACAGGATCAAAATATGCGAAGACACCAATGGTGACGGGAAGGCTGATAAATTTACGGTCTTTGCCGATAAACTAAATATCCCCACCAGCCTTGTATTTGCAAACGGTGGTATCATTGTTTCGCAGGCTCCGTACTTTTTATTCCTGAAGGACACCAACGGCGACGATAAAGCGGATGTTCGTGAGATCCTCATCGAAGGATGGGGCACGTTCGATACGCACGCGGGTCCTTCCAACCTGAAGTACGGATTCGACAACCAGATATGGGGTACGGTAGGTTATTCCGGGTTCAAGGGAACGGTCGCGGGGCAAACGTATGACTTCGCGCAGGGCTTCTACCGTTTTGCCCGCGATGTTTCAAGTTTTGAATTCCTGACACGCACCAGCAACAATACATGGGGGCTTGGCTTTACGGAAAACAACGATGTCTTCGGTTCCACCGCGAACAATACGCACAGCGTGTTTATGGGTATTACAAAGGAACAGTCGCAAGGGGTGCAGGGTATCGTGATCGGAAGTCAAAAGATCGATGGACATTACGCCATGCATCCCATCACCGACAAAGTAAGGCAGGTGGATGTATTCGGAGGATTTACGGCGGCATCCGGCCATAGCTTTTATACGGCGCGGGCGTATCCCGAAAAATTCAGGAACGTAGCCTTTGTATGTGAACCTACAGGCCACCTGGTGCACATGGCCCGTATCGAGAAGGATGGAGCCGGTTTTGTGGAGAAAGACGCATGGAATATTTTTGCCGGCGCCGATGAATGGGTATCCCCCGTCGAGGCCAAAGTCGGACCCGATGGAGCGGTGTGGGTGCTGGATTGGTACAATTTCATCATACAGCATAACCCTACCCCTACACCCGACCGTGGAGGGTACCAGGCCGTGAACGGGGGCGGAAACGCTTATGAAAATCCCCTTCGCGACAGATCCCACGGCCGTGTTTGGCGTATTGTGCACCGGGATATGAAACCTTTCAGTCCCATGCAGCTGAGCATACAAAACCCGGGAGACCTGGTTGATGCCCTTGAAAACGATAACCTCTTTTGGAGAATGACAGCCCAGCGGTTGATCGTTGAACGTGCCAATAAGGACCTGCAGGATCCTCTTCTGGATCTCGTGAAGAATAATAAAACCGACGCGGAAGGAAATAACTTTGCCGCCTTGCACGCACTGTGGGCACTGGATGGTCTTGGTTTGATCACGGAAAACAGTGTGGCGTATATGGAAGTCGTTAACGCGCTGAAACATCCGGCACCAGGTGTGAGGAAGGCCGCCGTTCAGATCCTGTCGAAAACCGGAATGAATGAGGAGACTGTGACAAAGTCGGGAATCCTTGACGACAAGGATCCGGGCGTACGGCTCGCTGCCATTATCTCCCTGGTGAAACTGACACCTTCGGTTGAACTTGGAAAAAAATTGTATGCATTAAGTGAAGACAAAACGATCGTCGACGATGACTGGCTGTCAAAGGCAACCTATGTGGCAGCGGCGCAACATAAGGAAGGATTCAAGGATATGTACATCAAAGCGCATCCCGGTTACGAAGCGCCGAAACCGGCCGTACCGGTAACACGCGAAGCTGCGGAACTGGATGTTACAGCGTGGAAGACCATGACCCTTCCCCAAACGATCGAAAAAGCGGGACTTGAGATCGACGGACTTATCTGGTTCCGCCGGGATATTGATGTTCCGAAAAACATGGCCGGCAGAAAAGCGACATTGTCACTTGGACCGATCGATGAATCCGATATTACCTGGATAAACGGTGTTCAGGTTGGTGTGAGTGAAGTAAAATATAATGTGAGCCGGGTTTATGAGATTCCCGCCGGCACATTAAAAGCAGGTAGAAATTCGATCGCAATCAGGGTGGAGGATAAAGGAGGCAGAGGTGGAATACACGGCAAACCGGAAGAAATGTTCCTCCAGGCAGGAGCACAAAAAATTGCGCTGGATGGCGAATGGCGTTACGACGTTGAAAAAGAATACAGCGCGACACGTAAGAATATTTTCAGGGAAATACCGCTCGCCGAAGTTTTTATGAAACACTACGGAGTGGATGGCGCTCCCGGCCAAACGGAAACTGTAGCAACCGCGAAAGATGCTACCGTGATCAGGATCAAAGTAATCAAGAACGAGATGAAGTACGACCTGAAAACATTCGTGGTGGAAGCAGGCAAACCCGTGGAGATCGTTTTTGAAAATCCCGACTTCATGCAGCACAATCTGGTGATCGCACGTCAGGGTAGCTTGAAAGTGGTGGGAGCCGCCGCCGACAAACTTGCCGCTGATCCGAAGGGCGCGGAAATGAATTATGTTCCCGCTATCCCTGAAGTCCTTTTTTCAACGAAGCTCGTCAACCCGGAACAAACCGAGATCCTCCGGTTTGTCGCGCCAAATGATGTAGGTGACTATCCCTATGTATGTACATTTCCGGGTCATTGGTCGCTGATGAATGGATTGATGAAAGTAGTGAAGTCAAAGTAACTGTTAATAAAAAACACTATCGTGAGTCAGCCCATCAAATTTGCTGTGAGCACCTGGCTATGGACGTCACCTTTTACGACGGATACGATCGCCCTGTTCCCCAAGATCAGATCAATGGGGTATGACGCGGTCGAGATACCCATTGAATATCCGGAAAGGATCGATGGTAAAAAAGTAAAAGAAGCATTGGATCAAAACGGACTTAAAGGTATTGCCTGTGCCGCATTTGGTCCGTCGCGGGACCTGACGCACGACGACCCGGCCGTTCATGACAACTGTTTCGAATACATCTGGCAGTGTTTCGACCTCTGTAACCAGCTGGATGCAAAATTCCTCGCCGGCCCGATGTACTCGGCCGTGGGAAAAGCCCGTATGGTTTCACCGGAGCAACGCCGGGTCGAATGGAACCGTGCGGTTAAAAACTTGCACCGGGTATGCGAGCGTGCGCAACAGCATGGCCTGATGATCGCCCTCGAGCCGTTGAACAGATTTGAATCGGACCTGGTGAACACAGCAGCCGACGTCGTGAGGTTGGTTAATGATATCGGTCATCCGTCGGCGAAAATATTGCTGGACGGTTTTCACATGGCCATCGAGGAGCGTGACATTGAGCAAGCCATACTTACTGCGGGGAATAATCTTATCCACGTTCAGGTATCTGAAAATTATCGCGGCACACCGGGCACCGGACTAACACCCTGGCAATCCTTCCGCTCGGGCCTTGAAAAAATAAAATATACAGGTGCCGTTTCAATTGAGAGTTTTACACCCGAAATTAAGGAGCTTGCGGGCGCTGTATGTATCTGGAAAAATCTGGCGGCAAGCCAGGACGGATTTGCGGCCGAAGGAATTGCGTTTTTAAAAGAATTGTTTACCAACGAAAACTATGAGCAATAAAAAGATCAATGTAGCCATAATAGGCCTTGGGTTCGGTGCTGAATTTATTCCTATTTACAAAAAACATCCGGATGCCAACCTCATGGCAATTTGCCAGCGGAACGAAAAAAAACTTCATGAGATCGGAGATGCATTCGGGATCGAAAAAAGGTATACTTCTTACGATGAATTATTACTCGACAAATCAATAGACGCCGTACATATCAACACGCCTATCCCCGACCATGCCATCCAGTCGATAAAGGCGCTAAAGGCGGGCAAACATGTGGCCTGCACCGTTCCGATGGCCACAACAGTGGAAGAGTGCGAGGAGATTGTCCGCCTTACGAAAGAAACGGGACTCACGTACATGATGATGGAAACGGTGGTCTATGCGCGGGAATTTCTTTTTATGAAGGAATTGTACGATAAAGGAGAACTGGGCAAGGTTCAGTTTATAAAGGCCAGTCACCAGCAGGATATGGATGGATGGCCCAACTACTGGCCGGGGTTGCCACCGATGTATTATGCGACACATTGCGTTGGTCCGGTGTTAGGATTGGTCAGAGGCGAAGCGGAGTACGTATCCTGTTTTGGATCGGGAACCATCCGGGAAGAGCTTCATCACCATTACAACTCGCCTTATGCTGTAGAGACGGCTCATATCAAATTCAGGAATTCCGACCTGAGCGCGCATGTATACCGCTCGTTGTTCGATGTGGCGCGCCAGTACCGGGAAAGTTTCGAAGTTTACGGCTCGAAAAAATCCGTGGAGTGGCCCCTGATCGAAGGACAGCCGCTGGTGCTTCACACGGCTAAACGTCCCGAACCGGAAATCCCGGAAGAAGTTCACAGTCCGGATTATGCCGAACGCCTGCCGCAGCCCATTCAACGTTTTACCACAAAAGGCGTATATGATGCGGATGATCACCAGCACCTCTCGTTTACGCAGGGAGCTGGACATGGAGGTTCACATCCGCACCTCGTTCATGTTTTTGTAGATGCATTAGTTAACAAATCCGTACTTTATCCCAACGCCGTACAATCGGCAAATATCACCTGCGTTGGAATACTGGCTCACGAATCGGCAAAACAAGGCGGCAAGATCATGTACCTTCCGGCGTTTACTCTGTCGTGACCTTTTAGATCCCGACCGCGACGGCCGGTCTATGTCCGCGGATGATGACCTTATGACGGTCACCTAGGCGTGACCGGTGGTCTTATACAGGTACAGGATAACTATTCCGACAACCAGCAGAGTGGACAATAAGGAACAGAGAAAGCTTCTGAGGACAAGGAGTATCTTATTCTGGTAAAACACGGAAAAGTACTGATAGTAGAAAAATGTGGCGTATCCCAATACGATTAAACTAAGGGCCTGGTTGATTCCGCCAACAACGGCGGCACTTTTGACAAAAGAGACAATCGCGAGGAAAATAATGTTTAGCACGAGGTTAGCCGAAGCCTTGAATGTATTCAGGACGAAGTGTTCGGCATAGTTCTGTTTTGCTTTCCTGAAAAAAAGAAAACTGAACAACGCGTAAAACGGGATGACGCCGATGAAAAGAATTTTGGGATGGTCTTTTAACAATAACTCCATTGAATTCATCACCTCCTTGTCCGTATCGCTCAGATCGGCATAGTGAAAGGGAGTAGCATGTTCGACGAGAGAATATCCGAGGATGATGATGACAAGCAGTGAAAGGTAATTGAGGTGATTGACCCGCTTTCCTTCCACATATTCCCTGGTGGACGTACCTGGCCGGGTAAAAAGCTCCTTAACGGAAAAGAAGAAACCTTTGTTGAGGTGTACGAGCCCGTGAATCATATCGTGCAGCATGATGTGCCTGAGCGTGAAACGATGGGTGCTCGCCGGTTGCCCGCATTCGACGCAAAAGTTTCCGTTCAAGGGCGTGCTGCAGTTCAGGCACACGGGGTTGGGAGAGTGGGTGGTCATATTTGGTCCGGCGGGCCTGGATGTCTGTTTTCTATGAAAATATAAAAAATCGCCCGGCTTTACCTCACGATCCCGTCTTGTATTTTCCCCGCTGAATGAGCTTTCATTGCACGGGTGTGTCCACCGTTGTTAACATCCGGTGCACGAAGCGAAAATCCAACAATGCGGGGGGAAATAATTCGGATGATCCCCAACAAAGAAATGTTACATAAAATTATAGAATCCTTTCCAACCTTTTTCCCGTTACTCTTGTCTGAAAGAAAAAAAACCATGAGACCCTCATCCTCATTTTATTTGCTTCCCCTGTTATGGGTTATTTTATTATCGGCTTGCGAAGACCATACCGTTCAGCCATCGGAGCCGGACATACGCCCTGAAAAATTAATTAATCACTTCGCCGGAGGCTTAAGTTACCGGATCTTGCAATATGACGATCAGGGAAAAGTGACAACCCTTGTTTCCGGGGTTACCTACCCCGACGAAGGTACCTTCGAAAATGTTCACGACCTTATCTATGAAGGCAACCGGCTGAAAGAGATTCAGTCCCGGGATAATACCATCTGGTCGTTTCAATACACCTATGGAAAAAAGGGAGAACTGACCGAGACCAGCATGTTCGTTGGCGATTCGTTGAAAGAGTTTCATGCATACTCTTATGATACCGAGTCGAAGCTGATAAGCGATATCACCTGGCGGGACAGCGGAGAAAAAAAACAATTGATACCGGTTACCCAATACCGATATACTTACAACGGTAACCACAACCTCATTGAAACCCGGCAGTTCATTTACCAGGAAGATGCATTTCAGCTCAGGACAACTATCACTTACCACGACTTTGATGATAAGGTTAACCCCGAATACCTGTTCCTGAATAATTTACAACATCCAACGGTTCGTTTCTTCCGGAATAATCCCCGCCTCGTTCGCCTGATGCATGAGAATGGCACAGGTGCGGAGCAAAAATTTTCATATGAATACAATTCGCACGGTCATGTTACGAAACGACGTATTGAGAATGACCCGTCAAGTATCGACTTTGAGTATGCCGATGTAAAATAGCGGCCGGTGAGACAGAACACGGTGTCGCAGGCTGGCAATTCGCCGTGGTTTTATTATCTTCGGTCGTTCATACATCAACAGACTCAACCATGACCACCGTTCGAATCTTGGCTATTTTTCTTCCGATCCTCGCGATTTTTTTTGCCGTGCCATCGCTTGCGCAGAATGACCTTAAATTATGGTACGATACTCCCGCCCGTAACTGGAACGAGGCCCTGCCGGTAGGTAATGGAAGACTCGGCGCCATGGTATTTGGAAAAGTGGACGAGGAACTCATTCAATTGAATGAAGAAACCTTGTGGTCAGGCGGGCCGGTAAATACAAACCCTAATCCCGGAGCTGTCCGCAACCTGCCGGCTATAAGAGAAGCGCTATTGCGGGAAGACTACGAAGCTGCGGAGAAACTGGCGACGAAACTGCAAGGGCCATTCACCGAATCCTATGAACCGCTTGGTGATATCCTCATCCGGCAGAACCTTGACGGCACTCCCGAGAACTATTACCGCGACCTGGATATTTCCAATGCGATCGCGACTACGCGCTTTTCCGTTGGAGGTGTGGAATACACGCGCGAGGTATTTGTTTCCGCTCCCGACCAGGTAATTGTCATTCGCCTCCGTTCGGGTAAAAAGAACGGACTGACATTCACCGCCCGTACGCAAAGTCCTCTCGAAGTGAAAAATGATGTGATCAGTTCCAGCGAACTGGTTATGAAAGGACGCGCCCCGTCGCACACGGATCCAAGTTATATGCAGACGATGGAGATCCCTGTCGTTTACAACGATGCCGCAAATTGTAAAGGTATGCGGTTTGAGCTCCGTGTAAAAGCCCGGAGCGACGATGGTACGATCACGGCGGATGATGCAGGCCTCCACGTTTCCGGCGCGACGGATGTGTTATTGCTTCTGTCCGCCGCGACCAGCTACAACGGTTATGATAAATGCCCGGACAAAGACGGAAAAGACGAAAGTAAACTGGCCGCGGATTACCTCGCCAAAGCATTCTCCCGGAGTTTTGACGAGTTAAAGAGGGATCACATCGCAGATTACACGAAATATTTCAACCGGGTAACACTAAAACTGGATGGACCTTCGCTGTCGACAGTTCCCCTGGTTGAAAGATTGACTCGATATGCAGAGGGTACAAAAGATCCCGGCCTCGAGGCGTTGTACTTTCAATACGGTCGTTACCTGCTCATATCTTCGTCGCGGCCCGGTGGGATTCCGGCCAATCTTCAGGGAATATGGAACAACCATGTACGTCCTCCGTGGAGCAGTAATTTTACAACCAACATCAACGCCGAGATGAATTACTGGATGGCAGAGTCCGGCAATCTATCGGAACTGCATACCCCATTGCTGGACCTCGTTCAACGTCTTGCAGTGACGGGCCGTGAAACGGCAAAAAACTTCTACCATGCGCCGGGCTGGACCGTACATCACAATACCGATATCTGGGCGACAACAAACCCGATGAGCGGAAGTCCATCCTGGGCTAACTGGCCGGTAGGCGGTGCGTGGCTGTGCCAGCATTTATGGGAACATTTCCAGTTTACGGGCGATAAAAAATACCTGGCGGATGTTGCTTACCCGGTCATGAAAGAAGCAGCACTGTTTTGCTCGGCATGGCTGATCGAAGACGGGAATGGAAAGCTGGTGACGGCACCGTCATCATCGCCCGAGAATTTTTTTATCACCGACAAAGGTTTTAAGGGTTCCATATCCGTTGCGACTACAATGGATATGTCCCTCATCTGGGATTTGTTCACCAACGTGATACAAGCCTCCGAACATCTGGCAACTGACGCGGAATTCAGAAATTTACTTATCGAAAAGCGGAGTAAACTGTTTCCCCTTCAGATAGGCCGGAAGGGTAACCTCCAGGAATGGTATAAAGACTGGGAGGACGAGGATCCGCAGCACCGCCATATTTCTCACTTGTTCGGATTATTTCCGGGGCGGCAGATCTCTGCTCTTCACACACCTCAGTTTGCGGCTGCCGTGCGAAAATCAATGGAGTTACGCGGCGATGGAGGAACAGGCTGGAGCAAAGGATGGAAGATAAATATATGGGCGAGACTGCATGACGGAAACCATGCGCATAAACTTATCCGGGAGCAACTTAAACTGACGGGTGTAGAGGGCACCAACTACGCGAACGGCGGTGGCACCTATCCGAACCTGCTCGATGCACATCCTCCCTTTCAGATCGATGGAAATTTCGGTGGTACATCGGGAATCACCGAGATGCTGATCCAGAGCCATGACGGCGTTCTCCATATTCTTCCGGCATTGCCCGACGAATGGAGCAATGGCCGTGTAACCGGTTTGAAAGCCCGCGGCGGCTTTACGGTAGATATACAATGGATGAATGGAAAAGTAAAGGAGGTAAAGGTCCATTCGGCACTCGGCGGAAATACCCGTGTGCTGGTTCATCAACCATTGCGATCAGCTCCATCGTTGAAGAAAGCAAAAGGCGAGAATAAAAACCCGTTTTATAAACCCGTTCTGCCGGATTCACCCGGTATTCTTTCGCCAGGTACCGGGATGTCTTATCAGTACGATCTGACAACGAGTGCCGGAAGCACTTATGTCCTGAAAGGAAACTGAGCGTGCATTCCGTGGCTGGATCCTGAAAAGATAGCTGAAGGAACCTGTCCGGTAATCCCGAAAGCATAGCGGTTATACTGATCCGGATCATATTCGGGGAATATGGATGGCACTACCTTTACCCGCAAATAAGCCACGCAATGAGATCTCGTTTTCCGTTAATGCTCTTCGCTTTCGTCAATCTACTCGCGGGTATCATCGCGGGACTGATACGGATGGGCTGGACGATCCCGGTTGGGTCAGTCGCTGCCCACCACGGCGCTATTATGGTAGGCGGTTTCCTGAGTACATTGATCTTGCTGGAAAAAGTAATCCCGTTAAAGAATAAGTATCTGTTCCTTTTTCCCTTAATCAATGCACTAAGCCTGTTAATGATCTTTCCGGAATTTTACCCCGTCGCGCGACTATTCCTTTTGACAGGAGCGGCTGGTCTTCTGTTCGTCTTTATCCTGTATCTCCGGAGGCAGCCGACGGATATTTCCCTCTGGCTGATGGTAGCCGGCGCATGCTGCCTTATTACCGGGCATACGTTGTTGATCGTTAAAAGATTCTATCCCATGGTGTTTCCCTGGTGGATGGGCTTTGTTTTATTTATAATCGTAGGTGAAAGGATGGAACTGACAAAGTTTCTTCCCGTCCCGAAACAAAGGAAGAACCTTCTCGTCGGTCTGATGGTTTTATTTCTCCTCGGCCTCCTGCTACCCTTTCACGGTGCCGGCAGGTATGTGTCGGGCATCAGCCTTGTGGCTATCGCCGCCTGGCTGTTGAGGTACGATGTTATTTCGATAGCCATCGGGAAGAACGGTGTTACAAGATTTTCCGCTATCGCGCTTTCGGGAGGCTATATATCATTAATGCTCACGGGCGCGCTGGTCGTTTCCCTTCCCGATCTGCCCTTCGCTTACGACGCAATGGTCCATACTTTTTTTATAGGCTTTACATTCTCCATGATCTTTGCCCATGGGCCGGTTATTCTGCCGGGCGTCCTGGCGTTAAAGGTCAGACCCTACCATTCAATGTTATATTTGCCGTTGGGCGGTATCCTATTGTCACTTATACTTCGTGTGTTGGCGGATGTAATGGTCTTGCCTTTCCCGGTGAGACCTTTCAGCGGCTGGATCACAGCAGGTAGTATAATGTTTTATTTTGCGATGCTGTTCATCAACACCATCCGCAGGATCAGGTATGAAAACGCAGTTTAGCATCCCCCTCTTTTTTTTCCTGGTCGCATCCTGTATCGGCTTGTTACTTCGCTGGCATTTCGTTTCACCTCTCGAATGGCTTGAATTTCCTTATTGGTTGCATGCCCACTCCCACATGATGTTCCTGGGCTGGATTTTTAATGTATTGCTCCTGGCATACATCTGGCATTTCGACCTTTATAAGGCTAAACGCTACAGGTATTTGTTTTTCTTTGTTCAGGTACTGCTTATTGGTATGCTTGTTTCTTTTCCCCTTCAGGGATACGGCCCGGTTTCGATCTCACTATCTGCGTTGCATACCCTGGCGATCTGGATTTGCACGTATTGGTTTTTCAGGGATACGGGAATGCTACCCGAAACAGCATCACATTGGTTTGCAAAAAGATCGTTGATCCTTTTTGCTGTTTCCTCTGCCGGTGTTCTCGCCGTTGGGCCCATCGCTGCAAACGGCCTGGCGCAGACAAAATGGTATTACTTCGCTGTCTATTATTATTTGCATTTTCAGTATAACGGGGTCTTTGTTTTCGGCGTGCTGAGCCTTTTCCTGAAACTCATGGAAGACCGTGATTACTTGCAGAACCATGCGAAAGTAAAAAGGGCCGGACGGATCTTATTCATCTCGCTTTTTCCAGGTTATTTTCTGTCTGTGCTCTGGGCGGATCCGGGCTGGTTCTTTAATGTGCTGGGACTGACAGGCGCCCTGCTTCAATTGTTATTTGTTTTCTATTTTATAGTTCTCATGCGGAGAATCACGCCAAGAATCGAAAGAGCGGCGAAAGTATTGATGATGATTTCGTTGGTATCATTCGGTTTGAAGGCTCTGCTACAACTCCTTTCCGCCCATCCGTCAATTGCCAGACTGGCTTATGAAACGCGTCCGTTTATTATCGCATACCTTCATCTTGTGCTGGTAGGAACGATCACATTTTTTCTGATCGCCTGGTATATTGAACAGGGGTGGGTGAAGTTACGATCGGGCGTATGCCTGTCACTTGTACTTTCAGGCTTTGGAGGCATGGAACTTGCGATGCTTGGCGGCAGCTTACCCTTTCTAAAAAAGCTCTTATTTACCGATACAAACCTGTTAACGGGCTTCTTTTCGTTGTTACTAGTGATTGGTATCGTATTTTTTATATGGGGATTTTTCGCCCCGAAATCCAGGTAATATACATTTCCGGATATATACCGGAATCCCTCCGAAAAATGCCGTAACTTACTCGCCTACCCCGGGATAGCTGCAATTATAGAATAGAACCGAGCGGGTGCATAAGATCACATTTTTCTTGTGATCTCGATCATACGAATGGCCTTCACGACCGCACTACTTTAGCATTCGAAAGCACTTGTAGACTATAACCAAAACTTAACAACACGCTATGAAAAAGTTAATAATTCCTTTTCTCATTGTGGTTTTGTCGGGGGCATGTGCGCCTGATAAACCTGTGGAATCGAACGCCGGCACCGAGGCGCCCAAGGCAAATGCGGTAGCGGAGAATACCGATATAACCAAGGGCATTGGCCAGGTAACTACGGTAACCTTGAACAGTCCGCTCGAACAGGAACGGATCGGAAGAGGAAAAGCGATCTATGAAATGAAGTGCCAGGCATGTCATAAACTCAACGATCAGCGTGTAGTCGGGCCGGGATGGAAGGATGTAACGAAGAGAAGGAAGCCTGAGTGGATCATGAATATGGTCACCAATGTGGATATCATGCTCGATAAGGACCCCGAAGCGCAAAAGCTGCTCGAACTTTGTCTCATGCGTATGCCGAACCAGAACGTTTCCATTGGTGATGCGCGTGATATTCTGGAATTCATGCGACAAAATGACGGCGAGAAATAACAAATAAACCCCGAAAAATGAAAACTATAAAAAACCTGTTCGTCGCACTGTTAATCGGTACGACGTCTGTATCCCTATATAATTGTAAGCCGCAGGCACCGGCTGACGTTGCCATGGGCGACGCAGCTTCGAAAGTGTATGTTGCCCCAGGTAAGTACGATGAATTTTACAATATCGTATCCGGTGGATTCAACGGTCAGATCGGTATCTATGGTATTCCTTCCGGAAGGCTGTTCAGAATTTTACCTGTGTTCTCCGTGTCACCGGAAAGCGGATATGGGTTCAGTGAAGAAACAAAACCCATGCTGAATACTTCCAATGGATTCGTGCCCTGGGATGATCTTCATCATATAGCTTTGTCGACAACAAAAGGAGAACACGATGGTCGTTGGATTTTTGCAAACGGTAATAATACACCCCGCGTAGCACGCGTAAGTTTCAAATCTTTCAGGACAGAAGAAATCCTTGAAATCCCCAATAGCGGCGGAAATCACTCATCGCCCTTTATTACTGAAAACACGGAGTACCTCGTAGCCGGAACGCGGTTTAGTGTTCCCATGGGTGGAAAGGATGTTCCGATTGATTCATACAAGGAAAATTTCAAAGGCTCGATCAGTTTTATCAAGGTTGATCCGCAGACAGGACGTATGAATATCGCGTTTCAGCTGCGTACACCGGGCTTTAATTTCGATTTGAGCCGCGCCGGAAAAGGACCGTCGCACGGATGGTTTTTCTTTTCCTGTTACAATACGGAACAGGCCTATACATTGCTTGAAGTCAATGCTTCCCAGAAAGATAAAGACTTCATTATGGCTGTGAACTGGAAAAAAGCCGAGGAGTATCTGGCTCAGGGTAAAGGGAAAGTTGAAAAAGTCAAATATGCACACAATGTGTACAGTGAAAAGACGCATTCGGCAACTTCCACGATGGAAGAGGAGGTAACGGTACTGGATGTTCAGGAACTGGCGGATATCGTCTATTTTATTCCTTGTCCGAAATCGCCGCACGGTTGTGACGTAGATCCTTCCGGAGAGTATATCGTAGGTAGCGGAAAACTGGCCGCGATGATGCCCGTCTTCTCCTTTTCAAAACTTCAGAATGCCATTGCTCAAAAAACATTCGAAGGTGATTTTAACGGGATACCGGTAATAAAGTACGAAGCGGCATTACACGGTGAAGTAAAGAAGCCGGGCCTTGGTCCTCTTCATACGGAATTCGATGAGAAAGGAAATGCCTATACGTCCTTCTTTGTGTCGTCTGAAATTGTGAAGTGGAATGTAAAAACACTGGAGATCCTGGACAGGGTGCCTACTTACTACTCCATCGGGCACCTTAGTGTTCCCGGCGGCCCCACATCAAAGCCGCATGGCAAGTACGTTATCGCTTATAATAAGATCACAAAGGATCGTTACCTGCCGACCGGTCCGGAGCTCACGCAATCCGCGCAGTTATACGATATTTCCGGAGACAAAATGAGATTACTCCTCGACTTCCCCACAACGGGTGAACCACACTATGCGGAAGCTATTCCGGCGAGTATGATCTCGGCGGGTTCAACAAAGATCTACAAGATCGAGGAAAATGAAAATCCATACGCGGCAAAAGGCGAAGGCCAGGCGCGTGTCGAACGCAAAGGAAACCAGGTACATGTGTACATGACGGCTATCCGTTCACATTTGACTCCTGATAATATCGAAGGTGTACAGGTCGGCGATGATGTATTCTTTCATGTTACAAACCTTGAACAGGACTGGGATGTGCCTCATGGCTTCGCAGTCAAAGGTGCTGCCAACGCAGAGATATTGATCATGCCCGGAGAAACGCAAACACTGAAGTGGAAACCCCTGGCAGTGGGGGTATCTCCTTTCTATTGCACGGACTTCTGCTCCGCCCTTCACCAGGAGATGTCAGGTTATATCCGTGTTTCACCGGCAGGCAGTAAAACACCTTTGAAATTTTCAACCGGTGTGGTTGAAGAACCGGCAGCGGGCACAGGTAAGTAGACAGCAATAGTTTACAGGTTGAAGGCTCCGTTCCCTTTGCGGGGAGCGGGGCTGACTTAAAAACAAACAACGAATGAACAACTTGCAACCAGTCTCGCGCGGTATCATTGCCCTGTCCGCATTGCTAATGGTATCTGCCTATTTTGTTCCGCTCTGGCAGATCCTCATGTGGGCGCCACAATATCCGGAAGGCCTTGAAATGAAGATATGGATCAATACCCTTTCGGGGGATGTGAAGATCATCAGTGCGTTAAATCACTACATCGGGATGAAACATATTGAAGTTGGTATGTTCCCGGAGTTTCAGTACATGATCTATATCGTCGCGTTCATTATCGGAGCGGGTATAATCACCGCCATTGCCGGCAAACGAACGATCCTCTGGATTTACATGCTTCTTATCGCCGCAGCAGGAGCGGGGGCGTTAACCGATTTTTATTTGTGGGGATATGACTACGGCCATAATCTCGATCCGAAGGCGCCTATTGTCGTTCCGGGAATGGAATATCAGCCACCTCTCATCGGAACGAAACAACTGCTGAATTTCACCGCGTTCTCGGGACCCGATGTCGGCGGATGGATGTTCCTGGCCGCCGGGCTTCTAACGGCTGCTGTACTCGTTTATGAATTGTTCTTTGTGAAAAAAAAAATATGAAACAGATACTTTCACTTCTTCCATTATCACTTTTTCTTCTCGCCTGCAGCCAGAGTCCTGAACCACTCGTCTATGGAAAAGACGGATGTTATACATGCAAGATGACCCTGATGGATAAGAAGTTCGGCGCGGAGATCGTCACACTAAAAGGCAAGGTTTATAAATTTGACGACCTGAACTGCATGATAAGTTTTTATAACTCCGACTATGAGCCGCAGGAAAATATCGCCAGAAGCCTGGTGATCGATTTTGCGCAGCCGGAAGTATTGGTCGACGCGCAGAGCGCGGTCTATGTTTACGCCGCGAAGATCAGAAGTCCGATGGCAAGCCAGGTCGCCGCATTTTCCCGCCGCGACCAACTGGAAATCCCCAACAAAGAATGGCAAGGCAAAGTAATGGATTGGAACGGTGTTGTCAGCCTGCTTAACCAAAACTGATTTCAGATGAGAAGGTACGGTCTCCTGTTCTGCATTTCATTTTTCCTGTTCAATATGAACACTCATGCAGCCGTTATCCGGGTGGGACCAAAAGAAAAAGTTCAGACCATTGCGAAGGGTATCAACCTCTGCCTTCCGCACGACACGGTCCTTATTCAACCGGGTATTTACCGGGAGGGAAATATCATCCTTCGTCAACCTGTTTCGCTGATTGGAGAGGGCTTTCCAATATTGGACGGAGAGAACAAATTTGAGATCTTTACGGTCGTTTCCGATAGTGTTGTCATCACCGGCCTGAAGTTTATAGACACAGGTGTGGCCAGTATCAACGACCTTGCGGCGATCAAAGTATTGGATGCTTCGGCTATCCGCATCGTGGACAACCGCTTTGAAAACACATTCTTCGGGATATATTTTGCGAATTCTTCCCGGTCGCGGATAGAAGGCAATCAACTGCACGCCAACGCACAGGCAGAGCACCAGATCGGAAACGGAATTCACCTTTGGAAATGTGAAATGATAACCGTTCACAACAACACCATAAGAGGCCATCGCGATGGTATCTATTTCGAGTTCGTAACCCGTTCACTCATTACAAACAATCACAGCGAAGGTAACCTGAGATACGGCCTTCACTTTATGTTTTCACACAACGACGAATACAGGAATAATTCTTTCATTAACAACGGTGCCGGCGTGGCGGTTATGTATACGAAGGGCGTAAAGATGATCGGCAATACCTTCGAACATAACTGGGGATCGTCTTCGTATGGCCTGTTGCTGAAAGACATCCGCGACAGTTTTGTGATTGGCAACCGGTTTACGACGAACTCTGTCGGAATTTATATGGAAGGCAGCAGCAGGATCGAGTTCATTGAAAATACGTTCGCGAAAAATGGTTACGCCGTCAGACTCCAGGCAAGTTGTGATGACAACGTCTTTCACCGGAATAATTTCAAGGCTAATACGTTTGACCTTGTCACCAATGGAACACTGGTACTGAATAACATCAATAGCAATTACTGGGATAAGTATGAAGGATACGACCTCAATAAGGATTCCGTTGGAGATGTTCCGTTCAGGCCGGTGAGCATGTACGGAATGATCGTCGAGCGTATTCCGACGGCCGTGTTGTTATGGCGAAGTTTCCTCGTGTTTCTCATGGATCGCGCGGAAAAGGCTATACCGGCGATGACACCCGAGAACCTGAAAGATGATACACCGTCAATGAAACCTTATGATCTCGTTCAACAACATATGTAAAAAATTCGGGAGACTGACTGCCCTGGATCAGGTGAACCTGGAAGTGAAACCTTCCAGAAGTTATGCCCTGATCGGACCGAACGGTTCCGGCAAGACAACGCTGATAAAATGCCTGCTGGGATTGGTTGTACCGACGTCGGGTGAGATCATCTTTGACGGAAAAAGTATTTTGAATGAATGGAGGTACCGCGAAAAGATTGGCTATATGCCCCAGATCGGAAGGTATCCCGATAATATCAGTATCGGTCAACTCATCGATATGATGAAAAACATCCGGCCACCTGGCGAAAAAACGGATGATGAGCTGATCGATGCGTTCAGACTCTATAAGATGTACGACAAAAAAATGCATTCCTTATCGGGTGGAACACGGCAAAAAGTAAGCGCTGCCCTCGCTTTTCTTTTTAATCCACCTGTTCTTGTACTGGACGAACCCACCGCCGGCCTTGATCCCGTCTCCGCGGAAATACTGAAGGAAAAAATCCACGGTGAGAAAGTGAAGGGGAAGTTGCTCCTGATCACATCCCATATCCTGAATGACCTGGACGAGCTGGCTACCGATATCATCTACATCTTTGAGGGAAAGCTGCAGTATAACAATACGATCGATGCGTTGAAGGAGGAAACGAATGAAAAGCGACTGGGCAAGGCTATCGCGACATTGATCCGTCAGAAAGAATTATTAGACTCAATCGCAGATTAACATGACACAGGTAATCAAGTATATATTTTATGACCTCCTCCGTACGAGGTTTATCCTCGTGTATACCCTGTTCCTGATGACCAGCACCTTCGCCATGTTTCAGATCGACAATGATTCGGCTAAAGTTGTGCTGAGTTTACTGAACGTCGTTCTGATGGTGGTGCCCTTGATAAGTATCGTTTTTACCACGATTCATTTTTTCAACTCATACGAATTTATCGAATTGATGCTGGCTCAGCCGATAAACCGTAAGGTGATATTCTTCGGCGAGTACTTGTCCGTTTCCATAGCGTTGTGTATGGCCTACGTTACAGGAGTTGGTTTCCCGGCCTTGTTGTTCGGCGCCGACTCCAGTATCATCACCTTGTTGCTTACTGGTGTAATCCTCACACTCGTTTTTGTATCCCTTGCTTTCCTCTCCTCCGTACTGACCCGCGATAAAGCCAAGGCTATCGGGATAGCGCTTCTTTTTTGGTTCTATTTTTCCCTGCTGTATGACGGCCTTCTGCTATGGGTGATCTACAGTTTTAATGATTACCCGCTGGAGAAGGTGACGCTGGTTCTGATCGCTTTTAATCCCGTCGACCTGGCGCGGATCGTCATGTTGCTGCAACTCGATATTTCCGCACTCATGGGCTATACGGGAGCATTTTATAAAGAATTTTTCGGCAACAATACGGGTATCGCGTTCTCTCTCTCTATTCTGATCGTCTGGGTGGCGCTTCCTTTCCGGATAGCTGCCTCGATATTCTCGCGTAAGGACCTGTAAGCATGGTGTGGCGTTATGATTGTGATCATATGTTCCTTTGAATCGTGATCGTGATATTTCGGTATAAACCCCAGAAATATGAAAACAAATAGTATGATCGGTTTAGCGCTTGTCATCTGTGCGGCGTGCACCCCTGAGTCAAAACCGACAACCCCGCAGGTGGAAACGGTCGTAGAGGGACAGGGACAATCCGGAGTTCGCGATGATGAGTCGCAGCAGAATATTGTGCAGATCGCGGTATCATCACCGGATCATAAGACGCTGGCTGCTGCATTGAAAGCCGCCGAATACGTGGATGCCCTTTCGAATGCCGGACCTTTTACGGTCTTCGCCCCGACAGACGCAGCATTTGCCAAACTCCCGGCCGGCACGGTGGAAGACCTGGTGAAGCCCGGGAACAGGGACAAGTTGAGAGAGATCCTGGAGTACCACGTATACGTCGGTGTGATCCGTGAAAATATGATCCGGAGTGGAATGACCCTCAACCAGGTAAACGGCAGGAATGTTACCGTCGGAAAAGACCAGCAAAAAATATCGGTCAATGGTTCAGCCGTAGTCGGCATCGTCCCCGCGTCCAACGGAATCATCTACATCATCGACCAGGTCCTCCTACCACCCCCGCAATAAAATCGCAAATCATAAATCTAAAATCGTAAATCCATTTCATGCCAGAACCTAACGACATCCACACCCGGCAAGACATAGAAATTCTGGTTGACCGGTTTTATCAGCGTGTTAATGAAGACCCGTTGCTTGCGCCGCATTTTAAACACGTCGACTGGGAAAAACACCTGCCTGTAATGTATGACTTCTGGGCAACTATGATGCTTGGCGATCAAAGTTATCGCGGCAACCCGTTTGGGAAACACGTGAACCTGAAGATAAAACAGGAACACTTTGCCGCCTGGTTAAGAATTTTTGAAGAGACCGTAAACGGGAATTTCCGGGGTAGCATGGCGGAGGAGATCAAGGAAAGGGCGAAGAACATAGCAGGGGTATTTCAGCACAAAATGAACCTTACGGTATAAAACCAACGGCTGCCTGTAGACCATACCGTTCCTTATCTGTTTTTTTGTGAAGATGATTTTAATCATACTTTAACCGGTATGTTAACGGGAACTTTCCGGAAAAAAATTATGAACGCTGTTCATCAGTTTCACATTCCGGTCATGGGATTAGCCTTTACGATCGATTCTCCCGTCAAGGTAGCGCGCTATGGGATCGACTCCACCATCTCAATCATCGAGGACAAATTGGTTGAACTGATGCGATTGCATTATTACAAAGAGCGCAAGGAACCGTATGTACCCATTACTCCGAAACAGGAAGACTACCGCGCTAAAAGGATAACCGACTACCTTAACCTCGTTCACAAAATTGTTCAGGAACAAATAGAAAAAGTCAGGACATCAGCTTTTGAAGCCGGTTCGGAGATTTCTAAGTACATGGAAATGCTTCCGGATTCAAGCGCGTTACGGCAGGTTTATGAAAGGATGACCGGGTCCGAGGAAACAACGAGAGCAGCCCTTGAAAAATACCTAAGGACGAGGGTGGTCGCCGGATCCATCGACGTAAACATCATGACGAAGGTTGATAAGGATAATCATGGTCAAGACGGTACGATTGCCCCGGATTCTTCCGACGCCGTAGCTGCGCTGCGAGGATACGCACAAAGCGACCTGACAAACTCCTCGATTATTTTTTCGGCCGGCATGAACCCGCGTTTGTTCAGTTACCTGGAACAACTGGATAGTTTCGATGCGAAGGGACCGGGAGTATTTGATAAAAAGATCGTGATCAAGGTCAGCGATTACCGTTCCGCTCTCATCCAGGGGAAGTTCCTGGCGAAAAAAGGTTTATGGGTAAGCGAATTCAGAATCGAATCGGGACTGAATTGCGGCGGGCATGCGTTTGCCAGCGATGGAAGTCTGCTTGGGCCGATCCTGGAGGAATTCAAAAATAAAAGAGAAGAACTTATACAAAACCTGTTTCAGCTTTATAAGCCCGCGGCAGAACTTAAAACGGGGATATTATTCGATGAGCCACATCCTCTAAAAATTACCGTACAGGGTGGGATCGGCACACATGAGGAAGCGGAGTACCTGATGCGTCAATACAACGTGGAGAGTACCGGCTGGGGTACACCATTTCTTCTGTGCCCTGAAGCCACTACCGTTGACGACGAAACGCTTCAGTTGTTGTGCGCGGCCCGGGAAGATGATGTCGTCCTGAGTAAAAATTCGCCGTTGGGTGTGCGCTTTAATTACCTGAAAGGCACAAGTGGCGAAAAGGAAAAGAACGAAAGGATAAAAGCAGGTAAACCCGGAAGTCCATGCACCGAGAAACACCTGGTTTCCAACACGGAGTTTACCACGGAACCTGTCTGCACGGCGTCCCATAAATATCAAAGCAAAAAAATCGAGCAGCTCAATTCGCTGAACCTCACCGGAGAAGAATACCGGAAACGTTATGACGATGTAGTCAATAAAGAGTGTTTGTGCGTCGGACTCAGTAACCCGGCTGTGAGCGTTTACGGGTTACCACCGATCCGGAAACTTACCGCTGTGACAGTATGCCCAGGACCCAATATTGTTTATTTTGATAAGGTAGTCACGCTCAAGCAAATGGCGGATCATATTTACGGGCGATCAACCGTTTTACAACGTACGGACAGACCGCATATGTTTATCAAGGAACTCGAACTGAATGTCGATTATCTTGCGGAACTGTGTGAAGCCAGTGATGCGAAGGCACTGAAGGATGCCGGAAAATACTGTACGACCCTGCTCCAGGGAATTGCCTACTATAAAAATATGGCCGAAGAAATCGAACACGACCGCGAACGACGGGCCCGTTTCCTTTCAAAACTGGATGAGAACGAGATAAAGTTAAAGGAACTATTCAGGACGACATAAAGTCGCGCATACTCAGAACAGTATCTTATGTCCTTGTAGCTTCAGTTTGTTTTCTTTTTCCATCTTTTTTATCGTTCTGATCACCGTCTCAACCCGAAGGCCGGTCATATCAGCCATTTGTTGCCTCGTGAATGGAATCATCACTTTTTCCTCTCCGGTCTTCTTTGGCAGTTTCGCTTTGAGATATTTCAGTAATGTGTTCAGGCGGTGACCGGGATCGTATGAGGATACTTCCGTAAGGATCATTGATTTATACTGAAGTCGTTTGCAAAGGACTTCGTTGAGTTTTATGTGGATATCGAAGTTTTCTTTTAATAATAGAAGGAACTCGGGTTTTGGCAATCGCCATACTTTGCCCTTCTGCACAGCCATGGCGTTGCTGGGGTAGTTGAACCCTCCAAGCAATGCGGGCTCGCCGAAACTTTCACCGGGATTAAAAAAACCCTGTGTGAACTCCTGGCCTTCCGGGTTCAGGATATACATTTTCACCTGGCCTTCTTCAACCTGGTAAAAATCACGGGCAGGATCACCTTCTTCAAAAAGAATCTGACCTTTCCTGACATTTACCAGCCTGGCCTTGAATTGCTCAAACAGCTGTATCGGGATCAATTTTTTATTTCTTTTTACAAGAAAATTAGACAAATCGATGGGATATGCCATAGAAGCGCCGATTGTTTATTTGTCAGGCGTGAAAAGCTAAGTCGGCTCTTGCCGAAGAACCCTGGGGAAAAGTATGTTGTTTTCGAGGTGTATGTGCCGCATCAGGTCCTTGTCAAACTCGCGAAGCATAATGTAGGTTACCCTGAGGGTGGCACATGCGCTGTCGGGAGGTGTGTAGTCCGTCGTTAATGCACGAAGGGATTTGATGAGGTCGCCGGCTGTTTTATGGTCATTTTGCAACTGTGCGATAACCGGACCGGAATCGGGAAACGTGGAAGTATCGTCCCGTTGAGCGGCTGCCGTGAGAATAGCCGGAAAGACCACCTCTTCCTCCTCGGTCAGATGATTCAGCAGATCGACAGACAGGGTGTGGAAGTTTTTTTTCACTTCGATCAGGTAGGGGCTTTCATCCCGGTGCGCATAGCAGACCTTGTTCAGCTGTTCCAGCAGTTGGGGAATAGTAACACGGGCATAGCGATGATGATGTTGAATAATAAAATCGACCAGCAACGGCGTACCCCATGTATCGAACTTGATGGTTTCATCGGACGATGATGTGAACGTGGCCCGGTGAATTTCCTCCCAGACCGAGGCAGCGTCCAGCCCGGCTGTTTCACATGCCGTTGCAAACGGTTTTTTTCCGTTACAGCAGTAGTCAAGTTTGTAACGGTTAAATATCTCGATCGAGGGGGGAAAAGAGACGGCCACATGTGCGATCGTGATGGAGCTGAGGTCCTGAGCAGGATATGTTTGAGTCATGTTTTGGTTTGGTACTTACCTTTTGAATGATATACCAAAGTTGACACTCGGAAGACTATACACCTATGACCCGGATCATAAGAAAGGGCTGACTTAACGATTGCAGCGGAGAGATGACTCAAGGCCTAGGTATCAAAATTTCCTTCCCTGAGATTATTGATCCGCATGGAGGCTTCTTCTTCTTTCAGGGTTGACATGACAATCCACCGGACATCGGGAATATCCAGCGGAGCAAATGCACAAAGCATGTCGAAGCCGAAGCGACTCGTTTCCAGCTGTGTACCGGTTATACCATTGAACGCTTTTGTAACGGAATCCTGCCGTACTTCTTCCAGCAGTATATTTGTCTCCATTTTTTTGATCTGCTGTATTACATCTTCGTCGTACTTGAGCTTTTTGAGAGCAAGCAGGTGAGCATCCGCGTCTTCGATAAGCTCGCGTGAAATAGACCGGAGCTTGTAGTCCTGGCCGACGATAAAGGTCTCGCCGCTTTCTCCAAGACCATCTTCCCGCCATTTATTGTTCCCGGTAAGGATCTGGTTGATCTTGTTGATCGGCATCTGAAATACGAGAATTCCCTTTTTCTCATTGCCGTCGTATACAGGGCAGGCTATAAAGGACGCGGGGGCGTGATAGGAAGGATCGTACGGTTCAAAGTCGATCAACTTAACAAACTCCTTACCGGTACTCTTCATAGCTTGTTGAACCACCCTTCCGAAATTTGTCGTTCCATAGGGTCCGTTGACAAGGCTGGTCGCGAAATCAACTTCTTTAAAAACACTGTAGACCATATCTCCTGTCACAGCATCGATCAGGAAAATATCGTAGTACCCGAATTTTTCCAGAAAATTCCGGAGCACGGGATGGTACAGGGCGTGAACACTGCTGTATTCACTTCCGTCACGGGCATCGTCGAGATTGGACTTCTTTCCAGTAGGGTGTGGGTTACCGGAAATGTACAGGTACTGAAGTGCTACCGCGCGCGGATCGGTGGGTACGTATCCGTTCAGGTCGGAACCCCGATTGATGTTGTCATTCAACCTGGGTATAAACTCCGATGAATAGTAACCGGTCACACTTTCCTGCATCTGCCGGAGCTGTTGCTCCGGAATGCCGGTACCCATTTTATAAAAAGCCGATGTGAATGCTTTTGTCGCTTCAATGATCATCCTGTCTTCAGAGAAGGTAAGGATCTGGCTCCGGATGATGTCGAAATAATATTCGATGTTCCTCTTCTTCGTAGAGGTGATGGATTTAAGCTGATCAAACCGCGACTGGTGATTCAACTCACCCAGCTTTTTGAACAACGCGTCGTACTTTCGGCTGATCGTTTCCTGTGTCGCCTGAAGTTCTTCCTGGTTTTGACGCAACTCTTCCTCCTGCGCGCGCATTTGCTCGGCTTGTTCATTCAGCTCATCTACCATCTTCCGGGTATGATCGGCAACCCGCATAGATGATACCGTATAGGCGATGCTCTCGCCGATCTTTTCCACGAATGCTACTTCGTGTTTACCGAATTCCCGGAAGGAAGCAAGTTCCACAATACCGACTGTCGTCTCATTCATCTTCAGCGGTACGATCAGAATAAAACGCGGGTTCGCCTCTCCCAAGCCGGACGTGATCCGTACAAAACGATCCGGGACCTCCTTCAGGTAGATGGTCTCGTTTTCCAGGAATGCCTGCCCGATCAAACCTTCTCCCAATGCTATTTTTTGAGAAAAATATTTTGTCCTGCTGTAAGCGTAACAAGCCTGCATCTCCAGGAATTCTTCTCCGGCGCCGTCTTTGGCGAGAATAAAAATCGTTCCCTGATTAGCCTGGATAACTTTTACCAGGTTGACGATGATATCGTTTGACAACGCCTTCAGATCCTTGGCCGACTGGAGCACTTCGACAAATTTGGCCAGGCCTCCCGAGGCCCAGTTTCGTTGCTCGTCTTCCTTCTTGATTTCCACGAGGTTGTCGCGGATTTGCAGGAGCGCATTCCCGAGTATGTCCCGTTCATGCCTCGGTACATATGTCGCATCCAGGTTTCCACCTTTCAGCTCACCGGCGAATTTTGCCTGTTGATTGATATCACCCTTCAATAAATTAATGGCATGTGTAATCGTCGTTGTTTCCGGCAGGGTGGAGGTGTTAACCTGGACGGCGAAATTGCCATCAGCCAGTTCCTGACTTTCCCGGACTACCAGCGAGATCTCACGCGACAGTTTTTTCGCAAAAAAAATGGATACCAATACATGGCCGAGCGACAGGAAAGACAAGCAAGCGATAAGAACCAGGTGATGACGCACCACTTCGAATTCCGTCCACAAAAAAGCACCTGTAAATATGATCGTTAACAGGAAAGGGAAGGAGACGAGAAGGACTAAGGCATTAGAGAGCTTCAGCAGGCGGGAACCAAAATTCATGAATTTGCTATATGCTACTCAAAGTAATAATTTTTTTTAAAAGCTGCATTCCGAAAGAGCGCATTATTGGGAAAAATTCAAGTATTCCGTTCAATGTGGGTCCGGCTGAGCCTCGTGTGTCTATGTGCGGGAATTTTCGCGGCGTTGCGTGACTCTAGAAAACGAAAACGGAAAATGAGTTTAAACGGCTATTCCCTTTAACAGGGGATTAATAAATCACTTTTTTATGGGATTGATCATGACTGGATAGGGATGCACCTTTGATCAGCGGAGGGCAAAAACATCCGAAACAAATACCAATCACTTGTAAATAGTAATGATATGAAAAAAAATTTAAGACCCCTGTTTATTATTGGTTGCCTGATGGCATCGCTGAATTTCAGCTGTGGCAGCGATGACAAAGTCACCCCGGCCTCATGTGATAATTCAATCGACGATTATACCGCGGCGCTGAATGCCTATATCGCCGACATTGAGAACGTCGCCAAATGCGAGGCGCTGAAAGCTACATTAAATGACCTGGTGGATTGCCCCGGTCTGACAGCCGGTCAAAAGGCTGATTATAAAGCCGAGGTAGACGCTATCGATTGCGATTGAAATGCCGCTGCAACACAGTTATTAATTTGTTTGTTTATAGTTTAGGGTTTGGTCTAACCGGTGATTTTATCACCGGTTAGTCTTTAAAGGGTCCAGAAGATACTCAAGCCCGTTCAATTTTATCTCGTACAGGGTTGCGAGAAGCATACCAAGCTTCCCCGGCGGGAATCCCTTACGGGCAAACCACTCCAGGTATGTAACCGGTAACTTAAAAAGTACAACACCTTTGTATTTGCCGAAGGGCATCTTCATAGTTACGAGCGAGGTCAGCAGGTTTCCGTCGGGTAACTGCGCGTGATCTTCCATTTTTGTTTTAATGTCGTGCAAATTACACAATCCGGCCCGTTCGCCTATTCGTAACGGAGAGCCTCCACCGGGTTACGCGTCGATGCCCGGTAAATGTGCCAGCTTACCGTAATCAGGGCAACACCTAACGTCGATACACCTGCGAGCGCAAATATCCACCAGCTGATCTCCGTCCGGTACACAAAGTTTTGAAGCCAGCGGTACATCAGGTATCCGGAAAGCAGGGAGCCAACGGCGATAGAGAAGATCAGGAGTTGTATAAAATCCCTGCACAGCAACACGCCGATATTCGTGACCGATGCGCCTACGATTTTTCGGATGCCGATCTCCTTTGTCCTTTTGGTGACAAAGAATGAAGCCAGCCCCAGCAGCCCAAGGCAGGCGATGCTGATGGAGATGAAAGAAAAAATAGTGTATACCGTCGCGGTCGTGCGTTCCCGTTCAAACATCTTGTTGAAGTCTTCATCCATAAAAGAATATTCGAATGGATAATGATCGGTGAGACCTTTCCATTTTTCCTCGACATATCGTACCACCGCCGGGATATCCGCGCCGTCTACTTTTATAAGGACGAAACTGGCCCGGTGCTGCGGGTCGTTTTCCACATCCAGGGAATAGATCACCAGGGGTTCGATCGCATAATGAAATGACTTGAAATTAAAGTCTTTTACCACACCGATGATATCGATGGTGTCGTTCCCCAGGGTACCCCGGTCGATCGTTTGTTCCATCGGGTTTTCCAGGTTGAGGTTTCTGACGGCGGTCTCGTTTAGTAACGCGTAGGGTTTACCCCCTTTCAGATCCTTAAAACTTTTACCCCGCTCCAGTTTCACGTCTAGCGTCTGCAGAATATCCTCGTCGGCAACCAGGGGATAGATCGTGTGCACCTCATGCTCCGGCGTTCCCGTGAAGTGTTGGCCGTGGCCGTCGAACGAACGTCCCGGGGTCGTCTGCGTATAGCTCACACTCTTTATATGCCCGTTTTTCAACAGCTCGTTCTTGAAGGCGGTCTTGTTCTTGCCCAGCCCGTCGGGTCGTTTCACAACCAATACCTGGTCTTTCGAAAATCCGACGGTCTTGTTGGTCATGTACGACAGCTGCTTATAGACGACCACCGTACTCACGATCATAATGATGCACGTAGAAAATTGAAAAACAACAAGGCTGTTTCGCAGCCATTGACGATTTCCATTAGCGGATGTATTTCCCTTCAACGCTTTTACAGGACTAAAAGAGGCAAAGGTAACTGCCGGGTAAAAACCCGATAGTAATCCGATGGCAACCGTAAACGTAAGCAGCGTTATGATCAGCGACGGGTCGCTGTAATTCAGGTGGAGGGACTGATTCGCCAGGTTATTAAAAAAAGGCAAGCCGATTTCAACGATGACGAGACCGATGAGCAGACCGGAGAACGCCAGCAGTATGGATTCGACGATGAACTGCCAGAACAATGTAGTACTCCGGCTTCCGGTGGCTTTCCGGATGCCGACTTCACGCGCGCGCGAAAGGGAGAGTACCGTTGCCAGGTTCGTATAGTTGATACATACCAGAATAATAATGATCAACCCGATGACTGCCAGGGCATACGTGAGCATACGTTTACCCTCGCGGTTTTCGAAGATCATCGTACTCAAATGCACCTCATCAAGGGGCATCAGGAACAGTTTATAATAATCCCCGGCCTTATAAACTTCATCGAAAGACTTCTGGTATCGTTTCACCAGGTAGGGTCCGAGATTCGATTTTACAAAATCGGGCATTTTCCTTTCCACATCCTCGGGACGGGTACCGGGGTGCAGCAGGGCATAGGTGCTGAACGTATGATTTTGCCAGGCGTTGAAATCGAAATGAATGTTATTCAGGGAACTCAACGAAAAAAGTATTTCGACGTCGAAATGACTGTTGTCCGGATAGTCCTTCATGATCCCCGTGATGGTGCATACGGAAAAGAAAGATTCGAACTGGAGGGTTTGCCCCAGCGGGTTTGTATCTCCGAAATATTTTTTGGCGATTTTTTCAGTGATGACAATGGAGTTGGGTTGTGTCAACGCGGTGTTTGGGTCACCCGCGATCAGGGGAATGGTAAACACATCGAAGATCGTCGAATCCGCGCCGATGATGTTTTTTTCGCTGTGCTGCTTTTCGCCCCTGGATACAACGACATCATCAAACCAGAAACACAACCGTGTGGTAGTTTCCACTTCAGGAAAAAATTCCTGCATAGCCGGCGCGGTAGGAGGGGTTGTCCAGCCTGACCGATCCTGCTCGTCTCCTTCTTTACTGTCGACACCCACGAGAAAAATCCTCTCCTTTTTTGTATGAAAGTCATCGAAGGACAGTTCGTTCAGGACATAAAGGCCCAGCAGCAGAGTTGACGCCACGCCCACCGCCAGTCCCATGACAAGAATAATGGAATAAAAACTGTTCCGGAGGATATTTCGAACGGAGACAACCAGGTAATGTTTTAACATAGAGAAGCTTTTGACGGGTTAGGGCTTAAAAATAATGCCAGAGTAAAATCCACATTTCATTTGTGAAATCAAACCTTTGCCGCTCCTGTCTGCCCGGTGCTGACCGTTTGACGTCCGTATTCGACCGGAATATTTTGTGCCATCCGATAAATATGGTCAATATGTGCGGGCATTGTATTAGTTTTGTCTATCGCATTATCATCCTGTTTTAGTTTATGAACTTACAACAACTGGAATATATTGTCGCCCTGGATATTCACCGTAATCATGTGAAAGCCGCCGAGCATTGCCACGTAACGCAACCCACCCTTAGCATGATGGTCAAGAAACTGGAAGGCGAACTGGGCGTGAAAATATTCGACAAAAGCCAGCCGTTAAAACCAACGGGATCGGGAGAGCTGATCATTTCGAGAGCCCGGCAAATACTGCAGGAAATAAAAAACCTGAAAGAGTTCATACGCAACGAGAAGGATTCGATCGAAGGTGAATTCCGGTTAGGTGTTATTCCCACACTGGCACCTTACCTGCTTCCCCGGTTCCTGAATGAGTTCCTTGAAAAGCACCCGGGTACTTCTTTTACGGTCATGGAACTTCAGACAAACGATATCATCCGTTACCTGAAAACGAACCGGCTCGACCTGGCGATCCTGGTGACCCCGATCGACGACAAGGAGATCCGGGAAATCCCGGTTTTTTATGAACCGATTCTTTTATACACTTCCGAACACCTCAAATATTATCAGCAGGACAGGATCAGCCTGAAGTCCCTTACCTACGACAACCTGCTGATGCTGGAGGAAGGGCATTGTTTCCGCGGCCAGGTTGAAAACCTGTGCTCTACAAAAGGCAAAAAAGTGCATCATCAGCTGAATTACCAGAGCGGTTCCTTTGAAACGCTGAAGGCCATGGTGGATAATAATTACGGCTATACATTGATACCGGAGCTATCGGTGAATGTTAAAAGCAAACACGTTAAACACTTCAACTCACCGGAGCCGGTACGGGAGGTTAGTCTTGCCGTACACAACGGTTTCGTAAAAGAAATGCTCCTGATCAAGCTGCGGGATGCTATACTGAAAGCTATTCCGCCGCACTTCAAGAAGAATGAAAAATATATCCGTGTGCGCTGGAATTAGGTCGCTGGCGACGGTCATAAAAAAGCCCGGACTACCGGCCCGGGCTTTGCTGATGAGACAGATAGTTGTTATGAAATAATCTTCGTCAGGCTGGTGATAACGGCTGCCAGGCGAACGGATTCAAAGATCCTTTCCTCTTTGGTTGCCAGTTCGCGAAGGGATGCTTCGTGTGATTTTACGCACATTTCGCAAGCGTTCACGGCGCTTACAGCCAGGCTGATGAGCTCAAAGAATTCTTTTCCATTCACCGGCCGGCCCATGATATTCATTTTGATCCGTGCCGGTATCTCATTGTACTTTTCCTTGTTCATAAAATGCCGGAAGCGGTAAAATACATTGTTCGCACTGAGCAACGATGCACAGGCCACGGCTTCAGCTATTTGTTCGGCGGTTGCTTCTTCCTCCGAGGCGTTCCTGGTGAAGAATTCCAGGAGGACCCGGTGGTTGGCGTTTACGGCAAGGGCAACCCCGAGTAACGCGATCTCCTTTTTCGACAGGAATTCGCTTTCAAAAGAATTTTTGAAATTGATCTTCAGATCGGCGAGGTAACGGGACTTACCCTCTTCCAGCAGGTCGAGGGCCGGGCTGCTATAGTCTTTGTCAAGGTTCAGGAAGTCCAGGAATTCCTGTGTACTTTCCGAATACGTCGTGCTTGTCTGCTCCATGGTATCGTTTTTTCAATGAATGCTCGTCGCGCGCTACACGTGAAGGGTCTCTTTTCCCTTTTCCCAGTTGCAGGGACATAGTTCATCTGTCTGAAGGGCATCCAATACCCGGATTACTTCCTTGACATTTCTGCCGACGTTCAGATCGTATACGCTTACCCACCTGATAATTCCCTGGGGATCGATGATGAAGGTTGCGCGGTAAGCGATTTTTTCCGTGGGTTCGAGTATACCGAGTTCTTCGGCGAGCGATTTGGATGTGTCGGCGAGCATGGGGAACTTCAAATCTTTCAGGTCGTCGTGATTTTTTCTCCACGCGAGGTGCACAAATTCGGAATCGGTGGATGCGCCGATCAGGTTGGCTGAGCGGTCGCGGAACTCACCAAAGTTCTTATTGAACTCGGCGATTTCGGTGGGGCATACGAATGTAAAATCTTTGGGCCACCAGAACATGACGGTCCACCGGCTTTCGTCGTTGATGAAATCATCCGAAGAAATGTCGAAAAACTCTTTCCCTTTTTCCAGGGAAACGACGGCTGTTTTCTTAAATGCCGGGAAGGGCTGGCCGACCGATAAAATACCTTTTGTCATATGTAATAAATTTTTAGAATGGTTCGATTCAGACAATTATAATACACAGATCGCATAAATGTTATTGATAATAACTATTGCGCTATTGGTAATTTTTATGACAACGATATCGTAGCGGGCTGCAATCGAATGAATCGCAACGTGTGGAGTATTTGCCGGAACGGAGTTCGGGTGACCGGCTTGCGCGGAGAAACGGGTACGTCGTCGTCTATGATAAGCCGGACTGAAATTTTTAAACTAAACTTTCAATAAATATTGAAAGTTTAGTAACTTTTGCTATATTTAACCGTATGAAATACAAGGAGGCAAAGGAAGAACTGATCCAGGCCTGGGGTAACCTGGGATATAGCTGGGGCCTGAACAAGACCATGGCCCAGATCCATGCCCTGCTGATGATCTCCACCAAACCTCTTAGCACCGAGGATATTATGGAAGACCTCAATATATCCAGAGGAAATGCCAATATGAATATCCGGGCCCTGCTCGACTGGCATATCATTTACCGGATCTCCGTTCCCGGCGAACGAAAAGAATATTTTAAATCGGAAAAAGATACCTGGACCCTCGCCCGCCAGGTCGCTAAGGAACGACGAAAAAGAGAACTTGAACCTATCCTCAAAGTACTCCGCTCCGTCAACGAAGTACAAACCGACGGGTCGGAAGAAACCAAAGAATTCAAAAAAGTGGTACGGGACCTGAAAAACTTCGCCGAAAAATCCGATAACCTCCTGGAAGCTTTTGAAAAATCGGAGGAAAACTGGTTCTGGAATACCGTTCTGAAGATGTTCAAATAGAGCTATTTTTTTAAAATGAACTTTCATAAAATATTGAAAATACGAAAACATTGAAAATTATGAAATACATCGATTTTTCAGCCCAGACCATACTGTTCATCCTCACCGCGGCCACCCTGGTTTTCAACATCGGCAATCCCGGCATCACGATCGCCGTATTAACCATGCAGACCGCCACCGGAGCCTGGCAACTCATCAGCGCGCTCTGGCTTTTCCGGGCTAAAACCCGCTATCACTACCTGCGGAAAACACACCTGATCACAACGTTGATCTATGTCATTACGCTGTTTGTCCTGCCCGCAACCATTCCCACCCGTGAACTTATGTTGTTCTGGTTCATAGTCCCGGCGTGGTCCCTCGCGATATTCTACTTCACCATTACGGCGCTTACCACATTTCACCGCCATGGCGGCAACGGTCGCTTTCTTCCCCACCTGAGCTTTTAACCTCACACGATATGAAAACCTTAAAGAACCATACCATTATCTACGACGACGAGTGCCCCATGTGCGACCTCTACACCAACGCGTTTGTCCGTACCGGAATGCTGGAACCGGGAGGCCGTGTTCCCTTCGGTAAACTTGATCAGGAACTACTGTCACTGATCGACCGGGACCGGTCCTGCAACGAGATCGCCCTTGTCGATATGGCGCAAGGCCGCGTTACCTATGGCGTGGAAAGCATCTTTGCCATCATCGGTAACCGGTTCCCGTGGATGGAACGGCTGTTCCGGTTTGCAGCTTTTCGATGGGCGATGAAAAAACTATACTCTTTTATTTCTTACAACCGGATAGCTATTGTTCCCGGAAAAGTATTTGAAAAACCGGAGAGCTGCATACCGTCTTTTCATTTAAAGTACCGGTGGGCCTATATTATTTTTGCGTGGCTGATCACAGCACCTGTCCTGGCGGCCTATTCAACGCGCCTCTATCCGCTGATCCCGCCCAGTACCATGTTACGCGAATTTTTAATATGCGGTGGCCAGATCGTTTTTCAATTCATTACCGTAAGCCTCGTCAGAAAAGAACGGGTTATTCACTACCTGGGAAATATGATGACCGTTTCGCTGCTGGGCGCCATGCTTTTGCTGCCTGCATTACTGCTTCCTCTGGCAGGTATCGATTCAGCGTTCGTGTACGCTGCCTGGTTTCTGGCCGTGGTCGGCATCATGCTGCTCGAACACCTGAGAAGAGTGAGGATACTGGGCATGTCACTGGCTGTCTCTGCAGCCTGGGTCTTTTACCGGTTGGCGATTCTCCTGTTAATAATTTAAAGAACACGATTTTATGAAAAAGGTAATACTGGCGGGAGGAAGCGGATACATAGGAAGAGTACTCGCCGATTTTTACAGGGACAAAGCCCGCGAAATAATAATCCTGAGCCGGCGGGAGGATGCCTCCAACGGCAACGTGCGCACGATCGTCTGGGACGCCGAACATGGCGGGAACTGGATAAATGAACTGGAAGGCGCAGACCTTCTCATCAATCTTACGGGTAAGAACGTCAACTGTCGCTATAACGCGAAGAACCGGCGTGAGATACTTGATTCCAGGATACATGCAACGAATGCCCTGGGTAACGCGATAAGGCAAGTGACTGATCCTCCGAAAACCTGGATCCAATGTGCGTCCGCGACGATCTACCGGCATGCGGAAGACCGGTACATGGATGAAACAGGAGGTGAAACGGGATCCGGTTTTTCCGTGGAGGTATGTAAGGCATGGGAGAAAGCATTTTGGGACCAGGAAACACCCGGGGTTCGAAAGATCTTGTTGAGGACAGGTATCGTGCTGGGAAAAAGCGATGGAGTATTTCCCAGGTTGAAGAACCTCGTGCTCTCCGGACTCGGCGGTAAGCAGGGAAACGGCCGCCAATACGTTAGCTGGATCCATGAACGCGATGTTTCCGGGATCATCCATTGGCTATATGCTCATAAAAACCTGAACGGTACCTATAACTGCACATCGCCGGGACCCGTTGTTAACTCCGCGTTTATGCGCGGCATGAGAAAGGCGTGTGCGGTTCCCGTTGGGTTGCCGGCACCGGCGTGGCTGCTGACGCTTGGCGCGTGGATGATCGGCACAGAGACCGAACTTATCTTAAAGAGCAGGTGGGTGATGCCCGGTAAATTGCTCGAGGCTGGTTACACTTTTCAGTTCCCCGATCTGGAAGCCGCACTTCGCGATATTATTGACGGACATGAAAACCCATATTAAACTGGAAACGAAAATTAACGCGCCTATGGAGCGTTGTTTTGACCTCTCCCGAAGTATTGAACTCCATATCATTTCCACAAAAGGAAGCGATGAGCACGCTGTCGGTGGCCAGGCGGGACTTCTGTCAAGGGGAGACACTGTAACCTGGGAAGCCCGGCATTTTTTTGTTCGCCAGAGACTGACCACCAAGATTATCGCGTTCGAGCGCCCTTTCCATTTTAAGGACGTCATGATCTGGGGAATTTTCAAAAGTATGGAACACGATCATTTTTTTGAATGGCGTAATGGATCAACGACTATGGCTGACATTTTTAGTTATGAGGTGCCCTTCGGCGTGTGCGGCCGCATCTTCAACCGTTGTTTGCTCGAACGATATATGACGCGACTATTGTTGCGCCGAAATGCCGTCATCCGTCATGCGGCGGAGGCAAACGGCTGGACCAGCTATTTGCAGGCTGCACCTGCGCCGATTCGCGACCAGCACGACCGGTAAACAGGTTTTATTTTTTTGCGGCGGCCACTTTATGCCTCAAAATCGGGTGTAAACACCCGTGGATAGCGGTTTTTCTGCATTAACGGGATAAAATCAGCCCCATCCGCCCTATTATCCCTATTATTATAGAGTGACTCCCGTCGGGGTTAACGTGCTCCTTTTTTTATTCTCCCTAAATCTGCAAATCTTGTTGTAACCTTTGATGTGCCTCCCGGTAACTAACACGAAAATTGAAACAAAGCACTGACCTGATGACAGACGAGATGATCATGGAGGCCGTCAAGCGCGGTGAACTTCAGCAGGCGTCTGTGCTTTTCGAGCGGTATAACCGCCGCATTTTCAATTTTCTGGCGCGCATGACGATGGACCGGGAGTCGGCGGAAGATCTGACCCAAAACGTGTTCCTGCGGATCATCAAATACAGGAACAGTTATAAGGAAGGAGCGAGGTTCCAGTCGTGGATTTACCAGGTAGCCCGGAACATTTTTTCGGACCACTACCAGGCTCACAAGAACAGGTTTGCCGATTTTGTGGATGTCGAAAAAGTAAGTGACAATATGCCTGAGGAGGAATCTGAAATGTGGGACGAACGCGAAATACTGCTGCACAGATCGATGGCAAAGCTGGGAGAGGAACAGCGTGAGATACTCATCCTGACACGCTTTCAGCAGTTGAAGTACGAAGAAGTCGCGGTGATCATGGATACCACGGTGGCAAACATCAAGGTGAAAGTACACCGTGCGATCGCCAAACTGAGAGAACACTATTTTGAACTGGAGAAAACGTAAATGGCAACAGAAACATACGCCATTTGGATAACGGAACACGATTGATTGCACCATGGAAAAACAAAAACTCGAAGCTTTACTGATAGATTATATCGACGGAACGCTTGGCGCCGCGGATCGGCTGGCCGTGGAGGAGGAAATCAGGACCAGCGCCGAGACCCGCACGTTGCACGATCAGCTTCGCGAAGTGATGAATGCCATGCAGGAATCTTCACACCTTGAACCCTCAGGGGATTTAAGAAAGGGTTTTGAAAGCATGCTGAAGAAGGAAATTTCCGGAACAGGGAAAGGTAAGAGTGCCTTCTTCCAGCCTTCATTCTACCGTGTAGCCGCGGCCGTTGCACTATTGATCGTTGGCGGGGGTATCGGTTTCTGGATCAGTAAAGAACAGCGGCAGGCGGACGAACTTGCGGCCGTGCGCAAAGAGATGGAACGCACCAAACAAATGATGATGGCGATGCTGGAGAACCAGCAGTCGGCAAGTCAACGGGTACTCGGCGCAACGGTAGCCTTCAACGACATCGAAAAAGCGGATGATGAAATTGTCAATGCGTTGATACAGGCGATGAATGAAGATCCGAACACGAATGTACGGATTGCCGCGCTGGAAGCATTGGGAAAATTCCATCGTCAGCCACATGTACGCAAGGCGCTGATCGCGTCCCTGGGCACACAAAAAGACCCACTTGTCCAGATTGCCCTGATCCGCCTGATGGTCGAAATGAAAGAGAAAAACATAACCCGGGAACTTGAACGGATATCGAACGACGAAGAGGCCCTGCCCGCTGTAAAAGATGAAGCGCAGGCAGGTATCCTGAAGCTTTCCTGAAAAATTTCACACGATCTGCAGATCGGCACACCCACACTGTTAAATGGAACGAAGAAAAAATATTGATTAATAACTCATAACTAACGAAACAAATGAAAAGGATATTCGCAATTATAGCGCTGGCATGTTTTGCGGTTGGCTTTGTCAACGCTCAGGAATACAAAGTTGCCAAAAGCACGGGAAGGCTGGAGATCAAGGAAGTAAATAACGTCATCATAGAAGGCTATGCCGGCAATGAAATTGTCTTTACATCCCGTGACGGTAAACGGGATGAAGATAAAAGGGCGCAAGGCCTGCGTTCGATAAGCAATAATGGGCTGGAAGACAACACCGGATTCGGGCTTTCCGTCGTGGACAAAGGCAGCGTGATCGAAGTACATCAGCTGAAAAGAACAGATGGTCCGAATGTAACGATCAAAGTGCCGAAAGGCATAGTGGTTTCATACTCCCATTCCTCACCCTACGGCGATGAGGTGAAGTTCAGGAATGTGGAGAGCGAGATTGAAGTCTCAACCCTTCACAACAGTGTCGAACTGGAAAACGTGACAGGCCCCCTGACCATTAAAACCGTACACGGCGATATAGACGCATCCTTCGGACCAAACATCAAAAACCCCCTGTCGATTGTGTCGGTCCATGGTCACGTGGATGTAGCACTCCCGGTGGGAACAAAATCCAATCTTAAGCTGGGAACCGTTTACGGTGAAATATTTGTCGATCCTGACTTCAAAATCGAAGTGGAGAAATCCGGTGGTATGGTGAAATACAGCGACAACGTGACCGGTAAGATCAATGGAGGTGGCCTGGACATCACCCTTTCTTCCACCCACAATAACGTATACCTCAGAAAGAAATAAACGATCGTGCTCCTTCCTAGCGGTCCGTAAATGCCGATGGAAGGATTATGATTTACTAAAAGGTAATAGCTATGAATACAAAAATATTTATTTCCTGCCTGATGCTTGCTCTCGCCCTGGTAGTTGAGGTGTATCCGCAAACAGTCATAAACAAAACGATTCCTGTTTCACCCGGGCAAAAGATCGTGATGCACTTCGACTTTCCCGAACTGATCCGTGTCACTACGTGGGACAAAAATGAAATCAGTATCGGGGGTTCCGTCAGCATCAATGGTGGCGAAAATGACGATGCCTTCGAATTGTCGCATTCAACGTCCGGAAGTACCATCACCGTCCGGAATGAGATAAAGAACATGAAAAGCCTGCCACAGCGGATCACGATCGTGGATGGCACTCAGAAAATTGTTTTCCGGAACAAAGAGGAATTCCGGAAATACCAGGCTGAAAACGGAAAAAGTAATTTTAACAGGATGTCCCATGGCGTGGACATGGATATTTTGCTGGAAATTAAGGTCCCGCGCAATGTGGACACCAGGGTCGAATCAGTTTATGGGATGGTAGAGATTAACAACTTTCAGGGACCGTTGGTGGTTGCTTCCACCTATGGTGGTGTAGACGCGGCGTTAACTGAAACTGCTACGGGCGAAATTATCGCGGAGACGAACTTTGGCGAGATCTACACGAACCTGGATACGAAGTTCGGAAGCAATAATGTGCAGGAGAAGGACTTTCACACATTTGTGTCCGCAAAACCCGGAAAAGGGCCCACCTATAATTTTGAGTCGAAGTATGGAAATGTGTATATAAGAAAATCCAATTGACGGGTACTGTCCGTTAATAACCTTCATCTCCGAATAGAAAAGATCTGCAACGCAGGTCTTTTTTTTTTGTTCACATCAGCTACGTTTTGCGTTTGCGGCCCGCCCACCCGGTTTATTGGTGTTCGCGAGGTCCGCCACGGAGTTGGTTGTAAGGATCTTTAATGTAGCATCGCGAACCTGGCCGAAGAGGTGATTGATCCGGCAGGTTTTTTCATCTTCACACATGCCGCAGCTGTCGTAAAAGTTAAGGGATACACAGGGCAGCATGGCGACGGCGCCGTCGATGTGGCGTATCACTTCGATGATCGGGATCTGGTCGGGGTCTTTGATCAGGTAATAGCCACCGCTTTTTCCCTTTTTGCTTCCCAGTATCCCGGCGTTTTTCAGGTCCAGTAAAATTGCTTCCAGGAATTTTTTGGGAATGGCTTTTTCCCTGGCGATCTCGCCGATGGTGACAGAGGTTTCTTTGTCAATGTCGGCCAGGTAGATCAGCGCATGAAGTGCGTACTGGCATTTTTTGGAGAGCATAGCGTTCCTGTTAAGTGATTGATTATTCGGAGAACAATCGAACGAAATTAGTTAATTCTTCAGACAATGGCATCAGTCGGCCGTAAACCCGGCGGCAGTGAGCAGGAATATTTGCATCTTTTGAAGGTCCTGCAAATTTTTTCAAAAAAAATGTCGCATCTGTTTTTCTTCCTGCGTCTGGGCAAAACTTAAAGTGGAAAATTTTGCAGGTTAAATTTTAAAATATACTTTTGTCTATCGATTTAGTAGATAAATCAATTCCCACCAGATTGATTTTATACAGAAGAAGGGAGAGAATAGGCTCGATGAACTTCTAGCAACCTGTCACCACCAGGGATAAGGTGCTAAGACCTACCAATGAGAATTGGGACTATAAAATTTTAAACATGAAAACAGGAAAGACACGTACGTCAAAGGCTACCTCGCCTTCGACGATTTCAAAAACAAACATCATCGGTAACAACTGTTGTTGTTGCTGATCTGCTCTTGAGCTATCCATAGTCAAATAGCTCATATCTGGCTTTCGGGTGCACCGGCGTTTTCAGTCGTATTGGTGGTATGCCTGTAATCAAGGTGCACTCCGTAGCCACCAATTTCAAAAATTAATCTTCACATCAATTTAGTAAATATGAAATCATTTATTTCAATAATAGTCTTATACTTTTTCGTACTTCTGACGAGTTCGCTATTTGCGCAATCACAGGAAAAAAAAGTTGTGATCACCGGCGTCCGTTTTTCTTATCCCCTGGTTGAAAAGTGGATTGAAGGATATAAGGTTACTCATCCGGAGGTGTCAGTCATAATCGAATCCCGATCGGTCACAGACCCGGAAAAATATGACCTTCTCATCGAAGCATATGAACCCGAAAAGGCAGTCCGGGAAAACAGGGAATTTCTATATCTCGCCAAATATGCTCTTCTCCCGGTAGCGAACCGGAGTTCGGCGTTTGCCAGGGCTTATTCGGAAAAAGGCCTGACCACAGACCTGATAAAGCAAGCGTACTTCAATGACATCTATTCCGACAAAAAGCAAAAAAACGGAATTAGCGTGAACTATACTGTTTATACCCGTCTTCAAAAGGCGGGAGCACCTGTCACTTTTTCCTCGTTCTTCGGTTATGAGCAGGCAAACATAAAAGGTAAAGCTATTGCGGGTTCGGATGAGCATCTGATTAAGGGCGTATTAAACGACACCACAGCGATATCCTATAGTGTTCCGGGTCTTCTCTTCGATCTTAAGACCCGCAAGCAGATTGACGGACTGACAATAATCCCTGTCGATGCGGATGGAAACGGGCGCGTTACCAGTGAAGAACTATTTTACGAAAACCTCGACGCATTTTTGAAAAACCTTGAAGAAGGGGATCTTAAGAATGTTCCGATCGGACAACTACACCTTTCAATCTCCAAGAACAGCGCTAACGACGAAGCTTTAAAGTTTCTTCAATGGGTTGCGAGCAACAGCCAGGAAACCTTAAATGATTTCGGATTTCTGAAGGCAGACCCCAGAAGGTTCAAGCAGGAGAAAGCAAAATTTGAAGTGGCAATAAATTAGAATAAACAAGAATAAACTGAATACTTATGAGAAGATATTTACTGTTAGTGGCATTACTAACATCATTCCTTGGAACGTCTTTCGGTCAGGAAATTATAAAGGGAGTAATAAAAGACGATTCAGGCGGAACACTGCCTGGAGCTACCGTCTTTATCAAGGGCACTAACACTTCTGCTGTTGCTGATATTAATGGAGAGTTCGGAATCCCCGCAGCACGCGAATTTCCTTTTACCATTGTCATTAACTCCGTTGGATTTAAGGCGCAGGAGATTGAAATCTATGAACTGACCGGTGAAATACTGGATGTTTCCCTTAAGACAGACAACCTTCTTGACGAGGTCGTTGTTGTTGGTTACGGTGAACAGAAAAGAAGTGACTTCACGGGCTCCCTCGGATCGATACCTTCCGAATTAAAAACGCAGCCGGTAAGTTCTCCGGAGAGACTGCTGCAGGGCTCTGTCTCGGGTGTTCAGGTAACTCAATCCAGCGGGCAGCCAGGGGGTGGTGTATCAATTCGTATACGTGGAGGGACGTCCATTAACGCGGGTAACGAACCGCTTTATGTCATAGACGGTTTCCCGGTTTACAACGGAGATGCTTCCGTCGACGCCGGTGTGACCAGCGGACCGAAAATAAATCCTCTTTCGAATTTTAATCCTTCTGATATCGAATCCATTGATGTTCTCAAGGATGCTTCTTCAACGGCTATATACGGATCCCGTGGTGCTAATGGCGTCATACTCATTACAACAAAAAAAGCGCGGCTTAATGAGTCTTCCGTTACATATGACGGCTACTACGGCATACAAAGTGTAATTAACACCGTGCCGCTTCTGAATGCCGAACAGTGGGGATATCTGAAAAACGACGCGCTACAGGACTCCGGCAAGCCTGCATATTACACACAAGAGCAATTAGACCAACTCGGAAGTGGTACCGACTGGCAGGCGGAAGCATTCACGGAAGCTCCCATTCAAAGTCATAGCCTCTCTGTTTCTACCGGTTCGGAAAAAACCAGGATAATACTTTCCGGAAATTATTTCAAACAGGAAGGTGTCCTGATCAATACTGGATTCAACCGGTACTCCGGACGTCTGAATGTGGATCATACCTTTAGCGACAGGTTGAGAATAGGAACATTTTTGAGCGGAAGTGTTACACATGCGGATGTCGCTCCTGATAACGTTGTTCCGAATATCCTGTCGATGCCGCCGGTTGTCCCCGTCTATGACGAAGGCGGGGACTTCACCGTCAGAAGTACTTTCGAGACAACAGTGGGCAACCCGATCAATACCCTTTATAACCAGATCAATGAAACCAGTACTAGGCGGTTTTTGCTAAACGGCTTCGGCGAGTACAAGATTATTGAAGGATTAACGGTTAAGGTCCTGCTCGGGTCGGACATCATTAACAATAAACGTAAGCCACCCATCGATGCAAATAATTACAAGCTCCCTTGTGTAATGAAGCGCCCCGCAATGCTGAAATCACACTGAACGCAGGCACGTAACACAAAAACGTTCACTGAGAGGAAAATTCTCGCGTCCTGGAGCCGCTGGGATGAACTGCCGTAAATAAGAGCTTGGCAGCCCTTGATAAATCTTTGTATCCAAGTGTAAAAATTCCTGTTTATATTAAGCGCTTGGGAGAGGATAGCATTAAACGGCTACAGGTATGAATATCTCGGAAGTTAGCTTAAACCGACCGGTGCTGGCTATCGTGATGAATATCATCATTGTGATATTCGGCGCGATCGGCTTCTCCTTCCTGGGTATTCGCGACTATCCGGCCATCGATCCGCCCAACATCAGTGTCCGTACTTCATATGCCGGCGCTAACGCGGAAATCATTGAATCACAGATCACGGAACCCCTGGAAAAATCCATTAACGGTATAGCCGGGATTAAAAACATCTCGTCCAGTTCCAGCCAGGGTACGAGCAGTATTAATATTGAGTTTGAGCTGGGTGTCGACCTGGAGGCGGCTGCGAACGATGTCAGGGACAAGGTATCACAGGCTACACGTCAGCTTCCCCAGGACCTGGATTCGACTCCCGAGGTTTCCAAAGCGGACGCAAGTTCCGATTACATTATTTCCCTTTCGGTCCAAAGTTCGACGCGTAACCAGCTGGAGATAACAGAATATGCAAACAACGTACTGGCAGAGCGGTTTCAGACCATACCCGGTGTAAGCAGCATCCGGATCCTGGGTGAGAAAAAATATGCCATGCGCATCTGGCTCGATCCGAATAAGCTGACGGCATACGGATTAACACCGCTGGATGTATTGCAGGCATTAAACAAGGAGAACGTAGAGTTGCCTTCCGGAAAAATAGCGGGAAATTCCACCGAGTTAACCGTGCGTACCTTTGGTAAACTGTTTACAGAGGAAGACTTTAATAATGTCCGGATAAAAACACCGTCTGACGTTACCCTGCGCCTCAAAGATGTGGGGGAAGCTGTGCTCGGAGCGGAAAATGAGGAGACCATTCTGAAAGGAATGCTCAACCCGATGGTCAACGTGAGCCTTATTCCACTTCCCGGCGCGAATTATGTGGAGATCGCGGATGAATTTTATCGCAGGCTTGAAAAAATAAAAAATGAAGTTCCTCCGGATATCACACTAAGTATCGCCACGGACCAGACCGTTTTTATCAAACGGGCCATCTTTGAAGTGGAGGAAACCCTGATGATCTCATTCCTGCTGGTCGTGCTGATCGTGTATCTTTTCTTTCGTGATTTTATTATAGCTATCCGACCACTGATCGATATACCGGTTTCCCTGATCGCTACTTTTTTTATAATGTACCTGTGCGGGTTTTCCATCAATGTGCTCACGATGCTGGGTATTGTGCTCGCCACAGGCCTTGTGGTCGACGATGGAATTGTTGTCACGGAAAACATATATAAAAAGCTGGAGGGTGGAATGAATAAATTCCAGGCAGCCCTCGAAGGCTCCAAAGAGATTTATTTTGCCGTCATTTCCACATCCATTACCCTGGCCGTTGTATTTCTTCCCATCATCTTTTTGCAAGGTTTTGTGGGCAGGTTGTTCCGGGAGTTCGGCTTTGTGGTTGCCGGTGCTGTTCTGATCTCCTGTTTTGTTTCATTGACACTCACGCCTGTGCTCAGCGTAAAACTTACACGGGATCACAAAAAGAAATCCAGGTTCTACACGTTCACGGAACCGTTTTTTACGGGGATGGAAGACTCTTATAAGAGAGTGCTTTCCGGATTTATGAAAGTACGCTGGGCTGCGTTCGTCATCCTGGCGTTGTGTATCGCATCCAGTTATTTGATCGCTACCAATCTTCAGTCTGAACTGGCGCCCCTTGAGGACAGGAATCAGTTCCGGCTGCAGGTCACGGCTCCCGAGGGAACTTCTTTCGACTACATGGAAAATTACATCGATGGAATAAGCCAGTTCCTCATGGATTCTGTTCCGGAAGCCCGGATCATATATTCACTTGCGGGCATATCGAATTCCGGAGGGGGAGGAGTGAACGGCGGCTTTGTCCGGATTTTCCTCGACGATCCATCCGAACGCGAAAGGTCGCAGCAGGAGATTGTATTGATGGCAAACCGAAATCTGTCCAGGTTTTCTGCCGGACGCGCGTTTGCATTGCAGGAGCAGACGATTTCTACGAACAGGAGATCCAGCCAACCGGTTCAATTCGTCATCCAGAATAACAATTTTGAAAAGCTGAAGAGTGTACTACCGAAATTTCTGGAAGCGGCAAACAATAATCCGGCGCTTCAGGGAGCCGATGCTGACCTGAAGTTTAACAAGCCTGAGCTAAGGATCGTCATCAACAGGCTGAAGGCAACAGAACTGGGTATCAGCGTCGGAGATATATCTGAAACACTTCGCCTCGCCTACAGCAATCTCCGGTTCGGGTATTTTATGAAGGAAGGAAAACAGTACCAGGTGATCGGGCAGGTTGACCGCTTGAACCGGGATGATCCCAGCGACCTGAGAAATCTTTTCGTTCGCACCAGCTCGGGGCAGTTGATTTCCATAGAGAACGTGATCAGCATAGAAGAATCAACGACACCACCTTCTCTTTACCATTTTAACCGTTACCGGTCCGCGACAATCTCCGCCGGGCTGGCGCCGGGTAAAACGATCGGCGACGGTGTAAAGGCCATGGAGGAAATAGCCGATGAGTTGTTGGACAATACGTTCACCACTTCCCTGAGCGGATCATCGCGGGACTTCGCAGAAAGTTCCAGCAATACTTCCTTTGCGTTTATACTGGCTCTTGGTCTTATCTATCTTGTCCTGGCCGCACAGTTTGAAAGTTTTATCGATCCATTGGTTATTATGATCACCGTTCCATTAGCGGTTACCGGTGCTTTCCTGGCCTTATGGCTGTTCGGTCAGACAATCAATATTTTTTCTCAGATAGGAATCATCATGCTTATCGGCCTCGTGACAAAAAACGGAATTCTTATTGTCGAATTTGCAAATCAAAAACAGGCCGAGGGCTTGTCTAAAATTGATGCTGTTGTGGAGGCCTCGAAACTTCGCCTGCGCCCCATCCTCATGACGAGCCTGGCTATGGCTCTTGGTTCGTTGCCGCTTGCCCTGTCCATCGGAGCAGCTTCCAGCAGCCGCGTTCCGTTAGGATTGGTGATTGTAGGGGGAGTAATCTTTTCCCTGGTCCTTACGCTCCTGGTGATCCCGGCGATGTACTCCTATCTTTCCAGGAAACGAAACACAATTCCCCTTCAGGTGCCGGTGCAAACAACGGAAAGAGTAGCCATCGGTGTTTGACCTCCCGTTTGTTTTCACATAAACCCATTTTAAACTATCTTTATTTCAAACGGAATTATAATTATGACAGACGAACCAGCAGCGCTCCCGGTTAAAAAAAATTTACTTCACGAAGATTGGGCCGTCGTCGTACTTGGCTTCCTGATTATTGTTATCTCCATTATGGGCCTCCTCATCCCCGTACCGTCATTTGGATGGAAGAACGCGGATGACCTTTTTGCAAAGGTGCTGACATCCGGTAACCTGCTGAACATGGTAGCCCAGTTTCTGCTTGTGTTTATAGTGTCCATACTGGGTTCCTTGCTTACGAATAAAGCGCTGGGCAAATCGTTGCTGGTATTCCCCGCGGTCTATGTGTTAACGATTATAGCTCTTATACTGGCCGGTAATAGCTCGGTGAAAGCACTGAACCTCGAGGCCGTGATTTTCAGCCTCGGGATCGGCTTGCTGATCGGTAACTTGTTTCAGTTACCCCAATGGTTTCGGGATGCATTGTCGACGGAGTTGTTTGTTAAAATCGGTCTGGTATTGCTGGGAACGGGCATCATTTTCGGAGATATTCTGAAGGCCGGTTCGCTGGGATTGATCCAGGCGTTGATTGTGGTCGTGAGCGTATGGTACTTCGCCTATTGGTTATGTAAAAAGCTCAAGATCGACGATGAACTCACCATGATGATCTCCAGCGCGGTTTCGATATGCGGTGTCTCGGCGGCGATTGCGACAGCCGGTGCCATTAAAGGCGATCCGAAAAAACTCTCCTATGTCATTTCGCTGGTGCTGATCACGGCGATCCCCATGATGATCGTGATGCCGCTGGTGGCGAAATATTTTGGTTTCCCCGAAGCCGTGACCGGCGCGTGGCTGGGAGGAAGTATCGACACAACGGGTGCCGTAGTGGCTTCCGGGACACTGGTGGGCGACACGGCGCTGAAAGTAAGCACGATCGTCAAGTTTTCACAGAATGTACTGCTGGGACTGGCTGCATTCGCGATCAGTATTTACTGGACATATACCAGTAAGGGAAACAACAATCAGGAAGTGGCCAAACCAACCCTCGGATTGATCTGGGAGCGATTCCCCAAGTTTGTGATCGGTTTTGTTCTGGCCTCGGTGGTTTTTTCATTTCTTTTAAGTGCGGATACGATCAACAGTGTAAAAGACAGCCTGAAGAGCATTCAGACGTTGTGGTTTGTACTGGCATTTACCAGTATCGGACTGGAAACAAAATTCTCGGACCTCTTTAATGAAAACAGCAAGCGTCCGCTTTATGCTTTTTTGATCGCCCAGCTGTTTAATGTTATTGTCACGCTGATCATAGCGAGTCTTTTATTCGGGTAAGCCTTTCGTTCTACAGCTGTCACAGTGATGCAGCAGGTATGCGTCGGGGCGCGGATTCTGATGGCCTTTGAAGGTTTTAGCAAGTTTTTTTATCTGCTGGCCCGTAACCGAAAACGGTTTCGGGATGCATTTTAAGGCCGGAAAGGCCGGTGATCAAAAATATCAGGCCGAAATCCCTTAACCCTATTGATTTTATAGATAATACGAATATATTTGCCCAATAATTAAATATCTATTAAAACTATAGACATTAAGAAAATGAAGACTGTCCACCAAAGCCTTCTGATCCTCCTCTTTGTATCAGGTTCCTTTTTAGCAACCTCGCAGAACACGATCTCTGCCACCGATAAAGAGTCCGTTCATGAATTCCCGGTTGAGGAAGATCATGTTCCGGGAAAACAAAGTCAGAAAATCGTCCTCGTTACGGGCGTACGATTTACATATCCGCTTGTCCAGAAATGGATTGATGACTACAACAAGGAATTTCCGGATGTCCAGATCGTCATTGAATCAAGGGGTAGTGCGGACCCGGCGAAATACGACCTGCTTGTTGAAGCATACGATCCGGAGGGCGACCTGGCAAAGGACCGTGAATATGTTTACATAGCACGTTATGCCGTGCTGCCTGTTGCAAACAACAACTCCGCCTTTTCGAAAAAATATTCCGCCAAGGGACTCAATAAGGATCTGATCACACAGTTGTATTTTAATAACATCTATTCCGACAAGGAAGACGAGGAGGAAGTGAAAGCGCCTTACACGATTTATACCAGGTTGCAAAAGGCCGGATCTCCCATTGTCTTTACAAAATACTTCGGGCACGACTATAAAGATATTAAAGGTACCGCAATCGCAGGCTCCGACGAACACCTGCTGAAAGCCATCATTCGCGACTCCACGGCAGTGTCCTATTTGCCGCTCACACTTATTTACGATCATGCTTCCGGTAACCCGGTCGCCGGACTTTCTGTCCTGCCGGTTGACCTGAATGGAAACGGAAAGGTAAGTGAGGACGAAAAATTCTATGGTAACCTTCGCTCTGTTATTCAGCGACTGGAACAAACTACTCCCAGGGACATCAATAATATTCCCCTTCAACACATTAATCTTTCGGTGAGTAAGACCAACGCCAGCCAGGAAGTGATTGCCTTTCTTCGGTGGATAATCCGGAATGGTCTGGATCACCTCCACGATTTCGGATATATACAACCCGAGCCTGCACGCTTTGATTCTGTGAGATTCGAAAAATTCGCGTCAAAACGTTTTTAACGTAACCGTGCTTAACCACCCTAAAAAGTAGAAAGATGGACATTCACGCATTTCGATGTTGTTAAAAGCTATAAAATCTATAGACTTAACATAAAGTTACTGTCGAACCCAAGCACCGAACATTCAACCGCGCAGTCACTTCGAAAACAGGTTTCTGCAGGGAATTGAAAATGGCCGGTGTGCCAAACCCTAAGTACAATTATTACATGAAAACTAACATTACAATGAGACGAACGTTACAATTACTTTTTATTCTGCCGGTCATGTTGCTAAGCAACGTGGCGTTTTCCCAGGATACCGTAGTGGGGGTCGTAAAAAACGCCGATGGTGAACCGCTGGTCGGCGCCACTGTTCAAATAAAAGGAACATCTACCTCTGCCGTTGCAGATGTCAACGGACAGTTCAGCATCAAGGCGCCGGAGAAACTGCCTTTTGCGCTGCTGATCCGTTCAGTAGGGTACAAGTCGCAGGAAATACAGATTTATGAACTAGGCGAATCGTTGGAAGTAAATCTTACAGACGACAGCCTGCTCGACGAAATCGTCGTGACCTCCAGACGCCGGGAAGAGACATCGCAGAATGTTCCGATCCCTATCTCGGTGGTCAGCGGTGCCCTTATCGAACAGGCCGGCGCCTTCAATGTTAACCGCGTAAAAGAACTCATTCCATCCGTACAGCTCTATTCATCCAACCCGCGTAACACCGGTATCAACATCCGTGGTATAGGTTCGCCGTTCGGACTTACCAACGACGGACTTGACCCAGGTGTGGGCTTTTATGTCGACGGTGTATACTTCGCGCGGCCTGCGGCAGCTACGCTCGACTTCATCGATATCGAACAGATTGAAGTGCTACGTGGCCCTCAGGGTACTCTGTTTGGCAAAAACACCACGGCGGGCGCAATCAACATATCGACACGCAAGGCCAGCTTTGTGCCCGGTGCCGACTTCGAGGTGAGCTATGGAAACTACGGATATATACAGGCCAGGAGTTCTGTCACGGGGCCACTGGGTAAAAAACTTGCCGCGCGGGTGTCTTTCTCCGGTACACAGCGCGACGGACTGGTTGAGAATATTGTTACAAGGAAATACACGAACGACATCAACAACCTCGGCGCCCGCGCGCAGTTGTTGTTCGAGCCGACAGACAATATTTCCATCACCCTGGCAGGCGACGCTTCCAGCCAGCACCCCGATGGCTATGCCCAGGTCGTGGCAGGTGTCGTAGAAACCAAACGGGCGGCTTATCGTCAATTCAATGCCATCATTTCAGACCTGAACTATTCGCTGCCAACACTGAATGCCTTCGACCGTAAGATCGACCACGACACTCCGTGGCAATCCGGTAATGAACTGGGGGGTGTGTCCCTGAATGCGGACATAAGAGTCGGACCTGGCACGTTGACTTCAACTACAGCGTGGCGGTACTGGAACTGGGACCCCTCGAACGACAGGGATTTCACCGGCCTGCAGGCGCTGGCTAAATCACAAAACCCTGCTGAGCACCGGAACTGGTCCCAGGAGATCCGATATGCAGGAGAGTTCTCCTCCCGTTTAAGTGGTGTTATCGGTCTGTTCTACATCGATCAGGAAGTTAAGATCAATGGCACGGAAGAATCAGGCACGGCGCAATGGCGTTTTTCACAGAGCTCAACGAGCCCGCTATGGGCGACACCGGGCCTTTTTGAGGGATACGGTATTAATACCCGGGCATCCATAAAATCCAGGAGCGCGGCCGTATTCGCGAACGCCGATTGGGAGATTGCCAAAGGTCTGCACGTATTGCCGGGTATCCGTTTCAACTACGACGAAAAAGATGTAACCTACAACCGGACGACCTACGGAGGACTGGATACCGCGACGTATAACGGCACCAAGGCTGAAAAAGTAGCCCTCCAAGGTTTTAAAAATGGGGTTTACAGCAACCAGTCTTATGTTGCCGATGCGGACGAAAATAACCTGACGTATAACATCACGTTAGCGTACAGGGCAGGCAAACGCATTAACGCTTATGCTACTTACTCAACCAGCTTCAAGCCCGTCGGCGTTAACGTCGCCGGCCTTCCAACCATCAGCGGACAACCGGCAACCGACCTGGCGGTTATAAAACCCGAGGATGTGAAACATATCGAGGTTGGTGTGAAGACCACGCCAGCTGATAATGTTACGTTGAACCTGACGATTTACAATACGGACATCAGCGATTACCAGACGAATGTTCAATCACCCGAACTTGGCGTTAACCGGGGTTACATCGCGAACGCGGAGAAGGTGAGCGTTCAGGGTGTGGAACTGGATGCAAACATTAAAGTTAACAGTCATTTCAGTTTCTATGGAGCGGTGGCTTATACGGATGGCAAATACGATAAGTTTACGAATGCACCTCTGCCATTGGAAGAGACGGGTGCAACCGTTGAGGGCGTACAGGTAGCATTCAAGGATATTTCCGGCGGTGATCTTCCGGGTATATCAAAATGGGCATCGTCGGTTGGCGGTGAGTTTGTTGCGCCTGTGACCTTCTTCCAGCAGGGAGGGAATTTCTTTGTCGCATTTGACACCTATTATCGTTCTGAATTCTCTTCGAGCCCTTCTCCTTCGGCATTCCTGAATATCGATGGCTATGCGCTCCTGAATGCAAGAGCCGGCTTCCGCGCTACAAAAGGAATTTCAGTATCCATATGGGGTCGTAACCTGCTGGATAAGGACTATTACGAACAGCTATTACCTGCGGGCGGTAATGCAGGTCACTATGCGGGTGTGCTGGGAGATCCCGTGACCTATGGTGCGACACTCCGTTATTCATTCTAACTACTGGTGTGCTACTGGTAGCCTGATTGGTAGGTGTAAATTGAGTTTTCCTACGTTAGCAGGCCTTCTGCAACCTGTAAATATTTAATCATGAGTCTTCTCCGGTTTCGTCCAGGGGAAGGCTCTTTAACTTTGTAAGATGAAGAATCGATTATATCTGCTTACGGTGGTGATAGTGATGGTCACGGGGACAATATTCGCTCAAACGAAGGAGTTTGAAACCCGTGAACAGACCTGGTTCGGATATTTCAACCAAACGCGCTTTACAAAACGATCCGGCATTTGGCTCGATCTTCACCTTCGATTTACCAACAACTTTATCGAACAAACCAACTTGAGTATTATACGCGCCGGTTACACCTATTACCTGAGCGATCAGGTTCGCCTTACAGCAGGTTATGGATACATGACCCAATACGGATTAACAGATGGCGAGCCGGATGTTCCCGAACACAGGCCATGGCAACAGATTCAATGGACGGAAAAAAAGAAAGGTTTTAATATGATGCAGTGGTTCAGGATCGATGAACGTTTTCGAACCGAGGTCAGGGACGGAAAACTTACGGATAGCTATAATTTTAACTGGAGGTTCAGATATAACCTTGCGCTGACATTTCCGCTGAAGGGAAAAATCATCCAGGCGAAAACGCCTTTCCTTTTTTTTAACGATGAAATTCTTATCAACGCAGGTAAAAACATAGTCAACAACTACTTCGATCAAAACAGACTATTCCTGGGCCTGGGCTATCAGTTTACGGCACATTTGAATGCGCACCTCGGTTATATGTACATTTTTCAACAATTACCGGCAGGTAACAAGTATGCAAATATAAACACGATCCGGTTCTTTGTTTTTCATAACCTGGATCTCAGAAAGCAGGAGTAGAAGGTCTGAAAAAAATGTAAAGCGAAATGACCCGGTCACTTTGTATTTTATTGTTTAGTATATTTTTTCCGGCCGGAATCGCCGCCCAGACAACCTATGATCACAATCTTTTCTGGGGCCGCCTGGTATTGTCTGATACGGTCACGAGCAAGTTAAAATGGGAAATTCATTTGCAAAAGCGTACCCAAAACACCAGCGACGATTACAACGTCTTCGGTGCTCCGCAGTTTTCGGCAATCTGGTTTTGGTTGAACATCAAGATCTCCGACAATCTTACTCTTGGCATCACTCCCTTTAGCCGTTTTGATTCAAGGGTCTTATACGTAAAACCGTCCGATCTGGAAATTCCCGGTGTAAAGGAGTACCGTTGGGTGGCGCGCCTGGACAATGAACAGAAATTCAGATTTCTGAATTACATCACGAGGTTCAGTCTTGAATACAGGCTAAGGGACATCCGGAACAACAATAATTACCAGGGAAATTACAGGACGCGGTTTATGTTCCGTTTCGAGAAGCCACTCCGCCTGGAAGGCATGAAGCGCCCCATTACGCTGATCCTCTACGACGAAGTGATGCTTCAGTTTGGAAAAGCGGTGAGGGGAAATCCGAACATATTTGACCAGAACAGAATTTACGGAGGGGTCAACTATCCGTTGTATAAAACCGTCCGGCTGAATGTCGGATATATATACGGCATTCAGCAACGGATTTCCGGCGATGAAATTGACAGGATCAACACGCTCTGGGTTGTTTTAACCTTCGATAACCTGTTCAGCCAATTTAAAAGAAACACATAAACGCGGCAACAAAAAAGGAGGGAAGCATGGAGTCACCGACTAAAAGTTTTTATAACGCCAGGTATCTCATCGGAACGTTTGTGTCGCTGGGAATCCTGTTGATCATTTCCCTCTCTTTTACGGATTTGATCATGCACGAGGGTACCCGGTTGGTTGAGAAAATCGGGCCTGATTTTTTCATTTTTGTGGTGGGGGGATTTATCGCCCAAATGATCGATGGTTCTCTGGGGATGGCTTACGGGGTGAGCGCCTCTACTTTCCTGTTGTTCTTTGGTGTTCCTCCGGCGGCAGCCAGTGCCAGTATTCACACCGCTGAAGTTTTCACCAGCGGCGTCTCCGGTTTATCACACCTTAAATTCCGTAATGTTAACAAAAAACTCTTTCAGTACTTGCTGTTACCGGGAGTGTTGGGTGCGATTCTCGGAGCCTATGTCCTTTCTTCTTTCGAACAGTACAATGCGTATATCAGACCCGTAGTAGCTGTATACACATTGGCGTTGGGAATAATTATCATTCGCAAGGCTTTTGGGACCCGGAAAGAAAAAACGAAAACAGGAAACGTTCCGACACTGGCAGGCTTTGGTGGTTTTATGGATTCGGTTGGAGGAGGAGGATGGGGTCCCATCGTAGCATCGACGTTAATAGCCAAAGGCAGGCATCCCAGATATACGATCGGATCTGTAAACCTGGCGGAATTTTTTGTTTCTCTTGCCAGTTCCCTGACCTTTTTTGCAACCATAGGGATCAGCTATTTTCAGATTATTGCAGGCCTTGTCCTCGGCGGTATAATTGCCGCCCCTATTGCCGCAAGTCTTACCCGTAAGATACCTACGAAAAGGATGATGGTTATTGTCGGTATTGTCATTGTATTGGTAAGCATACGGCTCATTGTAAAATCCTTTCTTTAAAAATATTACCTTGGACGTATAATGAAACCTGACCATAGTCCGTATTCTCCACCCGGTCCCACCTTTAAGGAAGCTCTTGCCTTCTGGTTGAAACTTGGCTTTATAAGCTTTGGCGGTCCCGCGGGACAAATCGCCATCATGCATGAATACCTTGTTGCGAAAAAGAAATGGATTTCAGATAGCAGGTTCCTTCATGCGCTGAATTACTGCATGATCCTGCCGGGTCCGGAAGCCCAACAACTGGCCACTTATATCGGGTGGCTGTTTCACGGAACGTTGGGAGGTCTGGCCGCCGGAATCTTGTTCGTATTACCCTCTCTGTTTATTTTGCTGGCATTAAGTCTTACCTATGTTACCTTTGGCAAACTTGTATGGGTCGCGGCAATTTTTTACGGGCTGAAGCCGGCTGTCGTCGTGATCGTAATACTGGCATTGATCAAGATCGCGAAGAAATCCCTGCTGAGCCCTTTTCACTATGGAGTAGCCGTCGTTTCATTTTGCTGCATTTTCATTTTCAATATCCCGTTCCCCCTCATTATTATCGGATCGATCCTCGTCGGTGTTGGAATAAAGAAACTCTTTCCCTCCGTATTTGTCCATTATAATACAGCTGTAGAGGCAGATGAATCGGAAAGGACGTATGCTCTTAACAGGTTCTCGCCGCCATTGTCGAACACCCTGAATGTGAAAAGTATTTCAACTAAGGTGTTGTCGGGTATTGCGCTTTGGTTTTTGCCACTCTCATTTTTTTATTTTTTCAGGAATGATTTTCCGTTCTGGAGCCATCTGACCGAATTCTTTACGAAGGCGGCGTTTGTAACGTTTGGCGGCGCATATGCCGTTCTTCCCTATGTTGCACAGGAAAGTGTGGAAAAATTTCATTGGCTCACGCAATATGAAATGATCGATGGGCTGGCGCTCGGTGAAACGACACCAGGTCCGCTCATCATGGTACTTGTATTCGTCGGATTTATGGCCGGGTATAATCATGGTGCCGGCTCCCTGATCGACGGAACGCTCGGCCTTTTAACAACGACTTATTATACGTTCCTGCCTTGCTTCCTTTTTATTCTCATCGGCGCGCCTCTCGTGGAAATGACAAAGGAACATGAAAAGATCAAGGGCTTGCTATCCATTGTCACGGCGGCAGTGGTAGGAGTTGTCCTCAATCTTACAATATACTTCGGTAAGGCGGTATTGTTTCCCAGGAACTTGTTAATGCCCGACTGGCCTTCTGTGATCTGGCTGGTGGTATCGTTTGTTGCCTTGTATTACTACAAGCTCAACATGATCCTTTGGATCGCTATCAGCGCGGCTGCCGGATTTTTGTATTGGGCGGCCGTTAGTTGACTTCCAGTGCCTATAGTCTCAGGGAACTCCAGCGTTTCATTTTTGATGCCGTTTAAATTCTTCTATCTTGCGCCGCATTTACAAACGTGAAGCTTAACTGATTTTTGGATTTCGTAATGGCACTACTTGAAAAACAACTCTACGTAAAAAAATCTTCAATTCCCGGCGCAGGAAAAGGTTTGTTCACCAAAAAGACCATCCCAAAAGGAACCTGGATCGTGGAATATAAGGGCAAACGCAGCGCATGGAAGGATGTAAAAGACGAGGACGGAAAAAACGGATACATTTTTTATATCAACCGTAACCATGTGATCAACGCTCTACCTGACAAAAAAGCCCTGGCCAGGTATGCGAACGATGCACGTGGTCTGGTCCGCATAAAGGGACTATTGAACAACGCCGAATACGTTGTAGACGGACTGAAAGCCTATATCGAATCAAAAAAAGAAATCCCCGCAGGTTCGGAGATCTTTGTTGATTATGGCGCTGACTACTGGAAGGTGATCCGGGAGAACATGAAACTCTGGGCGAAGGAAGCGAAGGAAGAGCAAAAAAAGAACGGCAAATCTCTCAAGCGCAACGTTACGGCCAAGCGGTTACCACATAAGCGTTAACGAATCGCTGCCTCCAGTTCTCTGATCCGGAGGGTCGCATTGTAGGCGTACTCATCAAATCCCATCCGTTCGGCTTCCGTGGCATATGCCTTTAAAAGGCGGATGGAGTTGCCGTTGATCTGGATCGCTTCCGAAAGGATCGTGTAGGGCTTTAACCCTTTTCCGTTTCTCCGGAAAAACGAAGCAGCCGAAATTACGCCCTCCTCAAAATACGGATTGTATCTCCCCAGGATCTCATAGTTCTTTTTAGCCACTGTCGTATCCCCGCTGGATTCTGCTATCAATGCTGTAAACAGCAACTTATCGAGCGTGCGGGTCCGGTCGAACGTAATACCCTTGTTGATCTGGCGGGCAAGGGATACCATATCCCCGCGGTCCGCCAGCATCAACAGTTCAAAATGCCGGACATCGTCGTATAATCTTTTGTCGGTAAGCTCCAGCCCCGCGATCCGGTTAAAATACCGGATGGCAGGTATCAGGTCGCCCGCATCGTAATACCGGCGGCTGAAATCGAGGATCGCCTGCGCTTTATAGTTGACATTATCAAAGGTATTGACGATCCGGTTATACTGTAAAGAATCGCGAAGGCCCATCTTATACCTGCAAAATTGATACTTCTCTTTGTCGGTGAGGGTTAAGACGTCCTGGAACTGAAGCGACAGGATTTTTTTCATCTGAAGGGCTATCGATCCCTGTTCGATGTCGCCTTGGGTTGAAACGGAATCCCAGGCTGTGGAGGCATCGGCGATCCTGCCGGCTTCGGATAACGCAATGGCATTGTAAAACCGCGCATCCTTGTACGCGTACGTATCTGCATATGTAAAGTAACTGGATGCCAGTTCCGGATTACCCTGCTCCAATGCCCAGAGCCCCATGATGTAATTGAATTTCCCCTGGTAGCTCTGGGTGACAAACGTGAGTTCAGCCAGCAGTTCCAGCGCCTTTGCAACATTCCCCTGGAAGTAATAACCAAAGGCAAGCGCGGTCTTGATGGTTTCGCTGTAATCGCCATTCAGGGAATCCGAAGCGATTGCGTAAGCGCTGTTGAGGAATGTGGTATCGAGCGACGTTGCATACTTTATCAGGTAATTGTTCAGGACAGTTGCCGAATAAAGGTTGAGTTTTTTTTCCCGGAGTGGAAGGACCTCGGTATTAAAATCCTGTTGCTGAAGTGTGGAGAGTGCGATGGCATTCCCGACAACCCCATTATACGAAGCATCAAAAAGGTTGAGGGTAGAATCGATTTTTAGCGGGACGAGTTCGAGTGCCGCGAGGGCGAGGAAATTTGTTTCCGCAGACGCCTTTGTCAACGTATGTTCGCGCGCCCGTGCCAGGTAGTGCACGGCGGAATCGAGGTTATGTACTTTGGTGTATGCGAAGCCCAGGTTGTTTTCAAGAACAGTTGAACCGCGAAGGATGTTAATTCCACGCTGATACATCCGGATCGCGTCGGGCATATCGTTTTCCCAGACGTAGATATTTCCGGCGTTGGCCAGTGAAAACGGCGTTGGTCGCCTTCCGTTTGCCAGTTCATAGTCGTAGTGCGCTTCATCCAGGTTAAACCGCGACGACCGAAGCGTCGCCAGCGCATAGTTGGAACGGTTGTTCTCGAATCCCTGAGCCTGGCCCTGTTCGTAAAACGATTGGGCATAGGCATCGTTACCCAGCAAGGTGTACAGATCTCCGGCCGTATTGTAAAATCCGGCCAGCCCGTGAAACACATACTCCCGCCAGTTGGAATAAAAGACAAATGCAAGCATCGTGATCATTCCCGCGAACCGGTAAGTGAAGTAAGGCATACGGGTAGGGTTGTACAGAACCTTGTAAACGGGCAGGTTGCGTGCCAGCAGGAGAACAAAATTGGAAAAAATATAAGCCAGGAAGATCAGGCCGTAACCGGTATGACTGAAAATAATAGCATCGCGAATGATCTTGAGCGCAGGGTCATTGCTGTTGCCAAGCAACTGTCCCGTGGTAGCAAAGCATACGGTACCAAGAGCCATAAAAAAATAAGCGCCAAACGGGGCGAAAGGAACGATGTTCTCGTACAAAGCTTCCCGCTGCCGGAATCCCCAGATACCGATCACCGCGGAAAGTGTCAGCAGCATGTACAGGTTGATGTACGGAAAATTCCACTGGATAATTCCCAGTTCATGAAAACAAGTGATAACGAGGTTGCTGAAATAGATCACACTGATGATCGACAGGTGCCGGAGACTTTTGGTAGACCCCTGGCTCACCATATTGACGAACAATGCCAGCACTTCGTGGGCGATCATGATGATGAACAGGACGCTGATGATAAGGCCGGGGGTGTATCCGGTTAGTGTCAGGTGGTAAAAAGGATAGTCCACAACGGAAAAGAAACGGATAATGACCGTTAGAAACAGTGTGACTCCGGTATACCAGGAAAGGCGAATGACGAACGAGACGGTTGTTTTTATCCGGTTGAAATAATAGGCAGGTAAGACGTAAAGAATAAGCGCAGCGATAGCCGGCGCCTGGTTGTGCCATCCGAAAATTCCCAGTACCTCCAGGCGCAGACTGACCATAAAGAGAATGAACAACCCCATCCCGGTAAAGAACCAGAAACGCTCCATGGTGGTAATGACCGTTACCATAACGACCGCACTAAACGCCAGTGCGAGAAGAAAAAGATAAGAAGCGGTCGTATTCGGACTGATATCGCTGCCGTGAAAATATTCCAGAATTACATAGCTGTCGCCGGGAATACTTAGTTCAAAAGGACCAAGCCTGAATTGGTGAACGGAAGTCTCTATCACTTTTTGCTCCTGCAACTTTACCCAGTCGATAACTCCGCCGGCACCCTGAAAATAGGAAAGCCAAAGGAAGAATAATGTAAGTATAAAAGCGCCGGCCGAAAGGTACCAGGCCCACCGGTAATCTTTTATCCATGTTTTCCAGAAAAGAAGTGACTGCATATTCGATCAGACTGTCGTGCAAGCTAAAAGACGGATTGATAATTTGGAAACATTATCTTTATTCCCGGATGATATACCTTTTTTCGCGTCAGTAAGAATTGTTGTTTTCTGTTGTGGCTTACCGGGATACTATTATGGGAGAAAATGGAATGAATCGGGTTTTAAATGGTATGGATGGTGTGGTGAAATCGGAAAAGGCTCCGGGAATCATTCTGATCGTCAGCGCCGTTCTGGCAATCATATGGGCAAATACTCCCTGGAGCGAAACGTATTTTCACCTTTGGGAGTATGACCTAAGCATTGAACTGGGAGAATATGCTATTAAGAAGTCGTTACATCACTGGATTAATGACGGACTTATGGCTATGTTTTTTTTCGTCATCGGGCTCGAGTTAAAAAGGGAGATAATAGGTGGTGAACTTTCAGATTTCAGAAAGTCGGTCTTGCCCCTCACCGCAGCCATAGGTGGTATGCTTTTTCCCGCCGTGATTTTTTTACTTTTTAACTCAGCCGGCCCGGACCGCAACGGTTGGGGGATTCCGATGGCGACGGATATTGCATTTGCACTGGGTGTAATCTCCCTCCTGGGTAATCGTGTTCCTTTTTCGGTGAAGGTATTTCTTACGGCATTGGCTATCGCAGATGACCTGGGGGCCGTTCTCGTAATAGCATTCTTCTACAGTTCCGACATCTCCACCCTAAGCCTTGGTGCCGGAGCGGTCTTCCTGGCTCTTCTTCTGGCGGGGAATTACCTGGGTGTCAGAAGCACCTACTTTTACGGGATCATTGGCATCGGCGGCTTGTGGCTGGCGTTTCTAATGTCGGGCGTTCATGCTACGATTGCCGGTGTATTAGCGGCCATCGCCATACCGGCACGCACGAAGATCGATGAGATAAAATTTGTTGCCCGGATGGAAAACGAGATCCAAACGTTTCACAAAATACCTCCCAATGATGTAACCTTGCTGGAGCCTGAGCAATACAAGGTTATCGCGAAGATCATTCATCTTGCCGATCAAGCGGCTACTCCGTTACAGAACCTGGAGCACAAGTTGCAACCCTGGGTCACTTTCCTGATCATGCCACTTTTCGCGTTCGCCAACGCCGGTATGACTTTTCGCTCAGGCGTATTTGACGCCGCTTTTTTTCAGGGCGTGAGTATGGGGGTATTGACCGGTTTGGTGATCGGTAAGTTCGCAGGTATCGTAAGCGTCTGTTGGATTATGATCAAACTTAAACTGGCTTCGCTTCCGGGAGGCTGGCAGTGGGGACACGTTTTTGGCATCGCGCTCCTCGCTGGAATTGGTTTTACGATGTCACTGTTTATCAGTCTGCTTGCCTTCACGGATGTGAATCTGATCGCGGAAGCAAAGGCGGGAATATTTATTGCTTCCGTCATTTCGGGTACGGCAGGTTACATCGTCCTGAAACGAGCTTCTACTCCAGCACCTTTGGTACCCTGAAATAGTCGGAGTCTTTTTTCGGGGCGTTTTTCAACGCACGCTCATGACTAAGATGTTCCTTCACTTCATCTTCCCGGAGCACATTGACCTCATAGCTCATGGTAGTTAGAGGCTCGACACCGGTTGTGTCCACCTCCTTTAATTTTTCAACCCAGTCCACAATAGCGGTCATATCCTTCATCATTTTCTCGGCATCTTTTTCGTCAAATTCCAGCCGGGAAAGGTGAGCTATTTTATCCAGCAGTGCGCGGTCAATCTTCATTTTTTCAGGTGTCTGTTCAGTTCATCGTCGATTATCGTAAACAATTTTGCTTTCAGGGCATCCGTGTCTTTCAGTGTCAGGCCCGTCGTGTCGATAGGCTCGTGAAATACAACCTTTAGCGGATGCCAGCGCAGCAGAAACTGGTCGGGAGGCAAAATTATCCAATTATACGGAATGGTGACAGGCACAATGGCGATTTGTTTTTCGATGGCTACCCGGAAGGCCCCGTCCTTGAATTTTGCCATCACCGGGTCTTTTAGCGTAATAATTCCGCCCTCGGGAAAGATCACCAGGCTTTTACCTTCGTCGATAGCTTCAAGCGACCGCTTCAGCGAGGCGTAACGGCTTTTCAGTTTCGACCGGTCCACGGTTATGTGAAGTTTTCCGTACATGTACCCGAACAGGGGGATGCTTTCGATACCGGTCTTACCGACGAACACTGCGTTGTTCGGCGCGAGACCAAGGGTGGGGATGTCTAGGTATGAAAAATGATTGGAGCAGAAAATATATTGTTTTCGCGGATCCGGTTTTTTCATGTACTCCACCCGGAACGGTATACCGATGAATGTAAACAGTAACCTCGCCCACCATCTGTTCAGGATGCCGATCAACCTGAATTGACTGGGAAAGAACATCGGGATCAGGAAAACAGGAAAAAGGAGAAAGAAGAGAGTAGCAAATACAACAACGCCATAGCCGGTGTATATTGCTCTGAGAATTTTCATTGCGTCAAATGTAATAAAGAATACAATCCTGATTCAAATTTAAAAATGACGTGTCTTATCCTCCATCCTGCTTTTGGTTCGGCGCCGATGCCGTTTCCTGGAAGATCACGGGCTTGAACACCTGTAGAGATTGAGAAGTACCATTCAGCCTGCGACCAGAATCGCGAGACACATTCCCCATTATCGCCGTCAGCAATCAATGGATGTTAAGCGGGAGTCCTGTTACGGGTTAAATCGCTCTTGACCGGCCTTATTTCAACGCTGGAGGGCGATTTCAAGTAAAATCAAAATCCGGAAAAGAACGGCTTAAATTCCCTTGATTTCGATTACCTTTGAGGCTTGTTCCGGATCAAGTGAAGTGTGTTTTTAAAAGTCCCATGCGAACGCTGTCGGTAATTGTATTTTCCCTGTTCATACACACGGTTTTATTCGCACAAACAGGCCATGAATGGATTAATTATGGCCAATCTTATTTTAAGATCCCGGTTGGAAAAGATGGGCTTTACAAACTATCGTATACCGACCTCCAGAACGCGGGGTTTTCCCCGGAATCGGTGGACCCGAAAACCATACAGCTTTATCATCGCGGACAGGAACATGCCATTTTTGTAAATGGCGAGCAGGACAATCAGTTTGATCCGGGCGATTACATTCTTTTTTACGGACAAAAAAATGACGGCACGCTGGATGCGGAACTTTACAAGCCCGCGTCCTCACAACCCCATACCTATCATAACCTGTATAGCGATACAACCAGTTATTTCTTAACGACAGGAACTTCATCCGGAAAACGAATGACGTCTTTTTCGGAGCTGAACAGCGGGCTCCCGAAAGAAGAGTTTCACCTCGATGAAAAACTGCTGCTTCTGACGAGCCAGTACTCGCTGGGAATCGACTATGGAGAAGTGCACAATACATTTTTCGACCTGGGCGAGGGATGGATGGGCCCGCAAATTACGCAGGGCGGCACCATTGTTCCTTATGCACTGAACAACATCACGCAAACGGTTACCACATCGTCGCCGCCACAACTGGAAGTACTGCTGGTCGGAAGGGGACCGATGGAGCACCAGGTCGAGATTTATGCCGGTGCCCGGTTGCTTGAGACGGTAAACTTTTCAGGATTTAACGCCTACAAGTACACAACGCAGCTGGCGTGGTCGGATATCACGGCCGGGTCACTAACGGTAGGGGTAAAGGTTACCGGGATCGGCGGAGAACCCGACCGGATCAGCGTAGGGTATTGCAGGATTCAGTACGCACAGGGATTTAACGCCCCGGTTGCGACGGAAAAGATCTTTTATATTCCGGAGAACCCGTCGGGAAAGGCGTATGTGGAAATACAATCCCCTCCTTCGGGAGTGACGCTTTGGGATATCACTGATCCCGGAGAGGTTGTGCGAATCGGAACAACACTTACGGGTACGCTAAACGCTGTTATCCCGGCGACCGGACCAAGAAAAATTCTGGCTACCACCACAACGATCACCCCGGAGATCTCACCCGTTACATTCCGCCAGATCAACCCGGGACAACATGACTATATCGTAATTACGCACCCTCTTCTTCGCCGTTCCGCCGGCGGTTATTCCGACCCGGTGGAAGCATATGCAGCGTACAGGGCTTCCGATGCAGGTGGCGGCTACGATACTCTTGTGTTAAATATCCAACAGGTATACGACCAGTTCAATTATGGTGAGAAATCACCCCTGGGTATCTTTCACTTCATGAAATTTCTTGCCGGGATCAAACTGCCGAAGTATTTATTCCTCGTCGGGAAAGGCCTGGAGGTATACTATGGATATTACCGGAATCCCGCGGCGTTCACCAGTTTCCAGGATCTTGTGCCGTCGGCGGGTTATCCAGCATCGGATATGGCGTTTACGACAGGTTTGTCAGGAACCACATTTGAACCTGCGGTACCAACGGGAAGGATAACCGCATCTACGTCACAACAGGTCGCGGACTACCTGAACAAGGTTATTGAAATGGAGGCATTGCCGTTCGATGCATTATGGCGCAAGAATATATTGCACCTGAGCGGCGGTATCAAGCCAGGCGAACCGCAGTTGTTCAAATCCTATATGCAGGATTTCCAGGCCACTGCAGAAGATTACTACTTCGGGGCGAAAGTTACAGCTGCCGCCAAGAACACCCTTGAAATTCAGCCGATCAACATCTCCGATCAGGTGAACAAGGGATTGCATATGATTTCCTTTTTTGGTCACTCCGCGCCGACAGCCATGGACTATGAAATCGGTTACGTCAGTCACCCGGCAAATGGTTTTAGCAACAAGGGAAAATATCCGTTGATACTTGTCAACGGGTGCGAAGCAGGAGCGGCATTTTTGTACGGAACCGTTTTTGGCGAAGACTGGGTACTTACGCCGGACAAAGGATCGATTGGTTTTATTTCCCATAGCGCTTATGGGTTTATATCCGAATTGAGAAAGTACACGGAGAACTTTTATAACGTCGGCTTCGCAGATTCGGCAAACCTTTCTAAAGGTATCGGGGATATTCAGAAAGAAACGGCCCGCCGTTTTATGGAAATGTCCAGTATCGAGCCGATGACCACTTCGCAGGTACAACAAATGATCTTGCTGGGTGATCCGGCTTATTCGTTGTTTGGGGCGAAAAAACCCGACCTTGAGATCAATGATAATAATGTTTACCTGGAGTCGCTGGATGGCAAACCCATTACAACGTTCTCCGATTCTTTCGCCATTAAAATGATCGTCCGTAATTTCGGACAGGCCAGGGAATCCGCCGTCAAAATACAGGTAACACGCACCTTTGGTGATAACAGCAGCCTGACTTACGACTCCCTTTTCGACGTACCGAAGTACATGGATACCCTTACATTCATCATCAGGAATGACAGGGAACAAACCGCCGGGAGCAACTCATTCCATATCACTATCGATCCCGATGGCAGCTTATCGGAATTGACAAAATCAAACAACGAAGCCACGCTGGGTGCCAGCTTTATCCTGAATGGAACGAAGAACCTGTTTCCGTCGGCGTTTGCTATTGTGAAAGACAAGGAAATAAGCCTTTCTTTTCAGACCAATGACCTGCTGTCGGACGAACGTGAATTCCTTGTTGAACTGGATACCACCAATACATTTGACAGTCCATACAAGCAGGCTTTTGTCATCCGTGGAACCGTACTGGTAAGACAAGCTATTTCGCTTCTGGATAACGTCGATACGCTGGCATACTACTGGCGTACAAAACTTTCCGATCCGCTCCCGGATGAAAATCAGGAATGGACCACAAGTTCGTTCAGCTACATTAATGAGGGTCCGGAAGGATGGGCACAGGTACACTTCCCGCAATACCTGGGTAACTCCACGGATGGAATCCTGGCTGACTCTACCCTGAAAAAGTTCGTATTCGAGAAAAACATCACCACCGTATCGGTGAGGACGTACGGATCCCAGTTTTTTCCAACTCCCGAAACGGACCTGAGTGTAAAAATCGACGGCTTCGAATACAATTACTCCAACCAGGGTTTTGGCTGTCGCTCCAATACCATTAACCTGGTAGCCTTCGACCGGAAATCGGGAACGCCCTATATCGGTCTTCCGTTTGAATGGTTTGAAAATTTTGGCCGCGACTGCGGAAGACAACCCTTCGTCATCAATAATTTCGCGGCAAACCAGTTGATTACCGGAAACGGTGATGATATCGTCGCCTATATCGATGAGGTTGCGGAAGGTGATTCGGTGTTAATGTTCACCATCGGGGACCCGGGATTCAGTACATGGCCGGCTGCGGCAAAGCTGAAGTTTAACGAGCTCGGCGTCTCAATCGAGGAACTCGAATCGTATCCGCAGGGAACACCTCTTGTGTTCTTCGGACGAAAAGGTTCTCCCGCCGGAACAGCGCAGGTCTTTGCACCCACCGCGTCACCGTCGAACCAGCAAATGCTTGAAGTTACGCGGACCATTACCAGCAGAAGTTCTTCAGGCAAAATGGAATCCACCGTCGTCGGCCCGGCACAACACTGGCAATCATTCAAAGCTACCCTTTCTGATCTGGAGGCGAGCGATGTGATTGAATTCGAGATTACCGGTATTGATACCAGCGGCGACGAGGTAGTCCTCTTTCCGTCGGTAACGGGAACGCAGGATCTGACTTCGGTGTCGGCGCTTGATTTTCCATACCTTAAGATTAGCTACCGGGCCAGTGATGATATTAACGTCACAGCTGCACAACTCGACAAGTGGCTGGTACTTTTTACCCCCGTTCCCGAAGGCCTCCTGATCTATAAAGGTCCGTTGGAACAGTCAACCTTGCGGGAGGGGCAGGACTGGTTTGGAAATTATGGCTTTACCAACATCAGTGACAAACTTTTCACGGACTCGCTTACGGTGAGAGTTGAAACATTCACCACAAACACCAGAACATCCGAAGTACAACAGTTTAAAATAATTGCGCCGGCACCAGGCGACACCACCGATTTTCAGGTCAGGGTAAATACCCTGGACAAGGTGGGGTTGAATGATGTAAAAGCAGCTGTCAATCCGGAAATACTGCCGGAACAATATTACGACAACAACGTGCTGGAGATGCCGGGCCATCTGGATGTGCTTGGCGAATCGAACCGGCCGGTACTACAGGTATCGATAGACGGACGGCAACTCGAAAATGGTGATGTCGTCTCACCCAACCCATCTATTAAAATTATACTTTGGGATGGGAACGATGATATACTGAAAACCGATACGCTAGGGATCACCATCCTTCTTACCGCGCCCTGCGAGACCGATTGTATCGCGAAACGGATTTCGTTGTCGGGTGATAATATCATTGTTTACCCTGCAACCGCGAATTCGGATTTCCGGATAGACTTTACCCCGCTGAATCTTGCGGAAGGTGTGTATACGTTGCGGGTGGAAGCAACGGACGCGAAAGGAAATGAAAGCGGCGCCGAGCCGTATAGCATTACGTTCGAGGTAAAACACGAAAAAACCGTCCGGCTACACCCGCCTTATCCGAACCCGTCGAAACACGAGGTATACTTTCCCATAGAGATCACGGGAGATGTTCTTCCCGAAGAGGTCGATATCAGCATCACTCATGTTAACGGGCAGACTATTGCCCGTTTCACGAGGGAATCTTTTCTGGACATGCACAGTGGAAAAAACACCCTGACATGGGATGGTGCGGACGTAAACGGGAATCCATTGCCGAATGGCATCTACATTTACAAGGAAGTCATCACGCTCAACCAGGTGCAAACGATCCGGCACGGTAAAGTAGTATTGCTTCGATAGCCGGCGGCAGCTGCTTTCAGGGAATGATAATCAGTTCCGTTTGTCGGCCATCGATATAGCGGAAGTTGCCGGATGCGTCATAGAATCCATCCTCTTCCAGTTTCACCTGAATTTCCTTTCTCCATTCCGGAACATGTGTTGTAATATTCAACTCGATGGAGTAAGCTGTGTTGCCGTGCATGGGATAGTCTCCGGTAAAGGGAACGCCGTTTTGCATATCCCATTGCCCTATGGTTGTTCCCGCCGCATGACCGTGGTATCCGATCGGATGGGTGTAGATGGATGGAGTGAGCCCTTCGGCCACGGCTTGTTTGCGTGAGTCTGCCAGGATCTGATTTCCCGTTTTCCCGATCTTGAAATTTCCGGTTAATATATCCTGAAGCCTGTTTCCGTCGGCGAGCGCCTTCTTGAGGTATGGTGGCGCATCGGTTTCACCGGCTCTTAAGACGTATGCATGCTGTTGTGTGTCCGTATTCAGGCGGAGGTATGTGATCCCGAAGTCGACATGCAGAAGGTCACCGGGCATGATCACGACCGGCTGGGGTCTTTTTGTGAATATCACATCCGATTCATTTCGCTGTATAGATACGGAAGTCTGGAACCAGGTATCGAGCCGGAGCTCTTTTATTCGTTCACGGTACCACCACACGACGTCTTCGGTTGTGGTAACCCCCGGTTGAATGACCTTATCTGAAAAACCTTCTCGGATGATATCGTGCGCGATCCGGCAGATCTGCGGATATAAAACCATTTCTTTTTCACTTCTCGTCTCCAGCCAGCTCACGGCCAGCTTTTCCGCGGAGACCACTCTCGGGTGAAGCTTTGTGTCGAGTGATTTTAAGAGCCTTTCGTAGTCGTTTGCCGTGAGACCATCGGCATGGCCATAGTGTTCCGCTTTGTTCACACCGATCTTCCGGGGATTTCTTTCCTGGATTATTTTGCCGAGCTGTGCCCATTGGTCGGGCTGATGTTCGGGGTCCCATGCCCGTTTGAAAACCTTGCCGACATCGTACCGCGCTACAGCCAGATATTCCAGCTCCTTTTCTCCTCCCGGGTCGAACATGACCAGCATCGTCGTTCTTCGTGCAGCCATCCAGGTTGCCGGGAGTAATGTTTTAATGACAGGATCTTCATTGTATTCACGCGACATGACAATCCACATATCAAATCCCTCGCGCCGCATCAGAGCGGGAAGTGTATTCTTAAGCCGGTCATCGAGAATGTCGTCGATTACCTTGGCTTGTTCCCGCTGCGTGAGGATCAATGGCGATTGCGCGAAGCCGCACCGGAGAACAAGGAAAAGGAGCAGGGTGATGTAAAATTTCATGTTGATATGGCGGATTTAGTATCAGGTATTTATTTCTTATAAATGATACAACGTTCCCGGCTGAGCAGTTCCGTTGCATTGTCGATGTGAATGGCCGATTTCGCGTCGTTAAGTTCTTCGCCGAGTTTGATCTTTATTTCTTTCATTCGCATGGCTTCAATGAACCGCCTGATGTCGTCGTCGTTTTCCAGAATAAGCTTTGGAACTTCGGCAGGTTTGTCATTGTCATCCTTTGCCACCATGGTGAAATAGCAGGAGTTCGTGTGACGGATGGTACTGCTCTTCACATGTTGCGCCTCCACCCGTATGCCCACGATCATGGAGGAACGCCCGACATAGTTCACGGAAGCGTGAAGGGATACCAGTTCGCCGACCTCGACCGGTTTAAGGAACTCAACCTTGTCGACGGAAACGGTAACGCAATAGGTGCCGGCATGCCTGCTGGAACAGGCGTAAGCAACCTTGTCCATGAGGGAAAGCAGGATGCCGCCGTGAATCTTTCCACCGAAGTTTGCATAGGCCGGAATCATCAATTCTGTTATCGTCGTTTGAGACGACCGGACTGGCTTGGCGTTTTCCATGAAGCGAAATACTGGGTTTTGACAGGATAAATCTAAAAACTAAAACCGATTAACCTGCAGGAAAAGCCGGATACCGGTTTACTAACATCCGGAAACGAATGAACATGGCTGTTGCAGTCAGGGTGAGACCCAGGAATAATCCGAGCCAGATACCCAATGGACCATAGTCCATAGTGAAAGCCAGCCAGTAGCCCAGCGGAAGGCCGATGATCCAATAGGAAGCGAAGATCAGCAGGGAGGGGATCTTCACATCCTGGAGCCCCCGCAACGCCGAGATACACACCACCTGCATACCGTCCGACAGCTGAAACAACCCGGCAATGATCAGCAGCGAGGATGCGATGGCTATCACTTCGGTGTCGTTTACGTAAAGCGTGGGAAGCCAGTGCCTGCCAAAAATGAATACAAGAGCGCAGAGGGTCATGAATGTAAGCGCCATAGCCATCAGCGTATAGGATGCCAGTTTTAAGTTCTTGAGGTCTTTCCTGCCCAGAAAATAACTGACACGGATTGTCGCTGCTGCCGCAAGCCCCGACGTTGTCATATAGCTGATCGTCGCCAGGTTGATCCCGATCTGGTGTGCGGCTTGTGTGCTGGCACCCATCCACCCCATCATTACCAATGAAAAGTCGAACGCCGCAGCTTCAAAAATAAACTGAACACCGGCTGGCACACCGAGATGAAGCATCTTGTTAAATAATTTCCCCGAGTATTTACCTATTGAAAAACCTGCGCGGAACCTTCTGAATGCAGGCATATAATAAATGCAGGCGCCAAACAACAGTGCCATAAAGGTACGTGATGTGAAGGTCGCCCACCCGGCACCATTCAGGCCCATGGCGGGAAACCCGGCATGACCATAGATAAGGACGTAATTTAGGCCAATATTGACCACGTTGCTGACGACGATGATGATCATCGCGATCCGTGTATTCGACAATCCTTCGGCAAACTGTTTAAAGGTCTGGAAGATCAGCATGGGTATAAGGGAAAATGTAATGATACCGAGATATGGAATCGCTTCGACGACAACTTCCGGAGGCTGGTCGATGTGGAACAAGACACCCTTGCAGAGGAAAACCACCCCGGCAAGCAAAATACCATTTGCTACGTTGATGATGAGCCCATGACGGAATGTCTCGATGATGCTGTGATCGTTGCGCTCTCCGTCAGCTGTGGCGACCAGCGGTGTGATGGCATACGATACACCGATACCAAAAAGCATGAGTACATTAAAGGCAACGTTCGCCAGGCCCGCAGCCGCAAGTGAAACGGAGCTGACATGCCCGACCATGATGTTGTCGGAGACACCCATCATGACGTGGCCCAGGTTACTGAGCATGACCGGATAGGCCAGGTGAAAATTTTCCTTGATGTGCCTGCTGAGCGTCATTTAGTTCTGATGATTTGTCATACCTGCCGGGCAGCAGGTATTTGTACTTCTTTCGTTAAAGGCCTTTGAGCCTCGCGACCATCAGTAATCCCATAACACTCATGCTGTCTGCGATCTCGCCCCTGACTACCATATCGACAGCTTCCCGCAGCGGAATTTTGCGCACTTTTAAATCGGCTTCCGTTTCTTCCAGTTCACTGTCACCATGCGACAGGTCTTCCGCGACGTAGATAACACTTTCTTCATCCGTCACCGAATTTGAAGGGTTCATACGCATAAGGAATGTCCATTTTGCCGCCGTCAGGCCCGTCTCTTCCTTTAATTCCCGCTTGGCAGCTGCGAGTGGATCTTCATGGAGTGGACCGCCGCCCTCCGGGATCTCCCAATGAAACTCATTCAGCGTATACCGGTATTGCCCGACAAGCCAGGTGTTGCCTTCTCCGTCGATGGGAATAATCCCGATGCCTTTGTTCTTAAAGTGAACCTTCCCATAAATTCCCCTGCCGCCCGCGGGATTGATGACCTGGTATTCGGTTACCCTGATCCAGCGGTTCTCGTATTTGTCCTCGCCCGATAGTGTTGTCCATGGGTTGTTAATCTCTTCTTTCGCCATAGTCGTATCAAGTTACTGGCCTTTAACCCGTTGAAGGCCTCAATAGCCCAAAACAGTGTAAAAAGGTCTTTTCCTTCAACCTCAAAGCTATTGAATTCTTTTTGCGGGGAATCATTTCGGCGTTAAGTTTGTGTTCATGCTGCGATCTTCTTTTACCAAAGATCTTATAGAGGCCGGATGTGATGAGGCGGGACGCGGATGCCTTGCGGGTCCTGTTGTGGCCGCGGCCGTAATCCTTCCGAAGCGGTACAGGCATAAGCTATTAAATGACTCCAAGCAGCTTACAAAAGAAGAGCGGGAAGCCTTGCGCCTGGACATTGAACGCGACGCCTTATCGTGGGCTGTGGCGGAAGTGGACCATGAAGAGATCGACAGGATCAATATTCTCAACGCATCATTCAAGGCGATGCACCTCGCTGTGGACAAACTTGAAACCCGGCCAGAGCTTTTGTTGATCGATGGTAACCGTTTTAAAGCGTACGGAACCGTCCGGCACGAATGTGTTATCAAGGGCGATGCAACTTACCTTTCGATCGCCGCCGCTTCCATTCTAGCTAAAACATACCGGGATGATCTGATGACCAGACTTGCCTTGCAGTTTCCCGGCTATAGCTGGGAGACAAATGTCGGATACCCGACAATTGCCCACCGCGAGGGTATCCGCCAATGCGGAATAACACCTTTTCACAGGCGATCATTTACGTTGTTGCCTGCACAACTCGAATTGTTTTCGGACGAAGAAGAAACCGGATAAACGGATCGTTGACTTCATACCTCTCTCTATCACGTACTTTACTTATGTCGCTGTAAAAAACATGTGCCTCATCTTCCTTTCATTCCGGAATCACCCGGTCTACGACCTGATCATCGCCGGCAACCGCGATGAATTTTATGATCGTAAGACCGCCGTGGCAAACTACTGGCCGGATCATCCCCACATCCTGGCCGGTCGGGATCTTGAAGCCTGCGGTACCTGGATGGGTGTCAATACTTCCGGCAAAGTAAGTATGCTGACCAATTACCGCGATCCCCGAAACATCAACCCACAGGCACCTTCGCGTGGCCAACTCGTGTCCGACTTTCTGACGAACGATCAAAGCCCCGAAAATTACCTTCATGAACTTCAGGGTAACGGCAAACGGTACAACGGATTTAACCTGATCGTCGGAGATGTGCATGAGCTCTGGTATTATTCCAACTACAGGGAAGGACTCGTGAACCTTTCACCCGGTTTTTATGGGATCAGCAATCACCTCCTGGAGACGCCGTGGCCAAAGGTCGTCCGGGGAAAACAAAAAATGGAAACGGCATTACAGTCCGCGGTGGTCGATCCGGAAGATCTTTTTACGATACTCTACGACGACGAGCAGGCTCCCGACAACGAGTTACCCGACACCGGATTACCCCTTGAACGGGAAAAAGCTCTTTCCTCCATGTTTATTAAGACACATAACTACGGTTCCCGATGTTCGACCGTAATCCTCATCGATAAATCAAAACAGGTGCTGTTCGCCGAAAGAGCATATGACCTTCATACGTTCGAACACACTACCCAAACCTATCGCTTTACATTGTAACATTGTATAAATTAAGAGAAGACACGGTGATCGGCGATCGTTAACTTTCGAACGTGAAAAAAAAGGACAAAACCCCATTTGCTTTAAAGGTCATCCGGTGGGTATACCCGAAGGCTGAACGGATCGCGCCACATGCTGCGCACCGCTATTTCACAAAACTTTTTTTTACACCTTTCCGGTACGAGGCCCCCGAAAAGGAAAAGAAGGCAGAGACGTTTGCTGTTAAATTTTCTCTGGAAGCGGCGGGTAAGCGGATTCAATGTTATTCGTGGGGTGAGGGTAAACCGGTATTGGTTGTCCACGGATGGGCAGGGCGGGCGACTCAGTTCCGGAGGTTTGTCAAACCACTGAACGCCGCCGGTTTTAAGGTCGTTGGCTTCGATGGTCCCGCGCACGGAAATTCCGAAGGAAAAACAACCACGATCACCGAGTTTGAAGAAGTCATGCACAAGATGCTTGCGGCGATCGGAAAACCGGTGGCCGTAATTGCTCACTCTTTCGGCGGCGGGGCCGTGCTGTATTCCGTGATGAACGGCCTTCCCGTAACCCGGCTTATAAACATCGCCAGCCCCTCTATCGGGGACGAGATCATCAATACCTATATAGGCGCCCTGCGGGGTTCGCCGGATACAGGAACGTTTTTTAAAGAGTATATCAAAAAAACGTATGGAAAAAGTTTTGATGAATTCACATCGTCATACTTCATCCGCCATTTGCCCGCTCCCGTCGATTTGCTACTCGTTCACGACGAAGGCGATAAAGAAGTTTCTATCCGCCAGGCCGAACAAATCGTAACGCTGTACCCGTCTGCCCGGCTCCTGAAGACGAAAGGACTGGGGCACACCCGGATACTGAAGGACGATCACGTTATACGTTCCTGTGTAACATTTATCAAAAACGGGACGTCTACAGAATGACCTCATGAAGCGGATCTTTGACGCGGTGCGTAAAAATGGTGACCGGGAGCGGTGTACCGTTGATCAAAAGTACCCCGTATGGCCAGGAACAGGATGTTAATCCGCGTATTTTAGCCCCGGAAAGGTCGGTTTTGAAACCAAATTCAAAGAGAACAGTATAAGTAATAGGTAAACTTTTTAACTTTTCCCTTCATCCTTGTAATTAGACGTTTCATTTGTAAACTAATTGAACATGAAAATCATCGAGACACACCACATAGCCAAAATCTATAAAATGGGGGATAACATCGTAAACGCCCTCCAGGACGTCTCGATTTCTATCGACAAGGGTGAATACGTGGCTTTTATGGGGCCGTCGGGATCGGGAAAATCGACCCTGATGAATATTGTGGGATGCCTGGATTCGCCGACAACAGGTACGTATAGCCTGAATAACCAGTTGGTTAGCGAGATGACGGAAAACGAACTGGCCGAAGTCCGGAACAAGGAAATCGGATTTGTATTTCAGACGTTTAACCTCTTACCACGGGCAACCGCCCTGGATAATGTGGCTCTTCCCCTTATTTATGCAGGATACAGCAAATCCGACCGGGACGATATGGCTATGGCGGCGCTCGAAAGTGTAAGCCTCGCCGATCGCCATCACCATAAACCGAATGAACTTTCCGGGGGACAACGCCAGCGTGTTGCCATCGCCCGGGCGCTGGTGAATAACCCTTCCATCATTTTGGCTGACGAACCTACCGGTAACCTCGATACAAAAACATCATACGATATCATGAATCTCTTTCAGGAACTTCATGATAAAGGAAATACCATTATTATGGTGACCCACGAAGATGATATCGCTCACTACGCCCACCGTATTATCCGTTTACGCGACGGGCTTATTGAATGGGACCGTAAGAATGAAAACATTAACCGGAGCGAACCGGTAGCAGCTCCGTAATTTTTACAGCCTGGTCACAAACCGGCCTCGGGTGCATTTGTTACATTCGCATAGGTCGGGGGTGATTTTCACGGCAAATCTTTTTTCATTTGCGTCCGATCGTCCTAACTTGAATGGACCATTCACAGAAATATGAAGATCTACACGAAAACCGGCGACACGGGGACCACTGCACTTTTCGGAGGCAAGCGCGTTTCCAAGGCTGACCTTCGTATTGAAACCTATGGGACAGTGGATGAATTGAATGCCCATATCGGATTGGTGCGCGACCAGGAAGTGAATCAAAAGAGAACAGCTCTTCTCGTCGGGATTCAGGACCGTCTTTTTACCATCGGGTCAATCCTGGCCACAGAACCCGGAAACGACAAGGTTAAAGTTCCGCCGTTGTTAATGTCCGATGTGGAGGAACTGGAGAAGGAGATCGATGCAATGGATTCGGAACTTCCCGCCATGCGTTTTTTTGTTCTGCCGGGCGGACATCCTTCCGTTTCCATTTGCCATATTGCCCGTACGGTCTGCCGCCGGACTGAACGGTTAGTCATCGCGTTGTCGATCCAGGAGGAAGTCCGGCCAGAGGTGATCAAATACCTGAACAGGCTTTCCGATTACCTTTTTGTGCTGGGCCGGAAAATGTCTCATGAGCTGGGGGCGGAGGAGACACCCTGGAAACCTAGAATGTAATTTGTCCGCTTCACGGAATCCGGCAGACGTGTTCGGATATATTTTTTACATTTATCGGAAATCTGAGAACGTGAAATTCATTGCGGCAATCTTTGTTTTTATTGTGATGCTGATTGGCCAGGTTTTTATCGCCTCGGGTCAGAAACAACTCGTGTTACTCAAGAAGCAGAAAATATTGCTGAGACTGACGTTCGGAGACGAGATCATCCTGAAGACCAAAGGAAAAAATACAAAGCTGGTCAGCTACGTGAATAACCTCTTCGATACAGCAGTCATGGTACACAAGACCGTTATCCCGTTCCATAAGATCGACCGCATCTATTTCAAACGATCGAATTTTGCAAACGTCGTGGGAACGATCCTGGTAGTTGGCGGTATCGGTTATTTTGTAATCGATCAGCTCAATGTGATCGTCGTGAACGGTGATAAACCTACCCTGAATGACAATGTAACCGCTACTTCCGTGGGTATGGCTGCGGTTGGTTTGCCAATGATGCTCATCAAGAAAAAGTCGCAACGTATCAGGGGCAAATACAGGCTGATGACGGTAGATGAAGGATCTCCGTTTTATCAACGGGAATTGCAGCACGTGCAGTTCTGATCTTACAGCTGGTAACTAACGCCGATCAGGAAGTTGTTGCACCGGGCGCCGGAGCCGGACTGGCCCTCATTGGCATAAACCGGGGTAAAAAAATGCTGGGCAGAGAAATCTATCCCCAACCGGCTGGTAGCCCGAAAGGTAGTTTCCAGCATTCCGCTGCCAAGGATATCATTAAAACCCTGTTTATCCACATCCTTATAAACAGACATCGTCGTTGTTTGCATGTTGTATTGCTGCTTTATTTCGGAGGCATATACCAGGTAGGAAAAAACAGGTCCTGCCTTTATCAGAACTTTCTCTTTGAAAAGCGACGTGCCCGCCATCAAAGGCACCTGGATATTCCATGTGGTCGTATTTCCCAGATCCGGTGACGCTGATTTCAACTCAGTGTGATTGATAACCTCGCCGTTGGCATCCACGGGAATAATGGTTCCAAAGGGTGTACCGGCGGAACCTCCCGGTATAGTCGGAAACAAGGGTATGGTAGGCTGACTTATTTCATTCAGGCTTTCCACCTCGACGGTTCGACGGAACCGGATACAGGTCGCGGAAATCCCGCTGCTGAGAAAAAAACGTTTCGTAATGCCGTAATTGAACCGTCCGCTGAGGTCGAACCCAACCTTTCCCTGAAAAGATTGCCTTACCGTACCCGTTCTCACCACGACGGCGTTGTAACCCGCAGCAGCCGATATCGGGACCATGTTCAACTCCACATTTTCATTGGTACTGGCGATGAGGGGGAAAGTCGCCGCTGCGCGGAAGGAAAAGTCCTTAAATTGCGCCTGGCAATGAAGGGAAACCAAAATAAGGGGTAACAGTACAGATTTCTTCATATTCGAATATATTTGCACCTCTAAATATAATGAATCGCAACGATCATGACTACAGATCAATTGAAAGACTTAAAGGCCCGCGTTAGTGCTCTGCGGGGATATCTTTGACTACGATCGCAAGATCATTGAAGTAAAAGACGAAGAACTCATTACCCACCAGGCAGATTTTTGGAACAATCCCAAGGAAGCTGAAGCTATTCTGAAGAATATCCGTACCAAAAAAGTGTGGACAGACGCGTTTGACAACGTCACCAAACTCATCGACGACCTGGATGTATTGTACGAGTTTCACGCAGCAGGCGATGTGGGAGAAGAAGAACTTCACACGGAATACGAACGAACGGCGAAAGCCATCGAGGAGCTGGAGTTCAAAAAAATGCTGAGCAAGGAAGAAGACCAGCTCGGCGCCGTAATAGAAATTAATCCCGGCGCGGGAGGTACGGAAAGCCAGGATTGGGCCGACATGTTAAACCGCATGTATATCATGTGGGGTGAAAAAAGCGGATATAAGGTTACCCAGATCGATTACCAGTCGGGTGACGTAGCCGGAATCAAGTCGGCTACCCTGGAAGTGGAAGGTGCGTTTGCCTATGGTAAACTCAAGTCCGAAATAGGCGTGCACCGGCTGGTCCGGATTTCTCCATTCGATTCCAACCAGAGGAGGCATACCTCCTTTGCTTCGATATTCGTTTATCCTAAGGTCGATGACTCGATCGAGATTGAGATCAACCCGGCGGACATTGAGATTCAGACCTCGCGGTCTGGCGGAGCCGGCGGACAGAATGTAAACAAGGTGGAGACGAAAGTGCAGCTTACGCATAAACCTACCGGAATTGTGATCGTATGCCAGGTGGAGCGCTCGCAGCATGCGAACCGTGAGCGGGCCATGCAAATGCTTAAATCGAAATTGTACCAGCGCGAAATGGAAAAACGCAATGCTGCACGCGACAAGATCGAAGCCGGTAAGATGAAAATAGACTTCGGGTCGCAAATCAGAAATTATGTACTCCATCCTTATAAGCTGGTGAAGGATGCGCGGACAGGGGTGGAACGCTTCGATGCGCAAAACGTCCTCGACGGCGATCTCGACGACTACATCAAGGCATTTTTATTGGGAGCGCAGGAAAAGCCGCAGCAGGCGTAGACGTAAAGACACCGGCGGTTGTGGTGTCGGATACAAATAACGGATTTGACCTTTCAGAAAATATATACACGTCAGTTCTGGCTGCTTTGTACGAGCTCGCTGCTCTTCTTTGCAAGCTTCAATATGCTGATCCCGGAGTTGCCGGAATACCTCACCAGCCTGGGAGGCGCGGAGTATAAGGGTCTAATCATTTCCTTGTTTACCGTTACGGCGATGTTGTCGCGTCCGTTCAGCGGTAAGCTCGCGGACAAAATCGGCCGTGTTCCGGTGATCATGGTCGGATCCGTGGTGTGTTTTATATGCAGCCTGTTCTACCCGATCCTTACATCCGTGTCCGGCTTCCTGTTGCTCCGGCTGCTCCACGGTTTCTCCACAGGCTTTACACCGACGGGCACAGCCGCCTATTTGTCGGATGTAATACCGGCGGAACGAAGGGGAGAAGCGATGGGACTGTTAGGTACGGCAGGTTCGCTGGGGATGGCTGGTGGGCCGGCAATCGGCGGAACCATTGCCAACCACCTGGGCCTCCACGCTGTGTTCTATTTCGCGTCGGCGTTCGGATTATTATCGGTGATCATACTGTCCGGAATAAAAGAGACTCTCGCGGAGAAGCATCCGTTCGGAGTTGGTCTGTTGAAAGTAAAAAGGGCCGACCTGTTTGAACCCAGGGTACTGGCGCCCTGCATCGTGATGGTCCTGCTGGGATTTTCCTACGGTGCTTCATTCACACTGATCCCCGATTTTGGACAATTCGTGGAAATAAAAAACAAGGGCCTTCTCTTCACCTATATGACCATGGCAGCCCTGGCCGTGCGCCTGATCGGAGGACGAGCATCGGACCGTTGGGGGCGACGCCCCGTACTGCAGGTTTGCACAGTGCTGGTTGCCACGGCTATGCTGATCATCGGATTTGCAGAAACATCCCTGCAGCTTATTTTAGGGGTTACGTTGTACGGTCTCGCGCATGGAACTACATCACCGACCCTGATCGCATGGGCTACGGATCTGAGTGACGCGCATTTCAAGGGACGTGGAGTCGCATCCGTATATATTTTTATGGAATTCGGTATTGGCTTTGGCGCTTTCGCGTCGGGGCTCGTCTATGCGAACGATCCATCCCGGTTTGTTTTTGCGTTCGGGATATGCAGCGCATTGGCGACGATCGCTTTTATTTACCTGATGGCTACACGCACCGTGTCGAACGCTGTATCATGAAAAGAACGGTATTAATATTTTTTGTCGCTGTATCCCTAGGCGAATTATTGTCCGGTATCGTCGGATCGCGCGAGTTGCACCTTATCTGCAAACCATTGATCATGGTCGTGCTGGGGATATACTACTGGATCGCTTCCAGCGGGAACAGGTCAACGGTTGTTGTAAGCGCACTATTCTTTTCGTTCGCCGGCGACACCGCCCTGATGTTCGAGTCGTCGGACAGCTTATTCTTTATTGCCGGATTGATCGCATTTCTGATATCACACGTTCTTTATATCCTCGCTTACCGCCAGCATCAACGCGACGACGCGGCAAGCGATGCGCTGCAGGGAATTCAGAAATTACGATTTGCCTTTCCCGTGGTACTGGCGGGAACCGGCCTGGTTGTCGTCCTATACCCAGTGCTGGGCGATCTGAAATTCCCGGTCATGATCTACGCCCTGGTGATGGTGATCATGGTATTGAATGCGTTGTTCCGCCTTGGCCGCACATCGGCGAAAAGTTTTCAATTGGTCGTCGCGGGTGCCGTCGCTTTTATGGTTTCCGATTCACTGCTGGCTATCAACAAATTTCTTACGCCTGTCGATCATGCGGATCTGCTCATCATGGGAACCTACATCCTCGCTCAATTCTTAATAGTCGAAGGATTGTGCGCTCATCTGGTTATACAAAAAAAGCAGCGCCCCTGATTGCCAGGAACGCCGCTCACCTGTAGTTGCAAGTATTTCTTTACCTCACAAAACCCGCAGCAACACCACCATCCACGTTGATGACGTTACCCGTTGATTTTTTAAGCAAGCCTCCGACAAGCGCAAAGCATGCGTTCGCTATATCGGCCGGCAAGATCACTTCATTGAGTAACGTACGCTTGGCATAGAATGCAGGCAGTTCTTCAACCTTAACCCCATACGCCTTTGCCCTGCCTTCCGCCCAGGCGCCGGCCCAGATCTTGCTGTCGGCGATTACCGCGTCCGGGTTGATCACATTTACCCTGATCTTGTCCGCACCTAACTCCGCGGCGTTTAACCGGCTCAGGTGTAACTGTGCCGCTTTTGCGGAACCGTAACCCGCATTGTTCGGTCCGGATACCAACGCATTTTTGCTCACAATATTGATCACATCGCCACCCAATGCCTGCTTCCGCATGGTATTGACACTGGCTTGGGTGGTCAGGAATTGACCTTTGACCAACACGTCGTAGAGCAGGTCCCAGTCTTTTTCCGTGTGCTCTTCCAGCGGTTTGGAGATCGAAAGGCCCGCGTTGTTCACGACAATATCGATACCTCCAAAGGCAAGGGCCGCCACCTTCATGGACTGTTCAATTTGCGCTCCGCTCGTTACATCCATCAGTGTGGAGGCAAAAACGTCGCGGCCATATTGTGTTGTGAATTCTTCTTCAGCCTCTTTCAGGCGCCCGGGATCATTGTCGCTCAAGATAATGCAGGCCCCTTCGTCCGCGAATTTTTTAGCGATTGCTTTTCCGATTCCGCCGGCGCTGCCTGTAACCATCGCGATCTTTCCCGACAAGGCCTTGGGTTTTGGCATGCGTTGAAGTTTTGCCTCTTCCAGCAACCAATACTCGATGTTGAAAGCTTCCTGTCTCGGTAACGATGTGTATTCCGAGACCGCCTCGGATCCTTTCATGACGTTGATCGCGTTGATATAAAACTCGGCCGCTACACGCGCGGTTTGTTTGTCTTTTGCGAAGGTAAACATACCTACACCGGGATACAGGATCACAACCGGATTAGGATCGCGCAACGCCGGACTGTTAGGATGTTGGCACGTGTCGTAATATTTTTTGTACATCTCCCTGTAACTTTCAAACGCCGGCGATAATTTCGCCTTGATCGCTGCTACGTCGGAGAGATTTTCACTTGTGCTCAACGCCAGCACTAGCGGACTGATTTTTGTACGCAAAAAATGGTCGGGGCAACTGGTACCCATCGGCGCGAGACGATCAAGATCGTTGGAGTTAATGAATTCAAGTACACGGTCGTCATCCGTAAAGTGCCCGATCATCCGGGAATAGCTCGAACAAAATCCGCGAAGTACAGGCGCGAGCAATGAAGCCTTCTCCAAACGCTGCTCTTTCGGAAGGCTGGTTAAACGGGAGCCGCCGAATACCGGCTTTTTCTTTCCGTAGTTATCCTCCAGGTATTGGGCACAGCGCTCTACCACTTCCAGTGTATTTACATAACTTTCATAAGCGGTATCACCCCAGGTGAACAACCCGTGAGATCCAAGCATGATACCACGGATACCTGGATTTTCATCCAGGCATTGTTTGAGTTTTAATCCCAGATCGAAGCCGGGCCGCTGCCAATCCACCCAGCCGATGGTTCCGTTGAACAGGTCTTTAGTGATTTTTTTTCCATCCTTCGCCGCTGCAATTGCGATGGCCGCATCGGGATGTAAATGATCGATGTGTTTAAACGGAAGGAATCCGTGGAGCGGTGTGTCGATCGAAGGAGCCTTGGATGCCAGGTCGTAGATGCAATGGTTGAACAATTCCACCATCTCGTCTTCAAATTGCAATCCGCGATAGACGTTTTTCAGATCCAGGAGCCGATCCATATACAACGCAGCGAGGCCGCTTTTTTTAAGCGTTCCGATATCGCCGCCGGATCCTTTTACCCACATCACCTCCGTTTCTTTTCCCGTAAGCGGATTCTTTGCCATCGCTTTACAGGATGTGTTTCCACCTCCGTAGTTCGTGAGCCGGAGATCTGCCCCCAGTAAATTAGATCGGTATATCAGGAGTCCAACTTCATCTCCTGCTAAAGCATCGGCTTTTTTCTCATCCCACAGGTAGCTGACGTGTTTGAATTGCGTTTTTACATTTGCTGACATATGATGAAATGTTTATTCATGTTTATTTAATCGCGTTCCCGTAACCGACAACCAACACGGAAATAATGATGGTTGTAATACCCAGGATGATCGTAGTCCTCGTTTTTTTACTTACGCCATGCCACTCTTTCAGGAAGATACCCCACAGGTTGGCGACAAGGATAATAAAAGCCATATGAAGGATCCAGGAACTCGCCCCGTTTCCAAGCTTGCTTTCACCCATCCCGTAAAAAAAGAACTGCAGAAACCACGTTGTACCGGCAAGCGCCGAAAAAAGATAGTTTTTAAACAACGGTGTATCCTGGTTTCCATAATCGCCGAACGTTTTGTTTCGAGTATTCAGAATCATACACCATATAAAATTCGTGGTCAGTCCGCCCCAGAGCAGGACGACGTACGTAACATTGTTTTGGTAAAGTGGATTTAAGCCCATAGCCACGGCGGTTTCAGCCATCGGTTTGCCCGCTTCAATACCGAAATTAAAACAGGAACTGAGAATACCGGACGTAACAGCGACAGCAAGACCTTTAACCAGGTTGAACTCGGCGACACTTTTTTTCTTTTCAGCTTCACCCATCTCACGTTCTTTCAGGACTCCGGCTCTTCCGCAGATGTAAATACCGGTCAGGCACATGGTAACGCCCAGTAAGACTACCTGGCCCCAGGTTGTCGTGAGTAATTCGACAAATGTTGTTTTTCCGGAAGCAGGAAAAAAATTGTAGTAGACCGAGGGTACCAGTGCACCAAAAGCGGAACAGAATCCCAGTACGACAGAATTGCCAAGGGACATACCGAGGTACCTGACACCGAGTCCGTAGGTGAGACCACCGACTCCCCAAAGCACACCGAAAAGGATGGTATAAAAAATGGCGTCGGAGGTAGCATTCTTAATGATGTCTGAAAATCCCGGCAGGGTTAGCCAGGCTGCCAAAGGGGGAACGATAAGCCAGGAAAACAAGCCCCCGATGATCCAATAACTTTCCCATGCCCACCCTTTCACTTTTTTGAAGGGCATGTAGAAACTCCCGGATGCGAAGCCACCGATAAAATGAAAGATCACTCCGAGGATTACACCCATGCAGCAGGATTTATATGCTGGAAATTGCAAATAAAAAGGCAATTTTAGTAATCGTACATTTCCAGGCATCATGTACTGTCATGGTAATCCATGGTTATTACGTCTTAGTTAAAACCGGATGTGTGTCTGACGATGTTCATCCTATCTTTGCCGGTGTCTGGAATACTCTATCGGGTGAATTTCCCCTTGAAGTATTCGCCGGCCGCGCGGCAATTCCAATTGCTTCGATCCGTAGTAATCTAAATTAACAACCTTTGGAAGCATCAATACAAGAAAGCCGGTTTGCGTTTACGATGAAACTCAAACCTGGTTACGAAGCGGAGTACAAAAAGCGACACAGCGAAATCTGGCCTGAGTTAAAGGCGCTTTTGAAATCAAACGGTATCAGTGACTATTCCATTTTCCTGGATAGCGGAACGAATACGCTCTTTGCCGTACAGAAGGTGTCGGGATCCGGCGGTTCACAGGATCTCGGCGAGAACCCCGTGGTTAAAAAATGGTGGGCTTATATGGCTGATATCATGGATACAAACGAGGACCAGTCACCTGTTTCCGTTCCCCTGCAGGAAGTGTTTTACCTGCCTTAGATTAATGGTTGAAATTCGTATGACCCCCGGCATGAAGCTAAATCTTCTCAGGATAATGTTGTTGTTTTTAGGCCCGACGCTGTTTCAGCAATGCCAGGTGCCGCGTGACACACCAAAACCCGGGTGGCCGGAGATCACCCGTGAGGCGAAGCCATGGACACGTTGGTGGTGGCACGGCAGCGCCGTTACCAGGGAAGGAATTACGGCAGAAATGGAAGCATGCCGGAAAGCCGGGATCGGAGGACTTGAGATCACGCCGATATATGGTGTAACGGGTGCGGAAGAAAGTTTTGTCAACTACCTGTCGCCGGAGTGGATGGAGCTGTTTATCCATACATTAAAAGAGGCGGAGCGCCTTGATATGGGTATCGATATGGCTACTGGAACAGGATGGCCGTTCGGTGGTCCGTGGGTTGGCGACCAGGACGCGTGCCGGAACTTGCAGCATAGGATATACGAGCTAAAAGGCGGTACGCGCCTCGGTGAAAAGATTGAATTTGTTCAACAGCCCTACCTGCGCGCAGTAGGCAACCAGGTCTACGAAGTGCATGACAGCTTCTCGACGGAAAAAACAATCGCCCGCGGATCGCGAAAGGAACCGTTGGCCCGGCTTGACCCGAAGGCGATCGACATAAAGACACTTAAACAACCCATCGGTGAGAACACGAACCTGCAGTTACTCGCACTCGACCAGGTTATATTCGAAAGACCATTACCCCTTCAGGTGCTGATGGCCTTCGGTGACAACGGACAGGCTATCAACCTGACAGCGTTCGTTGCAGCCAATGGTACGCTTGACTGGACGGCCCCACCAGGGAGCTGGAAACTATATGCCCTGTTCGAAGGCTGGCATGGAAAGATGGTGGAACGCGCAGGGCCTGGCGGCGAGGGAAATGTAATAGATCACTTTTCAAGTCAGGCTCTTCAACATTACCTCTCCCGGTTTGACAGCGCCCTCCGTGGCCAGGACATTAAAACACTGCGCGCGTTTTTTAACGACTCCTACGAAGTGGACGACGCCCGCGGTGCCGCCGACTGGACACCGGCTTTGTTCAGCGAGTTCAAGACACGGAGAGGCTATGCTTTGGAGGAACATCTGCCGGCTTTGTTTGGAAACGATCGCGACGAGATGAATGAGCGAATCCTGTGCGACTACCGGGAAACGATAAGCGACCTGCTTCTCGATAACTTTACAAGACCCTGGGGAGACTGGGCGCATAATAAGTCGGCCGTGATCCGGAACCAGGCACACGGCGCGCCGTCGAATATACTTGACCTGTACGGTGCGGTGGATATCCCGGAAATAGAAGGTGTGGAACCGTTGCGCACCAAAATGGCCTCGAGTGCAGGAAATGTGACGGGAAAGAAACTGATCTCATCGGAGTCGGCTACCTGGCTGAATGAACACTTTGAATCCAATCTGGCGGACGTCAAGACCGCGCTGGACAGGTTTATGCTGAATGGAGTGAATCATTTGTTCTATCACGGCACCAGCTATTCGCCTCCCGGTGAACCGTGGCCGGGATGGTTGTTTTATGCCGCAGTGCATCTGAACCCGCGAAACCCGCTTTGGAATGACCTCGATGCGTTAAACAACTATGTTGCGCGCTGCCAGTCGTTTTTGCAAAAAACTTCGCCGGATAACGATGTATTGTTGTACTATCCTGTCTACGACCGGTTCTCCACGCCAGGTCCCGAATTGATTGAACACTTCGACGGAATTGGAAAACAATTCGACAATACGGCATTCAGACGAGGGGCCGAGGAGATGCTGCAAAAGGGTTTTTCCTTCGACTATATTTCCGACAAACAACTCCAGGATTGCCGCGGGAAAAACGGCACGGTTGAAACCGGCGGCAACGCATCTTATAAAGTTCTGGTGATCCCGCACGGTAAGTATATCCCGCTGCAAACATTTCGTAAAATAACGACGTTGGCAGGAACGGGCATCACAGTCATTTTTCTTGAAGGACTTCCCGGATCTCCCGCCGGTTTTGGGAACCATACAGAAAACATGCAGGAGTTCGACAAGATGATGAAGGAACTGGATGACCGCAGGGAAGCAGCTGAAGGTGTGATGGAAAAAAAGGTAGGGCAGGGGCGAATACTGCTGGGCGATCGCATTGAGCCCCTTCTTTCATACGCAGGAATCCGCAGGGAATCATTGCCCGAAAGAGATATTCAGTTTATCCGAAAAAAGAATGGAGCGAACAAAACCATCTATTTTATTTCGAACCAAAGCGGCGAAAGCGTAGATGGATTTTTACCGATCAGTGAAAAAGCTTCTGCTGTTGTTTTATACGATCCTATGAGCGGCGAATTCGGATCAGCATCGATAAAAGAGGAAGGTAATGGTACCCAGGTCTACGTTCAGCTGAATCCTTCGCAAACGCTAATTATAGAGACGCAGGAAACAAGCGTTGACCTGGCGCCCTTCCCCTCCTATGTGACGGCGGGAACGCCAGTTGTGCTTCGGGGGGAGTGGAGTGTCAGCTTTGATGCGGGCGGCCCGGTGATTCCCCCGCCGGTAAAAACGGATAGCCTCACCAGTTGGACTACGTTTGGCTCCGGAGAGTACCAGGCTTTTTCGGGAACTGGAAATTATCGCATATACTTTGCGAAACCAGCGGGACCAGCAGAAGGCTGGGTGCTGGACCTGGGCACGGTGAAGGAAAGTGCCGACGTAATAGTGAACGGAAAACACCTTGCAACACTGATCGGCCAGGTGTACCGGATTTTTATCGACGGGTCGATGTTGACGCAAAACAACACACTGGAGGTGCGTGTTACCAACCTGATGGCTAACCGCATATCGGATATGGACAGGAAGAAAATTTTCTGGCGGAAATTTTATAATGTGAATTTTCCTTCCCGGAAAGCGGAGAACCGAAAGAACGGTTTGTTCGACGCGTCTCACTGGGAACCGAAGGAATCAGGATTGCTCGGTCCGGTCCGGTTAATACCGGTCACAATCCGAAAATAATGATATCGCTTCAGCAGCATGCTAACTTTTTAGTGCTCCTGACAGATCTTTCCGGTTCAAACCGGATGCCTGGCCAAGGCAGAGTAAGATGATGACTGCGCAGCAATAGGCTAATGGGAGTATCGGATCCGTCCAGCTTAAATGAGTGGAATAAACAAAACTCCGGAGTAACTCATTGATGAAGATATAGGTGACCGGTGTAAAAATGATGAGCGCGATAAAAAGCTGGCTAGTGAATTCGCGTACAAGCAGCCGCGTGATTTGTAAAGTGCCGGCGCCACATAATTTGTGAATGGCCAGCTGCTTTAATTTTTCGCGGACGATACTGACGCTCAGCCCGTATATCGCGCAACAAGCCAGCAGCCCTGAAATAATCGCCAATACCTCCGATAATGCGTTGAGCCGGTCCTGATACCTAAGCCACTCCTCGAATCTTTTATTTACATACGACACGGTGGTTCCTTTTTCAAAGTAATCCGATAGGAAACTGACGGTTTCCCTGATATCTACTTCGAGTACCCGGATACAAAGATAGTTGTATCTGAAGTAGGACGCGATATTGATCTTTACCGGTTTTTCAGCCACGTTAAACTGCGCACTTATATCCTCGAAAACACCGATTACATTTTTTGTATTATTGCCAAGGGCACGTTTACCTTTTTCGTTGACAACAATAATAGAGTCGCCGTCGTTGGCCTTGAACCAATTCCCCTCTACCATCGTCAGATTGAAAAAATCCTTAAAACCCGGATCTACGGTCATGAAGTAAAATTCCGAATCCAGTTCCTTGCTGGTAAGGTTCCCCGGAAGATGGGATGTAGCCATAATATCGACTATGTTCCCATTTGTGTTTTTCCAATCGTTACGGAGTCTTCTCAGCCCGTCGGGTGTCAGTTCCTGCGGATAGCGCATATACACTACCTGGTCATGATTTCTGCCGGGTTCTTTTACAAGGGAATAATTGACCTGTCGCTTTACGACCATGGAAGAGACGATAAGGAACATACTGATCCCCAGCTGCAGAAAACCTATCGTTCGCTTAAACGCAGGAAAGGTGATCGCTTCACTGCTTAACAAACGGATAGGTGATGCGGCGACAAATTTCATCACGAGGAAGAGGGGCCCGATGGCGACGAACAAAGAAGTCAGAATTACCGCGGCCAGTAAAAAGACGTACCGTCCGGAGAAGATCGGAACAATGTCTATAGCGAGAGTTTCCCGGATGTAACCCTGGAGCGAGATTATGAGCAGGATCCCGGCTACCAGTGAAATTCCGACAATGGAGCAGGATTCCCTGGCGAAAGAACCAAGTAAACTCAGCTGCGTTGTCCCGGAGAGTTTTTTGACAGCCAGTTCTTTCGAGCGATGAGGCAGTGTAAGGGTTGTAAGATTGACGAAACTGGTGAGCGCAAGAAAAACGATCAGCGATGTGATACTGATGAGAATAAACAGGCTGTAGCGGTCCCCATGGCGGGCATCTTCTCCCTGCACGCGCGGGCCGAAATAGATATCCGAAAGAGGCTGAAGGATGTAAGCAAGAGGACCTCGGGCCTGACCTCTCATAAGCGACGAAAAGTTATCCGGCCCTCCACGTAGAATCCTGCCATACAGGCCCGAGTCGCCGGTATCAAAGCCGAGTAATTCCACGCGTGCCGGATCGAAATGTATGATAGTCCTGAATTCTTCATGCGAATTTCCGGGAAAGTCTTCAAAAACGGCGGCAACGGTCATAACCACGGTATCGTTAAGCGACATGATCCTGAGTTCCTTGCCTGCGGCGTAAATGGTTCCGAAAAACTGAATAGCGGCAGAAGTGGATAGCAGCGCGGACTGGTCATGCGACCGGAACGTCGACAGGGATCCGTCTACTACAGCGAATGAAAGAATGTGATCGATATTAGTATCGGTAGCGTGAATTTTTTGATTCTCGAATTTCTGAATCCTGCCGGCGATAGTCAGTTCATTCAGCACCTTCACGCGTGTCACAACCAGGGAGTCGTCTGAATATGCGCGCATGGATTGTGCAACTGCTTCGGGTATCCTGTTTGAAAGACGGTTTCCATCGAACGTGTTCGAGGTATTCCGTTCCAGTACGCGGAAGACCGAGTTATACTGATCGTGAAACCTGTCAAAAGTGAATTCATGAAATGAAAAAATGATGATCAGCGTTGAGCACGCAAAGGCAATCGCCAACGTAATAATTTTTAGCAGGTAAACTTCCGGATTCCTGAAAATGATGCGAATGAAAAGGCTGGTTCCGGAAGTCCCCATCTTTAGGTGTTTCATCCTGGCTATCCAATATCCGGCCAGAATTATATGCGTGATCCGGCTGTCCGTGACGTCTTATCCGGATTGAACGATTCGATTCCGGACATTTATATTCGTTTCCGGCCAAATTGAATTCCGGTTCCCTAGGTATTTCGCTACGACTTTCTATCCAAACAAAAACTCGACGTCGTCCCTCGAGAGGGTCTTTACAAAGTTCGCATCTTCCTGTATGAGATCGTCGGCAAGATCCTTTTTACGTTGCTGCAATTTTAAGATCCGTTCTTCGACGCTGTCTTTGCAGATCATCTTGTATGCGAATACCTTGCGTTGTTGTCCGATACGGTGAGCACGGTCGATCGCCTGTTGCTCCGCAGCCGGATTCCACCACGGATCCACGATGTATACGTAGTCGGCCGTGGTCAGGTTGAGTCCGACACCACCCGCTTTCAGCGAGATCAGAAATGCTTTAATGGAGTCAGTCTGCTGGAACCGCTCGACCTCTTCCTGTCTCTTTTTGAGTGTCGTACTTCCGTCGAGGTAACAGTGTTCGATGTTTTCGTTGTCAAACTGCTCTTTAATGAGATGAAGCATCTGTGTAAACTGGGAAAAGATCAACAGTTTGTGATTCCCCGCATTTTCTTTCACTTCACGGATAAGTTCATTGATCTTTACGGAGCTGTCTCCTGTGTCTTCAGTGCTGGTACCGGTTGCATTAACCAACGCAGGATGATCACAGATCTGTCTGAGTCGCAGTAATCCTTCCAGCACATCCAGACCCGATTTTGAAATTCCCTCTTCATCGATCTTCTTCAACAACCGGCTCCTGTAGCCATCGCGGTACTCGTTGTACAGTTTCCGCTGCGACGGTTCCATTGTACACCATAATACGCTGATTGTTTTATCGGGCAGGTCCTTGGCGACCTGTTCTTTCGTACGTCTCAGCGTGAAGGGGTTGATAAGCTTCTTTAGATACTGTGCCTTCTCTTTACTGCCAAGCTTATCGATGGGTATGGCAAATTCGCGGTTGAAATATTCGCGGTTGCCCAGTTGCCCTGGATTCAGAAAATTAAACTGCGAGTAAAGATCAAAGGTGTTGTTCTGGACCGGTGTACCACTCAGGATGATGCGGTTTACCGATCGAAGCTGCAAGATCGCCCGGGTAGCACGTGCATCCGGATTCTTGATCGATTGACTTTCGTCCAAAATCACATATTGCCACAACACTTCCGATAACTGTTCGATGTCGTTGCGCACTACGCCGTATGAGGTGAGTATCACATCAAAGTCTTCGATGTGCGCTTCCTTGAGTTCTCTCTGTGTGCCGTAATGCCGGTAGAACTTCAGGGATGGAGCAAACTTCTGTAATTCACTTTCCCAGTTGAAAATCAACGATGTCGGGCAGATCACCAATTGAGTGCTGCCGGGATATTTTTCTTTAACAAACTGCAGGAACGAAATAGTCTGCAGCGTTTTACCCAGGCCCATGTCGTCGGCCAGGCATCCTCCCCAGCCGAGTTCGTCAAGAGCCTGCATCCAGTGGAAGCCCGACAGCTGGTAAGGGCGAAGCGAAGCCTTGATCTCGGGCGAAAGAGCAACTTTTTCCAGTGTGTCATAGCCGAGAAGTTTTTGTTTGCGTTCCTCGATCTCCTGCCTTACGGGAGTGTCAACATGTTCCAGGATTTCTTCCAGCAGGGTGAAGTGCATTTTGCTCAACTTGAGAATGCCGTTGTTCTCTTTGCCCGTACGGAACAGGAGGCTGTATTTTTTGATCCACTCTTCGGGTAGATGTCCCAGCATACCGTTGTCGAGCATAATCGTGTCCTGCCAGCTAAGGATAGCCAGGCGTAGTTCTTTCAATGCGACCTGCTGATCTCCCCATTGAACATGGACTTTTAAATCGAAGGAATCGCCACCCGACACCACTTCGGCTGTCAGTTTGGGGATGTCGGTGGTGTACCGGAATTTTTTAAGCGAGGAAAGTCCATGTATGGGATAACCCTGGTCGTGCACTTTATGCATCATGCTGATGAACCACCCTTTCCGCATCACTTCATCGAAGGGCAGATAATAGTACGAATTGTTGCGCTGCGTTGAGAACGACGAATGAAGGGTACGCAGGTATTCATGGGTTTTCTTTTCTTCTTCTTTATCGCGTCTGACAATTCTGATCTGATTATCCTCTTCAATCAGCAGGTTGTCGTCAGCGGTATATTCAACAATGGTTCCCTCATAAGCGAACTCACTCCTGATCATCAGGTTGGATTCATTCAATTCACTTAAGGCGACCGCCGGCCGCATGGGTAGTGTCGACAGCACGACATTGAGTTTGTCGCTGATATCGACCTGGTATTTTTTGAGCCATGGCAACAGATATTTTTTAACGACCTCCAGCTTCATCGTTTGGGGGAACTTCAGATCGCCGCCGGCAAAAAGTTCAAAAAGCTGGAGGTCTTCCGCATCCTGGGGCAGATAGAGTGTGCCATCCTTTTGTAACAGAAGATTTCGATAGAGGATCAGCTTCGATGGTTCGCCGTCCAGCAGCACGGTTAGTTTCAGTACGATCGTATCCTTTTCCAGCCCGGCGGAAATCCGGACCTGCGGCGGCTGACTACTTACCGCAACCCTTTCCTGTGCGAAGTTATTGTACCGACCGGTTTTCAGGATAAAAAGATGCGGCCAGCCAGTCAATCCCGGCCAAAGCGCCTGGAGCAAATCGCGATAGTGTTTCCTGAGATTCTTTAATTCACGGGCTGTCGCGTGAGACCATACACCATTGGTGGCGTTACGGATGTACTTGTTACCCGTTGCAGCCATCCATTTAAGTATCTTCTGATCGGAAAATTCGAGGAAGTTGTTGTAAAAAATATCGTCAAGCGGCTGCAAATAGGGTAGCGCGACTTCAGCCTGCAATGAGATTCTTTTATATTCAAAATGACTACCGCGTTTAAATATCAGTATCGGTTCCAGGTCGAAATTAACGGATCTCGATGTTGCGAAATTAAAAAGAAATCCAATCTCATAGTCAGTGGGAACTCCTTTGGGAAGCTTGGGTCGCGGGTGGTCTTTTGGTGTTGAACTTTGCTGATCGAATAAGGACATTAAGTGTGTTTCTTGGTTCCGGGCGTGCAAGATAGGAAATTTTGAAAAAGGGGATGCCGGACAGGAGAAGGCTATGGCTCACGACGTATGACCCAATTAACAACCACAGTTCAGGAGTGAGGAGCCTGTTGTACTGAAAAGCGGCGGGAGGAGTTCATGATTTATTTCTCATGACCCTTGAGGAGTTGCCCCGGACGATTCGATTCGGATATTTATTCGTTTCCGGTGAAACCGGTTAAATGGAATTCCGGTTGATGAAACTGAACACGTTCTTCACCGATTCGTTCTTCTTTTTCAGTATCATGTACGCCGCCGTCTCACCCATTACCTGGAAGTCGGTGGAGATGACCGTAATACCCAAGAGGTCTTTTAGCGGCGTGTCATTGTAGGAAATGATCCCGATGTCGTTTCCCATTATCAGGTTTTTATCCCGTACCTGTTTGACGAGGTTCACCAGGTCCATTTCTTCTATAATAATGTAGGCATCGCGGGGCCGTAGTTCCATATCGGGGTAGATCTCTTCCAGGACTTCGAAACTGAAATCGTAATCCGAACAGAATTTTTGAAACCCGTGCAGGATGTCGATCGGGTAAGGATAAACGGTTTTCCGGGGATACACCAGGATGAGTTTCGAATATCGTTGCAAGCGCTCGTGTCCTTCGCGAAGGGCTTCGTAGATATCCATTTTAAAATCCTGGTAGACCGAGGCTACGTTCCTGTTTAAACCGGGAAGCCGGTTGTCGAGGATGAGTAATTTGTCCTCCGGGATTTTCCGGAGGGCATCGATGATTTGTGTATTCGTATTTTGATGAGCGAGGAGATCGTCCTTAAAGTGGGGCATCACGACATAGTGATCGTACCGGCCCATCGTGTCGTGTATGGCGTGCAGGAAAACCTTGGGATCGCAATGGTAAATGGTGAGATCCACCTGAGCGGTATGGCCGAGGCTGTTGACGAACGAGTTAAAGATCCTTAGCTTGTAGGAACTTAGTTTGTTAAGCAAAAAAAGGATATTGACTTTGGAAGGAAAGACATTACGTGCAACGTAGTACCCTTTTCCTTTGGCTGAAATGATGATCTGCTTTTCCTTCAGTACGTTGTAGGCTTTTTCAACGGTATCACGGGACAAATAGTACTCTTCGCTTATTTCATTGATCGAAGGCACGCGCTGGCCAACTGTTAATATTCCCCTTTCGATGTCCGATATAATGGAATTAACGATTTGACGGTACTTCGGTATCCTCGATTCCTGGTCTATACGTATTTCAATCAGCGCGTCCGTTACTTTCATGGGTTGAATCGATTAGTCTCTTAAGCACATTCCTTTCCGGGCAATCTAGCAATTCCGTGACTTTTCCGGAAACGATTTCTGAAATCTGTGTTAAGCGGGGTAAACATGGGTGAATCCTTTAACGCAGGGTGTGTAATTGCGCAATTCCCTGCCCGGTCTGCGTTATTTTCATTGCTTGAAATGCGGGATGGTCGCATCCTCAGTATTCAAATGCATCGACTTGTGGCGAGGTTTTCAGAAATGCATTGAGCGCATCAAGTTTTTTTTCACTTCCGTAGAAGGCATAAAGTAAGACGTATTTTTCGTTTTCCTTGATATCGCGCTCGCGCCGGCAATGCAGATTTAGTTTTTTGATCTCGGCGTGAAAGGCAGTAAGAAAAGTCTCCTCTTCCCGGAAAGTAATTTTATAGATCCTCTCCTGGTGCATCCGCGCAATGAATACCTGGATCTTTTCAAATAACAACAAAACGACGAGGATCACGGTAGATCCTACCAGCGCAATAAAATATTCGCCGGCGCCAACCGCCATTCCCAGTGCCGCCGTGATCCAGATAGTCGTGGCTGTTGTAATACCGGTGATCGTCAGACCATCCTTAAAGATGACACCCGCGCCGAGGAAGCCGATACCCGTGATGATGTTTGACGCGATCCGGTCGGGAGATGCACCTCCGATGGCCAGGGAGATCTCCATAAAAATGGTTGATCCCAGGCAGATCATGATCATTGTACGCAGGCCAGCGGCTTTGCTTCTGTACTCCCGTTCCATGCCGATCGCCGTTCCGATCAAAAAGGAGATCAGCAATTGCAGGGCGGTTTCCGAACTGAATTCTATATCCATAGGTACAATGTAAAATCTGAATGTCAATTTAGTAAAATTCGCTCCGAATTGACCATAACAGGTGTCGTATGGCAAGAACTATGCCTCCTGAAATATTGTTGACCCCGGATACAGGCAAAACAGTAAACGATAAACAATAAACAACTATTATGGAGGACTCAACCCATCAGACATTAAATCAAACGTCGTTATTCGCATCGACCTTTACCAAAGCCTGGTCACTCCAGGTGAAAAGAATAAACGAATTTTTGGAAAGTGTCAGCAATGAAGATCTGCTGAAAGAGATCGCCCCTGGCAGGAACACAGGGGTCTATCTGCTGGGTCATCTTACAGCTGTGAATGACGGCATACTCCCGCTGCTGGGATTTGGAAGGAAGCGTTATCCGGAACTGGAAAAGATCTTCATCTCCACGCCGGATAAATCCGGTCTTGAATATCCTTCCGTGGACGATCTGAAGGATTACTGGAACGATGTCAGCGAAACACTCGCCGGCCATTTTCAGGCGCTGGCGCCCGAGGAATGGCTCACCAGGCACGAAGCTGTATCCGCGGAAGATTTTTCCAGGGAACCACACCGGAACAAGTTAAATGTGCTGATCAGCCGTACGACACACATGAGTTATCATCTCGGACAGCTGATCTTCCTCCGGGAAAAATCGGGTGATTAGAAAAACACCCGGCGGAAGATTGCCGGGTGCTTTTTTTTCGTGACAGGGAATGCCTCACATCTTGCGCAGGCTGCCGCTTCCGGATGAGTGGCTGTTAACCTTGTTGGGATTCCCTCTATATCTTACGGTTCCGCTACCGGAAATTGTGGCATCGATCTCATTTTTGACGTTGATCTCCACATCGCCCGATCCGGAGATCTTAACGTTGCAGCGGTTTGTTTCCAGGTCTGCAGCCAGCACCTTACCCGAACCGCTGATGGAGGTCCTGACAGCGTTCGCCGTTCCGCTTGCTTCGATTTTTCCGGAACCGGATATTCCGAAATCAGCCTCGCCCGAAACGTTCATCGTCATTATCACTTTACCCGATCCGCTGACATCGCTATTAAAACTCTCGCATTTTCCTTTGACCATCAGGTTACCGGATCCGGACACATCAGCTTCCATATCCCCCGACGCGTCGGCTTCAATTTTAAGGTTACCCGAACCGCTGACATTCAGATCAAGATCCGTTGCCGTTATTCTCGTCTCCCCGATAAGATCTCCCGAACCACTCACACTGAGCCCCCTGATATCCTTGACCGTGATATATACCGTTACTTCATCCCCGTCTCTCCACTGCCAGTTCATCCAGTTTCCTTCCTTGCCGATCACGAGTTTATCGCCGTCAACGTTCGTCTCCACTTCCTTCAGTACATCTCTTTTTCCCTCGATCTCCACTTTTTGAGGACTGCCCTGCCGCAGGTATAGCTTCCCCGGAACTCTGAATGATATTCTGGTGAACGTTCCAACGTTACGCGTCTCCTTGACCTGCGCGAACGTGGCCGCGGCGAACAGGAAAAGGATAACGGACAGGATTATTGATAGTTTTTTCATGTTTTTTTGAATTGATTATGGTATAGACCAGATAGATCAAACGAAGGTTGCACCTTTTGGTCTAAATTTCGGTTCCTGTTTATTTGACGTTCAAACAAGCTTCACGGTTACATGCCTCCTTTTCAGTATCGTACGATCACCTCCGTTTCCGAAGGTATTTATAAAGAAAAAGGCAGCCGTTTTTTAAGTTTTGCTTGTCCCGTTGAATCGGAATCCGCGATAAAAGAACGGATCGACGCTATAAAAAAAGAGTATTACGACGCCAGGCATCATTGCTACGCGTGGATTCTGGGCCCTGAAAAAAAACAGTTCCGAGCTTTCGATGACGGCGAGCCCAATCATTCGGCGGGAGATCCGATACTGGGCCAGATCCGATCGAAGGACCTTACCAACATTCTCGTAGTAGTCGTACGTTACTTTGGTGGTGTAAAGCTTGGCGTCGGTGGCCTCGGCAACGCCTATAAAGCTGCGGCGGAAGCTGCACTCGGCCAAGCCGAGATAATTGAGCGTGAAGTGTTTGAAAAAGTATGTATCCGCTTCGACTATGCATCAACGCCTGAGACCATGCGGCTGGTGAAAGACCTTGACCTGAAAATTATTCGCCAGGAATATAACGACGGCTGCCTCCTTGAGGCTGAACTGGCTATTAAGAACAAGGAAAAGTTTCAGAGCAGGGTCAGCCTGCTGATCGCACTCGGTGTTTCGCTGGAACTGGTTCCGTAACATCCCATCTACAACACGATCTGGTCGCCGTCGTTGGGAATGATATACCGTCCGGAAAAATCCTTTTCCTCCAGGGCTTTTCGCAGATCAGGTCGCTTCAGCCGGCAATGATTCACGGTTTCCATATGAACGGCGATGATCTTTGCGGAAGGGGAAGCCTCTATGGTTTTGATCACATCCGCGGCGGTCATCGTGATCGGGTCACCCTGATCGAACTGCGCCGAGCCCGCGTTGAGCACAATAACATCCGGAACATACTTGCCGACAGCCTGTTCAACTTCAGGACACCAGATCGTGTCGCCGGCGATATAGATTGTTTTATTTCCATCACCGATGACAAAGCCCGAGACAGTTCCCATACGCAAGCCGATCTCTCCCCGTCCATGCTGTCCGCCTGTCCTGGAAATTTTCAGACCCCGGAAGTCAACCGAATCCTCTATGGAGATCAAATTCGTGAACCCCTGACCGGCTAACTTTTCCTTGTCGGAAGGCTGACAAATAAGCGGTATTTTTTTGTCCAGTAATTCCTGTGCCGCTACATCCCAGTGATCGCGATGAGTATGCGTCACGATGACGGCATCGATCCGGGTAAGCATCCGGCATAAGGAGTTTTCGGGAAATGGTAGCTCCACCATGGGAATCCGGGCAACATGGCTGCAGTTCGGAACCGGGTCCATGGAATCCTTTGCGCCAAGCATCGGATCGATTAAAAATGTCTGGCCGCCTGCTTTTAACAAAAAGGTTGCGTGCCGGATAAAATTCATCTCCATCTTATACTTACCGGACCTATAACTACCGGAAAATGATTTGGACGATAAAAGGGAAATCCCCGAAGCCAAAGCCAGGAATTTTTTACGATTCATGACGAAAAAATAATGGTTTCTCCACCGTTAAAATAGTGCACGTCGTTTTTTTTTCTTGAATGTCAGGCTGACACAGTCGGGTTGGCAGTGGAGGATTTACGTTTGATCAGTCTGTCGAGCGAAAAAGTACCGGTTCCGTGAATGGCAATTACCAGGGCGAGACCGATGACCATCAGGTGGAATTCATATCCTTCCCCGGGAAGGGTACCATTCCAGTCCATAAAAAAACCATATCGTCTGTGGTCCAACCATATGGCGCCTGCCATGATCGCTATGACAGCCGCAGCCATAAACCTGCCGCAGACGCCGAGGACCAGCGCAATCATTCCAAAGCTTTCTCCGAGAATGATCAGAACACCCAAAGCATACGGTATTCCGATTGTTTGGGTAAAATAGGCCATCGTTCCTTCAAACCCGTATCCTCCGAACCATCCGAATAACTTCTGGGTACCATGCCCCAACACTACAATTCCCAACAGGGTACGAATGCCAAGCAGGGTTGTGTCGAATTTGTTTAATGAAGAGTACTTCATGATTTCTTTGTTTTAGTTTCCGTAGAAGAATTGTTCCTTTATGATCTGTCCGTCTCTCCAATGCTGGACTGACACCTGTGTGTACTTTTTCTTTCCCCATTCGGTATGGGTATAGTCGTAATGCCACTTGACCATCGTGAGATCCTGACCCAGGGCGATGTCCAGTAATCTGGCGTTTTGAGAAAATCCCGATGCCTTATTGAAGAAATCGGTCTCACGCTGCCGATTGGCCTCTTTCCCGACAACGGGCTCATTTTCATTTTCCTGCATGACAACATCCTGATGGTAGAATTTTTCAAAAGCCTCCATTGGCTTTCCTGAAAGGACCAGTTTGTTCAGTTCCATGATTTTTTCGTGAATGCTTTTCATAATGTTTTTTGTTTTTGTTTTCTTATACGGCAAAGTTGGGAAGCCGGAGGTAGATGCACCGTTGATGTATGATAGGAAATAGTCTTGATCTGGATCAAGTGTTTTGATACCAGGCGAATGCCTGGCCTTTGTTAATGTTGATGCTCGCTACTTGCGGTTTAGAGGCGCTGCCTTCTTATCCTGCTTAACGTTTCCGGTGTCATGCCCAGGTAGGAAGCGACCTGCACCTGGGGGATGCGTTGTTCCAGGGATGGATTTTTTTTTACAAAAGAGAGGTACCTTTCTTCAGCTGTCTGACTGATAGAAGCCAGTATTCGCTGTTGATTCGCAACGAACGCATTTTGAAGTAGTATTCTCATCAGGCGATCGAACTTCGGAACCTCCGCGTATAATTTTTCAAGATCCGGTTTTTCAATGCTTAATACTTCAGAGTCCTCCAGTGCATCGATATGAAGCGTGGCCGGAGTACCTGAAAGGAAACTGTAAAGGTCCGAGATCCACCATCCTTCTGCGGCGAACATCACGATATGCTCATGTCCCGTTTTGTCGACTGTGTAGGCGCGCAGCAATCCTTTTGAGACAAAATTCTCAAACCGAGCGACATCTCCGGCCTGAAGCAAGTACTGCCGCTTGCGTAATTTGCGTGGCCGAAGCAGGGACTTGAAAAATGTAACTTCATCGTCCGTGAGTTCGACATGAAGTGCAACGTTTTTTAAGATTGGATCGAACATGGCGGTATATCAACTTATCACGACGCTACCCAGAAGCTTGCGGCCCGTGTAATTACCTAATTCGAAGGCAGAATTGCCGATAACACGAACAACATGCCCAATGATATAGAACGTAAGGCCCTTCCTGTTTTGTAAACTTTCTTCCCGGTATTTTTTGACTTCTGAATGCATGGGGCACGATTGTCTGTCTTGTATTAATAAAGGTAGGGCACTGTTCAGAAAAATGCGTTTAATTTGAGTAAATTTCTCCGTATGTCTCAAAAGAACCCAGCCCTTGGTTTCATTTTTATCACACTCTTAATTGATATCACCGGACTTGGTATTATTATTCCTGTCCTTCCCAACCTGATCCGGGAACTGACAGGTGGAACGCTAAGCGAGGCGTCGATGTATGGCGGCTGGTTGCTGTTTGCGTACTCGCTCATGCAGTTTGTCTGTGCGCCCATTATGGGCGGACTGAGCGACCGCTACGGCAGGCGACCGGTACTATTAGCTTCGTTATTCGGTTTCGGTATGGATTATATCTTCCTGGCGTTTGCTCCATCCCTGGCGTGGTTGTTTGTCGGGCGGATCATTGCCGGAATTATGGGTGCCAGTTTTACGACGGCATCGGCCTATATCGCGGATGTAAGCACACCCGAAACACGCGCACAGAATTTTGGAATAATCGGCGCGGCATTTGGACTTGGATTTATTATCGGTCCGATGGTCGGTGGATTTCTCGGTACGTATGGTCCGCGGTTTCCGTTTATGGTGGCGGCCGGGCTTTCACTGCTGAACTGGCTTTACGGATTTTTTATCCTGCCCGAGTCACTCAAGCCGGAAAACAGAAGGAAATTCGAATGGTCGCGCGCAAATGCCATCAGCTCGTTATTAAACCTCAAACGCTACCCTGTTATACTTGGACTGGTAGCCTCACTGGTGATGGTCTATATCGCCGCCCATGCCGTTCAAAGTAACTGGGCTTACTATACTATGGAGAAACTGCACTGGGATTCGAAGATGGTTGGAATCTCGCTGGCGGTGGTGGGCCTGGCGTTTGCCATTGTACAGGGTGGTCTGATCAGGATAATCATACCAAAACTCGGTCAACAACGGAGTGTATACCTGGGTCTCGGGTTCAGCGCGCTGGGATTCCTGCTTTTTGCCCTGGCCACCCAGAGCTGGATGATGTTCGCTTTCACGGTTATTTATTGTCTCGGAGGTATCGCAGGACCGGCGCTGCAGGGAATAATTTCCACGCAGGTCCCCGCCAACGAACAAGGCGAACTGCAGGGTGCCTTAACAAGTCTGATGAGTGTTACATCGATCATAGGACCTATCCTCATGACGGGCACGTTCGCCTATTTTACAAATGGAACGGCGGGGTTCTACCTGCCCGGAGCTCCCATGATCCTGGGCGCCGTCCTTACAATAACGTCTGCGCTGCTCGCCCGCGCGAGCCTGAAAAAAACAATGGGCAAACCCGCGGCAATCGGATCGTGAAGGCATGAAATCCGCGCCTACATACAAAAACGGTTACCGCCTGGTGAGGAATGCATTTCTGGTGATCATCTTCGTTACCGTCTTCACTGCCGGTAGCGGCCAGGTTATGACCCCGGAGACCCGAACAGCCATGATCAGGGATCAGACCCGCATCAATGAATTTGTGGTTGAACCGCCTACGCTAAAATGCGCTGGATTCGAATGGCGGATTTCCGGCGACGAGAACAGGAATGCCACAGTGTCGGTCAGTTATAAAAAGAAGGGAACATCCGCCTGGCTGAACGCCTTACCATTATTGCGTATTGGTGGAGAGAAAATTTATGGACACGATCAGCGATGGGTGTATGTAACACCGCATATGTTCGCCGGCAGTTTATTCAACCTGGAGGAAAACACATACTACGAATGCCGGTTTGAATTGTCGGACCCGGACGGAGTGAAAGGCCAGCATGTACAGACCGTCACGATCCGGACAAAAAGTGAGCCTGTGCCTTACGCACACGGACAGGTCTATCACGTGTATCCGCCGGGTTATAAAGGCCCAAAGGAGAGCCCCGCATTCACGGGACTGAATGAAGCTTATTATGGTGAAGGTAATACAGGTGACTGGTGGAATGTGCCGGAGCCGCGTGTCAAGGCGGGAGATGTTATTCTCGTACACAAGGGATTGTATAAGGGAGACAGGATGCGGTATGCCGATACCCTGGCCCTGGATTTTCACGGGGCATACGTATTGACCCAAAAAGGAACGGCTGAAAAACCGATCACAATAAAAGCAGCCGGTGACGGAGAAGTCATTTTTGACGGCGACGGTGCCTACCGCCTGTTTGACGTGATGGCTGCGGACTACCATTATTTTCAAGGACTGACTATCCGGAACACGGACGTCGCTTTCTATGCCGGACTCAAAAGAGTCATGGGGAGCAGCGGCCTCACGGTAAAAAACTGCAGGATCGAAGATGTCGGGGTCGCAGTGATGACGTACAGCGCAGACTCAAAGGATTTTTACATCGCCGACAACGTCATCATCGGCCGCCACGACCCGGATACACTCGTGGGATGGTACGGGTTTGAGAACCCTGCCCCGTTAACGTCGTACTACGCGATTAAAGTTTATGGACAGGGGCATGTGGTATGCCACAACTACATCGCCTATTTTCACGACGGTATCTGTATCGACACGCATGGTCTCCCTGAAAACGGAAAGGAATGTGTATCGATCGATTTTTATGGTAACGACATCTTTAATGTAGCCGATGATTTTATCGAAGCGGATGGCGGTGTTCACAACATCAGGGTATTCGAGAACAGGGGAGCAAATGCGTATCATGCGGGCCTGAGCGCACAACCTGTATTTGGCGGGCCGGTCTATTTTATACGAAACATCTGTTACAACGTTCCTGGTACGGCCTTGAAGTACATGATCCGGCCGGCAGGGATCTTTACGTACCAGAACACGTTCATCGCGGAGGCGGCTATAAGTCCTTTTTCAAACGGTCACTTCCGGAATAACCTGTTCCTGGGACCGGATGACGAGAGACCTGCATTGAACGCCGCAACACTGACAAATTACTCCACTCTGGATTATAATGGTTACCGAAGAAAAAACAACAGCCGTAAGAACTTCAGGATAAAATACCCGCGTACCGGTCTAATGAATGGTGCGGATGAGAATGAGCTTCCCCTCGTGGAGGAAGTTACGCTGACAGAATTCCGGAAAAAAACGGGCTTTGAAGTTCATGGAGTGGAGCTGGAGTACGAGGGTATCTTCGAACATGTACCCCTTCCGGACCGGCAAAAAAAGGGACATGTATATGCTGTAAAAAATCTCGATTTCAGGCTGACCAAATCCTCGAAAGCGATCGACGCGGGATGTATTCTTCCGACGATCACGGATGGGTTTTCGGGTAAAGCGCCGGACCTGGGAGCGATAGAATACGGTCGAGAACCCCTCCGCTATGGGCCGCGAGACTGACCCTGTTCTCTCCTAAAACCACGGAGGACGTACATGACTGGCATTTCTCACGGAAAGACAATCCGAACATCTCCTTGGTGGAACACCCGTTAAACTGTTGCAGCTGCTGAAGTTCAGGGGAAACGGGAAATCATCCCTGGTGAGCAGCACACGATGTAACGTTTGGTGCGCCGCCTCAAAGTAGCCGAAAACTCTTTCCGATTCGTCGGTGGTATTATTGATGTTGCCATTTATCACCGCGGGAGGAGTATCAAAGATGGATCCGCTTTGACTGACAAGAATATCAACATTTCTCCAGTATTCGAATGCTTCGCGTGTCAGTGCAGACTGATAGGTTACAAAATAGTGCCTGAACTCGAAGGTGTAATCCACCACGCGAATAGCCACAAGCTGATGAGGGTATTGTATTGCCGTGAGGAACTGCCGGTCCAGCAGGACGATGGATTGCGGGTCTGCCAGTTGAGTCACAAAACAGGGGGTAGGAGTGACCGGCCCGCTCGGTCCGCCAAAAAGGATAAATACTTCTTCAACTGTCCAGCGGATAAAACGATTCTTTGGAGCAGGCAATACACCATTTGCATAGATTTTAACGACGGGCTGCTTGACCAGGATACCCTCGTAATCTATATACTCTTCGTCTTTTACGATTTCATAGTAACTGTCGACTTCACCCGAGTCTTCAGGCATTTTTTCGGGCAGCGATTCGTAACTTCTTCCGTCCGGCAGCGTGACGTGGATACGATACGTTTTCCCGGGTATGCCCTCATAATCCTGCAGGATGTATTTGCCGGTGTTCGATTGATCTTCCACATAGCTGCCGACAAGGTCATCGTCCGCATAGAGATCTATCACGGCATTTGATACCGGGTAGGGCAACCGTTCGATGTCCGCGGTGATACCCACGAATACAACAGATTGCCCCGTGAGGTTATTAATCTGTCCCGAAATAATTACACTGTCGCCTCTTCGCTCCGTGTCGATCTCGACCGGGAGAACACAAGCTGTTAGCAGCAGGATAAACCACAAACTTCCGGGTACCTTTAAAACCATGGACTCGTTTTTTTGGCGTAACGGGATACCTAAAATACCACTTTTCATGCGACTGACGGGAAATGTATTGAAGCACGTGCGGGATGCTCATGGATCACCCGGTCCGTCCAGTTTGTACCGAACGGTGGACTCTAAAACCAGGGAGGCCTTTCCAGGCTGCTGTTTCGGATGGAGAGGCAGCGGATACATCGCTGCGGCAACGGAAAGCTCATCACACCACCCCCGACACAGTCGTTGAAATTTAAAATATACGGGAACACATCCCTGGTGAGAAGGACCCGGCCGAATGATTGGTGGGATGCCTGGAAATAACCAAACACCTCCTCGGATTCGTCCGATGTATTTTTCACGTTGCCAAATACTTTGGCAGGCGGAATTTCAAATACAGACCCGTTTTGGCCGACGAGTATTTCAACTTTTCTCCAGTAATCATAAGCTTTTGCCGTAAGGGATGTCTGATAGGTGATGAAATAATGACGGAGCATAAAGGACACATCCACCTCGCGCCTCGCTAAATACAGATCCGGATAATCGTTGGACGCGAGATACTGGCGGTCCAGCAGAATGATAGCCTGTGGTTCGGCATCTTGTGTGACAAAACAGGGTGGAGGCGTAAGAGGCGCGTTAGGATCGGGTGTCTCCAGGGCCATATACACTTCTTCAACCGACCACCTGATGTAACGATTCGATGGAAGGACCGCATTCGCGTATATTTTTACAAAGTCCAGTACCGCCAGGTTTCCTTCCCCGTTCACCGCTTCATCGGCGACAATTTCATAGTATGGCGTTATGGAACCGGCGTCGGGCGGCATCGTCTCGGGAACAGACGCATATGTTTTATCATCCGGCATAATCACCTGGACATGATATGAGTTCCCGGCAGTGCCAGCGAAGCCGGGTAGCTTGTACTTACCGGGGATAAAAGGGTCCTCGGTATAGGACCCCGCGAACTCATCACCTTCGAACAGATTCACAACCGCTCCGGAAACGGGGTAGGGAAGCCTGTCGCTTTCCGCTGTCAGGCCAATGGTCACCACGGATTCCCCCTCCAGGTTACTGACCTGACCGGAGATAATAACTTTCCCGCCAAGCGCATCCGTGTTAATGTCAACAGGTTGGAGACAACCGGATAATATGATGATGGCTATAAGATTTGCTAAACGGCGATTCATCTTTGCGTATCGGTGAGGCACCATCGGATGCGGTGCTGAAGCAAGGCATACTAATGTATGCTTTACTTTCTTAATACCCAAGCACCCGGAGATGACGGTATCATCCGGGATGGGGTATTTCCACCACAAAAGAATTCCGGAATAATTTGTAACCTCATTATTTTTAACTGGTATTCCGATAAGACTCGTATTTTAGGTATACGCCAACCCTTTCCATTATGATCAAAAGTTACCTCAAAACCACCTGGAGAAACCTTATTAAAAACCGGACCTTCTCCCTCATCAACATTTTCGGACTTGCACTGGGAATGACCAGCAGTTTACTGATCCTGCTTTGGGTAAACGACGAGCGTAATACGGATGGTTTTCATGTCAATGAAGACAGGCTTTATACGATCTTCGAAAGGCAGTATCACGATGGTCAGATCGATGCGGGATATTATACACCGGGATTGCTGGCTGACGAGATGAAAATTGTATTTCCGGAAGTCCAATTTGCAACCGGAATGGCGTGGAATGAACTCAATACATTTGAAGCCAACGGCAAGATCCTGAAGCAAAGCGGAAATTTCGGCGGGAAGGATTTTTTTAAAATATTCAGCTATGCACTGGTTGAGGGAGACACGGCGAATGCGTTGAAATCTTCCGTCGATATTGCTATATCCCGAAAGATGGCCGAGGAATTTTTTGGTTCTGCCCAGGGCGCTATAGGCAAAGCGATACGATATCAAAACAGGAAGGACCTTAATGTTGCCGCCGTTTTTGAAAATGCCGGTCCGAGCAGTTCGATGAAATTTGACTACATCCTGAACTGGGAGACCTTCCTTGAAAACAACGGCTGGGCCAAGGAGTGGGGGAACAACGGCCCGTCTACGTATGTGGTGCTGAACGAAGGAGCCGACGCTGATGCTTTCCGCCAGAAGATCAAGAAGTTTATCGAGTTATATAATAAAGAGGAAAACTTCCGGATTGAACTGGATATTCAACTTTTTCGCGACAAGTACCTTCATTCCAATTTTAAGAACGGGGAAATTATCGGTGGAAGAATTCAGTACGTTACATTGTTTAGTATCGTTGCCGTATTTATCCTTTTGATAGCCTGCATTAACTTCATGAACCTGACCACAGCCCGTTCCGTTAAGCGGGCGAAAGAGATCGGTGTCAGGAAAGTGGTGGGTGCACTTCGGAGCACGCTGATCCGGCAATTCATGGGGGAAGCCATCTGGATCGTGATACTTTCCTTTGCGCTGGCGTTGCTCTGTGTGGCCTTGTTGCTCCCCGTATTCAACACCATCGTCCAGAAACAGATATCGCTGCCATTTTCAAGTCCTTTTTTCTGGATTAGTCTCGGTTCCCTGACCCTGGTGACGGGTTTGATCTCGGGCAGTTATCCTGCGCTTTACCTTTCTTCGTTCAGTCCGGTGAGGGTGTTTAAAGGTTCACTAAAGTTCACCAGCAGCGCGCTTTGGTTCCGGAAAGGGCTCGTCGTGTTTCAGTTCGTTCTCTCTATATTGTTGATCATCGGTACCATCGTCGTGACCAGGCAGGTCGACTATATCCAGTCCGTTAACCTTGGATATGACCGGGAAAATCTCATCTATATTCCGCTGGAGGGCGAATTGTCGGGAAAGTACCAACTCTTCAAGGAGCGATCGCTGGCAATGCCGGGTATTCAATCCGTTTCCTCTATAACCCAGTCGCCAACGTCTATCAGCAACGGAACCGGCGGGGTGGTATGGGAAGGAAAGGATCCGGCTTCCATGCTGCAGTTCACGCAAGCCGCGATCGGATATGATTTTATCAAAACCATGGGCCTTGAGATGGTTGAAGGGCGGGATTTTTCACGCGAGCATGCAACGGATTCCGCTGGTTATATTGTGAATGAAACGGCACTGAAGATCTTCAACTATAAGGATCCGATAGGTATGCCGTTAACCTTCTGGCAAAAGAAAGGTACGATCGTGGGAATTGTCAAAGACTTTCACTTTAACTCGCTGCACGTAGCGATCACACCACTGGTATTGCGCTTAGGGGAACATCTCGGTTACGGATGGGCACTGGTGAAGACGGAGCCCGGGAAGACAAAGGAGGCGCTGGCCAGCATGGGCAACCTGTGGAAAGAATTGAATCCCCAGTTTCCTTTCACTTATCAGTTCTCCGACGAAGAATACCAGAAGATGTATCAGAGTGAGGAAATAGTCAGCAAACTTTCGAACGGGTTTGCATTCCTGGCGATCTTTATCTCCTGCCTGGGCCTTCTTGGTCTTGCTATGTTCACGGCGGAGCAACGCACCAAGGAAATTGGTATCCGTAAAGTCCTTGGGGCGAGTATGGCCTCCCTTTTTAACCTGCTATCCAAAGAGATCATTGCTATGGTTTTTGTGGCTATTATCATTGCATCCCCGCTGGCCTGGATCGTTATGAATGACTGGCTTCAGGAATACGCCTATCATATTGACATCACGTTGTGGATTTTCCTGGTTGCAGGGTCGATCGCTGTGCTGATCGCGCTGGCTACCGTGAGTTTGCAAACGATACGGGCTTTGCTGGCCAATCCCGTCAAGAGCCTGAGAACGGAATGAAGAGTTTACATCGGCATTGATATTCCGGGCTTACCCGCTTTTTTCACTCACTTCTATTTTCCTTTATCCGAAATGGACGGATTATTGCTGGTCAATATGGCTGGAGCAGACCGGGCCGGAATGGGGTTTGAGTTATCACCCCGGTTGAACTCAAATCGCGACTGTTTCTCCTCGGGTATCCGGAACTTTACCTGAACCGGCTCCTGCCCGAATAAAATTAGTTGCAGATTTAAGAAACATTGTGGAATTTTCTCCGCAAGAATAGTATACGAACATGCAGGCTATAAACGTTTACCTGAACCGGAACGAAGATAGCAGCCAAAGACGGATTCTCATGTAAAACTAAAATAAAGAAGATGACACGTACTGTAATGAGCCTTATTCGAACTTCACCCCGATTGTTCCTTTATTCCGCTTTTGTTGTTCTTATTGCCGTCGGAGGAGGTTGTAAGAGCAAGAAAAAGGCGATGGAAGTTTCCGATAGTGCCGCCGACAAAGCAAGGATGGAACAGGAAGCAGCGCTAAAGAAACAGCGGGAAGAGGAACTCAGGAAAAAGGAAGCTGAAGAACAGGCGCGCAGAGACGAAGAAGCGAAAAAGCGTGCGCCCTATGCTAAACTCGAGCAGTATTTTTCGGCTATTGGCAGTGCAAGCAGCGTAACATCCGCAAACAACAGTATTACAGAAGCATTGACATTATTCTCATCCGCTGAAACACCCGTGCTTATTGTGATCAGCGAGTCCGGTGGTCAAAAAGATTATGATCGGCCAACCACTATCAAAGATTACCTGAACTATCTGAAAGATCAGAAAAAGAAGGCTGACAAAATCGGGAACCTTCAATTCGACAGTTCCGGTAAAATCACGGAAGTGGAGTTGGTAAAACAGAAATAATTTCAATTTTAAATCAAACGATCATGCAGACTTGTAAATATTTAACCGGATTATTTTTTTCATTTCTTTTCATTGTTAGTGCTTCCGCCCAGACCGCTGAGATCAGCCCGGAACGAAAGCAGGCAATTGACTCGCTGGCGCTTGAAAAGGTAAGGGATCTTAGTAAATACATAGCGATCATCGGCAATAAGAAAACACCATTCTCCGAAGCGCAACGTGTTATGGACAGAGCGGAAGAACTCTTTGCGCCGGACAGCGAGATGGGTGTTTCGTCCCTTAACCGCAAAGAGATCAGTTATTATAAAGTACGGAAGTATTTCGAACGGCTGATGGCCCTCAACTACGACCGGGTTACCATTTCATGGTACGATATCCATTATATCAGTGATCTTGAACGGCAGCCCGACGGAAGGTATGTCGGTGTCGTGACGATTTACCAGAAATTCGAAGGAATATCGGATGACGGAATGAAATACAAGGATACGACGAAGAAGGACATTACGATCTACGTGGAAAGAAAAAAGACCCAGATACAGGGTCGCACAATCGAGTTCTGGGATGTGATGCTGGGTGATATCAGGGTGAGCGAAACAAGTGCATGAGATTTTCCGCAATACTATTCTTTTTTCTAACAACCCTGTTAACCCATTCGTTATGTGCACAACTCCTGGATAAGGAGGATGAAAGCAAGCTATATGCGGAGACCAAACAGGTAAACCAGTTCTTCCGTCGCTTTAACGGCGAGGAAGATGAAAAAGGGGAACGTTACTACCCCAAAGACAAACAGTACAGGAACGAAAAACTGCGCCGGAAATACATCGGCATATTGTTCGACGCCGGCAATACAGGGATCAGCGCAGATCTGAAGAACCAGTTTGTGAAAGACGTACTGGTGAAAACCAGTCCCGTGTTACTGAATTTTCACGGTGGTAGCTGGTTTTCGGAAGTGCACACGACCTTTACCATGAATGGAAAGGATGAGCCGGTGACGTTGTTCATGGAACTGGAAAAAGACCATGAAGGCACAAAGTGGGTAATCAGCAAAGTGTACGCTGAAATGTTCGCACCGTATTTCAGGCGGGATACCACGCAAGTGGGAAAATTCCTTCATCCACTCAGCCATGAACTGGATTTTATGAATCTCCGGAAAGCCTTCCTGCTTAAAGACAGTTTAAGCCAGTTCACCGTAAAACGTTTTGTTCCCGATCATCTCTCTGTTTTCTTGTACGAATTAAAAAAGGGCAACCTGAAGTTTAAAACCGTGGAGGATGTCAAATTCCACTTTTTTCAGGTGAGTGGCTGGTATTTTGAACTCTCTGAATTTAACAGACCGGGTTACAATACAGGCTGGCTGATTTCAAACCTTGTCAAAATAAATAATGATACCGAAAAGAACATTTTGCGGAAGTATTTATATTATGAAGGCAGGTAACCTGGTTGTCGTTTCACTTTTTTTTCTCCTTCTGACGGTTATCCCTCTTCGTGCGCAACAAACCAAGGCTAAACTAGCCAAGGTGGATACAAAAGTGCACGAACAAAAAGTAAAGGATATGGTGGCATTCCTGGAGTATGTGCTGAACACTCTTGGCAGCAGGGAGACTTCGGCACGTGACAAGGACGTGCTCATAACCGAAAGTTACATCAAGATTTTCCGCGACTCCAAAGTTCAGGTTGAAGATGATCTTGTCGAAAAACGCAACGTCATCACAAACAAGGATGTCCAGGCTTATCTGAAAGACGTCGATTTCTTTTACGATGATATTAAGTTTGAATTTAACATCAAGGACATTCAGGGAAAGGTAAACGCCAACGATAAACTTTTTTACAAGGTATCCCTCGTGCGGAACATCAAGGGAATTACAGCCGAAGGAACAGCCGTAAACAACAGCGCTCCCCGCTTTATCGAGATCAATTACGACCCAAATACGGACGACCTCAAGATTGTTTCCATCTATACAAAGGAATTCAATGAGAAAGCGGCCCTGCAAAACTGGTGGAAGGAGCTGTCGCTCGAGTGGCAGGCTGTCTTTAAAAGAAAGCTCAACATCGTATCGGACAGTATTCAGCTTTCCGATATAAAGAATATCGTATCCATCGATGCCATGGATCTCAGCAGGAACAAATATATCCAGAACCTGGAGCCACTGGCCCAGCTGCCCGACCTTCAGATATTGGATCTGTCCGGAACTGCTATAACCGATCTCAGCCCGCTGCGGAACCTGACCGGTCTTGTCGACCTCAATATATCAGGCACCCCCGTGCAGGACCTTACCCCTTTAAAATATTCCGATAAGCTCCGGAAGTTCAACATCCATAATACGGCCGTATCGGATATTACTGTATTGGAAAAGATGAGTATGATGGAGAGCATTGATCTCAGCAATACAGAAGTTACCGATTTGACTCCGCTCAGTAACCTCTCGGAAATCCGGTACCTCAACCTTAAATCCACGAAGGTATTGAGCCTTGCTCCACTGGAAGGACTTAAGAATCTGACGGAACTGAATGCCGCGCAAACGACTATCGACAACCTGATCCCTCTGGCGACCCTGAGCAAGCTGAGTATCCTGAATCTCGACAGCACACGGTTTACCGACATCAGTATACTAAAGAGCCTTGAGAATCTTAAAGTATTGCATGTTAACTATACCGTAATATCCAATTTGCGTCCACTGGATGATCTCAGGCACCTGGAAAAGATCTATTGCGATCATTCCTCCATCACCCGGAGTGTAGCCGATGCGTTTATGGCCGCTAATCCGGATGTATTGGTCATCTTTGATTCCGAGGATCTGCGTGGCTGGTGGAATTCTTTGTCCCCGGTATGGAAGGACGTATTGAGCAAAGCTGCCCGCATCGAACTGAATCCCACGAAGGAGGAACTGGCCAGGGTCACAAACCTGGACTCAGTCAGTATCACGGAGAATATTTCAATCACAGATATTGAGCCCCTGAGAAATCTGCAGAAACTCCAGGTTGTGTATGTGAATAAAACAGCGGTCAAAGACCTTTTACCGTTGAAGGATCACCGCGATATCCGGGTACTCGATATCAGCGAAACCAGGATCAACGATATTTCCCTCCTGACATCGTTCACCAAACTCAGGCTCTTCCGCGCCGACAATAGCGACATTCACGATATCGATGCGCTGAGCGCGCTTCCGAACATTCAAAAGATTTATGCCGACCAGACGGCAATCGACAATGCACTGGCATCGGAGTTTTTGCGAAAACGCCCGACGTGTCTCGTTGTTTACAAGACCGGCAACCTGGAGTCATGGTGGACGGAACTTCCGGATGCGTGGAAGGAAGTATTTCAAACACAGATCGCGATCAGTCCGAAATCACGGCGAGAGGACCTTCACCGGTTGATCGAACTGGAAGCGCTGCACTTTAAGGATGCGCCTGTGAGTGACCTTTCGGTTCTCAGTGCCTTTGTGAGGCTGAAGGAACTCGATTTTTCCGGAACCGGTATCAGCGATCTTACGCCCCTGGCGGCGATAAAATCTTTAACCTCTTTGCATGCAAAGAATAGCCCAGTCCGCGCACTGGACCCGTTGGCGGGATTGACTACCCTTGAAGAACTCGATATTTCCAATACACCTGTAGAAGAATTAAAACCTTTGCGGACGCTTGAAAATCTCAAATCGTTAAACTGTGCCGGTACCCAGATCGGAAGCCTTAGTTACCTGGAAGGATTACAATATCTGGAGTCTATTGACTTTTCAAACACCGGAGTAAAAAGCATTGATGCAATCGAAGGTATGTCCCTCCGTGTTTTGAAATGTTACAATACCCGTGTTGCGGAAAAGAAAATACAGAAGTTCAAAGAGAGCCACCCCGACTGTAATGTAGTGTACTACCGCTAGAAAAAAAGCTGACCTCAGTTTGAATGTTTTTTCGTTCCGATCTTCAGCAAAATGAATGCGGCCATGGAAATTATAAAAATGATTGAGCCGTAGATCACCGTGATCAGGGCTACTTTCAGACCACCCATGATCACATTAAAAGGCAGAGTTTCCGTCATTTGAGACAGGTCCCGGAAGGCGGCATAAAAACCGACCAAGGTTGAAAAAGTACCCCATATGAATGCAAGGCCGCCGATCTGCCTGATCAGCTCCAGCCAGTTGGGATTCACCTGCGTTTTACGGGCAGCCGAAACAGCGACAAAAATAATGATACCCAGGTTGGCCAATAGTAATAATGTCAGCGGCATCATGAAGTTGATACCTCCTTCCACGTGAATGTTGTACATAGTGTTAAAGTTTGGATATTAATTTTATTTCAGCAAGTTTATATGAATCTGCGAGAAGAAATTGCCCTTTCTGACGAACTGCAATGCTACGGGAGGTTAAGGTGACCTGTGGGGCGCAAGTGGCGAAAAGGTGCTGAATACTGTCGAAAGGTTCCTTGCGCCTATCATTTGTTGCGATTTTCTTTCCTCAGGATATTTTTTTATAACTATGCAACGGCATGACGAGGCTGGAAAAAATCATAGACAACCTTTTTATTCACCAACGATGGGTAATACACTGCGTGTTCTGGATGATCATACTTGTCCTTTACGTTATTTTATTCGGTCGCCAAAACAGCAATTATATCCAGACGCTTTTTTTTGTCGGACTACTCATACCAGTCACGATCGCTACTACGTATTTTTTTAACTATTTCCTCGTTCCGCGCTACTTAATGAAGGAGCGTTATGGGTTCTTCCTTCTGTATTTTTTCTACACGCTTATTGTTTCGGTTTTTCTTGAGGTTGTGATCATGATAATCACATTTATTCTTATTGCCGAGTTCCAGATAAAGAATATGAGCCCCGCATCGATCGATTTTTTCTTTCTTTTCAGCTCTTTGTTAATGGTGGTGTTTCTGGGAATTTCGATAAAGATGCTGCTGCACTGGAGGGAATCGAAAGAAGATTACCAGAAATTAATGCGGGAAAAGGTCGAGTCCGAACTGAATTTTTTAAAAGTGCAGCTTAATCCTCATTTCCTCTTTAACACCTTGAATAACCTCTACTATCTGTCAACGGAAAAATCCGATAAAACACCGCAGGCGATTCTTCAGCTAAGCGAAATGCTCGACTATGTCATGAGCAGCAGCAAAGTCGGCGCTGTCCCGCTGAAGGAGGAGCTGAAACAAGTGGATAACTACATCGGACTTGAGCTATTGAGGTACGAGGATCGCGTCCGGATCGAAAGAACCATAACAGGGCATGTCGAAGGATGCAAGATCGGACCGATGCTGTTGATTACGCTGATCGAAAATGCTTTTAAACACGGCGTTATGAAGGTTTCGGGAAAATCCTGGATAAAGTTCGTCGTTGACGCCCAGGTCCGCCAACTCACAATATCTATCAGTAACAGCAGGGGAAAGACTTCCGGTAACGGGATCGGCCTGGACAATCTGCGCAGTCAACTTGATTTGCTCTATGGCAAAGGGTATTGTATGCGTATTGATACGGGTAAGCCGGACGAATTTTCTGTAAATTTAAACATCATGAAAGCCACATGAAATACAAGTGCCTGATTGTCGATGATGAACCGCTTGCCCGGAAGTTAATGGTATCTCATATCGAAAAGATAGAGGGCCTTGAATGTGCCGGCGAATGCGGTGATGCGATTGAGGCAAGCAACTTTTTACGCGGCCAACAGGTCGACCTTATCTTACTGGATATCCAGATGCCGGAGATCGACGGACTTCGGTTTATCGGCACGTTGAAAAACCAGCCCTCGGTTATTTTTACAACTGCCTTCCGGGATTTTGCGCCCGAAGCATTTGAACTCGACGCGATCGACTACCTGCTGAAGCCGATATCATTTGAACGCCTGCTTCGGGGTGTTAATAAGTTTTTTGAACGCCGCGCCGGCATGGAAAAAAATGGTGTAAAAGGAACAGAGGGCGCTGGATTTATATATGTAAAATCGAAGGGAAAAATACATAAAGTACTTTTGCAGGATATCCTTTATGCGGAGAGTATGGATGAATATGTGAAGGTTCATTTAAAGGACAGGACTTTGATTACACGGGAGAATATCAGCACGTTGGAAAGTAAGCTGCAGGGATACGCATTTGTGCGGATACACCGGTCGTTTATTATTTCGGCAGGATCTGTTACCGCTATTTCGTCGGATGGCGTTGATGTCGCGGGAAAGATCCTTCCTTTCGGCCGGGCTTTTAAGATGAGCGCGCTGGCAAACCTTGGTGTCCGTCCGGGATCTATTTAACCAGATATTTTCCCAGGAACGCAAAAAGCCTGGTACGGATATCGTCATTATCAAACATCACACCGTAATGCGGCGCATCCTTAACGATCGTCAATTCATTGGCTACGCCGGACACGGAAAGATAAGACTGCAGCAAAAGCGACTGCTGAAAAGGAACGGATTCATCCTTTTCGCCATGTACGATAAAGAACGGAGGGTCATTCCTGTCGACATAGGTAACGGGGCTGGCAAGCCTGCTGATATCGGGTCTTTTTATGGGGGGAGCACCCAGTAACGTTGAGATCGGGTCGCCGGTCATATCCGGGTCTCCGGGTGCTGTCATAACCATAAAGTCGGCGGGGCCGTAAAAATCAACCACAGCCTTTATCCGGAAGGTTGGTTTTTTATTGCCGGGATAAAATTCAGTTACCTGGTTATTGTTCGAGAGGGCAAGGAGGGAGGCGAGGTGTCCACCTGCAGAAAATCCGATCAGCGCAATCTTGTTTTTATCCAGTTTATACTTCGCGGCGTTGTTATAGAGAAACTCCAGCGCTTCATTGCAATCGCGGATCTGAGCGGGAAACCTGGCCGTCGTGCTGTGCCGGTAATCTATCGAAGCCAGGGCATAACCGTTTTCGAGGAAGGCGCTGACAGTTTTTTTCATGTATCCCATATCGGCATACTTGTCGTTCATCATCCAGGCGCCACCATGCACCCATACAACGACTGGAGTATTCGCCTTCGCGTTCGGAGGCAGGTAGATGTCGAGCAAATGTTTTTTCAGCGTATCGCCTGCGTAGGGAATATTATGGTGGAATATGGTCTCTTTGGGAAACCATTCTTTTACCCGCTCGGGTACCTGCGCGAACGACGGAACGGTGATAACGATCAGCAGCCAGGCGACCAGCGATACGGGGATGATACGATTGTTACGGCGACCGGATAACAACGTTAAATGTGATTTCATGTTTTGGTATGTTAGTATCTTAGAATATAACCCGATGCTTTCAGGATCAGGTGAACTATTTCTTTTGTTGTTCGATGTAACTGGTTACCGTGCCCACAGGAGCTATCCAAACTCCGTTTGCGGGATTATTGGCGTACTCCATCAGCTTAGCCAGCATAGACAGACGGGTAGTCTGCTGACCTGACTCATTCATCTCATGACCTGCCAGCACAACCCACAAGTGATTATTGGCGGCACTTTCGAGGAGCGGAAGAAGGTCCTCAAAATTTTTGCCATCCATCTCCATTCCGGTAAGCTGGGCGAAGTCGCAGAATGCAGGATCGTTAGGGCCTTCGTCAAGCCAGCCTCTGCCGGATTTATACAACTCAGCAATTACGGGAATGTAGCTCTTCGTGTTCACTCCCCGGCCGACGAAAGTTTGTCCGCATGGATAGGCAAACACTTCGGGTTTCACGCCGAGAAGCGCTTCGATCTCTTTATTTGATGTAATCAGCTCGGTACGCATTTTCTCGACTGAATAATTTTCCAATGCCTTTTCCCGCGACCAGGCGAAATTTCCCGAGCAAGGATGATTCAATGAATGACTCCCGATCTCATGTCCGCTGGCCACGGCTTTTTTCCAGCCGTCCAGTCTTTCTTTTACCTGGCCTGGCAAAACATAAAAGGTCGCCTTTATACCGTATTTATCAAGGAGAGCCGTGCCTTTATCGACCTGGCTTAACCGGGCATCGTCGAATGTAAGGCTCACGGCCACCCGTTTTCCGTCCGGCCATTTGAATGCCGTGCCGGATGGCTGGCCGGCAGCCGTACTGTAAATAAGCACGCCAGCCAGCGCAAATGCCAGGATGTGTCTCTTTGAATTTTTCATTGCCTTCTTCATGATATTCGTTTTTGAAAGATACTCCATATTACAAAAAAATAATTCCGGCATCATATACATCCCGATAACTAACCAGAACACACCCCCCTCATCAAGCGCACTTTCAATACGTTAACTCACTTGTTCTCCTTCAAAAAAGCCAACAGGTCGGCCATCTGTTGTAAGCTGATTTTTTTCTCCAGTCCCGTTGGCATCGCCGACATTCCCAGCGCCTTGAGTTGTTTAATGTCCTGTCGCTTGACCATTCGTTCGGTCATGCCCGAATTTTTAAAGGTAATTGCACCGGGGGTTTCGGTGGCGATCAGCCCCTGAAAGGATTCCCCGTTTTTCAGATCAACGTTCCAGAGATCGTAACCGCTGGAAATGGATTGACCCGGCGCCAGGATATTGGCCATGATCGCTTCTTTCGACCAGCTGTGTATAGTCCCGAGGTCCGGCCCAAGGGTTATTCCCATTTTACCCCTGATCTGGTGACAAAGTGCACATTGTGCCTGGTAGATATTTTTTCCCTCGATCGCATCACCGTTCCGTGTGAGTGCCTCGCTGTAAGCTTCGTTTATTTCACGGTCGTTGTTTTTTGTAAAGAGTGTCCGCGCCTGATCGCGGAGTTTGTCATTGGACTGCGCCATCAACCTGACCTTCTGAGGCCAGGTCAGGTCCGTTGTATTGATGGTTCCCGTGTTAATGGAGCGCAGGAGGATGGCAACCCTTTCGTCGTTTGTCAGAAAGGTTCGGACGGCGGCTTCCCTTATTTCCGGTGTAAACGTCGCCCATTGTTTCAAGAGGTAATGGCAGAGGGTTGTATCCGGTATGGCACTCATTGTTCGAAGGGCGGCGAGTTGAACGGAAAGATCTTCAGTTGGAATGAACATCTCCCTCAGGAACGCCGTATAGGGAGCCGGATTCCGGATGGACAAGAAGTCTATCGCGTCGGCCCGTTTATCTTCCGATACGCTGGTATCGCGTGCTACAGATAGCGCTTTGCTTAGTGCACTTTCCAGCACGGCATCTTTTTTCCCTTTGCCGGCCTTCAATACGTTCAGTGAGGATCTCCTGAACTGGGGCGAGGGATGTTCGAAAAAAGTCCCGGCCAGCAATTGTTGATCGGCAATGGTAAGCGATGTTCCGTTCGTCCTGAGTCCTTCGGCGAGTCCATCCAGTACGGCAGCCTGCCAGTTCTGCTGAACACCTGGCCTGGCAACCACGGCCTTTTGAATAAGGTCGTGCAACACAGTGGCGTCGGCCTTCGTCCCGGCCATGGTGGCGAGCTTTTTGATCAGGGAAGTATAGGCCGGATCATCTGTCGTAAAATTATCGATCACACTTTTAAGAAGAGCAACGGTGTGGGTGGACGCTGCTGACAGCGCGGCGATCTGAACCCAGTTGTCGCTTATATCCCTGAAAAGCAACCGCCGGCGGGTGGCGACTGCTTCCGGTGTGTCCAGGTCTCCGAGGGTACACAACAATTGAAAACGGACCCTCGCGTCAGGGTCATTCTCCAACTGGAGTACGTTTTTCTTCAGCAGGGGCATTTCCGCCATGTGGATTTCAGCCAGCTTGACGGCGTTTTCACGGATTCCGGCTACCGGATCGTGGAGGGCTTCTTCCAGCTGATCATATTCGAGTTTATTCAATCCTTCCAATGTCCACAAGGCATGAAGCCGACCCATGGGGGATGAGTTGTTCCGGGACATCTCCACCAGGGACGGAACTGCACCAGGGGCTGCGCGGTCGATCAACAGGCGTTGGGCATTCAGACGCCACCAGATGTTCGCGTTTCCCAGCAATTCCACCAGCGCCTCGTCCGTGGCGTCACCTAGGCTGAGGCCTTTGATCCAGTCTGCCGCGGTTGAACTTTCCGGACTGATGCGATAGATCCGTCCCTTATCCGTATCGTTATAAAGCGCTCCCGATTTCACCACTTCGTCGCCCATCCATTCGGGGTGCTCGATGATCTGGCGGTAATAATCAACAATGTAAAGAGCTCCGTCGGGGCCGACGTACATATTTACAGGCCGGAACCTGGCATCCAGAGACGCCAGGAATTCCTTGTGTTCACGGATGCGACTCGCTGTAAACGTCGTGCCTTTATTTTTCAGCCGGTCCACATGGACGAGGTTGCTGACGGGCTCGGCGACGAACGAGACGGAATCGTATGGTGGAGGGAACGCTCCCCCGAGATAAGCGGTGAGTCCGCAGGCGGAAGTTATCACACCAATGTCGGTGAGCAGTTGGTGTTCTGGTTTTAAAGTAATGGGAAAAACTTCCGCGGCATCGCCATGGTCAGACAGGGATTCCGTTGCATCCGAAATTGCCAGGTCGGGATTCCGGCTCAGGTATTTTTCGGCGATGACCTCCTGGAAAATGTGATTCGCATTTCCGACCTGCAGGTGATGCCCCCATGCATCGAAGGTGTGGCCGAATTGTGAATAGCTCGACGTCTCTTCGAGGGCATGTGTGCCGGGTTTAAACCGGACTGCACGGCCACCGGCATTTGTACGCAACCGGGGTGACTGCGGATGATCCGGGAAAAAGATTTCCTGTCCCCGGTCACCGAACTCTTCCTTATAGGTTTCCGTGCCTACGGCGCTTTCATGAGCAAGGTAGATCCAGTTGTCCAGGGCGAGAACGGGACTATTCAGGTTGTGCTGCGGGTTCGATAGTGCAAATCCCGTGAGTAGTGTATCCATGATCTCCGCGCGGTTATCACCGTCGGCATCTTCAAAATACAATACATGAGGAGCGTCAGTTACAATAACGCCCTTTTTCCATCGCATGATACTGTTTGGAAGTACCAGGCCTTCCGCGAAAACGGTGCTTTTGTCGAATGTACCATCTTTATCCGTATCGGTAAGAACCTTGATTTTTCCGGAACCGCTTTTGTCGAGGGGATATCCGTGCATCTCTACAACGTATAGCCTGCCGTATTCGTCAATTTCCATATCTACCGGATCACTGATCAGCGGCTCGGCGGCAATCAGTTCTATTTTAAATCCATCCTCCAGTTCAAAGGTCGAAAGCGCCTGGCTGGCGTCGCTTTCATTCCTTTTTTTTTCACAGCCGGTACTTATGGCTGCAACGATCAGGAGAACAAGCCAGATCGCCCGAAGGAGCGCAAATTGTGTTGATGCTTTTTTCATTTTACGATGGCCTGTAGTCAGGCCGGGATTACAAATATTCACGAAGCGATGTTCATTGGTCCTTAGCCGGTTTAGAGGAATAGATCCAGGCGCCGTTCAGCATCACGTCCGTTACGTTGCGCATATCCCGGATATCGTGAACCGGATCACCTTCAACCACAATAAGGTCGGCTATTTTCCCCACTTCAATACTTCCAAGCCTTTCACTGACCCCCAGGAAGCGGGCATTCTCAATGGTTGCCGCCCGGATGATCGCCAAATTGTCAAGCCCGGCTTCATGCAACAATTCCATTTCCCGGAAGTAAGCAAAACCAGGTTCGGCATAGGGCACCCACGTATGTGATCCCACTACGATACGGCCACCACCTTTTTGTATCAGCCCTGCAAATTTTACCATGTTTTGGAACCCTCTCACTTCAACGCTATCTCCACTGTCTGGTCTTTTTTCGAAGATAGCAAGTGTCGGGCTGATAAACGTTTTTTTTGCCGCGAGAAACGCTACCAACGAATCCACCCTCGGGTTACCGGTAAGCGTTAATGAACTCCAGACTTCATATCTACCGCGTTTTCGGGCATCGTTGTCTGCCATAACGGTTTGTTTGTATTTTTCAGCTTGCCGTGGCGGTAACAAGACCGTCCCGAACGACGTGATGTGCTCGATACCGTCCAGCCCGGCGTTGATGGCGTCCACCGCATGCGTGATTTCCAGGTGGGCCGTTACCGGTAACCCGTGCATATGTGCCGTCCGGCATACTTCCCGGATGATTCCGATAGGCAACCCGTAATAAACTTTGATGGCTGTCGCCCCCTGTTTCACCAGCTTCCCGACAGCCAGACGACCTTCTTCTTCATCCTGGACAATGTATGAGTCCGCCGGATAGGCCGGCGGAAATGTGTTGATATGCGGACCGGTCAGGAACAGCCGGGGCAGTGATTTTTTGCCCGCTCTCACCGAATCATAGGCTTCGATCCATGCTCCCGGATCGCGAACGGATGTCACACCATGCGTTAAGAATATGAACGCCATATCCGTGCTTTCCTCATTGTGGTAGTGTGCATCGATCAGTCCCGGTAAAATGGTCTTGCCCGTCACATCTATCCGGGTGGCGTTTTCCGGTATGTCGATTTCATCCTTCTTGCCGGCTCGTTCAATCCGGTTGTTCCTGATCAAAACACAGGAGTTGGGCACAGGAGAGCCTCCGTTACCATCCACCAGGATAGCTCCGACCAGAGCGAGAACGCTGCTTCCTTCTATTATTTCACCTCCATTGATTTCGTGAATAGGAATTTTCTTACCTTCAATCATCTGGTCATTCTGCGAATAGCAGGATGACAGCAGCAGCAGAAAACCGGCACAAAAAAACTTCATCTTCAATAATGTTATCGGACTGAATTCATTCGGTAAACAGCAAACGACGGGAAGCGGGCAGACAACGATGCTGAAGAACTAAAGATAAGCGAACTTTCGACCAACAGTTATGGCCCCCAGATATTTGATTCACCTTTCATCAATTTTGTTTTTAGCCGCTTGTGCGCGGGAAACACCATACCAGGTTACGGCAACGAACAATCCGGAGTATGTTGAAAATTCAGTGTTTATCTCATCCGAAGACCTGTCATTGCCGAAGTTCGCGTCTTTCAGGGAAAAATACCGGCTGGATACGGTCTTCCACGGTGAGGAGGATGAGTTCAGAAGGATTTTAATGTTGCGTGACTGGATCAGGCAGACCGTTGCAATAAGTGATTTTGAAGAGTCATATCCCGGCGGCGATTTCGCCGAAAATATCCTCGATGCCGCTCTGAAAGGACATGGATTCCATTGCGGACACTACATGGTCGTTCAGAATGCGGTGATGAATTCCTACGGTTATGTTACAAGATGCCTGGGCGCCGGACCGGGCGTCAAAGGCGGTCCGGACGGCCATCACGGGATCAATGAGATCTGGAGCAACACATTTAAGAAATGGTTTTTGTCCGATGCGAAGTATAACCATCATTTTGAAAAAAACGGAATTCCATTGTCTGCACTGGAGATCCGCGAGGAATATTTGAAGAACAAAGCTTCCGGTATCGAACTGGTAAAAGGTCCGGGGAGGAAAAAGATAGAGTCCGACGGAGTATTGAACGCGCGGGGAGAGATGGTTGAAATCACAAAGGAAAGATTTGCGCAGACCTATACTTGGATCGAATGGGAAGCCGTTAATAACCGCTTCAGCGGATGGCCGGACAACAGCGACACATTAAGTTACCTCAATATGCTCGCCGATGACTACTTCCGGAATAACACGTGGATCTGGGACGGAAAGCCTCATTGGTCGTACAACACGCCGTCCATGATTCAGGTGAAAGACCGGAAGGCTATCGAATGGACTCCAAACACCATACAGACAGACGTGAAGACAGATGGAAACAAGGTTGTCATCCAACTCCATTCGGATACGCCGAACCTGATGACGTACCAGGTGAAAAAATATCCGGAAAAAGAATGGAATGACATCCCCGATTCTTTTAGGGCGGAGCTCACGGGAAATAAACATGAATTCGGGTTCAGGGTGATTAACCTCGCTGGTGTAACAGGTCCGGTTCACACAGTCATCGTGGAGCGAAAATAGTTGTTTTGTTCTATTTGGAATCCTTGAACCACAGCGCAAAAAGAAGTGTAACGAATACGGAGAAGGCGAGGGGTATGATCCAGAATAGTTGCCATTGTTCGAGGGTGGAATCCCCGGAGCTCCCCATGATCGTATTGTAGATCCATCCGGAAGTTAAGGTACCCAACCCCTGCCCGACGCCATAAGAGATGAGTACAAAAAATCCCTGCGCCTGAGCCCGTATTTCAGGTGTTGCTTTTTTATCGATGTAAACCTGACTGGCTACATAAACGAAGTCGTAACAGGCGCCGTGCAACAGTATGCCACTGATAAGCATCCATACGACAGCGTCGGGTGCACCCAGGGCAAACAGTGCATAACGGAGTGACCAGGCAATAAGTCCCATTACCATCACCCATTTGATTCCGAGTTTCCGGAAGAACCAGGGCATCAGCAGCAGGAACACTACTTCCGACATCTGTCCGAATGTCATCTTAAAGGCCGGATCGGCAATGTCAGCTGCTTTCAGGAAAACGGGCACGTAGGGAAAGTAGATCGCGAATGGAATGCTGATAAGCAGCAGGCCTATAATAAAGACGATGAATGGTCTGGAATTCAATTGCCGGAGGGCGTCCAGTCCGAGTACATCGCGAAAGGTTATTTTTTTTCCCGCGCCCGGCGGCGGTACATCGGGTAATGTGAAACTGTAGATTCCCATAACGATACCGCCGATACCGGCAACGTACATCGGCAGGGCGGTATCGTCGCCATGTAAAAAAAGACTGACTAAGATACCGGCGCCGATCCATCCGAAAGTGCCGAAGAGGCGGATAACCGGAAACTCTCTTTCCTTATCCTTCACGAGGTGAAAGGCTGTTGCCGAAGCCAAACCAACGGTAGGCATATAACATAGCATGTGGAATAACAGGAACATCAGGAACAGGGGAGGTGACATCGTTCCCAGTGCGGGCGCACAGATAACAAAGATTCCACTGAGGATATGCATGACGCCCATTACCCGTTGCACGGAAAAATAACGGTCTGCAATCATCCCCATGAAAAACGGCGATACGATCGACCCGATCGGACTAACGAGGTATGCCAGGTAAATGAGATTGCCCATACCGTGGCTTTGCATGTAGTTACCGCCGGTAGCGTACCACGCTCCCCAGATAAAGAACTGGAGGAACATCATGCCCATCAGGCGGACCTTGATAAAGCTATGCATGAAGAAGATATCGTGTGGAAGGTATAAATGGGCACATCTATACAAGGGCTGGTTTGGAAGTGCTGGTGTTTTTTGCCGACAGTTTAGCCAGCAGGTTCTTCATGTAACGCATACCCCGCACGGTAGCCCTGTCGATCTCCTCAACGCCGCAGATCTTGTGATCGCGTATCATGGGCAGACAGTATTCGGAAACCAGGTAGCCGTTGTAACCGCGCTGATAAAGTCCTTCGATAAACGCCTCGTAGTTTATCTTTCCGCCATGGAACGGTGCCGGTTCCTGGAAGATGTCGCCATCCGGAGTTTCACTGAAGTTCCAGGCTCCATAGTGTGTGTACAGGATATGGTCGCCACATTTGTCAACAGCCTCGCGGACGTATTCTGTTTTTTGCCTGTCTGAAAAAAGAGGAACATCCATGCACAGCTTTACATTTTGACGTCCGATCTCGTTCATCATGGCCAGCGTATCTTCATAGCCCGGGTTGAGGACCGGGGCATGGTTTTGCAACAGGATCGTGATGCCGCGATCTGCAGCCTGATCGGCTACCTCGCGGATACCACTCACAGCACGGTTCCAGACCTTCAGGTCAACGGCATTGACGGGTTTGAAATAATTTCCGCGTTCATAAGGTGCATAGCTGGCGAGTGCTTCTTCATCGTTTATAATTCCAGGCCATGCGGCAAATACTTTTACCATGCTTACCCCCAGGTCGCTGGCGAGTTCAAGAACCATTCGCATCATAGCCAGGTTGTTTTCCCTTTCTTCCATATGGCGGCTGCAAAAATTGCTCATGCTTTCTACCGCACACAGTGCAATGCCTTCGTCGGCAGAAACGGCTTTGATACGAGCGCGGTCTGCTTTAGTCAGATCGAGCGGTGATCCGACGGGCCGTTTCGTTTCGATAGCCAGCGCCTCGAATCCCAACGATTTCGCTTTATGGATCTGTTCTTCAACAGTCAGCGCTTTCCCGGCATAAAACAACCCTGAATAGGTTACGGTAAGGAGGGCAAATTTCATAACATCAGATTAGTGATTTGCAGATCGATAACCAGCAGCGATCAACTTAGTGAAAAATCTTCTCAAGTTTAAGGGATACATTATTATTGCCATTTTTTAAAGGACCAGTGGCGGAAAGAGCTGTTTAGACTTCCACCGTTGTAACCAATTGACTTTTCTGAAGTATCACTAAGAAGCTCTCCAAACCCGTCAGAGTAAAAAAAAGCAGGATTTTTTCCCATTTCATACTAAATAGTAGAACAAATCCGGATCGCTTCCGTATATTTCCTCTACAATCTAGTAACATAATGATCGAAACACGATTAGGAGAATTTGAAGAGGTGATCCTGCTCCTGGTAGGAATCCTGGGAAAGGAAGCTTATGCGTTTAAGGTAGCCGAGGAATTCGAATCGCAGACGTCGCGGAATGTATCTATCGGTGCTGTCCATTCCACGCTAACCAGGCTGGAAGAAAAAGGATTTTTAACCTCGGAAATGGGGGCGTCGACGGCGGAGCGCGGTGGCAGGCGGAAGCGTATCTATACGATTACGGCGTATGGAAGAAAAACACTGGCTGCGGCGAGGGACTTCAAGATGGGTCTCTGGAATCAATATCCCGACTTTGCAACGGGGAAGCTGAGCTTTGACCGGTGATGCCATGGGTGAGTTTTTGAAAAAAGGTAAAAAATCACCGCCGCGATTAGCGAGGTCGATGCTGCTCCGGTTTTTGAGAACAGACCTGGTCGAAGAAGTGTGTGGAGATCTCGAAGAGAATTTTCACTTCATCCGGGAAAGGACTTCACTATTTGCAGCTAACTGTAATTACTGGTACCAGGTACTGAATTATCTGAGACCCTTTGCCATGCGAAGATCAAAATCATTTCGGTTAAATAGCTACGGGATGTATCGGAACTACTTTAGAATATCCTTTCGGAACCTGTTAAGGCAGAAGCTCTACTCCATTATTAATATCGGTGGGCTTTCTCTTGGACTTACCTGCTTCATTATTGCGATGCTTTACGTGCAGCATGAATTGTCATATGATCTGTTCTACAAGAATGCGGACAGGATCTACCGTATTTACCAGCGGCAGATTGGTAATGTTCATTTAGGAACGGACCAATTTGCGGTAACACCAGCACTATTGCCGTCCGTCCTTCATGAAGAATGTCCCGAAGTCGAATATGCGACGTCGGTAGCGGTTGATTTCGCTTTGTTAACCTTTGATGATCACCATTTTTACGAACGTGGTCTCGCCGCCGATCCCAATTTTTTCAATGTATTTGCCATACCGTTTTTACAGGGTAACCCGACACGGGCTTTCGACGATCCTGTCAATATTGTTATTACCGCGTCACTTGCCGAAAAAATTTTTGGAACAAGGGATCCGATCGGTCAATTCGTCAACTATCAAAACGGTGAACCCTTCGCAGTAACAGGCGTAATAGCTGATCCGCCGTCGAATTCCTCCCTGCAGTATTCATTCATCGTCAACTTGCTTTCCAACACATATTATAGCGAGGAAATAAAAAAAACAACATGGAACAACAATGCATTTCACACGTTCTTCTTGTTATCAGAAGGTGCAGACCCGGCGCAATTGCAAAGCAAGTTCCCGGCGCTCATCAAAAAATACAGGGATTCCGAAAGTTATTCGAGCTATCCCTTCAAAGATCACTATCGCCTTCAGAACATTGGCGGTATCCACCTGGAGACAGGAGTAAACGATGATATCGGATTAAAAGGGAACAAACAGTACGTGTATTTGTTCTCCGCCGTCGCGTTGATCGTCTTATTGCTGGCATGTGTCAATTATATGAACCTGGCTATTGCGCGATCCATTAAGCGGGCAAGGGAAGTGGGATTAAGAAAAGTGGTGGGCGCTTTGCGAAGCCAGATCATTTTTCAGTTTTTAGGTGAATCCGTCCTTATTGCATTCCTGTCTCTGCTATTGGCCGTGGGGCTAACGCATCTGCTCCTTCCCGTTTTTGGGAGGTTGATGGAACGACCCATTGAGATTGATTATCTGGCTAACCGTCTCTTGCTGCCGGCATTATTGCTGCTGGTTACTCTGGTAGGCCTATTGTCAGGAAGTTACCCTGCTTTCGTTATGTCATCATTACGGCCTGTGGAAATTTTGAAAGGAAAAAATTCTGGTTTAACCGGGTCGAAGGTTCAACGGGTATTGCTTGTCGCTCAATACGCTGTTGCTATAACCCTTGTGATCAGCAGTATTGTCATCTATACGCAACTGCGGTTTGTGCAAGAGAAGGAACTGGGATACGACCGGAGAAACGTGATCACCATTCCTGTCCGGGACTACTCACTGGTTGAAGGGTTTGAAACACTTCGGATTGAGTGGCAGAAAAATCCGGCTATTCTCGAATCTTCTTATTGCACGAGCCTGCCCATCAACGTAACCTCCAGTCATATAATTAATGATGAAGTCGGTGCCGGTACGGAAGATGATATCGCCATCTACGAAAGCCGGGTTGATTACGGCTTTCTCGATGTTTTTGGAATAACACTTTTAACCGGCCGTAATTTTTCCAGGGATGTCAAAAGCGACGTAAACTCGGCTTACCTGATCAATGAAACAGCGGCAAAAGCGCTTGGCTGGACGCCGGAGGAAGCGGTTGGTAAACAAATCGTCGATGACGGACTGAAGACAATTATCGGTGTGATCAAGGATTTCCACATGCATTCGATGCACCTGCAGATCCAGCCGTTGATCCTGAAGGTCAACCGTGCATATGTAAACTATATAGCCGTAAAGGTGACCGGTGAGGATTTACCCCAAACCATCTCGTTTCTGAAAAAAACCATTGCAGAACGGTCCCCTTATCCCTTCGAATATCAATTTCTGGATGAACGATTCGATCAGCTTTACAAGAGCGAATTGAAGCTGGGCGAAATCTTTGGGGTGTTTACAGTCCTTTCCATTCTTATCGCCAGCCTGGGCTTGTTTGGCCTGGCAGCTTTTATGAGCGGACAACGTACGAAGGAGATCGGGATCCGAAAGGTACTGGGCGCGTCGATACAAAACATAATGACCCTACTTACGAAGGACTTTTTGGTAATGGTTGGTCTGGCGTTCGTCATTTCTGTTCCCATTGCATGGCTTGCCATGCGGGCGTGGTTACAGGAGTTTGCGTACAGAATAAACATGGAATGGTGGATGTTTGGAGTAGCCGGCATACTTGCCGCGATAATAGCCGGCATTACGATCAGCCACCAATCCCTGCGAGCGTCGATGATGGATCCCGTTGAAAGCTTACGTTCGGAATAGATTGAAACAGATCAAGAACATACCGCCCAGGCTAGCTACAAAATGGCTGCTATATTTTCTACGCGACGACCTTGCCGAAGAGGTATTGGGCGACTTGCAGGAAAAATTTCACCACGCCTGTAAAAAAGAATCACCCTTCCGGGCCAGGCTTAACTACTGGTACCAGGCGCTGAATTACATGCGCCCGTTTGCTATTCGAAAACTCAGATCATCACCATCAAATCACTACGCTATGTATCAAAGCTATTTTAAGATCGGCTGGAGAAACCTCCTTCGCAATAAAGGGTATTCAATGATCAACATCGGAGGTCTGGCACTGGGGATGTCCGTGGCGATGATGATCGGCATGTGGATCCACGATGAACTTTCCTATGACACCTACCATCAGAACTATGACCGTATTGCCCGTGTCATACGCAACGGCACGCTGAACGGAGAAACGTTCTCGTCCACATACATGCCTTTTCCCCTGGCCGACGAGTTGCGCACCAAGTATGGCAGTAACTTCAAACATGTGGCGATGGCCATGCAGGGTGATCACATATTGGATACGGGGGAAAAGAAACAAACGCAGAAGGGTTTGTTTATCGAAGCCGGCGCGCCTGAGATGTTTACCCTGAAAATGCTGAAGGGATCCTGGTCCGGTTTGAAGGAACCACAATCCATTTTTCTGTCGGAGTCGCTTGCGAAAAACCTTTTTGGCGATGAAGACCCCATGGAAAAGCAGATGAAGATCAACAGTTCGATGGATGTTAAAGTTACAGGGGTGTACGAAGACCTGCCGCGTAATTCACATTTCAATGGTATCGGATTCATGGCGCCATGGGAGCTGTTTGCGTCATTCAATGCGTGGATGCAGTATCAGGGATTTGCCAACAATTTTCTCGATATCTACGTGGAGCTGCAGCCGGCGGCGGAACCTGACAAGGTATCCGAAAATATCAAGGATGCGATATTGGTCAATATCCAGGAACACAAAGAATATGTCGCAGCGAATCCCCAGCTGTTCCTGCACCCGATGAGCAAATGGCACTTAAGGTCGGAATGGAAGAACGGTGTGAATACGGGAGGCCTTATTGAATTCGTCTGGATGTTTGGTGTCATCGGAACGTTTGTACTGATCCTGGCGTGTATCAATTTTATGAACCTCAGTACTGCCCGGTCGGAAAAAAGAGCCAAGGAAGTGGGTATTCGTAAAGTTATGGGATCCGTCAAGACGCAGTTGGTGAACCAGTTTTTCAGCGAGTCGTTTTTAGTTGTCACGCTGGCTTTCCTTTGCTCGTTGTTTCTGGTAGCCCTTTCGTTACCATGGTTCAATCAGCTGGCGGCCAAGGAAATGATCATGCCCTGGAAAAATCTGAACTTCTGGCTCGCCAGCGCGGTCTTTATTTTCTTCACTGGCCTTGTCGCGGGAAGTTATCCTGCTCTCTATTTATCATCTTTTCAGCCCGTACGGGTATTAAAAGGTTTATTCCGTGTCGGCAGGTTTGCCGCCGTTCCAAGGAAAGTATTGGTCGTCGTTCAGTTTACCGTATCCGTTACGCTGGTAGTCGGTACCATTATCGTTTATCAGCAGATTCAATTTGCGAAAAACCGTCCCGTTGGTTATAACCGGGATGGGTTGCTGATGATGCCGATAACGACTCCCGAGTTTTACAGCAATATCCGCGTACTGATAAATGAACTGAAAAGTTCGGGTGTTGTTGAGGAGGTGGCTTTGTCTGGAGGACCAACGACGCGATACTGGTCCACTCAGGGCGGGTTTACCTGGAAAGGTAAAGATCCGGCTCAACAGGCGGAGTTTGCCGCACTCTCGGTTTCACCGGAGTATGGTAATACCGTAGGCTGGCAGTTTCTTTCCGGTCGCGATTTTTCAACAGAATTCGCCAGCGACTCGGCCGGATTTGTGATAACAGAGAGTGCCGCGAAACTCTTTAGTTTCGATAACCCGGTTGGAGAAACGGTACACTGGGAACCCGGTTGGCGTAAAGGAGGTGACTTCAGGATCATTGGTGTGATCAGGGACCTGGTGATGGAATCTCCGTTCGGAACACCGATGCCTACGGTCTTTTTTATCAGTGGTTATACGAACTGGATCAACATTAAGATCAAGCCTCAGGTTAGTACCGCCGAATCATTGCCCGTCATTGAATCCGTCTTCAGGAAGATCGTCCCGTCCGTTCCGTTCGACTATAAATTTGCAGATGAAGAATACCGTGCGAAGTTCGCCGCGGAAGAACGCATCGGTCGGTTAACGTTGGTGTTCGCAAGCCTGGCAATCCTGATCAGTTGCCTGGGATTGTTCGGACTGGCGTCCTTCGTGGCGGAACAACGGACCAAGGAGATCGGTATCCGGAAAGTAGTAGGCGCCTCGGTGTTTAGCCTGTGGAAAATGTTATCGAAGGATTTTGTGGTACTGGTGGTTATCTCCTGCATCATATCCATCCCCATCGCCTATTATTTTCTATCCGACTGGCTTCAGAAGTACGACTACAAAACGGAGATCTCGTTATGGGTGTTCTCCATTTCCGGGCTTGGTGCGATAACCATTACGTTGCTTACCGTAAGCTACCAGGCGATCAAAGCGGCGTTGATGAGTCCGGTGAACAGCCTTCGCTCGGAATGAGCATCGAGGGTCGAACAACGGTGAAATACTGACGGGTCCGGATTTCTATACATAATATATTACAACGGAGTTGAGTTTTTTATCTAAGTGAAGTGAACGCAACTGAAAAAAACACGGACGAACCACCACGGATCGCGCAGCGGTTTCTTCTGAAATTTTTGCGCAGAGATCTCGCGGAAGAGGTCCTGGGGGACCTGGAAGAAAAATTCTACTCCGTCCGGAAAAACAAGTCCCATGTTGTTGCGAAGATCGTGTACTGGTATGAGGTCTTTCATTACCTGCGCCCGTTTGCCATCCGGAAATCAAAGCATTTATACTTAAACAGCTACGATATGTTTCAAAGTTATTTTACGATCGGCTGGAGAAATCTGGCCAGACAAAAAATGTATTCGTCCGTGAAGATCGGTGGATTAGCCATTGGAATAGCCGCCTGTATATTGATAACACTTTTTATCAGGCAGGAACTGACATATGACCTGCATTATAAGGATGGCAGCCGTATTTACAGGATACTGAGGCAAAGCGCTTTCCGGGGTGAGTTCAGCACAGGCGTTCATTTTCCGGCGCCATTTTCCTCTACGCTGCTGCAGGAATATCCGGAATTTGAATTGACGGGTCATTACAACGCGGGCGAATTTTTCGGAGCGGGGAGCAATGAAGTCAGAAGGGCCGATCAGATGGAAAGTATGCACGAGGAGAGCTTCGTGTATATCGACCAGGGTCTCCTTGAGATTCTTGAAGCCCCGTTTATCATGGGTAGTGTCCGGAATGCCCTTACCGAGCCGGGTACCATAGTTATTACAAAACGAGTTGCTGATAAATATTTTCCCAATGAAGAAGCCGTTGGTAAAACGCTTATCCTGAATAATGACGAGGAACGCCAATATACCATTACCGGCGTAGTTGCCGACTTCCCGTTGACTTCTCATTTTCAATACGATTTTCTCCTTACGCTGGCAGGTCGTGAGTTCTGGCCGGGTGAACAAACAAACTGGAGCGCAAGCAACTACCTGAACTACGTCCGTATTCGACCCGGAACAGATGTTACTGCGCTTGAGAAAAAATTGAAAGCAGTGCTTAAAAATCACTTTATGCCGTACGTTGTAAAAAACGGAGGTAACAAGGAGGAAATGGACTGGCTGAAGAATATGTCTTTTGTGCTGCAGCCCGTTCATGACATTTACCTGAATGAGATGGATGTGAACGACGGATTGAGTCACGGTGATCTTCGCTACATCTGGCTATTCGGCGCAATCGCCTTGTTTATACTAATCATTGCCTGTATTAATTTCATCAACCTGTCCACGGCAAAATCCGCCGGGAGAGCCAGGGAGGTTGGTCTCCGGAAGGTTGTAGGTTCTTATCGAAGCAGCCTGATCCGGCAATTTCTCACGGAGTCAGTACTGTTTAGTATTTGTTCTTTTTTCATTGGCGCCATATTAGCCTGGGCGTTGTTGCCGTATTTCGGTATGCTGCTGATGAAGTCGCTTGTGTTTCCCTGGAACGAATGGTGGTTCCTTCCCCTGTTTATCACGGGGGCTATATTGGTTGGCATAATTGCCGGAATTTATCCGGCGTTATACCTGTCGTCTTTCCGGCCGGCCCAGGTACTGAAAGGCAAATTGACCATGGGGAGAACCAATTCAACCGTCCGGAGCTCGCTGGTGGTATTTCAGTTTTCCATTTCCATCCTGCTGATCATCAGTACTGTCGTGATCTACCGGCAAATGGACTACCTCCTGACAAAAAAATTGGGTTTTGACAAAGAGCAGGTACTCCTGCTTCAGGGGACCCACACACTCGGGGACAAGATCACAACGTTTAAAAATGAATTGCTGCAATTATCCGATGTTAAATCAGCGACAATCAGCGGTTTTATTCCCCTTGCCGGCGGAAAACGTGATGGAGGAGAGGTCAGGAAAATAGGGATGATGAAAGAGGAGTCTGTAGCCAGCCAGCATTGGAAAGTCGACGAGGACTATATAAAAACCTTCGGACTGACGATCTTGAAGGGACGAAATTTTAGTTCGGATAAGCCTTCGGAGCCTCGGGAAGTGATCATTAACGAGTCCCTGGCGAAGTCGCTGAACATGAGCGACCCCATCGGCCAGACCATATTAGGCCGCGGAGAATACACGGTCATCGGAGTAGTGAACGACTTTCATTTTGAATCGATGAGAGAAAAGATCAGCGGCATGATCTTGTACATTGAAAGAAATCCCTTTACCGTAGCCGTTAAGATCAATGGAGCAGATATGCAAAGAACCCTCGAATCGATTACCAATACGTGGAAAAAGTTCTCGCCGCACCAGGCCATCCGTTTCACATTCCTCGACCAGGGTTACGCACGGATGTATGACGACGTTCAACGCACCGGACAGATCTTTACCGGTTTCGCGGTACTGGCAATCGCGGTGGCGTGCCTTGGGTTGTTTGCGCTCTCTGCTTTTACCGTGGAACAACGAGGCAAAGAGATCAGCATCCGGTTAGTTTTAGGTGCTTCTCTTAAAAATATATTTAACCTGCTCACCCTGAATTTTATCAGGCTGGTCGTTCTGGCGATATTCATCGCTGCGCCCGTAGCCTGGTATCTCATGGGCAAATGGTTGCAGGACTTCTCCTATAAAACCGAAATCACCTGGGACATCTTCGCTGTTGCGGGGCTGATTGCCCTGGTGATAGCCATATCTACCATCAGCTATCAATCAATTCGCGCGGCGTTTATCAATCCGGCTGAACGGCTAAAATCGGAATAATCGGTTGCAGCCCTGGAGTGGATAAGGGTACTATTCATACTTCAGCTTGTCAACGGGATTGGCGTTAGCCGTACGAATTGATTTAGCGGTGACCACCAGGAGAGCGATAACCAGCACGAGTAATCCGGGGACAGCAAATAACCACCACTGAAGCTCGATGTGATGAGCAAAATTGCTGAGCCAGCTGTCGACGGCATAGTAGGTTACCGGCGCGGCAATCAAAAACGATAATATTATAAGCTGTACGTACTCTTTTGAAAACATCACCAGGATATTACGGATAGTTGCGCCAAGTACTTTACGGATAGCTACTTCTTTGCTCTTTCGGTTGACAACAAACGTGATCAGTCCGTACAGGCCGAGGCATCCGATCAGCAGGAAGACCAGGGAAAACAACTGGAAAAGGCGGGCATATTTTTCTTCCTGTTCATAAAATGCGTTGATGTTGTCGTCAAAGAACCTGTAATTGAAAATGAAATCCGGAAAATTTGACGTCCAGATTTTTTCAATATCCCGTACGGCATCGGGTACAGAAGAAGCGCCATCGGTTACGTTTAGCTTTACACTCAATGTAGAATAGGCTTTGGGTTCAACAGTCATAACGATATTGTCTACCGTCTCCTTCAGGGAGTTGGAGAAAAAGTCGTCTACAACCCCGACTACTTTTACGTTCGTCCCCCCAATTTTCAGTTCTGCGCCGATCGCATCTGCGGGAAGTCCAAGGGAAAGACTCTTTACCAGCGTTTTGTTGATGAGAATATTTCCAACGGAGTCCTGCATGTTCAGGTTCCTTCCGGCGATAAGCCTGATCTTGTACAGGTCCAGGTAGGAGGAATCTATCGACTGGAATTCGAACACCTGGTAATCGCCCATGGATGCTGCCTCGGCGCGCCCAATGTCGCGGTACGAACGGTTGCGCGACACGCCGGAGGGCAGGGTGAAGCTGACGCTAACGCCGGCGACGGAAGGCAGCGAACGCAGCTGGTTTTCCAGTACTTGGAGTTTATTGGGGTCACGATCCGGAATCCGTGCCGTAATAATAGCGTCGCGGGTGAATCCCATGTCAACCTGCCGGAAAAACTTCATCTGACTCACGACGATAAACGTTCCCACCACGAGTATTTGCGTGATGGTGAACTGAACAACGACAAGGACCTTTCGCAGACTGAATCCGCCGACATTCTCAGTGGAAAATCTGTTTTTCATCGCGGTCACCGGATTGAACCGGGAGATGTTCAGAGATGGATACAATCCGGAGAACAGCGTCACAAAAAGAACAATGGCGGAAGTACTGATCAGGATAAACGGGTCGGTGAAATTCAAATGAACCAGTTTGATATTGATCAGTGACTGAAGGTTGATAATGAGAATTTCACTCAATCCAAGCCCGATGATGCCGGCAATCAGCACGACGAGGAATGTTTCCATCAGGAATTGGATGACCAGGTTCTTTTGGTTACTACCCATCACTTTTCGCAGTCCGATCTCTTTTGCCCGAAGTGTTGACTGCGCAGTTGCCAGGTTGATGTAGTTGATACCGGCTGTCAGGAGCAGGAAGACCGCAATAAGAGCCAGCGAAAGGATCGTTTGCCTGCTGATGGTGCGGCCGTTGTAATTTCCGAACTTTGCATCGTAGTGCATGTCACCCAATTCCTGGAGTAAATAGTGGCGGGATTCATGAAGTTCTTTCGGTGTGTGGGCGGCATGAACAGCGGCGATTTGACGCTCTGCCTCCGCTTTGGTAATACCTTCTTTTAATACAACGAACGCGTTGTGACTGTCATTTACGCCGTACCAATTGGCAATTCCTTCTTTTCCCGCCAGTGTGTTCAGCGTGGAGTATGAAATGAATGTTGTGATGGGGAAGTCGGTATTGGGAGGAAGATCTTCTACAACGCCCGTTACCTTGCAATCCCATTGTTTCTGAAACCGAAGGGTCCGGCCGATGGGCTCTTCGTCGCCAAAATATTTTTTCGCGATAGTTTTTGTAATGACAACATTGAAGGGTTCGTCGAGGGCTTTGCCGGGATTACCGGCAATCCATTTGAAGTTTGTATCCCGGAAGTCGAAGATTTGAAAAAACTCCGGTTCGACCAGAGCGCATCCTGATTCCTCCCTGAATTTTCTGAGCGTGGTTCCTGTTGCATCGACAATATCGATGTTGGCACCTCCAAAGTATTCCATAGCGGTAAGGTTGTCAATGGAGGTTATCCCCTCTCTTACGGCGCCGGGCACGGGATAAGAAACTCCTGTTCGGAATTCCGACATATCGCTTCCACTTACCCTGACTATCCGGTAGATCCGGTCGCGCTGGCTGTGAAAGGAATCAAAGCTACGTTCGAACCGGATGACGGTAAGGAGAACCAATGCGGATGCGATACCGATGACCAGGCCGAGGATGTTGATGATGGAGGTGCCGCGGTATGCGACCAGGCTTCGTTTGGCCATCTTGAAGTAACTGCTGAGCATAATGGTAGTGTTTGGGTTGTATTGTGGAGATCTTTTCCAGAAAAATTCCTTAGCCAGGAATCCCAGGCCGTTGATGACGTATTTTCGTTTTGCTGCATTAAGTCCGGTGGTGGCGATATCCTTGATGAAGAGTTCATACAAATCTCCCCTGATTTCTTCCGCTACCTCGTGGGGAGCCAGGTTGTCGACCAGGAAGTCGATCCATGCCGGCGTTTTTAATTCATTCTTCATGATGCTGAAGATTTGGCGATCAGTTTCCAGATCACATCGCGTGTATCGCGAAGTTCTTCGAGCGTGCTGCGCCCGTAGGCTGTAACGCTGAACAGCCTTTTTTTTCGGCCTCCGCGTTCGGCAGTTGCTCCTCCCATGGATGATTTGACAAATCCTTTCTCCTCCAACCGGTGCAGTACAGCGTGAACGGCGCTGATGCTGATTGTTCTGCCCGCTTGTTTTTGCAGCTCCTCGGCGATGGAGACGCCATAAGCCTCTTTGTTTAGTAAAGCGACCAGTAGAAGAACGAGCTCTTCGAGTTCACCCAGGTAGATACGAATGGACATAATATTATTTCAACTTTTGTAGATCAAATATAAAGCCAATTGGCGCCTCCTGAAAAATTTCATGGTTTATCCACGATGAGTGTTCACTTCGGGAAATCATATGACCGGATCCGGGCACTTGAAAAAATGATTCAAGTGGCATGAGGGGTTTCAAAATCAGTCTTGTATTAAAAGTGCCGTGCTTTGGGATGAAAGTTCGTTGTTTGATCCGCCTCAATGGTGCCATCAATGCGTTGCCGGTTCTTTCTCACGTGTCCCGCAGCGTGGGTCATTCAGGTGCGACAGGACAACGTTCGTCTCGGGATGCGCAAAAATTGGTTATAACCTTCTGAGATTAAATAATTGCACGTTTCATGAAATGTGCGATTGGTTGACAAGAATGCCTGGCGCTGAACGGCTGGCTATCAATCATCCCCTCAATAACCTGAAACACGATATATGACACCTCTCTCCCGTAAGTAGTCCAGGATGTACGAATAATTGTCTTCCGCTTCTCCCAGGTATTCCGGCGGACAAATCCCTTTGCGGGTGAATTTTCCCTGCAGTACAAGGTTCACGGCTGCGGTACACGTATAGCCCGTAGTTCGTGCCATCGAAAGCGTATCCGTCTCCCTGTTTGTGCGGTCGAGCAGGTCGTACTGGTACGTCTTTGATGAACCATTTTCGACTCCCTTCATTCGTATCCGCATCACGGTAAACTCATCTTCCCCGGGTTTCAGTTTCCACTTCGGAAAAAGCAACTTTGCTGTTACATCGATCGGCCGGATCCTGACGCCCTTTACATCGAGTTCCTCGTAGGAGAAAAAGCCGGATTCACGCAGTACTCTCAGGTATTCGATACATCCCGGATAGCGCAGCGTTTTTTCGATCATGTTAGGAATACCCGGCATAGTTTTAATCAGCGAACGCAGTCCATCGGAGTTCCACGATTCAAGGGTACCCACCCCATCGAAGTGAATGAGTTCCGGATCGGACAATGCCTCTTTCACTACTACTTCACGGTTTTGAACATAACGCGCTGGCCGGATGTACTCCTCAATTACATCGATGGGGGAGAAGACCGCTTTATAGTCATAAGGCCATTCACGCACCAGCGGCAAACCCCCGACCAGGCACTCGTATGTGTCAACGTTCATTCGCTTGTTGTGATAGCCCAGGATAATATTACCCATACCCGGTGCTACACCGCAGTCGGTAACAATGGTGACATTTTTTTTCCGGGCGAGATCGTCGAGTTGAAATGGATCTTCCGGAAAGAAGGATATATCCACCATGTTTTTTCCTCCTTCAATCACCGTCCTGGCCGTTTGTAAACCCATAAAACCAGGCACTGCACCCACTACAATATCAAATGGCTGGATAAATGCGGCCAGGTGTTCGAGATTCCCCAGATCCATTTTTACGGTTTTGATTCCCCGTGTACCAAGCGATTGGAGGGCTCCTTCGTTGACATCGACCGAGGTGACGTCAAAATTTCCGGCAAGGTCGATGGCCATCGCTTTTCCCACGAGACCGGCGCCGAGAACGACTACTTTTTGCATATGTTAAATTGAAACTATGCCGTAAATTAATGCGATTACGGCAGGAACCATCAGGAGGAGGTCGATGTAGTCAAATTTCTTTTTCATTCGTGTTTCCGTTTAAGCCGTATCCGGAACGACCCGCTTTTGCCGTTCGCGATAACAGGGCTTTTTTTTGGATCTGTTAACTCTGAACGTGATGAAAAGGATGCAAAAATGCGTCAACAATACGTTGACAGGGAAGAATTCCGGCATTAAAGCGGCCGCGGAGACCCGATGCCGCGGAATGCGGCTACGAAGTCGGAGAGGTTTTCTTCCGTCGCAAGGTTCAGTTTTTTTCGTAACCTGTGCCGGGCCATTTTAACACTTTCCGGAGAGATACCCATGAGTTCGGCCATTTCCTTCATACTCAGGTTCAGGCTTATCAGCGCGCATAGTTTCAGGTCACCCTGGCTCAGTTCCGGGTGCCGGGCTTTAAGATTTTCAAAAAAAGAGGTGTGTACTTTTTCAAAATACATTCTGAATTCATCCCAATCCTTCTCGGACTCGAGACTGTTATCGATCACCTTCACCAGCCTGGAGATCCTCGATTTTAGATCCTTGTCGGGAACGGACGAAAGGTCCAAGACAGCTTCGCGAACGTTCATCATGATCGTATTTTTCTGGACGAGGTTCAGGGTGTAGGTGAGTAACTCCTTGTGCCGGAACTCGAGGTCATCCTGGAGTTGTTTTTCCGCCAGCTGTTTGTTCTCCAGTTCCATTTTCAGCAACGCCTGCTGCCCTTCGTTTATCTCACTGGTTTTTTCCAGCAATGCCTTCTTGTCGCGGATTATTTTTCGCTGGTAGTAAATAATTATACCGCCTATGAATAGCGCAAGCGCCAATCCCGTGTATGTCATTTTTTGACGGAACAGGTTCCATTCCTTTTCTTTTTTCAGGAACTCGATTTCCTGTTGTTTGCTATCCGTTTCGATCAATGCTTTCAGCTGTGCATACTGAACGTTGTTCCGCTTGTTAACAACCGAATCTTCAATTGCTTTAGCCTCCCGCAGGTATTCGTAAGCCGTTTTATAATCTTCCTTTGCCAGGAAAATGTCCGTCAATAACTGCATCGACTCGAGCAAGGCCAGGCGATTCCCTGTTTCACGGGCAATAGGCTCACCAACCCGCGCGTGGTACAAGGCGCTATCGATTTTACCCTGGGCCAGGTAAACCCGTGCGATGTTATGGTAGGCGGCGGGAAGTCTGTTCAGGTTGTTGGTCTCGCGAAAGAGGGGGAGTGATTGCTCGTAGTACCCGAGTGCATCTTCATACTGGCCCTTTTCATAAAATATTACACCAAGGTTATTGATGAGGTTAGCAATACCCTCTACGTTGTTGTTCTCCCGTTCGATCTGAAGGGCTACCTGAAATGTATTAAATGCGCGGTCATACTCCTTCAGTTCCGATTCGATGATCCCGATCTTTCTGAGGGTCATGGCGACGCCGCTTTGATTCCCGAACGTCTTATGAAGTTCAAGCGCCTTGATATAGTTAGCCCGTGCGGCTTCAAAATCCCCCAGTTGATGGTGTGATATTCCAAGTTCCGTGAAGGTGTGCGCGATATGTGCGGAGTCCTTCTCCGCTTCGAATAAGTGAAGGGCTTTCAGCAGGTATTCCAGGTCTTTTGTGCTTTCACCTTTCAGGCGATATATCAAGCTTTCATTCAGGTACGCCTCCGCAAGCCCGCGGTTATAGTGAAGGGAATCCGCAAGGGTCCGCGCTGCCCGGGCGCAGGTATTGCTTTTTTCGGGAGCCGCGTTAAAGTACAACTTTGACAGTTTGTTCAGGATATTCACACGAACGGTATCACGCCCTGAGCGGCTGAGCTCTTGTTCCAACGAAAGTACCTGCCCCCGCAAGCATGCAGGAACGAAGACAAACAAGGATAACAAGATGAGTCTGGTCATAAACCGGGGTAAGTACTAATGGAGAATATTTTTCTGTTAACTTCCGACATCAAATCTGCATTTTATGAACCCGACAAGATACATCGAGCGTGCTAAACACTCCCGCTTTCACCTTTGGCTACTTAATGTTGGCCTGCAACGTATGGTACCTTTTAACAAACCGCACGGGTTCCGGGTAGAAGAAATTGGTGACCACAACATTAAAATATCGATTCCCTACAAGAAAAAAAACTTCAATCACATCCGCGGGTTGCACGCCTGCGCCCTGGCTACCATATCCGAGTACGCAACGGGACTAATGCTCATTTATAAACTGGGTTTTGATACCTACCGGATCATCATGCAGCGTCTTGAAATGAACTATCATTACCAGGGAAAGACAGACGCTGTTGCCGACTTTTCCATTTCACCCGAGTGGTTAAACGAGAGTATTGTCAAACCGTTACATTCGGCCGAATCGGTGGTTGTTCAATGTGAAATTAAAATACACGACACACAGGGAAAACACCTGACGACCGGCATCATTCACTGGCAGATCAAGAAGTGGTCAAGTGTAAAAACGAAGGTCGCATCGTAACAGTCTTTTGTTTGAAGATTGCGGTTTATTCCTGTAACTTCGGCTATTAATAAGCAGTGTTATGCGCAAAATTGATCAGCTTTTTGCCGAATACGGGGACAGCCATCAAAATCCAACGAACAAGGCTATTCACTGGATTTGCGTTCCGCTCATTTTTTTCAGTGTAGTGGGTCTTATTGCATCTATCCCGTCAACCATGGTTCAATCGGTCCTGGGCAATGGTAATCCTTATGCCAATTGGGCTGCACCCGGACTGGTCCTGGTGCTTATTTATTATGTCACGCTATCCATTCCAATCAGTATTGGTATGATGTTGTTTTGCGCGTTATGTCTTGTTATAGTGAACCTCATTGTTCGCATGGACATAGCCCCGTTGTGGATGATCAGTCTGGCGATCTTTTTTGTCGCCTGGGTCGGTCAGTTTTACGGCCATAAGGTGGAAGGAAAAAAACCTTCGTTTTTCAAAGATGTACAGTTCTTGTTGATCGGGCCTGCTTGGTTAATGCATTTTTTATACAAACGTGTCGGAATACCTTACTAATTGGAAGATCTAAATTTCATTGAAGCTGAGCCTGCAGATATCGGCTCGTTTGATTTCGAGCCTTCTCTCTTCCATTATCCCCAACACCTTAAACTGCAGCAGGAAGCGGGATGGAAATGGTATTATGCCCTTCACCCGAAACACAAAAGGATCATAGCTTCCATCTACATCCATATAGAAGGGATCACTGCTTCTACCGCCCTCCGCAGTCCATTCGGAACCGTCGAATATTCCGGCCACATCGTACCGGAAACCCTGTTTCGCTTTTTGCTGTTTGTGGAAGATTGCCTCCGCCGCGTAGGAGTACGAAGTCTTGTCATTAAAACACCGCCCATTCACTACGCCGCCGGGAAGGCCTCCCTGTTGCAAACATTTATGTTTAACCAGGGATACCGTGTCATCAACGCCGAAGCCGGTGCAGTCCGGTTTACAAACGAACCGTTCGTGAATGGTCTTAACCGACTTGAAAGACGGAAGCTGAAAAGATCAGTACAGGCAGGTCTTGCTTTCCGTTTTATTTCCGCCGAACAGTTTGATAATGTATATTCCTTTATTCATAAATGCCGGCTGCAAAAGGGCTTTCACCTGAGCATGTCGCGGAACGAACTGGAAGCAGTCATAACACAATTCCCTTCCCGTTTCCTGTTTTCGGCCGCCTTTTGCAAAGACGAAATGATCTGCGCTTCGGTAGCCGTACGTGTCTCATCCGATGTATTATACCTTTTTTACGCCGATCATGACAAAACGTATGATCACCTTAGTCCGGTGGTTTACCTCGCCCAACACCTTTTTGAGTATTGCACCGACCAGGGGATATCGATCCTTGATTTTGGTACATCGGCCACGGACGGACGGCCGAATTTCGGTTTACTTCTTTTCAAAATGCGGATGGGTGCCATACCTTCTTCCAAACTGACATTCGAAAAAACCATCGATCCATGAACCCCCTGGTTTCTATTGTTTGCCTGTGTTACAATCATGGGAGATTTGTCAGGCAGGCCGTGACATCCGTCATCAGGCAAACGTATAGCCCGTTGCAGATCATTGTCGTGGATGACGCCAGCCAGGATGAAAGTATTGCGGAAATCAACGTACTGAAGCAGGAGTTTCCCTTTCTGGAAATTCTTCTGTTACCGGTCAACACCGGTAATTGCAAAGCGTTTAACTCCGGCTACAAACTGGTCAGAGGCGAGTTTGTCGTCGATTTTGCCACAGACGATGTGATGGTAACGGACAGGATTGAAAAACAGGTACGGTACTTTCAGCGTCTCGACGATTCATACGGCGTTGTATTTACGGATGCATTATATATCGATTCGGATAATGTCGTCTTCCGAAGGCACTTCGACTACCTGGCTGCCAAAAAACTCGTGACCAGGATTCCATCGGGTGATGTCTACCGGGACGTTATCAGCCGTTACTTCATTCCGTCGCCAACCATGTTATCCAGGAGAAAAGTTTTCGACGATCTGAAAGGTTACGACGAAGACCTCGCGTACGAGGATTTTGATTTCTGGGTCCGTTCCGCCCGGAATTTCAAGTACGCCTTTCTCAACGAGGCGCTTACGTTGATCAGACGTAAACACTCATCCTTGTCATCCGGCTGGTACCGCAGGGGTGATGCGCAGTTACATTCAACATACCTTGTTTGCCGGAAAGCCATTCAGCTGAACCGTTCCCCCGAAGACGATCGAGCCTTACTCAAAAGGATCCGTTACGAGCTGCGACAGTCTGTGTTCTCGGAGAACCTTCAGGAGGCCAGGCTGTTTTTTGAACTTCTGAAAGAGATCGTGAAGCCGGGGTTGACAGACAGATTCATCTTTACCTTATCCACCCTGAGTTTGCCGCTTTCGCCGTTACGGCAACTTTATCACAAAATACGGTTTGGATCCTGACGTTTCCATAACCTCATTTCAATGGAGATCCGGGTCATCCCGGGATTCAGATTAACGGCCCCGCCATGGATAAGGTAAGGCGAAAAAACAAGTACCTGGTTTTCCCCCGGACTGGGCCTTTCAACGCTGTAGTCTCCAGCAATGGCTGTAACCGCGGGAACGTTAAACTTAACTCCGTTGATCAACGCGCCCGCATCGGTCTTTTCAATCCGTGATTCAGGCCAGTAATGACTTCCCGGAAAGAGGATCAGCGATGACTTTTCATTGCTGCCGGCAACGGGAATATAAAGATTGATACAATCGTCGTAGTCTTCCAGCCAGACATCCCTGTGAAGGGGATTGTTGTCGGACTGATTTGGCCGGATGACACGAAAGTGAAATATTTTCTGACTGTCGAACGGGTTCTGAGCGACAAGGGGTACGTTGCAGATTTCCGAAATACGCGCTTCCACCAGGGATACCGGTACGGGAAACTCATCCACATGAAGTAACCTTGTTCTTTCGATTGCCCTGAGATGCACGTCAAAATCGCCGGCTAACGAGTGGTACTGGTCTAAGGGAAAGTCTGCGCCGAAGACCATACCGGCATCATGCCAGCATTTCATGAGAAGGGCGCGGGTATTTTTCCTGAAGGTATGATAGATTCCCTCCTCAAAAAGCGTTTCGATACCAAACCCTTTTTCACGCCACGGTGTGTGCCGGGTGAGGTCCGTTGCCTTCTCAAGTAACGTCACATCTTTTCCCCAGGTCCGGGTTCCCGCTGCCTCGTACTTTAGTGTTGTATTATTTACGGTGTATTCCATCGGATCAGCAAAGAGTCTCTTTCACTTTCTGTTATCTTCATTGGTTACCATACTGACATAACTTTCATATCGGCTTAACGCGATAGAGCCGGATTTGACGGCTTCCAGTACAGCACATTTTGGTTCATTGATATGAATACAGCGCGACTGAAATTTACATCCCAGGCGGACATCGCGCATCTCGGGAAAATAGTCGGAGATTTCCTGCTGGTTCATATCCACCAGTCCCCATTCTTTCACTCCGGGTGTGTCGATCACAAAGGTTCGGGTATCAAGCTGGAACATTTCAGCAAAGGTCGTGGTGTGCGTTCCTTTTTGTGAAAAGTCGGAGATATCGCCTACAGATTGGGTGATGGACGGCGAGATCTTATTCAGCAGGGTAGACTTGCCGACCCCGGAATGCCCTGCGACGAGTGTGGCCTTATTTTGAAGGATATCCCGTATCCCGGCCAGGTCGTCGAGTATTGCGGATACGATCAGGCACGTGACGCCTATCCGCGTGTATAAAGCCTGAAGAGAAAGCAATGAATCCAAATCCTGCCCGGCCAGTAAATCCCTTTTGTTGAAGACGATCACCTGGGGTATCCGGTACGCTTCTGCGCTTACCAGAAAACGGTCGATAAACCCAAGCGACGTTCGCGGATGGGAACTGGTGGCGACGAGTAGTGCCTGATCGATATTTGCAGCCAGCACGTGAGAATGCCCGGTCTTTTTTACGGACTGGCGGAGTATTTGATTCCTGCGTGGGAGGATCTCCAGGATAGAACCGATCTCATGTTCCGGATCGAAAGAAACAGTATCCCCAACAGCCACAGGGTTGGTTTCGCGGATACCTTCAAGCCGTATCTTTCCCCGCACCTTGCAGTTGTATTTCTTTCCGTCCGACGCTAACACATCGTAGAAAGAACCGGTCGAGCGCATGACAAGTCCTGTCATCACTTGAATAAAGATCTGGAGTAGGCCATGATTTTTTCTGTTGCTCCCAGATTTTCAGTTACATAATCTTTTGTGACTTCGCATGCCAGGAGAAAGTTTTCGGGTGCATTAAGGGATTCGTATTTCGATTTCAGATCATCGTAATCCTTAACTGCAAAGGCTCCTCCACGGTTGATCAGGTCAACAGCCTCCTGAAACCTTTCGTAACTTCTGTTTCCAAAAAAAATGGGTACGCCATAACACGCGGCCTCCAGGATATTATGCAGGCCTTTGCCAAAGGCACCTCCTACATACGCGAATTCGCCATAACGGTAAAGCCGCGAGAGCATCCCGATATTATCGATGATCAGTACCTGGACGTCTTCCAGATCGGCGCCGGCAGCTTTCGAATACCGGATCGATTTGACACGCATGACTTTTTCCAGTCCGGCAATAAAATCTTCCGAAATCTCATGCGGCGCGAGAATAAATTTTATTTCGTGATTATTGATAAATGGCGTCAATACGTCCAGATCCTGTGGCCAGCAGCTGCCGATAACAAAAGTTTTCTGGTCGTTTTTGAATTTTTTTGCGATGGGCAGTTCCTCTCCCTGGTGTACGATCTGGTAAACGCGATCGAACCGTGTATCCCCGGCCAGGGTACATTGTTTAATCCCGATCGAACGGAGCAGGGACAGCGACAAATCGTTCTGAACAAAAAAATGGGAAAAGTGCCGGAGGATATTCCGGTAAAATCCTCCGTATGACCTGAAGAACAATTGACCGGGCCTGAAAATGGACGACACGGAAAGTATGGCGACACGGTTGTTTTTCAGCGCTACGGTATAATGATACCAGTATTCATATTTTACAAAGACGGCAAGCGACGGCTTCACGATGTCGACCAGTTTCCGGGCATTTGAAGCCGTATCCCACGGAAGATAACAGACCGCGTGAGCCTGGTCATAGTTCCGGCGCACATTGTACCCGGAAGGAGAAAAAAATGTGAGGAGTATTTTTACATCAGGGTACTCTTTCCGGAAGGATTCGATGAGCGGACGGCCCTGTTCAAATTCTCCCAGTGACGCGCAATGCATCCAGATGACTTTCGACCGGTTATTACCGAAAATGGACTCCAGGGTTTCAAAGACATTCTTCTGACCCTGCACAAAATCCCGCGCCTTGGAATGGAATAGGCTTGCGATGCCAAAACCAATCCGCATGAACAGGATCAGGAAATTATACAGTATTACCATTCGCCCGTAAAAATACAACTTGCCGATTTATTCACACCTATAATATCGAAAGACATGTAAAAGCCTTATTTTCGCTCATTGAACGTAACCCAATGAACACAAAACCAACCCGGATGATGTCTGCCTTAAGGAGCATGTTAATCATTAGTATGATCGGACTGCCTTTATTTACCCATGCACAGGATGAAACCGACCTTGTTAACTTCCTGGAAGCGGGTCCCCAGGATGCATCGAAGCTGATGAATGCTTATTTAAACCCGATGATCGAGGGACTCTCTTACGGATTTAACGGGGGATGGTACACTACGGCAAAAGCGCATAAAACGCTGGGGTTCGATATCGGTGTTTCCCTTAACGCAGTTTTTATACCGTCTTCCAAGAATTATTTTAATCCCGCGGACCTGGACCTTTCCGTTACCGACCTTGTTAGTCCGGCATCCGGAAAGGCGCCAACCATTGTCGGCCCGGAGGATGCAACCATCTACGCCATTGATGCCAACGGAGACAACCAACCCGATGGCTCATTCGACGGTCCAAAAGGACTGGACTTTAAAAAAAATATCAAGGTAAGGGGAGTCGTTGCTCCCACAGCCCAGATCGGTATCGGTATCTACAAAAATACAGACCTGAAGATCCGGTGGATTCCGGAGGTGGAAACCGGGTCGTCGAAAGTGAAGCTGATCGGTTTTGGCGTGATGCACGATATCAAGCAACATATACCCGGGATCAAGATATTGCCATTTGACCTTTCCGTCCTGGTTGCCTTTACAAAGATCCAGGGTTCTACCGGTATGACCGGAACTTTCGAGCCTTCGCCGACGGATAACAGACCTCAGATGATGGACTATGACATGAACGCGTGGTTGTTTCAGGCGTTGATCTCGAAGAAGCTTGCCATCTTTACGTTCCACGGGGGTATTGGATTTAATACAATAAAAACCACCTCGGATGTAACCGGATCCTATGTAGTTCCAGGCTATCCGGTAGCCTTTAAAGACCCTGTTTCGCTGACATTCAAAAATAAAAGTCCCCGTATCTCTGCGGGAATGAGAATGAACCTCGGACCGGTTTATCTGAATGGAGAATATACCCTCCAGGAATACAGCACGGTAAGCGTTGGTTTTGGTGTCACAGTACGGTAGCGAATGACCAGATGTTTGCGGAAAGAACCTTAAAAAGAGAAAAGCCTCCCCTGAGCAAAGAGGTAGGCTTTTCAAATCAAAAGGCAGTACTTAATAAAAAGTAATGCGGCGTTTGTTAATCAGCTGAACGCTTCGTTTGTAACCTGTGAACCTGTTATTTTTGCAGGAGAAATTTGGACGTTAAAAGTCGTATTCCGCATTCTGTCGGCTTTTTGAAATTATGACTAAAATCAAGGTGCTTTTTGTCTGCCTGGGGAATATCTGCCGGTCGCCGATGGCGGAAGCCATTTTTAAAGATAAAGTGACACGGAAAGATCTGCAGGACCGTTTTGTTATCGATTCCTGCGGAACGTCCGATTATCACATCGGGGATATCCCCGATCACCGTACCATTGCGACAGCCCGGAAAAACGGGATTGGAATCAATCATTATGTCAGGCAGTTTACTCCCGAAGACCTGGATGATTTCGACTACATCATGGCTATGGATCGCAGCAATCACATGAATATTTTACGGTTGTCAACGGGTGGAATACATGCGCAAAAGGTTTTTCTCATGAGGGACTTCGACCTGCAGGGAAAAGGAGAAGAGGTTCCGGATCCGTACTATGGCGGCGAGCGGCATTTTCAGGAAGTCTACGAAATCCTGGACAGGTCTATTGAGAATTTTATAGGGCATCTGGAAAAGACGGTCCTGAATAATGCGACAGGATCTCAGCTACCGGCAGCGCGATGAATCAATGCAGCCGTCCTTTCGGGTACGGGAATTTTCAACGCCTCCGAAATACCACGCGCCGACATCTTCTTTAATGTCTTCCGGAGTATTTCTACAACTTTGTCATCCTCATGCCGTCCGGCAAACTCATCGAGGTAAAATTGAATAAACACGAGGCAGATCACATCCTCCAGAACCTGCGTATCGGGATCCCTGTTCAGCTCTTTCTTCAGCAGCAGGAATTTCACTTTATCAATAGTGCCTGGATCATAGCCGCATTCGCCGAGGATCTGTTCCGCAATCTTAGCATGGTGTGTTTTTAATACACTCCTCCATTGCAGGTATCCCTTCCGGTCGATAGGATAGGATTCACGGGGAATCTCCCACCGCCCGATGTGCTGACAACGTGCAGCCAGCCGCAAATACTCCGGAGATCCGGGTGCGAAAGTATCCAGCCGCTCGCTCATCCTCTTACCGTAAAGCAGTTCTTTCGGGTACGTATGCCCATCAAAGATTTCCGAATGCGGATCTTTTGAATTGTACGCGTCAAACTGAGCAATTGCCTGCTCAAATCCCTTGTTTACCATGTCAGGAAGATTGGAAGATTTTCCGTGCGATACAAATCGTATACCCGTTTCCGTGCCGCGATCAACTTCATATAAGGAAACCGGCCCGGGTTTCCGCGTTCACCGCCTGTGTTCCGCTATTCACCTACTGTGCGCCATCGGCGGCCTTTTTGCGCTGGCCTGGGGAGCCGGACATGCCGTTATTTGAATCATAATATAAATAATAATGGAAACGCAGTACAGCAAAAATCCTCATACACCGGTTGAAAACAGCGGTCCGAATTTCGGCGGAGGCCGGGCTATGGGTGGCGTTATCGTCGTGATCGTCGGTACACTCTTACTGGCCAGGCAGGCCGGCGCGGACCTGCCGTACTGGCTTTTCTCCTGGCCGATGATCCTGATTGCGGTAGGTTTCTACGTGGGTGCGCGGCATTCGTTCCGGCAATGGGGATGGTTGATCCCGGTTGCCATCGGAACAGCATTTCTCCTGGAAGAATTTGTACCCGAAATACGGATCCGGGAATATATGTGGCCTATCATCATTATCGGTATCGGTCTCGCCATGATCCTGCGGCCCCGGGGACGGCGTCGGAACAGGGGAGAGCTTTTTAAACGGTGGGAACGGCAAGCTGCGTCTATGAGCGAGTCAACAGCCGGTACGTTCGAATCGGTGACCATCTTCGGCGAAAACAAAAAACAGATCCTTTCAAAGGATTTTAAAGGCGGGGAAAGTGTATGTGTCTTCGGCGGCTTCGAATTAAACCTTACCCAGGCCGATATCGATGGCAGAATACCCCTGGAACTTGTTCAGGTATTCGGAGGCACAACCCTCATCGTACCGGCACATTGGAAAATTGAAACAGAAGAGATGGTTTCCATTTTCGGCGGCATCAACGATAAACGACACCTTCAAAACAGTATCACCGACCAATCGAAGACATTGGTGCTGAAAGGGACAACAATTTTTGGGGGAATCGATATTAAAAGTTTCTGAAGTATGCACCTTGTTTTATTCATTCTTCAAGTATTTCTTATGAACTGGTATATAACAAAAATAGTCTTCAATATTTCTACGGATAATAAAAATGCCAAAACTCAGTTCGATGAACAACTCAGATTGATCACCGCAGACAGCAAGGAGGAGGCATTTCTGAAAGCTCGGGCAATCGGGCTCAGCGAGGAGGATACATTCTACAATGATAAAATGAAACAGGTAAAATGGGAATTTGTCAACGTCTCCGAAGTTCTCCCGCTTCAGAACCTCGAAGATGGAATAGAGTTATATTCGCGGATTCACGAAACGGATGAAGGTCCTTCTTATATTAACTTTATTCACCGGAAAGCTATTGCAATCCGCCTGAATGCACAACCTGCACATTAGGTGCAAAAAATACTCAACCAGTGAGCAACCTCAGCGCAAAAACGAAAGTCATCCTGTTCTACCTGGCTCTGGCGCTGTTATTGGTACTGATCGAAGCCTATGCACTGATCGATACGTTCCATTTCCGCTGGCAGATAGCGTTGGCGGATGCGGTCAATATGAATCTGCTGATTGCAACAGCCGGTTATGTCATGTTTACTTCCCTGCGGTACTATCAGCCCAATCTGAAGAACGCATTTTTTCTGTTTGTAAAAACGGTGGCCCTGGCTTCCATTTGCACGGTGGCCCATCGCTACATGATGATGTGGAATATTTTTCCTCAGGAGGATTATTACCACACGTATCTATATGGCTCGCAATTCATACGCGGGCTTCTGATATGGTTCATGATTACACTGATAGGCGTAGTTTGCTGGATCTGGTTTTACCTGCAGGATCAGCGTGAAGTAGAGAAACGACAACACGATACAATCAAGCTGGCGCGCGAGGCGGAGCTGGCGTCGTTACGCCAGCAGCTACAACCGCACTTTTTGTTCAACAGCCTGAATTCCATCAGTGCCCTGGCCGGATCAAAACCGGATCAGGCGCGGAAAATGATTCAGCAACTTTCGGATTTTCTCCGGGGTACTATTAAAAAGGACGACCAGCAACTGGTAAGTTTGCAGGAAGAGCTTAAACATCTTCAGCTTTACCTGGAGATCGAGAAGGTGAGGTTCGGACATCGCTTGCGTACGGAAATAGCGGAATCCGAAAAGACGAACTCATTGTTCCTGCCATCGCTGCTCCTTCAGCCATTGGTGGAGAACGCCATAAAATTCGGACTATACGATACGATCGGGGAAACGGTGATCAGGATCAGCACACTTCTGAAAGATCAGCAACTGATCATCCGTATCGAAAATCCCTTTGATCCCGCTACGTCGCAACCCAAGCAGGGTACCGGCTTTGGGCTCAACTCGGTACAACGGAGGTTATACCTTCTTTATGCGCGCAACGACTTATTGAGCACCAGTCAGGCTGAAAATATTTTCATTACAGAAGTTAAAATTCCACAACCCGTATGATCAAAGCAGTACTCATCGATGACGAACCTCTTGCGAGAAGTATAGTAACGGAGTACCTGGGCGACTTCCCGGGTATCGGCATTGTACAGGAATGCAACGATGGTTTCGAGGGTGTTAAGGCTATCACGCAGCACAAACCGGACCTGATCTTTCTGGATATTCAGATGCCGAAGATAAACGGATTTGAGATGCTGGAGCTCATTGATCAGCCTCCTGCCGTTATTTTTACCACCGCGTTTGACGAATACGCGATAAAGGCGTTCGAATCCCGTGCCATCGACTACTTGTTGAAACCTTTCAGCAAGGAACGTTTTATCAAAGCCGTGGAAAAATGGCTCGCGCAAAGGAACCACACGGATGTAAAGGTCCAGACGCAGACGCTGCTGACCGAGGAAGTGCGTCAGCCGGAAGAAAGAAACCGCATCGTTGTGAAAGAGGGGAGCAACATCAGGATCATTCCCGTTCACGAAATTCAATACATTGAAGCGTACGACGACTATGTGAAGATCTTCACGCAAAAGGAAATGTTCCTGAAAAAGAAAACGATGAGTTTTTACGAACAAAGCCTCGACCCCTCGCAATTTGTGCGGGTTCACCGTTCGTACATTATTCATCTTCAGCAATTGACCAAGATCGAGCCACTGGAAAAAGAAACGTACCTCGCGCTGTTAAAAAGCGGTATGAAGGTGCCGCTGAGCAAAAGCGGTTATGCAAAATTGAAGGTAGTGCTGGGGTTGTAATAATAACGGATCGCAATGCGGAATTCCCGGCTTCTGAAATAGCTTCGCCATGCAGACGGATATTGACGTTTCGTACTCCGTCATTACCGTTCGAACAGATCCAGGAATTCCTTTTTCTTGTTCGCCGAGATCTCAAGCTCCTGATTGTTCTTCATGGTGACGGAGCCTCCCTTTCCCTTTGAATAACGTATCACATAGTCCGGGTTGATCAGATGCGACCGGTGGATACGGAGGAAACGATGATCCTTTAAAATTTCCTCGAAGTATTTCAGTGTACGGCAGATCAGCAAGGGTGCGCTGTTCTCAAAATAAAAACGGGTGAAGTTATCGACAGCCTCACAGTAAAGAATTGTGTTGATCGCGACAATTTCGAATCCTTCCAGCGTGGGAAGCATGATCTTCTGCTGCGATCCTGTCCGGATGTTCTCAAGCAGAATGCGCGCATGTTGGGTGTAGTTGCCGGCGTCCTTTTCCTTCCTGATTTTTTCTACCGCTTTCACCAGTTCGTCAATGTCGATCGGTTTGAGAAGGTAGTACGCGGCACTTTGATTAAGGGCCTGGATCGCGTAGTTGTCGAATGCCGTTACAAATACAGTCTCGAAGGCTACGTTATTCGCCTGTTCAAGCAGATCAAACCCGTTGCCATAGGGCATCTCGATATCCAGGAAGACGATGTCCGGCTTATGCCTGTGAATCGCCTCCAGTCCCGTGGATACGGATTCGCCAAATCCCGACACCACGACGTCCTGACAATATTTTGAGAGGTAACCCGCCAGTATTTCACGACTGTCTTTTTCGTCGTCAATGACTACAGCCTTTATCATAGATTATGCTTTTGCGTGTGGACAGGTAAATAAATACTTACGCGCGTTCCGGCCCCGCCTTTCAGGTCTTCAATGACAACGCGGTAATTCGCTTTATAGACTTTGTTAATGATTAATAATCGTTCGTCAATGTTCCTAAGGCCCGTCGAGTTGTGCTTGCGCTGATTTTCTGTTTTTAATTCCGCCGACCTTTTTCTACCGATACCGTTATCTTCAATTACAATAATGATGCTGTCCGCCTGCTTTTTGAAGTGCAGGGTCAACTTTCCTTTCGTCTCCTTATAACGTAATCCGTGCCAAACGGCATTTTCAATATAGGGTTGAATTAGCATTGGAGGGATATCAACGGCATCGGTATTGATATCGTCGCTGGTCACGATCTCGAATTCAAATTTATCCCGAAACCGGTAGTGTTCCAGTTTCAGGTAAAGGGACAGAATCTCCTGTTCTTTTTGCAACGGAATAAAGTCTTCCTGGGAGTTCTCCAGGACCAGCCGCATCAGCTGTGAAAACTCCGACAGGAACTTGTTGGCGGTCCGTTCATCTTTTTGGGCGATGAAGTGGTTCACTGAGTTCAAGGCATTAAAAATAAAATGAGGGTTCATCTGGCCTCGCAGGGATTTCAGTGTCAATAACTGATTCGCGACCTTGCTCGCGGCGGCGTTCTTATAGGCTACATACGATGTGACACCACTGATCAGCACAATAAAGAGCAGACCGTAAATGACCAGCCTTTGACGGAAGACTGTAGCCTGCTCGATCGTTTCCTCGCGCTGCCCGATCGAGACATTTTTGGTCAGCTCTTCGATGTCCCGCTGTTGCCTGATCAATCCCGACCTTTCCGAGAGTTCTCTTTTCATTACCTTTTCTGACGCCGTCACCGCTTCGCTGTACCGTCTGTAAGCCGACAAAGCCTGCGAATTCCGCCCGTTTTTCTCGTACAGATCGGCTAACGCTAGAAAAGCATTCGCCTGGTCCGTCGGGTTTTCCAATGTATCGGCCATACGCGCCGCTTCTTCCATTTCTTTTATTGCCGCCGTGTTTTCACCCTTCGCCGCAAGGGTTTTGCCGATCTCAACCTTGTCTTTCGTTACTTCAGCCAGGTTGTTTGAGGCGATATTCAGTTGTATGGATTGTTTCCGCAGATCGATTTCGTCGTCGTAACGTTTTTGCTCGCGAAGAACATCCACGATTTCTTCTTTCGCGTTCTGGAGCGATTGTTCGCCTTTTACATCGGTTTCCCTGTTCGACCGGAGTGTGTTGACCGAGTTTTCATAGATGTTCTTCGTTTTGTCCAGGTCATTCGTACGGGCGTAGATTTTCGCCTTCTGGTTTTGGATACGTGCCTCGAATGACGGGTCCGGTACTTTTGTTGCCGCTATGTTGTCAAGGGTACGCAAAGCTTCGTCGTAGGTGCCCATTTGATAGTACACTTCGGAAATATCGAGCTGCCTTTCTTTTCTTTCAGCGGCATCCAGTTTTTGCGATAAGAGTTCCTGGTAATATTGCAGCGACTCCTGAAAATTCCCGAGTTGAAGGTTCGAATATCCAAGACCCTGCAATGTTTTCCTGTAGTCACTGGTTAATGCAAAAGAAGCCTTCAACTTCTCGTACGCACGGGCATAGTTCTCAAGGGCCAGTTTCCATTCCGTGATATTTTCGTTGATCCCGGCAATCAGCAAATAACAACGCGCTTCATTGCGGGCATCTCCCTGGGCAATGCTGAGGCCCAGCGCTTCTTTTACTTTATTCAGGGCCTCGTCCGGGTTACTGGTCATTAACGAAGTAGCCTCCTGTAGCAACTTTCCGGCGTCGTCGGCGGAGGACCGCAACTTATAGCTTTTATAGGAGTCAGGCTTTTTCGATTCCTTCTGATCTTTCTGGGCAAAACCGTTTTCCCCCGTCAAAACGGCTATGAGAAAGCAACCAACAGCGAACGGTTTAATCATATGGATCTCAAAATATCCGAAAGTTAGCACTTTATTAAATACGCATTTTTCGGAAATCTGACGCTGTTCGGGCATTCACTAAGTCAAAAGCAGCATTCACCCGCCCGCCGGCAACCCCCACGAAGTTGACGTACCCGATGAAAAATTTTCACGTAAAATTTACCGACACATTATACAAAAACATATATGAAAACGATCCGAATCCTAAGCAGACGCTTCTTCAACGTTATTGTTTCTTTTCTGGTACTGGCAACGAGCCTCCAATGCCAGGGTGCTTCCGCCGGTGAGACACCGGTTACACAAACCGCTGTTTCGAAAGACCAGACCATCATGCTTGCGCTGCTGCTGGATACCAGCAACAGTATGGACGGTCTGATCGACCAGGCAAAATCCCAACTGTGGAAGATCGTCAATGAGCTGGCAGGAGCAACGTGCGGTGACGGATCGCGTCCAAGCATAAAAATCGCCCTGTATGAGTATGGAAACGATAACCTGTCAGCATACTCGGGGTATATCCGCCAGGTGAGCGGAATGACCGATGACCTCGATGTGATCTCCGAAAAGCTCTTTGCGCTCCGGACGAATGGAGGAAGTGAATTTTGCGGTCATGTGATCAACACATCCTTGTCACAGCTGCCCTGGTCGTCATCGGGATCGGACCTGAAAATGATCTTCATCGCGGGTAACGAGCCCTTCACACAAGGTGGAATTCCCTACCGGGAAGCGTGTTCCCTCGCCAAAGAAAAAGGCGTGGTCGTGAACACAATTTTCTGCGGCGACTACAACGAAGGCGTCCGGACAGACTGGAAAAACGGTGCCACGATCACGGGCGGAACGTATATGAGCATCCAGCAGGATCACAAAACTGTCTACATCGCTACACCCTACGACGAGATTGACGCGATGAACGACCGACTGAATGATACTTACGTGTACTATGGCAAATCGGGCTCGTCGAAAAAGGAACTGCAACTCGCCCAGGACAAGAACGCAGAACAATACAGCCGGTCGAACAAGGTGGAACGCGCCGTTTCAAAAAGTTCGCATGTCTACAAAAACTCGACATGGGATCTTGTGGATGCTTCCAAAGACAATGAGAAGGTTCTGGAGGAAACCAAAGCAGACGATTTACCCGAGGAGATGAAAACGATGACCGTCGATCAGCGTAAGGTATACATCAGTAAGAAGTCTGAGGAACGCAAAAAGATCCAGTCGGAAATCCAGTCCCTGAACACGAAGCGCCAGGAGTACATCGCATCTCAAACACCTCAAACCGGTAAGGACGCTATGCTGGATGAGGCCATGATCAAAGCGATCAAACAACAGGCGATGTCGAAACAGTTGGTTTGGAAATAATCATAACGGAATATACGACTATGAAAACGAATATTTATTTACCGGGTTTTTTTCTTCTTCTTTCAATGTCCCTGCAGGCGCAATACAATGAAAAGAACCTGTCGCTAGGATCACCGGCGGCATCGTCCCAATACCGGTTCGGCAATTTGCAGCTTTATCCGGTACATGCCAGCCGTGAGTTTCATTCCTATCACAGGGATGTCGCTCGTTTCGTTACGCTCAAGGAAGCATTGACGAAAAATAAAGTTAAGATAACGGAGCACGCGAAGGGAGATGTGAATACGCTGTTCATTGAAAACACGTCCGCCGATACCGTTGTTATCCTGGCAGGGGAGGTAGTACAGGGAGGAAAGCAGGACCGGATGATCGCGACCGATTTTATACTTTATCCGCAAAGCGGCAAGAAGGATATATCGGTATTTTGTGTAGAGCACGGCAGGTGGCAGGAAAAAGGAACGGGAAAAACATTTCAGGAATATTACACCATCTCTTCCAATGAAGTAAGAAAAGCCGGCGCAGTACAAAAGGATCAGCAGGAGGTGTGGAAAAAGGTTTCGGAGAACACAACAAAGAACAATGCAGGGTCATCTTCGGGAACGCTGGCGGCACTGAAGGATTCGGACTCGTTTAATGCATCGTTAAAGGAGTACGTGGAACATTTTGAAAAAATGATGAGAGAGGATGCCGATGTTGTCGGATTGGTAGCGGTGTCGGGCGACCGGGTTCTTGGCTGTGATATGTTTGCTACGCACGGACTGTTCCGGCAACATTATCCGAATTTGATCAATTCGTACGCTACCGAAGCGATTACGTCCGGGAAACCGGTGTCCATTTCATACGACGAGGTCGGTCGGTACCTGCTTTCCATTATAGCAGACGAGAAGGAGCAGGACGAGAAGATAAAGCGGAACGGTACATTGTTAAAGGAGGGTAGGAACAAGCTCCATATTTCGACATTCTGACTTGGTTTCAGGGAACAGTCTTTCAGGAAATCCGGCCATGACATCGGCGGGATTTCCGCTGTTGGGTAAACAGGGTGAAAATTTTTATAAACGGCAAGGCTTCAGTTCCGGGAAGTTCCTAATATTAATGGTGCTTCTTTTAGGAGGAGCCGGTTCGTCGTTCAAGAAAAATTCAAGCCTGTCATCCTTATGCGTACCACCCGATCCCTACTTGTTTTATTAGTTGGTTTTTCACTTTTCGCATGCAAAAGCGGCCAGGAACAGGTCCGGCAAAAGGACAACAAGCTCGTTGTTATCGGCTACGTACCTGGTTTTCGGGGAATCCTGGACGAGAAGACGATCGATGCCAGGAAGCTCACGCATATCAACTATGCGTTTGTCGATGTAAAGGACAGTATGGCGTGGCTCACAAATATGGAAACGGATACCAGTAATTTTCGTCGGCTGAACTACCTGAAAAAAGACAACCCGGCTCTGAAGATCATGATTTCCATTGGCGGCTGGTCATGGAGCGAAAACTTTTCGGACGCCGTACTTACGGAGAGTTCACGTCGCAAATTCGCCGTTACAAGCGCCGCCATCCTTGAAAAGCACGATCTCGACGGCGTGGATATCGATTGGGAATATCCGGGCATGAAAGGGGAGGATAATGTATTCCGTACGGAGGACAAGGAAAATTTTACGCTCATGTTCAAAGCGCTGCGGGAAGAACTGGATGAACTTTCCACCAGAACGGGAAAGACGTATCAGCTGTCGACGGCATTGCCCTGTTTTCCTAAACTGTTCCAGGTAACGGAAATGGGAGACGTGGCGGAGTACCTGGACTTTGTGAACATTATGGCGTACGATTTTTATGTGTCCGGTGATACGGCAGGTCATCATTCCAACCTCTTTCCGTCCGAAAATTATGATCGCGAAGACTCCGGCGACAAGGCATACAAAGAATTTACGAAGGCAGGAGTACCGCCGGGGAAACTTGTGCTCGGCATTCCATTCTATGGCAGGAGCTGGATCATGAAGACAACCGACAACCGCGGGATAAACAGGCAAGTGGATTCGACCATACGGGGAGCAGGCTATACATTTATCAAAGACAGCCTGATGGTCAGGCCCGGCCTGGTGAGGTATTGGGATGATAAGGCGAAAGCACCTTACCTGTGGAACGATGAAACCAGGCAACTGATCGTATATGATGATGAAGAATCAGTCCGGCACAAATGCGATTATGTGAACGAAAAGAAGATGGGTGGTATTATGTTCTGGCAATACGCGAGTGACCCGAAGGAGTATTTGTTAACGGCTGTTAACGAACATTTATATAAAGACAAATACGAAAAAAAATAATCCGAAGCAGCACCTCAGGTTGCCACAAGGCCGGAAACGCGTTTTTGCATTTCCCGTTCCTTTCTAACCAGTTCTTCCTGAGTGGCCTGCAGCTCTTCCATGTTCTGGCGCATCTCTTCTTCGCGTTGCTTCATGTTCTCTTCGTTTACCCTTGCCTGGTCCAGCAGGGTCTTCATCTTGTGAGTTGTTTGGGCATTCAGGATCGCGGACGCCAGGAATTCTCCGGCTTTTTTCAGAAAGGCTACCTGGAATTCCTCGAAAAACAAGAAAGAGGCAATTTCGACTACCGCCACGGTATGGATATCGTATTTCAGGGGAACGATGATCAGGTGCTTTGGCGTAGAATCACCAAGACCAGACGTGATCTTTGTGTAACCCTGAGGTATATCCTTTAACTGGATTGTATCCCCTTCCAGGTACGCCTGACCTACCAGGCCTGTGCCGATATCGACGCGTTGATCCAGCCATTTTTTCTTGTCGAACGCATAGCATGCGGCAAGCCTGAGGTATTGATCCGGGTGCTCACCTTCCAGCACGAACAAGCTGCATTGTTGTGCGCCAATGTACTTTGTGAGGAAGGAGACGCACCGGTCGGCAAGCTCGCCGGAGTTTCCCTGATAGTTTCGAACGATTTCGGAAAAGTGGGCAAGCCCTTCATTCGTCCAGTTCCGTTGTTCGTCTTCCCGCTTTACGGACTTTAGTTTTTCGCGCATATCCAGCAGGTTACCGGCAAGTGTCTCTTTGTTGAGATCCAGGTTCTGTTCTGTCAGTCCGGGCCAGGTAATGTCGTAATTGCCACGGGACATTCCTTTTATAAAGTCGGAAGCGTTTCGAACATTGTTGATCGAGGAGTTGATCACTGCCCGGGCGTCCGTACCCGGCGGTGTCCCGGGGTCAAAAACATACATTCTGTCATTTTTTTCCACCTCCAGCAGGAGCTCATTCCGTGCTTCGCGTTCCTTCCGGATACGGCTCGTAAAAAGGATCAGCGCCGGTAAGGCCAGCAGGACCATGCATACCTGCAGGATAAGATTGTTTCGGATAGCGGCATTGTAATTAGCCAGTGCCTTTTGATTGATATCATCCTCAAAGAGGAAAAGGGGCTTTGAAAAGTCGTCGTATTTTTTCCAAACGCCGTAACCCCGATCTTCGCGGAGCATCGAAATGAATGTCCGTAAGCTATCCTTGCGCGCGACTTCAATCATCTCGTTGCAAAATGCGATGTAGGCATCGACCTCGGTCTTGACGACCTGAAGCTGCGCGATATCCGGATACTTCTGCTGAGCGAGCTGACTCTCCAGTTCCTTGAAGATCGGCCCGTTTTTGTCGATCGCCTTCCGGTAAGGAACAAGCATGCTCTCCTCTCTCACAAGGGAAAATCCCCGAAGCCCGATATCGAGACCATGCATGGTCTCGCTGAGGATTTCCTTCGTAAGCTCTTTGATCAGATCAGATTGTTGTTGCAACGCACTATTCCGTTCGATCGTTGCCTTGTTACGGATAGCCATCAGCATACTGGCTATAAGAATTGCCCCGATCGCCAGGACAATCCAGTTATTCCGGAGGAAATTACTCATAACGCCTTTAGCAAATTAAAATTTACGTTTGCGATAATAAATAAAAACGTGAAAGTTACCTAGGGACGGCGTTGACATTTTTTCATTTCACCCGACTGCTCGAAAGTTGGTCAAACAACTAACCTGCTACAGCCTCGGCAGGGGTATCAGATAAGCCTGAACTGCGCGGCCAGCCTGATCAGGGTCGCCGTATTTTTTACACCGAATTTAGCCAGCAGGTTCTTACGGTGCGTGTCAACGGTGGTGGTACTGATGAAGAGCTTTTCACCTATCTCGTGGTTTGTCAGCCCTTCCGCGATTAGTGCAAGGACTTCCTTTTCTCTTCGCGTTAACAGCGGGATCTTGGAGTCCTCATTTTTTAAGATCGTCGACACGGCATCCTGGCTCAGGTACTTGTTCCCGGACATTACCGCCCCGATCGCCTCCACCAGTTCTTCGCGTGTCGCATTTTTCAACACATATCCCGAAGCGCCGTTATCCATTAATTTCTGAATGAAGGTCTGCTGGTTAAACGAGCTTAATCCGATGATCCGGACGGACGGATATTTTTCTTTTATGACCTTGCACAAATCAATTCCACTCTGGTCGGGAAGGTTTATGTCCAGGAACATGACATCCGGCTGCTGTTGCTGCAGAAAAGCCAGGCATGATGCCGCATTCATCGCATGGCCCAGCCATTCCAGGTCCTTTTCCTGTTGAAGAAGCGAGCGTATGCCTTCTACGATCATGTAGTGATCATCTGTAATAAAGATCTTTGTTGCCATTTATACCTCAAGTTCTATGTGAACGGATGTTCCCTTCCCGGCCTGCGACTTCACATCCAGTTTGCCTTTTAAAAAATCGACACGGTGCTGGATGTTCGTCCAGCCGATACCTTTCGACTGTTTCAGGATAACCGTATCAAACCCTTTCCCGTCATCTTCGACGGTAACAGCCAGCTGGCTATCGGCCTTTGTAACCTGGACGATAGCTGTTTTGGCCGCCGCGTGTTTTATGGTGTTGGTGATCAATTCCTGAACGATCCGGTAAATTGTGATTGCCGCAGTCTGATCATGCACACCGTTTTCGAGGCCGATAGACTGGTAACTGATCTGCAACGCCCCGCTCTTCTGTATGTCGTTACAAAAATCCCTTAACGCCGCGTCAAGTCCGAACCGCACAAGCGCTTCGGGCATCATGTTGTGCGCAACCCTCCTCATTTCTTTTATCGAACTGTCCAGCATATCCATGCTGCGTTCAAAGGCCTGCTGGTTGTCAGGCGTCATGATTAAATTTCCTTTCATGGTATTAAACGAGTATTTTATTCCCGAAAGCATGCCACCTAAACCGTCGTGCAGGTCTTTCGCAAGACGGGACCGTTCCTGCTCTTCGCCCCGGAGAACCGCTTCCGTCGCGGCAAGCTGCTTCTCTTTCTCCAGCTCACTGATCCGCTGGAGCTGCAGTCTCTGCCGTTGATGATAGGTGCGGTACGATAGCAGAACGATAATCAGGAGTGTGACGGCGCTGCCAATCAGAATATAATTGAGCGTGTTCTTCTGCCGGAGGGAGAGTTCCTGGAGTTTTTTCGCCGCTTCCAGTTCGCGGATCATCGCTTCCTTTTTTTCGGACTCAAATCGCGCCTCCAGTAAATTGACATGGGTTTTGCTTTTTTCACCAACAATAGAATCGTTCAGGATCTCGTACTTCTTACGGAAATCCAACGCCCGGGCTAAGTTGCCCCCGTTCTCTTCCAGTGTCGATGCTTTCAGGTACAGATCCTTTAGTTCATAATTTGAACCCAGCTGACTCCCCAACTCAATTCCGCCCGCGATTGCAGAGCGTGCGTCATCTTTCCGGTTGGTTGAGATGTAAACATCCGCTATGCCCATGTAGGCATACATTTCGTATTCCGGAAGGCTTTTTCCACGCGAGAATTCGATCACCTTCCTATAGTATTGCTCGGCGCGGTCGTTGTCCGCCATAAATTTGTACGCATCCGCCGTTCCCAGCCATCCGTCAAGGGTGACGATGTCGTCTCCCATACGGACACCGATAGCCTCGATCTCCTGGTAATGTTTCAACGCCTGGCCGTATTGTTTCAGGTATAGCTCGGCCGTCGCGATATTAAACATGGACGAGGAGATGGCGTAGTCGTTCTTCATTTCCGTGGCAATAGCCAACGACTTCTCCGCATACTGTTTTCCTTTCTCATAGTCCATGAGGTTAATAAAAATGGAGGCGAGGTTGTTGTTCGTGATGCGCTGCAGCCGTTTGTCATTGATTTCATCAGCCAGTTTCTTCGCTTCCAGGTAGTTTTCAGTAGCCAGTTCAAAGTCCGACAAGTACTGCCATTCGCTGCCGACATTCAGGTAGGCCACGGACAGATCTTTTTTTGTTCCAACCTTCAGGTAAAGATTCAGCGCGTCTTTCGAGAGTTCCAGTGCCTCCCGGAATTTTCCCTGGTTATTGAGGATCACGATGGCGTGACTGGCATATGCGGCCTGACCTTTCAGGAAATCCGCTTCAACGGCTTTTTGACGGGCAAGTGAATAATACCAAAGAGCCGAGTCCGGGTTTGTGCTTTCGAATTGCTGACCGTATTCGTAATACAACTGCACTTTGCCGGTATCATCCGCCGTCCGGATAACGTCCTTCAGACTATCCGCCGTAAAGTCGCGGGTCTGAGCCAGGGAATTGCCGGCCAGGAAAAAAAGAAGCCCAAGCACATGGCATCGTGTAGATATGGATAGTTTGACCATAGAATATTGACCCGGTACCGTTCACGCAAATTAACTAAACTCCTGCCTGGTTACTGCTCCCCTTTTTCCATGATTTCTCGGGTATGCCGGAATCCGTTGTTTCAGCATTCGGAGGAACATGCTACATTAGGAGAACGGGCGAAGATACTCAGGAATTTAACAGGCAGACGGTTGCGTTGGCGTAACTAAGCTTCGTAAAACCAACAGCCGTCCGGAACCAAACCATTCCCATATGATTCGTTGCTTTTTAACCTGTCTTTTACTGATTGTTTACACTTGGTTGGCGGCACAGTGGACCCCGGAATCAATTCCCAACCAGAAGCTGATCAATAACAGTTATGTTTCAAACCCCGACAAAATCCTGGATGAAGCGACTGTAAGTCAACTTGACACCGTACTTGCTTCCCTGGAAAAAAATACTTCCGCTCAGGTTGCCGTCGTTGTGGTTTCCTCGATCGGAGAAGAAGACATTTTTGAGTTTGCTCAAAAGCTTTTCACCACCTGGGCGATCGGTAATCGCGAAAAAGACAATGGACTGCTGGTATTGCTGGTAGAGGATAAACATACCGTCCGTTTCCACGCGGGTTATGGCCTGGAGGGTGTACTTCCGGATATCACCTGCAAACGCATTCAACGCGATCACATGGTCCCGGAATTTAAAAAAGGGAACTATAACGCGGGAATGCTCGCCGGCATACAGGAAGTAAGCAAGATTATCTCCGATCCCGCTTATGCTTCGGAAGTCAAAGAGGACAAAAAAGATGACGTAAGTGACTTTACAGGATTTGTGATCTTTTTCTCCATTTTCGTTGCTCCGGCGATACTGATCGTTTTCGTCGTTAAGGCAACACAGGGAAAATTTACGGATTCGAAAAAAACCGCCGCAACACCGTATCCGGAGATGCGTTTGTCCCGGCAGACCTGGCTGATCGAATTTGCCGGAATACCGGTGCTTATTGTCGCCGGGTTCGGAATCAGCGGCGTTGAAGGGGCATCCTGGTTGTGCTTCATTTCACTTTACCTCTATTTTCTCTCCACGTTGTTTCACCGGCTATGGCGGATGAAAAAAGTGATCAACCGTTTTCTGGAGAAAGATGATTACTACGAAATCGTGGAGTTCATACGAAAGCAGCAGTGGTATTGGTTCTTGATGGGACTGGCATTCCCTTTCCCTTTTTTGTTTTATTTTTTCTACCACCTTTTTCGCAAACGCCTGTACCGGAATCACCCGCGTGCCTGCAAGAAATGCCAGGGTGCCATGCATAAACTCAGTGAAAAAACCGAGGACGAATACCTTTCGCAAGGTATGCAGATGGAGGAGACGTTGCGTTCGGTGGATTACGATGTATGGAAGTGTAATGCCTGTCAGGCTGTTGAACTTTGTTTTTACCTGAACCGGCACAGCAAATATCAGCCGTGCCCAAAGTGCCGGACCATTGCTTATTACGCTGCGAGCAGGCGAACCGTTGAGCCTGCGACGTATTCTTCCGCGGGATCGGGGGAGGAAGTGCATAACTGTAAATTTTGCGGCTACAGCAAAAAGTCATCCTACTCGATTGCCAAACTTGTGGCGAGTTCCGGATCTTCCGGGGGCAGTTCTTTTAGTAGCGGTAGTTCCAGCGGTGGCAGCTGGGGTGGTGGCAGTTCCGGCGGTGGCGGCGCCAGCAGCAGCTGGTGAGCAGGGCTAAAAGAGGATTACGTTTCTACAACAAGCTATTTTCCTCCAGGTTGTCTTTGATGCGCTTGTGATTACTCCAGAACCTGGTCTTCAGATCGTGCATCGCGTCTTTAAAGTCCGGGAGGTCTTTGACCTGGTCCACAGCCGGATCGTCTTCCAGCAGCAGCACCCAGTAGATATAGTTATCCTCTTTTGAAAACAGGCGGAGGTGTTCGACGGCTTTCCTTTTATCGCCGCGGTAAGCGTAATACGTAGTCAGGTAAAAATGTTTATAGATCGACGAATCGTTATCCGCAAAAGACTTAAAACTTTTGATGTACTCCTCCGATTTTTCCTTTAGCCCGTTTTTTGCAAAAACTATCCCAATGGCCAGGTGCTCTTCTTTATATATTTCGAAACCTTGTGTTTCCCGGAGGGTAAGAAATTTTTTATAGTAGTGAAATGCGCTTTTATAATCCCTCAGGGTATAACACACTTTTCCGAGTTCCTTTGCCACATCCATCCGGGTCGTGTCTTTTTCGAATTCCCGGATCAGAAGTTGTTTCGTCAGCTTAAGGTCCTTGTTCTTCGCATACTGAAAAAGAACGATGATGTATCTTGAAAAGGGATTTTGCGGATTATAATCCAACGATTTTTGCACGTACGCGATTCCTTCATCGACAAACCCGGCCTGCATGTACGCGTTACCCAGGTGGAAATATTTGAAGCTCAACGTGGTTGAATCGGTTGCCACGATGTCCAGCTTCACTCCCCGGTGTGCATACTCCAGGTACCGGCCCGGATTGGGAACGTACATGCTGTAAAATTCGGTAAGAAAGTGAACCACAATACCGGAGTTGGAATTGGAGGAGTATGCTTTTTCCAGGTAGGGTACAGCCTGTTTATATTCGCGCCGGTGCGCATACGAAAGCGCTTTTGCAATAAAGCTCTCGGGCAACGTCGGATCTGTCAACATGGCCTTTTCAGCATAGCTGTTGATCTCCGTCGTATATTTTTTTTCAAGGTGAAAAATATCGAGGTAATAATACACCATCACGGCATTGGCATACGCCAGCGCAAACTCGTTGTCCTCTTCGATCGCTCTTTTGAAATAGGGGATGGACGCCTCCAGGCTCGATGCTGTGCTTTCGTAAAAAAGCTCTCTTCCTTTTAAAAACAGATCGTAAGCCACCACATTTTGGGTGGGATTCTTGGCAATCCGCTTCGCTTCTTCGGGGGTGATAATCACCTGAATTTCTGCCGCTATGTTTTTAGCTATTTCCTGCTGTAATGCAAAAATGTCTTTTGTTTCCCGGCGGTATTGTTTGCTCCAGAGATGCCGGTCGCTGGACCCTTCTATCAGCTGGATATTCAACAAGATCTGGTCGCCGATTTTCTGACCACTTCCCTCCACAAAATAATTTACATCCAGTTCCTTTGACATTTCGGGAATAGACTTAGTCGTGTTCCGGTACTTCTCCGCCGATGTCCGGCTCATCACCTTCAGATCTTTTATTTTCTGAAGGTTGTTGAGCGTCGATTCCATCAGACCATTGATCAGGTAGATGTTCGAAGAATCATTGCTGTCGTTTTTAAAGGGTAATACGGCGATTGATTTTTCAACCGGGGACAACGGCCGGTGAAATACGGTATAGTAAACGATTAGACCCGCCGCTACCAGAATACCCAATCCGGCTACTGCCCGCACCGGGAACCTGGTTGCCCTGGTGCCGGTTTCCGGCAGAACACCCGGTATCGCGGGACTGCTGCCGGCCTGTCTGTCTTCCGCCATTTCCCTCTTGCCAACCTCACCTGGCGGGTAGCCATAGTATTCCCGGAAACATTTAATAAAATACGAGGTACTGCTGAACCCCACTTCATGAGCTGCTTCCGAGACATTAAGTGAACCCTTCCGCAAGTGGGTCATAGCCTGGCTCAGCCGTACCTGGCTGATCAATTGACTTACAGACAGATTCGTGCTCTTTTTAACCTTTCTCAGCAGGTTGGACCGGCTCATGTTCATTTCGTCCGCGAGTTCGGACACGCCGAAATGAGCATTGGAAATATTCTTTCTCACCACTGCGGTGAGCTGGTTTAAGAAATCATTTTCAAAAGAACCTGGGTCTGCCATGCTTTTTATGCCGGAATCCGCGCTGGATAAAGAGTAAAGAAATCACTAAAAACCATACTGCCTTGCGCTTCTGAAAAGAGTAATTGTGATCGGGTCAATCCAGAGCAATTTACCCTTAAAACGGCCTATTTGCATCATAATTTATATCGATGCGTCATAATTTATACTCGTTTGCGGATAGTTGATGGTTTTATCCGCAAAGGTGATTAACCCCGCCAGCTGTTCCCCGCGTTCTTTACGGCATCAAAAAATCAAATTTCCATTTAACCTTAAAAGAAGATGAGAACACAAAAATTCAATTCGTTAAAAGTGTCCGGCCTGGCGGTCCTGGCATGTATTCTGGCCCTGTTTTCCTGCAACACCAACGAGAAACAGGCAAACCAAACCGGTGGTACCGGCGCGCCGGAGATTGATATACACACGGCGGTGGTGACTGGTAATATGGAGGCGCTGAAGCAACATATTGCCGCAGGTACCAATGTTAATGAAAAGGACCCGTTTGGCGGATCAAGCCCCCTGATCAGCGCAGCTGTCTTTGGTAAACCCGATATGGCAAAAGTACTTCTTGAGTCCGGAGCGGACATTAACTTTCAGAATAACGACGGGTCTACCGCCCTTCATACGGCTGCGTTCTTCTGCAGACCGGAAATTGTCACTATGCTGTTGGATAAAGGAGCGGACAAAACGATCCGCAACAAGTACGGCGCAACCCCTTATGAAATGGTCGCCGGGCCGTTCGGCGATGCGAAGAATGGGTACGATATGATGGGCAAAATGCTCGGACCTATGGGGCTGGAGCTTGACTACCCATATATTGAAAAGACACGTCCCGAGATTGCTGCTGTTTTAAAATGATCATCAAACGAAAACCGAAATCAATATGCCTGCATCAAACCGCCGATACGATATCGATTGGATAAGAGTGATCGCTATCGGACTACTTTTATTGTACCACGTTGCTATTGCGTTCCAGCCATGGGGTATTATGATCGGATTTATAACCAATAAAGAATCATGGGGGTCCTTGTGGATTCCCATGACCATGCTTAACGTCTGGAGAATACCGCTTTTGTTTTTTGTCTCGGGGATGGGTGTATATTTTGCCATGGGAAGCAGAAACTACAAACAATTGTTGCTGGAACGAAGCCAGCGGATATTGATCCCTTTCCTGATAGGTACGGTAATTATCGTTCCTGTGCATACGTTCCTGTGGCAACGTTATAATGAGTTCACGGTGGGTTACACGCCAAACCCCGGACACCTTTGGTTTCTTGGTAATATCCTCGCTTATGTAGTTGTTCTGTCTCCGGTATTTTATTTCCTTAAAAAGAACCAGGACGGGAAGATCGTGAATGGAATAAAAATCATTTTGAGCAACCCGTTGGGATTACTCGTGGTGGCGGGCGGTTTTGTTGCCGAGGCGCTTATCATAGATCCTAACCCGTACGAGATGTATGCCATGACATGGCATGGATTTTTTCTGGGGTTGCTCGCGTTCGTCTGCGGATTTTTCTTTGTTCTGAGCGGTGACGCGTTTTGGAAAATGATCGTGAAGTGGAGGTTTGTTTTACTGTGCCTCGCTATGGGGCTTTTTACCTTCCGCCTCCTGCAATTCCAGATGAGGGTACCGGATTATCAATTAGCGATTGAGTCTGTGGCATGGGTTATTACGGTCCTCGCATTCGGTAACAAACATCTTGATCGCAGCAGCAAAACGCTGGCATATCTAAGTGAAGCAGCTTATCCCGTCTACATTATGCATATGATCTTTTTGGCGGCCGGCTCCTGGCTGATCTTCCCTCTTGCCGTGGCTGTACAGCTGAAGTTCATTTTGGTTTTGTTGTTTACGTTCGCCGGTTGCTTTGCGTTTTACGAATTCATCGTCCGGCGCGTGAATTTAATGCGGGTGTTATTCGGCCTGAAACCAAAACGACGAGATCTTTCAGAACCTGGTCCTCTGGAAGAGATTGCGGCCACGGGAACCGGTAGCCGGAACGGTACCGCCGGATCAGCTTACTAGCCGGTGTCCCTGCCGTTTCGTGCCACCGCGCAGGCCATTGGCTTCCAGCAGTTCACGAACGGTGTTTAACAGGTAAAGTGAACCATCTACTTCTTCTTTCCGGGTGGCAACGCTTTCGATGTTAAATCCGAACGGAATGGACCTCTCCAGGCAGTACTGAATAAGATCGTCGGCAATGCCAATGGCGATATCAACCGAGCGGTTAACGGGGCTTGCGCTAGCTTTAAGCTCTTCTTTGATGTCGTCGGGAACGTGAATACCTAACCAGTCCATAAACTGCAGTGTTTTCAGCGAGCCGCAAATGGTCAGCGTAAAAATAACAGTGGGTATTTCACATCCCTTTTTCCGGCAGGCAATGACGAGATCCTCCAGGGTTTGTTTGGTGTATCCGACGTTGAAGATACATTGCGAAATAAAATAGGATACGCCGCACGTTACCTTTTCCAGTATCCTTACGTCCTCGTCCTTCAAGGCAGCATGTCTTTCGGGAATGGTAACAGCGCCGATTACAGAATGGCTGGCATGCTGATCACGCCAGATCTGATAAGCGTCGGCAAGACTTGTTTTCGGAATGTAATCCGGCGCCGGCAAGCCGACAAATACGGGATACATTCCATGGTCTTTCAGGCCCTGAAGCCACTGCGCCAGTTCATCTTTCGTAAACATTCCGGCGGGCCGGTATATTATTTTCGGGATAGTAAGACGTTGTAAATAACGACTGGTATATTCAAAAGGATCAAGGGCACTGGTGAATGGGAATGGTCTTTCTTCCGACGTCCTGGCCGATTCGTCCTGTACATCGTAAACAACCAAAGCATCGATATCCAGCGTGGAAAGAATATTCAGGCTTTTTTCCGCGATCTCGCCCACTTTTTCAAGTGTGGTGTGAGCTTTCGGTGGAGTAATGCCGTAGAGTAGGATGCCTGATTCTCTTTCCCTGACCTTCGTTAAGAACATTTATTAGCTGTTATAAAACGTCAAAAGTAATAAATAATGGTATAAGTCAAACAGGCGTGACAGCAGCCAGACTCAAGGTAACCCTTATGGTCAACGCCATGGATTCTCTTATTCTCTCCGGATACCCTGATCGTGTTTTTCCCCTTGCAGGTTGTAAGAGAAGTGAATCACGTTTTCGGGGAGTCCACCGGTAGCGTGATAAAAGTCGATCGCGTGTGCGTCTTCCGTGTCAGCCTGCACAAAGACTTCCCGGTATCCGAGTTGTGCGCAACCGGCGTTCAGCCGGCTCAGTAATTCTCTCCCTATCCCTTTCCGCTGATAGTCTGACTTTACGGCGAGGTCGTATAAATAGACCTCGCTTGATTCGAAGTATACGGAGGGAAGAACGTACGCAGTCAATCCTCCTATCACCTGCCCCTCAAGTATGGCTGCATAAAACAAGATGTGGTTGTCTTCGAGCAGCGTCTGTAAGTGGCTCGCATGGGGGAATGTAACCTGTTTTACCCCGAAGACCTCTTCATAAAGTGCGACGAGTTGAAGCAGCTTGTGAAGATCCCTGTTTGTCAGCTTATCATACTGTAGTGTCGGCATTTCCGGAATGTATTTCCCCTAAGCTGTGAGAATGGTCATGTGCACTTATTCTGCGATGTTGCGCTAGATCCGTGTTGAGATGACCTTACCTACGGGTGTATCGGTTTCCACGGTCATCAGCTTTCCGTTTTGGTAAGTATAATACGAATTCTTGTTGTCCGGCGTCACCAGCATGTACTTACCGGCGCCAACGTTTTTGATGGTTAGCATTTGGGCATACATGTTCGAAAAGATCGTTTTCATTCCCCTGGGTTCGCGGAAGAAAAGGTCGATCACGCAGAAATCAATCTTGACGTTTTCCATCTTTTCTTTCCGGCCGTTGCGCTCAACCTCGTAGGAGGTATCGTCAATTCGGGTTACATGTGCATGCACGTCTTCGGCGCCTTTGGCATGACGATAAGCCGTACCCTTGATCAGCACGCCGTCTTTATGCATTATATTTACTTCAGACTCGACGTGTATCGACATCATAATCACCTTCGTATCGGTAACGGTCCGCAGGTCCTTGACCAATTGCGACCCGGATCGATCTTCCAGTGCATGGAGGGTACCGATCTTGTCGCCTTTAAAAGTTACTTCAAAGGTAGCCTCGGTTTTTTGCGCCGGCGAGAACGGAATGGCTGCCATGTAAAACGACAATAAAAGACTGAACTTCATTTGGTCGGGGTTTTTCCAATTTAAATTTAATGATAAAACAGACGCCGGAGGGCAATGGTATGTTCCCGCCCGATCACAGGGGATGTAGTCATTAATTAAAGAGTAAGTTATAGAGTACCTGCTCAATGTCCCGGGTGCTCTGGCCGGCCGATACAGCCGTAGTACAGAACGACCAATGAGTCAGGTCACCTGAAATTTTGGGTCAATGAGGCATTTTTTAGCGCTTTAACTTAGTTTTAAATAAAATAACTTAAAAATAAGTTTGTAAACTTATAATTAAGTTGTAACCTTATATCGCTGATCAAAAACAACAAAAGCAATGATAACTCTAACCAAGGCGGAGGAGAAGATTATGAAAATTCTCTGGGGTATAGGAGAAGGTTTTATCAAGGATATAATCGAACAATACCCCGACCCAAAACCACCTTACAATTCCGTTTCGACGATCGTTAGGGTGCTGGTTCAAAAGGAGATCATCGGTTTCAGGGCCTATGGTAACACCTACCAGTACTTCCCCAGGATCGCGAAAGATGAATACAGCAAGGGGCAGTTGTCGCGGCTCGTGAAGGATTATTACAACAATTCATTAACGGAGGTCGTCAGCTTCTTTTCGGAAAGCAAGAAGCTTGATGAAAAAGAACTGGATGAGGTGATGAAGATGCTGGAAGAACTGAAATCGCGGAAAAATGGCTAGGCTCATCCTGTATCTATTGGAGTCGAGCGCGATGTTATCGCTCTTCTACCTTTTATACATGCTGATGTTGAGAAAGGAAACTTTTTTTAACCTCAATCGCTTTTTTCTGCTCGGTATCGTCGCCGTTTCATTGCTATTTCCGCTGGTGAGTTTGGAGTTCAGTCCGGTAAAGGTCGCTGCCGTCGAGCGTCCTCTTCAGGAGATCAGCAAATTCCGGTTATCTTATTATGAAGCCATGGCGTCGTGGGAGTTTGACGGGTTAAACAGCGGCAGGTTATCGGGCGGCAGGGATGTTGAAAGTAACACGAGTGGCGCAGCCGTTGACCGCACACGTCTCATACTCTTCGTTGTTTTGATCCTGTATACAACCGGGGTTGTAGTGTGTTTGTCGAGGACCGTCTGGGCTTTCAGGCGGATCCGGAAAATGATTGCCACCTATCCGCAACAGCGGGCGGACGGTATAAAGATCATCAAAGTTCCTTATCCCACAGCGTCGTTTTCTTTTTTGAATTATGTCTTCGTTCATGAAGCTATGGTTGATACACCTGAGTTCGAACAGATCCTGGTGCATGAACGAACGCATATTCAGCAGAAGCACTCCATCGATTTGATTTTTGTTCAACTCTTGGCGGCCTTTTTATGGTTCAACCCTGTGATCTGGCAGCTGATTAAATCCCTCAGAACAACGCATGAATACATAGCCGACAAAAAAATAATTAACGCGGGTTATTCCATGGTTGAGTATCAGACCTTGCTTTTGAAACAGTTGATCAGCAACAACTCTTTCGGGTTGGTACACAATTTCAATCTATCATTTATCAAAAAAAGAATAACCATGATGACAAATAAAAAATCAGGGTGGCCGGGTAAAGTAAAAGTAGCCGTGGCCATCGCAGGTACAGTCGTTTGCAGCGCGATCATTATGCAGTGCAATTCCAGGATCGACGAGCAGGTCATTGCCTCGAAAATTGTTTCCGCGGATACCTTTTCCCGGGGAATAAACCTTCCCGTATTACCGGAATCGGGTTACATCTTTCACGGTGATTCTGCGGATGCCCTTAACGTTACCATTGCAGGAAATAAGCTTACGATCAACGGGGAACCGTATGAAACCGCCGATATCGCCGGCGTGATTTCGAAGGGTATTCCCACCGATGCCGGTCATATCGTACTGCGAATCGATAAAGACCAGAAAATGCGGTATGTCAGGGAAGTACAAACAGAGTTGAGGAAGGCAGACCGCAGAAAGATCCTTTACATCGCGCAGACCGAGGAAGGAAAAAAAGTAGAGTCCGTGATCTTATTGCCCCCTACTCCGGAACACGCCGCGCGGAGCGGCATGCCAGCGCAACCGGATATCGCAACGATCGAATCGGAAGGCAAAATGGAGATACTGAATATTGACATGGGCGGAAACGCCGGTCCGGCAGTCCAGCGAAAGGTTTATGATTTTGTGAACGCGCATCTTCAGGGGAAGTCAACCGATTATGTGGTGGCGGCAAAGTTCGACGACGAGGACTCCTACCAGGATTATTTATTGAACCTTGCCTACATAAAGGAGGGATTTCATCAACTCTACCAGGAACGGTCGCACAGCATGTTCGGAGAGGATTACTTCTCACTTGAAAAAGAAAAATTTAACGCCGTTCGTCAGGGGGTTCCCATGGCGATCTCTATTTCCGAGCGATAAGGAATAGCACGGTCTGAATGTTTGCGAAACGTAGAGAGCTCTTGACGGGCTCTCTTTTTTATTTACCGGAATGGGAGCCTCAACACCGTTGCCAATAAAACAGCGATACAGGGGCCTGCGATAATAAATTCGCCATTTCTCTGTCAGTTGGCTCGGCCCGGATGTCGCCAGGCCTCAGGGAATTCCGAATGCGCCCAAATACCGTAAACATAAAATTGGGGACGCCTTCGTTTGAATTGTGTAAGAATCAATGTGTTTTATGTAAGTTAGCTTGTGAATAAAACTGCGTTCAGTTTTATATAGTTAACGACTGTTCCGGATGGATTGCTTGAGAGGTTGCTTGTGGTTTTTATTGCTTGCCGTAGGAGCGGGTCTGGCTTCCTGTTCGCCGGACCTTCCGCCGGACGTTTCCGAAGCGTATGATCAACTGCCGGAGGAACTCGATTATAACCTTCATGTAAAACCGGTCCTTTCCGATAAGTGTTTCTCCTGCCACGGTCCGGATAAAGCAAAACAGAAAGCGGGGTTACGTCTCGACAATCCTGAGGGCGCATTCGGCGATCTCCCCGAAAGTCCCGGTAAAGTTGCAATCGATCCTCACAACCTGAAGGGCAGTGAACTGTTTTACCGTATCCTCTCCGATGATCCGGAGTACAGGATGCCGTCACAGAAATCTCACCTTACTCTTTCAGCAAAAGAAAAAGCGACCCTCATCCGGTGGATTGAGCAAGGCGCTCCTTACAAGCCCCACTGGGCATTTGTAAAACCGGAAACATCCGGGTTGCCGTCCGTGAAGGACAAGGCATGGGTGATCAACCCTGTTGATAATTTCATTTTACACCGCCTGGAAGAGGAGGGTATAACACCTTCCCGTCCGGCTGGAAAAGAACTGTTACTGAGAAGACTGGCCTTGGACCTCACGGGGTTGCCTCCGACACCTGAAGAAATCGACGCTTTCATCGCCGATACCTCACCGACCGCTTACGAGAAGCAGGTAGACCGCCTGCTGAACTCACCGCATTACGGAGAAAAGATGGCGGTGGACTGGCTGGACCTGGCGCGATTTGCCGATTCGCATGGCTACACCGTTGATCGGATCATCGATATGTCGCCTTACCGCGATTGGGTGATCAGCGCATTCAATTCCAATGTTCCATACGATAAATTCATTCACTGGCAGCTGGCGGGCGACCTGATGACCAATCCCACAAAGGAGATGCTCATCGCCACCGCCTTCAACCGCATCCATCCTCAAAATATGGAAGGTGGTATTATCGATGAAGAATTCCGTACGGAGTACGTGGTGGACAGAACAAATACCACCGGCGTTGCTTTTATGGGACTTACCGTCGGGTGCGCGCGGTGCCACGACCACAAGTTTGATCCCATTTCACATAAGAATTATTATGAATTGTTCAGTTTCTTCAACAATGTAAAAGAAGCCGGCCAGATCTCGTGGGACGATGCCATGCCGTCACCGAATATCCTGCTTCCCACTGCGGAGGAAGATAAAATCATCCGTTTTATCAAAGACAAGATCACCAGCCAGGAGAAAAAGATCGGGGAGATCACAACATCCGTGGATGAGGATTTTAACAAATGGGTACAATCTAAAGCATACGTCAGGCTTGCGAAGGAAAAGATCCCGCAGTCCGGACTTCAGGCTTATTATAATTTCGACAATGGAACATTAAAAAGCGCTGCTCATCCCTACCATGGAGGCAGTATGAAACGCGAGCTCAGCAATGTGGCGGGCGATAAACCCGTCTTTGAAAACCGTTCGGACGGGAAAGCGCTGGTGTTAGCAGGCGATGAATGGCTGGACCTTCATCCCGTGGGTGTGTTCCGCAGATCCGAACCCTTTAGCATCAGCGTCCGTGTATTTATTCCAAAGGAACTCAAGGAAGGCGTGATCTTTCACAAAAGTGTAGCCGAGCGGTTGTACAACTTCCGCGGCTACAACCTGTACCTGAAAGACGACAGATTTCAACTGAGTCTTGCCCATGCGGCGCCGTCGAATGCCATCACAAAAATAACCACGCAACCCGTGCCCCGCGACCAGTGGCTGCAATTAACAATGACCTATGATGGTTCATCGAAAGCCGGCGGATTGCGACTGTTCCAGGAAGGGACCGAACTCCCGATGGAAACCGCCATGGACGAACTGACGAAAGACATTATGCTGTATTCGAAGGACCAGCCCGGACTTCAGGTCGGCGCCTGGAACAGGGGTTGGGGATTAAAGAACGGTAAGGTCGACGACATCCTCGTATACAACCGCGAGCTTACGGCAACAGAGGTGAGTATCATCGCCGGCAAACAAGAATGGTCGTCGGTTGCAGGCAAGGCCCCTGAAATGCTTTCCGGAAAGGACCTGGCCAGCCTGAGACAATATTACGTTTCCGCAGTACATGGGGGTTTACTGGCTGCCGCGCGGCAATTGAAAGACATGCGTACTGCGCTGTCGGATTCCACAGAAAGGATCCGCGAGTTTATGGTGATGCGGGAGATGCCCGAACGCAGGAAAGCCTATATTCTGGAGCGTGGCAATTATGATCAGTATGGAGAGGAAGTTTTTCCCAATGTACCTGAATCCATTCTTCCTTTCCCGAAAGAACTGCCAAAGAACCGCCTGGGCCTGGCGATGTGGCTTACCGGTGCTGAACATCCCCTCACAGCGCGTGTGGCGGTGAACCGCTACTGGCAGAATTTCTTCGGAACCGGTTTGGTAAAAACCGCTGAAGACTTCGGCAATCAGGGTGAACTCCCGAGCCATCTTGATTTGCTGGATTGGTTGGCGGTATCTTTTATTGAGTCCGGATGGGATGTGAAAAAGATCTGTAAACTGATGGTGATGTCGGCTACGTACCGGCAGGATTCGTGGGTTACTCCATCGGCCAGGGAAAATGATCCGGAGAACCGGCTGCTTTCGCGCGGCCCTTCGACCCGGATGTCGGCGGAGATGCTTCGTGACAATGTCCTTCAGGCCAGCGGACTGTTGAATACCAAGATCGGGGGGCGCAGTGTGAAACCGTACCAACCGGATGGCCTATGGGAGATCAATAATACCAGTTACACCGCCGACAAAGGCGCCGACGTATACCGCCGGAGCCTTTACGTACTCGTCAAACGAACAGTTCCCAATCCCACGCTTGCCACGTTCGATGCGACATCCCGCAGCTATTGCGTCGTACGGCGACAACGTACGAACACACCGTTGCAGGCATTGGTCACGCTCAACGACCCGACATTTGTGGAGGCGGCAAAAGTGATGGGCGAGAATATCTCGATGGCGAAGGATCCCCGGGCCGCGATCATCGACACCTATCGCCGGCTGACGGGAATCAAACCATCGGCGCGGGAACTTGAGTTGCTGGAAGACCTCCGGCAAAAAGAACTCGCGAGATTCAGGGCGGACGAAAAAAAGACCACAGGCTGGCTGGCGGCAGGTCAGTATATTGTTGCCGAAGATATTGAACCGGCGATAGTCGCAGCGAACGCGGTGGTAGCCAGTGTTATTCTGAATTCGGATGCTACGCTAACGAAACGATAAGGATATGTCACACCACCATAAACCATTCAGGATACAATCGGCGGAGCTTGATCCGCTGAATAAAAAATGGGACAGGAGAAATTTCCTTGTAAAAACCACCCTTGGCCTGGGGGCTCTTGCTTTCAGCTCGCTGGCCGGCAAGACGTTGTTCGGGAAAACCGAACCCGTTGCAGGTGCTACATCAGACACCCTTGAGGAGGAAATCCTGAGAGCTATTCCGCATCTGGTGCCAAAAGCAAAACGGGTGGTGTATCTATGTATGAGCGGCGGCCCTTCGCAGATCGAAACATTCGACTATAAACCCGGGTTGGCAGGTATGTTTGGGCAGGATCTTCCGGAATCTGTCCGCAAGGGACAACGCCTCACCAGTATGAGTGCCAACCAGAGTATCCTTCCGCTGGTTCCCTCCATCTACAAATTCGACCAACACGGACAGTCGCGGACCTGGGTAAGTGAATTACTTCCCCATACCGCCGGAGTTGCAGACGACCTGTGCATCATTAAATCATTATACACGGAAGCGATCAACCATGACCCCGCACTTACTTTTTTCCAGACCGGCAACCAGCTTCCGGGGCGACCGTCGATCGGTTCGTGGATCAGTTACGGTCTCGGTACGGATAATAAAAACCTGCCGACATTCATCGTACTGGTTTCGAAAAACGCCGTGAAGGACCAACCCTTGTACGCGAGGCTGTGGGGCAATGGCTTCCTCGCATCAGAACACCAAGGCGTACAGTTCAGGGCGGGTAAAGATCCCGTTTTATTCCTGGATAACCCTGAAGGTTATGATGGAAACGACCGCAAAGAAATGCTGGACTACCTGACCAAACTCAACAGGTTGCAGAATGAGTTGAATGAAGATCCCGAAGTTGAAGCCCGTATCGCTCAATACGAAATGGCTTACCGTATGCAGACGTCTGTTCCCGACGCTATGGACATCAGCGATGAGCCTGATGAAGTATTTGAAATGTATGGTCCGGATAGCCGCGATCCCGGTACCTATGCTGCTAACTGCATCCTTGCCCGCAAACTTATCGAGAAGGATGTAAAGTTTGTGCAGTTGTATCACCAGGGTTGGGATCACCACGGCGGACTTCCTGCCGGTATGATCAAGCAATGCAAGGATACCGACCAGCCAACGGCCGCGCTGATCAAAGACCTTAAACGCAGGGGCCTGCTGGAAGACACCCTGGTCGTCTGGGGTGGCGAGTTTGGTCGTACGGTTTATTCGCAGGGTAAATTATTGCCAAACGACTATGGCCGCGATCACCATCCCCGTTGCTTTACCATGTGGATGGCGGGAGCCGGAGTCAAGCCCGGATTCAGCTACGGCGAAACGGATGACTTCAGCTACAACATTGTCAAAGACCCCGTTCATGTCCATGATTTCCAGGCGACTTTAATGCACCTCATGGGAGTGGACCATGAACGGTTTACCTATAAGTTCCAGGGACGGCGTTTCAGGCTTACCGATGTGCACGGAAAAGTGGTAAAGGACATCCTGTCGTAGGGATCCGGAGCCGGTCTTTAATATTGATAAGAAGTGTTAAACCCAAGACAATCCAGAAATGATTTCCAGAAGGAGTTTTATTAAAAGTTCATCCGTGATCTCCGCAATGGCGGTCACGCATTCGGGTTTTGGTTTTTCGATCGGTCATAAACTCTTGCCGGAAGAACAAATTATCGGGCATGGTGAATTCAGGTACAAGGTTGATAAAGGCTGGGCGAAGATCGGTGTGAACAGTACACCGCTGTTCAATTGCCATGAGATGGTTATGGACAGCAGCGGCCGCCTGATCATGCTCGGCGATGATGTTCACAATAATATTCTCGTTTTTGATAAGTCCGGTAAACTGCTCGACTCCTGGGGAACATCCTGGCCGGGCGGTCATGGTCTCACGCTCGTGAAAGAGGGTACGGAGGACTTTCTGCTGATCGTTGACTGCGGATGGTACCAGGATCGAAATGGTAAGTGGAACAGTCAGGCGGGGCAGGTGATCAAAACCGATCTGAACGGGCGAATCATTTTTTCTATCGGACATCCCCGGACGATCGGAATATACAAGGACAACGAACCCTTTATGCCAACGGAGACGGCTGTGGCACCCAATGGAGATATCTACGTAGCCGATGGCTATGGTTCCGACTACATCATTCAATATAACAGCAAGGGTCAATATATCCGGCATTTCGGCGGTCATAACAATAACAACAAGGAGCATAACCTGGTAAATGCGCATGGCGTTGCCGTTGATAACCGGGATAAAACTAATCCCAAACTGATCTGTACATCCCGCGAGGAAAACTGCTTTAAGGTATTTTCGATGGATGGTAAATTTTTATACCGCGTGGATACTCCCGGTATGTACGTATGTCGCCCCGTTGTGGATGGAGAGAATATTTATTCAGGCGTCTGCTGGTCGAAGGATGCCGTGGGTAAACGGAATGCCGATTCGGGATTCGTTACGATCCTCAACGGAAGTAATAAGGTGGTCTCCAGTCCTGGTGGTCATGCGCCGGTCTATAAAAACAACGTCCTGCTTCCGACGTTGCAGGAGGCCGGCGCTGTCTTTCAACATTGCCACGATGTTTGTGTCGACGAAGACAAGAACCTTTACATCTGTCAGTGGAATGCCAATCATACCGCGCCGGTGAAACTGACCCGCGTCTGAGTATGCTAATGCTGGATATACAAACCTTTACCGGACATCTGCACCCGCTGATCGTGCACCTCGCCATTGGTTTTTTACTACTGGCATTGTTTTTTGAACTGGTATCGTACCTGAAAAAGTATCAGCACCTGCGGCAGGCTGTTCCATTCGCTATGACACTGGGATTTGCAGCGGCCGTCCTCGCATGCATCTGCGGATATATGTTATCGCTTTCGGGTGATTATGACGAAGAGCAGCTGCGTAGCCACAAAACAGCTGGCATCCTGGTCGCAGCGGTAGCGGGACTGTTGGTGTTGATAGGCAACGAAACGATCAGAAAGCATATACTCGTACCGCGGGCGTTGTTTTCGCTATGCTGTGCGGCGTTGTTCGTGACGCTGATCGCGGCCGGACACCGGGGCGGGGGGCTTACCCATGGTTCCGATTACCTTTCCCTCGATGTGCTCACCCAGCGGGAAATGGAAAAACCCTCATCTGTGGAAGAAGCCTACCTGTTTGAGCAGGTGGTTCATCCGATATTGACAAAACGATGCGCTGCGTGTCACCGCGACGGAAAGAAAAAAGGAGAGCTGTCAATGGCCACGTTAGAACACCTAAAGAAGGGAGGAAAAAGCGGCCCGGCCATTACAGGCGGAAAGCTGGATGAAAGTGAATTGTACAACCGTATCAGCCTTGACCCGTCGCACGAAGACTTTATGCCTGCCGATGGAAAAACACCATTGACCCCCAGCGAGACCGTTATCATTAAGTGGTGGATCGAAAAAGGAATGGCGACGGACGGAAAGAAGATAAGTGAAATGGAAGGTGGGGACGAGATCAAATCCGAGGTCGCCGTATTCCTTGGACTGGATACAACAAGCTCTTCAGACCAGGCGAGTGTAAGCCAGACCCTTACCCCTGGTATCGACCTTGACAGTATCCGAAACAAAGGAATCGGCGTCCGTGTGATGTTGCATCAACCGCTGATGCTGGATGTGACCATACCGGCAGGATCCGAAATTCCCATTGATCTCATTCGCGGCGACCTCAGGGCCATCGCTAAAAACGTAATCTGGCTTAACGCTTCGGGCCTCGGGCTCACCGAAAAGGACCTTGATTTTTTGTCGGACATGACCAACCTTAAAAAACTGAGACTGGAAAAGAATCCCATCGGGGATGGAATTGTAACCCGTCTTGCCGGATTGAATCAGCTCGAATCACTGAATCTCAACGAAACAAGGATCACCCGCGCATGCGAGGAGAAACTGAAAAAACTGCCGTCGTTGAAAAATTTATATAGCTGGCATACCCAAGGGAATGAGTAGCGACGCGGGCTAATTCCACGAGAAGCCATTGTACCGGATACCATTATTATCCAGCAGACCCTGTATCTCGCTGTAACAGGTGTTGGTGTTGAACCGGCGCTGAAGGGCAAGGAGAAGATCCGTTTTTGCGCCTTCTTCAATTCCCAGGAGGTGGTATAGTTTTACAACCTCTCCGGGCGAAACAGTCGTCGAATATTCGTAATCGTTATCACCAAAATATTCCCCGACGGTTTTTCCGATGTCATACCCGTCGATCACCAGGTTTCCGTCGGTGTCAAAGAACGCTTCGATGGTGATCTTGATACTTTCATTTTTTAAATGAAACAGTAGCACCTTGTCCATGAGGGGAAGGTTTATATCGGATCTCAGTTAAACAGGGAAAGCTGGTTCTGGAGAAATGCCGCCCGGTTCCTCAGGGCAAGAGGCACGTTCCCTGGAACATTCCGGATGTGGTATAATTTCGTCTCCTTGTCGCGTGAGGCGATGATGATCTCCGTTTTGTCCGCGACCCTGGTGAACAGTTCCCGGACGATCTTTGGAGTATTGTTATTCTTTGATAAGTGAGACAAAAAAAGGTGACTCATAAACGATGGTCTGTGTGTTGTAAATAACTCCACAGCCTGTTTATTTGACAGGTGCCCTTGTCCGCCGCGGATACGGTTCTTTAACGCGAGGGGATATCCGCCCTTTTCAAGCATGTATTCGTCGTAGTTTGCTTCCAGAAACGCGGCATGACATTTTTTGAAGTAGCTGATCACATTGTCACATGCGGAACCGATATCGGTGAAAATTCCAACATTGACAGAACCACCCGATACGATAAAGCTGTGCGGATCGCAGGCATCGTGAAATTTCCGGAAAGCGGTGACTGTAAGATCGCCGAAGCGGCAGGGATCATTCGCCTGGAAGGAAAATATCCGGTCGGGACTTACATTCAGGTTTCCATTGGACAACGTTCCTGGAGTGATGTAAATGGGAAGTTGAAACTTTTTTGATAACGTGGTAATACCGTGGATATGATCGCCGTGCTCATGCGAAACAAACACCGCCTTCACTTTTTTCATGGACAACCCCAGACGCTTCATTCGCTTTACGGTCTCCCTGCAGGAGATACCTCCGTCGATCAAGACAGCTTCTTCCTGGTTACCAACATAGTAACAGTTGCCATTGCTTCCGGAGTTTAATGAGGCGACAAAAAGAGACATATCGGCTTCAAGTTAAAAAAATTAGAATGGATACCTGATCAATAACCGGCATAATTTTACGGGGCCGTTCCCTGAAATAACGAGGTTTTTATTACGGTTTTAATAATCGCCTGTCGCTCATAAGTTTTAAATTTGGATTCTCAAATTTAGCTGACGGTACTGTCAGGTAGTGTCACGCAGCGGCAACCCTCACAGGAAAAAAGCGTTAATTCCTCACAAAATAGCTCAATATGGAAGAACACTATGAACTAAACGATCGTGAATTTGAGGACCAGTTTTCTTCCTGTTCTCTCAATCCGTCCCTTTTCAGCCATGAAGCACACCTCCGGCTGGCATGGATCCACATACGCAAGTACGGATGCACTCAGGCGATAACGAACATCACATCGCAGCTGCAGGAGTATGTCACCTTTCTCGGTGTACGTGATAAATACAACGAAACCGTCACGGTCGCCGCGGTTAAAGCGGTAAATCATTTTATGTTAAAGTCCCGTACCGAAAATTTCCGTTCTTTTATTTCCGAAAACCCCCGTCTTAAGAGTAATTTCAGGGAATTGCTCGGGTATCACTACATCACGGATATTTTCGTTTCCGAAAAAGCAAAAAAAGAATTTCTCGAACCCGAACTACTGCCATTCGATTGAGCCGGCGGCGCGTTTCAGGATTGATGTGCCGTGCTTTGGCGATGACCTTTTTCTGCTAACAGAAGGATACTGATGCCGGATTTAAGCGGCACCAGCATCTTACTTAAAAAGCCATACTCTTTCCTCCATCAACAGAAAGCTCGGAGCCGGTCATAAAACTACTGTCGGAGGAGGCGAGAAACAGGGCGGCATGCGCAATGTCCCGTGCTTCACCAAATCTTTTCAAGGGTACTTTAGCCTGCACACCGGCTGCAAACTCCTTCAATACATCTTCCGGCATACCCATCTTAGAATAGATGGGTGTATAGATCGGCCCGGGACTGATACTGTTTACGCGGATATTCCGCGACGCAAGTTCAATAGCCAGTGTCTTGCCCAGAGAAAGAACGGCGCCTTTCGACGCGGAGTAGATCGCACTGGTCTCTAGTCCGCTGTGAACAAGTATTGTTGAATTCAGAATTACCGATCCGCCATCCGCCAGGATTGGAAGCAGGCCTTGTATGGTAAAAAATACCGATTTGAAATTGATATCGAGTGTGTTATCAAAAAGTTCTTCACTGGTTTCGCCGAACGGGGCAAATTGCGCGACGCCGGCATTTGCAAACAGGATGTCAACCGATGAAGCTAGTTTTTTAATTTCACCCGGTAGTTTCCTGACATCTTGCATGCTTCGCGCATCGCTTACAATACCAGTTGCACCCGGTCCCAGAGTTTTGATCGCGTCGTTAATTGCGTCCTGCCTTCTTCCGGTGATAATTACCGTTGCTCCCTCCTGAAGGAAGAGTTCCGCCGTGGCATACCCGATCCCGCTGTTTCCGCCGGTGATAAGGGCTGTCTTTCCATTTAGTCTTTTCATCATTTCGAATTGTTTTAATTACAATCCAAAATTGCGGCATACCTGTGCCCGGAATTGTTCTGAATTCACCGGATTGGTTTTTTTCGTTCAAAAGATTTCAGACCAGTACTTCTTTTCGCTGCTTCATCAGGAATTGTTTCGGGGGTGTGCCGAATCTTTTGTGAAATGCTTTTACAAAATGCGATACGTTTTCATAACCCGTTTCGACAGCTACCTGCGATACGCTGGTATCACCGTTGGTTAGCAACAGCTTTGCTTTGTCCAGCCGCTTGTCGATTAGCCACTGTTTTGGCGAGACGCCGAACTGGACCATAAAATCCCTGCGAAAAGTTGATATACTCCGACCTGTGAGATATGCATAATCTTCGATGGCGAGCGGCTTGCTGAAGTTGGTGTTCATGAATTCTCGGAGGCTCTTCTTTTCCTTGTTATTCAACGTTGTTAACGCGCCGGGCAGACAGACCGATGTCTGCGTATTGCTCAGTAAATGCAGGAGCTCAAATAGCTTAACCCTGGTCAGGCTGCGGTGCGCCAGACTTTTGTTACCGTATACCTGTAGCGTGGATTCAGTAAACAATTTAATTTCAGGAGTGTAATCCATCACAATATGAGTAACACATCGTTCCTTGTTTGTTTTGAGGTTAATTGACCCCAGGAATTCGGATATCAGAGACTCTTCGAAAAAAAATACAACAGCCTCAAATACTCCCTCCCGCGGCAGGATATCGGAAATCGTATAAAGTCCTTTCGGAAGAAAAACCATCTGGTTTTCCCGGATCGTAGCCAACAGGTTATTGTCGTTTTCAATCTTTAACAACCCCTGAAGCACAAGCGTAATCGCGTGAGTGGATACGTACCCTTCTTTATGAAGTACGGGTTCTTCCAGTTTTTTGTGCACGATGCAGGACAAGCCATCTACGAGTATTTTCCGGATCTCCGGGGTCTGGTAGAACAATTGTGGCAGGATCTTTAACATAACGCGAAATTTAAAATGTACGATTGCCTGAAACTGTTGTAAAAAGGAAAAAATAGTGTTTTTCGTTCACGACTTTGAATACAACCGCCGTTAATTCCATACCCTTTAACGGCACCTCACTTCTTGTGTTTTTGCCCTTTCTTTTTATGTACCTTGTCCCGCCTGTTCTACCGTGCTCCGGGCAAGGCATTATACCAATCCATCAAGTAACACCTGGTCCAACGCATGGATAACTTCCTAAAACTCCTGAAATGACAAAAATGTATCAGCCACGGGTCGCAGCAATTGTGATCCTGATCTGCTCTATCCTGCAGCCGTCTGTACTTCGGGCGCAGACCGCCACCACGCTGGCCAGGGCGACAAACCGTTTCCTTCATACCCTCAGCGGGGACAACCTTGCGAAAACCCGTTATGCTTTTACAGACTCCCTTCGTTTCAAATGGACAAACCTGCCCGTAGGACTGGTACCACGTCCCGGTATTCAATACGGGTCGTTGCCGGACAGCAGCCGGATCGCCTTCCACGAACTCCTTACCACCCTGCTCAGTTCGCAGGGATACCTGAAACTGACGAGTATCATGCAACTGGATGATATCCTGAATACCCTTTACCAGCAGGCATTCGACAACGGGCAAATCAACAGCGAAACATTCAGGATGATCAGCGATCTGAAGTGGTCGCATGAAAATTATTTTATTGCCGTCTGGGGAAGTCCGCAGGATGTGGATCCATGGGGAATCAGTTTTGGAGGACATCATATCGCCCTTAACCTGACCATAAAGGGATCATCGGTTTCCGTATCGCCCCTTTTTATCGGAACGGATCCGGCACAGATAAAAACTTCCCGTTACGCCGGGTGGCGGGTATTGAGTAAGGAGGAAGACTACGGATTTATGCTGCTGAATTTTCTAACAGAAAGTCAAAAGAGTAAAGCGATCCTGAAGCAGGAAGTACCGAAGGATATTATAACCAACCCCACCGCCAGCCAGCGGATAACCAGCTATTATGGAATTTCAGCCCGGGAATTGAACGCCGACCAGCGGGAAATGCTGAAGATCCTGATACAGGAGTACACACACGATTTTGATCATGCCCTGGCGCACCGCCTGTACGAGGAGATCCTGAAGACCGGGCTCGACAAGGTGTATTTCGCGTGGGTAGGCAGCCGGGAGAGGAACAAGCCCCACTACTATATTGTCAATGGTCCCGACTTCCTCATTGAATATGACAACGTAGGTTTCCAGGATGACGGAAATCACATTCACGCTATTCTCAGGGAAAAGGGCAGCGACTTCGGCGAGGATATCCTGCGGCAACACTACCTGACCAGCGACCACCACCGCAAATGAAACAGCTTTCAGCAACGTATGCTAGGTCAGCGGTATCACGATGCATTTTTTTCCACAAGCCGGCTTTTCCAGTAGCCGTAACAAAAATAGATCACCAGCCCGAACAACATCCAGCCAAAAAAGACTATCCAGCTTCTGGCGGGGATTTCGATCATCAGGTAAAGACAACATAGCATACCCAGCACCGGTATTAAGGACAGTCTCTTCAGAAATGAAAAGAATGTAATAACAGCCGCCATGACGATAAAGATCAGGAATAATACTTCCTGCCGGGATTCGTGTGTGAGGTTTGTAACAGACCCCGTCAGCCGCTCGCGAAAACCGTAAATGAATACAATGAACAAGACGGGTACGATCCACTGCCCGTTGATGTAAGGGAGGACGAAACCTTTCTGCGCTGTTTTTTCCCTGGCGGGTAAGACCAGCACGCCGCCGCACACCACGGCAAACGCAAACAGGGTTCCGATGCTGGTAAGGTCGGTCATCAATCCGCTTTCTATAAACAATGCGGGGATAGCCACAATAACACCTGTTACGATGGTAGCAAAAGCGGGTGTTTGGTATTTCGGGTGGATCTTTCCGAATTTTTTCGGCATCAGACCGTCGCGGCTCATACTCATCCAGATGCGCGGTTGCCCGATCTGGAAGACAAGTAACACGCTGGTGGCGGCTACGACCGCGCTGACAGAAACAAAAAAACCGATCTTGCTCAGGTTGATCTTCTCAAACACATAAGCCAACGGATCCGCTACGGTATCAAACTCCGAATAATTCACCATTCCCGTTATCACCAGTGTAACGACAACATAGATCAGCGTACAAATGATAAGGGAATAGATCATCCCTCTCGGAAGGTCGCGTTGAGGATTGGCGCATTCTTCGGCCGTTGTCGAAATGGCATCGAATCCGATATAGGCAAAGAATACAGCTGATACCCCCTTGAGAACGCCTGTAAAACTGTTCGGCATAAACGGAGTCCAGTTATCCGTGTCGATATAAAAGACGCCGATGCCAACGACGAACGCCAGGACAACAAGCTTAAGGCCAACCATAAAATTCGCGCTCGAACGACTTTCCTTTATTCCGACGTATGCAAGCATGGTGATCAGCACGATAATGACGAAGGCGGGGAGGTTGCAGATAAATTTAAAACTGCCTGCCATAGGCGCAGTGACCCAGGCCATACCCGCTGTTGGTTCACCGGCTGCGACAGCCGCTTCATACAATGTCTTCGCCGTACTGGAGTCCGTGCCGAGCCATGCGGGCAAATGGATTCCCACTCCTTCCAGCAGGTTAACAAAATAGCTGCTCCAGGAAATGGACACGACAACATTGCCGATACTGTATTCAAGGATCAACGCCCACCCGAGGATCCATGCGATGATTTCCCCGAACGTAACATAAGAGTAGGTATAGGCACTTCCCGCTACCGGGACCCGTGAAGCAAATTCAGCATAACACAACGCCGTAAACCCGCAGGTAACAGCCGTGATGAGGAAGAGAAAAATTACACCGGGTCCGCCATCATAAGCAGCCTGTCCGATGGTCGAAAAGATTCCGGCTCCGATCACCGCGGCGATACCCATGGAGGTCAGATCGCGTACCCCCAATACCTTCTTCAGTTCCGGCGCTCCATGCCCATCGTCCACCCCGTGCTTGACATCATTGAGGATAGCAGAAAGCGGTTTCTTTCGGAAAAGAGAATTGGCCATGGAATTAGATTTAGCAGGCCTCAAAATAGTTGATTTTTTTGACTTAAATTAGAGGCTCGATGTTTGGGTATTTTTTAAACACAGGATTTATCAGGATTTTTTAATGCATTTATCGAAGGATGACGAACCCGCCGATCAAAATCAGCTGGGTCCAAAAACAAATATTACTGTCGAAGAACTCAATCTGCTTCCGCTGAAAGCGTTTGAAGGAAAGGTCAGCGTGATCACTGATGCTTCGAAACTTTCTTCCGTTCTCCGGGAGATTGAAAAGCACGACGTCGTGGGCTTCGATACCGAGACCCGGCCAAGTTTCAAAAAAGGACAATCCTATAAAGTCGCGCTCCTTCAGCTGGCGATTCCCAACAAAGTATTTCTCATCCGGATGCATCAAACCGGCCTGCCCGACGAGATCATATCTATATTTGAAAATACCGATATCATTAAAGCCGGTGTGGCGATCCACGACGACATCAAGGCCCTTCAGAAACTAAACAAATTTCAGGCTGTCTCTTTTATCGAGTTGTCGACCATGGCGAAGGCGTCGGGTTTGCAAGTGGAGAGTGTTAAGAAGCTGGCCGGATTGTTATTGGGTTTCAGAATATCGAAAAGTGCTCAGACATCGAACTGGGAAGCATCCACACTGACCGAAAAACAACTGGAGTATGCCGCTACCGATGCATGGGTGTGCCTGGAAATTTATCAGCACCTCAAGCGAAACTACTTTCATGTAAAGACGTAGGTAGCCTTAGCAACTCATTTACTATGACTGTCAAGATCCTCAACAAAGAAACGCTGTCCCAGAACTGGTATAAACTTTACAAGTACACTTATTCTATCACCGACAGACAGGGGAAGGAACTGATCCAAAGCCGCGAAGCTTACGACCGTGGAAACGGTGCTACGATTCTCCTCTACAATAAAAAACAGCATACCGTGATCCTGACCCGGCAGTTCAGACTACCTACAATGGTAAATGGTAACGACAGCGGTATGCTTATCGAAACCTGCGCGGGGCTCCTCGACCTCGATAATCCCGAGGAATGTATCCGCCGTGAAACAGAGGAAGAAACCGGCTACCGGGTCGGTCACGTGAGAAAGATATTCGAACTTTATATGTCTCCCGGTTCGGTAACGGAAATCCTATACTTTTTTACCGGGGAGTATACACCCGATCAGAAAATCGCCGCCGGAGGAGGAGTGGACGAAGACGAAAATATTGAAGTACTGGAGATCGATTTTGACAAAGCCTGCGCCATGGTCTCGTCCGGGGAGATCAGGGATGCGAAAACGGTAATTCTGCTCCAATACGCGAAATTAAACAATCTGCTGTAAGAGAAGGTTACATCCCTTCTTTTCCCGTACCGGCGTGACTAACCGTAAATCTCGTTCAGCACTCCGGCGAGTCTCGTTCCCGCCTGAAGCAGGCGCTGACGTACAATATCAAAGTTCTCGTACGCATACCGGTACCCCAGCTTCCCGTTTCCGTAACTGTACACCCGGCCGCGGTACCCCATGCTCTCGTTTGCCCAATCGCGAACTGACATTTTCTGCCAGGACTTTATTTTAGCGGCGTCTGGTTTCTCAAGTGATTCACCCAGCTCCGTGTAAGAGAGGTGTGTGTCGTCTATCATGTCGCTGTCCCAGACGCGGTGCAGGTTACTATCCGTCCGGAACCATGATACCTTGATGTCGTTACCACCGCGGTCATTTCCACCGCCGACGTGAAGGGGCTGGTGGATATCACCTACAAGGTGAATCAATATCCTGATGTGTTTGGTTTCTTCCTCCGCTGAAAGCTTCTTCGATTTCAGTTCGGCGATGATACGCTCCAGCGTCTGGATAATATCACCGTTGGGGTTTTTTACACTTTGGTCGTAGGTCTGGCCGTCCTGGATCGTAACCCAATGCCAGTCACTCATATAGTCGTAGGTGGAGTCCGACCTGATCTCATCCATCCAGGTGCTGGCCATCGCGAGCGATTGACCGTTGAGGATACGCATCAATTCCTTTTTAGCTTTTTTACTGAGGTATTTTTCCGCCACGAGGCCGGTTGCCCTGTGACCGGTCGGTCCCCAGGCAAAGGAGGTTACGACCGACAGAAGGAGGCAGAGAATCAGGGCAATCGTTTTCATAGTTGGCTGCATTAAAAGTATCGGGTCCGGCAATTTCTCCAATTTCCGGCAATCTGAAATTACTCTCCCATTAATTTAAATTTATATCTTTAATAAAAGGCCTCTTCATGCCCCAGACGGTAAAACTATCTGCATTTCTGGTTTCCAACCAGCTTGACATTAAAGGGATAAAAACATTCCTCGATATTAAACCCCTGGCAGACACTTCTTCGGAACTGTTTTATCGATTTGCCGGAGAAAAGTATCAATACTACTTCAATTTTGGAGTCATTGTCTTTGCCGGCTATTCGGAAGACGAGATGAAATGGGCGATCAAAACCGTCCAATCGCACCAACGTACTCCTTTTGTAAACTGGCTGCGCGACGATCACGAGATCGATGTTCAGGAAGGCAAACAAATTGTTTTCGATTTTGCCAAATTAATTCTCGACAAGGTTGATGAAAAGGTGATCCGGATCACGATGTTCAACCTGGCGCAGTCCGTCGCATTGGATCACTACCATGGTGTTACGGAGAACCTGCTGACCGAGGTCAAAGGTTTCGCCAACCAGCTGGAGGCAACGGGTAAACTGAAAATCAGCAGGAATAACATGATGCGGTTCCTGGGACGGGCACTGAACACGCAAAATGATATCGCCGAAAATATTTACATCTTTGATGCACCGGACCAGGTATGGGACGACGAGTACCTCGACAAACTGCACCAGGGCCTGATCAAACATTTTGATCTCCGGGTACGGTTTAGTGAAATAGAGTATACGTTGCGTATCATTGAAGATAACCTCAGCGTTTTCAGGGAGATCATCAATCAGCGCGAAAGCAGTTTGTTGGAATTGATCATCATCGTGTTGATTTTAGTGGAAGTTTTCGACCTGTTGATCAGCAAACTGCTCAAACTGGTCTGACTTCCGGATTTGTTTCTATGAAAAAAGAACTAGTTCTAGGTTTCGATATCCAGTCTCAGCCCGACGAGGTTACCTGCGGACCTACATGCCTGCAGGCGCTGTACAATTATTACGGCGACATCGTACCCCTCGATGAAGTGATCCGGGAGGTTAAACGTCTTAAGTTCGGCGGAACGCTGGCGGTGATGCTTGGCCATCACGCGTTAAAGCGCGGTTATAAGGCCCACATCTATACCTACAACCTCAATGTGTTCGATCCCACCTGGTTCAAGGACTCATCCAAAAAAATGGTTCGGCACCTGCGCGCTCAAATGGCTTTCAAACACAAGCGCCGAAAACTACAGGTTGCATCTGCTGCGTATATCAGATTCCTGGAGTCAGGGGGCGAGCTGCTGAACTCCGAACTGGATGAAGACCTTATCAAGGACTACCTGAAAAGATCAATACCCATATTAACCGGCCTGAGCGCGACCTATCTTTACGGTACGGCGAGGGAAATTCCGCAATTCGATATTTATGACAGCATCAAGGGAGAACCATCCGGGCACTTCGTCGTTATTACGGGATACGATGAGGAAAAGAACTGTGCATATATCGCCGACCCCATGGAACCCAACCCTCTGGGTAAAGGCCAGGTCTACAGCGTAAGTTTCCCCCGCCTGATCAACAGTATCATGTTAGGTATTGTCACATACGACGCGAATTTATTGGTGATCGAACCAAAAGATAAAAAGACACATGCCAAAACTCATCATAGTTGAAAATCCCGACAGCTGGCAATTCAACATGGAAGACGTTGACGTCATTACACCTTCCGGTTATATTTCCGGAGACGATTACGAAGAATCCAGGGGACTTAAAGTAATCAACCTCTGTAAATCCTACCAGTACCAAAGCATGGGGTACTATGTTTCCCTGCTTGCCGAAGCGCGAAGACATAAGGTTCTGCCGGGTGTTTCAACGATCCAGGACCTTCGATTCCCGTCCATCCTCCGCGAGGACCTCGAGGACTTTAATGACCTGATCCAATCGTCTTTTAAAAACGTGACGAAGGATAAAATTGAATTCGACATCTACTTTGGAATTACGCAGGAGGAAAACCTGAATAAGCTGGCCAAGCAGCTGTTTCAATACATCCAGGCACCCTGCCTGATCGCTACGTTTACCAAACGAAGCAAATGGGTACTCCAGAGTATCAAGCCATTGAGTCTCGGTGAAGTCCCCGAGGAGGACAAACCCCTGTTGCGCATGGCCGCAGAGCGTTACCTGCAACGCAAACGCGACGTCAGGCCGGACCGGAAAAAATACGACATGGCTATACTGATCGACCCGAACGATCCTAACCCTCCCTCAGACGAAAAAGCAATTCAAAAATTCGTCAAAGCCGGCGATCAGGCCGGATTTAACGTCGAATTGATCACCCGGGAGGATTTCGACGAACTGATCCAGTACGACGCCTTATTCATCCGCGAGACTACGTTTGTAAATCATCATACTTTCCGCTTCGCAAAGAAAGCGCAATCCCTGGGGCTCACGGTAATCGATGATCCGGAGTCGATCCTGAAATGCACGAACAAGGTGTATCTCAATGAACTGTTGACGGCCAACAAGATACTGACGCCCAAGTCGTTTGTCGTCAGCAGGGAAAATCAAAAGACCCTTGCCGGAAAATTACCTTATCCGTTTATCCTTAAGCAACCGGACGGTGCGTTCAGCAAAGGGGTTTTTAAGATCAAGAATGAGGAAGAGTACAAACAGGTTTGCAACACAATGTTCCAGAAATCGGACCTGCTCATCGCCCAGGAATTTTTACCCACACCGTTCGACTGGCGCGTAGGAATTATAGACGGGAAACCCCTGTATGTCTGTAAATATTTTATGGCTACCGAACATTGGCAGATCGTCAACTGGAATACGGAAAAACAGAATCAGGAAGGCAAGGTGGAATCCATCGCGGTAGATCAGGCGCCGTCCGGTTTGATCCGTACGGCGCTGAAAGCCACAGCACTGGTTGGCCGCAGCCTATACGGCGTGGATATGAAAGAAGTCGAGGGAAAATTCTATGTGATCGAGATAAATGATAATCCCAATATCGATTCGGGAATGGAGGACAAGATTCTGAAGGATAAATTATACTCCACGATCATGGAAGTTTTTTTAAGTAAGATCAAAGCGGAAAAATAATGACCCAACCTTCCCGAATTCACCTGTTCCAGGGTTATGGTGTTGAACTGGAATACATGCTCGTCGACCGCGACACCCTCGCCATAAAACCCATCACGGACGAACTGATCAAGCATGTGCTGGGATCGTATGGCAGCGACGTTGATAACGGAATGGTTACCTGGTCTAATGAGCTGGTGCTCCACGTGGTCGAGTTGAAGTCAACAAAACCGGAAAGCGATTTTTTCGAACTGGATGCGGAATTCGGGGGAAATATCCGCCGTATCAATTCGATCCTTTCGGAATGGAATACCATGCTGATGCCCACAGCGGCCCATCCCTTCATGGACCCGATGACGGAAACCAAACTGTGGCCTCATGAAAACAACGAAGTATATACAATTTACAACAGGATATTCGATTGTAAGGGTCACGGGTGGTCTAACCTGCAGAGTACGCACCTTAACCTTCCTTTTTACGACGATGAGGAATTTGCCAGACTTCATGCCGCTGTTCGCCTGGTGCTTCCGTTACTACCGGCCCTGTGCGCGAGTTCCCCCATGCTGGATGGCAAGCTGACAGGTCTGCTGGATACACGCCTTAAATACTATAAAACAAATCAGTCGCGTATTCCCTCCATCACCGGCAAAGTCATTCCCGAGGCGGTCTTTTCCCGCCGTAACTACCTCAACACGATCTATGAAAAAATCAAAAGCGATATCGCGCCGTTTGATCCGGAGCACGAACTCAACCCCATCTGGGTCAACTCCCGGGGAGCTATCCCGCGGTTCGACAGGGGGTCGATAGAAATACGGATCATGGACATCCAGGAATGCCCATCAGCCGACCTCGCGATCGTAACGTTGGTTATCGAAGTCATCAAAGCGCTCACAGCGGGTAAATTTGCCGATCATGAGTCCCAGATGAAATGGAAAACAGAAATCCTGGCCCATCTTCTGGATCAAACCACCGAAAAGGGTCAGGACGCCTGGATCACTAATACCGAATACCTGGGTTTATTTGAATTTCCCGGAAAAGAAGCAAAGGCAGCCGAACTCTGGCGTCATTTGCTGGAACGGATGATTAACCAGGGTGACAGTTCACTGGAAAAATGGAAACCTCAGCTGGATGTTATCCTCAAACAGGGAACACTGGCGCACCGTATTATTAAATCGAATGGTATCGACCCCGGTCGCGAAAACGTGATCGATACCTATAAAAAACTGTCCGCATGCCTTGCGGAAAACAGGATGTTTGTGCTTTAGATCCGCTTCGGCCGGGATCCACCGGTGTTAATGTATGGAGGTGACGACCCCGTCAGCCGTACGTTCGCCGACGATCAGTTTTAACGTGGCGCCTTTGTTCTTGTGCTGCATCGTCCCGTTCACTATGATCATGTAGTTGCCGGGCTTTGTATGTTCCGCGACCGATACTGTTGCGATACTTTTTTCCATCACACCGGTTGCCGGCTCGAACGTAACCGATACACCTTCCGGCAGACCGGATGATAACGTCAATACGGCGCTAGACCTGGAATACCCTTTGGACCGGTTCAGGTTTACGGTAATGTCGCCGGTACTTCCCTGCTTCAGTTCGAGGACAGCTGTCGAAAGCCCGATTGTAAATTCGGTTCTTGGTGCGATTTTTTCCTGTGCAAAATTTTGTGCCATGGTAATAATACCGAGAAGCGCAGTGAGTATGATTTTTTTCATAACAGTGGGGTTTGTCCCGATAACGCGAAAGAACAGGGCGGGATGGGTAAATTGATGCGAAATGAAGTGGATGGAGGAGGCAATGTCGTGAATGAAGCCGGTGCCGGGGTGAACAGCACGTTTCCGGGGCGATCAGGCAAGCTCCATCATACTCTTGAGCTGGTGGATCTTTTCGATCACGTCTTTTCCCTTGGGCCTGGACACCGGGATTGTTATATCCGTATCCAGGATATGGAGCTTATAGCCATTGGTATTGCCGGCGATGTTACTGATGGCGTGAACATTAACGATGTAGGAACGATGGCATCTGATCACAAAATCGTTGTTGATCTGGCTTTCCATATTCTTCAGGTTTACCCGCAGCAATTTTTTTTGAATACCGCTTTCGTTTCGCCATACGATGGTAGAGTAATTGTCGTCCGCTTCCACAAAGAGCAGATGCGGAAGATGAAAGCTCAGGGTCTCGCTCGTCTCCGAATAAATGGTGAGCAGGGATGCAACTTCCTGACGAGCAACCTCTTTTTTCAGGGTTTTGATCTTGTCCAGTTCAAGATTGGCGCGGATAGCGCTCTTCAGATTTTGTTTCAACAGGTTGTTTCGCAGGAACAGGGTCATAATGGTGATGACGATCAGCCCCGTCTGAGCCACCTGTGTATTGGCCCCGACGATGTTTTCCCAGAGCGAACGTTGCGGGCAAATAATGAACTCGTCGATCAAGGTGCTCGCCAGTCCGATCAGAACACAATGGAACAGGGTGAACCAGATGTATTTTTTTACCGTCCAGGACGTGGGATCAAAGGCCCGGGGATATATTTTCGGCAGGACCACGATATTAATAAAGAGCACAGTAAACGTTACACCCCCGAACAGGAACGTCTGGGGGATGGTAAGAGCGACATGATTGCCGTGCTCAGGGTGGTAAACGTGGAGAAAGAAAACCACGAAAAGGCTTATGGAGCCTATAAATCCGATATTTTTGCGATCATCATTTAAATAAAAAGGGAATGGAGAATTCAGGTTTTCGCGCCAATTCATTTCCGGGAGTTTTTGAAGGATAACAGGTGACGGTGATCTCATTTATAATCCTTAAAAGTGGTCACAGGGTTTGCATTTGTACGTATCATGGGGTAAAAAGATAGCAGATTGGGGTGAAATGTTAACCGCGGTTCCCTGGTCCCGCATTTCCGGCGATCATGTTCACGACTTTACAACTAATCATCTCCTGCGAACATGCGGGAAATGTTGTGCCTGCGGCGTACACGTACCTTTTTGAAGGACGGGAAGACGTTTTGCTTACTCACCGGGGCTGGGACCCCGGCGCGCTCGAAATAGCGTCTTCCTTGTCAAAGGAATTCCACGTTCCCCTTTTTAAATGCGAGACGACCCGGCTCCTGGTCGAGCCAAACCGTTCGCTTTCAAGTAATTCCCTTTTTTCTGAATTTTCGCAGGCACTGAACCTGCAACAACGGGAGGATGCCCTTCAACGGTATTATCACCCTCACCGGAATACGATCGAGCAGCTGATACGCGGGTCGCAGAAGAGAACGGTACACCTGTCCATTCATTCGTTTACCCCTGTCTGGAACGGAGTGAGCCGTGAAGTGGATATCGGTCTGTTGTTTGACCCGGACCGGAAGAGTGAAGCAGAGTTTTGCAGGTTGTACGCCGCCGGCATCGAAGACCACCTGCCTGCCTTTTCTGTACGCTACAATGAACCCTACCTGGGAATCGACGATGGATTGACGACCTATCTGCGTTCGCAATTCAGTGACGATTGGTATTCGGGAATAGAAATAGAAGTTAATCAAAAGTACGCGGGTTCCGGCGAATGGGAAACGATCGCGCAGGCGCTACGGAGCGGATTGAAAAAAATTCTGTTGTGACCTACTTTGTCTGTGCCGGTATTACAGTATAGCCGGCCGTTCGCAGCAGGTTCACCAAACCGTTTTCACCTGCGAGGTGAAGAGCGCCAACAGCGACAAAAGTCTGTTGTTCCTTCATCAGGCCGGGTATCTGCTCCATCCATTTTTTGTTTCTGTCATCCAGCATCACTTTGGATTCAGATTCGGAATAACTCTCGTCGGTAAGTAGCTGCTGAAGTCTCGTAAGGTTGCCTTCGCGGTAATACCGGTTCATGGTGATGAGTTCCGATTTTGCTTTTTCTTTTTCTTTCACGAAGCCCGTCAGCATTTCCGCCTGCCTCTCGGGACTGAATTGAAGGAATAAGGCGTTCACCTGCACGTCAAATGTCTCCAGTCCGACCAGTTTTTTTTTGCCCTGTTTTGCCTCGTTTTGAAAGTACATATCCATGGGTGTCTCCCGGTTCATGTCCATGGGAAAATACTGCTGTTGAAGCATCGTCATCAGGAAGAGCTGGATGGTCATTGGATTCATCCCGTTGAACATCCGGAGGTCGTATCCGGAGAGTTCCTTCAGCCATTCGGCCGTTTGTTTGTAATACTCCGGACTCAGCAGTTGATCCAGGGTTATTCCGTCCAGTCGTGCCGCTGCCATCATCTTCATGGTCATGGTACTGTCCAGAAGCAGCTCGCCGACGACCGTTTTGCAGGTATTGAATTTTGTTACCACATGTGTAAGGCTATCGATGTAGCGTGAGCCCATTAAGTGGAATGTTCCAAAAAGGTAGGAGGGATGTTTAAGATCCTGGCCCGATACCTCCCAGAATACGGAGTTTTCAACGGGCGTTTTCTGGGCGACAACTTTTCCGAAGCTGAAGAGCGCCGCTACGGCAATCAGTAAACAAGTGCGCGTTGATTTTATGTTATCCGTGAATATCATTCAGCAGTTTTTTTAGTTTTTCAAGATGATTGCCGTACAATTTCTTGACATACCAGTTGACGACCCATGTGCTCATGAAAAAGTAAAACGCAGCGAGTGCAGTCAGGTTAATAATAACAATTGGCCTGGCTATATTTTCCACAAAATTGTCCCAGCCTTGCTCAAAAGCGATGAACAGCAGGAAAAGACAAAAGAAGACCGGATACAGGACCGTATAACTTCTTTTATAGAATTTAAGGTATCCCGACAGGTTATCGATCAATGAAGTAAGGTGCGCGCGGATATTTTCGTTTCCGGGATCAAAATGGTTCAGGACCATCAGTTTTTTTACATAGTAAAAGGTATAGGCCAGGAACATGACCAGGATAGAAATGGAAATCCACTTCAGGGCGCCCAGGGGAAGCGTGAGAGCGTAGAGGAGTAACCCGATGCTGACGACGACGGTGAAGATCAGTTCGAACCAGGCACTGCGCTTCAACTTGTCGACAATCGATGTACTTTTTCCTTTCAGCATCGCCGCAATCTCGTCCTCGTCTTTGGGCTGAAAGGAAGGTGCTCCCATTTTCCAGATACTTTTTAACTCGTCCAGTTCCATGGTCAGTTAGACATAAGTTTTTTTAATTTTTCCCGGATGCGGTTCATCCGAACCCGTACGTTATTTTGTGTAATGCCGATTGTTTCGGCTATCTCTTCATAGGGCACTTCTTCCAGGGCCATCATGATCATCGCCCGTTCAATCTCTGAAAGTTGCCTGATCGCCCATTGAAGCCGTTGAATATTTTCTTCCCTGTCTTCACCCCAGGAATCGCTGATATTAAAATGCATTTCCTTCAGGTCTTCCGTCTTTACGTTCCTCGTTTGCTTACGAAAACCGGAAATGGCGGTATTCAGGGCGATCCGATACATCCAGGTAGTGATCTTGGACTCACCCCGGAAAGAAGAGAAAGACTTCCACAACTGAAATACAATTTCCTGGAACAGGTCGTTTCGAACATCCGGATCATTCTCATACATGATACAGATCTTGTGGATCAGCCCCTGATGTTCGTTAATTAGGCTAATGAATTTTTTTTCTTCCTCTATTGCCAAGGGGAAACGGTCTTTGATCAATGAGTCGAAGGTAGGGAAAGAAAATTACAGGAAAGGAGGCGGTGGGAGATAAAAACCGGGATGGCGTGTTCCATCCATCCCGGGGGTCGTTATTTCGAATTGAGATAGAGATGCAATGCTTTCAGTTCCAGATCGGTGAACTCTTTGGCCATCGGCCACGGCATTTCTTCAGGCTTCAGGACTTTTCCTTCCGGTGTAACTCCGGTGCGCAGGGTATTGATAAATTGCTCATCAGTCCATTTCCCCGGGAGACCGGAGGAGCTGATATCCGCTACGACCGGGAAACCGGGGGCAACCGGCTCGCCCCCTTTCATGTTCTCGCGGTGACAGCCCTGGCACGATGTGGCGAGGTATTTTCCGTATTCGGCGGAGATCTCCGCTTTAACTTCTTTTACCAGCGTGCGCGTGTGATCGATCATCTCCGCGGGGAAAAGCGGTAGTTTACCCAGGTCCGTCAGGATTTTTGCCAACGGCCCGAGATTGTTCTGCGGAAGTTCACGGTCGACGTTGGGAACATTGGCGCAATAGGCTACGATAGCGCTCATATCCTGTTCGCTCAGCCATGTGAATTCATGAGCGGGCATAAACAATAGCGGCGTACGGTCTCTTTTTAATCCGTGCTTCAGTGCCAGTACCCAGTCCTGTGCTCCATAATCTGCCGGGAGGCCACCTTTACCCTTGGTCAGGTTGGTAGCAATAAGGAGGCCCAGCGCCGGATCGTCGACGAATACTTTTCCGCCAAGGTCCGCTCCATGGCATTCTGTACAGCCTTTAACATTTGCAAGCCGGGCACCATGGGAGATGGCTGCCGAATCTGTGTCTATATGGATAGCCTGCACCTGTACATCGTATTTTGTGTGCATGCGCTTTTCCGTACTGATATAAACTTTTGTGTAGTATCCGGCGGCGATCACAACGATAACACCGGCAACGATACCCGTAACTTTAAGAATCTTCTTTAACATATGGGATTGGAATCAGGTTTTTTAGCCCTTTTACGGGCAAACCTTAGGGTGAAGCCTACGTTAAACGGAGCAACTTATCCGCCAAAGGGATTATGCTTAGCACGAACGAGTTCTTACCCGTTGATTATTCCACCTTCATCCCGGCAGCATTCAGCCATTCGAACGAGACAAGCCCTGAATTTGCAGCCCGCACGGCCGTCGGCGGGGAGTGGGGACAAATGATGATCAGCGATTTTTCTCTTCCGGATATTCGCGTAGTGAAGTTCGACGCGCAGGTCCGTTGTAACCTCAACCTTCAGAAAAGAGATGGTACAGTGTCAACCGTTGATACCTGTGTTTTCCTGGACGGAACGATTGAAACCGATTTTTTCGGAATGGATGAAAGAGTGGTTATGCGGAAGGGCATGCAGAATTTTATCTATCAGCCTGGCCATTTTGCAGATCATTACGTGTATGCCCAGGAGATATTAAGTATCCTTCATTTTTCCGTGGATCGCACCTACTTTGCCACACTCCTGTGCGACGATGAGAAATGGTCGGCTGAACTTAAGGCCAGGCTCCTTAACAATGAGCTGATATGCGGCGCCTCGGACGACATGAAAATGACTCCGGCAATGGTTCACATTGTAAACGGCATACTGAATTGTCCCCTGCAGGGAAACCTGAGAAACCTCGTTATGGAAGCGAAGGTCATCGAATTCATCGCCCTGCAGTTGAATCAACTGGAGAAGGAAAGGTATCATCGTTCACCTAAGAAAATAAAAGCGGCAGATCGCGATGCGTTCTATGCGTTGCGCGATTTATTAGACCGGTCTTTTACAGGCGACCACTCCTTGAAAAGCCTTGCCCGTTCATTCGGATTAAATGAATTCAAACTTAAAAAAGGTTTTAAGGAGTTGTTCGGTACCACGGTATTTGACTACCTGCACGATCTCAGGATGGAGCACGCCAGACAATTACTGTTATCGGATAATATACTGGTCAATGAGGTATCCGGAATCGTCGGGTACAAGAACCCCAATCATTTTTCCACCGCATTCAAACGGAAGTACGGTATAAATCCGAACCAGCTGAGGAACTAATTAATATAACCGTCGCAGAAAAGGAGTACACGACCGTTCTCTCTTACCTACTTACACGTTTTTTTGTTAGATCAGGGGTGCAATGCACCGGCGATCACTTGCCTGATTTTTCGGGGTGGTTCTCGAGGTTGAAGAGTTCGTGCAACAATTCGGTCAGCGATTCGGCATCGCCGCGTTTGCAGGCGGCCTTCAATTGAAGTACAGGGTACTTGAGGATCTTCTGCATCAATGACCGGCTCATTTCTTCCAGCTTCTCTGCCTCCTCGGGTTTTGCATTTTTCAGAAAACGCGTCAACTCTTCCTTGCGGATCTGTTCCAGCGTATTCTTCAGCTTCTGAATGGTGGGGGATACGATCATTTCCTTCGACCAGTCGTCGAACTCCGCTTTTGCTTCGGCGATGATGGCCTGTACCCGAGGAATGGACGCCCTACGTTTTTCAACGGCTTCGTTCGTCTTTTCCCGGATATCATCGAGGTTATATACGATCGCACCAGCCTGCTCTTCGATCGCGGGATCGATGCTGCGAGGCATGGAAAGGTCGATGAAATATTTGTGTGAGATAATGTCGATATTCTTCAGGACATTCCCCGTGATCAGCGGTTGAGTACCTGATACGGAACTGATAATAATATCGGCTTTGGCGATTTCGGATGCCAGTTCCTCTATCCCGCCAAATTCAAAGCCACAGCGGGTAGCCAGTTTTTCCGCCTTGTCAAGGGTTCGGTTTAAGATCTTTACGCGTCCAAGACGGGAGTTGACGAGGTTAAGACAAAAATCCTGTCCGATCTCGCCGACACCAACGACCAGCACTTTTGGTTCGCGGATACCTGCCGTCAGGTCCTCAGCCAGCTCTTTCGCTGCATAGGAGATCGATGCTGCTCCATCGCGGAAAGAGGTTTCCTGAACAACCCTTTTGTTAACAAAAAATATTGTGTGCAGTAACCTGTGCAGGAATGGTCCCGCCATGTTTTCGTCAGCACTCCATTGATAGGCCTTTTTTACCTGACCGGAGATTTGCAGATCTCCGATTACCTGTGCATCCAGCCCCATGGCGACATCGAATAAATGTTGCACGGCTTTCTGGTCGGTATAAAGAGTGAAGTGTTCCTCGAATTCCGACCCGGTATTTTTAATGAGAGAAATACCTTTAAAAATAGTGTGGGAAAAATCCGGTTCACCGAGGTAGTAAACTTCAGTACGGTTGCATGTGGAAACAACGAGGACATCCGAAGCCGTAGTAAAATCCCTGATAAAATGGAGGAGCTTTTTGGTTGCTTCTTCATTCAGCGATACCTGCTCGCGGACAGCCACGGGCGCTGTCTTATAGGTAAGGACTAAGGCTTTAAAATTTTGTGTCATTCGTGTAGCAAAAGTAAAGGCTGCGGGAAATCCATGGGTGACAAAAATCAATAAAACCTTAATTTAGAATTATTATAAATAAGGCGAATTCCGTGCATGCCACTATTACGTTCAAAGTTCATTTTTGGTTTTCCGAATAAAGAGCAAATTTATGGGTGAAGGGCATTTTTGGCGCTACCGCCAACCTGAAAAAACTATGTTCGGCGGAAAAAAAATGCGAGTTTAGACGACCGGTTGTTTGTTATGATCTCTTTTAAACGTTGGGTGCGAGAATTTTTCGGACTGTCCCATTCCCAGGCGAACGGATTTATTGTTTTGATCCCGCTTCTCGCCCTGATTATTTTCTCGGAGCCGGCCTGGCGCTGGTACAAGAGCAAAAACACCGACGATTTTTCATCGGACCGTGCGAAGCTTGACAGCCTGGTTCAGATATGGGAAAACGACCTTGCCGCCGGCAAAACCCCTGAAAAAAACACAGCGGTTCCGGATCCGTTTCATTTTAATCCGAACCAGGCGACGGAAAGGGACTTGGTCAGACTGGGGTTTTCAACGTCCTTGTCCGTCAGGATTTCCCGCTACCGCGATAAGGGCGGAAAGTTCCGCGTGAAGTCCGACCTCCTTAAAATTTATGGGATTGATTCGACGTTGTATGAGCGGCTTTATGCTTTTATCGATTTGCCTGAAAAGAGCAGCCAGGAGAAACGACATACCGAAACCAAGAAGGTATTTGAGTATAAAAAACCGGTGGCTCCGGTGGTGGAAAAATTCGATCTTAACCTGGCGGATACGGCGCAACTAAAAACGATTCGCGGGATCGGTGAAAAACTTTCACTCCGTATTGTGAAATACCGTGAGGCGTTGGGTGGTTTTATAAGGATGGAACAGGTAACTGAAATATTCGGGCTGGACTCCACTGTCGTCAACAGGCTATCGACGAATTCTTTTATCGCTTCCGGTTTTACACCATCGCAAATCCCTGTAAACACAGCCGGTGAGCGTATTCTGGCCGCTCATCCCTATTTGAGCAGGGAAGCAGCCAGATCCATTGTCGCTTACCGATTTCAGCATGGCAGATTTGAAACATTGGATGATCTTCGAAAGATACACGGTATGGACGATAAAACCATCCGGAAAATCGCGCCATATTTGACAATGGATGATTAGTATAATGTAACGACGGAAATTTTTCTGCATTTCATCTGCAAAACAAAAATCGATGACTGGTACTTCCAAAAATATTCTCTCCACTTACCTGCGACGGCTAACTAACCTGTCGGGTAACAACCGTTCTCTTTTATTGCTGAGGTTGGCTGCGGAGCAATTGATGGATGTGCATGAACTGAGCTTTTTGAACGGAGAACGTTCGTTTGAAATCATCAATTCCCTTATTGCCGGTAAGAACAAAAAGCTTTGCCAGGTGATCGACAGCCGGATGGAGTCTAACAATTTGGTGAGCAGGAAACTCAAAAAGCTTCAGCGCATCGATCGTTTTATATTCGAAGAAAGAGGTTCCAACGATTTGCATGTCGGATGGCCGTTTGTGCGTGGAAAATTTTCGGACGGCTCAATGGCGAGATGCCCGCTGCTTTATTTTCCGGTCTCCATCATACAGGAGGGACAACACTGGGTTCTTCAGCCACGTAAGGATGCGGGTATCACGTTCAATAAATCCTTTCTGCTCGCTTTTGCTTTTTATAACCAGGTAAAACTCGAAGAGGATCTCCTCGATACGAACTTTGAAGAGTTCGACACCGACAGCACCGTGTTCAGGACGGGACTATACCAGCTGCTGAAAGACAAGATCGAGATCAATTTTAATCCCGAGAATTTTCACGACGAACTGATCGCCTTTCACGAGTTTAAGAAAGACGAGTTCGATACGAATCATCAAAACGGCGAACTCAAACTTTTTCCCGAAGCGGTATTGGGAATATTCCCGCAAGCCGGTTCCCAACTGGTTCCGGACTACCTGCACCTCATCGACAACGCTTCCCTCGATGACCTGGAAGACTTTTTCCTTCGTAAGAACACCGGTTTACCCGCCGTACCTCCAAAGCAGGATATCAGCGAAGAAAATATTTATACACCTTTTGTACTCGATGCGTTCCAGGAGAAAGCTATCAAGACAATAAAGAACGGGCACTCCGTTGTAGTGCAGGGACCCCCGGGAACGGGCAAATCCCAGCTGATCTGCAACCTGCTGGCCGATGCGATCGCCTCGGGAAAAAAAGCGTTGCTCGTCTGCCAGAAGCGCGCCGCACTGGATGTGGTATATGAAAGACTGAAGGACATCGGCCTCGGCGATTTTCTGGGACTGGTACATGATTTCAGGAATGACCGGAAAGAAATTTTTTCCAAGATCGCGCAGCAGGTAGATGGTATTGAAATGTTTAAAGCCGAAAACCGGAGTATTGATGTGATTCAGACGGAGAGGAGGTTTTTCCAGCTTTGCAGAAGAATCGATCAGATCACAGACGAACTCGAGGAATTCAAATTTGCCCTGTTCGATGATAAAGAATGCGGTATTTCCGTAAAGGAACTATACCTCACTTCCGATCTGTCGGCTCCCGCGATAAATATCAAGCAGGAGTACCAGTACTTTTCGTTTCACGAACTGCAATCTTTCCTGCGAAGACTGAAGGCGTATACAAACTATGCCTCCTGGATGGAGGACCGCCACTACGAATGGAGAGATCGCAAATCATTTTCGAACCTTCGGTACGCAGACCAGCAGGAGATCGAAAAAACGATCGCCGATATACCTCACTTTCAAAAGGAGATCGCCGATGAAGTGGAAAAACTGATCGGTACCCCACTGAATCTGGAAGACTGCTCATCGTTACTTCACAAGGAGGAAGAGATCCTGGGAATGATCAGTGTCCTTAAAGATGAGGATACGTACGCGTACTTCCGCGCAATGATCGATGAGAAGGATGATGAAACAAGCTTGTTGTGGTTCTCGAACGTGGAACGCGTAAGCATGAACTGCTTCAGCGATCATCCTCCCGAGATCACTTTACCAAACGATCAGCTCGGGAAATTCCTGGGCGTACTCCAGCAATGTATGGATGCGCGGGGTACCCTCGTACGACGTCTGCGTTGGGAATTGTTTTCAAAGGAGAAGTTTTATGTCAAACGTGTCCTGGTATCAAACGATCTGCCCTACAACAGGAGCGGACTAAATGAACTGGAACAACGGATAGACAGTCGCCTGAACCTGGAACACCATCTCACATCTCTCAAAAACAAGAGCTGGCTTGTCGACCTTCCGCTGGACTACAACAAGGAAAAACTGAAAACCTGGTTTCAGAAACAAAAACTCGCCATGCGTGCGAAAATTGTTTTTAACACCCTTCGCGAAATCAACCGTACCATTCCCGTTCAAAAGTACTCCCGCAAGGAGTTTACGATACTGCTTCGCGAACTACTCTTACTGGTGAAAGACGTCCCTGAAAAAATCAGGGCATGGGAAAAGCACCTCACGCCCTTTCAGATCAGGCAACTTATCTTGGAGCCGGCGAAGGAACACGACTACCGGAAAACACTGCAACGTGATTTTGACAGCCTGTGCGAATACGACCGCTTAAAAGAAGATCTGAAGTTTTACGAAAAGGAAACGGTTTTTAAGCTCTATGACAAACTGGGCGAATGGAATGCCACGGAAAGCGAAATACTTTTTCAAAACAGTATCCGCCTGGCGTGGATTGATCACATTGAGACCAAATATCCCATACTGCGGTCCGTCTCTTCCATGAAGATGGAATCTTCGCAGCACGAACTGGAGGAGTTGCTTGAAGAGAAGCAGGGGCTGAGCAAACAGATCCTCCTGGTAAGAGCCCGCGAACGCGTTTATGAAAGCCTGGAATTCAACCGGCTGAATAACATGGTAACATACCGCGATCTCCAGCACCAGGTCACAAAGAGGAAGAAGATCTGGCCGATCCGGAAACTGATCTCCACTTTCCATTATGAACTGTTTCAACTCATTCCCTGCTGGATGGCGTCGCCCGAGGCCGTGTCGGCTATCTTTCCGATGACCGAGTTGTTTGATATCGTGATATTCGATGAGGCATCTCAATGCTTTTCGGAGCGAGGTATTCCCGCTATGTACAGGGGAAAACAATTGCTGGTAGCAGGCGATGACAAGCAGCTTCGTCCCAGCGAATTATACCAGACGCGTTGGGAAGAGGAAACGGATATTCCCGACCTGGAAGTCGACTCCCTGCTGGAGCTATCGGCACGGTACCTCTCTACCGTACACCTCCAGGGTCATTACCGGAGCAAGTCCCTTGAGTTGATCGATTTTTCAAACACACATTTTTATGACAACAGGTTACAGTTGTTACCGGACCGCGAAATAATCAACCTGCGTGAACCGGCAATTGAATACATCCGTGTAAACGGAGTATGGGAAGACCAGACAAATGAAGTGGAAGCGTCCGCGGTGGCGAAAAAAGTTTTTGAAATCCACGGCAGGCAGCCCGCCAAGGATATCGGTGTGGTGACGTTCAACGCCCCGCAGCAGATGCTGGTACTCGATAAGCTGGAAGCGGAATCACTGGCTACGGGGCAACCCATTCCGTCAACACTGTTTGTCAAGAACATTGAAAACGTTCAGGGAGACGAACGGGACTACATTATTTTTTCCATTGGATACGCACCGGATAAACAGGGCAGGATGATGATGCAGTTCGGAAGCCTCAACGGGACCGGTGGGGAGAACAGGTTAAATGTGGCGATTACCCGTGCGCGTGAAAAGATCATTCTGATCGCCAGTATTTCGCCCGGCCAATTAAAAGTTGATGAGATCAAAAACGAAGGACCAAAACTTCTGCGGAAATATCTCGAATACGCACAGGACGTTGACGCGGGGAAATACAAGCCCAGATCAAGCCAGCGATCCAATCATTCCGCGGACTGGTATCTCAGCAGCAGGCTGCAGCAATGGAGCCGGGAGCGGCTGCAGGAATTTACGTTTGAAAAGAACACCCTTCCCTTTACGGATATCAATGTAACACAGGCCGATGAGCACCTGGCCGTGATCCTGACGGATGATTCCCGTTATTTTTCAAGCCTGTCGGCGAAAGATGTGAATGCGTATACGCCTGCGTTGTTAAAAAAGAAGAACTGGAAGTATCAAATGGTGTTCAGCCGTAACTTCTGGAAAGATCGTGAAGCGGTTGAAACGGACCTCATGGTCTTTGTCGGATCGCAGGTTATTCAGAAAGGGTAGGAGACCTTTGGCGATCGGACGAGAATATGCTGTGCTTCTCCGTTAATTCTTCCGTGCGTCGGGTAATAACAATTCAGTATACTATCCATCTTTTCCTCCCCGCTGGAAACGCGGCCGGCTTTTTCAAGAATATGTTTATCGAGGATACCGGCGAGAGGTTGCGTTACCTGGGGCATGACTGCAAAAGCATTCAGCAATTTTTCATCCCATACATGATAATAGCGGATCAGGTCATCGGGATAAATCATGATACGATCGGTGCCCTCTTCCGGAACCACCTCGAAAGGTTCGTCCAGATTCAGATACCCGTAGTCATCGGTCAATTGTTCTCCGGGATGGATATCGCGCACAGCGATCTCAAATTCATAAGCGGTCGTGATGCAGGTTGAGTTGGAACTGTGATTGACGAAACGCGCATTGTCCCAGCAGAGGATATAATTACCTTCGGGATTGCGGTAGGTGTATGTGTCCAGTATGCGGCGGTATAACGGATCCATGGTTTGTACCTGAAACGGCGTAAAGATCCTGTCCAGTTTATCAAGAGCCCAGGTAATCGTTCCTTTCGGAATGAACCGGGTGGCCACCACGCCATAACCAATTTTGTCATTTATAAAACGGAGTTCCGTATGGGGATGGATCATACATCACATGAATAGAATGTAAAATAAAAATAACTTTAGAACACATTCAAGTTCCGGCGTCTGAATCGCAAAAAAAGAAGCCGGGCATTTCTGCCCGACTTCAAACTACAACCAGACGCCCTAAAGTTATTAATGTCCGTTCACAGTAGCATACTCCGGAACGGTTTTTACTGTTTTTATTATTCGTGCGGCAACCTTGTAAGGGTCCGCAGATGAATTTGGTCTTCTGTCTTCCAGCCAGCCTTTCCAGTCGTTTTCTACCGTAGCGATAGGGATACGTATAGACGCACCGCGATCGGAGACTCCATAGGAGAATTTGTCGATAGACTGTGTTTCATGTTTGCCGGTAAGGCGTAAATGATTGTCGGCGCCGTACACGGCGATGTGTTCCTTCACGTAAGGAGCAAACGCCTGGCAGACCGTGTCGTATACTTCTTTCGACCCGGCAGTCCGAAGGAGTTCGTTGGAGAAGTTGGCGTGCATACCTGAACCGTTCCAGTCTGTCGCGCCCAGGGGTTTGCAGTGCCAGTTGATCGATACACCGTATTTTTCAGCTGTCCTTTCTAACAGGTAACGTGCTACCCACACCTGGTCGCCGGCGGCTTTAGCTCCTTTTGCAAAGATCTGGAACTCCCACTGACCTGTTGCCACTTCAGAATTTATACCTTCCACATTGATGCCAGCTTCCAGGCAGTAGTCAAGATGTTCTTCGACGATCTCGCGGCCGAAGGCATTCTTGGCTCCCACGGAACAATAGTACGGGCCCTGGGGACCGGGGTATCCGCTTGCGGGAAATCCAAGTGGTTTATCATTTTGCGGATTCCAGAGGAAATATTCCTGTTCGAATCCAAACCAGAAATCATTATCATCGTCTTCGATAGTAGCCCTGCCGTTTGAAGCATGGGCAGTGCCATCCGGATTCAATACTTCGCACATCACGAGAAATGCATTCTTGCGGGCGGGATCCGGAAATACGGCTACCGGTTGTAAGAGGCAGTCGGAAGAATGTCCGTCGGCTTGTTCAGTTGAGCTACCGTCGAACGACCAGCCCGGACAACCATCGAGGGTTCCGTCGAAGTTCCTTACAATCTTTGTTTTGCTTCTGAGGCTCTGCGTAGGCTTGTATCCATCGAGCCAGATGTATTCAAGTTTTGTCTTTGACATATCTGTAAAGTTTTTTGTGATTTGTCAGTTTAGGAACCGGATGGAATATTTGTTCCATCCGGGTAAAATAAGGTTGATTTAGAATTTGTAAACAGCGGCCATTGTAAGGCTTGGCATCAGGTCTTTCGCTTCACCGTCTTTATCGAAGAAGGAGTCTTCAGCAGCCTTGTCGATTCTGAACTCGGGGATAAAAGTGAATCCGCCAACTTTGTAATTTCCAGAAAGGGTGAACTCCATTACGCTTCCGTCACCTTCATCATCAAGTCCGAAAATACCCAGGTGGTAGTTTTTGATCATGAAATATTCCGCTCTCAGGCCAAGCGCGAAGTTTTCGGAAAGCGTAAGCTTGGGATACAAAGCAACTCCCGTGAATGAACTCGCGTCTCCATCGACATCAACGATCGTACCGGGACCGGTAAACGCTTCACCTGTTGCAACGGTCTGATGCGATGCATTCACGCCGAGGTAAAATGTTTCACTAAGATTAAAGCCTGCGGTGATATCAGCCTGGAACAAGGTTCCGGCGGAACTCACGAGGTCGTCGTTTTCATCGAGGTAATCGTCGTCTTCATCCAGTGTGCCGTCCTGGTCTCCGTAAAGGAAGTTCAGCCACACACCGCCGAAGTCACCGGTCTTTCCGATCTGTGCGCCCAGGGTATACGTGTTAACCGGGTTGAATTCAACGATATCGGTGGGGTTCATGATCGCCAGTTTGGCAACCATTCCATCTCCGAACGCGAAGTCTGCACGAAGACCCGTGTGATTGAAAGGTCCCCATGAGAACAGATACGATGTAGAATAGTTGACGTTAACGGTGGGAGAGATAACCTCATATCCCAGGAACGTATTGAATTGCCCCATGTTCAGGGTAAAACCGTCGGAGAATTTATAGTAGGCATACATCTGGTTGATGATCGCCTGACCGCTGGCCGTTCCGAACACGGCGGCTTTACCACGTGGACCAAATACTACGTCTGCCACAAACCCGGCTTTTTCACCCTGGTAAGAAGCGATGAGGTTTACCATACCCAAAGAGAAACCTTTGAGGTCGGCAAATGAAGTAGAAGGAGCATATGATCCGGCAAAAGGATTGGTGGTCTTGAAGGAGGTACGGTAGTACGTGTCGATCGAGCCGCCGAAAGTAAATGTCTTGGTAGAATCCTGACCGAAGGCGGTCGCGGAAGATGCTAAAAGAGCGAGGAAAAGTAAATGTCGTAATTTTTGAAATTTCATAATTTGTCGTGTGTTTAAGTGAACAAAAAAACTAATGTTGATCCGGGTAGCGGGCCTTCCATGCCCTCTACCGGATGCTTTTAGTAGTGATGAGATGGCTGGTCTCATTTGCTGTAGTCCTTGTTTCCGGTCAAGCACTTCCGGAAGAACAACAGGCTTTTTTGGTTTAAGGAATTGTAGCGTAAAACGTAGTAAACTTCATCATAGGCTTAGTTTAGGTTTATTGATGATATTTTGTTCAAAACGATGGCCCTGCCAGCGGCAGAGCCATCGTTTATGTTTATGCTATTTCTTCTTTTAATGATGGAAACTCGGCAGGGTACAGGTTCTCGCCGTGCTGGCTGAAATCCGATCCGGCTTTTTTCTCCTCTGCAGTTACACTGAGTCCGAAGATCAGGTCGACAACTTTTAACAACAGCATCGATCCTGCGAATGTGAAGGCGACCACAATAACCAGTGCTTTCAGGTGCGTGATGAACAACACGGTGTCACCGAAGAATAATCCGTTGCCGGTGGTGTTCGCGCCGTTCACGGCTGTATTGGCAAGCAATGCCGTCATAACCATACCCACTGCTCCACCCACACCGTGGCAAGGGAATACATCAAGTGTATCTTCCAGTGAAGTTTTGGATTTCCAATGCACGACCACGTTGCTGATGATACTGGCGAACGTTCCGATAAATAAGCTGGAAGGAATGGTTACAAAACCTGCGGCCGGTGTAATGGCAACGAGACCGACTACCGAACCGATACAGAATCCTACAGCGGAAGGTTTTTTACCTCTTGCAGCGTCAAACAGGATCCAGGCAAGACCGGCAGCCGCCGCTGCTGTATTGGTTGTCGCGAAAGCCGATGCCGCCAATGGACCTGCGCCCAGAGCGCTACCGGCGTTAAATCCGAACCATCCGAACCACAGTAATCCTGTACCGAGTAATACGAAAGGAATGTTGGCAGGAGAGATTGCTGTTTTCTTCTCCGTTTTATTTCTCAGATAAATGGAAGCGGCAAGCGCAGCAAACCCGGCAGACATATGTACAACGGTTCCACCGGCGAAATCCAGAACACCCCATTTGAAAAGAAAGCCTTCAGGGTGCCAGGTCCAGTGCGCCAATGGTGCATATATCAATAAAGAGAAGAGCACCAGGAACAGGATGTAAGCCTTGAAGCGAATCCTTTCGGCAAACGTACCGGTAATAAGTGCCGGAGTAATGATAGCGAACTTCAGCTGGAAGAAGGCAAACAGCACCAGCGGTATCGTAGGCGCGAGAGACCAGGGCTTGCCGTCAAGCACGTTCTGGAACATGAAGAATGAGGCGGGATTTCCGATAAATCCTCCCATCGACTCCCCGAATGCGAGGCTGAAGCCGACCACGATCCACAAAACGCTGATTACCCCCATCGCGATGAAGCTTTGGAGCATGGTCGAGATGATGTTTTTGGTGTCGATCATGCCGCCGTAGAAATAGGCCAGGCCTGGAGTCATGAGCAATACAAGTGCTGTTGCAGCCAGCATCCAAGCTACATCGCCTGAATTGATCCCTTCGGTTACGATCTGGCCCGGCACTGCGGGCATAAAGACTGCCAGGATGCTTATCGCAACCAGCAGTACGAGAAAGACAATTGATTTTTTCATTTTGGTTGTAGGTTTTTAGTGTAATCGGGTCGTCTGTTACCCTGTGTTTGTTAATTCTTGGGTAAATATTTTAACAATAGGGTAAAAAACGAACCATATTTTAAAAAAAATTCCCGGAATCGATTTAGGTGGGGTTATTTTCCAATCGAAAACGTGAAAAAATTATAATATTTTTAAATAGGAAGGTGTGCCGAAAGGTTATTCGGCCACATGGCGACTTTCTTGTATTTTATTTTCCGGGTGGAGCTTAGGAAGAAAACCTGTTTTGTAGGATCGGAATAGGTATAGAAACCTGTTCTTGGGCTTAAATAACCAAAAAAATACCCCATTGCTCCGAAGAGTAATGGGGGACCTGATTGTAGTTGAAATTTTTAACCGCGCTGTCGGTTCGAACGGCTAGATCGACTTAGAGTAGAGATATTCGAGTTTTTCGTTCACAACCTCCGTAACGGCTTGCTCATCACGGTTTATTTTCAACGAAATGCTGGAAATGAACTTCTCAAAAGACTCGTCGATGCTGTTAAGCTCTTTTTCAGTGAGATTAGGAAAATCGTTCTTTAATTCGTTTTTCAGATTTTCGCGCGTGTTGTTATTGATCGTGTGTATCATAAAACTTTATGTTATTTTTTTTCTACTCCTAATGTAACGGAAAATCCCACAAAAAAATGCATCTAAGACGTTGATGAGTAGTGTGTTAGAGAAGTATGAGCCGCGTGGTTTTTTCGTGATTGGGTATGTACGACCCTCTCTCAGGTTGAATCAAACAAGGTTTTTTCCGGATAGGGTGTTTTTTAAGTCCGATTGATAACAAACGATTGCAACGCAGATCTTACGGGCCAAAATCCGGAGGTGAAAAAAAAATTAAAAAATTCAAAAAAAATCCTGACCTGAACCTCGACAGGTAAAAAAAACAAAAAGGCCGGATGACCCGGCCTTCTGCATGACTGTCAAATTAATACCTGATTTAGTCCTCGTAGGTGATCGTATATCCCCGCATACCGTGTTCATGGCTATCGAGCCCTGATTTTTCATGTTCTGCGGAAACGCGGATTCCACCCATTACAAGTTTAAGGACGTAGAATACGAGCAGCGATCCCAGGAAGCAGGGGATACCAAACGAAACAATTCCCACCAACTGTTTAACGATTTGTTCCCCGCCGGCCAGTTTACCGAATAAGCCGACTGCAAGTGTTCCGAAAATACCGCATACCAGGTGGACGGACACAGCGCCAACCGGATCATCCAGTTTTACTTTATCCAGGAATATCACCGAGTATACCACGAGGACACCGGCGATGAGCCCGATGAGCATCGCTTCATTGGGAGACATCTGGTCCGCTCCGGCTGTGATACCGACGAGACCAGCGAGAATACCGTTTAAGACCATACCCAGGTCAAAGCGCTTAAAGGCCACTAAAGCTGCCAGCATCGCACCGATTCCACCTACCGCGGCGGCCAGACAAGTTGTGACACAAACCAGGGAGATCAATTCGGGATCCGCGGACAGCACGGACCCGCCGTTAAATCCAAACCAGCCTAACCACAGCAGAAAAACACCGATAACAGCCAATGGAGCCGAAGAGTTGGCAAATGAGTTGGACTTACCATCCACATATTTACCAATACGGGGACCTAATACGATGATCCCGGCGAGCGCTGCCCAGCCTCCGACAGAGTGTACGACGGTAGAACCGGCAAAATCGTAGAAGCCATAGGTGTTAAGCCATCCGCCACCCCACTTCCAGCTTCCCAGGATCGGGTAGATGATACCGGTAAGGAAGAAGGTAAAGATAAAATAGGCACTGATTTTAATACGCTCAGCCACTGCGCCGGAAACGATCGTTCCTGCTGTCGCGCAAAACACGGCCTGGAAAAAGAAATCGGTCCAGTATGTGTAATGACCACTTGCATAAGTTACCGGGTTGTAGTCGTCAGCTGTTGACAAGCCGAAACCCGCAAAACCCAGCCATCCTTCAACAATTCCAAAGGTTCCCGGATACATGAGCGCAAAACCGAAAAGCGCAAAAACCACAATACCGATGCAGGTATCCACCGTATTTTTGAAAAGTATGTTCACGGTGTTTTTGGCCTGGGTGAAACCCGATTCGACGCAGGCAAATCCCAGTGACATAATAAATACAAGAGCTGCCGATAGTAACATCCATACGTTGTTGGTCGTCAACAATGCAATGTCCTTAACGTCAGCGATTTGAGTTTGTAGAACTTTGAGTGAATCTGCGAAGGCGATTTCCGGCCCCGCAGCCACGATACTTGAGTCAGATAGAACTTCAATCATAATGGTTTAAGGTTTAATAGGTTTAAAATAAAACTCTGAAGTGTCTTAATTACCTACAATCTTTTAACAATGGGATAAAAAAAGAACCTTATTTTAAAAAAAATACACGAAATCGATTTAGTGTGGGGTCATTTTGACCCAAACTATCGAATATTTAAAAATTTCATAACGTAGGAGTGGTGCTGAACCAGAATTTCCTTAGGGTAATCTCTGTGTTCCCGGAATGTTATTCTGAGCGACCTCCCATTTCTTAGCGTAAGTTCTTTCAATCCCATATCTTGCCCACACCAACACGGGTATGTGAAAGCCCCGACCATTCGGCAACACACCCGACCCCATTACTCACTCCCTGTCCTCAACTCATAACCCATAACCCTGATAAGCTCTATGAAACCCTTGTTAATTGCACTGCTAATATTGGCCAGCCCCGTTTTCGCCCAGGATAAAGTCCAAAAAGCCCCGGAGATAAAGGAAGGTGATGGCCCTTACAGCCAGCTGATCATCCGTGGTGTGATGCTCATCGATGGTACCGGGGCACCCCCCATCGGACCGACAGATATCGTGGTAAAGCAGAATAAGATTGTCAGGATCCAGACCGTTGGTTATCCCGGAGTGGCGGTGAACGAGGAGCGGAGGCCCAAACTGGAACCCGGTGGCAAAGAATTGAATTGTGAAGGTATGTACCTCATGCCCGGGTTTATCGACATGCACGGTCATATCGGCGGAAGCCAGGCACCCGTGGCAGAATACGTTTTTAAACTGTGGCTGGGGCACGGTATCACTACGGTACGCGAACCTTCGGCCGGCAACGGGCTGGACTGGGTGCTGGATCAAAAGCAAAAAAGCCTTAAGAACACCATCACAGCGCCGCGGTTGTTCGCGTATACAGCGTTCGGGCAGGGTAGTAAAGATCCGATCAGTTCTCCCGAGCAGGCAGTGGCATGGGTGGTCGATAACAAGAACAAAGGTGCCGATGGTATCAAATTTTTCGGGGCAAGTCCCGCCATCATGGATGCAGCTCTTCGCAAGAACAAGGAACTCGGGTTGCGTTCAGCCTGTCATCACGCGCAAATGGACGTTGCGCGGTGGAATGTAGTCAGCTCGGCAAAAGCGGGCCTAACGTCTATGGAGCATTGGTATGGACTGCCGGAAGCGTTGTTTACGGGTCAGACTATTCAGGATTTCAGGCTTGATTACAATTATCAGAATGAACAACACCGGTTTTCCGAAGCCGGCAAACTCTGGAAGCAGGCAGCCCCACCGTATTCGGAGCACTGGAACAAAGTAATGAATGAACTGCTGGCTCTTGATTTTACGCTCGACCCTACTTTTAATATCTATGAAGCGAGCCGGGATCTGCATCGCGCGAGAAGAGCGGAGTGGCATGAAGAATATACGTTACCCTCGCTCTGGGCGTTTTATCAGCCCAGCAAAATTTCCCACGGCTCCTACTGGCATGCGTGGGGCACGGAAGAGGAAGTGGCATGGCGACAGAATTACGCGTTGTGGATGACGTTTGTCAACGAGTATAAAAACCGAGGTGGCCGGGTAACCACCGGTTCAGATTCCGGTTTCATTTTTCAGTTGTATGGATTCGCATACATCCGTGAACTGGAATTGTTGCGCGAAGCGGGATTCCATCCGCTGGAGATCATACGTTCCGCTACATTGTACGGAGCGCAGGCATTGGGAAAAGATAAAGAGATCGGTTCTGTTGAAGTAGGTAAGTACGCCGACTTCGCTATCGTCGAGGAAAACCCGTTGCAAAACCTGCAGGTACTGTATGGTACGGGCGCGATCAAGTTAACAGATGATAACCAGGTGGTACGTGTCGGAGGCGTAAAGTATACGGTAAAGGATGGGATCGTTTATGATTCAAAAAAAATGCTGGAAGACGTCCGTAGGATCGTAGCTGACGAAAAATCAAAAAGTGGTTTTACGCTCAGGCAGCCGGGCGTGAAATGAATATCCGGTTTCATCCGGATATTCAACGGGATTACAAGGGTTGGGATTTGTATCCTGCTTTTTCCACTACCTGCTGAATTTGCGCAGGCGACAGCGTGTCGGTCGTAACCGTCAGTACTTTATCCTTGTCAAGCGTATTGACCTCCCAGGAAGCGATTTCCTTTTCTCCATCGAGAAATGGTGTCACCGTGGCCACACAACCGCTGCAATTGATGTTTGTTTTGAATTTAATGGTTTTCATATTCACTTTGTTTTGCTTTTTACTCTTCTGATTAATTCCGAGCATCCAATTCTTTCATCTTTAACCGGAGGCTGTTGCTGACGACCGATACTGAACTCAGCGCCATAGCGGCACCGGCGATCATCGGGTTTAATAAAAACCCGGTAAAGGGAAACAGTACACCTGCTGCCAGGGGTATGCCGATCACATTGTAAATAAACGCCCAGAAAAGATTCTGACGTATTGTTTTGACGGTATATTCCGAAAGCTTTAACGCCCTGGATATTTGCCGGAGGTCGGATGTCATCAGCGTTACCTTGGCCACATCCATGGCAATATCCGAACCCTGTCCCATAGCGATACCGATATCAGCCTGCGCGAGCGCCTGCGAGTCATTGATACCATCGCCAACCATCGCCACCGTTTTGCCCTTACCCTGAAGTTCTTTTACAAAGTCCGACTTGTCGCCCGGCAGAACTTCGGCTGCGAAATGTTTTATTCCGACTTTGCCGGCAACCGCCTTCGCCGTTTGAACACTATCGCCGGTCTGCATATACACGTCAATCCCCATAGACTGGAGTTGGCGGACAGCCTCAGCCGACGTCGGTTTGATCTTATCAGCGACCGCTACGACAGCCGCAGCGGATTTGTTCACGGCGAAGTAAATAACCGTCTTTCCGTCGCCCGACCACTCGTTCCCCCGGGAAGTGAGTTCAGAAGTCAGCGTAATACCTTCGTCCACCATAAACCTGTGGCTTCCTGCAAGAAAGGTATCACTACCCGAGGCGGCGCGGACTCCCTTGCCGGTGATGCTTTCGAACATACTTAACTCCGTGTCCGTGGTGCCGGCCGTTTTCAGATAACGTGCGATCGCGTCGGCCACAGGATGCTCGGATCTGGACTCCAGTGTGAAAAATACGGATGCGATTTTTCCGTTGCCAGGCTCGCTAGCCCATACCAGGTCCGTTACTTCCGGCTTCCCCTCGGTAATGGTACCCGTTTTGTCAAGAATAATAGCATTTACCTTGTGTGCCACCTCGAGGCTTCCGGCGTCTTTGATGAGGATTCCGTTTTCGGCACCCTTTCCGACAGCTACCATAATCGCCGTAGGTGTGGCAAGTCCCAACGCACATGGACATGCAATGACCAGGACCGTCACCATCGCCAGCAAGCCATGGGTAATTCCGTCGTCGCCACCGAAAACGATCCATGCCAGGAAGCTGAGGATGGATATTCCGATAACCACGGGAACAAAGATACCGGCAATCTTGTCCACCAGTTTTTGCACAGGCGCTTTACTACCCTGCGCTTGTTGTACCGTCCTGATGATCTGGGCCAGTAACGTCTCGCTTCCAACCCGTGTTGCTTTCAGCTGAAAGCTTCCCTTCTGGTTTAATGTTCCCGCGAAGACTTTGTCTCCCTTATTTTTTCCGACCGCAAGCGATTCTCCCGTCATCATACTTTCATCTACATAGGAAAAACCTTCCGAAACCTCACCGTCCACGGGAACTTTGTCACCCGGTTTAACCAGCAATGTATCTCCCGCCTTAACCTGTGCCACAGGTATTTCCTCCTGATGTCCCTGTTCGTCGATGATGATCACACTCCCGGGCTGAAGGCCCATCAATTTCTTTATTGCCGATGACGTATTGGATTTTGCTTTTTCTTCCAGCAGCTTACCCAATAAAATAAAGGCGATGACGACGGCTGCCGATTCAAAATAAACATGAGCATGTAAACCCCGGCTGTGCCAGAACTCCGGGTAGAGGGTATTGAATAAGCTGAATAAGAACGCAATGCCCGTGCTGAGTGCGACCAGCGTATCCATGTTAGCCTGGCGGTGTTTCGCCTGCCTGAACGCATTGATGAAGAAATTTCTTCCGAACCAAAGGACCGGCAACGTCAGGAACATCATGATCCAGTTTGCATTCGGCATGCTCATAAAAAACATGCCGATCACTACTACCGGCAACGTCAGGAGAACGGCGTACGTGGTCTTGTTCTTTAGCGTCTGATAACTTTTCTGTTCCCTGTCCGATTTGGAATCATGGCTTTCGTCGCCGGACACGATCAAATCGTAACCGACGGATTGCACGGCCTGCCTGAACGAGGCTAGGTCGGCCACGCCGGGAATGTACTCTATAAACGCGCTGTTGTTAGCAAAATTCACTGAAGCGTTCACAACACCTTTTTGTGCCTTGAGAACAGACTCCACACTTATGGCACACGAGGCACAGCTCATTCCTGTAACTGGCAATTCTTTTTTCTCGGTGGGAACGCCATAGCCCAAATCCCGTACGGTATGCACGACGTCACCCAGGGTGGTTTTTACACCGTCGAGTTCCAGAACGGCTTTCTCGTTGTTAAACTCCACCCTGTGATTTTTTACACCCTGCAACTTTCCGATACCCTTGTCGACAATCAGCGCGCAGTGTTCGCTATGCACGCCTGTAAGGGGTAACTCTAAAATTTCCGCTGTTGTTTTCATATCCTGCATGTTATACCAAAATAACGGATATGAGCCGCCCGGTGTGTTACACTTTTCTGGATACTCTTTACACCTTTACAAAGGCTCTAGATCTGGTCTATCGGCGTCCTTTTTTTGTCCTTTATTCCTTTGAAATGGGATGGTGTGAGGCCGGTGACCTTCTTGAACTGGTTGCTGAGGTGGGCTACGCTGCTGTAACCCATGTCGTGTGCGATCTGACTGAGGGTGAGTTCTCCATAAACCAGGAGCTCCTTTACCCGTTCGATGCGTTGGTGAATGGTGTATTGTTCGATCGTTGTGCCCTCGATGTCTGAAAAAAGATTGCTGAGATAGGAGTAGTCCTTGCCGATCTGTTCCGCAAGGTGATCGGACAGATTTGTCCTGAGTTTTTTTTGGTGATGGACCACATCGATGACGATGTTCTTCACCTGACCGATCAGTTTTGATTTCCGATCGTCGATCAGTTCAAATCCCACGGCAGCCAACGCGGCGCGAATAGCGTCTGACTTTTCGGGCTGTAGTTTTTCGGCCAGGTCAACCTCTCCCAGGCGGATGGCGGAAAAACCGATACCCAGCTTGTCAAGTTCCTGCTGCACGACAATGATGCAGCGGTTGCAGACCATATTTTTGATGTAGAGCTTTTCAGCCATTTCCTGGCTCAAGGCTCCTGTGTTTTTCCGATCCATCCTAAATGTGTGTTTCTGAAGTTGTCGTTGTACTTTAAGCCATAACCGAGCATACGGTCGAAGGCGCTGTGTCCAAACAACAGCAGACCGGTAAAAACAAGTTCCGGAATGTTGAAGTAAAGGCCGGCGAGAGATAAGGCGATAGCCAGACCTTTATGATGAAAAAGATTGTAAAGGAACGCCCCGGTTTTCGGATTCGCGATATAGCCGAGCATGCCGATATCCGGAGACAAAAAAAGCGCCCAATAGAGCCATCCGGGGTATGGGAGTTGGTTCACGAGGTAAACGGCCAGTAGCAGTTGTAAAGCTTCTTCCAGGCGAAGGATCGTTTTCATCTTGTATCTTTAGCGAATAAACTCAATCAGCGCAAACAGGGTTTCGGCAGCGGGATTACGCCATGTATTTTTTCCACCACCATTGAAATACGATCAGTCCCCAGATACGGGCATGTATATCGCCCGGGTTTGTGGAGAATAACTGTTTTTTCAGCTTGTCAATTTCGGAATATTCAAAAACACCCTGGTGCCGGATAAATTTCTCCGACAGCAGATCGTCGGTGATGAGCGTTTTCATTTCATTCCGGAACCACTTCAGCAAGGGTACTTCGAAGCCTTTCTTCGGCCGGTTGTAAAGTTGCCTGGGAAGTATATCGCGAAACGCGTCCTGCAGAATCCGTTTCCTGATCCGGCTATTGATCTTGTAGGTATCCGGGAGGCTAAAGGCAAAATTGACAACCTCGTAATCCAGGAAGGGAACTCTCACTTCGAGGCTATTTGCCATACTCATCAGATCGACTTTTGTCAGCATATCGCCTGGCAAAACAAGTTTCATATCGGTGAGCAATATATCATTGATATTTTCCTGATCCGGCAAATACTGTAATATGTTTTTTCTTCTGGGCACAAAATCTTTCAGCCACATATTAATTCGCAGGTCGGGATGGAGCATTTTCAGCGTCTCATCTTTTCCGGCATAGCCGGCCCATTGCCAGTAACGGTCTTTTGAAGAAAGTTTCATACCATCGCTGAAGCGCGAGAATTGCCTCGCCTTGTTGGTGAAGTAACCGTTCCGCGACTGCGGCATCGCCTTCCACAACGGATCCAGTGAACGCACCAGGTTCTCTTTCCATCCTCGATGGATTATCTTGTAAGCTGCAGCGTGTTTATTATATCCGGCCAGCATTTCATCCGCTCCATCTCCCGAAAGGGCGACGGTTGCATGCTTCCGCGTTTCCTTGCTGAGAATATACACCGCGATGGCAGACGAATCCGCGAACGGCTCGTCTATGTAGTCCAGTATCGAATGGAGATGCGCAAAGAGATCCGTGTTGGTCAGCGAAAAAACCGTATGCTTTGTTTTCAGTCGTTTCGCTACCATCCTGGCATAATTTGTTTCGTCAAAGAACTTTTCGTCCCTGAAACCGATAGAAAATGTTTGCAGATCGGGCTTATGTCGGGCAGCCAGTGCGGAAACGACGGACGAGTCGATACCTCCGCTTAAAAAGGAACCCAGGGGTACATCGGCGACCAGCCTGCGCTGGACCGAAGCCTCGAGCAATTGTTTCAGTTTTTCCTTCGCGGTGTTGTAAGGCATCTTATTACCAGCGGCTTTTTCCCGGTCGTAAGGAATATTGTAATACGGACGGGTCTCCATCTTCCCTCTGCTCACTTCCATGTAATGTCCGGGGGCAAGTTTTTTTACATTGGTGAAAATGGAATCCGGTTGAGGAATATAGTTCAGCTGCAGGTAGAGGTAGAGTGAATTGTAATCAAGTTTTTTCTCGATACCGTACTGGAGCAGCGATTTCATCTCTGAGGCAAATAGGAACTTATCCTCGTCAAAAAGATATAAAAGCGGTTTGATCCCATACCGGTCGCGCGCGAGGAAGAAGGTTTCCTCCTGCTTATCGTAAATGCAAAATGAAAAGAAGCCGTTAAGTTTGTTGAGGCACTTTTCTTTTTCGTACATGTAAAGCTTCAGCAGGACTTCGGTATCCGAATGGGAGAAAAACGAAATCCCTTTTGCCGTGAGTTCCTTCTTCAGTTCCTGATAGTTGAAGATCTCGCCGTTGAAGATGATGCAATACCGTTTCCCTTCATCCCACATCGGCTGGTTCGCAGCGGTACTGGTATCGATAATAGAAAGCCTGCGGTGACCCAGTCCGATCCATTCATTGATATAAATATCCTGAAAATCGGGGCCGCGCTTCTCAAGTGCCATCGTGGCGTTCGTGATGTGGATCTTATTAAACTTACCAACAAGATTGAATGCAAATATTCCGGTAATGCCGCACATGAAAGCAGGGTTAGGATTTACATGGGAAAGTTAGAAAGTTTGCGACAGGATTGTATATTGAATTCTTCTTAATGCTTATTCCGGATGGAGAAAGGACAAATAGAAGGGTTGGAATTTAACTGCAGCATACAAGAACTTTCTCTTGGGGTTGAACTGGAGTTGCAGGTATTGGATGGTACAAGCTTGCTGCTGACGCCTCATGCCGCTGAAATTATCTCCTTATGCAAGGACGAACGGTTTGAGCAGGAATTTTTTCAAAGTACCCTCGAAGTTATTACGGGTACCTGCTCAAGTGTACGAGATGTGGAAGGTGATCTGAAAAAGTCCCTGAAGAAGGTGTCCGACGTCGCCCGCCAGCTGAATTTCAAACTCGGCTCGACAGGCACCCATCCGTTGGCAGATTATCGCGAACGGCTGATTACACCTTCTCCCAGGTACGACGAACTGGCGGACCGCAATCAATGGATCATACGGCGTATGGCAGTTTACGGGATGCACATTCATATTGGTATGCCATCCGGTGATGCCTGTATCCGGTACAATTATTTTTTTATGCATTTTCTTCCCCATATTCTGGCCTTATCCGGAAGTTCACCTTTCTGGCAGGGAAAATATACGGGACTGTCGTCCTGCCGGCCGACTACCTATGAATCACTGCCGACAGCGGGTATGCCTTATCTGGTGAAGGATTGGCCGTCGTTTCAAAAGCTGATTCAATTTTTGCTTCGTTCAAAATCGATCTCAAGCTTAAAAGACCTGTGGTGGGACCTCAGGCCCAGTCCGAAGTACGGTACCCTGGAACTGCGATTTTGCGACGAACCGGCAACGCTGCGGGAAGCGCTGGGTATCGTGAGTTTTGTTCACCTGCTGGCCAACTGGTTCCGCGACCACGAAGAAGAGTGGACAATGTCGCATGCACCCCTCAAGCAATGGATCTTCCGCGAAAATAAATGGCGCGCCATCCGCTACGGCCTGGATGCCGAAATTGTCGTATCGCGGAACGGAAAAACAAAATCACTGAGGAAAGATATTCTCGACTGGATTAACAAACTTCACCCTTACGCGCAACAACTGCAGTATCATGACTACATCTCGGTTGTAAAGGAAATTGTTGCAAGGGGCAGCAGCTCGGAAAGACAACACCGCGTGTTCAGGGAAACCAATGACCTGGACGCCGTCATCCGGCACAACATCAGGGAATTCGAAAGCGGTAGTCCGTACTGGGACTGATCATCGTGTACTCCGGAACTGGATGAAGCTTGTGAGTTTAATACCCAGGAGAGAGGAGATCCAACCCAGCCATGCGACATTTTCAGCATAGGTTTCCCCCGTCCCGGGAAGTTTGCCTTGTACCCTCGGCAGGTACGTCATAAAAAAAACAAGCCAGATGTAATACAGAAATACGGTTTCAACGACAAAGAACTGCCTGGGCTCCACCAAACCTTTCCTGGCCTGATTCCGGATAAAAGGCATCGCAAAGATCATGATGTACGCAAGTGTTCCTCCCGCGATTCTATACGAAACAAGTTTTCCGGGTAGCGATGGAAGGAGCGCAACGTACACACCCAGATGAATGGCGCTGACGATCGCGAACAGCATGTGGTACTTTTCCGAGAGCCACAAGTGGATGATGTGCGGTTTATTGTACAATAAGAAAATAGCACTGAACAGCAGCAGGCAAAGGCTTCCCGAGAGGTGCGCACTGTTTTGCAGCGCGTTTGTTGAAAAGCCGTAAGTAAGAACGGAACCACCGATGACGAGACACTCCAGCAGCACGAAGAGTAAGATTATCCGCGTGGAGTTCATACGATCAATGTATGGTTAAGGCTATGATTGGATAGGGTGATTCAGGTTTCAGTGCGGGTATCATTTGAAATGATCTTTCAGGTCGTCAAAATACCAGACCTTTCCAAAGGCGCCGATACCCGCTACCTTTTCTTCCCCGTCGACCTTAATCTTCGCGATGGAAAGGATCTTATAATCGTCTACGGAAATGGCGTTGTCCCTGATCTTTACGGGTAGGTTACTGGCGATTTCTTTCAGGCTTTTTTTATGATCCGATTCGTCAGGGTTGGAGAAGAAAGCGACCGCCAGAACGATGAGCACACCGATAATCAGCCATTTGAGAAGAGCCTTGAAGATCTTGACGACGATGAACAAAACGGCTATGGATATTACGATTATAATTATGGTCTCCATACTACCTGTTTTTTCCTGGTTCAATAAGATCGATAAGATTGCCGTAGAGGTCGGCAAATACGGCAACCGTTCCATATGTTTCGACAGTTGGTTCGCGTACGATACGGACTCCTTTTTCCGTTAAATTTTTATAATCCCCCCGGAAATCATTCGTGTGAAGAAACAAAAACACACGCCCGCCGGTTTGGTTGCCGACACTTGCCTTTTGTTCATCCGTTGCAGCTTTTGCCAGCAGCAACCCACAGCCTGATGATCCGGGCGGCTGTACGATCACCCAACGTTTTTCCCCGGTCAGATGAGTGTCCTCCACCAGACTGAAGTTCAGCACGTCGCGGTAAAACCGGATGGCTTCATCATAGTCGTGAACGACCAGGGTAATAAGCGCCAGTTGTTGCTCTGTCATGATAGGATCAAGGTACAAAACATTTCCGGTTTTGGAACGGAAGCTTGATGTGCGATAGCTTACGCGTATTCGCGCGCATCGGGCGCATGAACTCTGAATATGTTCACGTGGTTTCCCTTATAAATGGTTTGCTTTTCGATGTGCATGCCGTTCCGGATGGCTACATTGGCCGAGGGAATGTTTGTCAGGCTTATAATTGAAATCAGTGACGGTGCCAGTTTTTGTTGAAACGCGAATTCCCTGCATTTTTTTGCAGCCTCCGTTGCATATCCCATATTTCTGAATTCCGGAAGCAATGAATAGGCGATCTCCAGTTCCGTCACATGATCGACCTGCTGCACCAGCAAACCGCAGTACCCGACGAGTTGTTTCCTGTCTTTGTCCCACAACGCATTCATACCGCCTGTGTCATCCCGGTATCGTTCGGCCTGTCTCTCATACCACTTCGCGCAATCGGCTTCAGGATCCGCCCGGTCGTCGATCCAGTGCGCGAAGGATGTCGGGTCCTTAAAAAATGCGAGCCACGCCGTAAAATCTTTTTCCTCTATCGCCCGGAAATGTAATCGTTCCGTTTCTTCGCCTGCCAGAAGGTATTTCATATGTTATGTATCATCCCGCGTGCGAAATTATACATAACATGGAAAAAATCACCGGATCGGTGTCCCCATACACCGGCGAAATTTCCGTCGGCAGACCAACGGTCAATCGATGGTTGTCCACCATTCCGAAAATACCTGCGTGCTGTCTCTCAGGTCGACCCGTTCTCCGATGATCGGCGTGAGAAGAGGCAGGTTGATCGTTTTGTTGAACGTCGTTATTTGTTTAAGCGGATCGTCCCATGCGTGGTTGGCGAGGACAAACTTCGATGAGTGGACCGGGAACAGGGCCCTGGCATTCAAGTCGAGGGCTGCCTGCAACACTTCATCGGGCATCATGTGAATGTATTTCCAGCTTTTGTCGTACTGCCCGTTTTCGAGGATAACCACATCGAAGACACCGTACTTTTCTCCGATCGATGCGAAATGAGTATCATATCCGCTGTCGCCGCCGAAGAAGAACTGCATCGTCGGTGTTTTCAGAACAAAGGATGTCCAGAGCGCTTTGTTCCGCGCAAAGGCACGGCCTGAAAAATGACGAGCCGGGACCGTGAATGCGGTGAAGCCGCTGTCTAGTTCGATCTTTTCATTCCAGTCCTCCTCATGAATTACACTTTTGTCATATCCCCAGTATTCGAGGTGTTCACCCGTACCCAATCCGCACATGACGTTCCTGATTTTGGGTTTTAATTTTTGCAGTGTTTCAAAATCCACGTGGTCCCAGTGGTCGTGCGAAAGAAAGAGGTAGTCTATTTCCGGTATATCATCCGTTGTGTAAGCGTCGGATCCCACAAACGCTCTTGTGGTAAACGACAGGGGAGATGCCGATCCGCTCAGCACGGGATCGACCAGGATTTTTTTGCCGTCGATTTGTATGAAGTACGAGGAGTGCCCGAACCAGACGAGGATATCGCTGGAGGGATCCAGGTTCAGCAGATCCGTTTTCACGGAGGGAATCGTATCGGCTGGCTTTAACCTTACCTTTTCCGCGAACAGGAATTCCTTCATCACCGCGTAATAGGACACACCTTCCGTCAGGTCCGGTGTGTGACTAAGATTCCGAAACGATCCGTCTTTGTAATGGGGAGATCTTTTTATTCGCTCCAGGCGTTCGCCGGTCGGCGTGCGGCCGAACTGCTCCTGCCGGATAAAAACGAACACCGCGACAGTCAACAGGACGACGATTATAAAAAAGGTGAGCATAAGTCCTTTTAGTATGGAGGTTAATATTTTCATTCGACGGACCTATTTCATTATTCTTTTTACCGCGGCGGGGCGACCATCATGTCCTCGATTATTTTTTTCATTTCGGCAACCGGTTTTTTGGCGATCAGGTAGTGCCGCGAATTGCCAGTAGCCGCCCAGGTATTCTTGCCCTTATCATCGATTCGTATATCGCCTGACCCCAGGGTCCAATAGTCACGCAGTCCCCTGACGGCAAACAATACAGCGGTCTGATCCCAGCTGTGGCGGTTCTTTTTGGCATCAACCTGGGGATTCGTCTCATAGGCTACCCGTACCGGATTTGAAGGGGGCGTTTCACTCACCAGTCGTTCACCCGTCATGATCGGTTGGCCGATTTCAAAGCCGGAGTATACAATAGGAGTGGGCCATTTTTCAGCGACCAGCCGCGCACCTTCCGGACATATCCTGATATTCCACTCTTCTCCCTCCGGGAATGCCGCGCCCATCGCGCAAAGTTGCTTTACTTTCTTTTCCACCAGAGCAACTCCATCCAAACTGCTGTTGTCATCGGCTTTCGAAAGCAGGAGATCTGCCAGTAAACGTTGCGGTCCCACGGCGACGATCGTTACGCTCTTATCAGGCTGAGCGGAAAGTATTTTGCGGTAAAGCCAAACGGCATCCGGGGCGTTCTTTCCGGATTTCAGGTCGTTGGGAAAAGCGGCAAGTTTGCTGTTATAAAAGTCGTTGTGTTTCCCCTTGTATACGTAGTCGCCCTTATATGTACCGACGGGAATAGTTGGTTTTCCGTAATAGGTATTCACGGCATCGATAGCCGGTGCTCCATGGTCGTCGTTCATCGGATACATGGTTGCCAGAATTTCGGCTTCACCGCCATAAGCCATCTGGTGCAGGATAGCAATGGCACCCGTGTCGTCGCAGTCGTTGCCGAAGTCCGTGTCCAGGATTATCTTTTCCGGCCCGCTGCTCTGGGAGAATACGGGGGATGCAGGTAAGAGAAGTAAAAGCAGGATGAAGCGCATATCTTAAAGTTGTTTCGATGATTTAATCCGGGGTTATGTCTTACGGTTCAGCCAAAAAAGGTTTGGTGTTCTCCTTTGTCAATACCTGAGACGTATTTGATCACGGAATATTTTTCCGGTTCAGGTCGATGTTTTTATAAAAGCCCAGGTCCTTGTCTTTCAGCATCTTTGTCAAGTAAATAATCTGGCCGGTATGGTAGGAGTAGTGTTCAACGACATGGATAACGATGCCGATAGCGGAAAGGTCGAATCCCTGAACGGACTTTTTCGTCAGCATATCCCCGGGCCTTATGTTTTCAATGATTCCTGCAGCCTGTTCGACCGTTGCGTTCAGTTTATTAAATAACTCGGTTTTAGTCAAGCCGCCATGCGTGGCAAACTCCTTGTCCCGTTCACGGTGGTCTTCCGTACCACCCAGCGAAGAAATAATATACTGCGTGATATTGCCGCAGAGGTGCACGATGATCGTACCCACGCTGTTGCAGGATGGATTCGGACGTTGCCAGATGTCAGCGTCGGACATTTCATCGAGACACGCTCCGATCTTCGGTGTATTTTCCCGCAGCCTTTTGACCGATTCCCTGATGAACTCCGACTGAACCGTATTTTCCAAGATTTTATTGTTAGTGATCCCTTTTGTTGCCGTTCGTACGGATACTATTAAAAAGCTATAAAACGGTAAGGTCTGAAAGATCCGAAACAATTCAAACCGAAGGGATTACTCCAAGACCACCAGGACCTGTCGGTACAACCTATGGTAGGGTTTACCGGACGATCAGAAAATTTTTCCGGGATTGAGAATTCCGTGGGGATCAAACACCTTTTTTATTCCCCGCATCAGCATCAGGTTTGCCTCTCCCATCGCGATACTCATATAAGGCCTTTTTGCAATCCCGATGCCGTGTTCTCCCGAAAGTGTTCCGCCGAGACTCACGGCGAGTTTGAATATTTCACCAATGCCCTGCAGGACGGTGGAGTGCCAGTAGGCATCGCTGATCTGCTCCTTTAAAATGTCGACATGAAGATTACCATCACCCAGGTGACCGTAGCACACGGTATTAAAACCAAATTGTTTTCCGATATCCTTTATCCCCGTTATTAACAGGGGAAGGTTCGCCCGTGGTACCACCACGTCCTCTGCCTTATTAATGGAGTAAGCCTTGATCGCCGGCGAAATGTTCTTCCGGATCTTCCACAACTCCTCTTTTTGAGCTTCGTTATCGGCAAACAGAATTTCCCCTACCTTGAAATGTTCCACCACATTCATGACGCGTTCGGCATCGCGCATCAATACTTCGTCGTCGTTTCCATCCAGTTCGCACAACAGGTAAGCGTCCATATTTTCCGGAAACGGTGTCGAGACTTTTGATGCGTAGATTTTTTCGCAGTAACTGATTGTTTTCATGGCGGCTTCACGTTCGAAGAACTCCATACCGGAGGGTGTGACGCCGGCCCGGAACACTTCAGCGATACCTTTACAGGCTTCCGTGCTGGTTTCGAATGGAATAAGCAGCAGCACCGACTTTTGCGGATACCCTCTCAGTTTGAAAACAATTTTCGTGATTATCCCCAGTGTACCTTCACTCCCGCACATCAGTTGAGTGAGGTTATAGCCGGTTGAATTTTTTAGAACATTGGCACCTGTCCAGATGATCTCGCCTGTGGGCAGAACAACTTCAAGGTTCAGAACATAGTCGCGGGTTACGCCGTACTTTACGGCTTTTGGTCCGCCGCTGTTTTCGGAGACATTGCCGCCGATATAACAGGAGCCGCGGCTGGCCGGGTCGGGCGGATAAAAAAGGCCCTTTTCCTTAACGGCATTTTGAAATACTTCCGTGATCACTCCGGGTTCAACCGTAGCCTGAAGGTTCAGTTCGTCGATCCGGAGGATCTTGTTAAATCGTTCCATGGAGATCACAACACCTTTTTGAACGGGAAGTGCACCGCCGCTGAGTCCGGTACCGGCACCTCTCGGGGTTACCGGTATCCTGTGCTCACTGCAGATCTTCATGATCCGGCTGATCTCCTCCGCCGTTCCCGGTTTAAGGACCACATCCGGCAGGAAAGAATGATCTTCGGTTTCATCATGGGCGTAATCGTAGCGTTTCGTTACGTCGACGATGGTGTTTGATTGACCAACAATCCCTTCAAACTGACCCACGATATCGGTTGAGACTTCTGTAAATGCCATGAAACGATTATATTTGACTAATTATTTTTTAAACTTTTAGGTGATGCAATTTTTTGAGGGCAAAATTAAGCAAAAGCTATTCCTCCGCGCGATCTTTGGTGTAACACTTTTTTTGGTATCGTGTGCCTCCACCAAACACGCAAACGTTCGGGAAGAGAAAGTGGAGAAGGTGATCTCGACAGCCAGGACATTTATCGGAACACCGTACCGGTATGGAGGGACAACCCGTTCAGGTATGGATTGTTCAGGGCTGTTAATGAATTCCTTCCGCGCAGTGGAGGTCAGTCTGCCCAGAAGCTCTGAAGCACAGAGTAAAGTGGGCAAGGAAATCAAGAAGATGAATGATCTTGAACCCGGCGACCTGGTATTTTTTGCGACTGGGCGAAAGCGTAAGGAAATCACCCATGTCGGTCTTGTTACCGATGTGAGATCGAGGGACAATATCAAATTCATTCATTCGTCCAGTTCACTCGGTGTGGTGGAAACAAATCTTTTTGCCGAATATTACCAGAAGCGTTTCCGCGGAGCGAGAAGGATCATCAGTGAATAGCACACAAGTGTAAAAATCTATTGATCACTTCTGAGAGCATTAATCGGGACCCGGTGCCGTTGGTGAATACATTTTACATAAATTAACCTTTAAAAAAGGGCCTTGTACAATCCGTTCGGGTTCAGCATCTTCAAAAATCACAATTCATGAAAACACGCAGGGACTTTTTGAAACTTTCAGCCCTTGGCGCAGGGGTACTGCCTGCGGCAAACCTGTTTGCCGCGGGAGGTCATACTATAAATAAACCCATTGTAATATCGACCTGGAATTTTGGTTTGCAGGCGAACGTCGAAGCCTGGAAAATTCTTTCTGCCCAGGGTCGGGCGCTGGACGCGGTCGAAGCCGGCGCGCGGGTGCCGGAAGGTGATCCGAAAGAAACATCGGTAGGCCTGGGCGGATTACCGGACCGCGACGGGAGGGTAACACTTGATGCCTGTATCATGGACGAACACGGCAACTGCGGATCGGTGGCTTTCCTGGAGCATATCGTGCACCCGATCTCCGTCGCGCGCAAAGTAATGGAAAAGACACCTCATGTCATGCTCGCCGGCGATGGCGCCTTGCAGTTTGCCCTGGCCAATGGATTTAAAAAAGAGAAGCTATTAACAAAAGAATCGGAGAAAGCGTGGAAGGAGTGGTTAAAACACGCGCAATACAAGCCCGTTGCAAACATCGAAAATCACGATACCATCGGCATCGTGGCCCTCGATGCAAATGGTGACTTGTCGGGAGCCTGCACAACGAGCGGGATGGCGTACAAGATGCACGGCCGGATCGGCGATTCACCGATCATTGGGGCGGGTCTGTATGTTGACAATGAGATCGGGGCGGCGACTTCGACCGGAGTTGGCGAAGAAGTGATTCGTATAGTCGGTTGCCACCTGGTGGTGGAGTTGATGCGGCAGGGGAATTCTCCCGAAGATGCATGCAGGCTTGCCGTTGAGCGTATCTTGAAAAAAAATCCCGCACGGGCCAAAGAAGTACAGGTTGGTTTTCTTGCGCTGAACAAAAACGGCGAATATGGAGCCTACTGCCTCCAGAAAGGATTCAACTTTGCTGTTCATGACAGCACCGGGAACAGGCTTATTGATGCAAAAAGTAATTTCTGATGAAAGTAGAAGTTGTCGTATATAATATTGCCTCCGCTCTTAAGGCGCAAGAGGGTGGCGCGGACCGTATTGAACTTTGCGATAATCCCGGGGATGGCGGAACGACGCCTTCTTACGGAACCATCGAGGTAGTAAGGCAAAACGTAAGCCTGGATGTGTTCGTAATGATCAGACCCCGTGGCGGAGATTTTCATTACTCGAGCTACGAATTTCATGCGATGAAGCGTGACATACTTCAATGTCAGCGGCTGAGCGTGGATGGTGTCGTGTTCGGCATATTAAATCCCGACGGAACCATCGACAAAAAGCGGTGCAAGGAACTTATCGGGAAAGCGAGACCGCTGAAAGTTACCTGCCACCGGGCATTCGATATGACACGCGATCCCTTCGAGGCGCTGGAAGACTGTATCGAGGCGGGCTTCGACAGGATACTTACATCAGGTCAGCAGGCACAGGCTTCCCTGGGTGCAGATCTTATCGGCGAGCTGATCAAAAAAGCAAACGGAAGGATCGCGATCATGCCAGGGTCCGGTGTTAACGAGGATACCGTGACGAAGATCGTCGCGGCTTCGGGGGCACAGGAGGTCCATTGCTCGGCCATGTCAGCGGTCAACAGTGAAATGATTTTCAGGAACCCGAACATCGCGGGTATGGGTTCGGAGGAAGGCGCGGAATTCAAGATCAGGACAGTTGATCCGAACCGCGTCAGGAAGATCAGGGAACTCGCGGAGTCGGTATAACTTTTTCGATCGCAGGTAAAAAGTACTCAAAAAAAAAGAGGGACACCCCTGTCCCTCTTTACCAAACCAATCTAACCCCTCATTCCAACAAAATCTTTCTTTGCTTTATTGAGCGCGTGTAGCCTTGATGGGGAAATTACCGAACTGCCCTACTGTTATATCGCCCGATAACGCATCTCCCGTAATAACCGACCGCACCTGCATGTTCATTTTATTTCCGTCAGGGCGTGTTATGTCGTATTGAAAGCTCAGTTCATTGCCGTTCACTTTTACATCGGACAGTGGTATATCCGTATTAAAGCGTTTGTTTGTGATAGTACCGCTGTATGATTCACCTTCTTTCCGGATGGTCAGTACACCTTCGCCTCCTTGTGGTGATTCGATCGTGTATGTCCACGTGCCCTCTGCTTTAACGACTGCTGTGGGATCTGCTGCCGGATTTTTCACGGCGTCGGCCGTTTTCTTGGCAGCCGGTGTCGTTGGTGTGGATACCGCTCCATTACCACGTTGCTGCCCACCGCCCGTTCCGGTACCTCCGGTGTTGCCACCACCGTCCATTCCGCCACCGCCATCGCCGCCCTCCTTCAGGTCATCGTTGTTGATGGACCTTCTGCGCTTAGGCCTTCCATCTACACTCATCTTTCCGATGCGGTAGCTGAAGTTCACCCGGAAACTCATGTTGTTCCGGATCGTTAAACTCTTTTGCTCGATGGTGGGAGTACTTTGCTCGCTGCGGATCTTGAAGCTTGGTGTAAAGAAATTTTCAGCGCCAATACCAATACTTCCCTTTTTGTTCTTCAGATCCTTCTTCACACCAAGGCTGTACATACCAAAGCCACCGCGTGTACCCTGAAGCTGAACATCGCGTCCCCGCATAAAGCTAAAGAACTGCAAACCCCATCCGTTGTTCAGGTTATAACTCCCAAAGAAGCGGCCGCTGACGACGAAGCCTTCGTTTTGCGCATCGATGTTGTTATCCAGCACGGCATAGTATACATCCGAACCGCCGTTAAGGGAAAGCTTCCCGATGTTGACATTCGCGAATACGCTCAGACCATACGCATCCTCCGTCCCGATGTTCTGGAAGGTAGTGAGTACCTGTCCGTCTATATCGGTGGTGGTCCTGATACGCTGGATCGAACCGGTTGTATTTCGGACGAACGACGTGAAGTTCAAAGAACTTCCCTTGATATAGGTGCTATAGGACAACTCGTAGTTGTTTGTGTATTCCGGATCGAGCTCGGGATTCCCGGAAGAAATATCGATCTGGTTGGACGACTGGATGTTCGGATTCAGGAACTGGATAGACGGGCGCTGAATACGCCTGTTGTAAGCGATCTTTACGGTACCGGCCTTTAGCTTTTTCGACAAATTGACGCTGGGCACCAGCACGCCGTATGAAGGGATTTCGATATTCTCTTCCGTTTTTGTGAATGCCTGGATCGTCGTGTATTCATACCGTGTTCCCGCTTTTATGCTATAACCTTTCGGTAACGATAATGTATAGGCCAGGTAGCCGGCGACGATATTCTGGTCGTAGTTTAAGTTGTTCGTAAGCTGCGGGCTGGCGGAAGGCAGGTAACTGCCGCTTCCATCGGTATCTTCCAGGTACGTAAAATCGCTAAATGCCTTTCTCATAATATCCTTACCGCCCAGTTCAAACATCTGGTTTGTACCGATCGGCGTTTGAAAATCAGCCTGGATCGTTATCTCCTGGTTGTAACTGTCATTGAGGTTTTTGAATCCGCTGAACGCATCCGTGCCGTTTTCCTGTTTGGTGCGGTTATCAAAATCGTTGTTCCTGTTGTTCTTGCTGTAAAGCGCCAGGATGCTGAATTCCTTCTGAGGCTTTTCATACAAGTGTGTGTAGGTGAGGTTTACATCCACCGTGTTGGACAGATCATTTGTTACTACATCCCTGAGGCTACTGGAAACAAAGTTACTGTTCTGGTAGGCTTCTGTGAACAGATCGTCCTGATAGGTCTTGTTGTTACGGGCGCCGAAACGTACGGAAGCCGCGAGAGAATTTTTCTTGTCGATGTCGTAATCCCAGCCCAGGGTATAATTCCCGAACAAGCCGTTACTCCTGTTATCGGCCCGTTGAAGGTTCAGGTATTCGTTGTTTGTCAGCTGGCTGTTTTCATAGCTGCCGGTAACATTATACATGGAGCGTCCGAAACCGCCGAGTGAGAACCCCATTTTTTCCGTACGCAGGTTTCCGTTGAGACCGAGGTTCGATCCGCGTAATCCCACGCCGGCGTCCACGTTTAGGGTTGCGCCCTGAAGCGTGTTCTTCTTCGTGACGATGTTGATGATACCACCGGAACCCTCCGCGTCGTATTTTGCCGATGGAGAGGTGATCACTTCCACCGTCTTGATCTGATCCGCCGGGATCTGTTTCAAGGCATCGGCAATACTGCTGGCCATAATGGTTGACGGTTTGTTGTTGATGAGCACCGTGATATTCTGACTTCCCCGCAGGGTTACGTTGCCGTCCAGGTCGACGGAAAGCATAGGCACTCTTTTTAATACGTCCGTGGCATCACCGCCTCTGGTGGTCACGTCGTTTTCGGCATTGTAGATCGTACGGTCGACGCGCTCTTCTATCAGTTGTTTCTGACCTTCCACGACTACTTCGTTAAGAATTTTTGAGCTCGTCGCGAGTTTGACGATACCCAGGTTCACATCACCTCTTTTTTCAATGACAATATTTTCGATCGTCTGTGTTTCGTATCCGATAAAGGAAATGGAAACCGTGTATTTACCTTCGGCTACCTTATTGATAATAAAATGTCCTTTGTCGTCACAGACCGATCCGTCGACGGGTTTTCCCGTAGCCGGGTCAACCAGTGCAACGTTCGCAAATTCAACCGGCAGGTTGTTGTCCGCATCGACGACAGAACCGGCGATCCTTGCATTACCTTTTTGTGCCGCAGGCTCCTGGGCAAAGGCACCGATAAAAAGACCGGCGCTAAGAAGGAGAGTAAATAATTTTTTCATTATAAGTTGACAAATGATTTAGAGAGCAGACACCGGAAAAAAAACTGTTTCCATATTGTCTTTAACTACAAAGGAAGTGCTTTTGTTAGGACCTGTGGAACGTTATTATACGAGCGGGCGGTTTCACTCGACAGTTCCGTCAACTAATCGACCGACAGGACCAGCAGGACGAATGGTATGTATCCGTCGATAAAAGCAAAAGGATGGTAGAAAAGTCGGGGAAATGCCACTTGGATTATCGCGGAAGGACTACCTTTAAACTGTTTTCAATTCCGGCTATCATGTCATCTTACCTTCAACGTAATCGGGTTGTGCTGTTGCACCTTTCTTTCTGGTGTGTGTACCTGTCTTTCTTTCTGTACCAGATCAGTTCATACAGGAGGGGACGGGAACTCGACTGGGAGCGGGTGATAACGATTGCGGCAATTCAGGTTGTATTTGCATCGATGATCTCCTATGTTAATTATTTTATTCTTCTTCCCCGCTTTCTTAAAAAAAGGAATGTATGGCTCTACCTGCTGGAATTCGTCGTCCCGTTCGGGATCGTCATGTTCTTCCGGGTCTACTCTGAACGGTATCTGATCGACGGGTTCTCCGGTAACGAAGAATATTTGTACCGGACGCGCTTCCTCGTCCAGGTGATTACGACCAATCTTTTTATTGTGATCTTTGTAGCGATGCTTCGCTTCGCCGTGGAGTGGCTTGAATTCGAAACGAAGAAAAAAGAGGTTGAGAATGAAAGACTGATGGCCGAGCTCAATTTTCTGAAAGCGCAGATCAATCCTCATTTCCTCTTCAATACGCTGAACAATCTTTATTACCTGGCGTATAGCAAGTCGGATAACACGACGGAGGTGATCGCGAAGCTTTCGCAGATGATGCGGTACATGATCTATGATTCGAATCACCCGAAGGTACAGCTCAGCAAGGAAATTGAATACATGCAAAGTTATATCAGCCTGGAGCGCCTCCGGCTCAATGACCAGATCCCCATTAAACTGGAAATATCCGGAAACACAGAGAACGTGTGGATTACTCCCCTGATTTTTATAACTTTTCTGGAGAATGCATTTAAACACGGCGTGAGCAACAGCAACCCGAAAGCATGGGTGAACATTTCTATCCTGCTGACGGGTAAGGAGTGCGTCTATATCGTTGAGAACAGTAAAGTATCGGAGCAAATGGAAATAGGTGAGAAATCCGGGATTGGCTTGCAGAATGTAAAGCGCAGGCTCGAACTCAGCTACCCGGAGAAACATCAATTGGTTATCACGGAAACCGCGGACAAATACCTGGTGAAACTCAACCTTATTTTATCGTGAAACTGAATTGTGTGATCGTCGAGGATGAACCGCTGGCGCGTAACCTGATGATCGACTATGTGAAAAAAGTCCCGACGTTAAATCTGGTAGAGGCGTGTTCAAGTCCCGTTGCCGTCATTGACGTCCTGCGCAACAATCCTGTCGATATCATGTTCCTCGACGTCCAGATGCCGGAACTGACGGGTATTTCTTTACTCAAGATCCTGCAAAAGAAACCTCTTGTGGTGCTGACCACCGCCTATTCCGAATACGCGCTCGAGGGATATGAGCTGGATGTAGCCGATTACCTGCTCAAGCCGATCACCTTCGAACGTTTTTTGCGCGCCGTAGACAAAGTGACGCAGCGTCTGGAAGTAAAGCAGACAGTGCCTGAGAAGACGACGGAAGAAACGACCCGGCCTTTTGTTTTTGTCAAGGATGGAACAAAGCTGGTGAAGATCCGGCTGGAAGATATACTCTATGTGGAAGGGCTGAAGGATTATGTCACGATCCATACGAAGACGCAAAAAATCGTCAGTTTGCAACGCCTCAAAGTACTGGAGGATCAACTGCCGGCCGACGAGTTCATCCGCATTCACAATTCTTTTATCGTCGCCCTGAATGCCATTGATGCTATACACAAAGGGGATGTCCAGATCCGGGAGGTCATGTTGCCGATCGGCGAAACGTATAAGAAATCCTTTCGCGATTTTATCGACCGGAATCGAATGCAGTAGCACAAAAAAAATAGCCCCGGTTAACCGGAGCTATTTCGGGTGGAGCATATCGGAGTCGAACCGATGACCTTCACACTGCCAGCGTGACGCTCTAGCCAGCTGAGCTAATGCCCCCTATTTCACCCTCCCGTGCTGACTACCGGAAGGAGGGCAAATATAATTGAGTTCTTTCAATAGTCAACAATGCGGCACCGGCCCTTTATTCTGTTTCCCGGAACGCTTTCGCTATATTCTTCGGCAAACCGGTCCATGCGCCCATGCCGCAAACGGTGTTGGATCGTATCGATTTTTTTCAATATAAATAGCGTACCTTTGCACCTTAATTAACAATTTTTAATGAAATCTTTTGAATCCCTGGGCCTGTCCAGGGGACTGGTTGAGTCGGTACTCCAAATCGGCTTTGAAATACCCACTCCCATACAGGAAAAAGCCATTCCTGTCTTACTTAAAGGGAACCGTGATTTTGTGGGACTTGCCCAGACCGGAACCGGCAAAACAGCCGCATTTGGTCTGCCGCTGCTTGAACTCGTGGATGATAACAGCCGTGATACGCAAGCCCTCGTGCTCGCCCCGACACGCGAACTGGGACTTCAGATCACCAGCGACCTTGAGAATTTTTCGGAAAAATTCAAAAAATTCAATATCGTAGCCGTCTATGGCGGTTCCAGTATCAGTGAACAGATCCGTAAGGTAAAGAAGGGAGCCCAGATCATCGTGGCAACACCCGGCCGGTTGATCGATCTGATCGATCGGAAAGCGATCAACCTGGGAAGCATTCAGTACGTCGTGCTCGATGAAGCCGATGAAATGCTGAACATGGGCTTCAAGGAAGACCTCGATAAGATCCTTTCGTTTACACCGGATACCAAAAATACCTGGCTCTTTTCGGCCACGATGCCCCGGGAGGTCAAGTCGATCATGAAGAATTACATGAGCGATCCTTTCGAACTTACCGTCGGCGAACAAAACGTCGGGAACGTCAACATCGAACACGCCTATGTGATGGTTCAGGAAAAGGACAAGTATCCCGCGTTGAAACGTATCCTGGATTACAACCCTGAAATATTCGGCCTCATATTTTGCCGTACCCGTATCGACACGCAGCGTATAGCCGAGATGTTGATGAAAGACGGGTACAATGCCGATGCGTTGCACGGTGATCTGACCCAACAACAGCGCGACCGTGTGATGGTAAAATTCCGCCAGCGATCGCTGCAAATACTTGTCGCCACCGATGTGGCCGCCCGCGGAATCGATGTGGAGGATATCACACACGTTATCCACATGAACATTCCTGACGAAATGGAATTCTATACGCACCGGAGCGGACGTACAGCCCGCGCCGGTAAAAAAGGGATCTCCATCGCCATGATATCCAAACGCGAATTGGGAAGGGTAAGGCAACTGGAGAAAACATTAAAATCAACCTTCAAACGGATGACGGTTCCAACCGGTCCGGAGGTTTGTCAAAAACAGCTGATAGCCCTGATGCATAAGGTGCGTGAAGTAAAAGTAAATGAAGCGGAGATCGAGGCGTTCTTACCAGCTGTTTACGAAGAGCTGAAAGATGTTACCAAACAGGAACTGATCAAACGTTTTGCATCTATCGAATTCAACCGCTTCCTGGATTACTACCGCAACGCGCCGGACCTGAACCAGGACGACAGGAGGACTATTGGCAGCAGCGGCGACAGTAGCCGCGATTCGATCTCGGGTGCCCGTTTTTTTATCAACCTCGGTAAAATGGACGGCCTCGAAAAAGGAGATCTGCTGGCATTCATCGACGACGCTTGCGGTGTGGATGGCCGTTCCATCGGACGGATCGAATTAAAAGGCGCATATTCTTTTTTCGAAGTGGAAAAAGAAAAAACGGACGCTATTCTCAATGGTTTTAAAGGCGTGGAATTTAAGGGCCGGCAGGTACGGGTTGAAATTACGGAGGACCGTGGGCCGAGTTCAAGGGGTGAATCCTCAGGACGTGATTACAAGCGTGGCAAATCCACAGGCAGCAGTTATGTAAAACGACCCCGGATCGCCGAACACAAGCGAAAACGCTATTAGCCGTCCATTATGATTTTCAATTACCGAAGAGCTGCCTTTTGAGCAGCTCTTCGCATTTGCAGCCGTTCATTACGCAATTGGCCACCCGCCGTTCATCCCTTGCCCTTAAGTTTACGGCATGTGGGCCACCGATCAACCGAACGGATATTGAGTTCTCATTTAACCGGTTAAGGGATGATATCGCCGTTTACGAATTAATAGACGGTGTTGTAAGGGTTTTCCGCAAAAATCAAGTCTCAAAAGAAGGGGATATGCCTGGTGCTCTATATAATATAGGAGCCGGGAAGATGAACTTCTCCTTAAAGTGTTGAAATTAGCTTAACCAAAATATAAACGTATGAAAAGTTCAAGGAGAAAATTCATCAAGCAATCTGCTTTGGCTACCGCGGGCACCTATTTCGGAGCATTGGGCTTCAGTGCAAAAAGTTACGCTAATATTATAGGGGCAAATGATCGTGTCCGGGTGGGGGTTGTGGGATTTTCTGACCGCTTCCGCGGTTCATTGTTACCTTGTTTCGTGAACCATCACAAGGAAATGAACTTTGATATTGTCGGTGTTTCCGATATCTGGAGACTGCGGAGAGAAGAGGGGCAGGCCCAGCTGAAGGAAAAGATGGGTCATGATATCAAGACCTATAGAAATAACGATGAGCTGTACGCTTCCAGGGATGTGGATGCCGTTATCATCAGCACCGCGGATTTTCAGCACGCGTTACACGGTATTGAAGCCGTGCGTGCGGGATGCGATGCCTATATCGAAAAGCCGTTTGCCGAAACGATGGACGATAACCGTGCCGCGTTAAAGGCTATCAAAGAATCCAAAAAGATCATTCAGATCGGATCTCAGCGGAGAAGCGGAACAAACTATCACGAAGCAGCACGTTACGTGAAGGAAGGTAAGTTCGGAGATATCACCATGGTTGAACTGACGTGGAATGTTAATCAGCCTGGCCGTTGGAGGAGAATAAAAGATGTGGAAAGAATGAAGGAGGCCGATACGGACTGGAAGAGATTTCAGATGAACCGTCCTTCGGAGCCTTTCAGCGCCCGTAAGCATTTGGAATTCCGCTTATTCTGGCCTTACTCATCGGGGTTACCGGGTCAGTGGATGAGTCACCAGATCGATACCGTTCACTGGTTCTCCGGTCTGAAGCACCCCAGGAGCTGCGTCGCCAACGGTGGTATTTATTTCTGGAAAGACGGCCGTGAGAATTTTGATACGCTCACAGCAGTATTTGAATATGGACCTCAAAACGATCCGAAAAGCGGCTTCCAGGTTACCTTTTCATCCAGGATGCATAATGGCGAAGATCAGCCGAAGGAACTGTACTATTCCAATGGCGGTGAAATGAACCTGAACACAAACATGATCTCACCTTACGGAGGATTAACGGAACGCCATGCTAAGTCAATGGGTATGCAAGCGAATTTGCTGCCCGAGATGAGTCTGAAGAAAATTGACGAAAAAGTGGAAACAGGAGCTAACACCGGCGGCGATAGTCTGACATCCAACCACATGAAGAACTGGATGGAGTGTGTCAGAAGCCGTAAGGAAACCAATGCGCCGGTAGAGGCGGGATATTCCCATGCGATCGCCTGTATCATGGCGAACGCCGCTGCCAGAACGGGAACGAAAGTGACGTTCGATGAAGCCAGGCAGGAAGTAATGGCGGGCGACAAACCGTTCAATATTTAATTTATTTGCGACGTAACGAAAATGAGAAAAGGTCTTTTTTTAATCGGGTTGATGTTGCTTGCCGTGAGTGTGCGTGCGCAGAAGGGTTTTTCGCTCGTTGAAAAACCGGGAGAAAAAAAAGTGGAAGTCCGGTATGCCGGAAAGCTGCTCACAGCCTATTGCTATTTTGATTCGACGGAGAAGCCTGTTCTTTTTCCCATTAAAACAGTGTCCGGGGTGACGGTAACAAGGGGTTACCCTGTCGCCCCGGTACCTGGGGAACGTACCGATCACCCCCATCACCTGGGACTCTGGTTAAATTACGAGAGCGTTAACGGTTTTGATTTCTGGAATAACAGTACGGCTATACCTCCGGAGAAGAAACCGCATTACGGTTCCATCCGCCATCAGAAAATACTCTCTTCCGAAAGTAAAAAGAATGTAGCGGATCTGCGTACGTCCAGCAATTGGGTAGACCCCGACGGGAAGGTGTTGCTGGAAGAGATTACACATTTTGTGTTCCGTAAGAACGGTAACGATTTTATAATCGACCGGGCATGTACACTCGTCGCGGCTGCAGACCAGGTCGTCTTCAAGGATGTCAAAGACGGTATGCTCGCCATCCGCGTGGCCAGGCAACTCGAACTTCCCTCGAAAGAAAAGAGCCAGTACGTGGATGCGCATGGCAATGTCACAACGGTACCGCCGACAGGTACCGCAGAGTCTACCGGTATGTATCTGAATCATGACGGACTGAAAGGCGACGATGTATGGGGAAAGCGCTCGACATGGGCGAGCCTGAACGGTACAAAAGACGGCGAAAAGATTTCCATCGCGATCATTGACCATCCTTCGAACCCCGGATATCCGACCTACTGGCATGCACGTGGTTATGGCCTGTTCGCCGCGAATCCCCTTGGTCAAAAGGTTTTCAGCGAAGGGAAAGAAGAGTTGAACCTGTCCCTCAAGAAGGGGGAAAAGGTGAGTTTTCAATACCGGATTATTATTCATTCCGGCAGTACGATTACCTCCGAAGAGCTTAACAAGCAGGCGGCTGCATTCGAAAAAACCGCTTTTTAGGACTTTTTTTCAGCATTTTTTGGACGGTGTAGCCTGATTGACGGACGTTGATCAGGCGAAGCGCTTTTTTGCGCCGGGGACGGCGCTTTATTTTTTAAATGTGCTTTTGACACAAAAACCCGTCTGCGTTGTCAGGTACAACGTTTGTTCTTTCGTCATAATCCTATGACAAACCTCAATATCTATGATTAAAAACTTTACTCTAACCGGGTTATCCATGTTATGGATACTGCTCATCTGTTCTCCTTTACTTGCCGCCCACTCGTCCGAATCCGCCCTTTTTATGCAGTCTGATGCTGTCAGGGGACGAATTACAGACGAGACAGGGACAGGGATTCCGGGAGTGAACATCATTGTAAAAGGTACCTCGAACGGAACCACGTCGGATGCGGACGGCCGCTATGCGATAAACGTACCGTCCGGTAATGCCGAAGGTACGCTGGTCTACTCGTTTATCGGTTACTCCACCCAGGAACAACCCATCGGTGGACGGAGCACGATAGATGTAACGATGGCGGCAGATGTGACGTCATTGAGCGAGGTGATCGTAGTTGGATACGGAACCCAGGAAAAGCGTGATGTAACGGCCTCGATTTCCTCTATCAGCAGCGAAGCGATATCCAAGATTCCAACTGGAAATCCGATGGAGGCTATGAAAGGACAGATCGCAGGTGTTGATATTTTACAGCAGGGAGGAAGACCCGGTCAGGGTTCGACGGTAACCATTCGCGGACGCCGGTCCCTGACGGCATCGAACGATCCCCTTTTTGTTGTCGATGGTATTCCCATGACTTCCGGAGGTGTTCAGTCAATCAGTGATTTTAACCCCGCAGATATAGCATCCGTTGAAGTGCTTAAGGATGCTGCTTCCCAAGCGGTGTACGGGTCAAGAGGTTCAAACGGTGTGATCCTGATCACGACAAAGCGCGGTGAGGCTGGAAAAACTTCTGTTAATTTCTCAACGTCTTATGGCGTCGCCGAACCATTCAAGTTAATACCTATGATGAACGGCGAACAGTTTGCAAACCTGAAACGTGAAGCGAACCGTCTTGCGGCGAATGGCCAGTCCGGGCGCGCAGCCTGGGGAGATGCCGGATCAACAATCCCGGCGGACGCTACGGTTTTTAACGACGCCGTGGAATTGAACTCCGTTCAAAACGGTTTGTCAACCGATTGGCAGGATCTGATCTACCAAAACGGATCGCAGTTAAATAACCAGTTAAGTATTTCCGGAGGTACGGAGAAGACGTTCGTCCGTTTGGCTTTCAGTAATTTTAAAGAAGACGGCCTGATCGAAGGTACTGACTATAAAAGATACACAGGCCGGATCAATGTTGATCACGATATCAACAAAAAGATCAGGATAGGGGTTTCGTCACTTTTTTCAAACTCAGTACAAAACTGGGGTTCAGGTTCGGTGATTTCGGAAGCTGTAAACCAATCGCCCCTGGGGTTACCCTATGATGCGGACGGAAACATCATCTTTCTGCCCATTTCAGATGGTATCCGTTCGAATCCCTTAAGCGAACTGGTTCCCGGCAAGCGGGTGGACGAGCGGAAAATAAACCGGATCTTTTCGTCTGTTTATGCCGATATCGAGATTATCAAAGGGCTTAAATATAAATTCCTCCTTGGTCAGGACCTCTGGCACTATCAGCAGGGTATTTTCGAAGGACAATTCACGAACACCAGGAAGAATGGTACACCGTATGCTTCCCTGGGAAAGGCCCAGCAATCGGGCTTTACGCAGGAGAACCTGCTTACGTATAACCGGTCCTTTGGCGAACACAACCTCGGGTTGACATTTTTGCAAAGTACCGCGGAACAAAAGATTGAGACCAGTCAGACAGCGGCTGCCAATCTTCCCTACGAAACATCACTATGGCATAACCTTGGCCTCGGTACCGTTACGTCATACAGCTCCGATTTTCAGAAATACAGGCTGTTGTCGTATATGGGTCGGGTGAATTATTCGTACAAAGGTAAATACCTGTTCCAGGCGAGTATGCGGTGGGATGGTTCTTCACGCCTTGCTCCGGGAAACAAATGGAGCAGTTTCCCCGGCGTATCTGTTGGATGGAGGATCAAAGACGAAGCCTTTATGGCCGGTGTTAAACCGATCAGCGAATTGAAACTCCGTGCATCGTACGGCAAGGTGGGTAACACCGCCGTTGATCCTTACCGGACACAAGGAACATTAGCCCCATCGTTGTACGACTGGAACAACGTGGATGCAAAAGGATTCAGACTTGATCAGATACCCAGCCCGGATCTGGGTTGGGAATTTTCCGAATCATTCGATGTGGGATTGGACTTCGGCTTATTCAACGGCCGGTTGAACGGATATGTGGATTATTATCAGACATCCACGGGAGTTTCCCTGTTATTGAACAGGGCGTTACCACCGACTTCCGGTTATGCCGGTATTTTTCAGAACATAGGCGGAACAGAAACCAAAGGCTTCGAAGTTACCCTGATGTCTACCATTCTTGACAGGCCAAACGGTCTTAAATGGACGGCTGAATTCAATTTGGGTAGTCTGAACGAAAAGATCGTCGACCTTGCCCAACGGGGACCTAACGGAGAGAAGATCAGCGATGTCGGAAACGGCTGGTTTATAGGCCAACCGATCAGGGTATTCTATGATTACAACAAGATCGGAATATGGCAGGCGGACGAAAAAGACGCGGCAGCTGCCTACGGTCAGTTCCCGGGCGAGATCAAAGTGGAAGATATCAACAACGACGGAAAAATTGATCTCACCAACGATAGAAAGGTTTTGGGTAACGACGTTCCCAAAGCGTACGGCGGATTGTCGAACAAGGTTGAGTTCAAAGGTTTCGAATTCTCCTTCCTCTTCTACTATCGCCTCGGTTTTATGATCCGCAGCGAATTCAGCAACAGCCAGGCAACCATGCAGGCCCGCTATAATAACCTTGATGTGGATTACTGGACGATCGACAACCCGACTAATGAATACCCAAGACCAAACAAGAACCAGGAAAACATCACTTATGGATCTTCCCTGCAGTATATGGATGGTGGCTTCGTAAAATTGCGCAACGTATCGTTGGGTTACAGCCTCCCGTCGAACATTGTCAGCAAACTTCATCTGACAAAACTGAAGGTATATGTAACAGCTCAAAACCCGATCATTTGGTCCAAGTACAAATTGTTTGATCCTGAAAGAGCCGGTAACGTTACATCCGGGGAAATGCCGTCTTACAAACTGTTCCTGGGTGGAATCGAATTATCCTTTTAAGGAAAGAACTTAATAAAGAAATGATCATGAAAATGAAAATAACAAAATCGATAATAGCAGCACTGGCGTTCGTGGCGCTAAGCGTTCAGTCCTGCAGTGATTATCTCGACGAAAAACTGGTGTCCGGTGTTTCTGCGGGAAGTTACTATACAACAACCGCCGGACTTGAAGATGCCGTGGATGCCACCTACTCGTTCCTGCGCGAAATCTACAGCAATGAGCGGGCATACTCTATTACCGTATTCGGAACCGACACGCATACCAACGGTGCCGACGGTGGTTACAAGGGTTTTAACTTCTACGATAATACATTGAATGCAGGCGTTGATATATTGCAACAGCAATGGACGTTCCTGTACCAGGGTATTAACCAGGCGAATGCCGTGATGAACCGTTCGGAATCCTCAACGACGATTTCGGCGGAGTTAAAACTTCTCCGTCAGGCGGAAGTGAGGTTCCTGCGCGCGTTCTACTACTTTTACCTTGTTCAGACCTGGGGCGATGTACACTTCAGCCTCGAAGAAACCATCGGTCCGCAGGTAACAGCTAACAAGACCAGCCAGGCAACGATCTATTCGGAAGGAATCATCCCGGACCTTGAATTTGCGATAGCTAACCTGCCGGCTACACAAAGCAACTACGGCCGTGCAACAAAACCCGCCGCGCAGTTCCTGCTGGGTAAAGCGCTGCTTACACGGGGTTACAAATCCTTCGGATCGGCAAGCGACTTCGCTACAGCCGAAACACTCCTGACCAGTGTCATCGCCGACTATAACTTTGCACTGGTTGCTTCACATGCCGCATTGTGGAACCAGGATAACCAGCTGAACAGCGAAGTGATCTGGGCTATTCAATATTCCACCGACCTGATCCTTAACGGCGGCGATACGGGCGTGGGTAACCGCGGTCACTTGTATTTCGGAATGGAGTACGATATCCAGCCCGGTATGATCCGTGATATCGCCAACGGCCGGCCGTTTAAGCGCTTCCGCCCCACCGACCACCTCATCGATCTGTGGGCTGATGCCAGAGAGAACGATCAGCGCTACGAGGATACGTATAAGCACGTGTGGTACTGCAATGATAATCGTACATCCGGTAACGGTATCCCTAAATGGAAACAGGTACACGTTGACATGGGAGCTAAAAAGGCCGATGGCACCGTCGTAACCGCTGGAGATGTCGGCAAGGCTCGCTTTGCACTAGGCGATACCGCCCTCTTCATACCTGGTCCCGGCCAGGATGCGAAATGGTTGGGTGACGAAAAACTCAAGGTGAGGTATACGGTGATCACAAGGACGAAAGCATCCTATCCGGCAAGCACACTTCCGACATCCGACCCTAACTACTATCCATCGGATCCGTATTTTTATAATGAGCGGTTGTTTCCTACCATCGCCAAATTCTTCGACCCGCGAAGACCGACCATCCAGTGGGAACGTGGATCCAGGGATTGGTTCGTGATGAGGCTGGCGGATGCGTTGCTGCTGCGCGCCGAAGCACGCTTCCAGCAAACCAAACTTCAACTAGCCGCAGACGATATTAACGTCGTCCGCACCAGGGCTGCCAAACCGGGAAAGACTGCGGAAATGCAGATTACATCCGGCGATGTTACACTGGATTATATCCTCCAGGAAAGAGCGCTTGAACTGGACGCCGAACAACTCAGGTGGTTCGACCTCGCCCGCACTGGCAAACTGGTGGAATACGTAACCCAGTATAATCCACTCGGTGCGACGAATATCAAACCATTTCATATCCTCCGGCCGATCCCTCAGGCGCAGATCGACCGGACCGTCGGCGGCTATCCGCAAAATGACGGGTATTAAATTTTTTACTAACGTTTGGGACTCATAGAATGAAGGCAAGCCGGAGAATCTTTCTCCGGCTCCTTTGTTTTTACCCCGATCGTCACCTTACAACTTTCCTATTTTGTACCTTTCTTTCTGAAACCCCCGGCTTCGGAAAGTAAAATTTTTTCAGGATGAAATCTCTCCGCATTATACTTTTCCTGGTGTTCTGTATTCCATCTTGTTCACCGGTCAACACAGGCACCGAGAACGTCGCTCAGGAACCTTTGGGCGAGGACAATATCGCTTTCAAGTGGGGGAAAATTTCGCTGGAGTGTACGGCAAATGATACCGAAAACTTCCGGCCCCGGCCTACCATCACGTCACGGATACTCGCCCTGGTGTGGATCTCCGTTTTCGACGCGTGGAGCCGGTACGATGAACAGGCCGCGCCCGTTTATCTCCAGGGCGTAGAGCGACGTCCCGCGCCGGAACGCACATTAAAAAACAAGGAGATCGCCGTCAGCTATGCGGCATTCAGGGCTATGTCGGAATATTATTTTTCCGACTCGCTGTTGCTGAGAGCAAGGATGGTGGAATTCGGAATGGATCCCGACGACACATCACTCGATCCTTCCACCGCCGCCGGCATCGGTAACCTGGCCGCCAAGAGCGTTATCGAAGCCAGACTTCACGATGGTTCCAACGAGACGGGAACAATGCCCAACGGTGATGGTACACGTTACTCCGACTACACCGGATATATGCCGGTCAACGACGCGGACAATCTGAAAGATCTCGGCCGCTGGCAACCCAAGTATTTTGCCGACGGTGAAGGCGGACGTTTTGCGCCGGCATGCCTTACGCCGCAATGGGGAAAAGTAACTCCCCTCGCATTGGATTCGCCGTCCCAGCTGAGACCCGGACCGCCACCGGCGATCGGATCACCACAGCTCGCCATGGAGGTGAAAGAAGTCGTCGATCTGCAATCGAACCTGACCGACGAGCAGCGTGCATTGGTGGAGTTTATGCGGGACGGACCCAAGTCGGTACAGCAGGCCGGACACTGGCTCGTCTTTGCCCAGCAAGTGTCGGTACGCGACAAGCATACGTTGGACGATGATGTAAAGATGTATTTCCTCGTCGAGATGGCTGCTATGGATGCATTCATCGCAGCCTGGGATGCCAAGATGTACTACGATTACGCACGCCCCTACACATTGGTCCACGATTATTTCAAAGACCAGGTGATAAAAGCGTGGGCCGGTCCTGAAAAAGGAATGACACAGATAAAAGGAAAGGAATGGAGACCCTATTCTCCCGATACATTTTTATGCCCGCCGTTTCCCAGTTATGTCTCCGGGCACAGTTGTGTAAGCGGTGCATGCTCCGAAACGCTGCGCCTGTTCACCGGAAGCGATACGTTCGGCGAGGAGGTGAGATTAGTGCCCGGTTTGTTGACCGAACCGGAACGCCCGGGCGATACGGTCATACTGAAGTTCTCCACCTTTACCGAAACCGCTGATATGGCAGGTATGTCCCGTGTCCTGGGCGGATATCATATTCAGTCCGACAATACCGAAGGCCTGGCCCTTGGCCGCAACGTGGCCGCCGTGGTGTGGAAAAAATATCTGACCCATACGGAAGGTAAGCATGAATGAACGTCATCACTTGTTTCCACCTGACCTAATATTCGTAAATTGCTATACGTGACGAATACGCAACCGATTACCAACTAACGGAACAGAAGTGTATCAAAAAAAAATCAACGAGCCATGCAGATCAAAACATATCCAGCCCAAACCTCGCTTCTGCTCATCTCCCTGCTGTTTATCGGATGCAGCGGGAAGAAGGAAGCCATCACACAAGAAGCGCAGACCAGCGTCCGCACGGATCAGGTTTTTAAACGTGTAGCATCCTCACACAGTGGCGTAACCTTCCAAAACAACATTGACGAAAATCACACTACATTCTTCGACGTATTCGCCTATGTCTACAACGGCGCCGGTGTTGGAATCGGCGATATCAACAACGACGGCCTTTCCGATATTTATTTCACGGGCAATGAAGTGCCAAATAAATTATACCTGAACGAAGGCAACCTGAAGTTCCGGGACATTACCCAAACCGCCGGCGTAGGTGGTAACGGGAAATGGAATAACGGGGTGACTATGGTGGATATCAATGCGGATGGTTTTCTGGATATCTATGTGTGCAAGGGCGGCTGGCAGGATACGGAAGAACAACGCAGGAACCTGCTGTACGTCAACCAGGGCGATGAGACATTTAAGGAGGAAGCAGCCGCCTATGGTCTTGACGAGTCCGGCTATTCCATTCACGCTTCCTTTTTTGATATGGATAATGACAACGACCTGGATGTGTACATCACCAACAGGCCCGATTCATTCGACCTTCCCCTGACGCAGATGGTGAAGCAGAAAAAATTGTCCCCCAGCCGGAGCCGGGATAAACTGTACATGAATGAAAAAGGAAAATTCAGGGAGATCGGGCAAAAAGCAGGTATAACGGGCAATTTCGGTTATGCACTGAGTCTCGTGACATCCGATCTGAACAACGACGGATATACCGACATTTTTGTGGCGAATGATTTTGCCGAAGGCGACTACATGTACATCAACCAGAAGAACGGAACCTTTAAGGAGCAGATCAAAAAGGCGACCAATCATATTTCGATGTATTCGATGGGTACGGATATCGCGGACATCAACAACGACGGGCTGGAAGACATCATGGTCAGCGAAATGTTGCCGGAGGATTATAAACGGTCGAAAGTATCCATGCCTTCCATGGACGTGGAAGGATTTAACGCGATTGTAAACAGCGGTATGCATAAACAATACATGCACAATGCGCTTCACCTGAACCAGGGAAACCTTTTTTTCAGCGAGATATCGCAGATGTCAGGTGTGGCGAAAACAGAATGGAGCTGGTCGACGTTGCTTTCCGACTTCGACAACGACGGCAACCGCGACATTTTTGTGGCTAACGGTTATAAACGCGATGTGTTCGACGGGGATGTAAAGGACAAGATGGCCGTCTTCGTTCAAAACAACAGGCACAAGTACCAGTCGCCGCAGGATATGCTTCAGCGGGGATTCAAGGAGTTCATCAACGTGTACGATCCTATCAAAGTGAGAAATTACCTCTTCCGGAACAACGGTGACCTGCAGTTTGAAAATGTCAGCGGTGCATGGGGATTTGAACATACGAGTTTCTCCAATGGCGCGGCAATCGGCGACCTTGACAACGACGGCGACCTGGAACTGGTGATCAACAACCTCGACGACGAAGCCTTTATCTATGAAAACACGTCATCCGAACGCAACCACTACCTGAAAGTAAAGCTGAACGGTCCGAAGGGCAACGCAGACGGTATTGGCGCAAAAGTCACCTTGTATACCAACGGGCAGAAACAATACTTCGAAAACAAGACCGTACGCGGATACCTGTCGTCCAATGATCCGGTCGTTCACTTTGGACTGGGCAAAACTGACAAAGTTGACAGTGTCAGGGTACGCTGGAGCGATGGGAAAGAGAACCTGTTGTCCGGCGTCAAGGTAAACCAGATGCTCAGCGTAAAGTACGATCAGGCTGTGAAGCCTTCCGTAAAACGCGAAGGCGATCCTGTTCTTTTTGCCGAGTCTACAACCGATATATTGCCCGTTCCTTTTACCCATAAAGAAAACGACTTTAACGAATATAAAGACCAGGTTTTATTGCCCCATATGTTTTCGCGCAGCGGTCCTTTTATCTCTACGGGAGATGCGGACAACGACGGGACGACGGACATGTATGTCGGCGGAGCGGCAGGGCAGGAGGGAGCGCTGTATCTTCAGAAGAACGGCAAGTTCATCCGGAAACAAAATGTTTCTTTCGAACAGGACAAACAATACGAAGACATGGGCTCCGCGATGTTTGACGCGGACAAAGACGGCGACGTAGACCTGTACGTGGTAAGCGGCGGCAGTGAATTTGCCGAAGGATCAAAACTGTACCAGGATCGTTTATACCTCAACGACGGAAAAGGTTCTTTCCGGCGCGGAACATTGCCGGCTACGGCGAGCAGCGGTTCATGCGTGGTTCCTTACGATGTCGACGGAGACGGCGATCTCGATTTGTTCCGCGGCGGCCAGGTTGTTGCCGGAGGTTATCCGCAGTCACCCGCGAGTTATTTCTTCATAAACGAAAATGGAAAATTCATAGACCAGACCACCGTTGTGTCAACTGCCTTGCACGACATCGGAATGGTGAATTCCGCGGCGTGGGTGGATTTGAATGGTGATAAGACTGCGGAACTGATCGTCGTCGGCGAATGGATGCCGGTACGGATCTTTGAGTATAAGGACGGAAAATTCGGGGATGTCAGCGCCGTGTATGGAATGAAGTCTACGGAAGGATGGTGGAACAAAGTGATCGGCGATGACATCGACGGCGACGGCGACCAGGATCTGATCCTGGGTAACATCGGCGAAAATTATAAATTCAGGGCAACGGCGGAAAAACCTTTCCAGGTCTTCGCCCGGGACTTTGACAGCAACGGAACAAACGACATTTTTTTAGCCCGCTATATCGCGGATTCCGTTCTTGTCCCTATCCGCGGAAAGGAATGTACATCACAACAAATGCCGCTCATCTCCGAGAAGTTTCCCACCTATTCGTCTTTTGCCCAGTCCGACCTGCCGACGATAATCGGTAAGGATATTGAAAACGCCGTGCACCGGAAGGCCCACCTGTTTTCAAGTGTTATGCTGGTCAACGACAACGGCCGGCTGACCGTCAAACGACTTCCGACGGAAGCGCAATTATCCGCTGTCATGGGCATCATCGTGGAGGACTTCGACAACGATGGAAAGAAAGATATTTTGCTGGCCGGTAACAAGTTCGACACGGAAGTGGAAACGACTCCAGCGGACGCCTCGCCGGGGCTGTTCCTGAAAGGCACGGGCAACCTGGAGTTCAGATCCACGAAGTCTTTTGAGAGTGGCTTTTTTGTACCTTATAATGTGAAAGACATCCAGCTCATCAAAGTCGGTAACGGATTTGCTGTCGCCGTGGGAATTAACAACGAAGGGTTACGGATCTATAGTGCCGGTGTACGACATGGGAACAAAACCATTGCCCTTGCTGAATGAGCCTAAAAAAACTTAACGCTTGACCTTTCCATTCATTATCCGGTTCACGTTATGCCTGCTGGTATGCCTCCCGTTAAGTTGTGTGCGCCGTGAAAACAACGGTCCGGGTTCAAACAGACTCAGTGAAGCCAGCAGTCCGTACCTGAAGGAGCATGCCGATAATCCCGTCGACTGGTACGAATGGGGAGAGGAAGCCCTGGAAAAAGCGAAGAAGGAAAACAAACCGTTGATCATAAGTATCGGGTACGCGTCCTGTCACTGGTGTCATGTAATGGAGAGAGAGTCGTTCATGGATACAGCCGTCGCCAGGATCATGAACGACAATTTTGTCGCTATCAAGATCGATCGTGAAGAACGCCCCGATATCGATCAGATCTACCTTCAGGCCGCACAGCTGATATCCGGTAACGCGGGGTGGCCTCTGAACGCCTTCGCACTACCCGACGGCAAACCGTTTTTCGCCGCGACATACTTCCCGAAACAGCAGTGGATCACGTTGCTCAATCAGGTGTCGAAAGCCTATAAGACTGACTACGAAAGTATCGTCCGGCAGGCGGAAGACCTGACGAACGGAGTACAATCCTACGACGCGATCCGTATGCCGGCAGACAGTACACGGGGTTTTGGTGAGGATACCTATCGCCAGATTCTCGCTAACGCCCAGCCTATGCTGGATTATAAGGATGGCGGACTCAGTGGCGCTCCGAAATTTCCGATGCCGGCAGTGTGGGAATTCTTATTGCAGCATCATCATCTCACCGGCGACAAAAAAGCGCTGCAGCTGGTCACGCTTACCCTGGACAAAATTTCGAAAGGCGGGATCACGGACCACCTGGGCGGCGGTTTCGCCCGGTACTCGACGGATGACAAATGGATGGCCCCGCACTTTGAAAAAATGCTTTATGACAATGGCCAGCTAATGAGCCTCTATGCGCACACCTTCCAGGTGACAAAGGATTCGGCCTATGCCGACGTGATCTCGGAAACCCATCGCTTCATCAAAAGAGAACTCACTTCCCCCGAAGGAGGATTTTACTCGTCGGTCAACGCAGACAGCGAAGGTGAAGAAGGTAAGTTTTATGTCTGGACCGTGGCTGAGATCGACGGCGCGCTTGACAGCGTTACCGCTAAAGTTTTCAGGGAATACTACCACGTCACGGATACCGGTAACTGGGAGCAAGGAAAAAATATCCTGCACCGCACCATATCGGCTGACGAACTGGCTAAAAAAATGAAAATGAAGTCCGGCGAATGCGCCAGGATATTGAATGCGGCCGGGACAAAACTGTTTGCGATCCGTGATAAGCGGATAAGGCCGGCGGTTGACGACAAGATATTGTTGTCCTGGAATGCACTCATGATGAAAGGCTACCTCGACGCCTTTTCTGGCACAGGAGCGGTGCACTACCTGCAGGCCGCTTTATCCAACGCGCAATTCATATCGAAACATATGATGAGGGACAATGGCGCATTGTGGCATAGTTACAAGGATGGTAAAGCCACGATCGACGCTTTTCTGGATGACTATGCCTTGCTGGCACGGTCATTCATCCAACTCTACCAGGCTACCTTCGAGATTGCGTGGTTGGATAAGGCAAAGGCGCTGGCGGATTATGCCATCGTACATTTCCGCGATAAACGCACCGGGATGTTCTATTACACCGCCGACGAAGCGGAAGGCCTCGTGGCGCGGAAGATGGAGATCGCGGACAATGTAATACCGTCATCCAATTCCGTAATGGCTGAGGTACTTTTTTTGCTGGGCGAATATTACGGTGACGAATCATACAACACAATGAGTGTATCGATGCTGAACCAGGTGCTGAAGGAAGTAACAACGTCAGGACCATACTATGCGAACTGGGCCGCGCTCATGGGAACGATGGTATTTCAACCCTTCGAAGTAGCCGTTGTTGGTCCCGATGCCCTTATAAAAAGCCGGCAAATAGAACGGGAATATCATCCCACGGCGATCCTTATGGGAGGAACCTCGGAGAACCTTCCGTTGCTGGAAAACAAACTGATACCCGGGCGTACCATCATCTACGTTTGCCGGAATAAAGTATGCAAGCTCCCCGTGGAAGATGCCGGCAGTGCGTTAAAACAACTCACCATCAGCCATTGAGTTGTTCGCGCAAGCGTCGATCAGTAAAACTTGTGTTTTGGCCTGTCAGTTCGCCGATGCTGGGTCATACAACAATGGAAAGAACTGCCCCTCCATTTTTTTACCCTTCGGTATAGGTGGTACACCCTGCAACAGTTCGCCGTCCGTATCCGACGTTGTACCATCGGCGAACACGTTGAGTACAAAGGCTCTCCGCGATCGCGGCGATTTGTTCTCGTACGATCCATGAACAAGCAACGGGTGATGGAATGCGCCGTGCCCTTTTTTCATCTCGATGAATACCTTATTCCGGAACTCGCCTTTTTGCTCTTCGGTAAGAAATTTTTCCAGTCCGTTCATGTCTCCCGCGAGGTCGGGTTTGTCCAGCAGTCCCCATTGATGGCTTTTCGGAATGTAGCACAGACAGCCGTTCTCGCGTGTAGCGTCGTCGAGACCGATCCAGCAGGTGAGGTGTTGCATCGGAACGGACCTCGTCCAGTAGCTGTAGTCCTGGTGCCAGGCAACTACGCCGCCATGATGAGCGGGTTTGCAGAACAACTGATCATGCCAGAACCGTACGGCACGGTTACCCAGCAGCTGACTCGCCGCAACCACAAACGCCGGATTCCATAACACATCGTGGAAGCCGCCCGTAATACGCCAGTGGCCCAGGGAGTGAAACAGAACAGCGTTTGGATCCTTCGACTCATTCGAATGGAATTCATAAAATAAATGGTGGGCCGGATGCTTCGGATCCATAATCTCGTCCAGTTCACGGCGGAGTTGATCTACCTGCGTGTCGTCCAGCAGTTTTACGTTGGCGAGGTATCCATTCTCTTTAAAAAAATCCACCTGATCTTTCGAAAGTTTATATTTTTCCCAGGCATCCTTCGCGGACATTTTCGGGAAGATCGATGTTACGGTTTCGTGGTAATTTGACAAGTCGCTTTTCATCTCGTGCTATAGTTGGTTATTTATTTATTATCGAAATCGTGTGACTACCCCGTCCGCGGCTATCGAAAGCACGCAGTTTTACCATTGTTTTTCCGGACAACGGGCCGGCATACAGGTTACTCTCCGGACCCGGGTCCGTACCGTCCGTCGTATAACGGATGGCGAGGCCGGGTAATTGTATGTTAGCGGTTACGTTATCGTCCAACACGATCGCGCCCGGCGACGGTATCCTGTAGCCGACACCTCCCTGGTAGTAGTCCAGGCGCGGCAGTTCCCGTTTTCCCAACACATTGACGAACTGCGACCATGCGTCGCGGAACATTTTTTCCGCCATGGCGTCGTTTTGTTCCCGGGCCCACGCCGGGTCCGGAGCCCAGGCACGTTCCGAAAGCGCCAGCAGCCGCGGGACCAGCAGGTATTCCATAAGTTCCGACGAGACCAGGTTTTCACCCCACAACGCACCCTGTATCCCGACGATATTGGATCTTCCTTTCTCCGTTAATTTCTCCTTGCCGTCAAAATAGTTTTCCGGAACAGCTTTCCCTTTTACATCGGTTTTGAAGTTGCGGTAGTAGTCATAGGGAATGAACGCAAATATTTTATCGATATCGAGGTAACCGACCCAGGCGTCGCCGGGCTCGTCGAAAGATTCCTGGTAGGCCAGGTCAAAATACAGATGATCGAAGCACGTCATAACGGTCTTGTAACCTGTGTTGGCCAGCTTATAGGGTACGTCTTCATTTCCGTACATATTCCACCAGGCATCCACCTGCAGGTCGTCGCTTACGAATGACGGGTTGATCACATGAGCGCCGTCGCCTTCCGTCTGCGTTCCGACAACAAGTTCCTGCCAGCCGTAAATGGAAAGTCCTTTCTTCCGGAGCAGCGCCTTTATTTCTTCAAAATAATATCCCCATAGTTCCCGCGTCGACTTTATCTCCGGGTGATCCTGGAGGAATGCCAGCACCTTCGGTGATTTCTCCCACGAACCGAACGGTACTTCGTCGCCTGCCATATGGATGGCTGTCAACGGTGCACCTGCTTCTTTATGCATCTGTATGATCTCGTCGATTACTTTTTCGATAAAAGCGTACGTCGACGGCAACGCTACATTCATTACGTTATCCCGGAAGTACTGGTTGCTCAGGTACACCGATTGATCGCCGGGGTCGTGCAGCAGGTACCGGGTTGCGTCGCCTTCAAATCCCTGCTTCGCGTATTTGTTATACCGCGCTTCCATGGCTTTGATCGCGGCCCGCGCATGCCCCGGCGATTCGATCTCGGGGATCACCCTGATGTGCCGCATGGCCGCATACCTGACGATCTCGATATAATCGGCGCGGGTATAATATCCCGTGCCCGGCGACTCCGGCGCCGCTCCCGACTTATAAGAAGGATGTAACTGCTGGTTTTTGTCGAACGGGAAACCACGCCTCGCGCCAACTTCCGTCAGCTCCGGAAGTCCGGGGATCTCCAGCCTCCATCCCTCATCGTCACTGAGGTGAAAATGAAATACGTTGAGTTTGTACAGCGACATCAGTTCAAGCACCTTCAATATCTCTTCCTTCGAATGAAAGTTCCTGGCTACGTCGAGCATAAAGGCTCTGAACGCAAAGCGTGGTCCATCGTTTATATCGGCACCGCTAAGCGCAATGACCGTTTGCGGGGACTTCCATGCCGCCGGCGGAAGCATCGTCTTAAGGGACTGGATCCCGTAGAAAATTCCCCTGTCGTCGTTTGCTTCGATGAGTATTTGCTGTGCGCTTACTTTTAAATGATACGCTTCCGGGCCAAGTTTCTTTTTCCGGAGGACAATCGCAGGTTTTCCACCATCATCGTTCTGGATGGCCAGCTTCGAGCCGATAACCTTTTCCAGTTCCCCGGAGAGGTAGCGTCCTTCTTTTTCGAATTCACTGTCGCCGGTGATAACAACGGATGCATCCAGTGAAAACGACTCATCGATGGGCAAGTACTGAGCGGGTGTAGGGAAGACCAGGGGTAGTTTCCCGGCCGGGATGTCTTCGATCGTGCTGTTGGAGGTATAGATCGCCCTCGCGTCGGTGGCCGGCAGTTTTTCCGATCCGGCGTCTGTGTATACCGTTGGCGGCGAAAGCGATACCGCGGACTGAGCCGCATCGTCACTCACCCAGAAGAAACCGCCCGGTACATCCTGAAAATTGGCGACCCGTTTTTTGCCTGTATAATCCAGCGCTATGCTGTCACCCGGACCCAGGCCGTTAAAATGCCCGGAAGGCTGAACGGAAAAAAGATCTCCGCTGACATGATCGATCGTGAAGTCAGGGGATACAGACGTAAGGTCGTGGCCGTGATACCGCAGGCTGAAGTAAAGTTTCCATCCCTTTTCGGGTAACTTCTGGTCCGAGGTATTCCGGACTGTCAGTGATGCCAGGAACTGGCCGGGGTCTTTGTAATCGTTCCGGACGAGCTTCCATCGAAGCGCGACCGCCGAGGGGTCGAAACTTTTATTTTCCCGGGAGCAACTGAAAACGAGGAAGCACAACGGGAAACAGAGTAAGGAGGTAACGAGTTTATTCATTTCCAATGACGTTTGACGTAATAGGATATCAAAGTAACACTTCAGAAACGTTACCGTTCTTGCTGATTTTGATCAAAAAGTACCTTATTTTGTAATGTGTTCACCGGCACATTCGTTTAAACATGCAAAATAGGGTATAATGAAAGCGCAGTACGAGAAGATACATCCCCAGGAGTCAAGCTCGTTCAAGGCGTTTTCGTATACGATCGACGAGTTCGACAACCCCTGGCATTACCACCCCGAGTATGAACTGACCTACATCCTGTCGAGCCGCGGCGTTCGCTATACCGGTAACAGCTTTGAAAATTTTCAGGAGAACGACTTCGTGTTGTTAGGACCTAACCTGCCCCACTGCTGGAAGAATACCGGATTGCAGACGGGCAGCTCCAGCGCGATCGTTGTGCACTGGAACGGCGACCTGCTGGGTCCGGACTGGATCGAATTCCAGGATATCCGGAAGTTGCTTCAGCTTTCCGTAAGAGGTGTTCAGTTCGGCGACGCCGTAGCCCTGAGGCTGCGCGACAAGCTGGCGCATATGCTCATGTTGCGACCCTTTGAGAAACTTTTATTCTTCCTCCAGATCCTGCAGGAGCTTTCGCTTTCCCGCGACTATAAGATCCTGTGCGACCGGAGTTTTGAAGATGAGATCAACCACGAAGATCATGAGCGGATCAACCGGATCCACCAGTACGTACGGAATAAGTACAGGGAGAAGATCACGCTTCGCAGTATCTCGGGAGAGATCCACATGACGGAAGAATCGTTCTCGCGTTTTTTCAGCAAGATGATGAGCAAGCCTTTCTTTTCCTTTCTGAACGAGTACCGGATCAATGCCGCCTGCAAAATGCTGATCGAATCGGACCTGTCCGTCACGCAGATCTCGTACGAATGTGGTTTCGAAAGTCTGCCGTTCTTTTACCGGCAGTTCAAACGCTTCAAGGGCAATTCACCAAAGCAGTTCCGAGCTGCTTATGAGAAAATAAATGCGTGATGTAAGCAATACCGATCCTGGTTTTGCCCTATCACGACGGCGGACCTCACCGACCCACGCTGCATTTTTCCTTCCGCAGTTATCCCCGTTTCGTAGGTACACCTATTTTGATTATATTGTGTTACTGCAAGGAAGTACATTAGGTATCATTCTGTTATGGAGGAAAGAAGAAAAGTTAACAAAATCGAATTCCTAAACTTGATAAGAGGGAAAAAAGCTATAGAATGGGTTGAGTTAATCGAGGATTTTGAAGTTACCAATGCTCTCGGGGCCGATATAACGGCAGTACCTAAAAGCATAACATTTAACAACTGCATATTTAAGAAAATTCATCACCAACGCAGCATAGCGGATTGGCGCTTCGTAGATTGTTCATTTGAGACCTTTACCCTTAGCCCGGAGAATCAGCATAGTTATGTTGGACTGACAAACTGTAAGGGAGACGAATTATCAGGAATTGGACCAAATGTAATATTACAACTTGTAGTAGATGGCGATAGAACAAAAATAGGAAGGATTAACATTATCACACCATGTGTTCAGCAATTAATAGTTTCTGAAGGCAAATTCGACATAGTGAATGTTACTAACAGAGATGGTGGTTCTGTTCGGTTTAAAAGTATAGACTCTGAAAAGTGTTATTTGAACGGTGGTGGCTCCACGGTAGAAATCAATAATAGTACAATTGCTGAATGCAGATTTGATTTTGTCACAATGTCGACCTTAATAAGTATTGAATATTGCCGCAATTCTAAGTTCTATTTTAGGAAGTCATCAATTGTAGTTCTTAGATTTATACATTGTGAAACAACGACGGTTGCTTTTAGTGAATGTAGTTGTAACGATGTTTCAATTATCGAAGGTGATTTTAATGAGCTTTCGTTTGAGGGGATGGGAGAGTATGGGCTTACGACGCCCACTAGAAAATCAGGTCAAGTACCTCCAAACGTTGAAGCACTCTTTCCATATCCTGAGCGAGATTCGAATGTTTTACTATTTTTAATAATAGAAAGACTCATTTTCAGAAATGTAATATTGAAGAATGATTCATCTATTATTTTCAATGGTGCGGAATTGGCCAATGTCGAAATTCAAAACCTTAATAACAAGGGCTCAATAATTGTCAGGAATTCTGATATCAAAAAAAAAATGAGCATTATTAGCAGCGATATGGGCAAGACAAAATTTAACAACGTAACCATAGCTTCGCAATGTTTGGTTAACCTAATTGATACAGATATTTCGGAAGTTGTGTTCGATAATTTTAGATGGAACAATGATTACCGGATCAATGAAACCTACGGAAAAGGAGTGTACAACAGTGAAGAGAACTTTTTGATAAGTTTAAGGGAATCGTACAGGCAATTGAAGTCTTTGTTTAGTAAGAATGGAAATAAGATTGAATCTTTGGAGTTTCAAAAGCATGAAATGAGGATTCATTTGGAATTGCTTTCCAGGCATAAGTTTGAGACATTGAGGAGTTACGGAAACTACTTAATCGTCGGTACTAACAAGTGGTTTAGCGATTTTGGACAGAACATATGGAAGCCGGTTATTTTCCTTCTATTGTTTCATTTGTTTCTATTTAATCTACTATTGTTATTCGTACCGGAAATTGGGCTGGAAATTGGATTAAATGGTAAGGCTACAATTAAAGGCATATCATTATATTTCCAAACGTTATTACCAATACATTTTGCAACTGTAAAAAGTGCCAATAATGTCGATGTGCAAATTGGTGGTGTTATTGATTTTTTTATGAGAGTTTGTTCGGGATACTTTATCTACTATTTTATTTCAGCATCCAGAAAGTATCACCAATCGACTTGAGGTGCTATGAGAGAGGACAATTTATACCTGTTGCCTAACTTAAGTGACTAGCTTTACAAAACGAACAGGCTAAGGTAATGGGCTTATTTTGCGTACGGCCATTAATTCATCATAAACTTCAACCGCTTCCTTAGCAATCATATCCTTATCCGCCCCGATTTTTTCGCTGTGTGTTTCCATGAGGGTGTAATAAAAGTCTAATGTTTCATTGGTTTCGGCGGTCAGACCCATGTAGGCCAGGATCAACTCATCCAGGTGAGGTTGATAGGAACAGTCGTCTAAACCGATACTCCGGAGGGTATTGAATATTTTTCTGATCTTCAGCTCTTCCTGGATAAGAAATAGGATCACATCAACCGTGTCAGGAGTTCGTACCGGGGGATAGTCCGTTTTCGGTGTTTCCATGATGTCATATAAATATATGACAATATACAAATCAGTCAGGTAAAAGTCAACTTATTGTATGACATCTTTTTCCTGCACAAGATGGAACTTTGAATTGTGACAAAAGACAAACTAAAGAAATTAATAGGCAAACGGATCGTCGAACTCCGCACCAACAAAGGCTGGACCCAGGCCGATCTGGCCCGTGCTGCCGGAAAAGACAGGCAGGCTATTGAAAAACTGGAAAATGGCCGGGTAAATCCTACCTTATACAGCCTTTTGGAAATCGCTGCCGCTTTAGAGGTTCCCCTTTCGGAAATGGTGGAGTTTTGAGATGCTGTCGGATTCTTTGGCGGATGTTTTGTTCGTGAATGCTGTTCCCGACCTACAGCGCTCTAGGCATTTTTCAAATCAACGGCCTCGTATGTCTCGGAAGAAGCAGTAAACCTTGATCAAGGTTTACTGAAATACTAAACTTATATTGATTATATTTATTTTAGTTCACGATAAGTGGTCCACCGTCGCTAAAGCTATGGCGGACGATGGCGGACGATGCAGCTATGAGAAATTTAATTTGTATCCTGTCCTTACTGTACTTCTGCCCGGCATTCGGGCAGACCTTTCAGGATTGTTCCACGAAGTATTCAGAACAGTCTAAAAAAGTACGTTTAGACTTAGCGACACACAAAATAAAACAAAAAGCATGTGACAGTTTGCGGACCGTGCTAGAATCCGAGTTTCACGAATGTGTGATAGGGAAAGTAATGGGAGATTATCGTATGGTCGGGCGGTCGGGTAACATTTATACTCCCGAAACACTGCGCGGGAAGGTTGTGCTATTCAATTTTTGGACAGTGAATTGCGGACATTGTATTGTCGAGATTCCAATGCTAAATAGATTGGCATCGTTGTATAAAGAGAATCATGACTTCCTTCTGATCTCTGTTCTGCTAAACGACCAGGACGCGTTGGATAAATTACTGCAAAGCGGACTAATAAGGGGCGATATTAAGTATGATCTAATTGTCAATGACAAAAAGACTGTTAAAGAGAATTTTGGTTTTGTACAGGCCTATCCAACTAATCTTTTTGTTGACAAGCAGGGCAGGATATATAAGAGAACAACTGGTGCCCCAGTTCAGGATCAGGATGGTATGGAGGAAATCCGATCGGTAATTGATCTTGAATTGTTGAAATAGCGCCCGCCGTCGCTAAAGCTATGGCGGGCGAGGCCGTTGTGTATTTGGTGAGTTGGAGCTATGTCAGGTGTTTATTTGTGAAGGCTCTTCCGGAACCAGATTTGAGATATTTTTCAAATGCAAAAGCCTTGTACTTATCGGTAAATGCAATGTAAGTAATCAGCGTAATGGGTAACCTTAGCTTGGTAGCGGTTACCTGTCCCTCACGATGGCGTTTGAGACGTTCATCCAGATTTCCCGTACAACCGGTGTATAAGTCTCCATCGAAACACCGGAGGATGTAAACAAACCACATTACGACCGCATTAATAGATCACACAACAGTATTAAGAAGGGACGAAATTGAAGCAATGAAGTTTCAGGTTATGCTGTATGGTTTTCCGGATTATTTAAAACGTTTATGCCACCAAACCGTAAGGTTTGGTAATGGTAAGAGAGGTCGGGCTTCGCCCCGACGTAGCCCGTGATCGAACTTTCCCAACCACAAAAACATCTATGAAATAAAAAACCCGCCCGCCGTCGCTGAAGCTATGGCGGGCGAAGCCCGTTAGAGAACTTTACAGACTGCAAAAATATCTAAGAAAATACTAAAAGCTTGCCGTCGCTGAAGCTACGGCGAGCGAAGCCCGGAGTTGTTTATGCTATCAAACCGTATGGTTTGGTAATGAATAGGAAGGTCGGGCTTCGCCCCGACGTAGCCCGTGATCGAACTTTCCCAACCACAAAAATATCTATGAAATAAAAAACCCGCCCGCCGTCGCTGAAGCTATGGCGGGCGAAGCCCGTTAGAGAACTTTACAGACTGCAAAAATATCTAAGAAAATACTAAAAGCTTGCCGTCGCTGAAGCTATGGCGGGCGAAGCTCGTCACCGTTTATGCCACCAAACCGTAAGGTTTGGTAATGGTAAGAGAGGTCGGGCTTCGCCCCGACGTAGCCCGTGATCGAACTTTCCCAACCACAAAAATATCTATGAAATAAAAAAACCCGCCATCGCAAAGCTCTGGCGGGCGAAGTCGCCCTCCCTGTACAATTCTCGAACTTATTTTTAGAGGATCTGAAACGGCTGGCAAGCCTAGCGGCATAATTCCGCTGGTTTGCTGGCCTTTTTCATTAATGGGCAGACAATGGAGAAGAATGGAACATCTATTTGGGACGAGGTAAAGCGGATCGATCTGGTCGGCTATTTGGACAGCTTAGGGTTCCAGCCTAAGCTGATTAGAAACAATGACTATTGGTATTATTCTCCATTCCGACAAGAAAAAACTCCTTCATTTAAAGTCAACAGACAGCAAAACGTATGGTTCGATCATGGTATTGGTGAAGGCGGGACTATCGTTGATCTCGGCATCAAGCTATTCAACTACACTTATCAAGAACTAATTGAAAAATTAACAAGTGGCAAGACGATTCTGAATAAACGTTCAGAGCCACCCTATAAAGCAATCAGTTCCACCCAAAAAAAAATCGAAGTCTTGTCTACGTCAATCCTCCAAGACCTGGAGTTGACGACCTACCTGAAGAATCGGGCCATCCACATTGACATAGCGGGGAAATATTGTTCCGAAATAGATTTCCGAATTGGTGATCGATCTTATAAGGCTATTGGCTTTCCGAATCGTACCGGAGGATATGAACTGCGCAATCGCTGGTTCAAAGGGTCATCAACTCCAAAGGACATTTCACTAATCGCTTCCATGAATGGTCAATCGAAACTGTCCGTGTTTGAGGGATTCATAGACTTTCTTTCAGCGCTAACTATCAGCGATCACAAGTTCATCAACGCGACTAAGGAGTCAAGTTTTCTGGTGTTAAACTCGGTCGCTTTCATTGCACGGGAAATCCCACTACTTCGGTCATTCCCAGACATCAAACTCTTCCTCGATAATGATAAAGCTGGCAGGGACGCCAAACTCCTGCTCCAAAACCAAGCCATCAGCTTTCAGGATGCGTCAACCTGGTATTCCAGGCATAAGGACGTCAATGAATATCTGATTTCGTCCGCGATGAACTTGAAAAAACAAGAACCGATACATCCAAAGCCGAGAAACAGATTGAGGCGATAGCTCCGGTTAAAAATATTTGAACAGACATTTTTTTAAAAACACTAAAGAAAAAAACTATGAAAAAGAAAATTCAATTCATCACACAAGCCAAAGGAGGTTCTGGTAAATCGGTATTGACATTCATGCTCGCTGAGAAACATATACAGGCAACAATTCTTGATCTTGATGATGCTACCACTACAACGATGAAGCAGCTTGCCTATCGCAAGCCAGTCAAAGTCTCGTTTCTTGACCCAACGACAAAACGAATCGACCGGGGTGCTTTCAATGGACTCTTTGAAAGTGTTATTGAAGCTAATAAAGAGTTGTTCATCGCAGACCTCGGAGCTAGCGTAGCGGAACAGTTACCGAAATACTTTACGATGACTGGAGTAGAAGTTGTACAGGAAATGCTTCAGGAAAATGACATCGAGTTACAACTTATTTGTGTGGTTGGTGGTGGTAATATTTTCAAGGCTACCATGGAATACTTGTCTGAATTGACCGAATCGACAAGAGGGGCTCTTGAAATAATCGTTGCTCAAAACGGATTCTATCCGTGTTCTCAGGAACAGCAAACTGTTTTAATTGACTATCTCCATGTAAATAATCTCCCATTAGTACACTTTGATTTGGCGAAAGACAAAGGTGAAATAGCTCTGCGGACAGTGGAGAATGTACTGAAGGACGGAAGAGGAATAACTGGACTAAGTCCTTTCACATCCATCTATTTCAGGAAGCCCATTGAAAACTTAAATCTGTAGCTCATGGCCATGACCGATCAGGAACGAAAGGAATTGCGCACCTATTGCGCTATCCTTCTTAAGGAATATGGATTTCAATTTTCTCCGGACGACCCTGTCATCCCGGCACTTTATATTATTCACAAAGAGATGGAATTGAATAGCCAAGGTAATAAGCTCCTCGCGTCTCAGATAAAGGAAACTTTGTCAAGAATTAATCCGAAGGAGTTCCATTTCCACTACCCAGGAGAAGCATGGAAGTTTCAGATGGGAATTGTTTTTAAATGGCTCTCAAGTGCTCTGATTATTGTTCTGTTCGCATGGGTTGCTGTTTGGTATTGGTCGGTGGTTAAGGATGTTGATGGAGCAAGAACAATCATCGAGTCTTCGGGGAATATGGGCGAACTTCATAAAGCTGTAAAGAAAGACAAGGCTGGTCATTACTTCATTGATTTCACAGCAGCCAAGGGGGATTCTATTCGGAATTTTAAAGAGTACCAGAAACTAAACGCAAAGATGGTACGGGTATATCTGGGCAAAGAATCCCGGTAATTTTTCTTGACACTAACACCAACTTGCAATGGATAAGCGATACATCATACAATTTCTGAAAGAGAAAAAACGAGGTGTTTACACCTTGATCGTGAACACGTATGTTGATGTGGTCTCCACAATGGGAGTCACAATGGCACAACAGGTAATCAAGGATGATCTGGAAAAGGAAGCAGGCACGACAGTCGAACTCAATTACTTTAGCCTTGCTAAAGCCATTTCGAAATTTGAAAAGAAAATAGGCAACCGATCAACAACGGTAGTTACAAGAAAATGGGATTTTAAAGATGCCCACGAAATGAATGATAAAGGATTAGCTCCAGGTAAGTTCAAATTAAAGCAGGCAGATTAGAATAACGCCAACTTTTCCAATGATGTCCAGATTAAGTCAACTAAGTCAAGCTAAGTTAATCGGTAAGGTGAACTTGCAAATATGGAGCAAGCAATGTTTCCGCTACGCTTCAACTTGCTTGCCAACAGCTTTTGGAATATTAACGGATCACTTCGTTCGATTTTATAATTATGAGCAGACCAAAAGTAGATGAGAAAGATAAGCGGGTCGTACAAGTGAACATTCGGCTCACGACTACAGAAGCTGGTACAGTAGATGAACATGCTAAAGCAAGTGGTTTATCTCCAGCGAACTGGATTCGGGTGAAAGTATTCACAGGAAATTTTCCAACTGTCAAAGCATCGCCATTAGATGCTGCTGTTTACCATGAACTCAAGAAGATTGGAGTCAACCTGAATCAGGCCGCACATAAACTTAATCAGGGCGAATTCCCAAAAGACTACCGCATACTCCAACTGGAGCTGTCTGCTTTATTGAACAAAATACTCAAGCAACTTCTCTATGACCGGCAACATGATCAAGGGTAAAGGGTTTCGGGGTGCATTGCGCTACAACCTGGAGAAAGTAGAGAAGGGTGTTGCTGAAGTATTGTCTCATTCTTTTGTAGAAGTGTCGGAGAAAACGATCATGAAAGAAATACAGATGGTGAGAATGCTCCGTCCTAACCTTCAGAAATATTTTTATCATACTTCAATCAACTTTCCACCGAGTGAAAATCTTTCGAATGAAAGAATGAATGAGATCGGAGGCGAATATCTGAAAGCCGCAGGATTCATTCAGCACCAGTTCATCATGTTCCGTCACCGGGATGCAGAGCATCCACACCTGCATATCCTGGTTAATCGAATTGGTTACGATGGAAAGGTGGTTAGCGACAGCAATGACTTTGCACGGACGGAAAAAATTCTGCGTGAATTAGAAAAGCGGTACAACCTGACGGAAGTCATGTCAAGTAGACAAGCATTAAAGCGTGCCGTAACCAAAGATGAGTTGGAGATGATGAAGCGAACCAATGAGCCTTCGCATAAAGTTCACTTGCAAAAAAGCATTATAGATGTACTGAGAGCAAAGCCGAGAATTTCTTGTTCCGAATTTATTCAAGATCTTCAGAGAAAAGGAATTCAGGCACGATTCAATGTTGCCTCTACAGGTTATGTAAGTGGGATATCCTATTTCTATAAAGATATGATCGTAACCGGGTCTAAGCTTGGTAATGATTTTAAGTGGACAACGATTAGGAATAAACTCGACTATCAACAGGAAAGAGATCGCACAATCATTCAACGCACAAATACGCGAACGCAAGTTGGGAAAGTCGATTCAAGGTCGAGTTTAAAATCCAAACAGAAGCAGGATACTTTCTCCAAAGAGTCAATGGGTTTTGATCTTGGTCCGTTAACGACAGATGATTTACTTGGAGATATTTTTCGCGCGGAACAAGACGCTGGTCTTGATCCTGAAATCGCATTGAGATTGCGGCAAAATAAAAAGAAACGCGGACGCGGCTTCAAACGATAAGCCTAGTTTTCGTTTTACGAATAGCAAAGCCATTCACTCATTTAATTGATTTGTTAATCAAACAATACTTTGCGTATATTAGTACAGGAGCCCATTTTCCATGATTAATGCAAACATGGTCGATGGGCTTTGGTTTTTATCTGCATCGATTGACTATGGTGCTTTGCGTTCAGTTTCAACCTGTCACTCTTAATTTGTAAACGAATAGACACTTCCGACTTATGCGAGACTCAGAAAATGTGGTTAGTAAACCCAAAGCCTCCAAGGTAATACTTATGCTGGCAATTGTAGTGTTTCCAATACTATGGGGAGCAAACTGGTTTTTCGTTAAATATTATTACACGTGCTCTCCGGAGAGTCAAGGACTTTTTGGCGACATGTTTGGGGCATCAACATCCCTATTTGCCGGAATATCTGTTGTTCTACTAATCTATACTGTGCTGTTGCAGAAGGAAGAGATTGCGGAAGGTCGTGAAGAATTCAAAAAACAAAACAGAACACTGTCCTATCAGAGATTTGACAATACGCTCTTCAATATGCTTGAATTGCATAGCCGAATAATTTCAAATCTTGCCTGGAAACACGAATCGTTCGAACAGTACAAGAATAACCATATAAATCGTTTGGCTGAGCACACAACATTGGAACGGTTGCGTGAAAGTTACAATATGGCGAGTCTTAGCCATACCATGCAGTATTTTGGACAGTACATTGGTAATTTTGAGATAGTTGTGAACTACATTCTTGATCGTAAGAAGAAAAGGAAGAATCAAGATACGTATCTCAAGATTTATTTTGCCCAACTTAGTACCGCTGAAAAAATCTTTCTGCTTTACTATTACAATTTGACAGAGAAACCTCACTTCTGGGAGAGGTGCAAAAAAATGTTGTTCGGAGTCCTTTATTCCAATCATCTCAATCAGCCCTTACATGCAAATGTTCTTGATGGCATTAATGATGTATTGGATCGCATCAAATGAGTTTGTTAAAAAAACCTGAGACTCAACGCGTCCTGCTACATTTGTTTTAATTAAATTTCGAAAACTTTGACCTAAAGGAATAACTAGACATTAAACGTGAGGATAGGTTTCAACTCGCAAGTGTCAAATTTGATTTGTTTGGCACCTAAGCCCTTTTACCACATTCTTTAAGTTTGGATGATCCACAATCGAGAATTAATTCTGTCACAAAGATGCTCCGGGTAGCAAAGACATCGTGCTGTCAAAAGCTTCCGGCATAAATTCAATGAACTTTCGGCTATGTGTTTTGTTCAAATTTATTCCGTTTCCTTTCAGTACGGTCTTCGTCTGTTTTGAATGCATTGAAAAACCGAAAAACCAATCGTTCATTTATATTTGTTTTTTTAATCTTTTCTTTTTCTGGTTTAAATTTGCAACCTCAACCCCAAAGTTCACTTCTCTGTATTAATTCGATTTTCTTTCTTTAATTCAGGGCTATACATCTCTCTTGGACCGTTAACATCCCATTCCACTCGAAATTCTTCATCTTTAAAATCAATTGGCTCAAATGATTTCAATAACTTATCAAGTCTTTCTACCAGTGTGGTGTCTATCTTCTTTTGTTCGCCCTTTTCGATTCTTCTGCCAAAGTTGGGATCCTTATGAAAGCGTATGTAGGAGTCCACGGCATCTGCAAGCCATCGGTAGAGCTGGCCATTTTTTCTAAGATCGATTTCAAGTAATTTCTTAAAATGCTCAACGACACGTAGTATGTAATTGAACGATTCAACATACCTGGCGTCCTCAGCATAATTATTCGCACAATGCCTTCCTATACTTCCCAAAAAATTAATTGCTTCGTAATTAAGCTTACCCAACTTATGCAAGTTAATCAAGAATTCGCTGGCAGAAACTAAAGCAAACTCTTTAGCTAAAGAGTTTTCGTCAATCATTTTATCAACAATGATTGACTCCAGTGTATTAATTCGATCTATGGCCAGACCTTTTTTCAACGCCACAATTTGAAATTCATGAAACTCACCTGAAAGCATCCTTACAATCCACGCCTTTTGTCGGTCACTCAGTTTTGAAAGATATAAAGCATGAATGAGATGTTGAATTGAACCGATTGCCCGATCGAACAAGACTAGGTTCTTCTTCTCAATGGACTTGTAAATGATTATTGAAAAGAAATAAGGAATACCGGAATAAAGGGCATTCCATTGGTGTACTGTATTATAACTATTTGACCTAGTACGACCGCCGTAGGCCTCCTTGTAAGATTCTTCAGACTGTTCAAAAAAATGAATCAGTTCCTTCAAATCGCTCTCTTGAGGCGCACTATTATTATAATGATACTCGAGTATTTTCTCGTAAATAACTATAGCATTCTCCACTTGTTCATTTAGTCCCTCATCCACCATTCGCTCGATGAGAGAATGAATGAAAAATCTAAGTTCTTCGAGAAAGAGCAGTGGGATTTTATTTTTAGAAAAGTGATTATGGAATGTAGAGAGCGAGATGAAAATGTTTTGAATAGCTGAATATTCTTTCTTTTGAAATGATTTCTGAACAATTGCATCCCAAATTAAACGCTGACCAGATAGATATCGACCAATTAAGTTGCGATCCTTAGAATCTCTAATTAGTGTTTCTATCCGGTTTTGAGACAAGAAGATGATAAGGTTGATAGAATGAAAATCATCCTTTTCGACATAAGATCTACTCAGTTGAACAAGTACTGTAATGGGGTTACGCTCATCGTAAGTTGCGAGGGCCTCAATAGAATGTACTTCCGGAAAATTTTCAAGTTCAAGCTTCTCAATATACTTTGCAATCAGACTTTGAGAATCGGTGTTTGCGATAGAGAGCAACGCCAGGGGTAAAAAACTTAAAAAATATGTTGCCGACATAAACAGCGAGAAGTAAGCAACATTCAAGGAATTGTGATCTACCTCTCGACTATCTAAATAGATCGCCGAAAAAAGGTTAACAATAAACACTGAGATGAAGAACGACACTAATCCTTTGGAAAATTTATTCTCCAAGAATTCTCGGAGAGTTAGACGCCTGAATTTCTCACGTAGGAAACCATAAGTTAATACCAGGACAGTAACTAAGAAACTGAAAACAGATATGAAAGCAGTAGATATCCGTCCAAATGTTCCGGAGGAGATAACCCGCTTGAGATTAAGAAAATCTGGGATGAACCCCTCCGGTAAAAAAGCAAGTATGCTCCAAATTATTAGGGTCATGCCCAGAATCCAGTAGTCATACATTTTTAGAAATATCCTTGCCATATAGCTCTATAATTCGATTTGTTACGCTCCCGATATATTAAAGAAAATATGGTACATATTCACGCCTTGCTCATGGCAAGTCAGTCCTGCTTTTATGTTCCTAAGTTTCTTAATATCATGATAAGTAATTAGGATTTAACACGGACTTCCATTCCTTCAGAATAGAAAAAGTATTATTGGGATTCGTAGTACTCGTTGAGTTCAGGACAATTTGTTCCTTATTAAACATCTCTGTCTTGTACTTCTTCCTATAGAATCCCTCAGCTTTCTTACCATTAAAAATCACTCTCCTGATGTTAGGGAATTGTCTAAAGAACGGTTCAAAATCATTGATCTTCTCATCCGTGATTTTACTGTCCCTGCTGCCCTCACGACAGCAGCATTCTATAACATCCCATAGGCACAAATTATTCTGTAGCAATATTTTCTGTTTCTGCTCATAGTTTAGTTTTTGATCTGCTAGGGCAAATCGATCCCATTCATCATCAAATATCCTGACCAGGATGTCCCAAAAATGATTCTTCTTGTTGCCATAATACTCTCCTTTTTTCAGGGATTCAGCACCGGGTATTGTCCCCAGGATCAAGGTTGTTGAATTTCTATCTATTATCGGTTCAAAGCATTTAATATTCATCGCTTCACTCAAGCTGATAGTGCTGTGTTCATGGCGTTTCAGTTAATGGCTGACATACTGTTCCCAGTTCGTCATTAATTGTGTCTTTGAATTCAGGAAGTAGTTGTCAAATTGTTTTACTTGTTCAACGAAAAATGTCATTGCCTCTGGCCAGAAAAGTAGAGCCGTAATTGTTCCAAATGGCGGACTCCAGGTCCCAACCAGTTGACCATTTTTGACGCTGCCGTAGAGATAGTACATTGTATAAATTATCCCTGAATCGTCCGAGCAAACAAAATTCATTTTGTCCGTTAATTCATTTGTGTTTAACAATGTTTTCAACCTCAACATTATCGGAGACCACCCGTCATAACAATAACCAAATACTCTGTCCAACTCGCATAAGAAGACTTCTCCACCTGCCTTCGGCTTAATATCAACAATAAATGAATAGTTTTCTTTATTCCATTTGTCTGCTATTGGAATTGTCCAACCAAATGGATAGCTGTCTTTAGGGCCAATTACTTGTCTAAGTTCGCTTGCGATAATTCCGTTATTGCAACCTGCAATGGAAGTTTGCTCTTCAAATTCAAGTCGAACCTGTCCCTTGTCAATAGTCCGCGTGTACCATGCATACATACAGTAACGTTTTTGTAGTCAAATATTTATTCAGAAGTCGGTATTGTCCCCAAATTATCCAGAAGCTGGCTCACGGATGTACTTCAATGCCGCTTTCTTTAAGTCATCGTAAAAATCTTCCAGTACCAAAACCAGAATCCCGTTCTTTTCCTTTTTTAGGTGAGTGTTCCCATCGGTTTTTGCTTCAGCACGGGTAGTAAAAGCTATTCCTCCGAGCGGTCTAAGCTGATGAACCATACCACACCGGAGGTTAGTATAAAAATACTGCTTGTTGGCTTCGTTTGTATAGGGCTTGTACTTCGATGGAAATAGTTTCTTTATAGCATCATTGAACCGTTCTTCTGATTTCTCTCTTGTTTCCAAAGTGCTTTCCGACAGGGCAGCGCCTAGGAACTCGATGCAGTTTATAATTAAGAGAAATTTTACATAGGTTGTAGTCTTGCCACCAGAAATAAGGGAGCCAATCTGGCCGATCAGAAAATGATTTATTGCCTCCTTAATCGTTATATCGACTTTACCCATAGCTCAAATTTTTAACTGTGCCTTAAGCAAGCTTATCTGGAGGGATAGCACTCTCAGCTCAGCTGCATTTGCGACTGCATAACAAAGGCCCGCTGTTTCCATTTTGACATACATTTCATTCCAATCATCAGGCAACTTTGAAAGTTCAAATTCAACTTGCGGATCAAGTTCAAGATCTGTGATGTCCAGCATGGCGGGTGAATACTCGTCCCGGAGAAACCCAGCAAGCTTGGCACCATAAAACTTCGCGATAAAATCCAGTATCGGCATATACGTTCCAAATAATCCTGTGAATCGGATCTGTTTTTTAAATGAGACTTCTTGATCGGACTTAAGTGATTCTTCAATCTCATACATTCCACCATCGTAGTGTGAAATCATTTCCACTTTCTTGGTATTGGTTATTCTGAGCAGCCCTATGTTATTGCCTTTGGCAAATTGAATGGCACCGCTTTGAAATCCCCTGGAAGTTATTACGATGCCTTTCTGAGCTTTAAGATCGTGAATGATCGTTTTAACATAACCCACTTTTTCCCTGCTCACATGACTGTCCCAATACTTGCACTCAATTATCGTTAAGTATTTGAAAACGATCATTGTTGTTTCATACGAGAGATCAATGTTGTACCTATTGCTGGATAAGGAAATAAATGCCTTCTGATGCTGGATGTCAACCCGGTGGTTTTGCTCATGCAACCGCTTTTCGAGCATCTCTTTAACCATTAATTCATATTCCAAGTAATCCATACGTTCTGAATTAATGGGTTTCAAACCGGTTTAACCAACCTAACCAACAATCATTGTTTACGTACAGCTGATAATGTTGATTCGTTCATTTATCATGCAAACGTGACGCTACCAGGTTTGATTAGGGGGTCATTTGCCGAAATTACTCAAATTGGGGCATTTTGCCCCTGGCTTGTATCTAATTCTATGAGGTTTATACGAATTGACAATTATTATAATCCAAAGAACAAGGAACAGCCTCAACTTATACGCGCAACCGGATCGAACATTACAACGAGGAAAAGAAATTCAAAGGAAACAGAATTCGTGACATGATTGTGCTCGGAACATCCATTGACTTTGACGAAGAAGATGATTTGGAAGGATTTTTTTCAAAATCCGGAACAGGAAGGGTAGCCACTTCACGATTACAACTACTAAACAGCCAAAGCTTCATTTCGAAATGGACTCAAGTGCGGTAGGTCAATTTCGGCATACTTAAATTTTGTCATTAAGTAAATTCTAAACCAAGCGGCATTCTGTATGCTCAGCTCATCTGGTGGAAAAGGTCTTCTAAGAGTGTATAAATCAAGGACTTCTTCATCTGTGCATTTTTTAATGATATAGAATGCGAAATCTGCGGATTGAAATTCCTTAATCCCAACTAACTGCGAATCATCCTGAGGTGGTTCACCGAGTATCCTGATAAGTTCAGTATTCAGGGCAGAGACCGATTCGTCAACGCTCGCGAAAGTCCTGTTTTCAATCGCTTTATTTGCCCGGGCATCAAGGACAAAATTTTCCATGCTTAAAAGAATCTGCCAGTCCAGATACCCCATTGTTCTCCAGCTTGCCACCAGTTTGCCGAAAACGGGATCCTTTTGCCACTGTTGAATCGAAAGAGACAATCGTTTTGTGGTGCGGGCATACATTGCCGCGATTTTCGATTTTACTAGTTCTTCATCGAGACTTTTGCTTATCGTGAACTTGGTATTGTGAATTTTCGCGTTTAGCTCAAGCATCTCCTCGGTGGCATTTGTCTTGGGAAGCTCTGATATATTTTTAAACTTAACCTCGCTTTTTGACAGGAATCGTCGATACATGAATTCATAAGACGGGTGAGATAATTTGAACTCGGTTTTTTGTTTTTTCATTATTGTATCGAATTTCTCCTTACCGTCTCCACCCTTTGGTAGAAAGCTCAGATCATTAATTATCTGTAGAATAGAGTTCACTACAAAATGTAATCTTTCGCTGTTGTCATTCTTTTCTATAGCACTGAAATCCTGAATAGATATCAACCAATGTCGTTTTTCAAGATTCCATTCAACAAGCGTCGTTTCCTCCTGCGCTGCTGAGTCCGCACGTAAATGGATGACAACTGATACCGGAGCTAGGTGCAGGTCAACCTCCGATTCCGCCATATCTAGTAGGATAATTTGTAGATATGCTGCAATTTCCTCCAGCAAAGCGTTACTCTTAAGTTCATTATAGCCCTGGAGTATCCATTCAATGCCAAGAATATTTAACAAGATGCTTTTCAACCTGCCCACCTCCAGAAAAGGGATACCATCCACTGTCTTCTTTAGGGAGTCTACTACGCTATCCTGCTGGTCGAAGAAATTCTTTAGAGGTTCAATTATTTTTTTGTCAAGGTCTGGTAGCAAACGGCTGATTTCGACCAGCTGCTCGGAAAGAACGTTTTCGAGTTCGGGATTAAAATATTTATAAGTCACGAAAATTGTCCCAAGATAGTGTGCTGCTGTATTTGTCTCGTCCAAGTGCCTCAGATGTTTGTCAAGATTATTTTTGTTATCCATCATGGTTCGTGCAACAAAAAATTGGGAGCATCCCTTAATGAAATCAGTCCATTGGCCTTGCTGGTAATCAGCTCGCAAAAGGTATAATAGTGTGTCGCTTAGGAAATCAAATTCCGTCGCTCTGCCATCATAGTGAATTGTATACATGGCGTTAAGCGCATAGAATTTTGCTGCGTAGTTTAACCGCAGATTCATGTATATGTGCGAAATTTCCAGAAGGGTGGCAATCCGTTCTCTTTTTGAAATATCATATTTAAAAAGAGCAAGTGCGTCATTTGCAAATTTCAAGGCCTGATAGTTGATGTCACTACTCCTCATATTACCTGCTCTATGATACAGTTTTTTTCCAAGTTCAATTTCATTGATTTGATTGCGACTATGATTCCAGAATTCGATAAACAACATCGCGACGTCGTCTAGGATCTCTTTATCTAGATTGTTGAAAACAGCAACGTCTACCATTCCATCGTAATGATCTAAAAGGTCTCTTATGTCGTATCGATGATGCTGCTTTAATAGGGGAAGTATCTTTTTATGAATAGCGATGGATTCAGTGAATCGCATAGGGGGCTCATGAAGGGCGATTTTTGAAAATCCCAAAATCTCAATCAATAAACACTGGTCATCTATACTTCCCTTTTCTAAGTTCTCATTGATGTAATGGTCCATCTTATTAAACCATACAGAAATATTTTCCGCAGTGATATTGCGGCCCATCAACGGAACCGCCTTTCGTAGGGCTTCAAGAAAATACGTATCATCTTTCAAGAGCGTCTTATCAATATACTTGCCGACGTTCTCAAAATAGTAGTGAATGTCATCGCTTTCAGCCTCGAACAATTCTGCGAGGTATTCATCAGTTTTTTGCGCAATCAGATGAATCCAGAATTTTGTCCAAATTGCTTTCCGCTTATATTGGATGGGCGTGTCTTTGACTCTGATAAACTCTTCCAGTCGGGAGAGCCAATGTTCCTGATGACCGCTACGTGGGAAATTAAATCCGAAAAAACGAATTGCATCGACAATCTCGTAGAATTCATCGGCATAAAATCGAGTCAAAGGAAGGGCCGCCGGCTTTGCCAGGATGAATGTATACCATCGGGCCTTTTGATCTCCCTCTCTGAGAATTAGAACATCAACCAACATGTTAACAAGAACGCGCTCTTCGGGATTCTCCTTTGTTGTGCATTCAGAAACATAGTAATGCAGGATAGAAAGATACCCAAGCGCTTTATCACGATCCAATACAATTGGAAGCTCGAAGATCAGGTCTATAATTCTAATTCGCACAGCCTCTAAGGACTGTTCAGGCGAAAGATCTTCAAAATGCCACCGGATGGAAGATATAAATCGTATCCAATCTGATTCTGACATATCTTTATAGGATTGAATAGCTTCGGCGGCAAATGGATTGTCGTTGTCTACGTCTTTTATCTGGTCGTAGGCCTCCATGATTTGAGAATCAACAATGCTCCTCACCCGATTAACTATCTGTTCCATCATTTCGGCTGAAATGTTCTCTTGATGCTGCACCCACCCGGACAAAATATCGGAATCATTGCTTTTTTTTCGCCTTGCGATCGATGAATTTGTAACAAACCAAAATTGCGTAGTTTGTTCATGATACTTGGCCCATAGCATAAAGAAATTGAAAAGCGTTTTTGTGATTTCTTTTTTGCTAAAAGAGAAATTTTCGGAGTATGATTTGATCTGTTGAAATTTATATTTTTCACCATCTCGGTTAACCGAGAATATGTCCTCCTGGTAATCGCAGTAAATTTTTTCGGGAATAAAATTTAGCCGATTGGTTAGCCAATTCTCAACGGTTAAAAGTCGTTGGTACTGAAAGCCTCGCTCCGTTGCTGTGGCACTGGTATCCTTGGAGAATAGATGAAGGTGATTGATGCTCTTCATTGGTCAAATGCTCAATTTGATAATGTTTTGGAAGGAAGGCTCCTCGAAGCATGAAAGCGAAGTACTGAACGATTAAATAATACCCAACGTCCAGGAAAACTTTCGGAGTTATTCTCTACTAAAGATAGCTAAATAACAGTGTATCTTCAACGAGAAATTGATTTGTCCTGGCAATTGTTAGGTCATTTCAGTTTGATTGATCCACAATCGTAAGAATTAGTTCTGTCACAAAGATGCTCCGGGTAGCAAAGACAGCGTGCTGTCAAAAGCGTTCGGCATAAAATTCAATGTGCCTTTGGCTTTGTGTCTTGTTCAAATTTATTCCGTTTCCTTTTGACAGCCCGGCTACCCTACGCTGGTGTGGCTCCATAATTAATTCTTACGATTATGGAAAACACAAATGATCAAACAAAACAATTTCAAGTCGCGGAAATCCAACTCTCCTACAAGTCGAATGTTAAACCTTCATTGCGTCCTAAGATCACTTCTTCACGTGACGCTTACCAGGTATTAAAGCAAAGTTGGGACGAAGGCAGACTCGAACTTGTTGAGCAGTTTAAAGTGATGCTCACCAACAGGGCGAACAAAGTTTTGGGAATATTTGAAGTATCCACTGGTGGAATAGCAGGAACAGTGGCCGATCCTAAACTTATTTTTGTTGCTGCATTAAAAAGTGGGGCTACGGGTGTCCTGCTTTGCCATAATCACCCATCTGGAAATCTTACTCCAAGTCAAGCCGACATTGAGTTGACGAAAAAGATAAAGGAGGGCGGCAAACTGCTCGAAATACAACTTCTTGATCACATCATCCTCACAAGCGAAAGCTATTACTCATTCACTGACGAGGGTTTGATCTGAACCTTCGGCCACTTCATTTTTAAATTCCCGATTATACTTATCCTCAATAAGATTTTGGAATTCGTTCACGCGCTCCAACAATGAAAATGCTATGTGTTGTGGTATCCGGTAGTTATGCTTGTACCTCACATCTGAGTATGCCCTTCGCAAAAAGTCAAACATTTCACGCTCATCATTCGTGTTGCGCGGGAATATGCTTTTCGCATGGGGAAGATAGCAGCCTATTAGGTCAATCAGTTTTAAAAGATTGTGAGTGGTGGGGCGGTATTTTAAGTGAGCCTTTATTGAAGCAATACACATTTGTTCCATTGACTGGTGAAGAAGAAAGACTGCTACATCATACACGTGACTACCCAGAGCATTGGAGGCCATCGCCAGAAAATTTCCGGAAAGATCAAATGAACGCTGACATTCGCGCATGAGTTTGATTTGATCGACACTTGCAACAAGAGTCTCAACTCCAGCCATTTCAAAATGGCTATTTTCTGCTAGGTGCAAAACACGACCTTCGCTGAACACCCGGCAAAAGAAAGGATGATGTTGCTGCATGGCCGTAAGTACGGATCGTTCACTATGAGACAAGACATTAACAGACAAACCATCTGGAAATTCATTCTTAGCAAGGTCAATTATCTCGTGATCTTTATAGTGTCCTGAATTGGATTGGACTATCAGTAAATCATAGTGATGGTGTACTGATGATGTTTCTTGGAAGCAACTGGTGTGACTAACCATTGAAAGTGAATGTCCAAAACATACAACAGCAACTGGAGATATTTCCTTTACAATTCCATCAATGACGGAACGGAATTCCGGTGTGGTAATGTCAGGCAAGCGCATATCTATTTTCTCTTCTTAGTCTTCTGTTTTTTCAAAGTCATGAGTTCTTTGTACATCTTTATGGCCTGTCTTTGGATGGCCCGGAATTCCGGTTTCAACTCCTGACTGTGCTTATCAAGTATCTTGGAATACCTGATGTAGGTTTTATCCGTACCGTCATCAAGCTCTATATTTTTCAGGATGAGGTGATCGAGATTGGGTTCAAAATCATAAGGGCCTAACCCGATGCGCTCCAAGTCACCAAAGAATCTCGTGCTCTTCAGTTGCTGTTCAATAAGGTAAATTGTTACCTGTTCGTGACTGCCCAACCTCATTTCCGATATGATACTCTTCGACATGGAAACTGGATTTGGTTTTATCTAATCTTGCCTTCGTTCTTAACCACGTTGAGCTTTTTCCTCTGATCAAGAAGTTCATAGTATGCTTTCAAAGCTTGCTTCATGATGGAGTCTTTATCAATATCGATCTTCTTACTTCTGCGTTCCATAATTTCACAATAGGCATCGAACGTTTTGTCAGAGTCATCATCCATATCGAGGGTCCGAAGGATGAGCGTATCGAGGTGCGGTTGGAAGTAGCAGTCGTCCAGACCTGTTTGCTGTAAGGTGTTGAAGAACTTGCGACTCTTGAGTTCTTCTTTTATCAGGAATAGCGGCAATTGGACATCAATAGGCAGCTTTACAAGAGGGTAAGTTGAGTTTCTAAATTTCATATCGTCAAGCTTTTAGGTGAAATATGTACCCGTATAAATATGGGGGTAAAAATACCTAAATATTTGTATCTCCTAATATTGTTGTGTGAAAAAAGTTGATATTACCGATAAGCAGCTTCAGGTTCTGCGTCTGATTTCTGAAGGCTATAGCAGTGAGGAAATTGCTAAGAAGCTTGGAAACAGCAAGAAGACCATTGATTCAATCCGCATTGAAATGCTAAATAGATTCCAGGTAAGAAATGCAGCCCATCTTGTAGCGTATGGTTTCAAAAAAAAGTGGCTCAAATGATGGCTCATGATCTGGTAAAATAGGAGTATTTATTTGCGATAAGTATCGTTTTTTAATACATTTCGCTAAATATTACTCTCAATGCCGCAGCAAGTCGCTTTACGAGGATTGCCTGACTGGGTGGATCAACTTCAATCAAAGGGAAAGTTGGCTTTTGCTCTAAGTGAAGCGCATAAGGCATTTCCAGACTTGTCGGAGGATGCCGTTAAATTAGCCCTGAATCGTCTTTCTAAAAAGGAGCGGATAGTCTCCATATACAAGGGCTACTACCTGATAATTCCCCTCCAATATGCTTCAAAGGGTATACTTCCCCCAGCATTATACATTGATGGCCTTATGCAACACCTTCAACGGCCTTACTACGTAGGCCTGTTGAATGCAGCTGCCTACCATGGCGCGGCCCACCAGCAGCCGCAGGAGTTTTTTATTATTACTTCGCTTCCGGCATTACGCGCCACTCAACGAAAGGGGCTTAAAGTAAACTACATAAGCAAAAAGTCAATCAGGGAAGAACTTCTTGAAAGCCGAAAAACTGAAAGTGGATACTTGAAAATCTCCTCACCCGCATTAACAGCAACGGATTTGGTTCAGTTTGAAAAAAGAATTGGCGGCATGAACCGTGCAGCTACAGTTATTAACGAACTAGCTGAGGTATTAAAGCCGGAGATGTTTACTTCGATTCTATTTGATGAAGTATCAACGCATTCAATACAACGCTTGGGATATCTATTAGAATACAAAGCCCAACGAAAGGATCTTGCCGAAGCATTATTACTGAAAGCAAAGGAAGCCAAGCTTTCTTTTTTTCGTGTACCCCTGAAAGCAGATTTACCCGACAAAGGTTTTTCATCAGACGACAAATGGAAAGTAATTGTCAATACCGAAATTGAAATAGACGAATGATTCCACAGGCCTATATAACAGAGTGGTCAACTCATGTTCCCTGGCAAACAAATGAACAAGTTGAACAAGACTTGGTGATATGCCGTTCGTTAGTAGAGATTTTCTCTGACAAGTTTCTGGCTGAACGATTGGCCTTTCGTGGCGGTACAGCTCTTCATAAGTTATACCTTGAACCTCAGCCTCGCTATTCGGAAGACATTGACCTGGTTCAGATAACAAACGAACCCTTCGGGCCTGTCATTGACGCGTTACGCAATAAACTTTCATTTTTAGGTTTACCGACCCGAAAGCAAAAAGAAAATAACAATACGTTAGTTTTCAGATTCGAGTCAGAATTTCCGCCCGTTCAAAGACTCCGCCTGAAGGTAGAAACGAATTGTCGCGAACACTTTACAGTGCTAGGTCTTGCTAAGGTTCCATTCAAGGTAGACTCATCGTGGTTTAAAGGATCTTGTAATATCACAACTTATCAATTGGAGGAATTACTCGGTACTAAGCTTCGTGCTTTGTACCAGAGAAGAAAAGGAAGAGATTTATATGACCTATATAAGGCATTGACACTAAAAGCAGGCCTGAACACCGGCAACCTGATAAAATGTTATATTGAGTATATGAAGTTTTCCGTTGGCAACATTCCAAGCCAAAAACAATTCATAGATAACATGGAACTCAAAATCAAGGACAGTGAATTTTGTGGTGATATTACTGCACTGATTCGGCCCATTGAGAAATATGATCAGGATGAGGCATACAAACAAATTATAACACGATTGCTAATGAAGTTATAAAAAAAATTACGGCAAATGGTGTAAAGTCGGGTTTATGACGACCCCGAAACCGTTGGGCCATCTTTGGAAAAAATATCGGGCTTGGGAAAGAAAGGAACACGGAACTCCATTGTTTACGGTTGTGCGCCTTTCTCTGCACTCCCTTCTTATTTAAGTATATTCGGGTAAAGGATCGCGACCATATCAGGGACGATGCTTTATTTTTTGTTGGATTGTGGGGCAAGATCGCTTTGCATTTTAAAAAGATGTTATCAAACCGCAATGAATATTAAATACACTCAAACCAAAAAAGGAATAAGCCCTTTCGAATGGAATAACATACCTCCATTTGCCATTTTAACTGGCCTTAACGGATCTGGGAAAAGCCAATTGTTGGATATGGTCAGGGCAATATGGACTGTAAATCATGTCGGGCAAACACAAACAATTGAAGGGCTTACAATTTCCGGTTTTGACTGTAAGCCAAGCGAGGTTTCGTACGTAAGTGGTGAATGGCAACTCAATAATACAAAACCTTTGAATCTTCAGAGCTTACAAACTATTGGCGCGGAAGTCTATCGTCAAATTCGCGAAAGCCACAATCGTAATCCAAAATACACCGAACTAGCTAATACCATAAAAGACAAAGATGGTAAAGGAATTCATTCGTTGACTGCGGAAGAATTTGCCGCCTTGTTGCCACCGGATTTCTTTGATCACGAAAGTTCAATGCCTGAACAGATAACCAAAATTTTCATCACCTATCAAACAAAACATATAACAGCATCTCACTACAAAGAGGAAGAAAAATTCCTTAAAGAAAATGGTGAAGCGCCCTGGAAAATAATGGATCAAATTTTCAAAGAGTCCAGTTTACCATTCACATTCAATAATCCAGAGGAAGAGAAGTTCGATATGCTTAAACCGTTTCAGTTTAAGATTTTTGATTCGAATAAAATGGAAGTGCCTTTTTCTGACCTTTCCTCCGGAGAAAAAGTACTTGTATCTCTTGTTTTGTTTTTATACAACTCCGACTCCCGTGGCATATTCCCTAAATTGTTTTTAATGGATGAACCAGATGCTCATTTACATCCGTCAATGACCAGTCAGTTCTTGCGCGTAGTTAAAAACGTTCTTGTTGACAAACATGGTGTTCACGTTATAATGACGACACATTCACCATCAACTATTGCACTTGCCCCTGATGATTCCATCTTTATAATGGAAAAGCCAACGAAGATTATTAAGCCTTCCTCAAAAAATCAAGCAATCGCACTCTTGACGGCTGGCCTTGTTTTTGTTGCTGAGGGAACAAAAACAGTTATCGTTGAAGATGAGTCTGATGTTACCTTTTACACTGAATTCTATAATCAATTGCTCGTAAACAAATCAATAAAAAGTGAAATTCCCATTGTCTTTATACCAGCATCAAGTAAAATGGCCGAAAAATCCGGTGGCAAAACCGTGGTCAATGATTGGGCAGGTAAGTTCTTCGAAGCTGGTCACGGCTCTATAATACAGGGGCTAATTGATCTTGACAGTGGGAACACATCCAGCAAGGGAGTTCATCTTTTGAAAAGATACAGCATCGAAAATTATATGGTTGACCCGATTGTCGTTTACATCGCCTTATTGAACAAGGCGACAGCCCCTCCGATAGAGGGTATTTCACTTGGGTTTGGCGATGAGCACAAGGTTAACTCCATGAGCAATTCCGACTTACAAAAAATTGCAGATAAAATTCATTCGGATATTAAACCTCTCCTTGTATCAAGCCTCACAGGCTATACTGAAACCGAAAATGAATTGTATGAAGAAACCTTCCAGTCAGATCAAAAAGTAATGTATCCCAAATATCTAACGATCAAACGAGGAAAGGACCTCAAGAGTATCTATCAGACTTTTTTTAAGGTAAGTCATAATGACTTGATAGCTGCGCTTAGGCGAGTGAAGATGATTCCAGTTGATATAAAAGAACTTTTCGCGAAAATCCAAGCTCAATAAGGTACTACTATCTCTATAATTTTCAGCAAAGACAGATATAAGTTGCGAGATACCTTGAATGCTTCACCCAAAACCAAAACATCTACGATGTTTTCCGTTATTTCCTCAACGCGCTCGATCTCTGCCAAAATATCCTCATGTTGCTTTTGACTTGAGTATTCGATCATCATCAAAGGAAGGATAGTTTTGCCTTCCTGGTTATTATTCCACTCTATAAAAATCTCAGAATCGCTCTTGATAAGGATGTCTTTGAACGACTTTGCCAATAAATATCTGTAGTAGAAAATTCGTATCGCGCGGGGCGTTGCATTTGTATATTTCCTCACTGCCTTTACCAGAAATTCAAGTTCATTGGATAATTCGGTCGCCATTGTGCCACCCATTTCGGCCCATGTTGTGCCAGTCATTTCGGTGATACAGTGCCAGTGAGTTAGGATCGTTTCGGTGGCCGTTGTGCCACTTATTTCGGTCGCAACTGTGCCAATTTTAACTAGGAGGCGGGTTGGGCCGTTTTCATTTCGGTCGCCATTGTGCCACTTTCTGTGTGTTTAATAACTCGCGTTTAAAAAATTTAAGCGCGATGGCAGGTAAACGCATTGACACCATGGATCTCAGACAACTTATCTCACTTAAGAAGCAAGGGCTTAGCAACCGGAAAGTCGCCCAGCTTCTGCAAATCAGTCGTAACACTGTTAATGGATACACCCATATCCTGGAGCATTGCGGGCTTTCGTATGATCAGTTACAGAGCCTGGACGAACTTGCTTTGAAAGAATTGTGCTCACCGGAGTCGGAAATTTCTCCCGCGCGATACGAAGCACTTGCCAGTCAGTTTGAATACTTTTTAACCGAGCTCAAGAAGCCTGGCTGTACACTCTTGACGCTCTGGAATGAGTATCGTCATAAGCAACCCGATCCTTACGGCTACACGCAATTTACACACCATTACAACCAGTGGGCTTCTAAAGAAGAAGGGAGTGGCAAACTCACCCATAAAGCCGGAAGACAGACCTTCATTGACTACACAGGGAAGAAACTTCATTGGGTAGATAGACACACAGGGGAGATGAAGCCTGCGGAAGTTTTCGTTGGGATACTTCCATGCAGTCAATACACCTACGTAGAAGCTTCGGAAAGTCAACAACGTGACGATCTCATTGGAAGTATGACACGCTGTGTTGAATACTTCGGTGGCGCAACCGAAGCCATCGTGTCTGATGGTTTAAAATCAGCAGTAACGAAGGCTTGTAAGTATGAACCAGTAATCAATAAAACGTTTAAAGACTTTGCGCTTCACTACGGTTGTGTTGTCGATCCTGCCCGCCCATACAGCGCTCAGGACAAAGCCTTGGTAGAAGGCGCGGTGAAACTGGTTTATCAACGAATATTTTATCCACTCAGTAGGATGACATTCTTTTCCTTAGCCGAACTGAATGCGGCCATCAGGGAGCTTCTCAATAAGTACAATAACTACGTTTTTAAATTAATCAAGTATAGTCGTAGGGAATTGTTTGTATCCACAGAGAAGCAGTTCCTCAAGCCACTACCGCCTGCGGCGTATGAACTACGTCAATATCGCAGAGCCAAGGTGCAGAAGATGGGCTACATCTTTTTGTCGGAAGACAAGCATTACTACAGCGTACCGTATCGCTTTATCGGTAAGCATGTTGAAGTCAGATACACCAGCAGTAGTGTGGAAATCTTCTATAACCACGAGCGTTTATGCATCCATAAGCGTGATCGGCAGGCCGGAAGGTACTCCACTCAGAAAGATCACTTATCCAGCAACCATAAAGCTTATAGCGAATGGAGTCTCAGTTTCTTCCAGCAGAAAGCTGAAAGTATCGGACCGGAGACACTCAAGTATATTACAAAACTCGTGCTCCAGTATTCGTATCCGGAGATCGGCTACAAACAAGCGATGGGCATTGTACAACTTACCAGGCTGTATACCAAGGATCGTATTGAGAACGCTTGTTCCCGTGCGCTGACCTTGCAGCATTGCTCCTTCAGGATCATCGACAATATGCTAAGCTCAGGAGCAGATCAACTTGACCTTCCTCATGACCGGAAGAATCACATCCCGACACATGAGAACATACGGGGAGCCAATCATTATCAATAATCAACAAATCAAATTACAGTATGAACAATCACACAACCATCGAAAAGATGAAGCACTTGCGCTTGCACGGTATGGCGCAGGTCCATTACGCAGCCGTGCACGACAAGATGTATGCCGACTACACGCAGGACGAATACGCCGCCTTGCTTGTTGATCAGGAATGGGAACTACGGCAACACAAGAAAATCAAAAACCTTATCGCACGTGCTGGCTTCAAATTGAGCGCCTCCATCCGTGATGTTGACTACACTGCTCAACGAGGTCTTGACCGGAATTATCTTGAAAGGATCTTAACCCTTGACTTCATCAAGCAGCGTCAAAATATAATCCTAACCGGATCGACAGGCGTCGGGAAAAGCTACCTCGCACAAGCTATCGGAAATCACGCTTGTACGATGCTGCACAAAACCGTGTACTTCAACACCTCAAAGTTGATGGAGTTGTTCCGGACTGCCAGACTCGATGGAACATATTTGAAACTGATCAAAAAGATAAAACGCAGTCCACTCCTCATCCTCGACGACTTCGGCCTGGCACCGTTCGACAGCGCTTCCCGCCAAACCATGATGGATCTGGTGGAAGATCGCCACGATCAGTCTTCAACCATTATTGCTTCTCAAATACCGGTAACCAAATGGCACGACTTGATTGGTGAAGGAACTATCGCAGATGCTATACTCGATCGAATAGTGAACTCAGCCCACAGAATTACACTCAACGGAAACTCACTCAGAAAAAAGATCGATCAATAAGAAAAACTTAATACTTTTGACCACACAGAAAGTGGCACGGTATCACCGAAATGACTGGCACGGTATCACCGAAATATGAATTCATAACCCATGATCTCAAATTCATTTTTTGGGGTAAAAGAAATGTATTGAGCGGAATCATTTAATACTTTAGTTAAGTCTCCTGAATCACTTGTGCCGGATTGGCTCTTTTGCTCCACAGATGATTTTTCTTCTTCTTTAGATTGAGCATCCAAGTCTTTCGATTCATCAATAACAGCTTCTTTATCCTTCTTTTCCTGGTCAGCTTTTTCCTCAAGGAAGGTTTTTTCGGATACTAAGTTTCTAAATATTTCCTCATTCTGATCCTTTGAAAGAATTCCAAGTTTAAAGCCGCTGATGAAAAGTTTATCCATGTATTCCTTACACAAATTGTCGAGCGCAATCTTTTGCTGATTAACGTTCAGGCTTAAGTCACGCGTTACGCTTGCGAAGTACTTATTTTGAATCGCTCGTTTTAAAACAACTTCATCAATCGCGGCTATGACAATAACTCGGTCAGAAATGATAGGATCATCAATCATCACTTTCAAAGAATCAATTACCTGTATGATTCGATCTTCACTACAGCGGTCGATGTCGTCTACAAAAAGTATCAAACGCTTGGCACCAACATATTTTTTCGGAATCCAAGCCTGAACGAGATCTCTAAGTTCTTTTTGAATTTCTGCCTGGACACCTAAATACCCTTTAAAACTCACTTCAGACCAGTAGCTTTTAAAAAGATCTTTTGCTTTCCCAGAATAGCTTAGATAGTAGTAAACAATAGAGATAACAGTAGATATTCCTATGCCAGATAGGATGTTCAGAAACAAGTTCCATTTAAACTGAAAACTGACAAAAAACACCCAAACAAAAGCGACCAGAAGATATATGATGCCAACGATCAGATTCGCACTCCCCAATCTTTTTATATTCAGAGAAACTCTATTCCAAAACTTAAAATTTATACCTGCAAAAACCCTGGGTCGTTTGTAAAAATCATCAACAAACTGCTCATACAGATACGCCCAGGAAGCTGGGGTGTCTTGATACTTCCATGCATGAAACTCCACAGTACTGAATTGTACACCCGCTGATGCTGTGAGTTTCTTTTTAAGTTCCTTCCAAAGAAAAGTTTTTCCGCGACCCCAACGACCGAACAATCCCATGAGCAAACCTTTCTCATTGATTTTTACGCTCTGAATGATCCTATAAAAGATCTCAGCCTGTGTGACAACATTCAGTACGGGTTTAACATTATCATTTCGGAATTCAAAGTCAGAGGCGCCTTCCAAATACCTTATTCCTTTTGCTTTATTAATGTCCGGAATCTGCCTTATTGGTTCTGTTTGTGTCTTGATCCGATCAATCCATAGTTGAAACTCATGTATGACGTTTGTCCACGAACTTATGTCGTGCTTTATGTAATCACTTTGATTGATGGGCGGATTGCTTCTAATAGTAAAGTATTCTTTGTTCTCCTGAAGATTAACATAGAAGTTGTGAAGCGTATCAGTAATTGATACTGTTAATGAATTTTCTTCCACGAGAATCGAAAACCGATTGCTGCCGATGTGATTGTCATCAAGGACATCTAATAGTTCTTGCTTTGCATCTGCCAGTGAATAGGTCTCACTTGTTATTGTATTTCCTTCTTTGACCACAAATGGTTTCGGTTCATAGTCAGAGTTCGTGTAAAAATAGACCGGAACGGAATTTTCGATTTCCCGATCAAATATATAGATCGGTTTACCCTCAGTTTCATCACGATAACCATCCGAGAGCAACGCTTCCCGATCCGGCCTAGTAAGGAAAAGATGTTCGAGCCTATTCTTATTAAAGAACCTATGTAACCGCAGCGTGTTTGGTCTTCGATTGGTAAATACTGAACCGAGACTGCCAGAATTACTAAATTTTAAATTCGTCAATGTTTCCGAACCGGGATCTGTCGTATATAAGTAGCTTATACCATTTCTAAACGAAAGTTTTAACGTAATGCAGTTGATACTATTAGACGTCTGAGTTGTCAATATGTAGCCAATCAAACCTTTTTGCACTAATCCTTCATTCAAAAGTTCTTCGTCTGATGCATTAGTTGAAAGCGCGTTAATGATTTTACTAGCCATTCTATATTATCGTTTAAATGATCTCTCAACTTAACATTGAAATTCTTATGAAAGCAATCGGTCAGTCAATCTAATATCTACAAAGTCAAGGCTGAAAATTTTCACTTCTTCACAGAGCGCCTTAAGTGCTGGCAGATATTGCTTTTTAAAATCAACCCCTAAGTAGATGGCATCGAGACTGTTTCGGATTGTGCAATATTCATTTTCCATTTTATCGCTGAAATAAACAAATCTCATCTCATGCTCAGATTCCCATTCCTTATTTTTTGTGAAAAATAAATAGTCCAGATGTTCCTTCCTGAAATCGTTTCTAACGTAATTGGTTAGTCCGATCTGCCGGATTTTATCATGATCAATCTCGCGATGATGAATTGGCTTTTTAACGTCAAGAGGAACGTAAGTAACCTGCTTGAAAAAACCAGCCTCAAGTTTATCAGCATTTTCCTGAAGAAATGTTTCATGATCAAGTGCTATACAAATTCCCTCATGATTGCCGCCATATAATGCCCATAATCGAGACAGCTCAAAGCCAAAGTAATATCCCTGATCTGCTGATAAGCAAAGAATTTTACTATCCCGCCTTATCTCTTTGCTGATTTCTGAATTTCGATCGGCCATATTCGAAAGATCACTCGCATTCATGCTTGAACCTGCAAATACAAAACTCTTATTTTCACGAGGGTCATTGGTTTTACCCATTGGGTTCAGCAAAAGCTGCCTTTCCGGAAGGATGAATTCAACCGCTGTGGAGAGTTTGCAATAGTGATATAGGGTTTTTGACTGCATAATATATTTGGGTATAAAAACATCGTTCATAATACTCAATTAGATTCTTTGCCACAACATCTCAAGCCACCTTTTCCTATGCTGTTCTTAATAACTTCGAGACCGAGGAAAAGCAATTTCCTGCCATTTCGAAAAATGTTGGGACCGGAAAAGCGTTGACGCGGAGCTTGTGTATAAAATCAATTTTATGAGATCACTGAAGGTGAAAGCCTAGGCTACCACCCGGTATTCTAAGGTTCAGTGTTGACAAGCCAACTTATAAAGTGCTATTTGAAGTACCTGCCACGAAGCTCGAATGCATCTGAACAACTTTAAAGAACGCAAAGGCGGTACATAAAGGGGGCGCGAGGCCGTGCAAGTGGCCATATTTTGGTTCTTTTTTCTTTAATTGCATGGTCAGCCTTGCGCCCCTTTTTCTGACTGCCTGAGACATGGCTTTATTTTTTTTTTGGTTTTCTTTTAAAATGTATTGTTGTCCTTTATGAGCTTTCAAATTATTGGCGGAGCCAGTCAGCGCTTTTATCACACGATACCAAGTGATTTAGACCTGATCACTACCACGCCTTCGCGGGAGGCGATCTTCAAATATTTGTCACAGATCGGGTACGAGAAGTTCCCCGAGTTTATGCTGGATATATTGATCAAAGTAGACGGTCATAAACCGGGCGATGTGACCGATGGTGTAGGAGATGAAAAACAAGACATTATTACAATAAATCCATCCGGCCAACGATGTTTAACCCAGTGTAAACACACGATTAATTATACCGATCATTACAGTGGTGACGAACTTGACAGGATGGTGTCTGCCATGCTGCGAAAGAATTGTACTCAGGCCATCTTCGTAACAAATTCTGACTTAACCCCACAGGGTAAGAAGTATATAACGGATGATGAATACAATCGAGGCGTGACCAACCCGGCTGACCATCGCTCTATTGATTATTGGAATGGGTTTAAAATTTGGGAGCGGGTCAAGAACAACTCCGACATCATTAATAAGTGGTTTAGTGGCTTGGGACAGGTGCATGGTCTGAGGAGTTTCAAATTTGACCTTACCATTCAGATTATGCCTTTCCAACAAGACGCGTTGTCTGCTAGTGATACATTCGACAAACTATTGGAACTACTCGGTAATCATGGTTGGTTGCGAACAGGAAATTCCGAAGAATATACTGCATCCCTATCTAGGCATTATGATGTTAAGGTGTCGCGGTGGTTTCAATTTGCCGGTGCGCTCGACATTAACTTTGTGCTTCCTGAACAGAAACCATCGTTTGTAAACAGGCCCATGTATGCACTCACAATTGAAGTGTTGCTAAAATCGAATGACAAATACATTCCTTCGAAAATACGGGACGAAATTGTTTGTAAGCTCGGTGACGATCTGCTGGTGTCACTACCAAACGGGCAATGGTGGCACCTGACCAGTAGCCCAATTAGAAGTTTTATTTACCTGCATGACGTTGCCGAACCAAGAGAAATAAAGCTGGCCAGTGCTCTGACGTTTGTTAAAACAGACGGTAGGACAATCCGGGAATTCAGCTATTGTAACATTGCTAGTGATCAATTTGAATTTGATGGTGAATCAATATGGTTGCACACCGACACTGGCGTGCAAGTCATCCAATCTTTTGATCAACAACTTAATCCCGTGGAAGTGTATGATCACCAGATTGCGCAGTATAGTCAGCTAAAACGGATGGAGTCGTTTAACTTCTTTGTGGTTAAGCCTATTGCCTCCACACTAATCATGCGAGTGAGGCGATTGCTGAAGAAGGATTGGGTTGCACTCCAGCATAATGATGACGCGCTTCTGTGGGGAATAGATCCTCAAGAGGACGAGGATGAGATTGCCCATTATCATCAGAAAATAAAGAATCTTCAATTAGAAATAAAGGAAGTCGCGCCTGAAGATGTGGGTTCGATACTGTCATTGGTTCAGAATGATCTCCCGCCTCCGATGTCAGTTTACATCGCAGAACTTTCTGAAATCAGCTACCCGGTTAAACTAGATAAAAGGATGTTCTGGTTATCAAAGGATTTACCCTTGACGCGACCAATAGACCTACCAAAAGCAATGGAGTTGGTTTCCTTCAAATACGGGTTTGAGCATCAGTTCGGGTATGATCATATGAATGGAAGGAGGACCGAACAGGCAAACTCCTCCGAAATTCCAGATATGCTGTTTGATTTCTTTACACTTCGAGGAAATAGAATGCTGGATATTGGAGCGATCAGGAAAAATCCGATTAGTATCAATATTCGGTATGGTGAAAATCGCTTGGAACCGTCTGAACAGTTAGTGGAAGAATACATAAGAGAATTCTTAGCCACTTACGAAGAAATAAACGAACTTCTGAACGGTGAACGTTGATTCAAATTACCTATCCATGAGGTGTATCTATTACAATGACAGAAAGAACCTCAACTTTGATAGCCAGGAACATGTTATTCCCGCAGCAATAGGCGGGCGGAGCAAACTACCCATTGAGTTTGTGAGCAGAGAATTCAATAGCGATATATCTAAACTGGAACGAGAGGTAATTCAAAATTCAATAGTCTCGTTGCCGAGAGAAATTGAAGGTCCCGGAAAACGCGGAAAGCTCACATTCAGGCACGAGACCAAATCTGATGTGATGATTCTTGGTGACGCTGATGACTCATCCATGTTTGCGTTGGGTTACGTGAGGAAAGGAACCGGATATGAAATTCCGCAAGTAATTTATGACACAGACACAGGTATTGGTCAAGTCAAGGTTCATAGCCCGGCAGAAGTGACTGAGTTTAAAAATAGTTTCAGCAACGTTGACGTTAAGCGACTTAGAACTATTATTGATCCTTCGTTGCCAACGAACATTATCATCCTGGGAATGCAGAAAGGTATTGAAGATCATTTTGATATCTTCTTTGCCAAGAACAAAGAGAATACAATAGAACTAACGGCAGATATTATTTTCCAGTTGGGTGAAGGGATAAAAACAGATTCAACTGGGGAGCGTGAAGCATATCATCCTGTCTTTGGAAAGAAAATCATATTTGACATCAATCATTTTCGGATTTATGGGAAGATAGCCTTCAACTATCTTGCATTTAAATTTGGAAAGGACTTCGCTTTGCGGGAAGATTTCAATCCCGTGCGAAATTGGATTGCTGGAGGAGGACAAAACAGGTTTGCAAGTCTGAGTAGTGGAGAAGTGAATCCGTTCAGCATGGCTACTTCTACGTTGCCCGAGGCATACCACCTAATCTTTATGGGAAAGGTTCGAAATGCAATTGTCGCAAGCGTAGTATTATATAATGGCATCGGTGTCAAGCTTGTTCTTGCCCATAATTTTCCTGATGATTTTATCTCTCAAGCTCTACTATGCGATTGGAAAAATCAAAAGGAATATGAGTTGCGTGACTATTTAAAATTGTTTTACGCGAAGCAGATATGAAGACACTGCGTTAGTATGGCCATTCACCTTTGCTCTTAAAGTCCTCGGCAAATTCCACAAGCGATTTACAAGGCGGCTCTGCAAAGAACAGGTTCATCAGGGAGGGATAGAAGGTGATAAAGGCTGACCGTAACGGATTTGTTTCTATTGGAATCGTAAGCCGATATTTCTCCTGTAGGAAGTTCTTTACAAATTCAATATTATCGTTAACCCAGTTTATTTTTTTATCAAATACTATGGTGTAAGCATCTTTTCCGTCAAGAAATGAACTACGAACCTGGCGTACACCTCTGGCATCAAAACCAGTTTCAAACATTTTGAATTCAAAGATTGCTACGCAATTTGTGGCGGGGTGATAGGCCAAGAAATCAATTTCGCCACAATCGAATTTGACTTCCGGATATTGGTTGAATGTGGTGGGCTTAATCTTACACCCGTTGAATCCCAATAACGTAAGCTGGTTAACAACTGATCGTTCAAACCATTTACCTGCTGAATTTGAGATTTCTGTCACAACACTGGTGAGTGCCGGGGATGCCGCCCACGCTTGCGGTGGCTTGTTAAAGGTTAGGTCGCTATCCAGCAACGTTAAGAAGTCGCCTACTTTGCGATTGGACCACATGAGTACTTTGCGTCCTTTACTATTAAATTGAAGGAACGGCTGCTTGTTGATTCGATTTTGCTGCCGGGAATTCCAAACTTGCCGTGGCGTTGAAATGTCCATCACCAGCGAGTTCAATACGAGCTCCACAACGGCTGTTGGCAATTCTAGTTCTTCGGAAATACCGGCAATCAAATCTTCTTTCATACACATGGGCATATTCTTATAGCTCTGTGGTGGCGGGAATCTTGCTGGTACAAGTGTAATGATCGCCTGATATTGATTATACGTAAGGCCAATAGCTTCATGCATCGCATCATTTAAGATGGAAGCGTGATACTGGTGATCGAAGGGGTCGAACGGTGTCTCCAAATATTCTGCTCGTGCTGTGACTTCTTTATGGTTTTGTCGAAAATACTTGCTGATGTGTTTATTTACTGAATCACTAATCTGATGTTCAAAATACGGATCGGAGTTTGGCGGATGTATCGTGATGGAAGTTGCGTTTGGTACAACAATATGCGTGTAGTTACTCACTTCGGAATATTCAACACATTTCTCTGCGCAAAGGAGAGCTATTTCAAAATCAGGTATCTGCGTCTGCCAGAGAACCGAAATCTTGTCGATCTCACCAACGGATGCAATTTGCTCACAGATCAGGTCAATAGATTGCCGGTGCACTGCACCGATGCTACTCCAATATTGATGATCGGATTTAGACAGTTGGTTTCCTTTATACGCTTGTGATACGCGTCCCGACTCGTCATATTGAAATAGCAACTCACCGACCTATCGACTGGTAGCTACGAGTTGAACGACCCTTTCGAGCTCTGCTTTGTAAAAATTAAAGAGGTGTTGCAGGATTTCATTACATGTCTGCTTATCGGTATAAGTACCCGGGGAATATTGACTTCTTAAGTGTGCTTCAGCCTTTTCACGAATTGAAATTCGCGTTTGGGGTGAAGGCCGGAGAATGTCCACGGAACCTATCGTCTCGTAATTAAGTGACCATTTAAAGAAAATTTCCATTGTGTCAGTAAGGTGGAGCGACTTAAACAAGACGCAATTGAAATTTAAGGGTTAATTTCGGCTCAGTAAAGCCATTATTCACCCTTTTCACACCATCGGTAGATTAGTTGTCACAGGTTGTCGAAACTAAATAACTAAATTTTAGGCATAGTTAGAAAACATGAATTTGACCGTATTCAATTCCTGGCAGTCGGATAGCCCGTACAACAGTAAATCTATTCGTACTGCGTTGCGTGATGCAAGTAACAAGCTTGAAACACAAATTGCAGGACTACATATTAAGATAGACGAAGCAACCAGCAATCAGGTTGGCGCATTGCATATTCCAAACGCAATACTTCAGAACATCGCTAACGCTGATGTATTCGTTGTGGATCTAACTACTGTAGGTGAGACTTTTGAAAAACGAAAGAAGCTGCAAAACCCTAATGTTCTCATAGAACTTGGGTATGCCATCTCGCAGCTTGGTTGGAATCGTATTGTTCTTTTATTCAACAAGGAGTTCGGGGAATTTAAGGACTTACCATTTGACATAGAGAAGCGAAGCTGTGTCGGCTTTAAAATTGCTTCCCCAGATGATCGGAATAGTATCGGTCTGCTTCGGGAGAGTCTTATCGTAAGGATAAAGCATATTATTGAAGTCAACCCGGACAAGCCAAGCCTGGTCACAACCATCTTGGATAAGGATAGAGCAAATGACCTTAAAACTATAAACAAGCTTCTTGCATGGATGCCAACTGCAGACATGGATTATCTATTAGATGAGGGGACAGACCGGGTGAAGAAGCCTTTAGTTGAAAAGGCTGAGCAATTGAATCAATTCACAGAATCGTTGTCATTCAACGTGACCGATAAAATGCTAAGACAACGCATCCTTAAGCTTGCGGATGCCTGGGATTTATTTCTGGATAGAATTCCCAAGCTGTATGTTTACAAGTTGGATCAAAATGAATTTATAAGCAACGCTTTGATGAACGGAAAACGGAAGACCGGCCACCAAAAAACTCAATACCTGATTGAAGACATCGACAAGGCGTATGTCTCACTACTGAAGTATATACGAAAGAATTATCCGGAGGTAGAAATTTAAGGTTAACGTTACAGTAGTGAACGATTATAGAAACCCATGAACATATCCATTGAACATATAAATTCAGCAGGGGTACAGCATGATCTCACCATTGCTATTTCACGCTTGGCGTTTGTAAAACACCTTTCAATTGCGGGACAGGGTTATGCCCCCAGTCCTTCAAAGTTCCTCAGAACGATTGGAATGTTCTTTCACTATTGGTTCTACCTTCGCAGTGACGCATTGAGCAACAATCATTTTTCTGAACCACCTGCTTCACTCTCAGATCCAACGGAGAAAAATCATTTCTCCAACATCGCAGGCAAGGCTATCGCTGACTTTCTTTCTAAACGGTTGGATCAAAGTATCTTCACTGTCAATTATGAAGCTGCGATGCGATTGCGCGGTATGCGACTCAATGTGGGTCGGCCCGATCTGCTTGCGTTCACACAAGCCTCCACGTTTGCAGTTGAGGCGAAAGGATATGATGGAGGGTTTGGTAATATGGCTGCTCATAAGGTGCAGGCTCAGTCTGGGGGTATCCCCGTGAATTTTTCAGTTGCCTGTATCTCGGCCAATATGTACCGCGGCATTCGATGTAAATATCACGATCCATTCAATGATAACATTTCATTGGACGAAGAATTACTGGGGAGACTTTCCGCACAATACTATAGCGGCCTTGCTGAATTTTTAGATTCCAATTATTTCACTTCCCATGAAATCCAGATACAAGGTGAATCATTTTATGAGCTTGAATTTATGGTAACAAAATTTGACCGACTACTACCAAGGCCTTTTAACCATCCGTGGCTGTTCGAGATTTCGCATTTCTTCCGACCCTGTTTGATTCTGCCAAAAGCAATCCGAGAATATGCCACATCGGGATTGTCTAAGTCAACCCAACCATTCATACTTCAGGATACGAATAAAGACGAGCGATTGTATATTGACTACGATCGCGTTGGGTTAAGCTTTCGTTGAATAGTTAAACTTTCATCTATGAACCATTCACTAAATGACCTAAAGGGATACCACGAGGAAGCGGTGAGGTTTTTTGCGGCTGAGTTATATCTAATGAAAGAAGTAATACCGAAGATAACTAATGACCGCCTTGCTAAGGCAGCCACCCTTCTAATGAGTTGTGGTCAAACCGGGGCCGTATTGGTTCAGATCGCAGGTCAGGCAGATTCTTTCACGACACAGACTGCAATGCTTGCCAGAGCGTTTATCGAGGGGATGACAAATTTCTGTTACGTTGGATTATGTGATGAGAAAGAGTTTCGTGCATTTGTACTCCACCCGGTTTATAAACATTATCACGAACTTGGTTCCTTAACGATGGCAGAATCGTTAGGCGCAGACCCAACGTTGGCGTTAGCAAACCGAAAAGCAAAACAGGAGAAGTTCAAGGAAAAGCAAATCGTGAAGGAAGCACTACACCTTTTTTCCGAAACCAAAGCAACCATAAATTGGACTAAGAAAAGATTTGGTGAACGGATCGAACTCATCGAGCAGTCCAAGAAACTGATGAATGTGTTTTTTACGATCAATCAATTGCAGTATTACTCCGATGCCTCGGAAGCCCTTCATGGCTCATTGTATGGTAGCACCTATACCACTGGTGTTTTCAATCCCGGCTTTGACCATTCCAATAGCGAAAACCTTGCGGCTCGACTACACGAGATGAATGCCTGCACCTTACTTCATCTTGGAATGTTAATACATGAGGCGTTTACCCTAATCAGCTATTCGGATAAGATAGAAGAACTGTGGGATCATTCATATCGAAATCGGAACCTTGCGCTTAACTTGCTATTTCATCTTTTAGGCATAAAGCAGAACTCAGCACAAATTCCGGATGCCTAAGCTATTCCGAGATCATTAATTGATTTAGTTCGGGTATTTATACGTTGTGCGATCATTAAGAGGTAACCGATTCGTAATGATTTTTGTTGTCGTTAAGCATTCCTCGTACTCTGAGGAAAATGATCAACAAGCTTGTCTGGAGCACTACGATATCAAGATGCTCTTAAACGGACTAGCCACTTATTAACTTGTTCCTCAATTTCTCTCACATCTTGTGCTGGAAAGTTCTTCGAGATATATTCAGAGAAACTATTTCTAACCTTCACATCTTCCCATTCCATTATTGCAAGACTTAGCATAGGCCATTTCTTTAACTGCATCATGAATCCAAACAACGCCAAGTATGGTGGAGCATAATAGAAAGAGCTTTCCACTAATTCATTATATAATGGTTTGGCAAGAGCAGTTTTCATGTCGCGTACTACGTCATACAAAATCCTGAACTTACCACCTTCTTTAATAGTCGTTGCTAACGCTGGCATTCCTTTATCTTGAAAAAATGTAAACAAGTAGTCGCCAAATCCGGATTCGGTAAGATCGCACAGATCCTGGCCATAAAATAAATACTCTTCTTTAAACCGTTCGAGAGAAAAATCGGATAGAGTCTTTTCTATCACAAAATCGATGAGTTCTTTTTCCTTTTCAATAATCTGATCGATGGTTGGGCCTTGTTTTTTTCCCGATGAAAAAAGAACATATCGAGGTTTGGAAAATAACTCAAAATAATAGCTCTTAAAGAAAATCGTTTTTCGATCATAGGTCACATGCACATATAGAGGATGTGTAAGTTTCCCGTGAAAATGAACCTTCTTCAATCTATCGTTCAGAAAAGTCTTATAACTGACTTTGTAGGTTTTGCTCATTCGCTGTTATTTGGCATGTCCTCTAATTATCTGGTTATTCAAATCAGTCAAAATAAGCCATTCTGAATTAACATATGGTAATTCAAGGAGCAGTTTGAGCTAATTTGATACAAGTTTAGTTAAAATAATTTGTTAACAAAACAAAACTTTTTAACTTAGCGTTTAAATGGTACCCCTTGTCATGCGCAAGGCGGATGAAGGGTGCCAAATGGAGAAAATTACGCCAGAAAGAGTAGTACAAATGCTTAAAGCAAAGGGCATGGAAGTGTCCATTGAAGAAGCTACTTCTATACTTAAATTTCTCCAACTACTTGCTGATGCCGTGGTGTCTCAATATTTGGGCAGAGAAGGCAAGGAGCATAAATGATTTATTAATCTAAAGTATTGTCCGCATGAAAACAGCCGATCTTTATGTACGGGTAAGCACAGATGAGCAAGCTGATAAGGGCTATTCACAGCGCAGCCAGGAAGAGCTACTGCGAAAGTACTGTGACATCAATAAAATTGCCATTGGCAAGGTCATTATGGAAGACCATTCCGCCAAGACCTTCAATCGTCCTGAATGGCAAAAATATCTCCTCGAACTCCGAAAGCACAAGCGACAGGCTGACGTTGTGTTGTTTCTAAAATGGGACAGGTTTAGTCGTAATGCCGGTGACGCGTATCAGATGATCAACACGCTTCGCAAACTTGGCGTTGAACCTCAAGCCATCGAGCAACCCTTAGACCTTTCTATTCCAGAAAATAAAATGATGCTTGCGTTTTATCTTGCTGCGCCCGAAGTTGAGAATGACCGAAGAGCATTGAATGTAATACACGGTATGCGCAGGGCAAGGAAAGAAGGCCGCTACATGGGATTGGCACCCATCGGATACGTTAACCGTACAGACGAAGGAGGTAAAAAGCTCATCGCTCCCATAGAGCCACAGGCAGGAATTATACGTTGGTCGTTCGAGAAGATTGCCGAAGGAGTATTCAATACCGAGCAGGTCTATAAGCTGGCAAAAGAAAAAGGCTTCGAGGGTACGAAAAGTTTGTTCTGGTTTGCGATCCGTAACCCGGTCTATTGCGGAAAGATTTTCATTGCCAAATACAAGGATGAAGAAAGTCGTTTTGTTAAAGGTCAGCATGAACCAATTATTTCTGAATCTCTTTTTTACGATGTTCAGGATGTTTTAGACGGAAGGAAACGGGGACAATACAAACTCAAGATTGCTTCCAATGCCACACTTCCTTTACGTGGCTTTTTGATTTGTCCTCATTGCGGAAAGTTGTTAACAGGAAGTGCTTCTAAAGGTGCGAGAAAGTATTATTCTTATTATCACTGCTTTGACGGTTGCACCTGTAGGTTTAGAGCAGACGGAATCAATAACCTATTTGTGTATGAGTTAAAGAAATACATTCCGAAGCCGGAAATGATAGATGTCTATAAAGTGGTATTAACCGAAGCATGGAATGGACAGTTCAATTATATGCAGGACGATAGAAATAAGCTCTTGACTCAAATAAAAGAGCTTGAGGGCAAGATCTCTTATATCAGGGACTTGCTTTCATCCCGCCAGATTGATCCGGCAGATTTCAGAGAAATGAAGTCTGACTATACTGATAAACTGGAAAGATTGGAAGCCAAACTAAGTGCCTGCCAATACGAGCAAGTAGACATCAAGCAACTATTAGACAAGGGATTGGATAACCTTCTAAAACTTGATTATGCATATGAAAGCGGTGACATAGAAAAGAAGAGAGCAATAATTAGTTCGATGTTCCCCGAAAAAATGACATTTGACGGATTCGTACTTCGAACAACCCGCATCAATGAGGCAGTACGCCTCATTTACACGTTGAACACGGATTTTGGGCAAAATAAAAACAGGACAAATAGAGCTAACTGCAATTTGTCCTGTCAAGTCGGGGCGAGATGATTCGAACATCCGACCCCCACGTCCCTAACGTGGTGCGCTAACCGGGCTGCGCTACGCCCCGAATCCTTTGATTACCTGCCAAATAACCCGGAAAACACCGGTATTATCCCTGGCAGGGGTGCAATATTAAGAATAAGATTTTAACCTCCAAAAAGCGGACCTCCTATTCGGCCAAGGTTTCTTACTCGCCGCCCTCGCTCGCTGTTTCCCCAAATTTCAGTATCACTTTAGCCGTTCCTCGTCTACACAAACAAGGCGTTGATCTATTCTTTTTATCGCTCTGTCAGGAAAACACCAAGTTCGTGTCCTAAAGTCAGTTATGCGGTTGAAATATTGTTTTCTGGGGATCGGGTTGACTCTTTTTTGCGCGGCATGTGAAAATGAACCCAGCGGTCTGGGTGTCGCTTACAGTGTCTTTGATCAGACATACGGCGTGGTGCTGGTTGATACGATCACCGTAAATGTGTCGACAGTCCTGCTGGATTCGATCCCCACCTCGGGAAAAGGTACGATGCTGGTAGGGGGATACCGCGACGATAAACTGGGTACTATCCGCTCGGAGGGTTATGTACAGGTTGGGATCGGCGATTCATGGACACCGGTATCGACTGCGTTATTCGATTCCCTGGTCCTCGTTGCCCGGTATTCGGGTTATTACTACGGCGATACTTCCGCGGCCCAGACGTTCGAGGCGCGGCGTATCACGCAGACGTTTAAGACGTATGACCTGCCCAAGTTCTGGGTGGATGAACGTCAGTATTCCGCGTTGTACTCGGCTTACAGTCTGTATAACTCCAGCACCATACGGTATGAAAACACGCCGCTGGGAACGAAGACCGTCAGGCTGCGTCCCAACAGTACGGATTCGCTGGTGATCCGCCTCGATGATAACCTCGGGCGGGAGTGGTTGCAGTTGGCGAAGGACAAATCCCTGAGCATCACGACACAGGAAAAGTTTCTGGAATATTTCAAAGGTATCGCGTTGTCGAATACGTCGGCGGAGCAACGGTCTGTGATTGGTCTTAGTACCGCGGATATTAAGATCCGCCTGTACTACAAACAATATTCCAGCGAGGAATTAAAACAATATTACCAGGAGTTTCCCTTTAGCAGCACCTTATACGACTATTCGAAGATCACGGCTGACCGGTCGGGTACAGTGCTTGAAGGTCTCACGGCCGGTAACAAAGAACTTTCGACCGCGGAGACCGGTGATGAGGCGTTTATCCAGTCCGGTGTCGGTATCGTGACAAAGGTGACGTTTCCCCATATGAAAAAGATGATCGACCTGGAGGACCTGCTTATTGTCAACCTGGCGCAGCTGGTTATTGAGCCGGTGAAGAACTCGTTCAGCAAGGACTATCCGCTTCCATCAGACCTGACGTTGTATGAGACCGATAAAAGCAACCTGCCGCTCTCGCGGGCATACGCCGACTTCAGCTCGGAAACATACCAGTCTGCGGAAATCAGTTTCGACAAGGAATTTGATACATCCACCGGCTATGTTTTCAGTATCACACAATATCTCCAAACCCTGCTGAGCACGGAGGGTAACCTCGACAAAGGATTTCTCATTATGCCGCCTCCGAATGAGATCACAACGTCTGTCAACAAAGCGTATCTCGGGGCGGGTACGGGATCGCTCTATAAGGTAAAACTCAAAGTCTGGTATACACAAAAGAATTAAACGGTAAAATCATATCACTCATGGCAGTAACACAATTCAATTTTTCAAACGTTTGGAAGTCGGGGACAAAAGCGATGATCGGCGCCTTTTTTCTTTTTGTCGTGGCTTCCTGTTCGGATAGTACGGAAGACGATACAACGCTCCTGGGCGAATGGTATAAAAGATCGTCGTACGAAGGCGTTGCACGTAGTGGTGCCGTTGGATTTGTCATTGACGGAAAAGCCTATGTGGGTACCGGTTACGACGGAGACAAATGGCTGACGGATTTTTATCAGTACGATGCCGATAAGAACAACTGGTATAAAAAGGCCGACTTTCCCGGTGTCGGGCGGAGTGCTGCTGTCGCGTTCGCGCTCAACGGGAAAGGATATGTCGGTACCGGCTACGACGGCACCAATTACCTGAAGGATTTTTACGAATATGATCCTTCGGCCGACACATGGACGCAGATCGCCGACTTTGAAGGTACCGCCCGTTTCCAGGCGACCGCTTTTTCCATTGACAACCTGGGTTATGTCGGCACAGGATATGATGGAAATTATTTAAAGGATTTCTATTCGTACGATCCCGACTCCGACTCGTGGAGTCAGAAGGCCAGCTACAGCGGAGATAAGCTGGTAAACGCATTCGCATTTTCTATCGACGGCAGAGGTTATGTGGGCGGCGGTATGAATAATGGCGTGTTGAACGTGGAGTTCTGGGAATATGATCCGCTGAACGACCTGTGGCAGGAAAAGAACGACCTGCAGGATGACGATGTCGACGAAGACGAAGAGGATGACGGTTACACCATCGCCCGGACGTTAGGTGTAACGTTCGTCATCAACGGCAAGGGTTATGTATGCCTGGGAACCCGCTCGAGCCTGGACTATGAGGTGTGGGCCTATAATCCATCGCTGGATACGTGGGAGGAAAAGAACGGGTTTGAGGGATCGGGCCGTGAGGCAGCTGTGGGATTTGTGATCGGCGATAAGGGATATGTTTGTACAGGACGAAGTTCCTCAAGCCGCTACGACGATCTGTGGATGTTCGACCCGGAAGCGGAAGACGAGGATTAAGGTGCTAATGAAATAATTGGTATTTTGGATGAATGAAGGAAAAGGTGATAAACTTCAAAAATCAAACCCTGAACCGATTGCTGATCGTATTCCTGCACATCGTGGGATGGGTGACGTTTATCTCCCTGCCTTTTATGTTCTTCGGACCGACGCGAAACCGGGTTCCGGGAGGCGCACCTCCTCAAAACTTCAGGCCTCCGCCGGACGGGGGCGGCAACATGGCTCAACCCGGGGATTTTGATCTGAACGCCATGCGGATTCATTCCATCCTTTTCAACCTGCTGCTGATCGCCTTCTTTTACATCAACATGTACGTCCTTATTCCCCGGGTGCTGACGAAAAAGAACTGGGTGCACTACGCGGGCTATGTGATCCTTTGTTTTGTCGTGATCGTGGCGGCCAGTGAACTGATCAGTATCCTGCTGTCGTCCCTGACAATGCGTCCGGCCCGGCCGTTCTATTTCGCCATCCTTAATTTCCTCCTGGTTTTTGGTCTCAGTACGGCACTGCGGCTTACCAGCGACCGCGTTCAGTATGAACGTGAACGCAAAGAAAGGGAAAATGAAAACCTGAAATCGGAATTATCCCTTCTGCGGTCACAGGTGAGTCCGCACTTTATGTTCAATGTATTGAACAACCTCGCTTCCCTGGCCCGCAAAAAGTCGGACCAACTGGAATCCGTCATCATCCAGCTTTCGCACCTCATGCGCTACATGCTGTACGACTCGGGAGAGAAGCGGGTAACGCTGGACAAAGAGATCGAGTACCTGAAGAGCTACATCGACCTTCAGAAACTTCGTTTCGGGAATGATATATCCATCAGCTTCGAAACGGATGTCAAACGGGGAGATCTGCCTATTGAGCCGATGCTGCTTATTCCCTTTGTTGAAAATGCATTCAAGCACGGTATCGGAATTATTCCCGATCCGCAGATCATGATCAGCCTTTCGATCGAAGATCATACGCTGAGTTTTGCCGTCAAGAACAAGTTCAACCGGATCCTGACGGAGACCAAGGACCCCCGTTCGGGAATTGGTATTCAGAACGTCCGGCGGCGGCTTGACTTGTTGTATAAGGATTTGCACGAGCTGAACATCCGCGAAGCCGGCCCCTGGTTTATTGTTGAACTGAAATTGATCCTGCGATGATGCGATGTATAGCTGTTGACGACGAATCCCTTGCGCTCGATCTGCTCGAGGATAACATCCGGAAAATTCCATACCTCACGCTGGTGAAACGGTGTAAGAATGCATTTGAAGCGCACGAAGCGGTGATGAAAGAGAATGTGGACCTGATCTTTCTCGATATCCAGATGCCGGGGATCAGCGGTGTCCAGTTCCTTCAAAGTGTCACGGCGCCGCCGCTGGTGATCTTTATTACGGCCTATGAGCAGTTTGCTCTCGAAGGATTCAACCTCGATGTGGTCGACTACCTTCTGAAACCGGTATCCTTCGAACGTTTCTTCAAGGCTGCGAATAAAGCCCATGAGTTGTTCAACCTGAAAAACAGTGCCCCGCCGCCGCAGACGCCGAACGACCAGCCTGAATACCTGTTCGTGAATTCGGAGTACAACCTGGTAAAGATCAACGTCAGGGATATTGTTTACGTCGAGGGACTGAAGGACTACATTAAAATATTTATAGCCAACACACAACGGCCGGTTATCACCAGGATGAGCCTCAAGGCGATCGAAGAGAAGCTGCCCGCCGACAAGTTCATTCGGGTGCATAAATCATATATTGTTTCCGTGGATAAGATCATATCCATACGCAAGGGCAAGATCAGCATTGGCGCTGTACAGGTACCGATCAGCGAACATTATAAAGAGAACCTTTACCGTTTCATCGACCCCGGCAGCCTGCAATAAAACGACTATTCTCTATGCGATTGGGGCGTTGGTCTATAGATCGCCGGGATTCGTCGCATATCCCGGCGCGGCTAATCCCCTCTTATTACATTTGAACAGGGAGCAAGTCTCTTGCTATTTAAGTTTGGTATTTTGGTTTAACGGACACATCCGGCAGCTCGACTTTTTTGAGGAGCCATCACCCGCAAAAAGAAGGGCTCCGGCTGTGTCCGGCCAAAATTATTGGTAATTGTTCTTTTCCGGATTTTTCGCCCACAGCTATTTTTTCTTCTTGTCCTTCTTCAACTGACTGAAGAATTTGGCCCAGTTAAAGGGATTGAGGAAAGGATTGGTAACGGGTTGGAATTTGTTGTTCGCAGATCCGGCCCACTGGTCGAGGTAATAGCGCTGGTTGGAATAACCGTCCATCGGTGTCGTTTTCAGCATCAGGGCCATCAGTTCTTCATTAAAATTCCTTTTATCCACACCGTTGTCCACCGGCATATTCAGCGCGAGGACAGCTTGTTTGAATACTTCTTCCGTTGGAAACGACATGATGACCACTTCCTGCAGGAATGTCGTATCCTGAACCATGGTCACGACAATCGTCTCATATTCCTTCGAATTGGGAGGAACAGTAAAATATTGCCGGTCATAACCGACGGCGCTGATAATAATCTCATCGTTTTCCAGGACGGGCATCGAAAAGAACCCCATGCCGTTGGTAGTCACCCCGCGTCCGGCCTTGGGTACGTAGACGTGGACACCGGGGATCGGGCGGCCTGAAAGTGAATCCTCCTCCAGCACAACACCCGACAACTGGATAACACGCTTCTTTTGCTGCGCGGATACGGATGTAACGGTTCCGGTCACCAGCAGCGCCAGGACAAAAACCACAAGAATATTTTTGATGTTCAACTTCACCGGATATTTGTTAGCCTCGAATTTCAAATATAATTATAAGGCATTTAACTGCCTAATTTCCATACCTTTGAGATGACATAAATAGTGCCAGATGCGGCTCAAAAACTTTAATTTAACGCTGGGATCGCAGATTTTCAAGGCTTGCGCCGACGAATCCCGGCTTCGTATCCTCGGCTTAATTGTGTCGAACGGCGAAATGTGTATTTCAGACCTGGAAAAGATCCTGGACTTTACACAAGCGAAGACCTCCCGCCATCTCATCTACCTGAAAAACTCCGGGATCCTCAACTCGCGCCGCTATAATAACTGGGTCTTTTACCAGATCAAGGATGGTGTCGAGGATATTATAAAACAGGTGTTTCAGTTCCTGCGGAAAGATCAGCAACTGCAGCAGGACCAGCAAACCTATCAGACGCTGTTCACAAACCGCGAGCTGGCATTAAACAAATTACAAATTCAGGAATGGCAGAAGGGGAAGTAAAACCGAAAGGCAACGGAGAGCGTCAATACGAGGTGAAGCCGCCGGCTGCATCCGAAAAATACAAGTGTGTTTTTTTCGACCTGGACCATACGTTATGGGACTATGAGACGAACTCGCGCGAAACGCTGCGTGAACTCTATCAGGGCTACAGCCTCCAGTCGAAAGGGGTTCATACCTTTGAAGACTTTCATGGTGAATTCAGGAAAGTCAACACGGACTTATGGTATCTCTACGACCGTGGTATGATCGACAGCGATGTGATCCGTAAAGAACGGTTCAAGAGGATACTGGAACCTTTCCAGGCTTATGAGGAAAAATTAAGCGCAAGTATCTCGGGCGATTATCTCGATATCTGTCCGAAAAAAGGTAACCTGATGCCCTATGCGCTGGAGGTGTTAAACTACCTGACGGAGCGCTACCGGTTAACGATCATCACGAATGGGTTTGAAGAGATACAGCACCGGAAGTTATCGTCCAGTAACCTGCATTCCTATTTTGATCATATCATCACGTCTCAGAAGGCGGGTTATAAAAAACCTTCGCGTGAGATCTTCGATTGTGCGCTGAATCTGAATGGTATCAAGTGTCAGGAGGCGATGATGATCGGTGATAACCTGATCACCGATATTGGAGGTGCAAAAAACGCGTCGATCGATGCTGTATTTTACAATGCGGAAGAAGTGGAGCATGAGCACACCTTGGATTTCGAGATCAGGAGTTTGCTGGAGCTGCGGGGTATTTTATAGCATTGGAAAATCTTCGCGCTACGCGCCTATCCGCCTTTGCGGTGAAAAAGAACAGATGAGGAAATGCACGATAAAGGTTGTGCGGAGATACATTGAGTAGTTTTTAACAGAGGGCATCAAAGGTTAACCGCTAAGCCGCAACGGCGCAAAGGAACCGCTAAGAGAATTGTTGTCCGGATATAAGATAACCTGATCTAAATTTCACGTTTCAATTTCTTGAAACGATAACCTTTTTTCACGGCACAAATTCTTAGCGCTCTCCGCCTTTGCGGTGAAAAAAGAACAGATCAGGAATCCCCGACCTCTATCTATAGGCTGATTATTGTGGGGAAACACAGTGTTTCAAATAGACCCCCATCATTAAAGAAAGAAGATGCGCACAAATTCTTAGCGCTCCCTCTGCGCCTCTCCGCCTTTGCGGTGAAAAAGAACAGATCAGGAATCCCCGACCAACAGGCATTAAAAAAAACAGTAACTTTACGGCATCATTAACCTTAACTATTCAATCATTTAATCTTATGCCCAAAGGATTTTTTAGTGTACCACATCCCAGAAACGAACCTGTTTTAAGTTATGCCCCCGGTAGTAAAGAACGACTTGCATTAAAGAACGCGATCGCCGAAGCCCGCGCCAAGGTGCTGGATATTCCCATGTACATCGGGGAGGCTGAAGTACGCTCCGGAAACAAAAAGCCGTTAGCTCCTCCCCACGATCACGGACATACCCTTGCGTACTTTCACGAGGGCGACCGCGGACACATCGAACAGGCGATCAACGCCGCCTTGAATGCCCGCGAACTGTGGACAACCCTCGGATGGGAACACCGCGCCAGCATTTTCCTGAAAGCAGCCGACCTCCTCGCAGGTCCCTATCGCTTTAAGATCAATGCCGCCACAATGCTGGGTCAATCGAAGAACACGTACCAGGCGGAGATCGATTCCGCGTGCGAGCTCATCGACTTCCTGCGCTTTAATGTGTATTTCATGTCGCAGATCTACCTGGATCAGCCTGAATCGTCTCCTGGTGTGTGGAACAGGATGGAGTATCGTCCCCTGGAAGGGTTTACTTTCGCGCTGACACCGTTTAATTTTACGGCGATCGCCGGTAATCTTCCCACAGCCATGGCGATGATGGGAAACACCGTGGTATGGAAGCCTGCGAATACGCAGATCTATGCGGCGAATGTGATCATGCAGGTGTTGAAGGAGGCGGGATTACCGGATGGCGTGATCAACCTGGTCTATGCCGATGGGCCTACCGTTGGCGATGTGATCTTCAACCACCGTGATTTTGCCGGCCTGCATTTTACGGGAAGCACCGGTGTATTTCAGGGTATGTGGAAGACTATCGGGCAGAATATCCAGAAGTATAAATCCTATCCGCGTATCGTGGGTGAAACGGGAGGCAAGGACTTCATCATGGTCCATAAAAGCGCCGACGCGAAAGAAGTTGCCACGGCAATGGCACGCGGCGCGTTCGAGTACCAGGGTCAGAAATGTTCCGCGGCATCGCGCTGTTATATTCCTTCGAACCTGTGGGACGATGTAAAACGGTTCCTGCTTGCGGACTTGAAAAGTTTCAGCATGGGAGGTACGGAAGATTTTGGAAACTTTATCAACGCGGTGATCGATGAAAAAGCCTTCCGATCCATCACCACCTACATTGAAAAAGCCAGGGAAAATCCCCTCAACGAGATTATTGCCGGCGGCAAATACGACAAGTCGAAGGGCTATTTTATCGAACCGACCGTGATCGTATCAAAGGACCCGACGTCCCTGACGATGTGCGAGGAGATCTTCGGTCCGGTGCTGACGGTGTACGTGTATCACGAGGAGAATTTTGAACAAACCCTGGAGCTGGTGGATAGTACTTCACCCTATGCCCTCACAGGTTCCATATTTTCAAAGGACCGCTATGCGATCGAGCTGGCTACAAAGAAGCTCGTGAACGCCGCAGGGAATTTTTACATCAACGACAAACCCACGGGCGCCGTTGTCGGCCAGCAGCCCTTCGGTGGCGCGCGCGGATCGGGAACGAATGATAAAGCCGGAGCGAAGGTGAACCTGCTGCGATGGGTCTCTATGCGAACGATCAAGGAAACATTTGTGACACCCGTCGATTACCGGTATCCGTTCCTGGAGAAGGATTAATTTTGATGGAATAAAAATAAAAAAGCCCGGATCGACTCCGGGCTTTTTTTATTGATATGGATGCCGTCAGGCGGCCGCACCCTGATACCAGTTTACTTTCCTGGAGAAGTACATAAGCAGTCCGACGATGAAGAACAATCCGATGCTTCCCAGCAGCAATGAAAAATCCTGCTGGAGGATGATGATGAAGATGAAGGCGTAAAAAATAATCAGCAACAGCGAGAATAGTATGATCAGCCTGGTGTTGCGCAGGAAGGAGATGGAATAAAGACTGATCAGGATGACCGTAGCCAGCGACGCGATCACATATGCCACATTATATCCGACGTGTTCGGAGAAGCTGAGCAGCAGCGTATAATAGATGGTGAGGGCGGCGCCGATGAGGATATACTGGAAAGGATGGATCCGGATCTTCTGTGTGATCTCCACCAGGAACAAGGCAATAAACGTCAGTAAGATAATCAGCACGCCGTATTTTGAGGTGCGGATACTTTTTTGGTATTGATCCACGGGGATGAGAAACTTAATCCCGAAATCGGCGCCCGTGAGTTGTTGGTTGTCTTCCGTCCATTGTTGTGAAAACGGGCGGTTAAAGTGAAGCACCTTCCAGGAGGCGGAGAAACCGCTGTCCGAGATGACACGTGTTGCAGGCAGGAATTCGCCGTCGAAACTTGGATCCGCCCAGGGGCCTTTCAGTTTTACGGTTGTGGTTTTTCCCGCGGGTACAAAGTCGAGTCTCCGGCTGCCTTTCAGGTTCAGCTTTATTTTTACATTTTCCTTTTCAGTAAAAGCCGGCGGTGTTTCCCAGTTCAACTTGACGATGATACCGTTGCTGGAAGCGGCGCCGGCAGCTTCCGGTACACTATACGTATAGTCCGCCTGGGCTTCGTTTCGTGTTCGCCTGACGGAGACGCCGATATTATTGGAAGGTTCCGCGCCATACGCGTTGCCGCCTATGGTAATCGTTGGATTGTCGCTGATACCGCGAAGGTCGGTGATACCGAAGATCAGGTAGGCATCCTTCCAGTTCACCATTTCCTCTGCGATGGAAAGGTTTTTGAAGTCCGGTTTTACGAAGGCGGACCGGATCTCCAGCGGTGATTCATAAACGACAGCATCGAAGATTCCGCGATGAAGGGTTTCCGGTTTGATGTCTCCGGAGATATCGAGGTCTTCCGGAAGAAAATAAGCTTTTTCAATGTGTTCGCGGACTTCTTTTCCTTCTTTTCCAAGATCAAAGATTTCCTGTTTCCGGTAAGGTATGACCAGTACGGGGCCCGATAACGTCTGGGCACCCGACCATTTGTCGGAGACTTCCGCCATGACCTGCTCGGCGCGCAGCTGGCGTTCCACGATCATGTCCTGGATCCAGGATGACGGGATCAGCAGGATGAGGATAAGGAAGCCGATGGAGAAGAGTTTGACCATAATGGACTCCTGTATCCACCGGTTAAATCGTTCCAGGATGTTCTGAGGTTGCGATAGTGTTTCCATAAGTTGACAGTTTGCTTTTAGTTAAGTGTTTGATTGTTATTGTTCATTGGATTGAATGACAAGCCGGGTATTTCAAAACCTCCGGGCGCCGTGGATCGTTCCTTCGGTGTTTTCACTTTCGAAAGGATGGATTCCAGGAGGGGGAGCATGGTGTTGAGGTTTCGCGTCTTGATGATGAAATTCCACAAGGGTTCAAATTTTTTCCAGCCTCCGCTGTAGAGGAAATGTTTGAGCATGTGTTTAACCGTGTCGTGATTGGTGCTGGCGCGCACGATGTTGCTCCAGGTATAGAACTCCCTGTAAGCCCGGTGATATCCGTTTTCCAGTTCTTCCGCCGACATCCCTTTCGTTTTATAAACGACATGGCGGGTATCGTACAGGTCCCAGTTGCTGGTGACGATACGATTTTCCCGCAGCATCGAGGCGTAGAGTTGTGTTCCCGGGTAGGGTGTAAGGATGTGATAGGTGGAGGTGGTAATAGCATTTTCTATTCCCCACTCCACGGTACGGCTGAATACATCCTTGTCGTCCTGGTCGAGGCCGAAGACGAAGCTTCCGTTGATCATGATACCCAGGTCGTGAAGGCGTTTTACAGCTTTGGTGTAGTCCTGGTGGAGGTTTTGTCTTTTGTTGCTTTGGCGGAGGTTTTCACCCGTGAATGTTTCGAAGCCGACGAATAGACTTCTCAAGCCGGCGTCGGCAGCCTGCTCCACGAGGTTCCCGCGCAGGATCGAATCGACGGTAGCGGCCGACTGGAAGACGCGGTTCATTCCTTTCAAACCCTCGAACAATCCGGAGGCGAACCTGGGATTTCCGAGGAGGTGATCGTCCAGGAAATAGAGGTGGCGGCCGGGAAGCCTGTCGATCTCGAGTAACGCTTGGTCTACAGCCTGTGTATAAAACGACTTGCCCCCTTCAAAAAAGGCGTCCTTGTAACAAAACGTGCAGTGATGGGGACAACCCCTTGTCACGACGATGGAGTTTGGAACAAGGTAGAGGTGGCGTTTGATCAGATCCCGGCGGATAGGAGGGACGTTATCCAGCGTCCGGACGGGGGAGGCGTATCGTTTTTTTGGTGCGCCGTTCTTAAAGTCCTCCAGGAATTGAGGGAAGGTGTATTCTCCCGGACCCAGGAAGATGGAGTCGGCGTGTTTTTCCGCTTCCTCCGGCAACGACGTAACATGCAGTCCGCCGAGGATCACGTAAGCGCCCTGCTTCCTGTAGTGGTCGGCGAAGGAGTAGGCACGGTAGGCGTTGGTGATGTATACCTGGATGACGACGAGGTCGGGATTGTCGTTGAGGTCAACCTGTTCCACATGCTGGTCCGTCAGTTCGATGTCGTCGTCGGGTGAGAGGTATGCGGCGAGTGTTGCCAGTCCCAACGGCGGGAACAGGGAGTATTTGATGGGTCTCCAGAACGGGCTCTCGGCTTCGGTGAGGGCCGGGAGGATCATTTTAACCTTCATTTTGCGAGTGATTAAAAGTACTTTTAAATTCAAAGTTCATGTATAAAAAAATTAGCGCTGTTGTTTTACCACAGCCTCCAACGCCTCCAGGTGTTTCCGGAAAGCGTTTCGTCCACGTTCCGTGATCCGGTACCGTGTGTTTGGTTTCCGGTCCACAAAAGTTTTCGACACGGAGACGTACTTTTCCCGTTCCAGCGCCTTAATGTGGGAGGCGAGGTTTCCATCCGTGATCGCCAGGACCTCTTTCAGGGCATTGAACTCATAGCCATCATTCGCGACCAGCACGGACATGATCTGTAACCGGACACGATGCTCCAGGACCTTATCTAAATTTTCAAAAGGGTTTTTCACTTATCGTATTTGTTATACATGATGGTTCCGTATACGATGTGCAGGACCCCGAACCCCAATGCCCAGAAGATGAGGCCAAACCCTGGAAGCATCGCGGAGATCAGTCCCAGGGCGATCTCAGAAAAGCCCAGGTAGCGGATCTCATCGTAGGTGTGGAGGCTACCCTGGATCAGTGCGAGGCCGTAAAAGATCAGACTTGCCGGCGCCGCCAGTCCGAAGTGCCCGGTGGCCAGTATGATGAGGATAAAGATCCCGCCCGTGACCAGGGGAATGGAGACGTTGATCAGCAGCATCCTCGTTGTCGGCGACCACAGGTTGAGTCCGTTCTTTTTCGCTTTTTTATGGCTGAACCAAAGTCCGGTGGAGAGGGAGGCGATCAGTACGACGGCGGCGATGGCGATCAGTTTGTAGAGCACATCTCCGTCGGTGACGGAATAGATGCGGAAGCGGAAGGGGGAGATGGGATAATGCACGAGGAAATAGGCAGTAACGGCGCCGGCGAGGGCGTAAATGCCGGCCAGTACCCCCGATAAACCGCTGAGTGATATGAATTTGGCGGATCGTTCCATCATGTTGCGGATGGAGGCGAGGTCTTTTTCGTATTCGGGAATGGGTTTCATCTAAAAGTACTTTGAGTTACAAAGTTAATGAACGGGACGAACGGAACAAGGTTTTGCCCCCGTGTTGTAAATATTTTATGCGAGTGGGCGTATTCCGCCGGATTATCGTGCCGTTACGTCTGTTGTATGCCCTGATTTATTTTCCTGCAAATCTCAAGAAAATCGCGGCCGGTGTTGGAGATTTATAGAACAAGTCCTTAATATTGCACTCCTTTTAAGGGAAAATTCCTCCTTAGCTCAGCTGGTTAGAGCATCTGACTGTTAATCAGAGGGTCTTTGGTTCAAGTCCAAAAGGAGGAGCTTCAAAATCAGGCAGTTGCAGTCCGCAGCTGCCTTTTTTTATTGTTGAGGATTGAAACAAAAGTTGAAAGGTTTTTGCATGTCGCTTTTCAGCGTTTGGCCTCCCTAGCTATGTCGCGGGCGATACTTACTAAATGACTGACGTAGAATTATCAGATCTCTGGTTCGAAAATTTTTTAGGATCTGAATGTAAATTTTTTACCTTTAAATCGTGGAAAGGAGCCCCAACTTCCAAATCAGATTGTTTGTTTCGCGTTAGAACGGGTAATAGTAAACAATTTGGTTAAATGACCGCCATCATAGCAATTCTCAACAAGTCCTCTGTGGCTGCTGCTGCGGATAGTGCCGTATCTGTCACGCGAGCAAATCACAGAAAGGTTTATAATTACGCAAACAAAATTTTCAACCTCGCTAAAGGTGCGCCGATCGCCATCATGATCTATAACAATGCCGAGTTTGTGGGCATTCCATGGGAGACGATTATTAAGATGTATAGGCGAGATACGAATAATAAAAAGTTCGACAATGTGTTTGGGTATCGCGACGACTTTATTAAGTATCTGCAGTCAATGAGAACTTATTTCGGGGGCCACGAGGAGGAGAACACGATTAATGAAATTACTATTAAGGTGCTCCATGAATTTGACAATGCAGTAAGAAAAGCGACGGCTGAAAAATTCAGTGATGGTCAGCTAATTGCAATGCCGGAAACAGAGAAGAAAAATCACTATCGGGAAGCACTACTGTCCACAGTAAATGCAAGTATAATGTTGAATGAAGCCCTTGCCTTTCACAACGGATTTGATGAATCTGATAAAGTAAAGCTGGGTGAGCGATTTCATGACTTGATTGATGGTCACGTGACGGACTTACTTTCCTTTTTTCTATTGCAAGATAACGGGGAGATACGTGGTTTGCTTCATAACGCAATTTTAGACAATTCGGTGAAAACTGGTTTTGTCGAATCTCACAGCGGTCTTGTGTTTACTGGTTTTGGGGAACTTGAAATATTCCCGTCATGTTATTCGGTAAACATTGGTGGCATTCTTAATGATAAAATTAGGATTTCTGAAGATAAGGAGCCGATAAAGATCAATACTGAAATGGACGCAACCATTGCGCCGTTTGCTCAAACTGATATTATGCGTACCTTTGTTGAAGGCATTGATCCACACGTGAAGGATTCAATTCCATCAGCTTTTAAATCGGCCCTAGAACAATTTAATGAACATGTGTTAAAAAGTGTCGATAATTCTTCCGTCGCTGAACAGGAGCTTAGGGCAGTATTGGAAAAAGCCGTACCGGATGTGGTCAAATCTTTAGTCACACGCTTGCACGAGATTCGACTTGATCGACACATAATGCCAATGATTAATACCATTTCGTCGTTATCTAAGGAGGATCTTGCGGAAATGGCTGAGTCTCTAATAAACCTAACCTACTTGAAAAGAAGGGCGTCTTTTTCGGAGGAATCCGTTGGCGGCCCAATTGACGTCGCTGTCATCACTAAAGGTGATGGTTTTATCTGGATTAAAAGAAAACACTATTTTGATCCGGCGCTTAATTTGAATTATACTGCTGCTAGTAAATAACGCGAACTTTAAAAATCCCATTCAATATGGCCACTAAATTCTCACAACCCGGAAATGAACCCAATATCAGGACGATAGCGCCAGATATTAAAGAGAGCAAGACCTTGGATGCGCAGAAGATTGCGCAATTAATTGCACAGGACGTGAAAGAAATTCTAGCGGAGAAACAGAGACAGGTACGCCAGGAGCGGCAATAAGTAAGATGTGTCTGTGTTGCCATTTCCATACCCATTTCCGTCTGGTAATGGGTATTTTTTTTCTTGTTTAAATCTTAGTAGCATCAACATTGTCCGATAGGCTCCCTTCGTAATTCACATAGATAATACGACATTAGACTTTAGTCGGAAGAGTTTGGCCGTTTTCACGCAGGTCGCTGGTGAAGAAACCAGAACCGATCGAACCAACTTTAAAACAACCAGAAGTTAGTGTTGCTACGGACGTTGTCGCAAAAGAGCTTGGTATTCAACCTGCCAACCCAGCGTACGAGATCGGGTTACTTGAACTTTCTCAAGGTAAAGGCGAGTTTTTGTTTTATTCGATTCACAGACTAAGAGCAATGACTGGTGACGCCCTCATTAGCCATTTAAATAGGTTCCTTTCTGGAAAATGGAAAGCAGATATTCGAAAGCGTTCAATGTCAAGATCCTACGATTATGAAATTAGGGTGGGCGCTACTCCGGATATGTTACAGCGACTGATCTCAGGAGATCGTAACAGCAACGTGGAAATAAGGCATGTAGAATTAGACCCTAAATCACTTGTGCTTACGTGGAAAATTTGCATGGGATCGGAAATAATAAGTAGGGAGACCTTAACTGTCGAAGACGATGAAACTATGAGCGGAATGAACAGTGAGGGTTGTATTTTGAAATATAAGCGAAGGAGCCTCTTTAAAGCCATTTCCTGAAACTCACCGAGTCGTCGGCGACATCATCACGAGTTTTCGATACTTTGGTGGAAAAATTGTAACTTGATTCTCAAGGAAGCCCATCCGTTGATGATCATTGCGAGATCATCCCGGATGGGTTTTTACGTAAAAGCTAACGCAATAACGATTCAAGAGTAAACTATATGAAAAAGCAACCAAAACGAGACATCATATTTGACGAAACGTTGGTCGCGAGTTCGAACAGCACAATAATTTATAAGTTGACCCTCTCTACTAAGTCGACCCAGTATGATTACCTGATGGAGCGTCTCAATTCAGATCAAGTCGAGTTGGCCGATCAAATGATTTCCGATGTTGTAATCCAGGTGGCAGAGGGCTTGCGAGATCGGCTTAAACCGGATTGGGCATACAGAACGGAAAGAATAGCCTCCGGGTTGACATACTTAGTTATACTAAGACCGGATACCTTGGGCGGCCCCACATTTGTTTGATCTATGAACTTTCTAAACACCTTCGATAGCGCTATGGTAAATTATTTCTGGTTTACCTAGCGGGGTGTGTCAATAATATTTTGTTTCAGCAATTTTTCTGAAGAAAATAAATGTGCCCCTGCTAACATCCAATTTTCTCTAAAATAAATTTCTTTAAATGGCTCATTAACAGGCTATTTGACAGGAGCTTATATACCCAATATATACACACAAGTTGTCCACAATCCCTCAAATTTGCTCAAAAACGTCGTTTTGTTTATTGCGGATGATCTATTTCATTTGTAATAGTTAATCGCCGAGTGGCGATAAAAAAGGAAAAGGGCACTATCTAGTGCCCTTGGATAAGTTGGTAAAAAGGATCAGAGACCGTCAAAATATTCGGTCTTGCACATTAGTCACGGAGAGATCCCCTTGTTTCATTTACTAGGGATGATTCAAACCTCCTTCTTTTTCGAACCTCTAGGGGCCAACCTAGGGGTTCTTTTTTTGTGACCTATTTTGAAACCCGGTCCCCAAAAATATAAAATTTTTCATATCCAATAACGTATTAAAAATACCCCAGTAAAAAGGACCCCAGAAAATCGGCTTTTTTAGCATGCGATTATTCACTCAAAATCCGCTAGTAGTCCTGGAGGGCCGTTTAAATGCCCTTTTTGGGCGATTTAAAAAATTAAAATAATTTCTCCGTTCAGGCCCGGGCGAACATGGCCTCATCGACAAAATATTTTGTGCACGGTCCTGCGCTGGCCACGAAGTTTGCGCGGTACCGGACCGTGTTTCCAATGCACAAGTAGATGTACAGGAAGTCGCGCTTCAGCCTTGCTTCATCTTATACGTGCAGCCATCCAGGCTCATTGCACACAGAAATTCTGCAGTCAATTGCGATACCTTTTCCTTGCGCATCTCTGAGAGCGGCTTTTCTGATATCGTGATGATGATTCCGTCAGCTATCATTGAAATAATAACTTTTTTTTGGTATCTCACTCTTTCTTTTTCCGTGAAAACCTTTTGATAACTAATCACACAAAGTTTGAATACAGCATAGGCAAAAGTTTCTCGTGGAAGGGCCATGAGATTCCAGGCCACTTAAGGTTGTCAACTTATTCGTTCATTGTAAGATACATGGAATAGTTCCTTGAGAAATGTCTGCTTATTAGCTAGATCGTTTTTAACTATCCTAAATTTTATCCTCCCCTGCCTTTTTCCAATTGAGATAATTTCGAATTCGTGTTCATCGAGACGACGTTTCCAAACTTCAATATCTCCAATTTGGATATCTAATCTCAAAAACCTTTGTTTGGGTGAGAATACAACGAAATTTAAAGGTCTATTTCTTTTAATGATACCGATGTAGCTTTGTGTATAGCCCAGTGTAAGTTCTTCGTCGATTTCTTTTAAAATGACCCCGCACTGGTCTACTAGTTTTAGAGTTTCTGGGTTAGCCTTGTTTTCCCAATATTTCCGATCCTTCTTAACTGCAATTTCGTCTTCTTCCTCTCCAACGGTCAGTTCATCAAGTACCTTTACAAAGTCGAGGATTAATGTGTCGTCTACTCTAAGTGCACTCAGCTGAATTGCTATCATTGGAATTTGTCCATTGAAGAGACCGATTATATTAAAAAACCTTGTTGTTATATTTTCAGCGATAACGACTGCACAATGTTCGTAGTTAGGAAGGCGTTTTCGTTCGTTGTCCCAATATTCCATTGCCCTAATAATATGACTCTCATCTATTTTACCAAGCATAATCTCGACTTCATACCTTTTTTCATTTTCCCTGTCGTAAAGGAGTAGATCTAGACGTCCAGACTTTGGTTGTCTTCTTTCTGACTCTTTCAGTTCTAAATCCCCGAGACCAATTATAGAAGGGTCCTCCTCGATTAGTTTTCTTAACCATTGTTCATCAAAATCGGGATGGTCTTTCAGAAGTATTTTTTCAGATTTGTGAAATGTTAGTTTATTTTGCATTGATTTGATTCGCGTTAGTTTCGAAATAGAACATCTACTTTACTTCTAAAGTAACGAGCCAATTTGCTTAAATTGATATTTGTTACCTGGTGAAGATTGTAATTCTCTTTTCGGCACGGCTTATCTCCATATTGTATCGGTGACCTTTTGTGAGAACAAGTTTTTTTCGTATTTCATAGTCGATCGCAAATGCCAAATCGTCCCTTCTGAACCCAGCAAAGTGCCCCAATACGTTTCCAAAGAAGTTCTTGGAGAAATATAACTCATCACCTACATTCAGATTAGGTAGTACATTTCTAAGGAGTGGGGGCAGTACAACGGGTCTAATTTCATCTATGTTGAGATCTGGCTTATTTCTGCGAATGCTTTGTACATAGGCACTCCTTGTGTATGTTGACCTGTATCCAATGATTAAATATGAGCTTCGAACAATGTTATGAATAGTAGAAGAAGAATAGACATCTGGGTCAATGGTTATTTCCTTTTTTAGGTCGGTTTTGTCTTGGATACTCAATTGCTTTTCTGGGGTCTTTATAGCTTTAATCAATCGATTTAGAAAGGTGTTATATTCTGGGGTGGTGAATTCGATTCTCTCCTGGTTTACAATCTTTCTAACACTATTAGTCAAGTCCTCGTATACAAGATTTTCAAGCTCCTTTGGTACTTGACATTCTTTGTATTTTACTGCGATGATTCTTCGATTCAAGGTAAGATTTTTGTTCAGGGCTTTGTTTAATTCGTATTTTACCCAATCGGAATTAACTGAAGATTTTGAGAGAATGATTAAAAAGTGTGATGAGTCTTCAAGGGCAGCGTCAAGCCTCTCAATGAGTGTATCACCTAGACGTAGTTCATCTTCGTCCAGCCATGTTTCAATGTTGTTCTCATTTAGATCACCTTTTAGGGTTCTAACGAATTTTTTATCAGTGCTGCTGTGAGATATGAATACCTTCATTGATTTAAACATCCTACAGAAGATACTGCAACTGTTAAAACTTCGTAGTTACATGAAGGACATGAAGTTTTATTGAGAGTCCCATCTATTGAGTTAACTTTCATGTTTCAATATATGTAAATAGTTTCAATAGTTAATTCGAAGCCAGCTAATTTAGCGATCCGTCTGTGAACGAGCCTCATGCCTGACAGGAAAAGTACAAAGTGCACCTGTTAGTGAGTGCGGTAAAGCGGCGTCTGAAGGCTCCCATAGGCTCACAAAACAATCGCAGCGGCAGGACTTAAGCCTGCTGAACTAATTAGGACTGAATTGTTCGGAATGGTGTGGGGAATAAGGTGCTGGAAATCGCGTTAAATTTGAGGTTAATATTTGGGATGGCTTTGTGTTGACACTAGCCCAAAGGAAACGAAATTTGGGCTGACGTCGTGTAACGCAATGAAGAGTAATGAAGGACGACCGGATGAAGCTGGGTTAAGAACTCAAGCAGATGCGGTGAGTGGAATCGTAGCACAGGCAAAATTATGACAACCTAGCGAAGCCACCGTAAGGCGAGCAATGTTAACTATTACATTTTGCCAATCTCTTCGTCATTTTATTAGCCCCTTCTCTTTATTGGGCTGTCAATAGGAGTACGCCTTGGGGTGGTGGTTGCCTAACTATCGTAGGTTCGCCATGAAGATCATTCCGGCTACGACCCAGGAATCCATTTCCAACATTTCCGATCTACACAAGTTTCCCTTAGGATTTAGCACCAAGTAGCAATGAAACGAATGAACTGGTATCCTTAGACTCGGTAAAGCAACAACGATTACTGCCTGTCATTAGCAATATGTAATTTGTGCTTCTTAAATCAAACTTTACTGGTAAAAATTAGCTGTTAGTTTTAAGTAACTTTATGTTGACGTTTCGTTTAGTTTTATTATCTACAAACTTAGCAATAGATCGTAAAAAAGAACCTACGTAACCGACGAGCACAGTATGGCCAGATTTTATGGAATGACAAGCAAAGGTGAACTTTTAAGCCGTTGAGCTAATCGGTCCTTATTTATTCGGTACTTTTATCTATGAGGAAGTCTTTTGTCATTTTGCTGCATGTAGGTTTTTGGGCGTGTTACTTTCTGCTGGTATTCATTTCGTTGGCGTTATACTATCGCAGTAATCACAGCGCATTCCTCGTGATGAATGCCTTCAAAAACATATTGCTGTTTGCGTTTATTCCGTCCTGCCTTTGCTATTTTTTGTTTTATTTCTTTTTATTTCCCCGGTACCTCCAGCAACGGAAGATTGTTCTTTCCATCGTTTATGGTTTACTGATTTCGACGGGTGCAGCCCTGATCGGATATTTCCTCATCCGGTATTTCATCGAATCAGGTCAAATCATTGACATGGATGAAGGCGGAAAAAAGGGAAGGTCCACGGCTGTCCGCGTAATCTTCGTGATGACCTTTATCGGTTTATTATGTGGCCTTGTAGCCCTGGTGATAAAAGGATTTATCACGTGGTTCAATGAAATCAAATTGAAAGAGGAGCTGAAGGAAAAAAGCCACCAGATGGAAATGGCGCTGGTAAAATCACAGTTTGATCCGCACCTTTTATTTAACACCATTAATAACATCGACGCCTTGATTTTAAAGGACGCTGTCAGGGCATCCGAATACCTGAACAAACTTTCCGATATCATACGATTTGTGCTGTACGAAACGAAAAGCGACAAAATCCTGCTGTCCAAAGAAGTAGAGTACATCACCAAATACATTGCCCTTCAAAAAATAAGGACCGCGAATGAAAGTTATGTCAACTTTACCGTAACGGGTACTATCGGGGATAAGCGTATCGCTCCCATGATCATTATTCCGTTCATTGAAAACGCGTTTAAACACGCTACAAACAAGAAGCTTGAAAACGCTATTACGGTCCGCCTGGATGTACAGGGTGATAACATCCAGTTGCTCTGTGAGAACAGGTACGATTCGAAGCAGCCTGTTCAGCAAACCAGCGGCGGCCTGGGAAATGAGCTGATTAAAAAGCGACTGGATCTTATTTATTCAGGAAGACACACACTGGAAGTGAATAAAAGTGATGAACTCTACAGTGTTAGTTTAACCATTCCCCATGACTAAATATACGTGTATCATCATCGAAGACGAGCCCCTGGCGCTTGAGAAGACAAAGGATTTTGTGAACAAAGTTCCTTTTTTACACCTGACCGCGACGTTCGACAATGCGCTTACGGGCCTGGCCTATCTGAATAGCAATAAAGTGGATCTGCTTTTCCTGGATATCAATATGGACGAGTTATCCGGTATTGAATTGCTTGAAAGTACCAAAGTAAACAGCCAGGTGATCATTACAACAGCCTACCAGGAATATGCGTTGAAGGGTTATGAACTGCAGATAACCGACTATCTTTTAAAACCCTTTACCTTTAACCGCTTCTTGCAAGCCGTAAATAAGGCCCAGGTAAATTTAGGGCGTCACGCTTCCGAATCCCAGCCGGACTACATCTTTGTAAAGACTGAGAACCGGCTGGAAAAAATCATGCTTAATGAAATAATGTACATCGAAGGGATGAGGGATTACCGCAGAATTCATACGGTACATAAGAACATTAAGATCATGACGCTGCAGAATTTCAGCGAGTTTGAAAAGTTGATCCCGCCCAACCTGATCTGCCGTGTGCATAAGTCGTACATGGTGGCCCTCAATAAGATTGTATCCGTTGAGCGGGGCAGGATAAAAATAGGGGACCAGTTGATTCCCATTTCAGACACCTACAAAGACGCTTTCTTTGAACTTATCAAAAACAGCTAGCAATCCCCCCATTATTTTGGCAGGCTGAAATACCCGGTTTGCAGACGTATCCCCCGGCTTTGCATAACAGAATTGTAGCCCCTGGCGCATTCCTCTTCATTTGTTCAAAAAACAACAACGATGAAGAGAAACGTACAAAAAGGACTCATACTAGGTATGATTTTCCTTGCCGGGAACACATTTGGTCAAATAGAAGGCGAACGATCAGGCAGGATCAAGGATGATCAGGTAACGGCCACCTATCTGGATTTCCTCCTCAACATCGTCAGTACAAACGTTAACTACGGAAACTCTAACAGTTCCTTAGCAGACCACAAAAAATCCACGTTTGGCGTACAGGTCGGGGCGTCGTTTCAGGCGGGTATCACACCAAGAATTTCACTGGTTTCCGAGTTGTATTTTATTATGAAAGGGGGCGCGTTAACGGCCAATAATCCACTCACGACAAACAGGACAACCCTTCGGTTTTATGAATTGGAGTTACCGGTGTTGGCGCGTTTCAACATCCGTAAATTTTACGTGAATGCGGGCCCATCCATTGCATACAATTTATACGGAACGCGGAAAATGGAAGGCTCCACGAAAGCGATCTCCTTTAATAGTTCAGCCGACGGCTTTAAGCGTGTGGATGCGGGCATCCAGATGGGCGCTGGTTACCGGTTTAAGGTGAAGCAAAAGAGTGTTGTTTTAGATGTGCGATACACCTATGGGTTGTCAAATATTTCGAACGACCGGGAAATGTATAACCGGTATCTCAATATCAGTTTACGCTTTTCCAAACCCTGGAAAACCAATCCACTGGCCAGAAACAAGTAGTGATAGCATAAAATATATCTAACCCGGTTTAAAATTCTAAAAGATGAAAACAATGGATTCAAACAGGAAAACTTCACTGGTCGCCGGTGCGCTTTATCTGCTCACATTTGTATCGATCCCAACGTTATGGCTTTATGGTGCCGTACACGATCCCAACTATATCGTTGGCCCTGGTCCTGATACGGCCGTTATAACCGGAGGTATTCTTGAAATAGTCGTAGCACTCACATGCATTGGGTCAGCCGTCGTATTGTACCCGGTGCTCAAAAAGCAGAATGAAGGTGCCGCGTTGGGCCTGGTGGGCGCCAGAATTCTGGAGGCCGGGACCATCTTCGCGGGGGTCATGTTCTTGCTGACGGTGGTGACGCTGAGGCAGACGGGAGCTGGTGCCGAAGCGTTAGCGACGGGGCGGACATTAGTAATCATGTATGACCGTATATTTCTCATCGGACAGAGCTTTATGCCGGCCATAAACGACTTATTGCTGGGGTTCTTGCTGTATCAATCGCGTTTGGTACCCAGGGGACTTTCACTTATCGGAATCATCGGGGGGCCGGTACTCATCGTTGGTGATGTCTCCGTACTTTTCGGCCACCTCGGTCAGCGCGATTCCATCACAGCGCTCTTCGCCGTACCAGTCGCTGTGTTTGAGTTTTCGCTGGGGGTTTACCTTGTTGTCAATGGCTTCAGGGCATCGCCGATAACCGCAAGAGGGTGATAACTTCCTTTATCGTTCATGACCGGTATGTCAAAAATCGTTTCCGTTATTTTTCTCAATACAGAAAAAAGTGTGAGGCATCCGGTGTGTAAATTAGTCACAACAAAACGTTGAGTAATGAAAGCAGTCGTTTATGAAAAATATGGTTCACCCGATGTTCTCGAATTAAAGGACATCGATAAGCCGACACCGAAGGAAAATGAAGTATTAATAAAGATCCATGCAACGACCGTTTCGGCGGGAGATTGGCGTATGCGAAAGGCCGACCCGTTTCTCGCGCGACTTTTTAATGGATTGTTTAAACCCCGCAGGGTTAAAATCCTGGGATTTGAGTTGTCAGGAGTAATTGAAGATGCAGGCAAAAAAGTCCATGCATTCAGGAAAGGGGACCCTGTCTTTGCATCGTGTGGTTTACGGTTCGGGGCGTATGCCGAATACACGTGCCTTCCGGAAAATGATTTAATCGCTTTAAAACCGTCGAATATGTCCTTTGAAGAAGCTGCGACCGTTCCGATCGGGGGGCTTACCGCATTGAGGTTCTTAAAGCAGGGTGGGATAAAAGAGGGCGACCGTGTGCTGATATATGGAGCATCGGGAAGTGTGGGAACCTTTGCCGTTCAGATTGCTAAATCGTTTGGCGCTGAAGTTACGGCGGTGTGCAGCACCTCAAACGTAAATCTTGTGTCGCAGCTTGGCGCTCAAAAGATCATTGATTATACGAAAGATGATTTTACAAAAACAGAAACGCGCTTTGATATTATTTTCGACGCCGTAGGGAAAACATCCAAAACGGCATGCAAGCATTTATTAAAAAAAGGAGGAACGTATGTTTCTGTGTCCGGCTCTCCGGTGTCAGGTACCAATGATCTGTTGATATTGAAGGAACTCATCGAATCGGGTAAAGTAATTACTGTAATAGACCGGAGATATACGCTCGATGAGATCCGGGATGCGCATCGTTATGTGGAGTCATTTCATAAAAAGGGAAATGTGGTGATCAATGTTATAAAAGATGAATGACAATTAAGGCTTGCAGGCTTGGCACTGCTCCGCCATCGGTCATCAAATTGCAAATCTGCCGCTAGTATACGCTAACTTCCACTACATTGAAAAAAGTTAATTAATTCGGTACCAGGAAATACTTTTTGCCGGTGTTCGGAGTTATTATGATCAGCATGAATGACGTTTCTCCATTACGGCGCAGTTATCTTTAATACCCTGTTAACCATTAAATATTCACCGCATGAAAAACACAATCCCAAAATCAGCTTATTTTTTTCTCGTGACGCTGCTGGCGTTAGGTTGCGATTCCCAGAATGATGGAACCACGCCTTCTTCCCTCCGGGTCACTGAAATCACCGTTCAGGACGGAACACAAAAAGAATTTGAATATGACGGCAGCCGGCTGATTGTCAGCAGGATCTTGGCCGGCGGGGAGGTCATGAGGGCCGCAACTTTTGAATATCAGGACGACCGGCTTATCCAGGTAGAGGCTACAGGACCTGAGAATGAACTGAGTCTGTATGAATTCGAATATGGTGCAAGCGGTCTGCTTGAAAAGGAAACATTGCATTATGAGCGTAATTACGGTGGCACCTATGAGAGTAAATATATCCGGACAACTCTGTTTACATATGACGAAAGCAACAGGCTTCAGACACAGGAAATTTCGTATGACGATCCGACCGACGGGAGGATAAAGTATGCGTTCGAATGGGCTGACGGAAATATCGTTAAACGAACCGTCTACACTGCCGAGCCATCGGAAGAATATGGCGAGGGTTCCTATAGGCTGTTAAGTTACGATGACAAAAAAAATTACACCAATAGCGACAGGGCCTTTCTTTATGCAGATTGGTTGTCCCAGGAGTCTGTATTATCACAGAACAACATCACGGAGGTGAAATCTTATTCCTCAAACGGCGAGCCTGATACTGCTAATTCGGTTGAGTTCGACTATAGCTACAATGAGGATGGTTACCCGACCGAGTCCGCTAAGGTAAATTCCAGTGACATTTCAACGTTCTCCTACCGTTAGGTTCAAGGTAAACGTCGGTATTCCCTTCCTGCGTCCTGGTTGCTTTACCGCGGAACGAACGGCTAAGTGATAATCCATACTTTTAAAGGGAAATGTATTCTGTCGCATTGCAGCCGGGCCGTGTAATTCAGGTTTTGTGGAATGAATGGCAAACGTTTCGTTCGGCCATCGCTGCAATGAATGGTTCGCTTTTGTGTCGCGGCAGAAATCAAGAGACGTATTCCGCCTTGTTTATTTTAGGGGCAACCGGTATGTGCACATCGCCCTTCACCAACTCCAGTGTAAAACCGTGTGCCCTGGCGATTTTCAGAAATGAAGTGAGTTTGATATCGGTTGTTTTGCCTGACCGTAAATTCTGAATGGCATTTGGATGCAGTCCTGCTGCAGTAGCCAGGCTGCGGACGGATTTTTCATCGCCATGCGACATGCTGGCCAACAGTTCCTGCAAGACAAATTCCTTATACTCCTTGTCAAAGGCCGCCTTGAATTTGGCATCCTGCATTTCCCTTTCAAAGGTACTCAACTCCTCTTTAGTTTTTCTAACCATCTTTTTTACCTTTTTCATAATATTTATCCCCCTTTACTCTTTCCTGATAGGATTTCATACAGTTTAGAGCCCGCTCTTTTTCCGCTGCCGGTATCCTGTCCTGCTTTTTCCAGAACGCATTGGTTACAATAATTTTTTTTCCTTCGACAAAGAAGCTCAGAAAACGATGAGGCTGTGGTTTAAAGGCATAAATCTTATCGCCTTCATTTCTGAACCTGGCTTCATCACTGATCCTGCCGATGTCGCCTATTATCTTGAACAGTTTGAGCACCTTGATCCGGTCGCCGGGATCAAGCCCGCGGTAATATTCCAGCGACTGGCTTTCACCCTTCGCGGAGTAATACCACTCTATAGAAAACTGATCTCCCTTATAGGCAACGTACTCTTTGGGCATACAACCAACTGTAACATTACAATGTTACAACATTCCTGCTTTTCTTCAAAATTCATCAGCCGCGTTAATCCTGCAAAACGAACCCCTCCAGCAAAATCGACTGTCAAAACAAGTCATATTGTCTTGATTATTCCCGGAACATACTCAGTTCACGTCATAATGACATAAAAAACCATCCAAAACAGCTCCGGCACATTTTTCCCTAATAGCCTCTGTGTTCTTAAAACTCATGTTAAACACAAAAAAAACAATACTATGAGCATCGTTCGTTATAGCACCGCTAATGATTTCGTGCCGACATCATTCAGCAACCTGATCGATCGTTTTTTTAACGATTCTCTGGCCCGCACAGGTGGTTCTTCGTACTCCTTCGTTCCCAAGGTTGATATCCTGGAAAATGAAACTGCCTACGAGATTGGTGTAGCCGTCCCAGGCTTAGCCAAAGAAGATTTTAAAATCGACCTCAACGACAATTTTCTTACCGTCAGCGGTGAGAGAAAATTCTCGAAAGAGAAAAAAGAAAACAACCTCCATGTAGTGGAAACACAATATGGAAACTTCAGCCGCTCTTTCTCGCTCCCTGAAAATGTGGATGCCGGCAAGATCAGCGCGAAGTACAACAACGGTATCCTGGAAATCACTGTTCCAAAGGATGAAAAGAAAGTATTAAAGACAACCATTAAGGTTAACTAAAGGGTTAGAGGGTTAAGTTAGTCAAGTGGTTCGGGCGCTCCGCAAGGGGCGCCTTTTTTTTGTTTCCCCTGATCATGGTCTGTAGGTCACGGTGCAGGAACTTATGGAATGGGCTGAAGGTTAAACCCTATCTTTGCACCAATCCGAATCATGACCCGAAAGGAATATTTCTACATCATACTTATCCTGGGCGCCCTGGCGACAATCAGCCCGTTCTCCATCGATATGTATCTTCCGGGATTTCCTTCGATTGCAGCAGATCTGGACGTCAGTATCAGCCAGATTCAGTTGTCACTCACCAGTTATTTCATCGGTATCGCTATTGGCCAGTTGCTGTATGGTCCGCTGCTGGACCGCTTCGGCCGAAAACTTCCATTGTATGCCGGCCTCGTCCTTTATATCCTCGCGTCCGTCGGATGCGCGTTTACGGGCTCCGTTAATTCACTGATCGCCATGCGTCTTCTCCAGGCACTCGGCGGTTGTGTGGGTATGGTTGCGGCCCAGGCGCTCGTACGCGATCTTTTCCCCCTTAACAAAACAGCGCAGGCTTTTTCCATGATCACCCTGGTGATCGCCGTTTCACCGATGATCGCCCCGACGGTCGGCGGATACGTAACGGCCGGACCGGGTTGGCACTGGGTATTTATTATCCTGGCGATCATTACGGCCCTGATCCTGGCAGCCGTGTTTTTCTTTTTGCCGGAAGGCAGACCCCCGGATCGTTCCCTATCGCTGAAACCAAAAGCGGTACTGGGTAGTTTTTACACTGTCGTCAGGCATCCGCAGTTTTTGATCTACACGCTGGCAGGAGGCCTGGCCACCGCAGCTCCGTTCGCCTACATCGCCGGTTCGCCGGATGTTTTTATGAACATCTACCACGTCACCGAGCGGCAATATGGGTGGATCTTCGCGTTTCTCGCCGCTGCCATGATCGGTTCCACGCAGCTGAATCATTTTTTGCTAAAGCGTTTTACAAGCCAGCAGATCATTAAAGTGACCCTCGTGTATCAGGGTATCACGGGAATCGTGCTGGTAGGCACCTCGTTGTACGGGGGACTTGGACTTTACGGCCTCCTGGCGCTGATGTTCGTTTTTCTGACAGGCCAGGGACTGATCGGTCCGAATGCCACCGCACTTTCATTGGCACCCTTCGTGACGCACGCCGGCAGCGCCGCCGCGTTACTGGGCAGCTGGCGCATGAGCGCCGGTGCGATCGTGTCTGCGCTGGTCAGCGTTTTTCACAACAACACTTCTTTGCCGATGATCGGGATGATGTCCGCCTGTGTGTGGATCAGTTTCCTGATCCTGATGGCGGGTAACACCGTAGTCAAAAACAAGGCGCGTAAACAGGATGTGGAAGAAGAGGTGTCTGTCCTGATCTGATGGAACGCGGCTAAATACGCAGGCTTATTCTTCTATTCGCCAACCTTATAAGCATCCGGCTTCATCGATTGCACGCAAGCTGAATTCAACGGCGATCGTCCCGACTGATCGAAAAACGCTACCACGAGACCATCAAAACAATCCTCGTTGCTCAATCCGTCGAATGTGTGAGCCATTTCCGCTATCTCAACGATCTGGCTATTGGGCAGGTAACGGGCTACATCCTTCGCCATGGATACCGGTGTTACCGGATCATAACTTCCGGTCAGGATCAGCACCGGCGCAACGGATTGTACGGGTTTCCCGAAGTCGTCGGGAATGGTTCCCCGGACCCAGTTAGCGCACGCCGTCTGCTGCTGATCCACCCGGTACGTGCCCATAAATGTACCGTTGGTCAATGACGCGGTCTCATCCGGTTTAATAAAGGGAACGTCTTCGCTGCAGGTCACACACAAATACAAACCTTCGGCAATGAAGTCGTTGTTGTCGGGACCTTCCGGGAACATGGCGATAAAGGGTTTCCAGTTTCCGATAGCGGCTTCGTGGACAACATAGGGAATCTGCCGCATCGTAAACGGCGCATACATCATGGAACGGATCCGCGTCTGAAACGCATACCAGGGTATGCTGAGGGAAAGTACGTCTCCGCCTGCGGTGCGATGTGAAACCTTGAAGGGAGCCTGAAGTCCTCTCAGCATCAGGTCATCAAATTCTTCTTTCAGCCGCGGAAAATTTGAACGGCACAGTGAGTCACTGCGGCAGTGCGCGAAAATTTTTTCCAGTGCCGTTTGCGCGAATGAAGCATGATACAGGGGCATCCGGCTGGATGTAGTTGTCGGCGACCAGAGAACGGTGGTCTCAACCTTGTCGGGATATCGCCGCATGTACTCCAGCGCCAGGCGGGTCCCGAAGGACAGACCAAAAAGATGGATACGGTCATAGCCGAGCCATTGCCTCACTTCATCCATATCGGCAGCCATATTCGTGGTGGTGTATTGTGCCAGGTCCACCCGTTTCGACAGGGAATCGTAACATTTTTTTACGGCTTCTTCCGGGTACATTTCTTCAAACTGGTTCTGCAATCCGGCTTTATATTCAAGGGTGCGGCAGTGGAGTGCATTTGAATTGCCCGTGCCCCTAGCATCGATCAGCACCACATCGTGATATCGGCGGTAGGGGTTGTCGCGCATGGCATAGAATCCGGCACTGCCGGAGGCAGCGACGCCCGGACCTCCGTCGAAGAAAAAAATGGGCGCGAGGACCGAGTCTTGCCGCGTGGCCGGGATCAGGGTGATGCTCAGCTCAATTTTTCTACCCTGCCCCGTCCCACGATTTTCATATACAGCATACGTTCCGCAAAAGACGGAATCGGCACTACCCTCAACTGCGCAGGGTCGCAGCTTGCTGTAAACGGCCGAGAGATCGTTGCCCCCTTGTTCCCCGCCTCGGCCGCAGGCGATGAATAGTATCACGGCGATCGCCGGCAGGTAGATTCTCATATCGGGGTAGGTTATAGTCTGCTGAAGTTCGGACAATTTCGGGGAATTCCGAAAGCGATACTTTCCGTCGGGTAGAATCAGCGGCTCATACCCCCGGGAAAAGAATCCGGCTCAGGAAACTTCTCTTTCGAAGAAAATCCCGGATGCTCTTCACCGACAGGCAATCATTTTTGAAAAAGAAACGTTAACTTTCTATTCACTCAAAAAGGATATAGGCATAAAGGGGACAGGTATGAAGCGATCAATCTTAATTCTCATCGTGATGCTCACCGCTTGTATAGGCGGAGTGTTAGGTTCGATGTTTACACTGCGGTTTCTTGATTTTCCAACAGCATCTTATCAGTCCATAGAAGGAAGGCAAAAATCGATCTTCGCCGGATACACCGCCGATACGGCCTATCAGGTTCCGGATGGCATGGACTTTTTAAGTACAGCCAGAACAGTAACCTCGGGTGTAGTACACATCCGTACGTCCTACGGGCCGGGGGATTTTAGCGTCAATCCGCTGGAGCTGTACCTCGAGGCGCCGTCGCGTTCGTCCGGTTCAGGTGTCATCATTTCAGACGATGGATATATCGCAACCAACAATCACGTGATCGAAGACGCCAGTAACATTGAAGTGGTGATGAACAACAACCAGCGTTTTTACGCCAAACTCGTCGGTACCGATCCGACAACGGACCTCGCATTGCTGAAAATAAAGGCGCGCAACCTGCCCTTTATCCGGTATGGCGATTCGGATCGTATCACACCCGGTGAATGGGTACTGGCTGTCGGTAATCCTTTTGACCTGAACTCCACGGTAACGGCGGGAATAGTGAGTGCGAAGGCGCGTAACATCGATATCCTTCGGGACCGTAACAACCTGCAGGTTGAAGCATTTATTCAGACCGATGCGGCGGTAAATCCGGGGAACAGCGGTGGTGCGCTGGTCAACTTAAAGGGCGAGCTGATCGGTATTAACTCCGCTATCGCGACATCGTCCGGCAGTTTCCAGGGATATTCCTTTGCCATACCGGTGAGTCTTGTTAAAAAGGTAATGGATGACCTGCTGGAGTTCGGCCAGGTGCAGCGTGGACTGCTCGGTGTGCGCATCAGCGATGTCAACGCGGCGATCGCTGAAGACCTGAACCTGAAGGTCAGCCAGGGCGCCCTGGTGAACTATGTGAACGCAGGCAGTGCGGCGGAACAATCGGGACTTCTGACCGGTGACGTCATCGTGGGTATCGATGGCCACAGGATCGGTTCTGTTTCCGAGCTGCAGGAGCTGGTTGCACGGAACCGTCCCGGCAAAGAGATATTGGTTGCCTACCTGCGCGAGGGAAATGTGAAGGAGGTAAAAGCGCGCCTGCGCAATAATGAAGGCAATGAGTCGGTAGTGAAAAAAGAGATCAAACACGAATTGGGCGGCGTTGAAGTGGAGGATCTGCCGTTCAAGGAACTGGCATCCCTTCAGCTCGAGGGTGGTGTAAGGATCAAGGATGTTCCTTCCGGCAAATGGAAAAACACGGGAATAAAAAAAGGATTTGTCATCGGATTCATAGACAAGATTCCCGTCGACAATGTCGAAGACCTTAACCGGATCCTCGAATTCAAAAAGGGTGGTATCCTCATCGAAGGCTATTATCCCGGAGGACAGAAGGGGACCTACGGCGTAGACTGGTAAGTTCCGGAATGCAGCCCGCTCCGGGCACTGTTACATCCGCGCATTTTCTTACCTTTGCGCATTCTGGAAACAGCAATGAAAGATTTTGGTATAAAAGAAGCCCTCACGGCGCTGGGGATAGCAAAAAGTAACCTTGGCGTATCCACGGGCGCAAAATGGTACAGGTCAACGGGTGGTCTGATCGATTCCGTGTCACCTGTAGATGGAAAGCGAATCGGATCCGTTTACGCGGGCGATGAAAAGACATTTCAAAAAGTAACGCTTGCCGCTCAGCAGGGTTTCCGGGAATGGCGCACCTGGCCGGCGCCGAAGCGCGGAGAGATCGTGAGGCAATTGGGTGAAGCTTTCCGGAAGAACAAAGAGGCGTTGGGAAAACTCGTTTCCTATGAGATGGGAAAATCTTACCAGGAAGGATTGGGTGAGGTCCAGGAAATGATCGACATATGTGATTTTGCCGTTGGTTTGTCGCGTCAGCTTCACGGGCTGACTATGCACTCCGAGCGTCCCGATCACAGGATGTATGAACAGTGGCATCCGATAGGAACCGTTGGAATTATCACGGCATTTAATTTTCCGGTTGCCGTCTGGGCATGGAATGCTATGCTGGCCTGGGTTTGTGGTGACGTTTGTATCTGGAAGCCATCCGAAAAAACTCCGCTCTGCAGTATTGCCTGTCAGCATATCGTGAACAAAGTATTCGCCAGGAACAGGGTACCCGAAGGTGTATCGTGTATTGTGAACGGCGATTATGTGATCGGCCAGTTGATGTCGGGGAACGAAGGTATTCCGTTGATTTCCGCTACCGGGTCGGTCCGTATGGGAAAGGCTGTTGCCAGGACGTTGAGCGAAAGGTTAGGCAGGGGACTGCTGGAACTCGGAGGCAACAACGCGATCATTATCACGGAACATGCGAACCTGGACATGGCGATCCGCGGTGCATTGTTTGGAGCGGTGGGAACTGCGGGACAACGGTGTACATCCACACGCCGGCTGATCGTTCAGGAATCCGTATTTGATGAAGTAAAGGAGCGGCTGAAAAAAGCGTATGGCCATTTAGTCATTGGTAATCCCCTGGACACGGCGAATCACGTCGGACCCCTTATCGACAAGCAGGCCGTGAAGCATTACCTGGATGCATTAAAAAAGATAAAAGCGGAAGGCGGCGAGTTTGTGGTGAAAGGAGGAGTACTGGAAGGTAAAGGTTACGAATCGGGTTGTTATGTGAAGCCGGCTATCGCCATTGTTGAAAACGAATTTGAAATCGTTCAGCAGGAAACATTTGCGCCGATCCTCTACCTGATCAGATATAAAACCATCGAGGAGGCTATTGAAAAACAAAATGGAGTGAAGCAGGGCCTTTCATCGGCGATTATGACCGGCAGTATGCAGGAGATGGAGCGTTTCCTGTCTGTTACGGGTTCGGATTGTGGAATCGCGAATGTTAATATCGGAACATCCGGTGCCGAGATCGGCGGAGCCTTCGGCGGAGAAAAAGAAACAGGTGGCGGGCGCGAGTCGGGATCGGATGCGTGGAAAGTTTACATGAGGAGGCAAACCAATACCATCAACTATGGAAACACACTGCCGTTAGCTCAGGGAATCAAATTTGACATTTAGAGTAGTTTGCAAATAAGGATCAAAGGGTTATTTTTATACAGCATTCATTAAACATATTATGGCCGGAAAAAAATATCGTACCGTCATGCTCATTGATGACAATGAGATCGACAATCTTATTAATCAAAAGATGATCGAAGCGGCCTCCGTTACAGAGAACATCTATACCCACACAGGCGCCAAAAGTGCTATTGAGTTTTTAAAGAATATGGAAAAGCTTGAGATGGCGGACCAGGTATTGCCGGATGTCATCTTTCTCGATATCGACATGCCGTTGATGGACGGGTTTCAGTTTTTGGACGAATTTGAAAAACTGACCAATGTCGCCAAGAAAAAGTGCAAGATCGTGATGCTTACTTCATCGATCAACCCGCAGGATTTCAACCGTTCCAAAAAGTATGAAAATGTGAGGCTGTACCTGAACAAGCCCTTGTCGCATGACAGTATCCTGAAACTCGAACTTTAAAAGTCGGTCAGAAGCTCTACAAATCTTTCGTCCAGCTTGATAAGCTTGGTGGGAGCGAAGTAGCTCACGGTAATGGCATTCAGCCGTGGTATGACACTCTGTATTTTTTTCGCCTTCTCCTTTTTTGCTTCGCTGGTCGCGATCTTCAGTATTTTCAGGAACAGCTGGATATTCTCGCAACTGTCTTTCCCCGATAACCGGATCTGCCGCTGAATACTGTTGGAAAGCTGGTTGAATAATTCAAAATCGCGAAGAAGGGTGTACTGCAGCGCCAGCAGCGACTTGATCTCCAGCTGCGCATACGCATACTTCTTCAGGCTTACATCATTGAGCAACCCGTTGATAAGCTTTGCAGCTTCCTCGAATTTTCCAACGTAATAGCTGGAGATAGCCCTGTACACGACATAGATGATGTGTTTGGGCAGATCGAGCATATCGATTTCGTAATCAAGGAAGATCGCTTCATTTTCCGTATACAATTCCGCCTCGGTACCCGTGCGTAAATGCCGCTCGATCTTGGAGATCAAAAACTGTGTCGGGAAAGTGAAGGTCGAATAATTCACCAGCAGGTTCGCGCAGGCATCGTTTACTTCCTCATAGTACTTTTCCGCCTGACGGTATACTTTGTAATGATTGTAGTACTCCAGCTTCAGGAACTCGAATACGAGGTTCATGTGGTAATAGATGGAATCCAGATGGTAGCTCTCGAATACTTTCTGGACCTTCTCGAAAATATCCTCGATCGACTCGCCATCCTGCTGCATATTGTCGTCGACTTCCACAAATAGTCTGTGGAAAATGTACATACAACTCTGGTAGACGTATAGCCGGTGCGATTCGTACAGCTTGGCTACATTCTGCATTTCCTTCATCAGCAGGACGAGACCTAATTTTTCCACCTCGCCGCCATTCAGCATAAAGTCGCCGTACTTTTTAAAATAGTCGGCAAGGAGATCTTCAGCCTTGTCCACGGCCAGCATATAGGCGACGTGCCGGTTATAGAGCTGAGAGTATTGAAAGTAATCGGGTGAATTGATGTTGAGTTTTTTCAGGGACTTGTAAATAACCGTTAACTCATTGGCAAGGTCGTAGTCCAGCAGTTCTTTCTCCAGCTTTTTAAGCGTTGCAACCGAAATAGCTTTCTTTTTGGTGAATAACACTTCGTTGATATTGGCGACTTTTCGCAAGACATCCGTCCTTGGGCTCTCCAGCTGGCCCATGAGGTACTCTTCGATCTTCAGGTTCAGGCGCGAACGGAGCGTATAGTATGCGTTTGCATTCACGTCCAGCTCGGTCATGATCTTGTTGTCCGAAAGTTGTCGCTCACGGAGTGACTTTAACAGGTAAGCGGACTTCTCCGCATTGCTTTCTATGAGTGAATCATAGATCGCTTTGAAGTCCTTTTCGGAGAGTTGCTTGATTATATTCTTAAGCTTTGCCATGCGTACGCTTGTAACAATGTGAAAATTTACAAAATTTATTACATCATGCAACTCCCTTAACTGCAGTTAAGGTAAATCTTACTCCGAAGTTCGTAGTTTTACGGGCACGATGAAGTCTTTCAATAGTTGATCTGTAAAATCATTATACTTTGCGTTGTAGTGTCCCTTCCCCTTCAGGCCATCGGTCAGGGTGCCACGGAGCGTCAGGCGCTTAAGAATATCCAAAAAGGGAAGTGGAAGAGGAGCTACGATCAGCTGCACAAGACCCTCACGAAGGACACCGCTGACATCGCGGCGGCTTACGTCATGGCCGAATACTTCTTTGAGCCCGAAAACCCCGGTTTTAATATCGATTCGGCTTATCGATACCTCGGCACATCCATCCGCGGGTACGGGAGTGCAAGTGTCAGGACACGGGAACGTCTGAACCGCTTCCCCCTCGACAGTTCGTTGCTCCATCAACTCAGACACCATATCGACAGCGCAGCGTTCAACCGGGCCCTGCAGCTGAATACGGAGAGCGCATACACGGATTTCCTTGTCAGATTTCCACAAGCGGTACAACAGGACAGCGCCGTCAAAATGCGTGATCAGGCGGCGTTTGACGAGGTATCCCGTATCAATACCCATCAGGCATTCGCGGAATTCATCCGGAAATACCCGCAATCGAAGCAGGCAGACGCGGCCCAAAAGAAGTTCGAACGATTGAAGTTCGAAGACCTGACTTCCGACAAAAAACTCACCAGCTATATCGCATATCTCGCGGCTTATCCCAATACGCCTTACCGGCAGGTCGCCGATCAGCATATCTTCGAGATCAGTACCGCCGCTGGATCCATCACCGCCTACCAATCGTTCCTGGAGGCATATCCCGGGAGTTATTTTAAAAAAAGGGCGGAGGATATTTTGTTTCACCTCCTCCCGGACGACTACCCCCAGGATCATTTTCCCGACTACTTTTCAGACCATTCCCTGGATTCACTCACTGTTTTTATCCATAACGATCGCGACTACATCGTACCGTTCCTGCACGAAGGTAAATTCGGGTTCATGGATCAGCGGGGCAGAAAGGTTTTCGATACGGAAGAAGAAGAACTGAATGCAATCTATAAATGCGGAAACATAAACGAAGATGTGATCGTGCTCCCGCAGAAACTCGTCGCCTTCAACGGCGCCGTGATCGCGAAGCGGGAAATTGAATCCATTGATGATATCGGATATGGCTTCCTATTCGTGGAGGCGAATGGCTGCGGCCGCGTCCTGCATAAAACGGGCTTTGAGATAGGCGATGATTGTATAGCGGAGGCCAAAGTACTGAACGGAAAACTACTGGCCCTCCGGAAGGACCTGGTATGGTCGGTGTGGACCCTTACGGGTCGAAAGTTACTACCCTTTGCCTGGGATGGGATCGCCACCTGCGGGGATGTGATCGCGTTAAAAACACGCAATCGTTTTGCACTTGCAAAAGTTGAATCCATCGCCGGTATCGCCGACCAGCGTGAACTCGGACTGGAAGATTTTGCGGATGAGATCCGTCCCTGGCGAAAGAACCTGATATGGGTGAAAAATGAAGGTCAGGAAGCGATATTGGATCAGCAACTCGATACGGTTATTCGCCAGGACCACCATCTCCTGCAGCAAACCTATTTTGGTACGACCGTAGCCCGTCCGGGTGATGTGCGTATCGTTAACGATAACGGTGCTGCTTCCGGGCCTTTCGAAAAGATCATTGTACAGGAACCCTGGACTGCCGTGAAAGATAAGCGCTGGTACCTGTTCGACCCCGATAGCGGACGATACAAAAGCCGGGCATACGATTCGATCTTTTTTACGGGACCCATAGCGGTCGGAACGGCAAGGGACAGTATCACGGTTTATTTTCCGGGAGGGAGTTCCCTGGCGTTTAAATTACCCGTCCGGACAGAGTTTGTTCCGGGAAAGGATTCTTCTTCATTCCTTCTCGTGGAAAGAGGTGAAAAAAAGAGTTTGTACACCATGAAGGGACGGAAGCTCCTTACGGTCTCGTACGACAAAATACAATATGCCGGTGAAGGCTTTTTTACGGTGCATAAGAAAGAAAAGAAGGGACTGATGACAAGCGCAGGCAAGGTGATATTACCGACGGAATACGATGCGATCGGTTCCGTGGATAACGGTGTTGTTTCCCTCCTGAAGGCGATGAAATTCGGGTTGTTTGACTGTAAGCGGAAAAAACTGATAAAACCTCAATACGACAAAAACCTCGTCGTCTACAATGCGAATCATATCGTCGTTTATCGCGACGGGTTGTATGGATTTGTAGGATGGGACAACAAGCCCGTGATTGCCGCAGAGTTCGATGAAGTACGGTACTGGAACGACTCGTCGGCTATGGTTCGCAAAGACTCCAGGTGGATGATCGTGGAGATCAGGTCGAAGCAGGTAGTGCTCGATGATATCCGCGACCTGAAATTTATACAGGACGGAGATGAAAAGCTGGCTATCGTGAAGCACGGACTCATGTACGGCGTCATCCATAATACAAAAGGCACCATTATTCCACTTTCCTTCAGCGATATCGTTAATGTCGGATCGCGGGAGCAGCCGCTTTATTTTACGGAAAAACACGTGGAGGAGGCCTCGATCTTCGTCGTCATCTACTACGATGCAGCGGGTACTATCCTCCGGAAGGAAGTATACGAACAGGAAGATTATGAGAAAATATACTGCTCGAATAATTAACGGACCGTTCAACCAGAATTAACTTCAAACGCGATCTATTCCTTAACTTGCCCCTTCAAAATTTTGTTATGAAGGGCAGACTCCTTGTTTTTATCGCGATCCTGGGTATCACTCCGTTTGTTCACGCGCAGACTCCGGTGGAAAGGCCCAAACTCGTCGTCGGAATCGTTGTGGATCAGATGCGCCAGGAATACCTGTACAGGTTTTACGACAAGTTTGGTACGGGCGGGTTCAGGCGGCTGGTCGGCGATGGGTTTATGCTGAAGAATGCGCACTATAACTATACGCCAACGGTGACAGGCCCGGGTCACGCATCCGTTTATACCGGATCGACTCCCGCCATTCACGGTATCGTCGGCAATGACTTTTACGACAAGCAAACAAAAAAAATGGTGAACTGTGTGGGCGATCCTCTCTATATGCCCATCGGGAGTCCCTCGGGTAACGGGGATGTATCTCCCTGGAGAATGTTGTCTTCAACCGTGACGGATGAATTAAAACTGTTTACGCAAAAGCGATCGAAAGTGATCGGAGTATCATTCAAGGACCGCGGTGCCGTTTTACCGGCGGGACACATGGCCGATGCGGCGTACTGGTACGATGGACAATCCGGTAAATTTATTACAAGCTCTTACTATACCTCCAAACTTCCGGATTGGGTTGTTAAATTCAATGCGCAGAACCTGCCTGAAAAATACCTGTCACAGGACTGGAACACGCTGCTACCAAAAGAACAGTACATCGAAAGCGGTCCGGATGACAATCCTTATGAACGCAAGATCAGCGAACAGAGCAAGTCCGTGTTTCCCTATAAGCTGAGCCAGATCCGGGCAAAGAGCAGCTATGCATTGCTGGGTGAGACTCCTTTTGCAAACGACTTTTTAACAGAGATGGCTAAAGCGGCTGTTGTCAACGAACAACTCGGTAAACATACCGTTCCGGATTTTCTGTGTATTTCATATTCCGCTCCGGATGCAATCGGCCACCGGACCGGACCCAATTCCATTGAAGTGGAGGATGTATACCTTCGCCTCGATAAGAACATGGAAGACCTGCTCAAAAAACTCGACCAGGAAGTCGGCGCGGGAAATTACACCGTGTTCCTGACGGCCGACCATGCCGTTGCCGACGTACCCCAATACCTCAGGGACAATAAGGTACCCGCCGGTTATTTTAATGAAGACAACCTCAGAGCGCGGCTTGACGAGGCGCTTTCGTCTTATTATCCCGGAAAAAATTTTATCGAGAACATCAGCAACGGCCAGATCTTTCTGAATCATGAAGCTTTTCAGCGCGATCCCAAAGTTTCCGGCATTGATATGTTCATCGTCACCGAACTGATCGGCAAAATCCTGATGACCATGGATGGGGTGGCTAATTATTATACGGAAGCCATGCTTCGCGAAAGTGATTACAACAGCGGTGGTATCAAGGGGTCGATAGTCAGGGGATACAACAACCGCCGGTCCGGGGATATCGTGTTTTACCTGGAGCCGGGATGGTTCGATTCCGGATCCGTAGCGGGAACAACGCACGGCTCACCATACACATACGATACACACGTACCGATACTCTTTTACGGTTACGGAATAAAAAAAGGATCTTCCGTCCGCTATCACCGGATCACCGACATCGCACCAACGATTTCGATGTTGCTAAAAATCAAATTACCCAGCGGAGCTACCGGCCAACCGGTGGAAGAGATTTTCGAATAGACCCTCATGCCTTTTCCCCGGCGCCCGTAAAATGAACGGACGTGTTGATTCCCGCATATTTCATTATATTCAAAACTTAATGAAAACGAGATTCGCATGAGTGAAGAAAAGTTCAAACCCGTACTGGGTCTTCGGGATGCAACCATGGTCGTCGCCGGCTCGATGATCGGATCGGGTATCTTTATCGTGGGCGCGGATATCCTGCGTAACGTCGGCGGATCCGGTTGGCTGGTGATGGTGTGGCTGATCACAGGTTTTATGACGATTTCTGCCGCCGTAAGTTATGGAGAACTCAGCGGGATGTTTCCAAAAGCCGGCGGGCAATACGTTTACCTGAAAGAAGCCTTCAGTCCCCTCATTGCTTTTCTTTACGGCTGGAGTTTTTTCGCCATCATTCAGACGGGCACGATTGCCGCCGTTGGCGTCGCTTTCTCGAAGTTTATGGCGTATATCGTTCCCGGTGTGAGCGAAGACCTCGTACTCCTGAACCTCGGGTTTGTGACCATTTCCCCGGCGCAGGTGGTTTCGATCATCCTCATTATATTATTGACCTATATAAACACCCTCGGCGTCCAGGGCGGTAAAGCAATCCAGACCACATTTACGATCACAAAGATCCTCAGCCTTTTTGGGCTTATCGTTTTTGGATTTATTATGATGGACGGAGAGGTGTGGGACGCGAACTGGGCAGATGCCTGGAGCCTGAACAAACTTAACGCCGATGGCTCCGTTGAAACGTACACCACGATCGCAGCGGTGGGCGCAATTGCCGCGGCGATGGTCGGTTCCATCTTCAGCAGCGATGCATGGAACAACGTAACGTTTATTGCCGGTGAAATAAAAAATCCCCAGCGGAATATCGGACTAAGCCTGTTCCTGGGTACCCTTCTCGTGACGATCATTTATGTTTCCGCCAATATCATGTACACCGCGGTCCTGCCGCTGAATGAAATTGCCTTTGCAGAAAAGGATAGGGTAGCCGTGGCGGCATCTCATGTCATATTCGGCAATATCGGAACCATCATCATCGCCCTGATGATCATGGTCTCCACGTTCGGATGTAACAATGGACTCATCCTGGCCGGCGCACGCGTTTATTTTACAATGGCCAAGGACGGACTTTTTTTCAAACAAGCCGGTGAGCTGAACAAGTTCGCCGTTCCCGGACTGGCGCTCTGGGTACAGTGCGCCCTGGCCTGCTTCTGGTGTCTCAGCGGCCGGTACGGCGATATTCTCGACATGGTATCGTTTGTCGTGGTACTGTTTTACATACTGACTATCGCCGGTATATTTATACTGCGAAAGAAAAGACCGGATGCGCCCAGACCGTATAAAGCATTCGGGTACCCCGTGCTTCCCCTCATCTACATCTGTATGGGGATTACATTTTGTACGCTGTTGATCATTTACAAACCGAAGTTCACATGGCCGGGTCTGATCATCACCCTCATCGGTATCCCGATCTATTACTTTGCCATGAATCAAAAGAAGTCCGCCGTGAAGTGATCAGTTGAGCTGAGAGGAAAGGATGCGTAATCCTTCCTCGAAGGTGCGAGGCTGATAGCCCAGGTCTCTCCGGGCTTTCGCGACGACAAATCCCGTCTTCAGCGGTCTCTTTGCCGGTTGTGTAAAGGAGGAGGAATCCGTCGGGTGGATGAGTGACGTGTCGAGGTTGAAAAATGAAGCGGACCGCATCGCTATCTCATGAACGGACATGTAGTCGGTGCCGGAGATGTGATAAATACCCGTGGCCTTTTTCGCAGCCGCCAGATAACATCCGGCCGCCAGGTCCTCGGCAAGCGTTGGTGTTCTCCACTGATCGCTCACTACCTGGATCGATTTACCTTTTTCGAGATTGTTCTTTACCCAGAGTACAATGTTGGACCGGCTCATATCCCTGGTGATCCCGTAGACAAGCACAGTACGAATAATACACCACGGTACCTCTCCCTGCTGTACCAGTTGTTCGGCCTTGAGTTTACTTTCACCGTAGAAGTTGACGGGGCCCGGAGTCGCGGTTTCGTCCAGCAGTTCATGTCTGCCGTCGAATACAAAATCCGTGGATACATGAACGAGGTGCGCACCGATTGTTGCTGCGGCTGCGAGGAGGTTTTCCACACCGTGAACGTTGGCCTTCCAGCACGCCTCCTGTTCCAGCTGGCATTGGTCAACCTGCGTCATGGCGGCGGTGTTGATGATCACGTCGGGTCTTGTGAGTGCCATCACGCGGCTTACCTCCCTGGCGTCGCCGATATCCATACGATGGAACTCACCGTCCACAATGGGCACAGCCGAGGGCGACCTGGCCGTGGCGATCAGGTGCACAGATTTGTCTTGCTGCAGCAGTGTGGCAAGCTTCTGGCCCAGAAGGCCGTTAACACCGGTTACGAGAATCTTCATGATACCATCAGCTAGCGTATATCCTGTACGTGGACAATATTATTTCTTTACAGGATACTGGTAACCGTATTGCTTTTCGATTTTTTTCCTTGGCATTTCCTCGACCGTGACCGTCATACGGATGTCCTCGAGGGGTCTGTCACCCTGTCCTTTTTGGACGGCGGCTATCTTGTCAATGACTTCCATACCTTTGATCACCCTGCCGAACACGGTATACTCACCGTCCAGGCTGGGCGCTCCGCCGATCGTCGTGTAGACCTTTAGTTTCTCCGCGGAAACTTCCCTGGAGGTATTGATCCCCGTTTCCTTTTCAACACGCGGTTTCAGTTTTATCAAAAATGCCTGATAAACCTTCATATCCCCCGATTGATAGGACGCCACCACAGAATCGTAAGCCGGGCGGTTAGCGGGATTCTGAAAGAATTTCTGCAGGGCCATGTCGAACTTAGCCTGGTCGAGCCTCAATTCCTCCTCCGTCATTTTTGTGCCCTGAACAATGTAGAACTGGCTTCCGCTGGAGGCTTTCGTCGGATTTTGCGCGTCGCCTAACCGTGCAGCCGACAACGCCCCCTTTTCGTGGATGAACCTGGGATTGAATTCAGCATCAACCGTGTAACCGGGACCACCTCTGCCCAGCGGCTGACCGGCTACAGCCTTTTTTGAGTCAGGGTCGCCGCCCTGGATCATAAATCCTTCAATGACCCGGTGAAATAGCGTGCTGTCGAAATAATGCTCCCGTGCAAGCTTGATAAAATTTTCCTTGTGCTTGGGTGTCTCGTCGTAAAGAATAGCCACCATGTCGCCGTGACTGGTACTGATGGTGACCACATAATCCTTGTTCTGCGCGCAACTGCTGACGATAATAAAACAAATTGAAAATAAAATAATCGTTAATACCCTTTTCATATTGATGTTAGAAAGTGCGTAAAGATAAAACAGACTTTTTTAACGGACCGCCTCGGATTTTTCAACCTGGCGTATCTCCGCGAGAATTTCGGCGCCTCCGTTTTTCAGGACTTCCTGCGCAACCCATTCGCCCAGTTCTTTTACATCGCCGGGGGACCCGGTGCGTTTGGCTTTTACAATACGCTGGCCATCCAGTGAAATGATCCCGCCCTTGAGGGTGATCAGCGCGCCGTCGTAATGTGCGTATCCAAAGGCCGGAATGCTGCACCCGCCCTGGAGTGTTTTCAGGAACGCTCTTTCGGCGCGGATACAATCTTCCGTTTCTTCGTGGTTCACCCACCGCGCCAGTATTTCTTTTTTAGGGAAGCTTAGCTTCTTGTGGCATTCCACAGCGATACTTCCCTGACCGACAGCGGGTACAAAATAGCTGGTCTCAATTTTTTCCACGATGAGGTCGTCATAACCCATGCGGTGGACGCCCGCGTAGGCGAGGAGCAAGGCGTCGTATTCGCCGGCCTCGAGCTTCGTAAACCTGGTTTGCAGATTTCCCCTGATGGTAACGGCTTCTATATTCGGATAAAAATGTTTCAGAAAGGCTATCCGGCGTGTTGCCGAAGTCCCCACCTTCAGTTTGCCCGAAGACAGGTTGATATTCTTCCTGGTGCTGACCATAACATCGTTTGGAGGTTCACGTTCCGTAAATGCAACGAGCTCGAGCTCGTCCGGAATTTCCGATGAAAGATCTTTCGCGCTGTGAACAGCTATGTCGATTGAGTTGTCCAGCAGTTTTGCTTCGATCTCCTCCGTAAAAACACCTTTGCTTCCGATCTTGGATATGGACACATCCATGATCCTGTCACCCTTGGTATCGATCGGAATAATTTCGGTTTGATAACCGGACGGCTTGATGAGGCTGGCTACATGTTCTGCCTGCCACAGGGCGAGTTTGCTTCCTCTTGTACCGATTCGGATGATTTTGTTCATGGGTTTTAGGGGTTGATGGTCTTGGCGAGCTTTAATGAAAGGTCCAGGAAGATCATCTTCGCGCTTCCATTTCGTTCCAGGTGATAGTTGGCATCGCTCATCAATGTAAATGATTTTTCGATCTTCTCAAGGGTCATCACCTTGCTGAAATCCTGAATAAATTTTAGTTCTTCACCACGCGAACGGTTCATTTGCGTGGCTCCGGAAATACGCAGGAGGGTCTCGCGCATGACATTGACGCTATAGATCATCAGGTTCTTCTGGCTGAGCTTATCCAGCCCATGGTATTCTTCAGCCATGGTAACAAGTGACCCGTAACTTTTTTTGAAGCATGCCCTCATCCAGTCCGAAAATCGCTGCGCGTTATCGTCTTCTTCGTTGTCGATAAGTTTCAGCGCCTGGTTCAGGTTACCTTCCGCGAGTTGGGTGATCTTTGCCGCTTTCACGGCGGCTACCGCATGTACAGCGGTGAGATGATGTTCGATTTCCTCGTCCTTCAAAAGCGGCACGGTCACTACTTGCGTTCTTGAAATGATCGTCGGCAGCAGCCGGTCAGCAGCATTCGTGACGAGAATAAAAAAGGTGTGAGCGGCGGGTTCTTCCAGTATTTTTAAGATACCGTTCGCCGCCGACGGGTGCATAAGCTCCGGTTGCCAGATGATCATTACCTTATGAGGGCTCTCAAATGGTTTTAGCGAAAGTGTTTTAATGATCTCCCGGCTTTCCTCGCGTGAGATGAGCGCCTGCTTATCCTCACCGCCATAATAGCCAGTCCAGTCGTTCAGGTTGCCGAACGGTTGCTCCAGGAGAAAAGCGCGCCATGACTTGAGGATATCCGCTTTAAACCGTTCTTCGTCCTTATCAGCCTTGACATTGCTGAGCGGAAACACAAAATGGGTATCGGGATGAATGAATTTGTTGTTCTTCGAGCACGCGGAACAGGCCCCGCATGAATCATGCTCTCCTTTGTTTTCGCAATGCAGGTAGGTCGCGTAAGCCAACGCCAGTGGCAGGTTGAGCGCACCTTCCGCCCCGACGAACAGCTGCGCGTGTGCGCTGTGATTGTTTTTGACGGCTTCGATAAGAAGCGATTTTACATCCTCCAGGCCTGGTATGTCAGAAAATCTCATAGTTACTTTTTTTCCCAGACTCGGCCGGGAGCTGTGGTCTTAAAAATATTCAGCAATATGCTTTTCTCCACATCGTCGAGTACAATATTTCTCCGGGCCATGACGCGCCCGGCGGTTTCGAGCGCTTTGTCGATTTCAAATGTCGTAAATCCGTTCGCTCCGCCCCACGCGAACGAGGGTACGTACTTCCGTGGGAATCCCGGACCAAACACATTCGAACACACATCAACAACGGTGGCGGTATTGAACATGGTGTTAATGGAGCACTTGCTGTGATCACCCATCATCAACCCGCAAAACTGCAAACCTGTATCCGAAAAATCCCGGGACTTGTGATTCCACAGTTTTACGGAATCGTAATTGTTCTTCAGATTGGAGGTGTTTGTATCTGCGCCAATATTGCACCATTCACCCAATACCGAATTCCCCAGGAATCCGTCGTGCGCCTTGTTGCTGTATCCGAATATGACGGAGTTGCTCACCTCGCCGCCAGCTTTCGAGTAGGGTCCCAGCGTCACATCACCCCTGATCTTCGCTCCCATGTTGATATGCGAATGCTCGCCCATAGCAAACGCTCCGCGGATGATCGCACCTTCCTGGATAATACTGTTCTTTCCGAGGTATATCGGACCGGCTTCTGCATTAAGGATAGCCGCCCGGATGTAAACACCTTCCTCTAAAAAAATATTTTCAGCACCGTATACACGGGTATGCACGTCCTCGATCTTCGCGGATATTCTTCCCGCGGTGACTACTTTGAAATCCAGTCTTAGCTGCGCGCCATTTTCCCTGAATATTTTCCAGATCCGGTCAATTACCGTGAGTGGCTTGTCGTAGGTAACGGTATTCCGCTCATTCATTTCACCCGAAGGATTCCGCGCGGCGATAAGCAATGTGTCCTTTACAAGGAAGTACCCTTCGGGCAGCGCCCGGACTGCAGCCGTTATGTCGATGTCGGGACAAACAGCCGCATTGATCAATAAATTATCCGCAGCCGGCTGAAAAGGAAATTTTTTTTCCAGGTAGGGCTCCGTCCTGAACGAAGGTTTGGTGTTCAGCCACTTCTCCCATTTTTCAGCAATGGTCAATATGCCTACGCGAATACAACCGACCGGACGGGTAAAAGTGAACGGCAACAGGTTAATACGGATATCGGGGTCGTCAAAGAGGATCAGGTTCATTCTCCAAAAATAGGTGTGGATTGGTAAGGATGAAGAAATCTCGTCTATTAATTCGGCGGCCCGCCTTTTAAAGTGACCTCACCGGCTTCGTCCGTACTGGAAAGTGCCCCTTATAAAAACAAAAAAGCCCTCGTGACCGAAGGCTTTTCCGCTCCCATAAAGGAGTATATCAGGCTTTCTTTTGATACTTGTTTTTGAATTTCTCCACACGGCCAGCTGTATCCACGAACAGTTTTTTGCCTGTAAAGAACGGGTGCGAAGCAGAACTAACTTCCACTTTGATGACGGGGTAATCCTTGCCATCTTCCCATTTAATGGTCTCCTTCGTGTTCGAAGTAGAGCGACTCTTGAACTTGGTGTCGCTTGAGGTATCCCAGAAAATAACCTCTCTGTATTCCGGATGTATGCCTTTTTTCATATCAGTTTCTCGATTTTTCCCTAAAAGGAGTGCAAAGATAAATAGGGGGAACAGATTAACAAGGGGTAATTCGGGTAAATTTTAGCGATCGGTATCTGGATGGGGTCAATTGCGTATTTTGCAGCCCCTTAACCCGGTACGACATGAAATCCAGGCTGTTTACGCTGTTTTTTTGTGCATGCTCGCTCGTAGCCCAGGCCCAGGGCAGTTTCGCGCCCCTGAATGAGGACTATTATCACACGATCGACCGGTATGAGGTGAAATCCGGTCGTGTGTCGTCGACAATATTTACCGCTGTAAAACCCTATAAACGTTCGGATATTGTCGCTTTTGCGGACTCGATGCAAACGGCGGAAATGTTCGTATCGCGGGCTGATGTTTTTAATTATAACTACCTCCGTAACGACAACTGGGAATGGTCGCGGGCTGAAAGCAGCGACAGCGAAAGGAAACCGTTCCTCCGTTCATTCTATAAAAAGAAATCCGATCTGTACCATGTCGATGATGAGGCCTTCGACCTCCACGTGAACCCTGTCCTTTACCTGGGCGCCGGCGACGATTCACGGCGGGAGGATATGGTCTTTATCAATACCCGCGGCGTGGAAGTGCGGGGAATGGTGGATAAAAAAGTGGGCTTTTATACCTACCTCACCGAAAATCAAGCCGTGCTTCCCTCTTATGTATGGGAACAGATGTCGCTGAATCCCGTCATTCCGCACGAAGGATTCTGGAAAGAATTCAAGGATGGAAAAGGCGTCGATTTTTTTCAGGCCCGAGGGTACATCACTTTCGAGGCAACCAAACACATCAACCTTCAGTTCGGCCATGACCGCTTCTTCCTGGGCAACGGCTACCGCTCGTTGATCTTCTCGGATTTTTCTCCACCCGCGTGGTTCATAAAAGGCAATGTCAAGGTCTGGAAACTGGATTACATGTTTCTACTGAACCAGATGACAGCGGACGTTACCGGCAACCTGGGTGGACTGAAAGCGGAAACGGGAGGATACCCGAACAAGTTCACGGCACTGCATCACCTGAGTATCAATATCGGAAAGAAATTAAACATCGGTGTTTTTGAGGCGGTCGCCTTCAGCCCTGACGATTCGGTAGGTACCGACCATTTCAGACTGGATTACCTCAACCCCGTAATTTTTTACCGCGCTATCGAACAACAGAACGGAAGCAGTGACAATGTTATTCTGGGTCTCGATTTTAAATGGAATGCCGCGAAGAAGATTTCATTGTACGGCCAATTTGTGCTGGACGAATTTGTACTGGATCACATCAAGGACAGAGACGGCTGGTGGGCGAACAAATACGGTGTACAAGCCGGCGCAAAATATATCGACGCGTTTGGCGTCTCTAATCTTGACCTGCAGGGTGAAGTGAACATGGTAAGGCCTTATACGTACTCGCATAATACCATCTATGGAAGTTACTCCAGCTACCGGCAGTCTATTGCCCATCCCCTGGGTTCCAACTTCACGGAACTGGTGGGAATACTGCGTTATCAGCCGTTTGCCAGGCTTAATCTTGTCGGAAAGCTCTCGATCATCCAGGCCGGACGTGATTCGACCGGCGTGAACTGGGGAGGAGACATCCTGAAGAATAACACCACACGCGAGCAGGAGTATGACAACAAGGTTGCCCAGGGTATTTCGAATGATATCCTGTTTGGAACCTTCACTGTTTCCTGGCAGCTGAAACACAATTTGTTTATCGATGCCAACCTGGTCGTGCGGAAGAGCGAGAGCGTGCTTCCTCTATATGATAACAATACCACTATAAGTTCATTAGCTTTGCGGTGGAACATTGCCAGACGACTCTACGAATTCTAAATCAATAGATGAAAATTTACCTACGGATCCTTCAATACGCTCCGGCCGCTGGATCGCAGTTTTTTAAATTTTTTATTTTTTCGATCCTGGCGTCAGCTTTCAGCGCCATCTATCTGGGGATGCTGCAACCCATGCTGGATATTCTTTTTCACCAGAAGATCGAAGAAGCGGCATCTGCACTTCCGGAAGCTTCGTTCTCCCTGGGATTTATTAAAGCCTGGTTCCAATTTCATTTCTCCCAGATACTCCACGAACAGGGTCCGGTTCATACCCTCCTGTATGTCTGTATATCGATCGTTGGATTTGTGTTCCTATCCAATATTTTTCGCTACATGGAAAGAATGGTTGCATCGCGTGTAAAGGCCGACGTGGTCCGGAACCTCCGGGTGGCGATCTTCAGGAACGTCTCACAATTACATATCGGTTTTTTCAGCGATCAGCGGAAAGGCGACCTGATCTCGCGGTTTACCAATGATGTCGGCGAAGTGGAGAATACGGTGATCAATGGCTTCAAGGCGATCAAGGAACCCATTACCCTGATCATCTATGTGGTCATGCTTTTTACGATCTCCGTCAAGCTCACGCTCTTTACATTGATCGTACTTCCACTGACCGGCGGTGTTATTTCAATAATCATCAAACAGCTTCGAAGAAGAGCCGTTCAAAGCCAGGAGACCATGGGCCGTATCGTCAATATACTCGATGAGGCATTCAGCGGTATGCGGGTCATCAACGCCTTCAATGCCCGTAATTTCCTGATGCGGAAGATAGAGGATGAAACGACCTTTCACCGGAAGGTCAACCTTTCTTTATCGAGGAAGAATGAGCTTGCCTCTCCGCTATCCGAATTCCTGGGTGTGGTTGTGGTGGCTTTTATACTTTTTTACGGAGGCCAGTCGGTGATGTCGGGCGAGGACGGGTTGACTCCTTCGTCATTCCTTACGTTCCTGACGTTCTATGCCTCGATGATTCAGCCGGCAAAGAATTTCTCCAATGGTATCACATCGCTGCAAAAGGGAGTGGTGTCCGCGGAGCGGATATTTACTATCGTCGATACGGAGTCGGAGATACGCAATAAGCCCAATGCCATAGTTCTGGGGGAATTTAAAAACAACATCGAATTCAGGAACGTAAGCTTCGCGTACGACAAGGAGGATGTATTGAAGGATATCAACCTGACCATCGAGAAGGGAAAGACCGTTGCGCTGGTCGGACCATCAGGTGGAGGCAAGTCCACACTGGCGGACCTTGTACCCCGTTTTTACGACCCCACGGCGGGTGTGGTTTTGCTCGATGGAATTTCACTGGCTGATTATGAGATCGAGTCGCTCCGTAAACAATTGGGTGTGGTTACGCAGGAATCCATTCTATTTAACGATACGATCTTTAATAACATCGCTTTTGGAATGGAGCATGTCCGCGAAGAGGATGTGATCCATGCCGCCCGGGTAGCGAATGCGCACGACTTCATCCAGCAAACGGAAAACGGATACCAGACACTGATCGGAGAAAGGGGCTCCAAACTTTCCGGGGGACAACGACAACGTTTAAGTATCGCGAGGGCCGTGTTGAAAAATCCGCCGATCCTCATCCTCGATGAAGCAACCTCCGCGCTGGATTCCGAATCGGAACGGCTGGTGCAGGAGGCACTCACCAACCTGATGAAAAACCGGACTTCCATTGTTATTGCCCACCGGTTGAGTACTATTCAGCACGCCCACGAGATCATTGTGATCCAGCAGGGCCAGATCATCGAACGGGGAAAACACGAAACGCTGATCCATGCCAACGGGCTTTATAAAAAGCTCATCGAGATACAAAAGCTGTAACCATTCACCGCCTTAATACCTCATTGCTGGTGTGTTTTTAGGCGTTATACTGGCTTTTTGCTTTGAAACCTTAAAGTTTTTCCGTTACCTTTAAAAAAAGTAGAAAACGGTTTCGATGACCAGCCCCGCATGAGTAAGAACAGAATTATCTTTTATCTCGTATTCGCCGCTTTTCATGTAGGCGCTTTCATCTTTACCCTGTTGATTCAGGACATGAGCTTTCTGATGAGTATATTCAAGCACATCGGATTGTTCAGGTATGTTACTTTTTTTGGGATCCTTATGATCGTTGCTGATATTATTTGGACTGTTATCGCAAGCAAGGAAAGCCAGAAGGAAAAGGGTGCGCTCACTCACGAGCTCAACACGCTGAAGGCTAAACTTTTTGATCTTCAGGAGAAGGCCAAAGAAACAGAAGCGCTTAAGAATACGCCGAAGGCGAATTAGAATATCGTTATGTATTATGGTCGCTAAAACATTTGGCGGCGCCGTTCACGGGGTTGATGCCCGGACAATCATGGTGGAAGTAAGTGTGGGGCAAGGCACAAAATTTTTTATGAGTGGCCTTCCTGACAATGCTGTGAAAGAGAGTCAGCATCGCGTCGAATCGGCGTTGAAGAACTCCGGTTTCTTCATGCCAAGGAACAAAACCGTTGTCAATCTGGCACCCGCGGATATCCGCAAGGAAGGGTCTGCTTATGATCTTCCTATCGCCCTGTGTGTCCTCAGCGCATCCGGTCAGCTTGTGACGGACAAGCTTGAGCAGTACATCATCATGGGTGAAGTAACGCTCGATGGAACATTAAGACCCATCCGTGGTGTCTTGCCGATCGCAATCCAGGCCCGACGCGAAAATTTCAAAGGATTTATACTCCCGGCAGATAATGCGCCCGAGGCGGGTATTGTCAGCGACCTGGATATTTTTCCCGTAACAACACTGCGTGAAGCTGTCGGGTTTTTGGAGGATAAAATTTCCATCCAGTCCGTAAAGGTGAGCGCAAAGGATGTATTTGCGCCAAAGCTGAATTTTTACGACACCGATTTTAGAGATGTTCAGGGACAGGAGAACATCAAACGCGCGATGGAAATTGCCGCGGCGGGTGGCCACAACGTGATTATGATCGGTCCGCCCGGGGCGGGAAAAACCATGCTCGCAAAACGGTTGCCCACGATCCTTCCTCCGCTGACGCTGAATGAAGCACTTGAAACAACAAAGATCCACTCCGTAGCCGGCAGGCTTGGAAAGGATAAGTCATTGATTACGACTCGTCCCTTCCGGGCGCCGCATCATACGATCTCCGATGTCGCCCTGGTCGGTGGTGGTGGCAATCCGCAGCCCGGAGAAATTTCATTAGCCAACAACGGCGTATTATTCCTGGATGAACTGCCCGAATTCAAACGCACCGTACTCGAGGTTATGCGGCAGCCGATGGAGGAACGGCGGGTCACTATTTCCCGCGCGAAGATATCGATCGAGTATCCCGCTAACTTTATGCTGATCGCGAGCATGAACCCTTGTCCCTGCGGATACTTCAACCATCCTGAAAAAGAATGCGTCTGTGGTCCCGGTATTGTACAGCGTTACCTCAGCAAGATCAGCGGCCCGCTGCTGGACCGCATCGACCTTCACGTAGAGGTGGTGCCGGTAAGTTTTGATGAAATGACGGCTAACCGAAAAACGGAAACAAGTGCCGAGATCCGCGAACGAGTCGTACGGGCCAGGGAAATCCAGGCCGGCCGGTTCAGCGGCCAGGAATCCATTTACTGCAACGCGATGATGCCGTCGAACATGGTGAAAGAGATCTGTTCCGTGAACGACGCCGGCAAAAGCCTGCTCAAGACGGCGATGGAACGACTGGGCCTGTCCGCACGGGCTTACGACCGGATCTTAAAAGTATCGCGGACTGTCGCTGACCTTGCCGGGAACGCCGAGATCAGGGTCGAACACCTGGCGGAAGCCATCCAATACCGGAGCCTGGACCGCGAAGGATGGGCTGGATAACAAGTACATACCGGTAAAACCACGATCATTGTGTTTTCTGATATACGTCATTGACATTATCCCCCGAATTAGCGTAGTTGTCCCGCAATCGATTTTTTTATCCTTATAATGAGGAAACTGTCGAATGTCTTTAATCTAAATGAGTCTATGAATTGTCGCTTTTGTAAAGAACCGCTCTGCAATAAGTTTGTTGACCTGATCAATAGCCCCCCATCGAATTCTTTTTTGTCGTTTGACCAGTTAAATGGCCCGGAGACTTACTATCCGCTCACGATCTACGCGTGCAGTAAATGTTACCTGGTTCAGGTGGATGAATACAAAAAAGCGGAAGATATCTTCAACAGCGAATACGTATACTTCTCCTCATACTCCAAAAGTTGGGTAGAGCATGCCAGGCAATATGTCGAAGACATGGTCAGCCGTTTCGGATACAACGAAGATTCGTATGTGATCGAGATCGCATCGAACGATGGCTACCTGCTCCAGCACTTCCGGGATCGTGGTGTACCCGTCCTGGGAATCGAACCTACAACGAACACGGCGAACGTGGCGATACTGAAGGGCATTCCGACAATAACCGACTACTTCGGAGCCAAATTCGCCAAAAAACTCAGTCATCAACGCAAGAAAGCCAATCTGCTGATCGGTAATAACGTACTGGCTCATGTGCCGGACATCGATGATTTTGTGGAAGGTCTGAAGGTCGCGTTGAGAAAAGGGGGAGTAATCACGATGGAGTTCCCGCACCTCCTGCGAATGGTGGAGGATTGCCAGTTCGATACGATCTACCACGAGCATTATTCCTACCTGTCTTTTACGACGGTGCAAAAAGTATTTGCCGCACACGGCCTCGAACTTTTTGACGTACAGGAGATGCCGACACACGGCGGTTCGCTCCGGATCTTTGCCAAGCATTTTAAGGACACTCAAAAGAAAATTTCTCCGAACGTGCAAGCCATGCTCGACAAAGAATCGGCGGCGGGAATCACCACAACGGAGTACTACCAGAATTTCCAGGCAAGGGTGGATTCCATCAAACACGAGCTGCTGGGATTTTTGCTGGAGCAGGCAAAAGCTGGTAAAAAAGTAATCGGCTACGGGGCCGCCGCAAAGGGTAATACCCTCCTGAATTACGCCGGGATCAAAGGTGACGACCTGATCAAGTTTGTCGTTGACGCCGCTCCGTCCAAACAAGGTAAATACCTGCCCGGCAGCCATATTCCGGTTTACGACGAAAGCCGTATCAGGGATTACAAACCGGACTATATCATTATTTTGCCCTGGAACCTGAAGGAAGAGATCATCGAGCAACTTTCCTACATCAACGAATGGGACGGTAAATTTGTGGTCTTTATCCCGCGGGTTCAGGTTTATGATGCAAAAGCCGTTGTGGCTCCCGTCTGATCTTTTGCGCCTCGCCTGTTGATCACACCGATTAGTTATGATTCCTGTAGCGGGTAGTCGCCGGGCGAGTTAAATTGCCATGGAAACACCTTCCTGAATCTTGAAAAGAACGATCTTTTTATACGGCCTTGCACTGGCTCTGTTGATTTTCCTGCTCAAGGTTCTGGAGTACCGTTATGTCATGCGGGAACTGTCCATGGAATTTTACGTCGGACTGATCGCGGTATTTTTTGCGGCCCTCGGGGCGTGGGTTGGTTTTCGGCTCACGGGCCATAAAAGAGTTGTGGTCGTCGTACAGGCCGGCGATATAAAAGCTACGGACGAGTTGTTAAAACAAACCGGGATCAGCAAGCGGGAGTATGAAGTGCTGGAACTTATGTCGAAAGGTAATTCGAACCAGGAGATTGCCGATAAGTTGTTCGTTTCCCTGAATACCGTGAAAACCCATACATCCAACCTCTTTTTGAAACTTGATGTAAAAAGGAGGACCCAGGCGATCCGGCGTGCCAGGGATCTCGGGCTTATCCGCTAATACTTTAGCGGGATGTTCCGTATTTTTAAGAGAAATCATCCTTTCGGGTGAATGCTTTTCCTCCTGTCGGTACTTGTTTTGGAGAAAAAACGTATGAAAAAAATTATCTGGACCTACGGCCTGATTGCCGGTTCAATCGTGGCGGCGCTCATGTTCGTGAGCATGATCTTCTATAACAACGAAATGCTGACCTTCGACAACGGCGAAGTGGTCGGGTATACCACCATGGTCATATCGTTGTCGATGGTCTTTATCGGTGTAAAAGCCTGCCGGGATCTTCACTTCAATGGTTCGATCTCGTTTTGGCAGGCTGTTAAGGTAGGCTTGTTGATCACCCTTATTGCGTCGGTCATGTATGCCCTGGCCTGGGAGGTATGCTATCACACGATTGCTTCCGATTTTACGGAAAAAATGTCGGCGCATTACCTGGATAAAATGAAGCGTGAGGCGGGAAACGACGCCGAATACCAGGATGCGGTAAAACAAATGGACAGCTTTAAGGAATGGTATAAGAACCCCGCGCTGCGTTTCGGGATGACAATGGTTGAAATCCTGCCTGTAGGAATCGCGATTACGCTGATCAGCGCGGCATTGCTGCGCAGGAAAGAAGTCCTGCCGGCGCGGGAAACAATTAACGAAATACAAAAATCATGAAACGTGTAACAGGAATCGGCGGGATCTTCTTCAAATCGGAGGACCCCGCAAAACTACGTGCCTGGTATGGTCAACACCTGGGCTTGAAGATCACGGAATGGGGGAGTACATTCCAGTGGATCGATCCGGAAAAACCGGAAGCAAAGGTACCCGCACGAACGGAATGGAGCCCGTTTTCAAAAGACACGGAATATTTTGCACCCAGTGAAAAGCCCTTCATGTTTAATTATCGTGTCGGCAACCTTGTCGAGTTATTACGCGTGCTTCGGGAAGAAGGTGTAACCGTGGTTGGCGATATACAGGAATTTCCATACGGAAAGTTTGCCTGGATCATGGACCCGGAAGGAAATAAGATCGAATTGTGGGAACCGAAAGACGAAGGATTTTAAGGAGAAGTGAAAGGTATATCAAATCCGGATACGTATGAAAGAACAACTTCTCGAGACGTGGCAGATTCACAATAACATCAACCTGTATCTCCTCAGCTCGCTGGGGGAAGATCACCTCCTGGATCTTTCCGCTTCGAAAGGACGTACGGTCGGCGCTCAATTTGCCCATATGCACAACGTGCGGCTTATGTGGCTGAAGGCGGCATCTCCCGATTTACTTCAGGGCACCGACAAAATCGGCGACGGTCAAAAAATAACCAAAAAGTTGTTGAACGATTCATTGGTACAATCGAACGCTGCTATTCTAAACTTATTAGGTAAAGGGTTCGATGAGGGAAAGATAAAAGGGTTTAAGCCTCATCCCGCCGCATTTCTCGGATACCTCATTTCCCATGAATCCCATCACCGCGGGCAGATCATATTGTCGCTGAAACAATCCGGGCATCCCGTCGACAAAAAAATTGCCTTTGGTATATGGGAATGGGGTAGCCGCCAATAAAACCATTCGTGTAAAACGCCTTATATAATTAAGTGTTTAAACTCATTTTTGCTCCGGAAGTACCAAACAGGCCATTTGGGCTTCTTTTACGGGGTTCAGCCAGCTTTAATCCGATGCAGGTTTAGGTTCAGGTTTGGTTGAACCCCTTTTTATTTGGCAGAATCCGGTTTGATGCCGTGAACGATCTGGTGGCAAAGGCAACTATTTTGCCTAATTTATCATCCAGCTGTATAATCCCCGTGTTATGCTAAAAAACCTGTTCAAAATCGCCATCCGGAATATAGTCAAGGAAAAAACGTATAGCGCGATCAATATCCTCGGGCTGACCATTGGTATAACCTGCAGCCTGTTTTTACTGATGTATATCCTGGACGAACTCAGTTACGACCGGTATCATAAAAATGCTGAAAATATATATCGTGTTGTTTCCAATATTAAAGAACCCGACAACGCATTTACCTGGGCCGTTGCGCAGATTCCTCTCGCAGAAGAGCTGAGAGATAACTACCCCGAAGTAAAGAACGCTGTTCGTTTTTTCGGTTTGGGACGGAACCTCTACAAGAATGGCGACCGTCAGTTTTACGAGGAGGATTTTTACCTGGCCGACTCGACGGTATTCGATATGTTCAGCTACGAATTCCTGGCGGGCGACCCGTCCACCTCGCTGGACAATCCGTTTTCAGTTGTCCTGACGGAGAAGATCGCGAAAAAATATTTTGCCGGCGCTTCCGCGGCGTTGGGTCAGTCCATACAAAATCCGCAGGGAGAGGAGTTCAAGGTGACGGCAATCCTGAAGGACGTACCGTTGAATTCACACTTCAGATTTGACGCCCTGGTGTCCCGGAGTTCAAATCCCGGCTATAACGGAGATTGGGGTAACTTTGGTGTCTTCACCTATCTGCAGCTGCCGGAAGGTTACGACCTGAGCAAGATGCAGGCAAGCCTTGACAAAGTGATCAAGGAAAAAGTGGATCCGATCTTCGAGCAGTACGGGATCAAGATCCGTTACGAACTTCAGAAGATCACGGATATTCACCTTCACTCAAAGATCCAGGACGAAGCGGAGGCGGGCGGCGATATTTCTTATATCTATATTTTCGCGGCGGTCGCGGCCTTTATGCTTATCATCGCCTGTATCAACTACATGAACCTGGCGACAGCCCGTTCCGCAAACCGTTCGAAGGAAGTGGGTATCCGCAAGGTGATGGGCTCTCAGCGAAGGCAACTGGTCATGCAATTCATTACCGAGTCGATGGTTATCTCGCTTATCGCATTAGCAGTGAGCCTGATCCTGATCTATGCGTTATTACCGGGATTCAATACACTTTCCAATAAAGAACTTCCGTTCTCCTACATACTTCAGCCGTCCGTAATATTGAGCCTGGTTGGCATCATCCTGTTTGTCGGCATCGTGGGTGGAAGTTATCCCGCCTTCTACCTCTCCGGATTTAACCCGGTCAGTGTTCTGAAGGGGAAGCTGGCGGCCAGGGGAGGCAGTGTGATCTTCCGGAAAGCGTTGGTCGTCGCGCAGTTTGCGATCTCGATCTTTATGCTGATATCCACGCTGGTCGTCTTTGATCAGCTACAGTACATCCGTAACAAGGATCTCGGCTTTGATAAAGCGCGCGTAATCCGCCTGAATCTCAGTGAACGGGATATGCAAGCCAAATCACAAGTCCTGGTGGAGCGGTTAAAGCAGCTACCGGAGGTCACCGGGGTGGGTATGGCGAATGCTTCCCCCGGGCAGGGTATCGGGAAATTGCTGCTGAAGGTGGAAGATGAAGAGGGGAAGCTGACGGATCGCGGGATCGATTTGTTCCAGGCGGACTTTGACTTTGTCAAGACCATGGGCATGGAGATCGTGACGGGCCGGGATTTTTCGAGGGATATCGTATCGGATACAACGTTTGCCGTACTGGTGAATGAAGCGATGGTGAGGCGGATGGCCTGGAAAAATCCGCTCGGTAAGAAGTTCATATTCCAGGGAGGAGGACCGAACGGGACCGATATTGAAAAACATGTTACGGGCGTCGTAAAGGATTATCACCAGAATTCATTGTATGATGAGATCGAACCACTGATGATCGTTCTGGACAAAAATCAAAACTACGTTTTTGTAAGAACAACGGAAGGCGATGTGCGCAAATCCATAGCTGCGGTGGAACAGGGATGGAAGGACGTATTTCCAAACGCTTCGTTCGAATACAATTTCCTGGATCAGGATTTTAATTCCCAATACAAAGCTGATGAAAAACGAAGTCAGATTTTCACAGCCTTTTCCGGATTGACTATTCTGATCGCCTGCCTGGGACTGTTGGGACTTTCCGCGTTTACTACGGAACAACGAACGAAGGAGATCGGCGTACGTAAAGTGATCGGCGCGAGTGTAAACGGGCTGGTCGTGCTGGTGTCAAAGGAATTTTTTATCCTCGTTGGTATTGGAATGGTATTGGCGTTTCCCCTGGCCTGGTATTTTACGGAGAACTGGCTGCAGAATTTTGCTTATCGAATCGATTTGAAAGCGGAATGGCCTACGTTCCTGATGTCGGCGTTACTGGCATTTATTATTACGCTCCTGACTGTAGGGTACCACGTTATCCGGGCCGCGTCGTCCAATCCTGTAAAAGCGTTGCGTGACGAATAGCGTACCGGTCTTTCCGATCAGGGGCGGCTGGCGGGCTAAAACGTGATGATAAATGTGGTTCCTTTATCGATCGCACTCTCAACGGCGATTGAACCACCCAGCGCCTCGATCTGTGTTTTGACGAGAAAGAGTCCGACGCCGCGCGCATCCTTATGTTCGTGGAACGTTTTGTGAAGGCCGAACAGTTTGTCACCGAATTGTTCCAGGTCGATACCCAGTCCGTTGTCGGCGACATGCAGGATGATGTTTTTCCCCTGCTGGAATGTTTTTACGTTTATCTGCGGTGTCCGTTCCGCCGAGCGGTATTTGATGGCGTTACTCAACAGGTTCTGGAAAATACTTTCCAGGTAGGATCGCGAGTATTGAATGGTCGGTGCGGCGTTGAAATCAAACGTTACCTGGGCTTCGCATTGTATGAGGTCGCCTTCCAGCGATTGGATTACTTTATCGAAGGTCTCCTTAAAACGGATCTCCACGCGTTCGATCGTTGTTTCTTTTTTAACCTTAAGCGTTTCCATGAGTTCATTCATGGTTTCACCGAGGTTGTTGGAAACATTTTTAAGTTTTTCAAATATTTGCTTGTAGTCTGCGATCGAACTGTTATGATCGAGTAAACCGATCAATGCCTTGATATTACCGATGGGTGAACGAAGGTTGTGCGAGATGATATGGGCGAACTCGTCAAGCTGCCGGTTCTGTTCCTGCAGTTTCAGCGCAATGGCCTCAATATTCTGCTTGGATCGGAGTAGTGCGTCCTCCGATTTTTTGCGCTCCGTAATATCGATAGCAGAGGCATAGGTAAGCTGGTTCTTCAGGTCGACAGCGGAACCCCACAGGAGCCAGCGGTACGAACCGTCGCGGCACCGATAACGGTTTTCGAACGAAAGAAGGTTGTTCCCCGCTTCCATAAAACTCACGGCCTTGAGCGTGGCATCCACATCATCGGGATGAACAAAATCGAAAAACGCTTTCGATTTCAGTTCTTCTTCCGTCCATCCGAACAACTTTGTCCAGGTTGGATTCAATCTTTTAAAGTAGCCGTCGAGCCCGGCGATTACATTAAGGGTTACAGGATTATTAAAGAGCTGGTAGTTTTCTGCGGCCGCTTTTTCAAGTTTCTCTTCCGCTTCTTTTATCAGGGTGATGTCGCTGATAAAACCTTCGATCAAGAGCAGCTTGTTTTCCGAAAAGATCCCGATACCCACTTCGTCTACCCATCTCCACCCAGCGTCGCGATGACGGAGGCGGTATTTCAGGTGGAATTTTTTTTCGTGATCGAGAGCACGGTTCACCTCGCTAAAAATGTATTCGCGATCATCAGGATGATAAAGCTGTGTAAAGTTAATGTCTCCCGAAATAAATTCACGGGCGTTGTAACCTGTTATTTCCTCTATGCGGTCGTTCAGATAAATCATCGAATACGTTTCGTCATTCCGGCACAGGTAAATTGCTCCCGGAATATTCTCCGCCAGCGTTCTGAACTTCTGTTCGCTTTGGGCAAGCTGCAGCTCGGCCTTTTTCTTCTCAGTAATATTCCTGACCAGGATCAGGACTCTCTCCGCATCGATGTAAGAGAACTTGGCGGCGCTCCACCGGTCTCCTTCCGGCACCAGGTATTCGATATAGGCAGGCTGTTGAGTATCCAGCGCACTGCTAATAGCACTCTGAAACTGCTGGAGCAGTTCACCCGATAAAACATCTTCCAGCCTCTTTCCTACATATTGTTCCCGCGGTGTTACGAAAAGCATGTGGTCTTTTTTTGTCCAGATATTCGTATAAACACCTTCCTTGTTTACTTCGAGGGCGATATCATCGATGGAATTCAGCAGCGCCTGCAGATGCGCTTCGGATTCTTTTATTTTCTGTTCTGCATTTTTCGATACTGTGATATCGGTGGCAATACCCGCAAACCCGATCAGTTTTTGCTGATCGTCCCAAAGACCGGTAATGGATAACGAGACGGGAAATTTCGAGCCGTCCTTCCGGACGTAGGTCCACTCGCGTCTTTCCTCTTTTTTATTGGCTTTTATGTTTGTGGTGAACACCTGAAAGTCAGGCTCCACGTCGCTATCCAACTCCGCGGATAATTGTTTCGCTCTTTCAATAAGCTGGATCTTGTCGTGCAGCAGCAGAATCGACGCTTTCCCGATCATCTCTTCGGCGGAATAGCCTGTGAGTTTTTCCGCCGCCTTGTTGAAACTCGTAACGATACCTTCCGTGTTGGTGGAAATAATTGAAAGCTCCGTGGTACTGATAATGGATTCCTGAAGCCGATAGGCTTCCGCAAGGGCATTTAGAAAAATATCCCCCTGGACAGACTTCTTTGTTATTGGGATTTTCTCCACAACTGAGGTTTGGGCTCGATGGTTAAATTTAACTTTTTTGAACCGGTAATTTTATCGGCCATTGAAAATTATTTGACACCTCAGCGTCGCAACGACTTACGCTGGCGAATAGCTTCAAAAATGATCACAGCCGCTGCGGTGGAGACATTCATCGAGTCGATCTTTCCCTGCATAGGTATGATGATATTCTGGTCTGCCAGGTCAACCCATTCATCGGAGATCCCGGTTGATTCCGTACCCATCACGATTGCGGATGGTACTGTGAAGTCCACTTCATCGTAAGGTTTTGAGGCACGAAGGTAGGTGGCAAAAATACGGATGTCGTTTTTCTTTAACCACTGAACGGTTTCCCCCGTTGTAGCGGACGCTAATTGCGACGTGAAAACACAGCCCACACTGGAGCGCACCACATTCGGATTGTAAAAATCGGTCTGCGGTTCGCAAATGACGACAGCATCGATATTTGCAGCATCTGCCGTCCGGAGAAGAGCTCCCAGATTCCCCGGTTTTTCAACAGCCTCCACGATGAGCAACAACGGATTGCCGGTGAGCCGGATGGTGTCGAGCGTATGTTTCTTTTGTTCCGCCAGCGCGATAATGCCACCGGTACTATCGCGGTAGGCTATCTTTTCGAATACGGCCTGCTGGACCGGAACAAGCAGATTTTCCCGCCCCACGATTCCCGTGACCGTTTCAGCTGACACAATCTCCGGACAAAAGAAAACACTGTTGATGGTATAACCACCTTCCACAGCCAGCGTCAATTCCTTGAGCCCTTCAATAATAAATGTGTTCTGCCGTTTGCGTTCACGTGATTTTTCTAAGGCGAGTATATTTTTGATTTTGGGATTCTGACTGCTGGTAATAAGCGGATGCATCCGTATTCTTTCGGTTTTGGTGTACTAATTCGCTCCCGGTCTTTTCAACGCCGGCCGCTGTTAAATGGAATACCCATGTTACGGGATACCCCTAAAGTTATTCAAATCTAAGTTTCTTCTAACTTTAAGCCTTTAAACTTTCAATGTGAAACTACTGCACCCCTCATCCTGGAAAGATTATGAACTGATCGATTCCGGTAACTTTGAAAAACTCGAACGTTTTGGAAAATATATTCTCATACGCCCGGAACCGCAGGCGATTTGGACCCGGTCGCTGGATGAATCGGAGTGGAAACGTGTTGCTCATGCCAAATTTGTGCGTGAGCAGACCGATAAGTTCAGGTTCACCGACGATGTTAAGGGAGGGTGGTCGAAAAATCCATCTATGCCGGAAAGCTGGAATGTGCACTATAATCACCAGTCTCTGAACCTCACCCTCCGCCTTGCTTTGACAGGATTCGGACATGTCGGAATATTCCCGGAACAGGGTAACAACTGGAATTTTATTTACGATACCATTCGGGAATGGAATAATCCAAAAAGCAAGGTCCTGAATCTTTTTGCCTATACCGGTGCGGCATCGGTCGTTGCCCGGTCCGCAGGTGCCGATGTTATTCACTGTGATGCTTCCCGCCCCGGGCTGAACTGGGCGGCACAGAACATGGAACTTAACAACCTGAAAGATATCCGCTGGGTATACGAAGATGCTTTCAAGTTTGTAAAACGGGAAGCGAAGCGTGGAAACCGCTACAACGGTATTATTATGGATCCGCCACCCTACGGTCGCGGCCCGGAAGGTGAAAAATGGACGTTGCAGGAACAACTGGATGAACTCATTCACATGAGCAGTACGCTGCTGGAAAAACAAAACAGCTTTTTCATCCTCAGTATGTATGCGATCGGGCTGTCCGCTGTCGTTGGTCTGAATGTTGCCAAGACTTATTTTGAGATGAAACAACCGGAATACGGAGAGTTCTTTTTGAAATCGGCCCAGGGAAAGGATCTGCCGATGGGTACATTTCTACGCTTCAGGACCTGACGGAAAACACACGCCCCGTCTCAACGGCAAGGTTAGCTGAACGGATCGGGATCGGAAAAAAGCCCATTCAATCCTGCGTCGTTAATATCTCTTTTTTGATTTTTAAGGCGGATGGTTTTGGCACATTTAAAGCCTGGAAACAAAAGAAACATCAGGTTTTTGGTTGAAATACGATACTTACATCGTGTGGAGGCTGATCTCGGGAATATTTCTTCCGTATGGGCAGAAAGGGCGGAATAAACGTATCGATAAAAGCTCAGGGAATTGGCAAACCTTTGCCCAAGGTTACCCAATAGCCGATTAAAAGTCTTATCTTTGCGCCTTAATTCAAAATTTAAGCGTATTTCAAGGCTTTATGGACGTTAATAAGATCAGAAACATTGCAATTATTGCACACGTTGACCACGGTAAAACAACATTGGTAGATAAGCTTTTACACGCGGGGCACCTATTTAAGGATCACGAAAACCCCGGTGAGTTGATCATGGACAGCAATGACCTGGAACGGGAGCGGGGGATCACTATTTTGGCAAAGAACGTATCGGTACGATACAAGGATTATAAGATCAATGTCATTGATACTCCCGGTCACAGTGACTTTGGCGGGGAAGTGGAACGTGTTCTCAATATGGCGGACGGCTGTCTGCTACTGGTGGATGCATTTGAAGGTCCCATGCCGCAAACGCGTTTTGTGTTGCAAAAAGCGCTGCAACTCGGACTGAAACCCATCCTTGTGATCAATAAGGTGGACAAGAAAAACTGTACTCCGGATGAAGTTCATGAGCAGGTATTCGAACTCATGTTCTCCCTGGACGCAACAGAGGAACAGCTGAATTTCCCGACCTTTTACGGTTCGGCCAAACAAGGCTGGATGAGTAAAGACTGGAAAACACCGACGGAGGATATCACCGCGCTGATCGAAGGTGTCATTGAATTTATACCCGAACCCAAGGTGGATGTTGGGCCGACACAGATGATGATAACTTCCCTGGAGTACTCGGCTTACATTGGCCGCGTAGCTATCGGAAGGGTGCAGCGTGGTACCGTAAAACCGGGGCAGCAGATTGCATTGGTAAAACGGGATGGAAAGATCGTGAAGACCCGTATTAAAGAGGTTTATATTTTCGAAGGTTTCGATAAGAAAAAAGTCGACCAGGTTAGCGCCGGCGAGATCTGTGCGCTGGTGGGTCTGGAAGGTTTTGAGATCGGGGATACAGTAGCGGATCTGGAAAGACCGGAAGCGCTGAAATCAATTTCAATCGATGAGCCTACAATGAGTATGCTCTTCACGATCAACAATTCTCCTTTTTATGCGAAGGAAGGAAAGTTCGTTACCTCCCGCCACATTAAGGAAAGGCTGGAGAAAGAACTGGAGAAGAATCTGGCTCTTCGTTTAGGAGAGACAGGCTCGGCCGATAGTTTTATGGTTTTTGGCCGTGGTGTTCTTCACTTGTCTGTATTGATCGAAACCATGCGCCGTGAGGGCTATGAACTTCAGATCGGTCAGCCGCAGGTTATCTTCCGCGATATCGACGGCGTGAAGAGCGAACCAGTGGAGGAGTTGACTATCGATCTGCCCGAAAATGTCGCTGGTAAGGCTATTGAAACCGTCTCTATGCGTAAAGGTGAAATGTTGAACATGGAACCCAAGGCAGACCGTATGATATTGAAGTTCCTTATTCCTTCAAGAGGGATAATGGGATTGAGGAATTACCTGTTGAACGTAACTGCCGGGCAGGCCGTTGTAACGCACCGGTTCAAGGAATATCAGCCTTACAAGGGTGAGATTCCGGGTCGTATCAACGGTTCATTGATCGTGATGGAGCAGGGTGAAGCTATTGCATACAGTTTGCACAACCTGCAGGACCGTGGAAAATTCTTTATTAATCCCGGGGAAGCTGTGTACGAAGGTCAGGTGATCGGAGAGCATAGCCGTAACGGTGACCTGGTAATTAACGTTACCAAGACCAAAAAGCTCACCAACATGCGTGCTTCCGGTTCCGACGAAAAAATGAAGATCGCACCGCCGTTGAAACATACTCTTGAAGAAGCCCTTGAATATATCCAGGCCGACGAGTATGTTGAGGTTACGCCTCAATCGATTCGGTTGCGTAAGATCTACCTGAACGAGAACGAGCGGAAACGCAACAGTAAATAAATGAATTTGATGTAAGGTTAGCCCATCGCATCACATGGAAAGGACGTTCAGGATCAATTGTATCAAAGGATTTATCATCGTTATGATGGTAAATCCTTTTTTTGCTTTCGCCCAGTCAAACGCCGATAAGTCTGCGGCATGGCTGGTTGAGGCGGACACCCTGATGGGCCGGCAGGATTACACCGGGGCACTGGCGCTCTATGACAAAGTAATCGAAAAATCAAAACTCGTCAGCGACGAGGATTACAAGGTCCTTTATAAACGGGCATTCTGTTACTACAGCCTTGCCAGGTTTGATGATGCGCTCCGGGATGTAAACCAGTACCTTCAAAAAGTACCCGATGACCAGGCGAAACTTCTGAGAGCCTACATTAACCAGGAACTGGGAGATTTTGAGGCGCAACTCGCCGATCTCAATGAATTTATTGCCGGTAATCCGGGTAATCCCGATCTGTTGCGCTGGCGAGCTTCCGTATTCATGGAATCGGAACGTTATGCGGAAGCTGAAAAGGACATCCGTGTATTGTTGAAGTACCAGCCCGGTCCTGAACTAAAAGCTTACCTGGGGTTGACCTACTATTACCGGAGCAATGCCGATAGCGCCCTTACTATTTTCGAAGAGGTAATGGCCGAAGATCCAGAATACGGCCAAACCTACCTTTACGCAACATCCCTGGCGCTGGAAGAAGAAGCCTATGACCTCGCGCTTCAGTATGTGAATAAGGGATTGTCGCTGGATCCGGCTAACCTCACCCTTCTGTTTTACAAAGGTATCGCGCTCGTCGAAAAAGACGAAACGGATGCCGGTTGTCGCTGCCTCACCAAGGCTTTTGCCGGAGGTATGGATGATGCTTCGGATTATCTGAAAGCATATTGCTACGGTGTAGATTAGGTTCAAGCTGCACGTTGGCGGACCTTCAGCCCGCTGCCTGATTTTAGTCATTTTTTGCAGAGAGCTGACCCTATACATTAGATTCAAGTATTTGTTCACTCAAAATTCCCCCCGGTATGCAAAAAATTCTCGTCCCATGCGATTTTTCCGAACAGGCAATCAGTGCCTATCGATTTGCCATCGACCTCGCACAACAATCCAACCGTGAAGTTCACCTGCTACACGTTGTTGAATTACCGGTCATGCACGATTCCATGATGATGCCGACTTTGTCCTTTGAAGCAACGCTGTTGAAAGAGCTGAGCGAACATGCGGAAGCCAGGTTTAAACAACTTCAGCTGGATTATCCGTCAGACAAACCGGTGATCTCCCAAATACACTTTGGCAATACATCGATGATGATCCTGGAATACGTCGCGGGTACGCAGATTGACCTCGTGGTCATGGGAACAAAGGGAGTAAGCGGAATCCGCGAACTGCTGATCGGATCAAATGCGGAAAAAATTGTCCGCGGCGCCACCTGTCCTGTCATCACTGTAAGGAAATACGAAAAACTTAACTCCATCAGAAACATCGTCTTCCCGAATTCGCTGGAGACGAACCAGGAAGATCTTATTCAGCACATCAAGGTGCTTCAGGATTTTTTAAAGGCCACCTTGCATATTGTCTGGATCAATACCCCCGGAAATTTCACGAGCGACACCATTACCCAGGTCAGGCTGAAGGAATTTGCCAATCGTTTTATGTTGAAGGACTATACCCTGAATGTTTTTAACGATACCTATGAAGACTCCGGCGTGATCAACTTTGCACATATGATCCGCGCGGATATGATCGCAATGGGCACGCATGGAAGAAAGGGACTTAATCACCTGATGAGCGGAAGCGTGACGGAAGATGTGGTCAATCACATCGATTGCCCTATATGGACCTATACCATTAAAAAGCCGGCAGCTAAAACCCAGGCTTAGCCCTAAAAGTTGTTCAACCGATCATGCGCCTTCAGGGTGTGTGATATCACATATTTCTCCTGTACTGACCGCCGACCTGGAATAGTGAACTCGTGATCTGCCCGAGCGAACATACTTTACTGGCATCCATCAACACTTCAAATATGTTCTTGTTTTGAATAGCGGCAGTTTGCACATGTTCGAGCGCCGCGGCCGCTTTTTCTCCCTGGAATTCATGCAGCTTTTTAAGCATACGTATCTGGTACTCTTTTTCTTCTTCTGTAGCACGTATCACTTCCCGCGGAACGATCGTGGGAGATCCCTTTGAGCTCAGGAATGTGTTCACACCGATGATCGGAAATTCCCCCGTATGCTTCAGCGTTTCGTAGTAGAGGCTTTCCTCCTGGATCTTACCCCGCTGGTACATGGTTTCCATCGCGCCCAGAACTCCGCCTCTTTCGGTTATGCGGTCGAACTCGGTCAGCACAGCTTCTTCCACAAGGTCTGTCAGCTCCTCCGTTATAAACGAACCTTGCATCGGGTTTTCATTTTTTGCCAGACCCAGTTCCTTGTTGATGATCAGCTGAATAGCCATAGCCCTTCGAACGGATTCTTCGGTCGGTGTCGTGATCGCTTCATCATAGGCGTTTGTATGAAGGGAATTACAGTTGTCGTATATGGCGTACAGCGCCTGCAATGTTGTGCGGATATCATTGAAGTCGATTTCCTGGGCGTGCAACGACCTGCCTGATGTCTGGATATGATATTTCAGCATTTGCGCGCGCGCGTTTGCGCCGTATTTGTTTTTCATCGCTTTCGCCCAGATCCTCCGCGCTACCCTGCCGATAACAGCGTATTCCGGATCAAGACCGTTGCTGAAAAAGAAAGACAGGTTCGGTGCGAACTCGTCGATATTCATTCCGCGGCTCAGGTAATACTCTACATAGGTGAAGCCATTTGCCAGGGTAAAGGCGAGTTGCGTGATCGGGTTTGCCCCGGCTTCGGCAATATGGTATCCGGAGATGGAGACCGAATAAAAATTCCGGACATTGCGATCGATAAAAAACTGCTGAACATCACCCATGAGCCGGAGTGCGAACTCTGTGGAAAAAATACAGGTGTTTTGAGCCTGGTCTTCCTTCAGGATGTCGGCCTGAACGGTACCCCGCACTTGTGTCAGCGTGTAATCGCGGATCTGTTGATATATGTCTGCAGGCAAAACCTGGTCGCCGGTTACCCCCAGCAGCATCAGTCCGAGTCCGTCATTTCCCCTGGGGAGCGATCCCTGGTACTGCGGACGGAGATTCTCACGTCCGTTATAAAGCGAAGCGATCCTGTCACCGACCTCGCCCTCCAGCCCATTCTTTCGTATATAGATCTCGCATTGCTGATCGATCGCGGCGTTCATAAAGTACCCGAGTAACATCGGCGCCGGACCATTGATCGTCATGGAAACGGATGTCTTGGGATCGGCGAGGTTAAATCCGCTGTAAAGTTTTTTCGCGTCGTCCAGGCAACAGATGCTGACACCCGAGTTGCCGATTTTCCCATAGATATCGGGTCGGTAGTCCGGGTCGTTACCATAGAGTGTAACGGAATCAAACGCTGTAGACAATCGCTTTGCATCCATCGACTGGCTCACATAATGGAAGCGCCGGTTGGTGCGTTCGGGTCCTCCTTCTCCGGCAAACATCCGCGTAGGATCTTCACCTTCGCGCTTGAACGGATAGATCCCCGAGGTGTAGGGAAATTCGCCGGGAACATTTTCACGCAAATTCCAGCGCAGCAGGTCGCCCCAATTTGTATAGGCCGGTAGTGCAACCTTCGGTATCTGTGTATGCGAAAGCGATTCGACATGGGTCTGAATAGCGATTTCCTTATTCCGCACGTTGAACTTAAATAACGGCGCTTTGTATCGCTTTACCTTTTCGGGCCAGTCCTCGATTAATTTCCAGTTCTTCGGATCGAGGTTTAATTTGATCTTCTCGAATTCGGCCTGCAGTATTTTTATCACATCGGGATGAGCCGACCCGAGCGCGCCGATCGTCTTCGTGATCGCGAAAAGTTTTTCCGCCCCGTCCGCCTGCTGGTTTACCCATTCATCGTAGGAACGATTGCTCTCGGCAATTTCACTCATGTACCGGGTGCGATGTGGAGGGATCACAAAGATCTTCTCCGACATTTCCCTGGTGATCTGGAATGAACTTACCAGTTTCGATCCGGTCTTCGCGACGATTTTATCCATCACGTGCTTGTAAAGCTGGTTCGTCCCGGGGTCGTTGAACTGCGAAGCGATCGTCCCGAACACGGGCATGTCTTCCGGTTTTTCATTCCACAACTGGTGGTTGCGCTGATATTGTTTTTTCACGTCGCGCAGCGCGTCCAGCGCACCACGCTTGTCAAACTTGTTCAATGCAATGATATCGGCAAAGTCGAGCATATCGATCTTTTCCAATTGTGTTGCGGCACCGTACTCCGGGGTCATAACATAAAGCGATACATCGCTGTGCTCCAGAATTTCAGTATCGCTCTGCCCGATACCCGATGTTTCCAGGACAATAAGGTCGTAACCGGCGGCCTTTAATACCTGAATCGCTTCCCGCACATAGGCGGATAGAGCGAGGTTGCTTTGCCTTGTCGCAAGTGAACGCATGAATACACGCGGATTGTTGATCGCGTTCATGCGGATGCGGTCCCCTAACAGGGCTCCACCGGTTTTTCGTTTCGATGGATCTACGGAAATCAATCCGATCGTCTTGTCCGGGAAATCGGCGAGGAACCTCCTCACAATCTCGTCGACCATCGAAGACTTGCCGGCGCCACCCGTTCCCGTAATACCGAGTACGGGGACTTCGGCTTTTTCGGACGCAATTTTTATCTGTTCAAATACTGCCCGATGCCGGTCGTGAAAATTTTCAGCGGCGGATATGAGCCGGGCGATAGCCATGGGATTCTTCGAGGGTAGCAGGCTGACCTCATTGGTCAAATGGTCTCCGGTGGGAAAGTCGCTTTGACGGACAAGATCATTGATCATTCCCTGAAGTCCCAGGGCACGTCCGTCGTCCGGTGAATAGATCCGCGCAATACCATAGTCCATCAGTTCTTTGATCTCGCCGGGTAGAATAACACCACCTCCGCCTCCGAAAATCCGGATATGCCCGGCACCTTTCTCACGCAGCAGATCATACATGTACCTGAAATATTCGTTGTGGCCTCCCTGATAACTGGTCATCGCGATGGACTGTGCATCTTCCTGGATCGCCGTGTTGACGACTTCTTCAACGCTGCGGTCATGGCCGAGATGGATCACCTCAACACCCGTCGCCTGAATGATCCTGCGCATGATGTTGATGGCTGCATCGTGCCCGTCGAACAAGCTCGCCGCAGTGACGATCCTGATCTTGTTTTTCGGCCGATAAGGTTCAGGTGCCTGATGCCCGGCGGGAGTCTTATCCTTTGTTTGTTGTTTTTCCGGAGTAATTGCTGTGCTCATTTCGAATGCCGATTATGGTTCAAAAATAGCCAGAAGGGCATTATTAAGCTAACGGCTATTAGGAACTTGTACGGCGTCTTCCTTACATTGCGCGCTTATGAGGATACAGACCGGTTTTATTTTTTTCTGCCTTCTCCTTTGTTGCGCATCGGAGGAGCAAAGCGGACATGTTGTCAAGGTAATCGACGGCGATACGTTTGAAATGAAGTCCGGAAATGAAAAAATACGGGTACGTTTGTTTGGAATCGACTCACCGGAGCGCGGCCAGCCTTTTAACGTGAAGGCTAAAGAATTCACAGCGTCACTGATAGCCGGAAAGGATATCCGTGTGGTCGTTGTGGATACGGACCGGTATGGACGTTCCGTTGCGGAAGCGTACCTCATGGATGGGACACATGTCAACGCAGCCATTGTGGAAGCTGGTTATGCCTGGCATTTTAAACAGTATAGCCAGGACCCCGAACTTGCCCGGCTTGAAGCCGGCGCGCACGCGAAGCGAAAGGGATTGTGGGAGGAAGAAAATCCCGTTGCTCCCTGGGACTTCCGTCGTCGCAGATCAAAATGATGTTGAGATGTCAAATCGTTATCTTGCATGCTTATGATGAGATTGAAAAAGGTCTTGCGTGTTATTCTCATACTGTTCACCGTCCTCCTCGGTTCGCTGTTGTTGTTCGTTGCCGTAAGCGTCGCACCCGTCGACCGGGAGGTGAACTGGGACCTTCTCTTAACTTCCATGAAAGCGGGTATCGACACCCTGAAAAAAGATATGCCGGGCCACGATGGGTTTTCTATCGGGTACTCCAGGGTAAATCTCACACCACGATACCGAACGGCTACAGCGGGGTACGGCAAACGTATGGGAAAACTATTCGAGTCCGTTCATGATTCGATTTTTGTCCGGACAATGGTTGTGGATAACGGCGGACAGCGTGTCGCGATCGTTAGCGCCGATTTGCTGATCATACCGCCAACGGTCACGGTACTACTGGAGAAGGAGCTTCCGGACATTGGTTTTACACTGGATAATACATACCTGGGCGCGATCCATTCGCACAACAGTATCGGCAATTGGGGAAAGGGCGCATTGGCGATCCTTTATGGATCGTATGACGACTCCGTTGTGCATTTTATAGCTGCCAAAATAAAGGAGAGTATTGTACTGGCTTTGGGAAACAAGCTGCCGGCGACGCTGAAAGCAGGGGCGGTCCCGCTGTCCGGCGCTGTGTACAACCGGCTTATCGACAATGGTCCCGTTGATTCCCTGCTGCGCGTAGTGGAAGTGCACCGGAGCGACAGCAGCAAGCTGTTGCTGATGAATTTTACGGCGCACGCCACGTGCTTATATTCCCGCGACCTCCAGCTTTCAAGGGATTATCCCGGAAAACTCGTGGATACCATGGAAGCCGAAGGTTATTCCTTTGCGATGTTTATGGCCGGCGCTGTGGGAAGTCACGCGGGAAAAGTGACAGCACAGGGATGGACCTGTGTCGATGAAATGACGCAGGCGGTGTCCGCAGGATTTCTGAAAAGCAGGGATGAACTCAAAAGTATAAATGGAACGACGCTGGAAATGTACCGTATTCCGTTGTTGTTAAGCGAACCGCAGGTAAAGGTGCTTCCGGATTTGCGTATACGGCCATGGTTATTTGAAAAGGCGTTTGGTGATTACCCGGAATTTCTTTCGGCATTGCGGATCGGAAACCTCGTCATGGTGGGAACACCGTGTGACTTTTCCGGCGAATTCGACGCGCAGCTGGATTCACTTGCGAACAGGTACGGACTTCAACTGATGATCACCAGCTTTAACGGTGGCTACATTGGCTATGTAACCCCCGGTAAATATTACGACGAAGACCACTATGAAACACAACTGATGAACTGGTATGGCCCCGGCAACGGTGAATATATGAAAGCATGTATCGACCGGCTTATCATGGAAGTAGCTCCTTAAAACCTTCACTCATTCAGCATACTATGCGCTCCAAGAACCTTCTTTGCCTCGCACTTTTACTAACGGTAACCGCGTCGTGCCGGAAGCCGGCGGAACAAAACACTACGTTTATGGATACGGCTGCATTCCGTTTCGAGTGGGGCACCATGACTTCCTTCCTGATGCAGCGGATGAATCTTGAGCCCGGCGAACGTGTACTGCTGGTTGGCAAACCCGGAAAATTTGACCCGCTTGTACCCATGCTTAAAGACTGGATCGAAAATTCGAGGGGTGAGTACCTGGGAATCATGCGCGTCGATTCGGCAGCATATCCGTCTGAATGGAGTACGGCATTCGTCCAGGCAGCCGAGGGAAAATCGCTGGCCGCGTTGACGGAACACTTCAAAACCGTAGACCTCGCCGTGATGCTGCCCGGCGCCGATATTTCACACCTTCCCTATAAAGCAATGCAGGATGTGCTCCGTAACGGATATGGTCGCACGATTCATTTTCACTGGTCGGGTGCGTACGATCTGCATGGTGCTCCGATTGCGATCACGGATCATATCGATAGTGTTTACCAGGCGGCCATTCTATCCACCGATTACAGGAATATTTCAAGGCTTCAGCAGTTTTTTGAAGAGACCGCCCGGCGACAGGATGTTCACGTGACCACGCCGGCCGGCACGGATATCCGTTTTAAGATCGGCGACCGTCCGGTCACGAAGCAGGACGGGGATGCTTCAAAGGGAAGGACCCAGTATGCCCGGAACCTCATTGACCGGGAGATCGAAATTCCCGCCGGCGCTATACGTGTCGCCCCGATCGAGGAAAGTGTGGAGGGAAAGATCGCTTTTCCCGATTCGCAATGGAACGGGCAGGATGTAACGGGACTTGTCCTGACGTTTAAGGAAGGAAAGGTTGTTGACATATCCGCAACGTCCGGGGTGGATGCGGTGAAAGCCGAGCTGAACGCCGCCGGACCGGCGGGATATTCTTTCCGGGAGTTTGCGTTGGGCTTCAACCCCTTACTGGCTATCCCGGACCGGGAACCCCGGTGGATACCTTATTACGGGTACGGGGCGGGTGTGGTAAGACTTTCGCTGGGTGATAATACCGAACTCGGTGGGAAGGGGAGTGGCGGTTACGTGAGATGGAATTTTTTCCCCGATGCCACGGTAACCCTGGGTGACGGCATGCTGGTGAGCAACGGAAAGATGCTCCAATAGACTGAAAAACAAAAGGCCGGAACATCATGCCCCGGCCTCAGATTTCAATCGCTTTATACTACTCTACACACCAAGGGTCCATCCCGCGCGATATTCGCGTTTCACGTATTGGTTGGCTTCATCGTAGTTGGTAACCCGCATGTTCTGGTTGTCCCACAACAACTTTGTATTACTTCCGGGATAGTCATATCCTTTTCCGGATGCCCTGAGTTTTGGTTTGTCGGCGACACGGATGGCGAGGTTTGCCATCAGGACAGCCTCCGTCAACGGACCGGCCAGATCAAACGAAGAGCTCAGCTCTTTTTTGCCGTATCCGGCAATAGCTCCTTCAACCCATTGAGCGTAGTGACCGTCGGCGCTTCCCGGCACCCGGGGTATCGTTTGTTTTACGTTCACTTCTTTCATCCGGGAGAGAGGTAACAAACGGGGATTAGCCGCGTATTCACTGGCCATCATCTTACCTTTGGTCCCGATAAACAGGATACCGCTGTTTCCGTCGCCGAATAATTCATCCGCACCTAATTCCGGCGGCCGTTCTGGCTTTATACCACCGTCCATCCAGTGCATAATGACCGGGCCTTGTGTCTTATTCGTTTTGGGAAAGGTAAGCGTCGCATGGCTGGAAGGTGGAGGTGTGTCCGGGAAATAACCCCGCTGAGCCCAGTCCACATAAACGCTGCTTACACTGGCCTGAACATCGGACGCGTACTTGAGATTCAGTACACGGAAAGGAGCTTCTATCAGGTGACATCCAAGATCGCCCAGCGCACCGGTACCATAGTCCCACCAACCACGCCAGCTGCCGGGTATCAGCTTGTCAACGTAGTCCCTGTACGGCGCTGTGCCGAGCCACAGGTCCCAGTTTAACTCCTTGGGCACTTCGGCTTTCGGTGGCCACGGGATTCCCTGAGGCCAGATCGGCCGGTTGGTCCAGATCTGTACGGTATGCACATCGCCGATCGTACCCGCGTCGTACCATTCCTGGAGTTGCCTCACGCCATCGCCGGATGCCCCCTGGTTTCCCATTTGAGTAACAACCTTATAACGTTTGGCGGCTTCCGTTAAAACCCGCGCTTCATAGATATCGTGCGTTAGTGGTTTTTGCACGTATACGTGTTTCCCCAGCTGCATGGCACCCATCGCAATGACCGCATGATTATGATCGGGTGTTGATACGGAAACAGCGTCGAAGTTTTTCGATTCTTTTTCAAACAACTCCCTCCAGTCCGTATAAAACTTGGCCTTGGGAAATGCCGCCACCGATGCGGAAACCATCCGCTTATCCACATCGCATAAAAAAGCGATCTCGGCTTTTCCGCTGTCGTAAAAGTTGGCGATATCGGACTTGCCTTTACCGCCGACACCGACACCGGCGATCAGTAGTTTGTCACTGGGGGCCAAATATCCTTTTCCACCGATAACGTGGCGGGGTACGATCATAAACGCAGCCGCACCCACCGCTGCATTTTTGATAAAAGTCCTCCGGGAAGGGGAGGCATCTGAATGTTTCGATTTTTTTTTCATGATTCTTTTTTCTGGTTATGTACCCGTTTCAACCCGCGGTATCGTTGCAGATTGAACCTCTCTTTTCTGTAAGGTAACGGTTTCAAACCGTTGCATCCGGGTCGCCGAGCGGAGTCTATGGAGCATTTTGCGAAAATTTTATTTTTAATATCGTCCGTCCGGGAGAATTAAAGGTCGGGGCATGCGGTTTATACTGGTGGTTAGCTCACCCCGCCGTCAAAGTAAGGGATTGTTTTTTTAGCTTGCCGCTGAATAACCTGATCGTTCGAATTGGAATGAATGTAGTACTTGAAAATGAACACCTTCGCGCAGGCATCAAAGCCCGTGGGGCTGAATTGTTTACGGTCTTTAACAAAAATACGGAACTGGAGTATATGTGGAGTGGGGACCCCCGGTACTGGGGTAAGACTTCGCCTGTGTTATTTCCGATCGTCGGTACATTAAAAGACAATTTGTATATACTGGACGATCATACGTATCACCTGGACCGGCATGGCTTTGCCCGCGAGATGCCATTTGTGCCGACCCTTGTAAGAAAGGATTCCGTAACATTTGTACTGGAGAGTAACGAATCCCTGAAAACGAAATACCCGTTCGATTTTAAGCTTTCCCTTGAATATACCCTTGCCGATGATTTCCTCCGCGTGAACTATCATGTGCAGAACAGGGGGAACCGTTCGATGTACTTTTCCATCGGCGGACATCCGGCGTTTAAGTCGCCGCTGGTCGAAGGAACCGCTTATGAAGATCACTTGTTGCAATTCGGTAATATCGAAAACACCGGGCGGTGGCCGATCACGTCCGGTGGCCTGATCGAATCGAATCCTGTTCCCTTCCTGGAGAACTCGGATACGATCCGCCTGACAAAAGATCTTTTCCGGGAAGATGCGCTGGTGCTGAAGCATCTTCACTCCAATGTAGTTTCCCTTAAATCAACGGCCCATCCACACGGCCTCGATTTTCACTTTGGTGGATTTCCGTTCCTTGGAATCTGGGCGGCCAGGAATGCAGACTTTGTCTGTATTGAACCCTGGTGCGGCATTGCGGATTCCGTCACACACAACCTGCAGCTGGTATCGAAAGAAGGAATTGAACGACTCGGCGCCGGCGAACAATGGTCCAGGGAATGGAAGGTACGGTTTTACTAGAACAGTTTATACAACTCATGATCCAAATCCGTGAATAATAAAAAACATTATATCGCCGGAATTTCGGCTTTCGTGATCTGGGGATTTTTTTCGATCCCGCTTCGGGCGCTGAGCGCGTATTCCGTTGGCGAGATACTTTACTTCCGGATCTTTTTGTCGTCCATCGTTCTTCTTGCTATTGTCTTCGGGTTTAAAAGAGGAGAACTTAAAAAAGATCTTGCTTACCTGAGATCGTTTCCGAGAGTCCAGCGGAATAAAATCATCTGGCTGACTATGGCGGGCGGGGCGTTGCTCATTGTAAACTGGCTTACGTTCATCTATACCGTTAACAGCATCAACATCAAGACAGCGTCATTTTCCTATATGATCTGCCCGGTGATCACGGCACTGCTGGGGAACTGGTTATTAAAGGAAAGGCTCACCAACCTGCAGTGGGTTGCCGTTGGTCTTTGTATCGTAAGCTGTGTACTGATGGGAATGAGTTCTGCACTCGAACTCGGGTACAGCATGCTGACAGCGGTCAGTTACGCTTTGTACCTGGTGTCACAGCGGCGCAACCAGGGATTCGACCGCATCATCGTGCTGGGGATCCAGATGGTGTTTTCGTTCGCCATACTGAACCTGTTCTATTCGTCGCTGGTTGGCCAGGTTCCCGTCGCACTTGAATTTTACCTGATCACCCTTTGTATAGCCGTGATCTTTACGGTACTTCCATTGTTCCTCAGTTTGTATGCGCTGAACAGGATCAATTCCGCTACCATAGGTATATTACTGTACCTGAACCCGATCATTAATTTTACGATAGCTTTCCTCGTGTTCAGGGAAAAAGTAAACCTTATACAGGTCGTGGGATATTCGATCATCGTCGTAGCTCTGGTGCTTTTTAATTACCCCGTATTCCGGAAACTACAGGTTGCCATGAATGAAAAGTTTGCCTAACTCGCATAGGTAAAACCATTCAAGGACATGAGCGACATAACGCTGGACAAGTTACTGGGCATCGACTATCCCGTTATTGTTGCTCCGATGTTTCTGATATCAAATGCTAAGATGATTAAGGCAGCGCTGGCAGCCGGCGTTACGGCAGCTGTTCCCGCGTTGAATTACCGAACGGACAAAGAGCTTCGTGCCGCCATTTCGGAGGTTAGGGCGTTTTCATCCAAACCGTTCGGCGTCAATCTTATCGTGAACCGCTCAAATCCGAAGTACAAAGGCCAGCTGAAAACCTTGCTGGAAATGAAGGTGGATTACATCATTACTTCTCTCGGTAATCCAAAAGAAGTGATCGAAGCCTGCCGTCCGCTTGGTATCAAGGTATTCTGCGATGTAGTCGATTTGAAGTATGCCCGTAAAGTGGAGGAGCTCGGCGCGGATGCTGTGATCGCCGTTAATAACCGGGCTGGTGGTCATGCGGGAAATCTCTCACCATTTGAGCTGGTCACATCACTGAAAGAAAATTGCCATATACCGGTCATTTCCGCCGGCGGGATTGCCAGGGGGAAGGACCTTCGTGAAGTAATGGACTGGGGTGCTGCAGGCGCTTCCGTCGGAACGATATTTATCGCCTGTGATGAAGCGGATATTTCCCCCGAGTACAAACAAGCGATGGTGGATTACAGTGAAAAAGATATTGTGATGACGACAAAGCTATCAGGTTCACCATTGACAGTCATCAATACACCCTACGTCCGGCAACTGGGAACAAAAGCGAACTGGCTCGAACGGTTATTGAACAACAATAAAACGTTGAAAAAATACGCCAAGATGCTTATCGCGTTCCGCGGTATGAAGCAGGTGGAGAAAGCGGCTTTTGGTGCTACGTATAAAACCGTCTGGTGTGCCGGCCCCTCCATCGAATATGTCACGAGTATCCGGCCGTTGAGTGAGATTGTCAAAACACTCGTCGACGAATTTAAAGCCACTGAAGGGGGAACCAGATGAAAAACAGGAATTTTATATTGCAATGAAAGCGGCGTCCATAAATGAAATAAAAAAAGAGCTGGCGCACCTGGACATGGAAACCGTCCGGGACCTTTGTATGCGCCTTGCAAAATATAAGAAGGAGAATAAAGAGCTATTGACGTATCTTCTTTTTGAAGCGAACGATGAGAACGGATATGTAGCCGGTGTAAAGAGTGAAATGGATGAACAATTCGATACCCTTCCCAAATCCAATGTCTACCTTATCAAAAAAAGCCTCAGACGAATCCTGCGGATAACGAATAAACAGGTGAAGTACTCCGATGTCAGGCAAACGGAAGTCGAGCTCCGGATACACTTCTGTCAAAAAATGAAAAAAGCAGGTATTACCTTGCTGCCCAGCCAGGTCCTTTCTAATTTGTACCAGCAACAATTAAAGAAGATCGAAGGCGCTCTTGAGAAATTACCCGAAGATCTTCAATACGACTACCAGGGCGACCTGGACCAACTGAAGAAGTAGAATGAAAGAAAGCCAACCGAATAATCCGTTACACGGAAAAACACTGGAGATGATCCTCGTCTACCTGGTTGACCGGTACGGCTGGGAGGAGTTGGGAGAGATGATCCGCATCAATTGTTTCATCAGCAATCCCAGTATCAAGTCAAGCCTCACGTTCCTGAGAAAAACTCCCTGGGCCCGGGAAAAAGTGGAATCGCTTTATATCGACTCCGTGAAATGATCAATTGATCCGCTCAACCAATCAAACTACAACAGAAAAACGAAAGGCATGAATGAAAAGAAACACTGGGACAACATCGCTGCCAGTTATAACACGGAGATTTTTGATGTATTCAAAAGTGACTCAAGGAAGATTTTACCCCGCTATTTCAAGAAGCATGCAAACCGGAAAAACATTGCCATAGACTTCGGATGCGGAACGGGTAAAGCGTTTTCCTTTTTGGCTCCCGCCTTCAGGTCGGTACTGGCGATAGATATCTCGTCCGGGGTTCTTTCGTTCGCGAAGCAAAACCCATACTCCAATATCACCCTGAAGAGAATGGACCTTTCCAGGCCGGCACTGAAACTGGAGCCGGCGGATTTTATATTTTGTTGCAATGTGATCATGCTACCCGAGATCAGGAAGAACGAAGCGATGCTACGGAATGTACACCGCTCGCTGAAAACCAACGGGTCGGCACTGCTTGTCATGCCTTCGCTGGACTCCATCCTTTTTTCCACCTGGCGTCTTATCGACTGGTACCGGAAAGAAGGCGTTTCACCCGACGAAATACCGGCATCCGAAATAAGTTATTTTAAAGGCAGCAAACGGGATATACTTCAGGGTATAGTCCATATCGATAATGTTCCTACCAAACACTACTCAGAGTCCGAACTCCGGGTACTGTTTCAAAGGGCCGGCCTCACCATTACAGCGCTTGAAAAACTGGAATACGACTGGAACACGGAATTTGCAGCGCCTCCCGAATGGATGAAAGGACCGTATCCGTGGGACTGGCTCATAGAGTGTAAGAAGGAGAAGTGAACGTCGCTTTATTATCTAGTACCATAGCGGAAAGCAGTTGATACAAGAAGGTCTTGTGTGCTTACTTTGCGACGGCGCTAGTTAAAGAACCGCCAGCTCATGATCTGCCGGAAAAAATCCGGTAAAGATTCCGGGTACAACACGGCACAGAAAAGCAGTCCGAACAATGCGCCGTATAAATGGGCGTCGTGATTGATCCCGTCGTTCGCTTTACGTCCCTGGTAATAGGAGTAAACGAGGTATAATGTGCCCAGTATAAAGCCGGGCATACAAAGCGCAAAGTAGAGACAGATTTTCTGGAGCGGTAACAAAATAATGGATGCAAAAATGACAGCAGCCACACCGCCCGATGCACCCAGGGAATGATAACCGGGATTGTTCTTGTTCTTCAGGTACGTGGGAATGTCGGACACAACAATGGCGATCAGGTAAAGAGCGATAAAATATATTCCACCCATCGCCTGGAAAAGCTGGCCGAATATGGATTCGATCACTCTTCCGAAAAAATAAAAGGAAATCATATTCATCAGCAGGTGAATGTGATCGCGGTGAATAAACCCCGACGTCAAAAAGCGATAGTACTGCTTTTGGTGGCTGATCTGGTACGGAGTCATCATAAACCTCCGGAGCAGGTCCTCATTGTTGAAGGAGACCATACTGATCAGGACAGTGATACCAATGAGTGCGTACGTAATGGGCAAAGCGGAAATTTTTAAGAACTGCAAGTATACGCGAATTTTGGAAGCCGGCATAAAGAAAATACCTGATCTGTTATTCACCGAATTGTATTTAATTGGGATGGAATCGGTTTTCTTTTGCCGGGTTGAAAGCTTTTCAAGAACCACTTTACCATGAAGGATTTTAAAAAATACTACCATATCCCGGCATCGCCGGAAGAAATATACCTCGCCCTGACCACACCCGCCACCATACAACTCTGGACGGGCGAACCTGCGGAGATGACGGCCGAGGCGGGAACCGAGTTTTCGCTGTGGGACGGAAGTATTGTCGGACGGAATATTGAATTTGAACCCGGCAAGAAGATCGTCCAGCAGTGGTATTTCGATACGCAGGAAGACAATTCCATCGTGACGATCAAGCTGCATCCGGATAGCCAGGGCACGTCAGTGGAACTAAAACACACCAATATCCCCGATGCCGATTATGACGACATAACGGACGGATGGAACAACGTTTATTTCGCATCACTGATTGAGTTTTACAGTTGAGAACCAGCTCCCGATTGCCTGATTATCCCTGAAAATAAATCCTTGCAATTCCCTCACGTCATTTTAATACTTAGTATCTTTATTTTCGAAATCGATTGCGTCTATAGTTAACCGATCGATCATTGCCTGTGTCCTGATCATGTGGGTCGCCCAGGCAAAATGTGGCTTTAATTCTACACCGGTCAATGAAATTACTTTTCCTCCTTTCACTCCTGATCCTTACCCTGTCGGCCGGAAAGGCTGATATTCCCATCGTTTCCGGCGACGACCCGGATGTCGACTTCTCACTGAGCAACCTTGTACTCACGGCCTCGGATGAAAAGAATTTTACATATGCTTTTAACCTGACCAACAGCGGAACATCGGAAATACAGGGCTACAGCATGCGGCTCACATTTTCAGCCGATGCAACCCTGGATGCCGGCGATACCTTTTTCCTGACAATTCCCCTCAGCGATGAAACAGCACAATGGATCGGCCCGAACCAAACGCTGCTGAAGAACGAACATTATTACGCGGCATCCCCAACCGGCTATCTGCCCGCCGGTTCCTGGTATATCTTCGCAGAAATTAACCCGGATCACATTGTTCCAGAGACAAATTATTCCAACAACTCCACACTATCAACCAATAAAATAACAGTCAATAATTACGTGATCGGATTTACGACAGCGCCAACCGTTACGTCGATAACCGAAAGTTCTTTTATTGTAGGTGCTGAATTCGATACGGATATGACCCGCATCTATTACCGTGTCCTTCCCGATGGTTCGCCGCTGCCCACTATCAGCGAAATGCAAAGTTCGGATGGTTTATTCCCATGGGAAACGGAAGCCCTGGTAACGGGTCTTGGACCGGGCTTTGCCTACGATGTGTATTTTATGGGCGAATATTTTGATCAGAAGGTAACGTCGATTTTCAAAAGGGATGTAACAACTGCCGGAAGTGCTGTCCCCACGCTCGTCCTTTCACACACGGAGATCGTGCTGGACCCCACGAACAAAACGAAAGATTCAACACCCGCCCTGTACAGTATAACCGGATTTCACCTCGGAGCGAATGTTACGATTACGGCTTCGGGGAACTTCAAGGTGTCAAAGGATGACATTACCTACACCAATGAACTCACCATACAGGCTTCCGCCTTTGCTCAGGGAAATTCGAACTGGATTTACGTGATATATTCCGGCGATGGTTCTACTGGATTAAAGGCCGGAAGCGTGACAAATGTATCAACTGGAGCGACGCAGAAAACGGTGTCCCTATCTGTCTCCGTTTTTGATCCGGCCCAGGGTGATTTTAACGGGCTGACATCCCTGAATGAAACGGGTTGGGCAGCCTACAGCGTGAAAGGTTATCACACCTGGTCTCTTGTTGACCTGGATGAGACGTCGCCGCACCAACGGGTTTCCGGTGTTGATAAAGCGATACAGATCGACGGTACAACGAACGGGTTTACGGAAAACGAAGACTGGCTGATATCGCCCGAAACGGACCTTTCCGGATATTTATACGATCCCACGATCAGGTTCAGATCTTACTCTTCCGGCCCGGGTGCCCCGCTTAAACTGAAATACTCGGCTAACTATATCGGTACCGGTGATCCGGCCCTGGCAACCTGGTTTGACGCGCCTGCCGAATTTCCTCCCGTTAATTCGGATGAATGGAAAAAGACAACGGTTTCACTATTGAATAAGGAAAATAAAATTTACTTCGCATTTGTCTACACATCGTCCCTTGCCGCAGGGTCGCGGTGGACTGTTGATGACTGGTCTATAACGGATAACCTGCTCTCCATTCCTTCCAATACACTGACTTACCAGGATGTCGAGGTTGGAACAGCCTCAACCGCACAGAGTATTCTCGTCAAGATCGCAGGGTATGGAGATGTAACCGTATCCGTTAGCGAGGGATTTCAGATCTCTGTAAATAACTCGACGTTTGCTTCCAGCGTTGTGATCAGCGAAAGCGAAGCCGCCGCCGGCAAAACGATCTACATCAGGTTTACACCGGTAAACCAGGCGCAGGGACTCCAGGGAACGCTCACTTTTACCGCAGCGGATCTGTCCGTGGCGAAAAACACACTTGTTGGCTCTACCCTTATAACCACTGCTACAGCAAAGCCTGTGGAATTTACCAGTTTTGTTTATCCCAATCCAACCACAGGCGATGTACATGTCGATATGGGTGAATTCAGCCGTCAGGCGTATTTTCCGGTTTCGATATCCTCCGCCACCGGAAGTTCGGTTGTGAACTTCCAGTCATCCGGTGAATCCCTTGACGCAACACTGAGCGAAATCCTTACCGGACTAAAACCGGGGCTCTATTATATAACCATTCAGTCTGAGAAGACAATCTACCGCAACAAGGTTGTTCGACAATAACCACCAACTGGTATAAGGATAACGGCCATTCATCCCTTCAAAGGCAGTAAAATTTTATTTGTTCTTGAAAGAGTCCTCTCCGGGAGCGAAATTTGCTTTTAATGGTAATCCGCACAGCACTATCCGTCGTTGCGAATGGAGTAAAGGAGATAAAAGAACCTCCGGTCAGGACAAAACCCGATCTCGATCCCGACCTCCTGGTATCGATCGATATCCAGTTGCTCACCGATTCTTATGTGTACGTTCATTGCTATTTTCAAAACGAATGGCAGGATGCCCTGGTGCGGATATGGAAAACGACGTACCTGGTGGACCAGGGGTCGGGTTTCAGATCGGCATTGATGCACGCGGAAAATATCACCATTGCTCCCCTCTGGACACTCATCCCCGACAAGACCACGCATAATTTCCTGCTGATCTTTGAAGCATTACCAAAGTCCTGCTCGCATTTTGATTTGATCGAGGAGATTCCGCAGCCCGGCGGGTTTCACGTAAAAAACATCCAGCGGAATCAAAACGATGTATATCACATCGATCTCTAAAACCTAGAAGCCAAGTCCCAGCTGATGCTTGTCCCTCGGTTTGGAGCTTTTGATCCGCCCCTGCAAAACAGCTACAACCTCGGCCCGTCGGATGTACAACAGGTATCCTTCTACATCCGCAAAGTTCATTTTGTGCAGGATGTCAATATAGTCCTGAACCTGCTTTTGATCGGCCTTTGTGGGCTCCCCGGTTTTGAAATCTACGACAACAGCTTTTTTCTCACGTAACAGGAGCCGGTCAATACGGTTCTCCGCACCACCCGGGAGCAGGATCGGTACTTCCGTCCGGACTTCCCAGCCTGGTTCGAACCACGATGCGACCTGCGGGTTTTTCAGAAGTTCTTGTAGTTGTTGATTCAACGACTCCTTCTGCGATTGATTGATAAGCCCTTCCAGAATGATCTTGTCCAGTGTATCCGGAATTTCATGGGCGTAGGATATCCGCGACAGCACGGTATGGATGTAAATACCATAGGTGATCTTTTCCAGCTTGTTATCCGATGGCTGATCAAAAAAATTCCTGGCGGTTTGACGCATTACGAGTTTATCGCGCCATCGGAAAGATGCATAGCTGGATAAGCTCAATGCTTCGGATGTGGCTTTGGGTTTCGATGAAGACGCGGCGGCCCACACACCTGTATTTAATTCCTGTTCCGTATTATTCCATTGTTCCGACATGGCATAAGAAAGTTGAATGCCGGAGTGAAGAATTTGCGCCACGCTTTTTTTCGCGTTCCTCACGTCGGGATGAGGAGACATTACAACAAGTCCCTGTTCAGCCCGTGTCATTGCGACATACAGCAGGTTCAGGTTATCCAGGTAACTTCGGATGCGCTCAGCCTTATAGTGATCGGCAAAGTATGTCTGCTGCAGCGTCCCGGAATATCTCACGGGTAAAAAACCAGCCTTGTCAAACGGTGGTTCCGGCGACGAGATCCACAGGTTCGGCGCCTGCCAAGGGTCGTGGTCCAATCCCCAGGAACAGAACGGAACGATTACGTATTTGAACTGCAAACCTTTTGACTTGTGTATGGTGAGGATCTGGACGGCATCTACTTCGCCGGATACCTGGACGGATTTTTTATGTTTATTATCTTCCCACCACTCGATAAAAGCGCCGAGGTCGTTTCGCTCTCGGCTGTAAAAATCAAGCACGAGGTTTTGGAATGCGAGCAGGTATGCCAGTTCGCCTTTTTCTTCGCCCAGCCTGAAGATCGAGACGATGGTTTCTGTCAACTCGAACAGGGGTAATTTTTTCAGGGCGGATTTTTCCTTTGTAAAAGCGTCCGGGAGGTTGTTTTCGAAGATCGCCTGGTTGGTTACAGCGAATACGTCTTTAAGAGAACGGTCCGGTTCATGGATCCTGGCAAACTCATAGCCCAACTGCGCGCGGGCTACGGAATCATCGGGATTGAGGAGGTACTTCATGGCACCCAGTAGAAGATTGACGGATGCTGCGCCATCGAGCCGAAGGGATTCATTCGATACAACATCGTACCGGAATTCCGGTCGCGCCTGAGGGGAGTTCTTATAATTGAGCAGGTGACTGACGATTTGCTGACCTTCCTCGTTTCTACGCACCAGTATAGCAATATCTTTTAATGAAGCGCCCAACTCCTGCAGTTGTTCGAGATAAAAAGGAACTTTGTTCAGCGCATGTTCCTTCCATTTGGTTTCAGCATCGTCGCGGATAAACTTCACCTTCACAAATCCTTCGTCGCTGCGGAAATTCTGCTGGGAGACATCCTGATAAGCATCGACAGAAATGGTATGACCGGTTTCCGCCGCCACGATCGAGGCCGCCTTTTCAAAGAGCTTGTTGTTAAAATCAACGACGGCAAACGCACTTCTGAAATTACGGGTGAGTTCGTGAACACCGACACGCTCTTTCCCGATGTTCTTTTCAACTTCCTGCTGGAGGAGTTTAAGATCACCTCCGCGCCAGCGGTAGATCGCCTGTTTCACGTCGCCCACGACCAGGCTGGTGTATCCCTGGTCAAGGCTGTTGGTGAGCAGCGGCAGAAAGTTCTTCCACTGCATGGATGACGTATCCTGGAATTCGTCGATAAGGTAGTTCTTGAAAAAAGATCCCACCTTTTCGTAGATGAAAGGTGTATCGCTGTCCTGAATGACGCCGTTCAGAAATTTCGGCGCATCAGCAAGCAGCATCATATTATTTTCATCCTTGTACTCGCGGAGTTTACGGCTGATATCCGCAACGAGGCCGAAAACATATAAATTTTGCAGGGCCACTTCCGCACTCAGGCTTTTTTTATAATGATTGTCGTACAGCGAAAGGAGTTCCTTCAGAACAGGAACCAATGTTGATTCGGCTACCTGTACGATTTCGCGTGCGCGAACCGTTGTCTTTCCCGGCCAGTTCCGGGCTTCCGTAAAAAGATTGCGGACGCGGTCGCTGGGTTCTTTGAATTCCTTCAGGTCCTTTTGATAGGCGAACATCTCAAAGTAGGTGAACAAGCCGGAATTTTTCCCATAACTGATGTCGGATGGCTCCCATCCCTGCGACTGAATGACCGCCAGCGCTTGTCTTCCCAGCGCTTCGGCCTGGTCCAGGAAGAATTTTTTCTGCTTCAGCATCGAGGAGCGAAGGTTGTGAAAATACTTCCGGTCTGTCGTTGATTGGATCACCTGTTCCTCGATGTCCTTAAATTCTTCACGGAAAATTTCCATGGCGAATTCGATGAGACTGGTTCGTACATCCCAGGCTCTTTCATTTTCAAGATTTTCTTTCGCAAAGTCGACAACCCAGTCGGTTAATTCCTTGTTGGTACCGAGTTCATCCATCAGGTTATCAATAACCTCTTCGAGGACGGCATCCTGTTCAACTTCGAGACGGTAGTCGCCTACCAGTCCCGCTTCCCTCGTAAACGAGCGGATCACTTTTTGAAAAAAGGCGTCGATTGTACTAATGGAAAACTGGGCATATTTGTGAAGGATTGCCGACTGGGCTTCCTGGGCGTATTGCCTGAACGTAAGATCGTCCAGGTGTAATGCTTCCTTTAATTCCTGGGCCAGCTCGTTATCTATTCCCCTGGCAAAAGCATCGAGGTAAGCGAGGATCCTGTCTTTCATCTCCTGGGTAGCCTTGTTGGTAAAGGTTACGGCAAGGATGTGTTTGAAATAGTCGGCGCGATAGCGCAGGGCTAACGTCAGGTACGCTTTCGCCAGCGTGCGCGTCTTGCCCGAACCGGCGGATGATCTGTATATCTGAAATAACTTGTCCAGGTTTTTTTGGTTTTAGAGATGCTGCAGGGCAAACTTAAATAAATAGATTGATTTTCACTTTTTTTGCGAACAATGCCCGGCCGGTTCTATTAAGGTATTTTAAAATCTTCAGGCGATCGGGACCGGATACACCTGATTCCCCGCTAAAATTTCATAACTTGAATGTAATTCTTTCTATGCGAAGACTTTACTTATTAGTACCCAGGATCGTCTACTCTTTCCCCGTTCAGCTTCTTATGAACAATATCCAGCGCAACCATGTACTGATGGTGTGCTGGATCATTTTATTTGCCATGATTACCGGCGGTTTTGGAAAGTACCTGGGAATCCCTTACCTCTTTCTTGATCCGGAGTATGTCAACAAAGTCAACTTCACGAGCTACTTCATCATGGGTACCATCCTGGCCGGGTTTACAATGGCCTTTCACATTACCTGCTACATTACGGACGGTCACCGCTTTTCATTTATCGGCGCCCTTAGCAAGCCGTTTACCAAGTTTATCATCAACAACAGTATTATTCCCTTTGGTTTCCTGGTCGTATACATTTCGGAGATCGTCAAGTTTCAGGTAAACAACGAATACAGCAGGGCCGGCGATCTTACACGGAACCTTTCCGGACTGATCTCTGGCTACCTGGTCATGTCAGCATTGTTCTTTTTGTATTTCTGGTTTACCAATAAGGATATCTTCAAATACGTGGTTTGCCGCATTGATGAGAAGATCAAGCAGAACGTAAAGGTTACACGCGCGAGCGCGATGAAGAAACTGGATATCGCCCGAAAAAAGCAGATCCATGTTGAAAACTATTTCGATCACCGGTTCAGGATACGCAAAGTGGAGGACAACAACTTCTACGACAAGGCTACCATACTGCAGGTGTTCGACCAGAATCATTTTAACCTGGTTATCATCGAGCTCCTGATTTTCGGATTTGTGCTGATCCTGGGAATATTCAAGGATTACCCTGCATTTCAGCTGCCGGCAGCCGCGAGTTTTATGATCTTCCTGACGATTTTTGTGATGATGGCCGGTGCGTTTTCATACTGGTTCGGAGGATGGGCGGCAACATCCGCGCTGGTGATCTTCCTGGTCTTTAATCATATGGTGGGCGAGGACTATCTGACCAAACGATACGAAGCTTTCGGCCTGGATTATCAGAAACCCCATGCGGAATACTCTGTACGCAGTCTCCGCAATCTGAATGATTCCATCCATATCCGCCGCGACTGGGAAAATAACAAGGTGATGCTGGACAACTGGCGGAAAAAATTTCCTTCTGACCAGAAACCCAGAATGATTTTTCTCTGCGCCAGCGGCGGAGGTAAACGCGCCGCACTGTGGACACTTACCGCCCTCCAGATGGCAGATAGCATCACGCAGGGCGAACTGATGGAAAAAAGTATTCTCATCACCGGGGCTTCGGGTGGTCTTATAGGCGCCAGTTATTTCCGTGAATTGAAACTGCGGGAGAAACTCGGGGAAAATACCAGGCCTTACTCGGGTGTGCACCGCCAGTTTATTGCAACGGACAACCTGAATCCCCTGATTTTTAGTCTGCTCGCTAATGACTTTTTTGTAAGCTTCACAAAATTTGAATACCGCGGGAACTACTATTACCGAGACCGTGGATACACCTTCGAAGAACAACTCAACCAGATCACGGAACGGCTGATGGACAAACCGATCAGTGACTACGACAGCGTCGAACTGAAAGCACTCATCCCCATGATGATACTTGCACCTACGATCGTCAACGACGGACGCAAACTGTACATCGCGGCAAGACCTGTCTCATTCATGAACTATGATATCCTGAGTTCCCCCGAATATTCTCTGTCAAAGTACGGTGGAATCGATTTTCTGACATTGCTCAAGGATCAGGGCAGTAAGGACCTTCGCTTTCTTTCGGCATTGAGAATGAGCGCAACCTTTCCTTATATCACGCCCAATACCACGTTGCCCACCGATCCTCCCATCAAAATAATGGATGCCGGTATTTCAGATAACTTCGGGTTATCGGATGCGATCCGTTTTATGTATGCTTACAAGGATTGGATCGCCGAGAACACTTCCGGTGTGATCTTTCTGTCTGTCCGCGATTCGCCCAAGCTAAGTACGATCTCCCCGAAAGCGGGACAAACCCTTGTAGATGACTTTACGCAACCGATCAGCAGCGTCTATAACAACTTCGAAAACTTTCAGGACATCAACAGCGATATGCTCATAAATCATGCGAAGTCGTGGTTTAAAGGCTCGATAGAACGGATAGATATCCAGTATGAATCGGACACATACGTTCCTATCCTTCAAAAAATGGACAGCATCCGTCAGAACAATGCCAGGGCTTCCCTCAGCTGGCGATTAACCACGCGTGAAAAAAATGCCATCGTTTCTTCCATGGATTCTTACGGAAATAAACGCGAACTGCTTAAGCTGGTGGAGCTATTGAAATAATTGACCGTAACTTCCCCGGCTATTTTCCGGCATAACCAGGTCCGCGAAGCACAACGCCACTCCGTACCCCGGTGTGCCTGCCGTTTTCCACCACCAGTTGTCCGTTCACCAGCACGAATTGAAACCCGGCGGAATATGCGTGCGGATTGCTGAACGTACTCTTGTCGCTAACGACTGCCTCATCGAATACAACAATATCGGCTGCCAGCCCTTCACGGATAAGACCACGGTCGCGCAATTGAAATTTTTGCGCCGGTAACGAGGTCATCCTCCGGATCGCTTCCTCCAGCTTGATCACATTCAGAACGCGGACGTATTGGCCCAGTACCCGGGCATTTGTACCGTAACCCCGTGGATGCGGTACACCGGAATTGAACTGGATAATACCGGCGTCTGAAGCAAACATGTTGAACGGATATTGCATGATCCGTTTCAGATCGCCTTCATCCATACTGAAGTATACCATCTGGGCGCTGCCATTGCCAACCATTTCCAGGATCGTTTCGACTTCCTCAGCGGCTTTGGGCTTACGTCCTTTGATGATATTGATCTCGGAAATATTTTTTCCGTTCAGCAATGTATCGGCGGCATACCGCGCAACAACGGCATAGCTGTAGTTTTTGAGTTGTTTACCTTTCAGGTTCTTCAGCATCTCGTTCTTGATCTTCTTGCGGACAGACGGGTCATTTAACCTGTGTTGCAACGAATCCTTGCCTCCCGAAAAAGCCCAGCTGGGAACAACGGTATTTAACGTCGTGCTGCTCGCCACATAGGGGTATTGATCCACCGTAACATCAATTCCTTCGCGACGCGCTTTTTCCACTTGCGCCAGCGTGCTGACGGACCGTCCCCAATTGGGTTTGTACGTCACTTTAAAGTGGGATATCTCCACCGGAAGGTGAGCTTGCCGTCCGATGTTCACAGCTTCTTCGATCGCTTCGGTGGCCTGATCACCTTCATCCCGTATATGGGAAGCATATACACCGTTGTGTTGTGCCGCAGCCTTTGCCAGCCCGATCACTTCTTCCGTCCGGGAATAGGTGCCGGGAACATAAATAAGCCCGGTGGAAAAACCCACGGCGCCATCAAGCATGGCACGTGCGACGAGGTCTTCCATTTTTTTCTGTTCCTCCGCCGTGGGGTCGCGCTGGACATCACCCATCACCGACCTGCGCACACTGTTATGTCCGATCAGGGTGGCGACGTTAATGGAGGTCCTGACACTGTCGAGCCGGTAAAAGTAACGCTGGAGATCCGTGTTCGACGAACCACAATTACCCGTCACCACAGAGGTGACTCCATCCAGGATAAAGTTCGGAGCGGTTGGCACTTTGATGTCGTTGGTTTCAATATGCGTATGCACATCGATGAAGCCCGGAGCAAGGATCAGTCCCCTGACGTCTATCACCCGTTGCGCAGTCTCCGGCGCAATCTTGCCGACCGCAGCAATCTTTCCGTCCCGGATAGCGACATCTCCGTAAAACCAGGAATTGCCGGAACCATCCACAATCTTTCCACCTGCCAATAAAATGTCGTAACGCTGTGCATAGCTGACGAAAGCGGCCGGGAAGACCAGTACAAGCAAAATGGCTGAAATTCGCATAGTGAAAGTTTTAATCCGATGAAATTAGGGTATAAACACCTATAAAATCAAATTATCGGATCAGTGGTAATATGAAAAAGCGGATAAAACATCAGGTAACGGGAATCAGGGTAAACTAAATTTCCGTCTGATCAGTGGTCATGCCGGAAGAACTTTATCTTTGCCGCTTCCATGACATCGCGCGAACAGCTAACAAAAACTCTCGAACTCATTAAACTGGAGCGGCAGGCCGACCTCGATTATTACCGCCAAAAAGTGTTGCTGCGATCGCTCTCCCAGCGAACGAGCGAGGGTACGACGTGGTATCCCGTCAAGCTGAAGCGGGACTATATCGGAACGGGCGAAAGGCTGATGATCGAGATCGGGCGAACCACTCACCTGGATCAGCCGCACGCATTTCAAAGCGGTAAATCAGTAAGCGTGTTTTCAAATGCGTCCGGGAAACCGGAGCGCGACCATGTGAACGGCGTGATCAATTACGTGCGTGACGATAATATGGTGATTACACTGAACGCCGAAGAACTGCCCGACTGGATTGACAGCAGCTTGCTGGGTGTGGATGTCATGTTCGATGAGATGACGTACCGTGAGATGGAGTTTGCCCTGAAGGAAGTGATCAAGGCGGAGGACAATCGCGTCGCGGAACTTCGTGAGATCCTGCTCGGCGAAGGCACGGCCGTTGCAAAGCCGTCAGGAACCGTGAACCTGGCGGACCGGATAACGGGATTGAACGATAGCCAGCAGAAAGCGCTGGACCAGGTGGTATCCGCGGCGGATGTAGGATTTATCCATGGTCCGCCCGGAACGGGAAAAACAACAACCATCGTACAGGCAATCAAACGAACCGTTAAGGATGAGCAACAGGTATTGGTGTGCGCGCCAAGTAATGCAGCCGTCGATCTCCTTGTCGATAAATTGAGCGAACAGGGGCTGAACGTTTTGCGTATCGGCCACCCGGCACGGGTAACCGAGCAATCGTTGAGCAAGACACTGGATGCGCGTATAGCCGAACATGCGAACTACCAGGAACTGCGGTCGCTCCGAAGAAAGATGGAACAGCTAAAGGGAGTGGCTTTCAAATTCAAACGGGATTTCGGATACAAGGAAAAGAGCGAACGTCGTCAGATGCTACAGGAGGCGAAGGCGTTGAAAGCCGACGCGGACGTCCTGGAGTTTTACATTGTCAACGACCTGCTGCAACGCGCGGAAGTGATCTGTACTACATTAGTTGGATCATCGCACCCGGTGATGCGCGGCAAAAAATTCAAGACAGTTTTCATCGATGAAGCGGCACAGGCGCTGGAACCTGCCTGCTGGATTCCCGTTATGCGAAGCTCCCGGATTATTTTTGCAGGCGATCACCAGCAACTCCCGCCGACGATCAAATCCAACGAGGCTGCCCGGCTCGGCCTCGCCAGTACCTTGTTTGAAAAAGGAATAAACCGCCAGCCACAGGCCTCGTCGATGCTGAGGGTGCAGTATCGTATGCATCAGGATATCATGAAGTTCTCATCTTCCTATTTTTATAAAGACGAACTCGTGGCCGATGATTCCGTAAGGTCCGTGCTGCTTCGGCCGAATCAACCTCCTGTGGAATTTATTGATACCGCCGGATGCGGCTATACGGAAGAACAGGACAAGGAAACCCTCAGCCGCTTCAACCAGGAAGAGGCACAGTTGCTGATCAGCCGTGTCGAAAGTCTCGTTGGGGAAGTGGACCCGACCGAGTGGATCGAGAGGAATTTGACAATGGGCATCATCACGCCGTACAGGGCGCAGGTTGATTACCTGCATAAACTCGCCGAAGCGTCGGCGATACTGGAGCCGTTGCACCGGTTCATCACCATCAATACCGTCGATGCTTTTCAGGGCCAGGAACGCGACGTGATTGCTATCAGTTTCGTACGCAGCAACGATAAAAGTGAAGTGGGTTTTCTCGGCGACATCCGGAGGACGAATGTAGCGATGACCAGGGCCAGGAAAAAACTCATCATGATCGGTGACAGCGCGACTCTGGGTTCCCATCCTTTTTATGTAGAACTGCTTGACTATGTGCAGGAGCGGGGATACTATAAAAGCGCCTTTGAGATCACCGCGTAAAATTCGCGCGAAAGATTAACTTTGGATCTGGATCCGGCTTGAAAATCCTTAATTAATTCCGATATGAATATTAGAACCTGCGCAGCCCTGTTCACATTGGCGACAGCGATTGTATGTTGCCAGCAACGCGATCAGTATGATGCCGCGGACGGTTTGAGCGCAATCTCTGCCGCCGGACTGGAAGAGACAATAAAAGTACTAGCCTCCGATGAATTCGAGGGGCGCCGGCCTTTTACAAAAGGGGAGCAAAAAACACTTTCTTACCTGGAGGAACAATTTAAAGCCCTCGGCCTGGAACCCGGCAACGGGACCAGTTACCTTCAGGAAGTTCCCATGGTCGAGATCACACCGACAGCCGATACCATCATGACCGTAAAAGGCGGTAAGAACACAAAATTGTCCGGCTTCCAAGACTATGTGCTGTGGACGGAACGTACCGACTCCGTCATCACCTGGAGAGATGAGGACGTTGTGTTTGCGGGCTTCGGTATCGTTGCTCCTGAATATAACTGGAACGACTACAAAGACCTGGATGTAAAAGGAAAGATCGTACTCGTGCTTGTTAATGATCCCGGTTTTGGTGGAACGGATTCCACATTTTTTAAGGGTAATACCATGACGTACTACGGTCGCTGGACCTACAAATTTGAAGAAGCGGCACGTCAGGGTGCAAAAGGCTGCCTGGTCATTCACAACACCGTACCAGCGGGCTACGGTTTCTGGGTTCCGCAGAACGGATGGAACGCACCCCATTTGTACCTGGATCCGAGAGGACAAAATAAATATTTCTGCGAAGGCGTCGGATGGATCGCCCTGCCTGCTGTAGAAAAATTATTCGACGCCGCGGGCCTGGACTTTAATGCATTGCAATCGACGGCCAGGCAACCCGGTTTTAAAGGTTTGGATCTGGGGCTAAAGGTCTCGACAGCCATGCAGGTGCGATCGGTTTTTAATAAAACCTACAATGTCATCGCCAAAATTACGGGCAGCGAAAAACCGGATGAATACATCGTGTATTCGGCGCATTGGGATCACCTCGGCATCGGCAAACCAAATGATGCAGGCGATTCAATTTATAACGGAGCCCTGGATAATGCCGGAGGGGTTGCTTCGATGATGGAGATCGCCAAAGCGTTTAAGGCGATGAAAAACAAAGTAAAAAGAACGGTGGTGTTCTTATCTGTCACTGCCGAGGAACAGGGTCTCTGGGGATCGGGATACTACGCTCAACACCCCGTGTATCCGATAGGTAAAACAGTTGCAAACATCAACGTGGACTTTATAAATGCCGCGGGCGAAACAAAAGATGTCACGGTGATCGGTATGGGTCAATCGGAACTGGAGGATTATTTGAAAGAAGAAGCCGCCAAACAGAATCGGTACCTGGCAAAGGAGCCGAATCCCGTGATCGGTTTGTATTTTCGTTCGGATCACTTTCATTTTGCCAAGGTGGGTGTGCCCGCATTGTTTATAGGCACGGGTATCGACCATGTTGGAAAGGGAAAGGAGTACGGTAAACAGTTTGAAGACGACTATACCAAAGAACGGTATCATCAGCCGACCGACGAGTTCACACCTGATAAATGGGACTTAAGCGGCGCCAGGCAGGATGCGGAACTTTTATTTCAGGTGGGCAAGAAATTGGCCTTTGAAGAAACATGGCCGCAGTGGAAAAACGGATCGGAATTTAAAGGTGCGCCGAGGACAGGCAGGTAGTGACGAGCGGGTGTGGCGGAAGTATGGGTCAAAAAAAGGTATGAGCTTGCGCGCTTTACCGGCATAAAATACAAATGACATTTGCAGATCATGTGCTTGCGTTCTTTCAGCAGTTACAGATAAGAACTGTGCTTCCTGATGGTGTTGAAGTGTTGAATCCATACGTGGACGCACAAGCCATGGAGTTGTGCAGGCAGTTCTATAAAAAATATTACGACGACACCAATCCCCGTCGCCTGATCCTGGGTATAAATCCGGGGAGACTGGGTGGAGGCCTTACCGGTATACCATTCACTGACCCCATTAAGCTTGAAAAATTCTGCGAGATACCGAACACCCTGCAGAAAAAAGCCGAATTGTCTGCCGATTTTATGTATGCCATGATTACGGCTTTTGGAGGGCCGGCGTCATTCTATCGGCAGTTTTATTTTAGCTCAGTCAGTCCGTTGGGATTTACAAAGGACAACAAGAACCTGAATTATTACGACATCCGGGAATTGCAGGAAACCCTGCGCCCATTCATCATTCAGTCGCTTCACCAGACACTGACGTTTGGGACCAGCACATCAGTCTGTTACTGCCTGGGCGAAGGCGAAAACTTCAGGTTTCTTACGCGGCTGAATGCCGACCTGCGGATATTCGATGAAATTATTCCGCTGGCCCACCCACGGTTCATTATGCAGTACCGGAGGAAAAAGGTCAATGAATATATCGATGACTACCTGGATAAGTTTCGGCGTTGAAGAAAAATGAGGCGGAAAAAATTACTAAGTCCGTTTTTTCAATGCAGTTCTGTTCTTCTGAATCGAAGAGAATAAATTACGACCGTTTTTTTGCACCGCGTACCGCTTCCGCTGTCCACGGATCTTCGGGCCAGTGATGGCGCGGGTAACGCATCCGCATTTCTTTGCGCACTTCATGGTAAGCGGTTTGCCAGAAGCTTTTTAAATCCTGCGTTACCTGAACCGGTTTGTATCCGGGAGAAAGCAGATGCAGCAACACCTTGTTTCGTCCTTCGTTGACAGCAGGTGTTTCCACCAGCCCGAATACTTCCTGCAGCCGCACCTCCATTACCGGTGGTCCGCCCTCCGGCGAATAATGAAGCCGGATCATCGAGCCGCTGGGTACGGCAACTTTCGGAGGAGCGAGCTGATCCAGTTTGCTGGCGAGGTTCCAGGGGATAATACCGGAAAGAATGGCGCCGAGATCCAGGCGGGAAAAATCCTGGCGCCTGGTTACACCAGCGAGATAAGGCGTAAGCCACTCCGTTGTGGTGGCGATTAAGTTCTCTTTGGTTACATCGGGCCACGCTTCATCTTTCCGCCATGATTTTAAGCTCAGCACACGGGCGATCCATTCATCGTGTATTTCATCCCAGTTTAGTATTTTCAGTCCTTCCTCGCGTACCGCATCACAAAGGATACGGACACGACGTTCATCGGGTATTGTCGCCATCGGTTTCGTCGCCAGGACAACATTACCAACCCGCTTTTCGATCGCAGCCTGGATCATTCCTTTTTCGCTGCTCCAGGTCACCACTTCGTGCTCCACGGCGCGGTGCAGCAGGTCTTCCTCGAGGAGGGGAGCCGCCATAAAAATTTTTCCTTCGCCGCTACCACTGTCAACCTGTGCGACGGCAAGCCATTTCTCCCTGATCAGCGGATCATGATCGGGCAGGCGTACAACCCGGCCGTTAGCCAGCTTATATCGCGGGCTGTGTTTTTCCTGCTGACGCGCGATACGCTCCGGATAAGCTTCCGCCAGTAGTCTTCCTACATCGGAATCAACAGGCATGTTGTTGTCGGGTTTGATCTTGAAGATCTTCCGCCAGGAGGATGCCAGCCTTTCAATTCTCTCCAGTGAATTCCCCTCCGCGTTGACGCGCTCACCGCTCCGCCATTTCCGCAGTATTTCGACGCGAAGCGACAAGTCCGTTCCCGAGGTTTTGGGAAGGGGATCCCGTTCTTCCAGGAGCGCCGCGATATCACTAGCCAGGCCGTTGAGATCACGGCCCTCGATAAGCATGTGTGCAATCCGCGGATGCGTCGGAAGCCGAAGCATCTCTTTTCCGCGTGATGTGATATTACCGCCATCGATGGCTCCCAGCTGACTCAAGAGTTCTTTCGCCTGGTTTACCGCACCCGGGGGAGGAGGGGTGATCCAGGTGAGATCCTGGATATTTCTAATTCCCCAGTTAGCCAGTTCGAGCATCAGCGGTGCCAGGTCGGCTTCCATAATCTCAGGCTGTCGCGCGGGTTGAAGAGTATGATGAAGGGACTCCGGCCACATCCGGTAGCATACCCCGGGGCCAAGACGCCCCGCGCGTCCGGCGCGCTGATCGGCGGCGTCACGCGTTACGCGAATGGTTTCAAGGCGTGTAAGTCCGCTGCGTGGATCGAATTTCGGAACCCTCGAATACCCGCTGTCCACGACCGTGGTGATCCCTTCTATCGTCAGCGAAGTTTCGGCGATAGCTGTGGCAAGTACCACTTTCCTGGCACGTGAGGGACTGGGAAGGATCGCTTCCTGCTGCGCCTTGAAAGGCAGGTCGCCGTACAGCGGATAAACGTGTGCACCCGTATTTCCCTGATCCAGTAACTCCGCCACTTTATGGATGTCACCCGTTCCCGGAAGAAAGACAAGTACATCACCTTGTTGTTCGGAGAGCGCTTTGCGTATAACCTTTACCGTTGCGGGAGCGATATACATATCTTTGTCGGGTGGACTATAGTTAAGGGTTACCGGAAACTGACGGCCGGAACTGGTAACGACAGGCGCGTTGCCCAGGATCGACGAGATCTTTTCACCATCCAGTGTTGCCGACATGATCAGGATGCGCAAGTCATCTCTCAGTATTTGCCGGATCTGGTAGCACAACGCAAGAGCGAGGTCGGCATGCAGGTTGCGTTCGTGGAATTCATCGAATATCACCAGACCGGTACCTTCCAGCGCATTATCGGATTGTAACATCCGAGTGAGTATCCCTTCCGTTACAACTTCGCACCGCGTTTGAGCGCTCACGACGGTTTCAAACCTTACCCTGTATCCGATCGTTTGGCCTGCATCTTCGTTCAGCAGGCTGGCCATACGCTGGGCCACCGATCGGGCCGCCAGCTTTCGTGGTTCGAGCATGATCATCTTCTGACCGGCAAGCCAGGGTTCATCCAACAGCATCAACGGCAGGACCGTACTCTTCCCTGCACCCGGCGGCGCCTGCAAAATGACGACCGGATTATCAAACAACGCCTGCCTGAGTTGAGGGACAATTTCCTGTACGGGATAGTCGGTTGACATCCCGCAAAATAGGTATTTAAGGATGAACGATCACGAAGGATAAAAAAAAAGGCCGCGATCGAATCGAAGCCCTTTACCCCTGAAAAAAAGAGGTTAGTTCAGTTTGCTGATCCGGGTATGCCCGAAGATCAACCCTTTGTTAACGCTGGCATCGCCTGTATAGGATATCTGCGATTCACCGAATGCGTTCACACGTAACTGGTCCTGTGTGCTGAGTTTGATCCGACTTTCACCATAGGTATTGGTCGTCGCGGAATAACTTTTCAGATCCTGTGTGTCGATCTTATTTTCACCGAAGAGTTTGTACTTCTGATACTCTGCTTTGCCGCCTTTTATCTTGAGGTCATTTTCTCCGTACAGACTGGTTCTCATATAATCTGTTTTTACCGACGCCAGCTGGATCTCATTTTCACCGTACGCTTTGAGCGTAAAACGTTCGGCCCGGATCGGACCATTGCAGGTAAGTTCCTGGTTCCCTCTGATCTCCAGGTGTTCCAGTTCCCTGTACGTTACGTATGCGGTAATGTTCGCATCGTGGTAGATACCTCTCCTTTCAAAGTCGTTGATCCGTAAGGTACGCTCTGTCACCTTTGCGTCGTCCAGGTAAACACGCAGCGTATGTCCCTGAACTTCGATGTTGATTTTGTCGGGTGATACATTGTCATATACCAACCGGATATTTTCTTTATCCCCTTTTTCAAGGATAAGATTGATCTTAGGAGATACGATGATCTTGCGGAACGATTTCAGGTCACGAGTGATTTCCTGCGCGATGGACAGTTGAACGGCAAGAACCAGGAAGGCCAGGATGAGGAGGAGGGTTTTACGGGTATTGCTCATATAATATTTTGTTATTTAAAGTTAGGACAACTTGCCCGGGTTCGACCCCTATGACTCAAATTTATTTTTTTTCAGGAACGGCCGATAGCCGGTAGACTTGATAATACAACGAATGGTTGCATCAGAGGTTATTCATTACGCAAAGATTTTACGGGGTTTCCCCGCGCCGCGCGACGCGCCTGAAGGCTTATGGAAACGAGTGCAATCATCACGGTACTAAGTCCTGCCAGGAAAAAGACCCACCATGGAAAGGTGATCCGGTAAGCGAACTGCCGCAGCCAGATATACATGATCCAGCCGGCCAGGGGCCATGCAATGAGATTGGCCCAAAGTACCGGTTTAAGGAAATCCCTGTTGATCATGATCACTACATCGTTTACGCTCGCGCCCAGTACTTTCCGGATTCCGATTTCTTTTGTCCGTTGTTCGGCTGTAAAGGCGGCCAGTCCGAATAACCCGAGGCAGGCAATAAAGATCACCAGCGCTGTGAACACCGCCGAAATCTGTCCGAGCCGTTTTTCCATCCTGTGCTTCGACTCGAAATTTTTGTCCAGGAAAGTATATTCAAAGGGTGCTTCCGGCGCATACTTCTTCCAGAAGTTCCGGATCAGGTCAAGCTTCATGTCTGCATTTCCTTTCGTGATCCGGATAGCCATCTCCCAGTTCGGCTCCGGCCCCATCACCACGGCCAATGGCTGAACCGGTACTTTGAATGACTGGAAGTTGAAGTCTTTTATAATCCCGATGACTTCGCGCTGGCGGCCGTCGCGATCATAGTTGGTCACTATTTTTTTTCCCGCGAAGTTTTTCATGTGAAGGCTTTTTGCAGCGGTCTCGTTCAGTATGATCGTATTGGTATCCGATGGTGTAACGGATGAAAAGAACCGGCCTGCCGCCATGGTGTATCGCATGGTTTCCAGGTGATCGGCATCCATTTCATAAACAGCCATGAAGTATTCTCTAGTGGAATCCGCTTCGCGGAAAACGGACTGCCAGTCGACATTCGGGGGGAGCCGGTTCGCATAGCTGGCTGAACTCACCTCCGGGTAACGGAGGAGTTCATCTTTAAAAGCTCTTCCGTTCTTGCCGAGGTTTTTGGTGTGAAGAAGGTTGATCACATTGGCTTTGTCAAAGCCGATGTTCGCGCGCTGAATAAAACGGAATTGCAGGTAGACAATCACGGTCGCAATGATCAATACGGTTGAAATCACGAATTGAAAAACAACAAGCATGTTACGGATGCCGTAGCTTCTCAGTTTGGCGCGTAGCTGACCCTTTAAAACTTCAACCGGGTTGAAGCGCGTGAGGTAAAACGACGGGTAACTTCCTGCGAATAGCCCCACCAGCAACGTAAAAAACAATTGCCCGAAAACAAACCAGGGTTGAAAAAGGATACCGAACCTGATTTCTTTGCCCGTGAATAAATTCAGTACCGGTAAAAACACCATGACCAGGAAAAGCGAGAGAAACATGGCGATCACCACGTAAAAGTAAGATTCAAGGAGGAACTGCAGGATGAGCTTTCCGTACTGAGCGCCAACGGTTTTACGGACACCCACTTCTTTAGCCCGGCTGGCCGACCGCGCGGTCGAGAGGTTCATAAAATTGACGCACGCCAGCATTGTGATCAGTAATGCCACGGACCCGAAGATATAGACATACTGGATGTCGCTGTTAACTTCGATCTCGTCGCTCAGCTGCGATTTCAAATGAATGTCGGTCAGCGACTGGGCAAAGAAGCGGAGTTCGTTTCCCCGCGACTTGAATTCAGAGAGGTTAATGTGATTCAATTGATCAAGCTCATGACTGACATTTTTTTCGATCAGGATGTCGAACTTTCGTGATGCATCAGACACGGGTACACCGGGCCGAAGTTTGAAATACGTAACGACCCGTCCCGTGATCCAGTTTCCGGTGTTGGCCTCGTCCCAGGAGTTTAACGAAAGGACCATTGTAAAGTGGAAATGTGAATTGAGGGGAGGATCTTCGGCAATACCGCTTACCGTAACCGGATACCCCTGTGCCAGCATCAAGGACTTTCCGATCGGGCTTTTATCGCCGTTGCCGCGATAACCAAAGTATCGCCTGGCTGCCGACTCCGTAATCACCAGTTTACCCCTGTCGTTTAATACCGTATCGGGATGACCGGTGATAAGTTTAAAATTGAAGAACCGGAAGAAATTTGAATCGGCCAGAAGCATTTTGTCTTCCGTAAAGGCCTTGTCTTCATACCGGACGGGGAAAGTAGCCCAACTGGCAAGCCGGACTACACTTTCAATGCCGGGTATTTCTTTTTGAAGCGCCCGGGAGACGGGTGTACCGGTTTGGGCCGAACTGAATTCTTTTCCCTCCAGCGTTCCGTTAAATCCGACCCGAAAGATACGGTCGGCATCCGGATGAAACCTGTCGTAACTCAACTCATCCTGTATATATAAAAGGATCAGCAGGCTACACGTGATTCCAATGGTCAGACCTGAAATATTAATAATGGAAAAGCCCTTTTGCCTCAGCATGAAGCGAAGGACTATTTTCAAGTAGTTTTTTACCATTGATCTTTGGGAGCCTCAATATAGTATATTGAATTCAGCCGTTGGAAAGGTTTTTTATTTCCGGATGATTTTTATTAAAAAATTTTTCCCGCTTCCGGCGACTCCGGTCAGCGTGGAGGGTAAATCCTGAGGAAATTAAGTACCCCGCCGGACACCTCCATCATACTTTCGGTATCGGACCTGATAACGAACATCTGTTCTTTTCACCGCGGAGACGCAATGACGCGGAGCGACCGCCATGAAATTCCCGCGCCGGTACGGTAACCCGTCGGCTAGTTATCATATATGAATTCCTTTTGCGCCTACTCCGCGCCTTCGTGTCTCGGCGGTGAACCTTCGATAACCTTTCTTATAACCTCCATTTCATAATGGGCCTACGCACCACTTTCGGCCCGGAACAGATAACAGACATCTGTTCTTTTCACTACGGAGAAATCGCGAAGACGCGAGGGCGCGGAGTTGGTGCTAAGAATTCGTGCATTGAAACGCGTTGTCGTTTCAATGAAATTGAAGCGTGAAGTTTTGATCAAATTATCTTATATGCGGACAAGACCTTTGCGATTCCTTCGCGTCATGGCGGCTTTGCGGTGAACCTTCGATACCCTCTATTATAACACACACATCATGATGAGCCTACGCACCACTTCGGCCAGGAACAGATAACGGACATCTGTTCTCTTCACCGCGGAGACGCAAAGGCACGGAGTGGCCGCAAAGACTTCCCGCAGGTAACTAATCTCACAACTATGAATTCTTTCGTGCGCGATTCCTTCGCGTTATGGCGCCCCCGCGGTTAACCATTTATACCCGCGATTGTAACCTCCACATTACAGTGTGCCAAGGCACAACTTTCGCTTTCAGAACACGTAGCCTGACATCTGTTCCTTTCACCGCAATGACGCGGAGGCACAGAGCTAAGGCGATGAATTCCCTTGTGGTCCTTACCTGCTATTGTGACGTCCACAACTTTTTCCCTTATCCTTGATTCAATAATTTTTCACAAATTTCTGTAAGATCAACCAGACTTCAGGTACTAACGGGTAAATAGCAAAGGTGACAGAAAAAGAACAAGACGAAATTTTTGAAAAGTGGCTTGGGCAGTACAAGGCGTTGCTGTTTAAAGTCGTAAGGGCATATGCTTTTACGGCTATGGACAGGGAGGACCTTTTTCAGGAAATCGTTATTCAGGTATGGCGTTCCGTCCCCGCTTTCAGAAATGAATCAGCCGTTACAACGTGGCTTTACCGTATCGCGCTAAACACAGCGTTTAAGTGGGTCAGGAAGGAAAGGAAGCACTATGAGTCGAAGGAGGCCCTTGACAAAGCCGATCACATCCTGCAGGATAACCATGTCGAGATGGACCTCCGGCTGACGTGGTTGTATAACGAAATCACCAAGCTCGATGAGGTCGACCGCTCCATTACCCTGATGCTGCTGGAGAATTTCAGCTACCGCGAAATGTCCGGCATATTAGGAATAACGGAGTCGAATGTTGGTGTCAGGATCAACCGGATTAAAAAGAACCTGATTTTAAAGTCAAAAAAATATGATCGTTATGGAATTTGAGGAAATGAAAAAGATCTGGGATTCGCAAAACAACCAACCGTTGTATGTTCTGAACGAAGAAGCACTTCACAATCGGATCAGGTCGCAAAAACGGCGCGCGGGTCGCGTGGCTGGCGTGAGCGAATTTTTACTCATCGGTGTCAATTTGGCGTCAGGAATTTTTGTGGCGGGTCTCTCATTTTTCCAGGAAGGCCGTAATGTATTTATGTACCTGATGGCCCTGTGGATGATGTCAACCGGTTTGTTTATTTGGTTCATGCGCGTCAGGAGGGTCCGTGGGGAGTCTGTGTTCGGACAATCGCTTGTGGATGATCTTGCCCATGCGTTGTCAAATGCTACCTACCAGGTAAGGATCTCGATGCTGATGCGCTGGAATATTGTCCCCATCGCGGTACTCTCAGTGCTGGGATTCTGGCACAGCGGTAAGCCGGTCTGGATGATGGTATTGTTGTTGTTCTTTTTTGCCCTGGCGCATTTCGCCGGCGGGTGGGAGCACAACGTATATAAGTCCCGGAAGCGTAACCTCGAGATCCTGAAAAGGAAACTGACGGAGGAAGGATAATACTTCTTACGAAGAAAAAGGTGAAATTCGTCGCGTTAAATCCAATTGAACATGAAACAGGTAAACTGGTTTGAGAGAAGATTTGATTTTGCCGTTGACGGAAATATCATGCCATCCATTATCGAAAGACTGGATGGTACATCCCTGCGGCTACGGGAAAAGTTAAAGAACATTGAGCCCGCGCGGTATACCGTCAAACCGGATAATAAATGGTCTATTTTCGAACATACGGGCCATCTCGCCGACCTTGAACCGTTATGGCAGGGACGCCTGGAGGATATCCTGACCGGGGAAAAAGAACTACGGCCGACAGACCTTCAGAATATCAGGACGACCGAGGCGAACCACCATAATAAGTCCCTTGATCAAATACTTTCAGAGTTCGATTCGCTGCGGAAAATTACCGTCGATAGATTAAGGGCGCTGAAAGAGGAAGATGTGTTCAGATCCGCTTTGCATCCGCGCCTAAAAACTCCTATGCGAACGATCGACCTTTTTTTCTTTGTCGCCGAACACGACGATCATCACCTGGCCAAGATCACAGCGCTTTCCGGCCGCGGTTGAGGGCGCTGAACCGTTGATGGATTGTCAGGGGATTTCGCGAATGCCAATATTTCTAAACCGGTGCGCGGCACCCGGGCGCCAGGCACCCGGCATATTGAACCCGCCGGGTATGGTTTCATACAATGCACTCCAGTGCGATTGAAGTCCGATCATCCCCCCGGTCGCACCGGCGGTGAAATCGTTCTTCGGTTGTGTTACTTCCCACATAAACGTACCGTTGACGGATAAACGGATGGTTGGAATGTCACCTGTCATCCGGATCAGGAAAACATTCCAGTCGCCGGGTTTCCATACTTTTTCAAGATTGGCCGGTGAGGCGGATTTGCTGATCTGCATCGCTTCGCCAAGAAGCGCTCCCGTGCCGCCGGGCAGGGCAAGTTCAATCTGGTACGCCTGTCCGCTTTCCGTCGACCGTAAAAAGATGCCGCCGTTACAAAATGAATCGATCTTTACCTCAAGGTACAACTCGAAATCACTGTATTTTTTATCTGTAAGAAGCACACCACCCTGGCCATACGGATTTTGTTTCAGGACAATCGTTTTATCCTCAACAAAAAAATTTCCCGTCGTCCCCTGATGGGAGGTGCGGCTCGTATGCCAGCCCTTGAGATTTTTCCCGTTAAAGATGGATTTGAAGCCCGGTGGTATTTGTCCAATTACGCCGTCCGGCAGCACGGCGCAGATGATCAGCAGCGGTAAGATCTTTATCATACGCATTATTTCTCCGTGTCCATAACAATCCGGAATCCTACATCCCATCCGTTTCCCGGACCTGCAGCGTGTGTCATGTACGTTGCGTTTTTGACGTCACCGGCGATGGAAGCACCTTTTAATACATGCTGTTTTCCTTTTTTTGGCGGGACGGGATCAGCGAAGATTTTTTCATTGTAAACATCGGCGACCCATTCCCACACATTGCCCAGCATATCGTAAAGCCCCCAGGCATTGGGTTGCTTCTGTCCGACAGGCTGCGTTTCCTTCATACCCAGGTGGGCGGTAGCCTGGATGTCTTTCCAGGGAATATCACCTGCCGCACCCGCCCGTGCCGAATATTCCCATTCGAATTCCGTCGGAAGCCGGTAGCGTTTGTGTTTTTCCAATTTGTTCAACGCTTCGATAAATTTCATTGCATCGTGCCATGTGACATTTTCGACGGGAAAGTTGTCACCAGGTTCACGCCGAAACACGGACGGGTTGGTTCCCATGACTCTCATCCATTGCGCCTGTGTAACTTCAACTTTTCCCATATAAAATACCTTCGGAATACGTACTTCGAACCCGCTGCGGGAATCCCGCCTGGCCATTTCCCTTGCCAGCCTGAATTCCTCCGTTGAATAACCCCGGCCTTCACCCATGTACATGATCTGCGGCCGCGCCGCGTTTTTCAGGGTGTCTTCCGGAACAGGATATGGAGGCTGAAAATTTCCGACATAGAAGGTTCCGGGTTCGATCCGAATAAATTCCATACCCACCGAATTGGTAATTACGGGTTGCGCAAAAATGAATTTGCTGAAACCGTTCACAAGAAGGAGGATCGTGAATGCGGCCGTGCGGACGTCTATTGCGTTCATCATTTTTGCGGTACGTTGTTCAACAGCACAATTTCGGATAAAGGAAACAATGCCTCACCATGATCAACCGATGTGGCGCTGAATACAAAAAAAAGATCATGAACGCCTGTGACTGCCTTAAGGTTTGCGAAAGATGGTATTGTAAACGAACTCTTGTCCGACCCCGGCCCGAAGAAAACGCGTGGATCGAGCGGCGGATATCTTTTCGTACGCGCCAGCTGGTCAGGCGTAGGATTCTTCAAACCGTCGAAAAGTCCACGGTATCGGGTGTTAAATTGCTCCCGTTCAAGCACCGTTTCTCCAATCAACATTCCGCCCGGTGAATCGATTCTGACCTCGATCTTTCCACCGGTGTAAATGTCATACAAGTGCCAATTCGCGCGGAACATGATCTGCCTGACACCGGTGAGATCCAGTCCTTTGTATCCGATGTAGGAACCCGACTTTGCCGTGAGAAAGATATATTCGTCCAACTGATCCCGCAACGCTCCGCCTTCGATGACTTCCGCTTTAAGCGGATTTAACCTCGGACTTCGCAGGAAAAGCAACGTATCGGATGTCAGCACGGGAATATCGCCTGCTCCATGATCCGTGTAAGCTACCCTGAAAATGTATGTTCCCTTTCCATTATCGTCCGGCGGCACCGTTGTCGTGAATTTTCCCCGCGGAGGAAGAAAATGCGGGGCGACATCGGCGATGGTGAGGATGTAGTTAGCGATCGTCCTTGCATCCGTCATCGACATGGTTGGATGGGCCGGCATATTGTTGTCGGTTCCCCATATCCCTGTGCTGCCGCGTATGATCTTGCGTGCAAGGGAATCGCGCATGTAGGGTTTGCTTCGGTACCTTTCAGCAATCTGCCTGAAAGACGGTCCGACCGCTTTTACATCTACGGTATGACAGGTTCTGCAGTCACTTTGAGCAACCAGCCCCTGGGCCACGATATTCCGCGCGGATGCGTCGAGCGCTGCATGGCCGAGCTGGATCGGGGCAAAATCAAAACCTTCCGACGCATAGTCCAGACTGATTGCCACTTCATCCGGCCTGATACCTCCGTGAAGATCATCTTCCTTATCCGAAACGCTGACTTCGTATTCTATTTCGCTATCGGGAAAGAAAAACGTTTTATTTCCCCTGTAACCGAGGTTAACGCGGGGTGGTTCGTTTCCGGCAATCAGGCGAACCGTTGATGATGCCGAGGCACCCTGGGAATCCGTGACCGTTACGGTAGCCATGTAAACACCCGGTTCGGTGAGCGTGATATCCGGGTTTTCTCCCTCTGCATCGATTGATGTTTTACCGTTCTCAACTTTCCATGAGTAGCTGAGTTCGTCGTGATCATAGTCGATCGTACCTGTTGTTAACAGCCTGGTTGCAAAAGGTACAGCGCCTCCTTTTTTTGTTGCCCGCGCAACGACTACCGGTTTTCTGTTTCCGGCGTTATACTCCACCCGCACCAGTCTGGACTCGGATGCCGAGCGCACCGTATTACTGCCGTATTCAAGCACGTAAAGATCACCGTCGGGACCAAATTTCATATCCAATGGCTGAACCGGCCTGTAGTGCGGAGCAAATTGTTCCATCGATTTGTAGTTTCCCTGTTCATCAAGCGTAACGGCCATGATCCAGAAACGCGAGTAATCAGCGATCAGCCATTTGCCTTCATAGTACGATGGAAACGGTCTTTCAGGATCTTTGAAATCGTCTCTGTGATATACCGGTCCGCCTATTGCACACCGCGAGCTCGATCCGACAAGAGGAAATTTTTCGGAAGCGGCATAAGGATAGTAAATGAGGGCCGGCATGGCCGGAGGTAAGTCAACGAGACCGGTATTGTTCGGTGAGGTATTTTTGGGATGTGCCGGATCCAGTTTCTCGCCAACCCTGTCCTGTACAAAATCATACTTCGGGATGGCGAGGTTGTCGGCGATGAAATAGGGCCATCCGAAAAAGCCGGGTCCCTTCGCCTGGTTTTGTTCGTCATATCCCCGGGGTCCGGTTTGCGAATCAGAATCCTGGTCCGGACCGACTTCACCCCAGTAGATCCAGCCGGTCTTGCTGTCGACGGATACGCGCCAGACGTTACGGTGTCCCATGGTGTAAATTTCCGGCCGCGTTTTTGGGGTTCCAGCGGCGAACAAATTCCCATCAGGGATTGAATAAGTACCATCCTTTTCGGGATGGATGCGCAGAATTTTTCCCCGAAGGTCGTTGGTATTTGAAGCGCCACGTTGATCATCGAGGTAGCTGTAACCTTCCCGCTCGTCTGTTTGGGCAGTTAACCGGTTTCCCGTATTATTCCCGACTGTTAAATACAAATTTCCATTTTTGTCCCAGGCCATACCACCTCCGTGTGATTCGTGTTTTCACGATCCACGGGAATGGTCAGCATGATTTTTTCAGAAGCTGCTACCAGCGTGTCATTCGTGACCTCGTATCTCGCGAGTTGGAACACCTTATCGTGCAACGGTGCATACTGAAGGTAGATCCAACGGTTATGGGCAAAATCCGGATCGAGACTCAGGCCGATGAGTCCCTGTTCGTTGTGGGTATATACCGGTATAATGCCAATTACTTTTGTGATCTTTGTCGATGGATCGAATTTCTTAATCGCCCCTTTTCGTTCGATGATGTACACCGTCCGGTCGTCCGCCACCTGGAACATCATCGGTTCATCCAGGGCTCCCTCGGGTGTGAGCGGCACAGGAGTAAAACGGTTGTCTTCGGGTTTCAGGGAAGCTGGTATGACATTGCTATTCTTTTCCCGGCAGGAAAAAATTATCAGGAGCAATATGACGACCGCCATGCATCCGATCTGTGATCTTCTTTCTTGCATAGGCAACGAAACGTTGATGTTAAAATACCTGTTTAATAGTTCGAAGGTATGTAATTCATGAGGAAAAAATGGCTATTCAATTGAATGGCGGTCAGATTTTCAAAAGGAAAGCAGGGTTTTGATCAGGGGATCGGGAAACTGCCTGGTTGATTGGAAATGGATCAGGAATAACAATACGGGACATCTCAGGTATCCGGAGGATTGTTAAATTGCGGAACAAAGACGATGAGTACAGCGGTGATTACCATCCGGAACGCGGAGCGACGCGAGTTTCCTGAAATCGGAAAATTAATGGTTGAGGTCTATTCCGGGTTGGATGGATTTCCGAAGCCGTCGGAACAGCCAAAATACTATGCGATGCTTTCCGATGTGGGGTCATTGACCGATAAACCGGGGGTTGAACTTCTCGTTGCTGTTACATCCGCGAATAGCGTCGCAGGCGCGGTTGTATATTTCGCCGATATGAAATATTACGGATCCGGTGGCACCGCTACTGAGGAAACAAATGCATCCGGTTTCCGGCTGCTGGCGGTAGACAGGCAAGCAAGGGGAATGGGTGTTGGAAAGCTTCTGACGAATGAATGTATCCGGAAAGCCAGAGAGAAACAGCACCGGCAACTCATCATCCATACAACCCTGGCAATGCCGACAGCCTGGAAGATGTATGAAGCGATGGACTTTAAAAGGTCGCCCGACCTGGACTTTTTGCAGGGTGATCTTAAGGTCTACGGCTTTCGGTTAATACTTTGACGCGCCCGCTTTTCCGGGATGTTCTGAATTATACGGGATTCACCTATCGAGATATGAATATAACATTTCGTCCACTTGAGGAAAAAGATCTGCCGATGGTAAAAGAGATCTACGACTGGTACGTGAAAAATTCAACGGCAACTTTCCACACGGAGCCGATCAGTATTCCGCAGCTTAAAGAATTCATTTATGTTGATCACCCCCTCTATAAATCGTTTATGATTCAGGCCGATGGCGAAGTGGCAGGGTACTGTTTTCTGACAAACTACAAAAAGCGACAGGCATACGACAGAACGGCGGAGGTGACGATCTACCTGAAGAACGGGGTGTTCAGGAAAGGGATCGGCAAAGCAGCGCTTCACCACCTGGAGGAAGTGGCGGCTGAAAACGGACTGAAGAATATTATCGGTGTCATTTCAGGAGATAACGAAGCCAGTATTGCCCTCTTTGAAAAAGCAGGGTTTACAAAATGCGCACACTATAAAAACGTCGGCGAGAAATTCAATAAGATACTGGACGTCGTGTCCTTTCAGAAAGAACTCTGAGCCGTCGGCATGTCTCATCGTGGTACAGGCTACCCACTCACCACACCGTGGTAAAAAAAAACACACATCCGTCCGGCGTCGTAACGCCGCAGCGGAATGTTTTTGCGACGTTGTTCCGCTGGTATTCTAGCCCGTTACATACAGGTTGGCTACACGTACAACTCCTGTTCGTCGGTGAAATACGTCTTGCGGGACGCAACGAGTTCGGATTTGATGGGGGCATTGGTGGGACTGGTCTTCTTTTTTGAGTTGTGGATCACGAGAAAATCCCGCTGTTCTCCGCTGATGCGACCGGGATCCGCTTTTTTGATTTTTTTCTCCGCATCGATCAGGATTTTAGGAATGGACCTGACGAGTTTTTTTATGGCGCTGTCGGGGATCGCTTTACAGACGGAGAACGGCGATATCCTGGCGTCCCACAAGATCTCGTCTGCATACGCATTACCGATACCCCGGATCATTTTCTGGTCCAGCAGAAAGGTTTTGATGGTCGTTCTTTTTTGCAACGCCTTCTTGAAAAAATTAAAGTCCGCATCTGCCGATAAAGCATCCGGAGCGTCGGATCCCCCGGGGTTCACCCTGACCTTTGCCGCGCGTTGCCAATCGGTCAGGACAAGTTTTTTATGATCGTCAAATGCAAGCTCGAGAATTGCATGTTTAACATTCCCACCGTCGTCAGTCAGTTGTAATCCGCCGTGCAGCATCAGGTGAAGGCCCATTATGTTCCCGTTGCCAAAGAGAAAGTGCAGTTCTTTGCCATCACGGTAAACTTTTTGTACTACCTGGCCAAGGACTGCTTTTCGGAGAGCGGTCAGCGGCACATTCGCGTTTGCAGCGAGGTGCAGTTCTATGTCCTTGATTTTTTTTCCCTTCAGCATACCGTCAAGGTTCGCGCTGAATACCTGGAGATCGGGGAGTTCGGGCATGGTTTCTTTGTTTATTACAGGATGGAATCATTGATTCCCGTACTGGAAAGATGCCGGTTATTTACCTTCTTACCAAGGAGATTTCCAACGATGTATAGCAACCGGTTAAAAGTATTATGATGCGGCGTGATTTAACCTTGCTTTTTGTTTATATTTTGCTCCTATGAAATACATTCTTTTCTTCTGGCTTGCATGCGTATCGGTTGTTGCAACGGCGCAACCTTCAACGTTGAAACAATACGTCTTTGATCTTAATAACCAACATCGATGGCTGACGGAGTATCGTGAACTGCTGTCAATTCCGAACGTGCTCGGCGATTCCGTCAATATTTTGCGCAATGCAAATCTGATCAAGGAAATGCTTTCCCGGCGAGGGATAAAAAGCGAACTGCTGCTGTCGGGTAAGCCAAAATCTGCTCCCGTGGTGTACGGCGAAGTCGTTACACCCGGTGCAAAAACCACTCTTTCGTTTTACGCGCACTACGATGGTCAGCCTGTTAATCCTAAACAGTGGGCAGAGGGCCTGTCACCATTCACCCCGGTCCTCATGTCGGCGCGTCTGGACAAAGGAGGAAAGATCATTCCATTCCCTTCCGCCGCAGAACCGATTGATCCGACCTGGCGGTTATACGGCCGCGGTTCAGCGGACGATAAAGCGGGAGTGTTTGCCATCATTGCCGCCTATGAATCGATTGTCGCTTCGGGGATGAAACCATCCGTCAACCTCAAGTTCTTTTTTGAAGGGGAGGAGGAAGCCGGGTCCGTTTACCTCGAGGATATCTTCACGAAATATAAGGAGCGCTTAAAGACCGATCTCTGGATAATCTGCGATGGCCCCAGGCATATTTCCGGACGTAAGCAGGTTTTATTCGGAGTACGAGGCGATGTAAACCTTGACCTGACCGTATACGGCGCAAAGAGACCGCTGCACAGCGGCAACTATGGTAACTGGGCACCCAACCCGGCGATGCGACTGGTGCAACTGCTGGCCGGCATGAAAGATAAAGATGGAATGGTAACGATCAACGGGTTTTATGACGACGTTATAGCCCTGACGGCGTCCGAGAAAAAAGCGATCAGCAATATTCCGGATGTTGAAAGCATGCTGAAAGAAGATCTTGCCCTGTCTTTGCCCGATGGAAATGGAAGATCTTTTATGGAACTGTTAAACCTCCCCACGTTAAATATCAACGGAATTCAGAGTGCCAATATCGGGAGTATGGCGGCAAATATCATCCCCACAGAAGCCACGGCTGTATTGGATCTTCGCCTGGTGCTGGGCAACGACGTGGATCGACAGGTGAACAAGGTCATTAGCCATATCACGGCGCAGGGCTATCACGTTATCGATCACACCCCTACGGATGAGGAGCGTTTCAAGTATCCGCTGCTTGCCAGGGTAGTAAAACGGGGAGCGGGCTATAACGCGCAGCGTACTCCGATGGATCTTCCCCTTGCCAGGAATGTTGTTAAAGCGATCAGCACAACGGTCGCGGACGGCGTAATCTTGGTGCCTTCGTTGGGCGGAAGTCTCCCGCTTTACCTGTTCGAAAAAAAACTGGGTTCAAAGCCGGTAACAATACCTATCGTGAATTACGATAATAACCAGCACGCGGAAAACGAAAACGTAATAATCGGATACATTTGGGAGGGTATTGAAACGATGGCCGTGGTGATGACGATGAATTGAGGCCAGCCCATCAGTACCGTGGGTCTTTCAGATCAGGGGACTGATCTTTTTTACAATGGTTTATATTTCTACATTGAGCGGGCATAAAGCCGCCGGGAACACACTAATGAAAAATGCTGCAGCACTCACGGGGGTAATACCGATCATCCCCACTCCTTTTTTGGAAAATGAAGAAATAGACGAAAGCTCCCTGAGAAATCTGATCGAGTTTGCAATCTCGTCCGGACTTCCGGCGGCTTGCCTTCCCGCCTATGCCAGCGAGTTTTACAAATTAAGCGATGAAGAAAAGCTGAGGGTGGTGAGGATTGCCGTCGAACAGTCTGCCGGTCGTATCCGGATCATCGCGCAATCGAACAGCCCGTCATTGAAGATAGCGATCACGCTTGCCCAGGCGAATGCCGCCGCCGGAGCGGATATTATTTCACTGGCTGTCCCCCGCATTTTTGGCCTGCCAGACGCTTCCGTTCGTAGTTATCTGGCGGACTTCCTTGATTCTATTCCTAACATCCCTGTTTTAATTCAGGATTTTAATCCGGGTGGACCATCGTTAAGCGCGGACCTGATCGACGCCCTCAGCAGAGCGCACGGGAACTTTATGTTCCTGAAACTGGAAGAACCCTTATGTGCGCCGAAATTTCAGGACATCATCAGAAAGACCGAAGGGCGCGTGGGCGTTTTCGAAGGATGGGGCGGACTGTATTTTATGGAATTGATCCCCATCGGAATCAATGGTGTAATGCCCGGCCTGGGTGTAGCGGATATTTTACAAAAAGTATACGTGCTGCGTAAGGCGGGAAAGAACAGGCAGGCGTTTGAAATTTTCGAACGCGTCATGCCACAGATCTTCTTCTCCCTGCAGAACATGGAATTATTTCACTATGCCGAAATGGAATTATTAAAAGCGAGGGGTGTTCTTCCTAACAGCATCGCACGAAAGGCCGCCTATTTGCCGGATGATTCAACGATATCGTACATACGTGAATTGAATGAACGGATATTGATTCTGGCCGATGATATTAAAACCAATTATCCCTGAACCCGGGCCCACCTTTCGGCAGGGTAAGTTGCGTGTAGAAAAGTACAACGATTAAGTAGAAAAGTAGGACTCCGGAACCGGTGCTCTCAATATATTTGACATAGTACAGGGTTTCTTTCCATCCTGTCTTTGTAAAATTTATGGGAAAAATAAAGATCGTACACCCGGACCGGGATCCCGGCTTTGTAACGGGTGCTTATTCCGATGGCGTGCTGATAGACGGTTTCCTTTTTGTCAGTGGCCAGGCATGCGTCGATTTCAAGACGTCCGCATTTGTGCTCGGTACTATTGAGGAGGAGACGACAAGGACACTTGATAACGTTAAGGCGATTATCGAAGCGGCAGGCGCAAGTATGGATGACGTAGTAAAGTGTACGGTTCATCTCTCCGATATAAAGGACTTTGACCGGTATAATAAAATTTATGCCAGCTACTTTTCGGGCATAAAACCTGCCAGGACCACCGTACAATCCGTCCTGGCTGAAAATATAAAAGTTGAGATCGATGCTATCGTCAAAATGCCGGTTTGAATAACGGCGGAAGTATTATCCTGTAATAAACATTCCCTGATATGAACGATAAACTATTCTCCTTTTTAGCGGTAGTGGTTTTTTCCACATTCGTTTTTTCATGCGCCGAACAGGGCAGTGACAACGCGGTAAAGTCGACGGTCATGATTGGTATCAGTGAAGTCAACTATACACCCGCGGTGGGACTGGACATGGCGGGTAATTATCGCGGAGATGACTATGCTTCCCGTGGCGTACACGACTCGCTTTACGCGAAAGCAATCGTGGCATCCAACGAACGGGGTGAAAAAGCGGCGCTTCTTACGGTGGATATATGTTACATCCCGAAGGAGTCCATCGAAATGATGCGCGCTTACATCGCTTCCAATACGACGATCAAACCCGCGAATGTAATGATTATGTCCACGCACACGCATAGTGGTCCTGTTGGCGAACTTCACGCGCCCAGCGCAAAGGACTACCTGTCAAAGGCGGCGAGCGCTGTGGTTGAAGCCGACAGGGATCTGAAGCCCACCGTTCTTTCCATTGGCCGGTCATCGGAAAGCCGTGTATCCCACAACCGCCGGCTGAAATGCAAAGATGGTACAACCCATATGTGCTGGGAAAAATTTGAGCCCGGTTTTGTTATCGAACCCTGGGGCCCGATTGACCCCGAACTGATTACACTGTCAGTGAAACAGGAAGGCAAACCGACGGGCGTGATCGTAAACTTTGCATGCCACGCGACAACACTTACCGGAAACAACTGGTTGTACACGGCCGATTACCCCGGCTATCTCGGTGAGTCTATCCGCCGGGTAAAGGGCAAAGACTATATACCTATGTTTTTTAACGGATGCTGCGGAAACGTTACCCAGGTCGATTACAGGGTCGGGTTTCCGGACACCTATCAGGAGTGCCAGCGTATCGGATATATCCTCGGTGTATCGGCACTCGAAGCTATCGCCAATGAAAAACCGCTCTCAACCGATGTAGTAGCAGTGTCGAAGGAAATGGTACCCGTAAAGCGTATCACCATTACCGATGAACAATTCGCCTGGGCGCAAGCCGTACTGAAGAAAGTGGAGAAGGAAGGTATGCCTCCGCTGCAGGCCGATGGTATACCGGATGCACAGTACGCAAAAGACTGGGTGGAGATGAGACGCAATCAGGATGTTGTCGATAGCCTGGAGGTAATGGTAGTCCGGATAGGAGACGCAGCATTTGTCGGTCTGCCCGGGGAAATGTTTACGGAATTCGGAATTGAAATAAAGGCAAAATCACCCTGTCCGAACACGATGGTTATGGGATTGACCAATGATGAGAGAGGATATTTCCCTACCCGTGAATCCTTCACGCAAGGCCCTAAGGGTTTTACACCGATGATAACCGGTTATGAAACGACGCCGGGAACAACCCGGTACGAAATCGGGGCCGGCGAAAAACTTACGGCTTCGGCGATCAGGCAACTGGAAGACCTGTTTTGACCACTACGGTCCATTTGCTTATAAACTATATCGTCTACTATATCCCTATCTGATATGTACAGTTACCAGGAGTCGGAGAAATTGTTGGAAAGGGCAAAGAGGTCACTTGCGGGCGGAGTATCTTCGGAGTTCAGGAAGTACAATCATCCCCACGCGATCTTTTATTCCCACGCCGAGGGAAGCCGCATATTTGACGTCGATGGAAACGAGTACCTGGATTTTACACTCAGCCAGGGTCCTATGATCCTTGGGCATAATCACCCTCATGTTGTCAGGCGGGTGGAAGAGTATGCAAAAAAAGGTCAGTTGTATGCCGGTCAACACGTCCTGGAAGTCGAGCTGGCTGAAAAACTTCAGAAACTGATACCGTCGGCGGAACTCATGCGTTTTTGCCTCGATGGTTCCGAAGCGGTTCAAACGGCCTTCCGCGTCGCCCGCGCAAAAACGGGCAAGAATAAATTTCTCCGTTTCGAAGGGCACTATCATGGCTGGCTCGATAATGTAGCCTGGGGGTTGTCCACACCTTCGGCGGAACTCCTGGGAACACGGGAAGACCCGGCTGTTTTTCCCTGGACAGCAGGTCTACCTCCGCATGTGCGGGATGACTTTATGATCCTGCCCTGGAACGACCTGTCTCTGCTTGAAAAAAAGGTTCGCGAAAATCATCATGAGATCGCCGCGATCATCACGGAACCGATTATGTGCAACAGCGGCTGCATTTTACCACGGGAAGGGTACTTGCAGGGTATGCGCGACATCTGCGACCGCTACAATATTGCCCTGATTTTCGACGAGGTGATTACCGGGTTCAGAACAGCCCCGGGTGGAGCACAATCGTACTACAACGTAATCCCCGACCTCTCCATTTTTGCCAAAGCTATCGCCAGCGGATATCCGATCTCCGCCATCGTGGGAAAAAAAGACTGGATGAACCTGATCACCGAAGGTAAAGTGATCCACGCCGGAACGATGAACAGCAGCAATTCGACCGTTGCGGCGGCGATCGGTACGCTCGAAGTAATGGAATCTGAAAAAATACACGATCACATATTCCGGCTGGGTCAGCAGCTCATGGACGGCCTGCGCGAAATCGGTAGTAAATATAATACGAACCTCCTCGTTCAGGGCCTCGGACCGATGCTACACTCGGGATTTACGGATCTCAAAGAAGTGAACGATTTCAGAGACGTACAGAGTTACGACAAGATCAGGTTGAACAAATTTATCGCCGGTATGCACAATAACGGGATCCGGGTTATCGGCAGAGGGCTATGGTATATTTCCGCCGCGCATACCGAGGAAGACATTATCGCGGCGCTCCGGGTAGCATCGAATGTTTTTAAACGATTATAGTCAGGGGAAAGCATGAACCAGACAAAGAGGTATTTTTTGCCGCTGCTGATGATCGGGTTATTGTTTGGTGTGTTTGGGTTCGCCGCCTGGATGAACAGCCTCCTGATTCCCTACTTTCAGATCACCCTTGAATTGAACAGTGTTCAGACTACACTGGTAACATTTTCATTTTTTATCGCCTACGTGGTAATGGCATTACCTTCGTCGTGGGTGCTGAAAAAAATCGGCTTCAAAAAAGGTATTGTATTGGGTCTGGTCGTTATGGCATGCGGCACACTCTTGTTTATTCCGGCAGCTGCCGCGCGAACCTACGGATTGTTTCTGACCGGCTTGTTCCTGATGGGTACTGGTCAGGCCCTCTTGCAAACTGCCGCTAATCCCTATATCACCATCCTGGGTCCTATTGAAAGCGCTGGCCAACGGAATAGCCTGATGGGTATCTTTAATAAAGCGGCAGGGATTATCAGCCAACGGATCCTGGGACCGATACTCTTGCTGAACGCTGATGCGATCGTAGGCTCCCTCGGTAACATGAGCCCCGGGGAAAAGATCGACGTACTGGATAACATGGCCCTGCGCGTGATAAATCCTTACCTGGTAATCACATTCCTGCTACTCGCGATGGCCGTTGTGATGTGGGTAGTCGCGCTTCCCGTGGTGAAAGAAGAAGATGCAAACGCAGAACAGGAAGGTACTACGCATTCGAGCATCTGGCAATTCCCAAACCTGATACTGGGCGTGTTGGCACTTTTTTGCGCGGAGGGAACGGAGTCCATCACCAGCTATTACATCATTCCATACGGTCAGAGTATGGGTTTTTCAACAGATGCATCCCAGGTCTTTGTCGATTATATCATATATGCGATGCTGGCGGGATATTTTCTCGGAACGGTGTTGATCCCAAAATACATTTCTCAAAGCGCGGCTCTCGCTGTCTGTGCATTTTTAGGTATTGGGTTTTCTGTCGGCGCACTGGCAACCTCCGGATTTATGTCGGTGATGTTTGTGATCGCCATGGGTTTTTGCAATGCGCTCAACTGGCCCTGTATCTGGCCTTTGGCATTAAACGGCGTGGGACGATTTACCAAAACCGCCGCGGCATTCCTGATTATGGCAATCGCAGGCGACGCTGTTTTTCCCGTGCTCTATGCGCAGATCAATACCGTGTTTGGTTCGGGTTCGGGTATTTACCTCATCCTGATCCTCTATGCGGCGATACTTTTTTACGCAACCATCGGTTATAAAAAAAGATCGTGGAAGAAAGTGCAACCTGTTTCAAATTGATTTATCTAACAACAACATAACATGAACGTTGAAACAAAGGAAGTTGGTGTAGTCGGTTTGGGTTTAATGGGCTCGAGTATCGCGGCTGCTTTGCTTATGCAGGGGTACAAGGTTATTGCCGTGGCACCCAGAGAGTCTGACCTTGAGCTTGCTCCGGCCAGGATCGTCCGCGCCCTGCACGAGTCGTTCAGGCAGGGACTTCATCAAAGAAGCGTAACAGCGTTAGAGAATAATGTGTTGTTCACGACGAACTACAGCGACCTTGAGCGTTGTTTTTTTGTTTCTGAATGTGTGACGGAAAATATCGACATAAAAAGAACAGTGTACGGCCTGATCGAATCGTCGGTTTCGGAACACACTATTATCACCACCAATACATCGGCGATCCCGATCACGATCCTGCAGCAATCGGTCAGGCACCCACAACGGTTTCTGGGTATGCACTGGGCTGAACCGGCGTTTACGACGCCGTTCCTGGAAATTATCTGCGGCCCGGCCACCGATCCTTCGGTCGCTGAAGAGTTATACCGGATTGCTTCCGGCTGGGGAAAGGAACCTACGCTTCTGCGAAAGGATATTCGTGGTTTTATTACAAACAGGTTAATGTATGCGATGTACCGCGAAGGGTTCTATCTTGTTGAAAATGGCTATGCGGAAGTCGAGGATATCGACCGCGCCTGCCGGAATGATGCGGGCCACTGGATGACTTTCTGTGGATTGTTCAGGTATATGGACCTGACAGGCCTTCAGGCATACTATCATGTGATGAAGGATTTGTTCCCTACGTTATCAACCCAGACGGAAACGCCACAACTGATCGAAACGATCGCCAAGGAAGGAGGCAACGGAATAACCAATGGCAAAGGATTCTACACATACTCAAAGGATGAGGCTGAGGAGTGGGCAAAAGCATTTGAAGAATTCTCATACGACATTAACTCGTTATCGCTGAAATATCCCATCAACCTCGTCGAAAAGAGGCTAAAGGAAAAAACACAAGCCGGGTAATTATCGGTTTGCCATTAAATCTCAACCGCTTCTGATATGTTTACCATCGACGCTCACCTGGATCTGGCGACAAATGCGATTACCCTGAACAGGGATCTTACAAAACCCGTTCATACGATCCGCGAAAAAGAAAAAAGATTACAATGGAAGGATACCCAGGATCGTGGCAACGGAACAGTAGCTCTCCCGGAACTTCGTAAAGGAAAGGTCGGGCTGGTGGTAGCTACGATTATTTCACGGTACTCGGCTGCAGGCAATGCCATACCGAGTCTTAATTTACCGGGATGGCATTCGCCGGAACAGGCGTACGCTTACGGCCAGGCGCAACTGGCATGGTATACGGTAATGGAAGACATCGGGGAGATGGTTCAGATACGCACATGGCCCCAGTTGCAGGAACACCTGGCATTATGGAACAATACAACCCTACCGGACAGCGGTAAACCCGTCGGATATATTTTAAGCCTGGAGGGAGCCGATTCAATCATCAGCCCGAAGTACCTTGAAAAATACTATGCACAAGGACTCAGGGCGATTGGGCCCGCTCACTTCGGTCCGGGAAGATATGCCGCCGGTACACATTCCGACGGCAGCGGACTGACGCCGATCGGCCGAGAGCTGTTGCGCGAAATGGATGACCTTCATATCATTCTCGATGCCACGCACCTGACTGACAAAGGATTTTTCGAAGCCATGGATCTGTTCCGGGGAACTGTATGGGCCAGTCATCAGAACTGTCGCGCACTCGTTCCGGGTGAAAGGCAATTTTCAGACGAACAGCTGAAACTGATCATCGAAAGAGATGGTGTCATCGGCGGGGCATTGGATACCTGGATGTTGTACCCTGAATTTGAAATGGGAAAAAACAACCCGCGTGAACTCGGGATCAACCTGGAAAAATTAGCCGATCATTTCGATCACATCTGTCAGCTGGCCGGAAATTCCTTTCACATTGGCTTCGGTACCGACCTCGACGGACTATTCGGTACGGAACAAACTCCTTATGACATGGATACGATCGCAGATATCGTTAAGTTTGAAGACATCCTTCATAACCGCGGGTACTCCGCGCAGGACAGGGAGAATATCTTTTCAGCTAATTGGATCAGGATCCTCAAAAAGGCATGGACCTTGTGATGACGGTTACATCACTGCATATTGATCCGGGTAATAGGAAGCATATCGTTCGCTCGTGGTTACCCTTTTCCGGTATTCCGACGGTGTTATACCTTTCAGGTTCTTGAACAGCCTGTTAAAATTGGAGATGTTTTCGAATCCCGCTTCGTAAGAGATCTGCGCGATATTTTTATCATTGTCACCCAGCAGCCGGCAGGCATACCCGACCCTCACGTTTACCAGGTATTCCCTGAACGTCATGTTGTACGTCCGTTTAAAGAGTACGCTGAAAGACGTACTAGACATGTTCGAAATTTCCAGCAATGTGTTGATGGAAATGTTTTCCTGAAAATGCTGCATCAGGTATTGAATGACCTTTTTCATAGGCGCATTTTCGTCCGCCTGAAAGGTCGTGATAAAACCGGGACTCGATAGCGTGACCTTTTCCGTGCTCTTTGACAGCACGCTGAAAATGTTCAGCAATGCGTAGAGACGACTTTCGGCATCCATCGAAAGCATTTTTTTAATGATACCGGTAAGTATCTCCTTGGTTTTTCCGTGTATCAGCAAGCCCTGACCAGACTCGTCAAGAATTTTTTTCAGCCTTCTGTTCTCAGGGATTTTCATAAAACTATCGCCTAAAAAATTCTCCAGGAACTGAATGACGATACCTTCTCCCTGAAATCCGGCGGGGTGATTAAAGTAAACGTCGTCGCATAACCATTCATGAGGAAGGTTAGAACCCAGCAGGACAAGATCCCCCTCTTCGAAACGATCGATGTGATCACCGACCATTCTTTTGCCGGAACCCTTTGTGATAAGAACCAACTCAAAATCGGGGTGATAGTGCCACCTCGAAAACGGATTCGTTTCATGGTACAGCAAGAACGACTGATCCTGCTCTTTTAACAAACGTATCTCCACCGCTTTCATAGACTACCATTCATTATCGTATACGTACATCAACATCCAACACCGGTCCTGTATTTTGATCTCATGGAAGGTACACATTTCCGACAGATAGTTTCAACTGCATGGTCGCCGATTAAAAAATTTCGGCCCCATACTCCGTTATTTTCGCGCATTAATTTTCTCATCCCATAAACTTTTTCAGGCCCGTTCACATCTTACCTGGAAAAAATATGAAGGTGAAGTTAGTCTTTTTGGTGATTTTCTGGCCGGCTGCATTGCTGTCCCAGGCCATCGGGCCAGCTAATGAATTGGCTTCCTACCTGGCGGACGCGCGGAAGGTGGCTTATGAAAAATCAAGCCTATGGGACACCGACCTTTACGGCCCCGTATTATTCATTGAACCGGACACTCGGAAACTTTATGCGAATGAACAAATTGTGAACAACGCCCTGATGGCATCAGGCTCGGGCTTGTATCACGGTACCCTGCCCGATTCGGTCAACATTGCCAACACCGCGCTGAAATGGGGCGGTAAACACTGGGCGATGATCATGATCCCGCTTCCACAAAACAGGAGCGAGCGGCTGAATCTGATCATGCACGAACTTTTTCATCGCGTACAGGAAAAATTGCACTTCCCGCTCTCCAATAGCGATAACAACCACCTGGACAAAAAAGACGGAAGGACGTACCTGCGCCTCGAACTCGAAGCACTCCGTCTGGCCCTTGCGGCGAAGTCCATCAACGACGCGCGAAAACATATTTCAAATGCTCTGGGCTTCCGGTTAAACCGCCACCAGCTTTATTCAGGGGCGGACTCCACGGAAAACATACTGGAGATCAATGAAGGCCTCGCGGAATACACGGGGTTGATGATGAGCGGGAGAAATCATCAGGAAATAGTTCTGCACCTCGATAAAAGCCTGAATGAATTCCAGAAGAACAAGACATTCGTTCGTTCATTTGCGTACCAGACGATACCCGTTTACGGATTCCTCACATCGTTGTATTCGGACAGATCATGGAACAAGAAAATTGACGGCAAGACAAACCTCACCGGATATTTTCTTCGCGCTTTTGGTTTTGATGATCCGGCACTACTGGTGAAACAAAGTTATTCCAGATCATCCGCTTACGGTTACCAGAGAATTTCCGGCGAGGAGACATCACGGGACGAAGGGAACCGGAAAATAACAGAAGACCTGGTGACAAAATTTATCCGTGCACCCCACTTTGATATTCCCTTTGAAATGATGAGTGTTTCCTTCGACCCTGGTAACCTTATTCCGCTCGACGGGCATGGAACCGTTTACCCCAACCTCAGAGTAACGGATAACTGGGGTATCCTTACCGTGAACAACGGCGCGTTGATGAGTACCGGCTGGGATAAGATCACAGTTACCATGCCGTTGGTGATACGTATGGACAGGCTGGAAGGCGATGGCTGGACACTGGAACTCAACAGCGACCAGTATATCGTTATCAGGGATGAACTTACGAATCACCTGAAGCTGGCCAGGAAATAATTTCAACCACATCTTCTTGTTTCATTTGTGAAATTGACCCCGCGGTGAAATATCAGGATAACTTTACTATTTTAAGCCCTGATTTTAGAACGTATGATCACTTACACAACGGCAAAAAACGACAGCGACCTGTTGGGAATTCTTGATCTTCAAAAAAGAAACCTGCCGGTAAACCTCACCCGCGAAGAAATCCTGAGCCAGGGTTTTGTGACAGTACATCACCGAATGGAAGATCTTCAGAAGATGAATGCCATTGAACAGAGCGTCATTGCAAAAGACAATGATGAAGTGATTGCCTACCTGCTGGCGATGACAGACAAATCCAGGAACGATATCCCCGTACTGGTTCCCATGTTTGAAGCATTTGAAACGATTGCCTACGGAAATTCCGTGTTGTCGAAGTATCATTATATGGTAGTTGGACAGGTTTGTGTGGACAAAAATTACCGGGGTCAGGGAGTATTGGACAAGTGTTACAGGCTTTACATTGAACGCTTCCGGGAGAAGTACGATTTTGCCGTGACGGAAATAGCTGCCAGCAACAGCCGGTCGATGAATGCACACAGTCGCGTCGGTTTTAAAACAATCCACGAATACGTAGCGCCGGACAAGGAAGCATGGAATATTGTTTTACTCGACTGGAGGAAAGGGAAAGACAGAACTGATCAAAGCGAATAGCCATGTAAGCTGGGTTGAACCCGCGGGAATATCTTACCTAAAACAGGGGAAAAACACTAAAGCCGGCGTTTTTACTTCCTATCTTTGATATATGGATTTCAGCATTCCAAGACCGGTTTTTTTTATTACCGGATTTCTCCTGCCGGCTATATTCGCCGGATGCAAGAAGGAAAAAACGTACTCCGTCAAAACAGAAACAGTTGTCGTTAAATCTTTAAGCCAGATCGTTCCGGTCTCCGATATCCTGGTGAAGCCTGTTATGTATACAAATATCTCCGGCCTGGAGAACCTTCCGGTCCCCGAGGCAAAAGCGAAATTTATTTCCGCGGTGCTTCCCGCCTTACTGGTCGCCAAGCATGGGATCGATATGGATCAGTTAAGGATGAGGGAATTGTCAACCGAAGATGACTGGAGCGACAGGGATAGCATACGTTATCTCGATCTGAAACGAAGGTATAAGGCAGCGGACCTGGCGGATCTGCTGGAACGAATGGGAACATTGCCGAACTGCATCGTGCTGGCCCAGGCTGCTGTAGAGTGTGGATGGGGACAGTCGCGATTTTTCCGGCAGGGAAATAATCTTTTTGGGATCTGGTCTTATAACACAAACGAACCGCGGATCCCTGCGGGAAAAACGAGACAAAATAAAACTATTTATATCCGCACATACGAGAATATGTCGGCGTCAATTATACACTATTTCGAGATCCTCGGATCAGCTCCTGCGTATAATGACCTCCGGAAAGCAAGGCTTGAGAAGAGTGATCCATTTGAACTTTTACCTCACCTTAAGAATTTTTCAGAACGCCGGACATCGTACACGAATCAACTGAAGGCCGTAATTTTACAGAATGAACTTACGCAATACGATAAATTTACCCTTGACCCTCAATACCTGATCGAAGACTAGAAGCAACAATTCCTGTATCCACAAAAGAAAAAGGGAATACGTGTATGAGAATAAGAATACCGTTTGTTTTGATCCTGCTCTTCATCTGTTGTTCCGCGAAACCGGTTGCAGAAGTTACTCCCGCGGGCGGTGATAAGGAGGTGGTTTGTTTTATCTATCATCGTTTCGGTGACTCGAGATACCCGACGACCAACACCACGGTGAAAGACTTTGAGGAGCATCTGGCCTACCTGAGTAAAAATAATTTCCAGGTCCTTTCATTTTCAGATGCTATGCGGTACCTGGGATCCGGCGAACCGCACCGGAAAACTGCCGTGATCACCATAGACGATGGATACAAGTCCTTTTATAAGAATGGCTGGCCGCTGCTGAAGAAGTACCGGTTTGCGGCAACCTTGTTCATTAACACGAAGACTGTCGGAGGAGGTGACTATATGAACTGGAAGGAATTGGGAGAAGTAAAGAACGGCGGCGTGGAAATTGGTAATCACACCCATTCCCACGACTTTTTTCTGAACGAAGGGGAGTCGTCGCGGTACAACACATTCCGGGAGGAAATCGAACTGAGCCAGTCCATGATAACCGAACACCTGGACGTGACACCGACGGTGTTTTCATATCCATATGGTGAGTTCGATCCTCGGATGAAAGATATCGTTAAGGCTGCTGGATTTGTTGCTGCCGCAGCCCAGAATTCCGGTGTAATCCACGCCGGTACGGATCCTTTCAATTGTCCCCGGTTTCCCATGGCGGAAGCATATTCTTCGGCGGCAAAGTTTACCGAAAAGGTATCCATGCATGCATTGAAGATCCTGAAGGAATCACCCCCTGACTTTATCATGCCCGCGGGTAAGAAGCCACTGTTGGAACTGACGATTGACAATACAGGCCTTAACCTGAAGCAACTTCAGTGTTTTGTCCAGGGTGGGGAATGTACCCTCCGCGTTGTCGAAAACAGCGGTAATTCTACCCGGATCACGATCCAATCCGCTAAACCGATCACCGGACGGAGACGAACCCTGTATACCCTTACGGTACCCGACAGCAACGGAGGGTGGCATTGGTACAGCCATCTCTGGATCGATAGCGGTGTTCATTAGCTAATTGAGGCCCTAAAAAACAACCTTCTGGGCACCAGCGAAACGTTCGATTGTTCCCGAAGCGATTTTCCCAGCCATGAAGGTCGCTTTAAAACGGCGGTCATAGGGCCACCAATTGTGACAAAAGACGCTGAACGCTCCTTGCCTGGCCGGAATACAGCGGGGCTGCTTTTAGATAAATAAAGAATATTGTAATTTGCGTCTTCCTTTCGTTTTTCTGGAAGCATATGTTGTCAATTCCGGTCAGATTCGGGGGTCTGTCATTCGTTAATAGAAACAAATCAAAAAGAATCAATAAAAACTATGGGTAAATCGCAAGAGACTTGGAACAAAAAAGAAACAGAGAAGAAAAAGCAGAAAAAAAGGCAGGATAAGGAGCAGAAAAAAGAAGAACGGAGGGCTAATGCCAAAGAGGGGAAAAGTCTCGATGAAATGATGGCCTATGTGGACGAAAACGGGAATATTTCGTCGACTCCTCCCGATCCAACCAAAAAGAAGGCCGTTCGTGGCGAAGATATCCAGATCGGAGTTCCGAAACAGGGAAATGTAAAACAGGATATTGTGCGTAGCGGTATCGTTACTTTCTTTAACGATTCCAAGGGATACGGTTTTATCAAAGATCAGGAGACCCAGGAAAGTATATTCGTTCACGTGAACGGACTTATCGATCAGATCAAGGAAAATAACAAAGTAAGCTTTGAAGTGGAAATGGGTCACAAGGGACCGAACGCGGTCAAAGTAAAGGTTTCCAGGTAAACGTTCCGCTCATATCACAATAGACATGGAGCGAATCCGTCGCTTCATGCCTCATCTCTGAACCGCATCAATTGCCAAACGTGCGGTCCGTTTTCCGAAATGATATATCACGTTTCCGCATTCCGGGATTATATGCCCACCTTTTCGCAACTGATTGGGTATGATAACAAGAACGATTCAGGCGGAATATCTCTCTGTCCGACGTTATTCGGACGTCTACCGCGATACGTTGGGCTTCCCTGGAATGCTTGATGAAGAGAACTCACAAACGGAACCCGGTTTTTCTGTTAGCCGGGGAAACGATACCGTGGAAAAATAAATGCGCTATCCGCCGGGCTGCTGACATAACGCTGTCAGTGCCTGCATTGTATTTTGACGATGTCAACGTTAATAAAAAAGAAATGACCAGATCACTTTTCGTAAAGAACAGCATCTCCATCAAAGCGCCGGTGTCCGCGGTGTGGGATGCGCTGATCAACCCGGAGCAAACAAAAAAATACATGTTCGGATGCGCGACAGTTTCGGACTGGCAAGTAGGACGTCCGCTATTGTGGAAAGGTACGTATGAAGGCAAGGAAATGGTCTTTGTGAAAGGGGAGATCGTTGACATTAAGCCTGAGAAGCGTTTGGTCTACACGACCATCGACCCGAACTCGGCGATCGACGATACATCCGAAAACTATCTTACCGTTACGTACGATCTTACCGTTGAAACGGATCATGTGATTCTCACCGTAACACAGGGCGACTATGCAACCGTCGCGGAGGGGGAGAGACGTTACATTGAAGCCTTTAATAATGGTGAGGGATGGAACCCGATACTACAGGAGATCAAAAAACTGGTGGAGAGTAAGTGACTTGCTACCGGTATCTAATCAAGCGCATGAATGGTGATCCAGTACCGGTATGCAACAACGATCTTGTCAAGCTTTGACAGGCGGTTGATATCACGTTTGCTGTATCGCGGAAGGATCAGTTTGTTCAGCCTGGCCAGCGCTTTAAATATTGATTTTTTCAGCATGCTTCGTTAAGGCTGGTTTACCCGGTTGAATATGTCTTCCCACGTGAAATTTTTTCCATCCGGTGTTGTCATTGTTCCCTGAACGATTAACTGGCCGTTCTTTACACGTTCCGTCATTTCCGTTTTACCAAGGAAGGAAACGGACGACGTATACAGGAGAACGGGATAGGTCTTTCCACCCCGTATGGTATAGGTTCCGCCGATCGCATGTTCGAATTTTTTATTTCTGTGACTGATACGCATCCAGTGTGTCGGTGTGATAATGTGGAGCCGGGTCGCGGTTTCGCTGGTATGGGATTCACGGCTGCCGTCGAAATTGACGTATTGTGAAGACAGTTGAGACCATGTTCCGATTGCCGGATTTTTAGGATAGGAATGTTCGGTTTTTGCGCGTTTGAACACCATCGCGTGCAGGACGATTTTTTTCCCGTCGGGCCGGGTAAAAGTTCCGGATTGGGTGAAGGTGTCCCCTTCCACCTTCCAGGTAAAATCGGTTTTAACGTTATCGAAAATCTGAACGGAAGCCTGTTGCGGGATCTCGATATATTTATTTCCATCGAGGCGGATCGCGCCTGCATAACTCCTGTTGAAGACCAGTGAATCCCCGCGCACATCACGGGCGATCAGCATGTAATGTGTAGGTGTGATGATCTTGGTTTCCCTCACCGTGGATGTGTCGATTTCAAAGTCCACTCCATCCGCGTTGATTCCCCTGATTGACACCATCTCCCAGGTGCCGATCAACGGATGTTGCGCAACCGAGGAGAAGGAACAAAACAAAAATGAGGTGAGAACAAATGCTGTTAGGGCTGCTTTGGGAAGATAGCGAGACGCCCCTTCATTGTTGATTTTCTTCATAGTAGGCTGCCTGGACGATAAGCAAGTTAGTGTAAATTTTAATTCAGGGATATCGCCTGTCATTATTTCTTATCTTGTGAAGGCGAAAAAACTGTAACAACCGTCATGATCGATGATCAAAGAAACGGATAACTTTTACATGCAGAAGGAGGAACCGGTTAAGGGTTGTTTGCTTGCCATGCGTCAGCTTATACTCCGGTATAACGCCGGCATCACCGAAGCGTGGAAGTATAAGATGCCTTTTTTCTGTTATAATGGAAAAATGTTTTGTTATGTCTGGGTTGACCGGAAAACCGGGCAGCCTTACCTCGGTATCGTGGAAGGAAAGCGGATACAACATCCTGCCCTGATCCGGCAGAATCGTTCACGCATGAAAGTGATGTTCGTCGATCCTGCGAAAGACCTTCCGGTCCGCGCCATTCACAGTATATTCAATATGGCGATGAAGTTTTACAGGTGAACGAATCCTGTTGAAGCGTACTCTTTGTGCTGACATGAAATAATAATCGATAAAGCCCATGACACCGATCAGTCTCGTGCCCATACGGGAAAAACTTTCCGAGAACGCCGGTTTTATGGAGGATCCGGAATGCAGGGATACACTTGAAATGTCTGTGCTGTACTATGCAAAAATAGGATACAGCGTGCCCTGGATAGGATATTATGCAAGAATGGATGATACCTGGGTGGGTAACGCGGGATTTAAGGGAAGACCCATCGGCGGCAGGGTGGAAATTGCTTATGGAACATTTCCATCATTTCAAAAAATGGGCATCGGAACAGAGATATGCCGGCAGTTGGTCCAACTCGCAAAATCTACAGACCCCGGTGTAACCGTCACGGCCAGAACGCTGATGGAAGAAAATTATTCCGTAAAGATCCTGCGGAGAAATTCATTTAAATGGAATGGCGTTGTTGTTGATCCGGATGACGGCGAAGTGTGGGAGTGGGAATACATCCGTTAACCTGCATGCTCAGGTGCGGCAGATCATATCGCCATAAAAGGGTATTTCAATCCCCATACAGTCTTTTTACTGTCGCCAAACATCCACAGTGTGAGGAGCCATGAGCCCATTGAATTGACACATAGCACGAGTAGTGCACCACACGCCGTTAAAAGAACGCAAAAACACCTCTCTTATTAGTTTGGCATCATGATTTCTGGTATGAAACCGGTTCTTATCTAAACATGATATTTATGAAAATGCGACAAGGAGAGTTTGAAAAAAATATGCTCTTTATCGGTGTAATCGTTACGATACTATTGGTTATGTCGTTCCGCTCTCAGGCGCAAACGGAAACCACCACCGAGACAACTGTAAAGACGCAGACCGAATCGACAACCAGTGAAACCAATTTGGACAGCGACCGTCCACGGGCGAGGGCCGGGATCAAGGGCGGTTTGAATTTGAGTAACCTGATCACAGACGAAGTAACGGACCGCGACGCGCGGGTGGGTTTCCACGCCGGTGTGTACGGACAGTTGTTTGTCACCGAGGGTTTTGCCGTGCAACCGGAGCTAAACTTCTCAACAAAGGGAAACCGGGTGACGTCCAACTTTGGTATTATTGACCAGGAGACGAAATTCAACCTGAGCTATCTGGATATTCCCATACTGGCTGTATTTAAGCTGGGCAATGTAGCTGAAATACATGCAGGTCCGTATTGGGCATATCTCGTTGGCGCTTCTATCGATACAGATGGTGACCTGGGTGACGATTTCGTGGAACTGGACCGCAAGAACTTTGACAACTGGGACTACGGACTCGTAGGAGGAATTGGTTTTAACCTGGGGGATGTCCAGCTCGGTGCACGTTACAACTACGGCCTGAATGAAATTGCCCGGAGCGACGGTGCGAAAAATCTATTGGGAAACGCCAGGAACTCCGTTGGTCAGGTGTATCTCGCATTCAATATGGCGGGAAAACACCGCTAGGATTTTTAATTCGCTGATTCACTAAAAAGCAAAGGCTGATTCTTTCATGCCTTTGCTTTTTTGCCTTTCCGAATGCGTCAGTTTGCCGTCACACTGAAAATCCTGTCGATCATAAACTGACCGACGCGTTTTCCCTGCAACACACCATTCTCACATGCGTCCCTGAAATGAATACCTCCGTACAGGCGTGAAATCGCGGCCTCATCCGAAGCCTGGTAAAACGATTTGAATGTTCTTTCCGGCAGACCAAAATACACTTCCGATGTATCTGTAAATCCGAAATTTTCTCCGAACAGGTATGTAAGTACCACCGACACGGATGAAGAAGCAACGCTGTGTCCGCTGGTATACTCCGGGAAGGGTGGTGTCTGGAGGAGGGGACGCCACGACGGATCCATGTATTTATTGATCGCCGTTTCAGGGCGGATCCGGTCGCTTGAGTATTTCTCCTGCCAGCAACTGATAAAAGCATCGTGTAACGTGATCGCTACCATGGTATGAACGAGGATTGCAGAGTCAAGGGGCATATTGGCCTTCTTGCACGCAATCCCGGAGATTCCCATCCAATGCCCGCCGGGCGAAATTTTTTTCAGCCCGATAGCCATATGCCCGGAATAGGTTACGGCAAACGGATTACAATCCCAGAAACTGGCGATCTTTCGCTGTTCTTCGGTAAGTTTTTTCGTCACGGTATATACTTCGTTCATTTGTTTGAAGAAGGAGCTCGTTGTATCCCTGCTGAAGGCGGCCGGCGGTGCTGGCGCAAATTGACTCGCCGAATCCAGGAGGAATGGACGAACGGTTTCCCATCGTGGCTCGATCGCGCCCATGTATTCGGGAGGTGTCGGGTACCAATGACCTTCGGCTTTGTTCGGTGTGTACCGCGTATAGGTGCTTAGCTTGTTGTACCCGTCAGCCCGCGCGTATTCAATAACCTGTCTGGCAATTTCCCGGGCGAAGTTTATCTGGAGATCAAGGTCTTCACTGGCAATTTTTTTCTTTTTCCTGAAGTACAAAACAAGCGCCTGTTGTTTTTCAGCCAGTAGTTCGCCGGAAGGCATGATCTGTCTGCCTACCTGGAGCAGTGCATAGTTAGTACAAAAAGAGAGGTTGAAATTTTTGGGAAGGGCAGGACCCTGGATACCCGGGTTGGTATGAAACTTCGAGGCAAGGTCGGGTAACCGCTGCGGCTGCGCGCGGAGTGCGACCTCGTATGCGCCCAACATCGCATATGCGTAAAAACGGCTGGCAGCCGGCGGGTTGGCAACGTCGTGAAGCATGACCTCCGACAGACTGAAAACATTGTCGGCCAGCAGTTGAAGTTCCTGCTGGTGCTGAACCTTTCGCTGCGGAAAGGCGTCGAAAACCACCAACAGGCACAGTACGATAACGTGTAATTTTTTCATTGCTCAATTTAATTTATACGCCTGGGTTCCGACATTGTTGATGCCGACAAAAAGATACTGTGTACCGTTCACCATCACCACCTGCATGGATTTTGCGTCTCCCGTTATGCGCAGACCTGATTCGGTTTGGGGAATGTACCGGAAACCACCTTTGCCATCCCCTTCCAGGAGCGTTCCGAAATTTGCGTCGATCACGCCGATCCGGATGCGGATCGAACTTTGATTTCCACCCAGAATAACGTCCATGTTTCCATCCTTGTTGTAGTCGATGAGAGCCATCGTATAGACCGGCGCGAATTGTGCCGCGGAAGGAAGACTGTGAACAATAAACCTGCCTTGCTTATTTTCAAGGTAAACACTTTCCAGATGGGTCGCTCTAAGCGTCGCCGCTCCGGCCAGTTCGTTCGCCGTGAAAATATCGCCGAGCTGCACGCCGGCATATGAGGCATAGCTGGTATACCTGCTTCGCATGCTGTACATCTGGTCCAGCAGCTCATCACGGCTTGCGAACGGGTACGATTTCCCCTGAATATAATGGTTAAGGATCGGGTCGATCGATCCGTTGTTGTCAAAATCCTTGTACACGAGTGTAAGGGGTTCTGTCACACTCGCGCGGAGCTGGGTATTTAGTCCGAGGTTCCCCGCCAGAATATCCTGATCTCCATCGTGATCAAAATCATAGACCACCATACGGTTCCACAAACCCGGCAGGGGAGCGTCGAAATATTTTTCAGTGGAACGTTCGAGTGTTTTACCCGCGTTGTTCAGGAATACTTCGATGCCCATAAATTCGCCGCACAACACAAGGTCATCCCATCTGTCTTGGTTCACATCGATCCATTTTGCATCGGTGACCATCCCGATCGATGGGAGCGCCGCTGATAGTTGTTCGGTAACGTTTTCATAACGTCCCCCGTTATTCCGGAGCATGAAGCTTTTTGGCGGGACGGGGTACTTTCCCGGAATAACCCTGCCTCCCACAAAAAGGTCAACATCGCCGTCGTGATCAAAATCGGAGGCGGCGACGCAGGATTTACTGACAAGCATTTCGGGTAGAATATCCGTTGAGAGCGCAAACTTACCGGTCCCGTCGTTGATATACAACCGGTCCTGCAGTGCTTTGTCGGTTTCTGAATACTCGTTATACCCGCCGCTTACAACATAGAGGTCCGGATCACCGTCTCCCTCTGCATCGATGAACGTTGCATCCGCGTCGGTATGCTTGCTGCTGATACCCGTTATAACGGTCTCCTTGAATTCCCCTCTGGTATTTTGCAGGAAAAGTTTTCCCGTTGTGCCTTGCGTGCCTCCCACAAAAATATCCGTCCTTCCATCTTTGTTGACGTCCGCGGACGCCATTACCGGTCCGCAAGGGGTTAGCATGGTCGACAGTAACGGCTGCCGTTTGAAATCGTTATATCCTTCCTCGATGTGTTCGAAAAGTAAAGGTGAGTCCACCGGCGAAAGAACCGTGGTCGTTTGCGGCGGGCTTTTCACGATTTTGAATTCATCGCCGGGGTCTTCCGTTACCGTGATGAGTTGGTTGGATCTTACATCCCTCAGTATTTTTTCTCTGCCGGATGGCCAGGTGATCCGAAGGGAATCGATAGTGTCCACCTGACCCAGTCCGACATGGATCCGGTCGCTCACCGACGATTGAAAACCGCGCGTGGACATATGCTCCAGGTATTGCGACTTTCCTTTTGTATAAACGTAAACTTTGGCGCCTGTTGCTCTCGTATTTTTGCCGGTACCGAGAAGGATCAGCTGGAGATAATGATTCCCGGGCATTCGTTCCCGCGTATGATTCTTAAACACCGAAGCTGTTTCATTTTGATGATTGACAACGAGGTCGAGGTCTCCGTCGTTGTCGAGGTCGGCATAAGCGGCTCCGTTGGAAAAATTGCCCTCATTTAAACCCCAGTCCGTACTCTTATCCGTGAACGTGAGATCACCGTTGTTTTTGTACATATAGTCATGCACCGGTGTGGAGGTCATGGTACTGACCAGGTGGAAAGTGTCCGCTTTTTCCTTCGCCTTTGATTTTTGAAAATAGTAGTCGCCCTTGTATTTCAGGAAATCCCGGTTCGTATAGTCGCGGTAGTATCCATTGGTGATAAAAAGGTCTTTCCAGCCGTCGTTGTCGTAGTCTGCAAACAGGGGAGCCCAGCTCCAGTCTGTCTTCGAGATGCCGGCAAGCTGGCCGATTTCACTGTAGGTACCGTTACCATTGTTCAGGTGAAGCATGTTCCGCATGTTCTGGAAATAGAAACCGTTTAGTACCATCAACGCATAGTGTTCGTAATTTTCGGGACCATACAGGAGTTTTTGTCTTTTATTATCCTCCGGAAGCATATCGACCGTAAAGATATCGGGCCATTCGTCGTTGTTGATGTCGCTGATATCGCATCCCATGGAAAAGTAGGAGATATGCTGGACGTATTCCGTCATGCGATCCGTAAAGGTGCCGTCGCCGTTGTTGATATACATGTAATCGGGTTCCACGTAGTCGTTCGATACGTACATATCCGGCCAGCCGTCCTTGTTGATATCCGCCACCGTTATGCCCAGCCCGAATCCCAGCGGATTTCCTTTTATACCAGCCGCCTCGCTGACATCGGTAAAACGGCCATTATCGTTTCTGAAAAGTTTATCTCCCGCATACGGGTGCCGGGTGACTTTTGCGTTCGCGTATTCAAACTCCCGTATAACGACCACGTTGTGGTTGAGCAGGTACATGTCGAGATCGCCATCGCGGTCGTAATCGAAGAAGGACGCGTGGGTGGAATGGCCCGGATCGTCCAACCCCGTTTCCTTTCCTTTTTCCGTAAAGGTCAGGTTACCGTTGTTGATAAAAAGTTTGTTCCTCCTTTTTTCAGGATCGCCTTTTCCGGAGTAGCATACATAAATATCCAGTTTCCCGTCGCCGTTCACGTCGGCCATGGTTACCCCGGTCTTCCACCCGGTTTTGCAGTCTACACCGGCGGCCGCTGCGATTTCCCTGAACTTGAAGTTGCCCTGGTTGATGTATAAAGCATTGGGTTTCATATTTCCCGTGAAGTACACGTCGTCGAGCCCGTCGTTGTTTATATCACCGACAGCGACACCTCCGCCGTTGTAGAAATACTCGTAGGTAAGAACATTTGATTTCGGGGTCTCCTGCAGCGTGTTTTTGAAAGTCACACCGGTTCGTTGTGACGGCTGCGATTCAAACAAGGGCTGTTGGCCTGTTGCCGTGTTGTAAATCAACAGGGTGAATGGTAAGTATAAAAGGAGGATTCGACGAGATAGGAATGGACACACGTGGCGCATGATTTCAGGGGCGAAAGGCCGGGCTTTTCCAAGACAAGTTAAAACAGAATGAGGTATTTTTAGATGATCGGCAGGCTTTATTTTGAACATTCTAAACCGCTGGATATTAGGTGCTTTTGCCTTCCGCTTTCGGGGTTTTTGGTTATCTTTACTCACCCGGGATTTACCTGTTTATGCGATGTACTTTTTCGTTCTGCGTACCTTATTTTCAGCCTCCCTTTTCAGGCTGATCCCTGCCTCACATAAAAACCTCACCGACCGATTTGAATTATGCCACCAGTGAAAGGAAGTTTGTCAGAAGGAAATGGCGTCACCATAAGTTGCTTTATATTCTTAGTTGCATTGTCAGCTGGTTGTAGCAAGAAAAAGAGCACGGTGATATGGAAGGAAGATCTATCGATCATCGGATCGCAATCTTCGCCGCGCACAGCAGACTTGAATGGAGATGGAGTACTGGACATCGTAATGGGTGCGGGTAAGAACGAATACCAGGTAAGCAAACAAGGGATCATTGCATTTGACGGCAAAACCGGTAAGTTATTGTGGCAGCAGGAGGCCCCGGACCAGGTCTATGGATCCGCCACGTTTTATGATATCACCGGCGACGGTGTCAAAGACGTGTTCATCGGAGGCAGATCGCCGAATTTTAAGGCCCTGAATGGTAAGACCGGTGAACTGATCTGGAAGTACGACCACACGAAGCATCAGCAGGACTCCATCGTGAAGTATGCCCGTTACAATTTTAATAACAGCGTCCTGGTCCCGGATCAAAACAACGATGGATTCCAGGATCTGTTGACCGTGAATGGAGGTAATTCAAAGGCCGACCCTTACAGCGAAGTGAATCGTTTCCCCGGAGTCCTGATGTTGTTTGATATCAGGACCGGCGAAGTCATTGCTGCGGACACCATGCCGGATGGCAAAGAATCGTATATGTCACCCCTGTGCTTCGTCCAACCCGATAGTAAAGAATACACCGTGATCTTTGGAACAGGCGGTGAGACGATCGACGGCCATCTGTTTATGTCTACCCTGTCCGACCTGAAGGCGCGGCGACTCGTGAATGCAAAAATCATCGCATCGGAAAAAGGACACGGATTTATTGCTCCTCCTTCCATCGCTGACATTACCAATGACGGTTATTTCGATATTGTCGGAATCTCGCACGGAAGTTCGGTCTTTGCAATCGACGGACGGGATCAGAAGATATTGTGGCAGCAAACGATCAAGGATACGGAATGCAGCAATAGCTTCGCCGTGGGATATTTCACAGACGACGATATCCCGGATTTTTTTACCTTCACCAGCAAAGGTCAATGGCCCAACAGCACCGGGTCGCTCCAGGTTATGCTCGACGGAAAGGATGGAAGGATGGCCTACCTCGACTCCATGGGCTGTACGGGTTATTCTTCGCCGGTGGTTTTTGATATAAACCGCGATGGAGTGGATGAAGCGATTATCAGTATTAATGAATTTGATTGCAGCCTGGGATTCACCGGCAAATCGCCCAGACAAATGGAGAACAAACTGATGGCTATTGATTTTAAAAAAAGATCGTTTCAGCTCATTGATCAGGCGCCGGGATTCAAGAATATTTTCTCCACACCGTGGATAGGAGACCTCGATAACGACGGGTATTTGGATATCATAAGTTGTCAATATTATCATGCCGGAGATCTGTTGTCGTTTATGGGAATGACCATTAAACGGATAGACACACCGGTACGCGTAAAAAAGCCACCGGTATGGGGGGCTTATATGGGATCCAATGGCGATGGTGTATTCCCCAGGTAGGTATGTGATTTATGATATTAAATTCATATCAACCCCGTATAATACCTGATCTGATGATGCGGTCCTCATATTTTAAACAGATTACTTTCTACCAGTTCCTTTCTTGTTATGCATTTTAGTCGCGTTGAATACAAAGTTTCATTTTCTGCGATTATGATCGCCGCCATCTGTCTTTCGGCATGCGATGAAAAGAGTGAGGAAAACTCCGACGGTGAACAAACCGCCCTGTTCAGGCTGCTCGGCTCTGAGGACACACATATCGACTTTGTCAACCGGGTAGTAGACGAAGAAAAATTCAATATTCTCACCTATCGGAATTTTTACAATGGCGGAGGCGTGGCTATCGGCGATATTAATAACGATTCCCTTCCTGATATTTACTTCACGGCGAATCAGCAGAAAAATAAGCTTTACCTGAACAAGGGAAATCTGGTTTTCGAGGATATTACGGAAAAGGCGGGTGTCGGAGGAACGATGGCCTGGAGTACCGGTGTAACCATGGCTGATGTTAATCATGACGGCTTCCTGGATATCTATGTGTGTAATTCGGGCGATGTGGAAGGGGGCGACCGTGAAAACGAGCTGTTCATCAACAACGGCGACCTTACCTTCACCGAACAGGCAAAGAAATACAACCTGAACAATGAAGGGTATTCAACACATGCGTCATTTTTCGACTATGACCTCGATGGAGACCTTGACTGTTACATCCTGAACAACAGTTTTAAGGATCCGGGAAAAATAGAATTGTATAAGAAAGTGAGAGAAGTACCGGATGCAGGTGGCGACAAACTGATGAGAAATGACAACGGCGTCTTTCATGATGTAACTACAGATGCAGGCATATACAGCAGCGAAATAGGATTCGGGCTCGGAGTCGCCGTAAGTGATCTGAATAACGATCACCTTCCGGATATTTATATAAGCAATGATTTCTGGGAAAGGGATTACCTGTACATCAACAAGGGGAACGGCAAGTTTTCAGAGGAATTGATCGAACGGTTGGACTATTGCTCCATCTCCAGTATGGGAGCCGATATTGCCGACATCAATAATGACGGAACCCCCGAAATATTTACGACCGACATGTTACCTGCGGATAACTCCAGGCTCAAAACAACTATCGCTTTTGATCCCTATCACCTGGAAGATCTCAAGTACCGGGCGAATTTTCACTACCAAATGGTTCAGAATTGTTTGCATCTGAACGACGGTGCCGGTGATTTTCAGGAGATCGCCCTGATGGCCAAGGTCGCTTCAACGGACTGGAGTTGGGGTGCTTTGATATTCGATTTCGAAAATGATGGTAACAAGGATATTTTCGTCAGCAACGGAATTTTCAGAGACATCATGTCAATGGATTTCCGGGAGTTCATCGGCGACAGGGAAAAACGGAATGAGATAGTCTCCAAGCAGGGTAAGTACGATGACCGCGACTTTATTTCCTATATGCCGTCGGCTCCGCTCCCGAACTATGCCTTCCAGCCGAATGGAAAACTTTCCTTTGAGGACAGGGCAGAAGCACTCGGACTCGGGCAGCCTTCCTTCAGCAATGGGTCCGCCTACGGTGACCTCGATAATGACGGCGACCTGGACCTGGTGGTAAACAATATCAACTCACCCGGTTTTGTTTACAAAAATGAGGCTGACAAAAATCCGGCAAACCATTTTTTGAAAATAAGATTCGCCGGCCCGGACGGAAATCGTTTTGGGATCGGAGCGCAGGTTACCGTTAAGACAAAGAGTGAGATCCGTGTTCTTCAGAATTTTAATGCCCGGGGTTTTGAGAGCAGTATCGAACCTCTGTTGCTTTTTGGTGTGGGAAGTACCGAATTGATAGATTCAATAGAGGTGTTGTGGCCTGACGGAAAAGTTCAGGTGTTGCCGGGGATAAAAACGAACCGATCACTTACCCTGGCCTATGCAGATGCATCCCCGGTAAAGCGCAACGTTTCGAAAGGCGATGAAACGCAATTCAGGGAAATCAGCAGCAGTGTCATCCGCGGCAATGCCATGCATCAGGAAAATCAACAGAATGATTTTAACGATGAGATACTCCTGCCCCGCATGCTGTCTACGGAAGGACCAAGATTGATCTCCGGCGATGTGAATAACGATAAACTGGATGATTTTATCCTGCTGGGCGCTGCCGGCGATCCGGATAAATTATTCATTCAGAAAACGGATGGTACGTTCTATTCAAAGCCAACTGCATCCTTTACCCGGGATAAAGGTTTTGAAAGCACATGCGGCGCGTTGCTGGACCACGACGGTGATGGTGATCTTGATTTGATGATCGGTTCGGGTGGAAACCAGCCAGCTGTGGAACGTGTTTATTTTACGATCCGATATTACAAGAACGACGGTAACGGAAATTTTACTATTGTTCCCGGTTTCCTGCCACAGGTGATCGGAAACTTTTCCACACTTGAGGCAGATGACTATGACAAGGACGGAGATATGGATGTATTCCTCGGTGCCCGTTGCGTTCCGGGAAATTATGGATTGCCACCCCAGAGCTACTTGCTGAATAATGATAATGGAACATGGATGAACGTTGCGCCTCCCGCATTAGGAAACATCGGGTTGGTCACCGATGCAGCCTGGGCCGATGCGGATTCGGACGGGGACAAGGATCTTATTATCGTGGGAGATTGGATGGCCGTGAATATTTTTATCAACGACAACGGCGTCATTGAAAAGAACCAGGTGATCCCGAACAGCACCGGGTGGTGGAACAGAGTCGAATCGACGGACCTGGATCAAGACGGCGATACCGATTTTATCCTCGGTAACTGGGGATTGAATACAAAGTTCAGGGCATCGTCTCGCCAGCCTCTCACGATGTTTGTAAATGATTTTGACGGGAATGGGAAAAGCGAATTTGTGATCAACTGGTATCCTCCAAACGATACCATTGCCTATCCGTTCGCGACGAAAGTAGAGCTCGTATCACAGCTGCCGGCGTTGAGAAAATCGATCCTGAAATACAAGGATTATGAAAATAAGACGTACGATTCGTTGTTCTCAGCGGAAGTCAGAAGCCGGTCCATCGCCTATAAGGCAGAATATTTATCCAGCGCCGTACTGTGGAATGACCAGAACAAATTTTCATTAGAAGCCTTGCCGTTGGAGGCACAGGTGTCCCCGGTCTTCGCGATCGTCGCCGATGATTTTGATAAGGACGGCTCGGTTGATATTTGGCTTGGCGGTAACATTTACGCGTTAAAGCCACAGGTTGGCCGGCATGACGCGGGCAGGGGAGTGTTCCTGAAAGGCGGTGCGGATAAACGTTTCGTCGCCCGGAAGCACATGGGTATTTATGTAACAGGAGAAGTCAGGGACGCAAAAATCATAAAGTCTTCCGGACGTGACCTATTGATCGTCGCACGAAACAATGCTGGAGTTATGGCTTTCGAAAAGAAAGAATGACCGGTTGCTTCAATTGACGGATGAACAATAAAAAGGCCCTTGAAGAATCAAGGGCCTTTTGTTATTCATTACTGACTTAGATTACTCTGGTCCGCCAGCCCACCATACTTTCGTAGTGTACTGATCGGGTTTGGTAGAGGTTGCATCGAAGTTAGGGTTACCTGAAATCTCCAGGGGATGGTAACGGAGCCGTTGTGGAATGGTTCCTCCTGTTTCGTTACCGGGGAAATTTGTCGGTGTCAGCACCGGATAATTTGTTCTTCTCCAGTTCGACCATGCTTCCCACCAGTTGAGGAAATGGTTAACCCAATATTGCTCGCCGATCATCTCCAGTTTCTGGTCTGTTGTTCCAGCGTATGGATAGGTGGCAAGATAGTCTGTAACGGCAGCATCGGAAACGGTGAGGGATGCGTCGTATTCGGTATACATCTGCATCGAAGCCTTAACACCCTCGTTATAGTGTGCCTCGGCCGCGCCAGCGGATAATCCACCAAGTCCTCTTTCTGCTGCTTCAGCAAGCATCAGTTTGACTTCCCCGTAATTCATCAACATATAAGGCTCATCGTCCTGAAGCATCAGGAAATTGATTCTTGAATAAGTTGTTTCCTGAACTACTGTTCCGCCTTCAAAAACATCCAGGCCAGCCTGATCATAGCCATTTGGCATTCCCTTTTGTTCCAGGGGATCGGTGTTAAGCGGTGTCCAGGTTGTCGGTGACCACGATGCGATTCCACCGCTAAGGATCATAAGCCTCGGGTCATCATCCGCAGTAGAGTTCTGGTCGGTACCTTTGAGGTAATCAACGAGGGTCTTGCTCAGGTAAGAAGGCTGACCGCCATCACCGGGATAAAACGCTCTGGAAATACCGTTCTGATTGGTCCATTCGCTGGGTGTAAGGGACATGGGTACCCAGACATTGTCATCGTTGCTGGTAAAAACACCACCGGCAACAGCCTTGGCGATGTAGGTGTTGGCAGTCGTTTGATTAACATCTGAAATTCGCATGGCAAGTCTCAGCATGAGTGAATAACCGAAGCGCTTCCACTTATCGATATCACCGCTGTAGAAGAGGTCAGCCGCAGCAAAGCCTTCATCCGGATTTGAGCTGCTCAACGCGCCCGTGGCTTCATCCAGTTCTTTCAGGAGGTCGTCGTAAATGTCTTTCTGCTTGTCGTATTTCGGAAAGAATGTTCCGCCGCCAGCAGCCTGAATAGCTTCTGTGTAAGGAACACTTCCGTAATAATCCGTCAATCGCTGAAAGAGAAACGCTCTGAGGATCCTTGATGCATGTCTCAGGTTTACTTTCTTACCTGCATCGTATCCGCCTTCACCTGTCTGGCGAAGTACTTCACCGAGGTTTTTCAGTTCATCACCGTAGATAAATTCGAACGGTGCATTCGACGTTTCGGGGTTGTGGGTATACTTGTCACCAGGAGCGATTCCGCCGCCCGCATTCGCCAGCTGTTGGATAGCATATGCGCACATTCCGATATTCGTCCGCCAGTCTATGTAGCGGTTGTCACCAGCAGATCCACCTGAAGCCGATCCCAGCTGGGCCGCCGAAAACATGAAATTAAGGTTGATCTCCGTTACGGCCTGCGGGTTAATATTCAAGTCGTGCAACTCGTCGGTATCACACCCGGTTACCAATAGCGCGGTAAGAAGACCGGTCGCCAAAATTTTATTTATATTCTTCATCTCTTTACGTATTAATGGTTAGAACGAAGCTCTTAAGTTAAATCCGTAGCTGCGTGTAGCCGGCATACCAAAATAATCCAACCCTTGTGCATTACTGCTGGAGTAGCCGGATTCGGGATCGATATTATCCACATTCTTGAACAGAATCGCCAGGTTACGTCCAACAAAAGACAGCGTCAACGTTTTGATCGGAGTCTTGTTCAGCAACGTGCGAGGGAATGAATATCCGAACGTAACTTGCCTCAGTTTTGCGAAGGAAGCGTCATATATGAAGTTTTCCTGAGCCCTGTTGCTCAGCTGACTCCAATAGTTCTGCGCTTCACCCGGTGTAAGCGTTTTTGTGAAAGGCTCATAGATCGGATTACCGGAACCATCCGTTCCGTTCTGGGTAACGCCTGTTACGGTCAGATCAGCTTCTCCTTCACGTCCGGCAAGTGTTTGCTTATGATGTCCTGCGCCGGTTAACCTTACGTTTGTACCGGAATAGATATCACCACCCGATTTAAAATCGATCAGGAAGGAAAGGTTAAACTGCTTGTACGTTAATTCGTTATTCAACCCGCCCGTAAAATCAGGTACACCGTTTCCAAGAACCTGGTAGGTGTTGTCTGTTATAGGCGCTCCGTTAGCATCAAATACTTTCAGGCCATCGGGAGTAACCGTCTGCTTCAATCCCAGGATCATACCGTAAGGTTGCCCCACGACGTGATAAACAGCGGCTGTTCTTGTCCGTGGTTCTTCCACAAACAGGCGTTCCTGGCCTTCGATAAGAGAAACCACTTCATTCGTGTTCTTGGCAAAGTTCAGGGACACATTCCACGTGAGAGCACCTTTAACAGGTGTACCGGTCAGCAGGAACTCAACGCCTTTGTTTGTGATCTCACCGACGTTAACAGAAGTTGATGCAAAGCCTGAAGCACGGGAGATACCTGCGTTCAGGATATCGTCTGTTGTTTTCTGGCTGTAGTACGATATATCAAGGCCTAACCGGTTCTGAAGGATCCGGATATCCAAGCCTATTTCAGCTTCTGTGGATGTAAAAGGAATCAGGTTGGGGTTAGGAAGATTTCCACCATTACCCATTGCCGATGAATACGATGCCAGCGGACGGCCTAAGTGTGGATTACCAAGAGAATACGTTGGAACGGTTGAGTATGCGCCAACCGAGTTAGCGTTACCAACTTGTGCCCAAGATGCACGGACCTTACCGAAGCTCAGCCATGACGGCAATCCCGAGAATGCATCCGAGAACGCAAAGGCTGCACCAATTGACGGATAGTCGATATTGTTGATTTCCGGGTTAATAACCGAGAACCAGTCTCTGCGCCAGGTTCCGGTCAGGAACAGATAATTGTTATACGATACTTCAGCCGATGCGAAGATGGAATTAATACCTGTTTCGGAAAAACCATATCCGTAGTTCCGGTCTCTTGCGTTGTTGATCGCCGCGAAGAACGGTACGTTGAAGTTGTTACCATTGGCGGAAATCTGCTCCCATGAGCTGCGCATCCGGTTACCTCCGAAGAATGCATTCACGTTGAATTTACCGAACGCCTTATCGAAGCCGATCATATACTCCATGTTGGTTTCCCGGATCCGGGTTTCACCTTCACCCATGGACCCGCCGCGCTGATAGCCGGTTCCTTCGGGAGTAAGGCGTGTGTAACGGGAGGTTGACCAGTCCATACCCATCTTGCCTTGTACATACAAAAAGTCCGTGATGTCGTAACGAAGTGATCCGGTTGCGATCACCCTGTCTCTTTCATCGGAATTCTGGAATTGATAAGCAGTCCACCATGGGTTTTGGCCCCAGAGGTTGCTGGATACCTGGTATTCTTCAAGAGGTTGTTTGCCGTCGAAAATAGTCAGGCCGCCCGCAACCTGATCTTCCAGGCTTGGTACCGCACCCAGTTTATCGGGATTTCCCCTCAGGTCATTAACGTTAATATCACCGGCATATCCGTAAACCGCCTGCACGCCGTTACCGGGTGAATCGGATACGTTTGGCCTGTTTTTAGCATCTTCATTGGAGTACAATACACTGGTTACCAGCGTAAGTTTTTTTCCAAATTTGGAATTGGTAGACAGGGACAGGTTAAGGCGGTCAAATCCGGAATTAGGGATCACACCGTCGCTTTGCAGATCGGCAAAGGAGAATCTGAAATTCTGAGTCTCGTTACCGCCAGTGAAAGCGATGCTGTTGGTCCAGGCTTTTCCAGTCTGGTAGTATCGGTCCCAGTTGTCACCTGCATAAGAATAAGGCCTGGTCTGGCCGTCGAATTGAACTACGCTTGATCCGTCGAAACGAGGACCCCATCCTTGCGTATACCATCCGCCGTTCCATGCATTGGCCAGGTCAGTGAGCGTATTGGCTTTCGTCGCAACGCGCGTTGCCAACGTCGGTCCAACAAGTGCTCCTGATCCGTGACTGTGTTGCAGGTCAGTCAGGTTATTGACGGTTTCAAATACGTAATTCGAATTGAATTCAATACCCAAACCTTTCCTGTTCGAACCTTTTTTGGTAGTGATCAGGATAACACCGTTCGCAGCACGTGAACCGTAAAGGGCCGCAGACGCCGCACCTTTTAATACAGTCATCGTTTCAATATCATCCGGGTTAATACTGCTCATACCATCACCCTGGTCGGCACCACCCCATACACCGGCTTGTCCGTAGTTGTTGTTCGTCATCGGAACACCATCGACTACATAAAGAGGCTGGTTTAAGTTAGAACCAAGGGTTTTTGCACCCCTGATAACAACGCGTGATGAACCGGCAGGTCCTGAGGATATTTTACTAACGTTTACACCCGCCACTCTGCCGGCGAGGGCATTACCTAAGCTGTTTTCACGGGCCTGTGTAAAGTTATCGCCGCTTACGGAGGTTACAGAAGACTGCAGTGCACGTGTACTACGTTCAACACCGAGCGCTGTAACGACGACTTCACTGAGTTGGCTCACGTCTTCCGCCATAGAAACGTCTACGGAGGTTCGGGTTCCTACTTCAATTTCCTGGCTGGCATAGCCAATAAATGAAAAAACGAGCGTATTCGCTCCTTCAGCCATGGATATGTTATAAAGACCATTTGTGTCGGTGGTCGTACCGGTTGATGTGCCTTTCACGATTACGTTGACACCGGGCATCGCAGCGCCTTCAGGGTCAGTAACCGTACCGGAAACAGTCCTTTGCGCCAAAGCGGTAACGCTGGAGAGCACAAAAAACAGCAAGACGGCTAAAATTTGGTATCGTTGCTTCATAGAATAGTTGGGTTTGATAAATACTTAAAGTTGTTTCCGCGGTGCGGAAATCCTCAACAGGCAAGCCTGGTGCCTATTGGGACAGGATTGTTAATTCATTTTTAAAGTCATGCGGCAGAAAATGTTTAGGTGGTAGAGTATTAGATTATAGAGGTAGTTCAATCGAATGTAATGATTTTGGAAAGACTTTTCTTTGTAAAAACTGAAAAAATGTTTGCGCACACAGCACACACCAAGCGCTTTCACGCCGAAATCCCGGGTGTGCATTCTCCGACCTCCCCATGATAAAACTATGTCGATTGCGGGAACGTAATACACTGTATTTATCCCAAAGTAGAAGGGTAATTATAACAAACGAGTGAAATGCGGCTGGTACCCGTTGAAACGTGCGTTTTTGGGCCTTTTCAGGTTTTCGGCTGTGGGAATGGCGCGATTTACTTTAAAAAGTGCTGCAGATGGAAAACCGGGTCTAATCCTCCCACTCCCGCTTGATCTTGACTTTGGCCATCGGCCCGACCTGGATGGGCACTTTTTCGATTTCAAGGTTCGCTGCCTCAATCCCGTAAAGCTCCTCGGTGGAGAGACTGTGATCTTTTAACAGTCTGTATCCCTGGATGATGACGCGATCAAAACTTGATACCTCACTGTCGGACGAGGCCCAGGAATGAATAATCACGAACTTAAAATCACCGGTCATACTGTATTTGTGCAGGGACGGATAAGGGCTCACGAGGTCGATCTCGCCCGAATCAGCCATCTCATGTATGATCTTGTTGAAAAGAAGGTTCACCCGATGGTCTGTTTTGAAACCCAGACGCATCCGTACAAAGAAACATTTCTTCGGGATAATGGTATCGATCGAATACTTGCTGGTATAGGGGGTATCCACGGTATCGACATGCAAAAACCAATAAACATCGGCCCTTTTCGGACGTTTTTTGAAAATGGAATAAATGATATTCGAATCGATGTATCGTTTGCTGTCGGCCACCGCCAGGTAGACCAGGTTCGTTGCTTCTTTTGGTATGGTATTGTCCGCCTGGAGATCCTGGATCATCCCTACATAGTGTTTCAGATCCACAAACTCGGTGTGCAGATCCCTCAGCCAGCGCGCCCGGAGCAGAACAAACATCATCACGAAAAACAATGAAGCGATGGTAAAACTAAACCAGCCACCATGAACGAACTTGCTAAGGTTGGAAACCAGGAAAGCGATTTCAATGGAAAAGAATAAAATGCCCATCCCGACCGCCTGGACAATGGATTTTTTTGAAACGGCGAAATAATAAACAAGGAGTGATGAGGTCATCAGCATATCGAATGTGATAGCCAGTCCGTACGCCCCTTCCATGCGTGCAGATTCCTGGAATATCAGTACCACCAGGATACACCCCAGCATCAGGATCCAGTTGATGGCCGGTATATAGATCTGGCCCTTTAACTGGTTCGGATAACGGACCCGGGTTGCCGGCCAGAGTTTTAATTTCATGGCTTCGTTAACGAGCGTAAACGTTCCGGAAATGAGCGCCTGGCTTGCGATAATGGTAGCCATCGTCGCCAGGATGATTCCGAAGATCAGAAGGTTCTCGGGCATGATCTCATAGAACGGGATCTTACTGCCCAGCGTCTGTCCCTGATGTTGCAGCATCCATGCCCCCTGACCAAAATAGCTCAGCAGAAGGGCGACCTTCACAAAACCCCAACCAACACGGATGTTTTCCTTCCCGCAGTGACCCAGGTCCGAATACATAGCTTCCGCTCCGGTGGTACAGAGAAAGACGGCGCCCAGTATCCAGAAGCCGCCGGGATACTTCACCAGGAGGTCAAAGGCATACACGGGATTTACCGCCCGCAGCACGTCCAGGTTTTGAACCAATTGCAGCCCTCCGATCACGGCAATGAAGGTGAACCACACGAGCATCACAGGCCCGAATGTCCTGCCCACAACACCGCTCCCGAATTGCTGAAAAATAAACAACGCAACGAGGATGACAATAACGATCGAAATAATGGTGTTGCTGGTGATAGAGGGATTCAGGGCACGAAGTCCTTCTATCGCAGACGTTACGCTTATGGCGGGGGTTATAAATCCGTCGGAGATCAGTGTGGCACAGCCGATAATGGCGGGAAAAATAACCCAACCCGCTTTGTACCGTCGTACGAGCGCATACAAGGCGAAAATTCCTCCTTCGCCACGGTTATCGGCGCTCAGGGCGAGGTACACATACTTGATGGTGGTGATGAGTGTCAGTGTCCAGAACACACAGGACAAGCCGCCGAAAATCAGATCCTCTGTGATCGCGTGTTGTCCTACGATAAAACGGAATGTATAGATTGGGGAGGTTCCAATATCGCCATAGATTATCCCCAGTGAAATCAGGACTCCGGCAGCGGTAAGGGGATTGGGATTTTTATCGTGTGATGTTGCCATTAATGAACGCCATCGGTTGGACGGGCTATGATAAGTCTGTTGCTTTTGTCGTAGGAGAAGTAACTCCAGAACCAGCTAAAAAAAACGAAAAATTTATTTTTGAAACCGATTAGCGAGATGAGATGTACAAACATCCAGATAAACCAGGCGAATGTTCCCTGGGTCTTGAAACCCTTCATATCGACTACAGCCCGGTTCCGTCCAATCGTGGCCATCGAACCTTTGTCTTTATAACGGAAAGGCTGAAGTGGTTTTTTGCCGATCAGGCGTATGATATTTTTCGCCACCAGTCTTCCCTGTTGCATTGCCGGTGGTGCCATCTGAGGATGACCGGAGGGAAAACCGGGATCTCCTTCCATGACTGCGGCATCGCCGATAGCGAAGATGTTGTTATATCCCTGCACCCTGTTGAATTCATCGACCTTAACTCTTCCTCCACGACCGAGCGTTGAGGCATTTATTCCGGCAACCGGTTGTCCGGTTACGCCGGCAGCCCAGATCATGGTTCTCGAAATGAGCTTGTCGCCACCGTTGAGGACAATTTCATAACCGTCATAAGATTTGACAGCGGAATTCAGGTGAACTTTGACGCTCATTTTTTCCAGGTATTCAAGGGCTTTGCGGGATGCCTGATCAGACATACCATTCAGCAGTCTCGGGGTAGCTTCTATGAGGTGAATATCCATATTGCTGATCTCCAGCTCCTTGTAGTCACGGGGAAAAACATGAAGCTTTAATTCGGCGAGAGCTCCCGCCAGTTCAACGCCGGTTGGTCCGCCGCCAACAATCACAAAATCCATAAGGCTGTTGGCAAACTCGGGGTCATCCGAAAGCAGGGCTGTCTCGAAATTGCGGATGATGATATTTCGCAACTTGATGGAGTCGATAATGCTTTTCATCGGAAGTGCATGCTTCTGGACATCTTTCATGCCGTAGAAGTTAGTGGTTGCGCCGTTCGCAATGACAAGGTAATCGTAGTGGACGCCACCGACCGAAGTTTCGATATAGTTTTCTTCCGGCTTGATCTGCGTGACTTCCCCCAGCCTGAAGAAAAAATCATCGCTGTCGAATCGCTTGCGGAACGGGAACACGATGGAACTGCTTTCCAGTCCGGACGTGGCTACCTGGTACAGCAGGGGCTGAAAACAATGGTGATTGTATTTATCGAACAGAACAGTCTGCGTACGGGATCCACTAAGTCCACTTGCCACCTCAAGGCCTCCAAAACCTCCACCGATAATGATTATGCGGGGTTTGCCCAGGTCAGCGATACGCGTTCGCGTGTTTATCAGTTTGGGCATGAATAAAAGGACGTCCTCTTTTTTTGTACAAATTTAAAGCCCTTTACACAAAGCGGAAAACAAAAGCGGTTAATGTTAAAATTCCTCAGGGTTGGCGCTCAATTCGCCCACTTAACTCGTTACTCAAAATAATTTGGTTCGACGAACCCCATAGCATCAAAATCAACCGTATTTTTGCCTAATAACCCCTAAATCAACTCCTTATGTTAAGAAAGCTAATTTTTGTGATACCTGTTGCGGCTCTTGTCGCAGGCTGTGGTACGAAAGAAAGAGAAATGCTACAGTCGCAGGTGGATTCCTTAAAAGTAGAACTGGAGACAAGCCAGGCAATGGCGCAAACGTTAACGGAAGTAGGAAGCATGATGGACTCCATCGATGCAAGCCGTCAGTTATTGCGAGTTAATATGGTTGAAGGCACTACATACAGCGACTATGCGTCCCGTATGAAAGACATCAACGGCTATGTGAAGGAAACACAGAAGAAGATCGATGATCTTGAAAAATCACTGAAGACGTCGAAAGCGAATTCAAACGCATTCTCGAAGACGATCAAAAAACTGAAGGCGGATCTTGAAAGCAAAACAAAGGAGATTGCAGACCTGCAGGAACAAGTAGACAAATACAGAAATGAAAATCAGAACCTGATCACCACGGTTGGAATGCAGGAAGCCGAACTGGCTGATAAGTCGACTCAAATTGAGACCAAGACGCAGGAACTTGCTCTCATCGAAGCACGTGTTCAGGAACTGATGATCCAGAGCAAAATGACGGAGGCTGACGCATATTATGCCCGTGGCCAGGCCGTTGAAGAAGCTGCTGCCCGCACCAAACTTGCGCCGCGCAAGAAGAAAGAGACGTTGAGAGAAGCTGTCGAACTTTATAAGAAAGCCCTCTCACTCGGTAAGGCGGAAGCCCAGGAAAAAATTACAGCGCTGGAAAGCAAGCTCTGAGACCGATACATATAGCACACAAAAAAAAACCTCTGCTATCCGGCGGAGGTTTTTTTGTGCCCACAGGTTCTGCGTCACGAGCCGTTGTCGTTCACGATCAGGAAAGTTGTGTAGCAGATGTATGCCGTCAGCAGTAAAAAAGCTTCCCAGCGATCCAGTTTCCGCTGATTAATGGTAAACATAAAGATCATAAGCACGATTGTAGATGCGCCCAGTATTTCCATATCGAAGTTCAGGGCAACATTGTAGGTAATGGGATGAACAAGGCCGGTAATACCCAGTATAAAAAAAATGTTAAATATGTTCGAACCGATAACATTGCCGATAGCGATGTCGGTATTTTTCCGGTATGCCGCGACCGCCGAGGTCGCCAATTCAGGAAGCGAGGTACCTGCAGCCAGGATCGTAAGACCGATCAGTTTCTGCGATAAACCGTAGTGTTCGGCAATAGCGACGGCGTTATCGACAACCAGCGTTCCTCCTCCGACAAGCATAGCTAGCCCAAGGATAGCCATTCCGGTAGCCAGTGGTGTAGTGTATATTTTAATGGGAACTTCCTCGTAGTCGCTTGCTTTTTTCATGGTACGGTAGATATACGCCATAAAAAAGCCGAAGAACAGCAATAAGATTAGTGAATCCCACCTGGATAAAATATTGATTGGATTGCCTGATACGATCTGATCGTTGACTAAAATATACAGGACAAGGGCAGCGATCAACGACAGCGGGACCTCATACTTCACGGTGTTGCGTTGCACCGTAAGGGGATATATCAGGCCGGCGACGCCGAGAATGAACAAAAGGTTGAAGTTATTGCTGCCGATTACGTTGCCGAATGAAGCGTCGTTCCGGCCTTCGACGGCAGAATATAAGCTAACGATAAGTTCCGGTGTGGAAGTCCCGAAAGCGACGACCGTTAATCCGATTGCCAGGTTCGAAATATTGAACTTTTTGGCAACGGATGAAGCGCCATTCACAAGGAAATCGGCGCCTTTGATAAGTACTGCAAAGCCCACCAGAAGCAGGAAGAGAGCTAGATACATGGATTCAGGGTTAGTCTATATACGAAATATATAATGTTTTCGGCATTCCGAAACCGTCTGCGGGAAAAATATAGTGACGCCGCGCCTGAAGTTTTCTTTGTACTTTTGTATCTCGTAATTCTATTATGACGATCGATGTTATCGTAACCGTACTCCTGGTTTTGCTAAACGGTTTTTTCGTTGCTGCTGAATTTGCAATTGTCAAGGTCCGGTCGTCCCAGATCGCCCTGGAAAAAGGAGACTTTTCCAAGAAAGCAGCTCAGAACATCATTAATAATCTGGATGGTTACCTGGCTGCTACACAGCTAGGTATTACGTTAGCCAGCCTCGGCCTGGGTTGGGTCGGTGAGGACGTTGTGTCCAAAATCATCCTCGGCCTGATGAACAGCCTCGGCCTGGAATTGAGTGAAGCGATCGCCCACCGGATAGCGCTTCCTATTGCTTTTGCCGTCCTGACGATCATGCACATTGTCTTTGGCGAGCTTGCTCCCAAGTCGCTCGCAATCCGTTATCCGGCGTCAACCACTCTGAAGGTATCTATACCCCTGCAGATTTTTTATTATGTATTCCGTCCTTTTATCTGGTTGCTGAATGGTTTCGCTAACCTGATCCTCAAAATGTTCGGCGTAAAGCCGATGAGTGAACAGGAGATACACTCCGAGGATGAACTGAAACTGATCATCGCGGAAAGCGAAGAAGGTGGCGCTATAGAACCGAATGAACGGGAACTGATTCAAAACGTGTTCGACTTTGATGACCGGATTGTCAGGCAGGTAATGGTGCCTCGCGTCAAGATAAGCGGCTTGCGCGCCGATCTCACCATACCCGAAACGATGGATGTCGTATTAAAGGAAGGTTATTCCCGTTATCCTGTTTTTGAAACGTCGATGGATGAGATCATCGGGATCGTACACGCAAAAGATATTATCGCCGCTTATATTCAGAAGACCGGTAAAGGCCTCAAGGAAGTGATGCGTCAGGCCCATTTTATCCCCGAATCAAAACCAATCGATGTATTGCTTCGGGAGTTTCAGCGGAGGAAAACCCAGATGGCCATTGTGGTCAGCGAGTTTGGCGGTACGATCGGGATCGTCACCCTGGAGGACATACTCGAAGAACTGGTCGGGGAAATACAGGACGAACACGATCACGAACAGCAGATCGTCACCCTGCTGGACAAGCAGGTGTACCAGATTGTCGCCCAGTCTTCCATACATGATATTAATAAATTTGTGGATATTCCGTTTCCGGCGTCGGAGGAATACGAGACGTTGTCGGGTATGCTTACGTATTACAAACCCTCGCTTAAGGAAGGCGATTCGTTCAAGTTATTCAATTACCGGTTCAAGATCCTGAAACTGAATAAAACGTTGCCGGAACTTGTCGAAGCAACCCTGGACGAGGAATCAGGAACGGACTAAAACCATTTCTTCCGCCTGAAGTAGAACAGCATCAGGATTACGATCACGAACATCACACCCCACACAACGTAATATCCGAGGGGCCATCGCAGTTCAGGCATCACATCAAAATTCATCCCGTACACGCCTACGATGAATGTAAGCGGCATAAATATGGTGGAGATAACGGTGAGTACCTTCATGACTTCGTTCATCTTCGTGTTCATCGCGTTGATGTGAATATCAAGGAGGCTTGAGGTCAGGTCTTTGTAGGTGTCGAGAGAGTCGATCAGGTGCGAGACGTGATCATATACGTCGGAAAAATACCGGATGTTCTCCTCCATAATAAATTCAGACTCTCCCTTTATAACTTTGCTCAGCGCTTCCCTCAACGGGTATAGGGCTTTGCGAAGGTAGATCAGTTCCTTTTTCAGCAATTGAATCTTATGGAATGTTTTGTTGGTCGGGTTGTCGTAAACATTCTCTTCGATCTCTTCAATAACATCGCCGATCCTGTCGAGTACATTGTAATAATTGTCAACAATAATATCAATCAGGCGGTAGAGAAGATAATCCGCCTGTTTCTTCCGTACTTTTCCAAGATCGAGCCTTATCCTGTCCCTGAAGCCATCAAACAGATCGCCTTCTTTTTCCTGGAAGGATAGCAGGTAATTGTTACCCAGGACGAAGCTCACCTGCTCGTAGTCGATCTCCATACCGTCAATGCGGTAAAGCATTTTGAGGGTAAAGAACAGGTAGCCTTCATATTCCTCGGCCTTGGGACGTTGGTCGGCCAGGACATCCTCTATCAATAGCGAGTGCAGACAAAAATGGGACTGAAGTTTTTCGATGATGTCCTGGTTGTTCAGGCCGTCGAGGTTCACCCAGTTCACCCGGTCGGGCTGAAGCCTGGAAACTATTTCGTCGGGTTCCAGACCCTCGTATTTGTCGTATTTTTCCCGGTTGTACGTAATGAGTTCGAGGATAACGCTGGAGAGGACTGGACGTACAGGAATATCCTGGACCTGGATTGCTTTTTTTTTAGGCATAGATCACTTCAGGTATTGCGTAGTCGGTGAAAATTGAACGATTGAACAGCCGTTACGGTGAACCTTTTTCGAAAATAACAAAATAGTTTGCTTACTGCCGAACGAAACGACGGGGTTTTATTATTTAACCCGGTATCTACTAAAACATTCAAAACACTTCTGCGCTTTAAAATCAATGCGTATTATTGCGCCGCATGCCTTTACGTCTGGAAGATATCAAAGCCCCCATTGCTCAGGAGATGGAAGAATTCGAGCCGAAATTCAGGGCTTCGATGAAAACCCGTGTTCTGCTCCTGGATAAGATCATGGGATATATCGTTAAACGCAAAGGCAAACAGATGCGACCCATGTTCGTTTTCCTCACCGCGGGACTCTGCGGTAAAATTAACGAACCGACCTTCCGGGGAGCCTCACTGATCGAATTGCTTCATACCGCCACCCTGGTCCACGATGATGTCGTGGATGAAGCGAACTACCGCCGGGGTTTTTTTTCCGTTAATGCCCTCTGGAAAAACAAGATCGCTGTGCTGGTGGGCGATTTTTTACTTTCCCGGGGACTGATGCTGTCTGTTGAGAACAAGGATTTTGATCTCCTTAGTATCGTCACCGACGCGGTCCGCGAAATGAGCGAGGGGGAATTGTTGCAATTCGAAAAATCCCGGAGGCTGGATATTACAGAGGAGGTCTATTACGAGATCATCCGGAAAAAGACAGCATCGCTCATCGCCTCGTGTTGTGCCGTTGGAGCGAGTTCATCCGGTGCCGCGGACGACATCGTGAAAAAGATGCGTGAGTTCGGCGAAATGATCGGGATGGCATTCCAGATCAAGGACGACCTTTTTGATTATGGCGAGGCGGAGATCGGAAAACCTGTTGGCATCGACATTAAAGAGAAAAAAATGACACTGCCACTCATATATGCCTTATCACAGGCCGGATGGCAGGAAAAACGCAGGATGATCAGGATTGTCAAGAATGAAAGCGGGAAACCGAAAAAAGTAAAAGAGGTTATTGACTTCGTGAAAAGATCGGGCGGTATCGAGTATGCGAACCGCGCGATGAACAGGTACCACCAGGGTGCGTTGCAACTGCTGGATGCTTTCCCGGATTCGGATTATAAACGGTCCTTAATACAGCTCGTTCAGTTCACTATCGACCGGAATAACTGAGACGGTATTCGTCGCTGTCTGCACATATAAAAGGCCATCTCTGTGGAGACAGCCTTTTACAACCTAACCTAAACCTGTGAAGATCTTATTGCAGTACAATCCGTGACCTGCCGGCTTCCAGAACGGCATAGTCTTTCCAGTTGTTGTACGTTTGTGTATCCAGCGCATTCATCGCCGGGCCCGAGTTTTCGGGATTAAAATTTCCTTCATTTGCCCACCATTTCTTCGCATTTTCACGCGCCGAACTTTTGTCCACCGATTCGAACAAGTTGATGCACGAATCCGATATCATCCAGGGCTTTTCAATGCTGGAGTATTTTTCAAAGATCATATTCCGCATCTGCGTACCACTCGACTGATTCTTAAAATGAGAGACCGTATAAGACATCGTCTCCGGTTCAGTCATCACCATATCCCAGTATTTCTTAGAGGCTACTACCTGAGCCGTCGTAAGCATAAAACCAAATCCCTCTTCGATCGGCTCCTTTGTGATCGGACACTTCGCTTTCAGTGTTGTCTTTTTCTTTTTGCCCAGAAGTTTGTCAAGAAAGGCCATAATAACATTTATTTAAGTTCGGTAATCACACTATTAGATACTCTCTAACGTGCGAATAGTTGCATCTTAGACTGCGATTTACAGAAAAATGTTACAAAAGGCTGAAATTGGCGGAATTTAGGGCTATCACTAGTATGAATGATCTACCGTTTTTTTTTCTGAAAACGGATACAGTGTACGATTTTGAACGAACCGATGTGCGTTTACGGTCTGCCCGGCGGTGTTGTCTTCGGGGCAACTGCTGCCTTTTCGCTTGGTTTGTGGAATTTTTCGTACTGGGCCAGAAAGTCCTCCAGCTTGTCGGCGGGGATTTTCTTGCCAATGATCATCTTACGGTCGTCGATCACGTATAGCGATGGCGTAACGAGCGCATCATAAAGTTCCTGGTACGGACCGACATAAGTACGGGGCCCGTTCACGGTAATCCACTTCATCTTCATGTCGCGGATGTAGTCCCGCATCTTGGCCATCGAGGTGTCTGCACTTACGGCAAAAATCTCCACATCAAACTTCTTCCGGTTATAAAATGAAACAAGTTTGGGCGTCTCCTCCTTGCAATGCCCGCAGTCGGGATCGAAAATAAACAGCACGGTGTATTTGTTCTTTATATCGTACATCGACCGCGGTTTGAAGTTGGTATCCTGCATGATCAGGTTCGGTGCCTTCTTGCCGACCAGGCTCTTGCGCAGCCTGTCCGCGTGATCTTTCAGGTTTTTGCCCAGCTTGTCGTTCACCCAGAACTTCATTTCTCCGGATGCAAAATACTGGTCGTAGATATTAACATAGACCTCGTCCATTCCCATTATTTCAGGTTGCTGATATTTCAGCAACGAGATCCAGGTAGCATACTTATAAGTCTCCTGATTGCCTTTAGCCCTGGCGATGATCTTGTTGACCGCCCTGGTAACGGTGTCAGGATTGGGGGCGTAAAGCTTGTCGAGGTATTCGATGATTTTGTCCCTGTACAACGGCTTCGGCAGGCAGATCAGACCGGGTTCCGAAAGGTCGAAGTTGTCGAAAAAGTGCTCCCTGTACCACCGGAGCTGAAAGGTCGAATCAATGGTTCCGTCAGCCCTCTTCGGCGGATCCGGAATCTTAACGGGTTGATTGGCTTTTAGTATTTTGGCGGTAAGCGTGGATGGATTTTTCAGGATGACGTCGTTCTGGTAGGCGACAACCTTGTCATTGATCCGGTTAAATGTCTCGCGCGCATCCTTCTTTTTGTCTTCGCTTAGTGTACTGTCCTGAATGATCTTGATGTAGGGCTCGGCTTCAATGTGCCGTTCCATGTTATAGACCATACTCTCGAAGAAGAGCGTATTGTCGGGGTCGCCCGTCACCTTCATATTCTTTACGTAGTCATCGACGGATGTCGACATACTAAAATGCTGATTCGTACCGACGACCATATCGAACGGAAGCTTCGTCTTATTGAGGACGAGAAAATATACGCCGCGATAGTTCAATGGCTTTTTTCCCTCAAAGGCGAATTCACCCTTCGAATTCACGCGGGCCGTATCCTTGATGTAAGTGGTTTCCCCGTAATAATTACCCAGGTAGATAGTAGTGTCCTTCAGCCCGGACACCTGAAACTTGATATGATAACCCTGTTGAGCAAACCCGGCTGCGCAAAACAGGAGACAGCATAGAAAAACGGTTATTCTCATAGCATTATTTAATTTTCCCTGGTCCAATCCTCCGGCCATTCTTACTTTACCCTTTAACGGCAATTAATAGGCCTGATTACTCGTTAGTAAACACATTCAGGCCTAAACTTCAAAGATTCGGCGACAAACTTTCGCGTTTGAGCCTACAAAGCTATAAACTTGAACTTTCATCTCATACTGTCGAGCCCAGCTATGTCTCTCCAAATTAGGAACCTAACCAAGATTTACGGCCAGCAAAAGGCCCTGAATAATATTACTTTTAGCGTTAATGAAGGTGAGATTGTAGGTTTTCTGGGGCCGAACGGAGCCGGAAAATCCTCGACCATGAAAATTGCCACCTGCTATTTGCCGCCTACGTCGGGCCAGGTTCTTGTCGGTGGTTTTGATGTGGCCGGACAACCAATGAAAGTCAAACAAATCACCGGCTATCTCCCCGAACACAATCCGCTCTACCTGGATTTATATGTACACGAATACCTCCGGTTTATCGGTGGACTGTACGGACTAGGGGGTCAAAAACTTAAACAACGAGTGGGCGAGATCATTGAATTATGTGGATTGTCGCTGGAGCAGAACAAAAGGATCGAAGCCCTTTCGAAAGGTTACCGGCAACGGGTAGGACTGGCGCAGGCCCTGATCCACGATCCCGCGGTATTGATCCTGGACGAACCGACTTCCGGACTGGATCCCAATCAATTGGTAGAGATACGAAAGCTGATCAAGGATGTGAGTCACCGGAAGACGGTCATTTTCTCCACCCACATTATGCAGGAGGTCCAGGCGCTCTGCGACAGGGTTGTCGTGATCAATAAAGGCGAGATCGTCGCTGACAATACCCTGGATCAGTTGCTTCGTCAGGATGGAACATCGGCGGTAGTGGTGGAATTTGAAGGCAATGTTACGGTTGATCAGCTCCGCGCGCTGCCCGGTGTCAGCGACGCCTGTGAGGTGGAGGGCTTCCGGTTCAGGGTCGTAGCGGAAGGGAACACAGATCTGAGACCGGAGCTATTCCGATTTGCCGCCGATAACAGGCTGTCGCTGATCGGACTAAAGCAGGAAGAGAGTTCGCTGGAAAATATTTTTCGCGAACTGACAATCCAGCAGGACACCCCGCAGTAAAGAAATTCATTTATTTTTGCGCACGCTTCAAACCCCTATGCTTCAGGTCCTCTCGAAAGAATTCAGCAGTTTCCTTAATTCCCTGATCGCCTATGTCGTGATTGGCGTCTTTCTCACGGGTATGGGTTTGCTGATGTGGGTGTTCCCGGAAACATCGGTACTCGATTACGGCTATGCGGACATGGAAACACTTTTTTCCCTGGGACCCTACGTTTTTATTTTTCTGATACCCGCGATCACGATGAGAAGTTTCGCCGAAGAAAAAAAGGGCGGGACCATGGAACTCCTGTTCACCAAACCGCTCACAGACTGGGACATTATCCTGGGAAAATTCCTGGCCAGTTTTACGCTGGTCTTGTTCGCGCTTGTACCTACTTTCATTTATTATTATTCCATTTATACATTGGGAAATCCGGTGGGGAACCTCGATACGCCGGGAATCATCGGCTCTTATATCGGGCTTACGTTGCTGGCTGGTGTGTTTTGTTCGATCGGTATTTTCGCATCGTGCATTACGCCTAACCAGATCGTTGCTTTTATCGTTGCGGCGTTCCTCTGCTTCCTCATTTTTTCCGGTTTTGAATCGGTCTCCAGCCTTGGCTTCTGGTCCGCCAACGCCCTGAACATTAAACAACTCGGCATTCTTTTTCACTACGAGTCGTTGAGCCGTGGATTGATCGATTCACGGGATGTTGTCTATTTCCTGAGCGTTTGTTTTATTATGCTCTCCATTACCAAACTAATCCTGGGCAGCAGACAATGGTGAACTGGAAGAGCAGAAAACTTGGTGATGTGCTGACGTTCCTGAATGGCCTTATTGCCGTTACACTCGTCAACCTCGTCGTATCGGAAAATTTTTTTCGCGTGGATCTTACCGAAGAAAATCGCTACACCATTAAAACCCAGACCCGCAACGTACTGGAGGAACTCGACGACGATATTTACATTGAAATTTTTCTTGAAGGTGACCTGAACGCCGAATTCAGGAGGTTTCAGAAAGCGATCGCTGAAACGGCCGAGGAGTTTCGGATCTACTCCGGTAACAGAGTGAAGTACCGATTTACGGACCCGACCCTCGCCATGGGCGAAAATGCGCGGTCGGAATTTATGGCTGACCTCGCAGGGAAGGGGATCCAGCCTACCAATGTAATTGATAACAATGACGGACAGCGGGTGGAAAAAATCATTTTCCCCGGTGTTATCATTTCGTATGGCGGGATGGAAACCGGCGTGATGCTATTGAAAGGTAATAAAGCGGGAACACCGGCCGAAGAAATCAACCAGTCTATCGAGGGAATCGAGTTCGAACTTATCCGCGCCATCAACAAGATGGTAAACGTCGACCGGAAGCGCATCGGACTGGTTACCGGTCATGGCGAACTGGACTCTGTAAACATAGCCAGCTTCAGGAACGATCTGCTGGAGGAATTTGACGTATTTCAAACGGATCTCTCCGACCAGTCCGCTCTCGCCGGTTTTGACGCCCTGATCATTGCTAAACCAACCCGGGTGTTTTCCGCACCCGATAAGTTCCGGCTCGATCAATACATCATGCGCGGAGGACGCGTGATGTTCCTGCTGGATAAACTGGAAGCCAGTATGGACAGTGCATCACGGGATGATTATTTTGCGCTTCCCTACGACCTCGGCCTGGACGATCAGCTTTTTAAATACGGCGTTCGGCTGAATCCGGACCTGGTCCAGGATCGAAGCGCCGGTTTTTATCCGGTAATAACGGGACAGATGGGTGGAAAACCCCAGGTAAAGTTGATGGACTGGCCGTTTTTTCCCCTGCTCAATCATTATCCGGATCATCCGGTAACGAGGAACCTTGACGCCGTGATAACAAAATTTGTGAGCAGTATCGATACCGTTAAGTCTCCCGGAATTGTAAAAACCCCTCTCCTGATGACGTCCCGGTTTTCGCGTACGCTGACAGCACCGGTTAAAGTGAGCGTCAATGACCTGAGGAAAGTGGATGATGCCGCATTCTCACGTTCGTTCGTCCCCGTTGGTTACCTGCTCGAAGGCGGGTTCACGTCGCTTTACCGGAACAGATTCCTGCCAGACAGTGCTGCTGCGGAAACATTCAGGGACACCGGCGAACCCACAAAGATCATCGTGATTGGCGACGGCGATATTGCCCGCAACGATGTCAACTTCAGAACTGGTCAGATCAGGCCTCTTGGTTTTGATCCGGCAACCAATTATACCTTTGCCAACCGAGATTTCTTGATGAATGCTCTCGCACACCTCACCGATGAGGACGGGCTGATACAGGCACGCAGTAAACAGGTAAGGATCCGGCCACTGGATAAAGAACGGGTGAAATCGGAAAGGTTGAAATGGCAAGTGATCAATCTCGCTTTACCGTTATTACTGCTGATTGTCTACGGTGCGGGACGGTCGTACTGGCGTAAGCAAAAATTTGCGGGATTCTGATATGCAGGAGAGAAAAAACAAGTGGCAACTCATTATTCTCGTCATACTTATCGGGCTGACATCACTCACGTATTGGGTCACTCAAAAAGGTGAAAAGGATGAAGTCGATAAAAATATTTTCCGGAACTACGACCTGAAAACGATCAGCGAGGTCTTACTGGAGTCGCCTTCGGGAAAGGTATCGCTTAAGTACTCCGGTTCCCGCTGGAAGTTGAATGATCAGTACAATGCCAGCCCCGATATGGTCGAAGTGCTGTTCGCTACTTTGCAGCAGGCAGAGCCGAAGCGTCCGCTTGCATCGGCACTCCGGGATTCAGTGACAACCGAGCTCGCGGAAAAAGGTGTGAAAGTCTCTTTACTGGCAGCAGGTATCCCGGAAGCGGTTTTTTACGCAGGCGGAAATGCACAGAAGACCCAGGCATTTTTTATGGATGGGACAGAACGCTTGCCGTATCTCATGACGATACCCGGATACCGGGTATATGTTTCCGGGATTTTTGAACTGGATGAAAGTGGCTGGCGCGACAAATTTGTTTTCGGTTTTAACTGGCGGAACTTTCAAAGCCTGGATGTGAGATTTCCCGGAAACCCGGAAGCTGATTTTGTGGTTGCCATGCAAAATAATTACTTCAGTGTGCAGGGACTGCAGTCGGTGGATACGACCCGGCTGAACGACTACCTCGACGACATCTCCCTCCTGACCGTTGACGAGTACGTGCGTGAGAATACATCTTTTGACAGCCTCGCAACCGGTGATCCGATATTGAAAGTGTCGGTGAAAGATATCGGCCGTAAGGAATACGTGCTTGAGATCTATCCCGGAACAGGTGATAAAGCGCAATACCCGGGACGTATCAACGGTTCGCAGTGGGCATTATTCGGAAAAACAAAGGTTTCCGGGATCATTCGCCGCCGTGATTTTTTTCGAAAACCGGATTGAACATAGTGCCATTTTTGGCCTGAAATCCTCGTTTTATTATTCGGTTTTCTTTATAACTTTACACCCGCTTTAAAAACCAACCACTTTTTCACGAATGAAGTTTATTGTTAATTCTGCTTACCTGCTTAAGCAACTATCCAATATTAATGGTGTTATCACCACGAATCCCGTCGTGCCGATCCTCGAGAACTTCCTGTTTGAACTGGAAAAGGGAAGTCTTACCGTTACAGCCTCTGACCTTCAGACATCCATGATCACTGAACTTCAGGTTGAATCCAAAGAAAAGGGAAGTATTGCAGTACCTGCCCGGATTTTGCTGGATACGCTCAAAAATCTGCCTGAGCAGCCTGTTACATTTTCGATTGATGAATCTACTTACAGTATCGAAATAATTTCCGATAACGGCCGGTACAAACTCTCCGGCGAGAATGCGACCGATTTCCCGAAAGTCCCTTCCGTGTCGAACGACTTCACGGCGGAGATTTCAACAGAAGTCCTGGCACGTGCAATCAACAACACCATTTTTGCCACCAGCAACGATGAACTCCGTCCGGCTATGACGGGGGTTTACGTCAACCTCGGTGATAAGAATACGACATTTGTGGCAACAGACGGGCACCGGTTGGTTAGGTACAGAAGGACCGATGTTAAATCTGAAAACGGAAACTCGATTATTATTCCCCGCAAGGCCCTGAACCTGCTGAAGGCAACATTGCCTACGGAGAATACAGAAGTGAGCCTCAACTTCAATATGTCGAACGCCTATTTCAAGTTCGGAAATATTAAAATGATCTGCCGTCTGATCGACGAGCGATTCCCCGATTATGACAATGTGATTCCTTCGGTAAATAATATCAAGATGTCTATCGAACGGAGCGATTTTTTGGGTGCATTAAAACGGATCTCCATCTATGCAAACAAAACCACGCATCAGGTTCGATTGAAAATCACTGGAAGCGAGCTTCAGATTTCCGCCGAAGATCTTGATTTCTCCAATGAAGCGAACGAGAGGCTTTCCTGCGATCACGAAGGAGAGGATATCGAGATCGGCTTCAATGCCAAGTTTCTGATCGAAATGCTTACCAATATGGATTCCGATAAGATTAAACTGACGATGTCAGCGCCGAACAAGGCGGGTGTGATTTTACCGGCGGAAAAAGACAAGAGCGAGGATATACTCATGCTGGTGATGCCGGTAATGTTAAATCAATACGTTTAAATCTAATTCTTCAGTTGTATGAGATTCTTTTTAACAGCGATCGCGCTGCTTTGTTGTATTATGTCCGGACAGGCTCAATTCTACGCCATGGCCACCGGAAAACCCGCTAATACCAGCCCTGTCGTACAACGTTCGGGCAATGATGTCTCCTACACAATTACCCGGCCGCCTGGTTTGCGCATGCGTAACACCGGCCGGGCGTTGACAATCATAGGAGGTTCGATGCTGATCGGCGGTATTATCGTGTTCAGCAACGCGGAGACCGATTATTACAATTCTTATACGACGTCTAACGGAACGTATTCGGAAGGTGACGCACAGGCTGCGCTTGGAATATTAATGATTGCCGGAGGTACAGGTATGGCGGTTCCGGGCATCATATTCTGGTCTAAAGGAGCGAAAAAATACAAACGCCACCTGGAACGGGAAGCCGCGTTCAACTTTAACGGACGGGGATTTTCGTTGAGTTACCGGTTCTGATACCCGGATCTGCGCCGCCTTCAGGCGGTGATCGCACCTCTTTTTCCCAATTCAATGACCTCCAGGTTGTCGATTTTTTTTCCTAGAATTTCAAACCTCACCAGTGTCTTGATCTGGTGAAAACCCTGGTTTCCCGCTGCGCCCGGATTTAGATAGAGCATGTTTCCAAAACCCGGGTCACGCTTTATACGCAGGATGTGGGAATGACCACAAATAAAGAGATCCGGAGGTCTTTCTTTAAGGATTTTTTTCACCCGTGGATTGTAGTTCGGAGGTGAACCGCCGATGTGTGTCATCCAGACTTCCAGCGCCTCACAGGTAAACCGGAGATCTTCCGGGTACATGCTTTGAATAACTTTATCGTCGATATTACCAAAAACACCACGCACGGGTTTGAAGCTACACAGCGCGTCGATGACCGCCAGGTCTCCAAAATCTCCTGCGTGCCAGATTTCATCACATGTGTTGAAGTACGTGAATACTCTGGTATCAAGGTGTCCATGCGTATCGGAAAGCAGCCCGATCTTCATAACGTGTCACGATCAGAAATGAAAAAATTACCTGTGGTCGCACAAGTAGTTGTTCCAAATTTACCCATTATTCACACGCGCCAAATCGGAAATGACCATGCGACTCTAAATAACTTTGTCACGATTATATCAGCACGCTCTCGCTTTGACTGCAGCACCTCTCATCTCGGGGATTAAATCATGCGGATGCGCACACGGCACACAACCGACGAAATGTCGGGTATCCATCTACCCGTTCCTTTTAAATTGGCGGAAAGACACCTACATTGAGAAGCGAAACAAATAAGTTCGATAACGAATGATTTCGTCCATCCTTAAGACGTATAACATCTCCGGACATAGTCTTGCCGAACCATTGGCCAGCGGTCTGATTAACACGACATGGAAAATCACCTCCCCTGAAAATGAATACATCCTGCAGCGGGTGAACCACAATGTTTTTAAGAAACCTTATGAACTGGCGGAGAATATAAAAATGATCGACGAGTACCTGGCGAAAAACAGTCCCGGATATTTGTTTGTAGCGCCCGTTACCAATGCAGAGCAGCAGGAAATAGTTTACGTGGAAGGTGAAGGTTACTACAGGCTCTTCCCCTTCATAAAAGGTTCGCACACGATCAATGTTGTAACGTCGCCTGACCAGGCCTTCGAAGCAGCGCTTCAGTTTGGCAAGTTTACACGTTTGCTCTCGTCGTTCGATTCCGCAAAACTGCACATCACGATCCCTGATTTTCATAACCTGACATTGCGGTACCGGCAATTTGAAGATGCATTGAAGTTCGGCAACACTGCCCGAATCCGGCAATCGGAATCTCTTATTGACGAAATAAAAAAGAACGTTCATATTCTGAACGCCTTTGAAAAAATACGGAAGAGTACCCAGGTGAAACACCGCGTTACACATCATGATACAAAGATCAGTAATGTATTGTTCGACCAGTATGGCAAGGGCATTTGCGTGATCGACCTGGATACCGTCATGCCCGGATACTTCATCAGCGATGTGGGTGATATGATGCGCACGTATCTTTCACCAGCGAATGAGGAACAAAAGGACTTTACCCAGATCGGGATACGGGACGATTTTTTCCGGGCGATCGTGCAGGGTTACCTGAGCAATATGGGCGACGAACTGACCGGTGAAGAACAGGGCCTGATCTTATATGCGGGGTTATTCCTGATCTACATGCAGGCTATCCGTTTCCTGGCGGACTATTTCAACAACGATAGCTACTACGGAGCAAGCTATGAAGAACAGAACTTTGTGAGAGCCGGAAACCAGGTATCTCTACTCCAGAAACTAATGGAAAAAAGTAAAAAGCTGGAAGAGATCGTTGCCGGGGAACTAAAGACCAAAGCTCATTTCTAAAATAAGTGATTATGAAAAACACAATCCTTATCATCAACCTGCTTATCGTTTTAGTACTATCCAAACAAGGGTATGCCCAGGATCCCAATACGTTGAAACTGAAGGATTATAGGCCGAAGTCAATTTATAAGATACCGGTTTCAAAAATTGAAAAAGCCAGATACCCGGCGATCGATGTTCATTCCCACGCCTATGCGGAAACGGAAGCCGACCTTGAAAAATGGGTGAAGATTATGGACGCTAAAGGTATTCAAAAGACCATTATCCTCACAATGACTGCCGGCCCCAAGTTCGATAGTATATACGCAAAGTATGCCCGGTATGGCGATCGTTTTGAGGTGTGGTGCGGAATTGATTACACGGGAATGAACGAGCCGGGATGGAGTGAAAAAGCTGTGAAGGAACTGGAGCGCTGCCACCGGGTAGGGGCGAAAGGTGTGGGCGAGTTGGGTGATAAGGGACTGGGTGAACTGTTCTCCGAACCGACACCCGGCTACGGTATGCACATGAATGACAAGCGTATGAAACCCCTGTTTCAAAAATGTGCGGCCTTGAAAATGCCTGTTAACATCCACGTTGCCGAGCCATACTGGATGTATTTACCGATGGACTCAACCAACGACGGTTTTATGAATGCATATACCTGGCGGATCGATCTGACAAAAAAAGGACTATTGAGCCACGCTGAACTGATTGCGACACTCGAAACCGCGGTGAGGGAAAATCCGTCGACAACTTTTATTGCATGCCACCTTGCGAACTGCGAGTATGATCTGGAGATACTGGGTAAGCTGCTGCGGCAGTACCCGAATCTGTATGCGGAATTTGGCGCGCGCTTCGGAGAGGTCGCACCCATCCCTCGGTATATGAACGCTTTTTGTGAAAAATATCAGGACCAGTTATTGTATGGTACGGACATGGGGTTTAACAACCATATGTACGAAACCACATTCCGGATACTTGAATCGACGGATGAACATTTTTATGAAACCGAACTGTTCGGCTACCATTGGCCATTGAATGGCTTCGGACTTAAAGACAGCGTTCTCAAAAAGATATACCAGGACAACGCTAAAAAGATCCTGAAGCGGTAGCCTGGGTAATCGTCAGATCTTAAAGAACACTCCTTTTTTATAGAGGAACTTGCAAAGATTCCATTCGAGCGAAAAAATCACGAGCGACGTAACGATGCTCATCAGGGCGTGTGGCACATTAATCATTTCCATCAAACCGTTGGAGATTGCACCGATGTAACCGTTGAACCACCGGCTCGCAACTATTTCAATGAAGAGATAAATAAACAGGGAGTTCATTCCAACGATGGTAAAAAACTGAAGGTGTTTTTTGTGGTCCCGGATATCGATCCACCAGTAAAACAGGCTAAGGGCCAGCAGGCACCATCCTCCCGATGCCAGTACAAAAGAACTGGTGGCAATTCGTTTGATAATGGGAGTAATCGTAAGGTCCATCGAATAGCCGGCTACAAGACCTGCTACGCCGGCGATCAGCAAAGGCTTTATTTTTTCGCTTCCGCTTTTTTCCGAGAGTAATAGTTTTCCGGCGAGCACTCCCCAGATCGTATGCGCCGCCGTTGGTATGCAGTTTATGGCAACCCAACCGCCGCTATTGATTTTGTTCATCAGCACGAGGTCCATATAATTTCCGAAGTTGTGCTGATCGACAAATGGCTCGCTGAACCCCGGAATATTTGTAAACCGGTAGAGTATTTCCGTTAAAACCAGAAGACCGATGCTAAAAAGGATTTGTGACGTGGCGGACCACCGGAAGATGAGAAATGCAACCAGCGTTGTAAAAGAAAGCTGTGTAAGTACATCCCATAGTTCGAACGAAAGTCCGCTGGGTCTTACGGCGTAATCGAGCACTCCCCAGAAAAACAGCCAGCCGGACCGTTTTAATGTTTTCAGAAACGATTTGCTCCAGGGCATCCCCTGCACCTGCTGACGATGAAGGGAGTACGCCATGGCTGTTCCGGCCATGAACATAAAACCCGGTTGGATCAGGTCCCAGAACCTGAGCCCGTTCCAGGGATGGTGAAAAAACTGGATAAGAAACAGCTGGATACCGTTACCCTCCGTCGCTTCAAAAAGGTTGTCGTATAGCCTGGTACTCTCGAGAACCAGCAATATCATAATCAGACCTCGCATAAAATCGAGGGAGAGAAGGCGTGACGAGTTGGTCGGAGCAGTCATACAGGTTATAGGTTTCGGCCCGGACTTTCCAGCGTGAATTTCCAAGCAGACTAAAAGTAATGATTCGGAGTGATTCGACCAGCGGCGGCGGAAATACTTTTTAGATTGTGCGTGTGTGTGATTTTAAAGTGAATCGGCGGCCGGTCCCTGTCTTCTCTTCCGGTCAATTTTTTGAGTTTTTGCTATTTTACTTATCTTCACCAGTTAACTCTGTTATTGTATGAGAACCGTTTTCTTAATCTTTGTCTTGTTCACTCCCTTCCTCACAAGTACGGCACAGACAAAGGGATTTCCATTTGGGAAAGTGACTTACCGGGAATTGGAGATGAAGACCTACGATAAAGATACATCCGCGTTCGCCGTTGTGTTGAATGAATCGGGTGAAGCTTATATCGAGGATGAAAATCACTACAACCTTGTCTTCAAGCACCACCTGAAGATCAAGATCCTGAAAAAGGGCGGACTTGAATATGGCGATTTCGAAATCCCGTTGCGAAAGAATGAGGGATCCACTGAGATACTACGATCGGTCACAGCATCGACGTTTAACGCCGTAAACGGACCGATGGAGGAGACGAAACTGAATCCGAAGAATGTCTATACGGAGAACATTAATAAGTATCGGGATATCAAAAAATTCGCATTGCCGAATGTCCGGGTCGGAAGTGTTATCGAAGTGGAGTATGAAGTGGAATCGCCGTTCATCCGGAATTTCCGCAACTGGGAGTTCCAGTCGGAAATACCAAAGGTAAAAAGCGAATTTTTCGCATTGATCCCGGCTAACTACCATTACAATATTTTGCTTCGTGGTTTTTTGAAATTGTCGAAGAATGAAAGCACTGTTGTCAAAGACTGTTTTACAGCGGGAGGCTCCGGCAAAGCCGATTGTGGACAAATGGTATTTGGCATAACGGATGTCCCGGCGTTCAAAGACGAAGATTACATGACAGCCCGTTCCAACTTTATATCGGCGATTACTTTTGAACTATCCGAGATCAATTATTTTGACGGCAGGAAAGATAAACTTACCATCGAATGGAAGGATGCAGAAGAAGAGTTGAGAAGAGACAGCAAGTTCGGCGTTCAGCTGAAACGTGGTGAAGATATCGTCGACCGGAAGATCGAGTCGCTTTTGGCGGGAGAAACCGAGCCCCTTGAAAAGGCAAAAAAGATCTACGACTTTATCAAACAGTGGTACAAGTGGAATGACGTGTATGGAGAGTACAGTGAATTTGGGATTAAAAAGGCTTTTGAAAGCAAAGTGGGTAATGTCGGCGATATCAACCTGTCCCTGATCGCCGCATTAAAGTATGCCGGGCTCAATGCGGAACCTCTTCTGTTGTCAACACGGGAAAACGGCTCGGTAACGGAACTGCATCCGGTGCTTAGCGACTTCAACTATGTAATCGCCAAACTGAACATTAATGACAAGGTCTATTTGCTCGACGCAACCGAGGACTTTCTCTCGTTTGGATTAATACCCGAAAGGTGCCTGAACGGAAAGGGGAGAGTGCTGGGAGACAAGGTTTCCTACTGGCACGAACTAAAAGCCCCCGACCGACAGAAACAGATCTCCGTCCAGAAACTAAAGATGGACACGGATGGCACAATAAGAGGCACGATACAGAATTCATACTTTGGTTATGAAGCCATGAACCAAAGAAAAAAATTACACCGGCACGGCAATCAGAAAGAGTTTGTCGATCGTATTTCATCGGGCTGGAGCGGTGCATCCGTAACAAAATACACGCTTGAAAACACGGACGACCTTACAAAACCAATGATCGTAACCCTGGACGTGGAGATTGATGCATACAAGGGACTAAATAACTTTTTACTTAACCCGTTCTTTGTCGATCGGTGGACAGCCAACCCGTTTAAGTCGTCGGAACGTTTTTACCCTGTAGATTTTGGCGCCCCGCTGGAAGAGATTGTCATATTTACCCTTGAATACCCTGAAACATTCGTTATTGACGAAATCCCGGGAAACCTGGGACTTTCCTTACCCGATGCGGGCGGACGTTATATTTTCAAAATTCAGAACACCGGTACCATACTTACCATGAACAGCTCACTGCTCATCAACAAGCCCGTATTCGGACCCGATGAATACCACTATCTGAAAGAGCTATTCAGCCGTGTCGTTTCAACACAGCAGACCGACCTGGTAATTAACAGGAAGAATTAGGTATGATCGGCTAATGGAAACAGTGTATGCAGGTAGCATCTCTGTTGTGACACACCGTTTAAAATATTGTTATCCGCCAAGTAGATAATTTAAAGTACATTTAGTACAGCTACCGAAGGTATAGTCGCGGTCGTCGTTGAAACATGATCAAACGTTAATATAGCTCATGAAATTTTACCCATACATATTTTGCGCACTGGCCGGCCTCCTACTTCTTACGGGTTGTGAAAACATTTATTACTCGCCCGAGGACTACAGTAAGGTCATGAAGGTCGACACACATATTCACCTGAATAGTGAGAATACCGCTCTTGCTGAACTGGCAAAGGAGGATAATTTTCATCTGCTTGCTGTCAATGTGGATGTGCCGCACTATCCGTCCCTAAAAGAACAAAAGAGATGTGCGCTGTCACAGATCAGTCGTTTTCAAAATGAAGTAGACTTCCTGACGGCATTCACACTGGCAGACTGGCATTCGCCGGAATGGTCGAAACAAACCATCGCCCGCCTGGACTCTTCATTCGACCAGGGCGCGCTGGGTATCAAACTTTGGAAAAACATCGGGATGGTATACAAGGATTCATCGGACCGCTTTATCATGATTGACGACCCCGGATTCGACGAGGTGATCCGTCATATCATCGCAAGCGGTAAAACCGTGATGGCCCACCTCGGCGAGCCAAAAAATTGCTGGCTTCCGGTCGACCAGATGACGGTGAAAAATGATCAGGAGTATTTTAAAAACCATCCTGAGTACCACATGTTCCTGCACCCGGAATTTCCGTCCTATGAGGAGCAGATCGCCGCGCGCGACAGGTTCCTGGAGAAACATCCCGATATGCGGTTTGTGGGCGCTCACCTCGGAAGCCTCGAGTACGATGTGGATGAACTGGCGAGGCGGCTGGATAGATTTCCGAATATGGCCGTAGACATGGCCGCCCGGATTCCGCATCTTCAATACCAGTCACAACGTGATCGTGAAAAAGTGAGGGAATTTCTGATCACCTACCAGGACCGCATCATTTATGCCACGGATTCCGGTATTTCAACCTCGTCGGATCCGGATGAGGCCAAAAGAACACTCCATGAGAAGTGGCTGGAGGACTGGAAATATTTCACCACGGACCAGGTGATGGCTGTTGAAGAAGTTGACGGCGACTTCCAGGGACTAAAACTCCCGAAAAGTGTCATTGACAAGATTTACAGGGACAATGCGGTCAGGTGGTTCAAAATGAATTAACCGGTGCGTTCATTCATTCCTTTAATCGGCTCTCCGGGTTTTTAATCGAATTATACGGAACTTGATACGTTTCACGCGGGAATCCCTGTCTTTGCCACCTATTTTGCATGTTGTATAAACTAACTTAATTGCCTGCTTATGAAAGCGTTATTCTTTCTGCTGGTTTTCCTGGCCGTATCGGTTGCATGTTTGGCTCAAAAACCTGTGGAAGCGCTCCAGGGGAACCATACATTGCGCGAACGATACCTGTTGATGAAGACAAAGTCGCAGACGTATGGCGAGTACAAGGTTATCAAGGAGACAACGCTGGATGGTGTATGGAGGATCCTGCTTGACAGCATCGCGGTTAAGAACAAAGATCTGGGCACCGCCAACACCAATATCGCCGACCTGAAAGGGGAATTGAATAAAACGGTCGCGGCGCTGAAAGAAAAAGAGCAGTCAATGACCGATGTGCTTCACGACAGTACCCATATTTCCGTGGCGGGCATCGACTTTACGAAGGGCGCATTCATTTCGATGGCAGCAATTGTTATTGCCGGTCTGGTGGTTCTCCTGGTAGTGATCATGGGAAGGATGAAATTACAGAGCAAGGCGTTGAGTGAAAAAAACCTGGCCGTAAACGCCCTCACCAGCGAATTCGATGAATACAAACACCGGGCAATGGATAAGCAAACGAAACTTTCCCGTGAGCTGCAGGACGAACGCAACAAGGTGCAGGCGATGATCCGGAACACCTGACTTCGTTCCGATATGCTTACTGATAAACTCTTACATAATCAACTTCCATTCGTTGGGGCCAGATGGATTCGTCGACACCCTTTGCACCACCCCAGTTTCCGCCTACAGCCAGGTTCATAATCAGATGGAACCGCTGGTCAAACGGCCAGCCCTTATAATCCTCGTTATGGGCTTTCGTAACGGTATGATACTTTTTGTCATCCACGAAAAAATCGATCTTTTCGGTTGTCCACTCGATCGCATACAGATGGAATTTATCCTGTGAATCGGGAATGGTGATTTTTCCCTCTTTCTGAGTGCCCTTGGAATGATTGTAAGTTTCCGTGTGGATCGTGCCATGAACGACATTCGGATCGTAACCGACATGCTCCATAATATCTATCTCACCACTGGCGGGCCATCCGCCGTACTTCCAGTCGGTAGAAAGCATCCAGATAGCAGGCCATGTCCCTTTTCCGCGCGGAAGTTTTGCCATCACTTCGATCCGCCCATATAGCCAGTCGCCTTTTCCTTTTGATACAATACGGGTAGATGTATACGGTTTTCCGCCCTTATCCTCCCGGTGTGCTTCAATGATCAGTCTGCCATTTTCGACGCGGATATTCCGGGAGTCTTTTGTGTAATACTCCAGTTCATTATTCCCCCATCCGCATACATCCGGGCAGCCGTCTCCCAGGTCGTAATTCCACTTCCCGTCATCCGGCGATCCGGCTTTATCAAATTCATCCGACCAGACGAGTTTTTTCTCAGGAAGTATAGCGGTACGCGCGGGCTGATCTTCAAATGCCAGCATTGGCAATGCACCAAAAAATAATATCATTAACCTTTTCATCGGGGTATTGTAATGTTCTGCGACTTCTGGATGCATTTGCCTCCGCAGTTAAAGTTACTTTTTAATGACGTTTCGAACAATAACTAAAGGTGGTTCACCGCGTGATACGGCCTGCCTGCCAGCCCGGAAAATTAATGGAAAGATTTACTTTCGTTGTAACCTTTGGTTAATCCACGAGTTTCCCACTTTGAAAACTTTATCAGCTGATTTGGACTCCCTGACAGACAATGCCTTGATGCTCAAGGTGAAGGACGGTGACCTGGACAGGTTAGGGTTGCTGTTTGAACGTTATAAAAGGCCTTTGTACGGTTTTTTTTACGGAATGAACAGGGATGCCGAACTGAGTGAAGACCTGGTACAGAACGTCTTTTTCAGAATTCTGAAATACCGTTACCTCTTTCGCGGAGAGGGCGATTTCCGGACCTGGATGTTTCACATTGCGCGTAATGTGAACCACGACAATTACCGAAAGACAAAAGCGCAGCGAAAGGATTCCCTTGAACACTGGCAGGAACATCTGGTTACGCAGGATAACCGGTCGACGGAATTCGACCGTGACGACGAACTGCAACTCCTCTCCATGGCCATGGACAGGCTGCCGGAAGATAAAAAGGAGATTTTGCTGCTCAGCAAATACCAGGATAAGAAGTATAAGGAGATCGGTGAAATGATGGGATGCTCAGAAGGAGCGGTAAAAGTGAAAGTATTCAGGGCGCTCCAGGAGTTGAAAGAAGTATTCAGGCAATTGGAAAAACATATGTGATGATGAAGAACGAGGAAATTCAGAAGTTGATCCGTCAGTACAATAGCATGGAAGCAGGTCCCGAGGAGATGAAGGCGATCGAAAAACTCATCGAGTCTGGTCAGATCGATTTGATGGATTTGCAGGATGTGGAGGGACTGGAAGAGCGAATTCGCAATATCGGCTCGCCTTCACCCTCCCTGAAACTGGATGACAGATTCTATGAGATGGTAAAGGCGGAACAGACTCGGTTGAGCACCAATTTATGGCAAGGGTTTTTCAGGTGGCCGGATTTTGCCCCCCGCCTCGCATTTGCATCGCTTGCACTTATAGTCGGTATCACTGTCGGATTTTTTCTCCGCTCACCGGTCGGGAAAGACGAACAGATCGAAATGCTGGGACAGGAAGTGAGCGACCTGAAAGAGTTGATGATGTTATCCCTGCTTGAAAAGGAATCGCCAACCGACAGGCTGAAGGCCGTAAGCCTTACGCAGGATATGGATCAGGCCAGCCAGAAGGTTACAAGCGCCCTGCTGCAAACGCTGAACAATGATGAGAATGTGAATGTGAGGCTTGCTGCACTGGATGCCCTGAAGCCGTATGGGTATGACGGAAACGTAAGGAAAGAATTGATCCGCTCGATTTCGAAGCAGGACTCGCCGTTGGTTCAGATAGCATTGGCCGAGCTGATGGCAGCCCTGCAGGCGAAATCGTCCGTGAAAGAACTGGAGAAAATTCTGCACAATGAGAATACACCCATAGATGTTAAAAAGAAAATCGAGGAGAGTATCAGAGTACTGATCTGAATGGCGGCGGTCCGGTAACCGTTTTCCCACAAGACCGGGAGGACTAAACACTAATTCGAAAAACATGAAAACAAAACTTACAATCTGGGTTCTGCTGGCCGTATCAACACGGCTCTTCGCCCAATCGTATACAGAAAAAATCACGAAGGAATTTTCGTTTGAAAAGAAAGGTTCCGATAACGCCATTATGATCGCTAACATCAACGGCAATATCACCGTGGAAGGTTATACCGGTGACAAAATCATCGTGGAAGCTACAAAATCCATAAGAGCCAAAACGCCTGAGCGGTTGGAGAAAGGCAAGATGCAAGTACAACTGGGTGTGATCGACCGCGCGGATACACTTTTGTTCTTTGTTGAGGGAACCGGCTCTACGTTCGGAAGAAAGACGGAGCAAAATCGCAACAAATCCCGGAGTTCGAACGAGTGGGGGTATAACTGGTGCTGCAACGGTGGCATTGATTGTAACTCAGACTGCAACTGCAGGGTGGACTACGATTATAAAATGGACTTCGTGGTGAAAGTGCCGTCTTCTGTACATCTGATGGTCAGTACGATAAACGACGGCGATATCGCCATTGGAAATGTAAAGGGTGCCGTCAAAGCCGACAACATCAATGGCAGCATCAAACTCAATAACCTTGTACGCGAAGCTACCGCCAGCACAATCAACGGAGACGTCGACGTGGTGTACTCGGCAAATCCCGCAAAGGATTGCCGGTTCTATACCCTGAATGGCGATATCAATGCGTGGTTTCAGAAAGGTCTCGCGGCCAGCATGAGTTTCGAAAGTTTTAACGGAAACTTTTATACAAACATAGACAACCTGGAAGCCATGCCGGTACAGGTGGAAAAGAAAAACGTGCCGGATGGTGTCAGGTACAAAGTGGGCGGTAACCGATACAAGATCGGTTCCGGCGGAGTGTTCCTGGACTTCGAAACATTTAACGGCAACGTTTACCTGAAGGAAAAGGCAGATTAACGGGAGATATGCAATAATGACCCGTGCCCGGCGGGGTTAAACTGAATTTAAAAAATTATGGAATCATTTCTTATGAAAAAGCAAGTTTTGGTAGCAGCATTGATATTGGTGACAACAGGTCTCATTTTGATAACTTCATCCATCGCGAAGGCACAAAATCCGAACGAATTTACGGTCCCATTAAGCGATCCGGTGAAACGCGGCAGGTTAAAGGCCCATATTAACTACGGCTCGATCACAGTAAAGGGTACGGGAAGAAAAGATGTTCTCGTTCGCTATACAGCAGCCAACGACGAAGGCAGGAACAAGGCGGCAACCAAAGACGGGATGAAAAGGGTCGGCGGCGGCGGCATGGATCTGGAGGTGACCGAAAGCAACAATGTGGTAAGGGTGTCGTCCGATTCGTGGAACAGCAAACTGAACCTGGAAATTGAAGTACCCTCGGGTATGGATCTTGAAGTCAAAACATACAACGACGGTGACCTCATAGTGACGAACATCCAGGGCGAAGTGGTCCTTACGAATTACAACGGAGAAATTACCGCGCTGGACATCTCGGGATCAGTCGTGGCAACAACCTACAACGGCGGGATCAAGATCACGTTCGACAAAGTTGTCGAGGGAGCACCGATGTCTTACTCTACCTACAACGGAGATATCGATATCACATTTCCCGCGACGTTCAAAGGGTCCATGAAAATGAAAACCGAACAGGGGGATATCTACTCCAGCTTCGATGTGGACTTCAAAAGCAGCGGTCCCGTTCAGAAAACCGACACCAAATCGGGTGTCTACAAAGTAGTGATCGACGAGTGGAAACGCGGCGATATCAACGGGGGCGGACCGGAAATAACGCTCAAGAATTATAACGGTGATATTTACGTGCGAAAGAAATAAATTAGATCAGATAGTCAGGTTGTCGGGACCCGGAGAGCGATCGCCGGGTCTCTTTTTTTTGAATCCGCGGTGCAACCTTACATTGACGACGGGAGGCGGGTTTTTTCAGGGTCTTCCATTCCGGAATTTTGCAGCTTTGACTCCATGTTAAAAAGACCTACCACAACACGCAGGAACAGTACGTTATCATTGTTACTTGCTATTCTCCTGGTTTCGTGCAGCGACGACCACAGGGAGCCTGGTAATGTGATCAGCGACCGGAGCGGACTGAGCATCGACCTGGCGTGGTCAACGAACGGCAGCATTGCTTCGGCACTGTCACAGGCGGACCTCGACCTGGATGTATACAAGGACGATGGAGAAATTTTATCGAGTTACAATACGCATGAGTTCGAACATGTTGACTTCACGGAAATACCCGGAGACGGCGTGTTTACGGTGAAAATAAGTGCGTATGAAATTTCGGAAGAAAGCAATTATACCCTAAAAATCTCCGGAGTTGCCAAAAACAAGACATTCCTCGTATCGGGCAATCTGAAGCGGAACAGCCCGTCGGAACTGTCAGTCGTGAAGATCGTTAAAAAAGGAGATCAGTTCACACTGGCGCAACTGTAAGCGATCCGTGTTCAGTTCCGGGAGATCTCAAATTCCACTCGTCTGTTCAGTTTCCGGTCCTCATCCGTCTGTTCTCCGACGATGGGTTTTGAACTTCCATAACCATGCGCTTCAATGCGGGCTGCCGCTATTTTGAATTGATAGATGAGATAGGCTTTTATAGCGTCCGCTCTCGCCTGGGATAACCGTAAATTGGAGTCTTCTTTGCCTTGCGAGTCGGTGTGTCCTGAAATATTGAGTCTGAATTTGGGATGGTCAATCAGGAAATTCGCCAGCTTGTCCAGATCTTCGTGCATACTGGGGAGTATATCGGCTTTGCCATTCTCGAATTCCAGCGATTTAAATGCGATTTTGCTTTCGATAGGATCTGCTTCACGGTTCATCTCCGTATCTCCATCCATGAAGAACAATTCTTCGATCCGGAAGAAATCGTCACCCTGGATGATCAACAGGTAATTTCTCTTGTTGATCAGGTTGAAATCAAATGAACCGTCGTCCCTTAAAAACTTCGGAGCTACCTCAACGCCCTTGTCGAGGTCGATGATCGAAACGATACCCTTGAACGGTTTTTTTGTATCTGAATTGATAAGGGACCCTTTTAGTTTTGCCACAGCGGTCGGCTGCGCTTCCATCGGGACCGGAAAGGAATGTAAGTCGAGGTTATTGATATCTTCCGACGCGGAACGCGCGTAATAAAGATTGTTGGATTCGGAATCAATGGTAAAATAATACTCACTTCCCGGGCCGTTGACGAGGGGACCGATGTTCTTCGGCTCATCCCAGGTGAGCGTATGTTTGGATGCTTTGTAGATATCAAAATCACCGAACGAGAGCGGCTGGCCATTTGAACTAAAGTAGAGTACGTTATAACGGTGGTGAAAGAACGGGCTTACTTCGAACCCCCGTGTATTTACAATAGGACCGAGGTTGAGTGCTTTCTGCCAGTTACCACTTTTGTCTTTTACAGCGTAGTAGATATCCGAGTAACCAAATCCTCCCAGCCGGTCGGAGGCAAAGAAAAGCGTATCACCCGAATGGGAGAGCGAAGGTTGTGAGTCCCAGCCAATGGAATTGATAGCTGGGCCCAGGTTCCTGGCGTAATTCCACGTGCTGTCTTCTTTCATTTCGGCCACGAAGATGTCACAGCTTCCGTAGGAGTCTGGCGAATTGCAGCGGGCGAAGAAAAGTGTTTTACCATCCCGGCTCAGGCAGGCGGAACCTTCATTAAACGGAGTATTGATCTTTTTGAATTCGTCGGGATATCCCCATACATCGTCCACCTTACGTGTATAAAACAGATCCTCGTTATAATTTTTGTTCAGCGGATCGGTGTGTCCGTTTCGTTTGGAGGTAAAAAGAAGGATGTCATCCACGTTACCAATAGTGGGTCCGTAATCCTCCTTGTCCGAATTGATCAGTTCACCCATATTCAGGAGGACACCCTGCGGGGGCCGGAGTGTATCGATTTCCTTCCGGTAAGCCACCAGTTCATAATACTGCTGAAGCGGTACATACAAGTCCGTCTCATTCCTTGTCAATGAATCAAACTCCGTTTTAGCCTGGCGTTTCTCGCGGACCATCGGATGGTGTTTCAGAACAAGTTTGTAGAGTAAGACCGCTTCACCTTTTTCACCATGTTCCTCAGCCAGTTTGGCCAGGTCCCAGATAAGCTGCGTATCGCGGGAGAAATTGTCCGGTCCGAAATTTTTCACATATGCTTTCAGCTCGGAATATTCCTGCTCCGAGTCTCCGGCCGGGCCGAGTTTTTTGATCCTGTCGAGCTTTTCACGATCCTCGAAATACTTGATTTTGTTGATATTGGGGAAAACAAAAATGTCAGATTGGCTGTAGCTTGTCAGGCTATCATCCAGTTGAATCACTCCGCCTTTTTTGAATTTTTTTGCAGGCTTCTGGGCCATTAGCGGAGCGTGAACCACCAGCCAAAAGGCTGTGATCAAGATCAAAAAGTAGGTTTTCACAGAACCTTTATTAGGTAAAAAATCACGCCAAGTCGTTAAAGTTGACACAATTTTGCTTCTTTTACAACTCTCTTGGCACTACTATTGTCCTATTGGCACACCTGATAAAACAACTGCCTCAACCTGCAGTTGCGTCAGTTTGACATTTTAGACCATGTTTAAAGCATTACCGATACAACTCGTTCAGGAAGAATCAGATGACCTAATTCAGCTGATCAATCCTGAACAGGATTCAGACTTAAAGCCCGAAGATCTACCCGGGGAGCTTTCGATCCTTCCCATCAAGAATACGGTCCTTTTTCCCGGCATGGTCATTCCGATCACAGTAGGAAGGCAAAAATCAATTAAGCTTGTCAAGAAGGCCTACCAGGGCAGCCGGATCATTGGTGTGATAGCCCAGAAAAACCCGCAGGCTGAAGAACCGACCGTCGATGACCTGTACAGAACCGGAACTGTGGCACGCATTATTAAAATGCTGGTGCTCCCGGACGGCAATACCACCATCATCATTCAGGGTAAGAACCGGTTCACAGTGAAAGAATTTGTTCAGGAGGAACCCTACCTTACCGCGCACATCGAACTCCAGCCCGAACCGCTACTCAACGCAAACGGTAAGGAGACAATTGCATTGGTACAGTCGCTCAAAGACGCGGCAACGAAAATTCTGAAGCTGAATCCCGAAATACCGATCGAGGCACAGGTGGCCCTGGATAATATTTCAAGCATGTCTTTCCTGGTTCACTTTCTTTCGTCGAATTTGAATGTCGAGGTTGCCGATAAACAAAGGATCCTCGAAACACAAAACATAAGTGACCGTGGGACATTGCTCCTGCAGTATATGCTGAAGGATATTCAGATGCTGGAGATCAAACATGAGATACAAAAAAAGGTTCATACCGATATCGACCAGCAGCAACGGGATTACTTTCTTCGTCAGCAGATAAAAGTATTGCAGGATGAATTGGGTTATGACGGTCCCGACAAGGAAGTTGAAAAACTGAGGAAACGTGCTGAAAGTAAAAAATGGCCCAAGACGGTTATGGACCATTTCAACAAGGAACTTGATAAGCTGTTGCGGATTAATCCGATGGCGGCCGAATATCCCGTCGCCATGAACTATGTAGAGTTTATGCTCGACCTGCCGTGGGGTGAGTTTACCGTGGATGATTTCGATTTAAAGCGGGCCAAGAAAATTCTTGATCAGGATCATTTCGGCCTCACCAAAGTTAAAACCAGGATTCTTGAGTACCTGGCTGTGCTGAAGCTGAAGAAGGATATGAAAGGTCCTATCCTTTGTCTTTATGGACCTCCCGGTGTCGGAAAAACTTCGCTGGGCCGTTCCATCGCCAAAGCGCTGCAGCGAAAATATGTGCGGATGTCGCTGGGCGGTGTGCACGACGAGGCGGAAATACGGGGACACAGGAAGACGTACGTGGGCGCGATGCCGGGAAAAATTCTCCAGAACTTAAAGAAGGCTCAAACATCGAATCCTGTTTTTATATTGGATGAGATCGACAAGATAAAATCAGACTTCCGCGGAGATCCGTCGTCGGCGATGCTGGAAGTCCTGGATCCCGAACAGAACAATACATTCGGCGACAACTACCTGGAGGTTGAATACGATCTTTCAAAAGTACTTTTTATTGCAACGGCCAACACCCTGGATACCATTCATCCCGCCCTCCGCGACAGGATGGAAATTATTGAAGTGACGGGTTATACACTGGAGGAAAAAGTTGAAATCGCCGTGAAGCATCTTGTCCCCAAGCAGCTGAAGGAACACGGTCTCAAAAGTACGGATGTGAAGATCACGAAGGAAGCCATCAAGGCCGTGGTTAATAACTATACGCGCGAATCCGGCGTGCGGAACCTTGAACGCAAAATCGGTACCCTGGTCAGAAGTATAGCGAAATCCATCGCCATGGAAGAACCCTTTGACAAAAAGGTTACCGAAGAAACGGTGACTAAAGTACTGGGTGCCGAGATTTTCGATGCCGAGCTTTATCAGGGTAACGATATGGCTGGTGTAGTGACCGGCCTGGCGTGGACGCAGGTGGGTGGTGAAATATTATTCATCGAATCAAGTCTCAGTAAAGGAAAAGGCGGGCTAACGATTTCCGGACAGCTGGGTGATGTTATGAAAGAGTCAGCGATGGCGGCCCTTTCCTATTTGAAATCAAATGCCGAGGCTTTGGGTATCGATCACCGGATTTTCCAGCAATACGATTTGCATATTCACGTTCCAGCCGGCGCCGTTCCCAAAGACGGACCTTCCGCAGGTATCACGATGTTTACTTCCCTGGCGTCGATCTATACGCAGCGAAAGGTCAAGGACAAGCTGGCGATGACGGGTGAAATCACATTGCGCGGAAAAGTTCTTCCCGTCGGGGGGATCAAAGAAAAGATCCTGGCAGCGAAGCGGAGCGGAATCAGGGAGATTGTTCTCAGCGCAAAGAACAAACGTGACATTGACGAGATAGAAAAACACTATATCAAGGGATTGTCCTTTCACTACGTCACGTCCGTTGATGAGGTGCTGAAAGTGGCGCTGCTGAAAGAGCGGGTAGACCGGCCCATGAAGTTTGTTTTTGCCGAGCAAAAGATAACCGCCTGAAATCCTTACTTTTGGATCGATTTGGATCCTTTGTTAAGACATTTACCTGAACCCGGTGGGCAGAAAACTTTTGCGATTTATTCTGGTTGCCATCACGTCGACATCGCTTGGCCAATCCGTTGAACGGAAGTCCTTTGAATTTTTGCAGGTTCCTAACAATGCAAGGCTTTCAGCACTCGGAGGGATCAACGTCTCCCTGGCAGACCGGGATATCAACTTTTTCTTTTATAACCCGGCGCTGGCAGGCGACTCACTTTCCGGTTTTGCATCAGCCACTTATCAACATTACGTCGCCGATATCGCCCAGACTACCGTAGCTTATGCTCACCGGTTTGCGGCGTTAGGAGTACTTACCATAGGTGTTCAGCACATCGGGTACGGAACCATCAACGGATACGATGCGAGCGGGCTGGAGACCGGTGAATTTAAATCCGGAGAAACCGTACTGGTGGTGGGAAAAAGTCACCGTATATCGAATTTTCGCCTGGGCGCAAATATCAAGGTCGCTTTTTCCAATATCGCCGGATACCGCGCATCCGCTGTGATGATCGATGCGGGCGGATTATTCATCCACCCGGATCAGGATCTGAGAGTCGGCCTTTCCGTTAAAAACCTGGGTGTGGTGTTATCGGAGTATTCGGAGACCAGCCGTTCATACCTGCCATTCGATGTACAGGTAGGCGCTACGTTTAAACCTCTGCACATGCCTCTGCGATTTTCGCTTACGGCCTTTAACCTGGGAAATTCGGATGTGACGTACGATCCGAACGCCGAACCCGAAACATTGGATAAGGTATTAAGACGGGTTAACTTTGCAACGGAGGTGTTGTTTCACAAAAATGTGAATGTGATGATCGGCTACAATTACCTTGTTCACCAGGAACTGAAGCTTGCGGATGCCGGTGGCTTAGCCGGTTTTTCCTTTGGTTTTTCGGCCATGATAAAGTCGTTTGAACTTACCGTGAGCCGCAGCGCCTATGTCGTTGGTAATGCAGGGTATACCTTTACCCTTTCAAAAAATATTGACAAAATGATGAAGAGAAGATAAATATGATGGATAAAAAGTATTTAACACCCAAGCAGATTGTTGAAGAACTCGACAAGTATATTATCGGGCAGTACGAGGCAAAACGCAACGTAGCTATTGCGCTACGGAACCGTTGGCGGCGAATGAATGTAAAATCGGATATGCAATCGGAAATTGTGCCGAATAATATACTGATGATTGGGGCGACGGGTGTAGGGAAGACGGAGATCGCCAGAAGGCTTGCCAAGATCGCCGATGCACCTTTTGTGAAAGTGGAAGCATCGAAGTTTACTGAAGTCGGGTATGTGGGCCGGGACGTGGAGAGTATGGTTCGTGATCTCGTCGAGCAATCCGTGAATATGGTTAAAGCCAGGAAAAAGGAAGAAGTAAAGGAAAAAGCTGCTCAGGCTGTGGAGGAAATTATACTGGATGCGCTGATTCCCCCCATGCGGCAACAGACCACCCGTTCTACCGGGTTCTCAACCCAGCCGGAATCCGGCACTACGGAAATGCCCAATAGCGACGCCGAATTGAATGAGCGGACTAGAAATCATTTCCGGGAAAAGATAAAGAACGGCGAATTGGAGGACCGTAAGATCGACATCAATATCAAAGGTGGTGGCGGTTCAAATGTCGGCATGGTTGGTGCGGGTATGATGGACGAAGTGTCGATGATGAACCTGCAGGAGATGATCAATGGTATGATGCCCAAGAAAAGTAAAAAAAGGAAGGTCACGGTTTCGGAAGCACGCAAAATCCTGTTGGAAGAGGAGGCGGCGAAGCTTATTGATATGGACGAAGTGAAAGAGGAAGCCATTAGAAGAGCTGAAGACGCCGGTATCATTTTTATAGATGAGATCGACAAGATCGCATCGGGAAGCAAGAAAGGCGGCGGTGGACCCGATGTCAGCCGGGAAGGTGTACAGCGCGACCTGCTTCCCATCGTTGAAGGCAGTACAGTGAACACCAAATACGGCGTGATAAAAACGGATCATGTTCTTTTTGTGGCTGCCGGCGCGTTTCATATATCGAAACCATCTGACCTCATACCCGAGCTGCAAGGACGGTTTCCGATCCGGGTGGAGTTAAATAACCTCACCAAGGAAGATTTCGTCCGTATACTCTCGGAACCGAGGAACGCATTGACTAAACAATACCAGGCCTTGTTTGAAGCAGAAGGCGTTGAGGTAACGTTTAGCGAGGATGCCATCGAAGAGATAGCGGCAACCGCGTTTACGATAAACACGGAAATTGAAAACATAGGCGCAAGAAGGCTGCATACGGTCATGAGCAAACTGCTGAATGAGTTTTTATTCGACGTCCCGGATAAGATCTCGGAAAATGCCAAGATTGCTATCAATGCCGAGATGGTAAGATCTAAACTTCAGGGACTTGTTAAGAACAGGGATTTGAGTGAGTATATCCTTTAATGAAGTTTTTATTAATTATATCTTTTTTACTGTCTTCGTTCTTAATTGTCGCGCAGAACGAATTTGAAGTGATGGTCCCTGCTGCGAATCAGTACGACTCTGTGCGGTCTATCTATATCAAATCCTATCCTGATCATTTCTTCCTGTCGCCGGTATTAAAACAACGCAGCCTAGACTTTACAATTACCGATCTTCCCGACCGCGACAAAAAATTGACGTACCGTTCCAACAATTCGTATGCATTGGGGATGGGAATGTATCTCTTCGAACTTGTGGTCGAACTGGCATTTGCGGCTCCCCAGAGTCAAAAGCAAGCGGCAATATTTGGAGAATCGGATACCCGCGATATTCAGCTGAGTGTACTCAGCAAAAAATGGGGCCTTGAACTGTATTCTCAAAAGTACACCGGATTTTATATCGATGATCCTGAAATCAAGATCCCTCCCGGGCTACCGTACCCGCAGCGGCAGGATATTCTGACACGTAACATCGGACTCACGGGAAATTATATTTTTAATAACAAAAAATTCTCCTACCGCTCGGCATACAACTTTATGGAACGCCAACTCCGGAGCTCTGGCTCGTTTGTGTTGTTCACGTCGCTTAACAGTTTTAAAGCGGAAGGAGATTCCGCTATTCTGGGCGAGGCCTACAGGCGCGACTTTGGCGACGATTCGCAAATCCGAAAGATCAAGTCGGCGACGTTCAGTGTTGCTCCCGGCTACACATACAGTCTGATTCACAAAGGATTCTTCGTGAACGCAACACTAGCCCTGGGTCCGACCCACAACTGGTTGTATTTTCAGTCGGAAGACGGTACCACGAAAGAGGATATTGAGTTCACCGCTTTTTTTGCCGCCCGCGTTTCACTCGGTTATAACGGCGACCGTTTTTTCAGTGGACTGAGTTTTGCGAGCCAGGGAAGCAACGCAACGTTTGAGAACATCAAACTAGCCAGGTCCAGCGGTATCTTCAAAGTGCTTTTCGGTTTTCGCTTTCGCGAAGTAGGTATACTTAAAAAACGTATCGGCGATATTCCCGAAGCCCTCGGATTTTAACAATCAGTCTTCCCTGCTCTTCGGGTAGTCGAAGAACAGCATTTTACCTTTCCCCCAGTTTATTTCCTGCCAAGTATCGACATCAAACTCCAGCGCGACTACGCCACAGGTAGGAACATTATCGATATCGAATCCGCCATTCATCAACGTATTTGCAAATTCAGTAAGGCCGGGGTTGTGACCGAAAATCATGACCACGTCGAGTTTGTCCTTTAATCCCTGAACGACTTTCAGGATCGTCTCCTCGTCGGAATGGTAGAGCCTCCTGTCTGTCTTGATATTTTCCTTTGGATAACCCACGATCTTTGCAATCCGTTTCCCCGTCGACAAGGCCCGTTTGGCAGGGCTGCACAGGATCAGGTCCGGATGGATATCTTTTTCTTTTAGTCGTCTACCCATGCGGGGAGCGTCTCTTTTTCCGCGTTCATTCAGGGGCCGCTCGAAATCGTCTACATTTGGCGCGTCCCAGCTTGACTTCGCGTGTCGAATGATATAAAGTGTTTTCACCTCTTAAATTTAATTCCAAAATTCTTAAATCTTATCTTCGTGCCCCATGTCAAGACGCAAAAAGATACGCAGAAAGGTCAGGTATTCGCTGGTTTACCGTTTTGTTCAGTTCCTGATTGCAATTTCAAATGCGATGCCGCGTGTGATGTGGCTGAAGTTCTCCGGGTTCCTGGGCAGGATGGCCGGTCTGTTTGCCGTAAAAACACGCCGTCTGATTACCCGTCACCTGACTATGGCCTTTGGATCGGAGAAAGATACAGCGGCCATCCGGCGGCTTACGGCAAAGACTTTTGAGTACCTCGGTAAAAACACAGGTGAAATGTTACGGGCAACGCGAGTCAGAACGCTGGACGACCTGCAGCGTTTTCTGGTCACCGATGGTCTTGAAAACTACGAAAAGGCAATCGCAAAAGGGAAGGGTGTGATCTTCTTAACCTGCCACATGGGTGCGTTCGATCTCCAGGTAAGTAATATGGCATTGAGAGGCCTGAATCCGAATATCATCGGAACACCACTGAAGGACAAACGGCTGAATGAATTACTTTGGAACTACCGGAACATGCACGGTGCTATCGCTATTGAGAGGGGAAAGGAAACTTTCCGGTTGATCAAAGTCCTGAAGTCGGGAGGTTCCGTGGCGTTGCTGATCGATCAGGACACGAAGGTTAAAAGCAGGTTTGTGAAATTTTTTGGACGTATGGCCGCCACGCCAGTAGGGGCTACGGTATTAGCGATGAAAACCGGTGCTGCCGTGATACCCACATATGTCTACCTGGGCGACGACTGGAAACAACATATGCACATCCTGCCCGAGATTCCCATGATCTTAACGGGAGACGACGAAGCGGATATGATCTATAATACCCAGGTACTTACGGCGTTTATCGAGGGTATTATCAGGCAGCATCCCGAGCAATGGGTATGGATGCACGAACGGTGGAAGACCCAGCCGGGTGAGGAAGTATCCTGATTTAGTTTTGACACCGGAGCACATTTTCACTTCTTGAAGATAAAATACACCGCCAGTATCAGCAGCACAAAGCCGATGAGGTGGTTGATCCTGAACGATTCCGTTTTAAAGAAGATCACGGAAAACAGCACAAAAACCACCAGGGTAATGATCTCCTGGATGACTTTTAACTGAAGCAACGAAAAAGGCCCGCCATATTCTTTGAAACCTAAACGGTTAGCTGGCACCTGCAACATGTATTCGAAAAGCGCGATCCCCCAGCTGATCCCGATGATACTGACCAGGCCGAGGTTCTGGCTCCATTTCATATCCCGGAACTTCAAATGTCCGTACCATGCCATGGTCATGAAGGCATTCGACAGGATCAGGAGCACAATTGTATAAACACCCCGCATCTGATGATATTTTTATCGGTTGTTTGTTTGGCTGCAGTATTTCACGAACGATTTTATTTCACCAGCTTCTTGTACTTGATCCGGTGCGGCTGCTCATCGCCAAGACGTTTTCTTTTGTTCTCCTCATACTCACTGAATCCGCCTTCAAACCAAAATACCTGGGAATCACCCTCGAAAGCAAGGATGTGTGTGCATACCCGGTCAAGGAACCAGCGGTCGTGGGAAATGATGACAGCGCAACCACCAAAGTTTTCAAGGGCTTCCTCCAGCGCGCGCAATGTATTTACGTCAAGGTCATTTGTAGGCTCATCCAGGAGTAACAGGTTTCCTCCCTGTTTCAGGGCTATGGCGAGATGGACACGGTTCCGCATCCCTCCGGAAAGTTCTTTCACCTTCTTTTGCTGATCCGTTCCGTTAAAGTTGAATTTGCCGACGTATACCCGGGAATTGATTTGTTTCCCTCCCAGGTCCATTAATTCATTGCCGCCGGTAATGGCCTGCCAGACGGTATCCTCGGATTTCAAGTCATCGTGTTCCTGGTCGACGTAAGCGATCTTTACCGTATCACCGACAACAAATGTTCCGGCGTCCGGTTTTTCTTTGCCGATGATCATTTTGAAAAGGGTTGTTTTACCCGCCCCGTTCGGGCCTATAATGCCAACAATACCGGCAGGAGGAAGAGAGAACGTAAGGTTCTCATAGAGCAGTTTGTCGCCATACGCTTTTGATACTCCATTCGCTTCAATAACCTTGTTTCCTAACCGCGGACCAGGTGGAATAAATAACTCCAGTTTGTCTTCCTTCTCACGGGTCTCCTGACTTAAAAGCTTTTCATATGCGCTCAGGCGGGCTTTTCCTTTCGCCTGACGTCCCTTGGGATTCATACGGACCCACTCCAATTCGCGCTCAAGTGCCTTTTGCCGCTTCGATTCGGATTTCTCCTCCATCGCCAGACGCTTTTGCTTCTGATCCAGCCACGATGAATAATTTCCTTTCCAGGGAATACCTTCCCCACGATCGAGTTCAAGGATCCATCCGGCGACATTATCGAGAAAATAACGGTCGTGGGTAACGGCGATTACCGTTCCTTTATACTGCTTTAAATGCTGCTCCAGCCAATAAACGGACTCCGCATCCAGGTGATTGGTCGGTTCATCCAGTAACAGGACATCCGGCTCCTGTAACAACAAACGGCATAACGCCACCCGCCTCTTTTCACCACCGGACAAGTGCTCGATCTTGGCATCTGAAGGCGGGCAGCGCAGGGCATCCATCGCCCGGTCAAGTTTATTGTCCAACTCCCAGGCATTGACGGCATCCAGTTTCTCCTGGATCTCTCCCTGTTTTGTAATGAGCTTGTCCATGGCATCCGGGTTCTCCATGATCGCCGGATCTCCGAATTTTTCATTTATAGCTTCGAATTCGTTCAGTAACGCGACTACGTCTTTTACGCCCTCTTCCACGATCTCTTTTACGGTCTTGTTTTTGTCGAGCTGAGGTTCCTGTTCAAGCAACCCTACCGAGAACGTAAGGTCGGAGACAACCTCGCCCTGAAACTCTTTATCTATTCCGGCGATGATGCGGAGAAGGCTGGATTTACCCGAACCGTTCAGACCCAGGACGCCAATCTTTGCCCCATAGAAAAAAGAGAGGTAAATGTTTTTGAGAACCTGTTTGCTCGGCGGATAGATCTTGTTGACCCCCGCCATCGAGAATATAATTTTTTCGTCAGCCATCGCTAGATTTGTTGAGTGTCCGTGCAAGCAGGCGTCCATTTGCTATCGAAATGTTGTTCAATATCCACGGCCGCTTTGCAAGGCGCAAATATGGCAAAAATTCCCTTTGATGGCGCGATTCAGCACCAGTTGCGTCGGGTTAGATTTTTTTGGGGAAATCCATTTAAAAATGAACTTTCTGGGCACTTTAAACGATAGGAGAAATAAAGTTTGTTTTGATCAATTAAATTCTATTTTTGCGGAAAATCAATGGAGGACTAAAATTATGTATTGGACCCTAGAACTTGCCTCTTATTTGGAAGATGCGCCCTGGCCGGCTACAAAAGATGAGCTGATAGATTACTCCATCCGCTCAGGTGCCCCATTAGAAGTTGTGGAAAATCTTCAGGAATTGGAAGACGATGGTCAACCGTATGAGAGTATTGAGGAGATCTGGCCTGACTACCCGACCAAAGAAGATTTTTTCTTTAATGAAGATGAATATTAGACGCTGAGATCGGATTTTACTGTGCGATCGATTATAATAAAAGCTGGCAGTGGCCGGCTTTTGTCGTTTTTAGACCTTCTGCCGCTTTTTCAACAACGCTTCCGCGACAATCAAATCCTCCGCTGTTGTGATCTTGATGTTATCATAGCTCCCCTCAAAAAGCGAAATGGCGACTCCAGCACGCTCTGCGACGCTGGCATCATCAGTAAGACTGGGGTCCTCCTCTTGTTCATAGGCTTTCCGGATCAGATCCACCCGAAATGTCTGGGGTGTTTGAACAATTCTGAATTGAGAACGGTCTGCTGCAGTGCTGTTTTCTCCACCCATGATCCGGATGGATTCTTTTAATCTCACGGATGCTACGGCCGACTGGTGGACGGCCGCCTTGCGGAACGATGCGCCGATGATATCTTCATGTACCAGCGGCCTGACGCCATCGTGTATCGCTACCAGACCGTCACCTTCAATCCTTGCCAGTCCACGCCTGACGGATTGAAAGCGCGAATCACCACCGGTCTGAAGTATCACGGGCTTTTGAAAATGGTATTTGAGGCAAAGTGATTTCCAGGTCTCAACATCCTCAGCAGGAAGTACAAGGATAATTGTGATCTTTTCGGAGTAGCGATAAAAAGCCTGCAAGGTGTGCATCAACACCGGTAGTCCGTTTAGTTCGAGGAACTGTTTGGGCACGCTGCTTTGCATACGGCTTCCCTTTCCGCCCGCGACAACAACTGCATATTCCGTGGAATTCATAGATTTACTAAAATACCAAACTATGATGGTCCTGAGACTTCTTTTGGTCGTTTTTAATGTAGCGGTAGTGACTTTCCTGATCTACCGGATGCTGGCTGTAGCGAAGCAGCCGATGGAAAGGTCCAAAAAGATCATCATTATAACAGGTGGTATCATTTTGTTGCTGGCTCCTTTTGGAATGTTCTTCGGCATATTTCTGCCTTCACCCCAGTATTTCTTTGTCTACCCCGTGGCCATCTCGTTGTTTCTTTACCTGACGAAACAGCTTTAAAGTGGTTCGTATCAAGATCTGCCTACACGCTGCCGGTCACTAGATGATCAGCATGGCATCTCCGTAAGTGAGGAATTTGTATTTTTCTTTCTTCGCCTGCTTGTAGGCTTCCATAGCCAGGTCGTAACCGGCAAAGGCTGCTGCCATCATCAGCAGGGTGGATTCCGGCATGTGGAAGTTCGTGATCATGGCATTGCAGATCTTGAAATCATAGGGTGGAAAGATGAATTTGTCCGTCCAGCCCTCCCGTGCCTTCAGACGGTTTGTAGCGGAAACCGCAGACTCCAGGGCTCTCATCGTTGTTGTACCGATCGCGCAGACGCGTCGCTTTTCATCCAACGCTTTGTTCACGATGTCAACCGCTTCCTGGGGTACGATGAAATTCTCGGAGTCCATCTTGTGCTTGGTTAGGTCTTCAACGTCGACGGGACGGAATGTACCCAATCCGATATGAAGTGTGATATAGGTCATCTCCACACCTTTGATCTGAAGTCTTTTAAGCAACTGGCGGGTAAAGTGCATACCGGCAGTTGGTGCGGACACCGCGCCCTTGTGTTTTGCAAAGATGGTCTGAAACCGTTCTTTGTCTTCGGGTTTTATTTTTCGCTTGATGTATTTGGGAAGCGGGGTTTCTCCCAACGATTCCACTACCTTATCGAATGCCGCAGAATCACCATCGAAGAGGAACCGGATGGTCCGCCCGCGGGAGGTGGTATTGTCGATGACTTCAGCTACGAGGTCTCCGTTCCCGAAGTAAAGCTTGTTGCCTACCCGGATCTTTCGGGCCGGGTCGACCAACACGTCCCACAAGTGCATTTCCGCGTTGAGTTCGCGTAACAGGAATACTTCTATTTTCGCGCCCGTTTTCTCCTTGCGGCCGTATAGCCGGGCCGGAAAAACCATCGTGTCATTTCCGACCAGTACGTCACCTTCGGTAAAGTAATCAACAATATCTTTGAAGATCTTATGTTCAATTTTGCCGGTATCTTTATGAACCACCATCAGTCGTGACTCATCGCGGTTTTCAGCGGGATCAAGAGCAATTAAATTGTTAGGGAGTTCAAACTTGAATTCTGATAACTTCATATTCGTTTATGCAAAAGATGCCCAATTAAGGGTAATTTTTTAAGAGGTTGCAAAAATAAGGCAATATTTGGCTTTTGCGACAAATCGTCGTAGGTTTTTCGGACGTGTAACAAAAATGCGGTTTTTAAGTCTAAAGAAGTAATTTCATAAGTGTTTCGCCGACAAACTAAAATAATATTACTCCGTTAAAAGCCTGATGAAGACCTTAGCCCAGATTTACGAAAGTTTCCGCTTCGCCTGGAAGGCACTCAAGTCCAACGTATTGCGTACGATCTTGTCGCTTCTGGGTGTAACCATTGGTATTTTTGCCATCATCTCCGTTTTAACCCTGGTTGACTCCCTGGAAAAGAACATCAAGGATAGCCTGAACTTCCTGGGTACCGGTGTCATCTATATCGAAAAATGGCCTTTCACGGCGGATAACGACGGGGAATACAGGTGGTGGGACTTCTGGCAGCGGCCCAACGCTTCGTACAACGAATTCAAATTCCTCCAGGCTAACCTGAACAACCAGAATGGTATGGCCATTTTTGCGGGTAAAGGGAACATGAACATCAAGCGCGATAACAACAGTATCGGGCAGGTGCGGCTCATCGGCGGAAGCCAGGGCTACGATGTTGTGTTTGAAGTAAACATTGAAAAAGGAAGATTTTTTAACGCCGAAGAACTGGAGTCCGGCCGGAACATCGCTGTTATCGGTCATGAAGTGGCGAATGCACTTTTTTTAAACGGCGAAGACCCCATCGGTAAAACCATCAAGATCAAGAACCTTAAATATATCGTGGCCGGTGTTATCCGCAAGGAAGGCCAAAGCTTCCTGGGAACACCCAGCAATGATTATTGTACCATTATCCCATATCAGTCCTTCCGGAGGCTCTTCCAGACCGGGACGGGAGAACCTTTTGAACTCACGTCACGGATCGGTGTAAAGGGAAACGAAGAGGACATCGGCCTGGTCGAGCTGGAGAACGAGGTCAGGGGTATCCTCCGGGTGAGACGAGGTTTACGCCCGACCGAGAAAGACAATTTTGTCCTGAACAGACCTGAAGCCATCGCCAATGTCATTAGTGGTGTGTTTGATGTCGTGGGAACAGCCGGTTGGATCATCGGTGGATTTTCGATCCTGGTTGGCGGTTTTGGAATTGCCAATATCATGTTTGTTTCCGTCAAGGAAAGGACCAGCATAATCGGCTTGCAAAAGTCTCTTGGCGCGAAGAATTACTTTATACTGTTTGAGTTCCTGTTTGAGGCGATCTTCCTGAGTCTGATCGGCGGACTGGCGGGCTTGTTCTTTGTTTACCTGATCACATTCATTCCGATGGGGAGCCTGGTCGTTACGCTTACTATCAAGAACATCATTCTTGGTCTGGGTGTATCCTCTGTGATTGGCCTGGTATCCGGTATTGTTCCCGCCGCGATGGCCGCGAGAATGGATCCCGTAAATGCGATCAGGGCCTGACCCCGCGATCGGTTTCCGGATGTCCGGGATTTAAAAAAGGTAAGGACATCAGATCGTATGTCCTTACCCCGTAATTTTATTTCGCTGCAACCTTAGCTTCCCGTTCTGCGGATTTTGCCTCTTTTTCGGCCACCTTCGCATCTTCCACACCAGCGATTTTATCCTTGATCTTCTTCTCCAGTTCTTCCATCAGTTCAGGATTATCCTCGATCAGTTGTTTGACGGAATCACGGCCCTGGCCGAGTTTGTTGCCGTTGTAAGAGAACCAGGAACCTGACTTCTGGATGACGTTGAGTTCAACCCCCAGGTCGACGATCTCGCCCGATTTGGAGATGCCCCGGCCATACATAATATCGAATTCCACGACCTTGAATGGAGGCGCTACCTTGTTCTTTACAACTTTTACCTTCACACGGTTTCCGGTAATGTCGTCAGCCGCCTCTTTGATTTGTCCTATTCTGCGGATATCCAGTCGTACCGACGCGTAAAATTTCAGGGCATTTCCCCCGGTAGTGGTTTCCGGGTTACCGAACATCACACCGATTTTTTCCCGCAGCTGGTTGATGAAAATACAGGCGCATCCGGTCTTGCTGATCGTACCCGTCAGTTTCCGAAGAGCCTGGGACATCAACCGGGCATGGAGACCCATTTTACTGTCGCCCATCTCACCTTCTAGTTCGCTTTTTGGAACGAGCGCGGCGACCGAGTCGATCACGATAATGTCGATTGCCCCGGAACGGATCAGGTGATCGGCGATTTCCAGTGCCTGTTCGCCGTTATCCGGCTGAGAGATCAATAGATTTTCCGTGTCGATCCCCAGTTTTTCAGCGTATGATTTGTCAAAGGCATGTTCCGCGTCGATAAATGCGGCAAGCCCGCCGCGACGTTGCGCTTCCGCTATGCAGTGCAGGGTTAACGTTGTTTTACCAGACGATTCCGGCCCGTAGATTTCGGTTACTCTTCCGCGGGGAATTCCGCCGATTCCAAGGGCAATATCCAATCCCAATGAGCCGGTAGAGATAGCGGGCACATCCATTACCTTCTCATCACTGAGCTTCATAACGGTTCCTTTACCGTAGGTCTTCTCCAGTTTGTCTAATGTTGACTGAAGGGCTTTCAGTTTTTCTTTCGCATCACTCATAGTATAGTTCAAATATTAATGTTACATAATTGTTCAGGTCGAAAATAAAATAGTAGAGGTTTACATTCGAGAAAGTGTCGAGACGTGAAGAACCTGCAGCTAACGATCAACCTGATAACAGGGTTGAAATTACGACATCACCCCTAAATTAAAAACGTGCGCGCGCGAGATATTCTTCACTATTCCGCTTTCATCGCGCGTATTCCTTGAAGACAAAATGGCTAAGCAAATTGCTTTCAGATAGTTGACAAATCATAAACCACTATGACAACTGGTGTCAAAGCTTTTATATTGCAGGCCGGACCGCTTTGATCGTTGCATAAAACATGGGTTTTAGCGTTACCCGGATGCAGCTTTGGCGATACAAGACCGAAGTTCCTTTTCAATAAAACGAAGTTTCAGACAGAGTATGGCAAGTCGCATACGCATATATATAAAACGATCAGTCCTGGTCTTACTGACCCTGGCGGCGGTTTCGCTGTTCGTCTTTTGGGATTTGATCGTCTATGGTGTCCGGCAAGGATACGGCCAGCTGAACATTGTATGGAATGCGCGGCCAGTGGAGGAATTTATGAGTGATCCTGATTTTCCGGACTCTCTTAAAGCCAGGCTGGTATTTATTGATGAGGTCAGGAAATATGCGATCGACTCCCTGGCCTTAAAAGACACGGAGAATTATAAAACCCTTTACGATCAGAAGGGGAAGGAGATCATGTGGGTGGTGATGGCGTGTGAGCCGTTCCGGCTGAAGCCCAGGGAATGGAAATTTCCCATCGTTGGTGTGGTACCGTACAAGGGTTTTTTCAAAGAAGAAAGAGCTATCGCGCTGAAGGAAGAACTCGAGAAGGAAGGGCTCGATGTGATCATCCGGAATCCCGGGGGATGGTCTACGCTGGGATGGTTCACCGACCCGATACTGAGTAAAATGTTGAGCCGGAGCGAAGGCGACCTGGCGAACCTGATCATTCACGAAATGTCGCACGCGACGATCTTTGTGAAAGACAGTATTGATTTTAACGAGAACCTCGCGACCTTCATCGGTGACCGGGGTACGGAGCAGTTTTTGATCGACCGCTATGGCTGGGAATCCCGCGAGTACATCACGTACATGGAGGAAGACAAAGACTACCTCAAGTTCGTCGACCACATGCTTCGCGGAGCCAAACACCTGGACAGCCTTTACTCGACAATGACGGACAAACAGCCGCTGGAGCAAAAGAAAACTTTAAAGGAAACGGCTATCCGTAACATCATAAATGCACTGGATACGCTTTCACTTGAGTTGACAACCCATCCATCCGGCCGCTTCCGGAAAAAACTACCCAACAATGCCTACTTCATGAACTTCCGCCAGTATCAGGCGAAGCAGGATATTTTCGGAGACGAGTGGGCTAACAGGTTTAACTCAGACCTGAGAGCCTATATTGAGTATCTCAGTGGAAAATATCCATTCCTATGACAGGTGGAAGTACAGCAAACGTTAGCGAATGTTACCCCGATTAAGGAATTGTTAATAAAGGCCACCTCATTTTTAATACCCCCTTTTCTGTCTATTTTTGACCAAAGAGTTTATCTATGGGAAACAAGCAGATGCACAAAGTGCTTGTCGTTGACGATGAGGAGCCGATTCTGGAACTTCTGAAGTACAATCTTGAAAAGAGTGGTTACGAAGTAAAAACCGCCCTTGACGGCGCAAAAGCTGTTGACATAGCAAAGAAATTTATCCCCGACCTGGTTTTGCTGGATATTATGATGCCGAAAATGGATGGGGTGGAAACATGCCGCCTGTTACGCGACATACCGGAGTTGCAGAAAACTTTTGTCGTCTTCCTGACGGCGCGTTCGGAGGAGTATTCCGAAGTGGCGGCGTTCGATGTCGGCGCTGACGATTACATCAATAAGCCGATCAAACCGAGAGCGCTGATGAGTCGTATCAGCGCATTGTTCAGAAGAGACTCCAAAAAATCTTCACCCACAAGCACGATCACTATCGGAGATCTGACTATCGACAGAACGAGCTACACGATAAAGATCAACGGCCGGGAAATAAATCTGCCCAAAAAGGAGTTCGAACTGTTGTTCTTTTTAGCCCAGAATCCCAACAAAGTGTTCAGCCGCGAAGACCTGCTTCAGAATATCTGGGGTTCCGATGTATACGTCCTTGCCCGTACCGTCGACGTACATATCCGGAAAGTAAGGGAAAAGATCGGCGATGATTACATAACAACGGTAAAAGGGGTTGGTTATAAATTCAGCCTGAACTAACCTAACATCAGAACCCTATTCGTGTGTACATTTGAGGAATCACGATTAACGGAAAACGAACCTCAATATGGTTTACAGTTCTAGGGGATTGGCGCTTTTGCTGGCACTTTGTATTGCACTGATTACTTCCCTTTTCCTGTCTCTTTTCAAAAGCGTTGACCTCAGCGCGTTGTTCGTCGCATTCGGGATCAGTTTCTCCGTCTCCTATATCCTCATCTTTGTCGTCCTGGAGTTCCTGATCTTCCGGGAACTGGACAAGGTATATAAACTGATGGCCAAACTTAAGAAGAAAGAGCTCTCCAAGATCGATAAGCAGAAATCCGCGCCCCTTAATCCCCTTAAAACCATTAACGAGGATATTTATTCCTTTGCCGAATTGAAACAGAAGGAGATCGACGAACTGAAAAAGATCGAAGCTTTCAGGCGGGAATTCATTGCGGATGTATCGCATGAACTGAAGACACCGATTTTCGCCGCCCAGGGATTTGTCCATACCCTGCTCGACGGCGCTGTCAATGACAAGACCGTCCGCACGAAGTTTTTAAAGAAGGCGGCCAAGAGTCTGGACGGCCTGGATATCCTCGTTCAGGACCTGCTAACGCTTTCCCACCTGGAAACCGGTCAGATCAAAATGCATTTTGAAAACATCGACCTTTATAAACTGACGGAAGAAGTATTTGAACAATTCGAAGAGAAAGCGGAGAAGAAGGACATGAAGCTGAGGATTGACGGAGACCAAGGGAAGGTTTGGGTCTATGCCGACTGGCAGCGGATCAACCAGGTTCTGACAAATCTTATCTCCAATGCCATCAAGCATTCACATGATGGTGGCGAAGTGATCGTTGGCTTTGATGTGAGTAAGAAAAATGTGGTGACCTATGTGAAAGACACCGGAGAGGGGATAGCACCGGAACATCAGATCCGCATTTTTGAGAGATTTTATAGGGTGGACAAAAGTCGCAGCCGGGAAAAAGGAGGAACAGGATTAGGCCTGGCGATCGTGAAGCACATACTGGACAGTCATCATTCAAAACCCGAAGTTGAAAGTATTCCCGGAAAGGGTTCGACATTTAGTTTTAAATTGCCGCGCGTAAAGCCCGAAGCGGTGGATTTACAGACTTCTTAAAATCACAAAACTATTGAAGGCACCCAGGATCAAATTTGAAGAGATCATCCTCTTTGAAAACGATGACTTTGTTGTTGTTAACAAGCCTCCGTTCTTATCGACACTGGAAGACAGGAAGGAGAAATCGAATCTATTAGCTATGGCTCGCGAATACGTTCCTACAGCACAGGTTTGCCACCGCCTGGACAAGGAAACATCCGGCGTGCTGGCGATAGCCAAAAATCCGGATGCATACCGTCATCTGAGCATACAATTCGAAAAGCGCGAGGTCACAAAAATCTACCATGCCGTTGTTGACGGTATTCACAATTTCAGCGAGCAACTGGTGGATGCCCCCATTCTCAAGCAGGAGGACGGAACGGTAAAGATCAGCAAGCGGGAGGGTAAGCCGGCCCAGACTTATTTTACAGCGCTTTCCTCCTACAAGTATCACACCTTGCTGGAATGCAGGCCGATAACGGGCAGGATGCACCAGATCCGCATCCATCTGTCGGTCCTGGGGGCCCCTATAGCCGGAGATGAGGTATACGGTGGCAAACCGTTCTACCTTTCACAGATAAAAAGGGGTTTTAATCTGAAAAAGGAGACCGAGGAGCAGCCCTTTATGAAAAGGATGGCCCTTCACGCTTTTTCACTGGAATTTGCGGATATGGAAGGTCATGATCTGAAAATCCAGGCGCCTTACCAGAAGGATATGCAGGCGCTGATCAGGCAACTGGAGCTCAATCGTTAGGGTTCGTAACGATGAAAGGTACGGGCGGATCGTTTTTCTCCGCTGTATAGCCCTCTTTTCCGGGCATTTCCATGGCTTTTTTCAATAATATTAGTGATGGTTTCGCATGAAGAAGAGCGGTAGAAACCTTTAATTAACAGCTGTTTATTCAATTTAAGGTGGTTTTCGGGGCTCGCAGAGCGATTCAAAATTCAGGATCAGCTTGCATTTCAAATAACGGCAGTTTACCTTTGTGTCCCTTTTTGAAGGGGGTAGTGTATTTAATTTGATTTATACCAACTAAAATGGATCACAATAGCTATAAAACGACCTATGCGAACAAAGCCACAGTAGAAAAAGGCTGGGTCGTGGTTGATGCAAATTCTCAGGTACTGGGTCGTGTTGCGAGCCAGATCGCGCATATTATCCGTGGCAAACACAAGCCAAGTTACAGCCCTCATGTTGATTGCGGTGATAATGTCATCGTGATCAATGCCGAAAAGGTGAGAATGACGGGAAAAAAATGGACCGACCGTGTGATCTTCACACACTCCGGATATCCGGGGGGGCAGCGGGAGCATACACCGACGATGATCCGTTCCAAGCATCCCGAGCGCCTGATCGAACATGCGGTTCGCGGCATGCTTCCTAAGAACAGATTGGGTAGCGAACTTTTCAGAAGCCTGCATGTTTATGCCGGAACTGAACATCCTCACACAGCACAACAACCTAAAGAAATTAAATTCTGATACATGCAGATTATTAACACCATCGGTAGAAGAAAGACCTCCATTGCCAGGGTTTATGTAAAGCCCGGAAAAGGAGATATCATCGTAAATGACCGCGAGTTAAAGGATTATTTCCTCTCAGAAATTCACCAGACGCTGGTGAAACAGGCCCTTGCCGCCCTGAAATTGGAGGCAAGTTACGATGTCAGTGTGAATGTTGAGGGTGGTGGTGTGACAGGTCAGGCGGAGGCGGTGCGGTTGGGTATTGCCCGCGCACTGGTTCAGATCAGTCCTGAAAATAAACCTACTTTGAGAAAAGAAGGCTTCATGACGCGCGATTCACGTATGGTTGAGCGTAAGAAACCAGGTAGAAGAAAAGCAAGAAGGAAATTCCAGTTTAGCAAGCGTTAATCGTACGAAGAGAATGGCTGAAAAATTAACATATCAGGAGTTGTTGGATGCAGGTGTACATTTTGGTCACCTTACCCGCAAGTGGAACCCGAAGATGGCTGAGTACATCTTCATGGAAAATAACGGTATCCATATCATCGATCTGAACAAGACATTGTTGCGTCTGGATGAGGCGACATTCGCGCTGAGAAACATTGTACGGTCAGGTCGCAAGATCATGTTCGTGGCAACGAAGAAGCAGGCGAAGGATATTGTAACCGAAGAAGCGAAACGCCTGAATATGCCGTTCGTGACGGAACGCTGGCTGGGTGGTATGCTTACCAACTTCGCGACGATCCGCAAGTCCCTGAAGAAGCTTTCCCAGATCGAAAAACTGATGAAAGATGAAGCCTTCACAAACCTCGCAAAACGCGAACGGTTAATGATTACCCGTGAGAAAGCGAAGCTTGAGAAATTATTGGGTGGAATAGCCGACCTTAACAGACTTCCGGCAGCCTTGTTTGTGATCGATGTTAAGCGTGAACATATCGCAGTTACGGAAGCACAGAAACTGAATATCCCCGTATTTGCATTGGTTGATACCAACTCTGACCCTTCCGGTGTTGATTTCCCGGTACCTGCGAATGACGATGCATTTAAATCAATTTCCATCCTTACAAAATATATTGGGAAAGTGATTGAAGAATCGTTGATGGAACGCAAGAAGGACAAGGAAGATGCAGCGCACAAGAAAGACGAAGACGAAAAAAGACGCGTTGACGAGCCGGTAGAAGAAGCAAAATAAAAATATCCAATAATCTTTCGTCGTCCTGCCGCTTTGCTGAAACTTAAAGCTGGTAGGACGATTTGTTTAGAGCCAAGTCGTAATTCAAACTCGTAAAATCGAAAATAAATATGTCAGCAATTTCAGCACAAGATGTAAACAAGCTCCGTCAGATGACGGGTGCCGGTATGATGGATTGTAAAAAAGCCCTTACCGAAGCTGAAGGGGATTTTGAAAAAGCTATTGAGATCCTTAGAAAAAAGGGCCAGAAAGTATCGGCGTCCCGCTCCGACAGGGATGCCAAGGAAGGTTCCGTGTTCGTCAAAGTAAGCGACGACAAAAAGGAGGCGTTCCTTATTGCTCTGAACTGTGAAACGGACTTCGTTGCCAAAAACGAAGAGTTCCAGTCGCTGGGTAAGTTGATCGTCGACACCGCGTTTTCGAAAAAACCCGCTGACAAAGACACATTGTTAGGTTTAAAAGCCGGCGATCTTACGCTCAACGAAAAGATTGTGGAACTGGTGGGAAAAATTGGCGAGAAGGTCGAGGTCAGTGAGTATGTCTTCATGAAGGGCGAAACGGTTGTTTCCTATATTCACGTTGGCTCCAAACTGGGTGTTCTCGTGTCGCTGAAAGGTGTAAACGGTAAAGATGTGACGGACGCAGGTAAGGATGTGGGTATGCAGATTGCCGCTATGAACCCGGTTGGTATCGACGAAAAGTCAGTCGACAAAACCGTCATTGAAAAAGAGCTTGAAATAGCCAAGGCGCAAATACTGGCTGAAGGCAAACCTGAAAATATGGTCGAAAAGATCGCACAGGGAAAACTGCAGCGTTTCTTCAAGGACAACACTTTGCTACATCAGCCGTTTGTTAAGGACAACTCTAAAACGGTTGCCCAATACCTGGATAGTATAACCAAAGGGCTGACAGTCGCTGAATTTAAGCGTGTGGCTATCGGATAATTTTAATGTCATCGTCAAACTTGAGAGCCAGGCCATGAACCTGGCTTTTCTTTTTTTCGTTTTTTACCCGGTACACGTCTTTACATAGAACCTGCCTGGTGGTAAGTTAAGTGTAAAATTGACTGAACCTGTCGGATTCAGGCCCTCGAATTTGAAGCCAAAGGCTTGATGCTTGTATCAAAAAAACTTAACATAACACGCGCCAATGCTTACATCCATTCATCCTTTCAATCAGTCAATAGTTGGAGAATTTGAGGAGCTTGATCCCCAAGGTATCCGGAAAAAACTGGAAAATGCTTCCACTGCCTATAACCATTGGAAAAGAACAACATTCGCCCGGCGCCGCGACTGTATGCTGAACGCAGCAGGTGTTTTGAGGAAAAATAAGGAGGAGTATGCGCGTATCATCACATGGGAAATGGGAAAAGTGATTTCCGAGGCGCGGCTGGAGGTGGAAAAATGCGCAGCAGGGTGCGATTATTTCGCGGAACACGCCGAAGGTTTCCTCGCCGACGAAATAGTCCATACGGAAGCCAGGAAGAGTATGGTGACCTACGCACCAACGGGAGCGATATTGGCTGTAATGCCCTGGAACTTTCCGTTTTGGCAGGTTATTCGTTTTGCGGCGCCTGCATTGATGGCCGGAAATGTTGGACTGCTAAAGCATGCATCCAACGTCACACAATGTTCCATGACGCTTGAAAAGATTTTTCTTGAAGCAGGATTTCCCGATGGAGTATTTCAATCACTCGTCATCAATAACGACGCGATAGAAAGTATTATTCAGTCTCCCATTGTTCAGGGTGTCGCATTGACGGGAAGCGAGTTTGCGGGGTCGCGTGTCGGATCCCTGGCCGGCAAGTATATCAAAAAGTCGGTGCTTGAACTCGGTGGGAGCGATCCGTTTATCGTCCTCGCCGACGCCGACCTGGAACTGGCAGCCAGGATTGCTACCCAGTCGCGTATGCAAAACGCCGGGCAGTCCTGTATCGCAGCAAAACGGTTCATTGTTGTCAAGAGCGTCAGGGATGAATTTGTGAACTATTTTGTGAATAACATCCGGGCGCTGACGCAGGGTGACCCCTTCGATGCTGCCGTTACAACCGGGCCTCTGGCTCGTATCGACCTCGCCGAGTCACTCGAGGTCCAGCTTAAGGCGTCCCTTCACCAGGGCGCCCGGCTCGTTCACGGTGGGCAGCGGCAGAATGCCAATTTTCAACCGGCCTTATTGGATAACGTCGCTCCCGGAATGCGTGCATTCGACGAAGAAACATTCGGACCCCTTGCCGCTGTAATTCCTGCAACATCCGACGAAGAGGCGATTGCATTGGCGAATGCAAGTCCGTTCGGACTGGGTGCTTCCGTCTGGACACGCGATCCGGAAAAGGGTGAAAAAATGGCGCGCGAAATTGAATCCGGTTCTGTCTTCGTAAACGCGTTAATGAAATCGGATGCACGTTTACCTTTCGGAGGAATAAAAAAATCCGGCTATGGACGGGAGCTGTCGGAGGCGGGCATAAAGGAATTTGTCAATATGAAATCAATTTCGATCGCCTGACGAAGGTTAGCGCGGAGTCTCCGGATCCATCGGGAATTTTCCGGCTGGCATAGGGGTAATTTTCCCAACGATTGTCTTGATGCAGGATCAACCCATTAAGTTTATGTTACAGCTGAAAAAAAATCTCTCTTTATTCCTGTCTGCGATCATCGTGCTGATACTGTCATCATGCCAAACCGAGGATCCGGGACCTCTCCAGGAAGTTGAAAAAGAATTCGCCATCGTCGATTTCGACCGCCTGGAAATGGGAAGCGCCCTTAACGTCAGGGTCGAGCATGGAAATACCTATTCAATCCTGGCGAGGGGAGACCGGCGAAACATCAACGACCTGGAAGTCTTTAAAAGCGGCAGTACACTGGTAATTCAATTTGATGATAACGCAAACAGGAAACACGAAACGTACATTACCATCACCATGCCCCACCTCGATGCTGTGAATTTTTCCGCTGCCAGCGTTTCCAAGATCGTTGGATTTACCGGCGACGAGAACCTGGACCTTTACCTTTCAGGTGCTTCTGTGTGCCAGCTCGATGCCGAGTACCAGCACATTAATCTCGCTATATCAGGTGCGTCCAGCCTCCGGATGTACGGCGAGGGCGACATGATCGACGCGGAGATCTCAGGCGCCTCTGTACTGACAGCTTTCGACTACCCGGTACGTGAAGCTTCGGTAAACGTATCGGGTGCAAGCAGCGGCAAAGTGACGGTGACGGAACAGCTTGAAGTAGTAGCGGGCGGAGCCAGTTCTTTGTTATACCGTGGCAATCCGTCCGTATCGGTGGAGGTGTCGGGGTCGAGCACTGTACAAAAGGACTGATTAAACGCATCGGGAGAATTTTCGCGTAGCGACCGGTAGACAGGAGCAGACTTGCAACTGCAGGTATACCGATGACTCCTCTCCATACATAGTACCCCTACCTTTACGCGGCGGCTGTACAAGCGCCGGTCCGTCCCTGCAGGCGGCATAGCTGAACAATATTTGTTAAAAAAGTAAAACCTATCCGCGTCCTTTCACGTAACCTAAGATTCAATTCTTTTCTTTTACAGACATATGAGCCTGACATGCTGAGGTTCGGTACGCCCGGACTTGTATTTTCATCGGTGCTTCAATCCTGGAGCCATAATTTCCATTTACCAAACATTATGCAAGTCACATGTCAGTTTTTACAAAGCTCAACTCGTTTTTACGTTTATTCCGTCAGGCCATTAAAGGCGAACAGCAGAATTATACTTCTGGAAGTATAAACCGGGCGATCTTTCTTCTGTCCATTCCGATGATACTGGAAATGGCCATGGAGTCGATTTTCGCTGTTGTGGATGTTTACTTCGTCAGTCAATTGAACGACAACGATGCCGTCGCTACCATCGGCCTCACCGAGTCCATGTTAACCCTTATCTACTCGCTGGCGATGGGACTAAGTATGGGGGCGACGGCGATGGTCGCCCGCAGGGTAGGAGAAAAAGATATCAACGCTGCCGAGATAGCGGCCGCACAGGCTGTTTTCGTGGGTCTGACACTATCGATGATCATTGCAGTAACAGGAATTCTATTTTCTACGGACCTGCTGCGGTTAATGGGGGCGAGCGAAGCCCTTATCGGGAAGAATGCGGGTTATACCCGTTGGATGTTAACCGGGAACATCACCATCATGATGTTGTTTTTGATCAACGGAGTATTTCGAGGGGCCGGTGACGCTTCCATTGCCATGCGTGCGCTGATGCTCGCCAATATATTGAATATCGTTTTGGATCCACTGTTTATTTTCGGGTTCGGACCACTTCCCGGATTTGGTGTGGAGGGAGCTGCAATCGCGACAAACATTGGACGGGGCGCCGGAGTCTTTTACCAGGTTTACCATTTGCAGAAGGGCAGGGGACTGATCAAGCTGCACCGGGAGAACTTCATCGTTCAGTGGAATATAATCGTCAGGCTCGTAAAAGTTTCAGCAGGGGGCACCGGGCAGTTTTTAATCGGATCGGCAAGCTGGGTTTTCCTGGTCCGGATCGTGTCTGATTTTGGCAGTGCGGCGTTGGCAGGATATACGATTGCCATACGTGTAATCGTTTTTGCTATCCTGCCTGCGTGGGGTATGGCGAATGCATCGGCAACCCTGGTTGGACAGAACCTGGGAGCCGGCCACCCGGAGCGGGCTGAGAAATCCGTCTGGAGGGCGGCATTCCTGAATATGCTTTTTCTCGGTGTTGTTACTGTACTGTTTTTCACATTCGCCGGACCGATCCTCCGTCTTTTTACGACTGACGAAACAGTCCTTGACAACGGTATTCTCTGCCTGCAAATCGTTTCATTGGGTTATATTTTTTATGCCTATGGCATGGTCGTGAACCAGTCATTTAATGGAGCTGGCGATACGCGTACACCGACGATAATATGTTTCTTTGGCTTTTGGGTATTTCAGATTCCCCTGGCCTATACGTTGGCGAAGGTACTCGCCTTCGGGCCGACAGGTGTGTATGCAGCTATCTCGGTGGCGGAATCTTTAATGGCAGTTGCCGGAATTATCATTTTCAGAAGGGGACGCTGGAAGCGCGTGAAAATCTAAAGGTGTAAAAATAGCCAGCGGTCATACCGTTGGCTATTTTTTTTAGGCCGTGGTCGCTGTGACCCTCTACGGTTTGTTTTCGGGTTCGCGTTTTTTGAATGCAGCTTTAAAAGCCTTGCTTAACTCATCACCGGCTTTTTTTAAACTGTCCTCAACTTCTTTCCAGCGTTCCTTGTTCTCGGATTCGCTTTTCAATTTTTCAGCGGAAATTTTCAGTTCTTCCAATTTTGCGGCAAACTCCTTTTGAAGTTTTTCTCCGGCCTCACCGAATTCGGCGAGAAATTCGTCTACTTTTTTGCCGAAATTTTTGAAAGACTTTTCCGCTTTTCCCGGGTCGTTTGTTTCCATCACTTTCTTTTTTAGCAATTTACAAAGCTATTTTGACAACACGAAGGTTAACCGCTTGCGTTGTACAGTCGTTTTTTACACAGGTGTTTTGAAGTTGTGCGGTCAGATCAATTGAACTACTTTTGGACTTATACCAGGTACAACATGAAGAGACTAATAAGCTTTTCCATTATTCTTATTCTGGTGCTTTTTCTCGAATCCTGCGCTTCGCACCATCCGAAAAAGCACAAAAAACTGAAGCCCGGGAAGCCAATTCCCTGTCCCTTAAAAGATTGCTAATGAATTTCAGAAAAATTGTGATCGCTATTGATGGATATTCAGCCTGTGGTAAGAGTACCACAGCAAAAGAAGTGTCCAATATCCTCGGCTATCGGTACATCGATACCGGCGCCATGTACCGGGCAGTTACACTTTATTTCCTGGATCACCATGTGGCACTGACCAATCCGAAAGAGATTTTTAAAGCCCTTCAGCAGATCGAAGTAACGTTTAAGATCAATTCACGGAATAAAACGGAGACGTTTCTCAATGGCCTGAACGTGGAAAAAGCGATTCGCAGTATGCGGGTTTCCGAGATGGTCAGCCAGGTGAGTACCATCCGGGAGGTTCGTTTGGCGATGGTCGAGCAGCAACGGAAAATGGGAAGGGAGAAGGCGGTAGTGATGGATGGAAGGGATATTGGAACAGTTGTATTTCCCCAGGCTGAGCTAAAACTATTTATGAATGCTGACCTGCTTGTCCGGGCATTTCGCAGGCAGAAGGAACTACTTGAAAAAGACCAACTGGTAGACCTGGACGATGTGATGGAGAATATCCTTCACCGCGACAAGATTGATACCACCAGGGCCGAAAGTCCGCTCAGGCAAGCCGGGGATGCTGTTCTTTTGGACACAACCCACATTACCCTCGACGAGCAGGTCGATGAGGTGGTAAGATTGGCCCTGGCGAAGATTATATTGCCGCGATAACCCGCACATTTTCAGCCTGTTTTTACCGCCTGTCCGGAACGTCGAAATGTGTTTTTTGAACGGCCCCAATAATATGAGAATAGCCTGTTGGATGTGCGAAAAAATACTAATTTTGCCCCGTTCCTAAACATACCGCCGTCTACATGGGCAAATTTATTCGACTTAAAAAAGGCTTCGATATCAACCTTGCCGGGAAAGCTGCCTTGAAAATTGGACCCGCTGACCAGCCTGAAACTTTTGTACTTAAACCTTCTGATTTTCATGGCATTTATATGCCCAAAATGGTGGTCAATGAAGGAGACACGGTCAAGGCCGGGTCACCTTTGTTCCATGATAAAAAGAAGGAGCAAATTATGTTCACATCTCCCGTAAGCGGAGAAGTAGTGGAAGTAAAGCGCGGCGAAAAACGAAAGCTCCTGGAAGTTAAAATACTTGCGGATAAAACGGTCGAATATGTTCCCTTCCCGAAGTATACGGTCTCTGAAATCGCCAGCCTTACACGGGAGAAAGCACAGGAGCAAATATTAAAAAGCGGCGTTTGGCCAAACATTATTCAGCGACCTTACGGAATCGTCGCGGATCCCGCCGAGACGCCTAAATCTATTTTTATTTCAGGGTTTGATTCGCATCCCCTTGCGCCAGATTATAATTTTCTCTTTAAAGGCCAGGAGCAGTTTTTCCAGGTTGGTGTAGACATCCTGAAAAAATTCACCACCGGGCCAGTTCACCTAAACGTTCATTCCGCCAGGGAGATTAGCCCTTCCTTTGCACAGGTCAAGGGTGTGGAGCTGAATAAATTCTCGGGTCCCCATCCCTCCGGTTGCGTGGGTGTTCAAATCCATCATATCGACCCTATCGGAAAAATGGATGCCGTATGGACCATTAGTCCATTTGCAGTTATCCAGATCGGTAAACTTTTCCTGAACGGAGTATACGATGCATCCAAGTTGATCGCGGTCGCCGGGTCTGAAGTAAAAGATCCGCAGTATTATAAAACTTATACCGGGGCATGCGTGAAGAAGTTCCTTCACAATAACCTGAAGCAGGACCATGTCCGCGTAGTATCCGGCAATGTGCTGACAGGAACGCGAATCGGTGTAGAGGACCATGTCGGATTTTTTGACCAACTCGTTTCCGTGATCCCCGAAGGTGACAAATATGAATTCCTGGGATGGATCACACCCAGCGTGAATAAGCTGAGTTTCAGCCGTGCATGGGGTCTTTTTTCATTCCTGAATTACAAGAAGGAATTTGTACTGGACAGCAATACAAAAGGAGAACCACGGGCTTTTGTGCAAACAGGCGTCTTCGAGCAGGTTACTCCCATTGATGTTTTACCAACCCATTTGTTAAAGGCCATCATCGCGGAAGATTACGACGATATGGAAGCCCTGGGAATCTACGAAGTTATCGAGGAGGACCTAGCCCTGTGCGAATTTGTGGATGTCTCCAAACATAACGTACAGGGTATACTACGCGAAGGAATTGACTTAATGCTGAATAGCTGATTAATATGAAGTTTTTAAGAAATACACTGGATAAAGTTAAGCACGACTTCGAAAAAGGCGGTAAGTGGGAGAAATACTACTATGTCTTTGAGGCCCTGGATACATTTGCCTTTGTTCCCAATACAACAACCGGTGCCAAGGGCGCACAGATCCGCGACGCTGTCGACATGAAGCGACTCATGATGACGGTAATCCTGGCTATGGTTCCCTGCCTCCTTTTCGGAATATATAATGTAGGCCATCAGCATTTTTTAGCCCTGGGACAAGAAGCTGAACTTTGGGACAAGATATGGATCGGTACAGTTCAGGTCTTTCCTATTATAGTTGTCTCCTATGCTACCGGACTTGGAGTGGAATTCGTGTTTGCCACGTTAAGAAGGCACCCCGTCAACGAAGGATTCCTGGTTACAGGAATGCTTATTCCCCTGGTAATGCCCCCTGATATCCCGCTATGGCAGGTAGGTGTGGCGACTATTTTTGCAGTAATTATCGGGAAGGAAGCTTTTGGCGGAACCGGAATGAATGTTTTAAATGTTGCCCTTACAGCACGGGCATTCTTATACTTTGCTTACCCGGTTAATATTGCCGGTGAAGTCTGGACCTATATTCCGGAGGGAGCGAAAACAGTGGCTGGCTACTCCGGGGCAACACCCCTTGCAATCGCTGCTAATGCGGTTACGACGGGTGAGAATGCGGTCACCGCGCTGAGTGCTTTCGGTACCGGCTGGGCCGACAACATATATAGTTTCACAAATATGTTCCTGGGCTTTATACCCGGATGTGTGGGTGAAACATCTACCTTGATGTGCCTCGTCGGCGCGTTTATTCTCGTAGCCACCGGCGTTGGAAGCTGGAAGATTATCGTCAGTGTTTTCGCCGGCGCTTATGGTATGGGTTTATTTCTGAACCTGGTTGGAGGCAATCCATATACGATGCTTCCGGCACATTACCACCTGGTGATCGGCGGACTGGCCTTTGGTGCTGTGTTTATGGCAACGGACCCGGTAACCGCAGCGCAGACAGAGACGGGTAAATGGTTCTACGGACTATTAATAGGTATATTTACAGTTCTGATCCGGGTATTTAATCCAGCCTATCCGGAAGGGATCATGCTGGCGATCCTCCTCATGAATGTGTTCGCCCCGCTGATTGATTATTTTGTGGTAAGTGCAAACAAAAAAAGAAGATTACAACGTGCGACAGTCTAACTTATACATCCTCCTTTATGCTGCAGTCCTGACCATAGTATGTGGCGGATTATTGGCATTGGCCTCCGAAGGGCTCAAAGAAAAACAACAATTCAACATCGACCAGGAGCAGAAAAAAAATATCCTGTCTACCGTAATTACGATCAATGAGGGTGAGGACATCAACAGTCTCTATGCTAAACGGGTAAAGGCTTACGTTGTCGACTACGAAGGAAATGTAAAGGCCGGCATGCAGCCCAAGGATGTGAACCTAGCTGCCGAATACAAGAAATCACCGGAGAAACGCCTCCTGCCCGTGTACGAGTTCAAAAATGAAAGCGATTCAGCGAAGACAGACTACGTTGTACTTCCCGTATTCGGATACGGATTGTGGAATAACATTTGGGGTTTCCTGGCACTCAAGGCTGATCTCAATACCATACAAGGTGTGAAGTTTCAGCATGCGGGAGAAACGCCAGGGCTGGGAGCCCGGATCGAGTCGGACCAGGAGGTTCAGGATCGTTATAAAGGCAAAACCATTTACGATCAGGGCAAACTTGTCTCCGTTACGATGATGAAAGGCGAAGGTCAGGATTACAGCGATAACCCGCACCAGGTCGATGGTATGTCCGGAGCGACACTAACTGGCAAGGGTGTTAATAACATGCTGAAGGATTACCTTTCAGCATATGAGAAATATATCACAAAGAACAGGAAAAACTAATTACCGGTATGAGTACAGAAGCTGTTGCAGTACAGGAAAAGAAAACAGAACCGTTATTTTCCAAAAAAAATAAAAAGCTGATATCCAATCCACTGGATATAGACAACCCTATTACCGTTCAGATTCTGGGCGTCTGCTCGGCGCTGGCTGTAACAACGCAGATGAAGCCTGCTTTTGTAATGTCGATCGGGCTTATGATTGTAACAGCTTCATCCAATGTTGTGATTTCAGCCATGCGCAACTCCATTCCTTCCAGGATCCGGATCATCGTGCAGCTAGCTGTTGTTTCCCTTTGGGTGATCCTGGTCGATCAATTGCTGAAGGCATATGTATACGATGTCTCCAAACAGCTCTCTGTGTTCGTGGGGTTGATCATCACGAACTGTATCGTGATGGGACGACTGGAAGCTTTCGCCATGGGAAATAAACCCTGGCCTTCTTTCCTGGATGGCCTTGGAAATGGCCTGGGTTATGGATTGATCCTGATGACCCTCGCTTTCTTTCGTGAACTGCTGGGTGGTGGCTCCCTCTTTGGCTTTAAAATTTTCGAGGCAATAGGACTTCATTATAAGGGGAACGGGCTTATGCTACTTCCTGCCGGCGCCTGCATCCTCCTGGGTATCGTGATCTGGGTGCAGCGGTCTATAAATGGATATCGTGAATCACATTAATTAAAGAACAATGGAGAATCTAATTAACATAGGGGTCAGGTCGATTTTTATTGACAACATGATCTTTGCCTATTTCTTAGGCATGTGTTCCTTCCTTGCGATATCAAAAAAGGTGAGCACTGCTTTTGGCCTTGGAATCGCGGTAATTTTTGTGCTGGGTGTAACCGTGCCGATTAACTGGCTTGTACAGAACTATATACTGAATGCCGGTGCCCTCGCCTGGTTGGGAACGGATTTTGCCGGCGTCGACCTTAATTTTCTTCAATTCATTGTATTCATTTCTGTGATTGCAGCAGTCGTGCAGCTGACCGAGATGGCTGTCGAAAAATTTTCTCCGGCCCTCTATGGAACATTGGGTATTTTCCTGCCTCTGATCGCCGTGAACTGCTCTGTACTGGGAGCTGCACTCTTTATGGTTGGAAGACCTTATAACCTGACTGAAGCGACTGTATTTGGATTCGGATCCGGTATCGGGTGGATGCTTGCGATTGTCGCGCTGGCGGGTGTACGGGAAAAAATGAAGTATTCGAACGTACCGGCACCCCTCAGAGGCCTGGGGATTACCTTTATCCTCGTCGGGTTGATGTCATTCGGATTCCTTAGCTTCCTGGGCTTCTCTTTATAAAAGAAAACAGAAAACGAAACTGAGGCTTCCGGGAAAATCGGAAGCCTTTTTTTTTCAATATGGAAAACACAGCCAGACGTATCCTCCGCTACTTTTTCAGCGGTACCCTCTTTATCGTTCCCCTCGTAGCTACCGCCTATTTTATTTATGTATCCTTCACGTGGCTTGATAACCTGTTAAACCTCCCATACCCGGGTTTGGGTTTTGCAATCATATTGTTTGCAATTACTGCCTTTGGTTACCTGACAACCAACTTCGCTTTCAAAACCTTCGCGGAATGGTTTGACCATGGCATGAACCGGATCCCTTTGGTAAAACTGATCTATTCCGCAGTGAAAGATCTGATGGGTGCTTTCGTTGGCGACAAGAAAAAATTCAATAAACCGGTTCTGGTCAGAATTAATAAAGACAACAGTTTATATCAGATTGGTTTTATCACGCAGCCTGACCTGTCCGATCTGGGACTGGAAGACATGGTCGTAGTGTATTTCCCGCATTCGTATGCTTTTTCAGGATACCACTATTTTGTGCCGAAAGAAAATATCAAACCATTGAATATACCCGGCCCGGTAGCCATGAAGTTTATCATTTCCGGCGGAGTAAGTGGACTTAAAGACATGTAGCACGATGTAAAAAAAGCGTATGTCCTTTACAGAACATACGCTTCTAAAGGAGGATTGAATGCTCTTTTACTTTAACTTAAACGTAAGTCCGACAAAAATCGGATGCATGCCTACGCCTACTTCTCCGAAAGCACCGAATTTATCGCTGAAGTAGTAGCGCGCCCCTGCAAACACACCAGCCTGGAGCCTGGAGCCGTAGCCGTAATCGTAGTTATAACCGACGTAGTCATCATAGTTGTTGCTTGAGGCAACAAACCCCAGAAACGCACCCGCATAAGGGTCGAATTTACTGTTGTTCACTTTCAGAAGTTTGGCAAAGTGATATGAACCCCGTGCGCCGATATCGATAAAAGTATAATTAAAATTATCAGCACCGAGATCATAAGTCCTTCTTGTAAAAGCCAGGTAGGGCCCGATGGCAATCTCATCCAGAATACATGAGAATTCAGCATTGATACTGAATCCGGCAGCAAAACCACTTCCGTATCCACCACCACCATACCAATAACCAAGACCTAATCCGGGATTGAGTATGACATCACCTTTTTTATATTGGGCGAAGGAGTCATTTTGCGCGATGGATAGACCGATAACAAGCGCAAGGCCAAGGATGTAGCTTTTTTTCATATTCTTTATTTTAAGATTTACAGATTAAACAATGAATGTGGTGCCGGGTACTGTGTAAAATTTCACCGTTAAACACCGGCTATAGTAACGAATACCCGTGCTCATTGTTTTCGAAAATTAAATAAAATAAAGCCATAATACACAAACATTCATCAGCTTCCGGGCAAAAAAAAAGCGAAGAATTTATAGTGTGTTTATCCTGTTTTTAGGGGATTTTAAAGACAGGCCGCAACCAAACCGTCAGGCAATGACACCGGATCCAACGAGTTCGTCGTCTTTGTACCAGGCGGCAAACTGACCGGGGGTAATACTTTTTTGCGGTGTGTCAAAAACAATGTAGAGACCTTCCGCTCTATCGTACAATGTACACGCCGTGAGCGGCTGCCGGTACCGGATCCTGGCCGTGTAAACCGCAGACTCGCCTTCCGTTAGTTTCAGGTCTTCACGGATCCAATGAACTTCGTTTTTTGGAATAAACAACCCCCGTCTGTAAAGACCCGGATGATCTTCACCCATACCGGTGTAAATAATATTTTTAGCAGTATCCGTACCGATAACAAACAACGGCTTTTCAAAACCACCAAGGTTTAGTCCCTTTCGCTGACCAACTGTGTAATAATGTGCTCCTTTATGTTTCCCCACGATCGTACCTTGATCGGGATCCAGCTTATAAGGAGCGGAGATGGTTTTCAGATCGTCTGAAACAGAATCATTTTGAAAAGCTATCGCGTGAGCGGGCATATCAATAACGCTTCCGTCCCTGGTTTCCAGGCGCTGTTGCAGAAATTCCGGCAAGTGGACTTTTCCTACAAAACATAATCCCTGCGAGTCTTTTTTGTCGGCGGTCACCAGGTTGATCCGCTTGGCGATCGCCCGGACTTCCGATTTCAAAAGTTCACCGATCGGAAATAGTGATCTTGAGAGCTGCGCCTGTGTGAGCTGACACAAGAAATAACTTTGATCCTTGCCGGGATCTTTCCCGCCCAGCAGACGATAGACCGTCTCTCCGTTTTTTTTGAAAGAATCCTTACGCGCATAGTGCCCCGTTGCAACGAACTCCGCCCCGAGTTTGAGGGCTGCATTCAAGAAAATATCGAACTTGATCTCGCGGTTGCAAAGGACATCGGGATTCGGCGTTCTTCCCCGTTGATATTCCGCAAACATGTAGTCGACGATCCGTTCCTTGTATTCCTTGCTGAGATCGATTGCCTGAAAGGGAATCCCTAAGTGCTGCGCAACGATCATCGCGTCGTTGCTGTCGTCCAGCCACGGACATTCATTGCTGATGGTGACCGAATCGTCGTGCCAGTTCTTCATGAACATTCCAATCACCTCATATCCCTGTTCCTTCAGTAAATACGCGGTTACACTGGAGTCCACTCCGCCTGACAAACCAACAACAACTCTTTTTTTCATTTTTAATTTTTCAAATTCGCTTTCTGCAAAAGCAGTCTACGGTTTAATGGATGAAGTCGCGTCTTCGCTTAAAAGCTCATTTACGGTCTCATTAAAATGCTGAATGAACTCATCGTAATAAGGACCGGTACCCGGACCGGAAAAACCGGTGTGGATCTTCCTAACCTTCCCGTCTTTACCCACAAAAATGGTAGTCGGGAATGCAACGACTTTATTTAGCATAGGAAGGGTCTCTGCCGCTTTTTCCTTGTCGTTGGTTCCGGCTATTACGAAGTCATAGGTCACATTGAACTTCCCGGTCATTTTTTTTACCCGTTCGCTGGCATACGCAAAATCATCCTTGCGCTCATAGGCAAGTCCGATGATCTCAACCCCACGGTGATTGTTTTCTTTGTACCACGGCGCCAGGAATTTAGTTTCATCCATACAGTTAGGGCACCAGGTTCCAAAGAGCTGAAGGATCACAACCTTGTTTTTGTACTTGTCATCGGTCAGGCTTACTGTTTTGCCCGTTACGTCGGGAAAATTGAAAGTAATGCGATCAAATCCTTCCTTCAGGTACGTTAGCTTCTCCGCATCGGGCAGGGTGGCGTTTTCATTCTTCTTTCCAATCCAAAATTCACTCCACGTTTTGCCGGAGTAGTATTCCCCGTTCAGGGTTCCGTCGGCTTCCATGTTGGCTCTGAAAAGATAAGCGTGATTTCCATCGAACGTACTCAGCTGCATCAGTCCGTTTGCTACGTTACCCTGCAGGTACCGGTAATCGCCCGTCGGTGTAAGAAACGTACCGGTAACCTGATCACCTGTCTGCCGGAAAATTCCGACAGCGGGTGTTGTATCGGATTCGTGTACAAACGTCACTTCGTATTTTCCGGAAAAGTCGGTAATACTGTCTTGCACTTTGTCTTGCTCGAACCGGAACGATTGACCGTAAACCGCGAGAAAGGGAATCCGGTAGTCCTTTTCGTAATTTTTGATGAATTCACCCCTCAGCGTGTCGCCCGAGATACGGGCCCTGATATCCGCATCAAATACGTGAAGAACAATATCGATCGAATCGCCTGTAACCGTGACTTCATCCAGCAGGATCCGTTCTTCCGCGTTTTTCAAATAGATGTCAAACCCGTCAGCCTGGTCTTTTTCCACTTCAAAATTAAAGGGTAATAATTGACCCTGGATCTCGATAGTAGCTCTCCAGATACCGGTTTTTAATACCGTTTCTGCCTCTTTTGTTGCCAGACACCCGGTGAGGGCGTAGCCTATGAATAAAGCTGTTCCGATTCTCTTCATCTTCCGCGTTTTTCGAACAAAAAACACAAAAATGCGCGAAATGATTTACAATTCGCGGCGATACAGCAATTTTGGTAAAAATGTACACATTCAATCGATTTAGAAATGTTTGAAGAGCTAAGGGTTTTGGAGCTGGCCTCCGTTCTGGCTGGTCCTTCCGTCGGTCAGTTTTTCGCCGAGCTGGGTGCGGTGGTGATAAAAGTAGAAAATCCCAAAACTTCAGGCGATGTAACCAGAAGCTGGAAAGGTCGTGGTGAAATGACAGACGACAGGTCAGCCTACTTTTGTTCCGCGAATTGGGGCAAAAAATCAATAGCAATAAACTTGGAAAGCGACGAGGGCCGCTCCATTGTTCATGCGCTGGTAAAACAGTCGGACATCATTATTGTAAGTTATAAGCCGGGAGATTCACATAAGATCAGGATGGATTATGAAACGCTGAGAGGCCTGAATCCAGGATTAATTTATGGGCAGATCACCGGCTACGGGTCGAACGACCCTCGTGTAGGCTACGATGCGGTGATTCAGGCGGAGACCGGATTCATGTCCGTAAACGGTGAGCCGGGTAAGACCTCATTAAAAATGCCCGTCGCGTTGGTGGATATTCTCGCGGCCCATCACCTCAAGGAGGGGATCCTGCTGGCGCTGCTTAAAAAAGCAAGAACCGGTGTAGGCGGTTTTGTGGAAGTATCGCTGATCCAGGCTGCTATTTCGTCACTGGCAAATCAGGCCACCAATTGGCTCATCGGTGGTAAAATCCCACAAAAACAGGGCTCATCCCACCCTAATATCGCTCCATATGGAGATGTTTTTCTCAGCGCCGATGGATACGAGATCATTCTTGCGGTAGGTAACGACCGCCAGTTCGAAGATCTGTGCGGGTTGCTGGATATCGCCGACCTTGCCCATGAAGCCGCCTTTAGTACCAATGCCTCACGGGTTGCCAACCGGGTGCTGTTAAACCAAACCCTACGGCAATGTTTTTCCGAATATGACGCCGATACCATAATAAAAAGCCTGAATCAGGCTAAAATACCAGCCGGCATTGTCCGGAATATTAAGGATGTAATGGAGCTACCTCAGGCAAATGATCTGTTGTTGCTTTCGGCCGACAGAGCGGGTGTGAAAACTTACGTCGGAAAGCCCACGGCCGAAAATTCCCCCCACTTTTTACCACCACCTCACCTCGGGCAACATACGATTGAGATCCTCCGGAATTCGCTTCAGATGAGCGGAGAGTCCATACAAAAGCTAATCTCGGAAGGTGTAATCCGCTAACGAGGGTCACTATTCAACTGGAAAAAAAGCTTTTGAAGGGCTCTTTAGGGTCAATTATGCATAAAAATGTAAAATTGTGGTAAAAAGTGGTTGAAAGTGGGATAAAATTACATATGTTTGCTTAGGAGAACCTCGATGGAGATCGGGGCAATCAAGGACAACCACTACGTCTATGACCTTCTTCACCAGTGAATATGAGAGTAAGCTAGATTCCAAGGGCAGGCTTGTCTTGCCGTCGCGGATCAAGGCTCAGTTACCTTCCGACGAAGGCAACGAGCTTATGATCAGGCGTGGATTCGAATCTTGCCTGATTATTTATCCGATGGTGGAGTTCAAAAAAGTATTCTCAAAAATCTCCGGGTTAAGCGAGTTCAACGAGGAGTTCCGGAAGCTACAGCGGAATTTCTTTTCGGGAACGGCGATGGTAGAACTGGACACCAATGGCCGGTTTGTGATTCCGAAGAACATGCTAACCTATGCGCAGCTTGATAAGGATGTGATCCTTGTTGGCATGGGCAACAAAGTCGAGGTATGGAATCCTTCCATCTATGAGAATCACCTTATCAAAGATTCAAGTGAGTTGTCAAAGTTAGCCGAAAAGTACCTGACGGAATAGTTTGTTGCGGTGGTGACGAGCGGGAACCGGAGAGGCAGATTTGCCGGTATCGGTTGGAGGTGGTGAGGCGTCGGCTCCAAGTTTCGTTGTTGAAGCTTGAAACTTCAGACTTGATGCTTCAGACTTGAGACTTGAGGTACTAGCTTCCAGCTTCAAGGCTTTTAGCTTCAGCGCACACGTTGGGTTAAAATTACCGTTATGCGAGATTTTAAAAAATTAATGATTTGGCAAAAAGGTATGGTAATAGTTAATGAGGTGTATCAATCAATAGTTTATTCCCCTGATGCGGAGAGGTATGGATTGCGATCTCAGGTTACGAGAAGTACAGTATCCATACCTTCTAATATTACTGAAGGCAGTGCGAAGAAAAGTCAAAAGGAGTACCGGCGCTTTGCAGCGATACCCCTGGGGTCGGCTTTTGAACTGGAAACCCAACTACTGATAGTTGAGCAGCTTGGATGGGTTCCAAAAGAAAAGGTCACTAATCGTCTGGCATTAACTATCGAAGAGCAGAAGATGCTCAATGTGTTCATTAACAAATTATAGAAATAGAAGCTAGCAACTTGAAACTAACAGCTTGTAACTTGAAACTAACAACTTGAACCTTGTCTCCTGAAGCTTGCAGCTTATGACCACATATCACAAACCTGTAATGCTTCAGCAGTGTATTGACGGACTGAACATCGACCCTGAAGGTACTTATGTGGATGTTACATTTGGAGGCGGCGGACATAGTTTGAAGATACTCGAACAACTCAAAGGCGGACGGTTGATCGCTTTTGACCAGGATGAAGATGCCCGGCGGCAGGCTGAAAGCATCAAGAGTCGTTCTTTTACATTTTGTCAGGCAAACTTCATGCATATGAAGCGTTACCTGAAGCTAAACGGAGTTACTAAAGTAAATGGTATCCTCGCTGATCTGGGTGTTTCATCACATCAGATCGATTCACCTCAACGCGGTTTTTCAACCCGCTTTGACGGACCCCTGGATATGCGAATGGACCGGTCCATTTCACTAACGGCAGCCCGGTTATTAAATGAATACAACGAAACAGATCTCCATAAGATCTTCGGGATGTATGGTGAGTTGAAGAATGCAAAAACAGCGGCAAGACTAATTGCTCAGTACAGGGTTAACAAACCTTTCGAGAGCACGAATGATCTTAAAACGGCACTTCAATCCATAGCCCCGAGAGGAAAGGAGAACAAATATTTCGCCCAGGTGTTTCAGGCACTTAGAATCGAAGTCAACACGGAGATGAAAGCACTTGAAGATTTTTTGCACCAATGCGGCGAAGTCATGGAAAAGGGAGGACGTCTGGTAGTGATGTCCTACCATTCCCTGGAAGACAGGATGGTGAAGAACTACATGAACAAAGGGAAAGTATTTGGCGACGTGGAGAAGGATTTTTATGGAAATGAGATCAAAGATTTCAAAACGCTTACGAGAAAGCCAATTGAAGCCACGGCGGAGGAAATCGAACAAAACAGCAGGGCAAGAAGCGCCAAGCTGAGAATTGCGGAAAAACAATAGGTTGAAATAGAATTACAGAATCAGCAATGTTAGAGAACAAGTTTAAAATTAACCCGATCATCAAATCAAACCCGCTCCGGAAAAAGGCCGGTTCGGGGGGTAAGAGTATGTTCTCGGGAATAGAAAAAAGGTTAAAGCTGGAGAATTATTTCGAAGAGGGGTTTCCGGTTAAATACCTGCCTAAAATTCTATTCGTTATGGCGCTGGGTCTTCTTTATATCAGTAATACCCATTACGCCGAGAAGACGGTCCGTAAAATCAGTTCGATGCAGGCGGAAGTAGAGGACATGCGTGCAGACTACACCACGTTAAAGTCGGATCTTATGTTTGCCAGCAAGCAATCGGAAGTGGCGAGAAAGGTCAGGGCTCTGGGATTAAAAGAAAGTTTAAAACCACCATATAAAGTAGAAGTCACAGCCGGTGAATATTAAGCAGTCCATATTATTAAGGGTTCGGATAGCATTTCTCTTTGTAGTGCTCTTTGCAGCTGCTGTGGTTTTTAAAACAGGCCACATCCAGTTCGTACAGGGAGAGAAATGGGCTGCTATGGGCGAGCGCATCTCCTTTGATTATAAACGAGTAAAAGCGACACGTGGAAATATTTATTCCGACAACGGAAGCCTGTTGGCAACTTCGTTACCATTCTACAAGATTGCTTTCGACGCTACCCTGCCCAAGGACGAGGTATTTAAAAAAGGTGTTGACTCCCTCGCATACCAGCTTAGCCGTTTTTTTAAAGACAAGTCAAAGACGGACTATAAAAGAATGCTGATCGATGCCCGTGCAACGGATAAACAGTACGTGATCCTGAGCAGGAAACGGATCAACTACCAGGAGAAAAAGATGATGATGGACTGGCCGATTTTCAGAGAAGGCAGGTTAAGAGGCGGCGCTATCTTTGAAAAGATAGATGTGCGTTACCATCCTTTTACGAATCTTAGCCGGAGAACAATCGGGTATATTAACGAAAATGATAAAGGTGCGGGACTGGAGTACAGCTTCAACGACCAGCTCGGCGGTCAGGATGGATACGCGTACTACCAGAAAATAGCCGGTGGAGTATGGAAACCGGTCTTCGACGCGAACAACGTAAAGGCTGTTAACGGTCTGGATCTGCAGACGACGCTGGATATCAATCTCCAGGATGTTGCGGAGACCGCTCTTCATAAAGCCATGATACAGCACAACGCGGCGGATGGGCTTGTAGTTGTGATGGATGTCAAGACAGGTGCCATAAAGGCCATTTCGAACCTGAGCAGTAACGGCCAGGGCGGATTCTCTGAAAAATTCAACTTTGCCGCGGGCCAGTTGTTTGAGCCCGGTTCAACCTTCAAACTGGTGACCATGATCGCCCTGCTGGAAGACAGCCCAGTTGAACTAACGGACAGCATCGACACGGGTAACGGAGAATTTAATTTTTATAACAAGACCGTTCGGGATCACGAGGAAGGTGGATTGGGAAGAGTCTCCGTTCAGGAGGCATTCGAACACTCGTCGAATGTGGCAATGGCTAAACTCGTCGATAAGCACTTTGGACTTCGGCCCCAGAAATTTGTCGATTACCTGGACCGCCTGAAACAGACACAACCTCTTGGCATCCAAATCTCCGGGGAACCTACACCCAAGGTGAAGCGTCCGGGCCAGAAAGGATGGAGCGGTATCAGTTTACCCTGGATGGCCTACGGATATGGATTTGAAACGACGCCGCTGCACACACTCGCCCTGTACAACGCAGTGGCGAATGATGGTGTAATGATCAAGCCGGTATTTGTGAAGTCAATAAAACGGGCGGATGAGGACGAAGAAACATTCGATACGGAAGTCATCAACAAAAGTATTTGTTCCGGTAAAACCCTGAACAAGCTAAAGCTGCTTCTTGAAGGTGTGGTGGAGAAAGGAACGGCCAAGAATATCAGGGGTACCCATTACCGGATTGCCGGAAAGACAGGAACAGCGCAGATACTGGAAAAGGGCCGGTACACAAAAAAATACATCACATCCTTCGTAGGTTACTTTCCCGCTCACGCGCCGAAATACAGCGCGATTGTTCTGATCAAAAATCCAAGAGGCTGGTACCAGTACGGCAGTAACGTGGCAGCTCCTGTTTTTAAGGAGATCGCCGATAATATCTATGCCCGTGACATTAATCTTCATCAGCCGATGGACATTAAAAAATTCGCGGTGCAGGAGGTGTTGCCGGTCATACGGGCAGGGAGACAACAGGAGTTAACCATGCTCTGCAATGAGCTTGGGATTTCCAACCACTCTCAGACCGAAGAGGAATGGGTTCGTTCGTCGCGTAACGGTATGGGTGTAAACTGGAAGAAAGCTGCCCCGGTAAAAGGACTGGTCCCCGATGTAACGGGAATGACATTTCGGGACGCAATTTACTTGCTGGAAAGCAACGGCCTGAAAGTGTCTTATGAAGGAAAGGGAAGGGTTGTCCAGCAATCGCTGGCAGCCGGCGCCCGCGTGGGAAAAGGCGGAAGGATATATATCAAACTTGGATAATAAAAGAAGTGCCTGAATTAAAAGACATATTGTACAAAGTAGCCCTTACATCCAGCGTAGGTAATATGAGCCTGGATGTAAAGGATATTTGCTTTGACTCAAGAAAGGTCAGGCAGGGATCGTTGTTCATCGCTGTCAGGGGAACACAATCGGACGGGCATGAGTACATTTCCAGAGCGATTGCGTCAGGTGCGGTGGCCGTGGTATGTGAAAAACTGCCGACGGATATGGATGAGAAGATCGCATTTGTTACGGTAAAGAACAGTGCCGAAGCATTGGGTGTCATTGCTTCCAACTTCTTCGCCAACCCATCGCAAAAATTAAAAATTGTCGGCGTAACGGGAACGAACGGAAAAACTACAATAGCCACTCTGTTGTATAAACTCTTTATCGCTCTTGGCCGCCCTTCGGGATTGTTGTCTACCGTGGAGAACAGAATCATGAATGACGTGGTGACGGCGACGCACACCACTCCCGACCCCATTCAACTCAACGAGCTGCTCCGGCGTATGGCTGATGCGGGATGTACGCATGTATTTATGGAAGTCAGTTCACACGCGATCGATCAGGACAGGATCGCGGGGTTGAAATTTGCCGGAGCGATTTTTACAAACATCACTCACGACCATCTTGACTACCACGTTACGTTCGAAAACTACATCAAAGTAAAGAAAAAATATTTTGACGAGTTAAGCAGCGATGCTTTTGCACTGGTAAACGCCGACGATAAGCGCGGGATGGTGATGCTGCAAAATACAAAAGCGACCAAATACACCTATGGGCTGAAGAAGATGGTGGACTTTAAAGGAAAGATCATCACAAATTCTATAGAAGGTCTTGAACTGGAGATTGGAGGAAAGAACGTTTGGTTCAAACTGATCGGCGACTTCAATGCCTATAATCTACTCGCAGTTTATGGCGCGGCGGTGCTGTTAGGCGAGGAATCCGACGAAGTACTCACAAAACTTTCGGCACTTGAAGGGGCGGTAGGAAGATTTCAGCTGGTGCAGCCCGGATCGCGGTTTATAGCCATCGTCGATTACGCGCATACACCGGACGCGCTTCAAAATGTGTTGGAGACGATCGCTCTGTTCAGAACCGGTACTGAGCAGGTAATAACGGTTGTCGGATGCGGCGGCAACAGAGACCGTACCAAAAGACCGCTCATGGCGTCGATCGCCTGCCGGCTCAGCGATAAGGTAGTACTGACTTCCGATAACCCCAGGGACGAAGATCCGATGGAGATCATCAGGGAAATGCAGACAGGGCTTAAACCTACTGAGGTACGAAAGACATTGGTCATGCCGGATCGTGAAGAGGCGATCAAAACAGCGTGTATGATGGCGAAAGACAGAGACATCATCCTCATCGCTGGTAAGGGACATGAAACGTACCAGGAAATAAAGGGATTTAAATATCCGTTCGACGATAGGGAAGTGGTAGAAAGAATGTTGAAGCTTTTTGAGAATTGAATCACTGAAGAATGCTGTATTATTTATTTGACTATCTGGACAAACAATTCAACCTGATCGGGGCTGGTGTATTTCAATACATCTCCTTCAGAGCAGGTATGGCAGCATTCCTGTCCCTGTTGATTACCATAACATTCGGCGAGAAACTGATCAGCGCTCTCCGCAGGCGGCAGGTTGGAGAGGATATCCGCGACCTTGGACTGAAAGGACAAATGCAGAAGAAGGGAACTCCGACAATGGGTGGTATCATTATTATCGCTGCCATACTTGTTCCTACGCTGCTATTTGCCAAGCTGGACAATGTGTATGTGATTCTCCTGATCATCGCTACTTGCTGGCTGGGACTTATCGGATTTGTCGATGACTATATTAAAGTATTCAGAAAGAACAAGGAGGGACTCGCCGGCAGGTTCAAAATTGCCGGGCAGATAGGACTAGGGTTGATCGTTGGCCTGACACTTTATTTTAACAGTAATGTCGTTGTTCGTGAGGTAAGCCCGGCTTCCCTGGCCAGTATAGAAGTACAGGACCTTCAGGATCCGCTGGAAGACCAGGTCAAGTACAGGGACGTCAAATCCACGAAGACTACTGTTCCATTTCTGAAGAATAACGAGTTGGACTATAACATGCTATTGCCCTTTGTACCGTCTGACTATACATGGATCGTGTACGTTCTGGTCGTGATCCTCATCATCACGGCTGTTTCCAACGGCGCAAATATCACCGATGGAATCGACGGACTGGCGGCAGGTGTCTCCGGAATCATCGGATTGGCGCTGGCTATACTGGCTTACCTGTCGGGCCGTATTGACTTTAGCAGCTACCTGAACATTATGTATATACCTAACCTGGGAGAGCTCGTGGTTTTTTGTACGGCCTTTGTCGGGGCCTGCCTCGGCTTTTTATGGTATAACGCATACCCGGCACAGGTATTTATGGGCGACACGGGAAGCTTAACCCTTGGTGGTGTTATTGCCGTAGTGGCGTTTGCCGTCCGGAAGGAATTATTGATACCGATTTTATGCGGGATCTTTTTGGTGGAAAATATGTCGGTGATTCTCCAGGTATCGTATTTCAAATACACGAAGAAAAAGTATGGTGAAGGAAGGAGGATTTTTTTAATGTCCCCCCTTCATCACCATTATCAAAAGAAAAATATTCACGAAGCAAAAATTGTAACACGGTTTTGGATCGTGGGAATTCTGTTGGCGATCATAACACTGGCAACATTGAAGTTAAGATGACGGAGCGGATTGTAATATTAGGCGCAGGCGAAAGCGGAACGGGAGCAGCATTGCTCGCGAAAGCCCGGGGATTCGACGTGTTCGTGTCTGATCAATCGGCTATTAAAGAAAAGTATAAGACAGAGCTGGTAAAGGAAGGTATCTCGTTTGAAGAAGGCCTGCACTCGGAAGAAAACATACTGAATGCTCATCTCATCGTAAAAAGCCCGGGTATTCCGGACAAGGCGCCCATTGTCAAAAAGATCAACAATGCGGGAATACCTGTTATCGATGAAATTGAGTTTGCTTCGCGATATACGAACGGGAAAATCATCGCCATTACCGGTACAAACGGAAAGACCACAACTACCTTGCTTACCTACCACCTGATGAAGAACGCCGGATTCACCGTTGCACTCGCCGGGAACGTCGGGTTTAGCATGGCGCGCCAGGTGGCACAGGGCGAGCACGATTGGTATGTACTCGAGGTAAGCAGTTTTCAACTGGATGGCACTAAAAACTTCGGGCCGGAAATCGGGGTGTTGCTGAACATTACACCGGATCATCTGGATCGCTACGAGTACACCATGCAAAATTATGTCGACTCGAAATTTCGTCTGATCCGCAACATGACCGCCGACCAGCACTTCATCTATTATAACGATGATTCAATCATTGCGAATGAAGTGAGGCGGGTTGGTGTCACACCGAAACAATATCCGGTATCGCTGAAATCCGAGGCGCCGGTTCCCGTCTTTGCGGATGGAACAACCATGGTATTTCAATTACGGGAGTCATTCAATATATCTCAAACGGAAACCACGTTGAAAGGCCCTCATAATCTGATCAACACCATGGCTGCTGTAACGGCGGTATACCTGGCTGGTGCTCCGTTAAATGCGATCAGGGCCGGATTGAAAACCTTTAAAAATGCCCCTCACCGCCTTGAGTCGGTAGCGGTGATAAACGGAGTTGAGTTTGTGAATGACTCAAAGGCAACGAACGTTGACTCCGTGGTATATGGCCTGGGCAGCTATAACAACCCCCTCGTTTGGATCGCCGGTGGAGTGGATAAAGGAAATGACTACTCCATCATTAAGGAAGACGTGAAGAAAAAAGTAAAGGCATTGATCTGCCTGGGTAAGGATAATGGTAAACTGAAGGAATCGTTCAGCGATGTTCTTGCGCGGATCTATGAAACGCAAAGTGTACATGAACTGGTCCGCAAAGCATTGGAGTTGGCAGAACCCGGGGATGTGGTTTTGCTTTCACCCGCGTGCGCGAGTTTTGATCTTTTTAAAAACTACGAAGACCGGGGTAACCAGTTCAGGCGCGCTGTACTGGATTTAAAGGATGAAGTGGAAGGAATTCATGTTTCGAATTGAAGATTAACCGAGTATGAATCGAATTAAGACATGGGCGGACAAGAATTTACAGGGAGATCGCGTGATCTGGGCCGTTGTATTTGCATTATCCATGATCAGTATACTGGTTGTGTACAGTTCAATCGGAACGCTTGCCTATAAGCGCACGCAAAGTCCGGAAAGTTTTCTCATCAGGCACACCTTCACCGTATTCGTTGGCCTGGCCGCTATGTGGTTCGCCCATCGCGTGGACTACAGGTACTACTCCAAGATCTCCAAGATCGCCCTTTGGGTAAGCATACCGTTATTGATATACACGTTTACAAATGGTGTTACGTTGAATGAGGCGGCACGTTGGATCCAGGTACCAATTATCGGATCCTTCCAGCCATCCGACTTTGCCAGTCTCGCCCTGATCGTTAACCTGGCCAGCATGCTGTCGAAGAGGCAACAGAATATCGACGATATCAAAGAATCGCTCATTCCGATTCTCTTCTGGTGCGGTGTCATTTGCGGTCTTATTGCACTGACAAACCTTTCAACGGCTGTATTGCTCCTCATCACATGTATGCTCATTATGTTCATCGGTCGTGTTCCGACTAAATACCTGGCGATGCTGGTCTTTGTAGGTGTGCTGTTTGGCGCACTGGCGATCAAGTTCGGCGTACGGGGTGAGACCGCTAAAAACCGGATTACGAATTTTATTAACGGAACCGAACTTCCCTTCCAGGCAAAGCACGCCCGGATTGCCGTTGCAACCGGTGGGATAGCAGGCAAAGGACCGGGTAACAGCGATCAGCGTAACATTCTTCCGCATCCTTATTCCGACTTCATCTATGCGATCGTAATCGAAGAATACGGGATGATCGGTGGTATTGTCGTGCTGGTGTTATATCTCGTTCTGTTGCACCGGGGAATGAAAGCATCGTACAACAGCGACCGGGCATTCGGGGGCCTGCTTTCCGCCGGACTGAGTTTCGACCTTGTCTGCCAGGCGATGGTTAACATGGGCGTAGTCGTCGGGTTAGGGCCTATTACAGGCCAACCGTTGCCTCTCATTTCAATGGGTGGAACGTCGATGGTCTTTACCGGTCTGGCAATCGGTATCATATTAAGCGTGAGCCGTGGTGAACAGGATCAGGCGTGGAAACAGAAAACAACGGACGAAAGCCGGGAGCATAAAAATATTCAAACAGCAAAAGCCGCATGAGAATCCAGCAACCATATCGTTTAATTATCAGCGGTGGTGGAACCGGGGGGCATATCTTTCCGGCTATAGCAATTGCCAATGAATTCCGTGACCGTCATCCTGACGCGCAGATCATATTTGTGGGTGCAAAAGGGAAGATGGAGATGACACGCGTGCCGGAAGCGGGATATGAGATCATCGGTTTATGGATCAGCGGACTACAGCGTAAAATAACATGGGCCAATCTTCTCTTTCCCGTAAAACTCTTGGTGAGTTACATCAGGGCCATGTCGATTGTGAAGAAATTTAAACCCCATGCAGTTGTCGGAACCGGCGGTTTTGCTAGCGGACCGATCATGATGGCAGCAACGCGGTTCAAAATTCCTACGGTTATACAGGAGCAAAATTCTTTCGCAGGTCTGACTAACAAACAAGTCGCCGGAAAAGTAAATAAGGTGTGTGTGGCATATGACGGTATGGAGAAGTATTTCCCGAAAGGAAAAGTAGTCGTGACCGGTAATCCTGTAAGGAAAGACATTTTGAGTATTGACAGCAAAAGAGAACAGGCGCTTGGGCACTTTGGATTCGACTCGAACAAAAGAACGCTGCTGATTATCGGCGGTAGCCTGGGAGCAAAGACTATAAACGAAGCGATCATCAGAGGTTTTGAAAAACTGGTGGACGCCCAGATTCAGATCATCTGGCAGACCGGCAAGGGTTATTACGACCTGTATAAGAGTCAGCTTGGCAAATACGACCTCCGCCGCATACGCGTCCAGGACTTTGTGCGGGAGATGGATCTGGCGTATGCCGCCGCCGATGTGGTTGTTTCCCGTTCCGGAGCGCTTGCAGTATCGGAGATTTGTATAGCGAAGAAGCCCGTTATTTTGGTGCCTTCGCCGAACGTTGCGGAAGACCATCAGACGAAGAATGCTAAAGCGCTCGTAGATAAGGGTGCTGCATTGATGATCCTCGATAAGGAGGCGAATGTAAAACTGGTGGATGAGTCCCTTAAGCTTCTGTTCGATCAGCAGCTTGCGGGAAAATTAAGCGATAATATCGCCCGCCTGGCAAGACCTGGGGCGACAGTGGCTATTGTGAATGAGATCGAAAAACTGATCGGGGAAAAATCGGTGGATCCGGATTTCCCCGCAAAAGACGGAACGGTCTATACAATTGATAAGAAGATTTATGATCGTCACCTCGACGTGACTTGTTTACAACCCGTAATGGTAAAAAGATAAAAGAGTGAAGTTGGATCAATACGATAATATCTATTTTCTCGGTGTCGGCGGCATCGGCATGAGCGCTTTGGCGCGCTGGTTCCGGAAGAAGGGACTGCAGGTTTCCGGCTATGACCGTACACCAACGGCGTTAACGGAAGAGCTGGACAGGGAAGGAGTTGCCATTCATTTTGATGACAAGGTGGAGTTGATACCCCAAGCGGTTGTCGACAATAAAGAGGGGACACTGGTTATTTATACGCCAGCAATTCCCAAAGATCACCTCGAACATAAATATCTGAAGGACCGCGGATACACCATACTGAAGCGCTCGGAAGTCCTCGGCCTGATCACGAAGGATTACAGGACAGTCGCGGTGGCCGGAACGCACGGCAAAACCACGACGTCTTCCATGATTGCCCATATGCTGAAGGTGGCCGGTAAAAACATGGTTGCATTCCTGGGAGGAATAACAACGAACTATCAGTCGAACCTGATCATGAATGGCGACGTGAACAAAGACACGGTGGTTGTTGTAGAGGCCGATGAGTTTGACCGCTCATTCTTAAGGCTTTTCCCTCAGATTGCCGTTGTCACATCGGCTGATGCCGATCACCTCGATATTTATGGTGATCACCAAAACGTGATAACATCTTTCAGGGATTTTATCGCACAGATCAACAGTGGCGGTTCACTGATCATCCATGAGTCGATCGCAGAGCTATTGGCCGATAAGGTTGGCCATGTGTCTAAAAATATTTACAGCATGAGCCGGGGACAGTTTTTTGCCGGCAACATTACCGCGAAGGGCGGATTTTTTGAGTTCGATCTCCATGGTTTTGGAAAAGTCGAACACGTTCAGCTCGGTGTCCCTGGTTTTCATAATATTGAAAACGCTATTGCTGCTTCCGTCGCAGCCACTCTGTGCGGTGTGGATGTGCCAACTATCCGGAAAGCGCTGGAGTCGTTTTCAGGTGTGAAGCGAAGATTTGAATACATTATCAAAACGAAGAAGGTAGTATACGTCGACGATTACGCTCATCACCCTACGGAAATCGAAGCGTTCCTGAAGTCGATGAAATCGTTATACCCGGGACGTAAACTGACGGTTGTGTTTCAGCCGCACCTCTTTACCCGGACCAGGGATTTTGCGGACGGCTTTTCGAAAAGCCTGAGCCTTGCAGACGAACTGTTGCTGATGGATATCTACCCGGCTCGTGAGTTGCCGATCCCAGGTGTTACATCGGATATGCTGCTGGAAGGTATTACGACACCTGTAAAAATAAGGTGTAACAAGGCCGACTTAATGCAGAAGCTTACAGCCGTCGATACCGACGTCGTGGTAACAGTAGGTGCCGGCGACATCGACACATTTGTGCAGCCAATCAAAGATATGTTAAGGAAGAAGTATGACGTTTAAGTTTAACATAAAAAGAGAAATCAAAATCCTGACGGCGATCATTATCGTTGGGGGGATCATTGCATTCACGGAACGAAGACAAAGTACCGCGTCTATTAAGGATATTACTATCAAGATGGTAAACGTCGATGAGAATCACTTCCTGGATGAGAGCGACATTGTGGACCTGATGGAGCTGAATAAAGACAACTTGAAAGGTGCCAGCCTCGACCGTGTTAATCTGAAGGAAGTTGAAAAGAAAATCAGAAAAGAGCCCTTTGTGAAGGACGCACAACTCTACAGTGACCTTAAAGGGAACCTGGTTGTGAGCACGGAGCTAAGGCGACCAATAGCCCGCATTGTGCGGAACGACGGGCCGGACGGATACATTGCCGAAGACGGCACGGTAATGCCTGTTTCATCCAAATTCACCGCAAGGGTGGTATTGATCAGCGGACCATACGTTCATCAGCTGCTGCGGCAGAATAATTTGAATGATTCGGAAGAAGGAAAGAACCTGATTAGTCTGATCAATACAATAAGGGAAAATGACTTTTGGAACGCGCAGGTCGCACAACTTGATATCGATAGCAAGATGCGCATTACAATTTTCCCACAGGTTGGAGACGAGCGTATTGAGTTCGGAAGACCGGAGGAACTCGAGGTAAAATTCAGGAAGCTGATGATATTCTATAAGGAAATACTTCCAAGGATGGGTTGGAACAAATACAACAGGATCAGTTTGGAGTATGAAGGACAAATTGTCGCGGAATAAATGTAAAAAGCATTATAACCTTTTATAAGGGACATTTTTAAAAAGAACAACCACTATAAAGATCATAATCATGGAACAGGAAAAAATAGTAGTCGGACTCGACATTGGCACCACGAAGATATGTGCTATTGTAGGCCGCAAGAATGAATTCGGTAAGCTGGAAGTGCTCGGTATGGGTAAGGCAGAATCCGAAGGCGTTGTAAAGGGAATTGTCTTTAATATTGATAAAACGGTCTTTGCGATCGAGAAAGCTATTAAAGAAGCCGGCGATCAGGCGGGAATAGATATTGGCGTGGTCAATGTCGGGATCGCCGGACAACATATCAAAAGCTTCATTCAGCACGGCGGGATAACCAGGTCTTCCAAAGAAGAGGAGATCACGATCGATGACGTGGAGCGGCTGTCTCAGGACATGTACAGGATGGTTGTTCCTCCGGGAAGTCAGATTATTCATGTTATGCCCCAGGATTACATGGTTGATTATGAAGACGGGATCAAAGAGCCTGTCGGGATGTCCGGTGTGAGACTGGAGGCAGACTTTCATATTATAACAGCGCAGACGAACGCGATCAACAACATTAACAAATGTATCCGCCGCGGCGGGCTGGAGATTTCAGACCTTATCCTTGAACCGCTTGCGTCCAGCCTTGCAGTGTTGAGCGATGAGGAAAAGGAGGCTGGTGTTTGTCTGATCGATATCGGCGGAGGAACAACGGATGTGGCTATCTTTTATGACAACATTATCCGTCATACAGCGGTCATTCCGTTCGGAGGAAACATCGTTACCAATGATATTAAACAGGGTCTTATGGTTTTGCCACAGCAGGCGGAACAACTGAAGACCCGTTTCGGGAAGGCCATTGCGGAAGAAGCAAGTCCAAATGAAATTGTTTCGATCCCTGGAATTCGCAACCGGGCTGCGAAGGAGATATCGGTCAAAAATCTTTCGAACATCATACAGGCGCGTATGGAAGAGGTTATCGAGATGGCGCACTCGGAGATCATAAGTTCAGGTTTTGAGAACAGGTTGGCCGGAGGTATAGTAATCACTGGTGGAGGTGCTCAGCTGAGCAACCTCAAACAATTAGTTGAATACATGACCGGTATGGATACCCGTATCGGTTACCCGAATGAACACCTCGGCAAAAGCAAAATTGAATCGGTAAAAAGTCCGATGTATGCTACTGCCGTTGGACTGGTGTTATCGGGATTCCGCTCTCTTGATGAAAGAGAAGATCGTTACAAAGAGGCCCGCGAAGTGGTGAAGACCACGAAAGTGAAAAGGCCTGCTATCGTATCCAGTAATTTCTTCGAGAACATTCTTAACAAAACGAAAAGTCTGTTAATCGACGACCTGGATGGAAAAAATGACTATTGAAAAAAAACAACCACTTAAAAATTAAATCATGTTCGAAACAGGATCATACAAATTTGAGATCCCCAAAATCAGCAACCCACGTTCGATCATCAAGGTGATCGGCGTCGGCGGGGGAGGTAGCAATGCGGTGAACCACATGTATAAGCAAGGCATAAAGGATGTCGAGTTTATCGTCTGTAATACCGATAACCAGGCGTTGATGACCAGCCCGGTTCCCAACAAACTTCAGATCGGCGCAAACCTTACGGAAGGACTGGGCTGCGGAGCGAACCCGGAGGTTGGCAAGAACGCCGCTCTCGAAAGCAAGGAACAGATCCGGGAAATGCTCCTGGATACGAAAATGCTTTTTGTCACGGCGGGTATGGGTGGGGGTACCGGAACCGGTGCTGCTCCCGTTATTGCGAAAATCGCCCGTGATATGGACATCCTTACAGTGGGAATTGTAACCGCGCCATTCTCTTTTGAAGGAAAGAAGAAGATGGGCCAGGCGGACCTCGGCCTGGAAGCCCTTCGCCAGAATTGCGACACCGTATTGGTGATACTGAACGATAAACTCCGTGAGATCTTCGGTAATCTTTCCATCGGCCAGGCCTTTGCCCAAGCCGATAATATTCTTACAACAGCGGCCAAGGGTATAGCCGAAATCATAACTCTCGCAGGGTACGTCAACGTAGACTTCCAGGACGTCCGGACCGTGATGCTCAACGCGGGCGCTGCTGTAATGGGTTCAGCGGAAACCCGCGGTGAAAATCGCGCGCTTAAGGCTGCGGAAGGTGCGCTGGCATCACCCCTCCTTGACAATCGCGATATCATGGGCGCAAAACGAATACTGTTATCCATTATCTCTGGCGTTGAAGCCGAGTTGCAAATGGATGAACTTACGGAGATCACCGAGTACATTCAGGAACAAGCGGGAGAGGATGCGGAAATGATATTCGGCCACGGTGTCGACCCTGATCTGAGCGACCGTATCCGCGTGACAGTCATTGCGACCGGTTTTCAAAGCGAACCAAAAGTGCTGTCGACCAACAAGGAAGAAAAGAAAGTACATGACCTTGACCGCTCCCAGGGCTGGCTGTTTAACCCGGACAACTCCGTTAACGAAAAGGGAGACCTCGAGGTAAGAAGAAAAACAGATACCAGTACCGATACAAAACCAAACGAAGAGAAACCGCTGGAACGGGAATTGGTTTTTAACGGTCCGTTCGACCGTGTAGAGCCACCCCAGGAAGAAGAAGGGGAGGACGGCCTCTTTACCGACGACGATTTTGACGAGGTAACCGAACGTTATGGAGATCAGGTCATTAACGACGAGGGTAACATGGAATTACGATCCACCAAACAACGTCTTCAGCAACAGGCCCGGGAAAGGCAGGAAAAGATGAAGCAAGCGAGAAAACCTGAGATGACGAAAGAGGAGTTTAATGAAAAGTGGTCTTTGCCGGCCTATCTGCGCAGGGGTGTTAAGATGCAGGATATACCGCATTCGTCGGAACCTTTTATTTCGAAATACAATCTGAATGATGATAACAATATTTTAGGTAACAATAAATTTCTGCATGACAATGTGGATTGACACCCGGATTTTGAGCGGGATGTTATGAAAGACATGGCATTTCCGGTACGACAGGTAATTTACTCCATTCGTAGTGGTTGTTGGTGGTAAATATTTTTGGCCGGTGCCGGAATGCCAATTTTTAAGCTGAAGTTGCGCTAATTTTTTATTTGCATTTTTAAGGTTTAAGCAAATAGCGCATGTGTAGTGTGAATGCCGGGCGTTAATAGCGTCCGGCATTTGGTTTTTTAGGCCCTCCAGGATGGTAAAACCTGGCCTCAAACTTGTAATCCCAATGGTAACACCAAATTTCAACGATTATGAAACGGATGTTACCAGTTGTAGTCCTGTTGTTCCTGTCCTCCGCCTGCGATGTGTATGTGGTCGAACCCCGTTACGATCCAAGGGATAAAATTACAGGCCGGTACGAAGCTGAAGAATATAGCGAAACGTATAACGACCTTAGTTATTATTCAATTTACATATCCAAGTCGGGATACTCGCGGGAAATCAAAATCGATAATTTTTATGCATCCGACATCCGCGTATATGCGTACCTGGACTATGATAAAATCACGATACCTTATCAGCTCGTGGATGGATACGAGATCGAAGGGGTCGGCACAACGTATGGGACCTCTATCAGCTTGAACTACAGGGTTAAAGATACCTACAATAATACGGTGAGCGATTTTTGCCAGACGGAGGCTACCCGTTTCTGATAGCCGCAGGGACGTAACATAAAAACCAGTAAACGCCAATTACCTGTAAAGGGCTCACTTTTCCTGTGTTTTTTAATCCGGTGTTTGTTTATTCACCTCCATATCCGTTCTTTTCGTGAAATTGATGCATGAAACCATTCCTCCACGAGCTTGCGGAAACAATATATAGAGCGCATCGCCGGCTGGACTCCCTTACACTTGTCTTCCCGAACCGGAGAGCGGTGCTTTACTTTAGAAAGCACCTCAGTAAATTATTGGACAAGCCGACTTTTTCACCGCGTCTATTGACGATCGAGGATTTTATCGGGGAATTTTCTCACTTGAAAATACCGGATAAGCTTGAACTCATTCACAGGCTCTACCACGCATATAATTACACTATCCGCGACACAACCGGATCGCAGGCAACGGAAGGAGAACCATTTGATAAATTTTATTTTTGGGGCGATATGCTCCTTCGCGACTTCGACGAAGCCGATAAGTACCTGGTTAATGTTGAGCAGCTGTTTAAAGACCTCACTCACCAGAAGGAACTCGATTCAACATTTGACTATCTCACCGACGAACAGCGGGAGTTCCTGAGAACGTTCTGGAGCAGCTTCGACGAAAATCTAACGGAAAACAAAAGGAAGTTTCTTGATGTATGGAACCAATTGTTTCGGTTGTATACAACTTTTAATACACAACTCCTGGCTGAAGGACTTGCCTATGAAGGGGGAATGCACAGAATGATCGCTGAAAATATTGGTGAGCTGGCCGGCGCACGGCAACATTCGTCCCGGATTATTTTTGCAGGGTTCAATGCGTTGACTAAAGTTGAAGAAAAAATCATTTCGCATTTTGTGGCGAAAGAAATGGCTGATGTCTATTGGGATACGGATGAATATTATGTAAACAACAACAGCCAGGAGGCCGGAAAATTTTTCAGGGAATACCAGCAGCACGAGATACTTGGAAAAACATTTTCAAGGCACACCCCTTCACACTTTATGGCTGGTATTGCCAACGCCACGGTGTCCGGCGATGATCAGCAAAACCGTGGAAAATCCATCCGTATTTTCGGCGCTGCTGAGCCGGTGGGCCAGGCCAAAGTAATGGCGCAGGTGCTGCAGGAAGAATTGCAAAATGGAATTGACCCGGAGGATACGCTGATCGTACTGCCTGACGAAAAGCTGCTGCTACCAGTCCTGCACGGTCTTTCCGGATATATTGAAAAGCTGAACATTACCATGGGTTTCCCGATCAGCAGCACACCGTTGTTTAACCTCGTGGAGCTGCTGATAGAGATGCAGATCGGCCGTAGGAAAGGCCATTTTAACCATCGCCAGGTGCTGGCCCTGTTAGGGCACCCGTATGTGGTAGCTGCCGATGCCGCTGTTGCAAACGCCAAAAGAAAGGAGATTCTGAGCCATAACTGGGTCCATATCCCAACGGGCTTCCTCGCTTCGTCAGTTCCGTTGCATCGCACCATTTTTCGTGAGGTCGATGGGGATATCGTCGTCTACCTTCGCGAAGTTCTTACCGAAACAGGGGGGTTGAATACTATAAGCGATTTTGACAAAGAGTACACCTTTCATTTTCTAAAACTCCTCAACCGGATGGAAGAGGTAATGGGAGTTGGACACCCTGCTTTTCCCGGTTCGTTGTCACAGGAACCCACCGGTTCCGAGCGTATAAAGTATCTCAAAGCGCACCAGTCGTCGCTGAAATCATTCCTTCGATTGTTCAGGCAGTTAATTCAGGTACATAAAATCCCATTCACCGGCGAACCTCTCAAAGGACTTCAGGTAATGGGAGTTCTGGAAACCCGGAATCTCGATTACAGGAATGTATTCATTCTTTCCCTTAATGAAGGGGCTTTTCCTTCTACGGCCAACAAGGGATCATACATCCCCTTCAATATCCGGAAAGCATACGGGTTACCTACTGTAGAACACCAGGATGCTATGTACGCCTATCTTTTTTATCGCGTACTGCAGCGGGCGGAAAATATCTTTCTCTTTTATAATTCGGAAACGGATGTCCTGGGGCAGGGTGAAATGAGCAGGTATCTCCAGCAATTGATCTATGAAAGCGGATTGACCATAGAACGCAGGGTACTGCACAATCCTATTCAACCCAGACCAATAAATCCCATAACCATCGTCAAGGACGAAGGTGTAACCGAGGCGTTGGGGAAGCTGAGTGAAGGTAACAGCAGGTTCAAAGGGATATCCCCTTCGGCGCTGAACACCTATATTGAATGTCGCCTGCGATTTTACCTGCGTCACGTTGCCAGGATCAAGGAAGCGGATGAAGTAGAGGAGGACCTGGATGCACGGGTGCTGGGTAACTTCCTCCATGAGGTCATGGAACGGTTTTATAAACATATCCGGGAAAGAAAAGGCGGGAAGCTCGTTGAAGCATCCGATTTGGTTGAAGGAGAAGCGCTGATTGAAAAGCTGATTGATGAAGTATTCGTTAATGCTTACCGGCTTGATCCGTCCAAACCCGTCGAGTATGAAGGTCAACGGCTTGTCGTTCGTGAGGTTGTAAAACGTTTTGCTCACCGCATTGTGGAAATGGACAAGGCATATGCACCATTCGTAATGGAAGCACTCGAGCAGGAAGGTTTGTTATATAACGTGAAGTTGAACAGCGCACCGGGATCCGTATTGATCAGCGGAAAGATCGACCGTGTAGACCGAAAAGGGGATCTGATTCGAGTGATCGATTACAAAACAGGAAAGGATAAACTGGATTTTGAAAGCATTGCATCGCTTTTTTCAAGAGATCAAAAACGAAACAAAGCGGCATTTCAGACCATGCTTTATGCCTTGCTGTACAAAGCAAATACATCGGACAACGGATCCAGGATCGTGCCTGGTCTGATCAACCGCATGAATGTGTTCGACAAGAACTTTCAATTTGGGCTCAAGGTAGGAAAAACGTATGTTGAAGACATTGATCCATTATTGGGTGAGTTTGAACTGCATTTGAAAACGCTGCTGGACGAATTGTTCGATCCTGCGGTCCCGTTCGACCAGACCACGGATACGGAAATGTGTAGATTCTGTCCTTACGAAAGTATATGCTACCGGTGAGCGTTCTATCCTCTCTCCTCGATCAGTTTTTGAATAGCCATGTACTCGTCCCGTAACTTGGCGGCTTCCATAAATTCGAGTTCTTTGGCTGCCTTCTCCATTGCCTTGCGTGTCCGGTCAGCCATCTTGGTCAATTCGGCCTTGTCAAGGTAGGCGACAACCGGATCGGCTGCCAGTGTTGACTCTTCATTTTCAACATAGTAATTTTTGGTTGACCGTTTTGAATCCGCCACTTTTGTCTGACCAAGAATAGATTCCTTGGACTTGATCACGGTTTTTGGAACAATACCGTTGGCAAAATTGTAATCAAGCTGAATTTTCCGTCTCCGGTTCGTCTCATCAATCGCTTCCTGCATGGACTCTGTGATCTTGTCCGCATACATGATGACACGGCCGTTGACGTTTCGCGCCGCCCGGCCGATCGTCTGGACGAGTGAACGCTGATTGCGTAAGAATCCTTCCTTGTCGGCGTCGAGAATGGCAACAAGCGAAACTTCGGGCAGATCAAGTCCCTCCCGAAGCAGATTCACACCCACGAGCACATCGTATACGCCCAACCTCAGTTCGCGCAATATTTCAACCCGGTCCAGTGTGGCGACTTCAGAGTGAATATACCGGCATTTGATTCCCACCCTGTCCATGTACTTGGTCAGTTCTTCCGCCATCCTTTTGGTCAGCGTGGTTACGAGTACTCTTTCGTTTTTCTTTACGCGCTCGTCGATTTCTTCCAGCAGGTCATCGATCTGGTTCTTGCTGGGCCGCACATCAATTTCGGGATCCAGCAAACCGGTTGGCCTGATGATTTGTTCCACTACAACTCCTTCCGATTTTCTCAACTCATATTCCGAAGGCGTTGCGCTGACGTATATCACCTGGTTCATCAGCGATTCGAACTCGTTAAATGTAAGCGGTCTGTTATCCAGAGCGGAGGGAAGTCTGAAGCCATAATCGACGAGATTAACTTTTCGCGACCGGTCGCCACCCCACATCGCGCGGATCTGAGGTACCGTCACGTGGCTTTCGTCGATCACCATCAGAAAATCGTTTGGGAAATAGTCGATCAAACAAAATGGCCTGGCTCCCGGTTGACGCCGGTCAAAATAGCGCGAATAATTTTCAATCCCGGAGCAATAACCGAGTTCACGCATCATCTCAATATCAAACTCCGTCCTTTCTTTCAGGCGTTTCGACTCCAGGTGCCGGAGTTCGGTTTCGAACATTTTTACCTGGGCTACCATATCGTCCTGAATCTCGTGGATAGCCTGGTGTAAGCTGTCTTTTCCCGTCACAAAAAGGTTCGCCGGGAATATGGTGACAACTTTTTCATCCGATATTTTCTTTCCACTGTGCGGATCTATCCGTTGAATGGATTCAATTTCATCGCCCCAGAAATAGATACGGATCGCGTAATCGGCGTAAGCAAGGAATACATCCACAGTATCTCCCTTTACACGAAAGGTGCCGCGCTTGAATTCAACTTCGGTGCGGTTGTACAGGATATCGACCAGCGCGAACAACAGTTTATTGCGCGCGACAACTTCACCCGTCTTCAGCTTAATGACATTTTTTCCGAACTCTTCCGGGTTTCCGATTCCGTAAATACACGACACCGACGCAACTACGATGACATCTCGCCGGCCGGTCAATAATGACGACGTTGCACTCAACCTGAGCTTTTCGATCTCTTCATTGATGGACAGATCCTTTTCGATATAAAGGCCGGAGGAAGGAATGAACGCTTCCGGTTGATAATAGTCGTAGTAGGAAATAAAATATTCAACGGCATTATCGGGGAAGAATTGTTTGAATTCGCCGTACAGCTGGGCTGCCAGGGTCTTGTTGTGGCTCAGTACCAGTGTTGGCTTATTTGTTTTGGCGATGACATTGGCAATGGTAAAGGTCTTGCCCGATCCCGTCACGCCAAGCAGCGTCTGATGTGGTTCGCCACCATCCACGCCGCTGATCAGTTGTTCGATCGCTTTTGGCTGGTCGCCGGTCGGTTCGTATTCACTCGTCAGTCGAAAATCCATAAGGGTAAGTTAACGGTTATACCGTAATGGTCAAATCATAACAAACGTGAAATAGTTCTGTCAAGTTTAAAATAAAAAAAGATCGCCCGGTTGAGGGCGATCTTACTATACTTTACAAAGGAAAGGATCAGTTATTCCAGATTGTCCAGGATTTTTCGGCCTGGATATGAAGCATCTCGAGGCCATTCTTGATGGTTGCATTATGCATTTCTGCTTTTTGAAGAAACATGGTCCTGGCCGGGTTGTAGATCAGGTCGTACACATAGTGATCAGGCCCGATCTGTTCAAAATCGATTGGTGGCATGGTTTCCGTGTTCGGACTCATGCCGAGGGGAGTAGTATTGATGATCAGGTGAGAAGAACTGACGATGGTTGGATTCTTTTCAAGATCGTCATAGGTCAGGTCACCCTTTTTAGCGTCTCTCGACACAATCTTGAATTCGATTTTTAATTTCTTCAGGGCTTCCTGAACCGCCTTGGATGAGCCGCCGGTGCCGAGGATCAGGGCTTTGAAGGTTTTATCTTTTGGCAGCCATTTTTCGATCGTTTCATAAAAAGCATCGGAGTCCGTATTAAATCCTTTAAGCTTTCCGTCTTTTATCTTGACGACGTTCACGGCGCCGATTTTTTTTGCGAACCCGTCAACTTCGTCGAGGTATTTGAGTATTTGTTCTTTGTAGGGTATGGTAACGTTGAGGCCGGAGAGTCCTTTGGTATCCTTTAACAATGCTTCGATATCCTTTATACTGGACAGCGGAAATAGTTCATAGTGGTAATCGCGTAATCCTTCGCGAAAAAATTTCTCATCGAAATATGCCTTTGAAAACGAATGACTGACGGTCGCGCCGATCAGCCCGAATACTTTTTCCATGTTCAGATTTTTGTTTTAATTCTTACTGCAATCTTCTCTACTAAAACTACTATGAAAACGCCGAGCGCTATCATCAGTATCGCCTGAAAAACCTGAGGGTCTTTGCCCGTGGTGGCGAAATAGTGCCACGGTAAAATACTTTTGTCGAAAGCAGGAACCTGCTCGCCTTTGCTGTTCGTTACGTATTCCAGCACCTGACGCCAGGGCCAGACTTTGTTCAGCGAGCCAAGCATGGTACCGGCCAGCAAAGCTACGGTTGTACTGCGATAATTATCTATGGTCCACGTTAAAAATCTGGAAAAGCCCAGTAACCCGGCCGTACACCCTGCCAGGAAAACCAGGATTACGGGGATATTGAAGTGAATAAAAGCATTGATCATGTACTGATACTTGCCGATCAGCAACAGTATAAAAACTCCCGAAATACCCGGCAGGATGATGGCACAGATCGCCAGCGCTCCGGCAAAAAAAACGAACCAGATTCCATCCGGTGTTTCAGCGGGCGACAATAGCGTAATCGCATAGGCTACACCTGCGCCCAGGAAAAATGCCGCCACGATCGCCAGATTCCAGTGCCTGATTTCTCTCAGGATGAGCGGAGCGGAAATGAGGACCAGCCCGAAAAAGAAAGACCATATCAGGATAGGCTGCTGTCTTAGTAAATAAACCATCAACCGGGCGAGCGAAATAAAACTGGTAATAATGCCGCCGAAGATAACAGTCAGAAAGGTACCGTTGATCTTTTTCCAGAAATCGGCAAACCTGAACCGTTGCAGCAGCTGCAGCGACTCGCGGTCTATCGAACTGAGGGAGTGAAGCAGTTCATTATGAATACCTGTAATGAACGCTACTGAACCGCCCGATACCCCCGGGACAACCTCAGCAACCCCCATGCTCATGCCCTTGAAATAAAGAAGAATATAATCTTTAGGTTTTCTCAAATCGATCAATTTTAATCCACTTCGAAGGGAGGAGCCGTATTGGTGTTCTTCCTTTCAATACCCAGGAAATGCAAAAAGGTATCACCACGCAGGCCTAAACGTATCGTTTCCAGTGGAATAACTTCTTCGGGCGCAATATTTCCAAGATTTACATTGGCCCCAAGCAACTTAATAAACCAAACCTGTTGCGCTTTCTGAGGGGCTTCCCAGATGATTTTTTCGAATGGAATTTTGGTCAGGATCTCCTGAACCAGTCCTGATCTCACTTCTCCGCTGGACCTGAAAAGTCCGACATTTCCTCCTTCTCTAGCCTCACCGATCACCTTCCACGCACCGGCGTCGAGCTCCTTTTGCATGAGTTCGATCCACATGTACGGCGGAATGATCTTGTCTGCATCCTTAGACCCTACTTCGGAAAGTACGGTTACCTGTTCCGCGAGCTTTGTTATGTAATCGCATTTTTTGTCGTGATCAATGTCCATTGAACCGTCGGAGACTTCGGCAAACGACATGTCGAACTTATCCAGGATCTTCCGGTAGTCGTCAAATTGGTCCCTGATCACAAAAGCTTCAAAGAGCGTACCACCGAAATACACTGGTAATCCCGCATCTTTATATACCTGGAGCTTGTCTTTTAGGTTCGGAGTCACGAATGAAGTGCCCCAACCGAGTTTAACAATATCCACGTGATTGGCTGACAGGCTTACAAAATCCTCTGCTTCCCGGATGCTCAGGCCCTTATCCATGGCCATAGTAAAGCCGTATTGCCTGGGCTTGCTGGTGCGCTCAGGCAGGTTTTTAATATCGTAGTTCATTAGCTGTTTTCTTTTCTAAACTGTTCGATGATTTTGTATAAAGCCTTTTGTGTTTCGATTTTCGGGAAAAAATCGAACAATGCAGTATGACCATCGAAGTCCAAAATTAAAGCATTTTCCAAATAATTAAAGGCTTCTTTAAAACGCCCAGCTTCTATAAGATAAACCGTCATACGATAAAAAATCTCGGCATCGTCTGGAATCTCTTCAAAACCAATGGATAACGTCTCAATAGCTTTGTCGTGGTCACCTTGTTCGTAATAGATGAACGACCAATTCAACCAGATTTCTTTGTCGTCGGGTTCGAGCTTGCTTGCCTCTTCATATGCATCGACACTGGATACTGTATTACCAACCTTAAACTCGGCATGGGCTACGGACTTCCAGTATTCGGCATTTTCCGTGTTAATCTTCAGCGCTTTATTATAAAAATGAAGTGCCTGATACCATTTCTCCTGCTTCTCCAGACATGCCCCGGCCCCGAACCACGCTTCGTCATATAACGTATCCAGTTTCGTCGCTTTTTGGAAATACTTCAGGCCAAGCTCATATTGCTCAAGGCTTTCGTAGGCAGCTCCCAGGCAACAGTAAACTTCCGGGCTTGGTCCTTCGATCTCTAGGGTTTTACGGAATGAGTCCAGCGCTTTTGTGTACTCACCCATATTCATATAGGTATTGCCCGTATTGAAATAGGCGGAGGCAAAAGTTTCGTCGATCGTTATCGCGTAGTCGTAAGCGTGCAACGCTTCATCAAATTTCTCGAGTTTGTTGTAGACGATGCCCAGATTGTACCAGGCTGCGGTCGAGTAAGGATCCTCATCAATAAATTTCTGATAGTATTCAATGCTGCTTTCGAGTTGCCCGGTCAGGTCCAGACAGAAGGCGAGTTCATACAATGAACCCTCGTGATTAATATTGATCTCAATGGATTTTTTGTAGGAGTCAATGGCTTTTTGAAAATCATCCATACTCTGATGCGCCAGTCCGATGCTGTAATAAACTTCATCTTTGTCGTCCGCGAGCAACAACGCCTGTTCATAGTTCTCAATCGCCTCGGCATGATTTCCCTGCAGCGATAAAATCGAACCCTTTGTTAAAAAAATCTCGGGGTCGTTTGGTTGAAGGCCGTGCGCCTGATCAAGCAGTTCCAGAGCCTGTCCGAATTCTTCCAGGTTTGAAAGGATCTGTGCCTTGATCGTGATAAGTTCTGTGGAGAACGGGTATTGACTGATTGCCTGATTTACTGCCTGAAGGGCCTTGTTATGTTTGCTACGTAACATGTAGTGATCAATGATCTGTTCGTAGGCATCTAAATCAAAAAATTCTGCTTTCTTTTTCCGGAGGTGGTCTTCAAATCGTTTTATCAGCTCGTTTCCTTCTTCTCGTTTACGATATTCTTTCGCCATGGACTAAAGGTTTTCCTAAAATAGGTAAATCTGACGTAAAGCTAAGACCTTTCAGGCTATTTTTTAGCTTTCATTTTCTCCATGTAATATAAACAACACCTTCGTAAAGTCTTATCAATCGGTTGAAACTCAAATTTGAGCTCTTTTTTGATTTTCTGGTTTTGGAACAGGAATTCCGAGCCCGCCAAACGTGCCGTTTCCGGCGTAAGACGGGGTTCAGCACCCGTAATCCGTGAAATTATACCCTCCAGGAATGCACCAACCTTGAGCAGGTTTTTGCCGAGCTGAATTGTTGGCGCTTTTTTATTGAATTCCCTGGCGATCATTCCGAAAAAATCCTTATACGAGATCTTTCCAGCAGAAGCAATAAAACGATGGCCGTTGACATCCGAATGAAGGAGCCTGAACGTGATCTCGGTCAGGTCCAGGACATCCACATAGTTGACAAACCCGCCGATGTAAAAGGGTTTTTGCTGCCATACGTACTTAAACAATTGCGCACTGCTCACATTCCAGTTCGCACCCGCCAGTATCAGCGACGGGTTGATGATCACCGTGCTCAATCCTTCTTCCTGCCCGCGGAACACTTCAAGTTCCGCTAAATATTTGGACTTGGCGTATATGCTGTTTGTCGATGCCTCAACCCATTTGTTAGTCTCGTCGATAAGGCTTTGTCCTTTCTGACGGCCCAGGGCTGCGACTGAACTGATATGTACCAGTCTTTTTATCCCCAGCGTAAGGCACGCATTAACGACATTCCTTGTTCCCTGTACATTAATGTCCATTACTTCATCCGCCTTCCTGGGGTTGAACGATACTACGGCTGCTGCATGGATCACGCAGGTTGCGTTGGTGAGCGCATCGTTCAGCGCCACCGTATCCAGTACATCTGCGTCGATCCAGGTTATTTTTCCGTTGACATCATCCAGCAGCGATACATCGCTTCCCCTTCGCTTTATGGCGATAAAGGGTTCGTTATCCTGGATGAGTTTTCGCACCAGATGGCTGCCGAGAAGACCGTTTGCACCTGTAATCGCAATCATAAGATTTTAAGTTTAAGGATTACAGTACCGGCCTCATATTTTGGTAGCCGGCTAGAGTGAGTTGTTAAGTAAAGGCAAACTAAGCGCCTTCTGAAAATATTTCAATTGCTGTGCTTCTTCCACCAGCCGCGCATGCTGCAGGTGATGACAATCACTCCCCAGCAGGTGGACCCAGCCGCGGTCGATCAGTTTGTTAGCGGTGGTCTGGACTATCTTCGAATAGAAGCCGGTAATGGAGCTGATGTTGATCTGGAAGAGTACTCCACGGTCAAGCAGATCCTGCGCTTTGTCCAGGTTGTTTTGCAAATAGAGATACCGCTCCGGATGGGCCAACACAGGTTTGTAACCTTTGGTCGTCGCCAGAAAGATAAACTCTTTCAGATTGAACGGTTCATTCAGGAAGTTCGTCTCGAACAGCAACAGGTTTTTGCCGAATGTAAGCATCTTCTGATTGTCCTCGATCATCCGGAAGACCTGCTCATCGAGGTAGTATTCCGCAGCGGCATCGATTTGAATGTCTATTTCCTGGTTTTTCAGATAGGTCCGGAGCTTTTCAAGGCGCGCCAGGATACGTTCCGCGGTATTCTTATAGGTGTCGCTCATGACGTGTGGCGAGGTGATGAGCTTCCGGTAACCCAATTTCTGGAAATGCAGAATCACATCTTCTGACTCTTCATAGGACTGAACCCCATCATCGAGTCCCGGCAGGAGATGTGAATGAATGTCTACCTTAAGGAAATTGACATTCTTAGTCGGCTCTTTTTTTCTTACCCAGTCGAACACTATGCTTTAAAAGTTTTTTTTAACCAATTACCATTTCCGGGATCCTCGTAATAACCATAGCCATAACTCTGTTCCCCGGTATTTGGCAATGCATTAAGCAACGTGGTAATATTAGAAAATTTATTGATGTTGATGATACGCTGAAGATTGAAAAGAAAATCTTTTTTCGAATAATTTGCCCGGAAGATATAAATGGAAATGTCTGATCTTTTCATCGCCATAATTCCGTCTGTTACAAGTCCTACCGGTGGCGTATCGAGTATGATATAGTCGTAATGTTTTTTCAAGTCCACCAGCAGATCTTCGAATTCTCCATTCATCAAGAGTTCGGAAGGGTTGGGAGGATGCGGCCCCGACGGCACATAGTCGAAATTTTCAAGAGGTGTTTTAGACAGGCATTCCCTCCATGTATTCTTTCGGATTAAAATGGTACTCATCCCCTTGGTCTTGTCTTCCAGGTTTGTGGGGAGGTTGTTCTTGGGTTTCCTCATGTCCAGGTCGAGCAGGATCACTTTCTTGTTCGATAGCGCCATAACACCTCCGAGATTCATCGCGATGAACGATTTGCCCTCGCCGGAAACAGTCGAGGAAATGGTGATGACCTTCTTGTCAGAGTGAATTTTGAAAAAATCAAGATTGGTCCGGAGCGTTCTGATGGCTTCACTCACCATGGATTTGGGGTGATCGATAATATGCAGCCCGACTTCGTCCAGGTAACGGGATGACGGGACAACACCGAGTACGGGTACATTGTCGATTTTTTCGATCTCACTGAGACTGTTTATCCGGTTGTTAAGGAGGTAAAGCGTTCCCAGGAAAAAAAGCATCAATACGATGCTGGCCACAAACCCGATTCCGGCGATCATTACCTTGTTGGGTGATATCGGTCCGGCAGGCATTGTGGCGGGTGACAAAATTTTGAAATCGGGAATGCTTCCGGCCTGCGTGATCTCAAATTCCGATTTGGATTGCATCAGCGAGAGATAAAATTGTTCGTACAGTTTATAGTACCGGAGGTTCTTCGAAAATTCGGTCGACTTATCGGGTAGGTTGGCAAACTCATTTTCAAGCTGGATTTTCCGCTTTGTAACGTCCTGCAGGCGCCGAAGGGCATCTTCTTTCAATTCGGCAAGCTGATTAAACGACTTCTGCCGGATCGATTCTATCTCGGCTTCTTTCTCCCGGTATGCGAAAGTGATCTCATTGTACGACAGTTTAAGACGTTCCTGGGCCAGGTAAAGTTTTTCCAGCGTTTCGAGGCTGTTGGCCAATGTCGGGGGAAGCACACTGCGCTGCGTTAAAGAGATAAAAAAATTGCCCGCTTTAAGACCATCCATGAGCCCGTTTATTTCCCTTATCTTCTGCGTTAAATCATACCGTTGTGAATCGATCCGGTTTATGGTATTGACAGTCTTTCTGAGATCTTCGTCGAGGTTGTTGGTCTTGTTTTGAAGGGTGAAGTCTTCAAAATAATTCTCGTAGTTCTCCATCTTCTTTTCGATGTTGACAAGTTCGTTGGAGATCCAGTCTATCTTTTGTTTAGTGGCCAGGTTCTTTTGCTCGTTGCTGTACTGAAGGTATACCGTGTCAATCTTGTTCAAGATATCATTGGCTTTGAATGGGTTGTTGTCTTTAAAGGAAATCCTTACCGTGTTTGCATTGAAGTTCAGCGGTTCGGCTGTCAGGTGACTGAGCAGATAATCCAGCAGCGCTTCCTTGCTGTTGATCATGAACGAATATTCAACCTCATCTCCCTTGGCAAAATCTTTATTCTTGGTAAAGTAAAGGTCCAATCCATCGAGTGTTATTTTTGTTTTATACGTGGCTTTGATCTCTTTTCCGTTTTTTCCGATTTTGAGAGTAAAATCGTCCGGCCCGGCCTCATCGAAAAAGATCTGTACATTAAACAGGTTTTGATTGTGGGCAATGTATTTAATGGTAAACGGGTGGCTCTGATAAAGTTCATCATCCAATACTCTTCCAATGCTGTAGTAGCTGATATCCAGTGCCGATGAGTCCAGCACACGGCTTAAAAAAAGGCGCGACTGGATGATCTCTATTTCCCCTGAAATCAGGTTCACATTCTGATCTTCAATGGCCGTTTTGATTCCGAACTCGGTTGCCTCCTTCTTTACGTCCAGCTTGAGAACGGAGGAAGATTCATACAGGTTCTTGGTATAACGTACAACCAGGTAAGCGACTGAATTGGTAATGAGAAGAATAGCCACAAGCCACATCCAGTTCGATTTGACAACAATTTTGAGTTTGTTGAAATCAATCCCCTCGGCAGGCATCGATTGAACTTTTATGTTTCTATGGTTTTCCATGTCCATCATTAAAGTCCTACGATAACAATGACCAGTGTGGTCAGACTGGTAATAATACTCAGTACGGGACCGTAGTCCCTCAATCCCTCGATGACCGGTCGGCGTACCGGTTCTACATAGACGATATCCCCCGGTTCGACGACCAGGTTGTTCTTCCTATATCCGTCTATGGTGCTGAAGTCCACAACAAAAACCTGCTCGCCTCTTAACACCCTTATGTTTTGTGCTTTCGAATCGTTGGTGAGCCCTTTTGCTAACGCCAGTATTTCAACCAGTCGTGTATTTTCGTTCATTAGCGGAATAACCTGACCTCCCGTTGCGCCTAAGACCACCACGCGCTTGTTCGTATATTTCAGTAAGACAAATGCATCCTTATAATAAATGGAATAGGCTTTTTGTAGCATTTCCTCCGCTTCACGGATACTCAGACCTTCAAGTTTGATATCACCGATCATAGGCAGTTTGGTGGTGCCGTGCGTATCCACCAGGTAATTTGGGACGGGTCGCATGGCGAGATTTTGGCCGGTGGTTTCTTTCAGAAGTTCCAGATCCGGATCAATTAACCTTTCTCCCTTGCTCGTATACACGTCAACCTGGAGGTAGTCATTCTTTTGAATGACGTAGTTTTTTTCGGCGGCCTCGACACGTTGTTGCATCTCCTGTCCCTCCGGTACCCGAAACATGATGTTTTGTTTATACGAGCCACAAGAGAAAAGCGCGAGACTCAGCAATAGGAAAAGACAGATGTTACCTGAAAATGTTTTTTTCAACGTGGCAGAGATTGATTCATTATGGTAAAATTACTGAATTTCTCCGGAAGTAGGCCCTGAATGCCCTGTCCTTTGCAATTTAACTCCGGGAGGGGTAAATGAACGGGGATCAGGGAATCATTGAAGTAATGGGCTGAAACGAACAGATACAATACAGGCCGGACCTGATGCGTTACGACGCCTTCTTTAACTCAGCCAGCGCAGCCAGGTATTTGTTGATAACCAGCGATTCGTCGTACTCCAGTTCCATTTTTGCGCGCCCGTTCAGACCAAAAGATTTCAGCTTTTCGTCCTTGAAGCCGGCCATCCGTTTCATTTTTTCTGCCAGATCGCTCGAATCTTTGATTCTGCAAAGCAGGCCATTGAATTCATCCTTAACAACATGGTTGCAGCCCGGTACATCGGTGGCGATGATGGGTTTCGCGGAGCTTGCTGCTTCCAGAAGGGTCCTTGGTGTACCCTCGCGGTATGAAGGCAACACGATACAATCCGCTTTGTCAATGAATTTCCTCACATCGTTGGTGGTGCCCAGGTATTCGATCGTGCCTGTATTGATCCATTCCTGAATTACCTTCACTTTAATTCCCCGTTTGTGATCCGGATCCATTGCACCCAGTACCTGGAAATTCGCGTTGATACCATTCGCCTTGAGTTTCCTCACGGCTTCAATATACTCGAGCACACCTTTATCCGTAATAAGACGCGATATCAGCAGGAACGTAAAGGTCTCGTTTCGCTTGAAGGCGACAGGTTGAAACCGGCGTAAGTCGATACCCGAGCCCGGAAGGATATCGACGGCGTTCGCCGATACCAGTTTTTTCTCCAGGAACAGTTTAAGATCTTCAGGATTTTGAAAAAATACTTTATTGGCAAACCGGAAGCTTATCCGGTATAGCAGTATGGCAATAGCTGACACCAAATTGTCTTTCAGGAACACCGTACCCAGTCCGCAGACGTTGTTAACCACCGGTATCCGTAGCAAGGATGCCGCTATCGTTCCGTATACATTCGGTTTTATGGTGTAGTGCAGGATAATATCCGGTTTCACCTTCCGGTAGATAGAATACAGTTCGAAGATAAGGGCCGAATCTTTTATGGGATTGGCGCCCCGGCTGTCCATTTTTACCTTGTGGTGGATGCAACCGGCTTTCCGTAATAGGGGAGTATAGTCATCCTCCGGTGCAATGGTGTGTATTTCATGACCCTGTTCACGTAGGGCTTGTACAAAATTCATCCTGAAATTATAGATATTCCAAGATGTGTTTAGAACGATCGCAATTCTCATCTGATCCCTGGGCTCTGATTGTGAGAACTTCTCCGATCCGAAATTCGACAAAGCGTCGAAAAATCAGGTTATCTTTAAAATCTCTGGTTTAGATCGTTCAAAGATAATAAAAGTAACTCCGTCTGGGAAAATTAGTTTGAAAATTATGCGTTAGTTTGACCAGATTTGCGGAATTAAAGGGAATGCAGGAACATAAGGCAGTATTAGTAGCGTTGGGCACCACGCAACATGCGGAGATCACACAGGAACACCTGGACGAGCTTGCTTTCCTCGCTGAAACGGCGGGGATAAAAACCATCAGGCAATTCGTTCAGAACCTTCCCCATCCGGATTCCCGAACATTTGTCGGGAAAGGGAAACTCGAGGAGATAAAGGCCTTCGTCCTTGCTGAAAAGGTCATGCACGTCATTTTTGACGATGATCTTACACCTTCCCAGTTAAGGAACCTTGAAAAGGAATTCAACCCGGGTGAGGACTCATTAAAGGTCAGGGTATATGACCGGAGCCTGCTTATCCTCGACATTTTTCTTTGGAGAGCCCAGACTGCACAGGCGCGAACACAGGTTGAACTGGCCAGGAATCAATACCTGCTACCCAGGCTTACCCGTCTCTGGACGCACCTTGAACGTCAAAGAGGCGGTACGGGTACCCGCGGTGGAGCGGGTGAACGCGAAATTGAGACTGACCGGAGAAATATCAGGGCCCAGATCAGCATCTTAAAAGACAAGCTGGAAAAGATAGAAAAGCAAAAACAAACGCAGCGCAAATCCCGTGGCAACGTGGTGCGCGTCGCGCTGGTCGGTTATACCAATGTGGGGAAATCTACGCTGATGAACCTGCTTTCCGGCTCGGGTGTGCTGGCCGAAAACAAGCTATTTGCAACAGTAGACGCTACAGTCCGCAAGGTTACATTCGGGAATGTGCCGTTTTTATTGTCGGATACCGTCGGCTTTATCCGCAAACTGCCCCACCACCTCATTGAATCATTTAAATCCACACTGGACGAGGTTCGGGAGGCCGACATCCTGATCCATGTTGTAGACTTTGCCCACCCCTTTCACGACAATCAAATTGAAGTGGTCTCGAAAACACTTCAGGAGATCGGGGCTGCAAACATCACCACCATTTTGGTACTTAACAAAATTGACCTTTACCTCCGGCAAAATCCGGGTGCCGATCTGGAGGAAAAGAAAGGCTATTACCGGCAAATGGGCTATGACAATGTTATTTTTGTTTCAGCGACGACCAATGAGAATATCACCGCGCTCAAAAAGATGATTTTCGAAAAGGTTAAGGAAAAACATATCCAGATCTACCCGAATTTTTTTAAAGATGGCTTCGAGTTTTCACCCTGGCCACAGGAACAATCGGGCGACTAATACATCGTCGCAAAAATAAGTGTACATGCATCCGGGATATACCGTTCTAAAAATTAAAGCATTGTGTCGTATACTGCCTTACTGATATTTTTGCTATGATGTACTAGTCCAGGCCGATCATCATAAATGCTCCCCAATAAATGGGCTCTGGATATTCGGATCTCAACTCTTTCTTGGCATCGATAAAACTCTGGCGAAGGTTAGCCGAGTTCAGCCACTTCTGATAAAATTTCAGCATGAGCTTTTGCGTGGCGTCGTCATCGACCTTGAACATACTCATGATCAGAACTTTTGCACCGGCTACAAGGAAGGCTCGCTGCAATCCGTATACACCTTCGCCGGCCTCCAGGTCGCCAAGCCCGGTCTCACAGGCGCTTAACACAACCAGGTCGGTTTTATCCAGATTAAGGCTCATGGCTTCATAGGCCGTGAGAATTCCGTTTTCCATGTTGTAGTTGTAGTCCGTCTTTTCCATCAGGTCGCCCGCGCCGCGTAACAGCAATCCGGTACGCATCAGGGGATTCTGGTTAAGAGTCGCTTCGCTTCCCTCCAGCTCTTCTTCCAGCGTAACCTGCGATGTTGGCTTGTAAAAACCATGCGTCGCGATATGAAAAATTTTCGGGCTGTTCATTTCTTTAACATTTTCTTCTGACGCTGATTTTTCAACATATTCGGCCGTGATCCAACCCTTTTGTTTCAGCATAAATTGCAGTTGGTTAACTTCTTTTTCCGTACCGGGCAACGCGGAAATGGAATGACCACTGGCAGTGGTCGCGTAAAACGTGGGATTGCCAAACATAGAAGCTGTATTTTCCACCGCCGTATTTTTCGACTTCAGTTTTTTCAGGAACATATCTTTTGTGTTACTGACGAGTACGATGTTCGAATTGTCGATTACAAACTTTCCATCGGGCGTGGGAATTGCTTCCAGGTTGATCTGGTTATAGATACCGTCGGCCGAAAGGTAGATCGTGGACGACTGGCCTATGCCTTCCGTAATGGGCTTCCAGAAGACGCCGTACGATATTTCATCCGGGATTTTTCCGGTGATCGCATTCCGGTAAAATTTGAAATACCGCGTTTCCATTTTTTTTCCATCCTGCAGCATGATGACCTTCGGTTTGGAGAAATCCGCTTTCAGGAACAACGCGGCATAGATCACAGAGTCGGTAAAATCGTGGTTGAAATAACGGTACCGGACCATTTCGATCGCCGTTTCATTTGGCTTCAGCGATTTTTTAACATCCTCAAAACTAATCCGCCTGTTTTCGAAACTCTGGCCAAAAAGTTCAGATCGCTGGCTCAGTGTTTTTTCGAGCCGCTCAACTTCCTGCTGCAAACTGCCGGGATCTATTTCACTTTCTGCCAGCTGCGTGGGACTCATTGATAAAGCCAAGGTCAGGCGCTCTTTTTTCTCCAGCCAGTCGTTATACTGGGTCTTAAGTTCTTCGTCTGTGCTGTTGAGAATCCTTTCCCGGATCTTAATGGACGAACTCAACAGCAGTGCTTTTGTCAATAACTGATAGTTGTAAACTTTGCCCGACAGGTCCTTGAAATCGTCAAGGTTACTAAATGCCAGCGTATTGTAAAACTCAAAATCTCCTTTGATTGTATTCCAGTACTTGGCTTTTTCGCGTTCGCTTAAGGCGGGAAAATATTGTTTGATAAAATTCTCGTAGTTGCTGAGCGATTCCTCGATAAGGCGCTTGGAACGTTTGTAGTCCCGTTGCATGTAGTATACTTTACTCAGCTTGGACTGGACCTTTACGTATTCCGGGTGCGTAACGCTAAAGAATTTCTCGTAAAGGTTTTTCGACTGGTTATAAAATTCTTCGGCCTTCTTATAATTTTTCTGCTGATAGTAAACGTCACCCGTCAGAGTGTATATACTGGCGGCATTGATGTTGTTTTTTGTGCCGGTCTTTGACCGCCAGATACCTTCGGCTATGGTAAGCGAATTAAAGGCGATATCAAATTTCCGCTGAGAGATATAGAGGACCGCCATGTTTTTCAGAATCTCGGCGTATTGGGGATTGTCTTTCCCAAGCTTCGCAGCCATGATATCCCGCGACTCCAGCATCAGCTTCTCAACTTCTTTCTTATCATCGCCTTTGTGGAATTTTATCAGCGCGAGCTGCGATATGGACTTGGCCACTTCAATGTGATTACGCCCGAATTGTTTTTCCTGACTTACAACGGCTTTGGTAACATTGGTTTCAGCTTTGTCGTAATCGCCAAGCGTGTAGTAAATATCGCTGAGCAGTTTCTGGGTCGGAGCTGTTTTTGTCGATTGATCGCCGTATGTTTTAACGGCCATCTGATTGGAAGAAGCGGCTATCTTTTCGGCTTCCGTATACTCCCCTTTGGCAAGAAGTATCCTTCCCTTGTTGACAAGGGGCTCGATCAACCGGATGGAATTTTTCCCATACAAAGCTTCGTAATCCGGGATTTGATTATTTAACAGACGGTCAGCATCCGAATAACGTCCGAGCTGGATAAAAAGGGAAGTAAGCTCTTCCGCTGTTGAAATATCGCTTCCAATGAGTACATCGGCTTTTTCAATAAGCTTTTTCGACCGCTCCAGGTTCGCCTCCGCTTCATCAAACAAGCCTTTTATACCAAACAGTTTGGCTTGTGTCTCGATGGCATGGATGTAGTCGCCGATTCGGCTGTCTTCCTTCCGATAGTCTTCCAGGATGGTCAGCGATTTTCCGATGTTCTGGTCCGCTTTTTCGTATTGACCGAGTTTGATCTGAAGCTGTGCGATGCGATCAAGCTCAACGCCGTATTCGGGATCCTTATCACTGAACTTGGATCGTGCGACATCCGAAGCATCATCCAGCGTGGCGGAAGCCAGCGCATATTTATCGGTAAACTCGTACAGCGTCGCGAGATGATTCAGGATATCCAGGTGGTCTTTTTGCCAGGCGCCTATTTCCCTGGAAACAATCCGGGTATAACTTTCATCGAAAATTTTCTGGGCTTCGTCAATCTTGTTGGTATAGTCCAGGTAATAGCTGGCAAGCCTTATCCTGGATAAGTGATATTCGGGAGATGCTTCCCCGTATAATTCTTTTTTAATCTCCGTGATCTGGCTGAGGTATTTTTCAGAATTGACATACCTCTTTTCCTTCTGGGCAACCTCGTAAAGAAAATTAAGAATGTGTTCCGTCGTCCGGTAATTCCTGGGGAGCGCCTTCGAGTTCACGAGATTCGAGGCTTCCTGCTCCAGGTCTTTCGTCTTGTCCCGTTCAAGCTTGGAATCAAATTCCACAGCCTTGAGGTTGATCTGGATCAAACTGGATTTGGGAAACTTGTCGATCACTTTTTGATATTCAAGTTTTGTATTCAGGTAACGCGCCCTGTTTTCCTCCACCAGGAGCTGATGCAGGTATGCCAGGTACAGGTCGTGAGCGAGCGTGTTTGTAGGGCTTGTCCTCTTCTTAAGGTTGTTTAGGATATTTTCAAACTCAAGCTCCTTTTCACGCTGTTCATTCCCGTTGTCGATCAACATCTTTGCATAGAGATAGTTGTTTTGGACAAGAGCGAGGCTGGTTTCTCCCATGTACTTCTGATTTTTCCGGATCCATGTCTGCGCGGCCTTAAATGCGGAATCAGCGGACAGCAGATTTCCCTTTTTGCTGTACGCATTGGCTACCATGGTAAGGAGGCGCGCATACTCGCTGTATCGTTTCGGAAGTTCAGCATCGGGTACACGTTGTGTTTTGATGCTCGCTCCATCGACGGTTGTCTCTTTTTCCACAGCGCGTCCGGCGAAATACACGTCCATTCTTTTGAGCAAGCTGATCGCGTCGTTACAAAATCCCTGGCCGGTCATCGCCTCGGCTTCCACCAGTGCTATACGTCCCTTGATATAATCCGATTGCTGGTTTGTCCTGTTCAGCAGTACTTTGGCTTTTTCAAGGTATTCCCGGCTAATCCGGTAGTTACCGTATTCATTGTAGATCTCCGCGATGTCGATCATAGTGGTGGCATAGTTGGCGCTGTTCTCCCCGAATGTAGCCAGGCTGCTGGCGATCGCGTTGTCCAATGTCTTGTCGAATCCATCCAGTACGCCGGAAGCCAGGTTTATATGCGCTTCGCGGATATAAAGACCCGGCATATAGGTGTTCTGCTGACCCATTTTTGCAACAATGGACTTCCTAAGTTTAAGGAGGGAGCTGCCGGCTTTTGTGAAACTTCCCGAAGCATAATAAGAGTCAACCTTTTTCAGGCTCTTATCGAATTTTTTGTTTTGCGAGAACAACGGTTGAATCGCAACGAAGCTCGATAAGATAAACAAGGTAAACCTGGAAATATTCATGACAGGATTTGAATTTTACCACTAAACTAATAAAATTCAGTGGTAATTGGACGCCAGTTTACAGGGATGAGTTCAGGGGGATAATCCAGGGGCGTTACTTTTTCATCAGACGGGATAAGATTTCCTTCGCTGCCGTAGTGATGACTGTGCCGGGACCAAATACAAAAGAAACGCCTGCCTGACGAAGAAACTCGTGATCCTGTTCCGGTATTACACCGCCGGCAATTACCATGATATCTCCGCGGCCGATTTTTTTCAATGACCGGATTAATTCGGGAATTAACGTGTTGTGACCACCTGCCAGGCTCGACGCTCCTACAGCATGAACATCGTTTTCGGCCGCCTGCATAGCTACTTCATCCGGAGTCTGAAACAAGGGACCGATATCCACATCAAAGCCGAGATCAGCAAAACTGGTAGCGATTACTTTTGCGCCCCGGTCGTGACCATCCTGACCCATTTTCGCAATCAGTATCCTCGGTCTTCGTCCGTCCGTTTCCGCAAACCGGTCTGACAGTTCACGTACTTCCTGAAACTCAGCCTGATTTTTCATTTCCCCCGAATATACACCCGTAATCGATCGGATGGCAGCCTTGTACCGGCCAAATACTTTTTCCATAGCACCCGAGATCTCACCCAGTGTTGCACGCTTCCGGGCCGCATCAACAGCGAACTCAAGAAGATTTCCGTTTCCACTGGCCGCACAGTCGGTGATGCGCTGCAGGCTTGCCTCTACCTCATCCTGATCTCTTAGGGCTTTAAGTTCCTGCAGCCTCGCCACCTGCTCTTCACGGACGCTGGTGTTATCGACCTGGAGGATCTCAAAGTCGGGCTTTTCGGAAACCCGGTATTTGTTCACACCGACGATAACATCTCTTCCTGAATCAATGCGTGCCTGCTTGGCGACAGCAGCCTGTTCGATACGCATTTTCGGCACACCGCTTTCAATAGCTTTTGTCATACCGCCCAGGCGCTCGACTTCCTGTAACAAATCCCACGCATTTTCAGCAAGTCGTGCCGTAAGGGATTCCACATAATAGGAGCCACCCATCGGATCGACCACACGCGTGACGCCTGTTTCGCTTTCCAGAAAAAGCTGTGTGTTCCTGGCGATGCGTGCTGAAAAGTCCGTCGGAAGTGCGATAGCTTCATCGAGGGAATTGGTATGAAGGGATTGTGTCCCACCCAACACTGCAGCCATTGCTTCAATAGCTGTACGGGTTACGTTGTTATATGGATCCTGAGCGGTCAGGCTCCAGCCTGAAGTCTGACAATGCGTACGCAACGCCATGGACTTCGGATTTTTCGGATTGAATTGCTGAACGATTTTAGACCAAAGCAACCGTGCTGCGCGCATCTTCGCGATCTCCATAAAAAAATTCATGCCAATACCCCAGAAGAAGGACAGACGGGGCGCGAGGTCGTCGATATCTATTCCCGCCTCGATGCCTTTGCGAAGATACTCCAGGCCATCGGCCAGGGTATACGCAAGTTCAATGTGAGCCGGCGCCCCTGCCTCGTGCATGTGATAACCACTGATGCTGATGGAATTGAACCTGGGCATATGACGGGAGGTGTACCTGAAAATATCCGTGACAATCCGCATGGAATGGGCGGGTGGATAGATATAGGTATTTCTCACCATAAACTCTTTGAGGATGTCGTTCTGGATCGTTCCACTTAACTGCCCGGGTTGTACTCCCTGTTCTTCCGCCGCCACGATATAAAATGCCATGATCGGAATTACAGCTCCGTTCATCGTCATCGAGACCGACATGGAGTCGAGGGGGATCTGATCGAAAAGAATTTTCATGTCCAGTACCGAGTCGATCGCGACGCCGGCCTTCCCCACATCACCGGAGACCCGCGGGTGATCGGAGTCGTAACCGCGATGGGTAGCGAGATCAAAAGCAACAGAAAGTCCGCGCTGCCCCGCCGCAATGTTCCTGCGGTAAAAAGCATTGGAGTCTTTGGCCGTTGAAAATCCGGCATATTGCCTGATCGTCCATGGGCGGGTTGTATACATGGTTGCATACGGTCCCCGCAAGTATGGTGGTAATCCTGCGGTAAAATGCAGGTGACTAAGGTCCTTTGTATCTTCTTCCGAATAGCCCGACCTGACTTCTATTTTTTCCGCGCTGGTCCACGCTTCCCCGGAGCCCGTGCCGGATACAGGAGGTATATAGGTATTGAAAAGAATATTCGAAAAATCGGGCTTCATGAGGCGGAGGTTTTAAGCTGAAACTTCTGCCATGCTGCCTGAGCGATCTCGTGTATCATATTGTCGATGGCGTAAGCACCAGCTACCGGATCGGAAACTTTATCGAGGTATGCCTCCTCCCGCAAAATGTTACTTACGTTTCGTGCGACCCTGGTTAACATTGTATTATCTTCAACTTCCGCCATTACGGTCAATGAATCGCATCCACCGGTCACAGCCGCCAAAGCAGCGAATGTTCCGTGCAGGAGGTTTCCGTGCGGTTGAAATTTTTCGGTCGCACAACTCGCCGTCCGCGCGTTGATCTTAAAGTCCGCGTAGTTGTAGTCGGATAATCCAAACGCATTGGCCAGCTGATATAAAAGCAAACGCAACGCTTTGAACTTGGCGATCTCGACGAGAAAGTCCGGCCGTGTACAAACGGATAAACTCAAACGTTTCCACACATCTTCCTTGTTAATGCCCTTGTCGGTGAACCTATCCATCACCTGTACGACCTTTAACAATGCTTCCGTGATCTCCTGCACCGGCGATGAAGCGTTTATGTACAGGCCAAGAGAATTGAACCCGGTGAAGGACGAAAGGGTGTCAAAGAAACCGCTTCCGTTTTCCGGGACGTTTTCCCAAAACAGCGTCCCCTCCGTAAACCCAGCATCGTAATTATTTTTGTCGGCGAATTTCCGGAGCTGATCGCTGAGGGTTTCGAGCGATGTAACCAAAAACGAGACGGAACAATACCTCCAGTCGATTTCTGCAAGTAACCGATTGATGTCAACCGAATTAACCTGCCGGAGATCGTAGATGATCCCGTCGGCGCCGTTTTGTAAATGATTGAGGGCGACCCCATTTGCTTCATCGTAGTCATGTACCCTGATGCAAGGTACATTCTGCCACGCGCGGGCGCCGGAATGAAGGCGTCGCGAGGGACGAAGCTGAAAACGCTTCAGGTAATTTAAATTCTCGCAGTCCTGGTGGTCGTAATAGGGAAAGAACTTAATTTGATCTTCTGATCGCCACGTGAGCGCTTCGAGAGGATTTTTACCCAGAATTTCTTTTGATGCTGCTTCAGACCAATCTTTTTTGCTCGGTTTTGGGAAAGAATGCTTAATCAGGTCATGGATAGCGTGATACATCATGGAAAATAAATTCAACTCAATTTTAGTCAAGTTTTTTATGAAGCGATTGCGTTTTAATTTTAAATTTTTCCTATCAATTTTTTTTTCTGAAAAATCAAGCTTAGGTCCCCTTGTTTTCTTTAACTCTTTTTTTACATCTTTGTCTCCCTTTTCCCCATGGAAGCCTTAAAATCCAACAGAACAGATAGATCAATGGAAGTTAGCTGCGGAACAGTATGGAATGATTGTCTAGAAGTAATTCGCGAGAATGTTGGAGAAGAAAACTTTAACACCTGGTTTAAGCCTATTTCCCCTCTCCGCGTGGACGGGGACGTTTTAACCATACAGGTACCTTCCCAGTTTTTTTACGAGTGGCTGGAAGATAACTATGTTCCCGTTCTCAAGCGGGCTATCCATACTGTACTGGGACCAACCGGCAGACTGGAGTATTCTGTTGTTGTTGACAGCGGGAACCAGCAGGCGCCTGCGGTTTCGGTTAACTACCCGGCAAATGGCGCGGGAAATCGCAGAAGTGCCGTAAATGGATTTGCTGCCGATGACTATTCTCCCTTCTCTTACAAAGCGCTTAATCCCCAGACTGTCAATTCACGTCTCAACGCGTCTTACAGCTTTGATAATTTTGTTGAAGGTGATTGCAACCGGTTAGCCCGTTCCGCTGGAGTGGCGGTTGCAAAGAAACCCGGCGTTACGTCGTTTAACCCGCTCATGCTCTACGGTGGTGTCGGCGTTGGGAAAACCCACCTGGTTCAGGCAATCGGCAACGAAATAAAAAACAACATGCCCAATAAGGTGGTGTTGTATGTCGATCAAAGCGATTTTACAAATCAATTCCTCAATGCCCTGCAGAATCATAAGCTGCAGGATTTTCAGAATTTTTATCAGCAGGTTGACTTACTGATCCTTGATGACGTACAGTTCCTCGCAGGACGTGAAAAGACCCAGGAAATGTTTTTCCATATTTTCAACCAGCTACACCAGTCCGGCAAACAGATCATTATGACCAGCGACTGTCCACCGCGTGACATGAAAGGTTTCCAGGAAAGACTGCTGTCACGATTTAAATGGGGACTTACAGCGGATCTGCAGGAACCGGACTTTGAAACGAAACTGGCTATCATCAACAGGAAGATGCTGGCAGACGGAATTAAAATCCCTACGGAAGTTTCCGAGTATCTCGCGTACAGCGTTGATACCAACCTCCGCGATATGGAGGGTGTGCTCAACTCGCTCATCTTCCATGCTACGTTGCTGAAAAAGGAAATCGACCTTGAACTGGCGAAAGAAGTACTGAAGAACATAATAAAGGAAATACAGTCGGATGTAAGTGTTGACTTCATCCAAAAGACGGTAGCGGAGTCTTTTAAGATCGACCTGGAAGTAATGAAAGGGAAAGTCAAAAAAAGAGAGATCGTTATTCCGAGGCAGGTAGCGATGTATTTTTGCAAACGATACACCCAACTGACGCTGGCACTGATCGGAGAAAATTTCGGCGGACGAGACCACAGCACGGTGATTCACGCGCTGGAGTCTGTAGAGGATATGATGAAAACCGACCCGAACTTTAAGGCTACCGTTGACGAACTGGGCAAAAAATTAAAGATGAGAGTGTAATCCCTCCACGGCCGAGACCGGCATTCCGTTCAGTTTTATCTATTCTTCCTCACCCTTTATCAGGGGCGGCGGTTTGCCAACCTTTACCTTACTACAAAGGGAATCTCGACTTGCTGCCGGGAACTGTTTACACCGTAAAGCGCACCACGACCCTTATACTTGCTGAAAAAATCCACCACTTCTTCGGGATCTTTTACCCGGACCCGGTTAATAGCGATGATAGTGAAGTTCTCGGGTACACCGATCTGTTTCAGTACGCTGTTTTCTTTTATCCTGAACACCTTAACGCCGTACTGTGTGGCTTCCAGCTGGGCGCCAAGCGATTCGTTGGTGTAAATCTTCCGCTTCAAGATCTCCGTAGTGCCGCTCAGGTTCACCAGGATAAGCGTGGTCGTCGCAATCCTGGAATCACGCATGTAGGAAATGGTGATCTTGTCTCCGGGGTAATGGTAGCTTAACTCTTCCTCGAAGGCACTCTGACTATTTATTTCGGCGTTGTTAATCTTCACGATAATATCACCGGGCTTTAATCCGGCGTCAATAGCCGGCCCGTTCCTTTCTATGCTTTCCAGTAGTACGCCATTGTAGTTTTGTACCTTGGTATCCAGGTCGTATTTTTTTGCATTCTCGTAATTATACTCTACAACAGATCCCCCAATGAATCCCTGCTGAACAATTCCGTACTTCACCAGGTCATCAAACACTTTCCTGGCAATATCCACGGGGATAGCGAAAGCATAACCCGTGTAGGAACCTGTACGGCTCAGAATAGCCGAATTGATTCCCACCAGTTCGCCGTTCCTGTTAACCAGCGCGCCACCCGAATTTCCCGGGTTGATAGCGGCATCCGTCTGAATAAACGATTCAATGGGAAACTTGTCCTCGAGGATTCCGATGCGACGACCTTTTGCGCTCACAATACCAGCTGTAACGGTTGAGGCCAGCGAAAAAGGATTACCTACAGCTATCACCCATTCGCCTACCTGGAGAGTTTTTGAACTCCCCAGTGCGATAGCGGGAAGGCCGGTTTCATTTATTTTGATCACGGCGAGGTCCGTCGACGGATTGGTCCCGATCAGTTCCGCCGGATAGACGCGTTTGTTATAATTGACTTCGATTCGTTCGGCGGATTCGATTACGTGGTTGTTGGTAATGATGTAGCCGTCTTTTGTAAAAATAACCCCGGAACCGCTACTCACCTGGGTACGGCCGCCTCCGGTACTTTCTCCAAAAAACCAGTCCCATGTCGAATAGGTGGCGCCGCGTGAAATGCTGTTGATATAAACGACGCTTTGTGTGGCGCGCGACGCTGCCTCGCTGAAGTCAACCGGGACGCTAATTGTCGCGGTGGCGGGAGTGGCGGCCGAGGGTGTTATCGCCGTGATGGCCGGGGAATCATAGCTAACCGATCTGAACCGCGCTTCGCTCTGGGATTCGGCAAGATCCGGTTTGATAAAGTAGTGGTAAAAGGTGAATGCACCGCCAAAACCGGCAATAAACCCAGCTAGTACAATTCTTAAAGTCGTTTTCATGATGTCAGGAATTAACCTTTGAAAATACCCGGATGAATGTAGCCTCCGATAAGTTTTAAAATTATAGCAAAAACGCAACCAAACCGCCATTAGTTTTATCTTCCTGACAAAAGGAATGGTAGGTCGCCCGCAAATATGACGGTTAGTCAACCAACACTCAATTTTATTAGTTTTGCAGGACTATGGGAATACGGTCACAGTTAGGTCGGCCATTTGCCGCTTATATAGCAGCGGAGACCAAAAAATGGTCCTTGAATCCTTTTCGCTACCAGCAGAAGATCTTTAGTTATTTGATCGCTTCCGGGCAATCAACGCTTTTTGGACGCGACCACGACTTCAGGTCGATCAGGACATACGATGATTTTAAAGAACGGGTTCCCGTTCGAGATTACGAGGATTTAAAACCTTACGTCGAAAAAATCCTTCATGGCGAACCGGATATCCTGTGGAGGGGGAAACCAAAATACCTCGCCAAAACTTCGGGCACGACATCCGGCACCAAGTACATTCCGATCACCAGGGAATCGGTTTCCAATCATTTTAACAGTGCACGCGATGCTTCCCTGAGCTATGTGCACGAGACCGGCAACGCGTCTTTCCTGGATGGCGGGTTGATCTTTCTCTCCGGAAGCCCGGTTCTGGCGGAGAAATCCGGGATTAAAACGGGGCGCCTTTCGGGGATAGTCAACCACGAAATTCCCGCGATCGTACGGACCAATCAGAAACCGAGTTATGCGGTTAACTGTATAGAAGACTGGGAAGAAAAGCTGGAAAGAATCGTCGATGAAACCCTTGCTGCGGACATGCGGATGATCTCGGGAATTCCGCCCTGGGCTCAAATGTACTTTGACAGGATACACGCCCGGACCGGAAAAAAGATAAAGGATGTATTCCCTAACTTCTCCCTGTTCATTTATGGCGGCGTGAATTTTGAACCTTACCGGGCGAAACTGATGGACTCAATCGGAAAAAAAATTGACTCCATAGAAACCTATCCCGCATCGGAAGGATTTATAGCTTACCAGGACTCGCAGGTGGAACCGGGCCTGTTGTTGCTGCTCAACACGGGAATCTTTTTTGAATTCATTCCGACAGACGAATACTTCAACGAAAAGCCCGCCCGGCTGTCCATCGAAGAGGTGGAAATTGGAAAAAACTATGCACTGATCATCAACAGCAATGCGGGTCTCTGGGGATACTCCATCGGTGATACCATAAAATTCGTCTCGAAAAATCCGTATCGCCTGGTGGTCACCGGACGGATCAAGCATTTTATTTCCGCCTTTGGCGAACACGTTATCGGCGAAGAAGTGGAAAAAGCGATGAAGTATACGATGGAGAAATTTCCGGAGGTTGAACTGGTTGAATTTACCGTTGCGCCCCAGGTCACACCAACGGAAGGCCTGCCTCACCACGAATGGCTCGTTGAATTTGCCCGGCCGCCGATGGATATCGATTCGTTCTCGCTTGTGCTGGATGAACAATTGCGCAAACTGAATGTTTACTACGATGATCTGATCACCGGCAACATATTAAGGACGCTGCGGATCCGGAGTTTACGCAGGAACGTATTTATCGACTACATGAAATCACTGGGAAAACTCGGCGGACAGAACAAAGTACCGCGCCTTTCCAACGACAGGAAGATCGCCGATACACTTTCTGTTTTATAAGTTTAACCGTAACACTTTAGATTTTGATCGCCGACAAAAAACGAGTTGCTATTTTAGGATCGACGGGTTCCATCGGTACCCAGGCCCTTGCTGTTATGGAAGCCAATCCGGATACTTTTGAGGTCGAGGTTCTCACGGCTCATGACAACGCCGCGCTGTTGGTGGAACAGGCAAGAAAATATAAGCCGAATGCCGTCGTGATCGTAAATGAAGATCATTACGCGTTTGTCAAAGACCAGCTGCATTCGGAAGATATTAAAGTATATGCAGGAGAAGGAGCGTTGTGTTCCGTTGTTCAGATGGATACCATCGATCTTGTATTAACAGCTATCGTTGGGTATTCCGGATTGAAACCGACGATCAAAGCTATTGAATCGGGGAAGCCAATTGCGCTGGCAAACAAAGAGACCCTTGTTGTCGCCGGAGAACTGATTACGCGGCTGGCCAGGGAGAAAGGTGTGAACATATTTCCGGTGGATTCCGAACACTCGGCCATCTTCCAGTGTATCACGGGAGAGTTCCACAATAAAATTGAAAAGGTGATCCTCACGGCATCCGGCGGGCCCTTCCGGGGGAAGAAAAAAAGCGAACTGGAATCGATAACCAAGGCTCAGGCGCTGAAACATCCGAACTGGACCATGGGAGCGAAGATCACCATCGACTCGGCGACATTAATGAACAAAGGCCTGGAGGTTATCGAAGCAAAATGGCTTTTTGGACTCAAAACGGAGCAAGTGGATGTTGTCGTCCATCCCCAATCTATTATTCATTCAATGGTCCAATTCGAAGATGGATCCATAAAGGCACAACTCGGGCTTCCTGACATGCGTTTACCTATACAGTTCGCATTGTCTTATCCGGATCGCCTGAAATCCGATTTTAAGCGGTTTGACTTCGCAAATTACCCGTCATTGACCTTTGAAAAGCCGGATATGGAAACTTTTCGTAATCTTGCCCTGGCATTCGAAGCCCTGAACATGGCGGGTAACATGCCATGCGTGCTGAATGCGGCCAACGAAGTCGCTGTGGCCGAATTTTTGAAGGACAGGGTAGGATTCCTGGAAATGTCGGACATTGTGGAAAAGTGCCTTACCAGGATGGATTATATAAAGAGTCCGGCTTACGAAGATTATGTCAATACTGACAAAGAGACACGAATAAGAGCCTACGAATTTTTGAGGAAGTAAGCACACGCACACACGACTAGTTTTTAACCGATAAAAAGAACGGAATGGATTGGATGATTATGTTGGCTCAGCTTCTTCTGAGCTTGTCCTTTTTGGTAGCAGTACACGAAATGGGGCATTTGCTGGCGGCGAAATACTTTGGAATGCGGGTTGAACAATTCTCCATCGGGTTTCCGCCAAAGATTTTCTCCTTCAAGCGGGGTGAAACGGAATATGCGCTAAGTGCGATTCCGCTGGGTGGTTATGTGAAGATATCAGGCATGATCGATGAGTCTCTCGATACAGAAGCGATGAAGTTACCCGCACAACCCTGGGAATTCAGGGCGAAACCGGCGTGGCAGCGCCTCATTGTTATGTTGGGTGGAATATTTGTGAATGTGGTCATCGGTGTGATGATCTTTATCGGCATTACCTATGCTTATGGAGACACGTATATTCTGAAAGATTTTATCAACAATAACGGTGGCTTCTATGTCGGGCCGGTTGGTGAGTCCATCGGTCTGAAGACGGGCGACAAGATAACCAAGATCAATAACCAGGATTTTGAATATTATCAGGATATTTTGAAGCCCGAAACTCTTTTGAGTACAGACGGCAGTTATACAATCGAGAGAGACGGTAAAGAGATCGAGCTTGCTATCCCCGCCGACTTTATCCAGAAATTCAACAAGAAGACAAGCCCTTCCAATTTCCTGTATCCGCGTATACCCGCCGTTGTAGGCGACATTGAAAAAGGATACATCGCGGAGAGAATACTGAAGCCTGGCGACAAGATCGTGGAAATAAACGGTGCGCCGATTTCTTATATGGACCAGGTGAATACGCAGGTTAAGGCAATGAAAGCGGATTCACTCTCGTCAAAATCGGATTCTATAGCCATAAAAGTTTCGCGTGCCGGCGAGATCCTGTCCTTCCGGGAATACTTCAGAGACCAAAAGATCATTGGCATAGCGGCTGCTCCGTTTCCGAAAGAGTATATGGATCAGGCGGAACGGAGAATCACCTACGGATTCCTGGAATCCATTCCGAAAGGAACTGACAGAGCTTTTACAACACTTGGGGTTCAGGTAAAAGCCTTCGGAAGAGTTATAACGGGCGCGTTATCACCAAAGGAGTCATTATCAGGTCCGATCGGAATCATGCAAGCCTTCGGCAATGAATGGGACTGGTCGAGGTTCTGGTCGCTCACCGGCGTTCTTTCCCTCGTACTTGCTTTTATGAACCTGCTTCCGATCCCCGCACTGGATGGCGGACATGTGATGTTCCTGAGTTATGAAATTATCTCAAGAAGAAAACCGTCGGATAAATTCCTGGAAACCGCCCAGAAAGTAGGGATGGTTTTCCTCCTTGCTTTGATGGTGTTCATTTTTGCCAACGATATTATTAAACTATTCTGATCGACGGGGCAGGCAACAAAAATTTATTAGTCGCGGACTGTTATCCTTGCCCGGATGGTGGTGCGCCGTAGCGGCGATTTAAATTCCTTATCCCGCAGCGAAAAAAAGGTTAGACCAGTTCGTTCTCACGCATGGACTTAACGACACATTCCGATAAACCGTCGACGGAGGTAAGGTCCTGACCCCAGAAACCGGCATTGGATAAAACCGTCCTGACAATCTCACCCGCGTCATTACTCTTCCAGCAATTTTGAAAAAATGAAATTACCTCAGGGTTGTCATTCAACGGGATCGATTGTCCCTGCCACTCCCCCTGATAAAAGCGAATAAGGGAGGCAAACGAATAAATCAGATTTTTTGGAAAATGCCCTTTCTTTTTGTGGTATTCCAGTATGGATGGAAGTACTCTTACCGTGAACTTCGATATCGAATTAAGGGCGATACTTTTTAATTCATGACGGATGAATGGATTTTGAAAACGTTCCAGCACTTCCCCGGCAAACTGTTTCAGTTCGTCCGGCGGCAGTTCCAGCGTTGGAATAATTTCATCGAAGATCGCCTCGCGGATGAATGCTCCTGTGACCGGGTCGTCGACAGCTTCCTTAACGGTTCTCAGTCCGCGCAAATAGGCAACCGGTACCATGGCCGTATGCGCGCCGTTCAATATCCTTACTTTGCTTGTCCGGTAAGGGGCGAGGTCGTTCACGAATTTTACAGAAAGGCCCGCTTTTTCAGCCGGCAAAGCGGCGTGCACTTTTTCGTCGGCCTCGATGACCCAAAGATGAAACGGTTCGGCGGAAACCACACGCTGATCATCAAATCCCGTAGAGCGCTGAATTTCCTCGATGTTGTCTTTCGGGAAACCCGTCACGATCCGGTCGACGAGGGAATTACAAAATGTATTATGCCCGACAAGCCACTGCGTAAACGCAGACCCCAGGTCCCAAAGGGACGCATACCCGAGCATAGCCTTTTTTAAAGCCTCGCCGTTTTTTTCGATCAGTTCACAAGGGATAAAAATTACACCTGAGGAAGGATCGCCGTTGAAAAATGTAAAGCGGTGGAACAGGAGTTGTGTAGCCTTTGCTGGAAAGCTCTCGTGAACAACATCGGGATCGGTATCCGCGGAATTGAACACGATTCCCGCTTCCGTCGTATTGGAAATAATAAAACGCAGCGCCGGATTTTCAGCAGCCTGAAGAAACAGGGATTGCTGGGTGAACGGATTGACTGTTTTACTGACACAGGTGATCAGCCTTGTTTCCGAGACGACCTTGCCGTGGTAAAGCCCGTTCAATGAAACATGGTACAAGCCGTCCTGATCGTCATCCTCACGCAAATCAGCCTGGCCTTTCCGTTGTGGCCGTAAGATCTGCACATCGCCATTAAAATCGGTTTTTTCATTGAGGATGTCGATCATCCAGTCTGCAAATCCCCGCAAAAAATTTCCGTCACCGAATTGTAATACCCTGATAGGACGGGTTTGGTTCCGGTTCGCATTCTGCCGGTTGAGTTTTTTTAACATGGGATATGGTTTCGTTGAATAGAGAGATGAGTTGGCGATTTACATCTTTTATTTTTTTCGAACGGACGATTGACGGATTATCAATTCCGGTTTGAGTACGATCTTCCTGGCCATGAAGGTAGTATGATCGTCCGAGACTTCTTCCAAAAAGATCTCGGCTGCTGCATTCCCCATCCGCATACTGTGTTGTTCCACGGATGAGAGCGGCGGCTCTGTAAAGGAGGTATAAGGCTCGTTGCTGAAACCGATCAGGGCGATGTCCCGCGGAACCTGTATCCCTGTTTCCTTAAGGACCTGCAACGCGCCCAGGATTCCAAATGCGCTGGCTGAAAACACACCATCCGGTCTGGTCCTCAGCTGCAATAATTGCTGCATGCTTTCACGGCCGTCTTCAAGCTGTAAATTACTCTTTACTACCAGGGTTTCGTCGTACGGGAGTCCGTACCTTAGAAGCGCTTCCCGGTAGCCCCTAAGCCGGTCGTTGTAAATACTGATCGGCCTGGTGTTGGTAAAATGAGCGATATGCCTGCACCCTTGCTGTATCAGATGTTCGGTTGCTTTAAATGCGCCGAAGTAATCGTCGACCACGACCTGGCTTACAGACAGTTCGTCATTACTGCGATCGAAGAGTATTATAGGAATACCTCTTTCTTTTGCTTTGAGGAAGTGATCAAAATTTCCGGTCTCTTTCGCGTACGAAGCGATAATGCCGTCTACCCGGGCGCTCAGCAGGGCATCGATTGTAGCCACTTCTTTTTCGTAACTGTCATAGCTCTGGCAGATCATCACATTATACCGTGCCTTGTTCGCAATTTCTTCAATACCCCTGACTACGGAAGAAAAGAAACTGCGGTCTACCGTTGGAACGATAACACCGATGATGTTGCTCTTTCCGTTCCGGAGCGCCGCTGCGATATGATTGGGCTGATAGTTTAATTTTTGAGCTGCTTTTTGAACAGCTTTTTTTGTCGCGTCGCTGATACGCGGGTTGTCGTTCAGCGCCCGTGACACTGTCGATGCCGTGATATTCAGCTTCCGGGCAATATCGTGTATGGTTGACTTTTCCCTTTTCATGCGGCAATCCGGCCTGTGAGGGTTTATTGGTAACCCGGGCCTGTTTTTTGTTATTTCAGTTGGGTTCGGTTAATCATATCCATATCGGTATAGTCAAGGTTCTCCCCGGCCATTCCCCATATAAACGAATAGTTGCTTGTTCCCGCGCCGCTGTGAATGGACCACGATGGCGAAATAACAGCCTGGTTGTTCTGCACGAAAAGATGCCGGGTTTCCTGCGGTTCACCCATCAGGTGACAGACAACATTACCATCCAGCAACCCGAAATAGAAGTAGACTTCCATTCGCCGGTCGTGTGTATGCGGTGGCATAGTGTTCCACACGCTTCCCTTTTTTAATTCTGTAAGGCCCATTTGCAGCTGGCACGTTTCGAGAATGCTGCTGACGATCAGTTTTTGTATGGTGCGGTGGTTGGAAGTTTCGGAGGAACCGATCTCCGTTACTTCGGACTTCGACGCGTCGATTTTTTTTGTGGGATAGGATGTATGTGCGGGGGTGGAATTGAAATAGTAGAGGGGACTATCGCCCGGGTGAAAAACAACGTTTTTACATCCTCTTCCTATATAAAGAGCTTCCTTGTTGCCCAGCGAATAAACCTCACCATCGACGGTTATTCTTCCTTCACCTCCGACATTTACAATTCCCATCTCTCTTCTCTGAAGGAAAAATTCGGCCTTCAGCGGATCGAATGTATCAAGTGGTAAGGCTGCGTGAACCGGGTTAGCGCCGCCGGCGATGAACCGGTCGTAGTGTGTGTACGAGAGGCATATTTTATCCGTCTCAAAGATCCGTTCAATCATAAAAGCCTCCCGCTGTTCTCGGGTATCGAGGGATTTGAAATCCCTGGGATGAATCGCGTGCCTGATATCGTAGATCATGGTTGTGTAATCGATTGCGCAATATAAGCGGGATTTTTTTGGGGTCAATTGGGTATCCCCCCGGATTTTATCTTGAGTCCCTGATTTTGCGTATTTCTGATGTATATTTTTAGGCAATCGATTGCTCATCCCGATGAAAATCATAAGTTTTACTTCGACAAACGTTAAATCGACTAATCCATATGGCTGTATTAAGGGAGTCAGAAGCCAACCCGGTCAACGTAAAACCCGGCATCCGCCGCCGCCAGATCAGCACCAAAAACCTGATGATGGTGGTGATCGATTTTGACAACGGTCCCTGGAAAAGTCCGGACCCCATGCATCACCACGTGCATGAGCAAACGACGTACGTTGCGGAAGGTGAGATCATTTTTCTCTGTGAAGGAGAACCTGACCGGGTTTTGAGGCAGGGCGATATGTTCAGCGTCCCGCCTGATAAACCACATGCCATTCAACTGATGTCCACCCGTGCGAGACTGGTCGACAGTTTTAATCCCCTAAGAACCGATTTTCTGTAAATCACGTGGTCCCTACAGGGAAACACCGCGCTTCCAGGGGATGAAGTCGTTTTGATTGAGTTCCGTAGCTTTCGCTTTTGCTTCTCCGCTGGCCACTGCGATGATCAACTCCAGGATATCTTCACCTACCTGCTCGATCTTTTTGCTTCCCGATATGATCGATCCCGAATCGACATCGATGATGTCGGGCATTTTTTGAGCGAGTTTGGTATTGGAGGATACTTTTATCACCGGCACGACGGGATTACCTGTTGGTGTACCCAGACCGGTAGTAAAAAGCATGATATTGGCGCCGGATCCCGCCATCGCCGTGGTACTCTCGACATCGTTTCCGGGCGTGCACAATAACGTCAGGCCTGGGCGCCGGATGTATTCGGTATAGTCCAGGACATCCGCGACAGGGGAAGTTCCTCCCTTTTTGGCGGCACCCGCGGATTTCATGGCATCGGTTATAAGACCGTCTTTAATGTTCCCGGGCGACGGATTCATATCGAACCCTGAACCTACTGCTTCCGCTGCCTTCGAATACGCCCGCATAAGCTGCACAAAACGGTCGGCTGTTGGTGTATCCACACAACGGTTGAGCAACTCCTGCTCTACACCGCAAAGTTCCGGGAATTCGGAAAGAATAGAAGCACCCCCCAGCGCCACCACGAGATCAGACGTGTGACCAATAGCGGGGTTTGCCGAAATTCCGGAAAATCCGTCGGAGCCACCGCATTCCAGCCCGACAACCAGTTTGTTGAGCGGGGCTGGTTTTCGTTGCAGTTTGTCGGCTTCAATAAGAGCCAGGAAAGTCTGACGTATGGCATTGGTGAGCAGTTCCTGTTCCGTACCTTCTTTTTGTTGTTCCAGGATAATCAACGGTTTTGAAAAGGAAGGATTCAGCGCCTTCAGTTTCCTTGTGAGTACATCAACCTGCGCATTCTGACAACCGAGGCTCAGGACCGTCGCGCCTGCCACATTGGGATTATTGATATACCCCGCCAGCAAGCCGCACAACGCTTCCGAATCCTGCCGCGTACCGCCGCATCCACCTTCATGGGTGAGGAACTTAATACCGTCAATATTCTTGAACAACCGTGATCTGTTGTTATCCTTTTCCTGCGTTAAGGTGAGGGATCTGAGTTGTTCGGTTTTTCCCTCTTGGTAGAGCTGCACCAGCTGATGCACATAACCCTTGTATGCATCGTGCTTTGCGAAACCCAGTTCATCCTCAAATGCCTGTCGCATGATATTGATATTCCGGTTTTCACAAAATACAAGCGGAATAACAATCCAGTAATTTGCCGTACCAACCTGATTGTCATCGCGGTGAAAACCCATGAATGTTCTGTCTTTCCATCGTCCGACATCGGGCGCGGTCCATTGGTATGTCGACGTTTTGCCGGCAAAGTCCGATGACTTATGCTTTACGTTATGGGTTCCCACAACACCACCTGCGGGTATACCCTCTAATGCTTTTCCAACGAGGATGCCGTACATGATGATTTCATCTTCCGGCTTCATGGAATGCATGACGAACTTGTGTTTCGCCTGCACGTCATGAACTAGGGTAACGGACGAACCGTTGTAAGAAATGTTTTCGCCCGCTCTGAGATCGGTTAATGCAACGAGTACATTATCGGCAGGGTGAATTTTTAAAAATCTATTTGACATACCTTTAAAACTGTTATCTTGCGCAATCGATTGCGCAAATTAGATTTATTTTTTTTTAACTTAAAAACTATTTCGGCAAATCGCCCACAAATATCAGGTGTAGAATGTCAGTAAGCAAAAAAGATGTTATTTCGAAAATTAAAGCTGCTGGTCTCATACCGGTATTTTACCACCCTGATATGGACGTGCTGCTTCGTATAGTTTCCATAACCTACCACTGCGGACTGAGGGTATTTGAATTCATGCATCAGCGCGACAATAAAGGGCTGCGATTTTTCGAACACCTCGCCGGGCAACAGGAAGAATTCCCCGACCTGATTTTTGGAGTCGGAACGGTACTGGATGCCACGATGACGGAGCGATACATTAAAGCGGGTGCGCAATTCATTGCCTCACCGTTTCTGAGACCCGATATGGGAGAAGTATGTAAATCATACGATAAACTCTGGATGCCTGGCTGCACGACGCTTGAGGAAATTGAGCGTTCGAAAGAACTGGGCGCCCAGGTGATAAACGTTTTACCGGGCAATGTCCTTGGGTTCGACTTCATCACACCGATTGCCAGGCAGCACCCCGACCTTTACCTGATCCCCTCCGGTATTGCTGATCTGAGAGAAAATATTCTGGCAAAATGGTTTGAGGCTGGTGTATTGGGTATTAAGTTAGGTGCCCAGGTATTTACGAAAGAAAGAATTGCGGCCAAAGACTGGAAAGGTATCGAAGCGAACCTGATAGAGTTGATGAAAAGTATAAAGAATATCCAGTCATCAATAAAACCTGTTAACCTAGATTCAGTTCCCTAATGAACCCTATTTCTACTGCGCTACTATCCTACGGCATGTCGGGTGAGATCTTTCATGCTCCGCTACTGGAAGCCCATCATGGTTTTACACTTGCAAAAGTGGTACAACGGAATTCAACGAAGGCACATGCACGCTACCCGCACGTGAAAATTGTGTCAAATGTCGACGAGGTATTCCTGGATAAATCGGTTGAACTGGTTATCGTGAACACCCCGAATGAAACACATTTCTCATTTGCCAGCAGGGCATTGCAGGCAGGCAAGCATGTGGTGGTGGAAAAGCCATTTTCCGTTACGACTGCCGAAGCCGACGAACTGATAGCCATTGCAAAAAAAGCAGGTAAGATCCTTACCGTGTTTCAGAACCGGCGTTGGGATGGCGACTTTCTGACGATCAGGAAGGTGATTCAGGACAAGTTGGTGGGAGGTATTGCCGAGTTTGAACTGCATTACGACCGGTACCGGAATTTTATCGAAGCGAACACCTGGAAAGAAGAGTCTGCGCCGGGAACGGGAATCCTGTATAATCTTGGGTCCCATATGCTTGACCAGGTCCTTGTCCTTTTTGGAATGCCGGCGGAAGTCGATGCCCGGATGGGTATCCAACGGCCGGGCGGGAAGGTTGATGATTATTATGATATCCGTTTACAGTATAATAACTTTCATGCTATTGTCAAATCAAGTTACCTTGTACGGGAACCAGGTCCGCGGTATATCCTTCATGGTACTGCCGGCTCTTTTATTAAATATGGCCTTGATCCGCAAGAGCAGGCCTTGAAAGAGGGTAAGATACCCGGAAGTACGTCTTGGGGATGTGACCCCCGTGAATATTGGGGAAAGCTCAATACGTCGATCGGAAGCCTTCATGTAGAAGGACTGGTGGAGACCGTTCCTGGAAATTACCTGACGTTTTATAAAAATGTCTATGAATCGATCCGGGAAGGCAGGGAATTGGTGGTAAGGCCGGAGGAATCAAGGGATGTGATCAAACTTATTGAAGCGTGTATAACCAGCAATCGTACACGCAGTACGGTTAAATTCTAAATAACATATATAATAAAATAATACGTGAAGCAGAGGAGAGTTATCACCTTCGGGGAAATTATGATGCGGCTGTCGACGCCGGGTTTTGCAAGGTTTACACAAGCGGATAATTTTAATGCGATTTATGCCGGTTCGGAGGCTAATGTCAGCGTTGCATTAAGCTGTTTTGGAATTTCCTCCAGTCATATCACACGATTCCCTTCAAATGATCTTGGACAGGCAGCTACGCAAAGCCTTCAACGTTATGGCGTCGATACGAGCTACATTGTATACGGTGACGAGCGAATGGGAATCTACTTTCTTGAAAACGGCGCGATACACCGCGCATCGCGCATTATTTACGACAGGTTCGACTCCGCTTTCGCCCACATCAGCCCGGGAATGATCGATTGGAATGACGTAATGAAAGACGCTACCTGGTTTCATTGGACAGGAATTACACCTGCTATCTCTCAGGGTGCAGCCGATGCCTGTTACGAAGCTATTATCGCCGCCAGAAAACACAACGTTAAAATTTCAGGCGATATCAACTACAGACGGAACTTATGGCAATACGGTAAGACTGCACGCGAAGTTATGCCGTCCCTGATCGAAAACACCGATATGATCGTGGGCGGGATAACGGACTTCGAAAACTGCCTGGGCATTTCAGATAAAACCTATTCTCATGCCTGTCAGAAAGTAATGAAGGCTTATCCGAATATCAAAAAAATAACGTCCACGCACCGCGAGTCTATCAACTCATCGCATAACCGCATTTCCGCGATGTTATGGAACGGAGTTGAACTCCTTCATTCGAAAGAATACGACCTTACACACATCGTGGACAGAGTAGGTACAGGCGACGCTTTTATGGCAGGATTGATCTACGGATGGATAACGGGTAAGGATGATCAGCAAACCCTCGAATTCGCCTCGGCCTCATGTGCATTAAAGCACACGCTGGAAGGAGATGTGAACCTCGTTACAACATCCGAAGTAGAGGCGCTGATAAAAGGTGAGAATGTGGGAAAACTTTTACGCTAACGACATGACTTTTAGTAACCAGCAGATTATCGACACCATGAAGGGAACCGGAGTAGTTCCCCTGTTTACACACGATAACCCGGATGACGCACAACAGGTCTTGGAGACTGCCTATGCCGGAGGTATAAGGGTATTTGAATTTACGAACCGAAGGAAGAATTCGTTCGAAGTATTTGTTCACTTACTCCGGGCGTCCGCGAAATTCCCCGACCTCATGCTGGGTATCGGGACTATTATGGACGGACCAACAACAGAAAAGTTCATTGAAGCCGGTGCCCACTTCATTATCTCTCCTGTTATGAAAGTGGAAATGGCGGACGTGTGTCATCGCTATGATAAACTATGGATACCGGGTTGTGCCACCCTTACAGAGATTGTGACAGCGAGGGACCATGGCGCACAGATCATCAAGGTGTTCCCCGGTTCGGTGCTGGGACCCGGGTTTGTTTCGTCTATCATGCCCGTTGTTCCGGACCTGCAGCTCATGATCACCGGTGGAGTGGAGCCGAACGAAAAGAGTCTATCGGCCTGGTTTCAGGCTGGAGCAGCCTGCGTGGGACTCGGCTCGCAATTGTTCACAAAAGAAATCCTTCAAAATAAAGACTGGCCCCTGCTTAAATTACGTGTGCAGGAAACCCTTGCTCTTGCGAAACAGGTTAGGAAATAATCGAAACCCCGACAAAACGTGGAAAACCAACCCCAAACAATTGGTAAATATCGCTGGATTATCTGCGCGCTATTGTTCTTTGCTACTACAATCAATTACATAGACAGGCAGGTAATCGGTTTATTAAAACCTACGCTTGAAGCTGAGTTCGGTTGGTCGGAGACAGATTACGGGAATATCGTTATGGCATTCAGCGCGGCCTACGCGGTGGGGCTTTTACTATTCGGCAAGATTGTCGACAGGATCGGGACGAAGATGGGTTACACGGTGTCGGTGGTATTTTGGAGTATCGCGGCGATGTTGCATGCTGTTGTCAAATCCACGTTTGGTTTTGGTGTCGTACGCGCTTTCCTGGGTATCAGCGAAGCCGGCAATTTTCCTACAGCAATCAAGGCGACAGCTGAATGGTTTCCCAAACGCGAGCGAGCGTTCGCCACTGGTATTTTTAATTCCGGAACCAATATCGGTGCCGTGATTGCGCCAATTCTCGTTCCGTGGATCCTCGGCGCTTACGGATGGCGGCAGGCTTTCATCTGGACGGGGGCTATCGGTTTTATCTGGCTGGTGTTTTGGCTGATATTTTATGAGATACCCTCCAAACAAAAAAGATTAAGCAAGGAGGAGTTCGACCTCATACATAGCGACGCCGACGAACAGGCCGAAAAAGGCGCGCCGGTTTCATGGCTAAAGCTTATCGGAATCCGTCAGACATGGGCATTTATCTTCGGGAAATTATTAACGGATCCGATATGGTGGTTTTTCCTTTTCTGGTTGCCGTCTTTTTTTGCGGAAGCCTATAACATAGACCTGAAGAAACCGAACCTGCAATTGGTTATTGTATACACAGCCACAACCATTGGCAGCGTTGGTGGAGGTTATCTCTCTTCTTATTTGATAAGGAAGGGCTGGCTGGTCTTCAAGGCCCGTAAAACTTCGATGTTATTCTTTGCCATCTGTGTGGTACCGATTATGTCGGCTCCATATGCTGGAAATGTATGGATTGCCGTTGGTCTTATCAGCCTCGCGGCTGCAGCCCACCAGGCATGGAGCGCGAACATTTTCACAACCGTATCAGATATGTTTCCAAAAAATGCCGTCAGTTCTGTTGTTGGAATAGGAGGTATGGCCGGATCCACGGGGGGTATGCTTTTCCCGCTCCTGGTTGGAGCTTTGCTGGATCACTACAAAGCACTCGGTGATATTGTAATCGGATATAATATCCTTTTTACCATTTGCGGATTCGGATACCTGATTGCCTGGGTCATTATGCACTTGCTGGCACCGCGTATGGAAAGGGTTAAACTTTAAGCCCTTTAATCCATTTTTCGTTTTTGATCAACGACGAACGCTTTTAACGGTACAGCTAGATCGCTTCGGGCCCCCGTTCACCCGTACGGAGACGAATAACTTCCTCCAGCGGCGTGACAAAGATCTTACCGCTTCCGATCAAGCCGTCGTCATTCGCTTTTGTGGCGCTCAGGATAGCATTGCATGTACGATCGACAAAATCATCGTTGACCGCAATTTCAAGTCTGATGTTAGGAACCAGGTTTGGGACAACAACCTGTCCCCGGTAGATCTCTTCTGTCTTGCTTCTTCCGTGGCCCGATACGTGGCTCACGGTAATACGAGTGATCGCAGCGTCTATGAGCGCTTCCCGAACCTGGTCGAGCTGATTTTCGCGGATGATTGCTATGATAAGTTTCATGTTGCTGATTAGTTAGGATTGGTCATTCCATAGCCGCGTTCGCCATGGTAATAATTGTCGAGTCCCTTCATTTCTCCTTCGGCGCTTGATCTCAACGGAACGATCTTGTTCAATACGGCGAGTATCAGCCAGGTGCCGAGCGCTGCGTATGCGATTGCAATGATCACTGCCAGGGCCTGGACGCCCAGCTGTTGAATAACTGTCCAGCTACCTGCCGCGGCCGCCGCCTCGGTCATCCATGCCTCGCGGATAAAGAAGACCAGGAAAATAGCACCGACGATTCCACCCACACCGTGAATTCCAAAGGCATCAAGGGTATCATCATATCCTAATTTGTTTTTAAGAAGGATAGCCATATAACAAATACCGCTTGCCAGCACGCCGAGCGCAAGGGCACCTCCCGGCTTAACAACACCTGCTGCCGGCGTAATGGCAACCAGGCCGGCAAGCACGCCGCTAACAAATCCAAGAGCGGTTGCCTTTCCGCGATGGGCACCCTCAATGATGATCCAGGCCAATGCACCCGCAGCGGCTGCTATCTGTGTGGCTGTTAACGCCTGGGCTGTGCTGAGTCCGCTCGAAATACTGCTCCCTGCATTAAACCCAAACCATCCGACCCAAAGCAAACCGGCGCCGATCATTGTCATCACCAGGTTGTTCGGACGCATGTGAAGGTGTGGAAAAGCTTTACGTGATCCCAGGTAGATTGCCGCCACCAGACCGCTAACACCCGCGGAAATATGAACAACCGTTCCACCGGCAAAATCGATCGCACCTTTCGCGCCCAGGTTGAAGAGGAATCCGTCCGAAGCCCATACCCAATGGCATAAAGGATTGTATATAAGAATGCCCCAGATGGCAATAAAAAAACAATATCCTTTGAACGACACCCGTTCGGCGAAAGCGCCCGCGATCAACGCAGGTGTGATGATCGCAAACTTCGCCTGAAACATGGAAAACACGTATTCCGGTATACCAGCATCCATGATCTTGTCGTCGATACCCGATAACATAAAATAATCCCAGCTCCATCCAAACCATCCGCCAAGGACGTTCGGGCCGAAAGCCATACTATAACCGCATATCACCCACAGCACGGTCATGATACCCATTGCAGCAAAACTATGCATCATGGTGCCCAATACATTTTTGGTTCGCACCACCCTCCGTAAAACATGGCAAGGCCAGGGATCATTAACAAAACCAATGCAGCGGATGTCAGCATCCAGGCTGTCGCGCCGGAATCGATCGGTGGCGCATCAGCGGCAAATGCGGCTGACGATGGTAACAATGCAATGACGAATAAAAGGAGATAGTGGCGCTGGGTAATTTTCATTTCAAATTGAGCAATAAGGTTTAAGGTTGATCAAAAATCGCGAGGCAAAATAAAGTACTTTGAATTTATATACAAACCCGGGTTTGTTTTTGCCCACTGGCGCCCAAATTTCGATGAAATTAAGTTGCTTACAACATAATATTCAGGCCGTGGAAGACGAAATCGCTATATTTAAACGACATATAGCTAAAATCCGAACTATTAACTTTACAGTGTTATGACCGCCACAAAATCGCCGGAATTCCTGAATATCAAGGAGAAGGAAATGGAATCTGTGTTCCACCGGATACTGGTAAAAAGTGGTTTTACTGAAGAGAAGGCCGGAATATGCGCGCAGATATTTACCGGTAATAGCCTTGACGGTGTATACACGCATGGTGTTAACAGGTTTCCCCGGTTCGTTCAATACGTTGCCGATGGACATATCGACCCGACGAAGGAGGCAGTTTGTGTGAATGGAATGGGAACAATCGAGCAGTGGGACGGGCTGGCAGGACCCGGTCCGGTCAACGCCCTGTTATGTACCGACAGGGCTATGGAGCTAGCCGCCGTACAGGGAATGGGTTGTGTCGCGCTGGCGAATACCAATCACTGGATGCGTGGAGGAACGTATGGCTGGAGGGCGGCAGAAAAGGGTTTTGTATTTATCGGCTGGACCAACACCACCGCCAACATGCCAACCTGGGGCGCCGTAAACAGCAAGCTTGGCAATAATCCGCTGGTTATTGCAGTCCCTTACCAGGACAACGCCATCGTACTGGATATGGCCATGTCGCAGTATTCGTACGGTGCACTGGATTTTTATCAGCTCAAAGGACAACAGCTTCCGGTGCCGGGTGGATTCACGACTACCGGTCAACTAACCACCGACCCAGACGAGATCAGGAAGTCGCAACGGATCCTTCCCATCGGTTACTGGAAAGGCGCAGGTTTGTCGTTGTTGTTGGATATCCTCGCGACCATTCTTTCCGGAGGACTTTCCGTGGCGGAAATCTCCAAACAAAAGGCTGAATGCAAGGTGTCGCAGGTCTTTATGGCCATTGATCTTAAAAGACTCCATAATTATAAGTCCATTGCCGCCGCCATTCAGCAAATTCTGGATGACTACCACCAATCCTTGCCGGAGAAGTCATCCAAAATACTCTTTCCGGGGGAAAGGGTACAGGCTGTCAGAGCGGAGAACAGGCGGAACGGGATTCCCGTACTGAAAGCTGTATGGGAGGAAATACAACTGTTATAATTTTTTATCAGCGCGTAAAACAAATTCGTTAAAATTGGCGTTCTTGAACTGGCTGCGGTCGCTGTCCGTGTTCGGAAAAGTCAACCGGTTCCGGTTTGCATTTTCTTCCACGTATGTTTCACGAAAAGAAAGGAGGTACAAATGTCTAGTCCCAATGAAATTTTATCACAATCAATCAAATTAACAAATCCCACAGGTGTTGAGGGTTGAGTTGATGATTTCCTTGTGCGATTTTTGATTTGATGATAAAATTGAATGAGGATTTTTTATTCAGGGACGGGTTTTATCCGTCCCTGTTTTTTTTTATCAACGCGATTGCCAGACACGGTACCGGTTATTCGTACCGGAGCGTATTCGAAGGATTGCTCCTGGCGGCCCTGATCGTTTGTGAACTTACTGTAACGAGCGCAATAAGGACGGCCACAGCGCCGGCGAGCAAATAAGCGATGACATCCATATCGATATGATAAGCGAAGGTATCAAGCCACTCGCTCATGAAATACCATGCAACGGGCCATGCAATAACGTTGGCAATGACGATGAGCACCACGATTTCCCTGGAAAGAAGTGCAAGGATGCTAGGCACGGAAGCTCCCAGAACCTTGCGGATCCCGATCTCTTTCACTCGCTGCATGGCGTTAAAAGTTGCAAGCCCGAATAGCCCGAGGCAGGCGATTAAAATGGCAAGGCTCGCAAAAACGATAAACAACTGACTTTGCTTTTGTTCGCCTTCGTATAAGTCCTTGTACTGAAGACTGAGAAACTCGTATTCGAACGGGCGATGCGGTATGAATTCTTTCCATACTTTTTCGATACTGGCAATCCCGTCTTGGACCTGGTCTCCTGCCAGTTTAACGGAGAGACGGTTGTAATAAGGTCCTGAATGAAAAACGAGCGGCACAATGGGTTCATGAAGAGACTCGAAGTGGAAATCCTTCACCACGCCGATTACACGTCCCCTGACACCGGCATAGTGAAAATCTTTTTCCAGGATATTTTCGTTGGTCATCCCCATCATTTTTACCGATGTTTCATTGAGGATAAAGGAAAGAGAGTCGTCGCTCTTTATATCCTTTGAAAAATTCCTGCCGGCTGCAAACTCAATGTGGTAAGTGTCAAAGAACTCATGGTCAATACTGATGTTTTTAAGAACGATTTTAGTGTCAGACAGGCTATCGCCTTTTTGAATTCTCGCGGTTCCCTGTGAGTCGAGTAACCTCCCCGTTGGTATGCGGCTGGATCGCGCCGTGTTTTTTATCGCGGATTCCTTCAATAATTCATTGTAAAAGGCATCATACGAAGGCGTCAGGTCCCTGTAGTAGCTAAGGGTTACTACCTGATCCTTGTCGTACCCCAGTTCGCGCGTGTTCAGGTATTGAATTTGTTTTAATGTGATGAGGGTAGCGATTATGAGGATGATCGAGATGGCGAATTGCGATACGACAAGACCTTTTCGCAATGCGCCTTTTCCTTTGATGGAACCAAACTGGCCCTTTAAGATCAACGCAGGCTTGAACCCTGAAATTACGAATGCAGGATAAATTCCGGCCAGTAGCCCCACAACAGTCGCAAATACAATGAGGGTAAGTGTTAAATTCCAATGGTTTACCAGATCCAGCGTCATCGATTTCCCCGTAAAGTCATTCAGCCACCGGATAGCGAGATAGCTGAACCCAATTGACAATACCAAAGCAAGCATGGCAATCAATATCGATTCACTCAGGTATTGATTGATAAGTTGACTTTTGAACGCACCAACTACTTTCCGGAGCCCGACTTCCTTTGCCCGCCTGGAGGCACGGGCCGTGGAGAGGTTCACAAAATTAAAGCAGGCGATCAGTACGATGAACAGACCGATTACACCCATCATGTATACATTGCTGATGCTGCCATTGCTCTCTTCTTCCGAATCGAGGTGGGAATGTAGGTGTATATCCGTAAGTTTTTGAAGGAAAAGATTTGTCCACACAGACGGGAGAGGTTCGTTGGCATCGGCTTGTGCACCCATATGCCGGTCGACAAATGCCGGAAACTGGCTTTCCATCTTTTTAATATCCAACGGTTCCTTGGCAAGGATATAAGTACCGAAGGAATTGTTACCCCAGTTCGTTTCCAGTCGCCTTCGCCCGTAGATCGTAGAATCATTGAGTGTGGAAAATGACACGAGAACATCGGGATGCCAGTGCGACTGTCTGGGAAGATCCTTGAATACGCCGCTCACAACAACATCGTAGCGGTTGCCGACTTTGAGGGATTTCCCCAGCGCACTTTCTGTTCCAAAATACCTGCGTGCCGCACTTTCCGATAACATAAGATTGAACGGTTCTTCAAGTGCCTTGTCAGGGCTTCCCTCCAGAACAGGTATGGTAAAGATCTTCAGGATCTCGGGCTCCGCATAATAGGCATGTTCCTCGTTAAATGATTTTTTTTCTTCCGCGTTCTCCTGGATGGCAATAAGCATTCGAGTATTGAGGATACGTGCAACCTCTTCGATATCCGAAAAATCATTTTTCAGGAGCGGCCCGAACGGAGGTGCCAGATGACCAAGGTGAAGGTTTACCGATCCATCCGGTGAAAGGAAGTTCCGGGTAACCCGGTATGTGCGGTTCGCGTTTGTGTTGTAGCGGTCATAGGAAAGCTCATCTTCGATAAAAAGGTAAATGAGCAAAGAACAGGACATGGCAAGGGCCAAACCGAAGATGTTGATAAACGAACTTAACTTGTTCCGTTGGATAGCACGGAAAGCGACCGTGAGATAATTTTTAATCATACAGGCGGTTTTTAAGGATAACTTCTGATTATGGATTTGGTTACTCAAAGATCATGCACCTTCGAAAAGGTTGCATCAAACCCTTTACGGCGGCCGGCGAAAGAAAGGAGTGTTCGGATGTGTTCACCCGCCGGTTAAAAACGAACACCGTTGCTAACCTTCGATCTTGCTCAGGCGGTCGCCGAGCTTGATCCGTCCGTCCCGGACTACCTGGGCGTAAATGCCCCGTAGTCGTAACTCTTTACCTGCTTTTGAGCTGATGAATTTTAACGAGTCGATCCCAAACCGTTCCTTGAATTGATTACATCCGGTATGCGGTACGCTCGTAATCTCCAGGATAGCCGTCCCAATGGAAAGTTTCTGACCCGGCTGAAGGTTATGAATACTCAAATCCATATCCACGATGAGATTGTCGCCGGCGAGCGGCCATTGCGCGCGGGATGGTGAAATGAGCTCAAGGCAGCGGCTGTTCATAATAGTGATCTGGACAGCAGGATCGGGACTGCCATCGGGTAACGATTTCCAGCATCCTTTTGCCCAATGGTCTCCGTCCACGCCTTTCGTCAGGCTCAAGCCGCATTCCTCAAGCGTTGCACGCTGTTTCTTTTCCGGTCTTATCACGATCATTTCAAGTTGGCCGTTATCGGCGGGCGAATGGCGAATGTGTTCGAGTCCCCTTTCCAGGGCATCAATGACCGGATGTTCCATCAACGCGTTTAATTTTGATTTCTGATTGTTGACAAATATAATTGTTAGGGATGACAGGGCTGCTTGCCGCAATGTTAAAATACCCGCACAAATGTCAAAAATTTTTAACTTCACGGTTCACTCCGCAATAATACATCGCATCCCGTGCCTGAAATTGTAAAAGATAAAAAAGTATTTTCCCTGCTGGAAGTAACGCTGAGTGTGAGGAAAACGATCTCCGACCGGTATCAGACTTCGTTTTGGGTGAAAGCGGAGATGAACAAGATAAACCACTATTCCTATTCGGGTCATTGCTATCCGGAACTTCTTGAAAAGAACAATGGAAAGATCGTGGCGCAGGTGAGAGCAAACCTGTGGAGAGACGACTTTGTCAGGATCAATGAAAACTTTTTGGCGGCCCTTAAGGAACCGCTTCGGGATGGAATCAATATACTTTTCCAGGCAAGTGTAAGTTTCGATCCTGTTCATGGATTTAGCCTTAGAATAATTGATATCGATCCCGTTTTTTCGCTGGGAGAGCTCGAACGCGAAAAACTGGAGACAATCGGCCGGCTGAAGGACGAAGGAATATTCCTGATGAATAAGACCCGTAAGATGCCAGTCCTGCCGCAACGTATAGCCGTGATATCCGTCGAGACCAGCAAAGGCCTGGCCGACTTTCTCAAGGTCATCGAACAGAATGCCTGGGGTTACAGGTTCTTTACTTTTCTGTTCCCGGCGATCTTGCAAGGCGACCGGTCTGTGGATTCAATTGTCTTTCAGTTGAAGCGTATTAAAAAAGTGAAAGACCACTTCGATGTGGTGGTCATTATCCGGGGAGGGGGCGGCGATGTTGGTCTTTCGTCCTATAACAATTATGCGCTGACGAGGGAGATCGCGCTTTTCCCCATCCCCATCCTTACCGGTATCGGTCACTCCACGAATGAGACCGTTGCCGAGGTGATTTCATTCAAGAATGCTATTACGCCGACGGAGCTGGGCGACTATCTGTTGCAGCAATTTCATAATTTTTCGGTACCGCTGAAAAGGGCTGAGGAATTGATCTCCGAAAGATCGATTCGTTTGCTTCGCGATGAAACCGTCCGGTTTTCGAATACCGTGCGTTACTTTCGGTCGGTAACGGGGAAATTGCTTTCTGAAAACCGGAATCAGGTTAAGTCACTAATCAGGACCCTTGGGCAGTGTGCTGTTTTTCAGCTTGAACAGGCAAATGCGCGGACGACAGACATGCAAGGTCGTGTGGTTCAAGGTGCCGCGAATTTTATGTCGGCGGAACAGGTAACACTGATGCATACGGAAAGGCAGGTAAATATGCTCGATCCCGTACATGTTCTCCGGCGTGGATACACCATTACGCTGAGAGACGGGAAGGCGATCAAAAGTTTTTCAGACGTGAAGGAAGGCGACACCATTACAACCGTAACAGCGGACGGAGTAATCATAAGTGCTGTAGTTAATTTAAAAAAATCGGAAGAGCTATGAACAAATTGCCGGGTTATTCGGAAGCGTTTGATGAACTGCAGACCATTGTGACGGAGATTGAGGACGGCCGGATTTCAGTCGATGAACTGTCGGAAAAAGTGAAGCGTGCGGCGATGCTGATCCGAATCTGTAAATCCAAGCTCACTGCTACGGAGGAGGATATTGCCGGGATATTGAAAGATCTGGAAACGCCTGGCGCATAGCGCCGTTGTTACCGGAAAGGGAAACCGATATTGACGTATCCGTAAACGTTACCCGACTCCGCGTTATACATGGTTGTTAAAGAAAGGGGTCCGATGCCTGAATCGTACCCGATGGAAAGTCCGGCGCCGGAGAGGAAGTTGTCGAACGACAGGGATTGTCGGGTATCGAGGAAATCGTAAACCGCCGTGTTGAGCCGTAACGTTGTATAGAGACTCCTGGTGATCTGGTATTGAAGTCCCAGCATCAATACGCTTATGCTGTGTGTATTGACGGCGTATTCAGGGAGCCCTGTAAAAGGTATTTGATTCCGCACAAAATCATTGATACCTCCCACATTGAAAAAATTGAGGTAAGCATTATCCTGGTTGAAGTTGATGGCTGTGTTGAACTGTGTTAGAAAGGTAAATTTCCTGGAGAGGGGTACAAAGTTTTCAGCCTTTACGTGTACCTGGAAATAGGAATGCAGATCCAATGTATCGCTTTTTTCAACCCCGGTTCCGTCTTTGAGAGTAATGGCTGTCGGGTGCTGGTTGTAAACAAGGCCGATGTTTCCCTCGATCCTCCAGCCTTTCGTTGAGAAATTTCTTTTGTTCAGGGTGTTGTGCTTGTAATAAACATAAGAGGCCATGTAGGTATTGGCGCCTTCGAACGATACATCCGCGGCGATCTTCGGTTTTAGTTTGAAATTTTCAAGGCTGGTTCCGACGCCTATGGCGGAACTGAATCCGAACGTTCGCTGGATTTTGATATCCGCGTGGTAGGTGTAGTTACGATATAGATAAGTCTGTTCGAAGTTCTCGTAAAGCGGGAACTTGAAACTCTCGGCATAAAAGGTTCCTATCAGGTTGTTATTGTCTTTTTTTCCAAACGCCTGGTTTTGTTCCAGCAGCAGCCGGAAATTTTCACTGATGTTTATTTTACCGCTGGACTTCGAACGGTCGAAAAAAAGATTTTTGGTTTCAGCGCCGAGGATTAATGCCACGTTGCTGAAGGAGTGGAAATGAATACCCGCTTTTACATGGGTAAGGGGACTTTCCAATACGTTGAAGTACAGGTTGGCATGGCCGGGTTTCGATGTGGGTTGCCATTCGTATGCGATTCGGTCGTAGTTACGGGACCCATAGACTCTCCTGATCGCCTCCGCTACTTCCGTGCCGTTATACGTTTTGCCGCGCTCCAGTGCGAGTCTGTTTTCAAATGATGTTCTCGTGGTGTGGTTGAGACCGGTTATGTGTATGCTATCGACGGTAACGGACCTGGTCTGAGGAAGACGGTTCCTGATCGGTTTATGGTCCGGGTAAATACGCCTGAGGGAATCCGCGATTTTTTTAAAAACAGGATAGTATTTATTCCCCGATTCTTTTCCGATCCGTATAATGCTGTCCGCACTGCTGAAGCTGGCGGCGGTGAATTTTTCAAGATTGGGTTCGATCAGTACATTACAAAGCCGTCGTTCCTGCTGGAAATCATCCGCATCTTTGTAAAAACCTATCTGATAAAGAATGTCCAAAGCGGTATTCAGATCCCTGGCATGTGATAATCCCTGTGAAAGGTTTACGCCGATCACATACTCAGCTCCCATGCCTTTTACGTCACGAACGGGGAAATTCCTGACTACACCGCCATCGACCAGTTTTGTGTCCTTGTAGTCGATAGGAGTGAAGACCGAAGGGATCGACATGCTGGCGCGGATCGCTGTTACCAGTTCACCCTGATCCAGAACAACCGCTTTTCCGGTGCTGATATCCGTTGCGATACATTTGAACGGAATACTGAACTTCGAAAAATCCTTGATATCGTATATCGGCAGAAATAATTCCTGGAATTTCAGCCACAACTCCTGACCTTCGATAATACCGGACGTGATCTTAAATCTGCCTTCCTGGAAGGGTACTTCCAGCGCGTAGTTATCGAATTCCGTTTTTTCATCGATGTTTACATTGCGAATCGAGGGTTTTGCTGAAAAAAGGAAATTCCAATCCAGTTCCCGCGCGATCTTCTCTATTTCCTTACCCGAATAACCGGCAGCGTACAACGACCCAACTATACTGCCCATGCTCGTTCCCGTAATACAATCGATCCGGAGACCCGCGCTGTCGATAGCTTCCAGTATACCGATGTGCGCCAGGCCTTTTGCACCTCCGCCGCTGAGGGTAAGGCCTATCTTTGGCTGGCCCTTCGCAATACTTAGCACCGAAAAAGTGAACAACACCAGGATCAATTTCTTCATATCGGTTTCAAAATACACGAAAAAATCAATTTCACCCTTTTCTGCACGGCAAGGCGTGTTGACCCTGGCCGGTCGTATTAAAACGCAAGCCAGGCCTCTAGTGTATTTTTACTTCACATGATAAATCTTTGTGTCAAAAAAGTCACATCGGTACCTTCGCATGCTGTGGTCATCTGCAAAAAAATCCCCGCATAGCCATTCCATACGGGGATTGTGTGACATCCAAAGACTATCTTCCGCCGATTTCGGTGAGTTTTTCGATATCGTTGTTGATAGAAAGGATCAGCAGCGAGGTCGCCGTACAAAATACGGGGCTTGTAATACAATGGTGACCGCTCCAGCTGCCGTCGTCGTTTTGAATTTTTAACATGCGTCCGCTGATATTGTCATACCAGTTTTTCCAGGCGTTGTCTTTTCCGATAACCATACTCTCGCCGGTTTGGAGATAACTAAGGAATTCTTCCCCGCCGTTACTCCCGAATCCATCCATGACATCTTCGCGCTGCGCCTGTACCTTCGCTGACTGATAAACTTCATAGGCTGTGGAATATTTTATCGCATCGTTTTTATCGAAACCGATCTTCTGAAGATTTTCGACCGAGGCAGGGGCCGCCTCCGCAAGCCTTCCTTCCTTTTTGGCTCTGGAGATTTCCTCCTCTACACGGCGTGCTTCCTTGGCACTCGCCCGCGCGGAACCGGATATGGAGTACAACACAACCCCTGCACCCATCTCTGTCTTTACATCTCCTGTCCGGGAGTTGTAATTATTTTTCTGGGATTCGCGAAAGCGGTCTAACGACTTTTCGTCAATGTCCACACCGTGGGCTTGTGCTGCTTCCAGCGCATTGCCCGCAAAGGAAGACTGCAACACCCCGGCCCAACCAGCACCGGCGATGTTGCCGTTCTGATCCTGTGCCCGCTGAATTTTAGAAACGCAGGTGCCAAGGTTCTTTTGAACCCTCGCTTTCAGCACCGGGTCATGGCCGACATAGTCGATGACATTCGAAAAGAACTGCGCGGTTAAAATGACATCGATGTTTGCTCCCAGTTTGGTTTGTATCTGGGTTCCTGTCTGGTCAGTAATATTATAACTGTCTGGCTGAGCGCTTTCAGTAGCGTCCATCAGGTAGTTCAGCGCACGCCGCAATTGATTTGAGTACTCACCTTTCGTAAGTGTGGTTCCGCTTCGAAGAAGAGCCATAGAGACCATAGCTGTAGTTGCGGGATCGGACGCGACTGCATGGGGATCGGTGATGTCCTGCCTGACATGGCTGCCCGCTCCCCAGCCGCCGTTTTCGTTTTGAGCGCCGGCGATCCACGAAAGTCCACGATCGACGGATAACTGCACTTTTTCGGGAGTCTTGTACATCGAATTGGATACGGACGATTCTTCCCCCATAACGGTTCGGAATACACACCCCTTCGGCGGAACAAACGGCGCGGCTTTCTTCTTCGGATCGGTTATCCGGCGGAATGTGAAACCGAACATTAATATAGCGCATACGGCTATCATCGTGATCAGTGAAAATTTCCATGATTTCATAACAAACATTTTTGATGTGCTGATAGGATTCGGGAGGGACAACGAATCCATAACACTGTTCGGACTTTTTTTTCAAAGCCGTCGATTTGTACGGGGACACCGATTTTATTTAGAGAGGCCTTTCTCTATCTTTCAGGGATAAACCTTATCAGGCTATGGTTTCAAAGCGATTCATCAAAATCAGTTTCCCGATCCTTTTACTTGCCGGTGTCTATTTTCTGGGTCCGGAACCGGATAAACCCGTATACAGCCTGGTCATGCCCGACGTGCCGGCCGGTCCCGCGGAACTGGAACAATATGTCAGCGACCAGGAATCGAGACATAAGCTCAAGCCGGGGAATGAAGCGCAAATCGTTTGGAACGACAGCACAAAACAAAAAACCGAATATGCCGTGGTTTACCTTCACGGTTTTTCCGCTAGCCAGATGGAAGGTGACCCGGTTCATCGAACTTTTGCAAAGGAATTTGGGTGTAACCTTTACCTGGCCCGCCTTTCAGATCACGGAATCGACACCACGGAGGCATTACTTCTCTACACACCCGACCGCTCGTGGGAAAGCGCAAAACAAGCGCTGGCAATCGGAAAACAGCTGGGCAAAAAAATTATCCTGATGAGCACGTCAACGGGCGGGACATTGGCCCTGAAGCTCGCTGCGGAATATCCGGATGATGTCGATGCGCTGATCAACCTGTCACCTAATATTGCCTTGCGGAATGGCGCGGCATTTATCGCCAATGATCCATGGGGCCTTCAGATCGCGAGGATGGTTATCGGAGGAAAGTACAATATTGGAAATGAAGAGGGTGAAGAGTCGAAATACTGGAACAGTAAATACCGGATAGAAGCGGTCACCCAGTTGCAGGAATTGTTGGAGACCACAATGACCAAAAGCCTGTTTGAGCGGATCAGGCAACCGTCCCTCACACTTTATTACTACAAAAGCGAGGCAGAGCAGGATCCTCAGGTAAAAGTGAGTGCGATGCTGGAGATGAATGAACAGCTGTCGACCAATCCGGATATGAAGCTCGCCGTTAATGTTCCTTCAGCAGGCGCACATGTACTGGGGTCGTCACTGGTCTCGAAGGATGTGGATGGCGTTTACCGCGAGATCGAAAAATTCGCCTTGGAAAAGCTCAAGTTACCAAGGGTCAACCCCTGAAGACGCGGATTACGTTTTCAGGTAAGCGATTGCCTTTTGCAGGTCTTCCGGAGTATCAATACCGATCGTTTCGGTAAGTGTTTCGGCAATAGCGATCCGGAAGCCGTTCTCCAGCCACCGGAGTTGTTCGAGCGATTCGGCTTTTTCCAGCGAAGAAACAGGAAGTGTTGTAAGTTTTGAGAGAATGTCCGAACGGTAGGCATACATGCCGATGTGCTTATAAAACTTGTGCTTGCCAACCCAGTCTGGTTCAGGCGTATTCCGGATATGCGGGATGGGCGACCGGCTAAAATACAGTGCCTCCATTTTTTGATTGAATACAACCTTTACCAGGTTAGGATTGAAAAGTTCTTCTTTGGTCTGGAGGCTCTTGACCAGCGTGGCGATTTCTGTTTGTCCGTCCAGTTTCGAGGCGAGCAGGTCGATCTGATCGGGCTGAATAAACGGTTCGTCGCCCTGAACGTTGATAACGTAATCGAATTTTTCTCCCTGGAGGGACAGCGCCTCAAAACAACGATCCGTCCCGCTGACGTGAGTTTCACTGGTCATACATACTTCGCCTCCGAAATTCACCACGTGATCAAAAATTTCCCGGTGATCGGTAGCAACAACAACCTTTTCAACAGATTTTGATTTTTGAACCTGCTCGTAAACACGCTGGATCATACTCTTGCCGCTGATGTCAACCAATGGTTTTGCATGAAACCGTGTTGACGCGTAACGCGATGGGATCAGACCGAGGATTTTCATGAACCTTCAATTTGTTTTACCTGGAGACTTGATGCTGTCTCGCTCACAACCTCTACCGGCTGACCTTTTTCAATGAATTCTCCGCGGGTAAAGGCATCGTAGATATGACTGTCGATCATGACCTTTCCACTGGGCCGAAGCACCGTCTGGGCTATACCCTGTTTACCGGCCATTGGCTCTTTATTAAAATTCGCGGTATAGCCTGCCGAACTTTGCTGTGTGTCGGTCAACGCCACCCTACGGTAGAATTTCGTGTTTGCCAGGTGGGAGCCACCGACAAACAGCAGTACAACTCCTCCCAGCATTCCTCCCATTGCCGCAGCCAGCGCAACGAGAATATCATTCATGCGAACAAATTCAAAATCAAATGCATTGTTGTTGATCATGATTAAAACCAGGGAGCTGATCGTGACCGCGATACCTGTAAATCCGGCAACGCCAAATCCGGGAATGACAAAAATTTCCAGCGTGATGAGCGTTAGGCCGGCAAAAAACGCAAGTATCTCCCAGTTTTCGGCCAGACCGTTCAGGTAGTACGGCACGAGGTAGAGGATAAGAGCGACAAGCGCCGCAAGTCCCGGGAATCCCACACCGGGTGTCTGCATCTCGAAATAGATGCCCCCGATAATGGCCAGGATCAGCAGTCCGCTGATAAAAGGATTCAGGAAGAAAGCCACGATCCTATTCGTCGCGTTGAGCTGAAAAGTATCGATCTCGTAATCGGAAATATTATTCCTGGCGAGAATCTCTTTGATGGATTCCACTTTGCCTTCGCAGTATCCGTACCTGATCGCCTCGGACGTGGAGAAGGTGATGACCTGTCCTTCTTTTTTTATACTGTCCAGCACGACCTGTTCGTCGACCATACCTTCCGCGATGGTGGGGTTCCGGTTGTTTTCTTCTGCCGTTGAGCGCATGATGGAACGCATATACGACTGGTACTTATCCGGTGCACGGTCACCGCTTCCGTCAACTACGGTGGCCGCACCGATGCTTGCCGCGGGCGACATGTAAATGCTGTCGCAGGCAATGGATATCAAGGCACCAGCCGAAGCTGCATCTGAATTGATAAATACCCACAGGGGTTTTTTGAACGCCATCAGTTGATCAACAATATCTTTGGCGTCTGTGAGCACGCCGCCGTAAGTATCCATTTCGATGATGACGATATCGGCTTCGGTCTTTACGGCATGACTCAATGCCAGTTCAACATACCGTGTCATCCGGGGATCGATCTCATTCCGGATCTCCATTACCATCACTTTTTTTTGCTGCGAAAAAGAGAGGGAAGTCAGCAGGCAAAAGTATGTAACCGTCAATCCTTTAAATAGCGTACTCATAAAATATGGTTAACAACAAATCGACTGGTACTGTAAACGTGATAATCACTGCAGATGATCATGCCGGGCTTAAAGAAAAGGGTGATCGGAAGCATTGATTGCAGGAATCGTTTTACCTTGCCTAAAATTAAGCTTTAACCGGTTGCCACGCAGTATCGATCTTAAGTTTTCGCATATTTTTGACGGTGTTGTATGGAATACCCTGGTGTCGCCGGGGGGTGGATTTTTGTTCGTCGAGGCGCGGAACAGCGACAAAAAACGCGTGACTTTTTCGGCCCTGGACGCCTCAAACGGCGCCTTTCTTTGGCGCGACATCGTTTTTGACGAACCGTGGTGGATCAGCCTGGGAGCGGCGGCAGGGGAGATTATCCTTTTCACACTCTATTTGGAGACAAACAATCCCGACAAAAAGGGCGTGTTTGCCTATCATATACGGGAGCGGAAGATCCTGTGGTGGAATAACGATTTTTCGCTGAGCGGCCTGCGGGGCGGCCAGGTTTTAGGTGTTGCTTCAAAATACGGCAACAGGGCAGTGGCGCTGGACTTAACGTCGGGCCGGGAAACCAGCATCACTTCAGAGGATGATAAACCGGACGAAGTGATCAGACCCCACCAATATCTCGACGACAATGAGTATTTTGCGACGGTAAAAACATTTTTGAACCGGAAATTCAATTTAAACCCGGTGATAGCGTTGGAATACCTGGAGCACGACTCCACGATTCTCATTTCGTTTTATGTTCAGAATAGCGGATTGGCCAATTATTTGTTACTGGTTTCGACGGATGGAGAAGTGTTGATGAACGAAAAACTAGACGAACACCTCAAAGGAATCGGTATGGATACTTTTTTCATCTTATCAGGATGCGTATTTTTCGTGAAGAATAAGGTAGAGTTGTTTAGTTACAGGATCGTATGATTAATGAATTGATTTTTGCGGGTGTTTCATTTTTTCATCCGCTTGTGGTGCAGGACTCGATCGGGACTGAGACTGTGAACGGCAAAGTTTTTGTCATCCACCAGGTCGGGGAGAAGGAGACGCTCTATGGGATTTCCAAACGGTATGGGACCACCGTTGACGCAATTCTTCAATATAATCCCTCGGCTGACGCGGGCCTGGAGATAGGCCAGATCCTGAAAGTTCCCTACGTACCCAAAAGGCAAGTTCGCGCGGGTGAGGGAACCGTTCACACTGTAGCGGCAAAAGAAACGATGTTTTCCATTTCGCAAGCCTATAATGTCTCTATCGACGACATTAAGCAATGGAACAATCTTACCGACAACGCGTTGTCCATCGGACAGGAGATCATTATAAAAAAAGGCAGTAACCGTAGTACCACTCAGGCATCCTCACAACCTGTAAAAAGCAACGGCCTTCACGTCGTTGCCGTCAAAGAAACCATGTTCTCTATCGCCCGCCAGCACGGGATCAGCCTGCAGCAGCTCAAAGACTGGAACAAGCTGGAAGGAAACGAAATAAGTATCGGCCAGGAGCTGATCGTTTCGGCTCCGGGTGCTGATGTTACAAGGTCTGCGGGCAATACGAATACAACCCCTACGCCGGTTGTCGCTGAAGTGAAAAAGGACCCGGCGCCGCCCGTCGAACAAACAATTCGGATTTCAGAGTCCGTCAAGAATAGTGATGAGATCATGCAAACCGGCTTGGCGGAATTGATCGAGGGAACGGAAGGAAACCGGAAATACCTTGCCCTTCATCGCACGGCTCCCGTAGGTACCATTTTAAAAGTCAAAAATGAAATGAACAACCGTGAGGTGTTCGTCAGGGTCATGGGTAAACTACCCGACACCGCCCTTACGGATAAGCTGGTGATTAAAATTTCAAAGTCGGCCTATGACCGGCTGGGAGCGATCGATTCGCGCTTCAGGGTGGAGGTTACGTATTACAAGTAAAGGATAGCTGCCCGGACGTGATCCCGTCAGGCGAATGACTGATCCTGCTTCGTCCGTACATAGAAGTTTTTCACATTTCCCTTACCGGTTTCTCTCTTTTCAACCTCGAATTGTTTCAGGCTTTTGATGAGCAGCACCAGTTTTTTATATCCATAGTTGCGCGGATCAAAGTCGGGCTGTTTTTTTATCAATAAGTTTCCGAGGTCGCCCAGGAAGGTCCATCCGCTTTCGTCCGCCAGGTCATCGATGCTGTCGGCAATCAGGGCAACCAGATTTTTCGAGATCGTGTCAATGGGCTGATCCTCCACAGGAGTGCGTTGCGCCGGTGGTGCCGACCGCGGTTTTGCTTTTGCCTTTGGACGCACATGGGGTTCGTTGACCTTGGCTTTCTCTTTGCCAAGGATTTCGATGTAAACAAATTTATCGCAGGCGGAAATAAATGCCGTCGGTGTCTTTCGTTCCCCGAATCCAAAAACTTTCATCCCGGCTTCGCGGAGACGAGTAGCGAGTCGTGTAAAATCGCTGTCGCTGGAAACAATACAAAAACCGTCTACTCTTCCAGAATAAAGAATATCCATCGCGTCGATGATCATCGAGGAGTCGGTTGCGTTTTTTCCGGTTGTGTAACTATACTGGTGGATAGGGGTGATGGCATACTCCAAAAGGACCGTCTTCCAGCCCGAGACCGTGGGTTTCGTCCAGTCTGCGTAAATCCTTTTGAAGGTAGGTGTACCGTATTTCGCTATTTCTTCCAGCATTCCTTTGATGTTGGAATAGGGTACGTTATCGGCGTCGATCAAGACGGCAAGCCTGAGGTCCTTTATTATTTCCATAATGGATACGAAGATAGTCCATTTGCGGATCACAAGTGGCCTGCACGATACAGGTACGGTGGGTGTTTTTTACCGCTGGTAGCAGGAACCCTGTCGCTTGAACCGGGCACATATCGCCGTTATTCGAGGCTCACTTCCCGGAAGAGCGGTTTTTTCTTCAGCGAATCGTTGGACGTAATCCCGGCCAGGTCGACCTGATAGGTTTCCAGAAAGCGGTTGAACCGGGTGACCACGGCGTCGTATTCTTCACGATATCCATCGACTCGCTGATCGGCTGTCCGAATATCGTCGACAAGTTTCTGTAGTGTTGTATTATAGGCAAATTCTGTCTTGGATTCCGCCAGACTGATGAGTTCCTGCACCAGGGTGGTTGTCGCAAAGTCGTACTCTTCAATGACGTCGGCATTTGCCATGGATCGTTGCGTGTAGCGCGTTCGCTCCAGCTGATCAAGCTGCTCCTCGAACTTTTCCAGGCGCTCTCTTTCGTTATCTCCCGTCACAATAAGTTCGTGCAGGAGGTTGTGCATGGATTTGATCTTCTGATTGTCGTCGTTGATCATGATGTTCCATGACCGCAGGATACTGTCCTGGTAGGCCAGATAGCTATCGGTAAGCGAGTCAGTTTTGGTAAACGTAGGATTGTTGTCTTCAGTGACTTTTATGCTGCAACTGATCAATAGTACTCCGCAGAACGGCAATAAAAGGCCGGGAAGGATTTTCATCTGTTTAATTGTATCTCCGTGCGAAAATACGTGGTATCATTCCAAATGGTTATCCGGGTTTGACGCGATTTGTCAGGCATGTATGATTTTTGACAACTTTGAGACCGTTTCGCCGCGCCGGTGTGACCTTCCCCGCCCTTTGAACCGGTCTTTTATTTGTATTCGATGTCGAAGGAACCCGGGATGATCTGATTGAGGTGGTGCTTCATGTGCTTCACATAGTCGTCGGCGAGAAACAGGAGCGAATGAAGCGCGTCCCCGCTTTTACCTGTGTTACAGGCCTTCATATGGTTTGTGGCCGGCATGGAAATCAGCACCGTGGCAATCCGGTCATTGATCAACCGCCAGAGCAGTATCAAATCCTCCTTTTTCGCATTGTTGTAGGCATTGACTTCAACCCAGAAATCCTGGTCATAAACGATATGGGGAGGAGTTTTTTCATATTGGCCTGTTACAAACCTGCGGAGGTTGTTATGGGCAGAGTCGATCAGATGACCCAGCACTTCTTTTTTACTCCATTTGCCGGGCAACGGCCTATCTGAGAAACCGGGTTCCGGAATGGACGATATCCGGTCGGCGTACTCCCCCATGATCTGCTGAAGTTCTTCTGCGATCTTTTTCATGATTTTTTGTTTTTTCTCTCGGGTCAAGTCAACTTCTTTTTACAAGGATGACCTTTCCTCCCAAGGTGCTGAATATGATGAGATGGTGTAAACGGGCAATTATCTTTTTCTGTTGCGTACCCGGACCGCTTATCAAAACTGTGGCGGAAGGGAAAACTATAGATTTCAAAATTCCGTTATCCCGTCTATGAAGTATATCGACCTGCTTTTGGCAATGGATCTTCTCTACCGGTATTATCCCAGGTATCATTCCAATGAACTGCTGATCCTGGCCGACGATATTTTAAAATGGATCAATAATGAATTACCGGAAGACAGCAGTGCGCTCGTTTATCTGAAGAGTTGTTTTGCATCTCCGTACGAGGCAATGGGTAGGATCTGGGAGGAAATTTCATTACTCGCCGGTCCGTTTTCACGGTCTAACTGATATTTTGGCTTCCGTGTGCGAAAATTCCGGAGCGCCAAACACCCGTTAGGAAATATATCAGGAAATTTTCTTGAGACCGTTCACCAGCATATCGGCCAGCTGAAATCCCAACGCTTTGGGGTCGATAGCTGAGCCCGGATCGTACCACATGGGCATCCAGTTCAGGGACGAGAATAAGGTCATTACGGCCAGTTTTTTGTCGATGGTGCTTTTAAACTCGCCGGTCCGGACACCTTCCTCGAAAATGGTTTTGAATCGATTGATGTAGTTGATTCTCAGCAAGAGGAAATCGCGTAAATACGGCTCGCTGAGGTGCCGGTGTTCGTTCATAAAAACGGCTGATGCGGTGAGATCCTTGGCCATTACCTGGATATGACCGATAATGCCATTGCGTAATTTTTCACTGGCTGAGACATTTTGCTTCTCAACTTCCTCCAGCGACTTTCTGAACTCGGCAGCCATGTCAAAACAAAGGCTGCGGAGGATTTCCTCTTTTGATTTAATATGAGAATAAAGACTGGCGGCTTCAATACCCAGTAGCTGGGCCAGGTCCCGCATAGAGGCGGCCGCATAACCCTTTTCTTTGAACAGCTCTGCTGCTTTCCGGATGACCTGCTCCTTCCGTGATAAATTTCCTATGGCGTCTGACATACTCATTAAATACTTAAAGTTAAAAAATTAATCAATTAATGAGGTCTAAAATTTTTATTGATGATTTGTCACGGTCAAGCGGGAAAGATGGAGGCAAAGTATTCAGAGGACCTGTGCGTTCTTGCCGGTTCGCAAACAATCGTTAGGAATGAAAAAACCCCTGCATATCACGTACACAGGGGTTTAAACTTGGAGTTTAGTAAATCAGAAGATCACTCCGAAGCTGAAGGCATTGAGTTTGGGACCTTTGCCTTCGGCGAATAACTCATTAAGGTCATAATTGAAAAACAAATCAGTGGAGCGATAGCCGACCTGCAGCCGCATTCCGTAACGGAAGTTGTTCAGGTAGAAACTGTCGTGATCTTTCTCCTTTTCTTTCCCGTTATCCTTGTATACAAGTTTGGAATGGCTGGCAATTCGATATCCTACGTATGGGCCGACACCGATGCGGAAAGAATTTCCATATCCTTCCCAGATCCTGGCTTTTCTGCTATTGTCGCCGAAGTCAATGACAGGTATTAAGGAAGCTGTCACGTAAGATGCCGTCAGTTTGCTTTTACGGAAATTCACATCCCGCGTATCTTCCACGAAGGAAACACCGTTGTCATCTTTTTGTATCAGGATATTGTCTTGCTGGAACTTGAAATTGTACCAGTTTACGCCAACCCCCCATTCAAGGAAGAATTTTTTGCCTAATCGTGTACGCTGGATGGATGCCAGACCAACATACCACGAGCCCCATGGACGCACGGAATACAGTTCGTTATTACCGTCGGGAAATTTTCCATCGTTCAGGTAATTGTTCGTGCCCAGGTCGAAGTTGAAGGATTGCCATGTGCGTCCCCATCGGTTACCACCTGCGGGACGTACACTCCAGTTGTAGTGGTCATCGTCGCGGTCATAATAGTCGTCGTCATCGTCGTCATCATCATCATCGTCGCTTGTCCTGGCCGTGATGTTCCAGTCTTCGGACTTTTCTTCTTCCTTATCAGGTGTTGCTTCGGCGATTGCAGCAGTGGAGTCGTGTCCCGGTAATGCTGACGTATCGTTTGTTTCAAGCTTCCTGATAATGTCCTGGAACAGTTCCTGGAAGTTATAGTGCTTGAGGATCTCAAGGTCATTCCTGTCCTTTATTGTGAAGATAACTTTACTCGTTTTTGCAAGCTCGACGATTACGGTGTCACTCTTTTCCTGCGCCTTTGAAATTGTTAAACCTGCGCCTAGTAATACGGTTAAAAATATTTTTCTGATCATACACATTTACTTGTTTTGTCCACGTTTTTCATTTTTAAAATTCAGCGCCAGAATTTCATTTTTTTTCTGTCTCAGCTCGCCAAACGGATCCTGATTGTTTTTCAGGTCATTGGCTTTCAGTAACAGTTTCTTTAACGTAGATGGCTTCTTGTCTTTCGAGGTTGCTTCGGCTAACGCATTTTTATCCAGGTATTCATCGACTTCATTTGCTGAGTATATTAAGGTGATGCTTTTTGAATCTGTTTCTTGTGTTGTACGGATGTCGGCGATCATACCTTTTGCACTGTCGGGTGCTAACGCATTATGAGTTTCATCAGGCACGGCGATCACTTCTCCTCGGTCGATGACTGCGACCGCGTTGGGCTGTTGATCTTTAATGACCTCCTTACTGGCGCGTTTTCTGTTGGGAAGAGGTTTACCCGTTTTTATTTCTGATTTGGTATCTGGATCAGCAGCTTCGGCTCTGAGAGCAGAACCAGGCGTAGGAACTACCTGAACAGGTTGTTTCATTGTACTGTCGCCCGGAGAATGATGCGGTACCGACGAGAGTGCAGGTTGGTGGAGTTCAACGGAACCGGTATTGGGCCACAGCAGGTAAGCTGCTGCTGCAAGCAACAACAGGGAGGCCGCGATCTTCAACCACAATCCTTTATAGTTTTTTTTTGCCTGGGCCGCTGCGATTTTTTCCCATGCCGACGCAGGTGCCGGCTTTTGATAATGCTCAAGCCGCTCGCGAAAGAATTTGTCAGGTTGTTGATTCATCTCTGCTGATTTTTTTGTTCGCCATCCAATCATGTTCCATCAGTACTTTTTGAAGATACGTCCGCGCGCGGCTGAGCTGCGACTTCGAAGTATTTTCACTTATTCCAAGTTGCTCGGCAATTTCTTTGTGGGAATAACCATCTATAGCATAGAGGTTAAAGACGATCCGGTAGCCTGTCGGCAATTCCTGGATCATATTTAACAGGTCCTCCTCTTCCAGGTGATCGCTGAGGGCATTGTAATCGGGCTCCCGGTCAGCTTGTTCAAGTTCCGTTTCCAGATACATGGACCGGTTTCTGCGGAGGAACGTAAGGGCTTCGTTGACAACAATTCTCCTGATCCATCCCTCAAAACTTCCCTCGCTTTTGAATTGCTGAATTTTATCAAAAACCTTCATAAATGCCGTGACCAGGATGTCTTCGGCTTCCATGGAATCTTTTACATACCGGTAGCATAAACCATACATTTTCGATGAATACATATCATAAAGGGTCTTCTGGGCGCCGGAATCGCGCCTCAGACATCCTTTAATGAGCTCATCTTCTTTTGCCCGGTAAATTTTCAGATGCATTTAGTGGGTTTCGCAGGTAAGATGCCAGACTCTTACGCGGGGTTGCTTCAGCCCCGATTTTTTTTAACAGCGCCCTAGTCAGGCATATCATAGTCGATGGTGATGGCTACCCAACTGAATTTTCGCGGTTTTACCACGACACAATTGATGCAACCATTCCGGTCGACCAGACCGGCATATAATCCCCGTGATTCACGGGTAAATACAGAGTATTCGCCAGGCGGAAGTTTTACTTTAAAGGTTCCGTTCTCTTTACTCCAGACCTGGGTAACCAGTTCGGTTTTTATTTCACTGAAAAACTGATCATCCTGAACAACATCCTTGAGTGAGGTAGCCTTGTAAACCAGGATTTCGCGCACTACGCCGAGAGGCGGGGCAATCGTTTTGCTGGGCCCCGACATCTGGTCATCCCGGACCCAGAATACCTGGCCGCTGATCCCCTCCCGCGGAGGCTTCGTAAACTGAAGCATGCTCAAAAAAGCCAACAGGACAATGACCTTTTTCATACCCAAAAGTACAACTTCTGCGGGGATGTGGAGAAAAAATTTAAATGCCAGGGTGGACAGTTTGCCCACTGAAAATGTATAAACCAGGACTTGCCTGGCTTATACATTCCGTAGGCGATCGGTCGGCTGTATGGTCATACAATAAGACTAAGCAGCCAGGCGAGCAAAACGAGCAGAAAAATGATCATAACATCGGGGTTTTAATCTCTTTTGATGACGTGCGGGTTGCCGCGGTAGTCGATATCGCTTGCCAGTCCTTCATCCATCTCAAGGTTGTTCGAGACATTAATCTTGGCGGACGACGCGCCGTTCACTTCCACGATAGCGTCCTGAACTTCCAGGTTATACGCCCGGAGTTTGGAGGCGAACTGTATATCGGCATCCAGGTTGGAGGCCCCTCCCGAGAGTTCCGCTTCGGCTTTCCCTGTAAGGTTAATGACGAGATCCCGTGTGTGAATTTCTCCGCGCAGTTTCACAGGTCCTCGGAGGTCGATATCCATATCATCCGGCGAATAACTGTCAAACTGGATCTTGCCGTACCCTTCCGCCTCGATCTTTTCCAGCGACGGCATGGTGATGTTGATCCGGATTTCATCCACATCGACTACATCCACATTCCAGTCAAATTTCTTTTTTGAACCCTCGTATTCGATCACCAGGGAATGACCGGAACGAAAGATGTTGTACTTGTTTTTCTCCGATTCCGAACCGATCAGTTCCACAGCGTACTCGTCGCCATTCATGATCCGCACGTCGAATATTCCCCTGATCTCAAGTTCATCGAAGTTCGTAAGTCCCAGGTCATCCGCTACGTTGTTTTCTTCGTCTCTTGACTTCGGACAGGTGAGGCAGGTAAGACCTTTTTCCGTCATTTCCCAGGTATATCCATCCATGTTTTCATATTCAACATACTGAGAGATGAAGCGGCTGGTTGACTCGTCCATGACGAATGGATAGTGGTACGGGATATAAAGAGTCATGTCCAATCGTTGTGCTCGGAAAATGGCGTCCTTTTTGAACTGGATGTTGGAATCAAACGTGATGACGGAATCCTTCACATCCACGAAGTAGCTGACCATATGGGCATTCTCGATCGCTTTTTGTTTGGTGGCACCCTGGGCTTTAAACGTCTGGACCATTTTGAAATCTTTTCCGTCATGACCTTTCAGCGTAAGCGACACCACATGATAGTCGTCCATACCGACTTCGTTGACCCGGAAGATTGCCTTCTTTCCGGGAAGGCGATACGACTCTTCGATTTTAAACTCACCTTCTTCCTTAAAGGAATACACAATCTTCGGGATGCTTACACTCAACATAGCGACACTCACAAAGAATAGAACGAACATGGCCCAGCCAACGGTAGGACCGAAGACATATTTTTTGGCGACAATGGACGCGCCCAGCAGGGTTATCAGGATCGAAGGAATAACGGCTGCGATAAATGCCGAGAATACCATCCACCCGGAGAAGCTGTTGGTAAAAGCTTCGAGCGGCATGCTGATCTCGTTATAGCTTAACGAGGGCCAGGTAAAAGCGGAGGCCGAAAACAGGCCGATCAGGACACCCCCCGTTACGATCACCGAGAGTAGTAAACTTACGCCCAGCAGGATGATAATGATTCCTATGGCTACGCGTAGGATCTCGAGGAGAGGGACCAGTATTTTTCCCAGTACACTCAGGAAGATACCGATCAAACGGAAGGGAAAGAGCAATATCTTGGTTGCTGTGCTTTCTTCTTTTTCCTGGTCAACGTTCAGGTTTTTTTTTATGTTGGATTCGATATTGGACAGCGTAACCGGTTCACCCTGCATTTCCATTCTATCGGTAATACTTTTAGCTTCCGGCAATACGATCCACAGCACGATATAGATGATGAAGCCGACGCCGAAGAAGATTGAAAATATGATGAACAGGAGCCTGATGGCGATAATATCCATTCCGAAAAAAGCGGCCACACCTCCCGATACTCCGCCGATCACTTTACGTTCTCCGTCCCGGAACATTTTTTTGCCTACCTCGGGCTCCTCCAAGTCGAAAGATCCCGGAACGACTATCCACATGATAATATAAACAAGGATGGTGATTCCATATGCGAATGCGAGAAGCGCGAAAAGCAGGCGTATCCAGACAGGATCGACGCGGAAATAGTTACCCAGACCGGAACACACACCGCCCAGTATCTTTCGTTTCTGGTCGCGCAACAATTGCTGTGGCGGTTGCTGCTGGCTGCGTGTCTCGCTACCGGCCGAAGAAGAAGCCTGTCCACTTTCATTTTTCGGTGACCCTTGTCCGCTGCCCGGTGCAAACTCCTGTTCTTCTGCTGCCTTGAAATCACTTACGCTACCCATAGTGGTAATAAGGGCGTTGACGTCTTCGGCTGTGATAACCTGTTTTCCTTCGTTCAGTTTTGATAAAAAGATCTCAGCCACCCGACTCTCGATATCGGCCAGGATTTCACTGCTGTCTTCGAACGACGCGAAGTACTTGTTAATGGAGTCCAGGTATTTTCGCAAGCTTTCGTAACCGTCCTCTTCGATATGAAAGATGATTCCACTGATATTGATGCTTATATTTTTTTTCATAACTCTGTTAAATCGGGTGGGTTAAACGTTGGATTTGGAGGTAATCATTTGAGTAGAATGGACCAGTTCGTCCCATGTTTCAGTCAGACTGCCCAAAAATTTACTGCCTTTATCGGTTAGTTTATAGTATTTCCGTGGAGGCCCGGACTTGGACTCTACCCATTTATACTCCAGAAACCCGGCATTTTTAAGGCGCGTCAGCAGCGGGTAGAGTGTACCTTCTACCACAATGATCTTCGCTGACGTCAATTCATCCAGCATATCTGAAGCATAAACTTCGCCCCGTGAAATTATGTGGAGTATGCAGTATTCCAATATTCCTTTCCTCATCTGTACTTGCGTGTTTTCAAGATTCATACGTCCATTTTTAAGCAATTCTAATTCTATATACGGAAAAGTACTATGTATGGCCAAGTACTGTATAAAAATCTTTAAATTTTCCGTGAAAACCCCTTAATCGGGCTGAAAACCAATAAATCGAGTATTTTTCCTCGAGGTAATGCAGGTGTGAAAACAGCGTAGTGTTCAGAAATGACCACTAATTGCCCTGGTTGTTTTGTCGATATCCATGAAAAAAAACCGCTCCCAGGGGTACAGGAGGATGCGTTATTGTCCGGACGCGTAGAGGGTGGTACTGTTTACATCGACCTTGGCGATACGTTTGCGCTTGCTGAGTGGATCAATGGGTGTCCAATGCTTCACATAATAGATCTCAACCGGTTTGCCGGGAAGTTCAGCCTGGAGAGTTGTAAGTGTTAAACCATTTTTTAACTCCTGGTCGATATAATAAAGTCTTTCATCGCCGATGAGCTTGAAGACAACACCGTTCTCGCCCGCTTCATAGATGCGCTCGATCGTGCCACGGGTTTTGCGGGTATTTTCCGGAGATGCAACCGGAACAGGTCTGAAGATGAGAGCTAACGTGACGAGCAATACCAGGAACAGCGAAGTGATAACGATCTTTTTTGCTAACATGACAGCCAATGGATTAAAGCTTAACAAAAGTAGTAAATCAAAATTCATTCACCACATCGACGGGCATGATTTGTGCTAACTTCCGTTAGCACGTAAAAAAAATTGAAGTCTTTTTAACAAAACATTGCCTTTTACCAAACTTTATCGTTTAATTTTGCATTTGTAAGTTCAAACTAAAATAAAAACTGAATGCCTTTTATCTGACGTTCAACTTAAACGCTAAGGAAGAAATTGAAAACATTGATCACCATAATAACAGCAGCTATAGCTGATTACCATTCCAGAAGAACTGTTCAGTTCTTGACAATTGCCTGCACGGTGACCAGGCGACCCCGACCGACGCGCTTCGTGCGTATCTGATACCTTCATCGCAACTGTATGTCAAAAGCTGCTATGTCAAGGACATCGCGCTTTTTTGTGTTTTGACACAAGGGTGTTTTTAATTAACGATCATAATTCAGAAAGACATTGGAGAATAATCAACTAATTGTCAGGCTTGCAACGCCTGACGATAAACATTACGCCGAGACCATCACTCGCGAGATGGAAGAATCGGCGAAAGCGCGTGGCACAGGTATCGCCAAGCGTTCTCCCGAGTACATCGTCAAGAAGATGGAGGAGGGAAAAGCAGTTATTGCGGTAACCCAGGAGGGAACCTGGGTCGGCTTTTGTTATATCGAAGCGTGGGAGCACGGAAAGTACGTCGCCAATTCCGGATTGATTGTAGCGCCAGCGTTCAGGAAAACAGGCGTTGCCACGGAGATCAAACGCAAAGTCTTTAACCTTTCGCGCGAGAAATACCCTACCTCCAAAATTTTCGGCCTTACTACAGGCCTGGCCGTAATGAAGATCAATTCCGATCTTGGTTATGAACCGGTCACCTATTCCGAGCTCACGAACGATGAGGAGTTCTGGAAGGGTTGCAAGAGTTGTATCAACTATGAGATCCTCATGAGCAAGGAGCGAAAGAACTGTATGTGTACCGCCATGCTCTTTGACCCTGCCGAAGCGGAAGAAAAAATACGGGCTGCCGAGGCTGCCAAAGCTGCCGCGAAAGCGCTGGAACAGGCCGAAGAAAAAACGGATACCCTGGTAACGCCGGAGGGTGAACTGGTGCAACACCGCCACCGTGAATTCAAGGGCAATTTTAAACTCTTTGAACGATGGATCCGGTTCAAGCAGTTTGTACTGCTTAAATCATCCCGCAGAAAGGACGAACCGGGCGGAGATGCCGCCGATAAAAAAAGATCTTTATTAAGCATATTTTTTTGGTAAACGCGTCGCCCCGGATTCTATTTTTCCTTAACGTGGATTCGGCTTTGCCGCTATCCGGATCCGGGATACGACCTAATAAACAATCATGAAAAAGAAAGTAGTATTAGCATTTAGCGGTGGACTCGATACATCCTACTGCGTGAAGTATCTGGGTGAAGAAAAAGGATACGAAGTCCATACGATAACCGTAAACACCGGCGGCTTTGATGAAAAGGAAATCCGCGAAATTGAAACAAGAGCCAGAAACCTCGGTGTATCCTCTCACAAGACGGTCGATGAGACGAAGAACTACTACGAAAAAGTAATCCGCTACCTGATTTACGGGAATGTCCTGAAGAATAACACATACCCGCTCAGTGTCAGTGCGGAGCGCATGTCACAGGCCCTTGCAGTCGCCAATTATGCCAGGGAAATAAAAGCGGACGCGGTTGCCCACGGAAGTACGGGCGCCGGCAACGATCAGGTTCGTTTTGATATGATCCTGAATATTCTTGTGCCGGGTATCGAGATCATTACGCCGATCCGTGAACTTCAATTGTCCCGGGAGCAGGAGATCGCCTTTCTCAAATCGAAAGGTGTCCAGATGAACTTCGACAAGGCGATGTACTCGGTGAACAAGGGTATCTGGGGTACATCCGTCGGTGGTAAAGAAACACTCAAATCGCTGGGGATGTTACCGGAAGAAGCCTGGCCAACCCAGGTGACAAAGCAAGGCACTGAAACGGTGCGGCTTTTTTTTAGCAAGGGAGAGTTAAGCAAGGTAAATGATGAGGAATTCGGACATCCGACCGGTGCTATTCAGTTCCTGCAGAACCTGGCAGGTCCTTACGGGATCGGGCGCGAGATCCACGTAGGGGATACGATTATCGGGATCAAAGGCCGCGTGGGCTTCGAGGCCGCTGCGCCGATGCTTGTCATAAAAGGTCACCATGCCCTCGAAAAACATGTGCTGACCAAATGGCAATTAAGCTGGAAAGAACAACTCGCCCAGTTTTACGGAAACTGGCTGCATGAAGGACAATACCTTGATCCCGTTATGCGCGATATCGAAGCATTCCTGCTGAATTCACAACAAAATGTAACAGGTGAAGTACATATTCAACTGTATCCCTATAGGTTCCAGGTGATCGGCATCGAATCTCCTTACGATCTGATGTCAGCTAAATTCGGCAAGTACGGCGAAATGAACCTGGGATGGACAGGCGATGATGTTAAAGGATTCACCCGGATTTTCGGCAATCAGACCGCTATCTATCATCAGGTAAAAGAAGATGCCGATGGCAAGTAAGATACGGGCGGGTGTGATCGGCGGAGCCGGTTATACTGGAGGTGAGACCATTCGTCTCTTGCTGAATCATCCCGATGCGGAAATTGTTTTTGTTCACAGCCGCAGCAACGCAGGCAACCCGCTTCATTCGGTTCACCCCGACCTGAAAGGAGATACCGATTTGAAATTCACGGATTCCTTCTCCGCCCCTGTAGACGTTATTTACCTCTGCCTGGGTCACGGTGAAAGCAAAAAATTCCTGGCCGAAAATAACATTGATAGTAGCGTAAGGATAATTGATCTCAGCCAGGATTTCAGATTGGGCGAGATGTCGGGAGCGCGTTCATTTATATACGGACTTCCCGAATTAAACAGGAGCGATATCCAGCGGGCAACCAATATCGCCAACCCGGGATGTTTTGCCACAGCTCTTCAACTGGGTATGCTGCCGATGGCAAAAGCCGGTTTATTGAAGGAGGTGTACGCGACCGGTATAACGGGGTCAACAGGCGCCGGACAAAAACTTCAGGATACCACCCATTTTTCGTGGCGTGCAAACAATATATCCGCATACAAGACGCTGACACATCAGCACCTGAAGGAAATAAACCGTTCCATCACCCGGTTGCAGCCTGCTTTTTCAGAGGCGATAAACTTTATTCCCTGGCGGGGTGATTTCACCCGGGGAATTTTTGTGAGCACCTGTACCGCATCCGATAAACCCCTTGACGAAATTGTTGAACTGTATACTGCTTTTTATAAGGATCATCCCTTCACGGTTGTATGCAGAGAGACCATCGACCTCAAACAGGTGGTCAACACCAATAAATGCCTGATCGGCCTGGAGAAAGAAGGAAACAAATTGGTGATCCATTCAGCGATTGATAACCTGATCAAAGGAGCATCAGGTCAGGCTGTTCAGAATATGAATCTGATGTTTGGAGTGGATGAGACAGCGGGACTTAAACTTAAATCCATTGCTTTTTAGATTTGATCGCAACGATCCAGAATGAACAAGAGATGAAATTATTTGACGTATATCCTTTATTTAATATCACACCCGTAAAAGCGCTGGGTTCGTGGCTTTGGGATGAAAAAGGCGACAAGTACCTCGACCTTTACGGCGGCCATGCCGTGATATCCATCGGGCACTCACACCCTCATTATGTTGAAACGCTTACCCGGCAACTGTCGAATATTGCGTTTTACTCGAACAGTGTGCAGAATCCATTGCAGGAAAAACTGGCGGAAAAGCTGGGCAACATGTCGGGCTATGCCGACTACCAGTTATTTCTCTGTAACTCCGGAGCGGAGGCAAATGAAAATGCGATGAAGGTCGCTTCTTTTCTCACCGGCAGGAAAAAAATACTGGCGTTTAAAAAAGCGTTTCACGGACGGACATCCGGAGCGGTCGCCGCCACCGACAATCCAAAGATCGTTTCCCCTTTTAACGCGGGGCATGAGGTTGAATTTCTTCCGATGAACGACGAGTCAGCTGTAACGGCGGCCCTGAATAAAGATGTCGCCGCTATCATCATCGAAGGTATACAAGGTGTGGGCGGTATCCAGCTTCCCGATGATTCTTTCCTCAGATTTCTTGAAAAGCAATGCCGTACCCATGGTGCGCTTTTGATCCTCGATGAGATCCAGTCAGGATACGGACGTACGGGTAAGTTCTTCGCACATCAGTACGCCCGTATTACACCTGATCTGATTACAACGGCGAAGGGGATGGGCAATGGTTTCCCGGTAGGTGGTGTATTGATCCGCGGTGATATCAAACCGTGGAGTGGTATGCTGGGTACTACATTCGGAGGAAACTACCTGTCAAGTGCGGCCTGTCTTGCCGTACTGGAAGTACTGGAAAAAGAAAACCTGCTGGAAAATGCAGCGACCACCGGAGCATACCTGATAAATGAACTCAACAAGATCCCGTTGCTGAAAAACGTTCGCGGACGGGGATTGATGATCGGTTTTGATCTTCCTGACGATAAACAGAAGGTCCGGAGCGAATTGTTGTATAATCATCATATTTTTACGGGAGAGGCCAAACCCAACACGATACGGTTGCTGCCTTCCCTTGCCTTGAGTAAAAGTGAAGCCGATATTTTCCTGGGTGCACTGAAAGAATCGCTGCAATGAAAAACTTTATTTCATCGGGGGATATCTCCGACATCAACGGCCTGGTACAACAGGCGCTGAGCTACAAGGCTGATCCGCTGAAGGACAAAGCACTTGGAGCGGGTAAGCGTATGGGTTTGCTTTTCCTGAATCCAAGTATGAGAACACGGCTTAGCACACAGATTGCGGCGCAGAATCTCGGAATGGAAGCTATTGTATTTAACGTCGGCCAGGACGGCTGGGCGCTTGAGTTCGAGGATGAGGCGATCATGAGCGGGAATACTGTTGAGCACGTGAAGGATGCAGCGCCGATCCTGGGAAAATACTTCGACATCCTGGGTATCCGCACGTTTCCATCCCTTCAGAACAAGGCCGACGACTATAACGAACTTTACATCAACCAGTTCATAAAATATTCTGGTATACCAGTCGTTAGCCTCGAAAGTGCAACACTTCATCCGTTGCAGAGCCTGACCGATGTGATCACTATACAGGAGACGTTCCGCCAGAAAAGGAAGCCAAAGATCGTTCTTACCTGGGCGCCGCATGTAAAGGCCCTGCCTCAGTGTGTGGCGAATAGTTTCTCCCAATGGGTCAACGCATGGGGTGAATCTGAGTTCGTGATTACTCATCCTGAGGATTACGAACTGGACGAAAAATTTACCCATGGCGCTTCCATCGTGCACGATCAGTCAGAAGCACTTAAGGATGCGGATTTTGTTTATGTGAAGAACTGGAGTACGTACACCGACTATGGAAGGATATATTGTAACGATCCTTCGTGGATGCTGACAAACCGGAAACTGGATCTCACCAGGCAGGCGCGCGTCATGCATTGTCTGCCGGTCAGACGAAACGTTGAGTTAAGCGATGAAATACTGGATGGATCCAACAGCATCGTCACGCTTCAGGCTTCGAACCGCGTCTGGGCTGCCCAGGCGGTGTTGAGTCAGATACTTAAGGAACACTAAAGGGCTTTCAGAACACGTTATGAACAGACTCTTTATCGTAAAGATCGGCGGCAACGTATTGGACAATCCGGCTGCCCTGGATATTTTTCTTCACGACTTCGCTTCGATCCGGGAGCCGAAGATATTGATTCATGGTGGCGGGAAGATTGCGACAAACCTTGGCAACCAGCTGGGTATTGAATCCAACTATATCAATGGACGCCGGATTACAGATGCGGCGACGCTTGACCTCGTCACAATGGTTTATGGAGGTCTGGTAAACAAACAAATCGTGGCGAAGCTGCAACACCTGGGATGCAATGCCCTGGGTGTGACGGGTGCGGACGGCAATATGATCAGCGCAACGAGACGTCCCGTGAAGGATGTTGATTACGGTTTTGTAGGCGATATACGTCCCGAAGGAGTGAATACGGCGCTGTTGCACTTTCTGCTGAAACAAAACACGATTCCGGTCTTTGCTCCACTGACACATGCCGACGGAAAGATGCTGAATACCAATGCGGATACCATCGCTTCCGTGCTGGCTGTGGCGTTGAGCAAACACTTTGATGTAAGGCTGATATTCTGTTTTGAAAAAAAAGGAGTATTGCGCAATGTTATGGATCCGGATTCGGTTATCCGTCATCTCCCGAAAAAATTATATGACGAACTCCTGCCACAACAGGTTTTTGCCGACGGAATTCTACCCAAGCTTGAAAACGCTTATGCGGCAATCGGGGCAGGTGTTAAAGAAGTCCTGGTCGGCGAGGCTGCCGATCTGATAAAAAACACAGGAATGGAAACGGTCGGGACGTTAATTACGTCTTAGTGTCAGGCCGGGATTCTGCGTACATTTGGATAAAACCGTCATGCACAAAAAGCTTTTTAAAAATGCCCTGGGGCTCCTTCAAAAACTCATAGCTACCCGTTCGTTTAGCAAGGAGGAGAATGAGGCGGCAACTCTTGTCGAGGCGTTTTTTGATCAGCATAAGGTACATACGTTCCGGACAGGAAATAATGTATGGGCCAAAAACAAACATTTTGATTCCCGAAAACCTACGGTACTCCTGAATTCACACCTGGATACCGTCCGGCCGAATGTGGGCTATACGCGCGATCCGTTTGCTCCCGACATTCTCGAAAGTAAATTGTACGGATTGGGAAGCAATGATGCCGGCGGTCCGCTGGTCGCCCTGATCGCTACCTTTCTTCATTACTACGACCGGAACGATTTGAAGTATAATCTGGTCATCGCCGCTACGGCCGAAGAAGAGATCTCCGGAACCGGAGGTATTGAAAGTATCTGGACCTCGTTACCGCCGGTGGACTTTGCTATTGTCGGCGAGCCCACGCTTTGTGATATGGCTACGGCTGAAAAAGGACTCATGGTGCTTGATTGCCTGGCGAAGGGCAGATCGGGACATGCGGCACGCGAGGAAGGGGTTAATGCCATATACGAAGCATTGCAAGATATAAACTGGTTCCGGAGCTTTCAATTCCCCAAAGTATCGGCTACACTGGGTCAGATGAAGATGTCCGTCACGATCATCAACGCAGGCAGCCAGCACAACGTTGTGCCTGCTGAATGCCGTTTTACTGTCGATGTGAGGGTCACAGATGCCTATACCCTGGAAGAAGCGCTTGCTGTGGTGAAACAGCATGTAAAGTGTGAAGTCACACCACGCTCTCTGCGGATGAGATCCTCAGGGATCGCGATGGACCATCCACTCGTCCTGTCGGCAAAAAAACTGAAAATGAAAATATACGGATCGCCAACCACATCAGACCAGGCGCTTATTCCCGTCCCCTCGGTAAAAATAGGTCCCGGAGATTCTGCGCGGTCTCATTCGGCGGATGAATTTATCTATGTCGATGAAATAGAAAAAGGTATTGAAACCTATATCAAATTGCTCAACAATGTCATTTTACAGTGAATGTTCCCTGCGCTTCACCGCCGTCGCCGGCAAACAACGTGCGTAAAGACCACATCACTTAGCACCGATTTGATCCATCGGATTGCATTATCTAATTTCGGGTGAACGGGCATCGAAAACGAAACACCGGGACTAATACTAACACAAATGAAGCTCTGGCAAAAAGACAAGACATCGCTGAAAGAAGTAGAAAAATTCACGGTTGGCAGAGACCAGGAAATGGACATGTACCTGGCCAGGTATGATGTGCTGGGGTCCCTGGCTCACATTACGATGCTTGAATCTATTGGTTTGTTGAAAGAGGAAGAACTGAAGATCCTGGCTACAGAGTTAAAGAATATTTATTCACGGATCGAGTCCGGCGAATTTAAGGTCGAAGCCGGAGTGGAGGATATCCATTCGCAGGTTGAACTTGAACTGACGAAAAAAAGGGGAGATATTGGCAAGAAGATCCACAGCGGCCGGTCGAGGAACGACCAGGTATTGGTCGATATCAAATTATTCCTTCGTGCCGAACTCAGACTTGTCGTATCGGAGGTGAAGGAACTGTTCGATCTCCTGATCGAACAAAGCGACAGGTATAAGGAGCACCTGCTCCCGGGGTACACGCATCTGCAGTTGGCTATGCCGTCGTCGTTCGGCCTGTGGTTCGGCGCCTATGCCGAAAGCCTCGTCGATGATCTGATTACCGTACAGGGTGCTTACCGCGTTGTTAATAAAAACCCACTGGGCTCTGCAGCGGGGTACGGATCATCGTTCCCCTTAAACCGTAAAATGACAACGGTGCTTTTAGGCTTTGACGACCTCAACTACAACGTCGTTTATGCGCAAATGGGGAGGGGCAAAACGGAACGTATTGTGGCCAGCGCCCTTTCGAATATTGCTGCCACGCTATCGAAACTCTCGATGGACGCGTGTCTCTTTCTCAACCAGAATTTTGGATTCATCACCTTCCCGGATGAACTGACAACAGGGTCCAGTATCATGCCGCACAAGAAAAACCCGGACGTATTTGAACTGATCCGCGCACGGTGCAATCAGCTTATGGCTTTACCTAATGATATTTCCCTGGCGACCACCAACCTCCCTTCGGGATACCACCGCGATATGCAGTTGCTGAAGGAGATCCTCTTCCCGGCTATCCGCCACCTCCGGGACTGCCTGGCTATGGCCCATCTCATGCTGTCGAACATCAATGTAAGGGAAAACATACTGGACGATGATAAGTATAAGTTCCTGTTCAGCGTTGAGGAAGTGAATAAGCTGGTGCTCGCAGGTATACCTTTCCGCGATGCCTACAAAAAGGTAGGTCTGGATATCGAGCAGGGTAATTATCATCCGGCTTCTTCCGTAAATCACACACATGAGGGAAGCATCGGAAACCTTGAGTTAAAAAGCATTTCCCGTGCCATGGACCAGGTCATTTCGGATTTTAACTTTGAAAAAGCGGATAAAGCCCTGGCAACATTGTTAAACCGCTAGGCCGTTTGCTACGGATCCGGTTTATCATGCCGGTAACCGGGAGACCAACGCCGGTGATCAGTCATAGCCCGGTATGTTCAATCCAAGTATGATGTCGCGATGCGCAAGCATGGTCCCGTCCGGTTTCCCTACTAGCCGGATGATTCCGCTTCCGCCTCTTTTTCGCTGCGCCGCTCTTTCGTCGTCACTCAAGATCGGGTCGTCGTCAAAAAGAAATTCATCGATCCAATAGGCGGAGACGCCAGGTTCCTTCAGCGTTGCGTGGATGTGAGCAGGGTTTTGTCGTCCCGGGTAGGCAGCAGGTTTTAGTGTATGGAACCGGTACGTTCCGTCAGCGCCGGTTTTGATCCAACCGCGGATAAATCCATGTCGCCTGGCCCACCCGGTTTCGTCACCTTTCGTTGGGTATTCCCCCTGCTGATCGGTATGATAGATGTAGAGTATCACATCCTGTGCCGGTGTCTTTCCGTCTTTTTTATAAATTGTCCCGCTTACTTCCATCCTCTGCCCGGCATCGTGATAATCGGGAAGGGTGTCATAATTAGTGAGTTTTTTTGATCCGTATTCATTGATAGCATCGCATCCCTCGCAGGGTCCACCCGCAATTCTCGTATTCTCGTGAACCATCTTTGGATGAGGTTGTGTACAGGCGGTCATGCAACCCGTGAGGAACAGTACCATGACAAGTAAATTCTTTTTCATAAGGGAGACTGTTTTTTGTGAATTCAAATTCACGGTTGTCACCGGGAACGGCAACAATTCCTGATATGCTGATCGATATTCTTGACCAGATACAATTTTACCCGTAGCGCCACGCGGGTAAAAACACTAATTTTCCTCAATGGATCGCTTCTGGAAATACCGGCTGGACCATATTATTTTCTGGACAGCTACGGTATTCTTTCATATGTATACCCGTACGGGCCTGATATCAACGGCCGGGCCGGGACAATTCCTGCTGGAGATTTTGGTCCGTAACAGCCTGCTGGCGGCAGTCATCTATCTGAACCTTCAGGTTTTGATCCCGGTGTATGCAAAGCGGGACCGAATCCTGACGTATTCACTATTGCTTATCACTTCGATGCTTGTTTACGCAATGGCGAAAAACGGGCACGATGTATTTCTCTACGGCCATATCCTGAATGATGAGTCCGGTCGCCATTTTTTTTACAACACATTTTACAACCTTTCGATCGTACTGTTTTACGTTGCGTTCAGTGTTGCACTGCAATTGAGCCGCGAGTGGTTTGAACAGCGAACGCTGATCCGGAAGATCGAAGTGGATAAACTCAATACGGAACTGGAATACCTGAAAGCGCAAATGAATCCTCATTTTTTGTTTAACTCGATCAATACTATATATTTTCAGATCGACAGGCATAACCACACCGCGCGGGAAACACTGTCGTCCTTTTCGGATATGCTCCGGTATCAGTTGTATGAATGCAATGGAAGGGAGATCCCCGTTGAAAAGGAGGTCGCCTATTTGAAAAATTACGTGGAACTTCAGAAGGTTCGCAAGGACGAAAATTATGGTATTGTGTTTTCCTGTACGGACGATGTGTCCGGCTTTACCATAGCACCCCTGTTGTTAATTCCGTTCGTGGAAAACGCGTTTAAGCATGTATCCCATCTGCCGGCGGGAAATGAGATCATCATTGATCTTTCCAGAGACACGACATCATTATATCTCAGGGTATTCAATACCCGGGAAGAACGCCGGGAGAATACGGATTCCGGTGGAGGCATCGGATTAAAGAACGTTCGTCGCCGGCTGGAATTGATCTGTCCAGGGAAGCATGAACTGAACATCCGCGAAATGCCCGGCAGCTATGAGGTCCGGTTGAAAATTGAATTTAACTAAGATACGGTGTTATGAAATTGGCTTGTTTAATTGTCGACGACGAACCGGTGGCCCGCAAAGGTCTGGTGGACTACGTGGCCGATATTGATTTCCTGCATCTCGTCGCCGAGTGTGAGAACCCGATGAAGGCCTCGCGCTACCTGAATGAACAGCAGGTAGACCTGATATTCCTCGATATTCATATGCCGAAGCTCACGGGCATCGATTTTCTTAAAACGTTGCGAAATCCTCCCCTGATTATTTTTACGACAGCTTTTTCCGAATATGCCGTAGAGGGTTACACCCTTGATATCATTGACTATCTCATGAAGCCCATTACCTTCGACCGGTTCCTGCGGGCTGCACAAAAAGCGCATGAGGTTCACCAGCTGAAATACGCGGCTGCGTTCCCCAGGGAATTACCGCCCGATTATTTCTTTGTCAAATGCGACAGCAAATACGAGAAAGTGAATTTTAACGATGTGACTTATGTGGAGTCCCTGCAGAATTATGTGGTTATTCATACACGCAATAAAAAGCTGATCACCTACCTGACACTGACCGGCCTGGAAAATCAGCTACCGAAAGAGCAATTTCTGAAGGTTCATAAATCGTTCCTGGTGTCGATCCCCAGTATCAGGGCGATAGACGGAAATGATATTCTTATCGGCGACGCGCGGATACCGATGAGCAGAAACCTGAAGGAGAGTGTGGTGAACAGAATATTAAAGAACAACCTGTTCAGGCGCTGACCGTCGCTTGCACCTCTTAGTGTGCTAGGACCTCTTTGTTATACTTTCTCCATACCGGCTGCACGCTCCTTCCGATGAGGTATTTTTCGATACCCTCCGCAAGGGCTTTTTTATAAACCACGAGCGCCTCATGGATCTTCTCAACGGTTTCGGCCACATCAGCGTCGCTGTGCGAATATGAAATGATAGACGAAGGCATGATCAAACCCCGCTTCATCGTCTCCTGCATGAACAACGTGCGGAACGGTTGTGAGGGTTGATTGTTCTGATCCCGCGACGTATATACAGAACAGCATGGTGGCCCGACAATGGATACTTTATCCTGCAGCTGTAGGTCACGCGACGCTTTCATAACCCCCTTTTCGAGTTTTGTTCCCTGTTCATACAGGTGTTCAATGACGTTGTTCTTTTTATAAAATTTAATGACGGCGATTGCTGCGGCGAGCGCGTGCGTCTCTGCTCCATGGGTAGTTGACAGGAGGAATACACGCTCTTTATCGTGCGTTAATCCACCGAGTTCCATAATTTCCCTCTTACCGGTCAATGCCGAGATCGCGAAACCATTTCCCATGGCTTTTCCCCACGAGGAAAGATCAGGAACAATATTGAATTTTTTCTGGGCGCCACCGATATGCCACCGGAAGCCGGTGATCATTTCATCCAGCACGAATATCGCACCGTTCTTATGGCACAGGTCTTTCAATTTGTGCAGGAAGTTATCTACCGGGTCGTCGTATTTATGGGCTTCCAGGATCACACAGGCTATCTGTCCCGGGTTTTCTTCGAACATGCGCTGCGCGCTCTCCAGGTCGTTATAGTAGAATTTGGCTGTGAGCTTCTTGATCGGGTCGGGTATTCCCCCTGCCATCGGCGTGGTTCCGATAAACCAGTCGTGTACGGAAAAAAACGGATGACTTGCGCACATGCCAACCATATTTCTGCCGGTGTAAGCCCGCGCAAGTTTGATGGCCCCGTCCAACGCATCGGACCCGTTCTTGCAAAATTTGACCATGTCCGCGCCGTCGATCAGGCTGAGGAATTCTTCCGCACATTCGAGTTCAATAACCGCCGGCCGGCCGAAATTGGCACCAAGCTTTAACTGGGCGGCTACGGCATCCGTAACGGGATCAAAAGCGTGGCCCAGCGAAACAGCCCGTAAGCCGTTTCCGTATTCGATGAATTCGTTCCCATCGGCATCCCACACCCGGCATCCCTTTCCCCTGACTATATACGGAGGCATGAACTCCGGGTATTGATCGTCACCCTTTGCATACGTATGCGCGCCGCCGGGGATTAAATCATTAAATCTTTTTTGAAGCTTGAGTGATTCTTTAAATTCCATTTGGGATGAATAAAGTTTACGCCGTGAATGGCCATTACCACCTGATGGTAAACAGCCGACAGGCAAAATTTTCGAATAATTTACCGGTTGAAACTAGGGACTAATTTGGTAACATTACAAAACATTTGTCATTGCCCTTAAAAACTTTTGTCACCACTGTTTCATTTGAATAGTTATGTCTGCAAACACCATTCTGGTTGTAATTCTTTCGATCACGGTCGTTAGCTACCTTTTTGACCAGATCCTCGATTTCCTCAACCTCAAATCGCAGCGAAACGATATTCCCGGGGAGGTCGAGGCATTCTATGAAAAGGAAAAATATCTGCGTTCGCTCGCCTACCACAGGGACCTGGCGAAATTTTCATTTATAACGTCCGCTTTCAGTTTTGCGCTGTCCCTCGCTATGTTGGTGAGCGGAGGATTCGGGTGGATCGATGCGTGGTTGCGACCCTTCATTCAGAATGAGATTTTTCTAGCCCTCGCGTTTTTTGGCGTACTCATGCTCGCTTCGGACATCCTGACCATCCCTTTCCAGTGGTACAGCACCTTTGTGATCGAAGAAAAATACGGCTTCAATAAAACAACGGCCCGAACGTTCCTGTCAGACAAGCTCAAGGGCTACCTGCTGGCTGCTGTTGTCGGCGGATCCATGTTATCCGCGTTGATCTTTCTGGTCCAAACCATCGGACCTTCTTTCTGGATCTGGTTTTCCGTCATAGCCGCTTTGTTTGTGCTGTTTATAAATATGTTTTACACGTCGCTCATTCTTCCGATGTTCAACAAGCTGACACCGCTGCCGGATGGCGACTTGAAAACAGCCATCGAAAGTTTTTCCAAAAAAGTAAACTTCCCCCTGGACAGCATCTTTGTGATCGACGGATCAAAACGGTCGAAAAAAGCCAATGCTTTTTTTTCAGGCATCGGGAAGAAAAAAAAGATCGTATTGTACGATACACTTCTTGAAAACCATACGACAGACGAACTGGTCGCTGTGCTGGCCCACGAGGTAGGGCATTTTAAAAAAAAGCATATTATCCGGGGTTATTTTCTTTCCATCTTTCAGATCGTGCTCACCTTGTTCGTGCTGTCCCGCATGGTATATTCCGAAAATGTTTCGTTGGCGTTGGGGGGATCAGGAATGGCTATCCACCTGAACCTGCTGGCTTTCGGAATTTTGTTCTCACCGATTTCGGGAATCACCGGATTTTTTATGAACATGTACAGCAGGAAAAATGAATACGAAGCCGATGCCTATGCACGGGAAACATTTGACGGAAATGCACTATCGAATGCGTTAAAAAAACTTTCGGTCGATAGTCTCAGCGATCTGTATCCGCATCCCCTGTACGTCTTATTTCACTATTCCCATCCTCCTCTTTTAAAGCGGCTGTCGGCCCTGGCAGCCACACCGCCCGCATGATGAAGGGTTATCCTTGTACGCTCGTATTGCTGGGCCTGAACATCCTGGTGTTCCTGTGGCTTGCCGTTCAACAGCAAAGCCTGATGATGAATGACCATTCCGACGTCCTGGCGATCCTGCATGCCGGTGCAAATTTTAATCCCTTTACCCTCGGCGGCGAACCCTGGCGGATCATCAGTTCCATGTTCCTGCACTTTGGTATTATTCACCTGCTGATCAACATGGCATCGTTGTACACCCTTGGTTCTGCACTTGAGAAAGAGTTGGGAACCACGCGGTTTTTGCTCGTATATTTTTTTTGCGGAGTTGTTGCCGGAATTGTAAGTCTTGTCGTTAACGTGTATACGATCAGTGCCGGAGCTTCAGGCGCATTATTTGGTCTGTACGGATACTCCCTGGGCTCCGAACTGGTCAGAAACTACAACGACAGGACAAGGCTGGTTACCGTCCTGGTTAATTTTTTGATTTTCCTGGCCGTGAGTTTTTATTTCACCACCGTCTTCAAAGTCGACACGCCGGGACACGTTGGCGGCTGTATCGCCGGCGTCGCGCTGTCGGTAGCCCATTACAAATTCCAATGGCTTACTGAAAACAAGGGTCTTGCACCAGCATTGGTTATCATCTCTTTTTCCCTGTTTTTGGTCCCGAAGGACCTGTTGAATTACTACAGGATCTTTCATCGTGTCCTCCAGGCCGAGCGACTGACCAATCGGATGTACAATCAAAGTAACGACGACATGCAGCTGAAAGACAGTCTGACCACGCTGCTTCCCCGGTGGGATTCTATTTATTCGTCTCTTGGAAAACTCCGGCGTGTACCCGAACCGCTGAGGCAAGACACATCGACCATGAAAAAATATATCACGCTCCGCAAACAGGATGCGACATTCAGAATCGCGCTTATCGAAAAAGAGTCATATGCATACCTGGATAGTCTCGAAATCGTGAATACCGGGCTGGATTCGCTTCCTCCTTTTAAGTTCATCCTGAATTTTGATCCGTCGGATACGGAGCTAAAACCGGACACGGCTCGTGCAACACCGGACCTTGCACTGGAAACAAAGCGGATCTTTTACGACGCCAACTGGAAACAAACGGACGATCCGTCGGCATCGGTGTACTACCGGATCGGGACAGTCGATTCATTGGACCGCTGGCAGGGCAAAGTGACAGATTACTACCGGAACGGAGATATTCAAATGAAGGGCAGGTACCTGAACGACATGAAGAATGGGGTTTTTATATATTATTCGAAAGAGGGCCGGTATTCCTCTTCCGGCCGCTATATGAAGGAAGATGCCGTCGGAAAGTGGGAGAATTATCACTGGAACGGCGCGCTTCAGAGTGAAGTTTATTACAACGACGCCGCGTTTACAAGAAATGTATGGGATTCTTTAGGTAGGGCACAGGTTGTAAACGGGAACGGGAGATCCGTTTCATGGCACAGCAACGGCCAGGTTTCCCAGGAAGGCAATTATCTCAACGGAAAAAGAGAAGGAGATTGGTACGGTTATCACGACGACGGAAAACCCTATTATCATGAGGTGTACCGGGACAACCGCCTCATCCGGGGAGCATCGGAAGACAAAGAAGGCAAACGTTACGTATACGATCAGTTGAGCTTGTATCCCTTTCCCGTGATCGGTATGACCGAATATAAAAAGTACCTGGAAAGAACCATGCAACGGTCCGATCTGCCGGCGTCCACTGCCGGTGTTGTGAAGGTGATCTTTGATGTCGGAGTTGACGGGTCGATCTGGGACTTTGTGGTGATCCAAAGTCTGTCGCCGGAACACGACCGTGAAGCGGTTCGGTTAATAGAAGCGGGGCCGGCATGGAGGCCCGGACTCTTGCACGGTCATGTTAAACTCCCGTCGCAGGGATACGTAGAAGTTGTTTTTTAGATGGGCATTTACCGCTTGTAAAAATCCTGCCATACGGATTTGAAATTGCTTAATTTTCATTTCAAATATTCGCTATGCAAAGGAGACAATTCATCAAGACGACTGCAGCGGCAAGTATGGCTGTTGCATCTGCGCCGCTCATTCGTGTTATGGGAAAGGATAAAGTGTTCCGGACGGCGCTGATCGGTTCCGGTTGGTGGGGCGGAAATATTCTGCGCTGTGCCATACAGGCCGGACAAAGTAAGATCGTCGCGCTCTGCGATGTCGACGCAACTTTTCTGAACGCGACGGCCGCGGAAGTAAAAAAACTTAATGGCGACACACCTTCCCTGTACCGGGATTACCGCGAGTTGTTAGCGAAGGAAAAACCTGAAATTGTAATCGTTGCAACACCCGACCACTGGCATCCGCTTATCGCTATCGCGGCAATGGAGGCTGGTGCCCATGTCTACGTTGAAAAACCGATATGTCATACGATCAACGAAGGTAAGGCCATGGTAAAAGCGGCGCGCGACACACAACGGATGGTGCAGGTGGGAACGCACCGGCGAGCTTCTCCGCACAACATTTCCGGTATGGAGTTTTTGAAATCCGGTAAGGCAGGAAAGATCGGTTCTGTGCGGGCGTTCGTCCACTACGGAGGCGGCAGCGGTAAAAAAACTCCCGACTCGGAACCGCCGAAGACGCTGGACTGGGACATGTGGTGCGGTCCGGCCCCACTGCGTCCCTTTAACACCACGATCCATCCTAAAGGTTTCAGGGGTTACCTGGACTATGCCAATGGACAACTGGGTGACTGGGGTATTCACTGGATGGACCAGATCCTCTGGTGGTCGGAAGAGAAACATCCCAAAAAAGTATTCTCAACGGCAAACCGGTTTATCCGGGAGGATAACACGGATGCACCCGACACTCAGCATGTGGTTTTTGAGTTTGAGTCGTTCACGGCATCCTGGGAACACCGGCAATATGCAGCGAACAATGCTGAGAAAACGAACCTCGGCGCTTACTTCTACGGGACAGAAGGAACGTTTCATATGGGCTGGATTGACGGCTGGACATTTTATCCCGCCGATAGCAAAAAGCCTCCCATCCACGAGGACCCGAAACTTGACGAACCCGATCAGCAGAATATTGCAGCGCTATGGTCCAATTTCCTTTCATCCATCAAAACAAACACACTCCCCCTGTGCGACATTGAGATCGGTCAACGGTCTACCAACATGAGTCTCCTGGGTATGCTGAGTTGGAAACTCGGACGTAGTGTCGAGTGGGATGGCGATAAGGGAATTATCAAAGGCGATCCGGAAGCGAACAAGCTGCTCAGCCGCGCCTATCGTGGTGACTGGAAGTATCCGGGAACCTGACGGCTTAACTAAAACGGAAGTACATTCGGAAAAAAACTTTCATCTTTGTTGGAAATGGATATAAGAGAGGCCTATAATTCCTGGGCGGCGCAGTACGATACCAACGAAAACAAAACGAGAGACCTGGAAGGCCAGGCTTTACGGCTGTGCCTGGCGGATATTTCCTTTGATTCCTGCCTGGAGATCGGATGCGGAACGGGAAAAAATTCAGTCTGGCTCATAGGGAAGGCCACCCACCTTACAGCAGTCGACCTGTCGGAGGAAATGTTAGGGAAGGCGCGGGAAAAGCTGCATTCCGGACGGGTACGTTTTGTGCAGGCGGATATTACCGGACCCTGGACATTTGCCGATCGATCGTATGATGTTGTAACCTTCAGTCTTGTGCTGGAGCACATACAGGACCTGGATCACGTTTTCCGGGAAGCGTCACGTGTACTCAGGGAAGGCGGATTTGTTTATGCAGGCGAGCTGCATCCGTTCAAACAGTACAGCGGAGCCAAGGCCCGTTTCGACACTGCCGATGGCCGGCACGTTGTGGAGTGCTTTAATCACCACGTATCGGACTTTATCCAGGCCGCTAAAAAATATGACCTAATGCCGGCAGATATCAATGAATTTTTTGACGACAATGACCGGACCGGTATACCCAGAATACTCACGCTTCTTTTGAAGAAGGTTTCAGGGGCCGATCAGGGCGTATAGACCCAGGCTTCCTTCAGCAGGTTTTTTCTTTTGAATTCATTCCTCGCTTCCATCGCCTCTTTTTCATCGGTCGAAGAATGGAGGTATACGTAGTATTGATTATTCCTGGGATTGAGAGCCACGTTCACGGGGTATCCCTGGCTGATCATTTCTTTCGAGAATTTCATGGAATGACTCAGTTCCCGGTAAACACCGACTACTACGTAATAGTGACCAGTCGTCATCGTGAACGACTCCATTGTTTTTCCCGCGGGCGTCGTGGGATCCTTAGGCACGGTTTCCTCCTTTACCGGTGTGTTTTTTTCCGGATTCATGTTCCTGGACATCGTGACCGCCGACCCGGTCGTATCTTCAACGACGTCCTGAACCGTAGCTTTTTCCGGGGACGATCCTGCAGTGTTTCGCACGTTGGCAGGTACCGGCCTCGTTGTTTTTACCGTCGTGGATAACGATTTTTTCGATCGTAGTTTGATGCCGAGATGTAATTCGTGCGAACTACCCGAAGTGAGTCCGGACTGGGCGGGGGGAAACTCGTAACTATAGCTGAACCGGAATTTTTCTTTCAGGTTCAGGCCAAGGAACAACGCGATACCGCTGTATTGACGATAACTTACACCCGTCCAGAGTATGTCCTTAAAGTAGGCCATTGCTGCGGCCTCCCATGCATCCTGCAGGCCATCTTCTGTCTGCCGGTATAGAAAGTAGGGTTCCAATGCTATCGTACCAGCAGCGGTGAGGTTGAATTTATAGCTGGCGGAGAACATTCGGTTTTTCAGATTGGAGAATTCAAAAGACTTGCCGCTCTCCGATTGAAAGGTGTTTGACTTAAACAAGTCGGTCAGCGCAAATCCAAGGCGTAATCCGCGATTTGTGTATGCCATACCAAAATTTCCATCGACGTACCAGTTATTACCGGAAGCATTCAAAACTGCCGGATCGGATGTGTTCAATTCTTCCGCCGTAAGATCAAGTTTATTCATTCCCACACCTCCGGATAATGCGAAACGAAGAGATTGGTTTTCAGCAACCGGAACGACATACCCGAACGTGGTCATAAAATTCGAGTTCCTCAGGAGCACCTGCTTGTCGGTGAAGATGTTAAAGCCCACTGCGACGCGGTTGCTGGCCGGAAATTGAACATTAGCGCCCATTGTTACTGGCGCGTCCTTGAAGCCGGTCCATTGTTGCCTGTAAACCAGGTTGGCCTCCAGGCTATTGTTGATCGCGACAAATGCCGGATTTGACTGGTAGGGATTAAAAAAGAACTGCCGGTAGTGCGGCCCCGGATGCTGACCGGATACTTTCCCCGCCAAAAGTAGCAATGAAACTATAGTGATCAGGTGTAGTCTTCTCATGTTGCGTGGTTAAAAGTGAATCGCAGGGAACCGTGAAAGATTCTTTTGTTTCGGCTACCGGATTATCCGTACGGCGCCTTTTATATCTACATTATTCAGTTTGATAATGTAGTAGTAAGCATCCTCCTGAAGAGGATTTCCATCAATTGTTCCGTTCCAGTTGTTTTGATAAGAACTTGATTCGTAAACCGGCTGACCAAACCGGTTGAGTATGGTTAACCTGGAATTGGCGAATAGTTCCACCTCGGGCCACTCCCAATAGTCATTTATTCCATCTCCGTTAGGCGTGAAATAGCGGGGGAATTTTTCAAGTGTCGCGAGTTCGGGGATAACTTTTACAATTACTTCATCCGTTCCCTTAAGTTTCTCATCGTCGATCACGGTCAGGCTGAGCGTATAGGTGCCTTCAGTTAAATTTGTCAGCTGCACTTCGCCGGTTGAATTTTGCGACAGCACAACACCTTCGGGACCTGATACCTTTGTCCACTGATATTCGGCTATAATACCGTTTTTATCCGTTCCCGATCCGACCAATGTAATACTGCTGACCGGGAGCGGAGTTGTAACGTCATCTCCTGCATGGGCGATAGGAGCGCTGGATAATGCATTAACGGTTATACTGATTTCCGCCGTTGATGTCAGGCCGAGGTTATCGGTGGCTTTTGCTATGATCTTGTAAACACCCGGCCGTACATTTTTCCAGGTATAACTGTACGGGCTGATGAGGTCTTCTCCAAGCTTCGACGTACCGTTAAAGAATTCGACCTTTGTTATCGAGCCAATGGGCGTGGAAGCCAGCGCATTAAAAGTCACGTTGTCCGTTTCATAAAAAACGGCATTGTTTACAGGGCTGGTAATATTGACCACTGGCGGCGTTGGCGTAGTGCTTACGGAGATATTCACACCTGCCGTGGTTGCCACTGCGTTTTGGCTGTCCGTTGCTTTTGCCGTCAGCGTGTAAGTTCCATTCGGGACATTTGTCCAGACAAAGCTGTAAGGGCTTGTGACATCTTCTCCAAGCTTGGTTGTACCGTTGAAAAACTCAACTTTCGAAATGGGCCCTTCTGCATCTGACGCCGTTGCTCCAATGGTTATTGACGAATTGGTCGGAAACACGGCGTTGTTTGCCGGGCTGGTAAGGGCAATAACGGGAGGGCTGTTGGGGGAGAAAACCGTAACCTGCCGAAAGGGTGATGTACCGGCGATATTTTGATTGTCTGTTGCCCTGGCACCCAGAGAATGTGTGCCGACTGGCGGGTTGTTCCAGACAAAGCTGTAGGGCGAGGTTAGATCTTCGCCCAGTTTTGTTGCGCCGTTAAAGAACTCAACCTTTGTAATAGTCCCGCCGCTTGTAGCGGAAGCCGTGGCCGTCAGCGTAATCGGTGTTCCGGCGGGCGATGTAGAATTGTTGGCAGGGCTAGTCAGGCTGACTGTTGGCGGTGTGGAAGCGTTGGCGCTGACCGACACACCGACCGGCGCCGATGTAGTTACCGCATTTTGATCGTCGGTTGCCTTCGCCGTCAGCGTGTATGTTCCAGCCGGTACGTTAGGCCATGAGAAACTGTAAGGAGTGGTGGTGTCCTCTCCAAGCTTAACCGTTCCGTTGAAAAACTCAACTTTGCTAACCGACCCATTTGCATCGGATGCATTCACCGAGATGGGGATCGTTGCGCCGGTTACAAAAGCAGCGTTGTTTGATGGAGCGGTAATGGATACCGCAGGTGGAGTGTTGGCGGTGGTAACTGTAATGGTAGCCGAACCCGATGTCGTTACCGCGTTCTGGTTGTCCGTCGCTTTTGCGCTGATGGTAAAGGTGCCCGCGGGTACATTTACCCATGAGTAGCTGTACGGGCTGGTGAGGTCTTCACCCAGTTTGGTTGTGCCCTGAAAAAACTCGACGCGTGTTATTGCTCCGCCGGCGTCGGAAGCGGTAGCGGAGATCGTCACTGTTGCGCCTGTATTGTAACCCGTTCCGTTTGCCGGGCTGGTAAGCGTTATAACCGGAGGTGTATTCGCGCCCGTCACGGTCACGCTGATCGTTCCCGACGTCGCCTGGGCATTTTGGTTGTCGGTGACCCGCGCTGAGATCGAATACGTTCCCGCAGTCGCAGGTGTCCACGCGAAGGTATATGGACTGCTCAGGTCTTCTCCGATCTTGGTATTGCCGTTGAAAAACTCAACGCGTGCGACAGAACCATCGGCGTCAGCAGCAGTTGCGGTGATGTTGATCGTAGCACCCAAAGTATAACCCGAGTTATTTGCCGGACCGGTCAGGCTAATGGTAGGCGAAGTATTGGGAGTTAATAAATATTTTGAGGGATCCGTCATGTAGTTCATGATGAGTGGCCCGTAGCTTGTCCAGTCGTTTTCGCTGACGATAAGGAAGTCATAGTTATCAGCCGTCGTCGCTTGATTGTTCTCCATCCTGCGCTGAACATTCTTCCAGAGCGAGTGATTAAAGAAATAACAGATCGGAGGGCCATCACCGATATCATGATAGGTGGTAAAAACCTGCCCGTTGAGGAAACCTTTGAATGAATTGGCCAGTGGATTATTGGGCAGCTGGTTGATCATGCTTTGCGTGATGTTTATGTTTTTGCCGTCGTACCAGCTGTTCAGGTCGCCATCCCAGATAATGTACTTGAGTTTTTTCATCACCACATATGTACCCCAGGAATCGGTGGCATTGTATTGGCCGTGAGACAACCATCCGTCGACATGCATGATGATCATCTTGTCGGCGATACTGGGATCCTTGAGGTATGCATTGGCAACACTGGTGGGGTTACCGCCGATCATAACGACCAACGGTTTGGCGGCGGATGCTTTCCGTGCTTCTGCCAAAATAAGCTCGCTGCCGGCGCTGACACTAAACTGTGTATCTTCGATCCGGCCACTCGCCGGTTTTTTGAGAGGTTCGCTGGAACCGGCAACGGGAGCCGGAATGTTCTTCAGTCCCATTTGCGTTACGATGGCGTACGCATCGGCCCAGTCTCCGAGTGATTGTTCAAACGGGAACAGACACGCCCCGGAATTACATCCCCACATGTCGCGGGTATTGATATTACCAACCAGGTTGACTTCACCGTTGTGCGCCTTCAGCCACAGGAACTGATCTTCTATGGTGTCCTGAAGCCAGTCATTATCGTAAATGACCGGGTTGGTCTGATCCACACCGGTGATCTGAAGCCCATTTGAAATTGTATAACTTATTTTACCGGTGGATTGAGCGAAAACAACCTGCAAGCAAACTATAGAAAACAAAAGTGAAAAAACTGTCCCCCTCATCATGTTCATTTTTTGATCCAACTTTCATTTATTATGACGAATCCCCCTTTCCGGTCGGGATACCTAGTTTAAACTAAAAGAGGAGGATATTGATCGCGACCGATGTGGTCCGGATACATGACAGCAAATTCCGATTGCCATCCCACCTCTGAAGTTGTATTCGGTCTTTTCAGATGGAATACAAATGAGATTTAAAAGCGATCAACTAAAACAATGAGTCAAATATTTACATACTACTCGTATGAAAAAAGAGGACTTCGTTGAAGCAACCTATTTTCAGGATGAATACAATATATCAGAGGGAGAACTTCACGTTGGTTTTTGGAGAAAAGAGATGATGTAAGTTTTGCAGCCATTTTGTAACAACGATTGTACTATACGCAATTGAGCCATCACGGCTCCTACCTTGTGACTATCAGTCACTTTACCTTTATACGCTGAAAAACTTTATTGAAATGGCCGACTTTTACACCTTGCGGGAATTATAAAACGTAAACGGTTGAATAACTGTGCCTTAATGAAGTAATGAACCGAATGTACTGTTTTGCATTAATCACCGCTTATCACTATCCGCACGGAAACCAGCTGTTCCATCAAAGAGGAATTATCCCATTGCACGGGTAATACGTCCGGTGAAAGAATTCTCTTTGTATTCAGGTCGTTTGCTCTTCGGTTTTTGCATTTGGCTCCTCTGCAGCCGGATAAATGCGGGCTTTCGTTTAGCGGAATATGGACAATTGCATATATTAGATCGTTTGTGTTCTCCCATCAACCTAATTCAGAAATCACATGCATCGACGGAACTTCATGCGCTCAGCCGCGATCAGTGGCGGCGTCCTCCTTACAGCCGGTGAGGGACATGCTTATGCCGGAAAGACGAATACCCCGGCTAAACTAAGGATTACCAGGATCCGCTACTACAACGCGCCAGGCTACACAAAGCCTTTGTTCAATCAGGCACGCGGGATAGTCGAGGTAGAAACGGATGGTGGTATCACCGGTGTCGGTGAGGGCGGCTCCAAAGATATGATCGAACAATGTGCACAGATGTTGATCGGCGAGGATCCGTTCAGGATAGAACACCTGTGGCAATATTTATACAGGGGCATGTTCTATCCGCCTGGCCGTGAAAAGCTTCACGCCCTGGGTGCCCTGGAGATGGCGTTGTGGGATATCAAAGGCAAGGCTATCGGTGTACCGGTTTACGACCTGCTGGGTGGCGCAACCCGCGATTACATTGAATGTTATGCAACGGGCTTCAGCGCGTCGAAAGCCACAAACGAATACGACAGGGCTAAGGATTGCCTGGCGGCGGGTTTACGCGCGTACCGGACGGGCCCTACGGGTGGTAACGGCGAGGAACGTTTTGATTTTTATGAACACACGCAAAAGACCATTGAACATTGCAAGCGCCTGGATGAGGCCGTCGGTGGGGGAGGACGGTGGGCTATAGACCTCCACACCCGCTTCGACACACCGGAGGGTATTAAAATCTGTGATGCCATTCAGAACCTGGAACCGTATTTTGTGGAGGATATCATCCGCTCCGAAAACCCCGGAGTTTATAAAACGATCCGGCAGATGACAAAGGTACCGATCGCTGTCGGCGAGCAGTTCGGAGACCGCTGGGATATCAATGAGCTGATTGAAAACCGGTTAATTGATTATTCAAGGGTCACAACTCCAAACTCCGGAGGAATCCTGGAACTTAAAAAAATTGCTTCCATGTGTGAAACACATTATGTCGGGATGATCCCGCACTTCACGGGACCGCTGTCTACAGCGGCGCTTGTCCACGTGCTTGGGTCCAGCAGTCCTTCCAGGTGTATGATCGAATTGGTGGGGGGTGAAGTGGAGAGACCGCCGTATTTTAATGAAGACTATGTATTGTATAAGGAAGGCAAGTTGTACCTGAACCCGGCACCGGGACTGGGAGTCAGGTTCGATCCCAAAAAAGCCACCTTCGTCATGGAAATAACAACGCGGACGAAATATCCGCATCCGATCCTTCAAAGCAAGGACGGATCGATCCATGGCTGGTAAATTTTATTTTTCTATTTTATTCATGACAACGATTAAGAATTACCGCTGGATCATCGTGGGCCTTTTGTTCGCGGCGACTACCATTAATTACCTGGACCGTCAGATCATAGGCCTTCTCAAGCCGGTCCTTGAAAAAGAGTTCGACTGGACGGAGACGGATTTTGCCAGGATCGTGATGGCATTCACGGCGGCATATGCCATCGGGTTACTGGTTTCCGGGGGGATTATCGACCGTATCGGAACGAAGATCGGGTATACGGTTACGGTTATAGTATGGAGCGCGGCGGGCATGCTTCATGCGTTGGCGCGAAGCGCTTTTGGTTTTGGTATCGCCCGTGTGGGGCTTGGACTGGGTGAAGCTGGAAATTTTCCGGCTGCAGTGAAAACAGTGTCGGAATGGTTTCCCGTAAAAGAGCGGGCATTAGCGACAGGGATCTTCAACGCCGGAACAAGTATTGGTGTAGTCACGGCGTTGCTGATCGTACCGTTGATACTGACCTACTCCGGATGGCAGGAGGTATTTTGGATCACCGGCGGCCTTGGTTTCGTATGGTTGATCTTCTGGTGGTTTTTATACGAAATCCCTTCCAGGCAAAAACGACTGTCGGCGGAAGAATATGCTTATATCACAAGCGGCCAAGAGGTAAGCTCAGCAGCTCCTGGATCTTCCGGATCCATCCGCTGGCAAAAACTTTTTGCGTTTCCGCATACCTGGGCTTTCATTACGGGTAAAGCATTGATCGATCCTATCTACTGGTTCTTCCTTTTCTGGTTACCCTCTTATTTTTCCTCCACATTTAGCCTGGATCTTAAGAAGCCGAGCTTACAGCTGATGGTGATTTACGCTGCTACCACAGTAGGAAGTATCGGGGGAGGTTATTTTTCGTCGTGGCTGATCAAAAAAGGCTGGACTACACTCAATGCCAGGAAAACCGCGCTGCTGATATTTGCGTTCCTTGAAGTTTCTATCATACTGGCGCAATTTGCCACCAGTGCGTGGGTTGCCGTGGCGTTGATAAGCCTGGCTGTAGCCGTACATCAGGCATGGGCGACCAATGTTTTTACACTGGCGTCCGATATGTTCCCCACGGAAGCGGTAAGCTCCGTAGTGGGAATTGGCGGTATGGCCGGAGCGATCGGCGGTATCCTGTTCCCCATCCTGATTGGAAGCCTGCTGGATACATACAAGGCGGCCGGAAACCTCGTCGGCGGTTATAATTTGCTCTTTACAATTTGTGGATTCACTTACCTGTTCGCCCTGTCAATCATTCACCTGCTTACCCGAAACCGGAAGAAAATAAGCCTGGACCAGATCCAATAGCTGATCATCACCACAGCAGCTGCTGTTGGAACATTACAACGTCACCGCTATGGTTTATCCCAGCCGGGACTCCGGTTATTGTCCGGTTTGCCTTACCTGATAAACGCGTCGTAATTCCCGCGTGGTCACTCCCTGTGCCTGACAGACAGGCCAAGGCTTCCAAGCAACACCGCCAGCATTAGCCACGAAGAAACCGATGTTATTTTATTTCCCACGACATAGGCCTTCGGCTGAAATTTGAATTCGATGGTATGTTTCCCCGCCGGAACCTGCAAGGCTCGAAGAATGTAGTTCGCTCTGACGATCTCAGTCTCTTTACCATCTACGGTCGCCACCCACCCTTTTGGATAATAGATCTCGGAGAAGACCACGAAGCCATCAGTGCCTGATTGACTTTCGTATTTCAGATAGTTCGGATTATGATCGGCAAGCGTAACACTCGCGGCGCTATCGAATGCTGCTTGTTGAACTTTAAATTCCGCGCTGTTAACGACCGCGGAATTGCGCGTATTCAACGAGCATACCGTTTTCAGTTCCTCCGTCGCGGAATTAACGGAGACAATGTTCGCGACGAACCAGGCATTTCCGTTGGCGGAAGCATTCGGCAGTATATTATCGCGCTGTGGTCCGAACACCATGTATTTGATGTTAAGCATGTTGATCACCCCGTACCGGCTGAAATCCATCCCCGAGGTTTGAAAGCCCTGAATAAGTTCGTTCGTTTGCCGGAACAGGCAGGAGTCATAAAGGTCCTGATACCGCCTTAACTTTACACCGTGATAACCGCCGACCGAATGGTGGAAGTACGATGTCCTTGCTTCCAGGAATGCATTTTCCTGGTTGCTGATGTTGTAAACGCGGTAGTACGATTTATCCTTCAGGATTTCCTGGTCGGCTTCCGTGATGGGAAAAGCCGAACTTTCGCGCTTGCGTTTGTAATTTTCCTTCGTAAAGAAGCGTCCATCCACAATCGCAATGTCGAGTGTGATAAGGATTATCAGGAAGGAATAGAACCCCATCGCCGAGATCCTTTTCCAGGCTTCAAAATAAACGGCGGCGAACGCCAGCAGGATAAAGACCAGGGAACGGAACGCGTCGCTTCTGAGCAGGCTTTTACGGTCATCGGTCAGGGCGCTGAGAAACCAGGATGGAAGCTGTTCGTCACCCTCTTTCACAAAACTCAATACGCCGGCGAACAGCAGGAATATCAGGCATAGTCCCCCCGTTGCGCCGCCCGCTATCAGGAGTTTTTTCCGGCTAACAGCGGTTAAGCCTTCTGCCACGATCTTTTCAAGCCCCAAAAATCCCAGCAACGGCATTGAAAAGATGATCATCACGACCGTAAAAGTAACCGAACGGAATTTGTTATAACCCGGCAGATAGTCGAAAATAAAGTAATTGAATGAAGCAAAGTTACTTCCCCAGCTCATCATTACGGCCAGGACACATACCGGCACGAGCCACCACACATATTTTTTTTCCGCGAAGGCAATTCCGGTGGCAAACAGAAAAACAATTATGGCGCCTGCGTAGTACGGCATTGTTGTGGCGGGTCCCCAGTAAGCCGAAGTGGAATAAGCAAGCTGGTTCGCTACCTGTTCATTTCCCGACCGTGCCAGCGCTTTATAGACATTGCTCTCCCGGTCCTGAACCAGGTAATTGCCGGCGCTGCCACCGTAGAAATTCGGGATCAGTAACGTCATCGGTTCCAGGATAGCATAGTTGTATTGAAACGCGTAACTCCGGTTAACACCTGTCGAGTGATCTGCCGACCCTGCCGTTGCGAGATCCGATTGGCCCCTCGAATAAGTCGTATACTCGGTGATCGCCCACATCGGACCAAAGAAGGTACCGACGGCGATGACGGCAGCCGGTATCAACGCACCCAGAGATTTGAAAAAGCCGGGAAGTTTTTTTTCACGTATAGCCTGAATTAACTGGATGAGCCCATAGAGCAGGACCATAAGCAGCAGGTAATAGGTCATTTGCAAATGGTTCTCCCGGAAATGAAGGGACAGGCCCGCAGTGGTTACGCCGAAGCCCAGGATTCTCCGGTTCGTGAAGGCAAGGTGTATCCCTGCCATCACCAGGGGCATAAACGCAATCGCTCCGATCCGCGAACTGTGCCCCACACTTAAGCCGATGATCATATAAGAGGAAAGACCAAAGGCAAGGGCGCCACCGATAGCGAGGTATGGGCGTACCCCAAAAGCGAGCAGCATAATATAGTAAGACAAAAACGCCAGGTAAATATTACAGACCGGGTGAGGAAGCTTGAATGCAAGTACGCTTTTCAGGAAGCTCACACCCTGATTTCCCCAGTTTACATTTACCAGGTAACCCGGCATACCGCTGAACATGGACTCGCTCCACAGGGGTTCTTCGCCCGTCTTGTCGCGGAAATCGCGCATGGATTTCGAAGAGCCTTCCCACTGTTGAATGTCACTCTGGTTCAATGCCTTGTTTTCAAAAAAAACGGGATTGAAAAAGAAAAAGGTAACGATCAGAAACACAGCCACGGCAATACCGTGTGGAAGAATATCTTTCGCGAAGTTTATTTTTTTCATGCGGCTGAAAACTTGAAGTAGGGCGCAAAATAGGAAGGAATAGGTAATTACTGCCTCCTCCGTACGAACTTTTACGCGGGCCTTCCCGGATCACGTCGTTTTATGCTCATTCAACAGTGTACGCATGGCATTTTTTGCATGTCCCGCCTCACCCGATGCAAAAAAATGATTGACAACGCCCATTGAATTCCACCCTGACAATTCGTATCTCGTATTACCTAAACCTGAGCATTATGAATCCGTACTTGCGTCTTTGTTTCATTGCCTTCGTATCACTTCTGACCGGTTGTTCAAATCCCGCTCCTCCCGCAAAAGAAGATCCCGTCAGGTTTACTGCCAGCTATCGCCCGCCGGTATTCACGGATTCAAACAGGGTGGAAAGCATACGGCAGGCTATTCCGGCTGTGGAGACTATTTTTAAATCCTATGCTGAAAAGAATCATTTTCCGGGGTTTGCTTTCGGAATCGTCGCGGACAACCAGCTCATTCATGCGGGCGCTTACGGAAATGTCAACGTAAAGACCGGAACACCGGCTTCGCCGACTTCGGTTTTCCGGATTGCATCCATGACAAAAAGTTTTACGGCCATGGCTGTGCTCAAACTCCGGGATGAGGGAAAATTAAGCATGAGCGACCCGGTGTCCAGGTATATCCCGGAGATGGGCGGCATCACCTATCTCACGGGGGATTCGCCTCTCATAACGGTGCATAACCTGCTGACGATGTCGGCCGGATTCCCGGAAGACAACCCTTGGGGCGACCGTCAACTGGCTGACCGTGATGATGAACTCCTTGCGTTCATCCGCGATGGTATTTCTTTTTCCAACGCTCCGTCAAAAGAGTTCGAATACAGCAACCTGGGTTACGGTATGCTGGGTATCATTGTCAGCAAGGTCTCGGGTATGCAGTATCAGCAATACATTACGGAAAATATCCTGAAACCACTGGGAATGAACCATACCTATTGGGAATACACGGAGGTACCGGAAACCCTTTTAGCCTTGGGGTACCGTTGGGAGGATGGGCAATGGAAGGAAGAGCCGTTGCTGCACGATGGTATATTCGGAGCTATGGGTGGTCTGCTTACCTCGATCGAAGACTTCAGCAAGTATGTGAACCTGCACCTCTCGGCCTGGCCGCCGCGCAATGATGCGGAAAGCGGACCGGTCAGGCGAAGTTCCCTTCGCGAAATGCATAAGCCCTGGCAGTTCAGGCAATTGATTGCGGAAAGCAGATCGGCAGAGGGAACGCCATGTCCCGCAACAGCCGGTTACGGCTACGGCCTCGGCTGGCGGAGGGACTGTAAAGGGACGGAACGTGTAAGCCACAGTGGAGGACTACCCGGTTTTGGAAGTGAATACCGCTTTTACCCGGAGTATGGTATTGGAATTATTTCATTCGCCAATCTCACGTATGCATCAGCAGGTGCCGCGAATTCCCGTGCCATGGATACATTGTTGTACATCAGCGGCATCAAGCCAAGAGTATTGCCCGTTTCCGACGAGCTCAGCAAAAAGAAGGAACAGGTTATACAGCTGATCAGTACGTGGGATGAGACACTCGGCAACGAGATACTGGCGGAAAATTTTTATCCCGACCTGTCACGTGATGCGTGGATCGCAAAATCGAAGCGGCTGTTGGAGCAGGCGGGAAAAATACTTTCCGTTACTCCATTGATACCCGAGAACCAGCTTCGTGGTACGTTTACGATGCACGGTGAAAAGAAAGATCTGACGATATTCTTCACCCTGACGCCCGAAAAATCACCCAAAGTTCAGGAACTGCAAATGGATATCAGCAACTAGCGCGTTACCAGTGTTCTTTGAGAATGAAGGCGCCTGCCACCAGGATCAGCAGCGCCGTTATCCTTTTGATGTAAACCGGATTAAACGTCCGGGCACCCAGCCGAGAGCCGATCTGCCCGCCGGCAAATACAGCAACCAAAAGCGGAACGATCAACAGTGGCCTGACCGGCGGAAGGCCGCGCATGAACTGCCCGGCCAGCCCGCTGATGGAATTCACGAGAATGAACAGGCTCGCCAACGCCGATATTTTTTTTGGCTCCGACCAGCGCATCAGATGAAGTACCGGTGACAGGAATATGCCACCCCCGATACTGACCAGTCCGGAAAGAAATCCAACACCACCCCCGAGCGAAACATTCAGCAAGAGAGAATTTGTTTTTCCTTTTGGCCGGTTGATGTTCTCCGGCTGGATCCATAAGAACAGGGCAGCGATCATCAGTGTTATTCCTAAAATGACAAAAAACGCCTGCTGCCCCAGCTTCCAGAAACCTCCAACGTATGCCATAGGCACACTGAAAACCAGGAACGGCCACATCTCCCTCCAGACGATCTTGTCTTCTTTATAAAAGATGATAGAGCCACCGGTAACCACAATGATGTTACAGCACAGCGCGATCGGCCTGATCTCTTCCGGTAACAGCATAAACGCCGGCTGGGCGAGAAGCGCCAGGTAACTTGAACCGCCGCCAAAACCAACAGATGAATATATAAGGGCTATAACAAAGAAGCACGACGAAAGTATTATTGTATTGAACTCCATATTTAGTCGTCCACTCTGCCTACATAGATCGTCTGGAGATTTTTGAGATATCTCCTGCCGGTACGGATGTCCTGTGCGGAGACCATCAGTATGGTTTCATCGAGTTCCTCGGCCGGCTGTTGACCTTTCGCAGTCACGATATAAACGGAATTCCCGGTATGGGTATTGAATAATTCATTCCAGGAGTAGACGACTTTGTATCCATCGGAGGCACGGCATACAAAATAATATGCGCTGAAATCCTTTGGATTGTCGGTATCGAGGGGTATGGTTTGAAGGATATCTCTAAGCAAGACACCGGATAAATTTTTGGCAGTTCCATGCACTTCCCCTTTGTGATTTGTGATGGATATGTCGGCGAGATTGAACGTATTGAATTTTTGAAGGTCTGATAGGCGGAATGTCCGGGGTGTTTTGACTTTGCCATTCACTGTAAATGCATCCGTAGGAGTAGAAGGCTGAGCGTCAGAGCAAAGAGACGCCAGGAGAAGGATGCCAGGTAAAAATCTCATCATATCATCCGCCGATCGTTGACATGGATTCCGAAACCGGATTGTGATTCTTTCGTTTTGCTTCCGCTTCAAAGCCGTCTTTGGAGCGGGCTTGAAAAGCGCTCAGCAACTTTTCCCTGATAAGTTCGTCGGCTAGTCCGCTGCGCAGTAAATGACGGATATCCAAAACGCCGTCATCGTACAGGCAGGTCTTCAATGTACCCTGAGCCGTCACCCTGATCCGGTTGCAGCTGCCGCAGAACGTACGACTGAACGCGGCGATGATACCGAGGTTCCCCTGGTGCCCTGGAATGTGGTAGTTATACGAAGTGGAGGATGGAGCATCCTTGATTTTCGCGATGCCGGGGTGGGCGCTCCTGATGTACTCCAGGATCTTTGAATGGGTCCACGTTAACGTCGGATAGTGATTCCCTTCGCCGTTGAAAGGCATTTCCTCGATAAAACGGACATCGACATTGTTTTTCCGGGTGAGCTCAACAAGCGGTAAAATGTCTTCGATATTTTTGCCATCCATCACCACAGCGTTGACCTTTACAGGAATACCACTGTCAATGAGCAGCGTCAGGGTATTCATAACGGAATCGAACTCGTCGCGGCGCGTGATGGTATGAAACCGTTTTTTATCAAGCGTATCCAGGCTGAGGTTTACGGATCCGATCTTTAGTTTTTTCAGCTCCGGAATGTGAGGAGCGGTAAGTACGCCGTTGGTCGTAAGGTGTAAGTCACTGATCCCCGGAATCTCTATGATATCACGGATCAGTTTCATCAGATCCGTCCGCACAAAAGGCTCACCTCCGGTCAGGCGTACCTTCGTGATACCCATAGACGCGAGAACTGAAATGAGCCTGCGGATTTCTTCAAAGGTCAGAAGTTCCTTTTTGGGAAGGTACCGGATACCGTCTTCCGGCATACAGTAAAAGCAACGCAGATTACACCGGTCGGTAACGGCCAGCCGCAGATAGTTGATCGGGCGTCCATGATTGTCGAAAAGCGGTGTCAAAATGCGTTTGGATCAGTGTCAAAGATAAGAAACGATATCTGTTATCGCCTAACCGTTCCTTGCTATCTGTTTGCCGTTAAAGGTCGTTTGTACGCACAAAAGCTACAAATAGCTTGTTTGAATGGATTATTGAGGGATAATTTTGGAAGATGTGATAAGTTACCCGTTACTTGTGCATACCGGGTCAGGATGGCCTGTTATGGAGCAAAGGAATACGACGCGGATGGATGACCGAAATTAACGAAACGAAGAGACAATGAACAGGTACAAGATCAGGGCTTTTGGGATAACCAAGGATTTTCTGGGCGGAAAAGAGACGGTGATTGAGATGAAAGGGTCGACTGTTGCGGATCTGCGTGCGGAATTGAGCGAACGCTTTCCGGAGCTCGTGGGGCTCCGTTCCCTTTATATCGCGGTTAACAGCGATTATGCCGCCGAGGACAGGATCCTGGAGGCTACGGATGAAATAGCGCTTATTCCGCCGGTCAGCGGCGGGTGAAAACGGGCCTTTTTTCTTTGTGATTTGAATCGCAATTATTTACCTTCATTTACACTTCAGTATTGTTCAACGCAACCCTCTACCATCATGATCAAAATAACAGAAAAGCACATTGATGTTCAAAAAGTCATTGATACAGCTTCGAGTCTTGGTGCCGGAGCTGTTAATGTTTTTGTCGGAACCGTGCGCAATAACGCCCATGGGAAGAACGTGGTTTGGCTCGAATACGAAGCTTATGAAACCATGGCTGTAGCTGAGATACGCAAGATCATTGATGAAGCATCGCATAAATGGCCTTTGCTGGGATGGGCTGTCAGCCACCGGATCGGAACATTGCGACCGGGCGAAACATCGGTAGTAGTGGCGGTTTCCACACCACACAGAAAGGACTCATTTGAAGCTTGTCAATTTATAATTGATACCCTTAAGGCAAATGCCCCAATCTGGAAGAAAGAAGTTTTTGAAGACGGCGAAGAGTGGATATCAGCAAGACCGGAAGCGGCCGTGAAGGCCTAACCTTGATAAAAATGGATGACAATAAAAAAAGGGTCCGCCGCAGCGAGACCCTTTTTTCTTTTACAATGTTATCGTCACCCGATAACAATGACGACAGCCGAAACAAGAATGACGGCCATTGTAAACCCGGCGACCAGCGCGATAATCAAATCGCGGTGAATGGGGTTGATCTGAATCTTCACAAGTGTTTTCATAAGCCAACTATAGTTTAAAGCCAACACGCAAGATCGGAATAAAAGTTCTTGTTCCCCCGACGTTTTACATTATTAATTTTTAAAAATATTTTCATCGCCTGTATCTTTTTGGGAATTCTGCATTTAGGAGTTGAATTTGAGCCAGTTAAAGAAAATTATTCGTGCTAAGAGAAGATATTCAACGCAAAGAAGAGGCACAGGATGAAGAATCCTTGATTTTAAAGTCACAGGCTGATCCTGAAGCATTTAGACCATTGTATGAAAAGTATTTCAAAAGGATATTTCTTTTTGTACATCACCGCATCGGTGAAAAATCATTGACAGCGGACATCACCTCGCAGGTATTTCTAAAAGCACTACTGAACCTCCATAAATATTCCTTCCGGGGACTGCCATTCTCCGCATGGTTATTCCGAATTGCGTTGAATGAGTGCAATGATTTTTTCCGGAAGAATAAACGTCACCGGCTCGTCACAATGGAAGAAGAAATGGTCGATCACCTCTACGAAGAGTTGACCGCGGAAACAAAATTGGAAGACCTGCGCCAGCGGTTACCGTCGATCCTGGAGAAACTGGAAGTTGAAGAACTGCAATTAATCGAACTGCGCTTCTTTGAACAAAGGCCCTTTAAAGAAGTAGCGGACATTACCGGTATAACGGAAACTTATGCGAAGGTGAAAGTCTACCGGATATTGGATAAAATGAAGAAACTCTTTTTGAAAAAGCAATGAAGCAAAAGATCAAAATAATGAAACAGAGACCAGAGCTATCAGACGAAGAAATACGGGGGTATATGGACTTCGACAAACTGATCGCCAGCCGGAAGCAGATAACAACCGTGCGCGGTAAGTTTACCTGGATGAAACGTGTGATTCCCATCGTTGCAATTAGCGCGATCGCCGTTTGGTTTTTACTGGATGGAAAAACCAATCCATCCGTTCAAAACGTTCCTGACACGCAGCTGCCGGTGCAAAACATTTCCCCCACGGACGGAGAACCGGTGAAAACCGAAGAGGTGAAAACACCCGAAACCTCCATGGATGAAGATTCCGGGGTGCAACGCGACCTCCCTCAGGCGATCGCGAAGAATCCAAAAATGGAATCAACCCAACCACTCCCGGTACCGGAGACTAAAGTGCCCGAGAGTACTTATGTCCAGGCTGAACCCAAAGAAGGTTATGACGCGCTTTACAGATACTTCAATTCGCAACTGGTCTATCCCGTGGAAAGTATCCGCGATTCTGTTCAGGGTGTTCAGACGATTTCCTTTGTTATCAATGCTGAAGGAAAACCGGAAGGTATAGAGATCAGGCAAACACTGGGTGAACCCTTTGAAAGGGAAGCCCGCCGCCTCATTGAAAACATGCCGGCATGGAATCCAGCGTTGCTTAATGGCCAGGCGGTACCAAGCCGTGTATCATTACCCTTAACATTCCAGTTGCAGAAAGTCAAAAACCGTTAATCATGAAAAAGATATTTTTTATTGCGCTGCTTGTTCTCCTGGGTAGCCACTCGTACGCGCAACATTACATGAAACAATTCGATGTAGCCCTGCCTGATTCGATCCAATCCACGCAAGCACATTGGGTCGACATCGACAACGATGGACTGCTGGATGTATTACTGTTCTCGACGGCACAAAGCGGTAAATCCTACTTTCAATACGTAAAAGGTGATACGACAGCTACGCCGGTTCTGCATCCGGGTCACAAACCGGTTATCCAAATGACTTCCTTCCTGTTGACGGACTATGACCGCGATAATAAAATCGATGTTTTGGTGTCTGGTGAACGGAATGGCAGCCCGCTCACGAATGTTTATATCAACAAGGGAAATTTCGAGTTTGAAGAGCGGCAGGTATCAACGGAGACTCATCAAGCGATGGCATATTCAGATCTTGATAACGACGCCCATCCCGAATGGCTCGTTAGCGGTGAAGATAACGGCGGGTTTTACCTGAGAATGTTGAAAAGAGAAAGTGCGCTGGTTTGGAAAACGGTACATGATACGTTGAAGATCAGGGCGACTGCCCTTGAGATAGTGGATGCAAACGGCGACGGCAACTTTGACGTGTTTGTCAGCGGAACAGTCGCCCCGGATTCTCTTGTCACCGTATTCCTGATCAACAACAACAACCTGTTTTTCAAACCTTATCTGGCGGAGGGGCGCTCGGGTATCACCACAGCCGGCGATGTTAACTTCGACGGAACGTTCGACCTGCTGCTTGCCGGGAAAGAAGAAAACAACACATTGTCAACACACCTGTACGAAAGTTCCGACGGCGTTTATGTTATCAAAACCGATCCGGTCACGCTGAACGAAACCAGGCTATTCATGGCCGACCTTAATTCCGACGGCATACCGGATGTGAATTATACGGGAAGGACTTTGTCAAATGACACGTTAAATACTATTCGTTATGGCGCAAACGAAGAAACGTTGAACTCCCGCGATCTGGTACAGCAGTCTTTTGGCGACGCTGAACACGACGGCGACCTCGACCTGATCCAGGTAATATCGGAGGATGTCCTGCGCCTGGCTTTTTATGAAAATCAACCTGCTGCCGAAAATCTCAAGCCCGGACCACCGAAAAGAGCGATTGCAGTAAATGTTTTTAACAGGTTGTTTATGTATTGGGACAAACCTGCCGATGATCACACCGCTGTGCAGTCCCTGACATTCGACTTGCATTTGAACGGCCACTTCGACTATCAGGCCGGTAATTTTGATATGGAAAATGAGCGACGATTATTTCCCACTCATGGCAACAACTGGACGCAGAACTTCCGGTTGTTAAAAAGGATGTCCGCTGCTAATCTGACGTTCGCGATTCAGGCGGTGGACAATTCCCTGCATTCGAGCGTTCCTTGTGTGGGAAGCGGTTTGAATTGCGTCAACGCTGAAGCGGAAACGTTATCCGTTTGTTCAAACGAGGCGCTTACACTCTCTTCTCCTCCCGACGCATTGTGGTTCTCGTTTTCGGAGGGCTTCCTGGGAATTTCAGACGGCTTGACCCTGACGGCGGAAAAAAGTGACACCGTGTTTTACTACAACCCGGCGACATCCGGTTGTGGCGGTCTGAAAGTCTGGGCCATTAGTATGAACGATGACACCCTTAAAACAGAAGTCAGGGATAGGTATGCGTGCCAGGGTAGCGACATTCAGTTCACAGCCGAGGCCGGCTGGAATAACATCACCTGGAGCAGTCAGTTAAAAGGAGACCTCGGCACAGCCAATTCAATTACGTACAATGTTTCACAACCGGACTCCGTGATGCTGACCATGTCCAACGATGCCGGTTGTACCATCATACGGAAGACCGCAGTGAAGATCAGTAAACCTGTTTTACAGTTGAATGGCGACAATTTCAAAATTCTGAAAGGATCGGAAATACAACTGATCGCCACCGGAGCCGCCACTTATATCTGGACGCCTTCAACGGGTTTAAGTCAGGCGAATATTCCGAATCCCATGGCATCCCCCGCGACGACGATACAATACACTGTGACCGGCTACGATTCGTTAGGTTGTACGGACGTGGCATCCGTGAACATCATCGTCGAAGGAGCCGGGTTTATTCCGAACCTCTTCACGCCGAATGACGACGGCAAGAACGATGCGTTGAAAGTATACGGCCTTTCATCCGTAAAAGATTTTAACTTTACCATTCATAACCGTGAAGGAAGCCTGGTCTTCAAAACCACCGATGTGAACGAGGCGGTACAACGGGGATGGGATGGAACCAGAAATGGTGTAAAGCAACCGGCTGGTGTTTATTTCTGGAAAGTAAAAGGCGAGGTACCGTCCGGCGACAGGGTATTGCTGAATGGAAAGGATTCCGGGTCCATTGTGTTGGTCCGATAAGCGCTGTATAATGAGAAGTATCATTTCAGGACTGTGTATTGTTTTGGCAACTCCTTGCTTTTCGCAGTATTTCCAATTCAGCCAGTATAATTTTACTCCCCAGCGTATCAATCCGGCAACAGTAGCCAGTTCGGATTACGCATCGCTGAGCTTTGATTACAGGAATCAGGCAACCGACGGTGGGTTTCATTTGAACAGCAATATCATCAATGTATCGTATCCACTGCTTACCGGCGACGGAAAGCGATGGTCGGGTGTAGGCCTGTCGTTGCTGGACGACCGGTCCGGAAGCGCGGGAATTTTTAATACACAGGAAATTGCCTTGTCGTATGCCGTGAATGTCAACCTGTCCGGGGTTCAGAGCCTTTCACTTGGAATTAAAGCATTGTATCAGACTCGCAAAATGGATATAGATGGCCTCTACACGGGGTCGCAATACATCCCTGACCGTGGTTTTGACGAGTCGATCGCTTCCGGCGAAAACCTGGGAACGTTAAAAAATAATTTCATGACATTCAGCGCCGGGTTGCATTGGCAGCAGGTTGATAAAAAAGGAAACCATGTCGCTTACTGGGATATTTCTTTTTTTGATTTTAACAGGCCGGAGGATTCTTTTCTTGAAACGACCAACCAGTTGAATTCCACGCTCGTCGGCGCGCTGGGTTTCCGGATTTACCACGAAGGCAATATGAGCATCTACCCGGAAGTGTTATATACACGCAGCGGTTCTACCAATGTTATAAATACCGGTGCGATCATTCGTTGCGACCTGAAGTCAAATCCAAAACAGGTACCCACCCATGTAGATCTGATCACAAAATATGTTTTTGGAAGATCCGGTATTTTAGGTTTCCAGTTTCACCGTGAAAACTTTTCGGCGGGGTTCACCTACGACTTTCCCGTGCTGAAACGCAATGCGGCGAACACGGGTGCCTTCGAGGTCGCTCTCGCATTCCGAAAACTAATCACGCGGAATAAGAAGAAAAAAAGTACAACCGGTAAGGACGGCAAAGTTGTTCAGAACCAGGCGGGCAGAACACAACCCGGGAAAAAGCTCGGCGCTTCCGTCGGAGTGAAAAAGCCTGCCCCGGTTAAAGCTTCAACCGACTCGGCATCAGTGAAGCGCGCAGGAAAGGGAGATCTGAGCACACGCCTGAAACAAAAACAGGATTCGGTGGTCACGCAAGCCAACGCGGGGCATGTGAGTCATGAGCCGTTGGTCCTGGAAAAGGCCACCTTGCATTTTAATTTCGAGTTCAACAGCACAACCCTAGACAAGGATGCAACGGAGTACCTGGACGGACTGGCGAAGGCGCTGATCGATAACCCGGAACTTAAAGTCCGTCTGGTGGGTCACACGGATAATGTGGGATCCGAAAAATTCAATATGCGACTATCCATCCACCGCGCCCAGTCACTGAAGGATTATCTTGCTGAACAAGGCGTGGAGCCCAGCCGTATCAGTGCCGAAGGCAAGGGCGTTACAGAGCCGCTGAACGCCAACGAAACGGAAGAAGACAGGTCGAAGAACCGAAGGGTGGAACTGACGATCCTTTATGAAAAGTAATGAAGTAGATTCGGTTCACATATGGATATCTTTTCCACAGTGAGGACATTTTACATTTTCTTTTTTAGGATCTTTTTCAACGTGAAGCATTTCAAAAAAACCGGAGGATAGGATACCGGCGGGCAAGGCTAGCAAGCCCACCCCGGCAATGGCAAAGATTCCACCCAGGAACTTACCAAGATCAGTAATCGGTACCATATCACCGTAACCTACCGTGGTGATGGTGGCTATACCCCACCACATCGTTGCCGGAATACTGGAAAACTTGTCCGGCTGTGCGGCGTTCTCGACGTAAAACATAATAAAGGATACGATCACGAGGATAAAAAGGATGAAGAGAAAACTAAGTACGAGTTGCTCTTTACGCTGAACCAGTACACGCTTGAAGATACTGAGGGCATGCAGGTAACGGGCCATTTTAAACATCCTGAATAAAGCCATCAGCCGGAATATCCTGAGATAACGGAGGTCTATGGGCAGAAAGATCAGATAGAAAGGAATAAAAGCCAGTAAATCGACGATCGCCAGCGGTGTGCGGGCATAGCGGAGCCGGCCTTTAACGGGATGCCTGTAGAGGGGCTTTTCAACGATGGAATAAATTCTGCCGATGTATTCAAGGGTAAAAAAGATCAGTGAAAAAATTTCGAAGTCCCTGAAGAATTCATTGTACTTCATACTGACTTCCTTGATGGAGTCGAGGATGATTACAAAGATGTTCAGCAGTATGATGATAATGAGAAGGACCTCAAATGTTCGTTCCGCCAAACCGCCCTTCTCCGTAGGCTCAAGGGTTAAATACAGTCTTTTCCGAAATGTCATGTCCGTTCAGCGTTTGAAATCTTTTTTACCACCTGTTTTTTCCATCAGTTTTATTTCCCCGATGACGATATTGTGGGAAAGCGCTTTGCACATATCGTAGATGGTCAACGCCGCGACGGATGCTGCGGTCAGCGCTTCCATCTCGACGCCGGTCCGGGATGTGATCGTCGCCGAAGTATCGATAACGATCCGGTTTTTTTTTACCTGTATCTTCACCTGGCAATCCTCCAGCCCAAGCGGGTGACAAAAAGGGATCAAGGACGACGTTTTTTTCGCCCCCATGACACCGGCTATAATCGCCGTCTGAAATACAGGACCTTTTTTAGTGACGAGTTCGTTTCCGTTTATCTGGCTTAGGATCTCATCACCAACGTGAACAGTGGCCTGCGCTTTTGCCGTGCGTTTTGTGATTTTCTTTCCGGAAACATCGACCATCGCCGGATTGCCGGATGAATCGATGTGTGTAAATTTCTTTTTACTCATGTACCTTGTGATCAGACAAAGTTAAAATAAATAAACATGGTAAGTGTCAGTGAGGCGTCAACAATAGTTTTAAAGAACCTGTTTAAACCATCCGTGGAAATGATACCCGCCGCGGATGCAGTCAATAGAGTACTGGCGGAGCGGATCGCCGCCGACCGGGACTTTCCCCCGTTCGATCGTGTCACGATGGATGGAATTGCCATCCGCTTCAGGGATTGGGAAGATGGAATGAGAAAATTTCCGGTCGAGGGGATACAGGCTGCAGGCGAGGAACAAAAATTCCTGAAGAACAGCGGTAGTTGCCTGGAAGTTATGACAGGTGCAGTGCTGCCTGGGGAAACGGATACCGTGATCCGTTACGAAGATCTGCAGATGGCAGGGGGGGTGGCTTCGGTATCGGACGTGAAAGTCCTGAAGAGGCAGAATATCCATCGCCGGGGAAACGATGCAGCCGCGGGAAGTATATTAATGGAAGCGGGGACGATGCTCTCTCCCGCAGAGATTGCCCTGCTCGCCGCTGTAGGGAAAAGCAAGGTGGCGGTGTTTTCCCTTCCCAGAGCGGCGATCATTTCCAGCGGCGACGAACTGGTACCCGTTGACGCATCACCGCTGCCGCACCAGATCCGCAGATCAAATACGTATGCCATCCAGGCGGCCATGAGAACATTGGGATGGAAGGGCGACACCTTTCACCTGGCGGATGACAAGGATCAGATGCTCGTTGCGATGAAAGAGATCATCGACACCTACGAGGTGATCATTGTTTCCGGTGGCGTTTCAAAGGGGAAATTTGATTTTGTTCCCGAGGTGCTGGAAGAGAACGGCATCCAACGACTTTTTCAGGGGGTGAATCAACGGCCGGGCAAGCCGTTCTGGTTTGGAATCGGACTGAAAGGACCGACTGTATTTGCTCTGCCCGGTAATCCCGTATCCACATACATGTGTTTTTACCGCTATATAAAGCCCTGGTTGCAGGAAAGCGTTGGACTGAAATGCATGACTACGGTCGCGATACTGGCCAGGGATTTTTCATTTTCCGACAACCTGACTTATTTTCTTCAGGTATCCGTAAGAAATGAAAGTGGAAAGCTGATGGCTTACCCCGCCCCGGGAGGAGGTTCGGGTGATTTCGCAAATCTGAAAGACGTTACCGGCTTCCTGGAACTCCCCGCGAATATTTCCGCTTTTGCGGCCGGTGAGGTTTTTCCATACATTCCTTTCCGATATAGTGAATAAGGTCCTTCGTTTTAAATGTGTAACGGGTCCGGAACGGACTTAAACGGGTATGAACATTTTGCTTGCTCCGGATAAATTCAAAGGGTCCTTGTCGGCACGGCAGGTTTGTGATGCGCTTCGCGAAGGACTGAACACCGGCGGTGATAACCTGCGTGTAATAGCCATACCGATGGCCGACGGCGGCGAAGGGACTTGCGAATTATTGACTGAATACAGCGGTGGTACGCCGGTGAAGGTTCGTGTACGTGATCCTTTGTTCAGGGAGATAACTTCCGGCTACGGTATCTCGAAGGACGGACGGACGGCTTTTCTTGAAATGGCAACGGCCTCGGGACTTCAGTTGCTGGCAAAAACGGAACGCAACCCCTTGCTGACCACAACGGCGGGTACAGGCGACCTGATCCGCCATGCCCTGGAGAACGGCGTTCAGCACATCATCATGGGAATCGGCGGAAGCGGCACGAACGACGGAGGCATGGGTATGGCCGATTCACTCGGCGTGAAGTTTTATTCGGTGTCGGGCCAAAGGCTGAGTCCGGTTGGAAAAAATATGACTCACATCCACCGGGTCGACCTGTCGGATATCCATCCGCGGCTACAGCAAGTGGCGTTCACCATTTTTTGCGACGTAGACAATCCGTTGTATGGTCCCCGTGGTGCGGCATATGTTTTTGCCCCGCAAAAGGGAGCCGACATAAACATGGTAAAAGAACTGGACCAGGGGCTCAGTCACTACAAAAAAGTAATGGAAGAATCCGTCAACCGGCAGCTGGATTTTCCCGGGGCCGGTGCCGGTGGCGGACTGCCAGCATCCTTGATGGCGCTTGCAAACATTACCATACGGCGGGGTATGGATTTTATAATCGAATACACCGGTTTGGAAGCGCAGGTGGAAAATGCCGATGTAGTCATTACCGGAGAGGGTAAGGTCGATGAGCAGACCCTGTCCGGAAAGGTCGTGAAAGGAATTGCCGATCTTGCCCGGAAATACAAAAAACCATTGTTTATAGTCGCAGGCAAGAATGAACTGGGCGACGAAGAACTGCTGCATCTGGGTGGAGCGACAGTGATCACCCTGGTGAACGGCGAGATTCCGGAAGAGGTGGCTGTGGCGGATGCTTTCCAGCTTATCCGGCAGCGGGTGAAAGAAGAAATTATTCCCCTTTTTCTTTAGGATTCGCCGCCTTAACTTTGACCTCTTGGTTGGAGAACTATCGCTGGAAATGGCGGATTATAGCTCCTGAATCAACTTTTTGGAATTGTTCGACCTTTTGAAATCTATCGATCATGTTTGATAATTTAAGTTTAAAGCTGGATAAAGCCTTTCAGAATCTGAAAGGACAAGGAAAGATCACGGAGATCAATGTTGCGACGACTGTAAAGGAAATCCGCAAAGCGTTGATCGACGCGGATGTGAACTACAAGGTAGCTAAGGAAGTTACGGATGACATCAAGGAAAAAGCGATGGGCCAGGATGTGCTTACCGCTATTTCCCCGGGCCAGTTGCTGGTCAAGATCACGAACGATGAACTGACTGCCCTCATGGGTGGTCAGAGTGAGGATATCAGGATCGAAGGGAACCCGGCTGTAATTCTTATCGCCGGTTTACAGGGCTCCGGTAAAACGACATTTTCGGGCAAACTGGCAAATTACCTCAAAAAGCAGGGCCGGTCTGTGATGCTCACCGCGTGCGATATTTACCGGCCTGCGGCGATCGACCAGCTGAAGGTGTTGGGAGAGCAGGTGGGTGTGGAGGTGTATGCGGAACCCGACAACAAAGATGCCGTAAAGATCGCCAGGGCAGCCATCGAACATGCGAAGAAAAATAACTTCCGCATCGTGATCGTCGATACCGCCGGCCGCCTGGCCGTAGATGAGGAGATGATGAATGAGATCTCCCGGCTGAAGGACGCGTTAAAGCCGTCCGAAACATTGTTTGTGGTGGATTCGATGACGGGTCAGGATGCCGTGAACACAGCCAAAGTCTTCAATGAACGACTGAACTTCGACGGCGTTGTCCTCACCAAACTCGACGGCGACACACGGGGAGGAGCGGCATTGTCGATACGGCGTGTCGTGGACAAACCGATCAAGTTTATGAGTCTTGGGGAAAAGATGGATGCCCTCGACCGTTTTTATCCCGAACGTATGGCCAGCCGGATCCTCGGTATGGGTGACGTTGTCTCGCTGGTTGAAAAAGCGCAGGAAGTCTTCAATGAAGAAGAGGCTGCCCGGCTGAACAAGAAGATCCGAAAGAACCAGTTCGATTTTAATGACTTCCTCTCCCAGCTCGAGCAGGTCAAGAAAATGGGAAATATGAAAGACCTGCTCGGTATGATCCCCGGGATGGGCAAGGCGATAAAGGACGTGGATATTGACGATAATTCATTCAAACCCATAGAAGCGATCATCCGGTCGATGACCAACCAGGAACGAGAAAATCCGGACCTGATCAATGGAGGTCGCAAGAACAGGATCGCTGCGGGAAGTGGTACGTCCGTACAACAGGTTAACCAATTGCTCAAGCAATTCGGTGACATGCGCAAGCTGATGAAAACCATGAATAAGATGGGTGGCGGTAAGCGCGCCCTCTCATCGCTTAATCCCTTTGGAGGCAGGTAGGGTGCTGAATCTTCCTACCGGAAAACAAAATTGTTACCTGTTTTGGTGACCGGTCCGTAATAAATGTCCTTGCCTACATAATCCGTTGTGACCCAACCCGAGGCGACACCATAGTCGTTCCCCTGGCACATGTGCAGAAATACATTTGCATCCATTGTCCCTTTTACAAATCGGATGATGATGTAGTATTCGTCGTCGCTTAAAGTTTCATCCATCACAAATGTTTCAAAACCTTTTGTGTTTGCGCTCCGGACTCCGTCGACGAGCTCCATAGCGGTGATGTCACCGTCCTCGTTCACCTGAACATCACGTGCCAGGTACAGATCGAAGTTTGCGTTGTTAACGGAGATGCCATCTTCCAGGTACCACGAAAGGTCAACCTGCAATCCGGTGGCAGGTGGTGTATCGTTGTCCTCAACAGCAAAGAAGTATTGGGTATTTTGAATTGCACCCGCCAGGTCTGTATCTGAAATACCAGTGATCTGAAAAAATATGGATTCATCGACAGGTTCCACCTGGATATCATCGATCAGCTCAAAGGTAAGCGTTGCCGTTGAGCTGCCTTCCGGCACCGTGAGCGTAAACGACGAATTTGTATCCGTGTAATAGTTAGTATTGGAAAGAATTTTATAATCGGCGTCCACCGATGCGGTGCCGCCTACGACATAAGTAACGGTCACCGATGACGTTACCTTTTTGCCAAGATTGATGGTAATGGTTTGAGTGCCGGCCGCCTCCAATGCCGTACCGGAGGTTACGGTAAAACCCGTGGTCTCTGTTTCCTCTTCACACGCCGCGGAAACCAAAAGAAGCACGAGTATGGGGAAATAGGTTGTGATTTTCATGGTGAACCCTTGCGTACAGGTTTTGAGATGAAAAAATGATGCTTATTTTTTTTGACAGGGGAAATATCACACCTGAAAAATTGAAACGGCGGGAAATGAGACGAACCGCAATTTATCCGCGACACCTGCGGGAAGGACCACCCTCCGAAAATTTGATTTCACCGAAAATGTCTGCCAGTCAATGACTTATTAGACTGCGGGGTCATACGCTTCTTTTGGGATTAAAGGTTTTTCAAAAAATTATACCTGCGGATAAACCAAATGGGTAAATATGCCGTTCTTACGAATAGTTTACAGGTTGTTATATAAGGATAAAAATGCCCCGGCTACTCGGGGCATTTTTACGTATGTAATACAGTAATAATTCTAACACTAAACCCACTATGAAAAAAATTACATTTTTAGTGCTCGCTTTTGTGACGGCTCTTTCCGCTGTCGTTGCGCAGAACAAGCCACTGAGTCCCGAGGCAACCGTAGAAGGAAAACTTGGGGCTGCGAAGGTCAAGATCGTGTATTGCCAACCCTCAGCCCGGGGCCGGAAGATGCTTGGCGGAAAGGAACCTTTCGGAGAAGTATGGAGAACTGGTGCAAATGCCGCTACGACCATTGAATTCGACAAACCGGTGAAGATAGAAGGAAAGGATCTCCCGGCGGGTAAGTACTCATTGTTCACTATCCCGAATGAGACCGAGTGGACGATCATCATCAACAAGGTGGCGAAACAAATGGGCGCCTATGAATATAAGAAGGATGACGATGCTCTTCGGGTTACGGTTAAGCCTGGGAAAACGGAAAATTTTGTAGAAACTTTCAACATCAGTCTGGGGAAAGACGAGGTATTGCTGAAATGGGAGAATACTGCCGTCGCCTTCAAGGTAAAGGGTTAATAAATAAAAAAGCATAAGAAAAGGCTCCGTTGTGCGGAGCCTTTTTAGTTTATACCCGTTTTTGCCGTACCTGATAATTGTTAACCGAAAGCCCGTTACGGGAACCGAATAAAGTATTACCTTTTGAGGCAATTGCGTGTGGGATTCACGCGGATATAACAATGGAAATTTTAGGCCGTTACGATCGGGTTGATCTCCCGCAGCTGGGGTTGTTTAATATTCACGCAAAGGTTGATACCGGGGCGTACACATCAAGCCTTCATTGTCACCGGGCAAGTGTCGTCAATAACATTCTCGAATTTATTTTGCTGGACGAGGAACATCCCGAATTTACCGGGATGACATTTTATTTCGAAGAGTTCGAAGAACGTGATATCAGAAATTCTTTCGGAGAAGTAGAACGGCGATTCGTGATTGTTACGTCGCTGAAAATATTTAATGAAGAAATAACAACTGAATTCTCCCTCAGCAACCGCGGTTCTCTTAAATTTCCCATTCTGATCGGACGAAAAATACTGCGTAACCGATTCCTCATTGATATCACCAGGAAAAACCTTTCTTACAAGGAAAAGAACAGAAAGCTTTCGCTTAAGCGGAAGAAAAAATAACAACAGCAACCAGCCTCCTATGAACATCGCCATATTATCGCGAAACGCCAGGCTTTACTCAACACGCAGATTGAAGCAAGCCGGAGAAGCACGTGGGCATAAGGTCGAGATAATCGATCATATGAAATGTGTTCTTTTTATTGAAAGGAAAAATCCGATGGTCCTGTATCAGGGCAGGCGCCTCGATTACTTTGATGCCATCATTCCGAGGATCGGCGCTTCGGTGACTTTTTACGGCGCTGCCGTGGTAAGACAATTTGAAATGATGAAAGTCTTCACCACGGTGGAGTCGCAGGCGTTGATTCGTTCACGCGACAAACTCAGGAGTCTTCAGATCCTGTCACGTGCAGGCCTGGGATTGCCGAAGACTATTTTTATGGATTATTCCAGGGAAACAGAGGGGATTATCGAGGCTGTGGGTGGTGCGCCCGTTGTGATCAAACTTCTCGAAGGCACCCAGGGACTCGGGGTTGTACTGGCAGAGAATAAAAAGGCCGCAAAGTCGGTGATCGAAGCATTTCACGGACTGCATGCCCGTATCATTGTGCAGGAATTTATCAAGGAAGCCAAAGGCGCCGATATCCGCGCTTTTGTCGTAAATGGCGAAGTCGTCGGTGCTATGAAACGACAGGCGAAGGAGGGAGAATTCCGATCCAACCTCCACCGCGGGGGAACAGCTTCCGTGGTTAAGCTCAGCCGGCTGGAGCGTCATGCCGCGGTAACCGCAGCAAAAAAAATGGGACTTGATGTGGCCGGAGTTGATATGATTCCTTCGAACCGGGGTCCGCTTATCCTCGAGGTGAACTCGTCGCCGGGCCTGGAAGGAATTGAAGGAGCGACCAAAGTGGATATAGCCGGTAAAATTTACAAATACCTCGAAACGAAGGCCGGGAAAAAAAAGATACAAAAGGACAAGATCAACGCCTGACCGACCTTTCGCGACAGGAATATTCCCTTTGTGGTAGCTGGTGTAGGGCAATAAAGAACGATTATTATAAATTAGTGGTGGAATACTGGTATCACTTAATCGTACATCCGATCCCTAAGCATTGCGTAAAATAATTATTGCCGGACAAGAGATTCACCCGGGTGAGTTCAGAGAGATCGATATCAATATCGCGAGGCTCCCGTCCCACACGGTTATCGACACGCCGATTTATGTGAGCCGCGGACAGGAGGACGGACCGGTTCTGGCCCTGACAGCGGGAATGCACGGCGATGAGATCAATGGTATGGAGATCGTGCGCCGGATGCTTGACAGCGGACTTAACCGCCCCAAGCGTGGTGTAACGGTCTGTATGCCGATTGTAAACGTTTACGGGTTCCTGAACTATTCGCGCGATGTACCGGATGGAAAGGATATCAACCGCTCGTTTCCCGGTAATAAAAGCGGATCGCTGGCCAGCCGTGTGGCTTACAACCTGATGCGCGAAGTAATTCCTTTCATCGATGTTGGTATTGATTTTCACACAGGCGGCGCTATGCGTACAAACTATCCGCAGGTCAGGGCCGTGTTGAAGGACAGTACCAATACGGAGCTGGCGGCAGCATTCCACGCACCTTTTACGATCGATGCACCATTCCGTCCGAATTCCTTGCGTAAGGAAGCCTCCAGAAAAGGAAAGAACATTATTGTTTATGAGGGAGGAGAATCCCTGCGTTTTGATCAACAGGCGATAGAAGAAGGTATTTCGGGAACCCTGCAGATGATGAAGCATCTGAATATGATTGACTGGGCGCCGGAACCTAACGAAGAGAACCGTGTCATCTGGAGCACATCATGGATACGAGCGAGAAACGCCGGGCTGTTTCAGTCCAATGTAAAATGCGGCCGGCTGGTGCACGCAGGCGAATGGGTAGGAACCATCACTGATCCGTTCGGCGAATTTAAAGAACAGGTCATCGCTCACGAAAAAGGCTATGTGATCGGATTAAATAACATACCGGTAATCAACGTCGGCGATGCCCTGATGCATATTGGAATGGATAATTTGTGTAAGTTGGACAACCGTGCGCCGTTGTAACGGAACATCGCCGTTATCGGGCACGTACAATTTCTTAATCATTGGGTGTGGAGGAATTTCTTGATAAATACGGATACATCGCTCTTACTATTGGAACGTTCTTCGAAGGAGAGACGGCGATCCTCGTGGCATCGTCACTGATCCACAGGGGTTTGTTCGAAGGGCCCTACACCGTTTTCTTTGGGTTCGCCGGTTCATTCATCAGCGACTGGTTGTATTTTATCATCGGGCGTCTGAATGGCAAGTACTTCATTGAAAAACGGCCCGGGCTGAAAGCCAAAGTTGCACCGGTCCAACATTTTTTTGAAGACAATAAGATCCAGATCCTTTTTTCTTACCGGTTCCTCTACGGGTTGCGCGTGGTGATCCCGCTTGTAATTGGAATGAGCACGATTAAACTCCACCAGTATCTTTTTTATAGTCTGGTGAGCGGCTTGATGTGGGCAAGCACTGTCAGTACGGTTGGATATTTTGTGGGGCGTTTTTTAAACCTGAAGACATCTGTTTTCGAGGAGAACATCCTGCTGATCATGCTCGGCTTCGCCGGTTTCGGGATGATCGTCGGGTATTCGATCAAACGTTTTGCCTTTAAAAAGATCGTTACCTGATACGGATGGCAACACGAGTTTAGAAGCTTTCTGATTATCTCGAAGGTACTGATACCGGCACATCAACGCCGAGCTTCCTGAGCACAAGGTTGGAGATGTTGTATCTTTCATCCACAAACATCAGTACATCCCCACCGCCCATCATTTGCGGATTTATAATATAGCTGAAACCGTTTTCACGAGCGGTTTCCTCAATTGCGCTGCCCACTTTAGCAAATACAGGCGCCACCAGTTCATCTTGTTTTTTCTGCATGGATGACTGTGCGTCTTGCTGGAAACGTTGCAGGTTTTCCTGCAGGTAAGCCAGTTCCGATTCTTTGTCCTTTTTGATGGCGTCCGGTGTAGACGCGGGCATTTGTTGGTATGCTTTGTATTTAGCCTCCAACTCCTGACTTTTCATTTTTAGCCGGGTCTGCAACTGACCTTCATAAATTTTCAAATCATTCTCGATTTGTTTGAATTCCGGAAGCTTGCTAAAAATGTATTGCCAGTCCGCATGTCCGATTTTTTGTACTTCCTGCGTTGGTTGTGCCGCAAGATGGAATGAAAAAAGGCACAAGACGATCACGATGTTTTTCATGGCCAGTGGTTATAACACGTTCAACCTTCTAAGTTGGTGACTCCCTCGTTACCATTTGCGGAAATCACCTATTGCATAGTGATGTTCCGAACCAGCGAAAAGTTTCTTTTCTGTGGAAATTTTCCTCCGCTCCCGCAGGAGCATCGTGGGTAATGTGAGATCGGCAGTACTACTGCAGCCTGATTAAATAAGACTTCGGCCAGTTTTTTCCCGTGATCAGGAAAGCTTTCGAATTCTTATCGTAGGCAATACCGTTTAGTTCGTTCGTATTGGGATACATCCTCTTTATTTCATCGGCGAGGGTGGAAAGATCCAGGCGACCAACCACTTTACCGGTGGAAGCATCAATTTTTACAATCCATGAAGTCTCGTAAATATTTGCATAAATGTAACCGTCGACATACTCGAGCTCGTTCAGGTTCTTCATTTTTTCACCCTGGTACGTAACCGTAAGCGTACGGGCTACTTTGAGATTTGTGGTATCGAGGAAATACAATTTTTCCGATCCTGTACTCATGATCAGTTCCCGGTCGTTGTGGGTAAGGCCCCATCCTTCCGTGTCGTATTTGAATTCACCCACCTGCTTATACGTATCAGCATCGTAGATAAACCCTACCTTCGTCTGCCAGGTCAGGTAGTACAGCTTATTGTTCAGGATGGTCATACCTTCCCCAAAGTATCGGCTGTCAAGGATCACTTTTTTAGCATGAACACCCGATCCCGGATCAACTTCAGCCACCCAGGATTTTCCGTTTTGCCCGGTGCTTTCAAATACCTTATTACCATCTATCGTAAGGCCTTCGGTAAATGCCTCCACATCGTGAGGTAACGTTTTTAAGACCGAATAAGAAATTGCCAGCGTGTCCAGGGGGGCATCGGTTTCCCTGTCTTTCTTTTCACCACAAGACGCAAGCCAGAGAGGTATAGCGACGATCAGGGCTAAGTAGTAAGGTCTCATCATTTCCAATTTTCATTCGAAAAAAGTAAAATTATCACACATCGCCAATTCAAATGTGTCACAATACGGGTAACAGGATCAAAAAGGTGCTTTGCCACCTTTTAAGAGTTGAAGATTGATCAGCATTCAAAGAAAGATTCTTGCTGTGGCGAAAGCCTGCGAACGCCGCCGTGCGACAACAAGTGTATGAAATAATTTTTACATTATTTCAAGCCTGTAATCCCTTGCAGACAGGTTTTTAAATCCTACTTTGTGATAAAATCAACCCTAAAATGAATGTAATCGGATCGGCCCGGGATCAAATGACATACGATGCGATTGTAATCGGTTCCGGTATGAGCGGAGGCTGGGCAGCCAAAGAGTTGTGCGACAAGGGACTGAAGACACTCGTGTTGGAACGCGGCCGTGAAGTAAAACATCTTGAAGATTATCCGACAGCGACCAGGAATCCCTGGGATTTTCCATATCGCGGACAATTACCGCACGAAATGCGTGATGCCAACCCTGTTGCTGACCGTTGTTATGCGTTCAGCGACGCGACAAAGCACTTTTTTGTAAAAGACGCGGAGCATCCATATATACAGGAAAAGCCTTTTGACTGGATCCGCGGGTATCAGACCGGTGGTAAATCCCTTCTGTGGGCGAGGCAAGTGCAGCGCTGGAGCCGGTTTGAATTCGAAGCACCGGGCCGCGACGGATTTGCCGTCGACTGGCCTATTCGTTATGATGACCTGGCTCCCTGGTATTCTTACGTGGAAAAATTCGCCGGGATCAGCGGTGAACGCGACGGGCTGGAAACTCTTCCCGACAGCGAGGTCATGAAAGCGTGGGAAATGAATTGTGTGGAAAAACACATCCGTGAAAAAATAAAATCAAAATACAAGGACCGCGACGTCGTCATCGGCCGCTGTGCTCACCTGACAGAACCCCAGGAAATACACAAGCAACAAGGTCGCGGACAATGTCAGGCAAGATCGTTGTGCGAACGCGGCTGCCCGTTTGGCGGATACTTCAGCGCGAATTCATCCACCTTGCCATGGGCGATGAAAACCGGGAACATGACGTTACGGCCTCACTCCGTAGTTCATTCGATCATCTATGACGATCAGAAGGGCAAGGCGACAGGCGTACGGGTAATCGACGCAAACACCAGTGAAATGTCCGAATACTTTGCGGGGATTATTTTTGTAAATGCAGCCTGTCTGAATACCAACCTTATCCTTCTCAACTCCACCTCGTCCAGGTTTCCAAACGGATTGGGCAATGATAACGGGTTGTTAGGTAAGTATGTGGCATTCCATAACTACAGGGGAAGTGTGACGGCCACTTTTGAAGGATACCCCGACAGTTATTATTACGGACGCAGACCCACCGCGGTGGCTATTCCATCATTCCGGAATGTCCGCAAGCAGGAAGAGGAGTTTATGCGCGGATACATGACTTTTTACTCCGCCGGACGAATGAGCGGAAGCAGCGACGCTATTGGCGCGGAACTGAAAGAATCGGTGGCAAAGCCTGGGATATGGAGTGTTTACATGATGATGCAGGGTGAAACCATTCCGGTTGAAAGTAACCACGTGAGATTGAGCAGCGACCAGAAAGATGCGTGGGGTATTCCACAACTCATCACGTCCGTTGGTTACACCGATAACGATGAGAAAGTGCTCGCCGACTTCCTCACCCAGGCGCAGGAGATGCTGGATGCGGGAGGGTGCAAGAACATCACGCCGAATGACAGTAAACAGGCGCCCGGCCTCGACATCCATGAGATGGGCGGTGTCAGAATGGGCCGGGATCCCAGGACTTCATTGCTGAACAAATGGAACCAGTTGCATAGTTGCAAAAATGTATTCGTAACCGACGGCGCATGTATGACCTCTACCGGGTGTCAAAACCCGTCTCTCACCTTTATGGCGCTCACAGCACGGGCAGCTAACCATGCCGTTGAAGAATATAAAAAAGGATCCCTTTAGAATAAAAGTTTTTCCCTCGTGTTTAAATTAGTTGTTCATGAAAAGAGTTTTACTCCGTGTTGCATTATTTGTTTCCTTGTGCCTGGTAACGCCCTGTGTTTTCGCACAGAAAACGAATACGGTCAATTTTTACCTGACGCCGTCGCTGTCTATAGAATCCCTTGATAAAAGCGGTGCGTTCATCACCGGCTTCCTGGAAAAGGAAACGGGATTCAACATCGAGCTTGTCATTCCCAAGTCGTACGACGAACTGGTGGATAATTTCGGTTTGCCATCGCCATGCTTTTCCATCATGAGCAGTCAAAGTTATGTGTTGGCGCACGAAAGACACGGCGCGATGGTGAAACTGCGTTCCGTGCGTTACGGGCAGTCGGTTTACTTCGGGCAAATAATCTGCCGGGCTGCCTCCGGTATTAAGAGCATTAAAGACTTGCAGGGAAAGTCTATAGCTTATACGGATGAGCTATCAACGTCAGGCTATCTCTATCCGAAACAGCTGCTCGACAAAAACGGTGTAAAGACCGCCAGTGCGATCTTTGTAAAAAAGCACGACGAGGTGGTGAGGCTCGTATACGAGGGAAAAGTCGACGCCGGTGCGACTTTCTATTCTCCGCCCGCAGCAGACGGGGAGATCCGGGACGCCAGAGCGCGGCTAAAGAGCAAATACCCCGATGTGGAAAAAAAGGTGGTTACGATCGCGAAGACTGAAGGAATTCCAAATGATCCCATCGTATTTTCAAAGAACTTCAACCCGGAAATGGCACGTAAGCTATACGTTGCACTTGTGAAGCTGTCTACCGAGGAAAAAGGAAAAGAAATTCTCCGCGAATTGTATGGAGCCGAAGGATTTGTAAAGGCTTCCGACGCTGATTATAACTCATTACGCCAGGTAATGGGAATCACTCCCTGACTGCTGGTGGCGACACCAGAGGAAATGCATGTCAGATATCGGAATAGGCAGCCGGGTGAAGGAAGAATATATCGATTTTCGAAACGTTGTGCTGGTATTCCGGCATAGCAGAGAGTTTCTTCCACTGCGGATCGCTGCTGAAAGCTTTCCAGTGTTCGTCGCGCGATACCTTGTTTTCGAATGTGGTCATATACATCAGGTTAGGCATCCTGCTTCCAGATAATACTTCTCCGTAGAACACCGCGTTAAAGCCCAGTCGCTGAAAAAGACCTATTTCGTCGCCTTCGTTGAACATCCGCACCTTGTTATTGAATATCTTCTCCGTATGCCCTTCATAACTCCGCAGTTCGTATATCCTTTCAGCGGCAGGCGATGTCAGTTTGGGTGCTTCCATTTTGGGCATTCCTGCGAAGGCGATCATGAGGATGGACTGTATCCTGGAATAGGGAAGATTGTCGAACGGTGCATCGAGGTATTCGCTCCCGGCAGATTTGTACGCATTGTCCTTCTCCAGCAAATCCGGCAATTTTGAATACTGGTCGATTGATGAGTAAGGTATAAATACATAGATTCTTTTCCCGTAAGTGGTATCCGTTTCAACGGGCTTAAAGACACCTACCTGACTTATTCCGGCCCGGTGAAGTGCGGGAAGAAAAGCTTCCTTGAGGAATTTATCCACTTTTTCTTCCTGGCTTTTGTCCCTGAGCGTATAGACCTTGATTTCATAGTACTCGCGTTTTTTTGGGGCAAAACTAAGGGCGATAAAAGATGCGCAGAAAAGGGCAGCTGGCAGGAGATATTTCATGGTCTGGTGTACGTTATGACTTCCATGGTCCGAAGTAACACAAGAAGATACAGATAACGCACGAAATTCCGTGAACGGGAAGCGTTTAATTTTTCAGGAGTTGAATGATGTCTTCGTCGTCCCTCAGGTTGTTCATCTGGACCATGATCCAGGGATATCGTTTATTAATGTAGGCCGACGGCGGATTCACCTTATACTTTAGTGGATTTGGCAAACATGCGGCGATCTTGGCGGATTCCGTCCGTGTAAGTTTTTTCGCCGGCTTATGAAAGTACTTTTGCGCCGCAGCCTCAATTCCAAAAACACCCTTGCCCATTTCAGCGACATTGAGGTATACTTCCAGTATTCTTTTTTTACCCCACACCACTTCAATCATAAATGTAAAGTAAACTTCCAGCCCTTTTCGTACCCAGCTTCGCCCTTGCCATAAAAAAACATTTTTCGCCACCTGCTGGCTAATCGTCGAAGCTCCCCGCAGACGCTTGTTCTTTCTGGCGTTCGTATCGATGGCTTTCTTGATACTTTTCACATCGAAGCCATTGTGGTCCGGAAACAGCTGATCCTCCGATGCAATGATGGCAAGGGCGGCGTTCGGTGATATTTCACGAAGGGGAACGTAGTCTCTCTTCAAGCCATTACCCTGTATCCAGCTGCCGAGTTGTGTTACGGTTAGTGGTGGGTCGACCCATTTCAACATGATAATGTAGATCAGCTGCGCCGCGAACAAAAAAAGGAGGATTTTCCTGATCCTCTGCCACAGCCTGCTAACCAGTCCTTTACCGCTCATTATAAAAGTCCTTTTTGGAACGGTGCGAAATTACAAAAATGCCGGCCTTATGAATGACCCGCGAATATTTGTTGTCGTTTTCCGGAAGCAGAAAAAGGTAACGGGAAGCCCGGATCGTCGGTTAAAAAAAATAATTGTTTTTGAAACACTTATTAAGGATTACCAGTATATTTAGCTTCCACAAACGATTGAAAGGTTACGTCTTACTTCTATGTCTTCAGATGCATTTGTTCTCGGAGTTGATTTCGGAACGGATTCCGTACGCTCGATAATCGCCGATACGGCCAATGGAAACGAGATCGCGTCATCGGTATATCATTATCCGAGATGGCGTGACGGGCTTTATTGTAATCCTGCGCTAAATCAATTTCGTCAACATCCGCTGGATTACATTGAAGGCGTACAGTCTACCATCAACGAATGCCTTTCGAAAGCAGGTGGTTCGGCGCGGTCCGCCATAAAGGCGATCTCGGTTGATACCACCGGCTCGTCGCCTGTTGCGGTAGACGAATCGGGTACACCGCTCGCACTTGTACCGGGTTTTACAGAAAACCCGAACGCGATGTTTGTGCTGTGGAAGGATCATACGGCAACGAAAGAAGCTGGAGAAATTAACGAACACGCTACGCGATTTCCGGTGAACTACCTGCAATTTGTGGGTGGTATTTATTCGTCGGAATGGTTCTGGGCCAAGCTTCTTCATGTACTTCGTGAAGATGAAGCCGTAAGAAAAAAGTGTTATTCCTGGGTTGAACATTGTGATTGGATACCATTTCTTCTTACAGGGGGTAATCACGTGCAGGCATTGAAACGTGGCGTATGTTCGGCGGGTCACAAAGCCTTGTGGGCTGAAGCATTCGGAGGACTTCCGCCGGACGAGTTTTTTTCAAGTCTCGATCCCCTGTTGAAGGGATTCACATCCCGTCTGTTTCAAAAAACATACACAGCGGACAAACCCGCCGGTAACCTAAGCAAGGAATGGGCGCAACGTCTTGGGCTATCTGAAAATGTTATCGTCGGAGTTGGCGCGTTCGACGCGCATATGGGCGCAGTGGGAGGACAGATCGAACCCTTCCACCTCAGTAAAGTAATGGGTACATCCACCTGCGATATGCTGGTAGCACCTGCCGCCGATCTGAAGGATAAACTTGTCCGCGGTATTTGCGGGCAGGTCGACGGATCCGTTATTCCCGGTATGATCGGCCTGGAAGCGGGGCAGTCGGCCTTCGGCGATACCTATGCATGGTTTAAAAACCTGTTAGCCTGGCCGATAAAGAGGTTGTTGTCCCAGTCTTCGGTTATTACCAAAGATGTTGCGGAAAAACTGAAAAACGAATTGATCGATAAGATCATACCTGAATTGACACTGCAGGCAAAGGGATTGCCGCTGAATGAAAACGACGAACTGGCCATCGACTGGCTGAATGGAAGAAGGACACCGGATGCAAACCAACTTCTGAAGGGCGCAATATCCGGCCTGAGCCTGGGTAGTGAAGCACCTCACCTTTTTAAAGCGTGGGTGGAAGCCACCTGCTTTGGAGCCAAAGCGATCGTCGATCGTTTTACCGACGAAGGCGTGCCTGTGAAAGGGTTAATCGGGTTGGGAGGTGTCGCTCGCAAATCTCCCTACATTATGCAGGTAATGGCTGATGTGATAAATATGCCTATCCGGATCCACAAATCGGAACAAACGTGTGCCCTGGGGGCTGCTATGTTTGCTGCAACCGTTTCGGGCGTTTATCCGCGGGTGGAGAGTGCCATGCAGGCAATGGGTCAGGGATTTGATATGGAATACAAACCAAACCCCGCGACTTCGGGAATCTATACGAAACGTTTTCAAAAATATAAGGTATTGGGTGCATTTCTCGCGGAGTAACCAAATGTAAAAGCGTCGATACATCTATGAGCAGATACGATCATGTGAAAGAAGCGGCTTACCAGTCGAACATGCAACTCCCCGAACTGGGCCTGGTGATCTTTACCTTCGGGAATGTCAGTGCAGCGGACCGCGACCTGGGTGTATTTGCCATTAAACCCAGCGGCGTTCCCTACGTCGATCTGCGGCCGGAGTCGATGGTGATTGTCGATTTTGACGGAAAAACCGTAGAAGGCAACCTCCGCCCTTCGTCGGATACACTGACACACGCCGTCCTTTATAAACACTGGGAGAAGATAGGAGGGATCGTTCATACCCATTCTACCTATGCAACGTCCTGGGCACAGGCGCAACGGGACATACCGATTTTCGGAACTACCCATGCCGATCATAATACGGTGGACATTCCCTGCGCTCCGCCGATGAGCGACAGCATGATCGAAGGTAACTATGAGTACAATACCGGCTTCCAGATATTGAACTGCTTTAAAAACAGGAAACTGAATTACGAAGAAGTGGAAATGATCCTCGTTGGCAATCACGCACCCTTTACGTGGGGTAAGACCCCCGAGAAAGCCGTCTATAACAGTGCGGTGCTGGAGTCGGTTGCTCAGATGGCCATATTAACCGAACAGATAAATCCGAAAGCTCCGCGCCTGAAGGACTCGCTTATTAAAAAACACTTTGAAAGAAAGCATGGCCCCGATTCATACTATGGACAATAGAACCCGGAAATCATGAATTCAAATGCGACAATTGTGAAAAGCATGGTGTTGGTTTTGTGTCTTGTGCAGGCCGGAATCACGTCGCTTGGTCAGCAAAAGGATTACCCGATACAGGTGGTACCGTTCACACAAGTGAAGCTAACAGACAACTTCTGGCTGCCGCGCATTAAGATCAACCATACGGTAACGATCCCCGCATCGTTCGAGCGGTGTGAAAGTACGGGGAGGGTGAAGAATTTTGAAATGGCCGCGGCGCATAGCGGAAAGTTTTGCACGGTTTATCCGTTCGATGATACGGACATCTACAAAACCATAGAAGGTGCCTCATTCTCCCTGAGCCTTTATGGGGACAAATCTCTTGAAAATTATATCGACACCCTTATCATGAAGATCGGGAATGCCCAGGAACCCGATGGATATCTTTATACCGCCCGTACCATAAACCCCCTTGAAACTCATGCCTGGGCCGGCAAGGAAAGGTGGGAAAAGGAAAGGGAACTGAGTCATGAGTTGTATAATTCCGGCCATCTGTACGAAGCGGCAGCCGCCCACTACCAGGCTACCGGTAAAAGGAATTTGCTGGATATCGCGTTAAAGAATGCCGACCTTGTCTGTTCGGTTTTTGGACATCAGAAAAGACACGTTGCGCCGGGCCACCAGGTGGTTGAAATGGGCCTGGTAAAACTCTACAGGATCACAGGCAGGAAAGAATACCTGGAAACAGCGAAGTATTTTATTGAGGAGAGAGGTCACTTTAACGGGTACGATCCGAAAAGCTCCGATCCGTGGAAAAGCGGTGCATACTGGCAGGACCATAAGCCTGTTGTTGAGCAGGATGAAGCGGTGGGTCATGCCGTCCGGGCCGGTTACCTGTACGCCGCTATGGCTGACATTGCCGCGCTGACGAACGACAAAAAATTTCTGGATGCTATTGATACCATCTGGCAGAATGTAGTGGGCAGGAAACTGTACGTACAGGGTGGCGTTGGTGCCGTGGGAGACGGCGAGCGCTTCGGCGGAAACTATGAACTTCCGAATGCAACAGCCTATAATGAAACGTGTGCGGCCATTGCCAATGTCTATTGGAATCACCGTATGTTCCTCCTCCACGGTGAATCGAAGTATATGGATGTCCTTGAAAAAACGCTTTACAACGGCCTGATATCGGGGGTTGGTATGGATGGAAATTCGTTCTTCTATACCAATGCCATGGAAATAAAAAATGTATTCAACCATAAGGATATGGAAGCGGGCAGGTCCGGGTGGTTCACCTGCTCCTGCTGTCCGACAAATGTAACACGATTAATTCCCTCGGTTCCGGGATATGTTTTCGCACAGAATAATACCGATGTCTATGCTAATCTTTTTATCAGCGGAACCACTAAACTCATGGTAAACAAAAAGGAGGTTCAGATCGAACAACAGAATAATTATCCGTGGGACGGAGACCTGGCCTTTAAGATCACACCGAGGTCACCAGTAACATTTGCGTTGCGTATTCGCCTTCCGGGATGGGCGCAAAACGAGCCTGTACCTTCCGACCTCTACACATTTCAAAAGAACACCGGGAGTGAGATCGTGATCCGTATTAACGGCCTACCTACACGTTATTCAGTCGAAAAAGGTTATGCAGTACTGAACAAGCTATGGAAGAAAGGCGACCTTGTCGAAGTGAAGTTGCCCATGGATGTAAAACGAATTGTCGCGCACAAGAACCTGAAGGACGACCTCGGCAAGGTAGCGCTGCAACGCGGACCTCTTATCTATTGTGCGGAATGGCCGGACAACGGGGGAAAGGTCAGCAACCTGCTTTTGCCCGATGACGTGGTCGTTACACCGGAATACCGGCCGGAGATGCTTAACGGCATTACTGTTTTGAAGGCTGACGTGCCTGCCATTCAGATTCATGACGGGAGTCGTGTTTCAACAACGACTCAGCCGTTTGTGGCAATCCCCTATTACGCGTGGGCACACCGTGGTAAAGGCGAGATGATGATATGGTTTCCCACACGCATAAAGGATATTGATATAGTACCTGAATACTGACTACGACAAAAAATCAAAACAGAAACGGACGAACATGACAGAGATCAGAAACCTGGAGGCCTGGTTTGTAACCGGCAGCCAATCATTATACGGAGATGAAACCCTTCGGCAAGTTGCGCTGCATTCGCAGATGATCGTGAAGGAACTAAGTACTTCGGCGAATATTCCCGTAAAAATTGTTTTTAAACCCGTACTGAAAACCCCGGAGGAGATTTATGCGCTTTGCCAGGAAGCAAACACCTCCACGAGTTGTATCGGGCTTGTAGCGTGGATGCATACTTTTTCCCCTGCCAAGATGTGGATCGGCGGATTAAAAATCCTGCGTAAACCCCTGCTTCACCTTCACACCCAGTTCAACCGCGATATCCCCTGGAAGGATATCGATATGGATTTTATGAACCTGAACCAGAGTGCTCACGGCGACCGGGAATTCGGTTTTATCATGTCGCGTATGCGGCTGAACAGAAAAGTAGTGGTGGGTCACTGGCAGGATGAAAGCGTCCATAAAAGCATGAGTGTATGGATGCGGGCAGCGGCGGGCTGGAATGACTGGCAAGGCGGAAAGTTCTGCCGGTTCGGCGACAACATGCGCCAGGTTGCTGTGACCGATGGTGACAAGGTCGAAGCAGAAATAAAGTTCGGGTATTCCGTTAACGGATATGGTATCGGTGATCTCGTTAAAGTTATTCAGGACGTATCCGATGCGGATACCACAAAGCTGACGGCCGAGTATGAAGAGAGTTATTCAGTAGTGCCGTCGTTGCGCAAGGGCGGCGACCGCCACGCTTCCCTGAGAGAGGCTGCGAAAATTGAAATTGGCTTACGTACATTCCTGGAGGCCGGAGATTTTAAAGGTTTTACGGACACCTTTGAAGATCTTCACGGCATGGTACAACTGCCGGGCCTCCCGGTACAACGCCTGATGGCGGCGGGATATGGTTTCGGTGGCGAAGGCGACTGGAAAACTGCCGCGCTGGTAAGAGCTATGAAAGTCATGGGTAGCGGATTGAAGGGTGGTAATTCATTTATGGAAGACTATACCTATCATTTCGATCCTTCAGACCCGATGGTGCTGGGTGCACATATGCTTGAAATTTGCGAATCGATTTCTGACGGCAAACCGTCGTGTGAGATTCACCCGCTGGGAATAGGAGGGAAAGCCGATCCTGTACGGCTGGTTTTCAATAGTGCTCCAGGCCCTGCGTTAAATGCATCCATTGTGGATATGGGAAACCGGTTCCGGTTGCTCGTTAACGAGGTTGAAGCGGTTGCCCCCCGGCACGAACTTCCCAGGCTGCCGGTAGCCAGGGTTCTTTGGAAGCCCTATCCGGATATGCATAAAGGTTGTGCGGCGTGGATCTATGCCGGAGGTGCACACCATACGTGCTATAGCCAGAATCTCTCCGCCGAATACCTGGAGGATTTTGCTGCGATGGCCGGTATTGAATATGTGCATATCGGCAAAAACACGGACTTGCATCAATTCAGGAATATGCTTCGATGGAATGAAGTTTATTACAGGTAGTGCAATAGATTCATCAACACCAAAATAAAATTAACAGCCATTTATGAAAGGATTTGAAACACTCGACTGGATTGTAATCGCGGGTTACTTTCTTGTTATCGCAGCCCTGGCAATCTGGGTCATGACCCGGAAGCAGTCCAACACAGAGGATTATTTTCTCGCCGGAAGGAATATCGGATGGTTCATCGTTGGTGCTTCTATTTTCGCATCAAATATCGGATCGGAACATATCGTTGGCCTTGCGGGTGCAGGGGCTGGTGGAAAAATCCCCATGCTTATTTATGAGTTACATGCATGGCTGGTGATCACGCTGGGATGGGTCTTTCTTCCGTTCTATATCCGCAGCGGTGTATTTACGATGCCGGAGTTCCTGGAGCGGCGGTTTAACTCCGCCACGCGCTGGTTCCTGAGTGTATTTTCACTGATCGCTTATGTCCTCACAAAGGTCTCCGTTACCGTGTATGCCGGCGGAATAGTGATCGCTTCCATTCTTCACATTGATTTCTGGTTTGGTGCCCTCGCCACCGTGATATTAACGGGTATCTACACGATCCTGGGCGGTATGCGCGCCGTTGTTTACACCGAAGCGCTCCAGACGATTGTACTGGTAATCGGTGCGGCTACGCTGACTTTTATAGGACTGGATTCCGTGGGCGGCTGGAGCGGTCTGAAATCTTCACTGGAACCGGGCTATCTGAATATGTGGCGGCCCGCATCCGATCCGGATTTTCCATGGCCAAGTCTCGTGATCACCAGTACCATCGTCGGGACATGGTATTGGTGTACCGATCAGTATATTGTTCAGCGCGTGTTGGCGGCAAAGAATATCAAGGAAGGACGCAGGGGAACCATATTCGGCGGGATGCTTAAACTTACACCGGTCTTTTTATTCCTCATACCCGGGGTGGTGGCCCTGGCGCTAAAAAACCGCGGTGAACTTCATTGGGACAACCCGGACGGTGCGTTCGCTGCGTTGTTGATGGAAAAAATGCCCATTGGATTCAGAGGACTCGTTGTGGCAGGTTTACTGGCTGCACTGATGAGCTCACTCGCGTCGGTCTTCAACTCCTGCTCTACATTGTTTACCGTTGATATCTATAAAAAACTTTATCCTTCAACCCCTGAAAAAAAACTTGTTAATGTAGGACGAATTGCAACGGGTATTGTGGTGGTACTGGGAATCCTATGGATACCGATTATGCAGAATATTTCCGGTGTACTTTATGAATACCTGCAATCGGTGCAATCCTATATCGCACCTCCGATCACCTCCGTTTTTCTCCTTGGAATTTTCTATAAACGAATAAACAGTCAGGGTGCACTTACCACATTGACCGTCGGCCTGCTCGTTGCTTTTATCCGGATCGGTCTGGAACTTGCCATTGGGTCGCTTGATCCGGATGGCTTCCTTTACATGATTGCATCGACAAACTTCCTTACGTTTGCAGCATGGTTCTTTTTGTTCTCCGTTATTTTATGTCTCGTTGTAAGTTTCGCTACTCCGGAACCCGCGTATGACCGGATCAAGGGACTTACCTATGGATCGCTCACGGAAGAACAAAAGACTGCAAACCGTAATAGTTACAATGCATGGGATATTGGATTATCCCTTCTTGTAATCGCTATCGTCGTGTACGTGATGGTTAGTTTTACCGGATAACACGATTCCCGAAAGTCAGATAGGTGCCGGTTAACAAAAACCAAGTCCCATATTACCTATGGATATAAATAAGTACAATAGTCATGACCGGATACTGCTTGCAGTAGACTGTATTATTTTTGGATTCGACGGCCAGCAGCTCCAGGGACTGTTTATTAAAAGAGGGTTTGAGCCGGAACTGGGAAAATGGAGTTTGATGGGTGGTTTTGTGAATCAGGGTGAAAGTGTAGATGCTGCTGCTGTGCGGGTTTTGAATCAACTGACCGGACTGTCAAATATCTATATGGAACAGCTCTACTGTTTCGGCGATGTGAACAGGGATACGGCCGGACGGGTGGTATCGATTGCTTACTTTGCGCTGATCAATATTGCCAACTATAGCGAACAGCTTCAGCAGGACCACGAGGCGAGGTGGTTCGATCTGAAGCGGATACCATCTCTTATTTTCGATCACGGCCAAATGGTATCAAAAGCAAAAGAAAGACTCAGGCAGAAAGTTGCCAATCATCCGATCGGGTTTGAGCTGTTACCTCAGAAATTCACATTGCCGCAGTTACAGTCGCTGTATGAGGCAATCAACGAAGGACCGATCGACAAACGGAATTTTACCCGCAAGATCCTTTCACTGGGGATTTTGAATAAGCTCGATGAAAAGGAAAAGGAATCTTCCCGCAAAGGCGCCTTCTACTATATATTCGACAGGAATAAATACAATAAGCTGGAACATGAAGGAATGAAGTTCATCTGATTTTCGAACCGATATGAAACGATATTGTTTTGCCCTTGACTTGCCGGACGATCCGGTCCTTATCGCCGAATACGAAGACTGGCATACACGGGTCCCGGAAGAAATACAAAAGAGTATGACGGATGCAGGTATTGTCGGCCTGGAAATATATCGCGTCGGTAACCGGATGATCATGATGTTTGATACAACGGATGCCTTCGATGTGGAAGAGAAAGCACGGATGGATGCCGCCAACCCGGCGGTTCAAAAATGGGAACAGCTGATGTGGAAGTATCAAAAACCTTTGCCGTTTGCGAGGCCTGGTGAAAAATGGATGCTGATGAAAAGGATTTATAAACTGGAGACGCATTAACGGAAATCCAGGGCCGGATAATCCGGCAGAGCCGGTGCATGGACATCGTCGCGCCGACTCAACGGTGACGGCACTCTTAATTCAAAGCGAATAACGAATGATACGTATCGACGCACATCAACACTTCTGGAAATTTGATCCGGTAAGAGACAGCTGGATCGACGACAGCATGGCTGTGATACAACGGGATTTTACACCGGACGACATTCAACCGTTGTTGTCGGCGGCGGGAATCGATGGTTGCGTCTCCGTTCAGGCTGATCAGTCTGCTGAAGAAAACACGTATCTGCTGGCACATGCTGCTAAATACGACTTTATCAAAGGAGTGGTGGGATGGGTCGATTTTGAGGCCGACGATATCCGCGACCGACTTCATGATTACAGCCGGTTCAAAAAACTGAAGGGATTCCGGCATGTGTTGCAAGGCGAAAAGCAACGTGACTTCATGCTACGGCCGGCTTTTCGAAGGGGAATTTCTGCTCTTCATGCGTTCGGTTACACCTACGACATACTGATCTTTCCCGATCAGCTGAAGTTTGTATCGGCGTTCGTGGACGAATTTCCGTATCAACCCTTTGTGATCGATCACCTGGCAAAACCTTATATCCGTGACGGGAAAATTGACGAGTGGAAAAAGGATATCCTGTCCCTATCGCGGTACGGCAATGTTTCCTGTAAAGTATCGGGCATGGTAACAGAGGCGAACTGGCACAGCTGGACCACCACGGATTTCAAACCCTATCTCGACGTCGTGGTAGACGCCTTCGGTATGAACAGACTGATGTACGGAAGCGACTGGCCGGTATGTCTCGTCGCTGCCTCTTATACAAAAATGATGGACATTGTTAAGGAATATTTTTCTACTTTCACACAGGATGAACAGAATTCCTTTTTTGGAGGAAATGCAATCCGATTTTATAACCTTTAACGTGTAGAACAGCTATGGATTTATTACTAAAAGACAAGGTCATTATTGTGACAGGCGGAGCAAAGGGGATCGGCGAAGGAATTGTCAGAGTACTGGCTAATGAAGGAGCCGTTCCTGTTATTGTTGGACGAAGCGAATCCGACAATAAAAAAACGGTTGATGCTATTGGCGGCAAAACATACCAGGTAGAAGCCGAGCTAACGAGGCCGGAGGAGTCGGAGAAAGCTGTAAAAAAAATATTGGAAAAATTCGGAACGATACACGGCCTGGTAAATAACGCGGGAGTAAATGACGGGGTAGGACTCGAGAACGGAAGTTACGAACGGTTCATGGAGTCGTTGCATAAGAATGTTGTCCATTATTACCTGATGGCTCACTATGCACTTCCGGCATTAAAAGCTACGAAAGGATCGATTGTGAATATCGGATCGAAGACAGCGGAAACAGGGCAGGGTGGAACCTCCGCTTATGCAGCTGCCAATGGAGGACGAAGTGCATTGACGAGGGAGTGGGCCGTCGAACTCCTTCCATTCAATATCCGCGTCAATTCAATTATTGTTGCCGAGTGCTGGACACCATTGTACGAAAAATGGATAAATACGCTGCCGGACCCCAAACAAAAGCGCGCTGACATCGAGTCCAAAATCCCATTGGGTAACCGGATGACAACAGCGGAAGAGATCGCGAACATGACGGCTTTTTTGCTGTCGGAAAGATCAAGTCACACCACCGGCCAGTTGATTCACGTGGATGGAGGTTATGTACACCTTGATCGTGCCCTCGTCTATGAATAACGCCGGTGCAATCCGCCCTTGTTTATCCTGCCCGAATGCCTAACTTACCGGTTGATTTCGAATCGTTATGCATTCATGGCTGCGCAGTCTATTGACCCTCTTCCTGCTGGCCGCTTTCCAGGCGGTCTGGGCCCAGTGCCCTACAGCCGCAGGTGACCAGGTCAGCTATGGTTCAGGTTCCTGGATTGGCTACGTTTACGACGGGGTTAACACGTTTGCGGGGGCGAATTATCAGGGTACCATCACCGAGACGGAAAATTTCGATGAGAGTTTTTGTGGAGACAATTGTACATTCACGGCTGCCAGCGGCTGTTCCGTTACGTCGGAGACATTTACCGTTCGGTTTAAAATGCAAAAGGCGTTCGCCTGTGGTACCTATCAGTTTAATATCGGAGCCGACGACGGAGTCAGACTCAGCATCGATGGAGGCGCAACCTACCTCATCAATACACTCTATAACGATCATGCATATCAGACTACATCTGCGTCAGCATTCCTGACGGCAGGGACCTACAACCTTGTGCTGGACTTCTATGAAAACGGCGGCCAGAACAGGGTAACGTTTTCATCATCCAACCTTGGTGTTGGAGGGACCGGCGGTACAATCGGAACCAGCCAGACACTTTGCCAGACGACTATCGATCCTGCGGCATTTACAAATATCTCGTCAGCTTTCTTTTGCACGGGCATTGCCGCGACATACCAGTGGCAGGATTCACCGGATGCCGTAACGTGGACCGATATCTCCGGAGCGACTTCATCAACATACGATGTACCGTCAGGTTTGTCAGCGGGAAATCACTACTACCGGAGGCGCGCCACCGACGGAACAACAACAACCTATTCAAATGTTGTGACAGTTGTCGGAGAATCTCCCCTGGGCGATCAGGTGACATACGGTGTAAACTCATGGATCGGATATGTTTACGATGGCGCTAACAATTACAACTCCGCTAATTACGTGGGCTATTTCACCAAGGCAGCTATTTTTGATGAGAGTTTTTGCGGCGACAACTGTACATTTGCGCTGAACGGATGTGATATCGTTACCGAAACATATACGGTCCGTTTCCGGATGCGGATTACCCTGCCCGCCGCGGGCTATACATTTACAGTCGGAGCCGACGATGGGGTACGCCTGAGTATTGATGGGGGATCAACGTACGTAGTTAATGATTATTCGGATCATGGCTACCGGACAGCCTCGTCATCTGTCATTAACCTTTCCGGTACCTATGATTTTGTTCTGGATTTTTATGAAAATGGCGGAGGAAACAGGGTCTCTTTCACCTATACGTCGGGCCCGCTTCCCGTCACGTGGTCCTTTTTCGACGGCTATCATCAGGATGGACAAAATTACATCGAATGGCATACAGCAACAGAATTGAACAATTCCGGTTTTGAAGTACAACGCAGTGCCGATGGCGTTGCGTTCGATAGTATCGGGTTTGTTGCGGGCAATGGTACGTCGAGGTTGCCTAACACCTATAACTTTATAGATTCTGCCCCGTCGTACGGCTGGAATTATTATCGGTTGAAGCAGATCGATCTCGACGGTAGGATTGACTATTCGCGACTGATACCGGTCCGGTCCGCCACACTGTTCAGGTCTGCCGTCTTTCCAAATCCCGCAACCGGTGAATTGTATCTTTCCAGGATCAGTTCGTCCGAAACTGTATCTGTAATTTTGAGGAACCTGGTCACAGGTAAGAGCTACACGCTTTCGGCTGACCGGGAACAACCTGCCCGCTTTTCACTGGATCGTGTAGATCCGGGTATCTATGCAGCCAGTTTTATTATGGATGAAGAAGTCTATACCGAAAAGCTTGTCGTCTATTAGATTGAAAACACAACGCCAGCCGGAATTCCGGATAAATTATTTCTTTCCCTTACCAAGCCACTGTAACGCATCCATGATCAGCTTGTCCTGAATCGGATTGTTAAATGTAAAAGACAGCTGTTTGTTGGTCCCGCCTTCGTAGTCGATATCATTATGTCCCATGTTTACATACAGCATCCGGTATTTCCGGTTTGTCCAGGCAATGGGGTAATATCCATCATGCCAGATCTCATGTGGTTTCGGCCCGGTTCCCAGGGGGAAACTGGCGGAGTCGATAGACACTAAGATGTCGATGTCCGGGTTTGCTTTCAGGTCGTTTGACCACCGGTACCATTCGTTGGGCGAAGACTTAAAAGTCTGGGGAAGATTTCTGGTAGCGGGATGTTTAGCATCTTCCACGCGCAATATGGCAGAGGTGGGCCTCCATGTGTTGCTTCCGTACTCGCCCGAGCCAAGAAACACGTTGTGATACCAGTCCCAGTTCTGGGGAAAATCGGAGTTATTAAGGGCAAACGCGGCAAAGTGAAATCCTATCCACCCGCCTCCCTGTTCCATGTATTGTTGAAAAGCCTGGCGCTGAGTTGGTTCTTCCGGTCTGGTGTCCAGGAAGAGAACAACCTGGTATTTTGCTAAAAATGCGGTATTTAAATTGTCCCAGTTGTCTGTCGAGTCATACGTAAACCCGTTTTGCGAAGCAATGGATGAAAACCATTTATTAGCTTCATGAACGTAGGTAATGTGTGCACGATCATTCTTAGCCGTATAAAACGCGATGACATGAAATTTTGATTTTGCGGGTTTTGGCGCGGCTGAAATAAAAAGCAGACAAAGAGCAAAGATGTAAGCTGGTCGCATGGGTTGATAAATTTGACATCAAGTGTTAACCTGATGTCAAATGTACAATTTGTTGCGTTGAAACGTCCGGCTATCCGGATGTCTTGTGCGTCGACTGCAAAAAAAAGTGCTACCGGTGATGCATCGGTGGAGCTACCTGAAACGGTTGTGCGGTTTTTTTTTCCTTGTCACCGGAATCGACCGTTTGTATAAGCCTTCGTTACCCTACTTTGTTTTGGACAGCTTATAAACCAATGCGAGGGAAATGCTGGGCACGTATGCATAACGGGAGTAGTATCCGGACAACTCGGCGTCCACCTCTTCACTCAGAGCTGAAAGATTCCGGATACCCGAAGTGAGTTTACTCTGCGAGGACATATTGGCGCTTACTCCAATTTCGGTGTCCAGCTCCAGGCGTTGGTTTTTGAACGGAAACCGCCTTCCGTAAAGTAAACCAGCCTGCAGGAGCGTGGAGCTGAGGCTGAGGTACTTTTCGGTGGAGGTGTTGTTTCGCGTTTTTACCGGATAGCCGTCGATGCTTGTCGAAAAGTAATTCTCGATCAATTCCGATGGAGCATCCCCGGCGTGAAGCGAGATAAGTTGCAAAAAGCTGCCGACATAATTCCGTTTGAAGTTGTAATTGCATCCAAGAGTGCCCACCGCTCCGAACTGGAAGGCATCCTCTATCATGAGCGTGATGTCTTCATCGGTTCCCAGAGCGCCGAGGATGTCGACCGCGATAGCGCTGTTCGGCGGTGTCATAATACCGGCGGAGATCTCAAGCGAAAAACGTTTGGTCAGCTGCCCTTCATAGCCTACACCCATCTGTACGGGGACCTCTGCAATTACTTTTAATGAACCGCGTTGCGCGTATACGACACCGTACAGCAGCATGGCGATCAGGATTGATGTCGCGCTTTTTGCAACCATTGTTTTTCAGGTCTACTTCCGCATGCTATCAAGCATTTGTTTCTGAAAGTCTTTTTTCTTCTTTTGATAAGTTTTGAATTGGGTGTCGGTAAGAATTTTCTGTAACTCCACATCCTTTTGTTCGTCGTTCGACCTGAGTTGCTGAAACTTTGCGCGACGCCCGGAGGGGGACGACCGCAAGGTCTCATTTAACTGCGCGTACTTCAGGTTGATCGTATATACAGGGTTCTCCTGGTCGGGTTCGAGGCTCAGGTGTTCTTTCATCCATGCACTCCACCGCGTTGCCCGTTCTTCGGGGGTGGATGATTGCGACCCCTGCGCAACCGAAGCAACAGACGGTGATACCATTAAGATGAGGATAAGGAACCGGCGTGCGGTTCGATTAAATGATTTCATATCAGTATTCGTTTGGATAGTAACTGTGATTCAATTCAGATGTTATAACGCTACCACATCGCCGCTTTCCAGGTCGACGGAGTATTTTGTTCCATTTACATCGAGATCGGCCTGGAGGTCTCCTTTAAATGTGATGCTTCCTGAAAAATTGAAGTCTCCCTTCCCGGTAACGCTACCAGTTATTGTTACTGCCGCAGTTCCCCCTGTAATTTCCCGGGTGGTCTTGTCGACGGTTACCTCGTCCAGTGCAAACGTTATGGTGCTGGTGCTCGTGTTTTGGTTACGGATCTTGGATTCAAAGGTTCCGGAGCGATTATAACCTCCGTTAATGGTAAACACGGTGAATGTGTTGTCCAGTGTTTCGACGCTTAATGTGCCCGTGCCCGTGTTGTCGGTCGCCATGCGGGGAGCATCAAGCGAGCCTGCGTATTCCATATTCACTTCCATCGTGGTGGGTAATGAATTATTGCAAACCAGCGCATAGTCGTAGTGGAATGAATAGTCGTAGAAAACGGCGGATCCGGCCGGGCTTGTCCTGGTGGCGTCGATACTTTCCGTGTAACCACATGCCTGCGCCCTGCCTCCTGCGTTTTCCTCTGTCGTAACGGCGGCATCGTCAATAACCACGGTCAGACCCGCGGCACTGGATGATAACGAGGTAGCGATCATTTCGGCTGCCTCATCGTTGGCAACTGCGACGGATTCTTCATTGTCCTCTTTACAGGCGAAAAAGGCCATCAGCATAAGTACGGATAATTTTGTTTTTAGCATTTTCATTTTTTTGTGTTTTTAAGTTTACAATTTATTGCCCGGTTAGAACAGCAGCACGGGTATTGGTTTAATGGATGAATGGCCGAATTCAACGAACGACTGGATTTATTCAGTGAATGGTCGTACCCGTGTCGGACGGATTTCCGGCTTTCCTGCTGCGCGCAGCTACGGCGTCGTTGAATTCCTTTTCATAACGGGGATGAAGTGTATTGAATAAACGGTCCCACAGGCTGAAGTAAAGTCCATAGTTACCTTTTCCGTAGTGATGATGCATGTTGTGGTGTGTGGAAGTATTAAACCACCTCGCGATTTTGTTCTTCAGAAACCACTTAGGATAAAATTCGAAACCCAGGTGACCTATTACATTCATTACAATCATATAGAAACTGAACAGGCCGATGACGACCCTGTGCACGGGGAAGGAAAACGCAATAATCGGAAGCACTCCGATCTCGATCAGTGCTTCGAGGGGATGGAAGGAGAATGCGGCCAGTGGTGTCGGGTTATGGCTCCGGTGGTGGATGTGATGGATGAAGGGGAAAATTCGTTTCCAATGCATGATGCGATGTGTACCATAAAAATAGGCGTCATGAATAACGATGGTTAGAATGAATGAGAAGAAGAAATATTCAATGGAATATTCCCCAAGGTCTGTATAGATCTTTGTGTGGTACCTGAGCGGTGTAAACAGCAAAACGTAGATCACACCGGCGAAGATCACCATGGTTACCAGGGAATAAGCCAGTTCCGTATTTATGGCTTTCCGGGCTGGCATTCGTCGCTGGATCTTATAACGCATCAGGTCTTGTCTCTTCCAGACATAAAAAATGAGGTAAGCAATTCCTGCAAACGCAAAGTAACGGAGCGAGGTGGCGAGTACCACCTGCCAGAATTCAATTTCTCTGTAATTCATACTATTTTATTTAATTGCTATAGACTGAATTCCGGGTCTAAAGTTTGAACTGTGTTTTTTATTTCAGCAAACGGATGAAATCCTTCAGTAAACAACGGACGGGTTCCGGCTATCCGGGAAATGTTCTCTATCTTTAAAGAATGATCAGGTATAAGGTACAGGTGATCCCATCGTTTGCACTCCTCACACAGATCGCGTTCTGGATTTTACTATGGGGTTTTATTTTGTCGCTGACCGCTGTTGTACTGGATTGGCCGGACGTATTTTACCGTTCACTGTTCGCTATGATTTGCCACCTGATCAATTTTTATTTTTTTTACAGTTTTCTTATCCCCTTTTATTTTGAAAGGGGCAAATACATTCATTCGGTTGCCGGCTTTATTGTTTTACTTGCCTTCATCACGCCTATGCGTATGTACATGGAGCGATTTTTTGTGCTCGACCGCCCTTCGTTCAATTTCAGCATTGGCCCCAACGCCCGAATTGGGTTTATCATATTCAGCGAGGTCACGATCGCCGCATTTGCATCGTTGCTACGACTGGCTGTCAGCCGCGAGCAGATGAAATCACAGATGAATGATCTCGAAAAAAGCAAGCTGCAGACTGAATTGCGATTTTTGAAAGGCCAGATGAGCCCGCATTTTTTGTTTAACAGCATCAACAACATATACTCCCTGGTACTGACGCGGTCGGAAAACGCCCCTGATGCGCTGATGAAGCTTTCGGGATTGTTGCGATACCTGCTGTATGAATCGGAACAGCCTGTCGTATTATCACGGGAAATTGAAGCGCTCCGAACGTACGGCGATTTATTTCAACTTAAGTTTGAAGAGCCCCTGAACATCGGTTGGAATATAGACCTTACCGGGGCAGACCGTCTGGTTGAACCGTTGACGTTGGTACCCATTCTGGAAAATGCCATGAAGCACAGCGGTATCGGCATTGAACCCGGTGCATATGTCCGGTTCGATGTTCATACGCGCCATAACGATGTACTTGTGGTGAGGACAGAAAACAGTATCTCAAGGTCGGTCGTCCGCGGTGAGTCCGGTGGGATCGGCCTTATCAATATCAGGACCCGCCTGCAGAAGACGTTTCCCGGCAAACACAAACTGGAAGTCGTGCAGTTGGAAAACAGTTTTACCGTATACCTCGAAATGCCATTGGTATGAACCTCAGATCTGTTATTGTGGACGATGAGTACCTTGCGATTAAGGTTATGGAAGAGTATTGCTCCAGGATCCCGGGGTTGACGGTCCAGGGTTCGTTTACGCGACCTGCCGAGGCGCTTGAGTACCTTTCAGTTAATCCGGTTGAACTGCTGTTCCTGGACATCCAGATGCCCGAATTGAGCGGATTTGAATTGCTAAAAAAACTGGCTAACGCGCCACTGGTTGTCTTTACCACGGCACGGCACGACTACGCGGTACAGGCCTTTGAACTCGACGTACTGGACTACCTGGTTAAGCCCGTACCTTTTGAAAGATTCCAGAAGGCTGTTCACAGGGCTTTTGAATATGTTGAATTTCAAAAGATCAGATCTGCCGGAAATATTGCCAGGGACTACCTGATGATCAAGGCCGACTACCGCGTCCACAAGATTATGGTCGACACTATTGAATACATCGAAGGACTCAGCGAATACGTGAAGATCCATACAACGGAGAAGATGTATGTCCCTTTTGCCTCGCTCCGGGAACTGGCGGACCAGTTGCCTTCATCGAGGTTTATCCGTATTCATAAAAGTTATATTATTTCCGTCGACTACGTTGTTTCATACAACCATCAGGCTGTCAGGTTAAAGAACGGGCAAGATCTGCCTGTAGGGAGATCGTACAAGGCGTCTTTTCTGGAGGCGATGACACCAAAATCGTAAGTTTCATTCCTGGTGCCTGTATTGTCTCCCGGCACCCAATTCCTTATTCGTTCCTTAAAACATTTGCGGGATTCGAACGTGCGACACGCAACGTCTGAGAACCGATCATCACAAACGCAATGATTGTCACAGTCAGGGCACCTGCGAATAACTCACCCAAGCCAATGGGCTGACGATACGCGAATCCGGCCAGTATCACCTTTTCGAAAAAAAGATAGGTGGCGGGAAGGGCGATGAGCGTCGCGATCGCCAGTAAAGTGAGGAAACCACTGCTTAACAGATAAACCAGTCCCTGTTCACTGGCCCCCATCACCTTCCGTATACTGATCTCCCGGATGCGTGTTTCCGTGGTGAACACGACCATTCCGAACAGGCCAAGGGAAGAAATACACACGGCAAGGAATGCCAGGAATCCGATAACCTTTATCATCATGGAAAATGCGCTGTAAGCCTCCGCGATCTGATCGTCATAAAATCTGGCGTCCAGGGGGTGGACCCGGTCGACCTTTTGCCACACGCTCTCAAGGCTCGCAAAAGTCGCCGGCCAGTTGTTCGAAGTCACCTTAACATTGAGGTATCCATAGGACGGATTGGTAAAATACCGCAGCACCACAGGTTCGATGGGATCCTCCACCGTTTCGTAATGAAAATCTTTCACGACTCCAACAATCGTTAATTTTTTTCCGTTCACGACAATCTCTTCTCCAACGGCTTTCGTGGGTTCGCCCGGTTCAATACCAAGTAGGGGTAGAGTCTTTTCATTTACAATTGCCTCATGTTCTTCCGTATGTTCGTTTCCAGGAAAAAAATTCCGTCCGGCAAGTATCCGGTGACCATGAAGCGGAAGATAATGTTCGTCGATATAATTCGACCAGACAGAGGACGAGTCATCCATCTTTTTGTATTTCATCTGGCTGCCGTAAATATTTCCAAGGCTCATGACAATCATTGATTGAGCGATCCCATCCACTTCCTTCAGTGAGGATAGTTCTTTTTTCAGAAGATCGCCCTTGTTTCCCTGGAGATTTATGTTCACAATATTGTGGGTTGAAAACCCGAGGTCGAAGGTTATGAAACTGCGATACTGCCGGTAGCCGATCGTGGTGGTGGTTATGAAAACAAGCGAAAAGACGTATTGAACGACGATGAGTGCCTTGCGTATACTCACGTGACGAAAAAGTTGCAAGGAAGACGTATCCTTAAGGACACGTATGGCATTGATGCGCGAAAAGAAAAACGCCGGCGCGATACCTGCCAGGACACCCACCACCAGTGCCAGCGCGACAAAACATAACACGATGCGCGGTGACAATTCGAGCGACGTCAGGTTGTTCAGGTAGGAATGAAGGGATAAAAACTGCGGACGCAACAATAAAAAAAGGATAAATGAAAAGGTGAGCGCCAGCAGCGCGATAATCACGGATTCGGTAATAAATTGTCCCATCACATGGCTTCTGAATGCACCCATCACTTTTCGTATTCCCACTTCACGGGAACGCCTTAGCGAACGTGCGATGGAAAGGTTCGTATAGTTGAAACAGGCAGACAGGATAATAATAGAGGCCAGCGCGCTTAATACCCACAGCGCGATGCGATTCACCGAAGGCCCGATCTGGTTGACCAGGCTCTTTCCAATCACAATATCGGTTAGTGGCTGAAGGGAGAAGGTAATATCGCTATTGGGAATGTGCTTGTTTTCCGCGACGCTAATTGCGTTAAGACCGGCCTGAAGGTCTCTGGTGCCGCTATCCGGCGGAAGGACCAAATAGACGAAATTCATGTATATACTTCCCCAGCTGAGAAACCCTCCATCGGTATCGGGTTTCAGGATTTCAACCGTTGAAAATGACGCCAGTGCGTCGAATTGCAAATGAGAATGTTTCGGTATATCCCTCATGACACCGGTGACCAGGTAGTCGACCGTATCGTACACGACAGATTTACCTATGGCATCCGTTGTGCCGAATAACCTTTTAGCGGTTTTTTCTGTCAGGACCAACGAGTATGGTTCCTTTAAGGCTGTTGCCGGATCGCCGTAAAGCAATGGAAAGGTAAAGACCTTCAGGAACGATTCGTCAGCCCACAACCCGCCGATAGACAAACTCTTCCCATCGGCTAAAACGTCTCCGCCAAAACCTCTTCGTATCAGCGTCAGGTCCTCGACGCCGGCTACGTTCTCCCTTATTTTTTTACCGATAAGCACGGAAGTCGACGCAAGGTTCATCGCCTGGTTTGTGGTTGTAACGCGGTATATCCTGTCTTTCTTTTCGTGGAACTGATCGTATGAAAAAAGATCCGATATAAAGGCAATGACAACCAGCCCCACCGACATACTGACGGCCAGGCCTGCGATATTTATGAACGAGAACATTTTATGCCGCACGATACTGCGGGCGGATGTTTTAATGTAACTTCCGATCATGATCCAGTGGATTAAGATGTTGACGATTTCGGGTTTTCGGACGGTGTAGGGTCGTAAGAATTTGAGCACATCGAGGACGTATATCAGACGTGCACGTCCGGCTCCCTTCGTTTTTACGTTCCGCTCAAAATATTCATTCAGATCCCCTTGCAGGTCTTCGAGTAAGTTGGGCCGGCAGTACCAACTGAGGAATCGTTGTGCAAACCGGGGAGGTTTGATCTCTTTTTTTGTCATGAATGTGTTACATCTGGTGGTTATTCATTTTTTAAAACATCGGCCGGGTTCGTGCGCGCGACTTTCAACGTCTGCGAACAGACTAGCAGAAGGGCTAGTCCCAGCTCGCTAACGACACCAACGGTCAATTCACTCAGTGCCAACGGCGCACGCTCTGCATATTCCTCAAGGACATAACCCGTAAAAAAGAAATGCGTGGAGGGAAGGGCTATTAGCACAGCTATTCCCATCAGGGTGAAAAAACCTCTGCTTAGCATAAATACCAGTGTTGCTTCCGTTGCCCCCAGTACTTTTCGAACGCTGATTTCTTTAAGGCGTATTTCTGTCGTAAATACGACCATTCCCAACAGTCCGATTGATGCGATGCATATGGCCAGAAAGGAGAGTGATCCGATCACTTTTATTCTTGCGGAAAAATCAGAGTAGGATTGTTCGATCTGGTCATCGTAGAAGGTTGCTTCCAATGGATGGACGGTGTCGATTTTTTTCCAGGCCGTTTGGATTTTTGACAGTGTCGCGGGCCAGTCCATTGATATAATTTTTGCGTTGATGTATCGTCCCCCATCCGGTGAGAATCTGAAGATAAACTCCTTAATTTCATTGTCGATGGACTTACCGTAGTGAAAATCTTTGACTACCCCGGCAATTCTCATTTTTTTCCCATTCAGCGTTATGAACTCCCCATTCGCGTTTGACGGACGATGATCGCCGATATTAAAACGTTTTAATACTTTTTCGTTTACGATCACTTCATCGGTACCGGTAGTTTTGTTTTGGGAACTGAAGTTCCTTCCGGCGAGAAGCTTATGGCCATGAAGTGATAAATAGTGCTCGTCAATGGCCGAATAATGCACAAAGGCTGAATCCAGTGGGTCTGTGTATTTGATGGTTGTTCCAAAATAATTTCCCAGGCTCGTAACGATAGAGGAGGACGAAACACCTTTAACCTCCGGTATTTCGGATAGTTCTTTTTTCAGCAGGTCAGCCTTGTTGTCATAAAGTTCTATGTTCAGCATATTTTCCGTTTCAAAGCCCAGGTCAAAAGCCAGCACATGCTTATAATGTTTGTATCCCGTAATTGTCGCGGCGATAAACATGAGGGAAATGGTGAATTGTGCCACGATAAGTCCCTGGCGGATGCCTGCGCTTCGGAATCCCCGGACAGGTGAAATATTCTTCAACACCTGAATAGTATTCAGGCGTGAGAAAAACAGGGCAGGGAAGAGCCCGGCGAGAATTCCGACAAGTATCGCGAAAAGAAAAAAATACAGGATTGTCCGGGGTGACAAATCCAGTAGCAGCATTTCACTGTATTGGTTGTTCAGGGATAGGAAATACGGTTTGAGCAAAACGAAAAGGGCAAATGAGAGGGTCAGGGCAAACAATGCAATGATGATGGCTTCCACCATGAATTGACCCAGTACGTGAGTTTTCAGTGCGCCGACCATTTTGCGAATTCCTACTTCCCGTGATCGCCTCAACGAACGCGCGATAGAAAGATTTGTGTAATTGAAACATGCCGAGAGGATAACGATCACGGATAGGATTCCGATAACTCGGACGCTACTGTTTGTCATCACCGGTCCGATGGAGTTGTTAAGATCTTCTCCTAAAGCGATTTCCGACATTGGCTGAAGAGCCAATTTTATCGTCGTGTTCTCTATGGCTTTACTTTCTTTCAGGCTGACCTTGGTCAGGGTACGTTGAATGTTTTCCGGATCTGCTCCTTCGGGCAGAAGCAAATACACATAGGTGTTCCACATGTTTCCCCAGGACATTTCATTCGGATTGCCTTTTTGGGTTAACTCGCGGGTACCGAGGGAAGCAAGTATGTCGAATCGTACGTGGGAAAACACCGGTATGTCTTTAATAACTCCGGTTACTGTATATTCTTCATCGCTTGTTTGTCCGGCGCGGATTAACCTTTTACCCAGCGGATCCGTATTGCCAAACAACTTTTTGGCGGATGTCACAGTCAAAACCACGGAGTACGGTTTCGCCAAAGCGGTAGCCGGATCTCCCGCGATCATGGGAAACGTGAAAACGCTGAAGAACGATCCGCCTGCCCAGAAACCGGATAGCGGAATTGTCTGTTGCCCGGATTTTATGTCACCCTCAAACCCGCGATACAGGACTGCCATTTCTTCTATACCGGGAACAGATTCATCGATGGCTTTTGCGGCCCGAAGTGATGTGGATGCGTAAAGGCTTTTGTCCTCCTGGTCCAGGTATCGGTATTGGCTCACAACACGGTAGATGCGATCATGATTAATATGAAATTTATCATATTGATACATATCGGAAAGTAGTCCGATCATCAACAAACCTACCGCCATACTGATCGCGAGACCTGCGATGTTGATGGTGGAAAACAACCTGTTGCGGAGAATACTCCGGCCGGAAATTTTGATGTAGCTGGCAAGCATATTCGGCTGAATAAAGTTGGGAAACCCGGGTTTGCGTATGGTGTACGAGCGGCAGAATTTTAACACGTCGATGGCATAGATTAACCTGGCCTTTTTGACTCCGGCGCTTTTTACGTTACGATGAAAATACTCGTTAAGGTCGCCTTGCAGGTCTTCGAGCAAATCCGGTCTGCAGTACCAGGAAAGCAACTGTTGCGCCCAGCGCGGAGGTGATATCTTTTGCTGGTCTTTCATCAGATATTTTTCAGCGCTATTTCCGGAATGATGCTCCACAATTGATCCCGCACTTCTTTTGCTTTCAGTACGGCAGCTTTACCCGCACTGGTGATCGAATAGTATCGTTTCCGTTTGCCACCACGTATGTTGGTTGCTTCCCCCAGTTTACTTTTCACCAGGCCTTTTTCTTCGAGACGATTCAACACGGCGTGAACCACCCCAAGTTTGACAACCCGTCCGGTATGTTTTTCGAGTTCATCGCAGATGCCGACACTATAGGCTTCATTGACAAGGGAAGCTATAGTAAGCAGGACCAGTTCTTCAAATTCACCGAGATTAGTGCCTTTCATATATTTTTTTATTAATTACGTAAATGTATGTAAAATAGTTTGGCCCCTGCGAAAAAACTTGATTTCAGCGAATACCGGGACACGTAGAAATTCTAAGCAAAAATACGTAAATTGCTACGTAAATGAGCCTCAGTTTTAGTGTAAAAGAAGGGATCAGCCGTTTTAGCCGGCTCGGAACATGGTACATACTGGCGTTAAGTGTGATCGCATCGGTAGCCATCATTGGCCAGGTACTGATCCAGGATCACCTGAAAGGCCAGCGTGACGATTCCCGTGTCGTGAACGTGGCTGGAAAACAGCGGATGCTAAGTCAGCGGATATCCAAAACGTTGCTTCAGCTTTCGCAGGAAAATACCGGGGAGCAGCGGATGACTTTGCGGGAAAACCTGAAAATATCGGTGCACCTCTGGAAAATATCCCAGGAGGGACTCCTTCATGGCAATGACAGCCTGCACCTTCCTGGAAATAACAGCGCGGAAATTTCGGCTATGTTCAGGCAGATAGCACCTCACTTCGAAATTATGGTTGAGAATGCGAATGTTGTTATCGCTAAACTCGAAAGGGATGTTCGGTTGTCTTTTGACACGCTTAGTCCGGCGGTCTCCCGTGTTTTACAACATGAAAGTGATTTCCTGGCGGGAATGGAGAAAATAGTCTACCAGTATGATGCTGAAGCACAGGAAAAAGTTACAATGCTGAGCCAGATGGAATATTTTCTGCTGGCGCTTTCGCTGACGGTTATCATTTTGGAAATCATTTTTATATTCAGGCCTACGACGATCCATGTCAATCATACCATTGCCAAACTGGTTGAATCGGAAAAGAATGCCAAGCAGCTTTCCAAGGAGATAGGTGCGTTGTATGCATCTCTGGAAAAATCCTATGAACAGATATCACAGATCAACGAGCCTGTAGAGAATCCAAAACTTTTTGCAAAGGCGGACAGAGGCGGAAACGTTACTTTTATTTCGCAACTATTCACCGATATGACCGGTAAATCGGAGCCGTATTCACTGCGGATATGTGACCTGTTCGAGAATGCGACGACGGAAGACGACTGGATGGACGAGGTGATCGACACGGTATCCGAAGGCAACAACTGGCAGGGCCAGCTTCATTTCGGGTCTGCCGGCGGTGAGGCGCTTTGGGCGGACGTGGTGATCACGCCCGTATACAACGAGTCGGCGGATGTCGATGAGCTCATGGTACTGGGGACGGATATTACCCGCCATAAGAAGGCGGAACAGAGTATGTCGGTTAAGACGAAAGCGGAAGTAGAGAAAAAGATCAACCAGCAAAAGTTCCGGTCCGTGCTTATCCTGGAAGGGCAGGAAGAGGAACGAAAGAGGCTTGCTATGGACATTCACGATGGGATCGGACAAATGCTGACATCCCTGAAATTTCAAATAGAATCGATCGACCTGAAGGATCAAGACCAGGCTGGCAGGAAGCTGATGGAGATACAACAACTCATTGGAGAAGTAATCAAGGAAATCCGAAGGGTTACGTTTAACTTAAAACCTACCGTACTGGGCGACTATGGACTACAGGCCGGGCTGGATGTCTTTATAAGAGAGATTGGTAAACTTACAAACATTGAACTGACCTATGAGGTGATCGGTCAGGCTGTAAACAGGTTCCCGCAAAAAACGGAGAACAACATATTCAGGATTGTTCAGGAGGCGATTAACAACGCGATAAAATATTCCGGGACCAACCGCATCGAAATAACGCTTGAATACACGGACAGCGATTTGATCCTTACGGTCAGCGATAAAGGAAAAGGCTTTAACGAAAAGATAGTCGAAGCCCGAAGTATGAACATTGAATCGGGTAGGGGCTTTTTTAACATGTATGAAAGAACCGAATACATTAACGGGCACCTTGAAATAAGATCCGCTCCGGGTAAGGGAACCACGGTAGTCCTTCGTGTACCGATCCGGACGGCAGTAGCAGTTTAACGGGAATAAAATGGAAAAAATCAGTATTGTTCTGGCCGATGATCACATCCTCGTACGCAAAGGTATCAAGGCGATGCTGGAATCAGAGGATTCCCTGAGCGTAATTGGCGAGGCCGGCAACGGGCGTGAGGCGCTTGACGTGGCAAGGGAACTTCATCCCGACATCCTTGTTCTGGATATTCGTATGCCGGAGATGACCGGGATAGAAGCGGCCGCAAAACTCGCCGAATTCTCGCCGGCGACAAAAGCCCTGATCCTCTCAATGCACGACTCGGAAGAATATGTGCTTCAATCACTCGACGCGGGAGCCTACGGATACCTGTTGAAAGACACCGATAAAAGTGAATTCGTAAAGGCATTAAAACAGATCCACGCCGGGAACAAGTATTTTAGCGGCGCTGTGTCGAATGTACTGGCAAATCGGTTATTGGGTGTAAAATCGCCCGGGAAGAATATGAGCCCGGACGATCAGTACCACCTTACCAAACGGGAGCGCGAAATTCTGCGTATGGTAATCAACGGCACACCAAACAAGGAAATCGCCGATACATTGGATAAAAGCGTGCGCACGATCGAGACCCATCGCTTTAATATCATGAAAAAAATGAGTGTGAATAACGCTGTGGATATGGTAAACAAAGCTGTAAAGGAGAACCTTGTCTGAGCGTCCGGATAACCGCTACGCCGGCGTAACGGGATTGTTGCCCGGTGTGTTTAAGTTGTAACTGATCCGGCTCGCTTCGTCGATAATTTCCGGGGGGTAGTTACATATCTCAAGCAGCCTTATGGCATTCCGCGTCTTCAATGGCCCGGCTTTGATTTTGAAATCAAAATGAAGTTTTCCGTTTTCGATCGAGTCGGTGAAATGATATAAATCGAATTCTTCCCGAAGCATCGCAGTCAGTTCGATATCATGCGTCGATACAATGACGATGTTGTTACCCCTGTTGAGGTAGGAGAGAATAGCTTTCGCTGATGCAATTCGTTCGACCGTATTTGTTCCTTTGAACACTTCATCCAGGATGAACAGATTCTGATCGCCGGTATTCGCTTCTTTCAGGAGCGTGGACATGACCATTACTTCTTCAAAATAATAACTCGTTCCGGCCATCAGGTTATCGTCGATCAGGATGGATGAGAACTGTTTGAGCCGTGGTGCTTTGAATTCATCGGCGAAACAGGTGTCCAGGGCTTGAGCCAGGATCGAATTCAGAATGATGGTTCGTAAAAACGTGGACTTGCCCGCCATGTTTGATCCCGTGATCAACACGCTTTTCCCCCCGATCGACAGGTCATTCTTTACGCAGTTCTTTACAAGGGGATGATAAACATTCTTTAGGTGGAGTTCCTTCACGGATGGAACAAAGTGCGGACGACAGGTTTTTGCGTCCCCTGAACGGAGCGAAGCAATGGAGATAGCAACATCAAAATCGCCCACGTAGTGAAACAGGTTAAAGACCGACTTTTGTTTTGTCTCCAGCTCGCGGGTTAAATGAAAGAGCGTATAGACCTCAACCAGGAAGAATGCTTTCAGCAGTTCCATCAGGTATGATCCCACCTGGTTCAGATCGTCCTTGATCCCCCCTTCGTTAACGAGGCCAAGCAGTTTCATCTTCCATTGAAAAGGTTTGAGCAGGTTTATATCGTTAGCCACTTCCCGGTTTTCAAATTCCGGGCCGAGTTGTTCCAGATTGGACGAGACTTCCAGCAGCAGGCTTAATTGAGGAAAAGACCTGAGAAACTGGAACGTATTGTTTTTGTTCCAGTAGTGAACGATCATATTCACCGTGATAGGAAAGATCAGAAAAAGCAGCAGCACAGGGAAACGGGGAGCGAATACCAGCATCGTTGCTATAGAAAGCAAACTGATAACAAGGTATTTAAACCAGGCCGGTCTGGCTAACAGTTTGTCCTGCATAAGAGAAGAGATGAAGTAGGCATCGTGAGTGCCCAGCCGTTGCAATTCAAGCTGAGCTTTTTCTCTGAGCGTTACGTCGGTGGAGAAGAGTTCGACGCGTTTGTGGTGAAAGTCGCAGTTTAATTCCTGTTCGGACGGGCGCACCAGTTTTTTAAAGAGGAGTTGCTGACCGATCTTGCTGTGCGTTCTGTCGACAAAGGCAAAGAGCCCGAAGAAGTCGATGTCATAAAGTGTTTGTTTTGACAGAGGGATCGATCCGGGGTCGGTGTCCAGGGAAGCGTACCTTCCGATTCGCTCAAAAGGAAAATGTTCGTCCTTCGGCTTGCCCCAGTTCTGCCTGATCTTTTCAAGCAAGGCTTTCTTTTTGGCCGTGATGGTTCGTTGCAGGGAAGCGATTACGGCGGCAATGAAGATGATGCCAAAGATCCAATAAATCATAAACCGGCTCTAAACGCCGGTTACGATATTCCGGATCGAATAGTGATCCATTAGTTGCAGAAAGTGGCGAACATTACAATCAATTGATGAATTTTTGAATAAATTGACCGCAACACGTTAGGTAAAAGCCCTTAATTTCAGATCTATGAGCCACGTATACACCAAACTATGGACGCACGCCATCTTCGCCACAAAAAACGGGCGGTCGATGATCGACCATCCCCTGGAATCGAAGTTGTATAATTATATCCATGAAAAGCTGCTGGAGCTCGGTTGTCCGAGCCGGATTATTAACGGTATGCCTGATCATATTCACATCCTCTTCCTGCAAAACCCTGCGCGGTCGATCGCTGAAATAGTAAAAAAAGTTAAAGGCGGGTCGTCCTTTTGGATCAATGACAACCGGCTGTGTCAGCAAAAGTTTTCGTGGCAGGCGGGGTATGCTGCATTCGCCGTGAGCGAGTCGCAGGTGCAGCGGGTGTTTGAATATATAACAAACCAGAAGGAGCATCACGAACGCGAAACGTTTTCGGAGGAGTACCTCCACATCATCGCACTCCACGGCCTGAAGCCTGTCGAGTCTTCGACGCCTTGACCTCTTATTGAACGACTGCCTTCCTGAGCAGGGATAATTTAACAGAGTTGATCCGGATGGTATAAAGTCCGGCAGCCAGGTTATTCACATCTAGTTCCGTCGAGTCAAATGCCCTTGATACGTCGACCTGTTTTCTCGATACTTCCGTTCCCTGGCTATTGTAGACCGTTATCGTGTACATTCCGGATGGTAAGTGAACAAGGTCGAGCGTAATTTTTTCGCTTTGCTTTGCGGGATTAGGGTAAACCCAGATGTCGGGATTTCCCTCGCCATTACTTTCCACACGGATAACTTTCAGGACTTGTGTTGTATTATCAAGGTCAGTTTGGGAGAGGCGGTAGTAATAGAACTTTTCAAAGATCTTGCCGTCTTCGTGTTGATACCGGTTCACGACATTGCTCGTCCCGTTCCCGGGAACCTGGATAACCTGGTTCCATTCCGATCCATCGACTGAACGTTCAATCGTGAAGTAATGATTATTTTGTTCTGTCGCGGTTGCCCATTTCAGATCTATTTTTCCGGACTCGGTATTATATGCTCCTGTAAAATAGAGGAGGGAAACCGGCAATGGTGTTGAACCGTTGTTGTTGCTGATCCCCGAACCGTTTGTGCCGCCCGGGCTGCCACCTGCTCTTACTCCGCATGATGTGTCATTGCATCCCGACGTACCGTTGTTGGTATTTGTCGTCACGTTCCCGGGGTTCGTGCCGGAATAAATCACCCTGCCTTGCGCACCACCACCGCCACCGCCGTGTGAGGCACCATCGTTAACGCTTCCACCATCACCACCATTGGCAGTTACCGTAACCGCACAAGCGGCGGAAACATCGAAGGCGCCAACGTCAAAAACAATGGATCCACCTGCGCCAGCGCCTCCAGCCCCATCGTTACCGGTATTGGCTGCCGCGGTGCCATTTGCGGAAATGGTTTGTGTACTGCATCCGCCCGTGCGGTTTCTCAAGGTACCGGCGGAAATGAGAATAATACCCCCGCCGTTTCCACCTGCTGAACCGACCCCGTTGTTTTGATGGCCACCACCGCCACCACCACCCATGAACACACGGCTTTTGCTGATATAAGCGCTGAGCGAAATTCCTCCCTGTCCGCCTGCCGAACTGGCACAACTCCAGCCCATCCCGCCATCGGCACCGGAGGTAACGTTACCGCCACCACCGCCTCCCGCGTTGTGTACATTTCCGCCACCGCCGCCATTGAGGATTTTTGCCCTGCCATACTCTTGGCCGGCTGCTGTTCTTTTAAAAATACCCTCTCCTTTCGCACCGGAGATATCTGTTGTAGCCGTAATAAAGGTCGTATTATCGCATGCTCCTCCATTCGTGCCGCCTGAGACAGCGCCACCTCTGAACCCTGCTCCGTTAGCCGTAATGTTGCCATAAAGGCGTAGCCTTCCCGTTATTTTCATAGCGACGACACCGCCAACATTTCCATCCCATGGCACGGCGGCAATGTTGCCGGTCATATCGTAGTTCAATGCAGCGCCTGTTCCCAATTCCTGAAAGGAAATGACCTGTACGGAAGAATTTGTACCCGTATTATAAGAATTGGTCAATCCGTAACTGAGTGTTATGGTAGTGGCGGTTTTTGCGGCAATTCTGTTCCGCTCATAAAGCCCCGCCGATCCAATTGATCCAAGAACGCCAAAAGTGCTGGAGTTCGTCACATCACCGATAACGTTATCCTGCATTTGCATGATGATAATGTCCTCGCCAACGGCAAAGGTGTGATACGTTTCATTTACATTGGAAATGGTCAGCACTGTACCGCTGATCGCCGTGACCTTTGCATGTGCGTTGATTTGCCCGAATGAATAATTGAGCGAACAAAGGATGGTAAACAGGGCAAAATAATGTTTTTTTCTCATAGACTAAAGGCAAACCAGCCATAAAGGTACGTAAATTTGATCTCATTGAAAATTTTTAGGCATTAAACAAGGCGTAGTTGATTTATGGTCATTAGCGCCCTGTTTTTTGCTTAAACGACTCCGTCTACGACCTGATTTTCCACGTGAACCAGCAATGGATGCTGTTCCCCCTGTAAGGCTGCACCCGGTCGGTTTTTGAAGTTTCAATCCAGATCGTCAGCAATAACAGCGTTAACTCAAGGTCGACAATCATTCGCCAACGCCATCCGTCTGTCATTTTCACTGGAGTCATTTTCCATCAAAACTAGGTCCTATCACGATTCCAGCGGGAAGATTTCGACCATTGGTGGTTTTACTTCGTTTTTTGTCGTTGCCCATCATCTCCTGAACAGTCGGGGTCCCAGCAGTCCGGTTTTTGCAAACGATTTTCTACGTAATTCAATCCGTTACATTAAAATATTTACGTATTAATACGTATTTTATCCTAAAAACTACTTAGTTTTATACGTATAAATACTTATTTAATGATCACGCCCGTAGACAAAGCAACCAAGATTAACCTGCTGGATTTTAAGACACCGCCGATGCGGGCGTTTCACATTACCTGGATTACGTTTTTCCTGTGCTTCTTTGGCTGGTTTGGTATTGCCCCCCTGATGCCCGTTGTCCGGAAAGATCTTGGTCTTACCCAGGAACAGATCGGGAATATTATCATTGCTTCGGTGGCAATCACCGTTTTCGCGCGCCTTTTTATCGGTTGGTTATGTGATCGCATTGGACCACGGATCTGTTATACGCTGCTGCTCACTATTGGCTCCATCCCTGTGATGTTTATCGGTGTAAGCCAGTCTTACGAGACCTTCTTGTTATTCAGGCTTGCGATCGGCGTTATTGGAGCCTCTTTCGTCGTAACACAGTATCACACCTCGGTGATGTTTGCACCTAACGTGGTGGGTACTGCAAACGCGACGGTGGCAGGTTGGGGCAATATGGGCGGTGGCGCCACGCTCATGGTAATGCCTCTCATTTTTGCCGCGTTTGTCGGCGCCGGTTATCTCGACGAGCAAGCCTGGCGATACGCGATGGTGGTTCCGGGTGTTGCACTGTTTGCCATGGGCTTCGTATACTTTTTTTTCACGCAGGATACTCCGTCGGGTAACCTGGCCGCACTGAGGAAGAACAATCCGGAGTTCAAGGCGAAAATGGCTGAATCAAAAGGGAGCTTCCGGGCCGCCTGCAAGGACTACCGTGTCTGGGTGTTATTTCTGGCATACGGTGCGTGCTTCGGTATCGAGATCACCATTGATAATATCGCGACGCTGTATTTTGTAGACAATTTTCAACTCGGGCTGAAAGAAGCGGGTCTTATCGCCGGTCTTTTTGGAATGATGAACATTTTTGCCCGCGCGCTGGGCGGGATTTTCGGCGACAAAGCCGGAAAGAAGTTCGGATTAAATGGTCGGATACTCGTGCTGGGTCTGTTCCTGCTTTGTGAAGGGCTTGGCATCATTATCTTTTCTCAAATGACCTCGCTATCCTGGGCGATAGCCACGATGTTGCTTTTTGCATTATTTCTTAAAATGTCGAATGGCGCTACCTACTCCGTTGTACCTTTTATCAACAGGAAAGCGGTCGGCGCAGTGGCAGGAGTGGTAGGCGCCGGCGGAAATGTCGGCGCAGTTCTCGCCGGTTTCCTGTTCAAGTCCGGCGACATATCCTATCGCGAAAGTCTGTTTATTATCGGAATAGCCGTGTCTGTCGTTTCCGTAGTGTCACTGCTGGTAAGCCGGTTCGGGAATACTATGGAAGAATCACGTACCCTTCAACCGCGGCACGAACCCGCGTTGAAGGAAGCTTATGTATATGCGGAAAAAACCTAAAGCGATTTAAAAAGGCAATCGAATAACCATTTACTGTCTGAGGATTACCAGGTAATACCTCCAACGAAAGAGTCCCCGTTCGGAACTGCGAATTCTTCCCGGGGACAACTATTTAGCGGTTTAAACTAAACAATCAAATCTATGGATAAGAACGTATACATACCAGTCTTAACCCTCCTTTTTTGCCTTTGCATTACACGAACGGTTACAGCGCAATTTACAGTTTCCGGACAGCTAAGGACCCGGTCTGAATTGCGTAACGGTCAGGGTACTCCACAAGTAGCGGATACCGCGGCGGCATTCTTTACATCACAACGTACACGCCTTAATTTCGGTTATTCCGGATACCGGTTCAAGGTCTATGCTTCCGTACAGGACGTTCGCGTGTGGGGTCAGGACGCATCTTCGGTGAACAGAATCACGACTGACGCAAATGACGGACTCATGATCCATGAAGCCTGGGCGGAGATCAGCCTTGTCGATACGGGAAAAGTAATAAAGAATTTTTCACTCAAGGTTGGTCGCCAGGAACTGGTATATGACGATGTCAGGCTCCTGGGAAATCTGGACTGGCTGCAACAGGCAAGGAGACATGACGCAGCCCTTTTGAAATTCGAACACAAAGGATTTACCGCTCACCTTGGCGCTGCGTATAATCAAAATGCCGAACGAAAATCAAATACGATCTATAACGGCGTACCGTCCGGTTATGCGGCAAGCACAAATGGAATGGGCGCCATGTATAAATCCATGCAGTTCTTATACGTTGGCAGGAAACTTCACTTTGGGAATGCCTCCTTCCTGTTCTTCAAGGACGACTTCAGCAAATTCCATTATGCGGCAGCAGATGTAAATAAAACAACACCTATTTATGATCGCGGAGTCAATAGCCGCTATACGGTTGGAGCAAATCTTTTTGGAACAACACTGAGGAAACTGGGATTTGCCCTCAGTGCATTTTATCAGGGCGGCAAATACCGCGAAGGTACCTCGCTCGATGAGTACTTTCTGTCGGTGTCCACATCGTATGCCGTTGGAAGAAAGCTTAGCGTAGGACCGGGAGTTGATGTGACGTCGGGAAACAATGGATCTGATGCAACGAAAAAATTTCAGCGTTTTGATCCTCTGTATGGAACACCACATAAGTTCTGGGGATATATGGACTATTTCTATGTGGCTGATGGGTTTGGAGCAAACGGTCTTGTGAATTATTACCTGAAGTCGAAATACAAAGCAAAGGATAATCTCACACTTTCATTAGACGCTCACTATTTCGCATTACCCAGTGCCGTAACAGGCCAGGATGGCTTGGAAATGGACAAGGGCCTGGGGACAGAAATAGATTTCGTCGTCAATTATTCCCTCACAAAAGCGATCTCCCTTGAAGGTGGATACTCCACGATGTTTTCATCAGACACCATGGCATCAGCCAAAGTGAAGAACGTGACACGGGCCGACGATGTATCCACATGGGCTTACCTGATGGTAGCCATTAAACCCGCCGACCTTATTATCAAATAAAACACTAATAAACCGACCATGAAAAACTCAATTTCTATAAAACCAGTCTCGATTAGATCCATTGCGCGAATGGCAATTCTTCCCGTGTTGCTGATGATGCTGTTATCGGCTGCCCCAGTAAGAGAAAATGTTGCGGACAAGGAGGTTATCCGGTTAGGGATTATTCCGCTTACGGACTGCGCCCCGATTGTGATGGCCAAAGAACTTGGCCTATTCGAAAAATACGGAGTGAACGTTGTTGTGTCAAAGGAAGCGTCCTGGGCTAACGTGCGCGACAAGATCCTTACGGGCGAACTCGAGGGTGCTCACTGCCTGTTCAGCATGCCTTTTTCGGTTTACACCGGAGTAGGTGGAAAGGAAGGTTCTGAGATGAAGATCGCCATGGTATTAAACAATAACGGTCAGGCTATTTCACTTTCGAAGGATTTTTGCGGAAAAGTCGGCTTCAAGCAAACGAACAAAGTAGCCGGTGTCGTGGCTGCTAAACTTAAAGCGGAAAAGGAAGTTACGTTTGCGATGACATTCCCGGGGGGAACCCATGACATCTGGCTCCGGACGTGGCTTGCTGCCGCGGGAGTAAGTCAGAAAACGTCACGGATCATCACCATCCCTCCGCCTCAAATGGTCGCCAATATGAAAGTCGGAAACATGGATGGGTATTGCGTAGGCGAACCGTGGAACGGCGTTGCAGTAAAACAGAATGTTGGATTTACCGAGATATCGTCACAGGATATATGGAAACATCACCCTGAAAAAGCGCTGGTGGTAAATTCGGAATTCAGCGAGAAACGACGTGAGGATCTGAAAAACGTCATGAAGGCTGTTATGGAAGCATGTAAATGGCTCGATAACCGCGCAAACAGAAAAAAGGCTGCGGAAGTGATCGGCAAGACGCCTTATGTGAACGCACCCGCCGATGTTATTGAAGCCAGGTTAATGGGAGATTATAATCTGGGATGCGACCAGGGAACGGAAATTTACACCGACGACTATATGCTGTTCCACCGCGGCGGTGAAACAAATTTCCCCAGGAAGTCGCACGCGATCTGGTTCATGTCTCAATTTGTACGATTCGATTACCTGAAGGAAGCACCGGATTATAAAGCCATTGCCGACAAAATAATCCTACAGGATCTGTACAGGGAAGTGGCATCCAGCATGAAGATCAAAGTTCCATCGGACGATATGAAGCCATTCGCACTGGAGATCGATAAAGTCTCTTTCGATCCTCTTAACCCTGCCGACTACCTCACGCGGGTAAAGGCAAAAACCATCAATCAATAGTTATCAAACTGCGGAGCGCCCCGCTTCAAACATCTATATCCCTATGAAAAGAACAATCACGTTAACATCAACCATTCCAACGGAAGTTGCGCCGAAGATCACTGCCGAAAACAGGATACTCGCGGCGTTAGCAAGATGGGTAGTAAACCTGACCGGCCTTTTATACAGCCTTTTTGGTTTTATACTTCTGGTCGTGTTCTGGTATTTTATCAGCCGGATAACGGAGGGTGGGTTACCCACTCCGCTATCGACCTTCGGTGTTTTTTGGGAATTGGTAAAAGATCCGTTCTATGATTACGGTCCAAATGACAAAGGTATCGCACTACAACTAGGCAGTTCGTTAAGCAGGGTGTTCCTGGGATTTTTACTGGGATCGCTGTTTGCAATCCCTGTTGGTTTATTGATGGGTGCAAACACGTTTTGCCGCAAGGTGTTTTATCCTGTCGTCCAGATACTGAAACCGGTATCACCGTTGGCGTGGTTTCCCATCGGCCTGGTTGCATTTGAGTCGGCCAGCATGGCGACTATTTTTATCATATTCATCACATCGCTCTGGCCAACCCTCATCAATACGTCATTTGGCGTGGCGTCGATTCCGAACGATCATAAAAATGTCGCGAAAGCATTCGGGTTTTCGAAATGGAAATACCTGACGAAGGTGCTGCTCCCCTTCAGCTTACCGCATATCATCACAGGCCTTCGCCTGAGTATCGGTGTTGCATGGCTGGTGATAGTTGCCGGCGAAATGCTCTCGGGTGGAATGGGCATTGGATTTTTCGTGTGGGACAGCTGGAATGCGTTGAGCCTCGAAAAGGTAATATCCGCTATCCTGATAATCGGCCTCGTGGGATTGTTGCTTGACCGGGGTTTTTCATACCTGGAGAAGAAATTCACTTATAGCATCTGAGCAGGCAGAGTAAGACTACTGATGTGTCAGGTTACGTTTTCGTACAATTAAAACATGAAACAAATGAGTTATTTGAGAATTGAGAACATGGAAATCGCTTTCAGGACGCCCAAAGGGAATTTTGTGGCGGTTAAGGATATCAACCTGGAAATTGAAAAAGGACAGATTGTTTCTATCATAGGTCATTCCGGATGCGGTAAATCCACGATCATGAATGCTATTGCCGGCATGACTTTTCCCACGCACGGCAAGGTTACTGTCAACGGTAAAGAGGTTAAGGGACCCGGCCCCGACAGGGGAATAGTTTTCCAGAATTATTCTTTGCTCCCCTGGCTAACCGTCTATCAGAATATCTACCAGGCAGTAGACGCAGCGTTGAAAGGCCTTTCCAGGGATGAAAAACGCGAATTGGTGGAAAAGAACCTTCAGATGGTAAACCTTTGGGAGCATCGCGAAAAGTACCCCAATCAGATTTCAGGAGGCATGAAACAACGGGTGGCGATAGCACGGGCCTTCGCCATCGATCCGGACGTGCTGTTGCTGGATGAACCATTCGGCGCTCTCGATGCATTAACCAAAGCTTCCCTCCACATTGAGTTGCTGAAACTCTGGAACCTCACTCAACGCAGCAAAACAATTGTGATGGTTACACACGATATCGAGGAAGCAATTTTCCTTTCCGACCGTATCGTCGTCATGAACAATGGTCCCGCATCAACGATCCGCGAAATTGAAGAAGTGCATTTATCCCGGCCCCGAAATAAGAAGGACACGGTTAACCAGCCCGAATATCTCGCTATCCGCGAACGGCTTCTTGGTCTTTTGATGGATAAAGTGTCAATCGATGAAAAGGACTTTTATAAGGAAGAGGCGGCTGCCTGACGCTTATTCAATTGTCGGATGGCTGATTGCGGTTAATTAAGAATGAAAAAAGAAAGCGTATATAAATCAACTTGCTCGTACTGCGGTGTAGGGTGTGGTATTGTAGTGAAAAAAGACCGGAAAGGTGCTATCGTAGTTGAGGGAGACAAGGAACATCCGGTAAACAAAGGTATGCTTTGTTCGAAGGGTATGAACCTTCATTACGCCATGCAGGACAAAAGCGACAGGTTGTTATATCCGGAGATGCGCTGGAGCAGGAGCCACCCGTTGCAACGTGTAAGCTGGAACACGGCGATGAAAAGAGCTTCCGCTGTCTTTAAATCAATTATTGAAAATTACGGACCTGATTCTGTTGGCTTTTACGTTTCAGGCCAGTGCCTCACGGAAGAGTATTATCTCGCCAATAAACTGGTAAAGGGTTTTATAGGCACAAATAATATAGACACGAACTCACGCCTTTGCATGAGCAGCGCAGTGGCCGGTTATACTAAAATGCTGGGAGAGGATGCCGTGCCCGTATCGTATGATGACATTGAGCTGGCGGATTGTTTTTTGATCGCCGGCGCCAATCCGGCGTGGTGCCATCCCATTTTATTCCGGCGTATCGAAGCCCATAAGCATCGCAACCCGGATGTAAAAGTGATCGTTGTTGATCCAAGGAAAACCCAAAGTTGCTCATCGGCCGATCTCCATTTACAGATACTTCCCGGAACAGACGTTTTTCTCCATAACGCGATAGCGCGGGTATTGATTGAAAGTGGAGACGTCGACTATGAGTTCATCTCAAGGAATACTGAAAACTTTGAAGCGTATAGGAACTCCGTATTTCAGAATTCGGTAAAAGAGGCTGCGGCAATATGCGACGTACCAGAGACGGACATCCGCCTGGCCGCCTCTTACATCGCTTCATCGAAGGGGTTTCTTACGTTGTGGGCGATGGGGCTCAATCAGAGTGTGATCGGTGTCAACAAGAATATCTCTCTCATCAGCCTCAACCTGATCACCGGTCAGATCGGCAAGCCCGGTTCGGGACCATTTTCGCTCACCGGGCAACCAAACGCGATGGGCGGCCGGGAAGTCGGAGGGCTGGCAACACTACTTGCTGCCCATCGTTCGCTGGACAATCCCGTTCATCGAAAGGAAGTAGCTGACTTCTGGGGCGTTCCGAAAATTTCAGAAAAGCCAGGACTGACAGCAACACAAATGGTGGAAGCCCTTGAGCGCGGAGATTTGAAAGCGGTGTGGATCATTTGCACCAACCCGATGGTTAGCCTTCCGGATTCAAGACGAGCTGAAGCCGCCCTGAAGAATGCACGCTTTGTGGTGGTACAGGATATCTCGAACCGGTCGGATACTGTTTCATTTGCCGATCTGGTGTTGCCTGCAGCGGGACATTTTGAAAAAGAAGGTACGATGACAAACTCCGATCGCCGGATCAGTCACCTCGCCAAAGTATCGGATCCACCCGGGGAAGCAAAAGCCGACACGGATATCCTCTGTATGTTCGCGCAGGAGATGGGGTATAAGGGATTCAACTTCAGGACAGCTGCTGATATTTTTGCCGAACACGCGCAATTGACACGCGGAACAAAAATTGATATCACTGGCTTGTCTTACGAAAGACTAAAGAGGGAGGGGACTTTTCAATGGCCTGTTTTGACACCGGTACACCCCGGCACACCACGGTTATTCACTGACCGTATCTTTTACACGCCTTCCGCGAAGGCGAGATTTCTTGCCCTTGATCATCCGGAAAACCTCTCCGATCCGCCGACAGCTGAATTTCCGCTTATCCTCACGACGGGCCGCATCCGGGATCAATGGCATACGATGACCAAAACGGGCAAAGTAAACAAGCTAAAACAGCATATCGATAAACCGTTCCTCGAAATCCACCCGGATGACGCATTGGCAAGATACATCGGGGACGGAGATGTTATTGTTGTTTCGAATATTCGCGGTGAAGTGAGGGTAGCGGCGAAGATTACGCAGGAGATCAAGAAGGGTGTCGTTTTCCTGCCCATGCATTGGGGAAAGCATCTGAACACAGACCTCGGCCGCGCCAACAACGTGACGAGTATGCGGGTTGACCCGGTATCCAAAGAGCCGGACTTCAAGTTTTCCTCTGTTGAAGTCAGGAAATACGTCAAACCGTTCGAAAAAGTGATCATTGCCGGTGCCGGCGCCGCGGCGTACCGTTTCATTTGTACTTATCGCGCTATTAACAAGGTTGATGAGATCCATGTTTTTTCAAAAGAGAAAGATCCTTTTTACAACCGCGTGTTGCTACCTGAATACGTGAATGATACGCTGCCCTGGGAAAGGCTTCAAAAATTCCAGCGGGGTGAGTTTGAATCACTGAATGTTCGTATCAATCTCGATAATGAAATCGTGTCGATCCACCGGGCTGGCAAGTACGTCGTCGACAGGTACGGAGTGAAGCACTCTTACGACAAACTCATTATAGCAACCGGGAGCCGCGCGAATATTCCGAAGGATGCTCCCGTGCACCTCCCGGGTGTATTCACCATGCGCACACGGCACGACGCGGATACGCTGAAGAATTTTCTTAAAGCGGACGGCAGCGTACTGATCATTGGCGGGGGACTGTTAGGTCTGGAGCTGGCTGCCTCGCTCCGTGAAATTGACATCAATGTCTCGATCCTGCAACTGGGAAGCAGATTGATGGAAAGGCAGATCGATAACCTGGCGGGTCAGCTTTTACTTGATTTTGTTGATGAGAAAGAAATCAACGTCTACCTGAATGATCAGGTGAAATCAATTGAAGCCGGAAAACACACCCCCGGCTTGGTTACCCAGCTGCGGAGCGGTAAAGTCCTCAACACAGACGCGATCGTATATGCCGTTGGAACAAAACCGAATATCGAGTTCGTTCAGGAAGCAGGCCTCGAGTCCGCCAGGGGGATGATCGTAAATGACTATTTGCAGACCAGTGATCCTGACATCTTTGCCATTGGTGAAATAGCGGAGCATAATGGTAAAACACTGGGAATTACATCGGCAGCGGAGAAGCAAGCCGACATTGCAGCCCGTTTTATCAACGGCGATGTTCAGCAGCGTTACGACGGAGCTGTGCCAATGAACATACTGAAATTTTCGGACCTCGACCTATGTGCCATCGGAATCGCGGAAGTACCTGTCAACGGAGAAGGCTACGATGAAATTCTTTTCATCGATAAGTCAATGCGATACTATAAGAAGTGTATTATCAAGGACGACCGACTCGTCGGGGCGATCATGATCGGCGATAAATCGGAGTTTGCGGAATTCAAAGGGCTTATTGAAAATAACATCGAACTTTCGGAGCGGAGGATGCAGTTGCTGAGATCGGGTAAGAGTAGCGACCCCGTTGTCGGCAAGCTGGTATGTTCATGCAACCAGGTTGGGGAGGGAAATTTGAAAAAAATTATCGGGGGGGGATGTGATACGCTGAACGGGTTATGTCAGGCTTCAGGCGCGGGACTTGGATGTGGAAGTTGCAAACCCGAGATACAGAAGTTATTAAATGAAAGCCTGGTTAAAGCCTGAAAAGAAGTTTGAAATTAAGATTGACTTTTGATGGAACAATTCACGAGTTTAGTGACCGATTTGGTTTCGGACAAAACAGCCAGAATGGAAACAAAGGACAAGCGGGGCCTGATAAGAGCTTTTGTGAAAGGAGGGATCCTTTCTCCGGCGGATCTGTTAAAGATCATGGACCTTTCGAGAAGCCTTGGCAACAAGTATGTTCTGTTCGGATCGAGGCAGGACATCATGTTTCCGGCGAACGGTGCGGATGAACAAACTATTGAAAAGGCATTCAGACCGCTCAATACGGACTATGAACTGGGAAGCGATTCGTCGGTATACCAGAATATTGTCAGCTCATATGTAGCCGTCAACGTCGTGGAAACCACACTGTGGGTGAAGGAAGATACTTATCACGTTGTGATCGATAATTTTGATTATCGACCAAAACTGAAGATCAATATCGTGGATCCGCTGCAGAGCATTGTTCCGCTCTTTACCGGTGAACTCAACTATATCGCGTCTACGGAAGAAAACTACTGGTATCTCTACATCCGGGATCCCAGAAAAGGAAACCAGGTCGAATGCTGGCCCAAACTCGTAGCGGGGCATGAAATCGCAAAACTTTCAAAGGAACTGGAGGATGTAATTCTGAATTTTCTCCCGTTTACGGTGCCCGAACTATACATGATCATTAAGGATACCCGGAGGATTGTATACAAAAGTATTACGGTGCCCCTGAAGTTCCCTGAAAATGTGTTCCCGTACTATGAAGGTCTTAACGCCATGCGGAACAGTCAATACTGGCTTGGCCTTTACTGGAGGAACAATCAGTATGGCATTGATTTTCTGAGTGCGGCCTGCAGGTTGTGCCAGGAGACCAGTATTGGCAAGGTAAACATCATTCCGTGGAAGGCGTTTATCGTTAAAGGTATCAAGGCTACGGATAAGATCCGTTGGGAAAAGTTAATGGGAAAGTTCGGCATTAATGAACGGCATTCTTCCCTCGAACTGAACTGGCACCTGCCGGTCATTGACCAGGAAGCCCTGGAACTCAAGCGATTTCTTGTTCGTGAACTGGATCAGCAGGATATTAGTACACACGGCCTGACCTTTACCATCAAGACCAATCGCGACATGTTTTATTTCACATCGATTGTGATTGAAAAAACCTCCGATTCCGTTCTTGCACCGGGTGACCGTTATACAATCTTATATGCCCGGAACTTCGACACGAATAATTTTGAATACCTCACCTATGCCCGAAGTATCAAAAAGGAAATTATACCCGCGCTGCTTATCGAGTTGAGCAAGATGTATTTCCGCCAGTTGAACCGTGAAAAAGACAAAGCGGGTGAAAAACCGGAGGAGCACAATAACGGATTGTCCAGCAGCTACCAGTGCAGTAATTGCCTGACCATTTACGATGTGAAGTACGGTGACCCTGCATCAAATATTCTCCCGGGAGTCTCTTTCGAAAAACTGCCGGAGAGCTATAAGTGCCATGTGTGCGACAGCCCTAAAAAATACTTTATACCCGTTAAGGATTATTGAGAGGCGATCGGTATACGATAGGGAACGGATCCCGGAGCCCGTTTTTCAGACACCGCCAGCTAAACGTATTTCCTTACTGAGTAAAACCCACATACACATAGCCGTCTTCTATCCGCACCGGGAATACCGCAATGCCGGATTCTTCAGCATTTAAACACTGACCGGTTTTCAGGGAAAAAGATCGCTTGTGAAACGGGCATGCTACTTTGGGTTCTCCTTGCTTTGAACCGATCATTCCGCGCGAAAGGATCATCTGCATTTTATGGGGACAAAGATTCTGGCAGGCATACCATTCGTTCCGTCGTGAGAAGTTGAACACAGCGATCTGCATATCTTTATACCGAAGGCATGCTCCGCCGTTCTCGGGAAAATCAACGACGCGGGCTGCCTTGAACCATACCTTCACATCGTTGTTAACCAGTGGCGTGAAAGTTCTTATCTCGTTTAGTGATTCCATACGTTTCGATCTTATTTATTCCAGTCCACCGGGCTTTTTTGTCCGCGGATTTCAACAAATTCCAGTGTAGGGTCGGCATCATCGGCGTTAATAAAATGCCTGAACCTGGAGCGCAGCGCCGGATCCTCAACTGCTTTTTTCCATTCGCAGTGGTAGTTGGCGATCAATGCGAGCATGTCTTTTTCAAGATCCCCGCCAATTCCGAGTGAATCATTGACAATAACATCGTAGAGGTATTCAAGTCCGCCCTCCATCTTGTTCAGCCAGGTTGCCGTTCGGGTCAACGGATCCGCCGTCCTGATATAGAACATCAGGAAACGATCTACGTATTTAACGCACGTTTCCCTATCCACATCCGATACCAGGAGTTTTGCGTGCTGCGGCCTTGAACCGCCGTTACCGCAGACATACAGGTTCCATCCTTTTTCCGTTGCAATGATTCCAAAGTCCTTCGATTGAGCTTCCGCACATTCGCGGATACATCCGGAGACGGCACCCTTTAACTTGTGTGGTGCACGTAGTCCTTTGTAGCGGTCTTCGATATAAATGGCGAATGAAACGGAATCCTGTACACCATAACGGCACCACGTGGAGCCTACGCAACTTTTTATAGTACGCAGGGCTTTTCCATACGCGTGACCGCTTTCAAAACCTTCGGCGATAAGTTCTTCCCATATTTCGGGAAGTTCCTCCACACGGGCGCCGAACATGTCGATACGCTGACCACCTGTGATTTTCGTATACAGGTTGTATTTGTCGGCGATTCGTCCGATAGCCATTAGCTTTTTAGGCGTTATTTCCCCACCGGGTATACGGGGAACAACGGAGTAAGTACCTCCCCGCTGGATGTTTGCGAGGAAACGGTCGTTGGTATCCTGAATGGTATCCTGTTCCAGTATCGGTTCGTTCCAGATGCTGGCTAATAATGAAGCTACTGCGGGCTTACAGGTTTCGCATCCGTCACCGATACCATGATCGTTAAGAAGGTGTTCGTAGGTCCGGATACCTTTGATCTTGATAATATCATACAACTCCTGCCGGGTGTGTTCAAAATGTTCGCACAGGTTCTTTTTAACCTTATGCCCCAGCGACTCCAGCGTCAGTTTAAGAATATCATTTACGAGGGGCGTGCATCCGCCGCAGCCTGTGCATGCCTTCGTCGACTTTTTGATTTCGTCGATCGATGATGCGTGACATTCCTTTACCTGCCTGATGATATCCCCTTTCAGTACATTTTCACAGGCACATATTTGAGCTGAATCCGGCAAGCCACTTACGCCGGCTGTTTCGCTTCGTCCCGCTGAACCATTCCCTGCGATCAATGACTCCGGATTTTCTCCTACCGGTATTTTATTCACGACCATCTGGTGAAGGAGATTGTATTGGCTGGCATCGCCGATCAGGATACCGCCAAGCAGGTATTTGCCGTCCTCGGAAATATTGATCCGGTAATAGGTTCCTTTGCGTTTATCTTTGAAAGCAATAGGAATGCTGGGTGCGGATTCTCCGAAAGGATCGCCAAAACTTCCGACATCTATACCGATGAGTTTTAGCTTGGTCGACATATCAAAACCGGAGAATGATTTTGAATGATCGCCGGTTATCTGGCGGGCTACACAGTCAGCCATCTCATAGCCCGGTGCAACCAGTCCATAAACCATATTCTGGTATGAAGCTGCTTCACCGATAGCGAAAATATTTTCATCGGTTGTTTTCAGGTAACCATCCACAACAATACCGCCGCGCGGATGCACCTCCAGCTGCGTCGCTTTAGCCAGCTCGTCGCGGGGCCTGATCCCTGCGGAGATCACCAGCATATCGGTTTCAAGATGAGTACCATCTGCAAAAACAAGTCCTTCAAGCTTCCCGTTTCCTTCGATCCTTTTGGTGACCTTTCCGGTATGAACAACGATACCCAGTTGGCGGAGTTTGAGAGCAAGTATCTCCGCGCCATCGTCGTCCAGCTGGCGGGGCATCAGACGCGTTGCGAATTCGATAACATGTGTTTCCAGCCCCAGATCAAGTAAAGCTTTTGCCGCTTCCAATCCCAGCAGACCGCCACCCATGACGGCGCCCCTTTTAACTTTCCGTGCATAACCTTCTATCTGGTTCAGGTCCTCAATCGTACGATACACAAAAACGCCGTTGCGGTCTACTCCTTCAATAGCCGGAACAAAAGCACTGGCGCCGGTAGCCAATACGAGGTAATCATAGTGGTCTGTCCGCCCGGTATGGGTTCGTACCTGCTTTTTATCCCGGTCAATTTCAACGACCAGTTCGCCGGTATGCAACTGGATCCCGTTCTCCCGGTACCATTGTGCCGGAGCGAGAAGGAGGTCATCAGCGGTTGAACCGGAGAAATAACTGCTGAGGTGAACCCGGTCATACGCCGGACGTGGTTCTTCCCCATAGACAACAATTTCATGATCAGGTGTACGGTTACGTAGTTTTTCACAAAACTTATAACCAACCATTCCATTCCCTACCACTATTATACGCTTCATCCGCAATCGATTTAAGTATATTTTGCCTATTTTTAAGTAATTATACGTAATATTGATAAAATATCAAGTATAAAACTACGTATATTTACTACGTAAAAAATAAAATGAAGGCAACCACTCTTTATATAATAGGAGCCGGCCCCGGGGACCCGGACCTGATTTCGGTAAAAGGCATGAAACAAATCAGGAGGGCCGAAGCTATCCTGTACGACGCACTTGTCCCGGTTGAGTTGCTGGCAAAGGCCAGACCTTCCTGCAGAATGATCTATGTCGGCAAACGAAAAGGACACAAGGAATTTTCGCAGGACGAGATAAACGACCTTCTCGTTTTTTACACGCGCCGCTTTCAATGCGTGGTCAGGTTAAAGGGGGGCGATCCTTATGTCTTTGGACGCGGTCATGAAGAACTTGGATACGTGACAGCCCGCGGTATCTGCGCCGAAGTGATCCCGGGTATATCAAGTGCAATCGCTGCTCCCTCATCCGCCGGTATTCCATTAACCAAACGAGGTGTCAACGAGAGTTTTTGGGTTGTTGCCGGCACCGTCTCGAATGGCGACATCTCCGGTGACATGATCCTGGCCGCACAGTCGTCTGCCACGGTGATTGTGCTCATGGGCTTGAACCAATTGCAAAAAATTGCCTCGGTATTTTCGCATCATCGTTCTTCACTTGAGCCAATAGCGATCATTGAAAACGCAGCGAGGCAGGATCAACGAATAATAACCGGGACGGTAGGAACAATCGCTACGCTTGCAGAAGAACATAAAGTATGCACACCGGCCGTGATCGTGATCGGAAAAGTTGTTGATGAAAGAAATGCCTTAACCTGTCTGGCAAATGTTTGTATCGAACAGGATGTTAATGGCGAGACAATTACGGAGAACAAGTATTAAATAAATACGCATGAGTATACCATATTTCAGATTTGAAGACGACTTTGTTGAAGACGGCTTTCGCTGTATACCGATGGTGGTCAGGTTTAAGCTTGATACAGCCGGGATAAAACTGAAACTTTCCGAGTGGAGTAAAATGGATGTTGCGGAACGCACGCACATGGCCGAAGCGCCGTGCGAATCACCTGAAGACATAGCTGCCTATCACCGTTATGTCAGGCACCTCGTCCGGATGCACACCGGAACTGACGCTACGCCATTACACGCCGATAGCAATCCGGAATGGGCGGAACTACATAAAATCCCACAGCAGTTAAGGGATCGGACCAAGGATCTTAACATCGTCGTCTCACTGGAGAAGTGGCAAACACTTAACCCGTTACAGCGGTTTGCACTGGTGAAGTTGAGCGGAGGAGGGCATGAACATAAGAATCTACTCAAAGCCCTGCAGGAATTTTACCTTGCAGCCGATCAGGTGACTGCATGATCTTTTGATCAGAGGAAGGACCTGTCGTGCGGCGAATTAATGTTCAATAAAATTTTCGGATCAGGCACAGGGACCAACTTGATATCCGTTTGCTGAAGGAAATAACGAGGGCTTATATTTCCGTCCTTCGCATAACGCAACAGTTGTGGATAAGCCGTCGGCTCCCATAACGTGAGCAACGGTTCCGGAAAATGTTCTCCTGTGGTATTACGGAAGCATGTCGCAAACTTTGTTTTATCCCGGCTACCGATCAGCAGTTCCAGCGCGGCACGATCCACAAAAGGCATATCCACCGCCACGACAAGCCATGAACTTTCGGGATGCCTGGCAAAGGCGCTGAGGATCCCGTTTATCGGACCCGGATAGTCGTAAGTATCATGCAACGGATGAAGCTCCTGGGGTACATCATCTTCTTGTTTACAGGATGTAAACACCGCTTCGCAAATACCGGAAAGCAATTCGAACAGATATTCGCGTTGCGGCTTGCCGTGATAATCGATCAGGCTCTTGTCACTACCCATCCGGGTACTTCGTCCCCCCGCCAGGATCAATCCGAATGGTTTGGTTTGCGTCATTGTTGCAAAATCTAACAGCGTGCAGATCCACAAAATATCAAATTTCAGAAACGGATAGCAAGGCCTCGTTTCCGCCGTACGCTTCCTTCCCTGTTACGAGCCATGCAGCCCCTAACGCGCTCGCCCGCGGGTGGTCGGAAATAAGAATCTTACGCGCCTTCTCTTCACGCTTCATGATCTCAAGGAACAACGGATTCTTTGTAAAGCCACCCACAACGATAATATTCTCCACATTTTTTCCAGGGTCTAATAAATCGACGGAGACGAGCTGCCATTTTACGAGGTAGCGGATGAGCTGGTGGTAAGCTTCTTCAAAATTTGCAAATACGCTGAGGTCGGTTCGACGCTCCTGTTTTTCGGGCATTGGACCGGTCCCCTCCATCCCCACCGGAAAGAAAGGTTTTGTATCCGGTGGAAGCGACTCCAGTTGCCGGTACAAGACCTCGTTGAAAGAAACGGATTTAAATGCATCGGGAGACACATTGAAATAGCTTGTTAATATGCCGGCCTGCAGTTCATGTTCATGACCGAGGAATATGCGGGAAGCCTTTACAGGATCTCCTTCGTATGTGAGAAAGCACAGGCAATCGGACTTTAACTCCGAAGAAGTGAGTGGATCATGATTAAATGGATTGAAGCAGATGTTCCATGTTCCCGTTGAAAGGAGTATGAAGGGTACCTGTTGTGTGACGAGGTATGGCATTAACGCTGCAGAGCTGTCGTGGACACCTACGCCAACACGGAGCCTTCGCCCTTCAACCATGTGATCAAACACATGATCCGAACGATGAAGCGGAGGGAAGAGGACGTTCAGGTGTTCTTTGTCAACCCAGGAGTGGTAGTTTTTGGTTTGAAAATCCCAAAGCATGGTATGACAGCCAACACTGGTGATATCGGTGAACTTCTTACCCGTCAGCAGGTAGGTGAAGTATTGAGGTAAGTGCAGCGACGAATCAATATTTTTGAAGTATGAAGGTTTCTCGTATTTCAGAAAGAACAACTGAAGGCCGGAGTTCAGCAGGCCCAGGTATGGAGATGCGGTCCGGGCGTGGATATCTTTTGAAAGGTTGTACCGCGATTCAAACAGGTCCCGGCATGAGGCCGGGAATGGTTTAAGGTAATTGTAAAAAGGATCCAGTCGCCGGCCGTCACGGCCGATATGCACGAAGCTTGCGCCGTAGGAAGAGATATTACAGTTCCGTATTTCGTAACGCGGATGAAGCAAATAGTGTTTTAGAATTTCTGTTGTCCATTGTGACACGGTTTCGAGATCATCGGAAGGGAATCCATCGTCATCGCGGATCTCCTTGAAATTTTCGGTCTGTTCATCCAGTACATGGAAGTGGCCGTCGAAGACAAGTGCTTTCTTGGTAGTCTTTCCAATATCAAAAATAAGAGTTGCAGGTTCGCGGTTCACAGGCTGGGTGGTTTCGATTCAGGTAGTAATATCTGTAAAATAATTAAGGTCTGCTTGAACTGAAGGCCTTTGGCATTTATTGTTCCCGGGCATCTTTGGCTGGGCTACTTCCGTAATGGGGCACAGGCAAACATCGGATGTCCCAAAATTTACGGCAATTAACAGCCCGTCCCGTTTTCAGGTGTCCTGTAATATCATGTAGGGGTGGAATAGCAGGGGCAACGTTATATTGTTAAATATTATTGAATAACTTAATGTGACAATCTGACCAACTATGAATACCTCCATCACTGTAGTAACGCATGAACAGGATCTTGCCCGTCATCAGGAAAAAATTCAAAGTATTAAAAACCTGCTGTCGCTTGATGATCCTGAATTTGAGCGGATCATCCGCCAGATTACATCGTTCCAGGTGGCGGTGCCCAGCTGGGCATTGGGTACAGGTGGAACCCGCTTCGGAAGGTTTCCGGCCGGCGGCGAACCGCGCAACCTCGAAGAGAAAATAGAAGATGTGGGCCTGATCCATCGCCTTACCGCGTCCGCCAATTCAATTTCTCTTCACATCCCATGGGACATACCAGGTGATGCAGAAGCCATACGGCAACTTCTTGCCGACAATCAACTGACCATCGATTCGGTAAATTCCAATACTTTTCAGGATCAGCCCGGCCAGGCTTACTCCTATAAATTCGGTTCATTATGCCATACTGACGACCGTATTCGTAAACAGGCGATCGATCATAACATCGAAGTCGTCCAACAAGGAGCAAAACTCAATAGCCGATTGCTGACGGTATGGCTCGCCGACGGATCGAACTTCCCGGGGCAGCATCACTTCCGTAAGGCCTATGCCCGGACCCTTGACTCCCTTCAGAAGATCTACACTGCGATGCCGTCCGACTGGAACATGCTGATTGAATACAAACCTTACGAGCCAAGTTTCTACTCGATGGTGATCCCTGATTGGGGTACGTCCCTGCAGCTCAGTTCGGCTTGTGGTGACCGGGCGAATGTACTCGTGGACCTTGGACATCACCTGCCCAATACCAACATCGAGCAGATTGTTGCCCGGCTTCTGCATTTCGGCCGGCTGGGTGGATTTCATTTTAACGGGTCACAATACGGCGACGACGACCTGACCACGGGATCGATCAAACCCTATCAGCTTTTTTTAATTTTCCATGAACTGGTCACTGGAGCAAATGATGCAGCCATTCGCAATCCGCCTGTAGCTTATATGATCGATGCCAGTCATAATATCAAAGACCCCATCGAAGACCTGATAAATTCCCTGGAGAATATAAAGGCAGCCTATGCGAAGGCGTTGCTGGTGGATTTTCCGGCACTCGAAATCGCGCAGCAGGACAATGATGTAGTCCGTTGTGAACAGATTATGCAGGCTGCCTTCCAGGCCGATGTAAGACCTTTGTTGTCGGAAGCACGTTTGCGTTCAGGCGCAAGCCTTGACCCGATCAATACGTTCAGGTCACAAAGGATCAGGGAAAGCCTTATAGCGAAGCGGGGAAAAAAATCATTAGCAACCGGGTTGTGAGTTGAATCCGGTCCTATGGTGCGGCTTCCTCGTCGAGCATTACATATGCCTTATCGATGAGGTGTACGACACTGGCCGGTAAGCTCTCCGTTGCGCTGAACGACAATAGTTTTTGGATGACAGGTGCCTTTTTTACACCGTTCGCGATCAGGATCGGTAATTTTGATTCCCGGAAATGTTTTAGTCCCAGCGTCAAACCAAGACTCAGTTCCGTCGATTCCGTAAAATATTTCTGCCCGACTGTCTTGGTCTCGTCTGCCAGTGTGCTGACATGGGCATCCTGATCGAACGACGTGCCCGGTTCATTCATGGCGATGTGGCCATTCAATCCCACCCCTACAAGCATAATATCCAGGCCGCCGTGTGATGCGATAAATTCATTCATGGTACGAACCTCCGCCGCCAGGTCCGCTGAAAGCCCATCAAAGAACCTGATTTGCCGGGATGGAATTTGAAGGGGACGAAAAAAATCTTCATCCATCATCGCGCGGCAGGAACCGTTTTGCCCGGGCGCGATTCCCACCCATTCATCCAGGCTCACAAACGTGCAACCATCCAGGTCAAGACGTTTTGCCCGTACATCGGCGATAAGACATTCAAATACACCACGCGGCGAGTGCCCGGAAGCAAGGCACACCAATGATTCCCTTTTGGTTGAAATGTATTCAACAATCAAATCGGCCGTTGCCCTTGACAATTCCTTATAGCCGGGATATATCTTAACTTTCATCGCAGGTGTTTTTGGACCGGATCACATTTTCCAGCGCAATATGGCAATAAGAATACAATTCACATTGCCGGCTGCGATTGACTGTTTGCGTTTGTTTCAATTTATCGATATTGTGTGGTGATATACCGGGCCACAGTAACAGCGGGCAACTCAATATTCGCTGATCACCGGGTAATGTCCCTGGAAAATAACGTTGAACCCGTATGGTAAAATATATTCACTGTATGATCTTGCTGCTCCTGGCATGCTTACCGGGAGTCGCGCAAACTGGTAAATTAAATCCCGCTGATCTCACGTGTGAATTTACACGGAATCCCCTCGGCATCGGTACAAGCACACCGCGGTTCGGCTGGACGCTCCTGTCAGGTGAGAGGAATCAACATCAAACTGCTTTTGAAATCCTTGTCAGCGAGAGCCTGTCGGCGATCGGGAATTTCAAGGGGGAAGTCTGGACCACAGGACAGGTTGTTGGCGCTGATAGCAGGAACATTGATTACAATGGTTCTCCTCTGAAGCCGTACACCCGCTACTACTGGGTTGTCAGGACCTATGACAAAGATCGGAGACCGGGTGCATGGAGCTCCCCGGCATGGTTCGAAACTGCGATGTTAAACCCGGCGGATTGGAAGGCGAGGTGGATCGGGGATGGCAGCAAGCAGTTCGAACGGGATGAAGATTTTTATGGAGAAGACCGGATGCCTTTGTTCAGAAAAGAGTTTACCGTACGGAAAAGGATACTGCAAGCACGCCTCTATGTCGCAGGCATAGGGTATCATGAAGCCTATGTCAATGGAAAAAAAACCGGCGATCATGTACTCGATCCCGGATGGACGCCTTATAAAAAAGAAGTATTGTACATAACCCACGATATCACCGCGTCGATCAGGCAGGGAAAAAATGTGACCGCCTTTATGCTTGGCAATGGATGGTGGAACCCGCTCCCGTTACGATTATTCGGCAGGTTTAACCTGCGTGATGTACAGGAAACCGGGAGGCCATGTGTCAGGGCTGAAATACATATCGACTATGCGGACGGATCCCGCGAAACTATAATGACTGATGAAACATGGCAGACAGCACCAGGTCCGGTGGTTCGCAACAGCGTGTATTTAGGTGAACACTACGATGCGCGGTTGGAACAGGCAAACTGGAATAGGGCAGGCCGCGTGGAATCGAACTGGAGGGCCGCTGTTGAAACAACGGGGCCATCGGGAGAACTGTACGCTCAAATGCAGCCGCCGATCAGGACGACACGAATTGTAAGACCCGTTCGTATATCGGAACTGAAGCCGGGTGTATTTATCGCCGATATGGGTCAGAATTTTGCAGGTGTGGCAAGGATTAACGTGAGGGGTAGAGCAGGAACAAAGATCACCCTGCGGTACGGCGAAGCGCTGCATGCCGACGGAACGTTGAATTATCTGACGACTGTCGCCGGTCATATCAAGGAGATGTGGAATCTCAGGGGAGGACCTGGGGCACCGCCGACTGCATGGCAGGAAGACAGCTATACACTGAAGGGAGATGCTCTGGAAACCTGGTCGCCCCGCTTTACATTCCACGGATTTCGTTACGTGGAAATCTCCGGGTGGCCCGGTAAACCAGCGATCACCGACATCGAAGGCTTACGAATGAATTCGGACCTCCAGCCGGCAGGCGAATTTTCGTGTTCCAATGAGATGTTTAACCAGCTCCATCAAACGATACAATGGACTTTTTTAAGTAATGTATTCAGCGTTCAGTCTGACTGTCCGGGTCGCGAAAAGATGGGTTATGGTGCCGACATCGTAACGACAGCCAACACCTTTATGTACAACTACGACATGCATAACTTTTACATCAAGACACTGCGTGATTTTGCGAATGAACAGCAGCCCGACGGTGGAATCACGGAGATAGCGCCCTACACCGGTATCCACGACAAAGGTGTCGGAGGCGAATCGGGCCCCCTCGGGTGGCAACTTGCATTCCCGTACCTCCAAAAACAGTTATACGAGTTCTACGGCGATAAGAAAATAATATCAACCTGTTATCCCGCTCTTGGCCGGCAGATCGCTTTTCTCCGATCGAAGGCAATTGACGGATTATTTCACTGGGATATCAGCGATCATGTTGCTATCGACCCGAAACCGGAGGCATTCAGCGCGTCGGCATTTTATTATCATCACGTCAGGCTCGCGGCCGAATTTGCCGGCATCCTGGGAAATCAGCCGGATTCAATACAATATGCCAGGCATGCAGAAGAGATAAAACAAATGATCATCGCGAAATATTATGTGCCCGGTACGGGAAGATTTGACAATGGAACGCAGTCTGCTCAGCTCTTTGCATTGTGGTACGATTTCTCAGGGGAAAAAGATAAAACGATGAAGGTGCTGATGGATGAATTTGAGCGGCACAACTGGCACGTTTCCTCCGGCATATTCGGAGTGATGATGATGTTTGATGTATTGCGCAGGACGAATCAGCCGGAAGTTGCCTATACGATCGCCAATCAGCGGGACTTTCCCGGGTGGGGATATATGCTCAGTAAAGGAGCGACCACGTTGTGGGAATCGTGGGAGTATCCCGATAACGCCGGTTCGCAAAACCATCCTATGTTTGCCTCTGTTGACGAGTGGTTTTACCGCTCGTTGCTGGGTATCAATCCGGGTGCGCCGGGTTTTAAAAAGATCATCGTTAAACCCCAGCCTGCGGGTGATCTCAAATGGGCTAAAGGCAGTTATCAAAGTGTCGCGGGGAAAATCGTCAGTGACTGGAAAATAGAAGATGGAAAATTCAGACTCAATGTCTCGCTGCCGCCGAATACGGAGACCGAGCTCTGGATACCTGCGACGGGGACAGGCACCCTCACGGAAAGCGGTGTAGCTGTAGGTTCGGCCACATCGTTTACACTATTGAAATTTGCGGAAGGTTATGCCGTTATCCGCCTGGGATCAGGAGACTATTCGTTTGAATCGGATATAAATTAGATAATTCGTACTTTAAATCATCAACCGGATTTCGCCATGAAAAATCTCTCTGCGTTATTTCTTGTTCTCTGTGTCACAACCATGAGTTTCGCCCAGCAGTCGCCTCGTTTAATCGTCCGGGGAGATGATATGGGTTTTTCGCATTCCGGTAATGAAGCGCTCATCAAGTCGTTCAGGGAAGGTATAGAGACGTCTATTGAAATAATAGTGCCCTCGCCGTGGTTTCCCGAGGCGGTCAGGTTGTTGAATGCTAATCCCCGCGTTGATGTCGGCATCCATATCGCATTTACCAGTGAATGGGACAACGTGAAATACAGGCCTGTTTCGTCTTGCCCCAGCCTGACCGATGAGGATGGATATTTTTATCCTATGATCTGGCCTAACAAAAACTATCCCGGACAGGCACTGACGGAAAACAAATGGACAATGGTGGATGTGGAAAAGGAATTGCGGGCACAGATCGAACTGGCTATGAGAAAAATTCCCCGGATCAGTCATATCTCAGGGCATATGGGATGTTATGATATGAACCCCGAAGTAAAAGCGCTCGCAAAGAAACTCGCCAAAGAGTATAAAATCGATATTGACCTGAAAGAACTCGGAGTAAAAGGAGTGAGCTACGTCGGCCCGAAGGAGACTTCGGAAGAAAAGATTGCAGCTTTTATCAGGATGCTTGAAAGCCTGAAAGGGGGAGAAACGTATTTGTTTGTCGATCACCCCGGATTAGACTCGCCGGAGCTTCGGGCTATTTATCACACCGGGTATGAAAATGTTGCCACCGACAGGCAGGGTGTTACCGATACGTGGACCGACCCACGGGTAAAAGATGCCATAAAACGACTGGGCATCCAGTTGGTGAGTTACGCAGACCTTCGGAAAAACTGAGGAGAGGGATGGTAAGTGACAGCGCGGCCGTTATTAATGCGAAGAGGTATAGATTATATTCTCATCCTTTGCTTCGGCAAGGATTTCCGTCTTTTCACTTTCGGATAATGTAAGCGATTCTCCGTTGCAACTATAAATCCTGCACCCAAAACAGCTGCTGATCCAGGGTTGGTGAAGGAATACAAGGCCGCTGCTGTATTGAATCGCATAGATCGAGCCCTTGTATTGGCTGTCTTCCTCGGTAAGTTTTATAATATCCCTTAACCAATCCATTTCGGCCAGGTTCTGGCATTTTGATGAGGCGAGGGATAAGGCGTGGTTCTCCAGCGCAAAAAAGCGACCAACAGCTTCCTGTTTTGAACAAGCGCCCAGAAGAATGACCAGCAAAAGTCCTGTTGTCCGTTTCATTGGTGAAAAAAGTGGTACAAAGTAAACTTAAATTTCAAACGTTGCAAGGGCGGATACAATCGGTTGCGCTTTTTTCTATTAAAACGCCGCCTCGGGTTTGCCAGGGTACCCGGCCGCTGCAATTTTTTGTATCTTACCCGACAATTTCTCATGCGATTTTTGCAAAACTTGCAAATCAGCTATGAACCATACAGAAGGTCTGAACCCCGGCCAACTCGGATTTTACGAGTCTACTCTGAATAACCTTTCAGAAGGAGTACTTTGGACCAACCCCGGTGGTCAGATCGTGTATTGCAATGAGTCTGCCAGCCGGTGGCTGGGTGAGCCCCGGGTCGCGTTAGTTGGTCAGTCGTTATATCCACTTATTTCTTCCGGCAACATCGAGGATTGGTTAGGTACGCTTGCTGAAAATCGCGGGGAGGACATCATGCCGCTTGACATCCGGTTAAAGACCGGAGACAGGATCTTGTTGTATGCCATGATCAGTGTGGCAATCAAGGGCAACCGGTACAATTGTTTCCTCATGAAAGAGGACAATGACGAAGGTGCCGATCCCAACCAAATGCTGCGCCTTATTTCAGAAGGAACGGCTGCCGTTATCGGCGGGGATTTCTTCCGCTCACTGGCATACCATGTGATCGTTTCCACCGGCATCCGTTATGCGATCGTAACGGAATGCGCCAATACCGCCAGGACGCGGGTCCGGACACTGGTTTATATCGAACACGATCACTTCCTCGATAATTTTGAGTACGACCTGACCGGAACACCCTGCGAGATCGTCATGAAGGGTGACAACTACTATTGCACGGCCGACCTGGATGTCCTGTTCCCGAAAGACGAAGGAGTAAAGTCTTATTTTGGAGTTCCGATATTTCTGAGCAACGGTGAGGTTATCGGACATATCGCGATCTTCGACACGAAACCGCTTGTCATCAGTGAACGCAAGCTTAATGTGCTGAAAATATTTGCCTCGCGGGCCGGAGCGGAGATCGAGCGAAAGCGTAAAGATGAGACGATCCACCAAAATATGGCCCGTTACCGGAGTCTCTTTGAAGATTCGCCGATCGGTATGTGTGAGGAAGATTTTTCACAAGTCAAAAAATATATCGACTCGTTGAAAGTGAAATACGGGACGGATCTCCTTTCCGTATTTAACACCACACCGGATGAGATCCGCAATACCTACCGGCAAGTGGTACGACTGCATGCCAACAAGTCACAAGTTAAACTTTTCGATCTTGAAACAGAGGAGCAATATTTCGAATACTTGTCAAACTCGTTCATGCCTGCAGCATTCAGTGACCTCGTTGTCACATTTGACAGTGGGGAAACGGTCTTTGAACGGGAAATAGAAATAAAAACCGCAGCGGGGCGCAGACGGACGTTAAAAGTAAAAAGAGTGCTGTTGGCGGAACATGAAAGAGACTGGTCGAGGTCGATAATTTCCTGCGTGGATACAACCCAGCAGAAAAAGGCCCAGGAAGATCTCAGGGATGCGCTTGAGGAAGTAAAAACACTGAAGGAAAGACTGGAAGCCGAGAATATTTACCTGCAGCAGGAAATCAAACTCGATCATAACTTCGAAGAGATCGTAAGCAAAAGTGAAAAGTTCAGGAGGGCGCTGGATAAAGTAGAACAGGTGGCGGGTACCGATGCAACGGTCTTGATACTGGGTGAATCAGGCACCGGAAAGGAATTGATCGCACGCGCTATTCACAACAATGGTCGCCGCAGTAAAAAAGCCCTGGTGAAAGTGAATTGCGCGGCGTTGCCCGCTAACCTCATCGAGAGTGAACTTTTTGGACACGAGAAAGGCGCGTTCACAGGCGCGATCGCACAAAAAATCGGGCGGTTCGAACTAGCCGATGGAGGGACTATTTTTCTCGACGAGATCGGCGAGATGCCGTTGGACCTTCAGTCAAAATTGCTGCGGGTATTGCAGGAAGGCGAGTTTGAAAGGGTAGGCAGCTCAAAAACGACTAAGATCAACGTGCGGGTTATTGCTGCGACGAACCGGGATTTGCAAGCATCCGTCGGCAACAAGGAATTCCGGGCGGACCTCTATTACCGGCTCAATGTATTTCCGATCGCACTGCCGCCGTTAAGAGAAAGAAAGGAAGATATTCCCCTGCTGGTCACTCATTTTTGTAAAAAATATTCGCTTAAGCTGGGAAAGAAGATAGAAGCCGTCGCAAAACCAGTACTTGACGCGCTGGTGATCTATGACTGGCCGGGAAACGTACGTGAACTCGAAAATATTATTGAGCGGGGTTTGATCGTGTCGGCTTCAAACTCCCTGCAGTACGGAGACTGGCTACCGGTACAGAATCCCGGTATTCCCGTTCCGACAGGGCCACCGGCGGCCACCGGCGATACGTCAAAAATGAGCCTTGAACACCTGGAGCGCCAGCATATCATCGGGGTTCTCAACACGGTTAACTGGAAGATCAGGGGAGAGAACGGCGCCGCTAAAATTCTGGAATTAAATCCCACAACACTGGAAGCCCGTATGAAAAAACTGGGCATAACCAGACACGCCGCTTTTTGATAAAATAGGTTCACCGCTTCCCGCCTGCATCAAAAAACGTCAGCCAGCCTCCAATATATTGGAGACCAACCTCCACTATGTTGGAGAACTCCATTTGTTTATTAGCCCTCCTTTAATTGTAATTCATTGATTTTCAAAATGATAATCGAATGGCATGACCTTTGGATTCCGGCCAGCCTAAACGACCAAATCAAATGAGATCAAACCTCTTCGAAAAAATCCACAGCGGCGACTTCCAGGATAAGATCATACTGGGAAAGATGGATGCCGTTGTCAATATCACCACAGAGGGGAACATCGTAGCTCTCCTGGGAGCTCCGTTCCTCGAAGACGTTGCACGTTCGTACCGTCACCGGATGAAATTTTATTCGCTGGACCCTGTGCAGGATCAGGCGCTTTGCCAGGTCTATGGAGTCCAATCTGCTCCTGCCATCCTGTTCTTCAAGCGGGGGACGCTGGTGGACAAACTTACGGGTCTGGTTCATCGCACACTGATTTCAGCAAAAGTCCACGCCTTACTCAATCACTAACCCCAATACCATCATGGAACCAAAAAACTTCTATCTCAAAACATTCAATCTCGCCACCAACCTGACTGAGGCACAGTTAACGGAGTTATGTAACAACCTTACCCAGAAAGACGCAAAAAAAAACCAGGTAGTCTACGCCAAGGGTGGTGAAAAGAGGATCTTTATCCTCATCAGTGGAAAAGTGAAAATTTCCGAGATCAACGAAAAAGGTGATGAGATGATCAAAGAACTTATTGTTCCCGGAGATATCTTCGGTGATGTATTACTGCATTATGAAGGTCCCAACTATGAATTCGCGGAAGTAATTTCCGAGCGGGCCACCTATTACGCAATAGGTCAGGAGCAACTGGCATCCATGATGCGGACTAACCATATGCTTACTGTAAATTACATGGCCAAAGTGAGTGAAAAATTCAAAAGCCTCGAAAGCCGTTATATCAATATGGTAACAAAGGATGTAAAATCCCGGCTGATGTATTGTTTTAAAGAATGGGCCCGTAAGGAGGGAAAACGTTTCGGAAACAAGATCGTCTTGAAAAACACGCTTACCCATAGTGATCTTGCAAACATGATTTCAACTTCCAGGCAAACGGTCACCGTGATATTGAACGAGTTGAAGGATGCTGGGGAAATCACCTACAACCGGCGGGAGATCGAGTTTTCCGATTTGATGCTGGCCAGCTAACGGAAATCGATCGACACGCGCGCCAAAAAATAAAATATATGTGAACGGAAACCCGTAATTTAAAAGGTAAAACAGAATAGACATGAAGAAAAAACTTGAAGGACAAGTAGCATTGGTGACCGGTGCCAGTTCCGGGATCGGGGCCGGTGTCGCGAAAGCGCTGGCCCGTGAAGGTGCCTCCGTAGTAATTAATTATTCGTCAAGTCCTGAAAAGGCGGAGAAGGTGCTCAACGAGATCCAGTTGGCAGGAGGGACTGCCATGACGATCAAGGCGGATGTTAGCAGTGAAGCAGAAGTACTCAGTATGTACCAGGAGGTCTTCAGGCAATTCGGCACCGTTGATATTCTTGTAAACAACGCGGGCCTTCAAAAAGATGCCAGGTTCCACGACATGTCGATTGAAGAATGGAACCACGTTATAGGCATCAACCTGACGGGCCAGTTTTTATGCGCGCGTGAAGCGATAAAAGAATTCCTGCGGCGCGGAGTCGTGCCGGAACGGTCAAAGGCAGCCGGAAAAATAATTTGTATGAGTTCCGTCCACGAGGTGATTCCCTGGGCCGGTCATGCCAATTACGCCGCATCCAAAGGAGGTGTGATGATGCTGATGAAGAGTATCGCACAGGAGTATGCGCCGATGAAAATACGCGTTAATAGTATCGGCCCCGGTGCGATCAGAACACCGATCAACCACGCGGCGTGGCAGACGCCGGAATCCTACCAGCAGCTGCTGAAACTTATTCCGCAAAAACGGATCGGAGAAGCGGAAGATATCGGTGGAGCTGCAGTCTGGCTGGCGTCAGACGATTCCGACTATGTAAACGGAATTACCCTCTTTGTTGACGGCGGCATGTTGCTATATCCGGGATTCGAAGACAACGGTTGACATAAACGTCCTGCAACCATACCACATAATACCAAACCAAAAGGACTACTTCATCAATGACAGCAGAAAAACAACGCCTCCTCGACGACCGGGACAAAAAAAATAACTGGCGAAAATTCGGACCTTATCTTACTGAACGGCAATGGGGAACCGTGCGTGAAGACTACAGCCCGCACGGTAACGCCTGGGAATATGTGTCGCACGATGCCGCGCGCAGCAAAGCCTTTCGATGGGGTGAGGAAGGTATAGGCGGGGTTAGCGACAACAATCAGCTGCTTTGCCTCTCCGTAGGGTTGTGGAATAAAAAGGATCCGATTATCAAGGAACGTATTTTCGGGCTAACCGGGAACGAAGGCAATCATGCCGAGGATTGCAAGGAGGAATATTATTACCTCGATAGCACGCCCACACATTCCTACATGAAGATGTTGTACAAGTACCCGCAGCAGGAATACCCATATGCGAGACTGGTGGAGGAAAACCGGAAAAGAGGGAAACTCGATCCCGAATTCGAGCTTATCGACACCGGTATCTTTGATGGAAATAAATACTTCGATGTATTCATTGAGTACGCGAAAGCGGAAACGGATGACCTACTGGTACGGATCACGGTTCATAATCGCGGAACCGAAAAAGCGGACCTTCATGTCCTTCCGCATGCCTGGTTTCGCAACACATGGTCGTGGGGTTATGACGACTACAAACCTGAAATGTACCGTGATGACGAAGGATGTATCAAGATCACTCACCGCGATCTGGGCAGCTACTATTTCACCGCCGATGGAAAGCCCACAGCATTGTTTTGTGAAAATGAGACCAATACCAGGCGGCTGTACAACTATCCGAATACAGGCACATGCAAGGATGGAATCAACGATTTTATTACGAACGGAGACCGGCAAGCGCTGAACGCGATTCCAAAGGGCACACGGATGGCGTACAACTATGACCTTTCCATTCCCGCAGGAAAGTCCAAATCCATTCGCCTCCGGCTGTCGGATAAATTCATTCCCGAACCATTTAAGGATTTTGATGCTCTTTTCAGCCAGCGCCTGAAAGATGCCGATGAATTTTTCAACGAGATGCAGGCAGATCTCAAAGATGAAGATGAAAAGAAGATCCAAAGGCAGGCAATAGCGGGTATGTTATGGAGCAAACAGTTTTTCTACTACGATGTAGCAAAGTGGCTTAAGGGCGATCCTTCGCAGCCCCCGCCTCCCGAGGGGAGAATTCACGGACGTAACCGCGACTGGACACACCTTAATAATGCCGACATCATTTCCATGCCGGACAAGTGGGAGTACCCCTGGTACGCAGCCTGGGATCTTGCCTTTCATACGATCCCGATCGCCATGGTCGACCCGGAGTTTGCCAAACAGCAGTTGAAATTGCTGACCAAAGAATGGTATATGCATCCCAACGGTCAGTTCCCGGCATACGAGTGGGCGCTCGGCGATGTGAATCCGCCGGTGCATGGATGGGCTACCTGGCGGGTGTATAAGATAGACCAGAAATTGCAGGGAGGAGTCGGTGATCGTAAGTTCCTCGAAGAGGTCTTCCACAAACTCCTGCTGAATTTTACCTGGTGGGTCAATAAGAAAGATACCAACGGCAACAACATCTTCCAGGGAGGATTTCTGGGGATGGATAATATCGGTGTCTTTGACCGGAGTGCACAACTCCCGACAGGCGGATACATTGAACAATCGGACGGAACAAGCTGGATGGCCATGTTTACCCTGAACATGTTACGTATGTCCCTTGAGTTGGCCCGGGAAAATCCAACGTATCAAAGCCTTGCGACCAAATTCTTCGAACATTTCCTGTACATCGCCGGCGCGATGTCAAACGAAGGACTGGATTTATGGGATGAACAGGATGAATTTTTCTACGATGTCCTTCATACTCCCGACAACAACCGGACGATCATGCGGATCCGCTCAATGGTGGGATTGATACCGATGTTCGCCGCAGAGGTACTGGATCAGGAGCTGTTTGATTCGATGCCGGAATTTACAGCGAGGCTGGAGTGGTTTCTGAAGAACCGGCCTGATCTCGCCAGCCTGATCTCGCGTTGGGAAGAAAAAGGAAAAGGTCAGCGGCACCTCCTTTCACTGCTTCGTGGCCATCGTATGAAGCGCCTCCTGAAACGTATGCTTGACGAAAGTGAGTTTCTTTCGGAGTTTGGTATTCGTGCGCTTTCACGTTTTCACCTCGAGCATCCGTATAAATTCTATGCGAACGGAAGTGAGTTCACTGTAAAATATACACCGGGGGAAGGAGATACATCCCTGTTCGGAGGGAACTCGAACTGGCGCGGACCCATCTGGTTCCCCGTAAACTACCTTATCATTGAATCCCTGCAGCGTTTCCATCATTATTATGGCGACGACTTTAAGGTGGAATACCCGACCGGGTCCGGTCAACTCAAAACCCTTCGTCAAATTGCCGATGACCTTTCATGCCGCCTGGTCAATATTTTCAAACAGGATAAGGACGGCAATCGCCCGGTGAATGGAAGTTATGAAAAACTCCAAAAGGACGAGCACTTCAAAGACTACGTGTACTTCTACGAATATTTTCATGGCGACAGCGGCAGGGGTGTCGGAGCGACTCATCAAACGGGCTGGACCGGACTGGTAGCCAAATTAATTCAGCCACGAAGAAAAAAATAGGGAACCAAATTAACGGGTCGGCAAGCGAACCTGTAATATAAATTTACATTGTATGAAAGTGGACAAAGATGTACTTGCTGATTTTGATAAATCAAAAAACCTGGAGTGGCTCGAGACAAACGGCCTGGGAGGTTACGCCAGCAGTACTGTTTCAGGTGCCAATTCCCGCCGCTATCATGGCCTGCTCGTGGCAGCCCTGCATCCGCCCGTTGGACGGACTGTACTGCTGGCGAAACTCGATGAAACGATCGTCACCGATCAAACAGCTGTTGCAAATGAAACCCCCGCGCAACGATTTGAACTGGGAACAAACCAGTACCCGGGCGCCGTCCACCCGACGGGTTACAGGTACCTAAAATCGTTTCAACGGGATCTGTTTCCGGAGTTTTATTTCAGCGCCGGCGGGGTGGAACTGAAAAAAACCATCGCCGCGATCAATGGTGAAAACACAACGGTTGTTGTATACGAAGTATTGGAAGCAAGTCAACCATTTACACTGGAACTCCTTCCGTTACATTCCGCAAGAGATTTTCATAGTCTTTCGCATGCCAACGATAGTATTGGCAGGCATTATATAGTGGAGGACGGAATTTTCAGAACGCTGAATTACCACGGAGGTCCGGAGTTATTCATTGCCGTACCGGAAGCATCATTTCGCGAACATCAGGCGTGGTATTATAACTTTGAATATGCGGTCGAGCAATACCGCGGCCTCGATTTTCAGGAGGACTTGTTTACCCATGGAACCTTTTACGTTACGCTTAAAAAAGGCGACAGGATCGGGATTATCATTTCAGCGGAAAACCCCGACGGTAAAAACGGCCTGAAACTTTTTGCAAATGAAAAGAAGAGACGGGAAAAACTGATCAAGCCGTTCAACTGGAGCGACGATGTAAAACGGCTGGTGCTGGCTGCTGATCAGTTTATCGTCAAACGAGGCGAACGGAGCACGATTATCGCAGGGTATCACTGGTTTGCAGACTGGGGCAGAGATACTATGATATCGCTTCCCGGTTTATGCCTGGCGACAGGGAGATTTAAGGAAGCCAGGCAAATATTGCAGCAATTCGCCGATAGTGTCAGCGATGGAATGCTCCCTAACCGTTTTCCTGATTACGGTGAATCGCCAGAGTACAACACCATAGACGCAACGCTTTGGTTCTTTCACGCTGTTCATAAGTATTTCAACTATACTGACGATAAATCATTTCTGAAGCAGATGTTGCCGGTTCTCCGGGCAATAATCGAATGGCATTATAAAGGAACACGGTACAACATAAAAGTAGACCCTTCCGACGAACTGCTTTATGGTGGTCAGGAAGGTGTTCAGCTCACCTGGATGGATGCAAAGGTCGGCGACTGGGTGGTAACACCACGAAGGGGCAAGGCCGTGGAGATCAATGCGCTGTGGTACAACGCTCTACGGGTAATGGAATTTTTTGAAACAGAAGCCGGACAACCAAAATCATCCAGCGACTACGGATCGAGAGCCGATAAGGTCCGGACAAGTTTTAACCAGGTGTTTTGGAACGAAGCATCGGAATGCCTATACGACTTTGTCGATGGTGATTACCGGAATGACGATCTCCGGCCGAATCAAATCTACGCTTTGAGTCTGCCCTTCGCGTTGGTATCAGCCGCGCATGCCAAAAAAATTCTCGGCCAGGTACGTTTGAAATTGCTGACACCAAAAGGACTGAGAAGTCTCGCCGCAGACCACAGGGACTATAAACCATCCTACGGTGGCGGGGTATGGATGAGAGATGGATGTTATCACCAGGGAACGGTGTGGAGTTTTTTGATCGGTCCCTATATTGACGCCATGATCCGTGTCGACGGAGAAAAGAGCCTGCCTGAGGCCGGTAAAATAGTCAATCGTTTTTTAGCTCATCTGAATGAAGCAGGCATAGGGACTGTTTCCGAAATTTTCGATGCGGATCCACCACACACACCGCGCGGTTGCATCGCCCAGGCATGGGGCGTAGGAGAAATGTTGCGCGTGATCATTGAATACGACCTCATTCCAAAACCGGCGGGAAACGACAAAAAGCTCACGGCCGCGTCCTGAGGTCGGTTTTTTATGGCTCGTCATCGGGTACCCGTCCGGTGATTTTTACATAGCGTAATTTATTCATCTTATCCTCCGCTTTTCAAACAGAAACGAGAAGGGTACTCATCCCTAGTGAGTATTTATTAACCCGTGCGAATGTAAGCAGCACACGTTCACGGTTAAAAAATCTATTTCTTTTTAGTTGACGACCCGGCAATGAAACTGACAAACACCGGCCTTGATCTCCCGTATCCTTGTGTGTAACTAAAAAATGCTATGACAAACATCACTAAACAACACTTAAACGCCTATGTGATGGAAGGAGTATGTCTGGGCTTGTTTATGATGTCGGCGTCCCTATGTGCAACCGTGTTGGAAAATCCTGACAGCGTAGTCCATGCATTTTTTTACGACGGATTTCATCGCCTTTGTTTCATGGGAGCGGCGATGGGGATTACGGCAAGTGCAATCATTTATTCTCCGGTCGGAAAGTTATCGGGAGCCCACATGAATCCAGCAGTAACGTGGTCATTTTTTATCCTGGGAAAGATTGAATGGCGGGACGCCGTTTTCTACACCATCTTCCAATGCGTGGGAGGAGTACTGGTTGTTTTTATGATGGCACTGATACTGCGGGAACCCTTTACGGATAGCCCGGTGAACTATGTCGTCACTGTTCCCGGTAAGTACGGGCCTGTAGATGCATTCCTGGTTGAAGTTACGATTGCGTTTTTTATGATGACCATGATCCTGACAACATCCAATAGCACCCGCCTGTCGAAGTATACTGGCGCACTAGCCGGAGGATTTGTAATGTTCTACGTTGTCATTTCCGCGCCTGTATCGGGATTCAGCATGAACCCTGCCAGGACAATCGCATCGGCAATCCCTGCGTGGAATTTTCAATCATTCTGGATCTACATGACGGCGCCGTTTATCGGGATGTTTTCGTCGGCGTTGCTGTTCAAAAGACTCAATAGGAAAGTAATGTGTTGCAAAATGCACCATAGCCCTCATTATACCTGCATTTTCATTTGTAGCTATTGCGATCACCAGTCTTCACCAGGTAGCGGGTCCAAAACAAAAGAGGAATTTTAACAATTGAACCATGGATAACATTTTTGACATCATTATTATCGGCTCGGGCGCCGGAGGTGGTACAATGGCTTACAAGCTGGCACCGACGGGAAAAAAGATTCTGATCCTCGAGAGGGGGGACTACATTCCCAAAGAAAGGGAAAACTGGGATGCACGCAAGGTGTTTACCGATGGCAGGTATCGTACGACCGAGTTGTGGTACGATAAAGACGATAAACCGTTCAGCCCGTTTACACACTATGCTGTGGGGGGTAATACAAAAATGTTCGGCGCGGCGCTCTTCCGCCTCCGGGAAAGTGATTTTAAAGAAGTAAGACACTACGGAGGTATTTCACCCGCATGGCCAATCCGTTATCAAGACCTGGAACCTTACTACACACAGGCGGAACAACTTTACAGCGCTCATGGTCAGAGAGGGGTGGATCCCACGGAGCCCTATACGGAAATGCCTTACCCGTTTCCGCCTTTGGTTCATGAACCAAGTATGCAGGAACTGTACGATAACATCCGCAAGTTAGGGTATAAACCTTTTCCTCTACCAATAGGCGTCAGGTTAGGTGAAAACGGGAAGTCGGGTTCTTCTCCTGTACGCCTTAGCAATTTCGATGGTTTTCCCGATCCCACGGAGGCGAAGGCGGATGCCCAGGTGACGTCTCTTAAACAGGCCCTGTCCATGCCTAATGTAAAACTTCTCACAGGAGCTCACGTGGATAGACTAGTTACTGACAGGGCGGGGCGACGGGTATCCACCGTGCAGGTCTCGCGTAATGGTGAGGCAATGAGTTTTGAAAGCAACATTGTTATTCTCGCCGCCGGCGCCGTGAACTCCGCCGCGATCCTGCTACGTTCAGCCAGCTATCGCCACCCGAATGGATTGGCTAATAGTTCAGACCAGGTCGGACGCAATTACATGCTTCATCAGAACGGATGTGTGATTTCGATTTCCGACAAGATCAATACGTCGCAGTTTCAAAAATCTTTCGCTATTGCAGACTTCTACAACGGCGCTCCGGATTCGGACTATCCCATCGGTGCCATCCAGTTGATGGGCAAAAATGATCCGGATACGCTGATGGATCTGGCACGTGATTATTTTCCCAGAAGAACCTTCGAGGATCTTTCTTCCCATTCAATCGACTGGTGGATCACTGCAGAAGATCTTCCCGATCCGGAAAACAGGGTTACCCTTCGCAGAGACGGCACGATTAAAACAGCATACAGCGTTAATAACAGGGAAGCTTACAACCGGATAAAAATGAAATTGAATAACATCATCGATCAGCTTGGTGAAAAAGATCCCTTGCTGAGGAATGCAACGCGTGTTGGATATGATCTCGGCGTAAGCGGCGTTTCACACCAGATGGGTACGTTAAAATTCGGCACCGATCCGAAGACTTCTGTACTGAATGAAAACTGCCGGGCGCATGATGTGGATAATCTGTATGCCGTCGATGCCAGTTTTTTTGTTTCCTCAGGTGCCTTTAACCCCTCTTTAACGATCGCGGCGAATGCATTGCGGGTTGGCGACCACCTCAAACAGATTATGGACAAATGACGCATTTGGGTTTCCTGTGTTTTGTTTTTGCTGCTACACATCCGGAAGCACAACGTAACGCGCTCCGGATACCCGTTGACCAAAAAACGAGTTGGTGCCGTCCGGTATTGACACTACAGCGATTGCCACAAATGATGTGATCGGATGGAAGAAATCGTTAAAACCGTGACGGTCGCCCTGGGGAGTATTATCGAAGGCTTTGCCACACTGGTTGTGGCACATGGAATCGTCCTTGCGTCGATCCGTTACATCGGCAATACGATTGTACGGAAAACAAACGAATGGGACATACGGATAAGATTGGGAAAGTCGCTGGCCTTGTCTCTTGAGTTCTTATTGGCCGCCGATGTCGTAAGAACGGCGATCGCGCCAACCTGGGAAGATATTGGCAAACTTACAGCAATCGCCGCCCTTCGAACCTTGCTAAACTATTTTCTTGAGCGTGAATTAAAACGTGATCATGTGTTTCCGACAGGAACGCCTGATCTATAAACAGATCTTGATATGATGAATCGTATAGCGGGACACAACCGGATTTATATATTGGTAATTTGCCTGGTTGTAATAACTACCCGTCACGCAGTGTCTCAATCCGTTGACCGGGTAGAAGCGATCGGGATCACTGTCCGGAACATGGACGATGCCCTTCGTTTTTATACCGGCGTATTACCATTTGAAAAGGTTTCCGACGAGTATGCGGATGGGGAAGTTTATGAAAAGCTAAAGGGTCTTTTTGGTATTCACCTTCGAAAGGTTAAACTCAGACTGGGTGACGAATACATAGTACTTACCGACTATCTGACCACCGGCGGCCGTCCGGTTCCCCAGGATTCCAGGAGCAATGACTTATGGTTTCAACATATAGCTATCGTGGTAAGCGATATGGACGCCGCTTACCACAAATTACGAACGCATAACGTTGCACATGTGTCTACACGACCGCAGACATTGCCAAAAACTATTCCGGCGGCGGCGGGTATCAAAGCATTCTATTTCCAGGATCCCGACGGCCATACTCTCGAATTGATTTACTTTCCCTACGGAAAAGGGAATCCAAAGTGGCAGCAACACGATAATAACCTGTTTCTCGGCATTGATCATACGGCTATTGCGGTCTCCCGTACAGCCGCAAGCAGCAAATTTTATAATGACCTTTTGGGTATGAAATTTCAGGGCGAAAGTTATAATTTTGGTAATGAGCAGGAGCATCTGAATAACGTGTCTGGCGCACGGCTCCGCATCTCCGGCAACAAAACAAGGAATGGTCCGGGTGTCGAGTTTCTGGACTACCTTGCTCCGGCAGATGGGAGACCTTATCCGGTGAATGCAAGACCGGATGATCTGATACACTTGGAAACCATCGTGATCACACCGGATGCCACGGGACTATTTGAAAAAATGAAGGAGGCAGGTAATACCATTATTTCGGATGGTGTAATCGTTCTTCCGTCAAATAACGACAACTACCGCAGAGGCTTTTACGTACGCGATCCTGACGGGCACGTGGTTGGGATATTTGAGAAGTAACACATATTGGGTGACTAAATTAGACATGTATGCTGAGGAACTTTTTCAAAACGGCTTATCGTAACATCGTAAAATACCGGGCATACTCCACGATCAATTTTATCGGGCTCACCTGCGGACTTTCCCTCGCATTGCTCATTATCACCTATGTACGGAGCGAACTGGGATATGATCGCTTCCATGAAAAAGCGAATCGCCTCTACCGCATCCGTTATGTGGCCCCGAACGGACTGGAGCTTGCCGGCAGTCCGCCACCGATCAGTCCGGTTCTGAAAGAGTATTTTCCCGAGGTCGAAGAGTCTGCCCGAATTTACATCCGTAATGTCAGTATCACCCGCCCGGATAGCCCCGAGGCCTTTGAGGAAACCGACGTCTTGTTCGCGGACTCAGCACTTTCAAAAATGTTTACCTTCGATTTTGTCAGGGGCAATCCCGAATTCCTGCTCCGCGAAAAATTCACCGTAGTCATTAGTGAAGAAATGGCTGAAAAATATTTTGGGAGGGAGGACCCCCTCGGCAAAACCCTCACTTTCGGGGGTAAAGAACAGTTCAAGGTTACGGGTGTTGTGAAAAGTTTCCCCGAGCAGTCGCACATCCGTTTTAACATGCTTGTTCCATACGATAACATGTTCGATATGGAAAGTGATCAGACGTCCGAAATACTCAAAGCCAATCTTGCGATCAATTTTATCATCAGCCATTCCTATACCTATGTCCTTTTGAAACCGGGAGCGGATCCGGAGACCATCAATAGCGGAATGGACGGACTGATAAAGAAATATGCCCAGCCCAGGTTCCTGGTCGGACAAGTATTTTCACTGATGCCGTTGACTGAAATTCACATGGGAAGCACGTTGTTGATGGAGCCGTCCGCAACCAACACCTGGACGAACCTCTATATTTTTATCGGAGTGGGAATTTTAACACTCATCATTGCCTGTATCAACTACATTAATTTGAGTACTGCTCAGTCGTTTACAAGGATCAAGGAAATCGGTATCCGGAAAATTCTCGGATCTATGCGGTTTCACCTTATAGCACAATTTCTGGCCGAAAGTTTTTTATTCAGCCTGGCTTCCATCGCTATGGCGTTTGTTGTATTTTATTTTACGTTGCCGCTGCTGAACCTGTTAACCGACAAACACCTCACCTTCTCCGGTACAGTAGACCTTAAGTTAGTGACCGGATCGCTTTTGTTGTTATTGGTTATTACTGCGTTAGCGGGAGGCTATCCTTCGTATTTTATTACGCGGTTTGAGTCTGTCAGCGCGCTAAAAGGTAATGGTACTTCGGGTTACAGCGACGAATTTTTACGGAAGACGCTTGTTGTCTTTCAACTTAGTATCGCCTGTATGTTGCTATCGGGGTCAATATTAATTATACGGCAACTTGATTTCCTGGAAGATCGCCCGCTGGGGTTTCACAAAGACCAGGTTATAAACGTCCCGTTATTCAGCCAGAATTTTAATGGGTTTTTTGCTCAACGGGATTCAACCTTCCGTTCGCGTCTACAGGCCTTCCGAAACAACATCGAGGCTCAAAGCGGGGTAATGCAGACGACGTTATCTTCCGGCGCACCGGGCCTCGGAGTCACTTTCCGCGGAACAATTCCCGAAGGCTTTACGCAGGAGGATAACCTGTTTATTGCCAACATGTCTGTCGACTATGATTTTCTCAAATCGTACGGAATGGAACTGGTGGCAGGGAGAAGCTTCGACCGGGACTATGGTACGGATGAAACCGAAGCCTACATTGTAAATGAAACCGCGGTACAGGAGTTCAAGTGGCAGTCTCCGCATAACGCGATTGGTAAATCCATCGACAGGGAAGGAAAAAAAGGGAAGGTCGTAGGTGTGGTAAAAGATTTTAATTTTGCGTCGCTGGCCACGCCGATGTCCGCTCTTGTACTGGAACTTGATCCCAATTTGTTCAGTATGTTATCGGTCAGATTCGAGAACACGAATATCGACGCGGTTCTGGAGAAACTTGAAGTCGAGTGGAACAGGATATTTCCGGAAAAGGCGTTCGAATATTCATTTCTGGATGAACAGTTGAGTCAGCAATACGCTGCCTATAAGAATTTCGGCATAATCATTCAAACGTTTACCGGCATTGCAGTACTCATTTCCTGCCTGGGTGTGTATGGGCTTGTACTTTTTACGGTTCAGCGTAAGGTAAAGGAAATTGGTGTTCGAAAAGTGTTGGGGGCGAATGTCAGGAGTATCCTTGGATTGATCTACCGTGATTTTGCTCTTCTGATCGTTATCGGTTTTATTTTAGCGGTTCCCGTTTCCTATTACCTGATGGATCAATGGTTATCGAACTTCATCTACCATACAGACATCAACAGCCTGAGCTATGTGGCCAGTCTTGCGCTGGTGCTGATCGTGGTATCACTCACGATCGCCTATCAGGCTCTTCGCGCAGCTAACGCTAACCCCATAAAATCCCTTCGAAGCGAATAGTCGCCGCCGCGGATGCGTTACTAACGGATGGCCGCATGGAGTTATCCGGCCCAACATTCTTGCGGGTTGGTGGTTTCCGGTTATAGGACTGATCCATCTTCAGTGGAGCACGCGCCCCTGATTTTTTTGAATCAATTTTTAACGCCCGCAATATTCATGACAAACTGTGAAAGGCAGTGACCGTTTCTTTGAATAATTAAAGAAACACATATGCGCGTCTACATGATTGTATTGTCAGTTTTTACCATGATGGGCTCCTTGTTTGGACAGTCCCCTTTACTCAACCTCGATGACAAAGGCGTCGTGATCGATGGTTATGATCCGGTTGCTTATTTCACCGGCCCCGAACCCGTACCAGGGTCTCCGGACTTCCAAACAACTTACAAGGGATCCATCTATTACTTTGCATCGTTGGCGAACAAACAACGGTTCGATTCGGATCCGAAGAAGTATGAGGTCCAGTTTGGGGGCTTTTGCGCCTATGCGGTGTCCCAAGGCCATGTTTCGCCGATTGACCCGGAATTCTGTAAGGTACAGCAGGATGAACACGGAATTGACCGGCTGATTTGTCAGCACAACCAAAAAGCAGCAGACCTGTGGAATAAAAATCCGGTAGGGCTACTTGCCGATGCTGACCGGAACTGGCCAGCCGTTGTAAAGAATGGCGGGAAACAAATCCCTCTCAAAGGTGTTGAACACTTTTTAATTAATATCGACGGCGAAGGCCTGGCTAATCAGGGTTATGATGTAGTTGCTTATCATACCGATATGAAAGCTGTCAAAGGTGACGAAAGATTTGCGGAGTGGTTCCACGGCGCGAAGTATCTGTTCATATCGCCGGAGCACCGCGCATTATTCCGAGACAATCCGAGGCAATATCTTCCCCAGTATGGAGGCTTTTGCGCCTATGCCATGAGCCTGGGAAAACTAAGGCCCGTTGATCCTGAGATATTCTCTGTCGAGAATGGAAGGCTGATGCTGCAGCATACGAAAGAAGCGTATGATCTTTTTAACAAGGACGTTCCGGGTAATATCACCAGGGCGGATTCGAAGTGGCCGGACATTGAACGCAAGAGGGCCGGGCATACGGTGAGGTTCGACAAACCGGCCAGATAACAGGAACTAACTAAAGGTGCACAAAATCTTAAAATTCTAACTATGAAAATTACTTGTCTATTCTTAGTGTTGTCAACGGCCTGCCTGAAGGCGCAGACCACAGATACCAGATCCGTTACGCTTGACGGTGCCAAAAAGATAGTAGCGGAAGCGCGAAAATACGCTGCAAACGTCCAGGCGCCGCATGGGGGACCGTCCATTGCTGTTGTAGACCGCGGCGGCAACCTGCTTCTCCTCGAACGACCGGAAACGACCTTTGCGGGTTCTGCTATGGTGGCGTATGAGAAAGCCCATACAGCGGCGATGTTTGAACAGCCGTCGCGCAATATGGAAAACGCGATTAAGAACGGGAGGTCAGCATTGATCACTACGGGTTATAATATGCTTGAAGGCGGGGTCCCAATTGTTGTCAATGGCGAAATGGTGGGGGCGATTGGTGTGAGCGGGGCGGCGAATTCCCAGCAGGACGTTGAGATTGCCGAAGCCGGAGCGAAAACGAAAATTGATTAGCCATGAGTCTTGATCTGCTGTACGACATGACCCGGAATATCTGCAGGGTGGCCGGATCCATTTTTCTGGCATCGTCGGCCATATACGCTCAGGAGTCCGTCGAACTTGCCCTGGGAAAACCGGAGGCTGTCGTTGACCTGAAAACAACGGAAGGTGTTGCGCGGGTGAAAGGTGAATGGCGATATCGTGACGCGGAGCTGGTGGCGCGTGAATTCCGTGCTCCCGGCCCTTCACCGGATGACGTACACGCATTGTATCCCACCGGCGCTACCGTTAAAACGCATGACATTTTTCCAAAAGCGGGAGCAAAGGACTTTAACGACAGTGATTGGGAAAGACTGGATCCTACTTCTCTCGAACGAAGGAGAGGCAACGGCCTGCTGTCTTTTAATTGGTACCGTATCACGGTAACCATACCGGAAAAACTCGGCGCGTTCAGCACCGCGGGAGCTACTGTAATTTTCGAAGTCGTAGTCGACGACTATGCGGAAGTATTTGTCGACGGGACATTGAACAAATCGCTCGGTCAGTCGGGTGGGGGTGCCGTTAAGGGATGGAATGCGCGAAACAGGGTTGTGATTGCAAACGACGTAAAACCCGGACAACGCATAACGCTTGCTGTATTCGGAATGAATGCTCCCATCTCTGATTTGCCGGAGAATTACATTTGGGTCCGCTCGGCAACGCTGGATTTTTATAAGCCGGCTCCCGGAAATCCGGAGTGGCAGAACGTGGGCGATGTAATAAAGATTGATGCTGCGCTTGACGATGTGATCGCGCCCGGAACACGAATGCAGAAACTTGCTACCGGCTTTCAGTTTACAGAAGGACCGGTGTGGCACCCCGAAGGTTTTCTGTTATTCAGCGATCCAAACACTAATGTTATCTATGCCTATAAACCGGAAAACGGGAACGTGGAAGTCTACCGAACGAAAAGCGGCTATGCGGGAGTCGATATCGGTACATATCACCAGCCGGGATCCAATGGACTGGCGTTTGATAGTGAGGGAAGGTTAACAATCTGTCAACACGGTGAAAGGCGTGTGGTTCGAATCGAGAAGAAGGGGCCCGTAACCGTTTTGGCGGATAACTTTCAGGGAAAAAAACTCAATAGTCCAAACGACCTTGTTTACCGGTCGGACGGCGCATTGTATTTTACCGATCCGCCTTACGGGTTGCCAAGGGCTTTTGATGACCCGAGCAAAGAATTGAACTTCTCAGGTGTGTTCGGGATCTTTAACGGACAAGTCCGGCTGCTGACGGCGGACCTGAAAGGGCCAAATGGTATCGCATTTTCGCCTGACGAAAAATACCTCTATGTGAGTAACTGGGATATTACCAACATTCACAATACTAAAGTGATACGCCGATATGAAGTACTGAAAGATGGCCGGCTGACCAATGGCCGCGATTTCTTCACCATGAATTATACGGATGGCGACGATGCTCTCGATGGAATTAAAGTTGACGGGTACGGCAACGTATTTTGCGCCGGACCTGATGGGATTTGGATCATCGACCAGAGCGGCAAATACCTTGGCCGGATCCGCACTCCGGAACACGCCGCTAACATGGCATGGGGTGAAGATGGCCGAACACTGTTTATCACAGCCAGTTCCAGCATCTATAAAATACAGTTGAAGAACAAAAACAGCCTTTCCCCGCAGTAACAGTCCGATAAGAAAGAATCAAGGCTGCTTATTTTCAGGCGGCCTTTTTTTTTGGTTTGACCGACGACTGGGACGAGCACTGATTGGAAATACGACCGCGGGTGTGATAAGACAATATATTTCATTCCGGTTTATATGAATCCTCCCCAGGTTTGTATTTTTGCTGCCGCATCACCATCATGAATTATAACCTCCTTGTTTTCAGCTTTACCGTATTGATAATATCACTGGTTCCCGGACTGAATGTCATGTTGATTGTTTCGCAATCTATTCACGGTGGAATGAAAACCAGTACCCTCAGCGTTTTGGGGATCGTCGCCAGCAATCTGATCTACCTACTGTTGTCACTCTTTGGGCTGGGAGTGATCCTTCTGAAATTCCCGCAGCTATTTCAGGTCATAAAGTACGGAGGAGTTCTTTTTACATTGTATAGCGCGTGGTTAATGCTGAAGGCTGGATTTAGTAACGGATCGGCCCCAGGCGAGGAACTCAAAACAGATTCGCGCGGCCGTTACTTTCTGCAGGGAATGCTTACAGTCGTATCGAACCCGAAGTCATTTATTTTTTGGGTGACGGTATTACCAGGTTTTGTGAACCCTGCGGCCGCTATTCTTCCCCAGGTTGGATTGTTTGGGGTAGTCGCAATTCTAATCGATACTTTCGTATTGCTTTCTTATGGATATCTCGCGGGTATTGCCGCGCCGGTCATTCAAAGACGATCGAAGAAGGGGCAATACATTCTTTCGGGTCTTATCCTGGTAGCGGTGGCTGTATGGCTTTGGTTTTCGTAATGACAGAAGAGATCCCGCTTCTCTCCGGCCGGGAATATTAATTAATGACGCAACGCTTCTACTCGTGAATGCAGCATGTTGAGCCGGTTGTTGAGCTGCGGGATACTGACGTTTGTTGTTACTGCCGACCTGAATTCAATTTCGGTCATCACCTCCCGTGACAATTGTTGTAGCCGATCCAGTTCGTCATCCGAATATTCCCTTGGTTTGCGGTCGACTATCGCGAGCATACCGATGTTAAAGCCGTCCATTGTGACGAGTGGAGCGCCTGCATAAAATTTATATCCTGCACCCTCCCGGTTTTTTTCATCGGCAAGTACACAAGGATCGGTTAGTGCATAGCGGAAGACCGTGACTTCGGCGTTTAGTATGGCGAGTGTACATGGGCTGTTCTTTCGGCTGACTACCTGGCCCGTCCGGCTTACTCCGTAACTCTCTTTGTAAAACACCTGCTCCTCGTCCACAAACGACATCAGCGCGATCGGAGTATTGAAAGTGAGTGCGGCCAGTTCCGTGTACGCGCTGAAAATCTCTTCCGAGGGTGTATTGAATATTTTAAACCTGCGGAGCGCAAGAATACGCTGGCTGTCATTCGCCGGCCTGAAGGCCGGATCGAAGGATACAGGTTTATTTTTAATATTTCGGACGATGTTGATGTACCCTCTTTTCATGGACCGGGGTTCACGAACGTCCGTATATCTTTAAAACAGTCTCGCGCCATGCCTTACTTTCGCCGGAACAGATCCGCGCCATGGCGTCGGCTATTTCTTCCGGTTTCACCCAGGCTGTGAAATCGGCGTTGGGCATAGCCTGCCGGTTAACCGGTGTGTCTATGATACTGGGTACAACGACGGATGCCGTTACATTATTGGCTGATCCCGCAGCGTTGAGGGCGTCGGCAAGTTTGAATACCAGTGACTTGGCTAACGCATACCCTAGTGATTTATTGGCTTCTTTAGCACGAAGGGCAGGCCGGGACCCGATAAACACGATTCGTCCGCCCCCGGTTTGTTTCATCATTTGTTCAAACAACGGGCGGGCGACGAAATAAGCGGTGTCAAAGTTAAGAGTAAACATTTTTTTCAGAACCGAACCATCGGTTTCCCTGAGTCCACCCGGCGCATAGCCACCTACCAGGAGCAGTGCCGCGTCAATGGCATTATGTTTTGAAATGATTTCGGCCATCACAGCGCCGACCGACTTTTCATCTGTCAGGTCGGCGTCGTACGTTTCAACGTCGCCGCTGACTTCAAAACCCAGTGTCTTCCCGGGTGTAACAGTGGCGATTACCTTATAACCTTCTGCGAGAAATTTTTCGACAGAAGCCTTTCCCAGGTTACCGGACGCTCCGGTGATGATGACGGTCTTCATTTATCAGTTTATTTATTATTGTGTGAAATTTTTTGAAATAATCTGTCTATTCATTTGTGCATTGCGTCATGCCTTTGTTAAACGCTGTCAACATTTCCTCCAGTTTACGCTGAGACACGATGCCGCTAATGCTTTCATCGGCCACTTTAAGTATTTTCCAGTCATCCCAAACGATGACTTCCCCGGACAGGGTGATTTCATCGCCAACTTCGGGCAGGATCCGCTCATTGAGGGGTTCGAAATTTTCATCCACTAATATAAGATAGTCCGTTGAGCCTGTTGCACGGAAGACCGGTGGAATTCCACCTGAAATACACCTGATCGCGCAGGAGCGATGCGCTTTACCCTCGCCGGGTTTCATCACACCAAAATAACATTTGGGATCCACGACCTCGCCTGTCACCGTTAGATTTCCCTGGCTTGTGCCGGTGTGAAGCGACGGGGGCATACCAGGGGAAACTTCCGCTTTTTCATTGTCTTCCGCTGTGATCTGGAGGATCGTCTTTCCATCGCCATAGATCAGGTAGCCGGCAAGCCGAACTCTCGAACCAACCAGCACTTTGTTGGTGGTCTGAGCGATCGCAGCGATAATGTCTTTTGCGCCGGCTTTGCCGGAACCCACGAGAAGGATATTCTCATAAAGCTGGCTTCCGTCCGAGGACGTTCCTAATGGAACAGCCAGGTGCGGCACAGGGTCCACAAAAAGGTAGCCGTCGACGGTGGTAGTGATGCCATACTCAAATTCCGATGGTGGGAATTTTTTCTGGCTCCAAACCAGTATCGCACCAATGCTCACAACAAGAACTCCGAGGCAAGCAAGGGTCTTCTTTATTACCGATGCCGTACGCGTGGGAGCTTCGGGCATATACCCCACGTAAAATTCATCATCCTTCATAACCGTATCAGATTATTTGATTTTTCTCTTGCCGGGAGGAACGCCAATATCCCCCACAACTCCTTCACTAATACATCCCGGGAGTCCTTTCCGTGCCTTCCGGGAACGCCTGGGGATTAATCCAGACATCACGACCAATCACCTTCACATCATAGGTTGCTACCTTTTCCTTGAATGGAGGTGGAGAACTCCCGTTATGCGGGAGGTATTGATATCCATGCCATGGGCAGGTGATACATCCGTCGATTATTTTTCCTTCTCCCAACGGACCAAGTTGATGTTTACAAACATTAGAGACCGCTGATACCTGATTGTTATATTTAAAAATGGCAATCCTTTCGCTTCCGAAATGAACAACTTTGGCCCGCTTTTCAGGTATATCATCTACCGAACAGGCTTTTACAAATTCTTCATGGCCGACGGACACCGGCAGGTCGAAACGGTGTTCGTGCCGGCTGGCCGCGATGTGAAGTGAAACGATCGTTACAATACCAGTAGCCAGAACGGTAGCCAGTACCGGCGACGTTTCATACTGCAAAATACCCAGGAGCACATGGAGAATGATCAGGGCGTAAGCAGCGTAGACCATCATATGGAGCGTTTTCCACACCCGTGGTCCCAGGTTATGAAGCCAGAAATCGTGACTCGTGATAGCCATGAGGAAAAAAATGGCCAGCGCAAAGAAGCCGAACACTTCGAATGGAAATTTGCTGAGAGAGTTGTAATGGGTGTTGGATGTGAACACAGAAAGGAAAGGATTGACGTTTCCCAGGGCGTGAAACTGGATGATCGAAAAAACTCCGTGAACGGCGCCGATAAAAAACATAGTGACACCCAGATGACGGCGGTTGTACAGCAACGGAAGGAATACTGGATTTAGTCTTGCCAGGGGTCCGATGGCGAGGATCACATGGAGTAGCAAGATCGCCAATGTGGCGGTTGATCTAATGATCAGCGTCTCCTGTGTCACATCGGGGTTGACAACGAGGGTAAGGGAAACAAATGTCACGAGGTAGAGTAACACGAACGCGGCGATAATGCGGTCATATATTTTTTTCTGCCGGTTCCATAATATGGCTTGATATGAGGCGCTCATGATTAAAACTATGAATGTTTAATGTTCGGTTAATGAAAATGACCGAATCGTTTTTTGATGAATAACATCGAGGAGATTCAGTCTTACTGTTCCTGCCGGACGTTCGATCCTGAACTGGTACTGCCCCTGGTGATCCAGTTTGCCCAACAACGTTCTATTTTCCGGCGAATCGTAGTAGACAACACAGGATGGAGTGGCCAGCGGCCTTCCGACGTTTATCGTAACCAGCGCGGTCGAGTCGTTCAGGACGGTAAGTTCCGCAGTGAACGCATCTGCCCTCTTGTCCCGGATTTCCGAAGCCGGCGGTCTGACTATCATTGCCGCGGCAAAAGAAAACGGAAGCACCAATGCCAGTGCTCTCCAAATGAAAAAGTGATATCGCCTGAGTGGTTTAATCATGACTGCCGGTCCGACGGACTTTAAAATATTTCCGCAGCAGTAACGGCCAAAGCACGATACAGCCGGGCAGGATCATAAGTCTGAAAGTCCATGACGACCCGGCGGACCCTTCATCTACGGCGTGGATCAGCCGCGTAACGAAGGCGATACCGAATACCAGTCCGGATGCAAGATAAAGCCCTATGGCTATGAAGATCATCATGGCTTTTTTTCCCCAAAGATGAAGAACAGGCCGCAGATCATTGGTCGTAAAGGTGACCATCCCGATATATTCCTGAGGTAGCCTGTTGGCGGTTTCAGGGTAAATTAACGCCCTTTTGCAGGTTTACCATAAATGTTTTGCGATTTCCAGTAACAATAATTTACTTTACACCGTTAAGTAAATTACGAATTCACAAAAATGACCATTGCAGCCCGCAAAGAACGCCAGAAAGAGGAATTGAAGGGTAAGATCCTGGAAGCAGCAAAAGAACTGTTCATTCAGCGCGGCTTTGAAGAAACGTCGATCCGTAACATCGCGGAAAAAATCGAATACTCCCCGACGACTATTTACCTGCACTTTAAAGACAAGGATGATATTTTTTATGCCCTTCACCAGGAAGGGTTTATTCTGCTTAACCAGTACCTGCGTGCCCTTCAAAACGTTGCCGATCCCTTTGAAAGGCTGAAAGCCATTACAAAGGCTTACATCACTTTTGGGCTGGAAAACCGTGAATTTTACGACCTGATGTTCATCAGCAGGTCCCCGATGAATGCCTTGACAAAGGATAAGCACGACGAAAAATGGGAAGAGGGAAATAAAGCGTTTGGTGCGTTGTTCGGGACGGTCACGGAATGTATCAGTAAAGGTTATTTCAAGGGTATGGACCCGGAGATCCTTTCCTTTACGTGCTGGTCTATGGTTCATGGAATTTGCTCGCTCGAAATCCGGGGCCGTTGCTCCGTCATCAGCGAAGCAAACCAGGAAAACCTCAGCGCAAATGCCGGCGATATCATAAACCAGATGCTGGAGCGTATGCACCAAAATCTCGTACAATAAAAAAATTTGCCGTTCGACTTAACAGTGTAAACTTTATTTTCAATGAAAACTAACACCCACAAAACCAAGACATTCATGCGCGGGGCCATGGCTTGCATCCTCGTCGTGATGGCCATTTCTGCAAGCGCTCAGAATCCCCTGGACGACTACATCCAGGAAGGACTGAAAAGTAATCTTGTGCTGCAGGAAAAGAACCTGTCCTGGCAGCAGGCTCAACAATCCCTTCAGATTGCAAAAAGTTATTTCCTGCCCTCGGTGAACCTGCTGGCGGATTATACTTCCGGCGAAGGAGGCCGAAGTATCGCCCTGCCCATAGGAGACCTGTTGAATCCGGTATATACATCGCTTAACCAGATCACTCAAAGCGATGCTTTCCCTCAGGTGGAGAACGTCAATCAAAATTTCTTCCCCAGGAATCAGTATGATGCGCGGGTCAGAACATCCCTTCCGCTGATCAACACCGATCTCTATCTCAACCGGTCGATCCAGGGGCAGCAGGTTATGATAAAACAGTATGAACTGGATCTGTACCGCCGTCAGCTGGTGTACGATATCAAGTCGGCTTACTTCACCTACCTGGGTTCCGTATCGGCCATCCGGATCTATGAAAGTGCCATTGCCCTGGTGACGAAAAATGTTGAGGTCAACGAATCTCTTCTGAGAAACGGAAAAAGCCTGCCCGCGAACTACCTGCGCTCGAAAAGCGAACTGGAGCGGGTGAGAGCGGAATTTGTTACGGCGCAGAACCGGGCGGCAAATGCAATGAAGTATTTTAATTTTCTTCTGAATAAGGATCTCGACGCCGCTATCGACACCAACTATACAACATCGGATGTTCTGGTGCGGGATACATCGTTGCTTGAAACAGGAGAACGGGAAGAGCTGAAAATGTTGAAGACCATTGCCGCCATCAATCATTCGGCGCTTCGGTTAAATAAATTAACGAGGGTTCCGAAAGTAAATGCGTTTCTTGACCTGGGTTCACAGGCTTCCGACTGGAAGGTAAATGAGAATTCGAAGTATTACCTCGTCGGCATTCAACTATCCATGCCGTTGTTCCAGGGCTTCCGGACCAATGCAACCATCCGGCAGAGCAGCCTGGAGATACAGAAAACCGAACTGAGCCTGAAAAATACTACTGAGCAACTCAATTTGTCGGCGCAGGTTGCCAGGAATGATTTGCAGACTGCCTCTCAAAATTTTCTCGCATCCCGCGAGCAGCTGAAATCGGCTCAAAGTTATTTCAACCTGATCGAAAAAGGATATCAGCAGGGGATCAACTCCCTGATCGAATTTCTGGATGCGCGAAACCAACTTACCTCGTCGCAGCTTCAGCAAAACCTGAGACTATTTGAAATGCTCACAGCGTCGGCAAAGCTGGAACGCGAAAACGCCTCATATACCCTCGAACTCTAAAAAATCAAAGTCATGAAAAATTATCCGATCAACGTTATCCTGTCATCAACACTGATGGCTATAACAGCTGTATTTTTTCAATCCTGTACGGATGGAAAGAGCGCTACCAATGTAATTCCTAAAACGTCGGCCCCCGTTCCTGTCAGAACAATTCAGGTGGAAAAAACCTCAGCCACACCCGTGATCACTGCTTCCGGACAACTGACCACGGAAGATGAAACGGTCCTTGGATTTAAGATCAGTGGCATTGTCAGCGCCGTCTTTGTGAAGGAAGGCGACCCGATCCGGAAAGGTCAACTGCTGGCTAAACTTGACCTGACGGAAGTCAATGCCTGGGTTTCGCAGACGCGTTTCGCATACGAAAAAGCACAGCGTGATTTTCAGCGCACCACCAATTTATACAAGGATAGTGTGGCGACCCTGGAACAGTTGCAAAATTCGGAGACCGCCTTGTCCGTCGCGAAAGAGCAACTTCAGGCAACGTCGTTCAACCGTGGTTTTTCCGAAATTCATGCCCCCGCGAACGGATACGTGTTGAAGAAATTTGTGAATGCCGGCCAGGTTGTAAGTGCCGGTGATCCGATACTGCTCACCAACGCCGCCACCCAGGGTAACTGGATATTGAAGATCGGCGTCAGCGACAAACAATGGGCATCGGTTAAACTGAAGGATAAAGCCTCCGTAAAGATCGATGCGATTCCGGATCACATTTTTCAGGCGACCGTGACACGAAGATCCGAAACTTCAGATCCGGTGACCGGTGCCTTTACCGTTGAACTGCTGCTCACCAATGACGGCGCCAGGCTCGCTACGGGTATGTTCGGCTCCGCCCAGGTCCACACAGGTATCGCGCTTTCCACCTGGAGTGTTCCATACGAAGCAGTGCTTGATGCGAACGGCAATGAAGGATTTGTATTCGTTACTTCCGACAACAAGGTAGCCCGCAAACAACCTGTCACCATAGAATCATTCGACGGAAAAACGATCCGCCTCAGCAGCGGGCTCGAGGACGGAAGCGCTCTGATCATTTCAGGTAGCGCATACCTGGCGGACAACTCACTCATCCAGATCATTAAATAACAGAAGTATGAAAATTTCAGAATTTGCGGTAAAGAACTATCAGTTCACCCTGATTATGTTCCTGATGGCCGCCGCCGTAGGAGTAACAACGCTCCTTACAATGCCGCGCAGTGAAGACCCTGAGATTGAAGCGCCACAGTTTAACATCGTGGTGGTATATCCCGGCACGAGCCCCAAAGATATGGAGGAACTTGTCGTTGACCCGATGGAAGAAACGATCAACGAGCTGGAAGATATGAAACGTGTGCGGACCACGATCAGCGACGGACTGGCTGTTATGCGGATTGAATACAAGTACGAGAGTGACACGGACGAGAAATACCAGGAACTGGTGCGAGAAGTGAATACCCTCCGTTCGGAACTACCCAAAGATATTTACAACATCGATGTGCAGAAATTTCAGCCCTCCGATGTCAATATAATCCAGGTAGCGTTGATCTCTGAAAACGCGTCGCGGTCACGACTGAAGTTACATGCCGAAGCATTGAAAGACGAGTTGGAAAAAATACCCAGCCTCAAGAACATTGAGATCCAGGGTTTGCCGGAACAAATTGTCAGGATCGAACTCCGGCTGGAAAAGATCGCCCAGATGCATATCCCGCTTGACGCGATCACCGGAAGTCTTCAAAGTGAAATGGCTAATATTCCGGGAGGAAGTGTGGAGGCGGGGTCAAAATCCTTTAGTATTAAAACCAGCGGCAATTACACATCGATCGATGAGATCAGGAATACCATCGTATACGCAGCCAATGGCAAGAATATCCTGCTGAAAGATGTGGCGGACGCGTTCATCACATTTGACGAGACCAAACACATCACACGCCTCAACGGCCACCGGTGCGTATTCGTTGTCGCTGCGCAAAAACCGGGACTGAACATCACCAATACTCAAAAGTTATACAAACCTGTCCTGGAAACTTTCGCCGCGACGCTGCCTTCAAATATCGATATGGTCCATCACTTCGATCAGGCTGACAATGTAAACGGTCGTCTCACTGGATTGGGAATGGATTTTCTCATCGCCATACTGCTGGTTTCGATTACATTACTGCCACTTGGTCCCCGGGCTGCTGCTGTTGTAATGATAAGCATCCCGCTTTCGTTGTCTATCGGCCTCGTTTTATTAAACCTGATGGGTATCAGTCTGAACCAGCTTAGCATCGTGGGATTGGTGGTCGCGCTCGGTTTGCTGGTTGATGACAGTATTGTCGTCGTGGAGAATATCGAGCGCTGGATGCGCGAAGGTCATTCCAGGCTGGACGCTACGATCAAGGCGACACGTCAGATCGGGCTGGCTGTCGTTGGTTGTACCATGACCTTGATCATCGCATTTATGCCGCTGGTATTTCTGCCCGAAGGGGCCGGAGACTTTATCAGGGGATTACCGCTGGCGGTGATTATGTCCGTGCTGGCTTCCATGCTGGTATCGATCACGGTCATACCCTTTTTATCGAGCCGCGTCCTGAAGGATCATGGCAAAGACGGAGGTAATATCTTCATGCGCGGGTTGCAGAAACTCATTCACGGCAGCTACTCACGACTCCTGGATAAGGCGCTCGTTTATCCGAAAACTACCATGGTGATTGCCGGGGTTATTTTTATCGGATCACTTCAACTTTTCTCAGTTGTCGGGTTTGGTCTCTTTCCTGCGTCGGAGAAGCCGCAATTCATCATCAATACAATCACACCGCTTCAAACCAATCTGGAAAGAACGGATTCGGTAGCCGGTGTTGTCGATGAGGTGGTGAGTAAAATTCCCGAAGTGAATTTTTTCGCCACGAATGTCGGAAAAGGAAATCCGCGTGTTTACTACAATGTCATTCAGGAAAATGAAAGAACGGACTTTGCCCAGACATTCGTTCAGCTCGATGAGCACACTTCCCCGAAAAGGAAACTCGAAATCATAAACCGGTTGCGCGATGAGTTTGCCGCCTACCCGGGCGCAAAAATCGAGGTTAAGAATTTCGAGCAGGGTCCTCCTGTTGTGGCTCCCGTTGAGGTACGGTTGTTCGGCGATAACCTCGATACGCTCCGTTCAATTGCTGCGCAGGTAGAACGGTTACTCCAGCAGACGGAAGGAACGATCTATGTAAATAACCCTGTCAGTAACTTAAAAAGTGATATCCGTGTTGTGATCAACCAGGAGAAGGCGCGGATGACGGGACTCAACACAGTCGATATCGACCGGACTGTCAGGCTGGCCGTGGCAGGCCTCGATATGGGTAAGTTCACCGATTCCGAAGGCGAAGATTTCAACATACATGTGACTACACCAAAAAAAGAGCGGGCGACACTCGCGTCGCTGGAAAATCTTTTTGTGAACAACCGTACCGGTGCAGCTGTACCGCTCGAACAGATCGCGGGCCTCAAGCTGGAGGCGTCTCCTCTGCGAATAGATCACTACAACAAAAATCGGATGGTGTCGGTGTCGGCTTTTGTGCAAAAAGGATTTTTGAATGACAAGGTAATAAGCGACGTGGTCGCTAAAATGAAAAGTGCCCGACTGCCCGAAGGTTATAGTTTTATGATGGGCGGTGATGTTGAAGCCAGCAATGAGTCGTTCGGAGGTCTTGGAACAATTATTATAGTCACCGTTTTTATGTTTGTAGCCGTGTTGGTCCTGATGTTCAAGACATTCAAAAGTATGCTCATCGTGCTGAGCGTTATTCCACTGGGTATTGTAGGTGCCGTACTGGGCTTGTTGTTCACGGGGAACCCGCTTTCATTCGTTGCTATTATCGGCCTCATTGCGCTGGCCGGGGTTGAAGTGAAGAATTCAATCCTCCTGGTCGATTTCACCAATCAGTTGCGGCAGCAGGGGAAATCCGTGGACGAAGCAATCCGTGAAGCCGGCGAAGTCCGTTTTCTGCCGATCGTTCTGACATCACTTACGGCGATCGGAGGACTATTGCCGATCGCGCTTTCCACAAATCCCCTCATCTCCCCGCTGGCGATCGTACTTATCGGCGGATTGATCAGTTCCACTATTTTATCGAGGATCGTCACCCCGGTGGTGTACAAACTCATTCCGCCAAAAGTGGAAGTTGCCTGATCCTTTTTAATGATATTCGTAACGAAAGGCCCGCGGTTTATCCGCGGGCTTTTTTTCTTACCTCGTATGTACATCAATCCATTATCCGGATACTTACCGGACGCTGCCTGAATTTTCGCTTAGAAAAAAAAATCGCGATACGGTGATTAAGGTTTCAACCAAAGGTCGATCGGCTTTTCAACGACTGGTGCGAACGGAAGATTTATCTTTTTTCCCTGTCCTGCCGAGGCGTATGCGGCATAGATGACTTCCAGTACTGCGCGACCCAGTTCTCCCGTGGTAAGGGGTTGTTTGTCTTTCTGAACACATTCGATAAAATGCTTGAGCTCGTGCGGATAGCCCTGGTTAAACACTTCTTCAAAAACGGTAAAACTCCATCCCGCAGTAGTATCTGCCTTTTCCATGGCATAGCCGTATCCGTTCTTGCTGTACGTAAGGGCGGAGTTGCCGATGAACAGGTCAGCGTACACTACCCCTTCCGTGCCGTATACTTCGCAACGGTCGTCCATGCCACCCTGTTTTGCCCAGCTGTTTTCAGCAACGGCAGTGGCACCATTTTCAAATTCAACGATTACAATGGAATTGTCTTCGCCCTGCGTACGTCCCTTATGAAGAACGGTCGCCATACTGGCATTTACACTTTTTACCCGGGCATTATTGAGCATCCAGAAAAACCAGCCGAAGGCATGACATCCCATATCCATCAGCACACCGCCGCCTGCCAGGTTGATATCATAAAACCAATCCGTGTGAGGACCCGAATGTTTTTCCGACTGCTTGAGCATATAGATATTTCCGACAGCCTTTTCCTTTACCAGGTGCCGGACACGTTCGTATTTGGGAGCGAAACATAGTTCTTCGGCATACATCAGTTTTACACCGGCCGTTTTACAGGCGGCGATCATCGCGTCCGCTTCCTCGAGGGTCACTGCCAGGGGTTTTTCGATGATGATGTGCTTTCCCGCCCTGGCAGCTTTTAAGGTCGCCTCTGCGTGGAGGTAGTTAGGCAGGCATATATCGACTACTTCGCATCCGGATTCGGCGAGGAGTTGTTCGATGTTATCATACCATTTTGCTATATGGTGTTTTTCCGCCATGGCTTTTGCTTTCGCTCCGTTACGGGCGTATATCGCCACAACTTCCGCCTCGGGTACAAACCGATGATAACTTTCAAGATGAATATCCGAGATAAACCCGCCACCGAGGATCGCTACTTTTGTGCGTTGCATAATTAAATATCATTTGTTTTCAAATATTCAAAAAGCCCGGATAATAAACAATGCATTTGTTTGGGCGGCATCCCCCGAAATGTTTACGCCACCTACGAAGTTTATTTCACTGCCTTTGACGGAAATTAATGTATCATGGCACGGAAGTAAACGATGGCAACGGGAATACACTTAATGACGGTGATTCTGTTACCCTCATTAAAGATACCAAGTAAAGGATCGTCGCTTACCCTGAAAAGAGGAACGGTTGTAAAGAAGATAAAGCTTACCGGCGATGCGCAGGAAGCGGATTGCAGGGTGAATGGCAGCAGTATCGTTGTTCGCTCGGAATTGCTGAAAAAATCCTGACTGCTCATGGCCTGGTGCTCCCTTGCATCGGGCACCCTTCTGACGTGAATTTCCACCAAATTGGGTATCCGGGACGGGGAAACGTACCATTTTTGGCAGGATTCCAGCAATTTTGCAACGCTTTTTTCCTAAAGTATAAATCCCGATTGTCCGAATTCCGTTACATTTGTTAACTCAATGAAACGGTACCGCTCTATATTATCTGTCGCCTTCGCCTTCCTGGTGCTGATTTCCAGCAGCAGTTTTATAGTAGGCGTTCATCTTTGCCGCGGACAGATCCGGAACGTAGCGCTTTTCACCAAGGCCGATGATTGTGAAATGGAGAAGCGGATGCCTCCCTGTCACAAACAACTGGCAAAGCCGTGCTGCGAAGATAAGACGATCGTACACAAGGCTGAAGATTTTAAAATCACTTCCACGGATATCACGATCACGGTACCTGTCTCCGATATGGAATTGCTGCCTGTGTTTATTTCGGAAGTCATTCCCACTGTTCCCCTTTCCCGAACGGCATACCATCACTACGATCCTCCCCATCGAGCGGCAGACTTAACCGTTTCGTACCAGGTATTCCTCATTTGATTTTTTCTTTTCCGACGGGAGAGTATACACTCTTTCCGCGATCGCTTTCTCTTTAGCGATACGCCAATTCCTGTTTTTTATATTTTATCCAAGGCTATGATTGAAAGTTTGATTTCATTCTCATTGCGTAACCGCTTTCTCGTGTTACTGGTGGCTACCGGTTTATTCGTCTGGGGACTCTATTCGGTCAGGGAGAGTAAGATCGATGCTATCCCCGACTTGTCCGAAAACCAGGTGATCGTGTTCACGGAATGGATGGGGAGAGGGCCTCAGATCATGGAAGACCAGGTTACCTACCCGCTGGTGACGAACCTACAGGGGCTACCCCAGGTAAAGTACGTCCGCGGTTCTTCCATGTTTGGTATGAGCTTCGTGTATGTAATCTTCAACGACGATACGGACGTTTACTGGGCACGCGAACGGGTATTGGAAAGACTGAACTACGCCGCGCGCCTGCTACCGGACGGAGTAACCCCTACATTAGGACCGGATGGCACCGGCGTCGGACACATATTATGGTATACGCTCGACGCACCCGGTATGGACCTCGGTGAACAACGGGCCATTCAGGACTGGTATGTAAAATTTGCCCTTCAAAATTCTCCGGGTGTATCCGAAATTGCATCCTTCGGAGGATTTCAGAAACAATACCAGGTCACCCTTAATCCGAATAAGTTAAGCTACTACGCGCTGTCTACCCGGGACGTTATCCAGGCGGTGCGATCCAACAACAATGAAGCGGGAGGCAGGAAGTTTGAACTGAATGACATTGGCTACATCATCAAAACATCAGGTTATCTAAAGTCAATCGAGGAGATCGAAAACATTCCGTTGAAGACGGTGAACGCCACCCCGGTAGCCATTCGGGATGTTGCCACCGTCCAAATGACGGGGGAAACGCGTCTTGGTATTTTTGACCTTGACGGTGAAGGGGAAGTTGTGGGTGGAATTGTGGTGATGCGTTACGGTGAAAATGCAGATGCTGTTATTGCCGGTGTGAAAAAGAAGATGGAGGAAGTGGCTAAAGGTTTTCCCGAGGGTGTGAAGTTCAACATTATTTACGACCGTAGTGAATTGATCCGGGAGTCGGTGTCATCCGTCAGAACCACGCTCATCGAGGAAATGATCGTCGTGTCTTTGGTTGTGATCGTCTTTTTGTTTCACTGGAGGAGCGCCGTCAGTATCATCATTCAGATACCCATTACTATCGCAACCGCTTTTATCCTTTTGCGTGCATTCGGTATAACATCGAACATCATGTCACTTACGGGAATTGCACTGGCAATCGGTGTAATTGCCGACAATGGAATTATCATGGCTGAAAATTCATACAAGAACCTGTCCGCTCGTTTTGGGGAATTGAATCCTCCGACTAAAAAATAACAAAATGTTCAAAAAACTTTTTTCACGGAACTATATCGGGATTGAGGAAACGGAGCGACTTGCCATCATTGAAAAGTCGTCCAGGCAGGTTTCTCGTGGAGTATTTTATTCCACGATCATTATCATTACTTCATTCCTGCCGGTGTTTATGCTTACGGGCCAGGAAGGTAAACTCTTTCATCCCCTTGCGTTTACAAAGACGTTCATCATGTTGGTGGATGCGGTGCTCGTAGTGACCCTTGCGCCGGTGATCATTTCATTCTTCATGAAGGGAAAATTCAGGGACGGTCATAAAAATCCGATCAACAGGTTTCTTGAGCGAATTTATGAGCCCGCCATCCGTGCTTGTCTAAAGTGGAGGAAGACAACACTTGGAGTGAATATCCTGGCACTCGCCGTCAGTATCCCGCTCCTAATGAGTCTGGGCAGTGAATTTATGCCTCCGCTCGACGAACAATCTATCCTGTTTATGCCGGTAACGTTGCCGGACGTTTCGAACGACGAAGCGAAACGCATTCTTCAGGTGCAGGATAAGATCATCACAACGGTACCGGAAGTATATAAAGTGCTGGGAAAGGCAGGACGCGCCAGTACCGCAACCGATAATTCACCGGTTAGTATGATCGAGACCATCATCATGTTAAAACCCAAATCGCAATGGCGTGAGGGGTTGACCAAGAAAGACATTGTAAACGAGTTGGACGCGAAGTTGCAGATTCCGGGTGTGGTAAACGGTTGGACCCAACCCATCATCAACCGCATCAACATGCTTTCTACAGGTATACGTACCGATGTAGGTGTAAAGGTATATGGCCAGAACCTCGATAGTATTTATCGGTTGTCCGAAAAGGTAAAAACAGCTCTCTCGGGGATTGAAGGTGTGAAAGACCTGTATGTTGACCCCATTACTGGCGGAAAGTACCTGGCCATCAATATCGATCGCGAAGCCCTGGGAAGGTATGGCCTGACCGTCGACGATGTAAATACCATTGTCGAATCCGCCATTGGCGGTGCGCCCGTGGGACAGACGATAGAAGGCAGACAACGCTTTACTATAAGTATACGACTTGCACAGGATTACCGGAATAGTATTGAGCACTTAAGAAGGATTCCGGTAATGACTCCGTCGTTAGGAACAATTCCGTTGTCGCAGGTAGCTGACATACGATTTGAGGACGGTCCCCCCATGATCACATCGGAAAACGCCATGCTGCGCGGAGCGGTGTTATTTAATGTCAGGGATCGTGACCTGGGCAGCACCGTGAACGAGGCGATCGGAAAACTCAACGAAACAATGGGTACTCTGCCCAATGGTTATTACATCGAATGGAGTGGTCAATATGAAAACCTGATTCGCGGGAAACAAACCCTGATGGTGATCCTGCCCGTGGTGTTACTTATTATTTTTGTATCGCTTTACCTGGCGTTCAAGTCCGTTCGGGAAGCTTTTTTCAGTCTGATCACCGTTCCCTTTGCCCTGATAGGAGGAGCTTACATGGTTTACTTTTATGGCGTTAACCTGTCGGTAGCTGTCGCGGTCGGATTTATCGCGTTGTTCGGAATCGCCGTCGAAACAGGTGTTGTTATGGTGATATACCTGAATGATGCCATGCAACAACTCGTTAAACTCCGGGGTAACAGCAGTGAAACGATCTCAACGGAGGAGCTGCGGGAATTTGTGATCGCAGGAGCTGCAAAACGCCTCAGACCCAAGTTGATGACGGTTTGTGTCGCCTTGTTTGGCCTGGTGCCTGTATTGTGGTCGTCTGGCGTCGGTAGTGATGTGATGCAGCCAATCGTGCTCCCCATGATCGGTGGTGTACTTACATCATCGACTCACATCTTGCTGGTAACTCCGCTAATCTTTCTGATGACGAAAGAATATGAATTAAGAAAGTTTGGAAAAATGGAAGTGTATGAGAACAAGCACTAGAATATGGCTTCTTACCGTGGTTTTCTGTCTGCCGGTAGCAAACAGTATCACGGCGCAGGTAATCAGCCTCGACAGCGTACTTCACCTGATCGAAGGGCAAAACCCGATGTTACAGGAGTACGACAGTAAAGTGAAAGCGTTAAACGCTTATACCCGGGGTGCAAGGAGCTGGATGGCGCCCATGGTCGGTGCCGGGACTTTTATGACACCCTACCCGGGTCAGATGCTAATGGATGAACGCGACAAGGGTACGGTGATGTTTTCAGTGGAACAGGAGATTCCCAACCCGGCGAAGCTAAAGGCGACCGAAAACTACCTCAACTCACGGTCTGCGGTGGAAGAACAGGGGAGATTGTCTCAGTTTAACGTACTGCGTTCCGAAGCCAGGACACTGTACTATCAATGGCTGGTAGCCGAAGAAAAATTGAACGTGTTGCGTGAGAATGAAAGGATCGTCGGCCTGATGTTGAAGCTTGCCCAACTACGGTACCCCTATAACCAGGGAAGCCTGGGGAATGTGTATAAAGTGGAAGGCAGGAAAGCTGAAGTTCAGAACATGATTCTGATGACTGAAGGCGAAATTGAAGAAAAACAATTTCGTCTAAAAACGCTGATGAATTTACCGCCGGAGATGAAGATTATGGTGGATACTGCTACCCGTGTGCGATATGACGTGGTTCAGCTTCTTTATGATACGGCAGCGCTGCATGCTCAACGCAGTGACGTTCGCCGGATAGATAAGACCATCCAGGTGATGCAACTTACCCGGCAGGTTCAGCGAAATCAGGCGAGACCGGATTTCAAGGTCAGGTTTGATCACATGCAACCCATAGGCGATATGCCTACACAATTTACGGCAATGGCAATGGTATCCATTCCGATCGCGCCCTGGTCGTCAAGAATGTACAGGGCGGAGGTAAAGGGCATGCAGTATGACATTGAAGCGATGCAAAAGAGCCGGGAAGCGTTGCTCGTTGAAACACGTGGAATGCTGGCAGGCATGGCTTCAAAACTGACCCGGATGCAACAGCAACTGGAAAACTACAACACGAGGATCATCCCAGCCCTTCGGCGGAATTACCAGGCCGTGATGCTGGGCTATGAAGAGAACCGCGAGCAGTTACCTGTTGTCATCGACGGTTGGGAAGCCATGAACATGGCGCAAATGGAATACCTCGGCAAACTGGATGAATATTACACCATGATCGCGCGTTATGAAAAAGAAGTGGAAAAATAGTTTGAATGTCTTGAGTATATTCCTTGTACTGCTGACCGTGTCTTCGTGCAACAGGGACAACGACCATGCGGACCATACCGATACCTATACGTGCCCTATGCATCCAACGGTCGTGTCTGCCAAACCAGGAACATGCCCGGTATGTGGAATGGAACTGGTCAGAAAGGCGCGCGCGGGAGAAGAAGTAGAGATTACGGAAGGACTCGCCAGACTCATCCATTCGCCGAATGAAACGGTAATGGCATCCATTAAAACCATCAAAGGCGAATTCAGGTTAATGCCAGCATCGCTCGACGCCAATGGAGTTGTTACCTATGATACGCGGAATGTGTATACCATACCAGCAAGGATCGGTGGTCGTCTCGAGAAGGTACTTTTGAAGTACACATTTCAGCCGGTACGCAAAGGGCAGAAAGTAGCCGAGATCTACAGCCCCGAGCTGATCACCGCCGGACGTGAATTGTTATTCCTCCTTGAAAATGACCGGGAAAACACAGCGATCATTCAATCCGCAAAGAAAAAATTGTACTTACTGGGAGCGACACCCAGCCAGGTCGATGAAATGATCAAACACAACGAGGTATCCGCGACATTCTCGATTTACAGTCCTTATGATGGATATGTGATGGGGAAAGATCAGCAGGCGCCCCTGGTGGTAACCGGCCCTTCCTCTTCAGCTTCCTCATCTATGGACGGAGGTATGGGTGGCTCGTCGTCCGGCACTGGGTCAACGGCTGCACCCACCGCTGTGAGCCGTACGGCAACGGACCTGGTGAGGGCAGGTAACTATGTTTCGGCAGGTCAGGCACTCTTTAAAGTGGTTAACACTTCCGCTGTGAGAATCGAGCTTGACTTGCCCATCGCGCAGTCGGGCCTGGTAAATCTTCATGATGAAGTTACTCTCGATCTTAACAATGGAAAGACTGTTCCGGCCGGCGTGGACTTCGTGCATCCTTTCTTAGCCGATGGACAGGAATTTGTCAAAGTCAGATTGGATATAAGCAATCGCGGCGAGCTGCAGATCGGTCAGCTCGTGCGTGCAACAATTCAGTTAAAACCGGTGGAAGCGCTCTGGGTTCCGCGCGAGGCGATACTTGATCTCGGGCTGGATAAAATTGTTTTTATAAGGGAGAAAGGGGCATTCCGGCCTAAAAAGGTAGGCGCCGGTATTCAATCGAATGGTTGGGTCGTAATCACGAAGGGGCTGTCGTCTTCCGATGAGATTGCTTCGAATGCTCAGTACATGGTGGATAGCGAAAGCTTTATCAAATCGAAATAGCATGAAAAATATATTCGGCTACATAACCATATTTAGTCTGTTGCTTATAGCGTGTTCGGAGGAAAAGAAGAACGGGCAACGGAGTCTTCACGACATACACGACACCGCCTTCATCACGCAAGATCCGGTAAAAACGCCCCCAACTAACAGAAACAGCAATGAGCTGATGTTTACGAATAGCCAGATAGCGCTCGCAAACATCACGACGGAGGAGGTTTTGGTCAGACCCGTAGGACAGACCATCGTGGTCAATGCGAGGCTTTCTGAAAATGAAGAACGGACTGAAGTGGTGAGTAGCCGGTCGGGCGGAAGAGTTGAAAAGCTTTATGTAAAGGAGACGGGCGCTGTAGTGCGGGCGGGTGAACCTCTCTACGAACTCTACAGCGAGGCGTTGCTCACGTTGCAACGTGAATACCTGCTGGCAAAAGAACAATTTGAAGCACTTGGGCGGGAAGAGCCGCGCTATGAATCATTTTTGAAAGCATCCGAACGCAAGTTGCTATTGTATGGTCTTACCAAAGAACAGGTGGCATCGCTGACACAATCCAAAGTTATATCGCAGCGAATCACCTTCCTGGCGCCCGCGCCGGGCGTTGTGTCGGAGATTAGTGTGAGTGAAGGCCAATATGTTGAAGAAGGCGCAATGCTCTATCGTATCGAAAATGTTGCAACGCTTTGGGTTGAAGCGGAGCTATACCCCGGCGAGTCGGAACCAGTGAGATTGGGAGATAAAATCCGTGTAAGTATCATTGGATTTGACTCTGCGCCGTTGGAAGCCCGCGTCGTTTTTCTGAGCCCGGAGTACAGGGTAAATACCCAGGTTACTATCATGCGGGCGACGGTCAATAACCCTGAGTTGAAGTTCAGGCCAGGTATGCAAGCACAGGTATTTATCACCCGGGCTACACGCAAGGCAGTAGTGATTCCGACAGACGCGGTCATCCGCGATGGAAAGGGAACGCTTGTTTACGTGGAGACAGGAACGAATACCTTCCGTGCCCGGATGGTCAGGACAGGAGGGGAGGACTTTGAACAGGTTGAGATCACGGAAGGACTGGTGGCAGGAGAGCGGATCGCGGTAACAGGCGCTTATTTGTTGTACAGCGAGATGGTATTAAAAAAAGGTACGGACCCGCACGCGGGCCATTGACAGCGACAACCTCTGTGGGATTATAAAACGGAAACAATTAACCTAAAACAATAAATTTGATATGAAAACAAACTCAATTTTCTTTTCGCTGATGATCGGAGCCGCGGCATTTACGTTTAGCAATTGCGGTGGGAACAAAAAGGAATCTCATGATGATCACGCCCCGGCAGCCACAGCGGAATCCGCCGATGGATCGCCTGCCGTTCCTGAGCCCGGCGCGCCTCAGTTTGCCGTTGACGCAACGTTTCAACAGCAGTTATCCGGCGTATTCAATTCATACATAACATTAAAGGAAGCGTTCGTCTCTTCGGATCCCGCCAGGGTTTCTTCCGGAGCAGGTGCTACACGCACAGCCTTAAATACAACCGACATGAAGCTGTTATCGGGAGCTGCTCACAACGACTGGATGATCTACCTGGAAGGTATGGAGAGTTCACTTAAAACGATGGAGTCATCGTCGGATATAGAAGTCCAGCGTGAGGCGTTTAGTACGCTAAGCGAAAATCTGTATAAGAGCATCAAAGCGTTCGGCCTCGGTGGAGCAACTGCTTTCTATGAATTCTGTCCGATGGCATTTAACAACCAGGGAGCTTCGTGGTTAAGTGACGTCGAGGAGATCCGTAATCCATACTTCGGCAATAAGATGCTTACCTGTGGAAGCGTGACGGAAAAACTTCAATAGGATCAACGCGTATATGAATCGTGCCGTCCCAATGGGGAACGGCGTGCTTCTTCGATGACAAGGCTGTTCGTTTGCTCTGCCACGATCGCAAAATCACCTTTTCATCCTTCCACACGACTGCAGGGTATAAGTTGCCCTGCAGTTGTAATTTATCGGCTTCCCTTCCGAATTGTCGATCCCGTCAGGTATCCATCATTTTTTTAATATGCCCGAGCCAGCGAATTGTCTTTTTGAAAGCGCTGGGATTTTACGATAATATCTGGACATGTTCTTTTTGCAAACATCCGTAGTCGTCACGTTCGTCGATAGTTTCCCCTAGTACATCGCTTCCTTTCAGTTTCAGCAAACAACCCTGCGGATTCCGAAGGGTTGCAACGGGCACATTGGAATTAAATGGTTGATAATCAGAAGTATGCCCATTCGGGCATTTTCATTGCCAATGCATCCGCAACTAAAGAATTGCCAACCATGATCAATGAAAGAATAGCCCTTGTGATGCTTGATGGTGAAGTTCCATCATTGAAAGACGACCCTCATCATCCCCGTCAGTTTTATAAGTCAATGCAGTTATTTGCCGACGTATCGCTGAAGCTGTGTGACGAAGGAAAGTATAAAAACCTCGGCCGGTTTCTCGCAGTAGCCGACAATCTGCTCCGGGATGGCAACGAATCTGTAAAAACGGCAATTGTGAATATATACCTTTTCACTCTTTCAAGGTCCATGGACAAGCAGCCTGCGATCAGAAAATGGATTGAACTGTTTATGTCCGCGGAATTAAGAACCGAATACGCCCGCATGCTATACGCAAGCGGCATGTAGACGTCTATATGACGAAAGTCGCAGCGTGATATGAAGTAAGTCACACGTAATTGAAACAATTGAACGGACATTCACCGATAACTGAAAGTTGTATGGAAAGCCACAAACCAAACTGGAAAGCGTTATTGCGCCGAAATGGGCAAGCAGTTTTCTGGCTTATATTCCTGGTGGCATTGATCGTTCTGGTGATTGTGAAGACATATTTTCTTTTCGAAGTGTATTTTAAATAAAACAAACTAAACCTTAAACTTATGATGACACTATTGATGATACTGCTGGGACTTGTTTGCTTCTGGCTATTATATAGACTGATTGATGTATTCGAAAAAATTTAAAGCTATGATGATCGCCCTGCTACTGATCAGCACACTGGTTTTTATATACCTGTTGTATGCGCTTATCAAACCGGAAAAATTCTAGAATGGATATTTTGGAAAGAAGGGTACCGGAGACAGTCGCTCCCGCCGAACCGGCGGTTTAGTTGATGTGGCCGTGTTCCTCCCTGTGATTGTAAAAATATGTGACCTGTTTAAACTCTACTTACAATGAATTCTGAAATTTTAGGCGTTGTTGTCCTTTTCATCCTCACGGTGATCCTGGCGATCCCGCTCGGACGATATTGTGTAAAGGTTTTTAAAAATGAAAAAACCTGGCTCGACTTCCTTGCACCCCTGGAAAAAGTCATCTTTCGTATTTGCGGCATTGATCCAAACAAACCGATGGACTGGAAAGAAAACCTCAAAGCTGCACTTGTGCTCAACATGATGTTCTTTTTGTGGGCCATGCTGGTTCTGCTCACACAGACTTTTCATGCTTTCTGGAACCCGGATGGAATCACCAACATGGAGCCGACAACGGCATTCAACACCGCCGTTAGTTTTATGACCAACACGAATCTGCAACATTACAGCGGTGAAACCGGAGCTACGTATGTAACCCAGCTGCTTGTATTTTGTTTTCTGCAGTTTGTGAGTGCTGCCACCGGAATTGCCGCGATGGCATTGCTGTTCAAAGGTATCATGCAGCGCCAGTCTTCCGACCTGGGGAACTTTTATCAGCTGTTTTTAAGAAGCTGTACACGAATTCTGCTGCCGGTCTCGATAGTGATTGCTGTGTTTCTTGTAGTTCGGGGTACACCATCGACGTTTGACGGTGCAGCGCAGGTAATCACACTCGAAGGAGACACCGTTAACGTCGCTCGCGGACCCGTTGCTCCGATGGTTGCCATCAAACAAGTCGGAACCAACGGAGGTGGATACTTCGGGCCCAACTCAACACATCCCTTCGAAAACCCGGATTACCTCACTAACCTGGCGGAGAACTTTGCCATTATCATTATCCCGATCGCTCTTGTTTTCGCTTTCGGATTTTATATCGACAAGCCCAAAGTCGGTTATGCTTTCTTCGGGGCCATGACCTTGATTTTTGTAACATTTGTTGCCATTACGATCTATTTCGAATCACAGGGTAACCCGGCACTTGCCCGGATGGGTGTCGATAATTCCCTTGGTAGCATGGAAGGTAAAGAAGTGCGGTTTGGCCCTGCGGCAAGTGCTATGTGGGGTGTATCAACAACCTCGACGTCTAACGGTTCGGTGAATTCGATGCACGACAGCCAGACTCCGATCTCCGGTGGAGTTTACATCCTGGATATGATGATCAATGCGATCTATGGCGGTGTAGGCGTGGGGTTTATCAACTTCTTCGTGTTTGTCATTATCGCTGTATTCATCTCCGGGCTGATGGTAGGAAGAACACCGGAACTGTTCGGAAAGAAAATAGAAGCCAGGGAGGTCAAGATTGCCGCGATGGTAGCCATACTTCATCCGTTGCTGATCCTGGTGGGTACGGCTATAGCCTCTCATATCCAGGCCAGCAATCCGGATATCGGGTGGCTGGCAAATCCTTCGTATCACGGATTCAGCGAGATGTTGTATGAGTTTACGTCTGCCGCCGCGAATAACGGGTCGGGTTTTGAAGGACTTGGCGACGCTACCCCTTTCTGGAATATCCTCTGCGGATTAGCCATGCTCTTCGGCAGGTTCATCCCGATCATCGGACCGATTGCTATTGCCGGGTCGCTCGCATCGAAAAAATATATACCGGAGAGTGCCGGTACCTTAAAGGTTGAGAGTCCCGCTTTTGTTGCCGTATTACTTTCGGTAATCATGATTATCGCCGCACTCTCATTCTTTCCGGCGCTGGCACTTGGGCCTTTGGCGGAATATTTCTCCTTGTAATTAAATGCATTACTATTATGAGCAAAAGAATTAAAAAAGATATTAAACTGTTCGAGCCTGCACTGGTGAGCGAATCGATTAAGCAATCGTTCGTGAAACTCAGTCCGCGGCTTATGATGAAAAATCCTGTGATGTTCTGCGTGGAGATCGGGACATTGATCATGTTATTCGTTTCGGTTTATTCCCTCACCAGTGCCGACCAGGGTTCGCCGGGATACAACCTCGTGATATTCGTAGTGCTATTGATCACCTTGCTGTTCGCCAATTTTGCGGAAGCTCTCGCCGAGGCCCGGGGTAAAGCGCAGGCTGATTCGCTGAGAAAAACCCGCGAGGAAACACCGGCTAAAGTCGTAGGTGACAACGGTGTGGTTACTCAAAAACCTTCCAGTCACTTGAAAAAAGGTGATGTATTCCTCTGCGAACCCGGGGATATTATACCCACGGATGGCGAGATCATAGAAGGGATCGCTACGGTGGATGAAAGCGCGATAACCGGCGAATCGGCACCCGTGATCCGTGAAGCAGGCGGCGACAAGAGTTCTGTAACGGGTGGAACAAAAGTACTTTCCGATAAGATAAAAGTGCTCGTTACCACGGAAGCCGGCGAAAGCTTCCTGGATAAGATGATCGCCCTGGTAGAAGGCGCCAGCCGCCAAAAAACTCCCAATGAGATCGCGCTGACGATCCTGTTGTCAGGGTTCACCATCGTATTCCTGCTGGTCACCGTTACACTTAAGCCCTTTGGTGATTATGCTAACACTCCGATCTCTGTTGGTGCGCTCATTGCCCTGTTTGTGTGCCTGATCCCCACCACCATCGGAGGTTTATTGTCTGCCATCGGTATTGCGGGAATGGATCGCGCCCTGCAGGCTAATGTGATTTCGAAATCCGGAAAAGCTGTGGAAACAGCAGGCGATCTCGATACCATATTGCTGGATAAAACCGGGACGATCACGATCGGTAACAGGAAAGCCACAGCCTTCTATCCGGTATCCGGCGTTAATGCAGACACGCTTATCGAGTCCGCTACTATAGCGTCTATGGCGGACGACACACCGGAAGGAAAATCAATCGTTGAACTCGCCGCAGTCAAAGGATATAAACACCCGGCCATGATAGGAAGCCGCAGTGATCTTACGTACGGCTTGCCAAATGCCAGGATCATTAAGTTCTCCGCCGAAACCAGGTCTTCGGGAATTGACCTGGACGGACGGGTGATCCGTAAAGGCGCATATGACGCCATTGCCAAAACGATCGAGAAGTATGGAAACAAGGTTCCGCAGGAGCTGAAGGCTGTGGTTGACAGGATCTCATCCAACGGCGGTACACCGCTTGTGGTAACCGAGAACCATGTTGCATTGGGTGCTATCGAATTACAGGATATTGTCAAACCTGGAATCACGGAACGCTTTGAACGCCTGAGAAAAATGGGTGTAAAAACGGTGATGGTGACCGGTGATAATCCATTGACTGCAAAATACATCGCGGAAAAGGCGGGTGTTGACGATTTTATCGCGGAAGCAAGGCCGGAAGACAAGCTCGAATATATCCGACGGGAACAGGCAAGCGGTAAGCTGGTAGCCATGATGGGTGACGGAACAAACGATGCTCCGGCCCTCGCGCAGGCTGATGTCGGCGTGGCGATGAATAGCGGAACACAGGCCGCAAAGGAAGCGGGAAACATGGTGGACCTCGACAATGATCCCACTAAACTGATCGAAGTCGTGGAAATCGGAAAGCAGTTGTTGATCACCAGGGGAACATTAACAACCTTTTCAATCGCGAATGACGTAGCTAAATATTTCGCCATCGTCCCGGCGTTGTTTATGGCTTCGATCCCTGCTCTTCAGGCATTGAACATCATGCGGCTGAGCAGCCCTGAAAGCGCCATTCTTTCGGCGGTTATTTTTAACGCTATCATTATCCCCTTGCTGATCCCCCTGGCGCTGCGCGGTGTGGCTTATAAACCCATCGGCGCCAGTGCCCTGCTCACACGTAACTTATTTATATATGGATTGGGCGGGATCATCGTACCATTTATCGGTATCAAGCTGATCGACCTTATAATTTCACCAATGCTTTGAAAACTTTGAGTTATGAAAAACTATTTGACTACCGGATTAAAAATAATGGGTGTTACCCTGATCTTGTTCGGGGTGCTTTACCCCTTGCTGATCACAGGTATTGCTAAAATTGCCGCTCCCGCGGGAGGAAGAGGAGAGGAGATTGTTGTAAACGGAAGAGTTGTGGGATTTGAACTCATCGGACAAAAATTTGACGACGACAAATATTTTAACAGCCGTCCGTCAGCCGTGGATTATAACGCAGCATCTACCGGAGGATCAAACAAGGGACCTACTAACCCGGATTACCTGGCTGTCGTACAGGCGCGGATCGATACGTTTCTCGTTCACAATCCAACCGTGAAAAAAGAAGAGATTCCCGTTGATCTGGTAACTGCTTCCGGCGGCGGACTGGATCCTCACATTTCCCCGGCTTCCGCGCTGATCCAGATCGACCGCATCGCCCGTGAAAGAAATATAGACCGGAAGAAACTGAGTGACCTTGTGAAGGATCACATCGAAAAACCGATGCTCGGCATGGGCACATCGCGCGTGCATGTTTTACGTCTTAATATCGCACTCGATCAACTGAAGTAAGAGCTTTCTACAACCACGTTATGAAGACAACTTTTTTGTCAATCGTATTTTTTCTGTACGCTACTTTTGTCTTTTCGCAGGAAGAGCGGAAACCTTCGCCTTTTGCAGTTAGCGGCTACCTGGAATCATACTATGTCTACGACTTTAACAAACCCGCTAACAACACACGGCCCGGCTTTGTGTACTCTTTTAACCGGCACAATGAAGTGAATCTGAATCTGGGATATATCAAAGGATCCTACAACACCGACAACGTCCGCGGAAACCTGGCTATCATGACCGGTACTTATGCAAACGCGAACCTGGTGGCAGAACCGGGGGTACTTAAAAATATCTATGAAGCAAATGCGGGAGTCAGGATCTCCTCCAGTAAGAACCTCTGGATCGACGCCGGTATTTTCGGTTCACACATCGGTTTTGAAAGCGCCATGGGAAAAGACTGCTGGAACGTCACCCGCAGTATGCTTGCCGACAATACACCGTACTATGAAGCCGGTGCAAAAGTTTCCTACACCTCCGATAACGGAATGTGGTTCTTATCGGGACTGGTGCTGAACGGATGGCAGCGAATACAGCGTGTCGAGGGGAATTCACTCCCTTCTTTCGGGACACAAATAACATTTAAACCCGGCGCATCCATAACCCTGAACAGCAGCACATTTATCGGCACCGACAAACCTGACAGCGCCCGGCAGATGCGATACTTTCATAATTTTTACGGGATATTTCAGGTCAATGACAAAATAGGATTGATCGTCGGCGTCGACTATGGTGTAGAAGAGAAGAGCGCGGAGACCACTTCTGTCAACCCCTGGGTATCTCCTGTGATCATTGCAAAATTTGCGTTAAGCGATAAAATCGCACTGGCTCTCCGAGGTGAATACTACGACGATGAGCACGGTGTAATCATCGCTACCGGAACACCCGACGGATTTAAGACTGCCGGGGTTTCCGTAAACCTGGACTACTCTCTGTTGCCAAATGCCTTATGGAGAATTGAGGTACGAAATTTCACCAGCAGGAACGAAGTGTTTGCGACAGAAACGGGGACATCGAAAAGCAATACGTTTTTGTCGACTTCACTGGCGGTGAGTTTTTGAACTGTAATTGTAATCCGAAGGGGAAGTATGTATAGTAAATGCCGTGGCCGATCGGTTTTGAAGTAGAAATGCCGAAATTTGAGCGGGTCGCGCGAATATTGAGAAAGCAAACATGGAGGATAAAGAAAAATCGGTTCAGCATTTCCTTAGCCTGATACGCAAATCAAAGCGCGGAAAGTTCAAGATCTACATCGGGATGAGCGCCGGTGTCGGGAAATCGTATCGTATGCTGCAGGAAGCGCACAGCCTGTTGAAGAACGGCGTGGATATAAAAATCGGATACATTGAGACGCATGGGCGGAAAGAAACGGAAGCGCTCACGGAAGGGCTGCCGGTCATTCCCCGGAGAAAAATATTTTACAAAGGAAAAGAGCTTGAGGAAATGGATCTTCAGGCCATTGTTAACCTCCATCCAGAGGTAGTGATTGTAGATGAGCTCGCCCACACCAACATTCCGGGCAGCAAAAACGAAAAGCGCTGGCAGGATGTTATTGAGATCCTCGAGGCGGGGATCAACGTAATCAGCGCGGTGAACATCCAGCACATTGAAAGTATCAACGAGGAGGTTTATTCCATAACGGGCATAGAAGTCAGCGAACGGGTGCCGGATAAAATCCTCCAGATGGCTGATGAAGTAGTGAACATAGACCTCACAGCCGATGAACTGATCATGCGGCTGAGAGAGGGAAAAATTTACGACCAGGCAAAAGTAGAAACGGCACTCCGGAATTTTTTTCAGGCGGATAAGATACTTCAGTTGCGCGAACTTGCCTTGAAGGAAGTGGCTTCGCAGGTGGAAAGAAAGGTGGACACGGAGGTTACAATTAATACAAGACTTCGCCACGAACGACTCCTGGCCTGCATCAGCAGTAACCATGACACGGCAAAGATGATCATCCGAAAAACGGCCAGGCTGGCCAGTTATTATAATTCGAAATGGTACGTGTTATACGTGCAAACCCGCAGTGAGGACGCCAACCGCATCAAGTTGTCGGTGCAGCGGCACCTGATCAATAACTTCAAGATGGCGACGGAGTTGGGCGCGGAGGTGATCCAGATAAAAAGTAATAATGTTCCGGCTTCTATCATCCAGGTCGCCGAAGAAAAACAAATTACTACTATTTGTATCGGGTTGCCGCGATTCCGGATCTGGCAGATTCTAACCAAGACCTCGTCGTTCACCCGGCTTGTGAAAAAACTGGATGGTTCTGATATAGACTTAGTAATACTGTCATGAGAATTAAAACAAAAGTTGCATTCGGAGTTATATTCCTCTTTGTATTGATCCTTGCGGTCGGTGGGTTGGGAATGTTTTACCTGAACAGTTTGTCCAGGGACTCCCAGAACATCCTTGTGGCCAACTATGAATCACTGGAGTACAATAAGCATGTTATTGCGAATTGCGATAGCCTTCGCATTGATTCGGCTTCAGCGATAAAAATTATTGAACGGAACATTCAGCAGCAGGAACAGAACATAACAGAGCCTGGCGAGCAGGAACTGACGCGGCAACTCAGAGGTGCGTTCGAACGGATCAAGAACGTCGGTATCACGGACAGCAGCATTGTTCACGTCAGGCAACTGGCGCTTGCCATCCAGGATCTCAACATGAAAGCTATTGTCCGCAAGAACCTGATCACACAGGATACCTCGGAAACGGCCTCCACTTACCTGATCGTGATCGGAACGATCTGTGCGCTTGTAGCCTTTACATTCATCGTAAATTTTCCCGGCTATGTAGCCGATCCGATCGCGAAGCTTACGACCAGTATAAAATCCATCGCCAACAGGGACTACGAGGAACGGCTTCATTTTGACCGGAAGGATGAATTTGAAGAGCTGGCTGAGGCATTCAATCAAATGGCGGAGAAGCTCGACGAATATGAGCATAGCAACCTCGCTAAAATTTTGTTCGAGAAGAAACGGATCGAGACGATCATCAATCGTATGACGGACCCGGTTATCGGTCTGGATGAAAATAACAAGGTGGTTTTTGCAAACGACCCGGCCTTTGACCTTCTCAACCTTTCCGCAACCAAACTTATCGGCAGGTATGCTCCCGATGTTGCCGTGAATAACGACTTGTTCAGGAATCTCATCAGGCAAAATGGTCATCCGACTCCGGCTTCGGCCCTGGTAAAAGCGGTTATCGACGGGAAGGAAAATTATTACTCAAAAGAGGTGATTACCATCGACCATACGCCTACGGGAGAGAAGGAACCAGTAAAGATCGGCCAGGTTATCATGCTGAAGAATATTACGTCCTATAAAGAGCTGGATTTGGCCAAGACCAATTTTATAGCGACGATCTCTCATGAACTGAAGACTCCGCTTGCTTCGCTGCAGATGTGCGCAAAACTTTTGCAGGATGAACGCGTCGGAACGCTGAACGACGAACAGCAGAATATCATCCGCACACTGCACGACGAAGTGATCCGGCTGTCGAAGATTACAAATGAATTGCTTGACCTTTCACAGGTCGAAAGTGGCAACATCAAACTCGATATCCGGAAGGCGGATCCAAAGGATATTATTCAGCTGGCAACAGAGGCGGTGAGGTTTCAGGCGGAACGCAAGCACGTCGAGATCCAGGTGGAGGCGGTGAAAGAGGAGCGCGCTGTTCAGGCGGATGTGGATAAGAGCACCTGGGTGCTGGTGAATCTGTTAACGAATGCCATCCGTTTTAGTCCGGAGCACGGAAAAGTGGTAGTCAGGTGCAAACCCGATAACGGGTCCGTTTTATTTTCCGTTGAGGATCAGGGGTCTGGTATTGAGAAAAAATACATTAACCGTATTTTTGAAAAATTCTTTCAGGTTCCCGGTACACCGTCCGGCACTGGTCTGGGGCTGGCTATTTCCAGGGAGTTTATTGAAGCGCAAGGAGGTTCGGTAACCGTAAAAAGCGAGCCTGGAAAGGGTAGTAATTTTTCCTTTACGTTGCCTGCCGTGGCCAGGTAGGGAATGATATCTAAATGGCATAGAAAATATCCAAATCATAAGGCGGCCGATATGAAGCTTTTTGGCTATACTGATTTTCTATAAATCGGCATTAATTTACAACAGTGCCGGAATATAGAATGGTCAAACCTTACTTTCTAATGGTTCGAAACGAGCTCCTTTGTCACGATGACAGATATCTAAACAACTACTCCTGTTGAAGGGCCCTGACTGGTGCTTCGAACATTGCCCTTAGGCTAACTGCAATAACTGTGAAGAGAGTAACGGCTGAGAGAAGCAAGAGAGGTGTTGCGAATATCTCCCATCGTAGCGGGATCCTTTCAGGAAAATTCTCAAGCCAATTGCGGCTTGCCCAATACATCAGCGGGAGTGCAATTGCGTAAGAGATGAGCAAAGCTCTAATGAAATCTATCGAAAAAATAAAGAGCACGGCCGAAGCCGGAGCCCCGAGTACTTTCCGGATACTGATCTCCTTTGTTTTTTGTGTGACGGTGAAGATCGACAGACCTAACAAGCCCATAGAAGTGATGATGAGCGCCAGCACAGTAAACGTACTGAAGATGTTTCCGAATTGCTGATCGTCGCGATATTGTTTGTCGAAATGGTCGTCGAGGAAGAAGTAGTTGAACGGGTGCCCGGGGAAAGAAGCCAGGAACGCGGCTTTGATTTTCTCTATATCCGGAACATTTATTCCTTCAATTCTTGCGGCAAAATACTGCGCATCCTGCCATTGCGGCTGGGCGTAGATGACCGGATCGAGTCCTTCCTTGAATGAAACCTGGTGGTGGTTAGCGACAACTCCAACTATTTTCGCAACTCGCATGTCTGGCCCCCAATTAAAATCAAGCGGCTCCTCAAGAGCGTCTTCCAAATTCGAGTAGCCTAGTTGCCTGACGAACTCCTCGTTTACTAAAACGGGTATAAGCTCGTTCTCTTGCTGTCGCCGGAACGTCATCCTCTGGCTGTCGTCGAACATTCGGCCCGCGAGTATCTTAATGTCAAACGTGCTGAAGAAGCTGGAGTCGATCAAACAAACGGATGTACCGAAGCGGTTCTTGTCTTCGGTTGATTTCGTGGACATGACACCCGCAGTTTCAACAAAATGTTTTCCTGGTACGTCGGATGTAGCGGTGACATTCCTGACGGACTGAATTTTCATCATCTCATTGCGATAGGAAGAAATCCGATTTCCGGCAGTTGAATCGAACGCGGCTGGTGCCTCAGTTACGATCACCTGATCTTTTGTAAATCCCGTGTCCTTCGACCGCATATGTTCTAATTGCAGGTAGGTCGTTACGGTTCCGGCGATGAGCAGTATGGCAAGAACGTATTGAAATGTAACCATCATTTTTCGGAGTAAGGCTCCCGAGGAAGATTTTGTAAACCTTCCTTTCAGGACAGCGGCTGGATTGAAAGAAGACAGCGTCAGGGCGGGATATACGCCGCACATGAATACACCGATTATGAAAACGACGACGGCCAAAATCCATTGAGCGATTCCGCCGGTGAAGACGACGGCGCTGATCTGTTTACCGATCAGTCTCTCGAATGCCGGCCACGAAACCACCACGATCAACGTAGCAAGGAATAATGCGAAGATATTGATCAGTATGGTATCGAATAGGAACTGAATGATCAATTGAATTCGGGTTGCGCCGACGGTCTTCCGGACCCCGACCTCTTTTGAACGCTGTAATGCCTTCGATGTTGAGAGGTTGATGTAGTTGATCCACGCAACGATCAGGATGAATACGGCGAGTAACGAAAGAAAATAGACCAGACGTTCACTGCCGGCGGGACTCTGCTCGTTGAGATACGTCGATCGCAGGTGGATGTCCTGGATAGGTTGCAGCACAAACGAGGTCTTGAAGGGTGACTTTGCTTCGTCTACAAATTGCCGGACTGCAAGTTCATTTAATTTTTCCTGGACACCAGCAGCATGAATGTTCTCCCCAAGAAGAACGTAAGTATAAAATACGCTCCATCCCCAAAAATCGTTCATGTCGCCGATGCGTGCCTTCATGGTGCTGAAGGAAAGAAGTATATCGAATTGCAGGTGGGAGTTGGCAGGGACGTCTTCTATGATACCGGTGACCTTGTAAACCTCGTCGTTATTGAGGCGTAGTTCCTTTCCGAGTGCTGACGCGTTGCCGAAGTATTTTTTCGCGACAGATTGAGTGAGAACAATAGAATGTGGTTCGACAAGGGCGTCGATGGTGCCTTCAAGCATTTTGAAAGAGAACATCTTGAGAAGGGGCGCGTCTGAAAACCATACGCTTTCTTCGATGAATGAAACAACATTGCCGGATTCGTCTAACCGTGAGAACTCGAGTGCATTGGCGACATATTTTCCAAGGTCGTTGGTGAACAAAGATGTTTTAACGAGACGTGTATAGTCTTCGATTTCAGGCATTGACGATTTCATGGCGTAACCCAGCGCAGAAAAGGTGGAGGCGGCTGAGTTGACAAGCGTTCCGTTCTCGCGAACTTCCATCGGCACGCGATAAAGGCGTTCGCGATCCTGATGAAAAGCGTCATAGCTCGATTCGAATCGCACGTACTGCCAGATCAGGAAGCATGCGCTCAAGCCGAAGGCAAGCCCGGCAACGTTAATGAATGAAAAGAGTTTATTATTGCGGATGTTGCGAAGCGTGACGCGGAGATAGTTTTGAAGCATATGATCGCGGATGGTGTTTAAAGATAAGAAACGATGGGGATAGGTTGCATGGTGGCTATCCTTGGGTTTATGCCTTTTTACCTAATATCCTATGCTACTCGTACCGAAACACTATAATGCGTAAGAAAACATCAAAAAAAAGTCTCAACTCTATACTGAAGTTGGGATTGATTGTACCCGCTGAAACAGCTTGGGCAGGTAAAACCGGAATCGAATCTACATGTTGGTAGACAGGCCGGCACGCCCAAAGGCACACGACCTGCCTGCCGGCGGGCAGGTTTTGAGTCGTGCGTGTCTACCACTATTGCACAGCGAGTATTTGTTTAAGGAACTGTTTTCCGACTCCCGATTTTAAAATCTTTTCGCGGACACGCGCTTCAACCCTCGACGGATACTCCTCGGTAATCAGGATGCGAAATGGACGATACGGTTTGGTTGTTTTGTTATATCTGTCGTTGTGGTACTTGATTCTCCTTTCCAGGCTACCAGTCATACCGACATAGATATAATTCCTTGATTCACTGACCAGGGCATATACAAAATACATGCGAAAATTGAATTACTCCTAACGGGAAAAGGATGGCATACGCCATCCTTTAAGTACCGAAGGTGTTACCAGGATCGAACTTTTTAGCTGATTTTCAGAAGATAGAGGGGTTACATAAGTTCCTAAAGTCACTCTTTTCATTAATTCTATTCTGTACTACCAACCTCGGTTGCTCACCAGCCGATGAAGATTTTGAGGCCATTTTCGGGGAACGATGCTTTAGGCGGTTAAACGTTACAACAACATTCGACAGCAAAAAGGGATTTTTCAGAGATAAAATTAAAACCGAGGCGGCCAAGGTTATCTTGTTATTGACCTAATAAGAAATTTCGTAATTTTCGACATTAAGCCCGTCCTCAAAGTGCATTTCCCTCTTTGAACGGGTTTTTATGTTTCGACCTATGGAGAAATTTAGAGAATGGTATGCAAAGTATGGTCACCGCACTGTAAGCATACTTCTTTTTACTGGAATTCTAGTATCTACTTTGACGCTTATATTGACCGATGCCAACAGGATCTACTTCATTTCATTCATGCTTCTGTTTCAATTCGGTTTGGTGTTATTCTGGTACTTCTTTTATAGAAAAAGAATTGCTGCCTGGACGCTAAAACGAAATGTTTTTGTCAAACACGCCGCATCAATTTATCCAGGCATTGCGGCATTCCTTTTGATTTTTTTTTAGGGACGCCATTAATAATAATTTCAATAATTTCGCAAGTCTTGTTACAAGTGGCGAAATCCTAAAAGACATCGCTCTAGAAGTCACAGGAGATAGCCACATTAACGATCAATACCGAGTTAGTATCGGGACTGTCTATTATGTTTTTGCCGTCGCCTTTTGGATCATTGCTTATTATTATTTCGTCTTCAATGAGAGCGCTAAGAATGAGGAGCGAAATAGGCGACTTGAATCAACTATTTTAAGAGCTCCCAACCCACAAGTTTTCAAGCAAAACACGCTATTGAACAAGAAAGTGTTTGAATCACTTTCCGTATTAGACGAACCCTCGTCTCAAGCGAGAGCAATCTATCACGAGGCATTCAAATACGTTCTTGAATATATCTGTGATCTGACACGAGCCTTCATGAATAAGCCTAACGGCGAAAGCGGTGCTTATCGCGCTAACATAATGTTGTACATAGAAACTACTTCACATAAAGACTTAGTTCAATTCCTTCGAAAATCAGATCAGAATTGTATCCATTTTCAAGACACGCAAACTGAAAAAATTGCAGGTATACTTCGTTTGGTGCCAGGTCTTACATTTCAACCTAAATCTGACCCCACCAAGTCTTCGATACAATCGAAACCGTTTTCGCTACCTGTTGTTCGAGCGTCAAGCAAGGAAAAATTCTACAGAAAAAATATTCCCGGAGCACCAATGACAACTTACTCCGGAGAGTTCGTTATAAACAATGTTCACGACGTCAAAAATTATATGCATTTAGAAACCGAAGAACGGGATCTTATCAAAACCTACTGGGAAACCCAAGCTAGCGATGTGATGAGTGTAATTTCAATAAGAATTCCATTTAACGATCAGGACATTAATTTTGCCGGAGTCCTCAACATCGACTGTACGAATCCATTTCCTCTAGGAGAAAGTGACGAATTTCATGCCACTTACTGGTCCCTAATGCTTCCAATAATGCAGCAGATCACCCCGTATATAAGGAAATATCAATCCATGTATATAGCTGATTTACAGATAGTTACATCTGGTCAAAAAACTAGTATCCCAATTTAAATCATTTTATGATTATATTCGTTAGTTAGGATAGATAATCATAGTTCAAAGAATATGGAAGAAGAACAAGTTGTAGTTGATGTTGCTGTTGAGGCGATTAAAAAGAGGCTTTCTGATATTCGTAATGGATACAATAGAGAAAGATCTGAGCTACTTCGCGAACAGGATGCACTTGGTTTTACCGAGACTATCAATGGCGGTTATACTTTCCGCCTTGGAAATGAGATCAAGGACTTTGACCGAGCGTTTGGCATTCCAGTTCATGAAGAGTAAAAAATTAAGAATACAAAAATGCAAGCCTCCAGATTGGAGGTTTTTTTATTATTAGCAAGATTGAGCTTTTAGTCGATTTTAGAGGATTGAGGTCTATTAAGAAATATTTTCTGTTTCGGAAAATGGATAACGCTCACAACAAAAAAGAGTGATAAAAAAAAGTGATTATTAGCAAATCGTAAAGATTCATTAATAATCACTCAGAATCGTACCTAAGGCCGGAATCGAACCGGCACGCCCGAAGGCACACGATTTTGAGTCGTGCGCGTCTACCAGTTCCGCCACTCAGGCATTGCCTGGGGTGCAAATATGGGTAAACTTTGATTTCTGTACAATCTACAATTCAATATATTTCTCCAGCGAGTACGCCTGCGGACGCTCCGAAAACAACGTTTTTACACCACTCCATACCCTTTTGAATAACTCCGAGCGCCGATACAGATCCAGGCTTTCCGCGCTGTCCCAGTGGCTGAGTGTTGTGTAAACCAGCGGATCATGAATATCCTTAAGCAACTCCAGATGGCTGCATCCCTTCATATTCCGGATCGCATCCTTGTTCTCCCCAAAGATCTGTAAAAACCGCTCTACACCGTCCGCCGTAAAATGCATCCTGACAATCCGAATCACCATAGCTTGTGTGTAAAAATCCGCAACCAGTAGTTCAACCGTAAACCGTTATTCGTCAAAAATGATGTTGACAGTACCATCGTAACCCAGGCCAAGCAGTTCGGAAGCATTACCTTTATAGATACCGATTTCCAGCAGGTTCAGGCTGTTAAACACAATGAAGCACTCGCCTTGGTCCGCCTGACTGTATTGTGCGTTGATCCGCCTGAATTTTTCCCCTCCGAACTGGATGGTGTAGCCCCTGTCTTTGCTCAGTATTTCGAACGTTTCTTTTGAAATATTCGTAATAAGGTTGCCGACGGAGTCCACGCGAACGATACTTCCGGTGATTTGTTTTTTTGTGGCTTTCGCCTGGCGGTCGATCATTTTCTTAAATTGAGTCATCGGTTTCCCCAGGGTGGTGATGGGCATTCCGCTGGCCAGCTTGGAGGCGGCTTGAGCAAAAATGTCGCGCTCCGGGAAGGTGGTGGTGATGGAATTTATGGCGTTCAGCTCCACCAGCTGCTGGTGTGGTTTGTCGCTGATCAAACCAAACAGGCCGTTGTCGCACCCCACAAAAAAATGGTCTTCCATTTGCAGCGCGATATAGGCATCTCCACGGCTTCCCGCCGAGTCGACACCGACGAGGTGAACGGTTCCTTTGGGAAAATCCCGGAAGACAGCGCGAAGTACAAACGCCGCGTGCGCGATATCTGCCGGTTTGATGTGGTGACTGATGTCTTCCACGCGAATACCCGGATTGACGCTGATGATCCTGGCCTTGATCGCCGCGACATAGTGGTCACTTTCGCCTGAGTCTGTAAGGAGGGTTACGATGGCCATGGTTGATGCTGCCGCAGATATTCGCTAATTTTGATAAGGCAAAAGTAAACATTTTTAAACCAGATTGTTTTTACATTAAACTTTGTAATTCGTTGATTGAAAAAGTAGTAACACTCGAAAATATTTCCATGATCGATTTCCTGGGAGTTGAGAACAAGACAATAGATACCTTATCCGCCGCTTTTCCAAAAAGCAGGATTGTGTCGAGGGGGAACCAGATCGTGATTAAGGGAAGTACCGCGGAGATCGTTCAGATCGATGACATCTTAAATTCACTCGTGGACCACTATCACAAATACGGCCGGGTTACCGGTGAGAACGTGCAGGCTTACATTGACCGTGAGGCTGAAATGATGCTGCCCGAAAGCCAGAAGCCTCTCGGCGAGGACGTCATCATCTATGGTACGAAAGGCGCCCCGATCAAAGCAAAAACGGTTAATCAGCAGAAGCTTGTTCAGCTGGTCAAAGATAACGATCTCGTGTTCGCGCTGGGTCCGGCCGGTACGGGTAAAACTTATATTTCCGTGGCGCTGGCCGTCAGGGCACTGAAGAACAAGCAGGTAAAAAAGATCATTATTACCCGTCCGGCTGTCGAGGCAGGTGAAAACCTGGGATTCCTCCCGGGTGACCTGAAGGAAAAGATCGATCCTTACCTCCGGCCGATCTATGATGCGCTTCACGACATGATCCCATACGAAAAACTGGGCTATTACATGGAACGCGAGATTATCGAGATCGCACCGTTGGCCTACATGCGGGGGCGCACGCTTAACAACGCGTTTATCTTGTTGGATGAAGCGCAGAATACGACGCCCATGCAAATGAAGATGTTCCTCACGCGTATGGGGCCGGAATCAAAAATGATCGTGACCGGCGATACATCCCAGATCGACTTGCCCACCCGGCAAAGCTCGGGCCTGAAACAGGCGATCCGGATTCTAAAGGATGTGAAAGGTATCGGGTTCGTCGAGTTGAGTGAAAAAGATGTCGTCAGGCACAGGTTGGTGAGGGATATTATTGAAGCATATGGTAAGGAGACTTCCTGACGGAATTTATTAACTTTCTCCATGTTCCGTTGGATACCGTACCCTTTTGTCCGAGTCGTTGTGTTTTTTTGTACGGGTACCCTGATAGCCATTCACGCACCCGGTGTGATCCGCGAATCGGGCGCTCAATGGACTTTTATTGCCTGCTGCTTCCTTTATCTGCTTCTCGCTTTTACCCGTCAGAAAACACGATTCAATCCAGGCCCCTTTGGATTCCTTGCAATTCTCACAGGGGGGTACTGCTATCTGCTGTTGCACACGCAATCGCGCAGGGCGGATCACATCTTAAATATCAAGGTTCCTGCGGCTTATTACACCGCTGTCATCACAAAACCGGCGGAAGAAAAGGAAAAGTCCTGGAAACTGGAGGCTGAGGTTTCCGCCGTCAAGGTGGATGGGATGTGGTCGGAAAAAACAGGGAAGATCCTTCTTTACATTCCGAAGAACAACGTATCTGAACCTTTCCGGTATGGCGATGTCGTGATGGTCAAGGGAAGTCCGCAGGTTGTCAGAGGCCCCTTAAATCCGGGTGAATTTGACTATAAACGATTTCTTTCCTTCAAGAATATTTACCACCAGCATTTCGCGAGGGGAGAGGACATCCGGTTTATCCGATCCGCACCTCCGTCGCTTTTCATCGGGCAGGCGCTTGCCATCCGTCAATGGGCGGATAGGACGCTGAAGAAATTTGTTAACGGTAAGCGTGAACATGCCCTGGCCTCGGCCCTTGTGCTGGGAGTGACCGATGGGCTGGACAATGATCTTCTAAACGCCTATTCCGCAACGGGTGCCATGCACGTCCTCTCCGTTTCCGGTCTCCACGTCGGGATCATCTATTGGATGCTCCTCATTATTTGCAAGCCGCTGGCAAAATTTAAAAACTCCAGGTGGATTGTGGCGGCTATCAGCGTTTTTGTGCTGTGGGGATATGCATTCGTAACCGGGATTTGCCCGTCTGTTTTGCGGGCTGTGTCCATGTTTACATTTGTCGCGATCGCCAAGCCCTGGAATCACCGGACGAACATCTATAATATACTGGCAGCTTCCGCTTTTTGCCTGTTGCTCTATGATCCGTTCATGATCATGTCGGTCGGATTTCAACTCTCCTATCTTGCCGTACTAGGGATCGTGACGCTGCAACCGCCGATCTACAGGCTTTGGGAACCGCGCCAATGGTATTGGGACGAAATATGGAAAGTTTCCGCTGTTTCCATCGCCGCCCAACTGGCGACTTTTTCACTTGGTTTATTTTACTTTCACCAGTTCCCGAATTATTTTCTGCTCACCAATCTGATCGTGATCCCCGGCTCTTTTCTGGTATTGGTGGTCGGTGTCGGAGTTATGCTGATAAGCTTTGTGCAGCCGGTCGCTGCCGGGTTGGGCTGGGTGTTGGAATGGGTCATCAAAGCGATAAATGCGGTCGTTTTTTTTATCGAAAAACTACCGCTCAGCCAGTTAACGAACATACAAATCAACTCACTCCAGTGTTTTACCCTGATTATACTGGTCGCCATGTTTTTTTTGTGGAGGGAAACAAAAAAAACTTCATGGCTCGTTTATGCCTCGGTATTATGCTGTGTTTTTTCGGCGGGACAATGGACCCAATACTATAAAACCTTTCCTGTCCGGACACTGACGGTTTACAACGTCCCCGGTCACACAGCCGTGGATTTTTCCAGTCAGGGTAAGGTATATACAGTGAGCGATTCTGCGATGCTCAACGACAAGCGTAAAACAAGTTTTCATGTGCAGCCGAACCGGATCAACAGCCGGGCCGGAAAAGTGATGGGTGAACCCCCGGCACGAATGCTGTTTGAGGGATATATGCTGGTAGTCTGGGGCGGAAAAACAATCGTTCACATGAAAAGCAACTTATCCAGGATTCCCGATCACGTGAAGGTTGACTACCTTGTAGTGAGTAACGATGCATTAAAGAACGCGGAAGTCGATTGGGACAGGATTCATCCTGCTGACGTGATTTTGGATAGCAGTAATTCTTTCCGTCACGCTGATCGTATAGTAGCTGAGTTGCGGAACAGGGGCGTACGGGTTTATTCTGTATTGCACGACGGAGCCTTTCAGTCAACATTATAAATACATTATGAATACCATCGATTATGCAGTAAAAGACAACATCGGGCTGATTACATTAAACCGGCCGGGGAAAAGAAATGCTCTAAGCGGTGAGGTTGTTACCGAATTGAAAGCTGCCTTTTCAGCGGCCGAAAGTGACGACCGGGTGAAAGTGGTGGTGTTGAATGCAAACGGGCCTGCGTTTTGCGCAGGAGCTGACCTCGAGTCTCTCCGGCAGCTTCAGCAATTCTCATATGAGGAAAACCTGGCCGATTCCATTCATCTGAAAGATCTGTTACTCCAGATATACACGCTGAAGAAGGTTGTCATTGCCGAAGTGCAGGGCCACGCTGTAGCTGGTGGCTGCGGCCTCGCTACGGTTTGCGATTTTGTTTTTGCTGTTCCGGATGCCATGTTTGGGTATACAGAAGTAAAAATCGGATTTGTACCGGCCATCGTCATGGTATTCCTGCTTCGCAAAATCGGTGAGGCCAGAGTGAAGGAATTACTATTGTCCGGTGACCTCGTGTCAGCGGAGGATGCCCATCAGCTCGGGATGGTAAATAAAATTTTTACCAAAGAAGACCTCTCCTCCGAAGTTTCCGCCTTCGCCCGGCATCTTGTCACTACCAACTCCCTGCACTCCATGATGGTAACAAAACAGATGATCGCATCGGTCCAGTCACATCCCCTGGAAAAAGCGCTTGACCTCGCCACGGAGATAAATGCTAAAGTACGGGCAAGTGAAGACTGGAAACGGGGTGTGAATGCATTTTTAAACAAGGAAAAGATCAATTGGTAACACAGCCCTACGATTAAGTACGGTTATAGATAATTCTTGGGTTTTTATTAGCCGCCGCTTATCCTTAATATTCGCTATTGGAAACACCCCTCTCCATATTACAAAAGTACTGGAAGCACAACCAGTTCAGGCCTCTTCAGGAGGATATCATCCAGGCGTCGCTGGATGGAAAGGACGTACTGGCGTTATTGCCGACTGGCGGAGGAAAATCGGTGTGTTTTCAGGTGCCGGGGTTGATCGGGGAGGGGTTGTGTATTGTCATTACACCTCTTATCGCATTGATGAAGGACCAGGTGGAGCAATTGAAAAACAAAGATGTACAGGCGGTCGCGATCCATTCAGCCATGACAAGGCAGCAGATTGATATCCTCCTGGATAATTGTATTTACGGTTCTGTGAAGTTTCTGTACCTGTCGCCGGAACGCCTGCATACGGAGATGTTTGTAGCAAGGGTGAAAAAGATGAACGTGGGACTGATAGCCGTGGATGAAGCGCATTGTATTTCACAATGGGGATATGATTTCAGGCCGTCTTACCTCAGGATCGCGGCATTGCGTCAACTGAAACCGGATGTACCGGTTATTGCGTTGACGGCTACCGCTACGGCTGCTGTACGCGACGATATCATGGAGAAGCTGGAATTCAGACGGAACGCCGCTGTTTTCCAGAAGTCGTTTGCCCGCGACAATGTTTCCTTTGTCGTGAGAAAAACCGAGAACAAAGACCGGAAGGTGCTCGAAATATTGCAGAAAGTAAAAGGGCCGGCCATCATATACGTCCGGTCACGGAAAGCTACACAGGAGGTTGCGGAATGGCTGGGAAAGAAAAAGATCGCTGCATCGTATTACCATGCAGGGCTCGATTATGAGGAACGTACAAAACGGCAGGATAACTGGATCCAAAACAAGAGCCGCGTTATGGTGGCAACCAACGCCTTCGGTATGGGTATCGACAAACCCGATGTGCGTGTGGTGATCCACCTGGACTTGCCGGAAAACCTGGAGTCGTATTACCAGGAAGCCGGCAGGGCAGGGAGGGACGGCCTTCGGTCCTTCGCGGTGATGATCTATCAGGATGCCGATGTCCTCAACCTGCAGGTAAAAGTGGAACAATCCCAGCCGTCGCCGGATTTTCTAAAAAAAATATACCAGGCGGTTTGCAATTACTACCAGCTTGCCCTGGGCAGCAGTGAAGGTCAGAGCTACGACTTCGATCTCGCCGATTTTACAGAACGCTTTCACTTTCATGCAGCGGAAGTTTATATCGCATTGAAAAAACTGGAGGAGGAGGGGCTGATACAGTTTAACGAGAGCTTTTACAGCCCATCCACGCTTCACCTGCTTATGGACAAGGCAAAATTATATGAGTTCCAGGTAGCCTATGCTAAATTTGACCCGATCATTAAAATGCTCCTGCGCCTTTACGGAGGCGAACTGATGTCAGGTTTTGCCAAAATATCGGAAGCTTACCTGGGAAAGGCATTGAAGATATCCACCGCAGAAGTGGTAAAAATCCTGAATCACCTCGGTGAACTGCAGGTCGTATTATATCAGCCGGTAAAAGACAAACCACAGGTAACATTTGTACTGCCCCGGCAGGATGCCGACAGGTTGCCGCTAAACCTGAAACGCCTGGAGGAACGCAAAACGCTTATCATCGGGAAAATGAAAGCGATGATATCCTTCGTTTCCACGACGCATCGCTGCAGGATGCAAATGATACAGGACTATTTCAACGAAGTATCGTTAAAAACCTGCGGTATCTGCGATTTTTGTATCGAACAGCGGAAAAAGGAAAACCTGCATGCCTTTGAGGATTTGAGAACCGAGATAAAGCACGTACTGACGAAACAACCCCTGACGGTGGAACAGGTCGAAGAGCTTATCGCGCCACGGGATCAGGAACTTTTTGTCGATGTCGTGCGCGAAATGGTGGATGAAGGAATGCTCGTGTATGATTCCACCTGGAAATTGAATCTCGCTGAACAAAAAAGGTAGCATTGGGTTTATTCAATGACACGATTTGTTAACCTAACGAAATCAATCGTATACTAGTGCTGAAATTCGGACCCATGAAAAAATTCATCAAAGTATTTCTTTATGTACATGCCTTCCTTGCGCTGGCACTCCTGTTAACACACTGCAGCTTTTCGCATTATGCGAAAAAGTCTTACGAGACAGCCCGCGCGAACAAGCCGTATGATGTGATCATTGTCCCCGGTGTGCCGTATGAAAAAGAAAATACGACATCCGTTATGAAGATGCGGATATTCTGGGCCAAGCACCTCTACGATAGCGGCTTTACCAAAAACATTATCTTTTCGGGATCCGCCGTGTACACGCACTTTGTTGAGGGTATCGCCATGAAAGTTATTGCCGATTCGCTGGGGATACCGTCGGAACATTCTTTTTCGGAAACAAAGGCGGAGCACAGTACGGAAAATGTTTATTATTCATGGAAGCTGGCGAAGAGTCTCGGGTTTTCAAAAATCGCACTTGCGACCGATCCGTTCCAGTCACGCATGCTGAAGAGTTTTGCCCGGAAATATACTCCCGGCGTCACGTCCATTCCCATTGTATTCGGAATGCTGGATATCAGCGATAAGACGTTGCCTGTGATTGATACTACGTCGGCACACGTTCCGGATTTTGTATCGATCACCAGCCGCGAAGGATTCTGGCAGCGCTTCAGCGGTACCATGGGGAGACGAATAAAGGAAGAAATGGAAGGGGAAGCAAAAGCGAACGGAGAACGATTTCCCAGCGGTAACTAAGTACTCATTATATCGCTCAAAGCAACGTTCGATGAAGGATCGAGAGCCGGAGGGCATGCCTGGAAAAATATTCATCCAGGCCAAAACGTCGCTGATAAATGTAGAGATATCCTGTTTCAATGGACAATTTTTTAGTTACATAAAATTCCGCGGTACCGTATATCCGACTTTGATCAAATGTGTTCTTTTTGTTGTTTAACATGATCTCATAGGCAACCTTCAAGCTAACCGTTGTGATATTTTCGGCGTTTACTTTTAACGGAATTTTTAGTTGCGCCCGGTACCGGACCCGGCAGACATAGAACGATTTCTGCCAGACACTGTGCTCCTGGTTTTCTTCGATAAAACGGTTATCGACGCGAATCCTGCTTTGAAAGGATAACTTTCCCGCTGGTTGCTCGAAGGTAACTTCGCCGACGGGACGTACTTCGGCTGTTGAATGATCATAACCGTTTTCAGGTTTTTGAGCGAAGATGGAACTAAAGGTCATACCGGCTCCAATATCCCACTTGCCTTTTTTGTAATGAAGGCGGCTGTGGCCGATCAGCTGATGTTCGACGTCAGGGTTAAAAAACCTGCGGTTGTCGATTTCATTAGTCCAGTAGAACGAAGGAGAGATAATCAGCTGGTGCTGATAACGCAGCCAGTATAAAGCCTGTTGACTTACCACCCGTTGTCCGAAGGCAGCGGAAAAACTCAAGAGACAGAAGAAAAAAAATATTTTTTTCAAGGATTTACGGTGCCAGTAGTTCCTGTGCGTTTTGCAGGGCGACCTTTGAAGGTTTGTCGCCCCCGATCATTTTGGCAATTTCTTCTACACGTTCGCGATCGCTCAAAAGCCGAATGGCGCTGATCGTCTTTGACGCGGAATTGTCCTTATAGACATAATAATGTGAATCTCCTTTTGCCGCGATCTGCGGCAGGTGGCTGATGGTAATGAGTTGGTGCCCGGCCGACATCAGCTTCATCATGTTTCCAAGCTTAATGGCGATCTCGCCCGATATTCCACTGTCAATTTCGTCCAGCACCAGGGTTGGCATGGCTGTCTTTTCCGCCATCACATACTTGATGCAGAACATTAGCCTTGAGAATTCACCACCCGACGCGACCTGCGCGAGGGGTTTGGGAGCGACTCCTTTGTTGGCGCTAAACAGAATTTCGATTTTATCGATTCCCGAGGGGGAAAGTTCCGTTTCACCGGCGTCTATTTGCAACGCGGCATTGGGAATACCCAGTTCCTGCAACATCGCTGTGATTTGTCTGCACAAGGATGTAAAAACCTTTTTACGCGAGGTACTTATTTTTTGTGCTGTCGCTATGGCGCTTTTGCTTGCGTTTTCAAAAGTTTGCCGCGCCCGGGCCAGTGACTCATCGAGGTTGGATGTAAGATTGTCTTTCTGCGCCAGGTTTTCCTGGATTGCGAGCAACTCCTTCGTGTCGGCCGCTTTGTGCTTTTTCAGGAGGCGATAAATAATACTCAGCCTTTCCTTTACTTCTTCTGCCCGCTCAGGATCGAATTCGATACTATCGCCTTCTCTCTCGATCTCGCCCGTGAGATCGTCCAGCTCGATGATCACACTTTCCATACGCTGCAGTAACGTCGCATACGCGGGTGAAAAGGAAGAGATATGCTGCAGGTGATTACGGGCTTCCGACAGACTGTTCCGCGAAGCGAATTCGGATTGATTGACAAGATCAAGCACTTGCTGAAACCGGCTTTTTATTTCCCCGGAATGTTCCATGATCTTCAGCTCCGATTCCAGGGAATCCTGTTCTGACTCTTCGAGATTTGTTTTTGTCAGCTCTTCAAGCTGGAAACGAACGTAATCGGCTTCCTGACGGAGTGTGTCCGCCTGAGCGGTAAGTGTTTCCAGTTCTTTTTTAGATCGCAGGTAAGTTGTCCACTGATCATAATATTGGTCTCTGAGGGCGACATTTCCCGCGTACGCATCGACCAATTTAAGCTGGAATGACTGCTGACCTAATTGAAGTGTCTCGTGTTGCGAATGGATATCCATTAGCGAACTTCCGATTTTCTTCATGACCTCCAATGTGACGGGCGTATCGTTGATAAATGCCCGTGATTTTCCTCCGGGGCTTAGCTCACGCCGGATGACGGTAGTGTCGTCGTAGTCGAGGTCTTCCGCCTTGAATGCCGCCTTTAGTTTATAATCCCTGATATTGAAGGTTCCTTCAATGACGCATTTTTCATTTTCATCCCACAACACTTTGGTATCGGCGCGGTTCCCCATCAATAACCCCATTGCACCCAGCATAATAGACTTTCCGGCGCCTGTCTCCCCCGTAATCACATTCAGGTTAGGGGATGGTTCCAGCACCAGGTGCTTGATGAGAGCGTAATTTTTTATGGTAAGGTGCTTCAGCATCAGACTATTGTATCCAGGTACACCTCAGTGATTGTATTGAATGGATGCATGGCTTTTTTAAGCCGCATATTTATTAAAACTATTCCGGAATCGTTTACCTCCTTCAATTCGCCAACCATCGCCGTATTGTCAGACAATACAATATTAATTTTTTTGCCCAGAAAACTCCCGATCCTGCTTTTAATTTCAGCAGGGTCACTCAGCCGTAATTGTTTCGTGCTCATTTTATTGTGCGGATCTTGCAAAGCTGCCTAAATCATGGAATGAATCCAAGGAAACCGGGTAAGTCAGTTCTGGATCATCTTTTCGTAACTGGACCGGTTTGAAGGGTCGATGGCCGTTATGATATCATAGGCTTCCCGACGGACCTGAATGTTTCCCGATGAAAAGATATTCGCGAGCTCCTTGCTCTTGGCATCGAAGAAGCTCACCACCAGGATCGATGTCGGATTCACGTCACGCACCTTTTTTACTTCCCTCAGGCCTTTTAAGATAACCTCCCGGCTTTTGTCGGGGTCTTTGTCGAATGTATCCAGCCCCAGGCGGTGATAGGAGTAAAGCGACTTCCGCATCTCCTGCATCTGGCCATTGTTATAATTTTCAACGATCCAGTAGCGGCTCCGGTTGCTGTTCAGGGGCTGCCATCCCGGTCTGTTTGCCTGTTGCGCGTTGTTCACGACAGCCAGTGCCCGCTGGAAGTACGGTGTACCCCCCAACTCGCTGAAGGTATCGGCATCCACGCCAATGATCAGGTAAGCGTACAGCGCCAGCATGGACGTGAGGTTCGTGGTATAGGTGTTGTCGTTGTACTCCAGCGGCAGGGATTCAATGTATTCGAACTCCCAGTCCCGGTCGGCAAAATTAAAGATGAGGCTGGAGTAATTGGAATTGTAAACCGGCCTGGCTGCCTGCACCTGAACGGACGCTGAAAAGTTTCCGATCGCCGGCATCTTGGTGATGGTGATCAACATATTGCAGTTGATCTTTTCATAGTTCTTAAACGCTTCACCCGTCCACTTGCGGGAATTCATGAACTGTTCAATGGAGGTCTTCATTTCCCTGAAGATACCCCGGTCGGAGGTGGTGATCTGCGTGCTGTTGATAGTTACCGTGCAGTTCAGTTCCTGCCCCCGGACCTCCGCGGCCAGGACTAGTAAGAACAACAGATAACAACCAAAGCGTAAACTCATGGGATTATTTTACATTCAGTTCGTATGCTCACCCTGGCTTTTTACCGACTCAACGATCGCGTTGACAATGTCGGCTGCCACTTCCTTTTTATCTTTTAATGTAAAGGACCTTAATTCCTGCTTCCGGTTCAGGATGGTGATCTTATTGGTGTCATGTCCGAATCCCGCGCCTTTATCGTTCAGGGAGTTCAGTACGATCAGGTCAAAATTCTTGGATTCCAGTTTCTTCAATGCGTTGGCCTCTTCATTTTCCGTCTCGAGCGCAAAACCAACGATCACCTGACCATTGTGTTTTAGTTTGCCAAGAGACGCGGCGATGTCATGCGTTTTAGTCAGTTCCAGTGTGATGTTTCCTTCCTTTTTCTTGATCTTCTGATCGGCTTTCGATGTCGGCTTGTAATCTGCAACGGCGGCAGCCAGTACAGTTATATCCGTGTCCGGAAACAGCATCGAACAGGCGTCGAACATTTCTTCAGCAGAAGTTACCTTCTTAACGTTTATAAGCGGGTGGCTGGTATGCTGATGAGTTGGTCCGCACACCAGGTTTACCGTAGCGCCCTGATTTGCCAGTTCCTCGGCAATGGCGAAGCCCATTTTTCCGCTGGAGTGGTTGCCGATAAAACGAACGGGATCGATGGCTTCGTATGTGGGCCCGGCTGTAACCAGTACCCGCTTACCGCTTAGCTTTCGGTTCGCTGAAAAAAAAACTTCCAGTGTTTTAAGGACCTCCTCGGGCTCGGCCATCCTGCCAGGCCCCGTTAACCCGCTGGCTAGTTCTCCAACGCCGGGTTCAATTATATTATTGCCGAAGGTTTTTATACGCTGAAGATTATCTTGAGTGGCGGGATGTTTCAGCATATCCAGGTCCATAGCCGGGGCCAGAAACACGGGGCATCGCGCCGACAGGTAAACAGCCATTAACAGGTTGTCGCAGATGCCGTTGGCAATCTTGGCGATGGTATTGGCTGTAGCGGGCGCAATGATCATCGCGTCGGCCCACAAGCCGAGATCGACATGATTATTCCATAAGCCCGAAGCGGAATTATGGAATTCGGTGAGGACTGGGTTTTTGGAAAGAGTGGAGAGCGTGAGTGGTGTTATAAAATCGAGGGCTGAAGGAGTCATGATGACTTTGACTTCAGCCCCCGCTTTGACCAGTAACCTTGTAAGCACAGCCGATTTATAAGCGGCAATGCCTCCTGAGATCCCAAGGATAATTCTCCTGCCCCTTAGCATGGGTCAAAGAGATTAAAGGTCCTGCCTGGTATTGGTTTCACCGCGCATGCGGAAATTAAGTTTTTCTTCCAGAAATTCTTCCGTTGCCGTTGTGGTGGGTTTCGGCATACGCTCATAGAATTTTGAGATCTCGATTTGCTCACGGTTCTCAAATACCTCTTCAAGATTATCGACGGTCGTGGCGAACTCAGCAAGTTTATTATTTAATTCTTCCTTGATGTTCACGGCGATCTGGCGGGCACGCTTGGAGATCACAACTACCGACTCATAGATGTTGCCGGTTTGTGCTGCGATTTTTTCGATATCGCGGGTGATTACGGATGATTGAACTGCCATAGGTATTTATGAATTATTGTTTTTCGATTTATTTATTCTTTCCAGGCTGGTAGCATAGAGCTTTTCCGCGTCCTGAAGGAATGTACTGTTGGGATATTTATCCACGAATTCTTTGTAGTGCTCCACAACAGCCTTGTACCGGTCAAATTGTTTTGAATAAATGCTCTGTTCCGCCAGCTTATACTCCGCCTGGATAACCAGGTAATAGGTCCGTTCCAGGTATTCCGAGTCCGGATAATTGTCAATAAAATTGTCGAGTGCAACGATCGCTGCTTTATAACTGCGCATTTTATAATACTGGTAAGCATTCTCGAACCCTTTTTTCTCCAGTTTTACCTGTGTTGTGGTGATTACCTCAATCGCCTGGTCCCTGAACTTGCTGGTGGGATAACGGTTCAAAAACTGTTGCATAGCCGCCATGGCATCGATACTGCTGGTTTGATCCAGATTCGGGTTTGGCGAGGACTCGTACAACGAGAAGGCATACATAAACCGGGCTTCTTCAGCCATGCTGCTTCTACCGTAGGTCTCGTAAAATGTCTTGAACTGCTCCGATGCCAGTAAATACAATTTGTCGTAGAACTGGCAGTAAGCCAGGTAGAATTGTACTTTCTCCCCTTCGGGAAGACCGCGGACGATCGGAATGATCTGTTCAAACAAGACGGACGCTTTGTAATAGTCCTTCTTATTATTATAGTAGTTCAGTCCCGCGTCGTATTTCACGCGCCAATCCTGACTCTTTTCAATTTTGCGGAACTTACTGCAGGAAGATCCGGTCAACAGAATTATAGCAATACAGAGATAAGGTGTTACTCTTCGCATAAGCCCGCAAATATAGTATAAGAACTGTAATCTGAGAAACGTGATTTTTAGGCCTAAGATGGCGGGAAGGGGGAATTAGTTTATTTTCTGACAATAAGTTTTCGGGTCATTACGCCCTCATTGTCGATATAAAGGGTATAAAAATAAATTCCGGCACTCAAATCGTCGGTTTTTACCCGCACGAAATTCTCAAAAGAGGGAAGGGGGTATTCGCCGACGATATTGCCTAAAATGTTGTGAACCACAATCTTGGCCTTTACCTGGTCGTTCAGGACCTTATAATCCACAACTGCCTGATCTACAACGGGATTAGGGTATACATCGTGCAGTGTAATAAACCTGGAATGGTAAATATTTTGTTTCTCCGGCTTTTCTTCAACTGCGAAATTCAGTTCAAATTCCAGCGATTGGCCCGGGTTTGATTTGTTGTAAGCGACGTATTTCAGGGCACTTTCGCCTGAAACCAGGCCCGCCTCCAAAACCACCTGAAAATTGTTCAGCGTCTGACCAGGCTCCACCTTGATGATATAATCCTCAATGCGCTGATCCAGGCAGTTGTTATCGAGACAAAAATAGTTTTTCTGGGTACTTCCGATCTGTCCGTTGACCTTGCGGATAATGAGGGTCATCGATTTGTCAGAGGTATTTTTAAAACCGATAGGAGCCTTAATAGTCTCTCCGATAAGCCCTTTGTAAGTTTCTTGGAGACTGGTTATTTCGAATCCCTGCGAAAAAACACAAGAACTTGCGAGCAAAAGAACAAATGACAACAACAGAGCCTTCATACAAACTATCCAGTTTCACAAAATTTAAACTTTTCATCGGTTTGTCATAATAGAATGGAAAGAATTTCGTTGCGAACAGGATTTTTTTTTCGTAACAAACGATTGCGGCCTTTTTTTGTGGAATTATTGCCTCGCAAATGGCCTGACAACATCCTTTTTCGCCGGTTTTTTGCTTTGTTTCCAGACGAATCCTTTTAAGGTCATATCCTCCAGCTTCAGTTCATGCGGGGGGATAAAACTGGCCTCGGGTTGGGTGTAAAAACTCAGGTTGTTGACTTTACCGTCCTTGAACCGGATGGTAATGTTGCTGCAAATGATCTTGTTCATTCCCATGGCAGATGCTTCTTCTTCGCTGAGGACGTAATAAATGCATTCGCCGTTACCCTCAACAATTACCCGGTTGATCTTTTTCTCCTTGAACTCCGCCGTCATTTTTCGTCCCTTTATCTGGTTGTAGTTCAACAGCGAATCTTTTGAGATGACGAATGAATTAACATTCAAAAAAATGCGGTCGATCGTGTTATCCCTGATCAGCATGCGGATAGAGTCAGCGGTCATCTGGTTACCCTCTGTCCAGAGGATGGGATTTTTATAGAAATAGATGGTTGAATCCGATTCACGATACTCCAGCGAATCGGCGATGCCTTGCAGGTCGCTGCGGAAGATTTTTACGTTGTTATAAGCTAATAGTCTTTTTTTCGACGGGTCCGCATGTTCAATGGAAACCAACGTGTCGGCGGAAATAAAAAGTGTGTCGTTGTTGTCCCCGATCTTGGCAACGTAGGCGTTGTTGTAAATCTTGGAAACACCTTTCAGCTTGTAGTAGTCAACCGACTGACCATAGATGATAATATTTTCTTTTTTAGAAGTCATCACCACATTTCCCCGGACCTTGTAGATCTTCCGTATATCATCCAATTGGTAGTCCAGTCCTTCGAGTTTGTAGTCCAGGGATTCACCCTTTCCGAGTTTTAGGTCCGAGCGCCGCGTTTTTGTATCGTACTCGCCACCGTTATAGAGAAATCTGCTGCTGTCAGCCTTGTACAGGACATCCGTGGGTGTTCTGAAGTAAATCATCTTCGTTCTCGAGTTATATTGAAGGCTATCCGAAGTCATGACGTAGTCCGGATTTTTTACATCCACATCTTTTTTGAAGGAAGCCATGTTGGAGTTCAGGTCGTAGTATCCCTTCTTGCTGGTCAGGACGTTAATGCTGTCTACCAGACGGCCGCCATTGAAATAGTATGCCTCGTTCTTAGGCCGGTCAAAGTCCAGGAAATCTGTGTAGAGAGTAGAGGTTTGCAACTTCGTAAAGACCACATTGTTCCTGAGCTTTGCTTTTTTGGTGTCGCCGTCATATTGCAGTTTATTCCCCGTGATGGTAATAGAATCTCCCTCTGTGATCCGGATACGGCCAAACGCATCGATCGAATTCTTCGATTTGTAGAAGTAGGCGGAGTCGCAGTAAATGGTTGTTTTGTTTTGTGTGAAGATGACGTTGCCGATCACCCGTTCAAACTTGTTCCCCTCCGCATCCTTTCCGCTCCTCAATTGGTCTGCCTGTTTGAGCTTTACTTTTTTCTGCGCGAAAACAGAAGGTGCGCCGCCGGCCGCAAACAGGATGAGCAGTAAAAGGCATCTGAAATTCCGTACGGAAATGCCGGTAAAAGCGGACAAGGTGGAGGCTGCATGCATGGCGTTGCAAGCTACGACTGTTCGGGGGAAAATCGTAGATAATGGGTTAGTTAAAGAGGTCAGAAATCGTACATTTGGTTGTGCTTGAGCAATTTTTGAACCATATCGAACGATTCAGGCTTTGTTCCAGGTCGGACTTGATATTGCTGGCCGTCAGCGGCGGTATTGACTCCATGGCTATGCTTTACCTGTTCAGGGAAGCCGGCTTCCGGGTTGGCGTGGCCCACTGTAATTTTCAGTTGCGCGGTAAAGAATCGGACGGCGATGAAGAGTTTGTGACGCGGGTATGTAAGGAACTGGCGATCCCCTTTTTTGTCAAACGATTTGAAACGGAAGCATACGCCTGGGAGAACACACTATCCACTCAAATGGCGGCGCGAGAACTGCGGTATGCCTGGTTCGACGATCTGTTAAACCGCCACTCCTATTCCCATATCGCTACAGGCCATCACTTCGACGATTCGATGGAAACAATTCTGCTGAACATCACACGGGGTTCAGCTACGGACGGCCTGGCCGGCATACCGGTGAAAAACGGAAATATTATCCGGCCCCTTTTGTTTTCCACACGAAAACAGGTGGAAGGGTATGCCATCCACAAAGGCCTGGTGTGGAGGGAGGACGAAAGCAATCTTACGGATGATTACCAGCGAAACTTCATACGCCACCAGGTGTTGCCGAAGTTAAAGGAACTCAATCCTTCTTTGGAGACTACCTGGCAAGGTGGAATTGAAAAAATCCAGGGCGACCTCGCCTTCATCCATCAGGCATTTGACGACTGGAAAAAGCAGTTTGTCAACGAACGCCCGGCCCGTATAACCATCGATAAAAAGGGTCTTGCGGTTTTGGCGCAAAGCGCCACGCTGCTGTGGCGTTACGCGAGAGCGTTGGGTTTTAATTTCGAGCAGTCGAAAGAAATTATCCATTCGCTCAACGGCCAGGCGGGAAAGCGGTTCCTTTCTTCTTCCCACCTGCTGGTCATCGATCGTGAGCATCTGATCATAACACCCCGTCGCGACGACTGGAATGAAACCGCCGTCGATATGACGAACCGGGAATCGCAGTTGGGTCCGTTCTCCCTTAAAATGGAAGCGTTATCGGAGATCGTTGCCCTTACGGGCGATGACGAAGCCATTGTGGATGCCGGCCTGCTTGTCTTTCCGCTTCGCTGGAGAAAATGGAAACCGGGCGATTTTTTTCATCCCCTGGGAATGAACCACCGGAAGAAACTCAGCGATTTTTTTATCGACAAAAAACTTTCCGTTGCCGATAAAGAAAACGCCACCGTCGTTGAATCGGACGGAAAAATTGTTTGGGTAGCGGGTTATCGTATCGATGACCGTTTTAAATTGACACCAAACACCGTGGCGATGGTGAAATTCAGCCTCACCGGACCCCGGTAGACCGATTACCCGTTGTTAATGGAAAAATGGCTTTTGGTGGAAATTATTTTCAAAATCATCCCTTATTGATAACTTGCCGCGCCGAAATCGGAAGGTCTCGAAAGCAATAGCATTACAATCAATAACTTAACCTATTAGAAAATGAAAGTAACAGTAGTGGGCGCTGGTAATGTTGGTGCCACATGTGCCGATGTGTTGGCTTACCGTGAGGTTGCCAATGAAATCGTTTTGGTCGATATTAAAGAAGGTCTTGCCGAAGGTAAGGCGCTCGATATCTGGCAAAAGGCACCGATTGATCTGTACGATAGCCGTACCATTGGAGTAACAAATGACTATTCCAAAACGGCAGGCTCGAATGTCGTAGTGATTACGTCGGGACTACCCCGCAAACCCGGGATGAGCCGTGACGACCTTATAGGCACAAATGCGGGCATCGTAAAGTCCGTTACCGAAAATGTAGTCAAGTACTCACCGGAAGCAATTATCATCATCGTTTCCAATCCGCTGGATGTGATGACCTACCAGGCGCACATCACCTCCAAATTTCCACGGACACGTCTGATGGGAATGGCAGGTATCCTCGATACTGCCCGGTACCGTGCCTTCCTCGCCGAAGCATTAAACATTTCCCCAAAGGACATCCAGGCGATGCTGCTCGGCGGCCACGGCGATACCATGGTACCACTGCCCCGCTATACAACAGTAGCCGGAATTCCCGTAACAGAATTGATCGACAAGGATAAGCTGACCGCTATTCTCGAAAGAACAAAAGTGGGTGGAGGAGAATTGGTTAAACTGATGGGAACATCAGCCTGGTATGCTCCGGGGTCGGCGGCAGCCCAGATGGTTGAAGCAATTGTGAAAGACCAGCGCCGTGTGTTTCCCGTTTGCCTCCGACTGGAGGGCGAATACGGTATCAAGGATTGTTACTTAGGAGTTCCTGTCGTCCTGGGTAAGAATGGCGTGGAGAAAGTAATCGAACTCGATCTGAACGAAGGAGAGCGCGCATTGATGGAAGCGAGCCGTGCCGCTGTCCGTGAGGTGATGGATGTACTTGAAAAATTAGGGTAATATATTTTACAGCTGGGAAGTGTCCGTACGATCATCCGGACCTTCTCAGCTGTTTTTTTTTCCGCCATAGATAATTTCTCCTTTTACCAGGCCGAATTTTTTCCGCTGCTCTTCGGAGAGTTCATTTACAAACGGATCCGCGATCGGTGCGAGCCCGCTCTGCGCAATCCGACCAGTGTAATCCCGCCCGTATTTCCGCACATGATCGTCCTGACCAAATAGTTTTTCGCGTTCGCGTTTATCCGTGATCGATGCATCTTCGAACGTTTTGTCGGGTACGGGATTAAAAAACGGAACCTGCATGATAGCCAGACCGCCGGGTTTTAATACTCGGTATATTTCCCGCATCGCGCGGATATCATCCCTCACATGCTCCAGTACGTGATTACAGAGAACGACATCGAAGGTATCCGGCTCAAAAGGGATCTCATGGATATCCATCTTTACTTTCGCCAGCGGCGACTCGATATCGGCGGTGATATAAAACTCACCGTGAATTTTTTCGAACCGCCGGATGAAGCAGGCTTCAGGGGCGATATGCAGGACGTGGAGCCGGCTGTTGAAAAAGGTTGTTTTTTCTTTCAGGTATAGCCAGATAAGACGGTGCCGTTCCAGCGAGAGGCAATTCGGGCAGAGAGCATTTTCCCGGGGATTGATCCGTCCATAGGGCAGAAATTTCCTGAAACCTTTTTCACAAACGGGACAGGTTACGGTATTGCCGGCATAAAACAGGCTGAGTACCCTAAGGCCCGCACCGCTCACCTGCTGGAGATATTTTCGGGGAATGTAACGGATTAACCAGGAAATCAATTTTTTCATTGTGCGGCAAAGTAATACGTTACGGTTTTAAGTTCAAAACGCCGCTTTTTGACGCTGCCGATCACATCCCGCCCTGCTCTGCGCCGACGAAGACGGTCAAAATTTTAGACGAAAGAATAAAACTATTTCCCCTGTCTTCTCATCTTTAATCGAGGAAACAGTAGAGACCCTCATAAACTTCAAACCTGTGTGATTTGTGACCGAAACGCTACTCGACATCGCGATGATGCATGCTGACAACCTGATTGCCCGGGCCAAAGAAGGGGATCAGAACGCCCAGGGTAAAGTGGTGCAACTGTGGTATAAGCGAATTTACAACTTCGGCTATAAATTTTTCCTCGACCACGACATGGCAATGGAAGTATCCCAGAAGACTTTTATTTCCATGTGCAAGAACCTGCCGGCCCTGCAGGATAATGCGCGGTTCAAATCCTGGCTCTATAAAATCGCCGTGAACTATTGCCGCGAAGAAGCCCGGAAGAAAAAAGGGAACCGGTCGCTTTCATTCGATTTAGTGTGGAACAAGGATGCCGAGGATTCGCCGAACTGGGAATCGTCCTCGCAGCGTTACGATAATCCCGAGAGTCAGTTTCAGCAGCGCGAATTGTCGGATGTGCTGCAGGAGGCGCTGATGGAGCTGAACGTCGAGCAACGTGAAGTAGTAATTATGAAGGAGTATGAGGGATTGAAGTTCAGGGAGATCGCTGAAGTCCTTAATATTTCAGAGAACACGGTAAAATCCAGAATGTACTATGGCCTGGAAGGACTCCGTAAGATTTTGGATCGGAAAAATATCAATAAAGAAACAATTGGATATGGGCTATAAAGCAAGCGAACAGGATATGATGGCTTACCTCTATGGCGAGCTGGAAGGAAAAGAGAAAGAAACGTTCGAGCAATATCTCCTCGAAAATGCGGAGGCGCGCGCCGACTTTGAAAAACTGAAGCAGCTCAGGTCGACGCTAAGTCATGTCAGGGACAAGGAAGTAATCGCGCCACCGATCTTCATCGGCGATAACAAACAACGCCCGATCTGGACCATACCTTATTTCAAAACCATTGTCAGCATTGCGGCATCATTGCTCATCGTGATCCTGGCCGGAAAATTTGCGGGCCTGCGGGTAAGCTTTTCCGACAACGAGCTGAAGGTCAGTTTTGGCGAGCAGCTCCCCGTCTCGCCCGCGGAGATCACCAAACCGCAACTGTCCTTAACACCAAACGAAGTTCAGGAGATGATCAACACGTCGCTCAACCAGCATAACAACGCCATGCAGTCGAACTGGACGGAAGCACAAAAGAAACTGGATGCATCCATCACCAAAAACCTGGCAGCCAGCTCGGCAAAAATCGACAACCTCATAAAGGAATCATCACTAGCCTCGCAAGACCAGATCAGGCAATACGTACTGGCTATGCAAACCGAGAATACGCAGGTAGTCAAGAACTACATGCAACTAAGTTCAACCGAGCAAAAACAATATATAGAAGGCCTGCTGGTGGACTTCGCGAAGTATTTGCAACAACAACGTAATGATGATCTTCAGGTCGTTCAGACGCAGTTGAAGAGTCTTCAGCAGAATACGGATGTATTCAAACAGGAGACTGAACAGATCCTGACCAGTATTATTTCCACCGTTGGAAATAAAAATTCACTGGGAGTAAGAAATTAGGAAAGAAAATAATAAAGCTAATATGAAAAGGTTCATTCAAATTTTGATATGCGGGGTGGGTGCATTGTTACTGGGTTCACATCCCATGGTTGCCCAAAAATTAGATCAAGAACGGATGCAACGGGATATTGCCGTTGCTGAAAATGTGCTGACAACGCTTATTCGTCAGCAATTCAATAATCAGCGGACCTTTTTTCCCCTGGAAATAAAAGGAACGTATCAGCCCGGCTACGGCGTGACCTTCAGCCTGCCGGCGGATTTCACGACTCCCATTGCGTTTATGCAAGGCGGTGGCTCGAACGATGTTGTTGTCTGGGGGACCAACCCTCCGGGTGTTGCAAATTTCAGCACCGGTTTTAACTACGATAACCGTCAGCAGAGTGAAGATGACCGCGATTTGACAATCGCCGGAGAAAAAACCATAAGATTGAAAGATAAGGCGAAGGAAAAAAAGCGGCTTGACATGGATAGCGTCCGGGACGCCTACAACACGAAAGTGATCGAGGCAGCCAAAACATTCATGGTCGATTACGCGGATATGATAGCGCAGCTGAGTCCGACGGAACGAGTCATCGTCTCGAATCAGGGGAATCAGCCGCGGATGTGGGTAAACCAGTATTTCAGCGCCCCCAAAAGAACACACCTGTCGGTCGAAGCCTTAAAGTCCGACCTGACGCAATTGCGACAGGGAAAAATTACCCGCGACCAGGCGCTGGCCAAAATAAAAGTGGTGAATACTGAAACGGCGGAGGAAGTGGAACCGGATCTGGAGTTGCTGTCTAGCATCTTCAGCCGATTGTACAGCCAGGACCTGTCAAAGACCTATTTTACGGGCGATAATGTATATTTTGAACGGCTCCGCGATTTTGGTGTAATCTACTACATGCAGGTTTACAGCGGTATTGAGCGGGGAGATTACAGCAGACGGTATATCATGCCTACACTTGGCCTGGATGATGTCGACCAGGAAACGAAAGATAAAAAGGTAAAAGAGCTCTATCCGAAATTTGAGCAGGACCTGAAAGACAATATTCTCGAATACGGACGCACGATCAAAAGCCTGAAGGATGAGGAAGCGTTGATTTTTCAGGTTGCGATTACAAAATGTGCGGGCTGTGGCATACCCTCGACACTGGAACTCTCCATCAAGGGATCGGAATTGAAGGATTTTAATTCGGGAAAAACGGACCGGAATACCACCCTCGCCCGGTTCTCCGTCAAGAAGGGTGAGAATCAATAATGATATTTTAATGTGCCGGCTTGCAATCCCGATGCAGGCCGGCACGTTCTTTTATACCGTTCGTCAAGAATTTATGTTAATAGCGGGCCGATATGTAACTATTTATTTAGTTTTAAGTATATCAGGTAAGAAGCGCTTTGAGATAGGACTGTAGCAGGGTTCGTTATCTACAGTCGATAAAGGATAGCAGAAACAGGGATTGTCTTCAAAGTCAAAAAAATAATACAGTAATGAAAAAAAAATTACTTATTGGCGCAGGTGCATTTGCCATTCTGCTGATCGGTTATTTTATTGTTCGTGGAAATAAGGCAGGAGAAATAGCGGACATTATCACCGAAGTCAGGCGCGGCCCGTTCAAAGTGGAAATTGAAACAACGGGTGAGCTGGAGGCGAAGAATTCCGTGAAGATCCTCGGCCCCGGGCAGCTCCGGGACTTTGAGATCTGGCAAGTAGCCATCCAGAGTATCGTCGACGAGGGAACCGTGGTCAAAAAAGGCGACTGGGTGGCAAGCCTTGACCCTTCGGAGTTCCAGAATAAATTCAATGCCAAGCAAATCGAACTTGAAAAAGAGAATGCGGAATTTGTGCAAACCCAGCTCGATACAACGCTGTTGCTACGCGAAGCAAGGGATCAGCTGATCAACCTTAAATATGCCGTGGAGGAAAAACGGATCATCCTGGAACAATCCAAATTTGAACCACCGGCAACCATAAAACAGGCGGAGATCAACCTGGAAAGGGCCGCTCGTGAATTCGAGCAGGCAAAGGAGAACTACAACATAAAGAAGCGCCAGAATGCCGAAAAAATGAAAGAACAATCTGCCGAACTCCGTAAAGTGCAGAACGAGAATTCGGCAATGACACGCGTACTCCAGGCATTTACCATCCTGGCCCCCGAACCGGGGATGGTTATTTATACGAAAGGCTGGGACGGCAAGGCCATTAAGGCCGGATCGCAGATAAGGATGTGGGATCCAACGGTCGCCACACTGCCGGACCTCACTAAGATGATGTCCAAAACATATGTCAACGAGGTCGACGTACGCAGGGTCCAGAACGGACAGAAGGTGGAGATCGGACTCGACGCCTACCCGGATAAAAAGCTGACAGGAGTTGTTACCCGGGTTGCCAATGTAGGGGAACAACGCCCGAACTCCGATGCCAAAGTATTTGAAGTTGCGGTTGAAATCAACGGAACGGATCCAACGCTGCGCCCCGCAATGACGACCAGCAATAAAATCGTAGCCAAAACGATCGATAATGCACTTTTTATTCCCCTGGAATGCCTGCATAACGAAGCTGATACAATCACTTATGTCTATAAAAAAGAGGGTGCAAAGACCGTAAAGCAGGAGGTCATGATCGGCGATACTAATGCGAACGATGTGGTTATTCTTGGCGGACTCGCGGCGGCAGACAGGATTCATTTATCCATTCCTCCGGGCGTCAGCGAAGACGAGATCAACTTGCTGAAGGAAATGAATGGAAAACGGAAGAAGCAGGAACCGAAGGATGGTGAGAAAAAAGATATTGTCCCTGTCGCGCTTGTACCCGGCGCCGGCGGCAACCAATAAACAAGATTCTGTGACGGCATGATGACACAACTCGCCTGAGCGAACAGGAACGACCAAAATGAACTTTACTGAATAGCAAAAATTGCCGGTTGTCTGCGGCCAATACGGTTAGAGAAACATATACATGCAAATTCCCGTCGTACCACAACGTCTCCTGGCTAATCTATACATCGCGATAGATGCGGTGATTGCCAACAAGGTCCGCTCCCTGCTCACTGCGCTTGGTATCATTTTCGGGGTCGCAGCCGTAATCGCCATGCTTGCGATCGGAAATGGTGCACAACAGGAAATCCTCGACCAGATCAAACTGGTGGGCGTAAACAACATTGTTATAAAACCGATCATTGAGCAGCAGGAAGAAAAAATAGAAGAGCAGGTCGGCCAGCGTGAAAAGAAAAAATTTTCCCCGGGATTGACCGTACGTGACGTAAAAGGTATTGAAGCAACTATTCCGGGGATAACGAAAATCAGCCCCGAGATTATTATTGATACCCATGTGATCCGGGATGGCTTCAGGAGGTCGGCTAAACTCGTCGGCGTTGATCCCAGTTATTTCGATATCTACAATTTCGAACTCGGGGAGGGGCAGGTCTTTAACGAAGAGCAGCGCCGGCTCGGAGCACCGGTGTGTATCATCGGGTATTCCATCAAATCAAAATTTTTCCCCACCGAGGATCCGATCGGTAAAAGTATCAAGGTTGGTCAGCATTGGTTAAGGATTGTTGGACTTCTCAATGAACGGGTCGTCTCCAAATCCAGTATCAGCAAACTGGGTATCCGCGATTTTAATATGGACATATACATCCCGCTGCAGTCTTTCCTGATCCGGTATAAAAACAGGGACAAGATCACAGCGGAGCAGCTCCGGCTTCAATCGATGCGAAGCCAGGGAATGGTATTTGGCAATGCAGGCACGACCAGTACCGAAAATGAGATGGAGAAGAAAAATTATCATCAGTTGGACAGGCTCGTCATCCAGGTCGATGCTACCGACTTGCTTACGCCGACCGCGGAAATCGTATCCCGCTTACTGGAACGCAAGCATTATGGCGTAGTGGACTACGAAATTGAGATACCGGAATTGTTGCTGAAGCAGCAACAGCGGACCAACGACATATTTAACTATGTGCTGGGCGCTATAGCAGGTATCTCGTTATTGGTTGGTGGCATCGGGATCATGAATATTATGCTGGCGTCGGTGCTGGAGCGTATTAAGGAAATCGGACTGAGGCTTTCTATCGGGGCCAAGAAAAGTGACGTGGTTCAGCAATTCCTCTTTGAAGCGATTATGATCAGTGTGAGCGGCGGAATTATTGGTGTTATACTCGGTGTGACGATGGCGCTTATTGTTTCGAAGGTGGCTGGCATTCCGACGATCGTGACATTTTCATCTATCATATTATCCTTTGGCGTAGCGGCAACCGTTGGGTTGATCTTTGGAATCGCTCCCGCCCGAAGAGCAGCCAATCAGGATCCAATTACGTCGTTACGCTATGAATAAGATTTTAGTAATACTAGTATTGCTCGGCACTACCTTCCAGAGCGTTGCACAAAACCGTTTTACCATAGCCGATATTATTCAACGTTCCCAATTACAGTCTCCGGATTTCAAAATTGCCGAAACCCGGCGCGAGACAGGTTATTGGGCATATCGCCTGTTCAGAAGTAATTACAATCCCCAGGTCAGGTTGATCAGCAACAATCAGGGATCACTCTATAACAATAGTTTCAGCCCTGTATTGCAACCGGATGGTTCGATAAAATACCTGCAGGTCGATCAGTTCAACCCGGGAGTCAATTTCGCGTTGGAGCAACCAATTCAATGGACAGGTGGAACCATTTCCATGAATTCTGTTTATAATTATTTCAATAACCTGAGTGATAACTCCTCGCAGTGGAACGGGTCTGTCTTTAATGTGCGGCTGAGTCAACCTATTTTTGCTTACAACCAGTTAAAATGGGACAAACGTATCAAGCCGATTCAATACGAAGAATCAAAGCGTGACTATGCGGAACAGATGGAAGAAATCGCCCGCGACGCGGTGGAGAATTTCTTCGGTGTTCTCCAGGCGCAGGTCAACCTGCAGATTTCCCAGTACAACCTGGCGAACAATGATACGATATATAAAATAGAACAGGGCAGATACAATATCGGTACGACATCCCAGGATAAATTATTACAGGTTGAGCTGCAACTGCTCCGGTCTAAGCAGGAAGTTGCGCAAGCCCGTCTCGATCTCCAATCATCCAGTCTTCGGCTCCGGACGTTTATCGGCTTGCAAACGGGTGAGAGTTTCGATCTGATATTACCCGATGAAATTCCCGTCATTGCCGTTAACGAGGACGATGCGCTCAAGTATGCACGCGAGACGAGATCCGCGTACATTGCTTTTGAACGCCGGAGGATTCAGGCGGAGTCGGGAGTGGCGCAGGCGAAGGGAAACCGTTACTTTGTAAATCTTGAAGGAGGATACGGAACCAACAACGTAGGCGCCAGTATCGGTGACCTGTATCAAAAACCCGCCCGCCAGCAGTACATTAATCTTTCGTTCAACATACCGTTGCTCGACTGGGGCCGGCGCAGATCCTCTGTTCAGAGTGCCTACGCGGTCAAACGACTTCAGGATTATCTGATCGAGCAGGAGGAAGGCAATTTTGAGCAGATCATTTTGACCCAGGTGCGGCAGTTTGAAATGCTGGGCCTGCAGATTGAGATCACGAAAAAAGCGGATGAAGTAGCCTTCGAACGGTATAATGTAGCTCAAAACCGGTACCTGATCGGAAAGATCGATATTACGAATCTGAACATCGCATTAAATGAAAAGGACGCTGCAAAGCGTAGCTACCTAGAAGCTCTTCGTTCTTTTTGGGTTGCCTATTTTGACCTGAGGCGATTGACCCTGTACGATTTTGCCGCGCAGAAATACCTCTATAATCCATTTACTGAAAAATAGATCCTTAAACAGATTTTAGCAGCTCCGACCGGTATTTTGTCAACACACTGGATTTGGAAACGAACCCTATGTAGCGGTCATTCTCGACCACAGGCAGGTTCCACTGGTTTGTATCATCAAATTTTTTCAGTACGGTGTGCAGGTTTTCATCGAGGTTGATCAATGCTGCCGGCTTGCTCATCAGGTCCTTTACCAGAACGTTTTCGTGTTTTTCCGGATTGAAAATAATACCCCGGATATTGTCCATGTGTACGATCCCTACCAGTTCGTTCCTGTCGTTCACCACGGGGAAAGTATTTCGGCTGGAGGACGATACTACCTGTATCAGGGACAGCAACGAATGTTCCGGCCTGATCACAGAAAAATTCTTCTCGATTAGCGACGACAGATCAAGCTTGCTGAGCAAAAATTTGTCCCTGTTTTCAACGGTCTGGTTCAGCATGCCCGAAAGTTTCTTTCCCTCCATTGAAAGTGGTTCGACGTAGTTGGCTACCGTTACGCTGAGGGCAGACACGATCATCAGGGGAATCATCAGTTCATAACCACCTGTTATCTCTGCGATAAGGAAGATCGCGGTGAGCGGGGCATAGAATACGCCGCTGAGGATTCCGGCCATTCCGACGAGTGTAAAATTTGTTTCGGGAATTTGTGTGAAGCCTGTGAGGTTTACGATTCTGGCAAACACGAATCCCATGTAGGCTCCTACGAAAAGAGACGGGCCGAAGCTTCCGCCATTTCCACCACTACCGATCGTGATAGCCGCCGCGATTGTTTTCAGGAACATGAGCGCCCCCAGGAACATCAGCAGTTGGCTGTCGGTATGAATAAAATCGCTGAGCAGGCTTGCCTTCGTGAGGTCCTTGGCGTGTAGGTTAGAGAGGATCTTTATCGTTTCATATCCTTCGCCAAACAACGGCGGAAAAAGAATCAGCAACCCGCCAAGCATCACGCCGCCGAGTACAACCCGCGCCCAGATGTTACTTACACTTTTTATCTTCCCTTCAACCCAGGTAAACATCCGGGCGTAATAAAGGGATAAGAAACCGGCTAGAATTCCCAATACAATATAGAACGGTACATTATAGTAGTTGAAAGGCTGCTGAAGGGAGAAAGACAGGATGACACCTTCCTGGAGGATGATCTTGGAAAGCAGCGCTCCACAGGCCGCAGAAATGATGAGCGGTATAAATGCCGCGGCGCTCACATCGGTGAGAAGAACCTCTACGGCAAACAACACTCCGGCAATAGGCGAATTGAAGGCGGCGGCAATACCGGCGGATGCTCCGCACGCCAGAAGGATCGTACGGTCTTTGTATGACAGGTTGTATTTACTCCCGAAATTTGATCCGATTGCCGATCCGGTACTGACCATCGGTGACTCCAGTCCGGTCGATCCGCCGAAACCAACGGTTAGTCCACTGGTGATCATATGGGAATACATGTTCGTATACTGTATGATACTTGATTTTTTAACGATGGAATAAACAATTTCAGCCGTACCTTTCTTGAATTGATCTTTTAACAGGTAACGGACATAAAGCACGGTAAGCAGCAGGCCAATAAGCGGGAACAGCGCGAACAGCAGAAATTCCTGGAAATGATTGGAGTAAAAGCCCACAAAAGCCTCAATACTGTGAACGAAGTATTTCAACGTCACCGCAGCCAATCCGGACGTTAACCCGACCAGAATACTGGAAAGGACAAAGAACTGCCGCGCGGACATCTTGCCCTGTAGGTACAAGATCGGTCTGCTTACGATATCGTGAATCCTTTCGATCATTACATGTATTTATATTTATCTGCCCCAAGAACTTCTAAAGGTAACGATTGAAAGTCACTTATGGCTTTAACCGCGTTAAGCCCCCGAACTTCCGCGATCACCGGACGTTATTCCCGACCGGAGTTTTACTTTGGTCGGATGGCTTAATTTATAATCTTTTGTCCGCTTGTCTATTTTGTAGCGGGAGTTCACATAACCTTTCGAATAGGATTTTACCCTTGCCTCAAACTCAACAGATACCCCCTCGGCCAAGGCAATGCCTTGAAAACTTTTTGTGTAGCTGAACCAGATGTGATCTGTAACAACCACGTTGGTTTCCAGGTCTGTTACCTGCACGAGCAGAATGGTCTCCTCGCTATAACCCTTGTAGTTGACTTTTTTTCCCATCCGGCTGAATACCGCTGCAAATTTCTTTCGTTCACCTTCCTTACTGCCCAGGACCTTTCTCATGTTGTTCAGTTGCCGGTGATTTTATTTGTCGATCCGGTATTCTCCCCGTAACGGATAATGATCGCTCAGTTTTATGTCGTACATCGTTTCGAACCCTACGGACCGGACAGCACCCGTGTAGAACTGATTGTCTATACGAAGGACCCGTAACGTTCCCCCGCGGTAGGTAAATCCCAAACCTCTGCCGGATTCTTCAAACGTGTTTTTCATTTTCCTCTTCATCAGCTGGTAGGAATAGGAGTAGGGCATATCATTAAAATCTCCGACGCAAATAACCGGGTACGGGGAGATACCTATAAAATCCGCCAGTTCCCTGATTTGTTTACTCCTTTCGAAAACACCCTCTTTCAACTTCCCCAGGATGGTCCGGGTGGTGGATTTTACCCCTCCTAGGTCATTGGCCTTCCTGGGGTCAAATTGCCCTAAACCCATCGATTCAAGGTGGACATTGATTACCCGGATTGTATCCCCGTCGATTTTGATGTCCGCAAAGGCGATCCTGTTAAAGCCGTTCTTGCTGGCAAGCAGGTCCCCGTGGTTCACGATGGGGAACTTTGATACGATCAGGATCCCGGTTCTCGAGTAATTGATATGTCTCGGTTCTTCCTCCTGCGAAAAATAGTAGTGAATCCCTTTTTGGTCGAGCTGCTGAATGACGTTGAATTCCTTGCTCCAGGGATAGTTGCTGAACTCCTGAAAACAGCGGATATCCGATTCCCCGTTAATCATCCAATCTTTGAGTGCGATCCTGGCGCTGTCGATATTTTTATAGGCATAAGGCCGCATGTGAAAACTGCCGATGTTGTAGTTAAGGACGGTGAAAGTCTTTTCCGGGGTTTCGGTTCCCTCGAAAAAAGACTTTAGCCCCACTGTTCCAAAAAGAAAGGGAAACCCGATGATGAGAGCGATGATATAGTATACGCTGGATTTTTTTCGCAGTATCAGGGAGATCAGCAAAAGAATGTGGTTCACCGCCAGGGCCACTGGTATGATGAAGCTCGTTACCCAGAGATTGAATTTTTCAGCCGGAGGAATTCTCACCGAGACGTATAGTATGGATAGTAAGACGGCTGCTACAAAATTGAAATACTTCACCAGATATCCGTTTTGTGTCGTTCAGATAACACTATAACATGAAACTAATACCCAAAAATAGGAATAAGCGGTCACCTCTTTTCAATCGTCAGGGTGAAATCGGGTACCCAAACCTGATAAAAAGGACTGCAAACGAATGAACGGCCATGTTATTTCTGGTGGAAACTTTCGCTCACGAATTTCAACACTTCAGGTAATGCGGTACGCCAATAAGTCCAGTTATGAACCCCTTCCCGGACCCGGAACTCGTGCGGTATCTTCTTATCGATCATCGCTGCGTGGAGAGCCATGTTACCCTTAATCAGAAAGTCCTTGTCGCCGCAGTCGATGTAGTAACGCACCTTTTTCAGTTCATCGGCGTTTCCGGTCTCGATGATTTTTAAAATGGAGTTTTTATTGTAGTGGTCGGTCAGCCTGTTTTTCCCCGTGAGTTCTTTTTTTCCATAAAGCTCGCCGAGTGCTCCCGTCCATGTGCTTTCCTGCGCATTGATTATTTCGTCGTCTGTAAATACACCGGAACTCAGGGGAGCGGCGGCAGAAAACATTTCGGGGTGTTTGGTCGCCATAATAAGTGTACCGTAACCACCCATGGATAATCCGGCTACAGCCCTGTATTGTTTGGTCGGCCGTGTCCGGTAGGTAGCTTCAACGTGTGGAATAAACTCTTTGATGAAAAAATCTTCATATTTTGTCTTGCCGTCGTAACTGTTAATGTACCAGCTAACACCCGCATCAGGCATCACGATGATCATCGGGGCAACTTCACCGCTTTGCATAAGTTTATCGCCGATCAAATGGGCTTCTCCGAATTGCGTCCATCCGGTTTCATCATCGGTATAGCCGTGGAATAAATAAAGCACCGGATAATTCCGGTTGGACCGGTCATAGTCCGCCGGAAGGTAAACACTGTACTCAACGTCTTTACCCAGAATAGTGCTTTTTACCTTAAGGCTTTCTTTCAGAACACCTTGCTGGGCAAAGGTAATAAGAGAAAAAAATGTGAGGAGCAGAACAATGCTGTGTTTCATATGCGTCGATTTCAAAAATTTAATGCCTACAATGTAAAGAAATACAGGCGCAAATCATACGCTGAAACAGATAACTGAACAGGATCACTACGCAAAGGCTGGTAAAGCTCTGTTGTTTGATATTTGTTCGTATGCGTAGGAAATAGTAATCAATTCTGGCTCGTGATACGGAAGCCCCAGGAATGAAAGTCCGACCGGGAGCCCGAAGACCTGTCCCATTGGTACGGATATGTGCGGGTACCCTGCAATGGCAGCCGGAGAGTATACGCCGTAGCCGGTGGAGTAATCTCCGTTTACATGGTCGGTACACCACGCGGGCCCATTCGTTGGCCCGCAGAGCGCGTCGAGCTGGTGTTCGCGAAAAACACCATCCAGTCCTTTTCGCGTAATCTCCAAAATCTTCTGTAACGCGTCACGGTACTCTTTTGTCTTCAGATCACCTTTTGCTTCCGAACTTTCCAGTATATCCTGCTTAAAGAAGGGCATCGCCTTGTCCTCGTTTTTCCGATTGAAGTCTATCACTTCTTTTAATGTTTTGACTTGGGTCTGCGCCTTTTCCAGGTACCGGTTTACGCCGTCCCTGAATTCGTACTGCAATACGATGAACTCGGAGGGGTACAGGCCTTCCATCCTCTTCATGAGGTCAACCTCAACAACCGTCGCGCCACCCGCCTTAAGCTGCTCCAGCGCCTTCTGCAGCAGGCCGTCTACGACCTCATGACCTTTCAGCATTGATTTTTCAACACCGATTATTTTCCCTTGAAGCCCCCGGGCATCCAGGAACGGCGTATAGTCCTTCAGGGATTTCTCCTTGCTTTGCAACGTGACCGGGTCTTCCGGGTCGATCCCCGTGAGGGCCCCGAGAAGAAGTGCCGCGTCCGTAACAGTCCGCGCCATCGGACCGGCAGTATCCTGCGTATGTGAGATGGGAATAATGCCCGAACGACTGAGCAATCCAACGGTCGGTTTAATGCCGACAATACCGTTAATGGACGACGGGCACGCGATGGACCCGTTCGTTTCCGTTCCGATTGCCACGGTACACAAATTTGCCGCTACGGCTGCACCCGATCCCGAACTGGATCCGCAAGGATTACGATCCAACGCGTACGGATTTTTTGTCTGTCCGCCACGGCTGCTCCATCCGCTGCTGGACCTGTTCGACCGGAAATTGGCCCATTCACTTAAATTGGTTTTCCCAAGCAGCACCGCCCCGGACTGGCGCAACTGTTGAATGATAAATGCGTCCTTTGATGCAACATTGCCCTCCAGCGCCAGCGCTCCGGCAGTGGTCATCATCTTATCCCCGGTATCAATGTTGTCCTTGATCAACACGGGGACTCCATGAAGTGGACCTCTTACCTTTCCGGATTTCCTTTCCTTGTCCATCTCGTCGGCAATGGATAAGGCGTCGGGGTTGAGTTCGATAATTGAATTTATGGCCGGCCCGTTTTTGTCGATGGTGTTGATCCGGTTGAGGTACATTTCCGTAACACTCCGGGACGAGAACTCGCCGCTTCGCATTTTTGCCTGGAGATCTTCAATCGTAAATTCCTCCAGCGGGAACGGGGCAGGTTCGGAAACCGTTGATGTCTTTTCCCTGTCAGGCGCGCAGGCCAGGAAAGTTGTCAGGCTTACACCGGCAAGCCCGCTGGCTTTAATAAAAGTTCTTCGTTTCATAAAGGTAGGTGCGAACGGCGATCAACCTCTTTTATGCCGGTGGCACACAGGGTATTGATATCGGAAAGCTCACAAAGTGAAGATAAGGTAACCGGGACGCTTTCGCAACAACGTATTCAGGCCTTGCGTTATTCATTTCTCAACGCATCAACGGGGTTGGCCAGCGCCGCCCGGATACTTTGGTAACAAATGGTCAGAAGGGCAATACCGAGGGTGAACAGAACACCCGTAACAAACATCCACCAGGAAAGATCGATGTGGTAGGCGAAACCATTCAGCCATTGATTCATAAAGTAATAACAGGACGGTGCCGCAATTCCGAATGCCAGGACAACGAGCAGGACGAATTCTTTTCCGAATAAAGCGACGATTTGCGCGACTGATGCACCGAGAACTTTCCGGATACCTACTTCTTTTGTTTTCCGGATGGTCATGAAGGACAATAATCCGAATAATCCCAGACAACCAATCACGATGGTAATAATGGAAAATACGGAAAAGCCGTTGAAGATAAGTTCTTCCAGCGCGTAGTTTTTTAACAAGGCATCGTCAAGGAAGGTATAATTGTAAATACCTTCGGGATAAAGCTCTTTCCAGGCCGACTCGATAAATGCCATGGTGGCGGGAAGATTTTTACGGCTGTGTAACTTGATGTTGGTGCGGTCAAGCCATGCAGCAGAATTCAACAGGAAGCAGGGTGTGATCTCATCCTTCAGTGAATTATTATGAAAATCCCTGACCACACCGACAACAACGGCCTCTCCTTCGTTGATGATCAGTTTTCTTCCGATGGCTTCTTCCGGGGTCCAGTTGAAAGCCTTTATCACCTGTTCGTTGACAATGAACTCGGTAAATATTTCTTTTTCCACTGCGGAAAAATTTCGTCCGGCAAGCAGTTCCAGTTTGTAAAACGAGATAAAGTTCATGTCCGCTCCTTTTTCCTCGGCTTCCCTGGCTTCCTCTTCGCGTTGCCCGGGGAGTCTGAAACTGGTACCGTAGTGATGATTGTAATCGGAAAGCGGACCGCTGGAAGAAAAGCTGACTTCCTTTATTTCCGGATTCGTGAGCAGTTTCTGCTGAAACGCTTCGCGCTTGTCCAGCTCATTGAGGTTAGTGACAAGGACCGGATCTTCCTGGCTGAATCCCATATCCGAATACTTAAGAAAATTCATTTGAGATCCGACGACCAATGTACCGATTATAAAAAGCTGAACGATGGAGAACTGCACAACGATTAATGCGCGCCTCAGCGAAAGGCCCGATGTGGAACTGCCTATCTTATTTTTCAGTGCTTCCACCGGCCGGTAGGAGGCCATGACAATGGAAGGATATAAACAGGCCAGGACAATAATCACACAACCGATGCATATTGCCAGCGCAAACAGGGTCCAGTCCATGGAAAGCTGAAGCTGGATGATGGCGAGCATTTGATTGATCCCCGAAATGGACAATTGCGTGAGAGCAATGGAAAGGAGTACCGTAACACTGACCAGCAGGGTGTGTTCGTACAGGAATTGTTTGACCAGCCCGAATCGTGAACTTCCCATCACTTTTCTGACACCAACTTCCCGCGCCCGTCCCGCTGCCTGGGCGGTAGCGAGATTTATAAAATTCACACATGCGATCATTAACATAAATACAGCCGTACCCGCTGCTGCATAGATAACCTTAGAAGGCATCGTATAACTCTGCGGTGCACTTCCGAACTTTTCGTCCGTATGGGATTCCTTCAGAGGTTGCAACCGGTAATCAATCCGGTTGTCGTCTTCGGGTTTAAGATACTTTTTCTTCCAGGTGTGCAGTTGCTTTTCCAGTTCAGCAGGCCCTTGCTCTTTTTTCAGGACAATAAATGTCGTTCCCTGATAATTTCCGGACCAGTTTGATGTGGGATAAGGATTATTGATCCTGAAAAACTCGTACGGAATCAGCATCGAATACTTTAACGATGTGGTCGGTGGTGCGTCTTCAATCAATCCGGTCACCGTCAGCGCGTCTTTATTGTTCAGGAAGATGCTCCGGCCCAGTAGGGATTTTTCGTCCCCGTCTTTGCCGAAGTACTTTTTCGCGAGACTCCTGGTCAGGACTACGGTGTTTGGTTTGCTTAACGCGGTGTTGGGATCACCCTGTATCCATGCGATATCGAATACCTTGGGATAAAATGGATCAACGTACAACACGTACTGTTCTTCGTAGCGCGAAATATTTCCTCCTTCATCTTCGATCCGGAACATTCTGTTCACCGGCCCGCTTACCTGTGTGACCAGGGGTATCTGCGCAAAATCATTTCGAATGGCCTCCGCCAGCGGGTAGGCTGTAGTGTTCCAGTAGTAGGTTTCCTCCGCAAATTTCGTTTCCTGTACGACTTTGTAGATGTCGTTGGACCGGGCGTGGAATTGATCAAAGCTGGTTTCGTAACGGATAAACAGACTGATCACAAGGGCGGAAGTAATGCCCATGGATAGCCCGATAATGTTAATGATCGTGAATGCTTTATGGCGCAAGAGATTACGCCAGGCTAATACAAAATGGTTGAAGATCATAGTTTGTAGATTGATGGAAGCAATAACCGTTTATTGATCGCCGGGGCTTTCAATACATGGTGCAGTCGGTCATGTGTTCGGCCGGGGCAAAAAGTAATAGGAGGACCGGTCAGACGCATCAGTATTTAAGTCAGGTATCTGGTCATTTCGAATTTCGGGCCAAAAACATAAAACACTCAATTTGATTTCCTTTTGGTCATTTGTTGAATTCCCTTTGTTCATGGGCGGTCGGATACGTGCGGTATCGGACTAAGGAGTGATTGAGGTTTTGAGATTGTATTGCCTGCTCAGCTCCGACGTTCTGCGGTAGAGATTGTCGCCATACCAGGCCGGAAGCCGGAAACCGTATGAAAAGAGTTTATGGTACTGATCAAGAAGCTCCGGATAGTGTTTTTGCACAGCGGCGAAAACGAGGCTTTTGCTGTCGTGCGGGCCGTTACCGAATAACGTGAGGCCTGATGGCAAAAGATACTTTACACCGATATCACAAAAGGTTTTGAACATCGTATTCAGATGATCCGGTGTATCCGTTATGTAGGGCAGGAGTGGCATAAGGCTGATACCCGAATAAAATCCGGCTGTCAGTGTTTTCGTAACCGTCTCCAGTCTTTTTGATGGCGGCGTGGCACCCGGCTCGAAAATTCTTGCGATCCCGTTGTCGGTCGTTGAAAAGGAAAATGTGATCAGCACCTTCTGTTGGAGAATACCTTCCAGGTCGGGGGGGAGGATCGCGTTCGCGTTAATTTGTTCAAACAAATCAAAATCGCGGACGACCAGGTCGGATTTTGTAATGATGTGGAGTGGGAACCTGTAGCGGAGAATCACTTCCAGGATCCTTCGTGTCATCTGATAGTCTTTTTCAACCTGCAGGTAAGGGTCAGTCGCGGACGATAGCACGATGATCCCGTACTGACCTTTCCTGGCCCGGTTTTTTAATTGTTTCTCGAGTAGGTCCGGTGCATTGGATTTTACGCTCAGCTTTTCTTCCATATGCTCGCCGTACTTACTTCCTCTGATGTAACAATAGAGGCAGTTGAAAGAACATCCGCTATAGGGGTTAATGGTATAGTCATCCAGAAACCAGGGATCTCTTCGCCTTGTCTTATTCAGTATCGACTTGACCGCAACTTCCGCAGGCATGAATCAGAGTGGACCTGCAACGCCGGCGTATGTCTGACGTACGATCTTTCCGTCGCGTATCACGAACGTGTCGGTGCCGTACTGCAATTTGAACCGCGGTGTAGTGGCTTGCCAGATGATGTATCCGATATCGTCGTGAACGATCGACTTGTCAAGTTGCAACGTACTGGAGTCTTTTGGAAATGCCTCAAAGGCCGCTATAAAATTTTCCCTTATCTCCTGCAGCCCGACATAGGTCTTGTCGGGAGTGATCAGCACCGATTCTTCCGCGTAGTCAGCCATCGTCCCTTCGAGATCGTTGGCCTGGAAGGTCTTCCAGTGGTGTTCCAGGACTTCTTTAGTCTTTTCCTCGGATATTGGATCTCCGGTCTTTACGGTGGTTTTTACATCGCAGTTTGTAAGGGCAAAAGCGAAAACTAAAACTATATAGTTTTTCATAACGTGGTGGTGTTTGGTTTACGTAAGATAAACAATCGGATTGGATTGCTAAATTGAGCTTTTAATGACTTTAGAATTATGCGTTTCCCGGCTGCCCTGACTTTCCTTGGTATTATCCTGATGTTTGTTTCCTGCAGTGACTCTGCCGACCGGCTAAGGCGGGACGTTGAAAATGAACTTTCGAAAGAGCCGGGATTTTTTGCCGTTGCTTTTAAGGACTTGAGTACCGGAAAGGAACTGCTGATCCATGAACATGACAACTTTCACGCCGCCAGTACCATGAAAACGCCGGTCATGATCGAAGTTTTCAAACAGGCCGCTGAAGGGAGATTTTCCATGGACGATTCCATCACGGTGATAAATGAATTCAAAAGTATTGTCGATGGAAGCGTGTACAGCCTCGATTCACTCGATGACAGCGAGCACGCACTTTACCGGCAGATCGGGAAAAAACGGATGTTGTCCACGCTTGTTTACGACATGATCATTGTCAGCAGCAACCTTTCGACCAACATCATCATCGACCTGGTGGACGCACGGAAAGTGACGGCGACAATGCGTGAACTAGGCGCCCGGGATATTCAGATCCTCCGCGGTGTCGAGGATGACAAGGCCTTTGCGAAAGGACTGAACAATACCACGACTGCCTACGACCTGATGCTGATCTATGAAAAAATGGCACTCGGCCAATTGGTGGATAGCGCCGCGTCCGGGGCTATGATCAAAATTTTGGGCGACCAGCGTTTTAACAGCATCATCCCGGCGAAGTTGCCCGGCGATGTAAAAGTCGCGCACAAGACGGGAAGTATCACAGGCGTTCATCACGATTCGGGGATCGTCTTCCTCCCGGATGGCCGAAAATATGTTGTCGTTCTGTTGGGAAAGGACCTTCGCGACGATGAAGCAGCAACCCGTATGATGGCGAACGTTTCCCGTTTGATTTTTGATTTCGTGATCAGGGAGAACTGAATGGCTTCAGCTGTTCGAGGATGGATATAAACCGCCCGGGATCGTTCCGTCGGTTCAACTCCTTCATCTTCACCACATGATCCCTGAATTCAGTTCCGGACAATAACCGGTTGATTTTGGTTTGGATTTCGTGTTCCGAGTCTTTTGCGGGATCGCCTCTCAATCCCATCCCGTGAAAGACAACGCGGGCAGCATTTCCCTTTGGATCATACGTTGCGTGAACAGGGTATACCAGCATGGGAACTTCCGCGTCGATAGCCTCCTTAATGGAACTAAGCCCTCCGTGGGTAATAAAAAGGTCGGCATCGTTGAGCAATTCGACCTGAGGTAAGGATTGAAAGGTATAAATTCCTTCCCCAGGATATTGCTGAATTTCTTTCAGCATTTTTTCGTCCCTGACCGACAGGACCAGCACGTGCTTCAGGCGGCAGGATACACGGATCAGTTTCGCGACAAACGCCGGGATGACCGTCTTATCATCCGGATCGGTCGTCCCGAATGAACAATAGATTAGCTTCGACCCTTTTGTCGTTTTTTGCGAAAGGATTGCCGCCCTGACTTCCCTGAATTTTTCACTTCCGAAGTCCCGCTGCATCGACGCTATGAAGCCGATGTAATGCTGGTTTGGCCCGGGGGCAAAGTCCGGGAAGTCAAACTCCCGCGGGGCGAATACAAGTTCCGTTACCCCGTTGACCGTAAAATTGAAAAGACTGGGAACCCGGGAAATGAAGCGAATGGGGATCCTGTTTTTTTTCAACCTCCTGTTGATGATGAACTGATCGTCAAAAAAGAAATACGTTAATTTTTTCCGCCATTTTTTTACGAGGTTCTGTTTTCGCCAGGTTCGCATGGCGGCCTGTTCGCTTTTTTTGTCCCCGGGAATCGCGTAGGAGTTGATGGGCGGCCGCCCGGGAATAATGGCAGCGGGCAACATGTTATGCAGGATAGCCATTTTGATACCTCTTGCCAGGAGATGAGGATAGAGAATGATGAAGTCGGTTGCCTGGTTGGCATCCAGTAAAACAATATTGGGACGAAGCTCATCAAGCATCTTAATTAACTCCGTTTCACGCTGGGTATATAGCCGGTCCGTTATTCGGTCGAGGAGTGTGGAAAAGTAAACGCTTTTCTTTTTGCCGATGGTATTTGTCCAGGTCTCAAACCCGAGGCCAAACGGTACGGACTTTAACCCGTAAAAAGGGAAGTGCTGGTGCGTAACGTATAGCCTGAAGTGCTCGACACCTGAGAAAAAAACATCATAGCGTTTTTCCCTGAGCATGTTAGCCAGCGGAAGGCAGGGGTTGATGTGACCTATTCCGTGGTAGTGCAGGAATACAACCCGTTCTTTCATGGAAAGAACCATAACTTAACGGCCATGCCAATGACAGAGACGATCATTACCCGTTTGATCCACACTTCGCCTTTGTCAACGCTCCACCGGCTGGCATACCAGCCGCCCAATGCGTGACCGATAGCGAGGATAAAGCCTGTTTGCCAGATGATCTTTCCTTCCCACGCGAACACGGCAACGGACACGCCTGTGTAAACGATCGCTACGAACACTTTGATGTAATTCGTCTTAACCAGCGTAAAGTTATTGACGAGACTGAGGACACCAATAACGAGAAAACCGATGCCCGCCTGAACAAATCCTCCGTATATTCCGATGAAGAAAAAACAAATTGTTCCGATAACCTGACGTTTGGCCGACATCTTTTCGACCTTGTTGTCGGAACGGAAAGGATCAAAAATGACGAGTCCGATAGAAAAGATCATTACCACCACGAAGATGCGGCTGAAGACCTTATCATCAACGGTAGATGCGAGGAGTGAACCGATAAATCCTCCGATCAGCGACACAAGCCCCAGAAAAAGGCTGTAGCGCAGCGGAAGTTCAACTTTTTTACTTTTGAATCCACCCACAGCAGTAAGGTTCTGCGCAAGGATAGCTACCCGGGCAGTGGCATTTGCCATGGTAATAGGAACACCCATGAACGTGAGTATGGGTACCGTGAATAGTGAACCGCCTCCACCGACGGTATTGAGGAAAGCCGCACCAAAGCCGAGAATTATGATAAAAGGAATTTGATACAGCTCCACAACTTTCCGGTTAGCGTTTATACTACCTCACTTTTACATTTCGTATGATCCTGGAAAACAAGGAGGGCAAAAACCGCTTTATATAAATGAGCAGGATTTCCTTTCCGCCGATATAGACCTCCTCTTTCTTTTTTTCGATGGCCTTAACGATCTCCCGTGCACACCAGTCAACCGGTTTGCCCTTTGCCTGAAGGCTGTCCATTTTGTTAAGAGGTGTTCCGTCGCCGGTCAGCGCGGAGTATGTTATGGGTGTATGAATGACTCCCGGGCACAGCATGGTTACGTGAATATTGTCTTTGTAATGCTCCGCACGAACCGCGTCGAAGAACCCGTGCAGGGCATGTTTAGAAGCTGCGTAGCCGGAGCGAAAAGGTGTCCCCAGTTTTCCGGCCACACTGCTTAATGTCGCTATTTGTCCGGACTTCCGGCTGACGAGGTGGGGAAGGATGTATTTTGTCAGTGCTACTGCGCCGAAAAAATTCACCTCCATAATACGGCGGTAAACATCCATCGATGTTTCCTGTACCATACTACGTTGACTTATACCTCCGTTGTTGATGAGGATATCAATGTGACCGAACAGTTGAATAGCCGATCGGGTTAACGGTTCCAGTGTGTCAGGAGCTGACAGGTCGACCGCAAGAACCCGAATATCGGCTTGCGCGTCCTTCGCACAATTACTCTTCACACGTTCAAGTTCTTCGATACGCCTTGCCGACAAGATTAACCTGCAACCTTTTTTGGAAAGTTCATAGGCTAAAGCTTCGCCGATCCCGGAAGATGCCCCCGTCAGCCAGACAACCTTATTGGTGAGTACAGACATCTGTTAAGGTAATTTTATATTATCGTTTTCGTCAAGCTCCCAGAAGGGGTTGTAGGCTACCTCGATCAAATGGCCGTCCGGATCTTTGAAGTACCCGCTGTACCCACCCCAGTACACCTTCTGAGCGGGTTTAATAACGGTGGCGCCCAGCGTTTTTACCTTTTCCAGCACATCGTCAACTTCCTTTTCACTTTTTGCATTATATGAAATGGTAAGCCCGGAAAAACCGGATCCGGCTTCACTTACCCCGGCATCCGCGGCGAGGGCAATCCTTGGATGTAAAGCTAGCACTATTCCCCCCAAGGGGAACAACGCAAGTTCTTCTACACTTGCGGGGGATTTTTTCCAGCCTAGACCTTCGTAAAAATCAACTGAACGTTGAAAGTCGGATACACCAAGGGTGATCAGGTTTAATTTCTGTCTCATCGTTATGGATCAGGAGTTTATATTGTCGTAAATAACAAAATCAAATTTGTACAAATGCCTGTCATCCGCCTGGTGGTAGCGCCGTGACGTTTCTATCCATTCGGTGGGGTTTACATCCGGGAAGTAGGTATCGCCTTCGATCACCGCGTGTATTTCGGTCAGGTATAAACGATCGGCATAGGGCATGGCGAGCTTGTAGATCTCGGATCCGCCGATTATAAAAGTCTCCTGCTCGCCATTCGCACGGGCAATCTCCAGCCCCTTCTCCAGTGAGTTGACGACAATACATCCCGGCGCCTGGAAGTTTTGCTGATGTGTGACTACAATATTTATGCGATTGGGAAGTGGCTTGAATTTTTGCGGAATAGAATCATAGTTTTTGCGGCCCATGATCGTATGATGTCCTTTGGTCGTTTGCATGAAATATTTCATATCGTCAGGCAGTTGCCATGGAAGGTCATTATTTTTTCCGATCACCCTGTTTTCGCTGAGTGCTGCGATCAATGATATAATCATACGTTTTACGAAAAGCCGTGCGCCATGTTCGTCAACGAAACAGTTACAACGTAACGGCCCACCGCATTAAATTATAATTTATTACCCCGGAAAAACTCCTGGATATTCATTTTCCTTTTTCCCTCCGCCTGAATTTCATCGACAGAGATCCAGCCATCAAGGGTTTTTACATAAAGATAATTTTTGTTGTCGGTGTCCGTGTAACCGGGCTCCGATTTATTCTCGTTCCGGGCCACTAACGATACCTGGTGTATTTTAAAGGACTTTCCCGAAAACAGACACCATGCCGTTGGATACGGATTCAGGCCGCGAACAAAATTTCTGATCTGCTCCCCCGTCTGATGCCAGTTTATTTCGCACGTTTCTTTAAAGATCTTCGGCGCATGTTTGATCGTTTCATTTTCCGGCTGCGGCAACGAAGGATAGTAGTTTTTCTCGATGGCCTTCACCGTCTTTAAAACAAGTTGCGCCCCGATTTTCATCAGCCTGTCGTACAAGGAACCAACGGTATCGTGATCGTGGATAGGTTCTCTTTCCTGGAAGATGATACTTCCCGTGTCAATTTCGTGTTTCAGAAAAAATGTCGTTGCCCCTGTTTCCTTTTCCCCGTTTATAATAGCCCAGTTGATGGGAGCAGCACCACGGTATTGAGGAAGCAAAGATGCGTGCAGGTTGAATGTGCCGATCGACGGCATTGCCCATACGGATTCGGGCAGCATCCTGAACGCGACGACCACCTGAAGGTTCGCCCGGTAACTTTTCAGTTCGTCGAGGAATTCCCCTGATTTGAGATTCGTGGGCTGCAGTACAGGTATCTGGTGCCGGATGGCGCTCTCCTTTACGGGCGAAAAGACAACCTTTTGCCCCCGCCCCTGCGGTTTGTCCGGAGCGGTTACGACAGCGACGACGTTGTATCCGTTACCAACCAGGATCTCCAGGCTTGGCACGGCAAACTCCGGTGTACCCATAAATATAATTCTCAGCTCCTGCATGTACTTGTCGTTGATCGTTGTGCGAAATAAAGCAATTGGATCTTTATTTTTGATACCTGTCGCGGCTAATCCCTCAGGTCTTTTCGCATATATTTTTTACAAATGGGACACGTCGTCCAGATGTGGCCCCGGGCAGGGCAGTATTCCCTTCCAAAGTAGATGATTTGTAAATGTGCTTTGTTCCAATGCTCTTGTGGGATAAGGCGTTTCAGATCCTTTTCGGTCTGTTCAACACTTTTTCCGTTTGTCAGTCCCCACCGGTAAGCCAGGCGGTGAATATGAGTATCTACGGGGAATGCAGGCAGCCCAAACCATTGCGTCATTACAACGGAAGCTGTTTTGTGTCCCACAGCCGGAAGTTCTTCCAGTTGCTCAAAGGTATCCGGAACTTCGCCGTTATATTTTTCAATGAGTATTTTCGAAAGGCCGTGGATCCCTTTCGATTTCATCGGCGACAATCCGCACGGTTTTATGATGTCGCGGATTTCATCGACACTCATCTTCACCATATCAAATGGATTGTCTGCGCGACTAAAAAGCGCGGGAGTGGTTTTATTCACACGGATATCCGTGCACTGTGCGGAAAGTAACACGGAGATCAAAAGCGTATAGGCATCCTTGTGGTGTAACGGAACCTGCGGTTCCGGGTAATATTCATTCAGGATGTTGATGATGTCGTTTACCTTTTCGGATTTTGTCATGAGATCATCGGGCCCTCGGGCAACAGTTCAATTACAGCGATCGCGGCTTGATGCCTTAACGCTATAATTTTTTTAAGGGTATAGTAAATACTTTTTTCTCAGTTCTTTAAACTGATCGAGATCTTTCTGCCATGAGGCGCGGATCTGTTCTTCGCTCATTCCATCCCTGATCTGTTTCGCGAGAAGCGTATTTCCAGCCCACCGGGCAAAGTGTGGTACAAAAAAATTGTCTTTGTCGGGAAACGCGTTATACATATCGATGAGATAATGCAAATCCACCTTTTTGGCGACCGGTACATGCTGCAGGTCTAATCCGTAGCAGAGTTTGTTCTCGAGGGGAGGATCGATGGCCATACCTTCTGTGTCCATCGGAGTAAACTGGAATGGCATGTTCCTGAGATCAGGGTGACCGATAACCTGAAAAGGAAATTTTGTCCCGCGGCCCAGGCTCAGGGCTGTCCCTTCGAAAAAACAAATGGATGGATACAGTCGTACGGCCTGGTCGTTGGGAAGGTTGGGCGAAGGTTTCAGCGGTAATGAATATTCGTCGGCGTGCGTCCAGTTTTTCAGCGCCACGATTTCCAATTCACATTTTTTTTTCCCTTCCAGCCATCCTTCACCATTTATCATTTGCGCATATTCCCCAATTGTCATCCCGTGAACAACCGGTACGGGATGCATACCGATAAATGATTTGAATTCGGGCATGAGCACCGGACCGTCGATATAACCTGCATTCGGATTGGGCCGGTCGAGCACGATCAGCTTTTTACCGTTCTCTGCGCAGGCTTCCATCACATAATGAAGTGTTCCGACGTACGTGAAAAACCTGACACCAACGTCCTGTATATCAAAAATGACGATGTCGACGTCCGAGAGTTGGGCAGCCGTTGGTTTTCTATCCTTTCCGTAAAGGGACACGACGGGTAATCCTGTCCTGCTGTCAAATCCGTCTTTAACATGTTCACCGGCGGTAGCTGTGCCGCGAAAGCCGTGTTCCGGCGACATAATTTTTTTTATCGATACCCCGTAACTTCTTAAGGTATCGGCCAGGTGACGTTTTCCGACCGTCGCAGTATAGTTTACAACCAGCGCAACCCGCTTGTCGCGGAGTTTGGGAAGCAGGACATCAAGCTGCTGTGCCCCCGTAAGGAGGTCGCTTTCGAGGGCCGGCACTTCGGGACGGACGGCGACCGTATCCGCATTATCGGGTCCTTTGTGACTACTGCACTGAAAGCTCGCCAGTAACAGGGGAAAAAGGACAATCAATCTAATGTCTTTCATGGTGCAAATTTATCATCTTCTGCAAATAAACCGTCGTTGTAACCGTCCCGGCATCCGGTGATTAAGTCACACACTGTAAAATCTCGCGCGGATCCCAGGGCACAGTTGGTTGTGGACCATTGTTCGCTTATTTTGCATGAGAACTTAACAAACTGAAAAGTTAGCAATAACCCTTGAACCTTTCATATTTCATATCCAAAAGAATCAGTCGCGAGCAAAAGCAAGGGTTTTCTTCGGCTATTCATAAAATTGCTATAGCCAGTATCGGTGTTGGATTAGGTGCATCGATCATTTCCTTCCTGGTTATGCTTGGCTTTCAGCAAACTGTGAAAAACAAAGTATACAGTTTCAGCGGACATTTGTCCGTGACGAAGTTCACGATGAGCAATTCGCCGGAAGAAGAGCCCATGAATTATCACATCAGGATATACGATGAGCCGACAAAATTTCCCTTCATCACCCATGTCCAGGAGTATGCGCGAAAGGCCGGCCTGATAAAAACCGCAGGTGATGAAATTCTCGGCGTACTGGTGAAAGGTGTAGGTAAAAGTTTCGACCTCGATGCTTTCCGGGAAAATATGGTGGAAGGACAATTTATTGACTTCCCGGATTCAGGATATGCGAACCAGGTGGTCATCAGCCGCATTATTTCCAACAAGCTCAACCTGAAAGTCGGTGATGATATTATTGTTCATTTTATTCAAAACCCGCCGCGCCTCAGAAAGCTCCAGGTCGCCGGTATTTACGAGACGAATTTATCGGAGTACTTTGACAGCAAAGTGATCCTTGCTGATATCCGGATGATTCAGCGGCTCAACGACTGGTCTGACAGTATTGCGGGTGGCATTGAAATTTTTGTAGACGATCCCGTTCAGATCGATGAAGCCGGCTATGCTATTGGAGAGACCATGGATTTTGATCTTAACATCGAGCGGATCAGCGACAAATTTATCCAGGTATTCGAATGGCTTAATTTATTGAGCAGACAGGTTAATATTCTGCTTGGCATAATCCTGATCGTGGTGTGTGTGAATATGATCTCCATTGTGCTCATTCTGGTTATGGAGAGGACCCAGATGATCGGGATGTTAAAAGCGATGGGCGCCGATAACCGTCTCATCCGGTCGGTTTTCATCTTCAACGGGATCAACCTTATAGGAAAGGGACTTCTGCTGGGCAATCTGATTGGCCTCGGTCTGGCCCTCCTTCAGGATCAATTCAGAATTGTAAAGTTGAACCCGCACGACTACTATATGAGCTTTGTTCCCATCGGATGGAATGTGGAAGTGATTATTTTTTTAAACATTCTGACCTTCCTCGTTGTTACCGTGGTGCTACTGATTCCTACGATGGTAATTGCGAGGATAAACCCGATCAAAACCATTCGGTTTGACTAGTAATCGCAGCGGATACTGAAATAATTTTATATTTTTGTTTTAACAGGGAGCCCACCCTTATCCGAAATGTTTAAATGTTATGCAGTTAAAATTCAAAAACCCAGTTAGGCCTGACCTAACGAACACGATTACTAAACGTAACCGTAGACTCCAGGCGTTCTTTAATGCGAAGAATCTGGACGTGCGGTTGCACGGCGACGCACAGAATCCGCTGATGGTTTTATGTGGTTGTGTAGGCTTGTCATCTTATGTCCACAATTTCGACCTTCGAATGCTGGACAAACCCAATCAGGGGGAGGTGATGAAGATCTACAAACTCACTGAGATTATTCAGGGGACCCGGGAAGAAGTTGTGGAATGGTTGCAACAGTATCCCCAGATGCCGTTGTTCCGCATCCAGCACAAAGACAGCAAGCTGTTTCTCTGTGGTTTCAACTTTGTCGACCGTGAACAGAAACTAGGCCGTTATCCGGTGTTTGCGCGTGAAGATTATCACATCTACAAGCAACGGGAAGCCGCCGAAGACATCCTGAACATGTTGAAGGAAGATGGCTACGAAGCCGAGATTACCGAGCCGGACCTGGAATTGGTAAAATCGCACGTCGGACCCATCACGTTCGTCGGGTTTCAGGAGTGATTTTTTTCGAAGTATTGGTTTAAGAAGACTGACCGAAGGGGATGTACTTCTTAAACCAGCTTTGAATGGTCATTTGAAGAACACCGAAGAATGCTTCCTTGAAGATTCCGGCTGACATTTTAGATTCACCACGTGTGCGTTCGGTAAAGATTATCGGAACTTCGTTCAGGGTGAACCCGAATTTCCAAGCGAGAAATTTCATCTCGATCTGGAAAGCGTATCCTACGAATTTAACCTGGTCGAGCGGAATCGTCTCCAGAACCTTCTTGCGGTAACATACGAAACCAGCTGTGGTATCGCGGATCGGCATGCTCGTGATCAACCGCACATAGCTGCTGGCAAAGTAGGAGAGTAGAACTCTTCCGATGGGCCAGTTCACGACGTTTACACCCGTAGCGTAACGTGAACCGATCGCTACATCGCTTCCCCGCTCGGAGCATGTCAGGTAAAGGTTCACGAGGTCTTTAGGATCATGCGAAAAATCCGCATCCATCTCCAGGATGAAATCATAGCCTTTTTCGATCGCATACTTGAAACCGGTGATATAAGCGGTCCCCAGGCCCAGTTTACCATTACGCTTCACCAGGTGTAGTTTTGTTTCCGTCTCATTATAACCCAGCTGCATTTGTTCTACGATCTCGGGCGTTCCGTCAGGTGAATTGTCATCGACAATCAGAATGTGGAAGTCCTTTGGTAAACCAAATACCGTATCAATGATCGCTCGGATATTGTCGCGTTCTTTGTACGTGGGGATAATGACGATGGCGTTGTTCACGTGGCTAGGCGGATTTGACAAATCTATAAAAAGTCACTATTTAAACAATCGTTTACGAAACTTGGTTTTTCTGAATTTTAACGCTATGGCTGGAAAAGAGGCGAACCAGCCATGTTATGCGACCACACCGGCAGGCATCCTTTGGCATTAACCTGGAAATGCCCGGTGGAGTGAATTTTTTTTTGCAAAAATTCCCCATCTCAACTAACCCGTGTTGAGGGATTTGCAGAGAAAGGGCTGGAATCCTGTAATTAGGCTATCTCCAGTTCCCGGGTGTTTTTGGCCAGCTTCTGCTGAACGTCAAAAGGTACCGGGGAAAACTCGGCGAAATGTTGTGTAAACCGTGCCCTGCCTTGGGATAGGGAACGGAGCGTGGTCGAATAACGGTCCAGTTCCGCCAGTGGCGTCTTAGCCCTGATCACCTGGTAATTACCCTTGCTGTCCATACCCATGATCAGCGAACGCCGGGTTTGCAGGTCACCCATGACTTCGCCCATGACATCTTCGGGCAGCATAACCTCAAGGTCGTATATAGGCTCCAGGAGTTGTGGCTCCGATCTGAGAAAAGCATCCTTAAATGCCATCATCCCTGCGATCTTGAAGGATATATCATTGGAATCCACGGGGTGCATCTTGCCATCGTAAACCATCACGCGCACATCCCTGACGTACGATCCGGTGATCGGACCTTCTTCCATTTTTTCCATCACACCTTTCAGAATCGACGGGATAAAACGGGTGTCGATAACACCGCCGACAATACAATTGTAAAAAACCAGTTTCCCGCCCCAATCCAGATCGATTACTTCTTTTCCCCGAACAGGGAATTCCGACGGCTCCGGCATCCCCTCCGTATAAGGTTCGATTTTGAGATGGACTTCGCCGAACTGACCAGCACCACCGGATTGTTTTTTATGCCTGTAATTTGCGTTGGCTGCCTTGCGGATGGTTTCGCGGTAGGAAATCCTGGGGCTCTCAAAGTCCACCTGCAGTTTGTACACGTTTTCCAGGTACCATTTGCAAACGGCCAGGTGTAATTCACCTTGTCCTGAAATCAGCAGTTGTTTGATTTCTTTGGAATACTCGACCTGCAGCGTCGGATCTTCCTGGTGGATTTTATGCAGTACTTCCCCGATTTTTTCATCGTCTTTTTTGCTCAGGGCGATAACAGCCGTGCGAATCCGCGGCTCGGGAAATTCGATCGGCTTCACCGTGACGTCGTATCCGCGGGCATGCAAGGTCTGGTTGGTATAGGTATCCTTTAGTTTGAGCGTGGCACCGATATCGCCCGCTACCAGTTTGTCTACTGGATTCCTCGTTTTCCCGTCCATGATAAACAGCTGATGGATCTTTTCCACGGACCCGGTCTGACTGTTTACCAGTTCCGATGTCGTATTGACCTCTCCTGAAATAACTTTAAAAAACGACAGCTTACCCAGGTTAGGTTCGATGTGCGTTTTGAAAACAAAAAGAACGGCCGGTTTCGACTGGTCAAACGCGATCTCGTTACCCTCCTCCGTAAATTCCGGTTTTGCTTCCAGCGGTGACGGCGCGACGTTGTCGATGAATCCCATCATCCGTCCGCTGCCCATATTTTTCTTCGCCGACATCACAAACAGGGGGAATACATCGTGGTGGATCATACCCAGGCGAAGTCCTTCCCGCATTTCATCTTCATCCAGCGTTCCCTTCTCAAAATATTTCTCCATCAGTCCCTCATCATTTTCCGCGGCGCGTTCAACTAGTTCGTTGTGAAGGCGGTCCGCTTTCTCTTTTTCCGATGCCGGGATGGGAAGTTTTTCCGGCTTTCCGCCCTCCGGGGGAAATTGATACATCACCATCTTGAGAAGGTCGATGATCGCATTAAAACGTTCTCCCTGATTAACCGGATACTGCATTTGTACCACAGCGTGACCGAATTTTTCCTGTAAGGTGTGAAGGGCATTTTCAAAATCGGACTTCGGGTGATCCACCTGGTTAATGGCGAATATCAGCGGCTTCTGGAACTGGTCGATGTAATCCCAGATGAGTTCCGTACCGACTTCAACCCCGTGCTGGGCGTTGATGACCATTACACAGGTATCGGCGACTCGTACCGCCGAGATCATTTCACCGATGAAATCATCAAAGCCCGGTGTGTCGATAATGTTGATCTTATAATCGCGCCATTCGGTATGCATGGAGGAGGCAAATACGGAGTTGCCTCTTTCCTGTTCTATCTCATGAAAGTCGGACACCGTATTTTTACCTTCGATGGTACCCCGGCGGTGAACAATACCGGCTTCAAAAATCATATCCTCGGCCAGCAGGGTCTTGCCGGCCTTCGGCGCCCCCAACAGAACAATGTTCTTCAGGTGTTTTTCATCATAAATTTTCATGTGCGTAGCGTTTAGTCGTCACATGGAATGCCCGTGGACCTGGATGCGGAAGGATATTCAAGGCATCAATTGAGCATTTCATAAGGCGAGTGGTTTAGAAATGAACAAATGGAAGGAAATGGAATTGAATATAGCCCAAAAAGGGTAAAGGGAAAAGTAAAAAGTCAGGTAAGAATGCGGAATTCTTTTATATATTGTTTTGGAGTTCTAATACGACAACGCTTATGAGACGGGAAAAAAATGTACTGAAAAAAATACTGCTGGCGATGCTGGTATGTTCAGGTATGATGGTTCATGCGCAGACTTTTGAAGGTGTGATTACATGGAAGATCAACATGGAGATCACGGACCCGAAGATGAAGGCGCAGATGGAAGAAGCGAAGAAAAAAATGGATGACCCTGCCACAAAAGCGCAGATGGAGGAGATGAAAGAGAAGATGAATGACCCGCAGTTTAAAGCGATGCTGGAATCCAATCCGCAAATGAAAGCACAGATGGAGGCTGCTATGAAAATGATGCAGGGCGGAGGTGATCTAAGCTCCATGATGCCGACCGGGTACATTATCAAAATAAAAAACCAGAATGTACTGACGACCATGCAAGGTGGTATGATGGCCAACATGGAGTTTCTTTTTCTCGCGGACAAAAAGGTTTCGTACCGAATCGATCGCGAAGCCAGGACGTATTCGCCGTTGCCGCAGGCGAGCGCAGATGCATCAAAGGACCCTGATACGAAAATGGATATAAAAGTCACCAAAACCGGGGAGACAGCCAAGGTGATGGGGTATACGTGTACCCGGTATATTGTTGAATCGGCCGTTCAGGGGCACTCCATGCAGCAGAATTTCTGGACGACCACGGCGATCAAGGACTTCGACTTCAAAAGCCTTTCCCATCAGCGGATAGGTAACGGCAAACAGGCACTTTTTTACGAACAAATCGAAGGGGTTCCGCTGAAAATGGAAATGATGATGCCCCAGGGCAAGATGGTGATGGAAGTTACCGAACTGAAAAAACAATCTTTACCGGGATCTGATTTTACAATCCCCGCAGGCTTCAAGGAAGTACCCATGAAATTTTAGGCCGGTATAGGTGATGATCGGGTGAGAAATGAGCGTGTCCACGTGAATGGAACTGCTTTATCCTTCAATACCCCAATACCTTCAGCATACTTTCGCTCGTCTGCTCTCTGGCAAAAAGCTTCGTCGTAATTACGCCGTCCTCGTCGCGGTCGATCAGAACATGTTTGGGAGCGGGGATAAGGCAATGCTGAATACCCCCGTATCCACCAAGCGATTCCTGGTAGGCGCCCGTATGAAAGAATCCGATGTAAAGCGGCTCCTCGTCGGTGATCATCGGAAGGAACACTTCGCCGGTGTGCGCTTCCGAATTGTAGTAATCCATACTGTCGCAGGTAAGGCCGCCGATATTAACCTTGTGGTAGGGATCGTCCCATTTGTTTAATGCCAGCAGGATATATTTTTGATTGAGGCCCCACGCATCCGGTAAATGGGTGATGAACGAGCCGTCGATCATGTACCAGAGTTCCTTGTCGTTTTGCAATTTCTGATCCACGAGCGAATACAGTACCGCCCCGCTCTCGCCTACGGTATAGCTTCCGAATTCCGTAAAAATGTTTGGAACGGGAACGTTGTTCTTATCACAGATCCATTTGATGTTTTCCACGATCTGTTCGATCATGTACTTGTAATCGTAATGGAAAGTGAGGGATGTTTTGATGGGGAATCCGCCACCGATGTCGATGGAGTCCAGGCTGGGGCAGATCTTCTTTAGCTCGCAGTATTTGAAAATGAAACGGCTGAGTTCACTCCAGTAATAGGCGGTGTCTTTGATACCGGTATTGATAAAGAAATGCAGCATTTTCAGCGAAGCCTTGCTGCTGTTCTCGATCTTGTCCTTATAAAAACTGTTGATGTCGCTGTAACGGATACCCAGGCGTGAGGTGTAGAACTCAAATTTAGGTTCCTCATCAGCGGCAACCCGGATTCCCACCTTGTAGGGAACCTTTACGTTGTCCTCATAAAAATCGATCTCTCCCAGGTTGTCGAGGATGGGGACGCAGTTTTGAAACCCATCATTCAATAATTCGCTGATATATTGGCGATAGGAGGGCATTTTAAACCCATTACAGAGAATATGGGTGTCTTTTGAGATCTTACCACGTTCGTAGAGAGACCTGACGATCGGAATATCGAATGCCGAGGAAGTTTCCATATGGACATCCTGGTTCTTCAGCGCTTCCTCCATGATAAAAGAAAAGTGCGAAGACTTGGTGCAGTAGCAGTAGGTGTATTTCCCGTTATATTTGAACCGTTCGATCGCACTGTTGAATGTCGCCTGCACAAACCGGATGTTTTCGCTGATCCGGGGGAGGTAGGTCAGCTTCAGGGGCGTGCCGTACTCCTTGATGATGTCCATCAGGGGTACATCGTTAAACAGCAATTCATGGTCTCGGACCTTAAATTCTTTCTGAGGGAACTCGAAAGTTTGCTCAATGAGCTCGCGGTAACTCTTCATTGAATCGTGGGACGTTAATCGTTATGGGTTGACCGTGAATAAATCTTAACTTAATATTAATGTCACTACAGGTGTATTCTTTCAGGTTTTCGATCAACTGTCATCTCTAACGATCAACCTCCGGGCATGAAAGAGGTGCAATATTGTGATAAATTTGCCATCTTTGCAATACACATTCAGAACGCATGGTCAATCGTTTTCCCTCCTTGGTTTTTGTCCCGGAATACATCGGGATGCGCGCCTTACCGGACCTCTGAGGGCGCCCGGGTAACCGGGATTCTGCCAGTTTAGCGATAACCATATTCAAAACTTAATTTATATTCCTGTGAAAGAGTTGAAGATCATTGAAGTGAAGTCTGAAATAGGGGCGGGTACCCGGGGTGCGAGCCTGGGTGTTGAAGCCATCAAGATCGCCAGCCTGGACCTGCATTCGGATTTCTTCAAGCAATATGAGTCTGTGGAGGTCGAGAATGTCAATGAACTGCTCTTCGACGGTGCCAAGCACTCCTACGCCAAGTTTATCGACGGTGTAATGATCATGGAGGAACGTGTATGCCTGGAGGTTTACGAGACGATCTGGGAGGAGTTTTTTCCGTTGATCATTGCCGGTGATCACAGCACCGCCTACGGAACAATCGCCGGGATCAAAAAAGCGGATCCGAAGATCCGTCTTGGGGTGATCTGGATTGACGCCCACGCGGATATCCATACGCCATTTACAACCCCTTCGGGAAATATGCACGGTATGGCCCTCGCCATGGCGACCGGAATTGATAACCTAGAGTGCAAGGTAAACGACCCGAGGGGAGAGACGCTGGAGTATTGGGAACAAATAAAGAACGTCGGGCTACCCGGGCCGAAGATCTACCCGGAAGATATCGTCTATATCGCCGTGCGCGACCTCGAAAAACCGGAAAACTACCTGGTCAACAAATACAATGTAAATTTTATCGAAACGGAAGACGTCAAAAAATCCGGACCCGCAGTGATCGCCGAAAAGGCCCTGCAGATGCTCGACCATTGTGACGCGATCTACGTTTCATTCGACGTCGATTCGTTGGATTCGCGAATCTCCGCCGGTACGGGTACTCCTGTGCCCAATGGCCTTACCGTTGAAGAAGCGAAAATATTGAACGCCGAGCTAGCGAAAAGCCACAAGGTATGTGCATGGGAGATTGTTGAGGTGAACCCTACGCTCGATACGGAAAACCGGATGGCCGAAAGTGCCTTTGAGATCCTTGAAGCAACGGCCAGATCGATCGTCACCAGGCCGGTCCTCGCCTCCTGAACGCGTCCGACGTTTTATTTTTCCAGCAACGCAATGTACTGCTCAATGGTCGTCATGATGTTGCTGCGGATGATAGGGTCGGTAAAGATCTTTGGTATGCCGATGGGCTTGGACAGGATCCGGTACGTTACTTTAGCTTTGGTGGGATCAACTTGTTCCATAGTCCAGCTTCCCGATAGCTGCATGCGCGTTACACCTTTGCGGACTGGCGCCAGCTTTTCATTTACTTTCGATTGAAATGAGATGTTCAGTATTTTTCCCTTGTAGGGAGATGTAACTTTATACTCCATAAAATGGTCCTGGTCGCTTACCGGCCAGGGGATATCGTGATACGAATATTCCATCCAGGTGGTCGTATCCCGTAGCGGATAAAGCTTGTATTCACTCACGTGACTTTGCCACTCCCTGATCTTCTTCTCATTCTTCAGCAACCGAAGGCCGGCGTATATACTGTTGTTGAAAAAAAACTCTCCCTTCACCTCCCGGGATTTTACGGGCGGGTTGGAAGATGGAAACGTCAGCCACCGTTCATAGATGGCGATCGATCCTTCTTTTTTTACCAGTACGAACCCGTCCTTGTCCTGGGCAGTAAGTTGTAACGGTATTCCTGCGCACAGGCAGATAAAAAGAATGGAACGAACGGTCATACCGGGATTTCTCTGTTGTTTAAGCTGCTTTAAACCTCTGACGATCACTTTGAAAAACATTTCGGTTCAAACAGCAAGCCTAAATTACTCCTTAATCTTCATCCTTTTTCCTTAATTTCGCCCGGAAAACGAGTTTTAACGCCAATTAAATAGTATCATGAGTCAAAACAAACCGATTTCTTCCTTTCTCGAAAAGCATTATCTGCATTTTAACGCCGCTGCGCTGGTGGACGCAGCCAAAGGTTACAAAGTGCATCTGGCAGCAGGTAAAAAAATGATGGTGACCCTGGCAGGGGCAATGAGCACCGGAGAATTGGGGATAAGCTTTGCCGAAATGATCCGCCAGAATAAAGTCCACATTATTTCCTGTACCGGGGCTAACCTCGAGGAGGACATTATGAATCTGGTTGCACACTCGCACTATAAACGTATTCCCAATTACCGTGATCTCACACCGGAACAGGAATGGGATCTGCTGCAACATCACCTGAATCGTGTTACGGATACCTGTATTCCCGAGGAAGAAGCGTTCCGGAAATTACAGAAGCACCTGTACAAGGTTTGGAAAGATGCCGAAGATAAAGGTGAACGTTTATTTCCGCACGAGTTTATGTTCAGGCTGCTCAATAGCGGTGACCTGAAGCAATATTACGAGATCGATCCGCAGAATTCATGGATGATCGCAGCGGCCGAACGGAACATGCCCATGGTTGTGCCGGGATGGGAAGATTCTACCATGGGAAACATCTTCGCGTCGTATGTTTACACAGGCGAACTCAAGGCCTCCACGATGAAAAGCGGTATTGAATACATGGCCTGGCTCGCCGACTGGTATATCAAAAATTCCGGCAAGGACGGAATCGGCTTTTTTCAGATCGGCGGAGGAATAGCCGGCGATTTTCCCATCTGCGTTGTTCCCATGCTTCACCAGGATCTGGAAAAGGATAATGTTCCCTTCTGGAGTTACTTCTGCCAGATCAGCGACTCAACAACCAGTTATGGCTCATATTCCGGCGCTGTGCCAAATGAAAAGATCACCTGGGGAAAACTCAGCATCGAAACGCCGAAGTTCATCATCGAAAGTGATGCGACGATCGTGGCGCCTCTCATATTCGCTTATGTACTGGAGTGGTAAACAACATCACGGTTATCTACATACAGTACATGACGTTCCTTATTTTATAGCTGAATTCATTTCATGAGTCCTGATCATATTTTAAAAACCGAAATACAAAAGGCGCTATCGTCTTTATTTGGTCAGTCGACCGATCAATTTCAGCTTCAGCCCACCAACCAGGAGTTCGAAGGATCACATACCCTGGTCTGTTTTCCCCTGACAAAGATTTCACGGAAGAGCCCGGAAGAGACCGCTAAACTCATCGGTGACTATCTGGTCGCCGGCTCAGGTGTGGTCGAACGGTTCAATGTTGTGAAAGGGTTTTTAAACCTTGTCCTGAAAGACAGTGTTTGGGTCGACGTCTTTCGCGGTATTTACGCCAACGCTGATTATGGGCAACTTCCGGATAACGGACAGGAGGTAATGGTGGAATACTCTTCACCCAATACAAATAAACCACTGCACCTCGGGCACCTTAGAAATAACTTCCTCGGATACAGCGTGGCGGAGTTGTTCAAAGCCAACGGGTACAAAGTACACAAGGTACAGATCATCAACGACCGGGGTATTCACATCTGTAAGTCGATGGCTGCATGGAAACTTTTCGGCAATGGAGAGACACCGGAAAACAGCGGGCTGAAAGGTGATCACCTTGTTGGTAAATACTACGTGGTATTCGATAAGACCTACAAAGCACAGATCAGCGAATTGATGAGTAAGGGAATTACCGAGGAGGAAGCCGGTAAGCAGGCTCCGATCATGGTAATGGCTGTTGACATGTTGCGCAAGTGGGAGCAAAAGGATGAAGATACCGTCGCTTTGTGGAGGATGATGAACAGCTGGGTGTACAGTGGGTTTGAGGCGACCTATGCCCGCATGGGTGTTGACTTTGAGAAATTGTACTACGAATCCGATACTTACCTGTTGGGAAAGGAAGAAGTACTGAAGGGCCTTGAGAAGGATGTTTTTTTTAAGAAGGACGACGGGTCGATATGGGTTGACCTGACCTCCGACGGACTGGATCAGAAAGTGCTGCTGAGATCCGACGGCACTTCGGTTTACATGACCCAGGATATCGGGACGGCTATTCTGCGGTTCAGGGATTTTCCCAAAATCGCCGGGCAGGTGTACACGGTTGGAAATGAACAGGAGTATCATTTCAAGGTCTTGTTCCTCATTTTAAAAAAACTCGGTTTTGATTGGGCAAAGCGTTGCTTCCATTTGTCGTATGGCATGGTGGATCTGCCGACGGGTAAAATGAAATCCCGTGAAGGAACGGTGGTTGACGCCGACGAACTCATGCAGGAAATGGTGGATGAGGCGGAAAAGCAAACCCGGGCGATCGGAAAAATCGGCGACTGGGAAGAGAAAGAGGCAAAAGAACTGTTCGAGATGATCGGCCTTGGAGCCCTTAAGTTTTTCCTCCTTAAAGTTGATCCCAAAAAGCGGATGCTGTTTGATCCGAATGAATCGATTCAACTGCAGGGATTTACCGGTCCGTTCATCCAATATACGCACGCCCGGATCAGGGCTATTGTCCGAAAGGCGGAAAGTATGGACATCACGGTATCGGACGGCGACCTGAAGTCGATCGTTTCACTCGAGCCGGCTGAACGTGATGCGTTAAACCAGCTGAGTCTGTTTGAGACACGGGTGAAGGAGGCTGTCAAGGAATATTCGCCTGCCGTAATAGCGAACTATGCATTTGACCTGGCCAAGGAATACAACAAATTCTACCAGAATATCCCCATCTTTAGCGAGGCGGATCCTTCGAAACTAAAGTTCCGGATCGCCTTCTCCAGGGCCGTCGCAGACACGATCCGAAAGGCTATGGGGTTGCTTGGCATCACCGTACCGGACAGAATGTAAGCCCGGTTGCCACCTGTAACGGAATATTTGAAATTATATCTGCCAACGCAGAACAAACGCGACGGCGGACATGTTCATCCTTAAAATACACAGCAAATGAAAACACTCCTCGTTACCATCCTTTTACTAACGACACCTATGGCATCCATCTACGATTTTAAGATCAACTCCATCGACGGTACGGTGATTGATTTTTCCCAGTACAAGGGAAAGAACCTCCTGATCGTTAATGTAGCTTCAAAATGCGGATTCACCCCACAGTATGCGGACTTGCAAAAACTTCACGAACAGTTTGGAAACAAAGTAACGATCCTTGGTTTTCCGGCGAATAACTTTGGCGAACAGGAACCGGGTACCAACATTCAGATCGCCGAATTTTGCGAAAAGAATTATGGGGTATCCTTTCAGATGTTCGAGAAGGTTTCAGTGAAAGGAAATGATCAGCATGCCTTGTACCAGTGGCTGAAAGAGAAAACGGGAAAGGAGCCAGGCTGGAATTTCAGCAAGTACCTGGTGAAGGCTGACGGGACTGTGAAATTTTTCGCGTCGAACGTCAACCCGCTGGACAAACAGATTATCGATGAAATTAATTAGAACGGTAGCCATCGTAACAGCATTTATGGGACTCGCCGCATTTCTTTCCAGTAAAATTACGTCAGGGCGGAAAGCGGACGTAACTGGTTCTATATACGATTTCAAAATCGAAGCCCTGGATGGCGGGGTTATCGATTTTTCCACATACAAAGGGAAAGCGATCCTGATCGTTAACACGGCTTCAAAGTGCGGCTACACACCGCAGTACGCAGACCTGGAAACCATTCATGACCGGTATGGCGACAAAGTCACTGTCCTTGGATTTCCCGCCAACAACTTTTTGTGGCAGGAGCCGGGTTCCAACGATGAGATCGCTTCTTTTTGTCAGAAGAATTACGGCGTGAGCTTTCAGATGTTCGCGAAAATTTCAGTGAAGGGCGGAGACAAACATGAACTGTACAGGTGGCTGGAAGCGAAGTCGGGCCATTCCCCTTCGTGGAACTTTTGCAAGTATGTGGTGAGCAGCGACGGTACCACTGTAAAATTCTTCCCGTCAAAAGTAAACCCGATGGATCAGGAAGTGTTGGACGCATTCCTGAAATGATTTGGGCTCCGGATCTTTGATCGCAGAATGCTTATGCCAGAAATTTCCGTTAAAGAAAGAGTCCTCCAGGAATGTAAAGACTATGTGAACCAACGGATCACAACCGCGACGCAAGCCATGGATCAGGCGCAGCGTGCGGCAAACGAAGAAGGAAAGAACAGCGCCGGTGATAAGTATGAAACAGGCAGGGCAATGATGCAGATCGAAAGAGATAAGGCAGCCCGGCAGTTGGACGAAGCGCTTAAGCTGAGGGACGTATTGGATCGGATCAATCCCGGTATCCGCCATGAAAAAGTATCGTTGGGTAGTTTAGTTATAACAGGTTCCCGTAAGATATTTGTGAGTATCGGTATCGGAAAATTGAACATGAACGGCGAAGATTTTTTGGTCGTTGGCCCTGCGTCGCCGTTGGGCAACGTGCTGATCGGACTGAAGGACAACGACACCTTTGCCTTTAATAATTCGTCAGATACGATTATCCGAATTTTGTAAAACGCAGGATAATTAATTTATATTTCAGTCTTAAGTTATTCCGATATGGACATTAAGGTATGGCTTCATGCTTTTCGGCTTCGAACGTTACCCCTTGCACTTTCCTGTATTGCGATGGGCGGGTTTCTCGCAGCATCGGTTCATGCGTTCCGCTGGAACGTTTTTGTTTTATGCGTGGTCACGACCATTTTTTTACAGATCCTTTCGAATCTCGCCAACGACTACGGGGATTCCGTTCACGGTGCCGACAGCGCTGACCGTAAGGGACCGTCTCGTGCCGTTCAAAGCGGGGCGATAACACCGGGTCAGATGAAGACCGCGGTGATCGTCTTTGTTGTGCTTTGTTTAGGCAGCGGAATTTCGTTGCTGTTTGTTTCCTTCGGAATGAACTGGAACGCCATATTGTTTTTCCTCGGACTGGGAGTATTGAGTATTCTGGCGGCCATTGCTTATACCGTTGGAAGAAGACCCTATGGGTACATCGGCCTGGGTGATATTTCCGTCCTGATTTTTTTTGGCCTTGTCGGTGTAATGGGATCGTATTACCTTTTTACCCAACATATATCGTGGCGTGAGATCCTTCCCGCCCTGAGTTGCGGATTTTTTTCCATCGGTGTTTTGAACGTCAATAACATCCGGGATATTGAGTCTGACCGGAAGGCGGGAAAATTTTCCATTCCCGTTCGCATCGGTCGGGAAAATTCTTCCCGTTATCACTGGTTTCTGATCCTTGGGGGACTGATAACCGCCGGCGTTTATACCTTTCTCACCTTCCGGTCGCCCTGGCAGCTACTGTTCCTGCTCAGCGCTCCGTTATTTGTCAGGATCGGCGTGGCCGTCACCAGGAAACCTTCCCATGAACTGGATCCCTATCTCAGGCAAATGGCACTTTCCACTCTTTTATTTGTTCTTCTTTTTGGTGTTGGTTTGATTTTATCCTTGTGATTTAAACCTAATGCCATAAATGTGTGTCTATAGGAACACAAGCATTGTTCGGAGGTTGACAAGGATTTATGTTCCGGCATTCTTTGTGCATTGCTTTTGTAAAGTAAGAGAATTGATAAGTGTTATGGTTGGGGACAATTTTTCCCGCTTAAATTTCGTTTTATCACAGGTATACCCGGAAGTATGAAAAAAATTATTGCCCTGCTTTTTTTGCCCCTTGCGTGGTCTTGTCAGCCGCCTGATGACACGGTGAGGTTGCTGGACGAACTCGTTGTATCCACAAATTATGATACTGACATTAGTTTCGATTCCTATACGACGTATTCAATGGCTACGGATACCATTGGATTCGTTTCCAACAAATCACCGAACGATACCATCATAACGCAACGCGAAAGCGACTACCCCCGTCCGGTATTGGAGAAGGTGCAAACTAATCTCGCCGCCCGGGGCTATAACCGTGTTGACAGCGACGAAGACCCGGACCTCCGCATCAACGTATACGTTGTGAACGATTTTAACCTTTTTCAGCAGATCGTATATTCCAATTATTACTACCCGTCTTATTACGGGTATGGGTACGGTTACGGATCTTACTACGGTTATCCTTATGTAAATACGTATGCTACCAATACAGGATCGCTTGTCATTGAGATCCTTGATCTGAGAAATATTACGCCTGATAAAAAAGTCAAAGTGATCTGGAGCGCCTATATGGGCGATGTGTACAGCACGATCGACCTCATCAAACAATCGCAAGAAGCGATCGACCAGGCATTTGTTCAATCTCCATACCTTGACAGACAATGAAAACAGTACTGGTGATTTTGATAACATTTTGTTATTCCGCGTCGCAAGCGCAGGACAATTATTTCTATCTCAACTGGGATGTGACTTCGCCCCTTACGAACAAAGAATGGATTGGTACCACGGGCACCAGAGGCGCGAAATTGGGATTCCGGAAATTCATTGGGTCGGAACGCAAGTTCTCGGTCGGCGGGGACATTAACTGGAGTTATCTGCGGGAGTATAAACCAAAGGAGACGTTCCAGCAACCCGGCGGGGCGATTACCACGGATTATTTCAATGATATATTTAATTTTGGTGTTGCAGCCAGCGGCCAGTATTATTTTCCGTTGGGGGAAGGTGAACACTTTTTTCCTTACGCCGGCCTCGGTCTTGGCGCCGGCCGCAATACATACTCGGTTTCATATAACATCTACCAGGACCAGGAAAGCAGCTGGGGTTTCCTGGCCAGACCGGAAGCCGGTATTCTTGTCCGGATCAGCCCGCGTAGAAAGCTGGGTGTCATGGCTGCCATACACTACGACTACCTGACCAGCAAAAGTGAGAGTTACGACTACAACAATTTCTCGGCAATTGGATTCCAGTTGGGTATTATGTTGATGCAATGGTGAGGTAACTCATTGACTGCTAGCATTTAGATTTTTTTTTAGCCCCGTTATCCCCACGCGCGGGCTTCTGTTATCTTTGCAGCATGTCACAACAGATTCTCATTCTTGATTTTGGTTCTCAGTACACACAATTAATCGCTCGCAGGGTTAGGGAACTCAACGTCTACTGCGAAATTCATCCATTCAACAAAGTACCGCCGCTGACACCGGATATCAAAGGTGTAATCCTTTCCGGCAGCCCCTGCTCTGTCCGCGACAAGGGTGCGCCGTCCGTTGATATAAAACCATTTGAGAAGATCCCTGTCCTGGGCGTCTGCTACGGTGCTCAGCTCATCGCTCATCAGCACGGTGGCGAGGTGTTGCCTTCCCACATGCGCGAATACGGAAGAGCCCGCCTTACCACCGTTGACCATCATAATGAACTGCTGAAGGAGATTTCACTGGATACACAAGTCTGGATGTCGCATGCGGACACGATTGCTTCCGTACCCGCGGCATTCGAGGTGATCGCCAGTACTCCGTCAGTTGCCGTTGCCGCCTATAAGGTGAAGGAGAAACAGGTTTATGGTATCCAATTTCACCCGGAAGTAACACACACGACAGAAGGCAAGAATCTCCTCAGAAATTTTGTTGTACATATCTGCGATTGCGCTCAGGATTGGACTCCCGACCAGTTTGTGGAAAGCACAGTCCAGGATCTGAAAAACAAACTCGGCAACGACCAGGTCGTCATGGCCCTGTCCGGTGGTGTGGATTCCACCGTTGCGGCAACCCTTATTCACAAGGCTATTGGAAAGAACCTGCATTGCATTTTTGTGGACAACGGACTTTTGCGGAAGAATGAATTTGATCAGGTGCTCGACTCCTATAAACACATGGGTTTGAATGTGAAAGGCGTCGATACAAAAGATAAATTTTATAAAGCGCTTGAGGGCCTCTCGGAACCGGAATCGAAACGTAAGGCTATTGGCCGGACGTTTATTGAAGTATTTGACGAGGAAGCGCACCGCATTACGGATGTAAAATGGTTAGGTCAGGGCACGATCTACCCGGACGTAATTGAATCTGTTTCCGTAAACGGCCCGTCGCAGACGATTAAATCCCATCATAACGTCGGTGGTTTACCGGATAAGATGAAGCTGAAAGTGGTGGAACCGCTGAATACACTGTTTAAGGATGAGGTGAGGATTGTGGGTAAGACGCTGGGTATCGATCCCACGATTTTAGGTCGCCACCCGTTTCCGGGGCCTGGGCTGGGTATTCGGATACTCGGCGATATTACCGCAGAGAAGGTAAGAATACTACAGGAAGTTGACAGTATCTTTATTTCCGGTTTGCGCGAACACGGACTTTACGATAAAGTCTGGCAGGCCGGCGCCATGCTACTGCCGGTTCAGTCCGTCGGTGTTATGGGCGATGAAAGAACGTATGAACGGGTTGTAAACCTCAGGGCGGTTACCAGTACGGATGGTATGACCGCGGACTGGGCGCACCTGCCCTATGATTTCCTGGCAAGTGTATCCAGCGATATCATTAATAAGGTGAAAGGAGTCAACCGGGTTGTTTATGACATCAGCTCTAAACCACCGGCTACCATTGAATGGGAATAACCATGAGACTGAAGTCAAATATTTTTTCGCTTAAATACGCTGTTGGAATAACAGCGGTTCTTTTCAACGGTCATCTATGATAGGAAAACCTGTAATCATTTTTTGTGTCGCACTCCTGTGTCAGACTTCGTTGTTTGGCCAGGTTGACTTCACGAAACAATATTTCAATGCAAAAAACCTATTCCGGGAGGGGAAGTACAATCTGGCGATGGAGACTTTCAAATCGCTGATGCCTTACGACCGGAACAATCAGTTTTCAGAGTATGCTACTTTTTATTATGCACTTTCCGCGTACAACCTCGGTTATAAAGCTCTTGCAAAAACCAATCTGAACCAGATCAAAACCTTGCATCCGGCTTGGGATAAAATGGATGACGTGAATTTCTGGATAGGTAAGATCAACCTGGAAGACAAAGACTATTTTCAGGCTTTGAAAGTTCTGGCAACGATCCAGGATAAAAACCTCCTGTCGACCGTTGAGGCGATCAAGGCAAAAAGTATCAACGAAATCGTGGATGCCGAGACGCTGAAGATGATGCGGGAGGAATATCCGAAAGACCGTATTGTCGCTACAGCCCTGGCAAAATCATTGTCAAAAAATTTAGGTAGCCCCGACGATAAAAAACTCCTTGAGTCGGTCATAACGGAGTTCGGGCTCAACCGCGCCGACTACATCCCCGAAGCACCAAAGACGTTTTTTAGAGATATCTATTCCATTTCGGTATTGCTTCCGTTTATGGTCAATACCCTCGATCCGGCGCCTACTTTGAAACGCAACCAGAATGTGCTCGATCTGTACGAAGGAATGAAACTTGCCGTTGATACCCTGGCGAAGCAGGGCACGAAGATCAGCCTGCGGGCTTACGATACCGAGCGCAGTGTTGAAAAAATAAAAAAAGTGTTAACCACGGATGAATTGAAAAATACGGACCTGATCATTGGTCCCTTCTTCCAGGAAGAAAACAAATCGATCGTTGATTTTTCCCTGGCCAACAAGATCAACACCTTCAATCCTCTGCACAACAACAGCGAGCTTATTGGCATCAATCCTTATGGGTTTTTGTATCAGCCATCGCTGGAGGCACTAGGCCGGAAATCGGGTGAATTCCTGGCGGAATATGCCCGTAAAAAAAATTGTATGGTGTTTTACGGAACCTCAAAACGGGATTCCGTACTGGCGGCAAATTTTGTACAGGCTGCTGCTGAAAAAGGACTTAAGATCGTCTCTTCAAACCGCCTGAGCCGCGAATCCTCCCGGACCGTGTTGACAACCCTGGCTACACCAACGGAGTACGACGAATTCCGTTATCCCAAACAGTTCACATTAAAGAAGGACAGCCTGGGATGTATTTTTGTCGCCTCCGACGATGCATTGATCTATGCGAAAGTTATCAGCAGTATAGAAACACGTGGTGACCAGATCATCGTCCTCGGGTCTGAAAACTGGCTGGAGCAAAACACGGTTGACCTCGAAAAGTTTCACAACCTTCCGATCGTATTGACCGCTCCGAATTTCGCCGGCCCGGAGAAGCCGGCCACGCGCGCATTCATCCGGAAATTTGTAAAAACCCATGGCCGCGCGCCGTCGGGTTATGCCAGCATCGGCTATGAATTGATCCTTTTCCTCGGAAACCAGCTGAAAAAGAATGGCGTTTATTTTCAGGATGCCCTGACAAAATCCGGTTTTATTCCCGGTAGCCTTACCGAAGGATACAACTACCAATCCGGACGGAGCAACGACCTTATTCCCTTCATCAGGTTTGAAGATGGAAGAATGAAAGTCATTCAAAAAAAATAAGGAACCAATTTGTCACTTCATTCCTCCATTGAATATCAAAATTCCCAGTACCATGGATTTCGCCAATAGCAATGTACTTTTTGAAAAAGCAAAAAAATATATTCCGGGAGGTGTGAATTCACCGGTCAGAGCTTTCAGGGCTGTAGGCGGTAATCCCGTGTTCATAAAAAAAGCTAAGGGCGCATTCCTTTACGATGAGGATGGAAACAAGTTTGTTGACCTGATCAATTCATGGGGTCCCATGATCATGGGGCATGCTCATCCCATTGTTGAAGAGGCTGTGAAAGACGCGTTGTCTTCGTCTTCATCTTTCGGAGCTCCTACAGCCAGGGAAGTAGAGATGGCTGAGCTCATTTGTTCCATCGTTCCTTCCGTGGAAAAAGTAAGGATGGTGAACTCCGGAACGGAAGCGACAATGTCCGCTGTTCGCGTAGCGAGGGGATTTACCGGCCGCGATAAGATCATTAAAATGGAAGGTTGTTATCACGGTCATGGCGATTCGTTTCTTATCGCCGCCGGGAGTGGAGCCCTGACTTTCGGAACACCCGATAGCCCCGGTGTCACCAAGGGGACAGCAAAGGATACGCTCATTGCCCCGTTTAATAACCTCGCTGCGATTTCCACGATTGTGGAAGAAAACAAAAATGAAGTGGCCGCCATCATTCTTGAACCGGTGGTGGGGAACATGGGATGTGTATTGCCGGTTGACGGATACCTCAGTGGGCTGAGGTCTATCTGTGACAGAAATGGTATTGTGCTCATTTTTGACGAAGTGATGACCGGATTCCGTTTGAAGCTGGGAGGAGCCCAGGAACTTTACCAGGTTACCCCGGATCTCACGACTATGGGAAAGATCATTGGCGGCGGATTGCCCGTTGGTGCATACGGTGGCAAGCGGGAAATAATGGATCATGTTTCGCCGTTGGGACCGATCTACCAGGCAGGTACATTATCGGGAAACCCGCTGGCAATGGCGGCCGGACTCGCCATGTTACATCACCTTCAGCAAAATCCCGGTATTTACACGCAGATCGACCGAACCTCGACCCTTATAGCCGATGGAATCCGGGAACAATTGAGGGAAGCAGGCCTGAATTTTACCCTCAACCAGGTAGGATCTATGTTCACCCTTTTTTTTACGGATAAACATGTAACCGACTTCGACACAGCTAAAACATCCGATACGAACAGATTCGCCCGCTACTTCCAGTCCATGCTCCAAAACGGAATATATCTTGCCCCATCGCAATACGAAGCGATGTTCGTGTCAGCTGCAATCGACAATCTGATCCTGGACCAGATCCTCAGCGCCAGCCGCGAGGCCCTAAAGAAGCTTTAACCGGGTTGCGGATGGCTGTTCGATGTTCAGGGTGGTCTGACAAAATGTTTAAAAAATGCCGATTTCATACATTGAAAACGTTTGATTTTCGGAGACCTCCTTTTTATCAACTTTTCATTTCAACTGATTATTACTTAACTTTTCACCGGAACCTTTCTTTACCCAACTCAATTCTTTGACGACCATGAGGAATCGTGCGCTTAAGTTTACTATCGGATTTGCCATTGCCGGACTGATCATTACCTTCCTCGTCGCCTATGTCGAGCGGGGCATGGTGAGTACCTATGAGCAGAACCTTCCCTATCTGACCCTCCTGGACAAAGTCAAAAATGATGTGACAAAAGCGCATTTGTGGCTGGAGGAGCTGATTTCAGGCGACGGTAGCCTCAGCTTTGAGCGCGATGTGCAGGCGCCTCTCAAGGCTTCCAGGGATATGCTGCAAAGGGTATATGACGGAAAAGAGATCAATGCATCGTTCGGAGAAGCCGAAGACGTGGAGATCAAGGCCTTGTTGAAAGAAACGATATTCAATCTTGATAATCTTATCCTCTCCGCCGATGACCGCTGGAAGAACCGGGTACAGACAACCGTTCCGGCAACGGACAGCACAGCTGCCGTAGTCGTTGCAGGTCATGCCGGAGATGCACGTGATCAGCAGTTTGACACCTCCTTTGAAACATTTCACAGCACCGTGAAGAGACTGGAGGAACGTATTGACGAAAACGTGAACGCCAATACCGGTTACATGGATGTAATCTCCTGGGTGTCGATCGTTTTACTTATCGCTGTGTTTGTGGCGTTCTCCATATTGTTGTATACCCTTCAGCACAAATCAGGAAAAATGGCGGTCGAGCACGAGAAAAGGCTGGAGCAACAGGGGAAAGCCGTGAGCTCACTCTCCACGTTCATCGAGGCAATTTCAGCCGGCGATTACACAGCGGACCTTAAACTGGAAGAAGACGGTGCAAACCTGGGACATACGCTGATCACTATGCGCGACAAGCTGCGGATAAATGCGGAGGATGACCGCAAGCGTAACTGGTCGACGTCGGGGCTGGCTCAGATCGGCGAAATATTACGCGTGTCCACGGGAACCACGGAAGAGCTGTTTGACAACATCATCAAGTTTGTTGTGAAGTATACCCGAAGTAACCAGGGCGGGCTGTTCATCCTGAACGAAGAAAACGAAGGTGACAAATTCCTCGAACTGGTTGCATGCTATGCGTTCGAGAGGAAAAAATACCTGGCCAAAAAAATCGGCATCGGCGAAGGCCTCGTCGGGCAGTGTTTTTTGGAAGGCGAGCGGATCTATTTACTGGAAGTACCCGATGAATACATAACCATAACGTCCGGGTTAGGCGGATCCTCCCCGAATGCCTTGCTGATCGTGCCGCTGAAGGTCAACGAGAAAATTTTTGGTGTACTTGAACTGGCCACATTTGACAAATACGAGGCTCATGAAATCGAGCTGGTGGAAAAACTGACAGAAAGTATTGCGTCTACGATATCTGCCGTCAGGATCAGCGAGAGTACACGGATTCTGCTGGAAAAGACACAACAGCAAGCGGAAGAAATGCGCGCCCAGGAAGAAGAAATGAGGCAGAATATGGAAGAGCTCGAGGCTACGCAGGAAGAAATGAGAAGAAAGGAAAAGCATATTCAAAATATGCTCGACGGCGAGAAGAAACGGAACGAGATCAGTCACAAGAACCGTCAGGTATTGATGGAGCTTACAAAGAACAAAGACATCCAGGAGGGGAACTGGATACCGTCACTGGAAAAGATCAGCAGTTCGATCACCCGGCAGTTGGGTGTTTCGCGATGCAGTATATGGGAATACAAACCCAAGGAAAACAAGATCAGGTGTGAGAAACTTTTTCAGCACAACAAAGGCACCTTTGAATCGGGTATGGAATTGTCGGGCCGGGATTTCCCGGGATACTTTGAAGCGGTTACCAGCGAGGAGATCATCATTGCCAAGGATGCCCACACGCACCTGGCTACACGTGAATTCTCGGAATCCTACCTGACGCCCATGCGCATAGAGTCGATGCTTGATGTGCCGTTCTTTAACGAAGGTAAGATCGCCGGTATCATCTGCTGCGAGCATCAGCAGGAGCAGAAAGACTGGACGGACGAAGATGTGGAGTTTCTGAAGTCATGCGCGGACCTGGTTACCGTGGCGTTTAACACCACGAAGATCAACCGCATGCTTGATCAGCTGAGCAATGACCAGGAAACAATGCAAACCATCATCGACAACATACCACGTGCAGTGTTCTGGAAAGACAAAGAGCTGAGATTCCAGGGGTGTAACAGGATTTTCGCAAACGTCGCGGGTCTCAAGTCGCCGCGCGAACTGGTGGGCCGCACCGACTACGATATGCCATGGAAAGAACATGGCGATGCGTACCGGGAGGATGATGCCGCCGTTATGAACAGCCGCAAACCGCGTCTGGACCTGGAGGAAAGAAATGTGAACAGTGATGGGGTCGAATCGTGGGTATTGACCAGTAAAGTACCCGTTATGAATAAACACGGCGAAGTAGTAGCAGTTTTGGGAATGTTTGAAGACATAACGGACCGGAAGCGCAAGGAAGCCGAAATGGAGGCCAACATGAAAGAACTGAACGAGCTTCGAAAGATGCTCGAAAAGAGGAATAATTAGTGGATTTTTTGCCAAAGTATTACCTCTGTGAGGTAGGGCGTATTCAGGATAACTAATTTTTAGCCGGAGATTTACTACTTTTACTCACTAATACCCAATTCATCAGGTTATGGATCATCGCTTTTTAACCTTATTAGCTGCGTTTCTGATGGTTTCCATCGGTCTTTTTGCGCAGGGCGAACGAAAGGACAAAACCGCCGTTACGTACGAGGAACTCTATGACGAGCCTTATTCGGTGAACAAACTGTTTGTGGGCCTCATCCCGCTTTACACCGACATGTTCGTTACGAACATCAATGCCGGATACGGCGCCGAAGCGGTCTACTATCACAAGGACAAAATGGATTTCAGGGCGCACTTTCGAAAAACCTACAGCCAGCAGTTTTTTGATTTTTCGAGAGACCTCGCCGTGAAAAAAAGCGACGTCGACAATCGAGCCGAGGTCTACAATTATTTCGAATTCGGAGCTACTTATCATATTAAGGATTTTGAGGAAAGCTCCAAAACGAAAATGTTTCTTTACAAGAACAGCTACAAAGGCAATAAGTGGGCTGCCCGGGTTCCGCTGAATGCTGAAGTCCCCTGCAAAGTCAGGAAGATCTATGGCGCCCGCCTGGGAGCGGTGATCTGGGATAGCTCAACCGACCTCGGAAGAGCCCTGGAAAAGCAGGGACTTGGAAACGCAGATCTCAAGAATGCCGAAGGTGTTGGACTACCGGAGACCATCTTCGTGAACGGAAGAAACGAGTCATTCGATGTATTCAGTAATGTCGCTTCGAAAGGACTATACCTGGGTGGTTCGATGTCATGGATCAAGAATGTGGCGGTCAACTTCGATAAATTTGAAGAGGGAATCGATGACCTCATTCTCACCGTTTACCTCGACGCATTATATGCTCCAAGTATCAAACTCGACGACGTTGTATATGTCGACAACGATCCGCTCAGCCCGAACTTTGGAACCCATACCTACGACGTAAGCCCGATTGAGATCAAGTCCTTTGGGTTTCGCGCAGGTATCGATGGCCGGTTCAACAGGATGTTCAGTTGGTCTTATGGTGCTGAAGTCGGTTACCGCCCCAGTCTGGGTGGACGCATGCTTTATGCGATGTTTAAAATCAGTTTCCCGGTCTTTGGAACCAACCTCGACTACAAGGTTGAGTCCTTTGGGAAATAATCCAGGCTGAATTCAAGGCCTAAAATCAGGTTAGTATGTCCTGGGATATCCTCATCAAGAACATTAAGGGATTAGTCCAGGTGCGGGAACAACAGACCGATGTTGCTGCCGGAAGGTCAATGGCCAGCCTGCCCGTGCTAACGAATTCCTACCTCGCTGTCAAGAATGGTTGTATTGCCGATTTTGGAAGCATGGACAACCTGCTGACACCTGGAGCGGCAGAGATCCTCGATGCTTCCGGTTGTTTCGTTTTTCCAAGCTTTGTCGACTCACATACACACCTTGTCTTTGCGTCCAGCCGGGAAGACGAGTTTGTAATGAAGATCAAAGGCGCAACCTATGCCGAGATCGCGGCGAAGGGAGGAGGCATCCTGAACTCGGCACGCAAGCTTCAGAATGCATCGGAAGACCAGCTATTTGATGCCGCCGCCGCGCGGGCGCAGGAAATAATAAAAAGCGGTACCGGCGCCGTGGAGATCAAAAGCGGATACGGATTAACTACCAGGGACGAAATGAAGATGCTTCGTGTTGCCAAACGTATCGGTCGCGAGACACCTTTGACTGTAAAAACAACCTTTCTCGGTGCGCACGCTGTTCCGGCGGAGATGTCTAAAGAGAAGTACATTGACCTGATCGTCCATGAAATGATTCCCGCGATTGCCGGGGAAAAACTGGCGGACTATATAGACGTGTTTTGTGAAAAGGGTTTTTTTTCCCCCGAAGAAACGGAAAGAATCGTGGAGGAAGGCAAACGGTATGGTATGAAGCCCAGGATTCATGCGAACCAGTTGTATCGTTCGGGCGGAGTACAGGTTGGTGTCAGAACCAACGCTGTCAGCGTAGACCACCTGGAGAACATTGGTGATGAAGAGATAGAGGTTATGGTGGGAACCTCCATCATGCCCACCGCATTACCGGGAGCAGCCTTTTTTCTGGGACTTCCGTTTCCGCCGGCAAGGGAGATCATCGATGCGGGACTTCCGCTGGCATTGGCGTCGGACTTTAATCCGGGAAGCTCACCGACTGGCAATATGCCCCTGATGATCGCTATTGCCTGTATCCGGATGAAGATGACTCCCGAAGAAGCTATTAACGCGGCGACCCTGAATACAGCCTTTGCATTGGAGCTGCACAAAACGCACGGAAGCATCACCCGCGGAAAGGTCGCCAATGTGTTTATTTCCAAACCGATGCCTTCTGTGGCGTATCTGCCCTATGCGTTCGGCAGTTCCCTGATCGGTAAAGTTATTTTGAACGGAAGGATATTTCAGGAGTTGCCTTTCGCTACCGGTTCGAAAAAGTAGTATCGTTTCTTCCACATTGTAATACCGGCAACCAGGTTGACAAGGCCCAGAACGACGATGGGGGTTCTGAACAGTATCAGCACGATATGGACGATGCAGGCAAAAAAAATAAAAGGCGTCATCTGCTCCTGTCCCCAGTCCCGGAGGTATAAAAACCCATAAAACAATACGAGTATGCTCCAGCCCATTACCAGGATGGACGCAGCGTCCGCGGCGTTCAGGTCGGCCGGCAGGTTTTTAATAACAGTGCCTGCTTCGGGTATTGTGAGTAGGCCCAACGTTAGCAGGAAGTGACCGATGCGCGAAGGGAAGGGAATGGGAAGATTCCGGAGAAGGCTGAAATGAACATTTTCAAAACGGTGCAGTTCCCAGACCAGATTGATATTTGCCGTGAAAGCGATCACAGTAGCCATGCCAAACAAGCGTGCGTCGTATGAATCGTATTTATAAAGCTGCGACACGCCTAAAAGCACGATACAGCTGAAGATTTTCGTGCCGGTTAGCATCACCACTTCGCGACGGATTATCCATTCCGGAAAATAAAGAAAATAAGGCCTGGTAAACCGGGTGTTCACATAGGTAGTCAGCGCCCATATTCTTTTTTCGGTGTGAGGGCGGCGTAACGCAGCAACTATCCGGAAGGATGACAGGATGATAAGGGAGACGCACGCTGCCGCAGTCACGCCCAGCGCCAGGGCTCTTCCGTTCTTCCAGGCTATAGCTGCAAGGAAAATCCCATACACGATCATCGGCATCAGCTGAGCAGACAGGGCTAACGCGGCGGAAAGGAATTGTTCCCGCATGGGCAGGAATCCAAAAGCATAGAGAAATTCGTTTTCATCGCGGTTCAGGAGTTCCAGATCGTACCTGACTACCTTAATCGTGTAGAGTATCCAGACTGCGACAGGTATTAACAAAAAGAGTGGCGATGCAACAAAGAATTCCGCCAGCGCGATGTGTTCATAACTGCGCATAAATCCAGCGGCGATTCCGATTACCAGGAGAAAGAAGCTGGCATTGCTTCGATAAAACTCCTGCACAAATACCTTGTTCAATATCGTCGCTACCGATCTCAAGCTTCGCGTATCGTTTTGTTTTCAATCGTCAGCACCTTGTCAAGAGTAAGCGACGCATGGTCGATCATCTGGTGTGAAGAGACTAAGAATATCGTTTGAAACTGCTCCACGTATTGTCGTATTATCGACAGCAATGTCTCCCTTGATGAGGTGTCGAGTGTGATTAGCGGCTCGTCCAGTACTACAACCCGGGGAGCACCCAGAAATGCCAGGGCTAGGCTTAGCTTTTTCACCATACCGCTGGAGCACGCACTGCAGGGCTTATCCTGGTATTCTTCGATTCCGAATCTTTCAAAAAAATGTTTCTGCTGTTCCTTTGTTGCCCCCTTGCTGTGACCGATAAAACGAACGAGGTCTTTTGGCGTCAGGAATCCCGGAAAGAGAGGCTCAGCTTCGCTGTAGTTTATGAGACGACGGTATCCGATCGGATCTTGCAACAGCCTGATGCCACCGCTCAGTTCAATTTCTCCCTGGAAAGGAAGCAGGCCGGTCAGGCACCTGAAGAAAGTTGTTTTCCCCGACCCGTTCTCACCTTTTATCCAGTGAACTCCCGCGCGAAACTCCAGGTGTGTAACCGACAGGATCAACGTGTCTCCATAATGTTTGGTAAAATTCCGGACCGAAAGCATCTTCAAAGTAATAATTGTTAAAGAAACGGAATCTTTTACATAACTGTTCTATCGGTTTCTGTGAGTTGAACGCGTTGCATTCGATCCACGGATCTTCCGCAATTTTTTACGATTAAACGTACACAACATATTTGATTACCGGGCTGACTCTTCTATTTTTGACAAATTTGCTGTTAATGAATACTACCGAGCTTGGAGAAACGATCAGGAAAACTGTTCGCGACGTACACAATTATCCGAAGGACGGTATTGTCTTTAAAGATATAACGCCGGTGTTGGCGAACCCGATTCTGTTGCGGGAGATTACAAGGAATATTGTGAATGAGTTCCGGCCACTGCAGGTAGACGCGGTGGCATCCACGGAGGCAAGAGGATTTATTTTCGGATCGATACTCGCGTATGAACTGGGTTGTGCTTTTATTCCGGTGAGAAAGGCTGGTAAGCTTCCTTATAAGACCCGGACCCAGCGTTATGATTTGGAGTATGGATCCGCTTCTATTGAGATGCATGAAGACGCGGTTAAACCGGGATGGAAGGTCCTGGTGCACGACGACCTCCTGGCTACGGGAGGAACAGCCGCTGCAACAGGTGAACTGATCAGGGGCCTTGGAGGCCTGGTAGCCGGCTTTTCTTTTGTAATCAATCTCAGTTTCCTGCCAGGTGAAAAGATTCTGGAAAAACGCTTCGGAATTAAACCTCATTATTTGGTGAGTTATTAACTTTACTGGTCTTTTTGTGTTTAAGTAATATGTCTGATGTAGTCCATATTCCCATGTTCCCCCTTTCAATTCTTCCCTTGCCGGGGGAACTGGTACCTCTCCATATTTTTGAACCCCGTTACCGCCAGTTATTACAGGATGCCGAGATAAACGATATCAGTTTTGGGATCTATTTTAACCATGAGTCAAATGAGCAGAAAATTGGTTCATTAATGAAACTAGAGAGTGTCATCAAGCGATATCCGGGTGGTGAGGCCGATATTATCGTAAAGTGCCTGGATATTTTTAATATGAATGTGCTCTTAAGGACGTACAGATCCAAAATGTACCCCGGTGGGGATGTCAGGTTTTGGAATGTGGAGAAAAACACGTTCCCGGGGCCCGAGCTGTTCGAGCTCTTCCTGACTTATTTAAAGCAAAGGAATATCAACCGGCACCAGACGGTCTTTAATATATTTGAGATCGCCAATGAATTGAGCCTGGATATTACCGACCGTTACAAACTATTAACCGCAGTTGAAGATAAGCGCGAGGCTTTTATACTGAATCGGGTCAGATTTCAGATGCACATCCTTGAGCGGGAGGAAAAAAGTAAGGATAGCTATCATCTAAATTAATATTTTTTAACTGCAACATTCGCCAGGTAAAATCGTTGGCGACGAATTTCAGGGTTTATTTGAATCCGTTTTCCACGAAGTCCGTTAGATGCGCCCTTTCAATTCTACATTGGAGTGACGGTATTGTTACCTATTAGTTAACATAAATTAACGATTGCGCTGCAACCCTAAGGCTGATCCCCCCGTCTTAAGCTGTGTATAAAAACAATACCCTTATGAAAAAGATCCTCTCTGTTTTGTTGATGCTGATGGTAGTTAGCAGTGTAGTATTTGCGCGCCCGATTGATAACCCGGTGACAACAACCGGTGTTGCAGTGATGAAAAGTGGAACAACCTTTAAGCTATACTATAAAGGTGCGGAACAAAGCGACGTGAAGGTCGCAATCCTTGACAGTGGTGAAAGACTGGTTTTTTCCGAAACTATTAAAAAGGTTGATGGTTTTGTCAGGCCTTATAACTTTGCAAACCTCCCGGAAGGAAACTATACAATTGAAATTTCGGATAAGGCCGGACGGCATGCTGAAAAAGTAAAGTATAGCAAGGGAAAGGTTGAAAAATTAGTCAACGTTGTTAAAGTGACCGGAGCAGGTGATAAATATTTGCTTACGGTATCCAACAAGCAGGCAGACGATATCACGGTGAAGATATTTGATGAAACCAACAATGTTATTTACAGCCAGCGCGAAAGAGTGATCAGTGATTTCGCCAAGATTTATAACCTTGAAAGATTCTCCGGTAAGTTTATTTTCGAGATTACCGATAGCAAAGGTATTACCAAGTCGCTGACCAAGTAGTCTTGATAAGTTCGATGATAGTTGCGAAAGCGGAAGGGTGATTGACGTCACCCTTCCGCTTTTATGGGGTTTTCTAATGCCTATTTTGTATCTACCGCAAACGTTGTAACTATTTTTATTTTACCGCGAGCGTTTGCGGACCTTTTTCTCCCTGGGATTTTGCCATTTTGATTCCATTTTTTTCCGCAATCGATTTTTAACCAATTAAATCAGGTTTCCTTACAACATCCGGCTTCGTAGTATGTACCTCGCGTATATTTGTGCATAAACAAAAACAAACACGACTATGAAAACAAAATCTCTTTACCTCGCAGCTCTTATTGCAATAGCAGCGGTAGTAACAGCAGTCGGAAAAGATGAACCCGGTAGCCAGGGATTGGCGGTTGTACCTGTGAAAGGATCTGAAGTATTCAAAATTATTTATAAAGGCGAAAGCTCCAGCAAAGTAAAGTTGAATATCTACAACTCCTCTTCAGAGATCGTCTTTTCTGAAACAATGAATGGTGTAAACGGATTCATCCGCCCGCTTAACTTCACCGGCCTCCAGTTTGGTGAGTATACAGTAGAGTTGACAGATGCATCAGGCAAGAAAGTTGAAAAGATTAACTATCAGCCTGCAAAATCCGAAAGCAACGTTCACGTTTCCAAACTGGTTAACGAAGAAGGTAAATTTTTGGTGTCTGTCGCGAAAGCAAGCAGCGAAACGATTACTGTAAAGATCTTCGACGAAGCCAACAACCTCCTTCACATCAACACGAAACAGGTTGCCGGCGATTTCGCGCAATTGTACACGCTGAAAGACTTCGCAGGAGCCGTTACCTTTGAGGTTTCTGATAACACCGGCAGCATCAAGACTGTGCGGTTTTAATAGCTCGGATCCTGATCCCTGTAAACAAAAGAACCTCCACCCGAGGTTCTTTTGTTTTTTGCCGCTATTCCTGGTTTGCAGCTGAGATGCGTGTGCGGTGTGTGCAACCGATCTGTGATTAAATTACCGCTCATCCGTTATCCTGTTTTCTTAATTCCGGTTTGAAAGGTATCTTCGGACTCAAACTTGGAAATATGCTCAAATCAGTTTTAATCGCCGGAACACTCAGCCTTGCTGTACCGGTCCTTCATTCGAATGCTCAGGACTTTGAAAGACTTCACCAGGCGGAAGACCTCACGAAGGAGAATCTTTTTTCCGTGAATATCGAGGGTCCTGCCGTAGATAAGAAAGGTAACCTGTACGTTGTAAATTTCCAGAAGGACGGGACCATCGGATTGGTAAAACCCGACGGGAACGTGGAGTTGTTTCTGACACTACCGGAAGGCAGTACCGCGAATGCCATTCAGTTCGATAGCCATGGTGATATGTACCTGGCCGACTTTACGGGGCATAATGTGCTGAAGGTGGATATGAAAACAAAAAACGTCAGTATCTACGTGCATAACGATGCGTTCAATCAGCCGAACGATTTGTGTATTAACAAGAAGGATCAGCTATTCGCGTCGGATCCGAGCTGGAAGCAAAGCACAGGAAAACTCTGGCGTATTGACAAAGGAGGCAAGGCAGTGCTTTTAACCGACCAGATGGGTACGACCAACGGCATTGAATTGAGCCCGGACGAGAAAACACTCTACGTGAATGAAAGCGTGCAGCGCAAGATCTGGGCCTTCGATGTGAATGATAAGGGAGATATCTCAAACAAAAGACTCTTCGCAGAAGTTACGGAATTTGGTTTCGACGGAATGAAGTGCGACAGGGAGGGTAATTTGTACGTAACACGACATGGTAAGGGCACCATCGCGGTCTTCGACACCAAAGGAAACATCATCCGGGAAATTCAACTGAAGGGTAAGAGTTGCAGCAACCTTGTATTTGGCGGCTTAAACGGCAAACTCGTTTTTGTGACCCTTCAGGATCGTAAGGGAATGGAGAAATTCCGGAACAATATTCCCGGAAGGACCTGGAAGTAAATCATTTCATACCGGACACTGCTCCACCAGTTCAAGTCTTTTCACCACGCTTTCTTTTTCCAGGACCGTACCGGGTGAAAGCACGGCGTTTGCGCCGATTCGCGTATGATCGCCGACAAGCGCTCCGAACTTTGTTACCGGGATGGTCACTCTTCGTCCATGAACGAGCACAGTAATTGTTTTGTCTTTTCTTTCGTTGTAGTGATTGGCGATGACACTGCCGGCCTCCATATTCACACCGGATCCCAACAGGGAATCACCGACAAAATTAAAGTGAGCAAGCGCGCTATACCCCAGGATCAGACTGGATTTGACTTCGCATCCCGGCCCGATGACGCTTTGTTTTCCGAGGAAGACACCGCCTCTGAGGTAAGCATGAGCGCCCACAAAACATCCTTCGGAAATGATGATATGACCTTTGAGAATGGTGTGATCCTCAATCCTCGCCGTTTTATGAACCGCTACACCGCCATTGACAATGTAATCGCCTGACAGTGTTTTTATTTTGTCCGATAGGATCTGTTCGACAGTTCCGGGGATGTTCCAGGGCATTTCCTGTTGAAGCTCCGGAAAGGTCGCAATAAAATCATGGAGGTATTCGGTAATCTCAATCATGCTGGCGTTCGTAAAATTCAAGAGGAAGGCTGTCCGGGTCTGCGAAGAATGTGAATTTCCTGCCGGTGTATTCGTCCGTACGGACCGGTTCTGTGGCGATACCCTGGCTGTTTAAAAAAGCTACTGCCGTCTGAACATCATCCACCTCAAATGCCAGGTGCCTTAATCCACAGGCTTCCGGCCTTGAAACCCGGGCCGGCGGATCGGGAAAAGAGAACAACTCAATGCAGTAGCGGTCCCCAATCGCCAGGTCCAGCTTATAAGATCGTCTTTCGGCTCTGTAGTTCTCCGAGAGCACCTTGAAGCCCAGGATTTTTGTGTAGAACTTTTTGGATGCTTCATAGTCGGAGCAGATGATGGCTACGTGATGAATGGAATTGACCTTAATCATTTCCGAAATTATGTATTTTCGGGAAAACAACTTTATGCTGGCCACGATCCTGATCATTATAGGAATAATTTTTTTTCTGGCCGGAATTGCCGGTTGTGTTCTGCCGTTGCTACCGGGTCCGCCCCTTTGCTTTCTCGGTTTGCTTATTCAACAACTCCATGAGAACCCGCCTTTCAGCGTTAAGTTCTTGTTGCTGTGGGGTGGGATAACTGTTGCCGTTACGGTGATGGACTATATTATACCCCTTTACGGAACAAAAAAATTCGGTGGAAGTAAATATGGCGTTTGGGGCTGTACGATCGGATTGATCGCCGGCTTTTGGCTGGGACCATTCGGTATTATTGCCGGTCCGTTTCTTGGCGCATTCCTTGGGGAATTGATGGCCAACAATGATTCGGCTACCGCACTGAGGTCCGCCTTTGGATCATTTATTGGCTTCTTGCTGGGAACCATGCTGAAGCTCGTCGTATCCGTTATCATGTGCTGGTACTTTGTTCAGTTCGCCTATCACACGATCAGAGCATAAAAAAGGACGGCAAGCGGAGCGCTTTGTCAACGCTATTGAATAACGATTGTAACTTTATTTATCCTCTTCTCCTCCAGCTTTCCCGTTTGTTCGCCACCTCCGGAATTGTCTTTGTCGTCTTTCCGGACAATTACAAAATAGGAGATAGGTTTTAATTCTTTCAGCTTCAGATACCCTTTACTGTCCGTCACACCCTCCACGGCAACATTTTTTTCAGCGGTATAGTCTTCTTCTTTTTCAAAGAGTTGTACGGTCGCCCCTTCCACCGTATTCCCCACTTCATCCCGCACGGTAATGTTCAGCGACGTTTTGATGATTTGAAAACTGGCGAGGGAAGCCACGAATCCAAAAGTAACTAGAATGCGAATAGCGGTTTTCATGATGAGTAAATTGGTTGATGGTTTGAAGTACCTATTTTTTTGATGCCCTTCAAAACCAGAGTCGTAAAAATTGTACATATGTCCGGCAGGAGGTCGCGTCGATCCTTTAATGGTTTGTACCAAAAAAAAAGGATCGAATCATTTTGATCCGATCCTCATCCGTATCCAAAAGCGGGATTTATTGAGGATTATCCGCTCACCGGAGCAGCACTACGCCGCCACGCCTTTCCTGGATACCTTGTTCCGGCCTGTACGAACTTTTGTATCGTACGACGTAAGAATAGGTTCCTGCAGGAGCCAGTTGACCGATGTTGTTGTTATAGCCACCATTCCAGCGGAAGTCCCGTTGTGTAGATTGATAGATCATTTCGCCCCAGCGATTGAAGATAAAGACCTGGAAGTCCGAATCGTCAATAAGAACGTAAAGAGTTTAAAAGCCTGATTGACCGCTTCACCGCCTTGTCCCAGAACGTCACTTGTCGGCCGGAATGCGTTTGGCCCCACAATGACCGGATCACACTGTATCAGAACATTAGTCTTGTCGGAGCTGGAGCAACCGAAGGAGTTTACAAGGTTAACGGAAAATATCCCGGGCTCACCAGCAACCAGCGTTGGCGTGGTTATTCCCAGTGTAACACCGTCCTTCAACCAGTCATAGCTGATAAAGTCTCCCGGGTCCAGTGTCACCTGGCGAGTATTGGGATCCGGGTTGGCGGGATCGGGGCAAATAAGCGCTTCCTCGTTCAGCAGGCCAGGAGTGGCAGGAGCAAGTAAGATCTGCAGGTCGGCGCTGTTGGAACAGGTGGCAGCGATGGCTGTCACGGTGTAAATCCCTTCGCGATCGTCATCCAGGGTTGAACCCGTCTCTCCGGCAATAATAGAACCGTTTAGCGCCCACGTGAACGTCGCTGCCCTGCTGGGCACTGCAGTTAGCGTGAACGGTGAACCTTCGCAGGGAGTGGACGTGGTGAGCGTTACGTCAAGCGCACCGTCGACCTGCACGGGCAGGGTGTTGGAGTTGCTGGTACAGCCTGTCACGGGGCTGAAGATCGTCACCGAATATTGTTGACCATCGTTGGTAAGCCCTGCCGTGATCTGCGGTCCGGCCAGCGTCAGGTCGAGTACACCGTTCCTGAACCAACGGTACAGGAATGGGCCGGCCGGCGTAGCTGTTATAGTGACGAGTTCCGAACAAGCGTCACTTTGTGTGATGTTGGCGACAATCGGCGTTTCAACGTTTACGGTAATGGCTGTATCGAGCGCGCAAAATCCCGCCTGAGTAACCGTGAGGTTGTAGGTATGAATACCGGGTGGTGGTGTGGCAGATACCTGGGCGAGATTAGCCGTTCCGCCCACGATGGATGGCCCTGACCAGGTAAATGTATCTCCCTGAGAAGCTGTTATGGTCACCGGATTCGCGCATACATCAGGGGTCAATGTCAGAGGGACCGTTGCAGCCTGATTGATGGCCACGTTAGGACTCGAAGCAAGACAACCGTTCGCGGAAGTGACTTCTACTAGGTACTGACGATTATCGCTTGGCAGTCCCGCAACGTTGGAACTGAAGGTCAGACTGTTTGCAGTACCGGTTTCAATCGCAACACCAGGCGCCGTGATATCAATTATCCTGTAGGAGAGCGGGAATGTCGCCGATCCTAATGTCTCAGTTACCACTACATCGATGTTCATAGGATCACACGTGTCGTTCGTTGTCCCGACAACGGTATAGGCGACGTCGTTGACCGCTGCTGTTGTCGTGGTTGTACATCCCGAAACCTGGTCCGCAACGGTAATGCCATACGTCCCAGCGCCGAGGCCGGTAGCCGTCGGAACCGGTCCGATACCGAGATTGATATCCGATACGGACGTCGACGGACCCGTAATAAAGTATGAAAATAATGTACTCGGCGGGCCTGTGATGTTGAATGCTATGGATCCGTCGGTAGCGCCGCAGGTCGTCGGATTGGTTACAACCGGGTTTGAAATGACGGGAGACGGATTTATCGTATAGATGATCGAGTCCTTCAGGAAGCAGGTTGTGATGGGATCCGTGATAATAACTTCATATTCGAAGGTGGGCGGGCCGGGAACCGATGTGTTTACACTTTGCGTCTGGCCTGTGCCGGCAGGAACACCGTTGATCGTCCACGCGTACGTCGCACCGGGATTCTGGGCGTTCAGGGGGGCAATAGGCGTGTTCTGACAAATCGTGAGATCTGCACCCAGGTCGGCGATGGGTCGGTTATCAGCGGCTAAAATCTGGCCGTCCGTGGTACAACCTGCGGCATTGCCTACCGTGACGGTATAAATAGCCTGCCGGTTAACCGTAATTGTCCTGGTCGTGTCGCCGGTCGACCACAGATACGTCAGTCCCGGAATGTTGGATGGGTTCGCATCGAGAATTTGTTCGCCCGTACACAGCACTACGGAAGTTGACGGGTCAGGTGGCACATCGTTGATACGATGCTGGAGGGTCATCGTCGTATCGAGACCACAACGATTGGTAAGCCTCAGGGACACATCGTAAAGCCCGGGTGTATTAAACAGGAAATTAAAGGATTGCTGATCTGACGTTGTCACCACTGTTCCCCCCAGCTGGACTTGCCAGAAGAACTCATCGATAGGATCCGTCGGAGAACCCTGAAAGTTGACGGAGTCCTGAATACAGGCTCCGGCTATACTGATACCCGGACCTTGTATGGGATCCGCCAGGTTCTGAATAAAGTTGGGAAGGCCGAGGTTGCTGTTAGTTCCCGGTAAAAGCCCGAAGCCGTTCAGCAAAAATGTGGAAACCTGAGTAGTATCTTCGTTCGCCTGGATGGTACCCAGAAACGACTCGCCGTTTACAGCCACGTAAAGTTGTCCATCCGGACCTGTTTGTATGGCTCCTAATTCTTCCGTAACGGGAGCAATAGGCGGTTTCTTGAGGTACACTGTACCGACCGAATCAAATGCGAATTCGACAATTTGTGAGGATGCTCCTTTAAGCGTGGCAAAGAGTTTATTCCCCCCGGGAGAAAACTCGACACCGTATACCTGTCCGTTGGGATTGTTCAGGTTGGCTGTCCGGAAATTCGAAACGATGCCCGTTGAATCGGCGAAGTCGAATACTTCAACAACGTTCGAAGTACCGGGTGTTGAGAGCGCGACAGCAAGCCTGTTCTGCGCTCCTAGTTTCATATAGCCCTGTCCGTTCTCCGCCGATGTGATCGTGTGGTCGGAGCCGATACTGGAAATCACCGGGTTGCCGATCCCGAGGTCCGTGATCCGGTACGCGCGGAAGGAGTTATTGCCGTATTCGTGGGCGATCAGCCAGTTTCCGTTACCGGTAATTCGTTCTGTGCTCCGGGAGAACAGCAACACATTTTGTTCGAGCAGACCGCCGGTTCCCCCGTTGAGTTTCAGGTCGAACAGGGAGTATCGGAGTTCGTATGTGTTCGTGCCGTGTATCTCCTGTGTTGTAAAAATGTAATAGAGAGTCTCATCTCCGGGTACGGGAATGATAATAGCAGCCTGCGAGGATCCCGGTTCGCCGCCGATCCCTGTGGCAATTTCCACATTGGTCCTGTTCCACACCTTGTCGCCATCCGTAAAAAAGATAACCTGACCGTTGCGATCGCTGATAGTCGCCGTTCCTTCCGGTGCGTTCATAACGGGATTTGAAATCGCGACCACCGGGTCGTCGGGCAATGGGTTAAAATCGAGTCCTGCCTGATTTCCGAAATACCATATATTGGCACGCTGGTCCTGTACTCCGTATTCCTTGATATTTACGCCCGCATAGGTTGAACATGTTCCTACAGTTGCAACGAGGTAGTAGTAACCGGCGGAGTCGGGTTGGAGTGTTGCCGACGTCGCGCCTGCAATAAGGCCGCCCGGGCCGTACCACTGCAATTGTGGCGAACCGCTACCGTTGACCGTAGCGGTAACACTGAATTGCCCGCATTGCGGAGGAGGATTTGGTGCCTTGGGAAACGGAAGTTCACAACTACAGGCTGTTGTGTCCTGAACCAGGCTGATCTCGGTATCGAAGTCGGTGATCGTAACAGGTTGGGATGTTGTCGCTGTTTGTCCGTTCAGAAAAGCGGTGACGGAAACATTGTAGGCCCCTCCCGCCGGGTATGTGTAGACCGGGCTCCAGTCGCTTGAGCCTGAACCGTCCCCAAAATCCCAGCGAAGACTATCCGCGCCGGGAATCACGGTCGGAAAAAAAGCTGTCGGAGCATTTGCACACAGCCCTTCCGGTATAAAGGTTACGGTGATGTTCACCGTATCACGCGGAGCAAAGGATGGAAATTGTGATCCCGCAAAGTTGATATTTCCGGGAAACGCCTGAGGCGTATAAATGACGTTGGCAGCAACGGAGTCGGTATCTGCAATTTTACCAAGAAGAAAAGGACCGCCGGAACTGGCCTGGTACAGATGATAAATGGCGCTGTCCGGTGCCATTTGTAAACCGAAGCTTCTGAAAATAGTATTGGGCTGGGGTAATACCGAGGCTAACGATGTAATGGGATTGTTAAAGTCGAACTGCAGCACATCGGCTTGTATTCCGGTTTCCCCGTTCCGGGATAGGTATAAGTACTGGCCATTAGCGCTCCATTCCGTATCGTAAATGGCCTGGTTCGTGGTACTGTTGACCCCGGAATTAAGAATACGCTGCTGAAAAGCGAGAGCACCTGTAGTGGCGTCGAAGGTCAGGATCTCCACGTCGCGTGTGTCCTCCTGCGGGGAGACAGCGATTCGGCCCGATGCGGGATGGTAAGCGAAATTTGCCGCCACTTCGATAAGCCCCAACCCGGAAAAGGTGGTGGATGTGGTGGGTCCTGTCGGCGTAAATAAAGTCACTGTATAATCTGCTGCGCCGACGACGTGTGTTATCAACCAAAAATTATCTCCGTTCGCATGTGGTATAGTGATCATGGCTTCGGAACGTCCCGTCAGACCTGCCACTGCGGTATTCGCTGGTGTTGTCGGGCTACCCAGTGCCGGCGTGGGAAAGACCGCATTTCCAAACAGCGTCATGTCCACTATCCGATACGATATTGATCCCCCGGCTGTAAAATTTGCATCGTTTGCAAAAAGGTAGAACTGGTTATCCTGCCCGGGAACTTTGGCAACCGTTACCGGCTGATTTCCGGAGGTATTGGCACCGAGACCCGTGCCGTTGGGCATCACCGTATTTGATACATCATAGATATTTGCTCCGTCGGTATAAAAAAGAAGATTTCCATTCAGCTGATCACTTACAACCGCGCTGCCACCCGTACCGAAAGGAGTTGCCTGATTGGTTACAAGCGAAGCGGACTGATCAGACCGGCTGAACCGGATTCCCTGCGGGCTGTTTCCAAAATACCAGTTGTAGCCCGAAAAATTCTGGGACATCGCCCCCAGTGGCATCAATACAAGTAAAAGGAATCGGAATAATTTAGTTTTAAGCATCTTCATAGGTAGAGCACTCTTCAACTTACTTTTAAAACTATACTGAATCAAATGTAAAACGCCCAAGTTCATCTAAAGTATACAATTTGCATAAAATTGTCGTTAATAGTTAGCGTTGAGGCGTTAACGGGGAGGCGACCAGTCTATTTAAAGTGTGAGTGTGCGCACCAGATGATTAGACAACGTTTAACAGCAAATAGATGTGATTAACGGACAAACTATTTCATAAATTTCCGATATACCTTTAATTTGCCTTGATTGCGTAAACTAAATACCCGAAGTTGATGTACAGGATACCCCTGCTTTTATGTGTGTTAATGCTGGCTTTGGATGGTACGGTAACTGCTCAGGACCCTCAATTTTCCCAGTTTTATGCGGCTCCCTTATATCTTAATCCGGCCATGGCAGGCTCGACCGGCCAGGCCAGGGCGGGCTTGAATTACCGCAATCAATGGCCGGCGATTGACGCGAATTTCACGACGATGTCCGCTTACTTTGATTACTTTATTGAAGATTATAACAGCGCCGTCGGTATCATACTCACTCGCGACAGGGAAGGGTTGGCCGGGTTACGGTCTTTGAGCGTCGGCCTTCAGTATGCCTATGAATTAAAAATCAACGAAAATCTCGGATTCCGTCCCGGTGTTCAGGTCGCCCTTTTTAACCGTGATGTGAATTTTGATAAACTAACTTTCGGCGATCAGTTCGACCCTTCTACCGGCCAGTTCCTCGATCAACCCACGGCTGAAACATTCAGGACGAATTTCAGCAAAACGTTTGTTGATATTTCCTTCGGCGGAGTATTGTTTACCCGCAGTGCCTGGCTCGGTATTTCCGCCTGGCATCTTACACAGCCGAATCAAAGTATTATCGACGAAAGCAGTCCGTTACCCCGTAAATATTCCTTTCACGGAGGCTTCAAATTTTACCTGAAGCCAGGTGCAACCGGCAGCGGTATCAATACACGCAAAGCTGAACGCAGTATCGCACCCGCGATTCAATACAGGCATCAGGGGAAATTTGACCAGATGGATGTTGGCTTGTACTTTACATCCGAACCGTTGGTTCTTGGCGCCTGGTACCGTGGCGTACCGTTTAAAAACATCGACGACTTTGTAAACAACGAGTCTATCGTTTTGCTGCTTGGTTTTACACAGCTGGGGGCAAAAGACGCGATCAATATCGGCTATAGTTTCGACTACACAATTTCGAAGCTCGGGCCCGGAAGCGGCGGCGCGCACGAATTCAGTCTAACCTATACTTGGCCGATGAGAAATCCCCGGAAACCACCTAAGGATAAATTAATTATTCCGTGCCCGGATTTTTAGTTCCGATCAGGGATTGCTCTCAGAGTGTCCAGTAATTTTTTGCCGGCATATGGATATCGACACACTCCGTAAGTTCTGTCATACCCTTCCCGCGGTAACGGAAGACATCAAGTGGGATCACGACCTGTGCTTTTCCGTCGGCGGAAAAATGTTTTGTGTGATTGGCCTGGAGCCTCCGTCCCGGATGTCATTTAAAGTTCCGGATGAAGAATTTGACGAGTTATCCACTCGTGATGGCTTTATCCCGGCACCTTACATGGCCCGCGCAAAATGGATTTCGGCCGAACACCCCGGAAGATTAAAGAAAAAGGACAGTGAACAATTTATTGTGCAATCGTACGAGTTGGTAAAATCCAAACTCACTAAGAAAGTTCGCAGGGAACTGGGACTGGATTAGCCCCTTAAGGTGGCAAAAAAAAAAGGCTGAATGTCAGCCTTTTTTTTATTCGATCAGTGATGATGTCCGCCTGGACCATGTACATGTCCGTGCGTTATTTCTTCGTCCGTTGCATTTCTAACTTCAATGATCTCCACTGCAAAATTCAGTTCAACACCAGCCAACGGATGGTTTGCGTCCACAGTAATGGATTCCAATCCAACTTCAGTGACGGTTACAACATCTCCGCGGTCGGTAGAAAATTTCATTCCCTTTTTTACTTCCTGATCGCCGAATGCGGAACGCGGTACTTTTTGCGTCATGGCAGGGTCTTTTTCGCCGTATCCTTTTTCAGGGGAGATCTTTAATTGAAATTTGTCGCCAATGGCTTTGCCTTCAAGGCCTTCTTCCATACCGATGATGAGGTTGCCGGCGCCATGCAGATAGTACAGGGGTTCACGTCCGTCGCTTGTGTCAATGATGGTCCCTTCATTGTCCCGTAATGTGTAGTGAATACCAGCTACTTTGTTTTTTGTGATTTGCATAATGTCTCGAGTGTTTAAAGTGGTAAAAAAGAGGCTGGAATTGTGCTGATCTCATGCAAACCAGGCAGAAAGGCTAACCTCCGGAAAGTTTATGCAAAGGTAATAAAGATCGCCGACTGTTTGTTTTGAATCCTTAATTTTGAGGAGATTGTTCAAGTCACCATGATGAATTGGATTGTTTTAGTTGTCGCCGGATTATTCGAAGTGGGCTTCGCTACCTGTCTGGGTAAAGCGCGTGAGACGGAGGGAGTAACTTCAACCCTTTGGTGGACCGGATTTGCCATATGCCTTTCGTTAAGCATGGCACTGCTTTACAAGGCTACAGACACATTACCAATTGGAACGGCCTACGCTGTCTGGACGGGCATCGGGGCTGTGGGTACGGTCGTTATGGGGATACTTGTCTTCCGCGAGCCAGCTGATTTTTGGCGCCTGTTCTTTATTACCACGTTGATCGCTTCGATCGTTGGATTGAAGGTTGTATCGCATTGACATCTCAATCACCGGCATTTATCCTCCCTGCACGTTCCAACTTCTGTTTCGAGCGTGGCATGCTGTATACCCAGGTGTTCCAGTTCGTGCCTGAAACTGTTTTTTATCTTTGATACTTCATCCTCCGTGACGGATTCCTGGAGGACAAGGTGAGCGGTGAGTGCGTTTTCATTGGTGCTCAGCGCCCACACGTGTATATGGTGGATGTCTTTAATCCCGCGCAATTTCAGGGCGGATTTTCGAACTGCACCGATCTCGATATTTTTTGGAACGGCGTCCAGCGAAAGCGAAAGACTATCGCGTAGCAAATTCCACGTACCGACAACAATGACGATCATGATGACGAGACTTATGGCCGGGTCGATCCAGTACCAGCCGGTATATGAAATCACGACGCCGGATACAACGACGCCGACTGAAACGAGAGCATCCACCATCAAATGCATGTACGCACCTTTGATATTCAGGTCTTCGTCCTTGTTTCGAAAAAAAAGAAACGCTGACAACGTATTGATCGCGATGCCGATGGCAGCTACCCAAATCACAACACCGCTGTCCAGTGGCTCCGGCCTGATGAACCGGAATACTGATTCGTAACCGATGCTTCCGACGGCAATCATCAGGATCACGGCATTTAGAAGTGAAATCAGGATGGACGCTTTCCGGTAGCCATACGTGAATTTTTCCGTAGCCTTCACCCGCAGAAGTTTAAAGGCTGCCAGCGCGAGCGCCAGCCCGGCCACATCGCTGAGATTATGACCGGCATCGGAAATGAGCGCAAGAGAATTTGACACAAAACCAGCAATGAACTCGATCGCGACAAAAGCAAGGTTTAACGCGATACCCGCTATGAACAGGCGGCTGATCTGCGTAAGGTCTACCCTGTGATGGTGATGGCCGTCGTGATGGTGATCGTGCATAGTGCAAAAGTAGGTCGCCAAGGCGTGCAACAGGTTTTCATTTGGGAAATTTGTAAACCATTGTATCTAAGTAATTTATCTCGTACATATCCTCCTGTAAGCGATCGGGCCACTGGAAATTTCCCGCGGACGGGACAACGTGTCCGTTCAACGCAGCCTCAGACGTGCCTTTACCGTTGTGTGATCCTTGCCTGGTTTCTCCGAAGGAAGAGCAATGTTGGCTGTGACACCGGTGCGCAGACGGCCCGGCCCTGAAGTGGAGTAATTGTTCTCCCGAAAACAGAATGAAGAGTATTTGATTGTTACGGATTTGTTCTAATTTAGACCGTTGAAATGCGAGGGTGAAGAGTGCCTATTCGCACAACGATATTTTTTAAATCAATTCCATACTATGAAAAAAATACTTGTTCCCACTGATTTTTCAAAACCGGCCATGAATGCAACCGAAGTAGCCGTTGATATAGCAAAAAAATCGGGTGCTGAACTTACCCTGTTGCATGTTATTGAAGAAGCTGTCGGTAACTCCATGAATGTGGAGGGCCAGGTGTCGGAAGATGCGGGTTGGGAAGAAAAACTTTTTACGCTGAAACTTATTGAAAAAGCGAAAAAGCAAATGGCAAAATTGATGGACGACCCGAAACTGGACGGCGTAAGGGTAAAGCAGGAACTCCGTGTAGGATCACCTTATCACGGGATGAACAAGATCATTTCTGAAAAGAAAGTGGACCTGGTCGTCATGGGGACAGCGGGACATTCCGAACTGGAGCATATGATCATCGGTTCGAACACGGAAAAGGTTGTCCGCACAGCACATTGCCCGGTATTAACCCTGCACAACAAACCATCCGGAAAGGACTTTAAGGATATCGTTTACGCCACGTCCATGGATAAGCAGGAGGAAGTGTTCTCGAGGATCGTGCGCACAACACAAAAACTTTACGATTCAACCATCCATCTCGTTCGTATCAACACACCCGGAAATTTTCAGCGCGATGTGATCGTTAAAAAATATATGCAGGATTTTGCCAAAAAACTTCAGCTGAAGAACTTTACAATCAACGTGTTCAACGATATCAGCGAGGAAGAAGGTATCATTTACTTTGCCGACAGTATCAATGCGGACCTGGTAGCGATGTCAACCCATGGACGTACCGGTTTCGCTCATGTGCTCGCGGGAAGTATCGCGGAGGACGTTGTGAGCCATTCCCGCCGTCCCGTCCTGACATTTGTGACCAAGCACAGAAAATAAGACGCCACAGTCCGAAATATTCAAAAGCCCGGTTATATACTGGGCTTTTTATTTTTATTTTGCCCGGATGGATTATTACCGGATTTTAGGTGTCAGCCCCTCGGCCAGCGAAATGGAAATAAAGCGCGCTTACCGGAGGCTGGCCGTTGCCTATCATCCCGATAAAAACCCTGATCCGCAAGCCGAAAGTTTTTTTAAAGAAATCAACGAGGCTTACGATGTATTAAGCGATCCGGAAAAGAAAATGGCATACGACCTGAGGCTGCAAAATCCTTACATCGACTTATCGCCGCCTGATAACCAGCCCAGACATCGTGACCCCAGGTACAGACCCCGTTCCAGGGTATACCGCAAAAGCGAAAGAGAAACACTCCGGGATCTTATGGCGGAGTACGTACCTTTTGCACACCGGATTAATCAATTCGCCGTGATCATCTGCATCTGCCTCCTGGTGGATTATCTTTCACCCATGCGGGAGAGCCGGGAGAAGATCACCCGTACGTACAAGAAGGTAACCTATGAACGAAATTCGTCAACCACCTGGTGGGTGATTGAAACTACGAGTGGAAAAAGCGCCGCTTTGCCATTTACGGTTTCCGACCTGGCTGTACCGGGTGAGTTTGTGACGATCTATTCCTCGTTTTTTTTAGGATTCCCGCGAAGGGTTCAAGTGGCTTCAGAGGTTGTCCGGATGGGAAGATCGATCTACGGCAACTTTATTTTTATCCCGGTTGTCTTATTGATCATTTCTTCTATGGGAATTATTTTCCGTAAAAATGTGGAGTATGCTTTTAACCTGGGAGTCACTAGCTTTGTAATTCTGGTGTTCACGGGTATCATTATGTTGTTACTATAACTATGGCGAAAAATAACGACTGGAAAAAAAGAGATGGTGTCGTCTACTCGACGGCGGATAACTTCGAGTTCAGCTATCAGCAGCATGAAGAAGGAGATACCCTCCCGGCCAGGCAGCAAAACCTGAAGGTGTTCCTGGATAAGAGCATGCGCGCCGGGAAGCAGGTTACGATTGTAAGCGGGTTCGTTGGAAAAAAAGACGACCTGGAGCAATTGGGAAAGATGCTCAAGTCGAAGTGTGGAGTCGGGGGATCGGTAAAAGAGGGTGAGGTGATCATACAGGGAGATCACCGCGATAAAATTGTTCTCATCCTTCAAAAAGAAGGTTATAAGGCTAAACGATCTGGCTGAGAACCGAGTCCCCGTCTGTCGTTCAGACATGTGCTGCCGTAATGTTGGGCAGTAAATAGCAGGTTTTGGGAAATTCCGCATACAGTATTCGCTCTTTCTATCAATGGGTTAATTTGTTCTGACCGTGAAAAACGCGCCTGTACTTCACTTTGACGTATAGTTGGCCGGATCAAACCGATGTACGATTTCAGCGACTATTGGAATTCAGATGTTCCCGGCAAGTCGCACCTTTGCGTGCCGGCTATTGGTCCGGGAATCAAACGTGAAATACATTCGATGCTTTTTTTCAGTGGTTGTAATCGTTCTGACGAGCGGCACTGTTGTCAATGCAGAATGTTCGTTTCCCCGGAACACAAGGTCGTCGGACGCCTTTCGCAAGTCAAATCGTAATTATTCGAATGCGTGTTCGCTTCTTCTGAAGAAAAGAACGGCAAAGACCAAAACCTTTAAAAAGGCGAAGGTGAAGATGCCGAAGTGGAGGTAGTCGCCGTTAACTGTTTTTCTGACCGTCAAACCACTCCTTAAAATCGCCCACCTTTTCGCGGCTGACAATAATCTCCTTTTCAAACTCCTGGGTTAAAGTAATTTTCAAACGGCTGTTCGAGTAGACCAGCACATCTTTGATCGAATTGATATTCAGAATAAAGGTCCGGTTGAGGCGGAAGAAGATTTTTGGATCGAGAATGGTTTCCAAAGACTCCAATGTATAGTCGATGATAAATTTCCTGCTTTGCGTGGTCACCAGGTAGACGTCCCTTCCGTCAGCGTAAAACAGGGTGATTTGTTCGGTTGTGATCGAACGGATATGATCCCCGAGTTTGACCATGAAGCGCGTTTTATATTCCTTCGTCTTCAGGTTGGAGAATGCGTTTTGAATACGGTCACGTTGTTCTTTGCCGATGTATAATTGTTCGCGAAGATTTTCCAGCTTCTTGAGGCTTGCCGATAAATCGGTAAACGTGATTGGTTTTAAGAGATAGTCGATGCTGTTGACCTTGAAGGCGTCGAGGGCAAACTCATTGAATGCGGTAGTGAAGATCACAGGTTTCATCACATTTACCTGCTGAAAGATCTGAAAACTAAGACCGTCTATAAGCTGGATATCCATGAAGATCAGATCGATCTGATCCTGATTTCCGCGAAGCCATTCCACCGCGCCGGAGACACTATCAATTACAGCGATAACCTGCGTCCGTTGATCATACTTGAGCAGATAACGTTCCAGTTTTTCCGCCGCCGGGACTTCATCCTCGATAATTAAAACTTTCATCAATAAGTCGTGATTTCTTCCGCCACGCGAATCACGGGCAATTTAATATAATTTTCGTCGTATGCTTTTACTTTGATCATCGGCAGGTCGCTGTAAAGTGAATACGACTTCTGCAAACTGGCAAGAGAAAGTTCCGTGTTGGGGTGAATGATCAGCCGGTCGTTCAGTTTGCTTTGAATAGTGATATAATCGTCTTCGAGGTAACACCGGATCACCATGGGCTCGAACCTCGATACGATGGTGTTCCGGACAAGGCTCTCGATAATAACGGGTAGTGATCCCGGGATCAGGATAGCACCCAGTTCGTCGGGTTCAAGCGACGATTCAAAACGAAGCTGGCCGTGGTGCTTTTCATTTAACAGCTTCGTCAGGTTACGCGCCGCCTCCAGTTCGATCGAGACAGGAACCAATTCCTCCTGCCGGTTACTCAATACATACCGATAGGCACTCGCGAGACAATCTATATACTCTTCGGCCTGTTCGACATCGCGGTACATCAGGTTTATCAGGCTTTCAAGACTTTCAAACAGCAGGTCCGGGTTGATATCATTTTTGAATTCGACCATTTCAATTTCAAGCACTTCCCGATGCTGCTTCTCCGCCGCCAGCTTCACGGTATTCTCCTTCTGCAGGTAGTGGTTGCTGAAATAAAGAATGTTATACAAAACCGCCGTTACCGCGTAGATGATGAAAAAGATCAGTAGCTGAACGGAGCTGATGGAAAACCCCACGACGTACGAGAAATAAAGCGTCAGTCCGGCAAAAACAAGGGAGACGGAAATAACGGCGGTCAATACAAACTGGACCGGCGTGCGGATACCCTGGTATCTCGGGGGCAGGAACCTGTCGAGGATCAGCACAATGATCCGCATGGATTCGAAAGATAAGTACGTCAGGGCAATGCTGATATAAACCTCTTCACTGTTGTAAAAGTCGTTCACCTGCGCCACGTTGTTGTTGATAAGCAGGATAAGCAGGTACGTAAGGACTCCATACACCAGTGGCGCGAGCAGCCTGAAAAACGGATTATGGATAAAATAACGTTTCATGTATTACGCAGAATGCTTATGTTCCTGTTCCTTGTGGTGAATGACCGGCAGTGTAACGCTGAATTTTTCATCGTCTTTGATCTCGATTTTCTTGTCAGTAAAAAATTCGTAACGCTTCCTGATGTTTTCCAGGCCAACCTTAAATGATTGTACAGAGTGGTCGTTCCCGATTTTTGTGTTGATTACCCTGAGATACGTATTGTCTTGCGCAGTAATATAAATGAACAACTTCTGGTCGGAACTTATGTTGTTATGCTTTACCGCATTTTCCACGAGGATCTGAAGGGTTAGGGGAGGGATCTTGCTGTTCATGATGTTTGAGGGCAGGTTGATCTCCACGTTGAGTTGTTGCTGAAAGCGTATCCGGAGCAGGTAATAGTAGGACTGTACGAAGTCAACTTCTTCTTTCAGCGGAACAAACCGCTTGTTTTGAGTTGAAAGGATATATTGATAAGTCTGTGCCAGCCTTCTGATAAATTGTTCGGCCGATGGCCTGTCCTTGTAAATCAACGAAGAGATGGTATTGAGGCTATTGAACAGGTAATGCGGGCTTAGCTGGCTTTTTAAAGCTTCGAATTGTAACTCAAGCTGCTTGCGTTCGCGCTGGAGACCCTCAAGTTGTGCGATAGCATATTGCTGGTAGGAGTAGAGTAATGCATAGATCACTTTGTAAATAAAAATTATCGCCAGCAGCAGGATACCCACTTTCAGGTTCATGTCTTCATCCGCGGTAGAAAACCCGGTCCAGAAGGTTTCCGCCCCCAGCAGAAATACAAATACCATGGATACTCCCAATATGATCGTGAGACCGACGGCATAGTTAACAACATAGCCGACGAGGAACCGTGCCGCATAATGATTTTTCCAGGGCATCAGCTTGTCAAGCCCCTTGTTGGTGTAGTATAAACCCGATCCGGCAAGCACACCAACGAGGGCGCTGGCTAACAGTCCGGAAAGATTGCCGGAAACATCGGGGAATACAGCCTTTTCGCTGAAGTGGATATAGGCATAAAAGAATACACCGATTGAGCCGGATATGGAGATGACCAGGGCTATCCTTTTTAAGACGGGCGTCAGGTAAAATGCTGGTTCCAGTTTGGGCATGGTCTAAGTTACATATAAATTCCGCCCGCAGGACAGTTCACCTTGATGGAAAGGAACAATGGTACGGCCATCCTAATCGATTGCTTTCAGCGCCCGGCCATAATACGATTCGGAGCCGATTTGTTTCGCGGCTTTCCGGTACGCATCCTTCACACTCGGCTCGGATGTCCGGACCTGATCCGCCACACTCATTAGCACTTCGGTCAAATAGTGGTCGGAGTCGATGTTGGCAGCCGCATTCAGGAACTCGATCAGCTGATTTTTGCTGAGACCTTTTTTCGTCGCTGTCCGCAATACGTCGCTGGCATAGTTCGCGGAGCTCAACTCGCCGCCTACTGAAATCAATACCCTGAATGTTTCGTCGGTAAGCTTCTGATGCTCCAGTATATTCTTTAAGGATGACGATGCATAATAATCGGAGTTGACGGAATTTCCGATCAGTTCAATCACCTGCAGCTGTACATCCGGGTCCATTACGCTTCGGTCAGCCATTGAATTGAATACCATCGTTTTGTAATAATCGGAATTCACATCCTCAAGGGCGTTCACCATATTTTTTAGGACGGGCTTTGAAACACCGGGTTTTTCGAGCGCCTTCCGCAATACTTGTGTCCGGTAGTAATCGGACGGGATATTTTTTGATACGATCACCAGTTCATTTAACGATTCATCCTTTACGTCACTTTGGTCCAGCAAAGTCGTCAGTACGACAGACAGGTAGTAGTCCGAGTCTATGTCGGCTGCTGACTGAAGAATAACTTTTACTTGTGCGGGCGACGCGGGATATTTTTTCAGCGCTTCCTTCAGTACAACGGACTTGTAATAGGCAGAGTTTATTTTTTTTGTGCCTTGAAAAAAAGCTTCGGCAGCCTGCGGCGTCGCAAGCATCCGGCCGACGTTGTTTTGAAATACGGTGGAGAGGTAATAATCCGAGTGTATTACATCGGCGATCTTTGCGATGACCGAAGGCAAGTCGGAATCGGGAATATTCTTTTCCATCAACAGCCGCGAATAGTGCGCCCGTGTATAGTCTCCTTCAAGGCGTGAGAGTTCCGCCAGGACAGCAGCCGGACCTCCCTGCGCGTAAATCCGGTTTACCCTTCCTTCTGACCCCAATGTGGTCGTACGTACAATCTCCGGCAGTATTTCGCCCAACCAGTCTCTGCCGTTGGGTTCCCACTCCATCTTCGTCCGCCCCTCGTAATATTCTTTTTTTATTTTTCCGCCTCCCAGCGACTCGACTACGATGGTTCGTTTACTTCCAAAAACGGTCTTTGTGATTTGAAGATATCCATCATTGGAAAGGCTTTTGATGTCCTTGTCGTCGTCTGTCACCTCCAGTTTTCCTCTTACCTCAATATTAAAATTGGTTACGCCGGTCGAGTTTCTCCACCGATAAACTCCGCGGCTTGATTCGCTGCGCGAAGCACTTTCGGTTTGGGCAAACACCGGTTTCACCACAATTGGCAGAATGAACAGCATCAACATGATCGGCAAGCTTCCTCGGTCCGTACACATAATAAATTCGCGTTAAGTTTCTTCGGTTAACGGTGCAATTAGGGGCTTTGGATGTTTCTAAAAAAGGGTATTGTACCGAACTGTTGCAGCCGTGTATTGAACTGCAACGCAGCCGTTGCGACTCCCGCCGTCACTTGCGGAAAAAAACTTGCACCCAACGTCCGGGATGAGTTATGGGTGAGACCACCCGAAACGCAGGCGTACATATCCCCTAAAACCGTTTGCGATTTCCAGTACGGAAGAACCCGGAACATCAGCCATTCCGGAAGGCTGCTTCTCCAGAAACACTTCTAAAATGCCATCGGTGTATTAACACGGGCGGTGTGACCAAAGATTTATATCTTACCCCCGATTTACCTAAACGAATACCGAATGAAGAGTACTTACTTAAGGTATGTATACAGAACGTTTATATCTGTTCTTTTTGTAATACCCATTACCGTTTACAGTCAGGAGGAGCGGAAACTGGCTCCGGTTTCCCGGACATATGCGATCACCGGGCTGACTATAGTTCAGGCACCGGGCCGTAAGATCGAAAATGGTACCCTTGTCATCAGGGACGGATTGATCGCAGCTGTTGGAAAAAACATCGCCACTCCCCCGGACGCCATCGTGATAAAGGCAGACAGTATGTACGCGTATGCGGGATTTATTGACGGCCTTTCGCATACCGGTGTCGTAAAGGCAAAAGAAGAGTCCTCTAAAGAAAAAGTGAAAGACCCCGGAAACCCTCCGCCTGAACGGGCAGGTATTACGCCTCAAAACGACGTCAGAAATTTTCTGAGCCCGGCCGACAAGTCGATAGAAGAGATGCGCGCCCTCGGTTTCACCACAGCGCAGGTTGTTCCCTTTGGTGGAATGTTGCCTGGATCGGGCGCTATTATTTCGCTCGGTGGCGATTCCCCCGATAAAATGGTGACCGTCCAAAAATCTGCGTTCTATTCCGAACTGGCGAATGCAGACCGGATCTATCCGAATACGGTCATGGGGGTTATGGCCAAGTGGCGTGAGCTCTACACGCAGGCAGTCGCCGCAAAATCGTATGAACAGGTTTATGCGTCGAATCGCAATGGGATCGAAAGACCATCCACGGACCGGATACTGGAAGCCTTCTATCCGGTGATCGATAAACGTGCCGCCGTTTTATTCAGGGCAGAAAAAATACTGGAAATACAGCGTATCCTGAGCCTCCAGTCTGATCTCGGATTTTCGTTAATCCTTGGTGATGTAAAGGAAGGTTGGGATATGATACCAAGGATAAAGTCTTCGGGATCGAAAGTTTTTCTGAGCCTCGATTTGCCGGAAGAAAAAAAAGAAGAAAAAAAGGAAGAAAAAAAGGAAACAAAACCAGCTCAGGAGGAAAGTGTAACGGCAATGGACAGCGTGGAAAGGGCCGCCCTTGAAAAAAGGAAGGCTGATTTTACGGCGTTGTATGCTTCGCAGGCGGCGATGTTTCAGAAGGGCGGAGTGGTGTTCGGATTCTCCACACTGACAGTGAAAGCAAAGGACATCGTTCCTAACCTCAGGCGGATCATTAAAGCGGGACTCACGGAGGATCAGGCGCTGGCGGCGCTTACGACATCTCCGGCCCAGCTTCTGGGATTGTCTGACCGCCTCGGCTCGATCGATACCGGAAAGCTGGCCGACATTGTCATTACCGAAAAGACGTGCTTCGATGACAAGGCGAAGGTCCGCTATGTTTTCGTTGAAGGAACATTGTATAAAATTGAAGCTAAGGATGAGAAATCCGCCGGTGAAAAAAAAACTGATAAACCCTGAAGCAACTATGGTCAACCTTATATTCAAACAGCGTCACGGGTCATTCCATAAAGACACGGTCATAATGAGGATACAACTTTGCTGCCTACTGCTTTGTCTGCTTACCAGCCGGTCGCTGGCTCAGGGCGATGCCGGAAGTATGTTGATCAGAGGAGGCACCCTACTCACCATCACGAAAGGTACACTGGCCAATACAGATGTTCTGGTTAAGAACGGCAAGATCGTTCAGATCGGTAAAAATATTTCGGCGCCGGAGGGTACGAAAGTGATCGATGCGGGGGGAATGTTTGTGATGCCGGGTATCATCGACGCGCACTCACATGCAGGCCTTGATGCAATCAACGAAGCAACCAGCCCGGTAACGTCCGAGGTTTTTACCGGTGATGTTGTAAACCCGTTCCAGATCACGTTGTACCGGGCGCTTGGTGGCGGGGTCACCACGATTCACGCGATGCACGGATCGGCTAATGCGATCGGTGGCGAATGTGAAACCCTTAAACTGCGGTATGGCGTGAAAGACGCCGATGCATTAAAGATGGCGGGTGCGCCCCGTACGATCAAGTTTGCCCTGGGGGAAAATCCCACCCGTGTGCATGGATCAGGCAACAGCATTGTACCCCGTACGCGTATGGGTGTTGAATTTGTTATACGTGAGGCGTTTTCGAAAGCGAGGGAGTACCAGGCGGCATGGGACGCCTACAATAAAGCAAAGGGGCAAAAGGGTTTGCGTGGAGCGCCACCGTTATATAGCAAACGTATGGAGACCCTCGCTGCTATTTTGCGGGGTGACATCATCATCCATTGCCATAGTTATCGTGCGGACGAAATTTTTATGTTGCTGAAGGTCTGTGAAGACTTCGGAATTCGTAAGCTTGTTTTCCAACACGTGAATGAAGGATTTAAAGTTGCGCCGGAACTGGCCAGGTTTGGAGCAATGGCATCGGTCTTTGCCGACTGGTGGGCCTACAAGTTCGAAGTATACTACTCCACCGCGTATAACGCTGCTATCCTCACGCGAAATGGTGTCACGACATCGATCAACTCCGACGACGGTGAATTAATGAGGCACCTGTACCACGAAGCGGGCAAAACCCAAAAGTATGGTGCACTCACGGACGACGAAGCCCTGGCACTGATCACCCTGAATCCGGCGAAGCAGCTGGGTATCGACAACCGGGTTGGGTCGCTTGAGGTGGGAAAGGAAGCCGACATAGCCATCTTCCAGGGCCATCCGCTATCGTCGTATGCAATACCAATGATTACCGTGGTTGACGGGATCGTACGGTTTGACCGGGTGAACGATCCGGATGATATGCGCATCTATATCGATCCAAGGCAGCCGATTGACGTATCGATGCAGGAGCGGGCAGGCAATCATGCCGACAATTGTATGCTGGATGCCGGTGATAGTTTTAGTCAAATATTCGAAGGTAACTAATAACGCGAGGATGAAAAAAATTCAACTGATAACAACTGTCGCGATCCTGGTGCTTGGTGGTATCGTATCAAAATCGGCAGCTCAAAGCCCGAAGGGTAAATACGGGACGTTTGTACTGACAAACGCGACTATACAAACGGTAACCAAAGGTGTCATTCAAAATGGCACGGTCGTGATCAGCAATGGCAAGATCACGGCTGTAGGTACTAGTGTAGCTGCGCCTCAGGGCGCCGTGGTAATTGACTGTAGCGGCCAATGGATTTATCCAGGGATGATTGACGGTGGTACCCGGCTTGGATTAAGCGAGGTAGGATCGGATCCACGTACGCGTGACTTTAACGAAGTCGGCGACGTTATCCCGCAAATGAAAGCGCTAAGTGCCGTGAATCCGAATTCTTCACTGATCCCTGTCACCCGGATCAGCGGGGTAACCACGGTGATCGCCGCACCCGAAGGGGATTTGATCCCGGGCACAGCGGCACTTATAAACCTGTATGGATATACGCCCGATCAGATGTTCGCCGGGTTCGAAGGCGTTGTATTGGTTTTTCCCAACACAACAAGAAAAGGTTTTTTTGACCGGAGAACGGATGAAGAGATACGGAAGGCTTCTGAAAAAGCCATTCAGAAATTGAATGATGTATGGGAAATGGCGATACAATATCACAAGGTTGACTCTGCTACGGGATCGAAAGGAGTAAAGTACCACCCGGAGATGCAGGCGTTGTTGCCCGTAGTGAGAGGAGAGAGGACTTTAATGGTCGAGGTGAACGCATCCACGGATATCCTGAAAGCGTTGAAATGGATCGCGGATAAGAAAATAAAAAAAATCACCCTGACAGGTGTAGCCGAGGGGTGGAGGGTGGCTGACGAAATTTCGAAGGCAGGTATTCCTGTAGTTGTAGGCCCGGTGCAGGAAATGCCGGCCAGGGATTACGACCGGTATGACAAGGCATACGCGAACCCGGGTCTTTTGAAGAAAGCAGGTGTAAAACTGGCCTTGCGAAGTATGCACGCTGAAAACGTCAGAAACCTTCCGTACCACGCTGCATTTGCTGCGGCATACGGTCTGGGAAAGGAAGAAGCCTTACGTTCCGTGACAATCGTACCGGCGGAAATATTCGGAGTAGCTGACAGGCTCGGTTCGATCGAAGTAGGAAAAGACGCCACGATTTTGGTGAGCGATGGTGATCCGTTCGAGACAAAGACCAATATCCGTCACGTGTTTATCAACGGGTGGCAGGTTCCTATGGTCAGCCGTCAGACGGAATTATACGACGAATTCCTGAAGCGTGAACCGGGTATTTCAAAGAACTGAAAATACTGGCCGAAGAAAAGCGAAGCAATGATTCGGCGGGGACAGGTTAACCGCTGATCCAACGCCGGAACTCCGGAGCAGTCTCTTTACTTACATGAATATCTTCTTTCATTTCGGGTTTTAGAAAGACACGGATCTTTCCGTTGTCCGGTTTAAATCGTTCAATAGCCTTCAGGTTTACGATATATTTTCTGTTGATCCTGAAAAATTTGTTCTTGTCGAGTACGTCCGTTACTTCCGCGAGATTCTTGTCGACGATAAGCTGGCGGCCCAAAAAATCCCGGACAAATACGATCTTATGATCTGTGAAAAAATACGCGACGTCATCAGGCTCTAGCGCGATAAATTCATTTCCTTTTTTTGCGATAATCCGGCTACCGGAAACCTGCTTCGCCTGTTGCAACAGCCGAAGCACATTTCCCTGTGCGAAATGCTTTTCGAGTTTTTTAACCTTGCTTAAGGAACGTTCCAGCTTTTCTTCCGTGATAGGCTTTAGCAGGTAATCGATGGAATTAAACTCAAAACTTTCCAGCAGGTACTTGTCATAGGCGGTGGTAAAGATCACGGGAAACCCAACGGGGAACCGCCTGAAGATTTCGAAAGAATGATCGTCGGAAAGCTGGATATCGACAAACGCAAGATCCGGTGGAGCGTGCTGGGAAAGCCACTGTAAGGCTTCCTTTACGCTGCTGATCTTTGCCGTCACCTCGATCGACTTATCCAGTTTCGCGAGCATGGCCTGCAACTTTGCCTGCGCCAATAGTTCGTCCTCAATGATAATTACTTTCATGATTTATCTATTATTCATTGGAATAAGAGGAAGCAAGACCTGAAAGAAATCATCTCCGTTGACAACCTGGATGTTTTTTCCGGTGATGATCTTAAAACGCTCGTCCAGATTCCGCAAGCCGATGTGAGATGAGTGCTGAAGGTTTTTTTTGGGCTGAAGTCTGTTCCGCACTGTCAGGACATCGGATTCGATCAGAAGGTCGACCAGCAACGGTGTCCGTTCAGAGATCTCGTTGTGTTTAACGGCATTCTCCAACGCAACAAACGCGGAGATCGGCGGAATCAGGTATTCTTTTTCAGCCTTGTCGTTGAAATGACGTCTGATCTCCAGCGCGCGTCCGAACCGAAGGCGCAATAACGCGGCATATTTGTCCATGAATAAAAACTCGTCCTCCAGCAACACGAGTGTTTGATCCTTTTGCGACAGAATATAACGGTAGACATCCGCAAGGTTTTCCGTGAATAGTTTCGCCTTTTCCGTATCGGACGAGATCAGGTACGACAAACTGTTCAGGGAATTAAACATAAAATGCGGATCGATCTGGTTTTTCAGGGCCTCCAGCTCGGCTTCTGCCTTGGCCTTGGAAAGGTTCGCATTCCTGACTTGCTCACCCTGCTGCTCCTTGACCATAAAAACGGTTTCGTATACGTGCGTCACGAACAACACACAAATGACATTGATCAATGTAACAACCAGGATATTGTCCCACTTAATGTAATCAAACCCTGCCCACTGATACCACATACACAGCCAGGCGATGGTCAGGGGAGACGTGAAAAAAATGTTGTTCATAAAAAGCAGCACGAGTTTTTCGATAGGCCTGTCGAACCAGGTGAATCGTTTCCGCGTCCGGAACAACAGGTAACGGTTGCCCTGCCAGATAAAGGCTGCAAGCGTGATGAAGTATAAATATCCCAGCCAGTAGGCGGCACGATCGTATTCAAGTGAACCAAAAAGCCCGGTCAGGTTCGGGATCGCAACCCCGAAGAACGGAATACCGATGAGCCGCATGGTCCGGTCGTTCAGTTGTATTTCGCTGTCAGCAATATTATTTTCCGCTTCAGGCACCGTTTATTCCGTTTCAGTTTGACGGTAAGTTTCCGTGTTCATAAAATTGACAATTTCAGGAGTCACAAACTGCATCGGCATCATTTATTTAATTAATACGCTAGAACACAACAACCCTTTTCCAATCTTAAACCCTGAACGTTTATGGAAGTACAACTCAACTACTGGGCTCTTTTAGTAGCCGCGGTTTCAACGTTCCTCATCGGAGGATTATGGTATTCACCTGCTGTCTTTGGCAAAGCCTGGATGCGTGAGAACGGATTTACCGAAGAAAGCCTCAAAGGTGGAAATATGGTAAAGATTTTTGGTCTTTCCTTCGTGCTGGCCCTGGTTGCGGCTGTTAACCTGGCCATGTTTATGGGACCGGAAGATAAACCGGCAATGGGCGCGTTATGGGGATTCCTCGCCGGTTTCGGATGGGTTGCCACATTCGTGGGAACACATTACCTCTTCGAACGAAAATCGTTTACGCTATTTCTCATCAACGCAGGTTATAGTGTCGTTTCCCTGACGATCATGGGTATCATCCTTGCAGCATGGAAGTAAAAGCCACCTGCTACATCCTGATGAGGAACGCATTGGCAATCCATTGATAGGCTACGACACCAAATGTAAAGATCGGAAAGAACACGGTGACCTCGCCGGAGGAGAGTTGGGTAAAGATCGCGGCCAGACCCGTGATCGCGAGCGCTATGGAATAGGCGGCGAGGATATTCTTTGATCGCTTTTTCTCCGGTGTCAGCATGGAAGACAGCGGGATCATCATACCGATACCGAATATCCCGATGATACAGTAAAGGAAGTCGCCGGCGAAAAGATAGGCGAGAAAGCCGCTGGCGCCGACAAGGAAAGCTATACCCACGAGATTGGAAGCTTTGATCTCATCGTCCGTCAACGCGTACCGGCCGTAGACATTCAGGCGCAGAAACAGATTCGATAACGGCGTAATGATCCAGGTGGAAATGGCAAAAGCGATATAGAGGTATATGATGGGGTTGAGAAAAACAGCAAGGTTTTCATTGTTTTCGGAAACCTTACCCAGGAACTTGACGCCGAAATACAATCCGAGTATGATCGCCCATTGCGCCTTGCCTTTGAAGTTGCTGATCCAGAAAGCATACTTCAGGAACAACCGGTAAAAAAGGTAACGGGCCTTCAGTGCTTCGACCAGTCCGGCTTTTGCATAGTCGTAGCCCGGATTTATTTTTAATGCCTCCCGAAAATGTTCCAGGGCTTTTTTGTGATCGCCGGCTTCCAACAGACCCCACCCGATATTGGAATGGGTATGCGGATTTTCAGGGTCCTGATTCAGGGCTTCCTGGATCGTGGCGTAAGCTTCTTCTTTCTTGTCGAGCTTGTACAAGGCAGCAGAACGCGAATTAAGGCTTTGCAGGTTGTCGGGATCGGCTTCGAGGCCTTTGTTGGCATTATCGAGTGCCTGTTTCCATTCTTTTTGTTTTAGGTTGATAGCTGACAGTAATCCAAAATAATCAGCGTTGTGCGGGTCAAAGGCTATGGCGTTGCGAATGAATTTTTCGGCTTCCTTAAGCTTGTTGTCGTTGTGATAAAACAGCGCCTGAAGATAAAGCAGGTAATCGTTGTCGGGCTCCTTGCCGATAGCGCTTTGAATAACCTGCGTCGCTTCACCGGTTTTTCCCTGCTCGGAAAGGCAGATCGCAAACAACGCCAGGGCTTGTGTATTTTCTGGCTGCTGGGACAGTACCATGCGCAATTCGGTTTCGGCGTCTTTATACCGTTGCAGGGCTACCAGTTGCTGAGCCCTTTCCAATTGTGCGTCGATCATTTTTTTATTTTTAAGTATTCAAGAATTTCATCGTATAAACCGGAATCATTCGCATATAAGGCATAGTTACGGGCAGTGTTGAACCATTCCTTTGTCGATGGTTTGACCTGCCTTAACGCTGTCATGAGGTCCTTGGTGTGGATGGGCTGCGGTACGCCTTTTTCGAAAGACTCCCTTAGTTTTCCCTCGATCGTTATGTCAACCAACGCCTTCAGATCCGCGCCCGAAAATTCTTCCGCCTGTTTTGATAGAGTTAGATAATCAATGGCTGAGGTTGGCTTGTCTTTTAACAGGATCTTCAATATAGCCTCCCGGCCTTCCGCGTCGGGTGGCCTGACGAAAATTATCCGGTCAAATCTCCCGGGCCTGCGAAATGCGCTGTCCAGGTGCCAGGGTGCATTGGTGGCACCGAGGACAAGAACACCTTCGTTTGACTGGTCGATTCCATCCAGCTCTGTCAGGAACTGGTTGATGAGCGTTTTGCTGGACGAATGGCGCATGTCGGAACGACTCGCGCCCAATGCGTCGATCTCATCAAAAAACAAAACACACGGCGTTCTTCTCCGGGCCATTTCAAACAACGCGTGAAGTTTTTGTTCGCTCCCGCCGCTCCACATATCCAGCACGTCGTGAATGCCCACTGAAATGAAACTGGCATTAATTTGTCCGGCTGTTGCGCGGGCCAGGTGGGTTTTTCCGCAACCAGGAGGGCCGAACAACAGAATACCACCCCCCGTTTTTTTACCATACGCTTTGTAAAGCTCAGGGTGAAGAAGGGGTTGAATGATCTTAATCTTTATCTCCTCCTTCACTTTATTCATTCCCCCGACGTCTTCGAAATTGATGGATGGACGTTCCAGGTTTCCGGCCTCTTCTTCGATTGATTCCAGTAACGCTTCGACTTCCCCCTGCGCAGTGGTTGGTTTCCTCAGCTGAAGGTCCAGTTCGGCATCCGAAAGCGCCGGATTAAGGGCAAGCGCCCGTTTGTAATAATCAATGGCTTTGCCGCTCTCGCCATTTCTCAACAATGATTTGCTTATCATCATTAACAGGTTAACATCATTGGCTCTCGAGTCCAGTAGTTCTTCGGCGATAACAATGACGATTGAATACTTCTGCTGTTCGAAATAGATTTTGGCAAGGCCGATTTTAGCGGGAATGTTTTCCGGCTGGCCTTCGAGGACAAATTTGTATTCGGCCTCGGCCTGTTCAACTGCGTGATTGGCCAACAGCGCATCTGCAAGTGTAAGCCGCAACGGTACGTTGTTGGGAGAAAATTGTAACGCTTCACGCAAGTTGTTTATAAGTTCGTTTTCCATGTGTCGTTCTTAGGGGAGATGCAAAGATTGATCAAGGGTCACAATATTCAACGGTTTCTGTGTAAAAAATTAGGTTTATTGCCGGGATACCTACTCCGGTAATGAATCCGGAAATTCCGGGTGTACCGGACACAGATCCGGAAAGCAGTCCAATTTCCCGATTTTCCGTTTTTACAGCTTTTTAAATTGCAGAAGGACCTTACCTTTTGTAATTTCCTCCCGATAACCAAAGCCGGTATTATGCAGTGGAAAGGCAGGAGACAAAGCGGAAATGTGGATGACCAAAGGGGACGCAGCGGTGGCGGCGGTATGGCCTTTAAGGGCGGACTAGGGACCATTGCCGTAGTCGTTGTGATCAGTCTTATCCTGGGTAAGAACCCGCTAAGCCTGCTACAGGAAATCCAGACGCAATCGGGCACTGTCACTTCAGAACAGGATGTGAACTGGCAGCCGACAGCTGAAGAAGCGGAGCTGGGTGAATTTGTGAGTGTGGTGCTGGCGGATACGGAAGACGTGTGGAATAAACTCCTGGATGATTACCGCGAGCCTACTTTGGTGATGTTCAGCGGTTCTGTGCAATCGGGTTGTGGGTCTGCGAGCGCTTCCACGGGTCCGTTTTACTGCAGTGCGGACGAGAAAGTCTACATCGATCTGAGCTTTTATGAGGATCTGAAGAATCGTTTCGAGGCGCCGGGTGACTTCGCCCAGGCGTATGTTATAGCGCATGAAGTTGGCCACCATGTCCAGCACCTGATGGGAATAACAGACAGGGTACATGCCTCACGCGAACGTGTAAGTGAAGAAGAATACAACAAACTTTCTGTGCGCCTGGAATTGCAGGCTGATTTTCTCGCCGGCGTATGGGCTCACCACGCAAATAATATGAGCAGGATACTCGAACCCGGAGATATTGATGAAGCCTTGAACGCAGCGAGCGCCATTGGTGACGATCGCCTGCAAATGCAAACGCAAGGACAGGTTGTCCCGGACTCCTTTACCCATGGCACATCTGAACAACGCATGCGCTGGTTTAAAAAAGGGTTTGAGTCCGGCGATGTTGCGCAGGGTGATACTTTCAACACCACCGATCTTTAGGCGTCCACCTTTTTGTATAGTGTGAAATTAATTTGTGTGCTTATCTTTGGTCTCCATGGACCAGCATCGTTACTTATCAGCATTCGGAGAAATCCTGCTATTCATCATCGCCGGTGTTGTCTTCATATTAGTGACGCTGCTGCTATCTAAACTTGTACGACCCGATCGCCCCAATGCGGAGAAACTGTCAACCTACGAAAGTGGTGAAGAACCTGTAGGTTCGGCCTATACCCAATTCAACATCCGGTTTTATGTAGTCGCGCTCGTATTCCTGCTGTTTGAAGTCGAGATCGTATTTCTCTTTCCTTGGTCCACTGTTTTTGCCAGCCCCGTTCTACAACAGGAAACCAATGGTAGCTGGGGATGGTATGCCCTGATCGAGATGTTGATTTTTATCGGTGTACTGGCGTTGGGCCTGGCCTATGCCTGGGTAAACGGGTACCTGGATTGGGTTAAACCAAATCCCGCGCCAACGCCATTCCGGTCGAACGTGCCGAAGGAACATTATGACGCCATTAATGAAAAGTATAAAAAGGCAAATAAACCCTGACTTGTAGCTGACTATGGGATTATTGGATCAACGTTTTGAAAGCGGAGGAGTCATTGTGACGCGACTGGATGACCTGTTGAATTGGGCGAGATTGTCGTCGATGTTTCCGATGACTTTTGGTCTTGCCTGTTGTGCGATCGAGTTTATGAGTACCGGGACAACGGTATACGATATGGATCGCTTTGGAATGGCCCCGCGCGCCAGCCCGAGGCAGGCCGACGTGATGATCGTCGCCGGTACTGTAACTTTTAAAATGGCCGATCGAATCAAAAGGCTCTACGAACAGATGGCGGAGCCACGTTATGTGATTTCGATGGGTTCATGTTCCAATTGCGGCGGTCCTTACTGGCAGCACGGATATCATGTCGTCAAAGGTGTCGACCGGATTATTCCGGTGGATGTTTATGTTCCGGGTTGCCCACCCCGCCCGGAAGCGCTGATCGGAGGGTTCCTCAAACTGCAGGAGAAGATAAGAGCCGAAAGTTTAATGGCACCCAAGGCAATCGAAAAACTCAACCGGGAAACCCATGTCAATACCTGAACACATCGTGACCCTAGTGAGGGAGGCTTGCACCGATGGCGACGCAATCCCCGATGAAAACGCGACACCCGGTGCGATAAAGATCCCGGGGGAAGATTTGCTTCGGGTTGCCCGTAGTCTGATGGAGAGTCCGTTGACTTATTTCGACATGCTATCCTGCATAACTGGTATCGACAACGGTGTCGATGCTGGAACGATGGAGATCGCCTACAATCTGTATTCAATTCCCTTCAACATCCAATTGATGATCAAGGTGATCCTTCCGAGGGATAAGCCGGAGATTGAATCAGTCAGCCACTTCTGGCGAACAGCCGATTGGCATGAGCGCGAGGTCTTTGATATGTACGGTATCCAATTTTTTCACCATCCCGACCTCCGCCGGATCCTGATGCCGGGTGATTGGGAAGGTTATCCCCTGCGAAAGGATTATAAGCATCAACAATATTACAGAGATATCAAAATAGAGTATTAATGCATGCCAACGGATAACATCCAATATCGATCTCACCCCGGGAACCTTCACCTTTCCGTACCGAACAAATTCAAGGAAAGTAACTTACGGGCGGAAGAGATGATTGTTAACCTGGGACCGCAGCACCCGTCAACACACGGCGTGTTACGTCTTGAAGTGCTGATGGACGGAGAAATTGTCAGGGAAGTTGTTCCGCATATCGGATACCTGCACCGTTGTTTTGAAAAACACGCCGAAAATCTCCCCTACAACCAGGTTATTCCGTTTGTCGATCGCCTGGATTATGTGGCGTCTATGAACAATGAGCACGCCTATGCCATGGGGGTCGAACGTATGCTGGGTATCGAACACCTCATTCCGAAACGTGTGGAGTACGTCCGTGTGCTGGTCGCAGAACTTAATCGAATAGCGTCGCATTTTATTGCCATCGGGACCTACGGAATGGATATCGGCGCATTCACACCCTTTTTCTGGCTGATGCGCGACCGGGAACATATTCTTCGGCTTCTTGAATGGGCTTCCGGTGCGCGGTTGCTATATAACTATATCTGGATCGGTGGCTTGTTCTACGACCTCCCTGTCGGTTTTGAAGAACGATGCCGGGAGTTTATTCAATACATCAAACCGAAACTGGCGGAACTTGAAAGTGTGTTGATAGAAAATAAAATTTTTATCGGTAGAACGGCAAACGTGGGCGTGCTTCCACTGGACCTGGCTATCAATTGCGGAGTAACCGGTCCGATGCTTCGGGGTTCCGGGCTGCGCTTTGACCTGAGACGCGTGGATGGATATTCGGTTTATCCCTTGCTTGAGTTTGAGGTACCCGTGGGTGAAGGAAAAATGGGTACCGTGGGCGATTGCTGGGACAGGACGTACGTGCGCATGCGTGAAATTTATGAATCGTTGAAGATTGCGGATCAATGCCTGGATCAACTCATGGGTGAACACAAACGCACCAGGGATTTCGACCCACAGGCGCTGGTTCCCAAAAAGATCCGACCCAAAGCGCAGGACTTGTATGTCCGCGCCGAGATTCCCAAAGGTGAACTGGGTTTCTTCTTTCGGGCTGACGGCAAAAGCGATGTACCCTTCCGGTGCAAGTGCAGATCGTGCAGTTTTGTCAACCTTTCGGTCCTGCCGGAAATTGCCAAAGGTATCTTGATAGCCGACCTCATCGCCATTATCGGCTCCATCGATGTAGTGATGGGAGAAGTTGACCGGTGATCATTTAATTTTGTCCATGATAAAGATACTCACAGCCAATCAAATCCGAGCCCTCGATGCCTATACCATTGAGCAGGGAGCGATCGAGTCCATTGACCTCATGGAACGAGCCTGTCGCGCTTTTGTAAACTGGTTTGTCGAACGGTTCGATAACCAGAGTACAGTGGGGGTGGTGTGCGGCACCGGAAATAACGGTGGTGATGGACTTGGTATCGCCAGGATACTTCATGACCTGGGATATCCGGTAAAAGTATGGATTGTCCGGGGATCTGTTCCGGAATCGCGCGATTTCAAAATCAACCTCGCGCGCCTGGGGAAAAATAAGGTCGAAATACTGGACGTGATCCATGAGTCTGATGAGCGCTTCTTTGATGACCGGAAGGTATTGATCGATGCCGTTTTTGGTTCGGGCCTTACACGCCCCGTCGCCGGAATTTATGCGAAGGTGATCGAATGTGTCAATAAGGCTTCCGCCGTTAAGGTTTCCGTCGATATTCCGTCCGGTCTGATGGCCGATAGTCCTTCAACGGGCCCTGTAGTGAAAGCCGATTTTACGGTTTCTTTCCAGTTGCCGAAGATGCCTTTTTTCTTTCCGGAATATTATCCGTTTGTCGGAGAGTGGATCCTCGTGGATATCAATTTGAACAAGGAATTTATCCGCAAGGCGGATACGCATCATTATTTCGTCACTCAGAAAGATTGCCGGAAGATCCTCAGAAAGCGGTCGAAATTTGATCACAAGGGAACATTTGGCCACGCCTTACTGATCGCCGGCAGCTTCGGAAAAATGGGAGCGACAATTCTGGCTTCAAGAGCAGCCCTTCGCGCTGGATTAGGTCTGCTTACTGTCCACGTCCCCAAGGTGGGGTATACGATTGTGCAAACGGCTGTGCCCGAGGCGATGGTTAGCGTAGACCAAAATGAAAATTTTTTTTCGTCACCCATCCGGGGAGAAGTGTACGATACTATCGGTATCGGCCCGGGTATAGGCCGGGATGGAGTTACAGTACAGGCATTCCGGCATCTTTTGGAGCAACATCCCCATCCGATGGTCATCGATGCCGACGCCCTGAACCTGCTGGCGGAAAATCCCGACCTCCTGGGGCTGGTTCCGCCGGGAAGCATCTTAACCCCGCATCCGAAGGAATTCGGGCGGCTCGTGGGAGATTGGAAGGACGATTTTGAACGGATGGAAAAGCAGAAAATGCTGGCGGCTCAGCTTCAGTCGGTTATCGTATTAAAAGGGGCATTCTCGTCGATCGCGGCTCCGGATGGGCGTATCTTTTTTAACCCGACCGGAAACCCGGGTATGGCCACCGGTGGTACGGGTGACGTATTGACCGGGATTCTGACAGGGCTTATGGCCCAGGATTATGAATCCGTAAACGCAGCAATCCTGGGGGTTTACCTCCACGGACTGGCGGGTAACCTAGCTTTGCCCGAGACGGGGATGAGCAGCCTGATAGCTTCCGATATCATCACCTTTCTGCCTGCAGCTTTCCTCAGGTTGTACCGGGAATAAAAGAAACACCATATATTTTTCCTCCCCTTTAAACCTTTTGCGCTGATACCACATCTAAGGGTTAAAACAAGCTTCATAAAGAATATGCCCTTTATGAAAACTTTGGTGCGAAAATTGTCGTATATTAACCATTAGCGAACTTAAGATGAGGTCAATTTTTACTATTTTCATTCTCTTTCTGCTGGCTGGCTCTGCCGTTGCGCAGTCGCAGGCAAGTTATGATTATGAGATAGCCGACCGCAAGGACATCGCCAAGGCCGTCCATATTTTCCCGAACCCAGCCGTTGAATTTGTGCACGTCCGCCTGGAAAATGTTAATCTTGACAAGGTTCAGGTGTCGATGCACAATATAATCGGGAATGAAATCGCCATCGAAACGGAACGAATTGACGAGCATGAGATCCGCATCAGAGTAAAGGACTTCGATACGGGATATTATCTCCTCGCGCTAAAAGACGAACACTCGAAGTTCCGCGGTACCTATAAGTTCCTGAAACGGTAGTTCACTCCGCTAACCGGGAAGTAGCATTTGTAACTTATTGCTGAAATTCAATATTTCCTCCTCGGATGTATCAAACGAACACATCAGGCGGACTTCGGAAATGCGTTCATTCCAGGTGTAAAAAAAGTGCTCATCCTGAAGAGCCGGAATCACTTCGCGGGGCAAGGTCACGAAGATCCCATTAGCATCAACAGACTGTGTTATTTTCGCGCCTTTAACTTTTCTGATCTCATCGGCAAGTAAAGACGCCATCCGGTTTGAATGTGCCGCATTTCGTTTCCATAGATCATTGGACATCAAGGCATCAAACTGCGCGCTGATAAACCTCATTTTCGAGTGCAACTGCATGCCTTGTTTTCGGATGAACTTAAAATCCTTCGCCAGATCGGCTGAAAAGAACAGGATCGCCTCTCCAAACATCATTCCGTTCTTGGTTCCGCCAAACGAAAGTACGTCTACGCCGGCATCTCGCGTAAAGCGCCTGAAGGCCTCGTTCAGGCTGACCGCGGCGTTTGAGATCCGGGATCCGTCCATATGAAGAAAAAGATTGTGCTTTCTGGCGACACGCGATATCGCCTCGATTTCCCCAATGGAATAAACCGTAGCGTACTCTGTTGACTGCGATATTGAAATGACCTTAGCCTGCGGGTGGTGCTGATCGTCCAGCCGTTGTATCTTCTCTTCGATCTGATTCGCGTAAATTTTTCCATCTGTTGTCGGGATGGTTACGAGTTTGCATCCCATAAAGACTTCGGGCGCTGTCGATTCGTCCACATTGATGTGAGCCAGGTCGGAACAGATAACAGAATGAAATGACCGGGTCAGGGCGCTTAACCCGAGCACATTCGCCCCGGTACCGTTGTAAGCAAAGAAGACTTCTGTGTCGTCACCGAAATAGTCCCTGAATTTCCCGATCGCTTTTGTCGTGTACTCATCGGCGCCGTAGGAGCCCGCGTGTCCCGTGTTTGCCTGAAGCAGGGCTGCCATGATTTCCGGATGGACGCCGGCGTAGTTGTCACTCGCGAATGTATTTTTCATTTCTGTTAAAATCAGTTGTTGGACAACCAAAGAACCCTAATTTAGGGTTATATTTCAAAAACAATTTTTCGAAAAGTATGGTAAATATCCTGGTACCCACCGACCTTTCTGACCTTTCCAAAGTAGCTGTTGAATATGCCATTAAGATTGCCAATAAGCTGGATGGTACGGTCACGCTCCTTCATGTGATCAATATTATCCAACCTACCCGGGCAACGATGCGGCTAAGGCTAAAGACGCTTGAACAGGAGCTGGTCGATATTGCGAAGGAAGACCTTGAAAAACTGGTGGCGGATGTTTCAAAGCATGCAAAAACGTCGCAGCCGATAAAAGTAAAAATTGTGAAGGGTACCTCTTTCAATGATACCGTAAAACGGGAAGCAAAGAAACTCCGGTCGGGTCTCGTTGTGATGGGAACACGGGGAGCGAGCGGCTTAAAAAAGTATGTATTGGGAAGTAATACAGCATCGGTGATCGAGGTAAGTCATATTCCAGTTCTCGCTGTTCCTGAACTGGGAACCTTCAGGAATTTTAAGAATGTGGTTTATGCGAGCGATTTAACCCACATCGAGCGGGAACTGAAGACCCTTATACCATACCTTCAGAAGTTTGATTCGATCGTCCACCTGATCCACATCGCTTCTTCGCTTAAGGAAGTATCGGCGTTGGAAAAGAAGATAGATTCCGCCATTCAAAAAAGTGGATTTAAGAATGTGATCGTGCGGGTTATGGTAAACAAAAAGATCGATGAAGCGATCGATCATTATGTGGAGACCACAAAAGCCGATCTATTGACAATGTTCACCCATGATCCGACCTTTTACGAAAAACTGTTTGACCGGAGTATGACCCGGAAGATGGCTTTTCACAGCAAAGTCCCGTTGCTTGCCTTCAGGCAGCATGGATAATTCTTCCGGATTCGCTAGAATTCCGCGTTACCGGGGTAGCGGGGAAAAGGGATTACATCGCGGATATTTGTCATGCCCGTAACAAACTGAATGAGCCGTTCGAAACCTAACCCGAATCCGCTATGAGGAGCTGAACCGAATTTGCGCAGCTCCAGGTACCACCAGAGGTCTTTTTCGGGAAGGTTCAGTTCCTGAACGCGTTGCAGAATCCTGTCGTAACGTTCTTCGCGTTGTGATCCGCCTATGATTTCGCCGACACCGGGAAAAAGCACGTCCATCGCGGCAACGGTCTTTCCGTCTTCGTTCTGGCGCATATAAAAAGATTTTATAGCGGCAGGGTAGTTGAACAGGATAACCGGTTTTTTAAAATGTTTTTCCACAAGATACCGTTCGTGTTCGGATTGCAGATCTGCTCCCCAGGAATCGATCAGGTACTGGAATTTTTTCTTTTTATTCGGGGTGGAGTTCCGGAGGATTTCAACTGCTTCCGTATAGGATAACCGTTGAAAATCGTTTTCGGCAACAAACTTAAGCCGCTCGAACAGGCCGAGTTCGCTGCGCTGATCCTGAGGTTTGGCTTGTTCCTCATCCGCCGCGCGTTTGTTCAGGAATTCGAGGTCTTCGGTACAATGCTCAAGGGCATAACGAACCAGGTACTGGAGAAAGTCCTGAGCAAGTTGCATGTTGTCCTTTATGTCGTAAAATGCCATCTCCGGTTCGATCATCCAGAATTCTGCCAGGTGCCGGGTAGTGTTGGAGTTTTCAGCCCTGAACGTGGGACCAAACGTGTAGATTTCACCCAATGCCAGTGCATAGGTTTCCCCTTCAAGCTGACCGGAAACGGTAAGATTTGTTTCGCGCCCGAAAAAATCCTCCTTAAAGTCTACTTTTCCATCCTCCCCCCGGGGTGGATTGGACGCATCCAGCGTGGTGACTCTGAACATCGCCCCGGCGCCCTCGGCATCTGACCCCGTTACCACCGGTGTATGGATATAAAAGAATCCACGGTCGTTAAAGAACTTATGCACGGCAAAAGCCATAGCGTGGCGAACACGCATAACGGCGCCAAACGTATTGGTCCGGGAACGAAGGTGAGCGATGTCCCGCAGGTACTCCAGGCTGGGTTTGTTTTTTAACTGTAGCGGAAACTTCTCGGGATCACAATCCCCAAGGATCTCGAGTTCGGTGACTTTAATTTCCTGGGCCTGACCTTTTCCCATCGACGCGATTAAGTTTCCGGTAACCGATATACAAGTTCCCGTGGTTATTCGTTTTAAGGTAGCTTCATCCAGCATGTCGAGTTCAACCACAGCTTGCAGGTTAACGATAGTCGATCCGTCGTTGATGGCGATGAACTGATTGTTCCTGAATGTGCGGACCCATCCGCTGACGGTTACGACCTGACCTGCCGGTTGAAGAGAGAGAAGTTCCTTGATTTTTGTCCGCGCCATTTCCTTGTAATATATTTTTACAGATTCTATTTTGCCAGCCACAGGGGCAAAGGGTGCAAAAAACGAAAAAACTTGGGGATTTTCATAGCTTCACCTTCGGTAATAGCGGTTTGCAGAACAATATGACGGAACGGATATGGATAGACCCAAAAGGGGACGAACGGGCACGGAGACTATGACTATTTTTTTTACCTTTGAGTTATTAGGTTAATAATTTAAATGAATTTCTATTCATGCAAAAGCTTGGTTTAAACCAGTCATTACAGCAAAAACTATCGCCGCAGCAGATCCAGTTTATCAAGTTGCTGCAGGTTCCGACGGCTGAGCTTGAAGGGAGAATCGAAGAAGAACTGGAAATTAACCCGGCCCTGGAAGAGGGGGAAGAGCAGGAAAAGCCCGAGGAGAGTAACAACGAAGCGGAAGCCGAAGAACTTCAGGAACCAACCGCCGCAGATGAGGACGTCGATATCAAGGACTACCTGGCCGACGATGATTATAGCGGATATAAAATGCAAGGCGATGGCGATGGTGACGAAGAGAATCGTGAAATGCCGATTCCGATGTCGTCTTCCCTTCATGAACAGTTGATGAGCCAGCTTGATTTCCTGGGCCTTGGCGAGCGCGAATATGCTATCGGTAAACAACTGGTCGGAAGTATTGAAAGCGACGGGTACATCCGCCGCGACCTCGAATCGATCGTCAACGATATGGCCTTTTCGCAGGGTATAGAAACGACGGCTGAAGAAGTCGAAGCGGTGCTGCGGAAAATTCAAACGTTTGATCCCCCGGGCATTGCCGCCCGGAATTTACAGGAGTGTCTACTGCTCCAACTCGACCGGATGGACAACGGCCACGATATCGATGTCGCTGTTGCCAAAAAAATCATTTCGGAATGCTACGAGGAGTTTACCAAGAAGCACTATCAGAAGATCCAGAAGAAACTCGATACCGAAGACGAGGATTTTGTGCGTGACGCGATGGAGCTCATCATAAAACTAAATCCCAAACCTGGCGGTGGAAGCAGCCAGAATGCAACCAAAAATCAGTACATCATCCCGGATTACATCCTGACCAATAACAACGGAAAGCTCGAGCTCACGCTGAACAGCAGGAATGCTCCCGATCTGCGGATCAGCCGGTCTTATACCGATATGTTCAAGGCTTATGACAAGAGCAATAAAAAGGACAAAAAGTTAAAGGAGGCTGTGACATTCGTCAAGCAAAAACTGGATGCAGCAAAATGGTTTATCGATGCCATCAAACAACGACAGCAAACATTGCTTCGGACGATGAAAGCCATTATCGATTTTCAATACGATTTTTTCCTCGAAGGAGACGAAACAAAACTTCGTCCTATGATCCTGAAAGATATTGCCAACATGATAAATATGGACATATCCACTGTGTCCAGGGTGGCAAGCAGCAAGGCTATTCAAACGGATTTTGGAATTTATCCCTTGAAATACTTTTTTTCCGAAGGCATTACGACAGATTCAGGCGAGGAGGTCAGCAGTCGTGAGGTGAAACAAATCATCAAGGATATCATTGAAAGTGAGGATAAGGACAAACCTTTTTCCGATGATAAACTGGAAACCATCCTCAATGAAAAGGGCTATAATATCGCGCGCCGGACTGTAGCCAAATACCGTGAGCAACTTAATATACCGGTTGCCAGACTAAGAAAGGAGATGTAGTAGTGAATTTACTGGCGCGAATTGTTTCTATTCTGTTTCATCCCCTTTTACTGGCAACTTATATGTTCGCCCTCTTTTCCCTTGTCCTTCCCGCTGGATTGGATCCCCTGAAGGACGATGGACACTGGAATTTTGTATTCCTGATCTTTTGCGTGACATTCCTTCTGCCTGCCCTGAATATTGGAATATTCAAGACGTTTGGCTCTATAAAATCCCTCGCCATGGAAGAAAGGCAGGAACGTATTATTCCTTTTTCATTTATTACGATCCTCTATGGCGTGGTTACTTACCTTTTTTATTCAAGAACAAGGGTCAGCATCGACGATAACCTGCTCAAATTTTTAATCATCATCGACATCCTGATTTTGATCGCCACGATCGTCACCATTTTTTACAAAGTGAGCGTACATAGCATGGCGATCTGGGGACTGATCGGAATTCTGCTGCCGTTAAATAAAACGTCCGAGGACGGAGCTCTTTTTTTGCCTACAATCCTGGCCTTCGTCGTTGCAGGCGCCGTGATGACTGCCAGACTTCAATTGAATGCCCATACACCCCGCGAAGTGATGATCGGCGGAATGCTGGGTTTTGGAGTCAGCTTTGCAGCGATGGTCATCATGTTCTGACTTGCCTCCCATTTCACCGCGCAGTTACTGCCTACTCTACACCTCCCGAACAATCATTCACAAGTCTGATGTGGGAGAATTTTTCAGGACCGTCCAATAGAGCCTTGCACCGGACGCACTGATCATCGCCGGCAACTTCTGTGAACTGGATCTGAAACTCGATGCCCGGCTGGATAACACCTGAATCGTCGGTCAGGTGTCCGTTGATAGTACACGGTAACACCGTTGAGAAGACGTGCTGATGAGCCACGCCGTTTCCATCATCCCAATCCTGTCCCTTATCAAAGTACGCCGCGTCGAGTATCTTCAGTACCGCCTGGCCGCAAAGTTCCTTCACCAGTTTTACCCTGACGCAGGACCCCGAAGTCTCATTTTTCTGATCGCATGAAAAGAGTATAAAAGCAATGATTGTCAAGGTTGTCGTTTTCATGGTTGCATTGTTTTATTTCAGGTCGCCTATGCCCGTTAGACACTCCGCCACGGTCAAAAGTTGGAGTGACGTTTCAAAAATCAGGCCTTGAGAGGGCGACATGAAGAAAAGACAACAGGAATACGATCATTGGAATGCTAATGTGGAATTTCCGAAAAACAGATAAGGACTGCCAGGGCTGGTCAATCCTTACCTCATGCGTTATGTATCCGCGACGCAATCTATTTTTTCCGCGCGGTTTTTACCTCCACCTGAATACTCGCGAGCACCTGACCGCCAGGCAATTCGTTGGATGCATAGTACAGGTTTATTTCCCCATTATGGCCAGGCAACAAAGTGATTTCCTCAGTTGAAAGCGTCATAACATTTTTAACATCCGGAGAATCGGTAAAATCCCATTTTTTAAGTATGCGGTTTTCGGCGTCTGTTGCCATTAGTTTTCTCGCCGTCCCGATCTTGCCACAGTGGCTGTAAGTGACGGCGATTTGTTCATCGGATACTCCCGCGAGCACGAGTTTTGGAATATCGCGGATTCCATAAATATGATCCTGGATGACAACCCTGTTACCCAGATAGATTTTATAACTGTCACCACCGGGCATCGGTGAAAATGAGCATAAAATGACTGCCAAAGCCAGAATAGTCAGGCTTTGGCCGGTCAAAAGATGTTGCATGGGTTTCATAATAAATTTGTTTTTGGTGAATGAACAAGCGGAACTGTTGTTGGCTACGCTTTTATTCAAACTAACGCAGCAATATTCATTACGTCCCGGTGGTTTGACGACTGGTAGCATCTTCTTGATAAGACGCATCGTGCCACCACCGGAGCCTATCCTTTACTCAGGCATCAAATTGGTAGCAACGCCAATTCTGTTCCACGAGTTGATACCGATGATCGCAAAGATGGCTTCCGCTACATACTTTTCCCCCAGTAACCGCACGGCCTGATGGTAGGTAGTGTCGGACACCCGGTGAGTGATAAGTGTCACCTCTTCGGTAAGTGCGAGTATGGCGCGCTCTTCTTCTGTGAAAAAAGTTGTTTCGCGCCATGCAGAAAGGGCATAGATCCGTCTTTCATCCTCGCCGGCCTCCTTCGCCTCCCGCGTATGCATGTCGATGCAGTAGGAACAGCCATTGATTTGCGATGCCCGTATCCGGATCAGGTCTTTGTGCCGGGCGGAGAGGCCGGTTTTATCCAGGTAATTTTCGAAGTGAAGCATTACTTTGTAACCTTCAGCGGCCACGTCGCCGATTTTTAATCTCGTTTCCATTTGTTGTTTGTTTAATGTTGTACCTGCAAAACAAACAGGAAGGCGATATAAAAATCTTAATCTAGTTCAAGATCGGTCAGGCTTTCTTGGCGCGTATCTTACTCAGGAATTCCGGTGTAAAACCCAGATAGGAAGCCAGCATGTATTGCGGGATACGTTGAACGAAGTCGGGAAACAGTGCGTTAAAATGCCGGTATCTTTCTTCTCCGGATTGGCTGAAAATAAAGTGAACTCTCATAAGTGTCGCTGCATAAGCGCGTTGTAAAACCAGCCGGAAATAACGTTCGAGTTTGGGGACTTCTATGAACAGTTGATCCTGTGCCTGCCTTTCCAGGATCGCGATCGTCCCGGATTCGAGGGCCTGGATATTGAAGGAAGTTGGCTTTTGCGAATCGTAGCTTGTGTAATCCGTGATCCACCAGTTATCGATGCCGAACTGCACGATCTGTTCGGTACCGCTATCCGTGTTGGTGTACATGCGGAAGCAACCCTTCATGACAAAATAGTTCGCCTTGCATACCTGTCCGCTCACGAGTATCAGTTCCCTGTTTTTGATGTCACTTACCTGTACATGTTGTCTTATTCGTTCTTCTTCAGCCGGGTCGAGGACAACATACCGGTTGATATGCTTCAGCAGGGGATCGAGCATGTTGCCGGAATTCATAAACGCGGATGAATGATTCGGTCAAAGATAGGTTGATACGTCGGCTGCCGTGATCTCGTCGCCACTCATGATCACCAGCCGCTCGACTACATTCCGCAACTCCCTGATATTACCCGTCCAGTTATGCTGTTTCAATGCATCAAATGCTCCGGGCTGGATGCCTTTTTTCTTTGCCCCGTATTCTTCGGCAATGTCTTCCAGGAACTTATCGACGAGCAGGGGGATATCCTCCCTGCGGTCATTCAACGAGGGAACCTTGATCACAATAACACTCAGGCGATGATAAAGGTCTTCACGGAATTTGTTTTCGTCAATCTCTTTTCTCAGATCCTTGTTGGTCGCGGCAATGACCCTCACATGTACCGTTATTTCCTTGTCTCCGCCCACGCGGGTAATTTTATTTTCCTGCAGTGCGCGAAGTACCTTAGCCTGCGCGGACAGGCTCATATCGCCGATCTCATCGAGGAAGAGTGTTCCGCCCTCGGCCAGCTCAAATTTCCCCAGGCGTTGTTTGATGGCGGATGTAAATGAGCCTTTTTCATGGCCGAAGAGTTCGCTTTCAATAAGTTCTGATGGAATGGCGGCACAGTTGACTTCTATCAGGGCTCCGTTTGAGCGCTTGCTCTTTTCATGGATCCACCGGGCGACAAGTTCCTTTCCCGACCCGTTCGGCCCCGTGATCAGTACGCGTGCATCCGTGGCACTTACCTTGTCGATCATTTCTTTCACCTGACGGATCGGTTCTGAATCCCCGATCATTTCAAGTTTTTTAGAAATTTTTTTCTTTAGAACCTTCGTCTCCTTTACGAGGGATGATTTGTCAAGGGCATTTCGCAACGTAATCTCCAGGCGTCCGAGGTCGAATGGTTTTTGAAGAAAATCGAATGCTCCTTTTTTGACAGCTTCCACGGCAACGTCGATAGTTCCGTGGGCTGAGATCACGATAAAATTCGTAGCGATACCTGCTTCCTTCGATTTTTCCAATACCTCGAGGCCATCCATCTTGGGCATTTTTATGTCGCACAGGCAAAGGTCGAAACCACCGCTCTCGAGTTTTTTAATACCCTCCAGGCCGTCTGCAGCTTCCTCCACCTCATGGTTTTTTTCTTCCAGGATTTCTTTCAGTATGGTCCTGATCTTGTTGTCATCTTCGATGATTAAAATTTTCGACATCGCCTTTTTTATTAGAGATTAAAAATAAAGAAACCTGTCAGCTTCTGAAACTGACAGGTTTTTTAAAATAAGCAAGCCTGTAAGCCGGGTTCTGTCGTCCGCAAGCGGAGCCTTATCATTTATCTTGCCCGGGCATCACTGCCCGGATCAATCAGTCTACCCGCCCCGATATTCCGGCAAGCCGGAAGTTGAACGAGCTGCCCAGGATCGGGGCCTATTTGACCTTTCAACGCGTAAGGTTTACCCTGCGCCGGATGTCACCACCCGGCCGGTGAGCTCTTACCTCACCATTTCACCTTTTCCTGTCCCGAAAAATCGGGTCATGGTAGTTTATTTTCTGTGGCACTTTCTGTCTTGCCCGACGAATCGGAGCAAGCCTTCCCGTTAGGAAGTACGCCGCCCTGTGTTGCCCGGACTTTCCTCCCTTTTCCGCTATTGCTAAAAAGAGCGATAAGGCAGCTTGCTTGCCGTAAAGGTATAAGATATAGGGGATTCGTGTTGAGAAATATGAAGTCTTTTGTGCCGGTGCAGCCTAGTGAATATCCTTGCCGGTTAATTTTAATTCATAGTGATCTGCCAGCTGCGCGACTTCCTGGATCATTTCCTTGATCTGATCCTGCGAAACACTTGCCGCCAGGCAGGATGCTTCAACCTTAAGAAACCCTTCTTCCAGTACAAATTTACTGTAGTCAAAATTCGCATTTTGCTCCAGCAGGTTCTTCAGATCCAACGCGGGCGAATATTCACAGACTTTTGACGTAAAAAGGGCCTGATCTCTGCCTGACACTGCACTTGTCTGCGTGATAGCCAGAACAGTCTGAAAGCGGCTTCCGTTAATAGGTACGACAACCACCGATTTCGCGTGATCATAGTCCGTAAACTGTCCACCAATTTGCTCGGCATATTGTTGGACATAATTCAAGATGTTCATAAGAGGTTGTTTGGTTAGCTCACGGAAGTTATGAAAATCAGGCGCTTATCATAATATCTCCCGCTCTATATTTTTTCAGTTCAGAAGTAAAACGCATGGAATTTTGTTCCCTTCGGGGAGAATTCAAGGGCCGGGGCCGGCAGTTTGATCATACTGGCGATAAAGATCAGGGTGTTCACAGCCTTTGACCTGGACCGGATCGCCCGGAGATCAAAATCAATGGAGAGATAAAATTGCCGGTAGGCATTGGGGTATCCAGCTTCCCGGTTTTGTGCGTCGCGGGCAAAGACCATCCCTTCGGCTCCATATCCGGCAGCCAGGTTCAACCAGCGGGGAAAGGGAAGGAACTTATCCATATCAAATGAAAGCCAGTGGGTTTGACCATTGTAGTCCTTAAAAATCTCGCCGGGCAATCCGTTACCCAGGACATTAGGGCGAAGCGGCGCATAGTCTGTTTGGTGGAACGAGAACTTGGGATAAATCCGGGGCTCCTTCCAAAGCCTCGATTGCCCGAGGAAAAAAGCGGCGCCCGCCGCATTCGCGATGAGATCACCAGCCGAGGCCCCGTAGGAAGCGGAGTAACCGTCCATAATCTCAATGGGTAGCATCACGCCGAATCCAACCAGCGACCCGATAAGATCGGATTTTTTCCGTGATACATTACACCAGGTCAGGGCGCGGGACGTGCCATAGCTCAGGTAAAACGAGGAGAAAAAATGCCCGAGCTTGTCTACCTGTTTCCATTCGGCATTGTCATTGAAAAACCGGAATGATTGCTGCGGTGAATCCTGATACCATAACTCGTTCAGTGCGACGAGCGATACACCGTAGGCAACTGCTGAACCGGCCATCAGACCTGTCAGCTTTTTTTTGTTAATCGTGAACGAGGAATCACTTGGTTGACCGAACGACAGCGCGGGGACTACAAGGAATAAAAACAATAACTTATTCACTGCCGTCATCTTCTTTAAGCGCATCCTTTATCAGTTGCGCATTTTCCTGTTCCTTTCGCTTCTGCCTCCTGGATGTTGAAAAGAGATCCTTCAATTCGTCAAAACTCTGTGTGTGAATAATGCTGGCCCCGGTGGTCATGGCAGTCTGGGTGTTGACCGTATTCAAAATCGGATTCACATTCGTACGGCTGTACATCTTTACCCGTAATTTTCCGTCGGCGGTGAGTTTGTAATCCACAGTCCAGTCGCCGGCTACATTGGAGGGACTACCCTGGGAATTTGTCGGCTGACTGCTTGTGTTGTTAAACGTGCCGTCACCGGTTACGCGGAGGCGACCGTTCAGGAATGTATAGGAGAAACGAAGCTGAAAAGTGTTGAAGGACTCCTGATCCATCGATGCGATATCCACATCGATCTCCAGGTTTTCATCGACCTGGCTCATCCAGTAACTAAGTTGATTGGAGAGCAACTCGCTCAGACTACTCACCACCGAGCCGCTGGTGTTGAACGATTCGGGCGGCGAAAATCGCCTTAGGATGATCAGACTGAATACCTGCCGCTTGAGTTCCTGCTCGTCCAGTTTATTTTTAAAAGCTGTAAAAATGAGATCGAGATTTACAGGCTGACCGTTTTCTGTCCGGATATTCTGGGGGAGGTCTTTAGCCGTGATGTCAAAATTGATCAGCGGAGAAAGCATCGGACCATCCAGTTGAAGGAGTACCTGTACCGGGTATTTCCGTTTCAACTGCGGCGTATTCGATACGCTGGAATTGTCCGTATCGGTCTGGGGTACGAGCGGCAGCAGCGATGCCAGCTGATTATAGGACGCGTCAATATCCATTACAGCCTGATAAGGGTCTCCCAGCCAGGTGATCCTGCTTCCTTTTTTTATTTCAAACTCCTTATTGATGATGTCATATAGAGTAAAATTGTACCAGCCCTCGGTGAACTCGAACGGACCGAACATATTAAATTCTCCTTTGGTATCAATTTGTAATTTCAGATCGCCGTTTCCGCGCCCTCGTATAATATCACCGGCCTTTAAGTCGAATATGATTTCGCAGTAAGCTTCCGGTGTTACATCCAGGTTCAGGTCGAACGTAAGACCGGTCAGGTTGACCTTGTTACTGATATTTTTGGTGACCTTTTTCGTAATGGTGGTGTCGGTAAAATTCACAAAATTGATGAACTCTTTCTGGTCTGTCGATGAGCTCCCGCCGATTGGAATATATACACGTGTATTTTTCTCCGTCCTGGCCGAAGACGTGATCCTCAGGTTGGAAATAGGACCCCGGAAGTCGAGCGTTCCGGTGGCATAGGCCTGGCCATAGAACAGACTATTGTCTTTGATGCTTGTGTTCAGCACCTGGAAATTACGGAATGAGGCATCCAGTGAGACAGACATGCTGGCAAAAGCCTGATGTGAAATCGCTCCGTTCAGTTTTCCCTTGTTCTTAAAACCGTCCGTCAGTTCGATCTCTTTAAAATAAATCGACGTTGGTGTTAACCCGATCTTTCCCGTCATTCGATACATCGTCTTCAGGTAGTTGATCATGATCTGCGCGTCGCTCATCGTCCCTTCCCCGCGAATTTCGGGGGCCGCCAGTGTGCCCGTTATTTTAAAGTCCCCGGAAATCGTTCCCCCAATCCGGCTGAATATATCGTCGAGAAAAGGTTCGATAATATTCAGGTTTGCTTTCTCCAGTTTGGCGACAATATTAAGAGGTGACGTTTTTTCCCTCGGATTGTATTCGCCCACAAGATTTAAAATCCGGCTATCCATACGATCGATGAAGAGGTTTATGTCGAATTTGTTGTATGCGGTATCCCATTGGTTTTTCCCGGTGATGTTACCGATCAGGAACTTGTTTATGGTGAGGTCCTGAATATTGATCTCGTTTTGCAGTGCAGCGTCCTCATAATAGTTGCTCATATCCAGCCTTGCGTCCATAATGCCGGTGAACTTTTTGTCCGTTAATGCATTCAGAAGCGACAGGTCCAGTTTGTGGATAATGAGGGAAAGTATTTTCGAAGGATCTTCCGATAGTTGACCCGTAAGGCCGACTGATTGTTCGGCATTTACCAATGCAACATTGTGAAACGTCCAGTTCCGGTCCTTTATGGAAGTGAAATTCTGTGGCGAAAATTTCCATTCCCTGTCGAGCAGTTTCAGGGCGGAAGGAGCCATGGAAATGATCGTACTGTCGCGGTGAAAGTCGACAGCGCCTTTTAACCTCACGTAGTTGGTTTGGTTTTCCTGGTCTGCGTCGAGGCTAAAATCTATGTGACTCTTGTTCCAGATACCTTCCGCCAGCAGGTTCTTTGTCTTTACATTGGGACCAATCGTCTGGTGCCCGGAATTTACACTTGCTATTGCCAGTACGCTTGTACTATCGGCAATTTTGGATGTGGTCAGATCTACCTGCGTGTTCACAAACATTGTACTGTTGTAACGCAGTGTGTCGAAAGCGGTGTAAGCCTGGAAAATGGTTGTGTATCCGCTCGTGAAGTTCCCGTCAATAGTTGTATTGGGTGAAAGGTGAAGGTCGATGCCAAGCAGGGTGACAAGAGGTTTTATATCCTTGAGCTTGACAATAATTCCAGCCTGATAGGATTTTGGTTTATAGGTTTTTCTCCGGTAATAGTTGGCGGTTGCCATCTGGTTGTTTTTTATGTTGAGGGATATTTCCTTTGACAACGTCAGGATATCCTTATAGAGATCCGATAAGAAGTAGTTTCCTTTTATCCCGACATCGGCAAGGGATGTTTGCAGCACCAGGGATCGTTCATTTTCATCACGGGTTGCGTTCAGGTGAATTCTCTCCAGTTGCAGGGATTCGTCATAGTAGCTGATTTGAAAATTTCTAACGTCTGCCGTTCCTGCCAGTGAATCCAGGGACCTGCCTGAGATATCCGCGTTGAAATCAGCATGGAGGAAAATGGTGTCCTTTGACAGTTTAAGGTTATGCAGAAACGCCGTATCGAGAGCTGCCTGTACATTGATCCGGTTCCTTCCTTCCCGCAGATCGATTGAACCTTTCATCTTGATCTGAAGGTTGGGATCATCGATCTCCAGCAGCCCGTTAAATCGTTCCGAAGCCAGGCGGGCATGGGTGATGATATTCTTGTAGTCGTAGCCTTTTATTCCGAGAAGGTCGACAAAACCGTCAAGCCGGAAATCGGCGGTATGCTGCGTAAGCCCTGACCCGATCACCTGCCCGTCCATCGTTACTTTTTGAAATGTTACGGTATCGTTCAGGTACCGGCCGAGATCGAACCGGCTGAGAGAGAGTTTGCCACTGTAAACAGACCGGTCGATGTCTTCCTCGTTTATTTTAAAGTTGATGTCGGACTTTATTGTGCCGAGGTTGCTTGCAAAATTTCCGTTCGCCACAAAGTCGTTCGGATAACCGAGGAACTGACCGTCCATGGTAAGCTTTCCCAATGGAAGAAGTCTTTTCAGTGTATTATCGTTAAAAAGAAAAGCCAGGTCGTTCGGATCAACCACAGAGTTCCGGAGGTTGATGATCATAAACGTTTCCGTCACGTTAGGAAATCCATCCATGTCCAGTGACCCCAGAAGGTGGGTCTTCCCGACATCAATTTTCATTTTTGTAAACTTGAATTTGTTAACCCTGCCGTTGAACGATCCGCTGATCTTAAGCGGTTGCTCAATGCGCTCAACGCCGGGCGCGAAAAAAGCCAGATCCTTCGGATCGATAATGGTATTGTTCAGGTTGGCATGAATCCGTACTTTTTCTACAAAACTGTTCATCGCCACGAGTCCATCATACCGAAAAAGAACAGTGTCGGTGACGGTACTTTCTCCGGCCTGGAGATTCAGGCCAACAAACTCCATGGAAGTTTGGCAGAGCCTGAAAAAGGTCGAAAGCTGGTTAATTCTGAATTTTGTCTTGGTATCCTCGGCGATCAGTGTACGCAGGTTGAATTCGGTAGTATCCCCCAATATCACAAAACTATTGAGCTGACCTTCGTCTACGCTAAGCGAAAAATGATTATAGTCAAATCCGTTTTTTATCGTGTCGCGGTATTGATCGATGTAGGTGAACTGACTCTGGTTGATGAAGGCCTCGCCGATATTTATTTTTGGCGTTTTTCCTCCTCCCGAACCTCCGTAATGCGCATTGATGTTCGCGATGAATACGTTCATATTCAGATCCCTGGAAGTATCCGAATCATTGATTTTGGTGAGGTACACATGAGCGCTATCCAGGTAAACGCCATCGATGTTTACGTTTCGGCCATCCAGGAGTTGAGTGAGCTTGAAGTTGATCAGGATTTGCTTCGCGGCGATCATTTTATTTCCCTCCGTATCGTACACCGCAACACCCTCCAGTTCGAGGCGGTCGAACCAAAGCATCTGAAAACTCTCTATCGTTGTCGTGAACCCGGTAAACCGGGTAAAATCCGTCAGGAACTTGCCGATAAAATAATTCTGGACGGGTGGGATCTGCAGGATAAGGAAGCATGACACGAAGACAAAAAGTAGAGCCGTAAACGTATACGCCAATACTTTCGATAACCTATTTTTGATAACTTGCAGGTTCATTTGTTAACACATGCACTCAGTTATCCTTGCCATTGAATCTTCGTGCGATGAGACGTCCGCCTCCGTGATTGTAAACGGCAAGGTACTTAATAATATTATCGCCACCCAGGCAGTTCACCAAAAATACGGCGGTGTCGTCCCTGAGCTGGCATCGCGTGCTCACCAACAAAATATTGTTGCAGTTGTACAGCAAGCAATGGAGATTGCCGGTGTGGGTACAACGGATTTAAGTGCCGTCGCGTTCACCAGAGGTCCCGGTTTAATGGGTTCGTTGCTCGTGGGAACTTCTTTTGCAAAAGGTATGGCGCTGGGACTGAATATACCGTTGATCGAAGTAAATCACATGCAGGCACACGTGCTCGCCCATTTTATCGACGACCCCAGTCCTTCGTTTCCTTTTCTCTGCCTGACCGTCAGCGGCGGGCATACTCAGATCGTTTTGGTCAATAGTCCATCGGACATGCAGGTCATCGGCCAGACCCAGGACGATGCGGTAGGGGAAGCGTTCGACAAAGCCGCCAAAATCCTGGGCCTCCCATACCCCGGCGGGCCATTGATCGATCAATTAGCCCGGCAGGGGAACCCGGCTGCGTTCAGATTCCCGGAAACGGTGATGCCAGGATTAGATTTTTCATTCAGTGGAATCAAGACCGCCTTTATGTATTTTTTGAGGGATGAAAAGCAGAAAAACCCCCTGTTTGTAGAAGAAAATCTCGCCGATATTTGCGCCAGCCTTCAGCACCATTTGGTCAATATGCTGCTTACACGGCTGGTACAGGCAAGTGAACAGACGGGCATCCGGGAAATTGCCATCGCCGGGGGGGTCGCAGCGAATGCGGGCCTTCGGAACGAATTGGCTGTCGCCGGGGAAAAATCAGGCTGGAAGGTTTATATTCCGGCATTTGAATATTGTACCGACAATGCCGCGATGATCGCGATGGCAGCGCACTTCAAATATGTGGCTGGTGATTTCTGCGGGCTTGACACGGTACCGATGGCAAGAATGCCATTTTGATCGTAAACCTTCCTGAGAGGGAATGCTGGATTTCGTGTCGCGGAAAGTATAGCGCCGGGTCGCACAGGTCGAAGAACGGTATATCCCCGCGATATTGTGTCGGGTCTCTCCTGAGGTTGTTTAGCCGGTTGTGTTACCTTTGTCCGCAATGGCGTTAATGAAAAAATACAAACTGAAACCGCAAGGAAAGAAATGAATCAAAATCCAGCCGGTCCATACCAGGGCATATACGGACGACGTTTTGTTGCCAATGGAAGAATAGGATCGATCCTGTATGGGGTGACGGATCACGTTCCTGATGATTTGGAAAAGGCATGCTGTCTGGTAATACAAAGAGGAAGAGGGGCGAGTAACATATGAAGAAGCAGCGTTTTTCAAATGATATAAATATCAGGAACCGCCAGGCTGGTTTTGAATATGAACTCTTGGATAAATACGTGGCGGGAATGGTGCTGACCGGTACGGAGATCAAGTCAATCCGCGAAGGAAAGGTTAACCTTCAGGACGGATATTGCTATCTGAATAACGACGAGATGTTCGTGAAAGGAATAAACATTACACCGTATGGTCAGGGTACGCATTACAACCATGAGGCGACACGCGAAAGAAAACTGCTCCTGAAACGTTCGGAAATTAAAAAACTGGAGGGAAAGGTTGAAGAGAAGGGACTGACGTTAGTACCTACCCGGTTGTTTATCAACGAACGGGGGCTGGCAAAACTTGAATTTGCCCTGGCGAAAGGAAAGAAACTCCATGATAAACGCGATAGTATCAAGGACCGTGATGCGAAACGGGAACTTAACAGACTTAAATTAAAGTAGTTTTAACGTACCCTCTATTTGATGGAAATTTTGGATTTTGGTGTTTGTCGCCTCAGCATTGTGCCCGTTCGGGCCGATACCAGCGACAAGTCAGAACAGCTTACTCAACTGCTTTTTGGTGACCATTATGAAGTAACCGGACAAAGTAAGGACAGGAAATGGTTGCGGATCAAAATCAATTTTGATCAGTACGAGGGTTGGATAGACGCCAGCCAGCATCATACTATCCTGCGGGAATATTTCGAATACCTTAACCGTGCCGAGTTCAAAATCACAACCGACGTTACGGCGAGCATTCTCTACAACAAAAGCCCGCAAATCATATTGATGGGGAGTATGATCCCGATTTCCAGTTCGGAATTATTTAAAATGGAAGAACAATTCGCTTTCAACGGTGAAGCAAAAAATCTCGGGCAGAAGCGTGAATTCGAGTTTCTGAAAAATACGGCTATTAAATACCTTAACGCTCCTTATTTATGGGGTGGAAAAAGTCCTTTCGGAATCGACTGTTCGGGTTTTGCTCAAATGGTTTTTAAAATATGCGGTTACCGGTTGTTCCGCGACAGCGGCCAACAGGCTAACCACGGCAAGTTGGTCAAGTCCGTTGATCAGGGAAAACCCGGTGACCTCGTATTCTTTAAGAACGCCGACGATAAAGTCAACCATGTGGGTATTTTGCTGGACGATGACAGGATCATACACGCTTCCGGTCGCGTCAGGATTGATCATTTGAATGAAGAAGGGATCCTGAACCTGGAGACAAAGATTTATACCCACCAGTTCGCCCATATCAGGCGGATACTTTCCGAATAACACCCGGTCCTTACCACCTATTCTTACAGCTACTCCTTTGTTAGTACGGGGATTGGTTTTATCTTACCATCAGAAAACCTCGTGTGTTTTCATCCTTTTGTTGGCAAGGATCGGGAAATTGACAAGGTTATGTTTGCTCTAACGTTGATTATTTTCGGATGAACAGTAGGGTATTGGTACTTAATCAGGATAACAGTCCATTGATGGTTTGCTCGGTCGAGCGGGCCTTTATTCTCGTTTTCCTGAACAAAAGCGAACTGGTCAGGCCGGCGAACGGGCATCGCCTGCACTCCATTACCCAGAGTTACCCTATGCCCTCCGTCATCAGGCTCAACCGGTATGTGAATGCTCCCTACAAAGGAGTCAATCTTACCCGCCAGAATATTTTCAAGCGCGATAATTTTGAGTGTCAGTATTGCGGAACGCGGCGCGAACTTACGATCGATCATGTTGTTCCCCGTGCCAAAAACGGAGCGGATAGCTGGACAAACCTCGTCACTGCCTGCAAGCGCTGCAATGCCAAAAAAGGAGACTACACGCCGGAAGAGGCCGGGATGCCGCTCCGGAAAAAACCATATAAGCCGTCGTACGCTATTTTCCTGAAAGATCATATGAATGGACAATCCGGCGAATGGGACACTTTTTTAAACGGCCATCACAATCATTGATACTTCAATCGAAACATGTTTAATCTTCAACGGAAAACTGCGGTAATAACGGGTGGGGGCAGCGGTATTGGTAAAGCTATTGCCGAACTATTTGCTTCAAGGGGAGCGGAGGTATATATCCTCGAGCTCAATAAATCTTCGGCAGATGAAACCGTAAAATCGATCACCGCTTCCTCGGGCAAAGCCTCGGCCTTTGCCGTGAATGTATCGGACCAGGCACAGGTAAAAGAGGTTATCTCTTCCATTGCGCAGAAAGCCGGGCGCATCGATATCCTCGTGAACAGCGCAGGGATCTCCCATATCGGTAAACTGGACAACACACTAGAGGAAGATTTCGACCGGGTTTACCAGGTCAATATAAAAGGTGTATATAATGTGATGCACAGTGTGATTCACTATATGATACAGCAGGGGGGAGGAGTAATCCTGAACATCGCATCGGTGGCTGCAAGCCTTGGACTATCGGATCGCTTTGCCTACTCCATGAGCAAAGGAGCCGTACTTTCCATGACCCTTTCCGTCGCAAAAGATTACCTCGGCAGCAACATCCGGTGCAATTGTATTTCCCCCGCGCGCGTGCACACCGCTTTTGTAGATGGTTTCCTTGCGAAGAACTATCCTGGAAAAGAAAAAGAAATGTTTGAAAAATTATCTAAATCGCAACCCATTGGCCGTATGGGTAAGCCCAGTGAAATAGCTGCCCTGGCTTTGTATATATGTTCGGACGAGGCGGCATTTGTAACCGGTTGCGATTACCCGATCGACGGAGGTTTCGTAAAACTGAATACCTGATCCGTGCCTGAAACGCTCTTATTAATTTAATACATGGATATATGAAGATTTTACGATTTGGTGAACCTGGAAAGGAAAAACCGGGAGTTTTGATTAACAATGAAATTTTTGATGTTTCGGCTTTTGGTGAAGACATTGGAGAAACCTTCCTGGGATCTGACGGCCTTAACAGACTGGGACAATGGCTGAAAGACAATACCGGCGCCCTGAAAAAAGTTGCTCCGGACGTTCGCATAGGGGCACCGTTCACCCGACCGTCGAAGATCATTTGCGTAGGGCTGAATTATACGAAGCACGCGTTGGAATCGAACATGCCGCTACCGACCGAGCCTATTATATTTTTTAAATCCACCACGGCCCTCACAGGTCCGAACGATGCCCTGATCATCCCGCGTAAAAGCGAAAAAACGGATTGGGAAGTAGAGTTGGCTGTCGTGATCGGTAAGGTAGCCTCATACGTCGAGGTGAAAAATGCCATGGACTATGTTGCCGGCTTCTGCCTGCATAACGACTACAGTGAACGGGCCTTTCAACTGGAACGAAATGGCCAGTGGGTAAAGGGAAAAAGCTGTGATTCTTTCGCGCCGATGGGGCCTTACCTGGTGACAAAGGACGAAATAGCCGATTTCAACAACCTGCAGATGTGGTTAAAGGTGAATGGAAAGATGATGCAGGATAACAATACAGATGATATGATTTTCGAAGTGCCTTTCCTGGTAAGTTATATCAGCCAGTTCATGACCCTGCTTCCGGGCGATGTCATTTCAACGGGTACACCGGCCGGAGTGGGTCTTGGCTTCAAACCTCCGATTTACCTGAAAGCCGGCGACGTGGTCGAACTCGGTATCGAAGGATTGGGTGAACAACGCCAGGTTGCAAAAGGAGCTTAGCGGCGTCGACGTTACAACCTCAGGTTGCCGTGTTCACAAGAGCGATATTCTCTTGATGCTCTTTTTGATGGTGTACTTCGGTCTAACGGTTGTAAAATCCTTTAATCAGCCTTGCGATCCGGTTTTCTATCCCTAATTTCAGGGATGTGAAGACGCTTGTTGTACGGCCCGGCCTCATTCTTGTCCTTGGTATTTTTTTCATTACTTCCGGCTATCCGCAGTCGGCTGAAACACCTTTGACTTTATTCAGTAAGGGTCGGATGCTTGCGGATAAACAACCTGAAAGAGCATATGCAATCATTGGTGAGGCCATGCGTCGCTCAAAGGAAAGTCACGACCTGCGCGTTTATGTCGCATCATTGAATGCCTTATCTTCCCTGGTCTTTCGTGACCTGGAGGATAAAAGGAATGAAGTGTTTACCTGGGTCAAAGAAGGTGTTGAGCTGACGAAAGATGTAAAAGCCGATAGCTCGCTGGCGGAACTCCATTTTAATGTGGCTGAGTTTTACAATGCCGACTATGAAATCGATCTCCCCGTTCTCCACTATGAAAAAGCTATCGCGATCTGGGAGTCGCTGCCCGGCGTATGGCAGGAGCAGATCGCCAATGGTTACCACGGCCTGGGTGACATCTACAAGTACAACAAAGGCGATTTTTTACTGGCGGAAAAGTCCTATGAGAAAGCTCTTCAGATCAGGGAAAAGATCAAACTCGATAATATCAGAGTACTCACCAGAAATTATTACAACCTGGCCACTACCAATAACTCGCAGCAGGATTATGAAAAAGCCCTCGCATACGGGATAAAGACACTGCAGCTGGCGAGACGCCTTAACGATCCGATATATCTCGAAATGTCAAATGCGATGCTTGCCGGTATTTACCGCGACAAGAACGACCTTCAGATGGCCAGGCAATATTATCTGGAGGCGATCGAGTTGAACAAAAAGACGAATGATCCGGGAACGCTTGCATGGTACTACCAGGGGCTAGGCCGAACGTTGATGGCTGCTTCATTGTACAAAGAAGCATTGACGTATTATTACAAGGCTTATTCACTGTATAAAAGGCATCCGACGGAGGATAAGTTATTATACATGGACCTTCTTCAGCTGATCGCCAAAGCGTACTCGTTACAAAGGGACGATAAATTGTTCGGGATAACAAAAGATCTGTTCCGGGAACTCGGCGCCCTTGGTATGGAACATAGCCGCAGAGCGTCGCTTGCCTATATTACAATCGGTGAATATTATGAAAGCCTGACAAAGTACGATTCCGCCGTTTCGAATTATCAAAAGGCACTGATTGCGTCCGTCAAAACATTCCACTCCAGCCGTATCGAAGACAACCCCACGGAAGATATGGACGGATTTGATAATACATTCGCCATCCTCGCGATCAAAGCCCAGGCGCTCAAACGCCTATACCATCAAAAGAACAACTCCGCCTATTTGGGCTACGCGTTACGATGCCTTATCCTTTCTGAGGAATTGTTGTCGAAAGAAAGAAATTACCTGGACATGGAAGATGCCAAATGGCAATTCCTGGAATCGAACTATGATGTGTATGAAGATCTCCTTTCGGTACTATTTGAGGCACGTAAGATCAGTACTGCCGATACATTGATCCAGCTTGCCTACCGTTATTTTGAGCAAAGCAAATCGCGTTCACTGGCTAATGCATTAACATCCAGGGAGCGGAATCTGGATATTTCAAGCCAGGATAGTCTGATTCGAAGACACGCTGACCTGAAGGTCCGGCTATTTAATATCCAGGATCAATTGAATCAGGCGATCGCGAATGCCACCACGGACGAAGCCACGGCAAAACTCCGGAATGAAGTGGTGCTGCTGGACCGTCAGATCCAGGATTGCAAGTTCTCGATTGAACAGAAATATCCCGGATATTTTAACGCCCGCTATGGATTTACAATGCCGCAGCTCTCTGAGATACAGACACTGCTGCATAATGGCAACCGGGTGATTCTCGAGTATTTCTGGGGAAATGAATCGGTGTACGCAATTGGGATCACCGAAAAAACGGTCGAGTTCAGACGAGTAGGAGCAGCCGACAGCTTACAAAGCCGCGTGGATGAGTTGGTAGCGCATTTCAACGCCGAACACGCGAGCACGGACATAAACACGTTTAAACGGTTTATTTCCAGTAGCCATGCGTTGTATTCCACGCTTGTAAAACCTTTCCATCCATTGTTACCCGCCACGGGACGGATACAAGTGATTCCCGATGGCTCGATCGCGCAGGTCCCGTTTGAGATCCTCCTTTCCGAAAAACCGGATATAGGTGCAGTCAATTACCGTGCGTTGAAATATCTGATAAAGGACTATATCATCGGATATGCGTACTCGTCGACCATGATTTTTCACAAGCGCGCAAGGATGAATCGATATCCATCGCTGCTTGCCATCGGATTTACCGGAGGACAACGGCTCCGAAGTTCTGACCCGGAACTGGAGGAGATACAGGGCGCGGAAAAGGAGTTGGATGCGTTGTCGAGACGTTTTTCAAAAGGTAAATTTCTGACGGGGCCCGACGCCACGGAATCCAATTTTAAATCGCTCGCGCCTCAATACGATATCATTCACCTGGCTATCCATGGAAAAGGCGATGTCGACAAGGACCTGTCTGCCAGCCTTTACTTCCGGAAGAAGTATGATTCCCTGAACGACGGCGAACTTCATGCCTATGAACTTTATGCACTGAAGTTCAAGGCGTCCATGGCTGTATTAACATCGTGTGAGTCCGGCCTTGGCAAGGGATACAGAGGAGAGGGAATGATCAGCATGGCGAATGCCTTTACCTATTCCGGTTGCGAAAATATCCTGTTGAGCCTGTGGAAGGTAAACGACCAGGCATCCATTGAACTGATGGACAATTATTACGGTTATCTGCTGAAGGGTACGACGATCGACGACGCGTTACGGCTTGCAAAACTGGATTACCTTAATTCCTCGGACGAACTTTCTGCCGATCCGATGGTATGGGCGCCTGTGATCGCTTATGGAAGCCTGGATCCGATATTCCCGGAGAACAGGAGCAGAGTGGTCGTATGGTCCGTTGTGGCTGTCGCGGCCACGCTGCTCCTGATTTATTTTTTTAAACGTAGGCTGCGAGGCTAACCGTCAACGGGGAAGTTTCTTGTCGCCATTTATAGCCGTCTTGGATTCAACCGTCAGCGTGGGAGGGCTCAGGTATTCATATGTGATGCGCGTTACATTTTTTTCCTTCAGTTCAACGGTTCTTCCTTCTTTGTTAAAATAGTTGTCAACGATTTCTTCGATGAAATTTCCTTCTTCATTTCTGTTTTTCCTCACTTCGCGGTAGTCGGCGTACGACATATCGTTTTCGTCTTCGCGGCCGGCTTTGATCTTAAGCCTTTGGTCGTAAATTTCAAGTGCCTGATGAAATCCTTCGGGTAATCGGTTTTCCTTGCAGGAGTCGGTGGACTCCGTATTATTGCTTCTGTCAAAGTAGATGTATTCAATCACCTTTTTGATCACTTTGTTGCCGATAAAATTGAGAATTTCATTTACCCTGTTGCCGTTGAAATTCGATTTTTCAGGTTGGGTATTTGGTGTGAACTCAGGAACAAAATCAAGTACAAGTTTGATCTTAAAATTCGGGTCCGACATCGGAAGATCAGTGGCGATTACATTTAAGTTGAAGTTGATAAATGACCGTTGGGTTGATTGTAATTCTTGGTTCATTTGAATTTGTGTTTGGGTTGAGTTTATATGTTTAAGGGTTATTTCACTTTTTCAAGCAATTCCTTCGCTTTTGTAGCGTAAGAGATTTCCGTTTCTCCGAGTTCGCGAAGCATGTTCCTGGCGCGATCGATGTCACCGCTTTTCAGGTAACAAAGACTTAAATACCATTTCGACTGTATGTCGAGTTCATCATAGTCTTTGTTCAGCGTCGTGAAGTTAACTTTGGCCTCGTCGAGGTTCCCCAGTATCAGGTTTGAGTTGCCGAGCAGCAACAGGATACCAGGTTCTTCTCCCGATTTTAATAATTCAGTGAACAGCGCGGCGGCTTTTTGATAGTCGCCCTGTTCATAAGCCTGAAATGCCTCTGTCCTGGAATCCGATCTGTTTTCGCCTCTAAGGGTCGGTTCAAACACATTGGGGTAAGGTTTGAAATAAGCCGCGAACAATTCGTCGGGCGTTTCATTAAAGGAAGTAAGGAACAACCGGGCAACGACAATGATACCGATCGTGGCAGCGGCAGCATAAAGATACCAGGTTTTCAAAGGCCTTGTAACTTTGCGCCCCTGACCGTTCAGGTTCGATTCCAGGTGCTCGAGGAATTGCAGGTTTTCGGTGATCGCATGGTAACGTACCGCTCCGATCAGCGCTTTTTCCTGCTCCACCAGCGTTTTAAAACTTTCGTCGGATTCGACACGCTGGGCAAAATGTTTCATTTCCGATTCACTTAGCTCGGCGTCGAAATACTTTTCGACTAACGTAATATCGTTCTCAGAATGATTCATGATTTATAACGATTGAGTTATTAACAGATTCCTTTTCGAATATTTTCCGCAAGCGGGCCATACACTTGCATTTCTGATTTTTGGCTGTTTCCGGATTTTTGTAATCGAGTTCCGCGGTTATTTCCGGGATACTTTTCCTTTCATAATAGAATAATTCGATGAGGCGCTGGCATGGCTGTCCCAGCTTATGTAGCGCACTTTTAGCTCTCGCAAAAGCGTCCTCGTCGATCGTTTGTGTCGGTTCGTCAATGAGATTTTCCTTCAGCCATTTTTCTTTGCTGATCGGCACGTATCGTTTTTCCTTTCTGAAATTCTCTTTGGCTATGTTCTTCCCGATGCCGAAGAGATAGGTTTTTACGCTGCTCATCAGGTGTTCCAGCTTTCCCTGTTTGATGTTGTCGTGAAAAATAAGAATGGTTAACTGGTAGATGTCTTTACAGTCGTCCGGCGAGCAGTGGTATTCTCTGCCGATCCAGTGAAGAAATTCTTCGCGGTATTCCTCGTAGACCAAACCGAGCTCGGTTTGCCCGCCTGTCCGTATTTTATGTATTATTTCTTCCTGATTCATGTTGACGGACTTTATGTGGCGTCACGAACGAAGTAACCCATCAATTGTCTCTTTAATTTCAAATCAACCCACAGCCGCCTTCTCTGTAGTCAAGGTACTATTTTCGGCCGAAAACCGGATGTAACCTTCTGTAAAGCGTTCCTTAACGGGGGTTAAGCAACAATTTTGAGGGCAACAGAGCTTTTTTTGACCCCATCAACCGGATGACCGCACTCATTGTCAACCTTGATGATTAAGAAATACAACGATTTCCGGGGCAGGCTCCATCCAGCTCACCCGGACGTGCGCGATCCCTGAGATAATTTTTTTTTGTCCGGCGGGTTACTTTCGCCCGGTCGTAACATGAAGGGTGTCTCTAAAAAGAAACCCTAAAAAAATATAAGATGAACACTCCATTTACATTCAAGGAAAAAGAGGTTTTGGCCCTGATCTCTGTGGGACTCACCACAAAAGAAATCGCCGGAAAACTGAACATCAGCCACCATACCGTGGAAACACACCGTAAAAACCTTCTTCGGAAATGTGAGGCAAAAAATTCGGCTCAACTTGTGCAAATGGCTTTTTCACAACAAATCATTCTGGTTTAGAGTAGAAGTCCCTCTCTACTTCGTTGTCTGCAAGTTATTTCGAAATAGTCTATGGTTTGGGTTGACAGTGCCCGGGGTATCCGGGTGCTGTTTTTTTTAACTCAATAAAATATACCGAACGGTATATTTTATTTTTTTTACTACATTTGGGCCTGTGAGCAAGGCAAACCGTACACGCCAGTATATAATTGATAAGACAGCGCCTGTTTTTAATACACGGGGTTACAATGGTACTTCGCTCATTGACCTGACAACGGCCACCGGTCTCTCGAAAGGAGCATTATATGGCAATTTTGGGAACAAGGAGGAGATCGCCGTTGAAACGTTCAGATATGCCATGCGCAAGACGCGTGAAGCCGCCAAGGCAAAACTGGATAAAGCAAAAAGTTTCCGGGAAAAGATAACCAGCCTGTTTGATTTCTATGAGCAGTTCGTATTTAATTCACCCGTCGCCGGTGGATGTCCGCTCATGAATAACGCTGTGGAAGCGGATGATAATAATCGTTTTCTCAAAAAATATGTGACGGGTGAAATTCGAACGACCATTGAATTCATCGAATCCCTGTTGATTCAAGGACGGAGGGCAGGCGAATTCAAACCCGACGTTGATACGAAAGAGCTGGCATTGGTTTTTTTCTGCTCCATTGAAGGTGCCATCGTGATCTCCCGGATATTGTCTTCGAATGTGCCTATGAAATCGGTGATAAAACATTGCAAAAATATTCTCGAACAAATCAGTCAATAACCATGATGGAACAAAGAAGAGTCGTCGTTACCGGTCTGGGTGCGTTAGCGCCGTTGGGCAATACCGTCTCCGAATTCTGGAATAACCTGATCGCGGGTAAAAGCGGAGCTGCACCGATCACGCGATTTGATACCACCAAATTCAAAACAAAGTTTGCTTGTGAGGTAAAAAACTACGACCCGCTCAATTATTTTGAAAAGCAGGATGTCAGGAAGATCGATCCTTTTACACAGTATGCGCTGGTTTCTTCAGATGAAGCGATAAAGGATTCGGGCCTTGACCTGGACAAGATAGACAAGACCAGGGTCGGTGTGATCTGGGGTTCCGGTAATGGCGGTTTTTATACCTTCCAGCAGGAAGTAATGGAGTACGCCAAAGGCGACGGTACGCCACGGTTTAATCCGTATTTTATTCCAAAAGTAATCGTCGACATCGCGTCGGGTTGGATATCCATAAAATATGGTTTTATGGGTGTGAACTTTACAACGGTATCGGCCTGCGCGACGTCAACAACAGCCATTATCGATGCGATGAATTACATTCGCTGGAATAAAGCCGATATTATTGTCACGGGAGGGTCTGAAGCCGCAGTGAACCAGGCAGGCATCGGGGGCTTTGGTGCCCTTAAGGCGTTGTCGACACGTAATGATGACCCGCAAACAGCGTCGCGGCCATTCGATACAGGGAGAGACGGATTTGTGATGGGCGAGGGTGCCGGTGCGCTGGTGCTGGAAGAGTATGAGCACGCCAGGGCGCGCGGTGCCAGGATATATGCCGAAGTCGCCGGTGGCGGAATGTCTGCCGACGCCTATCACCTTACTGCTACGCATCCCGAAGGTGCCGGCGCTCTTCTGGGTATGAAATGGGCGCTGGAAGATGCGCACCTGGCACCCGATGAGGTAGACTACCTGAATCCCCATGCCACCTCCACGCCTGTCGGAGATGAAAGTGAAATGAAAGCCGTTTCAAAGTTCTTCGGCCCCCACACGTCAAAACTTTTGATCAGCGCCACAAAATCGGCTACAGGTCATTTGTTGGGTGGCGCGGGAGCCATAGAATCCATTATCTGTATCAAGGCACTGGAGACGGGTGTGCTGCCGCCGACCATAAATACATCGAACGTAGATCCGGAATTGCCGGCCGGCCTAAATATCATATTGCGTGACGCGGTAAGAAAACCGATCCGGGTAGCCATGAGCAACACGTTTGGCTTTGGCGGCCATAATGCCTCCGCAGTATTTATTAAGGTATAACCTTTTTTTTCGTGCCCTCAGTTACCATAGCACAGGAACGACACAAGCGCAGGTAGATGCCGTCCGGGTGGGCTCGTATTTTTTGATAATTTATTTTTCCCGCAGGCTGTTCATGACTTTGTTGGCAAACACGAAGTCATCGAGTTCTTTAACGCCGGAGTGTGTGATGTCATTCTTCGTGCCTTCCCATAATTTGTTTCCCTTGTACAGGAACATGATATGTTCTCCGATCCCCATAACCGAGTTCATGTCATGCGTTACAACGAGGGTGGTGATATCCAGATCCTCCGATATATCCTGAATGAGTTCGTCTATGACGATTGAAGTCTGGGGATCGAGACCCGAGTTGGGCTCGTCGCAGAATAGGTAATTCGGGTTGTTCACAATAGCCCGCGCGATACCCACGCGCTTTTTCATCCCTCCGCTGATCTCGGAAGGCATTTTTTTATTCACGTTCTCCAGGCCAACCCGTTTCAGGCAGAAGTTTACCCGTTCGATCTTTTCGGCCATCGGCATCCGGGTGAGCACATCCAGCGGGAACATCACATTTTCCTCGACGGTCTTGGAATCGAAAAGCGCGCCACCCTGGAATAACATTCCCATTTCCCGCCTGATTTCGATCTTTGTATCGCGATCGCTGCCGTAGAAGTCCCGACCATCATAAAAGACCTGCCCATAGTCCGGTCGCACAAGGCCGACAATACACTTCAGCAGAACACTTTTTCCTGTGCCGCTGGCACCAATGATGAGATTGGGTTTACCTTTTTCAAAGTTGCCGCTGATTTCCTCGAGTACGGGCTTGTCGCCGAAAGATTTGGATATGCTTTGGATCTTGATCATTTCGAAAGTAGAAGTTGAGCCAGAAGATAGTCGGCGATAAGAACGGCGATTACACTGCTCGTTACCGCCTGCGTACTGGAAATCCCTACTTCCAATGCGCCACCCTGTGTGTTATAACCTTTGTATGACGAAATGGAAGCGACAAGGAATGCGAAAACAAAAGACTTGATCAGGGCGAAGACAACCGTGAACTCGTTGTAGCTGGATCGCAGTCCGTATACATAGTCATTCGGTGTGATGATTCCCGTTAATGTACCTGCCAGGTATCCTCCGACCATACCGCATACCCCGGCGATGATCACAAGCAACGGATACATAAGAAGCGAAGCGACGATCTTTGGGAGCACGAGGTAAGAAATGGAATTGATCCCCATAACTTCCAGTGCATCGATTTGTTCCGTAATCCGCATGGTACCCAGCCCGCTCGCCATACTCGAACCGACCTTACCGGCATAAATCACAGCGATAATGGTGGGTGCAAGTTCCAGTACGATCATTTCCCGTACAACCTGCGAGATCACGTAGTCGGGTATAAAATCGCTGACCATATTGTAGGCCGTCTGAACCGTGGTAACAGCGCCCATGAACGTTGAAACCAGCGCGACCAGGAACAAAGAACCGATCCCAATGCTGATGCATTCTTCCAGTACAAGTTTGTAATATGTTCGGAATGTTTCACGGTTGATAAACAGGTGACCGAGAAACATGAAATACTTACCAATCTCCTTGATCATAAAATACAATAAACGAAGGCAATCACTACCTTGCGAAAGATACCCAAAAATCTAACATTTAACATTCATGAACAAACTCATCGTTGTAACCGGAGGCACCAAGGGTATTGGTCGCGCGATAATCGGGAAGTTTGCCGGGGAGGGCTTCGATGTAATCACCTGCTCGCGAAGCAAAACGGAGTTGGACACGCTGAAACGTTCGGTATCGCAGGAATATCCATCGATTGAAATATTCACGACCGTATCCGACCTCTCCGACAAAAAACAAGCCGATGGGTTTTGTGCATTCGTCCGGAGCCTGGGACGATCCATCGATGTGCTGGTGAACAATGCCGGCTATTTTATAGGTGGTGAGATCGCCACCGAGCCGGACGGTACACTGGAAAGTATGATCAATGCAAACTTGTACAGCGCCTACCATACAACGCGGGGGTTAATCAGCCTGATGGTTACGAAACAAAGTGGCCATATCTTTAACATGTGCTCCATCGCCAGTTTTATGGCTTATCCGAACGGCGGTTCATATGCCATTTCCAAATTCGCGTTATTGGGTTTTTCAAAATGCCTTCGGGCCGAGTTAATGAGGGAGGGTATCAGAGTCACAGCCGTGATGCCAGGCGCAACACGAACGGAGAGCTGGGCCGGAACTGATTTACCTGACGAGCGGTTTATGAAGCCGGAGGATGTCGCTGATGCCGTTTTTTCGGCCTATTCGTTGTCTCCCAGGAGTGTGGTGGAGGAAATAATCATCCGCCCCCAGCTTGGAGACCTTTGACAAGGGTCAATTAAAAAATCGGGTAAACAATATCACCTTTTTCAGGTTAAATTTGCCGTAAACAAGGACACTGTGAATCCACACGTTGCGACCATAAAATCCTACTGCAACAGCCTCGTTCAGTACAGCAGGAGAAAGACTATTGAGGTGAGGGTAGGAGACGTCCCCATGGGCGGCGAAAATCCCATTCGTGTACAATCCATGACCACGGTTGATACGATGGACACAGCCGGTTCGGTTGCGCAGTCCATCCGCATGATCGAAGCGGGCTGCGAGTATGTGCGCATTACAGCGCCTAGTATGAAAGAGGCGCAAAACCTGGAGGCGATCAGGAATGAACTGAGAAAACGCGGTTATAAGACTCCGTTAGTCGCCGATATTCATTTCACACCCAATGCGGCTGAACTGGCAGCAAGGATCGTCGAAAAAGTCAGGATCAACCCCGGTAATTACGCGGACAAAAAACGGTTTGAAACGATTGACTATACGGAGGCCTCGTACCAGGCTGAACTCGACCGGATAAGGGAAAAGTTTATTCCCCTCATCCGGATCTGCAAGGAATATGGTACGGCGATGCGCATTGGCACCAATCATGGGTCGCTGTCGGACCGGATCATGAGCCGGTATGGCGATAGTCCGATGGGAATGGTGGAATCTGCACTTGAATTCCTGCGGATATGTGAAGATGAAAACTATTACAGTATTGCCTTATCGATGAAGTCCAGCAACCCACAGGTAATGGTGCAGGCATACCGCTTGTTGGTGCAGAAGCTGGATGAGGAAGGCTTTAAGCCTTATCCCCTTCACCTCGGCGTTACCGAGGCCGGCGACGGCGAAGATGGCAGGATAAAATCGTCGGTCGGTATCGGTACATTGCTGGAAGACGGTCTTGGCGACACGATCAGAGTGTCACTCACGGAAGAACCCGAGGCCGAAATACCCGTGGCATACGACCTGGCAAAAAGGTATGACAACAGAGCGGGACACGATCCGATTCCTCCGGTCGAATATTATCCGGTCACGCCGTATGAATACAACCGCAGGAAGACAAGGGAAGTGCTGAATATCGGCGGAGCGCACCATGTACCGCGTGTCGTGGCCGACTTTTCGCTAAAAACAAAGGTGACGCCCGCATCCCTGTTTGCCCTCGGGTACCAGTACTCCGTTCCCCTGGACAAATGGAATATCACGGACATGGCTTGTGATTATATATTTCTGGCGGATACGATCGTTGATTTTGAAATACCCGGCACACTGGGACTGATCTATAATCACCAGACGTGGATCAAGCAAAGGGAGCAGGTGCGCGCCTACCCTTTTATACGCGCAACCGAATACATCCATGGAGTGGAGTGTTCAGATAAACTGAATTTTATATACGCCTGCCTTCCGGATATAAACGACGTACTGATAAAAAAACTGAAGGACGATACCACTTCCGTTCTGTTTATCGATACCTACAATAACCATGGTATGGCTGAGCAGAGAAGGTTGTTTGTAACGCTGATGAACGCCGGATGCGATGTTCCCGTTATCATCGGCAAAGCCTACGGAAACCTAACGCTCGAACAGCTGCAACTATATGCTGCCACGGATTTTGGCGGACTTCTCGTCGATGGTCTTGGCGACGGTATCTTTATTGCGGCGGAAAACTGCGGACCGGACAAAAAAATCAATGAAACGGCCTTTAACATCCTGCAGGCTACACGTACCCGGATATCGAAGACTGAGTACATTTCATGCCCATCGTGCGGCAGGACACTTTTCGATCTCCAGGAGACAACAGGAAAGATACGGTCTCGTACCAGTCATTTGAAGGGAATCAAAATAGGTATCATGGGTTGCATCGTCAATGGTCCCGGTGAAATGGCCGACGCCGACTACGGATATGTTGGTTCGGGGCCAGGGAGGATCACGTTATACAAAGGCAAGGAAGTTGTTCGGAAAAATGTACCGGCTGCAAAAGCTGTGGATGAACTGGTTAACCTCATCCGTGAACATGGAGACTGGATCGAGCCCGGTTTAAATGGAACCGGCACCAATGAAGGAATACATAACTAACACGAAGGAAATGGAAACGAACAGAAGTTTAAATAACCCCGATGATTCCGCACGCGCAGCGGACAAGAAAAATTCGTGGAAAGACTTTTTTTCGCTGGGAGAGGTCGGCGGGTATTTTTTTAGAAAAAAGGATCCTTCGAGACCGTCGAACATCAACATCAGGATGATGCATGGGATCAATAAGATATCCATTGTTGTCTTTCTTCTCGGTGTCATTTTTCTTATCCTGAAACGGCTCCTGTGAGTGGATATCGAAGCGTACAGGAATTTTTGTCTGTCCAAAAAAGGCGTAACGGAAGAATTTCCTTTCGGTGAAGATACGCTCGTGTATAAAGTAATGGGAAAAATGTTCGCGCTGACGGATGTCCGCTATTTTACGAGCATAAATCTGAAAGTTGTTCCCGAAACAGGAATTGAACTGCGGGAAAGGTACTCATCCGTACAGGAAGCCTATCATATGAACAAAAAGCACTGGATCACAGTACTCATGGATGGGGGGATTCCGGACAGGCTTTTGTACCAGTGGATCAATAATTCGTACGATTTAGTTGTGAATGGACTCACTAAAAGCCAGAAATCAGCGTTAGATTCTGTGTAATTTGATTATCAAAGGCTTACAAATCCACATTTTTAAAAGTTTTTCCCGGTAAAATCCCTATTTTTGATCGATTTACCCTATTCATGGCAAGGCCATTTTTTGTATTACTATGTCTTAGCCTTCTCCTCAGCGCCTGCACACAGCGACTGATATGCCCTGCGTATCAAAGTGCCTTTATTTACGACAGAGACGAACTGCGGAAAAAGTTCAGTTATTTTCAGGAGGATTCAACGCCCAAGATACTTACAGCTAGTAAGACGAAGTACCTGATTGCCGAACCGGTTTCCTACCGGAAGAAGATACGCATGATGCAAACCGTTCAGATGAAGGACGTGAATCCAAAACTTCCCGATTCCTTGCAAGTGGGTGAGGACGGACTTATGGGTGAGGACGGCGTGGTACCGGGTGCGGAACTCGACCTTGCCGCCCGGTCTGTTATCGATAGTATTTACATCGTCGATGTGCCTCAGGACACAACACAGGTCGAAGGGGACAGCCTGTACGTGATCACCAAAGACAAGGAACTGAGACTGCTAAAATATCTTACACCGGACAGCGCGAGATATGACGAAACCTCGGGAAGGTATGTTCCGAAAACGCCAAAATATGTGGTCGCGGATATTCGTTTTAACGTTGAGCAGGACAATTACATGTGGTACTTGCGGCGAAACCTGATATTGCCGGATGTCAGACTCGCGCAGATGATGCAGGCGGAGGACAATAAGTCTGTAAAAAAGAAAGCAAAGAAGGGGTTCTTTAAAAACCTGTTCAAGCGCAAGAAAAAAGACGCCGTCGATTCTGCTACCGTGGCGCCACCCGTGAAGAGCGATGATGATTTTGATTATATCGAAGAGAGCGGACAAGAACAGCCCCAGGAAAGCACACAGGCACAGCCGCAAAAGAAGAAAGGAGCGTTTGGGTTCCTGAAGAAAAAGGATAAGAACAAGCAAGCTGAGGTTGATTCCGCACCGGAAGACGGGAAACCGAAAAAGAAGAAAAAAGAAAAGAAAGCAAAAGTAGTTGCAACACCCGAGGAGGAAGAGGTGGAAGAAGATGATGGTTTTTGATACTGCATCTTTCGTAATCCGTTCGGCGTGATAATCGTAACATGGCGGGAATAACAGTTCTGAAATACGGAAAAAAATCGGTCTTGGAAATCGATTATTCGGATTGCAAAGAGCAGGCAATGATAAAACTTCTCGAGGCGCTTGAACAGGAGATGGCGTTGAAGAGTGAACCACAATTGATCCTCTCCATCTATAATGGCAGGAACTTTGCAACAGCCAAATTTATGCGGCGGGTGGAAGATGTGACAGCGCGGAATATTCACCTGATTGATAAAATGGCTATTGTGGGAATCAGCGCGACCCAGGCCGTCATTTTGAAGGGGTATAATTTCATGTTCAATCGAAACTTCCGCGCCTTTGATCAGCGCGAGCCTGCCATCGCGTATTTGCTGGATGACTCCACATCAGACAGGAACCCGCCGGATTATTGTTAGCCTAATCAAACAACGTCAGGTTTCCGAACTGGTCGGCCGGCGGTGTCGGTATAATGAGTGAAGGCAGGTTGGTATGACTATCGTGAATCCGCGGTGACACCGGATAATAATTCATTTTCTCGGCGGGGTATGGAACAAGCGTCCGGATCAGGTCCGCTTCGCTGCTTTCCGGGTTCATCCAGACTTTTTCGGACGATGGTGTAAGAATAACAGGCATACGCTCCTGAACCGTCGCCACCATTTCATTGGAAGCTACGGTAATGATCGAAAAGGTATGGAGTTCAAGGCCATCTGTATCTTCGAATTCTTCCCAGATCCCGGCAAAAGAAAATAACTCCTGATCCGTAGCGATGAACCGGTATGGGATGGCTGTCTTTTTTCCTACCTTTTTCCATGCATAAAAACCATCAGCGGGAATTATACACCTGGTTTTCATGATGGCTTTCTTGAGGGATGTTTTTTCGAGAATTGACTCAGTCCTGATGTTAATGATCTTTTCTCCCAACGCTTTGTTCTTTGACCATTCCGGCGAAGTGCCCCAATAAAATATCGATACACCCTGGGGTGTTGAATGCGTGATCACGGGAAGAAGCTGAGTAGGCGCCGCATTGTATTTCGGTGCATAACTATCCAGGACTTCGGAATGAAACCTTTCATTGATCCTGGAAGACGAAGCGGTAATACTATAGCGGTCGATCATGCGTGTTGCCCGGGTTGAAGTTCGTTGTCAGATGATTGATTCGAGGAAAGAAAGCGCACGTACCTCGGACCAATATAAACCATTTTCGTTGAATTGAGAGAATCCGACGTGCCCTCCGAATTCCGGAACCTCGAATTTAAGGAAAGGATGATCCTTAAGGGCTGCAAACGGGAAACACGACTCGCTTAAAAACGGATCGTTTTTAGCATTCACGAGCAGGGCCGGCACTCGAATATCGTTGAGAAAATGGAGTGAACTGCATTTGGTGTAATAGTCGATCGCGTCGTGAAATCCATGCAATGGTGCCGTGTACCGGTCGTCGAATTGAATCAGCGTTTTGATTTCTCCGATGGCGTTCACATCCAGACCCTTCATCAATTTTGATTTATCGATCACTTTTTTCTTCAGACTTTTTAAGAAACGGTTGGCGTAAATCCAGTTTGAGGCGCTGGATATTTTCAGGCAACTACCGTAAAGGTCGAGGGGTACGGAAAAAGCGACTGCTCCTTTTATTTCCCCTGCGACCGGTTGTTCGCCCAGATATTTCAAAGTCAGGTTTCCGCCAAGACTAAAACCGATCAGAAATATTTCTTCGTATTGTTTTTGCAAGGCATACCTGATCACGGCGTCCAGGTCATCGGTCGCGCCGCTGTGATAGAAACGAAGTTGGCGATTCATCTCGCCGCCGCATCCCCTGTAGTTCCAGGCGACCACATCAAAACCACGGCTGAAAACGGCGCGGGCCATCCCCATGATGTAAGCGCGTGTCGAATTCCCTTCCAGTCCGTGCGATACCACAACGACTTTTTTCGATCCTTGCTGCAGCCAGTCCAGGTCCAGGAAATCGTTATCCGGTGTGCCGATCCGCTCGCGCGTGTAAGCGATCTCCGGAATCCTTCTTAGTAAGGCCGGATAGATGGTCTCAAGATGGGCAGTAAAAAGAAACGGAGGTCGTTTATAGGAGGCGGTCAAGATGGTATTATGGCTTGTTGGCTACGATGCGTAAATGAGCCACGTGATGTTCTCCATGCCAGGCATACATTGCTACCATACGTTCCAGGGTGACATGCTTGCCCGTTTCGGGGTGAACAAAGCTCTTCCGGAAATCCTCCGGCTCCAACCGCCGGAGGAGGGAGGTCCATTTCACATGCAATGCTTTGAGCAGTTCAATGGAGATAAGGGGATCAAGGCGTGTCTCGGGAGTCTCCGCCCATTTCTTTTCCTCGTATGCTTTGATCACGGGAGTGGATTCGGTTAGCAACCATTTCGTTCGCACATAAGCATTGATATGGCTATCGGAAATATGATGGATGACTTGTCTGGCTGTCCACCCGCCGTCCCGGTACGGTGTATCCAATTGATTTTGCGACAGTGTATGCAATGTTTTTTCGACTTCTTTTGGCAGCGCCTCGATCGTGTCGATATACTGTTTCAATTCATCCGCTGTGTAACTGTCTTTGGCAATAAATTTTCCTGCCGGATAACGGAGTTGATCATCACTATTCATGAAATTCTGCTTTTGCTTTTTTTCGTCTGTTTCGAACCCGGATATTCACCATCTCAATGATCATTGAAAATACAATGGCAAAGTAGATGTAACCTTTGGGTACTTCCTTGTGCAAGCCTTCCAGGAACAGCATAAAACCGATGAGGATTAGAAAGCCCAGGGCCAGTACTTCCATGGACGGGTGCTTGTGAATAAAATTGCTGATCGCTCCCGAAAAGATAATCATGATACCGATGGAAAGAACCACGGCGATGATCATAATGATGACGTGTTCCGTAAGGCCAACCGCGGTAAGAATGGAATCGAATGAAAAGATAATATCCAGCAAAATGATCTGAACGATAATTCCCGTAACGTTGGCTTTTCCGGTACTGCTGGCCTCTTCGTCATCGTCTTCCCCCTCCATTTCATGATTGATCTCCCGTGTACTTTTTGCAATGAGAAATAAACCGCCGAAAATGAGGATGAGATCGCGCCCGCTTATGGGCAGTTCTTCCTGAAAAATCAAGGTGGCAGGAATCGTAAAAAGGGCTTCCTTAAATTTCATCACCCAGGTGATGGTCAGTAGCAGGAGAATCCGCACCAGCATCGCGAGTAACAAACCCATGTTCCGGGTTTTGGCCCTGATTTCGACGGGCAACCGGTTGGAGACAATAGAGATGAAGATGATATTGTCTATACCGAGAACAACTTCAAAAAACGTAAGCGTTAACAAAGCAAGCCATGCCTCGGGATGCAGGAAGATTTCCATGTACAGGGATCAGTGGTTATTAAGCGCTAAAAATAGAATAAGTAACAGTATACTCCAAAGACGTTAGAGATTATAAAAAACCACTTTTCCCCGCAATTCGCCCTTGGCTGAAGTTTTGTTTCCCGGTATGATCAAGCAGGTTATCGGTTGGTGTACGGGTTGATTTCCGCTGCCGGGGGAGTTTTTAAGGATTTAACTGCTGCAGGAAGGACTTCAATGATTCAAGTGACTGAACCTGATCTCCTTCGATGATACGGAGGTCCTGACTTTTAAAGGCTTCTTTGTTAACATTTGCGCCGGGTGCCGTAACGATAGCTTTGCCGATAATGGGTTTTTTTCTTCCGAAGCCCGGAGCTTTGAGCAGGTCCAGGGCCTTCATACGAACCCATTGTTCGTTGGCTTTCCCTTTGAAAATCACGGCCACATCCAGGTTGCGGAGATTTTCGACGTGCTTTTGGCGGAGTTCCAGAAGTTCACCTTCGAAGGGGGGCAGTAATACACTGAAACCCGACTTTTTGATCAGGTCCACATACGGCCTTGCCTCATCCAGGTCGGCCTTATCGTGGATGAAGTAGATAGCCCGTCCGCCCGTTTCATCCAGCAATTTTTTCTCACTGGCATCCAGAAGTTCTTCCCGGATAATATTTTTAAAATCTTCAAGAGGTGTTTGCAGGATTTCCGTGTTTTCCTGCCCCTCGGAGTCGCGCTTCAGGGTTTCGATAAACCTTTTTTGCCGGTCGCTTACGTGGCTAATATCGGGAGTGATCCAGATGAGCCTGGAAAAAACATCGCGGTTTTCTTTGGCCTCGATACTTTTCTCGGCTGCGAGTTTGTTTTGTAATTCCTGTGTGGATCGATCGCTTCCTTCCGGGATATCGCCGTAGGTTGATCCGATGAGGTGAATAGACATGCTGCTTCCTGCGAGGTCTCTTCGTACAATACTCTCCAATTCGTTTTGTTTCCCCGGCAGGGTCTGCGACGGCAATACCGTATAACCCAACCGCTGCAATTCACGGTTAATTATATTACGCTGAACAAAAAGATCATGGCCGGTCTCCGCCAGGTAAATTGTCTTGCGGTTAAAAATACTCTTGACATCCGAAACCGACTGTCCCGTTTTCAGGAGGGTAAGGGCATCAAAAATATCATAACTCAGATCGACCATCTCCATCCAGTACTGGCGTTCGGCTTCGGCGCCAAAATAGTCGTCGTAATCGCGGATCTCACCCGAATCAGGGTCGAGCTGATACATCTGGTAGCCCAGCAGGTCCGTGATCATTTTGGGTTGTTCCTGCACGGACAAAGGTGTCTTGAATACTTTAAATACCCTGTTCCTTTTTTGAGGCCCGGCTGCCTGGATAAACGATTCAAGATGTTCCGTACACCGCGATGATTGTATAAAGTCTTTGGAGAGAATAAACACACAGGCGCCAACATTGTCAAGCCTGGGCGAGGTCATGGTGTCAAACTCGCTTTTGAGGAGGACGTTCGGTTTATATCCCGATACCTGTGTGAGCATAAGCTCAAGGAACTTCCTGAATTGTGTAACCCATCCCGTGCCCTTGTTTACTGTCACCGCGTCGTCGCGATCGGCAAAAACTATCAGGACATCAATATCTAAGGCCATGTGTTGAAGTTAGTGTTGGGTAAAAAATTACCGGATACCTCATGCAGCATCATTCCGGGTTGTTATCCAACACCGGGTTCCATTCATCTGCCGTAAGAAATTCCAGTATTCAGGGCTCCGTACAAATCTCCCATTACCCCTAAAATTGATTATATTCCACCAAAAATCCTAAGCGCAGGGATCCCGGGGTGTAAAAAACGGCGCGTCCGTGTTTTTAGGTAATTTTCTTACAGCGACGATTGCTCCTATGGCAAAATTCCCCGCACAAGGTTCCTTTGTAAGTTTCACGACGAAAATCCACATTCACATCGCGTTTATTCTTGTAGTTTTGAACTCAAAATGCACCCTTATGATAAGACAGGTTTACTTCCTTTGTTTGGTATTGTTCTTTGCTGCGCTATCCGCCACAGGGCAGGACAACAGGTCCCTGGCTGATGCCGAACGCTATTTCAGCGTGAGGAGTTACGACGTAGCCTTGCCAAAGTTCCTGGCAGCCATTCAGGCAGGTGAAAAAGATGCCCTCGTCCACTATAAGACAGGGGTATGCTATCAGAAGTCGCCGGAGACCGATGAGCAGATCAAATCCATTCCATTCTATGAATATGCGCTGAAAAACGGAAAAGATCTGCCTCATTCACTTTACTACGATCTCGGCTCGATTTACCTGAAAGATGAGAACATCCAGAAGGCGCTCGAGAACTTCCAAAAGTTCAAGGAAGTCAGCAGTAAAGCGGACAAAAAAATAATGGCCCAGGCCGATGAGGCTATCCAGATTTGCCACAATGCCATTGCCCTGATGTCCGTACCCCGGGATTTTAAAGTGACCCATTTTAATTCAATCATCAACACGAAGTATACGGAGTATAACCCGGTCGTTTCCGCCGATGAGAGCGTTATGGCTTATACGTCGTTACGACCGAACACGGGCAAAACACGGACGGGCGATAAATTCATCGAAGAGATTTATATCACGTATAACAATTCGGGAGCCTGGTCGGAACCGAAAGTGGTCCCGATCGCGCACGACTACAACGTAGGGACTGCTGGTATCTCCGCCGACGGCCAAAAAATGCTGATCTTTATGGGCGGGGCGGCCGATCCGGGCAGCCTCTTCCAAATCACGAAAGCAGGAGATACCTGGTCGAAGCCAAGCCTCATCACCCCGACGATCAATACACCGAAATACCTGGAGTCTACCGCAAGTATAACACCCGACGGTAAAACCATTTATTTCGCCAGTGACCGCCTCGGCGGCCAGGGGGGTCTCGATATCTTTAAAACGACGCTTCAGTCAAACGGCGCTTGGACGGCCCCGGTAAATCTCGGCGGTCAGATAAATACCAACGCAAACGAAGACGCACCATTCATCCACCCCGATCAGAAAACACTGTTCTTTACATCGGATGGCCACAATACAATGGGCGGCCGCGACATCTTCGTCAGCCGGCTGAACAATAATGCGTGGACAGCGCCAGAAAATATGGGTTACCCGGTAAACACAACCGTGAACGATAATTACTTCACCCTGATCGCCGACGGAACACGCGCCTACTTTTCCTCGGACCGGAAGGGTGGAATGGGTGGACAGGATATCTACTACATCGATCTCCCCGCCGAATCGGCCAATATTCCGCTGACCATGATCAAAGGAAAAATTCTCAACGCCGAAACAGGAAAACCGTTGCCGACAAAAATATACCTGATCGATAATGAGACGGATAAAAAGCTTGATTTTGTCTATGACCCCGATCCGGTAACCGGGAACTACCTCATCATCCTGCCACCTTCCAAGAATTATGACATGGTCATTGAGTCAGAAGGATTTCTGCCCTACACCCTGAATATCAATGTACCTAACCAGACGTATTTCTATGAGCTTTACCAACTGGTAAGCCTGAAGACAATCAAACAATTTGACGTTGTGGTTGGTCAGGAAGTTCAGGTAAAAAATGCGTTTTATGATACCGATCAGGATGTAAAAGCAGATCTGCGTAAGACGCACGAAGCGAAACTGGTGCAGGGTGGCACGCTGGATGTTTACGATATGATGCTCGACCTGATGGCGGCGGAAGACAAGGAGGGAATAAAGTACCTCACCGACCTGATCCAAATGAAGGATCCGATCGAACAGGTGAATTTTAACGAGAAAGAAAACTCGCGCATCGATGTCGCCACTCGTACCTACTATTACGACGAGAGCGATGAGAGCAAATTCGAACAGAAAAAAGTGGATGGCAAAACCATTTTTTCATTACCGACATTCATGGTTCATGAAGAGATCAAAAAGCAGAAACAGCAGCCTGAGAAAAAATCGGCTGCATACGATAAGGCTTTGTTAACCCGGAATGCGAACATTTATTTCGACGCAGGGAAGAGCGACCTCAAAGCGCAATACAACGCCCAGCTTGATGCCATGCTTACCGAACTGAACAAACATCCGGATCTCGGTGTCGAAATCCTGGGCTTTGCTTCGGCTGAGGGTTCGGAAGAATTGAACCGGGAGCTTTCGAACAAACGCGCAATATCCGTACTGGACTATATCAATCACAAAGGAATTGTTAGAAGGCGAATTGTTGCAAAGGGTTACGGTGCGACTAAAGACCAGTCGGTTTCCAAAGAGGAAGGCCGACGGGTGGAGGTTAAGATCGTGGACTTGAATGCCCTGGATGGCATGAAGTAACCGAGTATAGAAACATTATTTGGAAAGAGGAGGCTGTCTCAAAAGGGCAGCCTCCGTTCGTTTTGAACAAAAAAGATGAATCATAGTGCACGCGTTCCGCAAGCTCCGGGATCCACAGTAAGGATGTTTATAAAAATCGCCTCAAACTTTTGAGACGACCCCTTCTATACAATTTTTACGGCAGTAACAACGAACTGTCTCCATAACTCAAAAACCGGTATTGGTTCTCCAGGGCGCTCTGGTAAACTTTTTTCCAGTCTTCGCCGATCAAAGCGGCGACAAGAAGGATCAGTGTGGAACCCGGCTGATGAAAATTGGTGATGAGCCCCCGGCATATCCTGAATGTGTATCCGGGAAGGATATAGATGGAGGTCTCACCTGTGATATGGTGTATACGCCGGTTATCCATATAGGCGAGAATGGTTTCCAGCGATTTTTCTTTTGAAGGCAATTCTTCCTGGCGGTAAGGGTCATGCTGATCCACCATGAACGCGGCATCGGGATCATGAAGGAGTTTTACACCGTACCAATACAGGCTTTCGATGGTACGGACCGACGTGGTACCGACAGGTATGACGATCTTATCTGACAACAGGTGCTTTATATTATCGCGGGTAACTACCACCTGTTCATTGTGCATCGGGTGTTCGGCAGCGTTGTGGACTTTTATGGGGCGAAACGTACCGGCGCTGACATGAAGGGTCAGGAAGTCGGTCATAATGTGTTTTTGTTCCAGCGATCGGAATACGTCCGGGGAAAAGTGTAACCCGGCCGTTGGGGCAGCTACGGCGCCCTCGTGATGTGAGTACACCGTTTGATAACGTTCCCGATCCGATTCTTCGGGGTTACGGTTCAGGTAGGGAGGAAGGGGCGTTTCGCCGCACATACTGACAATCTCGGCAAAGTTGCGGCCCGTATCCCAGGTGAACCTGACCAGTCCGTCGACCTTGTTCAGTAATGTTACTTCGAGAGTTGTGTCGTTGACGCGCCGGGTGAGCGGTGTTCCTTCGTGCCACCGTTTAAGATTGCCTATTGTGCAGACCCACGTGCAGGTTTGTTCCGCCTCCATAGCTTCGACCAGCAACGTTGACGGACTCACCGGGTGCAGCAAAAAGATCTCGACCACAGCGCCCGTTTCTTTCGAAAAATATATACGCGCAGGAATAACTTTCGTGTCATTGAAAAAAAGCATACTCTCCGGCGGCAAATAACCGGCGATGGATTTGAACTGATCGTGGGCGATCTCCCCGCCCCGGTAAATGAGCAGCCTGGATTCGTCGCGCCGGCTCAACGGATAACGGGCAATCCTGTCGGCAGGGAGGACGTACGTATAGTTGTTTATATCCAGGTGCATGATTCTAAAAAACCAAAGTTAGCTGTAAAACCTTATTTTCGTTGCGGATTTTCTCTATGGCATTACTGACATCCTATTTTAAGAAAACATTCAGGTTCGGTTTTGATGCCCGTACATCCCGCGGGTTGATGAAGGACAAGGTTTCCTGGTTTATCTGCATCCGGGATGAACGCGATCTTACCAAAACCGGTATCGGCGAGTGTGGCCCGCTCCCCGGGCTGAGTGTGGACGATGTCCCCGGTTTTGAGGCGGTACTGGCAAACACGCTCCGGGAGATAGCATCGCTGGCGCAGAATGAAATACAGGCCGAAAGGATATTGAATGAAATTGTTCCCCGGTATTTTCCGTCGATCCTCTTTGGGCTTGAAACTGCGTTACTCGACCTGGAAAACGGAGGCAGGCGCATCCTTTTCGAAAATGATTTTCTAAAGGGAAAACCGATCCCTATCAACGGCCTGATCTGGATGGGCGATACGGATTTTATGCTGAAGCAGATTGACGAAAAAATTGAGATGGGATTCAGGTGTATTAAATTAAAAGTAGGTGGCCTGAGTTTCGACAAGGAAATGAAAGTCCTGGCATACATCCGGGATAATTATCCGGATGAAGGGATCACGATACGGCTCGACGCAAACGGTGCTTTTAAACCCGATGAAGCCCTGAACCTGTTGCGTGAGTACAGTCGTTTTCATATCCAGTCTATCGAGCAGCCAATCAAACCGGGCCAGGGGGAGATGGAGGAACTCTGCAGGGAGTCGCCCATCCCGATCGCGTTCGACGAGGAGTTGATCGGTAAAACGGATCCCCGGGAAAAAAGAGAGCTTCTCAAAAACATGAAACCGTCGTTTGTCATTTTGAAACCGACATTGCACGGAGGTCTTTCGGGTTGCCGGGAATGGATCGCCCTGGCGGAAAAATCCGGTACCGGCTGGTGGATAACGTCTGCCCTGGAGTCCAACATCGGCCTGAATGCTATATGCCAGTTTACGGCCGGTTACCCTGTCACCATTCCGCAGGGACTTGGTACCGGGATGATCTATGAGAATAACATTCCTTCACCGCTGGTTATCGACCACGCGGGTATCCGGACGGACACGCGCCGCCGCTGGGAGATTCCCGAAGAAATGCGCTGATATTGTGTGTTGACAGCCCGGGAGTTACTTCAGAAAATCAGCCAGCAAACGATGAAAATGGTGCGTTCCCTTTTCCATCTTGACGGAGTAGCGGCCATGTTTATAAAATCGTGAACGAATTCCTTTTTGTACGTGCTGTACGATGTCCTCGTCCTCCATTTCCACCTGATGAAGGTTTGCACCGGCTCCCTGCCGTAATTTATTCTCATCCCAGACGTAAGAGAGGAAGGAAACTTTGGATTTCGAAGACGACACCGGTCGGACAATGTTGATGGAAAGGCCCCATGGATAAAAGTTGAACATCATGTTTGGGAACACCCAGAAATAATATCCGGCCACTTTTTTGCCAAAGTCCATCGCCTCCGGCGGGAAGTCAAAGACAACATCATTTTCTTTACCCAGGCCGAGTTGCAGGTTGGAGTATTTGTAAAGTTCGGTGGTGTATTTCCCGTAGTCGATCACGGCATTGAGACCGGCGTGAACGAACGGGATATGAAATCCTTCGAGGTAGTTTTCGCAGTAGAGTGCCCAATGCGCATCCACCGTGTATTCGTGCGAGAGTTCAGGTCTGAAATGAAAATCCTGGAAAGGCATCCAGCCCACCCGATCCATCATTCCGCCGAAGAAATCCTCCGCCCGTTGTGAGGGATGCAGCGATGTGAAAAGCCATTTACCGAACGTAAACAACGGCAGCTTCGTCAGGTTATCGTCTTCCGTCGGGAAATCCGCTACTTCCTTGAATTCCGGCATGGATAAAAACTGCCCGTTCAGATGAAACCTCCTGCCATGGTACCGGCACCGGATGTCGTTCAACTTACAGGGCCGTTCCACCAGCAGGTTGCCGCGATGTGTACATACATTGGAAAGACAATGGAGGTTGTTATCCTTGTCTCTTGACAGGAGCAGGGGCTCGTCCAGGTATTTCTCCAGCAGCGTTACCGGGGTAACCCAGCCCGGATCCTTGACTTTATCGGTATCGCCTGCAAAATGCCAGGTATTGGCGAATATCTTTTCCTTTGCCAGTTCAAAGTATTCCGGTTTTAAATAAAACTCGGTTGAAATCGTTTTGGCCAAACTGATGTCGGGATTTACTTCAAATTTGCTCATGAGGGGCGGATTCTTCCCCAAAATAGCAAATACGTGTCGCATACCTGACACCCGCTTTTTAATTATTGGAATAGCTTTGAATCACTATGAAAAACGGTACTCGGATTATTTACTGGGCAGCCCGCATTTGCGCGGCGGTGATCATGTTCCAAACGCTTTTTTTTAAATTCAGCGGCGCGGAAGAATCGGTTTATATATTCACTACGGTTGGCATGGAGCCCTGGGGCAGGATAGGCGTCGGCGTTCTTGAACTGGTTGCGGCGGTGCTGTTGCTCATTCCGCAGCTTGCGTTTGCCGGCGCGTTTTTGGCGCTTGGACTAATGCTGGGCGCTATCGGGATGCACCTGACACTACTGGGTATTGTTGTGCAGGACGACGGCGGTTATCTTTTCGGTCTGGCGATTGCCGTAACGGCTTGCTCCCTTTACGTATTGTTCGTCAACACAGATCGTATCGCGACCCAGGTAGCAGCTATTCGCCGGAAGGTCAGTTGATTTCTTTGAGGGCTGTGTCGAGTTCGGTTTTAAAGGTTTCCTGAGGAAGGGAGTTCTTTAATCCGTCAACGAGAAAGTTTGGTATTTTTTCGGACCGGGCGATCTTTCCTTTAATCTCCTGGATCATTTCCAGGGCATTGGTTTTACCCTCAAAATCCGACTGTGCCTTCACCTTATCTTCCAATGTATCCCATGCGCTGATGCTTTTGGTCTGCTCTGCCTGTTGCGCCAGTACTTTTTCATGATCAATGGTCTTTCCGTCGATACAGGCGTTATATTCATCGATCAACTGGTTAAGCTCTTTTTTGCCGTACGTGCCGTCATCGACCTTTTTCGCAACGTCCGGGCAATCCTCCATGAATTTTTTCATGTATTTTTTGAAGCTCAGGTTCGGTACATCTATTCCTTTGCCATCCTTTCGCAGGAGATATATCCCGTCAAAGGTGACCTGGTTTGGCATCTGGTAGTTGTACATCGACAGGAAGCCCGGTTTGATCAGCTTCATAAATGTATAGCCATCCGGACCTTTAACGGGCTGGTACAATTCATCCTTGTAACGAAAGATCCTGACCTGGAACATGGGAAAAACATTCTTCTTTTTGTCTGCTGTTATCACCTGCACTTTTTTATCGACACCATAAAAGAGGGGTTTGATCTGGCCGGTTAATGAATCTCCTTTGGACGTGATCAGGTAGTCTTGCGCATGGGAACAGTTATAGGCCAGAAGCAGGATGATCAGCAGAAAAAAATGAATGACGCCGAAGCTTTTCATAGAAAGAGCAGTTTTAGAGCGGAAAGATAAGGGATTAAATTTTTTTCAATTGAAAACTATTCCGATTTTCCTTTTGATTTCAACCTGCCGGTATCTTTCAGGGCCTTGTTAATAATCCATTCCAGCTGCCCGTTGGTGCTCCGGAATTCGTCCGCGGCCCATTTTTCGACGGCTTTTAATATTTCCGGATCAAGTCTTAAAACAAAAGGTTTCTTCTGTGCCATTAATCGATTGCTACGTACTTCGCTGTACGGAGGTAAATGCCAAACATACTAATGATTCAGTGTGCCGGCGTTGACTACCGGGCTCACGTCCTTGTCCGCGCACAACACAACCATCAGGTTGCTGACCATGGACGCTTTTCTTTCTTCATCCAGATCGATAACACCTTGTTGTGAAAGCTGGTGAAGGGCCATCTGGACCATACTGACAGCACCTTCAACGATCTTGAACCGGGCGGCGACTACGGCTGTTGCCTGTTGCCTCCGGAGCATGGCACTGGCGATCTCCGGTGCGTAGGCAAGGTAGCCTATCCGTGCTTCGATGACATGTATTCCGGCAATATCCAGCCTGTTCTTCAGGTTCTCCTCTAACGCCTGGTTCACTTCTTCATGACCGGAACGAAGGGTCAATTCAGCATCCGTATCGAAGTTGTCATAGGGATAAAGCCCGGCCAGTTTCCGGACCGCCGAATCGCTTTGTATCCGGACAAAGTTCTCATAGTTGTCGACTTCAAACGCCGCTTTAAAGGTATCGCGGACCTGCCAGACCAGGATAACACCGATCTGGATAGGGTTCCCTACCTTATCGTTGACCTTAATTTTTTCGCTGTCGAAGTTGCGGGCGCGCAGGGAAATAGACTTTTTCGAGAACAACGGGTTGACCCAGAAGAAGCCGTTATTTTTGACCGTGCCCCGGTAGTCTCCGAACAGGACCAATACCTTGGACGTGTTGGGATTTAAAAAGAAAAAACCGGGGATAAGCAGCACCGCTACAACCAGGCAGAAAATAAAGAGCGGTTTGATAGCGATGCCCATGGCAACGATCGCGAGTAAAATCACAATCATCAGGTAGCCGGAAAGAGGCGTGTAATTCTTTTCGTGATTCATATAGTTGATATTAAAATGATATCATTACAATACTACTTACGGAAACCACCCCTTGCAAGTTTCATGGCGGAAATATTTTTTTGAATGGAGTTATTAGCTCAAATTTGAGACTATGGTAATGTACAATCCCCGCCAGTGGTTCTCACTGATCTTTCATTCTTACAGCCGAAGGGTTATGTTGACGCTGTGGCCCGCCATGGCTTTCATGTGCGCGTATTCGACCCTGATCTGTTATCTTTTTATCGATTATTTCAGGGTACATGAAGCGGATTTCCAGCCCACAATCGGGATGCATTCCCTGCTGGGTATTGTGCTCGGCCTTTTTCTCGTGTTCAGGACCAATACCGCCTACGACCGGTGGTGGGAGGGACGCAGGCTCTGGGGCGGGATGGTTAACAGCACCCGGAATTTTTCCATGAAACTAAACGCCTGCCTGACCCGGGAGAATCACGAAGACCGGGATTGGTTTGCGAAGATGGTTCCGAATTTTGTCTTTGCGATGAAGGAAAGCCTGCGCACAGGCGTGCAGTTCGCCGAGCTGGATGCGCCGGACGATCAGTTCATCAACGACCTGAAAAAATTCAAGCACAAACCCAATCGAATAGCGGCATTGATGTACCAGAAGGTAAATCAGCTCTACGTTGCGAAAAAAATTACGGGTGATCAGCTTATTAATATGGACAAGGAATTGAAGGATTTTATCGACCTGATCGGCGCTTGTGAACGCATCAAGAATACGCCCATTCCCTATTCGTATATGATGTACGTGAAGAAGTTCATCACCATATACATTATGACACTCCCATTCGGTTTTGTGACGCAGTCCGGGTATATGACGATACCCATTGTTGTGCTGGTATCATTTGTGTTGCTTAGTGTTGAATTGATCGCCGAAGAAATTGAAGATCCCTTTGGCCGCGATATCAACGATCTTCCGCTCGATGAGCTGGCCGTCAAGATGCGGGAGAACGTCCGCGAAATACTGTTGTAATTTCCGATGCCCTGTTATTCCGTTAAGAAATCGATATCCACGTTCAACGGATAACGCATTAAATATTCAAGCGCTTTTTTAACGGTCATATTTTCAAAAAGCACCTGGTACAGTGTACTGGTGATAGGCGCCCGGACCTTGTAATGATCGGCACATTTTTTTGCGATCTTGACGGTATTGATCCCCTCGGCCACTTCATCGGTACTGGCCAGAATTTCCGTTAGCGTTTCGCCTTTCGCAAGCCGGTAACCTACGGTGAAATTCCGGCTCAATGAACTGTTGCACGTCGTCACAAGGTCGCCTATACCGGCCACCCCGAGGAAAGCTTTTGTATTACCACCCAACGCCCGCCCGAGATAGATCATCTCCACCATGCCGCGGCTGACCAGCAGGCCTTTTGCATTTTCTCCATAGCCCATTCCGCTAAGTGCCCCCGCAGCGATCGCGATAATATTTTTCAAGACGCCTGCAAGCTCGACACCCACTACATCATTGTTTCCATACACCTGGAAATTTTCATTGCGAAGTAACCGTTTGCCAAGGTTGATTACTTCATTGAAGTGGCTGGCGATAACCGTTGCCGCCGGATGTCCGTCAGCAAGTTCACGGCTCAGGTTTGGCCCGGCCAGGCAGCCTACCCGTACGGCTACACTCTCCTCCTGGATTACTTCACTGATGGTCTTTACCATGCTGCGATCGAGGGTCGGCATCGAATCGATCGTCTGGCCTTCAGGCAGAGTAACGTCAAATCCCTTGGTGCCATGGATAAGGATATGATAGGGATGAATATGCGGCGACAGCTGTTTCATCATCGACCGGAAATGAGCGGAGGGAACGATGGGAAAGATCACATCGCATTGGTCGGCGATCCATGCCAGATCGCTTGTCGGTACCACGTTCGCATGCATCTTGTGGCCGCGGTTTTCGCGTGTCTGAAGCATTCGCTGAATTACCTCTTCGTCGCGGGCGTGCAGTAAAACTTTCCGCTGCCGCGCCAGCAGGTTGGCGACTACACTACCGAAATTACCGGCGCCGATCACACCAACCGGTTTATCATTTTCAGACAAACTTCTCGAGGTCATATCCTACGATCCGGTTATGGTAGTAATACAGGGTGTTGAAGTCCTTCGTGATGATGTTACCTTCCTTGTTCAGTAATAAAGGCCGTTTCAGGTGAAATATGCCGACATTGTCGAGGCCATGACGGATCACCAGATCTATGTTACCCTTCAGGTGGGTGGCATGGTATACCTTACCATTTTCCTTTAGCGTATAGATCTGTTTGCGAACGCGCTTGCACGCTGCACGGAACTCTTCATACTGAATGACCTGGTCCTCTTCGGGAAGGCGAAGCAGGCCGAACAAGTCCAGTTTGGGATGTTTCTTCTGCCATATTTCAAAGGCCACAAACGCAACGAGGTGGCTGGCGAAAATCCGGTTGATCCGATGATATTCGGACACGATCTTCTGACTCAGCATACGGGTGTATTCATCTTCCCGCTGCTTGTCGACGGTAATCTCTCCGCTGGAAACGAAGTAGTCGCGGGTGTTGATGATCCTTCCCTGCGGATCAAGGCTGTTTCCCGTATCGTCCACATAATTTCCCATTACGTCGAGGCCGCGTCCGATCGATACCGATATATTGGAACCCTTGGTAAAGAATTTAAACAGGAATTGAAGCAACTGCCAGCTTCCGTACTTGTCCTGCTCGGGCAAATACCTGTCCTGACCCTTTGACGATAGGTATTCGTCGATGAGATCCGGCGCTTCCAGCACGAAGTGATAGTTCAGTGTGACCGGTACGATAAATATTTTTCTGACCTCCTGGCCCGCGGGTGTGTCCAAATAGAGATTCCGTTGTGCCTCGATCGTGGAGCTTAACAATCCGAGCTTCAGGTGCTTCTCAAGCATTCCCGACCTGGAGCGTGTTCCTCCCGGGAAAAATATACTGTGGGCACCCTTCTGGACCGCAAGCATGGAATAAAACTTAAGTGTCTCCAGATAAGGCACATTTTTTTTCCGCCGGTCCACCTTGAACGCTCCCAGGCTGTTCATAAAATAGGCGAATATCTTGATATTGAACAGGTTTAATCCCGCGCCGTAAATGAAAGCCGGTAACCCCAGGGAATGAATGATCCAGCCGATCAATATAGAATCAAGGTTGCTGAAGTGAGTGGGTACCATCACTACGGTTCCTTCTTTGGCCAGGGTCCGGAGTTGTTTTACTTTTCCGACGATCTGGATTTTGTCGCGCAGCGTGTAGCGATTGCGGAAGAAGGCTCCGAATTTTTTGACGCGTGCACCGTTGAGCAGGCGTGCAAACCAGAACTTGACAATCTCGCGGGTAAGGCGATACGAATTGGCTTTGAAGTTACCGGCGATTTCGTTCGAGTAGCGCGATACGATCCGCAGCAGAAGTTCATCCGCTTTAGCCTGGCATTCTTCCGGATCTCTTGCCGATAATGCGACCAGTTCCTCTTTTAAGGTTCCCCAGAAACGTGGTTCGTCCGCCGGATCCACCCGCCAGCGGTTCCGTTTCATACGTTGCTGTTCGCGGTAAACGGTCGCTTCCAGCTCGTCCAGGAGCTGCTTGGCAGTAGGGCGGTTCTTTTTTATTTCGGCGAAGGCTTTTTGCGCCACTTCCTCGATAAACTCTTTCCGGTTTTTGCTAAGCTGGTAGACGGGCCAATCGGGAATGCCGTCCAGAATAGGTTTATATCGCTTATTCTTATTTTTCTTCTCAACTACTTCCATGGAGGGTGCAAAATAAAACAATTTCCTGCACGGACACGCAAAATGAATTGATTTTAAGCTCGTTGCACAGCGTTCGCCAGGCTCGTACGCATGGCCGTAAAACGGCTCAGACCTTCCTGAATAAAAGATTCGTCTATAATCTTATAGAGTTCAGCCTCACCGGACACATCGTATTCATTGATCTTGAATGTTTGCTCCAGTAAGCCCTGCTCCAGCTTGATCAGGTAACGATTATTCCAGGCAAAGACAGTTATTTTGCAATCACGATGTGGTATTTCTCCGACAACACGCATACGTTGATGATTTTTACACCAAATGTAATCAACAACTGTAATACGAATGCAGGAATCTACTCTTTTGAATCGGACGCTTCGTGGATCAGCAGGCTGTGCTTGATACTCCTTAGCTCTTGTTCCAGGTTTTTGAAGACCGTGCTCCTGTGGAGCTTATCCAGTTCCATCTGCCGGATAATACGCTTGATTTCCATTTCGCGTTTGATCAGCGCAGACTTAGCTTTGTCATCGAGTCTCATTATAAGGGAGGGCGTGGTTTTAGGGTTTGGTTGCGCTAAGATATCAGATAAAGTCAGACATGGAGAAAGAACCATTTAAAATTTTTTCGGATGGTACTTCAAGCCATTTATTAAGTAGTGTCGCATAAATGCTCCGAAAATCAACCTGATGAATAAGATCACCTTGATCAAGATTGTAAAGGTCAGGGCTGCCGTTGATGAAGCCTGTACGTTTTAAATTCTTCGAGATAACAAACAGGTTATTAGCCGTACCGTGATCCGTACCACCGCTTGCATTTTGTCTCACGCGCCTTCCGAATTCTGAAAAGGTCATGATCATCACATCATTCATCGCGTCTTCGCCCAGGTCATCTACAAACGCATGAACGGCCTCGGCATAGATGGCCAGCAACCGCTGATGCTGAGCCTGTTGATTGGCATGTGTATCGAATCCAGACAGCGTTACATAGTAGATGCGTGTTCCGACATCGGAGCGTATCAGTGACGCGATCGTCTTTAACCGCGTACTGAATTCATTTTGCGGATATGCTGCACTGTTGATATTTCCTTTTGTTTTGGAATACAGAAATTCCGCAGACGACGAAGTCTCGGCCAGTGTCTTATACAAATAGTGAAGCGATGGATCGTTGATCTCATTGACCTCAGTGGAACCTGGTATGTTCTTCGAAAAATGTTGATGAGCCGCCCGGTAAAACTTTTCCGGATTTTTCATGGCCAGCCCCTTGATAACATCCCCTTTCAGCGCCATGCTCAGGGTGTCATCAACTTCGATGGCCTGACCGGAACAAAGAGATTTCCCGCAATTGGAGTCCAGGTAGCGTCCGATCCACCCCGTTTTAAGGTATGTCGCGGCGTCACTACCCGATTGCCAGATATCCATCGACCGGAAATGTGAACGATCCGGATTGGGGTATCCCACATTGTTCAGGATTGCGAGGTAACCGCGATCATACAGATCTTTCAGCTTCGACAACGCAGGATGAAACCCAAGTTCATCCGTCGCTTTTAAAACATCGGCGGCGCGTATAGCAATACCGGGCCTGTATTGATAGTATAAATCGTTCCGGTACGGAACAACGGTATTCAATCCGTCATTGCCACCCGACAACTGAATGACAACCAGTATTTTTCCCTGTTGTTGTAAACTGCCTGACGGTTCGAAACCTGTAGCCTTGAGGAAATTCGGGATCATCAGGGTACCGGCAGTGGCAACTATCGAGCTTCTGATAAAACCTCTTCGTGATGTCTTCATGGTGATCAGCTTAATTGGTATTCCGGTAATGACATGAACCCGATAAACGCTTTTTTTACAAATTCAGGATCGCTGGTACTATCACCGGCATAGTTGCGCACGACTTGCCTGCCGGCTTTCAGGCCGGGTCTTGCCAGCAAATAATATTCGATTGCCGACAAACTCTCGTCAGCCGTTGCCCTGACAAAACGTTCGGCGAGTTCGCCCCAGTTTACGCGGAGTGTTATTTTTTTTTCTTTCACACGGTTGGTTTCGTTATTCACGTCGCCGTCGTCCTTTGCATCGATGGTGGTTTCACCGTTTTTCAGCATGACTGACGCCAGCGACATACGGAATGTAAGACTTGAACTGTCGATCCATGCGGCTCCGGAAGGCCATCCCCCTACATTGGGAGGCAACAAAAGAACCTGGCCCAGGGCGCGCTGTACAAATAATGAAGCCTGAGGGTATTCGAATTTTCCGTTCGTCTGGGTCAGCATGCCGGCGACCAGTTCCACGGGAGACTTGATCCGGTTACCCGTATACCGGGGATCGTAAAACCAGGACGATGTAAATATTCCGAAGAGTATTTTTTTGATATCATATCCGGAATTAAAAAAATCCGCGGAGAGGGACGTCATCAAATCATCGTCCGGTTGATCGTCGCTCACAAAATATTGCCAGATTTTCCCCATCACGAATCGCGCTGTCTGTTTGTCTTCCAGTATGATCTCAAGTATATCCTCGCCGCTGAAATTTCCCTTCCTTCCCCGGAATGTTTTCAGCCCATCGTCGTGCACCTTTTCGCGGAAAAAGAATTTTCCCGAAACCGGATTGAACGCCCATCCTGTGAATGACCGCGCGCTGTTTTTGATGTCGTCTTCCGTATAATGACCGCGTCCCAGCGTAAACAGCTCCAGTAATTCGCGCGCGAAGTTTTCGTTGGGACTGTTCTTTTTGTTCTGCTGGTTGTTCAGGAACTGAAGCATTCCGGGATCCTTTGATATGGCGTGCAGCAGATCGCCAAACTTTCCCAGCGCGTGCTGGCGAAGGATATTGTTCTGTTGTTGTGCCAGGTAGCCCGAACGTACCCGGCAGGCAAAATGGTCGTGCCAGAACAGGGTCATTTTTTCCCGGATCACAGCCCGGGGGTCTGTCAACTGATCCATCCAGGATCCGTTCAGTTTCAATATGTCTCCCCGCGATTTGCTGATCGCCAGCCTGATATTATCGGTTGGCGAATTGGTGGGTATTTCACCCTTTTCCACTACGGTGAGCGGTTCCATGTGGGCGGAGGAATGGAGCCAGGCCTCCGGATTGTAACCGTGTTTTTCGTCAGACAAAGACAATCCAAAGGCTGCGCGCAGCCGCAGGTGTTTCTTTTTTTGATCGGATTCCATGCGCCTTAGATGTGCAAAAGGTGCGCGGGTTTAATGCGAAAAAGAATTTACGCGTTGCGAGACTAATTTCAGGGGTTTAGCGTTAACTTAAGTGTTATTTTAAGTTTAGAAACAAGGTTATATATTGTAACCGATTACTGTTGGTCGGCGTTTCCCGAAGAGGAGGTTAAGAAGCATGAATTTTACCGCTATTGGACAAAATTTAAGAAGAACGTCTGTTGTCGTGCTGCTACTCGTGCTGGCGGGTGCATTTCACGCGAACGCTACCCACTTGCGCGCAGGGGAGATCGTGGCAGTCCGTGAGAGTTGCAACAGTCTCACGTTCATCATCACGGTTACCGTTTATACCAATACCAAGTCGACCGTCAAGTTTGGCGGCGATCAGGACATCCTGAATTTCGGCGACGGTACCTCCATGCTTATTCCCGAGACAGAAAATACGATCCGGCTGGATCTGAATGCCGAAGGTATCGTGGCTACCGCTTCTTTTACCGTGAGGCACACCTATTCCGGGAACTCTACCTTTGTTATCAGTTACCGTGAACCTAACCGGAACGAGGGAGTCCTCAATATGGACGCTTCGATCAATACGACATTTTACCTGGAGACGATCGTTTCGACCGATCCCTTCCTGGGCTGCAACAATACTCCGAAGTTACTGGTACCCCCGATCGATGAGGCTTGCACGGGTGTTGCCTGGTCGCATAACCCCGGAGCCTATGATCCGGATGGTGACAGCATTTCCTTCGCGCTGGTTGTCCCGTACAGCGACCGTAATACAGAAGTAATCAACTATAAGAACCCGAACGATCCAAAGTTTTATACCTCATTTAATACGGGCAATGAAGCCGGAACCGGTGCCCCGACGTTCTCCATTAACCCGGTGACCGGTACGATCACATGGGATTCGCCCGGTGCCGTGGGTGAGTACAACATTGCTTTTCACATCATCGAATGGCGCAAAAAGAACGGCGTCTGGTATCAGATGGGATACGTACGCCGCGATATGCAGATCCTCGTGGACGACTGCGACAACGAACGGCCGGACCTGATCATTCCTGCGGATACCTGTGTCGTTGCCGGCACGGTGCTCGACGCCACGATCTTTGGAATTGATCCCGACAATGACGATGTCAAGATCGAGGCCTTCTCCGAGATCTTCAATTTCCCGAATGCACAGTCACCGGCTACCTATAGTCCCGTTCCCGGTGTCGAAGATTTTCAGCCTACGGTACCCAAGCCCGCTGAACTGAAATTCAGGTGGAACACAGAATGTGTCCATGTTAAAGACCAGCCTTACCAGGTTGTTTTCAAGATAACCGACAATCCCGATAACGGACCGAAGCTTGTCACGTTTAAGACGTGGTTTATTAAGGTAGTCGGGCCGGCTCCCGTCTGGAACGATGCCCAGCTTGATCTTGCAAAACGACATGCGAGCCTGCAATGGGACCCTTACTTCTGCCAGAGCGCCGAGACCATGCAGGTATGGAGAAAAGTTGATGGTTCGCCTTTTGAGCCGGATAACTGCCAGACCGGTATGCCTTCTTACCTGGGCTATGAGCTTATTGACGTACTGGCAATAAAGGACAGCAACAAAGTTCCCATCACAACCTACACCGATACCAATGACGGCAAAGGGCTGGCACCGGGTGCGAAGTATTGTTACCGGCTTGTCGCCGTGTTTCCCCTGCCGCGCGGTGGCGAAAGTTATGTCTCCCTTGATACGTGTGTGGGGCCGATACTGGCAGATGTTCCGATCATCACCCATGTGAGCGTTGAGAAAACGGATCTTTCAGCCGGGCAGATCCGGGTGAGCTGGAGGAAACCATTTGACGCCAACACCACGCAGTTTCCGCCGCCGTTCCGGTACGAAATTTACCGGGCCGTCGGATTTGCGCGGGGAGGGGATTCCGTTAACGTAACGCCTCCCGGCATATATTCGGATACCACGTTTCTTGATGAGGGCTTAAACACCGAAGAGAACGTGTACAATTACAGCATAGCCGCCTATTCGTCTACAGGTGGATTCTTAGGTACGTCGGCAGCCGCTTCTTCGGTGAGGCTGGATGCCAAGTCGCAGGTAAAACGAATTGAACTGAACTGGAGCGCCTTTGTACCGTGGTCTAACCAGATCCAGACGTTCCCCAATAAACACCTGGTGTACCGTGGTCCGGAAGGATCGGTGGAAGGCGACCTCGTCCTGATCGACAGTGTAGATGTAAGCGCAACGGGCTTTATTTACCTGGACGAAGGACAGTGGAACGGCGTTCCGCTGGTGGACAACGAAATATACTGTTACCGGATCATGACACGGGGAGGCTATGGCAACCCGGCAATAGGCCAGCCGTTAAAAAATTTCTCGCAGCTGATTTGCGCACAACCGGGCGATACGATCCCGCCATGCAAACTCGAACCGCCCCTTCGCAGCACACTCGACTTTGTGGATTGCAACGATTATTACGAAAAATTCTGCCAGAAGGACAGTTACAGCAATATCATTTACTGGAGCAGGTCCGACGACCCGGCTTGTCAAAACGATGTCAGGAGTTATAATGTGTATGCGGCCAGCAGGAAAGGCGAAGACTTCTCGCTGATCGCGGAGAACGTAAGGGACACGTTCTACATCGATAACAACCTGTTGTCTTTTGCGCGATGTTACAAAGTCGCGGCGGTGGACCGTTCCGGCAACGAAGGCGAACTCAGCGACGAAATCTGCATCGATAATTGCCCGTACTACGAACTGCCGAACGTATTTACACCGAACAACGACAGTTACAACGACACGTTTAGCGCTTTCAGCATCCGGGGATTCGAATGCGGCGAAGAAGGCGACTGCATACCGGCTCAGCTGAAATTGAAATGTGCCCGTTTCGTCGAAAGTGTAAAATTCGTGGTTTATAACCGGTGGGGACAGGAAGTGTTTACCTATGACGGACGAATAGGTGACGAAGTGAACACCATTTACATCGACTGGAATGGCAAGGACGAGAAAGGTACCGATCTGGCGTCCGGCGTATATTACTTTGTCGCCGAGGTTACGTTCGACTCCGTTGACCCCGCCAAAGAGACGAAAAAGATCAAGGGATGGGTACACCTGGTCAGATAGAGACCACGTCGAAGATCCTCGTGTTGTTCGATGGTGTGTGTAATCTCTGCAGCAGCGCCGTTCAATTCATCATCCGGCGCGACCCTGGTTCGAAATTTCTTTTTGCGTCGTTGCAATCCGGTTTCGGAAAAACTACCCTCCTGAATTTCGGACTGGACCCTTTGTCGACGCACAGTATCATCGTTATCAAAGACGGATCTTTTTATCAGCGAAGCGATGCTGCCTTGGAAATCGCGCGCGCGCTTCCGGGGATCTGGCCGTTTTTCGGCATCTTCCGGTTTCTTCCCCGTTTTTTCAGGGACGGGATCTATAACCTCATCGCGGCAAACCGTTACCGCATCTTTGGAAAGAACGATAGTTGTATGATCCCCTCTCCCGGATTAAAGGCACGGTTTATTGAATAGGGCCAGATCGACGGGATCTTTCAAACGGACTTTTAAGTTTCAGCCTTTACCCTTAAACTTGAAGCTAATTTCGCTTGAACATGAAAGCATACGTTTTTCCAGGTCAGGGTGCCCAGTTTACGGGGATGGGCAAAGACATATATGAATCGAGTGTAACCGCCCGGAAGTTGTTCGACCAGGCGAACGAGATCCTCGGTTTCAATCTCACCGCGGCCATGTTCGACGGCACCGCAGACGAGCAAAAGCAAACGAAGGTCACGCAACCGGCGATCTTCTTACATTCCGTCGGTGTGGCGCTGTCCAGTCCCGCGTTCGCTCCGGACATGGTAGCCGGCCATTCCCTGGGAGAATTTTCAGCGCTGGTGGCGAACAAGACGCTTTCTTTTGAAGACGGTCTGCTGCTTGTATATAAAAGAGCTTTGGCGATGCAACGCGCCTGCGAGATCACTCCGTCAACCATGGCCGCCATTATAGGCCTGGACGACAAGATCGTGGAAGATATTTGTGCGTCTATTGATGACGTTGTGGTCGCGGCGAACTACAACTGTCCGGGTCAGCTCGTCATCTCCGGATCGATAAAGGGTATCGAGATAGCGTGCGAGAAGCTGAAAGCCGCCGGCGCCAAACGTGCGCTTCCCCTGCAGGTGGGCGGCGCATTTCACTCTCCGTTCATGGAACCCGCGCGCGAGGAACTGGCTGCAGCCATTGAAAGTACCATCTTCGGACAACCACTCTGTCCTATTTACCAAAACGTGAATGCGCTTCCCTCCACGGATACAAACATCATCAAGAAGAACCTCATTGCGCAACTGACAAGCCCGGTCCGGTGGACACAGTCCGTCAGGAATATGGTGAAGGATGGAGCAACCACGTTTATTGAATGCGGCCCGGGAAAAGTGCTGCAGGGTCTGGTGAAAAAGATAGCTCCTGAAGGGGAGGTTATGAGCCTTTAAAGAAGCAGTCAGGTCAGCTTCCGTACATCCAGTTCGTCCGTACAGGAAGACAACAACTCCGCGGTTGTTTGGTGAAGGACGGGATGAATAAAATCCGGGATCAGTTCACAGAGCGGAACCAGCGTAAATTTCCGGAATGCTAACTGCGGATGGGGGATGGTGAGCTCGTCGCGGTTCACGACCTCGCTACCGAAAAAAAGAATATCGATATCGATGATGCGTTCGCCCCATTTTTCCCGCCGTACCCTTCCCATCTTCTTTTCAATGGACAGAATGGTTGTCAGCAGGCTATGTGCAGTCATCGGCGTTTTAATCTCGGCAACCTGGTTGTAAAACGCGGGCTGTTCGGTTATTCCCCACGCGTCTGTCTCGTAGACCGAAGACTTCCTGCTGATCGTTCCCGCCTCACCCGCGATGAAACGCAGGGCGGTATCCAGGTTTTTTTTCCTGTCGCCCGAATTTGTTCCGAGTAAAAGAAAGACCGCTGCCGTCATACGATATCGCTCCCGCAAACATACTTTTTTATTCGTATGAGTATTGCTTACTTTTGAAACTTAAATCGTGTGGTATGAATTTTTTAAAAGCGTTCCTGACTTCTTGCCTGGGTACATTGGTGGCCATGGTGTTGGTCATCGTGGGACTTATCATCATTATTTCCGCTTCCGGCGATGAAGAGGTGGTGATCAAGGATGATTCGGTTTTACAACTGGATCTGGATGTGCCCGTCATTGAACTGGAAAAAGAAAACCCGTTTACGGGACTCTCTTTATTGGGCGGTTCGTCGCGCAGGCCAGTGGGACTGGTACAACTCCGGCAAACCATTCAATTCGCGAAGACTGATCCGAAGATCAAGGGGATCTTTCTCAACGTCAGCTACCCGATGACCGGTTATTCGGTGATCGAAGAGATCAGGCAGTCGCTTATCGATTTTAGAAAAAGCGGGAAATGGGTCGTAGCCTACAGCGAGGCTATGTCGGAGCAGGCTTACTATCTCGCCTCCGCGGCCGACAAGGTTTACCTGAACCCCGAGGGAGAACTGGAGTTTAACGGGCTTGCTATTGAGATCAGTTTCTTTAAACGTTTGTTCGATAAACTGGATATCAAACCGGAAGTGTTCCGGGTGGGCGAATTCAAAAGCGCGGTCGAACCGTTTCTCCTGGAGAAGATGAGCGATGCGAACCGGTTGCAACTCACGGAGCTGATCGCATCGATCTACGATCATGTGCTCGACCGCATTTCGGAATCCAGAAACATCCCGAAGGAAAAACTGAAGGAGATATCCGATAAAATGCTGGTGCGCAATGCTGCGCTGGCACAGCAGCACGGGCTGGTAGACGCCCTGCTTTACCAGGACCAGGTGCAGGATGAATTGAAGGACCGGGTCGGTCTTCCCAAAGACAAGAACGTGGAGTTTGTGAAATACAGCCGGTATAAGGAAAGTATCTCCACCTATAAAGATTCCAAAAACGAAGTAGCGGTGTTGGTTGCAGAGGGAACCATTCTGCCGGGCAAAGCGCAGAGCGGCCAGTCGGTTATCGGGTCCGAGTCGTTCAGCGACGAGCTCCGTAAGATCAGGAACAACGATAAAGTGAAAGCTGTCGTGATCCGGATCAATTCACCGGGAGGCAGTTCGCTGGCATCCGATGTGATGTGGCGGGAGATCGCGCTCACGGCGAAAGTAAAACCCGTGATCGCGTCGATGTCGGATTATGCCGCTTCGGGAGGATACTATATGGCTATGGGCTGCGATACCATTGTTGCACAGCCGCATACCATCACCGGGTCGATCGGTGTGTTCAGCGTCCTGTACGACGCCAGCGGTTTCCTGGGCAACAAGATCGGGATCACCTCGGAAGAACTGAAGACGGGTGAGATCGGCGAGCTGATTACCGTAACCCGGCCGTTGAGCGAGGCGGAGAAAGCGATCTGGCAGAAGCGTACGGAGGAAGTTTACGAAACCTTTACGGGCAAAGCCGCGGAAGGAAGGAACATGTCGGTGGAAAGTATCAAAAAAGTGGCGTCAGGCCGGGTGTGGAGCGGCGAGCAGGCGAAGGAACGCGGCCTGGTGGATGTACTGGGAAGTTTTGAAGACGCCGTTGACATCGCGGCCGCCGCGGCCGGGGTGACGGACGATTACAGGGTACGTTACTATCCGCAATACAAGCCGACGATATTCGAGCAGCTGGTCAACCAGTTCGAGGAAGACGCGCAGGCGAAAGCGCTGCAGGAGCAGCTGGGAGAAAATTATTACCTCTACCAGCAATGGAAGAACGTGAAGACCTATGAAGGTATCCAGGCGCGTATGCCTTTCGAGATGAAGATCCAATAACAGTAGCCTACATGAACGACGGAAAGATGACACCCATACGGAATAACTGGACCAGAGAAGAGATCGCCGCGATTTACGATCAGCCCATATTGAACCTGATCTACCAGGCGGCTACCGTGCACCGCGAATACAACGACGCGCAGGAAGTGCAGGTGTGCACATTGTTATCCGTGAAGACCGGCGGTTGCCCGGAAGACTGCGCGTACTGCCCGCAGGCCGCCCGTTATAACACGAATGTGAAAGTGGAGAAGCTCATGGAAGTGGGCGAGGTGCTGCAAAAGGCTACGGAGGCGAAGGAAGCGGGGAGTACGCGTTTTTGTATGGGCGCCGCCTGGCGCGAGGTACGCGACAACCGCGACTTCGACAAGGTCATTGAAATGGTGAAGGGTGTCAGCACCATGGGCCTTGAAGTATGCTGTACACTGGGAATGCTTACGCCGGCGCAGGCGCAAAAACTCAAGGAAGCCGGCCTTTACGCCTACAACCACAACCTCGATACGAGCGCGGAATTTTACGACGACATTATAACGACACGGACATACGACGACAGGCTGGAGACGCTGGAGAGTGTACGGAAGGCGAAGATCTCCGTGTGTTCCGGCGGTATCATCGGAATGGGAGAGCGGGGTGAAGACCGGATCGGTATGCTGCATGTATTGGCTACGTTGCCCGAGCACCCCGAGTCGGTTCCCGTGAACGCGCTGGTACCTGTTGAAGGCACGCCGCTGGAAGATCAGCCGAAGGTATCGGTGTTTGAAATGGTGCGCATGATCGCGACAGCCCGCATCATTATGCCGAAAGCGATGGTTCGTTTATCGGCGGGAAGGGTGCGTATGACGCTGGAAGAACAGGCCTTGTGTTTCCTGGCCGGCGCGAACAGTATCTTCGCGGGCGACAAGCTTTTGACTACGCCGAACCCCGGTTATGTAAAGGATAAGGAGATGTTCCAGGTGCTTCAACTGACGCCTCGGGCGGCCTATAAAGAGGCTGAAAAAGCGGTAATCGGGTAAGTTTTCCCATGTAATATTTGCCGCTGATTTTGAACAAAACGGTGCCGGAGGTGCTATTTAAGCGCCTGACTTACAGCGGTCGGTATGGTGTTCCGGGGGTGATCGGTACCTGTCTCTATGTGATTCATCGTGATTAACGCCCGTTAGGAGGCAATTTTCATTGTCTCATCGACTATAGACCTGGGTAACCTGTGTATTTGTTTTTTTACTTTTCTTTTTTCGATCCGGATAAGTTTAAGGCTTCCTTTTACATATATCTCTCCCGCCTCTTTAGGAGATTTGAACTGTCTATTCGCTTGGCCATTATTCTGTAAAAGCAAACATCCGCGCGGGCGCGGATATTGCGTGTACGCACCGCCGCTTTTTGGCCAGGCATACTGATCCACGAAATGCACCCGGAGTTAACCCCGGCAGCGATTGCATAGATCAGCCAGCCTGTTAAAGTCAGCTTAGCTTACACGATGAGAGTGAGAAATGACAAGGGAGCAGTTTTGCTTTTTTATTACTTCTCTTCGAGTGCGAATCCTCCTGCGGGAGCATTGGAAGATTTCTGCTCCGTAGCTACATCGCTATTTTTTTGAGTTTCTTTTGATGAGGAAGCAAAAGTGAAAGACAAGGTCACTAAAGCAACTGCGGCAATCAAAATGAATATTCTGGATTTCATGTTGGCAATTTTAGAGTGTATAATTTACTATGAAGGTCGAGTTATTTTGGGTCGGAGCCAGTGCCTCCTCCATTTAATTCGGTGTTAGGTTTTACTTCTTCCTCTGTACATGAACTAAATGATAGTGCTGTCACAAAAGACAAGATAAGGACGTAGATGAATTTTTTCATAACTTAAGACTTTAGTGGTTGGTAGATTTTTTATTATTTAGGGTCCGATCCGATTCCGCCGCCATTCAATTCTGTGTTGGGGGAAACTTCTTCTTCTGTACATGCTGTAAACGAAATAAATGCAACTAGTGACAGTAGGATTGCGTAGACTATTTTTTTCATAGCTATGGGTTTTAGGTTTTTGAAATAGGTTTCTTTAGAACTAAATTGATGACTCAAAGTTGACGAATTGAAAATGTATATTCTACGCAATAAAATTTTGAATATCACCCGTGTACTATAAGTTTTTCAAAGCCATAAAAGTCTCCCTCTTGATTACCTTTAGTGTAGGCTTTAGTTGCAACCTGATGGCGCAGGAAGGGCGTGTCATTGATTCATTGCTGGCTGTTCTAAGAAATAGCGCCCTTGACGACAAGACGATGATGAATTTAAAGGTCGAGTTGAGCTGGAACTATCTGTATGTTAATGATGAAATGGCGCTGAAGTATTCAACTGAAGGATATGATCTATCATTAATTTTTGGAGACTCCGCACGGATGGTAAAGGCCGGAAGAGTAAAAGGTCAGGCGCTGAGGAGAATGGATCAATTGCAGGAGTCAATTAATATATTGTCCACAGTTTTACCAATTGCAAAACGTAATGGATTGAGGGATGAGTACAAGAAAATATTGAATGGGTTAGCTCTTGCGCATACATACAAAGCGGAATACGACAAGGCACTTGAATATAATTTCAAGTCCTTGATTATTAGAGAAGCCGAAGGGGACAAGGCTGAAATTAGTATTACTCTTAACAACATCGGATTGGTGTATTTTAAACTTCATAATTATGAAGGTGCCCTCAAATACTACAATCAATGTCTAAAACTGAAACAGGAAGCGAAGGACACTGTTGATCTGCACCGTTTGTATATTAACCTAGGTCTATGCTACCTCCATTTAGACCAATTTAAGGAGGCTAAGGATTATACGTTGAAAGGTCTTGCAATATGTGGGGGTGGGTGTGACGACGAAATTGAACTCAATGGTGAGTTTGGCCTTGGTGAAGCCTCCTTTCGATTGGGGGACCTGGATGAGGCTGAGATACACCTAGCGAAATCTCTTTCAATTGCACGGAGCACAGGAAATCGGCGATTTCAATCTGAGAATTTGGTATATCTAGCTGAGGTGTCAATTGCTAGAAAAGATTTCAAAGCGGCGGAAGAGCATTTGAAGGAAGCAGAGAATGTTATAAGAGATTTGGAATATAATCAGCTGCTAATGGATATATACAAGCAGTTCTCAAGGTTCTATAACCAAAATGAGGATTTTAAGAATGCAGCGATATATCAGAACAAATATATACAGCTCGCAGACTCCCTCATCGGTCAAGAGCTTGTAAAAAACATCGGCAAGATCCAGGCAAACTACGAGGAGCGGGAAAATATTGCCACAATCGCATCCAAGGAAGAACTCATTCAACGGCAACGATACTTCAACGGGGCTGTGTTTTTAATTGCCCTGCTTGCCGGGCTGCTCGTCCGGGTACTGCAGGTAGGTAACCGGAACATCAAACGGGTGAACGCAAAATTGTCGGAGGCGAAGGAGGTTATCCAGCAGCAGAACGCGGAACTGGAAAACAAAAACAAGGAACTGGATATCGAGGTAGACAAAAAGACGGTGGACCTCGCCCGCGCCAACCAGTCATTGAAGCAGGTGAACGACGAACTGGATAATTTTATCTACAAAACTTCCCACGACATCCGCGGACCGCTGGCCAGCCTGAAGGGGATGTGCAACGTGGCGCTCATGGACGTGAAGGACCCCGTGGCCCTGGATTACCTGCGCAAGTTGGATGCCACCGCCGAACGGCTGAATTCCATTTTAACGCGGCTGGTGATCATCAACCAGATCAACAACTCCAAGCTCACGATCGAAAAGATCGACTTTACGAGCGTCGTGCACGACGTGCTGATGCTGGAAAAGAAAAAAGGCCTGCCGCCCGATCTCCGGATCAGGACCTTCATCGACCCGGCGGCCACGATCGATTCCGACAAGGAACTCGTGCGCATCGTCCTGGAAAACCTCATCGACAACGCCATCAAATTTTACAACGACTCCGAACGGGTGGAGTCGTTCATGCACGTGCACGTAGGCACAATGGATAACGGCAGCGTGAAGATCCGGGTTATCGACAACGGTATCGGCATCAGCGAATCCAGCCCCGGTAAACTTTTCCAGATGTTCTCCAGGGCGTCGGAGCGCTCGGAGACGGGAGGGATCGGGTTATACATCACAAAAACGGCGACGGAAAAGATCGGCGGCCGTGTGGGCCTGATGACCACGCCGGAAGGGTATACGGAATTTTACGTCATCTTCCCGGCCACACCGTTCGTGGTGTGGGAAAAACTGGTCCCGAAACCCGCCTGAGAATCCGGTCCCGCTTGGCTTATCCGGAAAATACTCCCCATCTTTGCAAACTGCCGGTGGCAGTATCCCCATCACTATGAAAGAATTCAAACGTTATACGGTTACCGCGGCGCTGCCTTATGCCAACGGTCCGAAACATATCGGCCACCTGGCAGGCGCTTACATTCCGGCCGACGTATATGTGCGCTACCTCCGGTCCCGGCAAAAGGATGTGATCTTCGTCTGCGGAAGCGATGAACACGGTACGGCTATCCCCAACCAGGCGCTGAAAGAGCATACCACGCCGCGCGCCATCATCGACAAGTACCACGCGCAGATGCGCGACTGCTTCAGGGAACTGGGCATCGCCTTCGATATATATCACCGGACGAGCGAACCCATCCACCACCAGACCTCGCAGGAGATCTTTCTCACCCTGTTCAACAAGGGCCTGCTGACGGAAGAAACATCCGAGCAGTATTTCGACGACGACGCGAAAGCCTTCCTCGCCGACCGGTACATTACCGGTACCTGCCCGAAGTGCGGCAACCCCGGCGCCTACGGCGACCAGTGCGAGCGCTGCGGTTCGTCGCTGAGCCCCCGCGACCTCATCAACCCCCGGTCTACCCTGACGGGCAACGTACCGGTGCTGCGCGAAACAACACACTGGTACCTGCCGCTGGAGCAATACGAGCCGTGGCTGAACGAATGGATCATAAAGGGCCACGCGCAGGACTGGAAGACGAACGTCTACGGCCAGTGCAAGTCGTGGATCGACGCGGGGTTGCAGCCCAGGGCGATGACCCGCGACCTGGACTGGGGCATCAAGGTACCGCTGCCGGGAGCGGAGGGAAAGGTGTTGTACGTGTGGTTCGACGCCCCAATAGGCTATATTTCCGCCACCCGCGCCCTCTTCCGCGAAGTGAGCTCCGGTAAGCTGGAGTTCGCGCAGCCGAAGCGGGCGTTTCCCGGTGCGACGGAGGACGACTGGAAAAAATACTGGCAGGACGAAGAAACGAAGCTGGTCCACTTTATCGGGAAGGACAACATCGTGTTCCACTGCATCATCTTCCCCATCATGCTGCACGCCCACGGCGACTACATCGTGCCTGACAACGTGCCGGCGAACGAATTTATGAACCTGGAGGGCGACAAGATGTCGACCAGCCGGGGATGGTCCATCGAGATGCATGAGTACCTGGAGGACTTCCCCGGCAAGGCGGACGTGCTGCGTTACTGCCTGCTCGCCAACCTGCCGGAAACCAAAGACAGCGAGTTCACCTGGAAGGATTTCCAGGCGCGGAACAACAACGAGCTGGTGGCGATCCTGGGGAATTTCGTGAACCGGGCCCTGGTGCTCACGCAAAAGTACTTCGACAACCGGGTACCGGAACGTGGCGTGCCGGAGGCGATCGACCTGGCGGCCATCGAGGGGCTGAAGGAGTTGCCTGAGCGCATAGCCAGGTCGCTGGAGCAGTACCGTTTCCGGGAAGCCACGGCCGGGCTGATGGACCTCGCCCGCCTGGGGAACAAGTACCTGGCCGATACGGAGCCGTGGAAAGTATATAAGACCAGCCCGGAGCGGGTGGGCACGATCCTGAACGTGGCCCTGCAGATCGTGGCTAACCTCGCCGTCGCCGGCGAACCGTTCCTGCCGTTCACCGCGCAGCGCATCAACGAAATGCTCAACCTGGAAGCCCGCCCCTGGAAGGATGCCGGGTCGGACGCGTTGCTGAAGGAAGGCCATGCACTGGGGGTGTCGGGGTTATTGTTTGAAAAGATCGAAGATTCCGTGATCGACTACCAGGTGCATAAGCTGCACAACAAGAAAAAAAGCACGGAACCGGCCTCACCGGTCCTCGCTCCCCTGAAGCCGGAGATCACCTACGACGATTTCGCGAAGCTCGATATCCGGGTAGGCACGGTCCTGGCGGCCGAAAAAATGGAGAAGTCGAATAAACTGCTTAAACTCACCGTGGATACGGGAATCGACAAGCGCACCATCCTCAGCGGCATCGCCCAGCACTATGCACCGGAAGAACTGGTTGGTAAACAGGTTACCCTGCTGGCCAACCTGGCGCCCCGCAAAATGATGGGTATTGAGTCCAACGGAATGATTTTGATGGTGGAAAATTCAGATGGTGCGCTAAAACTTTTGCAACCATCAAGCTCAGTTGTACCCGGCTCAACAGTGAGTTAACAGGACGAAATCTTTGATAATATTTTTTTCGAACACAATGGATAAGCCAAATGCAGGGCAAACCATCCTGGGGGGATTGCGCACAAAAGGTTGGTTCATCACGCCCTGCAAATGACTTATTTTTTTCTGAAGTTTAAAGTTCTCAAGAAATTCAAAATAATAGTGTAATGGTTCATCGCTGAAAAATGATAATATTATTCTAGAGGGACCACATCACAGTTCATTTTTTCAGGAAAACCAGACAAAAGGAAGGTCAGGGTTTCCGCATTGATTCACTATCTTAGTTACCGCAAGGGTGTTGGAGCATTATAAAAAATGTCAAAATTTAATTTTATGTTGGTTGATGATGAAGCCTTGATAAGAGAAGGTCTTCATGCATTGCTGGAGAAAGAGGATTTTGTGAGTAATGTTTGCGAGGCTTCAAATAGAATGGAATTTGAGAAATTCATTGCCAGTAACGTTGATTTTGTGTTGCTTGATTTTCGCTTTTCGGAGACCAATGGCCTTGAACTCTTGAAATTGATTAAGGAGAGGAACTTTGGCTGCAAGGTTATTATGCTTACTGGGATCGACGGAGCCCAGCTTATTATGAATGTACTTCTTGCAGGCGTCAACGGAATTGTCTACAAATTGGACGGATATGCGGAGATAATAAGAACTATCAAGAAAGTTTTGGAGAATGGTAACTATTATTCGCCAAGAGTCTTAAGTATTATTCAAGCTAATGCGCATCGTTTGGATATGGTGCCACCGGTTGTTTTGAGCCGACCCGAACGGGACCTGCTCAAAGCCATCGCCAGTGGTTTAACGACCAAGGCAATAGCGGTATCACTCAAGATGTCTGAGGCTACGGCGGAGACTTACCGGATCAGGCTCATCAAAAAGGTGGGGGTCAGCAATACCGCGGGCCTGATCGCCTATGCGTTTCGGAACGGGATCTTGTGAATGGGAGGGGTTATCATGATCCGGGGTGATATTTCAGGCGCTCCAAAATGGCCTTCACTGGGCCGTATTCCGGCGTGCGATATTTTCTCCTTGGCTCCTTAGTCTGGAAGCTGCGATTGTCAAACGGGTTTGGATAAGACCGCCAAGGCAGCAGCGATCTCAAAAATCATCGCGAGCGTCCACCGGGATGGAATGCTCCGTTATTTGTTCAGTTCAAGCGGATTACCCCAGATATTTGTCCAGCGGCTTTTGTTCAGCGTAATACTTTCGTATTCGCCGGGATTTTAGTTTTCGATCAACATTTATATTAATCATTTGTGGGTGCTACTTTTACTGCAGAACAGAATGCTTAAATGATTATTCCGGTAAACGGCCTGTCTACTCGATTATACATCGGTGGATTAACGTTTATATTTGTTTATTAGTAAAATAAAATCTTCGTCTTCCAAATATAATTTCCAATCCTCATCCTTTTTAACAAAGTCGATATCAATTTGATTTTTAGATAGACTTCTTTCTAAATATTTTAGAGCATTTACTTTGTCTTTTTTTATTGCATAAATACAAGATAGGTTATAGCTGTCTGCGCCAAATTCTATTGCCTTCTGGAACTTATCAAATGCCTGTTGATACAAATCTTCGGATTCTTTTTCTTGTTTGGTGTTGGCTAAGTTTACTAGACAAGTTGCCCAGTTGTATAGAGCCTCATGAAGGTCAGGTTTTATCTCAATTGCCGTCTTGAATTTATCGAAGGCCTGTTGATACAAATCTTCGGATTCTTTTCCTTGTTTGGTTTTGGCTAAATTTCCTAAATAAGTTCCCCAGATGTTAAAGGCTTCGTGTTTGTCAGGTTTAATTTCTATTGCCTTCTGGAATTTGTCAAATGCCTGTTGATACAAATCTTCTGATTCTTTTCCTTCTTTGGATGCGGCGAAGTTTCCTAAATGAGTTCCCCAGTTGTAAAAGGCTTCATGTTTGTCCGGTTTAATTTCTATTGCCCTTTGGTATTTATCGAAGGCCTGTTGATATAGATCTTCTGAATCTTTTTTTTGTTTCGTTTTGGCTAAATCTGCTAAATATGCCCCCCAGATGTTAAATGCGGCATGATCGTCAGGTGTTATTTCAATTACCTTCTTGAATTTGCCGAAGGCCTGTTGATACAAATCTTCGGATTCTTTTCCTTGTTTGGTTTTGGCTAAGTTTCCTAAATAAGTCCCCCAGTTGTAAAAAGCTTCGTGTTTGTCAGGTTTAATTTCTATTGCTTTCTTGAATTTATCGAAGGATTGTTGATACAAATCCTCAAATTCTTTTCCTTCTTTGGTCTTTGCTAAGTTCCCTAAATAATTTCCCCAGTTGTAAAATGCGTTGTGGCTGTCAGGTTTTATTTCAATTGCCCTCTTGAATTTATCGAAGGCCTGTTGATACAAATCTTCGGATTCTTTTCCTTGTTTGGTTTTGGCTAAGCTTCCTAAATAAGTCCCCCAGTTGTAAAAAGCTTCGTGTTTGTCAGGTTTAATTTCTATTGCTTTCTGGAATTTATCGAAGGATTGTTGATACAAATCCTCAAATTCTTTTCCTTCTTTGGTCTTTGCTAAGTTCCCTAAATAAGTTCCCCAGTTGTAAAATGCGTAGTGGCTGTCAGGTTTTATTTCAATTGCCCTCTTGAATTTATCGAAGACCTGTTGATACAAATCGTCGGATTCATTTCCTTGTTTGGTTTTGGTTAAGTCTCCTAAAAGAGTTCCCCAGTTGTAAAAGGCTTCGTGAAGGTCGGGTTTTATTTCTATTGCTCGCTGGAATTTATCGGAGGCCCGTTGATACAAATCTTCGGATTCTTTTCCTTTTTTTGCTTTTGCTAAATTTCCTAAATAAGTTCCCCAGTTGTTTAGGGCTTCGTGAAGGTCAGGTTTTATCTCAATTGCCTTCAGGAACTTATCGAAGGCTTGTTGATACAAATCTTCGGATTCTTTTCCTTCTTTGGTTTTGGCTAAGTCTCCTAAAGAAATTCCCCAGTTGTTAAAGGCTTCGTGAAGGTCGGGTTTTATTTCTATTGCCTTCTTGAATTTATCGAAAGCCTGTTGGTACAAATCTTCGGATTCTTTTCCTTGTTTAGTTCTGGCTAAGTTTCCTAAACCTGTCCCCCAGTTGTTAAAGGCATCGTGTTTGTCAGGTTTAATTTCTATTGCCTTCTGGAATTTATCAAATGCCTGTTGATACAGATTGTCGGATTCTTTTCCACCTTTGGTATTGGCTAAGTCCGCTAAATTTGTTCCCCAGTCAGAGTATAAACCAGACAATAAACGATTTACACCGTCATCTTTCAGTACAATTGCCTTCTCTTCAATCGGTTCTATTCGCTGTAAATCATAGTTTTTAGAGATTAATAAGTCAATTATATCTTTCTTTAGCTTGTCAACATCCAGTTCATTTTGTTCAATTTGAATTTTTTCTTTCAGTTCGAATTGCTTGATTGACTTATCAATATCTTTTTTAGCTATTACCAGGCGTTCTTTCACACCTTTGAAATGGTCCTCGTCGTTAATGTCATTTATTCCGTCCAGCATGTCTTTTAGAGAAGAAAATGGTTTATCTAAAATTTTAGGCTGACCGAGTCCTAAAGATTCGTTTAGTTTTAGCATGAATGCGTCTGAGTCGTGTCCGCTAATGTAATGAGCATTTGTGTTTGCGGAATTTAGAAATTCCGTGACATTTGCCGGTGGTTCGTTGTCCTGGTATCCTACCCAATACAAACCATTGTCAAACCGGCCTAAATTTTTTATATGCTCAAAAACGGGATCTGAACCACTATAGCCAATTATTACCCAAGTTCTTTCATTTTTAATGCTATCGAAGATTCTGGGCAGCGTTGCTTTAACCTTTGCCATTTCATCATCGGTATTAAGCAGCCATAGGCCATGATGTTGCCCGTGCAAGTAGACGACCGAATGTTTCTTAAATGTAGTTGTTGTAAGGTCTTTAAGTATGGCCATGTCATACGTTGCAGGGAATTCATTATATAATGAAAGCGCACGCAGCATCAGGTTATCAAAGTTGACGGTTAGAACGTAATCGATGAAACCGTTATTAATTAACTGGGCCAAATAAATGTGAGTTACGTTGATTTTAGCATTATCGATATATTTTTTTAAAAGCCCATTCCTTTGATTAGGTTGAAGGCATGACATAAGCTTTGGATAGGTTCTTTCATTTTCTCCAAGTTTCTTTATAAAAGGGCTGTCGTGATACCTGATCAATATGTCTTTTACAATTTCGTTAGCTAATGGAATATTCCCTGATTTTGATGCCCCAGCACCAAGAAAAAAGATAGGTTGAGGCTCACCTTCTTGTTTGGCTTGCTTCATTAAATAAGCTAATTCATCGATTGTTACCGTTTTCATATTATCTTTTAGCATGAGGTACAACACTTGAGTTTATGACAGCTGCAGTTTTCGAAGCGCGGTATTGTTTGAGCCAGTGCATTTGTCACGATCATTAGTTGTAAACCCTAAATCCCTCTCTTGTTTCAATTTTGTAGGCTGGAGGAACAGAAAAGTCAATTAATTCCGGACTCATTTTAATTAATTCGACGACTTCTGAGACTCGTATCTGACTCTTCCTTCTACTGACGGCCACTAATCTCAAGGATCCATTTGTCACCTTGAAAAACTTATTCCAATGATACAATTCGATATTGCTAAATTGATCCGGATCGATTCGAACATCGTCGTTAAAATAGTACGTCAGTGTTTCCTTTTTTAATTTCTCTTCTACGCATTTGTACTCTTGGTTTTTATAGATGCATTTTTTAACGGCACTATACTCCGGGCTTCGTTGCCTATATGCCGCATTGGCTTTGATATACCCCATTACGGAATCAGAGACGACAAAGAAATATGCCGAGCTATCGCCGATCATGATCTCGGATAGTTTTCCATCAAAAAAAGTCTTGAACTTGTTTCCGCAAATGTAAAAGTCCTCTGTTTTAATGTCCTTGACTGTCGCAGTCACATCCTTTTCGTTTTTGCCTTTGTAATAGGTATGCCTGTATTTTATAACTCCACAGAAGCTTTGCGCGTCAATTGTATTTACCGACGCTAAGAAGAAGATTGTTAAATGGATTAATTTCACTGAAAGGTATAGGCTCTTTGTTTGCATTGACGCTAACCAAATTCTTTAATTCCCAGTGGGCTAAAGATCGGATTGGATCACGCGGGCAGGGAATTATTTTCAATATAATTGCTGCTGGATCAAATTCCAAGGAAGAAACGGGGACCGGTGTATTTTTTTATTCGGCCCGGGTCGGAATTGCCAGCCCGAAGTTGTTGTAAAGGATAAAAGGAATTTTTGGTGGCGCTTTTTCTTCTGCCTATTCGATTGTAATGCCAAATTCCTGATCTAACTGTTTCCTTTCCGCTGGTGACATTCTATCCCTTATTACTCTAATCGTAAGTCCACCTACAAGTTTTCCATTGTCCACATAGAACCAGTCGGATATTTTGGAAGGATCGATTTGAATGGTTTGCCCTAGTTCTACAGAAGTGACTTCCTCGGGTAGGTTGTCAATTTTGCCATAGAATTTGCCACCAGTCTTTGTTACTTCCGACAACCAAATATGTTCTGCGCCACGTTCCGTTGGAAAGGGCATCTTTACGGAAAAATAGGAGAGAGACCTTTTCTTGCTGTCAAAAGCTGTTGCAAAGTTATTGAATGTAGCCCTGGATTTTCCGATTGCCTCATTCATTTCTTTGTCATCAGAATCGGTGTTATAAATATCTGGCTCACCTTCTCTGTCGTTAATCTTCTGTTGTCCACAAGATGTTAAGCTTAATGCCGTCGCGAAAACGAAAAATAACATTGGTCTCATATAACTTAAATTGTTAGCAATTTAAATTGGTCAACTTTCTTGGTCAGGAAAATGGCCGCTAACGGTTATGAATGCTGTAGTGGGATCAGGATGAATTAGTAAAATTACGAAGAAATGCCAAACCCGACTACGGTGCCGCTGTCAGCCGTTAGTGAAAACAAGTTAGTAAAAAGTTGCTAAAAACATGGGTAAAAGCCACTATTGCTTATGCATTGTAATGGGCACTAGTTTTTATCCGATTATTTTTGTCATTTGACCTTCGGAAATTTGCCTGGCAGTTGTTATTCCAACTTGGCCTTTTGCATCTTTTGGATCAATCTTTTTTTCCGAAATTTCAATATTACTTATAAGTTCAGGGTTGCTGCCGTCTAGCTTATAAAAAAATCTATTGCTCATTAAAATACCATTTACATCGCAGTTTTTTTCGAGTCTTGCTGCAAAATTGATTTTGTCTCCAATAAAGGTCACTTCAAATTCGTCCATTCCAATATTTAATGGATATATTGGTCCTGTTGCTAATCCAACACGAGTTCCTGTTTCAATTTCTTGATCTAACTTTCTTTGAAATTCATTTAGAATATTTAGACCCATTAAAATTAATTCGGCGCAAAATTTTGTTGCTTTTGTGAATGATTCAGAGTCTTTAAATGGATAATTGAAAATAGCTAATACTGCGTCTCCTATAAATTTGTCAAGGATGCCATCATATTTATATACTAATTCTCTTGCGTTTGTATAGTACTTACTCATTAAATCGTTTAATTCTTCAGGATCAGCAACGGAGACTAGTGTCGAGAAATTTTTTATGTCAGTTAATACAATAATTGCTTCCTCATATTTTTTTCCAAAATTTAAGATATCGGATATTTTATCAGGCTGCTTCTCAAGTTCTACAATAATGCTATAGGGAAATTGTCGCCTTAGACCAAAGACGATATTTGTCTTGTCAACCGTCCCTTCTTTTACATTCTGAATGTTTCTTTTCAAGTGCTCTGTCAAATCCCTACTACCAATATGAGAGCCAATAAATTCTTTGCTATAATCTTCATACTTTGAAGTTACGGCAGCTACCTGTAAATTCAATAATGCACTTCTTAGGTCATCTTTTAGTTCAATTCCTAGGTTTTGAAGTTGAATAAATTTGTTTATTCCTATCCAATGCACTCGACCTTGATAGTTTTTTAGCATCATTTCAAGTCGCTCCCTGAAAGTCTTTGATGGTTCTTCAGGTGTAATTAAATAGAATTCATCAATATCCTTATATTCTTCTAAAATATGTTTAATGTTAAGTAGTGTTCTAACAGGTACGTTCTGTCCTTTTACCTCAATCGCAATTTTATTTCCATTTTCATCGTTGATAACAAAGTCAAATTTGGCTCTATCTGAAGGATTCGTAATGACTTTCTTTTTTAAGAAGTCAAACATGGAGGATAAGACACTTTCTATTAGGTGTGGTTCAATCAGATTCATATTGTCAGTTTAATTATATTCCATAACAACACAGTCTCCGTATTGCTATTGTCTCTAGCAAGGTAAACGACTTCCTATTATCAAGAAATGCTTCGTTTCGAATGAGCTGTCAGCATTTTTCGAAACGGTAATACGTAAATCCTAAGAGGATAACCGCATTACCGTTATTCTATACATCACAAATTCCCAGTGGGCTGTCGATCGGGTTGGATCAGGTGGGGCAGGGAATTATTTTCAATATAATAGGTGCTGTGAAAAATTCCAAGGAAGAAGCGGGGATCAGTCTGCTTTTTGATCGGGCAGGGCGGAAATTGAAGGCCCACTGTTACTTATGCATTTTGTGGTAGGTGTTATTCTTGCAAGCTAATTTTATGGGCGATGTAGCTTCCACTATGTCCTTCAACTACCGCATTGACACGTACTGACCCCTTGGTCCCAATGACGCCTAAGTTGAACTCTGAATATCCATTTCCTGTCGTGGCATGTCCTGACACGACGTAGCTGAAGTCCACTATTTCACCAACTTGTTCAATAACGTTTTTGTCTTGTTTTATTGCTTGAACCGCACATTTGTAAGCGTCTGTGTTTTTCATCGTCACTGCACCCAGGTGGACAATTAACATACCGCCAAAAGCACAAATTGCCCAAATGATTGAAATTCGTTTCCATCTGAAATCGAAAGCTTGTTTTACCATTTCGATCAAATCGCCTTTAGGCTTCAAAGCGTCTTTAAGTCTGGCTCTGTTTTCTTTTACCTGTAACCAGCCCACTGCACCAAAACAGGATATCAGCGTCCCGATAATAATAAGCGTATATGCGTATTGAACTACTTTAGCGTCCAGGAAACAGCCTGTCAGCCATGTAACAATGCCCGCAAGTATAATTGATTGATGTTTCATCTGGCTGATGCCCTAAAACGACTGGTGTATAAATAGTTGGCGCAACAGAAGGACTCGGTAAATGCCTGCCCGGCGAAAGCCTCTGTAGGCGAGAGGAACGAATGCCAAACCCGACTTGCGCGTCACTGTCAGCCGTTGCTGAAGGTAATTTAGTTAATTGACTGAAATTACCTTTACTGTTGCCGGACATATCTTATATATTTTGTTAGCGCGAGTTTTGCTTCTCTTTCATTTCTTTAACGTCCTTGTCTGTTATCGCCTTCTTTGATAATGCAAAGCCAACGCCAGCCGCAAGTACGTAAAAGAAAATATGTCGGATATCAAATGTCTCGACCATTACTTCATCAAAGTATGAGTAATCAAATCTCAAGAGTGTTTCAAAATAGCCCAAGTCGTTCTCTTGCGCCACAAAACCAATCACAATGAGAAAATTTCCTACTACGCAACCAATCAGCGAAATAATTCCTCCAGATATGCCAAAAATAGTATCTATACCTTTTCCTGTTCGTCTCATTGCAAAGCCGACAGTTGCTCCAAGTAACAACGCCATACCGCGAAACAACACTGTCGTATACACCGCAAATGCAGCCCAAATAATTGAACATAATAAAGCAGCAAATACTCCGGCAACAATTGCTTTTGTTAAGTCCTGTTGCTGCCTCAATTGATTTAGAATTTCAGATGGCAATTTCGCCTGTATCTCTCGCGAGTTCAGTGCAGTTTGATCGTCTACCGTTATCACTACTGATTTGTCGAATTTGAAATTTTCACATTCTTTTTCAAAGGCTGCGATCTGTCCTGTCAAACTACAGAAAATACCTCTTTCGAAATCGAATTTCCGATTCAAACATCGTCTACAGAATTCTAAATGTTCATCTCTTGTCATTTATTTTTTTTTGTTTATCCGATGTCAATACAAAATGTGCGCTAACGTCTATGTATGTGAAGTTGTGGGTGAAGCAGGGCAAATGAATGACGAAGGAATGATTTGCCCGACTACCACTACATTGTCCCATAATACAAAACGCAGTTTGAAAGATAAAACTAAAAATTTAAACCGAGCCCCACAATGGCACATACGTGTTGTTGGCAGCTGTGCCGTTTTCCACAAACTAAAATGTTAATGGTATTCATGTCCCGTGTGGCTTGATAGCCTTAATATAAAAATACAAAGCAATAAGTGGCTGAACTATGAACACTCCCAATAGTCCGATTCCATAAAAGGATGTCGCCCCAATTGCGCAAATTCTCTCACCATCTTGTTGGTCCATGTGGTCCGACAATACATTTATCGTAATCATAGTACAAGCATAAGCGAGAATCAACTCGATCAGAATCGCAGAAATATGAATGCCATAGAATGGAAAACTTAATTGTCCCCTTAGTTTTCTATTTCCAAAGTAAACTTGTCCGGCAATTGGAAGGATTGTCAGCACAAGAAAAATGAACAGTAGCAATATCAGTAATACTTTCATCTTAAAATTTTTCGTCCTCTTTCTGCTTTATTAGGTCTCATTGTCCAACGGCATTGCTGCCAACAACACAGTATCCGCATTACCGTTATCCTTAGCAAGATAAACGAATTCCAATTGTGCAGAACAACATAATTTCAAAAGAATTATTAACATTTTTTTGAAACCCTTGTTCGTATATTTTACGGGATAGACGTATTGCCGTTATTCTCAATATCACCAATTCCCGGTGGGCTGTCGATCGGATTGGATCAGGTGGGGCAGGGAATTAATTTAAATATAATTGGTCCCGGGAGAAATTCCGAGGACGGAGCAGGGACCGGGTAGTTTTTTGGCCAACCCGGGTCGCAATTGCCGGCCCGAACTTGTTTGTTGGGCTGAAAACAGAGGAATTCTGATTCGTCTTTGTGTAACCACGGCAGGCATATATATGGAGCCGAAATGAATGGGGCGGGGGCGTCGTGAAAAGTCCTGTTTTAGCAGCAACAATGACAATTGGAGGGGTTATTAAGAGAGGCTACGAATCCATGCTCAACTACTAGCAGCAAGTATCTCCACAACTTAATGAACGGCTGTATACGAGGTCCGTACGTACGTGGTGTGAGAGGCGCTCCCCATCAGTTTCTACTGGTGGGGCCGTCTACTCGATTGGCGGCAGTAGATGTATACCTATTATTGAACTCTGCTTTTAAACATTGCCCAGTTGTATTTCTTCTTTATTCTGTAATCTTGAATTGTCGTGTAAGTTCCGTACAAGGTTATAACAATACCTGGTATGCTCATTAAGATATTTATAAATCCAATCGCAGTCGCAGGAATTCCCAGAAATGTCGTTAGTGTTGAATGATTACTATAACGTTCCTTTTTTCTTAGAAATTTTAATGCATTAGAAATTTCATTTTTAAGCTTGTTAATTTCCAAATCATTCACATCAACAAGACTTTCGATCCAATGGTTAAGAAATATTCTCAAATCAATCGCTTCTTGTCCATCTGCTAATTTAAAAGCATTTTCTAAGTTATATGGAACTGGTATCGTCCCTAATTCTTTACAGGTTATTTCAAAAAGATAGCACAAATGTTCATTTTGATTAATTCTATCAAAATTGCGAGCATGAAATTTATCATGCAGGGGAATCATTAATAAGGCATCTTCTTTATTGGCAATCTGAAGGAGATTGTAAATATCGTTATAGCAAGACCAAATATCCCTAACACTGTCTTGCAGCTCATTGCTATGTTTCAATTTGCTATTGAAATCGTCTGAAAAAATTAGTTCGGATTTTCACAGAGCTTGTCTAAATTTATTTTCAGCTTCTACATCATCAAAAATCAATTCAGGATAATTGTTTTCTTTACGCAATCTTTCAAGGTCTTGATAAACAATTGACAACTCTATAAGAGTTTTCTTAAAGCTGTCCTCATCCATGCTTTTCCTGCCTTGCACCTGTAAAATTTGCGATACAACGTTATAGTCTACGTTGTTTAAATAACTGGCAGCCATAAGAACTTCAGAATGGTTAGCGTCATGCAATTTCTGCGCAAGGTCTCCCTTTAGAGTACCCTCATATTTACCTAAGTCATTTGTGACAAGCGTGGGGGTTAAAATGAGTTGTTGCTTAATTTGATTCTCAATCCATTTTGGAACAGGCTTATTTTGAGATATATTTCGCTTATAATAATAATTATTCCTATCTAAAAGCTGTGCTTCAAATCCTAATTGAACTAAACTGTGAAAAAAAAGTTCATGTAATACAACTTTGTCCTGCATGAGTTGATTGTTTATTTATTTGTCTGCTACACATCTATTGCCGCTAACGTTCATATATAAAGCGTATGCGGCTTAGTCGCATCACCTTGTCAAACTTGTTAAATAAATTTACTTGCAGAATTTGTCATACCAAAATGAAACCGCATATGATTTATATATGCTGTTAGGCGTAGTTATAATATTCTTGTAAACAATCAAATAAATCTAAATCGAAATTTTAAACGAGTTTAAGAAATATATTATTCAATTCAATCGGCTTTGAAACCATAGCATCATGCCCTCCTGAAAGCAATTTATAATAACCAAAACCTTTACCCCTTGCCCTTTCAGCTGCTTCTATGAATTGTGGATATTCCGAAAGTTGAATAAAGGTTTTTTTTATGTGCTGACCGGGATCTCCCTTGATTTGTAGGGATTGGGTGAAGGTCTTATAGGGTTGTTCGCCGAGACGGTCAGCCATCCAGGTAACGTCTTCTTTATTAGTTACACCATATATTTGCGGACTACCCCATATAGGAAGACGATTTGTTTTTTCCATTTCAGGAGATGCGGCCGCCTTTGCATTATTGTAGTCATTTATACTTTTTCCACTTTCCGGCAAGTAGGCATCAAGGTAGATAAGCTGGCTGAGACGTTGAGCTACTTTTTCGGCTACCCCGGAAATAACCATGCCGGCGTAGCTATGCCCCACAAGTATCACATCGTTTAGGTCTTCATATTCCAGTACATTTATTATGTCCTGAATATGAGTATTCAAATCAACTTCTGTAGTCAACAAATGAGAACGCTCCCCAAGTCCCGTTAGGGTGGGAGTGAAAACCTGGTGGCCTGCCAACTTTAACATTGGAGTTAGTTTATTCCAGCACCATCCACCATGCCATGCTCCGTGAACTAAGACAAAGCTTATTTTTTTAGGAACGTAAGTAGCAAAGGCTTTTGTTACGCCTCCAAAGGAAAGTATTGATAAGGTGCCGAGTACTTGCCGACGGGAAAATAGAAACTTGCTCATAGAATATTTGAAATAGTTTAGAAATAAATTTATCAAAAAAATAGGGCCGAATTACGCCTAACAACACAGTATCCGCATTACCATTATCCTTAGCAAGATAAACGAATTCCAATTATACTGAAAAACATTGTTTCAAAAGACCTATTAGCATTTTTTGTACCCTTGTTCGTATATCTTATGGGAATAAACGTATTGCCGTTATTCTTAATATCACCAATTCCCGGTGGGCTGTCGATCGGGTTGGATGAGGTGGGGCAGGGAATTACCGGCCCTTGAAAATGATCCCCCAGCTATTGGCTGTGAGAACTATTTTGTACATAGGTGACTGAGGGGTATTATTTTTAGTTTCAGTCAGTTGTTAGTTCATTTTCTAACGATTAGTCGAAGCCGAATTGTTTTTGATTTTCAGTCGGCGGGCTCTTTCTCTTTATACGTTATGTCCACGGTACCCACCTGATGCCAAACCCTGTTAGCGATTCGTTGTTTTTACTTTGTCTCTAATCGTCACCATTGCTGAAATCTAATGCCGAGTTGATTGTCCGCAATCGCAAATTCTTTTGCACCCCAGGGTCTGAGTGTAACTTTGTTAAGATTTGGGTGAAGTAGGTGAGGATATGACGCGGATACCTCTGCATATACTTCTTCAATATTATCCGTTACAAGCCTTAGTTCCGGGTTATGTTCTTTTGCTAATTGTTCATCTTGAAAAACCATAATGCCTATTCCGTCTTTTTCTAATACACAGTAAGGTTGTGAAGCATTTAAATCTTTGTGTTTAATCCTAAATTGTAAACAGTCGACAAATAATTTAAGTCCGTCTGAAAGGTCTGTATAAAATACACTGGTTACTAAAGTTGTAAAATGCATATTATGTCGTTTTTAGTTTTTACTCTGGCGATAGTCTCCGTGTTGAGAATTCTCCGCGGAGAAAAAATCGGTTTTTGATTATCAGGCGTCTCCCAATTTTTAACTTTTACATCACCGTCCAAGGAGCCAGCCCAATTGCCAGCGTTTGTGTATAGGAAGTTACGTTGAGTAAAAATATCCTTGTCAGCGCCATCTCTTATACATTTGCCGGGCGCAGGTAGCTAAACCATAATATAATTCTTGAACTTCTCTCTGTCCGCAATTATTTGTTTGAGTCCGTTTATGTTGTCTAACAACGGATTTTGACTTAAGCTCCTTTTGATTCTGTCGTCCAGCTTAATTTGGTCTCTCAAAAAGTCGATTGTTGAGCCGCCACCCGTGAAATATATTCCGTTCATAATCACTTTTTCAATGTCAGGATGATTGCTCACTCGCTCCATTGTCTCGATGAACTCGTCATTTACCAAATTGAATAAATTGTCCAATACGTCTTGAATTTCTTTTTTCTTGATAGTTGTGTATTGAATTTTTACGTCGCTATTAGTCTCATTCTTGTGTAAACCTGTGAGGATATCTTCAATTTCTTTATCGTTTAGCTCGATTTTGTATTTTCTGCGCACGTAGTTTTTTAATAGCTTAAATATTTTCCACGTCCCAAGTCTTATTACCCCTTCCGAAATAATGAGGCTATTCGCAAAAACTATTATTTCAATTTTACTTGAACTGAAATCTATCAAAATGAAATTCTTTATTTCAAATAGAATGTTCAATCCAACAGCCGAGCAACAACTTTGATGGACCATATACACTTCTACCGCACCGGCGTGTTCTGCAGAGTCCCTGTAGGCTCTTTTCTCTATTTCTGTCGAACTTGTCGGAATACTGTAATACATTATATATGACTTTGGCAAGAATAGGACCGGCTTTGAGTTGAGTTCTTTTTTAATCGCTCCTCTCAAGAGCATCTCAAATCCTTGAAAGTCAGCTATCACGTAGTTTATAGGTTTTATTAAGATATCCTTTGGTGTTGTCCGAATAGAGTCTCCAAGTCCTGAAAGAATATTGTCAATTTTGTCAATTGAAATTTGGGACTGTTCATTAAAAACCAGTTGTCCTTCCTTGATAATTCTTAGGTTTTGACTTCCAGGGTCAATGCCAATTGTCTCTTTAAAGATGTCCAGAAATCCCATTTATTTTATTTTAGCTCTAGTGGTGACAGATGATTGGACCGGACCCTCGGCTATTAAACGTATGCGGTAAAATACCTGCGTCCTTGTCCCACGTTGCTGACGAAATTTAATAGGACACACTCTAAGAACCTACAATGCAGAATATTTATTATAGCTGATGTTAGCTGCTGTACCCATCTCTCCAAATCCTTATGGTTCTAAACGTCAACAGTAAAAGCCCCATGCACCAAATGCCCAATAGTCCCCAAGTCCAGTTTATTTTGATCGTTGTATTCGCAATAAATTGCTCTCTTTGAGGAAAGCTCTCGCGATCAAGTCTCAATGCTTCACTCAAATAACTTTGCTGAATTCGAACGACATAGAACGTAATTACTGAAACAAGTATTAGCCCGATAATAAGTCCGACATTTGTCCCCTTTGTCTTGAATTTACTTCTGAATCCTCTGGCAAGAAAAATCAAAAACGTCAAAGGTCCGACTATTAAAACCGTCATTGATATTTTGTCAATAACGAAGTAGGTGTCGTGAAGTTGAATTTCAATGGAACTTTGTCCGGCAGTCAATAGCAAAGCGACTAAACTAAAAAATACAACTCCAAGAAATATAATTATGTCAGTTTTAAATTGTCTCATCTGTCCTGAAGGGTATTGCATATACACATTGTTGGCGGTAGTTTTCATTTCGCGACTTTCCGTTTTTCGAATTCTTCTAGATATTTCTTTAAGTCCGCAACTTGATCTGTCGTCACCCGTCCAATTTGCTCGTACACAACAATGTTGTCGGTAATACATTCAAACTCATGAATATTCTTGATCTTTTTTCTTTTTAAGACGTCGTGAAATAAATCCTTTCGGACATACCCTAAATTACTCTCGAAGACTTTGTCCCAGAAATTTTCAATATGCAACCCATCAGCCTCATTCCAATAAGTGAAAAAATCGCTTTCAGAATATTTGAGACTAGCAAGGTTTTTAAAACGTGGCTGTGGAAATAGTACGCTCTGTTTCATCTCGGCCCCGAACTCCAGTAGACGTCTCTTTACTATTGAATCAATTTCCACAGATTCGTTTACCACTATCTCCGCAATTTCAATTGCTCTCGCTAACCTGCTTGCTTCTTGTTCGTATTTAGATTGTGTGTTCTTCATATGAAAATTGCCGCCAACGTTTATGTATAGGAAGTGGCTCTGAGCAAAAATAAAAAAATATCCTCCTTATCAGGGCCATTTACTATACATTTTGTTGTAAGGCGTTGGTGCATTCACTCCACATATTTAATGCTAATGTCCCCAAGTCTGTCTTTCATTTCGAATGTACGCGCAAGGCTGTCGTAGTGAACAGTCAGTTGTCTTAGATTGTGCCATTCAATTTTTTCTATTTCTCCTCCGTCAATAACAAACGTATTTCCTCCTTTATTTTCCAATTCTTCATCCGCTTTGAGAATTGACAATTGACTTGATGTTCCTGTCGTTGCACCGCAGTCTCGCTTAAAGAGTATTGCTTTATATTTTTTGTCCGGAGAATAGATTTCTTTAACAATTTCATTGTCACAGGTACTACTTAGTCCACAGGACCAAAGTGTCAAAAGTGTCGCGAGAGTAATTTCTTTCCTCATTATTTGTTTGCGCCAATGCCTTACAACGACACAGTATCCTCATTACCGTTATCATTAGCAAGATGAACGAATTCCAATTATACAGAAAAGCATTATTTCAATAGATTTATTAACATTTTTTGGAACCCTTGTTCGTATATCTTAAGGGGATAAACGTATTGCCGTTATTCTCAATATCACCAATTCCCGGTGGGCTGTCGATCGGATTGGATCAGGTGGGGCTGGGAATTATTTTCAATGTAATAGGTTCTGGATTAAATTCCAAGGAAGTAACAGGGTCCGGTTTATTTTTCTATTCGTCCCGGGTCGCAATTGGAGGCGGATTTGTTGTAAAGGATAAAAGGAATTTTTGGTGGCGTTTTTTCTTCTGCTAATTCGATTGTCACACCAAATTTCTTGTCAAAATGTTTCCTTTCCGCTGGTGTGGTTCAGGACTTGCTCAAAGCCATCGCCAGTGGTTTAACGACCAAGGCAATAGCGGTGGCGCTCAATATATCTGAGTCTACGGCGGAGACTTACCGGATCAGGCTCATCAAAAAGGTGGGGGTAAGCAATACAGCCGGCCTGATTGTCAATGCGTTTCGGAACGGGATTTTGTAAATGGAGGGTATTTCCGAAGCCGCGTCCTGTCCCACGAAACGGAAACGTTAAATGAAGATAAAACTTTAGACCAACTCGTCACGGCACCATTGCAGAAAATTATTGTTATATGCCGCACTACGTTCTTCATTCTCCTACTTCTTTGTCCGTTTTGGAGCCGACTTTTTTTGAAACCACTTTGCTCTTTGTTTTATTTACTTTCATTGGTTTCGGTCTCGCATGCCTTGGTTGATAAACTCCAAGTTTACTTCCGCTTGGTAATGTTAATTGCACCAATTGTCCCCAACCTTGATTTTCAATTTCGCTACAGGGAATATTTTGTTTTGACATTTGTCGGACAAACGTGTCAATGTCATCACACATTAAATAAATTTCGTGATTACCGTTTTCAGAAGAAGGATGTACAGCAAGTTCTGAAGGTGGAAGGCCAAAAATTAACCAGCCGTGTCCAACGTCAACATTTGTCAATTTTAGTATGTCCTTAAAAAACGCTTTGTCGGCTTCTGCGTCCTTTGAGTAAATCACTAGATGGATTCCTGTTGTCATAGGTTTAGTTGTTAGTTAATATAGTTTGACTCATCATGGTGTGGCATGTGCACTGTGTTAGGGGCCGTTCAACTCTACATTGAGTACAATGCCTTACAGAATGTCCCATGACTACCAATGTCAAACAATTCACCATTGGTCCGAAGTCCAAGACCGAACATTTTAGACTCCTCGTCAAAGTAGATCACGTAGCCGTCACCGTCGGAGCTCTCCTCTAAAACGGTCCAAAGATTGTCGGAAGAATTCTTGTCTTCGGGGCTCCAATACTGTTGAATTGTCGGAGCTATTAGCCGCTGCGTCAAATCAAGTCCGAACACGTTCCTGATGTCAGGTTCAAATTCTAGTTCCTTGTCTATTATTTGTCTTATCTCGTCCGAAGTCATAGGAATCAAGTCGTCACTGAACGGTTATCGCTAACGCTTAGCTATAAGACGTATGCGCGTAAATACCTACATCTTTGTCCCGCGTTGCTGACGAAATTTAACAGCATGCACTTTAAGAACCTACAATACAGCATAAGTTTTATATACATTGTTAGCGGCTGCCTTTCTCACGCACGCTCCATAATGTATAGAGTATTTGAAATCTTCTCAGCAAAGTCCTTGTCAATTGACTCGTAATGAAAGAAACCCTTTTCAATTATTTCTCTCTTTTCAGTCAGCCACTGAAGCAGTTCGTCATTTGATTTCTTGTCAACCTCTTTAAATGCGTTGCGGCTATTTTTCAAATCACTGTAATGATCATGCACTACGTCAATGTAATTTTTAAAACTGTTATCCTCAAAAGTCAGCGACCATTTATCCAATAGTGGATTTATGTCTCCTATTAATTTGTAAATTTCGATGAAAGCTTCCTTGTCAAAATAACTTTTACTTTTTATTAAGTCAGTCCACCAAGCAAGTAAAAAGTCCCGCACTGCCTCTTGTTCATTTGTCGCCCAGTTTGCCCAGTTAGCATATTTAAGCTTACCTAATACAACAAAGGTGTCAACTATAAAGTCTGTCGTTGAAAGCAACTCAAAAATACGTGGCAAATAATGTTTAAAATCGTCCGTGTCACCCCACGTGGTCATTGCCTTAAAAGCATACCTTGAAATATCGTCTTCCTCCAAAAGTCGAAGTTCTTTGGTGTGGAGTTTTTCTTTGTCTCCGTTTGAAACACAACAAGGACATCCTTCTATTGTCGAGCGAAATGGGTATCGCGCAAATGTCGAGTAAAGTCTTTCGATTGATATTTTAAGTTCTTCTGTCACCGTTGTAATATCTTTGAGAAAGGTTGCCGCTAACAACACAGTATCCGCATTACCATTATTCTTAGCAAGATAAACGAATTCCAATTATACTGAAAAACATTGTTTCAAAAAACCTATTAACATTTTTTGGACCCTTGTTCGTATATCTTATGGGGATAAACGTATTGCCGTTATTCTCAAGATCACCAATTCCCGGTGGGCTGTCGATCGGAATGGATTAGGTGGGGCTGGGGATTTGTTTAAATATAATTGGCCCTGGGAGAAATTACTATGGAGGAGGAGGGATGCGTTGCTTTTTGATCGGTCCGGGTCGCAAATTGCGGCCCGGATTTGTTATGATAGATCAAAGCGATTGGTAGCAAACGTGCGACCTCGTCATTTTTGTCCACGGGGCAGGTATTATTTTTTATCCTATGTTCCTGTTTGTCAAATAATGTTACACCACGCGTGTAGCATTTTTTATTAATTGCGCTCTTTGCTTGTGCACCAGACTGAGAACACTCTTTTTTGTTGGCTTTGGATGCCGGCTGTATAACCTGCGCAAGCGCGATAGGCATTTATATACCACTTCTACCGAAACCGACGGTCTCTCTGTATAATTGTGGAGATACATCAGCATTTGTCTTAAAGAATCTACTGAAGTAATGTTCATCCTCGTAGCCCAGTTCGTAGGCAATCTCTTTAATGGTTTTATTGCTTAGGTACAATTCTCTTTTCGCTTCAATGATGATACGTTCTGAAATTAATTCCGTTAGGGTCTTGTTAAAATAATTCTTGGTAATTTTTGCCAGTGCCTTGGCGGAAATGTTCAGGGATTCTGCATACTCACTGGCTGAATGCTTTTTTCTGAAATCTTTTTCAATTGCCTCTTTGAGGCTCTGCAGGATGAAGGGTTCCCTGATCTCAGAAACCAACCTTAATGATTCAGGTTGTTGTTCTGATTTTAACCGTGAAGTTGTTATTAACAGTATTTTCAGGTAGGAAACGAGTATCTCATATTGAGCCAAGGCCGTATTTTTCATTTCAGATTTCATCTGTTCCAATAACAACATCAAAACACTTTTTGAGGATTCATCAATAAATGTAAATGGCGGTTGATAGATATTATTGAAAAGGACTCCGTTACAGGCTACTTCGGCCTGATGCTTGTGAATACAAAAGAAGTCCGGATGAAAATGCAAGGCTATGCCTTTTATGTTGCTTGTCGAAAACATGAAGGGTTGATAAGGAGAAAATGCAAAGAGGTTATCTTTGCCAAAATCATATTCGGCAAAGTCAACCTTGACCTTTCCACTACCCTCGATAATCCATATTAAAGAGTAATAGTTATTTCTCTGAATGTGATCAAAGTGTTCTCCATCGTTAAATGTTAAAAGTTTAAAAGCCAGATTTCCGTTTTGAGGATTAACCAGCGTGAGTGATGTTTGATTCTCCACTTTGCTTTTCTTTATATTGTTTCAGCTCCAGTTCCAGTTTCTCAATGTATTTCCGAGTTGGTGCCAGAACCTCTTCGATCTCTTCCACTGTAAACCGCGCCGATATGTGCTGAGGGCAGTTCCAGTCATACGCCTCTATGTGCAGAACAATCATCCGTTCAGGCCTTGCGGGGTATTCTTCCAAGGTAAGCAACTTTAGCAGTTCCGGCTCTGTGTCGAGGTCAATGATTTTTGCCCTGGCATATATTTTTAACCTTGTCCGGGCAGGATAATCCATCATGATCAGTGATACGTTGGTGTGAGTAGCCAAATTTCCCACGGTAATGAATTGCTTGTTACCTGAAAACTCAAGGAATCCGATCGTATTTGCATCGATGACTTTAACGAATCCTTTCGGTCCTCCCCGATGTTGAATATAAGGGAATCCATTCACGCCAATGGTGGCCATATAGAAGCTGTCACGTTTGCTGATGAAATCAACTTCATTTTCTGTAAGACCATCAACTATGGATTGTCTTTCCATACGTTCATAGCCCCTACGGCTTCCGTACTTTTCCTGGAGTGACTTCGCTTCATCGCTGAATGCAAGCGATGCAAAATTTCTGGCCATGATATTATAATCTTTTTTGTGACTCCTCAATTGGTAAATCATTGATACTGGCGAAACGCTTTTTCATGTACCCGTTTTCATCGAACTCCCAAAGTTCATTGCCATAGCTCCGGAACCATTGGCCGGATTGATCTCGCCATTCGTATTCAAACCGCACTGCCATTCTGTTTTCGCGAAAGCCCCACAATTCTTTTTTCAATTTGTAGTCCAGTTCCTTTTGCCATTTGCGCGTAAGGAATGCCTTTACCTCTTCACGACCATTGATAAAGTCCGTTCGGTTTCTCCATTCCGTATCGACCGAGTATGCCAGGCTTACTTTTTCAGGATCTTTTGTATTCCAGGCATCTTCCGCTGCCTGCACCTTTTGTAAAGCCGTTTCTACTGTAAATGGAGGAATAGGGTATCTTTTGTTTTCCATAATTCTAAAGTTATGAAAGCCGAAACGAAATGCGTCGGCCTTCATAGTTGAGGTGTGTGTTATTTAAGTTTTAACCATTTAACAGGTAACTGTGTCAATAGGTTCGACTCGTTTTTGTTCCATTCAGGAAGCGTGTTGAGTGGACTTCCGTTTAATTCTCCGTTGAAGAAAAGATAGAGTTTGTCATTAATAACTTTGAATGTTTTTGGATTTACGGGCACCTTGATTCCTTTTTCGGCAACACCCCAGGCGCAATATCCGTCACATACGGGCAAATATTTTTCCGGATTGCTTTTAAAAATGTTTTTGTGCTCAGCGGATGCGAATTGGTATTTTACACCTTTTATTTCATGCGTAAATTCTTTTGAACCTTTCACGGGAGCGTTATCGGTAAAATAGGCAACCAAGTCGTATCCGCCATTGGCGATTTTGTTTTTATCGACCGGGTCTACGTTTTGGGCAAAAATCAGATTGTTTGAAACGAAGAACGCGAATAAAAAAAGTGTGTTTAATAAGATATTCATAATTATTTGGTGTTTGTTTTAGCTACTACTTGAATGATCTGCAATTTATATGACAACTAATTGTTGAGCTTCTACTACAGGGAAATCGATTTGTGTATTGGCCGTGTTGTTGAAGTAATTGGTAAGAATATTCAAAGCCACATGACCTACGATTTCTCCCACTTCACCTTCAGTCACACCGGCGGCTCTGACAGCAGAAACATCAAGGTCACTTACGTGACCTCTTTTGGAGACCAGTATTTGTGCGAATTTCAATACGGCATTTGTCTTCGCATCGTCCGCATTACCCAAACGAGCAGCGTCCATTGCTTTAATATCCAGTTTGGCGAGTTTCGCACCTAAGTAAGTGTGCGCTGACAAGCAATAATTGCAGGCATTTGTTTCTGCGACCGTTAAGGCGATCAGTGCACTGATCTTTACTCCAAGACTCCCACCGCTTAACGCTCCGCTAAAGTTCAAATACCCTTCCAGTAAGGAAGGTGAATGTCCCATTGTTTTCATCATGTTTGGTATTACCCCAAATTTTGAATTAATGGCGTTGAACATTTCTTTTGTTTTACCTGATGCTTGATCAGGGCTTAGTGCATTTAGACGTGTCATTTTCCTTTTGTTTTTGTTTGTCGTTATTGACAATACAAAAGTGTAACAGCGGGTACGCTATTAAAATGGACTAATAGCGCAAGGTCATGGACGATTTTCCCTTATTTTGGAAAAATGACTCTTTTTAGGGTGAATTTGCTGATTGTGAGTAGAGTAAAACGACAATGGGTCCAGATAATTTTCCAGCCGCTTTTGTCCAGTGTAATTCTTTCGTATTCGCCGGGATTTAGTTTCCCATCAACATAGTGTTTGGTTCATTTACTCTCATACAGGATTCTTCCGCACTCATTTTAATAGTGGTCGCGTACAATATGCACACAATTCTCCACTCCGGTTCGTCCTATGTTTTCCTAGGTGCCGTTGGCGGTAGTTTTTTGTCTCATATATAATTCGATGCAAATTATAGCAAAAACTAAAAGAACCATGGCAGGAAGTACCGCCGCCCAATTCACTCCTTCATATGTTGTGGTCGAGGTATTGGTTTGTTCTATGGTCCAGATGCTATCCGTATTGTTTGCATTGCCGAATGCAGATGTGGTGAGATTAGCGGCATAGTGAATTCCTGTCGGCATTGCAATACCCTTAGAATATACTGCAGCCAACCCGAATACCAGTCCCCAGACAGCGGGGCCGTAAAGTGAACTCGCAATTGTCCAGCCATTGGCAATATGATACAGTCCGAAAAGTATCGATGTAACAATGATTGACAGCCGTATTCCCACTTTATCTTTAAGTATTTCGAGCGGATAGGCCCTAAAACCTAATTCTTCCATAAATGCCAGTGGAATCAACGGCAATGTCATCAGGAAAAAATGTGAAAAATTTCTATTCGGGTTAATGTGAATTTTTGAATGCGTAAAGTACAAAACACCTGTTACCAGGATTCCCATTACAATGATACCTGCAATAATTCCTGTAATGAACTTTACCATTGTTTTTCGATCGAATGTTAATCCGATGTCACCAGGCTTTTTTTTGTCAAATTTTAAAAACAGAACCGTAGTTAAAAAGGCAGCAAGTGTGCCAATGATTCCGTGAGCAAGCCTTTCAGAGTTATTCGGGATGAGATGTTTTGCAAATGAAAAAACGACAAAAAGTCCGGTGAAGGTAAAACAAAATACAACTGACTTTATCATAGGTTCTCGTCTGAGGTTCCGTTGAATAGTTACTTACATTTTCAGGTGGCTACAGTAAAAATTACAGCTAACCAGGTGGCATACCTAATGGTACTATCCCTCGTAAAGGGGAGCAGAATTCCCGTATTCATTTTAAGCACAGCCACAGCGCAGGTTTATAGCTGTTATACTGGCAATAATAAATATGATTCTGAGTATTCGTGTTGCCTGTTTTTTCTCCATAATGACATTCCGTTTTCATGACGACCCAATTTGATTTAATTGCTTATAGCAGACATACGCTTAGGTTACGCATATTGGTACCATTTACGATTTTTTATCTTTAAAAGTTGTGCTTCTTTTTCTAAAACGGCTTCCTGTGCACTGAAAACGTTTTTCTGCTTGATGAGGTAGCGGATTTCTAAGCGCGATTGTTCAATCGAATTCCTGCTGTAGACGTTGTACAAATTTTCCCGGAAGGTTTTGTCCATAAATGATATGTCTTTGTACAGCGCGGTATAATGGTTAGTTCATTGTCTAACGATTAGTCGAAGCCGAATTATTTTCGATTTTCAGTCGGTCCGCTCTTTCTCTTTATACGTTATTGTCCACGGAACCCACCTGTTGCCAAACCCTGTTAGCGATTCGTTGTTTTTACTTTTTCTCTAATTGTCACCATTGCTGATATCTAATGCCGAGTTGATTGTCCGCAATCGCAAATTCTTTTGCACCCCAGGGTCTGCGTGTAACTTTGTTAAGATTTGGGTGAAGTAGATGAGGATATAATGCGGATACCTCTTCATATACTTCTTCAATATTGTCCGTTACAAGCCTTAGTTCCGGATTATGTTCTTTTGCTAATTGTTCGTCTTGAAAGACCATAATACCTATTCCGTCTTTTTCTAATACACAGTAAGGTTGTGAAGCATTTAAATCTTTGTGTTTAATCGTAAATTGTAAACAGTCGACAAATAATTTAAGTCCGTCTGAAAGATCTGTATAAAATACACTGGTTACTAATGTTGTAAAATGCATATTATGTCGTTTTAGGTTTTTACTTTGGCCAAAGTCTCCGTGTTGAGAATTCTCCGCGGAGAAAAGTCGGTTTTGATTATCAGGCGTCTCCCATTTTTCATTTTTTACATCACTGTCCACGGAGCCAGCCCAATTGCCAGCGTTCGTATTTGAAATGTGCCGGCACACCAGAATAATAAATTAAAATCAACCTTGCCGGCATTGTTTTATATACTTTGTTGGCAGCAGTTACTTTCTATAATAAATTGTTTTAACCTTTTTTGCATTTTGAAACACCCTGCAGCATATTCGTTTATAGTCGTTGTCGTTTAAAAAAGCCAGACGCTTAATCTGAACATATGTTACTAGCGTGACGGGCAATCATCAGCCATTTCCCGTCCTTCCACATCCATACGTTAGTGAAACGTCTTTTAATTGGCTGATTAGTGTCATGCGAGCTGCCTTTTGGAGCTGTTTTAGGAATTACCAGTTCATTTCCCATTACTATAATGACGGAGTCATGTAGCAGCACTTTCTCAATATTTCGTTCAAACTTTGAATAGGTCAATACGCCACTTTGTATTGGACCTGTGGCTGCATCTTGCACTACGTTGAAAGGATTGTTGACGGTGAAGTCCGAAGCCCAGTTGTTTTTTATTTCGGCAAGCTTGCCATTCATGAGATACTCAACCTGTTCTGCTTCTAATTTTCTTATTTCCGTTTCAACATTGTTAGTCGAACTTTGAGGGTGGCCAGCTGTCACCGTTACTAAGAGAAGGGCTGAAACTTTGATGGCAGATACTATGTTTTTCATACAGTTAAATTTTAGAAACTTGAAATGTGTCACTTAAATTGCTGCCAACGGTTTGCGGCTTGGCGTAGTGGGGCTTTTCAGCCCAACACTTGATACGAAGCACACTGTTCAAATTTAGCACAAATTTTCATACGAAGAACGTCAGCCCCCATTACACCAAACCGCTGATTGTGGCATACCCGATTGTCGTCTGCTATTAATTTTTAGGTGTTATCGGAGCTTTTGTTTGTCTGCCCCAAGCAACAAATACAGCGAGTAGAGCCATAAAAATGTTAAACCCGATGTCTTTTGCTTCGCCTCTTGAAATATGAAAGACACTTGCGACTGTCATTAAAACAATAATTCCATAAGCTGCGAAAATTGTCAGTTTAGGTTGAATACGAAATAATGTCGGCAATACAATTCCAAGTCCGCCTAATAAGTCCACAATGCCTGTTATTAGAACAAGGTTTGTGTTGTCTTTTACCCAAGGGAATGGCAAATCTTCGGGTTTAAATATTTTCATAAAACCTGCCCAAATAAAAATTGAGGTTAAAAGTCCTTGTGTTATCCAAAGGATAATGTTCATTGTTTTCGTTTTTTTTTCTTCAGTTGTCATATCATTTTTTTATTTGTTGGCACAAATTTAATTACCTTTGCTATCTAAATGATATTACTTCCTGTTTGGAAAGCACTATCCAAATTGGAAGTATCGTAAAGTTTTAAATTTATGTTGTCAAAAGGTGGTTGTCCGAAAACTATGTTGTCCATAAAAGATGCTCTTGAAGCCGTTGAAGGAAGATGGAAGTTGCTTATTTTATTTTCGTTGTCTGAAAGTCCTAAACGTTTTAAGCAAATATCAAGAGAAGTTAAAGGTATTACCGATAAAACTCTATCCAAGGAGTTGAAAAGTCTTGAAGAGAATAAGCTTGTCACCAGGGAAGTTTATAACACTTTTCCGCCAACGGTTGAATACTCCATTACTCCACACGGTTTGTCGCTTGAAAAAGTGATAGACGAGCTTCACTTTTGGGGTTTGGCTCATCGTAAAAAAGTTATTGGAAAGTAATGTAAAGTCGTTCCTTAATTCAGTTCGTTTAATGTCTTCTTGGTCGTTCTGCGGGTTCCCACTAACGGCTATGTATATGCAGTAGTGTGATGAGGGTGCCAAAGTTAAATGTTTGCCCGCCGCAAGCCTCTGAAGGCGGGGCGAGAGGAATGACTTTGGCGCCCTTACGCGTCACTGTCCCCCTTGTGTGTTCTAATTTAGTGAAACGCTGTTACAATCATGCAGACTGCACACCATTGCATATATATTTTGTTATGCCGCGTTGCTTTGGTACTGTTCAATAGATCCTAATTCTTTTGATTTGAGGCGTTCCTCTTCTTCAATATCATAGTCATCTTGAATTCCAAGCCAGAATTTTGCCGAGTTTCCAAAATAACGTGATAAGCGAAGTGCTGTGTCCGCAGTCACTCTTCTGTTGCCCTTAAGTATTTCTGAAATTCTTGTTTGTGGTATTCCAATGTCCTTCGATAATTTGTATGCACTGAGTCCCAAGGGAATTAGGAATTCTTCTTGCAGGACCTCTCCAGGATGAATGTTTCTAAGTTTTTTCATATTTGTCAATGATAGTCTATAATTTCAACGTCCGCCGCACTTCCGTTATCCCATTTAAAGATTATTCTCCATTGGTCATTAATTCGAATGGAGTGATACACTTTCAAATTCCCCTTCATTTTTTCAAGTCGGTTGGATGGTGGCACTTGCAAGTCCGTTAGGTTTTGCGAATTGTTCAGCATTCTCAACTTTCGTCTTGAGATTTCCTGAAGCTCGGTTGGGAAATCCTTTACTCGTTCACCGTCCCATATCTTTCTGGTCATTTTTGAGCCAAAGGAAACAATAATACTATCGCCAGGCGTTACTTACGTCAAAAGTAAGTATTTCGTTTTAGATGTGCAAATGGTTGAAAAGCAATGGGGCATAACGTTTGTGTTTATGCAGTTTAAAATTTTCCTTTAAAAATAATTAATCTGGTTTAATTTGCAGATACACATTGTTGTGCGCTGGGCGACTTCACTCAATCTCTTTTAACAGTTCCTTTCCTTTAATTGTATCCTTTTCCAAAAAGTTTCCCGTCCATGTATAGCTGTCCAAGAATTTGTTTACAGTCGTTGTGTCCTGTATTAGCTCCGTCAGTCAAATATTTTATTGCAAGCTGTCTCGTTTTTTCATCCAGGTCGTCAAGCTCTTTATTGTCGACTTTGTGATAATAGTCAGTCAGGCAATAATATACGTCAAGGTAGGCAGGTCCATAATTATACTTATTTGCCATAAACAGTGCCGTCATTAGAAATCTGTCGTCATTTGGTGAGTCCATGAACTCGATGCTCATCTCGTGGTACGCATTAGTATCACCTTTCTCCAAAGCCAGTTCTTTGTTTTCGTAGTAGGGTCGACTCGCATCATTCATTGAAAATTCCTTCTCTTTCTTATTCCCACAGCTGAGTAGTCCAACGATGAACAAAATAATTGTCAAGTGTATCGTTACTTTCATTTTCCTCTTTCTTGTTGCGTGAGTCTGTGTCATTGGAGCCTTGCGCAGACACTTTGTTGTGCACTGTATTTATGACTCCAACCATTTTATTACAACGAAGTAGTTAAATAGTCCAACGATGGTAAATGCCATAAGTAAATTAATTATTGCCATTCCAATTGTCAGCCGTTGTGTCTCTGAAACCACTTTGATATAAATCACAAGATTCCAAATTCCTATTGCTGCCTCAATTATAGTGATGAAACTTACAATTAAAACATTATCAGCCATCTCTGGTCGTAATGAGGAAATGGGTTCCTTGCCAAATATTAAAAATTTAACAATCAACATTACTAGTAGTCCCAAACTGGGTACATTGGCGTAAGCTGTAGTTCTTAACACTTCTTTGTAACTAGATTGTCCGTCAACTATCTTTCCGGTCCAGTAAATTGAAAGTGCTACTATTCTTGAAATAAATAGACCAATTACAAGTCCAACTGGAATTGTCACGGTTACGATTACCAACCAGTCATACTTGTCCCCGAATTGGGGCATTTTTGTCAATCTGGAATAAAGCCATACAACTCCACTGACACAAAACAACACATTCATTAATCGTTTATAATTATTATCGATTATCTCACGTGTTGTCAAACGTGTATTTAACCAAATGTCAATAAATGGATTTGTTGTCATAGAAAACTACTTGTCAAAGTAAATATGGTGCACAACGTTTATATATAGGAAGTGGCCTTGAGCAAAAATAAAAAAAGTCCTCCTTATCAGGGCCATTTAATATACATTTTGTTGCCAGCAGTTGGGTTTAATCAAATTTGAAGTTCCTTTTTCATTTTGTTTATAATCACTCCCATGTCACTGTTGTCACCTGTCAACCAAGTTGTCATGCCATATGGAGTGAAGTAAACGGCGTCTTCGTTTTTTATTTTGAGTTTGTAGAGTCCAAAAATACGGTTTAAACTTATGGTTTCCACGTCCAACCAATTGTATTCAGTCTCTTGCCCATTATTTTTGATTATCAACTTTGATTTTCCGATCAACACATATTTTAGTTTGTTCTTCATACTGAAGAAAAGAACCATTAATAGAATCGCGATAAGAAAAGGAAATGCCATGTCCAGTAAAATGACCGGCCACAAGTGAGGCTGGTCACCGATTACTTGTGGGATAAACACGAAAAGTATGAGCACTCCACCCATCAGTGGTAAGTATTTCAACATTAAAAGTCTCGGTAAATTACATTCGTACAACATGTATTACTAGTTTCAATTGTTTGTCGGTTGCGTCGTTGTCCAGCCCAATTGCTGGCAACGTTTATGTATAAGAAGTGGCCCTGAGCAAAAATATAAAAAAGTCCTCCTTGTCAGGGCCATTTACAATACATTTTGTGGCCAGCTGTGCCAATTCGAAAATTCAAAATCTTCTGTCATGGGTCGTGCAGTACCAATTTGGATCACAGTCAGTCACCATACATCCACCTAACTCAACTTCATTGTTCTTCACTTTCTTCATGAATTCTTCGTCTCCTACAATTAGTCCGTATTCTATTGGAATCACATAGTCCTTGTGATTGCCTTCAGGGCAGATGCCGGTCATCTTTGATTTTTCATACGGGCAAATTTTAGGCGGATAACTAATAGTGAGTTCTAAAGTTTCACTCTGCCTTACGTCAACAAGAAATGTCGTGTCAGGTTCAAATGGACCGTTTACAGATAATTGATATTGTCCGCTCTCCTCAAATTCAATTTTAAAATGTCCCAAGCTGTCGGACTTGGCCATTTTTGATTCCTTGTCCTTAGTCTGTTTTATTGCCTTGGCTGTCACCCAGACTATATTGTACTCATTGTTGTCCTTTATAAAGCTAATGGTTCCATTAATCACTTGTCCAAAAGAATCAAGTGATAATGCCATCGTCAAAATTGTTAGAATGACTCTCATCTTTATGGCATTGCTGGCGCTTGTGTATAAGAAGTGGCCGGCATAGGAGCCAAAGTTAAATGACGAAGGAATGACTTTGGCGACCTACTGCAAAACTATCCCCTACAACCGCGCTTGATAGAAAGATAGCACTTTTAACGTAAACCGAACCAGGCCATTTCTTATACATACTGTTAGCAAACGTTTTGTCCTCCAAACATTTTAGTATCGGTCAGTTCCCTCAATTCTCAACGTTGACCAGTCCTTGTTTTCTTTGTTAATTTTATATATCATTCTGTAGTCGCAGTAGCAGTCACATGGGGATAATGTGTCACCTGCCAGTTTGTATTGAAGAATGAGTGTGTCTAGTCTCAGGTCAGCACTTGTTTCAAAATCAAGGCAGCAGTCAGTGATAATGTCAAAAGTAATAGTCACAGAATCGTTCTTTGCTATTTGAATTGTGTCGTAAGCAACTCCAATTTTATGGGTTTCGAGTTTCCTAATATCCAGAAATTTGCCCTTCTCTTCATCACAGAGTAACTCGCACTTTGAAGTGTACCAATTGTCGCTCCTTATGTCACAAGCCGTTACTGAAATAGTTACGAGGAGTATAGTCACATATACAAGTCTGTTCATTTTGGAAATGTTTGCTAACGGCTATGTATATGCAGTGGTGTGATGAGGGTGCCAAAGTTAAATGACGAGAGGAATGACTTTGGCACCCTTACCGCGTCACTGTCCCCGTTGTGCGTACTAATTTAGTAAAACACTGTTAAAATCGTGCAGACTGCACACCATTGCATATACATTTTGTTAGCGGCTGGCCATTTACTCACCCGTCCCTTCTGTCGACTGTCCATTTTGCGGCGGGTCCATTGGGTTGTACATGAATGAAATGAAGATTAAAAATCCTGCGATCGCAACTGTCACCACGGTTGAAAGGATACCGAGTCCCAATACCCGAATCCAGTTTACTCCTTTATGTTGATTTTTGCTTAGTAGTCGATATGTCAAGTATGTCAAACAAGGAATGCAGATCAATACACCGATGAAATTCAGATAGTAAAGAAATAGAAATGCGTCCAAAGAAAACCATGTCATAAGTCCGCCAAATAAAGCGGTCACTATAATCGACGAGATTATCTTTGTCCTCTGTTTCGTTTGTCCGTCTAACGCCAATAAAGTCATTGTAAGTAAGAAAACACAAATAGTCGGAAAAATTACAAAAGCTTTCATGTCCTTGTCCCACGTTATTTGTAGTCTCAGTCAAAATGGCTTGCCGCTAACGACACGGTATCCGCATTACCGTTATCATTAGCAAGATAAGCGAATTCCAATTATACTGAAAAGCATTATTTCAAAAAACCTATTGGCATTTTTTGGACCCATGTTCGTATATCTTATGGGGATAAACGTATTGCCGTTATTCTCAAGATCACCAATTCCCGGTGGGCTGTCGATCAGATTGGATCAGGGGGGGCTTTATTGAATATAGTTGGTCGGGGAGAAATTCCAGGGAAGGAGCAGGGATCCGGGTAGTTTTGACCAGCCTGGGTCGCAACTGCCGGCCTGAACTTTTTTGGGGCGGAAAAAAGAGGAAATCTGGTTCGGGTTTGTGTTCATAACGGTCAGGCATATATACGGACCCGAAAACAAATAGGGGTGGGGGGAATCGCGAAAGGTCCTGTTTTAGGAACAACGATCACCCTTGAAGGGTTATTAAGGGAGGCTACGAATCTATGCACGCTTGTTACGAAAGGGTATCTCGTCATCTTAATGAACCGCTGAATTCAAATCCGTATTTGCAGTCCTGTCAGGCGCTCACGGTCAGTGGTTACCGGTGGGGTTGCGTCACAGTCCAATACCTCGTTTGACTTCTTTTGGTCTATACCATGTTCCCAGGAATGTATTAATAGCGAAAGACAAATAGTCCGTCTCCTGGTCGTCACTGGTGTCCTGAAGCAGTAATAGCAACTTTTAATTGGCCCCTAATGATGTCAATGTTCCTTGTAGGAATTAGCGCTTTGTTAATCTTTATTTTCAGCTTTTTCTTCCCATCAGTCAGATTTACCGATTCTGTTCATGTTTCAACACGAGGCCATTTCCATGCATAACGGATAATCAGACAAAGAAGAGCGACTTCTACAACAGCGCCAAACACCATGTGCATCCAGGCTTCTCCTGCCAGATTAAACAATATAAAGGGAATATTCACCGCAGCAATACTGATATTTGCCCGGCGATTTACTTTAGCCGGCAGGGTAACGGAAAGGAAAATCATCAGTGCCGGAATTGTCACTAAGGCGAGTGCTGCCACAAGAAATCCTTGCGTAATATCAAATACAAACACCCTTCCTACCAGAATATTTTCTATGGTACCCGGCATATATAAGGCGAAATAATCAAGATAGATAATGATAAACATCAAACTCGCCCACAGCGTAGCAAGCTTGAGTTTCAAACTGACTTTGATTTCTTCCAGTTCATTTTGTGTATTCATAATTATCAATCAAAAATTATATCCGAAATGCAGCCCTGGTTCAGGCGTCCATTTTGGCCACTTGTCGTCTTTTTCTTTAAAACCATCAGGCATTTCAGTGAAATAAGGACGGCCGGCAACCCCAAGAGATGGTTCTATAAAAAACCTGTCCTTAAAGAGCTTAACGTGATAACCTACCCGATACGTGTTGAATATAATGAAACCGTCACCTACCTTATCGCCGTTTTCGTTCTTAAATGTTTGCCACATAGGCATTGCATGTACTGCAACATAAAGACCTTTCCAAAGATACCTTTGATAAGCCAGGCCAATTCCATATTCTCTTATATAACCTGGAAATTTCTCGTCTGGTTTTCCGTAGGCATTATTATAAAATGGGTTAATGCCAAGCGGCCAGGCATGTTTCCACGTTATTAGTTCAAGAGAGATAACATCTTTTCCTGTAATACGATAACCTAAATTCAGTTGAGCAAAGCCGGGAGGGTTTGTAGTATCAAAATTACCCAGTAGAAACATTGTGCTGCCAACGAACCATTTTTTGTAAGTGCTGTCTGTTTCAGCATATTGTGCTTTGAGTTGGTGCGTACTTGTCATTACGATGACAAAACCAATGAATAAGAAATTCTTTTGCATTTTATTTTAATGGATGTTAAGCGATGCTGCAAATAGAGACTGGCGTGAAAATTAACATCGTTCACTTAATTGTTTTTTCGTAATGGTTATTTTCGCCTGGTGAAGTGGAAAAAATTCAGGAGAACCATTCCGGGTGCAATAACTGCCGCCAGCTAATCATTTTAAAAATTAAACCCAAAATTAAGCCCGGGTTGAATAAAGTAGTTAGGCCATTTGTTTTCTAATATTTTGAAAGATTTCGGAACATTCGTTCTTACAGGCCAATAACTGCATCCAATAGCCGGTTCAAAAAATAAGCGGTTTTTAAAAAACTTGAACTGGTAACCCAAATGGAAGTTCAGATATAACGTGTATCCGTTTCCGATTTTTTTGTTATCCTCATCCAGATATTTTTCAAAAGCGTTCAATGCATGAACGGATGTGTAGACTCCTTTCCACCAGAAACGCTGGTATCCTAATGTTGGTGCAAGTATGCGTGCATGTCCGGGATAATTGAGACCCGGGGCGTCAAACGATGGCCCAAAAGGGATACCGATTGGCCAGGAATAAACGGATCTTTTAAATTCAAAGGAAACTACATCTTTAGGTGTTATCCTGTATCCAACATTTAATTGTATATACTCAGGGTTGTTGACTTTGGAAAAATTTCCAAACATCAGGAGTGAACTCCCGACATACCACCTTCTATAGGTGCTGTCTTTTTTAACATTTTGTGCATTCATCTGTAAACTACTTGCCAGCGCGAAGGCAAGTCCAATCCATAGAGTTCTCTTTTGCATTTCTTCCTTTTTATGTGGAACGATACCGCAAAAGTGTATTGGCGGGAGACAATAACCCGTTCACTTAAGTTAAGAAATGCGTTTTAGCTCTTTTTTTCCAGAATCCTGGCCCTCAGCCTGCTTAATGATTGAGGTTTGATGCCTAAATAACTCGCTAATTGGTGTTGTGGAACACGTTGAATGAGGTCCGGTCGTTTTTGGAGCAGGTTAAGGTATCGTTGTTCAGGTGAAGAAGTCTTAAACTCGTCAAAGTCTATTCGTTGCTTGGCTAACAATTCTTCCGCCAATATTCTGCACATGATTTCAAACTTTGGAAACTTACTGTTTATTTCTGCTTCCATATCGGAGTTTGAAACGGTGAGTATAGTGTCTTCTATACAGCTTATATAATATTCGGATGGAGTTTTGCTTATTACACAAGGGGGTGTCAAAGCTTCCATTTCTGTATAGAAAGCAGTGGTTTTTTCTTCGCTGTCTATAACATAATATGTCCGGATACAGCCTTTTAGAACAAAATAGCTGTCTTTCGATCTTTGTCCTTCCTTGAGTAAAGTTGTTCCTTTTTTTAGCGAGCGAAATATGTTCAAGGAAACGATTACGTTCTTCTCTTCTTCTGTCAGAGAAATGTATTTTGATATAAAGTCAAATAATAGATCTTGCATTGTTGTATGTTATTGCTTTTGTCTGTTACACTTGCCACTGGCGGTTTCGGGCCTTGCGTCCGTACGGGTCTGGGAGCACAAGACTGCCGGCCTGCCCTGAACCATGTACGAAGCACAAGCTCCGGTTTGTCGCTTCAGCCCGCCTGATGAAAACTGTGTTAGCGGCTGCTTTTTTGTCGTCGTTATTTTTTTCGGTCTGTTGTATATTTAACCAGATATTCTAATGCTTGTCGCGAGTCTGAAGCAGGAAAATCGTATAGGATCTTCAAGGCTTCGTCGCGAAACTGCAACATTTTTTCCTCTGCATATCGCAGTCCCCCTGCGTTTTTCATTTGTTCTATTAAAAACAATACGTTATCATCCGTAATACGCTTGTGTTTTATGATTCTTATCAATCGTTTTCGTAATGATGCGTCACAATTTTTTAATGTGTACAAAAGAGGTAGTGTTATTTTCTTTTCTTTAATATCACTACCAGTGGGTTTACCAATTTCCAGTTCGCTATAGTCTAATAAATCATCTTTTATTTGAAACGCCATGCCCACATTTTCACCAAACTGATAAAACTTACTGATTGCTTCTTCGTCTTTAAACGTCGAAGCGGCTCCCGCGGAACAAGCGGAAGCTAATAGCGAAGCTGTCTTTCCTCTAATGACTTCGTAATAAATTTCTTCGTCAAAATTGATTTTTTTTGCCTTCTCCATTTGCAACAGCTCTCCGGAAACAACCTTTTCGATCGATGAAGAGAGGATCTTTAATGTTTTGTAATCCTGATTATTAACTAACAAAGAAATGGCTTTCGCAAATATAATGTCGCCTGCGGAAACTGCAATTTTGTTTTTCCACAGGGCATTTACTGAAAATGTACCCCGTCTCTGTGCCGAGTCATCAACAATATCGTCGTGTATTAACGAAGATGTATGTATCATTTCAACAAATAAAGCTGCCCTGTATGTCGTGTCGTTAATTTCCCCACCAATGCGGGAACACAAGAGTACAAACATTGGTCTCATCTGTTTGCCTTTTGTTTTGGCTAAGAAGGATAGAATTTTGTCGAGCAATCCGACCTGACTTTTAAAGGAGTCGTTAAAGTATTTCTCAAAAGTTATTAATTCATTTCCAATTGCCAGCTCAATTTGCTGCATAGTGTTTTAGTCTCTGTTCCTTCATAGATGAGGTCCGTAAGGGTTTCCGCTAATGTCTGGCGATTTGCATTGGGTGGCGTTTTGAAACGTCATTGCCCAAAAGCGGCCAAACGTAATCGCGAAGATAAAACATTTAGCTTATACGTCACTCAGCCGTCGCAAATAGTGGAGTAAAACGAGGATGGGAGGCCCGGCAGTCTCTCAAAGACCTATACCCGGAAAAATGTATTGTTTATATTCTTTTTTGAGGTTGTTTGTCCACCTATACTGAAAGGAGCGCACTTTTGGCTGGCTTGGTTGTATGCGTGCGACTTCGTAGTCGTCATTGAGAAGGTCTCATAGAATAAACTTCGGTGTCAATATCCACTGACGGAGTATTTTGTCATTCCTTTAAAAGTTGGCTGAAAAGTACAACACAACAACAATAGGTTTATTAGTTGTTAAATTATTTTACTTTAACCCTTGTGAACTCAATTTCACTTCCCATTCTGTATTTTCCCTTTTCTTCTTGATCATACTCCCATTTGTAGTGGTTCTTATCAATTAAGATAAAACGGAAATGATCTTTTGTTTTCATTCCTGGAATAGGCTCAAATTCAGAATCAAACGTGATGGTTTTTGTCGTTGAATCATAAGTACCTTCTGACGCCGCTATAAAACTATTGAGGTGATTGCCGATGGATGATCTTACGAATTTCTTTTTTACATTATCATAGCCTTCAATTTCAAGGCCTTGAAATTTTACTTCCTTCATTTTACCATCCTGTATGGGCATTTGTAATTTACCCTCAGAGGTTACATGTACAATAAAATAGCGTCCATTGGCAAATGATTCTCTGACAACAGTGCCGCTGTACTCCAAAGAGACTTTGCTTGTGACAGAATCTGTCCATTCGTAATGTCTGCCTTTAAACGCCCATGTTCCCACAAGGTCGGCAAGTAACTGATGATGCTTTCCTGGCCTGGAATAGTCAAGCATTTTTTGATATGTGTCCTCTGATGCTGAATATACGGAGGTAATGGTGTCTTTATTGTTTTGCGCAAATAATGGAGTCGTTAAAAGAGTAACGATCATTATCAGCGCAACGGAAGGACACGTTTTTAAAATGTCGCTAAATTTCCCTCTATTGATTTTAGAGCCGATCCGATTGTTTTTTTTCAGTGTCATAATGTTGTTATTAATGATAGAATTTTTGATACGTTATACTTATGAAATTTAATAACGCTGTCTTTTGATTTGAAACAAATGTATCGGGACGATCGCTCCGATACAATCACCTGAACTGGTGATTCGGGGACGGGATTCCATTCAAATACAATCAGGGAAAAGAGGTGAAGAGGAAATTTACGGAGGGATATTAGATCAATTTCTGTTGGATAGCTTTTGCAACAGCTTCGCTTTTGGAATGTACATGAAGTTTTTCGTAAATATGCCGGACGTGCGTGCTGACAGTATCAATAGAAATAAAACATGCTGATGCAATGGCTTTATACGAGTTACCTTTTACAAGCAAGGTAAGAATTTCTTTTTCACGAACCGAAAGATCAATGAATTCATGTTTCGTTATGGTATGCTGTGCCCTGAACATCTGTAGGATTTTTACGGCAACTGAGGCTGTCATGGGTGCACCGCGATGATACGTTTCCCGCACGGCTTCTATCATTTTTTTTGGATGTGTTTTCTTCAGCATATACCCCGAGGCTCCGGCACAGATAGCCGCGAATATTTTGTCGTTGTCCTCAAACACGGTTTGCATCATGATTTGCACGTGCGGAAAATTCTCCCTGATCCAGTGTACCGCTTCTATTCCCGAAACGCCAGGCATGTTGATATCCATCATCACTACGTCCGGAAGGGATAGCTGCATACTACGCCTCAAGGTATTAGCATCTGGAAACGCTCCGGTGCACGTCATGTCCCCTTCGTTGTTGATCAATTGTTTCAGGCTCTCCCGAAGGGTCTTGTTATCCTCAAAAAGGGCTACTTTAATTATCATGAACAATACATTGAATACGAAAGAACAAAGATTTTTGTTTAAAGTCAGTCACCCGTTCAGGTGATTTTAAATTTTAGTTGCACCTTCGTTCCTTTATTTCGATCGGATACAATTTTGTAAACTCCCTTTAAATCTGCAGCGCGTTTCCGTAAGGTACACATTCCGTTTCCGTTGGATTGCTGAGTGGTGTCGAAACCTTTGCCGTCATCGGCAATACTCAGCTCCAGCAATTGGTTTCCTTTCACCATCCGGACCGAGATCGTTTTAGCTTCCGCGTGCTTGGTAGCATTGGTAATTGCCTCTTTGAAGAAGAGGTAAAGATTTTTGCGCTTCTCCATGGGCAACTTCATGGCGGAAAGGGCCGGATCACTTGCAAAATCAAATTCAATATTCTTAGCTTCGGACAAATCGGATGCAAACTGCTTCATACGCTGAAATACATTATCAAAACGATCGTTTCCGGATTGAATGGTCCAGATAATATCGCTCATGTTCTCTTGTATGATGCTGGTATTTTCGCCGATGGAGGTGAGTAAGGGGAGTGATTCTCCATTCGATTTAGCCTTCACCAACTCATTCATAATGCTGATGCTGCTCAGGGTGGAACCAATATCGTCGTGAAGGTCGTCTGCAATCTGGTTACGCACGTTTTGCAATTGACATATTCTGTGGTTCCGCAAAAGGATAATCACGATAACTATGATCACGACAAGTAAACCACTGATGGAGTATACCCAATATCGGTTTTTCAATTCAGTTTTTGCGGCCAGTACCTCCCGCTGCTTCTCCTGTTCCTTGAAAAGAATATTCTGAACCGCTGCCGTTTTTTCGCGACTGAATAAACTATCCTTGATGCTGAGCATGAGGCGCAAATATTTTAGTGTACTGTCAGGCCTGTCTTGAACCTGGTAACTTTCAGCCAGTGTATTCGCAGCCAGCAGCAAACCGATGGGGTACGATTGTATGGTCTTCCCCGAGAAAACCCTTTTTGCGTAATGTATGGCAGAATCCAGGTGGTGTTGATTCATAAATACCAGCGCCATTCCATTGTATACATCGGTCTTGTTGTATTCGAGGTTAACATATTCCGAGCAGGGTATGCTTTTGCGATAGTAAAACAAAGATGAGTCATATAAACGTTTGCCTGCAAAAGCATCGCCTAAAAACCGGAACATCGTGCCCTTTGTATATTGAATCCGGTATTCATCATAGGATCGTGGCTGCTGCTTGAATAGGGTGTAACCTTTTTGTGCATAGTACAAAGCCGAGTCATATTGACGAAGTTTGATGAACACCGGCGCTCCGTTGCTGTAGATCTCGTGTAGGTCGGGCAGGGCATTCGCTTCGGCAATTTTCATTACCTCGCGATAGTAGTGTAATGCCATTTCATATTCTCCCAGATTATAATAGCAGTCACCCAGCATGCCATTCGACCAGCCTAGCGTAAAGGGCGTGGAAATTCGTTGGCCTATTGCTTGCGCCTTGAAAGCATAGTCGAGATCCAACGCGTAGTTTCCCAGTACAAACAATGCCTTGTGAATATTCACGATCGACCGGAATGTTCCATCATCATACTTTAGCTTCTCTGACATATGCAGTGCCCGCTGAGCATAGGCCAAAGCAGAGTCGGGATAATAGAACTGGTACGATTCACTTATCGAAATTAGGGTGAGCACCGCTGTAGTGTCGGGGCGTTGTCTGGCAGCAACCCTCTTTACAGAATCGATCCATACAATTTGTGATTTCCCTGTAAAGGAATACAGCACCAGCAAGGCGAAAAAGACTTTACTATGCAACGGTATTTTCATACAACAATATGGAGGTAAAAGACCACAATATAGCGGGTGGTACTTCATTTTAATTTAAATTGAACTGTAGTTTCATCGTTCCGGTATTTTCAAGCCTCCAGAAAAATCAATGTGATTAGGAGGCTTCTCTGGTAACTCTTCGTGCCCGCCTGGTATTTCCCGATTAACATATTGATGTTTTTCAGGTCGGTGTAGCCTGCCATAAGAAATAAGTATGATAAATTGTCCGAAAATCAATTCTCCAGTGGTTGGGGGATTTGGCTCTTGCCCTGGTTTTGGTGCTGGATGGGTTTGCTCGGCCTATGGCATGTGCCAAATGAAGCGGGCAGGCCGGAACACAATGTTCTTAAAAAATGCAAAGAGTCGGCCGTATTCTTTTTGGTCTGTCCCGTGTTTTGTTTTTCCAAAGCCAACGTTGTCCCGAAGCCGTTTACTTGTCCCTGTGGTAGACCTTTGATATGTGCACTGTGCCACGCTCACTCTTGAACCACACGGATGCGAATGCGCTGGAGGTGTGTTGGAATTTGTGGCGCTGGCCTTTGGGGTGGTTTCTGAAGGTTTTTTTTGTCAACGTTCTCTCATGTAATTTTCGTTTGAGAAGCCATGAGATTATCTTCAATCAATTTTTAAATTATTCACCGGGCTAACAAAAGTGGCCCTGATCGTTTGAGAGCCAACCGTTAGCACTCCAAATAGCAGCAATATCAAAACCCCTTGAACTATAATGAGCAGGCTGACAGAAGTATGATAGGCAATCATCTCCAGCCAGAGATTATTGACAAGGTATGCAGTCGGAACACCTATAGCGATAGCAAGTGCCAGTACGCTCAAAAACCCTTTAGATAATAACAAGACTAATGATGTGCTGTCGGAACCGAGCACTTTGCGGATGGAAATCTCTTTCGCGCGTGTCTCGGTCGTATACATAGCCATGCCCAATAAACCCAGGCAGGAAATTAAAATCGACAAGAAAGAAACGAGGCCGAGTATCCTTACAATATCTCCAAAGACAATTTCATAGAAGCGGGTTATTTCTGATTTCACTTTATTGTATTCAATTTTTAGTTCGGGATTAACAGTTGTCCAGGCTTTTTCTATGCTCTCGACTGCGTTTTCATAGCTTCCGCTGTAGCCTACTTGCAGAAGATTAAATTGACCCGGATTGTACATCAGGGCCAGTGGTGAAATGGTCTGGAAGAGGGCGCGGTGGTTGTAGTTTACAACCACGCCGATGATGGTTTTACGCGTTGAATCCGATTGGGAAATTATTTCCTCACCTACGGCATCCACCGGTGATTCATACTGCAATGCCTTGACTGCTTCCTCGTTAATGACGATGTAGTCTTTGTTTGATGCTTCTTGTTCAGCCATGTAGAACTTTCCCGCCACTAATTTCAAATCCATGTTTTTCAGGTAGTCTTCGTCAACCATAAAATAATTGAGGATCGTCCAATCCCTTTCATCTAACGATTTCTTGAATCCATTGATATTGCTGGGACCTGAGGCTGCTACGTGCGAAGCGGCTGTCACAGTTTGAATGTTGCTGTACGTCAATAATTCTGTTTTCAGCGTATGCGGTGCAGTACTATTCAACTTCAACATGACGTTGTTCTCCATATTGAAACCGTGGTCTTTATTGGTAAAAAGGCTCAACTGGTTCTGCATAATGATCACAGACAGGATAAAGAAAAGAGACAAGGTAAACTGTGACACAAGCAATGCTTTTCGGACGCCCATGCCTGAAAATATCTTCAAATTGTTCATGGTCTTCAGCACTTTAACAGGTTGAAATCCGGAAAGAACAATGGCCGGAAAAAGGCCGGCAAGAATTCCGACAACCAGTGCAAAAAGAACAAAGATGCCATATACCACTAAGTTCGATTCCAGCCCCCACCGGAAAATACGGGCAAAATTCAATTGGAGCAACAGTGGCCGTACTAGCAACAGCAACGCAAAGGCGATCACCAGCGCTACCATCGCAACCAACACTGACTCTGTTAAAAACTGAACAAATATCTGGCATCGTGCTGCGCCTGTCACCTTGCGAACACCGATCTCGCGGGCTCGGGTTAGCGATCGGGCAATTGACAAATTGGTGAAGTTAAAACATGAAGTTAGAAGAATAATGATAGCCAACGCACTCAAGAAGTATACAAACCCCAAGGGCAGCATGGGGCCGATGGTATTGTTGATCAGTGGGCCGAGCGTGATATCGCTCATCGGCTGCAGTCCGAACTTCATCTTTTGGATATCCGGATTTGTGATCAGGGCTATGTGCTCCTGGTAGATTTTATCAAGGTGCTGCTGAATATCGGTGGTTGATGTTCCCCGCTCTGGTAAAATATAAGTCCAGTGGTTAAAGTTATTAGAGAAGTCGGTCACCTCACTATTGCTTTCCGCTTTCAAACTTTCAATGGTTGCCATGCTGGCCAGCGCTTCGAATACAATGTGGGACTTCTTTGAAGTTTCCTTCAATACTCCTGTTACCGTGTAGGTTCCGATTTTACCCACTTTAATCGTAAGACCAATGGGGTTTTCCTCTTTAAACAATTTGTTGGCAGCCTTGCGGGTGAGAACAACGGAATAGGGTTCCTTCAGTGCTGAGGCCGGATCTCCATACTGAAATTCGTATTCGAAAAAATCAAATACTTCAGGGTCGGCATAGAACCCTGCCAGCGGAATATTTACATCCTGGTCTTCGAATTCTAGCCAGTGGGTCCCGAAGCCGTACCTCAGCCGCACCACTTTTTCTATCCCGGTGTATTTTTCAAGCAGCTCGTTACGCAGCGCCATAGAAGCAGAGGCATTGCGCTGACCATCACTACCATCGCTGTTCACGCGGGTGGTGATAATTCTGTATATCCGGTCGTGTTTCGAATTATGGCGGTCATACTCCACCTGGTCGGCCACGATCATAATAATGCCCATGCTAATGGACATCGCCACAGCAAGCCCGAAAATGTTTATAGCAGAGAAAAACCTGTGGCGTAATAAGCTGCGCAGGGCGATTTTTAGGTAATTATTGAACACGATTTTGAGGTGGAGTTACGGGGTATTAGACCCGTCTTCCCGAACAAAGGTTACATCGGTTGCTCCCTTTAACTGAACTACGGCGTTTTGAGTCCGTTTTTTTCTTCTTCCGTCATCTCTCTTGTATTAGGTCAATCGAGGAAATTCCAAATTGAGATCGGTTAGTTGTCTATTTGCTATTTTTATCTTTTGTTGCTGGTCGTAGATTGGCTCTTTTGCCTGCTTTGGTATCTTTTGGTCATGAATTTGTCAGTGTGATAAAATGTCTCCCAGACCCCTAGCCCAAAAATAAGATTTATCAACACTAAGTTCCAGAAGCCGTAGTTGTCAAAATTGGTGTACATAAATTCGCTTCCGGCAGTATCTCCTTATCCGGTTCGGCATCCCTAATGGTCAGGCCTATGCATGGAGCAGGACACGAATGGGTGCCTTGGCCGTTGCCTAAAGTCCAATCACAAATCATGGTTACTACCATCACATTAAAAAGGCTTATCAAAAGAGGATACGAGTCTATGCTCAAATACTGCCAATAAGTATCTCCACAACTTAATGAACCGCTGTATACGAAACCCGTACGTATAGGGGTGGGAGAGGTGCTCCCCAACAGTTTCTACTGGTGGGGTCGTCTACCCGATTTGGCGTACTATTTCAGAAAGTTTTCTTGGAGCAACTGTACAGGAAGCTGTGGTCAAAGCGTCTGAAAATAAGTCACGATGTACTTTGCTCATTTAAATAAGTGTCCAACCTTGTTTACAGGAAAGTTATTTTTTATAGGCAGATGAAAAAACATCCCGGTCAATTTCCGATAACTTACAAAACAAGCTCTTTTCTTTTTGTTGTCGTAAGTCGAAAAGATTTTCTTTTTTACTCGAAAGAAGTTTTTAAAGATGAGGTTCTTCTGTTGCTTCGGGAAATGAACGAGCAACCTTTCTTAATGTGTCAATAGTGACCAAGTGTACAAACTACTTTTTTACTGGTGTTAAGTGGGTCAAGACACATAGCCATTTATCATTTTCTTTTTTATAAACATCGGTTATCCATTCGTCAGCTTCCAGAGGTTGTCCTTTCCAACTGCCGGTATTTTGCCCACGTCCGGTTACTAATGCAATATTGCCATATACTTTCACTCTCAAAATCTCCTTAGTCATTGTTGAATGAGAAAGTAAACCTTGTTCCAAGACCTGAAAGAATCCTTCCTGGGGTATTATTCCGCCCTGACTATCAACCAATACCCAATCCTTGGTAATACATTTTTTGATTTCTTCCACCTTATTTGAAATCACAGCTTGATTAAAATTTTCTTCAATTCCGTGAAAGTAGTCTTGTAATTCTTTATCTGTCATAATAGTTAAGTTTAAACGGACCGCCGATGTTTATGGATAAGCCGTGACGCTGAGTAAAAATATCCTCCTTATCAGCGCCATTTACTATAGTTTTGTACTGGCAACTTCCGCGTCGTTGTCAGCCGTTGCTGAAACTAAGTTAGTACAATGTTCCTAAAAACAGGCCTAAAAGCCCACTATTGCATATGCATTTTGTTGGTGGCTGGTGTTTTTCACTCACTCTTTACCAGGCGCTTTATCCTGGCCCAAACGTTTTTTGATCCTTCTGTCGTCCGGCCACGCGAAGCCTTATGTATTGGTGGCTGTGTGGCCTTGTCCTCAATTCGTTCGTAACCCTGATTTTATCGTATGTTAGAAATGGTGAGCCCTAATGTTTAAGTGGGGTTACCGTCTTATAGCAAATTATCGCGTCATAGCTGTCTGCCCAATAAAGTAGCCGTTTATGCAATTCTGTCCTGCCTTGTGAACTTATTGAATGCAGATAGTCCCTTATAGGTCTTAAATCGAAAACAGTTGCATCGTATTTAGCGTGTTCCCAAAAAAATTGAAACGCGATATCATCAGATCTTTCGTCCGCCTCAAAACTTTTGTCCAGCATTGAGTATTTACCCCCCGCTGCAAAAGCTGCCACATTAAAACATTTTAATCCTTTTGCGAATGCGAGTTCTGAAACAAAATTTCCAAGAGTAGATATGCCCCGGGAATCAAAACCCCGGTGTAGGTGATTTCTACCAAACCTGAAAAGAAGTTTACCTGGATTTTCTGCAGGCAGAGTTTTGTAACGAGAATAGAAGTACGTTTTCATCAAACTTTCACGTGCTATTTGAGCTTTAAGGCGGGTATCTGGAAATGCGCGCGCACTGTCAATTTTGAGAGAACCAATTATACTTGCGTAAAGCGGCATGCCGTTTATAGTGATGTCATTTGCCGGCTTGTATTCCCTTAAGTTGTCCAATAGAGAAGGAGCGAGTTTGCGATTATAACCTTCTCTTAATTGGTCAATAAGCTTCTTGAGTTTCACGTCGCTTGGATTTTCTTTCGCCAAAGTCTGAACAAGTAGTTCAATCGAAATTTCTTCCATGTCACACCCCCATATCGTTGGATTCTTCCGAGTAGAATTCTTTGTTCTCAGCATCTTTGCCTCCCTGTTCGACCACAGGACTTCTCGTTTGAGCGTATCAGGACTAATACCAAACTCTAGTTTGTCTGCTGACCACGGACTTAATTCAGCTACAATATGACTGTAACCTTGTTTATTCATTTCAGGCCATATTGAATACAGTAATTGTGGGATCTCTTTCTCTCCATGGAGTTCTCCTAAGAGGAAATAGGATGCGTTCTTTGATTCACTTAAAAGAAACGTTTGTCCTTCCGTGGCAACATCATATTGATATTTCCTCATAAGTTCGCCGGAAATGTCTTGGCCGTTTGCAAGGCTGAGAATACACAATTGCGTAATGATTGAAATGTGCAATCGTTTAAGTTTCCCATGTGATTTCGGTATCAAATTCATGTCAATTGGGCCCTTTCAGGAAGTCTTCAATATTAATATCCTTGACCGTCGCAGTCACATCCTTTTCGTTTTTACCCTTGTAATAGGTATGCCTGTGTTTTATAACTCCACAGAGTTTTGTGCGTTAACTGTATTTGCCGACACTAAGAACAGATGGATTAATTTCACTGAAAAGGTCCAGTCAATTGTCTGCATTGACGCTTACAACATTATAATCAATTCCCAGCGGGCTAATGATCGGATTCGATCACATGGGGCAGGGAATTATTTTCAATATAATGGGTCCTGGGAAAAAATCCAAGGAAGGAGTTGGTCCGGGTTAATTTTTGCCGGCCTGGAGCTGCAATTGGCGGCAAGAACATGTAATGGCAGATCGAAGTAATTGTTGGCAGTCGTGACCCACCCAACATATTCTTTGGTGTAATTTCATGTCTCTTTAATTTACGCGGTAGTTTTTCAATTGTCCCTGCCTTCAAGTTAATTATAACCGCTCCTTGATTTCCATGAACCATACTTTTGAATTGCACTTTTATCCTTTAGAATTTCCATAGAAACTATCCAGTCGGGATTTATTTGTTTAAGAGTCCTTTTTACCTTTAGGCTGTGTATAAAATTACCTTTCATCGCGACTAGAAAGATCCGGTTGTCTGTGGTGAGAATGAATAAGGCCTTGCCTTCTTACTTTTGGTCGGCAAGTCGTGGATTAGTAAAGGTTGACCCTGGTACTTAAGAGAATCCTGTCCGCAAGCGTCGTAACAAAAAAATTGCCCTTCGCACTTAATTCGAAGCCATACCTTTCGTCATCCTTTAGTTTACACCACTCATTATTGGTTGGTTGTGCGCTGGGGCATTTTTCGTTGACAACTTTCTCCACCTGCACCACACTGAGCACACTCTTGGATGGCTTTGGAGGCGGGTCGGAAGTTCGGCCTTCCAAAGTCTGTGCGATTTAGTTGTGTCTAGCAATTTTGATTGTCTATTCGCTTTTTAAAGTGTCAACTGGGTTTGTAAGAGCCGCTTTTGCTATTTGAGTAAATACCGAAACAAACGAAAAAAGAGAAACCACACAGATAGGAATAACAAACATCCAAATACTCAATGGAGCGCGGTAAGCAAAATTCTCTAACCAATTTTCAGACAAAAAGATTGCTAGGGGTATCCCAATTACAAATGCAATTACTATTAGTTTAAAGAACTCTTTAGAAAACAGAATCATGATACTACTAAGAGACGCCCCCAATACCTTTCTGATTCCGATTTCTTTCATTCGTACCATAACTGAATAAGAGACTAGTCCAAATAGCCCAAGGCAGCCAATCAAAATTGAAAAGGCGGAAAATATTATGAATACTTTACTGAATCTTTCTTCTTCCTGATAATGATTATTAACGTCTTCGTTTAAAAATGAATACAGAAACGGACTACCAGTATATGAAGCCTTCCAAAGCGTGTTTATTCTATCAATGGTTTGGTTAAGATTAGCGTATGAATTCCCTGATAGGCGAATTGAAATGTAGTTTGTATTAGCCACTCTGCAACGCATTATGATTGGTTCAAAGTTTTCTTTCAAAGATTTATGATGGTAGTTTTCAACTACCCCAATTACCTCCTTGGTATTACCTTGAAAGCTTATTTTCTTGCCTATTATTTCGCTTGGATTTGAATATCCTAGTAGCTCTGATGCCTTTCTATTTATAACAATGACATCGTCAGGTGCGTCGCCGATTAGCTGGATGTCAGTCATATTTCTGTCCTTCGAAAAGAAAGTGCCAGCAACCAGTTTTATTTTGAAGACATCTAGAAAATCTTGGTCTACTCGGAATACTGCAAAAGATTTATTGTATGAATCATCCTGCCCAACCATTTTAACTGGCCCATTCATATCTAGGTCGTTGCTCAATTTGCCCGGTAACGAAGAGGAAATCGTCACGTTTTCAATTTCCGGGTATTTGCCAAGTTCATTTTTGAACTGACGGTAACGATTAAAAAATTCAATCTCACTGTTAATGATGCGAGGAGAATTTACAACCAGGGTCTGGTCATGATTAAAACCCAATTCCCTGGACTTGAGAAAGCTGAGCTGATTGTAGATTATGATCGTTCCCATAATTAAACCAATTGACACTATGAATTGAAAAACAACAAGCGAATGACGAAGTATAGACTTTCCTTTTGCTATACTGTGTGTTCCTGATTTAAAAACATCAATGGGTTTGAATGTTGATAAAATAAATGCTGGATAAATACCAGATATAAAACTACCGAACACATAAAGTACTCCGACTGAAAAAAGAAATGAAGAGTCGGTGAATAAGGAAAACACTAATGGCTTTCCCAAGAGACTTCCTACCAATGGAATAGTTGTTTGAATAAATATCAACGAGATGAAAACAGCAATAAAATTCATCAGAAAAGCCTCCAGTAATAATTGAGTCATGACTTCCCCGCGAGTAGCTCCATTCACCTTTCTGACACCTACTTCCTTTGCTCTATTCTCTGATCGGGCAGTAGATAAGTTTACGTAGTTTACCCATGCAATTATTAGAATAATAAAAGCAATAATAGAAAGGAAATAAACGCTCTGCGAACTTCCGTTGGCCTCCAACTCATAGGCAACATTAGAATGTAAATGAATATCTTCTATGGGTTGCAAACTCATTCTGTCTTTTGAATCCTTTCCTTTATACTTAAGAATAAATGAACCAAGCTTCGATTCAAGTAAAGTATAGTCCACGCCCGAGTTTAATTTTATGTAGGTGTAAAAGTCATTCCATCCCCACTCTTTTGATGGATCATTTATCTGAATGAAGGTGGTGAAAGAGATAAGTGCATTAAATTTTAAATGAGAATTGGCAGGAGTGTCTTCCATTATACCTGTAATGGTATATGATTCTTTGTTGTTAACGAGAATTGACTGGCCTACCGGATTTTCTTTCCAATCTGATTTGGGACCAAAGTATTTTTCAGCCACAGACACCGATAATACAATCGATCTTGGTTCCCGCAAAGCTGTCTTTGCGTCTCCAGCGAGCAGTTTGTAGCCGAAGAAATTAAAGAAAGTGGAGTCGACGTAGTAGACCTTCTTTTCCTCAAAAATCTTTTCTCTATGGTTTAGCACTAATCCAAAATATTCAGGTGTAATTCGAACATATTCACCTACCTCTGGAAAATCATTTTTTAGTGCGGGTGCTGTGGGTGCAAAGTTGGCGGCATCCCAACTAACCTGTCCTGCAGATTCCTGCCCAAGAATAACACGGTGGATGTCACTGCTTTTTGGATGGAACCGGTCATAGCTTTTCTCGAAGTTCACATACTCAAGAATAATAAGGCAAACCGAGAGTCCAACAGAAAGTCCAAGGATGTTAATGAGTGAGTAGGTTTTGCTCCTGATTAAGTTCCTGTATATGATTTTGAAGTAGTTGAATAACATGGGTGCACTTTTTGGACAAGATTACAAATACGCTACCAATTTGCTTTTTTTGATCAATACCTTTAAATCATGGCCTGTTTCAACATTTCTGTGTTAAAAATATGTCAACATCGGACATACACGTTCACTATCGGTCGTGTTTGAGGGTGGGACTGGCTCTTGCCTTTGCTTTGGATCGCGGGAGGGACGTGGGGCAATGGCAAGTGCCAAAAGCACGGCAAGTCGAAGCACAATCTTTTGTATTAATTTTTAACCTGTCATGATTGTCTGAATGATGTTGATTTAACAATTGTGGCCAACGTTCGCATATAAAGTGTAAAAAGCTCCCTTTGTTTGATATACGAGTAGTAAACTTCTCGAAAATCAGATTCAACTGTGTCAACCAGCGGTTTTAGTGATTCAGGAAGTGAAATGCTGTCTGGGCTTATTATCAATATTGAAAATGGTCTATATACCGACTTCTCTTGTCCTAAGGTCGATTGGTTTCAGCCATGTAAGTCCAAAAATTATGAGTAACAGCTTCTTCATCAAAAATGATTATTTCGCCCAACAACACAGTATCCGTATTGCCATTATTGCTGGCAAGATAAACGAATTCCAATTGTCCGGAAAAGCATCAATTCAAAAGATCTATAAGCATTCTTTGGAGCCTTCGTATATCCCTAAAAGGATAGCTGCATTGGCGTTATTCTGAGTATTGTCAATTCACAGTGTGTTAATGATCGGATTGGATCGGGCAGGGAATTATTTAAATATAATTGGTCCCGGGGAGAAATTCCAAGGAAGGAGCGCGGATCGGGTTTTTTTTCGACCGGTCCGGGTCGTGATTGGCCAGGTGAAGTTGCTATGGTAGATCAAAGCAATTATTGCCAGCAATGGCATTTTAAAACCTTTTAATTAGCATCGTATGTTTAGTCGTGGTATCGGGCTTAATGATCCTCATTGAAAATTCTCCCTGTGGTTCATAAACAGGCATATTGTACAAAACAGATATTTTCGCCGGCATCCTGCTTGCCCACTTCTTGTCGTTTGATAAGAATGGTTCGACTATTTTGTGATCGTTGAAGCCATTTGGTTTAATCCTTTTTTCAACGGTAAGGGGAGATTCCGTTTTATAATGAAATTTTGACGGACTGTTTGCAGTAATATGTCGCTTATGATTCTGGTTTATTTGTGAATATGCCGAGGCGACAAATCCGCAGATCAGGATGATTGCTATAACAGTTGTTCTCATTGGTTTGTTTTTAGTTGCGGATCTTTCAAATGCCTTTGCTGAAGCTAATTTAATTAAATCATTGGAATAATGTTAGTGACTGTCGGGTATTAATTTAATATACAATGCTTTATCCGCCTAAGAAATACTGAGTACACTTATTCACCGGCCTTGGATGGGTGGTCCGGATAACAAACAACTCACTCTTTGCCGTGTTTGAAATTGTCAGCCGCTATGGTGGAAAGGATATGATGTCTTACTCTGATCGCAGAGATTTAACCGGATTAGCCGACGATGCCTTGATGGACTGGTAGCTTACGGTTAATAAAGTAATTACTAAAGCGCCAATGCCGGTCACAGCAAACACCCACCAGGGAATTTCTGTATGGTAGGTGTATTGTTGAGTCCAGTTATTCATAAAATAATAAGCCAATGGGGAGGCGATGAAGAGTGAAATAATGACTAAAATCACAAAATCTTTTGAAAGCATTAACCATAGATTTGTCATCGACGCACCCAGGACCTTTCTTACTCCTATTTCTTTTGTGCGTTGCTCAGCAACGAATGATGCTAAACCAAAAAGACCTAAGCAACTTATGAAGATAGCCAGAATGGCAAAAAAGGTAGCTAGTTTTCCGATATGTTCCTCGGAAGAGAATTTTAATGAGAATTGCTGGTCAGTAAACTTATAATCAAAAGGGCTGCCCGGATTAAATTTCCTGAATACCTTTTCAATCTGCGCGATTGATTCACTTGCGCTTTGTTCGGGATTTAGTTTGATGTTGATTACACTTGCCCAGTTATAATCCAAAATGAAAACGGTTTGGTATACAGGCTCGTAAGGCGAATCCATCACCATGTCCTTAATGACTCCCAGTATCTTGTAAGGCGTACCGCCGCGTTTCACTATTTTGCCAACAGGGTCCTGAATATTCATATATTTAGCTGCGGTTTCATTGATTACCATTCCCAATGAATCGGAGGCATGGTCCCTTGAAAAGTCTCGTCCATCAACGAATTGCCAGCCTACGGTTCTTCCAAAGTCATGGGTAACGGCAATGGTTCCAAAATTTTCATGAAATCCAGGGTCCTTGCCTTCCCATTCAAATCCACTGCTCCTGAAATTCATATCTGTAGCTGGCGCAGAAGACGTGGACATCTCTATTACTGCTTTAGTCCCAAGCAATTCATCTCGCAAAACATTGTACCGTCCGAACAAGTCAGGGGTATTCATGGCTATTGTTATGAGGCCGCTTCGATCATATCCGATGGGACGGTTTTTGGCATACTGAATCTGGTTGAATACTACTATTGTTCCGACAATCAAGGCTATAGAGACTGTAAACTGAACAACAACTAATGCTTTGCGCGGTATAGATGCGAGACGCCCGGCTCTGTACGTTCCTTTCAGTACTTTAACAGGATTAAAGGAGGACAAATAGAGGGACGGATATAACCCTGCAACCACACCGGTGAGTAAGGTGAATGCTATTCCCAATAACCAGAACAGAGGATTTGACCACAGTATTGTTATTTTTTTATCGGCAAGTTCATTGAAAAATGGTAAGGACGATTGTACTATGGCAAGGGATAACAGAAACGAAAATAATACTACGAACATTGATTCGCTGAAAAATTGCGACATCAATTGCCTTCGCACAGAACCCACCGCTTTCCGCACGCCAACTTCTTTCGCCCGCTTTTCCGATCGGGCAGTACTCAAATTCATAAAATTTATACACGCCAGCAACAAAACAAAAACTCCTATGATACCAACCAACCGAACAGATTCTATTCTTCCTTGCGCCTCGCCAGTTTTGTACCAATTTGCGTATAAATGCCAACGGCTCATAGGATTCAGAAACAGGTTAATCTTTAATGGTTCGGCCTGAGGAACATGCTTTAAGAATATATTTTTGATTTTTGCGGAAAGACTTTCAAAGCTTGCTTCGGGCGAGATTTGTGCGAGAATTTGCCACTGACTATTTGTCCAATTATCCTGATTTCTTTTTACGAAATCATTAGATGATACGTATAAATCCCATGGCGCCATGAACTTCATGTCTCTGAATTGGGTATTGTGCGGAAAATCCTCATAAATACCAGCAACAATTACATCGAGCCCATTATCGATCTTAATAGTCTTATGTAAGGCGTCTGCATCCCCAAACAATATTCTCGCGGCAGATTCAGATAGCATAACAGAAGAAGGGTCTTTCAACCCGTTTCTCGTTCCTTTTAACATAGTAACGGTCAACATTTCGGGAGCTTCAGGGCTTAAAAAATTACCCTGCACTGTAACTTTGTTCTCGCCGGCAGCAAGTATATGTTCACTTGTCCACGATGACATCACCACGTGTTCAAAATCTTGTGAAAAAGACGAAAGCAACTCTTTACCTACGGGTATCGACATCTGTTCGGATGTAAAAACCTCCCCATTGATAACACCTTGTAATGTTACCCGGCCAATCCGATCATAATTTTTGTAATAGGTGTTGAACGATATTTCGTCATATGTCCAAAGTCCAATCAAAATTGCTACCGTCATCCCCACAGCAAGTCCGCCAATGTTGATAACTGAATAGCCTTTGCTTCTAATGAGGCTACGGAACGCAATTTTTATATAATGTTTTAACATGGTTGGTACAAGTTAGCTTCAAACGGAATAGCTTTTCCAACAATTGTGCCATGTACGGATGGCCTCAAATAGTCTCTATTTTGATAGTTGGCATTTTGAATCGCGTTCGCTTATGGATTGCGTTGTGCGAATCCGGTCAAGTTGGTATAGTCAGGTGTTACCTCCGTGACTGCAGTCCACGGACCAAAGCGTTGTCGACTCCCTGATTAACACTAAGGCGTTGTTATGGGTAAGTGCGAATACTTTTGGTATCCCACCTTTTCATTTTGAAGGTTACTTTGTCGGCCTTGCCAAAATACGGGAGCTCATTCACCCTGAGGATTTCCCTTCACGTTAAAATAAAAACCTTCTTCAGGGAAAACGCATTGAGTGAGGCAAGCCGTGTAGTCAACGGTACCGGTAATTGTGAAGTCGTTTTTACTTAACGCTTTTATTTTTTGTCTGAATACGGCCTCCCTTTCAAAATAGAGGACTTCCATTTCTAAATAGGGGTCGTATTTTTTGATCGGTTCACCTTCCTCCGTATTGCCAATAAGTTTATAGGTATGCAAACTATCATACGTAAATTCCGTGCGTATATTTTTATCCGCAATATGTTGAGAATATAAATGCCATCCGGAATCAAGCTTCGCTGTACTAACAAGTATAGCTTCACCATCAGCGCTTTGTTCAACGGTAAATGACCAACTGCATGGTTGCAATATCTGAGGTTTAATATTTGAGTCAATTCCAAAAGGATTCTTCTCTTTATCGTCGGCATCGGTTTTCTTGTCGCCACAGGAAGAATGCGTCAGGTAGCTGAGAAGCAATACGGTCAACAGTAATTGCTTTTTGATTTTGATTGCCGGGTAAATCGTATTCTGCATTTTTAACACCTCATTTTAGATTGGTTGACCAATTGCCATCAGATTGAGATTGCGTTATCAAAGTTATCCCTCTTCCTGAAAGTCCATGTGGACTCGTTTTCATTAGTGGGATCAGGAGGGCCTGGTAAATGCCTGCCCGCCGAAAGCCTCTGTGGACGGGAGGAAGGAATGCCAAACCCGACTAGTGCGTCACTGTCAGCCGTTACTGAATACAAGTTAGTAAATTGTTTCTAGAACTTTGCTCGAAAGCCCATCTCCAAAACTTAATGAACCGCTGTATACGAGAACTGTACGTACAGTGGTGTCAGAGGCGCTCCGCATCGGTCAATCCCGATGCGGTTTTCTACTCGATTAGCGGTATGCCTCTTCTCTTGCTTCTTGTTTTACTTCATGGCTTCCAATCCTTGTGTTATAGTCATAAGAGGTTTGTATCCTAGTTCCTGTTTTGCCCTATTGTCGGTGGTGATGAATTCTAAACCCAGCGCGTTTATCAGTCCTTTGTAAAGTGGTGGATGACCTCTTAGCTTGAAACACTTCCAAAAAAATTCCATTACCGATGCTAGTCGCTTGGCCATTGCTAATGAAACGGCTTTGTCGGGAACGGTTACACCTTGCGTACCAACGTACTTTTTGATAAAATCTTTAAATACGGGCTGTTCGCCATCGGTAAGGAAATAAGCTTTACCGCTGTGTTCGGATTTATCGGCTAAGATTAATGCGTGGCAAACATTGATGACATGACAGGTTACAAAGCGATGTCTGCCACCGTCAATGAATTGCATGTTTCCTTTCTTGACAGCTGCAATGACCCCGGCCAACGTATTTGGGTCGCCCTTGCCCCAAATCATTGGCGGCCGAAGCGAATAAGTTTGAAAAATCTCTGTGTTGGCTTTTAACACTAAATTTTCTGCTTGTAATTTGGTTTTTGAATAACCGTCAATAATGTTGTCGGAAATAAAGGATTCATCGGCATTTACAATTGGTTTCCCGTTCATAATCACCGATGCTGCACCTAAATAGATAAATTTGTGAACGTCTGATTTTTCTGCAATAGACAGTAACAGTCGCGTCGCGTCAACATGTAATCTTTTGAGTTCTTTTTCTGATGCGAAAAAGTCAACAGAAGCGGCCAAATGAAAAACTGTTGTACAGCCGTTTACTCCATTTGCTAAAGCCGCTGGATTGTTCAAGTCACCCTTCACTGCAATTGCACCCAACTGTTCTACCTTTTGAATGGCCTGTGGCGAACGTGCCAACGCTTTCACGTGATAGCCTTGTTCTATGAGCATGGAGATCAGATTTTGTCCTACGAAACCCGAGCCTCCTGTTACAAATACTTTTTTCATTGTGTCAATTTGTTTTACGTGTCCAAATGTTTGTTTTTCCTAATCCCATCCAGGAAGCTCCTATGTGGCCTCTTACTTTCAATGTCCCGTCTGTGTTTAGAACGATATAGCACTTATAGAATTTACCTTCTCTACCATCATAGATTGTTCCGTCAACCCATTCCTTTTCAGTTTTATCAAATGTGAAACCGTACAGCAAGTCAGAACCAAGGATTGGTCTTGAACGCAATTTTGTGTCGGGGTTTTTCTTGTCCAGCTTGGGCTTACCGGTTTCCGGGTCGTTGGGTTCTTTAAGCCAGGCAATTTTGCCTTTGTACGTACTACCGCTTTGATAGATTTCAATCTGCGCTTCTTTTTCCTCATTCCACCAGGTGTCAATTATCTCATTGCCTGTATTTTGCGCAACGGAAATCGTGGTGATGAATAGAAGCGCAATGCCAACGATGTAAGTGGTTGGTGATTTTAATAAATGCTTCATATCCTTTTGTTTTAGTTAGGATACAAAACACCGCCTTCTGTGAAAACTAATTTTTGCTATTCCGCAAAAAATCAGTTTTGTTCAATTCTCCCTTGAGGTGGCTTAATGTAAATTGAGAAATGCCAAGATAAGATGCTATGTGACTGGCTTGAACATTATTTGCAACGGATGGAAAATGCTCTAAAAATGACAGGTATCTTTCCTTTGATTCTCCGTGAAAAATCTTATCCCTTGTTTTAATTTTATCGAACAAAGTTTTCTCTGTTATCTTCCTCATCAATTCGTTCCATTCAAATACTTCCTTGCTTAACTTTCGAAGTACGGAGGATGTTAAAACAATCACCTCGGTGTCTATGGCAGCCGCACAGGAAACTGAGGAAGGTGTATTCATATTAAGGCTTTCCAAATCTGCAACAAACTTATTTTGACTGACGAAATGAACCGTGGTTTCTTCACCTTGTTCATTATAAAAGAATAGACGTGCCACACCAGACTTGATAAAATAGATGTTTCCGTTTTTCTGACCAACTCTCCATAGATACTCGTTTTTTTTTACGGTCTCGAACTCTAAACGCATTGCTATTAGTTCTCTGCTTTCATGGCTGAGTTTACTAAATGTGTCAAAGTATTTGAATATCACGTCCATGTTTTTTTCGTAAAGGTAAAATCCTTCAACCAGGCTTTTTTGCTAAATCGCAAATTTATTGTCTGGAAGAGTTGCCTTCTTGTCCGGAAAGGGGTTACCGGTAACGTTGGTGCATAAGTAGTGGCGGGAATTTGAAGCGCGGTGCTGTCCCACGTTATGTCTCGTTTCTTGCATATTTGTCATTCACTTACATTCAACTCTGAATCTGCTTTGTGTACAGCTTCGATAAAAGACCTTAATTTAGTAGGGTCGAGTTTTGAATTAGTTCGTACACCATTGCATAAATCAACCCCATATGGGCGTACTATTCTTATAGCGTCACTTACATTGGAAGCGTTTAAACCCGCCTGCAAGGAAAACAGGGTGAGGACTTCTCCTTACAAATTCAGAGCTTATTGACCAGTCGTGCGTTCGACCAGTACCGCCATATACAGGGGGATCAAGATTTGGACTTCCTGAATCAAGAAGAAAGGCATTTACGTAAGGTGAATATTTATCGATTAATTCAAGATCGTTTTCACTTTCGATATGAATTACCTGTACTCGCTGAATAGCAGGCATTAGTTCTGATAATTTTTTTGATTCAGCAATGTCCAGATGAGGGAGAATTTGAATCGTAGAAACACCTGTTGAATTTACGACTTCAGCAATAGTTGAAGATACAGTCTCAGAAGTTAATAAGAAGGTTGCAACTGAAGATTTAATAAACGGTGTTATTGATGCAACACGTTGTGTGGCGATTGTTCGTTCAGAGGTTGGCTTGGCACATACAAAACCTATGGCATCTGCCCCAGCCTGAATGGCGAGTTGTGCTTCTTCGAGGGAAGCGATGCAACATATTTTGATTTTAGTCCAGACATGTGATCTCATCTTTATTTTTTAGGGGTTCAAAGCTCATCATACTCCTGTACAGCAAAAAACGTTGGAATGTTATTCATTTTATTCTCCGCCGCATTTTCTAAAAAGTTGTTTTACCGCGACCGTTAACGCCTGGTTTATGCAGTTTAAATTTCCATTAAAAATAGTTCATTCAATTTAAATGGCATAAGAACCAAATCATTTTCTCATCCGGCATGCGATCTAAAGATGTCAATCGCAGAAAACGCATAAAACAGCCTGATGTGAATCACAGGCCGTCTGTTTCTGAGAATTAATAAGAGAAATTAGCCGGCGATGTGAAAGCCGAATTTTGATGGGTACTAATAATTTTTTGAAGTAATTTTCGATCGATGGTTACGAATCGAAGATATGAAAAGCGATAAAAGTTCTGTTTGGGTTATTCCGTTTTCAGGCTTTCGGTTGGATTAATACGTGCAGCCCTGATGGCCTGTGTAGCTACTGTACACCAAGCCATCAGTAGCGTCGAAAGTCCGGCTCCAAGAAAATAATACAGCTTGAGGTCGACACGATACGCAAAATTCTCTAACCATTCGGCAGAAAGGAAATAGCCCAATGGCAACGAAATAGCGATAGCAAACAAGACCATCTTTGTAAAGTCACTCGAGAGCAAATACACAAGGCCAAACTCACTACAGCCGAGAATTTTTCTGATACCAAGCTCTTTGCTCCTTCTTTCGGCACTGAATGAGGCCAGTGCAAATAGTCCCAGACACGAAATTACGATTGCAATGCTGGCGAAGTAAAATGCCAGATCCCGGACTTTCTGCTCTGAGACATACAACGTCTGGTATTCGTCATCAATAAACTTGAAATCGAACGATAGATCCGGATTAAATTGGCCATACAGCTTCTTCAATCGTGCAATAGTCTCTTTCTCGGTGCCTGACTGGATTTTGATAGCAATGCTATTGTTGTCCGGTGTAAGTCTCAGAAAGCAAGGCTTCAGTGTTTCATGCAGCGATTGAAAATGAAAATTGTTTGCAATGCCTGTTATTTCATATTGCTGTCCCCACAGAATTACAGTCTTCCCGATGGGGTTCTTGAGTCCCATGGATTGTATTGCGAGCTCGTTAAAAATAATTTTTGAGCTTTCTGTTGGTGAAATATCTGCAAATGAGCGGCCTTCTTTTATTTGGATGCCCATCAGTTCAATTAGTCCTTGACCAACATTTAGTCCTCCAAACTCAACGTTACCAGTCTTCCCTTCCCACTCCACTGCGCCTGTCAGGTTGCTTGGTCTGCCTATCTCATATCCGATAGTTGCGGCATGTAAAACTCCCGGGGTGTTTCGCGCCTCGGAGAGAAAAGTTTCAATGCCATCTTTTAGTTTTCCCTGACGATCAAATACGATTACGTTATTTTTTTCGTAACCCAGATTTTTCGATTGCACGAAGCTTATTTGCTGATAAACCACAATTACCGATATGATTAAAAGGATAGAAATGCAAAATTGAAAGATTACCAGCCCTCTCCTCACCCACAATTGGACACCTGATGTTTTGAATTTACCTTTTAACGCTTCCGCAGGACGAAAACCAGACAAATAGAGTGCTGGATAACTGCCTGACATAATCCCGGTGACAAACACGATAATAAGTGCGCCTGCTATAAGCTTCATATCCCAATGCAACATGAGTTGCTTGCCGGTGAGTAAATTAAAATTTGGCAACAATAAAATGACGGCCACAACTGCCAGCACAAATGAAACGAATGCCATTACCATTGCCTCACTTATGTATTGATAGACGAGAAGCTTACGCTGAGCGCCAACGGCCTTCTTCACACCAACTTCCTTGGTTCTCCTTGACGCTTGAGCCGTATATAAATTCATAAAATTGATGCTTGCAATGAGCAGGATAAATAAGGCCACTACTGAAAAGAGTATGACATAATCGATCCTTCCTCCCTTTTGCACACCATTATCATAATGATCGTAGAGATATTTTTCCGAATACGGCCTGATAAACAATGTCCCCATGTATTTCAAATTTTCAGGGCCATACAAGGCTTTAAATTTGTCCTTCACAAAGCCCGCAATGTCAGCGTTGAATGAGGATACGACAGCATCATCGCGTAGTAACAGATATACATGAACACTGTTGCTGTGCCATCCAATGAAATCAGCCGGCCTTTTTTCCAGGAACAATTCATTGGAAAGCAAAAAATCAAATTGTTCCGATGATTTATATTCTTTTTTGAACACTCCAGACACCATGTAGGTGCCTGTATACGGGTCTTCGTCCCAGGTCAAAATGCTATTAGCAACATTCGTAGTGCGTCCAAACAATTTTATCGCCAGCTCATCTGAAATAACTATCGAACCTTTCTGCTGCAATAGTTGCTCCCGGTTCCCTTCAAGTATTTTATAAGAAAATATTTTAAAGAATTCTTTCCCTGCAAATTTACCGGTTGCCTTTATCCGCGTTTGACCAGTGCTCAGTGTTCCCTTTGAAAATGGCGCTGAGACAGGTACCGCATATTCAACTTCAGGCCTTTCCTGCAGCAACGCTGGCGCTAGCAGATCAGAATTGTTCTCGCTCGTACGTATCATGTTCTGATCGTCCGTCATATTTTGCATGACCTCGTATAACCTGTTCTTATTAGTATGGAATTGATCGTATGAGAGCTCATCATAAACCCACATATAAATCAGGAGAACAGAGCCCAATCCGAAAGACAGCCCCAACAAATTAACGATAAATGAACCCTTGTTTCTTCTCAGGTTCCGCAGAGCGACTAAAATATGGTGTTGAAACATACTGATTTGATAGTGGTTGAGAACGCTAATTATTTCACCTGTTCCCATTAGACACTCTATACCAGAGCTACGTTACATCATTGCAGCACTTTTTTCATTTTATCGTGAAATCTATGGTTATCGGTATGAAGATGGTAATAAAATGTACCCAAAGCATTCTTCATCCTTAAAGATCGATTCTTTTTTCCTTTGACCATGACCCTGAACTGAATTTTATTCATTCTTGAGTTTTTAGAGGTGCCCTTAATTATTTCTGAAGTTCTTGTCTGGGGTATTCCAATGTCCATCGATAATTTGTAGGAACTGAGTCCCCAGGGAATTCGGAATTCTTCTTGCAGAACCTCTCCAGGATGAATGTTTTTTAGTTTTTTTATATTTGTCAATGATAGTCCGTAATCTCAACGTCCGCCATGCTTCCGTTGGTTGTCAACTATTTTTTAGTCAGTCGCGCCGTAGGGCATTTTTTCATGACCACCATTTCCGGCTATACTGAACCGATGACACTCTTTGACTTGCATGGACTGTGTGTTGAAAGTGTGGCAAGGCCATTTGTGTGCGAACTAAGGAGAACAGCTAATACTTCCGGTTATTCATTTCGCAATGAATCAACCGGGTTTGACAACGCAGCCCTGGCAGATTGGTATCCTACGGAAAGTAATACAATAATCAACATAGCAAATGACGTAAATATGTAAATGCTCCAATTGATTTCTGTGTGGAACGTATAGGTTGACAAGTATTCGCGAATAAGGTACGAGGAGACCGGTAAGCCAATGAACAAGCTAACGATAACGAGATTCGTAAAATCACCACAAAGCATCATGACGAGATTTCCAACCGAGGCACCCATCACTTTCCGGATACCTAATTCTTTGGTTCTTCTTTCAGTATTGAACGAGGCTAAACCAAAAAGTCCTAAGCATGAGATAAGAACAGCAATGACAGTGAAACTTAAGGACAGTTTTCCAATGACCGCTTCTGTTTGGTACTCTTTGTTGAAAACTTCATCAAGGAAAACAAATTCAAAGGGGTAATCGGGATTGTGCTTCCTGAATATAGTCTCAACCTGTCTTATGTTTTCGGTTATGGGTAACACTCCACCTAATTTGATGAAATAGTGAGAGCCGACATTTTCAGAATACATGAATATCATGGGTTCAATGCCAAATTTCAGATTGTCATTATGGAAGTCTTCTGTAATGCCGACTATTTTACCCTTGCCATTCCACATTTCAAGCTCATTACCAACCGCATTGTCAAGTGACAATCCCATAACTTCAGCGGCTTTCTTATTGATGATGTAGTTGGAAGCATCCTGACCACCAATAAAATTTCTACCACGCTGGATTTTAATATTCAATGTAGGAATGAATTGCTCATCGCATCGGTATATTTTGAAGAGAATGGAAGAGTTGTCCGGCTTGCCGTTCCAAACGGGGTCAGTTGTGGTAATTGGGATTGTAAATATGTTATTCCCTCCAAAGGCGATACCGTCAACAGAGCCTAACTGATACAAATCGTTTTTAATAGCTGAGTACGATTTTACGATACCTTCATTTTGATCAACCACAATGATATTTTCTTTATCAAACCCAAGATTTTTTTCGCTGATAAAAACTATTTGCTTGTATACGGCAATGCTTCCTACAACCAGTATTATAGAGGTGGTGAATTGAACTATGACCAATGATTTACGAAGCGTATTCCCGGTTAGACCCAGTTGAGTGTCTCCCTTCAGGACTTTGACAGGATTAAATCTTGACAAGGTAAAAGCAGGATAACTGCCCGCAAGCAATCCACAAATCGCAGTAATTCCCAATATTCCTGTAATGAGCACAGGATTACTTACGTCTAACCGGATAGCTTTGGACGTCACTTCATTAAAGAATGGGAGAAGAAGCTGAACAGTTACAATTGCGAATATCAGTGCAATGAATGACAATAGCATCGATTCGGAAATGAATTGAACAATAAGGCCATTTTTTTGAGCACCTATTGACTTCCTGATCCCTACTTCGCGACTTCTACTGGTTGCTCTGGCTGTGGAAAGATTTGTGAAATTAATACATGCCATTATAAGAATTAGGATGGCCACTGCACCAAAAAGGTAAATCTGTTGTATTCTGCCTCCTGCTTTTTTTCCGTTTTCAAATTCATTGTACAGTCTTGATTCTGCATACGGAAACAGAAAGGGTGTAGTAGTGCATTCGGGGCAATTACTCTTTATTAAATCAGCAACCTTCAGATTTGCCATGTCAACTGAGGCCGACGATTTCAGCAGCACAGTTGTTCTGGTGCCACCACTTCCCCAGTGTTGTGTCCACGGGTTTTCTTTAGTGAAGAGTTCGAACGAAGTGACAAAATCAAATTGAAGAGTTGAATGTTGGGGAATGTTAGCAAAGACGCTGGTAACTATGAGTTCATGAGATACTCCCAGTTTCAGCGATTTCCCAATGGGATCTTCGTTCTTAAATAGTTTTTCTGCGAGTCTTTGGGAGATAGCAATTGATTTAATGTCTGTTAACGGTTTTTCCTCGCTGCCTTTTACAATGGGAAAACTAAGTATCCTGAAGAGTGCAGGGTCGGCATAAATACCAATTTCATTATACGCTTTGGTCTCATGCCTTACCAACAATTCTGCCTCCATGCTATACTGGGCTGCCAGTTCCACTTCAGGAATTTCATGGACGATTACATCCTTCAGTTTAGACGGAGTGGCGGAATACGTTTCAATCGTTCCATCCGGATACGTATTGTTGACCATTACTTTGAAAATGCGGTCGGCATCTGAATGGAAGCGGTCGAAAGACAATTCATCAATTATCCATAGCAGAATGAAAATACTTGTGACAAGTCCGACCGTCAAGCCTAGAACATTTATGAATGTGTAGTTCTTATGACGAAGTAGATTGCGGACTGAGGTTTTCAGGTAATTCTTAAGCATATAGCAAATCTAAATTATTCCATAGGTTTATGGAAGTACGGAAAAGGTAACAATCGTGCCAGTCTCAATCACTTAAACCAGCTTCATTTCCAATTATGTTTTAATTGCCCCGTTCAATATCGAACATAGGTATGTCAGATTGGGACATCTACGATGAGTTCATGGCGTGGAAATTTGGCTCTTGCGATAGCTTTGGTGTCGCAATGGGTTTATGTCGGCTTGGGTCTTTGAAGCGTGCCTTTATCCCGTGTTGCTGGACGAAATTAGAAAAACTTAACAACAATTTACACTTCACTCCAAGCTGGCATAAACATTTTGTGTGCGCCCAGCCTGGGTAAAATTAGTAAAAGGATGCTAAAACGAATTGCACCATGCGGGACAAAACTATGTATCCGGAAGCAGGAAAGAACGCCAAGTTATAGGAAGAGAGGAAGACCTTGGTGCCCTACCACGAAAGTGTCAGCTGTTCGTGACATAATTCAGTAAAATGCTATTTGATTTTTATTTATTAGCCTTCATTTGCTGACATTTTATAGGCAGTACAGGCATTTTAATACCTTTTAATTAACATCGTATGCTTAGTTGTGGTATCGGGCTTAATGATCTTCATTGAAAATTCTCCCTGCGGTTCATAAACTGGCATATGGTCCTGAACGGATATTTTCGCCGGCATCCTGCTTGCCCACTTATTGTCGTTTGATGGGAATGGTTCGACGATTTTGTGATCGTTGAAGCCATTTGGTTTAATCCTTTTTTCAAAGGTAAGGGGAGATTCCGTTTTATTTTGAAATCTTGACGGACTGTTTGCTGTAATATGCCGCTTATTATTCTGGTTTATTTGTGAATATGCCGAGGTGACAAATCCACAGGTCAGGATGATTGCTATAACAGTTGTTCTCATTAGTTTTGTTTTTAGTTGCGGATATTTCAAATGCCTTTGCTGAAGCTAATTTAATTAATTTACTGGAACCACTGAACAGCCACTTTTGGGTAGATGCTGTTAGCTGCTGCCATTTTCTTTACGTTCATTTTTTCCTTCCTAATTATCGCATTTGATAATCGTAATTTCTGGTTATTCGTTATGCCAGTGCAGACAATCTACGCAATTAACTTCTATCGCTTTGTTTGCATTGTACACAAATTGTTTCGGCACCCATGCAAACAAAAGCCGTCCTGTTGAATTGTGCGAAAGGTAAAACCATGTGTCAATAGGAGGACAATCATAAATATCAACTAGTCCTTCTGAACTAACTTCTGAAGCTCCGTCAGTAACAGTATTATCAATTTCTGCGACTATAATTTTTCCGTTAAATTTTCGACTTGAATCAAGTCGTTTAATACTCTCTCGTTTTCTCAAAAGTTGAAAGTCAAATAATTGATTGTACAACTCACTCCCATTTCTTAATGGATCTTGAGTCCATTCTGTCGCAAAGCTATACCTTGTTTCAGGCTCAAATCCACAATCTGAAATCGTAAACTCAAACAAATTCTTTCCATCATAAATAGGATTTATGCTCCTGAAAATTGAAGCAGCGTTTTTGTCGCAATTCAAGAGTTGCTTTTCACAAAAAAATTGTGTCATTAGTAAATTCTCGTAGAATGTAGTCTTGTCGATTTCTTGCATTGTTGTTCTATGGTTGGAGCTAACGTTTAGCTATAAGACGTATGCGTGTAAATATCTACATCTTTGTCCCACGTTGCTGGCGAAATTTAATAGCACACACGTTAAGAACCTACAATACAGCATATGTATTATAGCTGATGTTAGGCAACGTTCTATTCTACTCCAAAATGTCCCAATTTTTGATATAGGAGGTCAATGTCATCTTTGAATCTCACCTCGAATTTTGTAAGATTATTTCTAAACTCCCTTAGTCGTTCAAACATTAAAATCTCATCACTCATTGTCCAATGATGAAGCATGTGATCTAGAAGTACCCAGATGAAATTCATCAATTCAGATATATCAGTTGAAGAGGATACACGTTCAAGTTTTTCTATCGACTTGATTACCAATTTTTGATAGCGTTCATTGTCCATTTCGTCAAATGGGCTCACGGTCAGCAAACCAAGATACCTATGAAAATCAGTAAAGTTGTCGCGATCGAGATTATATTCAATTCCTGTAAAAAAATCCTCCTTTAGTACTTTACTATTATCTGTGTAAATGTCCATGACATCATTCTTCACATGTCCGTCAGAATCACGAAGAGTTCCTTGGCTATCTCTGTCATTAAGTAATTGAATGAAGTCTGGAAGTGTCATTGTGAATAGAATGTTGCCTAACAGCACAGTATCCGCATTACCGTTATCATTAGCAAGATAAACGAACTCCAAATTATCCGGAAAAACGTCATTTCAAAAGATCTATTGGTATTTTTCGGACTCTTGTTCGTATATCTTAATGGTATAAACGTATTGCCGTTATTTTTAATATCACCAATTTCCGATGGCCTATCGGGCGGATTTGGATGAGGTGTAGTAGGAATGTAAAGAAACATTTAGTCCGGGTAAAATTCCAAAACGATGGACAAGAAGGTACTGGTTCCTGCCCCCTGGTAGTTCACCATGAATTCTCGGATTTGAGTTCCGGGGTATTCCAGGGCACCAATAGACAGATGCACAGACGGGATTTTAGGATCTTAATTCTCATTAATTCCTGAATCCGGAAGAAGCAATTGCCAAAAATGGTTTGGTAACAATCTATTGAACAACCTGCCTGAAAAACCATGTTCCGCACATCAGACCATGATATGGTCGAACCAAAAAAAAGGCCTCACGGGGAGGCCTCTTGTTCTTTCGTGCGTATCGGTCAGGGTCTTGTAAAGACAAAATCCCAGTTACCGGTAACAGACTCCGTTCGTCCGTTATTAAATCCCGGACCCTGGTAGTTAAAACTCAGGGTCAGTGTCTTGTCACCGTTACTTAACGAGTAAGTCATTTCCTGCAGATCGCTTTGGCGGACCACACCGCTGGTTACGGCACCGGCCTTAAACTTCCAGGTATCGTTCTGTTTCCAGGGGCTTACACTGGGCCACGAGTCGGCGTCGCTGGTATAGTTGTAGGTTCCTCCTTCGCTGAAGGTTCCGGAGATCACGAGCGACATGTTCGGGTATTCGTCGGTCCTGTCGGTGGCATCGTTATCCACACTTTGTAGCGTCCAGGTCGCCTTAAGCTTGTCGAGCTGCAATTCTTCCTGGCCTTTTTCGTCGTCCCCACCGTCACAACTGATGTAAAAAAGGCCTGCGCTAACGAGTATTAACAGGGATAATAATCTCGATACATGTTTCATGCTTGAACAATTTATTTGTTACGAATATGACAGTAAAATTAATAAAATCAAACTGAACGGAGCTGGTTACGGCCGTTCCAACGGAGGTTAATCGGGTTCGGTAAGACCATGTAACCTTCACTTAAAGCCCGTTATATCTAATTTTTGTGCGTTGGACGGATATTCGGACGCCTGGTTGCTGGCGATGAAAACCAGGCATTTTTCGGGCACACCGGCCAGTTGCTCGAGGTACCAGGCAAACGCCTGCGCGTCGAGGTTGGTACCGGGTTCATCGAGGAAAAGGATGTCTGCCGCGGTGAAAAAAGCGAGGGCCAGTTTTACCCGCTGCCTCATGCCGGAGGAAAAATTGGAGATGTACTTGTCTTTGGCATGACGGAGATACATCCGTTCAAGCATCTCGTTTTCGTTCATCCCCTGGCGGGGCGTTTTAAGACCAAAATGAAAGCGCAGTTGTTCCGACAGGGTGAACTCTTCGATCAGGTCCATGTACGGTGTGGCGATGGAAACGTGCCGGAAGATGTCGTCCGCGGGGACCTCGTTCGAAGATCCGGGGGTAACATATTTTATGGTACCGGTACTTGCCGGCATCTGTCCCCAAAGCACCTGCAGCAGTGTGGATTTTCCCGAGCCATTGGGTCCGGTGATGGCGTATACCCCGCCGGAGTTGAAGGAAAAAGTAAGGCCGCGAAAGATCCACTCCCGGTTAAATTTTTTTCCGATGTTTTCAACGTGGATGTCGATGGCTTGATGGATTTTATTTTCGGTATGATCGATTCAGGCCGGCATGAAATAATGATCGGCGTACTGTTAATCGTTTCCGCCGTAACCTTTCATGATACCCCGTTCCGACGTGCGGATAAACTCCACGATGTAATCCCTTTCCGTACTGGAAGGAACTTCCCGCTCGATCAGATCGAGCGCCTTGGAATTGTTGAGGCCTTTGAGAAATATGTACCGGTAGATCTCCTGGATCTCGCTGATCTTTTCCGATGTAAAACCCCTTCGCCGCAGTCCGATCGTATTGATACCGGCATAGGTAAGCGGCTCCCGGGCAGCTTTTGTAAATGGTGGTACGTCCTTGCGGACAAGGGAACCTCCGGACAGCATGACGTGCGCGCCTACCTTCACAAATTGGTGCAGGGCACTCGCGCCGGCGATAATAGCCCAGTCGTCGATGGTGACATGTCCCGCAACCTGTACGGCATTCGCCAGGATACAGTTATTGCCGATGACACAATCGTGCGCGACGTGTACGTAAGCCATCAGCAGGCAGTTGCTACCGATCACCGTTTTGAACTTATCAGCGGTACCGCGACTGATGGTCACGGATTCGCGGATGACTGTATTGTCACCAATGTGGGTTTCGGTTTTTTCACCGGCAAACTTCAGGTCTTGTGGGGGCGAAGAAACCGACGCCGCCGGAAATACTTTAACGTTCTTGCCAAGCCTGGCGCCATCCCAAACGATCGCACCTGCACCAATCCAGGTGGAGTCATCAATGACAACGTCTTTTTGAACAGTGGCGAAGGGTTCAATAATTACATTGTTGCCAATCTTGGCCTCAGGATGTACGTTAGCGAGTGGGAATCGGCTCATGAGTCTTTTCGAACAATACTTGCAGTCATAGTACCTTCACACACGAGCGTATTTCCAACGTACGCGCGTCCGGTCATTTTAGCAATACCACGTTTGATCGGTGCGAGAAGATCGCATTGAATAACCAATGTGTCGCCGGGAAGTACCATCTTCCTGAACCTGAAATTTTCGATACCCAGGAAATACGTCCAGTAATTCTCCGGATCGGGTACGGTGTTCAGAACAAGTATTCCGCCGATCTGCGCCATGGCTTCGATCTGCAGCACACCGGGCATCACAGGATTTCCCGGAAAGTGACCCTGGAAAAAATATTCATTGGCGGTAACGTTCTTTACGCCCGCAACACTTTCATTGTCCAGGTAAATGATCTTGTCTATCAGCAGGAAAGGATAGCGGTGAGGTAACGTAGAGGCTACTTTATTGATATCCATCACCGGCGGCAGGCTCGGATTATACTTCGGCCTTCCTTTTTTATCGGACTCCTGCATGGCCTTCTTCAGCTTTTTGGCAAAGGCTACATTCGCGGCATGTCCGGGTCTTGCGGCCAGTACCTGGGCTTTCAGGGGCCTTCCTGCCAACGTCAGGTCGCCGACAATGTCCAGGAGTTTGTGGCGGGCAGGTTCATTCTTATAGCGTAGTTCGATGTTGTTCAGGATACCTTCCTGCTTCACGGCTACTTTCGGTTTGCCGAGCATCTTGGCGATATTATCCAGTTCATTTTCCTGAACCACCCGGTCGACGATCACGATCGCATTATTAAGGTCGCCGCCGCGGATGAGGTTGTTTTTGTACAACATCTCCAGTTCATGCAGGAAACAAAACGTCCGGCATGATGCAATTTCTTTTTCGAACTGCCGGATGTCCGTGATGGACGCGTGCTGACTTCCCAGCACCGGGGAGTTGTAGTCGATCATGACGGTTACCCGGTAGTCGTCAAGGGGAAGGGCAGCGATCTCCACGTTACGGGCTGCCTCGCGGTAAAACAGGGGCTCCTGTACTTCGAAAAAGTCGCGCAGCGCGTTCTGTTCTTCCGACCCGGCCGCTTTCAGGACCTCGACAAATTCGATGGAACTTCCATCCATGATCGGGCATTCCGGGCCGTCGAGCTGGATCATGACGTTGTCGATCTCCAGTCCGGTAAGGGCTGCCAATGTATGCTCAATGGTGCTTACACGGGCACCGCTTTGTTCAATCGTTGTTCCCCGCGATACGTCCACGACATTGTCACAGTCGGCATTGATGACCGGGGATCCGGGCAAATCAATTCTCTGAAATTTGATGCCGTGATTGGGTTTTGCAGGCACAAAGGTCATGTTTGTCTGAACACCGGTATGAAGCCCGACACCTGAAAGGGATACGGATTTCTGGATAGTTTGCTGTTTGATATTGAGCATGATTTGCGAAAGTGGGCAAATTTAACTGCAAACTCCTGATAATCCAATTTTACGGTATTTACCCCTCCCTCAGCGGCTTACGGGCCTATTTATCGACCGACAGTGAGTTAGGTTGCTGTTTCTGCATTTTCACTTCAAGCTCGCGCAACCGGTAATTAATGTCCGGCAGCTTCTTGAATACGGCATAGGACCTGAAAAAATCATTAAACTCGAACACAGGCGATCCCATGAATTTCTGGCCTGGCTCCCTGATCGACTTGGAAACGCCGGATTGAGCTCCCAGGCCTGTGTTATTGGCGATTACCAGGTGGCCGGCAATTCCAACCTGGCCGGCAAATAAACAATTTTCACCGACCTTTGTGGAGCCGGAGATGCCGCTTTGGGCCGCAATAACCGTATTCTTCCCAACCTCCACGTTATGGGCGATCTGGATGAGATTATCAAGCTTTACTCCCTGACGGATGATGGTGGCATCACCGAATAACGTGGCGCAGTCGATCACGGTATTTCCGCCGATGGCGACATTGTCTTCGATGATCACCGAACCCAGCTGGGGGATCGTTTTGTATGATCCGTCTTCCTGAGGTGCAAATCCAAACCCGTCGCTTCCGATAACCGTACCCGAGTGCACGACACAATTATTGCCGATCCGGGTATCGGCATAAACCTTAACGCCCGGGTGGATGATGGTATGGCTCCCGATCGTTACGTTGTCGCCGATGTAAACGTGCGGGTAGATCTTCACATTATCGCCGATCCTCACATTGTCTCCGATGTAGGAGAACGCGCCCCGGTAGCAGTCTTTTCCGATAACTGAATTCGGGGAAATAAAACTCGGTTGCTCCACGCCGGTCTTTTGAAAACTGATCAGCTTGTGGTATTCCTCCAGCAATCGTGTAAAGCTGATGTAGGGATCATCTACCAGGATGAGTGTAGCGGAAATTTCTTTTTTACCCGTAAACTCTTTGCTGACGATCACGGCCGAAGCCTGCGTGGTGTAAATGTATTGTTCGTATTTCGGGTTGGAGAGGAATGATATCTGACCTTTTTTTGCGTCCTGTATTTTGGCGAGCATGATTATTTTCTCGGCTCCATCACCTCTCACTTCCCCACCGAGTATTGCAGCAATCTGATTGACGGTAAATTCCATTCTGTATGGTGTTAATGATTAATCCGGCCGGCGGCCTGGTGTATTCGTCGTGTGGGAGTGGGGTTGGAGTACAATTTTTTCAATAGCTTTTTCTGAACGTGATCACAATTTATACAGACGTTGACCCCTGACTACACCCCGATGTCAACTTTGATTACCGGTAAAAACTGCCAGAAGCTATCTACAAAGATACATTTTTAGGCCAGCAGAGATAATTTTTTTTCACGATTTTGCTGATCGCCTTTATGTTGGGTAGATCGGATGCCTGGGCAATGTCTACTACATCTCCGTTTTGCATGAGTATATTGATCTCATGACCTTCCGCATAAGCTTCGTTGGTGACCGTGCCGTGCGAGAAGAGATACGAAGCTTCCGAACGAAGGACACCGTATTTTTTCATGATCGACTCGCTGATCTTTTCAACCTGATTTTTTTTGATCGGTTCAGCGCTGAGTTTAATCCTGAATAATTTACGGTCGATCATCATTTGCGATAGCCAGGCGAGAATCGGATCGTTTTGGTGGCGCCAGAATTTCACAGCGCCCCATATGTCGTTGTCATCCAGCTGGCCGTACATCTCCAATAAGCCGCGATTCTCCTTAAAATCACCCAGCACAAAATCAGTCTTCAGGAATGTCAGCAATGCCGGACTCGCGGAGACCTGCTCACCGGCGCGGACCAGCGCCTTGGCCCGCCGGATGAGATTGACCAGCATACGCTCTGTACTTACCGTTGTCTTATGAAGGTAGACCTGCCAGTACATGAACCGGCGTGCATTGAGAAAACTTTCAATGCTGTAAATTCCCTTCTCTTCCACGACCAGGTGGTCGCGATGGATATGTAACATGGAGATGATCCGGTCGACGCCGATTGTTCCTTCCTGAACACCCGTGAAAAAGCAATCGCGTTTGAGGTAGTCCAGCCGGTCGATGTCCAGTTGACTGGAAATCAGTTCGTGAAAGAATTTTCGCTTAAAACTGTTTCGGAAGATTTTTAAGGCCAATGTAAGGGCTCCGTGGAATTCGGTGTTCAGCCTTTCCATGAACAGGTAGGAGAGGCTTTCATGATTAATTCCCGGCAGCAACGAATCCTCCAGCGCATGTGAAAACGGTCCGTGGCCGATGTCGTGGAGCAGGATGGCGATCTGGGACGCTTCGTATTCGGCGTCGGAGATCTCGATACCCTTCAGCCGAAGTGTGCCGAGTACCTTACCCATGAGGTGCATAGCCCCCAGGGCGTGCTGGAAGCGGGTGTGTAAGGCAGCGGGATAAACATAATCGGTCAGACCCAGCTGCTTGATGTGTCTCAGGCGTTGAAAGAACGGGTGGGAAACAATATCAAAGATCAATTCCCCCGGTATCGTAATAAATCCGTAAACCGGATCATTAATGATCTTTTTTTTGTTCATCCCTTGGTACTATTGCGGGTTTCGCGCCGTCCAGACCGATAAATACGTCCCGCAAAAGTAAGAACGGGTAACGATTAAACCGGTAGTGGATAACGATTAATGATTAAATTGGTAAAAATTTGAATTATGCAAAGATATAGCATTTTGTGGGCCGACGATGAGATTGACTTGTTGAAACCGCACATACTTTTCCTGGAACAACGGGGCTACGATATCACTCCCGTCAACAACGGATCAGAGGCGGTTGAACTGTGCGATGACAAACATTTTGACGTGGTTTTTTTGGATGAAAATATGCCCGGTATGTCCGGCTTGGAAGCGCTGACACAAATCAAGAACAACAAGCCCAACCTTCCGGTGGTGATGATCACCAAGAATGAGGAAGAGCATATCATGGAGGAAGCCATCGGATCGAAGATTGCCGACTACCTGATCAAACCGCTCAACCCCAGTCAGATTTTGCTGTCCGTAAAGAAAATACTCGACAACAAACGATTGGTCATCGAAAAAACAAACCTGAACTACCAGCAGGAATTCCGCAAGATCAGCATGGCGTTCCAGGACAACATGAACCACGAGCAGTGGGCGGATATCTACAAAAAACTCGTGTTCTGGGAGTTGCAGATGGATCACAAGGATAATGAAGAGATGGGCGATGTGCTGGACATGCAAAAGACGGAGGCGAACACAAATTTTGCCCGCTTTATCATGCGTAATTATGAAGGCTGGTTGAATGATCCCAAGGCGGACAAACCCCTTCTTTCGCACCAGCTTATGAAACGAAAAGTTTTTCCGGAGCTGGGTAAAAAGCCGGTGTTTGTGATCCTGATCGACAACCTCCGTTTCGACCAATGGAAAGTAATTGAGCCGGTACTGACCGAATATTTCAATGTGACTTCGGAGGAAACCTACTACTCGATCTTACCAACGACGACGGCATACGCCAGGAACGCAATTTTTTCCGGTTTGCTGCCCTCGGATATGGCGAAAACAAATCCCGACCTCTGGGTCGGCGAAGACGAAGACGAAGGTAAAAACAATTTTGAGGAGGAGTTTCTCGCAAAACAACTTCGCCGGAACAACCTGAATGTAAAGATGTCCTACCACAAGATTAAAAACCTGGAGGAAGGCCGTAACCTCGTCGATACGGTGAATAATCTCTTTCAGAATGACCTGAACGTTGTGGTGTACAATTTCGTGGATATGCTTTCCCATGCGCGAACGGACATGGCTATGGTTCGGGAACTCGCCCCCGATGAATCAGCGTACCGGTCGATCACAAAATCGTGGTTCCTGCACTCACCGCTGATCGATATTCTCCGGAAGATTTCCGAAAAGGACGTGAAGGTGGTGATCACGACAGACCACGGAACGATCCGGGTCAAGCGCCCGTTCAAGATTATCGGTGACCGCACGGTGAACAGCAACCTCCGATACAAGCAAGGCAAAAACCTCGGCTACGAAGGCGACAAGGTTATGCATGTTCAGAAACCCGAGCGGCTGTTCCTTCCCAAACTGAACGTCTCTTCCTCCTATGTCTTTGCGATAGAAGATCAGTTTTTTGCTTACCCGAACAACTACAATTACTACGTGAATTTTTATAAGGACACGTTTCAGCACGGCGGTGTGAGTATGGAAGAGATCATCATTCCCATTATTTTCTTAAATTCGAAGAATGTATCGTGATGAGCAGGGGCCGGTCTTCCGGTCTGTTGAATTGTCGGACCTGGGCGAAGTCGCGAAATACATTGCCATGCAGCTGGAAATGTATCGGGTGTGGTTATTTTATGGTGAAATGGGCGCGGGGAAAACCACACTGATCAAGGAAATATGTAAAGCGGCAGGAGTTGCTGACGCGATGAGCAGCCCTACTTTTTCCATTGTAAATGAGTACGAGACCCCGGCACGGCAACGTATTTTTCACTTTGACTTTTACAGGATCAGGAATGAAGGAGAGGCGTATGATATCGGGGCTGACGAGTATTTTTATTCCGGTTCCGTTTGTTTTGTAGAATGGCCGGAGAAAGTTCCATCTCTGATTCCGGCGCGGCATGCTGACGTTGCCATCGATGCAGAAAACATTACACAGCGAACTATAGCTATTTCATTCCATGACGGAGAAGAAGAAAACAGGGTTTGAGGCGTTAGCCAAAGCCAGCATGCACCCGCAGGAGCAGTTGCTTGAGGTGAGAAAAAGAAGGCATGCCTTTTTTATCGGATTACCGAGGGAAATTTCGCTTCAGGAAAACCGGATCAGCCTGACGCCCGACGCTGTTGCCCTCCTTGTTAACAACGGACATGATGTTTGGGTGGAGGCAAAAGCCGGTATCGGATCGAAGTTTACCGATAAACAATTCAGCGACGCCGGCGCCAAAATTGTTTACTCGCCGCAGGAAGTTTACCAGGCCGATGTCATTCTGAAGATCGAGCCGCCGACGCTGGAAGAGATCGATCTGATGCACGCGGGGCAGACTCTGATTTCCGCGTTGCAGATCGGACACCTGAAAGTTGAAAGCCTCCAGGCGCTGCTCAAGAAAAAGATCACGGCGCTTGCCTATGAATTCATCGAGGATAAGGTGGGTGGAATGCCTATCATCCGGGCCATGAGTGAAATTGCCGGTAGTACGGTGATGCTGATCGCCTCCGAATACCTAAGTACCGCCAACAATGGCAAGGGTGTTATTCTCGGAGGTATAACCGGCGTACCACCTACCAAAGTGGTCGTTATCGGAGCGGGTACGGTTGCCGAATACGCCGTTCGCGCCGCGCTTGGGCTGGGAGCGGATGTGCAGGTATTTGACAATCATTTGTACAAACTGCGCCGGATCAAACACCTGTTGGGGCAGCAGATCTACACTTCGACGATAGACACGATCACCCTGAGCGATACACTGAAATCCGCGGACGTTGTAATCGGCGCCTTGCGCGCCGAGAAGGGGAGACCCAGGCATGTGATTACCGAGGAGATGGTAAGCCAGATGAAATCGGATTCGCTGATCATCGATCTGAGCATCGACCAGGGTGGTTGTATCGAAACGTCGGAGATCACCACGCTTAGCAAACCGGTGTTCCGGAAGCACGGTGTCATCCACTATTGCGTTCCGAACGTGGCGTCCCGGGTTGCTCACACTGCCGCGAATGCCTTGAGTAATATTTTCACACCGACGATTCTGCGTGCGGCCGAGGAAGGTGGTGTTGAAGCGATGATATTCTCCCACAAATGGTTTATGAAGGGCGTATATACCTACAAGGGTGGACTGACAAACGAACATGTCGCTTCGAAGTTTGGCTTGAAACACAAGAATATTGAATTGCTGATGGCGGCGCGGTTCTGATACCGATGCAACGGTTTGTGGAAACGAACGACAAAAAATAACGAGGCGCGAAGTTGCAGCTATTTTCGTTATCCGGTATATTGAATTGAAAATTCAAAAAAAGTTATCATATGCCTAAAATCGCAGTTGTCTGCATCGCTGTCCTATTTTCTGTTGAAAGTTACAGCCAAACGGTCTCAGCCCTTCCCAACCAGATCAGGGCCTCCCAAACACTTGACAATATCAATGAACTTACCACCGGCGAGGTGCTTTACGGCATCCCGCAGCCGGAAGGAAAGCTCATCGGCGATTCTTACCTCTATACAAACTGGCTGCGGGGAACAATTATGCTCTATGAAAAAGACAAGTTACTTGAAGGATATCCGCTCCGTTATGACGTTGATCTCGATGAGCTTGAGATCAAAGGGAGCAGAGGTGTAAAGGTGCTGCGCGGAGATAAGGTAAAAAGTTTCGTGTTGATCGATTCAGTTACTCGGAATCCGCAATACTTTATCAACGCCCGTGAATTTAAGAACGAAGAAAATGTCACGCTAATGGGTTTTTTCCAGGTGGTTGCCGACGGCACGAAGCCGCTGCTTAAAAAGACGAGTATCACCGTAAAAGAGGGTAACTACAATGTTCAGTTCGATGTAGGCAGCAGGGACGATAAACTCCTTAAGAAATCGAAATATTTCACTTCGGCGGGAGATCGCGTGATGGAATTACCGGCTTCGAACAAGAAGCTGCTTCTTCTTTTTGACGACCAGCGCGAGGACCTGGCCAAATTCATCAAGGTCAATCAGCTGAGCGCAAAAAACGAACACCACCTGAAGGCGATTTTCGAACGCTACAACAGCCTGGTTCAGCAATCAAAGCCGTAGCAGGCTTTCTTCCAGCGCCTTGATCTTTGTTTCCGCATCGGCCTTTTTCCTGCGCTCCGTTTCAATGACGTGAGGAGGGGCGCTGGTAACAAATTTTTCATTCGAAAGTTTTTTGTCGACCGAAGCCATGAACCCGCGTTGATACTCCAGGTCTTTCAGGATACCTTCACGCTCTTTCGCCGGGTCAATCCGTCCTTCCATTGGAATGAAGAACTCTACGGACTTCACCATAAAGGTAGTGGCTCCTGCAACCTTTTCAGCCTGAACGGACACATCGCTTACATTTCCAAGCTTCAGAACCACAGGCCAGAAAGAATCGATCAGGGGCTGATCCGTTTTTCCAACGATCAGTTTTAAGGTCTGCTTGGGGGAAATACCTTTGGCATTACGGGTGTTCCGGATTTCCGTAACGATATCAAAAGCGTTGGACGCTTCTGTCAGGATCGTTTCGTTGGCGGCAGCGGCTGTCGGCCAGTCGGCTTTGATGATACAGTTACCCTCTTCTTTTTCTTTTAGTTCATGCCATAGCTCTTCCGTGATGAAAGGCATAAACGGATGAAGAACCCTCAGCCAGTTTTCGAAAAACCCGATCGTTTTTGCGTAAGTCACCTGGTCTATCGGCATGCCGAATTCCGGCTTGATCATTTCCAGGTACCAGGAGCAGAAGTCGTCCCAGATGAGTTTGTAAACCAGGTGGAGGGCGTCGGAAATCCGGAACTTGTTAAAATGGTCGTCCAGTTCGGCAACGGATTTGTTGAATTTCGATTCAAACCAATCCATCGCCACCTTGTTTTCCCTGGGAACATCGCCACCCGCGACGGTCCATCCCTTCACCAGGCGAAATGCATTCCAGATCTTGTTGGCGAAGTTCCTTCCTTGTTCGATCAGTTTTTCGTCGTATGGCAGATCGTTACCGGCGGGTGAACTGAACAACATCCCGGTGCGGACAGCGTCGGCGCCGAACGTTGAGATCAGGTGCAAAGGATCAGGTGAATTGCCCAGCGACTTCGACATCTTCCGTCCCTGTTTGTCGCGAACGATCCCCGTCAGGTATACATTGCTGAACGGTTTTTCGCCACGGTATTCATATCCGGCAATAATCATACGAGCTACCCAGAAAAAAAGAATTTCAGGGGCGGTGACCAGATCGTTTGTGGGATAGTAGTAGTTCAGATCGGCATTTCCCTTATTGCCGTCCCTGAAAATGGTTGTATCAAAAACCGCCATCGGCCAAAGCCAGGAGGAGAACCAGGTATCCATAACATCGGAATCCTGCGTAAGGGTTGGCTTTTTCTTCGCCGGGTTTTTGGATTGATATATGCGATAAGCTTCTTCCTCTGTTTTCGCTACGACATAAACACCTTCTTCGTCGTACCATGCCGGTATGCGATGTCCCCACCAAAGCTGCCGGGAAATACACCAGTCGCGAACATTGGACATCCAGTGATTATAGGTGTTTTTAAACTTGGCCGGGATGAGTTGTATATCATCATTCATCACGTGCCGCAGCGCCGGTTTTGTGATCTCCTTCATGTTGAGGAACCATTGCAGCGACAGGCGCGGTTCGATCACGGCGTCTGTACGCTCGGAGAAACCAACACTGCTTTTATAATCTTCCGTCTTGGCGAGATAACCTTTTTGCTCCAGCTCTTTCGCGATTTTTTTTCTGGCGATAAAACGATCTTCGCCGATAAAGATCCGCGCTTTTTCATTCAGGGTTCCGTCTTCGTTCAGGATATCGATAACGTCCAGGTTGTGTTTTCTGCCCAGTTCGTTGTCGTTCATGTCGTGAGCGGGAGTAACCTTCAGACACCCGGTTCCAAAATCCATAGTGACGTAATCGTCTTCTATGATCGGAATGGAGCGATTGATGAGCGGGATGATTGCCCGCTTACCCTTCAGGTGTTTGTAACGTTCGTCGTTCGGGTTTACACATATCGCTGCATCAGCCATAATTGTCTCCGGCCGCACCGTAGCGATAGTCAGGTATTCACCATCCGCGCCCTCGATCGCATAATTGATGTAGTAGAGTTTAGATTGAACTTCGCGGTGAATAACCTCGTCGTCGGATAACGCGGTCTTTCCGGCAGGATCCCAATTCACCATCCGGAGGCCACGGTAAATGTTCCCTTTGTTGTAAAGGTCGATAAATACATCGATAACGGCATCGTAATAGGCCGGATCCATGGTGAAAGTTGTTCTCTCCCAATCGCATGATGCGCCCAGTTTTTTTAACTGTTCGAGTATGATACCGCCGTACTTTTCTCTCCATTCCCAGGCATACTTCAAAAATTCCTCCCGCGACAGATCTGACTTTTTAATACCTCGTTCGCGGAGCATGGCAACAACTTTTGCTTCCGTGGCAATGGACGCGTGATCCGTGCCGGGTACCCAGCAGGCTTCTTTCCCCAGCATCCTCGCCCGCCGGATGAGAATATCCTGGATCGTGTTGTTCAGCATATGCCCCATGTGCAGTACGCCCGTGACGTTCGGCGGCGGGATGACAATACAATAAGGTTCCTTATCAGGGTTGGGCTCCGAGTGAAACATCCCGTTGTCCATCCAGTACTGGTACCACTTATCTTCTACTTCGGATGGATCGTATTTGGTTGACAGCATCTTGTTTTGAGTTAATCATCATCGGCAGGCCGGCCTGAGATTTTTTCTGAGGCCGCTCACGCATATCGAAACGGATAACGCTTTTCCGGGGCTAAAATTAAAGAAATTGACCTTAAAACCGAATTTTTTGCTGTCACGGCATCCACCTTTTGGCGCCAGGTCGTATGTAAGTTGTCTATCGGAACGTCTATGGAAGCTTTAACTATCCCGCAGGAGAAAAATACCATACAATGGAAGCAGTTGTGGAGCCTGGCCGCCCTTTACGGCTCTGTGGTCATTGGCTGGATTGCCTACCAGAACTATCAACCCAAGCTGCTGGAAAAATTTCATTTTACAGATTTCTCTTTCCCGCTGATGGTTTTTCAGGGGATCATCCTGGTCGCAACTCCGCCCATCGCGGGACGATTGGGGGATCGCTACCGCTTTCAGAAGGGTCACAGAATTCCGATCATTACTACGGGAATAAGTTTTGCCGCGATGGTCTTTATGGCTGTTGCATTCACCCTGTTCAGCGACCCCGGGGAAATCTTCAAATGGATTCTTCCCATCCTGATTGTCTTCTGGCTTATCGCCATGAGTATTTTTACAAGTCCTGCTCTTTCAACCCTTGAGCTATTCACACCCGTCGATAAGTTACCGAGAGCTATGGCTATCCTGACTATCGTGGCCAACCTGATCTACTCGCTGGAACCGGTTATCGTCGACATCATCGACTTTGTCGGTGCGCCCCTGACATTTATTGCGGGCGGAACAGTCGTGTTTCTTTCCGGATATGCGTTAAAGAAAAACTCACTGTCACTTTTTAAGATCAGCGATGACGCGGAACAGCGGCCTATAGCGGCTATAACATTCGATACGCAGAAATCCAGGTATGGCTATATTTTCTTCCTTGGCCTGGCGCTGGGGTTGCCGACAACGGTTATGTTTAACCTTTTCCCGGAGTTACTGGGAGAGAAACTGGGAGCGATGCTGGGCGGTGTTAACGGAAAGGTAGTATTGGTATACTTACTCGTGTTATCAGCGTTGATTTCGCTGCCGGTAAGCAGTGTGGTGAACAGAACTGGCCTTCAGAAGTCCTTTTCCCTGAGTTTCGCACTGATCATGCTGAGCATGGGTGCGATCTTCGTACTTGATTCTCCGGTGGCGATCCTGGCCATGGCAATCCTGTTCGCTGTTGCGTTCACGGCTTTGTCTGTCAGTTCACTGCCGATGGCTATCGGACGATCGAACTATTACGAAAAAGTTTTTTGTGTGGGTATTTTCTTTAGCGGCGTGGCATTTCCTAATGGCATTCTGGAAGCCATACAGGCATTTTGACAATTAAGATAGCGGGGTTGGTTTTACAGGATGAGTCGGTTGAGTATTCGGCCGGCCATCCTGTTTCCATTTTAAATCAACCGTTCCCGGTTTTATCGGACATACGGATCCTCCACTCGGAAGGATAGAGATTGTTAATACGGTTTTCGAGGACATTCACCCATCCCAGCGGCGACCCGTTGTAGTTTACCAGGGCGAATCCACGTTGACCCGATGTTACGGACAGTGTATCCTTTCTCAGGAACTGCAGGGCGGCCGGCAGGTCAACGTTTACCGTATTGAAGTTTTCTTTCACTAACTCCACCGATAGCGCAGCGGCGTGTTCCGGTATAAGTTTTTCGTGTTTGACAGACGCAAGGACGGTTCCCGCCGTAATCACGTGCAGATTTTTTGCCAGGAATTCTATTTCGGCGGCTTTGTCCTTTGGAAAGAACTGTACCTGGTCATTTCTGACGATGAACGTTTTTTCTTCAGGTCTGAAGACCCAGGTATTGAGTTGTTCCAATATTTTTTTCGAAGGCCCCATGAATGAATGCCTGTTCCTCATGCTGACCATTTTTTCCCCTGCTTTTTTCCGGATCACGCTTATAAAAAAACCTTCGCCCTGTACACGGTGCGGTAGGAAACGATAGCCAAGGACCGGCTTTTCAACGACCTGGATACCCCAATTCTTTTCTATCGACAGCGGAACAAATTCTACCTCGTGCTCTTTGGCAAGCCACTCCAGGTTATGTTCATTCTCCGCCTGGTTATAGGTGCAGGTAGAGTATATCAAAATACCGTCTTCCTTCAGGGCCGGCCATAAATCATGTATAATGCGTTGCTGACGTCTCGCGCAAAGGGTCACCTGATCTGGCGACCAATGCAGCATGGCGTCGGGGTCTTTGCGAAAGAGGCCTTCGCCGGAACACGGTGCATCGGCCACGATCACATCGAAAAAACCCGGTATCCGCTGAAAATCCTGTGGGTCATTGTTCGTGACCACAACGTTGTTATAACCCCACTTCTGGATGTTTTCCGCCAGTACCGATGCCCGCGCCCGAATCACTTCATTGGTGACCAACAAGCCTTGTTTGTTCAGCAGGCTTAACAGGTGCGTTGACTTTCCGCCGGGCGCCGCACAGAGGTCCAGTACATTGAGGGCCCGGTCCCTGTCGGTTGACTGTAAAAAAGCCTGCTCCAGGAACATGGAACTTGCTTCCTGCACATAATAACAACCCGAATGAAAAAGCGGGTCACGGGTAAACGACGGCCGCTCATCGAGGTAAAATCCGTTCGATGTCCAGGGAATCCGGTTTGGAAGCGCGGATGGTTTTGTCTTTTCGGGATTAAACCGAATACTCACCGGTGACTCCGTCTCATGCGCGGTGGCGAATGACGACCAGTCGTCACCGAGTTGTTCCCGCATACGCTGTTCAAAAAAAGGAGGAAACGTATGCTTGCTCATTTAATCCTGTATTCAGAAACGATGTCCATGGTACCCGATTATCCGGTTGAAAGATAACTTTTCTTTCGCTGTAAATTTCAGGGCCATCGTGGATGGAATTTTAACAAATGGCTACATTGTCGGGAATTAATCACCTGTTCCCCGGTACCGGACATGAAGACGAAGATCAACTTTTACCTGTTCATAGCGGCGCTGACGATACTTGATGCTGTTTTGATCCGCAGCCCGAACCTCCTTGGAAAAATCGGTTTGCTGATCTATAAGTACCACTACCTGCGCACGTTTCCCAAAGCGTTGCTGACCGTTTCGGTGGCGGTTGGAGTCTGTATTATTCTTGCCGAGACCATTCATTTCGCAGTCAGGAAAAACGTTATACGAAAACTGACAGGCCGGATTCTCCTGATGATGTTTGCGCTGGGATCGCTGGTGCTTCTGCTGAAGACGGGTTTGGATTTTTCATCGGGTATGTACAGCCATACCGGGCTGCGATTTCGCTGCGGGGCTTACCTGATGCCTGCCATACTGCTGGTGATCTTTGTTTACGCTGGGTTTACATTGCGTGTACCCTCCGTTCCTTTTCCTGAATCACCAGCAGGTGATGAAACGGCGTCTGGCCGGTTGGTGGAAAAAAAATAAGGCTCCCGTCGGAGCCTTAAGTACAGCGTTATGTTTCCCTTTTTCCTAGTCCCTGTACATCGTGGCCTTTACGGCTTTGATAGTTTTGGAAACATTGGGAAGAATGGCTTCGATCAATGTGGGTGCATAGGGAAGGGGTACGTCGAAACTGTTAACCCGTTGAATAGGGGCGTCCAGGTAATCGAACGCATGTTTCTGAACGTGGTATGTTATTTCGGTGGCGATAGAGGAAAGCGGCCATGCTTCTTCCACGACAACCAGCCGGTTGGTCTTTTTTACGGACTCAACCACCGTAGCGTAATCGATCGGTCTGACCGTACGGAGGTCGATAACTTCGGCTGAGATGCCGTCTTTTTCCAGTTCGGCGGCGGCCGCCAGAGCGACTTTCATGATCTTTCCGAAAGAGACGATGGTAACGTCGTTTCCTGATTTTTTGATGTCGGCAACGCCAATAGGAATTATATATTCTTCCTCCGGTACCTCCATTTTATCGCCATACATGACTTCCGATTCCATAAAAATGACCGGGTCATTGTCGCGGATGCTGGATTTTAACAATCCTTTAGCGTCATAAGGATTAGAGGGGACGACAACTTTTAGCCCGGGAGTATTGGCAAACCAGTTTTCGAAGTTCTGGGAGTGCTGCGCGCCGAGCTGACCCGCATTTCCGGTTGGACCGCGAAACACGATAGGGGCGCTGTACTGGCCTCCGGACATGGAATATATTTTGGCGGCAGCATTGATGATCTGGTCGATCGCTACAAGTGAAAAGTTGAACGTCATGAACTCGATGACAGGTCTGAGTCCGTTCATAGCTGCTCCAACGCCTATTCCGGCGAAACCAAGCTCAGAAATGGGAGTATCCAAAACACGTTCCGGCCCGAATTCGGCCAGCATTCCCTGACTTACCTTGTAGGCGCCGTTGTATTCGGCAACTTCTTCGCCCATCAGGAACACACTTGGGTCTCTGCGCATTTCTTCATTCAAGGCCTCGCGAAGGGCCTCCCTAAACTGGAGTTCTCTCATAGCATATTTCAGAAAGTGCGTAAAAATAGGGTCAGGATTAACAGAATAAAAGAATTCGGAGGGATTTATTGACTGATCGTCAACAAAAAAACCCGCCCTGGTTTAACCGGGACGGGTTTTTTCATAAACCAAGGAGAAAATTATTTCAGCGCGTTTCTGAATGTTTCAGTAGCTGAGAATTTAGCAAATTCAAGGTCGCTCAGCGCAGCTTCCTTCAGTGAAGGATCGCTTTTTACAGCGCTTGTCAGGTTGCTGACGACACCATCAGCGTTACCCAGGCGTGCTGAAGCAACAGCAGCACCGTAATAGGCAATGGCCAGGTTGCTGTTTTTAGCAGTAGCTTCCCGGAAAGAAGTCAATGCGTTTTGATAATCCTTGTTCAGGACTTGTGCCAGACCTTTGTTGAAGAGGTTATCAGCATTGTCGGTAGCAGCGGATTCAGAGGAAACAGCGGCAGCATATTGAGCTTTTACGATCTCAGCTGCACCTTTAACACCGTTAACACCAGCAGCGTTATCGCCACGGAGACCTGAGCCAAGGGCTTTTGATGCGTGGTGGTAAGCGGCATAAGCGTTGCCTTTCAGCATGTGAACCGACGCGAGGTTGGCATGAACTTCCGGAGCTTCATTCAGGCGGGCAGCGATCTCCAGTTGAGCAAGAGCCTTGTCAGCCAACGCTGCGGCACCGCTTGGATTTTCACCAGCCTGAGCGATAAATGTAGCACCAAGGTTGTTGTGCGCAGTCCAGTTGGAACCTTTTTTAGTAGCCGCTTCATAGATAGCTGCTTTCTCTTCCAGAGAAGGAGTGAGGGTTGCGGCATACATCATTTCATCAAATGAAAGGGTGTCGGCAGGCAATGAACCTTGTGTGATTTGTTTCGCCAGGACAGACATCTCAGCATCTGTTTTCTTGTCCTTAACCACCAGGATCTCTGTCTTTGCAGTTCTTAACTTGGGATATACATCTTTGAATACTTTTCTGTAAGTCTTCAGTTTTTTCATGTCTTTTTCCTGAGACTCGAATGTTCCGCCGCCGTTGATGATATTCAGGTATTCGGCTTTCTCTTCGGAAGAAATACCTTCATAAGAAGCGAGAGCATCTTTAAATCCGGTCCAGTCCTGGATAACAGGCTTGAGGATGAAGTTGATCGAATCGGCTTTGCCTTTATAGTCGTACTTCTTCATTTCCGCGCGATAGAATTTTTCAATCGCAGCAGCACGATCCGGGGACAGTTTGCTGTTGATCCGCTCAGCACCTTCAGGTGAGTGAGTACCGGTGATAGTTACGGTGCGGGTAGCATTTTTAGACGCGATGAAGGCATCCAGTTGTTTTCCTTTGGCACTTTTGATTTCAGAAGTTCTCAATACAGACCGTCCTTGTTCGAAAATGAAGTCAGGGATGATAACCGGAACAAGTTCTTCCTGGTTGTTGTAAGCGTGATCAGCAAATGCTGCAAACGATACAGGTTTAACCAGTTTGGAAGTGGTAATCAAACCGGTTGCAACGGGAAGACGGGGTGAAGCTTTCGACTTAGTTCCTTTTGAAGCAACACCTTCCACTTCGAGTGTACCGTTCTTCATAGCAGGCTGGTAAGGGAAGAAGAAGCTCTTCGTAACCTTCGGTTGCTCTGTTTTTGCGTTCGGATAGTCTTCAGCCTTAAATGGAATAGGCTCAAGGGCGACTTCGCTGGCGCCTGATTTATAGAAAGTATTTACTGTGTAAACGGTACCTTTCTTTAACATTTTTACAGGAAGATTGGCTGCCATATCAAAGGCAACTGTATCCTTGTGAACTTCCAGTGGGTTAGGAGTAACCGTTAACTGTTGTTCTTTAGACATTTTCACCATCTTGGGCAGTGTGCAGCCCGCAAGGGTCAATGCTCCGAAGATCAGAAATGAGTAAACTACTTTTCTCATTGGTTTTTGTTTTATGGTTTATTTTAAACAGGTTGCAAAACTATACTTGCGTGTATTTTTTTGCAATAATACTCAAAAAAATATGAAGCACACCGACATTTTAAGGAGGTCTGCACGTTATATTTGTAAGCCTGTTTTTTGGTCGATGAATTGACCATTTGGGAAGTCGAAAGTTTAGAAAAGCCTGTTATTATGGAGCGCATTACCGATCGGATCCAGCATTTTTTCGAAACCTACGCGTTTGGCGTCTGTAGCTATCTCGGAGAACTATTAGGTGTTGCAACATCCAGTATCCGGCTATTTTTCATTTACGCGTCGTTTATAACCTTCGGATCACCACTTTTGATATACCTTTCGCTCGCTTTTATCGTCAATATGCGCAAGCATCTGCGCAAGCGGAGCCCGATCTGGGACTATTGAATCACCCTCGTTTTTCTGAGAATGTAATAGTCGAACAGGATCAAACCCCGCTTGATTCCAGCCGAAGAATAACCTTTTCCAATATCTTTGATATCCGCTCTCTTTTGCCGGTCGCGATGCCGGTTTCGGAAAAAATCGCGATGTGCCGTTAAGACCGCTTTGCAGGCAGGAGGGTTCCCCTTCAGAAGAAAGACCGCCGAAGCAACCCAATCCAGTATAATCCTTGCGGGGAACTTATAGATCAATTCGCCGGCCGGGAGGTGTTTGTAAATCAGCGATAATCCGTTCCTGAAATTCAGATAAGTTTTCCTGGGATTACCATAAGCCAGTGTTCCGGCTCCCACGTGATAGACTTCGCTTTTGCCGTTATAGTAAACCTTTTGATTTGCACGGTGCAGCTTCCAGCACAGATCGATCTCTTCCATATGTGCGAAGAAATCTTCGTCAAATCCGCCAAACCGGTGGAATGCGGCTGACCGGATAACCATACAGGCACCCGAGGCCCAGAAAATCTCCCGTACATCGTCGTATTGTCCTTCGTCTGTTTCGACCTGGTCGAATATACGACCCCGGCAGAACGGATAACCCAGGGAATCGATAAAGCCGCCGCCGGCTCCGGCATGTTCAAATTTGTTTTTTTCCCGGTAGGAGAGAATTTTCGGTTGAACCGCAGCAATCGAACTGTCCTTTTCCAGCAGTCCCGTAAGGGGCGCGAGCCATCCGGGTGTGACCTCGACATCGGAATTCAACAGCACATACTGATCGGCGTCGATCGCCTTCAACGCGCGGTTGTAGCCTCCGCAGAAACCATAGTTACGGTCCAGGAGCACTAACCTGACCGTTGGAAAATCCGTCTTGAGAATTTGAATGGATTGATCTGTGGAAGCATTGTCGGCGACCACAATTTCCGCTTCTCCTGAACATCGGATAACGGAAGGCAAAAATTGCCGAAGTAATTTCTCGCCGTTAAAATTCAGGATAACAACGGCCGTCCGGCTCATCCCATCATACCGCTTAAATCCAGACCCGGTATGTTCGGTAGAAGACCTTCGGTACTTTTACGGATCTCTTCTTTTGCCAGGACTTCGGCCTCTTCGTTAGCCTTGTTCACGGCGGCAACAATAAGATCCTGTAAAATGACTTTGTCATCCGCCTTGAGCAGTGACGGATCCAGGTCGATGGCAACCAATTGTTTCTTGCCGTTTACCGTTGCCTTTACCATACCTGCACCAGCTTCTCCGTAAGCCTTCACCCGGACAAGATTGTCCTGCGCTTCTTTCATGCGGGCCTGAACTTCTTTCATCTTGCCCATCATTTTCATCATGTCAAACATATCGCTCTCCCGGTTTTAATTTTATAAGTGATCCTGATGATTTCGGACCTTATGGATTATTGTTTTGATATAAAAACCTTTGCGGCAAAGTTAATTAAATAAGCCTGATAATTATTTGCCTTTTCTCAGCAGCAGGATAGTACCCGACCGTTCGGATGTTCTTCCGGCGAGGTCGGTGAGGTAAGCCCTGAAAACATACGTGCCTTCCGGCATCGCCGCTCCCTTGTACGTTCCGTCCCAACCTTTGTCCAGGTCGGTGGTGAGGAACAGGAGTTCACCCCAACGGTTGAAAATCTTGAATTCGACCTCTGCGGTGAATTGTCCGAATACCTTGAACAGATCGTTAAGCCCGTCGTTGTTGGGTGTAAAGGCCGAGGGGTGAAAAATGTTCGGCTCCTTTATCACGGTAACGATATTGGAAACGGACGGGGTTATTCCCGCAGAGACGGGGAATGCTGTAACCCGGTAAACGTTCACCTGGGTTGTAAAGTCCTCCTCGGTGTCCACAAGCGCGGTGGCTGTACCCGTGTTAAACGAAAATAAAAGCTGACCCTGCTCATTAAACTTCTCCACGGTGTAATGATCCACCCCGTTTTTCCAACCGGTGTACCCCGTCCAGTTCAGGCTGATGGCATTGTCGGGTTGCAGGCTTCCTGTAAGATGTATCGGGCATGCTTCTGCGCTTGACGGGCTCGTGTTGTTGCAGACATCCGTGTAGGCGATCGTATAACAGGCACTCGCTTCCGCCGAATAACCGCTATCGGTAAAGTCAGGAGTTCCGGAAGTTCCAACCGGTGTACCTGCTTTCCGTATGGCGTAGGATGCAGCCGTAAAGGCCGGATCCTGTGTCCACTCGAGGTTGACTGTGTTGTTATCCGTGACGATGGCCGAAATATTTTCAACGACCGCAGGTATCGTGGTCGACACCGCGGTGACACATTTTTCAAGCGATACACTTTGACTCCCGTTCGTGTAGTTGGTCGTGAGCTGGTAACAATAGTTCGTTCCGCAGGTGATGTTGGTGTCGTCCAGCGACAGCGCCGCGGATCCTGCGATCAGCGCGGCGCTGTTCGTCTTGGCGATCGAATAATTGCCGACGCCGGTTGCTGACGTCGCCCATGTGAGCCGGTTTACGTTATTTTGCGCGGCAACGTCGAAGTTCGAACTGCAGATCACGTTCGAATAGACGATAATGTTGTTGCAGGGATCAAAGGCGCCGAGGCGGAAGCAATAGAAATTATCGTCCGTTCTCAGGCTTGCCACTGTAGCTGACGCCGTATTATAAATATCCCTGAGTTGCTGGAAATTAGTGGAGTTCGTGGCGATCTCGAGCTTGTATAAAATATTCTGCTGATTGTTGAAGTCGAGCCGGATCTGCGCGTTATCCAGTACAACAAGTTGAGTGATCGTGGGCGGAGGAAGTGTAAGCAACGCGTTTACCGTTTGATTGGCGGGATTGCAATTGTCGTCCGAACCGAGGTTGCGTCCGCGAACCGTTACCGTTTTGCTGCCGGATGTAGCGAAGGTATGATTGTCCCTGGCCAGGCTTCCGGAGGGTACGACAACATCCGGGCTACCATCATTATAGTTGATGACGTACTGATTGTAGTTCGTGTCCGTAACTTTCACTTGTGTTTGGTTTCCCCCGCAGGAATAGACTTCAAACGCCGGTTGCGTATTGGGTGTGACTACGATCGTGATCTGGTCAAATCCGGAGGTCTGGAACAATATTCTCAGCGTGTAGGTACCTGGTTGGGTGTAGGTATGGGAGAATGTGAGTGATTGAAACTGGTTATTGTTTTCGAAATCCATATCGCATGGATTGGCGCCGTTGCAGATGAACGGGGGCTTGATGGTCACGTTAACGGTGAGCGGAGCGCATCCCTTCACCTGGTCAACCTCGAACCTGCCCAGGTTACTTCCGTATGGTTGAGCCAGGGCCGCAAACGCGGAGACTGCAAGCAAAAAGGTTATGATGATCTTACTATTCATCCTTCAGGAGTCCGTTCTTAAGAAACTGTTCAGCGTTCTTTATGTCTTCATGCAAGACCCGATCGTCCTCTATAAACGGAACGTGTTGTCTAAAATTATCCACAAAAGCCTCCAGCGAGGGCGAAGATTTCAGTGGCCTTCTGAAGGTTAATGCCTGGCTGGCGGTCATTAGCTCGATTGCCAGGACAGAATACACGTTGTTCACAACACGATAAGCCTTTGTGGCAGCATTGGCCCCCATACTGACGTGATCCTCCTGGCCATTGGAAGACACAATGGAATCCACCGATGCCGGGGAGCAAAGTTGTTTATTCTGGCTTACGAGTGAAGCGGCGGTGTACTGAGGTATCATCAGGCCCGAGTTAATACCGGGATTGGCAACAAGGTAATTCGGCAGGTCGCGAACGCCTGAGATCAGCTGGTAGGTCCTTCTTTCAGAAATACTACCCAGTTCCGCCAGTGCGATGCAGAGAAAATCGAGCGCCAGGGCCAGTGGCTGACCGTGAAAATTACCGGCTGAAATGATCCTGTCATTTTCCGGAAAAACATTTGGGTTGTCCGTCACACTATTAACCTCCGTCAGGATGACGCGGGTAACGTGATCGATAGTGTCTGCGCTGGCGCCATGGACCTGCGGGACACAACGGAATGAGTAGGGATCCTGAACGTGCTTTTTGGCCTGGCGGATCAGTTCGCTTCCTTCGAGATGTCTGACAACCTCCTTCGCTACATTCAACTGACCCGGATGCGGCCGGATCATGTGTACCTCTTCTAAAAAGGGTTCGATGCGCCCGTCGAAAGCATCCAGTGAAAGCGCGGCGATGGTCGTGGACAAGCGGATGATCCGATGGGCATGATATATACACCATACACCATATGCGCTCATGAACTGTGTACCATTGAGAAGTGCGAGACCTTCCTTCGCCTGAAGATGAATGGAAGGCCAGTCGAATTTTTTATTGATTGCTTCTCCCGTGAAGACCTGATTGTCGTAGTTGACTTCCCCCAGCCCGATAAGCGGAAGCGTGAGGTGAGCGAGTGGAGCAAGGTCGCCGGATGCACCCAGCGATCCCATTTCGTAAACACGCGGCAGGACGTTCCTGTTGAACATGTCGATCAACCTGTCTACCGTGATCACCTGTACACCGGAGTATCCATACGCGAGAGATTGCGCTTTCAGGAAGAGCATCAGCTTCACGATGTCCTTCGGTATTTCGGGGCCTGTTCCACAGGCGTGCGACTTCACCAGATTTTCCTGCAACTTCTCCAGCTGATCGTGTGAAATATTCCTGTTGTACAATGATCCGAAGCCGGTATTGATCCCGTAGATGGACTGGCTGGAGCTTTCCAGTTTCAGATCCAGGTATTCCCGGCAACGGACGATCTTTTCTTTTGCTTCGGCAGAAAGGCTAATAGTTACTTCACCGGATAAGATAGGCGAAAGCTGGCTGAGGGATAACGGCTTATCGGTGATAATGTGTGGAAGCATGTTTGGTCTCAGCGTCTTTTTATGAAGCGGGCCTGGATAATTTGAATATGTTAACCGCGAAGGCTCGGGATCGCTAAGATAAGCAAAGGGTTTGTGGTTTCTCTTTGAAACGTGGTACACCTTAACGGGAACTGCATGAGGGCTCAGTTATTTTAGTCTGTCGATGATTTGTTCGAAAGTAATTTTATCCTGCTGTCCGGTTGCCATATTTTTAAAAGCTAACAGGCCGCTTTTTATTTCCTCAGAGCCGATAACGATGGTGTAGGACACCTGTTTTTTGTTTGCATATTCCAGTTGTTTCTTGATCTTGGCCTGGTCGGGGTATATTTCGGAAGATATTCCGGCCGACCGCAAAGCACCCAGCAAACCCAGCCCGTATATAAGGCTCTCTTCATCAAAATGACAGATCAGCACTTTTGAGGACACCTGTGTCTCCTTCGGGAAAAGATCAAGCTCTTCCATCGCGTCGAATAAACGATCGACACCGAAAGAAAATCCCACGCCGGAAAGGTTGTCTTTGTCGCCGAATGCCTGGGTGAGGTTATCGTATCGTCCGCCACCGCTTACGCTCCCTACGCCGACACCGTGGATCTTCACCTCGAAGATACAGCCGGTGTAGTAGCTTAAACCGCGGGCGAGGGCGACATCAAATTCAACGTGTTCATCGGTTGCCTTGTAGTGATTAAGGAGGTTGAATACCTCCCGGAGATCGCGAAGGCCTTTTTCGCCGCCGGCGAGGTTGTCAAATCGCGAGTTTAGCAGCGCGAGCTTGTTGATTGTGGAGCCTTTTAGGTTGAGAATTTCAAACAGGGAGTTAAGACTTTCGCCGGAGAAACCTTTCGCCTGCAATTCTTCTCTTACCTTTTCTTCACCGATCTTGTCGAGCTTGTCAATGGCGACAAACAGCGACGATTCTTTTTCTTTCGCGCCGATGGATTCCGCAATTCCCGACAACACGCCGCGGTGGTTGAGTTTGATGGTGTAATCCCGGATACCGAGACGGGTGAAGACGTCTTTGATCATCAGGATGATCTCTGTTTCGCACACCAGGGAAGGGGTACCCACGACGTCCGCATCGCACTGATAAAACTCCCTGTACCTTCCTTTTTGGGGACGATCCGCCCGCCATACCGGTTGAATCTGGTACCGCTTGAACGGGAAGGAGATCTCATTCCGGTTCATAACAACGTATCGGGCGAAAGGCACCGTGAGATCATAACGCAATCCTTTTTCGGAGATACCGTGTGTTACCGCTTTGGAGTCTTTGACCGCCAGCTTTTCGCTGCTTACGTCTTTCAGGAAGTCGCCGGAATTAAGGATCTTGAACAGGAGCTGGTCTCCTTCTTCACCGTATTTGCCGGTCAGGGTGGAAAGGTTTTCCATCGCCGGAGTTTCCAGTTGTTGAAAACCGTAGGTTTTGAAAACAGACCTGATGTGTTCCAGGATAAATTGCCGCTTGGCCATGGTTGCGGGACCAAAATCGCGGGTTCCTTTCGGTAAAGTGGGTTTTTCCATATCTGGCGCAAAGGTTGGCCGCAAAGTTTAAAGTTCCAAGAATAAAAGAGCGTTGGGCTGCAAAGTGTTAATTCAAGGGCCGGCAATGTGTTTTTATGACAAAATCTTTGCGATTTGTGTTTGTAATCCTGAAAATCCCGGTTATTTTTGCACTCCTTTTAAAGAATTGAAACCATGTCAGTAACCAGACTTAAGAGAAAAGGCCGCAAAGACAAGGCTAAATCAGCTGTAAGACGCCAATCATTGAAAATACAGAACTTCCAGCCCGTGATCAAAAACGTGGATATTGAGAAGATCAAGGAAGAATTCAAGGCTAAAGCAAAGTAAGCCTGGTTCTGAAAATCAGAGATATTCGGAAAGTCCTGCCAAAGCGGGACTTTTTTTATGTCCGAACTTAACCCCTTCAGTTGCCCGTTTCTGAACTTTAACCTAAACTCGAACCCGATACACACCCCGCACCTGCTATCCCGTACTCATGATTTTTTATTTGTTTATTTATTCATAACCATAACTACATCCATGTCCCTTCAGCTCGTTAATTGGAATGTAAACGGAATCCGGTCCATCATAAAAAAAGATTTCATCCAGGATATTAAAGCCATGAGTCCCGACATCTTTTGCCTCCAGGAAACGAAGGGTGGATTGGAGGAAGTGAAGTCCACACTTGAGCTATTCCCGGATTACAAGGCATTTGTAAATTCATCCAAGGCACGCAAAGGTTATTCCGGAACGGCGATCGTGAGTAAAACCGAGCCGTTGTCGGTCAGTTACGATATGGGCATCGATGAGCACGACCAGGAAGGGCGCGTTATTACTGCCGAGTACAACACGTTCTTTTTAACGACCGTATACACGCCCAACTCGGGTGAAGGATTGGCGAGGCTGGATTACCGTTCGCGGTGGGACAAAGATTTTACGGAGTATATCAACTGGCTCAAGAGGAGAAAGCCGGTGATCGTATGCGGCGATTTGAATGTAGCTCACCAGCCGATCGATATAGCCAGGCCGAAAGAAAATTACAATAAATCGGCGGGCTACACGCAAGTAGAAATTGACGGTTTTACACGGCTTCTTGAAACCGGATTCATCGACACATTCAGACGATTTTATCCGGAGGAAGTAAAGTATACATACTGGAATTATGTAACGAACGCCAGGGCGAAGAATATGGGATGGAGGATCGATTATTTCCTGGTTTCGGAATCAATCATTGGAAAGGCCGAGGATGCGATGATCTACAATCAGTACCTGGGATCGGATCACTGCCCGGTGGGGTTGAAGATCGATCTGGAGTAGAAGAACGGGTTAACGACTAGCTCGTCCTTTCAATATCCGCGCCGAGGGCGCGCAGACGGGTATCGATATTCTGATATCCCCGGTCTATCTGATCGATGTTCGAGATCTCGCTTGTGCCGCTGGCGGAAAGCGCTGCGATCAGCAACGATACCCCTGCGCGAATATCTGGTGAAGACATCTTAATACCCTTTAATTGTTGTTTTCTATCCAGCCCGATAACCGTGGCGCGGTGGGGATCGCAAAGAATGATCTGGGCGCCCATATCGATGAGTTTATCGACAAAGAAAAGGCGGCTTTCAAACATTTTCTGGTGAATCAATACCGTGCCTTTCGCCTGTGTGGCGATAACCAGTACGATACTGATCAGGTCTGGTGTAAATCCAGGCCAGGGTGCATCCGAAACGGTAAGGATTGAGCCGTCGATGAAGGTTTCAATTTCGTACCGCTCTTGCGAGGGGATGTAAATATCATCTCCCCTGAATTCCATTTTGATGCCCAGACGCCTGAATATCTCCGGGATAATTCCCAGCATATCGATACGGCAGTTCTTGATGGTGATCTCGGATTGTGTCATGGCGGCGAGGCCGATGAAACTTCCGATCTCGATCATATCCGGAAGCAGGGTATGTTCTGTTCCGCCCAATCTTTCAACACCTTCTATAGTGAGCAGATTGGACCCGATTCCCGTGATCTTCGCGCCCATGCGGTTGAGCATGAGGCACAGCTGCTGCAGGTAGGGTTCGCAGGCGGCGTAATAAATGGTCGTTGTCCCTTTTGCCAGTACCGCCGCCATGACGATGTTCGCTGTTCCCGTTACGGAGGCTTCATCGAGCAGCATGTAGCATCCTTTTAATTCGGAGGCGTCAATATGGAAGAGGTGTTCTTCGGCGTCAAAGTTGAACTTGGCCCCGAGTTTCTGGAATCCCAGGAAGTGTGTGTCCAGCCTTCTGCGGCCGATCTTGTCACCACCGGGTTTCGGCATGGTTGCTTTTCCGAACCGGGCGAGGATCGGTCCCAGCAGCATCACGGAGCCGCGGAGTGCCGCAGCTTTTTTGCGATATTCATCGGTTTCCAGGTATTTGGTATCGACGTTTGCGGCCGTAAAGCGATAGGTTTCCGGTCCGAGTTTTTCCACTTTGCTGCCCAATGCACCGATGAGTTCGATGAGTTTGTTGACATCGACAATATTGGGTACGTTGTGAACAGTGACCGGTTCAGGGGAGAGGATTGTGGCGCTTAGAATCTGTAACGCTTCATTCTTGGCGCCTTGCGGAATAATTTCGCCTTTCAGCTTTTTCCCGCCCTTAATTTTGAAAACACTCATTGATCGTCAATAAGAAAAAAAATAGTTTTGAAAATTCCTGACATCCTCAGGCAGTGCCGGGAGCGCAGGAGTTACCCGTCTCTTCGTCTGCGGAAATTGTTGTTCTTGTTCTTGTTAAAGGGGCGGTGTCCGCCACTGCCCTGGTGACGGGGCTGATGTCCGCCGATACTGTTGCCTTGCTGGCCGCCCTGTCCACCCTGACCCTGAGGTCTAGCTTTCTTGCGTTCCTTGTACAATTTTTCGAACAGGTTGTCTTCGCGGACTTTTTCAATGGTCATATTCAACGCGCCGCCTGACATCGCCTGAATATCGCGGAGGATCACCGAGTCGTCCAGTGTTTCCTTATTCCAGTTGCCGTAGAAGGTCTTCATCAATTTACCCAGGTAAATAATCGACTCTTCCCGTTCCTGAGGGTCATCTTTCTTTAAAGCTTCCTTCACCAGCTTTTCGATGTTCTTGCCGTAGTGACGGAAGCGCACATCGTTCTTGGGGTAATCCATCTTCATGGGTTTTTTGAAAAGGATTTCCCGTTCCGGGATTGGATATGGGCTGTTAACGTCCAGGTTAAAATCGGCGATAATGTAAAGGTCGTCCCAGAGTCGCTGCGGGTTATCGGGCTGGTCCTTGATGCTGGGCGTGAGTTGTTTGATCAGGTCGATCAGGGTGTAGGACAGTTCTGTCCTTTTTTCGATATCGGGTAAGTTCCGGATGTATTCTACAAGTTTCTGAACGTTGCGGCCGTATTCTTTTAAAATAATAAGCGGGCGCGAGGAATTATATTCTCCTATTTCCATGATAATTGATTTCGTGATGTCGATGTGTAAGCAAATGTACTGGTGGTTGGTCTTGCGCCACCATGAATTGATAGCTAACCTCTACGCATGTATTTTGAGTTTAGCAAAGTTAAGCAATAAGGTCTTCTCTCCAAAATCGTCAAAAGTAATCTTTGCTTTCCGGTCCGGACCACTCAAATCCATCTGTGTGACCAATCCGAAGCCGAATTTGGGGTGTTCAACCTTCATTCCTTCCCGGAGGGACGAAGTATCGCTTGGCGCGAAGTCGGATGGTACCTTATAGGTTGTAGGCCTTACCGGCGGGGCGGAGCTCAGGGTCTTTTTAATGCCATTGACGAGGTTTTTAGCGTATTGTGTCGGTGGCGGAGCGGATTCCAGTCCGGCGAACTTGCTGCTCACCTTAATGAACGTCTGATCGACATCATCCAGGAACCGGCTGGGTTCGCAATTTTTGAGACGTCCGAACCGGTAACGGGTAAGGGCATACGACAGATACAGGTTTTTTTGTGCGCGTGTGATCGCCACGTAAAAGAGCCTTCTTTCTTCCTCGAGGTCCGCCCGGCTGCTTAGCATCATTTGAGAGGGGAAAAGGTCTTCTTCCAGGCCAACGATATAAACACTGCGGAACTCCAGTCCTTTCGCCATGTGAATGGTCATCAGTGTCACCTTATCCGGGTCTTTGTCTTTATCCTCATCCTGACCGGTGACCAGGGAAACCTCTTGCAGGAACGAGCCCAGGCTTTTGTCTTCGCGTTCGGGGTCATCCACGAATTCCTTGATCGCATTGAGCAACTCCTGAACGTTCTCATACCGGCTAAGTCCTTCAACGGTCTTGTCTTCATACAATTCCCTGAGCAGGCCGGAACCCTTGGCAATCTCAAACGCAGCATCGTAAGCATCTTTGCGTTCAACCTCCACCCCGAAACGTTTGATCATCGCGACAAAATCCTCAATCGGCCCGGCCGATCTTCCGCCGAGGAACGAAGCCGCATTCTGAATAACTTCCCAGATCGAAATGGCATGATCGTTCGCCGCTACAATGATCTTGTCTACGGTTGAATCGCCGATACCGCGCTTGGGGAGGTTGATGATCCTGCGGAAGGACGCTTCGTCCTGCTGGTTCATGACGTATCGCATATAGGCGAGGAGATCCTTGATCTCTTTCCGCTGGTAGAACGACAATCCTCCCACGACCTTGTACTTGATGTTCATCCTTCGCAGGGCCTCTTCAATGGCACGCGACTGGCTGTTGGTACGGTAAAGGATCGCGAAGTCGCTGAACTTGAGCTGGTGTTGCATCTTTTCATGAAAGATGGACGAGGCTACGAGCTTGCCCTCTTCATTGTCGGATACAGCCTTGATGAGTTCGATCAGCCCGCCTTCTTCGTTTTGCGTCCATACATTCTTGGGAAGCTGGGCCCTGTTCTTTTTAATGACGGAGTTCGCAGCGCTTACAATATTTTTGGTGGAGCGATAGTTCTGTTCCAGCTTGATGATCTTCAGTTCGGGATAGTCGCGTTCAAAATTCAAAATGTTGGTGATATCGGCACCACGGAATGCGTAGATGCTTTGTGCGTCATCGCCTACCACGCAAACATTCTGCCGTACCGCCGCAAGCTTACGGATAATATAATACTGGCAAAGGTTGGTGTCCTGGAACTCATCCACGAGTACATAGTGAATTCTGTGCTGGTATTTGTTCAATACCTCCAGGTGTTCCTTGAAGAGTTTATCGGTATTAAAAAGCAAGTCGTCAAAGTCCATCGCACCGGCTTTGAAGCAGCGCATGGCATAGGCCCGGTAGATCTTCCCCACTTCGGGCCGGAGGTTAGCCGTATCGTCGCCCGTGAGTTCCGGGTTGTTGAGATAATCCTGCCAGCTGATCAGACTGTTTTTGGCTGCGGAGATCCGGTTGTAGACAGTACTGGCTTTATAAGCCGCATCGTCCAGTCCCATTTCCTTTACAATATTTTTAATCAGCGTTTTGGAGTCGTCGGTATCGTATATGGTAAAGTTATTGGGATATCCGAGGTGGTGCGCTTCCGCGCGAAGTATCCTGGCAAATACAGAGTGAAATGTACCCATCCAGAGATTACGTGCGTCGCTTCCCACCACCTTTTCTATACGTTCCCGCATTTCTTTCGCCGCCTTGTTCGTAAATGTCAGGGCCATGATATTGAAGGCATCGACACCTTTGCTCATCAGGTGGGCGATACGGTACGTCAGCACGCGGGTTTTGCCGGAACCCGCTCCGGCAATAAGCATACAGGGGCCATCCGTATTGATCACCCCTTCATACTGGGGCTCATTCAAGCTCTCTAAATAATCAGTCATAATTGGCCACAAGTTAGAACACAACTTTTTCCATCCACGCTCGATCGGGATATTTTTTAAATTGTTTTTAAGATTGTTTGATCCGACCTTTCAGGTGCGATCAGGACAACCTACTTTTGAGTTTATGATAACGTATATCCGTTGAACCTAAAAATAAGTCCTTCAGTTCCAGCATTTCAGTCAGACGGATTAAGTATTACAGCAGCCGAACCCTGGTTTAAAGTAAAGGTTCAACTCGTGCGGAGTTACTTACAGGCCTTCATCATGAATGCTGCTTCAAAATCGGATGAGATTATTTTTATCGATCTTTTTTCGGGAAGCGGCCTGTATTCGATGGGTCATCAGAAAAACGTCTTCCCCGGTTCCAGTCTCCTGTCGCTCACCCTCGATCCACCCTTTCAGAAATGGATATTTTGTGAAGCGGACGACGAACAGGCGGCTGCACTTGAGAAGCGTGTGAAGAAATTCTTTCCGAAGAAGCACGTTGAAATTCTCAACCTGCCGGCACATGAACTGACGACCGCCCTGGCAGCGGCGGTTCCCCCGTCGAAAGCCGGCCATAAAGTTGCAACCCTCTGCCTTGCAGATCCCTTTTCACTTGATATTCAATGGCCTGTTATAGAAAAACTGGCTGATCGTGGCGTCAGCTTCCTGATACCTTTCACCTTTGCCATCAATAGCCGCCTGGACGTCAGGTATTACTGCCAGGAACAGGCCGAAGTACTGACCACTGTAGCGGGCCCGCACAACTATGAGCGATTTTGTTCGATGGACAGCAACCTTCATTTTTACAAAAAACTGGTACGCGTGTATCAAAACAATTTCCTGGTGAAGGGATTGAATTCCGCCGTATCGAGTCACAAGCTTGACTCGCGGCTGATGGATCTGCCGGTTTTTGATATTGGTTTCTTCTCCAAACAGTTTTCAGCGCAGGCGATACAGCGCGATGTGAATGTGAGTGAACATTTGCAGTTCGAATTGTTTTAGATCGGGGGTTTGATCGACCAAACGCTTGAAGCCTGAACCTTTCTTTTTGTTACATTTGCATCATGATCAAGATCGGAGAAGTGCTCGTGTCGGATGATATCCGTGATAAGGAATTCGTCTGCAACCTGGAGAAATGCAAGGGTGCCTGTTGCGTGGAGGGTGATTTCGGAGCCCCGCTGCTGGAAGAAGAGCTGGCTATACTCGAGGAAATTTATCCCAAAGTGAAGAAATACCTTAGCCCGGAGGGCATTAAGGAAATTGAAAAGAATGGAACGCATACCATCGATGATGAAGGGGAGCTTTGCACCCCGGTCATCGGCGGCCGCGAGTGTGTTTATGCTATCTATGATAAAAAGGGGATTCTGAAATGTGGTATCGAACAGGCTTACAACGATGGAAAGATCGGATGGAAGAAACCCATTTCCTGTCACCTGTACCCGATCCGGATTACGCAGAAGAAAAATTTTGAGGCCGTGAACTATCACAAGTGGCACATCTGCTCACCTGCGTGCGCCCTGGGAAAGGAACTCCAGGTTCCCGTTTATAAATTCCTGAAAGATCCATTGATCCGGAAATACGGGGCACCCTGGTATGATGAATTGGTGAAAGTTATTGAAACACCTGTACCTAAAGCTTAGGGGCCAGCCAGATAAATCCGGCCGCCAGTAGAAACAACGTGTAGAACAGGAGAGGGGGAATTTCTCTTTCCTCTTTTATCATTCCCGCGGGAGTTGATGTATCGCCTGTGGCGGCAATCAATCTAGTCTCATTCATCCGGTTTGCGATTTCCAGGGTTTTCCATTCACCGTCTTCCGAAACATAGTAGGGTAGTATGTTCAACCAATGCCACCCGCTGTTGCCGGGCCACACAGTTCCATGCCAGACGTCGTCCAGCAGCACATCTTCCTTTAGGGGAACCTTGATGCTGTCGTGTGTCACCGCTGGGTTTTGTCCGGATGAAATAACTTCGAGGTGAAGGGGCTCATCCGGATACCGGGGAAAGGGGCTGGTGATGTCAATGGAATAAGGCTCCTGTTCCGGGCGGGCTATTTGTTCGATAAGAGGCGTCCAGATTTCACTGTAGGCGACAGAATCTCCGTAGAGCGACAACCTGTATGTTTCCTTCAGGAACTGGAATCCGATCTTGCCGGCACCACGGTAGCCATACCCGGTGAGTATACCGCTTTTGTTTTTGATAAGTTCCGTCACGGAAGCCGCAGGACTCAGCCGCAAGGGAATCGCCGGTAAAATAAAGCGTCTGGTGTCCCGGATAATTTCCGTGGTATCCGTCTTTACCCTAAAGACATCGAACGGGAAAACGTCAGTCGGTTTTAAGTTTTTTGGAAAAGAACCCTGGAGGTTCAGCAGACCCAGTCCTCCGTTTTCAATTTCATCCAGCACGATCGTTCTTTCAGCGGGTGACAGTTTTTCCAGCGCGTCGTTGTCAGTAACGATCACGTCGAATTCCTTTATCGTATTCCGCGAAATGGCATTCATGGAAACAGGTGGTCTGTTGGCATACTCGTACCGGACTGCCTGCTTTGAAAGCTGATACCGGAGTACAAGGCGGTGTTTTTTTTGTGCGAGAAAATTCTTCAGGTATTGAGTTTCAAAAGTGGGATAGCTTTGTATGAACAGGATGTTCAGAGGCTTCGCTTCGGCGACCTTCAAAGGCAGTTTTTCGATCACCTGATTTCCAAGGCTGTCTGTTACGATCAACTCGTACATAATATTTCCGGCGCGGCGCGCAAGGTAAGAAAAGTGGAAAGCATGAAGTCCCTTCCCCTTGACCGTGACGGAGTCTTCCCTTCCGCCGGGTCCGCTTAAGATTATCTTGCTGGCAGCAGATGTTCCGTTATATATTCCTTCGACCGGGTAGTGCCGGTTGGAAACCATTTTTTCGGGAATGGAAATTGCCGTGATCCCTTCGGGTAATGCGGACGGGATGTGTGAAAAACTTTTTCCGCGAAGGTGTTCAAGTTCAGCTTCTTTCAAACCGTAACCGGCCAGGAAACGGATTCTGTCAGCCATATTCCGAAGCTCGCCAGAAGTCCGCACGATTGTTGAATGCACGTGGGGCTGTACGCCGGTCAGATGCTTCACCACAAGGCCGGGGTTTAGTGCAAGGACGCTGTCGACTTTTTCTTTTTCGAATCCGGGAGTGAGCAAGAGTACATCGCCCGGTTTATCGACGGTGAATGATGGACGCAACAGGATGGCTGCGAGCGCCAGCATCATTATACCGGCCGACACTATTCGCAAGAAACGGAACCTGAACGTCCTTCGCGCTTCCATCCACAACAGGAATACCGTGAGAGGAGCGAGCAGGCTAATGATCAGGACCGGCGACAGGAGTGGGTTAAAATTCATCACGTCATCCATTCCGTTTCAGGGCTTTCAGTTTGTTCAAAAAACGGTTGTCCAATGTATGCCTTATGCCGGACTTTGCCTGGGGAGATGTGGTTGAAGGCGGGATCACATACCAGAATGTGGAACGTATCCGGATCATAGCCGTTCGCAGGGCCTGGCCTTCCAGTTCGTTTTCAGTCACCGCTTTAAGAAGGGAGAGTGTTTTCAGGTAGCGACCGGGTTGCTCGATAGCGGCAACTGAAAGTTCCAGGGCTGCTTTCGAGAGCAGGTCGTTTGTTTCAGACGAGATGGCAATGTCGTCCCCGGACAGCAATAACTCGATGCGGGCTGCCGCTTTTTTGATGTCCGGATACATTTCTTCCTTCGATGTTTCGTGCGTGTCCGTTGAATTTACGATTTCATCCAGGTCGCCGGTGAGCCGTTTTTCTTCTTTCAGCGGCGGCGGATCAAAACCGGTCCGGTGTACATAGATCCGGCTATCCTGGCTGATCTCCTTCAATAGTTTTAATGCTTTGTATTGGAACGGCAGCGACTTCTCCGGTTCGTAGAGGCGAAGGTACAGTTCGGCATCCCACATGATCGTAATAGCGGCTTTTAATTTTGCGCGGATGGATTGTGTGAAAAAAGTAGCTTCTTCATCCGAGTCGTGCATGTGGGTGTATTCTTTCACAGGATCGGTCTTCGGATCGTTGCTGTCGTGATCATGACTGTGCGTTTCCTTGCCGGCGGATTTTTTTTCTTCAACAAGGTTGTGTTCATTTTCCCGGTCGTGAACGTGGCCGTATTTTTTTGTCACATCCTCTTCCTTATCCTCATGATCGCCAGTGGGAATTTCCGCCTGTGGGCCGATACCCGATTCAAATTCTTCGCCCAGAAATTCTCCATAGCGGAGGCGGAGGACTTTTTGGTCATGGCCCAGTTCATTACTTCTGGCGTTGAACGACTCTTTTGTGATCTTTTTCTTTTCCTTCAGCAATTTCTCCGAGTCGATGATGATCTGGCGCTGGCTTCTGAAATATTCGGGCATCAGGTCCACACCAAGGCCGGGATCGACGGAAGTGGAGATAGCCGATGTATCCTGAAGCGAAATAAAAAATGTTTCCGTCCGGCTCCTGTTCGGTAACGGTTGTTTGTTGTCGAGTGCTTCCACATAAAAATATAGTTCGTCTCCGGGATCAAGACCTAGTTTCACAAGGTCGATCAGCCGGGTCGCGGTGACGCTCTTCCCTGACACGTTTGCCGGTTTGTCGAAGCGTAATTTTTCTTCACGGAATTTAACAGACTCACCGCTTCCCTTGCTTACTGTCGCGATGATGTAAGCATCAGACAATCCAAAGTCGTCGGCGAGAGAAGCCTTCAGGTTAACTCTAGGGTCTTCATGGACACTGAATTCGACAAACTGATTCAAATTATCGACCCGCATGACGGGAGGCTGATCTTTTGTCACCTCTACCTGGTAGTAGTCTGAATATTTTCTTTTGCCGTCTTTGCTTTTCCAGGTCAGTTGATAAAATCCGGATGACGAGAACAGGCGATGAGCCAGGTACTGATGCCCTGAGGCGGGAGTAAGGATCGTGCTGTCCTTCCCGGCGAAGACCAGCTGAGGGCCGGATACACTGTCGGTAAACGTTATGCGCCATTCCACCGCTGTGCCTTCCAGGATGTCGAGGTTGAAATTACTTGTTGTAGAAGACGGTTTGCCCGTATAGCCAGGTGGTGTAACAGTAATGACGACCTCCCTGATGGTTGCCGGTAAGGCTGGGCTCACTGTCTTTGCAGCGATTTTATCGCCGCCGGGGGACGAACTCAGCTTGTCCGTTCTTCCATCGATAAACTTCACACCGATGTACAATAAAACACTGGCGGCGAATATCACAAATGAAAGACCGAGGCGGTGTGGAAGCTTTATGGAAGGAAAGAGCGTTTCAAAGTTTTGTATGCACTTTCTCTTTTGAAGTTGCTGAAGGGTAGTCAGGTCACCATCCTCTGCCAACAGCAGGTCCGCACTTTCCTCCATTTGAGGATAGTGGTGGTTGATGTAGCTTGCAAGCGATTTCTCTTCGATCCTGAAGATACCGAGGCGAAGAGCCCGATGCACAACGTACGTGACGGCAGCCAGGGACGGAACCAGGAGCGCAATGGAATGTTCCGGCACAATAAAACGCACGGCCAGCGTGATAAGCAAATAGACAGCCGCGGCCGAAAGCAGGACCTCGAGTGTGCGCAGCGTTATATACCTGCGCTTTACCTGTTGCAATTGATATCGTGCTTCGCCGGCGTTCATTGATTTCTTTTCATGGCAAGTAGACGTTCGGCCAATAGCACCATACAAATAAGAATGGCAAGGTAGCGTAGCGTAGGCGTTGGTTCGATGGTACCGATTCCTGATTTGACGGTACGCGGCACTTCCGACCATAATTGTTGTTCAGGCTGTACCCGCCGGTCAAACGCGTTGGCCCTGCTTTCGGTTTTCTCTTGTGACAGCAACAGACGGGCAAGTTTCAAGGGCAAGTTCCGTTCCAGGGCGACCTGCTCGTTTAATCTTTTTGTGATCAGCCATGTTCCGGCGGCGGTGTTTTTTCGCTCGAACAAATCCTTCGCCGGGAGCCCGGATTTCCCGAATAAAATCAAATTGCTTTGCGGAAAAGGAGGAGGGTTAATCAGCGAAAGCCAGATCGTCCAGTCTGTTTTAGGCGGGGGTTGATCGGATTTGATACGTTGGATATCGAACACAACGGGTAAAGACTCCTCCAGCGCCAGGAGAGAGGCTGTCAGGATCTGTTCATCGTTGCGGAATTCCGGATCGCTCATGATTGCCACGGATACGGTATCCGGAGTTCCGATGGCCACGGAGTCTGTTTCGGATTCCATTTTAAAAAAAGTTTTTGAGAGACCGGCTGGATAAGCTGCCAGGGCGAACGTGGTTTCCTCCGCCGATGAGTTTCCTTCTCTAATCAATACGGAGTCCGGTGACGACCGGATTGCCGATAACGAGAACCGGGACGGAGGGGGCGTGATTGAAAGCCATGTGATGTTTGCGGGGAGGTCGACGCGCTTCCCTCTGAATCGTTTCGCGTAACTGTAGGACAGTACTACTATTTTATCCAGGGGCATACCGCGTAAACTTTCAACCAGGCTCCAGTATCCGGCGTCAGAGGACTTCGGCGCGCTTCCGGGTATTGGAAATCCTTGCTCCAGGTACCGGACTTCGAATCCCTGCTTCGCGAGGCTGTCCTGAAGCGGCTGCAATTCCTCGTTGGTTTCCATTCCACGTTCCACCAGGAGCCAGCTTGCATTTCGTTGATCTGTGTTGAAATATAACCCGGAAAGCAGAAGGGTGAGGAGTATCACCAGCAGGCAACGGATGGCCAGGAGCAATAATTCATTGAGGCGCAGGTTCAGCGATTGTTTGCTATGGGAAGTTTCGAGGTGGCGAATGCTTCCGATCCGGATGATACGGCTTTCCTTGCGGCTCAGCAGGTGAATCCCCAGGGGAATAACCAACCCTGTCAATCCCCATAGCCATATCGGATTTATGAACTGCATTATCGCATCAGTGTTTTACGTACTTTCAGGAAATCGCGGAGTGTTTTTTCGAACGGATCATCCATCATGACCAGTTGATAACTGATATGCTTTTCCAGCATCCACATGCGCGACTTTCGGATCCACGACCGGATTCTGTCCACGTATGTTTTTTGCTGCAGCGCCGTATCCACCTTCACGCGGAGCCCTGTTTCAAGATCTTCAAAAGTATAGGATCCATTATAGGTCAGATCGGCTTCGTTCCTGCCCATGATATGAAAAACGATGACTTCATTCCGGGGGGTCTTCAGGCGTGAAATAAAACGAAGGAGATCTTCGCTTTCATCGTAGAGATCGGTGAAGAAGATGATCATTTCCTTGCCGTGATGATCGAACAGTTGTTCAAGCCCGTTATCTTTTCGCCACGTACCTTCGCTTTTCAGGTTGACGAGTGCATCGAGGAAACGGATGAACTGCTGCTGTTCAAAGCGGGGGCGGATCGCCACGATGTCTTTGTTGTTGACTGTAAAGAGGCCAAACGTATCGCTTTGTTTTCTGGCCAGGTAGGCGAGGGCCGCTGTGAGTACTTTGGCGTATTGAAGTTTACTGATCCTGTTTTCCTCGTATGCCATAGACTGGCTGGCATCGATGATAAACTTGACCGTGATATTGGTTTCTATTTCCGCCTGTTTGATGTAGTAGCGTTCCGATCTTGCGTACATCTTCCAATCCAACTGGCGAAGGTCATCGCCTGGTTCATAACTCCTGTACTGACTGAATTCCTGTCCGGCACCCACCGACTGGCTTTTGTTGCTTCCGCTCATAAATCCCTCGACAATGATCCTGGCAATAAGTTCCAGTCCACTCACCGTGTTCAGAATTTCAGGTTTAAGCAAGTCGTTGAGTCGCGATTTCACCGTCAGATAGAGTTGCCCTTTGATGTCGTGATACTTTCGAATAGCCGGCGGGTTACATCATCGGGTGCAACTCCTTCGGCTTCCGCTTTAAAATTCATCAGGATACGATGGCGTAATACGGGATAGGCGACCTTTTCGATATCCTCCGGCATAACTGAAAAATTACCGCGGAGCAATGCCCGGGCCTTGGCTGTAAGGATCATGGCCTGTCCGGCCCGCGGACCTGCGCCCCAACGAACCCATTCGTTTACGTACGATGATTCACTTTGCCCCGGACGTGTAGCACGCACGATGCGGCTGACGAGATGAACGAGGTCGCTATTGATATGCACCTCACGCACGAGGCGTTGCGCTTCCAGTATCGTTGATCCTTCGATTACCCTGTTGACCTGGCTTATTTTTTTTCCGGTTGTGCTTTCCAGGATTGCGCGCTCTTCATCCGCTGTCGGATAGTTTATGCGTATGTAAAGCAGGAAGCGGTCCAGTTGCGCTTCCGGTAAAGGGAATGTTCCGGCCTGTTCAATTGGGTTTTGAGTGGCCAGGATGAAGAAAGGTTTTTCCAGCGGGTACGTTGTGCCGGCGTATGTTACCTCAAATTCCTGCATGGCTTCGAGCAGGGCCGCCTGCGTTTTAGGTGATGTCCGGTTGATCTCGTCGGCCAGGATGATGTTGGAGAAGACAGGACCTTTATTGAATTTGAAGAATCGTTTGCCTGTTGTATGATCTTCTTCCAGTATTTCCGTTCCGATAATATCGGAAGGCATCAGGTCGGGGGTAAACTGTATCCGTCTGAATTTTAAGTCGATCGCATCGGACAGGGTCCGGATCATCAGTGTTTTGGCCAGGCCGGGAACACCCTCCAGCAACGCGTGGCCTCCGGCGAGAAAGGTTATCAGCAATTGATCGATCGTCTCTTCCTGACCGACAATTACTTTTTTTATTTCCTTTTTTAAAGCAGACAGTTTTTCGATGATCGCCTGAACGGCCTGCTCGGTTTGTTTTAGATCTTGTGTCATAGTGTCTTCATTACAGTTGCCTGTATTTCCCCTGGTTCTGTTTAGCGTAACATTGAATACATGACGATGTTCACGCTGAACCGTGTGTTATCGATTTTATAAAACCTTTTGTTCCTGAAATCATAGTCCCATTCGCAACCGTAGTCTTTATTGCTATACAATACACCGATCCGTCCATTTATCTCGATGGCTTTCAGGTAATCGTGAACAATGTCATCGCCCCAGCCGTTGAGTTCCTGTGAAGTTGTCGGAGGTCCGTCGAATTGGAAAAAGACCGAGTACAGGGAATGATTATTGGGTATTTTTTTCAACGCGGTTCCCCCGAAGATCCTTTCCATTTGCGCTTCGAACGACTTTGAAAAGAGCCCGTCAATATCATGATTGCAGTCGTCTACGAAAACAAATCCGCCATTACGAACATACTTCTCAAAGTTTTCGCGCTCCTGGCGGGTGAACTCGACAAGCTTATGTCCGCTGAGGTAACAAAAGGGGCACCGGAAAAGATCGGGGCTGTTCAGCGGAACGATATTTTCCTGAGTGTCTACAGGTACAGTAGTGTATTCAATGAGCGAATTCAGGAGATTTGCCGGCATACGCTGATCCACGTCCCAATCACCGGACTCGTATTGCAGGCGGGTAAAAAAAAACTTATTCTGATCGGGCATATTAGCCATGCAATTTCAATCTTCTGATACGTTAGGCGGCAGGAAATTATACAAACGGAGTGACAATACGAACATTCACAAGCCGGGTCCGTTCAGCAACCGATTTCGGCATTGACCCATAAAAAAAGATCCCTGACTATTGGTCAGGGATCGTTGTGAATCGTTCGCTTCTATACGGCGTCTGATAAACTCGAGAATGTAAAATCCCGTATCTTCAGAGGCGGTATGAGGTAGTTGATGTTGGATTCAACACTGACCGTTCTTTCCACTTTTCCGAGTTCTTCCAGGTTGTTGAGCATGATCACCGGGCTTTCGTTGAAGCGGAAATTCTTGATGGGAAATTTGATCTCACCGTTCTCGATGTAGAAGGTTCCGTCGCGGGTAAGCCCTGTTAACAACAACGTCTGGGGGTCGACGGGGCGGATGTACCAAAGCCTTGTTACCAGGATTCCTTTTTTGGTACCCTTTATCAGTTCTTCGATGGATTTTGTACCACCCTCCATGATAACACCGTCGGGACCGGGGATAGCTTTCACACCTTTCTTTTCAGCCCAGTACCGGGAATAGGAAAGGTTTTTAACGACGCCTTTTTCGATCCAGCTGATCTTTTCCTGCGGTCTTCCGTCGCCGGTCCACGTACTGGTGGGCAGTTCCGGGTTGAGGGGATCGGAATAGATATTCACCCTTTCGTCGACAAGTTTTTCACCGAGGCGTGTCTTACCTCCCGGTTGACTCAGGAAGCTTCGACCTTCATCAGCCTGGCGTGCATCCAGCCCGAAAAAAATATTTTCAAGTAATACGGCCGCTGCCGCCGGCTCAAGAATAACCGTGTATTTTCCGGGTTCGATGGCTTTGGCTGTCGCCGATTTTATTCCTTTTTCAGCAGCGATCTGTGTGACTTTTTTAGTATCCAGTTTGCGGATATCGTTGTAGCCCCGCGTCGCGTATCCTGAACCTTTACCATCCTCCGTCCGCATCGTGACGGAAAAATTCACATTCGTCGATGTATTATAGGCAAATAAACCTTTCGAATTCATCATGGCTGCGAATCCCGTGATATCCTCCAGGTAACCCGCACCGACAAGTTTGCTTTCTTTAGCGACCTGAAGGCTTTGGGCTATCGCATCTGCGCGTAGTGTTGGCGTTGCCGTGGCTGTTTCCTTGACGAACGTTATCGATTCAGCGTACGATTGTGGGCCGAGAAAGGAAACGAATTCCGGGTTTTCCGGTGCAAGCCTTGCCAGTTCCTCGGCACGCCGGACAACTTTTTCAAGGGAAGCATCATCAAATTCATTTATGGTAGCCACACCCAGCTTTTTGCCGAACGCAGATGACACGACAAGGCTTGTCTGACTGATAGCACCACTGGTAGATACGGCATTCCGGGCATATCGGATATTGTTACTGTCGGTTCCGTTGAGGTTAACTTCGCACTCATCGGCTTTTGAATAACTCAGTACTTTTTTTAACAAAGCCTGAGCTTCGTCTCTTGTTAGTATAGGCATGGTATTATCCGATTTTTCTAGCTGTGTTAATTACATTGACTCCATTAAAACGTGTCGTTGCCGAGCCATGAGATACCGCGCTGCTTTGGGTAGGTTGACCCTTTCCGTCAAAGAACGATCCCCCCAGGCGGTAATCACCCTGATCGGCAATTTCGACGCATGAATTCCAGAACTCCTGTGTGTTGGACTGGTATGCAACATCCTTCAGCATGCCGGCGATCTTACCATCTTTTATTTCGTAGTAGAGCTGTCCGCCGAACTGGAAATTATACCGCTGCTGATCGATCGAAAAAGATCCGTCACCGATAATATAGATTCCCTTCTTGACGCCCTTGATCATTTCTTCCACACTTTTCTTTTCCTTACCCGCCTGAAGCGAAATGTTCGGCATCCGCTGGAACTGTACGCTGCTCCAGTTGTCGGCATAACAACACCCTTGCGATGCAGGCAAGCCCAGAATGTGCGCCTGATCACGGATCGTCTGGTAGTTGACCAGAATACCCTCCCGGATCACATCCCACTGTCCGCACTTTACACCTTCATCGTCGTAGCCGACCGCACCAAGGGATCCGACCTGCGTCTTATCCGCCACAATGTTCACGATCTTGCTTCCGTAATTGAATTTTTTCGATTGCCATTTATCCAGGGTAAGGAAACTCGTACCGGCAAAATTAGCCTCGTAGCCGAGCACTCTGTCCAGTTCAGTAGGGTGGCCGGTAGATTCGTGGATCGTCAGCCAAAGGTGAGACGGGTCAAGGATCAGGTCGTATTTACCCGGTTCTACCGACTTGGCATTTATTTTTTCGCCGGCCTGAGCGGCTCCAGCCCGGGCATCTTCCAGCATGTCGTAACGGCCTTTGTACAGGGTCGTGACACCTTTTATTTTATCCTGCGGACGTGCGTCAAGGTATTCATATCCCATACCCATCGGGGCGCTGAGCGCATTCCGGGTTTCGAATTTTCCGGATGTAGCATCGATTTTAGTAATAAAGAATGTAGGCCAGATCCGGTGAATATCCTGATCGATATAAGAGCCATCGGTGGACGCAAAATATTTTTGCTCATTCACCATAAACAGGAAGGAGTTGATGTAGTTCGCTCCACCCTTCATCGCCGCGTCGTTTACCGAAAGCAGCAGGTCCACCTTTTCCTTGATAGGTACTTCGAAAGAATTCTTCTCAATAGGTGCCTTCCAGCTCACTTCTCCGTATCCTTTCTGGGGAGCGAGTTGAAGTGGTTCTGACAACAACCTCGAATTTTCCTTAGCCATTGATACGGCGAGTTCAGCTGCTTTCGCGATACTGTCATTGTCCATCCGGTCCGTTGCCGCAAATCCCCACCCGCCGTTGGCGATGACGCGGATTCCAAGGCCGTACGATTCGGTATTGACGATATTCTGGACTTTGTCTTCGCGGGTAACCACGAATTGATTCAGGTAACGACCGATACGCACATCGGTATAGGTCGCTCCCTTGGAACGCGCGGCGTTAAGCGCCACATCTGCCATTTTCTTTTTCAGGGCAACGTCCACGGTTTCAAGCGCCCGTTCGGGAGCAATGGACCGCCCCATGCCCGGGATTCCTGACAGCATCGCTGCCGTCGTTCCCAGGCCTGTCAGGTACATAAAATCTCTTCTTTTCAAAATGTGTTGGGTTAATGAGTACGAATAATCGATTTGTGAATCGAAGGCAATATCTAAAAGTTTTCCATAATTGGAAATCCCCCGCGGTATCGTCGTGACGTCAATAACGAGACAGGATTGGGGGAATTTAAAGCAAAAATCCCTGACGTAATCAGGGATCTTGTATGCTTCGGTTAAACGGCGTCGGAAAGACTTGTGAAGGTAAAGTCCCGTATCTTCATATAGGGCATCAGGAAGCTGGTTCCGCCTCCTCCGCCGCCGGCTACGTCTACCCTGACTTGTTTGCCCAACGTTTCGAGGTTGTTGAGCATGATAACCGGGCTTTCGTTGAACCTGAAATTCTTGATCGGATGTTTGATTTTACCGTTTTCAATAAAAAAAGTAGCGTCCCGGGTCAGTCCGGTATAAAGCTGGGTCTGAGGGTCAACGGAGCGGATATACCAGAACCGTGTGACCAGTATTCCTTTTTTTGTATCCTTGATCAGATCTTCCAGGGATGCGTCTCCTCCTTCCAGTATGGCGTTGCCGGGGAAAGGGATAGGAGCGACATTCTTCTGCGATGCCCAGTAACGGTCGTAAAAAAGGTTAGCTACCGTTCCGTTCTTAATTATATCCATTTTCTTGCGCGCCTGTCCATCGCCCGTCCAAGGGGATGCCGGTACGTCAATGTTGAACGGATCTGTGTATAACGTCACCCGTTCATCCATGATCTTCTCGCCCAGTTTGGTGCCTCCGCCTTTTTTGGACATAAAGCTTCGTCCTTCATCCGCCGTTCTTGCATTCATGCTAAACAGCATGTTGCGGATAAGTTCCGCCGAAGCGGCAGGTTCGAGGATGACGGTATATTTCCCCGGTTCGATCGCTTTCGCATTGCGGGATTGCAGCGCTTTATCAATGGCGATCTTCGATGCCTCCGCCGTATCCAGTTTTTTTACGTCATTGAAATTTCGGGTAACCCATCCGGACCCGGTACCGTCGTTGGAGCGCATCGTGACGGTAAAGTCAACGTTCGTGGATTGATTGTAAGCGAACAGTCCCTTTGTGTTCATCATCGAAGCAAAGCTGTGTGAATCCTCCAGGTAGCCGGCAGCGGTAACGTCTTTGGCGATTGCCGGATTGATGCTGTTTGCAGCGGCTTGTGCCCGGTAGTCGGGAGTAATCTTTGCCGTGGAATCGAAGAACGTTTTTGATTCGCCATAGACCTGTTGCGGCAGGGGGCCTACGAATTCGGGATTTTCGGGCGCCAGCTGCGCCAGTTCTTCGGCGCGCCTGACAACTTTCTCCAGTGAAGCGTCATCGAACTCATTGATCGTCGCTACACCGGACTTCTTGCCGAAGTTGGATTGAACGACAAGCGTTACGTCGCTGTTTTCTCCCGCAGTCGAAACGCTGTTCCGGGCATAACGGATATTACCGCCGTTCGTTCCGTTCAGATTCACTTCACAATCGTCTGCTTTGGAGAAGCCAATGACCTTTTCCAGTATTCTTTTAGCTTCTTCCGATGAAAATATTGCCATGATAAAAGATGTTTATAGGTTGATCCTTATTAGTAAAAAATAACTGAGGTAATCACAGTGTTCTTCCGGTATTGATCACGTTAACGCCATTGAACCTCGCTGTCGCCGAGCCGTGAGAGACGGCGTTCGACTGAGGCGGCTGACCCTTGCCATCATTGAATGCGCCGTTCATCCGGTAGTCGCGCTCATCGCAGATCTGAACACAGGAATTCCAGAATTCCTGTGTATTGGACTGGTAAGCGACGTCTTTCAGCATGCCCGTAATTTTTCCATTCCTGATCTCGAAGAACAACACACCTCCGAACTGGAAATTGTACCGTTGCTGATCGATGGAGAACGAGCCGTCTTTTACGATATAAATACCTTTCTCCACACCACTGATCATTTCCTGCGGAGTGACCTGTTGTTTTCCCGGTGCCAGCGATACATTGGGCATACGCTGGAATTGAACATCCCGCCAGCTTTGCGAGTAGCAGCAACCGTGTGATTCATTCTGTCCGATGATATGCACCTGATCGCGGATACCCTGGTAGTTAACCAATACACCGTCTTTTACGATATCCCATTGCTTCGTCTTTACACCTTCATCGTCGTATCCGACGGCGCCGAGGGACCCCGGTTGTAACTTGTCGGCAATAAAATTCACCACCTTGTTTCCGTATTGAAATGATTTCGATTGAAGCTTATCCAGTGTGGCGAAGCTGGTGCCGGCGTAGTTCGCTTCATAACCCAGCACACGGTCAAGTTCCGTGGGATGGCCGACGGACTCGTGAATGGTGAGCCAGAGGTGCGAGGGTTCCAGCACAAGGTCGTATTTGCCCGGTTCGACGGACTTCGCGGCGATCATCTGTTTTGCCTGCTCGGCCGCAAATGTGGCGTCTTCGACGATATCATAGGATTTGTTGTACAGGATAATACCGCCCGGTCCCTGAATCTTGTCTTCCGCTCTTCCATCGAGATACTCGTAACCCATTCCAACGGGAGCGCTGAAGGCTGATCTGGTCTTAAATCCCCCCGATTGTTTGTCGATCATTGTCACTGTGAAATTGGGCCATGTACGGTGAATGTTCTGATCGATGTAAGAACCATCGGTTGACGCGAAGTATTTCTGCTCGTTTACCAGGAATATAATGCTGTTGATAAAGCTGGCACCCTTCTCCATTGCTTTTGCGTTTGCTTGCAGGAGCAGATCGACCTTATCTTTAATAGGGACTTCGAAGCCGTTCTTCCGGATCGGTGTATTCCAGGAGACCTCGCCATGTGCGGCCACGGGAGCAAGCTTCACGGGTTCTTTTTGAAATTTGGAATTGGCTTTGGCGATGATCACGGCACGTTCGGCAGCTCTTTTTATACCATCCGGCGTTACTTCGTTGGTGGATGCAAAGCCCCATGTTCCGTTGGCGATAACTCGTACGCCTACGCCATATGATTCCGTGTTCCTGACATTCTGGACTTTGTTCTCGCGGGTTATCACGAACTGGTTAAGGTACCTTCCGATCCTCACGTCGGCGTATGTTGCCCCGTTGGATTTCGCTGTATTCAGCGCAATATCGGCCAGTCTCTTTTTCTGCGAAACATCCAGGCCGGCCGCTAATGATTCTCCGGGATCGATGTTCCGCGCAAAGGATGGTACGGGCAACATCATAGCGGAGGCTCCCATTCCCGCCAATTGTATAAAGTTTCTTCTTTTCATATTGAGGTTAGGGTCAAAGCGTTCTTCCAGTGTTGATCACATTAATGCCGTTGAAGCGGGTGGTGGAACTTCCATGAGAAACAGCGCTGACTTGCGAAGGTTGTCCTTTTCCGTCGAAAAAGGATCCGAACAATCTGTAGTCGCGTTCGTCGCATATCTTTGTGCAGCTGTTCCAGAATTCCTGTGTATTGGACTGGTACGCCACATCATTCAGCATACCGGCGATCGCACCGTTCCTGATTTCATAAAACACGGTTCCGCCGAACTGAAAATTATATCGCTGCTGATCGATCGAATAGGATCCACGGCCGGCGATAAAAATTCCTTTCTCCACATCCCTGATCATCTGTTCTACCGAGTAGGGATCCTTTCCGGGTGCGAGCGACACATTCGGCATGCGCTGAAACTGGACGTCGCTCCAGCTTTGCGAATAACAGCACCCGTGGGACTCGTTTTGGCCCAGGATATGAACCTGATCCCGTATAGCCTGGTAGTTTACCAGTACACCTTCTTTGATTAGATCCCATCGTTTGCATTGAACACCTTCGTCGTCGTATCCTACCGCTCCAAGGGATCCGGGTTGTGTTTTATCCGCAAAAATATTCACCAGTTTGCTACCATAGTTGAATTTCCCGGATTTCCACTTGTCGAGCGTGGCAAAACTTGTTCCGGCATAGTTTGCTTCATAGCCAAGGACTCGGTCAAGCTCCAACGGGTGGCCTACTGATTCATGGATGGTGAGACCCAGGTGATTCGGCTCGAGCACGAGGTCGTATTTTCCCGGCTCCACCGATTTGGCGGTGAGCATTTCCCGCGATTGTTTTGCGGCCAGCGTCGCGTCCTCGACCATGTCATAGCTGTTCCGGTACAATACCACACCCGCAGGTCCCGGCAGTTTATCTTCATTTTTCGGGATCATGTATTCGTATCCCATTCCCATCGGGGCACTCAGCGCCTGGCGGGTTTTAAACGATCCTGCCGCTTTGTCAATGGTTGTTACCGTAAACGTGGGCCATATACGGTGGATATCCTGGTCGATATAAGATCCTTCTGTCGAAGCGAAGTACTTTTGCTCGTTAACCTGAAAAAGATTGGAGTTCGCAAAGGATGCACCGTTACCGGTTGCCGCCGCGTTCGTCCGTAGGAGCAGATCTGTTTTTTCCGACACGGGAATCTCAAAAGCATTTTTTTGAATCGGCGTTTTCCACGTCACTTCTCCGTATGATTTGACAGGAGCGAGTTTGACAGGTTCCTTTTGGAATTTGGAATTGGCTTTCGCGATGGCGATCGCCTGACCGGTCGCTTTGCTGATTCCCTCTGTAGTAACGTTGTTGGTGGCGGCAAACCCCCATGTGCCGTTGACGATCACCCGTATCCCGGCGCCGAAAGATTCGGAATTAACGATGTTCTGAACCTTGTTCTCGCGTGTGGTGATGAACTGGTTGAGGTAACGTCCGATCCGGATATCGGCGTAAGACGCACCCATCGATTTTGCCGAGTTGAGGGCGACATCGGCCAGTTTCTTTTTCGTGACGGTGTCAAGGGGTTGTTCCAGGAGAACTTCGAGGGGCACGGCCCGGCCAGTCATGGGGAAAGGTAAAAGCAAACCGCCTACACCCAACCCGGCGAGTTGGACAAAATCTCTTCTTTTCAAGACAATAAGTTTAAGTAATGAGTTATACGAATGTAAAATACTCAAAGAAATCAAAAAGGGTATCTAAAAAGATACCCTTTGCAATAAGTTTATATGAGTGGTCGTATTTCCGAATGCACTCGTTATTTCGAGAGGATACTAAAATCAAAAGAAGTCTCGAGGAATTTGGTGGTGAATTTTCCCGACCGGAAGGTTGCGTTGTCCATCAACGCTATATGAAACGGTATCGTTGTTTTTATACCTTCAATGACAAATTCCTGCAACGCGCGCTTCATCCGGGTGATCACTTCTTCGCGGGACTGGCCGGTGATGATCAGTTTGGCGATCATGGAATCGTAGTTTGGCGGAATGGTGTAGCCGGCATATACGTGACTGTCAATCCGTACACCGTGGCCGCCCGGCATATGCAGGTTGGTGATCTTTCCGGGTGAGGGACGGAATCCGTTTGCGGGATCTTCCGCATTGATACGGCATTCCATGGCAAACATCTTTGGAAAAAAATTAGTACCGGAAATGGGTACGCCGGCGGCAACTTTGATCTGTTCTTTGATCAGGTCGTAGTCCGTGACTTCTTCCGTGATCGGATGTTCAACCTGGATACGGGTATTCATTTCCATGAAGTAGAACTTTCCGTGTTTGTCGACGAGAAATTCGATCGTACCAGCTCCCTCAAAGTTGATGGCCTTGGCTCCCTTGACAGCCGCTTCTCCCATCCGCTCGCGCAGTTCCTGATTTACAACCGGTGATGGTGTCTCCTCCACCAGTTTCTGATGCCTTCTCTGGATGGAGCAATCGCGTTCCGAGAGGTGACATACTTTGCCGTACTGATCGCCGACGATCTGAATTTCAATATGGCGTGGTTCTTCAACAAATTTCTCCAGGTAAAGGCCGTCGTTGCCAAAGGAGGCACCGGCCTCTCGTTTGGCATCGTCCCAGGCTTTTTTAAATTCCGATTCATTGTTAATGATGCGCATTCCTTTTCCTCCGCCACCGGCAGTAGCCTTCACGATAACCGGATAGCCGATATCTTTGGCGAGTGTTATACCCTGCTCGATGGAATCGAGTAGTCCGTCCGAACCCGGAATGGTGGGAACGCCTGCTTTTTTCATTGTATCCTTGGCTGTGGACTTGTCGCCCATCGCCTCGATCATCGCCGGTGTAGGGCCGATGAATTTTATACCATACTCGTGACAGATCGCGGAGAACTCGGCACGTTCGGAAAGAAAGCCATAGCCGGGGTGGATCGCGTCGGCATTTGTTATTTCTGCGGCAGAAATGATACGGGGTATATTCAGGTAAGAATCCTTGCTGGGAGCATCACCGATGCAAACGGCTTCGTCAGCAAAACGAACGTGGAGACTTTCCCTGTCGGCTGTCGAGTATACGGCGACTGTTTTGATACCCATCTCGCGGCATGTGCGTATGACCCGTAAGGCAATTTCACCACGATTGGCTATTAGTATTTTTTTAAACACAGATGTGAGTTTAGATGGAACAGATTGTTAAAACTAAACCTGCAAGAGCAAATGAACTTAATCAGGTTCAACAACAAAAAGAACCTGGTCGTATTCTACAGGCGTAGCGTTTTCTACCATAACTTTTACAATCGTACCGGAGAATTCCGATTCGATTTCATTGAACAGTTTCATTGCCTCGATAATACAGACAGCCTGACCTTTTGAAATCTTGTCACCGACAGACACAAAAGGAGGTGTGTCGGGATTTCCCGAGCGATAAAAAGTACCGATCATCGGCGATTTGATCTCGATTGTTTTTTTGGATGTCGACGGGGTCGCTACCGGTGAATCTGCTTTTGGTGACTGAACAACCTGGGTCGTAGTGGCTGTTGTTGCCGGAACTGAAGCAGCTGCCTGGGTAACAACGGGTGTTGATTTAAAAACTTTTTGATCCGGTTCCCGCTTCACGCTCAGCTTTAGTTCTTTTGTTTCAATATTCACCTCGTTCAATCCTGATTTGGAGATGAAATCGATAAGGTCTCTTATTTCCGATGTTTTCATTGCGTGTTGATTTGTTGCTCCTGAATCGAGTATAGCCCGTGAGGGATTTGCTTCTTTTTTTACAGCGGGTTTTGATGCTTTGGATTTAGTCATGACTTGCTATTATTCTTTGACGCGTTCAACATAGTCTCCCGTAGCTGTATGAATTTTGATCTTATCGCCGGTATTCACAAAAAGCGGTACCCGTATTTCCGCGCCATTTTCAAGGGTCGCGGGTTTTAATGTACGGGTCGCCGTATCTCCCTGCATACCGGGTTCCGTGTATTGAACCTCCATGACCACATGGGTAGGAGGTTCCGCTGTAATCGCGGTCTCACCGTTTTCAAACGCGATCAAAAGGGTTACACCTTCCTTGATATAATTGACGGAATCACCCAATAACTTCTTGTCGATGTAGACCTGATCGAAGGTTACGTTGTCCATACATACCAGGCTGTCGCCGTCGTTGTAGAGATACTGATATTCCTTTGTCTCCACGCGTAATATTTCAACGTCATCGCCGGGGCGGAAACGGTTTTCTGCAATTTTTCCGTTGCGCAAGTTGCGCATCTTGATCTGGTAGAAAGCACGAAGATTGCCGGGAGTACGATGCTGTAGTTCCTCAACCTGCATGATTTCACCATTATAACGGATGAAGTTACCTTTGCTTAGATCCGAGACGGTCGCCATAAAAAATTAAGACTTTAAGTTACAAATGAATTGATTAATTGCAAGAATCCGGCTGACAGGACTGACCCTGCCAAACATTACCCGTTTACCGGGTATTATACGCCCACTTCACATAAACGGCACCCCAGGTGAAACCCCCGCCAAACGCGGCCATGAGCAGGTTGTCACCTTTTTTCAACTGCTTTTCGTAATCCCATAAAAGCAACGGGATCGTTCCGGCGGTTGTATTGCCGTACCGTTCAATGTTCATCATTACCTTATCTTCCGTGATGCCGACGCGGTTGGCGGTAGCATCGATGATACGCTTGTTGGCCTGATGAGGTACAAGCCATGCGATATTTTCGGGTTTCAGGTTATTCCGTTCTGCCAGTTGAGCCGAAACTTCGGCCATATTGGTTACAGCAAATTTAAAAACAGCCGATCCTTCCTGATACACGTAATGCTGGCGTGCCTGCACAGTTTCCAATGTCGCGGGGTTTCTGCTTCCACCGGCTTTCATGTGGAGGTAACTTTCGCCTGCGCCATCGCTTTTGAGAATGGAATCCATGACGCCGACATCTTCCGTGGTCGGTTCGAGCAACACGCATCCGGCACCGTCGCCGAAAATGATACATGTTGTCCGGTCCGTGTAGTCCATAATAGCCGACATCTTATCGCCGCCTACGATCACTACTTTTTTATACATGCCGCTCTGAATAAAACTTGCACCCGTTGTGAGCGCAAAGAGGAAACCGGAACAAGCGGCGCTGATGTCATAGCTGAACGCATTGACAGCCCCGACTGCAGTAGCAACGATATTGGCTGTCGCCGGAAAGGTCATGTCAGCCGTTACGGTTGCAAAGATCAGCAGGTCGATTTCTGCGGGATTGATTTTTGTTTTTCGTATCAGATCCTTCACGGCCTCAATACCCAGAACGGAAACTCCCTGGTTTTCCCCTTTCAGAATTCTTCTTTCCTTGATGCCGGTCCGGCTGGTTATCCATTCGTCCGTAGTCTCCACCATCGTTTCAAGTTCTTTGTTGGTCAGGATATAGTCAGGGACATATCCTCCCACACCTGTAATGGCGGCTCTGATATTGGTCATAGTGATCTGCTTTTGTTCGAAGTTTCGGTCAATCCGTTCACAGTATAAAAGAAAAAATGCCCGGCGAAAAAACGCCGAGCATACATGACTCAGTTCCTAGGAAGCACACTTGAAACCCTTAATCCCCACGGTCACTATTTTTTGCATAGTGATTTCAGTAAACTGAAATGTTGCGCGGAGAACTGGATTCATGCAATGTTACGCCAGGACTTCTTTTTCCATCACAACCTTACCATTGTAGTAAAGCTTCCCCTCGAGCCAGAAAGCCCGGTGAGGAAGGTGATGTTCTCCGGTAGTAGGGCACACAGCCAGTTGTTTAGCAGTAGCTTTGTAGTGTGTTCTTCTTTTATCTCTACGGGTTTTCGAAATTTTTCGCTTAGGATTCGGCATAGTCTAAAACAGTTTATTTTAATTTCTTCAAAATATTCCAGCGTGGATCGATTTCTTCTCCATTTTTAGTTTCCTCGGGCGCCTCAGAGGAATACACAATTTTTCCTTCTGCGTTTTCCTCATCGTTTTCCTCATCCCGGAAACGGGGATGCAGTTTTTTAAGCGGTACAGCAAGTGCGATAAACTCGTAAATGAACTGTCCAACTTCCAGCGAGGTGGTTTCCCGGTGGATAATGACTATCTCATCCGTGATCTCCTCGTCCCTGTCCCCGTATTTAAATACGATTTTATGCGTATTTTCCACAGGATAGTCAAATTCTTCCAGGCTTCTGTCACAAACCAGCCGGGCGGTACCCTTAATTTTAAACTCACCTTCCAGGAAAGTTTCGTGCTTATTCAACAGCAGATCAACCTGGAAAGTACCTCTTGAAAGAAGGTCCGAACCGTATTTGCCGAAGAACTCGTCACCAAATTCATAGTGAAAATGGTGTTCTTTGTTACTCAGGCCGACAATATTGATGCGATAAGCCCCCAACCTCAAACCCTGCCCGGGTGTTAAAAATTAGTCGGCAAATTTAGAATAATTAAGTTAGAAAGTAAAAAAAGGTTAAAAATTGGTAATTCCGGGCGAATCCCTCCAAAAAACCTTATATAAACTCCTTAATGGCCGCTTCCTTGAATTCCTGGGTGGTTTTGTTCCCGTAATGCTCGATAAAATAGTCGATAATACCTTTTTTGAAGCCCAGCTTGATGGCGATATTCTTACAGAAGATAATTTCACTTTCAAACACGTTTTCATCAACGAAAACGAGTTCGATACTGGACATGAGGTAGTCAAACTTCTGATCCAGCGACAAGGCTCCCAGCGAGTCGATGGGTTGTGGGTTCCGGATCAGGTCGTTGACCTCTTCCTCTGGGAACTTCCTGTCACGGGCAATTTTAAAAATCATATCACGCTCAATCTTTGCAAAGTGCTTGTCGGCCTCGGCGAGTTGAATCAGTATATTGAGTTGCTTCTTCGTAACTATGTCCATATCCACTAACTTGAATTCAAATATAGGTAAATAATAAAACGAAGGCACTTTTTGGCGGCCGATTGTAGAAAGGTCACCTGGTTAAACTTATTTTCAGGAGGAAGGTTCGCTTCGTTTCTTGAATATATCGGCTGCGGCGTACATTGCAGCCCGTATAGACGTTTCGCTGGCCAGGTTTTTACCCGCAATGCTATACGCCGTTCCATGATCCGGTGAAGTCCTTACAACGGGGAGGCCCGCCGTAAAATTCACCCCCTCTTCAAACGCAATGGTCTTGAAAGGAATCAGCCCCTGGTCGTGATACATGGCCAGGATCCCGTCGTATTTGGCATAGTTTCCGGAGGCAAAGAAACCATCGGCGGGAAAAGGTCCATAAACCAGTTTACCCTTGTTCTTTTGCTCGGTGACAATCGGTTTGATGATCTGATCGTCCTCTTGACCGATCAGGCCGTGATCACCGGCATGGGGGTTAAGCGCCAATACAGCAATCCGCGGCTTGTTTATTCCGAAGTCCCTGCGCAGGGATTGTTCCATAATTTTCAACTTCGCTTCGACCTTTTCCTTCGTGACTGCCGCGGCAATATCCCGTACAGGGATATGTTCGGTGACCACGCCCACCCTCAGGCTATCGCTTACCAGAAACATCAGGCTTTCAGTTGCGCCGAAGAACTGGGTGAGGTATCCGGTGTGGCCGGCAAACGGAAACTCATCGCTGTGAATCGTCTGCTTGTCTATCGGCGCAGTGACCAACGCATCGATAACACCGTCCTTCAGTTCCTCACAGGCCTGTTTCAGGGCCGTGAATGCCGCCTTGCCACTTTGAGCCGTGGCTTTTCCGGGGCTGATCTCCAGGCTGTCGTCCCAACAGTTAATGACGTTAATACTCTTTGGGGCGAATTGTCCCCGGTTTCGCACCTGCGTATAGTTGAATTCTTCGACGTTCAGGAGTTTTTTATAATAGGAGATCACGCGTGCAGAACCGTAAACAACTGGTGTGATGATGCTTACCAGTCTGTTGTCGGCAAGCGCCTTGATGACTACCTCGGGGCCTACGCCGTTAAAATCACCTAATGTTATTCCGATACGGGGTTTGTGTGTCTGGGTCATGGATTGATCAATTCTAAGCGATTTAGTAAAAATATCTATTTGTTCCTTGTAGATTGTGCCGGATGTATGCAGAAGGACGAATGAACAAGGTAAGACCGAAGAAGTCTTTAGGGCAACATTTTTTGCACGATCAGAATATTGCCCATCGAATCGTCGCGTCGTTAACATCCCGAAAGGAAACGCGTGCGGTACTGGAGATTGGGCCCGGAATGGGTGTGCTTACCCGGTATTTGATCGACCTGCCCGGTGTTGATCTGAAGGTTATTGAAATCGACCGGGATTCTGTCGCTTATCTCCGGCAGCATTATCCTCAACTGCAGTCCGGGATCATCGAAGGGGATTTTCTGGAGTCCGATGTTCCCGGAATCTTTCCGGGAAAGTTCTCCGTCATCGGAAATTTCCCCTATAATATTTCTTCTCAGATATTTTTTAAAGTACTGGCCCATCGCGACCGCGTCGACGAGTTGGTGTGCATGCTGCAGAAAGAAGTGGCTCAGCGGATCGCCGCGCCTCCTGGCAGCAAGACCTATGGAATTCTCAGTGTGTTGCTTCAGGCATATTACCGGATAGAGTATCTATTTACCGTACCTCCCGGTGTTTTTACTCCTCCTCCGAAAGTGATGTCAGCTGTAATACGGTTAACACGAAACGACGTGACAACGCTGTCCTGTGACGAGCAGCTTTTTGTACAGGTTGTGAAACAGGCATTCAATACAAGGAGGAAGACCTTGCGTAACGCGTTAAAAAATCTAAATTTGCCAGCCGAAATTTCGTCGCTTGAAATTATGAATCTGCGAGCGGAACAATTGTCGGTTGAAGCGTTTGTTAACCTCACACAGCTAATTGATCAAAGTCGTGGAGCAGCCTCTCGTTGAATTTGAGCTTACGAAAGAATTCAGAGACCGCTTCCAGCTTGCGCTGGATGAAGGGGACGACGGATTTATCCGGAAGATACTGGAGGATGTAAAACCTGCGGATATCGCCGCGTTACTTTATGAATTTAATGCCGAAGAGTCCAAACATGTAATGGACCTTCTTTCCATCGAAACCCAGGCTGAGATCATCAGCGATCTTGACCCGGATACGCGAAAAAAATTCCTTAAGATCTATCCTCCATCCGAGATTGTCAATTTTCTGAATCAGCTTGCGTCAGATGATACGGCTGATATCCTCAACGAACTCCCCATCAAGGAGAGGGAACAGGTATTGTCCGGACTGGAGCAGGAATTGAGAATACAGGTAACGGAACTGTTGCGCTATGAGGAAAACGTGGCCGGCGGTTTGATGGCGAAAGAATTGATCAAAGCGCGGTATTTCTGGACGGTAGTGGAGTGCGTAGACGAGATACGAAAGCAGGCGGAGAACGTCAATAAATTCTATGCCGTGTATGTAGTGGATGAACAGGATAAACTGCTGGGACGGGTAGCCTTGCAGGACCTCATTGTTTCCGAGGCCAGGACGATCGTCGCGGATATATACGAAAAAGATGTGGTCGCCGTCGAAACCTACATGGAAGACAGTGAAGTAGCGGAGATCATGAAGAAGTACGACCTTGAATCCATCCCGGTGGTGAATGTTCAGGGGCAACTGGTGGGCCGGATCACGATTGACGATATCGTCGATGTGATCACCGAGCAGGCGGATGAGGAACGTCAGATCATGGCCGGTATCAGCGAAGATGTGGAGGAAGATGACAGCGTCTGGAGGAACACACGGGCGCGTCTTCCATGGTTGCTGATCGGTATTGCCGGCGGTTTGATGAATGCAAAATTTATGGGATTGTTCGAAGCGGAACTTGCCCGTATTACAGCCATTGCATTCTTTACTCCATTGATCCAGGCTACGGGTGGTAATGTCGGTATTCAATCATCATCGCTGATCGTGCAGAGTCTTGCTAACCCGGATTTTGTGGACGAAGGTCTATGGAAGAGATTGATCAAAGTTTTTTTCGTTGCGCTCCTGAACGGTATTTTCCTCGCTGTTTTAGTATTTGGCGCCAACGTCGTGCTTTTTGGAGAATATGAACTGTCCATGGTAGTATCGCTGGCGTTGTTCAGTGTTATCCTGTTTGCCTCTTTTATAGGAACAATTACGCCGCTTATACTGAATCGTTTCGGTTTTAACCCGGCGCTCGCGGCCGGTCCTTTTATTACGACAACAAATGACCTGCTCGGCCTGACTGTTTACTTTCTCACCGTTCATTTGCTGCTCTGATGAATTCACCTACGTGTCTTGTTATCGATCACATGCATGAGAGCCTTTTTTCCATGATGGCGGACATCGGGTGGAAGACGGACTATCGCCCTGAAATAACCCGCGACGAGATCCGGGTCATACACGAGGGTTACTCCGGACTGATCGTCAGAAGTAAAACCGTTATTGATGAGAACTTGTTGGGATCGCGCCCTACCCTTAAATTCATCGGGCGTGCGGGTGCGGGTCTGGATATCCTTGATTTACCGTACCTGGAATCACGGAAAATTCATGTCCTCCATGCTTCCGAAGGGAATCGCGACGCCGTAGGCGAATATACGACAGGGGCGTTGTTGAGTCTGATGCGGCACATTCCCAGGGCTGACAAACAGGTGCGGGAATTTGAGTGGCACCGCGAGGAAAACAGGGGCGAGGAGATCATGGGCAAGACGGTAGGAATTATCGGCTATGGAAATATGGGCCAGTCCTTCGCCAGGCGTCTCTCCGGATTTGAATGTAATGTTTTAGCGTACGACAAATACAAAACAGGATTTTCAGACCAATTTTGCCGCGAGGTCCCGATGAAGACGATCGAAGAGGAGGCTGACATTGTGAGCCTTCACATTCCGTTGACAGCGGAAACCCGGATGATGGTTGATCATACTTATTTAAGAAAGTTTGGAAAGCAGATTATTATTGTGAATACAGCGCGTGGCGAGATAGTTTCTCTGGCTGCGTTGGCCGAATGCCTGGAGGAACGTGTGATCAGAGGTGCCGTACTGGACGTCCTGGAAAACGAGAAACTGGAAAAGCTGACCCCTTTACAGCTTCAGGCCTTTAATTACCTTTCTAAACAGGCCAATGTAATATTCACCCCTCACATTGCCGGATGGACAGTTGAGTCGCATGTGAAAATAAACGTAGCTTTGGTACAAAAAATCAAAAGCCTGCAGTTGGCCTGAATTTCATAAATTCTTAAATTCCCATATTGCTTAGACGCCCATATGAGCTTTTTTCAGCAGCGTAGTAAAAAAATCCATGAACTTTTCAATTCTATTATTGAAAAGCCGTTGCTGACGTCCACGCTGGTACTGATCATCGTAACGATAACTGTCCTGGGGCTCAGTCTGCCTTATTACCTGTATGAATTCGATACATTCATTCAGCAGATCCTGGCTGAAGCGCATGGAATGATATTTGATATTGCCGTCATTGGTATATTGATTTTCTGGCTGAACCAGAACGGAGAAATCCGCCGAAGGATCCGTACCTATAAAGATGAGATTGACGACTTCAGGCTCTGGGAATCCGAGGAAGCTGCATTCAGAACAGTAGGTAATATAAAAAGACTGAACCGTCATAAAATTCACGAGATTAATCTGGTGAACTGTCATCTGCCCAGGACTAACCTCAACTATGCGAACCTTGCCGGATCGAACATGAACTCGGCAAACATTTCACAATCATCCCTGATCGAATCGATCCTGGAAAACGCGCGACTCAATCAAACGAATTTTGAGAATTCAAATCTTAACCAGGCTAATCTGAAAGGAGCCTATGCCAGTGGAGCAAACTTCAAGGATGCATTCCTCATCAAGGCGCATTTTGAAAACGCGTTCCTGATCAAGGCCAATTTTAACAATGCTTTTTTGATGGAGGCCAATTTGCAGAATTGTTACCTCATGGGCGCCGATTTTGAAAACGCAAGTTTATACAAAGCGGACCTGCGGGGCGCGAAAGGACTTACGGTCGAACAGCTTTCAAAAGTAAAAACCCTTTACCTTGCCCGGTTTGACGATGAAATACTGGAGCAAATCAAAACAAACCTTCCGGAGCTGGTAGGGACCTGATTTTTTGCATTAAATTAATAATGTATTACATTTGTGCTTAGGCAACGGTCTCAGGTATGAGGCCGTTGTTTCTTTTTTGACCACTGTGGAACAAATGAATAACGTGGTCTTCCAGTAAGTCGAAAAAAAAATTGAATGTCATGAGTAAAAAAATATCATACTACACGAAAGATGGATTGGAGAAGTTGAAGAATGAGTTGAGTCATCTCAAATCGAAAGGCCGTTCTGAAATTGCCCATCAGATTGCCGAAGCCCGTGACAAGGGAGACCTGAGTGAGAATGCGGAGTATGATGCGGCTAAGGATGCGCAGGGTCATCTTGAAGCGAAGATCGCCCAACTGGAGGATCTTGTTTCCAATGCCCGGTTGCTGGACGAGACGAACATTGATACGTCGAAGGTGTCGATCCTGTCGAAGGTTACGATCAAGAATAAAAAGAACAATGCCTCCGTGACTTACACGCTGGTATCCGAAGAAGAAGCAGACCTGAAAGCGGGAAAGATCTCAACTATGTCACCCATCGGGAAGGGACTTCTCGGCAAAAAGATCGGTGAGGTCGCGAAGATTCAGACTCCCGCCGGCGAGATGGAATTTGAAGTGGTCAAGATATCAAGCTGATCCGGCTTCACTAAAGGAATACACGCATGGCTTCTATATTCACCAAGATCATTAAACGCGAGATCCCCGGTCATATCATCGCCGAGGATGAACACTACATCGCTTTTCTGGACATCAATCCCCTTGTATTGGGGCATGCGCTAGTCGTTCCAAAGCAGGAGATTGACTATATCTATGACCTGGACGACGATACGATAGCAGGTATTCATGTATTTGCGAAAAAAGTAGCCGTCGCAATAAAAAAAGCGATCAGCTGTAAAAGGATCGGGGTCGCTGTGATCGGCCTGGAGGTACCGCATGCTCATATTCATCTTGTCCCGATGAACCGGACCGACGATCTGAATTTTACAAGACCAAAGCTTACGCCATCCCGTGAAGCGCTGACGGAAACAGCTGAAAAGATCAGGAAAGCATTTTAAATCTGCATCTGGTTGCATGTTTTTCATCATAGCAACGGATAGCCTAAATAAAAAAGGGTGACACTACATCACCCTTTTTTCTTGTGTACAATCTGCCTGACGTTTAGCCCAGCGCCTTTACACCAGGAAGTTCTTTTCCTTCAAAATATTCGAGCAGGGCTCCACCACCGGTCGAGACGTAGCTCACTTTTTCACTGAATCCCAATTGAGCCACGGCTGCCGCTGAATCACCGCCGCCGATCAGCGAGAAGGCGCCCTTTTCGGTAGCTTCAACGACTGCCTGCGCGATAGCCTTTGTGCCGGCCGCAAATTTCTCCATTTCAAAAACACCCATCGGGCCGTTCCAAAGGATAGTCTTTGACTCTTTTATTGTTTTGCTGAATACGGCTATAGCCTGCGGTCCGATGTCGAGGCCCATCCATCCGTCTGTGATGGCGTGATTATTCGCGACTGTGGAGTTTGCATCGGCGGCGAATTTATCCGCGATAACCGAGTCAAGTGGTAAGAGGAATTCAACACCTTTCGCTTTGGCTTTCTGGATCAGTTCCTTCGCCAGGTCCAGTTTGTCTTCTTCCACCAGCGATTTACCGACGTTTCCACCCAGCGCCTTGAAGAAGGTATAAGCCATGCCGCCTCCGATGATGAGGTTGTCGACTTTGTCCAGCAGGTTTTCAATAATAAGAATCTTGTCGCTGATCTTGGCTCCGCCCATGATCGCAGTGAAGGGTTTGGCTGCGCGCTTGATTACCTTGTCTGCGTTGGCAAGCTCCGCACCCATTACGTATCCTGCGCACTTTTCGGTGAAGAACTGGGCTACAATAGTTGTTGAAGCATGAGCCCGGTGAGCTGTACCGAAAGCATCATTGACATAGATATCACCGTGCTTGGACAGTTTTTCCGAAAAGGCCAGATCTCCTTTTTCCTCCTGCTTATAAAACCGGAGATTCTCCAGTAACAATACTTCTCCCGGTTTTAACGCCGCGGAAAGTTTAAAGGCCTCGTCACCGATACAATCACCGGCGAACTTTACAGGAGTACCCAGCAATTCCTCCGTTTTGGCGACGGCGTGCCGGAGCGAATATTTTTCTTCAGGGCCTTCCTTAGGTCTTCCCAGGTGTGACATCAGGATACAACTTCCTCCGTCTTTCAGGATTTTTTTCAATGTTGGAATGGTAGCGCGAATACGGTTATCGTCGGTTACCTGAAATGCCTTGTCGAGGGGTACGTTGAAATCCACGCGGATAAGTGCACGCTTCCCTTTAAAGTTGATGTCATCAATGGTTTTCATATCGAGTCTGGTTGTTTGATCGGGGACGAATTTAGGAAACTGACAACAGTGGACCGTTATGCGTTGCTGGTATTTTTTAGAAAACGATTGTACACGTTCTAATGCACGATTTTGATGCGACAGGTATCACAACGGCACGCCGGTCAAAACCACTGTTTCAGCTGCTGTTCCGTGACGTTTCCGCCACATATGATCGTGGCGACCGTCTTGCCGCTAAAGGCCTGGTTGTTTTCGATGATGGCCGCAAGTCCGACGGCACCGGAAGGTTCGCTTACCAGTCCGGCATGTACATGAAGCAGTTTCATCGCGTTCAGGATAGTGTTATCCTGAACGACTATACCCTTGTCAACAATTCCTTCCATATCCTGAAGCGCTTCCGGAACGGGGAGACGAACGGCAATACCGTCGGCGATGGTCGATACGGACGCATGGGTGACGATAGACTTTTGTTGCCAGGACTCGATCATGGCGGGGGCACCCGCCGCCTGAACGGCTATGATTTGCGTCGAGGGACTCCGGTCTTTAAAAACCCTGCCGATACCGTTGATCATGGCTCCGTTTCCCAGCGCGATGAGGAGTACATCAATGGGTTTCCTGTAATTTAAAAGTTCCAGCGCGATTGTTCCTGCTCCCTCCAATGTCTCGATATCAAGGCTGTCTTCAACAAAACGAGACCCTAACAGACTGGCTACACGTTTTGCTTCGAGCTTTGCCGCGTCGAAATCCTCTCCATACAAAACCACTTCGGCGCCAAAATGCTTCATCCGGTCCACTTTAAGCGGATTGGCATTCACGCTTGCATAGACGGTCAGTTTGATATTCCGTTTGCGCGCTGCGTAGGCCATAGCCTGCCCGAAATTCCCGGCGCTGGCACAGATCAGCGGCGTTGAGGCGTCGGCTTCCGACAATAGAAAGTCGGCGCCACGGCCCTTGAAGGAACGGATAGGGTTTTGTGTCTCCACTTTCAGTATGAGGTCCGTTGAGAGGACGTCATTCAGAGATTCCAGAATGTACTGAGGTGATCGCAAAAAAACAGGGTCGATCCTTTTGTACGCTTCCTCTACGCGGGCAACGGACAGGCGATGCTTTTTCATCTGCCGGGAAGGGTCTGAGTTGAAGGCGTTGACGTGAACATCAGTCTCCGAAACTGATTCCCAATCCTTTCGCCGCCTTGACGAGGAAGGAGTCCTTATTTACTTTGTTATAGTCTTTCGTCGCTTCCTCCAGCGTTACGGAAACGATATTGTTATTCCGGAAAGCAACCATCCGTCCGAAGTTTTGTTCCAGGGCGAGTTCAAAGGCCTTTACCCCGAACAATGTCGCCAGTACCCGGTCATAGGCAACGGGACTTCCGCCGCGTTGAACGTGTCCGAGAACTGTCTCGCGGATATCGGCGGTACATCCGGCATCTTTCAACTGGCGTGAAAGCTGATAAGCCACGCCTCCCAGCCGCACGTGCTCGGAACCCTTGTCGCCGGAAGTGGAGGTGATTGACCCTTCTTTCGGGCACGCGCCCTCTGCAATAACGATGTGCGCAAAACCTTTACCGTTCTTATACCGGAGCGCAATCCGTTTGACGAGTTTATGGACATCATACGGTATCTCGGGGATCAGGCAGACCTCCGCACCTCCGGCAATGGCCGTGTGCAACGCAATCCATCCTGCGTCACGCCCCATTACTTCCATGATCATTACACGGTGATGACTTTCCGCTGTCGTTACCAGTTTGTCAAAGCTGTCTGTTGCAATCTGCACAGCGGTCTGAAATCCGAAGGTCATGTCGGTCGCGGAAAGGTCGTTGTCAATTGTTTTCGGAACACCGATGATCGGTACGCCTTTACCGAATAATATTTTTGATATTTTCTGTGAGCCATCGCCTCCGATGTTGATCACGGCGTCGAACTGGAGGTCTTTTAATTTTTTCACCAGTTCGTCCGAACGGTCGATGTACTTCACGGAGCCGTCAGGCTGAAATTGGGGAAATTTGATGGGGTTGTCCTTATTGGTTGTCTTTAGAATCGTTCCACCCCTGACATGGATGCCCGCTGTTTTCTTTCCCGTCAGTTTAATTATCTGCTGCGGTTCGTTCAGGACGCCGTTAAAAGCTTCAATACTTCCATACACTTCCCAGTCTTTTTCTTTACGCGCACGTTTTGAAATTCCGCGAATGACCGCGTTAAGCCCGGGGCAATCGCCGCCACCGGTAAGGATCAGAAGTTTTTTTGGCATGGGGTTACTGTTACGTTTTCGTCAATATTATAAAATAAGTTGAGAGTGACAATGACGGATCTAAAAAAGGCCGGAGCCATTTCAACACGATTACCGGTTTATCAGTAATCCTGAGCGAATCCCTGTCGGGGTTCAACTTTTTACCCGTGAGGTGCATCTCCAACGTGGTTCACACTGATCATTAACGAAGAAAGGTATGGTCAAACCGGGAATATTCATCAGGATACTGCTAAAAAACAGGCTCCTTTCTGCCATCAGTCTGATTGGCCTCGCATTGGGGATTTCAAGCTGTATTTTTATCAGCCTGTTTGTGATCGATGAGTTCACCTATGACTCCCGGCATGAGAACCTGGATCGCATCTTCCGGGTTACGACCAAAATTAACTCTGAAAATTCGACTGACCACGTGGTCATCTCGCCTTCGCCAGTAGCCGATGCGTTCAGGGAAAATTTTCCCGAAGTGTCAGAAGCAGTCCGCTTCATGAACATGGGAACAGAAACAACCATTAAACGCGGGAACCTGTTGTTCAAGGAGGCAAGCGTGTTCAAAGCGGACTCGTCGGTATTCCGCGTATTCTCGTACCGGATACTAAAGGGAGATCCCCGCACGGCGTTATCTGCACCGCAGCGTGTGGTGCTTACCGAGTCGATCGCCAAAAAATATTTTTCCGGAGAGGATCCGCTGGGCAAAACGATCAACATGTCCGGAAGAGAATTTCTCGTGACGGGAATCATGGAAGATATCCCGCTTAACTCGGATCTGAGATTTCCCATGCTGGCGTCAATGGACAGCTCCGACTATTCCGGCGACTGGTTTGATTTCAGTTACATCAATTACGTGATGTTCGACCGCGAAAGCATGAAGGCGCCCGGTTTCAGGTTATCCCTTGAAAAGAAGATCGCTGTGCTCGTCGAAGACAAGATCAACGGGCCCTTGCGGGAACACAAACAAAGCACGACCTGTACCCTCCATCTTCAGCCTTTAAAGGGGTTGCATTTCCAGGCACCGCTTCTGTACGATACACCAAAGGGCAACCGGAATTACAGTTTTATTTTTTCCAGTGTTGCATTCCTGATCCTGATAATAGCCTGTCTGAATTACATTAATTTTTCGATTGTACAATCGGTCGGACGGAGCAAAGAGGTCGGGGTCCGGAAGGTGGTGGGCGCCGCGTTTTCCCAGTTGATCCTGCGTTATATCGGCGAATCTCTCTTCTTTACACTTCTTGCCCTGCTGCTTGCGGGTGCCGTCACCGTAGCCTTAATGCCCGTCTTTAACGAACTTACAGACAGGAATTTTACCGCATCAGATCTCCTGGACCAGAAAGTATTACCGGTTTTGCTTTCTATTCTGTTCGTTGTTGGAATACTCGCTGGAACCTACCCGGCATTTTTTACGAGTTCAATCCGGACTGTACAGGCTTTAAAAGGAAAGGTGGCTACGCCTGCAGGGCAGTTTGTCCGGAAGGTATCGATCGGTATCCAGTTTTTTATTTCTATCGGGTTATTGATCTGCACGGGCATTGTATCGGGCCAGATGTCGTTCATAAAAAAATATGATCTTGGCTTCAGGAAAGATAACGTGCTGGTGATTACCTCTCCCGCTGACAGTTCCCGGTACGACAAGTTCAGGGTCTTCAAGCAGTATCTGCGCGGCCAGGCGTCCGTCCAATCCGTCGCCCTTGGCGGTGTCGGTTCGCTTCCCGGATCCCCTCAGGAAATGGGTTCCATTACGATCAGGACGGACGGGAAAGAGGATGTCCGTATGGTTTCGTTCAACGCCGTAGATGAAGACTACCTTCCTTCCCTGGGCATCGGAGTCGTGCAGGGAAGAAACTTCGATGGGAGAATGAGCGATTTCAGAAATTCCGTCCTTGTCAACGAAGCCTTCGTGAAGATGATGGGCTGGGAAAACCCGTTGGCGCAGCAAGTATCATGGAAAGGAAGTTACCGTAATGTGATCGGTGTCGTCAGGGATTTTCACTTCCGCTCGCTTTACAATAAAGTCGAACCACAGTTAATAACCCATCATGGGAACGAGATCAGTCATGTGTTCGTCGCGTTCAGCGGGTCAGCATTGCCGGACCGGATGGATGATCTGAACAAAAAATGGAATGAGATGTTCCCCGACGAGCCGTTCGACTACAATTTTCTCGACGAGACGGTAAATGCGCAGTACCGGAATGAGCAGAAAGCGATGCGTGTATTTACCTGCTTCAGTGCGCTCACCATCGTAATTTCTTTTCTTGGTTTGTTCGGGTTGACCTCGCTTACGGTCTATCAGCGGAAAAAAGAAGTTGGAATCCGCAAGATCGCCGGTGCCCCTTATATTTCCATTCTTGTACTCTTCGCCAGGGAATATGTAATGCTGATCATTTTTTCGATACTACTGGTGTCCCCTCTATGCTGGTGGGTGATGAGCCGGTGGCTTGAATCCTTTCCCTTCCGAGATTCGATTGACTTTTCGATTTTTCTCGCAACGTCGGCGTGTACCGTGATAGTCTCGTTTTTAACGATCGCCTTTGCGCTGTCCAGAATATCAACATCAAAACTTACGACACTGATCGGCGAACAGTGACATCAAAGTCCCTCCGTTGCAGCAGCGCGTTTCAACCGGTCGTTAATAGCCCTTCCGATGCCTGTATCGGGCACAAGTTCCGCGAGAATGATGTCAACGTCCATTTGATCAAATGCGCGGAGAGCCCTGAAGAGATTTTGCGCCGCTTCTTCCAGCGTACCGGAGGGTGATAATATAAACTGGTTAGGTGAATTAAAATCCTGCTGAAAGGTTAAAAGTCCTGTGCAGTGTGCAGGATATTCCTGCAGTAACTCTTCGATTTTTCCAATGACCACTTTTTTCCGCGGAGCGTAATGACTTTTCAGCTGCCCGGGAGTTCTTGGATCGGATACGGAGTGGGGCTCAAGTATGACCTTCCCGATGATGAACTCAATGGACTCCAGGCTTAACCCACCCAACCGGTATACGACAGGAGAGTCGCCGTCAAATCCAATGATCGTTGATTCGATCCCGACCTCACAACTTCCGCCGTCAAGTATGTAGGCAATTTTGCTTCCCAATTGATCTTCCACATGTTCGGGCCTCGTAGGGCTCACGTATCCGAATGGATTTGCGCTCGGGGCTGCGAGCGGAAAAGAAAGAGACTTTAACAGTGCGTGCGTGAGTGCATGATCGGGGCACCGTATGCCAACCGTGTCCAGCCCTGATGTAACCAGGTCCGGAACGACGGGCTTTTTCTTTAACAACAAGGTTACCGGTCCGGGCCAGAACCGCGAGGCGAGCAGCCGCGCTTTTTCGGGTATCGACTCCACGTAGGCACCGGCGGCCTCAAGATCCGGAACATGAACGATCAGAGGATCGAACCGGGGCCTGTTCTTCACCTCAAAAATTTTCGCCACAGCCAGCGGATTCAGGGCATTCGCGGCAAGGCCGTAGACGGTTTCGGTAGGAATGGCCACCAGTTCGCCGGCCTCCAACAGCATCTTTGCTTTTAAAATGTCAGTTCCGGTTTCGGCCATAGAGTGCAAAAGTAAAATTAATTTGCCAGCATGGTATAAACCGTTAAGTTCGGGCGGGGAAATAATTATATGACGTGCCGCCTTTTTTTCACCTTATTTTTCTTCAGTACGCTTTCGTTCGGTCAGAAACCCGATGCAGTTCTTACCCGGAAACTTCAGGAACTCCTGGAAAATTTCCGCGGTGATGCCGGCGTTTATGTGCAACATCTTAAAAACGGCAAAACCGCGGCCATTTATGCGGATACGATCTTCCCCACAGCGAGTATGATCAAGGTACCGATCACCATCGGGATGTTTGATAAAATCGACAAAGGTGAGATCGACTATCACGCCGTGCTTACCTACCGCGATTCGCTGCTATACGCCGGAGAAGACATATTGGGTTCTTTTAAAGACGGTGAAAAGATATCGCTGAGTAAAGTCATGATGCTGATGATCACGACCAGCGACAATACAGCCAGCTTATGGTGTCAGTCGTTAGCAGGAACAGGAACGGTCATTAATACCTGGCTCGAAAAGAACGGTTACCCGATCACGCGTGTGAATTCCCGCACAACGGGACGTGAAGCCAGCAGGGCCAAATACGGTTGGGGGCAAACAACTCCCCGCGAGATGGCGGGCCTGTTGGTGGCTATCCGGGAAGGAAAGGTTGTGAGCCAGCGGGCCAGTGAAAGGATTTACCGGAACCTGACGCGGATCTATTGGGATAGTGAAGCACTGTCGCAGATTCCACCTTTTATACAGGTGGCTTCCAAACAGGGTGCCGTAAACCAGTCGAGATCCGAAGTTGTACTGGTAAATGCTCCTCACGGGGATTACGTGTTTTGTGTGATCACCAAAAACCAGAAAGATGAAAGTTGGGTGCCGGAAAACGAAGGATATGTCCTGATCCGGAACATTTCCCGGTTGTTATGGAATTATTTCGAACCTGATTCCAACTGGAAACCTGCCACGAAAAGTGAAGCCTGGTACTGAACTGAATTCCCGAAGCGTATGAATTTATCGTATACATTTGTGAAAACATTTTAGATCATGAGCAACAGAACACGTTCCATCCTGAAAGCGATAGCCGTTATACTGGTCCTCCTTGCCGTCGTTATGCAAATGCAATGGGTACTTATCCCTGCTATCAGCATGTATAAATTCTGGATCGTTGTGGTGGGATTCGGACTGCTGCTGATCAGTTCAAAGTGACGGATTCACCTTCGAGATCATCCGGATGATCGATGTATTTCCACCTGAAAGAGCCGGTACTTCACCTGCCGGTACCCAGGCCAGATCGTGTGATTCTTCCGTAACCGATAACGCATCCCTCATATCCGCCTCCAAAAGGAAACGGATATCGTAGTGCAAATGCTCCGGGAAGTCCTTCCGGGCCGGGATGGTATGAATATCGATGTCAAAAATGCCATTTTTTAATACCTTGAAATGGCTGATACCGGTTTCTTCCCTTGCTTCCTTAAGGGCAACGCGGAGGATATTTTCATCTCCGTCGGCATGTCCACCGGGCTGAAGCCACTTATTCAGTTTGGCATGATGGGTAAGCAGAATAAATTGTTTCGCAGAATCCACGATCCAGGCGGATGCAGTGAAATGCCCGGGAAGGTGGTTTCGCTGGAAGGCGTCTCGATGTTCGAGGAGTTCAAGAAAACGTTTTACAAACACGCTTTCTTCGGGAAAAGGTGATGAGTATTGGCTCAGGCTGGCGGCAAGGGATTCGCGGTTCACGTCTGTGTATTTCCGGAAAGATAAGGGGCCGGGGAAGAATACCCAATCGTGCAGGGCGGTATCGGTAGTCGTCCGGCTTCCGGGAATTTTTATGAGTGGTAGGGGAAGGTCTCCCCTGAAAACGTCATATTGCCAGGACATAAATAACGACCATCATGACAGGGTTTAAATCGCTGGTACTACTCTTGTTGATCCTTGCCTTTAACCCGGCGCAGGGACAGGGCAAATGGACAAAACTTTTTAATGGAAAGGACCTTTCCGGGTGGAAACAATTAAACGGGAAGGCGCTTTACGCTGTGAAGAATGGCGAGATCGTAGGTACTACTGTGTTTAAGGAACCGAACTCTTTTCTGGTGACAGAGGACACATATGGCGATTTCATTTTAGAGCTGGAGTTCAGGCTGGATGCTGATATGAATTCCGGTATTCAGTTCAGGAGTGAAAGTAAATCCGACTATCGCGATGGCCGTGTTCACGGTTACCAGATGGAAATCGATCCGTCTTTGCGCGCCTGGACCGGCGGAATCTATGACGAAGCCCGGAGAGACTGGCTTTACCCGCTGGAGTATAACCCGGAAGGAAAGAAAGCATTCAAAAACGGAGACTGGAATACCTGCCGGATCGAATGTATCGGGCCGGTTATACGTATCTGGGTCAACGGTATACCTACAGCAAACCTGGTCGACGACCTGACCTCACGCGGGTTTATCGCCCTCCAGGTGCACGCTATCGGCAAGCAGGAGGAAGCCGGGCAGACCATCCGTTGGCGCAACATCAGGATTCAGACACAGGAGTTGAAACCTTCTCCGCCAGACGGGATTTTTGTCGTCAACCTTCTTCCGAATACCGTCTCCGAACAGGAAAAGAAGAACGGGGTCTCGTTGCTGTGGGACGGGAAGACCAGCTCGGGATGGCGGGGCGCCTACAAGGATAAATTTCCGGATAAAGGATGGGAGATACGCGACGGGGTGTTAACGGTATTAAAGTCGGCAGGAGCGGAATCGGAAAACGGAGGCGACATTGTATCCCAGCAGCAATACGGCGCGTTCGATCTGCAGTTCGAGTTCAGGTTAACGGAAGGTGCCAACAGCGGTCTGAAATACTTTGTAACGGAAACCGAGGGTAACAAAGGTTCGGCTATCGGGCTGGAGTACCAGATCCTCGACGACGAAAAACATCCCGATGCCAAACAAGGCGTTGTGGGAAACAGGACCCTGGCTTCTTTGTACGACCTGATTCCATCCCTTAAGATCAAACGTGGGCTTCGTCCGATCGGTCAATGGAACAACGGAAGGGTAGTGGTATACCCTGACAACCGTGTGGAGCATTGGCTGAACGGCTACAAAGTGGTGGAGTATCAGCGGGGAACGCCGATCTACAACGCCTTGGTTGCACGCAGCAAGTACGCGGCCTTCCAGAACTTCGGTATGGCGGAAAAAGGGCGTATCCTGCTTCAGGATCACGGCGACGAAGTCTCTTTCCGGAGTATCAAGATCCGGGAGATGAAGTAGCACTCACGCTGATTTTTAGTGCGAGCGCGATACGCGAGGAAGACCGAAATACTGACCCTGATTACTGAAATCAACGCGTTTACGCTCTCGCACTCCGCACTCACGCTGATTCTTAGTGCCGGTGCGAGACGCGAGGAAAATACTTAACCTAATTTTTAACTGCATTCCGCTCTCGCACTCCGCACTCACGCTGATTCTTAGTGCCAGTGCGAGACGCGAAGGAAATACTTAACCTAATTTTTTAACTGCATTCCGCTCTCGCACTCGCACTCACGCTGATTCTTAGTGCCAGTGCGAGACGCGAGACGCGAAGAAGACTGAAAATACTGACCCTGATTACTGAAATGAACGCATTTCCGCTCTCGCACTACGCACTCGCGCTGATTCTTAGTGCCAGTGCGAGACGCGAGACGCGAAGAAGACTGAAAATGCTGACCCTGATTACTGAAATGAACGCATTTCCGCTCTCGCACTCCGCACTCACGCTGATTCTTAGTGCGAGTGCCAGTGCGAGACGCGATGAAAATACTTAACCTAATTTTTTACTGCATTTCCGCTCTCGCACTCCGCACTCACGCTGATTCTTAGTGCCAGTGCGGGACGCGAGACGCGAAGAAGACTGAAAATACTGACCCTGATTACTGAAATGAACGCATTTCCGCTCTCGCACTACGCACTCACGCTGATTCTTAGTGCCAGTGCGAGACGCGAGGAAAATACTCAACCTAATTTTTTAACTGCATTCCGCTCTCGCACTCCGCACTCACGCTGATTCTTAGTGCCAGTGCGAGACGCGAAGGAAATACTTAACCTAATTTTTTAACTGCATTCCGCTCTCGCACTCCGCACTCACGCTGATTCTTAGTGCCAGTGCGAGACGCGAGACGCGAAGAAGACTGAAAATACTGACCCTGATTACTGAAATGAACGCGTTTCCGCTCTCGCACTACGCACTCACGCTGATTCTTAGTGCCAGTGCGGGACGCGAGACGCGAAGAAGACTGAAAATACTGACCCTGATTACTGAAATGAACGCATTTCCGCTCTCGCACTACGCACTCACGCTGATTCTTAGTGCCAGTGCGGGACGCGAGACGCGAAGAAGACTGAAAATACTGACCCTGATTACTGAAATGAACGCATTTCCGCTCTCGCACTACGCACTCACGCTGATTCTTAGTGCCAGTGCGAGACGCGAGACGCGAAGAAGACTGAAAATACTGACCCTGATTACTGAAATGAACGCATTTCCGCTCTCGCACTACGCACTCACGCTGATTCTTAGTGCCAGTGCGAGACGCGAGACGCGAAGAAGACTGAAAATACTGACCCTGATTACTGAAATGAACGCATTTCCGCTCTCGCACTCCGCACTCACGCTGATTTTTCGCCCTCCGCACTCACGCTGATTCTATGCGGGTCTGGTGCTTGTTCAACGGACCGCGACAAGGGTCACGGGTTCTTTCTTAATGTCGACTCCCTTATAATAAGCTTGCTTTTGATGAGCCGGTTCTCCGGTTTCAGGTCGGGATGCCGGATGTGGTTGATGAGGATTTCGGCGGCGGCGGCGCCCATATCGTGGGCGGGATGATCGATACTGCTTAACGGAGGATCAACGAACCTGCCCATATTCTCATTGTTGAAACCCAGTACGGCGATATCTTCCGGTATTCGTATACCGCTTTTTTTCATGATGTGCATCATCTCAATAGCCGTATAGTCATTGATTGCGAAAACAGCGTCCGGCCGTTGCGGCAGGTTGATGAGGTATCGCGTATATTCGTCGATCTTGTTACTGGAATAATGTGTGTGGATGATAAGAGACTCCAGTACGGGAATATTGTTGCGCTTTAATGCTTCCAGATAACCCCGGAGTCTGTTGCGGCTCGTATGCAGGTGCTGCTGACCAACCATAAATGCGATCCGCCTGCATCCCTGGGAGATCAGATGTTCCGTGCCCTCGAAAGCGATCTCAAAGTTATCAGTGAAGACCTGTGAAGCATTTATATCTTCACAAATACGGTCGAAGAACACCATAGGTATCCCTTTTTCGAACACCGGTTTGAAGTGATCATACCGGTCAGTCTCGCGCGATATCGAGATCAATAGTCCGTCTACCCGGCTGGATACCAGTGAATGCAGGTTGTTTTTTTCGGCCATGTATGATTCATTGGACTGGCAGATCATCACATTCATACCCACCATATCGGCGATCTTCTGAATACCACCGACAGACCTGGCGAAGAAACGGTTGATCGTTTCCGGGATGATGACACCGATCGTATTGGTCTTTTGCTGCTTGAGGTTGATAGCAAGTGTGTTGGGTTCATAGTTGAGTTGCTCCGCTAGTTGGATAATCCGGGTCTTTGTTTCCGGGTGAATATCCGATCTGCCGCTGAGCGCACGCGACACTGTCGATTTGGAGATGTTCAGCATGCGGGCGATGTCTTTGATTGTGACGGCTTTTTTATCCATAGGGGCATTCGGGTGAGTAGTAACAAATTAAATACTTTTTCGGGACCGTTCCCGGGAACGGGCTCGAAAATTTTTTTCAAAATCTGACACCCGGTTTTGATGATTTTATTTCAAAAAGTCTTAAAATTATATTGTTCAAACGTTTACGCTATGCACCAACCTTTACCAGCGAGCAATTACTTAGAGATAAACGCCATCGATCCCCAACGGAAATTCCCGGGAATTATTGGAAAAGGCGAGACGGATATTGACGCACTCATCCTGCGTGTGATCGAACACGACGACTATGGCGCATTCCAGCACTTATTTAAAAAGATGTATTCACCGTTGTGTCAATTCTGTATCAAGTTTGTGAAGTCGCCGGAAGTGGCGGAAGAATTGGTCAGTGATGTTTTCTACAGCATCTGGAAAAACCGTAACCGTTTGATTGTCTCGTCTCCCAAAGCTTACTTATTTACATCGGTCCGCAATAAAGGGTTCGATCACCTCCGGAAGGTCAAAAAAATGGTGCATTGCAACCTGGAGAACGCGACACATCTGGCGGCCGAAGGAGTGAATAGCCAGGAAATGCTGGTGCTGGATGAACTAACCTCCAGGCTGGAACAATTGGTTTCAAAGCTGCCCAGGCAGTGTAAACTGATCTATGAACTCAGCCGTGACCAGGGTCTCAAGTACAAAGAAATAGCTGTTATCCTACAGGTTAGTGTCAAAACCGTGGAGACACAAATGGGCCGCGCCTTAAAACACCTGCGCGGTTCTTTACCATTCAGGTAAAATTCTCCCCGGCTCGTCATAATAATAAGGGTCCCGTCCGCCAAATTCGTCTTTTTACGTATAGAAGACAATGAAAGGGCTTAGCATGGGAGATTGGTCACTGATCGCGCGGTATCTCAAAAAGGAAACCAATGATGGTGATGCCGATCATCTCCGGAATCTGGCCGGTCGTTGCCCAAATCTTACGGAGGAGCTGGCGCTTTTGGATAGCACAATCAGGGATACTACCAACTCCGATACCGACCCGTTCGACGCGGATCGGGCATTTGAAAAATTACACAAACGGTTCCGAAGTGAAAACCTCATCGAATAAAGAATGACCGGGACGTATTTAATCATGTTGCAGGCTCAGTTTTCTCAAATTCTAACTTTAATTTCGGCCCGAATAAGATCGTGGACTACGCCGGGATAAGCCGTAGCGATGGAAGGCTCAATTTTTTTCTGAAATACATGAATAGACTTTTTGATCTGAGTGGAAAAACAGCCGTAGTGACCGGGGGGACCGGCGTTCTTGGAAGTGCCATGGCTAACGGACTGGCCAGTGCAGGTACGAACACGGTGATTATAGGCAGAAGAGCGGATGCCGGCGAGGAACTCGTAAACTCCCTCAAAGCACGCGGCTTCAGAGCGTTGTTTGTCCGGGCCGACGTACTGAACGCCCATGACCTTGCCGCAGCAAAAGAAAAGATCATCCATGAGTTCGGAACAATCGATATCCTGGTGAACGCTGCCGGCGGTAATTTACCGGGAGCCGTGATCATGCCGGAACAGAATTTTTTTGACCTGAAAATGGAAGAGTTTCAGAAGGTCGTGGACCTAAACCTGACAGGAACCGTTTTACCGACGAGAGTATTCTGCGATGTAATGGCGAAACAAAAATCAGGTGTGATCATAAACATTGCATCGATGGCGTCTTTCCGGCCGATCACCAGAGTGGTAGGGTATTCGGCTTCAAAAGCAGCAGTGGATAATTTCACGCAGTGGCTGGCAGTCGAGATGGCGAAAAAATTCGGCGAAGGTATTCGTGTAAATGCCATAGCTCCCGGATTTTTCCTGACGGAACAAAACCGGAAGCTGTTAACGAACGATGACGGCACCTATACCGCCCGTGGTGAAGCCGCTATCCGTCAGACTCCTTTTGGAAGGTTCGGAGCTCCGGAAGAACTGGTCGGAACGCTCATCTGGTTGTGTGCCGACGCTTCCCGGTTTGTTACCGGTGTAACGATTCCGGTAGACGGCGGGTTTAATGTTTTTTGCGGCGTTTAACTCCTGAACATCTGTCGGTAATGGTCAAATCAAACACATCCAAAAAACTCGAACAAACCTGGCGCTGGTACGGGCCAAACGATCCCGTCACGTTACGCGATATCCGTCAGGCCGGTGCTACCGGTATTGTGACAGCACTCCACCATCTTCCCAACGGAGCGACCTGGCCCGTCGACGAGATCATGGAACGCAGGCGATTAATTGAGTCGGCGGGGCTCGTCTGGTCCGTTGTGGAGAGTATCCCCGTACATGAAGATATCAAAAGGCAAGCACCGGGCTTTCAGCAGTACATTGAAAATTACGCCCAAAGTATCCGTAACCTTGCAGCCTGCAACGTGAGAACCGTTTGCTATAACTTTATGCCCGTTCTCGACTGGACAAGGACAGATCTTGCTTACGAAGTAGCGGATGGCTCCAGGGCATTGCGCTTTGACGCGATCGCTTTTGCGGCGTTCGACCTGTTCGTACTGAAGAGACCTGGTGCCGAAACAAGCTATAGTGCGGATAAGCGCAAGAAAGCCGAAACTTATTTTAATCAGGCTAGCGACGCCGAAATCGACAAGCTTCAGAAAAATATCCTCGCCGGTTTACCGGGCGCGGAACTGGGTTATACACTGGCAGAGTTCCAAAAGGCCTTAGACAGGTACAGGGATATCGATGACGGAAAACTCCGCAAGCACCTGTATCATTTTGTTTCCTCTATCGGCCCCGTTGCAAAGGAAGCCGGTGTCAGACTTTCCATCCACCCCGATGATCCTCCGTTCCCGATCTTAGGGCTACCCCGGGTTGTTAGTACGGAATCCGATGCGCGCCGGCTGATTGAAGCATTTGACTCGCCCAGCAACGGCCTTTGTTTTTGTACCGGATCGTACGGTGTGCGTGCCGACAACGACCTTCCCGGCATGGTAAAAAGACTCGGACACAGAATCAACTTCATTCACCTTCGCAATACCACGCGTGATGACGAAGGAAATTTTTACGAAGCAAACCACCTGGAAGGCGATACGGATATGTTCGCCGTCATGAAAGAACTGGTACAGGTTCAGTCGGAACGTGATCTGCCAATACCCTTTCGTCCCGATCATGGACACCAGATGCTTGACGATCTGCATAAAAAAACCAATCCCGGTTATTCCGCAATAGGCCGGTTACGTGGCCTGGCCGAATTGCGGGGACTAGAACTAGGCATCGAACGTATGCTTACAGACCATAACCTTTAGCGTATGATAAAGACATCAAGGACTTTTTTGGGAGACGATTTTTTGCTTGACACCGATGCAGCGATCTATCTCTATGAGCAGCATGCTTCGAAAATGCCCATCATCGATTATCACAATCACCTTTCACCAAAGGATATAGCCGAGAACAGGAAGTTCAGGAACCTGACGGAGATATGGCTTGAAGGCGATCACTACAAGTGGCGTGCGATGCGTACGAACGGTGTCCCGGAGAAATACTGCACCGGTGACGCTGCACCGTACGAAAAATTCCTGAAATGGGCCGAAACAGTACCCTATACGATGCGTAACCCCCTGTATCATTGGACTCACCTTGAATTGAAAAATTATTTCGGAATCAATGTATTGCTGGACGAATCTACGGCAAAAGAGATTTATGACGCCTGCACCGCGATGCTCCAGCAGGATGATTTTTCCGTTCAGCGCCTGTTACAGCGCAACCAGGTAGAAGTCGTGTGTACAACCGACGATCCCATCGACTCGCTGGAATACCATAAACAATTCACTACGCAAAAGGCAGCCTTCCGGATGTTCCCCACGTTCAGGCCGGATAAGTCATTTGCCGTCGAGAACCCGGAACGGTACCGGGAGTACCTCGCGAAACTTTCATCCGTATCCGGTGTAGCGATAAAAACATTTGACGATTTGCTCCAGGCTCTCCAAAACCGCGTCAACGCTTTTGATGCATCAGGATGCAGGGCTTCCGATCATGGACTGGAAAACCTTCCTTTCCGTCCGGACGCTGAAAGCAGAGCAACCGCTTTATTTGCAAAGCTGCAGGAGGGAAAAGACCTTGATCAATCGGAGGTCATCACGTTCAAGAGTGCAGTGCTCATCAATCTCAGCCGGATGTACCATAGTAAAGGATGGACACAACAGTTCCACCTTGGAGCGCTGAGAAATAACAGCACAAGAATGTTGCGGCAGCTGGGTCCGGATACCGGGTTTGATTCCATCGGCGAGTTTCCGCAGGCGCTATCGATGTCGTTGTTCTTCGATTACCTCGACAACACGAATCAGTTAGCCAAGACAATCGTCTATAACAACAATCCGGGCGACAATGAAGTGTTTGCCACCATGATGGGAAACTTCAACGACGGATCGACGCCGGGCAAGATGCAGTTTGGCTCGGGATGGTGGTTCCTCGACCAGAAAGACGGGATGGAAAGGCAAATGAATGCCTTGTCCAATATGGGGTTGTTATCGCGGTTTGTCGGTATGGTTACCGATTCGCGCAGCTTCCTGTCATTCCCGAGGCACGAATATTTCCGGCGGATCTTATGTAACCTGCTGGGTAAGGATATCGAGAACGGGGAACTTCCCGATGACCCGCGTGTAGGCAAAATGGTTGAAGCCATTTGCTACGGAAATGCGAAGAGTTACTTCGGGTTCTGATTACCGGTGATCGTCAGGCGACTGTTTTAGCCAATACCTTTTTTGCTCTTTCCTTGAGGTCGTTCAAATCCATGACGGGGATTTCCATCTCTTTAGCCAGCTCATCCCATTTGCGCATGAGTATACTGGTTTCGAAGATGTCGTCGTTTTCGAAGGCTATTGCTTCTGATTCCGACATTCGCCCACCCTGGAATTCCAGCGTTTTTTTACTGGCTTCACTCAGCCCGTTATAATAATCAGGATATTTAAACGTAAGGTAACGCTTAGCCTGTACGTGACTTTCAACCAGCCGGGCCACACGTTCAGGAAATCCTTTTTTGCGCAGGTAATCGGCGCCGATCTTCTCGTGACTTTTTACACCGTAACCGTCCATACTGTTTGATGCGTTCTGCATCACACAAATATGGCCGATGTCGTGGAAGAAAGCGGCCAGTACAACCTCGTCGTCACAACCCTGTTTAATAGCCAACTCCGCCGATTGGGACATGTGTTCCAGTTGAGATACCGGTTCGCCGATATAATCTTCATCGCCGTGTTTTTCATAAAGGTCGAAGACCTCCCGGACGATCTGATCTGCATTGTTGCTCATGGTATTTTATTTTCAACGAATATAAAAACCTTTTCATTATCTGCGAATTAATTTTTGACGACTGAAAGTTAAAGTAAGCTTCACGCACACCGTGCGGACCGTGTTCCCCAATCGCCTAATTTGCAAGATAAACCTAACGACCCATGGACATTCAACTTGTCGTTTTTGACTTAGCCGGAACAACGGTGAAGGATAACAAAGACGTTCACCGCGTCCTGCAAAAAGCCCTGGCACATCATGGCGTGGAAGTCTCCCTGGAGGATGCTAACGCCGTAATGGGAATTCCAAAACCGGTTGCCATCCGCACGTTGCTGGAGAAACGAAGCCAGGGTCATCGCCCGATCACGGAAGACTGGATCGGGGAAATCCACAAGCTGTTTGTCGATGAAATGATTGAATTTTATAAGAAGGATCCGTCGGTCGGCGAGAAGGCCGGTGTGTACAATACGTTCCGGAAGCTGAAACAAAATAAACTGAAGGTTGTGGTGGATACCGGATTTGATCGGCAAATCACGGATCCGTTGCTGGAACGGTTGGGCTGGAAGAAGGAAAACCTCATCGACGCCAGCGTCACAAGCGACGAAGTGGAACATGGAAGGCCATACCCTGACCTTATATTCAGGGCGATGGAACTGACGAATGTAACCGATGTAAAATGTGTAGCAAAGGTTGGAGACACCGCTTCTGATATGCAGGAAGGAAATGCAGCAGGTTGCGCGCTGGTCATCGGTGTAACGACCGGTGCGTTTTCAAGAAAAGAACTTCAGATGGAAAAGCATACGCACCTTATTGAAAATGTTCAGGAGGTACTTGAAATTCTGGAGATAAGTATTGATTGAGTGTTAATAATATATTAAATTCATGTTACGCTAATGTAACATGATGTGAAAATACTACTTCTTTGTTTACTCCTGATCAACTTCCGGCTCTTCTCCCAGCAACCTGAGTGGCACGAGGGTTCGGTTGTCCTGAAAACAAACGATGTGCTTGCGGGGCGAATATCGATTGAACCGCTTTACCACCTTATCCTTTTTGAAACAGATGACATCAGAACGGTTTATCCGGCTCACCGCCTGCAGGCTGTTTATTTTTACGACGAGTCGAGTAATATAAACAGGAGATTCGTGTCGCTCGGGGATCGTGATCCGGTTCGTCAGGAGTATCGCCTGTACGAGGTTGTCCTTCAGGGAGAGGTCACGCTGCTTCGGAAACAAAAAATCAAGGCGCATTATCCTTCCGACGCGCTGGACTTCGATTACTTCATTCTGTACGACGATGAGATTGTTTCCCTGCGCAAGTTTAACAGAACAGTCTACCCGTCATTGCAAACACACGTCGGCAGAAACCTGGAAGAATACGTCGCTGCCAACCATCTGAAGACTACCAATGATGTAAACGCCATACGGATCATCGAATATTACAACAGGCTTATGAAGGCGGATGAAACGATAGCTAGGTATTAGTGTTGAGGACTTTTCCCCGGGCGCTATGGAAATAAATCATCGAACCGGCAATCAGAAGACTCCCGGCGATGGAAACGATATATCCTGAAGAAATGAAAAAATCCAGCCAGCTCACTTCAGCGTATCCGAATTCCTTAAAGAACAACACACCGACACTTCCCAGGTAGCCGAACGAATCCGCTACGTACATAATAAATCCTACCGTGCCGACATATTTGAAAGCCGCCAGGAGACGGTCGAAGAATATACTGTTGAACGGTACGTATCCCAGGTAAAGACCAAGTCCGATCAGGATCATCCATGATGGCGGACTGATCAGGTTTTGTTCAAATAACCACGTACTGACACCGATCAGGATGAGGCCGAAAAAAATGATGAGGTGATTGATCATCAGCGCCAGTTTATTGTTCCGTATCATCATCAGGCTTGCCATGACGACGAGTACGGCGATCGACACCGGTATTTCGGTGGTTGTAAATATTTCAGGTGAGTTTCCGTATCCGAGGGTTTTCCATACTTCGGCGGAAAAATTATCACGGAAGTCGCGGAAGGTTGTCAGCAGCATGTACGCCAGCGTAAATAGTACGATGCCGGGAAAAAATGTTAGGACAAAGTTTTTTCTTTCTACCCCATCCATTGGTTGTCGCCGGGTTCTCAGTTGTTCATCCACATCGGATGGGGGCGGTAGTTTATCGAGCAGCCACAAAAACATCAGGAGTGGAAAGAAAAACAGGCAACTGGTTACAAACGGCATCCAGGTTTCGGATGTTCCCCAGTCGCGCATGATGAAGCCGCCGATCGATTTTGCAAATCCGGCGGAAAAAATGAAGGACACAGACAACCCGGCGCCCAGCACTTCCGTGAAACGCCGGCCTTCCAGGTATCCGAATACCATTCCCCAAACCATTCCCAGTGGAAATCCATTGGTAAACAAAAAGATAATGTTGTACGGCCGTGGGACCAACCCAAAACACAACCAGGATAATCCTGCGACTGCCACCATAAGTAAAATGCCGAATGAACGGGAGCTCGCTTTCAGTTCGGAAATTATTTTGATCCCGACAAATTTGGAGCAGGCGTAACCGACTACCTGGAAGGTGACAAGCCAAACTTTGTAGCTGATGCCCAGGTAACTTATTCCTTCGAAGGTGGCGACTGAAAATGTTTTACGGAATGCATACACGCAGGTATACAACGAAAATGCCATTACGGTCGCATACAGCGCAAACCAGAAGGCATTTGTTTGTTTTAGCCACCGGGTGATGGATGACTCAGAAGATAATGCCATGTTCGTTGTAGGAAAAAGGCTTCCACCTGCCTTCGTGTAAAATGGTTATGGATTCAAATCCGATATCCGAAAGCAGGGAAGCTGTCCCGGAAAACCGGTTGATTATGTCTGATGGGTGGTGTGCATCGGAACTTATGGTGACCGGTATATTTTTCGCGTGAAGCATCTCAAGGATCCATGGACTCGGGTAGGTCTCGGACGATTTTTTCTGGTAGATCCCACGCGTATTGACCTCGACAACAGAACGACTCTTGTGAATGACATCAACGGTCTTCGCAACCTCAGCTCTGTACCAGGCGTCGCTTTCCCGGAAAAATTTATCTCCCGGATTCTGGATCTTGATCTTATCCAGGTGGCCGACAATTGTCGGTTCCGACGTTTGTATCATCTCCCGTGTCAATTCAAAGTACCGGGCGATAACGGACCGCATATCGCCTTTGAATATTTTTTCAAGCCCTTCCAGGAACAATGTGTGCTGGCCGTCGATTTCCCACGGTGTTCCGTCCGGCCATTCATCCACAAAGTGAATGGACCCGACGGTGTAATCGAGTGTGTTGTTAAATTGAGCCGGCGTGATCCTGCCGGGAATGTAGTCGACCTCCAGGCTTCGGTATATTTCAATATCCGTAACGGAAGATTTCAGGTCGTCGATTTCCTTCAGGTATGTGCCCAGCTGATCGGACGGCATGCACCATTTGCAGGGAAAATTTACCGGGGCATGTGAAGAGAACCCGATGCTGATCATTCCGAGCGCCTTCGCCTGTTCGATGTAATCCATAAGCTCGCCTTTGCCGTCACAATACTTGCTGTGCATATGAAAGTTTGACCACATGTTCAGGTTCCCGGTTTAAAGTTCGGAAGTTAAAGGTGCAAAAAAACATCGAAACACAACCTTAACATAATCATAAAGCGCGATAACATCGTCCATGCAGAGGAAACTTTATTCTTGTGCGAAACGCGTATTGCTTTGTTTCAAAGATTTAAATTTAAGAAACTGTCATAAAACTGTACTCAATAATGGACCGTTCAGCAGATATTGCCATAGTTGGCGGCGGGATCGTCGGCCTGGCGCACGCCTATATGGCTCTTCGAAAAGGATTTAAAGTTGTTTTGTTTGAGCGCGACCAGTTTGCTGTGGGTGCATCGGTTCGGAATTTCGGGCTCGTCTGGCCGATCGGGCAGGAACCCGGCGCGGGACTGGACCGGGCTTTGCGAAGCCGTAAACATTGGGCCGAAGTATCATCACAAGCCGGTTTCTGGATGAAAGACAATGGATCCCTGCACCTTGCTTACCACGAAGACGAATGGTGTGTGCTGATGGAGTTTGTTGAACTCTATCGTCAGGCGGGCTATACATGTTCGCTGTTAACGCCGGCAGAAATAACAGAACGTTGTCCGGCGGCCAGGAAAGAAGGTCTGATCGGTGGTTTGTGGAGCGGATCGGAGTCAACAGTTTATGCGCGCGAGGCGATCCGAAGAATACCGTTTTGGCTGGAAGAGAAGTACGGGCTGATCCTGAAATTCGGTCATGCGGTAAAGGAAATTTCTCTTCCTGTTGTCAAAACGGCGAGAGAATCCTGGCGTGTGGAACATGTTTTTGTCTGCGGCGGCGCGGACTTTGAGACGTTGTACCCCGAGGTCTTCGACCGGCATCCCGTTTCAAAATGCAAGCTGCAGATGCTGAAAGCCGTTCCGGAGAAACCGTTTACGCTAGGGCCCACGTTATGCGCCGGACTGACGTTGAGACATTATTCAGCGTTCGCGAGGTGCGAGTCTCTCCAAAAACTGGATAAACGTTATGATGACCTCTCGGCCGATTTTAAGGACCATGGTATCCATGTATTACTTGCCCAAAACGAAAAAGGAGAACTGATCATCGGCGACTCCCATCACTACAGCCGTACCGTTGAGCCGTTCGACAGTGAGCACGTCAATGATGTCATTTTAAACTACCTGCAGACCTTTACAGACGTGGGAAAACTGCGCGTCACCGAACGATGGCATGGAATTTATCCGAAAGTGCATGGAAACAGCAATCTTATTGAGACGCCCGAACCGGGTGTTACGATCGTCACAGGACTGGGTGGCGCCGGGATGACCCTGAGTTTTGGGCTTGCAGAGGAGTTGACAGCGCAATTGTAGGTTTTTCCCCGGGCACCGGTTCCTCCGGAACTTCCCCGAACCTTACCTCGAGCACGTGTTCGAGATCCGTCACAACATTCATAAAATTGATGTATGCGTCATACGGTGTATTGTAGTGACTGAAGTATTTGTGAACATCGCCGTCGTTCCAATATTTTGTCGACATATAATAAAAGTGATCGGAGGTGAGCAACTTTGCCCAGGTGTCGACCATTTCCGGATCATTCGTGTCTTTTATCCTTTTTTCAAGATGGTATATGCGTTCCATGGCATCGTGCTGGAGGCTGTTGCCCAGCCATGCGGAAAGGTCTCTTTCCAGATCTGCCCACGAACTCAGGTGATGTACATCGTATTCTCCGCGCGCCTTGTAAGAAGCGATAACTTCCGAAGGGGTCTTGAAGTCGAAGTCCGGGTGTTTGAAGATCTCGGCGGGCAGATGGGAAAGGAAATCGAATATACCGGTCTCCGGCCACTGATGTTCGCCGAAGGTTTCGTAATCCATAAACAAGTTGATCGTATCGCCGTTACCCGCTGTCTGATGTACCCAATGTGCAAATTTGGGAGCAGTCAACGGCCATTCGCTCCAGTTTTTATCTGAAAACCGGAAAGCGATGTCGTCGGATAGTTTGTAGTTTTTCAGCAATGATTTGAACGTCTTGTTCATGGGCGGGTGATACAGAAAATTCGGACTGCGGTATCCAAGCACATGGTCTAGACCTTCGCATATGATACCCCTGAAACCCATTGCTGAAATAAAATTGGCGATCTCGTTATTATAAATAAGTTCCGTGTTCCGGAATACCACGGGAGACTGGCGAAATAGCGTCAGGATTTTTTCCCTGTGCATGCCTACCTGGCGGATGAATTCGTCTTTCGAGTACAGAAAGCTCAGCGAATGATAATAGGTTTCCGAAAGGAATTCAACGCATCCGCTGCGGGCGAGGTCCTGAAACGAATGTAACACATCGGGCCTGCACTTTTCCATTTGTTCCAGCACTGTGCCGCTGATGGAGTAAGCGATTTTGAATTTTCCGCGATGTTGTTCAATCAGTTCGAGTAACAACCGGTTTGCCGGCAGGTAACATTTTTCAGAAACCCTGTCGAGGATCTCTTTGTTCTTTGCCTCGTCTTCATAGGCATGATCGTGCCCGATCTTAAAACAGTCGTAATGTTTCAAACGAAAGGGCTGATGTACCTGGAAGTAAAGGCAGATCGATGGCATTAGTGCTGGGTGTTAGTTTTTTGTACACGAAGGGTTTCCTGGTATCCTTCCCACATTTTTTGCGCGGCGTGATCCCAGGTTACTTTGTCGAGTCCGGCTTTCGCGTGCGCGGATATTTCCTCCTTCAGGGTATTGTATTTCAGAAGTGCATAGATATAATTCGCGTATTTGTCCGTATCCCAGAAATCGGCTATCAGTGAAGCGCCGATCACTTCCGAGGCCCCGGATTGTTTTGAAAGTACGCTGGGCACACCATGTTGTGCCGCTTCCAGTGCGGTGATCCCAAAGGGTTCGGAAACGGAAGGCATAAAGTACACATCCGCCATTGACAACAAATCATCCACACCGGACTTAGAAAGAAATCCCGCGAAGATAAATTTGCTTCCCATTTTCTTATAAGCCGCCGACTCAAGGACGTGCGCGAACTGATCGCCCGTACCGGCCACGACAAATTTTACACGGGGATAAACCCGTGCTACTTTTTCAGCCGTTTCCAAAAGGAACTCGGGACCTTTTTGATGAGTAAGCCGCCCCAGGAAAACGACCAGCTTGTCTCTCAGGGCATGGGTGGTTCGCGGCATTTCGGCGGGATCTATGCCATTGTGAACAACGTTGATTCTTTCCGGGTCGATCAGGTAATGCTGTACGATCTGATCTTTGGTGAAGTGACTCACGGCGAAGATCCGGTCGGCGATCATCATGGCTTCTTTTTCAAGGTCGTAAATTTCATTGCGGCAGGATTCGCCACCCCGGTCGGTCTCGAGCGAGTGCACATGAAGGATCAGGGGCTTTCCGGACATCTTCTTTATGCGGATACCGGCCGAAAAAGTGATCCAGTCGTGGGCATGGATAACATCGTAGTCGCCGTTATTTGCAAGTTGTGCCGCAAGCTCCGTGTAAAGCGCAATTTTTTTCAGGATGTTTGCACCATACACCTCGTTGTCGGAGAAAAGATCATTCACATGCTCGAAAGACCGGCTTTCTTCCGATGAAATGTCGAACCGGTCCAGTTTGTTTTTCAGGATCGCTTCGTTGATATGGTGGTAAGGACTTAGGGTTACCGGAATGCGGTGTACTTCCTGGGCAAGGTCTTCATACGTTGACGTCGTTTCGGTACTTGCCGCCGTCCCCGCTATTTTATTGAGGCCTATGATGCGTACATCCGGCAGGTCGCCAGATCCGGTGTGCGATGGAATAATCAGCTTGATGTCGGCCTTGTGACGAAGTGCTTTGACTATCCCGTACGTGGCAACTCCAAGGCCCCCGCTAAATTTCGGGGGAAATTCCCAGCCCAGCATAAGTACTCTCATAGCAGCAACATTTTAAGTGATAGTTACGTCTTCGTCACAAATCAGATAAACTTACAACTCCTTGCAGGCAAGTAAAATGACAAAACTCAGGAAATCCTTCGAAGAAGATCAATTTCGGAAAACAATCGGGATAAAGCTACCGGACGTATTATTTAATTTCGGGGTACGGCCGGCCCAATCATAATTCAGAGACTATCTGCCTGCCAGTACAAATTGAATACACAACATCAAAGCGCTCTTTCTGGTATAGTTACCGACCGTGCGTGGTACCGAAGCGTCGAAGTAAAGTGCGTCACCTTCTTCCAGCAGCAACATCTCGTGGTCGAGCTCATATTCACAGCTTCCGGACAACATATAGCGGAATTCGTAACCTTCCGATACAGTGACTTTTCCTCCCGCGCCCGGTTGAATGGTGACCAGCGACACCTCCATCGAACAATGGGGAAGGTTTTGTGAAGTTATCTGCTGATAGTCGAATCCTTCCCGGCTAGCCGACGAACGTTGTTCTTTTTTGATCAGCAGGAATTTACGCCCGTTGGACAGGAGCATATCTTCGAAAAATTCTTTCGGAGAAATTTCCAGCGACTGAAGCATGGTGACGAAGACCGGGAGGGAAGGTACCGTTTTTGAGTTTTCAATTTTGGAGAGCAAACCTTTGCTTACATGCATCCGGGTCGCCAGCTGCTGAATGGTGAGATTTTTCTGAAGCCTCGTTATACGGATCTTTTGCGCGATTCGCGAAATTATTTCATTGTCGCCCATACGAGAGTGTGTTTACCGCTTGTAAACATATCAAATTGTTTGTGCAAAACGGGAAAGCGCAAAAAACCCGCGCCGTGTTACATAATTGTTATGTTGGAAAATAAGGCATACGTTTCAAAAAACCATTACTTCCCGCGGTCCAGCCTAAAACGTTAATCAAAGTTTAATTTTTGTGTTAAAGTTTAATTATCGCGTAATAGTTTACTAAAAATCAATTCAAGCCAAATATCAACCTTTGACGCAAACATCCTGATATCCGTGACTAGCCGAACACCACCGGTGAGTCAACGCGATCTTGATTATGAAATAAACCCAACTACTCTATGAAAAGAAAATTACCAGGAAAATTATTTCTGTTGCCGAAACTGCTGGGGTTCGCCCTCAGTATGCAACTATGTATTCTATCAACCACACCTGTGTTCCCGCAGTCGATTGTTACGGGCCGGGTAACATCCGCAGAGGACTCATCTCCGTTACCGGGGGTAAATATTCTAGTGAAAGGTACGGCTGCCGGTACGATCAGCGATGCAGACGGACGGTATTCGATAAGCGTTCCATCGACCGAGTCCATACTTGTTTTTTCTTTCGTTGGCTATAAAGCTCAGGAGGTTCCGCTGGAAGGACGTGCGGGAATTGATATCAGTCTTAGTACGGACGCCATGCAGTTGTCGGAAGTTGTTGTCACCGCGTTGGGTGTAGAGAAAGAAAAGAAGAGCCTGGGATATTCGGTACAAAGTGTGACGAGTGAGAATATCACCACCGCGCGGGAAACAAACGTCGTAAATCAACTGGCGGGTAAAATTGCCGGTGTTACGGTTGTTGGAAGTCCTTCGGGAGTTGGTGGATCGGCACGTGTTACCATCCGCGGCGAACGCTCGATGGACCTGAACAAAAATCAACCCCTGTACGTGATTGACGGTGTACCGATCAGTAATGGTTTGACCGGAGCGTCTGGCAGAAACAACCTGGAAGTTGATTTCGGGAACGGTGCGAGTTTTGTTAATTCGGACGATATCGAATCGATGACCGTATTAAAGGGTGCAGCAGCGGCAGCGTTGTACGGATCCCGCGCCGCCAACGGTGTTATCGTAATAAAGACCAAATCCGGTCGTGGCACGAAAGGTATTGGCGTGGAAGTGAATTCGAACACGACGTTTGAATCCGCGTTGCGGTTACCGGAATACCAGAATGTCTACGGACAGGGAAATGGAAATGGCGGCGATTTTGCTTTCGTCAACGGAGGCGGCGCCGGATTAACGGATGGGGTGGACGAGAGCTGGGGACCGGCTTTCAACGGACAATTGTATCCGCAATTCAACTCACCGCGGACGCTGAACGGTTCTCCTATCGATTTCAGAGGCGGTGACCTCAACGCGCCCGCCGGTAGTGTGATTACTCCCACACCCTGGGTTAACGATAAAAACGGCATAAAGAACTTCTTCCAGACCGGCCGGACACTAACGAACAATGTGGCGCTGGTTGGAAGCAATCAGAACGGGGACTTCAGATTATCTTATACCGGCCTCGATCAGACAGGGATTGTTCCGAATACGGATCTTCGCCGGAATACCATTTCCTTCGGTGGCGGCTATAACCTTACAAAGAAATTTTCAGCCCGTGCTTTTGTAAGCTATATTAAGAGCGAGAGTGACAACCGGCCGTCCATCAGTTATGGTACTGAAAACATCATGTACCTGTTTAACTGTTGGTTGCCCCGTTCGGTTGATGTGGGCGACCTGGAAAACTACTGGATGCCCGGACTCGAAGGACGACGTCAGTATAACTTCAATTATAATTATCACGACAATCCTTATTTCACAGTCTACGAAAACACGAATGGTCAGGACGTGGACAGAATTATTGGTAATGTCTCGCTGAAGTATGACTTTACTCCATGGTTAAGCCTGCAATTGCGCACAGCGACCGATTTTGGCAATGAAAGGCGGGAATACAGGAGAGCATTCAGCACACAGCGTTTCCCATTTGGTCAGTACCGGGAGGCGAAGATCATAACAGAAGAAAGAAATTCGGATTTCCTGCTGACATTCAACAAGGAGATCGTTCCGTCGAACTTTACACTGACAGCATCCATTGGTGGTAACCAGCTCAGGCAGCGTTCGGAATTTCTGGAAGTAAACGCGCCCCAACTGAACATTCCGGGTGTTTACAGCCTTACCAATTTCAGGGCACCGCTCCAGAGTTCACAAACCAATACCCAAAAGCGAATTAACAGCCTCTACGCATCCGCCCAGATCGGATTCAGGAATATCTTGTTTCTTGACCTGACAGCGCGTAACGATTGGTCAAGCGCGCTTACCCTTCCGCAAGAGCTGAAGGATGCAGGTATCGGTTCCGAAGATAACTCCTACTTCTATTCTTCAGCGGCCCTGAGCGCCGTGATCTCCGATATGACGACGATGCCTGAATTTATTTCTTTCTTGAAACTTCGGGGCAGCGTCGCGCAGGTGGGAAATGATACCGATGCGTTTACGTTTACACAAGCCTATAACCCAAGCGATCCGTTTGGTTCATCACAGGTATACGGTGAAACAGACCGCCTGGCAAACTTCAGCCTGAAGCCGGAAATCAGTACCTCTTTCGAGGGAGGTATGGATGTTCGTTTCCTCGGAGGCCGTGTCGGATTGGATCTTACATACTATCATACCATCACGAAGAACCAGATCCTGAATATTCCGCTTTCGATCACCAGTGGCTATAACAGTTTATCGATCAATGCCGGTGAGATCAAAAACTATGGCTATGAGGTCATGTTGAATACAATACCGTTGAAACTCGAGAATGGTTTCCAGTGGAATCTGGATGTTAATTTTTCCGGGAACAGAAGCGAAGTGGTCTCATTATCCAACGGCCTGTCGAATTACGTGATGGCTAGCCGCAGGGTGAGCATCGAGGCTCGTGTCGGCGAACGAATGGGCGATATGTACGGAATCGGATTTGCGCGGGTTCAGAGCACGGATCCCACCAAACCGTATTATGATGCGACCGGTGAGTTCACGGGTCAGATGGTCTTCACGTCACCGAATGCCCAGGGGCAAGGAGGCGGCCGGCCGATCCCGACCACCGACAGGATTAAACTGGGCAACTATAACCCGGACTGGCTGGCGGGTATCAGCAATACGTTTACGTTCAAGGGTATCAAGTTAAGTGCGTTATTCGACATCCGTCAGGGTGGCCAGGTATACTCCGAAACACAGACGGTAGGAAGAGAAGGCGGGATCATTATCGAAACACTCGAAGGACGGGAAAACGGATACTATCCTCAGGCGTCGGCTTCGGCGGACCCGCAACTGTTGAATGCACCGGACGGAACCTACGTTGTTGGAGATGGTGTACAACAAAACCCCGACGGCTCTTTTTCGGTTAACGATTCACGTGTATTGCCGAGGCAGTGGCACTCGGCATGGACCGGCGGACGAAGTGTTGCCGAAGGCGCCATGTACGATGCGTCTTTTGTCAAACTAAGAGAGGTTCAGTTAGGATATACTTTCCCTGACAAATTTTTCGGAAAGCTTCCATTCCGGAGCGTGAGTATCGCTTTTGTTGGCAGAAACCTGGCACTGTGGACGGATGTACCGCACATCGATCCGGAAGTGATGTCATATACAGGTGGAACGGCGTTGCCTGGTATTGAATACATGTCTATTCCGTCTTCCAGAAGTTACGGTTTCAATATCGGCCTGAAGTTCTAAACAATACTAATTGAACAAGATCATGAAAAATATACGTAAAATCGTTTTCATCTTCACGGCAACGCTTATTACAGTTGCATGTGATAAGGATTTTGAAGAGATCAACACCAACCCGAATGTGCCGACAACCGTTACCCCGGACCTGTTGCTTTCGGGAGTAATCAGGAATACGTTAAATGACCAGGTGGGCGAAGCCTGGAGTATCGGTAACATTGTTATCCAGCACACAGCCAAGATCCAGTTCGTTAATGAAGACCGATATTTATGGGGTGAGCGTTCCGGTGTCTGGAACAGTGTCTACGGCAACATGAGAAACGTACAGAACATTATCAATTTTGCGGAACAATCGGTACCCGTTCAGAACAACTACCTGGGTATTGCGTTGATCATGAAGTCGTGGATGTTTTCAGTCGCGACGGACACTTACGGCGATATACCCTATTCGGAAGCCACAACGGGAAAGATATCCGGGAATTATGTGCCGAAGTACGATTCGCAGGAAGAAATTTACAACGGAATCCTGGCTGACCTTAAACGGGCGAACGACATATTAGGAACGAGTGCTGAAGCTGTTTCCGGCGACCTGATCTACGGTGGATCGGTTGCAAAATGGAAAAAACTGGCCAACTCGCTACGGTTACGCTACCTGATGCGTATTTCGAACAAACGAAGCGTTAGCGCCGACATCCAGGCTATACTGGACAACCCGACAGCTAACCCGTTATTTGAAAGTAATGCTGACAACGCAGCACTTGTTTACCAGGCGTCTGCTCCGAACCAATGGCCCCTCTATACTTCCCGTGTGGGTTCATTCGACGAGTTTCGTTTGAGCAAAACGCTCGGCGACTACCTGGAAAGCCTGAACGATCCCCGGCTGGCAGTCTTTGCCCGGCCGACTGAAAAATCCGTCGTGGACGGTAGTCCGATAATCGCAGGTATTCCGAACGGCCTCGAAGACACACAGGCCCTTAGCTACAACGGCGGACCGCAGGGAGTTTCGCGTGTAGGACTTACGTTCGCCTGCCTGGTATGCAACGATGCTGGAAAACCGGCTCCCGTCGCCAATGCTTCAAGGGGACTTCTGATGACATACGCCGAGCTGCAATTCATTCTTGCCGAGGCGCGCGAGCGGGATTTTACGACAACAGGAACAGCCGAAACCTATTATCTCAACGGTATCAATGCAAACCTGGATTACTACAGAAGTATTGTTCCGGCTGACTATCAGATCGACCTTACTTTACCTGCGGACTACTTCACCCAGGACGACGTCGCATATTCGGGATCGCAGGCTGAAAAACTGAATAAGATCGGTACACAGAAATGGGTGGCCTTGTTCTTCAACGGCCTGGAGGCGTGGTTCGATTGGAGAAGAACCGGATACCCCGTCCTTACACCGGGGGCCAGTAACTTAAATAACGATTTGATCCCCGTCCGCTACATCTATCCGCAAACGGAACAGGCGTTAAATGCTGCGAACCGGTCTGACGCTGTTGCCAGGCAGGGAGCGGATGTAATAAACACTTCCGTCTGGTGGGATAAGGATTAAAGACATAAGATCACGGTTTGGATTGTCCGGCACAGATGCAGAAATGTATCGTGCCGGATTTTTTTTCAGAGAAAAACAAGCGGCACCTATTTGCCGAAAAACTATGAGTTGAAACTCATTAAATATTTGTGATGTCAGGAATGTAATTTTTTAGCGGAAAACCACATCGGCGTTTTTTTATTGTCAGATCACTTCACACGGTTTTCATTTTCCATTAAAAAGATTAATGCAGACGTAACGCCGGGCTTCGCGTAACGTCAAGACAAATCCTAATCTTTGACGCGCGTATTTAATGCCATAGCAGAGATAGAGCCAGGGACAGCATCGGCCGACCTGGCCTTATCTCTTTGTTAATGGTGTCCGATACCAAAGAACCCAAACCAACAACTTTATGAAAAAAACTCTACTAAGGAAATTTATTTCTTTAGCACATCCCGCCATGTATGCCATGTTTAGTCTGGCGGCATGGATTTTTGTCGCCGGGACCGCTTATGCGCAGGCGACAGTCTCCGGACAAGTGACCTCAGGCGAAGATGCTTCGCCACTGCCCGGTGTAAACATTTTAGTGAAAGGAACATCGGCAGGGACCATTACGGATGCCGATGGTCGCTACTCGATCAATGCGGCTTCCAACGACGCAACATTGGTTTTTTCTTTTGTCGGTTATGTCACGCAGGAAGTCTCCCTTGGCGGCAGAACAACCATAGACATCGCCCTGGCTACTGATGCAAAGCAACTCTCGGAAGTTGTTGTCACTGCGTTGGGAATCGAGAAGGATAAATCGAAAGTGGGCTATGCCGTCCAGGAAGTCAAAGGTCAGGATCTTGTGAAAGCTCGCGAGCCTAATCCGATCAACTCACTGGTTGGTAAAGTCGCCGGACTTAATATCGGTGCTTCCGCTGAATTACTCGGAGCTCCGAATATTTCCCTTCGCGGACGTGTTCCCGTGTTTGTTGTGGATGGTGTTCCTATTCGCTCCGATACCTGGAACATCAGCCCCGATGATATCGAAAGCTACACCGTGTTAAAAGGCCCCGCGGCATCCGCTCTTTACGGAACGCAGGGTGTCGATGGTGCGATCATCATCACGACAAAACGCGGCTCCAAAGACAGAAGAGGATTTTCAGTGGATTTCAATTCTTCCACTATGTGGGAGAATACATTCCTTACCATTCCCAAAGTACAGGACGAGTATGGTCCCGGCGATCACGGAAGATATGCTTATCAAGACGGTAAAACCGGTTATTACGATGCGGATTACGACATCTGGGGCCCTAAGTTCGATGGACAACTGATACCTCAATACGACGGTGAGGTAAGTCAGACCGAAACCTATACAACTACCTTCCCCAACGGATCCTGGACAGGCAACGTAAAGCCTACACCATGGGTAGCCCGCGGGAAAGACAACCTTCAGCGTTTCCTGAACCCCGGACTGATCTCGACCAACAATATCGCCGTTTCGGCCAGTGGTGAAAAATACGACCTTCGTTTTTCCTATTCACATTCCTATCAAAAAGGACTGGTTCCCAATACACAACTGAACAGCGACAATTTTAATGTCTCAACCGGCTTTGACTTTTCAGACAGGCTTCGTTTTGAGTCAAACGTAAATTACAATCACCAGTACACGCCGAACATCCCGGATGTGAACTATGGACCGAACAGTATGATTTATAACATTATCATCTGGGGTGCAGCAGATTGGGATATAGATGATATGAAGGATTATTGGGAACCGGGAAAAGAAGGGATTCAGCAAAAGTATGCCGAGCACACCCGCTACAACAATCCTTATTTCCTGGCAGAGGAATGGTTAAGAGGTCACTACAAAAATGATCTGTATGGTTTTATGTCGCTGAAGTATAAGATCGCGGAGGGCCTCGATATCGCAGCACGTTCCCAGCTGACTTCCTACGACCTGATACGGACCGAAAAGTTTCCCTATTCCGCGACGGTGTATGATCGCGAAATTGCAAAAGGAGATTACCGCGAGGATAAGCGTACGTTGATTGAAAATAACACCGATGTGTTACTGACGTTTGCCAAAGACCTCACCTCCGATTTTTATCTGAATGCATCCGTAGGTGGAAATATCAGGACCTATAATTACCGTTCCAGTTATGTTTCAACGAATTACCTGAACGTTCCCGCGTCGAGCCTGACGCCTGGAGCATACCGTTTCGACAATTCGTTGAACCCCGTGCAGGCATACAATTTTAACGCACCCATGTCCGTATACAGCGGGTACTTTACGCTGGATGCGTCTTTCCGCCATTGGTTAAACCTGATGGTCACGGGCCGTCTCGATAAACATTCCACACTTCCGGCCTCGAAGAATTCTTATTTCTATCCTTCCGCCAACGTAAGTGCTATACTTTCGGAAGCATTTGAGCTTCCCGAAGTTATTTCTTTCTTAAAACTGAGAGCGGCGTATGCCAAGGTCGGAAGAGGGATAACAGCAAGCCGGATCGGTCCCGTACCATCGGTATCACTGACGGGAAATCCGCTGGGATATGGTTCGACGTTCACCACCCCGTATGACGGTCCCGATTACTTCAACTCTGCCGTATACACCACGCCGTTGATTTATAATAATCAGCCGGGTGCATACTACCCCAATACCCTCACAAACTCGAATATCGATCCATACTTCAGCTCAGCAACCGAGTTCGGGCTTGATGTCAGGTTCCTGAAAAACCGCGTCGGATTCGATGTCACTTATTTTACGAACATTGACGGACCGCAGATTTCAACACAAGCGCTTGCATCGAGTTCGGGATATACCGGTGCCATTGCAAACGGCGCGAAGACAAAACGTAACGGCCTCGAAATAACACTTAACACCACGCCGGTGTCCAACCCGACGGGCCTGAAGTGGAATGTACTGGTTAACTGGTCAACCTTTAAAGAGACTTACGATGAGTTTGCCGGCAACCAGGAGCGGAGCGGCTTTTATCAGCTCGGCGATCGTACCGACGGTTATTATGCAGGAGCTTTCTATAAAACCCCCGATGGTGAGCTGATCAACGATGCCGGTGGCAGGCCGATCAATACCGCGGTTAAGCAGTTTTTAGGTAACCTCAATCCGGACTGGTCATGGGGTATTACCAACAAACTTAACTATAAGAACTGGGGTCTTTCTTTCCAATTTGACGGACGTGTCGGAGGTGTAATCGTCGACTATATTCAGAGGCAGACCTTCCGCGGCGGTCGTCACATCGCGACAACCGAAGGGGCTATGGGTGAAGCACGCTACCAGGATACTCAGGGTATCAAGAGTTATGTGGGACCAGGTGTTGTGATTTCCAACAACACAGCCATTGAGTACGATCCCCAGACCGGTGCGATCACCAACTACGATGAACTCGAGTTTGCACCCAATACTACGGCAACTTATCTGCAGGATTACATCAGCCGCTACTATGCTGCCGAAGAGGCCAATGTCATAAGCCGCTCTTTCGCAAAACTGAGAGAGGTTACACTTACCTATAACCTGCCGTCTTCGATGCTGACACGGACGTTTATCCGTAATGCGAGTATATCTTTCGTAGGTAGAAACCTGCTTTATTTTTCCGAAAAGAAAGATATGGATATAGACCAGTATACTTCGGGCGATTATTCGACGCTTCAGACGCCTACGGTGAGACGCTACGGCTTTAATGTAAACCTTACTTTCTAATGAACACCTTGAATTGCTTCCGCAAGAACGATTCGACCAAAATGAATGACTAACAACACAAAAATGAAAAAGATACTTAACTATATTCTTCTTTTACTCGCATTGACCGGTTCCTACGGCTGCCGCGACTTTGAAGAACTCGCAAAAAATCCCAACGGGCCCGCCGATGTTCCGCCGTCGCTGATATTCAGAGGCCTCCTCGTAAGCGACCCGGATAACGATTTCCCTGGTTTAAAAGAAGACCCCTGGAGCCTGGATCACCGGAGAAATCAGTTCTGGTGCTGTAACTACAACTACTATGGCACGAATGAATACTGGACGAATGCCGAACTTGATTTCACCACGCTGAAAAACGTTCTTAAAATGGAAGAAGCGGCGGCAAAAACAGCCGTAGGTGTAAACCCCTATTCCGCATTGGGCAAATTTTTCAAAGCTTACTACTTCGTGCGGATGACGCAAAAGGTTGGTGATTTACCTATGAACGACGCTCTTAAAGGTCTCGAGAGTCCGGCGCCTGTGTACAACACACAAAAGGAAATTTACCTGCAGGTTCTGACCTGGCTTGACGAGGCGAACGCCGATCTTAAATTATTGATATCGCAGGGAAATATTTCACTGAGCGGTGATATCTTCTACAACAATGACCTGGAAAAATGGCGCAAAGTTGTCAACACATTCAAACTTCGTGTGCTGATCAGTCTGAGTAAAAAAGAGGACGACGCGGAATTAAAAATCAAAACGCGGTTTGCTGAAGTCTTGGCCAACGCAAGTGAATTTCCCGTCTTCCAGGGCAATGAGGACAACATGAACTATGTATACAACGGGTCGACGCAGTTATACCCGACCAATCCCGGAAGCCGCGGCTTCGATAAGGGCCGTTATAACATGGCGCAGACGTACGTGAAAGGATTGACGGATCTGGAAGATCCCCGTGTGTTCATTGCCTGTAACCCGGCAAAGGCACTGGTGAAACCTCAGGGTGTTCTGGAGGCGGATGATTTTGGCGCCTATGCCGGAGCCCCCTCCGGAGAAAGCCTGGATGATATGACGTTGAAAGCGGGTGAAGGCCTTTATTCCTACGCCAACCAGAAACGTTATTATACTACATTTACAGGCCCCGAGCCAGCGGTCCAGATTTCTTATTGGGAATTGTGCTTCAATATTGCCGAAGCCATTAACAGGGGATGGGTTACAGGTAATGCAGAAACATTTTACCAAAACGGAATAAAAGCTTCCATGGCCTTCATGGGCATTACGGACGGAGCGCAGATTGCTATCACAGAATCTGATAACGATGACGTGTTGAAGACTGTTACGGCATCGGTAACAGACTACCTCGCAAAACCGGCTGTATCATACGCGGGCAATAACGCCGACGGCCTCACCCAGATCCTGACACAGAAGTACCTCGCTTTTTTCCAGAACTCAGGACTCGAAGCATACTATAATTTCAGGCGAACCGGTATACCTGCTTTCCATTCAGGCCCCGGAACCGGAAACACAAATATTATCCCCAAGCGCTGGCTGTATCCGACTGACGAGGGATTTTATAATGCCGAAAACTATAAATCAGCCCTCGTGAGACAATTCAATTCTGACGTGGATGACGTTGACTACGTGCTATGGATGAATGAAGATTAATTATTTCAAATAGGTTAAGAGCACCCGAAGGCATTTCTTTGGGTGTTTTTTTATTATTGACCATAATTTGTTTTAAAATGAAAAAATACCTTGGACTCGCGTTTTTGATTGTCGTTGCCCTGGCGGCAAATAGCCAGCCCCCCCGCAAAACGGAAAATGTTGTATTGATCACCCTCGATGGATTCCGATGGCAGGAACTTTTTAATGGGGCGGATTCAGCTTTGTTAAAACAGCAGCAATATCTCAAGGATGGAAAACTAAAGGAAAAATTCTGGCGCGACGATCTGCCGTCGCGGCGTAAGGCATTGTTACCGTTTTTCTGGAATACGATCGCGTCGGCTGGACAATTATATGGCAACCGGCCACTCGGAAGTAAGGTTAATGTCACGAATAATCAGTGGTTCTCTTACCCGGGTTACAATGAGATCCTTTCAGGCCACGCTGACAACGAAAGGATCCACAGCAATGATAAAATGTATAACCCCAATACGAATGTTCTGGAATTTATAAATGCACAGCGTAATTATAAGGGAAAAGTAGCGGCATTTTCTTCGTGGGATGTCTTTCCATACATTATAAACGATAAGCGAAGCGGCGTATTCGTAAGCACGGGTGCAAAACCTGTGAGGGATGCAAAACTGAGTGAACGCGAAAAGACGCTGAACGACATTATCGAGAATATTCCCAACCCATTGGGTGACGTAAGGCTGGATGCATTTACATTTTACTACGGATTGGAATACATGAAAAAGTATAAACCCAAGGTCATGTATTTCGCATTTGATGAAACGGATGACTTTGCCCATGCGGGTGAGTATGGCGCTTATCTGAACGCCGCCCATTATACCGACCGTTTTATCGGTGAACTTTGGAACTACCTGCAAGCCGACCCGACGTATAAAAACAAAACTACCCTCGTGCTCACCTGCGATCACGGCAGGGGTACGGATGCAACGCAATGGAAAAGTCACGGCGACGAGATTCCTGACGCCGATCAGATCTGGTTTGCCGTCATCGGCCCGGATACTCAAGGCCTCGGCGAAATAAAAACCGAATCCCAGTATTACCAGAACCAGATTGCGAGGACACTGGCGGCATTTCTCGGCCTCGAATACAATGGCGACGGTAAAGCGGGAGAAGTCGTTGGCACCATGTTGAAGGCGAAGTAATGATCAGGGTTCTTGTCGTCGCTTTTTGTTTGTGCGCCCACAGCCTCTTCGCGCAGGAGTGGTGGTTCTGGCCTAAATATACACTGGGACAAAAAGCCGAGAATTATCCCGGCCCCAGGATCGATCCGCCCCGTCCGCTAAGTTCCACGTTCAAGGCGGAAACCGTCCCCCTGCTTTTTCACGATGAGGAACCAACGGAGCGCATAAGCAATTTTATCGATCCGGATAAAATTCCAAAAACAACTTTCAGTGCCGAGATGTGGTTGGTCAATCACGTCAATCAACCTGTGGGAGCGCTGGTAACGGTGAAGAACAAATTTTCAGGAGCCGAACCTGTGTGGCTGCTGGGCGCTTACGGCAGGAATGTCGTTTTTAGCATTAAACCAGAAGGTCTTACATTTTCAAAACTGCTTGCCTATGAAATCGAACGGCGGGGCTGGAAGAATTACTGGCTTCATATCGTAGCGGTCTTTGACGGCAAAAAAATGCAACTCTATTTTAATGGAGAGCTCGTCGGCGAGCAAACGGCAAGCCCGATGGCGATTTTTAAACCCGGGGATGTGGAGTTGGAGGTGGCGGCGTATCTGCGAAAGGAACCGTACATGGACCTGGGCAACCTCGTCAAGATGTTTCATCTTTACGACGTCGCGTTGGATAAAAAGGCGGTCGGCGATCGTTTTGAATATTTGAAATCCCTGGTAACAGAAGGGAAGTTGTTTCCGGGCATCTTTCACTTCAATGCAGGACCTTACTTAAACAACGCAACTCCCGGGAGTATGGATATCGTCTGGGAGACGGATCGTCCCGCAGATTTTGTGATCGAATATGGAAAGAAAGTACCATTGGACAAGAGCGTGACAATGGTTACTCAGAAGATAACCACGGAAAAAGACAAGACATCACCGGGTAATATCTATAAAATAACGCTCAAGGATCTTGAGGCGGAGACACCATACTTCTATAATATTAAAGCCGTAGCACGCGATGGGTCGGCGATGGAATCGGGTACCCTCACTTTTTCGACGGCGGTAAAGGAGACAAGCTCTTTTGCTTTTGGCGTGATGGGCGATACGGAAGCGAGACCCCACATCAACGACCGTATTTCGAAACTTATGTGGGATGAAAGGCCAAACTTCATCGTGAACGTGGGTGACCTGACGGACGGCGGAACCAAGGACCATAAATTCGAATGGAACTATGAGTACTTCCAGGGTGTCGGTCAGCTGGCCGGTCGCATTCCCGTATTTCCGGTTCCCGGAAACGGCGAGGATGACCTTCACTGGTACAATCAGTATCATACGTATCCCGAAAGGGGGTATTATAATTTCCGTTATGGCAACGCTGAGTTCTTTATGCTGAACAGCAATGACGCGGAGAGTTTTTCACCGGGAGGTGCGCAGTATGTATGGCTGGAAGAGCAGCTCAAAAAATCGACAGCCCAATGGAAATTCGTTGCGCACCACCATGCGCCTTATTCCGCCGACGAAGACGACTACGGAGATTCATGGAAAGGTGCCGGCGATCTGGGAGATCTCCGTATACGGAAAATTGTTCCGCTCTATGAAAAATACGGTGTGGATATGGTGTTCTTCGGTCACCTTCATACCTATCAGCGAACCATGGCGATCAACCAGGGACGGGTAGATAAGCAAAACGGTGTGATCTACATCCAGGGTGGAGGAGGAGGGGGTAACCTGGAGGATTTTGCTCCCTCGCGGGCGTGGTTCAGCGCCAAAACATACAGAGGTCATCATTACTTCACAATAACCGTCCATGACAAGGATCTCAGTTTTAAAATGTACGATTCAGAAGGAAGGTTGAAAGATTTTCTGGAGATCGCGAAGTAGAATACCAAACGATAAAGCAAAACAAAGTTATGAAATACAGCTTCTTACTTGCAGTGGGCATCGCCACAGTCATATGTGGGTGTGGTGGAGGGGAACGCGTCGTGTCCGATAGCGTCTGGGTGTCAACGTCGCCGGCGGCCGATCAATACACAAAGATCGACAGGCAGGGTGCCACCGTAATTCCGAATGGCCGGCTGATCACACCAGCCGGAAAACAAATCACCGTGGCACCACATCCCTTTGGTCTTACGTTAAGCCCGGACGGAAAGACGATCATTACGTCTAACTCGGGCGTTGGTCCCTTTTCGATTTCTATTATTACGGATTACAACTCGGGATCTCCCAGAGTGAAACAGATACCGGAAACCCTTAACCCGGAAAAAGGGCTGCTGGAGGCTGTCTTTATGGGTCTCGCGATTTCTCCGGATAATAAGAAGGTGTACGTAGCAGGCGGGCAACAAAACAGGATCTATGTTTTCGACCTGAGCACTGGTAAGAAGGTGAATGAGATTTCCTGTAATGTGTCATTCGATGGTTCTGATTATAGTGACGGATACATTGGTGATATGGTGCTGAACAAGGATGGATCAAAACTCTATGCTGTTGATCAGATAGGATTCAGAATGATTATCGTGGATACACAAACGGGCAAGGTAACTCACAACATAAAAACAGGAAGATATCCGTTCGGGATCGCATTGTCGCCGGATGAGAGGACAGTCTATGTTTCGAATGTGGGTATGTTCGAATACAGTTATATCAAATCCCTCGATAAAAAACGATTAAAAGAAACCGCATTGAAGTTCCCGGCCTCTGCCTACGGTTCAAAGGAGATGAAAGAAGGTATAAAGAACGATACCTTGGAAGTTGCTCCGTTGGGAGACCCCAATGCACCTGAATCTTTTTCCGTTTGGGGAATCGATGTAAGCGGACGTAATCCCGCGGTCAAATCGAAAGTAAAGACCGGTGTACTGGTAGGGCAGGAGGTAGAGGGTATTTCAGCTGTCGGCGGTTCAAGCCCGAACTCGATGGTGGCAACGGAAAATTTCGTTTACGTCAGCAACGGTAACAACGATGACGTTTCCGTCATTGATTTAAAGCGCGATACCGTGGTGTCCAGTATCGAACTGAAACTGGACGCACGCCTGGGTGCACTGAAAGGTGTAATACCCTTTGGCCTGGCTATTTCCCCCGATCAGAAAAGACTTTTTGTAGCCGAGGCGGGAATCAATGCGATCGCCGTAGTTGACCTGCAATCAAAGGAGGTGTTAGGCCACATTCCTTCCGGATGGTTTCCCTCTAAGTTAAAAGTTACTCCAGATGGTAAACAGCTGGTCGTATCCAATGCCAAGGGTTTTGGAAGCGGGCCAAACGGGGGAAAGGACTTCAAGCCTGCATTTAACCATCCTTCCGCCGATTACATAGGAGCACTGATGCTGGATACTGTCTCTGTAATAGATTTGCCCTCCGACGAAGAGTTGAAGGCAATGACTCAAAAAGTTATCGCAAACAATTTCGCTTTTAAAGAAGTTGTGTCTTCCGCTGAAAAAAATCCGGTTCCCGCATATACAAAGGAGAAAGAGTCGCCGATAAAGTATATCGTGTTTATCTCGAAGGAAAACAGGACGTATGACGATGTTTTTGGACAGTTGAAAAACGGAAGAGGCGATTCTTCCCTTGCCCGGTACGCGGCGAATGTCTCATTTACAAACGAAAAGAAAACGCTGAAGGTTGATAACGCTACCGTTATGCCGAATCATATTTCCCTGGCGGATCGTTTTACGATCAGCGATAATTTTTACGTGGACGCCGATGTATCGGCGGATGGCCACGTGTGGCTCACGAACACCTATCCGAACCAGTGGATGGAGACCCATCATCCCGCTGCGTACGGCGGCAAGAGGAGTATGAAGGAAGAATCTAATGCTCCCGGGAAGTTCGCCATGACCGGAGCCGCCGGCGCGATATTCCCGGAAAGCTACAACCAGGCGGGTTCAATGTGGGAACACCTTGAACGGAACAAAATCGAATTTTATAATTTTGGCTTTGGAGTAGAATTCGATGCCGGTAGTTTTTCCGATTCGACGTTCAAATATGGTGGCGTCCGGTACCTCGTTAACTATCCACTGCCCGGACCGTTATATGATCGTACCTCGAGATTATTTCCAACTTTTAACATGGCCATACCGGACCAGTTCAGGGCAGATGTTTTCATCCGGGAAATTAACGAGAGGTACATCGGTAAAAAGAAGGATTTGCCTCCTGTTCTCACGTTACAACTACTGAACGATCACGGTGCAGGTGAGCGCCCGGCGGCGGGCTTTCCGTTTAACGAGAGTTATATGGCTGACAACGACCTCGCTTTGGGAAGAGTGGTTGAATATCTTAGTCACCTGCCTCAATGGAAGAACATGATGATTGTTGTAACAGAGGACGATGCACAGGGCGGCAGTGATCATATCGATGCGCACCGCAGCGTCCTGATGGTGATTTCACCCTATGCAAAAAGGAATTTTATTAGCCATCAGCATTATAGTTTCGGCTCAATATTTAAAACCTTCTGGAACGTTCTCGGAATTCCTTACCTGAACCAGTACGACTTTGGTGTAACGGATATGAGCGACTGTTTTAATGGAGAGCCGGATTATTCGCCGTACAATGCCGTGCCGGTAGATCCGAGAATATTTGATCCCAATGTTGCATTAAAGCCGTTTGATGAAGCGTTCGACTGGGAAGCTGTCGGCCTTTCCCCGAAGCTTGATGACCCGGATGAAATAAAAAGAGCAAGAGAACAGGACAAACGAAAGGAAGTGAATCACTAAAAAACAACCGGCAAAGTAACGCGCTGCGGGGAACCCGACGACACACATCGGATGATTCCCTGGCGAACTACCACACAAAGATTAGTAAGAATTCCGAATCTGTGATCTGGCAAAACCACTTTCCTAAAACGACGATGAAAACCGGATACAAACTCCTGAAAGTCGCAATGGCTACCCTCCTGAGTCTTTTATGTTTTGTACCGTACACGTTTGGGCAGCGTGACAGTACGATAGTCCTGAAGGAAGAAGTTGTGGTTACCGCGCAACGTATGAATACGGATCGCCGGGATGTAGCGGAATCAGTAGTGTATCAAAACCGCGAAGAGATTATTCGGATGCCCCTGCTGACCAGCCCTGACGCCGCCGCGGCAATACCGGGTGTGTGGATGCAGAAAACGAATCATGGCGGTGGATCACCCTTTATCCGTGGACTAACCGGATACCATACCCTGTTGCTGGTAGACGGCATTCGATTTAATAATTCCATTTTTCGGTCAGGACCTAACCAGTACCTGAATACGATCGACCCTCTTACGCTTCAACGGATCGAAGTATTACGGGGACAGGGTTCTGTCCAATATGGCAGTGATGGAATCGGTGGTGTGGTTCAGTTGTTTTTAAGGGATCCCGGTTTCGCTCCCGACACCAAAATGCAGGTAACGGGAAGAGCATATGCCGGCGCCATGAGCCACGACATGGAGTATACAGGCCGTGCGGAGCTGGAACTTGCTAACTCCAACTTTACTTTGCTTGGTGGACTTTCATACAAAAATTTAGGAGACATCAGAGCTGGAGGTGACCTGGGAACCCTTCAACATACAGGTTATGATGATCAGGCATGGGATGTCAAAGCCAGTGCAAAGGTCGGTGGCATTTATGTTACTGCGGCATGGCAGCACCTTGTGCAGAAAGATGTGCCCCTATACCACCAACTCGTATCCGGAAATTATAGCAGGTATCATTTCAGCCCTCAGCAACGGGATTTGGGATATATGCGGATGCGTTCATATTACAGTTCGAAATTTTTTTCCGAGGTCAGATTTACAGTAGCGTACTTAAACTCACTCGAAAAAAGGGAGAAACAACGCCCCGGGAGTTCAGTCATGAGGTATGAACGAGACAACGTCAATACCTATCACGCGGCAGCGGAGGTGATCTCAAAATTCAACTCCCGATGGAACGCCGCCACCGGTGTTGAAGTTTATCACGACGGCGTTGAAAGCAGCGCAGAGGATTATAACCAGGACACGCAGGAATCGACTGCCGCCAGGGGCCTTTATCCCGACGGGACAACTTATTTAAACACGGCGATATTTTCGACCCACACAATTGATATTAACAGGGTTGTATTGTCACTAGGAGCACGTTATAATTTTTTGAAAATGAAGGTGAGCGACCCGGTTTTTGGTCTAACCGAACTTAAACCTGACGCGGCTGTGGGAAATGCAGGAGTAGTCTTCAAGGCATCTGAAGTATTTCAATTTATTGCTTCGGCGAACACCGGGTTCCGGGCACCGAATGTCAATGACGTCTCCAGTTTTGGTGTGGCAGACTACAGGTACGAGGTGCCTAACTATTCCATCGAACCAGAAAAATCGTTCCAGTACCAGGCCGGGTTGCGGCTAACGGGAAGGAGATTGGATGCTCAGATTTTTGCCTATAGGAATCACTTGCGTGATCTCATCGGCAACGTAACGTCTACCTATGAAGGACAGGATAGTCTCGATGGTTTTAAGGTCTATAAAAAAGAAAACGTGAATAAGGCGGAAGTAAAAGGTATCGAAGCGGAATTTCAATATAACATGGATGGCTGGCTAACAGCATTTGCAGACGCAACCTATACGATTGGCGATAACATTACGCGCAATGAACCCCTAAGCCGGATTCCTCCATTTTTTGGTAGGCTGGGCGCAGATCTGAAAGTAGCAAAGCAACTCACATGGCGGATCGAATGGATTGGAGCTTCGAAACAAGACCGTTTGTCCAGCGGTGATAAATCCGACGCCAGAATTGCAAAAGGTGGAACGCCGGGATGGACTGTGGTGAATACCAGAGCCCAGTATTCTTACAGGAAATGTTACATCAACGCGGGGGTACAAAATATCTTCGATAAAGCATACCGGATCCACGGCTCAGGGGTGGATGGAATCGGCAGAAGTTTTTGGATCTCGCTTATGATTGAGCTATCTGGTTCGGCCAGGTGATGAAACGTACCAGCTTACGATGGCCTCAATTCCCGGTATTTGAAGTCTTGAGCGTTTTACGGGCGATGTCCTCCCATCGGTAAAACTGGAAGGTACGATCATCGCTCATAGCTACAAAGATCCCGTTGGGAAAGCCGGGCAGTCCCACGCTTGAAACGTCGCTTCCGTCGCTTTCGGATGTGGACGTTTTAACGACGTACAACTCGGGATGCTGATGCGCTCCGGCTGTAGTGCCTTCTCTTGGAAATACGTGGAACTGGTTAGCCTGCTGATCTGAAACCAGGATATAACCCGTGCCGTCGCCAAATTTATAAATGGAGATCCCTTCATGGTTGTCTGTAAATCCGGATGTTCCGAAGAGTGCCAGCTCGCGATTGGAACTGTCGGGATGAGCGTAATATTTTCGTATTCCCACACCCTCGTCCGAGCAGTAGACAAAACCAAGCTCATTATCGACGGCAATGGATTCAATTTCATTTTTTCCGCTGTAATTCCCGAACTTCCTCACTAATGTTCCCTTTACCGTTCCTTTTCCGTCATCCGCGAGAAGGTACTGCCACAGGTAGGAACCATCGGTAGGTCCCGTTTTGCGCCCGACGATAGCATACATGTTTTTGTTGATCGGATCGGAATATAAGGCTACCCCCATGGGCAGGCGCATGCTGTCATTTTCAAATACAGCGATCCCGTTGCCGTCGATCGGCTCCATACCGGGCAGCCGGAAGACCCGGATCGAATTTGTATTGCGTTCTGTACAGACTGCAATATCGATGGTACCGCCACCGAACGGAAGATCATATCCGACATCTACATTGTTGGGACGCCGGATGTTGGACACTCTTTTTTCCCGTATCTCTTTTCCACGAAGATTGAAAACAAACAAGGCTCCGTCGCCTGTATCGCCGCCTTTGTCTGTGCCGAGGATCATACTCTGCGACGGATCTTCGCGGTTAATCCAGATCGCCGGGTCATCGCTGTCATACCGGACGCTGTCCGAAATGTACAGCGGTTTCACAACCAGACCGGAGGTGTCTGTTGACGCGGTTTCCTGCTGGCGTGACTTACAGGAAGCCATACCAAGGATAGTCATCGTGAGAATACTGTATTTGTTCATCCGGAAAAATTGAAAATTTCGTGGCATAAACCCTGGATATTTTGCGTTAGTCTCTGACAAAAGTAAAACTGATTCCCTCTTCAACGTAAAACAATTCTTCTCCTGGCTGATAGTTATCTTCGTCAATAATTTTGTAAAAAGTCAGCAATAGGTTCTCTCCGTCTATTTCATACGTTGCTTCAGTTTTGTAGTCGAGCTCCGCTTCAATCAGGCCCTCGTCGCTGATCAGTTCGTGGCTTCCTTCAAGTTCGAGTTCGTTATCTTCCGCGTCGTATTCGGCTTCAAACTCTATTTCCTTGTGCACAACCTCTGTTTCGCTTTCTCCATCCTCGCAGGTTGTTACCTCCTCGGTTTCCGCGAGTTCCAGGATAAACTTCATTTCTTCGAACTCGAATTCCGCCACTACTTTTCCGGTGATGTCAGCGAAGGATAGGCTTTCAAGTTCCGGGTTCAGCGGTCCGAACAGTTCCTTGAACCGAGCAAATTCCTGTTCGGAAGAAATTTCATACTCCCATTCACCAGCCAGATCGTTATCGAGGACGCTGTACTCAAAAACGTTCGGGTAACCGAGCAGGAGGTTTTCCGACGATTGAAGATTGGAAAATTCGACGGTGAAACTTCCGTCCGTGTCTTCTTCCCCGGGTAACGCAATTACAACTTCAAATTCAGCGGGTACGGAACCCAGGCTGGCGTCCAGGGCAATAGTGATCGTACCACTCAGGCCATCGGCGGCGGGAGTAAAGTCCAGTTCACGTTCGTAGACACAGTCGCCTTCTTCAACTTCATAGACGATCTTATCGATGGCCACCCCGGCCATATTACCCTCAACATCTGTAATGGTATAAGAAAGGGTGATGGAGGTATTGGGAAGCCTGAGGTCGGGCAGATAGTCTGCAAATTTCACTTCTATACCATAATCCCCCGCGTCGGGGAGATCGGCTCCTTCATCGGCATCCAGCACCAATTGAAAAGGGAAGTTGGTATCCAGCGGTTCCTGCTCCAGGGTGTTGTCGGCGCAACTGATAGCCACACCGGTTACAAGGGCGAACAGTATTTTATTAAGATGACTTTTCATGTCGGTAAATTTTTTAGGATTTATAAATCAAACTTCAAACCGATGCGCGACCACCAGGAGTAGAATTCGCGCTGAATGTAGTGCGTTTCACTACCCTGGTATACTTCAAATGGTTGATTGGTGATATTCATGAACTCGGCGAAAAACCTGAGTTTAGGGGTGATCGTAATGGTAGTTGTCGCGTCCAGTTGTACCCTGTCTTTCACAATCACATCTTCATCCGCACTTTCACCAATTTCACTGATGTATTCTCCGTTGAAGTTTGCTGCTAGACGGACGTTGATACGGCCAAGATCATATGCCAGCGAAAAGTTTCCCACGTTTCTGGCCTGGCCTGGCAACCGGACGGATTCTGTGTCACCGGCGGTTTCCCTTGACTGGATACTGGCCTTCGACGATGTGAACGTATAGTTCGCGTAGACGCTCAGGCCCTTCCATAGGCCGGGAAGGAACGTCAGGTTCTGTTGATACGCCAATTCAAAGCCCAGCAGCGAGGCACTCTCACCGTTCTGTGACTGTGTTAAAGTAATTTCCTGGCCGTCCGAACCGGGATATACATTTGAATCGAATCTCCGTTGAAAAATGAAGTCACTAAGTCTTTTATAAAAGAATCCGCCGGATACCAGGCCGACGGTTCCGAAGTACTTTTCACCAAGGAGATCGATATTTGTGGCGGATACGGGTTTTAGCGATGGATTACCGATAGTGCCTTCCTTTTCGTTGACATTTATTTCCTGAGCCGGGATGATATCTCCGAAATTTGGCCTCGCATAGCTCCGCGTTACAGCTGCCCTCAGGTTGGCATCTTTTCCGATTTGATACCGTACATGGAGCTGCGGAAGCACAAACGTATAGTTTGTTCCCCCCGTTGTCGGGATGATGTCCGTTTCGTTCACGACATTCTTTGACTGATATTCAACCGAAGTGTGCTCCAGCCGGACTCCGCCAAGAAGCATCAGGTTGTTGAACTGAATTTTCGACATGGCATATCCCGCGTATATGTCCTCCGTAGCCGAATACGCTTCCACAGCCTCGGTAGCCAGTTTGTCTTCTACGGACAATTCGAATTTATCGCGATTTGCATTGAAAAACCCGATAAACCGTTCAGCATCAGCATTTGCCCGCAGCTTGTACCGACCACCAAGGAAATCATTATTAACCTTTCCGCCCTCGAACATTTCGAGGGTCAGGTCTTCCGTTCCGGTGTACCCAAATACATTTTCGGTGATATCGAAACTTTTTTCTTTCATTCTCACCTTTCCTCCAAATTTCACCTGGCCACCGGTTGTTCCGGCTTTGAAGGGAACCACAATGTTGAACTTGGCGGTCTTGTTGACATCCTTTGCATACGTATTGCCCATGGTCACTTCATCGAATTCATACATGGAATTCGTCAGGTATATGTTCTGGGGACTGGTATGCGCGATGTCGTTCACTGTAAATGCAGGGAAGTCGGGATTCGTATCAAAGTCGATGGATAGCTGATCGACTTCGCCGGCACTGGCAACCTCGATGTCGAACGGTGTATCCTGTATGCCTTCGGAGTATGAAGCCTCATAGTCCAGGTTGAATCCCGGAAAGGTATGTTTTGCGCCAAGGTTGTAGCTGGTCACGATTTGTTTTTCGAGCCGGTCTTTCGTTAACCGTTCGATGGTGTTTTCTTCGAAAGGCGATTCGTCGGCATTGGGCACAAATACATACCTCCTGCGAAGCTCCCGGTCTGTGAAACGATTGTAAAGAGTACGGAAATATATTTCATGTTTCTCGTTGAATTTATAGTCGATTGTGCTGCTGAGGCCGGTTCGGGTACGGGTCAGGTTGTATTCACGAAGTTCCATTTCGTTGCCGTCGCGCTCCCAGTTTTCGGAGCCCCGTTCCGTTTCGTAGTAGCTTCCGTTAAGCATTATGCCCAGCTTGTTTGTAAAGAACCGTTTGCTGAATTCGGTGGATCCCTGGAAATTGGCTTTGCTGCTGATGTTGTTATATCCCACTAATGCGGAAGAGTGAATGCTCAGATCTTCCGATTGCGCTGTTCGCGTTACCAGGTTTACGGAGCCGCCTATTGCGTCGCCGTCCATATCCGGTGTAATAGCTTTACTAACCTCGATACTGGAGAGTTGGTCGGCCGGGACGGCATCAAGAGCTACATACCGGACATCTGCTTCCGGCGAAGGGATCTGTTCGCCGTTAATACTGACATTGGTAAACTGGGGAGCAAGTCCACGGACAAGCACATAACGTCCTTCGCCCTGATCCCGCTCTATATTTACACCGGGTACCCGTTGTAAGGCCTCGGCTACATTGGGATCGGGAAACCGGCCGATCTGATCGGAGCTAATCACACTTTTGATATTGTCAGCTGATTTTTGCTGATTCAACGCACGTTGTTGTCCCTGCAATACCCCGGTAATGACAACATCCTGCAATTGTGTGGCATCGCTGATCATCCGGAAGTCCACTTGCGTTACCTGGCCGTCGGCGACCCGGACAATTTCACTGTATGGACGAAAGCCGATATACCGTACTTCGATCTCCACGTCTCCCGAAGGTACACGAAGCACGAATTCGCCGTTCACATCCGAAGTAGTTCCATTGTTTGTTCCGGTTTGATTGATGGTTGCTCCGGGTAGGACCGAATTCAGCTGATCATCCAGGACACGACCGCGAATGAATCCAACAGCCGCCTTACCGGTATATCTCGTTTCTTTCACCTTAACCATCAACAAATTATCCATCTGTTTGATCTGCAGGTTTGCCTGCGCTTGAATGGATTCGATTATTTCTCCGAGGTTGGAAAGGTTTCCTCCCAGTGTGAGCTTCTGATCGAGGTTGATTTTCTTGCTGCTGTACGTAAATGAAAATTCAGTTTTTTCCTCGATGAGCGTGAATATTTCCTTCAGGCTTTTGTCCTTCGCGACAAGTTGAAGCTTCACCTTATAAATGTCCTGCGCAATGGTCGTTTCAGCGGCCAACACATTTAGGATCAGGCATTGGAGCAGCATGCCCAGGATTGCATACTTCATTCCCTTTTGGACAAGACGTAGAGTTTTATGCATGGATTTAGTGTTTATGTATGATTATTTTTCACAGCCTTTTCCGTAAACGAGAAATCGATCGTCCGCCTGACGAAAATGGATGTCCATACTATAACTGATGGCTGACAGTACTTTTTCCAGCGGTTGATTTTTGAAATTCCCGGTCATCAGGCAATTCTTCAGCGACTCTTTCTCGAATTGTATTGTTATGCCATACTGTTTTTCCAGAAGTGCAACGACATCGGAAAGCGGCGTATCCTGAAATTTCAATGACGGGTTTTTCCAAGCCAGTACATCCTGGAGGTTGGCAGATCCCTTTTGCATGACGCTGGTACTCCTGGAATAAGTGACTTTTTCTTCAGGAGACAGAACGACACTTTCACCCGCTTTCGATACGTTTACTTTTCCGGTCACCACTGCTACCGTTATTTTTCCCGGCAGCGTTTGTACGTTGAAGGAAGTACCCAACACCTGTGTAGTCAGTTCAGCTGTCCGGACGAGAAAAGGATGAAGAGAATCTTTCGTCACCTCGAAGAATGCTTCTCCTGTAAGCATTACCTCCCGTTGTTTATCAAAAACGGCGGGATATTTCAACGTTGAATTTTCATTGAGCGTAACCCTGGAGCCATCATGAAGGGTGATGGTCATGCGCTTTCCTTCCGGGGTGGTCAGTACGGTAAGCGGACCGGTACGAACGTTGTCGCCAACGGGAATACCAACGATCATAGCAACAGAGGCCATGACGATCAGTGTTACGCTTGCTGCGATGCGGATCCATGAAAGTGACCGGCGATGGATTTTATCGTCCGCCTCATGCGCGTCAATACGGTCGTTTATGGTCTTTAATCCTTTGGCGAGATTAAAAGGTGAGGGGCTGGGCAACCGGAGTTCCCAGAACTCGGACCACTCTGTAAAGATCCGCTGGTGGGAAGTGTCCTCGGCGACCCAATTCAGAAGCTTTTCGGCTTCTTCCGTTGTAGCCTCATTAGATAAATACCGTATGATTAAACCGGTTGGGATATTTTCCTCGTCCATAGTGAATGTGTTCTGTTCCTAAAGAGTAGGAAACACGGACACGTCCACCATTCGTCAAAATTATCAAAACGTTAAGATCCTGTTAAGGTAATTGTTTTCAGTTCCTTCGGCGGCCTGAGCAGGTCACGCAGGATATGAAGGGCTTTGACTAAGTGGTTTTCAACTGTGTTTTCGGAGATGTTAAGAATGGTAGCGATCTCTTTATAGGTGAGACCTTCCATTCTGCTCATGACGAAAACCTGCCGGCAACGCGCCGGAAGTGTTTCCACGGCATTTTCGATACGTTGTTCGAGCTCGTCGTAAAGCACAACCTGCTCCGGATCGGAAGACTCGCTGGCAAAAGTATCCGGTAAAGTATCGATGTCTTTGAACGCGGGATTGCGTTTTCGAAGAGCGGCAAAGGCAGCATACTTCACTGCCATATAGAGATATGCCTTAAAATTCTTTTCAACCGACAGGTTCTTCCTGTTCTTCCAGAGATTCACAAAAACATCAGCCACACTTTCTTCCGCTTCCTCCTTATTATGCAGGTAAGTATTGGCAAAGGAACAGAGATTTTGATAATGGGCTGCAAACAGGGTATTCAACGCCAACCTGTCGTCACTTTGAATACGTTTAAAAAGCACTTTATCGTAGTCGTGAGCATTGGCCATAGAAGTTCTCAAAAGTTCTACATTGACCTATGGCAAAAAAATTAAGGGTGTTATGAAATCATCAAAAAATCATGAAAGCCTTATTGGATACCAATGACATACGACAACGGCAGAGCAGCGCCGAGGGAAAATGAAGGGAAATGCCTACTTCACCGCTTCATACTCAAATTCAGCCGGCTTCCGGTAGATCTCGCGGATATTGTACGTTTTTTTGTTCTGCGATTCATAGTAGACCCGCATCATGAGTTCGGCGATAATTCCAAATGTCAGGAACTGGATTCCGGCAAGAACAAGAGTTATTCCTAAAATCAGGATAGGCCTTCCCCAGATCTCGTTGCCGAGGATCTTCAGGATCAACAGGTAGAAGCTGATTGCCGACCCGATAAAAAGGCAGATCAAGCCTAATGGACCAAAAAGATGGATCGGCCGCTTAAAATACTTTTGAAAAAAGACCATCAGGATCAGGTCGCTCATTACTTTAAAGGTCCGTCCCAATCCGTATTTGGATTTGCCGAATTTTCGCGGATGATGTTTTACATCGACATCCACAATTTTTCCACCTTCCACCACGGCGAGGATGGGAATGAACCGATGCAGCTCTCCGTAGAGTCCAAGGTGTTTGGCGGTTTCGCTCCGGAAGATCTTTAGCGTACAACCATAATCCCGGATATGTACTCCCGTAAGTTTTACGATCAGGCGATTGGCGATCTTGCTGGGAATCTTTCTCAGAAATGTTCCGTCCTGCCGGTTTTTACGGTTGCCCGCAACCACATCCCACTCTTCGGTTTTTAGTTTCTCCAGCATCAACGGAATATCCGTCGGGTCGTTCTGAAGATCTCCATCCATGGTCGCGATATACTTTCCACGTGCTTCCTGAATACCTGCAGACATGGCAGCGGTCTGACCATAGTTGGTATTCAGCACGACGAGCTTAACATTCGGGCGGGCAAACCGTTTCACCAGCTGTACTGTGCGGTCTGTCGAACCATCGTCAACCAGGATCACTTCATGATCCATGTGCCCGAGAGCCGCATGGAGTTGCTCCAGCAGAGGCTTGACGTTTTCCTCCTCATCCAGCAGCGTAATTACAACAGATAACTCCATATGCAAATTAAACAGGTGCAGGTTGTCCGACGATTAAAGCACTATTGCGGAAATATTAATTAATTCACGGTTTCTTAAATTCAAACGTCCCGATGAAGTTGTAAGTTCGCGGCGGATGTAAATTATGAACAGATTTTATATCGTTATTATTCTTGGTTTCCTGGTTTATTTCAGCAACCTCGGAGGAACATCTATTTATATACTGGACGAAGCCAAAAATGCCGGTTGTGCCATGGAAATGATGCAGCGTGGCGACTGGATCGTTCCTACGTTCAATGCTCAACTCAGAACCGACAAGCCTCCGTTGCATTATTACTTTATGCGGGCTTCCTATGTTGTTGGAGGTATTACGCCTTTTGCGGCCCGTTTTTTTTCCGCCGTGGCCGGGTTACTGATGGTTATCGTGGTTTATAAGAATGTAAGACGGCTATTAAACGAAAGCGTTGCGTTCTACTCGGCGCTTGTTATCCTGAGTTCCATCCAGCTAACGATTCAATTCCACCTCGCGGTTCCGGATCCATATCTGATCCTGTTTACGACGGTCAGTTTGTTTTCGTTCTTCAACGGCATGCACCATGATACCAGACAATTCAGGTGGCTGTATGTTGCCAGCGCACTGGGTTTCCTCACAAAGGGACTGATCGCCGTGGTGTTGCCGGGTTGTATTATTTTGTTTTATCTCTTCTTCACCGGTTCCTTGAATTGGGCATCTTTAAAAAAAATGAATATTCCGACGGGAATACTCATCTTCTTCTGTATTGCGTTGCCCTGGTATGCAGCCGTCGGTTATCAGACCAATGGTGAGTGGCTGAAGGGTTTTTTTCTCGACCACAACCTGAGTCGTTACACGTCAACCATGGAAGGACACCGCGGATTTCCCCTTGCTCCATTTGTCATCCTCATCGTCGGGCTACTTCCGTTTTCTGTATATATCGTGCAGGCCGTACGCCTTACGGTAAGGGAACGCAGGGAACACCCACTGCTGTTGTTTTGCCTGATCACGGGTCTGGTATTCGCCACGTTCTTTTCTTTTTCGAAAACGATTCTTCCCAGTTATCCGGCTCCGGCGATCCCGTTCCTCGCGATCTGTATCGGGTACTTTTTGCATCGGATAGCGGAACGACAGGTGCCAGGTCAGTATTATTGGATTTCCTTTTTAATCCACTTGATTATCTCGGCCGGGCTGTGCATTGCTGCTTATTGTGCTTTAGTGACGGAAGAGTCGATGTCCGGATTGACAGACCTCGTATGGATATTTGTGATTCTGCCCGTCGGTAGCCTGGCGGGCTGGTATTTTTTTATAAAAAAGCAGACATCGTTCTTTTTGTACAGTTGGTGCGGATCTTGGATCCTGCTTGTGATGATGTTTTTTTATGTGGCCTATCCCCGGATTGACGCACGTAACCCCGTGTCGGCTTCCCTTCCGCTTATCCGGGAATCGTATCCGGATTATCAGATCGTGGCTTACCATATCTTTAACCCGGCGTATGTTTTTGCATTGCACCGTACGTTTGACGTAGTGAACTCACCTGACGAGCTGGAAAAGTTTACAACGAACGGGAAAAAGGTGCTGATCATAACCCGGAAAAAATACATTGATGAACTCTCCGCCGTAAAGGACCTGGGTATCGTCTATTCCGGAAAGGACCTGTTCGAGTCGAACGAGACGGTGTTACTTGCTAACTGAACCGGGGTTTTGAGTTGGAGTTCCTCAACGTAATATCCAGTCGCCGATCCATCCACCGTGGCTTATTCATCTGCTCCACCAGGTGATAAAATAATATACCCGTTACCGATCCGATAATCGCCCCTCCGACGATGTCCGTCAGAAAATGCTGGACGAGATAAACCCTGGAGATACCGACTAACGTGGCCAGGACGAGGAGACCCGTAGTGACAAATTTATTCCGGTAACACAACGCAATAAAAACACATAAGCCAAAGATCGTCATAGTATGACCGGAAGGAAAGGACATCGATTTGTGAATTTCAACACCGGGAACAAAATGAACCATTGACGCATCCAACACGGCAGATGGTCTCATCGCCGATGAAAAAATCACCCGTTTGCAGATGTAAGCAATGATCCCCTCTGTGATTCCGCTTGCGGCAAGGCCTATAGCGAGCGAAATGTTCCTGAAACTGAGCAGCAACAATGCGGGAAGAAGGATTATACCGTTGCCTAGTCCCGTGAGCAAAAGAAACAGGAAGTCGAGGTCCGGTGTGTGAATGCTGTTGACGGCGACTACCACGTCGGCCGGTGAAATAATAATAGCTATGAGTGAAAGCAGCGTGATCACACACGCAAAGGACTGGTAAGTGAATGCTGAATGGGATCGTTCCTGCAACATGTTTGACCTTTAAGGCAAAGGTATCTTCAACCTGAGTCCTGAAGGTTAACCGTGTATCAAGTTCATTTTAAAAATCAGGGGACGACGTCACGTTCACTTTAAATTGTACCCGATATTGTCATGAGCGTTTACGGGCTTTCGGTTTTGACTGAATGATTCTGAAGAGAATCTGAATCGAAAACCCTGATCAGGTAATGAAAATTTCTGATCTTTTTTCTTTTCCGGGGATCGAGCGTTTCCATGCTCAGTTTGGATACTCTGGTATCTGCAGCGCTATCGATCAACTGGTACCGGATACCCGCGCTGTTGATCTCCGCCAGTCCGGACGGACCGGTATAAAGAATTAACGGATGGTCTGTCGATCGAAGCGAGTTTATGGTCCTCGCGGGGATCAGCCTGCCCAGATGAAAATCGAAGCTGTTTGATAATTCGTGGCCTTCAAGGTAACCGATATCCTGTTGTGTGAGATTTTTCTTCCCCAACGTTTGAGCGAGCGTATTACCTGACTGGTAATGCAGAAGGCTCGGGTAAAAACTAATGTTCAGGACGAAGTACAACAGGGCGGTAGCGATCAGGGTAGGGGTTGTGTAATTTCCTTTCTCCGTTCTGAATTGGACGATCAACAGGGCGAACAGGACAGCGGGTACCGCGATTTCGGCCAGGGTGTCCGGAGGGAAAGACCAAAGATCAAGAGCAAGCGCAACGGCCAGGATCAATACGATGGTGATACCTTGAAAAATGAAAAGCACTTTTTGCCATTTCACTGCGGCGCTTTTTATAAACGCGGCAGTGGAGATGGATACGAATGGAAAAAGGATATTCAGGTAATGCGGCAACTTGAAACTGGCGACCGACAAAATCAGCAGCATGATGACAATCGTAGAGGGGATGAATGCATGCTGTTCCGCGGAATAGGCAAATCTGCTTTTGATCTGCCATGCCGACGATTTCCACAACGCGAAGCAGGCTGTCAGGCTCCAGGGAAGAAAGGCCCACAGGAATGTATGAACAAAAAACAGATAGTCACTGTCGCCGTTGGTGCCCCACCCGCTTCCCGTATACCGTTGTATGCTTTGACCCAGGATGAGGAAGGAGATACCGGAATGGCCACTGCTTCCCCGGATTACTTTCTCCGGATGAAGATCAAACTGCAGGTAAAAACAATAGAACACCGGTGAAAGAAAAAGAATCAACAGGATCGAGAAGACCAGCCACCGTTTGTCCAGCAGATCTTTCCACGAACGCCGGAAGAAGATGAAGAGGAAAAGAGAAAGGAGAGGAAGGACGATCCCGATAATCCCTTTCGTGGCAAAGCCGAGACTCAGGCCAAGGGCGCCAAGGACGAGGGATACGAATGATTTTGTGTTGACAAACCTGATCAGTTGCCACGTTGCAAAGATGATACTTCCGGTAAGGATGGCATCCATACGTACATCATTGGTCGCCAGAAAGAATGCGTAGGCCGTGCAAAGAATGGCGGCGCTGCGCCGCGCAACTTCCCTGTTATATAAGACGACAGCCAGCTGGTAGGTGGAATAAACAGCCAGTATGGAAAAAAGAAAAGAAGGGAATTTATAAGCGAACGGATGAACGCCGAATATTTTATAAGACAGAGCACTAAGCCAGAACAGCAGATGGGGTTTGTCGAGGTAGTCGTGGCCCCGGTCGATCAGGTTGATGAAGTCGCCCGTCTCATACATGCGGAGGGCAATATTGGCATGATGCGCCGAATCATTGTTCATCAGGGGAATGAATAACCCTGCAATGTAGGCGGCAATGATGACGGCCCAGGATAGATATTCTATTAGCAAACCCCGTAAAGTCCCCAGGCTGATTTTATTTTTGGCACGATAATCCTCCCGTGAACCCGGAAAAAATACCTGAATAAACAACACACGCATTACATCACTGTTATTGATCCTTCATCCTGTTATCCTATGCAAATTTAGAATTCACATTGATGCCCCTGAATGTATTTTCGGTTAATAAACTATTATTTTCGATAACGGCTGGAATACCGTGGTCATATTCCAAAAAGCCACGCGACTCTTCGTCAGGCGGCGTTGAATTCTACGGTGTAAGCAATCGTTGTCATCTTCAGATGGAGTTTGATTTTTGTCTTACAGTCCGGATTTGACATGTCCTGCTAAACCTTAATCGAACCTGTCTCAACGTAAAATTGTTGAAGGTGCGACTGATACTTTTCCTGATAACGCGGCGAACCTGTCGCGGCAGAGAAAAGAATGCTGTTTACAATTGATTCATATATGTTTACAAACAGTTAATATTAAGTTTATGTTAACATAGATAACATTTACTTAACTCTGCTTAGCTTTGATTCTCCAAAACAGATTTTACCCATGAATAAGATCACAAGAAAAGTAGTCCGTAACACGGTCAAGGAAGCGATCCAGCAGGTGTTTGCTAAACTGGACATATCCGATCCGTCGAAGAAGACAAAAAAACTGACAGCCAATTTTTCGGAAAAATTTACCGAACGGATAACTTCCGAGGTGAAAAAGAACATGAAAAAAATACAGAAGGCTGCAGAAAAAAAAGCTAAAGCCAAAGGTGCGGGAAAGAAAACGAAGGAGATTACGGTAGCCGCTTAGCGGTTATCGTAACGCCAATCGTTTGCAAGACTTTTTTTATCAATCCTCGCAGTGTGAGTACTCGTTATCACTACCTTCATCCTTGAACTACATCGTCGCAGTACATGCCGGTTGACCGGCCACCAATAGAGCTTTCATTTACTTGATTTTTCCGGCGGATGTTAGCCAGTCACAGCGAATGACCGGTTAACCGGTCTGTCGGCAATTTCCCTCGCGGAAACTAACCGTAATACTTGCGTTAACATCCGATTAGCCGAATTGAAGCCGTTACCCGGACTGTATTATCTTTGCAGATCGGAAAAAAAGAATGAAAAACGTCAGGCTGGTATTGGGAAGCGGAGGAGCACGCGGGATGGCACACATCGGTGTAATCGAAGAATTGCATAAGGAGGGATATAACATCGTCGAAGTAGTGGGATGCTCTATGGGAGCCGTAGTCGGTGGTATCTATTGCGCCGGGCATCTCGACGAATACAAACACTGGCTTATCGGGTTGACGAAGCTGGAAACCTTCAAACTGTTCGACTTTGCATTTTCTTCGCAGGGTTTTGTAAAAGGCGAGAGGGTGTTCAGGGCTATAGAACAACTGATCGGCGACCATACCATTGAAAACTTTAAAATTCCCTTTACAGCCGTCGCATCCGACGTGCGGAATAAAAAAGAAGTCCGTTACCAGTCCGGAAGCCTGTTCAGGGCACTGCGTGCGTCCATTGCGATACCGACAGTATTTACACCTGTCGTTGAGGGATACTCGCAGCTTGTTGATGGAGGTGTATTAAATCCCCTTCCCCTGAACCTCGTGAATCCGGTGGCGGGCGATATTGTCGTAGCGGTCAACCTCAACGCCAATGTTTCCGTCCGCAATAACAAGGTGCCGGAAGAAAACAAGGAAAAAGCCGCTTACCTTAAGATGCTCGACGCTTTCCGGACGCAGATATTGAAGCTTGACAACAAAGCCGAATCCAAGGTGGAGATGTTCGGCCTTTTCGACCTCCTGACGAAGTCGCTAGATATGATGCAGGAGCGGATCGCGGAACTGATGATCGCCTTATATAAACCGGATATCGTGGTGAACATCTCGCGCGATGCCTGCGGTGTGTTTGAGTTTTACCGGGCGAATGAGATCATTGAGGAAGGAAGGATCGCCTTCCGCGACTCCTTTCGCCAATATTCTGAAAAAAGTGAGGATCAAAGTTCCGCCGCCTTGCAGCCCTGAGTCAAACTACCGGCGCTATCTTTAATACTTAACCGCAGCAAGGATCTGCCAGTCTATTGGCAGATTCTTGCCTGTTAATATGAATTAAGACTACGCTACTTATCGGTCAAACGCGAATACAACCTGCTGCACCATTTTTACTTTTACCGGACGGCCTCGCTGCCGGCCACCATTCCATTTCGTTAATGCCAGCACCCGGCGGGCTTCTTCATCGCAACCATAGCCGATGCCCTTCAGGATCTTAAAATCTTCCAGAGCGCCCTCTCCCGTAACGGTAAACTCAATAAACACTTTGCCTGTAACACCTGAACGTTGTGCCGCCTTCGGATACTTCATATTCTTTTGTAACGTCTTATAAAACCCTTCATAGCCACCGACAGGTTCGGGCATCTTCTCGACAACGCGGAAAGTCGTATCGGTGACAACTTCAGGAGGTAGCTCAATTGTTCCAAACGGCAGCACCGGACTTTCCGGACCATTCTGATCAACCGGATTTACAGGGCTATCCGGTTCGGCGCGACCATCATTGGCGACTTCAACAAAAACCGGCAAGCTTAGGGGCACTTTTTTCAGGGGCGGCGGTGCGGGTTGCTGTTGCGTCCGGGTATACACAACAGGAACATAGGGGATTACCTCATCAGACTCGGGGTTCAGCGATTTTTCAAGGGGCCGTTCCGTCAACGGGACTGACCAATTGAATGCCGTGAGAACGATGGCAAGGCTCAGCATAAGACTGATTTGAAGAATGAGTCCACGCTTCCGGTGGATATCATACCTCGGATTTTTTTTGGGTTCCATTTAGAAACAGGTTTATGTGGAACCGCGCGGCATGACGACACTCGTCACGAACATGTTGATCTAAGAACCCTCTACCCGTTAAAAAGTCACAACATTGTTTTGCCGTCGGGAACTGGAATGATTCGGCGTTCGTGTAACCACAGCCATACACACTCCATGGGCGGGGGGTGATCCAATTACGGGGAAAATATTTATTTTTAAGCCTAATCCGCCAGGCCTTGTACAAAACGATTATTAAGCCATTTTTTGACAGAACTGTCTCTTTTTTAATACTTCTGGTTTCTTCACCCATTCTGTTGACCGTGGCCACCCTGCTTTACATCATGAACGGGGGAAAGGTTTGGTTCAGGCAGCAGAGACCGGGAAAGAATGGTAAGATCTTTACCGTCATTAAATTCAGGACCATGACCGACCACCGTGATGTTACAGGGAAATTGCTGCCCGACGACGTCAGGCTTACCGGAATTGGCGCATTTATCCGTAAGACCTCGCTGGACGAATTACCGCAGCTTTTTAATGTATTGAGAGGAGAGATGTCTTTCGTTGGCCCCCGGCCCCTGCTGGTAGAATACCTCCCGTTGTATTCGAAAGAGCAGATGAAAAGGCATGATGTTACGCCCGGTATTACCGGCTGGGCGCAGGTCAACGGAAGAAATACAGTTTCATGGCCGAAGAAATTCGCCATGGATGTCTGGTATGTGGAACATATCTCGTTCTGGTTAGATATTAAAATCTTACTTTTAACAATTATGAAGGTATTCAAGGCTGAAGGTATCAGCAGCGCTACATCGGTTACAATGGAAAAATTCCATGGCAACTCCTAGGATAATACTTGTCGGAGGAGGTCAGCACGCCCGCGTGGTCCTCGATTGCCTGTTAAGTCGGCAGTCGGATGTTGCAGGCTTGTTCGATACCCGGTATACCGGTGATTTGTTTGGCGTTCCCCAGCGGGGAGAATACGATCCGGCCTTTGAGCCAGGTGCGCTGGCTATAGTGGCTGTAGGTGATAATGCGATCCGAAAAACTATTGCTCTTAAAACAAAACACGGTTTTACAAACGCTATTCACACGTCCGCTATTCTGTCGCGGCACCTGAGTATGGGAACGGGCAACATGATCCTTCACGGAGCGATCATACAGGCGCAGGTTTCAGTGGGAAATCATGTGATCATCAATACGGGTTCGCAGGTGGACCATGATTGTGTACTCGAAGACTTTGTACACCTCGCCCCGGGCGTTGTGTTGTGCGGAAGTGTAACCGTGGGTGAAGGTGCTCTTGTGGGTGCAGGAACAACAGTTATCCCCGGAAAGAAAATCGGGGCCTGGGCGACTATCGGAGCCGGCTCCGTCGTGATTCAGGATATTCCCGATCACGCGGTGGCTGTGGGTAATCCGGCGAGGGTCATTAAATACAATAACAAATGAAAACTCCGTTGCTGATATACGGCGCTGGCGGATTCGGCCGTGAAGTACTTTCGCTTGTCCGCGCGCTTGACGATTTTGAAGTCACGGGCTTCCTGGATGACGGCCTTTCGAAAAACACCGTTGTGAAAGGGATCAAGGTACTGGGCGGAATGGAAGTGCTTGCTGCCATCGATGGCCCCGTTCATGTTGTGCTGGCATTTGGCGACCCCGTTGCAAAGCAGAAGGTTGCGAAAAAAATAGTAACGGACAAAGTTGTTTTTCCCGCACTTCGCCATCCATCGGTAATCCTTCAGGATGCGGATTCGATCCACCTCGGGAAAGGCAGTATTCTTTGCGCCGGTTCAGTCCTGACCACCGATATCGTGATCGGCGACCATGTACTGATCAACCTGAATTGTACTATAGGACACGATTCGTCCGTCGGTAACTTTTCCTCTCTGATGCCCGGGGTCAATGTTGCCGGGGAAGTTGCGATCGGTGAATCGACACTTATCGGCGCCGGCTCAACTATCCTGAACCGGCTGACGGTCGGAGATAACAGCGTCGTTGGTATGGGATCCGTTGTGATCCGCCGGGTGGAAGCCTCAACGCGTGTAGCCGGTGTACCGGCAAAATGCATAAACGTTCTGTCTACACAAACAGGGGGAAACCATTGAAAAAAATTTCCATCACCGAATTCAAACCCACTATCTTTTTCCTAGTAAAATTTATCGGGATCTATGTAGTCGCTAATTTGCTATACGGTATCTACGTGACTTCCTTTTCTCCGGCTCCGGACCCCATAACGCGTATCGTTACCATAAACACCAGCCTCATCCTGAATACCTGCGGATGGGACACCTCAATTGAGGATAGTGTAAAAGACCCTACTACGGAGCTCATCTTCGGGAATAAACCTATACTGGCCATATACGAAGGTTGTAACGGAATCAACGTAATGATCATTTTCGTGGCCTTCCTGTTTGCATTCGGACCAATAGGAAAAACGTTGTGGTGGTTCATACCGCTGGGTATCGCCGTCATTCACGTCATGAACTTATTGCGCATCGTTCTGCTCTTCTGGGTATCGGTCTACCTGCCGGATATGATGTACTTCACACATAAGTATTTCTTTACGGCCATTTTATACATCGTCGTATTCCTCCTCTGGATCGTATGGGTAAGAAAATTCTCCAACCCTAAAGCAGTAGCTTCCTGATGGGACGGTTTCGAATAATCACGGGCTTGTTGAGTGTAGCAGGTCTTTTGCTGGTCTTCCTCTTTCAGCGTATCGATGTCGCTGCGCTGCTGGGAACGGAGACCGGCATCTATAAATTTCTGATCAACCGGACGATCCGCTTCCTGCTGAATGACGCATTTGCAATCGGGTTGATCTACGCCCTGTTCCATGAGCGGAAGTATGTGGTCTTTTCCTTGTATGTTCAGGTAGCGGGTATGATTCTTTTTTTACTGCCTTATTTTATACTGAAGATATACCTTCCAAACTACAACGGGCCGATGATATCTTTTTTACACAGACTCGTGCTTAATCCTACACTGCTGATGTTGCTTATCCCGGCCTTTTATTACCAGAAGTACGGGAAGGCCCGGAATGGCTAATCTGAAAGTTACCTCGTTTTTTCTGATAGCTTGCTTATGACATCGTTCAGCATCCCTACCTGAACTTCCTGGACCTCCAGCAGCTGGCTTTGCTGGTGAACGATCAGGTGATCGATCTTTTCGTGTAATAACCGGATCTCCAGTTCCGATTTGAGGTTGATCATGTAGTCCTTCCGCGATCTTTCCCGGTCCTTTTCCTCCTGCCGGTTCTGGCTCATCATAATGACGGGCGCCTGTAACGCTGCGATACAGGATAAGATCAGGTTCAGGAGAATGAATGGATAGGGATCAAAACCTTTGCCCGATAACCACAGGAGGTTGATACCAACCCACAAGAATATAAAAACTCCAAACAGGATAATAAAGCGCCAGCTTCCGCCGAAGGACGCTACCATGTCTGCTATTTTCTGGCCCGTGGTGATGGGCTGGGATCTTTCCTCTTTGTCCAGCTTGTCCGTTATCGTTTCATTTTCCCTGATCTTGTCTAATACTAGTTTTTCAAGGGCTGATATGTCTTTTGTTTCTTTCTCCAGAACTTCGGCGATGTACTGATGCCGGAGCTGGTTCAGCTCGGAGAGTGAGAGGCATGAATCTGAACGTACATCCGGATTCTTTTTACGGATAAAGTCAGCCAGTGTGCCTTTTAAGGTACTGATATCTACTTTTTGCGAAGTAGGATATGATGTTTTGGATAAGTCGCTTACAAATTGTGACCGAGGTTGTTCCCGTTTCATGGCGTGCAGTTTTAGTCAGGTCGCCGGATGTATAAGTTCGGCAAGTCAGAAATCACTGCAAGGTACGGATACCGTCGAAAAGCCGGTGTATAGGGGTCAATTTTTCAATTCTCCGCTCTTAAACGCGTGGCTGGCTACCTGATACCAACTGATCGCTTCGTTGGCAATAGATGAAGCGGAGGCCTTGTTGACGGGCTTTCCCACTACTTCGTGGTTATTGCCAGTGTGGTAGACTTCGGCCGGCCGGTTGGGCGAAAGCACCACAAGGCTGTCGTTCTTGAGAAAGCCCAGCAGCTGATAGGTACTGACAAACGCTCTCTCGTTACCGGGGGGCAGCGTATACATGTCATAACCGAAAAATTTGCTGTCGTATGAAAAATTCAGCAAGCCCAGCAGGGTAGGAGCCACATCGATCTGGCTCATTAACCTGTCTTGCGTACCGGTTGTGATATTCCCGGGTGAAAAAATGATCATAGGAATATGATATTTGTTGACGGGAAGTTGTGTCTTGCCTGCACTGGAGGCACAATGATCGGCTACGACAACGAACAGGGTATGCTCATACCACGGTTTTTTACCCGCCTCAATGAAAAATTTGTGGAGGGCATAATCCGTATACTTCACCGCGCCATCCCTTCCCGTGTGGGACGGTATGTCGATCCTTCCTTCCGGATAGGTGTAGGGACGGTGATTGGACGTCGTCATGATATGTGTAAAGGAAGGCTTCTGCCGGCTCGTCGTTTTGTCGATCTCCCGCAGCGCCAGCGTGAAAAGATTCTCATCGGCGACACCCCAGATATTCTCATAGTCTATTTCGTCGTCGTCCAGCGCGCTGCGGTCAATCACCTCATATCCGTTGTTTTCGAAGAAATAACCCATGTTGTCGAAATACGCGTAACCGCCGTAAATAAATTTACTCTCGTAGCCTTTTGAATTGAAGACAGTGGCAAGTGAAAACAACTGCTCATTCCCCGGACGCCTTACAATCGACTGGCCGGGCGTTGGCGGGATGGAAAGCGACAATGCCTCGAGGCCTCTTACGGTCCGGGTACCCGTTGCGTACAGGTTTGTGAAATTCAGCCCCACCTGCGCGAGTGAATCCAGGAATGGTGTGATGTTCCTGTCGTTTCCGAACGTTCCCATAAACTCCGCGCTGAGGCTTTCAACGCTGATCAGCACAACGTTCAGTTTCTTCTCAGGACCTCCGTGCCGTACCTGCCTCTGGATCGAGGGACGGTCGAGCCTGAAGAAAGCGTCTTGCGAAGCCTGAATGAAATTATGCATACGCGTATCAGCCTGTAGCATATTTATATGCGGATAAAACTGGTCGTAATCGAGTTCGTTATTCCTGTATGCCGCGAATAGTTCGTACAAGCCGTTTGCAGCCAGTTCATTTGCATACGTACTCTGGCTGAAGTAATGAAAGCGGTTGTTGACGATGATAACGTTCAATACCATAAAAACCGCATAAACGGCAACCCATCGTGTGCGTTGTTTGAAGGCCATAGGCACATGCGTCTTTGTTCCAATGACCGGTGCCAGTGCGTAAGTAATCAGCATGGAGGATACCAGGATCCATCCGATGATGATTTCGATCGGGTACGACTGCCTGATATTCCCGATCACTTCCGTGGTATAGACCAGATAGTCGACAGCAATAAAATTAAAGCGTGTATTGAATTCCTCCCAGAAGAACCCTTCAGCCACAGCGTTAAAAAGCAGAAGCGATATAAAAAAGAAGAATAGCGCATACAGAACAAAACGGTGACCCTTTTTTTGATAGATCCTTTCGGGCATCAGCCAAAGGAAAAGTATCAATGGCAAAGCAACATACGATGCGTTGATGATGTCATAAAAGAATCCGATGAACCATACACCGAGCAAGTTCGCGATACTGAAGTCGAACGAATGGTAAGAATATATCAACAGTATCAGGCGGGTAAGGAATGAAACGGATACGACAATCAGGGCCAGGAGCCAAAGGGACCCAAAGCGGTTTGCCATGAGCCTTGCGGTAAGTGAAGTCATCATACCGCAAAGTACAGGGGCAATTCTGTAGAGAAGTTGAAGCCTCTAGACGGAACGTTCCGCGATAGTGTGTAAGCTATAAACCAACCTGAATAATCACTATTCCATCACTATTCTGAATACATTCTGAATTTTATTCTTCCTCCGATGTATTCTTCAAAGCTCCCAGGAGTTGGAACGACCCCCTGACCACTATGGGTCGTGACGTATCAAAACCAGCTGGTACCTGTACTTCAGTAAATTCCGGATCGGCACTACCCGTTGTGACAGGCACGAGTTCAAATTGCTCTTTGTCTTTCGTCCCGGCAAAAACAAATTCCTTACCCTCGAAATTAACGATCGCCTGAGTGGGTACGGCCTCGGCATCCCTCAGGGCGGTTTCCAGTGTCGCCGTGACGTACATGCCCGGGAGCAAACTCTCATCTTCCTTATCCAGATGGCAATGGATACGGACGGTTCTTTCCGGGCTGATCTCCTTACCGATCAGGTAGACCGACGCTGTCCGGTCCGTTGTCTCGTTTGAAAGCCTGAACAAGACTTTCTGCCCGACTTTGATCCTATGAATGTCCTTTTCAAATACCTGGAGTTCGGCGTGAATGTGTTCGATGTTTACGATCTTGAACATCTCGTCCGTAGCATTCACATATTGACCGATGTTGACATTCACAACGGTAACATAGCCGTCGATAGGAGCGTAGAGCTGGATCGACGGACGTATTGTGCCTTCATCCAGCGAGGATACCGCGATATTGATCATCGCCAGTTTCGCCTCCAGCCCTTTCAGGGTAGCCTTTGCGCTCTGGTATAGTGATTTGGATTGCTGCAGTGACTTTTGTGCGTTCACATTTTCCCTTGCCAGTTCCTGTTGCCGGGTATACTCCGCTTCCAGAAATTCAAGTTTACTTTTCGTATCCATGTAATCCTGCTGAAGTTGAATGTATTCCTGGTTCTCCAGGGTTACAAGAGATTCACCCTTTTTTACTTTCATGCCTTGCAACAGTTTGGTGGATTTTACAAATCCCCCCATAGGAGCGGCTACCGTGATGAGGTTTTGGGGAGGTACATCGAGCATACCGTTTAGCTGTAACGTTGTGCCCATCGGTTTCCGCGCTATGACGCCAAGTTCAATGGCTGCAGCCTTATACTGGGCAGCTGTAAGTTTGATCATGTTCGGATCGGCCCGAAGCACATCTGCCTGACTTCCTTCCTGCTTCGATGAACAGGAGAACGCGAAAATACCGGCTAAAAAGACTATAAGATATTTCATGAATGATGTTTTAATGGCTGATAAAATTTTATTTGTTTCGGTCTGACCCCTCCGGGTGGTGAAAGCACATTTGTCGTGGTTCGATCCGCCGCCTGTAGCGGACACACCTGTATTTGTCCTTGCTGGTGCGTTATTCGTTTCCATTTAAATAATGCAGGGTGATGATACTCTGATTGTATTGATACATGGCATTCAGGTAACCTTCCCTGATGCTGAGCGCCTGGCGCAGGTTCAACAGAAGCGAGGTGAAGTCGAGTTCACCGCTTCTGAAAGCTGTCTGACTCTGACGTGAAAGAAGGGAGGCTGTTTCGAGAGCGGTGTTCTTGTAGTAGTCAAGGCTCTTCCTGTTTTTCTCCAGTTCGAGCGCGGCCTGATTGTAGAGCTGGCTGACGTGCAGTTCGGAAGCTTCCTGGTGTTTCCGCGCTGCCGCAGCCGACAAACTCGCCGCCTTTACCCGAGCCACATAGGGGAACGCCCATAAAGGGAAAGACAAGCCAGCCTGAAATCCCTGAAAGCGTTTGTCCGAACCGAAGTAGCGGTCCTCGCCGTTGATGTTCTGCGTTCCGATCAACGTCTGTGTAAAGTAACCGAAGTGAAGGTCAGGCAGCAACCGCGCCGATTCCAGTTTTTTTTGTCTGGCGGCTACATCCGCCTGCTGTTTACCCAGTGCCAGTACAGGGTTATCCAGTGATACCGTTGTGTTGATATTCGCGTCCGGCATAAATGACCCGAGATCGCCGTCTACGTCTGTTATTTCAGGCGACTGGCAAAGAAGACGCAGTTGATGTAGCGTCATTTCTATGTCCGCCTTGTTCCGTTCGTACGCATTCAGTGCCTCGGCCTGTTGTGTTTCGACCAGGGTCCGGGTCAGCAGTGTCCCTTCGCCAGTTCTGTACTGGACGGACGCGGCCCGCGCCAGATCCGACATCAGGCTGTCCTGGTGCATCAGTGTTTTTTCCCGTGCCTTCAGGTAAAGCAGGTGATTAAAAGCCTGTCGTACCTGGAAGGTCAGTTCATTCCTGCTGACTTTTTCCTTAAGTACCGATGTTGCAGTAAGCGACCGGTTCACGGCCGCCTGTCGGGCAAAAACGGTTGGGAAAGGGAGACTTTGTGTAACGGTAAAATTGTTGTCCTTCTTTTGAATACTGTTGTACTGGCCGTAAAGTAAGGAGACATCGGTTTTGGGCAGGTCAAATGACGTTTTCTGCAGGGCCGATTGTTTTTCCGTTTCCAGCGCTGCGGCCTGAACACCGGGATTTTTCTCCAGCGCAAGCTTCACCGTCTCGGCAAGCGTCGGCTTATCCTGTGCTTTGCTACCGGGCAACAGCGCGAACAGGGCGATAAATAGGGTCACGACAAAGGCCTTGTTCTTTCCTGACTTTATAGAAATGGTTTCAGCCACCATATACAATACAGGCAAGACGATCAGTGTGAGCAGGGTCGCGCTGACCAGTCCGCCGATCACTACGGTCGCTAACGGCTTTTGTACTTCAGCACCACTTCCATGGGAGAGAGCCATTGGTAAAAAACCCAATGAAGCTACCATCGCTGTCATCAGGACAGGACGCAGCCGTGTTGAGGTTCCTTTCATAATAATTTCGGTTAGATCTGTTAAACCTTCTTTTTTCAATCGATTAAATTCAGCGATAAGTACAATTCCGTTCAGAACGGCGACACCGAACAATGCAATAAAGCCAACACCGGCGGAGATACTGAACGGCATACCTCTTATCCAGAGGGCAAAGACACCTCCGATTGCTGAAAAGGGGATCGCGGTATAAATAAGTAACCCTTGTTTTACGGATCCGAACGTAAAATAGAGCAGAACAAAGATCAGTACCAGGGAAATAGGCACGGCTATCGCCAGGCGTGCTCTGGCTTCCTGCAGGTTTTTAAAGGTACCACCATAGGTGACAAAATACCCGGGCGCGAATTTTATGTTAGCCTCGACTTTTTGCTGCAACTCTTTTACGATACTTTCAACATCTCTGCCGGTGGTGTTGAAACCGATGACGATTCTTCTTTTCGCGTCATCCCGCTGGATCTGGTTTGGCCCGACGATAAGGGTTACATCAGCCACCTGGGCCAGGGGAATCTGATGCCCGGTGCTGGAGGTCACATACAGGTTCCTGATATCTTCCGCAGACTGACGGTTCCTGATATCCATTCGCACTACAATATCAAATCTTTTTTCGCCTTCGAACAGCAGACCGGCGCTTTGGCCTGCCATCGCCGAGTTGATCACTTCATTGACCTGTTGAATGGAAATACCAAAACGAGCCAGCTCGGCCCGTTTCATCCGGATGACGATTTGTGGAAGGCCCGTGATATTTTCAATATAAAGGCTTTCCGTCCCCTCGATACCGTTTGTCAGCTTACCGACCTGTGCGGCATATCGTGCCAGTGCATCGAGGTCTTCGCCATATACTTTTATTACAACATCCTGGCGGGCGCCAGTCATCAGCTCATTAAAACGCATCTGGATAGGATGCTGAAATCCGAACCAGACGCCAGGAAGGTTTTCATGTAAGACATCCTGCATTTTGGAGATCATCTCTTCCTTTGTTTTGGCGGATACCCATTCGGATTTGTCTTTCATCACGACCATCATATCCGCAGCTTCGATCGGCATCGGGTCCGTTGGTATTTCTCCGGATCCGATCTTCGAGATCACTTTTTCTACTTCGGGAAAATTCTTCAGCAGGATTGCTTCACCACGGGTAGTGGCATCTGTAGTGGCGCTGAGGCTGCTTCCGGTCAGTAGTCGCGTATCCACGGCGAAGTCGCCTTCGTCGAGCTCCGGGAGGAACTCACCTCCCAGCGTATAGAAGAGAGACAGGCTTGCAGCGAGCAGAATCAGAGCCAGGCTAATGACGATGGCTTTTTTACGCAGCGCTCCGGAGAGGACAGGTTCGTAAAAACGATGCAACCGTTCGATCATCCGGTCGGAGATGTTCTTTTTATGAACAGGATTCCGGCTGAGAAATAACGACGAGGCTAATGGTACATAGGTCAGCGACAGGAGAAAAGCGCCCATGATAGCGAAGATCACGGTTTGAGCCATGGGCTTGAACATTTTCCCTTCAATACCGACGAGAGAAAGGATCGGGAGATAAACGATAAGAATGATGATCTGTCCGAAGGCGGCAGCATTCATCATACGTTTCGCCGCCGTGCCTACCTCGTCATCCATCTGGGATTGTGTGAGCCTGGTCTTGAAACCTGATGAAGTGATATGATGAAGCGTTGCTTCGACAATAATAACGGCACCATCCACGATCAGGCCGAAATCAATTGCCCCGAGGCTCATCAGGTTTCCGGACACTCCGAAAAGATTCATCATGCTGACGGCGAAAAGCATGGACAACGGAATGACAGATGCGACGACGAGGCCGGCGCGAAGGTTCCCTAACATCAGCACCAGCACAAAAATGACGATCAGGGCTCCTTCGGCAAGGTTTTTCGTCACCGTTTCAATAGCATGATTCACGAGCTTTGTCCGGTCCAGGAAGGGTTCAATAGTGACACCTTCCGGCAGGTTTTTTTCGATCTGCGCGATCCGATCCTTCACATTCGCGATAACCTGTGAGGAGTTGGCACCTTTAAGCATCATGACGACGGCGCCGACCGTCTCACCCTTGCCGTTGTGCGTCATCGCGCCGTAACGGATCGCATGACCGAACTTAACGTGGGCGATATCCCGTATCAGCAGCGGGATCCCCGACTCATTGTTACGAACGACAATGGAATTGATATCTTCCAACGATTCCAGGAGACCTTCACTGCGGATAAAATACGTACTTGTATTCTTTTCGATATACGCGCCGCCGGTGTTCTGATTATTGTTTTCCAGTGCGGTAAAAACGTCGCTGATGGAAAGATTCAGGCTTCGGAGTTTTTCAGGGTTCAAGGCTACCTCGTATTGCTTCAGGTTGCCGCCGAAACTGCTCACGTCGGCAACACCGGCGGTACCCAACAGCTGCCGCCTCACGATCCAGTCCTGTATGGAACGTAACTCCATGATAGAAAATTTATCCTCGAATCCGGGTCTGACGCCGATGATGTACTGGTATATTTCGCCCAGCCCGGTAGTGACAGGAGCCAGTTCGGGCGTTCCTACACCCGGCGGGATTTGTTTTTTCGCTTCGGTCAGTCTTTCGCCGACCTGCTGCCTGGCCCAATACCCATCCGTTGCATCGGAAAAGACGATGGTGACCACCGATAACCCGAACCGGGAAAAGGAGCGTATCTCCTGGATGTGGGGGATAGTTGCCATAGTCTGCTCAACCGGGAATGTAACGAGGCGTTCAATATCGAGCGCGGATTGTGATGGTGCTACCGTTAGCACCTGTACCTGATTATTAGTAATGTCCGGTACGGCGTCGATGGGAAGCTGGGTAACGGAGTATCCTCCCCAGGAGATCAGTACAACGATAAGGATACCGATGATGAGTTTATTTCGAATTGAAAATTGAATAATGGAGTTTAGCATGGTTCGCGATCGGGTTTAAAATGCTGAATAACCGGATAAGGCTATCGTCGTCTTTGGAATGAAGGAAAACAATAGGCTGACCCTGAAAAATATAAAAAACGATGCGTGCGTCAGGCCCTGGGCGGCTGCCAGATGGAGAACTGAAAGAAAGTGTTATTGAAAGGTGATTTGAATATCCCTATTTTACGGGTTGTATTAAATACCTGGACGATCGTTTCCGGGAGGTCTTCCGGTGGCATGGCGATGGCTAACGAGATCTCTGGACAAGAATCTCCTTTGAAGGGCAGTTGTTTGTCGCGTGCGTAGTCGACGGACCTGGTGTCGCCGCTGAAGTAGTGCAGCACCATAAAGTCAACGAGGCTGATCGAAGGGTTATCCTGAAGGTGCTCGGTATAATGAACAAACAACAGCGGTACCTTCAGAAACTGATGAAGCTCCGTGCTGGACAGCAAATAAATCAGCAGAAACAGTATGGGACCAGTCCTTTTCATTTCCAGAGCAAATAAACGAATAAATCTGAATAGATTCTGAATAACCACCGGTGAGAAATGCCGCGGAAATTCTAAATTTAAACAGGTACTAACAAGACCACTGCAAATCTGAATTCAATCATAACCCCGTAACATGCATCCACTTGTCCTTTTGCACGGATCTGTCAGGCCTTTGCGCAAACCCGTGAAGTTGCAGGCCGGTAAATTAACCCTAGAGTATGAAGGGGGCTTCCTTCGCTATATCAAAATAGGAGAAACGGAAGTACTCCGTATGATCAACCATTACATCAGGGATGAGCATTGGGCAAATATACCCATGGTAATTACCGGGGAGAAGATAGAAAGCAATGCGGACGGTTTTTCCATTTCCTATTCCGCTGACTGCATGGAGGGAAATGTATTGTTCCGGTGGAATTGTGTGATCCTGGGAAAGGCTGATTCCAGCGTTACCTTTACCATCGAAGGAACGGCACTCAGTCCGTTCAAGAGAAACCGGCTCGGATTCACCGTTCTCCATCCCATCGATACGGTGTCAGGCAAGGAATGTGTGATCCTTCATTCGGACAGAACGAAAGAGACGCGCACATTCCCTGAATATATCAGTCCCTTTCAGCCATTTTTCGACATCACCGGTATGTACTGGCAACCGGCTGACCGGCTGGAAGCGGAAGTACATTTTATCGGCGACATATTCGAAACTGAAGATCAGCGAAACTGGTGTGACGACTCGTTCAAAACCTACTGCACTCCACTAGCCCGCCCGTTTCCCGTGTCGGTGAAAAAAGGCGACAGGGTCAGCCAGTCGGTGCATTTTAAGGTCACTACAAAAAAGACTTTGCGGCGGCAGGAGGAACCACTTACGTTCGCCGTTGAGCGACAGACAACCGTACCTTTCCCGCCGATCGGGTTAACACTAAAGAATCTGGATCACGACGAACGGGCGGTTCAAAAACTGAAAGAACTGGGTGTTGATTTTATCAGGGTGGAGGTACGACGTGAATCGGAACTGGCGGGGCAGTTGCAGCAAGCTTCAAAAATCGGGTTACCGCTTGAAATTGTGCTGTTTGCCAAGTGGAATTTCGGAACATACGTAGTGAATATGCTGGCCGGTGTGAAGGACAGGCTGGCGAGGATCATCGTGTTGCCCGCCGATTCGCATTGTACGAACGCCGAATTGATCGGGCGTATTGTCCCCACGTTGCGACAGAACTTTCCGGAATGCATGATCGGAGGCGGAACAGACGCTTTTTTTACGGAGCTCAACCGTGAGCGTACACCCCCGGAGTTACTCGACTTCCTTACATTTTCGATCAATCCGCAGGCGCATGCTGTCGACCTGGCGACCGTCACTGAAAATCTTAAACCACAACAGGATGTTGTTCGCACCTGCCGTACATTTGCCGGAGGAAAGGGGATCCATGTCGGACCGGTAACACTTCGCACGCGACGGAATCCCGGCGCAACGTCTGAAGAGGAAAAGAAAAGCGCGAAAGGTGGCCTCCCCGACAGCGTCGACCCCCGCCAGCTTTCCCTATACTGCGCCGGATGGACCATGGGAAGCATCAAATACCTCGCCGAAAGCGGCGCGGGAGCGATCACCTACTTTCAAACCTGCGGCTGGTCTGGGATCATGCCTCACCGCGATCAACCCTGGCCTGGTGAATTCAAGGTGGACATTGAACAGGTTTATCCCGTGTACATAATCCTGAAGGAAATCCTTCGCCATAAATCAAAACAGGTTGTCCGGCTGGTAATGAGCAACCCGCTTAAGGCGGATGGGCTGGCTTTTGTCAGCGCCGACCGGCAGCTCACGATATTTCTGGCAAATTATACAGATGATGTCCAGACCGTATCAGTACCTGCCGAGGTACGTGTCAGCCAATGCCGGATCATAGACGCCGCAGCGATGGAAAAGATGACTTTAAACACCGGAGAGGAGGGAGAATACCGGAATGCGGGGCGTACTATCAGCCTGCCACCGTTTGCGATGGCTATCCTTCAGTAAAAAGAAAGAAGAAAAAACGTCGCTGAAGCAACCGTCGGCTTTTCTTTCCGTATCAATACTCATTGTGACGCTGCCGGATAAGGCCGCCAAGCACAAAAGACCATCTCTTGTTTCCTTCTCCTTTGTGAAAGGTTCCGTTTATGGAATAGGATTCAAAACGTATTACGCCTCTTCTTTCCGAAGGGGCTTTTTTTTTGCGATTTAGTGTCGATCAACGGGGGCAATACTGAAATTCAAAAGCTCGGTGTGCCGTATAACGGAAATATCGACGATGGTCAGAATGTCTTTGCTGGTAAGTTCTTTGAACAACTCGTGCGTGCTGTTGACCGGTTTCCCTTTAAACGAAATGATGATATCACCTTCCTGCAGCTGCGAGCGTGAGGCGGGCGAGGCTTCCTGGATCTTCGTGACAAACAAACCTTTTTTATTAGAGAGGTTATAATGTGTCCTGATCTTGGGATTGATCGCGACCTCCTGCAACATCAGCCCGATGTAAGCCTTGAAAACTTTCCCGTCGCTGATCAGCTGCCGTGCGATTTCTTTCGCCGTATTGATGTCTACGGAAAAGCTAAGACCTTGAGCGCCCTGGATAACGGCGGTATTGACGCCGATAACTTCTCCTTCGGTCGTGATCATCGGTCCGCCGGAGTTACCGGGATTCAGGGCAGCGTCCGACTGAATGACGTTGTCTACCAATCGCCCGGATTGTGTCTGAAGTGTTCTGCCGAGCGCGCTCACAACGCCGGCTGTTACGGTGTGTTGGTAACCGTAGGGATTGCCGATAGCGATAACGAATTGCCCGATCTGAAGCTGGGTCGCGTCTCCTAGTCTTGCGACGGAATAACCTTCCGAGTAGATCTTTAAAATCGCAATATCCGTATCCGGATCCTTTCCGATCAACACCGCCTCGATTTCGTTTTCGTTCAGGAGACAGACCATGATCTTCTCCGCACCTTCCACCACATGGCTGTTTGTAAAAATCATCCCGTCCGAAGAAAAGATAAAACCCGATCCTGATCCCGCCGGTCTCAGTTTACCTTTTACTGTTTTGTATACATCGATTTTAACGACCGCGTTCTTCGTTTTATCCACGGCCTCGATAATCATCTTTGAAAAACTGTCCATAAAAATTTCTCCCGGGGTGCCTTGGATCAAAGACGTTACCAACCTGGTTTTTATGCTAAAGTGGCCGGTGATTTTTTTACAACCCGGCCAAAATGCCCTGAAAAAGATATTGTCAACCGGCGCAAACGGACTTAATAGCCGGATTCGTACTGCCTCACCTATATATTGCCGCTCGTTTCCACGAGGAATGCGGAAGGTTTTCCATGCGTCAGTAGTCAGTCAACGATCATTAATTTAGTAGCATCCGTCATTTGCCCGATCCGGACTTTTATCAGGTAAATTCCCTTAGTCAGTTTTTCCGGTTTGAGCTCGATCGTTTTGCCGTTGGAATCCCTGAAGTTATTTTGGAACACCAGGCGTCCCGTCATATCGTACAGGGTAATGTACATATCTTCATTCGGGATCGTTGTTTTTACTTTTACAAAGATGGTATTGTTTTCAACCGGATTGGGAAACACACTGATGCCGAGCCTGATGGATTGTGCATCATTGTCGACGCGTATTACTTTTGAAAACGTAGCCGAATTATCCAGGTCAACCTGTTTGATCCGGTAATAGTTGTGGTTTGTCAGCGGGTCCTCATCGGAAAATTCATACGACAGGTCGAAGTCCGAGTACCCCGCTGATTTTGTAGGAATCCGGGCGAGGTCTTCAAATACTTCACCATCGGCAGATCGTTGTACTTCGAAGTGATCGTTGTTCTTTTCGGAAGCGGTAACCCACTTCAGGTTTACCGTTCCGTTGTTTAGGGTTCCGGTAAAGGACTTCCAGGTCACAGGCAGGGGATTTGTTCCGCCCGATTTGTTCCCCAGGGTAAAATTGCTGAAGGTGGAAAACGAACCGGACAGGATGCTTCCGGTCCCATTACCAGTAGCTGTACCGTTTATATCGAACCACACTGTGCCGGATCCCACATTTTTTACTACGGTCAGGTTGGCAAAATCTGTTACGCCATCGCTTGACCCCGAACCGTAGTACAGCCTTACCGTGGCTGAGCTCAGGTTGGCCGGAGCTCCCGGTCTGTCGATATTCCAGTATCGTGCGCCGGATACCCGGTCGATCGATACCGGAAGGGTATAGCCCAGTGCGACAGCCGACGAATTGTAGTGCTCAGCCGTATAAAAAACCGAGGAGGCATCGGTATGTGAAACCGTTAATACAGCCGGACGATAGTCCCCGTTTTTACCAATCGGAAAATTACGAACGGTATTTGCTGTCGATGTCGCGACTTCGTAGCGCATCGGACCGTCAATATAACTCGAACTGCTGCCAATGGTTGTGGAGGATGCATTCATTAACGTCAGGATATTCGAAGAAGTGGTTCGGACAACCCCGGATGTCATCGTCAGGTTGCCGTTCACGGTGGCTGCTCCTCCCATCGTGATCTGCGGTGTGAATGCCCGCGTATTGTTGATGATCACATTACCGTAAGAAAAAGAATCTCCTCCGGAACCGGCGGTTGCTGCAAATACCTGGGGATACACGCTACCGTTATATTCTACGGTAGCGGTATTGGCGCTTGTCATCGCGCCGTACGGTGTTGAGCCTCTGACAAAACTGCGACCGATCTTCAGTTGAGCGGCATTGTTCAATTCGATCACCTCCAGACCGGCACCCGATGCAATGAAATTTACATCCCTTTTGACCGTTAACACGGAACTATTGTTGACCTGCAACCTGAGAGGCCGGCCGCTGGTTGATGAAAAATTAACATCCTGATTGACGGTAACTGCCGCAGTCCCGTTCATCGTAAACAAATTGTCCGCTACTGTTCCGCCGGAACTGGACAGCTGCAAATCACGGTTGACCGTAACGGTACTGCCGGTACTGATCGTTATTCCAAAATTTGCATTGCCGCCCTGACGATCAAAAATGAGGTTGTTGTTAATATATGCGGAACTATTACTGAGAAAGCTCAGTGCACCCGTGAAATTGTTTCCCGAATTTCTCAATGTCATTTTACCGTTCACCGTAAGGGATGAACTTGTATTTACAGTCAGCGATGTGTTGGCAGTGGCGGCGTCCACGAATACCTCCGCGGCCTGTTGTGCTCCGGGAACAGTGATGTCATAACCGCGGATATTGGCGACGTCTCCCGCGTTGGGGTAGGAAGACGCTATGCTTCCTCCGTAACCTGCCGTTGACCAGGTTGAATTATTGTCCCAGGGGCCGCTGGCCCGGGAGTAATACGTGTTGGCGATATTGTTGACACATAATGTAAAAGTTCCGCGTTGACCGCTGTTGAGTACATCCACGGAAATGTAATACCAATTCCCCACAACAAGGGAACTGTTTGAAATAGAGACATCATCGGTGGATGCCGAGTATCGCGAGCAGGCTACCTGGGTGATGCCATCGGTTTGCCATAGCGCAAGTTGGGTATACCGTTGTGAACCCTTGGCGCCGACGATATCAACCGTAATGGTCACGTTTGCCGTGATAGCCTGGAATTTGAACCACCGGTTAAACAGTGGTCCACCGTTGTTCCAGCACGAACCCCTGTTCTTATCGGCGGTTGCACCGTTGGTGGTGTATGCGGCATCCGATGAACACCAGTTGTTGAGGTCTGTCAGTTCAAACGCCCCCTCGTAGTAGTCATAATCGGCCAGGTCGCTCAGGCAAAGTGTAAACGTACCACGCTGTCCGCTGTTAAGTACATCGACGGAAAAGTAATACGTGGCTCCTGGAGTAAGCGTGGTGGCGGCTGCGACGACGTCGTCGGTGTTATTGACATATAAATTACAGGCCACCTGGGTTGTTCCGTTAGCCTGCCACAGGGCGAGTTGTGTATACCGTTGAGTTCCTTTTGTTCCATTGATATCGACGGTGACGTTGATCCTTCCGCTGGCCGGGGCTGTAAATTTAAACCACCGGTTGTACAATGGTCCTCCGTTGTTCCAGCATGCGCCTGCATTTTTGTCCGGTGTCGCACCCATGGTGGAATAGATGGCATCGGCGGAGCAGGTGTTGATGAGGGAGGTGACGTCAGTGGCGCCTTCGTAATAATCGTAGTCGACCGCGTCGCTCAAACAAAGGGTGAACGTTCCGCGCTGCCCGCTGTTGAGCACGTCCACGGAGATGTAATAGGTTGCTCCGGGCGTGAGTGCGGTGGATGCCACGGTCACATCGTCGGTGTTGTTGACGTACAGGTTACAGGCGACAGGTGTTGTTCCGTCCGACTGCCAGAGGGCGAGTTGTGTATACCGTTGAGTTCCTTTTGTTCCATTGATATCGACGGTGACGTTAATCCTTCCGCTTGCGGGTGCTGTAAATGTAAACCACCGGTTGTACAACGGCCCTCCGTTGTTCCAGCATGCGCCCGGATTCTTGTCCGGTGTCGCGCCCGTTGTGGAATAGGCGGCATCGGCGGAGCAGGTGTTGATGAGTGCGGTGACGTCGGTGGCGCCTTCGTAATAATCGTAGTCGACCGCGTCGCTCAGGCAAAGGGTGAACGTACCGCGCTGCCCGCTGTTGAGCACGTCCACGGAGATGTAATAGGTCGCTCCGGGCGTGAGTGCGGTGGATGCCACGGTCACATCGTCGGTGTTGTTGACGTACAGGTTACAGGCAACAGGAGTTGTTCCATCGGCCTGCCAGAGGGCGAGTTGTGTATACCGTTGAGTTCCTTTTGTTCCGTTGATATCGACGGTGACGTTGATCCTTCCGCTTGCGGGTGCTGTGAATGTAAACCAACGATTGTACAACGGCCCTCCGTTGTTCCAGCATGCGCCCGGGTTCTTGTCCGGTGTCGCGCCGGTCGTGGAATAGATTGCATCGGCGGAGCAGGTGTTGATGAGTGCGGTGACGTCGGTGGCGCCTTCGTAATAATCGTAGTCGACCGCGTCGCTCAAACAAAGGGTGAACGTTCCGCGCTGCCCGCTGTTGAGCACGTCCACGGAGATGTAATAGGTTGCTCCGGGCGTGAGCGTGGTGGATGCCACGGTTACATCGTCTGTGTTGTTGACGTAGAGATTACAGGCAACAGGCGTTGTACCATCGGCCTGCCAGAGGGCGAGTTGTGTATATCGTTGAGTACCTTTTGTTCCATTGATATCGACGGTGACGTTGATCCTTCCGCTGGCTGGAGCGGTAAATTTGAACCACCGGTTATACAATGGGCCGCCATTGTTCCAGCATGCGCCCGGGTTCTTGTCCGGTGTCGCACCCGTTGTGGAATAGATCGCGTCGGCGGAACAGGCGTTGATGAGTGCGGTTACGTCCGTGGCACCTTCGTAATAATCGTAGTCGACCGCGTCGCTCAGGCAAAGGGTGAACGTTCCGCGCTGCCCGCTGTTGAGCACGTCCACGGAGATGTAATAGGTTGCTCCGGGCGTGAGTGCGGTGGATGCCACGGTTACATCGTCTGTGTTGTTGACGTACAGGTTACAGGCAACAGGCGTTGTACCATCTGCCTGCCAGAGGGCGAGTTGTGTATATCGTTGTGTTCCTTTTGTTCCATTGATATCGACGGTGACGTTGATCCTTCCGCTGGCTGGAGCGGTAAATTTGAACCACCGGTTATACAATGGACCGCCATTATTCCAGCATGCGCCCGGGTTCTTGTCGGGTGTCGCGCCGGTCGTGGAATAGATTGCATCGGCGGAGCAGGTGTTGATGAGTGCGGTGACGTCGGTGGCACCTTCGTAATAATCGTAGTCGACCGCGTCGCTCAAACAAAGGGTGAACGTTCCGCGCTGCCCGCTGTTGAGCACGTCCACGGAGATGTAATAGCTTGCTCCGGGCGTGAGCGTGGTGGATGCCACGGTTACATCATCGGTGTTGTTGACGTACAGGTTACAGGCAACAGGCGTTGTTCCATCGGCCTGCCACAGGGCGAGTTGTGTATACCGTTGTGTTCCTTTTGTTCCATTGATATCGACGGTGACGTTGATCTTTCCGCTGGCTGGAGCGGTAAATTTGAACCACCGGTTATACAATGGGCCGCCATTGTTCCAGCATGCGCCCGGGTTCTTGTCCGGTGTCGCACCCGTTGTGGAATAGATCGCGTCGGCGGAACAGGTGTTGATGAGTGCGGTTACGTCCGTGGCACCTTCGTAATAATCGTAGTCGACCGCATCGTTTAAACAAAGGGTGAATGTACCACGTTGCCCGGTATTGAGTACATCGACGGAAACGTAGTATGTGGCACCTGGTGTCAGTGTGGTCGCGCCGACAACGACATCGTCGGTGTTGTTGACATACAGGTTACAGGCAACCTGTGTTGTTCCGTCCGCCTGCCAGAGGGCGAGTTCTGTATAACGTTGTGTTCCTTGTGTGCCGGTGATGTCGACTGTTACATTGATCCTTCCGCTGGCGGGTGCGGTGAACCTGAACCAGACGTTTGCGACCGGACCTGCGCCGGTATTCCAGCAGGAACCCTTGTTCAGATCAGCCGTGGCGGCTGTTGTGGTGTAAGCCGCTGCCGGAGAACAGGTGTTAATCAAAGAAGTTACGTCGATGGCGGCCCCGTAGTTATCATTAGCGGGCTGTGCGAGAGAATACAAAGAACTAAAACAGAAAACGAGCAGAAGATAAAACCGGAGGACGTTCATTTTATAGGTAAAGTACGTTCTAATGTAGGAATATTTTGTGAGAAAATCCTACAGAATACAAGGGAAGTGAGCGTGCTCTTAAGGCAGGCAATGACAATGCGTCCTCGTTACTTTGTTTTAGTGATCTTGTTTTGGGATACCAGTGTATTGCCGGAATAGACGCTGACAATATATATGCCGGCTGACAGGGAGTTTCCTTTTGTATCCGTCGTGTTCCAGACAAAATCCGTGGCGGATGTGCTTTTCTTAAGAACCAATTCACCGATACTATTGTGAATTTCAATCCTCACCGCCTCTGCTGAAGACCTCTCGATACGAATGGTAAACGAATCGTTTGAAGGATTGGGATAGACAGAAAGCTCCATATCGTGTAACGCTTCGGTTCCGGTGATCAGATCGCAGACGCCGGGCATATTCGCATCCATCCATTGCAGCCTGGTGATGATCCATTGTTTTATAAAATTTATTTCATCGGCATACGTTAGTCCGACGTATTGGTTAGGCCAGACATAGGTACCCAGTATGGGCCAACGCCGGAAGTTCCGGACCTGTGCATCTCCCAGAAGGTTCGCCATGGAGTCGATGGCGGTGATAAAATAATCGTCTGTTAAAAATGAAGAACGAAGTTCGTCCCAGCGGCATTTTAGATTCTTGGCAAACCCGGGATCGCTTACCATACGGCGAAACCAGTACATCCTGTACTGTTCATCCCACATCCACCCCGGGGCGTATTGCGCGTTTGATGAATAATCCACGTTGCCGTAAGCGAGGTTAAAATCCCACAACGGACCCATATGCAGTTTTCCGCCATCGCTGTCTTTATCCTTGAACAGGTACGTACTGTATACGAACGCGTCGATATTTTTTCCGATTTCATTGACGAGGATAAAATCGACAGCCGATGCGACGTCGAAATACTTTTTGTATCCCGTCGAAGTACTGATGAAGGATGGAGATGCCAGCGCCGCTTCGGCTTCCGAGACGTAGTTGCGGATGTAATTCTGCTGAGAAGTTGTCAGGTCCGTTCCTTCCCTGTCGTAATACTGGAAGTTGATGATGTTTTCTCCGGGAAGTCGCGGGACCGAAGAGGTTGTCCAGGCGGGGAAGTCGTTGTTATCAATCTTATCGACGCGGAGAATGTATCCGCCCGTGAGTTCGTCACCCGATACATCTTCCGGTTTCAGGGTGGCAATGTCAACGCGGTTCTTATCCTGTTTGATCTTTTCGATCAACACATAAATCCCCGCGTATTCTTCGTTGAGGACCAGTTCGACAAACCGTGTGCGTGGCGCATAATGCCCCAGATCGTTTCCCAGTTTGTAGGTCAGGACATCGCGCAGCATGGTTTTATCCGTGTATGGAGCGTATAGTATCCAGTCATTTTCCATCGGCATACCGAGCAGGTCTGTGTTGAGGTTGTTGCCCTGGATATCCTGGGTTTCGATGGAGAACGATCTTTTCGGAAACATCTGGGAAGACTCACCCCGGTACTCGATGCTGATCTTGCCATCGTAGTGATTGGGATCGTCGGCAACATTGTTGAGCATACCAATACCGTTGTAAATAATCCCCATATCCGCTACGATCCGTGTTTCATCCGTGATGGATTGATTATTCGTGTTGATGGAGACAATGGGCAAATGGGAGGATGTAAAGACGAGCGGTGGAACGAACCAGGAGGGCAGGGGACCGAAATGGGTGGTACTGTTTGTGATTCCAAATGAAAGGAAAGCGGCAGCGGAAAGATCGGATGACCCGATATTTTCATTATGGACCCGGAGGCAAAGGATATTCTGACCTTCCGTAAGCAAGCCCGAAATCTTTTCCTTTTTGATCAGATGCGACTCGGGAGGAAGTCCCTGATAAAGAAAAGCTTCGTGAAGGCCAGAACTCGGACTATTATACGGTATGGTGGTCTGGGAACCCATGAAGCCCCGGGCTACCTCGACACCGTTCAGGTAGGCGACAAAACCATCGTCGTAATCGACGTGAAGAAGTGCTTGTTCGATATCATCAAGGTCGGCGATAGTAAATTTCTTCCTGAGAAAGACAGATAACACGGGTTGGATAATGGTCCGGTCGTCGCCGTCGCCGTAACCGATGCTTCCCCTGCCTGCCGGCCACGATGTGTCATCGTAGTTTAGTGTATTCCATAACAAACCGGGATCGGAAGTTCCGGGGAAATACTTCCAGGTCGAACTGTCGTAAACGGCGGTTTCCCAGTGATCGATATCCTGAGCAAGAACGCCAGATAAGGGCGCTGCCAGGAACAAAAGCGCGGTCAGGTATTTCCGGAAAAGCGATGGAGTCGTTTCTATAATCCTATGGGCTCAAGGTGACCAGACAAATAGTTGATCGCCGGTAGTTGCTGAATGTTATCCGTGCTGTTCAGAAATTCAATATACGAAAGCACAATGTTGTGTCTCAGTTTTATTTCAAGCTCCTTCAGCTTAAGGAGATTTCCATTAAAACGAACGGCAGCTATGGGGTTTTCGTCCTTGATGGCTTTTAATGTGCCGGAGAGTGAACCTACATTCAATGCCGTGATTTTCTCCCGGATGTCGCGGTAGCGTTTGATAAGACTCATCAACTGCTCATGTGTAAGTAAACGTTCATTCTGGAATTCCGCTTTTGCTTCATCCCGGTCGTGAGTAGCTTCAATGGCATCGAGCCTTCGTTTTGTCATATCACCTTTGTTCGGATTTGTTATCGGTATGGTGATACCCAGCGATATACTCCACGGTTTCCGGTCCTGCTCGGTGCGGTATTCCTCGTAGGTGGTCTGGAGAAAACCGAGGTTGATGTTTGATTTCTCCAGCAGGTATTCCTGGTTGGCGAGTTGAATCTTATTTTCGCGGTACGTAACCGTAACAGGTGTCGATTGAACCGACATGAGACTGTCGGATACCTGAGCGATCCTTTCAACGGAAAGGATATCAGCATAAGTCCATCCGATACTGACATCTGAAACATTGGCCGAGATGACGCTCATCTTACGGAGCTGGTTATCCATCTCAAAAACAGCTTCCTCCAGTTCGACCATCCTGTCCATCTGATCCAGTTTCAGTTCAAGGTAATCCTCGCCGTTGAAGAGATCGGAGTTCGCCTGTCTTTCGAGAATTGACAACTGGTTTGTGATCAGGCGACTGTTATCTTCTTTTAGTTTTTTGATCTCCCTGAAGTACAACAATTCGGCGATGAGGTTATAACGTGTGGTCAACGCTTCTTTCAGGGCCAGTTCCCTCTCCAATGCGAGTGTGGTTCTGTACTGCCTGAAATAATTGCTGTTGTTTTTCAACTCCCAGGGATTGGCCGGTGAAAACCGTAGCCCGTAATCCTGCCGTGAGGGATCGAGCTGGTTGTTCTTGGTACGGAATTCCATTTGTCTCAATGGCGACAGCCGGTAAGGTTTTGTGTCCAGGTACCTGATCTGTTCGTCAAATGAGGTAAGCTCAAGATCCGATTTTGCGGTTTGAAGGAATTCACGAATGGACAGTTGCGCGCTGCAGGGAAATACCAGCAGCGTGACACATGAAAGCAAGATGTTCTTGATATACCCGCTCATACTACCGGATCAGTACTTTTTCACCGCTTGCAAAACTGTTTTCAGGAGAGATCTCGATAAAGATCTCGCGGCCGAAAGCTTTCACGGCCGTAGATTTCTGCAATATTTCCGGAAGCTCCGATACCGACCCGTAACCGATTACTTTGCCGGTGACAGAAACAGACCTGAGATCATATGAAGAAATACTAACCGTGGAACCGATCGCCGGCACATGTCCCTTTTTTCCCACCAGGTAGCCAACGACGGTTGAGGGTCTGACCGGGTTCACCGACAACAAAGGCGTGAATGCGTCCACCTGTTCGCCGTCCTTCACATACACATTTTCAACAACACCATCGGTAGTTGCAAATTTGCTGAGCTTCTTTTTTTCATCGATGAGCAATTCCAGTTCACGTTCCAGCAATCTGATCTGGTTTACCAGCAGGCTCGTTTCGGTGGTGCTTTCCTGCCTGATATCTTCGATCTTTATCTGCAGGGCGCGGCTGTGTTTTTGTTTTTGCAGTTCGAGTGACCGCAATTTTGTTTGCTGCGGATTTTTCGCTAGGGCCAGTGCGGACGTATCGCCGGCCGATCCGAACTCGCGGGTCAGGCTCCGGTTCAGCTCAAGCTTGCTTTTGATCTGCCCGATATCCGTTTCGATTTCTTCGATGGTAATGCCGTGCTGGGCTTTTACATATTCGATTTCCGAAGCCGCCAGTTTGGACTTTTCCAGTTGTTCCGATTTTAATACGGCGATACGGTTTGTTAACTTATCGATATCCATCTCAAGTTCGTGGCTGGTGAGTTCCACAAGCACATCGCCTGCCTTGACCTGACGACCGGGGACTACGTGAACCGTCTGAACGAGCGCCGATTTTTCGGAGTTTATTTTGTACTCTTTCGACTGAGTGACTCCGATTGAAGAATTTCCACTGCCTTTGAAGAACCTGGCGCTGATGTAAAGCATGGACAGGAAGAGCAACGCAATGGCAGGATAAAACCAGTTGAATGACGTTTTCATATCATGCCCCTGTTAATTCGTTAGTAGTGATCTTTATTTGTTTGATGTCCGGCATTGTTTTGAGGTGATCGATCAGTTGCTCTTTTGTGGCTTCTTTCTTTAAACAAACGGCATAGTGATACCGCATGGCATTTTCCTTGGTTACGGTAAGGCTGACGATCCTGTATTCATGGCAGTGCTGTCTGAGAACTTCCACTACCGGCGGCAGGTTTGTGGTGAGGTCCAGTGTAAAATAGAGGTTGCTATGTTGGGCAAAGCTTCTGAATGGGGACAGGTGCAGGAGGGCTGCGACCACACAAAACAGCATGGTTCCGACAAAGGAGATGGTGAATCCGTACACACCGATAGCCAGGCCGGTACTGAGCGCGGCAAACAGGAACAGGACATCCCGCGGGTCATCGATGCGGGTCCTGAACCGGATAATAGCCATAGCTCCGAATACACCCAGTCCGCGCGCCAGGCTGTCGCCGATAGCCATCATCACCATTGTGGTCACCACGGCGCCCAGTATCAGCGACTGGAAGAAGTTCTTCGGATAATAGTCGCCGGTAAAAGTAAGTTTATGTGTAATGGCAATGATCGCGGCCAGCAGGAATGCCCACACGAATGAATACGTGATATTTACCAGTTCGGGGTATTCATATATGGGTTGATCCGGAAAGAGCTCAAGCATTTTTATTTGTCTGTTTAAAGCCTGCCTAATAAAACGCTGCTAGTTATTTGATGCCCCGGGCGAAGGCGTCACCTGTGTCGACCACGTATTCCCACCGTCCGGTACTCTGCCTGTTGATTTATTTTCCGCCTGCGCACCAAACGTGTACGCATTGATCTCCCTTCCATCGATATAATAGATGCCGATATCTTCACCGGCGTTGGCCAGCGAGAAGTCGAGGTGTAAAGGTCCCTGGCTCGTGGAGCCGTCAGCCCACAGCAGTAAAAAACCGCCAGCCGGAATGGTTGTGGCAGCGGCATTGTCGTTGGGTATTTTGTCTTTGAAAGGATTGGCTTTGTTATCGGACAAATACATTCCACCGATATTGACGGGTTGAGTGCCTGCGTTGTAGATCTCGATCCAGTCGTCGAATTCATTGGTACCACTGTCGGTATCGGGGCAGCATGCGGTATTGGCAGCCATAAACTCATTGATAAAAAGCTGCGGCAGTACATCGGTGTTCAGAAGGTAGTCGAATAATTTGGCGGGCGCCGTTGCGGGATCATAGGCCGTTTTGTTACTGCTGTTTTTTGCTTCGATGTAATACTCTACTTTACCGGTTGTGTTTTGCGCGGGGATGGTTCCCGTGTACGATCCCGAGCTAAGGGTCATGGTTGTTTCGGTAAAGCTTCCGCTGTTCAGCCGGTAAAACAATTTTACGGAGGTGAGCCCGGAAGTTGTTACAAATGCTGTTTTTACCGTCACGGCATCGGCCAGACCAGGAACGAGCGGGGTCTGTGTGGTGCTTGTGACCGCCGGGGCCTGTGTATCTCCATTGGTTAGACCCTGGCTTGTGTTCCCGGAGATTACCAGTGTCGTTGTTCCGTCGGGGTAACGTCCGTAGGACTGGCCGTCCTGTAATGCAGGGAACTCCACTTTATCGATGAGCGTACCACCCGAATTTTCAAGGTAGACCGTTTCACCGTCGGAAGTCAGCTTAAAGTTGGTATGAAGTCCCGTACCGGTATCATCGCAAATCAGGACCAGAAATCCTTTCGCGGGGATGGTTGTATTGGCGGGTATAGTATATTTGGTTGCGCCGTCATCGTAGATGAAATATCCCCCGATATTCTTTGACGCGTCTCCTTCATTGTACAACTCAATCCAATCCTCGCCTGAGGAGTAGACCTCGTTTATAAAAATGCCCTCGGGAGCAACTACAGTTGGTTCGTCGTCGGAACAGGAGGAAATCACCAGGATCAGGAAAGCAATAGCCAGGAGAAATTTGGTCCTTGGCTGGTTACGGTGTACCATGAAGATTAATAAAAATTTAAAGATAAAGTAATATTAAAGAAATATTTCAATTTATCGACGCTCCTCTTTCAGTTCGAGGCCAGCGGGGGGAATGTGCCGGTCTGGTCAGCAAAGCAGTAGCAGGGAACAGGCGGTTGGTGATTTGGAAGGTGTTACTTTTTACAAGAAGTGATTACCGTTCAGCGCAGAATAGTAACCACGCCGCTGTAAGTCTTTTTTGTGTAGGTAAGTCTCAGGTCGATGGTATAATAGTATGTGTCGGATGGAAGTAATTCGCCCTTATAGGTGCCGTCCCACTTCTTTTCCAGCCCGATCGACTGGAACAGGAGGAGCCCCCTTTTATTATAGACCCTGACGACGGCGCCATCGCACTGATCGGCGTTGGATAGTGCCTTTACATTCCATGTTTCATTCGGTTCATCCCCGTTAGGCGTAAAGGCGGTCGGTATGTTAAGGAGTACTTCTGTGGCCATGACGATGCTGCGGGATACCAACTCGCTTTGCTGCTGGCCGTCGTGCACACTGACGTGTACCCGCCTGTTTCCGGGAAGGACCGTTATACCTGTCCCGTTCTCATCCTCCGGGAGGAGGTATTGATATGTAACCGAACGGATCGCGTCCGTATATTCCTGCCGGGGTGCATAGCCCACCAGCGACAACTTTCCGGCCTCCGCATCAAAGATCCCACGGATCGTTGCCGTATTGGTAAACAGAAGTTCGTCGAATCCTGTCCTATAATTATCAGGATCCAGGCTGATTTCAGCAAAGCTTAAATGGTCATTGTCCACATCGGTCACTTCCAGTGTAGCCGATATCGACACCGGATCTGTTCCGGGCTCGTAGGAGACAGGTTCTGTTTCCATCAGCGAAATTACGGGAGCATCGTTTACCGGGTTGATCAGGATCGCAAGGTTGAAGGGTTCGCTCTCGTTACCGTCATTGTCGGTTACCGTTATCCGCACGGACAGAAAACCATTAAGGTCTTTTGCCGGAGTGACGGTTAACTTGTTCACCACGTATTTTTTGCCCGGATCGTCCCGGACCAGGAGGGTAAAACCCGTAGGGTATGTATCATCGGCATCGGATACAACCAGGTCGGTTAACCGGAGTGTGATCGACTCATCTTCATTAATGATCAGCGTTTGCTGGCCGATGATCTGGGGTTTTGACGAAGGCGGTATCACCAGAAGTTGCAGGCTGAATACGTTGCTGTTTGCTTTTCCGTCATTTACCAGCACTCTTACGGGTAATGTTCCGGTGAAATTGGGTTCAGGTGTCACCGTTGTACCGGTAACCGTGTAATTATTGCCTTGCTGTACTTTCAGCGTAAAGTCTGCCGGGTAGCTGTTATCCGGGTCGGTTACCAGCAACTGACTCAGGTCGATCGTGACGGGATTCCCCGTTGTGGTAATGATCGGATCCGGATTTTGTCCGTTGATAACCGGCGCGACGTTCGGTGCGGCGACCACCCTGACGCGCAGCTCAAAGGTGTTGCTGTTTACCGTACCGTCATTTACGGTGATGTTTGCCTTGATCGTACCATTGAAATTTAATGCGGGTGTGATTACGTTTCCATCGACTGTGTATGTAAAGCCGGGAAAGATCTTCATCGAAAAACCGTCCGGATATTTATTGTCTGGATCCGTTACCATCAGATCTGAGAAGTCGACGGGTATGGATGTATTGATGAATGTTGTCAGCGCCAACTGATCTGTTATAAGGGGAGCGTCATTAACTGATATTACCGCGACCGCCAGGGGGAAAACCGCGCTCTCATCTTTCCCATCGTTCACGGTGACGTTAACCCAGATGGTGCCAGAAAAATTGAGCACAGGTGTGACCGTTTTTTCCTGGAATGAATAATTATTACCCTCGTGGATTGTCAGCGAAAAGTCTTTCGGATAATCGTTGTCAGGGTCGGTGACCTTCAGGTTTCCGAGGGAGAGGGTGATTGACTGGTCCTCCTTGACGGAAAGATCATCCTGTCCCGTAATAACCGGAACGGCATTCGGGCGGTCCGTCACGGTGATCTTCAGACTATATTTTTCACTCTCGTCTTCTCCGTCATTAACAGTCACGGGAACGGTTAAAGTCCCCGTAAAGCTTCCATTAGGCGTTACCGTATTGTCTTTTACGCTATAGTTCTGGCCGGACGAGACTTTAAGGGTGAAGTCATCCGGGTATTTGTTATCGGGGTCGACCACCGTAAGATCCGGGAGCGTGATCGTGATGGCTTCACCCGACGTGGTGCTCAGCGCAACCTGTCCGGTGATCTGCGGCCTTACGTTTTCAATTTCATTAACCCGTATTTTAAAATCGAATTTATTGCTTTCGTCCTTTCCATCGCTTACCGTAAGGGGAACAGTGAGGTTACCTTTATAATCCTTGTCCGGGATTACCGTATTACCCTGAAAGGTATAGTTTTTTCCTTCGTATAAGGTTATGGTAAAATCACTGTGATCGAGGTCATTCAGGTCGATGATAAAAAGGTTTGTAAGCCGGATTGTCACCGGTACGTTCTCATCGGTGTTGAGCGGCTGCGGTGTCTGGCCCGTGATGACGGGTTTGAGGTTGAGACCGATCTGGGCAATCGTATTTCCGCCCAGCAGGCAGAGCAGGATACATGGCAATATCGCGAACCGAAGAAAGCCCATAACTATACGGCGAAGATACGCAATAAACGTATAGAAAGTATCTCAGTCGCGAAATGGCGATCTTAACACATTGACGATCAGTCAAGAATGCTGATCGATAATTTGTTTCAGGTATTCCGTGGGCACGACACCCGATTGACGCCACACCACATTACCGTTCTTAAAAAGCATCAATGTCGGTACACTTTGTACATTATATGCGGAAGCTGCCTGTGGATTGCGGTCGATATCGATCTTGATGATCTTAGCCTTGTCGCCAACTTTTGTTTTGAGTTCCTGCAATATGGGAGCCATCATTTTACACGGCCCGCACCACTCCGCCGAAAAATCAACAAACGTCGGTTTGTCACCCTGGATCAATTCTGAAAAGCTGGTTTGTGCCATAATATTAAACATTAACGGTTTCCGCTCTTACAACCGGTGTCATAACAACCCGGGCTTTCACAGAGTTCGAGATCAGACAATTAATCTCGGATTTCTGAAGCACCTTATGCGCTTTTTCAATATCCTTCTCATCTCTTACGACAACGACAGGTTCCAGTAACACTTCGGTCATCATAAATTTACCATCGACCTGGTCCAGTTTGCCTTTCGACGTGCAGTTGAAAGAAACGAAATCCAGTTTGGAATTTTCGGCAATCGCCAGGAAGGTCGTCATCAGGCAACTGCTCACAGAAGCGGTGAATAGATGTTCGGGTGACCAGATACCAGGTATACCTTTGGGAAATTCGGGTGGAGTTGCAACCTCAATGCAACCACCCGCACCTGTATGTTCACCCGCCAGTTCTGGGGAACACATCATTCCCCTGCGGTCTTTATTCCACGCGATCTCGACGTTATAAAAATGTGGTTCCATGTTACGATAGCTTATGTTGCAGCGATGACCAGCCACCGCCGTTGATGACATTTGTGTATCCGTGCGACTTCAGTATACCACACGCCGATCCGCTTCGTCCGCCCGATGCGCAGCAAGTAATGATCGGTTTATTTTTATCGGGAATCCGGTTGAGGTTACTAGCTAACTCATCAAGGGGGATATTGAGCGAACCCTTGATATGCCCGCCCTTGTATTCGCCTCTTGAACGAACGTCCAGTATGACGGCTCCTTCCTTAAGTAGATTTTTAAAATCGGGGGCTGTGCCGATCCCGAACGTTTTCTTTAGTAAATCAATCATGTCTGTACGTTTTTATTGTCCCTTGGAATAGATCTTTTTTCTCAATGTACTGAGCCCGAATGGAAGGTATAACGGACAGAATCCGATCAGGCTGGTGAGTACCATGATGGCGGCAAACGCGATCAGGACCAGTCCCAAAGTACCTTCAATAATTCCGGTAAAATAAAGTGTAACAACGATTGCAGCGATTATTAACCTGATAATCCTGTCTGCCGAACCCATATTTTTTTTCATGGTGTTAAATGTTTTTGTAAAAGTATATTTTGTCGTTCTGGTGATCAGTAACTAAAGTCACACTCGGCGATTTTTAGCTACCTTTCCTGCGAATGATTAAAATTAGGGGCGAATGACCGGGGCTTTCCTGATATGAATCAGTCGCCGGACTGACGTTATTCAGGGTGTCCGCAGACAGGGGATAGGGTATCGTGGCTAATTTTACATATGGGTTAAACCTTTCTGACCTGTTATAGTCTAACCGCGAAAATTGAAGAATCATGAATTTTAAACGCAAGTATTTAATAGTTGCCGCGTGTATCCTGGCCGCCGGGACCATTCAAGCTCAGTCAGTTGCTGACCAGGATTCTACCGGTTTGCCTGGCGACAATTTCAGCCTCGAAGGCGCACTGGAAATGTTTAAAAAAGCCGGTTCCCCGGAGGAATTTGAAAGGCTCATCAACAGCGAAGACAACAAAGTCAATAACCTGGACCTGAATGGCGACGGTGAGATCGACTACATCCGGGTCATTGACCAAAGAGACGGCGATGCGCATGCCTTTATCTTACAGGCAGTGGTCTCAGAAACGGAAAATCAGGATGTGGCGGTCATTGAGCTGGAAAAAAAAGGTAATGATGACGCGGTTCTTCAGATCGTTGGCGATGAAGATATTTACGGGGAACAGGTGATCGTGGAACCGGCGCCTGAAAAACCGCAGGCACAAAACGTCAAAACAACAGTTGTCGTCAATGTCTGGGCCTGGCCGGCTGTCCGGTATGTATATGCGCCGGCTTACGCGGTATGGATTTCCCCCTGGGGATGGCGGGTCAGACCCGTATGGTATCATCCGTGGAGGCCTGTTCGCTGGCATGTGTTTTATCCCTACCGGGCTCCCTACAGGCATCATTATGTAGTTGTTCATACCCACCGCGTCGTTCATGCGCACCGCGTGTACACCCCGCACCGTACCACCTCGGTTACAGTCCGGACGCGGAACCAGGCATCGGTAACCCATTACCGGACGACAAGGACGACTACCCGCACTGCGACAACACCACGCGGCAGGGAAGTGAAGGCAACCCGCAAAACGACTACCGTCCAGGGCAAGCGTGGTAAGGCGACGAGATCAACAACGGTTGTTAAGAAACGGAAGCGATAAGCGGGCGGCGGAGAGCGATCCTACTTTCGCTCTCCGCGCTGAATCGCTTTGGTGATGGATGAAACGATCTCATCCAGTTTTTCAGCGGATGATTTAAGGTGTTCCAGTACGGATTTGCTCTCGTCGCTGACGGGCATCTTGTTCAGGAGATTGATCAATCCCAGTATGCTGGCGACGGGACTTCGCAACTTATGCGCATTGATAAAAGCATATTCTTCGAGAGCCTTGTTCTTCTTTTCAAGTTCTGCCGTCCTTGATGCTACCAGGCTCTCCAGGTTTTCATTGATACCCCTTATTTCCTCACCTTGCGCCTGGATTTCCAGGTTTTGATTTTTGATCTCTTCGTTCTGCGCTTTGATGGCCTCGTTACTCAGCTGGAGGGCTATCCGCGCCTTGATCTCCTTCACCGTGAGATCGTGCCGTGTACGTATTAATATGGTCATAAAAGCGGCCGATGCAATCAGCAGCAATCCACCTCTTACAAAAAACTGGTTTAACTCGAGCAAAGGATTCGCGGTCAGGAAATACGACGTGGCCAATGCGGAGATCAATACAAGTACCACGGAGTATTGCCAGTCCCAGATGACAAACATGGCCGCGCCAACAAGCAGTGCCATGTAGTTCAGGTTGTGTCCAAGGAGGTGTTCCGAACCGATAAGGCTATACGTATACGCGTTTTGCAGGGAGATCAGGGTAAAGGGGATAACAACCAGGAAGTAGGATGGAATGTATCGCCTGAAGATCACAGCGGCCAGGGTGATAGCCGATACACTCAGCCTTAAGATAAACACATGTCCCCAGCTTTCGGGTATATTGAAATAATCCGTGACGGCAAATACCGGATCAAAGATAATAGCTACCCACGCCGCCACGATGTGGTACCGGGATGATGATTTTTCCAGTTCCAGTTCCCATAACGATCTGGGGACCTGCGACACTTGTGCTGACGGCATCCGGCTATTCGGTTTTTTGAGTTCAATATCGTTTTAATCTGCCAAACAAATAGCCGGTGAAGTGATATATTATACAAACTGGATCTTCTGACTTGTTACCGACCTGAATGATATTCCAACCCGAAAAACCGTTCATTGTTTTTAACGTTGTTACCGGGCTAACAGCATTCCTGCTCACATGATGGTCCTTACACAGCCCTGGAAATACTAATGCGAAAAATTTCTACCTTTCAACATGATCTCCCCGTCCAACAACTATGGTTTTCAAGGACTGACCAACGCACAGGTTAGTGACTCCAGGAGGACATTTGGAAGAAATGAGACGGCCGAAAAGAAGTACAGTCTTTTTGACAGGCTAAAGGCATTGATGGGTGAGCCGATGATCGTGTTGCTGCTGGTTGCTTCTCTATTGTATTTCATCAGCGGTAAAACCGGCGACGGGATGTTTATGGTATTCGCGATCTTTCTTGTTACGGGTATCTCGCTGTACCAGGAATCCCGCAGTCGTCATGCACTGGATGCCCTGAAGACCCTGACTAAATCCGCCTGCAGGGTGATCCGCGAAGGAGCTATTCAGGAGATCAGAAGAGAGGATATCGTTATCGGCGATATTATAATAGTAGAGGAGGGGACATCGGTCCCCGCCGATGGTATCATCATTCATTCGAACGACTTCGCGGTGAACGAGTCTATTCTGACGGGCGAATCGCTCGCCGTCTTCAAGAATGCAGACACGGAAGCAAACAGGATATTTCAGGGAACAACCGTAGTCGGTGGTCTGGCCATTGCCCGTGTAGATGCTATCGGATCGGGCACGGAGCTTGGAAAAATCGGAAAAAGTATTGAATCCATCAAAGAGGAGGAAACGCCGCTGCAACGGCAGGTCGCTAGTTTTGTCGGGCGGATGGCCGCGGTCGGAACGGTCGTTTTTCTTATCGTTTGGGCTATTAATTATTTCGAATCATACCAGTTGCTGGACAGCCTGCTTAAAGCACTCACGTTGGCGATGAGCATCCTGCCGGAAGAGATACCCGTAGCTTTTACAACCTTTATGGCCCTGGGCGCCTGGAGGTTGATGAAGGTCGGAATAATTGTAAAGCAAACGAAAACGGTTGAAACGTTAGGTAGCGCTACCGTTATTTGCACGGACAAGACCGGTACGATCACTGAAAACCGGATGACCCTGGCAAAGGTGTTTGTATTTATTGCGGGAAAGCAAACCGGTCGCCCAGCGACCCAGGATGAAGAACGGGAATTGATTGAATTGGGAATGTGGTCCAGCGAGCCTATCCCTTTCGACCCGATGGAAGTAGCCCTGCATGAAGCATATGGAAAAGGCGCGGTTTTAGACCGAAGACCATTTTTTAAACTCGTCCGGGAATATCCGCTGGGCGGAAGACCGCCGATGATGACACACGTTTTTGAAGATGACGCCGGGACACGCCTGATCGCCGCCAAAGGTGCCCCGGAAGCTGTTATTGCTGTCTCGCTTCTTTCAGCCGACGAGAAGGAAATTATCGAAAAAGCGTTGCAATCCCTGTCCGGCGAGGGTTTCCGGGTATTGGGTGTTGCTACGTCGGATTTTAAAGGAGACAATTTCCCCGATGAACAACAGCAGCTGCCCTTCACGTTTCGCGGACTGGTTGCCTTCTATGATCCGCCAAAGAAAAATATCCAGGAAGTATTCGAGTCGTTTTACAGGGCAGGTATCGCCGTGAAGATCATAACCGGCGATAACGCTGCGACGACCACGACGATCGCCCGGCAAATTAATTTTCAGGGACGCGAAAATGTATTGAACGGCGAAGCGTTGTTACGGATGAGCGAAGAAGAGGTGAAGGAGAAAGTAATGAGTACAAACATTTTCACACGGATGTTCCCGGATGCCAAACTCAGGATATTGAACGCATTAAAGGCAAATGGCCAGATCGTCGCCATGACCGGAGACGGTGTGAACGACGGTCCTGCACTGAAGACTGCGCACATTGGAATTGCGATGGGAAAAAAAGGGAGTGAGATCGCGAAAGAAGTCTCGTCTCTGATCATAACCGACGATGACCTTTCCCGGATGGTGGACGCGATCGCCATGGGAAGGAAGATCTATTCCAATCTCAAAAAGGCCATTCAGTACATTATTTCTATTCATATTCCCATAATACTGACAGTCTTTGTTCCCCTTGCTCTGGGATGGATCTACCCGGCTATTTTTTCGCCGGTTCATGTCATTTTCCTGGAATTAATAATGGGACCCACGTGTTCCATCCTGTATGAAAATGAACCCATGGAGAAAAATATCATGTTTCAAAAACCCCGCCCTTTTACGTCGACCTTTTTCAGCATGCAGGAACTTGGTACCAGCATAGTACAGGGGCTGGTCATTTCGGCGGGAACGTTATTTACCTATCAATTCGCTGTTCAACATGCGTTTAACGAGCCAGTTACCCGTACAATGGTGTTCATCACCTTACTCACTGCCAACGTATTTTTGACGCTGGTGAACAGGTCTTTTTACTACTCCATCTTCACGACGCTGGGATACCGGAACAAGCTCGTTCCGCTGATTATTTTCATTACGCTGGCGCTGGCCGCATCCTTTCTTTTTGTACCCCCTTTCACCCGTTTTTTTGAATTTGAAAGGCCGGATGGATTTCAGTTTTTCATCAGCGTGTTATCAGGATTTGCTTCCGTTACCTGGTTCGAGGGCGTAAAAGCCGTGAACAGATTGCGAAAAAGCTGAATTCAGAATCCCTTCAGAATGTATTTCTTTTTTTGTACAATAAATCTCAGGTCTAAAATTACGGTGCGGTATGCTCAGAATTTCATTGGCGGCGTGTGGTATCTTTCTTCTCACATTAGCGGGTTTTTCACAATCTTCACAGGATTCGTCTTCCTATAAATCCAGGAAGCTGAAGCTGGAGGAGGTCAACTTTGTATCAAGTTATTATAAACAGGAAGGCAACAACTCCGCCGTGACGGGAGGTATCGGATCGGAGCACCTGACGGATTTTGCCACAACCATCGATGTAAAATTATCCCGGTATGATCACCGGAAGCGGAAGCACTCGATCACAGCCGAAGTAGGCATCGATCTTTACTCGTCGGCATCGTCGGATAAAATCGATCCCAATACGTTGTCATCCGCATCCTCGAAAGACAAAAGAATCTATCCATCTGTTAACTATTCGATCACGAACGAGGCAAAAGGTTCAACGGTAAGCATTAACGGATCGATCTCCACTGAGTTCGACTATTTCTCCAAAGGCCTGAGCCTCGGATGGTCAAAACTGTCGAAAGACAAGAACCGGGAGTTCAGCGCGAAAGGCCAGGTATTTCTGGATACATGGAGTGTCATTCTTCCCGTAGAACTGCGCCGCGGCGGAGACGGGGGGTCGAAACCCCGGAACTCGTATAGTACATCATTTACGCTTAGCCAGGTCGTTAATAAAAGACTTCAGCTCCTCTTGCTCGCCGATGTCGCCTACCAGGAGGGACAATTGGCCACACTGTACCACAGGACCTACTTTAACGACGGGTCTCATAAAGTGGAAAACCTGCCCGATACCCGCTTTAAGATACCTGTTGGAATACGATTGAACTACTTCGCGGGAGACCGTTTTATTTTCCGGACGTACTACCGGTACTATCACGATACCTGGGGAATGGATGCGCATACCGCCGAACTGGAGATACCGGTTAAGATCACACCGTTCTTTTCGGTTAGCCCGTTTTATCGATATTATACCCAGACGGGTGTGAAGTATTTTGCGGGATACCAGCAACATGCCCTGAGCGAGGAGTTTTATACCAGCGACTATGACCTGTCTACCCTGACCAGCAACATGGTCGGCCTTGGTGTCCGGTATGCGCCGCCGGGCGGGATAGCGGGAGTATCCAGGTTTAACGCACTGGAATTGCGGTATGGACATTATGAACGATCTACCGGGTTGAGTGCTGATATTTTTTCTCTTCTACTGAAATTTAAATAACGGCTATATGAAAGCAATTCTGATAAGCCTTTTACTGATCGCAGTCGCACCACAGGTCTGGCTAACCAATTTTGATGCAGCAAAGGCGGCAGCAGCAAGCGACAATAAATTTATCCTGCTCAACTTTTCCGGCTCCGACTGGTGTGCACCCTGTATCAAAATGAAAAAGGAAGTGTTCGAAAGCCAGCCGTTTTCGGCGATCGCTGAGAAGAACCTGATCCTGGTCCGCGCCGACTTTCCCAGAACAAAAAAGAACCAGTTGTCGAAGGAACTGGCGCGCCACAATGAAGTATTGGCGGAAAAATATAACCCCAATGGGAAATTTCCGCTGACACTGTTACTTGATTCAGGCGGAAAGGTCATCAAGGAATGGGATGGTTATGTGTTTGCCAGCCAGGATACTTTTATCGCTGATTTGGAGAAGACACTTGCAACAAGAAAATAATGACGGCGCTGGAGGAACGTGTATTCAGCAGGGGTTTGAAACTCATGGGCAACCAATTCGGATTTTCCGTGGTTGCCATGGATGAAGAATGGGCGGAGGCGCGTATATCCGAAGCGGTAGCCGAAGTCCGGCGTATAGAACAATTGTTAACAACCTTTGGCGACGACAGTCAGACGAACCGGATCAACGCAATGGCGGGTATAGAACCCGTTAAAGTCGACCGTGAAGTCTTTGACCTGATCGAACGGTCGTTGAGGATTTCCAGGCTTACGCAAGGTGCGTTTGATATCACATATGGATCAATTGACAAAAGCCTGTGGAATTTTGACCGGGACATGACTTCGTTACCGGATGAGACAGTTGCAAAGTCCATGGTCCGCCTCATCAACTACCGGAACGTCATACTTGACGGGAAAGCAGGGACTGTTTTCCTGAAAGATAAAGGGATGCGTATCGGATTCGGCGGAATCGGTAAAGGGTATGCAGCCGACCAGGCAAGACAAGTGATGAAAAATTCTGGTGTAAAGAGCGGAGTGGTAAATGCGGCAGGGGACCTCACGGTTTGGGGAACGCAACCAAATGGTGATGCCTGGACTATCGGCATCGCGGACCCGGATAAGAAGGACCTGCCGCTCGCCTCGTTAAAACTCAGCGAGACTTCCGTGGCAACATCCGGCAACTATGAAAAATTTGCGGTCATCAACGGTAAAAAATATTCCCATACGATCGATCCGAAAACCGGATACCCGGTACACGGAATCAAAAGTGTTACTATCATTTGTGCCAGCGCTGAAATTGCCGATGCAATGGCAACACCGGTAATGGTGATGGGCATCAAGGCAGGTATCGATCTGATAAATCAATTGAAAGGGATAGCCTGTATCGTAGTTGACGATCGCGATCAGATTTATACCTCAAAAAACATTAACCTGACAACGTGATCAATGCATGGGTGTCACCGATCAGGTAATCTCACTAATTAAAAACAACCCATATCGACTTAAAACATATTTTATGAAAACTAATGGAATTTTGCGTACCCTGCTTGCAGCGCTTGTTGTATCGTGGTCTGCCATGGGTTGTTCGCCTGTCAAGGAGTACCAGAAAATGAATCTCAATGATTCCGAAATGGAACTCGCCGCGCGTAAAACCCAAAAATTCGAGACGAGCTTCCAGATGTACCGTGAGGGAGCGTCCGGTGCAAACGGAGGAAAGAACGGCGGAGGCTGCGGATGCAACTAGAAATAAAATGACAATATCCCGCTTTGCGGAACACGGACCCGGGCCAACTCCGGGGACTTAACGAAGTAAAAGATGAAAATTCTAATTGTCGAGGACGAGCGTGAAATGGCCAAAAGCATTGTCCAGTACTTGCGACAGGAGAGTTATGTAACCGAGGTAGCGTATACGGCAAAGGAGGCGGACGAAAAGATCCTGATGCACGAGTATGACTGCATCCTGCTCGACATCACCCTTCCGGATGGAAACGGGCTGAAAATTCTGGAACGGCTCAAAGAAGAAGGTAAACTGGACGGCGTGATTATTATCTCGGCAAGAAATTCCATTGATGACCGGATCGTCGGACTGAATATGGGCGCCGACGACTATTTACCCAAACCGTTTCACCTGGCCGAGCTGGGCGCCAGGGTATCGGCTGTTATCAGAAGAAAACGCTTCGGAGGAAATAACACGATTACTCTTCACGAAATTACCATCGACCTCCTGGGCAAGACTGTATCGGTCAGTGGTAAAGCCGTGGATCTTACACGGAAAGAATACGACCTGCTTTTATTCCTGGCGTCGAACAAAAACAGGGTGGTCACAAAAAACGCCATTGCCGAGCACCTGTCGGGCGATGACGCCGATGTTTTTGATAACTTCGACTTTATTTACGCCCACATGAAGAACCTCAAAAAGAAACTCCAGGAAGTAAATTGTCCGGACTATATTAAAACAATATACGGCCTCGGTTATAAATTTGAGGCATGAAGCTGTTAACCCGTACGATCAGGAATTATGTGATTTTTTCCACACTATTACTCCTGATCGTCACACCCTTGTTCTATTTTTCCATTCAGGCATTGATGATCCGCAATATGGATCGGGAACTCCTCTCGCATAAAGAGGAGTTTTACGAGTTACTTCCCCTGCTCAAAACGGAAGAAGACCTAAAGTTTTTTAGCCTGATGAACGACGAGATCGTCCTGGAAAAAACGGAAGAACCGGTCGAAAAGGACACGATCCTGACCACTATCATATCTATTGAAGAAGATGAAAGACATCCCTTTCGGATCCTGCGGTCAGGGGTGAATATCGATGGTAAACCCTATGTATTGCAGATACAGGAATCGATGCTCAATACAACCGACCTCGTCTCCGCTATCGTGGCGGTACAGGTTACACTGATAGCGTTGTTGTTACTCGGTTTTGTTTTTATTAACCGGCAATTGTCGGCGACGATCTGGAACCCGTTTTATGTTATCCTTGACCGCCTGAAACGTTACCAGATCGATACGGATACAACTATTGACCTCCCGAAATCTTCCACAGCCGAATTCCGGGACCTCAGTACAGCGATTACCCAACTGGTCAACCGGAACCACGAAAGCTATCAAAGCCAGAAAGAATTTACAGAAAATGCTTCGCACGAACTTCAAACTCCCCTCGCGATAAGCCGATCGAAACTGGAACTGCTCGCCCAGACCAGGGACCTGACCCAGGAACAAGCCGACCTCGTTGAAAGCCTGTTGGAGGCTATGGACCGGATTTCACGTTTAAATAAGAACCTGCTTCTGCTCTCCAAAATTGAAAACAGGCAGTTCTTTGAAGTGGAAGAAATTGAAATGAAGACGGCGCTGGCCAGGTGTATTGATGTATACCGGAGTCAGGCGAATGACCGGCAGTTAACGATCAGCCTGACAGGCCGGGAACAAATCTTTCTCAGGGCTAACCCCGTCCTATTTGACGTGCTTGCAAATAATCTGATCTCCAATGCCGTGCGTCACGCATCCGAATCCGGAACAGTCTCCATCGATTTTAGTGCAAACCACATCACGGTCAGCAACCCGGGCGCGCCCCTGGAATTTCCTGAAAAAATATTTCAGCGCTTTCACCGCGAATCCAGAACAGCCATGGGGCATGGCCTTGGTTTGTCCATCGTTAAGAAGATCTGCGATGTCGCGGGATTTAATGTCGGTTATTCGTATGCCGGGGAGATCCACCATTTTACCGTTACTTTTCAGAATCAGCCCCGGTAACGCTCAGTTCACCGCCTGCTCCCGCGCAAAAAAAATCCTGACGTAAATGGGAGGAGTTTTTACCAGTTACCTGTTTTATAATTGTCTGTAATTGGAGATTTATGGTAAAAAGAACGTTTATGATCGTCGGTATCGCGCTGATCGTACTGGCCGTCACCGCATACATCGTGTTTAATAAACCGAGGGGCAAGGAAAATACGAGTAGCGCCGCGCGAAGCCAACAACTGCCCTGAGGGCCTGAAAAAATCCCTGAAAACCCCTGTTACCTTCCCCGGCTATCCCCGATTAACCTTTGCTATTTGACCTGGAATAGTGCGGAGTAACGGTATTTTCCGGTATTCCGACGGCAAAAACACAGGAGGCTTTAATCTAAACATCATGTTTAACGATCAGGTAGTCAAATTTTTTCCTCCCCCGAAGGCAAAATGCCGGGAAGGTGAGGAGGGCAGCTTTTCTTTTCGGGTGAAAAATCCTTTCTGTTTGTTTCGCTGCTGAGCGATTTCCCATGTTTTAAGAAGAAGTACGTGTGCCTCAGAGGTCCTGGAAGGACTGCGCCCTGACCAAACAATGAGAGACCAAAAATATCAGTAAAGTTATATAGCCTATATGAACACCGGAATTAATCGAATCATCAATAAAGCCCTTACCGCAATTCTCATCATATGCACTGCCGGCGTAGCTGCCGCCCAGGATGATGACCAGGAGGTACCTCAACATATCGTGGAAGCTTTTGAAGTGCTTTATCCGAAGATACACCAGGTATCCTGGAGTATTAACGAGATCAGTTACGAAGCGAACTTTAAACTTGACGGAAAGTCAGTGACGCTGCAGTTTGATGAATCGGGATACGTAAACCAGGTCAAGAATGAGATCAAACAGTTTGAGTTGCCGGTTGACGTAGGCGAACTCCTTGAGAAGGAGTACCCGGGATGGCATCTTGGAAAGGCTTCGCACATTGATTCCTTCGGAACAGCTTACTATGAAGCTGTGGTTGAACGAGATATGAGGACCGTTGTTTTGGTCTTCACCAGGGATGGCGATTTAATGATGAAGATGATTCAATAAATCAATCCGGAACAAAACACATAAAAGGCCGATACAAGACGATCGGCCTTTTTTTGTTTGTTTTTATTTCAGGCCATACAACTCCACGTGGGCCTTGTTTTCATTAACATTCGGTTCACTTTTGTATGTGAATGTAATTTTTTGCAGCTCATCTGTTGGATTCTTGAGATTGAACTGGCCGGTCTCCGATCCCGCCTTGAACGTTCCGTTAACAGGTATTTCCTGCGTTGCGCCCGATTCGTAAAATACCGTCACCTTATCGATGTTGATCGGTGCGTCGGTGATCTTCAGCTTAATCGATTTAAATTCATCCTTTCCAAAAACCGAAATGGATTCGCTCTCGGTTTTGAAACTGGCTTTTACTTCACCGATTTTATGCCATCCTGGTTTATCACTCGTGACGATAGCAGGCTCCTGCGCAAATGTGTGATTGACAATCGCCAGAAGTATGACGACAATGATTAATGTTACTTTTTTCATAGGTATATAATTTAATAGCTCACCTGTCTGTTGAATTGATTTATACCTCTCTTTTTAAAAATATCATACCATCTTTTTGGCTTTGCGATTTGCGGGCACTGAAGCGACAGACAGGAGGCGAGATGTAGGAGATACACAACGGAATGTGGATTTTAATTCACTTTCACGCCGTTGTCAGGTTCCCGCCCGAAATGCCGTTGGTCAGGTCAGGGACGGAGTATGAAGTCTTTGAATGCGATCGCTGAACCATCCTTCCAGTTTATGGAAAGAACTTTACGGATTGTTTTTTTTAGCAGGTGAAAGTTGACGGGTTTGCAGATATACCGGTTTGCTCCTTCGCTGAACGCTTTTTGAACAGACTCTTTCTGGCTCGACGTTGAAAAGATGACGACCGGAATATGTTTCAGCTGATCGGACTGTTTGATTTCCTTCAGGCACTCAAACCCGTTTTTTCGCGGCATATTGAGGTCCAGGAATATCACCCCAGGCCTGGTGGCCGTATCCCTTTCCAGTACGTTCATAAGTGCTTCTCCGTTACTCAGTACCGTCAGGGAAACATAACCGGCCACTTCATTGAGCGCATCACGGAATAACATGCAGTCGTCCTCGTCATCGTCCGCAAGAAACACCGATGTGGAAATATTTTCGTCCCTCATGGACACCCAAACAATAAATGGACGAAATAATTCCGTTGGGGAATTGTCTCCCCGCCGCCCCAAACCATTCATAGCGCGGTGGATTTTATTAACCGGAATTATCAACATCCGGCAGACTGAATCGGTATCCGATTTTTTTTTATAGTATGATCTCCACAGGGTCTTCGCGATGAAAGAGTCCATGCCGTTGAGCTTTTATGAAAACGGGATGTTCTTTTCCGGACAGATGGCATCCCATTTGTTGACCTACGGTCATCAGCCGGATGTAGGAAACAGTTCGTGAGACGAACGGCTATGCGTGATTGTAAACCGATGTACTATGAAATCAAGCCATATAAGAGTGTTGTTGATCGAGGATGATGAAGATGACGTCCTGCTCACACGGGAGTACCTGTCGGGAATTGATAACTATGAATTTGAGATAAATTGGGAAGCCGACCCGGCATTAGCCCGAACCCGGATTTTGCAGGAAAGTTTCGATGTCTTTCTTATTGATTACCGACTGGGAAGTGAAAACGGCCTCGAACTGATCAAGTTCATTCACGACAGGAAGATCCTCACACCTTCGATTATCCTGACGGGTCAGGGAGACTTAAAGGTGGATATTGATGCCAGTAGTCATGGAGCATCGGATTATCTGGTAAAAAGTGATCTGAATTCTTCGTTGCTGGAGCGTAGCATCCGTTATGCCATCAGGCAGGCAGAGATCGTGAAGGAACTGGATGAGAAAGAAAAAAAGTACCGGTCTCTGTTTGAACGATCTATCGATCCTATCTTTTTGGCTACGGATAAACTCGTTCTCACGGACGTGAATGATTCATTCCTGAAGTTCTTCGGCTACTCTCCGGGCGAAGTGGACACCCTCACGGTGGATTGTATCTTTTCCCGCGCGGAGGACTATGATTTTTTCAGATCGAGTTTACAGGACACTCAGCAGATCAAGGATTTTGAATTGTCGCTGATCACGAAATCCGGAGATACAAAAGTCTGCCTGCTGAATTGTGTATACATACCCGACCAGGCGTCTGAATTTTGTTGCTACCAGGGTATTATACATGACCTAACCGTCCGGAAACAAGCGGAGCGGGATATGATTGTTGCGGAACGGTTGTCGCTTACAGGGAAGATCGCCCGGACGATAGCACATGAAGTGCGAAACCCGCTAACGAATGTGAACCTGGCATTGGACCAGCTGCGAAAGGAGATTCCGGACGGAAATGAATCTGCAACTTTATATGGTGATATTATTGAGCGGAATGTAAACCGGATTGAGCAACTCGTGGGGGAAATGCTGAACTCATCCAAACCGAAAGAACTCCATCTGGAGATTTCTTCCATGTCTGATGTTCTTGATGAAGCGATAGGACTGGCGTTGGACCGGGTCAAGTTGAACCAGATGGAACTTCAGCGTCACTACGCCAATGACCTTCCCCGAATGCTTATGGATAAGGAGAAAATAAAAATAGCGCTGCTGAATATCCTTATCAATGCCATCGAAGCCATGGTGCCCGGCAAAGGTGTGCTGAAGGTATTTGCCACCGTTAATAACGGACTCCTTACCCTGGCGTTCCAGGATAACGGCAAAGGAATATCGGAAGCGGATTTGGGGAAATTATTCGACCCGTTCTTTACCGCCAAGACCAGTGGTATGGGGTTGGGGTTGACCTCTACGAAAAATATTCTCAACAGTCATTGCGCTGAAGTGGATGTGAAGAGTGAATTGAAATCGGGCACAACGTTTTATATCAAGTTCAAAATCGAGCAGTAATGCGTCAAAATGCTCTCGACGCGCGGGGTATCTTGCCAGTGCTATTTGTATGGTATCCGAATCGTCCGGTAGTTATCTCCGCCGGATGAGAATAGGTCCAAGTACCAGGGACAAGGTTACAAAACCGAAAAACAGGTAAAACAATATCCGGGCAAAAGATGCAGAACCTGCCGCCATACCACTCAAGCTAAGGACGGCTACGACAAGTGCAATGGATATGAAGATGGATGGATGTCGCTGTAACATATTTTTTTTTCGCTTAATTTTAATTAGTCATTTCTTTCTCCTGCACGGCATTGTCGATCTCCCCTACGAAGTTTTGGTGAAGTAGCCTGATCCCCGCCGTGTTGTACAAACCTTCAAGGCTCATCAGCACAATGAAAACAACCCGGAGGCCGTCGATTTCCGATCTGAACACACGTTTACCCGTTACCTGGTCCTGCTCAAAAAGTTTTCCGACAACGTCGTCGAGGTGCGGAAACTCCGCTGGTCCGGGCGCTGGGTGGTTACCGGTGCAGGAATTAAAGAAGATCAGGTGCAAAAGCCGCGGTGTTTTTTCGATTATCAGGGCATTTAAAGCGGGATCGAAGGTTTGTCTGAGCAGGGGGAAGATAAGCCGGAGAGTGGCAATTACTTTCCGAATCGAATTATAATGTAATCGTTCTTTCAGTTCGCGAAGGAATTGAATAACATGATTATCTGTGAGCCGGTATTCCGGATAGCCGTTCATACTTTTTTTCTTCAGCCTTCGAAATATTGATGCCAATTTTTGAAGCTAGCGTACCTGGCGAAAGAACGCCATCATAGTTTTAGAGGTGCTGTAACCGTTGGGAAGTATTTGCGCGAATGTGGAAAAGTTTCCACAGCATGGATTTTCAATGTGCCTATTTTACACACCTGCGACCTCTTCCCTGGGAGGTGGGAATCCTAGTTTAGATTCCTGAGACTGGAAAGATATAACGCGATTTTTTGAGAGTACTGTTCCAGCGTCAGGTATTCGAAGGGCTGAGCAGGGGCGTCCGCCCGAACAGGGAAAACGATGAAATGTTTTGAATTTACCAGATCCCGGAGGGTATCTGAGGGTAACGGAATCTTTTTGCTGATCGGTTTCATAGAATAAATTCGTCAAAAACCATGCCCCCCTGACAATGTGGATTTCTTTACCGGACTGGCCAACAAAGTTTAAAACTCGAATAGGAAGTTAGCTGTTTTTTACGGTGTTTGTTGGCACCGATTATGTGAAGAAAAAAATCCACAGTAGTGGATTCCATTCAATTTTTTACTACGGTTAAAAAAAATTTAGAATGGCTTTCATTTCAGTTAAGGAGCCCCATAAATTTGAGTCTCCTCCTGTGTTCAAAGGTAATCCATTGACGTTGAAAACGAACCTGCAAAAAGAAATAATAGCTATGAAGACTAAATCCACCGTAAAGGAAAAAAGAATCGGATCAGCGAAGAAAAAATCACCGGCACCTACAAAGAAAAGAGATGGACATCACAGCCTTAAGGATAATGGAGGCAACGGACTTCCCGATTCTAAAGGACATAGTATTTCGTCCCTCGATAGCACGTCATCCAGGGAGCTGTTGCGGGTACTGACGGAAGTGAAGAACGGGAACTTCACGGTGAGGATGCCCATCGATGAGACCGGATTAAACGGAAAGATCTTCGACACACTGAACGAGATCATTTCACTGAATGAGAAGATGATGCTCGCGTTCACACGCGCGGGCAATACCATCGGCAAGGAGGGGAAACTTACACAACGGATCGAGATTCCAAGCGCGAAAGGCTCATGGAGTGAAGGTGTAAACTCCCTTAACGTCCTCATATCCGACCTTGTACACCCAACTATCGAGATTGCACACGTGATCAGTTCCGTAGCCAACGGAAACCTTTCGCAAGAGATGCCCGAGGAGATCGGAGACCATAAGCTTGAAGGTGAATTTTTGCGTATAGCAAAGGAAGTGAATTATATGGTGAAACAGTTAAACCTCTTCTCTATGGAAGTCACGCGGGTGGCGCGCGAGGTCGGGTCGGAGGGTAAGCTTGGCGGGCAGGCAAAGGTAAAAGGAGTCGGGGGTGTATGGAAGGATCTTACGGACTCCGTGAATCATATGGCGGGTAACCTGACGAACCAGGTTCGCAATATTGCCGAGGTAACGACCGCTATTGCACGGGGAAATCTTTCGAAGAAGATTACCGTCGACGTAAAAGGAGAAATGCTGGAGCTTAAAAATACCATCAACACGATGGTCGACCAGCTCAATTCATTTGGATCGGAAGTAACGCGGGTTGCCCTAGAAGTCGGTACCGAAGGAAGACTGGGTGGCCAGGCAACTGTAAAAGGTGTAGGAGGTGTGTGGAAGGACCTGACCGATTCGGTTAACCAGATGGCAGGAAACCTGACAGCACAGGTAAGGAACATTGCCGGTGTGACCACGGCGGTGGCTAAAGGTGATTTATCGAAGAAAATTACAGTCGACGCGAAAGGTGAGCTGCTGGAATTGAAAAACACTATCAATACCATGGTGGATCAGCTGAATTCATTCTCGTCTGAAGTTACGCGTGTAGCCAGAGAGGTTGGTTCGGAAGGGCAGTTGGGTGGTCAGGCCGACGTACCCGGTGTAGGAGGTACATGGAAAGACCTTACAGACTCCGTTAATCAGATGGCGGGTAACCTCACCAACCAGGTAAGAAATATAGCGGGGGTCACAACGGCCGTTGCAAACGGGGATTTGTCGAAAAAAATTACCGTAGATGTACGGGGAGAAATGCTGGAGTTGAAGAACACCATCAACACGATGGTCGATCAGCTGAACTCCTTCGGATCGGAAGTAACCCGCGTGGCGCTTGAGGTGGGAACTGAAGGAAAGTTGGGAGGACAGGCAACCGTAAAGGGAGTAGGTGGAATCTGGAAAGATCTCACGGATTCCGTAAACCAGATGGCATCCAATCTCACCGGACAGGTTCGAAATATAGCAGGCGTTACAACGGCAGTCGCAAACGGAGATTTGTCGAAAAAAATTACCGTAGATGTACGGGGGGAAATGCTGGAGTTAAAGAATACCATCAACACGATGGTGGATCAGCTTAATTCTTTCGGTTCGGAGGTTACACGCGTTGCGCTGGAGGTAGGTACCGAGGGTAAACTGGGCGGGCAGGCGACGGTTAAAGGAGTGGGAGGTGTATGGAAAGACCTGACCGACTCGGTTAACCAGATGGCCGGAAACCTGACAGCGCAAGTCCGGAACGTCGCCGGAGTGACGACAGCCGTTGCCAAAGGCGACCTCTCCAAAAAGATCACCGTGGATGCCAAAGGTGAATTGCTGGAATTGAAAAACACGATCAATACGATGGTGGATCAGCTGAATTCGTTCTCGTCGGAGGTTACACGTGTAGCCAGGGAGGTTGGTTCTGAAGGTCAGTTGGGAGGTCAGGCCAACGTACCGGGTGTCGGAGGTACCTGGAAGGATCTCACGGACTCCGTAAACCAGATGGCGTCCAACCTGACCAACCAGGTGAGGAACATAGCGGAAGTTACTACTGCCGTAGCGAAAGGCGACTTGTCCAAGAAGATCGCCGTTGATGTTCGCGGCGAAATGCTGGAATTGAAAAACACCATCAACACAATGGTTGACCAGCTGAATTCTTTCGGTTCGGAAGTTACGCGTGTAGCCAGGGAAGTTGGATCGGAAGGCCAGCTCGGCGGTCAGGCCGACGTTCCGGGAGTAGGCGGAACATGGAAGGATCTGACCGATTCCGTGAACAAAATGGCCGACAACCTCACCAACCAGGTACGGAATATCGCGGAAGTAACAACCGCCGTTGCAAAGGGTGACCTGTCCAAGAAAATCACCGTGGATGTGAAAGGCGAAATGTTAGAGCTGAAGGATACGATCAATACCATGGTGGATCAGTTGAACTCTTTTGCTTCGGAGGTGACCCGCGTAGCTAGCGAGGTAGGTTCGGAAGGAAAGCTCGGCGGCCAGGCCACGGTTAAGGGTGTAGGTGGTGTCTGGAAAGGACTCACCGATTCCGTTAACCAGATGGCCGGTAATCTTACCGCGCAGATCCGGAATATCGCCAACGTGGCGATCGCCGTTGCCAACGGCGATTTGTCAAAGAAGATCACCGTGGATGTTCGCGGGGAGATTTTGCAGTTAAAGGATACATTGAATACAATGGTGGATCAGCTTCGTGGTTTTGCATCTGAAGTGACCCGTGTAGCCCGCGAGGTAGGAACGGATGGAAAGCTGGGCGGCCAGGCATTCGTACCCGGTGTGGCAGGGACATGGAAAGACCTTACCGACTCCGTGAATCAGATGGCCGGTAACCTGACGGACCAGGTACGGAACATTGCAGGTGTAACCACGGCCGTTGCCAACGGTGATTTGTCGAAAAAAATCACCGTCGATGTACGCGGGGAAATGCTGGAGTTGAAGAACACGATCAACACAATGGTGGAACAGCTGAACTCTTTCGCTTTCGAGGTGACCCGCGTGGCCAGGGAAGTAGGAACGGAAGGAAAGCTCGGCGGACAGGCTGAAGTCCGTGGTGTAGCCGGAACTTGGAAGGACCTTACTGACTCCGTAAATCAAATGGCATCCAACCTCACCGGCCAGGTTCGCGGTATTGCAAAAGTGGTGACCTCCGTTGCAAAGGGAAATCTGAAACAGAAACTGTCGATCAATGCCCTGGGAGAACTGGCACAATTGACCGACACCATAAATGAAATGATCGATACGCTGGCTGTGTTTGCCGAACAGGTAACTACGGTAGCCCGTGAAGTTGGCGTGGAAGGTCGGTTGGGCGGCCAGGCCAGTGTGCCCGGCGCATCGGGTACATGGAAGGACCTTACCGAAAATGTGAACCAGCTTGCGGCTAACCTGACCACCCAGGTACGTTCGATTTCGGAAGTAGCATCAGCCGTAACTAAAGGGGACCTGACACGAACTATCCGCGTGGACGCGAAAGGTGAGCTGGAGGCATTGAAGGATACGATAAACCAGATGATCACCAACCTTCGTGAAACGACTCTCCGTAACCAGGATCAGGACTGGTTAAAATCCAACCTTGCGAAGTTTACGCAGATGCTTCAGGGTCAGAAGGACCTGAAGACCGTTACCAAACGTATCCTGTCTGAACTTGCGCAGGTGGTATCCACACACTATGGAGCGTTCTACATCCTGCAGCAGGAAGAGGAAACGCAGCAGGTGAAACTTAAGCTCTTTGCCGCTTACGCCTACAAAGAAGAGAAAACAATACCGAGAGAATTTGCGATAGGCGAGGGGTTAGTCGGGCAGTGCGCGTTTGAAAAGGAAAAAATATTGCTTACGAATGTACCGCACGGTTATGTCAAGATAAACTCCGGGCTCGGCAAAGCAAGACCTTCAAACCTGATCATTCTTCCCATCGTATTCGAGAACAACGTGAAAGCCGTGATTGAGCTTGCGTCCCTCGATCCCTTCAGCGAGACACACCTTGACTTCCTGGACCAGTTAACGGAGAGCCTCGGTATTGTATTGAATACCATTGAAACGAACACCAGGACAGAGGAGTTGCTGGCCCAGTCGCAGTCACTTGCCGGGGAGTTGAAAACACAACAGGAAGAACTTCGCAGGACCAACGACGAGTTACAGGACAAAGCCTTGTTACTGGTGAAACAGAAAGACGAGGTGGAAGCCAAGAACAAGGAAGTGGAGGAAGCCCGGAAGTCGCTTGAAGAAAAAGCTGAACAGCTGACACTCACCTCAAAATACAAATCCGAGTTCCTGGCTAATATGTCGCACGAACTAAGGACGCCGTTGAACAGCCTCCTGATCCTCGCGCAGCAACTGTACGAGAACGCGGAAGGAAATCTGAACGACAAGCAGATTCGTTATGCAAAAACGATTCACTCGTGCGGCGACGACCTGATCCAGCTGATCAACGACATCCTGGATCTGTCAAAGATCGAATCGGGATTTATTTCAGCTAACATCTCGGCGGTGAGGATCGCAGAGATCGCTTCCTTCGTGGAAACTACTTTTAAACCTATTTCGGAAGCCCGCAGCCTGAAATTCCGGATCGAGACCGACTACAATCTCCCCAATTCCATGGAGACGGACATCCAGCGGCTGAATCAGATACTGAAGAACCTGTTGTCTAATGCATTCAAGTTTACTGAGAAAGGAGAAGTCTCATTGAAGATCTTCGAAGCGAACAGGCTGTGGAAGCCCGGTGTCCTCTCGCTCGACGAGGCAACAACCGTCGTAGCTTTCTCCATCAGCGACACCGGTATAGGGATTCCGCAGGAGAAACAATCGATCATATTCGAAGCCTTTCAACAGGCGGAAGGATCGACCAGCCGCAAGTACGGCGGAACCGGCTTGGGTCTTTCAATTAGCCGTGGACTGGCGGAACTGTTGGGCGGAACTATCGAACTGGAGAGCCAGGCGGGAAAAGGAAGTACATTTACCCTATACCTGCCGTTGAATACCTCTACAAAAAAAGCCACACGCGATGTTTCCGAAAGTATCAAAGTTATTCAACAGCTTCAACTCGATCCCGACGGTAACCAGGTCAATACATTACTGGGGAACTTGCGGATAACCCATGACGGCGTGGAGTCCAGAAACATGGATATAGTCAGCGAAATGATCAACGAGACCGGCGATGACCGGAGCCATATCCAGCCTAGCGACAGGGTTGTACTGGTCGTCGAGGACGATCTCCGGTTTGGAAAAATCCTCATCGATAAGGCACATGAAAAAGGACTAAAAGCGATCGTGGCGACCAATTATCTTGAGGTCTTTGATTTCATCAACCGTTTTTCTCCCATCGCCATCACCCTCGATGTCAAACTTCCTGAGACAAGCGGGTGGAAGGTGATCGACCTTCTGCGCAATGATCTGAACTACCGTCATATACCGATCCATGTCATTTCCGGCGAGGAGAACAGGCTACTCGCCCTGAAACGGGGCGCCAGGAGCTTTCTGCTGAAACCGATCGACAACGATCTGCTCAACAACCTTTTCGATAATATTATTGCCTATGAAAATAAGGAAGTCAAAAAAATATTGATCGTGGAGGACAATGAACTGGATTCTTCGCAGATCGCAAAGATCCACTACGATCAGAACGTGAGTGTTTCAATCGCCGGTACGGGCAGAGAGGCCCTGGATCTCGTGGCTGACGAGGATTTTGATTGTATTATCCTGGATTATACTATGCCCGATATCAGCGGTCAGCAATTACTTCAGGAGATCAGCAAGGCAAAGAACGAGTTGACGCCGGTGATCGTCTACTCCGCACGCGATTTCAGCAAGGTCGAACAAACAAGTGTGAACCTCAACTCGAGTTCGCATATCGTAAAAGGAGTGAATTCGATCGAGTACCTGCTGGAGGAGACCATCTCACACCTTCACATCAACCATAAGAACCTCGCCCCTGAAAAGCGGAGGATCATCGAGAATATCCGGAACAAAGAGGATATCCTGACGGGAAAAAATATTCTTGTCGTCGACGACGATGTGCGTAACCTGTTCGCGCTGACCACTGTGTTCGAACGCTTCAACATCAACGTTATTACCGCGGAAAGCGGTAAGGAAGCGATAAAGATACTTACGGAAGATCCGAAGATCGAGATGGTACTGATGGATATCATGATGCCGGAAATGGACGGTTATGAGACGACGCAGAAGATCAGGCGTGAGCATAAGAACAACACCCTTCCGATCATCGCGGTGACAGCCAAAGCGATGAAGGGAGACCGGCAGAAATGTATTGAAGCAGGAGCATCCGACTATATTACCAAACCGGTAAAAATCGACCAGCTACTTTCCCTGATGCGTTTGTGGTTTTGTAAATAAATAACGAATTGCATGCAGCCAAAAATATTACTAGTTGACGACCGGGAGGATAATTTGCTTTCCATCGAAACCATCCTGGCACCCGACGGGTATCAGTTTGTAAAAGCAAGTTCCGGCAGGCAGGCATTGAAAGTGTTGCTTAATGAATTTGATTTCGCCATTATCCTCATGGATGTTAAAATGCCTAACCTGAATGGATTCGAGACAGCGTCGCTTATTTATGAAAGGGAAAAACTTCGTCATATTCCCATCATTTTTGTCACGGCCAACAATTACGGTGACGAAAATATGTTCAGAGGTTATCAGTCCGGGGCGGTGGATTATATCTTCAAACCGTTTAATCCCGATGTGTTGCGGGCGAAAGTCGGCGTGCTTATAGACTTATATAAAAAGAACAGGTTGTTACTGGAGCAGGAACAAAAATTGATCGCAATCAACCGCAACCTCGAACGCGAGATCAATGAAAGGAAGATTTCGGAGGAGAAGGTGAAACAACTCAATCATAAGCTGCTCGAAAATATCGCGAACCTGGAATCGGCCAACAAGGATCTCGAACGGTTTGCATTTATGGCGTCGCACGATCTGCAGGAACCCCTTCGCAAGATCCGGATGTTCAGTGACAGACTCTTTACGAAGTACCGGGACGTTCTCAAGGACGATGCAAAGATAATGAGCAGGATCCAGCAAGCCGCAGAACGGATGCAGGCCCTGATCATCGACATCCTGGCGTTCTCGAAGATCTCGCAGGATAAGTCGGCATTTGTGGCGAGCGATCTGAACGTCGTTTTGAACGAGTTGCTTGTGGAAATGGAGGAAGAGATCAGTGAGGCGAATGCAATAGTTTCCATAGAGCCCTTGCCCACTCTTAATGTAAGTCCCACTTTAATCCGTCCGCTGTTCCAGAATTTGTTGAGTAACTCGATAAAATACAGGAAGCCGGGGGTACCTGTCGTTATCGAGATCCGGTCCGAAATCAGCCGGGGTATTAACGGGCACGATAAGAACCAGGGCGGTAAATACTGCCGTATTTTTGTCAAAGACAACGGGATTGGCTTCGATCAGAAATATGCGGAGGAGATCTTCGGTATGTTCAGGAGGTTACAACACCACGGCGACTATGCCGGTACGGGCGTGGGCCTGGCGCTTTGCAAGAAGATTACGGAGCTTCATAATGGTTTTATCTCAGCCAGGAGCAAGGTTAACGAAGGATCGACTTTTATCGTGTCCCTGCCGGTTACGCAGGAAGACTTGGTCTGATTACCAGTGTTTCGACAAAATATGTTCCAGTGAATCACACAGGTCGTCGAACCGGGTCGCTTTAACCATATAATGTGCGGCGCCAAGCGCACGGATCTCATCGATATCCTGCGGCCCGAAGAAGGTCGAATACATGACTACAGGGATGTCGTGCAACGTGCCGGATTTTTTTAATTCGGACAGAACCTGCTTGCCATTCAACTTCGGCATGTTTAAATCGATGAAGAGCAAGTCGGGCTTAATGACGGTATCTCCGAGCAGCTTTAATGCTTCTTCTCCGTCATTGGCAAATGAGCATTGGATCAACGGGTCTATTTCCAGCAATGCATCCAAAAAAAATTCCTGGTCCTCTGTATCGTCGTCAATCAGCAGGATTGTCTGGTAAAGGCTCATGAAACGGCTGCTAGTATACCACGAAAGTAAGGCCAAAATATTGACTGTTCAAATCTATCCGGGCGTGATTTTTAAATCCGGTGTCCGTTAGGCCCAATTACGAAAGACCCGGGTCAAAAACAGACGGTAATTCCGGTGTATTCGGGACGTCAATGATGAAGATCGTCCCTTTGTGAAGCTCCGATTTGATCGTAATCGTACCCTTCAGTTTCTCCAACGCTTCCTGTACGATGTATAAGCCCAGCCCCGCCCCCTCGTTGTTTTGGGTTGCGCGGAAGAACATATCGAAAACCTTGTTCAGGTATTCCCTGTCGATACCGATGCCGTTGTCTTCGAACTCCATGTGTACATTGTCTGGTTTTATATCGATGAGGATCCGTAAATAGGGTTCCTGTTTAAATTTATCGTAGTATTTTATGGCATTCGAGATGATATTATTGAATATTACGGAAATCCTGTAACGGTCTGAATAAAGAGGACAATGTTCCCGGATGTCCACTTTTTTTGTGATCTGGTCGGACCCCGGTGTGAACTGCATTCGCTCGAGATTATCGGACAATAGCTTGCTGATATCGATTTTTTCGATGTGGAGGTCCTGTCTGGCGTTTCGCGAATAATCCAGTATCTCCTTTAAAGTCTCATCGAGTTTGTTCATGCTCGTCTCCATCATCCTGAAATAGTCGGTGAACAGGCGGCCATGCTTTTCGTCCTCCATGCGGGCAAGATTGATCAGGCCCAACACAGACCGGAGCGGTGCCCTTAAATTGTGTGATACACTGTAGACGAAGCTGTCCAGTTCCTTGTTGATCTTCTTCAGTTCTTCGTACTGTTTGTGCATCGCGTCATTCGCCAGCATCTTTGCAGCCTCCGCCTCCCGCTGTTTGACCGCGTTGATGATGGCCGATGGTAACCGTGTCAGGTTGGATTTTAACACATAGTCGTCAGCACCCTGCTTAAGGGAGTTTACGGCGAATTCTTCCGACACGGCTCCCGTCACCAGAATAAACGGGATCTTTAACCCCGATTCCCGGTAGATAGTAAGCGCCTCCTGAGAATTAAACTGCGGAAGAGAATGATCGGATAGAATAACATCGATATTACCCCGCTTTAACGCGGTAATGAATTCATCACGGTTATCGACGCGCTCGGTAGTAAACCCCAGTTGTGCATCCGACAGAATGTATTCGATCAGCTCCAGGTCATCTTCCATATCCTCAAGCGCCAGTATTCTCAGATTTTTTTCCATAACGTGGTATTGTCTCAACCAGGTCAGGCAAATATCATTCCTGCCCGTTTTTACATGCTGTGACGGCATAAAGGGGAATAAAATCCACAGTACATTGTAGATGTTGACCTACCTGCAGCCGTCATTCAGTTGCATTGACCCAGAGCAACCCATATCAGGATGAAGATGAAAACAGTACCCAGACAACCACCACCCAGTTTTTTCGCGCCATAGCCCGCGATAAGTCCACGCAACAAATTGTTCATAACATTACGTTTATATTTAATTTTAACCTGTCCCTTTTCAGACATCAAATGCATTCCAAAACAGTGCCTTTCTCTGTTCTTGCAGTCGCTGCTTCTGAGGTGTTAAGAATACCCGCAGATTACCGGACAAAATGCCCCTTTCCTGCTGGATAGTGTGTAATAAATCCACAGCGTTCTCCACTCCTTGTTGCGCGAAATCGTTGCCAATGTCTGTCTTTTTAAGTGGTCCGTTTTTAGCTGGAACACCGCCGTTAACAAGGGTACCTTTATGATCACAAACTCTGACCAGCTTCCCGAAAGAAAATTTGCCATCGGATGCACCATTACTACCTATTCCGATCAATACGCCCCACAGATATTCAAGACAGCGTCAGGCAGACTGTTGGATGTGAACAGATGGCACTCGCTTTCCGACTCCCTCCTCCCGGCGTTCTCTCTTGTCGATGATGAAGGGTGTCCGTTGAGCAGACCGGCCCGTAAAAATGACCTTGTGAGAATACATCCGGCCGGCACAAAAGACCCTGCAATGGACGGCCTGTTAAAGATCGAATCGGTGGAGTATAAAGGCAGCGCTGACAATGAATCCGAAACGTTGACGATCGGTGTTTCCACGATATCCAAACCGTTTTACAAAGCACTGGGGCACGCGCGAATTCTTGCCAGCGATGCAATCACCACCTTCAGGGTTTTCAGAAATGGTTTGAATATAACGGCCGAACTGTTAAATAACGTGAACGGTGAGGGCAGAGTGGTTGAAAGCCCTGTTCTCGGCGTCTACAAAATTCAATGGCGGAGTTTTATAAACGGAATACTCACAGACCTCAGGGCTTAAGGCGATATCGGATTCCGTCACCGAACCCATCGCAATACACTTCCTTTACCCAACATCTGTCCAGGGTTTACCTTCGACCCTTCATGCATGTACCTCGCTAGGTTCCAGGATCACCTCTGTCCTCGTTCCGGTACACCTAACCCTGTGTCGGGTTCATGCCGCACGGTTTTCAATGCATTTATAAATTACCTATTTTGTGAGTTTAGTACATGGAGGACTCACCTGATGGAAATACTGGAAAAGATCAAGCAACTCGCCTTCGAAGGCCGTGAAACCTGTGTCGCGTGGAGACGCCACCTTCATGCAAACCCCGAATTATCATTCTGCGAGGTTCGGACCTCGGCTTATATAGAAGCTCAATTGAAGACCCTCGGTTTTGCCGAAATAAGGCAGATCGGAGACACCGGCGTATACGTCACCGTTACAGGGACCAGGCCCGGCAAAACGGTGTTGCTTCGTGCCGATATTGACGCGCTCCCGATCCATGAAAGCAATACCGTGGATTATGTTTCCAATGCGCCGGGCGTTATGCATGCCTGCGGTCACGACGCCCATACATCAATGCTTCTGTTGGCCTCAAAAATCCTCCGCGGCATAAGAGACGATTTGACCGGCACTGTCAAGATCCTATTTCAGCCCGCCGAAGAACTGATACCCGGTGGTGCATTAAAGATGATAGAGGCTGGTATACTACACGAACCTGAAGTGCATGCTGCTATCGGGCAGCATGTCCTGCCCGGCCTGCCTTCAGGTAAGGCAGGTATCAGGGCCGGGCGTTTTATGGCAAGCTCCGACAATTTCCGCATTACTGTTCATGGTAAGGGTGGTCATGCCGCCATGCCCGAGAATGTCATCGACCCGGTACTGATTGCCAGTCACATCACGGTTGCGCTGCAGCAGATCGTGAGCAGGAACAGATCGCCGAAGATACCGTCGGTATTGTCGATCGGCAAGGTGACTGCCGATGGGTCCTGTAACGTGATCCCGGATGACGTTGTGATGGAAGGAACGTTCCGTACACTTGATCATGAATGGCGCGAACAGGGGTTGGAGCGAATTAAAAAAATGGCGACGGACCTGGCGGAAGGGATGGGTGCTACCTGTACCGTTGAATTCACACGGGGCTACCCGCCCTTGTACAACGATACGGTGCTTGCTTCCCAGCTGCGGGGATATATGGAAGCATATCTGGGTGCCGAAAATATCGTCGACATCGACAGTTGGATGGCTGCCGAAGACTTTGCCCGCTATGGTGAACATGTGCCTTCCGTATTTTATGTCATCGGTACCAAAAACGAAGCAAAGGGAATTACCTCCGGGCTTCATACATCAACATTTAACGTAGACGAAGACATCCTGCACAAGGGGGCGGGATTGATGGCCTGGCTGGCCTACCGTCAGCTCGGGAGCTGAGACGGAAAACGGAAAAGGTGATGACTTTACGTTCCGTGAATTACTTCAGACAAACAACTATTATCATGAATAGGATCTATTACAAATTTTTACTGACTGCCGGCGCGTTGCTGATCGCGGTACCGGTAACAATAGCCCAGGAGATGTACAGGATGCCGGCCGGTGCTGAGACGCGGTGGGCAAGCTTCGAGAATAATACGGCGGCGAAGGGCAAAGGAGGTTCCGAGAACAAAAAAGCAAAAGGACATCCTTCCGAGTTTGTGGCGCCCGGAGAAACAAAGGTACTGATGAATGTTTCCGGTGCCGGTATTATCCAGCGAATATGGCTTACTGTACGCGACCGGGAACCGGCTACCCTTCGTTCACTGCGCATCGAAATGTACTGGGACGGTTCACCGACGCCGGCTGTATCGGTTCCGTTAGGCGATTTCTTCGGTATCGGCCTGGGCAAAAAAACCGCGTTTCAGAATGCCTTGTTCTCCGATCCTGAGGGACGTTCGTTCAATTGTTATATACCTATGCCATACCGGAGCGGAGCCCGGGTCCTCCTGGTAAACGAAGGCAGGAACACCGTCATGCTGTTTTACGACATCAATTTTCAGAAGATGGCGGCGCTTGATAAAGATGTATTGTATTTCCACGCGTTCTGGAGCCGCGACAGGAGACCGACCCTGGGTAAGGACTTTGAAATTCTCCCCCGGATACAGGGCAATGGCCGTTATCTCGGGATGAATATGGGCGTTATCACGGATCCATTGTACCAGAAAAGCTGGTGGGGTGAGGGAGAGGTAAAAGTCTTTCTTGACGGAGACGGCGAGTTACCCACGCTGAACGGAACGGGGACGGAAGATTACATCGGTACAGGCTGGGGTCAGGGAAAATATGCGAACGACTTTCAAGGTTGCCTCGTGGCGGATACGCTCACCGGCGAGTGGGCATTGTACCGTTATCATGTACCCGATCCGGTCTACTTTAACAAAGACTGCCGTGTAACCATCCAGTTAATGGGTGGCGATATGCTGCCCCGCGTGAGAGAATACAAACGCAATGGTGCACAGCTTATTCCGGTAACGGTGTCAACGGAAAACGATTTGGTTAAATTACTTGACAGGGAAAAGCCCTTGTCCCTGGACGACGCGACGTTTCCCGGAGGATGGGTAAATTTCTACAGGCAGGACGATATTTCTGCCACCGCTTACTTTTACCTTGACAAGCCGGTTCATAATCTTCGACCGCTTCCTTCCGTAGAGGAACGAACAGTGGGATTAAAGGCAGCGCAGAATTGATGCGGCTAGTTGGATTTCATCAACATGGTATAAAGTAGCCTGATCCGCCGAAGGTACTGTACCGCGTTCAACGAACTGATCTTTTCGTGGTAGTCCGGCCGCTCCGCCGGGAAAAAGATAAACTGCGAATCACGAGACCAGGCTGTTCGCATTCGACTGGCAGTGTGGATGAACTGGTCCTGTTCGCTGTTGCCGACGATGGTTAATATTGTTTTGTAGTCGATCATAGCCCTGGAGTTTGGTTAATTACAATTCTTCTGCGGGGTTAAGTTTTTCTTCGTCACCCTGGTCCTTGCCGGGAGTGCTTTTTTTGTTCTGTTTCCTCTTTTTCCCGGATAGTGGAAGTGTTGAAGGATCCATTACTTGGGGTGGTACGGGGGTATAAATCCGATTTATTTCCTGCCCCGATTCTTTGTTGCCGTTATGCTTTTCCATTTTTTAATGAATTAACTCCAGCCGTCCACGGTACCGGATCACCGGCTAATGCTTTTATAAGTTCTTTTTCATCCGTTAAATCCAGGCGAAGGGGAGTCAGGGAAATGTAACCGGCATCCACAGCCCAACGGTCAGTGCCTTCTTCGGCCGCGTCAAGAGGAACCACTGTGATCCAGTAATGTTTTTGTCCACGGGGATCAGTACCTGGCATTACCATACCGTCGTATAGCCGCACCGACTGTCTGGTCCATTTAATTCCTTTTGCATCTGGCGGAAAATTAACGTTAATAAGGTTTACGTCTTTATTATCGAGCAACATCCGAAGAGTTGTCTCCACCGCCTGTTCCAGTCGTTTAAAATCGGGCTCCGTTTTCCCGGCGGTAGTACTTAAGGCAATTCCTTTTACACCGAGAAGCACCGCCTGCTTGGCGGCCGCCAGTGTTCCGGAGTGCCACATGGAATTCCCTAGGTTTAAACCCATGTTGATCCCGCTCAATACAACATCCGTCTTCGCCCACAGATGAGTTCCGAGTGATACGCAATCAGCGGGTGTGCCATTCACGCGGTAGGCATCGATATCACCAAAACTGATGGGAGACTTTCGATATGACAGCGGACGGGATCCGGTAATAGCGTGCCCCATGGATGACTGTTCAACGTCCGGCGCCACAACCCGTACGTTTCCCATGCGGCTGGCGATCGATGCAAGGGCCATGATGCCTGGGCTGTAAATTCCATCATCATTGGTGATCAGGATATTCATACGGGATCACCCTACAAAATCATTCCAGTCATCGTGGTATAAAATTGCATAGTATTCGATCAGGCAAACTGTATAAGGAAATGAAGTATGTAAAGGTTTTTCACAACCCTGAAGCTGGAGAAGGCGCCCATTCGAAAGAAACCCTCATTGAAAAAATCAGGGCGGCAGGTTTCGACTGTAGTTATTCTTCCACAAAGAAACAGATCGGTGAGAAAAGAATACCCGATAGAACGGACTTCATTACCGTAGCGGGTGGTGACGGAACGATTAAATTACTGGCGGCATACCTCGTTGACCGGAAAGTCCTGGCCAAACGGTTTAATGTCGGACTTGTTCCGTCTGGAACAGCGAACAATATCGCGCGGACGCTTGGCATCAACGGCAGTACGGATGAGATCATAGGCAGGTGGAAACATAACAACATAAAAAAATTCGATATAGCCAGGGTTGAAGGGGTTGGGAAGAAACTGTTTTTTCTGGAGGGGCTTGGATTTGGGGTGTTTCCAAGACTGATGCGGGAAATGAAGGACAGAAGTATAAAATCGGATGATCCCGAAGAAGAACTGCATACGGCACTGACCACTTTACTGGAGATCGTAAAACGGTACAAACCCCGTCGTTGCAGGATCAAACTGGATGAGATGGAGTATGAGGGAAATTTTCTCATGGTAGAGATCATGAATATACGTTCCGTGGGGCCAAACTTAAATATTGCACCGGAAGCAGATCCCGGCGACGGTGAACTGGATGTGATCCTGGTAACGGAATCACAACGCAAGCGACTCGCGTCCTACATTCGCGAAAGGTTGAAGAAAGGCAAAAAGGAGTCGTTCTTCTATACGGCGTTAAAGGCCAAGAAAGTAACTATCCAATGGGGTGGAAAACTGTTACACGCTGACGATGAACTTCTCGAGGTGGAACGCGGGTCGTCCATTTCGATAGAAGTGATTCCCCATGTATTGAACTTTCTGGTATGAGGATTTTGCCGCCTTGCCGGATGGGTTTTCTTCCATGCGGATGTTGGCATAAAATTAATGGTGGAAAACGTATTAACTAAAAAAAACTTTATACGATGAAAAAGATAATTTTAATGATGGCAGGGGCACTATGCTTAAGTGTAGCCGTAGCCAACGCACAGAATCCTGCGCAACCGCCGCGGGATACCACGGCTGTCCAACCTTCCCAGAACTATGTAAAAGAAATGGTGAAAATTAACGCAACTGAAATACCGGCAAGTTTGCGATCAACCTTACAGGCATCGCAATACCAGGGGTGGGAGAACGCCACAATCTTCAGGAGCAAGAACAGCGATACGTATCTGATTCAGATACAGGATGCCAATGACCGGATGAAAACCTACCGCTTTGATGCAAGCGGCAAACCGTTAAAGGACAATTGAACGGAAGAAGCCGGAATTGACGTTCCGGCTTTTTTTGTTCTACTGGCGGATCTTCTTTTTAAACAGCGTCTTCATCCGGGAAGGTTTGTTACCGCGGGGATCACCAATGATATATCCGAACGGTTTGAGAGTTTCCACGTGATCGCACACAATTTTAACGATTGCCAGCAGCGGGATAAATAGTATTGTTCCGACGATTCCCCACATAAAACCGCCGCAGACGATGCTCACGATCGTCGCCATTGCACTGAGATTTACTTCACCGCCGATAACGGAAGGTTCTATAAAATAATTATCGAAAGCCTGGATGGCGATCATGGCAATCGCGGTCCAAAGAACAGGCTGAAACGAGTCTTCCGTCACCAGTGCCATGATAATGGGGAATATTGTACCGAAGATCGTTCCGGCATAAGGAATGATAGTCAGGAGGGAGGCCACGGCGGCGAGCAAGATCGCGTTCTTTATGCCGATAACCAGCAATGCCGTAGCATAGCAGACAAACAGGATCACGATTGAAATTGTCCGGCCAAGCAGGTATTGTTCCGAGACCATGCTTATCTGCCCGACGACAGCTTTTACTGCCGATGGGTCCTTCCTTCCGAAAAACTTCACAAAGAATAATTCATACCGCTCTTTCGCGTACAGAAAAAGGAAAGTGAACAGGAGCGACAAAACCAGCCAGCCAATGGTGGACGTCAGACTTCCCAGTAACCGAGCCGCAAAACCGGCTGCTGATTCGCCAAGCGTGCTCAGTTGTTTTTTGACAAGGCTCTCCTGTTTCTCCTGCGAAATATCAAATTTATTCTCAATAAAGGTTTCGATAGTGTTCACCAGTTTTCCACCTCTTTCTTTTAAGGCAGGAATATCTTCTACAAAAGAAGCCATTTGCCAGGCGCCGATTCCCAAAATAACCAACAGAGAGAACATCACAATGAGGGTGCAGGTAAAGCTGGAAAGGCTGCGATTCATTTTCTTATCGAGGCGCCTGCATAGCGGTGCCATGAGCATGGCGAACAGGGCGCCCAGGAACAACGGGATAAGAATTGGCTGGCCGAAATAGAGGACTACGGTACCCAGTACCAGGGCCAGCAGAAAGCCGTTTGTACGCGCAAGAATCTGATTCATATTTGAAGGCGTCACGAAGATAATACATTGCATGACACGGCGGAATCCGCCCACCGCGTGAACCAAACCTCGCCTTTGAAATTCCGTGTAGCACACCTCCGGATAAGTGTGGAAATAATAGCGCATTCTCAATGATATATGTGGAGAAATACCTACAAAACGAGTTGGTGCCCCTGGTTTTATTCCGGACAGGCGCCAAAGGGCGATAAGCCTGGTTTTTGTAGGGCAATTAAATAAACTACCCGATGATGATTTTTTTTTAACACGAAAAGATGTGAATAACATGAGCGACGCCAAGATCATAGACCAGGACGAGTGTTTCTTGCGAAGCTGTCCCTATATGGTTGGAATGAAGGAAGCGTGGGTGATCAACAGGATCATCTATGTGAGTCCGGCCATATTTCAATTGCTGACCGATGAGGATGACCTTGAGATGACGAACACTGTGAGGAACCAGTTGCAGCTGAGATCGGCAAGCTACTCCGAACTGGAAGCCCTTGCCAAAGACAATCACCAAATGACGCCTACCTATCTCACCCGCGATACGATCGTCCATTTTCCCCCGATGTGACAGAACTTTTTCCCGGAGGGAAGGGAAAAAATCAATGCTCCGTGACAATCGTCACAGAACCGGCGGAGTATCCGTGCTAGTTTGCACAAAAATCACGTTATGATACCAAAAGGGACTAAACTATACAGTATCGTTTACCACCGCTGCCCACAGTGTCAGGAGGGGAATCTGTTCGAAGGCCAGGCCTATAGCAGGATCTTTGCGAGAATGCCGGAAAAATGCAGCCACTGCGGGTTGCGTTATGAACAGGAACCTTCTTTTTTTTCCGGAGCGATGTATGTCAGTTATGCCCTGCAGGTTGCCTTGTTTACGACGGTCTATGTCGCCCTCCGCGTTCTTTTTAACCCGCCGCCGGAGGTTTATATGATTACCACTATCGCCGCCGCCATAATTTTATTTCCCGTAACACTTCGCCTGTCGCGGGCGATCTATATCAATTTTTTTGTGCGGTATAAGGGAGATGCGATAACCCCGAACATCGAGTCGGAAAATGATTCCTGTCGTACATAAAAAATTACCACCAATACGCCTTTTAAACCGGAAAGTCAGCTCGCACCTGTACACTTCTTTTCTTTGGAGGGACTTGTCCTCGAGAACGATCCGGTGACTTAGATCAGCAATGTTGGCTGATAGTTATCATCTTTTCTTCTGACGGGGACCGCGATCTTGCGTTTCAAGCAATTTGAAATGTCAATACTTTACTTTTTACTATTTTTTTTCAGTGGGCTTCAGCAGCAGGAATTTACAGCAAGGGAAGTTGTAAAAAAAACCACCGATAATATGCGAGGGGAGACATCGCAGGCTGAAATGATAATCCAAACCGTTCGGCCTACCTGGACGCGTGAAATGAGAGTAAAAACATGGCTAAAGGGAGAAAGGTATGCCATGATTTTGATAAAGACGCCAGTAAAGGATAAAGGAGTTTCATTCTTGAAGCGTGATAAAGAAGTATGGAATTGGATTCCATCACTGGAACGTTCCATAAAGTTGCCTCCGTCGATGATGAGTCAATCCTGGATGGGTACAGACTTTACAAATGACGACCTGGTGAAGGAATCATCGACTGTGGAAGACTACGACCACACGTTTGCCGGCGATACGGTTATTAACGGGCGAAATTGTTACATCATAAAAATGGTCCCGAAACCGGAAGCCGCAGTGGTATGGGGAAAACTCATCATGTGTATCGATAAACTGGATTTTATCGAGCTCCATGCCCGTTTTTATGATGACGAGGGCGAACTGATCAATACAATGAATGCAAGTGAAGTTAAAAGAATGGATGGCAGGCTGATACCTACACACCTGGAGATGATTCCCGCTGATAAGAAAGGTCAAAAAACGGTTTTGATCTATTCGAGTGTTGTCTTTAACAAACCCCTGCCGGATACATTCTTCACGCTGCAACAAATAAAAAACCTGAACTAGTATGTGGTTAAACCTAGCCTGGAAGAACTTGTGGCGTAATAAGAATCGGACAGCAATTACTGTCTCGGCAATTTTTTTTGCTGTGATGCTGTCCGTGAGTGCCAGCAGCTTGCAGGAAGGTGTATTCGACAATTTTGTGAAGAACATGGTCGGCTATTACACCGGATACATTCAAATTCACCAGCTTGGATATTGGGACCATCAGGTATTGGACAATAGTATGGAACGGAATATGGATTACGAAACTGGCATTTCTTCGCTGGATAACGTGACCGCTGTAGCGCCCAGGATAGAATCATACGCGTTGGCCTCTGTTGGAGATATTTCAAAGGGTTGTATGGTGGTTGGAATTTCGCCGATGGACGAAGATAAGATCACCGTGTTATCAGAAAAGATGATAGCGGGTGAATTCCTTTCCACCGCTGACAGTACAAGGGTTTTACTTGCCGAAGGATTGTCGCACCGGCTGAATCTTAAAATCAATGATACATTATATCTGATAAGTCAGGGGTATCATGGGTCAATCGCGGCGGGAAAGTACACGGTAAAGGGTATCGTCAGATTCGGGGCCCCGGAGTTGAATGATCAACTGCTGTTTATGCCCTTGACGGTTGCCCAGGAATTCTTTTCTGCCCCCAATTTTTTGACATCCTATGTCATTGGGCTCCATTCGGACAAGAAGCTCGCCACAACGGTAGAGATTGTAAAAAAAATTTCAGGACCGTCCTATGAAGTGATGAGCTGGAAAGAACTTTTACCTGATGTCGACCAGCACATTCGCATGGACAAAGCAAGTATGTATATCATTCTGGGTATACTTTACCTTTTAATTTGTTTTGGCATTTTTGGCACGTTGATCATGATGATTGTGGAACGAAAGTACGAGATGGGTATGCTCGTGGCGATCGGAATGAAGAAATGGCAACTCGCACTTCTCTTTACAATAGAGTCGATATTTACAGTTCTTCTGGGTTCTGCTGCGGGTCTCGTTTGTAGTGTCCCGGTTGTGTACTATTTGCATGCTCATCCGATCCGTATTAGCGGGGAAGTGGCTGAAGCTTATAAACAATTTAATTTTGAACCCATTTTTCCTGCATCTTTTGATTCTGCCATCTTTATACAACAAGGTTTGATAGTCATTGGCATCGGACTCATCCTGTCGGTTTATCCGATTATTTCCGCTCTTCGTCTTGATCCGGTTAAAGCAATGAAAAAATGAAATTATGATCATCGTTCTAATAGCTTGGAGAAACATTTGGCGGAATAAGGTCAGGAGCCTGATTATTATGGGCTCTGTTGTACTTGGACTGTTGGCCGGTTTGTTTGTGTTGAGCCTCTACCAGGGAATTTTACAGGATCGCGTCAGGGTCGTGATTGACGAGGAAGTTGCCCATATCCAGATGCACCATCCGAAATTTAAAGATGACTATGATGCGAGGTATATTATTGAACGACCGGACGAATTGATTAGCAGGCTTTCGGCGTACAATACGATATCGGCAGTAACGACACGAACGATCAGTCAAGGAATGCTTATGGCAGGAACCGGTTCATCGGGTTTACAAATAGTGGGTATAGATCCCGAATCCGAGAACCGTGTTTCCCGGCTAAACACCAGAATAATTGAAGGCATGGCCTTCGCGATGAATAAAAAGAATCAAGCTCTCGTCAGTAAGAGATTAGCGGAGAAGATGCGTTTAAAAGTCAATTCAAAGATCATTCTCACCTTCACGGATAAGGAGAGCAATATTGTATCCGCTGCCTTCAGGGTATCCGGTATCTATCAGACCGACAACGCGCCACGTGATGAAAGAATTGCCTTTGTGAGGCAGGTTGATCTGAATAGCCTACTGTCGATGCAAGGCCAGTTTCATGAGGTTGCCATTCTCCTGAACAATGATAACGCAGTAGACAATACGAAAGCATCCATCGGGCGCGATTTTCCGGGTGTCACCATAGAATCGTGGATGGAGTTGTCACCGGAGACTAAACTCATGATCGATACCACGGAACAATACTCTCATATTTTTATCTTGATCATTATGCTTGCCCTGTCTTTTGGTATCATCAATACGATGCTGATGGGCGTGCTGGAACGCACACGCGAGATCGGAATGCTGCTGGCTGTCGGAATGAACCGCTTCCGGATATTCAGTATGATATTAATGGAGACAATATTCCTCACCCTCACAGGAGCTCCCATTGGGATTTTGCTAACATGGCTGGTCGTTGCATATTATCACGTGACGGGGCTTGATATTTCGTCTATCGGTGGAGATGCAATGACGTCTTTCGGATTTAGCACGGTGATTTACCCCGACTTTCCAATGGAAAAAATGATGAGAGAAATGACGATTGTTTTAGGTGCTGCAATGCTATCGTCGCTGATTCCTGCAATACGCGCAATAAAGTTAAAACCGGCTGAAGCCCTCCAAAAATAAATTAAGAGACATGGAAACTGTCATTGATAGTCACAATGTAACGAAAGTTTATAACCCCGATACCATTCCGCTGATAGCGGTTAACAACGTTCACCTTCACATGAAGGTTGGCGAGTTCACTGCCCTGGTTGGTCCGTCCGGTTCAGGCAAAACTACTTTACTCAATTTGATCGGAGGACTTGATAAACCTGATCAGGGAAGTATTATCATTAACGGAACGGATATTACCAGACTTTCGTCAAATCAACTGATCGATTTCCGCCTGCGCAATATTGGTTTTGTATTTCAATCTTTTAATCTGATACCGGTGCTTACAGCCCGCGAAAATGTGGAGTTGATCATGCAGCTGCAGCACCTGAGAAAACCTGATATTGAAAGGCGAGTCGTGTCTCTATTTAAACAGATCGGACTCGAAGACAAATTGAATAGCCGCCCCTCGAAGTTATCCGGGGGGCAGCAACAGCGGGTAGCTGTTGCAAGAGCATTGGCATCCAGACCGAAATTTGTGCTGGCTGATGAACCAACAGCAAATCTTGATTCCAGGTCGGCGTCGAACCTGCTGGATATTATGGCTACTCTTAACAAAGAAGAAAATATGACTTTCATCTTCTCCACTCATGACCAACGGGTAATCGATAGGGCAAGGCGAGTCATAAAACTTGTCGACGGCTGCGTGGAATCCGATACGGCTGTAGTAGACGTCAAAACCGATCATCAAATAGTATGATGAGATTTGCAACGTCCATATTGCTGATCTCTTCTTCGCTTTGTGCCCAGGACACGTTACAAGTGAAAAAGCTGCAATTTGGAGGTTATATTAAAGATATACAGTCGCTCGATTACCAGCGCAATTTCAGGAATCTGACCACCGGTAACCTTATCCACAACAGGGTTAATCTGAAATGGTTGCCATCGCCCCAGTTTAGCGGAGCACTCGAACTCCGGAATCGCTTGTTCTGGGGTGAGAACGTCAGGGTTACGCCGGCATTTGCAACTCATCTTCGGAACGCGAACGAGGCATTCAATCTTTCTGCGAACTGGATAAATACCGAAAGTTTGGTTTTCAACTCGACCATTGATAGGCTCTGGCTGGAATATCGCCGGGAAAAGTGGAACGTACGCGCAGGCAGACAACGAATAAATTGGGGCATCGGCACAACCTGGAACCCAAATGATCTTTTTAATACGTACAATTTTCTTGATTTTGACTACGAAGAACGACCGGGAGCCGATGGTTTGAAGTTTCAATACAACACAGCGTCAATGGACCACCTGGAACTGGCGATGTCTTTTACAAATGACTATACCGAAATGATTACCGCAGTGAAATATTTTACAAAAATTGCAAATTATGACCTTCAATTCATTGGCGGCCTGTTCCAGAATCAGGTGACAATGGGATTCGGTTGGTCAGGTAGTATTGATGAAGCGGGATTTAAAGGGGAAATTCAATATTATTTTGAGGGGAATAACTATCCCGAACAGCTTAATGCAGTTCTGGAAACGGATTATGTATTTGGCAGTGGATGGTATGTAAGTACCGGTGCCCTTTTTAATAGCCATGGCACAACTAAGCCCGCGATATTTTGGGAACTATCATCCTTGCGCTTTTCGCCGCGAAATCTCATGCCAACAAAATGGAATACAATGCTGGTAGTAAGCAAAGAAATTACGCCCCTGCTCGCCGTTACGGCGACCGTAATCTATTCACCTGTAACAAATCTTGTTCTTATCCTTCCGTCGCTCACCTACAGCTTAATTGATGACCTTGATGTAAGTGTTGTGTGGCAGTCTTTTCTAAGCGAACAGACTTCAGGATTTGATGATCTTTCTCATCGCTGCTTCTTACGGTTCAGATATAGTTATTGAAAAGAGCGTCGTCGATTGTCCCGTTTATCGGTGTCCTACAGTGAAAATACCGATATTGTTCCGAGCAGTTACATTTCTTTCGGTTGGTTTTGTGTCGCTTGCACGGCGCGAGTTGAACGTTCTTTTCGATGCCACCTGTCGCCATGTTTAATAACCCGTATTGTTGTTCCCGACCAAATAGACGTATGGTATTGATATGGTAACGATTTACAGGCATCGTAACTGCTAAGATTTCCTGCCTGCTCTCTCAACGTCCCGGGTAATCATCAGCTCTGCCTTTTCCGAAGTTGATGCGAAAGGGCTTCTACTCCTTGTTTTAAATGCCGCTGCACTTGTTCGATCTCCAGATCCATTACGATACCGATCTCACGATCACTGAATGATGCATAAAATTTCAGGAAGATTGCTTCACGCTCGGTACAGCTCAATCCGGTTTGTGTCACGGTGGTGAATGCAGGAACAGGATGCTCGAACATACCCCGGAAGTGATCTTTCTTCCGGCTATCTATAAGTAAACCACGGAATAATCTGAACAGGTTGCTGTCCGTTGCCCAACCGGGGCCAGCGAGATCGGACTGCTTCCGGGCAAGCGTAAACAGTTCCTGCAGCAACACCTTTACCGCGTCGCGGTCTCCTGAAGCATACATTCCGTAGTTGAAAAGCCGCTGAACGTTGTTGTTGAAGAACCGTAGGAACGACGGCTCGGCACCGAGGTTTAACCCGCGCAGCAGATTATCAAAACCGGATTTTTCAGTTTTTTTAGAGTGTGTATACAACTCAACCATGGGACCTGGATTTATGGTTTAGAAAAATATTGTTGTAATAGTACTTGTTTCCGGACGTACGCCGTTCGGTGATATTACGGAAGTCGTAAAAGCGCAAAGTCAGTTCAATCATTTGTGTTCTGTTATCGTGACTCAATCATTATCTGTTCTGAATGGTGTCGCCGGAAGACCTTCGTTATTATATAAATTAGCTTCCTCGGGATCGTCCGACCACGCGTACCTCACTGCTTTAGGTTCAGGGACCTGATCGCTCCAGACCACGACGCTGTTGTCTTTTAACTCGGCATGTGCCCATACAAATTTTTTGTCGGCGCCGGCTATCGCGAAATGGCGGAGTGTTGCCCCACCTTTTGCAATAAGTCCGCTACCGGTATGGCTGAACGCAAGAGTGATTCTGTGGCCATTGATTTTCATAGATTGGTACACCGGTCCGGAGTACACGATCTTGTTGTCCCCGTAGGCGATATGCTGCGCAACCCGGGACAACCGCAGGCCGATATCTCTTTTATTCAGCGGATGGATATCATTCCATTCACCGACATCAATTGCCACTGCCATCCCGGTTTTTGGCAGTAAAAGGGTTTTTAGCTGCGCCTCCCGGAGCATCGCCCAGTTGCTTTCCGAGGGCTCATCCCGGCGTTCATTGTAATTGGGCAGTTGCACAAATAAAAAGGGGAAGTCTCCCTGTTGCCACTGATCTCTCCAATTCTTTATTAGTGCGGGAAACAGGGTTCGGTATTCCACGGCCCGGCTTACATTTGATTCTCCCTGGTACCAGATCGTTCCCTTAATAGAATATCGGAACAAGGGCGCTAGCATACTGTTGTACAGCCCCGTCGGTTTCCATATTATAAGCGTCGGAGGGGCGAGCGGTTCCATGAGGACACCCGGTTTGTATCTCCAGTCACCGCTCAGGTCAACGGTATCTTTTCCTGAAACGATCATGTATGGTTTACCCGGAACAAATCCTCCTTTGCCGGAATTGTTAACGATCCGGGCCACCAGTGTATTTTTGCCTGTTTTCAGGAGTTTTGCCGGGATACGATATGATCTTGATACATATTGAGAACCGGTAGTCCCGACGAAATTTCCATTGATAAAGACAGAGTCTGAGTCGACGATTCTTCCAAACAGCAGCCTGGCCTCCACACCAACCATGGAAGAGGGGAGTTGAAAATCACGCCGGAACCAGACGACACCATTCACGCCGTTCAGATTTCCGTTAACCCAGTATCCCGGTACATCGGTTTCGTCCCAGGCTGTCACATCTGTTTCCGGTTTTGACCAGCGTCCACCCGGGTCGTTGTAAGCTTGGTCGTTGGTGACGGATAACTTGCTCCATTCGGAAATTCTTTTCCGGTCGTCACTTTCCGTACGAGCGATCACGGTGCTGTCTTTGTATTTCCGGCCATCCTCATACAGAGTGGGGAATGCCTTAAGAGCTTCTTCACTCATCCAGGATTCGGCACGTGAACCGCCCAGCGTCGCATTGATGATTCCGATTGGAATTTTATAACGGGCGTACAAGTCTTTCGCGAAGAAGTAGGCAACAGCGGAAAATTGCAAAACGTTTTTCGGATCGGCCTGCTGCCACGAACCGCCCTCCAGATCCTGTTGGGGACCTTTGAAACTGTATTTCTTCGGCACGTTAAATTGCCTGATAAACGTATTGGCGGAGGCTGCTATTTCGTTTTCATACAGTGAACGGGTGACAACCATGGGAAGCTCCATATTCGATTGCCCCGAGCAGACCCAGACATCCCCGATCAGTATATCGCTAAGGATAATGGTATTACTTCCCTTGATCTCCATTTTATGGGGTCCGCCCGGTTTGAGCTTTGGAAGTTGTATCTTCCATTCTCCATTTACATTGGCTGTGACGTTGTATTGTGATCCCAGAAAGTGTACTGATATTTTCTCACCCGTTCCTGCCCAGCCCCAAATATTGACCTTGGCATCCCGCTGCAGGACCATGCCATCACCCACAAGTCGCGGAAGGCGGAGTTGTCCGGACGCCGGGAGGTATAAAACCAGGATAACAAGAGATAAATACGTTCGACGAACTAGATTCATGATTCTGCAAAAGTTTTGTTCAAACAAAGCCGTATCACCAGGTCAGCCGGACCAGCGATACTCCCTGCCTGGATAAGTCAAAAGCGATAACCGCCTTTCCCTCATCCGTTCCTATCCATGCCGGCGACGTGTATAGCTGCAGTTGCCCCGACCTTTCCAGTTCCTGGTATTGATCGTGAGTTACCTGCTGCGGACTACCCATCGTTTTCCACTTCTCAAATGAATTGCTGAAGATCTGATCCACGCGATAATGGTGTACCAGAACTTTGCTTTGCCCGATATTATTGATAGTTAACTCGATCGGGGAATCACCACCCGTTACATTGTCGTCATGGTAATTCCATACCATCATCCAGATCGAATGCTGGTCTCTGCCTGCGATCGCATGGACGTCGTTTTTTTCGCGTACACCGTCGGCGATTATTGAGCGGGCGCTCATGCCATGATCCGATTGTACGGAAATCCTTTGCCCGCTCATCATACCGAACATCCGGAAAATATTCAACACCGGTTTGTCAACACCGTGAGTGGCCAGGTCGCGGAAACCGGCGAACCACTCCTGGTCTTCGAACTCGAAAGACCAGCTGACCGCACCTTTCAGGTTGACTTTGTATTCGTCCATCAGTTCGTATATCCGGGCAAACGATGAAGCCGTGTAACTCGAGTACATGGTACCGTTCCGGTATCCGTATTTCGGATCCCTTTTTTCGGAACATGCCGCACATCCCTCGGGGTCGCACTCACCGATGATGACGGGAATATTTTTTAGTTCGGGAAATGAATTAACCGCTTCAAACGCGCGCTGGATATCTTTCAGTTGTTCGCCCATGTTCATGCGGATATGCCCGTCGACAAATTCCGGCGCACCTTTGGCATGGAAGCCAATGTACTGGAGCGGCGTTCCGGTTTTTCCGGTAGCATAGTTGTTCCCGCGAAGACAGTGCTCGATGAAACGGGTGAGGTAGGAATAAGCTTTTGCGCTTCGGGGGCTCGTTGTATGAGGTCCGCCTATCGTGCACTCCGGGCATGCGCGTTTCAAGCCGTCGGCTGCAAAGTCGTACAGCTTGCAATATTCTTCGAACGTGCCGGACCAGTATGGAATATCCGGTTCATTCCACACTTCCCATAGCCACGTCGATACTTCCTGTTTCCCGTAACGTTCAATGGAATGTTTCACCCACTGATAAACGAGTTCTCTCCATTTATTATAATCTTTCGGCGGGTATGTCCAGCCTGTCCACAAGTTTCCGCCCTTGCTCCAGGTGTGTTCGTACGGCTCGGGTCGCGAAGAAAGATCCTTCGGCATGAAGCCTATTTCCATCAATGGCTTTATACCTCGTTGCACATAGGTATCGATGATACTGTCGACAACGGTCCAGTTGTACACGGGATTACCCTTTTTGTCTTCTTTGTACGCATCGGTGTAGCCCCATTTCAGATCCGGCCCCGGGCTATTGCCTTTTGACGTAAGCAGGTTATGGGTTCTCACGTAAACGGTAGCGGGACCTAATTTTGTCAGGGTCGTCAATAACTTCCGGCCGTCTTTTCGCGTCGTGTAGTTCGGCTCGTCGTACCCGAAGTACGACCAGAACGGTACCATATCACCGATCGTTTTTGCAGCATCAACCCGGATGGATAGCGGAGATTGTTGTGCGAACGATGCCCGCAACGTGAACAGAAGAAAAAGCAATATCGCAAACCGTTTCATAGCTGTGGATATCATGTACGGCTAGTCTTTAAAGATGAGCGCAGCAAACTGGTTAAGTGATCTTCGCCATGTCTGCCACTCATGCGATGTACCCGGTGATTCGTAATAAGTATGAGTGACACCAGCTTTTTCAAGTGCCTGGTGAAAGTTGTTTACACTCTTATACATCCTTTCCGGCTCGACCGTACCGATACTCAGGTACATCACTTTTATTTTTTTGTTAAAAGCTCCTGAATCCGCCCAGACGCCGTCGAAAGCCTTTGTGATGTCGCTGCCGGCTTCCAGGAAAGCCGCTCCGCTGAAGCCTCCGACATAGGAAAATTTATCCAGGTTCGTCATCGTGGTCTGGAAGGTCTGGAATCCGCCCATTGAAAGGCCGGCCATTGCACGATGATCCCGATCGGGGATCGTGCGAAATGTCTTGTCTATCATGGGAATGATATCTTTTATCAATACATCGGGAAATGCATTGTTAGCCATTGCCGCGCGCAGGTCACCCGGTTTGGCCTCCGTTCGGCGCCTGGTGGGATCAACGGCATATCCGCGGTCCATTACGATGAGCATCGGTTTTGCTTTCTCATCGGCAATCAGATTGTCCATGATGATATCAACTTTGCCCTGAATGGGCCAGCCCGTCTCATCCTCTCCTCCGCCGTGCTGTAAATAGAGAACGGGGTACCTTTTGTTTACGTCTTCGTCATAACCCGGAGGCGCATATACAAATGCGCGTCTCCAGGTACCCGTCACGTTGGAGAAATAGTTTACGGACCTGATCTGACCGTGGGGAACATTACGCGGAAGGTAATAATCGGCACCCGCCTCGGGGATATCGATACCGCTTGCCATCCGGCCCATACCGTAGAAGGTCTGGCTGGCCGGGTCAGCCAGTGCGACACCATCGATGAGCAGGGAATAGTAATGAAAGCCGGGCACGACCGGCTCTGTGGTAACGGTCCAGTGCCCGCTGGTGTCTTTTGCGAGATCGTACTTTTTACCAAGATCGATTTGTACCCGCTGTGCATCGGGAGCTTTTATGCGGAATACGACGCGATTGTCAGGTAAAATCTGCGGGTACTGTGCGTTCGGAACATTCGTCGACGCGGGATCGCCCAGGCCTGTATGATAGCCGGGAAATGTAGACGGGTCTAAGGTTTTGAACAACAGCTGGGAAAACATGTACAATCCGTTCTTCCAGACTTTAAAATCGTGTACACCCGGTTCTATGTAGTAGATGTGCGGAACGTTTTTTCTGAACAGATATTCATGCGTACGTCTGCTGAAGATGATCAGACCGTCTTTGTCGCCGCAGGAGATAAAGAGTAATTTCAGTTTCTTTTTTGCGTTTTCAGGGTCCGGTACCAATGTTTCGGGAGTCCTGGTGTTCGGCGCGGAAGAAAATCCGCCCACCCATGCAAACTTGTCCAGGTTTCCAAGCCCAAAGTTCAGCGACTGACCTCCACCCATGGATAAACCGGCGATCGCGCGATGTTCGCGGTCGGTATGAACGGGAAATTTTTTCTCGATAAAAGGAATCAGATCGTTCAGGAGATCTTTTTCAAATGTGGCGAATGCTTCTACTTTTTCGCGGTCGAACATATTTCCGATGGCGCGATCATCCTTCATAGCCCTTCCGTTAGGCATGACAACGACCATAGGCTCCAGTTTCCCGGTGGCATACAGGTTATCCAGGATCACCTGCGGTTTCCCGCCGTTGAGCCATTCCTTTTTATCTCCGCCGATTCCGTGCAACAGGTAGAGCACGGGATATTTTTTCTTTTTAGAATAGCCGGGAGGTGTATAGATCAGCGCCTTTCGCGAAACACCAACGGTTTTCGAGTTGTAAGTTATTGTGTCAATTTTCCCGTGGGGGATATTGACCCGCAAGGAGTCGAACCCACGGGGGGCCTGGCCGACACCGTATTGGGCATGCAGGTAGTAACCGGTCAGTAGCAGGAACACGATGAGTGTTGCCGTCTTTCTTTTTGTCGTTTGTTTCATGAGTAACGTTGGCTGTTCCATATGTTTATGATGTATCGTGGTCTTCGTGTTAATCAATCCTTGAAAAGCTGTTGTAACGTGTTCGCGAGATAGAGTCTGCAGTTCATCCAGGTGTGACCGCCGGGAACGATCAGCGTTTGCAGCTTCAGGTTCCTGTCCCTGAACATCGCGATGTTTTGCTTCACGCTTTCGTATAGAAAATCTTCGGTCGCGACACTGATTGTAAACAGCTTCACTTGCCTGTTAAGAGTTTCCGCATCAGGGGCCCAGTTGGAAAAGTTCGTCTTGAATTCTTCCGTCGCTGTGTAGGGCGCGTATGAGCATATGTAGGCAAAACGGTCCGGATGTGTCAGGCCGATGTTTAACGTTTGTCCGCCGCCGACGGAAAATCCCGCAATAGCACGAGACTTGCTTTCCTTCATTACCGGATATCTCCCTTCAATGAAGGGAATAATATCGTTCACCATGTCTTTTGTAAACGCTTCCCGCGGTGCCGGCGCAACATTGGCATAAGGCATAACAATGATCATCGGCTTTGCCTTACCCTGTGCAATCAGGTTGTCGGCGATCAGGTTGGTACGCCCCACTTTCGTCCACGTTTCTTCCGTATCGGAACCGCCGTGGATCAGGTAAAGGACAGGATACTTGATTTTTCCGTTTGGGTTAAATCCGGGCGGCGTGTAAACCACCAGGGTTCTTGTTGTTCCTAATGTCGCCGAATTGTAATAATGGTAATTGATTTTTCCGTGTGGTACGTTTTGAAGGGAATGGATAAGGGGTTGGTCGCCCGGCACATCTACGATACTCCGTTTGAAACGTTCATTGGCAAAGATATAGGTGTTGTTGGGATCGGCGATTTGAACACTGTCGACCCGGAAGCTGTAGGGATAAATATCGGGTTTGACCGGGGGTATGGTAACGCTCCATGTTCCCGACGTATCTTTTTTTAGTGCCACGGGTGAAGCGAGGAACTCTCCGCTCAGCGTGACCTTCTGTGCATTACGTGAAAAATACCTGAACGTAATGCTGTGATCAGGATGCACATCAGGAGAACTGATCGAAGGCGGCCTTTGTGCGGCGGCGGGTATGCATACCGAGAGCAAGAAGGTAAAGGTATAGCAAAGATGTTTCATCGTGTTCAATTTCATTTTCTGAACTTTGTTATGGTTTATGCGGCGGATCTGCAAATGGCCCGGAGCTGTTAAAACTTAATGACGTAGCCGTTGGAAAATTTACGGGCACCGGGTAACTCACTTTTTTTGTCGCCAGCCATTCTGCAGCCCGTATTACCGTTGTCTGGTAACCGGCACACTGGTATGCCGGCGGATAGGTTTCTCCTTTCCACAGGTGCCCCAGGCTGGAATTGTACACGCGACCTTTGCCGTATGCTACAACCCACTCGACGGGCCACAGCCTGCGGGTACCGGTGCTGTCATAGGCGTAGGACAGAACTGTCAGATTTTCCGCCGGACCACGCGGGAAATAATAAACCTCCGTGTTGGCGGTTTGCCATTCGTCCGGATAGTCTTTGTTGATGGGATGCCGGTTCAGGATCCGGATCATCGCATTAAACCGGTCGCCGTGCCCCGTATTCGTGCCTTCATCAGGTGGTATGTGGATGATATTTTTCCCCGATTCAATTTCAAGGGCATAGCCATTCGACCGCGGTCTCCATCCCAGTCCGATCATCCTGTCGTACTCGCTCCAGTGAGGGAAAGCGTTGTTGGCGGAATGCAGAATATATAATCCACCGCCCTCGCTCACATATTTTTCCAGCGCTTTTTCCATTGTCCGGGGCCACCGTAACGCCGGATCATGAATGTTGTTGGTGTTCTGTATGACCACGGCATAATCCTCAAACGGAGGCAACCAGCGTGACCGTTGTGTGCTGTCGGAAGGAAAGGTGGTTACATCCACCCGGAACAGTCCGCTTCCTTCCAATATCCATTTGGTAACAGCCGTTGTCTGTTTCCAGTCGTGGTTGCTGAACCCGTCGATGATGAGAACGGGCAGACGGGCGGCTTTTTGCGACTGGGCAGCCATGGGCTCAATGGCTATAAAGGCAATACATACCGATGTAATGAAGCGGTTCATGGTGCCGGTCATTTATTGAAAAAGCAATTGCGCTGTTTCCGCGAGGTATACCTTTGTGTTCATCCAGGTATGGCCGCCTCCGGTTATGAGGCTTTTGAAATTCACATTTTTGGCCTTCAGGAACCCCATAAATTCTTCGGTGCCCTTAAACAAAAAATCTTCTTTGCCCACGCTTATCCACAACAACCTGAGTTGCTTGTTTGTGAGATCCGGTTTTTCGTAAACATGCTTATAGCTGCGCTCCATCTCCTGTGGTGACAGGTAAGCACTGTAGCAGCATACCCATGAAAACGTATCCATGTTTCCGAAAGCCGTTCTTAGTGTCTGGCCGCCTCCGCGCGAAAAACCTCCGATCGCGCGGCTGTCCTTGTTTTTGATGGTACGATAATTTCTTTCAACATAGGGAATGATATTCTTGACGAGGTCGTCTTCGAACGCTTTAGCCCGGCTGATCGCATCTTCCGATTCTCGTTGTACCGGGTCTGCCGGTTTTGGTTTTCCCGTTTGTTCGGAAACCCGCGCTTTCACGTTGCCGTAGGGCATGACGATGATCATTGGCTTGGCTTTACCTGCTGCGATCAGGTTATCGAGAATCAGGTTGGCGCGTCCCACTTTGAACCAGGTCTCTTCCGTGTCAGTTGTTCCGCCGATGAGATAGAAGACTGGATATTTTTTCGACGGATCAGCATCATACCCGGGTGGCGTATAGATGACCAGTGAGCCGGTGACACCGGGTTCGGAGGGATAATAATCGTAACTGACCGTCCCGTGGGGGACCGCTTTCAAGGAATGAATTAACGGCGAATCGCCGGGTACATCAACGAGGCTGGCCTTGAAGCGTTCATTCGGAAAAAAAGATACATTGGCGGGATCCATCGTGGTCACACCATCGACGTGGAAGGAGTAGGGATAAATGTCTGGTTTCACGGGTGCAGTCGTGATGCTCCAGATACCCAGGCTGTCTTTCGTCATCTCCAGCGGCGCCTTTTCAAACTGCGCATTTAGTTTTACGGTTTTGGCGAGAGGAGCGAGGTATCGGAAAGTGATACTTTTGTCGGGGTTAACCTGTGGCGAGATAATAAATGGACCACGGGGTGGCTGACCCTGCAACAGACCCGGGAGGCAGAGGAAGAATCCTGCGAACAACAAACCGACAACTTCTCTTTTGTTCATCTTGATCTATTTTTGCTTTTTGAAACTGTGTAGCGGCGTTAGCAACCGCGTATTGCTTGTTACACGCGAATCGTTTTCCTGATATATCCCGCCGGTGCAGGCGGTACCTTATCCGTGCGTGAATGTCTGTTGCTCCCGAAGGCTCTTGTTATATTTCCTTTATTTTGTTTTTTTTCTTGCTGATGTTTTATCCTCAATATGGAAGAAGTCAAAATCCGCGAATCCACCAATTTCCTTCGACGCATAATTGAAGAGGCCAAAGCGGTAACCCATAAAATGCGGAAGGGTGTAGGCCATTTTAAGCGATGTACCTGCCGTCCGCCAGGATTTGCCGTCGAGGCTGTAGAAGAAGGTAGCTGTATCTTTGAGGTCTGTGAAATCGCAGGTGATCTTAAAATAGATCCGGTTCTGTAAAAGAGGTATACGTTGTGTTTCAACCGGTTTTCCGGATTCCGCATTTACTGTCACGATGTATTTTTTTCCATTTTCACTTGTGACACCCGCGAAGCCGAATTTTTTTTGCAATAAGGCAAGGCCGGCGATGTCGCCTTCCTTAAGGTGAGAGACATCAATGGATGTGGTACCGGCACATTCCGGTCCGATCGTGCGTTGTGTGAGTGTATTTCGCGCCGAGAGGAAAGCAGTATCGATCCGTCCGGTAGTAAGGCGCAGGTATCCTTTCCGGCTGGTGACGGACCATAGCCGGTTGTCCGGATTGTGGTTCCACTGCCACACCAATGGTAGTGCAGGGTCACCGTTATCACGGCTGAATTCATCGGATGCCGAGATACCGGGGATTAAACCTCTGCTGGCCGGAAGTGTAATGGTCTCCGGTACCCTTCCATCCGTTCCCAGTACAGGCCAGCCGTTGGTCCACCGGACGGGAACGAGGTAGGGAATACGTCCCACAGCGCCGTAATCGCGAAAGAAGTAGGCAAACCAGTTGCCATCCGGTGTGTCGATCAGCCCCCCCTGAGCGACACCCAGGTCCTGCAGCGCGATACGGCCTTCATAGGGACCGGATATCTTATCCGCCCTGTGAATGAGCACCGTACGCATACCACCTTTGGGCCACACGATATTGAAGAGGTAATACCTGCCGTCGAACTTAAAAAGCTGAGAACCCTCGGCGCCAAGCATAATGTTTTCACCGGCCGGTGTACTGGCATTTTCAATCACAACCTGCTCCGTCATTCCGGGTTTTATCCCAGATGCATCCGCTGTGAGTTCCACCATCTTCAGCTTACCACCACCGTAGATCAGGTAGACACGACCGTCATCATCAAAAAACAAAGAGTGGTCGTGATATGCGGGCGTGAAGGAAGACACTTTCCAGGGTCCTTTTTCGATGTTGCCCGTTGTAAAAACGTATGTCTTACCCGTTGTCTGTGCGAACGTTGTAACATAATAGGTGCCGTTGTGGTACCGGAGACAGCTTGCCCATGATCCTCTTCCATATGAGCTTTTGCCGTTGACGAGATTCAGTTCGTCGGTGTTAGCTAATGTGTCGTATGCATAATTGACAAGATTCCAGTTAACCAGGTCATGGGATTTCATGATCGGTACACCCGGACTCATGTGCATGGTTGTACTGCTCATGTAATAGACATCCCCTGCACGGACCATCGACATATCAGGTACGTCGGCAAAGATGATGGGGTTATGGGCTTGTGTTACCTGGGCGGAGAGTTGGTTAAAGAGCGCGGTGACAACAATAGCTGCAAGGCATGTGATAGTCCTTGTTGATCCGTATGCTTTTTTTTCGTGCACCATGTCGTTCAGGTAATGCGCTTACTGTTTGTCTTCGTTTGGACCACGCTCTACTGCACTACGGCTCTGCCGTATCCTGGATTCCCTTTTTCGCGGGAGACAAATAAATTAAGTGTTATTTATACAATTATAGTTCAGAGACTCCGGAATTCAAAATATCGTTTGTGAAAACGTTTGAAATTTATACAGGAGGCGTAAAAGCGCCGGCTGGAGAAGTGATTGTGCCTCCCGGTCGCGCCCGATGGTCTGTCGCGCTTTCGCGCCGGATATGTGGATTGAAGACCTTTTTACCGGAACGGGTCGATGTTCCGGAGCCAGCCAGGGCCAAAAACCATGCCCTGGCCGGTACTTTATTCAGCGTTGGTACCCGAGAATCGAACGATCATCATGATACTTTCACTTCGAACGTTGATCGTATTTACCGATCGCTTATGCGAGTCCGTTTTGATGAGTTATAGTTATCGGAATATATTAACGTGCATACGAGATCTTATGATCAGCCCGTTCATTCAGCGCTTACCCGAACGGAGTTTGATGATGACCATGGTGCATACGGAGTACATCGCGGATAATCGTGCATTCCGGAATCTTTTCAATATCACGATCAAAAAAAAACATTGCCCGTTTGGATCGGTACAACCGACGTTGGAACTGTTCGCTTCAATTGCTACTCATGTGACTGTGTGTTTGCGTGAACACTTCTGGAATTAATTTGTTTTCAATATGCAGACAGGATCGAAAGACTGGTATACATTAAAATGAGTTTTGTCTGATCTTTGTGCTGCCGGCGAAGACTGCGAATGTTTCAAAACGATGTAGTCGATTGTAATTAAGGCAAACCTTTTTTACATTGATATTCAAATTTGTTTAGCCAGCATATGGGTCGGGTGGATTTTCAAACAGAAAGCGATATAATCAGCAGCCTCCGGGAAGGTGATGAAAATGCTTTCGCCCATATTTTTAAAAAGCACTGGTATCAATTATATAGTGTAGCATATGCCAAGCTACAATCGCATGAGCTTGCGGAGGAGGTAGTGCAGGATCTGCTCGTAACACTTTGGGAGAAAAGGAATGTTTTACTGATTACAAACCTCACGCACTACCTGAATGCTTCATTGAAAAACAGGTGTATCGATCAGCTGCGAAAAAAAATTACTCAGGAGAAATATTTTGAGCATTGCAGGGCTTATTTCCCTTCTGCAAATGCGAACGGGGAAAATGCCGCCGAGCTTACACAGGCGATTGAAAAGGCGATATCGATCCTGCCGGAGAAAACACGAGACATTTTTGTTCTTAACCGGATTGAAGGACTCCCGAACCGCGAGATCGCCAGACGCCATAACCTCACGGAGAAATCGGTGGAATATCATGTCACAAAATCATTGAAGCAACTTCGGCAATACCTGAAGGAGTATCTGATCATTGCGGCAGGATTAATTTCGTCTGTTTTTTTTTAGAATATTTTCGCAATCGATTTAGGGAAAACGGGAAGTCGCGCGTCTTTAGACCATGAACGGTCAAAATCCCTCAAAAGAGCAGTTTCGACAGATGCTGACGCGCTACTTGAACAATCAGGCTACTGCACCCGAGAAAGAATTCATCGAACAGTGGTATAGTGCTTACGGCAGTGATTTCAGGTTGAGTTTAAGCCCTGATCAAAGACAGGAATTGGAGAACCGGTTGTGGAAATCCATTACCACCGCCCGCCATACGGGATCTCGCGGCGCCCCGCGCGGACCGGCAGCAAGAAAGATGTTACGATTAACAGGAATCGCCGCATCGGTCGTAATTGTTAGCTGTTTGCTGTATTATGTTCTGGACAAGCCTTCCTCACCGGAACAGATCGCTGTAAAAAACGGAAAGCTAAAGCGTTATTCGATAACCAATACCGCTCCATTCCCGCAAAGTTCGACGCTTCCAGACGGAACGATTATCAAGCTGGAACCGAAGAGCACCCTGCATGTCGTAAATATGAGCGACGACGATAAACGTGAAGTGCGCCTGGAAGGGGAAGCTTTTTTCGATGTGGCCCACGATACGCTGCGCCCGTTCTTTGTCTATACCGGCAATATCACGACTAAAGTGCTGGGAACAAGCTTTACGGTGAGCGCAAGAGAGAACGTGATATTTGTAGCCGTAAAAACGGGAACGGTTTCCGTCACCCAGACTACGCGGAAATCGGTCAGTCCGCGTCATACGCTGACGGAGGAAATTATTCTGACCCCGAACCAGAAAGCCGTCTACAACGGGAAGCAGATCTCCATGGCGATCGTGGAAAAGCCTCAGCGTATTCACAAACCGGAAGAACAACCTCATATGAAATTCGATGAACAGCCCGTCAGTGATATCCTGGCTGCCCTGGAAGAAGCATATGGGATAGATATCGAATATGACAGGGACTTGATTAAAACCTGTATTCTGACTACCACTCTGTCAAATGAGGATCTTTATGACAGGCTGAATATTATTTGTAAGGCGATAAAAGGTTCATACAAAACGGAAGGTTCAACAATTACGGTAGTCAGCAATGGGTGTCACTAAATCAATAGCGCTTATGTAAAATTCTACAAAAAAAAAGAATCCGATGATGTTGCGAGCACCATCGGATCAAGAACCCTGCATTCCAAGGGAACTGCAGGTCTTTGTTTCTGTCGGTTAAACAAAAACTATTTAATATATGAATAAACGTAAACCTATTCAAAGGATTCTTATTGATTTCATGAAAATCACCGTCGCACAAATGATTCTGGCTGGGTTATGCAGCGCTCTTGCCTTTAGTTTTGATACTAATGGCCAGGAAATTCTGGATAAAAAAATATCATTGGTGGTGAAAAATGAGACGGCGAAATCAATTCTGAACCGGATTGAGAAGAAGGCTGAGCTGAAATTTACCTATCAGCCTCAGATTGTGAAGAATCTCAAAAACATTTCGATCGATTCCCCCGCGATCAGTATCAAGGAACTTCTGAACGAGATTTTTGACAGTTCCGTCTATTATGAAGTAGTAGGAAACCAGATTATTTTAAGTTCTGTCGACGATGCCGGGCCCGATGTAGTGACGCCGGCGAGGGTAGAGAAATTCGTACTCACCCTTACCGGAACGATCACGGATGAAAGCGGCGAGGTACTTCCAGGTGTGAACGTCCTTGAACGCGGAACAACCAATGGCACTTCCACAGACGAGAATGGCAAGTTCAATCTGAATGTAGCGGATAATAATGCAATACTGGTGTTTAGTTTTATCGGCTACGCGACGCAGGAAGTTCCGGTAGGTAGCCGCACCGTTTTTAATATTTCATTGCAACCCGATGCGACTTCACTTGAAGAGGTCGTCGTTGTGGGATATGGAACGCAAAAGAAATCATCCGTTGTAGCCGCTATCTCCACAGTTTCATCGAAAGAGATCAATGCACTACCCGTCCCAAGCGTGGAACAGGCGTTGCAGGGAAGAGCTCCCGGTGTTATCGTGACCAGCAACGGTGCCCCTGGTGAAGCACCGCTCGTGCGTATACGGGGTATTAACTCGATCAACTATGCCTCTAACCCGCTTTATGTCGTCGATGGGATCGCCCAGGTGGGAAATTTTAACCTTTTTGACAGTAAGGATATAGAGTCGGTGGAGGTGCTAAAGGATGCAAACTCCGCTTCCATCTACGGATCCCGCGCCGCCGCAGGTGTAATTCTGATCACCACTAAAAAGGGTGTAAGAGACAGCAAGCTTCATGTGCAACTGGATTCGTATGTCGGCGTTCAAAACGCGTGGAAACAACTTGACCTCCTGAACAGGGATCAATACATTCAATACGGTACGGCACTTCTAACAAACGCAGGCGCTGCTTTGCCACCCCGGTTTTCCACGATGAATGAACCGATCTATGAAGGATCCACACAAACCTTCGCCCAAACGGAAACCGACTGGCAGGACGAGTTGTTCAGGTCCGCACCGATCACGCAAACGAGTGTCTCGGTCTCGGGCGGAAACGAGAAATCGCGCTTTTATGTTTCCGGTGGTTATTTCAACCAGGAAGGAATCATGAAAGGGACAGGTTTTGAACGGTACAACTTACGCATCAATTCCGATCATAAAATAACCAGGGGTATTACCCTGGGCCATACGTTGTTTATCGGGACCGGTAAGCAACAAAGAGAACAGAATGCCGGCGGACGCACGCAGATCCAAAATATGATACGAATGGTGCCTTACATTCCCGTGCTGAACCCGACGAATATCGGCGGTTATGGCGGAACCACGGGCGCCGATGGATCGGATCCCCAGAACCCAGTCCGTTCGGCTGTACAGGACCTCGATGTGCAGAATAACACCCGGATCCTCGGAACCCTTTTCCTCGAAGCGGAACTAACGAAGTGGCTGAAGTACCGGGTCAATATCGGTGCGGATTTTAATACTGGCAGACAGTACATATACCAGCCTATCTATAACGAGGGATTTAACGGACGAAGTCAGGCGACGTTAAATGATAACCGTGACAACTATTTTTCACCTATCTATACCAACCAGTTAACATTCGACAGAACGTTCGGCAAGCATTATATAAATGCCATTGCCGTAATGGAATATCAGTCTGCTACCAGCACGTCCCTGGACGCCGCCGGCAACGCCGCGACGAACGAGATCAAGGAATTGAATGGGTTGTCGAACCAGGCAGTTACCGGAACAAGAGACGAGTCCGTCATCTATTCCTATATCGGCCGTGTCAACTATGAATTTGCCAATAAATACCTGTTGAGTGCTTCTATCCGCCGCGATGGTGCATCGAATTTTGCGCCCGGAAAGAAATTTGGAAATTTCCCTTCCATTGGAATTGGCTGGAGGATAAGCGAGGAAAACTTTTTGAAGGATGCATCGGCGATCTCGGAATTGAAATTACGGGGCAGCTACGGAGAACTGGGTTATATACCAGGAAATTACCTCTGGCAATCTACCGTAAGCTCATCGACAAATGCTGTCTTCGGAGGACAACGGTCATTGGGCGCGTATTATGACCGGCTCGGTAATCAGGCATTGACATGGGAAGTCACTAAAATGACTAACATAGGGATCGATGCTGGATTTTTGCGGAACAAACTTACTTTCTCGGCCGAATATTTTGACCGTACCACCGACAACCTCATCCTGGATGTTGCTCCCGCGACATCGACCGGCTACTCGCAGCCGACATCGGCAAATATCGGAGATATGCGTAACTGGGGCTTTGAATTTCAGGCCGGATACAGCGAAAACAGCGGCGACCTGAAATGGAATCTGACCGGTAACATCGGTGTTGTCAAGAATGATGTGAGAAAGCTTGCATCAGCGACAAACACGCTCGACCGCGGAGCCAATGGCGACTACGGGAATACGGACATTACCCGGACGGAAGCCGGTCACCCGGTACAGTCGTTCTATGGATGGTTGACAGATGGAATTTTTCAATCGGCAGACGAAGTCGCGAACGCTGCAACGCAGGCCAACGCTGCCCCTGGTGATATCCGTTTCAAGGATGTGGATGGAAACGGTGAGATTGATGCTGCCGATCGTGTGTACCTGGGAAGCTTTTTACCGGACTTTTCTTACGGCCTCAACTTCTCCGCGAATTACAAAGGTTTGGATGCCACGTTGTTCTTTCAGGGTGTTCAGGGAAATGAGATATACAATGGTACACGCGTGCTGACGGAAGGAATGCTTCGCTTGTTTAATTCAGGTACCGCCGTGCTGGATGCCTGGACACCTACGAATACGGATACGAACGTACCCCGTGCGGTGAACAGTGATCCGAATGGTAACTCCAGGACATCGGATCGTTTTATCGAGGATGGTTCTTATTTCCGTCTGAAGAACATCAGTGTCGGGTATTCGGTCCCTGAAGCGACCCTTAGGACTATCACAAAAAATACACTGGGAAACCTCAGGGTTTATATAGCTGCACAGAACCTTTTTACAATCACAAACTATAAAGGTTACGATCCCGAAATCGGATCACGGTTCAGCAACCAGCTGACGCAAGGCATCGACTACGGTCAGTTTCCACAGGCAAGAACATTCCTGGTGGGGCTGCAGGTTGGATTCTAACAGCCGGTCATTTTAACAAAGAAGGATATCAATTTTATAGTTTAAATAAAATTTGAATATGGGATATAAGTCATTAAAAAACGGATTGATGGTTGCCCTGCTGTTCGCAGCGTGCAATGAAGCTGATTTGGATAAATTGAATCCGAACGGCGGAACGCCTGAGTCTTACTACAGTACAGCAGATGAATTAACAAAAGGCGTCAACGCCATATATGGAAAAGCCCAAAGTATTCAGCTTGTGGCGCGTGAGTGGTTCTTTTTGCACGACCTTCGTTCCGACGATGTTGCATCGGGTGGAGGTCAGCTGGAAGGCGCCCGTAACCAGGTACTGACAGGCGCGCATCTTCCTACCAACTCTGTACTAACCGACGTGTGGAGCGGCTTTTACAGGACGATTCACCGGGCAAACTCGGTTATTGATGGATCGGCAAATACTAAAAACATATCGGACGAACTGAAAGCCAGGCTGGTAGCTGAAGCGAAATTTTTGCGCGCCTGGGCTTACTCCGAGCTCGTGACACTATGGGGTGATGTTCCGTTGTATCAAACTACAGTCAAGTCCCTGACCGAATCGCAGGCGCGTACCCCGGCCGATGAAGTGCTTCAATTTGTGATCAGTGATCTCGCTGAAATTCAGGCGGATCTCCCATTAACCTATTCCGGAACAGATGTCGGCAGAGTTACACGCGGCGCGGCACAGGCCCTTCTTGGCCGGGTTTATATGGAAAGAGGCCTTGAATATTATGATGAAGCGAAAACTGAATTGGATAAAGTATACACTTCGGGTGTTTATACACTGATGGACGAATATTCCGATAATTTCCTGGAAGAAACTGCTTTCAATAGCGAGTCGGTTTTTGAAATAGGATTCGCCAACGACCAATTTAACTGGGACGCAGACGGCAATAGCGCAGGGAATGTGGAAGGTAACAGCCGCACGCAGGAATATTCGGCAATTGGATGGAGAAACCTGATACCCTCGAACGGGTTGATAGCCGAATATGAACGGACTGCCGACGGGTTCCCCGAAAACGATCCGCGTTTTTCCGATAATTTCTATCGGATCGGCGATTCCTTCAACAATGGAAACGAAGTACTCACCGATGCCCTTGTTCAGGGAAACTTATCGTTGTTAGGTGGTGTACAGGAAAAGATCAGCTGGAAAAAATACACCAGCCTCTACAAGAATAACGCGACATTCTATACCGGAGCGATGAATATGAGAATCATCCGGTTTGCCGAAGTTCTCCTGAACCTTGCAGAAGTTGAAAATGAACTTGGTAACGCCTCTACTGCGATCGGATATCTGAACGAACTCAGAAACCGGCCCAGTGTAAGCTTACCGAATTATCCGATCGCGGGAAAATTTCCGGTAAACAGCAAGGATGAAATTTTTAAGGCAATCGTTCATGAGAAAAGAGTGGAGCTCGCAGGTGAACAGCACAGGAACAGGGATATCCTGCGCTGGCGCAGACAGGCCAAACTCACCACGGAACCGATAAGCTATTTTCAGGAAAATAAATTTGAACGGCTACCGATTCCGCAAGTTGAATTTGCCACCAACGCAAGCCTGACGAACGCCGACCAGAACCCCGGCTACTAGATATATCATCCAACTTTAAAAAACCCCTTTCCTATAAGGGGTTTTTTGTTTAAAAACTCATCAATAAAAATAAATGAATGGTTCAGATGCTTTTATCCACCTTATCAGGTTACTTACCGCGGAGCCCGGCAGGACAATACAAATATATTCCGCCCGATATGCACGACCTTGACACCCTGTCTGTAATCCCGTCATCAGGTTCTCTTCACTTGTGTGAAGCGAACCCAGGTAGATACCTTCACCCGTGTTACAAACTAACCGGTGCCTGCATACCTTTTATTTTTTCCGTTTTTATCACGCTGTTCCTGACGACGAGTTGCGATAACCCGGATGAGCAACACTTATTTCAAATGGTGCCGTCATCCCATTCGGGAATAAACTTCAATAACCGGATAACCGAGTCGGATTCATTGAACGTACTGAAATTCGAATACATCTATAACGGCGCGGGTGTGGGGATTGGTGACTTCAACAATGACGGGTTGTCGGATATATTCTTTGCGGGAAATATGGTGTCTTCAAAGCTCTATCTTAATACAGGTAATTTCGTATTTAAGGATATCACAACCACATCACGCACTGAAACTTCCGCGTGGTGTACCGGTGTTGCCGTTGTCGACATCAACCAGGATGGTAAATTGGATATCCACGTGGCGACCGCCCATCCCGACATGAATAAGTCCTCGGCTAACCTCGTATTCCTGAACCTGGGGAATGACAGTGACGGGATACCTGTTTTCAGAGAGGTGGCCGCCGAAGTGGGGCTTGCGGACGGGAGCTACTCCACGCAAGCTGCTTTTTTCGACTATGACCTGGACGGCGACCTCGATGTTTATTTGCTGACGAACGCATTGGAAATTTATAACCGGAATACATTACTGGGGCAATACAGAGGATCCGGAAAAAGTAAGGATAAACTATTCAGGAACGAAGGCATATCCGGCAATGATCTGCCTGTATTTAAAGATGTGTCGGTCGAGGCAGGGCTGCTTGAAGAAGGGTGGGGGTTGGGTATTTCAATCGCTGACTTAAACCGGGATGGCTATCCTGACATATATGTCGCAAACGACTTCCAGTCGAACGACCTGCTCTATATAAATAACCACAACGGGACTTTTGCGAACCGCATCGCGGATTTTATCAGTCACCAGTCCCAGAACAGTATGGGAATGGACATCGCCGATTTTAACAACGATGGCCTTGAAGACATTGTTGTGGTCGATATGATGCCTGAAGATAACCTCCGCCAAAAGACGATGTTTCCCAGGGTTGAGTATGACCGGTTTCAGTCAGCAAGGCAGAAGGGTTATCAGCCCCAATATGTACGGAATGTTTTGCAATTGAATAACGGCAACAACACTTTTAGTGATATCGGTTATATGGCCGGCGTCTATGCCACCGACTGGAGTTGGAGCGCCTTGTTTGCTGATTTCGACAATGACGGACGACGGGATCTCTTTATCTCCAATGGCTACCGTAAAGACGTAACGAACCTGGATTTCGTAAGCTACCGCAAAGAGTCTACAATGTTCGGGACGAAGGATACAAGGGAAAACGTTATTCTTAAATCACTGGAAGATCTCGAAGGTGTGAAGAAACCGTCTTTTGTTTTCAGTAACAATGGTGACCTTACGTTTTCCAACAAGGCTAACGAATGGGGGCTGGCGCAACCGTCCTACTCCAATGGAGTGGCTTACGCAGATCTCGACAATGACGGTGACCTGGATCTGGTAATGAACAACATCAACGATGAAGCATTTATCTACAGGAACACCCTTATTGATGCTGGTCAAAAGGATAGTAAAAACGACAGCAGCCACTTTCTCCGTATTGAACTGAAGGGAAAAAATGGCAACAGTCACGGATTAGGTGCGCGGATAACGATCTTTGACAACGGTACTATTCAATTCGCGGAACATAAGCTGCAGCGCGGATACAAGACTACCGTCGAACCGTTTATTCATTTTGGCCTGGGAGGAGTCGACCGTGTTGATTCGGTATTGGTCGAGTGGCCCGCCGGCGGCCGTCAGGTTCTCAGGCAGGTTGACGTCAATCAGGTCCTGTTGTTTGATGAAAAGGATTCGGATAAATTCACAGCCGGCCAAGGCCGGTTGCCGGAAATTTTTGAAGAAGTATCAAAAGTGATGTCACTTACGAACGTGATGCCCGAGACCGACTATGCCGATTTGAAGACGCAACGATTGCTGATACAGAAATATTCGCAGGGTGGGCCAGGAATAGCGTCGGGGGATATCAATGGCGATTCCAGGGAGGACATTATTATCGGTTCCCCTGTAGGCAGGGCCACCCTGATTTTTCTGAGGAAAGTCGACGGTACTTTTTTTCTGGCGGACTCCATTAAAAAAAGCGGCGAAGATATGGGTGTCTTATTGTTCGACGCGGATGGCGACCGCGACCTGGACTTATACTGCGTTAGCGGAAGCAGTGAATTCGGTAACCGTGAAGAAATGTATCAGGATCGTTTTTACAGGAACGACGGACACGGAAAATTCGATATTGACCCGGTCGCTCTTCCGCGAATAGCGGATAGCGGAAGTACCGTTCGTGCCTGTGATTTTGACAAGGACGGAGACCTCGACCTGTTTGTCGGCGGAAGAATAATACCGGAACAATATCCGTTTTCTCCCAGAAGTCATCTCCTTCGCAATAACGGCCAGGGGAAATTTGAAGATGTTACGCCATCCATTGCTCCCACACTGTCCGAACCGGGCATGGTAACGGATGCCCTATGGAGCGATTTCAACAACGACGGGTGGACCGACCTCATCCTGGCAGGGGAGTTTATGCCCATCACGTTTTTTGCCAACCATAGCGGAACTGAACTGTCGCCCGTGAATTCCATTGCAGCTTCCCGGGAAGAACATTCCGAAAAGGTCGGTTTCTGGAATAGCATCGTTGGCGGAGATTTTGATAACGACGGTGATATCGACTATATCTGTGGCAACCTGGGCCACAACTCATTCTATAAAGCATCGGACGAGCAACCTCTTACCGTTTACGCAAAAGACTTCGACCAGAACGGAAGCATCGAACCCATCCTGACCCATTTTAATCAAGGGAAGGAATACATCGTTCATTACCGTGAAACCCTGATCGATCAGCTTCCCATGCTTCGTAAAAAACTAAAACGGTACGACACGTATGGTAATGCCGTTTTTTCGGATCTCTTCACGCCTGACATGCTTAAAGGTGCGTACATACGAAAGGCGAACTACCTGAGGTCCACCTACATTGAAAATTCAGGCCAGGGTAAATTTATTTTTCACGAATTACCTGCACAGGTGCAGGTGGCTCCTGTTTTTGGTATGGCCGTGACAGACTACGACATGGATGGAAACCTCGATGTGATAACAGTTGGTAATTCATATGCCGCAGAACCCTTATCGGGATGGTATGATGCGGGGATCGGGAGTGTCCTAAAGGGAAATGGAAGCGGTGATTTTACAGTTGTACCCGTAACCGAGACAGGTTTTTTAGTTAACAAGGATGCCAAGAGCTTTATAGAAATTCTCCAGCCCGGATCCCCACCGTTGTGGGTGGCGACTCAAAACCAGGACAGCCTCCGTGTTTTCGTAAACCGGGGAATACCGCGCTGGCGGATTATTTCGTTAAAGCCTTCGGACGTCCATGCCGAACTGAAATTGGCAAACGGCCGTACGCGAAAACAGGAATTTTACTACGGGAACGGATATTTGGCGCAGTCTTCTCGCGCATTTATTGTTCCACCAAATACCCTGGCGGTCACTGTATTCAATACCGATGGTGAAAGGAGGGAGGTCGGGATCGAATAACTCACCGGTTGACTGTATTGCCGGTGAATTGTTGAATCACGGCTCTTTGATTTCTTCGTCGAAATGAGTTGTCAAATAAGTTATCCCGGGGGAGGCTACTATCGCTTACAAGACCATTCAGGCAGCGACAGGATCAGAATAATTGCCTTGTTTGACAATGCTTCAAATTCCAGAGTACTGCAATTGGGAATACTCAATGCGTCCCTGGCGTGAAGGAGCCTGTTCTGCACTTCGAAAGCGCCGTCGATAACGAAGATGAATTTATGTTCTGAATTCACGGATGTAAGTGAATAGTCCTGACGCCCGTTGAACATACCCAACTGTACGGTCAGCGGGATAGCTGTTGTGACCTTATCCGGCACATTGATAAGCCTGCCCGTATGTGATTCAATGTCAAAGTCAGTTATAGCCGCGCCCGCTTTTATGTCTGTTTTGATCTCCCAAAGCAAGTAGCTGATCCATTCCGACTGGTACACGTTCGTGAATTCCACTTGCTGGTTTTCGGCCACATCAATTGTCGTCAGCTGGCCCGCATCTGCTATTATTACATTGTTTAAGTCATGTATAGAGACCTTGCCGACGATCGGCAAAATAAAGAGTATGCCGGTTGCAGAACAGCGGTGATGGGTTGTTGTTCCCGGTTTCTGCGACGTCTCGCAAAAGACCTGTAAGCGTTGAAATGACTGTTCCTTGACTTCGGTTTCACCGGGCAGCGTAAACAGGGCTCGCTTGCTTTCTGTCTGAATACAATTTCTTAGGTCCGAAAGGTGTATTCGTATGACCGGCGGTTGAGGTAACATAGCTGTTTATGGTTTAGTGACGGTAAAATTTCTGAATGAACATATTCCCACATTCGGCAGAAGGATAATAGAGTGGTTTCCGTTTCTCCTTCGTGCAAAAGGTTTTCACTCCCGGAGTCTGTTCCGAAAATAAAGAGCCTGTAGATCGTATCAATCCAGGCCAGTGGTTCGCTATACAGATGAATGACTACTTTATGAAGTGCCTTGTTGCTGCGGTGCGACTGGATAATTTCAAACCTGAAGTTCCTGAACGGTACGCACGTTTTGCCCAGTGTGTTCAGGACGTCTGGAAATTTGCCATTCAGTTGTTTAAGGTATCCTGCCGCCGCTGTGCTTACCTGATAGTTTATATTTTCAGCTTTTGGGATGTTCGCGAGAATTTCCTGAAATGTCTGAAAACGTCCCTGTTGATCGAATTGCTGTGCCTGCATGAAAAATTCGCGATGCGTGTCCTCGAACACATTCTTGTCCCATGCGCCGGCAGAACCGGCATCGATGATCTTTGAATAAACCAGTTTGACAACTCCTCTCATCAGGCGTTAACAACGATGGTATGGGTAAGAACATAACCGCTATCAACGCTTCCCGTCACAGACGACATCTCCGTGCCGACGCCATCACCAAATACATTGTCGGCGCTGTTGTACGTGTAGCCGGTCATTCCTTTTGTATATCCCTTCGCCGTGGCGGCATTTACCTGGACAACCGCACTATCGGATCCTTCCGGGAAGGCGATTTGGGTGACCAGCAGCGACGATCCCGATGCGTTGTAGATGTGTACATGGATATGGGTGGCCCGGCCTTGATACCAGCCCGGAAATATCGATACAAAGCTAACCTTGCCATCACTACCTGTTACCTGCCTTCCACGCAAAAAATGGACGGCTGTATAGTCTACGCTTTGCATGGATGTACCTCCGTACTCCGAATAGTACCCATCCTTGTCGCAATGCCAGATATCAACGAGCGCACCTGCAAATGCATTACAGTTATCGTTTTTATTCTGGACCGTTATATTGACCGTGATATCAACACCGGTACGATCGGAGCGGATATCGGTTTGAATCAAAGAGGAAGGTGATTTGGTCGGGAACGGTCCTTCTGTTTCGGAATTTGTCGTAGTGCAACTTCCGGATGAAGGATCATCTTCTTCGTTGCAGGAAGTTACAACGGGTACCATGATGCTGGCGAATCCGAGGCGTTTAATAAAGTCTTTGCGGTCCATAAAGTCTGAGTGTTTGGTTATTTGGTTATTATAGTTTACGATGATGGGTTGTTCATCAAGCGCTGGGTGTGGTGGCCAATCGCTTCAGGTACCCGGTTTCTTTCATAGTGGTCTTACCGGTTAAGTTGCTATTTATATCATGTAAAACGGACGGGTAACGGATTTATAATACGATTCTCCCGGTATGAGGTGAAATGCCTTATTGTATCGGCTAAAAAATATCCCGTGAATCTCTGGGTGACAGGAAAGAAACCTGTAAACGGATTTAGCTGAGTGGAATTGGTAGTAAAACGCACGTACGTTGATTCTCACTTCCTTCGCAATATTGAAAGGATGTTTTTCGATTATTGGTTAGTTTGTTTAGATTTGACCCGGCTTTAGGGGTGTTCCTGACAGGAACTGAGATAATACCCTTTGAACCTGATCCAGATCATACTGGCGAAGGGAAAAGTAGTGCTTCAATCTCCGCGTCTCCCAATCGGGAAGATTCCTATTGCCTGTAAATTATTGTGGATCTAAAACACCTATCATGCAGGGACAACTGTGGAAGAACATTTTGTTGGTACGGGAAAAATCTCCGCTCGTACAAAGCATCACCAATTATGTAGTCATGAATAATACAGCTAACGCATTATTGGCTATCGGTGCGTCGCCGATTATGGCGCATGCCCACGATGAGATGAAAGACATGGTTTCGATCGTCGGCGCGCTGGTAATTAACATAGGTACGCTGGACGACTATTGGGTGGAAAGCATGCGCCTCGCCATCGATCAGGCTAATGCGTTGGCCCGGCCCTGGGTTCTTGATCCCGTCGGGGCCGGGGCAACGCCCTATCGCAACGAGGTGCTGGAAGAGTTGTTACAACTCCGTCCAACGATCATACGCGGCAATGCGTCCGAGATCCTGGCACTGGCCAGTAAACACACTACAACCACGAAGGGAGTTGACAGCACCCACCGCAGCACAGAGGCCATCGATGCGGCACGAACGCTGAACGCGCATTCCGGAAGTGTGGTCTGTATCTCCGGTGCGACTGATATTATCGTTAACGGAGATGCAATTATCAAACTCACCAATGGTCATCCGATGATGGCCCGGGTGACGGGTATGGGCTGTACTGCTACCGCGTTAATCGGTGCATTCGTAGCCGTTCGCCCCACGGACCCGATGGAAGCGACGGTATCTGCCATGGCGTTGCTTGGTGTTGCAGGAGAAGTTTCAGCTGAAAGATCAAAAGGACCAGGAAGCTTACAGGTTAATATTCTTGACGCGCTGTATGCAATGGAAGAATCCGAATTTGTGAACCGCGTAAAGGTCAGTTGATGAAGGAAAAAGAAAAATTTCCGTACCGGCTGTACCTGGTAACGGATGAAAAAGCCTGCGGGGAAAGAGATCTCATTCAAGTTACGGAGGATGCCGTCAAAGGTGGGGTGGATCTTGTGCAATTGCGCGAAAAAAACCTGGGACAGAAGGCGTTTCTTGAAAAGGCACTGCGGTTGAAGGACGTGCTTGACCGCTACAATATTCCGTTAATTATCAATGACAATTTAGAGATAGCCATGGAATGCGTTGCCGCGGGTATTCACGTGGGTAATTCCGATGTATCACCCGGTGAAATCCGGATGAAGTGGCCGGACAATCCTATCGTCGGTTATTCCATCGAGGACGAATCGCAGGTAACCGGCATGTCTGCGCAATATTCCGATTACCTGGGCGTAAGCCCGGTGTTCTCTACTCCGACAAAAACCGATACGGTTGTTGAATGGGGTTTGGCCGGAATTCGTAAAATCAGGACGATCAGTTCAAAACCACTTGTGGCTATAGGAGGAATTAAAAAAGAAAATGCGCGGATGGTCGTTGCTGCCGGAGCGGATTGCCTGGCGGTGGTGTCCGCGATTTGCTCTGCAGCCAACCCTGCCGTTGCGGCTGAAATGTTTCGTAATGAAATTGAAAAAGAAATCAGGACAAGATGAGAAAGCAGCAATATTACAGTGTGTTGACTATCGCGGGATCGGATAGCGGTGGTGGCGCGGGGATACAGGCGGATCTAAAAACATTTTCCGCCCTCGGCTGTTTCGGAACGTCCGCCATTACAGCTATCACGGTGCAGAATACGCTCGGTGTATCGGGCATACACAGTATACCAGCTGATATAGTGCACGACCAGATCAAAGCGGTGATGGATGACATTCGTCCACTAGCTATCAAAATCGGGATGGTACACCGTTCAGACCTCGCCACGGCAATCGCGTCCGCTATCAGGCCGTATGACGTACCCGTGATACTTGACCCTGTAATGGTGGCTACCAGCGGGGATAAACTGATTGAAGACAATACCATAAAAAGCCTGCAGGAGAAACTGTTTCCCCTGGCGAGACTGGTAACGCCTAATATCCATGAGGCACAAATCCTGGCGGGTATGACAATCGGTAATAACGAAGACATGAAAACGGCTGCACACCGCATCATCCGGACGGGTTGTCAGGCTGTACTGATAAAAGGCGCACATCTGAAAAGTAGTTTGTTGTCCGATGTGTACCTGGATACCAGCAACAAGGAAGAGATTTTTGAATCCGGATTTATCGATACCCGCAACACCCACGGCACAGGCTGCACACTTTCCTCCGCGATTGCGGCTTTTACGGCGAGAGGGTATGACTTGACGAGCGCCATTTCGGAAGCGAAAGCCTATGTGCATGAGTCGATACTACGGGGAAAAGATGTACACACCGGTGAAGGACATGGACCCCTGAATCACTTTTTCAATCCTTTAAAAATGATCACACATGACGTGGAGTAAATCTGCCTGGGAAAGAGCGCAGGGGATCTATGATCAGATCATCACGATGCCCTTTGTCAAAGGCCTGATTGATGGAACATTGGATCAGGCTAAGTTCAATTTTTATATCGCACAAGATGTGAAGTACCTCGAAAACTTTGGCAGGGCCTTGTCACTCATCGCGGCACGAGCTCACTCGAGGAATAATGTACTCGATTTTATCCGGTTTGCGGAAGGAGCTATTGTAGTGGAGAGCGCACTGCACAAAGGTTATCTGGCGGGACAAGGAAAGTTAGACTCGGTATCGCCGGCATGTCATCACTACAATAGTTTTTTGCTCAGCACGGCTGCGATCGCGCAGGTGGAGGTTGCCATGGCAGCGGTTCTGCCTTGCTTCTGGGTTTACAAGGAAGTTGGCGATTACATCTTTCATCATCAGCATAAAGACAACAATCCATATCAGCATTGGATCAATACCTATTCAGGTGAGGAGTTTGGAGCAGTTGTAAAAAAGGCGATCCTGATTTGTGATGAAGTCGCCGGTACTTGTACCTCAGGTCAACAGGAATCGATGACCGGTGCATTTCTTACCGGCTGCAGGCTGGAGTGGATGTTCTGGGATAGTGCCTGGCGCGTGGAGAAGTGGCCGGTTTAATTGTAGGGAATTAAAAACGCTCGCCGTAGCTGTCTCAGCGAAGGCGTGCGACGTTGTTGTGCCGGTACAATCTTCTAACAGTTGTCGGGCCGAGCCCGACGAAGCCCAATGCTCACGTCCATCAAAGAAAAAAGCGGTGAGCATTAAAAAGCCCGCCTTCGCTGAGACAGCTATGGCGGGCGACGTTGTTGTGCCGGTACAATCTTCTAACAGTTGTCTGGCCGAGCCCGACGAAGCCCAATGCTCACGTCCATCAAAGAAAAAAGCGGTGAGCATTAAAAAGCCCGCCTTCGCTGAGACAGCAAAGGCAGGCGGAGTCGGGTCGGCCGTTTCATAACTAACAAGATTCCACTACCAGCGGAAGTAGCCTGGGAGATGCCTTTTCTGAAAATAGAAGTAGATATTTGCGAAAAGTATCAATTTTTAATACCTTTCGCTAAAGTTTACTCTTACAATGGCTGAACGTGTCGTATTTGGAGGGCTTAGGGATTGGGCAGAACACCTTCAATCCAAGGGCAAGCTTGCATTCTCTCTTAGTCAAGCACACGAGGCATTTCCTGAATTATCGGAAAATGCCATGAAACTGGCTTTGAACAGATTGTCCAAAAAAGCCAAGGTCCTTTCTATCTACAAAGGATATTATCTGATTGTCCCTCCGCAATATGCCTCCAAAGGAATTTTACCCCCGGCATTGTATATAGATGGTCTCATGCAGTTTTTGCAAAGACCTTATTATGCGGGTCTACTTAGTGCAGCAGCGTACCACGGAGCAGCACATCAACAACCTCAGGAATTTTTTGTAGTTACATCACTTCCAGCCCTGCGCGCAACAGAACGAAAAGGCACTAAAGTAAACTACATAAGCAAAAAATCCATCAATGAAGCGCTTGTAGAAAGCCGAAAAACTGAAAGTGGTTACTTAAAGATTTCATCACCGGCATTAACTGCAACCGACTTGGTTCAATTTGAGAAAAGAATCGGAGGGCTGAACAGGGTAGCAACCGTAATCAACGAACTTGCGGAAGTGATCAAGCCCGAAATGTTCAACTCAGTTCTATTTAGTGAGGTATCGACATATTCGATCCAACGTCTTGGATATCTCCTTGAATTTAAAACTGGTCAAAAGCAGTTAGCAGAAGCTTTGCTGAATAAAGCAAAAGAAGCAGGGCTTTCATTTTTTCGCGTTCCCCTGAAAGCTGATTTGCCTGTAAAAGGCTTTTCATCGGATGAAAACTGGAAGGTGATTGTAAACACGGAAATTGAAATAGACGAATGATTCCACAGGCTTATATAACAGAATGGTCGACGCAGGTTCCATGGCAAACAAATGAACAGGTAGAGCAGGATCTTGTTATTTGCCGCGCACTGGTTGAAATTTTCAAGGACCAGTTCCTTGCAGAAAGGCTTGCGTTTCGTGGTGGTACCGCCCTTCATAAGTTATACCTCGATCCGCAACCACGCTATTCCGAAGATATTGATCTTGTCCAGATAACAAATGAACCTTTTGGCTCAGTGATCGATGCCTTGCGTGACAGACTTTCGTTTCTCGGTGCGCCAACTCGCAAGCAGAAGGAAAATAACAACACCCTGATCTTTAGATTTGAATCTGAATTTCCACCAATACAAAGGCTTCGCCTAAAGGTGGAAACAAATTGCCGCGAACATTTCACCGTGCTCGGCCTTGTCAAAGTTCCTTTCAAAGTGGAATCATCATGGTTTGAAGGCTCCTGTGATATTACAACCTATCAATTGGAAGAATTGCTGGGCACCAAGCTACGTGCACTGTACCAGAGAAGGAAGGGCAGAGACTTATATGACCTGCACAAAGCATTTTCAGCAAAAGAAAATTTGAATATCGAACATTTGATTAAATGTTATCTTGAATACATGCAATTTTCTGCAGGAAGTAGGCCGAGCCAAAAGGAATTCATGGACAACATGGAACTGAAAATGAAAGACAATGAATTTCTTGGTGATATAATAGCATTGATCCGGCCTACGGAGAAGTATGATCAGAATATTGCTTACGACAATATTAGAACCGGATTGCTAACGAAGTTATAGCCGCTGGCAGGAAAAAACTATCAGGTTGATCTCAATAGAAACTATATTATTTACAGTTGAGGAAAGTTCACCGAAAGGCGAGCTTTCATTTTGTCGAGCATTCAGTACAATCTTGTGAAAATTGTCGGGCCGAGCCCGACGAAGCCCAATGCTCACGTCCATCAAAGAAAAAAGCGGTGAGCATTAAAAAGCCCGCCTTCGCTGAGACAGCTATGGCGGACGACGTTGTTGTACCTTGCACAATTTTCGAACAGTTGTCGGGCCGAGCCCGACGAAGCCCAATGCTCACGTCCATCAAAGAAAAAAGCGGTGAATATTAAAAGCCCGCCTTCGCTGAGACAGCTATGGCGGGCGACGTTGTTGTGCCGGTACAATCTTCTAACAGTTGTCGGGCCGAGCCCGACGAAGCTCAATGCTCACGTCCATCAAAGAAAAAAGCGGTGAGCATTAAAAAGCCCGCCTTCGCTGAGACAGCTATGGCGGACGACGTTGTTGTGCCGGTACAATCTTGTGAAAATTGTCGGGCCGAGCCCGACGAAGCCCAATGCTCACGTCCATCAAAGAAAAAAGCGGTGAATATTAAAAGCCCGCCTTCGCTGAGACAGCTATGGCGGGCGACGTTGTTGTGCCGGTACAATCTTGTGAAAATTGTCGGGCCGAGCCCGACGAAGCCCAATGCTCACGTCCATCAAAGAAAAAAGCGGTGAGTATTAAAAGCCCGCCTTCGCTGAGACAGCTATGGCGGGCGACGTTGTTGTGCCGGTACAATCTTGTGAAAATTGTCGGGCCGAGCCCGACGAAGCCCAATGCTCACGTCCATCAAAGAAAAAAGCGGTGAGCATTAAAAGCCCGCCTTCGCTGAGACAGCTATGGCGGGCGACGTTGTTGTGCCGGTACAATTTTCGAACAGTTGTCGGGCCGAGCCCGACGAAGCCCAATGCTCACGTCCATCAAAGAAAAAAGCGGTGAGCATTAAAAAGCCCGCCTTCGCTGAGACAGCAAAGGCGGGCGAAGTCGGGGCGGCCAGATTCGAACTGACGACCTCTTGGTCCCAAACCAAGCGCGATACCGGGCTACGCTACGCCCCGAACATTTTTTAAGGAGCGCAAAGATACATTTAATCCCCTCAGCTCCTAAACTGAAATGATTTTTTTGCGGAAAATATGCCTGAAAAATGTATACAAGCACGCTTTTGATTCAGGAACTTCATTGGGCCCAGCGCCGTCCCGGAATCAAAGCTCCTTGCTAATCCACCATTGATCGCAACATTTCCGTAAAAAATCGGCTATCCAGGTGCTTAAGAACCACTTTAAGTGGCCGGAAGTCGTGCCGGGCCATGTTGTTCGATTCCTGAGGCTTAACAGAAGCTGGATTTTCAAATAAAGGAATTGTAGATTGTTACAAATGAAATACCCATGAAATACCTGCTGCTTGCATTTCTTCTTGGTGCTGTCATCGATGTCCAGGGCCAAAATGTATCAGATAATGACATCATCAAATCGATTATGGGGAAGAGTTTTTTTAATCTGAATAAAACGCTGGATTCCCTTGGAGTCTGGTACCATCATAATTTTCATGAGAATAAATCAGTGAGTGGTCAGGAAACAAAGGCGAAAATTTTTTCGATCTCCAACAGCAATGGGGTTGTCAAGGTATACATGATCCATCTTCATCCGGAAAAAAAACATATAACGGAAATTGTGGTCAACTTCCGGCACGACAGCCGGCCTCACATCGAAGATCTGATAAAGATGGCACCGGCAAACGAATATCATGTCGGAACATATTCGACAGACCTGACCTATAAGCTAAAAAGGTAAATTTATGGGTAAAACGAATTTTGGAATGCTGTCGATGAAATTTACATTAGGAATTATTTTGCTTGCATGGGTCTTTATGCCCGCATACAGTCAGGTTGTGCGAGAGGTGGTTGCAAAGGGGGACAATATTATTTGGATTCATTCTCAAACCTCCGCTGATTCGGCTTTTTTGGTGTGTTCGAAATACCTGGTTCAAAAACGATATTCATTCGAAAGCAGGGATCCTGACTTAGGGCAGGTCGTCACAAATGAAAAATCATATGCCGGAGGTTTTCATTATAAACTCAACATGGTTTTTTTCGAAAATAGAATTAAAATAAGGGCGTCCGCGCAGGCGATGACGCTCAGTCAACAAATCGTCTGGATGGATTGGTTCTACGCCAAAGCAAAAGGAAGTCTGTATAATGATGCATTTTTAAAATTTCAACCGGATATCGTTGAAATGAATTCGCTGCTAACGAATGGCAAAATCAGTTACGGCAAAGAATAGATTGTTTTCACCAGTCTGAGTAAAGCGGAGTAACCCCCAAAACCTCTTGCAGCTTAAAGCTTGCAGCACCTAACACAAAAACACCCTGACTTCAAACAAAGAGATCTGAAAATCAGGATACCAAAAACTTTACACCCGTGATCCGGCAGGGAATCGAACCCCGAACCGTCAGATTAGAAATCTGATGCTCTATCCAGTTGAGCTACCGGACCAATACTTAATACTTCCTATCGGCCAACTCCGATTCACCTTTCCGCGATACCATTGAGTTACCCAAATCCTTACTCATGACTCCGGTACATCCCCAGTAACATCTTGGAGATCTTCTCATACCGGTCGTAAAGGTTTTGCGCTTCGGCAAGCGGCAATGCACCCGTTTCGCCCAGGATCTGTAGGATAGCCACACACTCAAAAACCGAACTTCTGGAGATGGTAATATAGTGCTTCTTGTCTGCGCTGGTCATACGTCCCGTGCCTTCGGCAAGGTTCAACAGGATGTCCAGGCTGGCTTTTTTCCACTGATCCTTGATATACTGATCAAGGTTTGTGTTGGCGTAGATGATTTTTAAAGAATCCGTTACAACTCCTTTGGCGATCTGATATACTTCAAGCTTTTCGAAATCAAACATAAATCTGCGCAATCACATCACCAGGCGATCCTGAACCTTTTGGCGGAGAGGGGGGGATTCGAACCCCCGGTACAGAATAACCCGTACGACAGTTTAGCAAACTATTGGTTTCAGCCACTCACCCACCTCTCCAGGTGTAAAAAGCCCCTTATTTAAAAGGAAGTGCAAATATAAAAGTTGAATGTAAAGAATCGTAAAATCGGTTTAAATAGTTTCAGTTTCTGCCTGTATTCCGTCATTAATCCTCCACCGAAACCGGTTTCCGGCCTGTCGTGAACTCCTCCCGTTGTTTCCGCTGCGGAGTCCCTGTTCAGCCGCAAAAGCACCACCTGGTACCATCACTGAACGTTCCTGCGCGGCAAAACCCCTCCCCGGGGTCCTTTCACCCGGCGGCCAGCATCGGACGGTATGGTTTAATTGAATTTTTTCCCTTTATTAAACATCGGTTTACACGTTGGGAGTGATTGCGAAAAGACCCTCATGCCATTCCCCACTGTAAACTGGTAGCCCGCATGCATTACATAAATCCTCACCCGAATGGAACAGCTTAAGTTGTTGGTCAAATTTTTTATCAGCTTCGGATTCTGGCACGGACCCAGGCTTTTTCTGGCGATCAATACCGGAAGGTTGGAAAATCTGAAAGTGCCGCGGATCCGTTACCCTTTCTCCCTTCGCAAGGGCACGTCCGACATACCGACCTTTTACCAGGTGTTTTTATACAATGAATACCGCATCACCTACCCGCATCAGCCCAGGATCGTGATCGATGGGGGTGCCAACATCGGTCTCTATGCCATCAAGATAAAAAATGAATTTCCGGATGCGAAGGTGATCTGCGTCGAACCGGACCCTGAAAACTTTCAGCAGCTGCAGAAGAACCTCGCTGCTTACGGGAATGTCTATTTTGAAAATGCAGGGCTCTGGAATAAGGATACGACCTTAAAGGTCTACGATAAATACAATGCAGGCAAGTGGGCGATGGTTGTGGAAGAGACCGCGGGTGAAGGAAATGTCAACGCGATTTCACTGGGCTCCCTGATGAAAAAATACGGACTGGACTCGGTTGATATTCTGAAGCTGGATATTGAAACGAGCGAGAAGCAGGTTTTTAAGGAAAACTATGAGGAATGGTTGCCCAGGGTCAACACCCTGGTGGTGGAGTTGCACGACTGGATGGAGGAAGGATGTTCCAAACCTTTTTTTACGGCCGTCAATAAGTCGTTTCCCCGGTACAAATATTCCATGTGCCGCGAGAACACCATCATTACACAAATCGTCTAACCGGCGCGTATTGGAATTCGAACAAAAAAAAGGACTCCTTCGGGAGCCCTTTTATCGTTAAATGATATTCCGTTACGCCAGTTCTCTAAGGTCGACGGGAACCACTCTTGAAATTCCTTTTTCCACCATGGTAATACCGTAGATCACATCCGTGGAGATCATCGTACGCTTGTTGTGCGTAACGATCACGAACTGCGAATCCTTGCTGAAGTTCCGGATGATGTTGTTGAACTTGTCGATGTTCGCGTCGTCGAGGGGAGCATCCACTTCATCAAAAATACAGAAAGGTGCAGGCTTCAGCAGGTACATGGAGAACAACAATGCCGTCGCCGTCAGTGTCTTTTCCCCTCCCGAAAGCTGGTTGATCGTCAGCGGTCTTTTGCCTTTTGGTTTCGCGATGATATCGATATCGGAGTCCAGCGGATTGCTTGGATCCACTAACCGGAGATCGCATTCGTCGCCGTCGGTGAAGAGCGAGCGGAAAACGCGGATAAAGTGTTCCTTGATCTTGTTAAACGCCTCCATGAACGTCTGACTGGCTACCGCCTCGATTTCACTGATGGTATTGAACAATGATTCCTTGGCTTTGAGCAGGTCTTCCTTTTGCGCCAGGATAAAATCATTGCGTTGTTTGATCTCCGTATACGCTTCCATCGCCATCGGGTTGATAGGCCCCATGTTGTCCAGCCTGTCGCGCATCTTTTGTACATCCACCCGGATCTTCTCTTCATCCGCGCTTGCCAGATGTTCCGATTCTTCCGGTGTCGATTCGCCGATAACGGAATCCAGGTCGATGTTGAACTCCACGGAAAGCCGTTCCTTCACGGAATTCAGCTGCATCTTGCTTTCGTTGAGCTGGTTCTGCAGCTCCATCAGGATCGTGTCGATATTCTGACGCTGATGCTGGATCTCGCGCAACTGCTTTTCTACCTGGTCTATGTTACCGCGAGATTCGTAATATTCTTTTTCCGCCTCGCTCAATCCCTTTTCCATCTCCTCTTTTTCGGCGTACATGCCCAGGAGTTCGTCGTCGTTGGATTGTGTGGTCTCGATGATACGTTTTACTTCGTCCTCATTCTTCTTCAGCTCCTCCGCGTTGACTTCAATACGCTGGCTGCTTTGATCCATGGACTCCTGCTTGAACCGCGTTTCCTGTTCAATACTCTTCACGCGGTTCTCCTGCTGGTGGAAGAAGATATTCTGTTCGTTGTAAGCGGCAGACTTCTGACTTAATAACTCGCTGTTCGAGGAAAGATTTTCCGTTATGATCGACAGTTTGTTCTCCTGTTCTTCAAGGTCGTGCAGGGCCTGCTGAGCTTTTGGCTTCAGGTCGTCCAGTTCACGCAGCAGTGTGTCGATTTTTTCGAGGATATCTTCCCGGCGAAGGTCGGCGTTGCTGAGCATTTGTGAGAACTGCTCGCGCTTGGTACGGATGGAAACGTACTCATCGTTCACCTGCCGGATGGAATGCTGCACTTCCTCCATTTGCTGGCGCAGCCTGTTGTTGCGAAGTTTTTCGAGGTCAGCCTGTTTATCCAGCAGGCTCGCGCGGATGTCGTTAAGTTTCGCCGTGTGCTCTTTGATCTCCTTTTCAAGCTTCTCCATGTTCTTGGCACGACCGATCTTCTTGCCTTCGAACAAGCCGACGGACCCACCCGAGATGCTGAACTTACGTTTCGTCAGCTTGCCATTCTTCGTGATGAAAGTATTTTCATCGCTGGCCTGAATGTTTTTGATATCGCCTTCAAAGATGTACACCTTGTCCAGGATGTAGGTCATCAGCTTCTTGTATTTCTGATCGTATTCGATGATCTCCGTAGCGGGAAATGCGTTGTCATAGATCCGGCCCGTCGTGGACTCGAATTTTTCGAAGGCATCGAGGATAAAGAAATGGGCTTTTCCTTTTGCCGCATCGCTGAGGATATTGATCGCCTCATACGCTTCCGCCTCGTGCTCAACAATGTAGTAGTTGAGGTAAGGCTCGAGGTAATTTTCAATGGCTACGCGGTACTCTTCCGATGTCGTCAGGATGTCGGACAGCAGGGGCGCATTCTTGCCCACTTTCTTGCGGAGGAATTTGATGGCCTCCGGAAAGCCTTCCAGGTTTTCAACGAGCGACTTCGTGAGGTTATATTCGTTCTGACGCGCATCGAGCTTACGGCCGGTGACATTCAGTTCCTCACGGATCATCTCGATGGTCTTTTCAACGGCGATGATCCTTTCCTGAACTTCTTCCTCTTCCTTTTTCAGGTTCTCCTGGACGGTATTCTTTTGTGCCAGGTCTTCCTGAAGGATCTGTAGTTTATTTTCAAACTCGACGAGACTCGCGTTCTGCTGCGTTGAGTCCGATGCCGTCTTTTCAAGCTCCTGCTTCAGCGACGATACCTGGATCTCGCGGATCTCGACGCCTTTGTTTATCTGGAAGCTCTCTTCCTGTTTTTCCCGCTGAACACGCCGGATAGAATCGGACTGTGTCTGCAGTTCGATTGTGATACCTTTCTGGGCTTCATAATCGACCTTGAGGTGTTCCAGCTTGTGGGAGATCTCGTTCAGGATTTGCTCGGCGGCGCTTTTTTCAGTCTCCAGGCTTTGAATACTGAAACGTGCCCTTTCATTGCTTTTCCTGTCCTGATCGATTTGATCCCGCAGCCCCGTGGCCCGGTCGTTCAGGTATTTCAGGCGTTCATTCTTGATCTGCTTTTCGCTTTCATAGTGGCGGATCTTGGATACAAACTCGTTAATGGCCTTTTGCCGGGTCGAGAGTGTCTTTTCTTTCAGGATCAGTTCAGCCTTCGCCTTTTCAATGGATGCCTCTTTTTCGGCGATATCGGCCGCTAAAGCTATTTTTCGGTCGTTTTCTTCCGCGATCTGCTGGTTGATGGCGTTGAGCTTATCCTTTTGCTTGTTGACCACCACCTTCGCCAGGTGTATACTTTTGTCCTTGTATTCTTCCTTGATCTTGTAATAATTCTCCGTCTGCTTGGCCTGTTTTTCCAGGCTCTTCATGTTCTTCTCGATCTCGAAGAGCAGGTCTTCCACCCGTTCGAGGTCGGTATCCGTGTCTTCGAGTTTTTTGAGGGTTTCTTTCTTGCGCTTTTTGAACTTGGAGATACCGGCAGCTTCTTCAAAGAGCATGCGGCGGCTGTTGTCTTTGTCGTTCAGGAGGTCGTCCACCATACCCAGCTCGATGATAGAGTAGCTGTTCGAAGCTACGCCGGTGTCGAGGAAGAGGTTGGTGATATCCTTGAGGCGGCAGACGACGTTGTTCAGCAGGTATTCACTTTCACCGGAGCGGTATAACCGGCGGGTGATGGTGATTTGCGAATATTCCGTTGGCAGGATGTTTTTTGTATTGTTGATGGTCAGCGAAACCTCGGCCATTTGCTGGGCGCCGCGCTGGCTTGTACCGTTGAAGATGACGTTCTCCATCTTCTCCGAACGCAGGGCGCTGGTCTTCTGCTCACCCAATACCCAACGTATGGAATCGACGACATTCGACTTTCCACATCCATTTGGTCCAACAATCCCCGTAATCCCTTCATCAAAATTGATAACGATCTTGTCGGCAAAACTCTTGAAGCCTTTAATCTCCAGTTTCGCTAATTGCATGCTCTTTAGTGGTTGTTATGGTAAAATATCGCCCGCAGTTGACAGTCAACAGTTCACGGTGTGTGACACGGCGCGGGATAAAAGGATGGGTAAAAACAGCCTGTATGCCTACTGCCTTCTGTACAAAAGGGAGCGCAAAGTAAGCCACTGGCGCTGGCAAATCAAAATAAAAATTTCCCCGTGCGTGGCAGGGCTGGAAACCCACTTTTTCGCTAAAAATGGCCATTATTTCCACTATTTATCACTCAAAAACTTACCCGGATAAACCTTGGAAAATCCAGGCCTCGGCAGTCATTTTTGTTTGGCGGAAAATAAGCCCTTAAAACAGCTTTACGGGCTCTTGAGTGGCTTTTTCATTTTTTTTTCTAAATTTGTTTTTAATGGACAGTTTTCAGTTTTGGCTTTATGTAATAATTGGAGTTGTTTATCTGTTGAGCCGGTTGCGGAAGAAGGCCAAGGAGGCAAATGCGGAGAGGCCGGAAGCGGGGCGGGAGATTCAAACGAGGCCGGGCCAGCCCACTCCTCCGAAAACACTGACGTTTGAGGAGTTGTTGCGCGAGATTACGGAATCAAAAGCGCCAAAACAGGAACCTGTTGTTGATTATGACGATGCCCTGGAAGAAGAGGAGAAGGACCTGGAGGACGTTAACTACGATTATAAAACCCGGGACAAGGTCTATGATACATATGAAGAAGCCAAGAAGCAGGCATTCTTCAGACCATCGTTGGAGGAGACCATGAAAGTGGAGGATACCGTTGTAAGCTTTGGAAAGTTTAAGGAGTTTGAGCGGGCGGAAGAGCGCGATCTGGCGGCGGAGTATTTAAGGGACTTCAGAGACCTTGATGCCATAAAGAAAGCGGTTGTGATGAGCGAGATACTCAAACCGAAATTTTAACTTATTCCAGATAAAGGTACATAGCTTGGGTGCCTTAATTTTTTTGAATAGTAGATTTTTTGAACTGACAATTGTAACGCTGATCTTTATTTTTTGATATACTGGTTACAATAATTTTTTAAGGACTATATAGTATTGCGTAATTTTTTCAATATTACTAGAAATGAAGCTTTTCAAAACTCTGATGGTTTGTGCCCTAGTAATGGTAATAGGCACGTTAACCTCTAAACCAATTTATCCACAGAAAGACTGCAGCGCAATCGAGGTTAAGGTTGATACCGAGAAATCAACTAACGGTTTGGATAATGGTCAGGTGACTGTGAGTCTTTTGAAAGGCGACAGGAGCACGGTTAAGTACATATTTTGTCAGGTCGATGGTAAAGTGCTTAATGAGGGTCGTTTTGAAATAAATACCTTAACTGACTTGCCCAAGGGAAAATACGTCTGCATCGTAAACACGTCGGATTGTTCGAAGAAAATAAGTTTTACCATCAAGTGAATTAATGAATAAGACTTCTACTAGCTGTAAGCGCATGAGGTACATTTTTATAATTTTATCCTTTTGCTGTATTAATTTTTTTGCGGCCGGACAAACATATAACTATGTAAAAGGCACTTTTGATATAACCCTTCGGGGATTTAATCCTTGCGGATCACCGGCTCCAGACAACGGATATTTAGAAATTACTGTTAATGCCGCAACGGGAGGTTCCGCTTTTTTAATTTTTCTTGATGGACCGGGGACTCTCGACGATAACGCCGTTCCTATTAACGTCGGATCAACCTATACATTTAACGTATCGAAAACGTTACCTGACGGAGTCTATAATTTCATTATCAGGGACCAGGCTAATACTGTTACAATTAATACGTTTGTAGAGTTTGCGACTTACCCTCCCATTACGTTAACAGACTTAAGCAGCGTTTCTTTAACCCAAGACATTCTTACCGACAATACTGTTTGTACAAACCCAACGAATGGGCAGGTCCAGTCTTCCATTACAGGAGGTTCGCAGGCTCTTCCGGGCGGAGGTTCCTATAATTATACTTGGACTTCCACAAACAGTCTGCCCGGGTTGCCCCTTAGCGGAACAACGGACGGAACGACCCCACTGAATCTTGCGACATTACTTGGAGTACCGGGATTGCCTGGCGGAACTTATACATTGACCGTGGCTGACAATTATTCAATTTGTTCGTCCAGCAGGTCATTCACGATCACAGATCCGTCGCCGGTGGTGCAAACTGTAACTACACCTACCCCGCTTAATATATGCATCGGTGATAATATTACCATAACCCTTAATAACTCGGAAAGTGGAGTCACCTACACAATTCTAAGGAACGGAGTAACATCCGGCAATTCGTTTATAGGGACAGGGGCAAGCCCATTTCCGATGCTTTTTCCAAGTACGGGGTTTTCTAACAATGATGTGATACAGGTTCGTGCAACCAATGGTTTTTGTTCACCATCTACCATGGCTAATACCGTCTTGCTGAAGATCAATCCGCTACCAACAGCTGCGGTAAGCGGCGGAGGTCCGGTATGTAATGGCGGTACCCTTCCAGATGTCACCTTCACCTTCACCGGTACGGCTCCTTTTACTTTTACCTATACCGATGGTGTTACGCCTGTCACGGTAAATAATCACCCCTCAACAACTTTTACACTGAGCCCTGCACCCGCGGCTGGCACGTATAGCGTTACCGCATTGACTGATGCCAACACCTGCGTGGCGACCAACCTCGGTGGAAGCGTCGATGTTATCGTCAATCCATTGCCGACCGCCGTGATTAGTGGCGGAGGTCCTGTGTGTACAGGCTCTGTTTTGCCGGATGTAACGTTTACATTCACAGGCACAGCCCCGTTCACCTTTACCTATACTGATGGCGTTACACCGGTAACTGTAAATAATCATCCATCAAACGTATTTACCCTGAGCCCTGCGCCTTCCGCGGGAACATACAGTGTCACTGCTTTGACCGACGCGAACACATGCGTGGGAACGTCGCTCGGAACACCTGTAGCCGTGACGATAAATCCATTGCCTACTGTAGCGTCCGTTACCGGCGGAGGAGCTGTCTGCGCGGGTGCGACATTACCGGATGTGACTTTTACATTTACGGGCACAGCTCCTTTTACGTTTACGTATACCGATGGCGTTACACCTGTGACGGTAAATAACCATCCATCGACAACCTTTACATTGAGCCCTGCACCGGCGGCAGGTACGTATAGCGTTACCGCTTTGACGGATGCCAATTCCTGCGTGGCGACTGCCCTTGGAGGCAGCGTAAATGTCGTAGTGAATCCATTGCCGACTGCCGTGGTGAGCGGGGGCGGTGCTGTCTGCACAGGCTCGACTTTACCAACGGTAACCTTCACTTTCACGGGCACAGCTCCTTTTACCTTTACCTATACTGATGGGGTTACGCCGGTGACGGTGAACAACCACCCAACAAATGTATTCACACTGAATCCTGCGCCTGCCGCCGGAACATATAGCGTCACGGCCCTGACTGATGCCAATACTTGCGTTGGAACATCACTTGGTACGCCGGTTGTTGTTACTGTAAATCCATTACCGACCGTAGCTTCTGTAACGGGAGGAGGAGCTGTCTGCGCGGGTGCGACATTACCGGATGTGACTTTTACATTTACGGGCACAGCTCCTTTTACGTTTACGTATACCGATGGCGTTACACCTGTGACGGTAAATAACCATCCATCGACAACCTTTACATTGAGCCCTGCTCCAGCGGCGGGTACGTATAGCGTTACCGCTTTGACGGATGCCAATTCCTGCGTGGCGACTGCCCTTGGAGGCAGCGTAAATGTCGTAGTGAATCCATTGCCGACTGCCGTGGTGAGCGGGGGCGGTGCTGTCTGCACAGGCTCGACTTTACCAACGGTAACCTTCACTTTCACGGGCACAGCTCCTTTTACATTTACCTATACTGATGGGGTTACGCCGGTGACGGTGAACAACCACCCAACAAATGTATTCACACTGAATCCTGCGCCTGCCGCCGGAACATATAGCGTCACGGCCCTGACTGATGCCAATACTTGCGTTGGAACATCACTTGGTACGCCGGTTGTTGTTACCGTAAATCCTTTACCTACCGTTGCGTCCGTAACGGGTGGCGGTACAGTCTGCGCGGGCTCTACGTTACCGGACGTGACCTTCACGTTCACGGGCACAGCTCCGTTTACATTTACGTATACCGATGGTGTTACACCGGTTACCGTGAACAACCACCCATCAACAACTTTTACATTGAGTCCTGCTCCAGCGGCGGGTACGTATAGCGTTACCGCTTTGACGGATGCCAATTCCTGCGTGGCGACTGCCCTTGGAGGCAGCGTAAATGTCGTAGTGAATCCATTGCCGACTGCCGTGGTGAGCGGGGGCGGTGCTGTCTGCACAGGCTCGACTTTACCAACGGTAACCTTCACTTTCACGGGCACAGCTCCTTTTACATTTACCTATACTGATGGGGTTACGCCGGTGACGGTGAACAACCACCCAACAAATGTATTCACACTGAATCCTGCGCCTGCCGCCGGAACATATAGCGTCACGGCCCTGACTGATGCCAATACTTGCGTTGGAACATCACTTGGTACGCCGGTTGTTGTTACCGTAAATCCTTTACCTACCGTTGCGTCCGTAACGGGTGGCGGTACAGTCTGCGCGGGCTCTACGTTACCGGACGTGACCTTCACGTTCACGGGCACAGCTCCGTTTACATTTACGTATACCGATGGTGTTACACCGGTTACCGTGAACAACCACCCATCAACAACTTTTACATTGAGTCCTGCTCCAGCGGCGGGTACGTATAGCGTTACCGCGTTGACGGATGCCAACACCTGCGTGGCGACTACACTTGGAGGCAGCGTGAATGTCGTGGTGAATCCTTTGCCGACTGCCGTGGTGAGTGGGGGAGGTGCAGTTTGTACCGGCTCGACCCTTCCGACAGTGACCTTCACATTTACGGGCACCGCGCCGTTTACCTTTACGTATACAGATGGTGTTACACCGGTTACCGTAAACAACCATCCTTCGACAGTATTTACATTGAATCCTGCACCATCGGCAGGCACGTACAGTGTCACCGCCCTGACGGATGCGAACACGTGCGTGGGAACATCGCTAGGCACTCCGGTTGTGGTTACTGTAAATCCGTTACCAACTGTAGCATCTGTTACCGGAGGAGGTTCGGTGTGCGCGGGTTCGACATTACCGGATGTGACGTTCACCTTCACAGGCACTGCGCCGTTTACGTTCACGTATACCGACGGTGTTACACCGGTTACCGTAAACAATCATCCATCCACAACTTTTACATTGAGCCCTGCACCAGGTGCGGGTACGTATAGCGTTACGGCGTTAACGGATGCGAACACCTGCGTGGCGACTGCCCTCGGCGGCAGCGTTGCGGTCACTGTCGACCCTCTGCCAACGATCACGACCAACCCGATCGCGGCAATCTGCTCAGGTTTGACCTCTGCCTCCCTGGTATACACAGCAACAACAGGAAGCCCCGATCAATACAGTATCGACTTCAATGCCGCAGCGGAAGCGCAGGGCTTTGTTGATGTTGTGAATGCGCCCCTGCCGGCAAGCCCCATAGGCATAACGGTTCCGGCATCCGCCCTGGCGGCGACCTATAACGGCACGCTGACGGTTCGTAACTCCGTAACGGGTTGCGTCAGCTCACCTTCAGCGATCAGCATTACCATTACACCAAGTCCTACAGCTACGATCACCGGAACCACATCTATTTGTACCGGCTCATCGACGAACCTTACCGTGACTTTTACGGGTACCAGTCCATGGTCCTTCCAGTTTTCCGATGGAACCACGACGTCTCCAGTAATTCCTTCAATCTTCAGTACGTTTAATATCCCCGTCAACCCGACAACAACAACTACCTATACTATCGTAAGCGTATCCGATGCCTCGGTCTGCGCCGGAACCGTGCTCGGCGGTAGCGCAGTTGTGACAGTAAATCAGAACCCACTGACCAACCTGGCCGTTGGTGTGACACTTGATCCGCTGTGTTCAGGTGGTATCAGCGATGTGACCGTAGCCGGTTCGGAAGTGGGAGTAAGCTACCAGTTAAGAAATGATGCGGACAACAGTCCGGTAGGCACGCCGGTTGTCGGAACAGGTGGAACGATTACACTCTCTACAGGCGTACTTCTCGCCACGACTACATTTAACGTGTTGGCTACCTCAAGCGGTTGTACTCCAGCGGAGTTGGCGAGCCTGGCGACAGTGAATGTATCAGGCGCGATCAACGCAGGCCTGACGGTAACAGCAGCCAGCAGCTCCTTGTGTTCCGGCAACTCCACAAACATCCAGATCGCCGCCTCTGAAAACGGCGTATTATATCAACTGCGAAACGACGCTGATAACAGCAACATAGGCGCTGCCGTAGCCGGAAACGGTGGACTGATCAACTTACCCACGGGGAATCTTACCGCCACAACAACGTTCAACGTCCTCGCCACCAACGGTGCGTGTTCGATCGAACTGACAGATATTGAAACGGTGACCGTAAGTCCCGCGCCGAATGCGGCACTGGCCGTTGCCGTTACACTCGATCCGCTTTGCGTGGGTGGCGCGACTACCATCACCGTGGCTAACTCGGAAACGGGTATCAGCTATCAGTTGCGGAACGATGCGGATGATAGCGCTGTTGGAACGGCTGTCGCCGGAACGGGTGCTACTATCTCTCTACCCACCGGTATCCTGAACGCAACGACGACTTTTAATGTATTGGCTACTGGTGCGGGTTGCCCCCCGGTTGAGCTTACAGCCCTGGCTACCGTTACCGTGGCCGGAAACATCGACGCAAGCCTGTCGGTAGTTGCTGCAGCAAGCCCGGTTTGCGAAGGCAGTGCCACAGATATCCAGGTTGCCAACTCGGAACTCGGTGTGGATTACCAGTTGCGCGACGATGCTACCGACGCGCTTGTTGGTGTTCCCGTTGCCGGAACCGGAGCCACCATCCTGTTACCAACAGGAAACCTTACCGTGACCACAACATTTAATGTTCTCGCTACCAATGGCGCCTGTTCGATTGAACTGGTGGATTTGGAAACCGTAAACGTGGATGTAGCGCCAAACCCGGCGCTCGTTGTCAATGTAACATTGAATCCGCTTTGCGTGGGTGGAACAACCTCCGTCACCGTATCCCTTTCGCAGATCGGTGTTTCGTATCAGCTGAGAAATGATGCGGACGACAGCCCGATCGGAAGCGCCGTGGTTGGAACGGGTGCTACGATCAGTTTGCCCACCGGCGTGCTGAATGCTACTACAACATTTAATATACTGGCTACAAGCGGTATCTGCCCCGCTGTCGAATTGACTACAACACCAACAGTGACGGTAGCGGGTAGCCTGGACGCTTCATTGGCGGTGAATTCCTCGGCGAGCCCGATCTGCGCGGGGTCGTCAACCTTCATACAGGTTGTGGCTTCGGAGACAGGTGTAAACTACCAGCTGAGAGACGACCTGAATGACGCCCCGATCGGATCTCCGGTGGTGGGTACGGGCGGAACGATCAACCTTCCCACAGGCAATCTCTCCATTAACACAACATTTAACGTCGTCGCCAGCAACGGTACTTGTTCGATCGAACTGACCGATACCGAGACCATCACGATGAGTCCTTCGCCGGCTATTAACCTGTCCGTTACTCCGGCGTCTGCGTTGATTTGCCCGGGTGCATCTTCAAATATCATCGTTGCAGCATCCGAGGTGGGAGTAAGTTATCAGCTGAGAAACAATGCGGGTAACGTCCTGGTTGGAAGCGCGGTGATTGGAAACGGTGGAAATATTCTGTTACCTACGGGCAACCTCGCCGTAAATACAACCTTTAATGTACTCGCTACGCTCGGTACCTGTTCAGCCCAGTTAACGGCTACAGCAACCGTAACACTGCGTCCGTTGGGCGACCCGGCGTGCGGTGGCGGCGGATCCGATTGTACGAACTTCAGCTCTATTCAACCGACGATCGTAACGCAGCCAAGCTGTAACGACCGCGATGCAGGCGAGGTGTCCTTTAGTATCGCCCGCACGGACGGAACGCCGACTACATTCAGGATCATCTGGACTATCAACAGCACCACACAAACAAAATTCACATCCGGTACGGCAAACTTTAATGACCTGAGTTCAGGGTTGTACCAATACACGATTATTGATGAAGGTAACGGGAAATCCTGTGGTCCGGTTGATTTCTTCCTGGATCTCAAGACACAGGTAGAGATACTTGATAAACAGGTTACGGCTAATGTAACCTGCTTCGGCGGAACAGATGGAAACGCTATCCTCAGCGTTGACGGATCAACGACCGGCGAGTACTGGTACAAATATGTGCTGGACGGAGTCGAGTCCGGTGCTCAGACGTTCACGCCGGGTGCTCCTCTACCGGGCGGGCTACCTGCGGACGATAACGACTTTATAATTATCAAGGTGGATGACAACTTTGCGTTTACCTGTCCGGATACCGTAATGGTCAGAATCAACCATACGTTCCCGAAAATCGATTTTACCGTGGCGGCTGTTGATGTTACAACCTGTAACGGTACCGATGGTTCCATTCAGGTTGCGTCGATCGCGGGTGGTGATTCGGGATCGGATCCCCTGCAGATCAGGTTGAAAAAAGCGGTTTCATTTGCGGTCGACCCGTCGGGCTATATCACGCTGTTCGACTTCGAGGATGTCTCGGCAGGATTCAAGGAATACCAGGACCTTGCCCAGGGAAATTACGTCGTCGATGTAAAGGATCACCTGGATTGCGTTCAGAGTAAACCGATCGCCGTACAGGCACCCGGACAAGTATCGCTGGCTTCCGTGACGGTTATACCGACCGACGCAACCTGTACCAACGAGGGCAACAGTGGCTCCGTTCAGGTGATCATCAGCGATGCTGGAATCTTCGAGGTAGCTATCAGCCAGGACCAGATAAACGTTCCGGCCGACGATCAGTTTGTTACCTATAACTCGCCGAGCCTGCCGAGCATTACATTCAATAACCTCGGCCGTGGTGTATACTATCTGTATTTCAAGTCAAGTACCACCACATGCCCTACCCGTACCGATGCCGTATCGATCGGAGGCGTGCAGGCTGTCAGCGACTTTGAAGTGTTATCGAGCTGCGATAATGTGAACCTCACACTGAACAATATCACCGGCCAGACGGATGCACCGTTTGTGATCAGGGTATTCAGCAATTCGGATAAGTTCTTCAAGATCGATAGCCTTACCGCATCCGGTATTCCGTTATCCAAATCGGTTTCATTTGTGTACAACCCGCCGCTCCAGCACAGCTTCCTGGCAAATCCCGGAACCTACCGGTTCGTGATGATCCAGACGCAGACAACCGGAGCGGGAACATGTACGTTGGTTTCCGACACGGTGGTTTACGATGTGAGACTGGGACTGGGTATCGTGTTAGGACAGATCAAGCCTTCCTTCCCCGATCCGAAAAGAACTGGAAGTATTGAAATTGAGAACATCGACGGCGGAACACGGTTCGTTTCGGATGCGAACGAATTATATTATGAGATCTCGCTGTCCACTGCAGACGACGATATCGTCATCTTCGATTGGTCGGAAGTGAAACTGAATCCCCAGAACAAATTCTCCAAAGTGTATGACTACCTTCCTCCCGGTGTTTATCGCGTGAAAGTCCGGGATGCTTCCGGTTGTGTGAAGACGCAGGATGTCGAAATACCATTGGATTCAAGCGTATTTGTGCCGAACATTTTTACACCGAATGACGACAATGTGAATGATACGTTTGAAGTACTGAACCTCCCGTTAACCGGATCGCACAAACTGATCATCAGCAACCGGTGGGGTAATGAAGTATTCAAATCAAATGACTACCGCGATGGCAACTTCTGGAACGCCGAAGAAGCGGCCGACGGAATATATTATTACCGCCTGCAGGTCGACGGCGGCGAAACGTATACCGGATGGGTGGAAATCCTCCGCGGGTCCAAGCCTTAATTCAAGCCCGAAAGAAATTTCAGGGTATCAATTTGGTCAGCATAGTCTCCCAGCGACGGGAACTGTGCCTGACCAAATTTGATTTTCGAGTGGTCTGATTCCCCGACGATACACTGTATTTTTTCCCTGTTCGCGCCAAGTATTGCATCCAGTTCCTCGCGGTTTTTGTAAAACTCATAGTAGACGATCGCGATCGGCGACACGAGGTTTTTGTGCTCCTGGAACATCACGAAACCATTGTCCAGGAACGGAGCCTGCGTCACCAGCAGGATGGATTTTTGGTAGTCGTAGTTGTTGCAATACTTGTGATGATGGATGATGTCGTGGAACGGTTCCCAGTTCCTGATGACGTTTTTGATATCGTAACCGGTGGGGATAAACAACTTGGAAACATTACGGCAACCCAACCCAAAATAGCTGAAGACGTCGGTTCCGAGCGTAGTCAGTTGTTCGTCTGATTCGGAGCCGTTCAATACGGCAACCGACGTCCGGTTTTTGCGGATGATGTGAGGGTACTTCGCAAAATAGTATTCAAAATACCGCGATGTATTGTCGCTGCCGGTTGCAATAATGGCATCGAACCCGCGGAGTTGTTCTGCGAATTCTATGCGCTCGCTGAAACGTCCTTCCACCTTGCATAATTCATTGACCAGGTATTTGATCAGAACGGTGTCCTTGGAACTGTACTTGATCAGCACTGAATGTCCGCTGATCAGGACGCATAAAAGGTCGTGAAAGCCGACCATGGGGATATTGCCTGCCATCACTACCGCGATTTTCCGGGCAGGCTGATGAAAAGAGTAGGGGGATATCCATTTTTGAAGCTGGTCTTCCTTAAGTATTGTCTCCAGTCCCCGGAAGGCCATTTGGATATTTTCCCGTGTAAACCAGGGGTTTTCATTGCCGGCCCGGTCTGCCAACGATTGCAGCGATTCTTCCCCTAAATCCCGTATAAGAGCCCCGAGTTTATCGAATGCGCGAATCCTTTCTTCAACTTTCATGGTTACTAAACTTTTGAGGGGACGTGTCCGTTTTTAGGATAGATTGATGTATTTTTGTAGGCGAAAAGGTCAAAAATAGAAAAAGCATGGCAATAATGATTACGGACGAATGCATCAACTGTGGTGCATGTGAACCGGAATGCCCCAATACTGCTATCTATGAGGGCGGTCAGGAATGGAACTGGGCTGGGGGCACTAAATTGGAAAATGTTGAATTGGAAGATGGTTCCGCCGTGGATGCAAAGACATCCCAGGCACCGGTTTCCAATGAATTTTATTATATCGTGTCCGGAAAGTGTACTGAATGCTCCGGATTCCACGAAGAACCACAATGCGCGGCGGTTTGCCCTGTCGATTGCTGCGTTCCGGATCCTGATATGGTTGAGACCAAAGAAGAACTTCTCGCCAAGAAAGCGTGGCTCCATCAGGAAGTGGAGCAGGCATAATCAAGATCACGCCGGCTGACGTTTTGATACTTGCTTTACTGTATTGAATCGCCGTTTGCCAGGCACCGGGATTTTTTGGTATGTCCTGAAAAACTTCATTCAGAACTAATTAGCATGTCCCAAGCCCAAACATTTTATCTCATCCTTTCCCGCTTGATCAGGTAGGTTTGTAAGATTACATTAAAATCACTCTTCACATCGGCTTCGATAAAGTCTATTTTGTACTGGTTACACCGCATCTTCAATGCTTTATGGAACCGGTCCGCTTCCGTTTGATAGGTTTTTTTTACATCTCCGGGGTTCAGCTTTAACCTTTCACCGCTTTCAAGATCGACAAACTCCATGGGGCGGTCTTCGAAATCAAACATCAGTTCGGTCTCGTTATCCATCACATGGAAGACGATCACTTCGTGCTTGTTGTGTTTGAGGTGCTGTAGGGACTTGAACAGGTTGTCGGCATTTTCCGTACTGTCGAACATGTCGCTGAAGATCACGACCAGCGAGCGCCGGTGTATTTTTTCGGCCAGTTCATCCAGGACACTGGCGACGTTGGACTTCTTGTTTACAGCTTTGTTTTCCGTATCTACCTCATTCAGCAAACGAAGGATCTTGTTGAGATGGGTGGCGGACGATTTAACCGGTGTGAGTGTCTCAATGGAATCGGAAAACAGGCACATCCCCACGGCATCGCGCTGCCGGTTCAGCAGGTAGCTGAGAGCCGCCGCCGCGTACTTGGCAAACCGGATCTTGGCTTTGTTGTGGACCGGATAGAACATGGACGGGGAAGTGTCGATCGCGATCAGGCACCTCAGGTTGGTCTCCTCTTCATAACGTTTGCTGAAGAGCTTGTCGGTGCGGGCATAAACTTTCCAGTCGACATGGCGGGTGCTTTCCCCCTCGTTATAGAGCCTGTGTTCGGCAAATTCCACCGAAAAACCATGGTAAGGCGACTTGTGAAGGCCCGTAATAAAGCCTTCAACTAATTGACGGGCAAGTAATTCCAGACTTGCATGTGGGGTGATATCGGTATGATCAAGCTTCAAAATACGAGGGGAAATCGATTGAAAAAACGTCTGCTCAAATGGTTAAACGCATAATCCGCCGCTAAAATATTAATTGTCTTGTTTGCAATCATTTCTCAAAATACTACCTTAGTCTGAACCAAACTTAAATCTAACCTTAAATTTCAAGGATTGTGGAAGAAAACAAGACAAACGGCAGGGACGAAATTTACTCCGCGAAAGTAAAAGCCGGCAAGAGAACATACTTTTTTGACGTTAAGGCGACCCGTTCGAACGACTATTACCTGACGATTACGGAAAGTAAGAAACGTTTCAAGGAAGATGGATTTACGTATGAGAAACACAAGATTTTCCTGTACAAGGAGGACTTCAACAAGTTTATGGAAGCCCTGACAAGCACGGTAAATCATGTTAAACACGAATTAATGCCCAATGTCGACTTCAGCCAGTTCGATCACGCTCCTGAGCGGGAAGAGGCGGAAGCTGAAACCGAGACGACCAAGTCATCCGGTGTCGATACGGAGCTGAAATGGGATTGACCAACCTAATCTAAATCTACAATACCAAAAAAGCCTTTGATTATTCAAAGGTTTTTTTGTTGGTCCGGTCCGGCCCAATTTGACCGTCCTGCGGCGGCAGACTCCCTACTTTTTTTATATTTGCGCCCTGAATGAATTAAGTTACTATGGGACTTCAGTGCGGAATAGTCGGATTGCCAAATGTTGGAAAGTCCACGTTGTTTAATGCCATTTCCAACAACAAGGCGGAAGCTGCCAATTTCCCGTTTTGTACTATCGAACCCAATGTGGGTGTGATCTCCGTGCCGGATCCCAGGCTTAAGATCCTGGAAGAACTGGTCAAACCGCAGCGCGTATTACCTACTTCGATCGAATTTGTGGATATCGCCGGCCTCGTCAAAGGCGCCAGCAAAGGCGAAGGGCTCGGAAATCAGTTTTTGGCCAACATCCGCGAGGTGGATGCCATCGTTCACGTGGTACGTTGTTTTGACAATGACAACATCGTACACGTTGACGGACGGGTCAACCCCGTCTCCGATAAGGAGATTATTGACACCGAACTGCAATTAAAGGATCTGGAGTCGATCGACAAGAAAATTTCCAGGGTTGAGCGGGCTGCCAAAAGCGGCGACGCGAAAATGAAAAAAGAGCTTTCCGTGCTCCAGATGTACAAGGATGCGCTGTTGGCCGGCAAAAATGCCCGAACCGTGCAGGTACCGGAAGAAGACAAGGTAGCCGTGGCGGACTTACAACTGCTGACGGCCAAGCCGGTTATATACGTTTCAAACGTGGACGAAGGATCCATTCACACAGGGAACGCTTATGTCGATGCCCTGCGGGAGCATGTCAAGGATGAAAATGCCGAAGTAGTTGTCATCAGCGCGGCCATCGAAGCGCAGATCGCGGAACTGGAGAGTATGGAAGACCGTGAGGTATTTCTTCAGGAGTACGGACTCAGCGAGTCAGGCCTGAACAAACTGCTGAGAGCTTCCTATCACCTGCTTGACCTTATTACGTATTTCACAGCCGGTGAAAAGGAGGTAAGAGCCTGGACTATTAAAAGGGGATGGAAAGCGCCCCAGGCGGCGGGGGTGATCCATACGGATTTTGAAAAGGGGTTTATTCGTGCTGAAGTTATTAAAATAGCTGATTATCAGCGATATAAAACCGAACAAGCCTGTAAGGAAGCAGGCAAGATGTCCGTTGAAGGCAAAGAATATGTCGTCGAAGACGGCGACATTATGCATTTCCGTTTCAACGTTTAAAGATTCACTCAAAATCGTTAGAACGTTTCCTTTTTTTTCTTAGTTTTATAAACTGCTCATATTCAGTTATAAGCAGGTTTTTTGCAGGTGGTAATTTTTTTTAACCCAAATAAATTTTTTGTGGTTTGAGAACCAGGATCATTTTTTCACTGAAAAACAGGGGAGCGTATGTCCCATTTCATCATCAATATTTGCTCGCTCAGGTGATCAAGGGGTTGTTGATCTTCGGTCCGGACAAAGGGTACCTGGATTTTAATCAATATAATTTTTCCGGGCTTAAAGGGCAGACAAAAGTGAGCCGAAAAGGTCTTCATTATTTTTCCGCCAAGGTGACGCTGGTTTTCGCCTGTTCCGACAAGGCGTTTCTCGACTACTTTTTAGCCCGTCTTTTTGAACAAAAGGAGGTTATCGTGGGAAATATGCACCTGGTGCCGGAAGCCATCGAAGAGGAAGAGCCGGTGGCCATCAGCGATGAATCCCGTTTCCTCTGTATCTCGCCCATTGTGGTCATCCAGGCTGCCTTTAATGACGAGAGCGGAAAGAAATTTGTGTCGCCGGAAAGCGACGAGTTTTCGGATTTGTTATACGACTCCACACTTTCGCGTATGGAAGCCAATGGAAAATACACGGCGGAACAACTGGCATCCTTTTACAAATTCCAGATCGTAGCGGATCATGACTACATTCAGCGTATCCAGGCTTCTCATAAAAAGTTTGCCCGGATCTATCCGTTGTACGATAACGATGTAAAATTTGAGGTAAGGGGTTATACGTTCCCGTTCACCCTCTACGCGGCCAAGGAAGTTCAGCAGTTTATTTATGAGAACGGCCTCGGCTACTTTACACATAAAGGTTTTGGAATGCTGGATGTTGCCAACAACGACTCGATCCAGCGCACACCGCAGCACGATATGACCTACGCCTAGCGCGGGTTCTTTTCCAGTCTCACGTATCCGATAAGCAAGTCCGCCCTGGGTTGAAAGGGTTTGTAGTAAACGAAGATCTCGTAATAGTTTTCTGTTTCGAAGTGGCTTCCCTCGAAATAGTAGGGCGGCAGTGTTTCCGATTTTACGAGGTATTGGTAGTCGTACCAACCCTGTTTCAGCAGCATCGTACCGGTGTAGAGCCCTTTGGCGGAATCGTATTGCATCCGGTTCTCTTCATTCAGGTTCCAGTAGTTAAATCCGCCGGCAACATAGACCTCGCCTTTTACCGGCGGAGCAGTGAGGGTAAAGGTAACATTGGCGTAGTTTGTGAAGGCCAGGTCGCGGTAGTCGTAATTATCGATCGTAAAATCGCCGTTAAAATCGTTGTACTGGGAGTAGGATTCGTCTGCACGTGATTTGTCCTTCGCGATAAACACATCGTAGGGCTTATTGGTCCTGGCCACGTATCCCACATTCCTGCCGGGATTGTTCAATGACCTCATATCAAAAAACCGGAACTCGTTTCCGCCGCGGAACATTTTCGCTTCATCAAAAAAACGGTACTCCATTTCCTTTTCGATCTCGCGAACAAAGCTGGGTCGTACATCCCCGGCAATATTGTCCCAGCGCTGATTCTGGCGGATGTTTACATGAACGTCCAGCAGCGGATTAAGGATCGATACATTGCTGTAGTTGATGGTAAAATTCAGCTGTTGATTCATATTGGCGACACTGCCAGCCCCGATAAGATTCCCGTCTTTGCTAAAACTCACCTTCTGATCGACCACCATGAACCGCTTGCTGAGGATGATATCCTCTTTATTTACACCCCGGTAAACCATCACCACATAGTTGCCGGGAAGCTTGACCGGCGGAAGTGTGAGCCAATAATGAACGTAGGGGATATGCGTATCGACAGAAAACTCCGAATTATTAATGGGGAACTCGTTATACACTGTTAAAAAATCAAGATCCTGCAGGTCCGACTTGGTCCAGTCGTAATTGCAGTGAATGATCCTCGCATAATAGGTATCGCGTTCGCTGCGAAGGTCGTCGAATTTTAATTGCAGGTCCGTCTGCCCCAGGCTTACCACCGCCCCGTCGCCGGGTGCATTTTCGGGTGATAGTTGAATGGTTTTGATGGGGGGTTCATAGGCGAAATCCATCAGCCTCAGCACTTTAGGATTACTTTCGGAATTAGACGAACTTTGCGCCAGTGGCGTACAAGACGCCAATGCCAGGAAAGTAATGAGGGAAAAGGTGTTTTTCATCAGGCGTTAAAGTTATAACCATTTCCAACTTTTCCGTAAGTGCCTGTGTCAAAGATGCAAAACGGCCCCGATTATCGGATACATGCTCAGCGAAGACGAGCTTATTGAAGGTTGCCGCAAAGGCAGCAGAGCTTTTCAAAAAGCTTTGTACGACCGCTATTGCCGGAAAATGCTGGTCGTATGTCTTCGGTATTCCAAAACAACGGCTGAAGCGGAAGATATTGTACAGGAAGGCTTCGTAAAAGTGTTCCAGGGACTTAAAGACTTCAGACGCGAGGCGAAGCTGGATACCTGGATTACCAGGATCATGGTCAATACCGCGCTGAATGTCCAGCGGAAGAAATTATATCTCTATCCCATGGTGGATGTCACCGAGATCGTATTGCCGGAAGAGGAAATGAGTATCTCCGGAATCAACGTAGCTCAATTGCTGGAAATGATCCAATCCCTGCCCCAGGGATGCCAGATCGTATTCAACCTGTTTGCAATAGAAGGATACAGTCACAAGGAAATTGCCGAGATGCTCGGTATTTCCGAGGGGACTTCGAAATCGCAGTTTGCACGTGCCAAGAGTTTGCTGCAAGCTAAATTATTAAAAGAATCAACGTACTATGACCGATATGGAGAGGCGAAACTTTGAGGACTCATTTAAGAATGCTTTTGACGGAGCGGAGGCGACCCCGTCTGAAAACGTATGGACGAACATCGAGCTTGAGTTGGAGAAAGCGGAAGGTGGCAAGATCAGGCGCAGGTTACTGTTTTATAAATTGCTGGCGGCCGCATCCGTGGCTTTTGCCATGTGTGTGGCGGGCATCGGATACTATGTTGTAAACAACAATCATTCCGCTCGCACCGGCGTCATTGCCACAAATGAATCCGGAACAACGAACCATGCTGCTGAACCGGCAAACGGTGCGGCAGAGAGCCTTCGGGACAATGAGCAATCCCCTGTTGAAGCAACACTATCAAATGAAACTCCTGTTACTCCTGGCAGGGAACTGACTGCGGAAGTAAGAGCAACCCGCGAACACAACGAAGCGGACGATAATTACCATACCATTAAAGGTTCCGCGACCGATCGCCACATTGCAACACACGAACCGATCTCGCCTGTTCGCCCGACTGAAGCAAACGTTCACCAGGAGTCTGGAGATAACAACGCATCCGTTGTGACCGGCGGCGATCAACTGCCCGTGCAAGCACAATATACAGCCGGGCAACTCCTGTCAGCCCGTGAACTTCCTCCTCTTCACCACCTGAAAACACCGGCACTGGAATCTCACATCGTGAAACCCGACCCCGGAGCGCTGTTATTGGCCAGGCTGGCGGAAGAAGAACAACGTTATGCGGAGATGGATAAAAAGGAAAATAAAAATAATCGATCCGAAAAGCTCTGGACATCGCTGGGATTTGCTGCAGGTGGCTTCAGTTCCGTTAATCACAGTGTTTCGAACCCTCCGGCTAGTTCGAACAACGTAGCTTCGTTAGCAAACAGCTCGGTTGCCGATAAGCAGTCGAAAGCTTCGGGAGTGGCATATTCATTTGGTGTTAACGTCGGTACACGTCTTTCCCGGCGATGGGTCTTGCAGGGCGGGGTGAACTACCTCACACAGTCCTCGGACTATGTGGCGACCAACGTCGTGGGAGATAACAACTTGCAAGGCCTGAGGGCGGAGTCGATCAACGAACTGGACAAGATCAGTCAGTTGCCTCAAACGGCCGACTATTCTACCAACAAACTCGCGCCGACTGTTCCCTATTCGGTAAACAACAACGTTCGCTTTTTCAGCGTACCTGTACAGGCCGGTTATCTTCTGGTAAACAGAAAGTTCGGATTGCAGCTGAACGGCGGTCTCTCTACCGACTTATTCCTGCAGAACACGATCACACCTGAAGGTGGCAGCCTGGATAAGACCACGCAGGGAAGGGGAGACGATTCGCCTTACCGGTCCGTGAATTTCAGCGGGTTGATGGGTACCGAACTGAGCTATAAATTCGGACAACGGTACCGGGTCGCCCTGAATCCCGGACTCCGCTACCCGATCAATTCGGTTTACAAGTCAGATGTAGGTATCAAATCGACACCGATCACATTTGATGTCGGTCTGAGATTCCGTTATATTTTTCAATAGTCCTTCCAACCTTTTTGAAAAGGGTTGTGTCTAGTCAATTAACAAACTCTCCGTTATATGGATACACTGGAAAACAGACTGCAGAAGAGGATACACGTTTCCTTATATGCCCTCCTTTTTTTGACTGTCTTACTGGGGATCAGCGTACTTCTCGAAGGGTGTTCGGATACCTGCGAGGTAACGAATGAGTATGTCTACTACGAGCCTGTTTACGCAACCATGGCCGATATCCGGGAGCGTATCGATGCGGTCGAGCCACGAGCGATCAAAACCATCGGCAAAATATATTATAAAGATGGGTTGATGTTTGTGAACGAACCGGGCGAAGGTATTCATGTCATAGACAATAATGATCCCTCCAACCCGTTACCCTTGAAGTTCCTCAATATACCCGGAACATATGACCTGGCCATCCGGGGTAATACCCTGTATGCGGACTGTTTCCGCGACCTGATGGCTTTTGATATCTCGGATATAAACGAGATCCGTGAGACCGGGAGACTGGAGAATATTTTTCAAAGTTATAATTCCCTTGGTATTTATGCCGACCCGAACCTTGGGGTGATCACGGATTGGGTGCAAAAGGAAAATATACAGGTTACGGAATCGGATTGTAACGTAACCTATCAGCCATGGGGCGGCATGTACTATGAGAGCGGTATCGCGCTTCGTAGTGACGCAGCCGCAGGATTTAGTTCAAAGGCCGCCATTGCTCCGGGGTCCGGCTCTGGCAACGGAGTAGGCGGTTCTTTGGCTAGATTCACACTGAGCGACGATCACCTCTACCTGCTTGACGGCGGCGACCTTCAGACTGTCGATGTAACAGTAGAAACAACTCCCGTGGCAAAAAACCGGAGCTTTATCGGCTGGGACATCGAAACCATTTTTCCTTACAAGGAAAGTCTGTTTATCGGTTCAAGCAGCGGTATGCACATCATGGATATCACGGATCCCGACCTGCCTCAACTGCTGAGCACGTATCAGCACGTGACCAGTTGTGATCCTGTAGTGGTGGACGATAAATATGCATACGTCACCCTGCGTTCCGGAAACGCATGCCAGGGTTTTACCAACCAATTGGAAGTGATCAATATCGAAAACCTCGCGGCACCACAACTCCTTGGGACGTATCCCATGACCAATCCGCACGGACTGGGTATCGATGGCAACACCTTGTTTATCTGCGATGGCGACGCCGGCCTCAAGGCATTCGATGTGACTGACATCAGTAAGATCTCCGACAACATGCTGGCTCATTACGAGGACATCAATGCAACAGATGTTATTCCCTTTAATAGTGTCCTGATGATGATCGGTACCGGAGGGATCTTTCAATACGACTATTCAGACCCGGCCGACATCCGGTTGTTGAGTCACATTACGCTGCAGGTAGAGTAATCAAGCTCCGTTCAAACGCTGAGTTCATCAATCGCTGTGGCGAGATCCTCCCACTTTTTATTTGCCTGCGTCAATTCGGATTGCACCCGGTTGAATTCGGATTGAATCGTCTTTAGTTTTTCAATATTCCCGAATACTTCCGGTTTTGTCATATCCATTTCCAGAGCGCTTTTCTGTTCCTCCAGCTTTCCGATAAGATCCTCCGCTTTTTTCAGATCTTTTTCAAGCGCCTTCAGCCGGTTGTCGGAAGGAGAAACCTGGGCTGGTTTGGGTTTGCTTTCTTCCTGCTTCTTTTCCTTCCGCGGTGGTTCAGGCCTGACCTCACTGGCTTCAGTCTTCTTGCGCCAGTATTCATATTCTTCGAATGTGCCCGGGTATTCCTTGATCTGTTTGTCTTCAATATACCATATTTTGTTGGCTACCTGTGTCACAAAATGCCGGTTGTGGGAAACGACTACAAAGCTTCCCTTGTATTGCTGCAACGCCTGGATCAGGATATTTTCAGAGATGAAGTCCAGGTGGTTGGTCGGCTCATCGAGTAACAGGAAGTTCGCTTCGGAGATAAGTGTTTTAGCTAACGCCACTCTCGATTTTTCTCCCCCGGAAAGGATCTTGATCTTTTTGAAAACATCCTCGTCTGAAAACAGGAAGCAACCCAAAACGTTACGAAGCTCCTGCTCCGTTTTACCTGACCCGGCCTGCTTCAGTTCTTCCAGGATCTCATTTTCCAGGTGAAGAGACTCCAGCTGGTGTTGAGCGAAAAATGCCTGGATGACATTGAACCCCAGTGTTCGTTCCCCATCGACGGGTTCTGTATTCGAGATGATCCGCAGTAGCGTAGACTTTCCCTTTCCGTTCGCGCCGATCAGCGCGATCTTGTCGCCGCGCTCGATAGAGATCGATGTGTCCTTCAGTAACTCGAGCGGACCATATGCTTTGGATACGTTCTTCAACGTGATAATGAACCGTCCGGGCTGCTGACTGAACTTGAATTTAAAATTGACCGCCGCGGTATCGTCGACAACTTCTTCGATAAGATCAAGGCGGTCCAGGGCTTTCACGCGCGACTGTACTTGTTTTGATTTTGTGGCCTTCGCGCGAAAGCGTTCGATAAACCTTTCCGTCTGCCGGATCTTTTGCTGCTGATTCTCGTAGGCGTTCTGCTGTATCTCCTGCCGCAATTCTTTCTCCTGTAAATAGAAGCTGTAGTTTCCTTCGTACGTTACCAGCTGTTGCATGGTAACGTCGACTGTTTTTGTCGCTACATTATCCAGAAAGGTTCTGTCGTGGGAGACAATTATAACGGCACCCTCGTAATTGCGCAGGTAATTTTCAACCCATTCGATCGACGGAAGGTCCAGGTGGTTGGTTGGTTCATCCAGCATGAGCAGCGAAGGTTTTTCCAGCAACAGCTTCGCCAGCATAACACGCATTCTCCATCCGCCGGAAAACTCTTTGAGCGGACGATGAAGGTCGCGTGTAGCAAACCCGATCCCTTCTAGCACTTCTTCCGCCTTCGACTGGATCGTATAGCCATCCAGGTGATCGTACTTTTCCTGAAGTTTTGACAATTTCTCCACGAGGTCTTCCGAATATTCGGTTTCCAGGTTCTTGATGATCTGTTCGATCTGACGCTCGATCTCAACGACTTCCTTGAATGCGCCCATAGCAACCGTAAGGATCGAGTCCTCCGTCTGGTAGGAGAGGAGATCCTGGTTCAGGAAGCCGATCGTACAGTCTCCGCTTTTACTGATAGAACCCGCATCCAGCTTAAGGTCGCCGTTGATGATTTTCAACAAGGTTGATTTTCCCCGGCCGTTTAAGCCGATCAGCCCGATTTTGTCCTTCGGTTTGACAAACATGCTGGCATTTTCATAAAGAGGACGGCCGCCGATGAAATAAGAAATATTGGAAACTGAAACCATATGGCAAAAATAATCAGGATTTAGGTAATACGGTCTAATTTTAAACTTTTGGGAAGTTTTAGCGCCGACCGTTTAAGGAACCGGCCTGTTTTTTAAAATCTAAATGACTTAATTTTAGCAGTACAGTCGCTCCTGTTTCATGCCAGGGCCTTTTTGGCGGATGAACAATCGATTGATTACAGTAACTAATGTGAAACACAACTTGACAAAAATATGAAAGCTTTAGCGTATAGTGCCATGATCACACTTAGCGTGCTGGCCTGCAGCAACTCCAGTGTCAACGAAAATGTCGTCCCCGGTGCTGATAGCAGTGAACCGGCGCTTACGGCGTATGCGGAATCCTTACCCCTGGAGACAATAAAGCTCCCTGCCGGATTCAAAATAGAGGTCTTTGCTGAGGTACCCGATGCCCGTTCGCTGGCGATCAGCCCGTCCGGCGTGGTCTACGTCGGAAACAAGGACAAAGACAAGGTATACGCCGTGAAGGATACTAACGGAGATTTTAAGGCCGACAAAAAATGGGTATTGGCTTCCGGACTTAATATGCCGAACGGAGTAGCCTTCCGCGACGGTGACTTATACATCGCTGAAGTCAGCAGGATCAGCAAATTGTCCGGTATTGAATCCAGGTTGGATAATCCGCCGGCCCTTGCCATAGTAAAGGACGACTATCCGAAGGAAACACATCACGGGTGGAAATACATCGCGTTCGGGCCCGATGGAAAGTTGTACGTTCCGGTAGGTGCACCGTGCAATATCTGCGAACCCAAGGGCGACATCTATGCGAGCATCACACGGTTGAACAAAGATGGCTCGGGTCGCGAAGTTTACGCAAAAGGTATCCGCAACACGGTCGGTTTTACATGGCACCCCGAAACGGGTGACCTGTGGTTTACCGACAACGGAAGGGACATGCTCGGCGATGACGTACCCTCCTGTGAATTGAATCGTGCGCCGAAAGCGGGTATGCATTTCGGTTACCCTTATTGTCATGAGGGAACAGTCAAGGATCCGGAGTTTGGTGACAAAAGACCGTGTGCCGATTTTACTGCACCAGCCGATAAGCTCGGTCCACACGTAGCACCTCTCGGTCTGAAGTTTTATACCGGCAGTATGTTTCCGTCGGGTTACAAGAATCAGCTCTTTGTAGCGGAGCATGGTTCGTGGAACCGGTCGAAAAAAAGCGGACATAATGTAAGCCTTGTGAAAGTGGTTAACGGTAAAGTAACGGGTCATGAAGTTTTTGCCAGCGGTTGGCTGGATGACGCGAGTCAGAAGGTATGGGGCCGGCCGGTTGATGTCCTGGTACTCGCTGACGGTTCGATGCTGGTTTCCGATGACAAGGCCGGTGTGATCTACAGAATATCGTATAAGGGTTAGCGTTCCCCGATAGCGGGAAAGGAAAATGAATCACATTAAAGCATCCATCAGGTTATGCATCCGGTGATGTTCGGGATCGGAGGAGTATCCGTCTACAGTTACGGGTTTATGATCGCGCTGGGTGCCATAGCGGGTGTTGCTTATATGGCTGTGAGAGGAAAAAAAGATGTGGGCCTATCGTTCGATCAGGCGAACACTTTGTTTGTTCTTATCTTTATTGCCGCGTTCGTTGGAGGAAAGGCATTCCTTTTTTTTGAAGACATTCCTTATTACCTGGCCCATGGAAAAAAACTCCTTACCGGGAAGGGGTTTGTTTTTTATGGTTCATTCCTCTTTGCCATTCCTGTCATGCTGCTTTTCTTTCGAAAGAACAAGCTGCCGGCGTTCGCAATGCTGGATGTAATGGCCATTACCACATGCCTGGTTCATATTTTCGGGAGAATCGGATGCTTCCTCGCCGGATGTTGTTACGGAAAACCAACAGACACTGCGTTGGGTGTTACCTTTACCGACCCCGTTTCGCAGGCACGGCCGCTTCTCACTCCCTTACATCCGTCGCAGCTTTATGAAGCTGTTTATATCTTTCTTACGATGCTTGTCCTGCTCTTTTTAAGAGAGCGAAAGAAGTTTTACGGTCAGCTTTTCCTGGTTTACCTGATGCTTTATGCGGTCGGAAGATTTCTGCTGGAATATCTGAGGGGCGATCTGGCAAGGGGATTTATCATCGAGAATTACCTTTCTCATTCCCAGCTTATCGCGATGCTCATCCTTTTAGCCACGCTGTTTATTTATCTGAAGCTCTCACAACGTAATAGTGTAAGTCTTTTCAAAAAGCCTATTTGAAGTATACGGCCCTGAAAACGGCGAGAAGAGAACTGCCGACGAAGAGTTTAAGTGCATCACCTTCAATCGTGTACCTGTCAGCCTCGTTCAATGCTTTCGTGAAATATGTTTCGATCTCCATTTGTTCGGGCTCACACATCATTTTTGTCGAAACTACTGTAAATTTGATATGGCTACCGTTGGCCGAATAACTTCCGGCCAGGGAATTACATCCTCCAAAACCCTTCATATGATGCTGATCTCCCGCAGGCGTCAATATTAAATGTGCTTCACGGGTGCCATCGGGTGTAGCGACGGGATTGCCATTCATTTCCGAAAGTTTCCAATAAGTATTTTCAAGGTCCGCGGGACTTTTATGTGTACCACCGATTGGCTTACTGCCGATGCCTGCAAACAAAACCAGTACAATTGACAGAAAGGCTTTCATCGAATGGATATTAACAGGACTCACGGAAATTGCAAGTTCGGAATCTTGCGCATGGCAATAACACGGTTACTAAAGTTCCCGGATCCAGATATTACGGTAGCTGACCGGGTTACCATGATCCTGAAGACGGATCGGTCCCGTTTCATATGGTTTGTAAACAGGGAGCCCGATGTATTCAGTTGGTCCCCACGCGGCCACATGGTTCAGCGTCAGTACGCCGTTGTGAACGACCGTTACGTAGGCCGGCATAACCACCCTGCCTTCCTTGTTGAAACGGGGTGCAGTGTAGAAAATTTCATACACCTGCCATTCACCAGGCTTCTTACAGGCATTCACCAGTGGAATATGTTGTTTATAGATGGAGCTGGCCTGGCCGTTCGCATAGGTTTTGTTGTTGTAATTGTCCAGTACCTGGACTTCGTATCGTTCCTGCAAAAAAATTCCGCTATTACCACGACCCTGTCCCGTTTGATTGGGATCCACCGATGCCGGTGCTCGCCATTCGATGTGTAACTGGAAATCGCCAAATTCTTTTTTTGTTTTGATGTCCCGGGATCCGGCGACTACCGTCATTGATCCATCCTTCACCAGCCATTTTGGTGCGCCTCCGTCGGCGCAGATCCAGTTGTCGAGATTTTTCCCGTCAAAAAGAATGAGAGCATCGGACGGAGCGTCTGCCGGTTTGTCTCCGGGTGTAATGATCCGCGGCTGAGGTTCCCAGATTTCAGAAGACTCCGGAGTTTTTTTTGAATCGTTTTGAGCCAGTGTATCCACGACAAAACCACAGATGCAACAGGTCAGCATCGGGATAAGTATGATCCTTTTCATATGAGTAGCAGTTTCGGTTTAGAAGTCGTTGGCAATGTCGTCCACCTTTTTTTCCTTGTCTTCTTTCATCGCACGATGGAGGCCATAGGAGATATAGAGGAGTTCCAGGCGGCCTTTACCTTCTGATTGAAATTTAAGGATAAGGTTATCTGTTTTCCAAAAATACGTTTCATTCTTGATGTCGTAGTCGGCTTTACCGTATAACGATTCCAGCGCTTTCATAAGGCGGGGATCCTTGCTCGTTACCACCCTGATCTCATAGATGAGATCCTTATACGCCTTTAGTTCGACCTTATTTACTTTGACCTCGCCGATCTTTTCGTAGTCAGGATATTCGACGGAATAGAGCCTGGCAGGGTATTCATCTTTTTCTTTAAATTCTTTCTGCAGTTTGGATCCTTTGACGGAATCGGCGGGTGTTCCGAGCTTGATATCCTTAAAACCGTTTCTCTTGTCGAGTTCCGCCAGGTCCTGACCGTAACAACCTATGGCGACGACCATCATTAAAAAAACGAATTTCAGTTTCATCAGTTTATAAACTTAATTGGAATTGAAATTTTTGCCCTGTCCCAGGCCATAATGAGATCGGCAAGTTCGTTACGTTGATCGAGCTGAATGGTGAATTGTTCATACACTTCGCCGGTCAAGGACTGGACGGGTACGTCAAACCGCATCTCATCCAGCTTGGAGTTATAGTTGTACGCTCCCCACAGTCCCACTTCCGTATTTACGATAATGGTCCACTTTTCTTTATCCGGTATTGTAAATATTGAATAGGTGCCTGCCTTTAGCAACGTGCCGTTAACCTGGATGTTTTTGGTGACGGTGATTTCAGTGGCTTCGTTTGCTCCCGTTCTCCATACCTGACCGAAAGGTACGAGGCTTCCGAAAATCTCACGCCCCCTTTTGGAAGGTTGCGAGTATGTGATTTTGATGTAGGCATCTTTGTATTTGGCGGCGACGATTGCCAGCGGACTGATCCGTTTCCTTTCATTTTCCTGCGCCAGTGAAGGGATCGTTACGATGGCCGTAAAGAGGGCCAGAAATAGCAGTATTCTCCGTATCATAGAAGTTTTAAAGATAGTAATTTCGGGTACAACAGGAAGTTACTTTGCAGAAACCATGCTGGATTCTGGCTTCCGGGTCCTATTTTTGCCGATATGATCAGACCCGAATTCGACGATATTTATATGGAGCTGGCGGTTAACCTCGCCAAACGTTCTCATTGCATAAAACGGCATGTAGGCGCGGTACTGGCAAAGGACACACGGATTATCTCCATCGGCTACAATGGCCCCCCGTCGGGTACGCACAATTGTGATCTCGAGTGGCCGTCTGTGGGATGCCCCCGCGATTCAAAGGGAGGTTGTTCCCTGGCTATACACGCGGAGCAAAATGCGATCCTGTATGCGGTCAAGAACAAGACATCGGTCGAAGGGGCAACTCTATATATCACGTTGTCTCCGTGCCTGGCCTGTTCGCGTATTATCTTTTCAATGGGGATAACAAAAGTGATCTACCTGAACTCCTATGCGGAGTATAAAGGTATCGCGTCGGATGAGGGTGTGGATTTTTTGAAAAAATTCGGAGTAGCTGTCGAGCGATACCATGGACAATTGTCGAATGTCACCCACATGATATAGCGGGCGTCACACATCCGGTATTATACTGATAAGCAGGTGATTTACTGACTCTGTAATGCCTTTTCGAGGTCGCTGATCATTTTAGCGGTGACACCCTTCGTCTTCTTTTCCTTTTCGGCATTAAACACCTGCAACGCCCGCCCGGCCATTTCATAAAGTCCTGTAGGATTCTTGTCAGCTTTGTAACTTCCAAGGCACCATTCGATGTCGGCTTGCAGTTGAGCGTCAAGGCCCAGGTCTTTCAGTTTCTTCCATGCTTCCTCGCATACCTTTTCAATCGAAGGTGAGGAGGTTTTGGATTTTGGGGTAGCTGAACTCTTCTTGGCGGCAGGTTTTGCCGTTGATTTTACTGGTGCTTTTGCCATAGCGAGTCGGGGTTAGTGAATTATTGAAAGTAAGTTACATGCCTTGCGACTGTAAGACAAGCAGTTATTTTAGAATTTTTACGCAACCGGATGAAAGAGCCGGCAACCGTCTGTTAAAATCCGGAGAAACTTCCGCCGTCAAGGATGAAGTCTCTAACCAATAATGGTTTTGTGATTCTGTGGCGGCGGGTGAACATATCGCTTATCATCAACCGTATTCAAAACGAAAGGGAAGTAAAATCTAATTTACTTCCCTTCGCAAAGTTTCTTTAGGCCTTGCCTAATTACTTCTTCTTCTTCGCAGCCTTTTTAGCAGGTTTCTTTTTCGCTGCTTTTTTTGCTGCTTTCTTCGCTGTTTTTGCCATAGCGTTTTGAATTTTTTGTTAAACGATACGAAAAGTTATAACAAATATTTTATTCACAAAAATTTTTTGCTAAATATTTTTATGAACGAGAATTTTTTACAAGTGTCAAACCGTTCATGTTGAGATGAAGTTATCCACATTTGCTATCCAATCACATTTACTTCCGGCTGAAGACTGATGTTGAATTTTTGTTTTACACTATCGCGAATGTGTGTGGCAAGCTCCCATATTTTTTCTCCGCTTCCTCCTCCATAATTCACGATAACAAGTGCCTGGTGTTGATGCACACCGATGTTGTCAAATGTTTTTCCTTTCCATCCTGACTGTTCGATCAACCATGCCGCCGGAATTTTGACAAGCCCGTCAGGAGAAGGAAATGACGGAAGAGATGGGTAATCATTTTTAATAAAATCATGTAATTCAGGTGTAATAGAAGGGTTTTTAAAAAAACTGCCGGCATTTCCGATTCGCGCCGGATCCGGTAATTTCGTGCTTCGGATATGGATAACTGCATCACTGATACTTTTTACAGACAACTTTTCCACACCGTTTTGTTTCAACACTTCCTCGATCGCACCGTAACTGGTATTGAACTGGTGATCTTTTTTCGTCAGAGTTAAAGTAACACTTGAGATAAGGTATTTGTCTTTTGCTTCGTGCTTGAAGATACTTTCGCGATAGCCGAAATGACACTGGGCGTTTGTAAAGACAACCGATTTGCCGGTACTGATTTCGAGGCAATCGACCTGTAGAATATTTTTCTTAATTTCTACTCCATATGCGCCAATATTCTGCATCGGCGCGGCTCCGACGGTCCCCGGAATCAATGAAAGGTTCTCAACACCTCCAAAGTCATGACTGACACAGTACAAGACGAAACGATGCCAGTTTTCACCCGCACCAACTTTTAGCGTCACACGATCATCGTTTTCGTCAATGATGTCTGTTCCGCCGATCTCTACTTTAACAACGAGGCCGTCATAGTTTTTTGTAAAGAGCATGTTGCTCCCTCCACCTAAAAACAGGTGCTTTTCTTTTTTAAAAAGGTCGGACGCCAGTAATTCCCTTCCGTCATCCAGAGAACGCAGTGCAGTGAAGTATTTAGCATACGCTTGGATGCCAAAGGTATTATACGGCTGAAGGTCAACATTTTCCAGTATTGTCATAGCGGATCAGATTCCCCGGCAAGGTATGAAATGATCCAGTAATCTTTTCTCCGGCGTGACCATCCGGAAGTAGCGGATAAAAAAAAGGATGACCACCGGCCATCCTTTTCGTTATTTCAGCAAGCGCTGTTATTTGTTTACATCGCTGTCGAGTTGTTCCTTGGAGAGTTTGAAGATACATATTCGTGGAAAGCGGCCCGCAACATAGGTTGTTCCGCACACGGCGAGCCCTTCATCCGAAGTCTGGATAAGGCTGGCGATTTCGAACGGATTGGAGAACCCCAGGTACCTGCTGCTGATAAAGGTCCCGGCAGCCTCATCATAATAGATCAATCCGATCTGTTTTGATTTTGTATCCGTACCGTAGATCAGTACATTTTTGGTATCCGATGTAGCCCTGAGAATTCTCACTTTTGCGTTAGGTACCATTTCAGGCAGACTATAACCGCCAAGATCCGTACTCGATGTAATGCTGGACGTCGAGATATCTTTATTGGGAATAAGGAAATTATCGCCGAAGTTAAAACGGGAAGACGCAAATTTATTTCCGCTCAGCGGCGTGATGGCGCTGAAACCACCGTCATCCTGCTGGCCCTGGACGACACCGACCGGATCGTCGCCAGTCAGGTCCGTGAAGACGAGAGAGAACGTGTAGTTGAAAAAGCCGTTGAAATAGTAAAGGCCGCTTGGTGCTTTACCGACTTCAAAAGGATATTGCTTTCCTGTGCGGATATAATGTTTAATGATTGGTTCTTCCACATCCTCGCCGGTTCCGATGGAATATCCCTTCGATGCCAGCACGCCGCCATCCGGATTTAAAATAGAAATGACCGTTTGTTTGTCGCCGTTGTTGTATCCGAGCAAAACGAAATTATTGTCTACAAACGATGCTGCTGCCGGATACGTCAACCCGCCCTGAACAGGAGTGATGGTTACCGCTTCGAGATTGGCATCCACATTGGCAATTTGTGCTTGCTGGGTAAGGGGATCCATACAGAAGAAGTAATATTTCGTCTGAAACTCTGTAAACTTGCCGATCGGATTCACCGAAGTCTCTTCCACTTCGATCTCTTTCTCGAAATTTCCAAATTTGTCCGCCTTGAGCAGGTATATCCCTGCAAAGTTGGAATCTGTTAAACGTCTTCCTCCCAGAATAATGTACCCCCCATCGGGTGTTTGCTTCATATCTATCGGGAAGTACGATGCATCAAACTGATTGTTGTCGAAGATGGTGGTGAAGTTCTGGATATCGAATTCCGGGTTTGATTCCTCCGAGCATGACATCAGCAGAGAAACAACTAAAACCGTATAAAGTATCGGGAATATTTTTTTGATCATAACACAGGTCGCTTATTTATCTAATGTTTTAAATCCGCTGGAAAGGAAACGCATAGGGAAAAGGCATCCGATGGAAACCGACAGGTTGTCCAGGGTAAGGTCATCCATCGCGTCGCCTATACCGGATAAGCGGTCGCTTCCATACCTGTTCTCCGTGGATACGATGTTGCTCATCCCGTATTTATAAAGCACATCCAGATTTAAACGCACATTATTTCCGAGGTTGTAGTTTACACCAACCCCGCCGAGAAGGCCCCAGTGATATTTTGCAAAGAGATCTCTGGCGCCGACATTGATGGGTTCGTTCTCGAATTCGTTGTCGCCGCCAGCAGCGTTGTCGATTCCCTTCATCGTCACGGACTTCGTGGCATTTAACAGGATGGCTGAATACGCGCCGATCTGCACGTATGGTCGTAGCCTGTTGCCGTATACATCGTATTTGATAATAAGCGGAAGAATGGCATGATCCACTTTTTGTTCCTGTTCGAAGTTGAGCTCGACCCGGTTGGTAACCTCATCGGAAGACGACCAGACGAACTGGTTCGCATACGAAAAACGGGTGTGCTGATACGTTGGCTGAAAGCTTAGCAGGAAACGTTTAAAGTAGAATGAAACTTCGATGGTTGCCTGCGAGCCTACCAGGTTAAAGGACTCGTACTTCTTACCGATCGTACTCGCCTCGTAGTTGGTTGGCGCAATAACGGAATATGTCTTTTCAACCGTTACTTTGGAAAGATTCGCGCCGGCTTTGAATCCAAGCCACCACTGCTTCTCTAAAAATTTCTCATCTTCTTTGTTCTGCTTTTGCTGATTGTAAGCTGAGGGTTTTCGTTTTTTTTCCTGCGCAAATGTTGCCAGGGCCAACATGAAACATAGTAGGAGGAGGTTAAGTCTTTTCATTCTTGATTCGGTTCTATTTTAAAATTACGAGTTTCTTCGATTCTTTGTAGAATCCGGTCTTCATCTGATAAACATAGTTTCCGGCGGGTAAACCGGCGAGGTCTACCTCAACTTTGTGTTCACCCGGTTCGTAGAGGCCATTCACCAGGACCTTGACCTGTTTCCCCTGATTATTGATCAGGTCCACACTCACCTGGTAGTTGCTGTTAAGCATAAAATGTACGGTGGTTTTTTCCTTTGCCGGATTGGGGAAGCAGTCCTTCAAAGCAAAACGGTCTCCGATGAATCCTTCCGTGCTGGTGATCACCTGTTGTGCCAGCGGGATATCCTGAAATACAACACCATCGGACGTACCCTCCGACGTCATAAGCCCCGGGAAGATCTCGTTCAGGCGGGTATCATCCACCAGCATCCAGTCTTTCATCAGATTGCCGTAGATCAGGCGGTAGTCGTACTGCATTTCCACATTACCGGTAGAAAGATCGGGAACCTTGCCGATGACACCGGGTTCAACACCACGACCGAAAATAAACAGCGGACCGCCTGTACCATGGTCGGTTCCGTAGCTTCCGTTGGAATCGATTCGCCTTCCGAATTCAGACGTGGTTACGCTCAACACTCTTTCTTCCAGTCCTCTCACTCTCAGGTCATCCTGAAATGCGCTCATGGCCGATGAGATGTGATACATCAGCGCGGCGTGTGAACCCATCGTTGGATCGTATTTTTCTACCTGGTCTGCGTGGGTGTCAAAACCGCCAATCTTCACCAGAAAAACTTTCGTTTTGCATCCTCCGGCCAGGAGGCGGGCGATTAATTTCAGCTGCGGAGTGAGCGGGTTACGCAAACTTCCCCCTGGAGCATTGAACGGGTACGTTTCGGGATATGTGATGGAAGATGTACCTCCGGCCAGGTAGATTTCGTAAAGACGCTGGGCGTAATCCTTCGATTTGTCTTCCAGGCTTAAGATCCAATCCAGTTCTTTATAATAAGGAGAGCCTTCAAGGTATTCCGGTGGCAACCCCCGCGGGTCGACCTGCTCATCGATGAACCCCTCCAGTTCGCCAACCAGTTCAGCAAAACTTTCCGGATCGTTCAGCGACAGCGAAGTTGGAATACTTCCCTGCTGGTGAAAGATCAGGGACACATCGTTGCCCATTTCGATCGCAAGCGGATCGGGCATCTCGGCATTAGGAAAATCCTCCGGATATTTTTGTGGAGCGAATTCACCCTGCAGATACCGGCCGACCCATCCCGACTGGTAATAGTCATCGGCCGACCCTCCCATAAACCAGATGTCGCGGCCACGGAAATGAGAACCGTTATTGTTCTTATATGATACACCCTGAACAACAGCCAGTCGTCCTTTGTCGTACAGGCCTTTCATAGCCTGCATGTCGGGATGAAGACCTACCTGGGCATCGGATGCGATCGTACTATCGAGGGGAATATACTTCCGGATACTGTTTTTCGCCGGTATGGCAATATTCGCCCGGCGACTGTAATATTCATCGTAACGCTCAACGGGTATCAGGCAATTCAGCCCGTCGTTACCACCGTGCATCTGCAGGATGATCAGCACGCGGTCGTTGTTGCTGGCTGCTGCCATCCGCGACAACGAGTTACCTTCTCCCAGTACGCGTAATGGAATTCCTCCGATCGTAAAAGGAATGCTCATCGCCAGCGGAAGCTTCTTCAAAAAATCTCGTCTTGATTTGTTCATGTCTTTTTTCATTAAGCAAGTTGATATTCTGGCGACTGCATGAGCGCATTAAACAAAAATTCCAGCTGGTCCCTGAGGTCTCCGGCACCTTCATTCCACCGGGTAGTCCAGTAAGCTTCATCAAACGTCTGAAGAAATCTTTCTTTAAAATAATTGATCCGGGGTGCTGTAAGTCCAGACGTATCATCCGCGGCGTCGTCAAAAGTAAGGTTGTCCGTTACCGGCAGCAGGTACTTCGCGAGTTCGATGACCAGGAGGCGGGCATCCGCGGCTGTGGCATTGGGGATGTTATTTTTTACAAAATCGAATACATTGACCTTGAACATACCTGGTTCCGCCGCCGTGATAACACTCCGCACAAAGGCGTACCGGTTGGCCAGGGTATTGGGAGTTATCCAAAACCGGTGATAAATAGGGAACTGGTGATAAGCCTCATAGCCGGCCACGTCATAGGGCTCATAAAAATTCATCGCCTGCGATCCTACATTATTGAGTACCTCACCGGTGGTATCATAGAAGTCGCCTGGCGCAGTAACCATATCCGGGATAGGAATTTCAAAAAACCGTAATGTCTGGATGGTCAGATCCAGGGGCGATTTGATGATACCGCCGAAATTGTCGTCAGTAACGGTACCCGCGCCTGCCTCGTAGAAATGCTGGCTTCTTAACAGGTTCTCAATCACGGGCTGGATCTTATAGTTGTTGGCAGCGAATGTGTTTGCCATTTCTGTTATGATCGGACCATCGATCGCCAGGCTTTCCGCCGGCGTATGAGGTGCATAGACAAAGAAACGGTAGATCTTCCAGCAAATGTTCTTTGCCGTTTCCGGTTTAGCATAGATCATATCGATCAGCTGTACGATCTCGTCAAGCGCGCTTGCTTCCGTAGCATTACCTCCGTTGAGCAACAACGGATCACCCTGGATCACCGTGTTTGCGAACCGGGCACTGAATTGTTTAGGATCATTGTCGTGCGAGGAAGCGTTCGTCGGAGAACCCTTCACCGTTCCCCGCGGAAGGTTGGTGTCGATATCGATCAGGGAGAACGTATCGTCGATGTCCCATCCGGAAAGCACGCGAGCGGCCGCTTTCACGTCATCTTCCGTATACAAAATGTAATCGCCGGGTCCGGGAGAAGGTGGCAGCGTTCCTTCAAGACCACGCCCGATACTGTAAAGTTCGAGCAGCTCTCTTCCGTAGTTTTCGTTTACGCTTCCGCTTACGTTGAGGTTGCCATCCAGTAACCTAAGCATCGCATTGTCGACGCTGATTTTTACGGTCAGGTTTTTGAAGTTTATTTCCGGAGCCGGGTTCATCGCGTCGAGGGCAAAAAGCCTGAACAGCTGATTTTGAAAATACAAGGATCTGCTGTTGCTGACCTTTGACGTGATAGTCGTAAAATGGGTATGCATGAACATAACCAGTTTTTCACGTGCGGAGTAGGCGAGGGATATTGCGGGAGCGATACCAACGCTCAGCATCTGGCCGACGAACCACCTTTTGATGAACTCCTCCAGGTCACCACTGTCGCTGTTGGCATCCGTAACACCGGACAAGACCCATTCCTGTCCCGTTTCCGGGTCTATGGGTAATACGGGATCGGGAAGTGCCTGCCGGAATAGTTGTGTGATCGCCTGGGCGGGTGTAAGGGGTGCGAAAGCATCAATTTGTTGTTTTGTGGCACCGAAGGTTGCCCTTCTCAAAAGGTGAGCGGCCCGTTTCAGGCCCAGGGTACCACTGTATTCGGGTAATGGCATACGTAGAGTGTTTACAAGAGGACAATTAATCGTTCTAAATTCACATTATTATCGAAATCCGGGACGAAATGCATTAGCCGCCGTTAATCGCGAATAATTTCCTTTCATCTTTGTTTACCTGTTTTAAAGAACGTATTAAAATCAGTTCTTAGCACTCATAAAAAATCGCATCATCGTAATGCTCCTTCCGCACGCGCATGAAAAAATATATGTTCCAACACATCCGGCACCCGGGCTGTTCATCCAGGTCAGCCGGACTTATCAACAGGAAACTATTTTCAGGACCGGTCGCGGTCATTCCCGCTGCCGGAAAATGAACACACCCGATCAACTACACCAACGTGTCCCTTACCTGACTAAACAACCCACATGAAAATTATTGAATGTCCACGCGATGCCATGCAGGGCCTGCACACGTTCATACCCACTGAAACGAAAGTTAGTTACATTAATCAATTGCTGAAAGTAGGCTTCGACACAATCGACGTGGGAAGCTTTGTATCGCCAAAAGCAATACCTCAAATGCGTGATACGGCAGATGTATTGCATCGCATCGACAGGGGAAATTACCCGACAAAGCTCCTGGCGATCGTTGCAAACGTTCGGGGAGCCTCGGAAGCTTCAGCCTTTGACGCCATTACATACCTGGGATTTCCCCTTTCAATATCCGAGACTTTTCAGAAGCGCAATACGAACAAGTCGATTGCCGAAGCGCTGAACGAACTGGAGGAGATCAGGAATATTTGTACCCGTACGGGCAAACAGCTTGTGACCTATATCAGCATGGGGTTTGGAAATCCGTATGGCGACCCTTACGAGGTTGGGGTCGTGGAAGGATTTGTAGATGTCCTGCTGGCATCGGGAACGGACGTGATTTCCCTCGCCGATACGATCGGCGTTTCGGAACCCGAAGGTATCTACCAACTCTTTGCCTCCCTTTCCGGTAAATATCCGGCGACGGAATTTGGCGTACACCTGCATTCGACTCCCGCGAAGGCGAGGGAAAAGATCGACGCTGCCTACCGCGCGGGTTGTTCCCGGTTTGATGGTGCACTGAAAGGTTTTGGGGGATGTCCCATGGCCGACGACGAACTGGTCGGCAACCTGGCAACGGAAGAGATCCTGGGATTCCTGCAAGAACAGGGCTTGGACACCGCCATCAATAATTCCGAACTGGTGTCTGCTTTGAAAATGGCGGAGCAAATATTTCCATCACACTGAAAATGTTACATCGTTTGTCACCCTTCATATTATCCGTTAACTTTGTTTAAACCGACTAGCTATGAACCGTATCCATCTGACCGCCTGTTTTGTCCTGCTGTCTATCGTTTCGTTTTCCCAAAGCGCAAAGGATCTCACGCAGAAGGGCAGGGAACTGTATGAAAAGCGTGAGTTTATGGAAGCCTTGCTGAACCTGAACAAGGCGTTGGAAATCGATGCAAACTTTGCACCAGCCTACTACCTTCGGGGAAACATCAAAGAGAACTTCGACGACCGCCACGGTGCGATGAAGGACTACAACATCGCCATTGAAAAAAACGCCAAGTTTGCCGATGCCTATTTTGCCCGGGGTAATGTGAAGATGAAACTCCAGGATTATTACGGAGCTATCGCCGACTTTACATCGTGCATAACCATGAATGAAAACAACATTGAAGCGTACTTTAACCGCGGAAAGGCGAAACAATTCCTCCAGGCATATGAGGACGCGATTAACGACTGTTCAAAGATCATCCAGATCAATCCGAAAAACGTGGACGCTTATTTTATGAGGGGTATTCTGCGTATTGAATTCGGAGATATGAAAAACGGCTGCCTGGACCTCAGTAAAGCCGGTGAGTTGGGAGATCTTAAAGCCTACGAAGTGATCAAAGAAAAGTGTAATCAGAAAGACCAGGGTAACGACGGGAGTTACTAGGGTTGAATGAGCTTGTACACTTTACCGGGCAACGCGGAAATTACTCCTTTGAACTCCAGGTTCAGGAGCAGTGATGCCAGCTGGTTGACGGGTAGCCCCGACCTCCAGCTCAACTCGTCGATAGCCATCTGATTTTTATTTTCCAGCAGTACACCGAGGATGGTTTGCTCATCCGGTTCAAAACTCTCCAGGGAGAGGGTTCCGTTTCTTTTTTTTGTATCAGCAACACCGGGACTCCAGTTCATGACGTATTCGAGGTCGCGGATGGAAGTGATCAGGCATGCGCGGTTCGATTTGATCAGGTTGTTGCACCCCTCTGAATAACTTCGTCCGATGTTCCCCGGAAAAGCGAACACATCTTTGTTATAACTGTTAGCAATGTCAGACGTGATTAACGCGCCACCGCGGGCGGCAGCTTCCACCACCACAAGGGCATCCGCCAGGCCTGCGATGATCCTGTTGCGCGCCGGAAAATTATGCGCATCGGGTTTTGTTCCGAAACGATTTTCTGTAACAATTCCACCGTCCCCGATCATTTTTTTCACCACCTCTTTATGAGCCGTAGGGTAGATGACATCAATTCCGCTTCCCATTACCCCGACGGTGGGCAGGTGATTCTTCACCGCTTGCTTATGTGCCTGAATATCGATTCCGTATGCCAGGCCGCTGATGACAAGCGCTCCGTGAGGGACGAGTCCATGGATGAGTTCCTCCACACACGCCTTTCCATAGTCCGTGGCATTTCTCGTTCCGACGATCCCTACGGTCTTTGAAACTTCAAAATTTACTCCGCCTTTGACATATAATAAGGAGGGGGAGTCGTTGAGTTGTTTGAGGCGCGACGGATAGTTTTTGTCTGTGAAGAACAGGAGTTGTACACCTTCGTTCTCCGCGATCCTGATTTCGCGTTCTGCCAGTGTGAAGGGCCGTCCTTTCAGGATCACATCCGCGGTGACACTGCCTATTCCGGGTATCCTGAGAAGTTTTCCTTTCGGGGTTTTAAAAACTTTTTCCGCGGAACCACAATAGCTGATCAGTTGCCGGATGATATAATCACCAATACCGGGGATAAAATGCAGGGCAAGCATGGAAAGCCTGTTCTGATCCATTGGAGGAAAATAAGAATGGAGTCTCTGGATAAATGGATTACCTATCCGCTTACAATAACCAACAACTGTTTAAACGTATTCTTTACCGGTAACTATAATTTCTCCCGCAATTCAACAAGAAATCCACGAACCCTTTTCAGTGAATCCATGAATTCCATTTTATCGCGCACTGCCTGTGTATCGTTCCGAAGCATCTCCTTCGCGCCCTGGAGAGTGAATCCCTTTTCCTTTACCAGGTGATAGATCGTGCGGACATGATCAATATCTTCTTTTGTAAATTGACGGTTTCCCTTCCGGTTCTTCTTGGGTTTTATAAGATCGAACTCCGATTCCCAGAAACGAATCAACGACGGAGCTACGTTGAACATTTCAGAAACCTCTCCAATGGAGTAGTAAAGTTTTTCGATTTCCTTTTCCTTATAAGCCATGTTATTGAGCAAGGTAAGTAATTAAACCATTCTCGGCAATCTGAATTTTTGATTCAGGAAAATCTTTTTTCGTGAGCTCGCGCATTACCTTAATTACTTGATTCTGAGGATCGACCCTCACCCCGGTTCCATAGGTCTGATAGGTCGGAATGACCTTGCCCTGTAGAAATTTCCCACTCCGGTCAGTGTACAGTTTGACGATCGGAGCGAGGCCGTTCACGCCACTGACACTGATTCCGCGATAGGTGCAGAAGTTTCCCAGGCTGTAAGCGATAAAACGCTCTTTATATACTTCTATCGCCCGGGTAACGTGAGGACCATGGCCGAAAATGATGTCCGCACCAACGTCGATCAGCTCATGCGAGAATTTATATACATCGCCGCGATTTTCCCCGTGAAAAAGTTCATTCGCTCTGGGTACGTTCTGAAATTGAGCACCCTCCGCTCCCCCGTGAAAGGAGACGATCACGATGTCACAGATCGAATCAAGGCTGATAACGAGGCGACGCGCTTCCTCCAGGTCGTTCAGGTTTACACATCCGCTGTTAGGAGCAAACGCCACCATGCCGTATTTAATGCTGTCCTTTTCAAAGACCACGTATTTCCTCACCAACTGCCCCGCATGTTTAATTCCCGCTGAATCGAGGGTTTTCATGGAACTTTTCCGGCCAGTATCCCCGAAATCACCGGCGTGATTATTCGCCAGGCTCATGATATCAAAACCGGCGCGTTTCAGGTTTTCCACATAACTCACAGGGGTACGGAAGGCGTAGCAGACTTTTGGATCCCGGCAGGTCTTGGGAGTTCCTCCGCTGTTTAAAAGTGTACCCTCCAGGTTCCCGAACGTCACATCGGCATCGCTCAGGTAGGATTCAACATCTTTCATTAGAAATGCCCCGTTCCCGGAAGGAAGTTTGTCTTCGGGATAATTCGTACCCATCATAATATCACCGACTCCGACAATCGTAAGCGTGTCGTGAGCGATCACCGAATCCCGTTGATGTACAAGTTTGTCACCACCGGTATGGGCGGAGACCGCGATATAAGAAAACCCCAGAGCGAGTATTAAAATCATCCGCATGTTTGTCATTTATTTTCCTGCAAAGAAAGGGAGAATTGAACAAGCGGCAAGAAACCAGGGGGAGCTTTAATGTCAATCCAGCGCTTTATTTTGAGTCGAGCCGATTTCGATCAGGCGCTCATATTCCTTATTGCTCAGATCGCGCTGGAAAAAGTTTATAGGATTGACATGCTGGTTCCGGAAAAGCACTTCATAATGAAGGTGTGACGAAACAGAAGTACCCGTGCTTCCGACCAGCCCGATCACATGACCACGTTTGATCCGGTCACCCTGTTGTACGGCAAACTTCGACAAATGTGCGTAACGGGTTTCGTATCCGTGCCCGTGATCGACGTAAATAACATTGCCATAGGTTGGAGAAAAATATGCCATGGTAACTTTTCCGTCTCCGGTCGCATAAACAGGGGTTCCCTTGGAGGCCGAAAAATCAAGGCCGAAGTGATCCTTCACTACTTTGAAGATGGGATGGAAACGGGATCCGTAGCTCATGTGCAAACGATCCAGTTCCTTGTTACTGATGGGTTGGATAGCCGGCCGGGAAGCCCACATTTGGATCCTTTCATTTAACATCTCATCCAGTTCCTGGTACGACTGAATCTCGACGTCCAGCTTGTTCTTCAGTTTGTGTAGTATCGTGTAGTTGTAAACAAGGTTCGGAAATTCCCTGATCTCGTCGGTATTGAACTTCTCGCTTCCGCCGGAACCACCTTCCCTGATTTCAGCGGATAATGGTTCCGCGTCCAGGATCACACGGTAGTTTTTATCATCCTTTTCCACCAGGGTGTTCAGTGCCGAAAAAGATTCATGGATACGGTCCTCGATGATTTGCCATTCCGCCTTCAGCGTCAGGTTTTCACGTTTTAGCAACTGCTCCTCCAGTGAATTGTAGTTGCGAATAAAAATCAGGTACAGTCCGCCTCCCAATAGTAACGATAAGCCCAGAAAGATCGCTACCTGATCCTGCAGCGCCTTGCCACGCAGGTACCACGGCTCGTACTTGCACGTCTTCGGGTTATATTGATACTTCACTCTGCTCATCAATCAAGCGACTGGTTTTTTTTGATTCCGAGTTGAAGCAATTCAGCATATTGTTCGCTTCTGAGTCCTTCGATCAGGTAGTGCACCGGATCGACCGCTTCACCATCGCGAATGACTTCATAATGAAGGTGCGGCGCAACCGAACCACCACTGCTTCCGACGGTTCCGATAACCTGGCCCTTCACTACGGTCTGGCCCTTCCGTACGGAAATCTCACCGAGGTGAGCATAACGCGTAACAAATCCGTTGCCATGGGTAATCTCGACGTAGTTTCCATAACCGGCCTGCAAATTCGTCCTGCTAACCGCCGACACACGACCCATTGCAGTTGAAAAGACAGAAGTGCCGCGCGCAGCGGCGAAGTCAATACCAGGGTGGTGATAATTTCCTTTGTGAAATGGGTTTATTCTTTCTCCGAAACCGGAAACCAGAAGGTCGAGCTGGTCATTTGAAATGGGCTGAATGGAGGGAATGGAGGCGAGCATATCCAGGTGATCTTTCGTAACCCTGATGCGGTCTCCAAAAGAGTTGTTACCCGCCAGGGATTTTTCCTTCAGACTTTCCGATCTTGTTTTCACCACATCGAGGAGTTGTCTGAATGACGACGCGTCGGCCAGTAAAACCTGCTCCCGTGAAAGGGTGTTGACTGGTGGTGCGGATTCCGGCGATGCAGCATTGAATAACCGCGCGTACAAATGCCTGTCGTTTTTTTCCAGGGCAACAAGTTTGTCTTCAACCTCCGCTAGTTGCCGGACGAGAACAGGCTTGTGTTTCTTAAGCAGTTCGTTTTCCACTAAAAGCGCTTTCTCCGTTTCTGATTCAGTCAGGGAATCGTGAATAGCGATCATACCGCCGGAGAACAGCAGCCCGGTAAAGAGCAATCCGCAGATGTACCACGCGATATCCCTCAGGGTAACACGCGCACGCTCGTATTGAAAGGTTTTAGGATTGTATTGATACTTGACGACTGACATTCAGGACGAAGATTCTATCCGTTAATATGTGAACTGGGCCATAAAAAAATCCTCGATACCTGCTTATACTGTGTCAACTGCGCTTAATTTTGTGGCTTGCTGTACTTTTTAAAGGGGTAATATAGCAAAAATTGGAAAGTAGAAGTTTTTAAACCACACAGAAGGAATGGATTCGGGTTCGATCAGACAGAAATTTTTGGATTTTTTTGCCAGTAAAGGCCACACAATCGTTCCTTCGGCGCCTTTGGTTCTGAAAAACGACCCGACGCTGCTGTTTACAAATTCGGGAATGGTTCAGTTCAAGGACTGTTTTTTAGGTAATGCTACGCCGAGAAGTCCCCGCATCGCCGACACACAGAAGTGCCTGAGGGTCAGCGGTAAGCACAACGACCTCGAGGAAGTCGGGATTGACACCTATCACCACACCATGTTTGAAATGCTGGGGAACTGGTCGTTTGGCGACTATTTCAAAAAGGACGCCATTGCCTGGGCCTGGGAACTGCTGACAGCAGAATATAAACTCCCGAAAGACCGGTTGTATTTCAGCGTTTTCGGCGGAGATAAAGACGATAACCTTCCGCTCGACCAGGAAGCATTCGACCTTTGGAAATCATTTGTATCGGAGGACAGGATCATTTACGGCAATAAAAAAGACAACTTTTGGGAAATGGCCGACCTGGGACCCTGTGGTCCCTGTTCCGAAATCCATATCGATTTGCGGCCGGACGAGGAAAGGAAAGCCGTCGCCGGAAGGGATCTTGTCAATAACGATCATCCCCAGGTGATCGAGATCTGGAATCTGGTCTTCATGGAATTCGAACGTTACTGGAATCCCGAAAAGGGGGGATCTTCTGTGCTGGCACGGTTCGACCTGGAATACACGGCAGAAGATAAAAAAACAGCCAGGGAAAAACTGCGATCCGAACTCACGCTTCTCAAGCCGCTTCCCAATAAGAATGTTGACACCGGGATGGGATTTGAACGGCTGTGCCGGGCCATTAACCTGGTGAGTTCAAACTACGATACCGATGTATTCACGCCGCTCACAGGATTTATTTCTGACCTTTCGAATGTTAAATACGGTGTCAGCGAAAAAACTGACATCGCGATGAGGGTTGTAGCGGATCATGTTCGTGCCGTCTCTTTCGCGATTTCGGATGGTCAGCTTCCATCTAACTCGGGATCAGGCTATGTGATCAGACGAATTTTAAGAAGAGCTGTCCGGTACGGCTATACGTTTTTGAACTTCCGGGAGCCTTTTATCTTTAAGCTTGTTCCCATCCTCGGTCACCAGCTGAAAGATGTGTTTTCAGAACTGGAAGCTCAAAAGGATTATGTCGCAAAAGTCATTTTTGAGGAAGAGACTTCTTTTTTGCGTACGCTGGAGAAAGGACTGAAGCGTATCGAATCGATGGAATCGGAGGTCGTTAATAAAGTCATCAGCGGTGAACAGGCGTTCGAACTGTACGACACCTTCGGATTTCCACTGGACCTGACTTCATTGATCGCACGCGAAAAAGGATTCACGGTAGATGAAGAAGGGTTCAAGGTTGAAATGAACAAGCAGAAGCATCGCTCCAAAGCCGATGCCTCCAAAGAAACGGGCGACTGGGTCGAGTTGGGAGAGGACGAAAAAACGGAATTCATCGGTTACGATCACCTGGATGCCGAAGTGAGGATCACCAAGTATCGCAGGGTAAAGCAGAAGAACAAAGAATTGTTTCAGCTCGTATTTGACCGCACACCTTTTTATGCGGAGAGTGGCGGGCAGGTTGGTGATACGGGCTTTATTGAAAGCGCGAACGAAAAGATATATATCACGGATACTAAAAAGGAGAATGAACTAATCGTCCACTTTTCGGATAAACTGCCTGAAGACCTGAACGGCGTCTTCCGGGCTGTTGTTGACGCGAAGAAGCGCCAGCTCAGCATGGACAACCATTCGGCTACCCACTTGCTTCACGCGGCGCTCCGGCAGGTGCTGGGTAAACACGTCGAGCAAAAGGGTTCGCTGGTAAACGACAAGCTCCTTCGTTTCGACTTCTCGCACTTCAGTCCGATGACACCTGAGGAAATTTTAAAAGTGGAAACGATCGTCAACGCGAAGATCCGTGAAAATGTTTCGCTGGATGAAAAAAGGAATGTGCCGATCGAAAAGGCGAAGGGCCTCGGCGCAATGGCATTGTTCGGGGAAAAGTACGGTGATTTTGTCAGGGTCATTACATTTGATCCCAAATTCTCCGTTGAACTGTGCGGCGGTACTCACGTGTCTTCCACAGGACACATCGGGCTCTTCAAGATTGTATCCGAAAGTTCCGTTGCGGCAGGCGTCCGGAGGATTGAAGCCATCACGGCGGATGGGGCGGAACGTTATGTTCGTGAGGAGATCGGGCTGCTCGACCAGGTAAGAACGCTGCTGAAGAATCCGAAAGATATCCTGGCAACCACCAGAACATTGCTGGAAGAAAAACATGCTCTCGAAAAGAAGCTTGAAGTATTTGAGCAGGAAAAGGCAAACATGCTGAAGGACGAACTCGCGTCGAAGGTGGTAAAGAATAACGGCTATAGTCTGATCATCGAGAAGGTGTCTGTGCCAAGCGCGGATTTGTTGAAAAATATCGCCTATGGACTCCGGAATCAATTTGACGACCTTCTTCTTGTGCTCGCCGCCGACGTGGACAGTAAACCACAGGTAACGGTGATGATCGGTGAAAAATTGGCCCAGACCAACCAATACCACGCCGGAAATATGGTGAAGGAACTGGCTAAGGAAATCGACGGCGGTGGCGGTGGTCAGCCGTTCTTTGCGACAGCCGGTGGCAAGAACCTGGACGGTCTGAACGCTGTTATAGAAAAAGCGCGTAAATTGATACACTAAAACATTACTGTTTCGGAGACCGGTGTGGAATCGCCGGATCGTGCTCAGCGATCCTTCACCCATCCGCACGAAACGAACAACAGCGCAATAGATAGGAAGTTATGAGCAAAACAATCAGGCTGATTACTTTCCGATTGTTACAAAAGTTTAAAAGGGAATCATGGATAAATCAATAAGAGATAAGTACACAGCAGTCATCGGTCTGGAGGTTCACGCCCAGCTTTTAACCAAAAGCAAGATCTATAACTCTGATTCGACGGAGTATGGCAGTCTTCCGAATACGAACGTGGGTGTGGTGACACTGGCTCATCCGGGTACGTTACCCCGGCTGAACAAACGCGTCGTAGAGTACGCCATCAAGATGGGTATCGCCTGTCATTCCACCATTACCCGGTTCAATATCTTCGACCGCAAGAACTATTTTTATCCGGACCTTCCGAAAGGATACCAGATCACACAGGACAGGACACCGATATGTGTCGGAGGTTATGTCACGATCGATACAAAGGATGGGGCGCGAAATATCGAGCTTCACCGTATCCACATCGAGGAGGATGCGGGGAAATCCATGCACCTGGCGCAGGAAACGGATACCCTGGTGGACTTTAACCGTGCGGGAGTTCCCCTGATCGAGATCGTCAGCCAGCCGGATATCAAAACCTCCGACGAAGCCTACGCCTACCTTACGGAGATCCGTAAGCTGGTCCGGTACCTGGATATATGTGATGGAAATATGGAGGAAGGTTCGTTACGTTGTGATGCGAACATTTCCGTGATGCTGAATGGTGCTCCGGAATTTGGAAAGAAAGTGGAGGTCAAAAACATGAACTCGATCCGCAATGTTCAGCGTGCGATCGATCACGAAATCGAGCGGCAGATCGGGGAGATCGAAAAAGGGAACACGATATCATCTGAAACGAGAACTTTCGATGCGTCGAACGGCCTGACGTACAGTATGCGGACGAAGGAAGAGTTGAACGACTATCGCTATTTTCCTGATCCTGATCTCAGTCCCCTGGTTGTTTCGGAGGAATGGCTTGCCGAGATCAAATCGACTATGCCGAGTCTCCCGCGCGAGTTGTACGATAAGTATGTAAATGAATTCAAGTTACCGTCGTATGATGCGCACGTGCTGACTGATTCCAAGGATGTCGCCCTCTATTTTGAAAGCGTGTGCAAGCTCACGAAAAATTATAAGGCCGCGTCCAACTGGGTGATGGGACCGGTGAAATCGTATCTGAATGAACTGACCTTGTCTGCGGATGAATTTCCGATTCCTCCGAAAGTACTGGTGGAACTGATGAACTTAGTGGAAAACAATAAAACAAGTTTCTCTATCGCTTCGCAGCGTGTATTTCCAGAGTTGCTGAAGAATCCCAGTAAGACAGCCCTTGAGGTCGCACAACAGCTGAATGTAATCCAGGATAGCAATCAGGACTCAATCATTCCGATCATTGAAGAGGTACTCAGAGAGTTTCCTTTAAAAGTGGAAGAATATAAGAATGGAAAGAAAGGCATTGTGGGTATGTTTATGGGTGAGGTAATGAAAAGAAGTAAAGGAAAGGCGGACCCCAAAGTTGCCAATGAACTGTTAACAAAAAAACTTGAAGAAGTATGATCATGCGGAAGGTAATCGACAGGTGGACGACACCGGCAACGGCAGTGAAGGAGGCAATCAAGTCGGCAAATGGAAAGCTGGTATTTTGTTCCCTTCTTTTTGCTTTTTGTATTTCCTGTTCATTTACCAGCAAGGAGGAAGCGAAAGTTGCCGCCGGCTGGACCGTGGTAGTTACGGGGAAAGTAGGTTTCCCGCAGTCCGGAGGGCAGATACTCGTACAGGAGATCACCAATGGGAAGCTTGGATGGCAGGATACAATCCGGTTGAAGAGCAACTACACATTTTCAAAGAAGATCAACCTGACGCAACCCGGCTATTACAAGATCAATTTTTATAATCGCCAGTTCGTCGATTTCATCTTATTCAAAAGCAATATCGAGATCAACGTCGACGGCAACGACCCGAATGGATTCGCGGAGGTGAAGGGGTCGCCCGAAATTGAAGTGATACGGAAAGCCCAGATTATCCTCAGGGATGCCGAATCCTCGCCCGAACTGGCCAAGCTGAATGCGGAATTTTCAGCTGCCGCCCAACGACAGGACGAGGCGAAAAAGGCGTCGATCCAGGAAGCCTATATGAAAGAATTGCAGAAAAGTCATGATAAAGTAGCCGAACTGGTCCGGAATGAGCCCCCGTCCTTGGGCGTAATCAACTTGTTGCAAAGTAACGGCGTACTGGACCGGGATAAGTACATCGACACCTACATCGCCGTCGCCGACAAGCTTAAAAAGGAATGGCCTAATTATGACCATGCAAAAGGTTTCATCAGCATGGTTGACAATATGAAAACCATTGCGATCGGCCAGCCTGCTCCCGAGATCGCATTGCCGGATACAACGGGGCAGGTAGTGAAACTATCGTCGCTGAAGGGTAAGTACGTGCTCGTGGACTTCTGGGCGAAATGGTGCGGCCCCTGCAGGCAGGAAAATCCGAATGTCGTCAAGGCCTACAATAAATTCAAGACCAAAGGCTTTACGGTATTTGGTGTGTCGCTCGACCGTTCGAAAGGAGACTGGCTGCAGGCGATCAGGCAGGATGGGCTTACGTGGACGCACGTTTCCGACCTGAAGTACTGGCAATCCGAAGCTGCAAAAACATACAATATCACCGGCATTCCGTTCTCCGTCCTGCTCGATCCGAACGGCGTGATCATCGCTAAGAATCTTCGCGGTGCCGCGCTCGACAAGAAACTACAGGAAGTACTGAAATAAACGACGCTAAGATGATCAGACACCTCGCCTATATCGGTTTGCTCGGTATCGTTTTTTACGCCTGCAGCAAAAAAGAAACAGAACGAAAAAATCCCATCGGTTTCGATATGAAGACTTTCAGGGTCGAGTCAGCCGGTGGCTGTAGTTCGGACACGCTTCCCTGTGCGTACTATGAAGTACATTACCCGGAATTTTCGGGACTCGATACCGCCGTCCGAGTAATTCTGAAACGTAAGATCGAAGGAGGTGTATCCATGGGAAACCCCGAAGCTGAAGGTGAAACCATGAAAGAAATCGGGGACGGCTTCATTGCGGACTACGAAGAGTTCGTGAAGGAGATGCCCGAGGGGCCCGGAGGCTGGCACTACACTGCCGATGTTTCGGTCGAGATCCTGGCTGACACATTGATAAGCCTTTCCATCCAGGAGGAGTATTATACGGGCGGGGCTCATGGTGGATATGGCACTTATTTTATCAATATCAGTCCCAAAACCGGCGCAGAAATAACACTGGATGATGTATTAAAGAGCGGCTACAATGAGGTCTTGAGAAACCTCGGTGAGAAAGTGTTCCGGAAGGTGCGCGAGATCCCTGATACAGCATCCCTGAATGAGAACTACTTCGAATTTCCGGACGACCGGTTCGAGCTGAATCAAAACTTTGGATTTAAAAAAGAAGGGATCGTTTTTTTCTATAACAGCTACGAGATCGCGCCTTATGCAGCGGGTCCGACGGAGGTATTGATCCCGTACGAGGAGTTGACCGCGTGGTTGAAGAAATGATGTCCGCGAAGGTAGATATCCCGTGCATGTAAGCGCTTCGCCGGAGTTGCAGGATCAACGTCAGAAGACAAGCCAATTGCCTGCCTCCTGACGTTTGTACCAGACCACACCAGGTCACATGTGTGGGATTGTCACTCCTCCTTTGGCTTCTGGCCGGCTACCACGAGCTCATGAATGGATCCTTGTGGACTTTCTACCTGACTGTCAGCAGTAGTATGATCGTCCAGCATAAAAGTAACCGGTAAAACCATGCGTTGTTTTACGGCAACACCGTTGTTCTTTCCGGGAGCCCACTTGTCGGGGTAGGATTCGATAGCCCTGATTGCCTCCTCATCGCAGCCCATACCAATACCTTTTAAAGTCTTCAGGCTGTTGACAGAGCCATCCGGCTGCACGACAAACTCGATGAACACTTTGCCGACAACACCGTTTTTTCTGGCCTCGGCAGGATACGACATTGTCCGGGCAATATGCTCATAGAACTTTGGAATTCCTCCATTCGGTGTGGCGGTGTCTTCTACAACCGTGAATACATCTCCGTCGGATTTTGACTGATCGCTGATCGCCTTCATCTTGTCGTTGTATTCGATAATGGCAAATGTCTGAAACGGATGGGATACTGGTTCGATGGGCATTCTGCCTGTTGCGGCGGATTCAAAACTATCCGGTGTAAATAATTCCATTTTTTTCGGTAGGCCATACTTGCGCTCCATTTCAGCAAGCTGTTTTTCCGCTGCCTCATTAAACTCAACCAAAATGTAGGTCGAAGCCGGATTCTCTTTCTTCAGTTGTTCGTAGCGGGCCTGAATATCTTCCGGCACTACCAGTGCATTACTAGAATTCTTCGCGATCTCGGCGATATCATCCATCACCTGTTCCTGGCAGGAGAGAATGAAAAATACCATGGGAACGACGCTGACCAGGGCCAGGATCTTCCAGGTGCTTATTTTTTTCTTCATTGTTCTCATCATTTGAATCCGTTTTACTGTTAGGGAATTGTTAAAATGACTGGCGAGTGTAAAGTCGGCCGACTGTAATGCAACCTTCGCCAGGAGGGTGCAGTAGTCATTCACATCATGGTTCCGGACAGCGCGCGCATCTGCTTCGAATTCATGAAGTTGAATGAATATCTTTCTATATAGCTTAAGTATTGGGTTGAACCAGAAGAGGATTCCGGTTACGCTCACAAGCAATACGTCGAGTGAATGGTACTGCCGGGCATGGATGGCTTCATGCTGAAGGATTTTTTGTTTTTCGTCCACCGACAGTTCGTTCGCACGACCCAAAAAAATGTAATTGAAAAAGGAGAAGGTGTGCTTTTGCTCGGACGATTCGATGATCCGGAGGTTACCGACCCTGAAAAATGAACTCAAGCGGATCTTCCTCGTAAGTTGCAGGAGGCGTATCGCAAAAAGGGAAAAGGACACCACAAGGCCGCCGAAGTACAAAACACCCAGCCAATACCATATGTCGATGCCGTTGTTGATCAATTGGGTTTCCTCCTTGCCCTGAAGGTTTATTGTCAATTCAGGCAAGCTGTACGACGGCAGTAAGTCGCTTAGTGAAGGAATACTGTTGTTCGACAGGGACAGATGAACCAGCGGAAATGCCAGGGAGGTGATCATGCCAACGACAAGAAAAAGCCGTTGAACGGAAAAATGGGTTTCACCGGCCAGGATCACGCGGTACGCAACCATAAACACAATAAGGCCTATGTTAGCTTCCAGGATGTAATTGAGATAACTGGTCATTGTTTTTGGTTTTTGAGTTCTTCAAGCAGTTTTTCCACGTCCTGAGCGTCCATCTTATTCTCTTTGGCGAAGAATGACACGAGGTTTTGAAATGATCCCCCGAAGTATCCCCTGATCAGGTTGTTCAGGTAGAACTTGGTGTACCGGTCTTTTGAAACAACGGGAAAGTATTCGTGGGTCTTCCCATAAGCCTTATGATCGACAAACCCTTTTGTCTCCAGGATCCGGATAATGGTCGAAACGGTATTGTAAGCCGGCTTTGGCTGTGGCATCGCTTCTATAATATCCTTTACAAACCCCTTCTGAAGCGTCCATAATATTTGCATCACCTGGTCTTCAGCTTTGGTTAATTCCTTCAAATCTTTCATTGACTATGTGTTTAGGTATAAAACTAAATAATTAGTTATTAAAACCAAAACACGGTTGGGACACACCGCCGGTTTAGCGTTCAAATGATCCGTGGAAATTCTTCTGAATTGGAATTGTTATCCCAATACGAGACAGTCTATAAAGACTGATAGCTTAAATTGAGCTGATTTCGCGCTTTTCGCTGATGGCCCGGTAATGGCAAACCAGTTTAGAAAAACAACAAAAAATATGATCCTCCAGTTATTCTTCCGCCACCTTTCGATCGAAAAGCAGGTTAACCACCTTCAAAAAAGTGGCGTATCCCTTGGCACACGCGTAAAAAATGGCCGTAAAATATACGTTTACATGCTTCGTAACCTGTTTGTAGAAGTGCTTTATGTAAATGACAATCCGAACGATGCACCTGAAAAGGTGAATTTGTTGAGAGGCCTCAAAAACCTTAACGCACACCTTGAACGCGAATTCAGAGCCAGCTTCTAAGCTGGTTTTTTTTCTGGCGGAACTGCCGGATGTACGTTGATTTTCTTTGAGCCATTGATTCCGAAATCGACGGTCGCGGATCTGCGTCCTGGCCTCAAACAGGAATAAAAATCCCGAATGTGGAAATTAGCATACAGGCAAGGGCCGAAATCAGCCTGATTTTAGTGTTTTATCCATTGGCGTGATAATCGTAAAAGAATAGGGAAACGATTAAAAAAATGATCCTCCAGTTCTTCTTCCCCCACTTGTCTTTATCAAGTCAGATTAGTCACCTCCAAAAAAGTGCATTGAGCCTCGGAACCCGTGTGAAAAACGGCAGAAAGATTTATGTGTACATGTTACGCAACCTGTTCATCGAGGTTCAGTACCTGAACGACAACATCAGCGACGGCGCAGAGAAAGTTCAAATGCTGAAAGGCCTTAAGAACCTTAACGCGCACCTTGAAAAGGAATTCCGGGCAAGCTTTTAAAATGTCTCCCTTTAAATGATGAATGAGGTAGTCTTACCGTTGGTAATGTTTGTTCCTCAGGACCAGTACTGACGTCTTTTCATTTCGCCAACGTTGCAACAACGAGTCGGGAACTCCGCTGTTAAAGTTCAGCGGACCGAGGATGATATCACAATCACCGTCCCGGTCGATGTCTTTTGCTTCCAGTGTCAGCCACCTGCCTGACGCGGCCGAAGGTGTTATCGCGGGTGTGAACCTGCCATTGTTGTTTTCAAAGTATATTAAGCCCTGTTCGGGCGTCCTGAAGTCTGGAAAGAATGAAATGGCGGCAATATCCAGATCTCCGTCAAGATCAAAATCGCGGGCGACAGCCTGGGAGGCGCCATACATATTATAGAACCACGATTCCGTGAAGTCATTTTTGCCGTTGTTCAGAAAGATCCTGACACCGTGGTAAGGCTTGCGAACCATAGAATAATCCGCGTTGTCACCGTTGGTATATAAAATATCCGGCTTGCCGTCGCCGTTAAAGTCCGCAATATCGAAGTAACTGGAGCCATATACGGGTGGGAAAGTAAGGAGCGTATTGATCCTGAATTTGAAACCACCCTGATTGAGCAACAGGATGATCTTTTCATCACCCTGTGACATCAGAGCCATGATATCAGGCATGCCGTTATTGTCAAAATCCCGTACAATCACTTTCCGCGCGCCGGGTAAATTTTGCAACACCTGTTTTTCGTAATGGCCGGCCCCCGTGTTTTTGTAAAGCAGCAGCGCACCTGAATAATTTCCGAAAGCGCAAACGACAACATCGTCGAGACCGTCCGCATTGAGATCGGCGACTTCGAAATTCACCGGCCTTTTCAGGGAGTCGATCACTCGTTTAACGGTGTGATCGCCGGTCTTTAGTATCGCCACATTACCTTTCGCCTGGTCATTCGGATCCATAATTCCCATCAGCAACACCGTTAACTCATCGGCATCAACCCGTATCTGCGACGGTGGACTGGGTAACTGAATGGAATCTTCGATCACGAGCTCTTCGGATAACTGATAAAGCTTGCTGAGCCGGCTTCCGATGTACACCCGGCGATTAATGGAATCATAGTTGACGAACGTTAGCAGTGGTTCGATGGATAGCCGATGCGTCTCGCTATCGAACTGCTTAAGCCGGCCGGAGACGTGCTGTAGGGGAGCCGTTAGCGAGTCCGGGGCCTTTTCGGAATAATATTTCTTTATCGCTTCCCATTCGTCCGGTGTTACCATCGACTGTCCGGGCAGGACGCTCATCACCGCTGGCTGGTCTTCTGATGAAATAGAGGACAGGGCCGCATAATCGATGCCCATACGAAAAGCCATTTGAGGAAGCACACTTTCGGTCCAGGTAGCCTTAGCCAGAAGCGCAGGGTCGGGAAAAACATGGCACGTGGCACAATACTGTCTGGCCAGCCGTTCGCCTTTGTTTTCAGGCGTTACACATGAGACGAGTAATAAAAATGACAAGCAAATAACACCGCCCGGAACAGGAAACCTCATTAGAAAGAGTTTGTAAAGCAATAGGCGAGGATATTCGCGCCCATACGAAGAGCCTGAAGGCGTTTCTCCTCCGGGTCGTTGTGAATACGCTGGTCCTCCCATCCGTTCCCCAGGTCACATTCGTACGAATAAAAAACCACCAGCCGTCCTTCATAAATTAGCCCAAATCCCTGCGGCGGTTTGCTGTCGTGTTCGTGTACTTTGGGCAACCCCTTCGGAAAATCAAATTTCTGGTGATATACAGGATGATCGAACGGCAGTTCAATGAGTTCCAGCTCCGGAAACACTTTTTTTAACTCCAGCCGGATGAACTTGTCAAGGCCGTAGTTATCATCCACATGAAGAAACCCTCCTCCGATCAGATATTTCCGAAGATTCGCGGCTTCCGTATCCGAAAAAACAACGTTGCCGTGCCCCGTCATATACACATAGGGGTAAAGGAAAAGGTCGCGGCTTCCCACTTCGACAATATCATCTTCCGGGGCGAGGTTCGTGCCGTTTTCAGTGTTGGAGAAACGGATCAGGTTGGGAAGGGCCGTTTTATTCGCGTACCAATCACCGCCTCCATTGTATTTCAATTTCGCGATCTTCGTAAGTACCTGGCTGTTAGCCGCGAAACTTCCAACGAAAACAACTAAGAACAGCCCAAATCTTACACGTGTGGTTACCATGAGGTCGTTTTACAGACTTAAAAGTGAAAAAAAATTTCCTTTGTATTAAACCTTTCTACCAAAGGCAAATCTAACCGTCCGAATTTAATATCAGAAACCCTTAAAATTACATGAAAACGTATAATCTCTTTGAGAAAATCACCTCATTGGCCTTAATCAGCGGAATTCTGTTCATATCATCCTGTAACGAAGAAGACAGGCTTACCCTTGCCGACACACAGGATATAACGGAAGAAGCCGTGACAGACTCCTACTTTCAGGATATGGATGACATGGCCGGTGTGGCTATCAATTCTCCGGAGGATTCCGAATACGAAGGAGGAAGAAAGGCGGTCACCATCACAATAGACGACGAGCGATTTGGTTGCGCGGGAGTTGTGGTCACGATCGAACCGGGTGCCGGATCAACATCGGAAGCACCGGAAGGTGTGATGACCGTTGACTTTGGAACTCTGGGCTGTACGGTGAGAGGAAATGTCAGGACAGGAAAACTGATTTTTACCTATTCAGGCAGACGTTTTCAGGTAGGATCTACGGTCGTAACGACTACTGAAAACTACGCTATCAACGGCGTTAAGCTGGAAGGCACACGTACCCTTACAAATGTCACCGGGAGTTCTTCGGAGTCTCCGAAGTTCAATGCCGTTCTGGAAAACGGAAAAGCGATCTTTGCCGATGGGTCCGTCGCTGAAAGAGAGTCGGATATAACCTGGCAGTGGGTTCGCGGTACAACACCGGCCGACGACTACCTGCTGATTGACCAAAGCAGCACGGCAAGCGGCGTGACGAGAGGATCAAGGGACTACGCCGTGTCATTGACCAAAGCGTTGAAATATAAGCGGTTCTGTGGAATAGCGGTGGAAGGAATCAAAAGATACCTGATAGACAACACCAAGGAGATCGTCATCGACTACGGCGACGGAACCTGCGATAAGGCAGTCGTGATCACCGTAAATGGTGTTACCCGCAATCTTAATGTAGACTAACAAGGAAACAGCGCTAATCAAGCGCCTGACAAAGAGCCCGCGACAAAAATCGCGGGCTTTTTTTATGCCTTTCGCCCGGAAACAAGGCACCCTGTTGTTTTGCCCTGGACCTGCCACGCAAGAGTTAACGAAAGGATTAATTCACACAGGTCTTGAGATTCTTAAGCCCTATGCATTACTTGCGGAAAACTTGAGACCTTTTCCATGAAGCAATACCTTGATCTGATGGCCGACATCCTTCAAACCGGAACGCGTAAGAGCGACCGGACCGGGACAGGCACCCTTTCCGTGTTTGGAAGGCAGCTTAGATTTGACCTGTCAGAAGGTTTTCCCCTCGTAACGACAAAAAAGCTCCACCTGCGCTCGATCATTTATGAGTTACTTTGGTTTCTCAACGGAGACACTAATGTGAAGTACCTGAACGACAACGGGGTAAGTATTTGGGACGAGTGGGCAGATGAGCAGGGCGAACTCGGACCGGTATACGGACATCAATGGCGAAGCTGGCCGACACCACAGGGCGGCCACATTGATCAGATCACCCAGGTGTTGCAGCAAATCAGGACGAAACCGGATTCCAGGAGGCATATTGTAACAGCCTGGAATCCGTCGGAGGTCGATAAAATGGCATTGCCACCCTGCCACGCCTTGTTTCAATTTTACGTCGCCGACGGGAAGTTGTCCTGCCAGCTTTACCAAAGAAGCGCCGATTATTTTTTGGGCGTTCCGTTCAACATCGCGTCATACGCGCTGTTAACGCATATGGTAGCTCAGCAGTGCGATCTGTTACCCGGTGAATTTGTATGGACCGGGGGTGATGTCCATATTTACATCAACCACATCGAACAAGCGAACCTTCAGCTTTCCCGGGAACCCTATCCGATGCCCGGCTTGAATATCAAAAGAAAGCCTGATTCGATTTTTGATTACCGTTTTGAAGACTTTGAAATCGTCGAATATAAATCGCATCCGTCCATCAAGGCTCCGATCGCAGTCTGAATTTCAAAAATTTACCCTGTAGCGCCTTTTTCTTTGTAACTATTTCATCTTTTTGTCGACAGATTGCGTATTCAAACCGGTATGCCTGAGAAAAGCAGTGTTTTTGATATGATCGGACCCGTGATGATTGGTCCGTCCAGTTCACACACGGCTGGTGTCGTTCGGATCGCCAGGGCTGCGTTGAAACTTCTCGGGGGTATTCCGGACGAAGCGGAGATAACATTCTATAACTCGTTTGCCAGGACATACGAAGGACATGGAAGCGACAGGGCCATTATTGCCGGGCTTCTTGATTTTAAAACGGACGACAAAAGGATCAAGGATGCACTGGAACTGGCGACGGAGAAAGGATTGAAGTTTCATTTTAAGTCGGTGGGGAATGCGTCGACGCTTCATCCGAATACGATAAAACTGGTGCTGAAAAAAGAGGGCAGAACGCTGGAGGTTGTGGGAGAGAGTCGCGGCGGCGGAATGATCAACATTGCGGAGGTAGACGGATTTAAGGCGGATTTTAGCGCCAACCTTCACACCCTTGTCATCACGGCTACCGATGTGAAGGGAAGTGTCGCCTTTATCGCGAACGTTCTGGCCCATGATGAGTGCAATATTGCCACGATGTCCGTATCCCGTAAGGGCAAACACGACCTCGCGTGTCTCGTGATCGAAATGGATTCCGGGATAAAACCTGTAACATTAGCGTATTTACAGAGTCTTAGCTGGGTGAAACAGATAATTTACATACCTGATATTGATCGTTGATTATGATGAAAAAAATACCACATCTTTTAATTTGTTTGATTCTGGCGTCCTTCGCCGGAAAAGCTCAGCAAACCGATACGACCGCCAGCGGCAATGCATGGACATTGAAACAATGTATCGACTATGCGCTGGCCAATAGCTTAACCGTTCAACGCGGCAACTACAACGTTGAAAGCAGTGAGGTGAATTTCACGCAGTCGAAGATGGGGCTGCTGCCCAACCTGAATGCCAGCGTTTCATACGGTTATAACTGGGGACGGTCTGTAAACCCGGTTACGAATGAGTTCACCACGCAGGAAATTAATTTTCTCAGTCCGGGTGTTTCCAGTTCCGTAACACTGTTTAACGGATTACGGATACAGAACACGATCAAACAAAACTCGCGGGATTACCAGGCGTCGGTGGAAGATTTGCAAAAGACAAAAAACGACCTGGTTTTGAATATCGCTTCTTTGTTTGTCAATGTGATCTTTAACAAGGAGCAACTCGAAAATGCCAAATTTCAGCTCAGTTCCAGTCAGCAACAGTATGACCGGACTAAAAAGCAGGTTGCAGCGGGGGCATTGCCAAAGTCGAACGAACTCAATCTGGATGCGCAGGTTGCCACAAACGAGTTGAATGTGATCACCCGGGAGAATACCCTTACGTTATCGCTGCTACAGCTGAAACAAGCGCTTCAATTGCCAGCATCGACGCCGTTGGATGTTGTGGCGCCGGACATCGGTGTCGAAGACCTGGTCCTGGATCAGGGCCGTGATGAGATCTATGAGATCGCCCGGAATACCTTGCCGGAAGTGAGGAGTGCTGCTCTTAAGATCGAGAGCGCGGATTTTGCGGTAAAAGCAGCCAGAGGAAATTTTTATCCGCGGCTAAGCCTTAACGGATCCATAAATAGTAATTATTCCAGTGCTTCCGACCGCGACCGTTTTATTGCCGACGGTGGAGATCCGGCGGTCACCTATCCCCAGATCGGTGTAGTGGGAGGGCTGGGAGGTACCCCGGTCTATTCTTCCGATCCGGTCTATATTCCCTCGGGATCGATCGTGAATGGTTATAACCGGAGGGATCAATTGAAGGACAACATTTTCAGGCAGGTTTCACTGGGTCTTTCCATCCCCATATTTAATGGTCTTCAAACGAAAGCCGCCTATCAGCGTTCCGTCATCAGCCGGCAGATCGCTACGATCGCGGCGAAGGAAATCGAAAACACATTGAGACAGAACGTCGAGACATCTTACAATGAAGCACTGGCCGCCTCGAAAACGTATAACTCATCGCTCAGGCAGGTTAATGCCCGGGAAGAAGCGTATCGCATGACGAAGCAACGCTTCGATATTGGAGCTGTTCCTTATGTGGAATATCAGGTCGCCGAAAATGATTTATTCCAGGCCAAGTCTGACCTGGTGAGAGCGAAATACGATTTTATTTTAAAGAAAAAAGTACTGGATTTCTATCAAGGCAAACCACTCGAATATTAATAAACACGCAATGGCAAAGCAAAAACGAAAATCGAACAAGTTGATTTATTGGCTCATCGGAGCCGTGGGATTTCTTTTAGTTTTTATTATCGTTGGCAAATCTGCAGGATGGATTGGCAAACCGAAAGAAATTGAGGTCGAACTGGCCAAGGCGAAGCGTGTGACAATTGTGGAGAAGGTGAGTGCGTCGGGTACGGTTCAGCCGGTTACGGAAGTAAAGATTGCACCTGAAGTATCAGGGGAAATTATTGAGCTCCTGATCGAAGAGGGCGACTCCGTTAAACGTGGGAAAACGCTGGTGAAGATCCGTCCGGATACATGGCAGAGCCAGTTGGAACGGGCCGAAGCCGGTCTGAGTCAGCAGCGTGCCAACCTGGAACAGTCGAAAGCCAGTCTTTCGAGATCGCAGGCTACGTTGATACGCGCTGAAGCGGAATACAAACGGAATGAAAAGCTGTGGAGTGAGAAGGTGATTTCGGATGCGGATTGGCAACTGGCTACTCAGAATTATTCGGTCGCCAAAAACGATGTGTCATCTGCCGAACAGATGGTGGAGGCGGCGCGGTATGTGATCAGAAGCACGGAAGCTTCGCTTCGCGAAGCGCGCGAGAATTTCAGGAAAACGACCGTCGTATCGCCTATGGATGGCGTTGTGTCGAAACTGATCGTAAAAAACGGTGAACGGGTTGTGGGGACTGCGACGATGGCGGGTACCGAAATGTTACGGATTGCCGACCTTCATAAAATGGAAGTAAGAGTGGACGTAAATGAGAACGATATCGTACGGGTTCATGTAGGCGATACGGCGGTTATCGATGTCGACGCCTATTCAAGTCAGAATAAGGAATTTAAGGGTGTTGTGACCCTTATTGCAAACACGGCAAAAGACAAAGCTTCCACTGATGCGATCACGGAGTTCGAGGTAAGGATCCTGATTCTTAGTTCGTCCTACCAGGACCTCGTAAAGGCTGGAAATAAATTCCCGTTCCGTCCCGGAATGACCGCCAGTGTCGATATCCTGACAACGACCAAACAGAACGCGCTCTCCGTTCCGCTGGCTTCGGTGACGACCCGTAATCCGGAAGAGGAAAACAAAGCGCCGGAAAACCAGAATGGTCCCCCGGAACAAAATAACAATCAGGCGAACGGCGACAAAAAAGTTGAAAAGAAAAAAGACGACAAGACCGTTATTTTCATAAATGAAAAAGGTGTGGCGAAGATGGTTGAGGTAAAGACCGGAATCAGCGACTATGACAATATCGAAATCCTTTCAGGGATAAGCGACAGTACGGAGGTTATTGTAGGCCCGTTCCTGGCGGTATCCAAACGTTTGAAGGATGGCGAAAAGATAAGAAAGATGGAAAAGAAGGAACCTGAGAAGAAGGAATAAAAAGGACACTAAATAAGGAAAGCCCCCCGGTAGTAATCGGAGGGCTTTTTGTTTAATATTGTTTTTAAAAAATGTTATGGTAAAGCACCCCTGGCACGAAGTGGCGGTTGGAGAAAACCCCCCGGAACATGTTAACGGAATAATTGAAATCCCGAAAGGATCACGGGCAAAATATGAAATCGATAAGGAAAGCGGTCTGATCAAGCTCGACCGCGTATTATACGCCTCCATGTATTATCCTCTTAATTACGGATTTATACCCCAAACGCTGGGCGAAGATCATGACCCGCTGGACATTGTTGTCCTGACATCCGTGACCGTGGTACCGCGATGCCTAATACCTTCAAAAGTTATTGGTGTCATGCGGATGATCGACAGGGGTGAAGCCGACGATAAAATAATCGCGGTTGCCGAACAGGATGTTAGCGTCAGTCATATTGAGGACATGACGAACGTTCCCAATTATCTTCTTATGGAACTAAAGCATTTCTTTGAGAACTATAAAACGCTCGAGAATAAGAAAGTTGTCGTCGACGAGTTTCAATCCAAGGAAAAGGCTATGGAGATTATTGTTCAGAGCATGGAATTGTATAAAACCACTTATCCCAAGTGAAAATTGGATTTGATGCCAAGCGGCTCTTCCATAATTTCACAGGCCTTGGCAACTACAGCAGGTTTGTTGTCGGCTCACTATTGGAGCACACCACGGGAAACCGGTATGTGCTTTATACACCGAAAGCGAGGCAGCATCCGGAAATTGACCCAATCACGGATCACGCCAATGTCACGGTTATTACCCCGCCTGTACTGTATAATTTGGTTAAAGCATCAAGCCTTTGGCGGAGCTGGGGGATCAGCTACGAACCGACCATCAAATCCCTGGATGTATTTCACGGTCTGAACCAGGAACTGCCGGCCAATTTGCCCGGTTCCCTGAAAAAGATCGTTACCGTTCATGACCTCATCTTTCTCCGGTTCCCTAAATTATACAACCCTGTCGATGTCAGGATATATGAAGCAAAAGTAAAAGCTGCTTCACAGTCCGCGCAAAGTATCGTTGCGATCAGCCGCCAGACTGCTGAAGACCTGGTGGATTTTTTGAAGATCCCGGAGTCGAAGATTAAAGTTGTTTACCAGGGGTGTCATCCGCAGTTTATGAAATGTATACCGGATGAAGAGGTAAGTAAAACAAAAAGTAAGTATAATCTTCCCCATCAATACGTTCTTAACGTCGGCACTATGGAGGCACGAAAGAATGTAGTCCTGATCATTAAAGCAATGGCTTTGTTGCCCCCTGATTCGCGTTTCCCCCTGATTATTATGGGGCGGGAAACAACTTATAAAAAACAGGTGGTGGCTATGGCTTCCAGGCTGGGTGTATTGAATTCAGTAATATTTTTGCATGACGTACCGTTCACCGATTTTCCGGCGATCTATCAGGGTGCACAACTCTTCGTTTACCCGTCATTGTTTGAGGGATTTGGTATTCCGCTGGTTGAAGCGATCGAATCCGGAATTCCCGTGATCACTTCGACGGGCTCGTGCTTCAGTGAGGCCGCGGGCCCTTCTTCGATCTATGTGAACCCGACAAAGGAAGATGAATTGGCCCACCAGATCACACGTGTGCTGGGCGATGGTGAGTTGCGCAGGAAAATGATCGACGAGAGCAAAGAATATGTCCGGCGTTTCAGCGCGTCGCAGATCACGAACGAATTGATGTCCGTTTATCGGTCCTAGTCGCCTGTGTCAAAGTGCTTTCTGGGTGAAAGCGATGACCTCCATCATCCATGCGATGCCCATGTGAACGATCACGCCGCCCCATATACTTCTCGTTTCGAACGCCACAACACCAAGTATATATCCTCCGGCAACAGAACTGATCGCCTCACCAGCCGGCTTCCCGAAATGCAACAGGCAATACACGACGGCCATACTCAATACGGCATTCCGTCCGAGAACGGAAGCCATACCTATAACGAGGAAGCCGCGAAAGAAAAATTCCACCGTAACGAAGTCCAGTCCGTACGCGAACTCGTATATCAACACCGTTACCCATTCAGGCACACCGAGAAAGATGTGAGCGGACGTGACTTTGTACATCGGGTACTGTCGGACAAAACTGGGATGAAACGATGCCGCAATCAGGATGGGCAACATGAGAAGTAGCATTTGAAAATAGGGACGCGGGTCGAACGAATTCGAATTCAACCCATACCGGTGTGTCGCTTTTTTCTCATAGAAAGAATAGAAAAGCAACAATGGCAACAGGACGGTGAAGCAGCTGATCACGTTAACGCCGACCTTATGCGCCCAGTACTGTAATTCGGTGTCGAACGTGCGATAAATCCATTCACGGAGATAAGGAAGGCTGCTATCCAGGCTGAGAACACTGATGCCGAGAATACTTTTGACCCAAAACTCCCTGCTTCGGAAGAAACCAAGATCTTTTTTTGACGCAGCTATCGCAAAAAGCGCCGTAAAATAGGCCAGTCCGTAGAAAAGGAAGTAACTCCCGAACTTGGTCATTCCCCGGAGGCCAACCAGCAAGCGGTCATGAAGATCGAACCGGTAGTTCAGCAGGATTGCAACACCCAGAAAAAAGGCGACGAACGTATAGGCACCCGTATTATAATCTTCCTTAACATGCGCTGTTAGGTACTTCCAGACGGACCTCATCTACCAGTGCTTGAGGTGTTGATATACCTTATGGATCGGTAAACCCATTACGTTAAAATAGCTCCCGACAATTTTTTCAATGGCGACCATCCCGATCCAGTCCTGGGCTCCATAAGCTCCTGCTTTATCGTAGGGTTTGTAGGTATCGACGTAATATGCAATTTCTTTCTGATCCAGTTTTTGAAAAGTAACATCGGTTACATCATCGAAGCTTTCTTCTTTTTCCTTGGAGAGGATACAAACGCCGGTCATTACCTGGTGTGTCTGTCCGGAAAGCGCGGTAAGCATGGCAAGCGCGTCGGTTCTGTCTTGTGGCTTGTTGATGATCCGGTTACCAATAATCACAACGGTGTCGGCGGTCAGGACGATTTCATCTTTGATAGTCAGACGAAAATATTCCGCTTTTTTTTCCGCCAGGTACCTGGCTACCTGGTCGACTGGAAGCTCCGGGGGAAAGGACTCATCCACATCCGGTTTTTCCGTGGTGAAGGTGAACCCTGCCTCTTTCATCAGGTATTGTCTCCTGGGTGAACTCGACGCCAGTACTAACGGATGACTTAATGCAAACATAATAGTCGTTGATTGTGGAATGAAGTTACATAAGTTTTTTCGGGGATATTAGAAAGTTTCCGTGAGGCCATCGGGTCAGCCGGTCAGAAAGGTGAATAGAACGGAAGCTGAAACTCTTCCTGACGGATTGAGCTGAAGAGAAACCCTCCGATCGCTTTTGGATAGAAATAAGTCGATTTTTGAGGCATCGTAAAGCCGCTTTTACAGACATTTTTTACGTCCTCGATGGACACTTCATTTGTAATGATGGCCATCTGCGCTTCGCCCTGCAGCACTTTCTTAAGGCAGTCGGAAAAGCTCCTGTCAAACCCGATGTTTTCCGATTGCCGCTGCGCTTTTCCCGGAATACCCAGCGTCTTTTCGATGATGAAATAGTGCATAACCGTGAGATCAAGAGCCTTGATCTGGTCCGGGAATGGCCATGACATCGTGGAAATAGTGTCGGGCTTAAGCGTAATTTTGTACGCATTGTCACGGAAGAGTAAACCGAAGGCCCATTTTTTTCCGGCGATGATCTCATTCAATGTATCCGCGTCATCCACCGGTTTGATAACGAAGTAATCGGAAAGTCTGTTGATGATCTCACCTTCGTTGAAGTCCTTTATATTTTTGATGAGTCTGTGGGTGGGCAGAATTCTCAGATCGTCCGATTCAGTATTGGTCAGGTACATCAGGTGATAATTGTATCCCTCTTCTCCGTTGTGTTGCGGGTTTGACAGCGCCCTCTTTCGTTTGTAGATGAGCGACCCCTCGTAACGATGGTGACCGTCTGCAAGGATGATCGTTTTACCCGCAAGGCAATCCATGAATTTTCTGATTACCACGGCATCATGAATAACCGCCAGTATATCCCGGACTCCCTGATAATCTTCCGTCTCGTACACAGGATCTGCGATAGCGATGTCCATGTACCGTTCAAGTTCGAAAGCCGGGTCTGTAAAAAGCCCATGGGTAGGGTTGACGTGAAGTTCTGTTTTTTCTAACAGGTCCACCCGGTCGTTAACAGCATTCGGTATGGTGTTCTCGTGCCGCAGGATGATCTTTTCATCCCAGTCGTAAGCCTTGATATGGCAGATAAATCCCTTGCGGCAGTATTCCTTTGACGATCCTGCGAGCGTAAAATACTGGTAATAGACATAGATACCGGGAAGTTTGTCCTGCTGAAGGATACCCCTGCTTTTCCATTCATTAACGAGGTCTCCGCCCGGCAGCGCGGGCACGGAGAGATGGATGCTGTTGAAAGGGTTTTGATACAGCGCTTTCCGTTGTTTTTCCGACACGACATCAAAGAGGGGAGATGTCAGCGCATCGATCGTTTTGCCCAGTTCCGGATTGTATCGCCAGGGACGTATCGGTAAGATGTCTGCCATTGCTTGTCGGATTTAAGTGAGCCTAAACGGCACCTATTTGACGATGATCTTTTCGGTTCGTACCGTATTGCCGCTTCGGATTTTCAGGAGGTATAAACCAGGCGCGTTATGTTGCATGGATATCTTCTTGTCGTTGCCATAATCTTCGGCTTTATAGAAAACGGACTGGCCTGTGACGGTGATGATATCCAAACGGTCGACGTTTCCACGGATATAGAACTGCCCCGTGTTTGGATTTGGAAAAACACTGGTTTCTGTTTCTTCTCCGGGAATACCCGTTACAATGTCACCGCTGCCAAATACAGGCCTGACCATCAGGCTTCCGGCTACATCGGTATTTTGAACCCACGTTCCATTGGTGTTGACATAGATCTGATCGCCCGAGTTATTGCTGACATCCAGACCAATTTTAAGCGGGCCGCCGACTGGAGCTTTCCACCCCACATAAAAACGGCTTTCAACCAGGAACGGCTCCAGGATACGGATCCGCTGGAATTTGTTCAGTCCTTTTCGCTGAACGGAAAAACTTGGTATTGAATAAACGACGTCACCGGGTTTACCGTCCTCGTCATTGTAAACATAGAAGTCTGCGGTGAGGTTACTGGCCAGTCCGTAATCGGGAACATAAATATCGATTCCTACGAGTGTATCAACGGCGTCTGTCAACATTTCGAATAACACTGCCGCACGGTTTCCGGCTTGTGTCAGGCCTGCCGCGTATTCGGCGATGCCATCGTCATAGGCATAAAAATCTTTCAGGAGGTATTTCGAACTGATTGTATCGTTAACCCGGAAATCGATCGGTATGTAATTCAGGTCGTAGTCGTTCGCATAACCGTTTGTTTTGGGATCAAAGGTATCGCCGGTAAAGAGTCTGACCTTAAGGCGTACCAGAACGGAGTCTGAAACAGGATCGAACTGTGAATTGTCTGCTGCGTCGGGGATATATTCCAATGTCACTTTTCGTGCCTCCAGCGGGAAGATAATACCACTTCCGTCATCGTTGATCGCTGATGTATCAAGGCCACCGAGATTACTGACGAAGGTGTCGGTGAAGTTACCGTTGATATAATTCCGGAATGTTCCTTCGGTGAGGTATGTTAAGTCCGTAAACTCGTCGAGATTATTGGATACATCGAACGTTGGAGGTGTAACGGAGTTTGTGTTGAGAAAATGGTGATACGGGATCGACTGGTATTTGTTAAAAAGACTTGTCAATGGGGAGGATATAGCCTGATCCGGAAAATCCGTATCGGCGACACTTCTGTTTTTATTCAGATATACGTAGTCGATATTCCACGTGTCATACGGCCCGGAAAGGCGTCCGTAGTTTTTGAATCTGAATTGAAAAGTATTGTGAAAAAAACGGTCGCCGTCCACTTTGATAAGAGTATCGTAAAACTCCGTTCGCTGGAACGATGATTTGGGCAGGATCGTCATGACCGTTTCCCACACACCCAGGTCATTCTTGAATTCAACACGCATATAGTCGGAGGCATCCGGCGCTTCTCCGTTGCCCTGCCATTGATAGAAGAAGCTCAGGTAAACTGTACTACGTTCAGCCAGGGACACATCGGGCTCACCGAGTTTGATTCCCTGTGATACCAGGCTGTCGCGGAATCCGTTGGCCAGCACCTGTTCCGAATAAGGAAGAAAGGCGGAGTCAAGGCCGTCGAAGGTGGCGACATTGATGGATGGAGGTTGCAATCCCATGCTATTATTGATCCAGACTGTGAAGTTGGTTACCCAAAGGGAGTCCAGGGGATAATTGGAAGAATCATACGTCGGATCGTTGACCGGGGTGAACGAAAAATCATCCCAGAACGGAAGGCTTACGGGAACGATCTCCTTAACCCGCGCCGACGATGCCTGACGTGTATTTGCCCCGTTCTTTGTACCTCCTGATGAGTGAGGATGTGGAAATACCTTCAGCTGACCCGATGCATGAAAGCCCAGCAACACAAATGCAAGCAATAAATACCGGCCCTGAAAAATTTGCTTTTGTGTAAAATGCATCATCCGGGAAATGTGATTAGTTATCGTCCACTAATTCATCCTCATCGTCGGGTACCACTGTTCCCGCCTTTCCAATCCAAAGATCAACGACATCGCCTACCTTTATATTTTCATTTGGCGCCGGCTTTTGTTTCAGGACCACAGCCTCGGCGCCGGTAGTATCTCCCACGATCGAAACCAGCCCGATATTCAGGTTTGAACCAAAAATGATCACCTTCGCATCTTCCAGGTTTAGGCCGGTATAGTCTGGTGCATCGAAAGAGCTACTGCCCCCGTCCATGACCACCAGGTCGATGATTGCGCCTTTGGGTACCGGTTGTCCCGCCTCGATCGTCCGTCCCTGGTATTTCATTTCCTTGACCACGTTGAATGGGCCGGCGACCAACTCGATCCTTCCTCTTTTTAATTCATTGCTTCGGAGTACGGCGTCCGCGTTTACTACCGATCCATCAACGAGTGCCGGTACAGGAACGGTGGGAGGGCTTATCCGGTTCAGGGAGATAAAGATCTTCCTGCCTTCTTTTACCTTCGAACCGGCCTGCGGATATTGCTTAAGGACCGTCAGCGGCGGGTATTCCGAAGAATAGGCAGAATCATTAACCTCGTACCGCAGATTTCTTTTGATGAGAAAATCTTCGAGCTGGGCGATCTGCATTCCTTCAATGCTGGGAACGGTAATTGTTTCTCCGTGATTGGTGGTACCCGGCAGGTAAGCGTAGAAATATAAAAGCAATAATACGAGCAGCAGACCGGAGGCCAGGAAAAAGTGAAAAAGCAAACCGCCTAACGTATCTTTTTTAAATTTTCGTAAGTCAAATTTCATAGTTCAAAGGTTACCCCGAAGGCCTGACGCTGTCATTGATCAACGTGTTATAGAATACTTAATCCCGTAAATATACAAGGTTCAGAATTTTAGTGCCGACTGGAAATCGCGTTCAATTCGTTTACCGCGGTCGTAACGCTCCTGCGCAAGGTTGAGCAGTCGTGTGATCAGGTCGGAAAAACCAACGCCTCTTTCCTTCCACATCATCGGGTACATACTTGAATTGGTAAAACCGGGTATTGTGTTGATCTCGTTGATATAAATCCTGCCTTTCTTATCGAGGAACAGGTCGATGCGGGAGAAATCTTCACAGTGCAATGTCTCGTACGCTTTTATGGATGCTTTCCGGATCCTGGCGGCAATAGCTTTGGTTATTTTCGCCGGTACGTCAATGCGAACGGCATCCGGGTCTACATACTTGGCATCGAAGGTATAGAACTCATACTTTTTGCTGATGACGATCTCTCCCGGATAAGACGCTTCCGCGGGTTCATTCCCCAGTATCGCACATTCAATCTCGCGGCCGGTGACGTATTCTTCTGCCAGCATTTCATTATCGTATTTGAAAGCCTCGTCAACTGCCCGCTTGAAATCTTTCCGGCTACTCACTTTTGTAACGCCCACAGAAGATCCGAGGCTTGCCGACTTCACCATAAAGGGAAGGCCAAGCGCTTTCGAGATCCTGTTGAAACTGATCTTGTCTTTTTCATCAAAACGAAAAGTAAGAAAGTCTGTAACCGGTAATCCGGCTTCGCGCAGCAAACGTTTGGCAACGATTTTATTCATCGAAAGAGAAGAACCCAATACACCGGTTCCAACCATGGGAAGATCCATCGCTTTGATCAGACCCTGTATGCTGCCGTCCTCACCGTCTGTACCATGAAGTACGGGGAAGATGACGTCAACGGTAATTTTTTCACCGCTGTTCAGATCGATCAACGCCGGGTGCCTGGGATTGAGCACTAGTCCCAGCGGTTTACCCATTTCGATATCTCTGCTTACGTTAGGCGTCAGGAACCACTCACCATCTTTACTGATGCCAACGGGGATGGGTTCGTACAGCGTTTTATTCAGGTATTCGTATATGTTTCGGGCCGAGTTAACGGAGACAGCGTGCTCAACGGACCGGCCGCCGTACAGGATCGCTACTTTCTTTTTTTTCGCCATTAAGAAGTTTACGTTTTACCCCCGCAAGATAATGAAAAGGGCGAATGGTTGAACGTTCGAATCTGTGACATTCGGAATACCCGAAAGATCCCGTCGTGCCCCTCGAAAATGAGGGTTACCGGATAACCAGAATTTTCTTCACGATAACCTGGTCACTGGTCCGTACCCGTACGAAGTACAGGCCTGCCGGTCTGCCGGACAAGCTGAATGGAAAGGTCTGGTTTAGAATTCCCGTGAGATTCTCGCTGATCAGGATCTTGCCGACAGGGTCCGCAATATCCACTAAAACGTCATCTTTTTCGGGAAGGTTGAAGGTGATGTTTGCTATGCCGTCTTCCACAGGATTTGGGTGAACAGCGAACGGTTCATCGAGTTTCAATGGCGAGTCGGATACATAGAATTCGATATTGTCGATATAGATGTTGTTTCCCTTGTCGTTCACAAACACAAAGGCAACCCGCGTGTCCGGCTGCCCTGCCAGTCCGGGCAGGGCAATGAAGTTTGTCGACCAGTCGGATTCATCTCCGGGCTCCCAGGCGACGGAAGAACTTTTTCCTTCAGCCAGCGCATTCCCTTGCAGGAACAGTAATGTGTCGCTGAAGGTATAACCGCAGTCTGTCGATGCGAGGATGTAAAACTGGTCCGAAGTATTGCTGCGGTAAGCATAGGAGAGGTCATACGACAGGCCGGCCTCGGAAGCTGCAGAGAAGTCCAGTACAGGACTGACCAGCCAGCCCGCGTCTCCCGGTAAGGAGTTGGCGAACCCGTTGAAATATAGGGCCGTGTTTTTTTCGACTGATTTTTTTTGCCAGTTCATGCCATCCGAGGGGTTCACGATGGTCCAGGTGTTTTCAAATACTCCTTCGAAATTCTGCCGGATAGGTATTGCATCCGTTGCCTTGTTGACCACCGTTCGTAAGAAGATCGTGTTATCTGCCGGATTAAAATCAGGCGAGCCGTTTACCTCGGTGATTTCAAAAGTGATTTCATTTTCGCCGTCTGATAAGGAAAGCTGATCAAGTTCGATATCCGCTTCCGTATTTCCCGGGATACTCAGTCCGGAAAGGATGTGTGTCGTGTTTTGTCCGTTAACGGAAGCTACGACCCGTAAAGAGCCGACCAGTGTCCCCGTGTTTTTTATGTGTATTCCCGGAATTACCTGGTTCAGGCATGATACCGGTGACGGCGCGACAACGGCAGTCAGCGAGACATCATGTACCGGGTCCGTTGTCAATGATATGTTGTCGACGTACAGATTATTTCCCCAGTCGTTGTAGCCCACAAAAGCCAGTTGCAGATGATCCTGCCCCGCGTACAGGCTAAGGTCGACACCTTCATTTCGCCAGTCACCGGCGCCGGCGGGAGTAAACACTGCGGATGTTGAAGATACGGTCGCCAGCGATGCGCCGGACTTGTCGTAAACCACCGTTCCCTGGCTGATGTCAGTATTGCAATCCTCGAGTAAAATGACTTTCAGACCATCGTTGCTGGATTGAAATCTCGCGTGCGATACGTCGAATTTTAACAAGGCAGCCGGTGCCGAGGTAAGGTCAAAAACCGGTGTTAACAACAGGTCAATCTCTCCTGTGTGATCTTCGTAATTGAAGAAGTCCATTTTCATGGCGGTGTTTGCCGCACCGGCCGGAGCACTGGCGAGCTCCCACGTCCGGTTCTGATCGGGATTCAGGATTGTCCAGGACGAAGGAACGGAGTTGAAGGTCTCGAGGAAAGGAACCGCGATAACCGGCGGGATAAAAAAGTCCTGCGACATAGTGTTGTTTGATGCCTGGGGATCCGCTGCACCGTTGGTCAACAGGATTTCAAAGGTGACATTGTGATTCCCCCCCGTGAATGCGAGCGGGGCAAAGGCGGCTGCCGTGGATTCAAGGGCACCAAGTGCCGGTGTAAATGTAAAATCTTTTGTCTCCGTGATGACTCCATCCTTCCTGATCCTGATCCGGGCCGATGAAATGGTGTTGCCGCCATAGTTTCTTACCTCGGCAGCCGGTGTAACCGTTGTGCTGCATTCGCCGGGCTGCGGTGTGATTACATTTTTGATACCGAGATCATTTGCAACGGGTAATGGATCCGCTAGTCCATGGGAAGAGGTAAGACTGGCTCTGCGCGGACTGTTTTCAATAATCGTGATCATACGCTCCACTTGCCCCTGCGTGAAGAGGTTCATGCAAACATCGTTTGTATAGTCGAGGTAGTTCTGGAACATCGAGGTTACATTTGAACATGTCAGACGCGGGTGAGCCGGACATCCTCCTGTACTGCCGGCCTGGTTTGGTGTGTCGTTGACATAGTCAGTTCCGTCGCATGCGCCGTCATCGTCACCCCAAATGTGTTTCAGACCAAAAAAATGCCCGATCTCATGTGTGGCTGTCCGGCCTTTGCTGTAGTTCGCCAACAGGTTAAAGGCGCCATCGTCGCTGGAACCGAAAGCATTATAGGCGATCACGACACCGTCGGTCAGGCTATTGGTCGAGGAATTTTCGAGACCCGGTAATCCGGAGACGGGGAACTGTGCATAGCCCAGAAAGTCTGAAAGATTGCACACCCAGATGTTCAGGTAATCTTCCGCGGGCCAGTAACTAAGTGACTTGAGCTGGTAATTGTCGTTAATCGTCCACGAAGTTTTTGTTCCCTGAACGCGGACGATACCATTTGTCGCCAGTCCCTCAGGGTTTTGGCGCGCCAGGACGAACTCGAGGTCAAAAGCCCCGGCAACTCCCTGGAACTCCGCGGGCGTATTGGCCGCGTCAGCATTCAGGCGTTGGTAATCCTTGTTTAGGACTGAAAGCTGGGAAATGATCTGGGCATCGGAAATATTTTTTCCCAGGCCCAACGTTTCGCCGTTGTGAATGACGTGTACCACAACCGGAACCTGGTACGTTTCTTTCGTTCGCAGGGGCCCCGTTCGTCCCGCTCTTTCCTTCTGCTTCTGCAACAACCAGCGTTCAAATGCCGGATTGGTCTCCCGCAAGAGGCCCTGTTCTTTCAGGATCGCTGTGTATTCAACGGCTCCGCACCGGTCTTGCGTGAAAGCCACCAAAGGGCAAATCACTAATACCACGATCAGAACAACATTCTTCGCAAAAGATAGATGAGGCTGCCCCACTAGACCCTGATTGATACGCTACGAATTTTCAAACCAAATATAAGAAGAGTAAACGACTTGAAGGATATGTACACATTTCAGCATCGGAATTCCTTTCTATCCCTGATGTTGGGTGAAAACTACCTGAATATGGAGGTACATCCCACATCTTAATGTAGTTGTAGCCACCGGATCATACGGTGAACTTTGTAGTCATCCGAAATTCAAATCGTGATGAATTAAGCAGCAATTAAACAACGCATACTTATGAAAAAAAAATGGACCCTCTCTTTATTGATCCTTGGTTTCCTCCTGACTGCAGCTTTCCGGAGCGTAGTGGTTCCGTTTGAAGGCACAGTACGGTATGAGACTTTACTGACAGGTAATGTACCCAAAGGTATTACAGACCGGATTGCGAAGTATTATGATGTACGATTTAAAGGAAGTGATTTGAAGATCTCGGGAGAGGGACCCTTGAAAGCTGAAATACTCACTCGGAAAGATCTAGGCAAGGTATTTATCATCCGGCGCGATGAGAAAAACATTTATGAAATGGACATGAACGACGCGCGTGTACCGGCCGACAAGTCGGCACCCGTTGTGACGCGCCGGAAGGAAACGGTAACGATCGCAGGATATGTTTGCCAGCAATACGATGTTCAGTACTCCGGCAACATCACCGCTCACATCTGGACGACTTATTCGATCCAGGAAGCCGATTGGGGCTCGGGTCTTTTCGGAGGACACTTCAGGCTGCCCGACAAGGTCGAGGGTTTCCCGCTAAAATTCGAGATCGTACTTCCATCGTTCAAGATGACGGGTACGGCGACATCGGTAAAATACAACGCGATGGATGTGACGGAGTTCGCCGTGCCATCCGGTTTAACAACGAAAAAACTCTAACGGCTGATAAAACAGGAATCGTATGAAAAAAAAATTTGCTACCTTTTTCATTGTCGCCGCCTCTTTCTCCCTGACAAGTTGTGACGATTGTTTTCTGATGGCGATCCTCGGAGGCCTTTACGGCGATATCGGTGCCGGATTGGCGTGCCTGGAGGATCAGAGCGATCTGGTGAAATTATTCAGCCGGGCTGACAACGCCATGCATGGTGAAAGTGAGGCCGCCGAAGACAGCCAGCCCACCCGTAATAAGTCGGCTTTTGAGCGGATAATTACTCAGCCTTTGTTCAATATCGGCCCGAGCTTGTCCTGGCTAAGCGGCGATAAGGAGGATTCGGAAAAATTTCCGGCAAAGCCCGGTTTTCAAATGGGTGCGTTATGGCAGGTACCTGTCTCGGACAGGATCAGGATCGAACCCGGTTTAATGTACAGCAACCGGGGATTCGGGTATGAATCGGAGGAATCGGGTTATTATGAGCCGGGAGGCGGAGGCGGCTCGTACAGCTATAGTTACGGCCAAAAGAAGCGACTCCATTACCTCGAACTTCCTGTTTTTGCCAGTGGAAATGTTGCAAACGGACTGGAGGTTTTTGGCGGTCCCCAGATTGCATTTCTGCTGGGCGCCAAAGTCGTGAACGAATCGAATGGTGAGGTTACCTCCACGGAAAGGGGAACCGACGGCTTCAGGAAAGTCGATGTCGGTGTTGCAGCGGGTGTACGGTATACGATCCCCAATACATCGTTCAGCGTATCGGCGGCATACTACCGCGGTTTTACCAATCTCAGTTCCGGTTCTTACGCCGGTTACGGTTATAGTGAGCCCAAGTATTTTACAAACTCCGCCCGCCTGGGAATCTACTATGCATACCACGGTTCACCTGGGCGGCGAAAGTCCGCCGGCACGGGAAGGATGATCAAGTGACGGCGGCTTGTTATGACTAAAGGAGGGTACAGTTATCTGTATCTTCCTTACCTTTTTTCCAACGTACTATTTTAATTCCACCAGCCACTGCTGTGCAAATGAGCGCGCCGCATCTACAACCGGCTTGCCGCTCCGGTATGCCATTTTCCATTCCGCAGGTTTTTGCTCATAAACGGGGTTAACAAATTTTTTCAGCCGGTATTCTTCCCGCAGCGCCGCGTTAAAGTCGATACCTTCAGTCAGTTCCAGGAACCTGCGCAGGCGGGCCTTGATCATCTCCGAATGATCTGCTGGATATGCTTTTTCCCAGGCCTCCAGATTTATTTCGTATTGACGAAGCGCATTCTGGTAATTGAACTGCTCCGCATCGGCAAGCATAATCAGCATTGGACTTTGGGGGTCTTCGTAATCCTTAACCTGGTCTTTTAACATCTGTTGTACCTCTTTGAACGTCTCCACCAGATCCGCAGGGAGCGTCTGCATCGACTTTTGTCCTTCGGCGATCGACTTGTTCAATTCGGCAATTCTTTCTTTCTGAATCTCCTCCTTTGACTTCGGCGTAACCGGCGGCACGGGTTTAGCAGACCTACGGGCATTCTCATACTCTTTTTTGAAATTTTCGCTGCTTACATACTGCCTGGTGTACAGCATCAGATCCTGTAGCACGGCAACCCGGTCGCCCGTGGCAATTTTTTTCGCAGCGGAAGCTCCGTAGGAATACAGGTACCCTTCCAGGAATGTTCTTTTAATGTTTTCTAGCCCCGCGCTTTCTGAAATACCAAGCTGCGACCAGAGATTTAAAGGGGAGCTCCGGATCGTAAAGGAAAGGTTTACAAGACAAGCAGCTGCAATAAAAAGACCGCCCGTCGCCATGATCATTTGTCTGCGTTTTAAGAGGGTGTTTACTTTCATGGAAATTGATTTTTGAAAATAAACGGAATGCCGCACGGCCGGTCCTACGCCAAACGGATTCTTAGTTACGCTGAAGGGAAAAATTCAAGAAGAATGATGCCTTGAATGGCGCTGAATGACTACTGATTTAACGGGATCAGGTTGACAACTTCGATCGATTTGACCTCCGGGACATCACGCTTGATGGCCGCTTCCACACCTGCTTTAAAGGTCATGGTCGACATCGTGCAGTTTCCGCAGGCTCCGACAAATTCAAGTTTAACAACGTTGTCGTCGCTGATGCTTTTGACTTGTACATCTCCGCCATCTGCCTTCAGGTAAGGACGGATGGAATCAAGTGACGCTTCGATCTTCCTGGAGAGTTCTTCGTGAGTGGCAGTTGTATTCATCAGACTTTAAGTTCTACACGTTGCGTTTGTGTAAAGTTAGCATTTCTTATGGCAATTTGACGCGCCAGCGATTCGGCGAGGTCTTTAAATGCGGTGGCCGTGATTCCCTCTTTCAGCACAGCAGGGAGTCCGCTGTCGCCGCTCTCGCGTATCCCTTGCACAAGGGGTACCTGGCCAAGCAGGGGAACGTTGTACTTTTCGGAAAGGTTCTTGCCTCCCCCCTGACCAAAAATATAGTATTTATTATCCGGCAGCTCTTCCGGGGTAAAGTATGCCATGTTTTCGACAATGCCGAGGAGGGGTACGTTGATCTGCGGCTGGCGGAACATAGCCATTGCCTTGTTGGCATCCGCGAGCGCCACCTTCTGCGGGGTGGTAACGATGACGGCCCCCGTAACGGGTACCGTCTGTACCATGGTCAGGTGGATATCGCTGGTGCCGGGAGGCAGATCGATGAGCAGGTAATCGAGTTCCCCCCAGTCCGCATCGCTGAAAAACTGTTTTAGGGCGGCGCTTGCCATAGGACCGCGCCATACGACAGCGCTGTCGGGTGGCGTGAGGAATCCGATGGAGATCAGTTTGACACCGTATTGCTCGATGGGGAGAATGATATTTTTTCCATTTACCTGTTTTACAGAGGGTTGCTCAAATTCGCAGTTAAACATGGTGGGAATGGACGGGCCATAGATGTCGGCGTCAATCAGGCCGACTTTTGCACCTGCCTGGGCCAGCGCAACGGCGAGGTTTGTGGTGACGGTTGATTTTCCCACACCACCTTTACCGGAGCCAATAGCGATAATATTCTTAACGCCGGGCAGCAGGGGGGCGTTGTCACGCTGGGTGGTAACGGCGGATGTCATGCTGATGTGGATCTCCACGCCGGGCCCCGTAACCCGTTCTACAGCATCCTCGCAATCCTGCCTGATCTTTTCCTTTAACGGACATGCCGGCGTTGTCAAAACAACGGTAAAACCCACGCGGGTCGGGCTCGTCACGATATCCCGGATCATGTTGAGACTCACCAGATCTCGCTTTAAATCAGGGTCTTCAACGGTCGAAAGGGCTTTCAGAATATCGGATTGGGTAAAACTCATGGGTGTACTGTAATTACAATTCTGGCGCAAGTTAGCGCGAAAGAGTTAATGGTTAAAAGGTATTAGTTAATCGTTTTATAAACCTAACCAGTATCTTTGAGACAAAGTTTAGACCTTGAATTTCTTCCAAGCAGGCCGTACCAAGTGATCTCCCGGGAAACGATAGACGAAGTTAAGAGCCGCATCGATATTATCGATGTTATCGGCGACTTTGTGACCCTGAAACGGTCCGGCCAGAACTACAAGGCACTCAGTCCGTTTACCAACGAAAAAACGGCATCCTTCTATGTAGTACCCGCCAAAGGGATATTCAAGGATTTCAGCAGCGGAAAAGGCGGCGACGGGATAACCTTTGTAATGGAACACGAGGGTATGAGTTACTTGGAAGCTATCCGGTACCTGGGTAAAAAGTACGGTGTCGAGATCAAGGAAGAAGCGGTTTCCGCGGAGCAGCATGCGAAGCAAAGCGATCGCGACAGCCTTTACATCGTCATGAACTTTGCAAAGGAGCACTACAAGGACCTGTTGTATCACTCCGACGAAGGCCAGAGTATCGGCCTGAGCTATTTCCGCGAACGCGGGTTTAACGACAGGACAATTGAAAAATTCGAGCTGGGTTACAGTATCAACGAGTGGGATAACTTCAACAAGAAGGCATTGAGCGCCGGCTACAGCGAGGAGATGCTGGAGAAGGCCGGACTGATCGTCAGGAAAGACGGCGGCCGGTTTTATGACCGGTTCCGGGGACGCGTGATCTTTCCGGTGCACAACCTGGCGGGCAAAGTAATCGCATTCGGCGCCCGTATCCTTACGAAAGAGAAAGATCAGCCCAAGTATATAAACTCGCCGGAGACCGAGATCTACCATAAAAGCAATGTGCTGTATGGGATGTTCCAGGCGAAGAACGCAATCCGCAGGGAAGATTTCTGTTACCTGGTGGAAGGGTATACCGATGTGATCTCGATGCATTTGGCGGATGTCGATAACGTTGTTGCTTCTTCCGGAACGGCGCTTACGGAGGAGCAGATCAAACTCATCCGCCGGTTCACGGAAAATGTGACCGTTCTCTTCGACGGTGATGCGGCCGGTATCAAAGCGGCGCTTCGGGGTATTGACCTCGTCCTGAAGGGAGGATTGAACGTCCGGGTGGTATTACTTCCCGATGGCGACGATCCCGACAGCTTCTCAAAAAAAATGGGGAGCACCGAGTATAAGAAATACCTCAAGGACCACTCGCAGGATTTTATTTCTTTCAAGATCGACCTCTACGCGAAAGATGCGTCGCAGGACCCTATAAAGAAAGCCGAAGCCATCCGTGATATCGTAACGAGCATCTCGCTCATCCCGGATGCCATCAAACGTTCGGTCTATATACAGGAGGCCAGCCAGTTGCTGCGTATGGGGGAGGGGGTTCTTGTCACCGAGCTGAATAAGATCGTTATCGGTGAACGCAAGAAAAAAGACCAGGATCGTGCCCGAGAAGAAACAAAAGAGCCGCAGGAGACCGTTGAAGATATCAGCCCGGTCACTAAAACGGATATGGCCAGCATCGTCCAGCGTCAGGAACGTGAATCGATGCGGCTTTTATTAAACTATGCGGAAAGTCACTACGATGACCAACGCCTGATCGATTTTATGCTCACGGAGTTGGAGGACGTGGAGTTTACCAATCCCGTTTACCGTGAGATCTACCAGGCATTCAGGGATGGTGCCGAAAAAGGCGTCGTAGTCGATACGCTTTATTTTATGGAACACGGGTCGGATGCCGTCAAGGGTGTTGTAGCGGAATTGACGACATCCCGGTATGAAACCAGCAAGCACTGGAGTGATAAATACCATATCCACTTTCCAAACGAGAAGGAGGTATTGCACGACCTTGCCTATACAAACGTGTTAAGACTAAAATTCAGGTTGATTCAGAAGCTTACCGAGGATAATCTGTTACAGATGAAGCAGGCGACCAACGAAGACGACCTGGAAAAGTATTTTACGATCCATGAACAATTAAAAGGCGCGGAAAGAGACCTGGCGGCTCTTCTTGGAATCGTTGTCCCAAAATGACGGTGTCAACTTCCGGAACATACCGTTGATTTTTATTGTTAAACCAAAGCCGAATATACTGATGGCTCCGCGTAAGCGCGAAAAAGGAAAAGATAAATATGAGTGATATTAAACTGAACACGATTGAAGAAGCCATCGATGACATCAAGAATGGAAAGGTGATTATTGTCGTGGACGATGAAGATCGTGAGAATGAAGGGGACTTTGTCTGTGCAGCTGAATGTATTACTCCCGAGATCGTGAACTTCATGGCTACACATGGTCGTGGCCTGATCTGCGCACCACTGATTGAAGACCGTTGTGAAGAACTGGGGCTCGATCTGATGGTCGGGCAAAATACGGCAGTGTTCGAAACCCCGTTCACCGTTTCCGTCGACCTGATCGGGCACGGTTGCACGACCGGCATCTCCGCGCACGACCGTTTTAAGACGATCCGTGCCCTGGTTGATCCGGAAACAAAACCGGAAGAACTTGGTAAGCCGGGGCATATCTTCCCCCTGAAGGCAAAGCGGGGAGGAGTATTGCGGAGGAGCGGCCATACGGAAGCGGCAATAGATTTTGCCCGAATTGCCGGGTTTAAGCCTGCCGGCGTCCTGGTAGAGATCATGAATGAGGACGGAACCATGGCACGGCTGCCTGACCTTGTCAAAGTTGCGGAACGGTTTAAGCTGAAGCTGGTTTCCATTAAGGACCTTATCGAATACCGGGTCCAGAAGGAATCCCTGATCAAGCGGGAAATTGAGGTCGATATGCCTACCGCCCACGGACATTTCAGGCTTGTGGCCTTCGACCAGGTCAATACGAATGAAGTTCATATGGCGTTAGTAAAAGGAACATGGGAAAAAGACGAGCCGGTGCTGGTCAGGGTCCATTCATCCTGCGTTACCGGCGATATCTTCGGATCCTGCCGTTGCGATTGTGGTTCGCAATTGCATAAAGCCATGGAATTGGTGGATAAAGAGGGAAAAGGTGTCGTGCTTTACATGAAACAGGAGGGAAGAGGTATAGGACTGATGAACAAACTCCGCGCTTATAAACTCCAGGAAGAAGGGCTGGATACGGTTGAGGCGAACATCAAGCTCGGGTTCGATATGGATGAACGCGATTATGGTGTGGGAGCTCAAATTATTCGTAATTTAGGTATAACCAAAATCAGGCTGATTACGAATAACCCTAAGAAGCGTGTGGGATTGATGGGCTACGGGCTGGAGATTGTGGACAATGTGCCGATCGAAATTGTCCCGAACCCCCACAATGAAAAGTACCTTATGACTAAACGGGATAAACTCGGACATACCATACTGAGACAAAAATGAAGGTGATGCTATTTTCGTACAGGAATGCAGGCGGAAGTCAATACGGGAATATTAAGGTTTTGACTATTGCGCTGCTGTTATTGTTATCGGGGGGAGCACATGCACAGCAATGGCCGTCTGAATTATGGCACGAAGGGAAGATCGTACTGGTGGAAGGTGATACGCTGAAGGGGCTGGTCAAGTACGATCTTCAGCAAGACCTCATTCAATATAACCTTAACGACACACGCACGGAAGCCTTCAGCGCCCGGAAGGTTTTATTCTTCGAAATATTTGACACATCCGTACGGCGTTACCGTCAGTTTTTTGCCCTTCCGTACACGACGGCCAACAGCTACCGCGCCCCGGTATTTTTTGAACTTCTGGAGGAAGGAAAATTGACGTTGTTATCGCGCGAGGCTATCGAATACAGAACATATAGTTCATCTTTTTATGTCAGCTCTTACTCCCGTCAGGTGCTGGTGTATAAATATTTCTTTCTGGATGAAAACGGAAATATCACCGAGTTCACGGGAAACAAAAGTGATCTGCTGAACCTGATGGGTAAAAAATCGGACGACGTTGAAAAATACATCAGGACCAACAGGCTCAGGTACGACGACAAGTATGATTTTGCCAGGATCGTTGCATACTACAATTCCATTTGAGCAGCCTCAATTATGGAATTCCTCTCTCATTTTTTCTTTATTAAACACCTCGAATGAAACCCCTTATCCTAGTTTCCAATGATGACGGAATCACGTCAAAAGGAATTTTGACACTGATCAACGTTATGAAAACCATCGGCGAAGTAATTGTCGTCGCTCCAGACGGCCCCCAGTCGGGTATGGGCCATGCTATTACAGTAGGCGAGACGTTACGTCTGGAGGAGAATTTTATTTTCGACGGTGTGAAAGCATTTGAATGTTCGGGTACACCTGCGGATTGTGTTAAAATGGCCCGTCATTTTGTATTGCGAAACGGAAGGCAACCCGATGTTGTGGTTAGCGGTGTCAATCACGGCAGCAACACATCGATCAGCGTACTGTATTCCGGCACGATGTCGGCGGCGATTGAAGGGGCTATCGAAGGTACGCCGGCAATCGGTTTTTCGCTGGCCGATTTCGGGCACGACGCCGATTTCAGCCATACGGAAGATTACATCCGTAAAATAACGCTACAGGTATTGGAAAAGGGATTACCGAAAGGTGTCGCCCTCAACGTGAATTTTCCCCCTAAAAGGAACGAACCGGTTAAGGGAATACGGATCTGCCGCCAGGCTAATGCAAAATGGGTGGAAGACTTTGATCAGCGTACAGACCCGAATGGGCGTCGTTACTTCTGGATGGTCGGTAATTTCGTAAACTTCGACAAAGGCGAGGATAACGATGAATGGGCTATCGCGAATAATTACGTGTCGGTAGTACCTGTGCAGTTCGACCTTACCGCACACCAGGCCATTCCCGTCTTGAATGAAGACTGGGAAATTCTGGGTTAGCAGACTACAGCTTTACTTTTCTTTCATCGCCCACCTGATCCCGCCGAGCAGGTGTTTCAGAAATTTTTCGTCCTTATAATACTCCGCTTTGTGCCCCAGTGCGGTGTAGAATTGCCGGCCTCCCTCAAACTCATGACACCATGCCAGTGGGAAATAGTTGCCGAACGTGGTTCCGGGGTACTCAACCTTTTTTTCATCTTTGATCGTTGTCAGGTCCGCAGCCAGCAGCACATGAATATCCGGATTAAGCTGGTTGGTATAATAGCACTCATCTTCCCATGCCCAGGTATCGCCTAAGAAAGTTGTCGAGGGATGGGATTTATCGATCACCTTTATGGTAAACGGCTGAAGCTCCGGATGCCGTACAAACTTTCCGCCCAGCATCGACCAGAACCAGGGCCACTGACGCTCTGAACCCGACGCGGAATGTATACCGACAAATCCACCTCCATTATGCGTGTAGCTCACGAAAGCTTCCTTCTGTGATTCGGATTCAAAGGCTTCGTTGTTCGTGCTGGAAAATATGATGCAGCTGAACTTCTTCAGGTTCGCGTGTGTAAAAACCGATGCATCATCCGATGCTTCAGCCTCGTACCCGTTTTCGGCACAAAGCTTCTTCAACGCTTCGACACTTGCGGCAATATTTTCGTGGACATATCCCTTACCGTTGCGTGTATAGATCAGCACTTTTTTCGGAGGCTTAACGCTACTGATAAATAAAAGGGGTATCAGAAAGAGGAATAACAGTCTTTTCATGTGTGATGGTTGAAACGCGGGAGTTACATTTCCAATAGCAGAACAGTTGATTCCCTTACTGATAACTGAAGGGAACTTCCGCCGCGGTTTTGTCCCATCCAAGTTTCATTACACCTTTTTTGTCGCCCTTGCTTTCAAACTGAATGCTGAAATTTTCAAGGGACTCCGGCAACGCAGTAACCGTCCCTTTAACCCGTAATACGTCGTGCTTCTCATTGTATTTATAGGCACCCCAGTAGTCGAGGTCGCTGTTGAGAATAATGGTCCATTCTTTTTCCCCGGGGATGGTAAACAGTGAATAAGAACCGGCTTTCACTTTCTGACCGTTCAGATCGACATCCTGGTAGAATTTGATCTCGGCGGATTCATTTGCACCGGTACGCCAGACTTTATCATACGGCACAAGTTTACCGAACACCTCGCGGTCGCCTTTGGCAGGCCGGCTGTATGTCACCCGGATGATCGCCTTTTCGCCATCTTTCCGGTCATGCGCAAAGTGATCGGGAAAATAAGCCATGTCCATAGGGCTTTTATCCGGTTTTCTGAAGTTTTGTGCCTGGATTGTCACCCAGGTGGATAACAGAAGAGCTGCTACAATCAGAGTTTTCATATCGGTTCTTTTTGGTGGTTGTATGAGTACAGGGAGACAATATCGAAAAACTATTCCAGATTTTCCTGCGAATAGGACAGACGGTTCAAACATCCCTCACACCGGATCCACATCTATAATAATCCGGGCGTTGCGATATTCCTTTTCTTTTGATACCTGTTGAACTCCCTGTACGATCGAATGTTTGATCTCCGGCAGCACCGCTCCACTGCGCGGTATCTTAATAAGCAGACTCATCAGGAACTGGTTGCGTATCTTGGACACCATAGGCTCCCCCGGTCCAAGTATTCTGGTGCCTGACAGTGTCTTGCGGAATGTCTCAAACAACACCTGCGCAATAGTACGGCATACTTTTTTGTCGGTATGTTTAACAGTCACCTCTATCAGTCTTGAGAACGGGGGATAAAGGTGTTCGTGCCGGTCGGCTATCTGGCCGTTGTAAAACTCTTCATAGCTGTGCCGTAGGATGGTTTGCAGCAACGGATGATCGGGGTTCGATGTCTGAATGACAACCGTTCCCGGTTTGTCGCGGCGGCCGGCGCGACCGCTTACCTGTGTAATTAACTGGTAGGCCCGTTCATAAGAACGAAAGTCCGGAAAGTGGATCATGCGGTCTGCGTTGAAAATGCCCACCAGGCTGACGTGATCGAAATCGAGCCCCTTTGTTACCATTTGTGTTCCGACCAGGATGTTCGTTTCGCCGCGCTCAAACTGATCGATAATACTTTCGTAGCCGGTCTTGGAACGTGTCGTATCGAGATCCATGCGCCGGATAGCCGTATCGGGAAAATGCAGATTCAGTTCCTCCTCCAGTTTCTCCGTTCCATAGCCAACGGTCCTGATCCTGGTCGATGAGCACGTGGGACACTTCTCCGGCATGGGTTCCCGGTATCCGCAGTAGTGGCAGACCATAGCATGACGGAACTGATGATAGGTAAGGCTGACCGCACAGTTGATACACTTGGGCACCCATCCGCAGTCTTCACAATTCACCATCGGTGAATAACCTCTTCTGTTCTGGAAAATAATGACCTGCTCTTTTTTTGACAAGGCATCTTCGATACTTTTCAGCAGCAAGCGCGAAAATTCTCCTTTTACCGTCTTCTGTTTTCTTTCCTGACCCATATCGGCAAGCACGACCTTTGGTAGTTGCGCTTCCCCAAATCGTTTATCGAGTTTGACCAGGCCGTACTTTCCATGTGTAGCCTGGAAATAGGTTTCCACGGAAGGTGTGGCGGAGCCGAGTAATACTTTGGCATGATGCATTTGCGCCATTACCAGGGCGACATCGCGCGCATGGTACCGCGGTGCAGGCTCCTGCTGTTTATAGGATGCATCGTGTTCTTCGTCCACGATGATGAGTCCCAGGTTGTCGAACGGAAGGAAGATCGATGAGCGTACACCCACGACAAACCGGAACCGGCCGTTGAGGATTCCGTTCCAGACCTCCACGCGTTCATTGTCGGAGAAACGGGAATGATAAACGCCCATCGATGCGCCGAAGATCTTTTTCAAACGCTGTACGATCTGTGTGGTCAATGCGATCTCGGGAAGCAGGTAAAGCACCTGGGATCCCCCCTCGATCGCCTGCTTGATCAGGCTGATATAAATTTCCGTCTTTCCGCTGCCGGTGATACCATGAAGTAGTGTGATACCTTGCTCTTTGAAGCTGGACAGGATCTCGTACTGCGTCTGCTGCTGTTCAACACTCAGTTGAATGATGTGCTGTTCCGCTTTTTCACCGGGCTCTCCGAATCTTGATACCAGAAAATCAAACTCCTCGAACACCCCATTCCGGATCAGCGTGTTCAACGACGATTCGGAAAGGTCTTCATTCAATAATTTTTTTTTCAGAACGCCGTCTTTGTTTTTTTCCGGGTGGCTTAATACCGGTACGTCCTGCAGGTATTTGAGCAGGATGGCTTCCTGTTTGGGTTTTGCAGCGAGTGTTTCGAACAATGTTTCCAGTGCGCCGGCATTGTTAAAATCGCCCGTGAGCCTGATTTTTTTTTCCGTTTTAGGCTTGAATTTTTCCCGGACTTCCTCGTAAAGGATAACGGCTTCTTTTCCGACGAGCGATTTGAGGATGCTATACAGGTGTTTGATCCCCAGTAACTTTACGATTTCCGAGTATTCAAGCGATTCCTGCGCGAGTCTCCGGAGCAGGATCGTTTCCTTTTCCGAGAAGGCAAGTTCGGATTCTTCAAGATTAAAAGCCGGATGGATCTGGACCCTCGACTCACTCGAAAGTTTGAGTCCGCTGGGCAGAGCGGCGTTCATCACTTCGCCGACGGTGCAGAGATAATATTCGGCGATCCAGCTGAACAACCTGAACTGAAGGTCTGTGACCGTCGGGAAATCATCAAGTAACTCCAGCAGGTATTTCGCCTCGTAATCCTTCGGTGGTTTATCATGTACTGCAGTGATGATTCCCGTCAGGATCTTGCGGTCACCGAACTGTACGATAGCCCGCTGCCCGACCAGTACTTTATCGTTCAGCGCGAACGGAACCCGGTAAGTGAAAAATTTGGGTATGGGGACAGGGAGGAGCAACTCGGCAAAGAGCGTACTTCGTGTATCGTCAGGTTCAAACAGTTCGGTATTCATTCACTTCTCCCGTGGAATAAGGGGCAAAACTAATCAATTTTTAAGGTGGCATCGTTGCCTTTTACAGGATTTGCCAACGGGAAAGCGCGGCAACGTTTCAGGTCCGGGGGAGCCTAAAGGCCGATTTTTTTTAGTGCTTGCTGAATCGTCTTCAGGTCCTCCAATCTCGCATCTTCGCCCAGCCGAATGGCATTGATACTTCCGTCCGCGGCACCGCTGAAAAGACAAACTACTTCACCGTCAACAACCAGGGCAAACCTGCTTTTAGGCAATGAACTAACGGTCTTATTAAGCGTTTGGATCCCCGAGGAAGTAAGGCCTGCATCGATATAGTGTACCATACTTTTAGGGTCATAAAGTATCTCGGTAATGTATTTTATTTCATCGATCGCGACGATCGGTTTTTTGGAAACACATACCCTGGATTTTCCGATGACCATCCTCAACTCGTGTTCACAGGTTGTTTTACGACCCGGTGCAATCGTGATGTAAATACCGGATGCCTTCTCCTGATAAAAGGTAACAGAGAGAAAAAGGACCCAGATCGCACGATGTATCACGGTTGATTACATTAGTAAATTTCTATGTTCGAAATCAACGGACAAGCTTTGGCTGCGGTAATGCTTATCCTGATTTTATTTGTTTGTGTAGGATCGAATGTCAGGATCCGTTTATATCCTACTGTTGTTGCACTGGACAACGGCTTCCACGCTCCGTTGACCCATGCATCCACGTTGAACGACTTGATCCGCTGCCCAAGCTTAATGTACTCCTGGACGATCACGTACTTCACCGTTCTTTCCTGGTCCAGTTGCACCTCGATATCGCCTGTCGTTACTCCATCGTCGGTAGCCCAATAGGTCTCTTTGTTGTTATCCGTTGTGTTGGAAGGTGAAAAGACCTCGTTTCTGCCGCGGTACGTGCTTGCCGTTGTCTTGGCCTTCAGGGCCAGGTTGGTTTTAAATTCCCTGTCTATGAGCGCGCGCCAGTCCTTTAGCGCCTGAACATCTTTTTCGTGTATAACGCCACGCCTGTCGGGCGGAACATTCAGCAACAGGGTTGAACCCCGGCCCACGGAAGTAAGATAAATGTCAAACAGTTTTTCGGGTGATTTTACCAGCGTATCTTCTTCTGCGTGGTAGAACCATCCCGGCCGGATAGATACATCGACCTCCGCGGGAATCCACGCATTTCCGTTCTCGCTACCTTCGTTCAGAAGTTTTTCAATGCCTCCCTTGCCTGCAAAAAGGGTGTCAGGGCTGATCGTATTCCAGTTTGTTTCGCCTGCAACACCGCGTTCGTTTCCCACCCAGCGGACACCCGGGCCCGCATCGCTGAAAAACAGAATATTGGGTTCCATCTCACGAACCAGGTCAAGCGTGGCGGGCCAGTCGTAATACGTGGCACCGTTTATTTTCCGGGTCTCACGCGCACCGCCGTAGAATCCATCCCCACCGTTGGCACCGTCGAACCACATCTCAAAGACAGGTCCATAGGCGGTGAACAATTCCTTCAGCTGGTTTCGATAGTACTCCACGTAAGATGGCGAGCCATAATCCGCGCGGTTCCTGTCCCAGGGTGAAAGGTAAACCCCGAACTTGAGTCCTTCCCGTTTACAGGCTTCCGAGACCTCTTTAACAATATCCCCCTTTCCACCCTGCAACGGACTGTTCTTAACGGAGTGATCCGTGTACTGACTTGGCCAGAGGCAAAATCCATCGTGATGTTTACACGTCAGGATAACACCTTTGAAGCCTGCCTCTTTCAACGTGGTGATCCACTGGTTGACATCCAGGGAGGAAGGATTGAATATCGACGGTTTTTCATCTCCGTATCCCCATTCCTTCCCCGTAAAAGTGTTGGTTGTGAAATGGACGAACGCATTCGTTTCCATCTCATGCCAGGCGAGTTGACTTTCACTCGGCGTGGGACCTACAATAGCAGGGGCAACAACATCGGGTTTTTGTGAACAGCCGAGTATCAGAACGGAAACAAGGCCGACGACCAGCTTTCTACAACGCATAGGATATAAGGTTTTGGTGAAGGTACGTAAAATGCCGTTAATTTAGTTGATTTCTGGCCTCTTCCAACGTTTGTACCGGTAACCGGCAAGTCTTTTGAAAGCAGACATAGATGGTGTCTTTTCCCTTGATCGCTTCTTTTCCTTCAAACAATGGAAGCGAACTTTTCCCGTTCGCACCCTGCGTAAGAACAAAGGGATAAAAATCCTTTTGGAGTTCCTTCCGCCAGGTATGTATTTCCGTGCCGGTCATCAGTACTTCTTTCATCCCCACATTCATTTCCGTTGCAACAATCGCCCACTGTGACATGTAGTTTGGCTCCGCCTGGGTAATGTGCGAAAGGGCCTTCACCATGGAATGTGCCGTTTCTTTCCAGCCGCTGTTGTCGAGCAGGGTTCCGAGTTGAAAAAGATTCTGAGCCATAATGGCGTTGGAGGAGGGAATGACGTTATCGAAGATTTCCTTTTTGCGTGTGATAAGTTTTTCGGCCGCCGAGGAAGTATAGAAGAAGAAACCATCCGACGGATCGTGGAAATAATGAATAACGTGGTCGGTAAGCTTCGCGGCCTGTTGAATCCATTGTTCATTAAACGTTACCTGGTATAGTTTTATCAGTGCCTGTATCACGTAAGCGTAGTCATCCAGAAAACCCTTTGTTGAGGAAGGCTTGCCCTTGAATGAACGGTACAGGACATCGCCGGATGTTAATTCACTTTGGATAAATCCCATGTTTTTAATCGCGGCATCCAGGAAGCGGCTATCTGCGAATGCCCTGTATGCGTCGGTGAGACCGCACACGGTCATGGCATTCCATGCTGTAATTATTTTGTCGTCGAGTCCGGGCCTTACTCTTTTTTCACGATGTTCAAGCAGTTTTAGCTTCGCCTTTTTTAGCACGGTTGGCCAGCCGGCGGTCTGCAGCGGAGTAAGATTTTTCAGGAACGTCTCGTCTTTTCCGCTCTTCTTCAGGATATTGTTTCCGTGTTCCCAGTTTCCTTCGGGCGTGACCCCATAGTAGGAGGAAATAATTTTCGTGTCATCGCCCAGGATGTTTTCCATCTCTGCCTTTGTCCAGACATAGTACTTCCCTTCTTCGCCTTCACTGTCCGCGTCCAGTGCCGAATAGAATTCCCCGCTTCCCCCGGTCATTTCGCGTATCAGCCATTCGAAGGTTTCATACACGACAGTCCGGAACGTTTCATCCTTTGTTACCTGGTAAGCCTCCGAGTACAGGCTCAGCAACTGAGCATTGTCGTATAGCATTTTTTCAAAATGCGGTGCGAACCAATAGGCATCCACCGAGTAGCGGGCGAAACCTCCTCCTACCTGATCATAGATTCCACCCTGCTCTGTTTTATGAAGGGTGAGATTGACCTGATCCAGTGCGTTTGTGTTGGCGGTGATGTGATGGTAACGAAGCAGGAAATGCCACACGGAGGGCATGATAAACTTTGGAGCTTTGTCCATTCCTCCGTGACGTGAATCAAAGCGGGATTCCAGCTTGCCGTAAATGGTTTCGGTTTCCGAACGCCAGTCGTTTGCTGAAGATTGTTGCCTGAACCGATCGACATCGGATCTTAATAAGTGCAAGCTCAGCTCTTCGGCAGTATCATTAAGTTGTTGCCGGTTGCTGATGTAAGCGTTGTGAATATTGTTCAGGATCTGTATCCACGCCTGCGGCGAGAAGTAGGTTCCGCCAAAAAAAGGTTTTTGTTGCGGTGTGAGGAAAACATTCAGCGGCCAGCCGCCATTGACACCCAACGCCTGCACAGCTTCCATGTATACCTGGTCGATGTCGGGCCGTTCCTCACGATCTACTTTAATGCAGACAAAAAAGGCGTTCATGACGTCGGCGATTTTTTCAATTTCAAACGACTCGCGCTCCATCACATGGCACCAGTGACATGACGAATAGCCGATGCTTACCAGGATCGGTTTATCCTCTTTCACGGCTTTTTCCAGCGCTTCCGCTCCCCATTCATACCAGTCTACCGGGTTATGGGCATGTTGCAGCAGATAGGGCGAGGTAGAATGGATCAGCCTGTTTTGATGATGTATGTTCATGGTCTGGTGTAAAAGTTTACTTGCCACCGGCAAGCTGCGATTGTAATGCTCTGATCTCCCGGTCAACATCAACAATCCCCCGGAAAGACTCGAGCTTTTTCAACATTTCCTTCAGGAACGCCTGGTGGCCGGACGATGCCGGATGAAATGGACGATGTGCCAGGGCATGTTGGATTCTTGTCCACTCCTCCGTGAAAGCATCAAGTTCCGTGCTGAAAAAACGGTTGGCGAAGTTTTTCCAGATATAATCTTCGGCGACAGCGGTTGGATGGATCATGTCTTCCTTGTAAAAACGGTAGTCACGGAGATCATCCATCATCATCTCATAAGCGGGAAAATACTCTACTGCCTGGTATTTTTCGGATAAACTAAAGCATGCGGTGCGCAATACCGCCTTGCTCACGCTGTTCAATTCCAGCGTGTCCTTTAGATGCCTGACCGGGCTGACGGTTAGAATGATCCTCAGGCTGGGATTGACGGTAAGTAACTCCTGGTAAATATCTTCGAACGAAGAAACGATAGCAGCTTCCCTCAGGAGGAGTTTTGAAAAGTTTTGCCCGGGAAGCTTGTGACAGTTGGCAACAATCTCGCCCGTGTCATTGCGCTCGTATACCCATGCCGTTCCAAAGGTGATGATCAACCATTTCGCCTGGGTTAAAAAGTAATGAGTGGTACCGATAATGTCCTTCAGGTGGGTCCGCAATTTGTCGCCGTCAAGGGTTGATACTTCCGAATGAAAATCATAATTCAGGTGTATATCAGCTTGTTGAAGGAATGAATGGGCCGGAGGCATCTCATTCAATACAGCATAACGGATCGCTTTGTGGATCGAGTGCGGGTTATAAAGAGTACCGAAGGGGTTGGCGGATACAGGAAGTTTAACGGCATGAAGCCTGGAGCCGATGGAATCGGCAAAACAGGATCCGATCGTCAAAATTTTGTCGGAAAGGCCCATTTTGGTGGGTGAGTATCCCGGACTAACGACTGTTCGAAAGTGATTCATAAAAATAATGTTTCCGCAAACACTTGAAAATTTCGCGCTTTTTGAGATACTTTAGACTTTGATTCAAATACGTGCAAACCAAATCAAAATTATGAATAACGACCTTACCGCCTTTGAAAAGATTCCGGTAAAAATCTTTGGCTCTTCGGAAGAGGGGTCAGCCTACATTGCAAAAGAAATTGCAGCCTTAATTAAAACCCGCCAGAAGGAAAACAAGCCTTGTGTATTGGGGCTGGCCACCGGTTCATCGCCAACCCGTTTATATGCTGAACTGGTAAAGATGCATCAAAAGGAGGGGCTCAGTTTTAAGAATGTATACACATTCAATCTGGACGAATATTATCCCATGCAGCCGGAGGCGTTGCAAAGCTACGTCCGGTTCATGCGGGAACATTTGTTCGATCATATCGACATCCCCAAGAAGAACATACACATACCCGATGGAACGGTTGGCAAGGAGGATGTCGCGGAATTTTGCCGGAGCTACGAAGAGAAAATTGACAAGCTTGGCGGACTGGATATCCAGATATTGGGTATCGGACGCACAGGTCATATCGGATTTAACGAACCCGGTTCATCCGAAAAATCGCTGACACGTCTGGTGTCACTCGACCAGGTGACACGCATCGACGCGGCGAGCGATTTCTTCGGTGAAGAGAATGTTCCGCGCAAAGCGATTACCATGGGCGTGGGTTCAATCATGAAGGCGGCCAAAGTATACATGATGGCCTGGGGCGAAGGAAAATCGTCGGTTATTTACAAGGCGGTGGAAGGGCCTGTGACCGACCAGATACCATCATCCTTCCTGCAAAAACACAGGGATTGTACTATTATTGTGGATGGTGCTGCCGCATCAGGGCTTACACGTATCAAGACCCCCTGGATACTAGACAGCGTGGAGTGGAACGAAAAGCTTATCCGGAAGGCGGTCGTATGGCTGTGTCAGAAGGTTAGCAAATCGGTGCTCAAACTTACGAACCATGATTACATGGAACACGGTATGGGCGATATCATCACAGAATTCGGGTCTGCGTACCAGGTGAACATCAAGGTATTCAACTTTCTTCAGCATACTATTACCGGCTGGCCGGGTGGTAAACCGAACGCCGACGATTCACATCGCCCGGAGCGCGCCAAACCTTTCCCGAAAAGGGCTATCATTTTTTCACCGCACCCCGACGACGACGTGATCTCCATGGGCGGTACGTTTATCCGTCTTGTCGACCAGGGGCATGAGGTGCACGTGGCGTATCAGACCTCCGGCAATATCGCCGTGTTCGACGACGACGCGATCCGGTTTGCGGATTTTGTCCGCGACTTCAACGACCAGTTCGGATTGAGCAAATCGGATGGCGCAAAGTTCTATAAGAAGATTGTTCAGTCGTTGCAAAAGAAGGGTCCGGGTCAATTGGACAGTCCCGAGGTTCTGAAGATCAAAGGATTGATCAGAAGGGGAGAAGCAAAAGCGGGTGGACGTTACGTTGGTATCCCCGACGAACAGATGCATTTCCTGGATATGCCATTCTATGAGACGGGAGCTGTTAAGAAAAAACCGCTCAGCGAGGAGGATATTTTATTGATCATGGACATCCTTGACCGTGTTAAACCGCACCAGGTGTACGCGGCCGGCGATCTGTCCGATCCTCACGGCACGCACCGTGTTTGCCTTGCCGCGATATTCGAAGCGCTCAAAAGGCTGAAGAAAAAACCCTGGGCCAAGGACTGCTGGGTATGGTTGTACCGTGGCGCATGGCAGGAGTGGGATATCGACCAGATCGAGATGGCTGTACCGCTCAGCCCCGATGAATTGATGCGCAAGAGAAGGGCTGTGTTCAAGCACCAGTCACAAAAAGACAGTGCCATGTTCCCCGGAAGCGACAAGCGCGAATTCTGGATGCGTGCCGAAGACCGCAACCACGCTACCGCTCAGGCATACAATGCACTGGGACTGGCAGAGTACGAAGCGATGGAGGCATTCGTCAGGTATAAATTTTAAAGCACCAGGTGAGAGATCGGGTATAAGGTACAGGGTGGATCGGATCCATACGCTGTACCTTATATCTGCTTCACCGGATTTACTGTTGCATCTGCATTTCCTGGTGCCGGCGAAAGGAGTTCCTGGCGACGGAGGGCTTGACCTCTGGTTGCAGAATTTCGTATTCACCGTCCGCAATGATTCCGTCCTCGTATCCTACCGAGACGGCTACATCGAGTTTATGATTGGAAGTACCCCGGTAGGTTCCTTTAACCGGAGAACAGTCAGAGAAGTTTTTTCCGACCGCTAACCTCACGTGCGCTTCGCTGGCAAAGGAATTGTTCGTCGGATCGAGGCCAAGCCACCCGTAGAACGGAATGTACGCTTCAACCCAGGCGTGGGTCGCACCTTCGCCGCGCATACCGTTTTTCTTCGGACAGATATAACCGCTCACATAACGGGCGGGGATATTGGTGAACCGAAGCATAACCAACAATATATGGGCAAAGTCCTGGCAAACGCCGGATTTCAGATTCCAAACTTCATCAAGAGTGGATTCCACGGTAGTGATACCCTGCTTATATTCGAAATGTGTATAGATATAATCACAAAAGTGTTTCGCGGTTTCAAGCGGGGTACATTGCTTGCATCGCTCGTCTTCGATTATTTTCTCCAGTTCCGGCAGTGCCGCGAACCTTTCCTGCCTCAGGAAGTCGATGAACTCCAGCTGGTTTTTTAACGTCGTCAGTTCCAGCCATTGCAATTCCTGCGGAGTTGAGTCGTCAGGTTTTATATAGGGAAAGGTTTCCACCAGGAGCTTTGAATCGATCACAAGTTCGTCGTGAGGCCTCGCATGGGTGAATGTCCCCACCTGGTTTCCGAAAGAATCGAAATAAAGATCAACGAACGGATTGCCCGTTATCTGGATACTGTGCTGCAGGATTTGCTGGTGGGAATCCTTGATCGGATACAGCATGATCTGGTTCGCACTGTCCCGGACAGCCGTCTCGTAAGTATATTTGGTGATGTGCCGGATCTTGAATTTTGACATTCCTTCTGATGTTGATTAACTGTAAGCGAAATAGTATTGGTTCAGGGTACTTCCGATGTCGTCGATACCCGTTGTAATTTCCGTAAGGTAGTCATGCAACCCGATGTTTGAAACACTCTGCACGTCTGAATACTGGACCTTGCTGCGCAGTTTGCCGATGCTGAACTGGACTTTTGCAAAGCCTTCCATATTTTTTTCACTTTTCAGGCGCTCGAAATACCGGTGCAACTGATTAAGCGAATAGAGGACCGATCGCGGAAAATCAACATTGAACAGGACCTGGTCGATAATGTTACGGGCTTCGAAACCGGACTGATATCGCTTCAGGTAAAGGGAATAACCGGAGATCGACATCAGCAAGTACTTCCAGTAGGCGGTGTCGGTAGGTTTGTCCAGGTCGTATGACAAATCACTGAGTTTTACGTCCAGGATCTCAGCTGACTGGATAGCGCGCTCCATAAACTTTCCTACGTTCATAAAACACAATCCTTCACCCCGAAACATAGTGATATCGCTCACACCAAAGTATAGCATACACTCTTTGATCAGGGTGTCGAGAACGGTGATCGGATCTCCGTGCTGGATGGCGTAGATCAACCGGTCGCTCCGGACAACATGATAGAATTCATTGAGACATTTCCACAGTTCAACCGTGATATGATCCTGGACACCGCGCGCATTTTCGCGGGCCAGCGTGACCATGTTAAATACGGAGTTTGGATTTTCGCGGTCGAGGACCATATACTGAAGGACCTTGCGGCTGTTCTCCTCGAGTCGCGAAATATCTTCATCTTCCAGACTACCGAAGATCCGGAGTACCGGGTGCCAGGAAAAATCATCCGGATTGTCCTGGGATGACGCATAGTTGATCTTGAGTACACGCAGGATACTGTCCGTGCGTTCCATGTAGCGTGACATCCAATAAAGTGAATCGGCAACCCGGCTAAGCATTGATGTGTTTTCTAAGGTTAAAAAATTGTTGTATCACTGTGCGAGTACCCAGGTGTCTTTACTACCGCCTCCCTGTGAAGAATTCACAACCAGTGATCCTTCTTTCAACGCTACCCGCGTAAGTCCGCCGGGCACGATCTCAATTCCCCCCGGCCCGTATAACGCGAAGGGGCGGAGATCGATCCTTCTCGGCTGGGCTTTTCCATTCACATAGCAGGGTGCATTTGACAGGCTGATGACCGGTTGCGCGATAAACTGCCGGGGATCTTTCAGGATCTCCTGCTGATAATCGTGGATCTCTTTGTCGGAAGCAGCATGACCCATGAGCATACCATACCCTCCGGAGCCATTGGTCTTCTTGACTACCATCCTGGAAATATTTTTCAGTACATGATCCCGCTCGTCCGGGCGCGACAACTGGTAGGTAGGTACATTCTTCAGGATCGGTTCTTCATTGAGGTAGTACCGGATCATATCCGGAACATATACATAGATCGCTTTATCGTCGGCAACGCCATTACCGATCGCGTTCACGATCGCCACATTTCCTTTGCGGTAGGCGGAAAGAATACCGGACACTCCGAGAACACTCTCGGGATTAAACACCAGGGGGTCAAGGTATTCGTCATCTACCCGCCTGTAAATAACATCCACTTGCTGCAGGCCGGCCGTTGTTTTCATGTAGACCTTCTGGTTTTCAACGACCAGGTCGCGTCCTTCAACCAGTTCGATACCCATCAGCCTGGCCAATGTTGTGTGTTCGAAGTAGGCGGAATTGTAAATCCCCGGAGTCAGCAGTACCACATTGGGCGCTGATACCTGACCGGGAGAGAGAGCCACGAGATTCTTATAAAGGATGTTGGGGTATTGCGTCACCGGCCTGACATGGTTTTGAGGAATCAGGTCGGGGAAGATACGTTTGGTGATCTCCCGGTTCTCAATCATATAAGAGACACCAGACGGCGTCCGGAGATTGTCCTCCAGCACATAGAAGGTCCCGTCATGGTCGCGGATGAGGTCGATACCGGCGATGTGTACGTAGATGTCGTGGGGAACATTTACCCCCTGCATTTCACGGAGATAATGCGGGCAGGAATAGATCAGCTCCATCGGGACAATTCCATCCTTCAGAATGAACTGCTGGTGATATACATCCTTAAGGAAAAGGTTCAATGCCAGCAGGCGCTGCTTAATCCCACGTTCGATAAAATCCCATTCCGAAGCGGTAATGATCCGGGGTATGATATCGAAGGGAAAGATCTTTTCAATGCCTTCGCCACTCGAATAGACGGTGAAGGTTATACCCTGGCTCATAAAAAGGCTTTTCGCCAGTTCTTCTTTTTTGCTCAGTTCGTCTGCTGCGATGCTTGACAACGAATCAAATACATTTTGATAATGTCCCCTGACTTTCTCTTCATCGTACATTTCGTCCCAGGTATTTCCAATAAGGGGGTACTTATGAAAGAGTTCGGTTGCCTTCATGCGCCGGGTTTAGTTAGATCGAAACTAAAATACCATCTAACGTACAGATTTACAGGCGAAAATTCGCAAAATATTTATGCAAACGAGTGTTATCGGGCCGGACATAAACAAAAAAGCCGGCTTGATTGCTCAAGCCGGCTCAATTGTTACAAACTTTTTATTTTACTCTGCCACTACTTTCACCTGAATCTCATGCTTCACTTCCTTGTGAAGATCAAGTGTCGCAGTATAGGTACCGATTTGTTTCGGGATCTCTTTCAGGTGTACTTTTTTACGGTCGATGTCGAAGCCTTTCGCTTTCAGTACATCAGCGATCTGAAGGGCTGTAACAGCACCAAAGATCTTCCCGCTTTCGCCCGCCTTTGTTCCGATTTCAATGACCAGGTCACCTACTTTGGCAGCCAGAGCTTCAGCATCCTGCTTGATTTTCGCGGCCTTGTGCGCAGCCTGGCGAACGTTTTCCGAGATCAGTCTCTTGTTGGATTCGTTGGCGATCAACGCAAAACCATTCGGGATAAGGTAGTTGTTTCCGTATCCGGCTTTTACCTTAACCGTATCGTTTTTATATCCAAGTCCGGTTACGTCTTGTTTCAATATTACTTCCATGTCGTTAGTTCTTTAAGGGGTTCAACGATTACTTCAATGAATCACCTACGTACGGAAGCAATGCCATGTGACGGGCGCGTTTAACCGCTTGTGCCACTTTTTTCTGGAACTTCAGGCTCGTACCGGTAAGTCGGCGAGGAAGGATCTTTCCTTGCTCGTTGATAAACTTCAGTAAGAAGTCAGGATCTTTGTAATCGATGTACTTGATACCATTCTTCTTGAAACGGCAGTACTTCGGTTTGATCTCTGCACGTTTAATGGGTTCGTTCATGAGTGTCATCTTCCGGCGCCCTCCTCAGCTTTTTTTACAGGTTTTCTGTTCTCTTTGTTTTTGAATTCCCCTTTGCGCCTGCGTTCGTTATAAAGCAGTGCATGTTTGTCCAGTACTGTCGTCATAAAACGCATTACTGATTCATCCCTTCTGTACTCAGTCTCGAGGGTGTCGATAACTGGTGATTCTGCCGCAAATTCAATGAGATTGTAAAAGCCGGTTGACTTTTTGTTGATTGGATAAGCCATTTTTTTCAAGCCCCATTGCTCATTATTGAGAATTTCGGCATTAGCTTTCTTCAACACTTTCACGAATTTTTCGACAGTATCCTTTGCCTGTTCTTCAGACAAAACGGGATTTAAAATGAATACCGTCTCGTAATTGTTCATGTTACTTTTTAGTTTTGAGCCTGCAAAAGTACAAAAACCGGGGTGATTTAAAAACTTTCCCCCATATTTTGCTTCTTCCCACCCTCCCAAATACTGTAATTTCCACTCATTTCAGGCCTCCAGCACAGGACAGTTCTTATTTCGTTTACGCCGTTTTTGAGCTACTTTTATACTATATGTTCAGGAGGCACAGCACATTATTTTTTTATTCCGCCGTCGGCTTGTTCTTTGTTCTGCTCGCCGGCTGCAATCAGGATAAGGTTGACTTCAGCGCCCAGGTCAAACCCATCCTCAATAAACACTGCATCAGCTGCCATGGCGGAGTCAAAAGAAATGCCCAATTCAGCCTGCTTTTCCGGCATGAGGCGCTGGATACCGCTGAATCCGGGAAATTTGCTATTATCCCGGGGGACCCGGAGCACAGTGAACTGATGCGCCGGATCACCGCTACCGACCCGGAAGTCAGAATGCCCTACAAGGAAGATCCCCTGACTCCAGACGAGATCGAAACGCTCCGGAAGTGGATAAAGGAGGGGGCGGAATGGGGAGACCACTGGGCTTACGTGCCGCCGCGTCAGGTCGAGGTACCCAAACCCAAAAACCTGCTGTCCGCGTTCTCCGGTGGCGGCGAAGCATGGGCTAAAAACGACATCGATTATTTTATTCTTGAAAAGCTCGAAGAGGAGAAACTGCAGCCATCCCCTCAGGCAGACCGGGCAACCCTTTTACGCCGGGTGTACATGGACCTGATCGGTTTACCCCCGGCACCTGAAAAGGCAACGGCTTTCCTGCAGGATGAGGGCGCCGGCGCCTATGAAAAAGTGGTGGATGAACTTCTGGCATCTCCTCAGTTCGGAGAAAAGTGGGCATCGTGGTGGCTGGACATGGCACGTTATTCGGATACGAAGGGATATGAAAAGGATGCAGGCCGATCCATCTGGCGCTATCGCGATTGGGTAATCCGTGCGCTGAACAGCGATATGCCATTCGACAGGTTCACAACGGAACAGCTGGCTGGTGATCTGTTACCCAACCCGACAGATGATCAGCTCATCGCAACGGCCTTTCACCGGAATACCATGAACAACGATGAAGGAGGTACCACCGATGAGGAATTCCGTGTCGCCGCGCTCATCGACCGGGTAAGCACAACATGGGAGGTCTGGCAAAGCACGACGATGGGATGTGTGCAGTGCCATACACATCCCTACGATCCTTTCCTGAATGCCGAGTATTATAAGTCGATGGCATTTTTTAATAACACCCGCGATGAAGACACTCCCGGCGAACATCCGAATCTAAGGATGTATAAGGAAGAAGATCAGAAAAAACTGGAAGATGTAAAAAAGTGGGTCCGGGAAAAATCCACGCCCGAAAAGGAAAAGGAAGTGGCACAGTTTCTTAAAACACTTGAGCCTAAGTTCCACCCCCACGATTTTGATGAGTTTGACAACGGAGCCCTCATCGACAACAAGTACCTGGGTATACGCTCCGGCGGTAGCGCCCGCGTGAAACAGATAAAACTCGATGGCAAAACGAGCCTCATGATAAACTACTGGGCTGATGCCGCCGGTGGGTCTTTTGAGATCAGGAAAGACAGACTGGACGGCGAGGTGATCGGCGGTGGCAAAATCGAAAAAGCGGATAAGGCGGTTTCTTATCCCGTCAAACCCACAGCCGGCAGACACGATTTATATTTTGTGTTCCGCAATCCATCCATTTCTCCCGATAAGGCTGTATGCGGCGTGGAATGGTTTGCTTTCCGCGACGACCTTCCGGGTATCGGTAAGGAATTTCTGGAATTGGTGAACGCAGACGTAGAAAACACACCCATCATGATCGAGAATACACAAGACCAGCGGCGCACGACAAAAATATTCATTCGTGGCAACTGGATGGCTCAGGGTGATTCCGTCAATCCCGGTGTGCCTGAATCCCTTAACGCTTTCCCGAAAGGTCAGCCGTATAACCGTCTTGGCTTTGCCGCCTGGCTGGTTAGCAGGGACAATCCTCTTACCGCGCGGACCATGGTCAACCGCCTTTGGGAACAGTTGTTCGGCAACGGGATCGTCGAGACGCTGGAGGATTTTGGTACACAGGGAGCGCCACCATCACACCGCGAACTGCTGGACTGGATGGCCCTGCGATTCATGGATGAAAACAAATGGAGTATTAAAAAGCAGATCAGGGATATTGTGATGTCCGCGACCTATCAGCAGGATTCGCGCATCACACCGGCATTGTACGAAAAGGATCCGGCTAACCGGCTGCTTGCGCGCGGTCCGAGAGTACGGTTGTCGTTCGAACAGGTGCGTGATCAGTCGTTGCAGGTCAGCGGTCTGCTAAGCAAAAAAATGTATGGAAGGAGTGTGATGCCGTATCAGCCGGCCGGAATATGGAACTCCGTTTATAGCAGCGAAGCCTGGAGGGAAAGTGACGGCGATGATAAATACCGCCGGTCCGTGTATACGTATGCGAAACGAACGAGTCCTTTTCCATCCATGATGATGTTTGACGGATCAAGCCGCGAGGTATGTGTGAGCCGGAGGATAAGGACCAACACACCGCTTCAGGCCCTCGTCACGCTGAATGATTCATCGTTTGTAGTCGCTTCGAGAAATTTTGCGGGACGTATGATGAAGAAGGGTGCGACCCCCGAAGAACAGATACGCGCCGGATACAAAATGGTATTGATTCGCGACATACCCGAACCAAAGCTCGCGGTCTTAAAAGGTTTGTACAACGATGCCCTGGATATTTACACCAGGGATCAATCGGCGGCAAAAAAACTCACGGCGATGGATAAGACATCACCCGGTCTTGCGGCGATGACGGTCGTGGCGAATGCCATGCTGAATCTTGACGAAGTGATAACCAAGGAATGATATGCATAGTGTTTATTCAAATTGTCAATCATGCGGTATGCCGTTGAAGCGGGATACCCGGGGAGGCGGAACAAACGCCGATGGCAGCAAGAGCCGGATGTATTGTTCCAACTGCTATGAAAACGGCAACTTCACCATGCCGGAGATTACGCTGAACGAGATGAAGGAAAGAGTAAAAAGTAAATTGAAAGAATTCGGACTCCCCGGCTTCCTGGCCGGTGTGTACACGAAAAATATTCCCAAACTTGAACGATGGAAAAACCATGCTTGATAAATATTCGGAAGCGGAACAACTAAAGGAAATTTCGCGCAGGCATTTTTTAAAGGAGAGTGCCGCCGGCATCGGCGCAGCCGCATTGGGAACCCTGTTGACCGGGTGCTTAGGTGGTCAGAACCCGTCGCCTGTACCTGGGTCTGCCACGGACCCGATGATGGTCAAGCCACCCCATTTCCCCGGTAAGGCCAAGCGTGTGATTTATCTCCACATGGCAGGTGCACCTTCACAACTTGAACTTTTTGACTTTAAACCCGAATTGCAGAAACTCCACAACCAGCTCTGTCCACCCTCGTTACTGGAAGGGAAACGATTTGCCTTTATACGAGGTGTTCCCAAGATGCTTGGTCCCCAGGCAACGTTCAGGCAACACGGGCAGTCGGGTGCATTGATATCGGAAAATCTGCCTCACTTCTCGCAGGTAGCGGATGAAGTATCGTTCCTGAAAGGTGTATATACGGATCAGTTCAATCATGCACCGGCGCAGTTATTTGTGCATACCGGTTCACCGAGACTGGGCCGGCCGAGTATCGGATCATGGACCACCTATGGATTGGGATCGGAGAATAATAACCTTCCGGGATTTGTAGTTCTGACATCCGGTGGAAAAACGCCGGATGCGGGGAAAAGTGTATGGGGGAGCGGGTTTCTTCCATCGGTCTACCAGGGTGTGCAATGTCGTTCGGAAGGAGACCCTGTCTTGTTTCTCAGCGATCCGGAAGGTGTAGACCGCGGGTTGAAGAAAAAGACCATCGATGCGATCAACGAGGTGAACCGTCAGCACTTCCTGGAGTACAAGGATCCGGAAACGCTGACCCGTATCGCGCAATACGAAATGGCGTTTCGTATGCAGGTGTCCGTTCCCGAAGTGATGAATATCAACAATGAGCCGGAATACATCCACCAACTCTACGGCACAACGCCCGGAAAAGCGTCATTCGCGAACAACTGCCTGCTGGCGAGAAAACTCGTCGAACAAGGTGTCCGGTTTGTTCAGCTTTTTGACTGGGGTTGGGATATGCACGGTACTTCCGAAAATGAATCGGTTGATATCGGTTTAAAGAACAAATGCCGGCTGATCGACCGGCCGATGACTGCGTTGCTGCTTGACCTGAAACAACGCGGGCTACTGGATGAAACACTGGTGGTCTGGGGCGGAGAGTTCGGGCGTACTCCGATGCAGGAAAACCGCGAAGGCAAAGAGATGGCCTTTCACGGCAGAGATCACCATGTGGAAGCATTCACCATGTGGATGGCAGGTGGCGGTATCAAAAAGGGTACCACGTGGGGAGAGACCGACGAGATCGGATACTACCCTGTGAATGGTAAGGTGTCTCTGCATGATGTCCAGGCCACAATACTGAACCAGCTTGGATTCGACCATGAAAAATTGACCTATCATTTTCAGGGAAGGCCCTTCCGTCTGACGGACGTCTCCGGAAAAGTAATCAGTGAAATTGTCGCGTAAACGGGTAACAAGATCGAATTCAACCCAAATGAAATGTTAAAACATCGTATCGTCTACCCGGCGAGGACCTTACTTCACCCGGTTAATTAAGCCACGGTATAGTTTTACTTTTTCCAATCCTCATACCCCGACATTGAAATTTCCAGACCTTTTACATTAACTTTTTAATTACACAATTCCCACATGCTTAACCGCAGAGACTTTATTACCACTATTGGTTCCTTGTCCGGTACCGCTGCATTGGCGACACACCTGGATAGTTTTGCGCAACCACTAAAGCAGACGATTCCGTCCCCAGGGTTTCAAATTCTGATCTTTGCTACGAACTGGGGTTATGAGGGTACCTGGGATCAATTTTGCGCAAGCATAAAAAAAGATGGTTACGATGGGGCAGAGGCCTGGTACCCGGTTGCTGAAGACGACAGGAAGGAATTCCTGGATGCCTTCTCAAAACACAACCTGAAATACGGGCTCCTCGTCGGCGGATCCGACAGGGACCCTTCAAAACACCTGGCGCAATTCAAGGCGTCACTTGAAGGCGCGACAAAGCTCAACCCGGTTTATATCAACTGCCACTCGGGGCGGGACTTTTTCACATTTGAACAAAACAAATTATTTATTGATGCGACGACAATCGCAAGTGAAAGGTCAGGCATACCGGTGTACCATGAGACGCACCGTTCGCGTATACTTTATTCGGCGCCGGTAGCCAGGCAGTTTATGGAAAATATCCCGGCCCTGCGATTGACGCTTGACATTTCCCATTGGTGTAATGTACACGAATCGTTGCTCGATGATCAAACCGAAACGGTTGCCATGGCACTGATGAGAACCGGTCATATTCATGCGCGGGTTGGTCACCAGGAAGGACCTCAGGTCAATGATCCACGGGCGCCCGAATGGAAAAACGCCGTCAGCGCGCACTTCGCATGGTGGGACAAAATTGTTGAATACAAACGAAAAGAAGGAAAACCGATTACGATGCTAACCGAATTTGGACCGGCAGATTATATGCCCGCATTACCTTATACACGCCAGCCTGTTGCAGATCAATGGCAGATCAACAAGCACATGCTGGATACCCTACGTAAACGTTACGCCTAACCCGGTCACACAGATGATAACAGATTTTGTCGGAAGGCTTCACCCATTGCTGGTACATCTTCCCATCGGGATATTGTTCATTGCCGGCATATTTGAATTCCTTTCCTATTTTGTAAGGTATAAGAAACTTCGCCAGGCCGTTCAGCCCGCCCTTTTTTGGGGTGCATTGTTCTCCATCATGGCAGCGTTAAGCGGATATTTCCTCTCACAGGAAGGTGGCTATGACGACAGCCTGTTGGCTCTTCACCGGAATACCGGTATCGCTACTGCGATCATTGCGACCCTGCTCTACTTCCTCCGGAAAAGTGCCGTTACTTACTTTCAGGACAAAGGGAAAAGAAAGCTGGTCAGGATATTTTTGTTTATCCCGCTTATCGGCGTTCTTTCTCTCGCGGGTCATCTGGGTGGATCCCTTACCCATGGAGAGGATTATTTGTTTTCTTTTTCGGACGGGGAAACGGAGGCTGTGTCCCCTCCGTTGCGAATCGCTTCTCTCGAAGGCATCGACAGCGCCACTCTCTATCGCGATATCATTGTACCGATTCTTGACTCCAGGTGTTATTCCTGTCATAGCTCGCGAAAACAAAAAGGTCAGCTCAGGCTTGACGACATGCAGCATATTTTAAAGGGAGGTAAGCACGGTGAAGTCATCAGGGGAAATATTCCGGATTCCAGTTCGTTGTACAGCCGGCTGATGCTTCCACCTGAGGACGAACATCACATGCCACCGAATGAAAAACCACAGCCGTCGTCGGCGGAGATCGCGCTTATACAGGTATGGATCGACGAAGGTGCGGATTTTGAAAAGAGGATAAGCAGCTATAAGCAGGTTGCCAGGATCAAAGGTTACCTGGGTTCCTTACTGGAAGGGTCCGCGGAGGATCTGTTGGTCCCGGATGAAACGGTTGCAGCCGCCGATAAAAAGAGTGTCGACGCTCTCCGCGCAAAAGGTATATTGGTCATCCCGGTGGGAACGGACAGCCATTACCTTTCCGTCAGTTTTGTAAATTTCAGAGAGGCGCTTGACGCTGAACTGGCATCACTTGTTCCGCTCCGGGACCAGATCATCTGGTTGAACCTGGGCCGCACAAACATCACGGATAGTGGAATGAAGACCATCGGTAAACTCACCAGACTCAGGCAACTCAACCTTGAGCACACGAACATTGACGGCACGGGATTCAAGGAGCTGGCGCCGCTTTCCGATCTTGCAGTAATAAACCTGGTGGCTACAAAAGTTGGTGATCAGGTGCTGCCCGACCTGTCGCAGCTGAAAAGCATCAAAAAGATCTTCCTGTTCGGGGCGAATACCACTGTTAACGGGATCGTCGGGCTGAAAAAGAAATTCCCACACATCGATATAGACACCGGACAATACCACCTTCCGGAACTGGCTACCGATACGCTGGTATTCAAAAGCAAATAAATGAAGGTGCCCTGTCACTCATTCAGGTTCCAGTCGTACTCAAGGTACGTGACCTTCGCATCGGGTTTGATCTTTACAGCCGAATACGTGTTGATGAATTTTATAACGGACCCGCCATTCTTCCGGAAGTCCATTCCATACCAGTTAAAGATCATGCTCAGCTGCGGTTTGTCAGGCGTGACCTTGTTCCGATACGGGTCCTTTAGAAACGCCTTTGTCTGCCGGGTAAACTGGTCGTCCAGAAGTTTCGCATCATAGGCTTCGTTCAGCAGGATAGGGCATGATCTGCTGGCGCAAACCAGTACCATGTGGATACGGGGATCGTTGAATTTTTTCCGCAGGATACCGTGCTCGATATTGTTGAGATCCATTCTTTCTTTTCCGATGGTAATGAACTTGATGTCCCATGGGGTGTTGACAAATGGAATCTGAATACTGCTTCCGATATCTTTAATGCTCTTTACGGGATAGTATGTTGTGATCAGCTTTATCGTGAATGCGTTGTAGGCATTTATCCAATAAGCCATCTGCTCTTCCCGGCTCCATGTTTTTTCGTTTGGCGGATTGGTGCTCAGGATCTTCAGGTATTGGTTTAATTCTGAGGAATCCTTAATGAATGCCTTGTAGTTTACTTTCCCGTCGCCTGCAACGTTTTTCTGCAGCAGCTTGTTGTAAAGAGCATGGGATGGAGTTTTGGACTGGCCAAAGGCTGTAGCCGAAAACAAACAGGCAAGGACTAAAGACAGGAGGGCCTTTTTCATGTTGAGTATTTTTGTAAAATTAACCTTTCTTTAGATACGCGAATTTTTGTATGTTGGATTTTGATAACCTGACCATTCCTATTGGTACGAAACACCATGAGTGTCTTCAATAAATTAGTTGCGGGCGTTGTTTTCACGCTTTTATCCATTCCCGGACATAGCGAAGTTGAGAAGCGGATTTACGACATTACCGCCGCCGGCATCCGGATCGGAGAAATGGTGGCAACACGGGAGACGAAGGACAATTACACGTGGTATACGTTGCACAGCAAGGTGAGTTTTTGGTTCTTTGTCCGGGTCAGCGTCGACTACGCCGTGACGTCTGTTTATAAGAACAACCACCTGATAACCTCAACCGTGGTTACTACCTCCAACAAAGGAAATTTCAAATCATCCGTCCGGTGGAAGGACGACCATTACAATGTCGATGTGGACGGGTACAAATACAAAAACAACACGTCCATCAAGGATAGTATCGAGTATAATTCAGCCCGGCTTTATTTTGAATATCCATCGGGGATAACAACGATCCTGGCAGACAACTATGGTATCATGGTGCCGGCTGATAACATTGAAGAAAATGTTTACAGTGTCAATGTCCAGGGAAATAAGAACCGGTTTTTCTTTCAGCGTGGAAAAATTTTCCGGGCGATCATGCATCACCCGGTCAAAAACTTCGAAGTGAAGCTCAAGCCGTAGCGATGACTATCAGCGTCGTGATACCGACCTTCAACGAAGCCGAGAATATTGTCTCGCTCGTCACGTTCATCCGCAACCTGGGCAGGGAAGAAGTAGCGCAGGTATTGGTTGTGGATGCGGGCAGCAGCGACGGTACACGTTTTCTGGCAGCACAGGCCGGCGCGTTGGTGATTGAATGCGCGCACCTGTGCCGGGCTGTTCAGATGAACCTGGGCGCTCGGCAGGCGACGGGTGACATTTTGTATTTTGTACACGCAGATGTGAGACTGTTGCCAACTTTCGTAGACGATATTCTGCTCGCCGTAGGTAGCGGCTGGGATTCCGGTTGCTACCGTTATGTGTTTGATTCTTCCAAATTTTTACTGCGTGTGAATGCATTTTTTACACGTTTCGATGCCCTGATGTGCCGGGGCGGAGACCAGACCCTGTTTTTACGCAAAAGCGTTTTTGAATCGCTGCATGGATTTGATGAACGATACGTCATCATGGAGGATTATGATTTTTTGATCCGCCTCCGCAAACGCCACAGCTTCCGGATCATTCAAAAAGACCTTGTTGTTTCGGCCAGAAAGTATGAAACGAACAGTTGGTTGCGTGTGCAATTCGCAAATCTTTCAGTTTTTATTATGTTTTTTTTTCGCCGATCGCCGGCGGATATGAAACAGATTTATAAAATTTTACTTACTTACCGGTAATTATGGGGTATATAATAAGCGGAATACAGCAGGTTGGGATAGGCGTCAGCGATGCAGACCGGGCTTGGTCATGGTACAGAAAGCACTTTGGGATGGATGTCCCGGTTTTTAAGGATAGCGCCACGGCATCGTTGATGACGCGTTATACGGGCGACCGTGCGGAGGACCGTTATGCGATTCTGGCTATGAATATGCAAGGTGGAGGTGGATTCGAGATCTGGCAATACACCAGCAGGTCACCCAAAAAATCTGCCGGCGAGCATTTGCTGGGTGATACCGGGGTATTCGCTGTTAAATTAAAGACACAGGATATTGAGGCTGCCTACAACCGACTGAAATCAAACGGTGTTAATCTTGTTAATGGTATTCAGGAATCGCCCGACGGACGGAAACACTTTTACGTGAAGGACCCTTTTGAAAACATTTTCGAAATCATAGAAAGCAAAAGCTGGTTTAAGAAGGACAGGGCTATCACCGGAGGTGTCGCAGGCTGTGTTATAGGGGTGTCCGATGTCGATAAGGCCTTAAAACTCTATTCCGATGTATTGGGATATAATGAAGTTATATACGACGGTGTCAGGCATTTCAACGATTACGCCGGCGTACCGGGTGGAGATAATGAATTCAGGCGGGTGATCCTTCGGTCTAACAAGAACAGGAGGGGAGCTTTTTGCAGACTGCTGGGTGACACGGAACTCGAGCTGGTTGAAGTAAGGAACCGGGCACCTCACAAGATCTTTCGCGACCGTTTTTGGGGTGATCTCGGTTATATCCACATTTGTTTTGACATTAACGGCATGGCCAACCTCGCCGATCGCTGCAAACAGGCCAACTTCAGCTTCACCGTGGATAGCAGGGATTCCTTTGATATGGGTAAAGCTGCCGGACATTTTTCATACTGTGAAGATCCCGATGGTACGCTGATCGAATTTGTGGAAACCCACAAGATCCCCATTATTGAAAAGATCGGATGGTACCTGAATATCCGGAACAGGAATCCGGACAAACCTCTGCCTGACTGGATGCTGGGAATGCTTGCGCTTAACCGGGTCAAAGACTAACCGGCACCAACAGATAGCCGGTTGATCCCGGTGAAAAATTCTGCGATCACTTGACCACGAACTGACCGCTTCCCATGAGGTAGTCATCGGTGTAGACTTCCATTTTATACGTGCCGGCAGGATAGTCGGATCCTTTGTCGTACAGGAAGGAAAGTTTTTGTCTGGTGTTGTCGAAGAGAACTTCCTGCGACTCGGTGTAAAACTCCTCTTTGCCGTTGAACATAAACGTGCCCGATCCGCGATTCACATCAAACAACACCTGGCCGTTTTCATCGACAATACGTATCATGATTTTTTTTCCCTCGATAGGCGCCACCTTGTTTTCGGCGATGTTAAACTCGACCTTCAACTGACCTATCTGCCGGCTTTTGAAGGGAGATTCCCTTTCTTTACCACGGTCGGTCAGTCCAACGATCCTCATGTTCTCAATCTTTAACTGCGAGGCAATCGCTACTTTGGTCGCAAGCTCATCCTTCGTTTCGCTGAGCCTGTTGATGGAATCACCAAGCTGATTTTTTTCTGTCTTCAAGGATGTGTTTTCCGTAAGCAATTCTTTGTTGATGGATTTCAGCTTGGTAATCTCTTCGTCCTTCGTTTTCAGAAGTGTTTCGTAGCCTTCAACTTTGTCTTTCAACGCCTTGATCTCCTGGCCTGTCGCGCGTTTGGATCGCTTCAATTCCGCCTCGACCTCTGCCTTGGCTTTCAGCATATCCGTGATATCACCCCCGAGTTTCTGCACCTCTGCAATTTTCTGATCCAGCTCTTTGCTGATTTCCGTCATCCGCTGCATCGTAGTGGCGAGTTCCTGTTCCGTCGAGGTGAGTTCGGTTTTGATCTCTTGTTTTTCCTGCGAGTCGAGATAAATTTTCACTGCCTGAACGACCACAACAAGTGACAGTAACGCGATTACGATTGCATTTTTGTTGCTCTTCTTCGGTGCAGGTGCTGATGGTGTATTTTCGTTCATATAAAGTGCTGAATATAAGGATCAAAAATAGGTTTTCTTGTGATGCAATTCAATGCCTAAAACCGTAAAACAACGTGCTGATTTTGCAGTTTAGGGTCAAAAAACACGATACCACACCGGTATAGGTCGACTGTCGCCTTTACGCGTCCGTGCTTTTGGATCGCAGACCAGGCATTTTCCATCTCGTGAGAATAATGAATGTCGTCCGCCACGATAACGCTTCGTTCATCGACTTTTGTCAGTAATAGCTGAAAATATTCCATCGTGGGTTCATAGCGGTGGTTTGCGTCCAGGAAGGCGAAATCAACCCCGCTTACCGTTTCAAGATATACAGGCAAGGTGTCGGTGATGTTACCTGTGATCAGTGTGATATTGGACAACGGAGATAGCCCGAATGTTTCTTTCGCTTTCCCGGCGATAGCGGACGATCCTTCAAACGTCGTCACCCGGGTACCGGGCGCTGAAGCGAGATAGAGTGCATTTATTCCCAGGGAGGTACCCAGTTCAAGGACAACTTTTCCTTCCATTCGTTGAATGAGTCGTTTGTAGAGCAGCGAGTATTTCGCGGGACTCAGGCTTGTTTTCGCGATATCGCTTACGGCGCGTGCCGGTGAGGAAAGGTGTGAAGAACCTGCGCCAAGGTCGGTGACTTGAATGACGGACCGATCGTTCAGCAGCAGTTGTCTCAGGGGTTCGATCCAAGCGGATGCCGGGTCGTGTATCCGGTTGTTGATCGTATTCGAGTATAGATCATAAAGGAACGGCGAATGAAGAGAATGTGCGTCCACTGCATCCAGCCAGTAGGTGGTAAATGATCTGAGCTGAAAGAGTTTGTTGTTCAATTCAGTCGGAGGGGCGCGACCATGGTAAACTCGGGTATGTTTACCTGAAGAGTAACACCATCAACCACGCGTTCCATGAGATAGGTACCGATCATCTTGCCGATACCGGACTTGAGGTTGCATCCGGAAACGTATTGGTGTGCCTGCCCGGGTTCAAGGACAGGTTGTTGGCCCACGACTCCTTCACCTTCCACTTCCCGCTGACTAAACCCGGCGTCGTAAATATGCCAGTGCCGGCGGAGCAATTGAATGGTGAATTCGCTATGGTTTTCAATGGTGATGCGATAGGTAAAAACGTAATGGTATTGACTCGGACTTGAATAGGCCGGCTGGTATTCCGTCTCCACACTTACCTTGATCCCTTTCGTGATTTCTGTTACCATACGTATCAAAAATATTAATTTTTTGGAATTCCTTGGTTGAACGCCGTTAAATCCTTTCAAATGACTGTAAATCAACGAGTTTAAGATCAGAAATCCACGCCATCACGATTAACCTGATAGATTATTTGCGCTTTTCCTGATTGCGCTTAGTTTTGAATTTATGGACGTAAAAATCGCATCAAGCTGGAAAGGAAGATTGTCTGAAGAATTCCATAAACCCTACTTCTTACAACTTATTGGGTTTGTGAAGGAGGAATATCAGACGCAAACGGTATATCCGCCTGGTAAGGAAATTTTCCATGCGTTCGACGCGTGCGACTTCAGCGATGTAAAAGTCGTTATCATCGGACAAGACCCGTATCACGGACCAGGGCAGGCGAATGGATTGTGCTTCTCGGTCCGGGATGGAGTGAGAGTTCCGCCCTCTCTTGTCAATATTTTCAAAGAAATAAAACAGGATCTGGGAAAGCCCATTCCGTCATCGGGTGATCTCGACCGGTGGGCAAGGCAGGGTGTGTTGTTGCTTAACGCTACCCTTACTGTACGGGCATCGTCACCGGGCTCGCATCAAAACAAAGGATGGGAAGTCTTCACCGACGCTGCGATAAAAAAGCTTTCCGATGAAAAAGAAAATGTAGTTTACCTGTTGTGGGGCGCATATGCTCAAAAGAAAGGAGAAATTATTGATCGACACAAGAACCTCGTCCTCATGTCGGCACATCCTTCTCCGTTTTCCGCGGACAGGGGATTTTTCGGATGCAAACACTTCAGCAAGGCAAATGAGTATTTGAAAAGCAAAGGCCTGAAAGAGATCGATTGGTAAATGACCGGACATCCGGCTGTTTGTCGGACCATCTCCGGAGTTTCATGAATACCCGGCCAAAGGGATTTAACCCCCCCGGTGTCAATCACCACTCAGCCTATCGTATCAGATTAAAAAACCTGCTCCATCTGATCTTGTGAATGAAGTCTGCGTTTTTATCTATCGATAACCAGATAAAAAATGCTTTCCCTACGATGTGGTCTTCCGGAACAAAACCCCAGAAACGGGAGTCTAATGAATTGTGCCGGTTATCACCCATCATGAAGTAGTAATTCTGCTTGAATGTATACTCGGAAACCTCTTTGCCGTCGATGATCAGTTTACCACCGTCAATTTTTACATCCTTATTGTGATCGTATAATTTGATCGTCGTACCGTAGTACGCCAGGGTAGAATCGTTGATAGCGATAGTCGCTCCTTTTTTTGGGATCCAGAGTGGTCCGAAATTGTCGGCGGACCAGCTACTGTATTTTTTACCGCTACCTGACCAGTCGTAGTAAGACGAATAGGGGATGAGACCGTCGTCTTCCGTTTTTTTCTCTTTATCCAGCGACTTTATGTAAGGGAGTTTTTTGATCTCCTCCGCTTTTTCATTCGTCAGCCACATCAGGTAGACAAAATTACCGTCCTCCCGCCGACCATAAACAGAATAGTCTTCCGGGCCCAGTTCCAGTTTCGTCAGGTTACGTTCGCTGATTGGACCGTCTGATGTAACGAGGTAACTATACTGCATTTGCGGATGATTCTCAAGCGCCTGACCGTTGGTAAACACCTGCTGATCCTTAATAACCAATGTATCTCCGGGAACGGCGACACAGCGTTTGATATAGTTCGTTTTGAGATCCACCGGATAGTCGATTCCTTCATTGAGACCCCTTGGTGGTACGTTAAACACAACGACATCATTGCGCTTGACGTGACTGATACCCGGCAGTCTGTATTGAGGAAGTCTGATCCATTCCAGGTAGGAGGGAATATTGGTAAACCATATTTTTTGATGGGTCAACGGAACCTGGAGAGGAGTGGTTGTGGTCCGGGTTCCGTAGTGAAATTTGCTGACAAATAGAAAATCTCCTACCAGCAGGGAGTTTTCCATAGAGGGTGTCGGGATCGTGTAGGCTTCCATGATCAGCCATCGGATCAATGTCGCGGCAACAACGGCAAACAGGATCGCATCCCACCATTCCCTGGCTTTAGACTTCGGTTGTTCATCTTCTTGCTTTTCAGCGGAATCCTTTTTCCAAAACTGCCAATTCATATGGATATATTTTCTAAATAAAAACGTGCAAATAAAGGGAAAATAATTGATCCTGCGGTCAGATGTTGAAGGGTAGGTTCATTTTCCGGCCATTTAGGCCTCCCAACGGCCTCAGAATTTGAGGAAATCGTCCATTGACAGTACACCTTTTTTGTCCCGGACCCATTCGGCGACCATGACCGCACCCTTTCCGAAACCCTCCCTTGAATGGGCTGTATGCCTGATCTCGATATCGTCGATAGCGGATTGATATTTTACGGTATGGGTTCCAGGTACCTGGTCGACGCGAAAAGAATAGATGGGTAGCTGATCGGCTTTTTCCGTCTTTTCATTTACCCATTCCTTTTTCCGGGTCACGTGTTTCATGATCCCCTCTGCAAGGGTGATGGCTGTTCCACTCGGGGCATCCCTTTTCTCCAGGTGATGGATCTCGTCCATCACGATGTTATATTCAGGGAACTTGTTCATCAGGGTAGCCAGGTGTTCGTTGAGTTTAAAAAATACATTCACGCCGAGGCTGTAGTTGGACGCATAGAAGAATGTACCACCCGTTTGTTTGCAGAGTGCGTCGATCTCTGCCTTTTTACCGAGCCATCCCGTTGTTCCGCTTACTACCGGAAGTTTACGCCTGAGGCACTTCGAGACATTGGAAAAGGCGGCTTCGGGATGGGAGAACTCAATCGCGACATCGGCGGGCGCACTGTCAAATTCATCCTGATTACCGATATCGATGCGGGCCGTGATCTCGTGTCCCCGCTCAAGGGCAAACCGCTCAATGATCTTTCCCATCTTCCCGTACCCAAGCAGTATAATTTTCATAATGAAACTGTTTTCTGATATCCGGAATCGACCCTTGGCCAAAATTTTTTATAAACAGGGTCAATTTCCTGCAAAAGTGCATTTTTTAACCGTCAGTCAGAAACCCGCGACGAACTTTTACGAGAACCGAATCGATTAGAATTTGATAATAAGCGATACGCCGGACTGCCTTCCGATGAGGTCGTTTTGTTCGATCATGGGTTCAATGGAAACCTGCAGGTTGGGATTGAGATCGAATTCCTTTAAATGAGCGTCGACATGGGCATCGACGATTTGAAGTAAATACATACCGCCCATCAGGATGATCATAAAATCGCGTTGGCGTTTGTATTGATCCACAATACGCCGGTAGTTAGCCGTTGAATAGACATCGTTGGGCCGGATATCGGTGTCGGCGTCGTAGCCATTTTCAATATTATAGAACAGTTCCTTCTTATACTTGATGTATCCTTCCTGATAGAAATTGATACCATAGCCGAGGGCGACAAAACCACCGTAAACCAGGGGGAGTTTCCAGTACTTTTTGTTGTAGATCTGACCCAGACCGGGAACGATCGCTGCATAGAGCAGTGCCTTCCGTGGGTCGTACCGGGAGGAATAGGTTTTAAGCTGGACGGTATCCTGGCTTTGTATGATGAGGCTGTCTTCGCGGATTACCGTCACCGAATCCTGTCCCCGAACCGTTGCCCCGACCATCAATAAGACCACGAGGGGGAAAAGGCATTTTTTCATGAATGACTGGGCAATTTCAGAGGAACTTTACGAATACATTTTCAAGATGTCAAGAATCCGGTTCAAATCCTCAACGGAAAGGAAGGGGATCCTGATATCTCCTTTTTTACCATCGCTTTTAACGACAACACGCGTGCCAAAATGTGATGAGAGCCTGCTTTGTAACTGTGCTATTTCGCGGGACGCCGGGGCCGTAGTAGCGGCTGTTTCCGATTTACCGGTGTTTTTCTGTGATATTTCACGTACAAGCTCCTCTACTTTCCTCACGGAAAGGTCTTCGCTTAAGGCTTTTTTGAAGATATAAAGTTGTTCGTCGGCATTTTCAACATTGATAATAGCCCGGGCATGGCCCATGGAAAGCTTGTTATCACGGACGGCGATCTGGATATCGGGCGGAAGTTTTAACAGGCGGAGGTAGTTGGTGACCGTTGTCCGGTTTTTTCCGACGCGATCGCCCAGTTCTTCCTGCTTCAGGCTGCACTCAGTCATCAGCCGCTGATAACTCAAAGCAATTTCGATGGCGTTCAGATTCTCCCGCTGGATGTTTTCAATCAAGGCCATCTCCAGCATCTGCTGGTCGTTGGCGACGCGGAGGTAGGCGGGGATGGTTTTTATACCGGCGAGTTTCGACGCCTGGAAGCGACGTTCCCCTGAGATCAACTGGTACTGGTGCCCGGATAAACGGCGAACCGTTATAGGTTGAATGATACCGTGTACCTGTATGGATTCGGCCAGCTCCAATAAGGCTTCCTGATCGAAATGCGACCGCGGCTGGAACGGATTTACTTCGATCTCCTCCAAGGGAATTTCCGTCATTCCGCTATCGGGAATAACGGGACCGGAGGAGGACGGTGTACTGACGGGGAAATTGTCCATTTCCAGTTTTTCATCCGCAGGGCTATCGCTTAACAATGCGCTTAGACCCCGGCCCAATGCTTTCTTTTTACTCATCTCGACATTCCGTTTTTATCCAGGACTTCATGTGCCAGGTTCAGGTAACTGATGGCACCCTTACTTTCTGCATCGTGCACGATCACCGGTAAACCAAAACTCGGCGACTCGCTTAGCTTAACATTTCGGGGGATGATGGTTTTAAAGGTCATCTTCGAGAAATGTGTCCTTACTTCTTCCACTACCTGGTTTCCCAGGCTGGTGCGCGAATCATATAACGTCAACAGGATACCTTCTATTTCAAGCTTCGGGTTAAGTCTCGTCTGAATGATTTTGATTGTGTTGAGCAGCTTACCCAGTCCCTCGAGGGCAAAGTATTCGCATTGCACGGGAATAATGACGGCGTCTGCGGCTGTAAGCGCATTAATGGTAATGAGTCCCAGTGAAGGCGAACAGTCAATGATAATAAAATCGTAATCGTTTTTGATTTTCGCCAGGGCGTCCCGCATTTTTTCCTCACGGCGTTCAATACTCACCATTTCCACCTCGGCTCCTACCAAATCGATATGCGACGGAAGGACATCCAGAAATTTCAACTCGTTCTTGACAATCGCGTCTTTCGGATCGACCCCGTCAACCATACACTCATAAATTCCCTGGCTGATATCCTTTGGATTCAGCCCGAGTCCTGACGTTGAGTTTGCCTGCGGATCGGCGTCTACCAACAGGGTTTTGCACTCCAGGACAGCCAGACTTGCAGCCAGGTTAATAGCTGAAGTTGTCTTTCCGACACCCCCCTTTTGATTTGCTATCGCAATAATTTTTCCCATTCGTGTGTGATGACGTTAAAAAAATAACAGCCTCCCGTGGTTGCGGGGGCTGCAAATATACCGTAAAACTCAGGGTTCGTGGAACATCGTGAAACAGATTATCCACAATCGTTGCACAATCAATGAACAGGTTGACCGGACAGCGTTAACAAGCGACCCGCTTCCGTTTGCGGATTTAACGAAGCGCGTCAATCGGCGAATGATTTCCGCGCCGTCTTCCGTTATTTTTTACGGCGCTTCCGTTCTTCCTCGGATTTCCTGCGTGCCTCTTCGCTGGACTTCATGGCTTCTTCCAGTTTGCTCATGAATTTTGATTTCTTTCCACCACCCGAAGCAGCATTCTTTTTCCGGTTTTCTTCCATGATCGCCTTGATCTTGTCCTCGTCCACAAATCGCTTGATGATAGCCTGCTGGGCAAACGTAACAAGGTTGGAAACAAAGTAATAGAACGTTAACCCGGCAGAGAACCGGTTGAGTACGAACAGGAAGATAACGGGCATGATATACGACATCGATTTCATCGGTCCCTGCACGGAAGAGATCTGGTTGTTTTGCCAGGTGTATATCAGCGTGGATACCGTCATCAGTAGTGTGAAGAGACTGATATGACTTCCCAGAAAGGGTACGACAAATGGAAGGTTGATAATCGAATCGTACGTCGAGAGGTCCTCCGCCCATAAAAACGGCTGCTGACGAAGCTCGATACTGGCGGGAAACAGGTAGAACATCGCGAAGAGGATCGGCATTTGTAACAACACAGGGATACAACCGCTGATGGGATTAACACCCACCTGCGAATACAACTTCATTTGTTCCTGCTGTACTTTTGTCATGTCCTCGCCGACACGTTCTTTGATTTCGTCCAGCTCTGGTTTCAACACTTTCATCTTGGCCATACTCAGGTACGACTTGTACGATAAAGGGAAGAGCACCAGCTTCAGGAGCAACACCAGGATAACGATGATCAATCCGAAGTTGGAGATAAATTGCGTCAGGAAATGAAATACGGGGAAGATCACGAACTTGTTGATCCAGTAAACCGGCGGCCAGCCCAGGTATACATTCTTCGCAAAGTTTTCGGTAACCTTGCCGATCTTCTTGTAGTCGTTCGGACCAAAGTAAAATTTATAGTCTGCTTTTCCAGCAGCCAAATCGTTGCGGGGAATGAATAGTTTAACGTTTGCCCTCTTTACAACGGAGCTGTCGCTCTCATTCAGCGACGTGGAAATCTCGCCGCCGGAAAAATTATTTTTTGAAATTACTGCGGAAAGGAAAAACTTCTCCTTGACCGTTACCCATTTTACCGGAGTTGCAAAGGCTTCCGTCTCAAGGTCTTTCGAGCGTTGGTCCAGTTCATCAAATCCATCGGCAGGAGTAAAGTACGTGATGGTTGATTGCTCGCGTGAGTCCACCAGGTCTTTTTCAACCGGCTTCAGCACATTCAGCCACTGGAACGTGAGATTATCGCCGGACAACTGCTTATCGAAGCCGGTGCTGCTGATGCGATACCCGATCTCATATCCTGAAGAAGGGATCTTATATGTTTGTGTGAACCGGGACCCGCCGCTTAAGGCGATAGAGTACGATAATTCGGTAGTGTCTCCCACCTTGCGCTGGTCAACCTGATAATAGAGAGCGTACAGGTCAATGTCCTTGCCCTGGTAGATCGTTTTCAGATTAAAAACGCTGGAATTAGGTGTTACCAGTTTAAGTGGCTGCTGGTTGTAGGTCTTGAATTTTTTCAGTTCCAGCTCGCGGATTGTACCACCTTTGTTTGTAAAGGTTAGTCTGAAGTCTTCGGTTTCGATATTTGTGAAAGATTCCGCTCCGTTCATCGCGGATGAGAGTTCCCCGTAGGCGGCTGCGAGTACACTGTCAGGTACCGTCTCTTCTTTTGTCGATACATCTTCCCCGGCTGTTACAGGAGCCTGGGTCGTCTCCGTCTTCTGTGTAACGGGTTCGGGAGCGGGAGAGAACCAATAAAAATATCCTAATAATAATACGGCAATGAGCGTGAGGCCGATGGCTGAGTTTCTATCCATTATGTATTGCTTATACTAATTGTTGTTTGAAGATTTCTTGTGTTCCAACGCGGCTTCGACAAATTTTACGAACAGCGGATGCGGGTTCAGCACCGTACTTTTCAGTTCCGGGTGATATTGCACGCCGACGTACCACGGGTGGTCCTTTAACTCGATCACTTCAACCAGGTTGGATTCCGGGTTTATCCCGACGGCCTTGAGCCCCGCATGGTCCAGCTGATCGAGGTATTTGTTGTTGAACTCATACCGGTGGCGGTGACGCTCGTGGATCAGGCTCTCCCCATAGGCGGCAAATGCCTTGCTTCCCTTTTTGAGTTTGCAATAGTAAGCGCCCAGTCTCATCGTGCCTCCCTTGTTCGTAATTTTCTTCTGTTCCTCCATCATATCAATGACAGGGTTCTTCGTCTTGGGATTCAATTCCGTAGAGCTCGCCTCCAATCCCAGCACGTTTCGGGCAAACTCAACCACGGCGCACTGCATACCCAGGCATATTCCAAAAAACGGAATTTTGTTTTCGCGCACGTAGCGTATCGTTTCGATCTTTCCTTCCAGTCCGCGTTCGCCAAACCCGGGTGCAACCAGCACACCGTCCATACTTCCCAGGATACTGTGAACCGATTCCTTGGTCACTTCTTCAGAGGATATCCACTTCACGGTTACTTTGCAGTCATTCTCCGTGCCCGCATGCACGAAAGCTTCTGCTATCGACTTATAAGCGTCGGGAAGAGACACGTATTTTCCAACGAGCCCGACCGTGACCTCATTTACCGGGTTCTTTAACTTTCCGAGAAAAGTCTTCCAGTTTTCCAGGTGAGGTTCCTCTTTCGAGTGGACCTTCAGTTTGGCCAGCACACGTTCATCCAGTTTTTCCTTGCGCATCAGGATCGGTACGTCATAAATAGTCTCCGCATCCATGGCTTCAATTACAGAGTTCAGGTGAACATTGCAAAAAAGGGCCAGTTTTTTCCGGATATCCATCGGCAGAGGCATTTCCGTCCTGCATACAAGGATGTCCGGCTGGATTCCGGCCTCCAATAGTTCTTTGACGGAATGCTGGGTAGGTTTAGTCTTTAATTCTTTTGCGGCTTTGAGGTAGGGGATAAGGGTGAGGTGGATAACGAGAGAACTGCTCGGAGGAAGTTCCCATTTTACCTGCCTTACGGTTTCGATGAAAGGAAGCGATTCAATATCGCCGACGCATCCCCCGATCTCCGTGATGATGAAGTCGTATTCGCCCGTTTCACCCAGTAAAAAGATGTTCCGCTTTATTTCATCCGTGATATGGGGAATAACCTGAACGGTTTTTCCCAGGTATTCGCCTTTGCGCTCCTTTGTGATAACATTGTTGTAGATCCTGCCGGTGGTCACATTATTGGCCTGGGACGTACGCACATTCAGGAAACGTTCGTAATGGCCCAGGTCCAGGTCGGTTTCCGCGCCGTCATCGGTCACATAACATTCACCGTGCTCGTACGGATTCAGTGTTCCGGGGTCAATGTTGAGGTAGGGGTCAAACTTCTGGATGGTGACTTTAAAACCGCGGGCCTGCAGTAATTGGGCCAGTGAAGCGGCAATAATCCCTTTTCCCAGTGATGATGTAACTCCCCCGGTTACGAATATATACTTGGTAGATGACATAAATAATAGAAGCGGCCTGGATAAATCGGGGGCAAAGGTAGGGTTCTGGGCTTAAAGTTCAAGGCTTGCAGTTTAAAGTTGCCGGTTTTTCCTCGATTGCCATTATATTGTAAGTTATCGCTTCGGCGGTGACGTGCGACAGGGTTTATTTTTGGGATTGGATGTGAGTTAGTAGGCCTGCAAACTACCGTTTGATACAGGGGTCCCGATTTGCCCTGTCCGTTCACCTGCTATATTGCCAATCCGGCAAAGGAATGGTAGCTTTAGCCTGCTTTAGTGTTTTTTAGCACTATCCGGCAGGTTACATATATTTTTTACGCCGGATACAGAATCGTCTATAGTAGCTGAAGCTTTGTTTTTTTAGGTCGATTTTTCAAAAGTCTGTCTAAATCTGATTTTTAAACGCCTGGATTGCATGATGATACGGCTACGTACTATATTTTTTTGGTCAGTAATTTTCCTTCTTTCCCTTCTTGACGCCCGTGATCTGCTGGCGCAGGTCGGTTGCGGCGGTTTTAATGGCGCGCCCCAGCCTACCGGAGGTCCCCAAAGTATTGACAACGGCCAGATCTGTTTGAACAAGCCCGGCGCACCGGGCCAAATCAGGATTTCCGCATTCAACGTGGCGGACGGAAGTGTACCGGCGAACTTTGCGGTAGAAATTGACTGGGATGACGGATCACCGAGGCAGATCGTCGCTTTTGGAGGTCCGATAACTGTCAACAATCCGGCACCTCACGAATACGAAATACCTTCCATAACACACGTTTTTTTGCCGCGTCCTTGTGCCGCCCGGCCCGGGGCCGAATGTTCGTATAGACCAAGAGTGTTTTTGAGAATTGCCGGAATAACATGTCCGGCACAGTTCGGTACATCGCCGGACTTTTTCCGGTTCAACACAGACGACCAGTGTTCAGGAGACATGGAAATCAGCGAGACGGCAACAGGTGCGAATATTTTTGAAGTATGTGCCGGAGCTTCCACAACCGTAACTTTCACCGATCGCACAACACTGAACTGCTTGCCTCCCCAGGAACTCACTGGTCTTAATTCGACCAAACGCTGGAGACGATTTGTATATGGAACGACAAATTCCATTACTGGTGGCGTGCTGATCGGCGGAGCACCTGTTGGCTTTCCGTTCACTCCGGTAGGTATGCCCGAGATTTCAGGTGAACCTTTGGCGATCTCCGATCCGCCGTTCGCCAACAACAATACATTGTCGATAACGATTCCCGCCACGGCACAGGTAGGCGAAGAGTTCCACGTCCGCATGGACTATTGGAACTTTTGTAACCAGTTTACTGATGGCGACCCGGCCGTTTTCCGCGAAGGTATCATACGGGTAGTAGACCAGCCGGCACCTCCGACACCGGTGAACCAGGTAGTTTGTAACGGGACCAACCCGCTTCCAAATTTCCAGATCAATTTTGCGGCGGCTAGTTCTGCCGTATTATGGTACCGCGACAATGCCGGAGTTCCCGGCACGGCAGTCGTGAATCCCAATGGAAGTAACAACACCACGTTTCCGTCTTCGGCGTTCCCCGGAGGGATTACGAACACAACTGCCGGGATATACCGGATGTGGGCCAGCTACCGTGCCCAGGTGGGTGCAGGTGCCCTGTTGTGTGAAAGTACGCTTGTTCCCGTAACCATCACGATCCGGGAGGCCATCCCTACACCAGGACCGATCGCCGGCTCCACTAATATTTGTAATGGCGCTACGGGCGTAGCTTATAGCGTTCCCATTCCGGCTGCGGCATTTCCTTTCGGAGGCGCAACCGAATATACATGGGATGTCGTCGATGGTTCGAATAACGTCGTCGGTGATGTGACGCTGAGTCCGACTTCCGGTCAGAATGCCGTTGCGCAAAATATTACAGCTGATTTTAATATTGCCAACGGTACGTTTGGTGGTTCCCCGTCTGTCATCCGCAAGATCAGGGTCAGGAGACGGTATGTAACCAATCCGAATTGTCAGACGCCCCGGGCGGAAATATCGATCACCGTGAACCGGAATACAAATGCAGGAACGATCACAGGCGGAGACAACCAGTGCCAGGGTCAAAACCTGAATCCGATAACGTGGATTCCGGGTATTGGAAATATTGTCAGGTGGGAGGTTTCCGTCAATGGCGGACCATTTGCGACCGAGGCAGCATTCGGTACCGGCAATCCCGTCGATCCAACAACGCTGGGTCTGGCTGTTGTCGGAGGTCTTCCTACTACATATACTTACCGCGCTCAGATTCAGAACGGTAATTGTGCATTGCTCGCCACGAACACGGTAGTGTATACGATCAATCCCAATACTGCAGTTGCATCAGCCGGTCCTGACGATCAGATCTGTGAAACCGTACCGGCCAATCCGCTGATCTACCCTGTACTCGGCGGTAACACTCCGGGAGGTATTACCAGCAGCCTTTGGACCCAGGTGAGTGGTCCGGGAACTTCGGCTTTCGGAAATGCAACCATAGGGAATACATCAGTCACCGTAACGCAACCGGGAATTTATGTCTTCAGGTGGTCGCTTGATAACGGAACCTGTCAAAGCCAGGACGATGTACAGATATCGTTTGGCCGTGATCCGGCTATTCCGGTTCCTACTCCCGACGATTTTTGCGGACTTAACGGAACCCTGGACGCCGTGATACCAACCGGCGGTGAGATAATCAGCTGGACACTGAACACCGGGCCGGGCACGGCTGCAATAACAAATGCCAACCAGATTCCTGCTTCCGTTACGGTAAGCACTTTTGGAACATATCGGTTTACCCTGGAATTCAGCAGCGGATCCTGTGCACCACAATCGGCTAACGTCGATATCAACTTTTATGAGCCGGCAACATCCACCCCGGAACCCGACAAGACCGTTTGTGTGGATGGAAATGTTATTCCCGCCCCCATCGCGCCTTTTGCCATTAACGGTACCGTTGGCGGAGGTGCAACTTCCGGCCGGTGGGAGATCGCTTCCGGTTCGGGGACCTTTGTTTCCTCCGGTGCGGCCGTGGGTTCCAATATTCCCGGTGTTACGATCAACGACAGCTATTCCCCTTCCGTAGGTGACTTCGCAGCGGGTACCGTAACGTTGCGGCTGGTGGCTATTCACCCCCAGGCAGCCTGCGGAAACGTAAGCAACACGGTAATCATTACGTTTGATAACAAACCGGCTCCCGCCGCAGTGATCGGCTCTCCGTTCGATGTCTGCGGCAGCACGGCGAACCTGAATGCCATACCACCTGATCAGGGTGGATCAGGCGTGTGGTCTGCCATAACCGCCGGACCTACGATCACCGATCCATTGAATATTACGACAGCTGTCAGTAACCTGCAGTTCGGCGCGAACGTTTTTCGCTGGACCGTCAACAGCGCGGCCGGTACATGCGCACCGTCAACGGCCGACTTTACGATAAACAGAACAACGGCACCGGTAGTGGTTAATATTTCACCAAACGATATCTGCGAAACCGCTGTAAACTCCGGCGTAGCCCAGGGTGTGGACCTGACCTTTTATGATAATCAAGTCAACGGCGGGTTTGCCACCGTGGTCACCTGGTTTTCGAATGCTGCCCGTACCGTTGCCGTACCGGACCCGACAAACGAAGATGTAGCGAACGGCGAAATCTTTTATGTTCGCGTGAGCACCACAGGTGTTCCGGTTTGCTCATCCGACGGTGTTGTGAATTTTATTATTCAGCCAAAGCCTTTCGTGGCCAACCTGAACCCGTCAATCTGTGAAGAAGTGCTGGGCGGAGGAGTTGTCAATAATCTCGACCTTACAGCCTATGACGGAGATGTGTCATTGAACACCGGGAACCGGAGTGTCAGCTGGTTCACGGACAGCAATGTGTCTATTCCCGTCGCGACACCGGCCGATGTCGATAATATCACCAACGGCATGATTTTTTACGCCCGGGTGGAAAACACGATCACAGGGTGCTTCAACGTGGCCGAGGTGACCTACAGTATCAACGCAATTCCTACTGACAATCCGATCGTAGGACCCAACACCGTGTGTCTGGATCCCACGGACGTTATCTTCTTTAAAGTAGACCAGTTGAAGCCGGGTCATACCTATCAATGGACAATACCACCGACCGCCACTGTGATCGGCCCTACGAATGATTTTTACGTACTGCTTCAGTTTCCAAATGTGGTTCCCGGTGGCATCACGATCGAGGTACAAGAAACGTCACCCGAGGGCTGCCCCGGTGTACCTCAGCAACTGACGATCACGATCGAAGACAATCCAGGTGCACTGGTCATCACAGGCCCGGCTGAAGTATGTGAATTTGAAACGGATGTAGTCTTTAACGTACCCTTGTTTTCCAACCTGACCTATGCCTGGAGCGTTCCGCCGGGTTCGTCGATCATCCTGGGACAGGGAACGGAAGAAGTGCGGGTGAATTTCGGAAACATTCCCGGTGATGTGATCGTAACTCCCTCAACGTCCGTCGGCTGCGTCGGCCCTGCCGCTACCCAACCGATTGCTATCAACCGGAGACCGGTAATGGCGACGCTGGATAAGACCATCTGCAGCCAGGACGACGCGGAAATCACGCTTGCCGTTGCCGGCGGCAGCGAACCGGCTACGGATTATAATTACAGAGCACGCGTATTGGACGGAGGTCTGTTTATTCTGAACGCGTCCCTGACTCCCCCGCAGAACCCGGTGGCCGACAACGTGTTGTTCACGGACCGTTTTGAAAATAAAACGGTGACACCACTCAACGTTCGCTATACTGTTTCGGGGATCAGCGCGAAAGGTTGCGAAGGATCGTCGGGCTTTATTACCCTGAGAATTAACCCCGAACCTCAATTGAATCCGACATTAAGCAGAAGCGTGTGCAGCGGAGCGGAAACTGAGATCACGCTTATTTCAGCTGAAAATACTTTCCCGGTTGATAAATTCATCATTAATAGTATAACGGTGCCGGCAGGCGTCACTCCGGTTGTCCCGGGCGATATTCCCGTAGCCGATGGTATAACCCTGTACGACGACGATGTGCTGTTCAACAACAGATGGCTGAACAACACCGGTATCAACCAGGTTGTGGCAATCGAAATAATACCCTATAGCACGCTGATCGGATGTTCGGGAATTCCGTCCATGGTCAATGTGACGATCTACCCGAATACTATTGTAGACCCCGTCGCCCCGACGATATGTAACGGCGATTTACTGAATGTGAATTTTACGTCGGCAAACAATCCCGATGCTGATTTTCTCTGGCTCGTGAAGATCGTCGATCCATTTGTTGTCGTCAACAGCCCCGCCGCGGGGATTGGCAACATTTCCAACATGGTATTGACCAATACGTCGTCGACGCAGGATGGAACCGTGACCTTTGAAGTTCAGGGCAGGAACCAGCCCGGCGAAGACGGTCCGGGCGGATGTATTAACCCGATCCAGACATTTGTCGTCACGATCTTAAAATCGCCGGTTGCCAATGCGCAAAACCTGATCGCCTGTTCGGATGTTCCCGGTGGAAATACCTACACGGCAAACTTAAAGGCTACTGAAACGGCTATTACGCCGGACGCAGGAACTCCGGATACGAAGATTACGTGGTATGTTACTGACCCCCGGCTGGGACCCGCAGCGGTTATACCGGATGCGGCCCTTAGCGCATACGTGATGGGGAATGCTATTCCCGTTTTTGTGGAGGTCGAATACATTCCCACTACCTGCCGGAAGGTCGTAGCCGTACAATACACCGTCAATCCGGATGTGTCCATCACAAGCACGATAAGCGATTACAATGGATTTAACCTGAATTGTAACGCCGATAATACGGGAGAGATCAGTATCACGGTGCAGACCGGTACACCTGTTTATGCCTATCGTATCGACGGCGGACCGTTTATCAATGCCGGTGTCGTCACGTATGATTTCAGTTCCCTTGCCGCCGGATCTCATACAATTGAGGTTCAGGATGCAAAGGGATGTACCGTGTCTCAAACGATAGACCTTGTCGAACCACCGCTTCTTGTAGCGACCCTCAACATCGACCAGGAGATCACCTGCTTCCTGGGCAACGACGGAATAATCAGTACGAACATAAGCGGAGGTACTGGTACTTACAATTCATACCTGCTGTTGCAGACAAATGCGACCGATCCGGATAACGACGGGATCTTTACAAACCTCGGTGCCGGTTCGTATAACGTCAGGGTTACCGACTCGAACAATTGTAAAGTGGATTCCGACCAGGTAACGTTGGATCAACCTACACAGGTGGAAATAAATAGCCTCGCCGTTGCAACGGATGCCAACGGATTTAACCTGAGCTGCCGTGATGCGCTGGATGGCGAAATCGCGATCACGTTCTCCGGGGGGAATCTTCCGCCTGACTACACGGTGACACTGACAAAAGCGAGCGATCCGCTGAATCCTTCGATCGTCAACACGCCGGCATTTAATACAACATTCTCAAATCTCGGTTTCGGGAATTATACGGCCGTGGTACGTGACGGTAAGGGTTGTGAATCTCTTCCCGCATCTGCGATCATCGTAAATCCTCCGCCTTTCAGTCCGGGTTTTGTCGGGATAAATCAGTCCATTTGCCAGGGCGACGATCCTACGGAAATTCAGCAGCTTGTTCCGGCCTTCGGCGGAGTGGGCAATTATCAGTATCAGTGGCAACAGTCGCTGACAGGATCGGCTAACGATGCAGACTGGATCGATATCCCGGCCGCGACCGCCACAACGTACGATCCGCTGGTCCTGGCGCAGACGACCTATTTCAGGAGAGTGGTAAGAAGTGTATCGGCCAGGACAGGAGTTGCGTGTGAGATACTTGGCAAGGACAACATTGTTCAGGTCGTCGTTAACCCGCTTCCGGTCGTCTCGTTCAACGCACCGTCGGAGGTATGCCAGGGTGAATCGTTTACCCTTCAACTGGGTATGACCGGAGGTGCGGCCCCGATCGAATACGACTACTCTTCGGGAGCGGTCACCTTTATTAACCTTATCGGAACGGAAAATACAGCCATTCCTATCAGTAATTTTCAGGCGCCTGCGACCTTTACTCTTCTCCGGGTGAAAGATCTGAACGGTTGCCTCGCTGCGAATGTTCCGCAGGCAATCGACGTGGATATTATCAAGATCGATCCGGACTTTACAGTGCTGGCGCCGATTGCGCAATGTTCCGGTGGTACATTCACATTCCAATGGGTTGCCGAACAGGGTGTTAAATACACATGGATTTGGTCCGATGGACAACAGGATGTGATCAACCCTGGTGAGATTCCGCTGGGTGTGAGCACCATTACACACGTCTTCACGGCGGGGTCGACGGAAAGCTCAACCGTTTACCCGGTGAGGCTGCAGGCGGAAAACGCGTTGTGTGCGCCCAAGTTCGCAACGAAACCGATAACAGTTTTCCCTACAGTCGTTCTGAATATTTCGCCCAGTGATCCCGTTTTGTGCAGCGGTGAGAGCATTCGTTTCACGGATCAGTCGCAGGGTGTTGACGTCGGCAAGTGGTATTATCAGGTTCTGGGAACAACGGACCAGATGGAGGTTCGTGCCGGACCTGTACCCGACATCACCTATGTGATGACAAATAATACCACCACCAATCCTATTATTTACGAGGTGGTTTACGAGGCATCGAATAATGAAGGCTGCGCAGCGGAATACAGGAAAGAAGTAAAGGTCTACCGTGGAATAACGGCAGGTATTATCAATACACCGGATCCGCCGTCTCCTTTTGCGGGAGGTGTGTCGACGGTGGAGTTCACCAATAACTCCGCGCCGCTTGACGACAACGATTTTGAATATACATGGGACTTCGGCGACGTGAGGGCGGATCCGCCTAACGGTACTGGTATTGCTCCGTTTACCGTCGACTATCCCACACCCGGCATAAAGAATGTGATCCTGACGGCTATCAACATCGACGCCAGGGATATCGACAATAAAACATGCCGGAGTTCGGTCACAAAAACCATAAACATCGAACTGCCGATACTTGGAGCTGCATTTAGGGCAACTCCTCTTGCATCCTGTTTCCCGGTTGACATCACTGTGGAAAATCTGTCACCCGGCGCCGACACATTTGCATGGGAGGTATACGACCAGTCAGGACTGGTGACGACATCAAACCTGGCTAATCCTGTATTCAGGATTCTCAAACCCGGCGTATACGACATTTATCTCACGGCGAGTTTTTATGCCACCGGTCAGACAGCAGTCGCCGAGCAAAAAGGACTCGAAGTGTTCGACGTGCCGACAGCATTGTTCGAATTACGGCCAAATCCGCTGTATGTTCCGGATACCGAAATGCAGACGTTCAACCAGTCGGCGCGGGCAAGTCAGTACTTCTGGGATTTTGATGACGGAACGACGTCCAATGAATTTGAGCCCCGTCACCTGTATAAGCTGGAGGGCAAATATAACGTAACCCTGGTTGCAGGTTTTGACAATGGCAACCGCGATGTGGACGGAGACGGTATCCTCGACGGAAATATCATCTGCTACGATACTGTTCGAAACGAACTGATAGCCCTGGACGGCGGCTATATTAAGCTGCCGAATGCATTCACACCTAACCCGAACGGCTCGACAGGAGGGATTGCAGGCAACGGTACGTTTAATGACGTTTTCCTGCCGATCGCGCGAGGTATCGAAGAGTTTCAGATGCAGATCTTCGACCGGTGGGGTAATCTGCTCTTTGAAAGCCGAGACAGGAACATCGGATGGGACGGGTATGACCGCAATGGCAAGTTGCTGCCCGCAGGTGTATATGTCTTTAAGCTGATCTTGCGTCTCTCCGACGGCCAACGAACGACGAAAGTGGGGGATGTAACTTTGATACGATGAGAATTCAATAACTTTAAAGCGGATGAAAAAACTTTTACCCTTGTTTATGCTGATTACCGGTTTTTGCGTGCAGGCGCAGGATCCGCAGTTCTCTCAGTATTACCAGGCCCCGCTTTATCTGAATCCCGGATTTACCGGGATCACGCCCCAGCAACGCCTTGTTTTAAATCACCGCATACAATGGCCAAGCCTGCCGCAGGCTTTCTCAACCTATGCAGCGTCTTATGATGTTTTTATCAATGAACTGAGAAGTGGATTCGGATTCCTGTTCACAACTGACAAAATGGGTTCGGCAGGGTGGAGGACAACGACAGCCAGCCTGCTTTACTCCTATAAAGTGAAGCTGACTGAGAACATCGTTTTTTCCCCGGGGCTCTCTTTCGGATATGGAACCAATGGATTGGACCGGACGAAACTTAAACTGGGTGACGGCCTCGAATACGACGGAATATCACTTGATCCGGAATTAAACAAGCTGGGACGTCAGAGTTATTTTGATTTTGGGTCCGGCTTCTTACTGTATTCGAAAAGTCTGTGGATCGGCGCTTCGTTCATGCACATGAACAGACCGAACCTGTCCGTACTTAACGATGTCAGCCGTCTCGGGATGAAAACCGCTGTCCATGGGGGAGTCAGGTTAAGCCTGAACGGAAGTTTAAAGACCCGTGCCAGGGTTTCTTACCTCACACCGTCGTTTATTTACCGTATGCAGGGCAACACATTTACACAACTGGATCTGGGCTTGAACTACCACATCGATCCGGTATCAGTGGGAGTGTGGTACAGGGGCAAGCCATTTCAAAAGTCGGTGATCAACAGCATCACGCAGGATGCTTTTATCCTTTACCTGGGATTGTATTTTAAGAATCTCACCATCGGTTACAGTTATGATTTTACCGTTTCCGAACTACAGACGGCTTCGGGCGGTGCCCATGAGATTTCCATCGTATATGAATTCAATACCAAGTCGACGCGAAAGGATATTAAGAAAAAATACAGGCTGATACCTTGCCCCACATTCAACAGCAAGGAAGGATTCTGGAATTAACCGAGGTGCTCTTCTCCGGATACTTCCCGGCAACCTGATCAACAACTTAACTTTGTCCATCCTGCCGTAATGGTTAATTTGCCGGCCGAATTTTGCGTGCCGACAACCATTGACAATGAATTTAGCATCTTCTCTTACCCACCCGGTTTTTAAGAAAATAGGCGCTGTGGCGGACCAGTTAAACCTGGAAACCTATGTCGTCGGAGGATTCACGCGTGATCTGATCCTGAACAGGCCATCCAAGGATATCGATTTTGTCTGCGTGGGAAGTGGTATCCACCTCGCCCAGCAGGTCGCCACGTCTCTTGGATCGGGTGCTCGTGTAACGGTCTACAAAAATTTCGGAACAGCCCAAATCCATCTTGACGACCTCGACCTTGAATTCGTCGGGGCAAGAAAAGAATCGTACCGGAGTGAATCCAGGAAACCCATCGTTGAAGACGGAACGCTTGAGGACGACCAGCGTAGGCGTGACTTTACCATGAACGCTATGGCGATATGCCTGAACCATGACCGGTTTGGAGAACTCATCGACCCGTTTGACGGCCGCGAGGATATGAGAAGAAATACGATCCGTACACCCCTTGATCCCGTTGTCACATTTTCAGACGACCCGTTGCGTATGATGCGGGCAGTCCGGTTTGCGTCCCAACTTGGGTACGATATTGAACCCGATACATATCAGGCGATCGTTACACAGGCGGAACGGCTAAAAATCGTTTCACAGGAACGTATTACGGACGAGTTGAACAAGATCATCTTAAGCCCCCTGCCTTCCTATGGTTTCAAACTTCTTTTTCATAGCGGACTATTGAACCAGTTTTTTCCGGAGCTCGTGGCGTTGCACGGCGTTGAATACGTTGGCAACCGTGCCCATAAAGACAATTTCTTTCACACCCTTCAGGTTCTGGACAATGTATCGAAAGTATCGGATGACCTGTGGCTAAGATGGGCAGCGATACTGCATGATATCGCAAAGCCGGCAACCAAACGTTATGACAAGAATCATGGCTGGACATTTCACGGTCATGAGGAAAAAGGGGCCCGTATGACGCCAGGGATTTTTAAAAGACTCAAGCTTCCGTTGAACGAGAAGATGGAGTTTGTCCAGAATCTGGTCCGCCTGCACCTGAGGCCTATACCGCTGGCAAAGGAAGTAACAGATTCCGCCGTCCGCAGGTTGCTCTTTGACGCCGGCGATGATATCGACGCCCTGATGAAACTCTGCCGTGCCGATATCACGTCCAAGAACCTGGAAAAAGTGAGCAAGTTTCTGAAGAACTTCGATCTGGTGGAGCAGAAAATAGCGGAGGTGGAACAAAAGGACCATATCCGCAACTTTCAGCCGCCGGTGACAGGGGATGAGATCATGGAAATGTTCAGGATACCGCCCGGCCGGATCATTGGTGATATCAAGGAACAGATCAAGGAGGCTATCCTGGAAGGTGAAATAAAGAATAACAAGGAAGAGGCGCTGGAACTTCTGATGAAGATCGCCCGGGAAAAAGGGCTCGTTTTAAGCAACAAATAAAAAAGTCGACGAGGATGAATCATAGTGGCATATCCATTGGTGCCCGTTCGATGCAACCCTTTTCTTTCTAACTTGTCTTTGTAACCAAAGTGTCGGATTTCGATTGGATCAGCAGGTATTAAGCATGCACGAAGAGCTGATTGCGCGCTGCAAGGCGGGTGACAGGGAGGCACATTATGGCCTTTATAAACTCTATTCCAGGGCGATGTATAATGTAGGATACCGTATTACCCGGAGCGAAGAGGAGGCGGAAGATGTTTTGCAGGAAGCGTTTATCAACGCTTTCCGAAATCTTGATAAATACCGGGGTGACGCCACGTTCGGGGCCTGGCTGAAACGGATCGTGGTTAACAAAGCGATAAATGCCCTGAAGAAGCGAAAGCATGAATCGATTCCGGAGGATGAGCATTGGGACGTTGCCGAGGCTGAACCGCCCGCTGAATATGGGGATGAATTTACCGTTGAGCGAGTGAAGCGATGTATTGAGCAATTGCCGGATGGTTACCGCACCGTGTTGTCTTTATATTTGCTGGAAGGGTACGATCACCAGGAGATCTCGGAAATAATGGGCATATCAGAATCGACGTCGAAATCGCAGTTGAACCGTGCCAAGAACAAGTTAAGGGAATTGTTGACAGAAAAGGGTTTGTCTTAAAACTACTACCAGTAATGAAAGAACCATTGGAAGATTTTATCCGTCGAAACCGGAGCGCGTTTGACGATAAGGAACCACCGGAACGGATTTGGAGTAATATCGAGAAGGCTTTGCCTGCGAGGTCTGCGGGTATTTGGAGTTCTTTATTCGTATGGCGCGCTGCCGCAATGATTTTTATGGCGCTGTCCGTTTACCTGCTGATCCCTGAAAAAAGGGACGGGAAGGAAAACAGTGCTTTGCTCAAGACCAACAGTGAGTTCAATGATGTGGAGGCATTTTACTTTCAGCAAATTTCCGAGAAGGTTGAAATGATCGATGAATTTCATAAAAATGAAGGCCTGAATGGATTCACACAGGATTTTCAACAGCTGGAGGCGATGTATATGGTATTGAAGGAGGAGATGAAAACACGGCCAAGTGACAAGGTTAAGGATGCCCTGGTGCTCAACTTACTGGTGAGGATTGATTTACTGAATCAGCAGCTTCACCAGTTGGAAAAACAGTATGCCGGAGACAAAAAGGACAACAATGATTCGGTGTAAAGAGGAGACTGTATATAAATGCAAAAAAGCCCAGCGTCTCTGGGCTTTTTTGTTTACCTAAACCTAAACCTATGAGAAGAATTACTCTACTCAAGGAATACTAACGTGCATGACAGGCACAGGTTTCGCAGCATCAAAAAAAAATCAACTATTTTTTCAATTTATCGCTAAAAACCTTTTTTAACTTTTCCACCTTGGGTTGGATAATAAAAGCACAGTACGGAGCGTTGCCGTTCAGGTTATAATAATCCTGATGATAATTTTCAGCAACATAGAAGGTTGTAGCCGGACTTATCTCGGTCACAACCGGACGATCGAACACTCCCGACTCGTCAAGCTTATGCCTGTAAGCCTCGGCCAGGTTCCGTTGTTCTTCGTTGTGGTAAAAGATCACACTTCGGTACTGGGTTCCGATGTCGTTTCCCTGGCGGTTTAGTGTAGTGGGGTCGTGCGTTTTCCAGAAAATTTCCAGCAGGGCTTCAAAACTTACCTTATTCGGGTCGTACGTCAGCCGGATGACTTCGGCATGACCCGTCAGACCGCTGCAAATTTCTTTATACGTGGGATTTTTTACTTTTCCGCCCGCATAACCGGACTCCACCTTCTCCACACCCGCCACCCGCTGAAATACAGCCTCGGTACACCAAAAGCACCCCGATCCAAAGGTCGCCAGCTGCAGGTTGGAGGAATTCAATTCATTCGTCATAAAAACACGGTTTTCGACTGCCTCAATTAGTATCCCGGAATTGGGGGATTAAATAACGAAAGATCAGTACATGGTAATTGTCTACTAAACCACACCGGATACAAAATGGTTTAGCTGTCCATGGGCATTGGTCAGATCGGCGACATTTGCTGCCGGGTGGCGGCTCATTTAATAGTTTTGGTAGAATCCTTTTATTGCCGGTACCAGTTGGTTGTAGATGGGTTTGGTGAACTCCAGGAAGAGATCCTGCGGGTTTGGAGGTTGTTGTTCCCGCAGTTTACACATCTTCAGCTGCTGATCGCTGAGGGCGCGATCATCGCCATTAAAACGGGCCCATTGACTAACCCAGACGTACTCGCCATTGAACTTCCGGTGTGTTAAGACGCCGGAAGTTTTGGCATCCACTACGATCATACTAAGTAATCCGTTCGAGGTCAACTCTTTCCGATAGGTTGTGAGCTTGGCCTTAACGGTATTGTAAACCGGTACAACTTTGCCGTCGATTTTTGCCTCACCGACCTTGACACTATCTTTGGTGACCGTCTCTTCTTTTTCCTTCAGCGATGAGTTACCCACCGAGAAATCATCGAACTGAATCCGGATGATCTGATCAGCCGACGCGAGTTTTACGACGTTGGCTTCTTCAGGCGTATAGAACCTGATAAAAGTCCCTTCCGTATAGTTCGAACGAAGGAACTCTTCCACCTTGTCCTGAAAAAAACCGCCGCTTAAATTGTATCTCGCGGGTACCGGAATTTGCTCCAGGATAACTTTTAGTGTAGCTACGTCTTTTGCCTTATCCAGGTACTCGATAACATCCTTGTATCCCGGAACAAAATTCTGGGCGTCCACAAAATTGAAGTATGCTTTCTTGGCATCATTGCGGTTACCTTTCATCAGGGCATCTATGCCGGCGGTATAACTTTCCTCCGCAGCCTTTTCTTTTAGCGGTCCGATCTCCGAATAATAGTTCTTGGGATTGGGAACAGCCTTCTTGCATCCGGGGCACTGACGGATCGCTTCGTATAACGTGTTAATGTAACTGTAAGACTGAATGGCATTTTTCCATTTATAATTGGAATTCGAGGCAATCTCATTCCTTGCCTCGTTTTCATAAAACTCAACAGCGAGAGGGTAGGCATTCTTCAGGGCCTCCAGCGATTTTGAATGATCCGGATTCTGCCTTAACCGGGATACAGATTTCAGAACGGCTTCATAATAATCTCCTCTTTCATACGCCTTTTTTCCCGAGCTGCAGGCGGAAAAAACAAGGACGGAAATGACGATAAGCAAATGCCCTGATTTCATATGGGATGGTATTCAATTTGTGGCGAAAGATAGTGTGCGAAGGTGAAAAATAAATTTAAAAATGAACGATTAAGTTACATCGGTATCCCATACCGTATCACCGCGTACCCGGCGCCTGGATCATGTCGTCTTTGTCATCCACAAACCGCATGCAGAAAGCCCCGATCAGCAGGAAGACACCGGCCATAACAAGGCTGTAGATCGCTTCTGAACCGTACACGTATTTGACAATCGGACCACCTACTACACCATTGATAATCTGGGGAAGGGTAATGAAGAAATTGAATACTCCCATGTATATCCCCATTTTGTGGGCGGGTATTGCACCAGCGAGAATGGAGTAGGGCATGGAAAGTATACTGGCCCACGCGAATCCTATTCCGACCATGGGAATGATCAGGACGAAAGGATCGTGAATGAAATAAATGGATATCAGTCCGATACCCCCGGCCGTAAGGGATACACTGTGCGTGAGCTTGCGGCCGATCCGAAGTGCAATAGCAGGAAGCAACAACGCGTAAACAGCAGACACCCCGTTGTAAATACCAAACAGTCCGCTTACCCAGTTACCCGCATCCTGATAGGCACCCGAGGAAGTATCGCCAACGGGTAATCCGTACACATGGGTAGCAATCGCAGACGTTGAGAAGACCCACATAGAGAATAATGCGAACCACGAAAAAAACTGAACGACGCCCAGTTGTTTCATCGTCCTCGGCATCCCCGCAAAATCACGTATAATCACGGAAATTCCTTTTCCACCGGGTTCGTTGCTGTCGCGTTCTTTCCGGGATTCGTCGGGCGGGTATTCCTTCGTGGTAATCACAGTCCAGACGATAGCAAAGAGAAAAACAAATGCACCTGCGTAAAACGACAGCGTAACGTTAAACGGCACTTCACCGGATCCTGCGATTTTTTGTACACCGAAAAATTCGGCAAAAATGTAAGGCAACCACGAGCCGATCACGGCGCCCATTCCAATCAGAAACGTCTGAATGGAAAAACCCAGTGTTCGTTGGTCCGACGGCAGGAGGTCTGCTACTAATGCACGGAAGGGTTCCATAGCCACATTGAACGATGCGTCCATCACCATGAGAATTCCGGCTCCGACATAAAGCGGAGGAAGTATATTTACCAGGATGCTTGCATTGGGCATGAACACCAATGCGCCCGAGGCAAGTATCGCGCCCGCCAGGAAATAGGGCCTTCGTCTTCCCAATGAAGTCCAGGTACGGTCACTGTAATATCCGATGATGGGTTGAATGATCATACCTGTAAGGGGAGCAGCAAGCCAAAACCACGACAGGTGTTCAACATCGGCGCCGAAGATCCCGAGGATCCTCGAAGCATTGCCATTCTGCAAGGCAAACCCAAATTGAATTCCCAGAAATCCAAAACTCATGTTCCAGATCTGCCAGCGTGACAAGCGGGGTTTTGAGAGCGGGGGTTTAGTGTTCATGTTAGTGAAATCAGCCACATTAGATCATACAATAAAAGGCAAGCATAATCACTAAACCCGGCCTGGACTCAACGCCATGGCATCAACAATCCCCGACGCTTAACCTTAAACAGACATGAAAGTAATAATTAATTCAGCAATTGATACAAACCGGCGGGCGTTACCACGTAAATATCAACTCATCGCTGCGGTAGTCTACTTCCACCGTATGGACATCTTCCTGTGGCGCCGGCTCGGGATCGTATATTGGGTCGAATTTTTCGAGAGGTGCAAAAAATCTGTTGATATCCCTCGAAAGCCTGACTTCCGTTCCATTAACGCGTATGCTATGGGTGTGCTCATCAAGTCCGTGAATAACCAGCTTTAACCTGCTCAGGGATGAACGATAACTACCCGTTACGGGCGACAGGCTAACCTCCCTTTTTTCGGAATCGTAGACCAGTTCGCGCTTTGCGAAACGCCCCGTCTGGTATTCGAACGTAGAACCATCATCTTCATAAAAGGTAAAGGACGATCCCCTCCCGGCGTAGACATGAAGAATAAGGATTTGCGAAAGTTCTTTCGTATTCGATTTTACCGGCTGCATCGGAATAAGCGCTCCCGCTCTTACAAATACAGGCAGTTTATGCAACGGGCATTCGAGGATAACCTCGCTGTTTCCGCCATACTTTTTCCCATTGTATAAGTAGTACCATTCCCCTTCGGGCAGATACACCCGGACGAATTCCTTATCGCTTTCAACCGGGGCGACAAGGAAATAAGGTCCGAAAAGGTACTGGTTCTGAAACTGCCCTTCGTATATCCTGGAGTTGTGCGTATAATCGATCGCAAGCGAACGCTGAACGGGCAGCCCGGTATGGCTCGCGTCGTAGAACAAGGAGTAGATATAGGGCATGATCTGATACCTGAACTTGATATAGTTCCTCGATATCTGTTCAACCTCTTCACCATACGCCCATGGTTCGGAGTCCCTGCTGTTGATCATCGAATGTGCGCGGAAGAACGGTGCGAAAGCGCCGATGGAGATCCATCGGGCAAAGAGCTTTGTGCTGGCATCACCTACAAATCCTCCCACGTCGTACCCCGCGAAGGCAATCCCGCCCAGACCCATTCCCGACACCATCCGTACACCCAGTATCATATGTTCGTCATAGGCGACGTTGTCACCTGTCCATACGGCTGCATAACGTTGAATACCGGAGTAGCTGGAGCGCGTAAGGTTAAACGGACGTCTTCCCTTTAGTAATTTTTTTGTTCCCTCATACGTACTGCGTGCCATTTGAAATCCATATATATTCCGTCCCCTGCGCATCGTCGAGTAATTGCCTTCAAAGTTCATCTCGATGTTTTCAGGAAGCATATGGCCCCATGAGGCGATTTCATTCATATCGTTCCAAAAACCCTCCACACCGATCGCTACGTAATCCTTGAATTGTTCCTGCCACCATTGACGTGTTTTGGGGTTGGTAAAATCCGGGAAATGACACCAGCCGGGCCAAACTTGTCCGGCGTAGTTCGATCCATCCGGATACTTGATAAAAACGTCCTGGCGAACGCCTTCATCGTATGTGTCGTATCCTTTCTCGACTTTAATACCGGGATCACACATGACGACAACTTCAAATCCCATGGCTTTGAGTTGATCGATCATGGCTTTAGGATCGGGAAAGTCCCTTTTGCTCCAGGTGAAAATCTTGTATTGCTCCATGTAATGGATATCCAGTACAATTACATCGGCCGGAATATCCTTATCGCGAAAGGTGCTGGCCAGTGTCAGTACTTCTTTGTCCGGATAGTAGCTGTAACGGCATTGCTGATAACCGATGCTCCAAAGCGGGGGCATCTCCATCCGGCCGGTGAGATGCGTGTATTCCCTGATGATCTCGGCTACCGATCCTGCGTGAATGAAGTAGTAGTCCATTTCACCGGTATCCGCTGAGAAGCTGGAAAAGCGGTCGTTAGATGCTCCAAAATTAAAAAACGATTTATGGGAATTATCGAAGAACAACCCGTATGCAAGGTGGTGATGGACGCCGATATAAAACGGGATGGTACTGTAAAGCGGGTCGGCCCCCGTTCCGTAGGCGAAACTATCGGTATTCCAGTTCTGATAGCCGGAGCCCCTGCGGTCAAGCGGTCCAGTTTTTTCCCCCAATCCGATAAACCGTTCACCCTCCTGTAGTTTTTTGTACGTCGTAACCTGTTCACCGCTCCAGCTGGTACCAAAAGAAGCGTCATCCTCGTTGATTACCTGGTGGTGAAGGGTCTGGAAACTGAAACGCACGGGACCTTTGCTGATGTTGACCACCAGGGCCGCCGTTTGGATTTCAATAGAGTGGGGGTGCTCCGTGAGTATAAAATTCACGGGATGTGGAGTTGCAACGACCGCATAAGAGAAGTCTTCGAAATCCTCTTCCTGTGTGACACTTACCCGGATCATATTGTCCGTATAGACGAGGACCCTGAAATTTCCGAAGTCTGTTTTTCCTTGTATGCCGTGGGTTACTTTCGCCCATTCGTTGAGAGTACCCAGGCTTTTGCTGCGTGAAGAGGTTAATTTTTTTGCCATGTAGCAGTCGCTTGATTATAGGCTCAATTAAAGATAATTACAGGCACTAAACCTAAAACGGCAGGGCACAAAAGTGCAGAAAACGATTGCGGCAACAGGGTAAAAAAAAGCAGGTGTAAAACCTGCCTTTTGTCTTTTACTTTTTAGGCTTTCCTTTTTTCAGGGAAGACTCTCTTACAATAAGCCGGGTCTTCAGCACCTTTGTTTCCGGGGTTGGATCTTCGTTGTCCTTCGACTTGAACTCGATCTGACGGATTAGAAGTTTTGCGGCTTCCTGTCCCATTTCAAATCCAGGTTGATCGACGGAAGTCAACGGTGGTTCCAGCAGCGCACTGAAGAACCAGTTACTGAACCCGACGACGGCGATATCCTTGGGGATTTTCAGGCCGGCTTCCTTGATGGCCTGCATAGCGCCCATGGCAGCCGGGTCGTTGGTTGCAAAGATCGCGTCGGGAGGATTGCTCATCTTGAGCAGCTGTTCCGTTGCGCTTTTACCTTCTTCAATGGTTCCCAACGGACACGACACAATGAGATCGGATTGCACAGGAACATTATTTTCCTTTAGTGCTTCCAGGTAACCTTCAAGCCGTTGCTTGGTGATACCCAGGTTGGGAGGACCTTCCAAATGCGCGATCCGCTTGCAGCCCTGGTCGATGAGGTGTTGCGTTGCTTCCTTGGCGCCGCTCAGGTCATCTACGATCACCATGCTGGAATTGGCATTCTCGTATACACGGTCGAAAAACACCATAGGAACGCCTTTCGCAAGTATACCTTCGATATGATCGAATGTATTGGTCTCGCGGGAAAGGGAGATCAGCATGCCGTCGACACGGCTGTTGAATAGCGCTTTTATATCGATCTTCTCACGTTGAAGGGATTCATTCGATTGTGTGATGATAACGTTGTAACCTGCGCTGTAGGCGACATCTTCGATTCCACTGATAACCGTAGAAAAGAAAAAGTGAACAAGTTCCGGAATGATCACGCCCAGGGTATTGGTCTTGCTTTGCCGGAGGCTCAACGCCACAATGTTCGGCTGATAATTGAGTTTCTCTGCCAGTTCGTTGACAGCCTTTTTGGTCTGGGGACTGATGTCCGGATGATCCTTTAAGGCCCTGGATACTGTCGATGGAGAAATGCCCAGTTCGCGGGCAATGTCCTTAATGGTTACTTGATTGTACTTCATGTTTGCAAGTTTAGAAACTATTGCGGAATCACCGCAACTAGTTGCATAATTATTTTTTCAAACCGCAATCGATTGCTTTTGCACATTCAACAAATATCCCGCGGCAGAATGGCAAGGGATGTAAGGTAGCAGGAACGACGGTAGCGCCTAAGTACCTGACCTGAAAGCCTGTAGATAAATTTCGGGCGACCGGTTTCATTGATACAAGCAGCAGGGGGAGTCGGTATGGGCAGCGAGCGCGTCAACGTTTGTTCCGGTTGTTTTCCACCGTTTTTGATTACTGGAAACGATTGCGATGTCGATTCCAGTAAAAATAAATGCATTTTTTTATTAAGTATTAAATAAGTTCTAACTACCTTAAAATTGAATTGCAAACGTGTGTATATCGCAATTCGTGAGTGTTAGTAAATTATTTTAACCCAAACCAAAAACTGTATGACGAAATTTTATCTGTTAGTAAGCAGGTATCTGGTCGTACTCTTCGTCTTAGCCTCATTTTTGGCTAATGCCCAGAGTAAAACCGTGACTGGAAAAGTGACATCCGCTGACGACGGGTCAGGTGTGCCAGGTGTTAATATTATAGAGAAAGGAACCAGCAATGGTACCGTTTCTGATGCGGACGGCAAGTACTCTATTTCTGTGAGCGACAATGCAACGCTCGTATTCTCGTTTGTCGGATATACATCGCAGGAAGTGGTGGTCGGCAATCAATCCGCTGTAGATGTATCCCTTGCCCTGGATGTCCAGGCGCTGACAGAAGTGGTTGTCGTGGGTTACGGTACACAGGAAAAGAAAGAGATCACCAGTTCGGTCGCCAGTATCAAGGCGGAAGACTTTAACAAAGGTACGGTTAACAACCCGATTCAATTGTTACAGGGAAAAGTTGCCGGTTTGAATATTTCCCGCGCGGGCGGTGACCCTAACGGGGGTTTCAATATCCGTCTCCGCGGTGTTGGTACCATCGGAGCTAACGTAGAGCCATTGGTTGTTATCGATGGTATTATCGGTGGATCACTCAGTACGGTTGACCCTAACGATATCGAGTCGATCGACGTGTTGAAAGACGGATCCGCAGCGGCTATTTACGGTAGCCGGGGTGGTAGCGGTGTTATCCTGGTGACAACCAAATCAGGAAAATCCGGAAGAGTACAAATCGATTATAACGGATCATTTGCCATCGAAAATGTTGCCCGCAGCATTGATGTGATGAGCGCGGCGGAATACCGCCAGGTTCCAGGCCACATAGACCTGGGTTCAACAACGGATTGGTTGGATGTAGTAACCCAGCAAGGCCACGCCATGGTACATAACCTGGCATTGACCGGAGGTACCGCACAGACTACCTATCGCGCATCCGTGAACGTCCGGAATACACAGGGCGTTGGTATCAAATCCGGCTTCGAGCAGTTTAACGGCCGTTTGAGCATTACACAAAAAGCCCTTAAGGACCGTGCTACATTCAGCCTGAATTTATCGTCTACTACAAAAGACGCGCAGGAAGGTAACGCTGCATCTTTCAACTATGCTATCCTCGCTAACCCGACGATGCCTGTGTATGATAACACAACGAACAGCCCTACAGCGGGTGCTGCTTACGGCGGATATGCCGAACGTGATATCTTCGACTTTTTCAATCCCCTTTCTATCGTTGAACAAAACGAGCGCGACAAGAAAGAAACTCGCCAGTTGGTGAGCCTTCGCGCCGAGTATGACTTCTCCGATTTTGTTGACGGATTCCGCGCTGCGGCGTTCTATTCTTCCCAAACTGAATCCGATTTTTATGGCGGATCGAATAAAAAGACATCGAAATTCGGAGGCCAGGGAGGCCAGGGCCGCGCGGGAAGAGCAACTGACCAGCGATACAACGAGTTGTTCGAAACAACCTTGAACTATGATAAATCCATTGGCAACCTGAACCTCGCGGTTTTGGGAGGTTATTCTTACCAGGAATTCTTCAATGAGGGTTTTGCCCTGGCGGGCGGAAATTTCCTCACGGACGCATTTACCTATAACAACCTCGATGCCGCACTGGACTTCGACAATGGTCTTGGTTCCGTGGGCAGCTATGCAAACTCGAATAAACTGGTTGCGTTCTTCGGAAGGGTTAACCTGAATTTCGCCGGCAACTTCTTCGTTTCCGCCAGCGTACGCCAGGAAGGATCTACCCGGTTCGGTGCCAATGAAAAATGGGGTACATTCCCTGCGGCCAGCGCCGGCGTTACATTGAGTAACCTGATCGATATACCGGCAGTTAACAGCTTAAAGGTGAGAGCCAGCTACGGTGTTACCGGTACACAGCCGGGTAATTCATACATTTCGCTGCAACGTTTCGGCCGTACAGGAAGCTTCTTCTATAACGGCGCTTATGGTCCCAGCTACGGTCCTATCAGTAACGCGAACCCTGACCTGAAATGGGAAAACAAGAGCGAGATCGATTTAGGCTTCGACTTTGTAATGCTTGATAACAAACTATCCGGTACGTTCGACTGGTATCAGCGTACGACGAAGGATATGATCCTCCCCGTTAACGTGCCTGTTCCGCCAAATTTGTTCGGACAGACAGAACTTAACCTGGGTGAGCTGAAGAACTCAGGGGTGGAATTAACCCTTAACTACGCCGCTATCAGCAAAGGTAATTTTACCTGGACAGTAGGCGGTAACATGGGAACTTATAAGACAGAAGTGGTTAGTTTAAAAACACCGGACGGTAACCTTTCCATTGGAGAAGGTGGTGTTCTGTACCGTGCGTCAATGGGTTCTCCCGGTCAGAGTGCGGTACAATTGGTTCGTGTGAAGGAAGGCAGCCCGCTCGGCGATCTCTGGGGGCTTGTTTATGATGGTGTGAATGCCGACGGTACCTATAAGTTTAAGGATGTGAACGGTGACGGTACAATATCCACGGATAGCGACGAAGACAAGGCTGTGATCGGTAACGGACTTCCGAAGATGACGTTTGGCTTTAACAACAACTTCAGCTACAAGCGTTTCGACCTGTCCATCTTCCTGAACGGTGCCCTTGGACATGACCTGCTGAACAGCTACCGCGCGTTCTATGAAAACAATGAAACCACTACGGTAAACAACTGGAACATCGTAACTACAAAGTACTATGATCCTTCCGTAACAAAGGCCAACGTAAACAGCTACCACGTTGAGAAAGCAAACTTTGTCAGACTGAACAACGCTTCTCTCGGGTACAACCTCGATGTGAAGAAAGGTGGTATGATCCGCAATTGCCGCATTTATGTAACCGGACAAAATTTGTTCACGATCACCGACTACACAGGTGTTGATCCCGAAGTTCGCTACATGGATACGGATCCCGAACCCGATGACGGACTGGCTTCCGGTATTGAAAGACGTTCAACCTATTTTACTACAAGAACATGGACCGTAGGTGTAAATCTTGGTTTCTAATTAAAAAAGGCTAACAATATGAAAAATAGATTTTTTAGAAAAATAATGCTGGTGGGGCTGAGTATGTCTTTTGTTACTCTGTCTTGTACCGACCTGGATGAAGAGCTGTACAGTACGGTAACTGCGGATAACTTTTTCAAAACCGATGACGAATTCATAGCGGCACTTGGTGCGGCCTACTCATCTTTCGGTGGCCTTGGAAATCACTCCGGATTGTGGTCTACCAATGAACTTGTTTCGGATGAACTGATCATCACAACAAAGGGTGGAGACTGGTACGACGGTGGTGTTTTGCAACAGTTACATAAACACGAATACACACCTGACAACTCTTTCTTCAACAACACCTGGACATTCCTGTACGGTGGTGTGAACACTGCCAACCGTCTGATCTCCCAGTTCGAGGATCTGAAGGCGGCCGGTAATGAAGATGCCGAGGCATTCATCGCCGAATTGCGTGCCATCAGGGCGCTTTGGTATTACTGGATCATGGACGGCTTCGCGAGAGGTCCTCTTGTGACGGATTTTAAATCTACAGAGACTCCCGGTAATGCAACACGTCAGCAGTTATACGACTTCATCGAATCGGAACTCAACGAAATACTTCCGCTCCTGCCGACAGCAAAGGATGCTACGACATACGGAAGAATGACCCGTTGGGCAGCTCTTTCGATCCGTGCTAAACTTTACCTGAATGCGGAAGTGTATACCGGTACTCAGCAGTGGGCGAAAGCCGCCGCGGATGCAAAGGAGATCATCGACGGAACAAAATTCAATCTTGAATCCGTTTATGCCGATAACTTCGCGGTGAACAACTCCGGATCCGCAGAAAATATCCTCGTGTATCCGTACGATAAAGTGTTCTCTACCGGATTCAACTGGCCCATGATGACACTTCACTACGCCAGCCAGACGGTTTTCAACCTGACGCAACAACCATGGAACGGATATGCCGTAGTGGAAGAATTCTACAATTCCTACTCTGACCCTGTGACAAACCCAGGACCTCAGGGACCGGTTTGGAAAGGTCTTGCACCGGATGTAAACGAAGATAAAGTGGCCGATGATATCGGTACATTGGATTCGCGCCTCTCCAACTTTCTCGTTGGCCCTCAGTACAAACCTAACGGTGACCCTGCAGTTGATCCTGCTTTCGAAAATGAAACAGCTCCGTCTCCTGATCCTGATGGAACAAGACTGGTGTTTACGCCGAAGATCAATGAAATCGGCCCGAACTCATGGCGTCAGGGTGGTGCCCGGATCGGCAAGTATAAATACGAGCAGGGTGGAACAGACAACATGAGCAATGACTTTGTGATCTTCCGCTATGCAGATATCCTGCTGACCCGCGCTGAAGCCCTTTGGAGATTGAGCCCTGGTGATGCGGAAGCACTAACATTGGTTAACCAGGTACGTACCCGTGCAAAGGTTGACCCTTTCGGTGCGTTGGATGCAGATAAATTATTGGCTGAAAGAGGCCGTGAAATGTTTGCTGAAATGACACGCCGCCAGGATCTGATACGCTTTGGTAAATTTTCATCGGCCTGGGGCTTTAAAGCAGCCAAGCCTGAAAGCGATACCAAGTATGCGATCTTCCCTATTCCGAAACAGCAGATCGACATCAATTCGAAGTTGACGCAGAACCCGGGATATTAAGTCATGTTCTTTACCAAAAAGCAAGCATCCTCCATTGGGGGATGCTCGCTTTTTTTTTACAGGAACCCCTGCAAACATAGAATCGTTGCTTAAGCGACTCTACACGCCGGACAAGATCGCTGCTCACGGACCAGATTGCACATGTATTGTACATCACTTTTTCGGACCTATTTTGGTTTTTTTGTGACGCCAATTAAAACTTGTTTCTAATTTTACATCCGGTTGAGGGGTGGTTTAATTTCCCATGTTGAATTATGCTGAGGATGTTGAATGCTACATTTTTTTTGAAGAACGTTCCTCTTGTGTCGATACTCCTCCTGCTGGCTTGTTGTGAAAGCCCGGAACATAAAACCTCCGAAGACACACTTTTTATACTTCATGACCCCCGACAGACAGGGGTGTATTTTGTTAATGAACTGAGCCATACCGAGACACTCAACCCGTACACATTTAAAAGCTTTTATAACGGCGGTGGCGTTGGTCTGGGTGACTTCAACAACGATGGGTTGCTGGATATTTTTTTCTCGGGTAATCTCGTGTCTAACAAACTCTATATAAACAAAGGCAATTTTAAATTTGAAGATGTTACCGCCACGTCAGGCCTCTCCTCGGACGGTATATGGACTACCGGCGTGAGTATCGCTGATATCAATTCGGATGGACTTCCGGATATATACATTTGTAAATCCGGGCCCCCCGGCGGACAAAGACGAACGAATGAGCTGTTTATTAACAACGGTGACCTAACTTTTAGCGAAAAAGCAAAAGCATACGGCCTCGATTTCGACGGACTCTCCGTCCACGCCGCCTTTTTTGACTTTGACCGCGATGGCGACCTGGACTGTTACCTGCTCAACAACTCACTCCGGGCCGTAGGCGGTTTTGACCTGCGTAAAAATCAGCGGAATATCCCGGACACCACCGGTGGTAATCGACTGCTGAGGAACGATAACGATCACTTTGTGAATGTTAGTGAAGAAAGTGGAATTTATACGAGCAAGATCGGCTTTGGCCTCGGTGTCACGATCGGCGATGTGAACAGAGACGGGTGGCAGGATATCTTCGTTTCGAATGATTTTTTTGAAAAGGACTACCTCTATATCAACAACAGCGACGGTACATTTAAGGAATCACTCGAAGACTACATGCGGGAAATAAGCCTCGGATCCATGGGTGCGGATATGGCGGATATTAACAACGACGGGTTACCCGAAATTTACGTCACTGAAATGCTCCCCGAATCGGATGACAGACTGAAAACGACTTCACAATTCGAAAGCTGGGACAAGTATTCATTGAGTTATGAGCAGGGATATTTTAAACAATTCAGCAGGAATGTCCTGCAATTGAATAACGGCGACGGTACATTCTCGGAAATATCAAGGATGGCCGGTGTTCACGCGACCGACTGGAGCTGGGGTGCGTTGATATTCGATATGGACAATGACGGGCTGAAGGATATATTTGTAGCCAACGGAATTTACAAGGACCTGATCAACCAGGACTATGTCAGTTTTATCGCCGATCCAAATACGATCCGCGAAATACTGAAAAAGGAGAAAACAGTAGTTAAGCGCCTGGTAGATTCAATCCCGTCGAACAGGCTTCCGAACTATGCCTTCCATAACAACGGCGATCTTTCTTTCACAAACCAGGCGGATAAATTCGGACTTGGTGAGCCCACCCACTCCAACGGTTCGGCTTACGGGGATCTCGATAACGACGGTGACCTTGACCTTGTATTGAACAATGTGAACATGCCATCGTCTATTTATGAAAACCGTTCCAGGCAAAAACTACCATCTAATCACACGCTTTCCGTTGTACTTCACGGTGAAGGCCGGAATACTTTTGGTATGGGAGCCACAGTAACGGTGCTCGATAGCGGCAGGCTGTTTTATCAGGAGCTTTCTCCGATGCGCGGTTTTATGTCAACCGTTGATTCCCGACTGCACTTCGGTCTGGGGAATACAGGTACGATTGACTCCGTATTCATCGGCTGGCCGGATGGTAGAATTTCAAAATTTTACGGGTTAAATCCAGATCAGTACCTTCATGTGTACCAGAAAGATGCGCTGCCCGAGCAGACGTTGAAGGGGATTCCGACAATAGTCACTCCGTTATTCCAGAGCCCGGGCAAGATCAAAGGAACGGATTATGTTCATGCCGAAAACAATTTTGTGGATTTTGACCGCGACCGCCTGCTGTTTAACATGATCTCGAACGAAGGCCCCTGCCTTTGCACCGGCGACATCAACAGCGACGGGCTCGACGATTTTTATATCGGCGGCGCCAAGGGTCAGGCTGGAGCGCTCTTTGTTCAACTGAAACCAGGTGGTTTCAGGAAAACAAACGAAGATATCTTTGAGGCCGACAAAGAGTCAGAGGATACGGACTGCGCGTTCTTTGACGCCAATAACGACGGTAAGGCCGAGCTCTACGTAACAAGCGGCGGAAATGAATTCTCCTCCAACTCCGCAGCGTTACTTGACCGTCTCTATTTCAATTCAGGTAACGGCGGACTGGTCAAAAGCACACAACCCCTGCCCGTTGCCAATGCTTTCGAAAGTACATCGACGGTATCTGCTGCGGATTTTGACCTTGACGGCGACGTTGACCTGTTCGTTGGATCGCGGTTAATACCTTCTTTTTATGGGCTTCCTGCCAACGGATACCTGCTGAGCAACGATGGTAAAGGTCATTTCCGGAATGTATCCGACGAGATTGCTCCGGCCCTGAGAAACCTGGGCTTGATCACGGACAGCAAATGGGCGGATGTTAACAACGACAAGGCACCCGACCTGCTGATCGCCGGTGAGTGGATGCCATTAAGTTTATTGATGAATGAAAACGGCAAACTTGTTGACCGGACGGAAGCCTGGGGATTTGACAGGTCGAACGGCTGGTATCACTCGATCGAAGTGGCCGATTTTGACAATGACGGATACCTCGATATTGCAGGAGGGAACCACGGCCTCAATTCCCGGTTTAAGGCCGGCAGGGAAACACCTGTTTCGCTTCATGTCAATGATTTCGATCAGAATGGTAACATCGAACATATTTTGACGAGGTTTGAGAAGGGGGTTGCCCTCCCGCTTGTTCTCCGACAGGATCTATTGATGCAGATCCCCGCATTAAAGAAAAAATACCTGCATTACAGAGATTACCAGGGCAAGACAATGAATGAAATTTTCCCGTCTGAGGTACTGGCCAAGTCAGTCGTTTTGAACGCCTATACCTTTGAGACTGCCGTGTGGCTGAACCAGGGAGGTAAAAGCTTCGCAAAAAGAAACCTTCCGGTCCAGGCGCAAATGGCTCCGGTATATGCGATAATGATCAGGGATTTTAATAAGGATGGAATCCTTGATGTATTTTTGGGCGGGAATCTGTACCGGGCAAAGCCGGAAACGGGTATTTACGATGCCGGCTACGGGCTATTGTTGTCCGGTGACGGAAAGGGAAACTTTAAACCCCTTTCCCCTCGGGTATCGGGCATCGCAATAAAGGGTGAGATCAGAGCAATAACAGAGATGACCTACATGGGGAAAAAGCTCGTCGTTGTTGCGAGGAACAATGACAAAATTGAAATATTAACTTACTAAACAATACAAAGTGAAAATGACTGAAATGTTTTTAAAGTTTCTCTGCGCCGGCCTGGTTGTAGTGCTTATATCATGCACCGGCAAATACCGCGAAGAGGAACGCAAAAAATACGATAGCCTTTTCCTGGGGATTTCCCTGGGTATGGAGAAGAAAGCTTTTTTCGATCATTGCTGGGAGTATAACAGGAAAAAGATTTTCACCCATGGCCCCACAAATCAAAATGTTGAATACGTGCTGGAAACCGAATTAAACCGGCCGGTAAGCATGCGGTTTTATCCGACATTCCATAACGACAAAATTTTTGAGATGCCGGTCACATTCAGCTATGCGGCGTGGGCTCCATGGGCGAGGGAAACAAAGTCTGATTCCCTGTTCGTGAGAATACTTCCCCTTTTCAAAAAGTGGTATGGCGAAGATTTTAAGGAGTTGGATCACCCGACAATGGGTAAGATATACTATAAGATGGATGGCAAGCGGAGAATTAATCTGTTCATCAAGGACGACCAGTTTGTTCAGGCCGTTTTTACAGATTTGAAAGTGGAAAAAGAAATCAAGGAGGCGTTAAGTGAAGAAGCAGCACCAGATCAGAAATAGAGCTATGATCATTGCCAGGAAAGGATTCTGCAGGAATGTTTTTTTATACGTTGTTTTGATTGCTGCGTGGATGAGCTGTCGCCCGAAAGAAGAAGAGAAGGCGACGCTGTTCCGTGAGGTGAGCAGGGCAAGTGGTATCGTTTTTTCAAACATTCTCACGTTCGACAACGACTTCAATATCTACACCTACAGGAACTATTATAATGGCGGTGGTGTCGCACTCGGTGATATCAATAATGATGGGCTCGTCGACGTGTACCTTACCGGTAATATGTCACCTAACAAACTCTTTCTCAATAAAGGTGATTTCACCTTCGAAGATATTACAGCGAAGGCCGGCGTAGATGGCACGAAAGCATGGTCAACCGGTGTGAGTATGGCGGATGTAAATGGTGACGGCTGGCTCGATATTTACCTTTGCAATTCCGGCGACGTAAAAGGCGACAATAAGCAAAATGAACTCTTTATCAACAATGGAGACCTTACGTTTACAGAACGTGCCATGGAATATGGCGTTGCCGACAAAGGGTATACAACACATGCGGCTTTCTTCGATTATGACCGCGATGGAGATCTAGATCTTTATGTTTTGAACAATTCATACCAGGCAATAGGAAGTTTTAACCTTCGCAAAAACGAGCGGCCAGTGCGCGATTCCCTTGGCGGAGATAAACTCATGCGAAATGACAATGGACATTTTATAGATGTGAGTGAAGAAGCAGGTATCTATGGAAGTGTTATCGGTTTTGGTCTTGGTGTTACGATTGGCGATATAAACAAGGATGGTTGGCAGGATATTTACGTATCAAATGATTTTTTCGAACGCGACTATCTTTATATCAACAATCAGGATGGCACGTTTAAAGAATCCCTTCCGGATCGGATGAAATCGATCAGCGGAGCTTCGATGGGTGCCGACCTCGCGGACGTCAATAACGATACCTACCCTGATATTTTTGTAACGGAGATGTTACCGCGTGACAACGCCCGCCTCAAGACGGTAACGACCTTCGAAAACTGGGACCGCTATCAGTATAACGTTCAGAGCGACTACTTTCACCAGTTCACCCGGAACATGCTCCAGTTGAACAACGGCGACGATACCTTCAGCGAAGTCGGGAGGTTGGCGGGCGTGGAAGCCACCGATTGGAGCTGGGGCGCGCTGATGTTCGATATGGATAACGATGGACTAAAAGATATATTCGTCGCAAACGGCATTTTTCAGGACCTCACCAACCAGGACTACCTTCAGTATATCTCTAATGAGGAAATTGTGAAGACCATTATTTCCGGGAACCGTGTCGACTATAAAAAACTTGTCGAGTACATCCCTTCCACACCTGTCCCGAATTTTGCCTTTCACAACGAGGGCAATCTGAATTTTGTCGACAAGGCCGCAGAGTGGGGCATGGGAAATCCGAATTTTTCGAATGGATCAGCTTACGGTGACCTGGACAATGACGGAGATCTCGATCTTGTGGTAAACAATGTCAACGAAGCTGCGTCAGTTTATCGAAATGAATCAAACGTGATGCTGCCTGCAAACCGTTATCTCAAATTTCAGTTGAAGGGCCTGGCCAAAAACACTTATGCCTTCGGCGCACGGATTACCATAAGCGACCAGGATAAAACCTTCTACATCGAGCAAATGCCGATCAGGGGTTTTGAATCTTCCATGGACCCCAGGCCGCATATCGGACTGGGAAAAATTGATACCGTCGACCAGGTACTGATTCAGTGGCCGGATGGGACGGAGAACATCCTGAAGAATATTCCAACCAACCAGACATTGACACTCGACCAAAAGGACGGTGTGCCTGCCGGTAACGATCTAACTGCTTCGTCCGACAACCAATCGCGCTCAACCCGTTTGATGGATCCGGTACCTGCCCTTGTCGATTTTGTGCACCGAGAGAACAACTTTGTGGATTTTGACCGGGATCACCTGATCTATCATATGCTAAGCACGGAGGGCCCCCGTATGTCAAAAGGCGACGTGAACGGAGATGGAATGGACGACGTTTATATCGGAGGAGCGAAAGATCAGCCTGGAGCCTTGTACATTCAATCAAAAGACGGTTCGTTCACACGATCGAATGAGAAGCTCTTGGAAACAGACAAAGGGTCTGAAGATATGGGCTCCGTGTTTTTTGACGCTGACGGGGATCACGATGTTGACCTGTACGTTTGTAGCGGGGGGACTGAATTTTCCAGTTCTTCGGGATCGCTGCTGGACCGGTTGTATATCAACGATGGAAAGGGGAATTTTTCAAAATCGAATCAGGCCCTTCCGACAATGAATTTTGAAAGTACATCCACGGTTGAGGCTGCGGACTATGATGGTGACGGCGATCAGGACTTGTTTGTCGGCGTAAGAGTCCTGCCGGTGATATACGGAACTCCCATGAACGGGTATATTCTGAAAAACGATGGAACAGGAAAATTTGAGGATGTATCAAAACAGATTGCGCCGGGACTGAATAAACTGGGTATGATCACGGACGCGGTATGGGCTGACGTCGATGGCGACAATGATCCTGACCTTGTCATTACGGGTGAGTATATGCCGGTTAAGATATTTGTAAATGACAAAGGTAAATTCAGCGAAAGCACCAATAGCCCGGCACTTTCCAAAAGTAACGGGTGGTGGAACCGGATTGAAGCAGCGGATATTGACAACGACGGGGATATTGATTTTGTCGCGGGAAACCATGGGCTGAATTCACGGTTCAGGGCTTCGGCAGACAAACCTGTTTGTATGTACGTGAATGACTTCGATCAGAATGGCACCTTCGAGCAGATCGTCTGTACCTATATCGGGGAGGAGAGCTATCCAATGGCTTTGCGTCACGATCTTGTCGCCCAGATACCATCGCTGAAGAAAAAATACCTCAAGTATGAAAGTTACCGGGATCAGAAAATTGCCGACGTATTTACGGAGGAACAATTGAACAATGCAATAAAGCTGGACGCTAATGAACTTGCGACAAGCATACTGATAAATGACGGAAAGGGTCAGTTCACGTTGAAGCACCTTCCGCTTGAAGCACAGGTTTCCCCGGTCTATGGGATCGAGGTCGATGACTTTAACGGCGACGGGAAAACTGATATCCTGCTCGGTGGAAATTTTTATGGCGCTAAGCCTGAGGTCGGGCGGTATGATGCGAGCTACGGAGTTTTACTTCTTGGAGATGGAAATAACAATTTTAAAGCCACCACCCATCAGCAGTCTGGTGTCAGGATCGACGGCGAAATCCGAGATATCATCTCGATAAATACCCGGGCAGGGGAGTGTGTTCTTATTTCCAGAAATAATAATTCGGTCATATCCCTTAAGAAAGACAAAAAGTGAGTGAGAATTCATATGCTGAGTGGCGCAGGATTTTCTTCGTGATCATAATTGCCGGTTTGGCTGGGTGCGAACCAAAGGGCAAAAAGGATCTCATGTTTTACCGCGTTGCGTCCTCACACACCGGAATTGATTTTGAGAACACCCTCACGAATTCAGACGATTTTAATATCATCGAATACCTTTATTTTTACAACGGCGCAGGGGTTGCGACCGGCGATATTAATAACGACGGCTTGCCTGACGTTTTTTTTTCCTCCAACCAGGGTGACAACCAACTATACCTGAACAAGGGAGATCTGCAATTTGAGAATATTACTTCGAAATCAGGTGTTGCCGGCGCGGGCAACTGGAAGACCGGCGTCACCATGGCTGATGTGAACGGCGACGGTTTGCTCGACATATTCGTTTGTGGCGTGGGGAATTATAAGAAGTTCGACGGCCGAAACCAGCTTTTTATCAACAACGGCGACCTGACCTTCACCGATAAGACGGATGATTACGGACTTACTTTCAAGGGCTTTTCAACGCAAGCCTCCTTCTTTGACTACGACAACGATGGCGACCTTGACATGTACCTGGCAAATCACGCCGTTCACACAGCCCGCTCGTACGGCCACTCCATGCTACGTTACCAGAGCGATCCCCTGTCCGGTGATAAATTGTATCAGAATGAACTTGTCCCAACGGGCAGACCACACTATAATGAAGTTACCTCCAAGGCCGGGATACTGAACAGTCAGATCGGCTATGGGCTGGCGGTGGGCGTTTCAGATGTCAACCTCGATGGTTACATGGATATCTACGTATCCAATGACTTTAACGAAAATGACTACCTGTATATCAATCAGCGTAACGGGACCTTCGTTCAGCAGCTTGAAAAATCCATTCCGCATACCAGCCGGTTCTCCATGGGGAACGATATTGCCGACATCAACAACGATGGCCGCCCCGAGATCGTTACATTGGATATGCTCCCAAAAGATGAGGGAGTGATCAAGACGACGGCGGGTGAAGATTCATACGACATCTATGAGTTCAAGCTGCGGTACGGATACCATTTCCAGTTTGCCCGGAACGCATTGCAACTGAACAGGGGAGTAGCTCCCGACGGCAGTGTGATGTTCAGCGATATCGCACCCGCGGCAGGTATTGAAGCGACTGACTGGAGCTGGGGACCGCTGTTTGCGGATTTCGATAACGATGGAAAGAAGGACCTTTTTATCTCCAATGGAATCGTGGGCAGACCTAACGACCTCGACTACATCAATTACATATCCAGTGATTCCGCACAACGCTATTACACCGATCAGCAGTTGATCGATCAGATGCCAGCGGGTGACGTACCGAATGAATTTTTTCAAAACAACGGCGATCTGACATTTACCCGTGTTTCGTCCCAGTGGCTGGGTGACGAAAGTAGTCTTTCCAACGGCGCTGCCTATGCGGATCTCGACAATGACGGCGACCTTGACCTGGTCGTAAACAACATCAACAAAAAAGCGTACGTCTATCGCAACGACCTGCCTGCGGGATCAACGAATTTTATCAAGGTAAGGCTTGTGGGCAGCGGCGCAAACCCTTTCGGGGTCGGTACGCGCATCGCTGTTTATGCCGGAAAGGATAAATTTTTCCACGAACAGGTACCCACGCGCGGATGGTTGTCGTCCGTTGATTACATCACCCATGTCGGACTGGGGAAATACGAGAAGATCGATTCAGTGGTCGTCCGGTGGCCGAATAATAAAACGCAGTCGATGAAGTCCGTGAAGTCCAACCAAGTGCTGGTGTTCAGGCAGGATCAGGCCAATGGAGAGTCACCCAACGATAAGAGGAAACTAAACACCACGTTGCTGGTTGAACGTACTACCGTGAATTACAAGCATAGAGAAAATACCTTCATAGCGTTTAGCATCGAGAGGCTTATCCCGCATATGTTATCAACCCAGGGTCCAAAAATCTCTGTTGCAGATATCAATCATGATAACCTCGACGATTTTTTTGTGGGTGGTGGGAGTGGCCAGCAGGGCGAAATATTCATTCAGGACAGCCATGGAAATTTTAAGCCATCGCTTCAACCCGCTATCGCTGCCGACTCGTCGGCGGAAGATACAGGATCGGCATTCTTCGATGCAAACGGCGACAGTTTTCCTGACCTTGTGATCGTAAGTGGTGGCCAGGAATTTACTGCACCTGACAAGAAGCTCAAACCCAGGTTGTACCTGAATGACGGAAAAGGCGAATTCAGGAAGACAGAGGATAACCTTCCCCCCATTTTTGTTAATGCCTCGTGTGTAGTACCCGGCGATGCGGACAACGATGGCGATACAGACTTGTTTATCGGTGGGCGGGTGACTGGAGGCAAGTATGGAACCGACCCGCCGAGTTTTATACTTATCAATGACGGGAAGGGAAAGTTCAGCGATGAGACAGCAAGAATGTTACCCGGCCATGGTACGGAACGCTCATTAGGAATGGTCAGCGATGCACTGTGGGCTGACCTGAATAATGACAGCCTCCCGGAACTGATCGTTGTCGGTGAGTGGATGCCCGTTACGATTTTAATGCAAAATGATTCTGGTGTATTGGAGAACAGGACTACCGCGTTTGGATTATCAGCAACAAACGGCTGGTGGAGTACTATCGCCACCCATGATTTCGACGGGGATGGTGACCTGGATTTTGTCGTGGGGAATGTAGGCTTAAACTCGCGGCTCCGGGCTTCGGAAAAAGAACCGGTTAGCCTTTACATCGGAGATATAGACAACAATAACAGCATAGACCACATTCTCACCTATTTTAACCAGGGTAAGCAGTATCCATTCGTTTCCAGGGACCAACTGATCAAACAGGTTCCTGCGTTGAAGCGAAAATTTCTGAAGTTTTCGAATTACCGAAATGTCACACTGGAAGATGTTATTCCCGCAAGCCTCAGGCAGGACTTTATTCGAAAAGATGCATACACATTTGCGTCTGTTTATATCGCGAACGTTGGTAACGGCAAGTTTTCCGTCAAGGCGCTGCCGGTGGACGCACAGTTCTCTCCCGTGTATTCCTTCTGCATAACGGATATCAATGGTGATGGTCATGACGATGTTTTAGCTGCCGGAAATCTGGACGCTGTGCAACCGGAAATTGGCCGGTATGATTCGGGTTATGGCAGCGTGTTATTGGGTGATGGTAAGGGAAATTTCAAATCCCTGGGTGCGGACTCGTCGGGATTTGTGGTCCGTGGTGAAGCCAGAGACATAAAAGTAGTAACGGACAAGGGTGGGAGAAGGATCTTTCTTGTCTCCCGGAACAACGGTTCGTTAACATTTTTTCAAAGAACGAATCGATAGGTCGTAAAAATATTGTAACGACGTGGGCAGTGGAAAACAGGCGTGGCATAACGTCAACTGTCCCGTTTATTCCGATACATAGCCCTGAAAGAAACGGATTTTTGGCTAAAAGGAACGGTGAAAAAGGGGCAGCGATCAAAACGGGCATAAAAAAAGTATTTCAGGGCCGGTAAGGAGCTTGTCTAAATCATTTTTTATTAGCCCGGGAAAGAATAATTTTACATCATTAATATTAGCCCAATGAGGAGTACACTACCAAAAGTCTTTTTTCTTAGCCTGATACTGGCCTCCTGTTCCCAGGATAATACAGCATGGAGATCAAAAGCACAGGATCCTGAATTTCTTCATCGTTCGGTGAAGCAGATCACAGATATTATCGTACATGATATCTTTTCCCCGCCCGTCGCGTCGCGGATTTATACATATATGAGTGTAGCGGGGTATGAGGCGGCTATCCATCAGAATCCTGCATATGTTACACTGGCGGGACAACTCAACGGATTCGAACCGGTGCCGCAGCCCGATGCCGGTCAGGAGTATTGCTATTCGCTGGCATCTGTTCAGGCTATGCTGAAGGTCGGCCGTGCGCTTGTTTTTTCGGAAGACAAGCTCGATGGTTTTTACACCCAGATCATGCAGGAATTCAAGGATACCGGTATACCGGATGACGTATTCGACCGTTCTGTGGAATACGGAACAAAGGTAGCCGATCACGTAATCGCCTGGTCTTCGAAAGATAACTACAAACAAAGCCGTTCATTTCCCAAATATTCCATTATTGACGATGCCGCTACCTGGAAGCCGACACCACCGGCATATATGGATGCCGTTGAGCCCCATTGGAATAAGATCAGGACGTTCGCTATCGATTCAGCCGGTCAGTTCAAGCCACAAAGCCCTACACAATTTTCGACGGAAAAAAATAGCCAGTTCTTTAAGGAAGCCCAGCAGGTACACGATGTTGGTGCCGGTCTTACGGAGGAACAGCGGCAGATCGCTTCGTTCTGGGATTGTAATCCGTTTGTGATGAACGTAAAAGGCCATGTGATGTTTGCAACCAAAAAAATCTCACCGGGTGGTCACTGGATGAATATCACACATGTAGCATGCTCGATGAAAAAAGCGGATTTTGTGCAATCCGCCGAAGCGTATGTGCGGGTAGCGATCTCGCTCGTGGATGGATTTATTTCATGCTGGGATGAGAAATACAGAAGCAAACTTGTCAGGCCTGAAACATATATCAACCAATACATTGATGAAAACTGGGTGCCTTTACTTCAGACACCTCCTTTCCCCGAGTATACGAGCGGCCATAGCGTGATATCGAGCGCAGCCGCAAGCGCGCTGACTGACCTTTTCGGGAAAAATTTTGCGTTTACAGACTCAACTGAAATTGAGTTTGGATTAACTGCGCGTACATTCAGTTCATTCGAGGAAGCCAGTAAGGAAGCTGCCGTGAGTCGTATGTACGGAGGCATTCACTACAAGCCCGCTTGCGACAACGGATTGGTTCAGGGCAAAGCACTAGGTGATTACATAGTGGAAAAAATAAAGACAAGAAAAGAAGATCTGGCCTCCAAATAGCCGGGTAAGCTACTGGGTATGTCAACCTGCGTTTATTGATTGTATCAAAGCCCGACGAAGGGAACTTCAAAACCAGTCCGGGCGATTGTACGTGCTGTTGCGGATAGAAGTACAATCCAGACACCGGGCCGGATAGTTGGCGCGGTCGCCGGAATAGGTACAATTGACCACTTGTAAGGTGAATGGCAAGTCACTCGGATACACAAAAAAACGGCTGTACCCCTGGTTCACAGCCTGGAAATACCCCAATACCCTTTCATCTTTATTATTCACATTAACAATATTTCCGGCAATCGCAGCCGGAGGCGTATCAAAAATGGAACCCACCTGATTAGCGAGAATATTTACCTTACGCCAATATTCGTATGCCTCCTTTGTCATGGAGGACTGGTAGGTGGTGAAAGCGTGCTTTTCCAAAAATGTCCAATCGATGATCCGGGATCCGACCAGAAGGCCATTTATGGAAGTGGTGTTGATATCTTCGCCGTTTAATAATACGACCCGCTGCGGATCCGCATTCTGTGCTACGAAGCACGGCGGTGGTATGCTTCCGAAAGGATCGGGAAAGTCCGTCGGCGAGAGCAGGAAAGTCTCGTCAATATTCCATTTGACATAGTTCGTCTCTTCTGCCTGGGTAAGGATGCTGCTGGCATATATCTTAAAAAAAGGCTGAATGGAAACGATACCTTCCAGGTCCACGTATTCCTCGTTTACGATTTCGTAGTTGGTTGTTACGTCCCCGGAGGTGTTCGGCATTTTTTCGGGTTGGGATTCGTAAACGGATCCTTCGGGTGTCGTAATACGGATGTGATACGTTCTCTGCGCAATACCGGATACGTTATTCAGTAAATAGGTTCCCGGATTCGAAAAGTCCTCTGCATAGAAAAAACTTTCCCCCGTGTCGTCGAGTAATTCAACGGTTGCTCCGGATAGTGGAAGCGGAAGCCTTTCCGTATCGGCTGTTAATCCAAGCTGGACTATATTCTGATCTTCCAGCGTACTGATCTGTCCGGAAACGACAACGGTTCCTCCGATGTTTTCAGTCTTGAACTCCACCGGACTGAGACAACTGCCGAGAACAACGATCCATAATAAACGGAACCCCCTCGCGTGAATGGCCTTTCGTATTTTTTCAGGGCTTGTCATGTCAGAATTTGAAGTTATAGGTCAGTGATGGAAGTGCTGCTCCCAACACGGAAAGTTTGTATGGCTTGGGAATAAAATAATTGTTGGCCGGCCGCTGGTAGAAGACCGAGTACGCATTGTCCCTTCCGAATAGATTGTATACGGAGAATACGAGCGAGTCGTCAATTTTTCTGAACACATTACCAATGGTAAACGAGACATCCAGCCTGAAGTAGTCCGGGATCTTGTACTTGTTTCGATCGGAGTAAACAGGAACAACCGTTCCGCCAACAATATAGCTGGATTCGATCGCGGTGAGCGGACGGCCGGAGTTATAACTCACGATCAGCGAAAAAGCACCTTTACCCCGGAGCTTTCGATCCATCACAAAATTAAAAGTATGAGGTTTGTTATAACTGGATGGGTACCACTTGCCGCCATTGATGGATTCGGAACCATCCTTCGACGGAACGTTGATCTGCGTTTGCGAATACGTATAAGAGATCCACCCCGTAACTTTTCCCTTTATGCGCCTGATATAAATTTCACCTCCGTATGCTCTTCCCTCCCCGGAAAGCAATTCGGTTTCCAGGTGACGGTTTAAATACAGTGTTGGAAAGTCCTTATATTCAACCAGGTTGTTCATATGCTTATAAAACAGTTCGGCCGAGGTCTCCCAGACGTTATCCTTCAGATTCAGAAAATAACCAACTGAATAATTATCGGCGACCTGTGGGGGCAGGTATTCATTGCTCACTTGCCAGAGATCGATCGGTGTCGACGAAGTTGTATTGGATATGAGGTGAATGTACTGGCGCATTCGGTTGTAGCTTATTTTTATAGACTGGTTGTCTGTGATATTTATACGTGCCGAAATGCGCGGCTCAAGGCCGGAGAATGACTTGATCTTGTCGAACTTTCCGTAATACGAAGTGTCTTCGATCGTTAACACGGTTTTAGGGACACCTGCGGAATAACGGTAGACCGTGTCGGCACCGAGGTGGGTATAGTGGGAATACCGTAGCCCGACGGAAACAGAAAAATTGTCTGTGATCTGAAAATCATCGTTTCCGAAAATTGCCAACTCGATTCCGCTGTTCTTGTCGGCGGACTGACGGGAGATGTTCGGATTGCCTTTATAACCGCTCAATTCCTCGGCACCGGGAAAATAACCTAATCCGGAGATGCCGGCTACAACCGTGTGCTTTTCTCCCGGACTGTAATTAACGGTTTCATTGAGCTGGAGGTAGTTTAACGTGTTGGTCAACTCCGATGCATCCACTCCGGAGGGATCGATCAGCGTGCTTTTAAAATGACCGTATGAAACGGATAGGGTGGGGGATGCTTTCCTGTCAGCCAGCGCACGCCACTTTCCATTGACAACGTAGTTGTTCCATGAATAGCCGAATTGCTGTGAATACTGAAAATCATCCTGGCTCGAATAGAACGTAACGTCTGCGGTACTGTTTTCTGAAAAGCGATGGCTTAAACCGACGAAAGCGTCATAGAAAGACAGTTCGCTGCGTTTCACATCGGGGTCCTTTACTTTCTTCAGTACCCAATTGGCATGCGAGAGCCTGCCGGCAAGCAGTAAGGACGTTTTGGATGTTTTGATGGGACCCTCCGCCGTAAACCTGCTGGTGATCGGCCCGACACCACCCTGGAATTTCCACTTGTCGAAGTCGCCGCGGCGTGTACTTATTTCCAGGACCGAAGAAGCCCTTCCGCCGAGGTTTGCCGGTACATTTCCTTTGTAAAGACTGAAGTCGTTTATAATATCCTGGTTAAAAGCCGAAATGAAGCCGAGTGCATGCGATGTATTAAAAAGCGGTACATCGTTTAACAGAACCAGATTCTGATCGATTCGCCCCCCGCGGACATTGAATCCGGAAGATCCTTCGCCGACGCTGCTCACACCAGGCATCAATTGAAGACTCTTGAGAATGTCAACTTCCCCCATAAGCGTCGGCAGCGTTCGGATCTCCTGTACGTTAAGCGTGGTCAGACCAGGCAGGGATTGTTTTACATTGCTGTCAATCGCCCGGGAGGTGATGACGATTTCCTCCAGGTCGGTCGCGCCTTCAACCATATCGACGTTGAAAGAACCATTGGATAAAACCCGCAGCTTAATGAAGGCGGGCTTCATGCCTACATGGCGTACAAGGATACGATACCTGCCCGCAGGCATTTCCAGTATGTAACGGCCCGCCTCGTCGGAGTAATCAAAGTATTTGAACGTTTCGGCCGATATAGACGCGCCGGAGATCGGCGCTCCCGATTCCTTGATCCTGACCCTCCCTGTCACGATAACGTTTTGTTTGGGCATCATGGACGCCGAATCGCCGATCGTTATCCAGGGAACATCCCATTCATTTTGTGCTGACGCGACTTCACAGAGAAAAAGCAGAGCAAGAAGAAGGGACATCCGAAAAGTAAAAATTCTCATGCGTTTGATTTAGGTATCGTTAAGAACTGACACGGTAACGTCGCATTCCGTTGGAAGACGTAAGGCATATTCCGAACAAACTGGTTTCTCATAAAACCCACCTGTAATTCACCTTTCAATTACGATTCTAATACGGCCTAATCCAAATCGACAGGCCAATAAAAATCGGGTTTGCGCCAACTAATTCACGACGGCTCCAAAAAACTGTAAATATTGAATACGGGGATAAACAATCGATTTCGGTTTGCTATATTGTTGGCCACCAAACCAACTAATATGTCACCTTATTTTGCGGAGTTCCTGGGCACGATGATCCTGATCCTTCTGGGGGAGGGAGTTGTTGCCGGGGTATTGTTAAAAGAAAGCAAATCCGAAAATGCAGGATGGTTTACCATCTGCGTGGCCTGGGGACTTGCCGTCATTCTCGCAATTTATGCAGTAGGAAGAATCAGCGGTGCCCACCTTAATCCCGCAATAACCGTTGCACTTTTCTTTACCGGCGACTTTCCGGGAAACCAGGTGTTGGGATATGTACTCGCTCAATTCGCCGGGGCCTTCACCGGCGCGATCCTGGTCTGGCTCCACTACCTTCCACACTGGAATTTAACCGATAGCCCCGCCAAAAAACTGGGTATCTTTTGTACTGCGCCGGCGATCCGCTCAGCCCCCAACAATTTTATAAGCGAGGTGATAGCCACCATGCTTTTGGTGTTGGGTATCTTGTTCATCGGAGCCAATGAGTTTACAACCGGCCTGAAACCCATTATCGTCGGTGCCCTGGTCATTTCCATTGGACTCAGCCTCGGAGGAACGACAGGTTTTGCGATCAACCCCGCCCGCGATCTTGCTCCAAGACTGGCTCACTTTATACTTCCGATCCCCGGTAAGGGCCCATCCGACTGGTCCTACAGCTGGATCCCCGTGGTGGGACCTATCGTAGGTGGTCTGTTGGGTGGCTGGCTGTTCAAGACTTTTTTCACCTAGTAATGGGCACATCAACGCATAACATACCTATGAAATACATCATCGCTTTGGACCAGGGAACAACGAGTTCCCGCGCAGTGCTTTTTGACGACAAAGGGGAAATAAAAGGAATTGTTCAGCAGGAATTCCGCCAGATATTTCCTCAACCGGGATGGGTAGAGCACGACGCGAATGAGATCCTGAATTCACAGCGCGGAGTATTGGAAAAACTGATCCGGGAGTACCATGTGGAAGCCTCGTCGATCGCTGCGATCGGGATAACCAACCAACGGGAGACAACCGTGGTGTGGGACCGTAAGACCGGTCAGCCTGTCTACAATGCGATCGTCTGGCAGGATAAACGCACCGCCTCAATATGCGAGGACCTTAAAAGCCGCGGATTGGAGGATCATGTGCGTACCAATACGGGTCTGGTTATAGATTCTTACTTTTCCGGTACCAAGATCAAATGGATACTTGACAATGTTCCGTCCGCCAGGGAACGGGCCGTAAGGGGAGAGCTGGCTTTTGGCACGATAGACACCTGGCTGATTTGGAATCTGACAGGCGGTTCGGTACATGTTACCGATTATACAAATGCTTCGCGGACAATGATATTCAATATCCGCGACCTTACCTGGGATAAAACGATGATGCAATCGCTGGGTATCCCGTCATCCATTCTTCCCGAAGTCAGGCCGTCGGCTCATACATTCGGCTACTGGAAATTCAACGGGGTGGATATTCCCATCGCAGGTGTGGCTGGCGACCAGCAGGCAGCGCTGTTTGGCCAGGCCTGTTTCGAACCCGGAATGGCGAAAAACACCTATGGCACAGGTTGTTTTATGCTGATGAATATGGGTTCACGGATTCAGCTTTCTAAAAACGGACTGATAACAACGATCGCGTGGGGGATCGGGGATGTTGTAGAATATGCCCTCGAGGGAAGCGTATTTATCGCAGGCGCAGCAGTACAATGGTTGCGCGACAGCATGCACCTCATCGATCAGTCGAAAGACTCGGAATATTTTGCCGCAAAAGCCCTTGGCTCAAATGAGGTTTATGTCGTTCCGGCGTTCGCCGGACTTGGAGCGCCGTATTGGGATATGTATGCACGCGGGGCGATCTTCGGACTTACACGCGATACCGGGAAAGATCATATCATAAAAGCTACACTTGAGTCCCTGGCTTTTCAGACAAAGGATATCCTGAACGCCATGCAGGAGGATGCAGGGCTGACGCTTGCGAGTTTAAAGGTCGATGGAGGTGCGTCCGCTAATAATATTCTGATGCAATTCCAGGCTGATATTCTTGGAACGGAAGTCGAACGACCGGAGGTAATCGAGTCGACTGCAATGGGTGCGGCCTACCTGGCCGGTATTCATATCGGCATGTGGAAAAAGGGCGACATCATCAGCAACAGGAAAATCCAAAAACGGTTCACACCGCAAATGGAGGATAGCACACGAAACAAATTGTATAAAGGATGGCTGAAAGCTGTCGAAAGAACGAAGGGGTGGGTAGACTAGCGCGCAAAATTTTTATCACTATCTTTTCAGGCATTCCCGCACTTTAATTAAAGAAGACGATTTTGGTTTCATTTTCTTACAACGGCCGCCCTGCAATTGTCCGCAAACTCTCTTCCGAGAAGTATGACCTCGTGGTTATCGGAGGAGGAATCACCGGCGCCGGTATTGCCCTGGACGCTGCGTCCAGAGGGTTAAAGACAGCGCTCGTGGAAAAAGACGATTTTGCTTTTGGTACGAGCAGCCGCTCCACCAAACTTATCCACGGCGGACTCCGATACCTGAAGCAGCTTGAATTTGGATTGGTAAAGGAAGTGGGAAGCGAACGCGCTGTTGTACACCAGCTGGCGCCGCACCTGGTCGTCCCCGAAAAAATGCTGCTGCCGCTTTCCGATAAAAAAGGCCTCGGATACTGGGTGACGTCCGTCGGATTAAAAATATACGACTGGCTGGCCGGTGTTAAACCGGAAGACCAGCGTAAGATGCTGACGAAACTTCAGACACTCAGGTACGAACCGCTCTTAAAAAAAGACGATGTAAAAGGCGGAGCAATCTATGCCGAGTACAGAACGGACGACGCACGGTTGACGATAGAGATCATCAAGGCCGCCGTCGGGTACGGAGCCTCCATTGTGAGCTATGCAAAAGTGACCGAGTTTATATACCGGGCAGAGACGATTACAGGTGTGCGAGTAGAGGATCAGTTGTCAGGTGAACGATTTGTTGTGCAGGGAGAGGTTGTAGTGAGCGCGGCCGGCCCCTGGGTGGATGAACTCCGTACAATAAACAAGTCCAGGACGGGGAAGCGGCTACATTTGACGAAAGGCGTTCATATTGTTATTCCGCATTTCAAGCTACCCGTTCGCCAGGCCATTTATTTCGACGTAGACGATGGACGTATGATCTTCGCTATTCCCCGTGGCCGTACAACATATGTCGGCACCACCGATACAACCTATGACGGTCCGAAGGACGACGTGGAAGCGACTCGTAAAGACGCCGCATACCTGATCGATGCCGTTAATGCAACTTTCCCTTCCGTACATTTGTCTATTGCGGACATCGAGTCTAGCTGGGCAGGCCTCCGACCCCTGATCCACGAAGAGGGTAAGTCTGCATCCGAATTATCCAGGAAGGACGAGATATTTGAATCGGCAACAGGCCTGATATCCATCGCCGGAGGAAAGCTCACAGGTTACCGTAAAATGGCGGAGCGGGTCGTCAACCTGGTCATTAAAAAGCATTTCAATAACCGTTCATTCAACCCGTGCAGAACAGATGGGATCAGGCTGGCAGGCAATACTTTCGCGGGTGAGAAACAGGTTAAGAAATACATTCAGACCATCGCCGAAAAACTGAAACCACTGCAAGTAAGCGAGCTGTCGGCACGCTACCTGGTTGAAAATTACGGCCAACAGGCTGAAGATATCCTGAAATACATGGGAAAACCAGACCCAACGAATGCCGATGAGGCCCTGCTGAAAGCGGAACTCTGGTATTGTATTCACCATGAAATGGTATGCACACTTCGCGACTTCTTTGTCCGGCGTACGGGGCTGATCCATTTTGATATCCAACGGGTGCTCCGCTGGCGCGAAGAGATCGCCAATGAATGTAAAACCTATTTGTCCTGGGACGATTCAAAGCGCGCAGCGGAACTGAAAGCCCTAAACACCATGCTGGAGGCGCTCAGGAAGTTCGATTAATCTGTCAACCCCGCTCTTCGCAACGTCGCTATTAATTATTTCCCGGTTCTCGTAAATTATCCCCTCAGACTATTAAATTACAGTTGAAAACGATTGTTATTCAGATAAATGGAAGACAAAAAAAAGAGTGCGTTGAAGGAAGCGCTTTGGGGCATCGATATGGGCGGGACCAAGATCGAAGGTATTATTTTAAAGTCTCCTGACAACCCCGAGGTTATTTTCAGGGACCGGGTACCCACCGGTGCAGACCAGGGTTATGAACATATTCTTGGTCAGGTTGGCAAGATCGTAAAAATGATGGAGGCGGCGGCCGGCTACAAACCGGCAACGATCGGCTTCGCTACGCCCGGTACGCTTGACCCCAAGCTGGGCGTAATGAAGAACTGCAACTCGACCGCCATGAACGGTCGCCCAATGAAAGATGATCTTGAAAAACTTCTCGGATTCCCCATATCCATTGCTAACGACGCGGATTGTTTTGCCTTAGCTGAGACACGGTTTGGTGTGGTGAAAGAACAATTCCCGGATGCGAAAGTTGTATTTGGCGTGATCATGGGTACAGGTGTCGGAGGTGGTATAGTTGTAGACGGGAGAGCGATCATCGGTCTGCAGGGAATTGCCGGTGAATGGGGACATAACTTCCTGGATGAATCAGGCGGGTCGTGTTACTGCGGGAAAACCGGGTGCGTGGAAAAAGTGATCTCCGGGCCGGCGCTGGAAAATTATTACTTTAATGAAACGGGTAATAAAAAGCCGTTAAAGGATATAGTCTCACTGGCGGAATCCAAAGTAGATCCGACGGCTCAGAAGACGATGATCCGGTTGGTGGATTTTTTCGGCAAAGCCCTCAGTGTGGTGATCAATATCCTGGATCCCGATGTGATCGTTATCGGTGGTGGTGTTGGAAATATCGACCTGCTTTATGATCGCGGCCTCGACGCCATCCGCAAGAATGTTTTTAACAACCGGCTTGATACCCCCATCGTGCGTCCGTTGCTGGGCGACAGTGCGGGAGTTTATGGCGCCGCTTTTTTAGTCAGTTGAAGTTGTTAAGGGACGAATCGAACAGAAACATGCATTAATATCTAAACCTTTTTTGATGAAACGAATAGCAGTGCTCGGACCGATCCCACGCGATCATATTGTAACGCATCAAGGCGACCTGATTCAGAAATGGGGATGTGTTACGCATCCCGTAATAGCATTGTCGGTGCTCGCCGGAGAAAAGATCGAAATCATACCCGTTTGTCACGTTCGCCAGGTTGACCTGGATAATGTGAAGGAAGTTTTTCAGGGTTATGAGGGGATCAACCTGAAACATTTGTCGTCAAAGAACGATCAGGGTGATATCATCAGCCTGAAGTTTGTCGATATGAACAACCGGATCGAAAGGCAGACGGGATTTATGGATCCCATTATGCCCGCGGATGTGAAGAACCTCCTGAACTGCAAGGTTTTTGTTTTTATCCCGATAAGCGACTACGAGATCTCGCTCGATACGCTCAAATTTTTGAAAGAGAATAGTAAAGGTACCATCATTTTCGATGCTCACGGTCCGACTACTGCATGCCTGTTCTCGGGCGAACGTCAGCGGAAATTCTGGATCGACCGTGATCAGTGGTTACCGTATATCGATGTTTTAAAGATGAACCTGGAGGAGGCCCATGCATCCTGGTTCAAGAAAGAATATGAGACGAGAGATTATTATGTCGAGGCGGAGGAAGTAGATCGCGACGGGCTCCGCGAATTTGCACTGCATTGCCTTAACCTCGGCGTAAAATGCGTTTACATAACGGTCGATTCAAGAGGTTGCCTGACCTATTTTAAGGATAAGGGAAAACTGGTTGAAGAGATGGTGCCGGCGGTAAAAGTCGACAATGTTATCGATACGACCGGCTGCGGCGATTCGTTCGCGGGCGGTGTTGGATTCGGATTGCTGCAAAAGCCGAATGACTATATCGGAGCTGCACGCTATGGCAATGCGTTGGGCGCTTTGAGAACTCAGGGTAAAACGTTTGCGGTATTTAAGTCCCTGGCTGAAACGGATAAAATCATCCGCGAAACGTACCTTTGACCCCGATACACACCTTCGCACGACACGCACACCGCATTCAACATTAAATGGAATTTCTACTTTGGTAAAGGCATGTATTTTTGATCTCGACGGTGTAATTGTTGATACCGCACACTATCACTTTTTGGCCTGGGGAAGGCTTGCGAAAGAAATCGGGTTTGAACTCACGGAAGCTGACAATGAGCGCCTGAAAGGCGTAAGCCGGATGCGCTCCCTCGATATTATCCTGGAGTTGGGTGGAAAATCATTTCCCGAAAGTGACAAGGAAAGCATGGCCGTTAAGAAAAACGACTGGTTTGTAGATTATGTTTCCCGAATGTCGCCGGAAGAAATTTTCCCCGGCGTGAAAGCCCTCATCAAAGAACTGCGGGACGCCGGTATCAAGATCGGCCTGGCTTCAAGCAGTAAGAATGCGAAGACAGTCGTGCATCTGTTGAAAATAGAAAACGAATTTGATGCGATCGTGGATGGCACGATGGTGACGCATTCCAAACCTGATCCCGAAATTTTTCTGCTGGCTGCGAACAAACTTGGTGTCAAACCTTCCGAATGTGTCGTCTTCGAAGACGCTGAGGCGGGTGTGGAAGCCGCTATCGCCGCCGGTATGAAGTGCGTAGGGGTGGGTTCCGCCACACAACTCAGACTGGCGAACAAAGTTGTCGCAAAGACCGGTGAATTTCAACTCCTGGAACTGTCAGAATTGTAATCCATACCCTATATTTAATTTCCCAACTCCATAACACGAATAGACATGAAGGAATACTTAAAACATCATGAGTGGCAGATTGTAGAGGAAGGACTCAACCCTCACTATAACATGGTTTCCGAGAGTGTCTTCAGTATTGGGAACGGACGAATGGGGCAGCGCGCTAATTTTGAGGAAGAATATTCCGGAGAGACACTGAAAGGAAGCTATGTGGCAGGTGTGTATTACCCCGACAAGACACGGGTAGGCTGGTGGAAGAATGGTTACCCGGAATACTTTGCCAAAGTCCTCAATGCGCCAAACTGGATCGGTATCCGTGTGAGCGTTGACAATCAGAAACTGGATCTTGCCAAATGCAAGGTGGAGGACTTCAAACGCGTGCTGGATATGAAAGTCGGTTTACTGACGAGAAGTTTCGCGGCCACGTTCCCCGATGGAAAAACCATACGTGTGGAATCAAAACGGTTCTGCAGCATGGCCCATGGAGAGATCGGTGCGATCCGTTATGCGATCACACCGTTGAATTTTTCATCAAAGGCAACGCTGTCAATATATGTAGATGCAGACGTGGTCAACAAGGATTCAAACTACGATGAGAAATTCTGGGAAGAAATACACAAGGACGCTTCCGAAGGACGGGCGGTGGTGACCGCTCAGACAAAAAAGACTTTCTTTCACGTAACAACCGGCATGTGTTACAGTATCCTTTCGGAAGGCCGGAAAGTGGCATTTGACAGGGTCAATATTGAACAACGGGAGAAATTTGCGGGTAATGTCGTCCAGCTTAACCTGCAGGAGGGCAAGGAGCTGGTGGTCTATAAATACGCGGCCGTACTGTCCTCGGAAAATCATCCGAAGGAAAAAATGGCCGAGCGTTGTCATAAGGTTCTGGATGAGGCGATGAGCGCAGGCTTTGACAAACTATTCGAACAGCATGCCCGCGTATGGACGCATAAGTGGGAAGAATGCGATATTACTATCGAGGGGGATGTGGCGGCGCAACAAGGCATCCGTTTTAATATCTTTCAGCTAACACAAACCTATACCGGCGAAGACGAGCGCCTGAACATCGGACCAAAAGGATTTACAGGTGAAAAGTACGGTGGAAGCACATACTGGGATACGGAAGCCTATTGTATACCTTTTTACCTGGGCACCGCCGAAAAGAAGGTAGCGAGGAACCTGCTGGTGTACCGTTATAAACACCTTCCAAAAGCCATCGAGAACGCACGGAAACTGGGGTTCAAGGATGGTGCCGCGTTCTATCCTTTCGTTACCATGAACGGTGAGGAATGTCATAACGAGTGGGAAATAACTTTCGAGGAAATACACCGCACCAGTGCGATGGCTTACGCGATCCGGGATTATATCGATTACACCGGCGATGCAGGTTACCTTGCCGAATACGGGCTGGAAGTCCTCATCGGTATCTCCAGGTTCTGGGCTCAACGGGTGAACTGGTCGGCGGAAAAAAACAAATATGTTATCCTGGGGGTTACGGGTCCGAATGAATACGAGAACAACGTAAATAATAACTGGTACACCAATTACCTCGGCGCATGGACGCTGAAATTCACGCAACACGCCATTGACGTTGTCAAGGGATCGGACAGCAAGCGTTACGGTGAGATCGCCGCCAAGGTGAATTTTAACGAGGCAACGGAAACCGCAAAGTGGAAGGAGATCGTCGAAAAGATGTACTTCCCAGAGGACCCGAAACGGGGTGTTATCCTGCAACAGGACGGATTTCTGGATAAGGAATTACTTCGCGTCAACGATCTGAAGCCGGAGGAAAGGCCGATCAATCAGAAGTGGTCGTGGGACAGGATATTGCGTTCGTGTTTTATCAAACAAGCGGACGTACTGCAGGGCCTGTACCTCTTCGAAGACGACTTTGACATCGAAACCATACGGAAGAACTTCGACTTCTATGAACCCATGACCGTACACGAATCATCGTTGTCACCCTGTGTGCATGCAATCCTGGCATCAAAGCTCGGTTACAAGGAAAGGGCTTATGAATTCTACCTCCGTACTGCGCGCCTCGACCTGGACGACTACAACAACGATACCGAAGAGGGATGCCATATTACTTCCATGGCGGGAACCTGGATGAGTGTGATCAAAGGTTTCGGCGGAATGCGGATCAAAAATGGCAAGCTCCATTTTAACCCGTTTATTCCCGATAAATGGAAATCCTATTCTTTCAGAATCGAGTTCAGGGGACGGGTCATCAAGATTAACGTAAGCACCGAAGGTGTTCAGACAATCCTGGAGTCGGGCGAGCCGATCGAAATTGTTCTGAAAGATGAAAGTGTGAAGCTGGAGCGGTGATGTTTCGGCACCGGATCAATTTTCGTCTTCCACCTTGTCATGAACGAAGGTGACGTCGTTCAGAATGAGTTCCACCCATTCCGAGTACATCTTCCCGGAAGGATGTAGTCCGTCAAGCGCTACCAGGTCAGGTTCATCCAATCCCCGGCGGGAGATGGCGGTGATGGAATAATATTTAACGCCTAATTTTTCGGAGATGGATTTATTGATGGCGTTAAAAGCATCGATACCGGCGCTGATCTTTTGCTGGTTGTCCTTGCCGAAGGGTGTGTATCCGTAGTCAGGTATGGAAAGTACAAAAACACTGGTCTTCTTGCCGCCGGCCAGTTGAATAGCCTGTCTCAGTAACTCTTCGAATTCCGGTGCGTATTGCTCGGACGTTCGTCCCTGGTAATAATTATTCACGCCGATCAGGAGGGAAACGAGGTTGTACTTTGGTTTCAATCGCGCTTTTGACATCGCTTTTTTCAGATCGTCAGTTCGCCATCCTGTCGTTGCTACGATCTTGGGCTGTGAACAGTCAACACCCCGCCGGTGCAACGAGTCGGTAAGTTGTACCGGCCACCGGTTGTTCACCGAAACACTTTCACCAATTGTATACGAATCGCCTAACGCGAGGAACCTGACACTATCGGTTATGATTAATTGTTGCGCCATAGTATGCGTTGAAAACAAAAACAATATCGTGACGAGTTTGTACATGATCTGTTAACAAAGTTAGAAGCCTTTTGTTGAATTACGTAATAAACACCGGGGATGGTTTTCGCGGGACGAAATATCTGGTCGTGTAACACACGACCCCACGCTATAATTCAAAGGTAAATCCTTTTTCTTTCAACCGGTTATAGTTTTTTTTATCGAACCGGAACAGGCTGGCAGCCCGGTGGGAGACAGCAGTCTGTTTTTCTTCGCACGGCTCCAGGAGGTTCATCTTCATCAGTTTCCTTCTGAAGTTTGGTTTATCCAGCTTTTTATCCAGGATCGCTTCGTAGAGCTCCTGGAGCTGTAGCAAGGTAAACTTCTTGGGGATCAGGTTAAATCCGACTGGCTCATGCCTTACTTTGTGCTTGAGGTAACTCAGCCCTTCCTGAAGAATTTTATGGTGATCGTAGGGGAGTTCCGGCACTTCACTCACCTTGAACCAGTTGGCGTCCGCCGCTGTAAACCCGGGATGCAAAGTGTAATTTTCAGGCTTTACCAACGCGTAGTAGGCGATCGTGATGACCCGTTTCGCCGGGTAACGATCAACATTTCCAAACGTCTTCAGTTGTTCGAGGTAAATATTGGATACCCCTGTGAGGTCGTTGAGTATCCGGCTGGCCGAATCATCGACGCTTTCGTTATACTTTATCCAACCGCCCGGAAGCGCCCATTTGCCCTTGCTGATGCCTTCTCCATGCTGCACCAACAGGATATCGAGTTCGTTTTTTTTAAATCCGAATATGAGGCAGTCGATCGAAAGCGCCTCAATTACAGCTTCAGAAAAAGGTTTCTCCATAAATAAGCCGGGAAAGAATGTAAAAATAATTCGTACGGACTTGTAGTCAAATGTACTATAAGTTATATCTTTACCCAACCTTCAATCGATTGTAATTTATTTATATATGAAGAAATACCTGTTGGGGTATGATTTGGGAAGCTCATCTGTCAAGGCTTCAATCATGGATGCAGATACCGGCCAGACGGTAGCCTCGGCTCAATCACCCGCTGAAGAAATGACCATGCTGGCGATACATCCCGGATGGGCTGAACAGGACCCCGAACTCTGGTGGGACCACGCTCAAAAAAGCCTGGCCGCATGCATGATGAAAGCAGGCATAAAAGGTGAAGAGGTGGCGGCAATCGGGATTTCTTACCAGATGCACGGGCTTGTATGCGTCGACAAACAACTCAATGTACTCCGGCCTTCAATTATCTGGTGCGACAGCCGCGCCGTTGAAACAGGCAAACGTGCGTTTGAAGACCTGGGTCACGACTTTTCGTTGCAGCACCTCCTGAATTCTCCTGGAAATTTTACAGCGTCGAAACTGAAGTGGGTGAAAGATAATGAACCCGCCATCTTTGAAAAGATATATAAGGTAATGCTTCCGGGCGACTACCTCGCGATGAAACTAACCGGTGACGTGGTGACTACCGCTTCAGGGTTATCGGAGGGGATGTTCTGGGACTATACATCCGAATCGCCCTCCGCCGACCTTCTCAAGCTATATGGAATACCCACCGAAATGTTGCCACCCCGCGTCGCCACTTTTTCGGTTCAGGGGAAAATTTCCAGGGAGGCGGGGGCACTCCTGAGCTTGAAGGAAGGCACTCCCATCGGCTATCGCGCGGGCGACCAACCTAACAATGCGTTCTCTTTAAATGTATTGAATCCGGGAGAGACTGCAGCTACGGCCGGTACGTCGGGTGTGATCTACAGCGTTACGAACAAGAACGCTTATGATCCAAAGTCACGGGTGAACACATTCATTCACGTCAACGATAAAAAACCAGCCAAAAGCAACGGCGTACTTCTTTGTATCAACGGCACTGGTATTTTGAACAGTTGGCTCCGGAAGCAGGCCAATGGAAACGGAACACCATACGACTACGACAAAATAAATGCACTTGCAGCAGAAGCACCCGTGGGCTCGGACGGCCTGGCGATCCTGCCGTTCGGAAACGGAGCAGAGCGTGTGCTGGAGGACAAAGAGATCAACGCCTCTTTTCACGGATTGAATTTTAACAGGCACGGCCAGGCTCACGTCTTCCGTGCAGCGCAGGAAGGGATTGTCTTTGCATTGAAGTATGGTTTTGATGTTCTTCAGGGCATGGGCCTGAAGACTGAAGTGATCCGCGCCGGAAATGCAAATATGTTTCTCAGTCCGTTGTTCCGTGAAGCATTTGTCAATACCATCGGCGCGCGCCTCGAACTTTACGATACGGACGGAGCGAAGGGTGCGGCGATCGGTGCTGGTATAGGAGCGGGTATTTACGGATCTTTTAAAGAAGCCTTCAGCGGGCTTAAGATCATTCGCACGGAGGAACCAAAAGCCCAGCTCACCACACAGTATTTGCAAGCCTACCGGAGATGGAATGATATCCTGAAAAAACAGATCGGCTGACCCTTTAAATAGTAATCCAGATAAATTAATCATAACCCTAAAACAATGAAAGCTACACTAGGAAACAGGCAATACTTTAAGGGTATAAAGCCCATCAAGTTTGAAGGCCGCGATTCTGACAACCCTTTGGCGTTTAAATATTACAATCCGAAACAACGGGTAGGAAAAAAAACGATGCAGGATCATTTCCGCTTCGCCATCGCGTACTGGCATACCTTCTGCGGAACCGGCGGCGACCCTTTTGGTCCTGGAACAAAAAACTTTCCATGGAATGAAAGTTCAGACCCGATGCAACGGGGCTATGACAAAATGGACGCAGCCTTTGAGTTTATTACCAAGATCGGAGCGCCGTTCTATTGCTTCCATGATTATGATCTGGTGGATGAAGGTCCGACTCTGAAAGAATCGGAAAGCAGGCTACGGAAGATCGTCGATTACGCAAAAGAAAAGCAAAAAGCGTCCGGCGTAAAACTGTTATGGGGCACGGCAAACATGTTCTCAAATCCCAGGTACATGAACGGAGCAGCTACCAATCCCGATTTTAACGCGGTATGCTGGGCGGGTGCACAGGTGAAAAACGCACTCGACGCAACGATTGAGCTGGGTGGATCAAATTATGTGTTCTGGGGTGGCCGCGAAGGTTACATGTCACTGCTCAATACCAATATGAAGCGTGAGCAGGAGCACCTGGCGAACTTCCTTCATATGGCGCGCGACTACGGGCGTAAGAGTGGTTTTAAAGGAACCTTCCTCATCGAGCCAAAGCCGATGGAACCTACAAAACATCAATATGATTTTGATGCGGCTACTGTAATATCATTCCTTCGTCAATACGACCTGATGGAAGATTTTAAGCTGAACCTGGAAGTGAATCACGCTACCCTGGCTCATCATACTTTTCAACACGAACTTCAGGTCGCCGCCGATGCAGGACTCCTCGGCAGTATGGATGCAAACCGGGGTGACTACCAGAATGGCTGGGATACTGACCAGTTCCCGAATAACCTGTACGAACTTACCGAATCCATGCTGATCGTTCTGGAATCGGGCGGATTCAAAACAGGTGGTGTGAACTTTGATGCCAAGACGAGAAGGAACTCTACCGATCTCATTGATATATTCCACGCGCACATTGGTGGTATGGATTCGTTTGCCCGAGCCCTGCTGACCGCTCAGGCTATCCTGGATGATGGAGAATATACCCAACTGCGCAAGGAGAGATACAGCTCCTTTGATTCCGGAAAAGGTAAACAGTTCTCAAGAGGGAACCTGTCCCTTCAGGCATTGCGCCTGCTGGCTCATAAAAACGGCGAACCGCAGCAGATCAGCGGCAGACAGGAGTATATTGAAAACCTGATCAATAAGTTTATCTGATCAGGCACCGGCATGATCAAAGGTCATTCAACCCGTCATTTGGTTGAATGACCTTTGTTTTTTAAGGAGAGGCGCGTTCCGGCGGTTTTTGTTCCGTAACTTGCTGGCCGGGAGCGAAAGGTCCCGGCATACGTTAAATTGAACCCGAAGATGAAAACGATCCTGTACTTTCTTCTGACTTCCATATCGCTGGCCGCATCCGCGCAGGGAAATACTACTTATGGAAATTTTAAACTTGTGGAACAGGAAATTATCTACCAGAAAATTTTTCTCCACGACTCGGCCACCGTCTCCAGGCTTGCTGAATATTACAAGACGTTACCGTATTTGTCGAACATATCGCAGGCGGGAGATGAAATCACTTTTGATGTGAATGACCTGACAGTCGATTACAAGAAGTTTCAGTTCACACAGGTAGGAACTCCCTCCATCATTCAGACAGGCAAATACAGTGGTAAAGCAACCGTCGGTGTCAAGGATGGGAAGTACCGGATCACCCTGAACGCCATTCAGCTCACGGGCGATATCGGCTATAAAAAAATCACCGCCCGGGAAAACCTGACCAGCTTTGCCTGTAAGAACAGCGGTACTATACTCGCCCAGGACTGGTGCAGGCCTAACATGCTGGGGTTATTGGATCAGTCATTTACAGACAAGCTTCAATTTATAGAGGCCGGGAAAAAGAAAAAAGACGACGGCGACTGGTGACAGCGTTACAACGTATTCTCCATAAAAGGTGTCTTATGCCGAGACCACACGTAGCCAGCAATGAAAAAAAACATCCACGTCAGCCTGCTCATTTTGTTCCTCGCTGCCTGTTCTGATGACGGCAGGAATAACCCCAACTCAATTGAATTTTTCAGAGAAAATCTGAAGAAGGACATGGACTACCGTGCTATCGTGGGAGTCTTTGGAGAGCCGGTAAAGGATATCGGTAGCGGCATTCATATATATGTTTACCTGCTGGACGACTTAACCGAGGTCCGCATTGGATTTACGGACAAAATACTCTATGCATACCACATTGATAAAAATGACCAGCTCCTGGAGTCCCTTTTGTAATGTGTACACATTCTTCTGATCGTCCCTCCTCATTTCCATGAGTACACTTTTGCCCGGCTTGTGGGACACTCCTGTTTCCAGAAAAATAGCAAGTGATATTGCATCGGTCAACGGTGTTTTTTGCGGTCCTGCTGCGGTAGTCTGGATCGCTGCAACCTGGAATGAGTTTCACCAAAGACCCTACGATTATAAATCGAAGCTTAAAGATAAAGTCCTGTTCGGCGACGGGCCGCGGCCGTTCCGCATGAACCTTCCCGGCTTTCAGGAGAGTTTGAACGGGCTGCTCGAAAAGGAAACGGAGTACGAACTGGGACTTTCACATGAGACGTATTTCAAATGCCGGTCTATCCACCGGTTGATCGCGGAACATCAGATGCCGGTGATCATCCGTTTGCCGGCACCAAAACTGATGGACGGACTTCACTATGTAACAGCGTATAAATCAGAGAAAATGAGGTCTGCAACGGGAAAGGAGTTGGTCCAGTTGTATTGGCAGGACAACGGGCTTTTTGGAAGTGGAAAAAGCGATGCAGGATTGAGCAAATCGGGTTGGAGGGACAATTATGAAATGTTTTTCTGGGGCGCCAGGAGGGTTATCAGGAATCCAGATGGCAAGATGCCGCACGGACGATCACACTTAGTGCATCATAGCAAAAATATCAGTACGACAGTATAGGACACAACGCATTGATTTTTAGAACTCTATATTCTGGATGCATGTACACTTGTTTTTGCGACGATGTACCAGCCGTTTGGCGGCCATCCGTATTTATCGATCTGGACGGGAACTGCGCCGGCAGCTGACGGTGGGTGCAATTTGTGTACGTAAATGATTAACTTTGGAAGTCCAGCGGACATGCTTATCGGGACATATATTTTTTCAGAAAAGGATTTTTTTTAGCGTGCCGCAAATTCTTGATCCCTCGATAAGAATTGACATTGATTTGATTTCCTATGTACGAACGTATTTATGGCGTATCACTTTTCCTTACGAAAGGGGCAATGGATTTATCCAGAAGGATACTGATTGGATCGCTGGTTATCCTGATCGCCGCCATTCCGTCATTCGCGCAGGAAGCTGACAAGGACGTGTTGTGGTACCAGGGCTTCTTTCAGAAGCGGCAGGGAACAGCGGAGAAATCTATTCAGGAAGGTACGGCAAAACTAAAACGCGCAGCGGAGGCAAAGGACCGGGAAGCGGAAGCACAGGCTTTAAAGGAAATCGGGCTCACTCACCTCACGCGGACCTACGACTATGCCCTGGCAATGGACTTCCTGATCAGAGCCCTGGGCATTGAAGATACGCTCGGACTAAAGGACCGGCAGGTCTTTACATACCTGGCTATCGCCAGGGTCTTTGAAGAAGCGGGTGATTATTATAAGAGCGACCAATTTCTCGGTATCGCCTGGCGTATCGCCGAACCGTTGAATAACCCGGCTGTGCTGGCGTTGATACTGAATGAAACAGGAAAGATAAATGCGTCTCTGGGCAATACCGAAAAAGCGCTGATATGTTACAACCGCGTGCTGGAGTATAAGGATGACCTGGAGCGGGGGATGGAAGCCGATGCGCTCTTTAACCGCGGGCACCTGAACACAATAAAAGGGGAATATGCAAAAGCGCTGGACGACCATAAACTCGCACTGTCGATCCGTCGGTCTGAAGGAGATAGAAAGAACGAAGCGCTGTCATTGAATGATATCGGTGAATTGTACCGGCTGATGAAAAACAATGAAAAAGCATTAGCTAACCATGTAGTTGCCCTTGAAATCCGACAAGCCCTTCGCGATAAACGTGGTGTCGCCGAATCGTTTAACAATATCGGCGTATTGTATTATCAGCAAAAGAATGTGCAGCGGGCGGTGGCGAACCTTCAGCTCGGCCTTGAAGCCGGCCTGGAATCAGGCGACCGTTTTCAGATCGGAAAAAGCTACGATCACCTCAGTGAGTGTTACGAAGCGATAGGAGATTTTAAAAAGGCATTGGAATACAAAGGTTTGTATCGTGCCATAAATGACCTCATCGTAAGTGAAAAAAGCGAACAGCAACTGTTGGCAACCCAGGACCGGTATATGATCGGCAAGAGTGAGGCACGGATCGAAAAGCTGGAGACGGATCGTATGCTTCGGGAAGAAGAGATCAGTAAACAAAAGATAATCCGGAATTTTTTATTTGCGCTGGTCGGCTTGTGCCTTGTTATCGTGGGATTGTTCGTGTACTTCTATCTCAGGCAAAAAAGGCTGAACAAAGAGCTTGAAGTCGCGAATACAAAAGTGAATGTGCAAAACCTTGAATTGCAGGATCTCAATGCGACCAAGGATAAATTTTTCTCCATCATCAGTCATGACCTCAAAGGTCCGTTAAATTCACTCACGTCGTTCTCAAGCCTCCTGATCAATCATACCGAAAGTCTTAGCAAAGAGGAGATCAGAATGTTTGCGCTTGACTTTGACAAGTCGTTGAAGAATTTATTCACCTTGCTGGAGAACCTGCTCGAGTGGTCGAGGTCGCAGACAGGAAACATTGAATTCACGCCGGAGCCCTTTGACCTCGCTGGTGTTCTCCGTGAAAACACAGAACTGTTGAATGCGCAGGCTCAAAACAAAAAGATCACCTTGGTCTATGAAAACGGAACCGAACAAACCGTACATGCGCATAAGAATTCCGTAAACACCGTTGTCCGTAACCTGATTTCAAATGCGATCAAGTTTACCCCCGAAGAGGGGAAGGTTATGCTGGAAATGACAAAAATAGAAAACGATGTTGTTGTTTCTGTTACCGATACCGGTGTAGGTATGCCCCCCCAGGTGATCGGTAAACTTTTCCGGATCGATTCAAAGCATTCTACAAAAGGAACGGCAAATGAAAAAGGAACCGGGCTTGGCCTGATTTTGTGCAAGGAATTTGTTGAGAAGAATGGGGGGCGGATTTGGGTCAAGAGTAAAGAGGGGCAAGGTTCGGCGTTTTACTTTTCGCTTCCCCTACAGCATAGGAATCCCGTTGCCTAGCGCAACTCACCTGCGAGGATCGTAGACCGTTGCAGCAAGGGATTAATTTTCTGATCTTTAAGTCTATGCTGAGATATTTACTGGTTTTCGTTGGCATGGTGACATATTTCAATTGCTTTTCGCAGATTGATACGGAATTCTGGTTTGCTCCGCCCGAAGTCAGTTCCGGTCACGGCGACAAGCCGATCTATCTTCGCATTTCCTCGCAGGCACAGGCAGCCACGGTGAGGGTGCTTCAACCCGCAAATGGAAACGCGGAGTTATCGGTTTTTACAATCCCTGCGAACACGACTCAAACGGTCGTGCTGAGCAATTTGAGTGCTGTACTGGAGACCGACATTCCGGCGGTAGTGATGAAAACCGGACTGAGAATTGTTTCCTCAGCCCCTGTCACTGCGTATTACGAGGAGGGATCGGGTTTAAATTCGGAAGTTTTTATCCTCAAAGGTAAAAACGCATTGGGCAATAGGTTTATGATACCCTGGCAGAATGTATACGACAACAGCGGCCAGTATTTTCCAACGCCCTACGCATCATTCGATGTCGTCGCGACGCAGAATAATACGGTCGTAACCGTAATACCATCCAAACCTGTGTCTGGTCATGAAAATGAAGCGACGATCACGGTCAGGCTGAACGCGGGACAGACCTATTCATTCAAGAAACCGGGATCATCCGCTTCTGCCAATTTCACGGGAACGGTTGTCATTTCGAGCAAGCCCATAGCAATCACGCTAAAGGACGACTCGGTGATAAAGGAAACCTGCAGGGATCTGCTAGGTGACCAGCTTATACCCGTTAAGGTAACGGGTATGGAATACGTTGTTCCAAAAGGATTCTTAAACAGCCCGGAGTATCTTTTTGTGATGGCAACCGAGGATGGCACCGATGTATTTGTTTCAGGCTCCAATGTTCCCGCCAGGCAACTGGATGCCGGTGAGTCTTACCGGATTGAGATCACGATTCCTTCCGTTTACATCCGGGCTTCAAAGCGTGTATACGTATTGCACGTTACCGGTTTTGGTTGCGAGGTGGGAATGGCCGTATTACCACCGATCACGTGTACAGGATCCAAATCGATAAGTTTTACCCGGAGTACGGATGAGTTTTTCGGTATGAATGTTTTGGTAAAAAAGGCTGGTATATTCTCATTCAAACTGAACGGGCGCCCGCTGATTACGGCGGATATGTTCAAACCCGTTCCGGGTACCCTGGACGAGTGGTATACCGCGCAGGTGAGTTTTAGCACCGCCGGCGTACAGGCGGGGGCTGCAAGCGTGATTTCAAATGACCAGTTTTCATTTCAGGCCGGGATGATAAACGGCAATGCCGGCTCAACTTGCCGGTACGGGTATTTTTCCTCCTTCAGTACGCTTTTCATCGGCGATGACCTTGCGATCTGTACGGGCGATTCCGCAGTTGTTGATGCAGGGCCGGGAAAAGAATCCTACTTGTGGAGTACCGGGGAGACGACACAATCCATCGAAGTGAGGAGCGCCGGTGACTATTGGGTTAGGGTAGTAACCGAAGACTGCATTCTAACCGATACCCTGCACGTGGATGTCAGGGACGGAAAGGTGGACCTAGGTCCGGATGTGGAATTGTGCCCAGGCGACACAACTAATATCGACGGCGGTGAAAATTTCAGCTGGCTTTGGTCCGACGGAAGCACCAAACAATTCCTTCAGACTACCCAACTCGGTAAACACTGGGTTTCCGTTTTCGACAATGTCGGCTGTGAAGCGTCCGACACAATAAACGTGCTGCCCTATATCAGCAACATAGAAGATATCGTCGATATCAGGCTGGATTATATTTCAGCGGACACCGCTGTGCAGGAAAATATATGGGCCGACTGGTCTGTCGCTTATCCGGAGAAAATTCCGCAGAGCATTGTCACTCTTTATCAGAAGCCATTGGATGCCGGTAACTTTAGCGTAGTGTCGCGATTTGATGAGAAAGTAAGTGCATTCCTGGACGAAGGCAACGCCACGGATCGGGGTGTATTCCAGTATTATGTTGGTCTTGCGGACCGGTGTGGCGATGAGCACCGCGTTAGCGCCATTCACAATACTATTTACCTGACGGGTTCGGCAGATTCAATAAATGATGTTGTCAATCTCGAATGGAACGGTTATAATACATGGCCAGACGGTGTCGATCGTTATGAGATTTGGAGAAAACTCGACAGGCAGGCAGTGTATAGAAAGATTGGTACCGTGGGAGAATCAGAGCAAAGGTTTTCCGCAAAAATCGGAGCGGATGGTTTCAAGCATAGATATATCGTCCGGGCGATCGAAAAATCAGGCGTTGCTGAAAGCTGGTCAAACGCGGCTACCCTTGAATTTTCCCATCCGGTAACTGTGCCTAACGTATTTACCCCAAACGGAGACCGTTATAACGAACACTTCTACATTCCTAAGATTGAGATCTACGAAGAATCGGAACTGATGGTATTTGACCGATGGGGAAAAATAGTATTCGAGGCAAACGGATACCGGAATGAATGGGATGGAGGGAACCTTAGTTCGGGTGTATATTACTACGTACTCAACCTGAAGAGGAATAATAAAGCATTGAAGGGTATCGTAAATATCATAAAGTGATAAGGCAGGAATAAATGAAGTGCTAACATTTAACAGGCTATCAAATGAAAGGAAAAGCCGCAATAACCAACGGGAAAGGTGAGTTTTCTGTTGAGGAGATCCATCTCGGCATCCCGGACCCAACGGAAGTACTGGTGGAAATAAAAGCGTCCGGTGTGTGTCATACCGACTTTGATTCCATGAAATGGGGCAGGCCGCTGATCATGGGACACGAGGGTTCGGGAATCGTCGTCAGCACGGGAAACAAAGTCAGGCGTGTTGTTCCCGGCGATCACGTGCTGTTGAACTGGGCCATGCCCTGCGGTGAGTGTTTTCAGTGTAAGCTTGGTAACAGGAGTATATGCGAGAACAATTCGCCCGTTGCCGGAAGGAAGGATGACAACGGAGTTACGGCAGGTCATCCGCATTTTACCGCTACTACCTACCTGGGGGAAGGTATCGGCCGTTCCTTTAATCTGGGGACATTGTCTTCGTTTACTATCGTTCGCGAGGAGGCTGTGATCAGGATGCCAAAAAAAATTCCATTCGCGTCGGCAGCAATCATGGGATGCGCGGTCATGACCGGGTATGGTTCCGCTGTTAACGCCGCCAACGTCACGAAGGGAAGTACCGTAGCGGTACTGGGAACTGGTGGAGTGGGATTAAATGTGATCCAGGGATGCCGGATCGCAGGAGCAGCCAGGATCATCGCTTTGGACCTTAGCTACAGCAGACTCGAGATGAGCAAAACGTTCGGTGCAACGGATGTTATATTGGTAGCGAAAGGCCCCGGCGGAATGGACGAAGCATATGCAAAAGTGAAGATGCTAACGGATAACCGTGGCGCCGACTTTGCCTTCGAATGTACCGGCAATCCCAGGCTTGGAGCGGCGCCATTGGCCCTGGTGCGGAACGCAGGCACAGCAGTACAGGTAAGTGGAATCGAGGAGGAGATTACCATTGACATGAATCTTTTTGAATGGGACAAAGTGTATATTAATCCACTCTATGGAAAATGCGACCCAGCCGTCGATTTTCCTATCCTGTTCGAGTCTTACCGGAAAGGTGAGCTGTTATTGGACCAGCAGATATCCCGAACCTACGCGCTGGAGGATCTTGGCGACGTGTTTGACGACATGCTGAATGGCCGCATCGCGAAAGGAGTAATCTTATTCTGACCTATGAAAAAACGATTCAGAACGGTAGAGGTATCGAACCCGTTGTATCAGCCTCCTCATCTCAGATTTGTAACCGTTAAAAGCGAGTACCTGAAGGGAAGGGGAGATTGTACTTTTTTTGTCCCCCCGCAGGAGAAAAAAATAAAAAGAAATATTCCCGTCGTGATTTTATTGCATGGCGTGTATGGGAGTCACTGGGCATGGACCTATAATATCAATGTCCATAACATCGCCTTACAACTTATCGGAGCCGGTAAAATAGAGCCCATGATTTTGGTGATGCCATCCGATGGATTGTCTGGCGATGGCAGCGGATATTTCAACCATGGTGACCGGAACGTCGAAAAGTGGATCATCAAAGATGTGGTAGACCTGGTCAGGGAAGTTGTTCCGCAGAATACTCTCGGCTTTCCATTGTTTATCGGTGGGCTGTCCATGGGCGGCTATGGCGCTCTACGGTTGATGGCGAAATACCCGGCGATGTTCAACGGAGCTTCCGGACTTTCAAGCATTACCTGCCTGAAGGATCTGCTGCCATTCCTCGCCGCCGGCGAACAATCGTACTTCCGGAAAAATTTCAAGGAGGAGGACCTGATATCCTATTTAAAAAAAAACAGAAAGAAACTGCCGCCTTTCCGGTTTGATTGCGGATACGACGACGAACTGTTTGGGAGTAACAAGATCCTCCATCAACAGCTTGAAAAGGAAGGAATCCCCCACGTATTTGAAGAGTTCAAGGGTGGGCACAGCAATGAATACTGGAATCAGAATATCGGGAAGACGTTGCTTTACTTCAACGAACTGGCCACTGGCTCCGGGTGATTTCTTATCGGGTCAGGGGAGGCGTACGGTCCCGTTTCCCCGGACGAGCCATTTATAGGACGTCATTTCCCGTAGCGCCATGGGGCCACGTGCATGCAACTTCTGTGTGCTGATGCCAATCTCGGCGCCCAGGCCGAACTGACCCCCGTCCGTAAAGGCGGTGGACGCATTGGCGAATACGGCAGCTGCATCAACACTCCGGAGAAAATGTCCGATAGCCTCTTCATCTTCGGCAATGATCACTTCGCTGTGCCTGGAGCTGTGTTTGAAAATGTGCTCCAGTGCCTCCGTTCTGTCCTGTACGGTCTTGATGCTCATTTTGTAATCGAGAAACTCTGTTCCGAAATGACCTTCGCTTGCCTTTTCCAATAAGGCATCGGGATATTTTTTGTTCAGGACAGCAAAGGACGGTTCGTCCGCAAACAGAAGTACATTTTTTTCCGCAAGTTTTTGAACGAGCTGCGGCAGATCGTTAAGCCGGGACTCGTGGATGATCAGGCAATCCAGCGCGTTGCAGACACTGACGCGCCGGGTTTTCGAATTAAAAACGATGTCGGCACCTTTTTTCAGATCCCCACTGCTGTCAAAATAGGCGTGTACAATTCCGGCCCCGGTCTCGATAACGGGTACTTTGGAATTGTCGCGGACAAAATCGATCAGGCTCTGGCTTCCCCTCGGGATGATCACATCCACATAACCGACAGCCTGGAGTAATTCCTGAGTGGATGAACGGTCGGAGGGAAGTAAGACGATCATGTCTGGATTCTGCTGATGTGCTGTCAGCACCTGCCGGATAATGTCTACAATCTTACGGTTCGAAAATTCCGCATCGCTTCCTCCTTTCAGGATACAGGCGTTCCCGGACTTCAGGCACAATGCAAAGACGTCAAAAGTGACATTCGGGCGAGCCTCATAGATGATGCCGATCACGCCCAGCGGAACCGTTATTTTCCTGAGATCGAGGCCGTTTTCGAGTACCTTTTCCTCCAGCGTTATATTCAGCGGCGATGGCAGAGCCGCCACTTTACGGATATCCGTTGCGATATCGCGCAGCCGTTGTTCGGTGAGCTTCAGCCGGTCGAATTTAGGATCGTCCGGCGACATCCTGTCCAGGTCTTTTTGATTTTCCGAAAGGATCGCCGCGGTTTGCTGTTCCATTCCGGAAGCCAGCGCCAGCAGCAGCTGATTGATTTCTTCCTCCGGTAACAATCCAATCTTCCGGCTCGCCTCCCGTACAGCTATGAAAGTCTTTTCCAGCACAATGTCATTGATTTCAGTGCAAATATAGATGATCGTAATGGATGAGCGCTTTCTGATTTTTCAGGCCCAGGGCCTCTTTCGCTTTTTTGTAACCGTACCGGGCGAGGCCGAGTCCGATCTCATGATCTTTTTCGTCCACGATCCGGATGATATCACCCTTCTTGAATTTCCCCACTACCTGTGTGATCCCCACCGGAAGCAGACTCTTCGCTTTGTCGGACAGCAGACTTTCACGGGCCCCGGCGTTAACCACCACCTTTCCCTTTGGCTCCTCATAGGCATGAGCCATATACTTTTTAAAGTTCGACGTCAGTTTTTTTGCGGGAAAACGGGTACCGACGGTTTCGTTGTTCAATACTCGGAGGACAATGTCAGCGGCGCGGCCGTTGGCGATATGGACCGGTATTCCCATCCCGGCGATTTTTTCCGAAGTCTGGCACTTCGTGAGGATACCTCCTCGACCAAAGCCTGACTTCTTACCGGAAGAAATTTCACTGAGGTTGATCACAGAAGAATCATACGTATGGATCAGGTTAGTACCCGGTAAAGCCGGGTCGCCGTCATAGACACCATCGACATTGGTAAGAATGATCAGGATGTCGGTATTCGTCATCGCGCTGATAAGTCCCGCCAGTTCATCATTGTCGGTAAACATTAGTTCCGTAACGGAGATCACATCGTTCTCGTTGATGACCGGTACGATGCCATTATTCAACAAGGCCGTCAGGCAGTTTTTCATGTTCAGATAATGGTTACGGCTTTTGAAATCTTCCTTGGTGACCAGTACCTGGGAACAGATGATACCTTCGCGGTCGAAGACTTCTTTGTACAGGGAAATCAACTTCACCTGACCGATGGCAGCGAGTACCTGCCGCTGGATGACCGTGTCGGTTTTTTTATGGAATTGATAAATGCTTCTTCCGGCAGCCACAGCTCCCGATGTAATCAGCAGAACATGATGGCCCTCATCCCGAAGGATTTTGATCTGTCCCGCGATATTTTTTATCACCTGCTCATCCGGAAATCCCTGGGCATTGGTAATGACGTTTGAACCGATCTTTATGGTTACCACTAATTTTTTTGCCGCGCGCATGAATCTGAAGTTATGGAGGGCTGTCGGGTGTTGTCCCGTTCATGTCCCTGTTCCCCGATTGAAAAATTCTCCAATAATAAACATTTGAAGACATTCTTGATGAGGCGATGGTTTCTACCCGGGAATTTTGGAAACCTGGCATTAACCGATCCGGATGGGGGCAAATGGTAGGTTACTAATAGGATGGAAGCTTCAGTATCTATTGGCGTTTCTGGATTTGAAGTCCGATGGAAAGTGGTTATAAACGACTTTAAGCTGGATATAATCAAATATTTGATTATGAGTTATTTACATGATACTGGTAAATTGTTGGTTGTAGCTGAATCCAGGCACGAAGGTGCATTGTGAGGAGCGTTCCGGAAGATGTAAACCGGTGATGGAGTGCGATGACCGTCGGCCCTGTGCCTGGAACTTACTTTAAACCATTATCTAACCGCATAACACAAAATCGCCGGGTCCCCGCCTCCCAAATCATAAATTTCCTAACTTGACAAACAACTATTTTACCCCAAAGAAATGGCTCAATACAACTTACAAATCAATGGCCGGAACTATGAGGCCGATGTGGACGCAGACACTCCGCTGTTGTGGGTGCTGCGCGATAGTCTCGGATTGGTCGGAACGAAGTTTGGTTGTGGCATCGCCCAATGTGGTGCCTGTACGGTCCACCTGAATGGTACGGCCGTGAGATCCTGTACGCTGCCCGTATCGGCGGTAGGTACGAACAAGGTAACAACGATTGAGGGTCTGTCAGCCAATGGAGATCACCCTGTTCAGCTTGCCTGGAACGAAGTGGATGTGCCGCAATGCGGGTACTGTCAGGCGGGTCAGATCATGTCTGCGACTGCCTTGCTTAATAAAACGCCCAAACCGACGCTTGATCAAATTGATACGGCGATGAACGGCAATATCTGCCGCTGTGGAACTTACCATCGTGTACGTGAAGCGATCGTTCTTGCCTCTACTAAAATGAAATAGCCATGACTGTATTAAAAACAACAAGACGTGATTTTATGAAACTGGCTGCCACGGCAGGCGGTGGTCTTTTGCTTGGCTTTCACTGGGCGGAATCATCAGCAGCGACGCTGGAAGTAGTTGATGAAGCCGCAGTGGGGAACATCGGGTTTAACAGTTATTTATCGATATCTCCGGATGGTGTGATCACCATTCTCTCGCCGAACCCTGAGCTGGGTCAGAATATCAAAACATCGTTCCCGATGGTGGTTGCCGAGGAACTTGATGCAGATTGGTCGAAGGTAAAAGTATTGCAGGCACCGCTCGATCCCACCAAATTTGAAAGACAGGTGACGGGTGGAAGCGGCGCGGTTCCTCATTCATGGGAGCGCCTGCGCAAGGCGGGAGCGACCGCACGATACATGCTGATGGAGGCTGCGGCAAAAAGGTGGAATGTTCCGGCAGCATCGCTGACTACAGATAACAGTACCGTTATTCATGCCGAAAGCGGTCGCAAGTTCACGTACGGCGAACTGGCTACCGAAGCATCGCGAGTACCGGTTCCCGCTGAAGTAAAGCTTAAAGATAAGAAGGACTTCAAACTTATAGGCAAGGCTGTCCGCAACGTTGACAACCTGGAGATGATCACGGGTAAGCCGCTTTACGGAATGGATTTTTATCGTGAAGGTATGCTCTTCGCGATGATCCAGCGGCCGGAGTCATTTGGAAAAAAAATAAAATCCGTAGACAGCGCGGCTGCGAAAGCAATGCCGGGAATCGTGGATGTGGTCACGTTTAAAAACAATGTAGCTGTCGTGGGGAAATCCACCTGGCAGGTGAACAAGGCCAGGAAACTACTGAAGATTGAATACGAAGCGGACGGCGTACTGGAAAGCACTGCCGACCACGACAAGTTGTTTAAAGACCTGCTGGATAGCAAAGACTCCAGCGTAGTGACTGTGAGGCGAAAAGACGGCGATGTGGAAGCAGCTTTTAAGTCAGCGGCAAAAGTGATCAAACGCGAGTACCAGTGCCCGTTCCTTTCTCACGCGCCATTGGAACCCATGAACTTCTTTGCACATGTCAGGCCGGACGGTGTGGAACTCGTCGGACCTACACAAACGCCTGAGATGGCCCGGAACGAAACAGCAAAACTTCTGGGTATTTCACCGTACCAGATCACCCTGGAACTCACACGACTGGGCGGTGGTTTCGGACGAAGGCTCAAGGCGGATTACGTACTGGAGGCCGCTGAGTTATCAAGCATTATAAAAGCGCCGGTGAAGGTGATCTGGACACGTGAGGACGATATCAGCGGCGGAAGCTATCGCCCCGCGGTTCGTTATCGTTTTGAAGCGGCATTGGATGCCAAAGGCGCTTTGATCGGCTACAAGCTTCGTGGCGTCGGTATCAACTCCGGTAATTGTACCCGCGAAGACAACTTTCCATCCGCAGCGGTTGACAATATCCTGATCGAATCGATAGAGCACAAATCGCCCATCACAACCGGTGCATGGCGGGCACCGATCACAAACTTCCTGGCATTCGCCGAACAGGCCTTCCTGGATGAAGTAGCTATGGCATCGAAACAGGACCCTGTGAAATTCAGGCTCGACCTCCTTGACAAAGCCAAGAAAACTCCGGTTGGCGCCGTGAAGTATGATATCGACCGGATGAAAGCCGTTATTGAACTGGCCGCGGAAAAATCCGGCTGGGGAACAAAAAAGAATGTTTCGCAGGGCTTCAGCGTTTACTTCTCTCACCGTTCGTATGTCGCACAGGTTGCCGAAGTTGCGATGAAGAAGGGTAAACCGGTTCTTCAAAAGATATATGCGGCGGCTGACTGCGGCGTGGTGGTAAATCTCAGCGGCGCCAATCAACAGGTGAGAGGTGGTGTTGTGGATGGACTGGGACACGCGATGTATAGCCAGCTTACCTTTAAGGACGGGGCGACGGAACAAAAGAATTTCAATTCCTATCGCCTGATCCGTCTCAAGGAAGTACCCGAGATCGATGTCCATTTTGTGGACAACGGTATCGACCCGACCGGCCTCGGAGAGCCTGCGCTTCCTCCGACAGGTGGTGCGGTGGCCAACGCCTTGTTCAAAGCAACGGGGAAACGTTTATACAATCAACCATTCTCCAAACAGGAGGAGATGAAAGGTGTGACATTGGGAGAAAGGTTATAGATCCTGAGAAAATAAGAAGACCTGGGCCGAAGCTCAGGTCTTTTTTTGCCTTCTGCAGAATGGGTTCCAACCATCCGGGGAAAATCCGGGTCTAACGTTTATTAAACCCAACGGCGATGAAAAATCTATACACAGTCCTGATGGCGATCGTCATTTCCATGGCGTCCTGTGATGACAATAGCGGCAGCCCTTATGATGAAGAGCATGGTGATCAGACATTGACAGGTACCTGGGTTCTTTTCGAACGGGGATATTCGCCCGGTTTCGGTTATATCGTGGAGGAAGTGAAGGACGGACAAACCTTGACGCTCAGGTCAAACGGAACGCTCAGGACCAATCTTACGGATATTCGCGACTTCAAATTTTACTATGTCCACAATGCTGTTAATCCGGTGGAAACGGTGATCGCATTTTTCGAGGAAGATCCGGGTCCTTCACCCGATCCTTCCACGTTCAGAACAAGTTACAATGTGACGTTCGATGGAAACACGGTCAGGTTGGGCTACCGGTATTGTTTTGAAGGTTGCCATCTGGGTTTCCGCCGCGTTGAATAAACCTTTCCGGTCAGGAATAGAACATCAGGTAGATAATCGTGACCGCTGTGACGGCTGTGAATGAAAGAAACACGAGCATTCCGGCCAACCGTTTGCTGGTCGTTTTCCACCATAAGTACAGTCCCGTGGCGGCAAATACAATCATCGATAGGGCCGACAAGTCATAAAAAAACGACCATAGGTAATAATTCACTCCCCCTTTATATCCATGCAGGCGGTGAAAGCCATGCATCACCGAATACACATTGCCTTTTTTGATGGTGATAAACGCCGTGTCAATATTGGGCAATACCCTGACCGTTGTAACCGTTCCGGGATGTCTGAAGTGCAGGGTCACGTCGTTTTTGCGCCGTTCTTCATACCATTGACCTCCGAGCCCCAGTTCCTGTTGCAGCCATCCGGCAAGAGCATCCGTGCTGGAAACGACCGCGCGCGACGGAATAGGTGTACGGATTTCGCGTTCTTCCACATCTTTTCGCTGGAACCGGTCTTCGAAGATCATGACAAAACCGGTAACGAAATACATCATTATGAAAGCAGCCAGTACAAAACTGGAGTAAAGATGGAGTCTGCGAATCGTATGATAGATCATAAGTTATCCGTGTAAGTACATAAATGCCATCCACAACAGGGTAGCGAACAAAGAACCGATCAATACCGCGTTTCCGGATTTTTTGTCACGTTTCCCTATTATCCATATGTAGATTCCCGTAAAGAGGGAGATCAATACCACGGCTATGGTAAGCCTGGTATACCACATCCATACGGTCATCACCGGTGCGTTCGGTACTTCGCCGGCTCCATGCAGTGAAACAAATACCTGCCAGAAGTTTTTCCGGATCTCCGTGATCCGGGCATTGTAGTCATTGAACGAATAGGCAATAAGATAACGCCGGGCGGGTTGTTCCAGGGTAAAATGGTATACGCCGGTTGAGTCAAACCGGGTCTCCCAGAAAAGGGGCCAGCCCGCTAATGCTAGGGAGTCGCGGATGGTTTCGGAAAGGTCCTGACGTGCTGTGTCGATCGGCTGGAGGTGCAGGGGCCGACTCCATTGGATCGTATCACGGGGGTCCTCGCCAAAGGAGAAGCGATGGTTAAAATGCAAGGAACTAACGCCCAGTACAATAAGGTACCAGAAACAAGCCAGGCCTCCAAAATAGTGAATGTTTACCAACAGCCTACGAATGTGCATAACATGAATTTCAATCCCGCTTAACCTTAAGATCGGTCGATTTTTCAATCTTTCATAATCATTGTATTCGAAGGGAACGGGACGCCCGCAAATTTCTTTTCCGGTAAAGCCGTGATCGCAGTCTCAGTACATTTATCTCAGTATATTTGACCGGTTAACTTTGCCTTACCTGAATCCTTAATGCGCATATGACGAATACTGCAGCGGAAGAAAAGATCTTATCCATTGATATCGGAGGTTCCCGTATTAAAGCAATTCTCCTGGATCCGGAGGGCAACATGCTGAAAGAGTATCAGCGCTTAAACACCCCGTCGCCTGCAACGCCTGAAAGGGTAATGGAAACCATTGCCGAACTCACCAAAAGTTTTGCAGGATATACACGGGTGTCAGTAGGGTTCCCGGGATATGTTCGGAAGGGAGTTGTCCTTACGGCTCCGAACCTCGGTACGGAAAACTGGAAAAACGTCGACCTTGGAAAAAAACTGACCGAATTGCTGGTGCACCCTGTCCGGGTGGTCAATGATGCCGACCTTCAGGGACTGGGAATCGCTAAAGGTACAGGGCTCGAGATGGTCATAACGCTGGGTACTGGTTTTGGAACGTCGCTGCTGATGGATGGTATGTTATTACCCCACCTTGAACTCGCCCATCACCCGGTATCCAAGGACCGCGAGTACGATGAATATATCGGGAACAGGGGATTCCTGGATGCAGGTCCGGAAAAATGGAATAAGCGAATGAAAAAAGTCCTCGCGATCCTGAAGACAGTTTTCAACTACGACTACCTGTACATCAGCGGTGGAAATGCAAAGAAGATTGATTTTCCCCTTGACAGCAACATATCAATCGCCACCAACCTCGATGGTATACGCGGCGGAGCGAAGCTCTGGCAAAAGGATCATTACAACGTGTAACGATTGAACCACACCGGTCGGCGGCATTCCGCCCGACCTTGCATTGCTATTTCAGATGATCCCAGTTGATGAGAATGTTCCACACCAGCGGCGAGTCGTGATGATTCAGGTACCGGTGTAAGGGATCAAAAGTAAATGCAATCACCCTTCCGGCTCCGACCGGCACATTAAAAATACCACCGTGTCCGATAATGGTTTGTTCGTTCCTTACCATCCCGGAAAGCACATATGGTGGATCCTTCTTTTCTTCCTTCTTCGCGGTTTTTACTTCCGGCTTATCGGGCATTCCCAGGATCTTGCCTGTGTATTCGATTTCATCTTTCAGCGGCTTGGTACCGTACTGAAGCAGTATCATATCCCGGTGATACTTCTCTACCTCGAATAATGGTCCGATACCCCTGAAAATATGAAAGAGTTCGGGATAACCGTATAATACCGGATGATTGGGTTTCCGCGATTTAACCTGGACTACAGACCCGGGATGGAAAAGGCCGGCCGCATTGTATGGCTGCAGATCCCGCGTAATACCGGTTTCTACGACGACCGTCGTGGAGTTATCAAGCGTGATCAGCACGCCGCCTGCTTCGACGAATAATCTCAATTGCTGCATGCCATCGAAACCGGGTCCGCCGGTCATGTCGGGAGTTGAGTCGGGCGTTCCATGGGAGGGAAATTCCGCTGTCTTCGTATAGGGCATGGGGCCGAACCGCTTGTCGATCTCGTTTATAAAATTACTGGCATTACCGCGCATTCGTGGAATGAGGATCACATCAAATTTTTTCCTCAGACCTCCTGCTTTCAGTTCTTCTTTATCGATCGATGTATAAGGAATGCCCCGTTGATCGAACGTAAAGCGCGACCAGCCTTCGTCCTGGGTATTGAACCAGGAGTGATAGATGGCAACACGCGGTAAATTGACTTCGTGTTGTTTAACCAGGGTAGTTCCCTGCGTCGCCTTCAGGTCCAGGCTGAACTGTTCGTTGATTTTTGCAGCCTGGCCTGCCGTGATTCCCTTAAAAATAATGGAACCTGCACCCAACGTGTCTTTTATCCCGTCCACAACCGCTAACGTATCCAGCACGACGGTTTTGGCTTGCTTGTTTTGAGATCTGATCCAATACAAGGCGGGCAGCACGGTGCTCTGGGCTTTGTAGTGGAGTACGTAGTTCGCTCCGCTGCCGTCTGTCGTTCCTTTGTATTTTGTATCGGCGGTGACAAGTTTCAGGTCCGACAACGAATGGGTTATACTGTCTTCGGTTTTGACATCCACCCCATACAGGTAACCCAACGTCCAGGCGATGTCATCATAGGGAGGGAATTTTGCTTCTTTGGGATAATTCTGCTTCGTTAACAGGGATACCGCGAGATTCCGATAGGGCTGTTCAAGCAAGACAACGTAATCACCGGCATGCGGACCTGACTCGGCCTTATGAACCTCAATACCTTGTCCGCGTAACTGGTTGACCAGGTACGATGCCATAGACGGGTCGTGTTGTTCCCGGGGAATAACGAAAGCGCGCGGCTTGTCTTCCTTTCCTTTCCGGATGTTGTTCACACCCTTCTGGTAGAAGTTACGGAGAAGTTGCTTACCGTTGTTGGCGGCGTAGGAAAGGGAACCCAATACGCCGGCTTCCATGTAATTGACATTGTTGCGCGCAGACCATTTGACCAGCGGCGTCGCCGGGTCGGGACGATACCATTCCCTGCTGGTTACATCATCACCTGCATATTTTTGTTCCGAAAGGTCGCGCATGAATGTATTTGCCCCCGCGTTTCCGAAAGTCTCGTAAAACCGGCCAATGCTATTGTGGTTATTCGCAATCCAAAGCGCGTATCCCGGATACCAGCCATCGTAGAACGCCCACGTGAAGGCACCAGGAAGACCCTGCGATGCCAGCGTGGTGACGTCGTGATTGGCCATCACCTGCCATTCGCCTACGGTGATAGGGTCGATCGTTTCATTGTATGGTCCGGTCCCCGTCGACATATAGATCAAGGGAACGGACTCATGTAAGTCCAGCATGACCGTTGGGTGCCAGTCATAATACAGCTTAAAAATCGCCTTCGTAAGTTCCTGCGAAATCTGCAGGCCGTCGCGGTTGTTATCGTGAAAAACATACTTTCCCCAGTAGGGCGGGGATTTGGGGAATCCGTCGTCGTATTCTTTGCGCGCTTTGCTGTAACGGTAATACCAGTCGACCTGTTTGTCACGGCCGTCGGGTTCCGACACCGGATTTATAAGCACGATGATGTTGTCGCGTATTTTTTTGATGTCCTCTGAAGAACCCGTGATCAGCCGGTATGAAAGTTCCATCAGCATTTCCGGCGATCCCATTTCCGGCGAGTGAAGACCTCCGTTCAAATAAAACACAGGCTTGCTGTCGCCGACAATCCGTTCGACGTCCTGAGTGGTTATTTTTCTAGGGTCAGCCAGCAGGGCTAGTTGTTTTTTATAGTGATCGATCCGGGTGATCGCATCTTCGTTTCCGATGATCACCAGTTGTACAGGACGACCTTCTTCCGTCGTGCCGATCTGCTCCATGGAAAGAAAGGGCGATGCATCGTCAAGTTGTTTATAATAGCGGTAAATCTCGGTCGTCCGGTGCATGATCCCCGGTGCACCGATAATGTCACCGAAGACTTTCCGCGGCGAAGGAACAGTGGGATCGTCGGGGAGATTAAGAACGGATGAGGGCAGAAATTTCGGGTCGGTTGTATATTCCCTTATTTTCTGGTTATAGACTTCGTCTGTTTGCTGTGCGTATAGAGACACCGAGGACGCAAACAGGAAAATAAGACAATACGCCAGAGGCGTCGTGCGTTGAAGGATCAGCATAGGTTCAGGTTAATGAAAGTGTAATGTAACAATCGCCCGGGAAACCGGCAACGATCGTTTCTTCATTTCTTCCTCAAAAAAATATTGCCGCTGCATACTCCATCCGTCATTTCATGCAACCGCTGGTAACCGGCTTTCCCACCCGGAGATGAGCCAATGTTCACCCTGATAACCGTTTCTTTTCTGGACCGTCAGCAAAAAATTTTTACGGATGACGACTTAATTAATCCGGACGCCTCTGCGCCTTGAAAATCGTTGTATGGTGAAAAAAAATAATCACTATGGTAGTTCCCGTCAAAACATTCATCTGTATTTCCGCATGCCTCATGTTTTCGTGTTCAGGACGAAAATCGTTTACGCAGTCAACTGACGTGGTGACCGTTATTGTAGAAGAGGTTACGAACGGAATAGCCGTACCGTTTGCCATCGACTTTCTCCCGGATGGCACTATGCTTGTCACCGACCGCCCGTCAGGCCGTATTTTTTCCGTGGACATCCGGTCCGGAAAAAAAACGGTAATACAAAACGCACCGGCGGTTCTCGGAGAGGGCGACGGCGGAATGCTGGATTTGCGTGTTCATCCGGACTACGACCGGAACGGATGGTTGTACTTTTCCTTCGCCACAGCGAAAGACAGCCTGAGTACAATGGTCGTGGAGAGGGCCAGGCTGGACGGCAACAAGCTCACTGACCGGGAGCGGCTGTTTACGGCACTTCCATACTATAAGGAGCCAAATCACTTTGGGTCAAGGCTTCTTTTGACCGGGGGTTACCTTTTCATTACCATGGGCGAACGTTATTACCTTCGGGATTCCGCCCAACACTTGTCGAATCACCTCGGAAAGGTGATCAGGCTCCGCGACGATGGCCGTATACCGGAAGACAATCCATTCGTCGCCGACCCCGGTGTACTCCATGAGATCTGGAGTATCGGCCATCGTAATCCCCAGGGCCTTGCGCAGCATCCCGAAACGGGTGAAATCTGGGAGCATGAGCACGGGCCAAAAGGCGGTGATGAAATAAATATCATAACGCCATCACTGAACTATGGGTGGCCGGTAATATGCCATGGAATCGATTATGACGGAAGTCCTATCGGAGCAGGGATCACTCACCTGGATGGAATGGAGCAGCCGTTGTATCACTTTACACCTTCCATCGCACCATCCGGTATGGAGTTTTACAATTCAACGGTAATACCCGCATGGAAAGGAAGTCTTTTTATTGGTGCAATGGCGCTGAAACACCTGAACCGCCTGGTAATTAAGGATGGGCGGGTCGTTACGGAAGAGCGGATTTTTTCCGATAAAAACTGGCGCGTCAGAAGTGTGAAGGCCGGACCTGACGGTTTTTTATACCTGGGGATTGACGGAGGGAAGGTGTTACGGATCAGGCCGGCGGAGTAATGAATGGATTGAAGCGTCACGTGAGCAACACACCCGTTATTGGGTCTGTTGTTGCGGGTATCACCGAACTGTTATAATTTTAGGTAGATAATTACCTGACCTTTACCATTGACACACACCGTGAAATGTTTTGATGTGGCCGCCGCATTCTTCCTTGACCCTACCTTCAGGTTACGGGTGATTCTTCCGGATTCAACTTCAATTTCATGAACGGATCCATCCTGGAAGTAATCGTTGTTGGTGCCGGTCACGCAGGGTTAAGCCTGAGCTATTACCTCAAACAACTTGGCCTGGAGCACGTGGTATTTGAAAAGGGACGAATAGGGGAGTCGTGGCGATCTCAGCGGTGGAACGGGCTCACGCTGAATACGATGAACCGCCTGAATTCGTTGCCGGGGGCTAGTCAGAAAATCAAAAAACCGGAAGCTTTTGGAACGGCCATGGAGTTCGTGTCATCATTGGAAGCATATGTGTCCGGTTTTCAGCTACCGGTAAGCGAGAACTCCAACGTCGTGTCGGTTGAAAAACCCGCAGGCTCCCCGTTTTTTGTTGTTACCGTCTCGCAGGAGAATGAGCCGCCGCGGAGTTACAACGCCTGGCAGGTCGTTATTGCCTCGGGATCGGAAAACAACAAGGTTATCCCGTCTTTTGCCCACCTGATCACTGACGAAGTACACCAACTGCATTCAAGTGAATATCGCGGCCCCATGGAACTGGAAGAAGGTGCCGTGATGGTTGTGGGCAGCGGCCAATCCGGTTGTCAGCTAACGGAAGAACTGCTGGACGCCGGCCGCAAAGTCTATTTGTGCACCAGCAAGGTACCCCGGATACCCCGAAGGTATCGCGGCAGGGATATTATGGACTGGTTGATCGAAACAAAATACTACGATGTAAAGACGGCGACGGTCGCTGATACCGGGCTGATCCGGATGAGAGAACCTCTGCTGCGGGGTAACGCCGATGGACACACGCTAAGTTTGCAATACCTCGCCGGCCGGGGCGTGATGCTGACCGGTCGCCTGACTGACGGGATTCAGGATGAATTATTTTTTGACGACAACGTACCGAAGCATATACAATTTGCGGACGAATTTTCGAGTAGTGTAAAGGAGATGATCGACACGCATATCAGAAGGCTTCAGCAACAACACCCGGACCCGGAAGTAGACGAAGCGGACCTGCCCGCTGAAGTTTCCGATTTTATGCAGACTGTTCCAAGCCTGCGGTTATCGGAGTGTGGTATCAGAACGATCATTTGGGCGACGGGGTTGAGAGGAAATTTCAGCTACCTGAAATTACCCGTCGTGGATAGCAGCGGGCTCCCCATACATCAAAATGGTGTGGCCGAAGTGGAAGGACTCTACTTCATCGGTCTTCCCTGGCTGAGAAGCCGTAAATCGAACCATATCTTTGGGATCAAGGATGACGCCGGATTTATCAGCAACAAGATCTACAGTTCGTTGCGCTAACGTTCAACTCCATAACGGTCCGGCCCCGGACCGTTAAATGTCAATACCGGTACGGGATTTTCAGAGCACACCGCAAACACCGGCCGAATAACTGTTCCATTCGCCACTGACATAACTTTATAATGTGTTTTTAAAAAATGATTAAATTTATCATAGCACATCGTGTCATGTCTATCCGAATCGCTGTATTGATCATCCTGATACCAACCCTGACGTCGTTCGCTCAGGAGGAGGTCAGCTATGAAAAGGAGATCAGACCTCTTCTGGCGACAAAATGTTTTGAATGCCACAATACCGGCACCACAAAAGGCGGTGTTAACCTTGATAATTATAAAGAGCAGGCCAGAGTTATTGAAGACGGTCAGTTTTGGCTCAAGGTACTTGATCAGATCAAAACAAGGGCAATGCCGCCCAAGAGCGAGCCGCCATTGTCGGAGAAAGACTATCATGAACTGGTTAACGGCATAAACAGCATTCTTCAGAACTCCCTTCAGGACCGAAGCCCAGGGCATGTGGTGATCCGACGGCTAAGCCACTCCGAATACCATTATACAGTATTGGATTTATTGCAGGTTGACTTCGATGCGCGTAATTATTTTCCGTCCGATGGTTCCGGCGGGGGAGGTTTCGACAACCAGGGTGGTGCGTTATTTTTTACCCCGCTGAAACTGGAGCGGTACTATGATGCGGCGGACATGATCATCGGGGAAGTTTATAACGATAAGACGAAATGGGCGAACGTGGTTCCGGTGGTGTACCGGCAAAACTGGTGGCAGCAGTTTCGGAACTGGGTGAAGTCGCTTTTTTTTGAAGACTATGCCGAGATCAATCCGCCGGCAGCAGCAGCGGAGAAAGTCATTATTCCATTTGCGACGAAAGCTTTCCGAAGGTTTTTGAAGGATGAGGAGAAAACAAAACTGGTGAATTTATTTCAAACCGTTTATGATCAGAAGGATTCGCTGGAGAATCCACGCCGTTTTGATGAGAGCATAGCTCAGACGTTTAAGTCGGTATTGATCTCGCCGAATTTTCTGTACCGGTCTGAAGAAGAACCGGAAAAAACGGGGGCTTACCCGTTGAGTAATTTTGAAGTTGCAACAAGGCTCTCATACTTTCTTTGGTTGAGTATGCCCGATCAGGAGTTGTTCGATCTTGCTTATTCGGGAATGCTGGAGGACACGGTCGTACTGGAAGGCCAGGTAAGGCGGATGCTTGCGGATCCGAAAGCCAAACGTTTTGCCGAAAACTTCGCCGTACAATGGCTTGGTATCTCAAAGTTGCTGGACAATCAGCCGATGGTTGACCCAGTGAAGTACCCGGGATTCGACACACCTGTCAGGAATGCGTTGTATAGGGAGACCGTGGAATATTTCTATTATGTATTGACAGGCAGTAAGAATATGCTGGAGTTGATCAAGAGCGATTATACGTTTCTCAGCAAAGAACTGGCCGACTATTATGGAATTGAAGGTGTAACCGCCGATGATCTTCAGCGAACCGTACTGACGGACTCGAGTCGCGGTGGTGTCCTGGGAATGGGTAGTGTTTTGGCGGCTACTTCGTTTCCGCTGCGGACGAGTCCCGTGATCAGGGGAAAGTGGGTGATGGAACAGCTATTGGGAATCTCACCACCACCTCCCCCCGCTGTTGTCGCAGAGCTCACGGAAGATCAGGATGCGCACGAAGCCCTGGGTCTGCGGAAGATCCTTGAAGCTCACCGGTCGCGGCCGGAGTGTCAGTCGTGTCATGAAAAAATGGACCCGTTAGGATTGGGCCTCGAAAACTTCGACCCCAGCGGCCGGTGGCGCGACAGTTATGGTCGTGCAGTCGTAGACCCGTCGGGGGTGATGGCTGACGGAAGAACGTTTAACGGACCCGCCGAACTAAAAACGTTATTGATGACGGAGAAAGCGAAGATCGCCCGTAATTTTTCAGCCAGACTTCTTTCTTACGCGCTGGGTAGGTCGATCCTGTTTACGGATGAACCGGCCCTGCAACACCTGGAGTCCTGTCTGCTGAACAATAACTTCAACCCCGAACTATTCATCGTAGAACTGGTTAAAAGCTATCCATTCCGGATGAAACTTAATGATTTCGAAAAAAAGGTCTGATATATGAAAAAGAAGTGGCACATATCGCGCAGGCGTATGCTCCGGGGGATGGGGGCTTGTATTGCTTTACCATTGCTCGACGCGATGGCTTTACCCGGCATGAGTTCTCCCGTCGTGAAACCGTCGCCGGTACGAACAGCTTTTTTATTCATGCCGAATGGCGTCCATCCCGACCGCTGGACTCCTGAAAAGACCGGAAGCGATTTTAGCCTGACACCACAGTTGTTGCCTCTGGAAAAGTTCAGGAAAGATATTGTGGTGATGGGTGAGCTGATGAACAGGAACTCGATCTTCAAAGGTGCGGACGGTCACTACGCGAAATCCGCCAGCCTTCTTACCTGTATGCCGATCAAACAGACGATCGGCGATAACATCAGCAGCGGAGGCGTCTCCATCGACCAGGTCATCGCTTCCAACGTGGGAAATGAAACGCTGTTTCCTTCCCTGGAGTACGGCCTTGACCGCATTACAACGGGTGTCGATATTAACGTGGGGTTTACACGCCTGTATGGTTCGAGTATTTCATGGAAATCCCCGAACCAGCCATTGTCAAAAGAGATCGATCCGAGACTTGCGTTCGACCGGTTATTCAGGTCATTTGTTCCGGGTGCAAAAGTTAAAGAGGATCCATGGAAACAAAGTATACTGGACGTGGTGATGGAAGATGCGAAAAACCTGAAGAGTAACCTGGGCAGGGTCGATCAGGATAAACTGTCCGAATACCTCGAGTCGATCCGAAGCGTGGAGAAGAGAATCTCCAACGGGGCAAATAAGGAAAAATTTGCCGCTAACATCACGGCCGATATCCGGAAGGAACTGGTCAGAGTGAATGCACGTATCGACGAGTATGTCGAGATGTATACGGGAGTCGATATCACGGAAAAGACCCGCCTGATGATAGACATCATGACATTGGCATTCTGGAGCGACGCGAGCCGTGTATCAACGTTCATGTTCGGAAATTCCGTTAGCGATCGCAACTTTTCTTTCCTCGACGGTGTGCGGGGTAATCATCATTCGATCTCGCATCACATGGACAAGCCTGAAGCATTGGAGGAATACACGAAGATCGTAACCTGGCACGTGGATCAATACGCGTATTTCCTGGATAAACTGAGCAACATCCGCGAAGGCGACAAAACTCTGCTGGACAACTCCATGATATTATTCACGTCGGATCTTCGGGACGGGAACAGGCATTCACCGCGGAACCTTCCTGTCGTCCTGGCGGGAAAAGGTGGTGGAAAAATCAAAACAGGGCAGAACCTTGTCTTCGAAAAAGAAACACCATTAGCCAACCTGTATCTCACCATGCTGGATGCGTTGAACATCGGGCAGGATCAATTCGGGGATAGTAAGGGTGTGTTATCGGGAATCAGGGCGTAGGCAAGTAAATATGGAATGGAGTATGCATGTAAATCCGTGTGAGCATTGAGGAAGTCCATACAGCAGTTCAGGCACCCAACGTTCGTCATTGTTTTATTCTTAGGGGGACTTTCGTTATTCAGTTTGCCGTACTTTCACCCAACTGACCCTCCGCTGTTCGTGTTGTTCCTCGGGAGAACGCACCCGCTCGTTTTACATTTTCCTATCGTACTGATTGTTCTCACATTGCTCTTCGAGGTTGCTAACCATTTCGGAATTATAAAATCCGGGGTGGTTGTCCTGCCGGTATTGATCGCCGCGGTCGCGGCAACCCTGGTTTCGGTCGGAGCCGGGTATTTCCTGTTCGCGTCGGGAGAATATTCGGGATACCTGATAGAGCAGCACCTTTGGGCTGGTGTTATTACAGGATCGTTAATCTGTACCACGACGGCACTATACGTTGTTGCCCGCACCTCACCCCGGGTTTATCCGCTCTATTTCTCGCTATTGGTGCTTAGCAACATCGCGGTAGGATATACGAGCCACCTCGGCGGGTCGGTCACCCATGGACAGGATTACCTTACGGAGCATCTGATGCTGATGAACGATGGATCCGGTGATTTGGATAAACCGGAATCTGAAATGCTTGTCTACCAGGATATCATCGCACCGGTGTTCGAAGCGAAGTGTATGAGCTGTCATAATGAACTGAAGGCGAAGGGAAAACTGGTGATGTCTTCCTACCGGGATGTTCTGCGCATGGGTGAAAGCGGCTTACCTTCCGTGACACCCGGCGAGCCGGAAAAAAGCGAGTTATACAACCGCGTCGTATTGCCGGAAGGACACGATGATCATATGCCTCCTCAGGGAAAGACACCGTTGAGCCCCCAGGAAACCCGGCTACTAAAGTTCTGGATTGCGTATGGCGCGACGGATACACTTTCCCTCGTGGAAGCCGCGAAGACGGATAGTGTCAAAACCCTGATCAATTCCCTGCTTCCGGAGTTGAACCGTTACAAAACGAATGCGAAAATTGCCAGCATTAAAACGGCGACCCTTACCGATGCGCTCGACGAATTAGCGGCCGACCTTGACATCTCTATCCGGAAGGACCCGGCGACGGAGGGAAACTTTTTCTCCATCGCCATGAAGTTTCCGCCGGCACCCTTTACGAACGATCAGTTCAGGAAACTGAGCCCTTTTTTCAGCGTCTTTTCCATTGTATCACTTGCCGCCAGCGATATCGACGACCCGGGTTTGTATTACGTGGGTCAGATGGTCAACGTCAAGAAATTGTATCTTCAAAAGACGAAGCTCGACGGTTCCGGTCTGCTCTATCTTCAGAACATGAAAAACCTCGAGGTATTAAATCTTTCTTTTACCAGGATCGACGATAAAGCCGCGATCGACTTGCTTAAAATTCCAAACCTTAAGGAAGTGTATTTATACAGGACAAACACATCAAAAGAAGTCCTGCTGGCGATAGAAAAGAATAAACCTGGACTGAAAATCCTGATGGAGGAGGGACCGTACTTTTGACCGGCCGTCAGGTTGATTTAACACGTTCGATCTTTCCGACGATAAAGATATACGAGCAGGCGCCGATCAGGCCCAGGGCACCGATGAAAACCAAAGCTGGTTTGAAGTCACCTTCTCTTGCCAGGAAGCCAATAACGATGGGTACGACAATGGATGCCAGATTTCCCATGAAGTTGAAAACGCCTCCTGTTAGTCCGATCAGGTTTTTAGGTGAAAGTATCGATACAAAAACCCATGATATCAACGCCATCCCTGCGCCAAAAAAGGCGAGCGCGAGGAAGAATATGATCAGTGCGGTGTCGTTGGTATAGTTGGCGCCTACGATGCTGACGGATAATAATAGTCCAAAGATAATGGGCAGCTTTCTCGCCATACTTACCGATTTACCTTGTTGTACGAGCCGGTCGGAAACAAACCCGGAGAGGAGGAGACCGGCGCACGCTGCCAGGAATGGTACGGATGCCAGGTAACCGGATTTAATAAAATCAAGGCCGCGATACTGCACCAGGTAGGTAGGGAACCAGGTAAGGAAAAACCAGAGTGTGGCATTGACGCAAAACTGTCCGATATAAACCCCCCATAATGTTTTGCTCGAAAAGACTTGTCTGAAGTTCTCCCATCTCCAGATCGATGGTTTATTTTCCACATCTTTCTTTTCAAAGACACCTCCGCCTTTTTCGATGTAGTCGAGTTCAGCCTGGTTCACACGGGGATGTTTCAACGGATCACGGTAAAACAGGTACCAGACGATACCCCATATCAGGCCCGTTACTCCTGTAACAAAGAACAGGCCTCTCCAGCCGGCGTACAACTGAATGGTAGCCAATACGGGCGTGAGAAATGCCAGCCCGATAAATTGTCCTGAAACATACAACGCGATGGCGGAAGCCCTTTCGTTTTCCGGGAACCAGCTTGTAACGATACGGTTATTGATCGGGTAGGATGGGGCCTCGAATGCGCCTGTAGCCAGGCGGAATCCAAACAGGCTTATAAAACCTTTTGCAAATCCCTGGCACAATGTTGCCAGCGACCAGGTAACGAGGCACGCGGCATATAATATCCTGGGGCCGTACTTGTCGGCGATTAGCCCGCCCGGTATTTGGAGTGCCGCGTAAGTCCAGCCGAATGCCGAAAATATCAGGCCAAGCTCTACGGACGACAATTCAAGGTCTTTGCTGAGCGCTGGTGCAGCGACGGAAATGTTCGTCCTGTCCAGGTAGTTGATCACTACGTTAACGAACACCAGCGCTAACATCCCATAGCGTATGTTGGTTTTTTTTACACCTGTAATTGTCTGTTCCATTATCCGGATGTTTTTTATCGTTTTGCCTTGCTGAATACAAATGAACTATTTAGCGGTCCACCCACCGTCAACGGTAAGCATGGAGCCCACCATATAACTTGCGGCGTCGCTGGCCAGGAATATGGCCGCGCCCTGAATCTCGCGGAGGTTTGCCCATCTGCCCAGCGCTGTCGCACCAACGACAAATTTCTTCGCTTCGTCGGAGTCGGCAATCGGAAGGTTCATCTCCGTTAAGAACGGTCCCGGGCAAATAGCATTCACATTGATATTGTAGGGGGCCAGTTCAAGGGCAAGAGCCCGTGTCATTTGCACTACGGCCCCTTTGCTCGACGCATAGGGTGTACGGTTGGCCAGGCCCACCAATCCCAGCGTACTGGCTAGGTTGATAATCTTGCCGCTGTTCTGTTTTTTCATGTGAGGGGTAACGGCCCTGGACGCAAGCCATGTACCGGTTACATTGACGTCCATCACTTTGGCAAAATCCTCCGGCGTGACTTCGTCAATGGCACCTCTGATGTTTATTCCGGCGCTGTTGATCAGGATGTCGACCTTTCCAAAAGTATCCAATGCCAGTTGAACCATAGCATCTGCCTGCGCCTTGACGGTGATATCAGCTGCGAACGACAACGCTTTTGTTCCGTACATCTCCCGCAGTTCGTTTGCTGCAGCCGTACCTTCGGCAGAGTTCCTGTTCACGAGTAAAACATCTGCGCCGGCAGACGCGAGGCCGGCGGCCATGGCCAGTCCAAGTCCTTTTGAGCCACCAGTGATGATTGCCGTTTTTCCATGAAGATTGAATTGTGCAATGCCGGGAAGTTTTTCCATATCGATTTGTGCTGCTTGTTTGTGTTACTTGAGACCGAGGGTTTCCTTGCTGAAGGCCATACTGGTAAGGATGTTTTTTTCTTCCTCTCCAAGCCGTTCGTCGGGGCTAAGGTGAGAAACTTTCGGAAGAGATGGTTTGAATTTTTTTTCACGCACCATTCGTAATGTCCGGGCCAGCTCGCTTCCTGCGACGCCTTCGAATGTTTCCCAGTACGCGTCCCGGAGGCAGGGAACTTCCAACGGATCACGGGTGATCATCTCCAGGTTGAATGTCGCTTCCGGATGATATTTCCTGCACGTCGCCATGATCGTCGGCATATCCAGGATACCTTCTCCCAGTGGTACTTCCGAAAGTAAAATTCCCTCCGGATATTCGTCAACACCCATGTCCTTTACGTGTGTCGTGAACATATAAGGGGCGAGTGTCTTAATCACTTCCATCGGGTCTTCCATCAGCGCGATGCTGTTTCCGAAATCCAGTGTGACACCGATCCACTCACTGTTTATTTTTTTTATGATATCAACCAGTTCGGTAGCGCGCCAGTCTTTGTGGTTCTCGACTGCCAGTTTTATGTTATGCTTTCGCAATACTGGCTCAGCCAGCCGCAACGAGGTAAGGGCGCCGTCCCTGGCTTCGTTAAATGCTTTCAGCGAATGGTACGTCTCATAGCGCCTTCCCGACGAGCACACCGTCCGGACAATCTTCGCGCCCGCCTCTTTTGCGCTGACGATATCCGCTTCGAACCGCACGACGTCTCCGCTATCGCGCGGTGTCCCGATCGACCCTTCGATGTACATACCCAGCTTTTCCCTTCTGTCTCGGACTTTCTTTGAAAAATCGGAACTCCAGTCTCTCACAACCACCTGGATTCCCGATGCGCCGATTTGATGGCAATGCTCCATCAGATCAATAGCGTTCTTAAATCCCGGGTACTTCTGGCTTTGTTCTTTCGCATTCCACCGGCTGGCGTAGGAATGTACAACGATCCCCATAGGCTGATCTTTCAGGAAGGAAGGTATAAGGGGAAACGACAGAGCCACGGCAGCAGCGGAAGTCTGTTGAAGGAACTCACGCCTTCCGATTCGGTCATGACCGGACGGCGTTGATTTTTGCTGGTCTTTCATATGATTGCGTCCATTGGTAAAGATATGATGAAGATGTTATGGCGAATTTTTTTCCGATTGCTGTTTGCGCATATGTTCGTTCAGCTCTGCGGCTGTCCAGGGAATCACCCGTCCCTGGGATGTGTGGCGGGTCGTACCTACCGTACGCTTACCCACAGTACCTCCGTTATTCCCCCATTCATTCCGGATGTAGATCATGATAGCCGTAATGGCGCCATCGTCCATCGTGGAGTGAGCCGGCATCACGGGCAGGATATCCGGCGCATCGTATACTTTCCCGTCAACTTCAAGCCGTCCCTCCATTCCCTGAAGAATGATCAGGGCCAGCCGTTTTTCATCACCCAAAACCCATTCTGAACCTATTAATGGCGGGGCGTATCGTTTTAAACCGGCACCGTCTGTCCCGTGGCATCCCGCACATGTTGTCAGGTAATGTTGCCTTCCAAGGCTGAACTGCCGTTGTTCGGATTCATTAAGAACGGATTGTTTCGCTCTCATCGCTGGTGTCACTACGTGTCCGGGCCATTCGAACATAGTGGCCAGCGCTTGTCTCCGTGACGGGTCTATGTACAGATCCTTTCGCGTAAGGATTCCCGGTGGTGATGCCAGGCGGATCGGCTTCGATCTGCCGCTGCTCTGAATGGAAATCCCCGTCAGGATCGGATTCGTCCGCCAGTCCAGGGAGTCCTGATGATCCAGGATTTTCAACAACGAGCCGATCTCCCTTGAATCCCCTTTCCGGATAACGGAGGCCGTGAGCATTTCGAGGAAGATTTCCTTGTCCGGAGACTGGGTGGCAGGCGCAGTCGAAAACATGATGCTTCTCAGGAGATCAAACTCTTTGCCCTGCAGGCTGCTCAGGACGGCATCCCGCATCAGTGCCGATGTGTCGTAGTGCTGAAGGATTCCCGTGAACACAGGGAGAGATACTTTTGAGTCCAGCACACCCGATGTTAATGCGATCTGTAATGATTCCTTGATGGACGCCGTGTTATACATTTTAAGTATGTGCGACTGAAGGGTTGATCTCACCTGAGGTTTCTCCGCTGCGAACGGCTCCAGTAGCCGGATGGCTGTCGTACGGATGCGAGGTTGTGGGTCGGATAACAGTTGAACGAGCAGGCCTGGTTCCAGTATCCTAAGGCCTTCCATTGTCCAAAGGGCATGGATGCGCGCAAGGGTGTTGTTTCCCGACGTAATCAATTCGACGAGCGGCTGTGCAATGCTTTTATCATTTTTTTCAACCAGGAGACGCTGGGCCATATCACGAGTCCACCCGTTGGGACTCGCCAACTGCGAAATCAATTCGGATGTGGATTTTTCAGAAAGGCGCACAGGAAGGGATGGTTTCCATTTTTCAGGTACTACACGCCAGATCCGTCCACGATTCACGGGCGCCACCAGTTTCCGTGACAGGGTTTGCTCCCGGAGGTAGGGCGTTACGTACGCGCCGTGCTGTACGAGTCCGCGGTACATGTCGGCAATGTAAAGTCCGCCGTCGGGGCCTGAGGTGATGTATACAGGTCTGAAGCGCTCGTCTGTTGACGCAAGGAACTCTGTTCCCGGGTGGGGATCGGATGCGGAGAGCAGAACACCGTTTTCCTTTACCACATTTCGTTTCACCAGGTTGCCGGACGGTTCGCAAACAAAAACGTTTCCATAATATTCCGCCGGGAGGAGATGGCCCCGGTAGTAGTATGGGGAACAGGCAGCCGTAAATTCAATAAGCCTGCCCGCGTCGTCCAACGTACCGGGTATGTAACCGCGATTGACCGCCGGGTTACTCCGGATTGGATAAACCCGTCTGTCGATAGTGAGCCCATGATCGATTCCCGTTGTCGGGGTGTGATGCCTGTTCCGCCCCAGATAATTCGGAGGTACCAGATCCGCATGAAGTTGCGACCAGTTGTAATTGTAGTATAGCCTTCCCTCATCATCCTGACTGAGTCCCCACTGGCCTCGGAATTCCGTACTGTCTCTTTTCCATGTTCCATCCACCAGTCTGTAGCGGAAGCGTGACTTTACATTATAGTACCAGTTGTCAAGGGCGCGCAGCAACCCGTTTCCCGAGTGTTCAGGCATGGCGCTACCGGCGTAGTCCGGATCGATCAGCACTTTACTATCAGCTTTGAGGTCGTGGTTGGTATCCTGAGTAAGCCACAACGCTTCGTTTTCGGCAACCAGGGCGCCACCGGGTACGAGTGCCAGTGCGCGTGGCATGATCAGGCTGTCCAGGTAAATCGTACTTGCGTCCATCTTCCCGTCGCCGTCAGTGTCTTCCAGCACGGATACCCTGCCCACCGGTTCATTTTCGCCGGCGCCATCTATATCGGGCATAAAGCCGCGCATCTCTACAACCCAGAGCCGGCCATCGGCGTCAAACGTGATGACTACGGGGTCCTGAACCATGGGTTCAGCCGCGACCAGTTCGATTTTGAATCCGGGTTCTACGACAAAGGTCGTTATTTCGGCGTCAGCAGGTAGTGCGGGAGAAGGGCCCTCGTCACTCACCGATACCGGTGCTGCGCGATCACAACTGCCGAGGCAGGCGATAAATGCGAGTACGAAACAGATATGCCAATTCCGGCTAAGCATCAGAATTTTTTATTCATTTCCTGTATTCAGATGCACTGCCCCGCCGGTTCACGAGACACAGATGCATGAGCTGTTAAACTGCAGCGGCGATTCCCTTATTTGATGTTGTTGGGATCGGGATGCACCCATGGTTGCCGGTAGGGACGCTGAAGCAGTGCATTCGCTTCGCGGTCGCCGACGATCTCTCGTTTACGATGATCATAAACGATTGGTCTACCCGTTTTCATGGACAAATTTGCCAGTATACAGCAAGCCGTCGAGATGTGACCCTCTTCGATATCGGCAACAGGTCGCCCCTTGTTTTCAATGGCCGCAAGGAAATCAAGCATGTGTAATCGTGTGGCCGGAGCTGCATTCAATTCAATACGTTCTTCCGTAAGGTCTTCGGGATATTTTTCTTTTTCATAGACAACATCCAGATGGATCGGCTTGGGTGCGTTTTCGCCATGCGGGATAAAATCGGCGCGCATCGTGCTGCCTTTCAGTGTGCCTTTGTCTCCATAAAGGATGAACGACCATGGATAGTCCGGGTCCGCCGGTGTACCCCAGCTACGGTGTTGCCATACGCAATTGAGCTCGTTGTATTTAAAGATAGCAGACTGTGTATCCGCGATATTCGACTTGCCATCTTTTTGTACGTAAATGCCGCCGGTCGATTCGATACTGTTCGGCCAGCCGAGTTTGAGCATCCACCGCACCGTATCGAACATATGCACACACATGTCGCCCATAATTCCATTTCCATACTCCATAAATGTTCTCCACCACCTCAGGTGAGGAATACCATCGTAAGGACGCAAGGGTGCAGGTCCGGTCCACATCTCGTAGTCGAGGAAATCGGGAACAGGTTCCAGCGGTGGATTACCATTGTTTCGCATGGGAAAGTAACAGCACATCTCCACATGAGAGATTTTGCCCAGCAATCCGGCATCGACAATATTCTTTTTCGCTTCAATCAGGTGTGGTGTACTCTTCCGCTGCGTTCCTACCTGTACAACCTTGTTGTATTTTCGTGCGGCGGCAACCATCGCTTCACCTTCTATCACATCAACACTGATCGGCTTCTGCACATACACGTGTGCACCGGCTTTCACGGCATCGATCATCTGGAGAGCATGCCAGTGATCGGGTGTACCGATCAGCACGATATCCATTTCATTTTCGGCAAGCATCTTCCGGTAATCACCGTATAGCTTTGGGGTTTTACCCGATTTCTGGCGTTGACTGACAAGTGTCCCCGCAGCTTTCAACATATTCTTGTCCACATCGCAAAGGGCAACCACATCCACGGGCACAACCTGTATCAGGCGGAACAGATCGCTCTTGCCATACCATCCGGTTCCGATCAGACCGACGCGGAGTGTCTTCGCCGGATTTATGATGTCCATCCCCTGGGCACCAAGCGCTGAAAGAGCCAGTGATGCCGTCGCTCCTTTCAGGAAATGACGGCGGTTGATATTGAATGTATTCATGGAGGTTTTGTGGTTTCTAATGGAAAAACAATGATTTCACACGTATGCGAACCAAATTACATGTTCTAAACTTCATGGGCAACTGCCTGGTCGCCGCGAATGCCCTTTCAGGCAGGGAAAAATTTGCTCTTTTATAAGCGGGTAAAAATTTAGACGGGCGGAAATGTTTTTTTCCGTCTTAACCTATACAGTTCATTGGAAATAACCGCCGGGAAATTTTCGGAAGGCGCGCTGTTCTTAAGTGAGAAACAGGTTGAATTTATCGAAATTAATAATTGATATTTAGTACATGGAATCTGAAAAATTAAGCAAAGGACAATTTCAAGTCGCGGCGACAGGCTTTCTCAGCTTATTCTCCCTGGTTGGTATCATGTTTTATGGATTACCATTCTTCTATGATTTTTGGGTGACGGATTTCGGCTGGACGCGTGCCACGGTCACGTCAGGTAATGCGCTTGCGAAGATCATTATCGGACCAGTTTTCGGATTTTTAGCCGGGTGGATCATCGACCGGTTCGGGCCGCGCCGGCTGATGCTTGCCGGTATCGTAATGGGTGGGATTGCGCTGATCGGTTTGAGCAGGATGACATCGCTTTGGCAGTTATACCTGTTTTATATGTTCAACGCACTCGGATATATGTGTGGTGGACCTTTGCCGAACCAGGTCCTGATTTCGCGGTGGTTTGATAAAGCCCGGGGAAAAGCGATGGGTATTGCTTATCTCGGCATCGGGGTTGGAGGGATGCTGGTACCCCAGGTAGCCCGGTGGCTGAATGTTAATTTCGGATGGCACGATGCCCTGATGACCCTGGGGATCCTGATGGTGGCGATCGCATTTCCAATGGCCTGGTTTGTAAAGGAAAATCCGGATGGGGCGGCAGCGATGGCAAAACACGAAGATGTTCCCAAAATACCCTTCAGGAACATTTTAAAGAGCTGGCCATTTTATCTCCTCGTCATCGGAAGTATGTGCTCTATCGGAGCGGTTGCAGGTACCAGTCAGAATCTGAAACTGTTTTTCAGCATCGACCTGAAGTATACGCAGGAATCGGCGGCCAACGTACTTTCCATCGTGCTGGGAGCCAGTATCGTCGGGCGTTTAGTCATGGGGTGGCTTGCCGACCGGATACAAAAGAAGTATGTGATGATCCTTATCTATGCACTCGTCGCACTTTCCATACCTCTCCTGTATTTTGCGTCCACACCGGGAGTGATCTATGTGTTCGCATTTATTTTCGGTGTCGCCCTCGGCGGCGATTATATGATCATCCCGCTCATGGCGGCCGAATTGTTCGGTGTTAAAGTAATGGGACGGGTAATGGGCCTGGTCATTACAGCGGACGGATTATCGGAGGCGTTTGCGCCTATGCTTGCCGCCTGGCTCCGGGATAAGAGCGGAAGTTATGCCAATGGTTTTGCAGCCCTGATCGTATTGGCCGTCGTCGGTACAATAGCTGTATCACTCCTTCCGAAAAAAACTGAAAAATCATGATCCTCCGGCCCATGCTGGCCAACGATATTCCGGCAGGTCTTTCCCTTTGCCGTGCTATCGGATGGAACCAGTTATCCGCCGACTGGGAGTTATTTTTGAAACTCAGCCCCGAAGGTTGCCGTGTCGCTCTGGATGAATTTAACGAGGTTATCGGAACGGTGACTACCGTACGATACCAGGATCATTTCAGCTGGATCGGAATGGTGTTGGTCGATCCGTCCAGGCAACGGCAGGGCACGGGTATGCGGTTACTGAGGGATGCGCTGGCGATACTGGCTGATGAGAAAACGGTGAAGCTGGACGCCACACCGGCTGGTCGCGAGGTGTATTTAAAACTCGGATTCCGGGAAGAGTATCCGTTAACAAGGATGCGATGGTCTCCTGAAAACGCCGGGTTACTCCGCGTTAACCGTGCCCGTCAAATTGAAAAGGATGACTTGCAAAAAATAGCCTTGTTCGACCTCCATGTGTTCGGCGCCGACCGGCGGGTGATCCTGAACGACCTTTGGCGACGCGATCCGGAAATGTGTTTTGTCGTCGAAGAGGCAAATGAGGTAAGGGGATATTGCATGGGCAGGAGAGGATATTCTTATTTACATCTCGGCCCCGTCATTGCGCATAACGTTTCCGATGCAACGGACCTTGCATCGGCTGCGCTACTGGCTTGTAACAGAAAACCCGTTATCGCAGATGTGTTGCATCATTCAGAGGAGTGGATCGCGTGGTTATCAGGCGCCGGCTTTTCCGAACTGCGGCCCTTAACGAGGATGTTCAGGGGCACTAACGCCTGGCCCGGACTTCCCGAAAAACAGTTTGCCATTTTAGGTCCCGAGTTCGGGTAGCGACCTCCTGAAGACAAAAACAAATGTCGTAAACCCGGGCACCACCGGTATCAGTTCCGGCACATCCTACTTTTTGATCGTCATTTTTTGCGCTTGCTGCTGCGACTGAAGTGCCAGCTCGGTGGCCAGAAAACAATGGTCCTGCGACATGGCGGTTTCCGTACGGTTGAGGATATCCTGGATAAGTTGTTCGCCATAGGGAAGCGTTTCCTGCGTGCAGTCTATGTAACGGGTTTCTTTCTGGTCGACAAGAAACAGGTGATTGCCCCCGGTTCGTCCGCCGATATCAATATTTTTCCTGATCTCGATAAAACCATCCGTGCCAAGGATCGTCAATCGTCCGTCACCCCACGTATCAAGACCGTCCGGCGTGAACCAGTCGACGCGGATATAACCGCTTCCTTCATTTCCGCGGAGCATGACGTCACCGAAGTCTTCAAATTCCGGGTATTGGGGATAATGAACATTCCCCACCTGCGATGCAACTACCGATGCTTGTGTCGATCCCGTAAAAAACAGGAACTGATCAAACTGGTGCGATCCGATATCACAAATGATTCCACCATACATATTGCGCTTGAAGAACCAATCCGGCCGCGATTTGATGTTCATCCGGTGAGGGCCCAGGCCGATAGTTTGTATAACTTTTCCGATAGCGCCGGCTTTTACCAATTCACCCGCCTTGATGGTTGCCCGGTTCTCCAGCCGCTCGCTATACATGATGGAATAGATCCTTTTTGTCTCGCGTTGTACTTTCCTCGCCTCGGCCAGTTGTTCCAGGGTGGTGATTCCCGGCTTATCGACCATAAAATCTTTTCCATGTTTCATCACCTCGATACCGAGGGGTGCGCGGTCAATGGGGATCGATGCGCTGACAACCAGTTGGATGGATTTGTCTTCAAGGATCTCTTTTTCACTTCGCGCCAGCTTTGCCGTGGGATGTCTTTTTGAAAAAGCTGCCACCAGCTCGGGTTCCTTCGCATAAAAGGACATCAGTTGTCCGCCGCCCCTGATCGCCGCTTCCACCTGGCTGTAAATGTGACCGTGGTTGAGCCCGATGACGGAGAACTTTACGGATCCGGCAGCGGTCGAAGTTTTCTTCTTTTCCGCGCTGATAACCGGCCGGCGCTCCGAACTGGCTGATGCGTGCAGGTGACCGGGTAAAGCCGTCGCGGCAATTCCGGCGGCAGTGGTGAGCGATCGTTTTATGAAGTTGCGTCTGTTAGCTTGCATGATGGAATGGTTTTTTGATCAGATATAGGACTGGAAATTAAAATAATTTAAGACAAAGCCCTAAATATTATGTTACCGGTGGAATGCCCAACACAGGTCGTCACTCCCAAAGCGCTGCGCGCTGGCGAAAATATGGAAGGTTTATGCATTTTTATGAAAATGCCTTGCTAAATTGGAATCTGCTATCTTTAATGAGAACCGTATGAAAATGATGCTGATGATTTTTTGCCTGGGAATTTTCGCATTTGCGCAAGTTTCGGCTCAGTCAAAACTGAAAATAGGTGACAAGGCTCCGGAGTTTAAAGGAAAGGATCAGGATGGAGGCGTTGTGAGCCTGCAGTCTTTCAAAGGGAAAAAGATCGTATTGTATTTTTACCCGAAGGACCAGACACCGGGATGCACGGCACAGGCATGCAACCTTCGTGACAACATCGAAGTATTAACGGACGAAGGATATGTGGTGCTCGGTGTTAGTACCGACGATGAAGCCTCGCATCGTGAGTTCAGGGAAAAGTACAATCTTCCCTTCACACTGATAGCGGATACGGATAAATCGATCACCCAGGCCTATGGGGTGTGGGTGGAGAAGGAAAGGGATGGAAAGAAATTCTGGGGAACCGCCAGGACCACGTTCATCATTGACAGCAATGGTGTTATTACCGATATCATTGATAAAGTGGAAACAAAAGACCACGCGGCGCAGATCCTGAATTGACGGTCTCCCCGCCGGTATCAAATAACCGGTGTGTTACAACCGGATAGCTACGGCAATCATATTGGTTACCGGGTAGTTCATTCTTTCAGGGGAATCTGTATTGGTGAACAGTTCTGCTTTTCCTTCCCACCGGTTCTTGACGATCCAGGCATTTGAATAGGCTGTCGATGCATTCGAAACCGTGAAGCCGACCTCCGTCAGGTGTTGTTTCCATTCGTCAAAATCCCAGAAGCAGAACGTTTCGTGCATTTCGCTTTCCCAGTTATCCACATAGTCTTTCCGGCTCATGAATTCGCAGGCGTCCTTCAGGCTCAGCCGGAAATATTCACGACCATCCAGCTGTACGGTTGTGTAGCGGAGTTTATACCCTTCCTTATGCCGGAAGTCCCGGGCAAATCGCAGGAATCGTGCCTTCGTAGAAAGGCCCTTCAGGTATTGTGCCAGTTCCCCGCGCGTTGCGAATGTCCCTTCAAAGTCGTCGTTCCGGCCGTCCTGGTCATTTACTTTCATCAACACGATCTCGTCCTTGCCGGCCGGTCCGACTACGTCGCGGTTGACCCACACGCCGCCCGGCGCCAACTCCTCGTAACGATTGCGGATAAAGGAGAGCAGGTCGTCACGGCTTCCGTAAGATTCAATCTCATGGGTCAGGGAGGAAGTATGAATCGTGTTCATAGAGTTCCGGTCGAACACGAGCCCGGTCACTGCATTTAACTGTGAGAAGAACACGAAGGGGTTTTTGAACTCGCCATTGTGTTTGCGTTGCTGGCAGATGTCATACAGGTGCCGCGCTACTTCGATACCGTAAAAATCCGACTCCCTCAGCCGTTCATGGTCGCATGCCAGTTTGATCCAGGAACCCACTGCGCAGCCGATGTCGCCGATACGTCCCGGCTGGATGTACGGCACTGTTTCCTCGAACTTCAGCGCCGCGATCTCATCCATCTGCCGGACATAGGTATTGTAGTCCCGAGTCGTGGTGATGTCTCCGTCGTCACTGATCATTTTGTCTTTAAAAAGCAGCTGAACCTTTGAACCTAACCTGTATTTTGACCAGACGTCAAACGACGCACCATGCATGTGACTCCTGACTTCCCTGTCGTTCTCCCAACTTGGTGTCACGGAAATCCGTTCGACAACATCCCATGGCAATGGTGTTTTATGCTTCCATGTTCGCCTGTCTTCAAGTTCTGCCGGAAGGATACTGAATCCGTCGTTCTCATACATGTCCAGTACCGGCGTTGAACAAAGAACAACGCAGTTATCGGGGCGCAGATCAAACATTCCTTCGCTTTCATGCCTGATGCGCTTGACGGTATAACGGGAGAAATTTGTCACCGTACCAACATCGTCGATCCCGTAGATAAAACAGGGTATGGACAATGCCTTTCCGAATTCTTCCAGCGCCAGCGCCCGCATATAGAAGGGCAGGGGGTTTCTCCTGGTGTTACTGTGGTTCGCCGATGTCACGGCAAAAACGACTGCCTCGATTTTGTCTTTCTTTCCCAGCGGTAGCCCGTTGATATCCAGGGTATCCGTTAAGGGATTGTTTATAATTTTTTTGAGATAATCAAATTGAAATTGCGTGAGCAGGTGGTGACGGCCGGGGAAGAGCAGATACATAAATGATCCTGGATTTTCGCTAAGATCATTTTATCCCGACACATTTGAAAGTCTTTTGGCGGGTCGTTTATTTCTTCCCTCGTTTCAGGGTTCCGGAATCAAATCGCTGCTACCGTATTGGCCGGCGGCATCCCGGTAGAGATACAGGCAACGCGGCTGATATGCAGGCTTCCGTATCATCTTATTTCACAGGTTGCACCATCAGGGCTTTTTTCCCGGCCAACGTAACATCTACGCTGCACCCTGAATTGAACTGCAGGTAGTCGGATTCAATTCCGTCGCTGAAAATTACTCCGTTACAGGGCATCTGCGACTCAATGGTCAGTGTGTCGGGGGAAGATATTATACCTGCCGTCAGGCTGATCCGGGAATGTTTGCTCCGGAACGGCTCACGCACGACATAGACCAGCCGGTCCTCATCCCATGCCATATTAACGGTGACTGTTGCTTTCGACGATTGAAAGGTTGAAAACACACCATTAGACATGTTCATGACGGAGCTGAGCCAACCTGTTGAACCGGCGCCGGTAGAGACAATAATTCCGCTTGAACTTTGACTTTCCGATTTGTCGTGAAAACGCAGGGTGTATCGCGCGGAGGTGTGTGTTGCTGGTCCTATAAAAAGGTCATTAAAAGCAAGCAGGGTTTGGCCGTCGTTGGTAGTGGCTTGCGCCATGGTCACCTGCCTGGCGTTGAACCGGTTTTGAAAGACGCTCTTTAGAATCTTTTCAACGTCGTCTTTAGTAAAGGGAAGCAGCACACCGTCGTTGCGTCGCGGGTCGGGATTTACACCGACGAGTGGTTGACCAAGAATGTACTTTGCCGTATTTGCAACCAGGCCATCCTGTCCTACGGCAACCACGATATCCTGTTCACTGAATAAAAAATTCGGCAGGAATTTCCGGTCAATCCATTTCATCCGGCCAAGGTTGCCTGCTGTTTTCAGTACATGGTCCAACGACCGGTGAAAGGTATCGTGCTCGTCTTCGTAAACCCGGAAGTCGCCGCCGTTGTGTTCGATGTAGAACCGGGCCTGAGCCCGGGTGTTGAATCGATGGACCAGCTGTTCAAGGCGTGTGCTACCGGTTACGACGATAACATTTTCGAAATGCATGTTACTTTGTCTTTTGATTCCTGATTACGGTCTCCAGCAGGTCGGGGCTGATGTTCAGCGTCCCGATCTTGCCCGGATTTTCCGCCAGTTCGCGAAAGGCGAAACCGATGTTGTCGATGGCAGAGATACTCCCCGGTTGAATAGCCATAAGCGTTTTCCAGTCGAGGTCTTTATACGGTTGCAATGTTTTTTCCAGCATGTATCCTTTGGAATCTGCCACCCGTTTGTCGTTCTCAGCCTGGAGTTCCGTCAGCCTCGTTTTCTGTTCTTCCACCGACAGGTCGGCTTCCATTTTCATTTCCCTGAGTTTGCGGGCTTTGTCGGCATCGATCATTTTGATCTCCCATTGTTTTTCGTTGATCTGTTTTTGTTTTTCCTGAACGGCGATTTCCGTGTTGAGTTCGCTTTCTTTTATCCTGCGTTCCTGCTCCACTGCGAAATTGCGCCGGCTGTAGATCGCTTCGTCGGCATCCTTTTGCAATGCCTCCCGGGTTTCGGTCTCCAGCGCCTTGGCCATCTCCGGTGTAGGTCTTACGGCGAGAACATCCACGCTTACAATTTCAACACCCAGCATTTTTATGGCTTGTGACGACTTCAGCCCGTCACCGATCTGACCGCTGATCGCTTTGGCGCTCCGGAGTGTGTCTTTTAAAGAAAGACCCTGAATGAAGGATGAAGTAGCCGTTTGCGCCTCATTGTTTAACCGCTGGTTGAGCTGTTCAAAGTTCTCGGCGTGGTTGTTCTTTTTATCAGTTAATGTAAAGTCAAAGAAATCAGCCAGCGCTTTCGGGCTTTCGATCACGTACGTGATTTGCCCCTGGATGGTGATCGTCTGGAAGTCGCGGGTTGTTTCGTTAAATATAAACTGGATATCACGGCTTCCCAGCGGAACAGCAACGATGTTTGATACAGGTGAAAAATAGAAAAAACTGAGTGCCTTCCCTTCGCGTTTTACATTTCCATTGACGTTGTGAATCACATACGTCATGGAATCAAATTTTTTAAAATTCAGTCCGAACATATTTTTATCGATTTAGTATTTTTTCATTACGCTCATTATTTTTTCCCAGTCCTGTTCCCCGTCAAACCCGGCTTTGTCATCCATCAACACGTTGAAATAAAATTTGTCCTTGTAGTAACCGTATGCCCCATCCGTGATCTCGGGGTTTGTATTGATGTAATCGAAGTGAATGCCGTACCCGGCAAAGAATTCGATGTATTGCCTGATCTCATCCGGGTAGGAGCAGGTGTACATGATCTTGACGATATCTTTTCGCTTGTTCAGGTTCCGCATTACCTCCAGAGCATGGGGATAGAACTCGCGGCTGATCTCGCCTTTTTTGAAATTTGGTCTCAGCAGTGTACCATGGATGTCGAATGCCCAGTAGGTCTTCTGCCATTTCTTTTCCCTGGCAAGCCGCATACAATTTTCAATAGCCCGTGTGATCATTATTTTTTTTATTAAGGATTTATATTTCCACCGCGTTCATTTCTTTCATCGCCGCCCGTTCGCGTATCTCAGGGAAGGACCAGGTGCGTTTGATCTCTCCATTTTCGAAAACTGTTTGCAGTATGTCCTGGCCTGGGCCGGATTCGGCGACGGTCCTGAACCCCGAGACTGTTTGAGTCAGTTTCAACCGTCCTGCTTTTGACGTTTTAAAGGACTTCACCAGTTCACCCTCGCCGTTCATTTCGACGGGTGTCTTTTGAACATCAACGCTGCATCCGTTCACTTCCGCATAGGAACATTTGATAGCGAACTTCTGCGTGTCGCGGTTTACTTTCTGCAGCAGGGCTCCGCCCATACCAAGTACGAGGTTTTCCGCAGAGATGCCTTGCGCAGCCAGCGCCTCGTAAATCAGGGGTACGGACTTGTGGTCGATTCCGTCACCTTGTATGACGCGGACCTGGGGCGGCAGAACGCGGTAACCTTTTTGATTCAGGGAGAACCCAAACTTTCCGAACAGGATTGAAAATACTTTCAGCAAGGTTTGAACGGGATCACCGGAGTCAGGCCGGATCACGAGCGTACCGTTCCGTTGCAATATTCTGTCACGGAACTCACCTCCCCAAAGATCGGCAGCAGCATGGAATATATCATAGGAGTCGCTCACGCATGCCAGTATTCCTTCGGGGTAGGAATTTAAAACATGATCAAATATTTCGCGTTCGCCCGTTGCGCCGCGCAAGGTCATGATCGAGTGCTCGGTGGCTGGGACAGACATGCCGTAGACGCGTTTTGCATCATAGTATTTTTTTGCAAAAGAAGAGGCATATACGGTATCGCTACCCAAAAAGTTTACGAGATGGGCGGATCCGCCGAGCCCCGCGCTTTCTACCGAACTCACACCGCGAAAGCCAAAGTCATTCAGTATAAACTCAATGGAACCCTTCGCTGCCTCGTCTGCTGTTTTGTGAAAGTAGTGTTCAACCGTTTTTTTGATTTCCCTTGACAATGTTGCCACCGTGGTGGGATACCAGACCTGCATCAGCAGGGTTTCGAGGAAATTGGTAAGCCAGAAGCATCGCGGGTCTGTATTTTCGATTGTCATCAGGACGTTCTTTACAGGAATGACGGACCCCTCGGGTACAGCTTTGATTTTCACGGGCAGATATCCTCCATGTTCGTTCAGGATATAGTCGAAGATTGACCGGTCAAAGACACCTGTTCTTCCGAATACTCCATCCAGGATAGCGGCGGCTTCGTCCACGTTTTCGGGGGTGAACGCTTTACCTTCCAGGTATTCCTTCAGAAAGTATTGCAGTCCGTAAAAGACGGTTTCATTGAACATACCGCCGCGGCTTTCCAGGTAAGAGTAGATCGTTGTCGTGCCGGGTGCATATAATTTGTAATGGGAATATTTGTAAGCATCCGCAAGTAGTAATAGGTTCTGTGTTTTCATGACTGTAATTAGTTGGAAATATATCGTGATATTAATAACCGTAGCTGTGGTTCATGTTCCTCCGCAGTCATATGCCGGTCGATCATTGCGCTGAGTTCGCCGAGCGGGAACCACCGGACTTCCGCGATGTCGTCATTACCGCTGGGATTTCCGGAAACGAAGTCCGTTGAAAACAGGCAGGTAATGATTTTATCGGCCTCTGACCGGTAGCGCCAGTCGTTCACACGAAATGACTTTTCGTACACCAACGCTGTAATCTCAATTGCGCCGCACTCTTCGGTCAATTCCCGTCTCGCCGCATCTTCGTAGCTTTCGTCTGTTGGATCGGAAAACCCGCCGGGTAATCGCCATTTATTATCGATCTCTTTTTTCCCAAGCAGTATTTCCGTCCTGTTGTTCCGGAAAACGGCGATGTCAACGGTAGCGTAAACTTTAGTGTATGTGTTGGAATAGGCGTATATGATCCCGGTACGGAATTCTTCCGAGGCAAGTACCTTGTTGCGGATCTGTTCGCGTATCAGCGTGGCGCTGTAAGATCCGGTTTCGGGTAGTTCGGTGGCTTCAAATTTCCCGCGATAACCGGGAATGAAGCTATCGCGGCTGCCATATAGATTGAACTGATGCCAGGGGAAAGCATTGGACAGGAGTGTATCCAGGTTCGCCGACCAGCGCGTATCCGAGGGGTGATCGGGCAGGGGAAGAATGACGATGTCTGGATAGGTTGTCTTGATCATTTTTTCCCGTGTGTGATAGTCCAGCGGGTTTTTCCGGCTGCCGCGTACCGGGGCGATTCCCAGTACGATGACCACTTTGTCGTGTTGTCTTGTAACCGCGTGGATTAGTTCCTTGTGGCCGTCGTGAAGGTAGGGTGACTGGAACCGTGCGATGATTACTCCGATGTTTCTCATTCCTTTCTATTTGTGTAATATATACGCAAATATAGACGAAGAGTTTTCTTACATCAAGGTATTTTGTGTAAAAATCACAATAATTATGCAATATGCTGATGATCAGATAAAAAGATCGAAGTTGTAACCGCTTTCCTGGAGCTGGAAATATTTCTTTTTATTGAACTGATACAGGCGGGCGGGGCGGCCGGCGCCGCGTTGAATACTTTCCTCCAGTTCATCGAGAAAACCGTAGGCCATGATCTTCTTCTTAAAATTACGCCTGTCCAGTTCCCGGCCCAGCAAGGCCTGGTATAACTTCTCCAGGTCGGAGAAGGGAAACTTCTTATCCAGCAACTCAAAGCCTACGGGTTCGTAGGAGATTTTCCCCTGCAGACGCCTGATCGCCGTATCGACGATATGTTTATGATCGAACGCCAGCTTTGGTAGTTTATTGATATTGAACCAAGCCACATCTTCCGCATCGGTCTGAGCGGAGATCTGGTAATCTTTTGGTCTCACCAGTCCGTAGTAAGTGACGGAGATGACCCTGTTTCTCGGATCGCGGTCCGTTTTGCCAAAGGTATACAGTTGCTCCAGGTAGCTTACATCTATCCCCGCTTCCTCTTTCAGTTCCCTCCGGACTGCCGCTTCCAGTGATTCGTCATTTAAGACCAGCCCGCCCGGCAAAGCCCAGAACTTTTTAAAAGGTTCATACTTGCGACTGATAAGCAGAAGGGATACGCCATCGTCCGGATCATATCCGAAGACCGTTGCATCCACAGAAACCCTGATCGACTGTTGCATTTGTGTATTGGATACGCAAAAATAGGAATTTTTCCGGTACCGCGGTTACGGAATGCCGCTTGCGAACTCATACCATACGGATCCTATTCAGGCAATGCAAAAGCGACATAGGCGTCCCCCGATTTTGAACCGACTTTGCCGCCTCCGCCTGCGGCGATCACCACGTATTGTTTGCCATTAACCTCGTAAATACCTGGCGTGGCATATCCGCCGGCGGGTAACTTGTATTGCCAGCGTATATCACCTGTTTTTTTATCGAAGGCCCGGAAATATTCGTCTTTTGTCGCTCCGATGAAGACGAGTCCGCCGGCTGTCACGGCAGGACCGCCTAAGTTTTGCGTGCCCGTGGGAGGGAGGCCTTTAGCAATAAGTTCCGGGTACTCGCCCAGCGGAACCTTCCATAAAATTTCACCCGTGTTCAGATCGATCGCGTTCAGCGTCCCCCAGGGCGGTTTGACACCCGGATACCCGGAAGGATCCGTCAATACATTCCATCCGTCGTGAACGTAACGGTAGTTTTTTCCGGCACTGTCCTCTAGCGCATCAAATCGTTTATTTCTCAGTTCTTTTTTGTCGAATAAAAAGGCCAGTAACGCCTCCGTATCGTCTGCAGATAAATTTGGATATGCCGGCATTTGCCCCTTTCCGGTTTTCAACAGGGTGGCTACTTGTTTTTCCGTTTTACGCGCGGAGAGTTTCAGCAGAGACGGAAATACATTCGTGCCGGCCCGGTCTGCTCCATGACACATGGTACAGTTGTTAAGAGTGTAAATCCGTTGGCCTGCGGAAGCCAGGAATTCCTCATCGCCGGACATTTCCAGTCTTTTCATTTTAATAAGCAACGGTATTTCATTTGCGTTGACATAAAGGACACCGGTTTCGGGATCGAAGGAAGCGCCACCCCACTCGGCGCCTCCCCGTGTACCCGGAAACTGAACCGCGCCTTCCAGGCTCGGAGGCGTATAAATGGATCCCGCGCGGGCGCCTTTTACTTTATTCACGATCGCCTCATGAGATTCAACCGATAGGTCTGTGATATCTTCTTCTGAAAACCGGTGACGTACAAACGGCAGGGGCTTCGTTGGAAAGGGTTGCGTAGGCCATGCTTCTTCACCCGGTATAGCCGATGCTGGTACCGGCCTTTCTTCGATGGGAAATATCGGTTCGCCGTTGTCACGGTTAAACAAAAACACCATTCCCATTTTTGTCACCTGAGCGACCGCATCAACTTTTTGACCATCGTGTACCACGGAAACCAGGTTCGGTGGCGCGGGCAGATCATAGTCCCAAACATCGTGATGTACAAGCTGGTAGTACCATATCAGTTTTCCAGTAGCGGCATCAAGAGCGAGGAGGCAGTTTCCAAACAGGTTTTGTCCCTTGCGGTTTCCACCGTAAAAATCGAAGGCAGGAGAACCTGTGGGGATAAAGACCATTCCCCGTTCCTCGTCGAGGCTCATACCTGCCCAGCTGTTTGTTCCCCCTACCTGCTTGTATGCTTCTTCAGTCCACGTATCATAGCCGAATTCTCCCGGTTGGGGTATCGTATGGAAAGTCCACACGGTTTTTCCGGTACGCAGGTCATAGGCCCGGATAAAGCCAGGCGCGGCGTCGTATCCTTCGCCCAGCGCTGTTCCCTGTATCAGCAAGTCGTTGAACACGACGCCCGGTGAGGTCGCCCAGACCGCCAGTTTTAACGGGTCGCGTCCCAATCCCTCGCGCAAATCCACTTTGCCGCTGTTGCCGAATCCGGGAACAACTTTTCCATTGTCGGCATCAATAGCATAGAGGTAGGGGCCGGCTGAATAATAGATCCTCCGGTCATCGTTTTCTTCCCAGTACGTTACGCCCCGGTTCACACCGGTAGCCTGACTTCCTTCAAAGGGATCGAATTTCCAAAGTTCTTTTCCGGATGCCGGATCCAGGGCGATCAGCTTCAGTTTTGGTGATGTGACATACATCTTTCCGTTTGCAATAAGCGGGTTGCACTGAATAGCGGAGCGGTTTCCGGAGTCGGCATCTCCGGTATGGTAGATCCACGCGACACTCAGCTGATCCACGTTCCCGGTATTGATCTGGTCCAACCCGGAGTATGCGGTATTCGAAAGGTCTCCCCGGTATACCGACCAGGTAGTATGAGAGTTTGTTTTCTCCTTGCAGGACAAAATACCCAGGAGCGCCAGTGAAAAATAAATGGAATAGTTGAAGCGGAGGAGTTCTTTCATGGCGTGTGCCTGTCTTTTTTTTCAGCGGAACAGGGTTTAATATACAGACCAAATGGATCATACAAAACTGCCTTGAGGTCCTTATTTAATAATTATGATTTATAGGGACGATATGTATAAATTACGACCCATAAAATGGCAGGTCCGGTTTGAATTGCGGTCTTGTCATGACGATAAGTATCAGGCGAGGTCATTAAACCCGGAAGAAGATGAAAATCGGAATAGCGGCGGACCATGGAGGGTTCCATCTGAAAGAGACCATCATGTCATGGCTGACAAGGTTAGGTCATGAAGTAAAAGACTTCGGTGCCTATGAACTGAATGATTCGGACGACTTTCCCGACTTTGTTATACCGCTGTCAATTGCGGTAGCGACCGGGGAATGCGAACGCGGCATAGCTGTTTGCGGGAGTGGTGTGGGGGCTTCTGTCGCCGCCAACAAGGTAAATGGTGTTCGGGCTTCGTTGATTCTCGACGGCTTCTCGGCACACCAGGGCGTGGAAGATGATGACATGAACCTGATGTGTCTTGGCGGACGGGTAGTGGGTATCAAACTGGCTGAAGAACTCATCCTTGACTTCATCAACGCCAGGTACATCGGCGCCGAGCGACACCGCCGCAGGCTGGCTAAAATAAAAGCACTTGAAAAGTAACGACTCGTATACCTGTTTTCCGCAAAATTTTTTCTTCAACCTGAATATATATACAACTTCACATCACCACCAATGAAAGGCGATAACTACGTTTTTGGAATGATCGGTCTCGGAACAATGGGCCGCAACCTCCTGCTCAACATGGCGGATCACGGCTTTAAAGTTGCCGGCCATGATAAAGACCAAAATAAAATCGATACACTTCACAGCGAATCGGGCAAAGGCCAGGTCAGGGGATTCCTCTCCGTTCATGAATTTATTGAAAGCCTTCAGACACCCCGGGCGATCATGATGCTTGTTCCCGCGGGCAAAGTCGTTGACAACGTCATCGCCGAACTGGCTCCCCTGCTGGATAAGGGGGACCTGATCATCGATGGCGGTAACTCTCATTTTACGGATACGAACCGGCGTGTGGAGGAATTGAAGGGAAAAGGATTGCATTTTTTCGGCATGGGAATTTCCGGTGGCGAAGAAGGAGCGCGGAAAGGTCCGAGTATGATGCCCGGTGGCGATGAAACAGCCTACAAGGTAGTGCAGCCGATATTCGAGTCGGTCGCGGCAAAAGTAAACGGAGATCCCTGTGTGACGTATATCGGGCCCGGTGCATCCGGTCACTTTGTGAAGATGGTACACAACGGCATTGAGTACGGCATCATGCAGTTGATTGCAGAGACCTACGAGATCATGAAGAAAGGATTGAAACTTTCCGACGAAAAGATTCATGCGACGTTCAAAAAGTGGAGTGAAGGACGCCTTCAGTCTTTCCTCATCGAAATCACACGTGATATCCTGGCATTCCGGGAAAAGGGATCCGATCACCTGCTTCTGCACGATATAAAGGATGAAGCCCGGTCGAAGGGAACGGGTAAATGGACTTCCCAGGTTGCCATGGACCTGCAGACGCCGCTGTCGGTAATTGACGCCGCTGTCGCCATGCGGGACCTTTCAAAGTACAAGGCGCTGAGAACAAAGGCGGCCGGTATTTACAAGGGTTACCGACAGGTTGATCACCCGGCCGATGAATTTATCACGGCATTGGAAGAAGCACTTTATTTTTCGACGATCATCGCCTATGCGCAAGGAATGCACCTGCTGTCACAGGCTTCCGGGGAGTTCAGGTATGATCTGAAAATGGACCGTATTGCATTGATCTGGCGGGGAGGTTGTATCATCCGTTCCCTGTTCCTGGAAGATATCTACCAGGCTTATAAAAAGGACCCGGCACTAACGCACCTGCTGGTGGACGACGGTATTCAGGCGAAAGTGAATGGGCTGCTGAAAGGGACCCGTACGGTACTGGCCACCGCCGTCGAAGCCGGTATTGCCATGCCTGCATTTATGTCTGCCCTAAGCTACTTCGATAGTCTTCGAAGTGAAAGGATGCCATCGAACCTCGTACAGGCTCAGCGTGACTATTTCGGTGCCCATACGTACGAGCTAATTGGAAAAGAAGGCGTCTTTCACACGCAATGGTTTGCTAAATAAATTTATCACGTTCATCCAACTCAAAAATGAATTCAGCGCAAAGCCCCGTTCATGACCAGTCGATCGTCTTTTTTATTTTCGGAGCTACCGGCGACCTGACATCCAGGAAACTGATTCCCGCCCTTTATAACCTGTTTCTCGACGGGTGGATGCCGAAGAATTTTAAAGTGACCGGTTTGGGACGGACAAAACAGACCGATGACCAGTTCAGGGACCTGTTGCTGGAGGACGTCAACAGGTTTTCCCGCAGCGGGCAGGCGTCACCTGAAAAATGGAAAGCGTTTGCCGCGCACGTTGATTTCCTGGTATCCGAAATAAACGACGACGAGACCTATACCGGTATCGGCGACAGGATTAAAAAGGCCGGTGCCGAATGGAGTACTGATCCGTGTGTCATCTACTACCTGGCCGTAGCGCCCCGTTTTTTTGCACCCATTGCTGAAGGCCTGTCAAGACATCACCTCACTACTAACCTGGAAAAATCCAGGATCGTGATTGAAAAACCCTTTGGTACCGACCTTAACTCAGCGAAGGAACTGAACCGGCTTCTGAACAGTATATTTTCGGAAAGCCAGATCTACCGCATCGATCATTACCTGGGTAAGGAGACCGTTCAGAATATCCTGGCCTTCCGGTTCGCCAATTCGATACTCGAGCCGCTGTGGAACCGGAACCACATCGATCATGTGCAGGTATCTGTAACGGAGCAGCTGGGTGTTGGTGACAGGGGCGGATATTACAACGAAGCGGGTGCGTTGCGCGATATGGTCCAAAATCATATCCTCCAGCTTGTCTGCCTGATTGCCATGGAGCCGCCTGTGAGCTTCCAGGCGGATGAGGTCAGGAACCGTAAGGTGGATGTATTGCGCGCCATGCGAAAGTTCGAACCGGAAGATATTCAGAAAAACGCCGTTCGTGGCCAGTATGGCAGAGGTTGGATCGAAGGAAAAGAAGTCCCCGGGTACCGGGAAGAGGAGGGAGTCGACCCGGCATCCAATACGGAAACATTTGCAGCGATTAAGTTTTTTGTCGACAACTGGAGGTGGCACGGTGTTCCGTTCTACCTGCGCACGGGAAAAAGGATGCACCAGTCGTCTTCGGTCATCACCATCCAGTTCAAGGATGTACCTCACATGATCTTTCCCACTGAAGCTATCGAAGGGTGGCAGCAAAACAGGCTTATTATCAGCATTCAGCCCGAAATGAGCATTCGTATACAGGTTCAGGCAAAACGTCCGGGACTGGATATGATCCTGAATCCCGTCGACCTGATCTTTGACTATAAAGGAACCTATAACGGAGAGACACCTGAGGCATATGAAACGCTGTTGCTGGATACGATGATCGGAGATCAGACGCTGTTTATGCGGGGTGACCAGGTGGAAGTGGCATGGGATCTACTCATGCCGATACTCACCGCATGGAGTGGAAAGAAAAGCCTTAGTTTCCCGAACTATCCTGCCGATTCATGGGGGCCGGAGGTAGCCGAAGCGCTGATCGCGAAGGATGGTTTTCATTGGTTCGCTCTTCCGTTAAAAAACAAATGAACCTGCACATCTTTAAGAAACCGGATGAGGTGATCGCTTCGCTGGCGGATTTTGTTGCCGCCGTTGCGGGCGAATCCATAAAACACCGCGGGCGGTTCAACTTCGTGCTGTCGGGTGGAAGTTCCCCTAAAAAATTATTCGAACTGCTGGCGTCCGGCTATAAAGACCGTATCGACTGGGAGCGGGTGTACTTCTTTTTTGGAGACGAACGTTACGTACCGCTTTACCATAGCGAGAGCAATTTCCTGATGGCAAAGAAGGCGTTGTTTATTCCGCTGCAGATTGCCGACCAACAGATCTTTGCCGTGAATACATCCCTTTCTCCTCATGAAGCGGCCCGGGAGTATGAACAAAGGATCCGGCGCCACTTTAATTATTTACCCTGGCGGTTCGACCTGATCCTTCTGGGACTGGGTGACAATTCGCATACGGCCTCACTGTTCCCCCATTCGCCGTTGTTGCACGAGCGGTTCGCATGGATAAAGGAAATTTTTGTCGAGGAGGTGAACATGTACCGGATCACCTTCACTGCTCCCCTGATCAATGCCGCGCACAACGTCGCTTTTCTCGTATACGGTGCGTCGAAAGCCGAAGCTGTACAACATATCCTGAAGGATCCCCTGAACATCGAAGAGTACCCGGCTCAGCTTATTCAGCCTGACCGGGGAACCCTGCATTGGTTCCTCGATGAGGCGGCTGCAGGTGATACGTTTAATTGATCATTATGGATGGCGGATCGATCCTTGTCCTGGTTTTTATAGCGATCGCGATCGTGATGGTGAAAACATTTTACGACAGCGGCAAAAAGGCGCTCTCCGTTTTTCCCGATATACGGACCGTGAAGGTGAAGTACCGGGACAGAACAGCGTCGGGATACTCAACGAAATCGTGGAAGACAAAGATCGGAGGCGCGAGCCGGGCGATGGAAATTGTGGTCACGGATAACGAACTTTGGTTAAGGAGTTTTTTACTGTTTGCCGGAATTACCAAACAGCACGACCTGATTCACCGCATACCCTTGCCTCGAATTTCCCGGGTGCGCGAAAACCACGGCCAGATCACCCTTGACTTCCGGAATGACAAAGGCGAAGCCAGGCAGGTTGTTTTCAATACAAAAGATACCGCACAATTCTTAAGCAGTATCGGAAGGTAACGGTACCGCTGTGGTGCAACGCTTCTTCTTAAATCCTTACAAGCAAAAAAATCAACGCCCGCCGGGCGGACAATATTTCCGGAGGTATTCTGTATACAAAGTGGAAAGATGTTCAAAGGTACCCTTGCCTTCGGATATGCCGTGTGTCCGGTTGGGGTATGCCATAAATTGAAATTGTTTATTGTGCCGGATGAGTTCGTTCACCAGCATCTCTGCGTTTTGATAATGCACATTGTCATCACCTGTACCGTGAATGTACAGCAGATTCCCGGAGAGGTGTTTGGCGTACGTGATGGGAGAACCGCGGAGGAAATCTTCAAGGTTTTCCTCCGGAAGCCCCATAAACCGTTCCTGGTAGATGTTGTCATAGGTAAGCTGGTTGGCAACGGCTGCTACTGCAATTCCCGTCTTGTAAATTTCAGGATACTGGAACATCAGGTTCAGGGTCGCCGATCCGCCGCCACTCCATCCCCATACGGCAATCCGGTCCGGATCCACAAAAGACCATTTCATTATTTCCTTCGCGGCCATCGCCTGGTCGCGGATATTCACGACGCCGATTTTTTTGTAGATCGATTTTCTCCATGCACGTCCTTTTGGAGCCGGAGTACCGCGGTTGTCAACCGAGATATAAATGTATCCGTCCGAACGCATGTCACCTTTGTACAGGTGGTTCATGGACGAACCATACCGGTCGGTTACTGTGGCGGACCATGGTTCCGTGTAGACGAAAAATACCACGGGATATTTTTTTGAAGCATCAAAGCCGGCAGGTTTTACCATCCAGCCATCCATTTCAATACCATCTTCGGTTGTGACCTTAAAGAACTCGGTGACTTTTTCCTGTTGCATGGATTGCAACGACCTGGATATGCTTTCCCCTGCCAGCGGCCGGTGTTGAGGCAAACTTATCAGTTCCGATGACGGCCTGGTGTTAGTGTTCGAAAAGGTATGGATCGCAAATTTCGCCGCGGGTCCGACGTTGTACTCATGCCAGCCGGAAAGCCCACGGGGTGTAACCATTTCCGGTTTTCCCTTGCCGTCGAGCTTTGTCCGATACAGGTATCGTTGTGTCGCGTTTTCCGGGGAAGCGTGAAAGTATACATAGCCGTTTTTCTCGTCGATCGCGGAAAGCGTGATCACATCGTAATTTCCGCCTGTAACGAGCGATTCCTTTTTTCCGTCGCTGCTGACCCGGTACAGGTGCCTCCATCCGTCCTTTTCACTGGACCACAAAAACTCGCGGCCACCGGAAAGCCAGTGGATCTGGTGCCGGAAGTCGACAGCATAGGAGTCCTCATCCGGTGTAATGACATCCACCCACGCTTGGTCTGTTTCGCTGCTGATCACCGCGGTCTGGCCTGAAACGGCGTGGCAACGGATGATCCTGCTTTCATTTTGTTTCCGGTTGAGCTGCTGGATGAGAAACTCGGACGTCCCCGGAATAAACTCGAGCCTGACGATATAATGTTGCCTCGGGTCCCCCGGGATATTCATCCAGTTTGTTTTGGCGGTAGCGATATCGATCACACCGATCCGGCACGCCGACGGGCTTTGACCCACTTTCGGATATTCCACCGGTATCACTTTTGAATAAACGGAATCCGTATTGTTGATCATATAAAAATCGCGGGTACCCCTGGCATCAATCTGCCAGAAAGCTATCGAACGGCTGTCCGGACTCCATCGTATACCATCCCGACAGGAGAACTCTTCCTCATAAACCCAGTCGAACGTTCCGTTAATGAATTTTCGGTTGCCATCGGAAGTCAGTTGGCGAACGGTTTGCGTGGCAATATCCTCCGTATAAATATTGTATCCGCTGACATATGCAGCCTTCAGTCCATCGGGTGAGAACCTGGCAAACATGAGGGATGATTCCGGAAGGGATGCTCCCAGTTTTCGCAGGCTTTTGTCACCGAGTCCGAATACCCAGTAGTCACCTCTGGTGTTGATCCGCCATACCCGCCGGGTGTTCGTATAGATCATTAATTTTTTCCGGTCTTCGGAGAACGCGAATCGTTCCACGGTCAGGGGCGATGCTTGCCCCGGTGGGGTGAGATCCTGTTTTGAACAAATGACGGTCCTCGCTCTGGCCGGTAATGTGTAAAGGATAATTTCGTTTTCCTCCGTTGTATAATAGGAGTCACCGCTCTTCGACCATTGGATATCTTCCTGTTGCGCCTGACAATGGTATGCGGTGAGGACAACGATAATGACGGCCGGAACGAGCCTGATTGCTTTCTGATACCGGAACATTTTTTTTGATTTGCCAGCAAAGGTAAGCGCGGCAATCCGGAATTACAGCAAACGTTTTAAAAATCGAAGTGTGGTTTTTCGTTGACCGGGGTCAACACGGATATAAGCGGCACTAGTACATCGCCGCAAAAATTAAGTGTACATGCATCCGGAATATACAGCTCTAAAAATCAATGCGTTGTATCCTATACTGCCGTACTGATATTTTTGCTATGACCCACTAGGTGATCCAATGCAGTGTTTTTGGCTCGACGGGATTGACAAAAGGGGTTTTGTTCTGTTGGGAGAGATCCCACTGCCGTTTCAGTTCGTGGTACCACCTGGCCTGCGCGTCTGGTTCGCCGAGTAGCATTAACGTTGGCCTGGATTTCAGCCCTTCCCCCAGCTTCCGGAAGACTCCGAGGTCCTGGTGAATAAACTGTTTACCGAGGTATCGCAACGGCCACCACATGTATTTAACAAAACCAAGTGTCGAGTAAAAGATATGATTCAATTCCGTCTCATGCTCGTTGATCGGTGTCAGGCACGTAATGGATATGATCTCGTTCTTTCCGACCTGAATGTGTTCGGTACGGACGCCCGGGAGTTGAAAGTTTATCTCGGTGGAAGTCCCGCCTTTGAGGACCGAATAGCCTTTTGAGTTAGAGGAGGGTGTATGCCGGATCATTTTGAAACCCAGATCGACCGGCTCGAATTTTTTCTCCTTCAGCTTCAGGTTTTTGGATGACCGCCAGTACCAAGACTGATGGACGAAGGTAACATGGGCGGGATCGATGAGGCCGATGACCGCATGATCGATATCGGCGGGCATGATCACTTTTTCCACGAAAAGGAATTTTTTGTCCGCAGGTGCGAGGAGGTTGGGAATCCGTTCGTCGGCCCCCTGAAGCTGTGATTTATTCTGCGGAATATACACCCATATCGTTCCGTTGATTTCCCGGCAGGGGTATTTGAATACTTTGATTTTCTTCAGGTCGAATTTGTCGTCGGCGAGGGCCGGTATCCCGACGCAGGTGCCGGAATGATCGAACTTCCAGCCGTGGTAACAGCATTGAAGTACCTTTCCATCGTACCAACCCTGCGACAACGGCACACCACGGTGCGGGCAATTGTCTTTTAACGCGAATGGCTCGTCGTTTTCGTCGCGGCCGAAAAGGATCTTTTCACCCAAAATTTCCTTACCGATCAGTTTTCCCCGCTTTAAAAAGGAGCCGTGCATCGAAAAATACCAGAGGTTCTTAAGGAAGAGTGATTCAGTCATGCGCTACGGTGATTGGAACAGCTCAAAGAAACGGGTTAACTATAAGTTTCCAAAATCGCTTACGTCCACGAAACCGCAAAAAATTATGACCTCCAACGCTTTCCGCAATCGATTTCTGTAATTTTAGTTCTTTATTTTTAATATTTTAATCCCTTATTTGAAACCAAACAATTTAAAACCGAATGAAAAGAAAACTACGCATGGGCATGGTAGGCGGAGGGCTTACCTCGTTTATTGGCCCAGTACACCGCAAAGCGGCAGGAATTGACGGAGAAATTGAATTAGTCTGCGGCGCTTTCAGTATTATTCCAGGCGAATCCAAACAAACAGGTGAGGCCTTATATCTCAATCCCAAGCGTGTTTATGAAACCTATCAGGAAATGTTCGAGGCTGAAAAAAACATGCCTCCCGACCAGCGCATCGATTTCGTTTCCGTAGTCACACCCAATCACGTTCATTTCGGCCCCTCTAAAATGGCGCTTGAGAGCGGTTTCCACGTGATCGTTGAAAAACCCATCTCTTTTAACCTGGAAGAAGCCAAGGTCCTCCAAAAACTTGTCGCCAAAACCGGTCTGGTACTCGGACTCACTCATACATATACCGGATATCCTCTTGTGAAGGAAGCGAAAGCCATGGTCGCCTCCGGTAAATTCGGAAAGATCAGGAAAGTATTCGTGGAATATCCACAGGGTTGGCTCTCCACATTGCTGGAAGGTACCGGAAATATGCAGGCATCCTGGAGAACGGATCCAAAACAATCCGGTATGGGTGGTGCGATCGGTGATATCGGAACGCACGCTGCCAACCTCGCCGAGTACATAACGGGCGCAAAGATCACTGAAATTTGTGCCATGCTGAATACGGTTGTCAAGGGCCGTCTGCTCGATGACGACAGCTCCATGCTGTTGCGGTTTGACAACGGCGCATCGGGTGTTCTGCTGGCCACGCAGGTCGCTGCAGGTGAAGAAAACAATCTGAATATCCGTGTTTACGGTGAAAAAGGCGGATTGGAATGGAAACAGGAAGATCCCAATACGATGATATTAAAGTGGCTTGACCGTCCGAAAGAAATTATCCGGGCGGGGCAGGGATATCTCTCTGATGAAGCCAAGAAATTTACACGGACACCGGCGGGACATCCGGAAGGCTACCTCGAAGCGTTCGCCAATATTTACAGAGCTTTTGGCAAAGCGGTCCGCGATTACAAACCCGGAAAAAAGATCAATACGGCGAAGTATGACTTTCCCGGAGTGGATGATGGCGTACACGGTATGACTTTCGTGCAAACAGCCGTGAAGTCATCCAAATCGAACCAGAAGTGGACAAAACTGAAATAGCCCGTTTCTGAAAATCAATGTCTAACTAAACGTCTCATTCCTTTTAATGAAAACAATTAAAGGACCCGCGATATTTCTCGCGCAGTTCATGGCTGACAAGCCGCCATTCGATAACCTTAAGACCATTTGTAAATGGGCCTCTTCGCTCGGCTATATCGGCGTACAGATCCCCGCGTGGGATCCCCGTTGTATCGACCTGAAGAAGGCAGCTGAAAGCAAGGACTACTGTGACGAGTTCAAGGGTACTGTTGAGTCTTGCGGACTCCAGATCACGGAATTATCGACACACCTGCAAGGACAGCTTGTAGCCGTACATCCGGCCTACAATGAAATGTTCGATGCGTTTGCTCCGAAAGCATACCGTAATAATCCAAAGGAAAGAACAGCGTGGGCTGTCGACCAGCTCAAGTCTGCGGCAAAGGCCAGCAAAAATTTAGGCCTCACGGCCCATGTTACGTTTTCCGGGGCGCTGATGTGGCACACCGTTTATCCCTGGCCACAACGGCCGGCCGGACTCGCGGAAGACGGCTTCCGGGAACTGGCTAAACGCTGGCTACCTATACTGAATACGTTTGACAAAGCAGGTGTCGACCTCTGCTATGAAATTCACCCGGGAGAAGACCTTCACGATGGAATTACATTCGAACGTTTTTGGGAAGCAACGGGAAAACACACACGTTGCAACATCCTGTATGACCCGAGCCATTTTGTTCTTCAGCAACTGGACTACCTTCAATACATCGATTTCTATCACCAGTTTATCAAGATGTTCCATGTGAAGGATGCGGAGTTTAACCCGACGGGAAAGAGCGGTGTTTACGGCGGTTACCAGGATTGGGTCGATCGTCCGGGCAGATTCAGGTCGCTGGGCGACGGGCAGGTCGATTTTAAAACGATCTTTTCGAAATTATCACAATACGGCTACGACGGATGGGCCGTGCTGGAGTGGGAGTGCGCGATCAAACACCCCGAACAGGGTGCTGCCGAGGGAGCTCCTTTTATCAAAGACCATATTATTCGTGTAACCGAACGTGCATTTGACGATTTTGCAGCGAGCGGTAAGGACCAGAAGTTCAACAAAAAAGTGCTGGGCATTTAACGTTTTATAGAATTTGTTTATAACCACTTAACTAAGAATACCAATGACAAAATTATTTGTAGTGATTGCCCTCGCGGGGATTGTAAGCGTGTCGGCGACATCGTGCGGATCAAAAAAGGAGGAAGCGAAGGAAGAGACGAAAGATGCATACGATGATTATGAAACAGCAGAACCGGCAAAGGAATCATCTGCCGACCTGATCGCACAGGGTCAGGCGCTGGTGGATGCTAGTGATTGCAAGACGTGTCATCACCCTACGAACAAGATCATCGGCCCATCGCATACCGACGTCGCCAAGAAATACGATTTTACCAAGGCAAATGTGAGTTTGCTGGCGGGTAAGATCATCAACGGTGGCAGTGGTGTATGGGGTGAAATCCCGATGTCGCCGCATGCAGACGTGTCGATGGCTGACGCAGAGAAAATGGCTATGTACGTACTATCCCTGGATGGAGAACAACCGAAGGACTAAACGAACTCATAACAATTATACAGGAACCTGAAATATAACTGCCGTGTCGCCCGCGACGCGGACAAGATTTCAGGTTCCTTAAAAAAAAACTACATGAAAAAACTTTACCAGGCCGCGCTCCTGATGGCGCTGATTTTTACGATCTCATCTCCGTCAATGGCTCAGAATACACTGACTGCAAAAGAAAAGAAAGAGGGATGGACATTGCTTTTCGATGGAAAGACCACCTCAGGCTGGAGGACCTTCAATTCTCCTAAAGCCGGCGAAGGCTGGAAAGTTGCCAACGGCGAACTCTACCTCGATAAAACGGTGAAAGAAGGGCGGGGCGATCTGCTGACCGAGAAGGAGTACCAGAACTATGAGCTCAGCCTCGAATGGAAGATCGACGCCTGTGGTAACAGCGGTATCATCTTCAATGTAATCGAAGACCCCAAATACTCGGCCACGTACCTGACAGGTCCCGAGATGCAGGTACTGGACAACACCTGCCATCCCGACGCAAAGATCATTAAACACCGCGCCGGTGATCTGTACGACCTGATCTCATGCTCGAAAGAAACGGTCAAACCAGCCGGCGAATGGAACCACGCACAAATCGTATCCAACAAAGGCAAGATGGAATTTTGGCTGAATGGTACGAAGGTCGTGGAATTCACCATGCATACACCGGAGTGGGACCAGATGGTTGCCGGCAGCAAGTTCAAGTCCATGCCTGATTTTGGTAAAGCTCAGAAAGGTCGTATAGCCCTTCAGGACCACGGTGATAAAGTATCGTTCCGGAACATCAAGATCAAGGCCCTTTAATAATCACATTGTTCATCCTACAAATTTATTGCGCGTGCAGGCATAGCGTGTTGGATATTAATAACGAACGAATGAAATCATACATCTCGATAATTGTACTTTTCTGTTTTCTGCTTTCCTGCGGGGAAAAACAAAAGCCGCGCGTGCTGGTATTTTCAAAAACGAAAGGATATCGCCATGAGTCGATAGAAGCGGGTAAAGCAGCGTTGGCTGACCTTGGAGCAAAGAATGGCTTTGATGTTGATACAACAGAAAACGCCTCTTTTTTTAATGATGAAAATCTCAAACGTTACCAGGCCGTCATTTTCCTCAGTACGACGATGGATGTACTCGACGTCGTGCAGCAGGCGGATTTTAAAAGATTCATTGAAGCCGGTGGCGGGTTCGTTGGAATCCACGCCGCCGCGGACACAGAATATGAGTGGCCATGGTACGGAAAGCTCCTGGGAGCGTATTTCAAAAGCCATCCGAAGACACAGGAAGCTACCATCAGGAATGTAAAACCTTTTGGAACCAATGCCACTCCCGATTCCTGGACGCGGACAGACGAATGGTATAACTATAAGAAGATATCACCCGACATTAACGTGATCCTCAACCTGGACGAAAGTTCATACGAGGGGGGTGAAAACGGTGAAAGCCATCCGATCGCGTGGTATCATGAATTTGAAGGAGGCCGTTCGTTTTATACGGGTTTAGGACACACAAAAGAAAGCTACACCGATTCCCTTTTCCTGGATCATTTATTACAGGGTATAAATTATGCGCTTGGCGAAAAGAGGAGTCTGGATTATTCAAAGGTCAGGACCAAACGTGCGCCGGAAGAAAACAGGTTCACGAAAACGGTACTCGATTTTAATCTTGATGAACCGACGGAAATGGCTGTCTTACCTGATGGAAAGATCATGTTCATCGAACGCAAGGGAAATGTAAAGCTCTACGACCCGGCCGACGGAAAAGTGAATGTGATCAACACGTTCAACGTCTGGACGAAGTCTGAAGACGGTATGATCGGCCTGACCATCGACCCCGGCTTTAAAGAGAACAACTGGGTATATGTGTTTTATTCCCACCCGGATAAATCCGTCAATGTAGTGTCGCGATTTACATTTACCGGCGGTAAGATCGATATGGCTACGGAAAAACAGATCATCGAAGTAGCGGTGCAGCGCGAAACGTGTTGCCATACCGGTGGATCCCTGTTGTTCGGACCCGACGGCAACCTCTACATTTCGACCGGTGATAACACCAGCCCGTTTGCCTCGGACGGATTCAGTCCCTCCGATGAGATTCCCGGACGCGCGCCTTTCGATGCGCAGAAATCGTCCGGAAACACGAATGACCTGCGGGGCAAGATCCTGAGAATACACGTTGAAAAAGACGGAACCTATACCATTCCGGAAGGAAATCTCTTTCCGAAAGGTGAAGAGAAGACCCGTCCCGAGATTTATGTGATGGGATGCCGGAATCCTTACCGGATTTCGATCGATCAGAAAACAGAATATCTATACTGGGGAGAGGTGGGTCCGGACGCCGGCCAGGACGATTCCCTTCGCGGTCCCCGCGGATATGACGAAGTGAACCAGGCCAAAAAAGCCGGCTATTTCGGATGGCCATACTTTGTCGGAAAGAACTATGCCTACGCGAAGTACGATTTCGCCAACAAAAAAGTACTGGCAAAGTGGGATCCGAATGCTCCGATCAACGAATCACCTAATAATACCGGCAAAAGAGAATTGCCGCCCGTAAGTCCTCCGTTCATCTGGTATCCTTATGCGAAGTCCGAAGAATTCCCGATGGTGAAAGAGGGTGGAAGGAATGCCATGGCGGGTCCCGTGTATTACAGCGAGAACTATAAAGGCATACCCACTGCGTTCCCCGATTATTTCGACGGCAAACTGATGATCTACGACTGGATCCGGAATTTCATGTTCCTCGTCAGTATGAATGCCGACGGCGCTATCATGGACATTGAACCTTTTATGCCGAATACGAAGTTCAACAACATCATCGATATGTCGTATGGCCCGGACGGTAAGTTGTATATGATCGAATATGGAACGGTGTGGTTTAAACAGAACCTCGACGCACGACTGGTAAGGATCGACTATAACGGCGGTAACCGTCCGCCGGTGGTTCAGCTTACACCCGACAAAACCTCCGGAGCATTGCCGCTGAATGTAAAATTCAACGCCGGGGGTACATCCGATCCCGACGGTGATAAACTGACCTATGAACTGGAAGCAGACGGAAAGAAACTTTCATCCCCGGACGGAAACTTCGATGTAACCTTCGATAAACCGGGCGCGGCAATAGTGAAACTGACAGCGACAGACGACAAAGGTCTTAGCGCCACCACCCAGGTACAGGTGGTCGCAGGAAATGATCCGCCCCTGGTGAAGGCGGAGATCACAAAAGGAAACAAAACGTTCTTTTTCCCCGGTACACCGGTTCAATACAAGGTTGTTGTGACTGACCATGAGGATGGCACGACAGATGACGGTAAAATATCGCCGGATGCTGTCACTGTTACATTCAATTACCTGAAGGGGTTTGACATGACGCAGATCGCGCAAGGTCACCAGGTGCCAACGGCCGAATTGCCGGGCAAGGTGCTCATCGAAAAAAGCGACTGTAAATCATGTCATACTATAGACCAGAAATCCGCCGGTCCCGCGTACAAGGATATAGCGGCGAAATACAAAGCACAGACGGGAGCGATCGACCTGCTGGCTGCAAAAATAATCAAAGGAGGTGCCGGGGTCTGGGGAACCACGGAGATGGCAGCGCATCCTCAGATCAGCGTGGACGATGCAAAGAAGATGGTTGATTACATCCTTTCGCTCGGTGACGACAAAGTGGAGAAGAAGCTTCCGCTATCCGGTACCGTAGCCGCTGGCCGTGAAGAGGACGGCGCGTATATACTGACCGCCACCTACTTCGACAAAGGCGTGGATAAGGTTCCCGCCTTGTCCGCCAGCGATGCCGTGGTATTGAGAAGCGGTCTCCTGAATGCAAACCAGGCGGATGAATTACACATCGCGCGTAAAGTGAACAACCAGGGACGGTGGGCTCTCGAGAACGTACGCAACGGTTCGCATGCTGTTTACAAGAACCTGGACCTCACGGATGTTAAAAAAGCCACGTTGACCGCCTTTATCCGCGATGTAGCCATGAACCCCGGAGGAGACATCGAGGTCCGTTTGGATAAACCCGACGGTAAACTGCTGGGAAAAGTAACCGCTTCGAAAGCCGGACTTTCAACATTGCCTGTTCGCCTGGAAGCCGAGAACGGATTTCACGACCTGTACATTGTGTTCCGGAATGCCGATGCAGGCGACAACTCTTTATTGTACTTTGGAGGAATACGACTCGAAAACAAGTAGCCCATGTAAAAACCTATAACCACAACCGACCATGAAAAGAAGAGAATTTGTTCAAACTGCTTCCTTCGCTGCAGTAGGGTTGCTCTCGCTGCCCTCTTTCCTCGCAGCGGGGAAAGCCCAGAAAGGCATTGGCCTTCAGTTATATACCCTTCGCGACACCATTGGAAAGGACCCCAAAGGAGTACTGCAAAAAGTATCCACCTTTGGCTATAAGGACCTGGAGACCTATGGCTACAACAACGGCCAGATCTTCGGCCTTGACTTCCAGGAATTCTGCAACTACGTAAAAGGCCTTGGTATGAAGGTCACCAGCGGTCACTACGGCCTGAACATGATCAAAGGCGATACATGGATCAAAGCGGTGGAGGATGCCAAGAAAAACGGGCAGAAATTCATGGTCGTTCCCTACATCAATGAACCTGAGCGCAAGAGTATTGACGACTACAAACGTATTTGCGCCGACCTGAACAAGGCCGGTGAAGTCTGCAATAAGCACGGCATTCGTTTCGGATACCATAACCACGCTTTCGAATTTGAAAAGCTCGACGGGCAGATCCCGTTCGACGTCATGTTGAAGGAACTCGATCATAAGACGGTGGGTATGGAAATGGACATCTACTGGGTTGTAAACGCGGGGCATGATCCCGTCAAGTATTTTGCGCAGTACCCGGGCCGTTTTGAACAATGGCATATCAAGGATATGGATAAGGCGGACCGCAACCGGAACGCGGATATCGGTACCGGTTCAATTGACTACAAAGCGATCTTTGCTCAGGCGAAACTGGCCGGCATGAAACGCTGGTATGTGGAGCAGGAAACGTATCCGGGCGAACCCATCGTCAGTGTCGAAGCTTCCGCCAAATACCTGAAGACCATTCTTTGACCTTCGGAAAATTAAAAGAAGATGCAGGCAAACGCCCGCGTCTTCTTTTATCCAAAAAGCAATAACACGTATTTATCAATCGTTAAACAGCACATGAGAATTGTAAACTTTTTATTCGCAGCCATGTTTCTCGTGTTTGCGTTCGTTCAGATTAACGATCCGGATCCGGTGCTATGGATCCTGATTTACGGCGCCATGGCCGTCGTCAGTATCATGGCTATTTTTGACTACTACCCAAGAAAGGTTCTGATTGCCATCATGATTCTTTTCCTGGCATACAGTGTCTTTTATATTCCCGGTTTGATGGAGTGGCTTCGACACGATAACAAAGCCGACCTGTTTGATGATCTTGCCAAGATGCAACATCTTTATATCGAGGAGTCAAGGGAATTTCTGGGACTTATGATCTGCGTATGTGTGCTGGCATTTTATATCTACCGTTCGGGGAAGCTTTCAAAAAAGTGATTTATATCATATCGCGAACGATTTTGGCAAGGCAGCTTAAAAAGCTGTCTTTTCTTTTTTAAATTCAAACCTATGAGAAAAGTATTAGTTTGCCTGGTCGGCCTGAGCATCTTGATCGGCTGTACAAAACCAAAGGAAAAAATCCCCCCACCTATGCCCATGGAATCCGCGTCGGGAAAAATGATTGTATACCAGATCATGACACGCTTGTTCGGTAATAAAAAAACTACAAACAAGACCTATGGAACCAGAGATGAAAACGGTGTAGGTAAGTTCAATGATATCACCGACGTCGCGCTTTCGGGAATTAAAGACCTCGGTGTCACCCATGTTTGGTATACCGGCGTGATCGAACACGCCCTGCTGACAAACTATGCGGCCGAAGGTATACCACCTGACGACCCGGATGTGGTTAAAGGACTTGCGGGCTCACCTTACGCGATCAAAGACTATTACGATGTAAATCCCGACCTCGCTGTCGTTGTTCCAAACCGGATGAAGGAGTTTGAACAACTGATCGAACGGACGCACAACCAGGGTTTGAAAGTGATCATTGATTTTGTGCCCAACCACGTCGCCAGGGTTTATCATTCGGATGTGAGACCGGCGGGTGTAAAAGATCTGGGCGAAACAGACGATAAGACTGTGAGCTTTCGCGCAAGCAATAATTTCTATTATCTGCCCGGGCAATCGTTCCAGGCGCCTAAAACAAAAATGATCATCAGCGACAGCACAATCGCCGCTAAAGACGGAAAATACACGGAGATACCTGCTAAGGTTACCGGCAATGATGTGTTTTCATCCAGCCCGGGCGTTAACGATTGGTACGAGACCGTCAAGCTGAACTATGGTGTAGACATCCAGGGTAGTCGTACCACGCACTTCGACCCTGTACCTGACACATGGAATAAGATGAAGGACATTCTTTTATTCTGGGCAGGCAAAAACGTTGACGGATTCCGCTGCGATATGGCGGAAATGGTACCGGTTGAGTTCTGGAACTGGGCCATTCCGCAGGTTCAGGCGGTTAATCCGGAGATCATCTTCATCGCAGAAATATATAACCCGTCCGAATACCGGAATTACATCGAAAAGGGCAGGTTCAATTACCTGTACGATAAGGTCCAGTTATACGATACGCTTCGACTGCTGGTAGCCGGCCAGCAAAGCACACGGGAGATCGATCACATCCGGCAGAACCTTTCGGACATCCAGGACCATATGCTACATTTTCTGGAAAACCATGACGAACAACGAATTGCATCCCGGTTTTTCGCCGGAGACCCATGGAAAGCACTTCCCGCGATGGTCGTCAGCGCGACTCTCGACCGCGGCCCGGTGATGATCTATTTTGGCCAGGAGGTCGGTGAGGGAGCAGCCGGCAATGAAGGATTCCAGGGCGAAGATGGCCGTACGACCATCTATGACTACTGGGGAGTCCCCGAACACCAGAAGTGGATGGCCGGAGGTAAGTTCACCGGCGACCTCCTGTCGCTCGAACAGAAGCAGATCCGGCAGTTTTACACGGATCTTCTAACCCTGGCAACGACCAATCCCGCGATTTCGCACGGCGATATCATCGAACTGACGGATTTTAATATTAAAGCGGGCAACTTTAACGAAAAAGTCCACGCCTTTCTTCGATATTCGGGCGATGAGCGTCTGCTGATCGTGACCAGTTATAATGCCGCAGACATGGATATCAAGGTTCAGATCCCCAAAGAATCGATTGCACAAATGGGCCTGGATCCGGCAACCACCTATATTGCCAGGGACCTCCTGTGGCGCGAGGCCGAGGTCGGTTTTAATCCTGAATTTTTGTTCGAGTTGAGATGTAAACCCTTCAGTTCTTATATCTTTAAAATAAAATAACCGGATGAAGATCAAGGCCCGATCATTTTATCTTGCCGCTCCGCTTTTATTCCTTTTATTAAATGCCTGCGAAAAGGAAAAGGAAAATATCGCGACATGGCCGTACGGCGTAAAATACGAGGTCTTTGTACTCTCCTTTGCAGATGGTGACGGCGACGGGAAAGGTGACTTCAAAGGACTGACAGCCAAACTTGACTACCTGGCGGACCTCGGCGTAAACGGTATCTGGCTTATGCCGATCATGAATTCGCCGAGTTACCATAAGTACGACGTGTCGGACTATAAGAGCATTCACCCGGACTATGGCACGGTAGCGGACTTTAAAAAGTTCGTAGATGAAGCACATGCGCGGAACATCAAAGTTGTGGTAGACCTGATTCTGAACCACACCGGTTCGGATCACCCCTGGTTTCAAGCAGCGATCAAAGACAAAAACAGTCCGTACCGGGACTATTACGTTTGGGCGAAAAAGGATTCGATCCGGAATCAGATCTCAAAAAAAACGGTTTCATTCGACTCGGATAACATAACGCAGTGGCATCCGGTTAACGGGGATACGCTGTCGGAGCACTACTACGGATTTTTCTGGGGCGGGATGCCCGACCTGAACTTCGACAATAAAAAGGTGAGGGAGGAATTTGCCGACATCGGAAAATTCTGGCTTTCGGACCTTGACGTCGACGGTTTTCGCCTCGATGCGGCAAAGCATATTTTCCCTACTGACCGCGCCGCGGATAACCATTTGTTCTGGCAGGAGTTCCGCAAGTCGATGGAAAGCATCAAACCCGATGTTTACCTTGTGGGTGAAGTGTGGTCGGAAGCGAAAGATGTAGCCCCGTACCTGAAGGGCCTGCCGGCATTATTTAATTTCGACCTGGGATACGCCATTACCGGCGTGGTGAACGCAGGCAGGGATACCGTAGGTTTGATCAGGAAGTACAAGGAAATAAGCGACTTCTATAAATCCGTGACTACCGAATATATCGACGCGATCTTTCTCAAGAACCACGATCAAAACAGGATTTACAGTGAATTGCACGATGATCCAGAAAAGATGCGTGTAGCCGCCGCGATCCTTTTGACGCTTCCCGGTACGCCATACCTGTACTACGGGGAGGAGATCGGTATGAAAGGCATGAAACCGGATGAATACATACGCGAGCCGTTTATCTGGGATGTGGAAAAAAAAGAAGTCACGCAAACGACCTGGGAATCACCAAAATACTCCACATCCGAAACCGTAGTTCCCCTGAGCCGGCAGTCGGGAGATCCGTCGTCACTGTATTCCTTTTACAAGAAGTTGATTCACCTTCGTAACGCTAGCAAGGCGTTGACATTCGGCAGCATCGAAGACAGTGGCCTTAATATGATGGAAGTAGTAAGCTTCATACGCAAGTATGAGGGCGAAGAATTACTGGTATTGACAAACATATCCGATGTGGAAGTTACGATCCCGCTGACAGGCGAAAACAGCCGGTTCGATGCGGTTCAATATGACGCGGAAGGAACATCAAAACTGAACAGCGGCGAACTGAAATTGCCGGCGTTCTCAACTGTTATTTTGAATTGATATTGCATGATTAATGTAAACGGAAAATCCCGGGTAATTATTGAGAACGTTCAACCCCAGGTAGACATGGGGTTATACCCGGCGAAAAGAACGATTGGTGAAATCGTTGAAGTAACGGCGGATATTTTTGGAGACGGGCATGATCATATCAGAGCGAAGCTTAAATATAAGAAGCGGGGCGCTGCGGATTGGAGTCACGTGGAGATGAACCACGCGATGAACGATACCTGGACGGGCTCTTTCGTGGTAAAGGAGAAGGGTATTTACGTTTTTACACTTTATGCCTGGATGGACCATTTTGATACATGGTACGACGGATTTAAAAAGAAAGCAGCAGCCGGTGTGGATGTCCACCTAGAGATTCAGGAAGGTGTGCGGTTTCTGGAAGTGCTTGATCGCGGCAGGAAGGATGCTGTTTTACAACAGGCGATTCGGCACCTGCAGGGCGATTACGCCAACGCTATTGATTATGTCACGGCGGCAACATTTGGCCAGCTGGTCCACGACTATCCCCTGGTGACACACGAGACGGCTTATGACAAAGAACTGGAAGTGGTCGTTGAGCATAAAAAGGCAAACTTCAGCTCATGGTATGAACTCTTCCCACGGTCCGCGTCACTGGAAGGAAAGCACGGAACGTTTAAGGACGTCATAAAATTGTTGCCGCGGATTGAACAAATGGGGTTTGATGTTCTTTACCTTCCGCCGATTCACCCGATCGGGAAAATCAACCGTAAAGGAAAAAACAATAACGTCAAGGCTATTGAAGGAGAGCCGGGGTCGCCGTGGGCGATAGGAAGTGACGAAGGGGGGCATAAATCAATACACCGTGAACTCGGAACTCCCGAGGATTACAGGCGTTTGATCTCCGAAGCGAAAAAACACGGGATCGATATCGCGCTGGACCTGGCTTTTCAGTGCGCGCCGGATCACCCTTATGTAGCGGAACATCCCGAATGGTTTAAGCAACGACCTGACGGCTCCATTCAATACGCGGAGAACCCGCCGAAAAAGTACCAGGATATTTATCCCTTTAATTTTGAAACGGATCAATGGATGGAACTTTGGATAGAATTGAAGTCCGTCATTACTTACTGGATCGGGGAAGGCGTCCGGATCTTCAGAGTGGATAATCCGCATACGAAGCCGATTCCGTTCTGGCAGTGGGCAATCGCCGAAGTAAACAAGGAGTACGACGACATTATTTTTCTTGCCGAAGCATTTACCCGTCCGAAGATTATGGCGTCACTGGGTAAGGTGGGGTTCACGCAGTCTTATACGTACTTTACCTGGCGGGTTGAAAAGCACGAGATCATCGCCTACATGAACGAACTTGTGCACACTGCCTCGCGGAATTATTTCCGTCCGAACTTCTGGCCCAACACACCGGACATACTTCCGTTCCACCTTCAGCACCAGGGTGAAAATATCTTTATCCAGCGGCTCGCACTTGCCGCTACACTTTCGTCGAACTATGGTATCTATGGTCCGCCATATGAATTTTATGAGAACATACCCGTTCCCGGAAGGGAGGAGTATTTCGATTCGGAGAAGTATGAAATAAAAAGGCACGACTGGAAAAAAACCAACCGGATGACCGATATCATCGCATTGCTGAACGATGCCCGTAAAAATAACGAAGCACTGCAGTCGACGTGGAATATTCAGTTCTGTTCCATCGAAAATGTGAACCTGCTCGCTTACCTTAAAGCCACCGACGATCTGTCGAACATTATACTCGTTGTGGTGAACCTTGATCCCCATGGAAGACAATCCGGGTTTGTCCAACTTCCAAAATGGAAGCTGAAACTGGGAGATCATATCAATGTAAAAGTAAAGGACCTGATTACCGAGGAGCAATACACATGGACGCAGGAATGGAATTACGTTGAACTGGACCCGTTCAAAATTCCATTTCACTTGTTTAAAGTCGAGCTTCACGAATCTTATATGTAAACGGCATGAGCACTCCTCTCAAAAACAATGACCCGCTTTGGTTCAAAGACGCTATCATCTATGAAGTTTCCGTCCGTGCTTTTTTCGACAGTAATGGTGATGGTATTGGAGATTTTCAGGGACTCATCCAGAAGCTGGATTACCTGGAAGACCTCGGTATAAACACCATTTGGTTACTGCCGTTTTACCCGTCTCCGTTGAAGGATGACGGATTCGACGTCATTGAACACTGCGATGTTCACGAAGACTACGGTACGCTGGCGGATTTTAAACATTTTTTAAAAGAAGCGCACCGCAGAGGTATCCGGGTAATAACGGAACTTATCCTCAACCACACGTCCGATCAGCATCCCTGGTTCAAGCGATCCCGCAAGGCAAAACCGGGTTCCCGCTACCGCGACCTGTACGTATGGAGCGATACCACCGAAAAGTACAAGGAAGCCCGCGTCATGTTCACATCTGAAGACGCAACCAACTGGACGTGGGATGCAGAGGCAAAAGCGTATTACTGGCACCGGTTCTACAGGCATCAGCCCGAATTGAATTTTGAAAACCCTGAAGTACAGCTTGAAATGATCAAGGTGGTTGACTTCTGGATGAAGATCGGGGTCGATGGCTTCCGGCTGCCCTCAGTTCCCTTCCTGTATGAGGAGGAGGGAACGAACTGCGAGAACTTACCGCAGACCCATACATTCCTGAAGAAACTTCGTACGCACATTGACAAGAACTACCGCAACCGTATCCTGATCGCGGAAGCGAACCTGTGGCCGGAAGACGCGGCAACATATTTCGGCGACGGACAGGAATGTCATATGAACTTTCACTACCCGCTGATGCCGCGTATGTTCCTGGCGTTGCGCACGGAAGACAGTTATCCTATCGTGGATATTATGGAACAAACACCGGTCACCCCGCCAAACAGTCAGTGGGCGGTATTCCTCCGGAATCACGATGAACTGGGTTTGGAAATGGTAACCGAAGAAGAGAAGGATTACCTGTTCAAGGCTTACGCGAACGACGCCGACACAAAATTCAATGTAGGTATCCGGCGAAGGCTTGCACCCCTCATGAACAACGATCGCCGGAAAATTGAACTGCTCCACGCGATCCTTTTCTCCCTCCCCGGAACACCTGTACTGTATTACGGCGACGAGATCGGAATGGGCGACAACGTATACCTCGGCGACCGCTTCGGGGTACGAACGCCGATGCAATGGAACATGAACCTTAACGCAGGATTCTCTACGGCAAATCCCCAGCGTCTGTATCTGCCGATCATTACCGACCCGATCTACAGGCATGAATCGGTCAATGTAAATACACAGGAGGAAAATCATTCTTCGTTGCTGTGGTGGATGAAGAATGTGATAGCGATGCGGAAAAGGCTGAACATCTTCGGAAGGGGAGAAACGAAATTTATCGAAAGTTCGAACGCAAAAATCCTTTCCTTCGTCCGTACATATGAAAAACAACGGATCATCGTGGTGGCGAACCTTTCGCAGTTCTCCCAGGCAGCAACGCTGAACCTCGTTGAATTCAAAGGGTGCGACGTAACGGAAGTCTTCAGTCAAAACAGGTTTCTAAACGTCGGGGAAGGAGAGTACGCGATCACGATAGGGCCGTACGGCTACTTCTGGTTTCAGGTCGATGCCGCCGAAAAGAAAGAAAAATCAGAGGCCAGCGGCGAACTCCCCCTCGTTAAAACGGAGATATCGTGGGAAAAGCTTTTCGACAATTATAATGAGGTGAGGGAACTGGAACGAAAAGTCCTTCCTCCATTTATGAAAAAATGCAGGTGGTTCGGCGGGAAGGCGAAAGTAGTGAGCAAGGTAAGTATCCATAAAACAATTCCTCTTAAAGTAGAGGGTGACACACATTTCCTGACCATTCTTGAAGTTCACTATGTGCAGCGACTGCCGGAATTTTATTTCATACCGCTTACTTTCCTGCCGTCGGACAGTATACTGGAACGCGTAGAGTACACGGTGCAAAGTGTGGTCTGCCGAGCGGAGATTCAGGGTAAAGCCGGCTTTATCATGGATAGCAGCTATGATAAGGTGTTCCGGGACTTCCTCTTCGTCAACATGGAGAAAGAGACAAAGGTGAGGGATGATGAAGGAGGTACGCTTCAATTCAATTCAAGTGTTTTTGCCAAGATCGACGTCAATAAGGACGTTGATTCGAAGATCCTGAAATCGGATCAGAGCAATACAGCGATCATTTACAATGACCTCTATTTCTTCAAGTTTTACCGGAAACTTGAAAAGGAGATGAACCCGGAACTGGAGATCGTGCGCTTTTTATCGGAACATACTTCGTTCCAGAATTCACCGCGGTACGCCGGAAGCATCGAGTATCATGGCCCGGAGAACAGTGTCATCGTATTTGGTTTATTGCAGGAAAAAGTGGAGAACCAGGGTGAAGCGTGGACAATGTCTGTGGACTCGGTCGGACGCTTCTATGAACGTGTAATGGCAAAGGGCAAAACCATCAAGCTGCCGAAGTTTGTCAATCGTTCTTCGATCAGGTTTGAAGATGCGCCGGATGTAATCCAGGAGTTTATCGGACGGGGATTTTATGAGCGGATGGTGCGGCTGGGTCAGCGTACGGCCGAAATGCACCTGGCCCTGGCATCGGATAATTCAAATCCTGCGTTCGTACCGGAACCTTTCACAGCCAACTACCAGCGGTCTATGTATTCGTCTCTAAGAAAGCTGGTAAGAGACCGGTTTAGCCTGCTGGAGACATCTTTATCGAAACTTACACCCGAAGTACAGGAGTTTGCAAAAAAGGTGTTGATGCTCGAAGATAAAATTCTGGAATGCTTTAGCGAAATACATCAGATACGGATCAAAGGACTGAAAACCCGCGTTCACGGCGACTACCACCTGGGCCAGGTTTTGTTTACCGGTAAGGATTTTGTGATCATTGATTTTGAAGGTGAACCAGGCCTGTCATTCAGTGAAAGAAGGTTGAAAAAAAGCCCGCTGAAAGATGTGGCCGGGATGATGCGATCCATCCACTACGCGGCGTTTGGAAAGATACTGCTGAATGAAAATTATCGCGATCGCGACCTCGAGTTCCTTGAATCGTGGGCAGAACAATGGCAACATTATGTGGGACGGTTCTACCTGGGAGCATACATGGAAAGGATGGGCATGAGCGCTACATTATCGTATGAAGATGATGTTCTTATTCGTACCTTCCTGCTGGAGAAGGCGATATATGAACTCGGATACGAGCTCAATGGACGGCCCGACTGGACGATCATACCCCTTCGCGGGATATACTACCACATGAGACGGTACCAGGAAGAAAAGGACGAACGCAAAAAGAAGTAAGGCAAAGAGAGAGACATTTTCAATTGCCGAGCTGATCATTATCCAGCAGAAACAACAACCACTACCAGATAGAAACGCCATGGCTAAAAAAGCTTCTTCGAAACCACCCGCAACCATTCCCGAAAGCTTTTCATTGCTGACGGATTTTGATGTGCACCTGTTTAAAACAGGAAAACATTTCAAGCTGTATGAGAAGCTGGGCGCACACTACATAAAGGACAGCGAACGCGAAGGAACGTACTTTGCCGTATGGGCTCCGAATGCAAAAGAAATTTCCCTGATCGGTAATTTTAATCACTGGACCAGCGGTCGTCATAAACTTTATGCCCGTTGGGATGAGTCGGGGATATGGGAGGGTTTTTTTACCGACATCCGGCACGGTGAAGCGTATAAGTATGCTATTTTATCGCGGTCGGGAGAGTTCCTTGAAAAATCAGATCCGTTTGCTACCTATTGCGAGGAGCCCCCGAAGACAGCGTCTATCGTATGGACGCCGCACTACGAGTGGCAGGATTCCGAATGGCTACAGCATCGCAGGAGTCTCGCCGGAAAGAAGCAACCGTATTCCGTTTACGAGGTGCACTACGGCTCATGGCGGAGGAAGTGGGAGGAAGAAAAGGGGATCAGGTCCCTGACTTACCCGGAAATGGCGGAGGAGCTGGTGAAGTATGTGAAGGATATGGGATTTACACATGTTGAATTCCTGCCGTTAATGGAACATCCGTTTTATGGATCGTGGGGTTACCAGCTTACGGGCTATTTCGCGCCGACAAGCCGTTACGGAAGCCCGTCGGATTTTAAATACCTCATTGATTGTTTTCACCGCCAGGGAATCGGGGTTCTGCTGGATTGGGTACCGTCGCACTTCCCGGGAGATGTACACGGCCTCTTTAAATTCGACGGCACACATCTTTATGAGCATGCTGACCCGCGCAAGGGCTTTCATCCCGACTGGAAGAGTTATATTTTTAATTATGGGCGGAACGAGGTGCGGTCGTTTCTCATCAGCAACGCATTGTTCTGGCTTGACCAGTATCACATAGACGGTTTGCGTGTAGATGCCGTTGCATCCATGCTTTACCTTGACTATTCCCGGAAAGAAGGAGAGTGGATACCGAATCATCACGGCGGAAATGAAAACATTGAAGCGATCACTTTCCTGAAAGAAATGAATGAAGTGGTGTATGGACAGTTCCCCGACGCGATAACAATAGCGGAAGAGTCCACTTCGTGGACCGGTGTGTCCAAACCCACTTACCTCGGTGGCCTTGGCTTCGGACAAAAATGGATGATGGGATGGATGCACGATACCCTGCATTATTTCGCCAACGATCCGATCCACAGGAAGTATCACCAGAATGAGATCACGTTCAGTGTGATGTATGCCTTTACGGAAAACTTTATGCTACCCCTGTCCCATGACGAGGTTGTGCACGGCAAGGGTTCCCTGGCCGGCCGGATGCCGGGCGACGAATGGAAAAAATTTGCAAACCTGCGCCTGATGTTCGGATACATGTATACACATCCCGGCACAAAACTTTTATTTATGGGTGGAGAATTCGGGCAGACGGCAGAGTGGAACCACGAAAAAAGCCTGGACTGGCACTTGCTGGACTATAAAGTCCACCTGGGAGTGCAAACGTTGGTGCGGGACCTGAATGAGTTTTATAAGAAAGAAAAAGGCCTGTACCTGCATCAGTTCGAGGCGAAAGGATTTGACTGGATCGACTATTCCGATCAGGAAAACAGTGTCATCGCCTACCAGCGTCAGGGCGACAGAAAAGAGGAATTGCTCATTGTAATCTGTAACTTTACGCCGGAAGTGAGAAGACACTATCGCGTGGGTGTACCGTACAGAGGGAAGTGGAGAGAAGTGTTTAATTCTGACGATGTGAAGTATGCGGGAAGTGGTGTGTTGAACGAAGGGTCGCTGATGACTTCACCTGTAAAGTACCATGGAAGAGATTATTCGATTTCATTAACTTTACCGCCGCTGGCAATCTCAGTACTTAAATTGGAGAAAGAAGTGAATGAGTTTGAGCTGGATGACTTGAGCACATGATCGATAGATGTTAATTACCTAATTCTGAACCTGTTTGAAAAAACATATTTGTATTCACGGGCATTTTTATCAGCCCCCGAGGGAGAACGCATGGCTTGAAGTGATCGAAGTTCAGGATTCCGCTCACCCGTACCACGATTGGAACGAAAGAATTACGGCGGAATGCTACGCACCTAATACGGCTTCCCGGATCCTGAACGGAAAGGCTGTTATCAAAAATATCATTAATAACTATTCCAGGATAAGCTTCAACTATGGGCCGACACTGCTGTCATGGATGGAGGTGAACGATCGCGCGACCTATGAAGCCATCATAGATGCGGACCGGGAAAGTGTAAGAGATTTTGGCGGTCATGGATCCGCAATCGCCCAGGTATACAACCACATCATCATGCCCCTGGCGAACGACCGGGACAAGGAGGCACAGATCATCTGGGGAATCCGGGATTTTGAATTCAGATTCCATCGTAAACCGGAAGGTATGTGGCTGGCGGAAACCGCAGTCGACACCCGTTCACTTGAACTGCTCGTTAAGCACGGTATAAAATTTACGATCCTGGCTCCCCGCCAGGCAAAAGCCGTGAGAAAATCCGGTGTTGCCGAATGGGATGAAGTGACTACGGAGACCCTGGATACACGCAGACCATATAACTACGTACTGCCCTCCGGTGAAAGTATCGTCCTGTTTTTTTATGATGGGGACATCGCCCAGGGAGTTGCTTTCAACGGGCTGCTAAACGATGGAAAAAAATTTGCACACCGTCTCATCGATGCGTTCGATCCTGAAGCGGATGAACCGCAGCTCGTCCACCTGGCTACCGACGGGGAAACATACGGCCACCACCATAAACACGGCGATATGGCCCTCGCGTATTGCATCGATTACATCGGTCGACAGGAAGACTATAAGCTCACGAACTACGCGGAGTTCCTTTCCCACAATCCTCCGACTTTTGAAGTGTTGATACACGAGAGCAGTTCGTGGAGCTGTGTGCACGGAGTGGAGCGATGGCGATCGGACTGCGGTTGTAACTCGGGTAAACCTAACTGGCATCAGCGGTGGAGGAAGCCGCTGCGGGAATCGTTAGACTGGCTACGGGACCAGCTCGCAGTCATCTATGAATCCGAGGCGCAGAAAATTCTCAGAGATCCCTGGAAAGCGCGTGAAGATTATATCAATGTTATCCTAAACAGGAACGACGACACCATTCAGAAATTCCTGAAAAAGCATTGTACCCGTGATGTAGAGCCGAACCAGGTATTCCGGTTGATGGAAGTGCAGCGCAACGCGATGCTGATGTATACGAGCTGCGGCTGGTTTTTTGACGAAATTTCAGGAATTGAAACCGTACAGATCCTGCAGTACGCTTGTCGTGCCATGCAGCTGGTGAGTCAGACCAGTAATATCCACCTGGAGGAAGAATTCCTGTTAAGACTGGAACATGCGCCCAGCAACCTGACCGCCCTGGAGAACGGCGCGGATGTTTACATGAAGTACGTGGTGCCGTCGAAGACGAATTTGCAGCGGGTGGGGATGCATTACGCGGTTGCATCGATCTTTGAAGAAGACCCCGAATCCTTTCCTGTGTTCAACTACACGACCCACAACGATGTGTTTATCCGCAAGGAAGCGGGGGAACAGAAGCTGGTACTCGGTGTTACCAATGTCCGTTCGAATGTAACACGATCGGAAAAGAAGTTTGCCTTTGCCGTGATCTACATGGGCCAGCACAACATCATCGGTAACATCTCACTCGATATGGCTGAAGACAAGTTTGCCACCATGCAGGTGCAGATGGTAAAAGCGTTTGAGGAAGCGAGGTTGGGTGATATTATCGGCCTGATGCAGACATACTTTGGTCCTGAAAAATACACGATATGGCAGCTTTTCCAGGATGAAAAACGAAAAGTGTTCAACCTGATCACCTACCAGAGCATGCGTGACCTGGAGAATTCCCTGCGCAGAATATATAACCGCGACTACCCGTTGGTGATGGCGTTGGCAAACAACGATACACCTATACCAACCGCCTATCGCACGACGTTCGAATACATTCTCAACGCCGATCTGACCAGGTGTTTTGAGTCGGAGCGGATAAACATCCTGCAGGTTGAACGTATCATGAACGAACTCGTGAAGTGGAAACTGGATATCGAGGATACGGGAAAGGTCGAACGTCTGGCGGGTGAAAGTATCTTTAAGGAACTGAAGCGAATCGGAGCCGAGGGTGATAACTACAAGCGTATTGAACGGTTAAACCGGTTGTTTCCGTTGCTCCTGAAATTCAATCTCATGCCCAATCTCTACAAGAGCCAGAACCTCTATTTCGAAATATCGACGCGGAACCGGAACCACGACGGTCACTCTCAGGAGTGGATCAGGCATTTTACCTTGCTGGGTGATAACCTGGGTGTGAAAGTGGAATAACGCTACCGCTAACACAGTCCGCCGGAATGATCACGCAACGGCTTCCTTCAGGGCTGCGGTATTGTCCAGGTAATTCCATACCAGGCTGCTGGCGCCGATAATCGGTGCGGCCTGATTTTGTAACGCGGACGGAAGTACTTTTATTTTGCCCCTGAACAACGGCATCAGGTTTGCCTCCATGTGTTTAATGGTAGGTTTGAAGATCAGGTCTCCGGCCAGTGAAAGACCTCCGAACAGGAAAATAGCTTCGGGATCGGTATGAACCACCGTCTCGGCAAGCTTCATACCCAGTATTCTTCCGGTGTACTCAAAAGCGGCAAGCGCGACAAGATCTCCCCGTACGGCCGCCTCTGTGATCATTTTTGTGGTGAGGTTGTCGAAACTGATACCGCGAAGTTCGCTGGGTTCAAGGTGGTCGGCGAGAAGCTTGTAGACGGTACGCTTTATTCCAGTAGCCGACACGTATGTCTCCAGGCATCCGCGTTTGCCGCAGTTACAGAAACGGCCTGCCGGGTTTACCGACGTGTGACCCACTTCTCCCGCGATCCCGTGTTTACCGTTCAGCAACTGCCCGTTGCAGACAAAGCCACTACCCAGTCCGGTACCCAATGTAATGACAACAAAGTCCTTCATTCCTTTGGCCGCGCCATATACCATTTCGCCAACGGCTGCGGCATTTGCGTCATTGGTGACAATAGCGGGAAGGTCGAATTCCTCCCTGAACATATCCGCCAAGGGAATAATACCTTTCCATTTCAGGTTTGTGGCGCGTTCAATGGTCCCCTTATAATAATTTCCGTTAGCCGCGCCAACGCCCACACCGATGATCTTATGTTCACCGGGTATTTTTTTTATCTCGGCGCGAAGGGCCTCCGCCAGGCCGTGAAAATAATCCTTAAACTCTTCGTATTGTGTTGTGGAGATGCTACCATGGGAAACAACAGTTCCTGCGCGGTCTACAATACCATATTTTGTGTTGGTTCCTCCAATATCAATGCCGATGGTAAGTTCTCTCATAGTATTACCTGTTTATATCGTAGTAAAAACGTCAGATGGAAAGAATTTTATGAATACGCAGCGCCTCACTGTCAATCTCATGATGTTTGGTCATGATATCATTAAACTTGTTGAAGACGATCTTTTTGTTTCTGATACCCACCATGGAATCATTTTCTCCTTTCAGCAATCCTTCGACCGCGCCAACACCCATTTGTGATGCCAGCACCCTGTCGAAGTAAGTTGGGGAACCACCCCGCTGAAGGTGGCCGAGCACCGTTACTTTGATGTCGAAGTAATCGGAACGTTCCGCTACCTGACGGGCAAGAGAATGAGCGTCGCCGATTTTGGATCCTTCCGCGACAACAACCAGGTTGGATTTTTTATTCGTTTTGCCTCCTTCTTCCAGAAGCGCGTACAGTTCGTCGAATGATGTCGTTTCCTCCGGGATAATAACAGCGGCAGCACCTCCGGCGATTCCGCTGTTGATGGCGATGTATCCGGAATGGCGCCCCATTACCTCGATAAAAAATAGGCGGTTGTGCGAGAGGGCCGTATCACGGATCCTGTCGATAGCTTCAACGGCTGTATTGGTGGCTGTATCGTATCCGATCGTATAATCAGTTCCCGCCAGGTCATTGTCGATGGTTCCCGGAATGCAAATAGAAGGGATTCCGTACTCTTCATAGAATTTATGAAGGCCTGTAAACGTTCCGTCGCCGCCGATAGCAATCAGCGCGTCGATACTGTTTTTTTTGATCTGATCAAACGCTTTCTTCCGGCCTTCCGGTGTTCTGAACTCTTTGCTTCTGGCCGACTTCAGGATCGTTCCACCCCGCTGAATGATATTACCGACAGAACGCGCATCCAGTTTCATGATATCCCCTTCAATCATCCCTTCATATCCACGCATGATACCGACGCAATTCTTTTTGTAAAAAGCACAGGCACGAACAACAGCACGGATGGCGGCATTCATTCCCGGAGCATCGCCACCCGACGTGAACACTCCAATCTTCGAAATTTTATTCTCCATTGATATTTAAAATCCAACAAAAATAGTGGACGAACTGTACTTTGCAATTAAGTATTTAATCAAATGGACTTCAAACGTTTGAAATAGTTGATTAATCCATTAGTTGACGAATCATGCGAACTGATTTCGGCCGTACTGCCAAGCTCCGGAAGGATCTTCTTCGCCAGTACTTTGCCCAGTTCAACACCCCATTGGTCGAAGCTGTAGATATTCCAGATCACACCCTGAACGAAGATCTTGTGTTCGTACATCGCGATGAGACTTCCCAGCGTTGCCGGCGTAAGTTGCCGGAACAGGATGCTGTTTGTCGGCCGGTTACCCTCAAATACTCTGAAAGGTGTATGGAACGCTACAGCCTCCTTATCCAATCCCGCGTTTGTCAATTCCTGCTCTACCTCTTCCTGTGTCTTTCCCGTCATCAATGCCTCGGTTTGCGCGAAAAAATTGGAAAGCAGTTTATTGTGGTGATCGCCGATGGGGTTGTGGCTGATAGCCGGGGCGATAAAGTCGCATGGGATGATCTTCGTACCCTGATGAATAAGCTGATAGAACGCATGTTGGCCGTTCGTTCCCGGCTCGCCCCAGATCACCGGACCTGTCTGGTAGGTTACCGGTTGACCGGACCGGTCCGCGGATTTACCATTGCTTTCCATATTGCCTTGCTGGAAATAGGCAGCAAAACGGTGCAGGTACTGGTCGTAAGGCAGGATGGCTTCTGATGCCGCGCCGAAAAAATTATTATACCAGATACCCAGCAGAGCCAGGATAACGGGAATATTCTTTTCAAAAGGCTCGTTCCTGAAATGGTTGTCCATTTTGTGCGCGCCCTCGAGGAGTTTTTCAAAATTTTCAAAACCGATCGTACAGGCAATGGATAGCCCGATGGAAGACCAGAGTGAATATCTGCCGCCTACCCAATCCCAGAAAACGAACATATTCTCGGGAGCAATTCCGAATGCCGTCACCTCAACGGTATTGGTAGATACAGCAACAAAATGTTTGGCTACGTCACCCTTTCCGGCGCTCTTTTCCAGCAGCCACGTGCGCGCCGTTCCGGCATTTGTCATGGTCTCCTGCGTGGTGAAGGTCTTTGACGCAATGATAAAGAGTGTGGTCTCCGGGTTAAGGCCTTTCAGGGTTTCGGCGATATGTGTTCCGTCAACATTGGAAACGAAATGTGGCCTGATACTTTTCCAGTATGGGCGGAGTGCCTCGGTGACCATGTAAGGACCAAGGTCGGAACCCCCGATACCGATATTAACGATATCCGTAATGGACTTTCCTGTATATCCTTTCCATACGCCGTCCAGAAGGGACGTTGAAAAACGTTTCATCTGTTCCAATACGCGGTTGACTTCCGGCATCACATCGGCGCCATCGGAAAGCACCGGACTGTTGCTTCGATTTCGCAGCGCCGTGTGTAAGACGGAGCGGTTTTCCGTTGCATTGATCTTTACTCCCCGGAACATCGCTTCAATCGCGTCTTTCAAATCAACCTCATGAGCCAGGTTCACCAGATCCTTGATCGTTTCTTCGGTTATCAGGTTTTTGGAATAGTCCACCAGGATGTCTTCGAACCGCGCATGAAATTTCGAAAAGCGGTCCGGGTCGTCGTGGAACAGTTCGCGCATGTGAGTCGCTTGCATGGTCAGGAACTGAACCTCCAGTTTTTGCCATGACTTGGTGTTGGTCGGGTTGTGGTTTGGGAACATATAGTATAAAATTCAGTTGGGCGGGTTAACAACCACTCGAAACGCTGAGCATTAAATAATACTATCCTCGCTCGGCACCTTGTCAAATCTAAAGAAGCCGGACCTTTAGTCCCGTTACTTCTTGAATTTATTGACGAGCAGTGCCAGCTTCTCCTCCATGCTCAGTTCTTTTTCTTTATTTTTTTCGGGAGCCTTTGGTTTAACGCGTTTGTCCCTGGATGACGACTGTGTTTTAGGAGCAGCGGCAGGCTCCGGTTGCCCGAATGGATCGCTCTTCATGGATAGACCGATGCGCTTGCGCGGAACATCCACCTCGACAACGGTGACCATCACTTTTTGTGCGACGGTAACAACCTCCTGGGGGTCCTTTACGAACTTATCGGCAAGGTGACTGATGTGTACCAGTCCATCCTGGTGGACACCTACGTCCACGAAGGCTCCGAAATTCGTAACATTGGTAACAATACCGGGGAGGCGCATACCGATCTTCAGATCATTGATGGCATTTACGCCATCGGTAAAACTGAAGACTTCAAACTCCTTACGGGGATCGCGTCCCGGTTTTTCAAGTTCGGTGAGAATATCGGTCAGCGTAGGGAGGCCGACTTTGTCGGTGACGTATTTCCGGAGGTCGAGTTGTTTCCGCAATTCGACGCTCGTCATCAGGTCTTTTACGGCGCATCCGAGATCGTTGGCCATTTGCTGAACAACGGCATAACTCTCGGGGTGGACGGCGCTTGCATCCAATGGGTTATCGGCTTCGCGGATGCGTAAGAAACCCGCCGCCTGTTCAAAGACCTTTTCGCCCAGCCTGGAAACATTCATGAGCGCCTGCCGGTTTTTGAACGGGCCGTGTTCGTTCCTGAACTCAACGATATTTTTAGCAAGTGCCGGGCTTAACCCCGACACATAGGAGAGTAGCTCTTTACTGGCTGTGTTCACTTCCACGCCAACAGAGTTCACACAACTCATGACCGTATCGTCGAGACCGTTTTTCAGTTTGGACTGATCGACATCGTGCTGATATTGACCCACACCGATCGACTTGGCGTCGATCTTCACCAACTCAGCCAACGGGTCCATTAGCCGTCGGCCGATCGATACCGCGCCGCGAACCGTGACATCCTTGTCCGGAAACTCTTCCCTGGCAACATCCGACGCCGAATACACGGAAGCGCCGCTTTCATTGACCATCACGACGATGATCTTATGGCTCAATCCGATAGACTTGACGAAGGCTTCCGTCTCACGTCCGGCTGTACCATTCCCGATCGAGACGGCTTCGATATCGTATTTTTCGCAGAGTGATTTTATTATTGCCGCCGACTTTGCCGTTTCGCGCTGCGGTTCGTTGGGGTAGATGTTGTCGTTGTGAAGCAACTTTCCCTGTCTGTCGAGGCATACGAGTTTGCAGCCTGTTCTGAATCCCGGATCGAGTGCCAGTACGTTCTTCTGGCCGAGCGGGGCGGCAAGCAGCAGTTCTTTCAGGTTGTCAGCGAATACTTTTATCGCCTCTTCGTCTGCTTTCATCTTGGACTCCATCCGGATCTCAGTTTCCATAGATGGTTTCAGCAGTCTTTTATAACAGTCTTTGATCGCAAGCCTGACCTGCTCGGCAGCTGCGTTTTCATTTTTAATATATTGACGTTCCATCGAGCTGATGGCCATTTCTTCGGGAGGAAAAATATCCAGCGAAAGGATACCTTCTTTTTCACCCCGGCGCATGGCAAGCAGGCGATGGGAGGGAGTCTTCGAAATCGGTTCCTTCCACTCAAAGTAGTCCTTATATTTCTGACCTTCCGGCTCTTTGCCTTTCAGAACTTTCGCTTCGATGGTACCTTCACTCCAGAACAATTCACGGACGTTTTTGCGTACTACCTGGTTTTCGCTCACCCATTCGGCGATGATATCGCGCGCGCCTGCGAGTGCTTCCTGAATATCGTTAACACCTTTTTCAGGATCGACAAAAGTGGTTGAGAAATTGTCGAGATCGAATTTATCCTGTTCGATGATCCGTTGCGCCAATGGTTCAAGTCCTTTTTCTTTGGCGGCGCTGGCGCGTGTCTTTCTTTTTGGTTTGAAAGGGAGATAGATATCTTCCAGTTGGGCGATGGTTTCGGCAGAGACGATTGCCTGCATGAGTTCCAGGGATAATTTTCCCTGCTTCTCGATGGAACTGATGATCGCTTCCCGTCGTGAATCAAGTTCCTGAAGTTGTTCCATCCGGTCCCTGATGTTGGTGATCATCACTTCATCCATACTGCCCGTCATTTCTTTCCGGTACCGCGATATGAATGGTACGGTTGAACCTTCCTTCAGTAAGGTTGCAACTGCTTTAACGTTTTTCACGTCGAGGGTGAACTCCCTTGCGATTTGCTCGACCCATCGTGCGATATTCTCTTGCTCCATAATTTCAAACAGGTGGGCAAAAATAGGATAAGGATTACAACCTGCAATACCGTATTTTTAGAAAGAATGCCTGAAATGTTATGAGTACAAAAAGAGTTGCCCTTATAGCCCATGACAATAAGAAGAAGGAACTTATTGAATGGACGAAGTTTAACCTTGAAAGCATGCTAAAATGCGAAATATATGCCACAGGGACAACGGGTATGTTGATCGAGAAGGACCTTGGGCTGAAAGTTCACCGCCTTCACAGCGGTCCGTTGGGAGGTGATCAGCAGATCGGTGCCCTGATTTCTGAGGGAAAAATTGATATTCTTATCTTTTTCTGGGATCCGCTGGAACCCTTGCCGCACGATCCCGACATCAAAGCGTTGTTGCGGCTGGCGGTGGTCTGGAATATTCCCGTGGCCTGTAACCGAACTACCGCCGACTATTTATTTGCTTCTCCGTTACTTTTTGGCGGTTATGAGCCGAAGGTCCCGGACTTTACCACCTATCAGAACCGGAAAGTTCAATAATTGACCATCAATCTTGTGATTATTGTTTACAACTTTGTAAGTTTGCGCTCCCAAAAACAGGGGCGTTCATTTGGCGAGGTAGCTCAGTTGGTTAGAGCGTCGGATTCATAACCCGAAGGTCGGGAGTTCAACTCTCCTCCTCGCTACATTTAATTTAAAGTACGGATTCATTTCCGCCCGTTGGCGGAGGCAGTTCAACTCTCCTCCTCCGCTACATTTAATCTAGTTAATCGAAAGGGGCGGCGCTCAAGCTAGTCGGTTAGCTCGCCGGATTTGGCGAATGTGTGTTCTTCGAATTCGTGCATGTTGTTATTTGAGAATTTTATGGAGAGCAAAATCACAAATGACAACCTCGTTTTCCAGGTCGAGGTAAGCTACTACATATTTCTTTTTGAAGTTACCACAGCGATAACCCTCTTCTTTCCACCTGAAAAAACTACAAGGTTTATGCTTAATTCGATTGTCTCCTAGTTTCTTAAAAAATGAAAACGCATTATCGACAAACTTTTTGCTCGTTTCTGGTAGGCCTTTGGATTCTATGAAATAGGCAACATAAGCTACCTCTCTGGCTGCTTTATCAAGGATAGTTACTTCTCTCTGTGCCAATTATCGATGAGTTTGTAAGCCAGCTTCTTGCCTTCATTCAAGGTTAGCTTGCGAGCAGCAGGCTTTTTTGCAGCAGCCTTTTGCAGCAGTCTATCGTACTCCCTCTGTTCAACAACCACATATTTTTTCTTATTGATAACCACCGTGTTCATAGGCTAAAGGTAGGAATTATTGTCGCTTCGTTTTTCAAAATTACTATGTAAAGTTGTGAATTTTAACGGATTTTCGACAAAAACGTTCTATACTAGGTATATAAACTGGATTCATAGCCGCCAGTTGGCGGACTCCTCCTCGCTACATTAATTTGAGTGAATTAAACTGTTATTAAGACGAGACGCTGTTCTTGATTTTTATTCTAAAAGAAATCAAAGCAAAGCCCGTTCAGCCGGGTTTTATACAACAGTAAATAAACCATGATAATTACTTGAACAACTGATCCGCTGCAGGAAAAGTCTCTGCGTGAAGAAACGATAAACCGGGTGGCAGGCGCTGTGTAAATTTGTTGTCAAAAGACCTGCTATTCTTTATAGTAAAACTAATGTTATGCGAATGGCGGGCGTTTCATGAAACAGTTGATCCCTGGGAAATACAGCAAACGCTCTGCTGAAAATCATTCGGGACAGGCCGGAATATTTTCAGAAACCCTCATTCCTGTGCCAATAGCAATATTTTTTGATTCTTTTGAATTCGGTCGCCGATTGGTTTGCCATAGTGCCTAAAATGGTATAAATTCCATCGCATTAAGACCTATGGCGACCCTCAGCATGTCCAATAAAAAATTGTTTACCGCGGATTTTGAAATACACGCGTCGATAAAGATGCTGTATCCGTATATCCAGACCGCGGGTGGACTATCCGAATGGTTTGCAGACGACGTTACCATTAACAACGAGGACAAATCCTTCACGTTCTTTTGGGATAACGAAGAGCATAAAGCAAAGCTGGCAGCGTACCGGACCAACCACTTCGTTCGCTTTGAGTTCCTTCCTGAAAACAAAGACGACGAAAAGGACCCTTCCTACTTTGAGCTTCGCCTGGAGTTCAATGACCTTACACAATCTGTTTACATCAAAATTTTCGACTACTCCGATTTTGATGACCTCAAGGAACTAAAGGATCTTTGGGAAGGCCTGATCGAATCCCTCCGGAAAACCGTGGGCGGATAAATTTAATACCCGGCTTTACCGGTTCCCGTTAATTTGCCTTATTTTTGACCCAATTGAATTCAGGGGTTTGGTAAATGAAAAAAATCGATAAACTTATTCTGGATGCTTTCATCGGTCCGTTTTTGATAACGTTCCTCGTTGTCGTATTCATCCTGCTCAACATTAATATGCTGAAGTACTTCGATGATATCATCGGAAAAGGTCTCGACGGACTCGTACTGGGCCAGCTCTTTTTTTACTTCGCGATCTTTACCGTTCCCACAGCGATGCCCCTCGCTGTTTTACTTTCATCCCTTATCGCCTTTGGAAATCTCGGCGAACATTTCGAACTGACGGCAATAAAAAGCGCCGGGATATCCCTCGTTCGTATACTTCGTCCCATATTTTTCTTCGTGCTCCTCCTGACCGGTCTGGCCTTTTACGCCAACAATAACCTCGTCCCGAAAGCCGCATTGGAAGCGTACAGTTTGCTCTACGATATCAAACAGAAAAAGCCGGCGCTGGAACTCAGGGAAGGAACGTTTTACCGCGGCATAGACAACCTGAGTATCAAGGTAAATAAAAAATTTCCCGACGATGAACAGGCATTAAAAGGTGTGATCGTTTATGATCACAGGAAAAATGACGGAAACAAGGAGGTAACCATCGCCGACTCCGGAAGGATGTACACGATCCTCAATGAACGGTACCTGAAATTCGAACTGTACAACGGCTACAACTACACGGAAGGTTCAGGCAACGAACGGGAACTCACGGGTGGCGGAGCGACAGGCAAGCAGGAGTCCATGAGCCGAAGCAAGTTTACAAAAACCCAGGTCGTCTTCGACCTTTCCTCCTTTCAGCTTCAGACCACCGACAAGAAATGGTTTCAGGGGAACCGCATCATGCGGAACCTGTCTGAACTGGAGGACGACCTCGACTCACTGAATCGTGAAGTGCTGAACCAACGGCTGACCTACTACCTGTCGCGACCCAGCTATTTCAACTTCTATATGAAGGACGATTCCCTGGTCATGCCGGAAGAGATCTATCAACATAAGCTTTACCGCGATTCCGTAGGCAGGATCCCTTATAAGGACAAAGGGAGTCTGATCGGGGGTATCAGGAAAACCGACACGGCCCGGACCAGCGCCGTCAGGGAAGACACCGTACGGAAACGAAAACTGTTACAGGAAAAAAGGAAAGATGTTCCATCGCCAGCCGTTATAGCCGAAGTACCGGCGACGGAACCGGTTACCGCAGAGCCATCCCTTACATCGGCGACAGGCAATGAAGCCAGGGCGGACTCAGTTAAACCAGCTGTAAAGCCGGCGGTGGGCGCCCGGTTTGACTCGGCCCAGATCGCTCAGATCGACAGCATCTACCATGCTCCCGCCAGTCGCGACGTCCTGCAGGGGGCGGCAAATATGGCCAGGTCGCTGAAAAGCCAGGTAATGAATACCAACAGCAGTGTTGACAACTATAAGCGGGAGATGGTGACCTTTGAAATCCAGTGGCACAAAATACTGGCCAGCTCGTTTGCCTGTATTGCTATGTTCCTGATCGGCGCTCCACTGGGTGCCATCATTAAAAAAGGAGGACTGGGGGTACCATTCCTGGTTTCGATCCTGTTCTTTATTATCTATTACGTCCTCACCATGCAGGGAGAGAAACTTGCCAAACAAGGGGCCTTGAGTGTTACGGCGGGGGTGTGGATAGCCGATATCGTGCTTTTTGCCATCGGATTGTTGTTTTTGCGCCAGGCCAGGGCCGATGCGCGCCTGTTTGAGGCCGATTTTTACTCCGTAGTCGCCGACAAGCTCAAAACATGGTTCGCCAGGCGGAAGGTTTCACATGTAAAACCTGCCTGAGCACGACAGGAAAATTGAACGATCTTTTGGAAAATTCAGCCACATTGGCTTACCTTTGCCCCCTGAAATAAAGGAAAATAACATTTTTGAGATGTATCTGACTACAGAAATTAAACAAGGCCTTTTTGCAAAACATGGGTTTGCAAAGAAAAAAGAAGAAACTGGTTCAGCCGAATCACAAATTGCCCTCTTTACGCATCGTATCAATCACCTTACGGCACATTTAAAGGACAACAAGAAAGACTTTTCTACCCAGCAAGGTCTTATGAAGCTGGTAGGTAAACGCAAAAAATTGCTGAACTACCTTCAGAATACCAATATCGAAAGATACAGAGCAATCCTAGCCGACCTGGATCTTAGAAAGTAATTTAAAAACATTCCCCAAAGGGAACCCGCTAAGGTTCCCTTTTTGCATTTTTAACACAATGTAAGCCTCTCGACGGGGCTTTAATCAACTCTTTTATGAAACCTACTGTCGTAACGAAAACATGTAAGCTGCCGGATGGCCGCGAAATAACAATTGAAACGGGTAAACTCGCCCGCCAGGCCGATGGCTCAGTTGTGCTGAGAATGGGAAATACCATGCTTCTGGCCTCTGTGGTCTCATCGCCAGATGCCAAGGAGGGAACCGATTTCCTTCCGTTATCAGTCGATTACCAGGAAAAATTTGCCTCTACCGGAAAAGTACCGGGAGGCTTTATGAAACGCGAAAGCAAACTTTCCGATTACGAAGTGCTCATCAGCCGCCTTGTCGATCGCGCCATACGTCCTCTTTTCCCGGACGATTACCACGCCGATACCCAGGTGATGCTCTACCTGATCTCCGGCGATGAAAAAGCGTTGCCGGATGCATTGGCCGCTTTTGCCGCTTCGGCAGCGTTATCCGTGTCAGACATTCCTTTTCAGGGCCCTATATCCGAAGTGCGGGTAGCACGGGTAGACGGCGCATTCATTGTAAACCCGACGCTGGAACAAAAAAACAGAGCCGACATCGACCTGATGGTGGGGGCCTCCATAGAAAATGTTCTGATGGTGGAAGGGGAGATGAAAGAAGTGAGCGAAGACGATATGCTCGAAGCGTTGCGTATCGCCCATGAAGCGATCAAGGAGCAGTGTAAACTCCAGATTGAATTGACACAGGCTGTTGGAAAAACGGAGAAGAGAACGTATAGCCACGAGGTAAAAGACGAGGCTCTCCGCGAAGAACTCTGGAAGCTGATGTATGACAAGTTATACGCAGCGGCAAGCCTCCTCACAACAAATAAGAAGCTGAGGTCGGAAGCATTTTCAAAGGTGCTTGACGAATATCTCGAGTCCCTCCCGGAAGACACTACGGTGAACAAGGATCTTGTAAAAAGGTATTATAAGGAAATCCAAAAGAAAGCGGCCCGCGACCTGGTCCTCAACCAGGGAGTTCGCCTGGATGGCAGAAAGACCAAGGAGATCCGCGACATCTGGAGCGAAGTGGATTATCTTCCGTCGCCACATGGTTCCGCGATTTTTACGCGCGGTGAAACCCAATCGCTGACAACGGTCACACTGGGAACCAAGCTGGATGAGCAGATGATCGACGGCGCCATGATCGAAGGGTACAGTAAATTTATCCTTCACTATAACTTCCCGGGCTTCTCAACCGGTGAAGTAAAACCCAATCGCGGACCCGGCCGACGGGAAGTGGGTCACGGAAACCTTGCCCTCCGGGCGTTGAAACAGGTGCTTCCTCCCGATGAAAAGAATCCCTATACGATCCGTATCGTATCCGATATCCTGGAATCGAACGGTTCGTCATCCATGGCCACAGTTTGTGCAGGATCGCTGGCACTGATGGACGCCGGTGTACCGGTGAAAGCAGCAGTTTCCGGTATCGCTATGGGTATGATATCCGATAGCAAAACGGGCAAGTACGCTATCCTGTCCGATATCCTGGGTGATGAAGATCATTTGGGTGATATGGACTTCAAAGTAACGGGAACCGAGCAAGGTATTACAGCCTGCCAGATGGACCTCAAGGTCGACGGCCTCACCAATGAGATCCTTCGCGAAGCGCTGCTTCAGGCGAAGGAGGGAAGACTTCACATCCTGAACGAGATGAAGAAGACTATCTCGGCACCCAGACCGGATCTTAAACCTCAGACACCACGTGCCGAAACCGTCATTATCGAGAAAGATATGATCGGCGCCATTATCGGCCCCGGTGGTAAAGTGGTACAGGATATTCAAAACACTACAGGTGCGACGGTATCCATTGAAGAAGTCGGAAACAAGGGTATTGTCAAAGTATTTGCAACGAGCCGGGAGGTAATGGAAGCCGCCCTGAAACGTATAAAAGGTATCGTCGCTATCCCCGAGGTAGGGGAAGTTTACGACGGAAAAGTAAAATCCATCATGCCTTTCGGTGCATTCGTGGAATTTATGCCGGGCAAAGACGGCCTCCTCCACATCTCCGAGATCAAGTGGGAGAGACTGGAAAACATGGAAGGTGTGCTTGAAGTAGGCGAAGAAGTAAAAGTAAAATTGATTGAAGTAGACAAAAAAACAGGAAAATATCGTCTGTCAAGGAAAGTCCTCTTGCCTAGACCCCCAAGACCGGAAACTACGGCGGCATAATTAACGTTATTGGATCATTGACAAGAACTATCTTTTGACAGTATATTGTTTAACAAACAAATGTATATTTTAGAAGAATGAGACAGCTAAAGATCAGTAAACAGATAACCAACCGCGAAAGCCAGTCACTGGACAAGTACCTCCAGGAAATTGGAAAGGTTGACTTGCTTACTCCGGATGAAGAAGTGGAGCTGGCCAAGCGAATCAAGGAAGGTGATCAGATAGCGTTAGAAAAACTCACAAAAGCTAATTTACGTTTCGTCGTTTCTGTTGCTAAGCAATATCAGAACCAGGGACTGTCCCTGGGCGACCTGATCAATGAAGGTAACCTGGGATTGATCAAGGCTGCCCAGCGATTCGATGAGACCCGCGGATTCAAATTTATATCGTATGCCGTTTGGTGGATTCGTCAATCCATCCTTCAGGCACTCGCCGAACAATCCCGTATTGTGCGCCTCCCGCTGAACCGGGTAGGTTCGCTCAATAAAATTTCAAAGACCTTTTCCGAGCTGGAACAAAAGTACGAACGTGAGCCTTCACCCGAAGAGTTGGCGGAAGTACTCGACGTTACAACGGCGGAAGTTGTCGATACCATGAAGATCTCAGGCCGTCATGTATCGATGGATGCACCGTTCGTGCAGGGGGAAGAAAACAGCCTCCTCGACGTGTTGGAAAACGACAGCGAGGAAACACCTGACTCAGGCCTCATGAACGACTCCCTTCGCCGGGAGGTTCAACGTGCCCTCTCGACTCTGACGCAGCGCGAAGCCGACGTCATCACCCTGTACTTTGGTCTCAACGGTGAGCATTCCATGACGCTGGAGGAGATCGGTGAGAAATTCAACCTTACACGGGAGCGGGTTCGCCAGATTAAAGAAAAGGCTATCAGGAGATTACGGCACACCTCAAGGAGCAAGGCTTTAAAGCCTTACCTGGGTTAACAATGAACGGTTTTATATTTATTTTTAAGGGTCTCGAATTCCGAGACCTTTTATTTTGTTCTACTTGCAAATCATTGATATGACAAAGGAAGAAGTGAAAGTCCTCATTATCGGTTCCGGTCCGGCCGGCTATACCGCTGCCATTTATGCTGCCCGCGCCGGGTTGAAGCCTGTACTTTATACCGGGGGTCAGCCGGGAGGTCAGCTTACAACTACGAACGACGTTGAAAACTTCCCGGGTTACGCCGACGGGATCAACGGACCGCAGATGATGATGGATCTTCAAAAGCAGGCGGAACGTTTCGGAACCAAAGTACACTACGGACTCGTCACCTCCGTGGACTTTTCAGGATATCCACTGAAGGTGACAGTTGATGGAAAGAACGAGATTATTGCAGGATCGGTGATCATCGCGACAGGTGCCACCGCGAAGTATCTCGGAATTCCTTCCGAAGAAAAATATAATAACAAAGGTGTCTCCGCCTGCGCCGTATGCGATGGATATTTTTACCGTGGAAAAGAAGTAGCGGTCGTAGGTGCCGGAGACTCCGCGGCTGAAGAAGCGACTTACCTTGCCAACCTTTGCACAAAAGTTCACTTAATCGTGCGACGCGGGGAGATGCGCGCCTCCAGGATCATGCAACAACGGGTTCTGAAAACTCCCAACATTGAGATTCACTGGAATACAGAAACAGACGAGATCCTCGGAAATGACTCCGGTGTGACCGGTGTCCGACTGGTGGATAACCGGACAGGCGAGAAGAAAGAGATCGCTGTTCAGGGATTCTTCCTGGCGATCGGCCATAAGCCAAACACCGATATCTTCCGCCAGTTTATTGACATGGATGAGACCGGTTATATACAGGTTAAACCCGGATCCACCAGGACCAATGTAGAAGGTGTTTTTGCAGTAGGAGATGCCGCCGACAAGGTATACAGGCAGGCGATCACCGCCGCGGGTACCGGGTGTATGGGTGCACTGGATGCTGAAAAATTCCTCGTAGCGAAAGAGATGGAAGCCGTACATTAAGAGATCTGTCCACATCGTCCGTAATAAACATATTGCCCATTGAAGCTTGATATTCTAGTACTGGCGGCACATCCCGATGACGCAGAAATCAGTTGTGGCGGAACCGTAGCCAAGCACGTTTCCCTCGGTTATAAAGTAGGTATTGTCGACTTCACCCGGGGTGAGTTAGGTACACGCGGAACACCTGAGACAAGGGAAAAAGAAGCAGCCGAGGGGGCCCGGATCCTTGGTGTTTCCGTTCGGGAGAACCTGGGTCTGAAAGACGGTTTTTTTCAAAATGATCCCGAAAGCCAGCTCGCTGTTGTTCATGCGATCCGGAAATTTCAACCCGATATCCTATTGGCTAATGCCATCGACGACAGGCATGTCGATCATGGTAAAGGTGCGTCGCTTGGTTACGATGCCAGCTTCCTCTCCGGACTGGTCAAGATCGAGACCGTTGACGACAAAGGACAGAAGCAACTTCCGTGGCGTCCGAAAGCCGTTTATCATTACGTGCAGAGCTACTACATCAAACCCGATTTTATCGTGGATATCTCCGGGTTTATGGACACGAAAATGAATGCGATCAGGGCATTTAAGACGCAGTTCTTTGACCCTGAAAGCAAGGAACCGGAGACGTACATTTCCAACCCGCGTTTTCTGAAAATGCTGGAGGCGCGCGCCATCGAATACGGCCACGCAATCGGAAAATCATTCGGGGAAGGTTTTACTATCCGGCAGGCTACCGGCGTTAATACCCTGTTTGATATTTTCTAGGGAGCAAGCCTGTGAATTCGCCATTCATTGTCTGCTTTGAGATACTGGATGCGATCGTGGAGACGGCTTTCCCGTCCCTGCCAGAATTCAATCATCAACGGATCAACGGCGAATCCACCCCACTGATGCGGCTTGGGTAATATCTGTTTTCCCTGGAACCGTGTTTGAATCTGTTTCACACGTTCCTCCAGGATCTCCCGGTTGCCGATCACGGTACTTTGAGGTGACGACCACGCCCCTATCTGCGAACCGAGGGGCCGGCTTTGAAAATACTCTTCCGAAGTTTTTTCATCCACACGCGTCACCGTTCCTTCGATCCTGATCTGGCGTTCAAGTTCGGCCCAAAAGAATGTTAGCGCACAAACGGGATTGTTTTCCAGTTCTTTTCCTTTATGGCTGTGATAGTTCGTATAAAACTGGAACTTCCCGTCTTCAATACCTTTCAGCAGTACGATACGGCAGGACGGCCTGTTGTTGTCACATGTAGCCAGGCACATGGCATTTGCTTCGAGTACCTTTGACTTCAGTGCTTCCTTGAACCATTTATCGAATTGACCGATAGGATCGGGCATCACAGTTGCAATATCGAGCGATGCTTTTGAATATTCTTTACGTAAACCAGCTAGTTTGTGCATACGGTTGCAATTTGGTATAAAGTTTAACAAAGAAATAAAATTTGCATTCGTGCGAATGAAGTATTTTATTCAAGTATTGAAAGTGATGTGTTTTACGAAAAATTACCACCTGGAATCTACGGCATGGAGTTTTTTAAGTACAAGAACAAGTTGAAACCTGAAAAAGGAAGACTCCTGATCTCGGAGCCGTACCTGGCCGATCCAAACTTCGAGCGGACAGTAGTCTTGTTGTGCGAGCACAATGACGATGGATCGTTTGGTTTTGTGGTCAATAAACCATCCATTCTCAAGATAAACGAGGTAATGGAAGATATCCGGACAATAGACGATACGGTGTTTGTCGGGGGGCCGGTGCAACAGGATACGCTGCATTTTCTCCACAGAAATACACAGGTTACCAATGCCGTTCAGATCCGGGATGATATTTACTGGGGCGGAGATTTCGAAAGCCTGATGACACAATTGGATATTGCCGCAATAAAATCATCGGATATCCGGTTTTATTTGGGGTACAGCGGATGGGGCCAGGGACAATTGGAATCCGAGTTGCAGGAAGACTCGTGGATCGTATGTGATTTTGTTACCGACGAACTGTTATTTGATACCGACCCAACAGTTATATGGAAAAAAGCGTTAGATAATATGGGCGGCCGTTTTTCGGTATATTCCAACTATCCGGTAGACCCCAGACTGAATTGAGCATTTTTAGTAAATTTACGCTAAAGCGCGTAGCAATGATTATTGACCATGGAAATGGAAAGAGACAAACGAGAAGAGCAGGAACATGCACATCAATCCGGATTGGTGAACCATGGTGATACTTTACAGTCTGAGGTAGACCTTTCAGAACATGATGAAGCGATTGAGGAACATCACGAGGATGAACCGGTAGATTATACAAACTTCACCAAGCAGCAGTTTGCAGACTTGCTCAAAGAACTATCCAGGGAGGACAACTTCAAAAAAACAGATCACGTCCTCCGCGAGGTAAAACCTTTGTACGACGAAATACGCGAAAAAGAACGATCCGAAGCGCTGTCGAAATTTATTGCAACCGGCGGGGTGGAGGAAGATTTCGACTACAAAGGCGACGAGGCTGACATGATCTTTGACGCCAACTTCAAGCTCATCAGGGACCGGAAAGCGCAGTACTTCAAGCAACAGGAAGAAAACAAAACAGAGAACCTCAGGAAAAAGCAGGAACTCCTGGAAAAACTGCGCGTCCTTTCCGACTCGCAGGATACAACGGATCAGTTCGAGACCTTCAAACAGCTCCAGAAAGAATGGAAAGCTATCGGCGCCGTGCCGGGTGCTCACGCCAAAACACTGTGGGCTAACTACCACGCGCTGACAGACCGGTTCTATGATAACCAGAGTATATATTTTGAACTGAAGGAGCTTGACCGCAGAAAAAACCTCGAATCAAAACTTGAACTCTGCGCCCGCGCGGAAAAACTTGCCGACGTCGAGCTCATTAAAGACGCGATCCGCGAACTCAATGAACTGCACCACGAATTCAAGCACCTGGGCCCCGTTCCAAAGGAAGACAAGGAAGCTGTATGGCAGCGGTTCAAAACGGCATCCGATGCCGTATATGCCAGGCGTGACGCATACCTCCAGAACCTCCAGCAGGAGCTCCAGGTAAACTATAACAGTAAGGCTACCCTCAGTGAAGAAGTCCAGACCTTTATCAGTTTTCAGTCAGACCGCATCAAGGAATGGAACCAGAAAACAAAAGAGATACTGGACCTTCAGAAACGGTGGGAAGTAATCGGAGGATTACCCCGTGCCCGGGCAAAAGATGTGAACAAAAAATTCTGGACGGCATTCAAGACCTTCTTCAACAATAAAAATGCGTTCTTTAAAAAACTGGATGAGGAAAGGGAACAAAACCTGCAGATCAAGAACGACCTGGTCAAAAAAGCCCTGGAACTGAAAGAAAGCAACGACTGGGAACGCACTTCCAATGAGTTGAAAAACCTCCAGCAAAAATGGAAAGACGTAGGGCCGGTGCCTGAAAAATTCCGGGAAAAGGTATTTAAGGAATTTAAGGATGCTTGCGACCATTTCTTCGAACAACGAAGAACACAACACGATAAAGTAGAGCTGGAGCAAAGTGAAAACCTACGATTGAAAGAGGAGATCTGCACCGAGCTTGAAAGTCACATCGCAGCGAAAACGGGAACACAGGAAATACTCCGCGAGTTGCAGGACCGGTTCAGCGTGATCGGTTTTGTACCGCGCAAGGACATCAATGCCATACGGAACCGCTACCAGGAAGCCGTCGATAAATTTATCGATTCGATACCGGGCATCACCGAAGATGAGAAGGGTAAGATCAGCCTGGAAAACCAGTTAAGCGAACTACGGAACGATCCGATGGCAGACCGGAAGATCTATCAAAAGGAACAGATCATCCGCAAGAAGATCACCAAGGTGGAGAACGATATCGCCCTTTGGAAGAACAATCTCGAGTTCTTCGGCAGGTCGAAAAACGCCGATAAGGTCAAGGATGAGTTTAACGAAAAGATCAGGGAAGCATCGGACCACCTCAAGCAATTGAAAGATCAGCTCAAGCTTCTCAAGACCGTCTGACCCGTCAGTTATCCTGCCTTGGAATAAACTGGTCCACATTCTCTTTAGTGATCTTCAGCAATCCTGTGTTGATCTGGAACGGTATGCTCGTGATGCCCGCCTGCCTGTCGTTTTCGGCGAGCCTGTTGGTCTGGTGAACCATGTCGTATAAGAACTGCGCGCCGTACCAGGTAAAAAGGTCGCGCTTCTGGCCTGCGAGCATTTGGATCGCGCCATCCTTCACTAACTGCAGATGCTCCGGTTCCCAATCCACTGTCGTGATTTTGATCGTTCCGGTCTTACCTGCCTCCCGGACGGCCAGCGCAATACCCGGTCCGGAATTGGAATCAAACCCGCAGATCCCGCTGATATCCGGATGTGCGGAAATCAGATCCGATGTGATCCGGGCCGCCTCTTCCACGTTCGCCTTGTCATCAAATTTACCGACCACCTCGATACCCGGGTATTTTTTCAGGACGTCGAGCAGTCCCTGAAATCCGCTTTCCATGTTTGTTAGTCCCAGGATACCCATGTAAGCGATCTTGCCCTTGCCGCCGGTGAGTTTCACCATCTCCTCACCCTGCATTTTGCCGATCTCGTACCAGTCCGTTCCCAGGAAGGCGTGGCGGTTGGAATTGGGAATGTCGGAGTCGTATACTACGGTAGGTATACCCGCAGCAACGGCCTTGTTGATCACCTGGGCGATCGCCGGATCCGTTCCATTGATCAGCAGACCGGTAGGTTTCGTGCCGATAACCTCTTCGATGGTATTGATCTGGGCGGGAACATCCCATTCGGCGGGGCCGAGAATAGAGACTTTCACACCCATCTTCTCACCCCAGCGTTTGAATGCGGCCTGATCATGATGAACGTACATCGGCATGGTTACGGCGGTTGTCACCATCACGTATTCTTCGTTCTCGATTTTTTTTTCCGGATCCACGGTGATTTCCCTTATCTCCGTGGACGTATCGTTCCGGGGCGGAAGCTCGCACGCGCCCGGCAACAGGGCGAGAATCATAACAATGGTAACCGGTTGTTTCATGTGTTCAAGGTTGACTTTTGATCCAGTTTCATTTTGCTGCGGTCGGTACGGGTACTGCCTTCATGATATTATATTGATCCCGAGTAACGTTTTTGCAGGTACTTGTCCAGCCATAGCGTTCCGATGAGGATCACACCCAGGATGATCTCCTGCCAGTACCCGGAGATCCTGGAGATGACCATAATGTTGGCGATGATACCCATGAACAGTGCGCCGAGCAGGGCACCGGGAATTTTTCCCAGGCCGCCGCTGAGGCTGGCTCCGCCCAGTATCACCGCCGTGATCACACGGAGCTCAAGGCCACGGCCCATGGTGGGAAGAGCGGCACCCAGGCGGGACGACAACAGGATACCTGCCAGACCGGCCAGCATCGCCGATATGATAAATCCCGTCATCTTCACCCGTTTCACCCGGATACCCGACAGGTCCGCGGCTCTTTCGTTCCCGCCGATGTAATAGAACTGTCGGAACGCGACGACCTTGTTCAACAGAAATGTGAATATCCCGACCGTTAGTAACATGTACCATACGGGCATCTGTATTCCCAGTAATTTCGACTGTCCGATGGCGTTGAACCAGTAGGGGAGATTCTGGATACCCGACCCGCTTACCATCAGGGCAAATCCGCGAACGATCCCCATCATCGCCAGTGTTTGGATCATCGGATTGATACCCATGTAAGCGATGAGATAGCCGTTCACACATCCCACGACAAGAGCGCTCGTCAGTCCCAGTGTAATGGCGACCGGTACCGGTATGCCATAGAAATGCATCAGGTAGGCGGTAAGACATCCGGTAAACGCAACGACGGAGCCGACGGAAAGATCGAAGGCGCCCGATACGAGCAGGATCATCATTCCAACGGCGACGATCGTATCGATGGATAAATTCAGGAGGATCTGCCTGAAATTTTCAAACGTCGGGAACGTGGCGGGGAAAACAAACGCAGCCGTGACGACCACAGCAGTCAGCAGTACAAGGAGAGAGTAAACACGGTCTTCGATAATTTTCTTCAGCATGTTTCAGTTAGTTTGCAGCCAGTGACATTATTTTTTCTTCTGAAAAATCCGGCCGTGCGATCTCACCAGCCACGATACCTTTCCTGATCACAAGGATCCTGTCGCAGAGTCCGATCAGTTCGGGAAGGTCGCTTGAGATCATCAGGATACTTTTACCTTCCTTCGCCAGGTCTTTGAGTATTCCGTAGATCTCGTATTTCGCGCCCACATCGATACCGTGCGTAGGCTCATCGACGATCAGGACGTCCGGCCGGGTCAGTAACCACCGGGCTAACACAACTTTTTGCTGGTTGCCACCGCTGAGGTTTGTAACTTTTTTCTCCACACCCGTGCTGGTAATTCCTAATTGATCACGTGACCTCAGCGCGGTCTGGCGAGCTTTTGACTGGTTGTAAAATTTTCCGCCCGCCGCCAGCGTGAGATCCGCGGAAACAATGTTATCGGCTACGGACATATCCGGAAACAATCCAAGGCTCTTCCGTTCTTCCGGCACGTAGGCGATTCCGTTGGCGATCGCTTCGCGGGGATGGTGCGCGTCCAGCTTTTTATTTCGCAGCACGATCTCACCGGATTGTGGGCGGTCGGCGCCAAATATCGCCCGCGCAATTTCGGTTCGACCGGCGCCGATCAGTCCGGCCAGCCCGACGATTTCTCCGCGGTATACCTGAAATGAAATGTTTTTAAAGCGAGGGCCGGAGATGTTTTTCACGTCAAGCATTATCTCCGTCGACGTGGTTGATTGCGACTTCAGCGCTTGGATCTCACGGCCAACCATACGCCTGATCAGTTCGTCTTTTGTGATATCCTTTGTGGCAAACGTACCCTGGTACTTTCCGTCCTTCAGGATGGTGACGCGATCCGACAGCCGGAATATCTCATCCATGCGATGCGAGATATAGATGATTGCTGTTCCTTGCTTTCTCAGGCGAAGAAGGATTGTAAACAGGATCGCCGTTTCCTTTTCCGTCAGGGAAGCTGTTGGTTCATCCAGGATGAGGATGGAAGGATTTTGGGCCAGTGCTTTGGCGATCTCAACCATCTGCCGGTTAGCGGCGGAAAGTTTTGTCACCGGTGTGGCTGGATCCAGTTCGTCCAGGCCCAGTTCGTGGAGAAGCACCGCGGTTTTTTTGTAAAGTTCGCCGAAGCGGATGATACCAAACCGGTTGTGAGGTTGCCGGTTGGCGTAAATATTTTCCGCGATACTGAGGCTGTCGACGAGGCTGAGGTGCTGGTGAACAATAGCGATACCGTATTCAAACGCGTCCCTGGGATTTTTGATGATGAGTTTGTTCCCGTTGAGGAGAATCTCGCCGCTGTCGGGCTGAAGATTGCCCGTGAGGACATTCATCATGGTGCTCTTTCCGGCGCCGTTTTCGCCCGCGACCGCATGGATCTCGCCCGGCAGAAAAGACACGACGATATCATCAAGCGCCGTTACGCCCGGGAATTTTTTTGTGATATGATCCAGTTGAAGGCTTTGCATGACGTGGCTGTTCAGGAGAAGGATATGGCGGGACCATTCAATTCAATCGATATCCGTGGCCTTATCAAATATACCTTCCATCCCCGTGGTTCGCAATCGTGTGTTTTCATAGTGAAAAATGCGGTTCCTTGTGTTACTTATTGATGGTCAATTGAATTAACGGTCCGTGATACTGTTCAGACACCCTTATCCGGCCTGGTACGGCCTTTTGAATCACGGGAAAATAGAATAGATTCACGTTATTTTTCAAACCCATATTCATGAAGATTGCCGCCCACGTTCTCGCTTACAATGTCACACGGTTCCTGAAACCCGTCCTCGAGAACCTTGAACCTCATGTCGATAAAATTTATATTGCTCATGCTGAAAAACCTTTTGGTTATATTGAAAAGTCCCGCGAAACACTGAGGAATCCCACGAAGATCGCGGACATACAGGCTGCCTCCTCCAGCAATAAGATCGAGATCATCAGTGGCGACTGGAAAACGGAAGAAGACATGCGGAACGACTGCCTCATCAAAGCCAGGCAAGACGGTTTTGACTGGTTTATTACGCAGGATGCCGATGAGTTCTATTCCGAAACCGCGTGGAAACAGATCAAGAACATTTTGCTTCGGAATAAATCTGACGATCATTTTATTACTACCTGGTATAATTTCTGGAAATCTTCGCATTACGTTCTGATGGACATGAATGGAGGTATCAAAAGCACCAATGCGGGCTTTGCCCTGCGGTGTGCATCCGATATCAAGTTTATCGACAGGCGCCTGTGCAACAACCAGCATCGTAAAGTGATCGATACACCCTGTCACCATTACTCGTATGTAATGTCCGATACGGAAATGGCGGAGAAGATCGCGACCTGGAGTCATGCGCATCAATTGTATTCAAGTTCATGGTATAAGTATAAATGGTTGAACTGGAGTGAATCTTCAAAATGGTTAAATCCCGTTTATCCCATGGAGTACCTGAGGGCCGTCCGGTTCCCGATGGAGCAACCGGATTTTGCCGAACAGTTTGCGTTGCCACTGGGTAATACGTCGCAAAAGAAGACACCGGGCTTCGGTGACGTTATGGGCGAAAATCTGTACGACGCATCTGTTCATATGGTGTTGGCGAAAAACTCCATCAAAAAGGTCGTCAAGTCCCTGCTCTCCTGAGTACACATTTTCAAAACGTTTTCATGTTAATGATCCTTGCCCCGGCGGCAGAGGCATAAGCAGCATGCACCAGCCGTACCGTTTGCAGGTTGTCGGCCGCGGTTGTTTCAGCTTTTCCAGTTCCCTTCAGGGCGTTCAGTATGTTCCGGTTACAATCCACGATGCTGGAATGAACCAGCGCATACCGGGGGTCCAGCCATCGATAAAGCTTCGGTGAGGCGTCGATCACCTGCGTACCCTGCCGGGTGGTGACATGGATCCGGTAGTCACGCGTCAGCGATACCGATCCGTATTCGCCCTCTACAAGCACAAACGTCTGGGGAAAGGGCTCGTATTCCAGGATCGACGCGTACGACATTTCCGCATAGCACGACAACCCACTGTTCATTTTCATAAATACGTTGGCCACGTCTTCACCCTTTATGCCCGGATTCACACGCGCCGTATGGCAGTGCAGCGTGCTCACTTCACCGAACAGGAACCGGCACACATCCAGGATGTGAGAACCGATATCGGTAAGGATGAACTCTTCAAGCCCGGCCAGGAAGGGCTGGTTTTCAAATACAGGGAAACCCGAACAGAACGTAACTCTTGCTTTGAAGGGATTTCCGATCTCGCGGCCGTTGAGAATTTCCTTCAGCTTTCGAATCGGCGCCTGCCACCTCCAGTTCTCGTGGATGAAGAACGGAACTCCCGCCCGTTCGCATGTGGATACCATTTCCGATGCAACGGATAGCTTGGGCGCCATCGGTTTCTGGCAGATCACGGCAACGCCCTTCTTTGCCGCCATAGACGTAAACAACGCATGCGTGTCCACATCGGTGACGATATCCACGAAGTCTGGTGTTTCATGATCCAGCAGCTGGCCGACATCGTCGTATACACGCGGTACACCGTACTGATGAGCCAGTGCCTCCGCTTTTGACTTCGTGCGGTTATAAAGCGCCACAAGTTCGATGCCTTCCAGTTCCATCCACGCCGGAATCTGGTAGTTGGCCCAGAACCCGGTGCCGATGACGGCAAAGCGAAGTTTTTTTTCGTCGGACATGGTGCTTCCTGTTAGTTCTTTGAAAGAGAGATCCTGCAAGCGGTTTATCCCTCGTTTTTATTTTTTAATTCCGGGCGCCGGGTAATTTTTGGAAGCGTCATCGATGACCAGGATCCAGTCCTGTCCGTATCCCGAGGCGGGTGGGGTGAAGTCTTGCTGCGGCTTTTTGGAAAACCTGCCGGCCTCCTTCGATTCACCGTTTCGGGGATTATACCAGTATGCCACGATACCGCTACCTGAAATTTTTGACGTATTCACCGTGAACGGTTTTCCCTGTGCGCTGTAAACGAAGATATAATCCTTGCCACGGGTAGCCTGGATGTGGTCATTGGCGTTCAGGGCATTGGTAATCAGACTCTGGTCGGGTACGCGGTCGAACACCGGCCGCGATTCGATCAGGTAGCGAAGGTGTTTCATCTGCCCCGCGCCGGGAAGGTCGATGGCCACGTACCATGGAAAGTGCGGACCGTTTACAGGTGTCCGGTTGGGCGCATACATTTGCCAGATATCGTGGCAGCCATAGGTATGGCCGAATGCGCCTGCGAACACGTCGATGTACGCGTGTTTCCGGATATCGTATGGGCTGGATGTACCGAGATCGTTCGCGTTGAAACAAACGGGGTGGTCTTCGTACAATGGCTCCCCGTCAAGTACCGGTTTGGCAGGTTTCCGGTTGTAGACAAGTGCAATCCGATCCCAGATATTGTTTTCACGGCAGTGACCGGTCTGAAACATGTTGAAGTCCAGCCAGCTGTCGTTGTGAAACCATTTTGAAGATCCGCCGTCTTCCAGCGCGTTGGGCTGGGGATGGTAGGTGATCAATGCCTTATCGGCGCCACCGGAACCTTCTTCAATACCCCGGGCCATCGCTCGCCAGATAGCTACATCGTTATCATTACGCGGGTTCCTGTCGCCACCCAGCACCCAGATGATATTCTTCTGGTTCTTATAACGGCTCGCGAGCCATTTCCCGTACACTTGCGCATTGTCGGGTGTAAAGATCTCCGGGCCCGCACCCCAACGGTCTTTGAATACTTTATCGCCCCAGGTCGGCAGCAGTGCGATATGGAGTCCCAGTTGCTCCGCGCGCCTGATGATAAAATCCACGTGCTGAAAATACGCTTCACGCGGTTTTGTCGGGTCGTCGTTTTCAAGCGGGATCTCCCCATAGGGATTGGGATCGTGAAGTCCGTCCAGTTCCGCGAGGGCAACGGCCTGGATAACCGTGAATCCCTTGTCCGCCCGGTTCTTCAGGTACATTTCGGCTTCTTCCCGCGTCAGGCGGTGGAAGAGTTCCCATGCCGTATCGCCCAGCCAGAAGAAAGGTTTACCGTCGGCTGTCTGAAGGAAGCGTTGATCCGGGCTGACCCGTAGCTGGGCCGGTGTCAGGTGGAAAACACAAAGAGAAAACAGGAGAAGAGTAAGTCGAAGAGGCATATCCGTATTGATTTTTATTTCGAAGGTATTTTTGTCATCACACCGACCTGGTACTTTACGTGTTCGGGGTCGAGTACTTTTTTCCAGTCTTCCCGGAAGATGAGGGGTTTTCCGATCTGAATAGCTTTATAACAGGCATCGGAGAAAACGCCGCCCGGGATCTGGTCGAAACACAGGGCGAGGTCGATATTGATGTGGCCCATAAAAAAATCGAAGACGGCGTCTTTGGGTACACCCATCTTTACGACCTCATCCATCGCTTCCCGCATGGTGAACATGACGGCGCCGAGGAACGTCTCGGCAAGTCCGGGTTCCAGCAACGCCATTTGTTCCACGGTGATTCTATGCGCACGCGTAACGGGGGCGTACATGGTCATTGCCAGCGCTTCGCCCGTCGTATAATGTTCTTCAGGACCCTGCATCAGGGCACAGACAATAGCCTGACGTGCCGTGATGCCACCGAAATAATCGAAGTGACGTTTTTTATCTTCCTCCCAGTTGAACACGGAAGGGTGGGTGGGATGTGATACGAAATAAGTGATGTCTTCTCTTTTGGGAAGGTGGCCGCCCACTGCCGCGGCCGGATCCAGAGTGACAACGATCGCGCCTGGTTTGAACCGGTGTAGCATCTCCGTTGCGACATGACCGATGTAAATATCCGGCACCGCCAGGATCACGATGTCCGCGTTCCCTATGGCTGTTTCGGCTGTGGAGACCGTAACACCCCGTTGAGCCAGTCGCTCGAGGCCGGCCGGGCTGACTTCGACGTAGCTCATATCATAGGTGGAGTTCTTCAGGTTATCGGTAAGGCGGCATCCCATTTTACCACCTGCTCCGACCAATGCGACTTTATGCTTTCCCATAATAGATGTGTTAAAACTTGTCTTTAAAATGCGGAAGTTGTTTTAAGTACCGGATGCTCCGGGCGGCCCATTCCATTTCTTTTTTCACCGTGTTCTCAATGTCTCCGTCGGGTTCAACCCATTGCTCCAGGATTGCGCTCTCACAACGGTTGAATGGCGCGAGATTGTCCAGCAGCCGCGGTACGTTCGTCATACCTTCACCCGTAGGGGTACCGGTAACCGTGAATCCCATCATGTGTGAAAACCGCCTGATGGTAAAATCCTTTACGTGCAGGTTCACCGTATAGGGAACCAGTACGGAAGAAACCCAATCCAGTCCCTCGCCCGCTCCCAGTGAATTCACACAGTCCAGGCAGATACCCACACGTTCGCTGCCGATAGCATCCATGATAGCGGCCAGTTCCTTTGCCTTGAAGCGGTCGTGATTTTCGATGCCCAGTACAAGGTTGTATTTATTTAGCAAGGGAACAGCCTCTTTGACGATCGCGACGATCGTTGCATGATCCGGTTCGTATTGGTCGCCATCCACCACAAAACGCAGCAGCGGTGAGCGAAAAAAAGCGGCGATGGCGATGTAGGTGTGAAGGTGTTCCGGCGTAAGCTTCCGTGCGCCGACCTCCAGGCGGATGTGATGACGAACGATAAGTGCCTTGAGGTTGTCCAGCCTTTCGCGCGACAACGTATGAAGAGGAAGGTTGTCACCGAGCTGAAGGCATCTTAGTCCGGCCTCAAGCGTTTTTTCGACCAGGTCGACTTCCGTGAGCGGTAATGCGGGCATTTTTCCCGCCACGCCGACAGACCACCCATATGTAAAGCTGCTGATACCCAGGACCATGTGTTTACGTCTTACCGATACACAATCTTAGATATCCCTTCAAACGATTGCATCCACCCGATTATCAAAATGAGATGCTATTTTTGCATTATATTGGTTTTCGCTGTACAAAAGTGTGTAAATAGTATTATGGTAAAATCCATCCCGCAGAAGCCACACCTGCTCAAGATCATCCCTCCGTTTGAAAGGGCATTCGTGATCAAGGGCGATGACATTGCCTGGAACAATCCCTGGCACTATCATCCGGAGATCGAGCTGTTGTACTGCATAAAAGGAAAGGGCACCAACTTTATCGGCAACAGCATCCGCACAATTGAAGAAGGGGAGTTGCTGCTGTTGGGAAAGAACCTTCCGCACACGCGTCAGCGGGACAGGGAATATTATCAGGCTAACGCAACGGAAAACCCCGAGAGCATCGTCATCCAGTTTCGCGAAGACTTTCTTGGCGAACGGTTTTTCGACCTCAGGGAATTCAGTCCCGTCCGCGCACTGCTCACCCGCGCGTTACGGGGACTCAAATTCTACGGAGACACAAACATCATCGTTGGCGAAAAACTTCACCGCATCCGGGAGCACGAGGGAACAACCGCTATCCTCGGGTTACTGGAATTGCTGGATATCCTGGCGCGGTCGGACGAGTTCGAGTATCTGAATACAAACAACTACGTAAGCAACGCGCACGAAAAGTCATCACAGAAGATCAACAAAGTGTACCACTATACCATCGCTCATTTTCGCGAGCCGATTTCACTGGCCGATGTGGCTGCGCTTACCGATCACTCGCCGGCAGCCTTCTGCCGCTACTTCAAGACACGCACGCGGAAGAGTTATTTCCGGTACCTGACGGAAATCCGGATCGCCTATGCCTGTGAGCTGCTGATGGAGGGAAACCTCGGGATAGCGGAGGTATGCTTTGCCAGCGGGTTCAACAACCTGTCGAATTTTCACAAGCAGTTCCGGAAGATCGTGGAGATCACCCCGAGTGAGTACCGGAAGAAGAGCAAGCGGAAGGTCCCGGTTCTGACCTGAACGGTTCAAATGGCAGGACAGGGGTCGGTAACGGCAAAAATTGCTTTTGTGGATAGTATTCCCCGGCGATCGGCCTGCGTTAACAATGTTCAAGTAAAATTTGCCGAAGAGTTTGTTAAAAAGCATTCTTACTCTATTTTTGCACCTCTGTTTTGGAGACTTGGCAAAAACCAAGGCTCCGGGACGGTAAAAAGCCTCCTTAGCTCAGCAGGTAGAGCAACTGACTTGTAATCAGTAGGTCGTTGGTTCGATTCCGACAGGGGGCTCATGTTAATCAAGCAGTTACATAAGATGTAGCTGCTTTTTTTTGATCTTTGGTGTGCCAATCGAACAACGCTAACCAACCATGGGCTGTTCGACCCCCCGGCCCCCTAAAGGGGGAGTTGATACAAATGAAACGGTCATCCTGAGCTAACAGTCTGCGACTGATATGAAGCAGAAGTGGTGATTATTAATCGTCGTAATGTCAAAACATTCGCGCTTCGAAGGGCTGTTCATCGCTTAGTGATATCCTTCGGTGCAGCCCCGCCCCAACGGGGCAGTAGCAGTGGGTGTTTTGTCTTTGGTATCAATCAGCGCACAGCTTGTAATCTTATTACACTCTTCCCTATATTTAATAATGGAAGAAACCTCAGCACCCCGCAGAAAATTTGTTAAAACCGCTGTCGCCGGCGTCGGACTATTATCTACCCTGGCATATGGAGGAACGCCGGATCAGACTTCGAAGAAAAAGATTGTTTGTGTCGGCGGTCATCCCGATGATCCGGAGAGCGGATGTGGCGGGACGCTTGCCAAACTGGCTAACGCCGGCCACGATGTCACCATCATTTATTTAACCACGGGTGATGCGGGTATCGATGGAAAGTCGCTCGCAGAAGCGGCGGCGATCCGGAAGCAGGAAGCGATCGAGGCTTGTAAAATTCTGAAGGCAAAACCAATCTTCGCCGGACAGGTGGACGGCGATACCATCTTTAATAACGACTGGTTAAAAAAGATTCAGGCGATGCTATCAGCTGAAAAACCCGACCTCGTTTTTACACACTGGCCATTGGATACCCATAAGGACCATCAGACTGCAAGCCTGCTCACGATCCAGTCGTGGGTAAGGGCGGAAAGGAAATTTTCCCTGTACTTCTTCGAAGTATTGAGCGGTATTCAGTCTATGATCTTTCACCCCACCGACTACGTCGACATTTCGGGCACGCAGGAGCAGAAACGAAAAGCGCTGTATTGTCACACCAGTCAGCATCCCGATGCGATATATTCGGAGGGCCACGCGGCGATGGAACATTTCCGCGGGCTGGAAACGGGCGTGAAGGCGGCCGAGGGTTTTATCAGGATGAATGCGCAGAATAGTGTCAGCTATGTGGCTTGATGCTGGGGACGCAAGGATTGGCGGCGGAGTTGTTTAGTGTCGATCCGGTCTGTGGTGATTTCAGCTTTTGAGATTGTATGCTAATCACCGGACTGAATATTTGTATAGAGAGGCATTTTTCGACGCCCTTTTAAATAGGTTCACAAGTGTGAAAGCATTGACTGAATTTTAAGTTAAAGTAATAATGTATTATCAGTCGGCGATTTATGCCTAAATATTTTTTAATAAGACGCCCATCAGACCCAAAAGTAACTGGTATTCGTGATGGTTCTGCTCAAGCCCGGATCTTAAGGGACAAATTCGTCAATAAATCAAATTTTGACCTCTATTTGCATTATTATGAAAGTGGTGATGCAGCTTCTTACTGGCAGCATAGGCTCAGGATTCCGGAATTCAGTTTTGAGTTAGAATATATTCAGCTCAGGGATAAGGCTTTTGTAACTGATTTTATGTCCTTTTTTCCAAATTTATTTACTGGTGGCCTTTTTTTGTTGAGTAGAAAGGCTTTTAACGTTGTCAATCAATTCAAGCTGGGCGAACACAGATTTTTTGATGCGCACGTGTATGCTGGAGAAAAAAAACCAGACTACTATTTTTTGTGTAGTGCAGCGTTACCTTATGAGGTTATTTGTTTTGATAATACTGTTTTCTTTAAGGGTTCAGTAACGCTTGGAAAGGAATTTTTCCAGTTGAAATCCGGAGAGGAGTTTGAAAGACTTAAGGAAACGGAATTATTTGGGGCTGAAAAGCTATGTTTCCGGAAGAGCTTTGATAGCTCGCTCGATTATTTTACGTCTATCGTGGCTATTCCAGGCATTTTTATATCAGAAGCCCTAAAAGATGCAATCACGATGGAAGAGCTAACGGGGCTAAATATTTTGGATCCCAGGGAACCAACAATTGAGTTATAGCAAATATTTCAAAACGTAGGCCGTACAAAGAAGCAAATTAATATGTTATATGGATTATAAAATTAAATACATCTCAAACCCAGATGGCGTTGATCTAAAAACCTATGTTCCCTCAGTAAAGGATGAGTTTTGCCTAGAAATTGACGTTGACGTGCAATTCGGTAAAAGTGATGAAAACTGGGAAACATACTCACTAGGCGTAGCTTCTCCGAAGGGGTTAAGTTCTTATTATGCGAGACATCTGAAGGTACTTGGTAAAAGACTGTCAGAGCCAAAGATTACTTTTATTGATCCTACAATTGTAATGGAGGAATATAACTACGATGCAATGTTGAAGTTTCTACTCGACTACCTTTATGAAATTAAGGGAAGGAATCAAATTGAACAATGTTTCATATTATCGCGTAACCTTTATTGGCAGTCACTTGAGGAGAATCCAAAATTATACCGCTCTTTATTCGATCGATTAAAATCAAGGAAGTAAGTTTTAATAGCATGATTTGTTAAAAAACTGTATTTTCTTTTTGCGCAGGGAAACGTGCCGGACATCACATTTACCAATTGATTACCATATACTTACCGTTTGTTGTGCATGGTAGTTTTGCAAGGGCCTAAATTCTTGTGTCCGATCTTTTTGTATATCTGCTAATGAAGGGTTTCTAGATGTTTTGAACCGGAGTCTTTAACTTTTAGAAAAAATATTTCAACGTTCGATTCTCATTTCAAAAAATATCCACTACGTTTGGCCTGTAAGAATATTCGCATCTGCTGTTATAAGGATAGGTGATATTTGATTGTTGATGGTAATCAATACAGACTGCGAAGAAATTTTGATCCTCTCATTCTTGTTTGAAAATCGGTTTGGTTCATGTTAAATGAACATTAGGATATGTATTGCCCTTTTCGGCGAGATTCGCCAACTAACTGATTGTTAAATCCCTCGAAATAGGGGATAATTTTGTGTTTAATTTCTAAGCCGATGAATAAAGTTAGCATAATAGCCGTTGTTTTTGGCCTGATTTCAGTGAACGTTTGTCTTTCACAATCTGCGCCGGAACTAAAAACTCTGACGCCACCATCGCCGAATGCATCCTCATTAGGCAAGTACGGGGAGATACCCGTCAGTCTGTATACTGGTATTCCAAATATTAGTATTCCCCTTCACACGGTGAAGTCGAGATCGCTTGAGTTGCCGATCAGTCTCAGTTATCATGCAGGAGGTATTAAAGTTGAAGAAATAAGCTCCTGGGTGGGACTTGGATGGAGCCTTTCTTCGGGAGGTGTCATTACCCGTAGCGTTCGCGGTCAACCGGACGATATCGCTTCCGGATATTTTGGTACGCGATCAACGATGAGCACATTGGCCCAGAAGCCTATTTATCTCAACTATGTTGGGATACCCAACGATTTTACTCTTGAAACCGGGAATGGGTCTGATACGGATTTGATGGCGCTTGATCAGATTCTCAGCCAGACAATGGACTCTGAGTCGGATATTTTCCATTTTAATTTCGGTAACTATTCTGGTAAATTTTATATGGATTCGAATGGTGATTTTGTGTCCATCCCTATTCAAGCGATGAAGATTGAATATGCTTCAGGCACAATTCCCTCTGTGCCGGGCGCTACCCGCTGGAAAGTGACGATGGAGGATGGTGTGCAGTATATTTTTGGGTCTTCCCTGGATGGTACTCGGAACGCAATTGAAAGAAATGATAACGGTTCGCTCGTTACCCCGAACACTGCATGGTACTTGTTGGAAGTGATCAGCCCCGATAATGATAGGATCGATTTGTATTATACGGCGGATGTGTACAATTACCAATCCAAGTCCAGTGAAGTGATCAACACGGTTGTCACCGATAATCAGGCCTGTACATTGCCCAATTTTGAAAAGAAGATTGTTACCAATTATTTTCAAAGTGTAAAGCTCTATCGAATCTCCGGGGCCACTGGAGATGTTATATTCAACCCGTCGGCTGTCCAGCGCGTTGACCTTCCAGGAAGTTATTCGTTGGAGAGCATGGATATTCGCAATCCGCAGTCTGCCGTAATAAAAAAAGTAAAATTCTCATACAGTCATTTTCCCTCCTTGGGTAGTTGCCCCACCGGTGTTAGTTACTGCAAGCGATTGAGGCTTGATAAGGTTGAGACTACCTCAGCGGATGGACTAACAAGCGGCGGAAAATATCAGTTCGGTTATAACTCACAACAACTTCCGAGCTGGGATCCGAACAGCAGCGGAGCCAATTCCATAAACTCTCAGGACATCTGGGGATATTTTAATGGGGCGTCCAACGAACGGCTTCCTCGGAGTGGCGTCATCAATTTGGGCGGCGGTCAAACAATATCGGTTCAAGGTGGTCTTCGTCACTCATCGGAAAATTCTATGAAGGCTTCTGTATTAACCGAAATAATTTACCCCACAGGTGGTAAATCCTCGTTCGAGTACGAGGCCAATAGACTTTATACTTCGGATTTCGCACTGGGCGGGGTTAATGTGGAGCCTTTGGGGAAGACGGCGTCGCTGGTGCTCGTCACAAACGACGTTAATAAGACTTCCGATTTTACAGTAGGAATACCATACCCCTCGGGTGGAGGAGCTCCGGCAATTGTTACAGTTGTTCTTCGTCAGCAAGTGCAAAATTGCCCGCCGTCACCGGCAGGTGTGCCCAATTGTTATCAGGTTTCTATCAAGGGGATAAATGGTACTGTGTTTAATGAAACATACCTACTGGAGGGGGCACAGACGCTGCACTTGCACCAGGGGGATTATCGAATTACGGGATCAACTATACCAGGCTACGAGGCGACCAAGTCTGCATTCCCAAAAATATATTATGTGGATGTAGATTGGCTTGAAACTCCGTCTGCTTCTCCGATGGCTGAAAGTAATAAGATCGTTGGAGGACTAAGGATTAAGAGCGTCAGCAATTCGGCAAACGGGAAAGTTAGCGTCAAGAAGTATTTATATACAAGATTGACCGACTCAAATTCCAGTGGAGTCGCGGTAAACCTGAAAACACTCAGTGCTGATGCCGTAGTGATGACAAAATGGTCCAATAATGTGCTGTATAACTGTAACTATGTTCAAAGTAAAAGCACAAGTCTGGTTCCACTCGTTCCGACGATGGGAGGAGTCATCGGATACACGAATGTTACAGAATTGAATGGAACAAATGGAGAAGAAGGAAAAACAGAGTATACGTATACAACCGCCAGCGACTACCCGGATGAAAATAAAAATTTCAGACCTTTTCCTCCTTCTTGCAGTTTTGACTGGAGAAGAGGTTTGTTATTGAAAAAATCAGTATATCGAAAAGACCCTTCAACATATACCAAAATTCTCGAGGTCGAGAACACCTATAGTTTTAACAATAACACGAAATCCGGGTACGGCGTTTCTGTTTCAGTTGATCGTTTTGGGGAGGAACAGACAATAGGTCCTAATTATTATGTGGCCGGTTATAAGACCTTAAGTGAATTCTCGTATCTCGCTACCGAAAAAACGAGAGTCTTTGATCAGGTAAACACTTCCAGTTTTACTGAAACATCCAAAACATATCAGTATGGAATAGTGCCGGGGCACTATCAGCTAACCAGTGTGTCTTCGACGGATTCACAAGGTCAGAATACTGAAACTGTAACGAAATATCCCCAGGATCTGACGCTTGCCGGCCCACAGGAGACTGCCAGGCAGAATCTGGTTACAAAATTTATGTTGAATACGGTACTTGAGCAGCAGCTAAAACAGAACGCGGCTCTGTTAATCAAGACCACAAACGACTACACCGTTTTTCCAAATAACCTTGTCCTGCTATCGGCGATAAACACTCAAAATGGTGCTGGCCCTTTGGAAAAAAGAATAACAGTTACCGACTATGACAATTTTGGAAATGCGCTGCAACAGTCAAAGCAAGACGATGTTCAACATAGCTATCTTTGGGATTACGGGAGTGCCTACGTAATTGCTGAAGTAAAAAACGCTGTTTCAACTGACATTGCTTACACTTCCTTTGAGGCGGAAGGGGCCGGGAACTGGACGTTACCAAGTGCAACGCGCGACCTGGTAAACTTCAGGTCGGGTAAAAAAAGCTACTCTCTTGTCAATGGCGCAATAACTAAAGGTGGCGTTGCGCTTAACAAAAAATATGTTCTGAGCTTTTGGGCAAAAACCGGTGCATCAATTAACGTGAATGGCGCGTCACTCGCACCCACTTCAACTCCCGCAGTCAATAATTGGCAGTACTACGAAACAGAAATTACGGGTAGCGCGTCCATTACTTCGGTATCCATATCCGGCAGCGGTACTCTTGACGAACTGCGGTGGGTTCCGCAGGGAGCGCAGATGACAACTTACACCATGGATCCCGGTATTGGCATTACATCGATCACGGACCCGAACAACCTCATCACCTACTACGAGTATGACGCTGTGGGTCGTCTGAAATTGGTCAGGAACGATAAGGCCGAAATTGTGAAGATGAGTACCTACTACTATCAGCTTAAATAGCCTTTTAACGTTACAGAGAATATGAAAAATCTGATTGGTTTTGTAATAGCAGTGGCGGGTATTTTTGGGTCCGCCTATGCGCAGGAAAAAGTTGCCGTGGAGAAATTCGCTCAATTTCCTGGCGGTGGTGATAAGTTTTTCGAGTATATAAAGAGAGAGGTGCAGTATCCACCAGACGCACTTAAGGATAGTTTAAGTGGTGAAGTCCACGTCGAGTTCATTGTGGCTTCTAATGGAGAAATTCTGCCTGAGAGCGTGAAGATTGTTAAGAGTCTTTCTTCATCATGTGATGCCGAGGCCATTCGCATCATCAGAAAAGCACCAAAATGGACGTCAGGGAGTTCGAAGACTGCTGCCATAGAACAAAAAATAACCTTTCCAGTCGTTTTTTTGATCAGGTAAAGACGAACTGACGTCATCTTAAACTTAGAGTTATTGAAGAACCAGGTCTATACACATAATGGAATTGTCTTTTTATGAAGAGTAAACTTGTTAGGCGTAATTTTCATCGGATTGCAACCCCGGCGGGCGATAACTTTATCCTCCAGAGGGTTCTTGGAATCTGTTTGCTGATCTTTCTCGGATGTGCTTTACAAAGTAATGCGCAGATGGTACAACGGGTAAACGGCACAGATTGTGTCGGCGCCAATAATGTATTTGTCTTATCAGGCGCATCGAGTTGTGGTTCGGTTTTTTGGAATGTAAGCGGAAGCAGCTACACGATTATCACGCAAACTTCAACATCGATTACTGTGAAGTGGAATGTTCCCACTCCCAATGCATACGTGACCGCCAACTATTCAGGTTGTTCATTTTATCCGTATAGTGGCAGTGCGTATTCGTCGTCCATCAATATTACAAACCCATTGACACCGGCAGTTAGCATAGCCGCCAGCCAAAATGGGGTTTGCGCGACTACGTCCATAACATTTACAGCATCACCTACAAATGGCGGCAGCCCGTACTACAATTGGAAAGTAAATGGTAACCCGGCGCCAGGTTCAACCAATGCCTCTACCTACACAACCAGTTCACTGACCAATGGTCAGGTTGTTAGTTGTGTGATGACAAGCAGCCTGACATGCCTTACATCCGCGACAGCGACAAGTAACAGCATCACCATGTCTTTGACAAACCCGGGTGCTGTCAGTGTGTCAATTTCCTCTACTACGCTGCCATGGTGTAATGGTGTTGGGAGTTTTAACGCAACACCAGTGAATGGCGGATCGAGTCCCGTATATACGTGGTATAAGAACAACGTAGTTGCTACAGACAATCAATCCGGCCTTCCGGCGTATGTTTATGCTCCGATAAACCCCTTAAGTGACGGAGTTGTGGTCAAGTGCGTGGTCACGTCTAATCAGGCGTGCATCTCCGGGAACCCGGCAACATCCAACGAGATCACCGTGACCACCACAGCACCTATTGATCCAATTCTTAGTATTTCACCGTCCAGTTCGTCCATTTGCGATGGCGATAATATCACATTTACCGCCTCATCTCCACAGGCCGGATATGCATTTGGGTCTTTCAGCTGGACACTCAACGGGATTGCTGTGGGAACTAACAGTAGCACGTTTAGCACGAACCAGCTGACCTCTTCCAGTATTATCGGCCTCACCGCCACATTTACCGGAAGTTGTGTGTCCCCGACTTCGAAGACAGCAAGCCTGAGCGGCATAACAGTAAAGCCTCTTCCCCTTGCGGGAGTCAGTCCTTCCGGTAATCTGAAGATATGCTCGACTTGTAGTCAGCAAATATATGCATCGCCGACAGGAGCAGGCCATTCATACGTCTGGAAAAAAGATGGTAACGTGATCGGGGGAGAATCATCTGCAACATATACGACATCGACTGCCGGGACATATCTTGTCGAAGTTACCAACAATGGTTGCATGAAGGCAGCTCTTCCTCTTATCCTAACGAAAAACGTTGTCCCTGTCGCAAATGCAGGAGTTGATAAGGTGATTACCCTGCCAACCAATACGGTTACACTTTCCGGTTCGGGAAGTGATCCGGACGGTACGATTTCCAGCTATTTCTGGTCGAAAATATCAGGGGAATTTGGATCGATGTCCGGTGAGTCCACTCCGACACTTACGCTGACAAACCTTAGTGGAGGCAATCATATCTATCGATTGACCGTAACTGACAATTTTGGTGAAACGAAGAACGATGATGTGTCGATTGATGTGAACACTCCTGCCAATGATTATAACAGGGTACTGTCTGTTTCGGTTATGGTCCCGGCGAAGACCACGGAGTCACAGGTAGCCGCTCTTCCTATCGGGGAAAAACAGGAAGTCGGACAATACTTTGATGGTCTGGGTCGTGTTATGCAGACAGTATCCACCAAAGCGTCTCCTGCAAGTCTTGACATTGTGCAACCCAGCGTATACGATGCTTATCAGAGGGAGGTAAAGAGATATATGCCGTTTACAGCGGGGACTACGGGTTACTATCAGATCAATGAATCGATCATCAACGCATCTGGCGATTATACCGGAGCGGCTGCTGCCTTTTATTTAGCTGGCAGTAACAACAGGGTTGCCGACGATACCCGCCCATATTCCGAAACAATCTATGAGCCGTCACCACTTAATCGGCCTTCTAAGATCTATAGAGCGGGACAAAACTGGTATACAAATGCAAAATTCAGCGAGGAAAAATACCTGAACAATGCTCATGGTACGCTTGCGGGGCAGGAGAAAATTATTTCATGGAAAATAACCGGCGGCATGCCTGTACGCGCCACAACACTGGCAACTTACGTGGAAAGTGGTGGTTATTATAGTTCAAACCAGCTGAACGTAAAGGTGACGATAGACGAGCAGCAGAATGCTGTGCGAGAGTATACAAACAAGAAGGGGCAGGTCGTATTGAAGAAGGTGCAAGCCGTGGCCGGGACCAGCAATTTGAATGGTCTGACGGATTGGGCGTTGACCTATTATATATATGATGACCTTGGAAATCTGCGTTTTGTTTTTCAGCCTGAGCTGAGCAGGACATTGCATCAGAATGCAGATACCTATGTGGTTACAACAGGGGACCTGACCAATTTTGCATTTCAATATAAGTACGATCTCCGAAACCGGATGACGGAAAAGCGGGTCCCCGGAGGGGATTGGGTATACATGGTTTACGACAGCCGCGACCGCATCGTGCTTAAGCAGGATGGCAATCAACGGGCAGGTGCGACGAATGCTATCAAATACTGGACTTTTACAAAGTATGACGAATTGAACCGTCCAATAGCCACGGGGATAAAGGATACAACAACCACCGTTCAACTCACGCAAGTACAGATGCAAGCCGTTGTAGATACATACTATTCGCTGATCGCAACGACGAAACCCTGGCGAAAATACGGGGAGCAGTATATTGGAAATGTGGCTGGCAACGTTCATGGGTACTCAAACAAATCATACCCTGTGGTTACGGCAGGCGCCACGGTAAACAGATATCGCTACCTGACGATCACATACTATGATCGTTACGATTTCACCAGCTTGTGGTCGGGAGATTATTCGTACAAGAGTACCGATAATCTTTCCATGGTTGAAAACGGCGCGACCTACCAGCAACCTTCAACAGCATTCCAGCGTGTTGTCGGGCAGGTAGCAGGGATCAGTTCGAAAGTTATGGATGGGGGTGTGGCCGGTGGTTACAGATGGCTGAACACCATCAATTATTACGACGAGAATCAACGGGTTATCCAGGTGCAAACGGAAAACTACAGGGGAGGGACGGACCGCATTTCAAATCTATACAATTTTACAGGACAGCTAATCAAGACAAAAACGACGCACGACGAAGGTGACACCTGGAAGGATATCGTGGGAGTTCAACTGTCAGGCCGAACGTTAACCAGGACGACCGCCGGGGCAACCTGGGGGGCATCAGGAGCGGCATCTGTGCAACAGCTTCCGGCCGCCCAGGATGGATGGGTAGAATTCACAACTCTTGAAATCAATAAGCGGAGGATGCTGGGATTATCAGACGTCAATTCCGATGCAAATTATACTTCCATGGATTACGCATGGTATCCCACCGATACGGGTATCCTGTATATCTTTGAAAGCGGTACGAACCGTGGAACATATGGTTCCTATGCTGCGGGAGATGTGCTGAAGATTGAAAGGACAGGCACGGTCGTGAAATACTATCAGAATGGTGTCTTAAAGTATACCTCGACAGTGCCTTCCTCGACATTGCTAATGGCCGATTTCAGCATTTACGATGTTTCAGGAACGGTAGCTAATGTCCGTACATCCTTTGGTTCCAGCAACCGGACCATAGTCCGCCGCATGGAATACGACCATTCCGGCCGGTTGGTGAGGGCGTATCATCAGGTCGATAACATTAACCCTGAAGTATTGTTGGTACATAACACCTACAATGAACTTGGTCAGCTGGTAGACAAAAAATTACACAGTGTCAATGGTTCGCCTTCTGCAACGGACGCAAAACAATCCGTGGACTATCGGTACAATATTCGGGGATGGCTCAGTTCCATGAACAACTCACAGCTGTCCAATGACGGCACAATGAACGACGACACTGGAGATTATTTCGGAATGAACCTGGGGTATGAAACCGACCTTTCGGCGGGTGGTAACAGCCCGTTGTACAACGGTAACATCAGCGCCATAAAATGGAGTAATTTTCTGGGGCAGGCTGGCGTCAAAGAAAAATCATACAGCTATGCATACGATGCAATGAGCAGGGTCACGTCCGCCACCTTTAAAGAAAAATCTGCATCCTGGAACGAGGCAGCTAACGGAGGATTCAAGGAGCCATCCTACACCTATGACCTGAATGGCAATATCATGTCACTTACTCGTTATGACAAACGAGGGACGACTGCTGTAATGGATAACCTGTCTTATAACTATGGTTCGGGTGCTACTCAAAGCAATCGTCTGCTGAAGGTAACGGACGGAGGCGATGACTTTACAGGCTTCACGGATGGCGCAAACGCCGGCGACGATTATACCTACGACGCCAATGGAAACATGATCACCGATCAGAACAAGGGCATCACTACCGCCATGACCTATAACTACCTTAATTTACCGGAAGTTGTATCGCGGGGCGGAAATACAATCCGTTACATCTACGACGCCTCCGGGCGTAAAATATCACAGCTAACAACATTTGGAACGGTCCAAAAACAGGCTGACTATATTGGAGAATTCAATTACGAGAACGACGCCCTTCAATTCATTCAGCACGAGGAAGGAAGAATCGTAATGAGTTCCCAGAAAGATGTTTACATGAACGATGGAAGTTCTCTTGCGGGGGTTACCTCTACTGGCGGCGCGACTCCGTTGGTTGTAACCCTGAATAATCAAACGTACATCCGTGTGACCAGCACAGGAACGCAGTATGACGGCATCTTTCCATTGGGGGGTGTATTGCCGGCCATACCTGGCGAACGATACAGAATTCGCGTGAAAGGATACAAAACAAGTACGCAGCCTGTTTACATTCTCGCCCGGACAAACCTGGGTAACCTGTTGTGGTCCGGAACCTGGTACGGATCACCATTGCCTGGCAGCGCTCAAACAGAGTCGTGGATCGAAGAAACGGTAACCATACCATCAGGTGCAACCACGCTTGAAGCCGGCGTGATCTGGAATACAACCGTTTCGGGAAATCAGTTTTTTGTCAACGAAGTAGTGATCACACGTCTGGCACCGGCGGCCACGCCCGAATATCAGTATCATCTGAAGGATCATTTGGGAAATGTCCGGTTAACGTTTACAACCAAACAGGAAACGGAATCGGGTACCGCCACCATGGAAACTGTGAATGCCACAGATGAACAAGGGAAATTCCTGTATTATACGGAAGCGATCAAAGTTAATCAGGCCTGGTTCGACCACACGAATATTGGCGGAACATTCTACTCCACGCGCCTGACCGGTGGCACGACAAACGCGAAATACGGCCTGGCGAAATCGCTGGCCGTCATGCCCGGCGATGTGATCAACACCGAAGTATACGCCAAGTACCTCGATACCAATACGGCAAACTGGACGGCGGCGATGAATACGTTTATCACATCTGTTGTCAACGGAACCGCTCCGGCCGGTACGTTGGTAGATGGAGGAGCTGCCGGAAGCATTGGCACCGGAACGTTGCCGATAACACCCCTTGACCATAGCGCAGAAACAGGCACCCCGCCGAAAGCATACCTGAACTATATAGTTTTTGATAAAGACATGAATGTTACCACTGACTTTGGCTTTATCAGATTAACGACAGCCGGCCGGGAGTACGGCCAGGATGGAGCCCATGAGCTTCTTTCAAAGCAGATTGTTATAAAAGAGCCCGGTTATGTTTATATTTATCTGAGCAATGAAAATCCGACGGAGGTGGAAGTGTATTTTGATGATTTTAAGGTGGAGCAGATTAAATCGGCTATTGTGCAGATGGATGATTATTATCCGTTTGGACTCACTTTTTACTCGTACGGTAGAGAAAATACCACAAAGAATAACTTTTTGTACAATGGCTTTGAAATACAAAATGAACTTGATCTTGGGTGGTACGATTATCAGGCAAGACAATACGATCCAGCGACAGGAAGATTTTTATCGATTGATCCTTTAGCTGATGTTTCAAGAAGGTGGTCGCCCTACGTTTATGGTTATGATAATCCCATTAGATTTTCTGATCCTGACGGAATGCTTCCTGAGGATAAAGTGGTAGAAGATGATAGGCCAAAAGGAGCGACAGTTGCTAAAGGTACACATGTGGATAGGACTATTACCGTCACAAGGTCCGGAAAAGAGGGTGAGTATTCGCACACTGTTCAAGAAACTCATACTACAACCAATGGAAGTTATGAGCGAGATAGTGACGATAATCTAACATGGAAGGAAAGTAAATCCACTACTACCACTACAACGGTTCTTGATAAAAATGGTGATGTGGTGAGTAGCTCACAGTCGACAAATAGTTCTGAAACCGTATTTGCTGTAAAAGAAGTAGAACAAGCTACAAGCCCCTTTTCAAGTGAAAAAGTAAGTGCTTTGGGCGATGTAGTGTCCTCAAAGCCGGAGATACCTTCATCGAATAAAATAAGAGACCCTTCAAATGAATTTAAGGCTGTTGTAGCTATGACGGGAGACTACTCACGAATGACCAATGGGCTGTCGATTACCCAGCTTCATACTAATTATATGGTTCAAAGTTTAAGTAATAACTTAAATGATAACGGGCTACCAAGCGGTGGAGCTATGGTAGCTCTATCGGGTCCTGCACTTTCTGAAAGAAACCCAACTATGACTTACTATAAGTCGTGTGGTGATAGAGTCACCACCAACTCTGTAAACAATGAATACCGGAAGGCAATAGCCACGGGTACCGCAGGCTATATACGTTCAAAAAAGTAACTGATAATGAAGAAAATCTTAACGATTATATTATTTGTAATTGTCAGCGGCGCAATTATAATGATGTTGAGGGATAGACCTTTTTATTCAGATAAGCACAATGAAACTCTAGTTGAACTATACGGAAAGAGTTTTAATCCTGAAAGAATAAAAAGGAATTTGCCCATTATTGAAGAGTCATGGGTTGTTCGTATCTCTGACTCCTCACATACTCAATGGAGTCATGAATCAGTTTTTAATAGCCAGAATGTGCCAGAGCACATATGGAAAACATTATACTTTAATGATGCCACCCTTGTTTCAGAAGAAGATGCCTTTAATTACGATCAAGAAGGTAGAGTAGGTGATAGGTTAATTATTGTTTCAAATCTTCAAAAACCCGATAGTATCCAGTTTAAATTTAGCAGGCATTATTATGAAAGTTATCCTCCTTCTGAAAGTGTTGAGGTAAATTTTGAATTTGCTGATAGTGTTTTGAATAAATGGGGCTTTAAGAATTTGTACATTAAGTCAAAGACTTCGGTCTCAATGCAGTAAAAAATAATTTAAGTTATGTGTAATACCCCATCCTCAGTCTTCATGCACATCATGGATGACGTTCGAGAGCACGTCCTTTATTTTTTTCTTGACCGACTCGCACTGCTACGTCAATCAAAAGTCTGTCAACTGACATCAATCTATCCATTAACCTAATTTAATCCTACAATTAATGTTCAAACATAAAGAAAAGAATGCCGGCACTCAATGCTTCGAACTTAAAGGTACAAGTGTTGATGATTTTAGTAAGTGAATTGTTGAAGGCTTTAGATTTTTATTGGTAAGCATGGTATTGATAATTTTTTAAGGGACACAACCAACCGATCTGATTAGTTGGATGAAATCCTGGCCTACCTTCTACCCTTACTTCATTCGAGTCACATAATAAGCCAGAAAATTACGAAGCTGATAAAATTTATTTAATAGTATTTAACTTATGAAAATAAATAGAACTTGTCCGGATTTTGCGATATTTAGGTAATGAATAAGCACGTTGTATTGATCCTGTTGTTCGTTGTTTTTGCCTGCCCGGAAGATTTTGCGCAGCAACTTCCCGGTCTTGTAGGCTTGAAGCGAGCAAGGTTGGCTGATACCGTCACTGCCCTCTCAAATATTAGATGGCGTATGGATTCATTGGCCATCGAACGCTGGTCGGATAGTTCAACCTACCGCATAGGCCAGCAGTTTAATACTCTCGAACTTGAACTCAGCCGGAAAATTGACAGTCTGAAACTTCAGCAGGGAGGAAGTCCAGCGTTGAACGCCCTGTCAGATAGCCTTAATAAACGAAAAGAAAGACTGATCTCCGGGGTTGAGAAAAGTCGAGCAGCCTTGCTCGAAAAAACGAAAAGTCGCATTGAAAAATGGAAGTCCTCCGTCAAATCAAAATTGGGTTTGGATTCTTTGTCCACAGCCTTAACGCTTCCCCTTGGAGAGAACGAGGTACTGGATAAACTGGGTATCCCGGAAACGGATCCAGGTCAATGGGAACTTCCCGGGATTCCGTCAGTCACAGCAACTGATTTCCAACACGTTGATCTGTCGGGTGATTTGTCGTCCATCAATGAATCCCTGTCTTTTGACAAACTGGACGGGCTCAAAGAGATCCAGGAAAAGCTTGACCCCCATACCCAGGAATTATCTCAAGTAAAAACATTAACTCAAAATCCAGACCAGACCCTTGAGACTTCGTTGCAGGAGATCGACCAAGTCAAACAGGTACGGGAACAGCTGGATGTGGCGGGAGATATGGAAAACAATGACTTCATAAAAAGTGCCAGGCAACTTGAAAACCCCGCGGCGTTTGGGGAAGAGAGCAAACAACAAGTCGTCTCACAGGCGATGAACCACTTCGCCGGCAAAGAGAAGATATTACAACAGGCCATTGAAAAGATGGCAAAGTATAAGGATAGGTATAATAGTATTTCGAGTTTCGCCGAACTTTCAAAACACCGGCTAAACGAAATGCGGGGTAAATCACTCATTGAACGCATGTTGCCGGGTATTGCCCTCCAGATCCAAAAGGAAGGCGATAACCTTCTGGTCGATTTCAACCTCTACCTGGGGTATCGGTTTACGGGGAAGCTTACGGCTGGATTGGGATGGAATCAGCGGGTAGCTTATGACCTAAATAATAATTCCTTCAGTGCTGGCGACCGTGTGTATGGACCCCGGGCATTTGGAGAGTTTAAAGTATGGAAAGGGTTTTCCCCGCGTGTGGAATTGGAAATCATGAAAACGTTTGTGCCACCTTTTACAAATATACCTACGCTTGATATTGGCCGGCGCGAGTGGGTGTGGGGAGCTTTCGTTGGATTGAAAAAGGAGTACACAATTGTAAAGGCTGTTAAGGGTACGGCCATGATCATGACACGTTTATTCGATCCGCATCACAAAAGTCCTTATACCGAAGTTATCAACGCGCGTATTGGTTTTGAATTTCCCATCAAAACGAAACGCGGAAATGATTCAATAAGGAAGCGCCAGAACAATAAGTAGAAGATTTGTTTTTTTACATTTCTTTACGATCTTTCGAAGAAGAAGGTTGGGCGTAAAAAAAAATTAGCTTCTTGTAATGTTCTGTCTAAATCTCCGGGTATAATGCATAGTTGCTACTAGGATCTTTCAGTCATCCGGTGGTAAATCGTTTTTTTTAATCCATTCAATATGAGAATTCAATTACTTATCTTTTTAGTAATGCTCGTCACCTCCAGGTCATTCTGCCAGGTAAATTTTGGCAAAGGCTATTTCATCGACATGAACGACCAGCGGATAGAATGTTTCATCCGGAATTATGAATGGAAGAATAGTCCTGTCGAATTGGAGTATAAACTGGAAGAGGGCGGTGGGTTTCAGGTTCTAAAAGCGTCATTGATAAAGGAATTTGGAATCGGGACGCAGTCGAGATATGTGTCAGCGGATGTAATGATCGATCGAACGGGCGAGGTGCCGGAAGAACTCACGACGGAGAGAAATCCGGTATGGATGAGGGAGCGACTCTTTTTGAAAGTCCTTCTGGAGAGTGAAACGTCACTCTTGTATTATGCAGATGGAAATCTCCGCCGGTTTTTTTACAGTTCTGGCGACACCGTTAAACAATTGATCTACAAGAAGTATTTAAGTCAGGGCAATGATGTGATCGAGAACTTTAACTTCCGCCAACAGCTTTGGGTAGATGCCCGGTGCGGAAATGTTACGACACAGGAGATGAAGAACGTTGACTATACAAGAGCGGACATCATCAAATATTTCAAGGATTACTACACTTGCTCGGATTCAGAGGTGAAAGATTTCTCCAAGACAGCAGGCAAGGTTGCATTTCATATGAAGGTAACACCGGGCGTCGATTATTCATCTTTGCTCCTCAAATACAATGCAAATACGCAATATAAAAGCTCCGACGTCGATTACGGCAGCCATCCTGCCTTTCGGATAGGCCTGGAGGCGGAGATTGTTTTGCCTTACAACCGGAACAAGTGGGCCATCGTCATGGAGCCGAGCTTTCAGTCCTTCAAGTCAACAAATAACGCGAAGGAAAAATCGGCTAAATACAGTTCGTTTGAGTTGCCCCTTGGACTCAGGTATTATTTCTTCCTGGGGGCGAACTCCCGGTTATTTCTTAATGGTATGATTGTCGTAGCCGCACCTGTTGGATCGTCATATATTCAGGCGCTGGATTCTGATCTACCGGTTTCGGCGCAGACAAAAGTATCCGTTGGCGCCGGGTTCGGTTTCAGGAGATTCAGTGGCGAAGCACGTTACTATTACTGTGGCGATATCCTGAACGAATACCTCAACTGGACTGCCGAATACAACCGGATATCATTCATCTTTGGCTATCGGTTGTTCTGATGAAAAGCCATCCCGACGCTCAAGGAGGGAGTTGTGTCAGTGGGTGTTTTGTCCTTCGTATTCCAATCGAAGAAAGTGACCCGGTCTTTACTAAGAGGAAAAGTAGAAACGCGCAACCTGATAAAAATGGAACGCTCATCCTGACCTAACAGTCTGCGGCTGATATGAAGCAGTTGTGGTGACTATTAATCGTGGTAATGTTAAAACATCCGCGCTGCGAGCGGTTCGGCCCCCCGGCCCCCTAAAGGGGGAGTTGTGGCAGTGCAGGTATTGTCTTGGGTGTGCCAATACAGGACGCAAACCGGTGATCGTTTGGTACCTGACATCTGAATGACGGTGCCGTGACACAAAGGATCGAACGACCCTGCTGTTCATTTCATCAATCCCTCCACCTGCAACCCAATCTCCCTCGCCCGCAGTTGTGCTTCCTCCAGTGGCATCCCTTCTTTCATACCGGGACGCTGGTGACCGGTACGCGTTAGCCATGCATCTTTCATGATCTGCTGACGTTCGCTGATAAGTTTTAGTATGTGCTCTCCGTTGGGTACCGGGGCCAATGCATCCGTTATACTTCCCCACTTGCTGACATCACTTTCTCCCAGGTACTGCAGGATGGCCTTAGCCATTACCCAGTGCCCGGTTTCTCCCGGGTGCACACCGTCGGCAGCAAGAGCGAATGACGGATCTTTTTTTATCTGTTCGTCCTGGTACATCTTCATGGCTCCGTGTATGTCGGCTACATCCCAGTGGCTGGCGGTGCGTTGCTTCAGCAGCCATTCGGAATAGATGTCAAGGACGTGTGCATAGCCAGGGTGACCGCCCTTGCGTTCATCGAAGGCAGGGGGCGTAAGGTGTATGATCTTTTTGACGCCGGATCGTAACACCGTTTTGTGAAGCCAGCGTATCCCGTCCTTATATTTTTGGAAACGCTTCCTGTCTAACGGAAGGTAGATCCCGTCATTCATACCATAGCAGGCGATTACCCAATCGGGTTTTGTCTGACGGAGGACCCTGTCGAGTCGCTCATGCAGGTCGGGCCTGGGAAACTTGCCGTCGGCATGACCGGGTTCGGATAACCCTGACACGGTCTCGCTGGGTAAACCGACGTTGATGAACTCTACATCCATGCCTGGATAACGGGTAGTTAAATACGCTTCCACATCGGTCACAAATTCCCCGGCATAGGTAATACTGTTTCCAATGAACAGAACACGTTTTACGCCGTCGGGAAAAGGACTTACATGTTTCTTTTGAACAAAGGAAACACCGGATAGGGAAACAAGTATAAAAAGGAAGAAGGACTTGTAGGGCATGCGTGAATTGGATGGTCGTGAAATACTAAATGGAATATAAAACAAACGAACGGGAAAGCAATCTGTTTTTTAAGAGTACCTAAAAGAAGGCGCGGCCCCCGGCCCCCTAAAGGGGGAGTTGATAAAAATGAAACGGTCATCCTGAGCTAACGATCTGCGACTGACATGAAGCAGTAGTGTTGACAATTAATCGTCGTAATATTAGAACATCCGCGCTGCGAAAGAGAGGCGTGGCCCCCCGGCCCCCTAAAAGGGGAGTTGTAGCAGTGGGTGTTTTGTCTTTGGTGTGCCATTCGAAGAACGCTTACCGGTCTTTGCCAGGCAGCAAGATAGAGACGGATAATATGATACAAATGAAACGGTCATCCTGAGCTAAGGATCTGCGACTGACATGAAGCGGTAGTGGTGATTATTAATCATGGTAATGTTAAAACATCCGCACTGCGAAGTTCCGCGATAAATCGTGGCGGTTTTGTTCGTGAAATGGGGTTACACCTACTGGCGTTGTCGTATGAATTGCCGTGTTAACGTGCCACGTTGAGCCGGAAAAGGCTGGTGAGCCGGATGTTGGTAATTGCCAGGCACTAATGGTGTTGTATTCTAAATCTTCTCAGCGATCCATGCGATTATTCGTTGTTTGTAGTCTCCTCTGCCTAGCGTCCTTCGCTGTGGCTCAGAAAAAAGACATAAAATTCGGCGACGTTTCCCTGTCGGAACTGACCATGAACCGCTACGAGAGCGATACATCGGCGGCAGCCGTTATCCTGTTCGACCGGGGCTCCGCTGTCCTGTCATCGGCAGCTACGATTCCCCTGATCTATAAGCGGCACGTCCGGATCAAGATCTTCCGCAAAGAAGCATTCGACGACTGGGCTAATGAAAACCTCTACGTGGAACGCGGCAGTTTCAGTAAACTCAAGGGCGTCACCTATAACCTCGTCAACGACAGCATCGTGAAATCCGAAATCGACGATAACGCCGTGTTCAAGGTTCGTTTTAATAAATACATCGATCAGGTGAAGTTCACCTTGCCGAATGTGAAAGAAGGTTCTGTGATCGAATACAGCTATACCATTAAGAGTGATGGCGGTGTTCCGGAGTGGCAGTTCCAGTACAGCATACCGGTTCTGCTAAGCGAATATTCCGTGGAGGTGCCCAGCTTCGTGAACGTCCGCAAGATCATGAAGGGAACGATCCTCATCGCCCATGAGACAGTAAAGAATACGGAGACCTGGCGGGTAAAAAATGTTCCGGCGTTTAAACCGGAGCCGCTCATGCCGAATAAACAGGATTTTATATCCAGTATCGATTTTTCATTCTCCAACCGTTCGTGGGGCCGGATCAGCGGCCAGCTCTGGGCGAATGAGGATTTTGGCGGGGCGATCACCGGATCTGCTTTCCTGAAAAAAACCGCGGATGCCCTCGTGGAAGGTGAAACGAGTCAGAAACAGAAGATCATCAACATAGTCGAATACATGAAAGGTAATGTTGAATGGAATGGTACGGAGGATATATATGCCGAAGATCTGCGGGAAGTTTTTAAAAAGAAAAAAGGAACGGCGGCGGATATCAACGTTGCAATGGCTTCGCTGCTGCATAAGGCGGGGATCAACGTGGAGATGGTCTTGCTCAGCACCAGGGGTAATGGATTTGCCCGAATGGACTATCCGTCCACCAGGCAGTTCGATTACACGATCTGTATTGCCTATGTCGACACCGTTGGTTATTTCCTCGACGCCACAGAAAAATACCTGCCCTGGAACGTGTTGCCCGAACGATGCCTGAATGGCCTGGCTTTCGCGTTTTCCAACGACCGCTACCGCTGGATCGACATCGTATCCGAAGTGAAGTCAAAAACTACTGTGAGTGCGGACCTCGTGCTGAACGATGCGGGAGAGCTTCAGGGTAAATTGTCGTTTACACGGGATGGATACGCGGCTTACGAAATGCGCACGGATATCCAGAAGAGGGGCAAGGACCTATACCTGGAAGATTTTGCGAAGAGAAAGAATAGCTGGAGTTTCGCAAAAAGTGAAATCCGGGACCTCGATAATATCGACAAGCCCGTTGGGGAAATCCACGAGGTTACCATACAGGAACACGGTACCGCTGCCGGCGATCTGATTTACATTGACCCGTTTGTCACGTTCAAGGAATCGGAAAATCCCTTCAAGGAGGAAACCCGGGAATTCCCGATCGATTTTGGTGTGCGCACGGAAAAAGTATACCTCAGCAATATCGTTATACCGGCCGGCTACGTCGTCGACGAAATGCCTCAAACGAAAGTGATGGTATTACCGGAAAACAAGGGACGGTTCAGCTACATGGCTACACAAATCGGGAACAGGATCACCGTGGTGAGCAACATCCAGATCAACGCACGGGTCTTCATGCAGGAAGAATATCCGAACTTGAGGGAGCTCTATAACCGCATCGTCGCCAAGCACGCCGAGCAGATCGTCCTGAGGAAGAAATAGTCTCCGCGATCCCACAAAGTCGTTCTGCCTGGCATTCACCGTCTGCCGGTCTCCATTTTATGCATGCCGCTTTTGTCTTTACAACATTTCTGATGCATCTTTAGCTGCGTATGATCGCCATAAAACAGGTACACAGGGAACATCTGGACATCCGCAGGAAACCGGTCAATGTCAGGGAGGAGGAACTGTTCCTCTTCGAACGTGAACTGGAAAGGAAGATCAGGGAATCGCACGTCCTGGTCCTGAAAGATGTTTCCGTCGTTAACGAGATCATTTTCCGTTTGCCATCCCTTCAGTTTTATACATCTTACACCCACCCGCCGTTTGAATCGTTCGGAATGAAGTCCGTCGCATTGCGTATGTTGATCCTCCTGAAGATGACGGGAATCCTGGCGCCGAAAAATTCGGTGACAGTAGACAAAGCCCTCTGGATCACGGACCGGCGGAGCAAGGAATACTTTCACTGGCTTACGGATGCATTGCCGCGGCTCATCATCGCCAGGGAATTCGCCGGCGCTCACACGTTGATCCTTCCACAGGAATATGAGAAGTATGGCTACATCACCACTTCGCTTCAATGGTTCGGCATCCCGGTAAAATACATCGACAGGAGGTCGAGGCTGAATATCCGCGAGCTGATCCTGCCAAGTCTCACGGCTGAACCCGGGAACTACAACAAGGTGGTCATTAACCAGCTGCGCGATCTCTTCCTGTCGAAGACGGAAAAGACCACCCCTTACCGCCGGATCTATATCAGCCGGATGAAAGCGAAGAAGAGAAAGGTCTCCAATGAAGAGGAGGTGACGTCGTTGCTGAAAAGCTTCGGATACGAGATCCACTATTTTGAAGATTATTCCTTCAGCCAGCAGGTAAGCATATGTTCGGAATCCCTGTCCATCATCGGCCTTCACGGCGCGGGACTCACCAACATGCTGTTCATGCGTCCGCGGACACAGGTACTGGAGTTGCGGAATGAAGATGATTGCAGCAACAACTGTTATTTTTCACTGGCTTCCGACCTCGGGATCGACTACTACTACCAGCTCAGCAAAGGCGATCAGCGCGATACCCATACGGTAAACGTTCACGTCAATACGGAGGAGCTTCGCGGCAACCTCGAACGAATGAAGGCCGGCGTCTGACACCCGGTATCAGGTTACACTCTCAGGAAAACATTCTTCCGGTACATGAAGTATAAGAATGCCCATTTCACGGCCAGGTAGCAAAGCGCGAACACCAGGATATCCAACGGCTGCCCTGCCAGCTGAACCAGCCATTTGAAGATCGCTTCGGTGGTATAGTGCCAGTCAATGAACTGTCCCGACATATAGATCAAAATGGAGTTCATTCCGATCACACTGAAGAAAAAAGCCCATTTCCTGTAGCCGCGGATATCGATGATATAGTAGAAAAGGGACAACAGGATCAGGCTGTAACCGCCGACATGCAGGACAAATGAGCTCGACCATAAGTTTTTGTTGATGGGGAACACCAGGTTCCATACCTGGGCGAGCAGCAAGCTGACAATACCCATGATCAGCAGTTGGAGAGCTTTTCGTTGCATGGTAAAAGTGCTGTTGCGTAACAGGTTACCCGCATAGATTCCCAGCAGGCCGGTTCCGATGGCCGGTATGGTGGATACCAGCCCTTCGGGATCGTGAATACCCAGGTACAGTTTCCCAGGCATGATCAGCCGATCGAGGTAGGAAGCGAAGTTTCCTTCCATGGTCAGGTCGCCGTTTTCGAAACCCGGGGCGGCGTTAAAGAGCAGCATGAACCAGTATCCCAGGAGTAAGGAACAGAACCAAATGATCTGACCCCGTTGTGTCGTATAGAGGTAAATGATATTCGCGAACATGTAAGCGAGTCCGATGCGTCCCAATACCGATCCGAAGCGTATTTCGGAAATTGGACGCAACTCCAGACCGTTGTTGTAGATGATGCCCAAGAGCACCAGTATCAATCCACGCTTGATCACACGAAGCAACAGTTGCTGCTTTGTTTTTCCTTTTTCCAGTTCTTTTCCCATGGAGTACGGCGTGGCTACTCCCGCCAGAAATAAGAATAGCGGAAAGATCAGGTCATAAAAATGGAATCCATGCCAGTCGGGATGGGTCAGTTGGGTGGCAATGGCCTCAAAAAACGGAGCACCCGTTGTTTTCGCCAGGGCATGGAATACTTCTTCCGCGCCCATGATCCAGAACATATCGAAACCGCGAAGAGCGTCGAGCGAATAAAGGCGTTGGGATGGGGCGAGTGCAGCCATGTAGTTGGACGGTTTATTTGGACAGATCTTTTATCCGGATGTTTTTGAATTTTACGACGGAACCATGGCCGAGGAATCCGATGTGACCCTTGTTCCGGCTCAGCCCCGGATGTTCTTTGTGGTCCAGCGTTCCGTTCTTGGACGCTTTTTTCATGTCACCCTCGAGTATAACTGTACCGTTGAGCGTCACTTTTATATAATCGCCCTTTACGTATACTTCCTCCTGGTTCCATTCGCCGGTTGGTTTCAGGAAGCCTCTTTTCGCTGCGATCACGCCGTAAACGGAACCGTGGTATTGCCATACTTCCAGCATGGAATATACCGGTGCGTCGTTGTCGAGGATCTGGATCTCCTTGCCCACATAAGCGGCATCGCCGTCAAGCGGTGCGTGGATACCCAGTCCGTTGTTTGCCCCGGGCGTAAGTTGAAAGTCAAACCGGAAGATAAAATCGCTGTACTCTTTTTCCGTGTTCAGGTTACCGTGTCCTTCTTTGGTGGGGTAAATGGCGATGGTGTTGTCTTCGACTACATAGTCTGTTTTATTCCCTACCCAGTTATCCAGGTTCTTGCCGTTGAACAACACCTCGAAGCCCTGTTCCTTTTCGGTCTTGGTAAGCTCATAGGGTTTGGAACTCAGTTCCTTTACATAAATATTGCGGAAGGCCAGTTCCGTACCGTGCGCCTGCAATTCAATGGCTTCTTCGGGGAAGATGGGAATATTCCTGTCCCAGTAGTTTTCCATGACAACATTGTCAACGACGAGGATGCCGTTCAAATGAACCGTTACGCGGTCACCGACCATCCGGATGTAGAATGTGTTCCATTCGCCGACCGGGTTGTCTGCTACGACCAGCGGTGTACTTCTTTCCTTCTGATTGTTATAGAGTCCGCCGGAGCCGACCTGCGCGCCATCGCTCACACGCGAGATATCCCAGATCTGAACTTGTGGAGAACCTCTCAGGTAAATTCCGCTGTCGCCGTTCCTGGAGATCTTCCAGTCGACGATCATTTCAAAGTCGCCATAGGGGCGGGTAGTACAGAGGTTGGCGCCATCTCCCTGGAAATAAATACAACCGTCCCTTACGCTCCAGTTATTTTTCACTTTCGCATTCGCTTCCGCCTGTTTCTTCGCCAATACCTGCGGTGTCATCTTTGCCCTCAGGATCGGATTCTCTACCAATCCCTGCCATCCCGCGAGGTCCTTGCCGTTAAAGATCGATTCATAACCTTTCGTATATGGGAGTTGTTCGAGGTAGGTGAGGATATCAATTCGCTCGTACTGGCTGTCTTCGCCTGTTAGTTTGTCCAGCATACGCTGAAGGGTGTTCCTTACTTCGATACCCGTTAAACCGGGCTTGGCATCCGATGTCGGAAGGGCGATCTGCATGGCCGCCCGACTTGAGGCACTGCTCAGATCCTGATCGTCGAGGTATTCCGATACGAACATCAGAGACAGGAATGTCCTTACAGTCCCGGCGGCGCGGATAACGGCTACTTTTTCTTTTTTGTCCGACGCCAGGGTCATGATCTCCCGGAGCATCAGCAACTTCTGGTCGTCGGGCCAGGATGATTTTGATACCTGGCTTACAAATGCCTGGAATGCTTTTTCATGGTATGGTTTCAGCCCGGCATCCTTGCGTATAGCCAGAAGGGTTCTGACGGCTTCATTGTTCTGCCAGTTCAGCAGGGCTTCGAAAGCCACGGCTTTTTCACCACTGTTTCCGTTGTAAAAAGCGTCCACTACTTTTTCGAGCGCTCCGCTGTCGCCCAGGTAAGGGAGAACAGGTAGCAGCTTTGCTTTCGCTTTCGGATAGGCTTCGTTCACCAGGGGAATTGCGCTTTTGTCGAGCGCGCCGCCGATGGATGCCTGGATTGACCGTAGCTCTGCTTCATTTTCCGTTGCCGCGAGCATCTTCAGGAGCTCGCCCATGTTGGCAGATGAGGATACGGATGGCAGCGCGGCAAACGCGGCGGCCTTTACCGGTGCATCGCCGGAAGCCGTAAGTTTGGCGACGGTGCTAAAATTGGAAACGGAGCGTCTTGCGGCAAGTACGTTGATCAGGGCCACTTTACTTTTTGGCGATGCATTGTCGAGTTTGCCCGCAATCAGTGCGCCGGCGTCTTTGTCCGCCAGCTGTAGCAAGGCCGTTGTGCCGGCTTCCAGTTCGTCATCGTCGGTGGATCTTAATACATAATCCAGCAAGGCCGTTGTGAATTTTTTATTCCTGACGCTGGCCATTTCGGAGGCGGCGGCCATGCGTGTGAGCTTGTTGTCTGACGACAGGCCCTGTACCAGTATAGCCTCGATGAAACCTTCACCGCGATTGGCTTTTGTCAGCATCGAAAAGATGTCAGCTTGTGCTGCGCCGGTGGATTTTTTATATTCCTTCTGCCAGAGTTTAAGGGCTGCCGGTGTATTGGCGGTGAGTCCCGCGATCTTGAGTACTTCTTTCTGATATTCGCTGTCGAAGCGGCTGAGTTCTTTAATGAGGAGCTTTACCGTTCCTTCAGCGTCGGCTTTCGACGCGGCTTTCAGTGCGGCAAGCCGGTAGTGTTGCTGAGCCGGTGCGGTTGTTCCTTCCAGGATCGCTTTGCTGATTTCCTTTACGGCTGGCTGGTTTCCTTTTGCCGACAGCTGTTGCATGTATGCGACCAGGGCATTCGTTGCTTCGGACGGATCGTTTTTGAAACCGGTTGCCTTAGCCTGTTGCAGCAGTGTACCGGTGGAACCGGCGTCGGCAATCCAGGCCATCGCCCACAGTGCCTGTTTCTTTAATCCGATGTCGCCGGATGTTGCAAATTTGGAAATGTCCGCAAGGGCGGGTTGGTATTTTGCTGTTCCTAACGATTTGATCAGTTTGATCTGCGTTGATGCAGGCTGTGTGTTCAAGGCGGATAACAGCGCTTTGCGTGCATCGTCCGTTCCGATGGAGACCAGGGCGGATACAGCTGGATCGAACAGTTCATTGTTGCCGATGTAGGAAGCCAGGGGATTGACGGAAGCGTTCGAGCCTACGAGCTTCAGGTTATCCATTAAATAAGACTTTACCTCGGTGTTGCCGGATTTGCCCAGCGCGGAAAGATAAGCCTGCTCGATCTTTTGTTTTTCCTGCGGTGATGTGGCATAATGGGTGAGCAGGGAAATGGCATAGCGATAGGAGACACCGGCCTCGTTTCCGTTAGGCTGAATACCTTCCGTAAGCATCGCCAGTCCTTCATCGCCGGTGGACATGAGTTCTTTAAAGAGACGGGCGCCTTGCGCGTTATCGTTCGCCGGTAACAGGGCCAGGATGTCCGCTACCTTGGTCTTGAGGAGCCGTTGATCCTGCGCTGCGACAAACAAGGGCAGGAGGATGAATAGCAGGAGGGACAGATGTATTTTTATTGATTTCATTATAGATTCGTCTTAGGTAATAAACTAGATTTTCCAGGGTCCTCTCATCGGTTGGTTGATCAGGCGGTTCGCCGCTTCATCGTTGATGAATTCCTGCTTCACAGGATCAAAGTCAAGCGATCTTCCCAACTGTAAGGCTATCTTCCCGATATTGACGATCGTACTGGAACGGTGTCCGTTAAGTTCATTCAATCCGAATTTCTTGCGGGTTATGACGGATTCTGAAAACGTGGAGACTTGCGGCTCCGGGTCGGGGAAGGTGTCGATCACTTTCAGGATATCCGGAATGTCGGATTTGAAACCGCGGTAGATCTTGCCTTTTGGTCCTTCGATATACGGAACGTTGGTATCCTTGTTCTCGCCATCCAGAATGATCTTGCAACCGTCGGCATAGGTAAATTCTATCCTTCTCCAGGTGCCGACCGCATCGTCGTGTTGTTGCGGGCAATCCACGTCCACGCGCACGGGGCTTGTGTTATCTTTTCCCAGGATGTATTGCACGGGATCGATATAATGTTGTCCCATATCGCCGAGGCCGCCGCCGTCGTAATCCCAGTATCCGCGGAAGGTGCTGTGTACGCGATGGGGATTGTATGGTTTGTATTGTGCGGGACCGAGCCACATATCATAGTCCAGTTCCTGCGGGACGGGAGTTGGCTCCAGGTTGGTTTTTCCAACCCAGTAAAATTTCCAGTTAAAGCCGGTGACACCGCTGATCGTCACCTTCAACGGCCATCCCAGGATACCGCTGTCGACTGCTTTCTTCAGGGGCTTGACGGTTGTTCCCAGGCCGTAGAAGTTGTCTTTGAACCGGAACCAGGTGTTAAGTCTGAACATCCGGCCGTATTGTTCCATCGCTTCGACGACACGTTTACCTTCGCCGATCGTACGGGTCATCGGCTTTTCACACCATACGTCCTTGCCGGCCTCGGCAGCCATCACCGACATGATTCCGTGCCAGTGCGGCGGTGTAGCGATATGTACGATGTCGATGTCCGGTTGAGCGAGCAACTCCCTGAAGTCCGAATAGCCGCGTACATTTCCGCCGGCCATAGCGATCGCATCCTTCAAATGTATCTTATCTACATCGCACATCGCCAGGAGCTTTGTGCCCTCGTATTCTATATGTCCGCGGCCCATTCCGCCGACGCCAATGATGGCTTTGGTCAGCGTGTCGCTTGGTGCGAGAAACCCTTTACCACCCAGCACATGGCGCGGTACAATGGCAAATGCGCCCACGGCAAGCGCGGATTTTTTAAGAAAATCCCTCCGGGAGTTATTCTTCAAACTGATTGCTTTGTTTGTTTTCATTTCTACATACGGTTATGAAGCGAACTGACGACCTGTGATAACAGACCGCTCCGCAATAAGTATATTTATGGAGTTTTTTAAAACTTTTTGAGGGGCAAAAAAAATACTTTCCCGATTTACTTTCGGGTGTGCACCATGCACACGAATATCCGGGTATCAATTCTCATCATCCATTCCTCAAATCACGCACAACCGCTCATCCGCCGACATCTTCATCACCATCCGGATCCAAATGTCCAACCATCCATTATGGTGATAACCCCGGCAACGCATCGGTCAAAGCCAATCACTCAACACGAACACGCTATTTCACCACTCTCAACACCGCTTGCATGATCATCGCATGGCCGGGATAGGTACAGAGTATGGTATAATTGCCGGGTTTCAGCGGAGCGTTAAAATAGATTGTCTCCGAACTTCCCGGTTGAATGAGATTGGTATGAAAGAGGACTTTCGCCGACGCGGGAATGTAATTCATTTGTGACCCTTTCAGTCCAAGGTTAAACGCCTGGTCGCCGACTTCCTTTGCCGCACCCGGCTCCACGATCACAACATTGTGCGTCATATCATCATTGTTGCTGAAGATGAGTTTTATGCGGGTGCCTGCTTTTACCTGTACCTCGGAAATATCGTATTTGAGCCCGGGCTTTGTGCCGATCGCGATCACCTGGTCCGGTTGTTTCCAGCCCGCCGGCATGTTGAGCTGGCGTTTCGGAGCCGCCTTCGATACGGCGGGAGCTGAAGGTTTGACTTTCGCATCTGACGTAGCCGGCATTGCCATGGCATGGTGCGCATGAACCCGCTGACTTTCCGTAAGCACAGCCTTGTCGCCGGATGGGATCTGATTCAGGGTATAGTAGCCGAAGTTGTGGAGGAGGTTCAGGCCGTTTTCCGCGGTGACGTCACCGAGTCTGATCTCGTGGATATAACCTTCACGCAGGCTGTCCATGACAAGCCTGACTTTCCTGCCGTCATCGGCGACGATGATACCTTTGAGGTTCAGCTTTTTACTGTTGATGATCTCGCTTCCGTAGAGATGGTGGTAATGGTAGGTGAAGCTGTTGATGTCGTAGCGGGAGGGGTCTTGCGCCGCGGCCTTGTTGACAGGTTGTGTGAATTCGATCTCAAATCCATCCGGCCGTGCCAGGATGTTTTTCATTTCAAACGGCGTCTTGCCCGTCCAGACCAGCCGTTGCAGCGCATAAGGTGCCGTTCCCGTGCTGGACCATCCTCTGCTGGTCATTCCTCCGAACACCGAGCCATCAAGTCCGAAGCGGAGACGAATCAGCCCGGACGCAAATCCTTCCCGGAAAGGGAAGCATGCTCCCTGGTATTTTCCATTTACTTTTTCCAGGGTCATGCGCATGATCTTGGAGTGTCCCTGGTCGCTGACGAAGTACTGACCGGCGTAGGGTCCGAAGGCACCGTTTGTTGTGTCTTCCAGTATGTCGGCAGTGGAGATACCCATCAGCGTATGCGGGAACCATACGGCGGGAACCTTCAGTTCCTTGATCACCTTAGCCGCCTCGTGCATCGGCTGACCGTTGTCGACTTTGGCCAGGTCTTCACGCGTGAGTTTAAGGGGTGATTCGGGTTCTTTCGTCCAGCGAAGGCCGCCGGCGTTACCCGCGAAGTCACCTTTCTCCAGGTGTGTTACGCGTCCCGATCCAACCCAGTCGCCCTGGTTTTCGGCATAAAAAATATCGTTGGCGGAGTTGACCATGATACCGGCTGGCGACCGCAACCCTGTAGCGATCGGTTCCATCGTTCCGTCTTCTTTTATTTTAAGGAGCCATCCATGCCATTTACCCAGGCCTTCGCCGTACCCGATCCAGGCGACGTTCAAGGCTACGTACATGTCACCCTGCTTGTCGAAGATGGGACCGTATGCGTATTCGTGGTAGTTGCCGCTCAGGTCGAACCGGTAGATGGTTTGATAACGGTCAGCCTGGCCGTCGTTGTCGGTATCCGTAAGCTTTGTGAGCTCGCCCCGTTGGGTGCAGTAAAACGAGCCGTCCCGATAGTACAGACCCAGCACTTCATGCATCCCTGAAGCAAAACGCGTATAGTGCGGATCGTTCGAATAGGCATTGTCGATCATCCATATTTCTCCCCTTCGTGTACTGACCGCTATCCGGCCGTCGGGAAGCACGGCAACACCGCCCACTTCCAGTTTTACATTTTCAGGGATTGGAAGAGTCCTCAGTTCGTAATAGTCTTCTTCGGTCTGCGGACGTGTCGTCTGAGCGGAAGCATTCACACAAAGGCAAAATATAACAGCGAAGGTGATTGTAATTTTCATAGGTGTTGCAAATAGAGGTTCAGTTGTTTCCGGCATTACCATAACAGGTTGTACTTTATAACCACCGGAAAAGGCGTCTTCACTTCAACGACAAGTTCCTTTTTGTTTCCATTCGTCCTGATCTGTGGTTTTAGCTTGCCCGCGGGAAAGAACTGAACGTAATACCGCTGGTCATCGACAGCGAATACATTTTCGGACACTTCCTCGATCACACTGCCTTCACCCATCCGGATAAACACAGCGCCTGAAGCGGGCATCTTCGGGATGGAGATCGCACGGGTAAGTCCTTGCCCGTCCGCGAGCGGCATAAAGGAATCTTCAAAGGTGACATCCCCATACGCGTATTCGAACGTTGGCAGGCGACGGGCGTTCAGCGTGTATCCTTTGTACATTAATTCCGCCCCGGATTTCAGGCTGTCCGGTAACGGCGATTTACTGTCGGATACGATGGCAATCGGTGGTTTTCCATTGAGGATGACCGCCGCGCCCATAGAGGTGGCGACCTGCGGCTCTCCGCGTTCGTACCACATCTCCGTCGTATTGAGGAAATCACCTCTCCACATCTGCAGCATGCCTGCCTGGTTGAGGTCGTACGAATAGTGAGCACCGCTTTGGTCACCGACGGAAATGACGTGTGTTTTCTTTTTTCCGTGATGCTCCATAAAGGACCTGACGATCTCAGGTTCGCGGCCGGGCTGCACGTCTATCAGCGGTGTCGGCGGTAATGGAGGTAACGATGAGGCTGTATGCATTGCCTGCGGCCTGGAGTTCAGCTTGCCGATATACAGGCCCATTCCCGTGGGAGCCCATGAAAAATCTTTCAGGTAACTGAACACGATGGTGTGTTCACCGGCATCCAGCTTCTTTGAAACGGTATAATCCTGGAACAGGTCGCGTGTCCGGATCACTTCTTCTCCGTCGATACTGAGTTTTGCCTTGCCGATCTTTTTGATGATAAACTGGTATTCGGTACTCTCCTTCAGGTCGACCACACCGGTAAAGACCAGGCACAACTTATTCGGATTGTCGGCCAGCTTGATATCGATCGCCTCGGCTTTACCTTTCCGGACGAGGTGCGATGGCTCTACCTTCGGAAAATCATTGAAGTTACCTTCGTAATACTCGTAGTCCAGCTTTTTAAAAGCGATGTTGAAGTCGTTCAGTACGGCGTAACGGATATTCCGGAAGACAACTGGTCCATGATCTCCCTGGATCATCAGGGGACCCGTTGCTTTTTCATCGTTAAAGGCCGCCGCGCGGGTAGGTCCGCTCAGCACTACATTCTCATGGATTACAATTCCGTTCAATCTTACTTTTGTAAACTGCGCGGATGATATTTTTTTACCCTGGCTGTCAAACCGTGGCGCGCGAAATTCGATCTCCAGGTGTTGCCAGAGGTTGGGGGCAAGACTGGCGTTCGTCCTCGCCGGATGACCTTCATAACCTTTTTTGCCGTCGGGTCTTTTTTCGTCCCATCGCTCGTAAATGCTGCCGCAGTCCGTTACGTGCGGCACTTTAACACCCCAGCTGTCGAAGAGTTGGATCTCGTACCGGCCCTGGAGGTAAATACCTGAATTCGAACCTTTCGGCATCATAAAATCGAGTGTAAGGAAGATATCGCCGTGTTCGAGTTGTGTGAAGAGGTTGACGTCTGCGTTGTACCTGACTTTCGGGTCGAATGCATTAAAAAGTACACCGCTTCCTTTTTTATAAGCGGCAACCGTCTTGTCGAAACTTGCGGACACAGGTCCCGTTATTTTCCAGTTGTCAGCGGGATTCCGGAATGCCGAGAGATCGGTCAATGGTAACGGCGTGAGCTTATAAAATTCAGTTTGTGCCTTTGCCGTGATCAGGAAGAAAGCAAAGCACAGGATGAAAGCAATTCGGTTGAGCATTAAGCGTATGTTAAATGAAGAGTATATCGTCAAAGATATTCAAAATGTCATTTTGACAATAAGTTGTAAGGACGAAAATTAAATAGCAACTTAATAGCCGGAGTAATATCTTCAATTAATATGGATCGATGATGAAGCGAAGAGACATGTTAAAAAGCGCCGCAGGCCTCGCATTGCTGACAAAAGCCGGTTTCGCGGGCGCCTTTGATGAATATCCGCTGCGAAAGCGGATCCGGATCAGCGCCTGTGATTGGTCCATCGGGAAGAGCAGTGATATCGGAGCGTTCGATGTTGCGAAGCAGATTGGCCTGGAAGGTATACAGGTGAACATCGGAGGATTAAAGAATAACCTGCATTTACGGGAAAGGGAGGTACAACTGGCCTATCTCAGGCGATCAAAGGAAACCGGTGTTGCCATTTCGAGCCTGGCTATTGCCGAACTGAACAATGTCCCGTATAAGTCCGACCCCAGGACTATTGAATGGGTGTCCGACAGCATCGATGTAGCGAAAAGCCTGGGTGTTAGCGTGGTCTTGCTGGCATTCTTTCATACCAACGACCTCCGTAACGATGAAGACGGCAAAGCCGAGGTGATCAGGCGGCTGAGACAAGTGGCGCCGAAGGCAGAGAAGCTGGGTATCACACTGGGAATCGAGTCGTACCTGAGCGCGGGTGAATTGATGGATATCATCCGCCAGGTTGGGTCGGATAACATCAAGGTCTATTATGATTTCAGGAACTCGGCGGATGCCGGCTACAATGTGATACAGGAACTCGGATTGCTGGGCAAAGATGCCATATGTGAACTGCACATAAAAGAGAACGGTTTCCTGCTTGGCCAGGGCACCCTGGACTGGCGAAAAATCGCCGTTACCCTGAAGGAAATGAACTACCATGGCGACGGATGGATGCAGATCGAAGGAGCGACACCACCGGGCGCCGATATCCTTTCCAGTTATAAACACAACCTCGCCTTCCTGAAGGATACGTTTTACAGTTAGGCATGATTTCCATGTTCGCATCCTGGTTCGATAAAATCATTTATATTCGGAACGTATGACACGCCGGCTAATCCCTATTCTTTTTATTCCGCTCTTTATCATCGGTTGCTCGAACAGGGAAACACCTTCCGCCGACGAGCCGCTGCTTTACCTCCCTGATGATCTTGAAGCAACACTATGGGCGGAATCACCCATGTTCTATAATCCAACGAATATGGATGTCGATGCGGCAGGCCGGATCTGGATCACGGAAGCGGTGAATTACCGCAATTTCAACAACGACTCCACCCGGTCTCTTCATCACCCTTTGGGCGACCGTGTCGTGATCCTCGAAGATACGGACGGCGATGGTAAGGCGGACAGATCGAAAGTATTCGTGGAAGACAAGGACCTGGTTTCCCCGCTGGGAATAGCGGTCGTCGGTGACAAAGTTATTGTTTCCTGTTCACCCAACCTGATCGTTTATACTGATTCGGACGGTGACGATAAGCCTGACAGCAAAGAGATTTTTCTCACTGGTTTCGGAGGTCTTGACCACGATCACTCGTTGCACGCAGTTGTCGTCGGACCCGACGGGAAATGGTATTTCAACACAGGCAATGCCGGTCCGCATGTTGTGACTGACAAAGCAGGATGGACGTTGCGTTCCGGAAGTATTTATACAGGTGGTTCACCCTACAATACCCGCAACCAGGGAAACATGAAGAGCGATGACGGAAAGGTCTGGGTGGGCGGCCTCGCTCTTCGGGTCAATCCCGATGGCAGCGGCCTGAAGGTAATGGGCCATAATTTCCGGAACTCATACGAATCGATCATTGATTCCTACGGTAACCTGTGGCAGAATGACAACGACGACCAGGTGGTAGCCTGCCGCACATCGTGGCTGATGGAAGGTGGTAACGCCGGCTATTTCAGCACCGATGGCACGCGCTACTGGCAGGCTGATCAGCGGCCGGGACAGGATGTGTTCACGGCTCACTGGCACCAGGACGACCCGGGCATCATGCCCGCAGGAGATATGAGCGGTGCGGGTGCCCCGACCGGTATAACAATCAACGAAGGGGACGGGCTGGGAGAAAAATACCGGGGATTATTGCTCAGCGCCGACGCGGGCCGGAATGTGATCTTTGGCTACCTCCCGAAAGTGCACCACTCCGGATACGACCTGGGCCAGCGTACCAACTTTGTGACATCCCTCCGGGAGGACAATGCGGGTTATGTATGGAATGATACATCGCAAAATTCAAACAAAGACAAATGGTTCAGGCCCAGCGATGTCACGATCGGAACCGATGGTGCGATGTATATCGCCGACTGGTACGACCCGGTAGTAGGCGGACACCAGATGCAGGATTCCATCGGCTACGGCCGGATCTACAGGATCACTCCGAAGGGCAGGACACTTCAGCTGCCGCGGCTGGATATGAAGACAACGGACGGATTGCTGGAAGCCTTCAGAAATCCGGCGATACATGTTCGCAGCGTAGCGTTCGCGTTGCTGAAGAGCAGGGGAGAAGAAGTTATCCCCTCGGTCCGTCAACTATTAGACGACAGGAACGAATATGTCCGGGCACGTGCCGTCTGGCTGTTATCGCAGTTGGGTTCGAAGGGTCCGGAGGCGACACAGGAACTGCTGGGGCACAACGATCCGTTGATCAGGGCATCGGCCTTCCGGGCCCTGCGACAGGTAGCTGCGGATATTCTGCCCGTTGCGGAAAAACTGTCGCATGATAGCTCGTCCTTTGTGCGTCGCGAAGTAGCTATTGCCGTGCGCGATCTGCCGTTCGAAAAGACACAAGGCATTCTCACCAATCTCGCAGCGCAGTTTGACGAACGTGATAAATGGTACCTCGAGGCGCTGGCATCCGCGTGGCAGGGACACGAGGATGAAATGTATCCCATAATAAAGAAGCTCTACAACCCGGAGGGATCCGCACCGGAGAAGTGGAATGAAAAATTCGCCGCACTGATGTGGCGTTTGCATCCCGCGCGATCCGTAGGTGACTTCCGCCTGAGAGCTTCGTCCGCCGGTGTTTCCGCGGCCGAACGATCCAGGGCACTGACAGCTCTTGCTTTTATTCCTTCGGCGGAAGCCGTAAAAGCGATGATCGCGTTGTCGGAATCACCGCTGGAAGATGTCGCCGGGCAAGCGGAGTATTGGGTTGCCTTTCGTCAAAGCAACGACTGGTATTCGCTGATCGACTGGAGCAAAACGGGTATCGACACGGAACATCAGCGGCAAGTCGCCGCCATGAAAGTACGCATGAGCAAGATCCTGGAGAAACAATTGCCGTTCGATGAAAAAAAATGGAATGCGCGCGACATGGCAAAGGATGCAGTGGGAGGTCAGATGCTCATTGGGATGGTGGCCGAAAAAAAATTGCCGCAGGAATTATACCCCGTCGTCGCGGAGTTCATCTTTGGCAACCCGGACCAGGCTGTAAGGATTCAGGCGTCGAATTATTTTAAAAAACCCGGTTCCGGCCTGACCTACTCTGTCGACGCCATTAAAAAACTTAAACAGAATATCGACGCGGGCCATGAGGTATTTGCAAAAAACTGTGCAACCTGCCATCGCGTAAAAAAAGAAGGGATGGACATTGGCCCTGAATTGACACAGATTCAAAAGAAGTTCGACCGCGACGGGTTGCTGGATGCGGTCATCAACCCGAATGCAGGTATCGTGTTCGGCTATGAACCCTGGCTCATCACGACAAAAAGCGGTGAATCGTTTTATGGTTTCCTGGTGTCTGACGGAGAAAAAGCAATTGTGATGAAGGATATCGCAGGTAAAAAGCACGTCATCGATGTGGCGGCTATCAGCGCGCGAAAGAAACAGGAGAACAGCCTTATGCCGGAGCCATCATCGCTGGGACTTACGGAACAAAACCTCGCCGATGTGACGGAATACCTGATGACCTTAAAGTAACGAAGCCATTCAACGTTATTGCCGTTTTTATTTGCTACATTCGGAATACCCTAAGATGAAAACGAAATGAAATTATCATGGCTGTTTGTTGCGCTGTTGTTTTTTCAGGACGACGCTCCGTTCAAACCGATGGAGGAGTTCGAGGTAAAACTTGATTTTCAATTCAAGGAACGACCGAGAGACGATCCGAATAAGATCGAACTCAATCAAACACACCGCGCATATGAAAAAAGTAAATCCACCGGTGTATTGCCTTACCTTTATCTGAACCTCCGGGTATTGAAGGAATCGCCGGACGAAGTGAGAGTAAGAGTGGTGGAAAACGGTACGACCGTTTTTACGAAGAAATTTGATATGAACACGGTATTAAAACTCGATATGGGATTTACCGACGACATCAAGGACAGGGTCAGTCCGCATGAATATACGGTCTATTACCTCAATAAGGATAAAAAACCGCTGAGTAAAGTGGTCATTTTTTTTGAGGAGAATGGAACATACATCGTGAATGGACAGGTACGGGGAAAGCTTTAACCTATCATATACCCCGTATTGTAGGACATGAGGAACATGCATTTTGGCTAACTCTTCCAGCCACTCAACACAACATACCGCTAATTGCAAAAAGCAACCCCGCAGAATTGATTTTTTCTCCGTTATTTGGCGTAAAATCTACGGAATGATCAGAATCCTTTTAGCCCTTGTTCTTTTGCCGTATGTGTGTTTTTCGCAGGACCAGCGCACCGATGCGGCCCACATCAAGCTGAAGCTTAAAAAACTGAATGTCCTGGGATCGGTCCTCTATGTCGCGGCTCACCCGGATGATGAAAATACGCAGATCATCACACTGATGGCTAACGGCCGGCTGATGGAGACGGCATACCTTTCCATGACCCGCGGTGACGGCGGTCAAAACCTCATCGGTCCGGAGATACGCGACTTGCTGGGCCTGATCCGCACACAGGAACTTCTCGCGGCCCGGAGAATAGACGGCGGCAAACAGTTCTTCACCCGGGCGAACGACTTCGGTTTTTCAAAATCGGCGGATGAAACCTTCCGCATCTGGAATAAACAGGAAATCCTCTCTGACGTGGTAAAGATATTCCGGCAGTTTCAGCCCGATGTCATCATCACCCGCTTTCCACCCGATGCGCGGGCCGGACACGGACATCATACCGGTTCGGCTATGCTTGCGCTGGAAGCGTTCGACGCGGCCGCACAGCCCACGGCATTCCCAGACCAGGTAAAGGAGTTCGGTACATGGCAGGTGAAAAGAATTTATACGAATACGGGACGATGGTGGAACACGACGATCAATGAAAAAACTCCCGGTATCATTACACTGAATGTCGGTGAGTACAGCCCGTTGCTGGGTACCGCATATTCCGAGATCGCGGCGATCAGTCGCAGTCAGCATAAAAGCCAGGGCTTCGGGTCCAGCGGACGGCGCGGCGACTTGCCTGAGTTTCTCGAGTATGCAAAGGGAGAGAAAGCGGAGAAGGATATCCTGGAAGGAATCAACACTACCTGGAGCCGTGTGAAGAACACGGAGAAGATCCAGTCTATGGTGACTAAGGTTATTGAGACGTTCAATGAGGAAAATCCGTCTGCCAGTGTTGCACTCCTGCTCCAGATCCGGAAGGAAATCGACGGACTTGAGCCGGGGATCTGGAAGAAACGAAAACTGGCAGAAGTGGAACAACTTATCCAGGACTGCCTTGGATTGTACATTGGTGTTAAAGCGGACAATTATTGGGTGTCACCTTCACAACAGGTAACCGCCTCCTTTGAGCTGGTGAACCGTTCCGGTGTGGATGTAGTACTGGAAAAAATTCAATGCGGCGACCTCGCCTACGATTCTGCAGTGATGTTGTCGTTGAAGAACAATGTGCCAGCAGTATTCAAGACCACGAAAAATATCGGCGTATCGAAACCCTATTCCGATCCCTACTGGTTGAAGGAACAACACGATGTCGGGCGCTTCACGGTAAATAATCCTGCGCTTATCGGCAAGCCGGAGAATGATCCGTCGATCGTAATAACGTTTACCCTAAGTGTTTCCGGCCAGTCATTTACCATAGCCAGGCCGATGAACTACAGGTGGAACGATCCCGTAAAAGGAGAACAGGCCAGGCCGCTCGAAGTGGTGCCGCCGGTTTTTGTCAACCTTGCCGACAACGTGCTTGTCTTCAGCGACGAGTTGCCGAGGGAAGTAAAGGTCAAGGTAAAATCCGCGACGGCAGGTAATTTGTCGGGCAATCTGAAACTGCAGTTGCCGGCAGGATGGAGATCGGAACCGGCGACCATCCCGTTTGAATTAAAATCAAAGGATGAAGAAGCGACAAAAGTTTTTTCCGTATTCCCGTCCCGGACGGAAGCCAATGGTACCATGAAGGCTTTCGCGGAAGTGAACGGCGTTATACACGACCGGGCTATCCAGGTAATATCATATGATCATATTCCCACTCAGACATTGTTGCCGAAGGCGGAAGCAAAAGTTGTCCGCATCAACCTGAAGAAGGAGGGAAGTGTGATTGCCTACATCAAAGGCGCGGGAGATGACGTACCCACTGCTCTCCGGACTATGGGATACGAGGTTTGGGAGATGAAGAACGAAGAGATTACACCTGCGAACCTGAAAAAGGTTGATGCCGTGGTGCTGGGTATCCGCGCGGTCAACACCAACGAACGTATCGGCTTTATCATGAACGACTTGCTCGACTACGTCAGCCAGGGAGGAACCCTCGTTGTACAGTACAACACGAACGGTGACCTGGAAACGGATAAATTTTCACCTTACCCGATCACCCTGTCCCGCGATCGCGTGACGGAGGAGGACGCTGAAGTACGGTTCGTCAAACCCGATCATCCGCTCCTGAATATTCCGAACAAAATAACAGCGAAGGATTTTGACGGATGGGTGCAGGAACGGGGACTCTATTATCCGAACAAATGGGATGAAAAATTCGAAACGGTCCTTTCGATGAATGATCCCGGGGAGACGCCAAAGGATGGCAGTGTACTGGTTGCCCGGTACGGGGAGGGACATTACATCTATACGGGACTGTCGTTTTTCAGGGAATTGCCGGAAGGGGTTCCCGGTGCGTACAAGCTTTTTGCAAACATGGTATCGATCGGTAATAACAAAAAGCCCGAGCAGACCAAAGTCAGAAATAAAGCGAAGTGATCCCGGGACGCGCGGATCCACCTCATTGATATATTCACTTTTCAGAAGATCAACGTAACCACCAGACGTATTCATGCAACCTGAAGAAAAACCACCTGTGTTCAGCAACTGGCGCCAATGGTACCTGCTTATACTAAGCGTACTGGTCATCCAGATCTTTCTTTACTATTGGTTAACGAACGCCTTCGCATGAATTATCTCGACTGGGCTGTACTCTTTGGTACGGTAATATTCATTGTACTTTACGGCACGATCAGGACCCGCGGCAATAAGACCATCGAGGGATACCTGAAGGGTGATAATTCCATGAAGTGGTGGATGATCGGGATTTCGATCATGGCCACGCAGGCAAGCGCGATAACGTTCCTCTCCACTCCGGGACAGGCGATAGAAGACGGGATGCGTTTTCTTCAGTTCTATTTCGGGTTGCCCCTCGCTATGGTGATCATCTCCGTTACGATGGTGCCGATCTATTACCGGCTGAAGGTGTTCACGGCATATGAATACCTCGAGACCCGCTTTGACCTGAAGACACGGTCGCTTGCCGCTATCCTTTTTTTGATCCTTCGCGGATTATCAGCAGGCATTACGTTGTTCGCACCGTCGCTGGTTTTATCGACGATACTCGGTTGGCCTATCACAGCAACAACGGTACTGATCGGCACGCTCGTTATCATCTATGTTGTATCCGGGGGAACAAAGGCGGTGAGCCTGACGCAACGATACCAGATGGCGGTGATCATGGGAGGGATGATACTCGCCGGGATCCTGGCCTTCAAGATGTTGCCCGACCACGTATCCTTCGGTGATACCGTGAGCATCGCCGGCGAAATGGGAAAACTGAACCTGGTCAATCTTGAATTTAATCCCAACGACCGCTATAACATCTGGTCGGGTCTCATTGCCGGCACATTCCTTTTCCTTTCATATTTTGGAACGGATCAGTCGCAGGTCGCCCGTTACCTGGGTGGAAGCTCCGTAACGGAAAGTAAACTGGGACTGATGTTCAACGGGTTGCTGAAGATACCCATGCAGTTCATCATTCTCTTCATCGGTGTGCTGGTGTATGTATTCTACCTCTTCAATCAGCCTCCCGTTTTTCACAACCGGGTCCTGAAGGAACGGGCGATGCAAACGGACCAGGCTGCGGTTATCCGCTCACTCGATGACGAATACAATACATTATATGCGGAAAAGCGACGGGCCGTCGACGGACTGGTCCTGGCGATCCAGGCTGAAGACGAAAAAGCGATCACAACTTCCAAAGACCAGGTTACGAACCTGCAGCAGCAGGAAATAAAATTACGGGACTCTGTAAAGGCCACCATCGGAAAAGCTATTCCAAATGCGAAGACACAGGACAGGGATTATATCTTCCTGAATTTTGTACTGAGTAATCTCCCGCATGGGATCATCGGTTTGTTGCTGGCGGTGATGTTCTCCGCCGCCATGTCGTCGATGGCGGGTGAACTGAATGCCCTCGCTTCGACTACCTGTATCGATATTTATAAACGTTCCGTAAACCAGAAAGCGCCACCGGACCATTATCTCCGTGCTTCAAAGTGGTTCACCGTCGGGTGGGCTCTCCTGGCTATGGTCTTTGCCATGCTGGCCAGTTTTGCGGAAAACCTCATCCAGTTTGTCAACATCGTCGGTTCGCTGTTTTATGGCACGATACTGGGTATCTTCCTTACGGCATTTTACGTGAAGCGTGTGCAGGGTACGGCTGTATTTTGGGCTGCGCTCATCGCCGAAGCGATTGTGCTGTATTGCTATACGTCCACTGATATTGCATTTTTGCTCTATAATATAATCGGTTGTGGTGTGGTGATTATCTTTTCACTGCTTTTGCAGGCTGTGTTACCACGAAGGCAACCGGCTTAAGCGGCTGATGCGGAACACAACCCTCGACTGACTGGAACAACGGCATTAACTTTATACCTATGAAAAAACTGGCATTTATTATCCTCGCATTAACCTTTTTCAACACGACTATGCAGGCACAATCCAAAGATGAAAAAGAAGTAATAGCCCTGGTGGAGACTCTGCGTCAGGCGATGATGAAGGCGGACAAGGCAGTGCTGGAAAACATTGCGTCCGAAGATCTCACGTACGGCCATTCCAGCGGAACACTGGAGGACAAAGCTGCCTTTGTGCATGCCATCGCCAGCCGGAAGAACGAATTTGTAAAGATCGATTTCCCCGATCTAACCGTGAAGCTTACAAAGGCCGGCACAGCGATCGTCCGGCACAAGATCGTTGGCGATACGCGGAACGACGGCAAACCGGGAACGGTGAACATCGGCGTGTTGCTGATCTTCGAAAAACAAAAGGGCCAGTGGAAGATGATCGCCCGGCAGGCTTACAAACTATAATCTCATTTATTACAGTATCGTAAAATCGGCGGTGGAGGTGACCGACTGGCCGGATGCATTCACCGTGATCTTGACCGTTCCGGAAGGTGTCCCGATGGGGATGTACACGATGATGGATGTTTCATCCCAGCTGTAAAGTTCCACCATGTCGCTTCCGAACAGTACCGAATTCAGGTTGTCGTAAGTACCGAAATTTGTTCCCGTGATCGTCACGTACGTTCCGGCTATCCCTGACGTTGGCGTAAATCCGGTGATCGCAGGGGAAGTGAGTGTGAATTTGGTAGCATAGTTCACGGTATGGATACCGGTGAATACGGACACCGTGTACAGCCCAACAGCCAGTCCTTTGGGGACATAGGCGATGATCTCATTCTGCTCCGTTCCGAATGCTGTGGCTTCCGTCGTGCCGAACTTCACGGTGTTGTTTGTAAAATTGAATGTACCTGTGTTGAACCCCGTCCCTGTAATAGTTACGCGTGTCCCTCCGATACCGGTGATCGGGGTGACAGACGTGATCTGCGGTACGGCGATAGTAAATTGTCCGGGTACATCGATAACATCCGAGAAGGAGATCAGCTCGATATCCAGATTCGGAGATGTTACCTCCGAAGGAACACTGAAGGTGACGCTGGTCTGCGTTACCTCGGAAGCCGAAGCGTTTATGCCACCGATGCGAAGGGATGTTTCAAACGGATAAAAATCACTTCCCGTGATGGTGATGGTAGTGCCGAATGTTCCGGTCTTGGGTGAAAAATCCGTAACGGTGGGAAGGACCCTGAAATTTTCCGTTGCCTCCACGGTCTGACCACCGGTTGTCACGTACACCGAATTGCTCTCCTGGTACAGGGGAAAAATAACGCCCGGAGGAACCTTCACGACCAGTTTTGTGACACTTGTCTCCAGTATCTCCGCCGTGACATCGTTGAAGGTTACGGTGTTTTCGTCTGCATTTGCGCTGAAGTTTGTCCCATTGATGGTTATTTCATCCCCGGTCCTGGCAACGAGCGGCGAGACCGAAGTAACGACCAGCGGCGGAACGGTGAATTCCTTGACCATGCCGTAGACAGTTCCTTTCTGGTTTGTTAAGAAAGCCCGGACAAAGACGGTGTACCCTCCCGACGTGCCGGGTGCCTGCAATGAAATAGTTTTTTCAAACGGTCCGGTGACGGCTGTATTGCCGGCCACTACCTTGTTACCCTGAAAGATATCGGGTGTCGAGTTTGTGGAGTAAGTGAACCCGTATTCGAGCACCTGTGCGTCACCCGTTGAGAGGATGTTACCCTTTACCAGAAAATTGGACGCCGATACCGAAGTGATCTCGACGGTCTCCACCTTCGGGTAAACCGGATCTTCATCGTCACAGGAAAAAGCAACGAACAGCAAACCGAAAAACAATACTGAAATCTTCTTCATACCAACACGCTTTTACATCAGAATACGTACCCGATCCGAATTCCGTTCAGGAGATTTGGTCCGACTGAAAATTCTGTCTCATTGGAGTCAGGATTATCCTGTGGGAACGGTGTACCCACCGTGGTGATCTCCACTCCATTGTACTCTTTGTTATAAAACTGGAACGTCACTTCGTATCCCAGATAGAAGTGGCGCGCAAGGTAATAATCAAAACCGGCAATCAGGTTGGCGCCGTATTGTAAGTACGCCTTTTCTTCGTAACCGTACACGAAATTGTTGTTCACCAGTGTCACGGTCCGCCAGGCATTATCGATGGTTGTTTCGGTCGTTCCGTCATTGATTACGTGCGACGATGATTTGAAAGCAAACGCCAGTTCCAGTCCCACATATGGCGACAGCCTCCGTGTACCGTGGAAATGCTTTTCAATACCGCCATTGAACCCCAGGAGCGCCGATTTTTTGTTTTCTTCGAGTGTATAGGGATTGGTACCGTAGGGATTGGTAGTCGTGATATCTTTTTTAGTCATGTTGACATTAAAACCGAACCTTATGGCAAAATCGCTGGCTGTGAAGTAACGGAATTTGATCTGGTTGAGCATGTTATTCAGACTCAGTTCACCGCTGAATGGGTTTATATTGAGTTCGAGCGTGAGCTTGTCGGCGGTAGGTTTGAAAAAGAGTTCATGATGGACCTTGATCGAGTCCTGGGCATAAGCGCTGCCGGTAATCAACAGGCTTATCGCGAACGAGCGTAAAATGTTCTTCATCAGAGGTTTTTTTTAAGAGCAGGGTAGAGGCCAAGAGATGACAGAAACTCATTTTTTTGGTATAAACCCATAATTCTCAACTAAATATAATTAATTTTTACGGATGAATCTGATTCCGGCGATAAATAATGTGCCGGCGTCGGCCAGCACAAAAGGATGGAAGGATTCCGGATTACCCGAGTGATGGCGGGACGAAAATTCCCCCGCTGTGATTATAACGTAGTTGCCACGCCTTGCCGAAAGGAGTGTAAACAGTTATCATGTCAACAGGTATCGAAAGAAATTTCTAACCGGATGGATGGAGAAGTGCACAATATCCTTAACTTTTGCCATCTCATTTAAACGAGAAGACACAACCAGCCTATGGAAGAAGTAAAGAATGCACATGCATCGCGTGAAAATAGTATTGAATTGATTGTTAGACTGCGTAGTGACTTGTTAAAGGATTTTCTGGATGACCGTTATCTGAAGGAGTACGTCTCCAAAAAGTTTAACGTAAGGGATCTGTCGAATGTCCGTGTTGAGCTGATCAGGAAGGGACTGAAAGAATTGCTGCAGGAACCTCTTGACCTGGCGAAATACGAAACGGTACTGGCGAATGTGGCAGAGACCGGTGGCCAGGCGCTGGGCGACGGCGATGACCAGGTGATCTATACGGAGATCGAAAATATCCTGAAGCGGAATATTTATTGAAACCGGTACCTTGACCGGTCGCGCAAATATTTGCATACCGGAAGATTATCTCACCAATAGTTTCGTTAATTTTGATCCAATAAACAATACAGCTATGTCTAAATCACAAGATGCCAAGAAGGAAACAAAAAAACAGCCTGTGAAGACGTTAAAGGAAAAGCGTGCTGAGAAAAAGGCTAAGAAGGCGGATAGAAAATAATTCCGTTCCTGTTTTTTCATGCCCGGAACGGGCGTTTCTCAAATTAAATTAAAAAACCACCCGCTTTCCAGCAGGTGGTTTTTTAGTTATAAGGGTCTGCGGACCGCCTGCGTTGCCGTTACTTTAACGACTTGATCAGGTCCTCGTTCATCATCTGGTAGTCGCGGTTGTTCGCTTTTTTTGCACTTTCCAGCGATGCTGTTGCTGTTGCCAACGCACCGGCTTTATCGCCAAGACCCTTCTGGATCTTTGCTTTCTGATGAAGCACCCAGAATGGGCTGTTCATTCCTTCCGCGGCTTTGTTCACCCACTCCAGCGCCTGTTTCAGGTCTTTTCCATTTTCAAGGTAGAATACAGCCGCCTGGAAATAGTTGTTGGGATTTACCTTTGTATTCGCCTCGATCGACTTCATAACCTTGGCTTCATAGTCGGCAGTGATCGTGAATTTTACGGACGTATTTTCCCATGCGATCTGAACTTTCGCTGACTTGCTGTCATCCGAGATATCACCGATGTTAAGTGTCAGGGTTTCCACTTTTTCAGTAAGCTTTTCAGATTTTACTTTAAAGTTCGCAGCGTCTTTTGATGCATCATAGTCGCCGGTGGAACCGCCTAATGCCACATCCTTATATAAGGATACCGTCCATTCTGTTGCTCCGGGCCAGGTGAGGAGGAGGTATTCACCTTTTGGTACCGCTATCCCTTCGACCTTTACATCGTCGGAAAAGGAGATCCGGGTTCCGCTGTTCGCTCCGGTTCGCCAGATTTTGCCGTAAGGTACCAGTACAGTTGCCTCTGTTCCGAAAATCTTTCTTCCTTTTGCACGAGGCCGGAAATAGTCAATTTTTACATCTGTAAGACCAACGGTTGTTGAAACGGAGCCTGCCGGACTTGCTGCCGGCGTCTGCACCTGGGCTTCCGCAACCAGGCCTACAAGTGCCAATGCAGTAATAAAAAGAAATTTTTTCATGGTGGTACTAAATTTAGTTGTTTTGATTTTTAGGTGGCCAAAGTTAACTATTCCCGTCACACCTGAAATCAGAAACGTATGAAGCTGCCGGAAAGCTTTTATCAACGGACCAACGTCGTTAAAATAGCGAGAGAACTCCTCGGGAAACCCCTTTTTACCAGGATCGATGGCCGGATAACAGGTGGTCTGATCGTGGAAACGGAAGCGTATTCGTGGAAGGAGCGGGGTTGCCATGCCTTCGGCGGACGAAAGACACCCAGAAATGCGGTTATGTTCGGCAGCGGGGGTTATTCTTATGTTTACCTCTGCTACGGCATGCACCACATGTTCAATGTCGTGACAAACACGGCAGGTACCGCCGACGCTATTCTCATCCGGGCGCTGGAACCCGTCGAGGGGATCGAACAAATGATCATCAGACGCGGTGATCTCACAAATAAATTTCATCTTACCTCCGGACCTGGTAAATTGACCAGGGCATTGGGCATTGACAGAAACTGGAACGGAAAGTCCCTGCAGGATAACGACATTTGGATCGAGGACCGGGGTGAAAAAATTACCGCCGGTAAAATTGTGGCTGGGCCCCGGATCGGCATAGATTACGCAGGCGACGATGCGCTGTTACCCTGGCGGTTCAGGGTTAAAGGAAACCTGTGGGTGAGTAAGTAAAAACGGCAACTGAATTGCCGGTTGATTTTTGAACGATACATTTCAGTGATGGGAGTTTATATTTGGCGATTGGATTCGAACTTGATGAGAGTAATTTTAGTGTTGTTTTTCTTCGGCGTGCATACATTGTCAGCGCAGCGCCTGAACAAGAATTCTTTTCAGTTGGTCAACAGTTCCGATGACGAACTTAACCCCGTGGTCAGCCCCGATGGCCGTACACTATACATCACGATCGCAAACCACAGTGGGAATATCGGGGGAAAAAAAGACCAGGGCGATATCTGGATATCCGATTTGTCTGATGACAACCAGTGGTCAAAGCCGCGACACGGCGGGCCCGTGATCAATAACAGCGGTTTTAATGCGGTAGCAGGCTTTTCGGATAACGGCAGCGAGATGTACCTCGTCGGGCATTACGATGCCGGCGTGGTCCGGACACAGGGGATCTCCGTTTCCCGTCTCCGCGGCGGAAGCTGGTCGCGACCTGAGAATATCGCCATTCCCTATTTTCAAAATAAATCCGGCACTTTAAGCGGCTATATCTCGGGTAACAGCAACGTATTCGTCTATTCCGCGGAAACGTACGGGACGAGGGGTGTAGAGGATATCTATGTAAGCATCAAAGGTCCCGACCAGAAGTGGTCCGAACCGAGAAACCTGGGAAACAAGATCAACACCCAGTTCCAGGAGATGAGTCCTTCATTGAGTTCCGACGGCCGCACGCTGTATTTTTCAAGTAACGGCGGTAAAGGAAAAGGAAGCTTCGATATCTATTCCAGCGTCCGCCTGGATGATTCCTGGGTGAACTGGACGACACCCGTGAACATGGGGGACGGCCTGAACACCGAGGGACGTGAATTGTATTTCAGGCCATACGACAGGATGGGGTTCTCCCTGTACGCCAGCACCTCCAACAGTGACGGCTATGGCGATATCAAAATAAAATTCTCCGATGAACCGTACCGGCCAGACAGCGCGGTCGTTGCAGTCGCTAATGGGCCGGACACGATCCGCATACGGGAACTTCCACGCGAAAACGGCGACAAGCACGTTCGCATTTACGGCAAAGTCAATAATGCCAAAACGGGCGAACCGGTCGGCGCCACCGTTCAATTTACGGCCGCACCGGAAAACATATCGGTAAAAGCCACGGAGCAGGCCGGCTATACGATCTCATTGCTGTCAACCAATAACTATGTGGTGAAAATTGAGGCGGAAGGATATGTGAGCGCAATGGAGAAACTTGATATCCATACCTATGAGATGAAGGATCTTGAAATGAACTTCAATCTTCAGCCCGTCGAGATCGGGACAACCGTGAACCTGAAGGATGTATTGTTTGAGCAGGGCAAAACGAACCTGTTGGCTCAATCCTATCCGGAACTCGACCTGGTCGTTTCCTTCCTGAAATCAAACCCGCGTGTACGGATCGAGTTGGCGGGACATACTGATAACCGGGGTATTCCCGGGCAAAACGTAAAGCTGTCGCAGGCTCGCGTAGAGAAGGTGAAATCATACCTCGTGTCACAGGGTATTGAAAAGAAACGCATTACCGGCAAAGGTTACGGTGGATCAAATCCCATAGCCAGCAACGACACGGAGGAAACCCGTCAGTTAAACAGGAGAGTGGAATTTATCATCAGGAAATTCTGATCCGGCAGCTGCGGAGTCATCCTAAAAGACATTCTTCGCCAGCACTTTTAATACGTCGTTTTTATAATTTCTTCCGATGGGAATACTGTGTTTACCGATCTCGATGTCGGTGGCTGAGTACGCATCGATCTTGTCGACATTTACGATAAAAGAGCGGTGGATGCGAAGGAACTGCTCCCGCGGAAGACTTTCTTCGAGATAACTGATCTTCTGTTGGGTAATGATCTCCTTTTCTCCCGTCTTTACTTTCACGTAGTCTTTGATACTCTCGATATAGAGGACATCGGTCATTTTGGTTTTTACCATCTTCTTGTCCACTTTGAAGTACACGTAATCATCGGGAACGGATTCGGCCTTTTGAGTGGCTGTCGACGGTTGATGCATGACCTTCCCTACAGCCTTGAGAAAACGGTCGAATGGGATGGGCTTGAGTAAATAATCCACTACTTCAAGTTCGAAGCCGTCGAGTGCATAGTCGCGGAACGCCGTGGTGAAGATTACCTTCGGCGGATTTTTCAACGTGCGCAGGAAGTCGATCCCCGAAAGCTTCGGCATCTGGATATCGAGGAATATCAGATCTACGGGGTGCTGCTGGAGGAAGGCAAATGCCTGGATCGCATTCCTGAAGGTACCGGTAAGCTCAAGCTCCTCGATCCTGGCCACGTAGGATTCAACGATCTCGATGGCCAGCGGCTCGTCATCCACGATAATACATTTGATCGCCATATTATCCTCCTTTACGTTGAGTCCCTTGAAGCTTGTATCGTAAGGATGACCAGGAAGGTTTCTTCACCGTTTATTATTTTCAGCTCGTGTTTGTCCGGATACAGCAGATCCAGCCTTCGTTTTACGTTCTGAATACCAATACCTTCTTTCCTGTTCAGCCCGTTTTCCGAGGCCTTGTTGTTTTCCACCTTGATGATCGTCACGTGCGGCTGGCTGTCAATAGTAAGCTTCACCCACGATTGTTGCAGTTCCTCACTGGCTCCGTGTTTGAAACAATTCTCCACAAAAGGAAGCAGGATCAGCGGCGCGATCGTTCTTTCATTTACTTCGCCGGTCACGCGGATGTCGACGTCAAGTTTATCGCCGTACCGCATTTTTTCAATGTCGACATAGTTCCGGATAAATTTGATCTCTTTCTTCAGGGGAACCTCGTCGCTGGTGCATTCGTACAGCATGTAGTTAATCAGTTCGGATAGTTTCAGCACGGTCTCCGGGGCCTTATCCGATTTTTTAAGGGTCAGCGCATAGAGGTTGTTGAGGGTATTGAAAAGGAAGTGGGGATGGATCTGTGTTTTCAGGAACTGCAGCTCCGCCTGCAGCTTCTCCTGCGACAGTACCTGTTGCGCATGCTGGTTTGCATACCAGTATTTTAGCAGTTTGATGGCAACGGCAAAGAACGTGACGGGGTAAATGCCGACAAACATTTTTACAATCTTGGGGAAGTAGAAGAACGGATCCTTCAATGCTTCGGGATAATAGATCGGGTAGTCGATATTGAACGCGACGTAACGCTGGGCGATACCGGCGATGAAAGAGGAGAGGATCAGTCCCCCGAAGAAGCCCGCGTATTTTCCCGTCAGCAGTAATTTCGGAAGCAGGTAGTACAGGGTGAAGTAGGTGAATACGATCTTTACGGGAAGGTATATCGATTCCTCCAGGAACGTCTGCCGGTAATTTTCTTCAAAACTTCCGTACAGGAGGGCATAAAAAACCAGGTGCGATACCCAGAACAGGACGTGTTGCAGGATACGGTTTCCGAAAAGCCAGTCGAATTTTCTCTTTAACAAAGCGGACGATTTATTGGATTTGCTGCCTGAATAATCAGGCAAAGTTAAGCAGCCGGGGTGTACCACTTTCCGGAAAATAAAATAACCTGACCAAATTCAGGTTGTGGCAACCCAATGACTGTGCACAGCCAACGAAAAGCTTAGCTGAAGGATGTTAAAAACCATCTGCTTTGTCGTCGCCGCGAGGGTCGGCTCCGCCCTCCAGTTTTCCGTCGGGGAGAACGAGGATGGCATCCACCCGCCCGATCCCTCCTCTGCCGCTGAACGCATGGCCCATCCTGACCAGCGTGAGGCTGTCGTCCGCGGCAAGCGCATTATATTCCGTGTAGACGGAATCGGGTACCCATTGGCTGTGAAACCGCCTGGCATTCACCGCTTCCTGCATCGTCATCTTGTGATCGGTGACGTTGAGGATCGTCTGGAAAACCGATGTAATGATCGTCGTACCGCCGGGTGTACCAACGACCATAAAAAGTTTTCCATCCTTTTCGAGTATCGTCGGTGTCATAGAGCTTAACATTCGTTTACCCGGTTCGATTTTATTTGCCTCGCCGCCAACGGCACCGTACATATTGGGAGTGCCGGGCTTGCTGCTGAAGTCGTCCATTTCGTTGTTCAGAATAAATCCGGATCCGGCTACGACCACCCGCGATCCGTAACCATCATTCAACGTGGTGGTTACTGCTACGGCATTACCCCTGGCATCGACAACCGACAGGTGGGTGGTTTGTTCGGATTCCGCCAGGGTTAACGCACCTTCTCTCACCTGCATGCTCGGTGTCGCTTTTTCCGGATCGAAATCACGCATACGCTGCCCGATGTACAACTTGCTGGTCAGTTGCTCAACAGGAACGGAAAAAAAATCCGGATCGCCCAGGTAAACGGAACGGTCCGCATAGGCCCTCCGTTCTGCTTCCGTCAGCAGGTGAACCGTTTTGGATGAGTTATGACCCCAGTCGCCTACCGGGTACGTTTCCACCGACTTCAGCAATTGTATCAGGGCCACGCCGCCGCTGGACGGAGGAGGCATGGAAATGATCTTGTATTCCCGGTACTGTCCTTCGAGCGGTTTGCGCCACACAGCTTCGTAACTTTTCAGGTCCTCGTAGGAGATAAGTCCTTTGCCACGTTGCATTTCGGCGACGATATCGTCCGCGGTTTTTCCCTCGTAAAATCCGGCGGCTCCCAGGTCGCGGATACGTTCCAGCGTGTGCCCGAGGTCCGTGTAGCGGATGCTGTCGCCAGCAGCCCATTCGTTGATCAGGAATCCCGGTTCGACGGTATTGTATTCGATCAGTTCTTCCTGGATGCTGTTCAATCCTTCCGCTTCCTGTTCAGTCAGTGTAAACCCGTTCAATGCCAGGTCGATGGCAGGCTGTACCAGTTGTTTCCAGGGCAATGTCCCGTATTTCTTATGCGCTGCAGCCAGGCCGGCAACTGTTCCGGGTATTCCGTGGGCCAGGTGACCCAACTGACTGAGCCCGGCAACCACACCACCTGCTTCATCGAGGTACATGTTTGTGCTGGCGCGGGAAGGCGCTTTTTCCCTGTAGTCGAGGGCATCGGTTTTTCCATCATTCATGCGTACGACCATAAATCCCCCGCCGCCTAAATTTCCCGCCGACGGGTACACAACGGCGAGTGCCAGTTGCGTGGCGATCGCCGCATCGATGGCATTTCCTCCTTCACGCATGATACGGGCGCCAACCCCGGATGCGAGGGGGTGGGCCGATACTACCATAGCCGAATCCGTGATCAATCCAACAACCCGTCCTTTCTTGGCCGGCGTACAGGCAGCCAGTGTTACGGCAAATAAAAGCGCAAATAGTCGATTCATCATGCGGCTGTTGGTTAAGTCATCATAAAAGTATTAATTCCAGCGAAACTTCAAATCTTAAATGAGCCTGAGAAAAGAAAAGGCAGCGCGCTTGAAAATCCAGGTGCTGGATCAGACCTTAAAGTTAATCGGGAGGAAATCGTTTGCTGACCTGTATGTAGACGACATATGTTCCAAAGTAAAAATTTCGAAAGTCACCCTGTTCAAATACTTTCCCCAGAAAGAAGATATTCTCCTTTATTATTTCAGGATGTGGTGTCTGTCTCGCGCCGTGGAGCTGGCTCAAAAACCAAAGGAAGGCATCGCCGGTATTCACTACCTCTTTGACAAGCTGAGCGAAGAATGTGAGGAACATCCCGGGTTGATCTTAAGTCTGGTTGGATATCTTTCCGATTATAAACGTTCGCCCAAGCCATTCCCGATCAAGACGGAAGAAAAGAAACTGGCTTACCCGGACGTGTCAAATATCTCGTCCGTGGAGATCCTTTCACTCGATCAGATGGTAGAAAAGTTTACTCTGGAAGCAATATTCCGAAAGGAGATTACTAAAACCACGAATACACGCGATATCACGAACCTCATCCTTTCTGTGTTTTTCGGGGGTATTGTAGTGGCACATATCAATCATCAGAGTCCGGTAAAGATCTTTTTCCGCCGGAATATCGACCTGATGCTCAAAGGAGTTTAACGCGAAGTTCCGGGTCGCGCCCCTTATCCCTCAACGATCGTTTCAGTTTCTTACCCGAACGGATTTTGTACGTTTCAGGTGCTTGTCTTTTTTGCGATCGTACCAGCGGTGGTGGTATTTTGGTTTGACGACCGAAATAGTGGTACCTGACTTTTTGCTGCAGGAGGGCAGGAGGAAGGTGAGGAGTACAGCAGCTAAAATTAGTCTTCTCATGATAGAATCGCCTAAAAATAGCACTTTTTGCTATATTGGTAGGATAAGTCTTTAAAAGAAACGATTCATTAATTTCTCCCGTATAATTACCTTTGATATAATCTTCCGCTTATCAGAATATGAAAATCGCGCTGCTGTGCCTGTGTTTACTGACATTCACATTCAACATTGCTATCGCCCAGGATCACAAGGATTTTGATGCCGGTGTGGCAAAATTCAGGGCGAAGGAATACGGCGCCGTGGTGGAGATGTTCTCGTCCGTCCTCAATAACAAGGATCACAACAAACGTTTTGACGAGGACCTGTACTTTTACCGGGGACAGTCCTATTTTCACCTGAATGAGTATGACAAATCCCTGGATGACCTGAACCAGAGTTTAACGCTTGACCATTACAACAAAGGTGTGATCCATTGGTACATGGCCCGGTGCTATGATAAGCAGGGCAAAAAGAGCGAGGCGGAATCCCACTATAAGGATGCTGTCGCGGCAGCCGAAAAAAACAAAAAAGTTTCCGCACAGATACTGGCAGACCGGTCGCAGTTCCATGCGCGCCATGGTGACAAGGCCGCAGCTGACCAGGACCTGGCGATGGCCAAGACCCTGGATCCTTCGAACAAGGAAATAGCGGGCGCGCAGGTGGCGGCAGCATCGCCTGGAAACCGTACGGCCGGTGAACAGAAGAAGACACAGGTTATTGTCAAGAACAACCCCAATACACAGCCTAAAAAAGAAACGGAGCCGCAGCGAACCCAGCCGCAGACGACACAACCTGTAGCAGCGCCGACGCAACAAGTCAATACGGAACTGGTCGCCGCTCTTGCTGCGACATACAAGGATGAAAAGCGTTATGCGCTGGTGATCGGCAACAGCAACTATTCTAAGGACATTGGAATCCTGAAAAACCCGTTGAACGATGCGACCGACGTGGCGACAGAACTCCGAAAATCCAATTTTGACGTACAACTGGTGACAAATGCCACGTACGTGCAAATGCGGGAGGCGATGCGTAAATTTCATGAAAAACTTACGGCGGGCCCTGTAGATCAAACGGTAGGGCTATTCTATTACGCCGGACATGGTGTCGCTTACCAGGATGAAAACTACCTCGTACCCATCGATGCCGATGTGAAGTTCGAGGATGATATCACAAGGATGTGCTTCCCGGTACAGCGGATGGTACTGGCGAACATGGAAAGGTCCAATTCGCGGATGAACATCGTCATTCTGGATGCCTGCCGGAATAATCCGTTCCCGGCTACTTCGCGGTCCATATCATCCGGACTGGGTGAGATGAAGCGCGCGCGGGGTTCGTTCATCGCTTATGCGACTTCCCCCGGCTCGGTCGCCTCCGATGGCACGGGACGGAACGGCCTGTATACCCAGGAGCTTCTGAAAGCCCTCCGCAAGCCGGGATTATCGATTGAACAGGTCTTCAAGGAGGTGCGGATGAATGTGCTGAGGCTTTCCGGGGATAAACAGTATACATGGGACAGCTCCAATATCATCGGGGAGTTTTTCTTTAAATTTCAGTAGGTACTTCGATAACTGCGGAATCATTTCTATCTTTCTTGTTAAAACATAATTGGCTTTATGAAAAACTTTACCCCTCTGGCCATCTTGCTGATGGCATGTTCTTTTCTCGTCAATGCCCAGGATGAAGGGGCAATCGTTAAGCGCGAACGAATCCAAAAGGATAATGGGATCTTCGTCGGACTCGGTCCGTCGTTTACACTGGGAAAAAATATCGGCGACTATAGCGTTGGATTTAATATCGAGGCCGGTTTTCAAAAACGATTAAACAGGGTATTCTCGATTGGACCCTCCGTTTCCTATTTAAGTTTTAAGTACGATCCGGAAGTTACCAACGTTAAACGGGGCGCTTATGTTGGTACTGGTGATCCCAAGGAATGGCAGGATAAATATGGATTCCAAAGCCTGGCGTATGACTATGGATATGTTTTGACCTTAGAGGGAGGCGACCTGAGCCTGGTATCGCTCGCGTTAAACCTTAAACTGAACTTGATTCCGATTAAAGACAACTCTAAGTTTTCTGTCTACGGCTTTGCCAAGCCATTCGTTTCCATCGCATCGAGAAAAGAGGTCAATGGATCGGATGAAAGATATACCTATGAAATATATGAAGATCTTGGCGCTACGTCTTCTATCGATGATGACCTGCTGTACTATAATCTCGGTGATGATACATGGTATCGGGATTTTGACTATGGGGATAGCAACAGTAAAGGCAATTGGGGCCCGGAGCAATACGAGGCGTTAAAATCCAGTACGGAAGTAACCGGCGGGATTTTTGTCGGCCCCGGAATCGAGATCATGCCCACGAACACGGTCTCCTTCTATCTTCAGGCGGCTTTTGGTTATACATTTCCCGTTAACTATGTGAGTACCGAGTCATATGACACTACCATTGCGTCCTATGTGAACAAAGAGTTTCCCATGACAAAAAAGGGATTCCCATCGGTAAACATACAGTTTGGTGTTTCGTTTAATTTTTAAAGGCTGAAAATTAAAAGGGATTTGGTTTATGAAACGCAGGCAGTCTATTCTGTTCTTACTGATTAACCTGATCGCCCTTCATGCCTTTGGCCAGTTCAAACTATATGAAAAAGGCCACGACAGCTACACGTCCGGAAAGTACAACGAGGCCATCCTGAATTTTTCGGAATACCTCACCAAACCTACCCGCGACAAGTCATTGGATGTGGAAGTATTCTACCTCCGCGCGCTGTCTTATTACAAGTCCAATAACTTTAAAAGTGCGATCGAGGATTTCCAGGAAACGATCCTGCTGGATCACAAAAACAAAGGCAACATCTACTGGTTCCTGGCCAAGAGCTACGATAAAACGAACAGCCTGACCGAATGCGTGAATGCCTATAACTATGCCCTCCGCGAACTGGAATCCAACAAGGAAAGCAAAGGCAAAATCCTTTACGAACGGGCGCAGGTTCATACCCGGATGGGAGAACTTAACATGGCTTATGCCGACCTGAAGGCAGTGGCGGTGCTGCAGCCCGGTAATGCGGAGGTCAGGCGGGAGATTGAGAAGCTGGAGAAGCAAAACATAACGGCGCGGAACACGACCACACCTACAACTCAACCATCGACGAAAAAACCGGATACCTCGAAGAAGGAGGAGAGCACGGCAAAAACAAATCCGCCGCCCACAAAAAAGGACGAGCCGTCACAAGTGAAAACTGAAGTGAAGACACCGGTAACGCAGCCCGTTGTTCAGCAGGAGGTTAAACCGGTGGTACCCGCAGCACCCACGTTAGCAGAGATCTACAAGGATGAAAAGCGTTATGCGCTGGTGATCGGGAACTCAAATTACCCCAAGGCGATCGGTGTGCTGAAGAATCCGGTGAACGATGCAACAGACTTTGCAAAGGAACTGCAGAATTCGAACTTCGATGTGCAACTGCTTACCAATGCGACCTATGGACAAATGCGCGCGGCTATGCTCCGGTTCAAGGAAAAGGTTGACGCGGGTGATCGTGATAAGACTGTGTCGTTGTTTTATTACGCGGGTCACGGACTACAGCGTGACGATGAGAACTATCTCGTCCCGATCGATGCGATGATCGAGTTCGAAGATGATATCGCGAGGTATTGTTTCCCCGTGCAACGGATGGTCCTTTCGAATATGGAACGCTCGAACTCGCGTATGAACATTGTTATTCTGGATGCCTGCCGGAACAATCCGTTTCCGGCGCTTACCCGCTCGCTCGGCGAAGACGGACTGGGTGAGATGCGGAGAGCGCGAGGATCTTTCATCGCATATGCTACCGCCCCCGGCAGCGTAGCGTCCGACGGAACCGGTCGCAACGGTCTCTATACGCAGGAGTTGCTCAAGGCCGTTCGCAAACCGGGACTTACCATCGAACAGGTATTCAAGGAAGTACGCCAGAGTGTACTTCGTCTTTCCGGGAACAAACAAAACACCTGGGATAGCTCGAACATCGTGGGTGAATTTTACTTCAAGTTCAATTGAGTACGAATTTTACTCATCTGTTCATTTCACCGCGAGGCACGGAGTTAGCGCAAAGAAATTCTGACGTTTCAAGACCTTGAAACGCGAAATTTAGATAAGATTATTTGTATCGGGGACAAACAACCTTCTTAGCGGTCCTTCGCGCCATTGCGTCTTTGCGGTGAAAACAGCACGCTAGCATCTGGCCTCAACCTTTGTTTTTACTGCACCATAAAATACCGATGCCTTGAAAACGGATATTACTCATCTGTTCCTTTTCACCGCGAAGGTGCGAAGGCACGGAGTTAGCGCAAAGAAATTCTGACGTTTCAAGAAATTGAAACGCGAAGTTTAGATAAGATTATTTGCATCAGGACAAACGACCTTCTTAGCGGTCCTTCGCGCCATTGATCTTTGCGGTGAAAACAGCACGCTAGCATCTGGCCTCAACCTTTGTTTTTACTGCACCATAAAATACCGATGCCTTGAAAACGGATATTACTCATCTGTTCCTTTTCACCGCGGAGGCACGGAGTTAGCGCAAAGAAATTCTGACGTTTCAAGACCTTGAAACGCGAAGTTTAGATAAGATTATTTGCATCAGGACAAACGACCTTCTTAGCGGTCCTTCGCGCCATTGCGTCTTTGCGGTGAAAACAGCACGCTAGCATCTGGCCTCATCCTTTGTTTTTCCAGCATCATAAAATACCGATGCCCTGAAAATGGTTACCACTCGTATGTTCCTCTTCACCGCGAAGGGACCACCGCACCTTCACAAACAAAATTCCCGCCACCGGGGTTGAATATCCCACTCCAATTCAGATATTTACCTTTTATGAGGTTCGTCTTTACCTGTGCCGTCTTTCTATCCTGCCTGCTTCAGGCCGCATATGCCCAGAATGAACTTCGTTATGCTCTCGTCATCGGGAACGGAGACTACCCCAAAGAAATAGGGCAACTTCTGAACCCGGTAAACGACGCCACTGCGATGGCGACCGAACTGCGAAAGGCGAACTTCGAGGTACAGCTCGTGATCAACGCCACCTATATGCAACTCCGCGAGGCAGTCAGGGAATTTCACGAAAAACTAAGCGCCGGCCCCAGGGAAAATACCGTAGGCTTGTTTTATTACGCGGGCCATGGCGTTCAGTACCAGGACGAGAACTACCTGGTCCCGCTCGACGCAAAGGTTCAATATGAAGATGACATCGTCCGCATGTGCTTCCCCGTTCAGCGGATGGTCCTGTCGAACATGGAAAGAGCAAACTCAAGAATGAATATTATCATACTCGATGCCTGCAGGAATAATCCCTTCCCGGCAACGACCCGGTCGCTGGGCGCAGGTCTGGGAGAAATAAAAAAAGCATACGGATCGTTCGTCGCTTATGCCACGGCCCCCGGCTCCGTCGCTTCCGATGGAACCGGCAAGAACGGCCTCTATACGCAGGAACTGTTGAAGGCCATGCAGATCCCCGGTTTGCTGATCGAACAAGTGTTTAAAGAAGTGAGACGAAACGTGCTGAAGTTGTCGGGTGAAAAACAATACACCTGGGACAGTTCCAATATTATCGGTGACTTTTATTTTAATCCACCGCAAGCTATCCCGGTTACGACGGCAACGACTTCCATCCCGGACAAAAAACCGGACGCTGCCCGTCCCGTCTTTAAAAAGATCATTTCGGAAGAAGCATTGGCGAAGGCATTGACCGGACTTACCAACTCGTCTGTTGCATTCAAGACGCGGCAGGCCGAGCAGCAGCGTATCCTTTCGTATTTTGTAGTACCTTATGCCACCACTAACATCATGATCGGCGGCCGGATCGATGAACGCCTTACCGCATCAAAGGTCCTTGACCGCCTCGTGACGTTGCCGGATTCCATTATAAAAGTTGTCGCCATGGAAACCAGCGAATCCGGAAAGATCATCGAACTGTCCATTGAATTTGTAGAATAACCCGATAAACAACATGCGAATTTCTATCCTGAGCTTTTTACTCCTCCTTTCACTGGTACAGCCATCACGGGCACAGGACGGATTGTCTGATGAGCTGAAGGAATATTTTAAAAAATCCGTACTCAACAAAGTCAAACGCCTCGAGCATTATATCACCCTGATCGCCAACAAATCCATGGATGACAACCTCCGGAAGAGTTCAATCAGCCAGGCCGTTGAATTGTTTGAAGATGAAAACCGAATCGTTCAGATATCTTCCCTCGCGAACGGGAAAGAAACGATTATCGACCGGCCGGTCAGAACTTATTTCGACCGGCTTTATGCCATCAAGGCGGAGAAGGTGGTAATCACATTTTACAAGGTAACGCAGCTTACCGATGTGCGTCTCGGTCCGGATGACAAGTATTACGCGACCGCTTACATCTTTCAGGATACGAAGATCTATTACAAAGAAGCCAATGACGTTCCGGATTACACGGATGTAACCGAGAAAGCCATTGATATCACCATTAAACCGGATACGACGATCGTAGGAGATAAAACGGTAATCCTTTATCCAGCGAAGCTCGGAAATATCAACGTCAAGGAAACGCGGGCTACACAATAAAAATTCTCCGTGTACATGCAACGCTCCCTTTGTTTTGTCCTGTGTTTGTGCGGTTTCCTTGCGCAAGGACAGCTGATGTACGACTGGGAGAACCGCGCCGAGAACTTTCATTACCGTGTAAAGAATATCGAGTTCTTTATCGACCGATTCAACAACCAACCCGAGGGTAGCGGAAGTGCCCGCGCGGCGAACCCGAAGGACACAGCCGCCTGTATCGCCTTCATGAAAGAACGCGATCAGAAAGTATTCTCCCTTTTCGACCTGGCCCACCTCGATAAAAAGGATGCCGCCCTGAAAGAGAGGGTAAATACTTTTTTTCGTGACATCAACAATCCCTATCAACCCCGGTTCATTCGATTTGAGGATATGTACTGGTTTGCGGAACTGATATTTGTGGTTCAACACGGCGCACAGAAGAAAAAGCTGCGTTGCGTGATGCAGGTGATGCCGGCAGGGAAGGGTGTATTGGTGTGGGCGATCAGATCCTTTCACGCCGCCGACCTGAAGGTAGACGAGCGGTTTCGTACGAGCGAGTTGTACTTTCCGCCGTCCGTCAATGGAACGGACTTTATGAATGTAAGGCTGGCATTGAACGACCCCGCGTGGGTGAATGAAAAACTGAAAAAACAGGATTCATCCCGGTCGGCGACACTACGGCAGTTTTCCAGCGGCGACCTTAAAATTGAAATGATCGAACGGATCACCTACCACTTTCTGCAGCTCGAAGGCTGGATCATGACCGTTAACTATGTGAACCGCGAATCGAAGAACTCCGGGTGGCTGATCGACAGGCTGTGGACAGCTACGCGGCAAGAGAAAGTAAACTATCTGAAAGAACTTTCAGTGGATTAGTTGGCGGGACAATTTTATTTATGCTACTTTGGAGATACCTAAACCTGGTCTACATATGAGATAAATTTACTTTGGTCTGGCTGGCTTTTCTTGTCTTTTTTCAATCCCCGCTCTTTTCCCTTTTATAATCGAAAATCCTTCGGCTAAAGAATAATTTTTCTGATGTACCTGAGATATGGGTTGTAACATCGGTTATTCTTCACATTCTATGCGCATTTGGTTTTTCAGGTTCACGCTGTGCTGCCTCCTTGGCAGTAGTTTGAATGGCATTGCCCAGGTTCTTGTACCCAGAAATACCGGCGCGGTAACTCCGCTGGCATGGGGCGATTACGACAACGACGGCGATATGGACTTGCTGCAGCATAACGGTACGGCACTGCGGATACTCAAAAACAACCTCGCCGGCACGACCGCCACTTTTGCGGACGCGGGTATCACGCTGGTGAGCCTGAACCCTTCTTCCGTAGGGTGGATCGATTTTAACAGCGACGGCTACCTGGACATTTATTACCTCGATAGCGGCAGCCTGAAAATTTTTGTAAGCCAGGGTGGTGTTTCATTTACGCAGACTACGGTAAACCTCGGAGGCGAAAGTCTCAGCAGTATCGCCGACTGGGGCGATATCGACAACGACGGTGATCAGGATATCCTCGCGACCGGCGTGATCATGCGAAACGAGGGAGGTAACCGTTTTGAAGTTTCGCAGCGCCTGGGATCAACCGGACGTGCGGAATTCCTGGACTTTGACAATGACGGCGACCTGGATTTTTACAACCGCGATTTTTTATATACCAATAAAGGACTCGGCGTATATGAACTCGACCGGTCCATCTCTCCCTACAGTTCCGATACCGACTACCAGTACAGGGACTTTCTTTTCTTCACCAGCGAAAATGGCTCCAAAAGATTCGCCACGTTTTATTCCTTCAACACCGGCTTCCAGGGCCTGATCGAAATATGGGACTTTTTTTTATGCGGCGGCGGAAACCCCGGGATGAACATCCAGTACCTCAACTTCACGGACTTTGATAACGATGGAAAGAATGACGCCCTGGTATTCATAAATGGATCCATCTACCTGTATCCGTCAATCGGCGATTGTTCAACCATAGCCGAGCTTGCCATACCGGTCGGGAGAACAGGAGTAGCGGATTTTGACAGGGACGGGGATATCGATGTTTTTATCGGCAATAACGTCTATGAAAATACAACGGTGACCGTGAACGCGGCCCCTTCCGTTCCGGGCAATCTTACATCGGCGGTGGAGGTCGTGTCCGCAGAAGCGTCAACGGTGACGCTGAACTGGGCCGCCGCGACGGACGACAAAACAGCGCCAACATCCCTTACCTACAACCTGATCGTAAAACGTGGTCCCGACGTGGTGATCACGGATGGCCTGGGTGCTAACGGTAAACAGGTACTCACACAACGCGGTAACGCCGGCTTCCTGACAAGCGCGAAAATATCGAACCTGCCGAGAGGCAAGTATACCTGGACCGTGCAAGCCGTCGATGAAGGCTTCAGGACGTCCGCCCTCGCCGCGGAGAAATCATTTGAAATTACAAGCGGACCGGATCTGATCACTTCCCTGGCGGTTTCCTCCAAATACTCGGCTTCCTATGATGAAGTGAACGACCGGTATTTGCTTACCTACATCAAGAACGGCAACGTCATGGGCTTGTACGCCGACGGAAAAGCCGTGCAGCCGAGCGGAACGGAATTTATTATCAACACAGCTAGTAGCGCAGTCAGCCATACGGTTGGATTTAACACCCTGAAGAACGAGTTTATGGTGAGCTGGCTGGAGGTCAGCGGGAGTAACAAAAAAATATATGCGAAGAACCTGCTCGCCACCGGTTCAAACCTGCATGCCGAGAAAGTCATCTATTCCCGTTCCGATACACTTACCGTCTTTCTGGGTGGCGACAAGATCGCGGTGGATCCCGTGTCCGGGAAATATATGATCCCTGTCTTTCAAACCCGTACCGACCTCGACCGGCCCAAGGTAAAATTTTTCGGAGAACCGATCACGTATTACCCCTATGGTCTTCTCGATGTATTCGCCATGAAGGTCTCCTCGAGCGGAACTACCATCACAAACGAAACTCCAAAACTCTTACAGACCGTTAGTATCCCCTCGAACTTCAATGAGCCACCCACACGAATTTTCAGTGTTCCGTCCGCGGTGGAATACGATCACAAGAGGAAAATGTATTGTGTCGCGTGGAATTTTATGGGCGAACGGAGGACAGGATATGGAGGCGGATCGAGCGGAGAGATCACCTCGGTGCTGCTTGATAACGATGTCAAGCTGATCACTGCGGATGACAATCTCGTAACGAAGTCTATCGGTTCCACCGGGTCGCGAACTCCGCGGAATTTAAGCCTTACCTATAATTCATACAGCGAACAACTGTTTTTTGTGTGGAGCGGCTGGCAGGAGAGCACGAACGGAAGCGGCAGCAATGACTATACATTTGAAGTGTACCAGCAGATATTTTCGATCGAAGCGGACGGATCGTTCAATTTCCGGAACACACCTACGCTCGTCAGCAAACCACCGGGAATCATTAACTACGGATCCGGTCTGCCCGTAGCGTCCTGGTCCAGGAAGCGGAACGAATACCTCATCGTGTGGAACAAGGGAATAGCCAGCGGTAACCTGGGCGTCCTGGGTGAAGGTGACATTTTCTGGAGGAGAGTCAGCCCGGTCACCTTTGACTTTATCGATGACGACTCCAGGTTTTTGTCCGGTTATACCGGAAATGAAAGTATCGTCCGTTACAACGGTAAGGCTGGGCATTTTTTACTGGGATGGCATTCGGGATCGCAGAACCTCCTGTCGTCCTTTTCTATTCCGAAGGATCTTCCTCCCATCGTAACCGCCGTTGCACCCATCAAGGCCGGGGCGGGAGCGAAGATCATTGTTACAGGCAACCGGCTGGGAAATGTTCCCTCCATCAACAAAGTAATGTTCGGAACTATCGAGGCCGTCGTCGATCCTGTTTTTCCCTTTCCCAACGATCCGTCGAAGATCCAGGTCACCGTACCTGCCGGGTTGACCCGGGAAAAGGTACCCGTCACCATTACCTACGACGACCAGGTTAGTAATGCCACGATCTTATTCGAAAACATCACGGAAACATCGGTCACGGCGGTCGCGCCGCTGGAAGGAGAGGCCGGTGATGTAGTCACGATAAACGGAACGAACTTTCCTGTCGACAAAAGTAATTTCACTGTAAAATTCGGATCGGCCGTTGCCGCGCCGGAAGATGTCATCAGCAACAGCGACACGGAGATAAAGGTAAAAGTGCCTGCCGGCGCGATCCGCGGAATTCAGACCGTCTCGGTCGTTATACAGGAAATCCCCAACGACTATAAGAACGGAGGATTCAGGGTGATCAGTATCCCTGTTATCTCGACCGTTGCACCGGACGATGAAGACCAGAAGGAATTTATCGCCTTCCGGAACATCCGCGTGACGGGCAGTAACCTCAGCCAGCAGCCGGGTGATATCACCATCAAACTGAATGACGTCGTGATCCCGGCGCAGAATATTTCGGTCGCCACCACAACGGAACTGGTGTTCAGAATCCCCATGGGCCTGAGAGGAGAAAATCAACTGACGGTCTCCACCATCGACGGCGATGTCACCGGTCCCGCCCCGTTCAATATCTTCCTGGGATCTGCCGTCGTGAAAAGCACGGGGAACACGGAAATGAAGTTCACCAAAACGGATGACGCGGTAGACCTCTTTGCCGAAGTATACAGCCGGCGGACGGTGCAGGAAGTAAAATTCCGGACCCGTGGAATCTCGGCAGGCGACTCTGACTGGAAGTCACAGACGGTTACCGGACTGTTCGACAATAACCGGATTGAATTCGGGATCACGGAAGCTGAATTTACCGACGACCCGCTGGGACTCGAAGCATACTTCGAAGTCACCGATTCGTCCGCGCTGACGGAGACCAGCGCGCCGTTCAAAATATTTAAAAACTACCTTGCTTCGGGCGAGACTACCGGCGTTCCGGAGCTGGACTTCGGCGGCGATGTGTCCGACTATAACATCATAGCCATACCGTATGTGCTGTCGCCGAACAAAATAAATACTGTATTCAAGAGTATCCTCGACAACTACGGCTACGACAAAAGCAAGTGGCGGATCGCCCACTATGTGAACGAAGGTTCATCACCGGAATACAAGGAATACCTCGCCGGCCTGGATAACATCGATCCCGGAAAAGGGTATTGGATCATCGTACGCAACCAGCAGGATATTACCTTCGAAAAGGGACAAATGCCGAACACAAGCGGAGGACCTTTTAACCTCGTATTGCAGCCAGGATGGAATCAGGTTGGCAATCCCTACGATTTTAACCTGAGCTGGAGCGACATCAAGAGTTACAACAACGGACTCGGTACCGGCACCGATGATCTGGAGCCGTATAAGACCTTTCAAAAAGGTACTTTTGTCACGACGGACGTCATCGAACGTTTCAGGGGTGGCTTTATCCGGAATAACAGCAATGCGGCCGTGTCGCTGCTGATCCCGTTCATGAAGAACACGGCGATCAACAGCGGAAGAGTGGCGGATGAACGGTCGTTCCCATCCGACCTGGTCGCCAAGGAATGGCGTGTAGCCCTGGCCCTGTCAGCCGGCACGTTCGGGAACCATATCAGTTCCTTTGGCATGCATCCCGCCAGCGTTGACGGAGAAGACCGCCAGGATGAACACCGCCTTCCCGCCTTTGCGCAGGCACTCGACCTGAGTTTTGCCGGATCGCTTGCCGCATCCGTTGTGGCGACAAACGATCACCATACCTGGGACTTTAAGGTGTTTAATACAACGGACAACAAGGAGATCACGCTGCACTGGGACAACGCCCGCTTCGGCGACAACGACCGGGCATTGTTCCTGCACGATAAGAGGAGCGAGCGGTTGATCGACATGCGGACCGCCAGCAGCTATACATTCACTTACAGCGACGGGCATCCATTCAGCCTTTACTTCGGGGACCAGTCCTACGTGGAGCAACAATCACGCCCCACCTCGGTTGTACTGTCCGACGCCCATCCGAACCCGATGAAAGGGACGACGATCATCCCGTTCACGGTGACCCGTGATCAGACCCACGTACAACTGGCGATCTTCAACCTGCAGGGACAGGAGATCACCACGCTGGTAAACAACACCCTTCCCGCCGGATTTTATGAACTGGAGTGGAACGGCAAAAGCGCCGCCGGCGAGGCCGTAGCACCCGGACTGGTCATGTACCGGCTCCACACCACGCAGCCGGTATCCGGCACTCAGTCAATCGTTAAAAAACTAGTTATCGCGCCATGAGAATCAACCCCGTAAAATACCTGTTCGCCCTGGTTGCCGGCATGGCCGCGGTCATTACCGTATCCGCACAGCAGACCATCAGCCGGACGAATGAAAAAGTGATCATCGAGTCGGCCAAACAAACCGTATCGGACTACGCCAAATACATGGAGTTGCTGGCGCAGGAAGTGGACAAGGATCTCATCGCCCTGTACAAAGCCGAGTTGCTGAAATCCGTTCAGCGCGACAGCGTGAATGTATTCAACGACCTGATTCCCATCGCCGACCGGCCGAAAACACTGCGTGAAAATATCGACAGGCTAACGACCTACCTGGACGACATCAGCTCACGTTACCTGGAAGGTGTGAAGCTTGTGTACACGAACTTCACGTCCAGCAAGGTTTTTATCGATGAGCAGCGGAACCGCCTCTTCGTAAAAGTGACGGCTGACCGCGGTATCGACGGTATGTACACCTACAAGGATGAAAAGAAACCGAACAAGTCGGACGAAAAGATAGACTTCTATGTGCAGGTGCAGATCAAGGCCAGCGGTGTTCCCGAGAGCAAGATCTATTCGATATTCCTGAACGACAACAATGAACAGACGTTCAAGCCGATCAAGGTGGTGGAAAAAACGGCGCCGATCCTTTTTAACAACATCACAAAAGATTCCACCTACCGCCGCGCGATGGAGCACACCGTCTCGTGGACGGGAGGGGAGATATTCGAACGTCTCCGCCTGGACCTGTACAAGGACGTGGCCGGCAAGCCCGTGCTGGTCAGGGCGATCGATACCAGCTTTGTGAACGACAACAAGATCAAATTCGAAGTTGACAAAAAAGTAAAGCCTGGTAAGCGGAATAAATATTTCTTTCAGCTCACAAAGCTAAGTTCGGAAGAACAGCCGATCGCCAGCGAGACCTTTTATGTCCGGCGCAAGATGCCGATCGTGTTACAGGTTGGTGTTCCGCTGATCGTGGTGGGAGGTGTGACCTACCTGCTGTTGAACCCCAAGGAAGAAGCGAAGGACCCGGTGCTGGCGGACTTTCCGAATCCTGAGTAAAGGCGAAGGGATTGCTAAAGAGAATTGCCTTTACTCCTGCAAACACCGGGATTTGCGATTGACCATAAAAGGAAAAAGGCTACCTTCATCCCATTGACCCACATGTTATGAAAACGTATGAGACATTATCCCAGGCGATCAGCGGCCTGAAGGGCCTCGGCTACACCAGCGACTTCAACCTTCGCCGTGAGTGGATCGAATGCCAGTCCCCGAGCCGCAGACTGATGCCCGATGATTTTCACGTGGACGAAGTTCACCGGTTTGAAGGGATGACCAACCCGGACGACAGTTCTGTTCTTTACGCGATCTCGTCACCTGACGGGATAAAGGGGTTGCTGGTAGATGCCTATGGGGCCTATGCGGAAGCGGTGAGCCCGGAAATGCTGAAAAAACTTCATATCGACAGCCGGACAGATCATTAGTAAATTTTTCCCTTAAATTTTGGAGAAAACAAAGGCAGGGCTATCTTTGCACTCCCTTAAAGGAGCTTCCTGAAGAGGGAATGATGGTCCGGTAGTTCAGCTGGTTAGAATGCCTGCCTGTCACGCAGGAGGTCGCGGGTTCGAGTCCCGTCCGGACCGCGTAGAAAGCCTTAATTCGCAAGATTTGAGGCTTTTTTTATAAGTTGAAAGTCAGCTATTTACGAGCTGACTTTTGTTTTATGTACCGATTTCGCATCGAGACAACAAAGCCTCCAGTTCATTTTATCTATCTTTAACAAAGACGTTGTAGATTAGTCCCTTCCTGCGAAGGTGGTTTACTTGGAAGAAATACAAAAGCAACTGCGCCAACGGCTGCTTGTTTGTTTACGGCCGTCCTTCAACGTTTCGCGCCATGGAAGCGTCATTACCCCGATGCAAGCCAAGGACGTCTTTCTTAAAAACAAGAACTGAAACTTAATCGTCATTTTCCTTTTGGGGAATCTACCGATTATGCTGCTTTTAAAAATTAAGTTTGTTACTATTTCCTATATCAATGGGAAACAATTCAAAATCGCAAGATCCCATACCGGTTCATGTGCAGGAAAGGATCAAGACAATACTTCCTGGGTTCACTGCATACGGTTTCAATCTGAATGGGATGTCTGCCAATCCCAACGTTGTGACAGCTGATAGGAATGCAATTGTTTTGAAGTATTCTGAAGAAATTTATTATTTATTCGCCACATACGATTTCGATCCCTTAGACAAAAGCTCAAGTCCTAAAGTGGCGAGTGCTTTTGATAGTATAAAAAATGTAATAATCAGGCACTCTCTTGTTAATGACAATTCCCAAAAACCTTTCCATCGAATTCCCGGTTGGCTAAAGATGTTTAAGAATATCGATTGCCTTATATTGGACAATGTACGTCTCGGAGACGACACGATCTTTGAATATCTACATTTAAAACTTTTGGCTTTTAAAAACACTAAAGTGAAGGATATGACATCACTGATTAAAGGTTTGGGAAACATGAAGGACTTGGAGTTTTTAATGCATCAAACTTTGTTCTCTGATTCTGAAATTGCTCAACTGAAGATCAGTTTACCTCAACTTTTTGTATTGAACATTGCGAGTGACCAAAGTCCTACTCTAAAATGAGCATCAATATATTGGACGGTACGAGGCATCCGAAATAATTCAAGGCCCGATTACGACCTGAATAGGACCGATGACAATATTAAACGTCCCAGTGAGGCCAAATGGTGTGGTAATTAATCCCGGTGTCCGGGGCTACGGCATTCAATTTTCCGACTCTTCAGGTAATATTGTTAAAATAGCAATTGTTTTTAACGTTGTGATCCCTTATTTCGAGATGCTAAGATACTTAGGTTTATGCATTTTTGCGCTTTCATTAGATAGTGAGGTGAGTGCGCAATCCGGGAATAACACCGAGGTATTGGTGCAACTACTTTATGTATTGTTGTGCGAAGACGTACTGGCAAGTCACGAAAAGGTAGAGGAAGCAACTGGTTCTGCTGATTTGGTTGTTTATATTAATGAGGAAGTAGAACGACAAACAACTATTAGGCTCATTGACAGGAAGGGTATAGGAGGTAAAGATATCCTTTTCGTGAACGATGAAGCGATATTTGCAAATGGAATTAACTGGTTTTTAGAACTAACTAAAATCAAGGTTGGGGGGAAAAAGGCTGAATTGTCATTCAGTATGGTTAGAACTACACCACTGATGCAAAAGATCATAGTCGATAGTTACCAAACGTGTTTCAGGAAAAACAGAGCAGGAAAGTGGGTATTAAAAAAATAAGAATTTTAAACTTCTTCTGTTAGCGATCTGTGCGAAAACTTAAAGAAACAGTGGTGTACAGGTAGTGCAATTAAAGTATTGGATAAAAACCAATTTAAAATTCTGAACTTTTATAATCATACGACATTATTTTCATTTGTATTTGTTTGAGTATTTCCAGTTCACTCTTAAGTCAATCACGCGATATGGATGTTGATAGATCTTCCGACAGTTCCCGCAATGTGCTCGTCCGGATTGGCGGACTTACAACTGGCATCGATATGGTAGAAATGGGTTTGGAAAAAATTGTTTTCTCAGACAATACTGCGTTAATAGCGGAGCGGATTGAGGCAGGGTACTATCTGATGGGGAATGCCAATTTTCAACCAGCCTTGTCAGAAATGGAGTGTATTAAGGCGCTTAAAGTGGCCTTTATTTTCTTGCCAATTATGGATCACGATGACCCGAATCAACTAGATATATTCTATCCCTTGCCAAGTTGGTTGTCGATTGCAACTGCCATCGAGTTCTTACAGCTTAATCAGGTCACCTTAAAAGACTGCAATTTGATTAATGGGGGGCATCTTAATTTCTTAATGTTACACAAAATTCAGTTTGAAGATAAAGACAAATTTCTGCACGAACTGGGAAAATTGTTTAGTCTCAGAATTTTGGTTCATGACTTCCTACTTACGCCGCTGGAAGTGGAAGCATTGAAGAATAGTATTCCTGAAATCACTATTATGCTTTCGAGTGAATATGAAGCTGCAATCAGGTCAGGCACAATGAAACACCCGTAGAATGCGCAAATGGGTTAATGATTTGCCGACAAGCATGAGGTACAAGTCGGTTAATACTTGAACTGGCACGCGTCTTTGTCTCAAAATGATAACTGAAGGCATTGGAACTTCCTCACAAGCTTCGGGAGGAAGCCAATAAACTATTAGTGATCACGCCGCCGCACGATGTGATGTCAATATCCGCGAAAGCACCTGAGGCGGGGTATGCATTTGTGTTTGTGAGTAATGAACATTTTAATTATGTTGATGTATATTTTGATGATGTCACAGTTGGCCATACGCCTTCGCCTATTGTAAGTACTTCGGATTATTTTCCGTTTGGATTGTCGTATAATTCGATGGAAAGAGCGGGAAGTCTGGAGCAGAAGTACATGTATAATGGCAAGGAGTTGCAGGATGAGATGGCGCTGAACTGGTATGACTATGGGGCGAGGATGTATATGCCGGAGATTGGACGGTGGGGAGTGGTAGACCCATTAGCGGAGAAGTCACGGCGTTGGAATCCTTATCGTTATGGATTTGATAATCCGGTACGTTTTATTGATCCAGACGGAATGTTTGAATATTCTAATGGTTATACCACAACTGACAGTAGAACCGAGACTGGTTCTGTTTCTCATGGAGGGACATTTCAAAATACAGCTTCTATTAAGCTTCAGATTGTAGGTACGCATAGTCCTGAGCAACGAAAAGAGTATAACAAGGCCATTGGTTTGATAAACCAGAGGTTGAAGCAATTGAATATCAAATTGACAGCATCGACAATGAGCGATAAAAAGGTGGCCTCCAAAAGCCAGTTTCAAAAGCAATATGGAGAAGGGTCAGCCTATGTAATTATAGGAGATGCTAAAGAACTTGATCAAGCTTCAACTGATGCGCATTCGAGTGGTTGGGAAAAGGTTGATCAACTGGCGGGTATGTATGACGTTGGTAAGAGCGCCAGTCATGATAATTTGTCTTTCGTACGCACGGACAAAGCGAACAAAGTGCAAGTAGCATATTTCACGCAAAATCGCGCTGTCACTGATGAATTCAAGAGCCCTTCTGAGAGGCTTTCTCACTATGTTAGGCATGAAGTCACTCATCTTTTTTATGACCGAGGTCACATCGACGGGACAATTATTCAGGAAGGTTTTCAGTTCAAATCAAACGATATCTACACTCCCGATATGATTAAGGAGTATCAATGTAACTTTGGTAAGGCGGACGAATAGACACCTATGATAAAGAAAACACCCATTTTTCTCATTGTAATTTTTTCGAGCTATTGCGTTCCGAGAAGCGACAGGTCAACAGAGAATAACATTTTCGATGATTTCAACGCCAGTGCGAAAAACGCAATTCTTAAGAATTTTGCGGAGTATGACCTTTACCCAATGCGCGATTTGGACAGATGCATTTTGAAAGAAGCCATTTCTAAATATCTGGACGAAATGAATAGCTACAAGCTTGTGCGTATTGATTCTTTCTTAATACGCAACTACTGGCTCGAGGACCTTGGCTGTCGTTTTAGCATTGTTTCCACAAAGAATAACTTTTACTTCCTGTTTTTGCCCCGACTATATGATTACGTTAACAACGATGATAAATATCAGGATAATGATACAATTTACCAGCTACGAAGTCCGGATTACGCTATCGCAAGGATAAACTCGGCTACGTTTGACAAATTTATTGAACAAGAGGTTTTTGTCAAGAAAGGCAATCCGGTGACTCACGAGCGAGCTGACCAATTAATGAGAGAGATCTTCCCTGAGCTAACCTACACTCCCTGTCAGGCGGACGACCTGACGCAATGGATACGACAACAACCATATCATAACCGGGAGGTGATTGAACGGGAGCTTGGTGGTATCTTAAAAAGGAAACCATTGTTTGATTACGCTCGTGATTTTACGATTTTCAAGGTTGAATACCTGGGATACTTTCTTTTTGATTATCACATCGATGATGATGTATCGCTGAATGTACTCATCGACATATATTTCATGCCCTATAACGAGCGCTTTGGAACCAGTTTTGGAACCGATGAAAAAAAGTTCGTTGATTGCTTCAAACAATAAAGGGAAAGCTTGCGAAAATTTCCCGCTCGTGGTGGGAATTCCCACGACAAGGCGGATTCAATTTTAGAAGATTGGTATCAATCAGGAAAACATATGACTCACTAGTAGCTTTGATAAATGTTGGGATTGATTGGCACTACATACGTATTGACAGTCGTGAATTTAGCAAATTGGACAGTACTCGAACTGGCACAAGTCTTCAGCTCTCTGCGCGAGACTCGTACCCTCAATCCCCATTCATGATACTACAAAGATCAAAAAATCTGGTAATAAAATTTGTAGGACCGAACTTGAAAAATAGCCTAAGCGATGAAGTTGTGCGCCAGTATAATAATTTTTTTTGCCGTGACTATGTCAGTTTACGCGCAGACTGTTGACCGTGAAAGACTGGTAAAAGATTTCTCGATAGATAGCACCTTTAAACATGGGCGTAGCGAACTAGACTTAATCCAAAACAAATTCTATGAGCGATCAGATAGCTTAAAATCTGCCTATCAAAGCAACTTTAGTATACTGGATTCAGCCCAATCACACGTACAATCGAAATTTGATAGCTTGACATCCTTGCAGCGTCCGACGGTAAAAATTGCGCATATGCTGGACAGCCTTAATAAACTGCGCGAAAAGACATTGGCAGATTTAAATGAGAAACTGCAATCGATAAAAGATCAGACGACCGGAAAGCTGAAGGCATTAGAACTTCCTCCTGAGCTTCGGGAAGAAGCCAATAAGTTAACGTCGATGGTGAGCAAGCTAGACATAACAAAACCTAATGTCATTCAAGAATATTTGAATGTATCCGTTCCTGATCTGGGTTCTATTGAAGCTCCACATATCCCAGGCGTTGAACTTGGTGATCAGCTTAAAGACGTAACAAACATTGCCATACCATCCGTCAATATTGGTGATATTGGTGAACAAGTCAAAGAATATCAAAATGCGATCGGTGAATTACCAACGAACCTCGATGGCGTAACTAAGCTTGCGGAACAACAGTTAGGCGACATAGGAGAGATTAACAATGTACAAACAGAACTGGGCAAAGTTGGCGAACTGACCCAAAAGGCTGGAATGGTTCAAGACGAGGAGAAACTCAAACAGCAATTAATTCAGGAAGCACAAAAGCAAGCCACGGACCACTTCGCCGGTAAAATGGACCAAGTAGACAAAGCAATGCAGTCTATTTCCAAACACAAACAGAAGTTTCCCACCATCGCCAGCCTGAATGATATCCCCAGGAAAGCGCCCAACGAAATGAAAGGAAAACCCCTGATTGAAAGAATTGTACCCGGCATGGCGTTTCAGCTTCAAAAGAAAGACGACGACTTATTGGTGGACTTCAATCTGTACTTCGGTTACCGGTTCACCAAGCGCTTCACAACCGGTGGTGGCTGGAACCAGCGATTCGGATTCAATACAGACAAGAATAAGTGGAGTCCAGAAAATGCCCGGATCTATGGACCCCGGATATTTTCTGAATACAAACTAGGCAAAGGGTTCTCTCCAAGATTGGAAATCGAGGTGATGAATACGTTTGTTCCTGCTTACGTTAAAACAATTCCTGCAGACCCTGGAAACAGAGAATGGGTTTGGGGAGCCTTTGTTGGAATGAAAAAAGATTATACGTTGTACAAGAAAGTTAAAGGTACGGCTATGGTAATGATAAGACTATTAGACCCACACCGCAAAAGCCCGTATGCGGATGTCATTAATGCGCGGTTCGGGTTTGAGTTCCCAATGAAAAAACGCACCAAATCACCTGATACACTCCAATAACACTTGTTCCTTCCGACAATAATTATATCGTGTCTGCTCGCTCAGCTGCTGGCCACAGTAAAATTCCAGGGTGAGACTACTTTACTTCGTCAGCACAATTGTCGCGCTGCACTTGCCCGATAAGTCCGAAATCACTTCTTTCAGGTAAAGCATCTGTCCGCTTCGCGTGACCAGGAAGGTTTCACCGGAGATGGAGTGAGGACGTGTATCGATATTGATGACAGCTGTTGAGCCGGAGACAGTATAACTTCCGGTCGATGTCGTCGTTGTTTCGCCGTCGAGTATGGTGACCGTTAGTTGGCCGCTGATGTCGAAGATATAACTACGGCATGCCGTGCCGTCGCAGGAATAGATGGTGGAGATGTTTTGGTCCTTGTCCTTACAGTTCTGGATGGTGGTTCCTGTCAATGTCCACGTCCCAGCCAGGGGATTGGAGAGATCACCGTCATCGCAGGAGACGAAGGCTGCCATCGCGCAGATGACGTACATTACTTTTACTGACGAATTCATAGAGAGGGTTCTTTGTGCCGGGTTTGTTTACATTCCCCGGCAGACCACGGTAATTCCATAAACTGTACCAGCCCAGTGGACGGGGGATTTACCAGCGTAAAAGCCGAAAATGGGCCCATACGTTGGTTTTTTTAGTTGGTCGCGGCTGCCGTCCGCTTTACTGGCGCTCGGATTTGGGAGGACTGTTCTCTTACTGGGAAGGAGCCGGTGAAATTTTCGGGCTAGGAGGGAGGCGAATTTTTTTGAAGGCATAAAATACCCGCACGGACTGACAGCATGTACTCACCGTGACAGAGGTCCGGAGTTTCGGGAGACGCAATGAAACAGTAGCTCGTTGAAGTATTCCTTCAACCATTTTGTACACGGTGATGCCATTGTTGTCCAATACGAAACGTCCATGAACCCGATATCAAGGCCGATCCGGTTTTCATGTCGTTTGTGATGGGGGAGTAGCTTCGCCAATATTGATTATGAACCGGTCTTATCATTGTCCGACGAAACCATGGCATTCGCTTCATTCATTTTTTTCAGGTACTGGTGAAGCCCCTGGTTTTTGCGGATCGTATCCTTCAGCGCTATTTTCATGATCTCGTCGAACGAATGCGGATAGTCCGGCGGTCGTTTCAATGTCCGGTTGATGACCGGGTTCAGCACGCGTACTCCATACCGGAGAAAGAACGTCCGGTCCGATTGTTTCCGGCCTTCACGGTAGTGTTCGATCCAGCATTGCTCCACCAGGCCGGCGAGGTCGGGAATCACTTTCTCCAGTTCACCCCAGACGTATACCAGCAGGGAGATCTCAAAAACATAGTTCACTTCGTCGCTGATGCCGTCGATCTTATCCATGTATCATAAAGGTTTTACGTGTTCGTTTTCTTTTTATTATCCTGATCGTCGGGTGACGGGAAAAAATCCCCCTCGAAGCCATGTACTCCACGGTGATCTTTTGAGCGATCAGCGTGACATGCGTGCCACCTTCGTGAAATATCACCCGGTTCACATACTCCCTCGGCTGCTCGAATTCATAGTTGATCTCATAATTCCGGAAGGAACTCAGTTCGGTGTGCCCATGACAGGTGTAGCCGTGGAGGATAGCCTGAAACCATTCTTTCAGGAACTTGTCTTCAGTCGGATAAAACCTGGCCAGGTCGTTTCTTTCAATTTGCGCTTGCATAGCATTAATGGTTAAAGTGTTTAACATTAAAGTTTATGCTGTTTTGCCACAGTGCTGACACAAAACTAATATAATTAGTTTAATGATCAATAAAATAACTAAAATAATTAGTTAAATATAAAAAAAACTGGCCAGATGGCGTTTTACGGGGTATTTCGACGTCAGCGTAGCCGCTCTACTCTCAGTAAAATGCTTACAGGAAATCCAGATCCGCCTTAATTGGGAATCGTACGGTGACGGACGTAGTGCCTTACCTCATCGGACGTATTTTCGGCCTCGCCCGTGACTTTATAGACTGCCGCGCTCACCTCTTCTATAACACCGGCGCTTATTAATTGAGCCAGGCTTTTGATTACATCGGATTCATGGACCGGATCGATGCCCGACATCACATCGTCCCTGCTGGCGCCGGTGTCTCCGTTACCGTGATTGATACTGTCGATCTTTTGAAGAAGGAATACGTCGGATGGATTTGTCTTCATTGCGGAATTGCCGTTAACCTTACCAGCTATTCCATTCCAGCGAAAAGTATTCCAATCCTGAGTTCATTAAAAGACGGCCACAGCCCGCGATACTCCGGCCGTTCCGGAAAATTTCTTCCCAACGTGTGGATTCTTGGGTACGTCATAACCAAGTCCAAAATGAAATCACCCGATTTCCCGCTCAAGCTTCGCGATACATTTCTTCAGATCCGTTTTTTCCCGGAGTACACCCCTGAAAAGATCTCCTTTCTTCTCCAGCCTCCGGCTGATGGAGTTGATATTGAAGTCAAGCGGCGTTAGTCCATGCCTGGCCTCTTTCCATTCCAACGGTGTCGATACGGTGGCGCCGGGAACGGGCCTCAGGCTGTACACAGACGCCAATGTCTGACCACGACTGTTTTGTAAATAGTCGATGTAGATCCTGCCTTTCCTTTTATGAAGCGGCCGCTCCAGTGTAGTGGTTTTGGGAAGCTGTTCGTTGGCAAGTCTGCCAACCAGTTCGGCAAACGGCCTTACCTGGTCGTACGGATAGACTGCGTGCAGGGGAACATATATGTGCATACCGGTCGCACCGGACGTTTTACAGTAAGATGTTGCCCCGGCTTTCTCCAGGATCTCATGAATGACCAGGGCGACGTCGATCACTTCGTCGAATGTATTTTTTTCATCCGGGTCGATATCCAGGACAAGGTAGTCGGGATGCTCCGGTTTGGAGGCGCGTGAATTCCAGGGATTGATCTCGATGCACCCGAGGTTATTGAGGTACAGCAGCGTTTCCCTGTTGTTGCAGATAATGTAGTCGACTGTTTTGTGGGTACTTTCAGCGAGGATACTCACCCGGCTCACCCAGTCCGGTGCGGTGTCTCCGGCGTCTTTGTGATAAAAGCCTTTTTCCTTTATGCCGTCGGGGTTTCGTTTTAACGACTGGGGTCTGTCTTTCAGATAGGGCAGAATGTACGACGATATGGTGTTGTAATATGTGATCACATCTCCCTTCGTATATCCTTCATCGGGCCAGAAGATCTTTTGCTGGTTCGTGAGGCTTACCTGATGGCGGTTGATCGTCAGTGTTTTGTCATCTTCGGAGTCCGTCCCTGTATTTTTTTTGCGTGTCGCCCGGCCGTTGTTCCTTTCTTTTTTAGCGCCAGCGGAGGAATTGCCGGCTCGTTTGGCTGTTGGTTTCGCGGCGGACGATTCCACATCGTAGTCGTCTACGGCGAATGTATCGCGGTGCTTGATCAGCAGCCAGTTCTTTTTTTTGCCGTCGTTTATGCGGACTAACGCGAACGAACCTTTCAGCTTACTGCCATTCAGGATGAACTTCAGCGATCCGGCTTTTAACGCCTTCCTGATGTCAGCGGCGGGATCACCAGATGCTGTCTCCGGTGTATACGTTCCCTTATCCCAGATATCAACGGTACCGGCACCATAGTTACCCGCCGGAATAACGCCCTCGAATTTTCCATACTCAAGGGGATGATCCTCGACCATGACGGCGAGCCTTTTGTCACGGGGATTTAATGAAGGTCCTTTCGGGATAGCCCAGCTCTTCAATACACCGTCAAGTTCCAGCCTGAAATCGTAGTGCAGATGCGAAGCATCGTGTCGTTGCACTACGAAGGTTAACTGAGCCGATGCTATTTTTCCTCTTCCTGCTGGTTCAGGTGTGTCGGAAAAATTTCGTTTCCGGGTATACGTGGTTAAACTCATGGGTCTCTGTTTATTTTCTCATCAACACCGACGAACCGTGCATCTGTCGCGTCGCACAAACAACAACCTTACCAATATGCAAACCCTTACGGGACAATTGCAGCATAAAATGACAGCCAGATTTCACTGGGGTATGCACACCACATTACGCCCTCATGAAGTTGGAAAAATTTCCGCAGACTTCAATACGGTCATGATGTGACCGGTTCTTCATTTATAGTGCGTCAGACCATTGACAGGTGATTTGCATGTTCGGGCCGAAAATTCTGCGCCCGCGGTCGACCTGGCATAGTTTTACGACGATGGATAGCAATAACAAATAATCTCGATAATGAAAACCGTATTTTATATCGCGCTTTTTTTTCTCGCTGCCGTTGCAGTCGCGAATGCGCAGGACACCACGAGTAATCCCGTGATACAGGGCGATCCAGCGCTCCGGCAGGATGCCGAAGAGATCAGGTGTGTCAACCTCAGGGGTATGAAAAGCATCACACCCGACAAGGTACCACCCGCGTTGAAAAAGATCTTCACGAGCAAAGAATACCTCGGAGACCGGACGATGTACTATAAGCACGAAGAGAAGGATGAATATGCCATTGAAGTCCAAAGGGGAGAGGTCACGAAATTTTACCTTTTTGATAAAGACGGCAAGGTGGTGAACAGGCGGAATTAGTTTATGGGGTGCCGTGATGCGCCTGGTGTTAAATGTCTCAAGTCAATGTTCGCTTCCTTTAGCATTTGTATTTAGCCCTGAAAGGGCGTTTCATATTTAGTCCAGGGTGAAGCCCTGGGTTTTAAGTGGTAGTTTAATTTTAGCCCTGAAGGGGCGTAATAATATAGAAGAGGTAAAGACGGCAAGGTGGTGAACAGCCGGAATAGTTTATGGGGGTACCCTGATGCGCCTGGTGTTAAATGTGTCAAGTCAATGTTCGCTTCTTTAGCTTTTGTATTTAGCCCTGAAAGGGCGTTTCATATTTAGCCCAGGGTGAAGCCCTGGGTTTTAAGTGGTAATTTGATTTCAGCCCTGAAGGGGCGTAATAATAATAGCAGAGGTAAAGACGGCAAGGTGGTGAACAGCCGGAATTAGTTTATGGGGTGCCGTGATGTTGGTGTTAGAAGTGTTAAGCAATGTTCGCTTCTTTAGCTTTTGTATTTAGCCCTGAAAGGGCGTTTCATATTTAGCCCAGGGTGAAGCCCTGGGTTTTTAAGTGGTAATTTGATTTTAGCCCTGAAGGGGCATAACAATAATAATCGCCCTTACGACGATCAACGCCCGACCCAACACTACCGCCGGTAAAATGAAAAAGTCATGGAAGATATTTCTCATTGTCACTGCCCTGGTGCTCCTCATCCGGATTATCCTGCCGTATGTCGTGCTTCACTACGCCAACAAGACGCTTTCCACCCTTGACGGATACTACGGTCATATCGACGATATCGATCTCGCTATCGTCCGGGGCGCATATCGGATTGACAGCATCTATTTAAACAAGGTGGACAGCACTACAGGGAAGCATGTCCCTTTTTTCGCCGCTTCAGTCGTTGACTTGTCCGTCGAATGGAAGGCGCTTTTCCACGGGTTCATCGTGGGCGAATTGGTTTTTCAGAATCCCGTGCTCCGGTTTACCCGCGATAAGGTAGAGCCGAAAGAAGTAACGAAAGATTCCGCCATGTTCGGTCGGCTTCTCGATGACTTCATGCCGCTGCAGGTGAACCGTTTTGAGATCAATGGCGGCAATGTTCAATACGTAGACGAAACCTCACGTCCAATGGTCGATGTTCACTTAACGGACCTGCATGTGCTGGCCCTGAACCTTAGAAACAGTTATGATTCCAGTGCGTTACTTCCGGCAAGTGTTGCTGCCGTTGGAAGCTTATATGACGGAACGCTGTCGTTGAATATGAAATTGAATCCGCTGGCTAAGGACCCGACGTTCGATCTGAATGCGGCACTCAGCAATACGAACCTGGTATTGTTGAACGATTTTTTTCAGGCGTACGCCAGGGTGGATGTAAACAAGGGAACATTTGGAATGTACACGGAAGTGGCGGCGAAGAACGGAAGTTTCACGGGCTATGTAAAACCGGTGATCAGGGACCTGGATGTGGTTGGAAAAGAAGACCGGGACGATAACATCCTCCGAAAATTATGGGAGGGAATTGCCGGTGCCGCGGCGGAGGTGTTCGAGAACCAGCCCCGCGATCAGGTGGCGACAAAAATTCCATTTGAAGGAAGCCTCGATAATCCGGAGACGAATACGTGGACGATGATCGTTACTATTTTACAGAACGCGTTCATTCGTGCGATCCAGCCTTCGCTTGACAATGAAATCAACATCACTACGGTTGACTCCAAAAAGCCGGAAGAAAAAAAGAACCTCATTCAGAGAATTTTTGGAAAAAAGGAAAAGAAAAAGAAGCGGACGGATAAGAAATAGCACAATCCCTTTCCCGTAGCGGCCTAACGGATGTCAACGGATCGGTACACCGCCAAGGCTCTTTCGAGAAATGGTAATTGTTTCGGATTGATCATCAGGGAGGCTTTAGTCCATGTCATCCATTCGGCCTTATCGACCTCAGGGATGAGAATTTGCTTTCCGGATAGTGGCGGCCATTCCAGGTGAATATGATTGGAAGTGATCCCGTCATCGGCGTTCCAGGCCCCAAGGAACGTCCAGGCAAAAACGATTTTCCCACCCTTCTGGGTAACGGAACCGAGACTATGGAATGGTGGAACCGGAACGATTCCCGTTTCTTCGGAAAATTCCCGAACGGCCGCAGCCAGGAGTTCTTCATTCTTTTCTGGATTCCCTTTCGGAATACTCCAGGCACCTTCGTTCTTTTTTGAAAAGAATGGTCCTCCCGGGTGGACAAGAAAAAATTCCAGATCTTCAGTTGTCTTCCGGCACATCAGCAGTCCGGCGGATTGTTCAGGCATACCGATCACGTTAAGGAAAAGAAAAATAAGTTACCATTTTAAATGATCGAAGATAACGCCTTATTTCTTTCCCGGTCGCCCTCGATCCGGGGGACTGTTCCAATCAGCTACGCTTACCGGAAGTTTTGCGGGCTCTTTTCTTTGCCGCCTTCTTCGGGACTTTCGCGCCTTTTTTACGGGCTTCCGACAGACCGATGGCAATCGCCTGTTTCCGGCTGGTGACTTTTTGCCCGCTACCGCTCCGAAGGGTTCCCTTCTTGCGTTCATGCATTACCTTTTTAACTTTTTTCTGCGCTTCTTTTGAATACTTTGCCATGACTTCGGTGATTAAATGGTTATTGAAAAGAACACACTAACCGTTGATGATCTCCCCGCCGTTGGGATGAAGGAACTGCCCCGTCATGTAGTCCGAGTCATCACTGGCGAGAAAGAGATAGCACGGTGCAACTTCCGCCGGTTCGCCCGCTCTTTCCATCGGGACATCGCTGCCGAACCTGGCATTTTTCGAGGGTTTGAAGGACGACGCGATCAGCGGCGTCCATATCGGACCAGGAGCCACACCGTTAACACGTATTCCTTTTTTTACAAGGTTGGAAGACAGGCTTCGCGTGAAGGAAACGATCGCCCCCTTGGTCGAAGCGTAGTCGATCAGTTTTTCACTTCCCCGGTACGCCGTAACGGAGGAGGTATTGATAATGCTCGACCCGGCCTTCATTTTTGCAACTGCCGCCTGCGTTACCCAGAAGTAGGAGAAAAAATTTGTGGTGAATGTATTTATCAGTTGTGACCGGGAAATAGCCCGGAAGTCAGGCGATTCATAGTGAAGGGCTGCGTTGTTTACCAGTATATCCAGCCGGCCAAATTTTTTCAGCGTAAGCTGTACGATCTTTTTACAACGGCTTTCTTTTGCGATATCGCCCGGCAATAGCAGACACTCCGTAAATTCCTCTACCAGCCGCTGCGTTTCCTTTGCATCGTCGTGTTCATTCAGGTAGGCGATCGCGACGCGTGCTCCTTCTTTGGCGAAGAGGACAGCTACAGCACGCCCGATACCACTGTCCCCGCCGGTAATCAGGGCCACTTTTCCAACGAGTTTCCCCTGCCGGTGCTCTTTTGGTTCTGATACGGGAACAGGTTTCATCCGGCTCTGATGACCGGGCCGCGACTGCGCTTGTGGTTTTCGCAACTGTTTCTTTTTACCCTGTTTTTGCATGTCTGTTTAATTCATGTTTGTTCTGATGGGCCTGTTCCATTCCCTGTCGTTGGCGTGAAATAATGTGCCATTTGTAGGGAATGCGCCGAACGCACGCTGTGACCGTCGTGCCAGCCCGGTCCAGCTGAGACCGTGGAATATTGGAAACGATAACCTGAAAAAATGTAGATAAAATGAGACGAGCGTACTCCGGTTCACGCTCAGGCAGACAGATTGTCCACCTTTGTATATTGATTTCCGGATCACGGCGACTTAATCCGGCGGATCGGTAATTATTTCCCGTCAAGATCGTTACTTTACCAAATTAAAGGTGGGATGAACATGCATTTTGGACCCGGGAAGAGAAGGTATTACGTGCTGGTCTTCATAACGATAATCTTCGCTGGGCCGGTTTATTCTCAAACACCACCCCCTCAGAAAGCCCTTGTGTTATATGATCCGTTATTCTGGAAGGATAAACTGAAACTTGATGCCTATCAATGCCGGCGGATAAGGGAGATCAATAGCGAATACTATCGTATGTTGCTCACGCGTGTCAGGGATGAAAACAATATATCGGCAAGACAGAAACAGGCTGCCCAGACGCTGCTGAACCGGAGCGAGGAGATCTGGGATACGTTCCATCCCAGGCAACGCAGGCGGTGGCGGAAAATGTGGAAAAGCACACCGCAGTGGACAATCAACAGGCAGGAAAAAGCCGTTAAGAACCAGCGCAACGGATAGCGTTGGACCGAAAATTATGCGTCACCAATTTTACAAGCGGATATTGCGATACGGGATTTACCTGGTTCTGTTGACAACCCTTCAGAGCTATGGACAGGACCGGTGCGGTATTATTGAGGTGACGGAAAAGTTGCGTAACCGGAATATCCTTCGCGAAAGCGACACCCATTTCGAAGACTGGATGAGTGTGCGGAAGCGGATCGCGGAAGCCAGGACCCAGGCCACTGGCACCTACCGGATACCCGTTGTCGTTCATGTCATTCACAGGGGTGAAGCAGTAGGCACCACTACGAATATTTCCGACGCCCAGATAGTGTCACAGATCGCGGTTCTTAATCAGGATTTTAACCGGTTGAATACAGATGCGTCCAACACTCCCGTTGAATTTCAATCCGTCGCCGGCAGCCTGGACATCGAATTTGTCCTGGCAGAACAAACTCCCGACGGGTTGCCCACCAACGGAATAGTCCGGGTGAAGGGTACAAAGAACCAATGGAGCGCCAACGACGATGAAACATTAAAAGCACAAAGTTACTGGCCCGCCGAAGACTACCTGAATATCTGGGTAACAGACCTTACTTCGACGCTGCTGGGATATGCGCAGTTTCCCGTCTCCGACATCCCCGGCCTGGAGGACGCCGAAGACAACCGGCTAACGGATGGCGTAGTGGTTGATTACACCGTCTTCGGAAGCCGCGATGCCGGCTCCTTCAACCTGAATTCCAGCTTCAACAAAGGACGGACTGCCACGCATGAGATCGGCCATTTCTTCGGACTGCGTCATATCTGGGGAGACGACAACGGCGCCTGTGGGGGAAACAATGATTACGTATCCGATACCCCCGACCAGGGTGATAATTCTAGCGGTTGCCCCTCCAACCCGCAGACTTCCTGTTCTGTTCATACCATGTTCCAGAACTATATGGATTATACGAACGATGCATGTATGAACCTGTTTACGCAGGAGCAGGTCGACAGGATGATCACGGTTCTGGATAACAGCCCGCGCCGCGCGAGCCTGATGGACTCCCCCGGGTTGAACGAGATCTATGCCAACGACCTCGGCATTGTGTCCATCCTCGCACCCGGGCAGAGTGTATGCGAGGGTCCTTTTTTACCGGCTATCCGCATTAAGAACCTGGGAACAAACAACGTGACCAATGCGCGTATTCAGTTGGTGATCAACAATACCGTCGCGGAAACCCGGACGATTACCTTCCCGTCACCTCTGGCAATTACCGATACCGCGGACGTTAGTTTCGGTTCGATTCCCGTTACCGATCCGGGAACCTATGCCATTGAGTTTAATATCCAACTGGTAAACGGTGCGGCGGATGATGGGACACAGAATAACAAATCGACAGTGACAACGATCGTTCCTTCCCGGATCATTCTTCCATTTAGTGAATCCTTTGAATCCATTCCATCGTCGTGGCAGGTCACAAATCCCGACATCGCAACGACGTGGAATATAAAAACGGCAACAAAAGAAAGCCAGTCAAACACATCCTCATTCATCAATTTCTTTCAGTACAACGAAGCGGAAGGACAAACGGACTTGCTTACCACACCGGTATTCGACCTGTCGGCAGCAACTTCTCCGTATTTGTATTTTGATGTCGCCTATGCGAACCGTGCGTCGCTTGCCGATGGACTTAAAGTTTACGTATTGACATCCTGTGAAAGCGATGTCGCGAACGGCACGCAGGTGTACTCCAAATCCGGCAGCACACTGGCAACGACAAGTGCTCGCACCTCGGCATTTACACCGGCGGGTGAAGACGACTGGCGGCGGGAGATCGTTGATCTCTCTGCCTTTATTGGTCAGTCCCGGATCCAGCTCGCTTTCGTCGCCATCAACGATAACGGCAACAACCTCTACGTGGATAACATTACGGTCGTGAGCGAAGTCTACGAAAATGTGGCGGTCACCAGACTGGTCAGTCCTTCGCCGGTGGTATGCGATGGGAATGTAACGCCTTCCGTTCTCATCAAAAACGCAGGTGACGAACCGGTCACAAGCCTGACTATACAATACACAACCAATGGTGGAAGTCCGCAGGAGCTTGCGCTTGACGAAGATTTTTTTCTTTTGCCGGGAGGAGACACCACCATTACATTAAATCAGATGCTGCTTGAAGAAGGGGAGAACACTCTTTCCTTTGAACTCAAAAAACCGAATGGTGTCCGGGATGTGGACGAGTCCGACAATACATTGATCGTAACCAGGATTGTTAATACTGCTTCCGACGGCATTCCCCTTCGCGAGATGTTCGACGACGATGCGTACAAGAGCAGTTGGTCCACCGTTAATTCCGGCGTCGGATCATCCTGGCAGGAAATAACAACGAACTACAACAACTCGCTCTATTTTACCTCGGTGGAGGATTCGGTTGTGCAGGATGAAGCGTGGCTGGTTTCACCGGTTCTCGATTTTTCCGCTGTCGATGCGGCGAGCGTCTTCTTCGATCTTTCGTACGGGAGCGCGGGCGATACGAACAAGAGCGCGTTCGGCGACCGGTTCAAGGTTCTCGCCACGACCGACTGCGGCAGCACCTATTCGCTGGTGCTGCTGGACGGAGCAGGGGAGACGGGTAATGAACCAACTGGGTCGGTACCGTCTTCCGCGGATGACTGGAACCGCCTGTTCGTAAACTTAAGCGCCCTGGCAGGGTATGATCAGGTCCGGCTCGCCTTCGTTTTTCAAAACGGAAGCGGTGGCAGTATCTACCTGGATAACATAGAATTTTTCACTTCCGACGACCCCAGTCCCCTGCAGGTAAACGAACCGTTCGTGATCTATGGAACAGACCTGCAGAGCCCATCCGATTTCCTGGTAACGTTTAACCTCGAACAACGGCAGGATGTTATGTACACACTCGTCGATATGACGGGAAGGACCATTGTTACGGAGAACCTGCCGGATGTATTGAACCAGACTTACCAGGTAAACGCAGATCGGGTATCGTCCGGGATTTATATCATGCGTGTGAGGATCGGCGACAAGTTCTATTCCGAAAGAGTGTACATCGGGCACTAGAAGTTCCTCGTGATTCAAATTCGGTTAGCTAACAAAACGCTACGGGTTCAATGTACAGTCACCGAATAGCCTCAGGAGGAAAGCTCGGCCGATATCGACTTCAATTCATTGAGCTCGTTCAGGTCTGCCTCGAACCGTTCCTTATGCTTTTCCTTGAAAGCTCCGAGTTTGGCGGCAACGAAAATTAAGATCAGGCCGATCGCTATTGGTATTGCCGTATCGGCCAGTGCCAGCCACAAGCCTTTTCTTTCAATCTTGGGATAGATGAACGATAACGGAAAACATAAAGCACTGATCAGGTATGCCCAAAGTACACCCTTGAGAAATTTCCGTGGCAATTCGTAATGATGTATGATCGTCTTCAGGGAAACATCCAGTGAATCGGGCCTGATCTCAATGTTGTTCAGTTCGCGGTAATTGACGGCGAACAGGATAAGAAAGATCAGAAAGCAAACGGACATGACCCCTACAGGTATGTATTGGTGGACATACTGGAAATCGAAAGGATTTCCAAAAAGCACGGCACATCCGAACAAAAGCCAGATAGCGGCGGAGAAACAACCCCAAAGATAATGACGGCGTGCACGTGTCCAGTTTGACCGGGAGCGAGTAGTAAGTATGCTCTTAATGATCTTTTCCTGGATAGCCTGCGTGGACGCGAGTTTTCGGTCGTAATCTTTCCATACCGTCTTTAAGTCATCGAGGTTCATGTGGATTTTGATTTAATGATGGTTTCCAGTTTTGTTTTGATACGATTCAGTTTAACACCGATGTTGGATTTGCTGATGCCCATGATGTCGCTCATCTCTTCATAGCTTTTTTCTTCCAGGTACAGCATGATGATCGCTTTTTCTATTTTTGTCAACCGTTGGATAGCCTGTTTCAACAGCCCCAGGTTTTCACTTTCTTCTTCAAACCGGGGAATGTCCGGTATCTGAAATTCGGAATGGGATATGGACCGGCGTGCCGGTTTTCTGATTTCCTTCCGGAAATTCGATATCGCGGTGTTCAGCGCGACCCTGTACATCCAGGTTGTCCGTAACGACTCGTTTCTGAAGGTGGGGAACGCTTTCCAAAGTTGCAGGACGATTTCCTGGAACAGGTCCTGCTTATATTCCTTTTCGAGGCAGTATAAATTGCAAACCTTGTAAATAATTCCTCGATTTGCGTTAATCATTTCGACAAAGGTTTCCTCCATCCATTTCAATTTAACCGTAAGTCGCAAACGGGCTTTCAAAACTTACACTTTTTAATTTTTTTTGAAGAAATTATATCGGCGTATGTGCTTTGCTTAAAAGCTTGGTTAGTTTAGCCGTTCGATACAGCACATTAATTCCATTGCATATGAAACCTATTGTTCAGATTTCCCTTGACCTGACGAATATTGACGAAGCGCTTGAAACGGCGGCACTCGCGATGCGCGCGGGTGTCGACTGGCTGGAGGCGGGTACACCGTTGATTCTTGCCGAGGGACTTCACGGTGTAAAAAAATTACGGGAAGCGTTTCCCCATACACCGATCGTCGCTGACCTGAAAACCATGGACGGCGGTTACCTCGAAGCTGAGATGATGGCGAAGGCCGGTGCGTCGTACGTGGTTGTCATGGCCAGAGCCCATGAGGAGACGATCCGGTGTGTGGTAAAAGCGGGACGTGATTTTGGTATCGGCGTAATGGGTGACAACCTCGGTTGTCCGGATATGGTGGAAGCGGCCAGGTGGCTGGAGGATCTGGGTTGTGGTTATGTGATCCACCACATCGGTTACGATGAACGGAGGGGAATAGCGGCCAGAGGATTGCGTATGCCTAGTCCGTTGGATCAGCTGAAGGAGGTTGTAGGGGCGGTAAATATCCCCGTTCAGGCTGTCGGTGGATTGAGCCTCGAGCAGGCGATTCAATGCCCGGCATACGGAGCCCCGCTCGTTGTCCTGGGTGCCCCGTTGACCATCGACGCCGAAGCCTTCAAGACAGCAGACGGTAACCTGGAAACGTCCCTGAGATTGATCTGCGAAAAAATTCACGCCTACGGAGATGTAAAAGTCGGCGCGTAGAATTTCGAAATGATATTGAACATGAAGTATTGAAAAACAACCAAACATCAGGAATATGAAATCAGCAGCAGTCGTCAACTACGCCCCGGAGAAAGGTTCAGTCGAGATCCGCGAAATCGAACGACCGTCGATCGGTGAGGAAGATATCTTACTGGAAGTAGCCAACGTAGGCGTGTGCGGAAGCGATTTGCATCAATGGACCTCGGACCATAGCTGGCCCGTTAATTACCCGGTTGTGCTCGGCCATGAGTTCGGTGGTCATATCGCAGAACTCGGTAGTCGCGTCGTCGGCTGGAAGAAAGGCGACCGGGTTGTAAGCGAGACCGCCGCCGTAATCGATCCGTCCAACCCGATGTCCAGAACAGGCCTGTACAACCTTGACCCTACACGAAAAGGCTTCGGTTACGGCGTGAACGGCGCCATGACCCGGTATGTAAAAGTTCCCGCGCGTTGCCTGCACCGTGTGCCCGACAATCTCGCGTTCGAGCAGGCATGCCTGACGGAGCCCTGTTGCGTCGCATTCAACGCCGTCGTCGAAAATTCACGACTCAAACCGGGAGACCGGGTGATCGTATTAGGCCCCGGTACCATCGGAATATTGTGTGCGGCCGTCGCCAGGCTCTGTGGCGCCGAAGTGGCTATAGTCGGACTAGAAGGTGACCGCCACCGGCTGAACATTGCCCGGCAGTACGGTTGCGAAGTGATCATCGGTGACGCGACCTCCTGGGCCAGGCACCGCGACGGGTTGGGAGCCGACTGTATCATCGACGCTGCCGGCGTGAGCGCCACCTTGAAAATAGCCATGGAACTCGTGAGACCGAACGGCCATATTTCAAAGGTCGGATGGGGTCGTCAGCCATTGGGTTTTTCGCTCGACCAGATGGTACAGAAGAATGTTACACTACAGGGCAGCTTCAGTCACAACTGGCCGATATGGGAAAGGGTAATTGCCCTGCTTGCCAGCGGCCAGCTGGACGTAAAACCGATCATCGGCGGCGTGTGGCCCATTACAGAATGGCATGAAGCATTTGAAAAAATGCACGCTGGCGAGGTTGTAAAGAGCGTGCTGAAACCTGTATAAACGTGAGACTGAAAGATAAGGTGATCATTGTCACCGGCAGTACAACCGGTATCGGAAAAGCGATCGCTCTCGCTTGTGTGTCGGAAGGCGCTCGCGTCGTTATTCACGGACTGGAAAAGGATCTGGGAGAGGAAGTAGTATCCTCCATCGGCGGAGAAAAGGCAGTATTGCTCATCGGTGATATTACACGCGAAGGATTACCCGGTAACCTCGTAGACCTGGCTTTGAAATCTTTCGGAAGACTGGATGCCGTGGTGAACAATGCCGCGGCCGTTGTGTCTTCCAATATTCATACTACCGATCTTGATTTTTTCAGGCGGGTACTCGAAGTAAATACACTGGCCCCGTTTGCGCTGGTCAAGGCGGCACTCCCGCATTTACGGGAAACGCGCGGATGTGTGCTCAACATCGGCTCCGTTAATGCCTGGAGCGGTGAACCGAACCTTTTTGCCTACAGCGTTTCAAAGGGAGCCCTGATGACCATGACACGCAACCTGGGTGATACACTACACCGCGAAGACGGCGTCCGCGTAAACCAGATAAACCCCGGATGGGTGCTGACCGAAACGGAAACACAACGCAAAAAGGATCATGGACTGGCGGATGACTGGTTCACGAAGGTTCCAAAAGTATACGCTCCCGCCGGACGTATCCTGTTACCGGCCGAGATAGCCGCCGCCGCTATTTACTGGCTCGCCGATGAAAGCGGACCCATCAGCGGCCAGGTCGTCGATCTCGAACAACATCCCTTTATCGGACGAAACCCACCCAAGGATGAAACGACTATTTCAAAAACGTAACTCTTAACATACTTTATTCAGATTGTATCATGCCTAAATTAGCAGCATTCCCGAAAGCCTTTATGAAGGCCCTTTGTAAGGACGGAACGATGAAGGTTTCCGAATGGATTGACCTGGCCGTTAAGCTGGACATCGATGGTCTCGAGTGGTATGCCGGTTTTCTCGAAATGGATGTGAAGGCAAACTGGAAGCGCTTCCGCGAACAGGTGGAAGACCACGGTAAGGTCATTCCGATGATGTGCTGCTCGCCGGATTTTACACACCCCAATGTGAAATTCAGGCAAGCCGAGATCGCGAAACAAAAGAACTGGATCGACATGACCCACACGTTGGGAGGATCTTATTGCCGTGTTCTCTCCGGCCAGCGCCGGCCGGAACTTTCCATTGACGAAGGTGTAAAGCTTGCCGTGGATTGTATCGAAGCGTGCCTTCCCTATGCGCAGGAGAGGAATATTACATTAATAATTGAAAACCATTATAAGGACGACTTTTGGGAGTACCCGGAGTTCGCACAGAAGATGGATGTGTTCTGCAAACTTGTGGAAAGTATTCATCATCCCTTCTTTGGTGTAAACTACGACCCCAGCAATACCTATCTGGCGGGAGAAGATCCGATCGACCTGTTAAAAAGAGTTTCCCACCGCGTAGTGACGATGCATGCCAGCGACCGCTATCTCCTGGAAGGTACGATTGAAGATCTCCGGCGAGAGGAGGGTGGAGCGGCCGGATACGCAAAACGCCTGAGTCACGGAGAGATCGGTAAAGGCCTGAACGATTACGATGCGATCTTCACGGAACTGAAGCGAGTAAACTTCAACGGATGGATCAGCATCGAAGACGGTGTGGATGGTATGGATCAGCTGGAGCGGAGTGTAACATTTCTCCGGAATAAAATAAGATCCTACTGGCCCTGAGAACCGGTCCCACCCCAGGCCCCTGAAGGGGAGGGAGTCAGTGGGTGGCCACCGTTGACCGATTCGGTCCTTTGGTATCTTTGATTCCAAACGTTTGCATTCCTCTTGACCCTGTTTTTGAAAAATAAAAAACCGGGGGACAGATGTCCTTAATTCGTTTGAATAACAATTTTCAACAAAGGGACACGTTCATTTATCCGATATGGTTAACTTTGCACGCAGTTTGCGATACCTAAACTTTATTTTAGATATGAAACTCCGGACCTTTCTTATTGCTGCATTTTTGCTTTCAGCTGCAGCAGGGTACAGTCAGGACAACTCCACGCCCAGAAACAGCATTCTTTACGACCCGCTGTTCTGGAAAGATCAATTAAAGCTGGATGCATTTCAATGCCAGAAGATCCGCGAGATCAACAGCGAATATTATCAGAAACTTTCCGCCGTCGTAAACGAAGAAAAAAACCGAACCAGCGTCAGGGCCAAAGCGGAAGAAAGCCTCCAGCAACGCAGCGAGGATATCTGGGAGACGTTTCACCCCAAACAACGCAAGCGCTGGAAAAAAATCTGGGAAAACACCACAAACACAATCTGATAGGGTCGTGCCTGCTCCATCTTGCAGTGGGATGACCGGTTACGTCAGCCACGATCTTCCCTGGCAACCACCCATTCCATCCAGGAATAATTTCCAAACGAATACCGCGAGGCGGACGGGATCCTGCTATTTTTATAAAAAAACATTTTATGAAAATACAGAAGCAACTGATCGCCAAAGAAAATCCCGTGTACGAGGAGATCGGCAACTATATCTCCAGCAAGGAGAGCGTTGTGGGAATCGATGCCCGGCACACACACATCATTATCATCAACAAGCTGCTGCAGTTGGAAGAAAGACTGGCACGGATGGAAAAGAACCTGAAGAAAAAAACTGTAAAAACAAAAAAGAAGCGGTAACGTAAACGAAAGGAATATGAACAACCTCCGCGTTTCCACCGCCCAGTTCGAGAACCGAAGTGGCGATAAATCGTACAACCTGAATGTTATTGACCGGCTGTCGCGCGCGGCTGCCGCGGAAGGTTCCCAGGTAATCGCTTTTCACGAATGTTCCGTAACCGCTTACACCTTTGCCCGGCACTTGTCTAAGGAGCAAATGCTGGAACTTTCCGAGGTAATTCCCGACGGACCAAGTGTACAGGAACTCATCGCGATCGCTACCCGGAATAACATTGCCATACTGGCCGGCCTGTTTGAAAAAGACAAGCAGGGAAAGCTATTCAAAGCCTACGTCTGCGTGGATAAAACCGGCTTGATCGCCAAATTCAGAAAACTGCATCCCTTTATAAACCCCTTCTTGAATCCCGGCGATCAGTATTGTGTATTCGACCTGTATGGATGGAAGTGTGGTATCCTGGTATGTTATGACAACAATATCATCGAAAACGTCCGCGCCACCAGACTGCTGGGAGCAGACGTTATTTTTATGCCTCACGTGACGATGTGCACTCCCTCAACACGACCCGGTGCCGGCTTTGTCGACCCGAAACTCTGGGAAGACAGGGAGAACGATCCGACATCTCTCCGCCTGGAATTTGACGGCATGAAGGGACGGGGCTGGCTGATGAAATGGCTGCCCGCCCGCGCCTACGACAATGGTATCTATGTGGTATTTTCCAACCCCATCGGTATGGACGACGATCAGCTCAAGAACGGCTGCTCGATGATCATCGATCCGTTTGGCGATGTACTGGCCGAGTGCAGAACATTAGGCGACGACTTCACCACCGCGCTGTTAACACCGGAAAAATTGCAGCAGGCCGGCGGCAGCCGCTACATTAAGGCGCGACGGCCCGGCCTTTACAAGGTGATCATCGGGCAGGACCACCAATCCGAACAGAAAGTAGTCTGGTTATAACGAAGGTGTGCGTTGCCAGTATAGGTGACGTTAAGGGATGCCGGCGTCACTATTCTACTTCCAGTTGCTCCAGTATTTCCGCCAGCCCCGAGTAGTCTCTAAGTCCGGGACTGATTTCGGAGCCGCCGTTTAATGCCAGCCCGTTTCCTTCGCCCAATACATCCGGCATCTCCCCCGGGCGGTTTACTTCCAGCAGGAGCGGAATGGAATCTCCATGACCTTTTAACGTGGTCACCAGCAGGTATCGCGGCTTAAGGCGAAGGCCGGCCGGAATCTCGCCCTCCACCCGAAGAATAACGGGAAGAGGAAGGGTCGTAAAAAGATTTAGTTCGGCCATTCCCATCTCGAGGTAATCGGGCTTATAATCCTCCAGCAGGACATCCAATTGGGCCGCTTCCGTTAGTCCGTATACTTCGGCTACGGTTTGAGGGCCTGTAACCCAGCCCCTTATCTCCTGGTATTTTTTGGGCGGAAGGTAATTCTCCTGCCCCTCAACAGCCCGGAAACCGAGAAAATCCACTCCCATACCGGCGCAGTACCGCGCATCGCTCAGGTTCGTAATACTTCCAACTTTTACTACCGTCTTTAAGGGCATAGTATTAATGGTCAAGAAAAAATAACTTTGCACAAATTTCGTTCAAGTTCTGCTCTGTTTGCAGTAAAAAACAATTATTCATTGAAGCAGTTTGTAAGATATTGTATAGCCCTGGTTGCGTTAGCGGCGATTTCCTGCGATTCAGGCGACGATGCCGTCCCGGCCGAAGGAGGCAAGGATTATTTCCCGTTCCGCAAAAACCTTTATCACGTTTATGATGTCAGCGAGATCCGGTATGTATTGACGGTGCCGGAAACCCTGGCGTATGAACTGCGAACGGAAGTTGTCGACTCGTTTCTGAATGCAAACAACCAGTTAACCTATGTCATTTATCGCAGCAAACGGCTGGCGGGAGAGGATACCTGGACCTACCTGGACACCTGGTCCGGAACGATTGATAGCCGTGAGGTGATCGTGAACGAGGAAAACATTCCTTTCCTGAAACTGAAACTTCCCATTGAAGCCGGGACCGAATGGAACGGAAATACCTATAACGCCGAAGGCGAGGATGAATATCTCCTGGAGGAAACAAACAAGGAGTACACCTTCAACGGCGAAAATTTTCCCGCGTGCATCGCCATTAATCAGAACGACAACGAGGACTACATTGTATTTCTGGATCAGCGAAAAGAAATATATGCCAAGGGCGTGGGATTGATATACAAGGAAACGACACAACTGAATTATTGCACGGATACAAACCAGGGGTGCCTCGGCCAGCAGGAAGTTGAGAGCGGGCTGATCTATAAACAAACCATAAAGGAATATGGCGTGGAGTAAAACACTGCTCCTGTGGTTGCTGGTGCTCGGAGCTGGAAGCGCTCATGCACAGGTAAACCGGTATATGGTGTTTTTCAAAGACAAAGCCGGAACGTCATTCAGTACGGCTGCCCCGCTGCAATTCCTTTCCCAGCGTGCAGTGGACCGAAGGATCCGGCAATCCTTGCCGGTGACGTCGCTGGACTTGCCGGTAAACGCCTCGTATATTCAGGGACTTCGCGACACGGGCGCCGATGTTTTTTTCTCCACCCGCTGGATGAACGGTACTTTGGTACAATGTAATACATCGCTTGTTCCGGCACTTGAAAGCCTGCCGTATGTAGACAGGGTGGAATTCGTGGCGCCTGATACCAAACTGCTGAAAACCGGCAGGAAAAAATCCGATCTCCGGATTAAGAGCGCGAAAGCTTCCGCAAAGACCCTCACACAGCTTCAGATGATCGGCCTTGACGACATGCAGGATGCCGGGTATAAAGGGGAAACGATTTACATCGGTATTTTCGACAGCGGTTTTCAGGGCGTCAACAGTACGGCTCCCTTTGCGCACATTTTTGACGAGAACAGAATCGATCTGTCCGTATCGAAGGATTTTGTTTACAATTCGCAGGATGTATTTCAATACGATGAGCACGGTACGGAAGTGTTCTCCGTGATCGCGGCATACCAAGAGGACAATTTCACCGGTGGCTCCTATGAAGCGAACTATCAGCTCTATGTCACGGAGGATGTCGGGACCGAATACAGGATCGAAGAATATAACTGGCTGTTTGCCGCCGAACGTGCGGATAGCGCCGGAGTTGACGTGATCAATTCATCGCTGGGATATTACGATTTTGACGATACTTCCATGAATTATCCCAAGGCGGCTATGGATGGACAGACAACGGTTATATCGCGTGCAGCGCAGTTTGCCGCAGACCGTGGAATTGTCGTCGTATGCAGCGCCGGAAACGAAGGAGCGATTTCGTGGCAGATCATCACGGCACCGGCAGACGCCAAAGATGTGCTGGCAGTAGCCAGCGTAAACAGCGGCGGACAACGCTCGGGCTCCAGTTCCGTGGGCCCGGCGGCAGATGGCCGGATCAAACCCGATGTGGCGGCCCTCGGCGTGAATACAAGTATTATCCGGCCTGACGGATTGACGGGTACAGCCAGCGGTACATCGCTCGCTTCACCACTGATCACAAGCCTGGTGGCCGGCGTCTGGCAGCGTTACCCCGCACTCTCAAACAAAGAAGTAATGGATGCTATCAGGGCTTCCGCCTCGCAGGCGGCCGACCCGGATAATCTCCTCGGATACGGTATCCCGAATTTTAAGGCTGTGGTAAACCTCCTGGAACAGGAACCACAGGAAAATGTGTTCGAAGTTTTTCCTAACCCCGTACTGGCCGACACATTCACCATTAAGCCGTTCGATCCGACCCAGGTGACGACCTGCAGGATCGAACTCGTTTCGTCGCAGGGTCAGGTACTTTATAACGCCGACGCGGCCTTCTCCTGGCTGAACCGGACCTTTACCGCTAACCTGTCGCCGCTTGCAGCCGGTTTATACTATTTACGTATCTCCTGGGGAGGCAAACGTTATGTTTATCGGATGGTTAAGGCGTGATCCCCTTCAAAACTTAAAACTTTACACTATTTTTGACGCTGGAATATATCCCTATGGCGTCACCTATCATCGCTCCCTCAATATTAGCATCCGATTTTGCCAACCTGGAGCGCGAAGTTAACATGTTAAATGAAAGCCAGGCTGACTGGATCCATGTTGACGTCATGGACGGCGTGTTTGTGCCTAACTTTTCGCTGGGTATCCCGGTGGTTGAAGCCATCAAAAGGCACAGCCGCAAAACACTGGATGTTCACCTGATGATCGTACATCCCGAAAAACATGTGGAGTCTTTTCAGAAGGCCGGTGCAGAAAACATAACGGTACATGTGGAGGTTTGCCAGAACCTTCATCGTAACATTCAGCAGATAAAAGCGATGGGGTGCAGGGCAGGAGTTGCGCTCAACCCTCATACTCCGGTGAACGATCTGGAAAATATTATCGGGGATATCGATCTGGTCTGTGTGATGTCCGTAAATCCGGGTTTCGGCGGACAAAAATTTATAACCAATACCTTCCGGAAAGTACGGCAATTAAAAAAAATGATCCTTGAACATCAGGCTGCCGCCATGATTGAAATTGATGGCGGGGTTACGCTGGAGAACGCGCAGCAGTTGCTCGACGCCGGAGCGGATATTTTGGTAGCCGGCAATTTTGTGTTCAGCTCCAAAGACCCAAAGGATGTTATCGCCCGTCTGAAAGCCCTTAAACCGATCTGATAAACATACACCCATTGAAACAAGGCGAACGTGTTTCTGCGTATCTTCCGGCAGGATTTTTGAATTACGCTCATCAAACACCTGTTTCATCTATGGCGAGGATACTAACCCTTCTGCTGATCCCTTTCTTATTCTCCTGTCAAACCCGTAGCGTTACCCGCATTGCTCCCGATACCCAGGTAGACCTCAGCGGTCGCTGGAACGACTCCGACTCGAGGATGGTGGCCGATAAAATGATCAGCGAACTAATGACGTCCGAACGTTTTAAGGAATACGCCAGGGAACAGGCCGGGAAACCCGCCATCGTGGTCGGGCTGATCCGAAATAAAACCAGCGAGCATATCGACGCCGGTAACTACATAAAAAAACTGGAAGTCGCTATTTACAATTCCAACATCGCGGAATTGGTGGAGTCGGATGAATTCAGAGACAAATTGCGGACGGAGCGGGCCCAGCAACAGGATTTTGCCGACCCGGCCACGGTGTCGCAATGGGGCAAAGAGATTGGCGCCGACCTGATGCTTTTTGGCGAAATGACATCCGAAACCGATACGAACAATAATAAACGTATCATCAACTATATCACGACGCTCTATCTGACGGACATTGAAACAAACAAGCGCATCTGGTATGGGCAACATGAGATCAAAAAAGTTGTCAGGAACTGATCCTGCTGCAAAACAATGAGTTGGCGAATTATCCGAACGGCATCCCTCTTTATCCTGCTCATGATCGCGAATGCATGCGCGACGTATTACCAGACACATGCCGATTTCAATACGGCATTTGAACATGGGAACCTGAAGGAAGCCCTGGAGTCCCTACGGAAAAACGACAACGAGTCGGAGGGCAAAACGCGGTTAATCTATTTTGCAAACAAGGGTTTGTTGCTTTCTATTCTTGGCGAATACCAGGAGAGTAACGAATATTTTGAGAAAGCTTTCCTCTTTGGCGAAGACTACCGGATAAATTATGTGAACGAGGCAACGTCGTACTTCACCAACCCGAATGTTACCGTCTACCGCGGAGAAGATCACGAGCATCTGATGATCCTCTATTTCAAGGCGATTAATTTTTTGAAAATGAACCGCCCGGAAGACGCCCTGGTGGAATGCAGGAGGTTGAATATCCGTCTCAATCAATTGTCCGATAAGTATTCGTCGGCTGACAAGTTGCAACGCAATGCGTTTATTCATACCCTGATGGGAATCATATACCAATCGACGGCCGATTACAACAACGCCTTCATCGCCTACCGTAACGCGCTTGAGGTGTATGAGACGGAATACGCAAAGATGTTTGGAATGGAGCCTCCCGAACAACTCCGGAAAGACCTGATCGAAACGGCCTGGAAGACCGGTTTCAGTGAAGAGGCGGCGTTTTATAAAACCAAATTTCACATGGAGGACTACACGCTGTCCGAACGCGCCGGCGATTTGATTTTTTTCTGGCACAACGGACTCGGACCGGTGAAGAGCGAGTGGAGTGTCAACTTTGTGATCACACCTGGTGCGGATAACATGATGATCTTTCAGAATGATGATCTGGGTATCACATTTCCTTACCGCGTGGACGACGAAGACGACCGTTCTAAACTTTCGAAATTACAGGTTTTCAGGGTGGCGTTTCCCCGGTACGCCGAACGCCCGGTATTTTATAACAACGCGACGCTGGAGATGGATAGCATCGCGTACGGACTCCAACTCGCCGAAGACATCAACAAGGTTGCCTTTTACAGCCTGAAACAACGAATGCTGCAGGAATTTGGAAAAGGTTTACTCCGGGCGGCTATGAAAAAGGTAGCCGAACAAAGCCTCCGGAAGGAAGATGACCGTCTCGGTGCTGTGTTGGGAATGGTGAATGCGCTGACCGAAAAAGCGGATACCCGGAACTGGCAGACCCTTCCGCACAGCATCTACTATTCGCGGATACCCTTGCGTGCCGGAAAGAACGAAGCCCGGCTGATCCTGCATGCGCCCGGTAGTCCTGCGACCGACTACCGTTTCACGTATCAGGCAAAACCCGGACAAACACTTTTTCATACCTTCTCCTCGTTAGAGACTTCAGGTGCTCCCTTACGGTTCTATTAAGTCGGTACGTGAGTTCGTTTAAGGATTTTTTATTATGCTTGCAGTTATTGTTACACGCCTTCTTTCTGCCGGAATAGGATGATTGCGGAATTTGAATTAACTTTAGAACCCAATGGCCAGATTATGAACGGCTTACATTTTTTTGATTCAGCGATATTAAACCTACTTTTCTGAAGCGTTTTACCGCAATAGTCACCCTTATTCTGTTGAGCCTGGTTTGTCTGCCAGAGTACGCCGATGCACAGTATGAAAACGAGAAGGATGCGTCGGTTCCGCTGGAATATTTTTACATCGAAAGACAGGGAACCGGCTTCCTCCGGAAGATACTCAGCAAAGTTACTTTCGGTCTCAGCACCGGCTACGGAAGCACAACTTTCAGACATGACCTGGGTGGCTTTGGAATACTCCAAAACCCCGGATTGGCCCCGAACCTGTTTCAGCCTGCAACTCCAACGGCCGGTTATGCAAACTGGATTAACCGTGTAGTCGATACTACCAATATCATAGCTCCCGGAGCATTTCTTGTAAATTCAGACACGACTTCGATCGGATTCAGGGCCAAGGCATTTAATATCCCGTTGAAAGCAACCCTGCACGTGGAATTCGACAAATACCGCATCGGCGGAGGTTACTCCTTCGAGTACGTGAACATGGGTGATTTCAGACCCGTGACTTACGGCGATAAGATCTCAAGCTATTCGACCGACTTCTCCAGCTTTTTTCTGCAGAAATATTTCGGTATGATTGGCGGAACGGTCTATCGTTACAACGAATACCTCCTTGTCGTCGATGCCAATGTTGGTGGATACAACCTGGGAAAGAACTTCGACAAAAGCCTCATAAAAAAAGGAATATTCCTGAACATCGGCGTCGCGGTCGAACGTGAGATGTCCGAGTATTTCAGGTTGTTTGTCCGGCCTTCCTACGAGATCAAGAGCTATAAGCTGTCGATACCGGAAACCAGCCAGTCCATCACCCATAAATTCAACGCCTTTTACCTGAACATCGGGGCAACCTATCGCTTCCCGGAACTCCGGCGATGTTTTTTGAAGACCTGCAAAGCGCAGATGAATCATGCTCACGGCAACAAGGAATACCGGAGCCGGGTACATCCGATCTATAAAAAGCAGAATCCTCACTATGGTGAAAATCACCCCAACCTGATCAAGTACAAAGGCAAGAACAAGAAGCGTCTCAACCCTTACTAACCTCGCATCCGGCGTCTCTTTTTAACCCGTTTCCGGCCGTGTTTTTTCCGCAAAAAACTGTCTAAACTAATTGCATCCGGGTACAAAGAAAGTATCGATTTTTATTATCTTGCACAGCTTTAAAAAGAGCCCCAATTAAGCAAAAAACAAAGATTTTACATGGCAGAAGAGAGTGGTGGCCTACCCCCGGCAAGGCAGAGTATAATTCCGATTAACATTGAAGATGAAATGCGCGGTGCGTACATCGATTATTCGATGTCCGTTATCATTTCACGCGCATTGCCAGATGTACGCGACGGCTTGAAGCCCGTGCACCGGCGAGTGCTTTTTGGAATGCAGGAGCTTGGCGTTAATTACAATAAAGCGTATAAAAAATCAGCCAGAATAGTGGGAGAGGTGCTGGGTAAGTACCATCCGCACGGCGATGCATCCGTCTACGATACAATGGTTCGTATGGCCCAGGATTGGTCCCTGCGTTATACCCTTGTTGATGGCCAGGGAAATTTCGGTTCCATCGACGGAGACTTCCCGGCAGCCATGCGTTACACCGAAGCGCGACTTAAGCGGATTGCAGAAGAATTGCTGGCGGATATCAACAAGGATACCGTCGATTTCCAGCCGAACTTTGACGACTCGCTGACGGAGCCGACGGTTCTTCCCGCTAAAATCCCCAACCTTCTCATCAACGGATCATCCGGTATTGCTGTAGGGATGGCAACGAATATGGCGCCGCATAACCTGACGGAGGTGATCAACGGGATTGTGGCGTATATCGACAACCATGAGATCACGATCCCCGAACTCATGAAATTTATTACCGCGCCCGATTTTCCTACAGGAGGAATCATCTACGGCCATTCGGGTATTCAGGAAGCGTACCTGACGGGAAGAGGAAGAATTGTGGTGCGTTCAAAAGCGGAGATTGTGACCACGCCCAACGGCAAGGATCAGATCATCGTAACCGAAATTCCATACATGGTGAACAAAGCCATGATGATCGAAAAGACGGCGGCACTGGTCAACGAAAAGAAAATTGAAGGGATATCCGATATCCGCGACGAGTCCGACCGCGAAGGTTACCGGATCGTCTATGATCTCAAGAAGGATGCGATCCCGAATATTGTGTTGAACAACCTGTTCAAATTTACACAACTTCAGTCGGCATTTAACGTCAACAACGTCGCGCTGGTGAAAGGCCGGCCATTGACGTTAAACCTGAAGGACCTTGTCAAGTACTTCGTAGAGCACCGGCATGAGGTCGTTATCCGCCGGACGAAATTCGAGCTCGCGGAAGCAGAAAAGCGAGCGCACATCCTGGAAGGGTACCTGATCGCCCTCGACCATCTCGATGAAGTGATCGCGCTGATCCGGAGTTCAAGGGATCCCGAAACGGCAAAGGATGGCCTGATCACCCGTTTTGCACTGTCCGAGATACAGGCCAAGGCCATCCTGGAGATGCGCCTCCAGCGGCTCACCGGACTCGAGCGGGACAAAATCCAGGCGGAATACAACGAGGTAAAAGAGCTGATTGAAAAGCTGAAAGGTATACTCGATAGCGAACCGCTGCGAATGCAGATCATTAAGGATGAACTGGCGGAACTGAAAGACCGCTACGGAGATGAACGCCGCACGCTGGTGGTGCACAATGAAGACGACATCTCTTTCGAGGATATGATCCCGAATGAGGATATGCTGATCACCGTGTCGAACCAGGGTTATATCAAGCGCACGTCGTTGTCTGAGTTTCGTACCCAGGGAAGAGGTGGCGTAGGATCAAGAGGTGTTGCTACGAAGGAAGATGATTTTACGGAGCATTTGTTCGTAGCCCAGGCGCATAACTACCTGCTGATCTTTACTGACCAGGGAAAGGTCTATTGGAAAAAAGTGTATGAGATCCCCGAGGGAACAAAAACCTCCAAAGGAAGAGCCGTTCAGAACCTGATAAATATCGAACCCGGGGATGCGGTGCGGGCGATCATCAATGTAAAAAACCTCACGGACGAGCAGTATATTAATAACAATTTTGTTATCCTGTGCACGGAGAAAGGGACCATCAAAAAAACGTCGCTGGAAGCCTATTCAAGGCCGCGCCAGGGAGGGATCAATTCCATCTCCATTCACGAAGGGGACAGGCTTTTAAACGCTTCATTGACAAATGGTAATAACCATATCATTATAGCTAAAAGTGAAGGTAAGGCCGTTCACTTTAATGAACAGGACGTGCGGCCGATGGGCCGTACAGCTGCGGGTGTACGGGCTGTAACGCTCGAATCGGAATCGGATAAGGTCATTGGAATGGTTTGTATAAGCCGTGAAGATGCTAACTTACTCGTGGTTTCGGAAAAAGGGTACGGCAAGCGTTCCCTGATCGACGACTACCGGATCACGAAGCGTGGCGGGAAGGGTGTAAAGACCCTTAATATTACAGAAAAAACTGGCAAGCTTGTTGCCATCAAGGAGGTAGTCGATGACGACGAATTGATGATCATTAACCGGTCGGGTATCACGATCCGGATAAAGGTCAGCGAACTACGGGTGATGGGTCGTGCTACCCAGGGTGTCAGGCTGATTAAGCTGAACGAAGACGACAAGATATCATCGGTAGAAAAAATTCAGAAGATCGACAAGATCGAGGATAAAATGAACGAAGAAACCACTAACTAATTTCCCATACTATAAACCTGTATTTAAAATGAAACGAATTACCCTTTTACTGTTAATGTTGGCTACAGTATCTGTTTATGCGCAAAAACCTGTAAAACCCAACCTTAACAAAGCGTTGAATTCCTGGAAGGAAGGAAAGCTTGAAGAAGCGAAGACGAATATAGATGCGGCAACTACCTACGAGAAGACCATGAACGATGCGAAAACATGGTATTACAGGGGGCTCATCTATGCTTCTATTGATACCACATCGAATGAAACACAGAAGGCGCTGGACCCGAATGCGTTTAACGTAGCGCTGGAATCCTTCAAAAAAGCGGAAGAACTGAACGGTGCTGGCAAGGAACTCTTTATCCAGGATGCCATGGGTATGCCGATATTGAAATCGCAGCAAATGACGTATTGGGAAGGCGTCTACCTGAACAAAGGCGCCAGTCTCTATCAGGAAGAAGACCTGGAAGGTGCACTGCAGAGTTTTGAAAAGGCGCAGGCCATTGCCCCAAAAGACACAACAGCGTTTTTCTACGGCGCGTTTGCGGCCAATAGCCTTGAAAATTATGACAAAGCGATCGACGCATTCCGGAAGTACATTGACCTGGGTGGAAAATCGTCCGACGCTTACCTCAGTATCATCAATATTTACAGCGGTCCCAAGAAAGACAAGGAACAGGCCTTGAAGGTACTTCGTGAAGCGAAGCCAAAGTTTCCGACGAACCCCGACCTTCCGAAGGTTGAGATCGGTCTACTCATTGATTTGAAGCGTATCGATGAAGCTAAAACAGGACTGGAAGCAGCTATCAAAAAGGAACCATCCAATAAAGTTCTGCATTTCTACCTGGGCTATGCCAATGCAAGCCTGAACAACGTGGCAGAAGCGAAAAAGAACTACGAAGAGGCCATGAAGCTTGATCCTCAGTATTTTGAAGCACAACTTTACCTGGCGAAACTGGTTTACAACGACGCGGCCACGATCAAAAAGGAAATGGCTAACCTGGGTATTTCCGCCGACGACAAGAAAAAAAGATTTGAACTGGATAAAAAACTGGTGGAGTACCTGAAAGTTGCTCAGCCGTACTGGGAAAAGGCAGAAAAACTCAGCCCGGACGATCAGGAAGTACTGGATACTTTGTATTCGATTTACACGGATCTTGACCTCCAGGATCAGATGAAGCGTCTTGAAAAAAGATTTAAGGAACTTGGCCTGGACAACTAACGTATAGTCATCCGGTTAAGGAATATCAGGAAAAGGTTGGTCTTGCCAACCTTTTCCGTTTTTGACCGGACTGGCAAAATGGTGTTTCGTGGAAACGGACAGGAGGCGGGTGGCACTACAACCGTTTGAGCGCTGTCAGGACGAGGGTCAAGGGTGTTGGCCGGGTGAGGAGAAAGCAATATATTTAGATTAGCGGAGGATTGTGTCGTTGTTAAATCGAGCCCCATGCATGCGGATTTGCAGGAAGTCCTTAATTTTAGGTTGATTCTTACCGATTGACAAGCGTTTTTATGTTCAATGACAATTGTCATTGGTTCAAGAGCCCGAATCTTAATATTTTTCTCATTAATTTAAAAAGTTCAAGTATCGATGAAAGGTATTCTAAAGTTATTCCAACTGTTGGTGGTGGCATCCCTCTTGTCATCCTGTTATTATAACAAGCGGTTGGTTTATTTCCAGGACAAGGACTTTTCAGAGTTTCAGGCTACCCTGATGGAGAACAGGAAGTCAGTGTACCGTATCCAGCCCAACGACATCCTTTCCATTAAAGTAAAAAGCTCTACCGATGCCCAGGTGTCGGATATTTTTAATATCACGGCGACAAGTCAGGTTTCCCAGTTTTCAAGTCCCGGGTCACTCTACCTGGAAGGGTATTCGCTGGATGAGAACGGAAAAGTGAACCTGCCGATCCTCGGTTCCCTGACTGTTAAAGACCTGACGCTGGAAGAAGTTCAAAACCTGATCCAGACAAACGCCAACAAGTACCTTAAGAATGCTATCGTCATCGTGAAACTTATTAGTTTCAAGATCACGGTTTTAGGGGAAGTTAATAATCCGGGATACCACTATATTTATAACAATCAGGCAACGATCCTTGAAGCTCTCGGGATGGCCGGGGACCTGACCCAATTCGGAAGCCGGAAAAATATTAAACTGATCAGGCAGGTACCGAAAGGATCGGAAGTCGTTTTGCTCGACCTTCGCGACCCGGAATTACTTAAATCCAAATACTTCTACCTGATGCCGAATGACGTATTATACGTGGAGCCATTTAAGGCGAGGTCGAAGAAAACCAATCTGGAAAATCTGACCTTGCTTTTTTCGGCCGCGACAACCGCTATTTTGATATTGAACTACTTAGACAACAACTAAACATTAAGAGCCTGTTTTGCGAAAAACAGTTTAAAACCAGAAGACATGGATGGTAAAATAAATATTAAGCAAATACTGCGTAAGCTTCTCTCCAGGTGGTATTTCTTCCTGATTGCGCTGATTATAACCATGCCGCTGGCATACGTCTACAATAAGTTGTCTCCGAGGCAATATTTTGTAAAAGCGTCTTTGTTGCTGAAAAGTGAGACACAAACGGGTGGTATGGAGTCTGAAAAATTCCTGAAGGGAATGAACCTGTATACCAGCCAGACCGGAATTGAAGATGAGATCGGTATTCTCAAATCGTACTCGATGGTCGAACGGGCCATGCGCGAACTTGATTTTGGGATCAGTTATTATACCAAGAAGAATTTTATTAAGGAAGAAAAATACGGTGATTCTCCATTTACGATCGAACTTGATTCTGTCGTCAACCAGATCATCGACGTGCCGATCTTTGTCGAACTTATTTCTTCTACGCGATATAAAGTGCGCGTGTCCGGAAAAAATGTGAGTACCTATAATTTTTATACGAATCAGGTCGAAAGCATTATTGACCGGGTGGAAATTGAGGAGGAGGTCCCCCTGGATAAACCTTTTGTCAATAAGTACCTGAGTTTTAAGATCAAGTTCAACGACCTGTACAAGACCGATAAGGAAACGGAAACCTATTTCGTCCTGAGACGCATACAGTCGCTGACCGAAGGCTATCAGAGCAAGTTGAACATCGAACCGATCTCTCTGGAATCATATATCGTTGAGCTGAGCCTGAAGGGAGGAGTAGCCGCGAAAGAAAAGGTTTTCCTGAACAAGCTTCTCGAGGTTTACCTCCGGAACGAATTGTATAAAAAGAACCAGCTGGGCCTGAAAACCATTCAGTTTATCGACAATCAGCTGAGCGGTGTTTCCGATACCCTGAAGCAAGTAGAAGGATCGCTGGAGTTGTTCCGGTCCAGGAACAATATTCTCGATATCAACTCGACAGCGGAAAACCTGAACCGGAATCTCGATAAACTGGAATCCGACAAGGCTGACATGGAAAGCAAATTAAAATACTATCAGTTTATCGCAAACTCGTTACAAACTGACAACCGCCTCTCCGAAATTGTTGCTCCTTCCGCGCTGGGCCTTAACGATCCTGTGTTGAATAACCTGCTCCTGGAACTTTCGAAATTAAACCAGGAAAGGACAGAACTGAGCTACAACGCAAAGGAGAACAACCCGCTTGCCGAAATTGTCGAACAAAAAATCAAGAACACGAAAAAATCACTGGTCGAGAATGTCAAAAACATGATCGATGTCACGACCATTGCCCTGACCGACCTGAACAACCGGGTATTTCAGATCAGAAGAAACCTGAATGTGTTACCCAAGAACGAGCGCGAGCTCGTAAATATTCAGCGTCGCTTCGATTTTAACGATAATGTGTACAATTACCTCCTGGAAAAACGGGCGGAGGCCGGAATAGCCATCGCATCCAACTCGGTCGAAAAAACAATTGTTGACAGACCCTATCAGGTCGGTGGTGGCCCGGTTTCACCCAACACAAGACTTATTTATATGCTGGCCATGGTGGCAGGAGTCGGCATGGCGATCGGCCTCATTCTCATAAAGGACATGCTCAACGACAACATCATCACCCACGAGGATGTTGAGCAGAACACGAAGATTCCGTTTATAGGCTCAATTGCTCATGCCAATAAGCGCGAGCAGAGTATGATCGTCGCTCACGCCCGGTCACCGATCGGTGAATCTTTCAGGTCGTTACGCGTTAACCTGCAGTACCTGACGTTAGGGAAGAATGCCAACGTTATAGGAATAACATCGTCAAGGGAAAGTGAAGGAAAAACATTTTGTTCCGTTAACCTCGCCGCGGTTATGGCTTATTCGGGTAGACGTACCGTGTTGATCGATACCGATATGAGAAGGCCGAGGGTGGCTTCTTATTTTCAGTTGAAAAACAGAAAAGGGTTGTCCAACTTTCTGGTTGGCGACGGGTCCATCAAGGAGATTATCAATAATACGGAACACAAAGGCTTCGATGTGATCGGTTCCGGTCCGATCCCACCCAACCCGATCGACCTGATCGGAAACCCGCGAATGGAAGAACTGATCAATACGTTGAAGCAGACTTATAGTACCATCATACTGGACTCGCCGCCGCTCGGTTATGTATCCGAGTATATTATCCTGATGAAGTATACGGACGCCAATCTTTATATCGTGCGGTCAGACTATACCAACAGGAACAGCCTCGCCAAAATCAACAAACTTTACGAGCGAAAGAAGATCACCAACGTGAGTATTTTGTTGAATGATGCCAAAGCAACGAAGAGCTCGGGATACGGATACGGATATGGATATGGCTATAAATTCTGATCCCGGTTAGCGTGTAGTCGCTGTGACCTTGAAAGAAAGTAAGCGGAAAATGTGTGTGTAAAAATCAGTAGTACTATAGTTTATGGAAGCCCCCTTCAGCACACCTGTTTTGTTTATTATTTTCAACCGGCCAGAAACGACACAACTGGTATTCGATGCCATACGAAAAGTGAAACCCCCCAGGCTATATGTAGCGGCTGACGGCCCCCGCACGGATGTGGCTACAGACAAAACGCGATGTGAAGAAGCGCGCAAAATCATCGAACAAGTAGACTGGCAATGTGAGTTGAAGACTTTATTCAGGACTGAAAATCTTAACTGTGGAAGGGGACCGTCCTCGGCGATGACTTGGTTTTTTGAACATGAAACGGAAGGTATCATCCTGGAAGACGATTGCCTTCCATCGATGAGTTTTTTTTGGTTTTGCCAGGAACTATTGGCCCGCTACCGGGATGACCGCCGGGTCATGCATATCGGGGGCAACAACTTCCTGGATGATTGGAAAAGTGATAACAACTATTCATATTATTTTTCACGCAATGGATTCATCTGGGGATGGGCTACGTGGCGAAGGGCGTGGAATCTGTTTGACTATGAAATTAAGCTGTATGAAAAAGCCAGGGATAACGGTTACTTTGACGACTTCTTTCTGAACCCGCTCGAAAAGGTTTACAGGATGAGGAAGTTTGACAAGACAGCCGCCCGGCGGGGAAATGTCGATTGGTGGGACTATCAATGGGAATTGTGCAGGTATCTGAATTCAGGACTGTCAATTGTGCCGGAGAAGAACCTGGTTAAGAATCTGGGGTTCGGAGCCGGTGCAACCCATACCACAAATGAAAACAGCAGGAGCGCCGACATGAAGGCAATGGAGTTGCGTTTTCCGTTGTCACATCCTCCCTATGTCATCCGTGATAATCAAACAGACAGGAAGTATTTTTCAAAGTTTATGAAAGACACATTCCTGTCGAAATTTAAGATATAGGTTCCAACTGAAAAAGTGAAGCCGAATGAGCCAGGATATGAACGAGGTCGCCAGTGAAAACAAGGACGCAGCACGGCAGTTGGATACGCCCGTGTTATTATTGATATTCAACCGGCCTGATACTACAAAGAGGGTCTTTGAAGCCATACGAAAAGAAAGACCGAAACGCCTTTTTATTGCAGCAGACGGACCTCGTCCAAACAGGCCCGACGATGCCAAACGTTGCGCCGAGGCTAGGGAAATTGTCATGGCGGTCGACTGGGACTGCGAGCTTAAAACATTCTTCCGCGACGGTAATGTCGGATGTGGACAGGGACCGGCAGGAGGTATTAACTGGTTCTTCGAACATGTGGATGAAGGTATTATACTGGAAGATGACTGCCTTCCGTCGCCCCTGTTTTTCAGGTTTTGTGCCGAACTTCTGGATCGGTACCGAAATGACACCCGCGTTATGGAAATTGGTGGAAACACATTCCTCGATGAGGCAATCCGGGACAAGGATTATTCGTATTATTTCTCAAGCCATAATAATATCTGGGGCTGGGCTACATGGAAGCGGGCCTGGGCATTGTATGACTTTGAAATGCGTAACTACAAGAATATTGTTGAAAAGGGTTACCTGAAAAGCTGCTTTCCTTCTTTTTATGAATACAATTACTTCAAATGGATCCTGGACAGGACATACGCCAACATTAAGAATGTCAGCTGGTGGGACTACCAATGGGAACTGTGCAGGCGCCTTAATTCCGGTTTAGCGATCGTTCCACAACGAAACCTGATTGTCAACATCGGATTGGGAGCAGATGCGACTCATACGCTGGAAGAGGATGGGACCGGGTCCGATCTGAAATTTGAAGATATTCAGTTTCCGTTGAAACACCCTGAGTTTGTTTTGCAGGATATCCGGAAGGATGAGTTGTTCTTCCGGAAAACCTTTACCACACCAGCATCCAGGATTAAGTCGAGAATAAAGGATTTGTTTCCGGTTTTGAAAAGTTAAGGTTCGAAGATGCTGGATAAAAAAGACATTATTAATTTTTTGTTTGTCGTCAGCTTCCCGATTTATGGGATCGGGTCTTTCGTATCCGGAAATGTAAGCCCGACACTTGGGTACATGGTGAGCATTTCAATGCATTTCCTTATTGTTGTTTTTTATCTTATCGACCTCCTGTATAAGAAAGAGTTCAGGATACGGATCAATACATCGTACTTCCTGATGGCGCTTTATCTGGCGTCGGTCGCGGGAAGCCTCCTGCTGGCACTCAGCCGGGCGTTAAGTCCAAACCCGACACTGATGTATACCAAAATCGTGCTGGTAGTACTTCCCTTCCACGCTTTCATTGCTGTCTGCCTGTACAACGAAAACAGCCCTGAACAGCTGGTTAAGCTCGCATTCCGCAGTCTTACTTACCTGTTATTTATTAACCTGATTGGCTTTTTTGGATTAGGCCTTGATAACGCAACACACAGTATCGAAGGGCGGATTAACTTTCCGTTCATGGATGGGTTGTACAGCGGTGCCTGTATGCTGGCCGTTTTGAATCTTATGATCCTGTACTACCTTCAACGGGCCTGGGACGATCCGTTCAAGTTCTCCTACCTGCTTCTCTATTTCCTCGGTAACCTGGTGTTGCTGTTTTATATCAACTCGCGCCTCACCATACTTGTTTTTATACTGGTGTTCTTTCTCTTTGCATTTAATTTTTCAAAACGTTTTAAAGGCCTTTTCCTGATTTCCCTGCTCACGGTTCCCATTTTATTAAACGCCGGTCTATTACTTTACCGGATTCTTAGCCTGCCTGTGTTTGTTTTTATCATGCAGCGGGTAAACCTGGTCGACGTAACCACATTTAACGGACGGGCTCTCGTTTGGCAACGAGCGATCGACTGGATGTTTTACGATCAACGGGGACTGTTCTTCGGCAATGGATCCAATGGTCATTACTTCCTTCATTTAATTCCGGATATCGCTAAAATGTGGGGTGTCCCCGAGCAATATTCTCACCTGCACAGCACGGTTCTGATGGTTGTCGTCGATCAGGGCCTCGTTGGCTATGGCCTGCTGATATGGCTTTTTTATCGGATGTATGTGTACTATCGCAGGAAATTTCAGCTCGGGAACAAGGACGGTATTTTTTTCTCTGTAGTGGTATTTATGTTGATCGTGATGCAGGTGGATACATTCGTGCTGCAGGAGAACCTGGGATCTGTGATCTTCAGTCTGCTGATCGCAAAAGTTTCCCTTGATGAAAAAGTTACCAGGATGGAGAACCCCGATACCTTTTAAGTTCACATTGGCTCGGACAGGTAGGACGCAATAGCGGGATAATATCGATAACCAAATGATTTACCAGTGATTCACATCGTAATTCCGGTACATAACCGGAAACATTTCACCAAAGAGTGTCTGATCTCCTTGAGAAATCAGACGATACCACATAAGACCATCGTTGTGGATGACGGATCTTCCGATGAAACCGGGGAAATGTTACGGGAGGAATTTCCGGAAGTGATCGTGCTGGAGGGCGATGGTAATCTGTTCTGGACTGCCGGAGTGAATATGGGTATCCGGCACGCCCTGTCGCTGGGGGCTGATTACATTTTTACGCTTAACAACGATACCATTGCTGCACCGGACCTGCTTGAAAAGATGATGGTATGGGCTGAACGAACGCCCGATGCGCTGTTAGGGTCGTTCGACATAAACGCAAAAACCCTGAAACCGCATTATGGCGGTGAGATTATTATCTGGCGATGGGATAAATCGAGATTTCTCCTCAACGAATTAAAAGAGAACGAGTGGCACGGGTTGCACGAAGTGTCCCTGTTTCCGGGACGCGGACTGCTTATCCCCAGAAAGGTATTTGAAAAAGTAGGCCTGTTTGAAGAAAGGTTACTGCCTCACTATATGGCAGACTACGATTTTACACACCTCGCCAGACGGAATGGGTTCAAGGTCTACTGTAACTATGACGCGAAGCTCTATACCTACCCGGAAGAAAGCGGAAACCATATCATCAGCAAAACAAAGACGCTGAAGAACTACTACAACCATTTATTCAGCATCCGGGGCGGATCGAACTTGCGTAATTATACGATCTACATCTGGCGCAATTGCCCCTGGTGGGAGATGCCTATGTCCCTGCTGGTTGGCTATCTCCGAAGAATTATTGGATTTTGGTTAAAGTAAATCATATGGTAACGCATTGCCTTTAACGACTTACTGATTTTTTTTAAATGAATAACTTACTTTCTAAGGTAAAACGGAAGCTTGGAGATCTTCTTGGCAAGGTGATCCCGCATAATACATCACTTCGCCCCATTGACGTATACACATCAAGCAACGAATACCTTCGTAAAAACCCTTCCGCCGGTCATTACGCAAAAATTTATGATGGATACGCTTATCGTGCGGACCTTCCGGCCGATCTTCGAAGTGCCGCAGAACGTTTCGAAAAGCTGGAATCCCAGGCGAGCCTGCCCGACGTCGTGGTCGTCAGCGTTTCCAACGGCCGGCTCTATCACGATTCCTATAATACGGTAGCTATTGTCGCCCCGGATAATTATCTGCTCCACGACATCTCCCTCGAATTAAGAGGCAGGCAGCAGATCAGCCCCCACGTGAACCATATCTTTAAGATTAAATATTTCAGCAAGCCGCGGAAAATTCAGGGAGCCGTTTTTACGCTGTTAACGGGTGGTGGCGGACTGGACAATTATTTTCATTGGCTATTCGATGTGCTTCCCCGCCTGCACCTGCTGAAGGCCAGCGGCCTGTATAATGATGTGAAGTTTTTCCTGGTCCCCAACTATAAATTTCCCTATCAGATCGATACGCTGAACCTGCTTGGTATAGCGAAAGAACAAGTTATCGACGCCACAACATGTATGCACCTGCAGGCCGACCAGCTGATCGCATCTTCCCCGCACCGGAATGCCGGCCAGATGGAGAAGTGGGCTTGTGATTTCCTGAGGGACTCGTTCATTCCCGCGGATCATGATGACAAGGATGCGCTGCCGAAATTTATCTACATCAGCCGGAATGATTCGAAAAGCAGGAATGTCCTGAACGAAGCAGCGCTGGTGCGATTGCTGGAGGGATATGGATGTAAAACGGTTTCACTTACGGGTTTGACATTCCTGGACCAGGTCCGTCTTTTTAATAATGCCGATGTTATTGTTTCGCCTCATGGCGCCGGACTTGCCAATCTTGTCTTTTGTAAGCCGGGTACCAGGATCGTTGAAATTTTTTCGGAAGGTTGGATCGGTACCATGTATTGGGACCTTGCGGGCAAGCTCGGTCTACGTTACTATTATCATATTGCAATAGTCAGCGAGCCGCCAAAAACCGCCGCCGAAGCAAAGCATAAACATTTTGAAGTCGACATAGCGTACGTTGAAAGGATATTGGCATCATTTAAGAACTCCACAACATAACTTAAACGCAACGCGTCTGCCGGCTAAGGAAACAATAACATCACCGACTATGAACGAAAATCTTTATAAGCTTTTGAAGGTTGCACGGAAAGTGACGGCAAAATTTTATACGCCGTCTTTGCCCGTATACAGCGGCCCGCAATTCGATAGCCTCCAGGCAAACGAAATCATTCGGGGGAAAATAGCCGGAAAAGAGCCGGCCATGATCTGCCGGTTTGGATCAACGGAGCTGAATTGTCTGGCTACTTATCAAAATCTCAAGGTTCACCCCGGCGATTACCTGGCCTTCCTGAAACAGGAGATCGATTTTCTGGCGTGGGATAAACCGAACCTGCATACAATGAGGTACGTTTCCGGTTTCTTTCCTATCAATGAGGAAATGCTCGAAAGATTTGCACACCTCATGCTCGAAGATATGAAACAGGTGGATGTTCTCGGATCGTGGTGTAAGCAGGAACGCTTTTTTGCCAAGGAACTGGAACATGCCAGCATTGTCAAGCTGCCGGACCTGGAGCCTTATTATCACAAAGACCCGTGGAGTGAAGCGTTGACGGAAAAAAAAGTGCTGGTCATTCATCCCTTCGAGGAAAGTATTCGGCGGCAATTTGCGAAAAGAGCGTTGCTGTTTAATGACAAGCGGGTGCTTCCCGATTTTGAACTTAAGACGTATAAGTCGATCGAGTCGCTCGCGGAGTGCGAGGTTAAATTCAAAAGCTGGTTTGATGCACTGGATTCGATGAAAGGAGATATTGACAAGATCGATTTTGATATTGCCGTGATCGGCTGCGGGGCTTACGGTTTTCCGCTGGCGGCACACGTAAAAAGGATGGGTAAAAAGGCGGTGCACCTCGGTGGAGCCACACAGATCCTTTTTGGAATAAAGGGAAAACGATGGGAGGGAATCCCTAAAGTTTCCGTACTGATGAATGAGCACTGGAGCCGGCCATTGCCTTCAGAAGTCCCCAAGGGTAGTGAAAAAGTTGAAGGCGGCGCGTACTACTAGCTGGAACATTAGACGTTATAAAACACTTCTATTCCATCGTATAGATCCACGCCTCTTTAAACATGTTCTTCCACCGGTATTCGTTTCTGATCCGTTTTGCTTCATCGAGATCCAGTGTGGACTGGATATACACGTAGTAGAAGTTGTTTTTAGGATTAAGCGCCACATTCACCGCATAACCTTTGTTCATCATTTCCTTGGTGAATTTCATCGAGTGACTCATCACGCTGAATACTCCAACAACGACATAGTGGTGCCCGGGCGTCATGGTAAATGACTCGCGAGGTTTTGCAGGTGCTGGTTTCGGTTTTTCTTTGACTTCCTCCTTAATAGCCTCAGTCTTTTTGGTGTCCTCCGTGGTCTTCTTAACCTCATCGGTCTTTGGCACGTCTGGTGTCACCGCCGGTTCCTTTACTCTTTCGGCTTCATTCAGAATGATGGGCGTTTCCAGATCGCGGGGTTGTGGCTCGTCACCGGCAACATGGCGCGCAGGATTTTTGTTGCCGCCTTCAGGATGATGTGGTGTTTCCGTTGTCACCGGAGCATTTGCCAGTACCGGGGCTGCCGTTGTTTTTGCGGCAGTCGCGGCTTTTTTCTTGCCGAACCTCACGCCCAGGTGCAACTCGTGAGAACTGGTAGACGAGAAACCGGAATTGAACGGCGGAAACTCGTAGCTGTAGCTGAACCTGAATTTAGATTTCAGGTTGAGACCGAGAAAAATAGCCAGTCCGTTGTTCTGATTGTAGCTGCCTCCGGTCCAGAAATGGTCTTTATAATAAAGCAGCGATCCTCCTTCCCAGGCGTCCTGTAAGCCATCCTCAGTCTGCCGGTATAAAAAGTACGGTTCAAGTGAGAAATTTTCCATAATCCCGACATTGAACCGGTAGCTTGCCGAAAATAATCTGTTCCTGAGATTGGAAAGTTCGAATTGGTTAAAGCTTTCGTTGTTGAATGTGTTCGAATTAAAGAGATCGGTGAGGGCGAACCCTATTCGAAGGCCTCTGTTCGTATACGCGACACCGAAGTTACCGTCAACGTAGAAATTGTTGCCGGCCGCATTAGTGATCACGGGGTCGTTTGTGTTCAGCTCTTCCGCCGTCAGATCCAGCTTATTGATTCCCACTCCCCCGGAAATCCCAAAACGAAGCGATTGGTTTGTAGCCAGAGGAACGATGTAACCAAAAGTGGCCATGAAGTTGGAATTTCGCAACAACACCTGCTTGTCTGTAAAGATACTAAAGCCAAGAGCGACGCGTTCATTAGCCGGTAGCTGAACGTTAAATCCTGCCGTTACGGGAGCGTCTTTAAAGTTTGTCCATTGTTGGCGATAAACCAGGTTGGCTTCAAGGGTGTTGTTGATCGCGACGAACGCCGGATTAAATAAATATGGGTTAGCGAAATATTGCCGGTAAAATGGGCCAGGTGCCTGCGCCCATAGGGTTGAGAAGGAGAGAAGTAAAAGTATGCAGAGGGTAAATATTCTTTTCATATCTCGGTCATCTTACAATTCTCACTGCGCCTTTAAGATCCGTATTACTCAGCTTTATAACATAATAGTAAGCATCTTCCTGCAGGGGCTTACCATTGATCGTTCCATCCCAGTCGTTTTGATATGATACCGCCTCATAGACCTTTTGCCCGAAGCGATTATAGACCAGCAGTCGCGAGTCGGCATAAAGTTCGATACGAGGCCATTCCCACCGGTCGTTCACGCCGTCACCGTTGGGTGAAAAAAACCGTGGGATTTGTTCCAGGGAGAGCAGAGAAGGGATCACCTCGACAGATACCTGGTCCGTACCGGTCATCCCTCCGTTGTCGGTTACGGCCAGTTCAAAAACATAAGTACCTTCTTCCAGATTCGCCAGGCCCAGCTGACCAAAAGAATCCTGTGTAAGTGTAACTTCGTTCGGGCCGGAGATCTGCGTCCATACGTACGTGGAGATCACGCCGTCCGCATCTGTACCTGTTCCGGTGATAACGAGTGAACTAACGGGTAACTGTGCTGTAATGTCTTCTCCCGCGTTAGCTTGCGGCGGAGAGTTTACGGCGTTTACAAATACCTCTACTTCCGCCGTTGCTGTTACACCCTGGTTGTCCGTCGCTTTTGCGATGATCAGGTACGTACCTTCCGGTACATTCGTCCAGCTGAAATTGTAAGGACTCGTCAGATCTTCTCCAAGCTTTGTTGTGCCGTTTAGAAACTCAACTCGCGTAATCGTACCGTTGACATCCGAAGCGGTGGCGCTTATCGCAATGGTAGATCCAGCAGTGAAGACAGCCTGGCTGGCGGGACTCGTTATTGCGACAACCGGCGGCGAGGATGAAACGCTTACGATTATGTTAACAGCCGCAGAAGTAGCGACAGCACTCGCGCTGGTCGTAACCTTCGCCGTGAGGGTGTAGCTGCCAGCCGGCACGTTATTCCACACGAAACTGTAGGGGCTTGTGAGATCCTCTCCCAATTTAGTGGTGCCGTTAAAAAACTCCACTTTCGTGATGGTACCACTGGGTGTGGATGCCGTTGCGTTGATTGTAATGGACGAGTTGGCAAAGAAGGTCGCACCGTTTGCCGGACTCGTCAGCGAGACGGAAGGCGGACTTGGAGAAGAGCTGACAACGATATTGCTCGTCGCCGACGTGGTGACAGCGCTTTGATTATCGACAGCCCGTGCGGTCAGGGCGTAATTTCCATTGGGAACATTATTCCATGTAAAGGAAAACGGACTTGACAGATCTTCACCCAGTTTTGTTGTGCCGTTATAGAACTCAACTTTGGTAATGGTACCATCGGTATCGGCAGCCGTCGCGGTCAAGGTTACCGTGGCATTGGTAAGAAACGCCGCGTTGTTTGCGGGACTGGTCAGATTTACCGTGGGCGGCACGTTTATGTTGAGAACCGTAATTTTTGTGAGTGCTGAATTTCCGACCATGTTTTTGCTGTCGGTGGCTTTCGCGCCAAGAGAGTGTGTACCAACGGGGGCATTCGCCCAAACGAAGGTATAGGGAGCAGTAAGATCTTCGCCGAGTTTTGTCGTACCGTTAAAGAATTCCACTTTGGATATCGTCGCTCCGGTAGGGGATGCATTTGCGGTCAGGTTGATGGACGTACCCGCTGAAAATGATGCGTTGCTGGAGGGACTTGTAAGGCTTACGGTGGGCGGCACGCTGACACTGTTTACGGTTATGTTCACCGCGGCGGAGGTGGTAACGGCCGTCTGATTGTCTGTTGCCCTGGCGGTCAGTGTAAATGCACCAGCCGGTACGTTCGTCCAGGAGAAACTGTATGGATTGGTCAGGTCTTCACCAAGCTTCACAGTTCCGTTAAAAAATTCCACCTTGGTGATCGACCCGTTGGTGTCCGAAGCGTTGGCTGTGAGTGTTACGGTGGCTCCCGCTGTAAAGGTGGCGTTCGCGGCAGGGGCCGTAAGACTGACGGCCGGAGGATTGTTCCCCGTGCTTACGGTGATGGAGACAGAACCCGACGTGGTTACGGAATTCTGGTTATCGGTCGCTTTTGCGCTGATTGTATAATTCCCGTTTGGTACATTGATCCAGGAGAAACTGTAAGGGCTGGTCAGGTCTTCGCCCAACTTTGTCGTGCCACTAAAGAACTCGACCTTAGCGATGGTTCCGCCCTGGTCAGTTGCCGTTGCCGTAATATTGACCGTCGATCCTGTTGCAAAAAGAGCGTTGTTGGCTGGCGCGGTCAACGTTACAACGGGTGGTGTATTCGAATCTGTAACCGTAATGCTTATCGGAGCGGATGTGGTGACTCCGTTTTTATTGTCGGTTGCCCTCGCCGTAAGACTGTAACTTCCGGCGGCGACATTGTTCCAGGTAAAGGTATAGGGGCTGGTCAGGTCTTCTCCCAGTTTTGTTGTTCCGCTAAAGAACTCCACCCGTCCGATCGTTCCATCTGCATCAGACGCATTCGCGTTAATAGTAACCGCTGAACCAGCTGCAAAATTGGCGTTGTTGGCCGGACTGGTAATACTCACCTGAGGTAACGTATTTGCCGGTGGAGGAACGTTCGACGTAAATTCATGCGCCCCAATATCCGGAGCGGCTCCCTGGAAAGGAAAGCCTACGTTCACGCCGGCATCAATTAACGGGCTGCCGGCCTGTGGAAGATAGTACGGTGTCGGCCGAGCACCTGAAGCCGTGATCTTGGGATCGACAAACAGATTATTGGTATAGGTGCCACCTACGCTCCCGATGGGTAGTTTATACAGAAGGTTGTTCGTTACCTGCAGGTTTTTTACCGATGATCCTTTTTCGAGACTGATGAAACGGTTGGGGTACCAGGCATAGGACGAATTCGAATTGATGATCAGGTTATTTTTGATGTTGATATTTTCTCCGACGCCGCCGTTGTTGAACTCGATAAAATTCACCGTGGCGGATCCCGTCATTTCAGCGGTATTGTTGTAAATATTTACGTTCTTCAGTCCGCCTTTGTAGGACACGACCATGGCAGTCGGGTAGCCGCTCGATACACCGTATATCGTATTGTGGTGGATGTTCCAGTTTTCAAACTGGTGGTCCCCCCAGTTCACCATGGGAGTAGATCCTCCGTTGAACCAGTTGTTGTAGATCTCCACATCATAAACCGATAGTTCCAGCCCGTAGCCGTTTCCTTTTGCCCTGGGTCCCAGGATATCGAAAACGTTATTATAGATTTTCAGAGGTGTTGTTCGCTGAACCACGGGATAGGTCACCAGCGAGACGTGGTTATCAAGGTAACAATTGTAGATTTCCGTTCCTCCAAATGAACTCCCCCAGAATTCGATGGTGATATTCGGAGCGGACCCGTTATTCCATGCGCCGGCAGGAGCGACCGAAACCCTTCCATCGTGCAGTTTGATATTGGGGAATGCCGAGTTCTGGTTCTGTCCCAGGTTCTTAATACCATAACCCCGGCCTTCATCTATATCAAACTCCGAAATATCAACATTGGAACCGTTGGCAATCTGCAACGCCCCGGAACACCACCCCGCACTGCCCCAGGCACAATCTTTAAGCTTCAGCCCTTTTATAGCGGAATTGCTGACACCCCAGAACCAAAGCCCGGAGAAATTCACATACTGGATCTTGATATTTTCGACGACGATGTTGTTCCTGTTGTTTACATAGATCCCGCCGTGAACCTTTTTGCCGTCACCATCGATGGTAAAGTTCTTGATCGTCTGATTGCCCGCCACAACGCTGTTCGATTTAAAACTGAACAGGAACTTGTCGGTAGCAAATCCCGGCGTTCCCGGATTGTAATAAAAGGAGGAGTTTGCCTTGATGATGGTCTGATCGATTCCGGCGCCCTCTATACTTACACCAGGAGGAACGTCGATCGGTCCGTTCTCAATAAATGTCCCGGCGGCAATCCGGATGATGTGACCCTGGTTAGCCGCTACTCTTGATACGGCATATTTGATTGTTCTCCAGGGATTCCCGGTGCTTCCGTCGCCGCTGTCGCTACCGGTCGGGCTGACATTGTAAACTGTTGCAAATGAGGTGGAGGCCGTCCAGTAAATCAGTAGTATGTAAAGAATAGCCCGCCTCATTAGTTCGCTTTTTTCATTGAAATCCTAGCATTCCAAGATTTGGGACAGCAACATGCAGGCATGAATCCCCTGTTTCGACACAGGTCTTCAGCAACGCCATCTTCTTCACAAACCACATTTGAACCTGATTATGTTATATCCCAGACTAACTAAAATACAGACTAATAGCCACTTTCCATAAAAAAGACTGGCAAATATTACAATATATGAGACTCACCAAACCTGCAATCGATAAACCACGCTATTTCAAGGTGAAAGGGTTAAAATTATTACTAAACGGCCTGATTTTAACCGCGGTAACGAAAAAAAATGCTGATTTTTTTTGAAGGCACCTTAAATGTCGGATTATGATCAGGGGTGTTCAAATGCTCCGATGTCAGGTCCCTTTCCTGAAAACGGGTACCCTGAATCGACTCCGCTGTCGATGAGCGGGCTCGCTGCGGCGGGTAAATAGTATGGCTTCGGACGAGGCCCCGTCCGGGATATTTTGGGATCCGTAGCGACGTTGCCGCTATAGGTGCCGACTACCCTTCCAATATCTAGCTTGTAAAGAAGGTTATTACTGACGTGAAGATTTTTTAGTGTAGCGCCCTTCTCAAGACTGATGAACCGGTTCGGGTAATGTGCGTACGAAGAGTTTGAATTGATGATCAGGTTGTTCTTTATGTGTATGTTCTCCGACAACGCCCCGTTGTTGAACTCGATAAAATTTACCGTGGCTGAACCGGTCGTCTCAGCCGTGTTGTTCACAATAAAAATATCCTTTAACCCGCCTTTGTAGGAAGTTATAATGGCTGTTGGATAAATACTGGAAATACCGTAAAAAGTATTGTGATGGATTTTCCAGTTGCTCAGCTGCCGGTCACCCCAGTTCACGATCGCAGTAGAGCCACCGTTAAACCAATTGTTGTAAACTTCGGCATCGTGGATGGAGAGCTCCAGGCAATAACCGTCTCCCTTTGCCCTTGGGCCAAGGATATCGAATACATTGTTATAAATTTTCACACCTGCCGACCGCTGGATAACGGGATAGTTCACAAGCGATACGTGGTTATCGAGATAACAATTATAAATTTCGGTACCACTGAAGGAGCTACCCCATATCTCGATAGTGATGTTGGGCGCCGCACCGTTATTCCACAAGCCCTTTGGCGATACGGAAATACCCCCATCGTGAATTTTGATTTTCGAAAATGCGGTGTTCTGCACCTGTCCCAGGTTTTTAATACCGTAACCCCTGCCTTCATCGATATGAAAACCACTTACATCGACGTTTTCGCAATTGGCTATCTGAAGCGCACCGGAGCACCATGCGCTGCTTCCCCAGGCGCAATCCGTAAGATCCAGTCCCTTTACAATGGAGCTCCGGCATCCCATCAGCCAGACGCCGCAAAAATTAACAAATTGAACTTTTACATTTTCGATTGTCACGTTGCTTCGCTTCTCCAGAAAAATGCCTCCGTGTAATTTTTTTTCCGAGCCGTCAATCGTCAGGTTCCGGATAGATTGATTTCCATTGGTGATCTGAGCCGACACGAGATTGATCAGGAACTTGTCCGTTCCGAACCCGGGTTGGGCAGGGGAGTAGTACAGCGCCGGTGCAGCCTTGATTATCGTTGTACTTTTGCCCGCACCGGCAATACTTACACCGGGAGGGATCATCAGTCTTTTTTCAATATAGATTCCCGGTCCTATATGGATGGTATGTGCACCTGCTGAAATACTGATACTCGCGTGATAGAGGGATTTCCACGGACTGCTCTTGCTACCGCTGCCGGCATCACTCCCGTCGGCCGCTACATAATAATCGGCCCCGACTGCGCCTCTCGCGGAGGAAATAAAAACAAAAATCAAGATAGCGGCATTCTTCATCGCAATTATTCTTAGAGTGGAGGTCTCAACAAGTCTTCCAAATAACGTGGGCTCGTCCATAATTTGCACAACGCAGGTAAAAAGTACCGCCTGAAAAGCCACAAATCAGCGTGGATGGTTTCTTGATGATTACAATCATTTCAATTTCCGATCTGCATCATGAAAGTTCGTATTTCAAACCTATACTTTTATTCATTGAAAGGAAATAAAGTCGGTTTACAGGCAAAATACTTCAAAATATCGAAGAAAGCCCCGATTACCTGAGCAGAGATTTTCGAATGAATTGTCAAAAATTGAATAGTGGCTTTAAACTTTACAGGAATGAAAAATGATGGAAGTACGGGCAAATGCCGATTTTGCCAATCACCTCTGGAGCAGACTTTTGTAGATCTGGGAATGTCGCCGTTGTGTCAGGATCACGTCAAGCCTGAGGAACTGAACCGCATGGAACCGTTCTACCCCCTGCATGCTTATGTGTGCAGCAATTGTTTTCTCGTTCAACTTGAAGAGTTTGTTGCTCCTTCCGAAATATTTAACGACTACGCATACTTCTCGTCTTACTCGGATTCGTGGCTTCAGCACGCAAAAAGGTATTCGGACCAGATAACAGAAAAACTGGCTATCGGACGAAACAACCTCGTGGTTGAACTTGCCAGCAACGATGGTTATCTGTTGCAATACTTTGCTGAAAAAGAGATTCCCGTCTTAGGTATCGAACCAGCAGCAAACGTTGCTGAATATGCGATCACAAAACGAGGCATCCGGACGGAAACGAAATTCTTCGGTCTGGATACAGCCAACCAAATGGTTGGAAAATACGGTAAAGCGGATTTGCTGATCGGGAACAATGTATTGGCACACGTCCCGGATATCAACGATTTTGTATCGGGAATGAAAGCATTCCTGAATACACAGGGAGTCATTACAATGGAATTCCCTCACTTGCTCAGGCTTGTTGAACGGAATCAGTTTGATACGATCTATCACGAGCATTTTTCGTACCTGTCTTTCACAACAGTACAGAAAATCTTTAAATATCACGGGCTTGCCTTGTTTGATGTCGAGGAGTTGCCAACACACGGCGGTTCCATTCGTATCTACGCCAAACACCGCGAGGATTCTTCCAAACAGATCTCCCCGCGTGTAGACAGTATGTTGCAGCTGGAAGAAACTGCCGGGATGTCGTCGTTGAGCTTCTATGCGGATTTTGAGAGCAATGTCCGTAAGACTAAAAGAAGGATACTGGAGTTTCTTATTGAAGCAAAGAACAACGGCAAAACAATTGCCGGTTACGGTGCGCCAGGAAAAGGAAATACACTTTTGAACTATTGCGGAGTCAGAATGGATTTCATCGACTACACGGTTGATCGCAATCCGCACAAGCAGGGAAACTTCCTTCCCGGAACATTGATCCCGATTTATTCACCCGAGAAGATCAGAGAAACCAAACCTGATTTTGTTTTTATTCTTCCGTGGAACCTGAAGGATGAAATTATGGAATCGATGTCCTTTATTCACGAATGGGGAGGAAAATTTGTAATTCCTATTCCCGAACTGAAAGTCTACGATCCACGCTGGGCCTTGCAAAGGCTTAAGAGAGCCAGTTAATTTTTTTGTTGTCTATATTGTATGCTTTAATCTAAAAAAATGGTGCCTTGTAAAGGGCACCATTTTGGTATAAGGAAAACGACGAACCCTATGATCAATCTTGAGGAACCTACTGTAACCAAAACAGGTGTGGGAAGCGACATGCACGCGCTGATAACGACCTTATTTCCGATTTGCAGGAGCATTACCGGCAATGGTGTAAGGGAAACGCTGGGCATCCTGAACAAGGAGATTCCGCTTACCATTTTTGAGGTTCCTTCCGGGTCAAAGGTTTTTGATTGGGAGGTACCGAAGGAATGGAACATCAGGGATGCCTATATCAGGAACGCCAGCGGTGAAAAGATTGTCGACTTCAGAAACTCGAATCTGCATGTATTAAATTATAGTACGCCGGTTCATAAACACGTTACGCTTGAAGAACTGAAAAAACATTTATACTATCTGCCGGAACACCCGGAATGGATTCCTTACCGGACGTCCTACTACAAGGAGGACTGGGGCTTTTGCATCTCCTATGAGCAGTTTAAGAACCTGAAAGACGAAGTATACGAAGTCTTCATTGACTCTACGCTGGCACCCGGTTCCCTGACTTATGCGGAATGTTTCATTCCCGGTGAAACAACTGACGAGGTGCTCATTTCGGCACACGTCTGCCATCCTTCTCTAGCGAACGATAATTTGTCCGGCATAAGTGTAGCCACGTTTCTGGCCAAACATTTACAAAAGAAAAAGCCTCGTTATTCCTATCGTTTTGTATTTATACCAGGGACCATTGGCGCCATCACATGGTTATCCGTAAACGAACAATCCGTTGGAAACATCAGGCACGGCCTCGTGGCTTCGTTGCTGGGCGACCCGGGCAATTTTACGTATAAGCGATCCCGGAGAGGGAATACCGAAATTGACCAGGTCGTGGAGTGGGTGCTTAAGTCCCGCAGCAACGAAAACCGGATTATCGATTTTTTCCCGTATGGTTACGATGAACGGCAGTACTGCTCTCCCGGATTCAATTTGGCGGTGGGCTGTTTGTCACGGACCCCGTTCGGTCAGTATATTCAGTACCACACAAGCGCCGACAACCTCGACTTTGTAACGCCGTCCGCTCTCGAAGACTCGTTCGATACCTACTTACAAATTGTCTCGGTCCTGGAAGCAAACCGGACTTTTGTTAACCAGAACCCCAAATGCGAGCCACAATTGGGAAAAAGAGGGCTTTACGACCTTAAGGGAGGAAACAACGACACCAAAGATTTTCAAATGGCGCTCTTGTGGATCCTGAATCTGACGGACGGACACCATACTCTGCTGGACATAGCGAAGAAAGCCAACATGAAATTTGAGACCATTCACCGGGCATCCGGAAGGCTGCAGGAGTGTGGGCTACTGAAAGAGGTAACGGTAAATTAACCCATCCTTGTCTTTATTTGACTGATGATGCTTACCTTCGGCCCGTAGGCAAACCGGTTCTATACAGGGTTATTTTTTAACGGAACGGACATGCTCGTAACAACCTATTAGCTTTCGATGAGAATTCTGATCGTGCACAACCGATACCAGCAGCAGGGAGGGGAGGACAGCGTTTTTGAAGCCGAGGCCGAATTGCTTGCAACTTACGGGCATGACGTCGAACGACTCATTTTTGATAATAAGGAAATCGAAAGCCGGTTGGATAAAATCTTGTCCGGCCTCCGGATATTTTATAACGCACATAGCGCCGGCAAACTTCAGGAAAGGATTTTAGCCTTCAAACCGGAGATCATTCACGTGCACAACTTTGTACCCCTGGCATCTCCCGCCATTTTTTTTGTGGCTAAAAGGAACAGGATCCCCATTGTCGCTACGCTGCACAACTACCGGCTTATTTGCCCGAGCGCGACACTTTTTTATAACCATAAAATCTACGAAAAAAGCGTCCATAGTTTATTTCCCGTCGATGCGATTATAAAAGGAGTTTACAGAGATTCAAGGATTCAAACGGCCGGCCTGGTGGCCATGACCTCCTTTCATAATATAATGGGAACGTGGCGGAGAAAAGTCGATAAGTTCATTGTTCTCACCGAGTTCGCCAGGAACCGGTTTATAGACTCCGCGCTGCGCGTGGACAAGGATCAACTTGCGTTGAAACCAAATTTTGTCGCCGACCCGGGCAACGGAAGCGTTACACGTGACGATTCCTTCCTTTTTGTCGGACGCCTTTCCGACGAGAAAGGAATAGATACCCTGTTGGCGGCGTGTAACCTCCGGGAGTTTAAACTGACTATTGTCGGAGACGGTCCGTTGCGCCCTAAAGTAGAGGAAGCGGCACATAAAAATCCGAATATCCAATACCTTGGATTTCAGAAGAAGGCTGTTATTTTTGAAATATTAAAAGGATGCAGGGCGCTGATCTTTCCTTCCGTTTGGTTTGAAGGTTTTGGAATGACCGTCATCGAGGCGTTTGCAACGGGGACACCTGTACTTGGATCCCGCATCGGAGTGGTGCCGGAGATAATTACCGACAATCATGACGGCCTCCTGTTCAACCCGGGAGATGAGAACGATCTGATCCTCAGGATCGATCAGATGAACGATCCGGCGTTGGTTAAAAGACTATCGACTAATGCCAGAAATACCTATCTGGAACGATATACGCCAGAAAAAAATTATATGATCTTGATCGATATTTATAATCAGGCAATCCGCCATGCAGCAAACGCCTGAACCGCGCCCGGAATATGCAAACACGCCCTTGGTAACCATCGGCATCCCGACGTACAACGGGGCGAGGCGTATAGCCAGGTCGCTGACATCGGTTTGGAAACAGGACTATCCAAACCTCGAGATCATCATTGCGGATAATTGTTCTACGGATAACACAAAAGAGGTCGTCGAGACGCTGGCGCAGGGACACCCGGCGATAAAATATATCCGCCACGAAAAGAATATCGGCATGATGCCCAATTTCAATTTTCTGCTAAAGCAGGGCACGGGCAAATATTTCATGTGGCTGTCGGACGATGACCAGATTGAACCTGGAACTATACCCAAATATGTTCAATTTATGGAGGAACATGGGGACTACTCCCTGGTTTCAGGGATTGTAAAACACTGGAAAGAAGAAACACTTGATGTTGTTGAATCCGGATTTACTTTCGAACAGAAATCTCCCGCGGTAAGAGTCCTTGACTTTTACGGTAAAGTCGTCTACTGCGGTATCCTGCACGGCTTGATTCGCCGGGATCTTACCAAAAATGTGCCGATCCACAACATCATTGGCAATGACTATCATTTTGTGGCCAATCTCGCCTACCTGGGTAAAGTGAAGAATTTCGATTTCACGGGTTACAACAAACACCTTGGCGGCACGTCAAAAAGTTTCAGGCAGTATGCAAAGGCCATGGGAGAGTCGGATCTGACGGGGCGTTTTCCGCATTTCAAAATGGCATCCGATGCATATCGGGAAATCAACGATCGGTCGCCGGTTTATGCGCACCTTCCTTTCCTGCCAAAAAAGCTCCTCGGGGTAGGCGCTTTCGTTGGTGTGTTATTCAGCTATTACGTCCGGATCCAGATCGTCGAGAGGTTCAGGAAAAGGATCGTCAGACCCCTTCAGAAGGTATTTGGAAAACAAAACCAAAAGATCCAGTAACATGCAGGACGGGCAGGATGGTAAAACACCCAATGCAAACGTTGTTGTTGCATTTCTTCGTTCGTGTATGATTTCAATCTGCAAGGTGCATGACATCGATCATTTGCCCTGAGGACAGGAATATCCTTTTTTACTACCTAAATTACGCAGGTAAAGCGTTTCTAAAACAACTTAACTTAATCTATGAAAGCAGTCATCTTTGCAGGTGGATTTGGAACCCGGATCAGCGAGGAGAGTGGAGTTCGGCCAAAACCCATGGTCGAAATTGGTAACAAACCAATACTCTGGCACATCCTCAAGATCTATTCACATTTTGGCATCAACGATTTTATCATCTGTTGCGGCTACAAATCCTATGTTATTAAAGAATACTTTTCCAACTATTTTTTACACAGTGCCGATGTCACATTCGACATGAAGGACAATAAAATGGAAGTCCATAATGCGTTTTCAGAGCCATGGAGGGTTACGTTGGTGGAAACCGGCGAGGATACGATGACCGGAGGACGCCTGAAGCGGGTGAAAGATTATATTGGCAACGAGACCTTCTGCCTGACCTATGGCGACGGTGTAAGCGACGTGAACATTGCAAAACTGATCGAGTTTCATAAAAAACAAGACACAAAAGTCACCTTAACAGCTGTTCAGCAGCCTGGCCGATTCGGTGCTTTTACCCTGGGTGCTGAAGACGTTAAAATCAACCACTTCCAGGAAAAACCCCTCACCGGTGAAACTCCCTGGATCAATGGCGGATATTTTGTGTGCGAACCTTCCGTCATGGACCTGATCGAAGACGATAAAACAACGTGGGAAAGGGAACCCCTGGAGCGACTGGCTTCCTCAGGAAACTTATCCGCCTATAAACATTCGGGGTTCTGGCAGGCCATGGATACCCTCCGGGACAAAAACTACCTCGAAGAGCTTTGGAAATCGGGGAAAGCTCCCTGGAAGAGCTGGAAGTAACATTAAATTTCCCTTTCCTAACTAAAAAATTCTTATACTTACTTTAAACTTTATTATGAAGATTGTCATTTTTGGAAATATGGGATACGTTGGTCCCGGTGTTGTTGAAAGACTAAGATCGACCTACCCGACAGCAACACTTATTGGTTATGACACTGGTTTTTTTGCTAGCTGCCTCACGGATGTAGACTATTTACCCGAAAGAAAACTGGATCGTCAGTTTTTCGGCGATATCCGGAACGTTCCGGACAGCGTACTTGAAGGGGCCGATGCAGTGGTGAACCTCGCCGCGATTTCCAACGACCCGATGGGTACCAAGTTTGAAGAAGTAACCCTTGATGTCAACCACAAATCGGGGATCAACCTGGCCAAAAGGGCTAAAGCCCTCGGTGTAAAAACATTCGTCTTCGCTTCCAGTTGCAGTATGTACGGTGCTGCCAGCGACGGTGCCAAAACGGAAGATTCAACCCTCAATCCCCTTACGGCATATGCCCGTTCAAAGGTATTTACCGAGCAGGATCTCAAACCGTTGGCCGACAAGAACTTCAATATTACGTGCTTGCGTTTTGCGACAGCCTGCGGCATGAGTCCACGGTTACGTCTGGACCTCGTGCTGAACGACTTTGTCGCCTGCGCGCTCGCGTCTAAACACATTACCATCCTCAGCGACGGTACCCCATGGAGACCCCTGATTAACGTTAAGGATATGGCAATTGCCATCGACTGGGCTATAGGCAGACCCGCTTCAATCGGCGATTTCCTGGCCGTAAACACAGGTACGGACGAGTGGAACTATCAGGTGAAGGAACTGGCGGAAGCCGTGGCTTCCATTATTCCGGGAGTGAAAGTATCGATCAATACGGATGCGCCACCAGACAAAAGATCATACAGGGTAAACTTTGGTTTATATAAGAAACTGGCGCCGGACCACCAGCCTAAGTATGATCTGGTAACTACTATTAAAGAATTGCGGGATGGACTTGAAGCAATGAAATTCCATGATTCCGATTTCAGGGACTCCAAACTGATGCGGCTTAAAGTGCTGACAAGTCTTCAGGAGAAGAATCAGCTCAGTGGTGAATTGAAGTGGCAAAAATAGTAGGAGAGAAAAATTACAATTAACATGATTTTTACAGAAACCAAATTAAAGGGCGCATTCATCATTGACGTAAAAAGAATTGAGGACGAGCGTGGTTTTTTCGGGAGGGCATGGTGCAAAAAAGAGTTCGAAGAACATGGACTCACATCAAATGCAGTGCAGGCCAATGTATCCTATAATAAAGTGAAAGGAACGATCCGGGGTATGCACTACCAGGTTGCTCCCTATTCTGAAAGCAAGACGGTCCGGTGCACATCCGGCTCTATTTACGATGTGATCATCGATATCAGACCTGATTCCGCTACGTACAAGCAGTGGATCGGTGTCGAACTGACCGCCGACAGTTTCAGGATGCTTTATGTTCCAGAGGGATTTGCGCATGGTTTTATTACCCTGGAAGATCACACATCGGTTCATTATATGGTGACCGCATACTACACTCCGGGAGCGGAAGCGGGTATTAAGTTCGATGACCCGGCGTTCAATATTCAATGGCCGATTCCAGCCGCCGTGGTGTCGGACAAAGACAGAAATCACCCTCTTTTTTCTGAAAAAAATTTCAAATAAAAATATTACAAATCTAAATTCCGAAGTATATGGTTATCGTAGATACCGCACTCGCTAAGCGGCAGTCGGAGAATAATCCCGTAAGAGTTGCATTAGTTGGTGCAGGGTTTATGGGCCGTGGTATTGTCCTGCAGATTGCAAACTCTGTTCCGGGAATGGAACTGGTGGCCATCTACAACAGAACGGTTGAAGGTGCGAAGCGCGCATACCGGGAAGCAGGAATAGAAGAATTCGAAATTGTTAATAACCAGGCTGCTCTGGAAGACAGAATAGCTAAAGGCAAGTATTCCATTACGGAGGACCCGTTCGTTATTTGCAGGGCTGAGAATATAGACGTGATCGTGGAAGTGACAGGTGCTGTTGAATTCAGCTCCCGTGTGGTGTTTGAAGCCATCAAAAACAAAAAACACGTTGTGATCATGGATGCCGAACTGGATGGTACCGTCGGTGCGATCCTCAAAGTTCACGCGGATAAGGCCGGTGTTATTATCACAAATGCCGATGGCGATCAGCCTGGCGTTGAAATGAACCTGTTCCGTTTTGTCAAGGGAATTGGTGTTAAACCGGTGTTGTGCGGAAATATCAAAGGCCTTCAGGATCCCTACAGAAATCCGACAACCCAGGAAGGATTTGCAAAAAAATGGGGCCAGAACCCGGCGATGGTAACGTCGTTTGCCGACGGAACGAAGATCTCTTTCGAACAGGCAATCGTAGCAAACGCTACCGGTATGACGATTGGCAAACGCGGCATGTTCGGTCCTACTGTACCATCAGGCACGCCCCTGAAAGAAGTGATGAACAAATATCCGCTCGATGTACTCACATCAGGTCCCGGTATCGTCGACTACGTCGTCGGTGCAGAACCAGGGCCCGGTGTCTTTGTACTCGGCACGCATGACAATCCGAAACAGCAGCATTACCTGAATTTATATAAGCTGGGTGAAGGTCCTCTTTATCTTTTCTATACCCCTTATCACCTGTGTCACTTCGAAGTGCCACTGACCTGCGCGAGAGCGGTATTGTTTAACGATGCGGCCATCACACCGATCGGCCCTCCGTTGGTCGAAGTCGTGGCGACAGCAAAGATCGACCTGAAAGCGGGAGAAACGCTGGACGGCATCGGTTGCTATATGACCTATGGTCAGTGCGAAACCGCTGATATCACGGCTGAGCAAAACCTCCTTCCTATGGGATTGGCCGAAGGATGTAAACTGGTCCGGGATATACCGAAAGATCAGGTACTGACTTATGCCGATGTGATCCTTCCGAAGGACCGTTTCTGCGACAAGCTGCGGCAGGAACAGAATGACTATTTTAAGGTTACCGCTTAAACCGTATAGTCGACTAATAGTAAATCATTACCCACAGTTTTATACAAGAATACGTGCAATACGATGTTATCATAGTTGGTGGAGGTGCCGTCGGCCTGGCAACCGCCCTGCAGCTTCAAAAACAAAATGCAAAACTCAAGGTCGTCGTTATCGAGAAAGAATCCGTCGTTGCCAATCATCAGACCGGTAACAACAGCAATGTGATCCACTCCGGTGTATACTATAAGCCGGGCAGTTTAAAGGCAAAAAATTGTATTGAAGGATATAACCTGCTGATCGATTTTTGCAGGAAGTATGAAGTTCCGTTTAACCTGTGCGGCAAAGTGATCGTGGCTACGGAAGAAAAAGAACTTCCCCTCCTGAAGACCATTTTTGAGCGCGGACAGCAGAACGGACTTCAAAATCTGAAAATGTTAAATGCCGGCGAGCTGAAAGAACATGAGCCGCATGTCGCCGGTATTGCCGGTATTCATGTACCCCAGACCGGTATCGTAGACTATCGTGTTGTTGCCGAAAAGTATGCCGAAGTGTTCCAGCAACAAGGCGGTGATCTGCGCCTTGGAGAAAAAGTTATTGATATTCAACTTGGCAGCGACAAAGTAGTTGTTGCGACGCAAAAGGCCAGCTATACTGGTAAACTGGTGGTGAACTGTGCGGGGTTATATTCAGATAAGATTGCCGGACTCACGTTGAAGAATGTGGATTTTAAGATTATTCCGTTCAGAGGAGAGTACTATAAATTGAGAAAGGAAAAGGAATACCTCGTCAAGACCCTGATCTATCCGGTGCCGGACCCCAATTTCCCTTTCCTTGGCGTGCATTTTACGACCATGGTAGGAGGAGGAGTGGAGTGCGGACCGAATGCCGTATTAGCCTTCAAGCGCGAAGGATATAAGAAGTCAGATATCAACCTGGCCGAACTGGGTGAAACCCTTGCCTGGCCTGGATTCAGAAAGATCGTATCGAAATACTGGAGGACGGGGCTGGGCGAAATACACCGTTCATACTCCAAGCCGGCGTTTACAAAAGCATTGCAGAAACTTATGCCTGAAATCAGGGAAGAGGACCTTATCCCGGGTGGTGCAGGTGTCAGGGCACAGGCGTGTGATCGGACTGGCGGCCTTTTGGATGACTTTTTGATCCTGGAAGACAAGCAGGTGATCAATGTTTGCAATGCGCCATCGCCTGCCGCGACTTCCTCGCTGGCGATCGGATCTACGGTTGCGGATTGGGCGCGAAAGCGTCTCTGAATCCCTGAAGTATAAGACAAAACAGAAAAGGCTGCATCATTATATGCAGCCTTTTTTTTAATTGACATTTCTGTTCCACTCGGACGATGAGCACCTCAGGTTTCCTGGAACTTCACATAGCGTTTAATCACGGCTTCAGTCAGCTCGTCGGTACTGATAAAATTACTGCTTGTCCAGAAGTCTTTTCCGGAGTAACCCGTTTTCAGCCGTGGGTTATTCTTAAAGAGATTAACCGCCACATCCGACTTTAATGTTTCGATAAGATTGGCCACCGCTATTTTGGGCGGTATGGATACTTTGAAGTGTATAAAATCATCGTGCACCTCCAACGCTTTCAGGGAGCAGCCCTTCCGCCTGCACACCTCGTTGATTTCCTGCTGGAATGAATCGGCCATCGACTCGCTCAGCAACCGGAATCTTGTTAACGGTACCCAGACAACATGATAGTCGCACTTGAAAATGGTCCGCGATTTCTGCGTTCCCGGAGAACTCTTGTTGGGGAACAGAGCATATTTGGCGGTAAGGAACAGAAAAAACGAGTTCGTATAGAAGTACCGTTTCCACAGCCTCCCGGGCTCCTGGTAAAGCCGGTAGGCCCATTCCAGCGAGAGCTTCTGCATCCACCGGGGCGAACGGGTTGACACACCGGCATAAACCTTGAAGGCATGTCCTAAACCCAGCATACAACCTTTTACCTTGCCCTTATGCTGAGCCATCCAGTTTTCCTGCTTGGGGCAACCCAACGCAACAAAGACCAGGTCGGGCCTGGCATCATTGATCATGTTGATCGTCGCTTCTTCTTCTTCTTCGGAAAGTTTCCGGAACGGGGGAGAGTAAAGCCCGCAGATATTCAGTTCCGGGTATTCCCTCCGGGCCTTTTCCTCGATTTTGGCGAGTACATCATCCGTTGTACCGTAGAAGTAAATGGATTTGCCTCTTGCCTGCGCTTCCTTTAAGAGATCCGGAAAGACATCCAGTCCCGCGACGCGAACCTGGTTGATCTTCTTAAAGAGGCGAAGAAACAACGCAACCGGTTGGCCATCGGGAGTAACAATGTCGGCTTGCTGAACGACAGCGTTGAAGGCGGGGTCATTATAGCCTTCAACAACCATATGCACGTTGGCGAAGCAGACATAAGAAGAGTGCTGATGTTCGCTTAAATGGAATATCTCATCAATAAACTGCTGATAGGATCCGACGGAGACAGGGAACGTAAAGATATTTTCTTTTAGCATGTAGGAGAGGACTACGTATGTGTCAGGTCGGCCTTAATTTACGGCAAACCCGATAAAGATCAGGGAATTTTGTTTCTTTCTCGCTATTCGCCCAAAAAAAACGTTTCAACGGGAATGTTCACTCCCGATTGAAACGTGTAAGTTAAATTGACTTCTGACCCGGAGTATGTGCTCAATAAGCGCTCTTCTCACCCTTAACCATGTTCCAGACTGTCAGGAAGATGATCTTGATATCAAGGGATAAGCTCCAGTTTTCCATGTAAATGACGTCGTATTCTACGCGTTTTTCCATCAGGCTGACTTCTTTGGTTTCGCCACGGTAACCGTTTACCTGCGCATAGCCGGTAATACCAGGTGTGACAAAGTGCCGTACCTTATATTTCTTGATGGCGGCGCCGTATTGATCCAACTGGCTGCTGATATGCGGCCTTGGTCCTACGACCGACATATTTCCCATAAGGGCGTTGATAAACTGGGGAATCTCATCCAGGTTGGTTTTCCTCAGGAAACGGCCCACACGTGTAATACGCGGATCATTCTTCGTGGCCTGACGCTCAGAGGCTCCGTCGACGTACATCGTACGGAACTTATAGCAGTCGAACAGCTTGTTCTTTTTGCCTTGTCTGGGTTGCTTGAAGATCACAGGCCCCTTCGAATCCAGTTTAATGGCTATGGCAATGATCGGGAACAGGATCGGGAATATGGTGAGGATAACAAGCAGGGAAAAGACGATATCGAATGCCCTTTTTAATCCGACATTCAACGCAACGCCAAGCGGCTCTTTCCGGGTTGTCAATACCGGGATGGAGTCCAACATGAATACGTTGTATTTATCGGAAACCACTTCGCCAAAATCGGGAGTGATCCTCAGGTAAATGAAGTTATCGTCGGCGAACTTGGAGATCTTGTTCAGCAATTCATCGTTGCCCGGAGGCAGGGCGAAGTAGATCTCATCGATGTTTTCCTTCTGGCAGAAAGCTGCCATTTCCGAGATTTTGCCTTTTATGAGTGCACGGTGAACGATCAGGGGATCCGGATTGTCATCAAAGAAGCCCTTGAAATTGTATTTTGAAAAATCGTGCGATTCAAAGAAATCATATAAAGCTCTTCCCGAGTGGGTGGCGCCCACGATCACCACTTTTCGCTGATCAAATCCGGAGAACTCAAAGTATTTCCACGTCATCTTGTAGACGATCCGGGAAACAAGAAGGAAAGATGCTGTCAGACCATACACCAGCGGCAAGAACTTGTTATTTACCTGATATGAATTGGTTGTAAATAACAGGAGCATCAGCAAGCAGAAGTGTACGAGAAGCGAGCCAAAGAGGCTGGAGCCGATACTTTTCAGTGTGCTGAATTTATTTATCCGATAGATCTCATTCAAAAAGCCCGCGATCACCCAGATCAGACTGAAGATGAGAAAAAAAGAGGTCTCCTGGTTCTCCGCTATTCCGTCGTCAAAACCGAATTTCTTGGCAACGGAGAACGCCAGTGAAATGAGGTAAAAATCCAGGATAAATACCATCATCTTGATGAGACGGGAATAATATTTATCTTCCATAGTACAGATTATTTGAGCCAGACATGACATAAAAGTATATCATGTAATGTCCGGCAATGATGACGGGGGTCATCGGTTAGCGAAATCTTCCTCATTACGGCCAAAAACCGCGATTTTCGGCCGGATTTCAATCGATTTCGCCAAAAATCCCTGATTCAGGGGATGTAATTTCGGAGCGGAAAAGCGCGAAAAACGAAGCTTTTTGGGGGGAGGTCGGACTGCAACCGACGGCGGTCATTTGAATTTCATGACCCGGTTGGCGAAAACCATCAGGAGGTTCTCAAGTTTCGACTTTTCCCTGATCTTGATTCCTTCCTCGGAGATCTCGATCAGCCCTTCATCCTTGAAGTCGGCCAGTGTCCGGTTTAACGACTCGGTAGCGGTTCCGATCATATTGGAAATGTCCTTCCGGGCGATCGTAATGATCTCTTTTTTGTTCGGCAGGTTGTGTTCGTTATAGATTTTGAGAAGCGCGCCCGCTACCCGTTGACGCACAGATTGATAGGCCAGGTCCAGGAGCCTGTTTTCAGCCTCGATCAGGTTGTTCGACAACATCTTGATGAATTTTCGGGCCATGTCCTTGCTCGAATAAATGAGTGTCAGAAAATCCTGTTTGGGTATGATGGATATTTCGGCCTCTTCCAGCACTTCCGCGCTCTCATTGTGCTGCCGTTCCTCCAGCAGGGGGACATAGCCAAGGAAATCACCCGCGGAATGAATGCCCGTAATGAGTTCCTTTCCATCGTAGTTTACTTTATAGGTTTTGACCTCGCCTGTGATGATAAAGTAAAGATCCGACGGGGTTTGTCCCTCCATAAAAACAAATTCCTTTTTCTTGAACATGCGGACAGGGCGGTTCTCCGAGAGCTTTTGGAACTCCTTCAGTTCTCTTGCCTTGTTGAAGAACGTATTCACATCGTAGAGATCGTTCTTGTAATTGGCCTTTAGTTGCTGACTTTTTTTCAACCGTATTTCGACCACCTTCAGCAGATCCAGACCTTCGAAGGGTTTAGTCATGTAATCATCCGCGCCCAGGTTCATACCCGTGCGTAGATCGTTCTTGTCGGCTTTTGCCGTGAGGAAGATAAAGGGTATATGAGCTGTTTCCGGGTCGCTGTTCAGGATATGGAGGACGCCGTAGCCATCCAGCTCGGGCATCATCACATCGCAAAGGATCAGGTCTGGATGTTGCTGCTGCGCGATTTCGACCCCGATCTTTCCGTTAGGAGCACTTAGAACATTATAATGGGCGAGTTTCAGGATACTGCAGATGTTCTCGGCCATCTCCTGATTGTCTTCAATGAGTAGTACGGTATATTTCATAAGGGACTGCTAAATTAGGCACGGAAAGCGCTTTAGTCAAATTTGCTTTTCAAGAATATCCAGCGTCACGACCGGAATATTGGTAATAAAAGTGGTGCCCTTGTTCACCTGGCTGGTGAATTCGATAGATCCCTTCAGTAGCCGGATATACTTCTTTGCAATGTTCAATCCCAGCCCCGTGCCCTCGACGTTGTTTGCGTTTTGTCCCCTGTAAAAGCGTTTGAAAATCTGGTGCTGTTCATCCTCCGGAATTCCAATGCCGTTGTCCGATACTTTTATCTTCAGATTGTCCTTCTTGAGTTCGACGGCAAGCTGAATCTCGGCATCAAACGACGAATACTCGATCGCGTTTGAAAGAAGGCTCATCAGGATATTCTTGAGGAGCAACTGATCGGTCATTACAATACAGGTCAGACCCTCGTAGGTAAAAATAATGTTCTGCTTTGCTTTTTTGATCGACCCGATTTCCTGGAGAAAATCGTTAAAAAATGCTTTGATATCCGTTTCACCGTATGCGACTTTTACCTTACCCTCCTCCAGTTTACCCAGCGATAGAAAATCGTTCAGAAGTCCCGTCAGGTTGTGGACGGATCGTTTGATCTTGTCAAAATAGGATTTCCTTTCCGCCTCGTCAGCCTCCGTGTTGTTTTCCAGTAAAAACACCGACGACAGGATGGTACTCAGTGGCGTCCGGAACTTGTGCGAGGCCATCGTCACAAATTGCGACTTCAGCAAGCTCAGCTCTTTCTCCTTTGCCAATGCTTTCAGCAAGTTGTTTTCCAGTTTTTTCCGATCCGTGATATTCCGGATGACGACGAGAATTTCGTTTACCTCGTTTTGTGCATCCGGTATCGGAACGGCATTAACCGTGTACGAATCGTGGTTTATGATAGCCTCGAACGAAACGTTCTCACCCCCGAATGCCTTTTTTAATTCATCACCTGTTCCGAGTGCGGCGTGCTCACCTTTCAGCCCTGATCCGCTAAAACCAAGTTCCTTTAAACCACGGCCATCCGCCAGCACGTATTTCATCTCCTTGTTCACAACGCAAATCACTCCGTCTGGAAAGTGATGAGCCATAGCATCGTGCAGCCTTTTTCCCTTTAACAACTCATTCTCGATAACCTTGCGCTCTTCTTTGTGTGCCTCGATTTCCTTTGAGGCCTGAGCAAGCCGCGAAACAGTCTCTTCATTATCCCGTTTTAAATCGGCGAATGACGTATGTTCCGTCGGTTGACCCTGCGTTCGGATCCGGAAAAGAGCTCCCATCCAAACCACAACCAGGAGCAATATCCGCGTGACGAGCATCGTGGAAGACTGATCCTCATGGAAAAAGTAACCGGCTCCGATGAGCAGTGAAGCAAGAGCAGCCAGCATGACTGCAGTTCTGATACTATAGGCGATAAGAATGAAGGAAAAGCCGATCAACAGGTACAAATAAAGTCCAGGCCCCGGAAACAAGTCGGCAATAAAAGCAGTTCCTGCTAACAACAGGCCGAGCGCGAATTTAACTGAATGACTTATCCCCATCGGAGGCAACATTTAGATGACGTCACGGGCACATGGAACCATACAGTATCAGTTGAGCCAGGCTAAGATAGGATTTTGCACTATTTTAGCCGCATATCCGAACCAAATTTGCCTTGAACGAAGGCGAATGTTTTTTTAAAATGCAGACTCTCCGTTCCAACTGTACCATACGCCCTGAAAAAAAGTACAATAGTAGTGCAAGGTAACGTCAGGGGTAGTAGCCCCAGATGATGGGAGTCATCATAGCCTAAGATTTTTATCGAAATGAAGTATATATCAAAGGCTCAATAACTTATGGGCGCAGGCCGGACCCGAAATGACGGAACGATGGAGGTTGACGAAGCGTCAGAACGGAACTCATACTAAAACGAATCAAGGCCATGCCGTACCCCGGCAGCGATCGCGTAATGGTCGGCCATAACTGGTTTTTTTAAAGGAACTGAAATCACAAGAGGGCGCAGGTTCCGTTCTGCGAAATAGGTGGTGTGCGTATTGGAAGCCTTCGGGAATTAATCCTCGGTAATGACCACTTTTTCCATTACATCTCCCTGGCGTATCGTATCGATCACGTCAAGCCCCTCGAAGACTTTTCCGAAGACGGTATGATTGCGGTCCAGGTGTTTTGTTGTGGCGCGTGTATGGCAGATAAAGAACTGGGATCCACCTGTGTTTCTGCCGGCGTGTGCCATCGAAATAACACCCCTGTCATGGTATTGATTTTCCCCCGTTAACTCGCAGTCTATATGGTAACCTGGACCGCCGTTGCCAATCCCGTTCGGGCAGCCTCCCTGGATCATAAAATTTGGAATTACCCTGTGAAACGTTAAACCATTGTAAAAACCTTTCTCTGCAAGGTCGATAAAATTCTTAACGGTCTTGGGAGCATCCTTTTCAAAAAACTGGATCTTTAAGACTCCCTTATTGGTATGAATTTCTGCTGTCTTCATGAGTTTGATAATTTGGCCCGCAAGTTAACAGGAGAATATTCATATTGATAACCGAAATTTGAAAAATAGCGGGGTTTGTATTCCGGAATTCCAGAATTTCAGGTGATGATAAAATGTGCTTCCCATAAACGAGTCTATCAAAGTCATGACCTGGCGGTGGATGCCCTGATTGAAGCTCGCACGCGATTCGAGTACCCGCCGGGCGCCGGGCCAGTCGCTGTGTATAAATGTGAAGACTGCGGCTATTATCATCTTACTTCCAAAGGAAAGATGGATGAACGCCTGGAGGGACTCATGAAGGATGGAAACATCAGCCGCCTAAAACAGGCAAACCAATGGCTTGGTAAATTGAAAAAAAGATGAAGTAACCGCGTTCCTAATTTTTTAGCTGGTTTTCAGTAACCGGTCTTGGTATTTCCGCCTTTCCGCTTCTTCGTGGTGTCTTGAAGGTTACACGGTGGGTATCCTTATCGTCCGCGAGTATTAAGGTAGTTCCGCCCTGATCAACGCCATCGAGCTCGACCGTTGACTGTTGGCCGGAGTCTGCCTGGATCACGGTAATTTCATAGCTGGTGTTGATGTACTTGTACCGAATGGTGAAGGACGTCCACCCGATGGGTACGCAGGGATCGAACGTCAGTACATTACCTTCCCGTTTTAGCCCGAGAAAGGATTCGATAATCAGCTGATACATCCATCCCGCGGATCCTGTATACCATGTCCATCCGCCCCGGCCTGTATGCGGATGAACACCGTATACATCGGCAGCCATGACGTATGGTTCAACTTTGTAGACGGAGACTTTTTCGGAATCGGTGGAATGATTGATCGGGTTGATCATTTTAAGCAGGTCCCAGGTTTGTTTGGTGTCCCCGAGTTTTGCAAAGGCCATAACCATCCAGATTGCAGCATGGGTGTATTGCCCACCGTTTTCTCTGACACCGGGTACATATCCTTTGATATATCCGGGATCGACGGCCGAACGGTCAAATGGCGGTTCCAGAAGCTGAAGCAACTCTTTTTCGCGGTTCACCAGATATTGATCGACTGCATTCATGGCAGTTCTGGAACGGTCGGCCTGGCCGGCACCTGAAAGTACGGACCAGCTTTGCGCGATCGAATCAATTTTACATTCGGTGTTGGAGGAAGACCCAAGGGGAGTTCCGTCATCAAAGTAGGCCCGGCGATACCAATTGCCGTCCCATCCATGATTGTTAAGGTTCTTTTTCAGGGCATCTGCGTTCTGCTGGCAGACGGTGACAAAATCATGATCCTCGCAGAGCATGGCTATTTTTATAAAGCGCTGCAGCACATCAAACAGGAAAAAGCCCAGCCAGATACTTTCACCCCTTCCATCAATACCCACCAGATTCATACCATCGTTCCAGTCTCCGGAACCAATGAGAGGGAGGCCGTGATCGCCGAAGCGAAGACCGTGCTGCACCGCCCGCTTGCAGTGCGTATAGAGGCTTGCTTTCTTTTCCGAAACAAGAGGAAGGTCGTAGTATGATTCTTCCAGCGCATTCAGGAGGCGCCCTTCGATAAAGGAAATTTCTTCCTTTAAAATATCAACATCCCCTGTTGTGTCCATGTACCGCATCGTGACGTAAGGAAGCCATAGATAATCATCCGAACAGCGTGTCCGGACACCCCGTCCGGACGGAGGGTGCCACCAGTGCTGTGCGTCACCTTCCCAGAACTGACGCGAAGCCGCGAGTAATATTTGTGCGCGGGCGATTTGGGGTTTCGAGTGAAGCAAGGCAATGACATCCTGTAACTGATCTCTGAATCCAAAGGCACCACCAGACTGATAGAAGCCGGTTCTTCCCCACAAGCGACAGGCAGTGACCTGATACAGGAGCCAGCCGTTCGTCAGAATGTTTAATGCGTGATCGGGAGTATCAATTTGTATCGACCCGAGTGTATCCAGCCAGTAAGCCTTCACTTTTTCGAGCACCTGCGATGGTGTCTTGCTTCCGCGAAACTGCCTGACGATCGATTCTGCTTCGGGTCTGTTTTTCCCGGAGCCCATACGAAATGTAACTTCCCGTGTTGTACCCTGAGGTAGATCAATGGTCACGCGGATTGCGCCGCAAGGATCAAGGCCTGCGCCCGACTTGCCCGATAATTTTGTCCGCTTCATCGCATCCGGTTCCTCTAACGATCCGTTGCGCCCGATAAATTCTGTACGGTCACCCGTAAAGTCATAATGGGGATCGTCCACGTCCAGGAAGGCGACACGGCCCGGGAATTCCGCATTGTATGAATTTTTGGCCATTAGGGCGCCCGTTGAAATATCAATTTCGGTGGCCACGTGCATGGCGGATTTTGAACGCAGGTCGCCGAGGACCCATTCCGCATAGCCGGTTGCTGATAGTTTTCGGTGTCTTCCCGACATATTGGTCACTTTAACCACAACGAACTTGATCGGGGCTTCCAGGTCGACGAATAATGTTGTCTCGGTTTGAATACCATCGAAGTAACATTCGAAGGTACTGTAGCCAAAGCCGTGACGTATGGTGTATCTGGAATTCCGGCGTGTAGGATTTGGTGTTACAGACCAGAAGATACCGTTGTCCTCATCCCGGAGGTAGTACGCTTCGCCGCTGGCGTCCGTAACCGGGTCGTTGTTCCAGGGTGTAAGTCTGAATCCATGCGCGTTTTCTGCCCATGTATAGGTGGGGCCGCTCTCGGTCACGACCATGCCAAAATTCCGGTTTGCAATAATATTCGACCACGGCAGAGGTGGCATTCTATCACCTGTCGTTTGAATGACATACTCTTTACCGTCCGCCGAGAATCCGCCGACTCCGTTATGGAATTGCAGAGGCGATGTGGGTTGTAAAAGTTCTTTTTGCTCCTGGTATACCGGCCCGGGTGTCAGATAAGGAATATTCGCCTTTGTGGTCAGACGACGATTTACCTGGTCCTGCAGTGTTCCCCTGCTATCGGCAATGATCACACGCGCAACGGCTTTAAGAAGGATCAGATCTTCTGTAGAGACCTGGTCTACCGGACGAATGAAGATCCTTCCTTGCCGGTCATTTGCATTCATGCCGATTCCGGCTGCGATAAGCCCTTGGATCTGGTCCTGCAGTACCTGGCGGTAACCGCTTGGATCTTCATTTAAGATAACCAGGTCTGCGGCAAGCCCTTTCAATGCCCAGTAAGCCTGCGCCTGTATCAGTTGCTTAACCAGGGTGATGTTGGAATTATCCGCTATCTGTAACAACACGATCGGCAGGTCGCCCGAAATCGAATAGCTCCAGAGGGCGGACTGACCGCGCAGGTTTTTGGTCAGGACCGATGCGCTGGCCCGTAACGACGGATTCATATAGATCACGGCGCTTGCAAGACGTCCGTAAAGTTCTGCATCTTCCTCCGATGCGTTGATCTGACGAAGAACGACCTGGCTATGCGTCCATGATAACTCAAAGGCCCGGTCCCGCAAATGACGGTCCTGGTATTTGTCTATCAGGTATTGACCTTCGCCGCGGGTATCGGCAATCCCGGTGAGAATATCGATTACAACTGTTTCGTCTTGATCCAGCGACACATTGTGCCGGATCGAAACAATAGGATCCAGCACGGAACCCTGGGAGCCTGACAACGGATCATGGGTATCCATAACACCAGGATGTGCAAGTGTATGTCCTCGTCCGATAAATGAATTACGATCGGTTTCAAAGGAGCATACATGGTCGCTTCGGTTATTTACTTTCATCAGGTGAAACATCCACGGCGGAGTTTCATCTTTTGACCGGGGTCTCCGCGTACATAGTATAGCGTGCTGGTGTGGAACGAGTTCCGTCTGTACAAAGAGATTACCGAACGCAGGGTGTGAAGCGTCCGCCATCGGCATCGCTAGTACTACTTCGGCATAGCTTGTCAGGTCAAGGTGCCGCTTTGTCTTTGACCGGTTGGTGAGGTGAATTCGTCGTATTTCGATATCATCTTCCGGTGAAACAATTACCTCCGTATAGGTTTCAATCTCGTCGTCGCGTCTTCGGAATTCCACGCGACCCTGGGAAAAGATGGTCGTGTACGTTGATGACTCTTTTCGTGTTGGCTGATAGGTATTGGACCAGAATTCGTTGGAGTCGAGATCGCGGATGTAGCAGAATGATCCCCAATTGTCGAGTGTAGTATCTTCGCGCCAGCGGGTCACGGCCGTCTCCTTCCAGCGACTGTAACCACCGCCGGAATTGGTCATCATAATATGGTACCTTCCGTTTGAAAGGAGCTGAACGTCCGGTGAAGGTGTGTGAGGTGTATGAAGGATACGGATTTGTGAATGAGAGGAGACTGGCGTAATGTCCTCCATCTCCGTCGACGCGGAATAGTATCCTGTTGTTTTTGGAACTTGTTCCTGGAGTAATAGCAGCGCGGTCTGAAACTGGACGTCTGCCTCAAACCTTTTTTGCATCGGCTGACCCAGTAGAAGATAGGCGAGGGAAAGAAGACTCATTCCCTGGTGATGGACCATAAATGTCTGGATCACTACGTGCGATTGCCCCCTGGGTAAACGGGAAGGTGTGTAGTCAATGGATTCAAAAAACCCGTAGTTACCTTCATAGCCTGCTTCTTTCAATTTTTCAAGGTTAGTACAGGCGACCTGCGGGTCAACCATAAGCGCCAGGATTGTAGCATAAGGGGCGACAACCAGATCAAGTCCAAGGCCTCTTTTAAAACCCAGACCAGGAACGCCGAAAGCCCTGTATTGATAGGTAAGGCCGGTGTCTACAATGTTGTAACAGGATTCCGAAATGCCCCAGGGTATGTTTTGTTGTTTGCCATATTCGATTTGCCGCTTCACGGTACCTTTATACGTTTCATCCAGCAGTGTATTTTCGTAGGAAGGCATAATCAGGCATGGCATCAGGTATTCGAACATCGATCCGCTCCATGAAAGGAGGACAGGTGTATTATCTGCTGTTGTTAGCCGCCTTCCCAGCGCGAACCAGTTTTCCTGCGGGATCTTACCCTGCGCAATCGCGACAAATGAACTTAGCCGCGCTTCGGAAGCAAGCAAATCGTAGTAGCTTGTGTCGAGGTAGTGCGTATCGACGTTAAACCCGATCGAGAGCAGGTGCTGCGATTTGTCGTACAAGAACGCGTATTCCATGTCAGAAAGGTCCAAGCATTGCTGGGTAAGGGTATCCATGCTCGCCAGACGTTCACGTGCGCGTATGCTCGCCGACTGTAACGCTTCATCAAGGCTGTTCAGCCATTCCGTTTCTTCCGCGGAAATTTCAGTCAGCCGGAGATCCTCAACCTGTAATTTTAGTTTCTTGTCAATCCCTGCGAGTTCTTTCAGCGAGGGTATACCTTTTGTAACGGTGATCGCGCGGAGTCTTTCCGGAACCGGAGGAAGGTTAAGCCAGGTGCCGAAGTAATAAATTTCGTCCGTAATCTCGTTTAGTTGCCGATAAAAGGAATGTACCCAGTTCGAGCATTCAACGCTTCTTTCGGCGGTACCGGATTCCAACACAGGCAAAAAGTCAGTGGATAATTTCTCTATGTAAGCGCCGAGCTCGGGTAATGTAAACGATACAGGCCAATTGGTTTCGTTCATTTCACTTTCGAGTGACCTGAGTGGTGAATGTTCACCTTTCTCATATCTCGATACTATCCGAAGCGTATCCTGTAATCCTCTCAGCAGTTTGTCTTCAACAAACGGTTGGCTTCGCAGACCCAATAACCCCTGGCGCAACGTCAGCAAGTGACCGGCGAGGTTTCCGCTGTCAACGGTCGAGATATATCGTGGATTCAGAACCTGTAGTGTCTGTGTGTCGTACCAATTGTAAAAATGTCCCTGGTACCGATCCAGTTTTTCCATGGTATTTAGCGTCTCCGCACAACGGTTGAGGAGTCCCGTTGTCGTAATGTAGCCAAAGTCATGTGCGGACAGATTGGAAAGCAATGCCAGTCCGATATTCGTCGGAGAAGTTCTGTGTGCTACGACGGGTATGGGGTATTGCTGAAGATTATCAGGGGGCAACCAGTTGTCTGAAGGCCCGACGAGGTTTTCAAAGTAACCCCATGTTTTTCTCGCCAGTTCCCTTAGGTACCTCTCCTGATCTTTGGTGATTTTTGTTTTTGCAGATGGAAGTGGTTTGCTTAGCCACCAAACTAGTACCGGCGAAATGACCCAGGCTAAAATTACGGGCAGGGCAATAAAAAAGTGTTCCGGTCTATGGTAGAACAGCAGGGCAGTCGTTGCCAGGGATGACACTGGGGCGAACCACATTGTGCTGTATGTATCTCTTATACTTTCATCGCGTTTTTGTATCAAACCCGAAGGGTTCCACTCCAATAGTTTTTTACCCGTGATTATCATTCGCCACAAAGTCCGGCAGATGGCGTCAAGGCTTACGAAAGCCTCATAGGGAAGGCACACCAGCATGAAAGATGTTTGAAGAAAATTTTTATAGGTCGCATTTATGGCGTTGTTAAAATGTTGCGCATTGGCAATTTCCGGAGGTTTTCGCAGTACGCTCCATATTGAAATAATAACGGAGGGCAGGAGCACGATTCCTGTGATACTGAGCATCCAGAACCAGACATCGGAGAGCAGCAACCAGATGAGAATAGTAAAGGCAAAAAGCGCAACCGGAATAAGGCTACGCCTGAGGTTATCGAATATTTTCCACCTGGATAACCCGGAGATCGGATTTTTATGAAGCCGGTTATTTACGTTGGGGACCAGGGGCAGGAACCAATTGCCTATCTGCCAGTCGCCCCTGATCCAACGGTGCCTTCTGGCAATATCCATGCTATACCGTGACGGATACTCTTCATAGAACTGCACATCACTTGCAAAACCGCAACGCGCATACGATCCCTCGAGAAGGTCATGACTCAGAATTCGGTTCTCCGGGAAACGGTTGTTCAGTGTTTTTTCAAACGCATCAACGTCGTAAATTCCCTTTCCGATAAATGATCCTTCGCCAAACACATCCTGATAGACATCCGATGTAACGCGCGTGTAGGGGTCGATGCCGGAGTCATTTTCATACATTTTTGTATACCTCGAAATTGTCGCACCGTGCAGGCTAATGGCGATTCGGGGTTGGATGATTCCGTATCCTTCCGTAATTCGTTTTTTTGTTTCGTCATATACAGGCGCATTGAGGGGATGCCCCATCAGGCCTGCCAGCTTCCAGGCAGCTTCCCTGGGCAACTGTGTGTCGGTATCGAGGGTAATAACGTATTTGATATGTTCATATATTTTCGATTCCCCAATGATCAGGGAAAAACCCCCTTGCGCCTTACCACGCAGAAGTTGATTCAGGGCACCGAGTTTTCCGCGTTTTCTTTCGTACCCCATCCACACTTTCTCTTTCTCATTCCATTGCCGGGCTCTGTGAAACAGGAAAAAAGTATCATTTTCAATGCGACCGTACTTTGCATTTAATTCCTCAATTCCGCGGCGCACAAGACGCAGTAAAATGTCGTCCTCCGGCAGCGACGCTTCATGGGCGTCTTTAAAATCAGTCAATAGACCAAATACAAGGTTCGGATCACGGTTTGCCAAAAAACGTACTTCCAGGTCATCCAATAATTTCTGGGCCTGGTCTTTACCGGAGATAATCGTGGGAATAACAACGAGCGTGGCGTATGCCTTAGGGATACCTTTTGAGAAATCCAGTTTCGGGAGAGGTTTTGGCATTATAAAAAGTGTGGCAACCCAGTTGACCAGGGCAATGGCAAAGTGACTTCCCAGCAACGCTGAAAGAATTCCAATAAAAACCAATGTAGTGCCCGTGACCCCATCGGAATGTGCCTTGTCCAGCAGTGCCCCCGTTATGCCTATTGAGATTAGAATTCCTCCGATCTTGTAGAGACCGGCAGCGCGCTTGTAAAAGAAACGGAAAAATTTTTCAAGGCTCGTCGATTTGACGGAAACGATTTTCCCTGTTTGTTCGGTTCCCTTGCCGATGAGGTAGTACCCGACGTGGCTTTTCCGGACTTCTGCCCCTTCAACTTCCGCATTTTTGCGTGCGAGGTCGACGGCAACTTGTGCTACTTCGGGTTCCGATAACGATCCGTGCTTGGCCATTTTCTCCACAGCATGCCGGTAGGTATCACGCGTGTGAAAATCCATGGTAGCATAAACATGAGCCGGGTCTTCGTGTAGTACCCGTTCAACTATGCTCATGGCTTCGACAAATTCGCGCCAGTCCATCTTAGCGAGAAACCTGAGGCTATTGATACTGTTCGACATCGACAACTGATCAGCTGCTTGTTTTTGGTTTTCAGCTAACACCATCAGGTTAATGGTGGAGGATGCTTCCGCGAGGTGTTGTTCAATCCATGTAAGCGGTAACGCGAGATCTAACCCTTTCCATTGCAATTTCCTGGTGAATTCGGCGACGAATGCACTTACCATCGGCGGATTGGACCTTGCCATATCAGCAATTACTAATACCAGGTCTTTTGGTTTCTCTTCCGCGGTTTGCACTACCTTGTCGCCCCATTCGCCGGCCAGGTCTGCATCGTTCCGGTCGACTGCAATTCTCGCCGCTACCCGGCTGAGGTTTTCCAGGAGTGCGAGCCGTAGCATGATCGGAATGGCCCAAAGTTCCCCGATTGTCAGATAACTCATTTTCTGATACGCGGAAATAAAACTGCTCAGACTATGAATATCGACCCGGCCGTCGCTATGCGATATGATCTGTATCGCTATATCATATACCCTGGGGAATCCCGCAGACGATCCCTTTGCGAGTCTGGGTAAGCCTTTGCTGTATCCCTTTGGTAAATACCGCTTTCCAATGCGGATCTGCTCTTCAATAAGGTAAAAATTATCCAGTAGCCACTCACTTGCCGGTGTAATCACTTTTTTGTCCCGTACGGAGTCGTGTAGGAGTGTCGTTACCCGAAAAAGTATGTCTTCGTTTTCTGCGAGTCTTTTGAGTAATAACTCGGGACCGTCCTGGTCTGAAAGAGTATGATTTTGCGCGATTTGTTGCGCGTGTTGCTCCATTTGTTCAGTGCTGAACAATTCCGAACGCAACGGCGGTTTGTCACTTACATTTTTCCGGTCAAAATTGTCTTTTTGAAAACGGTTCAGGATGGGTGATAAGATTTCATCAATTGTATTCGCCTTCACTCTCGTTAATTATAAAATTGATATTCCGGAAAACCGGGACTCGGTTTTCTCTGATACTATAATAGCCGGTCTCACCCGAACATTTTGGTCAGTTCTTCCAGTAGTATTGGTTTCTCCAATATCCGAAAGGTGGATGCGGATGTTTTGGGTACATCGAGGGCGCTGATAAGATTCAATTGGGTTTGCGGATAATTTACCAGTATGTATTCTGTCTTGCTCCAACCCAGCCCATCCGGCAGGTTATTGTCTAAAAAAATGATATCAGGTTTTTGTTCTTCGAGTATTTTCATGCCGTCTTCTATTGTCCTGGCGACATAGACGTCGATCTTTCTTGAAAAAAAGAATCGCTCCAATAAAATACCTAAATCTTCCTCATCATCAATTATAAGAACTTTTTTGTTTTTCATAACCCACCTCTCGCAGGCTAACCATTAAAAACCTTACCAGGAAATAAGAATTTAAAAAACCTCCTTTAGGCCTCAGCAATTGTGATACGTGCGGAATTTAATAGACAAAGTGTAGATTATTTTACTCATTCATTTGTACAGGCATCAAGTTGATGACTATTTTTGGATAATCGGTAACAATCTTAAGAAATGTCACGAATGAGTTCGATAAAAGAAAAATTATCGCTTGGGACACCGTTCAGTACGTCTGCTGTTAAGGTGATGATGTTAGGTTCCGGTGAATTGGGTAAGGAGGTGGTAATTGAGTTTCAGCGGTACGGAGTGGAAGTGATCGCTGTCGACCGCTACGCGAATGCTCCCGCGATGCAGGTAGCACATCGTTCATACGTAATCTCGATGCTGGACGGGAACGCTCTCCGCGACCTGATCGAACAAGAAAAGCCCGACTACATTGTTCCGGAGGTGGAAGCTATTGCGACACAGACACTGGTGGATTTGGAGAAAGAAGGCTTCAACGTCGTGCCTACTGCCAATGCTGCAAGGTTAACCATGAACAGGGAGGGAATTCGCACGCTTGCCGCAGTCGACCTTGCAATCAAGACATCTCCCTACCGTTTTGCGGACTCCCCGGAGGAATTCGACAACGCCGTAAAGGCCATCGGCCTGCCCTGTGTGGTGAAGCCGATCATGAGTTCATCGGGTAAAGGCCAGAGTACAGTTAAGACTGCAGGTGATTTGAGCGGGGCATGGAAATATGCGCAAGAGGGAGGCAGGAGCGGAGGGGGTAAAGTTATCATCGAAGGGTTTGTCGATTTTGATTACGAGATCACGCTGTTAACGATCCGCCATCGTGACGGAGTCTCTTTTTGCGAACCGATCGGACATCGACAGGAGCACGGCGATTACCAGGAATCATGGCAGCCGCATCCCATGTCGGCACCGGCGCTGAAAGAAGCGCAGGATATCGCCCGTAAAGTGGTTAATGCTCTCGGTGGCTATGGTATCTTTGGTGTGGAATTCTTCGTAAAAGGTGACACGGTCTATTTCAGCGAAGTTTCGCCCAGGCCACACGATACGGGTATGGTCACTATGATATCGCAGGACCTGTCGGAATTTGCGTTACACGTTCGTGCTATTCTGGGATTACCGGTTCCTGCGATCCGACAGTTGGGCCCATCCGCCTCATCGGTGATCCTGGTGAAAGGTCAGTCTAAACACGTCACATTTACCGGACTGGAGAACGCACTCGCGGAACCCGATACACAGCTTCGTCTGTTCGGAAAGCCCGAAGTCAATGGTGAAAGACGTATGGGGGTCTGTCTTGCGAAAGGTCAGTCGGTCGAAGATGCCCGGCGAAGGGCAAATCACTCGGCGGAGTGTATCCAGTATACGCTGTAAACCTGGGATCATCAATCATCATCCGCAGCGGTGTGTCAGCTTGTAACGACGATCATCGTTATATAACTATGTTGTTTGCATTTAAACTCCGTGGTGAGGTTTATTTTCACAGCCGGCACCTTTAATATGTCGGTATCAGCGGTACGGCACGCGCTCGTAAGAAATTATCGTAACCTACTGTATAATATGATGTTGTGATTTGAACGACAGTGTTCTTAGCCATTTGAAAGGGTCCGGTAAACAGCACCGTTCGCCTTTATTTCATAGAACATTAGATATTCTCGCGAAAAGAACCTACCTTGCGGAGCATTTTAAGTAATAGTGCTTCCAACAGTTTCTGTAATCAGGTTTTTGTTGCTTCACCTTCCTTAATTAAATAAATATTCCATCAGGTTCGTTTTCTCAAGGAATTCAACTCTATTAGAATCATTTGTTGCAGAGATCATCTCTCTTTAAAACATGTTTTTTCTTTTTTTTTAATAATTAATAAAACAATGCAAGGAACAGTTAAATTTTTCAATGACGCCAAAGGTTTTGGTTTCATTAAGCCATCCGATTCAGGCGAAGATATCTTCGTACATTCTTCAGGTCTTATCGACGAAATTCGTGAAAACGATCAGGTCGAATATGAAGTTGAAAGAGGTAAAAAAGGTATGAACGCAGTGAACGTAAAAGTATTGAACTAAGAAGCTATTGTTAATACCTTTTTAAAATGCTTAAATAAAGCCACCCTTCGGTGGCTTTATTGTTTTATATAGGTTCCGTTCTCCTCACAGCAACAAGTCAGTTTCCGACCGGGAACCGGTCTGCCCGCGATCACTTGATATTTACCCGTATACCCTGTGAGTGACTTGCGAACTCCGGTGCATACATGCATTGGATCGTCGTCACTCCGTTGGAGAAATCTCCCTTCTGCGATACGCGAAGTTCATATTCAAATACATAGGTTCCCTTTGGAAGGTACCCAATGAAGAAGTTCGTAGCCAGGTCCCTGGGACTTTCATAGTAATATAAGCCGTCCTGATATTTGAAAGTCGAAAGTGTCGAGACAGGCTCAAAACCCGCAGCGCGCATATCCTTCAGGTGGACGTATTCCATATCCCGGTCCGCACGCAGCTCGATCCGCACTTTTACCAGGTCTCCCGTCTGCAAAGGCGACTGCGAGGCGATCGGAATGATCACCGGGCCCTTGTCCGTATGTTGCATTTTGAACAAATCCTTTTTCAGTTTCAGTGGTGTTTCTGCCGCTGTGATCTTGTCCAGTTGCTCGAAGTACTGCCAGTACGCGGCACCCCATGCCACGCCGTCATCGGTCTTTGAAACATGTATCTTGCCCATTCCCGGTGTGATTTCACCAGCCTGCCATGCCGTTTTAAAATATCCTGTGCCGGCTTCTACCTTGCTGTCTTCAAGTTTGGTAGGATCGATAACCTTGTCGTTCACCGTAATGTCGACAATTTTTGTATTGGCCAGCAGATCCGTTCCACGGCGCAATAACGCGTAACAGGCTTCGGTCGTGGCTTTGGTCGTCTTCCAGTCCTGTGTTTGTTTTTGCTTCAGCAGCCACACTTTTAATTCCTCAACCGCTTTTACGTCGGATGCAACCTCGTCGTACACTTCAATCATGAGCGCTTGTGTTTCGATAGGCGCCTGATACCAGTAATATCCGTGTTCCTGTTTCCAATACATACCCATCTCTTCGGAATGCAAAGCACGCTCGCTGAAAGATTTGATCATCGCAGCGGTCGTGGTTTTATCATCGTAACGATGAAGCGCAAGACACGTCATACCTTCCAGGTACAGGTTGTTGTTCAGCCAGTACTTCTTCGCCTGACCCAGGTAATATTGAAATGCCTCACGGATTTCCGAAGGTACTTCGTGGTCCCTGAAATAGCTGCGTGTATACAGGTAGTGGATTTGAACGTATCCGATGTGTTTGTCATCGAGGTTGATCTGTTTCTTTTTGGCCAGCGCTTTCAGCCGTTCATAGTCATCCAGGATCTGACGATCCAGATAGTCGATTGCGCGGATAACCATGTTCCACGTCCGGTCATCGTCACGAACGGATCTTACGCCAAGTACATCCAGGTGTCCCATACCACTGACGATGTGCTGGGTCATATACCGGTCTTCCGGGAAGCCGGGGAACCAGGAAAATCCTCCCCCGGAAGTCTGCGCTTTCGTGATTTTCTCCAGAGCCTTTTCCTGCTCGTTGGCCATCCTGTTCAGGTCAAACAATAAACCAACGTTGCGTTTGCGCTGAGACTCGCTTTTCGCCTGCAGTACCCAGGGTGTTTCTTCCAGGATCGCCGATTTCAGTTCCTGGTTCTTCTCGAGGTTGGAAAGCAATGCGTCGGGCTGAATGTTTTTCCACGTGTCAAAAACCTGCCTGATTCGCGGACTGGAGTTGGCAATATGCGATGCGATACTGTTCGCGTAAAATTTGCTGAATGTTTGTTCGACACAATCGTATGGATATTCCATCAGGTAGGGGAGAGCCTGTATAGCATACCACGCCGGGTTAGACGTAAACTCCAGTGTGAAACGCTGATGGCGAAGCGTTTTCGATTTGGTGCCGATTAGTTTTTCAAAACGGAATTCCTTGCTCTGCTTTCCGCGAATCGGCAACGGCAGTGTTTCCGTGACCAGCATACGGTTTGTTACAACGGGTATTGTCATCTCTTCGCCGTCGGAAAAATTGCCGGCTTTTGCGACAACACGATAACTGATGGCCTGGATGCCTTCAGGGATCTCGATACTCCATTCGAGACTGGCACTTTGTTTTGGTTTTAAGGTGAAAGGCTGTGTTTTGGTCACGTTTTTCATCTCGCCATCGACTGGCTTCATCGTAAGAGCATCGAAAAATTCCAGTTGCGCCTGGCCTTTCAGTTCGGCGTCAACCAGACTGCTCACCTTCACGGCGAAGATCATCTTGTCGTTCTCCCTGAAAAACCGCGGTTGATTGGGTACAACCATCAGGTCCTTCTGCGTGACCAGGTGGTTTGATGCAAAACCGGATTTCAGATCTTTTGTGTGAGCAAAACCTAACATTTTCCAGCGGGTTAGCGCTTCCGGAACAGTGAAGTTCACAATGATCTCACCCTTGTCGTTGGTTTGAAGCTGCGGATAAAAGAAAGCGGTCTCACTGAAATTTGTTCGCACTTTTACCTGCGAAAAATCCTCTTTTGCTTCGGGCTTGGGTTGCGTTCCTCCGAAAGGTTTTTGGGCAACAGAATCGTCCGCCGCTTCTTTCGCTTCTTTCTTTGCCGCTGGTGCCGCTGCCTTGGCCTCTTCCATGTCGGCATTCGACATCATCGCCACTTCCTGCAACTCGCCACGGCCGCCGGCAGAACGATAACGGCGATTCCTGTAATAAGAATCGTAAAAGCTGTAACCGAACCAATTGAACTGATCGAAGTAAGCGCTTTCCGGCGAACGGGCATGCGATGCGTTCCAGTTGTTGATGAACGCAGTAAGAGCCCTCTCGTTAAAACCATTTGTACTACTCCAGTTCAGCCTGGCGTAGTTGGATTGAAAGAAATTGGCATACCAGCTGTGGAAACGGAAGACATCAAGGGACTCATCGTAAAGTGTAGCGACCATTTCAGCAGCTACCTTATCAGCATTTTTTCCCTTGACCAGGATCTTCCATTGTTCCTGCTGGCCCGGCAACAGCTTGTCGCGGAACGTCTCAAAGGATATATCCAGCGCCTTATTCGTAAACGGAACAACAATGGTCGTGTTCTCCTCGTAGAGCCGGTTATTCCTGATAAACGTATAGTGGATACCGAGATTTCCCCTGTGTTCTTCCCGGAGCGGGATTTCGAACAATCGTTGTTCGTTTGACAGCGTTATCCATTCTTTCGAAAGCAGTTCGCCATCACGTTCGATTTCATAAAGTACGCGGATTTTCTTATCCGATGTTCCGGTTGAAAACGTTGCTTTCCCGCCAGGCTCGCCGCTGAGCTTGATGCCCTGAAAATAATGTACAGCCGCTGCCGGGGTGGTCGGCGCCGACGGTGAGAACACGGTAAAGTAGGTTACTTCTTTTACTTCCTGACCGGTATTGTCAAGCGCCGTGATTTCAAGGACGTACTCGCCGGGCTTCCATGACCGGAGATCATTGACTACAAAAGTTTTTTTCTCGCGTGTATCAAACTGCAGAGCCAGTACTTCCTTCGACCGGGACCATTTGAACTTGTTGGACTCATCCGCATAAAGATCAAGCGGGAACAATTGATAATACTGCTCCTGCGTGAAGAGGTGCCGGTCGGGTTGCTCCCACAGGCGGTTTCGGAAAGTTCTATCTGGGGATTTCAGTTCGAAGATCTTAATGGTTCCTTTCGCCGGTTCGAATTCACCGGCTAGGTTCGTCGTATTGATCGGGAACTCCGATAACACCGGCGTCACAGTATCCTTGTTGATATTATTAAACGGTACGCTTACACGCAGTGCCTTATAGCCGACGGATACCGTCGTGGAACTGCTGTGAGTTTCGCCGTTGATGTCGGTAACGTCCGCATAGATCGTGTAATCAAAAGTAGGATCGGACGAAGGATCCACACCCGGGTCGGGGATAGCTTTGAATTCAACGCTGAATTTGCCGTCGGCGTCGGAACGCGTAACCCCGTTGGTGATCTCCATTTCCGGGGAGGATGGATAATATCCCCAACGGCACCACCACCAGAACGGAAAATGAGCAACCCTGACCACCCGGTAGGCAACGGAAGCACCGTCGATGTTTGCGCCTGAGTAAGCGCGGGCAAAACCTTCCGCCTTTATGTTCTCGTTCAGCCGGAACGAACCTTTTACCGGTTCAAAAACCACTTCGAATTTCGGACGCTTATACTCCTCCACCGAAAACGATGCAGCTCCACTGCCGTCGTTGTTCGAAAGTTGCATTTCGCCGGTCAATCCGGTAGAGGGCGAAGTAAATGTTCCGTTGAAGGTACCGAACTCATTTGTAGTGACGCGCACTTCACCGCGCGCCTGGTAGTTTACATCGTATAACGTAACAGTTGTGGTGTAATTGGGTCTGATTGCGGAGGTTTTGCCGTCCGCGTTGATAACCAGACCCTTGAAATAGATCGTTTGCCCGGGACGGTAAATAGCCCTGTCCAGAAAGAAGTACGTCTGCGTATGGCTTTGCGGCTCGCCATATTTATACTGTCCGATAGATCCTCCGTAATATTGTTGTTTGTCGATCGGTTCAGTGCTGTTGTTGTCTTTTTTGGTGCTGAAGTTCACGAAGAAATTCCTCCTGTTATCGTTCCTGATAAAAGGCACCTTAAAGTAACCGGAGCCATCGGTAGTATATGTCCCAACCTTGATGGATTCGTAAACGTTCTTTTGATAATTATACTGACTGGAGAATACGTCCGCCTTTACACCCGCCATCGCTTCACCGGTCTGACGGCTCAGTACGTAAAATTCAGTTCCACCGTCTTTTGCCTGCCGGTGCAGGTAGCTGATATAGGAAACGGTCGTGAACGCATACGCCATTCCGTTAGCCGACGTCGCGAAATCGGGACGGTGGCTGTATAATACCATGTACTCGCCTTCCGGCAAAGCATCGAGCTTAACTTCTATGCTGTGCGTCTGGTAATCCTTGTCGTCGGGCAACACGTGCTTTCCCGATTTCAGTGGAGCCTTGGCGGCAAAATGTTCGATGAATTTTTGTTCCCGATCGACATTGTAATCCTTTTCCCACCGTTTACGCTGCGCGCGGACTTCGTCGCGGCTAACGGGGATGATCCGGTAATGCAGAACCGTCACATTCCGGTAGTGAACAAGACTCCGGAATGCCTGCGACGGAAGGTTGTTCTCTTCGATACTGGCGCGAACAGATTTTGATAGAATATCCTCCTGCAGATTTTCGCATTGTATGGCGCCCGGTGAATCGGGGAATCGTTTTTTGGCATCGTCGCAGATATCAAACGCTTTTTTAAAATCCCATTTATGATCGTCTGACAGCAGAGGTTTATATTGCGATGCGCTTTCGGCGTATACCTGCGCCTTCAGAAACGAAGCCCGGGTCGACACGGGGTGGGTGAGATGAAGTTTTTCGAGCTGCTCCACCGCATTAAAATAGAGGTCGTTTTTCGCCGGATTAATGTGATTAGCCCTGATGAACGCAAGTCTCTTGATATCCACGTCCACAAGTGGTTCCGGGTCCTTGTCCTGGAGATGAAACCGGATCAGTTCCTGAAGCAATGTCAGTGCAAAATACTTCATCGACATCGTATCCCTCGTTTCAACCTTCAGGGTTGAAAATATTGCCGCCGGCGCGAACAGGTCTTCACGGTCAAGTTCGAATGCATAGGACGGCTTTGTTAAGGAGGCTTCTTCGCCACTTGCGAAATCCAGGGCACGGTGAGCGAGGAAGTCGAACAGGGTAGGTCTGTAGGTGCGTCCCAGGGTGTTGCCCGGATGAATTACGTCTTCATAGAGTCCGATGGGTGTGGCTTTACTCTTATTGCTTTCCTCGAGTGAAAGCTGGTACTGCCGGAATGTTTCGGCAGTGATCTTTTCCAGGCTCCAGGTCTCGATATCGTCCTGTTCCGAGTTCAGGATTTCGCTTCTTTCGTTAAAACGGTACCGGTTATTCTGATAGTATTGCCAATACATTTCTCCCAGCATCGAGTGGAGCAGTGGTTTGGCGGGGAACGAGGATGATTGTGCTTCTTCGCGCAGGCGGTTCAGGTTCTTGACGAAGGCGTTCTCTTCTTTGTAGTCGGTGAATTTTAACTGGTGGATAACGGCCTTGACCAATTGACCGGCATGCTTCTCCTTGCCCGCCTGCTCATAAATGGTATTCACAATCTTTAATGCTGATTCCGGTAATCCCTTGCTTTCAAATTCCTGGACCTCTTTCCAGGCTTTTTCATAGTCATATGGCGTCATAGGAGAAGTTTTATTTTGCGTGAATGCAGGTTGAAATATGAAGAATAAAAACGCGACCAACAGTGATTGTTTCATAGTCCTTTCCTTTAAGTACGTGGTTAACATGTTATCAATTCGTGGAATCCCTGAAAGACACCGTCAAGATGCAAAAAGGTATGTCATTCCATAAAGAAATGTCTTAACTGCTGACACTCAGTCAATTATTTGTACGGAGGTGTTGTCGGTGAAAAAGATGAAATAAAAAGTACCTGCCCCTGTGCAGATACGCCGGCGGCAGGTACAATGATAAATGGAAGATCTATTTCCGGCGCCGCAGAACTTTTTCGACCGCGCTCACGATGTTTTCCGGACCAAGTCCGTATTTCTTCAGAAGTTGTGTGGGTGTCCCGCTTTCGCCGAACGAATCGTTCACCGCCACCATTTCGATCGGCGTAGGATTGAACCGGCCAAGTACTTGTGCCACCGCGTCACCAAGCCCGCCGTTCACCTGATGTTCTTCGCATGTGACCACGCAGCGCGTTTTTTCGGCTGATGTCAGAATCGCCTCTACATCCAGCGGTTTGATCGTATGGATATTGATGAGCTCGACGCTGATTCCTTTCGCGGAAAGAATTGCCTCGGCTTCCACCGCGTTCCAGACCAGGTGCCCGCAGGCGAAGATTGTCACGTCTTTTCCTTCGATCATTCTGTCGGCCTTCCCGATAACAAAGGGCCGGTCAGTGGTAAAAATAGGCCAGCTCGGACGTCCGAAGCGGAGGTAGGCGGGACCTTCATGATCGCCCAGGGCTATTGTTGCAGCCTTCGTTTGGTTATAATCGCACGGTACAATAACGGTCATTCCGGGAAGCATTTTCATCATCCCGATATCTTCCAGGATCTGGTGAGTTGCGCCGTCCTCACCCAATGTTAACCCCGCATGCGAGGCGCAGATCTTCACGTTTTTACCCGAATAGGCGATCGATTGGCGTATCTGATCGTATACACGGCCCGTGGAAAAATTCGCGAATGTACCGGTGAAGGGTATTTTTCCGCTGATCGTCATCCCGGCCGCAAGGCCCATCATGTTCGCTTCAGCAATACCCACCTGGTAGAACCGATCGGGGAATTCTTTCTTGAAAGCGTCCATTTTAAGCGATCCGGTAAGGTCCGCACAAAGCGCAACTACATTGCTATTCTTTTTTCCTAACTCATGTAAGCCCACACCAAAGCCGGAGCGGGTATCTTTCTTTTCGGTAAATGTGAATTTTGTCATGATGTCTGTTGGAAGTCGGTTTAAACAGCGTACAAGTTATCCCATACGTGCCTGCGAAAGTCGTAAAACTTTAGGATTCTTCCGAAAGACTGTTAATGATTTGTTAATGGCTTTAAATCACGTAAGGCTGTTCAAACTTTCGGCGTTCTTCTCCGTAAACGTGGAGAAAGTTACCTCCCGGAATAGATATGTCGGACGAAGCCACTCAGCGTGAAAGAAACACCAACCGGAAACTCATCATCTGGTTCCTTATCGGACTACTGATCGCCATTCTTCCCTGGCTCATCCTGGCCGACTGAGACGTGGTCTAATTAAAGACATTTACGGTAAGCGTTTCTCCGGGACGTACGGTAAACTTCTTAAATCCCGTGAATTTGCTGCCGGTTGTCTGTCGCACCCGGAACACGATTTTATACTGCCCCGGCTGCAGGTTCAGGCTGAATAGCGACCGGAGGTCATTCAGGTTACATACCCATTCCTGCGCTCCCTTTTCCTTCAATTCATAGAGGCTTCCGAATCCTGTCGAGATCGTGTTGAAGTTGGCTACCCCCGGCGCGGGTAACAGGACAGTCTTTGTTTTGCCCGGAAGTATTTCAACATCAAACGTCCGGCGGGGCAGCGTTAAGGTCTCCACCTCGTATTTTCCAGCCAGGTACCGGAAGTTCAAATTGCTCTGCTGCGTGTTGATGATCTCAGTTTGTCCCTTGATACGGATGATGGATTGCAGGTTGTTGTCTTTCCTTCCTTCCTGCTGAACAATCAGATTACCCTGCGCGGCCGGGATGGTTATCACGTTGTGTTTGCCGGTTACAATGGAAACATTCTTTTGTATCACCGCGGGTATCGTGTTTACGATGAGGTCGTAGTCCATTACGGGATCTATCTGCACTGTATCGGGTCTTCCCATGCGATCCAGGTAATGCACAAAGTCGTACATGGGTACTCCCGTTACTGAATTCGCAAAAGTGATATTCACATTCGTTTCCGTAGGCCTGTTATTTCCGTCAAGCAGCTCCACGCTGACCGTAGTTTTGGCAAAGGTTGACTCGATTGATTCATTGAGAACATCATAGAACTTCCCTGGTGTGTCGGCGTCGATGTATTTGCCGGCGCATTCGAGCGATTTTTCGGACCGGAGCCCCAGTCCGATAATATACGGGCGGAGAAATACCCCTTTTTCCTGAAGAGCTTTGGACATGGCACAGAGATCGCCTCCGCAGGATTCGATACCATCGGTGATGAGGATGACAATGTTCCTGTATCCGGGTCCCGCCGGAAAATCGCCTGCCGCCTGTTCGAGGGAAAAGGTGATCGGTGTCACACCTTTCGGCTTGATTTCATTCAGTTTCTCGATGATCAGGCTGTGGTTTTTACCTTTGAATGGAACCTCGAGCCAGGTGTCTTTACAGTTTTTTATTTCCTGCGGTGAGCGGTGTCCGTAGACACGAAGACCCAGTTCAAGTTTGCTGTTCAACCGGAGCGAGTCGACGAGCTTGGCCAGGATCGATTTCGCGACACTCCATCGGGTCTGGTTCGGACGTTCCCACTGCTCGAGCATACTCCCGGACGCATCCAGCAGAAACAGGATCCGGGTTTTGTCCGGGATTTTTTGCTGAACCTTGGTTTGACTGAAGGCAGCGAAGCTGAAAAACAGGAAAAGTAAAGTGATAACAGCGGTACCCTTCAACATGTGTGCATTTTTTTGTTCATTCAGTCTTTTAACGGCCGGCTACTTTCTGAATTGTGTAAGCCAAAGATACATGCAGTGGATGCATGAATGAGAGTCGTAGTCTTGAATAAAAAAAGCCGGATGGATTGCCACCTGGCTTTTTGATTCTGTAACAAGGAACGTATATACTAATAATCGCCCAGTGTTTCTTCCAGCTGTGCCAATGCCCGTGCAAGTTCTTCATCGTTCGGGGCTACGCCGTGCCATTTGTGAGAGCCCACCATATAGTCGACGCCAAAACCCATTTCCGTTTTCATGAGGTTCAGCACGGGTTTGCCTTTTTTGGCCTGTGTCTTGGCATATTCAAGTGCCTTGACAACTTCTTCCATATTGTTACCGTTGCTGTCGATGACTTCCCATCCGAATGATTCCCACTTTGCCTTCAGGTCCAGCAAATTAAGGATCTTGTCGACCGGACCATCGATCTGTTGACCGTTATAGTCAATAGTAGCGATGACATTGTCCATTTTATTGTGCGCGGCGTACATAGCGGCTTCCCATACCTGTCCTTCCTGCTGTTCTCCGTCGCCCATCATTACAAAAACAAAGCGATCGTCTTTATCCAGCTTCTTGGCCTGAGCTGCGCCCAGGGCAACCGAAAGCCCTTGACCCAAAGAACCGGAGGCAATTCGTATACCGGGCAGGTGTTCATGCGTGGCCGGGTGCCCCTGTAATCTGGAGTCCAGCTTACGGAAAGTGGCGAGTTCTTTCACATCGAAATATCCCGAGCGTGCCAGCGTCGCATACCACACCGGGGAAATATGACCATTCGAAAGAAAAAACAGATCTTCTCCCGCGCCGCTCATATGAAACGCAGGATCGTGCTTCATGATCCGGAAATACAGGGCAACAAAAAAATCCGTGCACCCCAGCGATCCGCCGGGGTGTCCCGACTGGCATGCATGGACCATGCGTACGATATCCCTTCTGATCTGGGATGCAATTTTCTTCAGGGATTCTATGTCTGTTGTTTGGCTCATTGAAATTTCTAATGGTTGCCGCGAATATACCCAGTGACTCCCCTTACTCCAAATAGTGTTGCAATAATTATACGCAGTTGCCGGATGTATTCCGATGAGCGCCCGCGGGAGCTATTTCTTTTTTGCGGACGTTTTCCCGGACGCAGTTTTTGCTGTGGACTTCGTCGCAGTTTTTGCGGGCGTTTTCTTCGGTGAGGACGGTGACCCGGTGTCGGTTTTCAGGATCTGAGCGGTATGGTTTTTTGTATCCACCTTTTCAATGATCTCCTCGATTACACCCGCTTCATCGATAACAAAAGTAACGCGGGCGGTACCCATATACTTCCTGCCGTACATGGATTTCTCAACCCAGGTGCCATACAAGCCGTGAAGTTTTTTCTCTGTATCAGCCAACAACCGGAAAGGAAGTTTTTCCTTTGCGATAAATTTCTGATGAGCCTTTTCATTGTCTGTGCTTACACCCAGCACTTCATACCCCTGTTTTAACAGGACGTTGTAATTATCACGGAGGTTACAGGCTTCGGCGGTACATCCCGGTGTCATGTCTTTGGGATAAAAGTACAGGACAACTTTTTTTCCTCGGAAGTCCGACAGTTTTACGTTGTTACCGTCCTGATCTTTCACGGAAAAATCCGGAGCTTTTTTGCCGACAGTCAATGCCATGATTAGGGGATTTTCTTTTTGTACGTCGATTTGTTTCCTGCATTATCCGTTACGATCAATTCGAAATCACCCACCAGGGGCACCGTGGGATCCAATGGCTTCGAAGATATCGTAGCGGTTTTACTGTCATGATACATCAATAACCAGTTACCGTTAATGCTTGCCTCGTATGAGGATACACCGGAGAGGTCGTCTCTGATCCTGAAGCGGAGGTTGTGACTTGTCACCAGCAAGGGTGTGATCGCCGGCGGATTCAAATCCTGCAGGATGGTAAAATCACCGAATTCGCGCGTGCTGAAATGAACCCTGCCATTTATCCACTCGCCACCGACATAAGCGTAACTCCGGCCAATAGCCCGGTATACGGCGACATCCTTCTGAAGAGGATATAAATTCTGTGGCTTTAATGAGACGCCGATGCTCTTGTGCAGCGGAACAGTACGGGAACCGATCGTGAAAATTTCGTTTCCTGCGTTGTCCTTAGAATAATCGGTGTTCAGGTAAAGGGTGTCGTAAATAGCATTCAGGGGAAATTGAATGTCCATCAGATCGCTGTAGTACTTATATTCCGTTCCGGAAGGAATGCTGATATTGATCTTTGGATAGATAGATTTTCCGCAAAGTGACACGGAGTCGGGGATGTCCTTGCGCAGGTCAATCAGGTAGACTGCCCGGTTGGCATTGTAATAGGCGGGTTCAAGCAGGTAGGTGGTATCGCTGGAATAAAAAGTGGCCTTGTTTCCGGAATCGCTGCAGGGTTTACCGGTAACGGTCAGGATGTTTTCGCTGATATCAGCGCTCAGTTCCTGGTAGGGATATACTTCCAGTGACGAAACTTCCCTGGCAGGTTTGTTGGGCTTTAGTTTAAAAAAAACGTTGCTGGCATTTCCATCGCTGTCCTTCATTCTTATCTGAACAGAAGATTCCGTGTCGGGTTTAACCCTGATCTTCCCGGAACCCGGGGAATGACTGTAAAACTTCAGTTCGTTTCCATCGTCGATATACAATTTATAAAAGCGCGTTCCCTTGTTGCGCATAGTCTTAAAATCCATCAGCGTATAAATTGCGCGTGTCTCGGCAAGGTCGACCTTTTCAATGGCCTGACTGAAAACCATCGCGCTATCGACCAGCATCTCGATATAGTTAACACCTCCGTAAAACTGGCTTTGGGGTGCAAGTTTGTCTTTGGCTACGATCTCCACACCGATACTGCCCGTTGCGAGAATGGGGTTGGCGAGGATATAGTTTGTGCCGATACGTTGCGCGTAGAATTCGAACCGTCCGAATCGATCATTGATCCGCGAGTCGATATCCAGGGTACGAAGAGCGATCTTTTCTGCTGCCGGCGGATAATTATCCATCAGTTCCGTGAAGCCGGCGACTTTCAGCGGATCGAGCGCAAAATTATTGGAGTCGCGGATATCAAAATGAAGGTGAGGACCACCGGATGATCCGGTATTTCCCGACAAGGCAATTGTCTCTCCCTGCTTTACCGGAAACTGGCCGGGGAGAAAAAACAAATCGATTTCATTCGCTTTCCTTTTGTATTGTTCTTTCAATACGTGTTCGCCCCAGGCGCCGAGGAACTTCTCCAGGTGCGCGTACAGGGTAGTGTGCCCATCCGGGTGTGTGATGTAAATGACGTTTCCATAAGACGACGAAAGACTGGAGATGCGGGAGATGTATCCGCTTTTTGAAGCCAGGACCGGTGAACCGATCATGTTGTTGGTGCGGATATCAATACCAGAATGGAAATGTGTTGTCCGAAGTTCGCCCATTGTCCCCGCGAGCGATCCGGGTTTGCCGGGATAAACGGGGTATAAATATTTTTCCTCCGAATAGAGCTCCTCTTCAGGTTTGCTGAATTGAGAATAAGAAGTGCACGGAATGATCGCAAAAAAAAGAACGACGATCTTATTTAATTTCAAATTCCAGTAGTTTATCATTTTCAATATAAGCAGATAGCACATTTCCAACCTTGACCGGGCCGACACCTTTTGGTGTACCCGTAAAAATCAAATCACCCGTCCGCAGCGTAAAAAATCTGGACAAATACAAAATTATATAATCGAAACTGAAAAGCATAAGGCTCGTGTTACCTTGTTGCTTAATTTCTCCGTCGATCGTCAGACTGAAGTTTATATTCTTCAGATCCTTAAAGTCGCTTACAGGAATAAATTTGTCGGCGACGGGCGCAGAGCCGTTGAAGCCTTTCGCAATATCCCATGGCAATCCTTTCTCCTTCGCTTTCTGCTGCAAATCCCTCGCCGTAAAATCTACACCGATTGAAATGGCATCGTAATACTTGTGGGCAAATTTTTCCTCAATATTCTTTCCTTCCTTGCAAATGCGTAGTACTAATTCCACTTCATAATGAATGTCCTTCGAAAAGTCAGGGTAATAAAACGGGGCGTTGTTACGGAGCAGTGCCGTATCCGGCTTGGTAAAGATAACCGGCTCGTCCGGCCGTTCATTGTTGAGTTCTTTAATATGTTCGGCGTAATTCCTCCCGACAGCAAAAATTCTCATAGGTACGTTTGTAGTTAATGGCTACAAGTTATCGGTTAATTGTTGGATTTGAACAGTGCCTGTTAAAATCAGGGCCAAATAACTTTTGACAAATCTATGAAACATAGTGGCACCGGATTTGTATTTTTGATCAAAAAAATGTCATGTTCAGGAAGATTCTTATTTTACCCATAGCCGCCCTTCTGATATATGCGTGTGCGTCGGTGGCCGTTACCGGGAGAAAGCAACTTAGCCTTGTGTCCAATTCGGAAATTATCCCCATGGCTAATCAACAGTACAGCGAAGTGATTGCCAAGGGCCCCTTGTCGACCAACCAGCAACAGTCGCAAATGGTGAAACGTGTAGGCGTTAAGATTCAAAAAGCGGTGGAAGAGTACATGGCCAGTAAAGGCGCTTCCGCGGAGCTTGCCGGCTTCCAGTGGGAATTCAATTTGATCGATGACCCTAAAACGGTCAATGCATGGTGTATGCCCGGCGGTAAGGTCGCCTTCTATACGGGGATTATGCCGATCTGCAAAGATGAAACCGGTGTGGCTGTGGTAATGGGCCACGAAGTCGCTCATGCAATAGCCAATCACGGCAGGGAACGGATGAGCCAGCAAATGCTCGCTCAGTACGGGCTGGGAACCCTGAGTGCAGTCCTGGGACAGAACCCCACGGCTGGTCAGGAATTGTTGATGCAGGCTGTTGGTGCGGGAACGAATATCGGGATGCTTAAATTCAGCCGTGAACATGAATCGGAAGCAGACCATATCGGCTTGATATTTATGACGATGGCCGGTTACGATCCGAACCAGGCGCCCGCGTTTTGGGAAAGGATGACCGAGATGAGCGGCGGCCAGGAGCCTCCTGAATTTTTGTCGACTCACCCTTCTCATTCCACCCGTATCAGTGACCTGAAAAAGTGGATACCGGAAGCCCAGGGGTATAAAAAATGACTTTACATTTCGCGGAGACACTTGCCGGGAAGCTGTTTCCCAGGATGATTGCGTTAAACCGGATGCCGGTATTGGCTGTCGTGTTGACCTTTTGCGGTTTCCAGGGCTTCGGCCAGGGAGATGCTGTCAGCGTGATCAACGACCACAGGAAAAAACAAGAGGTAGAATTCCGGGATCCCCAGAATTCTCCATTGACCAAAAAAGACAGAAAACGATTCAAGGGACTGAACTATTACCCCGTCGATCTTGCGTTTCGTGTCCCTGTGAAATTCGTCAAGACCGAACTTCCGGTTTTTTTTAAGATGAAGACCACTACGTCACGCCTTCCGGATTATTCAAAATACGGAGAAGTTCATTTTACATTGCAGGGTAAGGACTATGTCCTCGAAGTGTATCAGAGTCCGGATATAATGAAGAGGCCGGGTTATGAAGACTATCTGTTTATTCCTTTTACCGATCTCACCAATGGACATGAGACCTATGACGTGGGGCGGTACCTCGAATTCCGCATTCCCAGGACGGAGGATGTTGTGCTCGATTTTAATCTGTGCTATAACCCGTACTGCAGCTACAATCCGAAATTTTCGTGTCCGATACCACCGGAGGCAAACCATCTACCCGTAGAAATCAAAGCAGGGGAGAAACGATTCAAGGCCAATTCACATTAAGCCGCGCGCTATTTTTTAAAACTCCTCAGCCTTATTTCGGTGAGCTTACGTTTTGTGTCGAGTGAAAACTCTCCGTTCATGATCCACTCGTAGTACGAAGGCTCCTGCCGGAGTACTTCGGTGACGATTTTATTTTTGTGCTTTCCGAAGTTGAATACCTCCTGACCTTTTTCATTCATCACCATGCGTCCCCCGAGATCGACCAGGTCGGTAGCGGTGATCTTACTGAGCGCATCCATGTCATTTCTCACCTCGCCGATCTTCCTTTCCAGACCATCGGTTACGGGGCGACCTTCATAACGTTCCACCTGTGCCAGTAAAACTTCCATAGTGGCTTCGGTGTCCGCCTCAGCTGTATGGGAATTCTGAATTTCCTTATTCACGTAGAACCGGTAGGCTGCGGCAAGCGTACGTTTCTCCATGAGATGAAAAATCTTCTGCGCGTCAATTATTTTTTTTCGGCTGTAGTCAAACTCAACACCGGCGCGCAGAAACTCTTCTACGAGCATGGGAATATCAAACTTGATGATGTTGAACCCGGCGAGGTCAGCGCCTTCGAAAAATCGCGCATAGTCTTTTGCGACCTCTTTAAATGTCGGTTTGTCTTTGACATCCTCGTTCGTCAGTCCGTGTATCGCGGAAGACTCCGGCAGGATAGGTATGGTCGGGTTAAGTACATCGGATTTCCTCAACAATTCACCTCCCGGCATCATCTTGATCACTGCGATCTCGATAATACGATCCTGGATAATATTAATGCCCGTAGTTTCAAGATCGAAAAAACAAAGCGGGTTACGTAAATTTAATTTCATGTGGGGAGTATTGTGTGTTACGTCAGTCAGACAGAAAGCAGTTTTTCTGAAAGCTTGTTCAGGTCAAGTCCCCCGAAATTTCCGGAGCTCATCATCAGCAGGTCCTTGTTCCGTAGCGATTGCTGCCCCAGGAATTCTTCCAGTTTACCTGCATTGTCAAACACAACGATCCCCGGATTATTAAACGACTCCTTAATATCTGATTCAACAAGCGGCTCGAGGTTCCGGGCCTTCATTTTTTCGGGATTGTAATACACGATCTGAAGTTGGGCCGATTTCATGCTGTCCTTGTACTGCGGCAGGAATTTTTTGCTGAGGCTGCTGTAGGTGTGCAGTTCAAGACAGGCAATCAGGTCGCGCTCGGGCGAGATTTCCTTGACCGCCTTCACCGTCGCTTTTACTTTGGACGGCGCGTGGGCAAAATCCTTGTAGATCGTGGAAATGCTATTCTCCCGAACTTTCTCCAGGCGTCCGGAAGCACCCTCGAAGGTGGAAATGGCTTCCAGAAATCTTTCCGAAGTGATACCGATCTTTTTCAGGATTTCTTTTGCCGCGCTGATATTCTGAAAATTATGACTGCCGAAGATCTTCACCGGGTACCGGTTTTTGCCGTCCGTCAGGAAAAATTCGCCGTTGTTATCTCTCACGTGCGTGTGACTCCGGTAGGAAATAGCCTGGACATCCGCCCTGTCTTTTTTGCCGATGATCAACGCCAGGGAGTCCTGTTCACAATAGATCAGAATTCCGCCCTTGGGAGTTTCATCGGCAAAGAGATCGAATTGTTTCATGTATTCTTCCTCGGCATGATAAACGTTCGCATGATCCCAGGCGATTCCGCTGATGAGACCGATATGATGTCTGTACCGGAGGAATTTCGGCGTCGGATCAAGGGCGGAGGAAAGGTATTCATCTCCTTCGATCACAATAATCGGCGCATTCGAAAGTTTTACCGAATTTTCAACCCCCTTAACACGGGCCCCGATAACGTAGTCGAATTTTCTGCCATAATAATTCAGTACATGGATGACAATGGCTGTGATCGTCGTCTTTCCGTGACTGCCGGCAATTACGATGCGCTGTTTGTCCCGTGACTGTTCGTAAATGTATTCAGGGAAGGAAAAGATCCGCAGTCCGAGTTCCTGGGCTTTGAGAAGCTCAGGATTGTCCTTTCTTGCGTGCATTCCCAGGATGACGGCCGTGAGGCTTTTGTCGATCTTGTCCGGGTTCCAACCTTCTCTGTCAGGCAGTAAGCCATGCGATTTTAATGTGGTACGTGAAGGGTCATGAATTTCGTCGTCCGATCCGGTCACCTCATGACCAGCTTGCTTCAGCGCAATCGCCAGGTTGTGCATCACACTGCCGCCGATCGCGATAAAATGAATCTTCTGTTTAGTTGACTGCATGAAAAAAAATTCCGGTTTAAAGTAAAGGAAAATGTTTGGTGTTTAAAAGTGGTTACATTGCCATTTAAACAACGGCTATCATACCAGATAAAGGTAAGATTCGTTAAATGAAAGGAATTTATTCACATTTAATTTGTTGGCTATTTGTGTATAAGTTGTGGAGAGACTAAAACGCATTGATTGTACGTTTGTCGCCTTTACTACGAAAACTAGCACAACAACCACTGTATGGAGCAAGGCAGATCAATGTCCCTGAGGTTAAGCAACAAGACAAGTAAACTGATTCCCAGAGATATCTCGGAAAGTCTTGGCAAGTTGCCCCCTCAGGCACTTGATCTTGAAGAAGCGGTCCTCGGCGCGCTGATGCTGGAGAAGAATGCACTGAATGCAGTAGTGGAGTTTTTGAAGCCGGAACATTTCTACGCCGAAACGCACAAGGAAATCTACACCGCTATCGTTGACCTGTTCAAGTCATCCGATCCGGTGGATATGCGCACAGTTGTGAATCAACTGCGGAAGACTGCAAAACTGGAACTTGTGGGTGGCGCCTATTATATTGCCGAACTCACATCCAAGGTGAGTTCCGCCGCCAATATCGAATATCACGCACGCGTCATCATGGAAATGGCGATCAAGCGCGAACTGATCCAGGTTGCTTCACAGATCCATCACAACGCTTACGAAGATACAACTGATGTCTTCGAACTGCTCGATAAAACGGAACAGTCGATCTTCGAGATTTCCGATTCCAACCTCCGGAAGAACTACGATAACATGCGCAACCTCATGACGCGTGCGATCCAGGAACTTCAATCACTGAAAGAACACAAAGACGGGCTGACCGGAGTGCCCAGCGGCTTCACAGCCCTTGATCGAATGACATCGGGATGGCAAAAATCCGACCTCGTCATCATTGCTGCCAGACCCGGTATGGGTAAGACAGCCTTCGTGGTGTCTGCCCTGCGAAATGCGGCGGTGGAGTTTAAGGTCCCCGTGGCAATCTTTTCCCTGGAAATGGCGTCCATCCAGCTGGTTAACCGGATGATCTCTGCGGAAGCCGAGCTTGAAGGGGAAAAGATAAAAAGAGGAACCCTCGCCGATCACGAATGGACGCAATTGGTACACAAAACGAATAAGTTATCCTCCGCTCCGATATTTATAGACGACACACCGGCGCTTTCGGTCCTCGAATTACGCGCGAAATGCCGCCGCCTGAAAGCGGAACACAATATCCAGATCGTTGTAGTCGACTATTTGCAGCTGATGCGCGGAGATCAGGGCGGTAATCGTGAACAGGAAATCGCGTCGATCTCCCGCTCCTTAAAAGGAATCGCCAAGGAACTGAGTATCCCGGTACTGGCACTGTCGCAGTTAAGCCGTGGGGTCGAAACCCGTGGAGGCGACAAACGTCCGCAATTGTCTGACTTACGTGAATCCGGATCCATCGAACAGGATGCCGATATCGTGATGTTCCTGTATCGCCCCGAATATTATAAGATTACCGTTGACGAAGAGGGGCTGCCAACCCAGGGTATGGGCGAAGTCATCATCGCCAAGCACAGGAATGGTTCCGTGGGAAGTGTAAAACTGAAATTTATAGGCAAATACACCAAGTTTGCGGACTTTGATGCCCCATCGTCGTCGTACGATAATCCTTTTTCCGGTATGATTACCCGCGAAAGCCGCCTGAATACCTTCAATTCCGAAAACGAACCGCCAAGACCCGGTGGCGACGATGAAACTCCGTTCTAATCCGGCGTTTCTGAAATAAACATCCACTTTGTTTCGTTATAACGCAAGAAAGGAAGTTGTTGTAACAAACAAATCGTTTCCGTATACGTACCTTTACCGCTACTATAGATTATGCGACAGACATTAATAGCCGCTTCAATTATCTTTTTGATGATTTCATGCGGAGACGACGTTGACCCGATCGACTGTGAAACATCCGGTCCCATACTCAGCCTTGGTACCGTCGTGGATGCCACCAGTTGCAGCATCGCCGATGGCAGTATCAAAGCAACGGCAACAGGAGGGAAGGAACCCTACGAATACTCCCTTAACGACCAGCCGGGTCAGTCTGCCGGTCAGTTCGATAACCTGGCTCCGGGCATATACACGATCCTTGTCAAGGACGCCAACGGGTGTACCAAATCGGTTGATAACGTTACCCTGAAGGCTTCGGATTTTACATTCACAGCTGACATAACCGCCGACAATTCCTGTTTGTCGGGTAATGGTATCGTTGTTATTGATGTGGCTGACGGCAACCCTCCGTATACGTATAAACTCGGCAACGGAATATTTGCGGAGGATAATACTTTTTCCGGACTTCAGGTCGGAAATTACAGCATATTCATAAAAGACAGCAACGATTGTGAATCAACGCTTAGTGTAACCGTTCCCCGTGGATTTACAGGTACCAGTTGGGAATCGGAAATCAAGCCGATCATGGAAACATCCTGCGCGTTAAGCGGATGTCACAACGGTTCGCGCCCCGACCTGCGGAAGTATGAGAACGCGAAATTTTATGCGAGGTCCATCAAATCAAAAACTCAGGACAGAAGTATGCCACGGGATGGAACACTGACCCAGCAACAGATCGACATCATCGCGTGCTGGGTTGACGACGGCGCGTTGCAGAATTAAACCGGCCGGTCAGCTTTCAAATAATAATTCCTGTTTTGCCGCCAGTAGCTCACGGAGAGTTTTGAGTTCGTGCTGTTTTTTTGCCTCATCAATCCCAAGGTCAAACACATGTAATGCATTTGCCTGGTCGTCGAGGCCCTGGTACAGTTTGGCCAGGTGATAATAGGTTGGAAGGTAAGTGGAGTGATCGTTGATCAACCGGGTGAATATTTCCACAGCTTTCCCTTCATCCGTTTTTGCATACTCTAACCCCAGCGCGTACAAATTAAAAGGATCTGTCGGGTCTTCTTCGGCAAATTGTTCGAGTTGTGCGATACGGCTCGTCATGGGACTAAATATATACAAATCAAATTATTCCTGTCGGGTGTGGATGGCAGCCGACCGGGTTTTGAAATTTGTTTCGATTTTGGCGTTTGGAAAGCTGTTTTTTGTATCTTGACCGCTGTTTCGAAAACAAGATTTGAACTAATTGATTTAGAGCGAGATGAAGATTTTAGTTTGCATTACGCACGTTCCCGACACGACTTCCAAAATCAATTTTGCAGATAACAATACCCGGTTTATTACAGACGGTGTTCAATTCATCATCGGTCCGTATGACGATTATGCGCTGGCCCGTGCGATTGAGTTAAAAGAATCTTCCGGTGCGAGTGTCACGGTTATGAATGTGGGCCTCGCCGAAACCGAACCCACGCTGCGCAAGGCACTTGCGATCGGCGCAGACGACGCTATCCGCGTAAATGCTGACCCGGTCGATTCATTTTTTATTGCCACCCAGATTGCCGAGCAGGCGAAAGCCGTTTCCTACGACCTGATTTTAATGGGGCGTGAATCCATCGACTACAATAGCGGTGTTGTACACGGCCTCGTGGGAGAACTGTTGGGAATTCCATCGGTTTCACCCGTCATGAAGTTGGAGGTTGAGGGAGGCAAGGCCAAGCTCGCAAGGGAAATTGAAGGTGGTAAGGAATACCTGGAAGTGCCACTCCCGTTTGTCGCCGGATGTCAGGAGCCGATTGCCGAATGGAAAATACCCAACATGCGGGGCATTATGTCGGCACGGACAAAACCGTTGAAAGTTGTGGAACCTAAAAGTATGGAAAGCGGTGTCAAGATCCGGAAGTTTGAACTCCCGGCGCCGAAGGGTTCCGTCAAAATGATTTCCGCGGATAATGTACCTGAACTGGTAAACTTATTGAAAAACGAGGCCAAAATTTTGTAGCCTGAAGTTATCATTGCGAACTTAAACTGAAACGTATGCCGATACTTGTTTTTGTGGAAAGTGCAGATGGGAAAATAAAGAAGACATCGATTGAAGCGGTTGCCTATGGTCATGCTATGGGTGGTCCGGTGACAGCGATAGCGTTGGGCTCCGTCGATCAGGACGAACTTTCGTCGCTGGGAAAGTATGGCGCTCAGAAAGTGCTCCATGCTTCGGACGAAAAACTCAATGAAGGAAATATCCAGGCTTATTCAGTAGTACTGGAAAAAGCCATGCAGGACGAACAGGCGGATATTCTTGTTCTGGCAAACTCCTCTCTCGGTACACCTGTCGGCGCTCGTGTAGCTTGCAAGATCAACGCGAGCCTGGTTTCAAATGTCGTGGGACTTCCCGATACGGCGAACGGATTTGTTGTAAAGAAGAGTATCTACACGGGAAAAGCATTTGCACTGATCGAACTGACGCATCCGAAGAAAGTGATCGGCATCCGGAAGAATGCGACGGAGATAAAAGAAACGGGTAGCGCAATCGGAGTGACACCTTATCCCGTATCGGTTTCCGATAAGGATTTTGCCGTCAAAATTATTTCCTCTGAAAAATCTTCCGGGGAAGTCCTGCTGCCGGAAGCCAATATTGTCGTGTCCGGCGGGCGCGGAATGAAGGGACCTGAAAACTGGCCCATGCTGGAAGAGTTAGCCCGGACACTGCACGCCGCTACAGGATGTAGTAAACCGGTATCCGATATGGGGTGGAGGCCGCACCATGAGCACGTCGGCCAGACGGGAGTAAAGGTTGCCCCTCAACTTTATATAGCGATCGGTATTTCCGGCGCCATACAGCATTTGGCAGGTGTAAACTCCTCAAAATATATTGTGGTCATTAATAAAGACCCGGAAGCCCCCTTTTTTAAGGCCGCAGATTACGGCATAGTTGGAGATGCTTTCGAAATAATTCCTAAATTGACTGAAGCGATCAAAGCTGCGAAGTAGTGAAGAAAATTAAACTGGAAATACTGGGACTATCATCAAGTCAGTCACAAACTGGATCCTTTGCGTTGGTCCTTGGTGAAACGGAAGGCAATCGCAGGTTGCCGATCATCATTGGCATGTTCGAAGCACAGGCTATTGCGATTGAAATTGAAAAGATCATTCCGAACAGACCGATGACGCATGATCTGTTCAAGGCTTTTGCGAACAATTTTCATTTTACGGTCGAAGAGATCATTATCTCCGACCTGAAGGAAGGTGTGTTTTTTGCCAAGATCGTTTGCTCGGATGGATTGAAAAAAAGCGAAGTGGACGCACGCCCTTCGGATGCCATAGCGATCGGCCTTCGCTTTGATTCCCCCATTTTTACGTATGAAAATATTCTGGCCGAAGCCGGCATCGTACTTACCGATGAAGTGGAGGAGGATAAACCGGAACCGAAAACGGAGGCGAAAGCCAAGGTGAAAAAAGAATCGTCTAAAAAAGATGATTTTAAGAATTATTCACTGGAAAAACTCAATGAATTGCTCAAGGATGCCATTGATAAAGAGGACTATGAACGTGCCGCAAAAATCCGTGATGAATTGAGCAAACGAAACTGATGAATAAAAGAGAGCAGAATGCCCCACGGCTTTCTGTTTTTTTTTGCTTTACCTTTTAACCTGAACGAAATGGATTACCTGAGAGGAGTCATCGGCATTGCCGTGCTTATAGCTATCGCCTTTGCTTGCTCCGGTAATCGGAAAAAAATAGACTGGCGCCTGGTGGTGACCGGAGTCGTCTTACAGATAGTCATTGCAATCCTTATTTCGAAAGTATCGTTTGTCCGGCAGGGTTTTGAGGCTGTGGGCAGTGGCTTCGTCCGGTTCCTTGGCTTTGCCGCTAATGGCGCTGAATTCCTTTTTGGAGACCTTGCAAAAAACAGTGACGTGGCCAACGGAACCCGTCATAACCTGGGATTCCTTTTTGCCTTCCAGGCATTGCCCACTGTTATTTTCTTTTCTTCCGTTACGGCGGGATTATATTACCTCGGTATCCTTCAAAAAGTCGTATTTGTTTTTGCCTGGATCATGTCCAAGACCATGAGACTTTCGGGCGCCGAAAGTTTGTCTGCCGCGGGAAATGTATTCCTGGGTCAGACCGAAGCACCCCTGTTGGTCCGCCCGTTTATTGCAAACATGACACAATCCGAATTGCTTTGCCTGATGACCGGCGGGATGGCAACCATTGCCGGAAGCGTGATGGGTGCGTATATCACATTCCTGGGTGGAACGAATCCTGAGGAATTGGTGAAATTTGCAACCTATCTGCTATGCGCGTCTATCATGAATGCACCGGCGGCTATCGTGATGTCAAAGATATTTCTTCCGGAAACCGAGCCCGAAAAAATCGACCGATCACTCAAGGTCAATAAGGATACCATCGGCGTGAATGTCATTGATGCACTGGCAACAGGCGCGGCCGATGGGCTTAAACTCGCGCTGAACGTCGGTGGAATGTTGCTGGCGTTTATCGCGGTCATTTACGCAATGAACTGGATCCTCGTGGACGGTATCGGTAACTGGACCGGACTAAATGAATGGGTGATCCAGTCGACCAACGGAGCTTTTAACGGATTTTCGCTGCAGTATATTTTCGGGCAGGTTTTCCGGGTATTCGCTTTTGCCATGGGCGTAAGCTGGTCGGAAGCGTTGCAGGTCGGAAGCCTGCTGGGCCAGAAAATGGTGATCAATGAATTTGTCGCCTACCTCAGTCTCGCCGATATGAAGACAGCGGGATTATTAAGCGAAAAATCCATCATTATTGCCGCGTACGCTATTTGCGGATTTGCTAATTTTAGTTCGATAGCCATCCAGATCGGAGGTATCGGCGGAATGGCCCCGAACAGACAAGGTGACCTGTCACGACTTGGTTTGCGGGCTCTGGTGGCGGCATCGTTGGCAACTATGCTCTCGGGTACCATTGCCGGGGCATTATTTAGTTAGTGCACATAGTTAATTTGATCTCTTGAATTATGAAGCCGTTTCTAATGTCAGCGCTTTTTGTCCTTTCGGCATCCCTCGTGAACGGACAGCGGGATATTCAAAAGCGAATTCAAACCCAATTAATTGAGGCTCCCGATGGTGCCGTAATCTCCCTGGAAGGGGGAACCTTTCAATTCGACGCCAGCCTTTCCCTCGACGGTAAAAAAAATGTCACGATCAAAGGTGCCGGTATGGATAAGACGGTACTCAGTTTTAAAGGACAAATTTCAGGAGCGGAGGGAATCAAGATCACAAATTCATCGAATATCACGCTTCAGGACCTAACGGTTCAAAACACAAAAGGCGATGGCATCAAAACCCAACTGGTAGAAGGTATCACATTTATGAACGTCAAGGCAGAGTGGACAAACGACGGTGACAGTAAAAACGGAGGATATGGCCTGTATCCCGTGCAATGCACGAACGTATTAATTGACCATTGTGTGGCAATAGGAGCAAGCGATGCCGGTATTTATGTAGGCCAGTCCAGGTACATCGTCGTCAGAAATTCCACCGCCGTAAAGAATGTCGCGGGTATCGAAATAGAAAATTCCTTGCACGCCGATGTGTATGATAACCAGGCGTACAATAATACGGGCGGCATACTGGTATTTGACCTTCCGGACCTGATTCAGAAAGAGGGTGGATACGTACGCGTATTTAAAAACAATATCTTCGATAACAACCACCGGAATTTTGCTCCAAAGGGAAATATTGTAGGAAGGGTTCCTCAGGGAACCGGCGTTATGATCCTGGCCACACGAAACGTGGAAGTTTTCGGGAACAGGATCATTAATAACATCTCAGCCGGCACCGTCATTGCAAGTTACTATATCACGGAGAACCCCATCAGCGATAAGGACTACAAACCGTTCCCTGCTCATATCTATATTCACGACAATTATTATGAACGGCCGCGCGTACGTGCAACGGGCAAAGGAAGAATGGGGATGATGTACCGGTTTAAGCTGAAATTTGGTAAGGACGTACCTCATATTTTATACGACGGAATCGATGACAGTACCTCGGCGGAGAGGAATATCTGCCTGATGAACAACCAGAACGCAACGTTTTCAGATATTGACGCGGGCAATAATTTCAGGAACAAGTCACGGGATATGAAGCCCTTCCAGTGTGAAGGCCAGCCTGTTCCCCCGGTTGTTCTGGGTATGAACTAGTGCAGCCGTCGCTAAAAAATATGTATACATGACCTTCCCGGTGAAATCTGCCCTTAGCGGTTTGCTTGGATGTTTTTTGTTAAATCTACTGTACATTTATTTTTGCTATGATGCGCTAGTATGATGAAAACCCTGCAAATTGTAACGGCTGGCCTGGTACTTTTCACGTCTTTTTCCTTTTTTTCGAACGACGAATTGGTCACCAGGAAAGATAAGCTTTCTGAGTATGGCTTCTTCAAAGGTGATATCAGGCAACTTGATCCCGATGTGTCGGTTATTCCCTACACCCTTAACACGCCGCTGTTCAGCAACTATTCGGAAAAACTCAGGTTCATAAAACTTCCGGACGGTGGCAAAGCGATCTACAACGACACCGTTGCTTTTGAATTCCCTCCCGGTACCGTGTTGATTAAAAACTTTTACTTCCCCCTCGACTTCAGAAATCCTTCGAAAGGAAGAAGAGTGATAGAAACGCGCCTGCTTGTCAACATACAAGGAAGCTGGGAAGCGTGGCCTTACATATGGAACGATGAACAGACCGACGCTTACTATGATCCGGCGGGAGATACAAAGATCGTTTCCTATATTGATCCTTCGGGTAAAAAGATCACAACATCGTACATGGTGCCCAACAAAAATCAATGCAAGGGCTGCCACATACGCGGTCAGAAAATGGTGCCGATCGGGCCGGTCGCACGTCAGCTGAATGGCGATCATGATTACAAAACGGGAACCCGGAATCAACTGGAGTACTGGAAGGATCATGGATACCTTCAGGACGCCGACGACCCGAAGACTGCGCCCAGGCTCGCAATATGGAACGATCCGGCAACGGGGAGCCTGGATAAGCGAGCCCGAGCCTACCTCGACGTGAACTGCGGACATTGTCACTCAAGAACCGGCCCGGCCAATACTTCGGGACTTTTCCTCGATATCTATGAAAACGATCCCGGCCATCTCGGTGTTCACAAAGCACCTGTCGCCGCGGGCCGTGGCTCCGGCGACCTGCAGTTCGATATTGTGCCCGGAAGCCCCCAGCATTCGATACTCGCGTTCAGGATGAAAACGAACGACCCTGCGATTGCTATGCCCGAAATTGGAAGAGAACGGATCCACAAAGAAGGTGTATCCCTGATAGAAGAGTGGATTAGGAAAAATTCCTTCTAAGTTTGGGTATGCTGACTCCGACCGAACATCTGGTGCTTAACCACCTTAGCCAGTTCATCTCCGACCACAAGAAGGAAGGCGTTGAAAAAGTACTGAACAGGCGAACCCGGTATTTGACCGTTATCCTCGAAGATATCTTTCAATCACAGAATGCCAGCGCCGTTATCCGGACATGCGAGTGTATGGGCCTTCAGGAGGTTCACGTCGTGGAAAATATCAGCAAATACAGTATCAATCCCAGGGTACTGAAGGGTGCGAACAAATGGATGGATATCATTCACCATACATCGAAGCGGGAAAACAACACGATCGAATGCATCGAAAAGCTGAAGGGGCAGGGGTACAAGATCCTGGTGACCGACCCTGACGAGGATGGCATCTCGATACATGATTTGAATGTCGCGGAAAGTAAACTCGCTTTATTATTCGGAAACGAATTGAGGGGAGTTTCCGCGGAGGCGTTACGTTATTGTGATCAAAAGGTGAAGATACCGATGTACGGATTCACCGAAAGCCTGAACATTTCGGTCAGTGTGGCCATGTGTCTCAACACACTCGTTACCAAACTTCATTCCGGTCGTGACGATATCGGATTGTCCGAAGGCGAGAAGGAGTCGATCAAGCTCAAATGGTATCGTAAAATTGTCCGGAAGTCGGACCTGATAGAACGAGAGTTTCTCCGCGCAATTCAGTAGCTTTGTTTGGTCTATGTTAAGGTCTATAGGAATGCGACGGCTGAAGCGATGGGGATTCGTGGGTATCCTTGCCTTTCTGTTACTGCTGTTTGGATCGAATGTATGGATCGTCAGAAGTACCGGTCACCGTGTGTTTTCCGATTCAGATAAACTTCCGGACCATCGGGTCGCACTTGTTCTCGGTACCAGTAATAAAACCGTTAACGGCAACGTTAATCCTTACTTTCTCAAACGAATGGAAACCGCGGCGCACCTTTACAAATTGGGAAAAATCGATCATTTGATTTTAAGCGGTGACAACAGGTCCATGTACTACAATGAACCCATGGAGATGCGGAAAGCGCTCCTCAAACTGGGCGTTCCATCATCAGCCATTACCCTGGACTATGCAGGATTGCGCACCCTGGATTCAATTGTTCGATGCAAGGAGATCTTCGGACAACATAAGATTACAATCATCACGCAACCTTTTCACAGCTATCGTGCTCTGTTCATTAGCCGTTACTACGACATCGACGCAGTCGCTATGGTAGCCGACGAACCGGGCCTGGAATCTTCTGTGAAAGTCAGGATACGGGAGTATTTCGCCCGGACGAAAGCGGTACTGGATTTGTACGTGTTAAAGACTACTCCCCGTTTTTTGGGAGAAAAGGAGAGAATTGAGGTCTCGAACGGCAGGTGAAACCTTCCGGAGTGTACTTCGGTTTAATCATTAATTTTGTCAACTAAATTAGACTTGTGCTTAAACAGCTTAAAAACGGAATTTCTCGTAATAGTCCCTTTTATATCTTATTTCTCTGTTTTTTGCCGGTTTTCGCCTGGGCACAGGAAACGATCGTAACAGGAAAAGTCACGGACGCGAATTCCGGGGACCCAATACCTTATGCCAACGTCATTTTTCAGGGTACAACGATCGGGGTTACAACCGATTTCGACGGCAATTTCGAACTCCGGACCACCAACCCCGTCGATACAGTCCTGGTCTCTTACATCGGTTACAAACCGAAGAAAAAAGCTGTTGTAAGGGGAGTAACCCAGGTGATTAGCTTCCAGGTGGAAGAAGATGTGACAAAACTCCAGGAAGTTGTTTTTTTAGCCGGCGAGAATCCCGCCTTCGAGGTACTGCGGAAAGTAGTCCGTAATAAAAATGACAATGATAAAAGGAAATTATCGGCCTTTGAATACGACACCTACACAAAGATCGAAATCGATGTTGACAACATTAACGAAAAATTCAGGGAAAGGAAGGTCATCAAAAAAATAACCCAGGTACTGGATAGTATCGACAGAATTGCCGGTGAAGACGGGAAACCGATCCTTCCGATGTTGATCACAGAAAGTGTTTCGAAGGTTTATTACCGGGATAACCCCAGTTTGCGCTACGAGAATATCCTGAGATCCAAAATTAATGGTATAGGAGTGGAGGATGGAGCCATGGTAACACAATTGGTCGGTTCGTCATTCCAGGAATACAACTTCTATCAAAACTGGCTGAACATTGTCGGGAAAGAGTTCGTCTCGCCGATCGCGGATGGATGGAGGTTGTATTATGAGTATGATCTTATTGATAGCCTCTACGTTGGAGATCATTTCTGCTACCGCCTGGATTTTTTCCCCAAGAGTCCCCAGGACCTGGCTTTTACTGGCAGCATGTGGATCACCAAAAAAGACTACGCATTGAAACAAATTGATGTGACGATGGGCAAGCAGGCGAACATCAATTTTGTGGAGAAGATCAAGATTCAACAGGAACTCGAACCCGCGGAGGGTGGCGCCTGGCTGCCGGTGAAGAACCGTGTGCTGGTCGACGTTGGAGAGCTGACAAAAAACAGCGCGGGTATGCTCGCGAAATTTTACACGTCGAACAAAAATTTTGTAATTAATAAGCCGTACGAGCCTTCATTTTACCAGCAGCCGATTATTATGGCGGAAGATGCCCGTATGAACGAACAGGATGAATTCTGGGATTCCCTGCGCCATGAACCGTTAACAGAAACGGAAAAGAATGTATACAAGATGATCGACACGCTGCAGACCATTCCCCTTGTTCGCACGTATACCGATATCGTTAAAATAATTATCAATGGTTATTACAAGGTCGGAAAGATTGAAGTCGGACCTTATGTATCCATGCTCGCCGTGAACAACATCGAAGGCTTGCGGATCCAACCCGGGTTCAAGACCAATATCAAGTTCAGCGATAAGTGGATCATCGGCGGGCAACTGGGCTACGGGTTCAAGGATGAACGGATTAAATATACCGCGTACGTTCAGCGTATCCTTTCCCGCCAGCGATGGACTACATTAACCGTGCGTGCACGTACCGACCTTGGCCGGGTGGGTATAGACGAGGAAAGCGCCGGCGATAATTTCCTCCTGCTGGCATCCCAGCGTTTTGGGGTTTTCCGGAGGGGTTATTATCTCAACGAAGCGCGTGTCGACTTCAGACGGGAACTCTTCAAGGGCTTTACCCAACGTGTAGGGCTCCGTTATTTTACATTCGAACCGACGTTCAATTTCGCATACTACGAACAACCGGACGACATTGTTAACTCTCAGCTCAGGCAAAGCTTTGAAACCTCCGAGGTGATACTCGAATCACGCTATGCCCGTGACGAACTGTTCATCCAGAGCGATAATGACAGGATCAGCCTGGGAACGTCTCGCTGGCCGGTGATCACAGTCCGCTACACGAAAGGATTCAAAGGACTGATGGACAGCGATTTCGACTATGACAAACTCCGGTTGAGCGTATACAAGAGACTGCGCTTCGGGCCGCTGGGTGTGGGATATCTGAATGTTATGGGCGAATATGTTTTTACGTCCTTACCCTATCCGCTACTTGGTTTACATCTCGGAAACCAATCTCCCATCTACACACCGGTTACATACAACCTCATGAACTACGGGGAATTTGTAAGCGACAGGTATGCGACTCTTCAGTACCAGCATCACTTTGAGGGATTTTTGCTAAACCGGATCCCGCTGATGCGGAAACTGAAATGGAGACTCGTAGGATCGGCTAATGTCATTTATGGCGGCCTGAGTCAGGCTAACCGTGATATAAACGCGCCTGTAACACCCGGTGGCGAGGATACGTTACCCCTCGGATATTTTGATGACAGACCGTATGTAGAATTGGGGTACGGCGTGGAGAACATCTTTAAATTCTTCCGGGTGGACTTTGTACATCGCATGAGTTATCTCAATAATCCGGATGTAAGGCGGTTCGGGGTATTGTTCAGCTTCCAGTTTACGTTGTAGCCCCGCTGGATCAAGCAGGCCATGACCGTTTCGCTGACGGTGAAATATAAAGTCGGGGTTTTCCGTGAAAGGTCAATTATCCGCGTTAAAAAGTGCATATTTGTGCCCTGAATTAATTTTGTAGTTTAGTTCAAGTCATGAATGTAAAAATTTCTCTTCCCGACGGAAGCGTACGGGAATACCCGAAAGGGGTAAAAGGTTCTGAAATTGCGTCAAGCATCAGCGAAGGATTGGCCCGCGTTTCGTTGGCCATCGAAGTAAACGGCGAGATATGGGATTTGTCCCGGCCGATCCAGACAGACGCATCTGTAAAAATACTGACATGGAATGATCAAGGCGGAAAGTCCACATTCTGGCACTCGTCGGCGCATTTACTGGCGGAAGCCCTTCAGTCGCTGTATCCGGATGTAAAGTTCGCTATCGGTCCGCCCATCGAAAACGGCTTTTATTACGATGTGGATTTTGGGGGGAAACCATTTGGTGAGGAACAACTCGCGGCAGTCGAAGCGAAAATGAAGGAGTTGGCGAAGAAGGACAGCATCTTCCTCCGAAAGGAGATCAGTAAGGCGGATGCGTTGGACTACTTTACAAAAAAAGCGGATCCGTATAAGATCGAATTGATAAGTGGCCTGGAGGACGGAAGTATCACGCTGTACGAACAGGGAGACTTCACCGACCTCTGCAAGGGACCTCATATTCCCCATACCGGATTTATCAAGGCAGTAAAACTCCTCAACGTCGCCGGCGCATATTGGAGGGGTGATGAAAAGAATAAGATGTTAACCCGTATTTACGGGATAACTTTCCCCAAGCAGAAAGAGCTGGAGGAACATATTCACCTTCTGGAAGAAGCTAAGAAACGCGATCACCGGAAACTTGGAAAGGAATTGGAATTGTTCGCATTTTCCGAAAAAGTTGGAATGGGCCTGCCGCTTTGGCTTCCCAAAGGAACCATACTCAGGGAGCGGCTGGAGCAGTTCATGCGCAAAGCCCAGATCAAAGCGGGTTATGACCCGGTGGTAACACCTCACATCGGCAGTAAGGCACTGTACGTTACTTCAGGGCACTACGAGAAATACGGCAAGGATTCCTTTCAGCCGATCCATACTCCAGATGCCGGGGAGGAATTTCTCCTTAAACCGATGAACTGTCCACATCATTGCGAGATCTATAAGACGAAACCCCGTTCGTACAGGGACCTGCCTATCCGCCTTGCGGAGTTTGGCACGGTTTATCGATATGAACAAAGCGGAGAACTTCACGGATTGACCAGGGTAAGGGGATTCACCCAGGACGATGCCCATATTTTTTGCCGCCCCGAGCAGGTGAAAGACGAATTTATTAAGGTGATCGACCTGGTTTTGCATGTATTCCGGTCTTTGGGCTTCGAGAATTTTACAGCGCAGGTGTCGCTGCGGGATCCCGCTAACAAGCAAAAGTACATCGGGGAAGACCACCTGTGGGAACGAGCCGAACGGGAGATACAGGAAGCAGCTGATGAGCGGGGCCTTAAAACGGTGGCTGTAAAAGGAGAGGCAGCCTTTTACGGACCGAAACTTGATTTTATGGTGAAAGATGCGCTGGGCAGGAACTGGCAACTTGGAACGATTCAGGTCGACTACCAGCTTCCGCAGCGCTTCGAACTGGAATATGTTGGCTCCGATAATCAAAAACATACGCCGGTAATGATCCACCGTGCGCCGTTCGGTTCGCTTGAGCGATTCGTAGCGGTTTTGATCGAACACTGTGCTGGTAATTTCCCCTTGTGGCTGGCACCGGACCAGATAGCTGTGCTGCCGATTTCCGAACGGTTCAACGATTACGCGAAAATGGTATTCGAACGACTGAAAGAACAGGATATCAGGGGTTTACTGGACGACCGGGATGAAAAAATCGGCCGTAAGATAAGGGACGCTGAGACTCGCAAGATCCCCTATATGTTGATTGTGGGGGAAAAAGAGGTTTCAGATAGTCTGGTTGCTGTACGTCGCCATGGTCAGGGAGACCAGGGAAGCCTAAAACTCGAAGAATTTGTGAGCCGTTTCAGGGTAGAATGCGCTGCACCAAATTGAGTATTTTGAAAAAATGAAAATATAACGATCTTTGCACCCTGTTTTGAAAAAACTAAAATTTTAACGGTATCGCAATCTTTAATAATAAACCCGGTTTTAACAAACCCTTTAGAAGAGGCCCTCAACGTCCAGAAGAACCCTACCGGATCAATGAAAGGATCACGGCGCAAAAAGTAAGGGTAGTAGGAGAGGACATTAAGGTAGATGTTTACCCCATTCAGCAAGCCATCAAGATGGCTCAGGATCAGGGGTTGGATTTAGTCGAAATTTCGCCGAATGCCGATCCTCCGGTCTGTAAGATCGTGGATTACTCGAAATTTAAGTACGAACAGAAGAAGAAGCAGAAGGAGATCAAAGCGAAGGCGCTGAAGGTGGTGTTGAAGGAGATACGCTTTGGCCCCAATACGGACGAGCACGACTTCAATTTTAAACTGAAGCATGCAGAGAATTTCCTGAAAGAAGGCGCTAAAGTGAAAGCTACCGTGTTCTTCGCAGGACGATCGATTGTTTATAAGGAAAGGGGAGAGATCCTGTTGCTGAAGTTTGCTCAGGGTCTGGAAGAGTTTGGGAAAGTGGAACAACTGCCTAAGCTGGAAGGAAAGCGGATGAGCATGATCGTCATGGCAAAAGCAATTAAAAAGTAAGTTTTAATATTCAGAAGATGCCTAAATTAAAAACAAAATCCGGTGCCAAGAAACGTTTTAAAGTGACAGGCACAGGTAAAATCAAGCATAAGAGTGCTTTCAAAAATCATATCCTGACAAAAAAGGAAACCAAACAGAAAAGGAGACTCCGTCACCATTCCCTGGTTTCTAAAGCGGATATGAATAACGTGAAGGCAATGCTTATACTTTAGTGGTTCTATGTTCAACCCGGTTGCTGGCTCCAAAGGTTTCTGGTAAACAGAAGCGCCATCAGTCAAAAAATGCAATGAAATGCCAAGATCAGTAAACAATGTAGCTTCACGTGCGAGGAGAAAACGCATCCTGAAGCTGGCCAAAGGTTTTTTTGGCCGAAAGAAAAATGTGTGGACAGTCGCAAAGAACGCCATCGAAAAAGGGCTGGTTTATGCGTACCGCGACCGCAAGCAGAAGAAAAGAGAATTCAGGGGTATCTGGATCGCGCGTATTAACGCCGCTGCCCGTCTTCATGGAATGTCATATTCCGAACTCATGGGCAAACTGGGTAAAGCCAATATCGGCTTGAACAGGAAGGTCCTTGCCGACCTGGCCATGAACCATCCTTCAGCCTTCGAAACACTGGTAAAAAAAGTGAAATAATTACCAATGAGATCGTTACTAACAAGAAAGGGGCCTCCAAGCCCCTTTTCTTTTACGGAAATTTCCCTAAATTGGGGCTTGTTGATTTTTTAAACTTGAGAAGGAAGCTATTTTTTTTTAACTTATACCCTGGTGTTCAGTATAGCCTTTCGACGTCAATTTTCTAAATTTCCGGATACAAGAGCATGTCAATGCTGAATAAGCCTTTACATAGCGAAGGTCCGGACCATAAATACGCTAATGACGTCGTTGTAGATGGTCAATTAGGGGGTGAAAATCCTTTTCCGGGACTCAGGCCTTTTTCCGTTGACGATGCCCACCTCTTCTTCGGCCGCGAAGGCCAGATTGATGATATTTTACTGAAGATCTCGAAAAACCGTTTTATCACGGTGATGGGCTACTCCGGCAGCGGGAAATCATCCCTGATGTTTTGTGGCCTTGTTCCCGTACTTTACGGCGGATTCATCACTGACTCCGGATCACAATGGAATATCGTGACAACCCGGCCCGGATCGTCACCCATCAGTAGCCTTACCGATTCCATCATCGAGTTCATGCTTAAAACCGGTCGCCTAGAAGACCAGGATTCGGAAATATACAGGGCAATTGTAAATTCCGTTTTACGCAGCGGCTCCGACGGACTCATCGAGATCTCAAGATACCTTCACCGAAGCGATGGTGAGAATACTTTTTTTCTGGTAGATCAGTTTGAAGAAGTCTTCCGCTACAGGGACCATGATGAATCGGCCGAAGGGTTGAATGATGCGCAGCTGTACGTCAACCTGATCCTGACTGCCGTAAACCAGTCCGCCGTCCCGACATACATCGCGCTCACCATGAGATCCGATTTCATCGGCGAGTGCTCCATTTTCTCCGGACTTACGCAAAAGATAAATCATAGCAACTACCTGATCCCGCAATTGACCAGGGAACAAAAGAAGTCCGTTATAGAAGGACCTATCACTGTAGCAGGCGGCCATATTTCACAACGTCTGGTGAAGCGGTTGTTAAACGATATCGGGAACAACCACGACCAGCTTCCCATCCTGCAACATGCCTTGATGAGAACATGGGATTATTGGATCGCCAACCACGAAGCCGGTGAACCCGTGGATATTCGCCACTACAATGCCATAGGTAAGGTCGAGCAGGCGCTGGCACAGCACGCCAATGAGGCATATGATGAACTGACGACCCGAAACAAACAAATAGCAGAAGTACTTTTTAAGAATATTACAGAAAAGAATCAGAATAACAGGGGGATGCGGCGACCGTGTCGCCTGGGTCTCGTGGCGGAACTCGCGGAAGCAAGCGAAGAAGAAGTCATTTTTGTAGTGGATCATTTCCGCAGAGTCGGCCGGTCGTTTCTGATGCCTGCTGCCCACATCACGCTGAACGGCGACTCGATTATCGAACTCTCCCATGAGAGCCTCATGAGAATTTGGAGTCGCCTGGAGACCTGGGTGGACGAAGAGTTCGAGTCTGCTTCCATGTATAAACGCCTGTCGGAAGCCGCAGCTATGTACCAGATCGGAAAAACCGGTCTCTGGCGTCCGCCGGACCTCCAGTTGGCACTGAACTGGCAACGCAAACAAAATCCTACCCGCGCCTGGGGACAACGTTACGATGAGGCGTTCGAGAGGGCGGTTGTATTCCTTGACACGAGCCGGATCACCTATGAGGCGGAACTAAAAAACCAGGAGATGATGCAACGCAGGGTGTTGCAGCGCACACGGGCGACTGCTATCATCCTGGGTATCGCGTTCATTGTCGCGATCATATTCTTCGTCTTTGCATACCTCCAAAAATTACAGGCAGATGCCGACAGGCTCCGTGCCGACCAGAACAGGGCGCTTGCGGAAGAACAGTCGATCATAGCAAAACAAAACCAGCTCAAGGCTGAAGAGCAGGAACGCCTGGTCCGGGAAAGAAACCTGGAACTTCAGAGTGCCTATGATAAGATCACCAGGACGAGCCGCGCACTGGAAATAGCGCTCAATGAAGCCAGGGTTGCGCGGAACGATGCGGAAAGAAACCTCGTCGAAGCCAACATCCAGCGCGACTCCGCCCGTGTAGAAAGGAACAAGGCCCAGGCGGAATACTTACGCGCAGAGGAAAACTACAAGGAAGCAAACCGACTCTTCATGCTCACCAAAGCGCAGGAACTCGCTTCCAAAGCAGCAGCGGAAGAAGACGATAAGGATTTGTCCGGACTGATGGCTATGCAGGGATTCCTCTTCCACCGGAGATACGAGGGTAAAAAATACGAGCCCTACATTTACAACGGACTATACAGCGCTTTGACCAAGATCAATGGATTGACCTATAACTCGATGAAGATCCAGGGACCTCCCCGTGTACACATGAGGTCGTTGGTTGTTTCAAATAAGAACGATGGCTTCTTCGTAGGTGGTGCTGACGGGCGTATCTATAAAGGTGATTATACCAAACTTACGAACACAACAACCGGTTATTCAAACCCATATCCCACAAAAACCATAGCCATCAGCAATGACGAACAGTATATGGTCAATGGAACCGACTCGTCATTTGTCCAGGTCTATAACATGAAAGGATCCGGGCGCGCAATGGTTGTTTCGGGATTCAGCGGAGGTACGAATGACATCGAGTTTTTACCTGACAACTCAGGTTTCATTGTCTCCAGCGCGGGCAACACGGTATCGCTGGTTAACCCCGAGACCGGTGTGGTGACACTGCTTACCACTGTACCTTCGGAATTGAAGGCGATAAGTATTAGCCCCGATGGTAAATGGCTCGCCGGTGCTACCTGGTCCGGTCAGGTGGTGATGATCAACCTTCAGGATAAATCGACGTCTGTACTGGCGAACGAAAATCCCCATCGGATACTGTCCGTTAAGTTCAGCCCAACAGGAAAATACCTGGCATTTGGCGTGGATGACATCGTGAATAAAAGAGGACTTGTTAAGCTATACGATTTCCGGACGAAAGAAACACGGCAATTCAGCGGTCATAAGGCGGGAGTGAATGATATCGAATTTAGCCCGGATGAAAAACTACTGGCCAGCGCCGGCCTGGATAAACGCCTCCAACTGTATGTGCTGGACAACCCGGAAGATTTACCGGTTGTGATGGGTAATAACGCCGGATTTATCTGGGATATCGAATTCGCAAAAGGGTCCGACTACCTGATCGCTGCGTGTAGCGAATCCGAGATCCGTGTATGGCCGACCGATCCTTCGCTTCTTGCAGAGCAGATCTGCCCGAAACTCAAGCGCAACATGAGTCAGGATGAATGGAAGAAGTATGTTGGCGAAGTTGATGAAATCCCATATGAATTTACTTGCGTCCGGTTGTTAATAAAGGATTATTGATGTGGAGTAAAAAAAGCATATCGATTCTCCTGCTTGCAGCAATTGTGACCTTTCAAACCCAGGCACAAGACGAGTGCGAACTGGTACTGGCCCAGGCGACAGAGGAGTTCAACGCAGGTCACTTGTATGGCATATCAGCGATGCTTAAGGATTGCCTTGATAAGAACCAGAACAGGGAGTGGAGGCAACGGGCGTATTTGCTCCTTTCTGAAACTTACCTTTTATTGGAAGATCCCGTCGGGGCAGAACAAAGTTACTTAAATGTCCTGCGTGCGAACCCCGAATACCTTACCGATCAAACCCGCGATCCTATCGACCTCGTTTACCTGAGTGGCAAATTTACCGCCACTCCCATTTTTTCATTTCATGCGTTTGCCGGTCCGAATATTTCTCCCGTGCGTGTGATTCACGACGTCCGGATAAGTGGTGAACCATACTCAAAGGAAAGCTATCTGATAAAAAGCCTGGGCTGGCATTTTGGTGCCGGAATGGATTTCAATTACAACGATTATTTATCCGCGACTGCCGGGTTTACAATGGCACTCACAAAATATAACCATCGGACTACTGATCTTTTTGGTGTTAATAAAGATGTAGTGGAGGTCTTTGACCGTCAAACCTGGTTACAGGTTCCTTTGTCCGTGAAATATTGCCAGAGCATGGGAAAGATAAGAAGATACGGTTATGCGGGTTACTCGTTTAATATCTTGTTGACCGACAGGGCAAACATTGAGATGAAGAACAGGGATGCGAAAGAAGGTGACGCAAGCGGCGGGGAATTTTCCACCTTCGATAAGTCCATCTCCAATCTCAATCTGAAGGACAACCGGGAACTATTGAATGGCGCTTTTTTCGTCGGCGGCGGAGTAAAGTATAAATATAAACTTGACTATTTCTTTGTTGATCTCCGTTATTCGTTCGGCATGAAAAACCTGACAAAAACTGAAAACAGGTTTAACAGCGTGAGCGAAGGGTTACCTTACCCTTACGTAGATGACGATATCAGACTGGATAACCTGGCGATTTCGGTGGGATATATCCATCCGTTGTATAAACCGAGAAAACTTAAAAAAGCAAGGACAAAATCTGTTCTTCGTAAAATTGAAAAGGAAGACAATGAGACCAATTAGCATTGCCTCCATAGTTTCATTGCTTTTCGCTCTGGGATGCGACACGGCGAGTAATGTTGAGCCTGTGTTTCAGAATTATTTCATCAAATACTATGGTGAAGATGGTAATCAGACCGGCGAAGATCTGCTCATTAACAGTGACGGATCGATGGTGTTGCTGGGAAACACATCGAGCCAGACCAGTTCTATGACAACACCCTTCCTGGTCAAGATCGACCCGGCAGGCAATGTCCTCTGGAAACGTCAACTCGGTGAGTTGAACGAACGGGCTGTTGACGTGGAACTTGATAACCAGGGAAATCTCATCGTCGTCTCGAACGTCGGCGATGAAGCTGAATCGCAAATACGATTATTAAGGATCGATCAATCCGGACGGGGGAAGGACAGCATACTGATCAACAATGGAGAAAAACAAATTGCCCGTTCGGTCACGCAGGTATCTGATAATAGTTTTTTGATAGCCGGCTACGCCGAGGCAGATCCCGTCGCCAATCCATTGACGATGCCGATTCCGCCGGCGGATGAAGCCGACATTATTGTCGTCCAGGTAGATACCCAGATGCTCGGATTTAAGATTCTATTGCGGCAGGGCGGGGAGCACGTAGGTTCCAGTGTTAAAATATTCGAAACGGTATTAGGCGGCGACACCAAGTACCTGATCTTTGGCGACTCGGACCGGCCCCCCACACAAACCGGTGAATACAAACGCGCTTTTGAGGTGATTTCAATCAACACGGATGGTATACAGGGATTACAAGCCAACTCGGGAGATGATTCAGAGCTGCAGACGTTGGCCAACGTCGTCCTTACGCCTCCGTCCCTGCAGGAAGGATACCTGATGGTGGGGACGACCTTTCCTCCATCCAATAGTTCTGCCAGCAATGTTTATATCACACAATACACGAAAGTATTGGACGCCAGGCGGATTGACAAGACAATTGAGATTCCGGGAAAGAGACTTGCGGGGATCTCGGCAGCCTCCTCCCAGGAGTCATTTTACATCCTGGCCAATGAGATCCGCGAAAACAACAACCGTGATATCGTACTGATCAAGCTTGCCGGTGACGGTTCGACGATCGGAGCGACCAGTTTTGGTACCCTGGAAGGCGATGATACCGCCGGAGCCGTCTACGTGCTGCCGGACGGCAGAATCGCGGTTTACGGGACCATGCAGCTGGAAACACAAAAGAAAATGGTATTAATTGTTTTGAGCCAAAACGGTAAATTCTCCGACTAGACGGAAACCGGCTTTTGACGAGGTTACTTTTGGTGGAATAAAAAAATTAAGTTCTATTGTAGTAAGTTACTTTTTGCACTGGATGGTAAGATTTTACAATTTCAAATGGTGTGTATTTCTCGCATTGGGCTTTTTATCCCTATGGTCACATCCTGTATTGTCGCAGTGCTCGATAACCAACCTCAATGCATCTTACTGTTTAGATGATGCCCCCGTCGTACTTACAGGGGGCACGAACTATTATGGCCCCGGTATCAGCGGCTCCACATTCACACCTTCCGTGGCGGGCCTGGGTACTCACACCATTTATAGCGCCACAGCAGTAGCCTCATCTTATTCGATTGTGACTTCCGGATCATATAATCCCGACGTGACCGCCGCCAGCGCTGTCACGTTTCCGTCACTTCCGGGCGACGAGAACAGCAATACGCTCGGAATTGGATTTACGTTTAATTTTTTCGGTACCGATTACACAGATCTTGTTGTCAATGCGAATGGTTATGTAATGTTCGGCGGAACAACCAGCGCGAACATCAACCAAACCCTGCCGAGTGTCACCGACCCCGATAACCTGATCGCCGGCGCCTGGGATAACCTCGACATTACTGCCGGAGGAACCGTAACCACCGTGCTGGTCGGATCTTCTCCTACGCGGAAATTGATCATCAACTTCAACGCCGTAAGACATTCAGGAGCACCACAAACTGTGACATTTCAGATTCAACTTCATGAATCCACCAACATAATTGAGATCCATTCCCAGGACGTGCAGTTCGACGGTGGTGGCGGGATGACACAGGGAATTGAAAATGGAAATGGAACATCGGCATATAGCTTACCTTCCAGGAATAATGCGAACTGGACTGCCTCTTCGGATTACATTGCTTTTGTCCCGTCCTGCGTGGATATACGGTCTGTATCCGTCACGTCAGCACCAGCGAATAACCTCGCGGTAAGTGCGCCTGCTACTATTTGCCCCGGAAGCGGCGCGCCCGTAACCATCGGTACTTCTCAATCGGGCATTTTATATCAGCTTCAACGCGTTTCCGATAGTGCACCTTTAAGCCTGTTTTCCATTGGTAACGGAGGAAACCTCATCATTACTTCGGATCCCCTGGCAGTAAGTACCGATATCAAAGTATATGCGCTTAACTCCGTTTCCGGATGCGATGGCGATCTGACAAATACAGTCACGGTTGATCCCAGCCTTGTAGCTCCTGTAATCACGCTTCAGCCGGTCAACAGCACGATCTGCGAAGGGATCAATACAAGCTTTACCGTGAACGCGGGACTCACGACGATTCCGACCTATCAATGGCAGGTGAGCACCAACAGCGGTGTGAGCTATAGCAACCTGACCAACACGGGCATTTACAGTGGAGTAACCACGGCGACATTGAACCTGACGGGCGCACCGCTTGCCAACAACGGGTATTTATACCGCGTACAGGTTGGCGGCACGTGTACACCGGTCGTTACCAGCAATGGCGCCTTGTTGACGGTAGACCAGAATCCCGTCATCACGACGCAGCCCCTGACGCAAATCGTATGCGAAGGGTCAACGGTTGTCTTTACGGTGGGAGCAACAGGCACCGGATTAACATATCAGTGGCAGAAGGGTGGGGTAGACATCGGGGGAGAGACATCTTCGAGCCTGACCTTACCGGCCGTGGTGGCCGCGACGGCGGGGAACTACCGGGTTATCGTACGGGGTACCTGCGATGCGACCGGTGTGATCAGCAACGTGGCTGGACTGACGGTGAATGAAGTACCGGAGATCACGCTTCAGCCGGTCAACAGCACGATCTGCGAAGGAACCAATACAAGCTTCACCGTGAACGCGGGCCTCACGACGCTTCCGACCTATCAATGGCAGGTGAGCACCAACAGCGGTGTGACCTATAGCAACCTGACCAACACGGGCATTTACAGTGGAGTAACCACGGCGACATTGAGCCTGACAGGCGCACCGCTTGCCAACAACGGGTATTTATACCGCGTACAGGTTGGCGGCACGTGTACACCGGTCGTTACCAGCAATGGCGCCTTGTTGACGGTAGACCAGAATCCCGTCATTACGACGCAGCCCCTGACGCAAATCGTATGCGAAGGGTCAACGGTTGTCTTTACGGTGGGAGCAACAGGCACCGGATTAACATATCAGTGGCAGAAGGGTGGGGTAGACATCGGGGGAGAGACATCTTCGAGCCTGACCTTACCGGCCGTGGTGGCCGCGACGGCGGGGAACTACCGGGTTATCGTTCGGGGTACCTGCGATGCGACCGGTGTGATCAGCAACGTGGCTGGACTGACGGTGAATGAAGTACCGGAGATCACACTTCAACCGGTCAACAGCACGATCTGCGAGGGAACCAATACAAGCTTCACCGTGAGCGCGGGCCTCACGACGCTTCCGACCTATCAATGGCAGGTGAGCACCAACAGCGGTGTGAGCTATAGCAACCTGACCAACACGGGCATTTACAGTGGAGTAACCACGGCGACATTGAACCTGACGGGCGCACCGCTTGCCAACAACGGGTATCTATACCGCGTACAGGTTGGCGGCACGTGTACACCGGTCGTTACCAGCAATGGCGCCTTGTTGACGGTAGACCAGAATCCCGTCATTACGACGCAGCCCCTGACGCAGATCGTATGCGAAGGGTCTACGGTTGTCTTTTCGGTGACCGCTACAGGCACCGGATTAACATATCAGTGGCAGAAGGGTGCGGTAGACATCGGTGGAGAGACATCTTCGAGCCTGACCTTACCGGCCGTAGTGGCCGCGACGGCGGGGAACTACCGGGTTATCGTGCGGGGTACCTGCGACGCGACCGGTGTGATCAGCAACGTGGCTGGACTGACGGTGAATGAAGTACCGGAGATCACGCTTCAGCCGGTCAACAGCACGATCTGCGAAGGAACCAATACAAGCTTCACCGTGAACGCGGGACTCACGACGCTTCCGACCTATCAATGGCAGGTGAGCACCAACAGCGGTGTGAGCTATAGCAACCTGACCAACACGGGCATTTACAGTGGAGTGACAACGGCGACGTTGAACCTGACGGGCGCACCGCTTGCCAACAACGGGTATCTATACCGCGTACAGGTTGGTGGCACGTGTACACCGGTCGTTACCAGCAATGGCGCCTTGTTGACGGTAGACCAGAATCCTGTCATCACGACGCAGCCCCTGACGCAGATCGTATGCGAAGGGTCTACGGTTGTCTTTACGGTGGGAGCAACAGGCACCGGATTAACATATCAGTGGCAGAAGGGTGCGGTAGACATCGGGGGAGAGACATCTTCGAGCCTGACCTTACCGGCCGTGGTGGCCGCGACGGGGGGGAACTACCGGGTTATCGTTCGGGGTACCTGCGATGCGACCGGTGTGATCAGCAACGTGGCTGGACTGACGGTGAATGAAGTGCCGGAGATCACGCTTCAGCCGGTCAACAGCACGATCTGCGAGGGAACCAATACAAGCTTCACCGTGAACGCGGGACTCACGACGCTTCCGACCTATCAATGGCAGGTGAGCACCAACAGCGGTGTGAGCTATAGCAACCTGACCAACACGGGCATTTACAGTGGAGTAACCACGGCGACATTGAACCTGACAGGCGCACCGCTTGCCAACAACGGGTATCTATACCGCGTACAGGTTGGCGGCACGTGTACACCGGTCGTTACCAGCAATGGTGCCTTGTTGACGGTAGACCAGAATCCCGTCATCACGACGCAGCCCCTGACGCAGATCGTATGCGAAGGGTCAACGGTTGTCTTTACGGTGGCCGCCACAGGCACCGGATTAACATATCAGTGGCAGAAGGGTGGGGTAGACATCGGTGGAGAGACATCTTCGAGCCTGACCTTACCGGCCGTAGTAGCCGCGACGGCGGGGAACTACCGGGTTATCGTGCGGGGTACCTGCGACGCGACCGGTGTGATCAGCAACGTGGCTGGCCTGACGGTGAATGAAGTACCGGAGATCACGCTTCAACCGGTGAACAGCACGATCTGCGAAGGAACCAATACAAGCTTTACCGTGAGCGCGGGCCTCACGACGCTTCCGACCTATCAATGGCAGGTGAGCACCAACAGCGGTGTGAGCTACAGCAACCTGACCAACACGGGCATTTACAGTGGAGTAACCACGGCGACATTGAACCTGACAGGCGCACCGCTTGCCAACAACGGGTATCTATACCGCGTACAGGTTGGCGGCACGTGTACACCGGTCGTTACCAGCAATGGTGCCTTATTGACGGTAGACCAGAACCCTGTTATCACGACGCAGCCCCTGACGCAGATCGTATGCGAAGGATCAACGGTTGTCTTTACGGTGGCGGCTACCGGCACCGGATTAACATATCAGTGGCAGAAGGGTGGGGTTGATATCGGCGGGGAGACAACTTCGAGCCTGACCCTACCGGCCGTGGTGGCCGCGACGGCGGGGAACTACCGGGTTATCGTACGGGGTACCTGCGATGCGACCGGTGTGATCAGCAACGTGGCTGGACTGACGGTGAATGAAGTACCGGAGATCACGCTTCAACCGGTCAACAGCACGATCTGCGAAGGAACCAATACAAGCTTTACCGTGAGCGCGGGCCTCACGACGCTTCCTACCTATCAATGGCAGGTGAGCACCAACAGCGGTGTGAGCTACAGCAACCTGACCAACACGGGCATTTACAGCGGAGTAACCACGGCGACATTGAACCTGACGGGCGCACCGCTTGCCAACAACGGGTATCTATACCGCGTACAGGTTGGCGGCACGTGTACACCGGTCGTTACCAGCAATGGCGCCTTGTTGACGGTAGACCAGAATCCCGTCATCACGACGCAGCCCCTGACGCAAATCGTATGCGAAGGGTCTACGGTTGTCTTTACGGTGGCGGCTACCGGCACCGGATTAACATATCAGTGGCAGAAGGGTGCGGTAGACATCGGTGGAGAGACATCTTCGAGCCTGACCTTACCGGCCGTAGTGGCCGCGACGGGGGGGAACTACCGGGTTATCGTGCGGGGTACCTGCGACGCGACCGGTGTGATCAGCAACGTGGCTGGACTGACGGTGAATGAAGTACCGGAGATCACGCTTCAACCGGTGAACAGCACGATCTGCGAAGGAACCAATACAAGCTTTACCGTTAACGCAGGGATCACGACGATTCCGACCTATCAATGGCAGGTGAGCACCAACAGCGGTGTGAGCTACAGCAACCTGACCAACACGGGCATTTACAGTGGAGTAACCACGGCGACGTTAAACCTGACGGGCGCACCGCTTGCCAACAACGGGTATCTATACCGCGTACAGGTTGGCGGCACGTGTACACCGGTCGTTACCAGCAATGGTGCCTTGTTGACGGTAGACCAGAACCCTGTTATCACGACGCAGCCCCTGACGCAGATCGTATGCGAAGGATCAACGGTTGTCTTTACGGTGGCCGCCACAGGCACCGGATTAACATATCAGTGGCAGAAGGGTGGAGTAGACATCGGCGGAGAGACAGCTTCGAGCCTGACCTTACCGGCCGTGGTGGCCGCGACGGCGGGGAACTACCGGGTTATCGTACGGGGTACCTGCGATGCGATTGGTGTGATCAGCAACGTAGCCTCACTGACGGTGAATGAAGTGCCGGAGATCACGCTTCAACCGGTGAACAGCACGATCTGCGAAGGGACCAATACAAGCTTTACCGTTAACGCAGGGATCACGACGATTCCGACCTATCAATGGCAGGTGAGCACCAACAGCGGTGTGAGCTACAGCAACCTGACCAACACGGGCATTTACAGTGGAGTAACCACGGCGACATTGAACCTGACGGGCGCACCGCTTGCCAACAACGGCTATTTATACCGCGTACAGGTTGGCGGCACGTGTACACCGGTCGTTACCAGCAATGGCGCCTTGTTGACGGTAGACCAGAATCCTGTTATCACGACGCAGCCCCTGACGCAGATCGTATGCGAAGGATCAACGGTTGTCTTTACGGTGGCGGCTACCGGCACCGGATTAACATATCAATGGCAAAAGGGTGGGGTTGATATCGGCGGGGAGACAGCTTCGAGCCTGACCCTACCGGCCGTAGTGGCCGCGACGGCGGGGAACTACCGGGTTATCGTACGGGGTACCTGCGATGCGACCGGTGTGATCAGCAACGTGGCTGGACTGACGGTGAATGAAGTACCGGAGATCACGCTTCAGCCAGTCAACAGCACGATCTGCGAAGGAACCAATACAAGCTTTACCGTGAGCGCGGGCCTCACGACGCTTCCTACCTATCAATGGCAGGTGAGCACCAACAGCGGTGTGAGCTACAGCAACCTGACCAACACGGGCATTTACAGTGGAGTAACCACGGCGACATTGAACCTGACCGGCGCACCGCTTGCCAATAACGGCTATTTATACCGCGTACAGGTTGGCGGTACGTGTACACCAGGCGTTACCAGCGACGGTGCACTGCTGACGGTCAGCCAGAGCCCGGTGATTACCGTTCAACCGAATGCGCAAATCGTATGCGAAGGATCAACGGTTGTCTTTACGGTGGCGGCTACCGGCACCGGATTAACATATCAATGGCAGAAGGGTGGGGTTGATATCGGCGGGGAGACAACTTCGAGCCTGACCCTACCGGCCGTGGTGGCCGCGACGGCGGGGAACTACCGGGTTATCGTACGGGGTACCTGCGATGCGACCGGTGTGATCAGCAACGTGGCTGGACTGACGGTGAATGAAGTACCGGAGATCACGCTTCAGCCAGTCAACAGCACGATCTGCGAAGGAACCAATACAAGCTTTACCGTGAGCGCGGGCCTCACGACGCTTCCGACCTATCAATGGCAGGTGAGCACCAACAGCGGTGTGAGCTATAGCAACCTGACCAACACGGGCATTTACAGTGGAGTAACCACGGCGACATTGAACCTGACGGGCGCACCGCTTGCCAACAACGGCTATTTATACCGCGTACAGGTTGGCGGCACGTGTACACCAGGGGTTACGAGCGATGGCGCACAGCTGACTGTAGACCAGAACCTGGTAATCACGACGCAACCGGCGGCACAGATCGTATGCGAAGGGTCGACGGTTACATTCTCAGTTGCCGCCGTAGGGACCGGGCTGACCTATCAATGGAGAGAAAATGGAACAAATATCACGGATGGCGGAGTGTACAGTGGAGCGACCACATCAACTCTGGTACTGACCAATGTACCCAGTACATTCGACGGAAGAATTTACAGTGTAGTACTCACCGGGACCTGTACGGGATTGCCAAGCAATAACGCGTCATTAACCGTCAACAGAATCCCCAATGCGTTTGCGACGGATGCGGCAATATGCAGCGGACAGACCGTCAACATCAATATTACGAATCCGAATCTCGTCCCATTGACAACATTCACGTGGACGATTCAAAGTTCTACCAATGTGACCGGAGCATTTGCCGGCTCCGGGATTGTAATTTCGCAGCTCCTTACATCTACTGATGGCGTGACACCAGGAACGGTGACCTATCTTATTCAACCTTCGGCATCAGGATGTAACGGCGCGCCCTACGCAGTCAGCGTTGACGTTACACCGATCCCGAATGCAGCAGCTTCCCCGCAGGGCATATGCTCTGGTGAGAGTTCAAATGTACTGATCACAAATCCAAACGGAGTGGCCGGCACAAGTTTCAGCTGGACCGTATTCAGTTCCACAAACGTGACGGGGGCAGCGGCAGGCAACGGCTCGACGATCAGTCAGGTACTTACTTCTACTGACGGGATAAACGCTGGAACGGTCACCTACAGAATTACCCCGGCAGCGAATGGCTGCGCAGGAAACACTGTTGATGTTACGGTAACGGTAAATCCGAAGCCGGTGATCACAAGTTCTTCGACGGCGCTGATACAGGAAATATGCAGCGGTACTTCCCTGAGCTTTTTACCCAATGCTTCAATTGGCGGAACCACCTTTAGCTGGACCTCCTCCGTAATCGGCCTGCTCACCGGTGTGACAGCCAGCGGTAATGGCGCAATAACAGATACACCGGTTAACTCATCCAATTCCAACGCCGTGATCATTTACACGATCACTCCGGCGATCGGTGGTTGTAACGGAAGTCCCGTAAATTTTGTCGTTACAGTTCGTCCTGTGCCAACGGCGGCAGCGACAGCTCAGATTATCTGCTCCGGACAATCCACCAGCGTGTCGATCACTAATCCGAATGCCGTTTCCGGTACAACGTATACCTGGACCGTGTCCGCTTCCAATGTAACAGGTGCTCTTTTGGGTTCAGGTAACCTTATTTCCCAGGTGCTTACAAGTACAGATGGTTTAAATAATGGAACCGTTACGTACACGATCACACCGTCGGCCAACGGTTGCCCCGGACCGCCGTTTCCGGTAACCGTAACCGTCAAACCGGTTCCTGTTATGACCAATAGTCCGGTAAATCTTTCGCAGCAGATATGCAGTCAGGACGCCCTTAATTTTAACCCCGCCGCAACTATCCCGGGAACAACTTTCTCATGGACGAGCAGTATTTCGGGCCCCATTAACTCAGCTTCGGTTACGGCGACAGGTACCGGAGCGATTACTGATATACCGGAAAACACGGGTAATGTTTCGGGAACCGTATCTTACAGGATTACCCCAAACTTTAATGGATGCGATGGGTTGCCCGTCGACCTCGTCGTGACTGTACGGCCGTTGCCATCGGCGTCCGGTGCGGACGTGGTAATATGCAGCGGTTCGACGGCAACAATTAATATTCTTCCTTCACCTCAGAATGTCGCAGGTACAACATTTTCGTGGACAGCGTCGCCGAGCCCCAATGTTGCAGGCGCGTCGAATGGAAACGGATCCACGATCAGCCAGACCCTGAGCACAACTGACGCATCGATTGGTACCGTATTGTATACAATTATACCAACAGCCGGCGGATGTGCCGGACCTGTATCGGTGGTGACCGTAACAGTGAACCCCATTGCCACGGTTAACGCGGGGGCTGATTTTGCGGTGTGCGAACCGTTTACGATACCGGTCTCCGGTACGATCGGCGGAAGTGCTACCACCGCCACATGGACGATAGTGGGTGGAGCCGGCACCATGAGCGCCACCACCATAAGCGGCAACATGGCAACAGCTACCTATACCGTTGACCCACTTGATATTGCCGGGACCGTGACCTTCAGGTTGTCGTCAAATGACCCGGATGCCGCGGGTCCATGCTCCGTTGTTACGGATGATCTGGTTGTGTCAGTCAACAGGCAAGCCAGGCTTACCCTTCCCGCAGACTATACAGTGTGCGAACCCTCGTCAATCAACTTGTCCGGAGTGCTAAGCGGCAGTGCCACATCGGGTTTGTGGAGCCTGGTGAGTGGGAATGGTTCTCTTTCAGCGACCAGCGTCACAGGCTTGACAGCAACTGCGACCTACACCGTTCCCGTCGCTGATGTTGGTACCACGCTCCGTTTTCAGTTGACCACCAATGATCCGGACGGTTTCGGTCCATGTGTTGCCGAATCCGATCAGATTGATATCCTTGTGAACGAATCTGCAAAAATTAACGCCGGCCCGGATTTCCAGGTCTGTGAGGATCAGTCCGTCGCATTGTCAGCCATCGCGAGCGGTACGACCACTTCGGTTCTCTGGACGGGAGGGGCGGGATCCTTTTCACCCAATAACAATGTCAACTCCACCTATACGCTAGCTCCGGCCGATATTGCAGCTGGTGGCGTGACGTTTACCATTACAACGAATGACCCAGACGCCGCCGGCCCCTGCACCATTACGTCCGACCAGGTCTTTGTTAAGATAAATAAACTGCCAACGGTTTTCCTGTCCGGCCTTGAAGCCGTCTACGCGGAGAATAGCGGCTTTGATAACCTGGATGGATTTCCATTGGGTGGAACCTTTACCGGGCCGGGTATTCTCGCCGGTACTAACACATTCAACCCCGCGATCGCCGGATTTGGAGTGATCACGATCCGCTATACCTATACCGACCCGATCACGTCGTGCACGAACTTTATCGAAAGAACAACGATAGTCAACCCGATCACGGACATCGATTTCCATGTACTGGAAGATAATAGACCAGATGGAGCCAGGAACCCACAAATCTGCGCGAACCAGGGTAACCTTACCCTGATCGGCACTCCGCCGGTTAGTGCGGGTTTCGATGTGACGAGGTTCACGGGTTTATCGCCGGAACTTGTTCCTAGAATTACCTTCGACGGAACAAACTACCGGCTTAATTCGGACGGACTGCTCGCGGGCACTTATCAGTTGCAGTACACGTTCACAAACGAGTTTGGGGCCACGACTGTGCTGACAAAAGACCTGATCGTATTTTCAGCTCCGGTTGCAGTCATCGATGTAGGAAACAATTGTATCGAAGATGTCGTGACTTTTGCCGAATCATCATCGATTCCGTCAAACCTGTCAGGCGGTACGATTACCAGTTGGAACTGGTTTTTTGATGAAGCGTCTAACGGAAGCAACGGCCCTGTACCCGAACCTCAATACTCTTATCTGGATCCTGGTCAGAAAGACATCAGCCTTGAAGTGTTGACGGATCAGGGATGCCGGAACAAGGCATTTAAAAGTATTGTGATTGGGAAACCTCCCGTCGCGGACTTTAGCTGGACCTCCTACTGCAAGGGTGATGACACCAAGTTTAAAGATCTGTCCGATTCCGAATTTGGCGCGATTGACAACTATTCATGGGATTTTGGCGACGGACAGACGGATGCCACTCAGAATCCGGTTCACCAGTATGCTAATTTCGCCGTATACAACGTCAAACTTACCGTCTCAACCAATGCCGGTTGTTCGGGAGACACAACGAAGCAGGTATACATTCTCGACATGAAGACGCCACTGCGTACGGCAGGGTACTCGACCGATTTTGAGGCTGGACCGGAGACGTGGGTTGCTGTTGCGAATGGTGCCACGGTAAATAATAGCTGGATATTCGGTCTGCCGAACGGCAACCTGATCAACGAGGCAGGTTCAGGAACAAACGCATGGTGGACAGGATCCAATGCTGGTTCTTATTTCAATAACGAAGAATCGTTTGTGATCGGTCCATGCCTAAATTTAACCGATCTCAAACGCCCGATGATATCCATGAAATACTGGGTGGATGCACAGAAAGGCTTTGACGGAGCGGTTGTTCAATACTCGACGAACGGTGGAGATACCTGGCAGACGATTGGTGACGCCGAAGGCGGCGGGATAAACTGGTACAATACCCGGAACGTGTCAGGAGAACCCGGTGGTCAAAGTAACTTCGCATGGTCGGATTCTATACCTGACTGGCAGGATGGGCGCTATAACCTTGATCAGATACCACTGGCTATGCGCGATACAGTGATTCTCAGAATTGCATTTGGCAGCAATGATGACAACCCGGCCGGCCGGGCCCTCAACGGCTTTGCCTTTGATGATATCTACGTGGGTGAAAAGAACAGGAATGTACTCGTTGAACATTTTACAAATGTTAACTCGACTGCCAGCAATCAGGCGAACGACTACCTGGAGAACCTGTACGATCAGCAGATTTCCCTGAAGGACTCCTCTGACTTTATAGCGATTCAATATCATATGGCTAATCCCGGGACCGATCAATTGAATTTGGATAATCCCGGAGATCCAAAAGCGAGAGCGTTGCTATATGGAATTTCTCAACCTCCGACTACAATCATGGATGGAATCCAGAACGACTACTTCAACGGTTTTACGGCAAATATCAACCGGGAGGAACTCGACAGAAGAGCACTGGAAGATCCGTCGTTTGCCATCGAGATCGACACGATCAATTTTCCTACTTCAAATACAGAGATCAGACTGGCGATCAATTATACGTATATCGATAAGTCAAAACCCCTTGACAGGCCGGTGATCCTCCATGCCGCCCTGATCGAACGTGGTGTTAACGGAAATGGAAATGTCGTCCGGAAATTGTTGCTGCAAAGTGAAGGCACTACAGTAAGAAAAACCTGGCAGGAGGGAGACAATGAATTGGAAAACATCGAATACACGATCGACGTTCCGATTGTCAATCCGGACAGTCTTTATATCGTTGCCTTTGTTCAGGAGCTGTCCGAACAGGCGCCGAATGATACCCGGAATATCCTGCAGTCGGCTATTATGAAATATAACCGCAAGAAAGGAATCACCATTGTTGGATTGCCGGATGATCCCGTTAACGGCGAGTTGAGGGACCTTAGTATATATCCCAACCCTGCTTCGCAGGTGATGAATTTTTCGTCTACCATTAACCTGAGCCGCGAATATACGTGGGAGATGATCGATCAGCGCGGTGTCACCGTCCTTTCAGGTGACCTGAGCCGGGATTTTTCAAACGGTCCACAGCGGATTGATATCTCCGGGATTGCCAACGGAATCTACTTCATTGCGATACAAACGGGAGACCGTTCTGTCGTCCACAAGAAAGTTGCTGTAATGAACAGGAATTAAGTTAACCCGGAATGGCTTCTTTAGCCAGGTCGGGTAACACGGCTTCGCATTGTTGAACGAATTCGGATACAACAGCGGGAATCTCGCCAAGCTTTGTCCCGTATTTGCTGTTCTCTTCGATATAGAGGATGCTTGCGCGGAGCGAGTTCAGGCCCATCAGCGTGAACGACGGTTTGATCTGGTGAGCCATTCGAGCCAGGTTGTGCCAGTCCTTCTTTTCAAGGGCAATTTTCATTTCGTCAAGTACCGGCGGTATCGTTTGTGTGAATGTGAGCACCATTTCACGGATGAATTCCTCATTATCGCCGGATACAGACCGGAGGTAATCGAGGTTGTACAACTTGTTCCCAGGTGATTTCTTTGTTGTCTTCTCCTTTGGCGTGATCTTTAACTCCTCGAACAGTTTACGGTAGAGATCATCCGGTGTGAACGGTTTGGGGAGGTAGTCGTTCATTCCGGCGGCGATACACCGGTCAACATCCGCTTTCGTTGCGTTTGCAGTCAACGCAATGATGGGGACGTTCCGCTGCGGCCCATCCATCATCCGGATTGCCTTCGTGGTCTCGTAACCATCCATCACCGGCATCTGAATATCCATTAACACAACATCATATTCCTGATTTTTGATTTTTTCAATGGCGACCAGGCCGTTTTCAGCCGTCTCGGTAAAACAGTGCCAGTTTTTTAAGATGCTCTTCGCATAAAGCCGGTTGATATCATTATCCTCTACCAGCAAAACGAACAGTTGAGAAGCCTTGGCATTTTTCAGCGCTTTTGAATTCTTGGGGGAGGAGTAGGAGCGATCGCTTGCCTTCCCGGTTTTATAGGGTATGAATACCGTGAAGACGGAACCTGCATGTTCCCGGCTTCTTACCGAAATACTTCCTTTTTGCAACTCCACCAACTGCTTGACGATCGTAAGACCAAGTCCCGTACCTCCATATTTTCGCGTGACGCTTGCATCCGCCTGACTAAAACTTTCAAAAATCGTGGTAAGCTTTTCCGCGGGAATACCAACACCAGTATCAATAACTTCAATACGGACCCAGGTTATTCCCTTTTGTTCCTTTTCCGCCGTACAGTTGATCTTGATCGATCCGGTATGTGTGAACTTTACAGCGTTACTGATCAGGTTAATAAGGATCTGGTTTAACCGGACCGGATCTCCCAGCAGAATCTTGTTTAACTTTTCATCGATCTGGTATTCCATCACGATCCGTTTTTCACGGGCCTGATAGGTAAATGTGCTGATCAACGACGGAAGGATATCCTTAAGATTAAAGGCGATGCTCTCGAATTTCAGTTTACCCGATTCGATCGCGGCAAGGTCCAGGATATCGTTAATGATAACGGTCAGGTTTTCCGCGGAATGTTTGATTGCGCTTAAATACGTTTCGCGCTCCTCGTGACTGGTATTCTGCCCCAACAGGTTTGCCATGCCCACGATCCCATTGATTGGTGTTCTGATTTCGTGGCTCATATTCGCCAGGAACTGCTCCTTCGCCTTTTGAAGGCGAACCAGTTCAGCCTCATTCTCCTTTCGTTGAGATATATCGCGGCAATCCAGGATAAACCCTTCGAGCCCTTCCTTATGCTTCAGGTTGATCGCGTTAAATTCCAGGAAACGGTAGGTACCATCCTTACAAAGGAATTGAAACTCCACGTTTTCGGAATAGGCACGCTTCTGACTTTGTTTGAACTGGCGCTTCAGATCCTGCAGTGTTTCGACCCGTACATAATCGAAAAAGTTCTTTCCGATAAGCCTGTTGGACCGGTATCCAAGGGTTTCATGAACGGATGTGTTATGGTAATGGATTTTTCCGTCGTAGTCTACAACGAAAATAATATCCGAACCGTCTTCCACAACCGCCTTGTAGAAGGATCCCTTTTTTACATATTGTTCGAGTCGCATGCTTGTCTAAATTCCAGCTTCCTCCATTTCCTTCAGGTACCGGTACAGGGAAGATTTGCCAATGTCCAGCCGCTTGGCAACCTCAAGGACATTGTTATCATATTTGTTAAGGAAGTGTCTGATGATACGGTACATGAATTCCTGCATGCTCATTTCCTGGTAAAGGAATGATTCCATTCTGGCAGTACTGTTGAAACTGATGTCCTGGGGCCGGATTTCCTGATCTTCGGCCATAACTGCCGAGAGCTCGATGATGGACTTTAATTCCCTGATATTTCCGGGGAAAGAGTATTGCAATAGTTTTTCCTGCGCTTCCTGTGAGATTTTAAACTTGCGCATTTGGTTTTCAGTGGCAAACTGGTCCAGGAAGTGTTTTGCGATCATCAGGACATCGTTTCCTCGTTCGCGTAATGGAGGCAGGTGAATCGGTAAACCCAGCAGGCGGTAGTACAGATCTTCTCTGAATTTTCCCCCTTTCACTTCTTCCGCCAGATCTTTATGAGTGGCCGCGATGATCCGTACATCAAGTTTAATCACCTGGTTACCTCCGATCCTGGTCACTTCACGCTCCTGTAGTACGCGTAACAGTTTGGCCTGGAGGCTCAGATCCATTTCACCGATCTCGTCCAGAAATATGGAACCTCCCTCGGCTTCTTCAAACTTCCCGATCCGACGGGTTACGGCTCCTGTAAAGGCACCTTTCTCATGGCCGAACAGCTCGCTTTCAATAAGCTCCCTGGGTATCGCCGCGATATTCACCGCGACAAAGGGTTTGCTTTTCCGCTTCGAATTATAATGTATAGCTTTGGCTACCAACTCCTTACCAGTACCCGTCTCGCCGGAGATACTGACGGAAATATTGGTTTGCACAGCTTTTTCAAGCAATGAAAACGTTTTCCGGATTGCCGGGCTGGTGCCGATGATGCTTTTTTCGAACTCGTATTTTTCCGAGATCTCTTTTTTGAGGTGGTCGATCTCCTTGATGAGGGAAGACCGGTTACGGGCATTATGGATCGAGTTCAGCAGCCGCTCTTTTGTCTCGTGGTCTTTGGATATGTAATCGTACGCACCGGACTTGAGAAGCTCGACGGCGGTGTGGATCTTCTCCTGCGCCGAAACAATAATAACGTTGATATTGGGATCCTGACTCCTGATTTGATTAAGGACCTTTTCCCCGGGCATATCAGGCAGGGAATAATCGAGGGTGACAACAGCCGGATTCTTGTATAGGTTAGCCAGACAGTCTTTTCCAGTGGTGTAATATTCTACTTCATAGTCCGGATTCAGGCCAAGAACATACTTAAGGAATTTTGTATAGGCAGGATCATCTTCCACGACAAAAATCTTAACAGGGTCTTTTTCGTACATGGGGTTAAGGTAAGGTTAAATAATACGTTATAAGCTCTTGGCTCAGACCACAGGTTTTGCCGAAACCTGGCGGACGTAAAAAAATACAAAACACTACAATATATGTCATTGGAAATAAACCGGGGTAATTCGTGAAAAGAAAAATTTGAAAATATACGTGCTTGAGGAAAATTTGGATAGCTTTAATATGATAGGAGTTATGATCAAAGAGTTTGAGAACCTGAAAGATACAGAGATTGAGCTGATGCTGAAAGCTCCGGTGCTGGTATGTATACTCATTGCCGGCGCCGACGGCACCATTGATAGGAAGGAGATCAAAGAGGCGATAGCCCAGACCCAGAAGAACAATAAATCGGCTCTGGCTGTGTACCTGAGGGAAGTATCACAGGATTTTGAGGATAAACTGAAAATTCTCATTCAGAGCTATCCTTTTGAATCTACACAACGGAATCCGATCCTTATTGAAGAACTTGGTCAGCTGAATAACCTCTGGAAGAAACTGGACCGGTCGTTCGCCATCCATTTTTATCAGATGCTTAAAGAACTCGCCGCTAAGATCGCCGGATCTTCAGGAGGACTGTGGGGAATGAAAACCGTGACTACTGAAGAAGCCAGGTTCCTTCAGCTTCCCATGATCAAAGACCCGTCGAAAAATTAATTTTCGATTTCTTCCTGCCGGGGTAGGGTAGGTTAAGGTGCAATTTTCATCTTTGTACCTGGTTTTTGCGCCTTCATTCGATATGGCTTCAGGTTCGTCCGTATTTGGTAGTTCAGTTGTTCCTTTCCGGCTGGTGTTTCTGATGTGGGCTGCGTTCTACCTGGAATACATGATCGGCTTCAGACTGAGTGCATTTGGAATTGTTCCCCGAACCGCTTTTGGCCTGATCGGAATTTTTACCGCCCCGCTCATTCACGGTGATATTTTGCATCTGCTCTCAAACACCATCCCCATGTTGTTCCTCGGGGCCGTCCTGTTCTATTTTTACTACCCCATCGGTGGACAGGTATTTTTCAGATCATACTTTTGGACGAATATCCTCGTCTGGCTATTTGCCCGTCCGGCCAACCACATCGGGGCGAGCGGCGTAGTTTATGCACTCGCCTTTTTTCTGATCTTTTTCGGATTATTTCGCCGCGATTTTTTGTCAATTTTTATTTCCACAGTGGTGCTTATCCTCTATGGCGGTGTTTTTTACGGTGTACTTCCCACCGATCCGAGAGTCTCCTGGGAATCACACCTTGCCGGAGCGTTGGTAGGAATCGGATCCGCTATTACCTTTAGCAACAAAAAGAAAGTGACCTGATGGATGCAAACGTCAAGAAGATTCTGACCGACCTGAAAGCGAAAAAGTATGCGCCTGTTTATTTCCTGCAAGGGGAAGAGACGTATTACATTGACCTGATCTCGGATTTTATAGAACAAAAAGTACTTTCGGAAGCGGAGAAGGGTTTCAACCAGGTTATACTCTACGGGAAGGATGTGACGATGGCCGCCGTACTCACGCATGCCCGGCGCTTTCCGATGATGGCCGAACGCCAGGTAGTAATCGTAAAAGAAGCCCAGGATATTCAGGATATCAACAAGGAGATCGGAGGGAAGCTGCTGCTGGATTACCTTGCCCGGCAGGTACCGAGCACCCTGCTCGTGTTCTGCCATAAGAACAAAAGCCTGGATAAACGAAAGGAGTTGGGAAAGAAGATCGACCAGTTTGCGGTTACATTAAACACAAAGAAATTATACGATAATCAGCTGCCCGAATTTGTGCAGGAGTATACCAGGGAAAAAAAGGTATCCATAGACGATCGCGCGGCTCTTGCGATCTGTGAATTTGTCGGAAACGATCTTCATCGACTGGCCAATGAGATCGACAAGCTGATCATTTCGCTGCAGCCGGGAGAGGAGATTTCTGCCGAACGAATCATGAATCAGGTGGGTGTTAGTAAGGAATACAACATTTTCGAACTGCAAAAAGCGATTCTGAACCGTGATTCTTTACTGGCCAATAAGATCGTCAATCACTTTGAACGCAACACGAAAAAGAACCCGATCATCCCGGTTGTCGCTTATCTCTATTCCTTTTTCAGCAAGGTGCTGATGGCAACTCAGGCTTCGGACAAAAGTGATAAAGGACTTGTTAGTGAACTGAAAGTGAGTCCCTATGCTGCTCGTGATTACACCTTGGCTTTACGTCAGTTTCAGCAACAAAAGGTCATTGAGAACATCAGCTCGTTGAAAGATGCCGACCTGAAGTTAAAAGGCGTAAACAACGGCTCGGCGGATGAAGGACAAATTTTCCGCGAGTTGATCTGGCGTCTGATGAACTAGCTAATCGCATTATTCGTCCATAAATTTGGACATTTCCACTTTCGCGTATTACCTTTAAGTCCAGGCAATTGAGTCCTGGCTAATTTTTTAAGCTTTTTTTTGGTTCCGTATTTGCAATATTTTTTTTGGAACACTGTTTTAATCACAACATACAAACGTCGTAATGTATAGGTTCATAGCCTTTTCCTTCCTTATTGTATTTACTCAACGGGGCGCAGCCCAGGATCAGCTTTCGCAACAGAAAGTAGAAAAGCTTTACGAACGGGGTACAGAATTAATTGCTCATTCGAACTTTGGCGCAGCCCGGGCCGTTTTTTCAGACTTCCTGGATGCCGCATCTCCAAACGACTCCAGAAGAGGAGAAGCAGAGTACTATGTGGCGTTCAGTGCCCTGAGCCTCGGACATCGCGACGGCGAAAAGCTCATCGACGATTTTATCGATCACCATCCCTCCAGCCCCAAAGCATCGACCGCATACTATGACCTTGCCGTATTTTTCTACGCCGAATCAAACTATACAAAGGCGTCCACCTATTTTAAAAAGGTTGATTTTCCGGCACTCACCCTTGATCAGCAGAGCCAGGGACATTTTAAGTGGGGTTATAGCTACTTCAATCAGAAAAAACTCGACGAAGCCCTTGAACAGTTCAATTTCGTCAAACGGCAGAGCAATGCCTATTCGCCGGCCGCCAACTATTATGCAGGGTTTATCGAATACTCAAAAGGAAAATTTGATGAAGCTCTCTTTGATCTTAAGAAAGCGGAGTCGAGCCCCGCATACACGAAGATCGTTCCTTATTTGATCCTGAATATCTACTATAAGCAGGGGCGTTATGACAACGCCATCGAATACGGCAATACACTCAAAGACCGGACCGACCTGACCAATTCAAACGAGATCGCGATGCTTGTGGCAGAAGCCCAATATTATAAGGGGGATTTTAAGAAAGCTTTGGACTCCTATCAAAAATACCTCGACAATTCCGCTAAAGCGGAGACAGGGTTGCTTTTCAGAGCCGGCTATGCCAACTATGCCGCCGGTAACACGTCCAAAGCCATTGAGTATCTGGACAGGGCCTCCGCGGCGAAGGACACCGTCAGCTACTATGCCTCATATTACCTGGGTATACTGTATTTGAAACAAGGCAACAAACCTTATGCTCTCAATGCCTTTAACTATGCCAAGAAAAATCCAAAGGATAAGAAGCTGGCCGAAGAAAGTTCATTTCAGCTGGCTAAGGTATCCTACGATGCCGGCAAGCCGGACCTCGCGATAGACGAGTTTGAACGATTCCTGAAGGTATACCCGGAGAGTGAACATACGGTTGAAGTAAAAGAACTGCTGGCTCAGGCCTACGTGAACGGCAATAATTTCAACAAAGCCATCGAATATATCGAAGCCCTGCCGTCGCGGAATCAATACATCAATCAAGCCTACCAAAAGGCAGCCTTCCTGAAGGGCTCTGAGTTGTTTAACAAGAATGACTATGAGCAGGCGGTCCAATTCTTTAACAAATCGCTGGAACAGCCCATCGATAAGGAATATGTCGCGCTGGCAAGTTTTTGGAGAGGCGAAGCGTATTCTATCGGAAAAAAATACGATGAGGCGGCTAACAACTACCTGCGGGTAGTGAGCCCCGGCGGTACGAGCGATCAGGACCTTTTGGTCAAGGCCCGGTATGGATTAGGCTACGCCTATTTCAACCTTGAGTCATTCGACAAAGCGTTGTTCAGCTTCAAAGAATTTGTAAACAAAGGAAATAAGGATACACCGAATTATTCGGATGGTGTGATCCGTCTCGCCGACTGTTACTATGTGGCGAAACAATACGATGAAGCATTGCTTTACTACAACCGGGCGAGAACCCTCGGTTCGTCGGATAATGATTATGTGTTGTTGCAGTCCAGTGTTATTTACGGGATCCAGCGGAAGTATGCCGAGTCGAAAAATCAGTTCGCCAGTATGATGAAATCCTACCCCCGGTCACAATACCGGGACGAGGCAATGTTCCAACAGGCGCAATTCGAGATCGAACAAGGTAACTACCAGGCTGCTGTAGATGGTCTGACCACCTTGATTCGGGAGGGTGCAAATTCGCGTTTTTTGCCGTACGCGTTCATGAGGAGAGGAGCTTCGTTTTATAATCTGAAACAGTACGACAAAACAATAGGCGACTACACAGCGGTTATCAGGCAGTTTCCTGGCCACCCGGCAGCGCAGGAAGCACTGCTTCCCCTGCAGGAAGCGTTGACTATTGCCGGCCGTTCCGGTGAGTTTGAGAAGTACCTGACGCAGTTCAAGAGCGCTAACCCGGATAACAAAGGCCTGGAACCACTGGAATATGAGACGGCAAAGAATCTTTATTTTGATCAGCAATATCAGAAAGCGATTACCGCCCTCAACACCTTCCTGAATTCGTACCCGCAGTCTGCAAGAGGGCAGGAGGCACGGTACTACATAGCCGAATCACATTACCGTCTCCGTGACTATGACAAGGCACTTCCAATTTACAAGGAATTGAGCAGCGACATGACTTTTAGTCTCGCCAACAAGACGGTTGCCCGCGTGGCAGAAATTGAATTTAAACAGGGACGGTACGAGAACGCCGTCACATCCTACCATAGTGTAGAAAGACTCGCCGCGAACAAGAAGGATCAGTATTATGCATGGTCCGGGTTAATGGAATCATTTTACCTGTTGAATAAATATGATTCCGCGGACGTGTACGCCAGGATCATCCTGGACCGCGGAAATGTTAATGCCGGCGCTCAAAACAAGGCAAGCTTATACCTTGGCAAAACAGCCATGGGACGGGGCGATTTTGAAACAGCCAAGGATGAATTCCTCAATACACTCAACGCGGCGCAGGATGAATATGGGGCGGAGGCCAAGTATCTGTTGGCCCAGATCTTTCACCAGCAAAAGGAATATAAGCAATGTTATGAGACACTGGTCAGCCTGAACAATGATTTCGCGTCGTACCACGATTGGGTCGGGAAGTCATATTTGTTGCTTGCCGACAACTTTGCCGCCATCGGTGATTTGTTTCAGGCGAAAGAGACTCTTCGATCCCTCATCGATAATTTCCCATTGCAAACGGTGAAGGATGAAGCTAAGAGAAAGCTGAACCAGCTGGATCAACGCCAGGCAGAAAAGCAAAAACTGATTGAAGCGGACACATTAGATAACAACCGTTAATTTTTAAAATACACAGGAGAAGTATGTTGATCACACATCGCAGTTCTGATACAGGTCGAAACACGACAATGTTGCTGATTATTATTTTCAGCTTCGCTCCGGCTGTATTATTCGCTCAGGATACAAAGGATTGGGAAGACGGTGAAATTGAAAATGTTGAAATTGAAATCGTAAAGGAACGGCAGATCACATTACCGAAGGCAAATCGCAATTTTGAAAAAATTCCCCCACGTGCATCGGAACCTATCAAGCCACCGATCACATACGATTTCAGATCCTTCAATTTCCAGGCTCCCCAGATCAATACGCAGGTGAGACCGTTAAAATTGAAACAGGAAGGCCAGTCGCGTGTATATGGAGGTTTCGTCAGAGCAGGATTTGGGAATTATGTTTCACCGTTGCTGGAGGGATACATTAACTCGACCCGGGATAAGAATAAACTGATCGGGGCTCACGTCTACCACAGCAGCTCGGATAAAGGCCCTGTTGATGACAGGAACTCCGGTAGCGGCACATCCGGTATCGCTGTGTTCGGACAATCTTTCAATGAAAATATCGCGCTTTCGGGAAATGCCGCGTTTGAGAACAGGACAACACATTTCTATGGTTACCCGGAAGGGCAGGAAGTAAAGGCAAATTCCATAAAGCAGTCGTTCAATCTCTTTAAGATCTCCGGATCGTTATCCAACGCCAGGAACTCGGATTTCTCCTATAAGCTCGGCGCAGCCTTTAACCATATGGCTGATAAGTACAATGCCCGGGAGACGGAGGTGGACTTTTCCTTCAAGTCCGCTTATAAGCTCGATGAAGATTCGCGCATTAACATCAAGGCTGACTACATCATCCTCAACCGAAAGGATATACAGGTGGAAGCCAAACCCCGCAACCTGTTTACAATCGCGCCGTCGTACGAATTTCTGCCGGTAGAGGACCTTAAGGTCAGTGTCGGGTTTATTGTTGCGTTCGAAAACGATACGATCGATTCCAAGAGCACGCATGTCTACCCCGATCTGAAAGCCACATATCCGCTTAGCCCGTCAGTTGATGTTGTCGCCACACTGACCGGCGGAATTGACAAAGTATCGCTTCAATCCCTTTCTTACGAGAATCTGTGGCTTGCCCCCAATGTTGGGGTATTCCATACAAACCGCGCGCTTGATTTTGGTGTTGGCCTGAATGCGAAGTTGGGAAACCAGGTTGCCGTACACACCGGGATGTCGTTTACGAGCCTGAAGAACCTGTATTACTTTGTTAATTCGGATGCGGACCAGTCGAAGTTCAACACGGTTTACGACGGCGGTGCGGGAACCAGGCGGACGAATCTTTATGCTGCTTTGAGCTATGTTCAATCGGAGACCGTAAAATTTATGCTTCGCGGTGATTTCTTCAGTTACGGTACCGGAAGCGTTGCCGAAGCCTGGCACCGCCCCACCTACCGGCTATCGGTAAACGGATCGTATAACTTATACGAAAAGATATTATTTCATGCCGGCGTTATTGCGCAGGGAGGTATGAGGGCTTTGGATCCCGTAACAGACCGGACTGTTAAACTTGACGGAGCATTCGATCTCAACTTTAAGACAGAATACCTTTTTTCAAAAAGCTTTTCAGCATTTGTGCAGCTGAATAATATTGCGTCAAACAAGTATCCGCTATTCCTGCATTACCCGGCTCGCGGGTTTCAAATTATGGGAGGAATAACATGGAGCTTCTGATGAGCGTACAATCCGGGCAAGGACGTGAAAGGTGGGTATGTCCCAACCGCTTGTACCGGTGAAATTTTAGCTTAATTTTGTATAATTACTTGGTACTTAACCATAAAGCCTAGAATATGGCAAGAAGAAAAAAACAAAACGAAGATCAGCCTCAGGAAAATCTTGAGGGTTCCGACGATACATTCGGACTTCCTGAAATTGAATACGAGCCGTTAAAGCGGAGTGTTCAGGAAGAGGATGTGAAAGACACGGAGATTTCCGAGCCACAGGCAGAGTCGTCCGTTGTTCCCGAGTTGGATCAACCCGTGGAAGAACCAGCTGCGGAGCAGGAGATCAAGGAAGAGTTTGTTGAAGACAATCAGTTTTACGAGCCGTCTTATTCTTATTCATATCAGGATGAAAAACCGGCTATCTGGCCGAAGGTGCTGGGTATCCTGCTGGTCCTGGCGGTCGTTGGCGCGGGTATATGGTACTTTGTGGATTTTCGTCCCAAACAATTGGCGAAGGAAGAAAAGGAGAAACGCGAACTGTTAGCGATCCAGGAGGAGGCGAGAAAGAAGGAGGCGGAACGTCTTGCGGCCCAGCGCCAGCTGGAAGAAGAACAGAAAAAAGCCGCTGCGGCGGCAACACCGGTTGACACGAGACCTCCGGGTACAATTGAAACACTAACCGGCCGTTCCGGACGTTATTACGTTGTCGTTGCCAGCGCGATTGACGGAGACCTGATCATGGATTATGCGAAGAAACTAAGCTCCAAAGGAGTGACAGCCACAATTATTCCACCATTCGGTAAAACCAAATTTCACCGGCTTGCAGTAGCGGAAGGCGATACGTATGCAAATGCACAGGCTACTGCTGACGGTATGAAAGGTGGTGACTATGGAGATAAAGTCTGGGTGGTCAAGTACTAAACGCAACCTGCCTATACGTCAATTATACTCTGGTGAATAGCATTCACGACACCTATTTTTTAAACTAACCAGTCCAGATGATCTTACTTCAAATTGTAACAGATGTTGCTGCGGTGCCGGAATCAGCCGAAGGGCAATCTTTATCCGTCATTGACCTGGCGATTCAGGGTGGATTTATGATGGTACCCATCGCATTGTTGTGGGTACTCGCGATCTATCTATTTATCGAGCGTATATTGACGATCAACAAGGCGAACCAGGACCCGGAGAGTTTTATGGGCCGGGTAAAGGAACTTGTCCTCCGCGGCGATATTGGAGGGGCAAAAATGCTTTGTGCCCAGAATAATACACCAGTAGCAAGGATGATCGAGAAGGGGATATCGCGAATTGGAAGCCCGTTGAAAAACATCGAGGCCTCCATCGAGAATGTGGGTAAGATCGAAGTGTTCAAACTGGAAAAAAACCTCGCAACCCTGGCTACCATCGCAGGAGCAGCTCCTATGATGGGATTCCTGGGAACAGTTATCGGAATGGTTGAGGCATTCATTGCGATTTCACAGGAGGAAGGTTCGGTGAGTCCTAAATTATTATCGTCCGGAATCTATACGGCCATGATTACCACCGTTGCCGGCCTGGTAGTGGGAATTATCGCTTACCTAGCCTACAACTTCCTGGTGTCAAGGGTCCAGAAAGTGGTCCACAAGATGGAATATACATCAATTGATTTTATTGACCTCCTCCAGGAACCCCGGTAAGTTTAAACCTGTTTAAGAGTCATATGAATATTGGTTCAAAAAACAAGATCGATGCGAGCTTCAGCATGGCTTCCATGACTGACCTGATTTTTCTGCTGCTTGTGTTTTTTATGCTTACGTCGTCCTTTGTAACTCCGTCCGGCTTGCCCGTTAACTTGCCCAGCAGTAAGGCAAGCAGCATTGAAGTGCAGAAGGTTTCCGTGACGGTAACAAAATCCCTTCAGTATTATGTCAATGAGAAGAAAGTCACGAAAGCCACACTGGAGGGAGAATTGAAGAGCAGACTGGGTGGAGCAGGTGGTTCCGTTGTCCTGCACATCGATAAGGATGTGCCATCCGAACACCTGGTATATGTTGCCGGACTTGCTACATCCCTGGAAGCCAAGGTTGTTATAGCGACCAAGCCAAAATAAAAATGACAGAGACAGAACAGGAAAAGAAAAACAAAAGGATCGCTCTTTTATCCACTATCGGGATACAGGCGCTTGTCCTGTTGTTGCTGTTCCTGATCGTTGCCTGGCGGGCACCGAATCCTCCTCTTCCCGAATATGGTATTGAGTTGAATTTTGGAATGGATACCGAAGGAAGCGGGGAAATACAGCCCGAAACGCCAGTGGGTAATGAAGGTGACCAGCAAGAGGAACCGGCTCAACAGGAGGAGCAACCGAACGAAGTAAAAGAAATTGTCAAAGAAGAAGTAAAAGAGGAAACCAAACCACAAGATACAAAAGCTGTGGAAGAGCAGGTTGTTTCCAAAGTGGAAAGTCCCGTTACGGTCAAGGACAAAAAGGAAGAGGTGAAGCCCATTGAAAAGCCCAAGGACAAAGTGGAGGAGAAAAAAGTTGAGGAGAAGAAGATTGAGGAAAAAAAGGTAGAGAAAAAGCCTGAAGTTGATTCAAAAGCAGTTTATAAACCGAGTACACAGCCTGCTGAATCCGACAAGGATGGTGAAAAGGAAGGTAAACCGGGAAGCCAGGGCGATGATAAGGGTAAGACCGGTGACAAAGGAAGTCCGGAAGGGAAACTGGATGCGAAAGCGCTTTATGGACAACAAGGCGGAGGAGGCGGAGGTGTCTCCATGTCCGGATTCAATGGCTTTGACTGGCCCAAGGTTCAAACTCCCTCTTTGCCGGAGGATGCATACGGTGTTTACGAATTCGTAGTCAAGGTCGATGATCAGGGCGATGTGATTTCAGTTACGCCGTTACAGCGTGGATTAAGCCTGGAAGCAGAGCGCAAATTGAAAGAAGTTATTCAACGCCTCGTTTTTGTACCCAAAGGTTCAAATCTGCCGCCTCAGTCTGAAGGAAGGATCACGTTTCGTGTCGTGTCCAAATAATTTGGCTTCCGGGTATCCTGGGTTTTTTCGGAAATATCATATAAGCCCAGAAAGAATTCAGTTTCTAGAAGCTATATTTAGTATATAAATATGCCGTTATGCCAGTTGATTTTGAAAAACCCGCCATTCAAGCCCTTCGTTACCTTTTTTCGGAGTACAAAAAAGGTCCAGGCGTCATCCATTCGATAAATCCGACCGCAAAAAAATACAAGATCGATCCGGTTGTTCTCGGTGATTATTTAATGGAAAATGGATGGGTAAGGGAATGTTGTTCTTATTCGGGAAATGTAATTGCTTGCCGTATAACGATCCAGGGGATCGAAAAAGTTGACCCTGTTTACGTGCAGGACAAAATGGAAAATATCCTGGGAGTGCTGGCTGACGCCGGACATCCTAAACCACTGATGGAGGTACTGGAATTTAATATTGAGGAATACTCGATCGCCTCCGATATCGTGAATCAATTACAAAAACTTGGCCTTGTTCGAATCGATAACTCCGAACGGACCCTCCGGGTCGGACTCACCGATGCAGGATTAAAATACCATGAACGAAGGCATAATGGGCTACTCACCCTGGTAGCCTAGAGTCCCCGATTGCTTAATGCGGGATTCATTGATCAAAGCGAATGAATTTCAGGTTGATGATGTCGTCATTAGGTTTATAGTTCCTGACGACAACAATGTATACATCATGCCTACCCGATACCGGTGAGTCAAACGTACCGGAAACGGTTTTTACCGCGTCCCATCCACCGGTAGCACTATACGCTGTCCGTGCGATCACGGGACCGGCCTGCGAGTCGATCCGGACTTCGATCGATCCATCCTTGCTAGCGGAAGCGTATTCATAGGTTAAGCCGCGGATTCCCGTGAGGTCGATATTCCGGAACAGCAGGTAAGACTTGTGATTACCACCACTCAGGTTGTTGCCGAACCGGCGGAAGCCGGTATATGCGTCGGCATAGACGGTTTTTATCTTTGCGTTCCGAAGTACAACCACCTCGCCGCCCGTCAGCGGCCCGATGCCGTTGTGTCCTTTGTCCTGATAAGTAGCCGAGATTACATAAACTCCCTGAGGTTCGTCTTGCTTATGTTCGTTCAGACGCAGGGTTCCCTGCAGCCCGAGAGGAATTCTTTCCCCGGGAGCGTCCGACAGGGAGAGGATATACCGAACCATTTCGTTTGCATCCTGCGAAGAGATCTGCGGATGAGCAGCCATGACATGCTCCTTTCCCCAGTTTCCGCCACCACCGCTTATGATCTTCTTCGACAGAGTGGAAACAGAACCCGGCTGTCCCTTGTATTTTTCGGCCACTGCCCGGTAGGATGGCCCCACGGATATTTTGTCAACGGTATGGCATGCCTTGCAGTCGCTATTGGCAATTAACGTATAGCCTAACGGCAATGCCGCGGATTGGCCGGCGGGGACATTAACGGTGCCCTTTGGCCGGTATTCGTAAAATACAGCCACATCTTTCGGAGCGACACTTCCATCTTCCTTGTCCGTGGCCTTGACGGTATAACGGAAGACTTCGTTATCCCAGTAAAAGGATTTGTTCGACGGTGACTGAATGGAAACTTCAGGGGGTGAATTTCCGGCTTTGACCAGCACCGTATCCGTTCCCGTTGCACCGGATTGATCCTTCACACGAAGCACCACCTGGTACGTTCCCGGTTTATCGTAGGTATACGTTGGATTGGCTACTGTTGACCCGACGGTCTTGCCATCGAACATCCACTCGTAGCGGAAGGTATCGTTGTCGTCTGGATCATTCGTGCCGCGGCTGGTGAACAGGACTCGTAGCGGTACCTCGCCCGCAACTTCCTTCCGCGGCGGTAAAGCTCTTTCGGAGGTCAGGAATACCCGCCTATCGATCAATGCCGATGCCGCGGAGTCGACAATGCCTGCCTTCGCGACAGGGCTTCGGTTTCCAGCGGAGTATTCGATCTTTACCAGCCTGGCGTCGTCATTGTCCGCGCCGTAAACAGATCCGTACTCCAGCATGTACATCACACCGTTCCTTCCAAATGCCAGATCGATAGGCCTTCTGAAATCTCCGTTGGCGGTCATGAACGGCTCGCTTTTCAGGTAGTTCTCATCGCCGTCGAAACGCAGCGCCAGGATCCAGTTTCTCATCCAGTCGAACACAAACAACGCACCATCGTAATACGCCGGAAATTTCACAGATGATGATGAGCTCTTGTCGAATGTATAAAACTCGCCGGCCATAGCGCTTCTTCCACCCTGGCCCAGCTCGGGGAATTTTTCCGATGCGGCATAAGGATACCATATCATGGCGGGTAGGGCAGGAGGTAACTGCGAAAGACCGGTGTTATTGGGCGAATTGTTTACGGGTGATTCCGGGTTAAAGCGGGCACCTGGCGTGTTGGCCGCAAAATCCCATTTGAAATACGCCTGGTTGTTGCCCACAAAATAGGGCCAGCCGAAATTGCCGGCGGTTTTCGCCTGGTTGAATTCGTCGTAACCTCGTGGTCCCTGAATGCTGTCCTTACCGGCATCCGGCCCGATCTCACCCCAGTATAGGACCGACGTTTTGGGATTGACAGCGATCCGGTAGGGATTACGGCAGCCCATGGCATATATTTCGGCCCGTGTCTTTTCTGTTCCGGGTTTGAATAAGTTTCCTTCCGGAATAGTGTAAGTCCCGTCCGGTTCAGGATGAATCCGGAGGACCTTTCCCTTCAGATCATTGGTATTCGATGCGGACCGTTGCGCATCAAGGCTGTAAAATTCAGGCCCCGGTCTTTCATCGATGGGGGCGTACCCGTTTGACGGAAATGGGCTTGAACTGTCACCCGTCGACAGGAACAAGTTTCCGTCCTTATCCCATGCCAGGGAGCCACCGTGATGGGCACCGCTGTTTTCCTGAACAGGAACTTCAAGGAGTACTTTTTCGGAAGCGAGATCCAGCGTATTGTCGTCGTTCACCCTGAACCTGGAGAGGTTAAAAATAATGGGTTCTTTTTCAGTGGGAGGCGAGTAGTAGACGTAAATGAAATGATTGGATTCAAAGGCAGGATCAAGTGTTACTCCGATCAGGCCTGTGCCGCCCTTGGTGGCTACGTTGAACTGGTGAACCAGTGTGTTCTTATTGGTTTTTGTGTCGTACACGGACAGGTTGGCACTTCGTAACTCAGTGTAGAACACCCGTCCGTCAGGCGCAACTGCAAGTTCCATCGGGGTATCGAGGTCGTTCACGAGCACTGTTTTGACAAAGCGGTTTTCTTCGGGTACTGCGACGGCATAGGCCTTCCGGTAATCCAGTTTACCGTTGCCCATGGCGTATTGAATCCCACCCAGGATGTGTTTCAGGAACAGGGGTTCGCTGAAGCTGGAATCCGTATGACCAAGGCCTGTGTAAAAAGCCCGGCCTCCGTCGAACTCGTGGAACCAGGCAATGGGATGGTTACTTCCATTGGTTCCGCCTTCGTAAGTACTTTCGTCGAGGTATGCCAAAACCTTGATACCCGGATAAAACGACCGGTAATTGTACCATTCATCTGTTCTTTCCCAGGAAACAGGCAGGCCCTTTGTTGATAGATGGGTAGTATCCGTCACGGTTACCACGGCTTTGCGGATGTTCGGGTTGTGTGGATGACTGGAGAAATGAGCTCCCACTAATTTATCGTACCACGGCCATTCATACTCGGTATCAGCGGCCGCGTGAATTCCAACATATCCGCCGCCAGCCTGGATATACCTTTCAAAGGCGGCCTGCTGTTCAGCGTTTAACACATTCCGTGTCGTATTATTAAAAATTACCGCATGGTATTGCTTCAGGTTATAGTCATCAAAAAATTCAGCGTTTTTGGTCGTATCAACCAGAAAGCCATTCTCTCTTCCGAGGTTATAGATCGCGTCAATTCCAAAAGGTATGGAAGTATGCTTCCACCCTTTGGTTTTCGAAAAGACGAGGACCCGGGGCGTGGTTGTCTGATCGCAGGCGTTGAATAAAATCAGAATACAGGGAAGCAAAAATGTGGCGATAGCACGATAAACAATCGATTTAGGCGGTAACATAGAGAGGGATCTGTTTGCTTAAAAGTAATGTTTCACTTCCAGCATTTCCAGAATTCTTGATGGCCGGCTATCGCCCGTATTTTTGTGGTATTATTGGGGTGTTTTTGTTTTCCCAGCCCTGCTTACGATGTGATCACATTGGTTAATTCCAGTTTTTTGTTCCTTAGATCCATACCTCCCTCCAGAACGGATTTCAGATTTGTAAGGTAAAATATCCAGCCCCTCGAGTCACCGACATAGTGGCGGAGCATTGTCTCGGTATCCGTGGGCAATTCACTTTCCACCAGTTCAACGATCGTTTCGCCGGCTTCTTCGTGAACAGATATGGTGACGGGGCACCCCATTGAAAAAGTGAAAGTCATCCGGTTGACGCCGTTTGTGCTGATGATTTTTCCTTTTTCCACAACGGAATCAGGATATCCATGCCAGTACCATTCATACGTATACCCGGCCCGTACCGGTTCATTTCTGCCGGTTTCCCTGCCCTCCGGATCCCGGAATACAGCTCTCCTTAAGAACCATGACTCCAACGATGCGACCGATGTCCAGGCGTTATAGGTTATTTCCGGAACGGCCATGACGTTTACCCTGAGTTTAAAATTACTCCATTGAGATTCCATGATCGTGTTGTTTAATAACTACATCAAAGAAAGCGATGGGAGGGGAAAATGATTTCTCGAAAATTGAGAATTTTGAATTTCGGCAGCACCAATTGCTAACTTGTTTTTCTGTACGCCGCGGGCGTTATACCAAATCGTTTCTTGAACAAACCCGTGAACGACGATGGACTTTCGAAACCAATACGCTGGCAAATAACGCCGACCTGTTCAGCGGTAGTTGAAAGCATGTGCTTTGCATAACCGAGCCGGAGTTGGGTCAGGTATTGCCCGGGTGTGACGTTGAACGCCTGCTTGAATAGTCGGAGGAAATGTTCTTCGTTCAGCATGGCGATAGCGGCTACCTGGTTCAGGGTTACGGGCGTGCAAAAGTTCTTTTCCATCCACTGCTTGCCGAGGCACAGTCGCTTGTACAGGTCGATCCGCGTTGATTCCCTGACAACTTTAAGGTTAGACGATACCTGCATCGCTGAATAGTTTTCACGGATGAGGTCATTCAGGATGGAGCGGAGTACCATGTCGGCCTTCAATGCATGAAAGGAGGCGCAGCTTTTCCCCAGATCCAGAAGGGTGAACATGTACTTTTTCAGGGATGCATGTGTATAGTGAATGTATTCGATAAGGCTGAAATCAACGGGCGCCCTGCCAGGACTATCAGGCAGGGTGAAAAGACTGCTGTTCTGAATAATTCCGGATAGCGTCGTATTGAAGATAACGATCACGGGAACTGTACCCGCCCTTTTTATTTCCAATGCCAGCGAACTTCCTTTATTGATGACAATAAAACAGTCTTCCGTGAGGCTGGTTCGTTTTCCGTTGATCCGAACATCCGCCTCTCCCTTCAGAACCGATAGCAACGCTAGCGCAGAGCGATGTTCATTCACCTGTCGGGGTACCTCGACCTCTTCCGTATAGATATAGTGATCATCCGCATAAAGACCGCTTGTGGCACCGGTTGACGATTCGTAGCGGGACAATGAGCGTATGATCATATGCATTGAATCCTTTACATACCCATCATGATAAACGCGCCCCAATAGTAAGGATCTTTGAATTTCGTCATCAGCTGAAGCTGTGCCTGCTTGAACGCTTTTTGTTTGTTTCCGAGTTTGAGCCAGTTGCTGTAGAAGTTGGTCATCAGCTGCTGCGTAGCCGCGTCATCTACTTTCCACAAGCTCATGATGAGTGCGTCTGCGCCGGCGACCTGAAAGGCCCGTTGAAGGCCATAGACTCCTTCGCCGGCCTTAACTTCTCCCAGGCCGGTTTCGCAGGCGCTCAGTACAATAAGCTCGGTCCCTTCGAGGTTAAGATTCATCGCTTCATAGGCGGTAAGAATACCGTTGTCGTTGCTTTGTAAATTAGGCTCAGCTTTGCCCGTTACCGTTTTACCGGCGCCGGCCAGTAACAGGCCTGATCGGAGAAGTGGATTATCTGCGGCATTGTCCATGTGTACGCCAAATCCGGAGCCCGATTGTTCCACGTCCTGCAGAAAATACCCGTGTGTTGCAATATGCAGAAGGGTATTGCCTTTTACACTTTTAAGATTTGCTTCCGTCGCCGTTTTTTGGGTGAATTGAGCCGGGGTGTAACCCGCCGTCTTCAGCATTTTGTTGATACCGTCGATCTCAATTTTTGTTCCGGGTAAGGCCGCCACTTCCTTGGACCCATAGTCCGGAAAACCGATCAATGTTGCTTTTTTTGCAGCGGTTCCTTTTTTCCGGCTCTTCAAAAGAAAAAGGTCCTTGGAATTACCCAGTGTAATAAAATCATATTTGCTGATGGCATATTCGCCTGTTCCTTTTTTGAGCGTATTCAAATTGATCTGATTGTAGACCCCATCGGGTGATAAATAAATCACTTTTTTCGCGCCCACCAGGGGTTCGATCCGGGCCCAGTACTGATCGTAAGAATAGTCGTCGGATATCCGTTGCTGGATAGCATTGCGGTAGAATTTGGCGTATCGTGTGTCAAGCTGAAGTCCATTGTCCAATATGGCAAGCGTTGGGAGTTCCGCCTCCTTGGTCAGGATCAGCGCCGCATATTTCGCCTCAGGCGTGAACTTCTGATCAAATTGCGTGATCCGGATGATTTCAACGACGGCTTCATTGACGCCCAGGAGATCCTTGATCTGCTTATAGCTGACTTTCTGTGTGGAATACCCGGCCAAAAACTCTTTGCTTGTTTCCGAGAGCTTTTTTTCCATTGCATTGGTACTGCGTTCGATAGAGTCCAGGTTTATCTTCTGTTCTTTCAGGTCATCTTTTGAATAAGCATAAAGCCTCGCCAATGTTTCCTTCTGATCAAGCCAGGCCCTGTAGTCTTTGATCAGGGACTGGTTACCACTGGCCAGGATATTCTTTTTGATCTTGTTGGTGGAACTGAGCAGCAATGCTTTTGTAGCCATCTGGTAATCGTAAAGGTCCTGAAGTACGTGAGGGTTACTCACGCTGGCTTCGATCGCAAAGTTGTAGAAACGCTGGAAACGCGGGGACATAACATCCCAATACTTCGTTTTTTCCGACTCGCTCATCGGCGGAAAATAATGATTGATAAAATCAATCGACTTATCCATTACCTTCCTGTAGGTCATGTAAGCCTTGTCCAGTTCTTTCTTCTTCCAGTATAAAACGGCGATATCTTCCTGGGATTGAACATAGTTCGGGTGATTCACGCCCAGTGTCTTTTCACGGATCGACAGAGCCTTGTCCAGCAAGGGTTCAGCTTCCCCATACCGTCCTTTGTACCTGTAAAAGTTCCCCAGGTCATTGATGGTCTCCGCATATGAAGGATTGTCCTCGCCGAATTTTGATTTGTAGATCGAGGCCGACCGTTTCAGAAGGTCTTCGACTTTTTCTTCCTTACCCATTGCCATGTACAGTGCAGCCTGGCTGTTCAGCATGCTCGCAAGGTCCGGGTTGGTCTTGCCCAACCTTTTTTCCATTCCCAGGTAGATCGCCTCCGCCTCTGCGTACTTTCCCATTTGCTGGAGCAGGAGCGCCTGGTTAGACAGGAACTTCAGGCTGTTGTTTGTTTTGGAATCCTTCAGCCTTTCCGTTGTGGCAATGGCGTCTTTAAGTATCCTGTCTGCGTCTTCGTAACGCCCGATTGCCTGCAGAAGCATAGCTCTGTTGTTTTCCACGATAGCATATTGCATGACATCCTTACCCGCCGATGCCTCGATGATGGAGGTAGCCGAAGCAAATGTCTTTTCAGCTTCGTTGTATAATCCAAGATCGAATTGCAGGACACCGTAGTTATTTAACGATGATGCTATGCCGATATTTTTTTCGCCGAATTTCGCCTTTCGTAACTCAAGCGCCTTTGTTGTATAGTCAAGCGCCTGCGTGAAGCGACCCATTGTGGTATATAACAGCCCCTGGTTTGCCAGGGCTTTTAAATAGCCGATATCGTCTTTCATGCCGCCTTGTTCATACAATAGCATGGCGCTATTGAACCTTTTTTCCGCAAATGCAAACTTCCGCGATGCATAAGCAATTTCTCCCGTCTCCAACTGGAACCGTGCTTTTTCCCTCATGTTGGATTTGGAGCTGTCGACCGACCCAAGTACTATGCTTCCGCCGGTCGCCAGTTTTGATACAAATTCCCCCTTTTCTTTAACGTCGAACAACCCGGAATTATCAGTCACGAGAATGGCATAGTCGAAATCGGTGGAATCGAAACTATCGCGCGCCTTGTCGAGATCTTCTTTGAGGCCGGACACCACCTTTTGCCTGGTTTCCTTCGAAGTAACACTTTGTGTTTTATTCTTGATCTTCTGAAGGACCTGAGCACTTGCACCAAATGCGGCGGTGATAAAGAGGAGAGCAATTATGGATTTAGACATGCTGGAGGGATATTTGCACCTCAAATGTAACTAAATAATGCATCACCCTGCAAACGTTGCCCGAGTCGCGCGGTTGCCAAAACAGTGACAGTTCAGTCGAAATTCTCCTCATAGACGACATCACCGTTGTGTCTGGTGATCCGTATGAAATTGACACTGCCGGTTCCCTGGAAACGGTAAGCAAGCCCGACAAGACGCACTGGTTCAACGGCCGCGCGCAGGTTTATCACCTTATCCTGGTTTATCGATATCTTAACTGCCGATTCAAGTACCTCGAACTTTACACTTACCCAGTCTGAAAAATCAACTCCTAGAACCGACAAGTCCGCCTTTTTACCATCGATGCTTCCGAGGTTCAAGTCCGAGATACAACCCGGAACTGACAGCGGGATGACCATCGATGCACCTTCAAAGAGCAAGTGGATTTCCGAATGTTGGCAAACGGCTGTTCCGGCAGCGTATTCATTCTTCAGGGCTGTTTCAAAAATGAGGTCGTGGCTATAGACTTCGTCAAACAAGCCGACATTATAATAGCCGGTCCAGGGTGTCTCGGGCTGGAGGGGTATGTTCAGGTCCTGGAATTTAGCCAGCGGCAGACCCATGTAACCGTCGTTCTTAACTTCAATACTCTCCAGGTAGAACGGAACTGGTTTGCGATCGATGAGCGGAAGCCACCCGTCTGACCCGATAAGCAGGTCGTGCTCTTTCACAACCTGGTCATTGATCCGGAGTTTGGCCCGGTAGAAACCCGGGTAATAGTAAATGGAAGTGTGATATGATCCACGGGAATCTACTTGCCGGCTCAGGGTCTTATCCCATGACTGCTGAACAAAAACAGAATCGCCAGATTTTGCAGCCGAGGCGTTGTAGAAGAATACCACCGAATTGGGCACACCGGTGTCCACGGTCTTTTTACTACTGAACTCAACTTGCGCAGGATCGATCGTCCGGGAATGCCCCGGACTACTAGCCGAACTGTTCAGCAGAAAACCCATCAAAACAAGGAACAGAACAAACAGAGGTACGAAGACGACTCTTTTCCACGCCTTGTTTCCCTTAGGTCCTGATAACGCCGCTGTGTCATTTTCCCGAAGCTGGTCCTGCTTATACGCGCCCCAATTTTCAAAACCAAGAAACTGAGCCAGGGTGTTAAGGGTAGTCGCTGTGGGCCGGTGATCATACCGTATCCTTCCCCAGATCCTTTTTAATGTAATTACACTTAGTTGCACCTGTGTCTTCTCCATGATCCGTTGACCGAGAGCCTCAAAATCTCGGGTAGACCAATCACTACCATTACCCCAGCCCAGTGCCTCTTCGATCTGAGTCAGGCACCGCCGGATCATAATATCCTGTACGTCCGTTTCCATCCCATTTACTACTTAAGTGATCATTTGAACGTCTTTGAACATACTTGTACATCCTTTAGCGATGATGCCTTGAACAAATTTCATTTTTTCGCCATACAAAAACCGCAGGGCACAATAATATTTTTATCAAGGTCTTATCTTCCAGTACGCTCACCCGCGCCGGGGGATATGTGCTGGCCGACGGGAAGTCTTTGTGAAACATTCAAAACAGATTCAGACATGAGAAGTTTGATGTTACTATTCATCGCGATAACGGTCCGGTGTTATGCTCAGAATTCAGAGGCGGACTTTGAACGGATGCCGGCAATTGCCTGGAAGTTCAGGACCTCGATGCCCATATTCTCGTCGCCCGTAATTAACGAAGGTGTTGTTTACTTTGGAGGACTGGACAGTACATTGTATGCGTTGGACCTTTCTTCCGGCAAACTGAAGTGGAAGTTAAAGACCAATGGTGAAATCCGCTCGACAGTGGTGGTACAGGGGAAATGGCTCTATCTGGCAGGCGGCAACGGAGTGTTCTCCTGTATCGACAAGGCTTCCGGTAAACCTGAATGGCGTGTCGTTTATGATAAGACGGCGTTATTCCTGGCTGAGCGACGGTATGATTTTGCCGATTATTATCATTCGACTCCGTTGATTCAGGATGAAGTCATATACCTGGGCACCGGGAACGGCCGGATGCAGGCATTGAACGCGCACAACGGTGACGTTATGTGGTCATTCCGCGCAGGGGATATCATTCACAACACGCCGGCTATCGCGGGAGACATAATTTACTTCGGATGTTTTGACGGATATGTTTATGCGCTGGACATTCGTTCGGGTGGTCTGAGATGGAAATTCAAATCCATTGGTCACCAATACTTTCCAAACGGAGAGATGCAGGGATCCCCGGTTGCAGGGTTCGGGAGCGTCTTTATCGGAAGCCGGGACTACAACTTATACGCTTTGAATCCGGGGGGTGGATACGCGAACTGGCATCGCAGATTTTCTGCGGGATGGGCGCTGTCAGCAACGATAAAAGATACAGTCGTATACGTGGGTGCGTCTGATGACCGGGTCCTCCTGGCGCTTGACGCGCGCGACGGACAAGAGCGATGGCGGGCCGACGTCAAGTTCAATATTTTTGGAGGTTGTGCGTTTTCACCCCGCATGGTCTATGTTGGCTCGATTTGGGGAAAGCTGTTCGGCATCGACAGGACAACAGGAAAGATCCGCTGGGCTTTCGCGACGGATGGTTACACAATCAACCGCCGCGATTATTTCAACGACGATGATACTTTTCGCGATGACATTGGATCCGTTTTACATGCTCCTGTCGACTGGATCAAGGCTGAGTACAGGATGGGTGGTATCTTTTCGACGCCGGCAATCCAGGATGGCAAGTTAGTCATCACGACGACGGAAGGTGTGGTCTACTGCCTGCAGAAAATGTAAATCACTACTGCCATCATTTCGGTTTGATGATGTTGTCGTACACCCGGCGGGCATGGTCGTACGCTTGCTGCGCGGCAACTGTTTCATCGGCTGTAATCTTTCCCTTCTTCATTTTCCAGCATTGATCTACCGCTGAACGGCACCATTCCGCACTTCTTTTTTCCCGGATCGGCTTGCCATCGGTCAGTACAAAAATCGGATTGGTATGAGAACTCTGATACACACGAACAGCCACCCAGGACGAGCGGCTGATCCGGTAGGAAAAGTTCAGGTCATTCCATTTTCCGTCAGCAGTTATTTCCCTCTTCTCAACAGGGATACCGTTGACAATTAACTCCACGGGTATTTTTTGTGTCGTACCGATACGCGCCCGTTCTATGTGCCAGTAGGGAGACTGATAGGCACTGCGGGACGCAATGATCGCTCCGATCTCGTCTTGTGCAGCGGTCAGCAAACCCGCAGCCTTCACGCGAATGTTCAGCGGTGCATTAGCCTGTACGTTTACCTCGCTGTTGCTATCACCCAACGATATGCCGTTGACCGAAAAATCGATGAGATGGGAGAACCCGTCGGAGACATAACTCTTTCCTTTTTTAATGGCGTCCACATAGCCTGAAAAATCAAGGTGATCGAGCCGGGCATAAATCCGGGCCCGTCCGACACGCTCATCTGAAATACAGGGAAAATCCGTCTCTCCGCTTATACGGGTTCTGAAACCACAGTTTAAGGTGTGATACCACATGTTGAGTTCTGCCGGTGCCGGTGTATCGCCGGCCGAATAGAAGTCGACGACGTCGTGGGTCACCGTAACGACGTATTCGTTGGCACCAATTCCATCCATCTTCGGCGTGATGTAATTGGGGAGTTCGGTGGTTTCGTGGAGTGGGGAAAGCCCCCATCCCGAATGGGCGTACCCGGTAAGACCGCCTTGTGACCGAGCCCATTTAAGAACCGGTAATGTCCAGCTCGGCCACTGGCCGATTTCCGTTGTATTCGGATAGTCGTCCTCTGCCAGGTTCAGCAGCACAATATGGCCGGCGTGGGAGGAAGGGAAACCGGATACTTCAATATCGTAACGAAGGATGGTTTTGCTGTCCGACACAGGATGGTCCTTTCCCGTAAAGAACTGTTTCTGATAGTACCAGCTTGGACCCCAGGTAAGGTTGCTTCCCAGGTTGAGGTCTTCTCCCCGGACCTGTCTCATCATATGCTCCGGTCGTACGCCTTCTTCGGGGCTCTCATAGTGCGCGCATCCGGCGGCATGAATGTGATGATCGGCGCTGTACCAACCCAACGATGCCATATGGATCCAGCGCTCGAGTTGGAATGATACCGTGATGGAATCCTTGCCTTCCGGAATAATGATCTCCTTCTGTTGAGATTTGTACTCCGGCCCCCGGCCATAGGTGACGTGGTACCTGCCTGGCGGCAGAAATACATGTTCACCGGATGCGCGGTAGACCTGGGGTTGAAAGAAAAAGTCCGGGTATTCATCACTGGCCGCAATACGCCGGGATGGAAGGGGGTAAATGCCGTTCAGCTTTTTCTCCGACGGCAATTTGTGCGTTTTTTTCTCTCTTACCGGCTCCTCCCAGTGACGCGCCATAGCAAAAGCAAGACGATAGTCGTCCGGAAAGAATGTGGCCGCGTCGCTGTTGCTGAATCTGTCGATACCGTCGGTGATCAGGAACGAGGCCATCACCGGTGTACCGTCTTCATCTTTAATATCGAATATGACCTTTACCGCGGGGCGGATGTCGAACAGGATGTCGATAGTATTTCGGAACCCGATATCCTGACTGCCCTGACCCACATTGAAACCAATCTTCGCCTCCCGCTGACCCCCGGCCCTGGTGTAAATCTGGATCACCGCATATTCGATCCCAAGTCCGGACAAATTCGCGTGCAGTGGACGGTCGCGATACATCGCCAATTCAAGGAAACGATTGTCTATATCGCCTGCCTCAAGTTTGTTTTTGGGTTTCATCCGCGGTTCGCTGGTGGAGCCGTGTAGTACGGGCCGCGCATTCGGGCTTTCAGGTTCAAGGGACGCCGTGATATGTGCCTCGTTATTGATCTTGAGTAAAAACGACGTCCAGCCTTCCTGCATCAAGACTGGACGAACGGGACCCTTCATTACTTTTACACGGGACTCCGGGTTAATTTCAATTAAAGCAAGACAGTAGGGGTCGAGGATTTCCTGGATTTTTTTTGTTGTTTCATGGTCGAGTTTATTCTTCTCCAACGCCTGCAGCTGTTGGATGGCATCTGCGGGCAATGCGTTTCCGATAAAGGTCAGGGCTTCCCGTACGCGTTGCGCCTGGGCAAGTAACGGTTGGGGTTCGACGTTGCCGATGGCAGCTTGATGATGATGTTGCGCTGGCAGACTCATAGCGACAATCATGAGTCCTGCGACGAAAGAGATGATTTTCACGATTGGTCGTATTTATTTTATTATTTCAATATACCGAATTTCAGGTTGAGTTGTTCTAACAGTAAGTTGATGGTGCATGATGCGAAACAGAAAATGATCAAGAACGTGCCGCGATTGCTGATGATGTGTTTATTGCTGCCGGCCACCATTAAGGCACAATCCATCGGTGAATTTCTCCCTTCCAAAATAACAACGACGGAACGGTACCTTTTTTACCAGCATGGTGCCGTTGTTACGGAGTTAGGTAATAATGCGATAAATCAATCCGTCCCGGAATGGGGACCTTATGAGTTTCTGAACATCCTGGATTCGCTGAAGAAACAAGGTTTTAATGTGATCAGCGAGATCAGGAAAAAAGGGGTGCCCAATTCATGGTACCGGGATAAGATATCGGGGCAGATAGACAGCTTGTTGCGGGCAGGAGTACCCGCTCGGAATATCATCGTGTTGGGTGCTTCGGCAGGGTGGGAGATTTCGCTTCAGGTCTCGGCGGCCTGCAAAAACCAGTCGTTACACTTCGTGGTGATGGGAGGATGCTGGCCCGAAACCTATAAGGACTTCATTAACTTGGAGTTATATGGCCGTTTCTTATCTATTATTGAGGCCAGCGATCCGCACGGAACCTGCTCGGACATCTTCAGGAAAAGGAAACACGTAACCTATTTCCGCGAGATTAAACTGAAGACCGGTAGGAGCCATGGATTTATCTACAAGGGTTACCGGGAATGGATCGACCCCGTAGTACATTGGATCAAAAGCGGTACGTGAACAAAGGGTTTACTTGACCGATCGCTCGATTTCCCGCAGGTTCTCCATTTTCTTATTCCGGAGGAATCCGTTGATATCTTCGAAGTGCTCGCGGATACGCTTGTTGCCGAACTCAAAGACCTTGTTCGCCAGGCCGTCGAGAAAATCGCGGTCGTGGGATACAAGAATCAGCGTGCCGTCGAACGCTTTAAGAGCATCTTTAAGGATGTCTTTTGTTTTGATATCCAAATGGTTAGTGGGCTCATCGAGAATTAAAAGATTAACAGGCTCAAGCAGAAGTTTGAGCATGGCCAACCTCGTTTTTTCGCCCCCTGAAAGCAGTTTTACCTTTTTGTCGATCGATTCTCCGCTGAACATAAACGCTCCCAACAGGTCTTTGATCTTCGTCCTGATCTCTCCTTCGGCTACCTGGTCGATGGTTTCAAAGACGGAAATACTTTCATCCAGCAAAGCGGCCTGGTTCTGGGCGAAATACCCGATCATCGAGTTGTGTCCCATCTGAAGTTTACCTTCAAACTCTATTTCGCCCATAATAGCCTTTACCAGGGTCGATTTACCTTCGCCGTTCTTGCCGACAAACGCGACTTTTTCACCGCGGGCGATCGTCAGGGATGCATCCTTGAATACGACCTGTTCGCCATACCGTTTGGTCAACCCCTCGATGATAACAGGGTAATTACCGGACCTCGGCGCGGGTGGAAACTTCAGATTCAGCGCAGATGAGTCCACCTCATCCACCTCAATGATCTCGATTTTCTCCAGCATTTTTACCCGCGACTGAACCTGGAGCGTTTTGGAGTACGTACCTTTGAAACGATCAATAAACTCCTGGATATCAGCGATTTGTTTCTGTTGATCATCAAATTGCTTTTGCTGTTGTTCGCGCCTTTCCTTTCGCAATTGCAAGTAGTGGCTATAATTTGTTTTATAGTCGTAGATCCGGCCCATCGTAACTTCAATAGTCCGGTTGGTCAGGTTATCCACGAAGGTCTTATCGTGACTGATCACGATCACGGCTTTTGCGTTGTTGATGAGGAATTCCTCCAACCATTGGATGGACTCGATGTCCATGTGGTTTGTCGGCTCATCCAGGAGGATCAGGTCCGGCTTTTGTAACAGGATCTTCGCGAGTTCGATCCGCATCCTCCAACCCCCGCTAAACTCCTTGGTTGGTCTTGTAAAATCGGTGCGGACAAAGCCCAGCCCCATCAGGGTTTTTTCAACTTCGGCGTCAAAATTTATCTCCTCGATCGAATAGTATTTTTCACTCAGTTCTGAAACCTGTTCGATGATCTTGGAGTAGGCTTCTGATTCATAGTCCGTTCGGATCTCCAGCTGATGGTTAAGTTCATCCATCTGCTTTTTCATATCCAGGATTTTCCCAAACGCTTTGGATGCTTCTTCAAAAACTGTGGCCGTATCTTCGGTTAGCAAATGCTGGGGCAGATATGCAATAATGGCGTCGGAGGGAGCCGAGACTTTTCCGCGGGTGGGTTTATTTACGCCGGCAATTATTTTCAGCAAGGTAGATTTGCCAGCCCCGTTCTTCCCCATCAATGCAATCCTGTCGTTCTCATTGATGTTGAAAGTGATGTTGCTGAAGAGAGCCGACCCGTTAAATTCCACACTTACTGCGTCTACTGAGATCATGATTTTTAGCGATAAAGCGGCAAAGATATTATTAATTTTTTGTTCGCAGGGCGGTTTTGTCCAACTCGCCGGGTGGGGGGCCATGATGTCGCTGTGGTTCGAACGGTTGCGAAAATTTAACGCGATTGTTCTCCACCCTCCGTTGTGTTTGTTGGTCTGCCGGATATGATCCTTCGACAATTGCAGTGGCAAACTTTTTGAACATTCTCCGGTTATGGACGAGGAACCGGGACTATTTTCCCGCCAGCGTCCGGAAAGCGTGAAAATAGACTGCAAAATCCAACCGCTAGATTGTAGAATTACCACATTCGGTATACAGGATGTTGAATACGATCCTCAACTGGAGAACAGTTCGTCCGTAAAGATCCGGCCGGAAATCCATCCATCTCAAGATCTGAAAGAGCACCTGGTCACGATCGGCATCGAAGCCCGTGCACACAGGGAAGGCAAAGTTTGTGACCTGAAGGTAGTATCCGAATTTTCCATACAATTCATGTTGCCCTACAGGATTCTCAATCATGTGTCAACGGATTTTCTTATCAACATCTTTTCGCAACTTTTTCTTTATTGCCACGGCCAGCTCCAGGGAGTATGGTTTGAGCGGACCAGGGGTACTGTTTTGGAAGGCTACATTCTCCAAACGCGTTTTGTCGATAGCCTGTACCTGACGACCAAGGACAAACTCCTCGATCTTACTACATCGGTTCGCTAGGATAGGCACTGGAAATTCGTCCAAAAAACGATCCGCATTCCCGTATCGGGAAAATACTTCTCTGTTTTCCGCGAATTTCGGGCTTTTTACGCGGGTGTCAGTGTTGGCATGTAATTTCGAAGAGCACCCGGTAAATCACCAGGCATATGAAAACGAATTTCAAATTCTACTTCAACATCATTCTAGCCACGGCTTTTTTGACAGCGTTTCTCTACGGTACCGCTGAAAGACTGGTGATCGAAAATCTCACAGTATTCTCCTTCTCATTGATGGGGATCGTACTTCTGGCAATGGCAGGAATGATGCGCAGCCTGGCCCAGGTCACCCGGACGAAGGTTGGGTCGATTACAGCGAGCTCAATTCAGATCTGAGAACTACTCACAACTACTGAAAGATATTTTTTAAGCGGCTTTAATCTATTTTTTAAACTGTTGGTTTTAGAACCTGTACCTTGAGAAAGGGCAGGTTTTTTCATGCCTTTGCGGAGAAACACTGCTGCGTCTTGTAATGAACGGCGGGGCGGTTCCGAGATACGGAATAGGAGTCTCCCGTTTTGTTGCGTGGATGAGCTTTGATCCCTTTGTTCCGGATCCGTCGAAAAGTTTGGGCATTTTGTCTAAAACAAACGAGTGAAGCTGCCTGTCAACCCGGGTTTTCTTTTCATTTTAGTGCTTTATATGTAGCCAATTTGAAATGAAAAGGGACTTTACTTTTATGCACCAGACTTCCACTATTATTGCCAGACTGTTGATCCTGACAGTCGTACTTGTATCATCGTGTAAAGAACAAGCCGGCATTTCCGATACACAACCGGAAGATAACCGCTTCACGACGACCATACTGACCAAGCCGGGGACCTTGGATGAACCGATGCAGATGACTTTTCCCGGCGACGGGAGGATCTTGTTTGTCGAGAGGAAGGGGAACCTCAAATCCTTTGACCTGGCGACGAATGAGGTGAAGACTATTAGTTTTATTCCTGTCAACACCAAATATACCAGCAAAGAAGGCAGGATTACGGAGGCGGAGGAAGGGCTGATGGGAGTTATCGCGGATCCGGGCTTCAGCGAAAATCATTGGATATACATGTATTATGCCGATACCGCGGAAGCAAAACACGTACTGGCACGGTGGGAGCTCCACGGCGATTCGTTGTACGGTTCTACAAAGAAGATCGTGTTGGAGATACCAAACCAACGCGAAACCTGCTGTCATACGGGAGGGGGAATGGTCTTTGATAAGGATGGCAATCTTTTCCTGACAGTGGGTAACAACACGGGTAATCCTGTTGCCGGAACGTCGGGACTGGATGAGCGTCCAGGACGGGAAAGCTGGGACGATCAGCGCGGCTCCGGTAATACAAATGACCTTCGCGGAAAGATCTTACGCATTCACCCGGAAGCCGATGGGAGCTATACTATCCCGGATGGCAACTTGTTTCCGGAAGGCATGGAAAAAACTCGCCCGGAAATATATACAATGGGCCACCGTAATCCCTGGCGGGTCTCCATTGACAGTAAGACCGGCTACATTTATTGGGGAGAAGTAGGGCCGGACGCGTCGAAGGATTCGATCATCGGGCCACGGGGGTATGACGAATTTAATCAGGCGAAAAAGCCGGGATTTTTCGGTTGGCCTTACTTCGTTGGAGACAATAAGCCTTACAGTAAATTTGATTATGCCACGGAACAGGTAGGCGAAAAATTCGACGCCGGGCACCCTGTTAATAATTCGCCGAACAATACCGGTTTGAAGGAATTACCAGCTCCACAAAAGGCTTTTATCTGGTATCCGTATGCGAACTCCACCGAGTTCCCCCTTGTCGGGAGCTCCGGACGTAGTGCAACGGGTGGGCCAGTGTTCAGAAAGGCCGACTTTAAAAATGCCAAACACCCGTTCCCGGGATATTTTGAAGGGAAACTTTTGATCGTCGAATTTATGAGAGGTTGGATCATGACCGTAACGATGGACGAAGAAGGAAACTACAAGTCCATGGAACGTTTCCTTCCAAACGAAAATTTCAGCAGCGCTATCGATATGAAATTCGGACCAGACGGAGACCTTTTTGTCCTCGAGTATGGATCGGCATGGTTCCGGGGAAATGAAAACGCGCAGATTGTCCGGATTGAGTACAACGGCGGTAACCGTAAGCCTATCGTAAAAACCGCGGCAGACAAACTTGCAGGTGCCATTCCGTTATCGGTCAACTTATCCTCGAAGGGAACGATGGACTACGACAAATACGATTCCGCGGCACTGAAGTACGAATGGAAAATCACGGGAGACAACGGTTTTACAAAAACATTGACCGACGCCGATCCGGCTATAACTTTTGAGCAGGCAGGTGTATACACCGTTACCTTCACGGCGACAGACACAAAGGGAGACCGGAACAGCCAGTCCCTGGAAATCAAGGCTGGAAACGAACCGCCGGCGGTCACCATTGATGTCTTGTCGGGAAACAAAAGCTTCTTCTTTCCCGGAAATCAGATTACCTATCAGATCGGGGTGACAGACAAAGAAGATGGAAGTATCAGTGACGGAAAAATTTCCGCTGACGAAGTAGCGGTGAACTTCGACTATGTTCCCGAAGGTTTCGACCCCATCGAGATCGCGCAGAACCACAGAGCCTCCGACGAATGGGCTTCCTTTTCAACCGGTCTGAACCTGATCAGTAAGAACGACTGCAAATCGTGTCATATCGTTGATAAAAAATCGGTCGGGCCCAGCTACCTGGACGTAGCGCAAAAATACAAAAGTGATCCGGCTGCACAGGAACGGATCGCGGAGAAGATCATCTCAGGGGGTAGTGGTGTGTGGGGAGATCACGCGATGAGCGCACATCCGCAGGTGACCAGGCAGGATGCAGCCTCCATGGTAAAATATATTATCAGCCTCGCGGAAAAGAAAGCAACAACAAAACCCCTGCCGCTGAAAGGGGTGTTCGTTCCCCAGGTACCGGCGGGTGAAAATGGCCGTGGAGGATACCTGCTGCGGGTGGCATATAAGGACAAGGGAACAAAAGAACTCACGTCTCTTGCCGCTGAAAGTATTGTGGCGCTGAGAAACCCCGCCCTTGATCCGGAGAAAGCGGAAGTATCGAAAGGAATATTGCTCATGACAACGCCTCGCCGGTCGTTCAGTATGGTGGGGGACCAGTCGTACCTGGGTTACAGGAACCTGGATATGACGGGTATTAAACAAATCGAACTGCTGGTTCAGGCATCACCACGCGCCGGGGCAACGGGAGGGATAGTAGAGGTACGCCTGGATTCCCCGGAAGGCCGGTTGATCGGAAAGACCGGGGAAGTTGTTCCGAAAGAGATCGACTTCCGGAGGCTTATGGCCAACAACGCTGCGGTTACTGGCGACAAGAAAAAAACATCGCAGCCACCGCCACCTCCGATGGATGCCAATACCAGGAGAAGACTAAGCTCCATTCAGGTCAGCACGGTGCTTGAACCTGTGGAGGGGGCGCACGACGTCTATTTCGTGTTCAGGAGTCCAAAGGCTGCGGACAACCAGATCCTCATGCAGGTTCAGGAGATACAATTTCAAAATAGTCTTACACCAGGTAAGTAGTACATACCAACAAATTGAACAACCATGAATACGAACAGAAGAGCATTCTTGAAAAACTCCGGGGCAATAGCGTTTGGAGGTCTTGTATTTGCGAATCGCGCAGCCGGGTTTGCGCCGGGATCGGCGCTGGCTTCACGGCCTGTAGGTCTGCAGCTTTATACAGTGATGTCGAAGATAGATGCTGATCTCGATGGAACCCTGAAACGGATTGCCGAAATCGGCTACACGGAGATTGAGTCTGCATTCAGCCTGAAGGGCGGATACTACGGACTAAAGCCGAAAGAATTTGCTGCTAAATTAAAGGGTTACGGCCTGACCTGGAAAGCACACCATACCGGCGGGGCGCCATTCAAACGGCCGGCCGGATGGCAGCCACCGTTGGGATCGGATGGAAAACCTATTGTTATACCGCCGATGAAAAACCTTCGGGACAACTACCAGGAGGTAGTGAACGATGTTGCCGAAGGCGGCGTCAGCTACCTGGTCTGTTCCAGTACACCCATTGATAATCTGGATGACATCAGGCAATCGATCGACACATTGAGTAAGTCCGGCGAAGCCTGTAAAAAAGCCGGGATAGGCTTTGCTTTTCACAACCATACGAAGGAGTTCGACCGGATCGAAGGACAGATACCCTATGAGATGTTCCTGTCTCAAATCAGCCCGGATATTATGAAGATGGAGCTTGACCTGGGATGGGCTACGAAAGCGGGTGCCGATCCCGTCGAACTGTTCAAAAAACATCCCGGGCGTTTTCCTCTCTGGCATGTAAAGGATTTGGACCGTGTCACCCAAAAACCGGTGGAAGTGGGAATGGGTTATGCGGATCTGAAGCGGGTTTTCGACGCCGCTGATACGGCCGGCCTGCAGCATTTTTTTGTTGAACAGGACGCTGCGCCTCAGCCTCTTGACAACATTGCCACCAGTTTTGCGAACATCAGGAAGATGATTGGATGACCTTAAGAAATCAGAATCGGGAAACGCCGATCCATTTTTGGGACAATCACGAAGGCGGAAGCGCGTAATTTGAGGATTTAAGCCCTTAAGGCCGGTGGCATAGTATTTAGATATGGGTTCATCATAAAACCAAACTAATTACTAATTCACATGAAACCTTCATTCTTAATGTTCTTTTTCCTGATGGTCGTATCAGCTTTAGCATTCGCAGGACTTTATGTTTACTTCCAGTCAATAGTTGAATCGAATGCCATGGCCTTCTCGATCGGCTTGGTCACAGTGATGATCGTTGGCATGTACGGAATGATGGACAGCATCATTTCAGGCACCACAGTAGAAAAACAAAAAGTATACTAGATATCAATTGCCCTTCAACTGGTCCTCATATCCGGCATTCGGGTATGAGGACCGTTGTTTTATGAGGCATTAATTGCCGGGATACCAGTTCCTCAGCCTTACATCAATAGCCGTGCTTCCCGAATTCACGGATTTTTTGAAACTCTCCACGTCGCTTAGCCCGTTTTGTCCCCGGTAGTGATAGGGGTAAACGATTTTGGGCTTGAATTCCAAAACAGCACCCGCCGCCTGGTTAATATCCATCGTGTACGGCTCGTTCATACAGACAAAAGCGACGTCGATGCCTTTCAGGCTCCGCATCTCCGGAATATCCTCTGTATCGCCGGAAATATAAACGGACTTACCTCCCAGAAGCAGCACATAACCATTACCTCTTCCTTTTGTATGGCGCGAATCCGACGCCTCCGGAAGGTTATACATAGGTATTGCCTTGATCCTGACACCCACCTGGGTGGTCTCCTTTCCATTGCCCAATACAACAGTTTTGCTTTCCAGGTTTTCAGATAACTGGTCCGCTACTGACTGCGGCGCGACGATCACGGTCCCGGACGTTTCCAGGGCATTTAGCGTCTCCGGGTTTAAATGATCGCCGTGGATATCCGTGATGAGTATTAGGTCCGGAGCAGCGATACCCTGAAACGCAGCTGATCCGCCATAGGGATCTACACAGATTGTCTTATTGTTCCAGCTCAGCACGAGGCTGCCGTGAAGGATAGGCTGAATGGCAAGGATTCCCGTCGATGTTTCGATCTGATCCGGAGCGGGTCGTTGTGAAAACGAGGCCAGCGTTCCCGTTGCGCATATGATAACCAGTATGAGCGTTTTCATTGGTGAGGGGTTTGATGAACGATAGCCAAGTTATGAAAATTTGTTTTCCCTGTGGTCATCGACCCGGTTGATTGCCATATTAACCGGCTCTTGAACAACTGAGTCAAACCGGTATATCTTTGTGTCTGCCTGATTCAACGTACACCGCGTGCATGGAAGATGAAATAACAAGGCGAAGAAAGATCATTCACATCGATATGGATGCTTTTTATGCATCTATCGAGCAGCGCGATAATCCGGAATACCGGGGAAAGCCTGTGGCTGTGGGTGGATCACCGGAAGGAAGGGGAGGAGTAGTCGCTACGGCAAGTTATGAGGCCAGAAAATTCGGCGTACGGTCAGCTATGCCATCGAAAAAAGCGCTTCAGCTTTGCGCTGAGCTGATCTTCGTACGACCACGGTTTGATGTCTACAAGGAAGTATCCCAAAAGATCCGTGGTATATTCAGGCGCTATACGGATATCATTGAACCGCTATCGCTTGATGAGGCTTATCTGGATGTAACGGAAGATAAACAACACATCGGGTCCGCCATCGAGATAGCCAGGCTTATCAAATCGGCCATAAGCACCGAACTAAACCTGACTGCTTCGGCGGGCGTTTCCGTGAACAAATTCGTGGCAAAAATTGCATCCGATATGAATAAACCGGACGGCCTTACGTTTATCGGTCCATCGCGGATCGAAAAATTTATGGAGTCGCTGCCTGTTGAAAAATTTTTCGGTGTTGGTAAAGTGACGGCGGAAAAAATGAAGTCGATGGCGATTTATACCGGCTTGGATCTGAAGAAATTGTCTGCCGCGGATCTTACTAGGCATTTCGGAAAGCCCGGAAGATTTTATTTCAACATTGTAAGGGGCATCGATGAACGCGCGGTGCAGCCTCACCGGGAAACCAAATCAGTCGGAGCCGAAGATACATTTCCCTACGACCTGGTTGAACTTGCCGATATGACGGAAGCCCTTGACAAACTGGGCTCCATTGTCCAGGATCGCATTAAGCAACATGGCCTGCGAGGCCGGACGATCACGCTTAAGATAAAGTACCACGACTTCAAACAGGTGACCCGGAGTCTGTCGTTGTCAACACCGGTCGACGACGCCGAATCAATAACGGCCACAGCAATCCAATTACTTCTGGGGACAGATCTGGAGGAGAAAAAGATCCGGTTGCTGGGTATATCCGTCTCGAACTTCCGGGAAAACACCGTCACCCGGGATACGGGGACGGACCAGTTATACCTTGGCCTTTAGATCATGCACCTCTGGGATCACACATTGGGCAACGCATTACAGAATTCGAGAAGCGTTCTCAGGTCATCCTTGTCCGAAAAGTCGATATCGTTGTCTTTTAGGAAAGATTGAATTTCCCCTTTGTAATCCTGGAAGATCTTGATGAAACTGCTTTTGGTCGCCTTATGGATTCTCTGTTTCTTATCCAGCAGGAAATAGGCGTCTTCCTTTTCAAACAGGGTGTTCTCGTTCTGAATAAAATTATTGGCACCCGAAACACGGATCGTGGAATAGTCTGAGTTCGATAATGACAGGCTGCTGCCATAGCCGTTTTCGATCATCACATCTTTTCTCGCAATATTCCATTTAACCTGGGACATAAGTTTGATCTGCGGCTCCCGCGTCAGGATCTCAAAGTACCCAAACTGGAAATCATGAAAAAAGAGATCGTTGTTGATACTGACGTACTTAAAGATGTTTGAATCTTCCGCGATAAACAGCGTATCGCCGTTCGAGTCGATGAACTGGACCGCCGCAAAAATAATATTATAGTTTAACTTGAGGACCTGCGATTTTTTCCCCTGGGGATAATGCAACTGCCCGTTCATAAAATCTTTATACCGGTAACGATCACTTCTTGGGATCGCCTTGGTGTAGTCCTGTCCTGCTTTTACAAGGACACTTTGAGAAAACGCCGTAGTGATCACAGCGAATAAAACGAGGGCCAGAAGGATTCTCATGAGCTTATTCCGTTTAGCGATTGACGGACCTCCTACTAAAGTTACATAAAAAGGATCCGCATTACATAGCAACCGCTATATATAAATCGGGGTTGGAAGATGATGCTGCCGGCGTTCATCCCAAAAACGATTGTTTTGAAGAGAAGGATGGCCTAACTTATTTGGCAGAAACCACGAATTTTTACTGCTGCCATGAATCAAACCAAAAAGATCAACCGAAGAAAATTTATGGGCTCCGCGACCGCCGCGTCCCTCGCTTTCACCATCGTGCCCCGGTATGTGATCGGAGGGAGTGGTGTGGTCGCCCCAAGCGATAAAATAACGATCGGCTACATTGGATGCGGGACTCAGGGTCTCCGGGAAATGTGTGAGCTGATCACGAATCCGAAGGTCAGGATTGTGGCGGTATGTGATCCCAATAAACGAAGTACGGATTACATCGATTGGTCGGCGGACGGGATTCGCAATGGTATCCGGAAAACGCTTGGAGATCCTTCCTGGGGAGAGGGCTTGCAGGGTATTCCCGGCGGACGCGACGTTGGCCAGGAACTGGTTGAAAGGTACTACGGGCGGGATAAATCTTCCGGTAAATCCAAAGGATGTGCATCATATATGGACTTCAGGGAGTTGCTGGAAAAGGAAAAGGACCTCGACACATTAAAGATCATGACACCGGACCATCTTCACGCCACTATTTCCATCGCCGGAATGAAGAAGGGTAAGCACATTGTCATCCATAAACCGATAGCTAACCGGATCCACGAATCCAGGCTGACGATCGAGACTGCCAGGTCTACGGGAGTCAGTACGCACCTGCTCGCATGGAGCAAAAGAAGTGGTAACGAACTGGTAAAAAAATGGATCAGTGAAGGGGCTATTGGTACCCTGAAGGAGATTCACAACTGGTCATACCGGCCGGTGTGGCAGCAATGGACTTCCAACCCTACCGACAGACCACCGGTACCGAAAGATTTTAACTGGGATTTGTGGCTTGGACCTGTTCCCGACAGACCCTATCATCCCAATTATACACATTGTGTTTTTCGTGGGTGGTATGATTTCGGTGGCGGAAGTATCGCAGACATGGGACACTACAGCCTGTGGCCGCTTTTTTTGACGTTGGGAATAAACACCCCGGCCTATAGTGCCGAGGCTTATGGCACGACGACCCGCACAGTGGTGAACCAGGTAAGCACTGCCGTGGCAAACGACGTGGCTTTTCCTTATTCATCGATTGTCCGGTTTAAGTTCGCCCCCCAGGCGGCGTTGCCGGCATTTGATCTGTTCTGGTACGATGGGGGTATGAAGCCTCACACACCGGAAGAACTGGAGATCGATGGAAAAGACCTCCCGGCGGAAGGCATGATGTTCGTGGGGGATCAGGGTAAAATCCTTGCAGGCTTCCGGTGTGAGAAGCCTTCGCTTATCCCTGACAGTAAAATGAAAAGTTATCTGCAGGGCAAGGAGATCGCTCCTGAAGTGAATGAACGGTCTGACGATACCTGGATTGACGCGTTTCGGAATAAAACACAATCGCCGGGCAGTTTCCTGAACGCGGGACCTATTTCCGAAACCATTAACCTGGGGGCTATTGCTTTGCGGACACGAAAGAAAGTGTTGTACGACGCGGATGCCATGAAGATTACAAACGTCCCGGACGCCAATAAATACCTGACCCGGGAATATCGGTCGGGGTGGGAACTGTAGCGCCTAGTCCGGGAGTGGTTTAACCATCACATCTTTATAAAAGACTTTGCTCTTGGGATCATGTCCCTGCAGGGCAAACGTGCCCGTTCTGATCTTGGCCGGATCGGTCTCCGTATATTCGTTAATGGTCTTGCCGTCGACGATTACCGTGATCTTGTTTCCCTGTACAATGATGTGTTCGGTAAACCATACGTCATCCTTCGCCGGTGCTTCCTTTACATCCTGAAGCGCATAGACACTTCCTGTCTTGCGCCAGTCCGTATGTGTATTATTCACCTGTATCTCATATCCTTTCGAGGGCCATCCTTCTTCCTGATACTCCGTGTGAATAAATATGCCCGAATTGGATCCCGGTGTCGTCATTACCTGAGCCTTGAATTCGAAATTTTTGAAATTGTGATCGTTCACAGGACCGGTGTAAAACAAGTGGGCGCGCTCACCAAACACAACGATCATTCCGTCCTTGATCGTAAAAGTTCCGGGATGTTCGCTGGCCTTCCAGTTGGTGAAGGTTTTACCGTCCCACAATTTGATCCAGCCTTTGTCCTTGGGTTTGGGTACTAAATTCAAAAAGGCAAAAAGCACAAGTAGGGCGAGGGCGTATGTCCGGAAAGTTTTCATGTTTTTGAATGGTTAGGTGAATGCTTGCCAGTTAAATATACCGGTTAATTTTTCAGATACGCAAGCGTTTATGGCCAGCGGGATATTTTATTATATTTAAGGTAAAGGTAAACGTCAACTCAACCAATTCTTACATCTCATCACCAATGAAAAGCAGCAGCCTGATTTTATACAGCTTCCTTCTGATTGCCTCAGCGAACTCCTTGTTCGGCCAGGTAAAAGAAAAAAATAAAAGCACCGTCGTGGCGAAAGGAGCGGTGGTGGAAAAGGCAGGAACAGGTTATTCGTTTACGGAAGGCCCTGCAGTGGACCCCTTAGGCAACGTTTTTTTTACCGACCAGCCCAACGACCGGATACTGAAATGGTCAGCAGACGGATCCATTTCCGTGTTTATGGAAGGAACGGGGAGGTCGAACGGACTTTATTATGATAACAATGGGAACCTGCTTTCATGCGCGGACCTCAACAATGAACTTTGGCTGATAGACAAAAACAAAAAGGTCACCGTCCTTGTAAAAGATGTTGACGGTAAAAAACTAAACGGGCCGAACGACCTCTGGGTGGATCCGAAAGGCGGGATCTATTTTACTGACCCCTTCTACAAGAGAAATTACTGGACACGTTCAGAAAAAGAGATCGAACAGGAGAATGTCTACTACCTGTCGCCTGAAAAGGACCTGCGCGTGGCTGCCACGGACTTTGTACGCCCGAACGGTATTGTCGGATCGGCGGATGGAAAGAAATTGTACGTCGCCGACATTAACGCGAAGAAAACCTATTCCTTTAACATCGGTCCGGACGGGGCCTTGTCCGGGAAGACGCTTTTTGCAGATATGGGATCCGATGGAATGACCGTCGACAATAAAGGGAACGTTTACCTGACCGGCAAAGGAGTAACCGTATTTGATGCCGGAGGGAAGCAAATAGAACACATTGCAATCGATGAGCCCTGGACTGCCAATGTATGCTTTGGAGGAAAGGACCAGCGTACCTTGTTTGTTACCGCATCCAAATCCGTCTATACGCTCAGGATGAAGGTCAAGGGGGTTCGGTGATCAACTGATCCTTAAACGTCTCATTTGAAAACTCAAGACATGATTTCCCCGAGGCTACCCGCCCGCGGCGTTTTTTAACCGGATCGATTTCGAGATCTTCACATTTACCCACCTGCCGCGTGAGCGGACGCTGGTATCAAAAAGCAGGTCGCCACGGTTATTGAACCTTTTGTTCATGGTATCCTGAATTACCCAACGTCCGTCGATCGTTGTGTCACCGGCAAACAAAGAGACCGTATCTCCATAATGTAGTGAACCCCCCCAGGGCCGGAGTAAATTCCTGCTCACAGCCATCCACCGGATCTCGCCCGCCCGTAGTTTATGTTCATTGATCTTCCTGTTCGAGGCTGTGGTTAATGGATCGGCATCGCACTGGGTGCGTACCGGATTGTAGATCGTCAGGGTGTCGAGGTGAAAAGATTCATAATAATCGACAAATGCCGGAGGTCTGGTGGTTGCACCGGGAAGTTTCAGAACAGGGGCCGCAATATATGCGAGCAGGAAGCTGAGAAGGACAATTCTGAGGGGATTTTTCATAGAAGGACCGATTTGCCCTTCATGTTCTGACCGTTCAACGGTAACCTGAAACCTCGAACCAGAATTCCGGTATGACGGCTGCGGCCGTCGAATCGTCAGGGCAAATTGAAAATACACCGAGGTAAAATGAGCGGTGCCCGGATCGACTTGTAAAAATTGCAAACGTTATTTATATTTAATCCTTTAAATTATACCAAGGTGTATAACAGTATGAATTTTAGAGATTTAAGTGAAATGATCAACGAAATAATTTGCGATAACATCCTTCGCAAGTTCGAGGGTAACAAATGCTTCGACCGCAAATATTTAAAGGAAAAGGAGTTTTACGCCAATATTGATCCCGATGCGGACGTAGTGGAAGATCACATCAATTTCTTAATACGGGACAATACCCTGAAAGACACAGGCTCCCAAATTTCACTGACAACTAAGGGCTGGTTTATCCTTACCAACGCGGACAAGGTTGGTTATGTGGCCCAGCGAATTGAAAGCGCGAAGCAGGAGATCATGGAGAGAGAAACCAGGATTCTGTTCAGGTGGGTGACCCTCATCGCGGGAACAGCCATCATCGCATGGTTCGTTTACAAATACCTGTTCCTGTAAAATAAACCAGTATTTACCGATCCTCGTCAAGTGCAAAACTGACGACAAAGCCCGATGGGTTTTCGTCGTTCCCGGACACGGACACCGCTACATATTGTTTCCCATTATCCCAATACGTACAGGGCGTTGCGTTCGCGACTCCCGGTAACGTAGTTTCCCAAAGCAACTGTCCCGTTCGTTTATTAAAGGCCCGGAATTTTTTGTCCCGGGTGCTTCCGATAAAGACCAGCCCGCCTTCCGTCACAATCGGTCCGCCATAACCTTCAGCTCCCGTCGGAGGTGCTCCCTTCGCCTGCCACTCGGGATGGTTTCCAAGCGTTACGATCCACTCATAGTCACCCGTGTTCAGGTTGATTGCATTCAATGCTCCCCATGGCGGTTTAATCGCGGGGCGACCCTCGATGTCACGGAAGTGACTGAATGGTGTGATGTTGAGATAGACTGTAGCTGTATCCGTTCGCCTGATTTCATCATGCCCCGGGAGCGAATGTTTATTGGTATGAATTTCGAAAAGGTCCGCTTCTTTTTGGGAGGTCCGTGCAAGGCGGGTATCGAACAGGAATGCGATGATATCTTCCTCTTTGCCCTTGATGATCGATTCGAAGGCTGGCATGCGACCACTGCCCGACTTGATCCTCGTGAGGGCTGCCTCCGCTGACATCCGGTCTTTCAACCCCAGCAACGCCGGATAGACGGGCGGTTCACCTTTCCTGTCCCGGCCATGGCAGGTAGCACAATAGGTGGTATAGAGCGCTTTCCCTTTGAAGTAAGGTGCCTGCGTGGCGGACTTTTCGTCTGTTTCCACTTTCCGGAGAATATCAATTTCAGGTGAGTCACTTGATTTTACATAAAGTACCCCGCTCGACGGATCAACGGCAGCACCACCCCAGTTTGACCCGCCTCTGGTTCCGGGTATCATTAATGTACCTCTTGGATCGGGCGGCGTAAACAAGCCTTCGTAGCGCAGTGAATTGAATCTCTTAAGCAGGGAATCGTGCGCCGCGGGGGAAAAGTTTGTAAGGTCTTCGCGTGTCATTTGCTGCCGCGCATAGGGAAGGGGTTTTAGAGGAAATGGCTGTGTGGGCCACGCCTGCTCACCCGGCACATAAGAAGGCGGAACTTTCCGTTCTTCGATTGGAAATAACGGTTCCCCGGTTTCCCGGTCGAATACAAAAAGGAAACCTGTCTTTGTCGTCTGTGCGACCGCGTCGGTCTTTTTTCCATCCCGTTCGATCGTCACCAGATTTGGCGGAGCGGGCAGGTCATAATCCCAAAGGTCGTGATGAACGGTCTGGTAATGCCATATATACTTACCGGTCCTTGCTTCAAGGGCAACCACGGAATTACCGTAAAGATTTTGACCGATGCGGTCCGCTCCATAAAAGTCATAGGAAGGAGATCCAAGCGCCAGGAATACCATGCCGCGTTCTTTGTCCACACTCATTCCGGCCCAGTCGTTTACTCCGCCGACATATTTCCAGGCATCCTTCGGCCAGGTTTCATAGCCTGGTTCTCCGGGATGAGGCACGGTATGAAAAGTCCACCGAAGCTGGCCTGTCCGGACATCATAGGCGCGTATGTAGCCGGGCTCCGCGCCATATAACTCGGAGACCTCGGCGCCGATAATCAGCAGGTCTTCAAAAATGATTCCCGGTGAGGTAGGGATAACGGATATCGCGGAGGAGTCACCCCGCAACCCGACATTCATACTTACTTTGCCGCCGTTTCCAAACGACGCGATCAATTCTCCTGTCACGGCGTTCTGGGCAAACAGGTTGTCACCGGCGGTATAGAGAATCCTTTTGTCGTTGCCATCTTCCCAATAGGTGACACCCCGGTTGATGCCGCCACCTTCGCCTCCCTGGAACGGATCATATGACCAGATCTTTTCACCTGTCGACGCATCGAGAGCGTAAAGTCGGTGACGTGCCGAGGTAACATACATCACGCCGTCGATGATGATCGGGTTACATTCCGAATTGCCGATACGCCCGCCACGGGAATCACCCGGAATAAACCTCCAGGCTTCCTTCAGCTTATTCACATTTGCCACGGTGATCTGATCCAGTACTGAGTAGCTGCTGCTCTCATTGTCAGCCTTATACACACTCCACGTCCGGCCTTTGTTAATTTCATTCTTGCAGGCCGGCAGGGTGATTGTAACGCTGAGAACGAACAATGTACAGCGGATGAGCGGTGGTGTCTTCAAATAATTTTGTATCTGTCCGATGATTATTACTTTACAAACGTTCTGGGTTTTTGCTTCATACCCGGAACTTCAGGGGAAAATACATAAAATCCGGCTTGAGCTCCCCGGATTTTACACCACGGTGGTTATCGTGGTTCAACGGTGTATTAAATCACCTGATCGGCATGCGAGTCTGGGTGTTATTCCCTTCAACTTTTTATTTAGTTTTGACGCATGAATTTTGGAGCATTAGAAAAGGTGTTTGAGGGTGAATTCTTTACGGACGAAACCACCCGGCGGTTATATGCTACCGATGCCTCGGCTTATCGCGAACTGCCCCTGGCTGTCGCGATGCCGAAGAATGAAAAGGATATCGAAACGCTGATCCGCTTTGCATCGGCGAACAAAACCTCATTGATTCCCAGAGCGGGCGGGACGTCGCTGGCGGGCCAGGTCGTCGGTGGGGGGATCGTAGTGGATATTTCCAAATACTTTAATACTATCCTGGAGGTTAACGAAAAAGAGGGTTGGGCCAGTGTTCAGCCAGGTATAGTGAGGGATGATCTGAATCATCACCTTAAACCCTATGGTTTTTTCTTCGCTCCCGAGACGTCAACCGCGAACCGGGCGATGATCGGGGGAATGATCGGGAACAACAGTTGCGGATCAAACTCGGTGATCTATGGAAGTGTCCGGGAACATTTGCTGGAGGTAACAGCCTTGCTTTCGGACGGCAGCAAAGTAACGTTTGGCCCACTGGACAATGAACATTATTACAAACGAGTACAGGGAAAGGATACGACCGGCATTGAACGGGGAATTTACGCTCATATCGACCGGCTCCTGTCCGATCCGGAGAACAGAAGGGAAATCGAAAAGGAATTTCCCAAGCCATCGATTGTACGCCGGAATACGGGTTACGCGATCGATATGCTCGCGCGGATGCAGCCCTTCACCCCGCAAGGCGAGCCGTTTAACTTCTGCAGCCTGATCGCCGGCTCCGAGGGCACACTGGCATTCGTAACCAGTGCAAAGATAAAGCTCAGTCCCGTAATGCCTCCGCATAAAAAACTGGTATGTATTCATTGCGAGAGCATAGACGAATCGTTGAGAGCTAACCTGGTTGCGCTTCAGTACCACCCTTCCGCCGTTGAATTAATGGATCATTACGTTTTTGAAGCAACAAAACGCAACAGGCTTCAGGCCGAGAACCGTTTTTTTATAGAAGGTGATCCGCAGGCGATCCTGGTTGCCGAGCTGACGAGAGGAACCGCCGACGAGGTCGACCGCGATGCCCTGGCATTGATCGAAGATCTGAAATCTAAAGGGCTGGGCTATTCTTATCCCATCGTTGCAGGGGACGATATAAAAAGGGTCTGGAACCTGAGGAAGGCAGGGCTGGGATTGCTTTCCAATGTACCCGGTGATGAAAAGCCTGTTCCCGTTATCGAAGATACCGCTGTTGATGTTCATGACCTTCCGGCATACATCGCCGACATGAATGTGTTACTGAAAAAACACGGGCTGTACAGTGTACACTACGCCCATGCGGGTTCTGGTGAAATTCACCTGAGGCCTATCCTGGATCTTAAAACCTCGGAGGGTGTCCGGTTGTTCCGGACGATGGCGGAGGAGACTGCCACCCTTGTAAAAAAATACGACGGTTCCCTGTCCGGTGAGCACGGGGATGGCCGCTTACGGGGAGAATTTATTCCGCAGATGATCGGCCACCATAACTATTCCCTTATACGCGAATTAAAAAAAGTCTGGGATCCGGAAAACATCTTTAATCCGGGAAAGATCGTCGACACACCGCCGATGGATACGAGCCTTCGGTATGAAAGGGACCAGGAGACACGGGCATTTGAAACGATACTCGACTTTTCGGATACCCTCGGTATTCTTCGCGCAGCGGAGCAATGCAATGGTTCAGGCGATTGCCGGAAAACGGAACTCAGCGGCGGTACGATGTGCCCCAGCTATATGGCTACACGCAATGAGAGAGAGACAACCCGTGCCCGGGCGAACATTCTGCGAGAAATGATCCGCAGTTCGGATAAACCCAATCCGTTTGCACAGGATGAAATCAAAGACGTAATGGACTTGTGCCTGAGCTGCAAAGGGTGCAAGTCGGAATGTCCCTCCAACGTCGACATGGGTAAACTGAAACAGGAATGGCAGTATCAGTATTACAGGGAAAAAGGGGTTCCGTTCAGAAGCCGGGTAATTGGAAACTTTGCCACGGGAATGAAACTCGCCTCCTTATTACCCTGGGGATATCGCCTTGTTTTTGGCAACAGGCTGACGGGCAACTTAGCCAAATCGATCCTCGGGTTTGCGAAAAAAAGGAGTATGCCCGCGCTTTCCGGGATAACCTGGAAAAAATGGTTTGAGACACAATTTCGACCTTCGGCAGAAAAATCCGATAAGGCGGTGTACTTCTTTATCGATGAGTTGTTGAATTATAACGAAGCGGATATTGGTATCACTGCCGTCAAGCTGCTCGACAGACTGGGTTACACCATTAAATTTATACCTCATGCCGAATCCGGCAGGAGCTTCCTGTCGAAAGGTTTGCTGGAACAGGCACGGACCCTGGCCGGAAAAAATGTGAGTTTGTTCGGCAGCGTGATCACACCGGATGTACCGCTGGTTGGAGTAGAACCATCGGCGATCCTGACGTTCCGGGATGAATATCCCGACCTCCTGCGGGGAGAGGAAAAGGAGAAGGCAAAGGAGCTGGCCGCGAATACGTACATGATCGAAGAGTTCCTGGCCAAGGAACTGGAAGCAGGCAGAATTGACCTCAGTTTGTTCCGGGATCAGAAGGCCCTTATCAAGTTACACGGTCATTGTCAGCAGAAAGCGTTGTCGTCCCTGACTCCTACAAAGAAAATACTGACGCGAATGGGTAACAACGAAGTCCATATCATTCCTTCCGGGTGCTGCGGAATGGCCGGCTCTTTCGGTTATGAAAAGGAGCATTATGATCTTTCGATGAAGATCGGCGACCTGGTACTTTTCCCGGCCGTCAGAAAACAACCGGAGTCTGTGATCATCGCTGCGCCCGGCACGAGTTGCAGGCATCAGATCAAGGATGGAACAGGGAGAATCGCACTTCATCCCGTTCAGATCCTTTGGAACGGCTTGGTGTAGGCGGACATATTTGAGGTGTACAGGAACTACTCTGCTGATCAATGAGAAGGACATTTACTCATCCCGCAACGCTGCAACCGGGTTGGCCACAGCTGCTTTGTAAGACTTTATTCCCACTGTCAGGAGCACAACGATCAGGGTGAGTGTCATACCCGTCAAAAAGGTCATGACACCCGGGTGAATCCTGTACGCGAAGTTACGAAGCCATTCTTCCATGAAGTAATAGGCCAGTGGTCCGGAAATAACAAACGCGATTACGATCAGTACGGCAAACTCTTTAGAGAACAGGGCGACGACCTGTCCCACGGAAGCGCCGAGCGTTTTTCTGATGCCTACTTCTTTTGTTTTGCGCCGTGCCATAAAGGATACGAGCCCGAATAACCCGATACAACCGATAAATATAGCCACTGCCGCGAACAGACCGATCAGGTAAGAATTGCGCCTTTCGGTCTTGTAAAAATTCGCGATCGCTTCATCGAGGAACCAGTGTTCAAAGACATATTTCGGGTAAATATCTTCCCATGCGCTTTTTATTTTTGCAATTGTCTCTTGCGTATTTTCGGAGCTCAGCCGGGCTGCGCCTATAAAAAACGCTCGGGTTCCCGCCAGTATGATGGTGGGGCGGAGGCTGGAATGCAGCGACATGGTGTTAAAGTCCTTAACGATGCCCGCGATCAGGGCCTTCCGGCCCCAGATATTGACGGGGGTTCCAAGAGCATCGCGTGGGTCCTGGAAACCCAGTATACGCGTGAAAGATTCGTTCACCAGGAACCGGGTTGCAGTATCCGATTTTACGAGGTCTTCGCCGTACAACAACGGGATCTGGTAGGTCGTGATGTAATCGTCGTCAGCGAACTTTACGGAGGTGTTTTCTTTTACGATTTTACCGGCTACGGTCGCTTCAAAATCACCACCCCACTGATTGTCGGAAGTTGATCCGGTATTGCTCATGGTAACATTCAGAACACCGGGGATTTGTTTGAGCCGTTCCGAAAGCCGGTGAATCAGTTCCGGTTCGTTTTCGGGGAGCTCGAATTCGATCACGGCGTTGCTGTTAATTCCCAGAGGCTGAGACATGAAGTGATCGAGCTGCTGAACGATAATAATGGTACAGACAACGAGTACCTGAGAAATCACCAACTGGAAAACAATCAGCGCGCGACGAAGCGTAAGCCCCTGCCCGGGAGTTCCCGAAATTCTTGCCTTTAATGCTTTCACGGGTTGAAACCTTGAAAGGCTGATCGCGGGGTAAAGTCCGGCGAGCAGTGTAACGAGAAAAGGTAGACCGATCAGGAACAACATGGTGCCCGGGTCCGAGAACGGTTCGAAGGCGAGGCGGTAACCCAACACAGGCTGAAGCCCGATCAGCGCGAGTTCCACAAGCCCACCCGATATCAACATGGAGACCCACGTGATGGTAAATGTCTCTCCCAGGAACTGAAACACGAGTTGGGCCCTGCTGCTACCCATTACTTTTCGTACACCGGCTTCTTTCGCGCGGTCGATGATCAGTACGGTATTCAGGTTTATGAAGTTGATACACGCCGTCAACAGCAGGAGTACGCCGATAAGGGAAAGCGTGACAAGCGAAGAGTAGGATACGACACGGCCGCCATAGTTGCCAAAACGGGTGTCGAAATGTACGTCCGACAGCGGCTGCAGAAAGTAGTTTCTGTACTTTCCGTCCTCTTCATTCGTTCCGGTGAAATATTTCAAATGCCAGCCTTTCAGCTTTGCATTAAAGTCTTCCGCGGTTCGTCCTTCCGATAACCGAACATAACAATTGATGGAAGATGATGTTGCTCCCCAGTCCTCCCATCCGCGCTTATTTGCTCCCAGGTTGGCGGAAAGTATGATCCGGAACGGCAGATCCGTATTCGACGGGGGATCTTTGACAACGCCGGTGACCGTTACGTCGAATTCATTATTGAAATTGATTACTTTGTTCAGAGCACTTTCGTTGCCGAAGTATTTTTTCGCTACAGATTCCGTCAGCACGACAGTTTTTTCGCGCTCCAGGGCTTCGTTGTTGCCCGAGACCCATTCGTAATGAAACATCCGGAAATAGTCTGCGTCGGCGAAGGTCACACGCCCTTCCTTAAACCGGTCGACTGTGCCATCGTTGTTATGAATCGAGATTACCGGGTCGCTCATATTCGAATCCGTGATGGTGAGCTCCGCGATATCCGGAAAATCCTGGCGGAGTGCGACGGGTAGGGGATACGTGATACCTGCGCTGAATCCATGGTCTTCCGTCTTTGTATATTCCGTCACGACCCGGTAGACGCGTTCTCCTCCCGGATGATAGGCGTCGAAGCTCATTTCAAACCGGAGGATGAGAAAAATGATCACGGAACACGTAATGCCCAGTGAAAGCCCGAAAAGATTAATGAATGCATGGCTCCGGTTCCTCCAAAGAGACCGTAAGTGGGAGATGAGGTAATTTTTAATCATGGACATTCAGTTTTGATGAATTACCATTAGCCAATCGCATACCAACCACGTAAATAGCTGAAATACAGAATATTGTACAATAACTTCTGAAAGATGAGTAAGGCTTATGTATCGTTATTGATACATACCGCTTAACGGATTCGATACAATTTTTTGGTCAGCCGCCCCCTTCGCTCAGGCAATCAATACCTTTCACGTTCAGTAACTCAAACCTGCGTTTGTCACGGCTGAAGCGCCACGCCTGCCTCACCGTCGTGAGGAATTCTTCGGTAGCGGAAGATTTTACCAGCGCAACAATCTCCGGGTTCTCGATAGTTGATTGACGGCAAAAGGTGGTTCGGATCTGCCATCCGGGTTGAACGTTTTTCACCTCCAGCACATCGGCGATCACATATTCGCTGTCATCCGGATTTTCATTTATGCTAAAAAAAACGACGGCGTTGCTCCCGCGTTGGTATACATCCACGGTTATCGACTCAGGATCATCCACAGGCGAAACGAGACTTCCCTCGCGGAACGTATAACCCTGTAAGTCGGTTAATTCACTTTTATCCTTAAAAGCCTTTCCGACGAGCTTTTGAAAGTTGCCCGCGAAATTGCCCTGAGCCAGTCCTTCCGGAACAAAGCCGGTCAGCAGAAGGGTCATTCCTAAAACCCTGATTATGTTTTCCATTGGTGACAAGGTCATCGGTTTAGATAAGTTGATAAGACAAAGGAAAGATAGTACAAACCGGCTATATTTATGACACTGACGGATTGCCATTGTTACCGAAGGAGTTATCACTACGAACATCAGTACCGGTGATCCGTAGGCATAAACTACAATGCCCGACATGCGAATTACTTCTTTTTTATTTCTGCTTTTCGTTTTTGGATGCTCGAAGGATCCGGAGTTCAAGCCGGTATACAATGTCCCTGAAGAATTCCAACCTTTTATTGACACCTTTATCAGCGAAGCGGCAAGTCGTGGATTTACATATGAGATCAAAAATCTGATCATCAAATACGACGAAACGATTGATATTCCATTTTGCGGGCAGTGTAATTCAAACTCCATGAGTGCCGATGTTCAGAAAATAATCACGATCAATCCGAACATTCAATGCTGGTTTACCGACGAAGAGAAGGAAACTTTTTTTGTTCACGAGCTGGGTCACTGCGTCCTGGGCCGTTTGCATGACGACAGGTTGCTACCGAACGGAGATCCGAGGAGTCTGATGGCCGCAAGCCGTCTGGATGTTTACTCCATCTGCATTTATCAGGTTGATGATCAGGAGTGTGACAAACGGTATAAACGGTCTTATTACCTGGATGAGTTGTTCGATGAAACCACGCCGGTTCCGGATTGGGGCGACTGATTTGCGGTTACAGGTAAATATTAAAAGTTCCCTTTTTCAGATCGCGGTCGTCCGTCAGAGAGATTACTCGGTCCTTTTGCGCTTTTCGCGCGAAGTCATTGCCGATATTCGGATCGCCTTGAAAATATAATTGGGTGGTTAACTCGGGATAGCCTTTCGCCCGTATCTTAAAATGAATATGGCGGGGTCGACTTCCGTAAGGCGGAGGGAAGATCGAGGTGAAACGATAATACCCTTGTGAATCGGTCTTAATCTGACCACGGCACTTGAACCCTTTCAGATCGTATTCCCCGTGGTTATCGCAATGCCAGATATCCAGAATAGCGTTCGCAACAGGGGTCGTGCAGTCATTTCCATTTACTACCGTGCCCTCGATTTGTAATGTCGTTCCCTGCGTTTCAATTACCGTCCGCGACGGGGCGTCTGCTTTATAGTAAGGTCCCTCGGCGTCACGTTGTGTCTGACAAGGTCCGGATCTGCCTTCGGCAGCAAAACTGGTCAACGAAATGCCGAACAGCGGAAATGAGCCGATCGCTCTGAAAAAATTCTTTCTGTTCATATGGATCGGGCAATTAACGTGTTAAAATGGAACCTCGGCAAAAAAGGACAGTGATAAAGTTCGAAAGAATTTTCTCCAATGCCAATTCTTCGGCTCTTTAGGGTGCGAGGTGCTCGTTAAGCTTCGCTCTGAAGGATTCCAGGGTGAGGGGTTTATAGAGGATGTCGGTAAAACCCGCGTCCTTTAGCTCGAGTATCTGTTTGCTGTCTACGTAATTGGACACGACGAAAGCCTTAAAGCTCGGCCCTTTGATAGCGATCAATTCCTTCAGGAGGTTGCCGGCATACACGCCGGGTTCCAGGTAATAATCAATAATCGCGACATCAAAATTGTTCTCCTTAGCCCAGCTGATTGTTTCTTTTACGGAAGTAAAGGCCTCCGTGTCAAATTCCAGAGCCAGTAATTTCTGGTTGATGAACAGATCGAGCTCCTCGTCATCGACGATTAGTATTTTCACGCTAGATAATTTCTCTAAAATATAAAATCTTCTGATAATCCCCCTTCCCGGGCGATTGGATTTATTTGGGGTTCTGGCCACGACCGGCTGGCGATCACCGGCAACGGCCAAGTTTGCCCGGGCTGATGCCGAATTTATTTTTGAATGCGGTGGAGAAGTGGTTGGGATATTTATATCCGACCATGGTCCCTATTTCCTGGACAGTATGATCAGCTTGTTGCAGCAGTTCCCGGGCATATTCCAGCCGACGGGAGAGAATAAACTCGAAGACGGTGGTCCGGAAAGTTTTTTTGAAGCCATTTTTCAAGGCAAATTCATTGATCCCAAACCGCTGGCAAATACCCTTCATCGAATGATCTTCTAAAAAACTGTTATCGAGGTATTCGCGTATGGCAAAGAGCAGGTCGGTGTTTTTTTGCACCTCATTTTTACCGGCTTGTTTCATCCGCGATGTATCCAGTTGAAGGGCTATTAGCTCGAGCATCTTTCCTTCGATAAGCAGTCTTTTCAATGACCCGGTGAGAGGGCTTCCGAAGATATCGAAGATCGTTTTGAACATTGCCGGCGTCAGGTCGAATTCGCCCGGATAGGTCACTTCGTTGGTAAGGATGCTTTCTTTTAACCTGGCCGACCAGGCTTCATCGTCACCGAGCAAATCGGTATAATGCCTGCGATCAATCTGTACATGAATATTGCGGAAACACCTGCTCATGGCCAATGAGTATTCGTTTGCCTGCACGGTCATATAGTGAAAGGTACCCGGGTTCAGGTATGCCTTGAGATTGAAATCATCAAAATGAGTACCCAGTGAACCATCGACGCACATGCAATGGTTTACATGATCGGTAAGCGCAGGATCATGCAACGTTACATATATGGGCTGGTTTAAGGTAGTCTTGTGTTCCGATATCTTAAAGTAGGAATAGTCAACCGTTCGTTCTTCCCAGCGGCCAAGGTCTGGATGCTCACGTACAATTTCCCTGTATGTATCGTTTTCCGTGGATGAGATGGTATGACTTGTGAATTCGTCAACGGAAATAACAGGGGCCGGTATCATAAGGTCCTTTCGGGTTGTATAATGTCCGTGTAACGTGATTTCAGGGATAAGGTTATCAGCGGACGATAAAATTATTCCATACCTGGCAAAGGTGCCGTTTCGTCCATACATCAAAAAACTAAGACGCGCACATTGCCAGGCTTTCTTTTTTAGTCCGTTTGTCAATGGAACCGGGGGACGACTAAGCGACGGTCTTTCCCATATAGGGGTCCGTATAGCCCTGCTCTCCGGTCTCCACCCGGCCGGCATACCGTTGTTCAAATCCGGGTATATCCTTAATCGTGACCGAAAAATCATACCACCGGAAACTCTTGGCGAGGTTGATGATGAAACTTACCTGACCATTTGCCGGGATAACCTTTGTTTGCCTGCCATATCCGTAGGAATGGTCCTCAATCACAACAGTAATGGCACCGTTGCTTACATTCGACATCCGGAGGTCGAGGTTACCTGTTATTTTTTTTCCGGTTGTTTCGTATTCGCATCTGAAATTCAGCAGCGGATCGGCAGGTGTTCCCCTGAACTCACGGTAAAAACCATTCGGGCCATACACACAGAGGTGATAGCGGTTTTCTTCAAAGGCATTCAGGGGCCATGAATCAGCAACAGTGTCGCCGGGAGCGACCGCATAAGACCAGTTCTCACCGGTTTTTATCGTGGAGTTTTTCTGGTAGGGAACAGGCGCGTAAACATTAAATGGAGAGCCGGCGGCACGTTTGCCAAGCACCTCATCGCTGGCCTGAAAACTGATTTCAAACGACTTCCGGTTGGCACTTAGTTTACCGTTGGCATAAAGCTGGTAGGGCAGGGCGCATGCCGGGCGTACACCCTTTTCCTGTTGAGGCATGAGGGAAAACGAGCCAGGCTTATTGTTGACCAAAGTAACCTCTTCGTCTGTCAACGGACGGAAACCCGATACATCCTGTTTAAATTTCGCTTTATGCACGCTTTCAATAAAATCATCCTTCGACAAAAATGGAGGCAATGAAATATCCTCTCCGTTGTAAGGTTTGAAGGTTGATGTAAGGTCACCGCATACGGCTCTTCTCCACGCGCTAATGTTGGTCTCTTCGATTTTTTTGCCTGTCTTGTGAGTCAGGAATTTTTCCAGGAACTGTAAGGTGGACGTATGGTCGAAAACCTCCGAGCAAACAGCGCCGCCGCGGCTCCAGGGAGAGGCGATCACCAGCGGCACCCGGTAACCGAGTCCGATCGAACTCGCGCGCGAATTTTTTTCGTCCTTGCGTTCCATATCTTGTTTCAAGGTCACATACTCAATGTTTCCGTCGATACTTCCGGACATCGATCCGGCCTGGGAATTGCCCGGCTCGGGTACCGTAAACGGAGGCACATGGTCGAAGTAGCCGTCATTTTCATCGTATGCCAGGATAAAGATCGTTTTCTTCCAAACTTCAGGGTTCCGAGTGAGGATATCCAACGCTTCGGATACATACCATGCGCCGTACCACGGTGCCCCTGGATGGTCAGAGAAATTTTCCGGGGCAACCAGCCACGACACGGTCGGGAGGTTGCCGTTCTTCACATCTTCCCTGAATTGGTGAAGGACATCGCCCTTGGGAATTTTTACTTCGCGTGTTGTACTTCCGTCCTGATATTCCAGCGAAGTCAGCTGGTGGTAGAACGGATCTTTTTTGTTTGTCGTGAAGGCTTTCTCATGGAGGTTCTTTTCACGTTGAGAGAGTTTCGCATAATTTTCTCTCGTATAAACCTTCCGGTCCGACTCCGCGATTTCCCGTTCATGTTTTAACCGCTGCAGCCGGCGTTCAGCCTGGCCGTAGCCCTCATCTCCGGCGGCCAGTCCCGTCAGCTTTTCTTCAGTCATCCGGATCTCTTCCGAAAGCATCCGGATTTGTTTCGGAAGTGAATCGATATAGGCTTCGGAAAATTTTACGTGGTACTGGTCGAACCATTCGATCGGGTTGTCTGTAAAATTGCCGAGCCAGGCATCCTCTTCGCCCTCAAATCCCGCGCCTACACTAAGCTCGTTCTGATAGATCCTCCAGGAAATATTATTTTCTTCCAGTCTTTCGGGAAACGTTTTCCAGCGTACAGTCTTATCGTAGTCCACGTTTTCGTTCCGGACGTTCGCATAGGCGTTTAGTATCTGATCACGGATAGTACCGGTCCAGAGATAAAGCCGGTTAGGTGTTGTGCCGGTCAGCGAAGAACAGAAATTCTGATCACAAACGGTGAATGCATCGGCGAGTGAATAATAAAAGGGTATATCCTCACGGTTGTAGTACCCGAGAGTCAGCGGCATATTCCTGTAGTCCTTGTGTCCGGATCGTTTAGCGATGAGCCATTGGTCGTATTTTCCCCCATTGCGCGCATCGACCTGGTCCGTCCAGGAGTGGGGAAGAGATCCCATCCACGTCGCTTTTGTATCTTTGATATTCAGGCGGAAGGGCAGATAGGTCTCTCCGGCAGCGTTCGTCTGAAGCCAAACCGTATTTTTGTTGGGAAGTTTAATAGCCCTCGGGTCGTTAAATCCCCGGACACCCTGCAATGTTCCATAACAGTGATCGAACGAACGGTTTTCCTGCATCAGGATGACCACATGTTCAGCGTCCAGGTATGTACTGCCTACGGGGGGATTGATGGCAAATGCGCGTTGGATCGATTCGGGTAACATTCCTGCGAGGCCTGCGCCACCGGAAAGCATAGCTGCCTTTTTTAAAAACTCACGTCGTGTATCCATTTGGTATCTGTGATGAGATAATGTCGACTATAAAAGTATAGGAATCCGTCATTCAAACCATATGTTGATTCCTCTTTAAAAATAATATAATGTTGTCGTAATGTACGGACCCGTTAAGGGGTTTCATCGGGTACTCCCGCGGCAGGGCTATGGGGCGTCGGGCGCGTTCTTTTTTTTCCTCATTTTTTTGAACGGATCGTACGAAATGGTGTTTTTTCCGGTTTTATCGGGACGAACACGCAGGAAAACACTCGCTCCGGTCCTGGCATCGGTGCCGATGTTTTCAGGTGCGAAATTCTGATCGCGCTTTTTCAGATTGCTCAGCGGCACCTGAATACTAAGGTCGGAGCTATCCTTCAGGTCATATCTTCCTTCTATAAACATGGTGAGTACCGTCGATTCGATCTCCATGCGGCTCAGATCTATTTTTGTTCCTTCTATTTTAAATGCCGATGCGATTTCCCCGAACTGAACATCGGAGAAGTCTCTTCCTTTGAAGAGGAAATTACTCAGTCGCTGCATGGGCTCAAAATCTCGCAGCCTTCCTTCCCGGATGGTGAATCTCACGTCACCTTTCAGGTGTGGCGTAAGAACGTCAAGCCGGTCGTTAATCTCCGCCGACATATTAACATTCAGGTTCAGCTTTCCCTCAACATGATCGTGCCGGAACGTGGTTTGATTGAAATTGTTGAATGAATAAAAAAAATCGCTGATCGACACATCTCGTACAGTTGCCTGAATGGAAATGGGATTGACCGGTTTTTGGAGGTTGCTCACCCGGACATTCAGCTGAACACTACCCTTCGCAAATTCCATCCGGGAATCCCGGAGGATAAAACGGTTATCGGCCAGTATCAGCCGCCCAGTCAGCTTTGACGCTTGGAAATTCTTGTTTCTGAAACTGCCAATGTTAAAGTCGAGATGAAATTCCAGTTTTTCATTGAGACGTTCGACCAGATCGGCAATCTTCTTTTTTGAGGCTGCCTTTGCCCGCAGTGTTTTTACCGCTTTCCTTGGCTGCAGCAAACCGGATAGATCTATTGCCGGCGACAAAATGCTCAGGTTTACTTTGCCTGTAGTAGCCGGGTTAGTGAAAAACGGGATGAAGTCCGTGATGTATCCGTTGAGTGAAATCCTGTTTTTGTTCAGGCTTAATGCCAGGTTCTTTATGTCGAATTGTTCTTCGGTAAAGTGGAAATCAGCGTTGACATTGTTGACCGTGATTTTCCGCGGCAAATATTGAATTTGTCCATTGGTGATCTTCGCGTTGCCCGATAGCCGGCCTTCATACCGGGTCTTCGTTTCGTCCAGGTATTCGGTTAGTTTGCCATTGTATGAAAAGACGGAAACGAACTTCCCTTTAAGCAACCTGATTTTTGTAGTATCAAGGTGTTCGTTCAGGCGTTTAAGGTCAACGTCGAACGTGGCCTTAAGGTCCAGTCCCGGGTCCGTCAGGTTCGTTAAGGTGGCCACCGCACTGACCGGGATATTGTCCAGTTGACCGTCAATAGAAGAGAAGTGAATCTGGGAATTCCGGTCGTCGTAAGCGGCGGTGTCGCTGACATGATTGGTAAATACCCCGGCCATGGACATGTTTTCCATGTGGATCTTCCCGGCTGTTACTTCACTTTTGTTAAATGAAAAACGCACATCCACGGCAGGTTTCACGCCGGGCCCGAGCAGACCTTTGACCGTGACGCTTAGCCCGACCGGTTTTTCTATCCGGTAGTTTGCCAACTTTGCAGCAAGTGTATCAGGCAATAGGCTAAGACCTTCCGTGTAGTCCAGTTTGTCCGACAGGATTTCAATCGCAAATTCACCAGGAGCACCCAGTTGAAACATTCCGGATAACCTCACAAGTGATTTGTCGAAGGCCAATGTCGAAGGCAAAAGCGTCAGATTTCCTGCCGACGGTTTCAGATCGATCTTCAGATCAGCAATGACGGACTTATTCTTCAGGAAACTTCCCTTCTGTGCGTTCAGGAGGAGTCCGTCGAATTTCATCCGGCCGCCCAGCTGTAGTTGTACGAGTGAATCATCCGCGATAACCGAATTAACTGTCCGGATAAAATGAACACCCACCTGTTTTTGCTTCAGCGAATCCTGGTACGTGAAGGAGACATTCAGGAGATTGATTTTTTTAAGTTCGAGCGGTTGATTATTGCCGGCGGTTTCCGAAGCAGCCTTCTTTTCTCCGCGCCTGAGCACCTCCGTGTTCGTATACCCTGTTTTCGTCCTGAAGATGAAGATCCTGCCGTTCTGGATATCCACTGAATTTATGGTTATTTTCTTTCTGAAGAGCTTCAGGGGTTCTACGTTAACATCCACTCTTTCCGCCTGCAGGAACGGCTCATGGTAAATGTTGTACGCAGGACCGTGAAGGTAAATATCCTTAAGCGTGATCGATATGTTGGGGAAATTATGGAAAAGACTGATTTGATAGTCGCCGATATTTACATCGCCGTTAACGGATTCCCGCAGGTTTTCATTGACGGTAGCGAGGATTTCCTTTTTGTAAAGTTGGATAATGGAAATGCCAATAACGACGGATATCATCAGTCCGAGGAAAATATAACCCAACCATTTAAATACCGTCTTCATAGTAGTTAGCCGGGGCCGATGTTTACCCGGTTTTTGCCAGCGGCATACATTAAAATAGTGTTAATCCCCGAGATGTTCACACGTTCCCCGTGAATTTGCGCCACAATCTGAACATTTAATAACCCGGTATATACCTGTATCGGGGATCTTTTATTACCCGGATGTGGCAAACAAGGATAGATTATACCCGGATAGCCTATAGCTTTTGCTTGAGTTCCCTCGCAGCTTCAGTATACCCGCCGTCTGAGCCGTCGACAAAGTGGATGTGTTTGGCATGCATGTTTTCGATATAACAGGTCATGACGCTTTCCTTGCTCAGGTGGTGACCAAAGACTAAAACACCTTCATTTTCCTTTTTGGTAAGGTAGCTCAGGAGTTGCTCCCGGTTTTCCGCTTTTCCGGACAGGATCGTATTGATGCGTCCGTCGATCGTAAGCGTGTCGGCATTCGCAATGAGCTGGGAGAGATAGTCCCTGCCCCGCACCGGACCAATTTTCAGGTTAAATCTGAAAAAGAACAATCCGAGCAACGTTTCCAGGAATGCCGATATGAAATAACGGAAATTCCAGTGCTGATACCGGATGCGCATTTCTTTTTCGAGCTTGTTGAGGTTCAACAGAAGCTTCAGACGGTTTACGGAGAGGGGGTTCCTGCGTTCAAGACTTCCGTAAGTTTCATCCATTTTGACCAGAACGTCGTGGTACACTTCCGCCTGTCCGTATTGTTCGCGTGCTTCGATAAGGTAACAAACGATCTCATTTTCGTTTTCATTGCCCGGTGGTTTTACCTTATCCCAACGGCACTCCAAACCGGACATGTTCAGTGTATCTTCCTTGTTGTCCGGTTGTATTGCTTCTTTTTTTGTGGCGAGTTTGATCTTGCGCTCCGCGTACTTCATACCATCGCCAAGGACCAGTGGCTTATGGAAACTCTGACCCAGTTCAGCTTTTGCAATCTTAATGTACATACCGGACGCGACGATGTCCGCAACAGACAGGCTCCCGACATGCATGTTGAGACCAAAGTTCCGGTTTACGTTTTCATTGTGCAGGGAAAGGCCCCGGAGCACATCGGCTTCCATTGACGCGGGTACGAGGGCGGCGCCGCCATCGCCGCTGAAGAAAAAAGGGATTTCAGTGTTCTTTTCCTTGGCGATATTCAGGATGGCAACCAGGCTTCCGGCAGCGACAAGGTTTACATCGTTATGCCTGCCCGCGGCTACAGCGGCAGTTGAGTTTTGCACATCCGCAATGACCACCACCCATTCCGGAGGTACATCGGTGAAGTTACGGGACTGCATCACGTCCGCGACAGGCAGTGCCAGTGCTTTGATATCCCGGTAAAAATCCGCTGTTGACAATGTCGTTAATCTGGAAGGAAAGATACCATTAATTTCAGCGGACAGCATCGTTCGCGCCGTTATTACTTCAGGGTAGCTATCCTTTTAACTTTGCCGGTAATTGATTTATTTTTGTTTTAAATCAAATGTTGTTTCATATGACCGTAATTGAATTCCGGAATCTTGCCCTTTCCTTTCCGGGTACAATTGAAAATCCTCACTTCGAAAGAGCCGCGTTCAAAGTGACCGGTAAAAGGATATTCACCACGCTTCACGAACCAAGCGCGACGGCGAATGTCAAACTTTCGCCGGCTGACCAACGGGTTTTTTCTTCATTTGAGAAAGGAGCGGTTTATCCTGTACCGAACAAATGGGGATTACAGGGATGGACTACATTTGAATTGAAAAAAATTCCCTTTGCACTTATGCAGGACGCCCTTGATACCGCGTACAAGGAAGTTTTTAAGGGAAAAGAAAGGAAAGGTCGTGGATAATCGGCACCTTCAATTTTTATTTTCTATGAACACAAAAAAGCTCATGCGTACCATAATCATGGTGGTGATCCTAAGCGCCAACGTCGGTTGTGACCAGATTTCGAAGAACATCGTGCGCCTGCGGATCGATGACTACGAGCGAATTAACGTCATGGGGAAATTCCTGACACTGACAAAAGTTGAGAATTCAGGAGCGTTCCTGAGTCTGGGTGATTCACTGCCCGACCCCGTCAAGATCATCGTATTAACGGTGTTGCCGATATTGCTTCTCGGCCTTGTACTGGCTTTCAGCCTGACGAAGAAGAACACAACCGATATCACCCTGCTGGGAATTTGTTTTATTACCGGTGGTGGTATCGGAAATATCTATGATCGCCTTGTTCATGGCTCGGTCACCGATTTTTTACACATGGATTTTGTGGTGTTCCAGACGGGAATCTTTAACATGGCCGACCTGTCTATCATGACGGGTTTTTTTATTGTCGTTTTTGAATCGTTTTTGAAAGGAGGCAGGAACATCACGACCGGACCACATGGCGACTCCTGATGAGGGATGAATATTATAAAGACGCCAGCGCGCTTTCGAGGTCGTGGATGAGATCTTCCGCGTTTTCGATACCCACTGAATAACGTATGAGGCTCTCCGGTATTCCCAGAAGCTGGCGCTGTGCTTCGGAAAGTTCCACATGGCTTGTAGTCCTCGGTGGCCCGGCCAGTGTGCTGACGGAACCGAGGCTGGCGGCCAAATGAACCAGCCTGAGTCTGGGCAGGAATTTTTTTACTTCGTCATAGGTGCCGTGGAGGGAAAAGCTCATCATACCGCCGAAGCCCGACATTTGTTTCCGGGCGATTTCATGACCGGGATGGGTTTCCAGACCGGGGTAGAAAACGTCGCTGATTTTATGATGCGATTTCAGGAACCGGGCGATCTTCAGCGCGGAAGCATTTTGCCTTTCGATGCGCAGTTCCAGCGTTTTCATTCCACGGGCGATCATGTAAGCTGGATCAGGTTGAAGACTAGTCCCGTTAATTTCGCGGAACGCGAAAACTTTTTGCACGAGATCCTTCCGGCCGCAGAGCAATCCGCCCATGGCATCGGAATGGCCGCAAAGGAATTTGGTGGCGCTATGGATCACGAGGTCTGCGCCTAATCGCAGCGGGTTTTGATTCACCGGTGTCGCGAACGTACTATCCACCACGACGACAGCGCCAACCTTCTTTGCCGCTGTCGCGAGACGTTGTATGTCCACTACCTTTAGCGTTGGATTGGTAGGTGTCTCCAGGTAAAGAAGGTCGCAGCCTTTTGCTATCTCCGATTCCAGTTCTTCATGATCAGTTGTTTCGCAAAGTTTCACCGAAACATTGTAGGCGGGAAGGAATTCCAGGAACATTTTGCTTGTACCCCCGTAAGTGTCCTTGATGGAAACGACCCGTTTACCAGGTCCGAGCAACGCGAACAGGGTATTGCTGATGGCGCCCATACCCGACGCGAACGAGGTCGATGCTTCGGCGCCTTCCAACACCCGGATCTTTTCCTCCAGTACATGTACCGTTGGATTTGTATTTCTGCTGTAAATATACCCTTCACGTTTACCAGTAGCCACCTGGTACCATTCGTCCAGGTCATGGTAGGCAAACGTAACGCTGTTTACAATAGGAGAGGTGGTTGCGCCCATATAAAATGGCTCTGTCTCGCCCGCCCAAACCGCCGCCGTACCTTTTTTGAATGATCGAAAATCTTCTTCCATCGGAATAAAAAATATTTAAGTATCACGAATATAGGTCAAAGAAGCGAGGTTTTCGGGATCGGTCAGTTTGCCGACTGGTCATTTTTTTTTCTTTAAACGGTGTCCGGGGACAGGTATGTTCCCGTTTCTAAAATACCGGAACCGGATACAACAGGATTTGAATCGTCCGTAATAATTTTAAAATTACAACGTGGCCGGTAATTGCTTCCTTGACTCCGGCCGGTTAAACGCAAGACACAAACAATCCAAATCTGATGGTCGTCGTCTTTTTTCGCATACTCTTCCTGGCCGGCATTGTCGCCGTGGTATACCTGATCGCACGCAGACTGCTTGCCTCGCCGGATTTTATCCGTTGCAGCAGGTGCGAGGGCAAAGGTTTCTGGTATGACGCACGCGGTAAAGAGACGTGCGACTGGTGTAAGGGTTCCGGCAGGTTGCCGAATCCGAAAAAATAGGGGTCGTTACTTCGGTGTAATGCTTGGTCTCACTTCTATTTTGCTGGGAAGGGTTCTCGGGTTCATCTTCAACAGATCGACAACGATTTGTCCAAGGTCTTCCGGCTGGATCTTCCACGCGTCGGCTGCTGTGGGCTGATGGTTGTTAAAATTTGTAGCGACCGATCCTGGCATTATGGTTGTCACCTTAATACCATGCGCCCTGACATCCAGCATCACGGCTTGTGTAAAACCCACGAGGCCAAATTTGCTGGCATTATAGGCTGAAGCATTCGGGAAAAAATTGGTTCCGGCAAGGCTGGCCATCGTGATGAAATATCCTTGTGATTCCTTCAATGCCGCCAGCGATGCTTTAATGCTGTGGAATACACCCGTAAGGTTGGTATCAATTGTTTCATGCCATTGTTCAGGTGTCAGTGTTTCGATGGATGCAAAATAACCGACACCCGCGTTGGCCACCAGGACGTCAAGCCGGCCCCATTTCTTCAGAATGGTTTCCACAGCCTGTTGAAGGTCAGCCGGATTGCGGACATCCGCTACAATTCCAATCACTTCGCCTTTTCCAACTTTGCTCAATTTTGAGGCTGCTTCGTCTGCGCCGGCTTTCGACCGGCTGGTGATAGCCACTTTACAATTTTCCTTCAGCAATGATTCGGCGACGCCGTATCCGATTCCTTTGTTGCCTCCTGTGATTAAGGCTATCTTATTTTCAATCTTTTGCATATCTGGTTGGTTTTAGGGTACAAATATACCATAACAGGTAGAAACAGATACGAGCAATGATGAACCACCGCCCGGAAAAAAGACAAGCGGGTATGTGCATCGGGCACACTTCCGGCGCTGGAACCGAATGTAGTGGGGAGATCGGTGTTTGTGCACACACCATGTAAATTGTTCGCATAATTGGTAATAAATTTTCTACTTTCGGCCCCATAAAATATACCCATATGAACATTAAAAATATAGGGCTGTCTGTGTTATTGCTGATGGCGCTGGCCTCGTGTAAACAACATCCGCCAACTGACCTGACAAAAGAAAACCTTATTCCAAAACCAGTTTCAGTAACGGCTACAGCCGGGGTCTTTGAGATCACAGCCGAAACGGAAATATTCGTGGAAGGCGAATCGCCGGAACTTCAATTCGCCGGTCAGTTCCTGGCTGACAGGCTAAAGCCGTCAACAGGGTACGGTGTTAAGGTATCTATTGCATCGGGGGAACCAAAAGAGGGGATCTACCTGAATGCGGGAGCCGCTGATGCGGAATTAGGCGACGAGGGTTACGAGATCACGATTACGGAAAACCTGTTGAAAGTAACGGCAAACAAGCCTGCGGGAATTTTCTGGGCGGTCCAGACGATACGCCAGCTGTTGCCGGCTAAGGCTGAACTGCCGTCGGTGCAGGAGGGCCCCTGGGAGATAGCAACCGGAACCATACGTGATTACCCGGCTTATCCATTCCGCGGATCGATGCTGGATGTAGCCCGTCACTTCTTTGATGTGGACGATGTAAAGAGATATATCGATCTTATTTCGCTTTATAAAATGAACGTTCTTCATCTCTCGCTGTCCAATGACCAGGGATGGCGTATTGAAATAAAATCATGGCCGAACCTCACCACCTATGGTGGGAGCACGGAAGTGGGAGGTGGCAAGGGTGGATTTTATACCCAGGAACAATACAAGGATATCGTAAAGTATGCACAGGACCGGTTCGTTACCATCGTTCCTGAAATTGACATGCCAGGCCACACGAATGCGGCGCTTGCATCTTACCCCGAACTGAATTGCAATGGAAAGGCCCCGGCACTTTACACGGGAATCGAAGTAGGGTTCAGCTCGTTGTGTACGACGAGCGAGATCACCTATAAGTTTATTGACGATGTAGTCCGGGAGTTATCGGCTATTACACCGGGTCGCTACATGCACATCGGCGGCGATGAAAGTCATGCGACAAAAAGGGAGCATTATATCCCATTCGTTGCCAAGGTCAGGGACATTGTGAAGTCGCACGGGAAACAAGTGATCGGCTGGGAAGAGACAGCTCAGATCAATATGAATGAAAAGAGACCGGAGGACGAAATCAAAGGAAACCTGCAGCCGCGTTCGGATGCGGCTGAAGCAATCGCTCAATACTGGTCGAACACAACGCATGCGCTGGAGGCTGTGGCCAACGGTTCCAAACTGGTAATGTCCCCCGCCAAAAGGATGTACCTGGATATGCAGTATGATTCAACCACGAAACTTGGACTGCACTGGGCTGCTTACATTGAAGTCGACAGTTCTTACATGTGGAATCCCACAACTCTTGTGAAGGGTATCAAACGGGAAAATATTCTCGGTATCGAAGCTCCTCTTTGGACCGAGACCATCACCAACATGGATGAAATTGAATACATGGTTTTTCCCCGACTCATCGGACTGGCCGAAATCGGTTGGTCTCCCGAGACAGGAAGGGGCTGGGAGGAATATAAGGTGAGACTGGGCAATCACGGACCTCGCCTGAAGGCGTTGGGCATCGACTACTACCCGTCGAAAAAAGTACCCTGGGTCGAATAACAGCGAAGTCTTTTGCCTTGCCCCATCAAGAATACACGATCCCGGCGTACACTACATTTCTGTACGCCGGGATTTTTGTTTGGCGGGGAATGTAATTTTCCGCTAGGGGACGCTACTTATCGGGAAAAGCATATCGCCATGAAGTTTACTTTCAAGGGAAGAAAAAAATCCGCCCAGCCTCAGTCTTTTGTTCGCGAGTGGTTTAACTCCATAGTCTTTGCCGTAATCGCGGCCACGCTGATCCGATGGACCACCGTGGAGGCGTTTGTCGTGCCGACTCCTTCGATGGAAAACACCATACTCACGGGCGACTACCTGTTTGTAAGCAAGCTTCACTACGGTACGCGTACCACAACCACACCTTTGCAGATCCCGCTGACGCATCAGAAGATCTGGGGTACCGATATTCCATCTTACCTGGACTGGATCGAACTGCCTTCATACCGTTTACCCGGTTTCAGCGAAGTGAAAAGAGAGGATGTTGTGGTGTTTAATGTTCCACCAGCCAAGCTGAGCGATGGTGTGGATTATCCCGTACAGCTCAAGAAATATTATGTAAAGCGCTGCGTTGGTGTTCCGGGAGATGAGCTCGTGATCCGTGACAAAGTAGTGATCGTTAACGGCAACACGCTCCCCAGTCCGGAATACATGAAATTCCGGTATACAGTGACGGCAAATGACGAGATCACCGGTCGCACATTGCGTAAGCTGGAACTCAGTTCAGATGATCTTACCTTACTCGGACGCGGTCGTTCCAATGAAGCGGTTTATAGTATGCTGCTTACCGGCAACCAGCGGGATGCCCTGCGGGAATTGACGTTTATCAGGACGGTAGAGCCTGATCCGAACACCGGAGCAGGAGTTGATCAGGATATTTTTCCGACATCCAGGTTCGCCCCATGGAACGGGGATAATTATGGCCCGCTGCAGATACCGGAAAAGGGGATGACGATTGCCTTGAACGATTCGACCCTTGCGCTGTATGGTGAAACCATCCGGCTTTACGAACATCATAAGGATGCGGAGTTAAACGACGGCAAGCTGCTTATTGAGGGAAAGCCTGTCAGTGAATACACATTCACGCAGAACTATTATTTTATGATGGGTGATAACCGCCACAACTCTCTTGACTCGCGATACTGGGGTTTTGTTCCCGAAGATCACATCGTCGGAAAAGCTTTATTTGTTTGGCTTTCTGTCGACAGCGAGGCCGACCTCCTTCACAAAGTAAGGTGGAACCGGTTGTTTCATGTGATCGAGTAATTTACTTTTGCTGCTGCGGTTCTAAAACCATCCGCATCGTAGTGAGAATAAGAGCCTCCTTCATCATTTTGTGCTGTGTTTTCGGCGCATGTGCGGAAAAAGAAATCACGTGGGTTGCAATTGGAGATTCCATAACCTACCTCAACGATCATCCTGACGAGACCGGCAATCGCGTTACAAAGGGTTACATGACCGATGTGGTCCGTGAAAAGCCTTTTATCCGGTATATCAACAAGGGTTATAATGGATGGACTGCACGGGGTATCGCGACGCAAATTGATTCCCTGGATCTTGCGCCAGCCGGGTTGTATTCCGTATTTCTGGGTACAAATGACTGGTGGCAGGGAATACCGATCGGTACCCTGGACGACTACAAAGGTGATACAGGCAACAACACATTCTTCGGATCCTACCGGACGATTATCACAAAGCTCAGGCGGCTGAACAAGGAAGCCCGGATCATTTTGATTACACCGATGCAGCGTATCGATTTTGTATACCTGGCGGATATGAATAACAATGCCTACGGGTCGTACAGGGAGAAGGGCGGACAGACGCTGAAAGGATTTGCGGATGCGATTGCAGCCATTGCCAAATTGGAGAAGCTTGAAGTAGTTGACGTATATGGCAGTAGCGGTATGACACTTGAAAAACTGGCTAAGTTCAAACGCCTGAAAGATCCGGACACCGGCGTCTACCGGAACTATCCGTACCCCGACTTTATCGACGTGCCGTTTCACCCCGAAACGGACGAATATCCTTACCCCACGGAAGCAATCGCCATGACTTACGACGGATTGCACCCATCCGACCAGGGATATGAGATCATCGCCCAGATGATCATTGAGGTTCTCAACAAGTAAGGTTTACAGCGTTACTGCGGGTTTATGCCGGATTACTTTCCGGTATAACCAGGTATACATTGGTCATAATTTTTATTTCAGTATCACCACTTTTGTCATTTTATATTTAAGGTTAAATTGATAAGGTTGTAATGAATTGGAGTCAGAACACATCGAGGTGTTTTTTTGAAAAAGCAACATTGTCAATGTCAGCGCAAAAACCGGTAATAACGTTTCTAGTCAATAAGTCTGGTGTAATTACATTGGCCGGTGATTTCGATGTCTCGCATCTTGGGTTGTCAGCGCCGCTGCACCCTGGGGACTCCCTATTTGACATTTACCACAACAACCCTTCAATCATCGACGCGATCCGGCGGTCGCTAAAGGGCGAACAGGTTACGGTTGAGACCTCGGTAAACGGCTCGTCGTTCTCGAACAGTTTTTCACCGCTCCTGGACAGCGACGGCCGCGTGGAGCAGGTTATCGGTGTATCGTTCGATACGACAGAAAGTAAAAAAACTGAAGAGATTCTGAAGAAGAGTGAGTTTCGTCTGCGCTCTCTGTTCAATTCGGCCAGCGACGCCATCTTCACGATGGATAACCGGACTTTTATCGATTGTAACGATGCAACCCTCCGGATATTTCAGTGCTCCCGCGAACAGATCATAGGACAAACACCTTATCGTTTTTCGCCGCCGGCGCAACCGAACGGCCGGCCTTCCGAAGAAGCTGCCATGGAAAAGATAAATGCCGTACTGGATGGAACGCCCCAATTTTTTGAATGGAGGCACATCCGCTACGACGGAACGCCATTCGAAGCGGAGGTATCACTCAACAGGCTCGATCTGAACGGCGAAGTATACATCCAGGCAATGGTCCGTGACGTGAGCAAGCGTAAAAAAGCTGAAACCGAGAATCGCCGCCTGGCGATGGTTGCCAACACCACTACCAATATCGTTGTGCTCGCGGATGGAGATGGGAAAATTGAATGGGTGAATCCCGCGTTCACGCGAATAACGGGCTACACGCTCAGCGAAGTTATCGGAAAAACACCGGGTAGCTTTCTCCGCGGGCCGGAGACCGACGCAAGTGTTTCTGCGTTTATGGGAGAGAAAGTCCGGGCGGGTGAAGGCTTTAAGGATATTGAGGTCATTAACTATTCTAAAGAGGGGAAGCCTTACTGGATTTCCATCGAAGTTCAACCTATTCACGACAGTTCCGGGAAAATTGTCCAGTTCATTGCCATTGAAAGTGATATCACCGAACGGAAAGCGACCCAGCAGGTATTGTTGAACCGGAATGAAGAACTCATCAAGACCAACGCGGAGCTTGACCGGTTTGTTTATTCCGCGTCGCACGACCTCCGCGCTCCGATCGCATCATTACTGGGATTGATCGAAGTGGCAAGACTGGAAAAGGACAGGGACAACATTAATCAGCTTCTCGAGATGCAACAGAAAAGTTTGCTGCGTCTCGACCGATTTATCAAGGATATCGTCGACCACTCGAGGAATACGCGTCTTGATGTTGTAGCCGAGCCGGTGCATTTTGAGACAATGGTTGATTCCGTTCTGGAGCAGCTTCAGTTTATGGACAACTTTAACCGGATACGGAAGAAAATCGATATCGCACAGCATGGATCATTTTTTACATCGGTTACGCGGATGGAGATACTCTTCAACAACCTGATCTCGAATTCAATCAAGTACGCTGACCTGAGGAAAAAGGATCCCTATATTGAAATCTCAATAGACGCTGGCGACGACCACGCAACCATACATATCCGGGATAACGGCGAGGGGATACTGCCCGAGGCGAAGCCGAAAATATTCGAAATGTTTTTTCGTGCATCAAGAAGAGGAACCGGTTCCGGACTTGGATTGTACATTGTAAGGGAAGCGATCCAGAAGATCGGGGGGACTATCGAGGTATATTCGGAATATGGAGAAGGAACCGAGTTTGTCGTAAACATTCCGAACCTGACAAAAGCCGGCGCTTCCGTGGAAACCTCCAAGCGGGTGATTACCTGAAGAATGGATGACATCGTGAAGCCGCGATGTGGTATGCGGGAAACCGAATTCGTCTCCTATTCCTTTCCCTTTTTGTGTTCAAGTCGAAAGATCTTGCGGTCGAGCCTGACCAACAGGATTATCATCGCCGTGAGGATCACAACAAGACCGATGACTACGGTGTATATTTTTCCATCCCGCCGCAGAACATCGGCCATTTCGACTTTTTCGTTAGCCTGGCCTAACAACTCGAATGATGAAAAGATCAATGCCAGTAAAATAGGGTGCTTAATATGTTTCATCGTGCGATTTGTTTAATATCCGTACTCTCAACAGCAACGTAAAGAACCACCAGCCCAACGCAATAAATGCGATGATCGCCGTATAGACGACCAGTTTCATGTCGTGTGAGGTATCGAAGAGCCTGAATGTCGGGTTGTTGCCGCTACCGGGATGAAGGGAATCTGTCATACGTGGCAAGATATAAATCAGGGGAATAAATACGACGTAGGCGAATATGTTGTACACCGCGCTTAGCCGGCCACGTTGCGTTTCGTCTTCGAGTGATCCCCTTAAAATAAAGTATGCGGAATAGATCAAAAGTCCGATCGCCGTGTTATTGAGTTTAGGATCACTGGTCCAGAACGTTCCCCATGTTGCATTACCCCAAAGCATTCCAGTGGCCAGCCCAAGCATCCCAAAGAAGAAAGCGACCTTGACGGATTCGACAGCCTTGTCATCAAAAGTGATGCTCTGTGAATACAGGTAACGGATAGACGACCATACGGAGAAGGTGAAAAGAAACATCATGGTAAACCACATCGGCACATGAAAGTAGTTCATCCGGATACTTTCATTTAAAATGTGAAGCCGGGGTACGGGAAAAAGGAAGCCTCCGATTACCGTGTAGTACAGCAGCGCAATTGTCAAAATTTTCCACCACTGTATCCGGTATTTGATCATACGATGTTCGTGAGTCTTTGTCCGGCGAAATTAATTCAATTTTTACTTTTTGCAACCGCTATTTATTTGCCTGTTGCGCCGGACGAAAACGGTGTATTTCATCTGAAGCACCAGGAGGGAAATCCTGTCCTTGTGTTCCCGCAACATCCCTTGAGCTATCGCCCGGTGGAACAATTGTTGTTCTGTGCAAGGTCTGCTTACCGTTTGAATTTGCCCGTTGTGTCGTAGGTAGTTGTAACGTAGGTATCAGAGAATAGCAGGCCCGTGTGCTGAACCGTTATTGGTATTTTTTTGCGACAGGATCTCTTACCGCAGACTATTTCCTGAATGGATGTCCGAGGTAAATCATCACCAGGGGCATTAATAAAAACGGAACCTCGATCAGGGCCGTCTTTATGACGCCTGCCCGTAACGACAACGCCATGATCAGGAGGATAACCATAGCGTTAAGTAGATTTCCAATAAAAAAAGTCTGCGGAAAAAGCACCAGAAGGCAAATCGCGAACGAGACAATACCGATGGGAAGATACCAGCTTTTCCCGATGCCGATGTCTGTCATCATCTTAACCTCTTCGGAACTCATGTTGTTTGTCGCCCCCGACCAGCCGTGTTTGAAATTGAGATATACGGTTACCAGGACTAAAAGTCCGCTAATGATCTTTGAAGCCATAAAAGTAGGAGTGATGTGGCTAATATAACAAACGGAACCCTATTTGAAAAAGGTCTTCAGATGTTTGCCGATCCATTTACATTGTTTTTGTTTGTCATTGATCACCGGGTATCGAAGGCATTTATGGTTTCCTGCTATTCCGGAGCCTGCTCAAACCGAACACGACGGTTACTGCGACAATGATAATGCACCCGGTTCCGATAAGGCGGGTCATACCGGCGACCAACATGGTAAACAGCAGCGTGTCTACTTGACCTGTTTTCCAAAATACCCATTCACTCGCGAGCCTGGTAGCCAGGACAGGGCTTCCGGTTTCAAGGACAATGATGCCATCTCCGGTAACGGGATTCAGGCGGACCGCCGTGTTAATCGGAGGAGTACTTTTTCCGTCGTGACCGATTATAAAATCGCTGTCTTCGGTTGTGGCATACAGAATTGTTCCAAGGCCCCAGATGTCGGCGCCCATTTGCCGGGCATGTGGTTGTCTCATCATCTTTATAGTTTCCGGATTTACGACGTTCCTCCCGACAGGTTCCTTACCGTTAAGGTGAGTCTGGAAAAATAATTCCAGATCAGACAGAGATGTGTAGAGGGAGGTTGCGGCCAGGGAAGTATAACGATAGTGTATTGCTGTTGTACCGTCGCTGTTGTAAAATTCGGCTAGTACACCCGTTGCATATTCATCCCATAAATAGCTTGAATGAACCATATTCAGAGGCTCAAAAACGGATTCTTTCATATAATCCGAAAACGACTGCCCCGTGACTTCTTCCACCAGTAATTGAAGCAGGGTGTAACCGCCGCCGGAGTACCTGAATGTAGTGCCAGGCTGGATACCTACAGACACCGCTCCACTGCTACCCTCGTCCGCGTCGGCGGCTTTGGTTAACGATTGCTCTATCGGCTGTACAGGTGTTCCTTCCTCAAAACCCGAGTACCCGAGACCGTCTGTAAGACCGGCGGTGTGACTGAGGAGTCTCCGCACCGTCACTTCATCGTTGTTGAATTTACCCGCAGGCAGTTGCCAGCGTGTGAGGTATCGGCTTACGGGAGCATCAAGATTCAGTTTGCCTTCTTCCACCAGTTTCATGATACCAAAGGCGGAAATCCACTTGCTCAGGGAGGAAACCTGGAATACTGTGTTCCTGTCGACGGGTTTGCCGGCGGAATGAAATTTTTCGAATTCAACGATTCCTCCCTTCATGATTGCCATGGCAAAACTTCCCACGAATTGTTTATCCAGTTCCTTGTCGACGGCATCCGGGAAGGATACCACTTTATTTAATTTTGTAATGGGTTGGTGCAGCCAGCCGTTTACGGTTGCCAGAAAAACGGCGCCAGCCCAAAGAATCATCATCAGAATGGCCACAGCGATATGCATCAGTGCTTTTTTCATAGTAAAAAGATTGAAGGAGGATTAGATCCGGGAAATTGATTTTATCATGCTGAGTGCGACGGAGTTGGTCAGCGCTATGAACCGGTATCCTGTACCGGTTCGGTCCGGGACACGTATTCGTAACCGCGGTAGAGTAACACGATTTCCACAACGACAGCCGGGACAAGGATCACATAAGTAATAAAAAACAGCACTACGGTAAGCAACGTGCATCCTACCATGATTTCCAGTATTCCGGCTATGCGTGCCAGTATTCCCATGCTGTCCTGCAACCGCAGCAGGGATATTCCGAACGCCATGCTCAGGGCACCCATCAGCACGGCTGTTGCGGCGTACGGAAGCCACAGACGATCGGCGTCATGGACCGATAACAAAGTGATATCCAGGATACCCATTCCGGTGACACCGGTCAGCAGCAGCCACGAAGTCGCCTTCAGGATGGTGTTTTCGAATAGGTCACCCAGTACGATAAATCCGCGGGCGAATAAGGCGAAAGATGCGACCATTAAAATGGTGAGGCAGATATAGATCGCATTCAGGTTGGTTTCCCAGTTATGCGTGATCCGGGAAAGGTCCATCGCCCCCAGAATGATTTCAGACACAAGATAAACGCCCCCGGCGAGCGCAGCGGTCAGCAGCTTGTTCCGGGTTCCCTCCTGAAATTTGTTTTGCTGCGTTTCCACGACCTGCTGTTTCGCCAGGAATGTTTCGTAGGACTCGCCCAGCGCCTGTAGCAGAATTTTAACCGTTGACATACGGGGTAATACCTCGCCAGCTTCGATGCGCTGAATGGTACGCACACTCACGTGACTCTTTTCCACTAGTTCCTCCTGTGTGAGGTTTTTTTCTTTTCGAAGAGCAGTAAGTCGTCTTCCTAACTCGGGTTGCTGCATGACAAATAAATTAGAGGAACAATGTTACACGTTTAACGGGCACGGGCGGAACGTTGCAGACAAAATTCACCCGTCATTTACCCGTCATTTGATGCAACCCTAGATGTGAAGCACCATTCGTTCGGTGGCGCCGGATCATGCGCTGACGGGTAACATTTTTGCCAATCATTGATAGGGGAGAACCCTGCGGGTGAATGGACATTCTTCTCTGTAATGCCCTTTCTGCGACAATTCAAACGTCAATTCCAGTGACCCATAAAATTGAATGCGGCAATCATGGCATGCCAAACCAATTCGACGTAAACCACCATGCCGGCAACGACGGCAAGCATCTTTTTCCAGCCACCACTAAACCAGCGATGCACCATCAAAGGAATAAAAGACCGCTCCTGGGGCACCGGCGATAGAAACGGTGATCAAGGGCAGGACTGCCCACGCGCCGTAATCGATGTTCACACTATTCAACAGGAGAATTGCCGATAGCGCAACGGCGATGGCGGCACCAGTCAGCGCCCGCTTCCCTAGCGCCTTCGTAAAGACAATTTCCTTTGATTCGGTTTTCCAGGGCATAGGTCAGGGTTTAGAGGGTATGTCGTGAATCATTGGTCAGCTAATGACAATTTAGGCGATCCGGGGGGAACATGTCTCCACATGTCAGAATACAATTTTGTAGATTAGTACTTCGGATCATGAGATTAAATTCCGTTTGAGGCCAACTCTATGAAAGTCTACTCCTGGATTGCATTGACGTTTTTGATAACCATCAGTTCCCGCGCACAGACCCATGACACGACGGGCGCGGTAACTTCCGGACGCCGTCTTTCTGTTTTTCCATCCCGCGAGTATCAGCCGTTGGTGGTGAGTACCACGTATGCCAAAGAGATCGTGCACGTGGGAATCATGGAAAACGTTGCCATCAGGACTCCTAACCTCCAGATGTCGGCAATAGAACATGAAATTGGCGACCTTGAATCCAGGGAATGCGGCGCCCTGAAAAACCGGGATACCCTTGCTCTGTTAAACCTTTGGGCCAGGGATTTTACCCTGGAGGAGAAACAAAACGAACTAGTGTATGAACGGAATGGCTTGAAAAACTACCTGTCGTTGTCGCGCATGATTGAAGCCATCACATCAATGGACAGCCAAACGGTCATGACGTCGGGATATGAGATGTTCAGGGAAGTCAGAGAGGGCTGGAAAATTCAACCCGACTCCACACGGCGATTTTTTCATGTGTGGACAAAAAAGAACGGCGCGTGGAAACTGACCACGAAAACCACCACCGGGAACTGACCAGTGAGAGGAATGATCCCGGGAGATAGAAAGTCAGCCGGCTAACCCGGAGGCTGGCGGCGTCGAAAAGTAGCCCGCGGGCCCGGGTTTCGTACCAGTACTGTTTTTTGACCGCTCAACTACAAGTAATCAAGTAACATTGCCGCGTTTTTCTACCTTTGAAGTACATCGGTCTTTGTACCTTTGATACCTATATTATTCAACCATGAAAAGAGTATTTTACTGCGCGCTGTGCCTGTTGCTGACCGGAGCCTGCAAAGAAGCATCCCATACGGATACAAAACGTGTTTTACTGACGGGAATAGACACATCCAAAAAACCGGGCGATGATTTTTTTACTTACGCGAACGGCATATGGTACGATTCCGCCAGCATACCGGCGAGTCAGGCCGGCGTTGGGTCTTACTCTTTCCTGAATTACCCGCAACGTATACGCCTGCAGGGAATTCTGGACAGCCTTTCCGCGAGCAATAATCCATCGGGGAGCATCGAACAAAAGGTGGGTGACTTTTATGCGTCGGGAATGGACACAGCGGCGATTAACAAACGCGGTTATACGCCTATCAAACCTGTACTCGAGCGCATCGACGCCCTGACCGATTTACCTTCTCTGTTGCAATTGGTGACGGAAGAACAAAAAGCGGGCAATAACTCCATTATCGGTTTTTATGTCGGCCCCGATGACAAACACAGCACCGTCAATATCGCCCAGTTTTATCAAACGGGAATCGGGTTGCCGGAAAGGGATTATTATTTCAAAACCGACTCTTCAACACTCGCGATCCAACAAGCTTACAGGAAATACCTCACGCGGTTGTTTGAGTTGGTCGGCACGGATGCCGCCGCCGCGGATAAGAACGCGGCAATAACCTATGAAATCGAAAAACAACTTGCCGCCGCTCACAGAACGAATGTCGAACTCAGGGATGTGAATGCCAATTATAATAAACTCGCGGTCGCGGCGCTTTCAAAAAGACATCCCAACCTGAGCTGGTCAACATTGCTAAAGGACCTTGGGGTGAATGCGGATTCAGTTAACGTCGGGCAGCCCGCATATTACGACAAGCTGAACGCTATGCTGAAATCTGTACCCGTTCAGAATTGGAAGGTTTATCTGAAGGCCTATGCGCTTAGCAACTATTCGAATTTTTTAAGCCGGCCGTTTGCCGACGCGTCTTTTGAATATACAAAAATTCTGACCGGTCAGGCTGTTAAAAAAAGCCGCGCTGAAGAAATGACGCAGGCTGTTGATGGTTCTCTCGGCCACGCGCTGGCGCAGCTATATGTAAAAAAATATTTTCCGGAAGATGCCAAAAAACGAATGGCGGTATTGGTGGATAACCTGGAAAAAGCATTTGAAGCGCGCATCAATAACCTGGATTGGATGAGCGATTCCACTAAGGCAAAAGCAAAAGAAAAGCTGTACGCCTTTTCCGAAAAGATCGGTTATCCCGATAAATGGAGAGATTACTCGAATGTAGAGGTGAAAAGGGACACTTATTTCGAGAACCGGTTAGCGGCTAATAAAAACGATTACCTGTACAGCCTCGCCAAGGTAGGACAGCCGGTTGACAGAACGGAATGGTTCACCACACCACCAACGGTGACAGCATATAACAATCCTCCGATGAATGAGATTGTTTTCCCTGCAGGAATCCTTCAATCTCCCTATTTTGACTTGTATGCAGACGACGCGCTCAACTATGGCGGCATCGGAATGGTGATCGGTCACGAGATCACGCACTCTTTTGACGATCAGGGCGCGCAGTATGACAAGGACGGTAACATTAAGAACTGGTGGACTAAAGACGACTACGAAAAATTCAAGGCCAGAACACAGCAGGTAATCGACCAGTACAATTTATTTACCGTGCTCGACTCGGTACATGTAAAGGGCGCGTTGACGGTCGGAGAAAACACAGCCGACATCGCGGGAGTGGCGATTGCCTACGACGCCTTTAAACTGACAGAGCAAGGACGGGACACGACAAAACTGGATGGTTTTACACCCGATCAGCGTTTCTTTATCTCGATAGCAAGGATCTGGCGGGTAAAAACAAGAGATGAGTTTTTGCGGATGTATGTAAATACCAATTCGCATTCACCGGCCAAATGGCGGGTAAATGGACCGCTGATGAACTTCACACCTTTTTACAATGCCTTTAATGTGCAGCCGGGGGATAAAATGTTTAAACCGGAGAAGGATAGAATAACAGTGTGGTGAACGGGTTAATAGGAATTTGTACGACGGGTCAGTCCCAGAACTCTGTTCTGGTTTCCCTTCTCGTATAAAATCTTCTGAAGTATTTCGTGTTTGTTTTGTTTTTTGATTCGCGGTCGACCAACTCGTCGATTTCTTCTTTTGTTGTTTGCGTGACATAACATCTGGCCGCTTCAAACATCAGTATACCCACGCAAAACAAAACACCGTTAACAATATGCGGCTTATTACTCTCATCTTTGCTGAATTTTACAACGTATGAGGACTTAGAAGCTAATGTTAGGATAATCGAATTGAATTCCCGCTGCTGGGTATAGCATTGCCATTTTATTATGCTCAACGCCCGTCAGGAGCGGCATCAACTAAAGGTCTTTCACAAAGCAGACAATCCTTTCCACTTCGCGAAAGCCCGCGCTGTGATGAAATTTTATGCTGGTCATATTTGTCAGGGGTGCGTCCGAAGCGATTTGTTTTACACCTTTTGCCCTGGCCCACTTTTCTGCTTCGCTGACCAGTCTTTTGGCGATCCCTTTTTTTGATAATCCGGTTTTACATAAATTCCCTCGATGTAAGCGACGGGAAGTTCGTCCGTTCCTTCAACGTACTCGCTTCGAATTGACAAATGAATAAAAGCGACATAGGCTCTGTCCACCGTCACCACGTAAACGATTTCATTGCCGGAGTTTATCAACCCGTCATAATGTTGGTATTCTTCTTCAACGTTGCAGTCTGTCCATAATTCCACGGCGAGGTCGACCAGTTGCCTGATATTGCCAGGTGAAAGTTCTTCAATATTCATTTCGTTCTTCAAAGGTGTTGTCTGTTTGATTAACGTATGGGCTTTGTGCTGGTCGCTGATAGCTGAGCGCAGGTAGAACTGATCGCCTGGAAAGCCGGTTACGTTAACTGTAACGGTTAACGTAATTTTAAGCGCCCAGGGGAGAATTTATGCCTACTGTTCAATATCTTCATGCGTTCAAAACGCATCGGCGATTACTGATGTCCTGAAAATATGAAAAATATTGCCATCCTGCTGTTCGATAACATTGAAGTCCTGGACTTCGCAGGACCCTTCGAGGTATTCTCCGTTTGCGGCGCCAGTGGTTCCAAGCCCGGATATTTTAATGTGTATACGGTAGCTGAAGCGTCCCCCGTCATCGCCCGCAACGGTTTAAGCATCAATCCGCATTTTACACTCACCGATTGTCCTGTACCTGACATCCTGATTGTGCCGGTAGGTGGTGGATTTTATCCGGACGGAACACCTTTCGGAAGCCGAAAGGAAATGCATAACCCCACAATCCTGAACTGGGTCCGTAAGCACAATGAAACCGCAGGGCTGGTGCTCTCCGTATGCACGGGATCACTTATCCTGGCCCGGGCGGGATTATTGGAAAACCTGTCGGCGACAACACACTGGAAAGCAATGGACCAGTTGAAAGAGGCGGCGCCAGGCACAAGCATCGTCTCCGATCAGCGATGGGTGGACAATGGGAGGGTGATTACATCTGCAGGGGTATCCGCCGGAATTGACATGTCCCTGTATGTAATATCAAAATTGATGGGACCCGGTGTGGCGGCGGAGACGGCAAGGTATATGCAGTACGATCATTGGAAGGGATAAGTACTACCTGTAAATCTGGGTTATGAGTAAAAACATTCGGATTAATGGATTACAACATGTGGGGATACCGGTGGGGGATTTGACCGTGTCAAAGGAGTTTTATGAGCGGTTGGGTTTTGAAGCGGTTATGGTCGCGCCATTTGTTCACCGCGGTGAGACGGGTTCGTGGTGTATGATGCGACGGGAAAATATCATTATCGAGCTGTACAGGATGCCTGAAATTGACCTGGCAGCTATCCTCGCAAGAAAGGACGGGCATATCGACCACGTTGCATTTGATGTTCCGGATATCGGTGAGACCTTTTCCGTCCTGAAATCCGCCGGCTTTCACATCATAGAGCCGGAGCCGGTGTTTCTCGCGTTCTGGAAAAATGGTTGTAAGTATTTCAATATAACCGGTCCGGATGGAGAGCGCCTCGAATTCAACCAAATTCTTTAATTTGACGCATGAAAAAACTGATGCTCGCGCTGGTCGTGTCATGTGCCGTGACTTCCATGCTCCGGTCTCAACACCTTTCCCCTAATGACATCCTGCTCTTTTCTTATTTCAAGGGTAACGGCGAAGACGGGCTTCACCTGGCATATAGCACCGACGGTTATAAATGGACGGCGCTTAACAATGACAGTTCTTTCCTTAAGCCTTCGGCCGGCAAAGACAAACTCATGCGAGACCCTTGTATCATCAAAGGTAAGGACGGTCTGTTTCACATGGTGTGGACCGTCAGTTGGAACGAGAAGGGTATTGGATACTCCTCTTCAGCGGATTTGATCAACTGGACAAAACAACTCTATATTCCCGTCATGGAGATGGAAGGGGGCACACGGAACTGCTGGGCGCCGGAGATATACTTCGACCACAGACGATCTGAATACGTGATCTACTGGGCTTCTACCATACCGGGCAGGTTTCCGCTGACGGAGGGTAAAGCGGAGGACAAATACAATCACAGGATGTACTACACGACAACCAAAAATTTCAAGTCGTTCAAAAAAACAAAATTACTGTACGACCCCGGTTTTAACGTAATCGACGCGACGATTATCAAAAACAGCGGGCAGTATATTATGTTCTTCAAAGATGAAACGCTTGATCCGGTAAAGAAGAATTTGCGGATGGCCTACAGCAAAAATGCGACCGGTCCTTACAGTGAGGCAGGAGCGCCCATTACAGACAGTTGGGTGGAAGGACCTACGGTAATAAAAATCCATGACCAATGGATCGTTTACTTCGACCGGTACAGGGATGGAAAAATGGGAGCTGTTAGATCATCCGATCTTAAAAACTGGAAGGACATATCGGACCAGCTGTCATTTCCCGACGGTGTCAGGCACGGTACAGTACTGAAGATATCAAAAGAGGAATTTGAAATACTGAAAAACCAAAGGTGAACTGTTCACCGGAAAGGTGCTGTTCTTTAGTTGACTTTGATCAGCTCCACTTCAAAAACGAGCGTCGAATACGGAGGAATTTGTTCTCCGGCACCACGCTCGCCATAAGCTAACTCATGGGGTATGTAAAGCATCCACTTATCACCTTCGTGCATTAACTGCAGTGCTTCGGTCCATCCTGGAATGACACCACCCACCTCGAACGTTATGGGCTCGTTTCTTTCCACGGAACTGTCAAAGGTGGTTCCGTCGATAAGCTTGCCGACGTAATGAACGGTTACCTTGTCTGTTGCGGCGGGAGTTTTGCCTTTGCCGGTATTGATCACTTTATATTGAAGGCCACTGGCTGTTGTGGTTACACCATTGTTCTTCTTGTTGGCGTCTAAGAATGCGGCATTATCCGTTCTTACTTTCATCATTTTTTTCTCGCCTGCCTGCTGCATATACATCTGCACGATCGGTAGCGCTTCCTGCTGCTCCATTTTCAGCTTTTTGTCGGTGAAGACATCGTTCATACCATCCAGTAATGCCTCCACATTCAGGGAATCTCCTCCCTGCATTTTCAGATTGGCGGCTACCAGTATACCAAGTCCGTAACTTGCTTTTGAAAGGGTATCATCAAGCTGAACGACTTTCGGGGTCTTCAGCTGCACAATCTCTGTTTTCAGCTGCTCAGCCTCTTTTTTCAGCTGCTCCACCTGTGTCAGAAGCGTTTTCTTCGACTGGGCGACAAGGGACGTGGATATCAATAATGAAAGGCAAAAAATGGATAATCTCATCTGGAAACAGTTATGCGTTCGGTTTTTTCTCAGGAATAATCAATTCCGCCGCAAAGAAAGGGAAATATTTTGAAAACAAATACCCGATCCGTCCAAACGCCAGTGAGTGTGATGTGGTGTTTTTCGATTTATTCGGGCCTCAGGGATTTTACCGGATTCTCCATCGCTGTCCGGGAAGCATTGGCGCCGACAATCGCCAGTGAGATGATCAGGATGATCGCGCAACCGCCAATAAAGATGACAGGACTCAGGGGTACCCGGTAGGCAAACCCGGCCGACCATTCGCGAATTGCCCAATATCCGAGGGGCAGGGCGATAACATTCGCCACAAGGACCAGTTTTAACAGGTCACTCATGAGCAACAGCGAAAGCTGGCTTACCGTCGCACCCAGTACTTTCCGTATGCCAATCTCCTTTCTTCGCTGGGCCGCGATGAAGGTCGCGAGGCCGAATATCCCCAGGCAGGCGATCACCAGCGAGATCGTCGAAAAGATGGAGAACATCTTCGCCTGTACCCGCTCCGAAGCATATAGCCTGCTGAGGGTTTCGTCCAGAAAGACCATTTCCATGGGGAAACCGGTCTCATACGTGTTCCAGATTCCTTCCAGTGTAGCAACAGCCTGCTGAAGATCGTTCCCTTCCAGTTTGATCAAGACATTTGCTCCGTTGTGCCCACAGGCGATGATGAGGGGCTCGATCTTTTCTTTTACCGATGTAAAGTGGTAGTCCTTAACGACGCCGATAACGGTCTTGTAGAGGCTGTCGAACTGCGCTACTTTCAACTGCTTACCAATAGCTTCCCCCGGCGTCCAGCCTAACTCGCGTACAGCTGTCTCGTTGAGTACCAGGGACGCGGCGGTGTCTGCGCCAATATCATGCTGAAAAAAACGGCCAGCCAGCAGTTCGATGTTCATCGTGACGGGAAGGTCTTCATCTGCCCACAGCGTCCGCATCCGTAGGTTCTCTTCCTGGCCCTGGACGGTAACGGTAGAGGCATCATAAAAACCTCCGGGATGTCCCGATGAAAAGCTGACACTTCCCACCTGCGGATTCTGCGAAAGCGCTTCCTTAAACGATTCTGCCGCCTTTCGGATAACAGGGTTATTCAGTCGTACCAGCAACACCCTGTTTGGGCTGAATCCAAGATCTTTTTCACGCATGAAGCGCAATTGTTTTCCAATAAACAACGTCGCGATGATCATAAATAGCGACATACTGAATTGAAAGACCACCAGTGTTTTCCGAACGAACAGATACCGCAGATCACTCTTCACTATTCCTTTCAGGATAAGTACGGGACGGAAGGAAGAAAGTAAAAACGACGGATATACTCCAGCCATCAAAGCGATGACAAGCAGGAGAAGTGGAAGGAACAACCACAGTTGCCGGTCATGCCAGATCTCCGGAATGGAGAGTCCAAAGTTCACGTTGAACAAGGGTATCGCCGTTTGTGCCAGTGCTACGGCAAATAGAAGGGAAATAAGACAGAGTACGAATGATTCTGAAAGGAACTGTAAGGCGATATTCGCCGAGGACGAGCCAAGCGTCTTGCGAATGCCTACTTCTTTAGCCCTCCGCGATGTCTGCGCCGTGGCAAGGTTAATATAATTCATAGCGGCCATAAGGATAAGCATCGCGCCTACGGTTCCGAAGATAAAAATGTATCGCTTGTCCCCATGGTTAATGTTACGGTCATACCGTGTGGCATAGTTGAAGTATATTTTGCTGAGGGGCTCCAGGTTTAAGCCGATCCGGTTTCCGACACGCTGGAAATCATTCCCGAAATACTTGTCCATAAAACCGGGAAATGCTGAACGGAGGAAGGCCGCGTCAGACGGGCCGGCCACTTTTATATAGGTATTCAGTCCGTTATTCCACCACTCTTTAAACCAGGATTCTTTTTCAATAAGTTGTATCGATGCAATGGCATCAAACTGGAGGTGCGTATTCCCCGGCAGTTCATCCAGCACTCCGGATACCTGGAGATCGTAGGTATCATCGAGGCGTAATGCTTTCCCGACGGGATCTTCGTCGCCGAAATATTTTTTTGAGAATGCCCGGGTAACGACGATGTTACCCGGTTCAGCCAGTACGTTACTGGCGGATCCGATTGCGAGCGGAAAGTCAAAGAACTCAAAAAAGTTTTTATCGGCCAGGAGAAGTTTCTCTTCAATAAAAGATTTGTCCTGGTAACGGACGAGGGCGTCGAAAGGCTGGGCCCGGGTTACGGATTGTATACGGTCACCAAAATCCATGGCAAGCGCTCCGGCAAAGGGTCCCGATGTAACACCGATGTTGTAGGGCATACTGCCCATGGTGGACTGGCGAATGACGCGATAGATGTGATCGGCATCGGAATGAAAGCGATCGTATGCCACTTCATTCCGGATGAAGAGGAAGATAACAATACAACAGGCAATGCCGATGGAGAGTCCCAGTACGTTCAACAGGGAAAAAAAACGGCTCCTGAGCAGGTAGCGGAAGATCACCTTTATAAAGTTGCGCAGCATGTGGAGGTTACTTTGAAGTGTTACCTGCCAATCATTATGCCAGCTGAGCGGCCAACGCCAGGAAGAGCTGAAATCCATCCATTTTCAAAAAACGGCGACCATTAAAGAACAAATATGTTCGTATCCGGTCGTTGTTACTGCCTTGCAGCTTATACACATTATAGTATCTTGCCGCTGTTTATAGACTTTTTCATGGCTTACAGTTCCGGTAAAATATGATCACAGATCCGCAAATCACGCTTCAAAAACTTCAAGGGGCCATTGATACATTCTGGAGGCTTTCTGGCCAAAAGATACGAGCGATCGAAAAAAATTTCGCCAAACGCAATGAAACGCCGGTCTTCACCGTAAACGGAAAATACACAACGCGGGGCTGGACAGAGTGGACCCAGGGCTTTCAGTACGGTTCGGCTCTATTGCAGTATGACGCGACAGGCGAGAAAGAGTTTCTCGATATTGGCAGGAAAAACACCATAAAAAAAATGGCGCCCCACCTGACTCATAACGGTGTACACGATCATGGCTTCAACAATGTTAGTACCTACGGTAACCTGAGGCGACTGATGGTGGAGGGGAAGATCGGGATGAATCAGGGAGAACTGGACTTTTATGAGCTGGCGCTGAAGGTCAGTGGCGCCGTCCAGGCTATGCGATGGACGGAGATCAAAGACGGCGGTTTTGTGTACTCATTCAACGGGCCGCAGTCTCTTTTCGTGGATACAGTCCGTTCCTGCCGTATCATGATGATCTCTCACCTGTTGGGACATGTCTTTCAAAGTGAAAATGATATCCGGATAAACCTGATGGAACGCGGCGTTAAGCACCTGATGGCAACCGCGGATTATTCCGTATTTTATGGTGAAGGCCGGGATACCTACGATGTACGCGGACGTACTGCCCATGAATGCCTATTTAATGTAAACGACGGAAATTATCGTTGCCCGAATTCACAGCAGGGATTCAGTGGATTCACGACCTGGACAAGAGGTCTTGCGTGGGCCGTCTGCGGCTTTGCCGAGGAACTTGAATTGTTTGATACACTATCAACGGAACAGCTGGGCAAAATCGACAAGCAGGCGGTAGTGGAAAAAATGCTGAAGGCAGCGACTGCGACGGCCGACTTTTACATTGCCAATACGGCCACGGATGGGATACCCTACTGGGATACCGGTGCGCCCGGCCTGGTACACCTCGGCGACTTTCTGAATAAAACGTCAGATCCTTACAACGATCATGAACCTGTCGATAGTTCGGCGGCTGCGATCACGGCGCAGGGGCTTTTGCGACTGGGGAATTATTTGAAAATATCAGACCCTGACCGGTCGAAAAATTATATTCAGGCGGGACTCACGGTAACGCAAACGCTGCTTTCGGAACCTTACCTCTCAACACGTGACGATCATGAAGGATTGATCCTGCACTCTGTTTATCACCGGCCGAATGGTTGGGACAATATTCCGAAGGGCAGGAAAGTTCCCTGCGACGAGTCGAGCATGTGGGGCGATTATCACGCCCGGGAACTGGTGCTATATCTCACGAGGCTGATCAGGAAGGAACCTTATTATACATTTTATCACGGACTGACTGGTGATTAAATTTCCACTTTCATTCAGGTTTTGCGATTGGAAATACGTCACCAATAAGATGGGTTTCATCCATGGTGAGAGCAGGCAATGTAGCGGTGTCGTCGCCTCAAGAATGGAGTTGTTTAATAACTTTTAACCAACGGTATGTCAACAAAACATAAACCTAAATACAAGCGTGTAGCGCAGCTTAAAACAGCGGAAGACTTTCGGGGCTACCTGAATGAGGTCGGCGCATTATTGCCATTCGATGACGTATTAAAACCTGCGGACCGGTCGCCGTTTTCGCGGGATTTTAAACTCCATTCAGGACGTACGATCGGTAACCGTTTTTGCATTCTTCCCATGGAAGGATGGGACGGGACGACAGATGGGAGACCCACCGAGTATACGAAGAACCGCTGGAAAAATTTTGCTATCAGCGGAGCCAAGTTATTGTGGGGTTGTGAAGCCGTTGCTGTCCGTCACGAGGGACGGGCGAATCCTAATCAACTGCTGATCACCGATAACACGGTGGATGAATACAAACATCTCTTTGACTCGCTCCACAACGACCATCACGAAAAGTTTGGGAATACTGACGACCTGCTTATAGGTTTGCAACTCACCCATAGTGGCCGTTTCTGCAAGCCCAACGACAAGAACCGGATGGAGCCGCACATCCTCTATGAACATCCTGTTTTGAACCGCAAGTTTGGTATGGCCGATGATTATCCTGTCGTATCCGATGAATATATCGACAGGTTGATCGACGATTTTGTTCATGCGGCTGTGCTGGCGCAACAAGCCGGTTTCCATTTTGTGGATATCAAACACTGCCATGGATATCTTGGCCACGAGTTCCTCAGCGCGCGGGGCCGGCACGGCAAGTACGGCGGAAGTTTTGAGAATCGGACCCGCTTCCTGACTTCTATTGTTGAAGGGATTGAAGCCGAAGCACCCGGAATGGAGATTGGTGTCCGGCTGAGCGCATTTGACTGGGTTCCGTTCAAGCCGGGTGAGGATCACATCGGTATTCCGGAGGAATTTGGCGAGGGAAGCTACAACTATTCTTTCGGAGGCGACCATACCGGTTTGCGCAATGATCTCACCGAGACGTTCCGGTTTATGGAGTTGCTTCAGTCGCTCGGTATACAATTGGTTTGTATTACCGCGGGGAGCCCGTATTACAATCCGCACATTCAACGGCCGGCGTTGTTCCCGCCTTCCGATGGTTACCAGCCACCGGAAGATCCACTGGTAGGTGTAGCCAGGCAGTTAGCCGTTACGGCTGAGATCAAAAATGCGTTCCCTGACATGGCGATCACCGGCTCCGCCTATTCCTATCTGCAGGAGTGGCTTCCCCATGTTGGGCAGAATGTACTGGACCACAGGATGGCGGATTTCATCGGGTTAGGTCGTATGGTGTTGTCTTATCCGGAGATGCCTGAAGATGTGTTGAATGGTCACGCCCTGAAACGCGACAAACTTTGCAGGACTTTTTCAGACTGTACGACAGCACCGCGTAACGACATGATCTCAGGCTGCTTCCCCCTCGACCCGTTTTATAAATCGCTTCCTGAGGCGGCCCGGCTGAAAGAAATCAAACTTGAGAAATGAAAAAGACAGCGCTCATCACCGGTGGAAGCAGGGGTATCGGCTATGGTATTGCTGTCGCCATGGCACAGCAGGGTTACAACCTGGCCATTAACGGTATTCGCCGGGAAGACGAGATCCAGGCACAACTCAATATCCTCAAAAGCCATGATGTGGATGTGATTTATTGTCCTGGAAACATTGCGAACCGCGATGATCGTCACCGTATTGTTAAAAAGACGATTGAACATTACAGAACTATAGATGTCCTGGTCAATAATGCCGGTGTTGCCCCGGCTTCGCGGAAGGATATCCTCGAACTGGATGAGGAAAATTATGACCGGTTACTGGATATCAACCTGAAAGGAACATTCTTTTTCACACAGGAAGTGGCCAATCAGATGCTGAAGGATAAAGAAGGCAATCCGGCGTACAGCCCCTGCATTATCTCCATTACTTCTGTGTCGGCCGAGGTGGCTTCGGTGAACCGGGGCGAGTATTGCATTTCCAAGGCCGGCCTGAGTATGATGACGAAATTGTTCGCGGCCCGCCTTGGCGAAGCGAATATTCCCGTCTATGAAGTGCGGCCCGGTATCATTACCACCGATATGACATCCGGGGTAAAAGAAAAATACGACAAACTCATCGGAGAGGGCCTTACCCTTGAGAAGCGATGGGGTACACCGGAAGATATCGGGAAGATCGTTTCCGCTCTCGCCAAAGGCGATATTCCGTATTCAACTGGCCAGGTTATCCATGCGGACGGCGGAATGGGAGTGAGACGACTTTAGAGAAAGGACCACTGTTTATTCCGGCCTGAATCAATACCTACTTCGCCGGTCCTTTATTGTAAAACACCCAAAGCCCATCCTTGCCGGCCACGACAATATCCTTCCAGTTATCCTTATTCAGATCCTCCACGGCAAAATAGATCCCTGTCCCTTTTCCTTCACCCGGAGGTCCGTAACTGATTACCTGTTTCGAAAAGAACTGCCCATTCCACTTGAAATAGTACAACCCTGCGGGATCATGTGCGCCGGGGTCGTTGTCATCATGAGCGCGGTATCGTTTACCCGTTATCAGCTCATCCGATCCATCGTTGTCGATATCGGCCAGAGCCATGGTATGAAACTGCGAATTGTATAGATCGATCGGATGTTTCACCCAGGTCCTGACTTTCGTCTTGTCCACCCGTTGTTCATACCAGCTTAGGCCGTAGTCGTGTCCCTGACCAATGATAAGGTCGTTGTCACCGTCGCCGTCGACATCCGCTACCAGCATCGGTACGCTTGCCTGCACCAGGTCCAGTTCCGGATGGAACACCCACGACTGGCTGAACGGCTCTGGCGGGCATTCAAGCCATCCCTTTTCCACGATAAGGTCGCCCCGTCCATCGCCGTTTATATCGCCATAGCCAAGGCCGTGTCCATGCTTTTCCATGACCATGACAGAATCAAAAGTAACGGATTGCTTTTTTAATCGGTAAATAACCAGCGGTTTGCCCGGGGTATTGGGAATAATTTCGATTGTGCCGTCGCTGTCAATATCCCAGGCCTGAGTACTTTCAATATTGCCGGTGCGCGCGATCAGATGTTCGGGCCAGTTGCCTTTTTTTCCGGGATTCTCTTTCCACACGAGTTCGCCGCCGAACCATCCTCCCGTAATAATATCCGGATTACCATCCTTGTTCACATCCAGAACGATCGTGGAAAAATCGTCATAGTATTCGCCATACCGCTTCACCGGGCCGGTAAAATTCCGGTTCAGATAGTTGGGGCCGTTATACCAGAAGGAACCGGAAAAAATATCCGGCGAACCATCCTTGTTGATGTCCATGACATTCACGGACTCAAAGGCTTCGGATGCGACCTGTTGTTTCTGGAAGATGAGTGGGCCCGCCGTCGGTTTTTGCTGGCCAAGCACCGGATTCAAAGTAATGACACAGAGAATCAAAAGTAAAGATCTGTTACGCTTATTCGGCATGATGTGGAACGGAAGTTGGATTCTAATGTAAACAAATACCGGTGTTACATCCAACCTATAATGATGGAGGGAACGTTTCGTTGGGAAGTCCCAGAATATGGGGGAAGATGGCTGCGTCGGAATGATCATTTTTTTCTGTCCTCGGCGTTTCGTTCCGCTGGTATTCCTTAACCGGGTCTGACACGGATATATTTTTTCCCGGTGTATCGGAAAAATAATCTGTCGCGGTCGTAGCGACGATCATGAATGCGTTTTCTCTTTCGAGGATGTATGAAAGCGATTTGACGAGCGCTGGAATCAGGGTTGGCGGCATACAATCTTCCGGCCCGTCGGATAACAGGAGACTTCGAGGCGAAACCTGTATGACAAGATTAGCCAGTGCATGAAACAGGATCTGTTGCCCGGAGTTGAGATTCAAAAAAAATGATTCCAGTTCGTCGTCGCGCAAGGTCTCCAGCTTGATCTCGCCCGTGAAACGCAGTTCTTCGTGCGACTGAAGGATCTCCATGACGTTGTCCCAGAGGTCCTGTTTGTTCAGATCCTGTTCGATGCGTCCGATAGCCTTTGCGAATTCGGCTGAAAGTTCTTCCGAAGGTTTCAGGTGAACAGTTGGTGGCTCGCCGGATGGATTGTCGTGTTCCCATACCCTGCCATCCGTGTCGATGGTATAATATTGCAGGGCATCTTCCAGTTCCCTGGTCAGATCGTGGCTACCCAGGTAGATAAAGCGGCCCCTTCCGGCTGCTGTTTCCCTGGCGATCTGTTCTTTTTCATGCAGGTAGATTCCGGGTACCCGGAATCCCGGCACTGACCGGTATGAAAGGCATATAATTTTCGTAAAAGCCGTTCCGGAGGGGAAAATAGTTCCTGTTTCCTGGACAAGGTCGCGTTCCTCGTTCGAGGCATAACTCACGAGTGCCAGGTTGCATAGAAGCGAAGTTCCGTAGTTATCAGTACCGCTTGAAATAACGGATACCCTGGTGTCCCGGTCCGTCGGTTCACGGTATCCGTGGAGAGGTGATTCAAATCGAAATGGAAGCGCTTCCGCCAACTGCGGTGCCTGGAATGTAAATGAAATATCGGGGACGGGGAGTTTGCTGAAATCACCGGATACAATTGCAGGGCCCAGGGCAAACAAGTCATCTTCCTTGCTGAGGTAGTGAAGTAGGGACGCATTCATGCCGTCTTCGCCTTCAAAGTCATTCATGAGGGTCGGGTATATCACGATATCACGCAATGCGGAGAGGACCTGATAACGAATGGCTGAATCCAGCCGCGCGATCCGTTCATAATAGTCAAGGGACTGCCCGATGGAACAAAAGCGGTAACCCAGGTAGTCCAGGTTTCCCGGCTCCAGCAACGCCCCGTCGTTTCTCCGTTGACCTTTGCGCAGTATTTTCACTTCACCTATCCACAATGCTTCTCCGTCCTCGGTATGATTTCCGGACAAGTGCAAATGGTACCGGGTCTTAAAATAGTTGTCATCCCAGTTATCCCTTTCCAGGTAGAATACAGGTTCATTATCTTTGGCAAGAATGGTATGACTACACCAGTTAATGACCTTGATAAACATATGTAAATATAACGTTATGGCAGGAAAAGTCTGCCACAGGATTGAACTTTCTGCGTCACGAATCCCGCGGCAGGTAAATGGATAGGAGTTAAGATGTCTTAACGAAATTGTAATATTGTTAGGATGAACACTGAGGGACGTGAGCGACGTATTTTTTCGATATCCGGCGCAATTACCGGCTGGTTTGCAGTACTGCTACAGTTATACCTGATCATCGTGAACCGTACAGCGCCCGTTCCCGAGACACTGATACGTTTCATTAGCTATTTCACAATACTCACAAATATGATGGTTGCAACTTATTTTACTTCCCGGCTTGTCGGGAGGGAAAACCGGTTGCGCCGCTTTTTTTCCACGGCATCGTCGTCAACAGCCATCGTTGTTTACATCACCGTTGTCGGGCTGGTGTACCAGGTATTATTGCGCCATCTGTGGTCGCCGGAGGGATGGCAGTTAGTCGCCGACGAACTTTTACATTCCGTCATCCCGCTGTTCACGATCGTATTCTGGTGGGTAGTACCGGAAAAAAGGGATGTCCGGTGGAAGTCTATTTTCTCCTGGCTGGTCTATCCGGTTTGCTACCTCATCTTCATACTTATAAGGGGAAGGTTATCGGGATTTTATCCTTATCCGTTCGTGGATGCCGGTGCGCTGGGATATGAAGCGGTAACATACAACAGCTTAGGTCTGCTTTTGGCGTTTATTATACTTGCGTCTCTTTTTATTGTCGCAGCGCGGCTATCCGGAAACAGAAAATCTGTTTGATAATGGGGACGCCCAAAAAATGTGGATAAAAGTCCGGGTAAAAGCCTAACCATTCAGGGACGCATCCGTTGTTAGTCCAGTGAATTATTTGACCGCTACTACCTAGGGAATTCCCCTGAAAAAAATTTACATTGCTTATATAAATACAACCCTTATGAAAAAGAAAATCCTCTTGTTTTTTTCGCTGTTTTTGTTTTTCTGTTCCGCTGTTTTTGCACAGACTTATGTAACCCAGGTAAAGCCCGCAGGCAGTAAAAAATGGGGCTATGTCAATATCAAAGGTGAGTTGATCATCCCGGCACAATTCGACAAGTGTTATGAATTTTCCTCCGCCGGCCTGGCAGCCATCTATGATTCGAAGAACAGGCAGTATTATTTTATTAACCTGAAAGGAGAAAAACTGGCAACGGAAATCAAAGATTTTAAATTGATCGACGGCCTCGGTTTCGACCTGAAGGGATTTGAAGACGGACTTGTTCCTGTAAAGCAGGGAGAGAAGTGGGGATATCTGAATACGGAAGGGAAACTAGTCATACGTGCGATATATGATCACGTATCAGATTTTAACGGTGGTTTTGCGCCGGTAAAAAGCGGATCAACGATTAAAGTCATCAACACGCAAGGAGAGGAGATCGCCGTCGATGGTGTAGTCACCGACCTGAAAACATTTTCAGAATCACTTGCACCGTTCCGGGCTGCTGATAAAAATTTCGGATTCATAAATGAAAACGGTAAGGTCGCTATTCCAGCGAAATTCGAAAGTGTGGGATACTTCAAAGATGGTCTGGCCTGGGCTAAGACCGCTGACAAGACTGTGGGTTATATCAATACAAAAGGAGAGTGGGTGATCAAACCTCAGTTTGATGTTGCGAAAAATTTTGGTGACGAGAGCGGGCTGGCACGGATCAAGTCCGGCGACAAATGGGGTTATGTAAACAAGTCCGGCGAGATCAGCTACCTGAAGGATACAGACATTTATGAAGATTTTTTTGATGGCCTCGCCCGGGGAAGGAAAAATGAGAAGTTTGGATTTCTTAACAGCAAAGGGGAGTGGGTTATAAAACCGGAGTTCGATGGCTCCAGGGATTTTAAGAACGGTTACGCTGCAGTGAAAAAAGGAGAGAAGTGGGGTGTCATTGACAAAAGCGGGAAGTGGGTGATCGAGCCGCTATACGACGGTATCAAAGATATGGAACTCGTAAAATGACATATGCGCATTTCGGGATAGGCTATAGCTGCGATGTGGCTATAGCCTTTTTATTTACCTGTTTGCGCGGAGGTCTGTTCTTTTAATTTTGAGAAAGGAATGTGACGGATGATAAGATTCTGCAAGACATTGTGAAATAACCTTCCGAGGGCCAGGATCCGGACATCCGGATTCGGATCTAATGAGCTATGCCGCTATTAAACATTGCAAGTTCGCCGCGACCGCAGCCCGATCAATGCGCGAGGAAAAAATCCGCCATGGCGGCGGAAGGTTTTTTTGACTATGTTGCTCCGTAGAGGAGCAATATACGATGAACACAAAACTACTGATGACGGCAAGCGCTATTGCAATGGGAATTGTGGGTATTCTATTGTCGTTTATGCCGCATGAAATTCTGAATTACCTGAACCAGGCAGCGACCGCAGGTATGGACGCCGTCGTTCTCCAGGTATTGGGCGCTTTGTATTTCGCGTTTGCTATGGTAAACTGGACAGCAAAAGCCAACCTGATCGGTGGCATATACGCCAGGCCGATAGCCATTGGAAACCTCACTCACTTTACTGTTGCGGCATTCGCGTTGATTAAGCATTATACGGTGTCGCCAACGACCCTGTTACTTGTTATAACAATTGCTTATGTCGTGGGAGCACTGTTATTTGCATTTGTATTTTTCAGTCATCCGGTACGGGACAATACAGCGGATTCTTGAATTGCTTTCTCAAAACGAAAAAAAAACGCTTCCTCGGTATTAACGACGGCCAGCGTAGGCAATGAAGACATCTTTTTTTCAGGATTGACGGATTCCGTTGCCCGCCTGAAGGCAAACCTTTGAAGTGATTTATTTGAAATTACGCGGTTACTCACCGTTCGCTTGATGGATTCAGAAATACAACGGTGACCATACACAAAACTAAAATTCCCACTATGAACAAGTATCTGACTTTCTGGGCTGGTATTTTAGGGGTTGGTTTCTTTGTCGTCTCTACGATCCTTGGAGCATTTCAATTTTCCGATTATAGTCACACCTCACAATTCATCAGTGAAATGTACGCGATCGACACACCGTATGGATGGGAACTGCGGTACTTCGGATTTTTCCCCGCCGGTATACTTTTAACTGTTTTCGGTTTTTCAGCCATCGGTAATTTCCCCAAGTCACGGGGCATCAGGGTCGGTTTTTCCGGCCTTGCCGTGTTCTATGGTATCGCCACCATTCTGGTGAGTATGTTCCCTTGCGATAGCGGGTGCAATAAACAGCTGCTAAGTCCCAGTTCCTCGCAGATCATCCATAACCTGACCGGTATGCTGACCTATATTTTTGTGCCGATAAGCCTGATCATCGTCGGATATAGCCTGAGCAAAAGGGTTCATGGAAAAGCGCTCGGTTTCTTTGCATTAATTATTGGAGTTAATTGTGTCGTCTTCATGAGTATCCTATGGTCGGATCCATTGTCACACTACGCCGGGCTGTACCAGCGGATAATAGAAGGCGGAATACTGCTGTGGATCGTGGCCTGTTCTATCCACTCAAAAAGCCGGATCGATCATCCGGTACGTAAATAGAGACTCAGCATCCAGGTCTCCCGTTTGATTTTTCTGCCCCTTAAATTCCGATGCATTAAAAACGAATATTGTTCATCTGTTCCTTTTCACCGCAAAGACACGAAGGCACTGAGTTGGCGCAAGGAATTCCTACCTGTTGTGAAACATGAACGTTAGCGATGTCCGGGATTGTCGTAAAATACCCGCAAAAAAGCCGGCTTTACCACCCTGATCAGATGAAACTCAGCCGTAACTTGTTTTCCATTATCACCAGCGGGAGGTAGATTGCCATACCCGATTATTCATGCGATAAACACTATAAAAAAGATTCAATTCATGGTACGTGAGAAAACAACGCCCGCGGATATTGATGCTTTCATCGCCCTTTACCCGCCTGATGTCCAGGTGAAACTTCAAAAGCTGAGAGCTGCTATTCGCAAAGCAGCACCACTGGCGGAAGAAGGTATAAAATACGGTATGCCGACATTTATGATGAATGGTAACCTTGTACACTTCTCGGCATGGAAAAATCACATCGGGTTCTATCCCAGGATGAAGGCTTTTGAAAAAGAACTTTCGGTGTATGAGGGCGGAAAGGGAACTGTAAAATTTCCCATGGACGAACCGTTACCACTGCGTCTGATCGAAAAAATGGTCCGGTTCCGGGTTCAGGCAACCCTGGAAAGGATAGCGGTGTCGACGAAGAAACTGAAAAAGTAAAATCCTGGCTGCGCCACGTCGTTCATTCGCCCGGGTCCAAACGAAGAACGCTAAACCCGACGTTAGCTATTGAGGATTTTTTTATATTTCAGGGAGATATGGCGAATAAGATAATTTGAGGCTCCAACTATGAATGCGCAAGAATTAAAAAGCCTCCAGGATCCCCTTAAGAACAAGTATAAATCTGACCCCGCGTCCGCGCTGGTGACGTTAAGGGCCCGCTCGACGATCGGACAGGGTATCACCTGCAAGATTGAAACCGGGAAGGCCGTAGTCGAGGCGGGTTTACATCCCGCCACCGGTGGTGACGGACTGACCGCCTGCTCCGGCGATATGCTCCTGGAAGCGCTGGCGGCCTGTGCGGGTGTAACCCTGCGGGCTGTAGCCACTGCTATAGTTTTTGATCTGCGGGACGCTTCCATTAATGTCGAAGGGGACCTGGACTTTAGGGGAACCCTTTCTGTGGATCGGGATGCACCTGTCGGGTTTAAGGAGATACGTTTAATATTTGAAATCGACACGCCCGAAAACGAAGAGAAGATCGCTACGCTGCTTAAATTGACCGAGCGATACTGTGTAGTACTCCAAACCTTAAAACAAGGCAACAATATTCAGGTGTCTGTTATTTGATTCCTGACGATTATTTATCAAAATATGAAAATACTATTCTACCTGGCATTCCTTCTCGCAATCATCTCTTGCTCGGGCAACCGTGAGCGGACATCAGGCAATGATAGTATTCCCGAAGCAAGCGAGCCTGAAGACGTTTATGACGATCCCGACGAGCAAGAGGTGGCATCCGGCAATTTTAGTGAGAATGGCGATTCGCTTACGATCGGCGAATTTGAGATCGAAATTGTGCTAAGCGATGCGGCTGAGAAAAAGCTGAATGCAGCCGGCGAAACGATTATTGTTCAGGCCTACCTTTCCGGCGTACCACGCGAGGGATTAAATATTGAAGTGGATGAAATGGGGGAAATGTACCTGGGCGAGCCTCGTGTGGAACTTTCCGGGACCAGGGTCGCACAGTTTGAAAATCTTAGCATATCCAGGAGCAGCTATGAAGCGCTGGCGGAAAAGGACCTGAACGTTCTCATCAATGTTTTCAGCGGGAGAAGAACGACAGACCTGAACCTGCTCGATTGCGAAATCCTGGAGGAACCTTTGAGCGCCGTGATTGGACGGCGGCACGTTTTAAAAGCGAAGCTTATCGGAGAATAAACATCCTTACTTGTGCCGTTCAGGGTGTCAGTTCGGTTTTAGTGGGAGCAGTCTGAAAGAGGTTCATTTTTAACTCCGGATTATCCATCACAACCACGTCACTTACATCCCCCAGCACTTCATCGATCAATCCGAATGCCCTGGCTTCCGGGGCGCTCATATACTTATCACGCAGGAAGTACTCCTGGATCTCCTGCCACGTGTGGCCTGAATGTTTTCCCATGAGGTGGAAAAGTTGTGTTTGAATTCGTTCCTGCTCGCGGGTTGCGATCCTTACATCCTCCGTGTAGCCCTGTGATCCGCTGCTTGTTGGATGCATATGGATTGTTGCATGCGGCAGAGCGTACCTTTTTCCTTTACATCCGGACGTAAGCAACGCTGTACCCATACTTGCAGAAACCCCTACGGCTACCGTGGAAACCGGAGCCGATATCATTTGCATGGCGTCGTAGATCGCAAGGCCGGCATAAACGCTTCCGCCGGGACTGTTGATGTACAGACTGATCGGTTGTTTCGGATCGATGCTGTTCAGGTACAGCAATTGCGCCACAATGACGTTCGCCACGGCGTCGTTTATTCCGGTGCCGAGGAAAACGATACGTTCTTTTAGCAAAAGGCTGTATATGTCGAAAGCGCGCTCACCGCGGCCGTTGTTCTCAATGACCATAGGAACCAGTACGGAATTGTTCATTGCTGTTTGTCTTTAAAATGAAGAAGGATCGACTGGCTGAATCCCGACTTTACGGGATCGCTGAATATTCTTTCGTGTACCGACCCGACCTCTTCCCTGACTTTTTTACGGTGATACATCCTGATCAGGTCACGAACCTTTTGTTGCAGGGCGACGTCAAGCCTCAAACCAGGGTCACAGACCAAACGTACCTGGAAGAGCAGCGACGCTCCGGCACTCATTCTTCCGTCAAGAAAATTTTCCGCCTCCCGGATCTTATTCAAAGAAATCTTCATACGTGAATGATTTTAGCTTGATAGACTCCCTTATTTTTCCCAGGCATTTATGCTTCTGAACGGAAACCGAATGTTCACTGCTGTAGCCAAAGGTCTCCGCAAGCTGATGCATGGTTTGCTTCCCGTAGTAAAATCCGCGAAGGAGATCGAGACACTTCTTTCCGGAAGCTTCCACGAACCGGAGGAGCCGAACGGCATGGGGTGTAGGGTAAAAATCGATGGGTATGGTGATCGCCAGTTCTTCGTTTGTCAGTGACACTGCTTTGCAGTCCCTTTTGAATTTTCTGATCCAGAGGTGTTTGGCGATACCAAGAACGTATCGTTCCGGTGATAACGAAGGCGTAAACCCCGTGTCTTCAGCCTTTTCTACATAGATCACGAGCGCATCCTGGAAGATGTCTTTCGCGTCCTGGAATGACCCGTTCATCTGGCTGACGAACCGGGCGACAGAGGGAAAGGCGCGTTCATAAAGCTGTTCAAAGACCCTTTCGCGGGCAACCTTTGTACAGTTATGGGTTTCAACGATGGTTGCTGTCTGCATATCTGCTTGTTTACCCTTAAGTGCATTATTTGTGACTATTATCACCTTCCAAGGCGTCTTTTTTATTTGTCCGGTGCCTAAAAATAGAACAAAAGGAGATGGAGCGTGTATATGAAATATGAGAAAAAGAGCAGATTATTGTAGGAGGGGAAACCCAGGAATAGCCATGAATGCCTCCCGGGGCGTCATTTATTCGGAATTGTCAGAATACCCTAAAATTTTGCTAATGAAGAAAAAGATAGTAGCTTATTAAGGAATATTTTATCCTATTGATCCAGAGCCTAAATAAGATAATGATATGAAATCGTCCTTCCTTGAAAAGCTGACGAGTAAGAAGAAGCGCCTGAGCCGCCTGAAAAGAAAAGTTATTGACTACTATGCAAACCTGCCGGAGGGGAGGCTGCAGGACGATCAACGTCAGGTATTTGACTTTCTTCAGCATCACGACATTGCTGTATTTCCTTATACATTTCCCGAAGAATATAAAGCGTCCGACATCGAGTTGTTCAAAGACCCGGATCTTGACCTGTTTTACATGTTATGGGAGGGAAAAAAACTGTACTACAAGAACGGAAAGCGACGTAAAAAAGCGCAGGAGTATTTTAACAGCCTGAGGCTGGAGCAGGATACGCGTTCGCCGCACCGTTATCTGACGATCGAATTCGGCGTCCAAAAAAACGATGTTGTAGTGGATATCGGTGCCGCGGAGGGCAATTTTTCGCTCAGCATAATCGAAGAAGCCGGGTTCGTGTATCTGTTCGAGACAGATAAAAAATGGATCCGCGCTTTGGAGGCGACCTTTGCACCCTGGAAGGATAAGGTGAAGATTGTTCAAAAATACGTGGCAGATAAAACGGGCGACGGTAGTATCGCCCTCGATGATTTTTTCGACGGGAACCAGCATGTGCAGTTTATCAAAGCAGATGTGGAAGGAGCGGAGGCCCAGGTTCTTCAGGGCGCACGTAACCTGATAGCCAGACAAAAGAAGATACGGATCGCCGTGTGCACGTATCATAGACAGGAAGATGCCGCGGTTTTGGAAGATATCCTGGAGAAATACGGTTTCAAAAGCAGTTTCTCCGATGGTTATATGCTGTACTATTACGGTAAGACAAACGTCGTAAGGGAGCCCTTCCTGAGACGGGCAGTGTTAAGAGCGGTGAAAGAATAGTCTGCAGCCATGAAACTATCGATTATCATCGTCAATTACAGAAGCTGGAAGAAGCTGCGGCTTTGCCTGGAGTCGTTGCAATGTATGAAAGGAACATTGACCGCGTGGGAAGTGATCGTTGTGGATAACCACTCGGCGGACAATCAGCTGCCGGTATTTGTCGACGACTTTCCGGAATTCTGTTTTATCGAGAATAGCGATAATTTTGGGTTCGCCCATGGCTGTAATCTCGGCGCCGGCAGATCATCGGGTGACTTTCTGTTATTTTTAAATCCCGATACCAAGGTAACGATTGAACCGTTGAAGAGGCTTCTCCGGGTCGCCGAAGATCATCCCGAATTTACGGTTCTCTCCTGCAGCCAGACTACCGATTCCGGTAAGGATACCAGGCCCTATGGCTTGTTTATTACGCCAAAAACACTCACAAGTTTTATGCGATCCGTCTATAAACTGACGCATAAAGACTTTCCCCCGACTGCACTTGCTTCGGGAGACAATGTAATCTTTCCCGATTGGGTATCAGGTTCCGTGGTGTTGATGAACAGAAAGAAGTTCGAGCAGCTGTCGGGATGGTGTGAGGAATTCTGGATGTATTACGAAGACGCGGACCTTTGTAAACGGGTCTGGAATTCCGGAGGGCGTGTAGCCCTGGTGAAGAATATTCGTTTTATCCATAACCATGGCGGAGCATCGCGTATCAATCTCGATATAAAAACCCGTACAAAAAGCGAAGTAATTATCTCGAGGCATCTGTATATTCATAAACACTTTAGCGGCATGTGGCGATTTGTCATGCAAGCCTATATCGTCGTGAATAATCTGTTGGTGGGGCAGTTGATTTTTGCCATCCTCGGTTTGTTATTTTTTTTCCGTCCTTCGCTCCGGGTTTTCCCCAGACTCTACGTCAGGACGCTTAAATATTATGCTGGGGCGCTGTCAACCGGAAGCTGGATGAGTCCACGTTCGGTAAAATTCAAAAAAACATTGTCTGCGAATTTTGCCAACGCAAAGGCCGCATAAAAACAGGCGCTATTTTCCCTTCAAAAGGTTATAGTTTTTAAAGCCGCCGATGAGGCGTCCGCCCAGGAAATTTTGTTCAATAAATGTGACGACTTGGTCTTTTATAGTCTCATGCTCGTGTTTTGCCCTGCCGGGATTGCGCCGTCCTTCATACTGGAGCTGATCCTTCCAGTCGAATTTCGCGATCCAGTCCTTCATTGTGGCAGGGTGTGTACCCTTATACTCCGGAATACGATTCAGTGGGCCATAATCAAAGGTGTCCAGCTGCCGCGAATACCCGGTTTCCTTTCCAACGGGAATGTTGTACGACCTGTTCCGGGTACGGTTTTTCTGACTCATTAATTTGGGAGGCCTGACAAATCCGTAGTGAAAGATCTCCGCTTCGATCTGCACCACATTTACCTTCGATGTTCCTTTTTTCTTGTGATAATCAATTCCGTCGAAATCCGGAATATGCCTGAATGATTGGGCATCCCGCCAGCTATGGATGTCCGGCAGGTTGCGGATGACCCGGATCTCTTTGGGATACCAGTCGTGTGAAATGTGATAGTGCCAGAAGTCGCCGTAAAAATGTTTATAACGGAAAAGCAAACCGTTAACGTCGGGATCGTTCAGAAATTTCCGGCAGTTGGCAACCACCGTGTCGAGGTATTTTTCATGAATGGCTTCGTCGCACTGAAGATAAAAAAGCCAGTCGCCCTTGCACGCCTGTTTTGCAATATCCGTCTGATGAGCGTATTCGAGACCTCTCGGATATTTTACAAGGTCCCACGTTGTTTCAATAAAACGGATCTTGTCCGATCCGATACTCTCTATTTCTTTACGTGTATGATCGTCGGGGTCACAATCTCCGATCGCAATCACAAACTCGTCCACGATTGGAAGTATCGATTCTATCGACGCCCTGACCGGGTAGTAAAGTTTGGTCGCATTTTTTACAAACGTGAAACCGCTTATAGTCATTTTATCCGTATTGGCTTCCTGCAAGTATATGCATTTTTTTCAAGGTTGCGGATAGAATTTGGTACGAATGCCGGATCGTTCCTCTGGGTTCATTTACCTTTCATCAAAGGTATCACAGGCGCACCGCAGCGTTGATTCCCGCGACGCAATACAAACTTGTCTTTGACGTTAGGTTCCGGAGAAATCACGTGTTGCAGGTGAGGATATTTTTGATTCCTGTCCGTAAATTGTTTGATAAACTCTACGCTGTGAAAATTAGTGTTACCGTACTGTTAATTTTCGTCGTGGTCTCCTCAGGAGCACAATCCTATTTTACAACGAAACTGAAGCCTGGGCCCCATCCGGTCGGGTTCAAAGCAGGTGTGCATTACGACCTCGGCCGTCCGCCGATACGTGGCCAATTCTCCGCTTTCCGCAAAGGACGCGCGGTCCATATCAGCGTTTGGTATCCGGCGTCGCCAAAAGCCAATCATCAGCCGATGATGTACGGAGAATATCTCGACGAGGTGTCCCGTATGTTAAACCCGAGGGAAGTCACGAAAAGGACACGTGCCGAAGCAATCCACCAGCATAATATTTTGCTGTCGCAGCTCGGGGGTGATAGTACGCTCTTCCTGAAACACCTTGGCCCTGTTATGAACTCAATCACCCGCGCGTACAGGAACGCGGCCCTTCACTCGGGTTCTTTCCCTGTACTGATCTATCCGGAAAGCCCTCACCTCAACAACATCCTGTGTGAATATCTGAGCTCGTATGGCTATATCGTTGTATCCGTATCCCGGCACGGTACGCTGACGCCGGAGTTTGAATGGCAGAGTGTGAAGGGTATTGAAACGCTGGTTCAGGATTGCCAGTTTGCCCTGTCCGTAATAAGGAAAGAGTTCAAAACGGCGGGAGAGGAGTTAGCCGTTATGGGCACCGGTATGAATGCATCGGCAGGGTTGGCCTGGATGATGAGAAACCCCGATGTCGACGCGCTGGTCAGCCTTGAAGGAGGTATCCTTACGGGATACGAGTACGGGTTGATCCAGAAGTCGCCGTATTTTGATATTACTCAGGTTAAGAGCCCGATGCTGGTGATGCATTCGCCCCACGAGTCGGTCAAACCCGAATTCATAGATCACTACAAGTATGCAGACCGGTTTATGATGAGTCTGCCATTCATGCGCGAATTTTATTACCTGAATTTTGGCGTTTGGGAAAAGACGATCCCGGGAATATTGGGACCAGCCCCGGGTGATACCAGGGAAGGTTTTGAATGGACGGCCAGATATACGCTTGGTTTCCTCGACTGGCATCTGAAAACGGGAACACAGGGAAGAACGCTTTTTGACTCTACGCCTGAACAAAATGGTGTGCCTTCCGGAATGATCGTATCAGCTGTTAAATACGCTATCGACGTGCCATTATCCGAAGATGAACTGATGGCGCTAAACCGGGACGAGGGGTTCGGCGAAATGCTGGCTAGCGTTCAAAAAGCGATCGGGGAGGATTCCTCAGCTTATTCGTTCGGCACGTTTGTATCTGTCGGGGGAAAACTGATCTCTTCGCAGGCATACGAGGATGGCGCCCGCTGGGCGGAAGTTTTTCAAAAGGTCTTCCCACAGGCAGCATCTGCCTACACAATGGCCGGCAGGTGTTACCTCGAGCTGAAGAAAGATGAGCACGCAATTGTTATGTATTCCAACGCCCTGGATCTGTTGCCGGCAGATGCCTACATTCCGCAAGCGGATAAAGAAATGCTGCGGGAATCTATCCGGAACCGGCTAAAGCAGTTGAGCCAATGAGTCACTGACTGGAATACGTTTTTTTTGAGCCCGTCATTCGTTTCCTTATCCGGCTAAGGGACTCGGGCTTGATTCCCAGATATGACGCGATATACTGCTGGGGTATACGCTCGATCACTTTTGGCCTTTCTTTCATCAGGTTGATATACCGCTCCTCAGGCGTGTTGAACAGCAAAGCCTTATTCCGCTCAGCTATGAACACCAGTATGTATTCGGCCATGATACGGCCAAACTTTTGCCAGACCGGTGATTTTTCATAGGTTGCCTGAAGATCGTTATACTTGATTTGCAGGATTTCCGCATCATCCATGGCCAGTATGAAGTCACTTGACGGCCGCCGTGAGACAAAGCTTATGTAGTCCGTAACATAGTTCCCTTCGAAAGCGAAATTGATCGTCAGTTCCTCTTCATTGACGATATTGTAGACACGGAAATGTCCGTTATTAATAAATGTCACATGATCGCAGACATCACCGCCACGAAGCAGGAACTCGCCTTTTTTCAAAAAACGCCGCGACAGTATCGACTGGTGCAATTGCCACTCCTGCTCATTAAACGAAATAAACTTCGATATATAGTTCTTGAGAATCTGGAATTCATCCATCCCCCAAATTAAGGATAAATACCTTTCCGGGAGAATATTATCGGGATGAAGAGAACCGTGAAGTGTATCCGTTTGAACAAATTGTTTAAGAATAGCCGGAACTCATACATCAGAATGTGAAACGGACAAACGGAACGGGAAAAAATCCCTGCTGGTACTGTGTCACGATACTGTTTGACCGGGGGTTATACGATTGGGCGAATATATTTTTGTTGCCCGTAATATTCTGAAAATCGACAGCAGCCTCCAGTGTACTTCTTTTATATTCCTTCCGGTATGAAATTTTTACGTCCATCCTGAAATAGGGATCCTGTTTAACGCTATAGGCATTAGCTTCGTCAAAAATTGTTCTTCCAAATTCCTGTGACGCCGCGAGATTAATGGGTGTAAGGTACTTTCCGCCGATGGTCGTAAGCTTTACATTCAGTACAAGGTAGTTGCTCTTTTTACCCACACGCCATTCCTTGCCTCCCAGCGCGTTCAGTACATATTGCGTGTTGAATGCCGTATTCCTTTCGATCCCGTCACTTCCCCGATACCTGGATTCGAACAGAGAGGAGGTGATCAGGAAGTAATAACCTTTGCTGAAGAACCTTTCCAACGTAAACTCGACACCATAGTTCTTTCCTCTTCCGTTATTCACGAGACTATCGACATCCGACGGAACGAAGCTGGCGCCGGTATTCAGAGCGGAGAAGGGACCTGGGGATTGTTCCACCGGCACGTTTTTCAGCGACTGGTAGTAAGTCTCCGCCTTCAGACGCAAATGCTGATTGATGTTCCAGTCGTACGTAAGGACTACGTGCTGACTGGTTGTAAAATCCAAACCGGTATTGGTCAGGGAAATTTGATTACCCGGCAACGGTGTCTGGACAAATGATGTGTAGATGCTCTGCACCTGGTTATGCAAACCGTAACCGGCGCTGACCGCATGATTTCCGTTGATAACGTATTGAAAATTCATTCGTGGTTCCACGGCAAGCTGTTCATTCAGGGAGTAGTATTGGCTGTGAACGCCGGCTGTAAAAAGAAACCGGGAATTGAAACGATGTTTCCAGGTTGTATAGACCTGGTACAACGTTGTGCGATCGTTGACGTCAATGCGGACCGAATCACGGTTGAGGTTAGCGTAGACGTCACGGTTAAACAAGTCAAAATTTAATTGGTCGACGTAAAATCCGCTGGTGAGGCTGTTCTTCGAATTGAACTTGGTGCGGATCAGCCCGGAGAGTGTGTATTTTGTCGTGGTGAATTCAGAGTCGAAACGATTGTACCGTGCTGTCACTTCGTTTTCCTGGTTTCTCACCAGCGAGTCGCCCGTAAAGCCCTCGAAAGTGTAGCTCAGCCCGGCAGTTAGTTTGAAGAACGTTTTGGCTGAAACGTTTTTTTCGTAACTGATGCCACCGATTCCGGTCTTGTAGCGCGGGTAGGTGTCCTGGTTCTCGTCGCCGTACAGATCCGTAGAGGAGGAAAGATCCGCTTTGCTTCCCAACAGGTCGATCTCACTGAGTCCTCCGATTCCGAAAACCACCCACTTGCCTTTGCCCTTGGTGGGGAGGGATAGTTTGAAGTTCAGGTCCTGGTACAACGGGGTATTCGAACCCGTTCCGAATTCAATACCCAACGCCTGGAATATGCCCAGGGTGGAGTAGCGGTAGTTTACGATGTAGGATGCTTTTCCACTTTTTGAAAACGGACCTTCCGCGCCGGCCTCAAACCCGTTAAACCCGACCTGCCCCACAAATTCACTTTGCTGGTTATTTCCATCCCTTAACTGAATATCAAAAACCCCGGCCATCGCATTCCCATACTGAGCGGGAAATGCGCTGGTCATAAAATCGGATTTATCCAGGTTGTTGCTGTTGAGCATGCTGACAGGACCGCCTGTACTGGTAAGAGACCCAAAGTGATTTGGGTTCGGGATGTTAAGGCCTTCGAGTTGCCAGAGCATCCCTGTGGGAGAGTTGCCCCGCACAACGATATCGTTACGGGAATCATCCCCCCCGATTACCCCGGCGAAATTTGCGGCCATCCGCGATGGATCGCCGAGAGCGCCGGCGTAGCGTTTGGTATCGTCGACATTGAATGAACGCGCGCTTACCATGGCGAGGTCGTTGTTGGTAGCCGTTTTGTCATCTTTTGAGTCCGCTGTAATAACGATCTCATTGAGTTGGTCTACACTTTCGGTCAGGTTGATATTCAGGATTACTTCCTTCCCGGCTGTAATGATCACGTTGGGAATGAGTTGTTCTTCGTAGCCGATCGACGTGATCCTGAAACTTTGCCTGCCAAGCGGAATACTTTCGATCCGGTAATTCCCTTCGGCGTCCGTCGAGGCGCCCAATGCCGCCCCGTCCCGGACCAGCACAACATTTACACCTACAACGGGTGCTTTGCTGACGGCATCCAGTACCCGTCCCCTGACAGTCTGGGTAGTTTGCGCCAGCGATCCGGAAGCGGAGAACGCCAGGGCGATGACCGCCGCGATAATTGCCATAACCTGAGTTTTCATAACCTTTCCTGTTTGAACGATACAAAGTTGGCTGAAAGTGATGTGCTTTCCCTTGATCCGGGTTAAGGAAAAAACGGGAAGTTATTGATCCGGGTTAAGAAAACCGCCATCAAAAGATTTGCCGACCGCCTGGATTTCAATCGAATGCAATTCATTTGTTGATTCTTTCGATTTTGTCTTATATTGAAATGCTTAATGTAAACGGCATGGTACAGGCGCCATGGGGTTCTGTTCATGTTAGGCGCGACCAAACCACTTAACCTCAACCAGACGCCAGTTCCACCATGGAGAAGATTGCACTAACGGAGCGCAAATACCTTGCGACATTTATTTTTGTTACGAGCCTTTTTATGTTATGGGGTATCGCCATATCGATGGGCGATGTATTAAACCGACATTTTCAAAAAGTACTCAGCGTTTCCCTTGCCGAATCGGGGCTGGTTCAGTTCTCCATTTTCGGCGCATATGCAGTTATGGGAATTCCGGCGGGCATTTTAATGAAGCGATTCGGGTATAAGAACGGCGTGCTTTTCGGTTTGAGTTTATATGCTATAGGGGCATTCCTGTTTATCCCCGCGGCGGGTGCCGAGTCGTTCGGGTTCTTCAGGCTGGCGTTGTTCGTACTTGCCTGTGGCCTCGCGACGCTGGAAACCGTAGCCCATCCTTTCACGGCGGCGTTGGGTGACGAAAGAAAATCGGAGCAACGCATAAACTTTTCTCAAACCTTCAATGCTATCGGAACCATCATTGGTCCGACGTTAGGCGGGTATTTTATTTTGAGCGAAGTACTTACGGGAAACACGCAGGCCGACCTGAGTTCGGTAAAAATGCTGTACGCGGCTATCGGTGCCGTGGTGCTTGCTATAGCCGTCGCTTTCTGGTTTGTCAAGGTACCTGTTCTTACGGAGGCTGTCTCATCGACAGGAAAGGAGCGGTCCTACCGCGATTTGTTCCGATACCGCCATTTCCGGTGGGCCGTTGTTGCACAGTTCTTTAATGTGGCCGCGCAGGGAGGTACATGGGCGTTCTTCATTAATTACGCCGTCAGATACATGCCGGGAATGACCGACGAACGGGCAGCGTACTATTTTTCATTCAGTATGGTCATGATGCTGGCCGGACGAATGATCGGTACGTATTTAATGAACTTCATTGCTCCAAATAAGCTGCTGGCAATTTACACATCCGGCAGCATTGTATTCTGCCTGCTTATCTGGCAAAAATGGGGATGGGTTTCGTTCGCCAGCCTGATCGGCCTTCAATTCACTTTTTCCATTATGTTCCCGACAATTTTTGGACTAGGACTTAAAAACCTGCATGACCTCAAAGAAAAAGCATCTTCATTTATTGTGATGGGAGTAGTAGGCGGTGCGTTATTTCCACCGCTGATGGGACTTGTGGCCGACAGGTTCGATGTCGCTACAGCGTACCTGCTGCCGATCATCTGTTACACGACAATCCTGATCTTTGCGCTGCGATTTTCCAGACCTCAGGAAGTGCAGTGAGGTGACTGCCTGACCGGGACTCGCTGATTTAAAGGAAAAGAAAAGTGTCTTTGGGATGAACGTAATTCAGATCGCTCTCGCCACAGCAATCCTGACCACGGGATCCATCGGATCTTATGGACAGATCTTGAATTCCGATAATGCATCAGACCCCGTAGCGATGCAAACCAGGATATCGATGGATATTGAATCGTTCATCTTCCATAACAATGCGCAATTCTATGTTCTTAGACCCGGATATTATTATGGTCTGAAGAACAAGCGGCACCTGTTCGGAATGTCTTTGCCGTTTATGCATAACATCTTCAACGGCGACTATGCCGGGTTCGAGAATACAACCGGGTTCGGCGACCTGAAAATAACCTACCTGTTCGTTCCTTATGTTCAAAGGAACTCACTTGAAACCGAACGGATCACCCTGTCGATGGAAGTAACGGCACCGACAGGCGAATACCGGCTGGGTCGTGGTGTTGGGGCCTGGCAATACAAACCAGGTCCTATAATCACGGTGCGCCCCGGACCTTTCCTTGCGTTTTACCCGGAAATCCGCTTTCAATTCTCGGGGGACAAAGTCAACAGCCAGGCCGGAACTGACGGCATTCCCGATCCGGACGATCCTGAAAAGGATATGAAGATGCAGAACTTGTCGGTATCAATACCTCTGGTAGCACAATTGTCGGACTGGAACGGCTGGTTTGCTGTCAACGTATTGTATACCCGTTCCCTGATGGAGAGATCCAATTTCTTCTTTATGCGTACCGATTTTGGTAAAATGCTGGGACCCGATACTTCCGCCGCGCTCAGGATCACGAAATTTATAGCAGGTCAGCCCAGGCTGAACGTTGTGGTTCAGGCGAATATCAGCTTCTATTTGCGATGAGGTGCGGAATTAGACAAACAGTCTATGCGGTGTTATTCGGCATTGCCGGTTGTTTTTCCTTTCGCTTTTGATAGCATTTCTCCTTCTTTTACCAGTTGCTCGGCGATCTCTCGCGCCGATGTAGCCAGTTCGCGCAGGAAAGGAAAAGTAAAGTTTTCAAAACTGATCTTTGTATAGAACATATCACGAACCAGCCCGCAGTAGCGGTAGGCCAGGTCGTCGTTGGTTAACACGCCGATGTATTCCTTCCAAGTCCGCAGGACAGTACGGTCTATCCGTTCATCCAATGCACGGGCCGCGGCGAAAAAAGATGGATTACTTTTGTGCCGGGTTAATTGTACCTGGGCCATGATCGTTACTTTATGGTTGATCACCGCCTGGAGTATGTCCGGATCGATGCATGCAGCGTTGTTAAAATCGGCAATGAGGAGATCTGCCATCGAATGATGGTGTGCAACCATCCTTTCCAAAAAAATTTCCTGTGTTCCGAAGTAATGGTAAAAACTGGATTTGTTAAGGCTGAGTATCCGCGCCATTCTCTCTATCTGAATCCCCTCCAATCCTTCCTGTGCAAATATCTGATAACCCGCGTCTACCCATTTTTCAGAGGCTTTTGGTTTTGTCATTGAAATGAAGGCTATTAACTGTTAGTTCCTCCGTTAGTAAACGGAGCCGTTTATTTTTTATGGGTCTGTCCAACCATTATTGATTTATTCAAACCCAAAATAGTAATGGCAAAGTAATAATATTTGTAATGAATGTTTTTAATAAACGGAAAGATGAACGTTCACCGGAGTTCTTTTTATAAAATGGGAGTTCGTGAGTTCCGGAAAAAGACTTAGATGGAAACAATCAGCTTTTCTTTTCGATTTTATGGCGTCGATATTTTAATTAGTCGCAAGCGTTTATTTTTTCTTATCGGCATGTTTAGACGGACCTGGAATGAAAGTTTAAACACTTGATGTGTTTACATTTTAATAAGAACCGGGCGACATCACGTAAAAAATTTCGCACTAAGTCTGCCATGGAATGTCGTGACGTAAATGATTAAACGCAATGTAATCGCCGGGGAAAATGAAAGGACTGTCCGGGATTGTATAACCGGTAGTTGGAAAACATGACGTGGCCGGGTATTTGAAATTTGGCTAATTTTACTGGATGCGTTTTATATTCATTCTGGTAATCACGTCTTTTTTTATTTCCTGCTCACGCCCTGCGGACGATAAAGCAACGCCTAAGGAAAATACCCCTGCTGTTTCACCTGATGATACCGCGCAGAGACCGGCCGGAATGGTATGGATTCCCGGCGGTGAATTCACTATGGGTACCGATGATCCGGATTCCTACGAATACGAACGACCGGCCCATCGTGTCAGGGTCAGCGGATTCTGGATGGATGCCACGGAGGTCACAAACGCCCAGTTCAGAACGTTTGTAAATGCAACCGGTTATATCACCACAGCTGAAAAAAAACCGGATTGGGACCAGTTGAAAAAACAACTTCCCCCTGGTACTCCGAAGCCCGATGACCTTGTCCTTTCACCCGGGTCTTTAACATTTTCACCACCACCGTACTCGGTCTCGCTGGATGACTATTCGCAGTGGTGGACCTGGACAAACGGGGCTGACTGGAAGCACCCCGGAGGTCCCGGGAGCACGATTGATGGTAAAGACAACCATCCAGTAGTGCACATCTCCTACGACGATGCCGCCGCGTATGCGGAATGGGCAGGCAAACGCTTGCCAACCGAAGCGGAATGGGAATTTGCTTCCCGTGGCGGCCACGAAGGCCGGCGATATAGCTGGGGTGACGAGTTCAACCCGGATGGTAAATTTATGGCTAACACCTTTCAGGGTGTCTTTCCCGGTCGCAATTCCGGTGACGACGGTTACACCGGTAGCTCACCCGTGAAATCATTTCCACCGAACGACTACGGATTGTACGACATTATCGGCAACTGCTGGGAGTGGACGCTTGATTATTATAATGTGAACTATTACGAAGAACTTGCGCAAGCCGGCATTGCAATCAATCCCACCGGCGCGCAAAAGCCTTACGATCCCATGGAACCTTATGCTGATAAACATGTGACCCGTGGTGGTTCGTTTCTTTGCACGGAAAATTATTGCGTTAACTACCGGCCAAGCGCCAGGCAGGGGACAGCCTTTGATAGCGGCATGTCGCATATCAGCTTCCGTTGTGTCATGACAACCGCGCAGTTTCACAACGAAAAAAAATAGCCTATACCAGGCTGGACCGGTTTGTGGTAAATTATTAACACAGGAGCTTCCTGGTCTTTTGATAAGTATCTTATTTCAAGATCCTTATGCAGTTTCTTTGGCTCCCTGATATATAACCCGCATTCCCCAAAAACCGGGAATCAATCAGCCGCGCAGGTTTCCGGTAACGTTTGTCTTTGCATTTTGGGCTATTTGTCTACCCCAACTTGAACCTTCAGGGCACATATTCGCCGGTAATTAAACGTCAGGATGTTACGATGGATAACAAAAGTCCGGAATGCCTGTGTGCGTCGATATCGCGTGCGTAATAAAAAGGTTCTCGTACTGCTCGGGCTGGAGGTAATGGTAGGACTTTTACTCGTCGCTTTTCTGGTGATCGTGCTGAATATCTTTCTGTAAAAATCGGGATGAACCCGTTAATAAGGCAATCAAAAGTCAATGATCTGACACGGCACCACCGTCAGAAGTAGTCATTGCTTTTGAGATTTTGGGTTAATTAAAAGATAGCCGGTTTTCCAAAACCGGCTTCTTTTTTCTCCACAAACCTGCTGCCGCTGCGCGAAGGCAAGGTAAACCGGTTGCGATAAACTGACAGGATTTAATTAATTTCAGGGAATGAACGGGTTCTTAAAGAGACGGGTTTGGCTTTGGATCGTTGCTGCATCACCGTTTTTCAGCGGTGCCTTGGATACGCTGGCTCAGCCATCCGCATTACCCCGTAAGAATATCATTTTCGACCAGCTTCCAGACAAGCTAGGCCTTTCACAGAGTTCCATCAACTGTGTATTGCAGGATAAGGAAGGATACCTCTGGATCGGTACATGGTCCGGACTGATCCGGTACGATGGTTACGCAACCACTGTTTTTCATTCCAATAGTGCCAGGGACAAAATCAAAAGCAATAAAATAACGGCCCTGTATGAAGACCCGGCTGGAGATATTTGGATTGGGACACACATGGGTGGCTTGTTTAAGTACGATAAGAACGGAGACACGTTCCGGAACTTTGTACACGACCCACACGAAGGTCAAAGTCTCAGTAATAATAATATCACAGCCATCGGGAGCGATAATAAAGGGAGGTTGTGGATCGGCACCGAGAACGGCCTGAACGCCTTTGACGGAAGGCGAAACGCTTTTGCGAAATTTTATCAAAATCCGGAGAAGACCGGATCGCTCAGCAGCAATTTTGTCACCGACATTTTTCTGTCTTCCCAAAACGAACTGTGGATCGCTACACCGAGGGGAATAAACCGTATGGTCGAAACGCCGGAGATTTCATTCGAGAACTATTTTGTCCGGGGAAGCGGCGAGGATTTCGCCCTACAGAATTATATCTACAAAATATGCGAGGTAACGGTGAATGGCAAATCTTCGATGTGGTTCAGTTCTATGAAGGGCTTGAAGACATGGGAAAAGGGCAAACTGAGAAACTTCATGGTGGAAGGGAAGGCACCCGCATACAGCCACATGCGATCGCTGCTGGCGATCAACGGCGGCGCGAACCCGTTTATTTTGATCGGTTCCGAAACGGGGTTGCATTTTTTTGATCCGCTATCACGATCCTTCCATAAATTCCTGGGCAACCACGAAGACAACGGAAACCTGAGCCAGAGTACGATAACTTCGTTGTATATGGACAGGGGAGGAGTGTTGTGGGTGGGTACGAAGAAAGGATTAAATAAATACGACAGTTATTCAAAAGACTTTGAGGCATATCCAACGTCTATATTCGATAAGGCCAAAAACATCATTACCGGTATCCGTGGGTCGGCCACAGGTGGCTATTGGATTTCTACCGTCGGTGGCGGACTCTACAGGTTAAAGGACAATACGTTCAGGAGGATCCGGATAGCAAGTAAGGTTAAGAGTGACTTCACCGATTTTATTCAAACGTTGTTTACGGATTCAAGAGGGAATGTGTGGGTTGGTACAGCCGGTGCCGGGGTTTACAGGTTTAATGAAAAAAACTGGAAACAGTATTCCAATACGGTGACCACCTTCGATCATTTTTATACACAGTCGGCGAAGCCTATAAATCACGATTTTATCATGTCGATCGAGGAGGACAGGAGGGGCAACGTTTGGGTTGGTACCTGGAGTGGCGGGCTGAACAAGATCACTCCGTCAGGTGAGGTAGTTCAATACAATCAGCCGGAACTCAGGAAAGCACCATTGGTGGTATTGCACGCCGACCTTTCGGATGTACTTTGGATCGGGACCAGAGGCGATGGCCTCTACAGCCTTAAAACAAGAGAGAAATCGCCTGTTGTCGATGTGTACAGACAGGATACCATACCAAATTCCCTCAGCAACAATTTTATCAACGCAGTCTACGAAGACCACGCCGGAAAACTCTGGATTGGTACGGAAGACGGACTGAATTCATTTGATCGAAGAACGGAGAAGTTTGCCGCAGTCGATATTAAAAAGGACTCTGGCAACGCGGTGATTGTAAGTATACTGGAAGACGATCATGGAAAGCTTTGGCTGGCGCATTGGGACGGTTTGACGGTAATTGATCCTCTTAACTTGGAAATGGTGAAGAACTATGACCGGCACGACCGCATACAGGGTGGTTTTTTCTATAACAATATCTGCTACAAGGATATGGGTGGAAGGCTGCTGTTTGCCGGTTCGGAAGGACTTAACATCATCAACCCGCAGGCGGTACCCGTAAATCCGAATCAGGCGCCGGTAGTTATCCAGAATTTTGAAGTGTTCAACGAACCGGTGCAGTTTGGGAAAATATTTAACGACAGGATTCTGCTGGATAAGCCTTTTTCGCAATCACCGGAAATCGAATTGAAGCACTTCGAAAATACCATTTCGTTTGAATTTTCAGCGCTCGATTTTGCCGCTCCTGAAAAAATACGATATGCCTATATGCTCGATGGCCTGGACAAAGAATGGAATTACAGCAATTCGTCGAGACGGTATGTCAATTACACCAACCTGAACGCAGGAAAATATACTTTCAAGGTGAAAGCCACAAATAACGACGGTGTCTGGAATGAAAATATCAGCACGGTAGGCATTCAGGTACTTCCACCATGGTGGAAAACCAACTGGGCGTTCCTTTTGTACACCGGGGTGGCGATGCTGGTGCTCTATGGTTTTCATAAACTGGTATTGATGCGTGCTAACCTCATCCACGATATAAAACTGGAGCGCGTTCAGCGGGAGAACATGGAAAAACTCAACCGTGCGAAACTCCAGTTCTTCACAAACATATCGCATGAGTTCAGAACACCACTTACCCTCATCCTCGGACCTGTTCAAAACCTGATCGACTCGGGCAACGGAAGTAAATTTGTACGCGAGCAGTTGCACAGCATAAACAACAACGCACAACGCCTGCTACGCTTGGTTAACCAGCTCCTGGATTTCCGGAAAGTTGAAACCGGTAATCTGAAACTCGAGATTTCAGAGGGTAATATTGCTAAATTCATAAAAGAGATCAAGCTCTCGTTCGATGCCCTGGCCGAACAGATGAAGATCGATTTTACTCTCCGGGCATCCTCGAATGTGATCAAGGTTTGGTTCGACCGCGATCAGTTTGAAAAGATCATGTTTAACCTGCTGTCGAACGCATTTAAAAATACCCCGGAGTTTGGAAAAATTTCCATACAAGTCATTGAAAGCAGGGAGGATATTTCCATTATCGTTGAGGATTCAGGTAAGGGAGTCAAGCCTGAGCACTATGAAAGCATATTTCAGACCTTCTTTAGTTATGACGAAGACCGTCATCATACCGGTACGGGTATCGGACTGGCCCTGACGAAAAGCCTGGTAGACGCCCATCACGGCACAATCACCGTTGAACGGATAGGTAACTCCGTCACACGATTTACTGTAAAACTTCTCACCGGTCACTTGCATTTTGATACCGCTGAATTAACGCAAAAGGTGCCCGACAGGGAATTGATTGAAATGTATCCAGCCCTCACACCCGATACCCTTTTCGAGCGGGACGATGAAAACAGTGTTGTGCACCCCGTAGAAGACCAATCTAAACTACTTGTCGTAGAAGACAATGCGGAAGTTAGGGCTTACATCAAGTCTATATTCCTGGGCCGGTTCATTGTGCTGGAAGCCGAAGAAGGAAAGGAAGGTCTGGCTATCGCAATGGAAGAGATCCCTGACCTTGTTATCAGCGATGTGATGATGCCGGTGATGGACGGGATCGCCTTTACCAGGCAACTGAAGTCGAACCCTAAAACATCTCACATCCCCGTTATCCTGCTGACCGCACGGACCTCGCTGATATTTAAAGTTGAAGGACTTGAAACGGGAGCGGATGACTATGTGAATAAACCATTCAACCCCAAACTGCTGCAATTAAAGGTCCGCAACCTGATCCGTAACCGTGAGCTTATGCGCAGGAATTTCAACGATCGCGAAACACTTGCCATTGAACCGAAACGGGTTACGCTGACTTCCGCGGATGAAGGATTCGTAAAAAAGATCCTGGAAAGTATTGAAGGCAATATGAACAACGCCGAATATTCGGTCGAGGAGCTGGGGCTCGATGTGGGAATGAGCCGTATGCAATTATACCGCAAGCTCAAAGCTCTTACCGGCCAGTCTGCCAATGAATTTATCCGGACGATCCGCCTGAAACGGGCGGCGCAACTACTGGAACAGAACCAATTAACCATTGCCGAAATCACCTATGAGGTCGGTTTCAACGACCTCCAGTATTTCAGGGAATGCTTCAAGAAACTTTTCGGCGTCACACCTTCCGAATACACGCAGAAAAATGTGAAGGACACCATCTCCTGAACATACCGCGAAGATAATCCGCTATTGGACCTCCTTGATCTTGGCGAACGCAACCTTGAAGCAGTTCCAGGGTGTGTTTTCTCCACCCTTATCATCTTTTTTTCTTCCGTAAAAACCATCCATGAAACTATCCGGGGAAGACCATTCCGTTTGAACTATACCCTGGAAGTTGTTTTGGATCGCGCTGGCCGATTCTTTCCGGAATCGCGCCATATCAGCCACCTGGATCGCCGCTACACCGGGATTTCGCCAGGGACATGTCACCACCCGGAAACCCTTCATGGCAAAATACACGGCAGTTTTGTCGGGCCGCTCATAGTGCCAGTCGCAGATGACAACGTCCTTAGGGATCATGTCGATAGCCCGGTGGGTATTGTTCATGCTGGCTTCCCACATTCCAAGGCCGGTGGTTTTACCGTCAAGCAGCCGGTCTCCCCAAATCCACAGCTCCCGGTCCTTAAGCGCCAGGTGATTGCGGATCTTGCTCACTTCATTGGCAAACAATTCAGCTTTGTCGCGTCCGCTGCAACGGGGGCATTTGTCGTCGCCAATGTAAAAGACTTCATCCATACCGGCGTGAAAGGCATCCGTTTCAAATACATCGCAGATTTCATCGATCTGGGAAAAAACGATGTTATGAAGATCCGGGTGCAGCGGACAATAACTTTTGCAGTACAACCCGTCAGGATTCGGCCATGCGTATTTATCCGGCATCTTCACATGAGGCGTTTCGTCGAACTGAGGATAAGCACGCAGCAGGTTATATGTCGTTCCTGCCCATGACTGGTGTCCCAGCAAATTGATCTGCGGTATAAGCCTGATCTTATTGTTTTTACAGGCGGCCACCAGCTTCTTTACATCACCCTTTGAAAGCGCGATGCTGTCGCGGAGCTCCGGGTGCCTTTCATACTGATAATTGAAGTCAACCCGCAGGATCAGCGTATTCACCTGCCGCGGCGCGAGTTCTTCGTTGATGAACTTGACAAACGCATCGACGGAGGATGGTTTCGGAGCGCTGATACAAAATCCCCGCACGGGTAGCGACGATTCAACTTTTGGTTGTGCTTTCAGACCGGTGTACATGAAAACCAGGATTGCGATCCATGAAGGAATGGGAACAAAAATCTTTCTCATAAGAGTTACGGGAAGTTTGGCAGATTTCTTTTTCAAATGGAGCCGGGTACCTTGTTGTGCTTCCGTTCCATTTCAGAATGAATGTAAAAAATTGACGGCAGTGTTTTGCTAATACTTTTTTAATGGATGGATACCTGAGGTAAACGGCGCGCATTCTCCGTCGGCAGCGGTGGTGGATTCCTCAAATCAAAAATACAGTCATCGACTTCGGCCCGTGTGCGCCGAGCACAAGAGATTGTTCAATATCAGCTGTCTTCGACGGTCCGGCGATGAAGGTACCAAAATGATAGGTGTTGCCGCCGATCTTTTCATAGGCGTGATGCATCGTCGGTAGGATATCTGCCGCACGGATAACAAGGGCGAGGTGTTCGCAGATAAAAGGTAAGGCCCGGTCGCCCATACTTTCGTCTGTGATCCATACCGCTCCGTTTTCGGCGACACCAAAATGTCCTTTTAAGATGGATAACGTTACGTTTTCGAATGTGTGGGGATCATACCCAAGACCGGCCGGTGAATTTGCGGGTTCTAGTTCGGGGATTGTGCTTATCCATCGCGTGCCGGCTGGAAAACGGTCCTTCAAAGTGGAATGGATCTCGCTCCAGCTGTTTACTTCTATAGCGGTGCCACCGATATTACCAAGGGTCCGGACAAATTGCTGAATCAGGTTTGACGTATCGGTTGATGACAGCGGTATCTCCGGAAGGTCCTGACCTGCGGGCTGATTTTTTTTAACGGTTGCCAGAATTTTTTCTCTGCTGGTCATTCTTGCTTCCGGTTTGTTCGGTACCATTCATTGAAAGATTTGGCAGGCGCTTCAGGCATCTCCCTTTGTTTGTACCAGGGATTGAACCTGTTATTGACTAACGCAGGGAAGTGCCGCATCAGCCACCGGCCCGCTTTGCCGGCCAGAACATAAGGAGCAGTGCCGGATAACACGAATGCCATTCCCTTCATACCTATTTTTTTTGTACCTGAAACATATCCATTTTTTACGATCACCTGCCGCCACTTATAAAGCTGATCATGGATGTCGATCTTCACCGGGCAAACGTGCGAGCAGGACCCGCATAATGTCGAGGCAAACGGAAGATCGGCGTGCTCTTTCATGTTCAGTCCGGGAGCGAGGATTGCACCGATCGGACCGGCTATTGCATAGTGATAGCTGTGCCCCCCGCTCCGGCGGTAAACCGGACAAGTATTCATACACGCCCCGCAGCGTATACACTTCAGTGCATTTCTGAAATCGTCGCTTCCCAGCCGTTCGCTTCGCCCGTTGTCAACGAGGACAATATGCATTTGCTGGCCGGGCCTGGGTTTTTGAAAGTGACTTGAATACGTGGTGATGGGCTGGCCAGTCGCGCTGCGGGCCAATAACCGCAGGAAGACACCCAGATGTTTACGCGCGGGAATAAGCTTCTCTATACCCATACACGCAATATGAATATCGGCAAGTTGTACGCCCAGATCCGCATTCCCTTCATTGGTGCACACCACGATCTCGCCTGTCTCGGCTACTCCGAAATTGACCCCGGTAATAGCCAGCCGGCTGGACATAAAGTGCTGGCGCAAATGGATACGGGCTGCAGCCGTCAGGAACTGCGGATCACTGTTCCCTTCAGGAGTACCGAGGTGCTCGCTGAACAACTCACCGATCTCTTCTTTTTTCCAGTGAATGCAGGGAAGTACGATATGGCTCGGAGGTTCACCGGCTAACTGGACGATACGTTCTCCCAGATCGGTATCCACTACTTCGATGCCCTTCTCTTTCAGGTATTCATTCAGGTGGCATTCTTCCGTGAGCATGGATTTGCTCTTCACAACGTGCGAGATACCAGCCGCCTTTATGATACTGTGCACAATTTTATTGTGTTCTTCCGCATCGGCAGCCCAATGTACAATTACCCCGTTCGCCTGCGCTTTTTGCTCAAAATTGATCAAATACTCGTAAAGGTTAGCCAGGACGTTGTTCTTGATAAGCGACGCTGTTTCTCTTAAGGTTTCCCATTCGGGGATCTGCCAGGCCGCCTTGTCGCGTTTTTTTCGGATAAACCATAACGTCTCGTCATGCCAGTCCACACGATTCTCATCGCGGTTAAATTGATCCGCCAGCGCCGCATGATCCCTGCCTGGGATGCCCGTGGAGTTATGATTGACGCTCATTCAGCTGCCGGCGTTTAGGATTTCCGCGATGTGAATCACCTTTGTCGGGCTCTTCCGCCTTTTTAATATTCCTTCGAGGTGCATCAGGCATGACATATCGTTTGCTGTAATGAACTCCGCGCCGTACTGAAGATGGTCATCAACCCTGTCTTTTCCCATCTTCACTGACACGGCTTCTTCGCCGACACAAAAGGTTCCTCCAAAACCGCAGCATTCGTCTTTCCGGTCGAGCTCGACAAGTTCGAGACCTTCAACCATACGAAGAAGTTTTTCAGGTGTTGAAAAAGCCGGTTCTACCAGTTCTGACATTTGCGAAAGTTTCAGCCCGCGCTGACCGTGACAACTTTGATGAAGACCCACCTTGTGACGGAACCGGGCACGGATATTCTTAACATCCAATATGGAAGTGAGGAATGCAGTAAGTTCAAATACCCTGCTCCGGAGCCGTGCGGCTTCCGTTTCGTTTCCGGAAGCGTGCAGGTGATCTTTCACGTGCAACACACAACTTCCGGAAGGAGAGACGATGTAATCATATCCGGCAAAGGTTTCAACAAAATGGTCGTTACAGGATGTCGTGAGGTTTTCGAATCCCGCATTGGCCATGGGTTGTCCGCAGCAGGTCTGCTTCGCGGGATAGGCGGGTGTGACCCCCAGCTTCTCCAACAGTTCAAGGGTTGCGATACCAACCTGGGGGTAGAATTGATCGATATAACACGGAATAAAAAGGGCAACTTTCATAGTCACTTCACCTGGTAATTCTCCTTTCTGAAGTTGGTGAAGTAATTATAATGGTTATTGTTGAAGTTTAGAATTTTTTAAACGGTTTTGTATCCGTCATTGGCCGTAATCAGGTTTAAGGAGCGCTGAATACCTTTTTTAAGAGTTCGGAGGTTCTCGCTCCGGGATTTGCCCGGATGTTTTTTTCTTCCTTTGCGATCATTACAAACAATCCTTCAATAGCTTTTTGCGTCGCGTAGTCATCCAGGTTGGGGTTTACTTTTTGAACCAGCGGGATCTTGTTGTAGGAATTCACGAGGTCGGCGTAATATTTTGTGGCGTTTACTTTGTTCAGCGAGTTTTGGATCACGGGTTTGAATTTTTCGTTTAAAAGGGGTGAGGTTGTCCTGCTGAGGTACTTGGTAGCCGCATCGTTTTCTCCCTTTAAAATGGCAAAGGCGTCCTGGATGGTCATTTGTTTGATGGCCGAGACAAAGATAGGCTTGGCTTCCTTGGCCGCATCTTCCGCTCCGCGGTTAAGAGACTCGACGAACTTATCCACTTCACTGCCCAGCCCGATCTGGCGGAGCCTGGTTTCGACCTGCTTTACCTCCGGCGGGAAAGGAATCCTGATCTCAGGGTTCTTATAGTATCCATCCAGTTGCGAGACAATATCCGATCCTTTTGAAACACCGTTTGTTAGCGCTTCCTTAAGCCCTTCGCCGACTTCTTCCTTGCTTAAGGATTCACCGCTAAGGGTCTTTTTAAGTTTGTCGAGTTTAAGTTGCCCGACCGATACGTCGCTCATGAGGATCAAGGCGCCGAGAAATACAATTCGCTTAACGTTGGTAATAATCATAATGGAGGTTAGAGCAAAGGTTCAATTACTTTTAATACATTTTCCGCGACGATCTTATGACCCTCGACGTTGGGATGAATTCCATCGGCGATATTCAACTTTTCGTTGCCTGCTACATCCTGAAGCAGGAAAGGGATCAGGGTAGCTTTATTCTTTTTGGCAAGTTCGGGAAATATTTTTCGGAAACTCGCGGTATAATCGGGACCCATGTTGGGCGGAACAAGCATACCTGCAATAACGATCTTTGCTTTCGGATATTTTGCCACCACCTTATCGATTATTAACTGGAGGTTCTTTTGGGTCTGATCGAGCGGCAGACCTCTTAAACCGTCGTTTGCTCCCAATTCCAGAACAAAAACATCAACCGGTTGTTTTAATACCCAATCCAGGCGGTTCAGGCCTCCGGCCGAAGTTTCACCACTCAGGCCCGCATTGACAACCCTGACAGGCTTTCCTTTTTGCGCGAGTTTTTTTTCAATTACTGCCGGAAAGGCTTCTTCCGTGGATAATCCGTACCCCGCTGTGAGACTGTCGCCATAAAAAAGGATTACTTTCGGGGACGGACTCGCCTGAAATAACGCCAGGACTGAAATAATTAACATCTTTTTTACGACTATCGACATAAACTCACTTGCTTTTCGTAGAAACTGAAACAATTTTAGTGTAATAACGATTTACAATTATAATCGATCAAACAAAAATCATGTCAACATCAATCCTGGAATCACAAAATCTCACTAAAATATACCGTTCGGCCGGAAAGGAACTCACGGTTCTCGACAATGTTTCGTTTTCAGTAGCGCAGGGAGAATCCATGGCGATCATCGGACCTTCGGGAAGCGGGAAAACCACATTACTTGGCCTTTGTGCCGGATTAGATACGGCAACCGGCGGAACACTCACGCTCATGGGCTTCAAGCTCAATGCTATGGATGAAGACGACCGCGCGTACCTGCGTAATCAATATGTGGGTTTTGTCTTCCAGAACTTCCAGTTACTCTCTACGTTGACGGCGCTGGAAAATGTAATGGTACCTCTGGAACTACGGGGAGAACGCGATGTTGCCCCGAAAGCCAAGGAATTGCTGGAAAGGGTTGGGCTGGGTAACCGGTCGCACCATTACCCCTCTCAGTTGTCCGGAGGAGAGCAACAGCGTGTAGCGATGGCGAGGGCATTTATCACGAACCCGAAGATCCTGTTTGCCGACGAGCCCACGGGGAACCTCGATGAGGAAAATGCCGAACACATTACCGAGTTGCTCTTTGGCATGAATAAGGAAAAGGGTACCACACTCGTACTGGTTACCCACAACCTGGAGCTGGCACAGCGTACAAGAAGGATCTTGCGCATGCGCGGGGGTAAACTTGAAGAAGAGATCCACCAGTTGCAGCACGTCTAAGCTATTCCTAATCTCTGAAATTTTCTCATGATCGAATACATCATTAAACTCAAACGCGAGACAAAGTCCATATTTAAAGACCGGTGGGTGTGGCTAATGGCCTGGCGTGACGCAAGGCATAATTTTTCGCGCCTGTTGTTGTTTACGGCCTCCCTTATTACGGGTATCGCAGCCGTTGTGGCACTCGACTCCTTCAGCCACACGATGGAAAATGATATCGACCGGAATGCCAAAGAGCTCATCGGCGCGGACCTGGTCGTTAATGGTGATAAACAGTTCGGTAAGGAGATCACCGCGGCTTTCGATTCCACAAATTTTCAACAGGCATCCGAGGCCGATATGGCTTCCATGGTCCTCTTCCTTAACAGCGGACAGTCGCGGCTGATCAGGCTTGTCGCTTTTTCCGGACCGTTTCCGTTCTACGGAAAAATCGAAACCTTACCGGAAGACGCTTATGGAAAACTCGATAAAGGAAGTTATGCTATGCTGGATGAGACCCTTGCCAGCCAGTTTGAAGTAAGTTCGGACGATTCCATTCGGGTCGGGAACCGCGTGTTTAAGGTCTCCGGCGTGGTGAAGAACATTCCGGGCGGTGGCGGAATTATGGCGTCGTTTACACCGTCCGTGTACATCTCCATGCGCGAACTGGATTCGACGGGACTGGTTCAGTACGGAAGCAGGGTCAACTACAAGCGTTTTTTCAAGACGACAACAGAGGCGGAAACCGAAAATCTCATCAAAGAACTGGAACCGAACCTGAAAAAACTAGGCTATTCCTACGATACGGTACAGGAGAGAAAGGACGGATTAGGCGAAGGTTTTTTGTCGATTTACCGGTTCTTTTCACTCCTGGCTTTCGTTGCATTGATTCTCGGATGTATCGGTGTGGCAAGTTCTGTTCATATATACGCTCAGGAAAAAAGAGAAGAGGTTGCCGTGCTGCGGTGCGTGGGCTCTTCGGGCTGGCAGGCTTTTAATATTTACTTCATTCAGATTTTTGTGCTGGGACTTATCGGAAGTATTATTGGTTCGTTTATCGGAATCGGGATCCAGCAACTCATTCCCATTCTGCTTGACGGTATTCTTCCATTCAAGGTCGAGTTTTCCATATCGTGGGCTTCCCTTTTGATGGGGCTTTTGATCGGCGCCCTTGTGTCTGTTCTGTTTTCGATCCTTCCCCTGGTATCCGTCCGGTTTGTGCCACCTCTTACAGTGCTTAGGGCAGGAGCCGCTGCGCCGTCGAAGATATCGAAAACGAAGATTGTGGCTGTCATCCTCATCGCCCTTTTTCCACTGGCGTTTGCGGCTATCCAGACCAAAAGTATACTGACTGGCACGTTCTTTTTTCTCGGCCTGATGGCGGCTCTCACCTGCCTGACACTAGTCGCGATGTTACTGCTCTATCTCGTTCGTAAGTTCTTTCCCGTGAATGCCGGGTTTATTCTCAGGCATTCGCTGTCGAGCTTGTTTCGTCCGAATAACCAGACACGTGTACTGCTTGTTACCATCGGGCTGGGCGCATTCATTATCTCCACGCTGAATATCATCGAAGAAAGTATGCTTGGGCAGGTGGAATTCACCGGGCAGGAAAATCAAAGCAATACAATTCTGTTTGATATCCAGCCGTCCCAGAAAGACGGGGTTATCAAACTGATGGAAGACAATAAATTCAAAGTGAACCAGGTAGTCCCTATCATTACCTGCCGCCTGAGAGATTTAAAGGACAAATCCGTCGAAGTACTCGCTCTCGACACGACCGATAAGATCGCGAACTGGGCCCTGAGGAGGGAATATCGCGTTACCTATCGCGACAGCCTTCATCATTCGGAAGAACTGATCAAAGGCGAACTTCATCATAAACAGGCAGGCAAAGATTCGGTTTGGGTTACGATTTCGGAAGGAATGGAGGAGTCGCTCGACGTTACTATCGGGGATTCCCTTGTATTTGATATCCAGGGCGTGCCGATGAAGGTCCGGATTGCCGGTGTTCGAAAAGTCGACTGGCCGAAGGATCCTCCGAACTTTATCTTTGTATTTCCAACGGGCACACTGGAGAACGCGCCGCAGATCTACGTTACATCCACCCGGATTGATGACCAGGCGCGCGCGAATACCTTCCAGCAACAATTGGTCATGCAATTTCCGAATGTTTCCCTCATCGACCTGAGGCTGATACTGAGTACAGTGAACGGACTGTTCGATAAACTCGGTGTTGTTATCCGGTTCCTGGCGCTGTTCAGCATCATCACGGGGCTCATCGTGTTGGCGGGTGCAGTGATCAACAGCAAATTCGTCCGTATCAAAGAAAACGTATTGTTAAGGACCATCGGGGCGCGGACCCGGCAGATCACAAAGATCACCCTGATCGAATACGCGTGGCTCGGCTTGTTTTCGGCCATGACCGGAATGATCCTGTCGCTGGGGGGAGGTTATCTGCTCACAAAATTCTTTTTTGAAATAACGTTTGCCTTCGATTGGATGGAACTTCTTATTATTGGGCTGGGTGTAATAACCCTGACTGTTCTGATCGGATGGTTTAATTCGCGGGAGGTAATCAATACTCCGCCTTTGCAGGTTTTGCGGAAAGAAGGTTAACGGCGGTTGATTGTGAGGTATCCACGAGGTGTCGTTCATGTGCTTCCAGCAAAACCTGATGAGAACATCCCGATCGTGTGCCGTGAACCGGACCATACCCGTTTGCATTGTGTTAAAATCCGGACCTTAATAACATGCTTATGAAACGTATCCTACTCACGGCAGCCATTGGTTTGATTGGATTGATGACGTACGCACAACAAAAAACTATACAGGAACGCCTTGGTTACCCGAAAGAAACAAAACTACTGATCATTCATGCCGATGATCTTGGCGTTTCTCACTCGGAAAACATGGCCTCGATAGACGTCATGCAGCACGGCGTCGTGAATTCCGGTAGTATTATGGTACCCTGTCCGTGGTTTCCTGAAATAGCCGCATACGCAAAGTCGCACCCTGAAGCTGATCTGGGTCTTCACCTCACCCTTACCAGCGAGTGGGAAGTGTATAAATGGGGACCCGTTACATCACATCAACTGGTGCCCAGCCTGCTTGATGAGCAGGGTTATTTTTATCGCACAACGACTGGGCTGATGAAAAACGGTAAACCTGAGCACGTGGAAACGGAGCTAAGAAGTCAGATCGAGCGGGCTCTTCGCTTTGGTATCGACCCGACGCATTTTGATGCCCATATGGCCGCCGCGGTGTCAACGCCGGGGTTCCTGCAGGCCCTGCTGAAACTTGGCCGCGAGTACAAAGTACCCGTCCTTCTGGACAGGGATCTGGCGCGTTTATTCAAAATTGACATGGATAATTTTATTTTGGATAGCGATGTCGTCGTTGATAACCTGATCATGGCGGGAAGCGCTGATGCTAAATCGGGTATGGACAATTTTTACCTGTCTCAGCTGAAAACCCTGCCAAGCGGATTAAGTATCATTTTACTCCATGCCGCCTACGACAACGATGAGATGAAGGCTGTAACGGTAGGGTATTCCGATTTTGGCTCCGCCTGGCGGCAGGCTGACGTGAATTTCTTCAAGAGCGAAAAATGTAAAAAAGTGCTGGCGGATGAACATATCGTCCTGACTACCTGGCGCGAGATCCGCGACAAGCTTTACCGGTAGCGGAATAAGGATAAATAAGGTATTTCTTCGGAATGGCGTAAGAGGTCAGCTGCCGAACGTAATCTCTATACGCCGGTTGATTTCCCGGCCCTCGCGTTCATCGTCATTTGATACGAGCGGTCTTGCGGAGCCATAGGCTTTTAAAGATATCCGTCCCGGGTTGACTCCGTTCCGCGTCAGGTATTTGGCGACGGCGTTTGCCCGTTTGATGGAGAGCGCCTTGTTGAGAATTTCACTTCCCGTATTGTCGGTGTGACCCTCGATTAGAACGTTGACCGTTGCATTCGCACTCAAGAACCCGGCAATTTCCTCAAGCTTGGCGACGGACACAGGTTTCAGTTCATCTTTGCCGGTATCAAAGAATAGAAATTTGCGCCCGGTGTTGAATCCGCTGGTAGCCGGACCGTTTTCGGAGGAACTATTAACCTGGCTGTTATTGTAGTCGTCACGGGATCGCATTACGGCCTGGATGCTGTCCGACACCGGGCGATCCGGTAACGGAGTGAGTTCGCGCCTCGGTCCACCTGTTGCATCGCGTCCCGGACTGATGACGTTGGCAATTTCCTGCTCTGGTTCCACAAACGTTAGGGTGTATATCTCCGCATTACCCTCTTCGCGTAGAGTGGAAAAGTAGGCCCTTCTCCGGTCGTGGGTGAAGGCGAAGAAACTGTCGTCTTCAATAGAATTGATCGGGTAACCGAGGTTTACCGGTTTTTGCCATTTCCCGTCTTTGAATTCGCTTTTGAAGATATCGGTACCACCCATCGTCGGGTGTCCGTCTGAAGAGAAGTACAAGGTCTTGCCATCCGGGTCCACCGCAGGCGAATCTTCTTTTCCTGCCGTGTTGATCACCGGTCCCAGATTATTAGCCTTTCCCCAGTCGCCGGTTTGTTCCATTTCGCTGACATAGATATCGAGGTTGCCGTACCCTTCGGGCCTGTTGCTGGTGAAATAAAGCCGATTGCCGTCGTCGGTGAGGAATGCCGACGTTTCCCACGACTGGGGTGAGTTGATGTTGTCGTTTAGCCGCGTCGGCTTTGTCCATCCGCTGCCATCGGATTTAGATACATAAATATCACCACCTCCATACTCGTAATACAGGACCAGCGTCTTCCCGTCGGGTGAAAGGGACGCGGCGGCATCGTTAAATTTAATGTTAATGTTCGGGCTTATTTTAACAGGCTTGCTCCACTGGCCATCCGTGCGCTTGGAGATGTAAATGTCCTCAAACTTTGAAAAAGAGCTGCCGGATGATTCGTCCGGCCGGTTGGAGGTGAAGATCATGGTATTGCCGTCGGCCGAAACGAGAGGAGAGTATTCGTGAAAAGCGGAGTTAATAGCGGTTCCCACATTCTCGACCACTACGTTTGTGGGGGTCCGCGTAAGGGAATCGGCGAACTGGCTCTGGCGGATTTTCCGGTCGGCAACGGCAGCCTGCTTTTTATTTCTTCGTTTGTACTCGCCAAAGAATTCCTGCGCACTTTTAAACTGTTTGTTGCTTTGATACGATAAGCCGAGGTAATAGTAAATGTTCTCGTCAACCTTCGGGTCCAGCGTGAATGCTGTCTGAAGGTATCGGAGGGATTCCGATTTATTGGGAAGGGAAAGGTAGGTGAGGCCCGTTTGCAGATTCAGACGTGCGTTGTCGGAATGAAGTTTTAATCCCTCTTTGTAGGTCTTTAAAGCCCCCTCAAAATCTTTAGCCTGATATTGCTGATCACCCTTTTTTAAAAACTCTTTTACACGTTGACCGTTGACGGCCGAGTAAAAACACAGAAAAACAATAACTATAAATCCTTTACTCATCAATGTACCAGACTATAGACTGCCATAATTAAAACCTGTATCCGCCGAAGACCGGACACTCCTGAAATTATTTCACACCTCCGGTTTTATTTACTCTTCACCCGATAAATCGCATCCAGCAGCCCATCCCGGTAGGTATCGTTTGTGACCTCCCAGAACATGATGCCATTAAGTTTGTGATCGATCACGTATTTTGTTTTGGTTTCCATCGATCGTTTATCGTCATAGGTTATAAAGAGACCTTTTTCGGCATTGTAGGAGTAGGGCGCTTTCGCAACATCGTCCCAATAAGAAGTAAAACCTTTCTCCTTCGAAAGCTCCTTTTTGAACTGGTTGTAGTTGAGCCCCATTTTGAACTTTCCTGTTTGATACAGGCCGTTACGGGCAGGAGGGACACCTTCCCACATCCGTCCATAAAACGCCGCGCCAATGACAAGTTTGTTAGCGGGTATACCCAGTTTGATCAGGTACTTCACGGCGTTGTCCGTCGACTCTTTCTGATCTGGTGTACTGTAGAGCGCCGTATGATGGCCGGTGGTTGTCGAGTATCCATTCACCAGGTCATACGTCATCAGGTTCACCCGGTCCACTTCCGCCATGATATCTTTCCAGGCGACTGCTTCATCCAGGAATTTTTGAAATCCACCGGCAGCAAAGCTGATCTCATACTTGTCGCCCAGTGTTTTCCGCAGTTCACGTATTAATTCAGTAAAATTCTGTTTGTCTTCCGGCTTGTACTTATGCCCCGGGTAACCTTCGACAGCCGGGTACTCCCAGTCGAGATCGATTCCATCGGATTTGAAAAACTGATTCAATTGCAGTACCGATTGTGCGAACTCCTTCCGCCCCTGAGCCGTGGAGAAAACGTCGGAGCAGGGTTCACACCCACCCCATCCGCCCAGCGAAAGAAGTACTTTGAGTTCCGGATTTTTTTTCTTCAATGCGACGAGGTTGGTGATTGTGGCGGCGTCGCGGCTGTCATCCACCTGCAGGGTGTTGCCCTTCAAATGACAGAAACTGAAAATGATATGCGTTAATTTGCTGACATCCACACTGTCTGCCTTTTCAGGCCCGCCAAAAAAATAGGCGGTCACGGTAAACTTCCTGGAAGGCTGTGCCACGGATAGCATCGCCATTAAAAGAAGGGCAGCTGAAACCGATAAGAATTTTTTAGTCATAGTTATTCCCTGATCAGGAAGGTTTGATAGTGGTTGTGAATTGAAAAACGGGCTCTGTAAATTAAGTTTTCAATATGCTATAACTCGGGGAGATTACGAAATTTTTTTGATGACAGCGTCCCGATGGTTGAAAGCGGTAAATATTAATGGACGCGAACCCTGCCTCGCCTCGAAACTGTCAACTTATTCTTACCTTTGCGCCTTAAATGAAAACGCCTTGAACTACCTGTCCGCCGAGCTGATTGCTAAAACATATAATGATCGTTGGTTATTTAAAGATGTATCTCTTGGGATTTCTCAGGGTGAAAAACTGGCCCTTGTGGGAAATAATGGCGTTGGCAAATCGACGTTACTCAAGATTCTGACGGGTGAAGTGCAGCCGGATATCGGTAAAGTAAGCATCAGGAATGGTATTCGCCTTGGTTTTCTCACCCAGCAGCCCACGGTAGACGGGAAGCTTACGGTCAAGGATGTCCTTTTCAGCGATTCCAACGAGGTTGCACGGGTCGTCAAGGAATACGAGGATTGTATTCACCATCCCGACACATCGCCGGAAAAAATGCAGGCTGTGCTGGAGAAAATGGAGGAGTTGAAAGCCTGGGATTACGAGAACAAAGTTCACGAGATCATTGAAAAACTCGGCGTACCGGACATAGACAAGAAGTTTGGAGAGCTTTCAGGCGGGCAGAAGAAGCGTATCTTTCTGGCGCAGCTCCTGTTACTCGAGCCCGACCTCATTATTATGGATGAGCCCACCAACCACCTTGACCTGACTGCGATTGAGTGGCTGGAGAATTACCTGTCGGGCCAGAACATTACCCTGATCATGGTGACCCACGACCGTTATTTTCTCGACAATGTGGCCACTGAGATCATCGAGCTCGACCGCGGCCAGCTTTTCAGGTATAAAGGCAAGTATGCTTACTTTCTGGAGAAAAAAGCCGAACGGGAAGAGATATTGAAAGTGGAAGTGACCAAAGCACGGAATCTGCTGAAGAAAGAACTGGAGTGGATGAGGAGACAGCCGCGCGCACGGGGTACAAAATCCAAATACCGCGTCGAGGCATATTACGAGCTGGAGAAGAAAGCGTCTCAGGACCTCAAGAAAGACCGCCTGGAACTTGACATCAAAGAAGCGCGGCAAGGCGGAAAGATCCTGGAGGTGGAACATATCTCCAAAAAGTACGGTGATTTACCCATCGTGACGGATTTTTCCTACGTCTTTAAAAAGAATGACCGTATCGGTGTGGTGGGAAAGAATGGAATCGGAAAATCCACCTTCCTGGATATGCTGACCGGCAAGCAGAAGCCGGACAGCGGCGAAATAATGCCCGGGATCACCACCAAGTTCGGTTATTTCACGCAGGAATCCATCGCCCTCAATCCCGCGAACAGGCTGATCGAAGAGGTCAAAGAAATTGCGGAATTTATAACACTATCGGACGGCACCTCGGTATCAGCTTCCAAATTCCTGGACATATTCCTGTTTCCTCCGGAAAAACAATACAATTACATCGACAAGTTAAGCGGTGGCGAGAAAAAAAGATTGCAGTTGCTGAAGCTATTGGTGACCAATCCGAACTTCCTCATCCTGGACGAGCCGACCAATGATTTTGATATCGATACGTTGAATGTCCTGGAAGATTTTCTGGATAAATTCTCCGGTTGCCTTCTGCTCGTTTCCCACGACCGCTATTTTATGGACCACCTCGTCGACCAGTTGTTTGTCTTTGAAGGTGACGGGAAAATCAGGTTGTTCAATGGTAACTACACAGACTATAGGGACTGGCAGTATGAACAGGAAGCCGCTGTTGAAGCCAAACCGCTGAAGCAAGCGGAGGAAGTGAAGGCGCCGGCTGCTGAGAAGAAGAAGGTCAGTTACAAGGAAAAGCAGGAGTATGATAAACTTCAGCAGGATATCGATTCGCTGGAAAAGAAAAAATCTGAACTTACCGCTTTACTTACGGCCGGAACAACAGACCACCAGCAACTAATTCGCTGGGGCGAAGAAATCCAGCAGATCACCAGCCAACTGGAGGAAAAAACCATGCGCTGGCTTGAACTTGCGGAGATCGTGGATCAATAAAGACAGCCTTCCTTTTTGTGCAACGTCAATATGCCGGAAGGCTTTTTTGCCTTCCCGGAACCAGCCTCGTTACCTCTTTCAAATCTTCCTTAAATGGTTGCATTTTTATGGAACCATTGGTGTAATTTGCTTTATAAATCGATTGAATAGTATAATTTTAAGCAAATTTTATATCGAGATATGAATCTTAACATAGACGCTGAAAAAGAAAACACGTACGATGCGATCGTCGTTGGAACGGGCATCAGTGGTGGGTGGGCAGCTAAGGAGCTTACCGAAAAAGGACTCAAGACTTTAGTGTTGGAAAGAGGAAGAATGGTCAAGCATCCGGACTACCCGACAGCAACTAAAGACCCGTGGGATTTCCCCAACGCCGGTCGCCCGACACAGGAGGATCTCAAACAACAGGGCGTTCAGGCCCGGACCGGTTATACCATTCAGCAGGCTACCAAGCACTGGTTTGTCAACGATCTTGAAAATCCCTACACGGAGGTTAATCGTTTCGACTGGATGCGCGGTTACCATGTCGGAGGAAGATCCATCACCTGGGGCCGTCAGAGTTACCGGCTTGGCGATATGGACTTCGAAGCCAATGCGAAAGACGGTATCGCCGTGGATTGGCCTGTGCGGTACAAGGATATCTCACCGTGGTATGACTACGTTGAATCTTTTATCGGTGTAAGCGGACAGGCTGAAAACCTGCCTCAGCTCCCGGATGGAAAGTTCCTTCCGCCAATGGAGTTGAACTGTGTTGAACTCGATCTGAAGAAAAATGTCAAGGATAAATTCGGACGACTGATTACGATCGGAAGAACGGCGCACGCGACGGCGCCCCTTCCTCACAGTCCGCAACGGGGTACCTGTCAGTACAGGAATTTGTGTTCGCGCGGATGTCCTTATGGAGGATATTTCAGCAGTGTTTCGTCAACGCTTCCGGCGGCCGAAAAAACCGGTAACATGACGCTGCGGCCCAACTCTATCGTTTATGAATTGATTTACGATGAGAAAAAAGGTAAAGCAACCGGTGTAAAAGTGCTGGACGGAGAGACCGGGGAGCAGGTTGAGTTTTTTGCCAAGGTTATTTTCTTATGTGCTTCCACATTCGGATCCACGTTCATTATGATGAATTCTATTTCGAACCGTTTCCCGAACGGTTTTGGCAATGACAGCGGAGAACTGGGGCATAATATTATGGATCATCACCTGAGTGTAGGTGCAGGCGGCGATGCCGATGGATTTGAGGATCAGTATTATTCGGGCAGAAGAGCCAATGGTTTTTATATTCCACGGTACAGGAATGTCGGAAAAGACAAACGCGATTACCTGCGCGGTTTCGGATACCAGGGCGGTGCAAGCCGCCAGGGATGGAGCAGCCTGGTGAGTGAAATGAGCCTGGGAGCTGATCTGAAGAGTGCCGTATCAAAGCCCGGTAAGTGGACCATTGGTATGGGCGGGTTCGGAGAGATCCTTCCGTATCACGAGAATTTTGTTGTCATCAACAAAGACAAGAAGGACAAATACGGATTGCCTACACTGACATTCGACGCGATCCTGAGGGACAATGAATTGAAGATGCGCAAAGATATGGCGGCCGATGCTGCGGAAATGCTGGAAGCATCAGGGTTCAAAAATGTGACTACGTTCGACCGGCCGATCGGTGTTGGCCTGGGTATTCATGAAATGGGTACAGCGCGGATGGGTAAAGATCCGAAGACATCTGTACTGAATAAGTGGAACCAGGTCCACGCATGCAAGAATGTTTTCGTTACGGATGGTTCGTTCATGACGTCGGCAGCCTGTCACAATCCTTCCCTTGGATATATGGCTTTCACCGCGAGAGCTGTCGATTATGCCGTGAGCGAATTGAAAAAGAACAACATTTAACAGATTCAAAATAATAACAGTAATATGGATCGCAGAGAAGCAATAAAACGCACCGCATGGATCATGGGAGGAGTCGTATCCGCACCGGCAATCATGGGTGTATTAAAAGGATGTGCAGCCAAACCCACGATCGACTGGAAGCCTGTTTTCCTTACGGAGGATCAGGGGATATTGATCAGCCAGGTAGCGGAAATTATCATTCCAAAAACCGACACACCGGGTGCAAAGGAGACCGGCGTTCCGGGATTTATCGATCTCATGCTAAAAGACGTGTATAGCAAGGAAGATCAGGACGCATACCTCGCTGGCCTTACAGCCTTCGACGAAGCGGCGAAGAAAGAATACGGAGACCCTTTTATTGAGCTTAGCGCCGACGATCAGGCTGCATTTGTCCGGAAGGTACACGATGAAGCCGTAAAGGTGGAGAAGGAAACGAAACCCGCTCCGAAGCGCCCCTTTATCCTCACGACCAAAGAACTTACGATGCTGGGATTTTTTACGTCCGAGGCAGGAGCAACGCAGGTGCTGCAATATGTGGCCGTCCCCGGCTCTTACAAAGGATGTATTCCTTTGTCGGAAGCAGGCAACGGAAAAACCTGGGCGACATAATAAGATCACAATTCCATTTAAGCACAAAAAAAAACCGGTTCGCGCCGGTTTTTTTAGTTAGAGGTTGCAGCCCTTAATCTTTGGCTTTCGGTGGCGGGTTGATCATGATGTGCGCGCGGTGCGTACCCGGATCCATGATCCATGGCATACCGGGAGCTTCCGGCTTCAGGGGAAGGCCGGTAGTTTCAGACGTCGCATAAGGGATGTATACAACATACCGGAGATTGCCTCCCGTTACTTCCCCCGATACCTTGTTGAATTGTTCGTCGGTAGCGGAATACACGAAAAGCGTTGCCGGGTATTTAGGCATCACCAGTTTTCCTGATTTTACTTCTTCTTCGCGGATATCGAAAATCTCCTTGAAGTTCTTGCCAGCCTTTTTTAAATCGCGGCCGCGGGCCATGAACGGCTCAAGGTCTTTGTGATAGCAGGAGACATTAAGCCCGGCCTGGTTCGGATCGTCGGCAAGACAAACCATTTCATTTGCACCCGCCCTCAGTACGATAAACTCACCTTTTTCCGAGTAGCCGTAAACCATTGCCTTTTCCCGTAGCCCTTCCGGTGCGGCGAGCACCGCCGTGCTGATCTGAACATCCTTCGAAGGAATGACAACCGCCTGTGCAGCGCAAACACTTCCGCAGGCTATTCCTGCCAGGAGAATGATTAATTTTTTCATGCGTGTTAATTTAGTTTATGACCTGAAATCCCGCTTACCATCCGATCCCATAATCCTCACCATGATTACTGGACCCACCCCAGAAACTCCGGTGTTCCCAATCAAAGTAGATAGCGTTGATAGGACCCGAAGTTCGCTCATCGAAGCTTAATTTATATCCCATTTGGAACAATTCTTTTCGTATCCACTCCGGCGTGCCCGACTGCAGCAGGATCGCACCCGGTTTGGGCTTCCGGTCCTCCCCGCCTAGCGACATATACATCTGATACGTATTTATGTTAGGTGCTTCCACCGCCTCTTGTACATTCATCCCGAATTCAACAACATTTAAAAAGAATTGCAGCAGGTTCTGGTCCTGGGAATCACCGCCCTGTACAGCAAAAGAGAGAAAAGGTTTGCCGCCTTTCAACGCCATAGTTGGTGTAAGAGTGACACGGGGTTGTTTGCCCGGTGCCACCACGTTGAATGGATTTAGCTTGGGGTCTGTCACAAAGCTTTGCATCCGCTGGCTCATTCCAACACCGGTCTTGCCGGCGATACAGGCGGGCAGCCAGCCACCGCTTGGCGTGATGGATACCACCCAGCCTTCTTTATCCGCTGCTTCCACCGACGTTGTTCCCAGCAGGAATTTTTCCAGGTAGGCTTCATCGACCGGGCGAGGCGTATTCGTCAGCGACGCCTGACCCCATTGTTTGAGGTAGTCCTGGTAGGGATTGATCTTACCTTCAAAGGGATAAGGGTCGCCTGGCCCGGCCTTGTCGTCGTTCCGGTCAGGGTTAATGGACTTCGCACGTTCCCTGGCGTACTCTTTCGACAACAGCCCTTTCATCGGTTCTTCCGGCGCAACAGCCGGGTCTCCGTAATAAAAATCGCGGTCGGCGAACGCAAGGTTCATGGTCTGGTAGAGCGTATGAATGTATCGTGTCGAATTAAACCCCATGGATTTGAGATCGTAGTTTTCCAGGATGTTTAGCGCCTGGAGCAACACCGGTCCCTGTGTCCACTGTGAAAGTTTATAGACATCGATCCCCTTGTAATTGACCTTTAAAGGTTCTTCTGTTTTTACTTTCCAGTTTGCGAGGTCTTCGAGGGTGATCAGTCCACCTTGTTCCTGCGCACCCCTGACAAACTCTTTCGCGATATCTCCTTTGTAAAACCGTTCGGATGCGGCATAAATGGCATCCTTGCGGCTTTTACCTTTTTTCAGTGCCTGTTGTTCCGTCTCTACCATCTTGCGAAGGGTTTCAAGCAAGTCGGTTTGTTTGAATATCTCACCGGCCACCGGTGCTTCCCTTTGCGCACCCAGGTGCGGCAGGAAGACGGCTTTTGAATAAGGCCATTGTTTGATCCTTTCTTTTCCGCGTTCCATGGCATTGGCCGTCTGTGCCTCGATCGGATATCCTTCAGCCAGTTGCATTGCAGGTGCCAGTACTTCCCTGAGGCTCATAGTGCCATACTCAGCCAGCATCATGCATAACCCACCGGGCGTTCCGGGTGTCACAGCTGCCAGTGGTCCATACTCGGGCGGAAAGTTCATTCCTTTACCTTTGAAAAATTCCGGTGTGGCTCCGGTGGGAGCAACACCTAATGCATTAATGCCAATTACTTTTCCTGTTTTTGGATTGTAAATAAGAGCTTGTGTTTCGCCGCCCCAGCTCAAAACATCCCACATGGTACACGTTGCGGCAAGCATGGCACAGGCAGCATCGACCGCATTTCCACCTTTGCTAAACGTGATGGCACCAGCTGTGGCGGCAAGAGGCTTCCCTGTTATGGCCATCCAGTTTTTTCCGTGAAGCACCGGTTTTTGCGTGCCCTCCGGCCGGGCGTTGAAAGACTGCGATGATACCTGGAATACGATTCCAAGCCCGGCTAGTAATAGGAAAATCTTTGTCATGAGCAGTTTAGGTTTATAAAATAAAGATACACCGAATGTGATGACGAAAACAGACCGCTGATCAAATACCGTGGCGCCATTATTACCGACACAATCGTTGTAATAGCCTCAATATTTTTCAATTCCCTTTCCATACTCTTTGTCAGCGACTAACTTAAGGCGATGAGGAACAGGACCGGAGAAATTCTTATTCATATTACCGGATGTATCGCCTTCCTGGCTATACCAATTCTCTTTCGTCCGGGTGCCATGGACGACTTTGCTGTGTTTGATGATCCCCGTTCACGAACCGATTTTCTTTCATACCTGCTCCTGATCCTGTTTTTCTACCTGAATTTTTTTGTGCTGGTTCCGCGCTTTTATTTCAAGAACGAGTTCTTTTATTTCGGAATAGTGGTAGTGGTCTGTTTTTTTGTGATCGCTTTCCTGCCTGACTCCCTGGTACCTTTCAAGCCCATGATGCACCGGCCACCGCCGCCGAAGCCCGGAGGTGGAGGATTCTTTATGTTTAAACCGGGCAACGTATTCCTGCTGTTTCTTATCGTTTTTTTTCTTTCGCTGATGCTGCGTATCAGCGGACGCTGGAAACAAACGGAGAAAGAAAAGATGGGCGCTGAACTTGCCTATCTGCGCGCGCAGATAAACCCGCATTTCCTGTTCAACACGTTGAATAGTATTTACTCCCTGGCGATCGTTAAATCCGACTATACAGCTTCGGCGATTGTAAAGCTTTCCGCCATGATGCGATATGTGATCAACGAAGCACATCAGGACTTCGTCTCCCTTGAAAAGGAAATCTCGTATATCAGGAGCTATATTGAACTTCAGCAAATCCGTTTCGGCGATTCAATAAAGATATCCTTCGAGGTACGTGGACAAACGCAGGGAAAATCAATTGCTCCGCTGATTTTAATATCGTTTGTGGAGAACGCATTTAAGCACGGTGTCAACGCCGAGGAGAATTCGGATATCAGGATACTAGTGGATATTTCCGATCTTACCCTGCGCCTGGAGGTCTCAAACAACAAAGTGTTTGTTCAGAGTACCGATGAGACCAAAAGCGGCCTCGGTATCGAGAATACCCGGAGCCGTTTACAGTTATTGTACCCGTCGGCGCATACACTCTCCATTCATGACAATGAAAAAGATTTTAAAGTGATATTAGAACTGAAATTAAAATGATAACAGCAATAGCCGTCGACGATGAACTTCCCGCCCTGAAGGTGATCGAAAGTTTTTGCGGTAACATTCCTTTTATCCGGCTGGACAAAATATTCAACCGGCCGAACGAGGCATTGAAATATGTAAGCCGGTTCCCCGTTGACTTGTTGTTTCTCGACATCAATATGCCGGCTCTTACGGGTATCGAGTTTTACAAGAGTGTTAAACAGTCGACGATGGTGATTTTTACCACCGCCTATTCGGAGTATGCTGTGGAAGGTTTTAACCTGAGCGCGGTAGATTATCTCCTGAAGCCGTTCACGTTCGAACGGTTCGAACAGGCAGTTAACAAAGCACAGGATTATTACAACTATCAGCACCAGAAATCCGGCGAGGAGTCTAAATTTTTATTTATCCGTGCCGACTACACCTTGCATAAGATCGCTATAGACGACCTCCTTTTTATCGAAGGACTGGATGACTACCTGAAGATCCATATTCAGAACGCGAAACCCCTGGTCGCCCGGATGACGATCAAAGCGATGCTGGAAAAGCTGCCGCACAAGGATTTTGTCCGCGTTCATCGCTCTTATATTGTTCCGTTCAAAAGAATTGAAAGTGTACGGAACAAGGTGATCACACTCGCAGGGGAGGAGATACCGGTCGGCGCAAGCTACGAGAAGGACTTCCTGGAGCGGTTCAAATAACCGGATACCAGGAAAATAATTTCAAAATAAAGTCTTTTAGTTCTTTACCAGTCTCTTCAACCCGGCATCGAGGTATTCGCGGGACAGCCATTTCCCGTTCAGCATGACGCCTTCAACCTTTTGGGTTTGTTTAATGTCATCGAGTGGGTTGCCGCCGATCAGCACGAGATCGGCCGTTGCGCCTGGCCTGATCACGCCGCTTCCGGGGAGATTCAGGTAGGTCGCCACATTCGTCGTACCTGCCTGCAACGCCTGGTATGGGGTAAGCCCCGCGAGTACCATGTATTCAAGTTCGCCGTGGGTGGAGGAACCGGGGACGTTAAATACCTGCGGCGCATCACAGCCCAGGAGTAATCCGACTCCATACTGTTGGCATGCCTTGATCAAACGCCTCCGCAAAGCGATATAAGCGTTGATCTTTGAAGCATCATACTGTGGATTGGCCATCAGGCTTTTTTTACTTTCTATCCAGCTGTTGATGGTTTCCGGTTTCAGGTACCGTATAGATTGATCGTTGCGAAATTCCTTCTCCGTGTAAGCGGGAGAAAACCAGCGCTCGGCCAGCGACTGAGTAGGAACCACCCAGATGTTTTGTTTCTTCAGCCCGTTCATTAGTTTCGGTATCAGGGTCGTGTCGGCGCGTTCGGATACAAACATCCCGAAAAGGCCAGCCTGTTGCTCAACCATCGTTTCAATTCCCGGAACCATGCCTTCTATAAATCCGTCGAGGTGATCGATGGAAGAGTATCCTGCATCGATGGCGCGCCAGATCCCCACACCAAAAGATACGTGACCCACAAATGGAATTCCTACTTCTTTTGCGGTGGTGGCGATAGCCGCGAAGTTCTCTTTTGTCAGACCTGGGTGTAGTTTCAGGAAATCGTAACCGGCGTTTTTCTGATTCCTTACCATCGTTGCCCCCGCTTCCGGTGTTTTGATACCCAGTCCGCTAAAGGAAGGCCCGGACGTGTAAAACCGCGGGCCGAGAATCTCACCGCCGGCTATTTTTGAGCGCAGTTCCAGGTGTTTCGGGTGGCCCAGCATTCCCCTGATCGTAGTGATACCGTTAGCCGCGAACAAAAAGAGAACTTCCTTCATCGGTTCGATGTCGTCGATGGGAGGAACATGGGCGTGCATTTCAGCAAGCCCGGGTATCAGGAATTTTCCCGCAGCATCGACCACCAGCGCTTTCTTATCGTATGTTAGCTTCCGGCCAATGGCGGCGATTTTTCCGTCTTTAATAACGACTGTCTGATCCGGAAGCACTCTTTCCGAATCCATTGGGATAACACTTACATTAATAATGACAACTTCACGCTGCCTCGAGTCGACCACGTCCTGGGAAACGGCACTGAAGGAAAGAAGGCAAAAAAATACCACAATAAGTTTCATACGGGCATTTGATTAATTTCCGGAAGTTACATGCGATCGTCAGGAAAAAAAACTACCTATGCTTTAGTTAGCTGAAACGTGATACAGGCGGGAAAAACCGGCGGTGACGCTAACGATGCATCCGGATGCGGACAGCATAGGCTTTTTGAGCTCAGGAATTTTATGGGAAAGATCAGTACATTACCGGGTGATGATTTCTCAATTACAGTAACTTTGATTTCTTTTTCACCTTCGTATGAATGTCTTGCTGGCCGATGATGATTCGGACGACTGCTTGTTGTTTAAGGACGCCCTGTCGGATTACCCGGGCCGGGTAACAGTGACGACTGTCAGCGACGGAGAGCAGCTTATGACAACGCTTGTAAGGGCGACGAGCCTTCCGGATGTTCTCTTCCTCGACCTGAATATGCCACGGAAGAATGGATTCGAGTGCCTGCTGGAAATCCGGACGACAGAAAAATTGAAGTCTTTGCCGATCATCATCTTTTCTACCTCCTTCGATCCAAATATTGCCCATAAACTGTACCTGGACGGTGCTCACTTCTATATGCGTAAGCCAAGTGAATTCCGCGTGCTGACTCAGGTTCTCCATAAAGCGCTGTCGTTTATTAATCAGGCCCAATTATTGAAACCTGAAAAGGAGGGTTTTATTCTACATTCCTAACAGACTCTTGCCATGGCGCATATGAATATGCAGTTTCTTGCCGGATCGGGTGAAATGGCTACCCTGACCCGCGCGAAAGACTGGGATCGTACTCCAGTGGGTTCCCCGGATAAATGGCCACAGAGTTTGCGGACAACCCTTAGTATCGTTTTAAATTCCAAATTTCCGATGTTCCTCTGGTGGGGACGTGAATTGGTATGTTTCTACAATGATGCTTACCGCCCTAGCCTCGGACTGGACGGAAAGCACCCCCGGATACTCGGCATGCCGGCGCCTGACGCATGGCCGGAGATTTGGGACATCATAAAACCTCTTATCGATCAGGTGCTGACCTCGGGAGAGGCGATCTGGAGCGAAGACCAGCTGATCCCGATATTCCGAAATGGCCGGATCGAAGACGTATACTGGACGTTCAGTTACAGCCCCGTATACGATGAGTCGGGAGAAATCTCAGGTGTACTGGTAACATGCAGTGAAACAACGTCAAAAGTAGTCAGCCTCAGGCTGCTGGAGGAAAGCAACCGTCGATACCATGATAACATCATGCAGGCTCCCGTCGCTATGGCCGTGTTCAGAGGCGAATCATTCATCGTCGAAATCGCCAATAACCTCATGCTTTCACTCTGGGGTAAAGCAGCGGAAGGGATTTTGAACCGGCCGATATTCGAAGGTTTGCCGGAACTAATGGGGCAGGGTTTTGAAGAGTTATTGGCGAATGTTTACCACAGTGGGGAGAAATTTGTCGCCACTGAACGACGGGTAAGTCTTCCCCGTGGAGGAAAAATCGAAATGACGTTTGTGAATTTCGTGTGCCAGCCATTAAAAAATCCGGAGGGAAAGATCACGGGCATTGTCTCTATTGCAACAGAGGTCACGGAACAGGTCCTGGAACGGCAACGGATAGAATTAAGCGAAAAACGATTCCGGAATACGATCAAACAGGCGCCGATGGGAATCACCATTCTCCAGGGCCCCGATTTTGTGGTAGAAGCAGCTAACGACACCTACCTGAAACTCGTCGATAAAAAGGAAAACGAATTTGTGGCCAGACCTCTTTTTGAAACGCTCCCGGAGGTCAGGGATGTCGTCGCGCCGCTGTTAACGCAGGTGATGAATACCGGCAAGTCCTTTAACGCATCGGAACTTGAGGTTCGGCTTAACCGCTATGGAAAGGAAGAAACGACCTATTTTGATTTGATCTATCATCCGTTAACGGAGGAAGATGGAAAGATAACGGGAATTATCGCCGTGGCAACGGAAGTGACCAACGCTGTGAACGCAAAACATTCCCTCGCCGAAAGCGAACGGCAATTCAGGAACGTCGTTATGCAGTCTCCGATACCCATGGCGATCTTCCGGGGCCCCGAATACATTATTGAAATGGCAAACGGTGCTATGATGGAGAAAATATGGCGGCTGACTGAGCATGAAACCATCGGCAAAAAGGCGTTGGAGGTATTCCCGGAATTAAACGATCAGAAATACCCCGAACTTCTTCATCGGGTATTCACCACGGGTATCGCACACGGGGAGAGCGAGGCTGTCGCGTACGTGAATAACGATACGGGATTGCGCAAGTTCTACCTCGATTTTGAATACAAGCCGTTGTCGGGACCGGATGGTTCAGTCTCCGGAATCATGATCACGGTAAACGATGTATCGGAAAAAGTTGAAGCCCGGAAGAAAGTGGAAGAAGCGGAAGAAAGGTTGAGACTTGCGACGGAGGCCATGGAATTGTCAACCTGGGATCTTGACCTGCAAACGGGAGAAATCATTTATTCCCCCCGTCTTTCAGAGATCTTCGGCCATCCTGCTACAAAAAAACTGAGTCACGCCGAAATGCGCGGCCAGGTACACCCGGACGATATTCACAAGGTGGTTGAGAAAGCTTTTCAGGTCGCATTAAAAACCGGAGTCTGCAAGTACGAAGCGCGGCTGATCACGCCGCACGGCGATGTCCGATGGATCAGCACGCACGGAAAAATGTTCTTTGATGAAAAGGGATCTCCCCTCAAGATGATCGGTACCTTGCGGGATATCACCGAAGAAAAAAAGTATCAGCGTGACCTGGAGGAAAGCGAACAAAAATTTCGCCTGCTGGCTGACTCAATGCCTCAGCATATCTGGACGGCCGATCCCCGTGGTAATCTTAACTATTTCAACGAGTCGGTCTACCGGTTCTCCGGGCTGTCGCCGGAAAAATTGAAAGAGGTTGGGTGGCTGAATATTGTTCACCCGGATGACAGGGAAAAGAACGTGGCAGCCTGGATGGAGTCGATCGCTTCTGGAAAAGATTTTTTATTGGAACACAGGTTCCGGAGACACGACGGTGTATACCGGTGGCAGTTGAGCAGGGCGATTGCGCAACGGGACCCTGGTGGCACGATCCAGATGTGGGTAGGAACAAGTACGGATATAGAAGATCAAAAGTCCTTTGCCGCTGAACTGGAACTGAAAGTAAGCGAACGGACCCGGCAGTTAAACCTGCTCAATGAGGAGTTGATAAAAAGTGAGGAACGATATCACCTGATGGTTGAAGAAGTACAGGACTATGCTATACTCTACCTTAGCCGTGATGGTCGTGTGGAAAACTGGAACCGGGGAGCTCAAAAAATAAAGGGGTATCAGGCCAGTGAAATTGTCGGGAAAAGCTTTTCGGAATTTTACTGCGAGGAGGACAAACAAACCGGTCTTCCGGACAAATTACTTAATCAAGCGGCTCTTCACGGTAAGGCGAAACAGGAGGGATGGCGCGTACGCAAGGGTGGTGCGCGGTTTTGGGCCAGTGTCGTGATTACAGCGGTACACGACAGCCAACGAAATGTAATCGGTTTTTCCAAAGTAACACATGACCTGACGGAAAAGAAGGAAGCCGAAGATCAACTTAAGGCCAATGCGCAACAGATGGAGGAGAAGAACAGGGAACTGGAAAAGATGAACGCGGAATTGCAGTCATTTGCCTATGTGTCAAGCCATGATCTACAGGAGCCGTTGCGAAAGATCCAGACGTTCGCGTCGCGGATCATGGAAACCGAAGAATCCAAACTTTCCGATACAGGCAAAGACTATTTTATGCGGATGAAAGACGCGGCGAGCCGGATGCAAACTCTTATCCAGGATTTGCTCGCCTATTCCCGTACCAATACGGTCGACCGCATATTCAAGCTGACCGACCTCAACGTAATACTCGCTGAGGTCAAAAATGACTATAAAGAGGTAATCCTGGAAAAAGATGCAGTGATCGAAGCAACGGGGCTGTGTGAGGTCAATGTTATTCCTTTCCAGTTCAGGCAGCTTCTGAATAATCTGATCGGTAATGCGTTGAAATTTTCTAAAGCCGGTCGGCGACCGGTGATCAGGATTACCGGTGAACAGTTAACAGCCGGTGACACGAGATTCTCACCGGGCACTAAACTCTGCCATATCCAGGTGTCGGACAATGGAATTGGCTTTGACCCGGCGTACAGGGAACGCATCTTTGAGGTATTCCAGAGGCTTCACGGAAAGGACCGGTACTCGGGTACCGGGATCGGTTTGGCGATAGTTAAAAAGATCGTGGAAAATCACAGCGGTATCATAACCGCCTCGTCGGTATTAAACGAAGGCGCAACGTTCGATATTTATCTTCCTATGGGTTGAGTGATAATGTATGCTATCCACATTAATTTTGCAGGTTCATAAGATCAATCATCAGGTTGAAAGCATCGATCGATCCAGGGTTGCTGAGTTTAAGCGGTTTTATAATGTACCCCGAGATTCCCAGGTTTCGGGTGGCCACCTTGTCTTCGCTTTCATCCGATGTAGTTAACACAAACACTTTGATATCTTTCCAGTCTTCGTTGCTCCTGATCACGTGCAGAAACTCCAGCCCGTTCATCCGGGGCATATTCAGATCCAGTAAAAGAACATCCGGCTTTCCGGTAAATACAGGATCTTCAAGGTCGGCCAGGCGCTTAAGCCCTTCTTCGCCATTCTTGGCTACTTTTATTTTGTAAAGGATACCCATGCGGTCCAGTGTTCGTTGCAGGTCCATTGCGTCGAGGCTATCGTCTTCTACCAGCAGAATGTTGATTACTTTGTTCATATTATTGATATTTTGGCCATGTAAATGAAAAGATCGAACCCATCCCCGGTTCGGAGCTGATGTTGATTTCGAGTTTACGGTCTGTTAAAATTTTCCGAACGATGGCAAGTCCTACCCCCGTGCTTTCGAAAGAGTCTCTTTCCTGCAAAGTCTGGAAGATTGCGAAAATTTTCTCGTGATAGCTTTTCGCAATACCCGGGCCGTTGTCTTCGACAAAGAACCGGTAATGGTAGGCCAGGTTTTCATAATATACCTTTACCGATCCGTGGGGTTTGTCGTGATATTTATAGGCATTGCCGATCAGGTTAACGAGTACCTGGAACAGGGGTAGACGTTCGGTGACGAGCGTTGGAAGGTCCGGTTGGATTTCGAGGGTGATTCCGGATTTCGAGGGAAGATAACCCCTGATCTCTTCAAGCAACTCCGTGAGATGAACTGTTTCCTTCGGCTGAACTTCTTTTCCCACCCGGGAATAGGATAAAATACCATTCAGGAGATTTTCAGCACGGGCAACCCTTCCCTTTATCAGACCGATATATTCTTTGACCTTGGTGGGGATATCGAGGTTATGATCCTCTTCGATCCAGGAAATGACGTTGTCAATACCGCGAAGAGGTGCCTTGATGTCGTGTGAAACAATATGCGCGAACTGATTCAGTTCGTCATTCTTTCGCTTGAGCAACGAAAAGTTTTCCGCAAGCACGGTTGCCATATTGTTCAGTGATTGTGTTAACTGGCTTATTTCGTCCGTTCCCTGTACCGGCATGTGTGCATCGTAGTCGCCTTGCGCGATAGAGTCGGCCATTTTTACCATGCTCACAATACCGGAGGAAATATGCGATGCCAGAAAAACGGATATGGCAATTCCCAACAGAATGGAGAACGCGGTCAGGTAGATGGAAATGTTCCTCGTATTTTTTGTGGATGCTGTAAGGGTGGCGCGCTGCATTTCCCTGAAATCGTATTCCTCATTGCTGAATTCCCTGAATTTACGCGTAAGACTCTGCTGAATATCGTTTTCAATACCTTTGGAAAGTTTGCTCCGGTACAGCCTGCCAAAACTGGCGGCACTGCTGTCGGAAAGCGCAGCCTGCCTCTTCGCTTCCAGTAATGGGTTGGCAAATTCCTCGACCCATCTATTATGGAGCGTTTCAATATCCTGAAGCAGGTGATGTTGTATCGTGTTTTTTTGTACCAGTGTAGACAGTTCTTTCAGGATCTCGCTGTTTTCCAGGATCGCCGAATCGTAGGATTGAATAAAAAAACGCTCATTGGTAAGAAGGTATCCGCGAAGACCGCTGACCATATTCAGGATATTCCGCTGGAACCGGTTGCTGTGGCGAAGTGTGGTAGACGACGTGGAAAAACGCTCCGAGTTTTCGTTTACCTTCTCGGATTGCTGATAATTGATGTACGTCGTTATGGCGAAAAGCAATAAAATAAAAAAGAATCCCAACAAGATCAGGTACGATATCTTCATTTGCGATGTTTTTCGAACTTGGGTTTCACCAGGACCAAGGACAGCTATCGACAAATCCTTGCCTACTCATGATGCATATTTAACCTTCGCCGCCGGTGATTTCTTAAAACGTTAGCCCTCGCATGAATTGTGCCCTTTTGGATAAGCCTGCATAAATGCGCGAAGCGCCGTTGGGGATTTAATTTCACATGATGTGCGACAATCGCACCCTTTGCAACGTTGAGCGCTGTTAAGGGTTTTCCACAGTAGTGTGGAAATATATACTCAAACCCAGATACACCGTTAACCAGTGCGGAATTTCAAACGTTGCCTTGTCCTCCTGCGTATGATCGTAGGGTTGGTTCATAAATTGACCAGTTGTGGTCAGACCAAACCCCCTTAAAAGATGGTAAGTATCGTCCTGGTAACGTACAACAGAGCTGAGAGATTAAAATTGTCGATTCAGGACATACTGGATCAAACGTATAAGAACTTTGAATTGATTATTTGTGACGACTGCTCGACCGATTCGACGGAGGAAGTATGCCGGAACTTCGCTGCGCAGGATGCCCGTATCCGGTATTTCAGGCAAGGTGCGAATCTGCAGATGCCCGGTAACCTCAACTTCGGCATTAAAAAATCGACCCATGAATATATAGCCATATTACACGATGGCGACAGGTTCCGGGCGGATCTTATCGAGCAGTGGTACAACGCCCTTTCCGCCCACGATTCCGTGGGGTTTGTATTTAATTCCATCGGCCTGACCGATGAAAACGAAGAAATCATACATAGTTACTGCGAGTTCGGGGAAGGTATTGTAGAAAAAGATCACTTACTCAAGAAAGTCTTTTTCCGGAGATGGAGATTTGATTCCCCGGTCTACGGAGAAGCAATGGTGCGGAAATCCCTGATTGAAAAATACGGATACCTTCACCCTCAGTACGGTTTTTATGCCGACGTCGATCTTTGGATGGGCCTGTTACACGACCATGACGCTTTCTATTGCGCGGATACGATTATTACCGGCCCTGTCAAAACTGTGCAGCCGCAATTGTTTGACATCAGCCTGATCAGGATATTTTTATACATGGCAGGCATACAGCTGAAACATCGCCATCACGCCTACAGGACGCAACCTTTCCGGCTAATTGCCGAACTGGGGGTTTACTGGATTCAAACATTGCTCTGCCTTACCTATTATTTGCTCATGATCGTAAAGAATTTTTCGTTCCGGTCATTCATTGGAGCGGCTGGGTTGTTAAAGAGAAGTGTGCTCTTTCTCATTCCATGGGTAATTATTTTGTTTTTATATCCCGTGTTGTACCCGTTCCTGAAACTTTACCCCGTAATAAAGGGTATGACTCAGATGAAGTCACCCGCACTGGCTGAATCACGGTAAAAACGTATAGCCCATAAGTAGTGAATTACCTGATCGCCGGAGGTAATTTGTCCAGGATATACCGGAGATGGTACACTGTCATCGCATCCTTTGTCTTCGGCAGCGCTTTTTCGATCCGAAAACGGATATCGTTCAGTTTGTTTTTGGTAATAGGTCCGACGTCACGGGTGTCCCAGCCTGACTTGGGAAAAGCCAGTTCCATCAGCCTTTCAACATAATATCGCTGAAGGTTCCGCCGGTAGATGCTGATGGAACTGTAGGTCTCAAGTTCCGTCCACATGATGTTATCCACGTCGTCCAGATAATTAACGAGGCGGTACGCTTTCAGGCCGTACATAGCCTCGCCTTCGGATAGTTTGTTCAGCGTATTGTTGCTCAGCATGGTGTTGAGAACCATCCGTTGTGCGTCACTGATAATTTCCTCCGCCGATTGCCCGGTACGGGACAGAATGGCCGTATCAAGAAGCCAGGTCGGTGTTTGGAAGATGTTTTTTGAAAGAAAAGTAATCGCCCCGCGTTGTTTGTCCGCAGGAACAACGGAAAAAACAGGTCCGATCTGCTCAGCCGTTTTTGTGGTTTCATAGACTCCTCCGATGTAAGTCGCCACATGACTGAGGTAATAGTTGAATTGGGTTAATACACCGGAATAAACACGGTTGAGATTCCGGTAACCTTCGTTGGGTTCGTACGTCCACTGGATGAGATGTGGTACGATGCGTTGTAAATTCCGGATACCATAGTCACTGGCGAGCATCGCGTTGTCCCCGAGGTCCTCCGTCTGGACCCTTGGATCCTCGCTTGAAAACTCGGAACCGAACCAGTATCTCCTGTCCCGAGATTTTTCCATAATCCATCCGTTCAGGAATGGTATTTCATTTTCCTCGGAACGGATGTCGGGGATCAACCTGTACCCGTATTGGATTGCCCAGATATCGTAGTCGCCTATACGAAGGATCAATCCCTTTTCGCTGACGCTGTCTTCAGGCTGTGCAACATAATTAAATCTTGAATAATCCATGATCGACGGTGTGTGTCCATGCGTTTCGAGCCAGTCCCGATCTCTTAATTTTTCCACGGGTACGGCGGAGCTGCTGCCGAAGTTGTGTGTAAGGCCCAGCGAATGACCCACCTCATGTGCGCATACCGATCGTATCAGCTGTCCCATCAGCGCATCGTCAAATTTCATTTTTCGCGCACGCGGATCCGTCGCACCGCACTGGATCATGTACCAGTCGTGCAGTGTAGACATCAGGTTGTGATACCAGTTAATGTGACTTTCCAGGATCTCGCCGCTCCGTGGATCGGTAATGATTGGCCCGGCGGCATTCGCAATGGACGATGGTTTATAAACGATCGCCGAATGCCGGGCATCCTGGAGGCTCCAGGTTGGATTTTCTTCCGGATCGGGCGCTTCTTTCGCAATGATTGCATTTCTGAAGCCCGCTTTTTCAAAGGCGACCTGCCAGTCCATCACACCTTGCATCAGGTATGGAACCCATTTTTTCGGAGTGGTTGGATCGATGTAGTAGACGATCGGCTTCTCCGGCTCCACTATTTCTCCTTTCAGATAACGTTCCACATCTTCGGGCTTTGGTTCAAGCCGCCACCGTTTGATATAGTTCACAATTTTAACTCCTTGTGGATTTGCGTCATAGTCGGTGTACCGTTCCGTAAAATAACCGACACGTCTGTCGGCAAACCGTTTGCGCATCGGCTTCTCCGGCAACAACACCAGCGATGTATTGAGTTCGAGTGTGAAATTATTATTGCTGGAGGTCTGAACATACGTCTTTATGGTGCGGACCTCCAGGTTCATAGGAAATGAACTGATGTCCTTGATGTAGCACATGTTCGGCTGGATGCTGCCCACCTGCATCGTCTTTCTCGTCGTGTTACTAAAAAAAAGGATGTCATTATCGCCATTAACATAGTCTGTAATATCAATCACACTGTTTCTTCCGTTGGGAGTATAGGCGCCGATTCCAAACGAAGCAACCAGCGGCTGAAGGTTGGACCGCACTACGGAGTTAAACATCGAATTGCTGCTGTCACCCGGTTGTTCTTCATAGGTAATACGTCTGAGAAAGAGTTTATGCTCCGGACCTTTTTCAAAACGAACGACCGTGCTCCCGATCTGGTCGCCCGCATACCCGGCGTAGTCGGACCGAATGCCCGCCGCTCCCTGCGCGATCCGCGTCACAACAAGGATATCGCGCCCCAACAGACTATCGGGAATTTCAAAATAGTATTTGTCGCTGACCTTGTGTACGGTAAACAGCCCGCGACGCGTCAGCGCGTCGGGTTTTATCAGCTTGCTGTAATTGCTGGGAGCTGTAAGCTGCATATTGCCGGCCGGAACGGATGAAGGAGTTTCCAGTATCGTAGTATCCTCCGGTACAGTCAGGCCTTTATCGCTTATCGGATATAATTTGACTGTGTCTTGCCGGGGTTGTTGCGCCAGCATGGAAGCGTACGTGGCAGATAACAGGCATAAAAAGACGAGTTTCAATTTCATAATTTCTATTTGAATGCAAGTTCTACAGTGGTGTACTATCAACGCAGCTTTTCAACCACATGTATCCGGCCAGCCCGGATTTAAAAGACAAGCCAAGTCTCTTTTTGCGGGAATGTCGATCCCGGTTAATAAACGATCAGACGTAGCTGAAACGGGCAGTCATACTCGAATATGAGCACTTCCCATAAATTTGTTATATACGTGGAATAAATTCCACAGTGGCGGAGTTAAGATACTGCCCGTAGTGACCAGTTCCAAACTAAATTCCCCGGGATGGATTTATACAATTCGGGTAGACGATTATCGCCCATGCACTCCAGAAAGGCAAATATAAGTCTGGTGACGTGATAACGGTACGGAAAACCAGTAACAGCTTGGTGTATCGATGAAGAGCTGTAATCGGTCATTGTTACTAGACGAACGACCAGTTTGAACACTTGTTGGTAAACGAATCGCTATCATCCTGTTCGCAAGGGGTAAGCATCCCGCCTACAAATAGCTGAGCCACCATTGTCGGTGGGTACTCTTGAATTCATTGTAACGTTTACAAAATGGATAGAGGAATAACACGACTGAGATCCAGACCAGATAAACAACCAGCAGACTATATCCGTAGCCCGTGGGGATACCACCGAAGTTGACGGTAAAATGGAAGTCCATTTCGGATATACTTTTGCCCTGGAGGATCATGTAAGCAACCACCGATGCCAGGTGGATCAGGTAGAAATGCAGAATGTAATAGAATAAAGGCACTCTGCCGAATACGGTAAAGGGTTTCCAGAACGAAGTGCGGCTTGTCTCCATGAGCGACAGGGTGATCAGTACGGGGCCGAGAGTCATGAGCGTATATAGAAGTGACGCCGGATATTTGGTCGTATTGAGGAAACTCATGATGGTGAAGAGGGCGTTTTTTTGTGCGGCCCATGGCGCAGGGTCGCCGTAGAAATTTGTGATCCGCAAAACGACAAAAAGTACAACCGCGAACACGCCGGTCCGGAACAGAAGCTTTTTCCGCAGCGCCGGATCAAACCCTTTCGAATACCAGCTGCCGAGGCAATAACCCAATATCATGATGCCCAACCAGGGAAGGAAAGGGTAGGGGACCATAAAAAAATGATCAGGTGCTACGGTGACAAATCCGCCCTGATGAATGAGGGTGTAAACGAGAAAAAAATTATCCTCCGGTTTGAGTTGAATGAAGTGAAGCAGGTTGTGGCCCAGCGTGATGACGACACCGGTTCCGAGGATAGCGCCAAATGGCAGGTGGATCAGGGCTGACAAAATAACCATGGAAATACCGATCGCCCAAATAACCTGGAAAATAGTGACATCGTAGTAGAGGTTAAAGAAAATACCCAGACGTACAACCGTAAACTCCAACAATACAAGCCAGAGCCCGCGCGTCAGTAAAAAGCCAGACAACTCCTTTTTTGTTTTTCGCTGCTGACCGAGATAAACGGATACACCAGATAAGAAAACAAACGTTGGTGCGCAATAGTGAGTGATCCACCGTGTAAAGAAAAGTACCGGACTGGTCTTTTCCATATCCGTAGGATCAAATACGTTTGCATCGGCATGGAAAAAATCGCGCGTATGATCGAGTGCCATGATGACCATGACCACACCCCTGACAACATCTATGGAAGATATCCGGGGTTTTTCTACTAAGGTATCTGTCTGCATTGTGATAGAAGCGTTCTAGCCAGTCTTTTACGTTTTTTTATAGAGGAAGTTCCGCCAAAGAGGGCGTCCTGTGGAACCATTTGCGAGACGATTTTTTTTCTGTTCTATCTGGTCTTCAACAAATCCCGCACAGAGCTAAGAATACTTTTTCACATGGAAAAGTATTCAGGGAAAAACAGGAAGGCTGGTGCTTCAATGCGTGTTCTGTTTCCGTGCTTTCTTTACGTCTTCGGCGCTGACGGAGCTGGATTGGTTTCCGAAATGTTGCCGGATGTAGGTTAATATCGTGGCAAGGTCCGCGTCGTTGAGGAACCCATGTGCAGGCATGACGCCATTGTACGGTTCGCCGTTCACTTCAATAGGTCCGGTGATGCCGTTCAACGCAACCTGGATCAGCCTGCTCTTGTCGCCGGTCACCCACTCGGTACCAACCAGGGTGGGAAAACGGCCTGAGGCACCCTTTCCGTTTTGTTGATGACAGGTTCCGCAAAACGTGTTGTACAGTTTTTGGTCTGCCGGAATATTCAATTGCAGATTGTCTTTGACTTCGTCCGGCGTGCGTATATGTATGGCGTTCTTTCGTTGTTCCATGGCTGCCAGCTGGGCATCGCCAAATGTACCCCGGTCTCCTCTATACATGATCCGCCATATCTTCCCTTTGTTGGAATCCGAAATATAAAGCGATCCGTCCGGCCCTGTCGCAAGTCCTACGGGACGGTAAAGCGCGTCACGCGTATTGATAAGCGTGTCCGCACCGGAGAAACCATCGGCAAACACCTCCCACTTGCCCGAAGGCTCGCCATTTTCAAAAGGTATAAAGCATACGATGTATCCGCTCTGGGAATACGGCGCCCGGTTCGTGGAACCATGAAAAGCGATAAACGCTCCCTGTTTATAGCGCCCGGGAAACTGATCTCCATGATAGAACAGCAGGTCATTGGGTGCCCAATGGCCGGGGAAACCCATAAGCGGAGCGTCTGTGTTTTCACATCGCCCGGCGATTTGACCATCTCCGCCATACTCGGGTGCCAGCACTTTCCGTTGCTGTAGCTGATCGTAATAACAATAAGGCCACCCGAAGTCCGCACCCTCGCTGACTCGTAAAAATTCTTCAGCGGGAAGCAGGGCGCTCTGCCAGGGGGTGAACAGATTCGGAAACAGGCTATAGAGGTTGTCTCTTCCATGCATGACCAGATACAATTGTTCGTCGTCCTTGTTCCAGTCCATGGCAACAACGCTCCGGATACCGGTAGCATAACGGATGCCGTCTTTTTGTCTCAAGCCGGTTTTCCCGGCGTCGAACCGCCATATCCCGCCATGTTCGTCCAGTTCGGGACATGGGTCGAGGCCCTTTCCACCAGGGGCTCCGTTAGGCGTCGCGCCGATATCCTGGCACGCATTCGAAGGTGCGCCAAATGGAATGAACATATGACCTTTATTATCGAACGCGACGGGTTTTGTTATGTGCCAGTGGATGCCATGGTCGTGGTCGTCAGTAAAAACAACTTCCGCTTCGCTTTCGGGAATCAGCTTTCCGCCGGAAAGTTTATTCCTGAACACTTCCGTAGCTGAGCTATAGTACAGGTAGTCATCGTGGATGGTCATCCCGGTTCCGTAGTACGTACGGGCGGTATCCTGGCCACCGAAATTTACCAGTATATCCGCTTTGCCATCGCCGGTGGTATCGCGGAGGGCGACGATACTTTTCCCTTTTTCTGAAGATACAAGTTTAATATAAATATCTCCGTTCGTATTAACCGCAAGATGTCTTGCTTTGCCGGTGCTGTCGGCGACTACCAGCGCTTCAAAACCGTCGGGCAGGAAGAGGCCTCCGTTTCCAGGATCACCGTCCGGCAAATCGGTTGGGTTCGTGCATTGAAACAGCAGCGCCGAGATCAAAAGCAGGTACCTTCCGCGCACACGGACCATGGTAACATCCCAACGGTAAAAATGAGAACGCACTCTTCGCCAGGATTATTGGACGGCGACAAATTGTAAACACACCGGTGCCCCGATGGAAATCCGTTTACCGGAGTCGCTCAGAAGTCCGGTTTTACGATCGCGCTTGAAAATCAGTATTTCATCGCTTGCCTGATTCCCTACGAGCAGGTAATTGTCCGTCGGATCGATCGCAAAGTTTCGCGGTTGCTTGATAAGTGCATCCTGCCTGCCTGCGTATTTCAGCACGCCTTTCTTGTCGATCGAATAAATAACAATTTCATTCTGGTCACCACGCAGAGAACCATACAGAAATTTTCCGTCGTGCGAGACATGAATATCCGCTGCATCGATGCGGCCTGATGCTCCGGCCTTCGGCAACGTAATATGTTGCTTTTCCGTTAACTTTCCCTGCTTATAGCCATAGGCTGTTACTATTCCGGTCATCTCCTGGATGAGATAGGCCGATTTTCCATTCGGATGAAATGCAAAATGACGTGGCCCGTTACCCGCTTCAACACTGGTAAAAGCAGGAGCGGCCGGTGTCAACGGTTGTGATTGGGAAGGATCAATGTTATAAATGTATACTTTATCGGTCCCCAGGTCCGGCACGAATAAGTAACGGTCATCCGGCGAGAGTACCGCTGCATGCACGTGCGATTTGTCCTGGTTGCTTTTGACACCTTTGCCTTCGTATACGATTGTCTGTATGTTCGCCCCGAGTGAGCCATCCGCCTTGATCGGAATAGCAGATAACGTTCCACCTCCATAATTACCCACGTACAGGAATTTGTTTTTACCATCGACGGTCACATAACACGGACCGTCACCGCCGGAGCTAACGCTGTTCAGAAGACCGAGCTTGCCGGTGGAAGCGTCGAACGTGTAGGCACTCACCATCCCTTCGCCAACCTCGCTGACCGCATACAGGAATTTGCGATCTCCTGAGACAGTGAGGAAAGAAGGATTCTTGATGCCGGGAGCTTCAGCCTTTGCTTTAAATTCACCGGTCTCGCTGTCGAAAGAGTATACATAGATTCCGTCGCTCTTACCGGGTCTGGTATATGTCCCGACCAGTAGATTATATGTCGTGCCTTGTGCGTTAGCCATGGTGTATAAACATAAGATGAATAAAATGAACGCTGATTTTTTCATGTGGATGAATTATTGATTGGTATTTGGTGCTCTGTGCGTGGTCGTTGTGTATGGAGCATGATTCCCTCATTACGGCTTACTCGAATTGTACGGAACGGAATGCCTTGAGTTCGTGGAACGATTCCTTTATGGACGGCGTCCACGACCATTTTATCATTTTACCGGAGTCGTAGTCAAGTCTGCAGAAGTTGGCATTCCAGATGTCTCCGCTCCGCGGTGGTACGCCAGGTAAAAGACCCAAGACGCTGTAGGGGAAAAATATTTCCGCGCTCCATGACCGGATCGTTCCGTTTACTTTCTTTTCGCCTCCCGTTACATTCACCATTTTTTTTACACCGCTTTTTTCTCTGGTGCTGCTCCAGGGTATCCAGGGTGTATAGCCGTGACCTTCAATATTTGATATGGCTAACACCAGCTCTTTGTCAAGCTGATTCACTTCATATTCGAAATAGACCATCTGTGCCGGTACAGGATGAAAAAATACTTCAAATACATCGCCGTTGAAAATATTGTCAAAATCCTTGTAGTCCTTCGTGGATATTTTTTCATCTTCACCCTGAAACAAAACATAGATCCCCGTTGTGGAATACATGATTTTAATTCTGCTTGGGTAGGCAATTCCGCCGGCGTCGAGTTTAGTAAGGGGGATCCATTCGGCCTTCGTCCAGCTTGTGTGATCACCTTTTCCGTTGATACTAAAATCTTCGGTTTTTTTGACGGTCAACGGCACTTCGGCTGGTGTTTCTTCACGGTATGTGACACCGGTTACCGTTCTGGCGAAGAGAGGGGCGACCATCACAACTGTGAGGATAATCGCTAAAGATAAACAGCGCGTTAATCGACCTATTGTCATTTAATTTTTGGTTGAAAATGGTGCGGCGGAAATACCGTTCAAATCCCATACGATCTTTCCATCCCGGATGGTAAGTTCGGCTTCAAACTTCTCTTTCCCTTCAATCCGGTTGTTGCCCGCATCCGTGTATCCGAATTTCCCTTCGCGGATACCAAGGACGGCAACATCTGCTACGGTACCTTCGCTAAGGTTACCGATGTCCTGCCGTTTGATGGATTGTGCCGGATACCATGTCGCCCGCTCGATGATCGCTTCTTTGGACATACCCATGGCGAGATACTTGGACATCACGTTAAGCATGTCTTTCATTCCCGCATTCATACTGAAGCGATGCAAGTCGGTACCGAACGAATTGGGAAGAAGGCCCTGCTGAAGGGCCGGTACAGCCTGGCTAAACCAGAAGCCTGCACCTCCATGGCCGACGTCGAAGAGTATACCCCTTCTTTGGGCGTCCTTCACAAAGGATCTTAGTTTTCCCTGGTCATCAATAACCGGCATCCGTTCCGTTACTTTTTCAAAAGAGTGTGTGATGATATCGCCGGGTCGCATGCGTGACAGCTGATCTTCCAGCGGGTATTGGGGAAGGTGGCATTCGACAAACAACGGTACATTCGCTTTCCTCCCGGCTTCCAGCGCCTCTTCAAAAGGCTGCCATTCCTTACCATCATAGTGCCCGATCTTGATCCCCACGATGTGGTCGGGGAAAGCCCGAACGGCCCCATATGCCTTCTCCGCATCCATTTCGGCGAGATCTTCCTGCGCCGGATTTCCGACCATCCCCACTCCGGAGATATTGAGGAATGCGAGGATTCGTGTTTTGGATTTGTCTATTACCTGTTCCTTAAAGAGGGGAAAATTCCGCCAGCCGGAAGTGCCGGCGTCTACCACGGTCGTTACACCGGCTTTGAATGTGAAGTCATCCGGTGAAAGGCTGAGGATCCCGTCTGCAAAGACATCCGGCTTGCTGCCCACGAACACATGAGTGTGGATATCGATCAAACCAGGACATACGATCAGGCCGCTGACATCCACAACTTTTTTCGCATTTGCGGATGGAATACCCGGGGCTACCCGAAGGATTTTCCCATTTGCAATGGCCACATCCATTTTTGCGTCGATCTTATTTTTTGGATCCATTACCCGGCCATTTTTGAGCAGCAAGTCGATCTCCTGCGCTTGAGTTGCCGTTGAAAGCGTCAGGTAAATGCAGCATATCCTGATAATCGCGGGAAGATTCAACCTGGGTATGATCATATCGAAATCACGTTGTTACGGTTCTGTTTATTTATTTGGCATCCCACATCGGGGCGCCTATTCCATTGAGGTCCCATACGATTTTACCAGCGCGGATCGTTAATTCCGCTTCAAGTTTTTGAGTGCCTTTGAATTTGGTACCTCGGATATCGGTAAATCCGAAGTCTCCTTTTCTGACGTTGAAGACTGCAACATCTGCATCAGATCCTACGCTAAGCGAGCCAAGCTCCGTTCTTTTGATGACGTTCGCAGGTGCCCATGTCGCACGATGAATAACTTCCTGGAGAGGCATTCCCATGCTCATGAATTTCGAAAGAACGTTGGAGATATCCTTCATACCTCCGTTCATGCTTTGCGTATGAAGATCCGTACTGATCACATCCGGTTTAAAGCCCTGTTGTAACGCGGGCACTGCTTGCCGCCAGGAGAACGCGCCGCCACCGTGACCGACATCGAAAACGATACCCCGCTTTTGCGCTTCGAAAACGAACGGTTTCACTTTGCCACTTTCATCTACAATAGTCTCACGCTTATCGGGCCCGTACGAAAAGGTGTGGGTAAACATGTCGCCCGGGCGAAGGTGTTTCATTAAGAGAGATTCAAGGGAAAGGGGAGGTTCGTGTTCGCCGAAGTCAACCATTACGGGGACACCGGCAAGGTTTGCCGCTTCTACGGCTTTGTCAACCTGGGTAAAATCGCCCCAGTAATGCGCAGATTTTATTCCAACAAGTATCTCGGGAAACAAGGTCTTGATCATGTGTGATGTCATAACCGGATTCATATCTGCTACATCCTGTTCTTCGAATCTTCCGAACATACCTGTGCCGACAATATTCAAAAGGGCAAGTACCCTCGTTTGCGATTTGTCAATGGTTTGCTCCTTGAACTGTCTGAAATTTCTCCAGCCCGAAGATCCGGCATCCACTACCGTTGTCACACCTGCGCGGAATGTAAACCCGTCGGGTGGTACACTAGTTTGGCCGTTAGCGATGTAAGCGCCAAGATCGTTGCCGTTGTAGACGTGTACATGCATGTCGATCAGTCCGGGAGTTACGAATAGGCCGGTAACATCGATCACTTTCGTCACATTCCGTGTGGGGATATTTGGGGCGACCTGCGAGATCTTTCCCTGGGTGATGGCGACATCCATTTTCCCATCGATCTTGTTCTTTGGGTCGATGACATGACCACCTTTAAGCAGGATGTCTATTTGCTGGGCGCTTGCCACCTCCGTGATGGTAATAAACAGGACAGCAGCTACGGCGCAGCGTTTTAAAAAACTCATTGGAGTTCTCATTATTTAAATGGATTATATGTGAAACAAATACCTAAGTGGCCAATGGCGGACCTCCGGGAATAACGATACGCTTACGCGCTGTTTTATATACTGCACGCTTCGCCGTGAATTTGGCCGTCAGGTATTCACCGAGAAAAATGGAACCGGACATCGTCCCCCCGGATACAGTTCCGGAAAACAGGTAGGTAATTCCGTCACCGGGTTTTCTGAGGTTGCTCCTGAGTTTTACCTGGTCACCTTCGATCATTCCGACAACTTCCTGTACTGAAAAGTCTGACGTATGAGTTCCCTGGATCCAGTTTCCATCCTGCTCGATGTACAACTTGTGCGGACTTTTACTGGTAAAGAACTCCACCGTCACATCCCAGTGACCCCCGAGTGTAACACCTGGAGCGGCCATTGTTTCCGACCTCGGCGGCCGCTTTTGAGAAAGCAGATTAACGATCCTTTCCGCAACAACTTTGTCGTTACCGGGTTGCATCTGACCGGCAGTGATCTGGATCGAAGTACTTCCGGATTCATTGCTGCTTCCCACAGCTATACGCGGTTTGTTCCGGGCAAAATTCTCCGCGACTTCATCTCCCGTGATGTTTAGCTTTTCCGGATCCCAAATAATATTGAGCACAGGGGAACGGTTGGATAACTCGGTAGGTTCGTGCAGGGATGTCTTGATACCCTCTATTTTAGAAACCTGCTTGGCGATCAGGTCGAGATACGATAACCAGGTTTTCCATTCCGCCTGGTGATCCCTTTTGACCCAAGCTTCCACGGCGGCGAGCATTCCCATCATTTCTTCCTTGCCGACTTTATTATCCCGGCCAGGTCCATGATGCGGCGAGCTGGCCTGCCATGAAGACATGAGAAGATCCTTACTGCCCAGTAACAACCCCGCGCACTGGGGTCCGCAAATGGCCTTGCCTCCGCTGTACGCAACCACCGTCGCGCCCTTTTGCAGGTGAACGTTCGGAATCGTCAGTACTTCCGCGGCAGCATCGACAAGTACGGGAATATTCAACGGCTTGGCCATGCCCGCGATAACTTCCAGGGAAAGGGGTTGACCCGTTGCTGATTCATCGCATGCCATTATATAGATGAGTGCCGTTCGTTTGCTGATCGCCTGCTGCATCTCGTCCGGTGTATTTACAGTCAGTATTTGAACACCGATATTTCTCACAGCATGATCGTATGCGTTCCGCGAATACCCGGGTATAATGACTTCCGTTTTTTCAAAACCGGTAAGGTCCGGTATCCGGATGAGCTTTTCCGGATTGCCTCCGGTGACGCAGGCAGCCGTTACGTGCTTCAGGCCCGCTGCACATCCCGCTGAAACCATACCCCATTCCGCTCCGGTTACTTCAGCCAATCGTTTCCCGACGCCAAAAGCGAGTTCATCGTATTGAACAAAAAAGCCGGACGCCGCTTTCATGGCGGCAACTACCTCCGGACGTTCCACAGAACCACCGATGATCGTAAAAGTACCTCTGCAATTGATCACCGGCTCGACTCCGATTGACTCGTAAATATTCGGCCCGATCGCCAGTGGCCCGGTTGAACCCGGTGAACTTTCTTCAGTGGCGGCGGCCACTGATGTGAGCGGTAAAAAACTTCCCGCAAAAGGTAAAGCTGTTAGGTTTCTGACAAGGTCCCTGCGTTTCATATGAATTGTTGATTGATATTGGGCTGAAGAGGGTAAAGATAAAATTATTCTTACCCAGCACAACACCAAGCATAACATTCATAGTGCGTATATAAAAAAAAATTGTGTGCGTCGGGAGCACATGAGCACACAAACACATTGATGATGACAACGGAGCGTCGGTGTGACTCTACCGGTATCCGTTACGCTACTAACCGAATCGACTCACGGCAATTGTTGCGCGGTGTTTTACCTCATCGCCCATACGGGCAGCGTAACGCCGCCTTAAATGACACACATCGGCAAGCATGATGAAACTACAGGATAGTATTTGAAATCGTCTACCGGCTCGCGTCTTTTTTACTTACATGGCTGAGCTTGTTGCTATCCACGTTCGGCAAGTAACCGGGATCCATAGCCCTTACCGCTTTTCCCAACACGTCCAGTTGAACCAGGCACGTAGAGAGTTCATCGGCAACGTGGTTTTCACTGACACCGGTGATAATAAATCCTGTGAGCTCGTTGTCCGAATAAAGGGGAGTGTAACTCAGGTTTGGATATTTCTGATGCGCATCACGGAGTTTAGCGGCCACGGAATTGATTTGTTGTTCGACGCGAAGAAAGTCATCCTGCGAATTGATACTGAAATGCTCGATGTTATTGGATAACAAGACAGACGCAGTGGGATATTGAGCATAAGCGTTGACACCCGCGGCAAGTATGCCGCCTAAAAGGAAAGTGCGTATGATAAGTGTTAAGGTATTTCGTTTCATATTCATCCTGTTTTCAAACCGTTGTGTCAAAATGATGCCAGCCTGAGTACATGAAAGATGACCCGGAAAATAACGTTCAGCGAGCGTAAGCCGATGAGCCGTTGTGGAGCCAAATCCGCATCCGTGGATACTTCTACACGATCCGTACATTGGCCATAAAATCTTGATTTAAAGCCTTTTATATGTAGTTTTTCGACAGACGGGGATACTAAACCGTGTTGAACCCTCGCTCATACCATATCGAAAATCCCGCGTCGAACCAAGAACCATTCCGTGTTCTGGCTTGCCGGTGTTTTCCGGCCGGAGCGTTTTTGTCTCATTCCTGGATGGTCTGTTTCTCAATTTGGAATTCAGGCACGTGAACCTTGCTGCCTGTTTCATCGTGGTGTCGTATTCAGAGGCCTCAGCCTGTAGGGGCTTGTCGCCGACAATAGATCCGGTTACTGCTGCTTACCGAACGGTGTTTCGTCAACTTAGAAGACCTCAAATTTTGCGTCCTGTATGTGCAGAATAAGCGGGAATTGTTTTAATATCGGAACCTCATTGAAGAAATCGCCTTTTTTATTAAACACTGTATTATGAAGAATTTAATGCTGTTATCCGTTGTCTCGATCCTTTGGATGGGATGCAAGCAGGCACCGAGGGATGAAATGGCAGCGCCGCCAATTCCCGAATCTATCAGTCTTTTTAACGGAAGGGATTTGCAAGGCTGGCATCGTGATGTTCCGGATATGGATAAGGATTCCACGCTGACGACTCCCTTTATTATAAGGGATAGCCTGCTCGTTAGCCTGGGCACGCCGGGAGGTCACCTCATTACGGATTCAGTATACAAAAACTATCGCCTGGAGGTTGAGTACCGGTTTGCCGGAACACCAGGTAACTGCGGGGTGCTGGTTCACGCATCTACACCACGGGCACTCTATGGGATGTTTCCGAAATCAGTGGAAGTGCAGATGATGCACGAGAATGCCGGCGACTTTTGGTGTATCGTCGAAGATATAAAGGTGCCGGAAATGGAGACACGGCGCGGTCCCAAAGAGAACTGGGGTATAACGGAAGGTAAGGAACGGAGAGTCCTTAACCTTACTGACGGATCTGAAAAGCCGTTGGGTGAATGGAACACCATGGTAATCGAGTGCCTTAGCGATTCTGTCAAAGTGTGGGTGAACAAAGACCTTGTCAATTTTGGTTTTGAATGTACAGCCCAAAGTGGTCAAATCGCGCTGCAGGCCGAAGGATCAGAAGTAGAGTTTCGGAAGGTGGTGTTAACTCCAATAGCGGCCCTGAGCAAGGATCAGCCTGGTTTGTAATACAAGTACGCAGAGAAATATTATTGGTTAAACACCAAACTCCAGGGAGTAATCGCATGGTATTTCAGCGATCCGGCAAATCTTATACTGTACCGACAGCGGGCATTTTTTTGCCTGCTTTTTCTTTTCCGGTGAAAATTTTCGATTAATTACCGATATTTCACAATCCTTCTAACTTTGTGCCTACAAAATCGACCCTATGCTATTGGATTTTGAAAAGCCCATCGCGGAATTGGAAGCGAAACTTATTGATATGAACCAATTGGCCAGCGACAGCGACAAGGAAGTTCAGGCTGCGGTGAAAGCGCTGGAACGTAAGATACTGGACCTTAAAAAGGAGACGTTTGAAAATCTTACGGGTTGGCAACGAGTTCAGTTGTCTCGTCACCCTGACAGACCATATACACTTGATTACATCTACGAAATCACCTCCGACTTTATTGAAATTCATGGAGATCGTACTGTTGGCGATGATAAGGCAATGATCGGCGGTTTCGGCAGTATTGACGGACAAACATTTATGCTGATCGGCCAGCAAAAAGGCCGCAATACCAAGCAGCGCCAGATGCGTAATTTTGGTATGGCTAACCCCGAAGGCTACAGGAAAGCGCTTCGGTTGATGAAGATGGCAGAAAAATTCAATAAGCCGATCGTCACTTTTATTGATACGCCGGGCGCGTTCCCCGGACTGGAAGCGGAAGAGCGCGGACAGGGTGAAGCAATCGCGCGGAACCTGAAAGAAATGTTTATGCTCAAAGTACCGGTGATCTGTATCGTGATCGGCGAAGGAGCCTCCGGAGGTGCTTTGGGTATCGCAATCGGCGACCGGGTTTTGATGCTGGAGAATACCTGGTATTCCGTCATTTCGCCTGAGTCGTGTTCATCCATCCTTTGGCGCAGTTGGGATTATAAGGAACAGGCAGCCGAAGTACTGAAACTGACGGCTAAAGATATGTTATCGCATAAACTCATTGACGGCATTGTTAAAGAACCCCTCGGTGGGGCACACGTAGATGTGAAATGGATGGCCAACGAAGTTAAGAAGGTCATACTCGGACTCACAAAAGAGTTAAATGCTCTTACTCCCGCACAACGGATCGAGCAACGAATAGAAAAATTTTCCGCAATGGGTGTGGTGAAGGAATAGCGCCACTACACGAAGCGAACTACTTTAAAACTACGGGCGATCGTAGTTTTTTTCTTTTAGAAATAGACACGATTACAACTACCTTTAGTCCATGAAACTTCACGTGATTGACACCGGCTTTTTTAAACTCGACGGAGGAGCAATGTTTGGTGTAGTACCGAAATCGATATGGAAAAAAACAAATCCCGCGGATGAGAACAACTTATGCGATTGGGCTATGCGTTGCCTGCTCATCGAAGACGGCAATAAGCGTATTCTGATCGATAATGGGATTGGCAGTAAGCAGGATGCGAAATTCCTCAGCCACTATTTCCTGCATGGCTCGTCCGATCTTTTTAAGGCGTTGGACAGCGTTGGAATTTTGCCGGCCGAAATCACGGATATGTTCCTTACCCATCTGCACTTCGATCATTGCGGCGGCGGTGTCATGAATAAAGATGGCAGACTGCAACTCACGTTTCCCAATGCGCAATACTGGTCGAATGCCGATCACTGGACCTGGGCGACTCAACCGAATGCCCGTGAAAAGGCCAGCTTCCTGAAGGAAAATATATTACCCATACAGGAAAGCGGCCACCTGAAGTTTATCGATACCAACAACACTTCTCCATTCAGTCAATTTGATATTTTTTTCGCATCCGGCCACACCGATAAAATGATGATACCGAAGATCAGGTACAAAGGTAGGACCATTTGTTTTATGGCAGATCTGTTACCATCAGTCGGTCATATCCCGCTTCCGTATGTGATGGGATATGATACGAGGCCGCTGCTGACGCTGGAGGAAAAAGGGAAATTTCTTGAAGAAGCGGCCGACAATCAGTATGTGCTTTTTCTTCAACACGACCCTGTGCACGAATGTTGCACGGTGAAACGAACGGAGAAAGGGATACGGCTTGACGAGACCTTCAGCCTCACTGCTATCGAATAAGAAGATGAAGATCGGATTGGCTTTGTCTGGTGGTGGAGCGAGGGGGATTGCTCACCTTGGCATTCTTAAAGCCCTGGAAGAATTCGGAGTATCCGTTCAGTGCCTGTCGGGAACCAGTGTGGGCGCTATCATCGGCGCACTCTATGCGGCGGGAAATGCGCCGGATAAAATTCTGGAGATCATCGTCTCAACAAGTTTTTTCAGATCGATACGGCCAGCCTGGACGTTGAAAGGCCTGTTGAGTATGGATGCTCTGCACACGGTATTATTAAAACACCTTCCTCATAATAATTTTGAATCACTCGGAATTCCACTTACCGTCGCCGCCACTGACCTTCAACAGGGTAAGCCGGTTTATTTTTCGGAAGGAGAGCTTCTTCCCGCATTGATGGCATCTTCCTGCGTACCGGCTATTTTTAACCCGGTGTTATTCAACGGCGGGATGTATGTCGACGGCGGCATCATGGATAATCTTCCTTCCGGCTGTATCCGCGGCCAATGCGACCTGCTCGTTGGGTTGCACTGTAACTATATCAGCCCGGGGTTTGACGCCCGGAACCTTCGCAACGTCATCGAGCGGAGCCTGCTGATCGCGATCAACGGGAATACAAATGCCAGCAAGGAGTTCTGCGATGTTTTGATCGAACCGGTGGATGCGGGAAAGATCAGTACCTTTGAGGTGGGAAGAGCGAAGGAATTGTTCGAGATCGGTTATCGGTTTACCAGGGCAAATTTTAACGAACGTAACTTTCGGCGGTGATCTATGGATACGGAACGTTTTCAGGAACTCATACTTCAGGGAATACCGGATGAACTTCCCGACACAAACGATTATGATTTTACGGTGAGTCACGCGCCGAAGCGAAAGGATTTACTTTCATCCGAAGAAAAAAAACTTGCCGTTCGGAACGCGTTGCGATATTTTGCGCCCAAACATCATCCCGTACTGGCAAGGGAGTTTTACGAAGAACTGCTTTTGTTCGGACGTATTTATATGTACCGGTTCCGGCCGCGGTACGGGATGTACGCGCGCCCGATCGGTATGTATCCCTGCAAATCACTGCAGGCTGCGGCGATCATGCTCATGATCCAGAACAACCTGGACCCTGCAGTCGCGCAACATCCTCACGAACTGATAACCTACGGCGGTAACGGCGCCGTATTTCAAAACTGGGCTCAATACCTCATCACCATGAAGTACCTGGCGTCGTTGACCGATGAGCAGACCCTTCATATGTATTCCGGCCACCCCATGGGTGTATTCCCGTCCTCCAGGGAAGCGCCGAGGGTTGTTGTTTCCAACGGCATGATGATTCCGAACTATTCCTCGCCTGATGATTGGGAAAAGTACAATGCCCTGGGCGTTACGCAATACGGACAGATGACAGCAGGTTCCTATATGTACATCGGTCCGCAGGGAATCGTACACGGTACGACGATCACCATTTTAAACGCCGGACGGAAGATAGACAGTGCGGGCAGCCTGAGAGGAAAACTATTTGTGACCTCCGGGTTAGGAGGGATGAGCGGAGCGCAGCCAAAAGCTGGTAATATCGCCGGGTGCATTTCCGTTGTTGCGGAAGTAAATGAGAAAGCGGCGTTGAAACGGTACGAGCAGGGGTGGGTTGATGAGATGGAAGCCGATCCGGACAAGTTGGTGCAACGCCTCCGCCGGGCGAAGGCGGACGGGGAGGTTGTATCGATCGCATTTTTGGGAAATGTTGTGGAACTCTGGGAGAAACTGGATGAGCAAAACATCTACGTTGACCTTGGATCCGACCAGACGTCCCTCCATAACCCCTGGGCTGGAGGCTACTATCCGGCTGGATTGAATTTTGAAGAATCTAATAGGCTGATGGTGTCTGACCCCGCCCGGTTTAGGTCGGAGGTGCAGAAATCATTGCGCAGGCAGGTTAACGCCATAAAAAAACACACGGCGCGGGGGACTTACTTTTTTGACTACGGCAACGCATTTCTCCTCGAGGCGTCGCGCGCCGGTGCGGACGTCATGGGTGCCGACGGTAATTCGTTCTGCTATCCCTCGTACGTGCAGGATATTATGGGGCCGTTATGTTTTGATTTTGGCTTCGGTCCATTCCGGTGGGTCTGTACTTCCGGAAAAGAAACGGACCTGGACCTCACCGATCTGCTCGCGGCAGGAGTGTTAAGACAGATGCTGGATGTATCTCCCGCGGAGATTCATCCCCAATTACTTGACAATATTAAATGGATCACGCAGGCGAAACAAAATAAACTTGTTGTCGGATCCATGGCGCGGATACTGTATGCCAACGCGGAAGGCAGGATCAGGATTGCCGAAGCGTTCAACAAAGCTGTACGTGATGGTTCTATCGGCCCCGTTGTGCTGGGCCGCGACCACCACGATGTGTCGGGAACGGATAGTCCGTTTAGGGAGACTTCAAATATTTACGACGGCTCCCGGTTTACAGCCGATATGGCGATCCAAAATGTTATCGGGGATTCCTTTCGAGGCGCGACCTGGGTTTCGATCCACAACGGTGGCGGAGTGGGATGGGGCGAGGTGATCAATGGCGGGTTTGGCTTGTTATTGGACGGTAGTCCGGACGCGGACAGAAAACTGAAGAATATGCTCTACTTTGACGTCAATAACGGTATCGCGCGGAGAGCCTGGGCCCGGAACGAAAACGCGATTTCGGCGATTGAGGCGGAACTGAAGAAAAATACCGACATCAAAATTACACTACCTAACGATGTTAATAGCCGCTTACTTGATTTTACCTGAGTAAGGAAGAGTTTCGATTGCTGATTACCCAACTTTATTGAAATTTGCAGCGTTTAAAACTACAAACAAAAACTACAAGTTATGAAAAAGCTATTACCGGTTATTATTATCATGATGACTTCCGCTGCCGGAAGTCTTGCCCAAACAACTCAGGGGAGTTTTTCACTTGGTGGAACAATTGGAGTTACAACCACGAAGGATGAGACTAACGCCGAAGATATTCGGAATTCGGAATTCAGGTTTCAACCCAGTGTTGGTTATTTTGCAGTCGACAACCTGATGGTAGGCCTCAACCTGAATCTGATCGCTGAAAAGGAAGATGACGGATTTGGCGGCGACGACAAGGCCAACACATTCCTCATCGGACCTTTCGCCCGCTATTACAAATTTACGTCGAACGAAAAATTCGCCTTCTTTGGGGAATTGGGTACATTGTTCGGTACCCGGACGAACAAACCGGATGGACAGAATGAAACAAAATCAGGTACCTTCAGCATTTACCTTTCCCCCGGGTTTTCTTACTTTTTTAACGAGCATTGGGCAGCCGATCTTACGCTGCAGGGAATCTCTTTCAGTTCCTACGACCAGGACAAAGATGCTGACAATGATAAATTTACCGTTTTCAATTTTGGTGTAAGCTCCTTCAACCCATCAATCGGTGTCCGCTATTTTATCGGTAACTAAACAATTGCACGGTCGCAGATGGCGCTTTCGCGATTTTAGATGTAATTTAGGATTGTAAATTTCGTTTTATCACGGATGGAACGATTTTGGATAGGATAACAAAAAACTAAAACTATGAAAATGAAAAAACCAAAAGTAATACTGGCGGTTCTGGCGCTTGTGATAGTGAGTTCGGCTGCATTCGCGCAGGAATTCGGAATTGGCATCAAAGGTGGTCCCAACTTCGCGAACATAGATACCGAATCCAGCGCAGGCGAAAACTATAAGAACCGGACAGGATTTCACCTGGGCGCTTTCGCTTTGATCAGGGGAGAAAAAATCGGATTTCAGCCTGAAATCCTTTTTTCGCAGCAAGGTTCCACAATCAAATACAGTGGTTCACCTGATGTTAAGTCGAATTTCAGCTACGTGAATATCCCACTCATGGTTAAACTTTACACTATTGCCGGTATCAACCTCCAGGTGGGACCGCAGATTGGGTTGCTGACCACGGCCGAGGTGGATGATGAAGATATCAAGGATGAACTCAAAAAGACGGACTTCAGCCTGGCGCTCGGAGTAGGTTGGGACCTTCCTTTCGGATTATCAATCGATGGCCGGTATAACTGGGGACTTTCCGACATTAATGACAACGTCGGGCAAGGAAGCGGCGCTTCTGTCGGCAGTATTAAAAACCAGGTTTGGCAATTTTCGGTAGGGTATAAGTTGTTCAAATTCGGAAACGCTAAATAAACCTCCGTTCACCTTGAAACATAAGGGAAGTCGCTTATCAGTGGCTTCCCTTTTTTAGTTGACAACGATCAGGTAGTAGTTCTTCTTTCCCTTTTGCGCCAGCAGGTATTTGTTTTGCAGCAGGCTGAACGAGCCCTTTTCATTCGCATCGGAGACCTTGGCTTTATTGATGCTGACTCCACCGGCCTGGATCATCTTTCGTGCTTCTCCTTTTGAAGGAAACACAAGATTGTTTGTCGTTACAGAAAGAAGGTCCGTTATCGTCGGGCAATTTTCGAGGTCAGCCCTGCTGATACTGGTTTGAGGAACACCATCGAAAACCGACAGGAGCGTGTCTTCGTCCAGGCTCTGAAGATCTTCCGCCGTGGAGTTACCGAACAGGATGTTCGACGCCTTCAGCGCAAGTTCGTAGTCGCCCTCCGAATGAACGCGGGTTGTAATATCCCGCGCGAGTACCTGCTGCAGTTTCCGCGCGTGCGGGGCCTGGCTATGTTCCGCGAGAAGCGATTCTATCTCCTCGCGGGAAAGCTGTGTAAAGATCCTGATAAAGTTCGCGGCATCTTCATCCGAAGTGTTTAACCAATACTGGTAAAACTTGTACGGCGACGTCTTTTTCGGATCAAGCCAGATATTACCTCCTTCTGTCTTACCGAATTTAGTGCCGTCGGCCTTCGTGATCAGCTTTGTAGTGAGGGCGTACGCTTCTCCTCCAGCCTTGCGTCTGATCAACTCTGTTCCCGTGACGATATTCCCCCATTGATCGGAACCTCCCATCTGGAGCCTGATACCTTTGTTGGCGTACAGCCAGTAAAAATCATACCCCTGCACGAGCTGGTAGGTGAATTCCGTAAAGGATAAGCCGGATTCGAGCCTCTTTTGCACCGAATCTTTGGACATCATATAGTTTACCGTGATGTGTTTCCCCACATCCCGTATGAAGTCAAGGAACCTGAATTCCTTGAACCAGTCGTAGTTGTTTACCATCTCGGCCGCATTTGTACCGCTGAAGTCAAGGAATTTTTCAAGTTGACCTTTCACACAAGCTACGTTGTGAAATAAGATATCTTCAGAGAGAAGGTTTCTTTCGGCTGACTTCCCGGAAGGATCACCCACCATCCCGGTGGCGCCTCCAACCAGCGCATAAGGTTTGTGCCCCGACTTTTGAAAGTTCAGCAACGTCATGATCTGTGCAAGGTGGCCAATGTGAAGCGAGTCAGCGGTCGGATCAAATCCGATATATCCCGCCGTGGGCTCTTTTAGAAGCTGGTCTTCCGTTCCGGGCATTACGTCATGAAGCATGCCCCGCCATCTTAGTTCGTCCACAAAATTCCGCGTTACCATCAAATCGTCTTGTTTAGCGTGCAAATATAAAAAAGACCACCGCTCCTTTTGAAAAAAGATTGGTGGTCCTTAATATTTTACGTTGTATGCAGCAACAGCCCTGTGCTGACGCTAGTGAATACTGCTGCTGGTAACGGCGGCAACTTCTTTGATCTTGTGATTATTCTCCATTGAAAATACTTCCCTGATCGAACCATCCGTTAATTCAAAGTACAGGCCGAGAAGCAGGGGATTATCGCTACGTCTCCACGCATGTTGAATTACGTCGATCTTGCTCAGGTTTATGATTTGTTGGTGGACATTCATCAGGCAAAGTTTTTTCTCTTTTTCGGCCTGTGACAACGATTCGAAATCGCTGATGTTGTTCTCGTACAATTCCCGAAGTCCCTCCAGCCAGCTTTTTATCCGGGGACGTGTGTCGTTGCCTGTGATCACATCCCGGATCGCCCCGCAGTGGCTGTAGCCGCAGTGAATAATAACATCCACGCCGGATACTTCCACTGCGTACTCGATCGTGGTCATCAGGCTGATGTCGTCCTCCCGGACCTGGGCACCGAGGTTCCTGTACACCAGGATCTCACCTGGTTCGGTGTTCGTCAGTTCGCGGACGGGAACGAGGCTGTCTGTAGATCCGATCCACAAAATATTCGGTGTGTGAAGCCGGGACAGTTGTTTAAAATAGTTTTCGTCAAGGCTCAGTTTTTCCATCACCCAGACCTTGCTTTCCAATAACATTCGTTCCTTGAGGGTCATGCTTTAAATATGGGGTTATACGCTGTAATCGACTGTTTTAATTCCACTGAAATATCCCTGTTCGAAGCTGATTCCCGAAAGTCGCTGATCGTTTCCAGAATATCCTGATCGATAAAACCGGATCGCGATCCGTCAATAATAACATTACTGCCATCGGGTATTTCCCGGAAAGTCTGCCTGAGCAACGCTTTGTTCAGAAACGACACATCCTTCGTGAGACGGATAAGATAATTTCCGTTTTCGCTGACACTGATCAGCGACCGGTGGAAATTTGTTTTGAGCACGAAGAACAGACCTACCATAATTCCAATGCTTATACCAACCAAAAGGTCCGTTAATAAAATTGCCATTATGGTAACGGCAAATGGAATAAACTGATCCTTCCCTTTGACATACATGCTTCTGATCAGCGAAGGTTTGGCAAGTTTGTAACCGACCATGAGCAGGATGGCAGCCAGCGACGCCAGCGGAATTTTATTGAGCGCGCCGGGGATCAGGAATGCTGTAAGTAACAGTAGCGTTCCGTGTACGATCGCGGATGTTTTCGTACGCGCCCCGGCCGCGATGTTCGCAGTACTTCTGACAATAACAGCTGTGACGGGCAACCCGCCGATCAAACCACTGAGCATATTGGCTGTACCCTGCGCCTTGAGCTCCTGGTTCAACGGACTGGTCCGCTTGTAGGGATCCAGCTTATCGACTGCATCGATACTGAGGAGGCTTTCCAGGCTGGCTACGATCGCGATTGTAAATGCTACGATCCAGCATTCGGTGGTCAGTATCGCGGAGAAATCCGGGAAGGAGAACTGCCCAGCGAACGAAGCAATATCCTTCGAGACCGGTAAGGAAACAAGGTGCTCTTTTTCAATTGAAAATCCCGGTAACGCATTCCTGAATATGGCATTGAGGGCTATGCCCGTCAAAACAACGAAGAGAGGGGCGGGAAGCATACTGGCTATCTTTGAGTTCTTCACCATCGGCTTTTCCCATACCACCAGGATGAAGATGGAGACCAGGCAGATCATCAGCGCGCCGGGATTGATATAATGGAAAGCCTGTAACAATTCTGTGAAGGTATTTTCACCATCGGCCTGAAAAAAGCTTTCATCCCCCTCGAAGTCTTTGTCGTAACCAAACGCATGGGGTATCTGTTTCAGGATAAGAATGATTCCGATTGCGGCAAGCATACCCTTAATAACCGAAGAAGGAAAATAATTCCCTATGCTTCCGGCCTTTAAGAACCCAAGAACAACCTGGATCAGCCCGGCCAGGAATACCGTCACCAGAAATGCTTCGAAGCTGCCCATTTTGGTGATCGACGAAAGTACGATGGTTGTAAGTCCTGCAGCCGGCCCGCTTACACTTAGCGCCGAGCCGCTGAGCAACCCGACGCATATGCCACCGACTACACCTGCAATGACACCGGAAAAGAGGGGAGCCCCTGATGCCAGCGCTACCCCGAGACAAAGTGGCAAAGCCACAAGGAAGACCACGATGCTGGCGGGTAAATCGTGGGTAAGATTTTTAAATGGATTAAACTGATCCTTTTTCATCTTACACCTTCTCCTTTTCTTCCAAGATCTTCTCCCTGACCGGCGTACCCGCGACAACGGCGCTGTTGATCTTGTATATCGATGGCACTTTCGCGGTGCTGTCGAAACTCACACCCAGGTCGTTAATCAATCCTGTCTTAAGGTTGTAGATCCATCCATGAACCCTGGGTTCATTACGTTCCCGCCAGGCGTTTTGTATAATGGATGTCTTCATGAGGTCGAATACCTGTTCGATCACGTTGAGCTCGGCAAAACGATTGAATCTTGTATCCTCGTCTTTTATGGAGTCCAGTTCGTTCGCGTGCAGGCGGTATACATCCTTAATATGGCGAAGCCAGTTGTCGACCAAGCCGAATTGTTCATTGCCCATAGCCGCTTTTACACCGCCGCATCCGTAGTGACCACATACGATGACGTGTTTTACTTTCAAAATGTTTACCGCGTAATCCAGCACGCTTAACATGTTCATATCGGAGTGTACAACCATGTTGGCGATATTGCGGTGAACGAAGATGTCACCCGGCTGGGTATTTGTAATTTCATTCGCGGGAACACGACTATCAGAACATCCTATCCACAAGAACTGCGGGCTTTGCCCTTTGGATAACCTTTCGAAAAAGTCCGGATCCTGATCCAGTTTTTCTCTTACCCATTGTTTATTGCCTTCCAATAGCGAACTATATAACTTCATACGATTTAAAATGTTATGGATTGAATTAACCCGTGCCGTTTTGGCCGGGGAATAACATCGTTTAACCATTGCAGGAGGGGCGCACCAAACGTTAGCACACGGTCTCGGCAATTGCTACGACGAATAAAAAAGATTCAAATGAGACGGAATCCCGTCGGGAAAAAAGTCAGGAACTGACTGCGGTCAGCACTCGGGAGGAGGGCTGTAAATTTCGAAATTTCCAAGGCGCGGTACGCCCTGTGTCAGGACATGTACCTTGCTTTTGTCGGGAGTAGCAATCCCATCGGAGGTGTATATCAGGTAGCTGAATATCAGGTCAATTTCCTTAACACTGGAATCTTCATCGGCAGACCCGCCAAAAACGTCTTTTTCTTCCTCGGCGGCACAACCGGCCAGGAGCTTGGAGATATTTTCAACCATCTTCTTGTCCTTCCTCAGTTCCAGCAACGAAACTTCGGCCAGAAAGAAGCTCATATTAAGAAAGACTATCCCCGTGAAGAGGGACAATGCTTTGCTTACATATTTGATCCTGAAAATTCTCATGGCCTACAAAAATACGTCAAATTTTTTAAAATTGTTTACGTTTGTGGGCGGAGTATGTGGATTATCGCGACCAGCAGCCGATTTGCACTCATATTCAACATATTTAACATGATAAATTGAAAAGTTTTGAAACAATCGATAAAATGACACAACCGGACGCATTGAATCTAGTCGCTGAATTTCACAAGACATTTAAACATCCCATCCTACCAACCCCTGCAATACCCGATGAGAATCGATGCAAACTTCGGGTAGCACTTATCGCAGAAGAATTAAAAGAACTCGAGGTAGCCATTCTGGAGAAGGATATAGTAGAAGTAGCGGACGCACTTTGTGATATCCAATACGTTCTGTCCGGTGCGATCCTGGAATTTGGGCTCGGTGAAAAGTTTAAGACATTATTCGACGAGGTACAACGGTCGAACATGAGCAAAGCGTGCAACTCGGAGGAAGAAGCGATTGCAACAGTTGAGCATTATAAAAGGAAAGACGGCACCGATTGTTACTATAAACAGGCGGAAGGCAAATGGCTGATCTACCGGACCGCGGACAACAAGACGCTTAAATCCATCCACTACAGTCCCGCAGACTTGCAGGGTATCATCAGCAGACCTTAAAGATAAAATTCGAACTGAAAAACAGCATCCTGTCCCTTAAGCTGTAGGGGATTGATTGCCAGAATGTGGCTGTCATTATAGGCTTTAATAAATTCCGTGCGGCTGATCCGAAGCTTGCTGTGCCCGGGTTTGATCTTATGGTATTGCATCCGGCCCGAGGCATTAGCCGTGGCACTGTAAAGAAAACTGAATTGGATGGGAATGGGAGAGGGAATATACCTCATAACCGGTTGTAGGTGCTTCGGAAATCGACATTTATCATGGCGTTTTGGCGAGAATTATACTGAGCCAGCAGGGAGTAGGCACTGTTGGGCACATAGTTGAATTTACCCTCGAATTCCTCAATTTTTAAACAGAGCTCACGGACGTAGAACCTGATCTGCTCGAGATTTCTGCATTCCGAAGGCCTTACAAAGTTCTTTGTGGTGAATGTTTTTAACTCCATTTCCACTTTTTTGCGTTCGAAGTCTGACATTGGATTTGTGTATTTTTACACAATAATAGCTAAATGAAGCGAAATTAAGCAACTTTATACCGTGCAAAATTTCACAACGCCCGCGAAGCTGCCACAGACTTGTTCCTCAAGCGTGCTAATACCTTTATGGAATTAAGCGGCTCATTATCAGTGAAATATGTTTATAGGGATATCGTGTCACTTTCAACCGGAAAAGCACGATTAAATACATCTCTTCCTTTCTGAAACACGGCGAATCTTGGGGCCGAAACAAAAGTGATGTCCAGTCGGAAAATATTATTGCCCTTTCACACAGATGATGGGAGCATGTGAATTCGTTTTATTCATTTATCTTTAAAAGCACTAAAGCATATTGTATTAACGGTTAACTATGGAACCCAATTCTTCGAGCACATTTCTTGATTACTGGCATTTCGCGATGATCATCGGGGCTATCGCAATGGCTTCTCTGGCCCTGATAATTTATGTGATTCACAACCTGAGGATTACCACCATCAGCGACTATAAAGGAAAGTACGATTACATAAACCTGCATGAAATAAAGAACTACAAAAAGGTGTTCCTCTGCCTGGGTGTGGCCACGATGCTGCTTATCAACTTGTATGGCATGGGAAAACTGAACACGATTGGTGTCTGGTTTTTCGTGCGATTGTTCATTTCCATCGCCGGGGGTACCCTCGTGGCTTATGTGGCTTTCCTGATCCTCGAATATTACTACCCCACGATCCTGAACAAAAAGCTCAAAAAATGGCGCTTTATGCCCCGCATGGGAAAATCGGGCAACAAAATGAGACTCCTGGGCGAGGAAGAGGAGGATGTTCACCTCGAGGAAGGTATGCGGGCGGAGGAAAATGTGTTTTCCATTGACTACGATGTCTGGATTGATGAAAAATCAGGTGACCTGAAGATCGAAAAATATCCCGGACACCTGCAGGCCCTGAAATGCAACAGCTGTGGCTTTTACACAATGAAAGTGGTGAAAGAAGAGATCACCCGGCAGCCGAGCAAAGAGGCTCAGGGAGAGTTGATTAAACATTTCCAATGCTACTACTGCAAGTCGGTGCGCGCAACAGCCTTCAACATCTCCACCCGCGAGGGGGATGACTACAAGAACATCACCAAACATACCTTCAGGAAGAATAAAAACGTTGACATGGTGCGGGTTGAGATCCATTCAAGCGTCGGGGGAAAGAAGTTCTTCGAATTTCAGAATATCGGCCAGGCGCAAAAATTCCTGGACGAATACGACTCGGATAAATCCGCCTGAAAACATGGCAGGTATTAATTATGCTCCGTATATCCAAAACGCTGTTATTTCCGTTTTAAGGTAAGGCATAACTTTTGCCAGTATAGTGGAAAGTAAAACGCTCGTAATGATGAAAAGACTATTTTTTGCAGGTTTTTTTGGTGTGCTCGTACTGGCAGTCGCCAGCGCCTCCGGAACGCACCTGGCTGACACCACACGGTTGACGCCGAAACCGATCTACGGAAAAGAAGCTAAGGTAATTGCCTACATCCTGGACAACAATCACTATAGCAAAATAACGCTCGATGATTCGTTGTCGTCTGCGATCCTGGGCGAATATGTGAAGAGCCTGGACAACAACAAAACATATTTTACGTCGGCGGACCTGGCGACCTTTGAGAAGTACAGGTACACGCTCGATGATCTGACACGGGAAGAAAATGTGGATGCGGCCTATGAGATTTACGCCGTATTCAGAAAACGTTTTACCGAGCGGATGAATTACATTATGAACAACCTGGTCAATCAGCCGTTCGATTACTCCGTCGACGAATTCTACGAAACGGACCGTGACAAGGAACCCTGGTGTAAAAATGAGGAGGAACTGAACGAGGTATGGCGGAAGATCATTAAAAGCCAGGCCTTGAGTCTGAAGCTGACCGGAAAGACTCAGGAGGATATTGAAAAGACCCTGAAAGAACGGTACGAGCGGTTCAATAAATCGATACAACAGTTCAACAGCGAGGATGTGTTCAGCATGTATATGAACACGATAACCGAAGCGTACGATCCGCACACCAATTATTTCTCACCCAAAGCAGCGGACCTTTTCAAGCAACAGATGAGTCTGTCTCTCGAAGGAATAGGAGCACGCCTGCAAACGGAAAATGATTATACAAGAGTGGCGGAAGTGATATTGGGAGGTCCGGCCGATAAAAGCAAGCTGATCAATGTGAGCGACAGGATCATCGGGGTTGCGCAGGGCGTGGACGGAGAGTTCGTGGATGTGATCGGATGGCGAATTGATGAAGTGGTGAAACTGATCAAAGGACCGAAAGGAACAACTGTGCGGCTACAGATTTTGCCGGCGGAGACCGGAATAACCGGCCCATCGAAAGTGATTACACTCGTCAGGGATAAAGTGAAACTGGAGGATCAGCAGGCTAAGAAGACCATTATTAATTACCAAAAGGACGGAAGAAACCTGAAGCTCGGGGTCATTACACTTCCAACTTTTTACATGGATTTTGAAGCGTATCAAAAAGGCGATCCAAATTACACCAGTACCACCAGGGATGTACGCCGCCTGATCAAGGAACTCCAGATGGAGAAGGTGGATGGGCTGGCGTTGGATCTGCGAAACAACGGTGGTGGTTCGCTAGCCGAAGCGATCGACCTTACAGGATTGTTCATTAAAGACGGCCCCGTGGTTCAGGTGAAAAATTCCAGCAACCGGATCGAGGTAGGTAAAGACGACGACACGGACATCGCTTATGGTGGGCCGCTCGTAGTCCTTACAAACCGTTTCAGCGCTTCCGCATCTGAAATTTTTGCCGGCGCCATCCAGGATTACCATAGAGGTGTGATCATCGGTGAGTCCACCTACGGCAAAGGAACTGTCCAGACGGTCGTTGATCTGAAGCGTTTTATCAACGATCCCAAAGCACAGGTTGGAGAATTGAAAATCACCTTCCAGAAGTTTTACCGGGTAAATGGCAGCAGCACGCAGCATAAGGGTGTAACGCCGGATATTAAACTTCCGACCGCGCTTGATCCGGAGCAATTCGGCGAAAGTTCCAGTCCGAGCGCCCTGCCATGGGATGAAATCAAGGGTACGTTGTACTCCAGGACGCCCATGATCAACGAGCGCACGCTGGCAAATTTGAACCGGTCGTATCAGGAAAGGTTGAATACGGATTCTCATTTGCAGCGTTTTGTCGCCGAGACGGCGGACGCACGGAGGGGATACCAGGAAACCCGCATCTCCCTGAATGAAAACTTACGCAAAAAAGAGATTGAAGAAGCCGAGAAGAAAAAGGCCGCCAATGATAAACTGAATACCAAGATCGTGGGGAAAGAGGCGGGAAAGCCCGTTGATATTCTGGAGATGGAGGACGAATACCTTCGGGAAGGATTATTTGTGCTGGGAGATCTGTTGGTTTCTAAAATCGGTTAAAAGACCACAGCTATCAAGGAAAAGACAGGAAGAAATTCCTGTCTTTTTCGTTTGAGACCACCGTATCCCGGCTTTTAATATTCATCTTTTAAAAGCTATTTTAGGGCCGGATATGAAATCATGAGTGAAGAACTACTCAAAGCTATCTTACAACTCTTTGCCATTGTAGCCCGGGAACGGATCACAGAGTCGGAGCGCACAAACATAAAAGACTTTTTGAGTCTGCACCTCAACCGGGAGGCAACCAACTACTACCTGAAGCTCTTTGACGAATTTTCCCAGTCACAACAGATTGACCAGCGTCAGGAACTCAGTAACCTCGACGCCGAAACGCAGCAATTTGTAGACGACTGGGCCAAGATCATGAAGATCGTCAAGCAGGTAAACCAGGCTCTTACCACGCAGCAGAAGGTCGTGCTGATCGTGAAAATAATCGAGCTGGTTTTTGCCGATGACGAGATTTCGGAACGACAGAGTAATTTGATTTTTTATATCGGACAGGCCCTGAAACTGGAAAAGGAGGACGTCCATATCCTTCAGAAATTTGTTACCGGATACGACATCGACGAACTGTCTTCCAAAAACGTTTTGGTCATCGATGAGGGATCCGGCGATTACCCGGGCCCCAGAATTATCGAGAAAGATCTGACCGGGTTGATCGCCATCCTGCACCTGCCGGAGTCGGAATTATACCTGATAAAATACCTGGGTATTACGACCCTTTACCTGAACAGTATTCTCCTGAAGAGCCGGAAGATCGACGTGTTCCCTACCGGTAGTACTATACGTGGAGATAAAGTCGGGCCGATTTATTACAGCGATATCATCGGAAAATTCCTCGCTGACAGCGATCAGTCGAAGATCACCTTCAGCGCCGATCACATCTTTTACCATTTCAAAAGCGGCAGGGCAGGGTTGCAGAATGTAAATATCGCCGAAAAGGGTGGAAAACTGATCGGACTGATGGGAGCGAGCGGTTCCGGAAAATCAACCTTGCTGAACGTCCTCAACGGCAACGAAAAGCCCTCCAGCGGAAGAGTGATGGTCAATCACATCGACATCCATGTAAATCCCGAAAAAGTACAGGGAATTATCGGATATGTACCGCAGGACGACCTCCTCATTGAAGAACTTACCGTCTTCCAGAACCTTTATTACGCGGCAAAACTTTGTTTCGGACAGTATACTGAAAAAGAGATCGTTGAACTGGTTTTGCGCGTTTTGGTTAACCTCGGGTTGACGGAAATCCGCGATTTGCGCGTAGGATCTCCTTTGCACAAAACGATCAGCGGTGGGCAACGCAAGCGTCTTAATATAGCCCTCGAGTTGCTCCGCGAGCCAACCATTCTTTTTGTGGATGAACCTACATCCGGCTTGTCTTCCCGCGATTCTGAAAACATCATGGACCTTCTCAAGGAATTATCCCTTCGTGGTAAAATGGTCTTTGTCGTTATTCATCAGCCTTCTTCCGATATATTCAAGATGTTCGATACCCTCATCATCATGGACGTGGGTGGATTTCAGATCTATTATGGCAACCCGATCGAATCGGTCCTTTATTTCCGGGATATCATCAACGCCGCCAATAAAATGCAGGGCGCATGTCCGGAATGCGGGAACATCAATCCGGAACAGGTATTCAGTATCATCGAAACCAGAGTTGTCAATGAATACGGTCGACTCACAAACACACGAAAAGTGTCTCCCGGTCAATGGTACCAGTACTTCAAGCAACGGATCAAGATTCCGAAAGTTGAACACCTGAAGGAATCGCTGGAGGTTCTCCAGGAAATTCCAAACCGGGTAAAGCAGCTTAAGGTTTTTATTACACGTGATGTACTTTCAAAAATATCCAACAAACAGTACCTGTACATCAATCTCCTGGAGGCTCCCGTACTGGCGTTTTTTATAGCCTTTATGGTGAAATACTACGACTATTCAACCGGAGGTAGTTCGTCCTACAGTTTCTTCAACAATGCGAATATTCCCGTTTATTTTTTTATGAGCGTGGTCGTTTCCCTGTTTTTCGGGCTGACGATGAGCGCCGAAGAAATTTTCAGGGACCGTAAAATTCTAAAGCGCGAAGAGTTTTTGCACCTCAGCCGCACCAGCTACCTGCTCTCGAAAGTTGTTGTCATGTTTGCGTTTTCCGCTATTCAGACTTTCCTGTTTATTCTGATCGGGAATACAATACTGGGTATTCCGTTGACCGAGTTACGCTATTGGTTGATTCTGTTTAGCTGTTCCTGTTTTGCCAACATGCTCGGACTTAACATATCCTCGTCGTTTGATTCAGCCGTTACCATTTATATCCTGATACCGTTACTGGTTATTCCTCAATTGCTGCTGAGCGGTGTTGTCATCAGTTTTGATAAATTCAACCCGAAAGTAGGGAAGCCAATAGGTGTGCCCGTAATCGGTGAAGTGATGGCTTCCCGTTGGGCATTTGAAGCGTTTATGGTAACTCAGTTCAAGGACAACCCGTTTCAAAGGCAATTTTATCCCCTTGACCAGGAATATGCCGAAGCGGAGTATAAGCGGGTATACTACATTCCGGAACTGGAATCGAATCTTGCCTACTGTCTGAACAACCGTGCGCAATGGAAGAACCGGAACGCGGATAAACTGAACCGCTCGCTTTCACTGCTTCAGCTGGAGATCCGCAACGAACTCAAGTTGATCGGCGAAGAGAATTTCCCGGATATCGGTCGCCTGGAGGTAGGTCAGATCGATTCGACGGTACTTCAAAAAACTTCGAAGTTCCTGGCAAGCCTGCGGCAGTACTATAGCCTGAAAATGAAACGGACCAGCGAGCGACGTGAACAACTCGTTGCAGAACTCACGAACACTCCTGAAAAAGCGCTTCGCTACGAGACTGAAAGGGCCAGGTTTACAAATAAAGCTGTCACAGACGCCGTGGAAAACATCTCCTCACCGGAAAGGATAGTCGAATACAACGGTACACTTGTGCAAAAGATCTTTCCCATCTACCTTAACGACCATAAACCCGCACACATCCTTGATTTTTCGGCGAACCTTTATCAGCCAACAAAACACTTTGCAGGAAGATATTTCGATACGCTTTATTTCAATCTTGTTGTGATCTGGGTGATGACACTGTTGCTGTTCGCTACCTTGTATTTCGATGTATTGAAACGACTGATCAGAAGGCTTGAAGGAAGCAGGAAATACCGTACAAAGGAGAAATAGATTTTTCGATCACTTCGTTATTTTTGTACATAATTGATTTTTGCATATGAGAAAGATGATATCCGTCCACCTGTTTGCATGTCTACTGACTTTCATTGCACTGGCATGTACATCCAAAAAAGAGCACCACGACCACCACGACAGCGGCGCTTCCGCTGACTGGCAGGAGATGGACGCATTTCATACCGTGATGGCAGAATCGTTTCATCCGTACAAGGATTCGATGAATCTTCAGCCAGCAAAAGAATATGCGTCAAAGCTCGCCGAGTCAGCCGAGAAGTGGGCCGATGCGCCTCTTCCCGCGAAAGTTGATAATGAACAAGTCAAGGCGCAGTTGCAGGAACTAAAAGAACAGACCGCCACGTTTGCTCGGATAGCGGCTTCCGGCGATGATCAGGTTGTGGGTGAATCCCTGACAAAACTCCATGACCTGTTCCATGAGCTGCAGGAAACCTGGTACGCCGGTGCCGGGGAACGCCACGAACATTGAGCTGCGCTTAAGGTCGGGTGCAAGATTTATTGAACAACAGGATGTTAAAAGTTGCCTGGTCGCCATCATATGTGCTTCCCCTTCCGCCGGATCACAGGTTTCCGATGAGCAAGTATGAAATATTGCCGCAACAATTACTGTATGAAGGCACACTTGAATCTTCCAATTTTTTTTGTCCCGATCCTCTGGAGGAGAAATGGATCCATTTAACACACGATCCGGTCTACTGGGATAAACTACGAACACTTTCTCTTTCCCCGCAGGAAATCCGCCGCACGGGGTTTCCACTGACAAAAGAACTGGTTGATCGCGAGATCATCATTGCCGGCGGGACGCTGCAGTGTGCGTTGTATGCTCTACAACACGGTGTCGCGATGAACATTGCCGGAGGGACTCACCACGCATTTGCCGATAAAGGTGAAGGATTCTGCCTGCTAAACGATATTGCGATCGCCGCAAACTACTTATTGAGTGAGAACCTCGTCAGGCAAATACTGGTGATAGATCTTGATGTTCACCAGGGCAACGGTACAGCCCGGATATTCAAAAACGAACCGCGTGTCTTTACCTTCAGCATGCACGGAAAGAACAATTACCCCCTGCTCAAGGAGGCTTCCGACCTGGATATCGGACTGAAGGACTTTACCGATGATACCGCTTATTTGGAGACACTGGAGACGAATCTTAAAAACCTGTTGGCCGGGATCGAACCCGATTTTATCTTTTTTCAGTCAGGCGTCGATATCCTGAAAACGGACAGGCTGGGTCATCTCAGTATATCGCGTGAAGGTTGCAAGCGACGCGACCAGATGGTTCTCACAGAAGCCAGGCGAAATAACATCCCGCTGGTGGCCAGTATGGGAGGGGGTTATTCAACAGACTTTAAGGATATTATTGAAGCGCATGCTAATACTTACCGGGTGGCGCAGGATATATTTTTTTGATCCGGATCCGGGGACTCTTCAGACACACGGCACACGCGCGATATCAAAAAAAGCCTGCCTGTATAACAGTTTGTTTGCATGGTTTTGATTTCTACTTATCTTTCCACACTATCAAGAACTGAATATTAATGCAAACAACTGTCGTTACACCTCAGGAAAAGTCCAAGCTTTGGTTCGTCATTGCCGCTTCCTCCGTCGGAACATTGATCGAATGGTATGACTTCTACATATTTGGAAGTCTGGCGATCATCCTTTCGGAGCAGTTTTTTCCACAAACCAATCCCACTGCCGCTTTTCTATCGACACTTGCAACATTTGCCGCCGGTTTTATCGTAAGACCATTTGGAGCAATCGTATTTGGACGATTGGGAGATATCGTAGGAAGAAAGTACACATTCCTCGTCACCCTGATATTGATGGGTGGATCCACGTTCGCGATCGGACTTGTACCCGGCTATCAAACCATCGGCATGCTTGCACCCTTTCTGGTACTGGTTCTCCGGTTACTGCAGGGACTTGCTTTGGGAGGTGAGTACGGAGGTGCGGCGACTTACGTGGCGGAACATGCACCGGCGTCCAAAAGAGGGTTTTACACTTCTTTTATACAGACAACAGCTACCCTGGGGTTATTCGTTTCAATCGGCGTAATACTGGCAGTGCGGCAATCAATTGGCGTCGCCGAGTTTAATGAATGGGGCTGGAGGATTCCGTTTATATTGTCTGCTGTCCTGGTCGGCGTGTCTGTCTTTATCCGTTTGAGGATGCAGGAATCCCCTTTGTTTACCAAGATCAAGGCGGAGGGAAAGATATCCAAGAACCCGATTAAAGAAAGCTTCGGAAAAAAAGAGAACCTCAAACTCGTTCTCATCGCATTATTCGGTGCCACCGCAGGGCAGGGGGTTGTATGGTATACAGGCCAGTTTTATGCGATGACCTTTATCGAAAAAACATGCAGTGTTGATTTTGTTCAAACCCGTAATATCATTGCCGTCGCCCTGCTCGTGGGGACACCGTTGTTCATTTACTTCGGCTGGCTTTCCGACCGGATCGGCAGGAAGATGATCATGATGGTCGGTATGCTGATGGCTGTGTTCCTGTACCGGCCAATCTATAAGAAAATGTTCGCCCTTGCCGATACCAACGGTCAACACGAGCTTGTCGAGCAGAAACGTATTGAAAAATCGCAATCCGTTAATGCATCGGGAGACTCGGTGTTTGTATCGCAGATCGTGCATTTTTACGAAGGCGATAACCAGATGAAACTCACATCCACCAGGACCATTCCGAAGGCCGGTAGCGACAAGGTTGAAAAGACCGATGTTAAAAAAGAAGTGCTATTGGGCAACGAAGGTTTTTGGTCGATGACTGCGCTTGTGCTGGTTCAGGTGGTACTGGTCACGATGGTATATGGGCCTATTGCCGCATTCCTCGTAGAATTGTTCCCGACCCGGATCCGGTACACCTCGATGTCTCTGCCGTATCATATCGGTAACGGAATATTCGGCGGATTGACACCCTTTATTGCGACTTCGTTGTTCGAGAGCAGCAAGACCGACCTGTTACCGGCCGGAGACCCGTTTGCCGGTCTCTGGTACCCAATAATCGTCGCGGGATTGTGCTTCATCCTCGGCATGATTTTCCTGAAAAACAGGAAGGTAGCCGACGTAATCGATTGAAATATTTGGACGGTTAAGTTGAATTTTGATTTTTTTTTACGAAATATGCATTCAACGACCGAACAAAAAGTTGAAAAGAGCATTTTCCATAACGCTTCTGGCCCTCTTCATTTTTCAATTTATTGGATACTATTTCGTCTATATCGGTCTTCGTTACCAGGCAAAATCGGAAATGATTACCCGGTTGGATGCAAGGGACTATTCCGCCGATGAAACGATTACATTGAAGATACCTTTTTCTCTTCCGTATTGGATGGACTCGCAAGACTACCAGCGGATAGACGGTGAATTTCAATATCAGGGAGATTTTTATAAGCTGGTCGAGCAAAAACTGGAGAAAGATACCCTCTATGTTGTGTGTATAAAAGATATGAGCGAGAAGAGGTTGTTTAACACCATGTCAGACTACGTCAAACTTTCCAATGACATGCCATCTTCGTCGAATCAGGCCCTTAAGCTGTTGGGTAGTTTTATCAAGGATTATGTAAAAAGCACCCAGACGGAAATCACATTATCACTTGGGTGGACACTTGAATGTGCTTTCGAAGAGCCATCCTTCGACCTTCTCAAACTGGCTCACCCGGTTTCGTCACCTCCGCCCGAACACGCAGGCTGAGTTCTTCCGCATACCTTTTCTATTAACTACACTTTCAATTCCCGCACACAGGAAACAGGTGTAGCATTCCGCGCAGTATTTTCTGTGCAGGTATGCCGGATAGACAATTTAATTCCTACATAGCGAGGATATGATAGCATAGGCTTTTGGGTTTGCCATGTGCAATCATGCTCCTGTTCCTAGGATGAGGACAGCCTGTCGGCGTGCGGTTTGGGTTCGCCGGCGGGCACCTCTTAACTCAAAAAAAAATACTTACCATGCCCTATATACCTGTAGAGAAGCATCTGCCTGGAATAACAGGCTTGCTCGAGTACCGAAAAGATACAGCACAACCGATTCGCGACCTTACCCAGTTCCTGCTGCGTGGACCCTCCACGTTAACCGAGGGAGAACGTGAACTCATTGCCACCGTAGTGTCGAACGGCAACAACTGTCGGTTTTGTACAACAGCTCATACCGCAGCCGCAAATCTGTTACTGGGTGAATGCGATACCGCTGAGAAAGTAAAAACGGATATTGAAACTGCACCCGTGAGTGAAAAAATAAAGGCGCTGCTGACCATCGCGAAACAGGTTCAGCACAGCGGAAAAAGTGTGACAACTGCGTCGGTTGAGCGAGCGAAAAAAGCGGGCGCGACCGATGTGGAGATCCATGACACCGTACTGATCGCCGCCTTGTTCTGCCTTTATAACCGGTACGTAGACGGCTTGTCAACGGTAACACCAACCGACGCCGGCTACTATGATGCCCTCGCAGACCGGATTGTTCATCATGGCTATACACGTATGCCTGAAGCGTACGAGCAACTGAAAAAAGATCATTTATAACAACCGAACTACCACCGTATGAAAAAACTTTTACTTTTGATATTCATTTTATCAGTATGTTCCTGCCAGTTGTTTGCGCAGGCGAAAAGGATTTCCGGCACCATAACGGAACCGGAGACAAATTCCCCCGTCGTGGGAGCCTCCATCGTGATCAAGGGAAAACTAACCGGAACAACCAGCGATGCGAATGGAAATTTTACATTCAACACTTCTGTCTCCACGCCCCTGATACTCGTCATTTCGGCGGTGGGGTACCAGAAGCAGGAAGTTGAAGTGTCGGATGAGAATCCGGTGAATATAAGCCTGTCATCCAAAGCAGTTCTCATGGATGAAATGGTCTTTTCCGCATCAAGAGTGGAAGAGAGTATTCTTCAATCGCCGGTAACCATCGAGAAGCTTGATTCAAAAGCTATTCGCGAAACACCTTCCATTAGTTTTTACGAAGGCTTGCAAAATCTGAAGGGACTGGAAATGGTGACAAGCGGTCTGACTTACAAGCAGATCAATACCCGTGGATTTAACGACACGGGAAACGCGCGATTCCTTCAGCTGGTAGATGGTGTGGATAACCAGACACCCGGTCTGAATTTCTCCGTCGGCAACTTATTCGGTTCGTCGGATCTCGACATGGAAAGTGCGGAGTTGATCCCGGGTTCTGCTTCTGCGTTATATGGCCCCGTTGCATTTAATGGTGTGCTGATGATGCGAACGAAAGATCCTTTCCTGTACCAGGGACTGAGCGCTCAGGTACGTGTTGGCGTAAACCATGTCAACGAAGAGTATACGGACCCTGCCGGATTATATGATTACGCTATCCGTTATGCCAAAGCATTTAACAACCGTTTCGCATTTAAACTAAACGCTTCCTATTTCACAGGTCTTGACTGGTATGCGACAAACTTTACGGATGTTGATTCAGGTACGCCTGAATCTGAACGCGGAGATGATAACCCCGCGCGCAACGCATTGAATATCTATGGCGATGATTCGGCGACGGAAATTCCTGGTGTAGGACGGGTATCCAGGACCGGATATGAAGAACGTTTTCTCCTCGATTACGATGTATACAGCGTAAAACTTAACGGTGCACTTCACTACCGGGTGAGTGACAACATCGAGCTAATCTATCAATACAACTACAACCAGGGACGGGCGGCGTATACGGGAAGTAACCGCTTTCAGCTGAACAACTTCAATTTCCAACAGCATCGATTAGAAATGAAGGGGAGTAATTATTTTATTCGCGCCTATGCCAGCATTGAGGATTCCAAAGACTCCTATAACGGTAAAGGTCTGGGACAGCTTATAAACAGGACGTGGGTACGTGACTTGAATGGAAATGTCGTCACGCCAGATCAGGCGGATGCGATGTGGTATACACGTTATACGGAAGCCTTCAACGGGAACATCAACAATGTTGCGGCTGCCAGCCATGCGGCTGCCAGGACTTTCGCGGATGAGGGTCGTTTCCTTCCGGGCTCTGCCGAATTTAATGAACAAAAGGAAAGACTCGTTGCTATCCAGGGGATGGGTGGTGCAGGAATCTTAAGTCAAAGTAAACTTTATCATGCTGAGGGTCAATACGACTTCAGTAACAAGGTAAAAGTGATCGACGTGCTCCTGGGAGGAAATTTCAGGATGTATGACATGTTTACCAACGGCACGCTGTATGATGACTTAAACAACAAGGTAACGATCAAGGAAGGTGGTGCTTTCGTGCAGCTTTCCAAAAGGCTACTGGCCGAAAAACTCAAGCTGACAGGATCGTTACGTTACGACAAGAACCAGAACTTTGACGGCCGGCTTACACCGCGTGCGTCGGCCGTATACGAGCTTGCAAACAACCATCATTTCCGGACGTCTTTCCAGACCGGGTTTCGTAACCCGACACCCGGGGATCAATACATTAAGCTGAACGCCGGACCGATTACGATCCTTGGGGGTGTTCCGGATAACAGCAGGGGTATGAACGTGTATGAAAACACATTTACCTCGGCGTCCCTCGATCCGTTTTTCAATGCATATTACGGTGCCTATTATGGTGCCCTTCAGGGAGGCGCAACACCCGATGAAGCGAGTGCGGCTGCCATTGCCTCCGCAAAGGACCTGTTGGTAAAATCCAACGTACCATACATTAAGCCGGAACGAATTCAGTCTTTCGAAATCGGATACAAAGGTTTGTTTGCCAACAAGCTATTTATAGATGTTAACTATTACTTCAGCAGCTACAACGATTTTATTCTGAATGAAGTCGTCATGCAACCGCAGCACCCGGTGTTGGGTGCGGATGGTAAAATAAATCCGGAAGCAGCTACGGATCTATTGGACGAAGGCACGCGTCATCTATACCAGTTGTACACAAATGCGGACGACCGAGTTACGTCTCAGGGAGCCACGGTAGGCATCACCTATGCCATGCCAGGAAATTTCACAGTTGGAGCGAATGGCACATGGGCAGAGTTTAATTTGCGAAATGCAAATCCCAATGAGATCCCCCGGTTCAATACACCGAAATACAGGACGACCGTAACATTCGGAAATAGCACGATTACAAAAAACCTTGGCTTCAATGTGGCATGGCGGTGGCAGGATACATTTGAATGGTATGGCACTTTTAACCAGATGAGACCCGGAACGATCAATGCCTATTCCATCGTTGATGCGCAGGTGAGTTACAAAGTACTTCCCATGAAGTCGGTATTTAAAATTGGTGCGAATAACCTTTTCAACAAACAGGTTTACCAGGCGTACGGCTCACCTTCCATCGGCGCGGTGTATTATGTATCCATTGTCTTCGACCAGTTGATCAACTAAGTATGGTATCCGTAATAAGTGAAAAGCCGTCCCTGGAAAGCGCTGAAAAGATCAGTTCATACCATTGGATGATGTTTGCCCTTTGTTTCCTGGGAAACATCATGGGAGGCACTGCCTCAACACTGATGTCGGTTTATCTTCCGGTAGTTGTCAAGGATCTGTTGGGCGGTACCGGTATGGAACAGCTCGGCGATGTGAGCGCTTACATCAGTGCCTTGTATTTTGTTGGCTGGGCCATCGGCGGACTCTCAATGGGTTTGATCGGTGACCGTATCGGGAGGGCGCGCTCGCTCGCGCTCTCCATCGCCACCTTCGGATTTTTTACATTTTTTATCAGCCTCGCGTCTTCATGGGAAATGATCCTGGTCTTTCGGTTCTTTTGCGGCTTTGGAGTAGGAGGTATGATGGTTATTAACACAACCCTTCTTTCCGAAGTCTGGCCACAAAGGACCCGTGCTGTCTTCATTGGTATTCTTTCCATCGGATTTCCCGTGGGGATATTTTCATCCGGAGCGGTCAACTACCTTGTACCGGGCTGGAGACATGGATTTACGATAGGTATTCTGCCGGTGGTGATAAGTTTTCTGGCAATCTGGCTTCTGAAAGAATCGGAAAAATGGAAGGAGTCAAGGAACAGGGAGGACAGAGATCAATTGCAGATCAACCTTCGGGCTCACCGTAAAGATCTGATCAACGGATCCGTAATTTTTGGATCGATGCTGATCGGCCTCTGGGCGATTTTTTCCTGGGTACCGACTTGGGTCCAGAGTTTACTCACCACGTCGGACGGTCAAAGAGAGAGAGGTTTAAGTATGATGCTGCTGGGCGCAGGCGGGCTATCCGGTGGTTTTGTGTCGGGCTGGGTATCAAATGCCCTGGGAACACGTCGCGCGATGCAGGTCTGCTTCTCCTGTTGTTTTATCCTTTCGTTTTTGCTATTTAAACTAAACACGGCTTTTTCGGCAGTCACGATTGTCGAAATTGCAATGCTTTCATTTATGTTTGGGATAAGCCAGGGACTGTTGGCTGTTTACATTCCGCAGCTCTTCCCTGTGGCGATCCGCGCCATGGCAACGGGATTCTGTTTTAACGTTGGTCGTTTTTTTACGGCGGCAGCTGTGTTTTTTGTCGGCGCGCTGGTCACGGTGTTCGGCGGATATGGCAATTCGTTGTTTGCCTTTTCGATGGTTTTTCTCATAGGATTAACTTTTCTGTTCTTTTCCAAAAAAATATAAGACCTATGCCACATATCTCTGTACCTGAAGGTGTCCCGGGAATAAGGAGCCTGGCGATGTTTCGTCCCCAGACCGGGCAGCACCTTTATGCACTGGCCCAAGTCCTGCTACGAGGGGATTCACCCCTTACACCAGCGGAACGGGAGCTTATCGCCACGCATGTCTCCGCGCGAAATGGATGTGTATTTTGCATGAGCAGTCATGCGGCAGCAGCCCGGGAGTTGCTTGGTATCGAACGCGACATTGTGGATTGTGTGATTGAAAACGTTCCGGATTCGCGGTTAACACCCAGAATCAAAGCATTACTGAATATTGCCGGTAAAGTCCAGGTGAATGGAAAGTCCGTCACAGAGGAAGATATCGACGCGGCCCGTGCATCCGGTGCCAATGACCGCGACATTCATGATACCGTGCTGGTCGCAGCAACGTTTAGTATGTTCAACCGGTATGTTGACGGACTTTCCACCCTCACACCGGCGGATCCAGTAATGTATGAAGAGATGGGGAAGCGGATGGCGATGGCCGGATATGTTTTACCTAAACCTGATAAACACTAATGCCACACATCAACTTACCTGACGGGCTACCGGGTATTCGCGGCCCCATGGCTTTCCGTCCTGAAACTGCGCAACATCTGAACGGTCTTGCGGAAGTACTTCTTCGCGACGAAAATTCCCTTACACGCGGCGAACGCGAGCTCATTGCAACATATGTCTCTTACCTCAACGATTGTTTCTTCTGTCAGAATGCGCATGGTGGAATAGCTCAACACTATTTACAATGTGATATCGGATTCGTGGACCAGGTCAAAAAGGATTTTCGGGAAACTACACTTTCGGACAAGATGAAAGCGTTGTTGGCCATCGCAGCAAGTGTTCAGAAGAGTGGAAAGCACGTCACGCCGGATCAGGTGGAAGACGCCAGAAAAACCGGGGCGACCGACCGGGAAATCCATGACACCGTATTGATCGCTGCTGCATTTTGTATGTTCAACCGGTATGTGGATGGTCTGGGAACCTGGGCTCCCCAGGACCGGAACATTTATGTTGAACGAGGAAAGCGGCGGGCGGAAGAGGGGTATCTTCATTTTGACCTCTACAAATAAGACTATAAACTATAACATCAACTTGAATTATGAAGATCCCAACGGAACCGATAGGTAGTATCCCCAGGCCGGCATATTTGATTGAATCGATGCAGGCATTTACGGAAGGGCAGATTTCCGACAAAGAATTTCAGGCTATAACCGACCGGTCAATTAAAGAAACACTTCAGGAATTTGAACAAACCGGATCTCCGGTGATCACTGATGGTGAACAATCAAAACCAAGTTTTGCAACATATCCTGTTCATGGGATGAAGCAACTCTCCCCAGACGGCGTGGTTATTCCATTTGCGGATGGACACACACGGCAATTGCCAAAACTGACATCCGGTCCATTTAAGTACCTCACTTATGCGAGCAGTTATTTCGAACGGGCCAGGGTATGGTCGAGGGTTCCGTTGAAGCAGGCTGTGATTTCGCCGTCTGCGCTCAGCCTGCTCTATCCTCCCGAGGGTATCCAGAACTATCCAAGAGAGGAGTTTATCCGTGACCTTGTGAATGAAACCCGTTCCGATATCCGGCGTTGCCTTGACCTGGGTGCCTATAATGTTCAGATTGATTTTACCGAAGCCAGGCTTGCAATAAAACTTGATCCGTCAAAAAAATTACTCAAGAGCTTTATCGATCTCATTAACAAAGTGCTTGACACGTTTTCAGAACAGGAAAGATTGAAGATAGGAGTTCATACCTGTCCCGGTGGAGACCACGACTCAACGCATAGCGCTGACGTCGACTATTTCGATTTGCTCCCCGATTTGTTTAACCTACATGCGGGCAGTTTTTACCTGGAGTACGCGGCTGAAAAAAATAAATCAGGCACGCTGCAAGCAATTAATGAGTTTGCCAAACCCAATCAAAGAATATTCCTGGGGGTAACAAACGTCATTGACCCGCGAATTGAAACAGCTGCGGAAATATGCGAACTGATCTGCGAAGCTGCCGCTGTCATTCCAATCGAGCGTCTCGGGACTACAGACGATTGCGGCTTTTCACCCTTTGCTGACGATACCTCGACGTCAAGGGAAAAGGCCTTCGCAAAAATCAGAGCACGGATCAAGGGAACTGAACTGGCCGGCAAAAGACTGGCTTGATAAGGAAATGCATCAGTCACGGGTTATTCTGGTCTATAGTAATTAATTAAATAGCTGTTTTAATATGCCTCACATTTCACTACCCGAAGGACTTCCAGGTATTCTTGGACCTTTGGCATTCCGCCCGGAAATGACCAGGCCTCTGCGCGCGTTTATGGAAACACTGATGAGAGGTGAAAACACCCTGACCAGGGGTGAACGAGAGCTCCTGGCAACGTATGTTTCGTCGCAGAACAATTGTCATTTTTGCCTGGAGGCTCATGGCGCAACAGCGCAGCATTACTTGAAGTGCGGTATGGCGTTGATCGATACGATGAAAGATGATTTTGAATCCACTTCTTTGTCCGATAAATTCAAAGCGTTATTAGCGATCGCCGGGAGCGTTCAGAAAGGCGGGAAATATGTTACCAGCGACCAGATAGAAAAAGCAAGGGGTCTGGGAGCAACAGACTATGAAATACACGATACTGTCCTCATTGCGGCTGCTTTCTCTATGTTTAACCGGTACGTTGATGGCCTGGATACCTGGGCTCCTCGCGAGCGGGAATTTTACACGAACCGGGCTGAAGAAAGGGCTACAATTGGTTATATAGATTTTGATCCACGTAAACCATAACAAATGTTCATATACCCTATAGCTACCATTCTAATCGGCACAATCTCAATAACTCCGTTCTTATGAAAAAGATATTCTACACAGGGATTGCCGGAATAACCATTTTCGAGATATTAAAAGTGTATTTCATTATGCCAATGCCGGGCAGCCAGGAAATAAACAGCCTGGATGTAGCGTATTTCTTACATACCTACCGGTGGTCTTTCAGGATTGGCTTTGCCTTCCTGATTGCCATCGGATTGGCTGCCGCCTTTCGAACGAAGCACCGGTGGATACCGGTATTGGCAATAGCCGCCGCCCTATATGTAATCTATACATTCAATTTTGAGATGCTGGCGGAGAAGATGTTTAAACAGCCGGAGACACTCGCTTTTTCGCGGAAAGAAACGAATTTACTCAATGATAGCAGTGTGGTTATTGGGGTTGAATACAACGGGCAATCGAAGGCCTATCCTATCCGTTACATCCTTTATCATCATCAGGTTCAGGATACAGTTGGTGGAAAACCCATGATTATTACGTATTGCAACGTATGCCGTACGGGACGCGTTTTTGAACCGACGGTTCGAAATCACCATGAAAAATTCAGGCTTGTCGGAATGGATCATTTTAACGCCATGTTTGAAGACGAAACAACCGGGAGCTGGTGGCGGCAGGTGACTGGGGAAGCCGTGGCAGGGCCATTGAAGGGTGAAGTATTACCCGAAGTACCGTCAAGCCAGCTGACACTGAAGAAATGGTTTGAACTGTATCCGGGTGCATTGGTCATGCAGCTCGATGAGACGTCGCGTGAAAACTACGATTCGCTGGGAAGGTTTGAAAAAGGAAAGAGCAAGGGCAAGCTTACCCGCCGTGATAGTTTGTCGTGGGAGGACAAATCATGGATCGTTGGCATTCAGGTTGGAACCGAAAGCAAGGCTTATGACTGGAATCATTTAGTGTCCAAACGGGTCATTAACGATAAGGTAGGAGACAAGCCAGTCGTGCTGGTGTTGTCCGATGATGATCAAAGCTTTGCTGCGTTCGAGCGGCCGGCTGACTCCCTTTTTTTTTCGATCCGGAATGATACACTTGTCATGAACGGCAAACGATTCACTTTTTCAGGCCGTGACCTCGCAACATTATCGGTCCGCCTGAAAACGGTAAAGGCCTACCAGGAATTCTGGCACAGCTGGCGTACGTTTCACCCGAACACCAAAAAATTTGAATAGAAGGCTTAAGAGACCGATTGTTAGTACACCATATTTATTTTCGACGTTGTTACTGTCAGAGACTTGAAAACGTTATCAGGCATATTATTCATTGTTCTTCTGCTGTTTAATACACTGGGTTACTATGGTGTATTTCTCGGAATGCGATACCATAACTCAGTCGAAATGATGCAATTACTGGATGACGAGGCATATAGCCCGTCACAGGAAGTTGTTATAAAAATACCGATCGTCATTCCCTACGTATATGATTCACCCGGGTTTGAACGGGTTGATGGTGAATTTGAATACCGCGGCGAATTCTACAGGTTGGTTAAGCAACGCCTTTCGAAGGACACGCTATATGTTGTTTGTATCAAAGATCCTCAGGCTAAACTGATGCACGAAGCTTTCGAGAGATATGTGATGACTTTTTCGGATAAGTCAGCAGACCAGCAGTCAAATAACTTGAAGGTGGTTTTCGGCTTTATTAAAGACTACATTACAAGAGCCTTTGCTATGTGCTCGTTATCTAGCGGCTGGGAGTACGAGATCATTATGTCAACTTCGTTATTGAATTCAGTTTCATCATTTTCCCAGTCCATTATTCATCCTCCCGAACGGGCTTAAGCCTCACCTCAGTTTGTTTCAGTCCGGTTAAGCCTGGATTGTATATCCCTGACCGCTGTGGGTAATTCCTGCATTGGTGCTAGGCGCGCTCATTCGGAATTACCTGGCGATACATTTATGTCCTGTCGACATTAGTTCGACGTACTCTACATTCCTAAATATATACACAATGCGATTTCACATAGTTTTGAAAGCGACGTTCTTCCTGTGCGTTTTTTTTAGTTCATCATGTAACAAAAAGCCCAACTGCCATGAAGAAATGAAAACCATATTGAATAAATTAAAGAAAAATTTGACTGTGATGCAGAGCGAATATTCCACTGAGTGGAAGCTTTCTTATGCGGATTCCCTGTTGAATCGAAAGCACAGTACTCCGGACCAGATCAGGTTCTGTAAATATTTAAAAGCAAATATTCTCCTTGAGATCGGTCGCGAAGAGGAGGCTGTTATGATCCTTGAAGACATCGTTTCAGGCGAGAACTCATACCAGGCCGATATTGCAAGAAGGCAATTGGCAATGGCATACCTGAGACTCGGGGAAAGGACGAATTGCATCTCCAATCACGCATCGGCGTCGTGCATCTTGCCGATAAGTAGCCTGGGAATTCACCGGGATTCCACCGGTTCAAAAAAGGCAATTGAAATATTAAAGAAACTGGTCACCGAGGATCCGGGCGACCTGCAAGCCGCTTGGCTACTGAACATCGCCTACATGACGTTGGGTGAATATCCAAAAGGGGTGCCGCCCGAACTTCTTATCCCCGGGATGGAGGGTGATACGTCGCATACGATTAACCCATTTGAAGATATTGCCGGCGATCTGCAACTGGATGTTAAAAACATGGCTGGAGGAAGTATTATCGATGATTTTGACAACGACGGTTATCTGGATATTGTCACATCCGGATGGTCACTTGACGAAGAAATGCATTACTTCAAAAATACCGCCGAGGGTACCTTTGCGGACGTTACGGAAAAGGTCGGATTGAGAGGCATTACCGGCGGCCTAAACATCATGCAAACTGATTATAACAACGACGGATTCAAGGATATTTTTGTCCTGAGGGGTGCGTGGAAAGAGGAAGCGGGAAGGGAGCCCAATTCTTTATTGAGAAACAACGGTAACGGTACGTTCACGGATATAACCACGGAGAGCGGTTTACTTTCCTTTCACCCGACACAAACAGCCACATGGAATGATTTCAATAATGACGGATGGCTGGACGTCTTTATCGGAAATGAAACATCGCTGAATAGAATGGGATCTTCACATCCCTGTGAGCTTTATATAAACAACCAGGATGGTACCTTCCGTGAAGTAGCAACAAAGGCTCATTGCGACATTCTAAACTTCGTGAAGGCAGTCACTTCGGGCGACTACGACAACGATGGATGGAAAGATATTTTTATTTCCACGATGGATGGTAAGCGAAAACTCTTAAGAAACCAGGGGCTTGTTCAAAATGAACCATTGTTTGCCGATATGACGAGCATGGCCGGCCTGGATGTGGAAAAGGGACGGACTTTCCCCTCCTGGTTCTGGGACTACGACAACGATGGCTGGCTGGATATATTTGCCTGCGACTATACGTTCGATCGGTCTTTAGGGTATTACGCCGCCGCCGAGAAATTGAAAATAAATGCCGGCAACCCCGAGAAAATGCTCCTATATCACAACAACCGTGATGGCACCTTTACAAACGTCGCAAAAGAGCTTGGTTTGAATAAAAATGCTTTTGCAATGGGCTCCAATTTCGGTGATATTGATAATGATGGTTTTTTAGATATGTACCTCGGCACAGGTAATCCATCGTATGAATCACTGATTCCCAACAAAATGTTCAGGAATCTTGGGGGAAAGCAATTCGTGGATGTAACCACATCGGCACGCGTAGGCCATTTGCAAAAGGGTCATGGAGTTTCATTTGCCGACATGGATAATGATGGTGACCAGGACATTTACATTGAAATGGGTGGTGCTTACCCCGGCGACGCGTATCAGAATTCCTTCTTTCTTAACCCCGGTCAGGGGGACAATAAGTGGATTTGCCTCGTACTGGAAGGAACGACATCCAACCGTGGTGCTATTGGTAGCAGGGTCAGGCTCACATTTACCGAAAATGGCAAAGTGAGACACGTTTACCGTGATGTAAATTCAGGCGGAAGTTTTGGTGCTTCGCCGCTTCGAAGGGAAATCGGTATTGGCCAGGCTGTTACCATCGACGAAATTGAAATACGATGGCATGGGAGTAGCTTGGTCCAGACCTTTAGAAACGTGAAACCTAACCAGTTTTTGAAAATAGTTGAGGGAAAAAATGAATTGGAAATAATCCCCTTAAAGAGATTGAACTGGATAAGGCCCGACAGGCTCTGTGACCCTGCAACCCTGAGTATGGCAATAACGCCTTCAATGGCGATTACCGGGAATTGAGCCACGATGATCAGATCACGTGTACGTGAGCAAGGTCGCTTATATGAACAAACCTGGAGCATTTTCCATGATTTTTCAGCACTACCGGAATGACAGCCCGTTTACGTCGTACAAACGGCCTGTCATTCCGGTTAGAAGCATCCCATCGATCATAAAAATTATTTCCTGCAAAAAGCGCATTTTGATAGCTTTACGAAAGCAATTGTGCAGATGCCCTTTACACCAGCCCATCCAGCCATCGTTCTTCCTCTGCTGAGGTCGCGTTATTTTTCCGCGACAGCACTCATCATTGGCAGCATCTCTCCGGATTTCGAGTATTTTTTTAAAATGAGCGTCAGTAGCGAGTATAGTCACCACCTCGGCGGCCTGTTCTATTTCGATCTCCCTGTCACACTTGTTCTTGGACTCCTCTTTCACCAGATTGTTAAGAAGAACCTCATCAGGAACCTCCCTGTGTTTTTGCAGACGAAGTTTAAGGAGGTTGTCGAACTGGATTTTCCTGCGTACCTGAAGGCGCACCCTGTGGTGTTCATTTATTCGGCGTTGATTGGCGCGGGCACGCACATCTTCTGGGATAGTTTCACCCACAACAATACGTTCTTCACCAATTTCCTTCCTATCTACAAGGGCACCTATATACCATACGATGGAGTCAGGTATCCGCTCTTTTATGCGCTGCAACATATCAGCACAGCCGTGGGATTAAGTATTATTACATTCTACCTCCTTGCCATGAAGAGGACGGAATCAACACCTTTATTCGCGCCGAAAGTTTCCTATTGGTTTGTCCTCGTACTCATCGCCCTGGCTATCTACACCCTGAGATTTACATTCGAACCTTCCGACTATCTTTTGGGAAACGCGGTCGTCAGCAGTATCAGTGGAGTGTTAATTTCCCTGGTGTGCTGCGGATTGATTAATTTTAACAATACAGCTATTCAACAGGTGTAGTTTCCCGATGGCTAAGAAAAAATCGCAGTGGGCTCAGGTTGGAAAAAGGGAGATCGAACTATCTAACCTTGATAAGGTGCTTTTTCCGGAGGATGGTATTGTAAAAGCCGAGGTCATCGAGTACTACCTGAAAATTGCGCCTACATTGCTGAACCATGTCAACGGCAGAGCATTGACCTTGATCCGGTTTCCCGATGGAATAACCGGTGAGAGTTTTTATCAGAAGAACAGGCCGGAATGGGCCCCGGACTGGATCGAATTCGTTACGCTGGGTAAGGAAAAGAAGGACTATATCATTGCCACCGAACCGGCGTTGCTGGTATGGCTTGCCAATCTGGCATCGCTCGAGATTCACCAGCTCCATAGCCGCAAACCCAACTTTGATTATCCTGACTACATGGTCTTTGACCTGGATCCGCCCGAAGGTTATGCGTTCAAAAAGCTGATACCCATCGCTGTTGCGCTGAAAGAGACCATCGAAAAGTATGGATACACGCCTTACGTCAAGACGACGGGCGGCAAGGGACTGCACATTTGTTGCCCGATCGAATCGCGTTGGGATTTTCACACCGTTTTTGAAGCTGCCCAGGATATAGCAAAACCGTTTGTCGAAGCGCATGCCGATTCGGTAACACTGCAGATAAAGAAAGATGCCCGGAAAGGCAGGGTGCTTATCGATATTTTCCGGATCCGGTCGGGCCAGAGTATCGTATCACCGTATAGCCTTCGCGGGAGGAACGGAGCCCCGGTATCCATGCCGCTTACCTGGGAAGAGCTCCAGCATCTGGCCAGTCCGTTGGAGTTTACAATCCGGAACGCGGTAGAAAAGGTTCTGTCCGATGGAGATGCCTGGGAAGGATTTGATGCCTACGCGGTGGAACTGCACACGCACCGTACAAAGCCATCGGACCGCAAAAAGCCGGCAAACCCGGATGGCAGCAAACACAAGTCACCCGAGCAACTGGAGGCCTATTCCAGGAAGCGGAATTTTAACAAGACACCCGAACCGGGCGTTAAAATTGCTGAAGAGACCGGTAACCGTTTTGTCGTACACCGGCATCACGCCTCCCGGTTGCACTACGACCTTCGCCTTGAGCAGGATGGGGTTTTGAAGTCGTGGGCCGTGCCGAAAGGATTGCCGCCGTATCCGGGTGTGAAGCGCCTTGCCGTTCAGACGGAAGACCATCCTATCGAGTACCTGACCTTCGATGGAAAGATACCCAAAGGACAGTACGGCGCCGGTGAAATGTGGATCTATGCCCTTGGGAAATATCAGATCACCAAAGACAAGAAGGACGGATTCTATTTCCGGTTGAACAGCAAGGAAATAACCGGAGAGTACAGAATTCACAAGATGAAGGATAAAGAATGGCTGATGGAACGGGTGGATGAACCACAGGTGAACTACCTGCACCATGATATTCAGCCGATGCTATCTGAAAACGATACGAAACCACCGAAGGGCGACGACTACCTTTTTGAAGTGAAGTGGGATGGTATCCGGGCGCTGATCACGCTGGAAGACGATCAACTGAAGATCAAAACCCGCAATCAAAACGACGTGACGCTTCAGTTTCCTGAGCTCCAGCTTTCTTCCAAGGCATTCCGGGCAACGAACGCGGTATTCGACGCGGAGATCGTCTGCCTGGATGATCAGGGTAAACCGGTCTTTAAGCGTGTGATCAACCGCTTAATGAGCACCGGTGAAACGGCGATCCGGAAACTGACCAAAACAAACCCGGTGCATTGCTACATCTTTGATTGCCTCTACCTGGATGGACGGGCGCTCATCAATGAGCCGCTGATCAAACGAAAGGAATGGCTGAAAGATGCCGTTCGTGCCGATACTCCATATCGGATAAGTGAACACGTCGACGACGGTGAATCTCTGTTTGAAGCCGCCAAGCTCCATGTACTCGAGGGAATTATGGCCAAGCGGAAGGACAGCAAATACCTGCCCGGCAGACGAAGCGATCTCTGGATCAAGATCAAAGTGCGCCAGACATCCGAATGCATCATCATCGGCTATACGCAGGGAAATGGTAACCGGAGTCGCGTGTTTGGCGCGCTCCACATTGCCGAACGGATAGGTCAGGAGCTTCACTACCGGGGAAAGGTGGGTACCGGCTTTGATGACCAGACAATCGGTGAAATATTTAACGTATTGAAAAAAACCGGGTCCGTTAAAAAAACATCCGTAACCGGTAAACTTCTGGACGAAAAGATATCGACATGGCTGGAGCCTGAAGTGGTGGCGGAGATTAGTTATTCCAAATTAACGCCGGACAAGATGTTCCGGGAGCCGGTATTCGTCAGGCTCAGACCGGACCTCAGTCCGGTTTTGTAGGGTCCGCAGCCCGGCGTGCTACACCGCTATTTTATTTGCAGATGTCTCTTTTCATCTTTTCACTTACCGCCTGCCCGAGTGATTCCGCTTTCTTCAGGTCGTCGCAGGCCTCTGTAGCCAGCTTGAGTTTTTGCCGGGCAATGGCCCGGTTGTAAAAGGCATAGGCATAATCGGGATTGTATGTGATCGCAACAGTATAGTCTTCGACTGCTTCGCGATACCTTCCCTGTTTTGAAAGAACGTTACCACGGTTGAGCCATGCTTTCTCAAATTTTTCATTTAGCTCGATCGCTTTCGTATAATCTGAAAAGGCACCTTTCAGGTCGTTCATTTTTTCTTTGACAATACCCCTGTTCAGCCATATCTCAGGGTCCCTGTCGTTGATCTCCAGGGCGCGGTTGTAATCGTCCAGCGCGCCTTTATAGTAGCCGCCTTCCATCCGCTGGTAGGCACGCTCGAGGTAAGGGTATAGCATACTGGAATCGCTCTCAATTGCCCTTTCCAGTTCATCCAGCGATTCGGATGCCTGACCAAGTTCCCGCTTCAGTATCGCAAGGTTGTGCAGGGCGGCACCGTGATCGGGGTTCAGCGCAAGAGCCTTCCGGTAGTCGGCCATCGCGGATGTATCACGGAGGGCCATTTTGGCAATACCTCTGTTCACGTAGTAGTCCGGATCCTTTCCTTGCAGAGCGATGGCGGAGTCGAGCCAGCGGATTGCCTGATTATAGTTTTTCAATTGTGTTTCAACCATTCCGAGATAATTGTAGTACTGGGGTTTTACGGCGCTCTGCGCTGTCGTTATCTGATTCGTTCCCGTACTCGAAGCTGATCGCTTGAAGTAAATAGTCGTGGTTGCCCCCGGGGGTAATACCAGCAGTTTCAGAAAGTCTTCTTTCGCCTGCGTGTACATGCCCATCCGATACCGTAGTGCAGCCAGGTTGTACAGAGCCTCGGGCTGATCGGGTTTCAGTTCCAGGAAAATGTTGTAATCGAGGTGAGCGCCCTGAAGGTCCTTCAACTGTTCGCGGGTCGCAGCTCTTGAGAGATAGGCATCGGCATAACCGGGACTTTCCTGGATACATTTGTCAAACAGTGAAAGTGCTTCCGCATAGTCAGCCCGGTTGTAAGCCTCTTCACCTTTTTCAAAGAGCTTTACTATATCCGCCCGGCGCTCCTGTGCATATGCAAGGGCAGCAAATACCAAAAGCCATATCGTACCGAAAATTCTCATCACCTGGAAATTTAACGAAATAATCTGTCCGATAATGCAAACTCTTTACGGGAATTCGTGTTTAAATACAGTATGGAGACCACAAAAAAAAGTGCCCGCAAGACGGGTGGTAAGATTACGGAAGACAAGATCCGGACTTCCTATATTAATCACTTGCTAACTCAGGGCGCACGCCCCGCGTCCGTCTACAAGTTCTGCCTGGATCTGGGTATCCGGGAAGATGAATTCTACAATCACTTTGGTTCATTCGATAGCGTTGAAAAGCATATCTGGAAAGAGTTCATCGACAAGGCTATCAACCGGTTAAAGGCCGATGACTCGTATAACTCGTTCAGCACCCGTGAAAAGGTCCTGGCGTTTTACTATACACTCCTCGAGGAGTTAAAGCAAAACAGAAGCTTTATCCTGTTTCAGCTGGAACACTCCAGAAAACCGGAGTTGGTGCCGGATTATATCAAAGGGTTCAAGACATCCTTTGAATCGTACTTCGAGACAACGCTCATGGAAGGCAAGGGGAACGGAGAGGTAGCCAACAGACCTATTCTGGATAAAAGATATCCTCAGCTTTTCTGGCTCCATATGGGATTTATTCTCCTGTTCTGGAAGGAAGATGATAGCCCCGGATTTGAAAGAACTGATGCCGCTATTGAAAAGTCCGTGAACCTGGCATTTGACCTGATCGGAAAGGGTGCCGTGGATTCTGCTATCGACTTTGCCAAATTTATATACCAGACTAAATCGAAATAAAACGCTATCGTGAAAGAATTCGACCGCATTCCCGTATCTAAAGTTCAGCGGGCTTCAAAATTTATAAGTACAGGGGCAAAGATCGGTACGAACTACCTCAAACATTACGGAAAAAAACTCATCAACCCGGAGATGGGACGGGAGCAACTGCATGAGGACAATGCTAAGGACATCTATAACTCGTTAAGCGAACTGAAGGGTGGTGCGCTGAAGGTCGCACAGATGCTAAGCATGGATAAGAACCTGCTGCCGACCGCTTACCAGCAAAAGTTTTCCATGGCGCAATACAGTGCGCCGCCGTTATCATACCCATTGGTTGTAAAGACCTTCCTGAAATATTTCGGCAAAGGACCGGATAAGATTTTTGACACCTTCACCACGAAAGCGGTAAACGCCGCTTCCATGGGACAGGTGCATCAGGCCGTGTTGGGCAGGAAAAAATTCGCCGTGAAAATTCAGTACCCGGGTGTGGGAGATAGTGTTAAATCCGATCTGGCGATGGTTAAACCTATTGCACTGGCAATGTTTAAGTTAAACCCGGTAGAATACGATGAATTCATACAGGAGGTAGAGTCCAGGATGCTGGAAGAAACAGACTATGCCCTGGAGCTCGAGCGTTCCATGGATCTCTCCGAAAAAACCCGACATATCCGGAACATCGTTTTTCCGACCTACTATCCCGAGTTCTCCAGCGACAAGATATTGACGATGGACTGGTTGGAGGGTAAACCGTTGGGTGAGATTTTAAACACACCGGTTCCGCAGGATGCAGCTAATAAACTGGGACAGGCGATGTGGGACTTCTATCACTTCCAGATGCATACGCTCAAAGCAGTGCACGCGGATCCGCATCCGGGTAACTTCATTATTACTCCCGATTACAAACTTGGCATTATCGATTTTGGATGTGTGAAGGAGATCCCGCCTGACTTCTATTCGCTCTACTTCCAGTTGATGGACCGGAAGATCCTTACCGATCCTGAAATGCAGGGTAAGGTATTCAGCCAGTTACGGTTTATTTACCCCGAGGATTCGAAAAAGGAAAAGGAATTTTTTACGTCCATTTTTGTAAAATTGGTCGAACTCCTGAGCAGACCATTTCGTGCCGAGGAGTTCGATTTTGCCGACAACGCCTATTTCGATGAATTGTATTCCTTTGGTGAGAAACTTTCCACGATGAAAGAGCTGAGGGACTCAAAAAAGGCCAGGGGAGTCCGCGATGCGGTCTATATAAACCGCACATACTTCGGACTGTATACCATACTGCACGATCTCAAGGCGAAGATCAGAACTGCGTATTGAAAGGCCTGAAACCGTCGCAGAGTATCAGCCGCACCGGCATCCCGACCACTGGTCGGAAACCATTCTAAATTTTTATGTAGAATTTTGAAACTGAAACATTTTCAATAACTTAGTGCCTTCTGGTTCATTTTTTAATCTAACTAATTGTTATGAGAGCGATCTGGAAAGGCCACATTCAATTTTCCCTCGTTACCATTCCGGTAAGGATTTATAACGCGATCGATACCGCACAGACCATCAGTTTTAACCTGCTGTCAAAGGAAGGTCACAACCCGGTCAGTTACGAAAAAAAGGACAAGGTTACCGGTAAGTCTCTCCGCCAGGAAGATATTGTCAAAGGCTATCAGTACGAACCCGGACAATACGTTATCATCGAGCAGGAGGATTTTGAAAAGGTAAAACTCAAGAGTGAAAAGGTTATCGAAATTGAAGGCTTTGTCAATGCTGATGAAGTCCATCCTACGCTGTTTGAAACACCGTATTTTATTGGCCCCGACGGTGATGTAGCGGCCAAGACATATGGTTTGTTGTCGGAGACACTGAAGCAGTCGGGAAAAATCGCCGTCGGAAAGGTTGTCCTGCGCGACCGCGAAACCCCGTTACTGCTGGCGCCCCACGGAAAGGGGATTGTCATGTACCGGCTTCGGTATCCTAATGAAGTTAAGGACATCAACGAGGTCCCTCAGCTGCTGGAGGTAAAGGCTGACAAGGAGCAGCTTAAGCTCGCCAAGACCCTGGTAGATTCCATGTCGAAAAAATTCACCCAGATCGAAATGAAGGATCATTACTATGATGCGCTCAAGACGATCATTGACGCGAAAATAGAAGGAAAAGAAGTGGTTATTGTCGAAGAGGAAGCTCCCAAAGTAGTCGATATTATGACAGCCCTGAAGGCCAGTATTGATGCCGCCAAAAAACCGATGGAAAAAGCGAAGGGTGGTTCGGATGCCAAGGAAAAAACGGAAAAGCAAAAAACGGCCCGCCGCAAAGCGAGCTGACGCTCGCCGTGTTTAGCCTGATGATGGTAGCACATTGTTTCCGTGGGAAATGACCCACGTATAAATGTTTCCCGGATACTGTTAACTTTGCAGTTCGATGGCAAAGGTTGTAAAATTCCCGATTCCTACCCCGGAGAAGTTTGGTCCGCAGCGTGTTCGTACAAAAAAGGATGCGCCGGCGTCGAAACACGGACAACTTAACCTGTTTACCGGGGGTAAGGTGGTCCGCCTTAACCGTTTGTCTGATTTTGAAGAAGCATTGATCAACGACGATCAGGGTGACAACCGGGCTGCCCGAAAGCTATACCTCAAAGCGATCGAGACGGGAGACGCCCTTGCCGATTCGTATTGCAATCTCGGTATCATTGAATGGCAGGAGGGGAATCAGACAAAGGCCATCAATTATTTTACCTTGTCTCTTCAGCACGACCCAAGACACTTTGAGGCGCATTATAACCTGGCGAACCTCTATGGAGAAATCGGCAATTTTCCCCTGGCTATTGCACATTACAAGATATCGATGGAGTTGCAGCCTTCCTTTCCAAACAGTTACTTTAACCTGGGATTAACACTGGCGATGAACCGGCAATTCACAGAAGCCATAGACATCCTGAATCAGTACCGGACGTTGACCTCGCAGGAAGATCATCAGCAGGTTGATGACCTGATACAGAAGCTGATACAGGCGCGCTGAATCACAGCGTCCAGATAGTAATGAAGAAAAGGCAAAACCGGTAAGCCTCCAGTGCCAGAAACAGGCCAAGCACACCCAGCATCGCTTTGACGATCCGCCGTTTTCCTTTCTGGCCGTAGAAAACCCGTGCCGCATTGTAGATGTAAAGCGCATTGGTAAGCACAAAGATAATGGTCAGCGTCAAATCGTTCAGGTGGTGAATACCCCATGCAAAATGTCCCCATTTGAACAATGCGTCAAAGACCAGGAATACCAGGGACAGACCAATGGCATTTAGTGCCAGGTTAAAACTGGTTAGTTCGACTGAAAGGGCAAGGTGGTCGGTGAAATAGCGATCCTTTTTTTTAAAGATCAGACTCAACGGAACCGCTGACAACAATACAAAGATCACCAGCAGCAGCTTCGCGAGGCTTGTCGTTTTGGAGTTATACATGAGTTCAAAGCCCTGCATGCTTAACCCTTCATCGGCGATTTTCCTTGCCACAACTTCCTTTGCCAGTTTACGGTGTGGCAGCACGTGAAGCTGCGTATAAAGACTGGAATTAAACATTTGCAGAACGGGGAAAAGGAAGTAGATCAGGTTCAGAATAAAAAACATTTGAAGAGGTCGCATATACTTCACCCGGCGACCATCGACATATTCCCGCGAAAGGAATCCCGGATTCCGGATAGTCAGCCAAAGAGACCGCGCAAACTTATTGTCCACAATAGTAGTCGATATCAGGACCTTGCTCAGGAATACGGAAAACTTCCGGTCTTTGGGTTCGAGTACTTTTTCACCGCAGACATTACAGTATGTCCCCTGAAAGGTATGACCACAACTCTTGCAGGTACGGACGGCCGTAATCGGTTCACTCACTTGACTTGTTTTGGGTACGAAGATACGTAATGCCTTGTACCGGTCACAAACTGCCGTGTAAGTCCTTCAGGACCCGGCGTGCCCGCGATACGAAGGCGGGGGAAGAGTAGGGAAGCAGATCTTCCAGTATGATCCGCAGTTCCCGGCCTAGTTCAGGCTGGGTCTTCACCACACGTGATAAAGCCGTCATGGCAAACACTTTGACGGCTATCGGCTCCTGCTTGTTGCGCAGGTAACGAAATCCCAGCTCAATGACCGCAGCATGCTGTGAACGGGGTATTTCGATAAATTGAAGCATCCTCATCGTATTCCTTTTTACTGCGGGGTGTATGCCCGGCTTGTCGAGGTAACGGAGCAGTCGGGTGAGATGCGGCCTCACCAGGGAAGGGTATCGTTCGGCGCAAATCGACAAGGGCCAGGCGGCCCGCTGGGTAACTCTGTAAGGGCCAGCAAGATAAACCTCAACTAATTCTTTAAATAAGGCCTTATTCTGACCCACATGGTCAGCAATCTTGGTCGCCCGGGCCCTGGTGTGCTCTTGAAGGATTGCTTTTCGTAAATCCATTCGAAGCCTTATTTGATCAATTATCGGAGTTAAAGGCAGGTAATCAATTGTGAACAAGTGTCATGGGGGTATTCAGCTACTTTTATCCTACCACACCAAAACACCGGACCTATGGAAGTATTCATTACTATTTTCTCTACGGTAGCCATTCAGCTTGGTATCTGTATCTTCTGCTTCGTCAAAAAGCGCTCAGAAGTCACCCTTAGCCGATAACTGAAAGGCGACGATAAATGACAGGATGGCGATTACAAAGCCATACATGAAAATGCTGTAGGCGATACGAAGGTACCGGTATTTTGTACCCAGCACTTTTCCCAGATAATAGATATCCTTGATCAGACTTCCGTACAGGTAATCTGCGTCTTTCATCATTTCCTTCATACTCCATTCATAATCTTCTACGTTCATCGCGTGGAAGTTCCCGAAAAAAAGCAGGTTTGTTTTCTTATTCTTTATGTCTTCCCGCGTGAACTTTCCGGACGAAACATTCGGGCGGCTGGCCAGGATCGAAAATACCATGGTGGCCAGGCACACGGAGATCAGCAATACGGTCGGGTAGGTGAGGTAAGCATTCTCCTCCAGCTTGCGGATGAGCACTGAAACAATCAGGGACAGGATGATCGAATTGATTGTGATCAATATACTTGCCTTGCTGTCAACCATTTGGCTGAGCATAATATGGTTGTGGGAAGTTGTCCTGAACATGGTTTCGATGCCACGGTCCGGTTTTAAGACACTGACTTTGTCCAGCTTGGACCGGAGTTTAACAACTTCTTCCTGCAGTTTCCGGTATTTCTTTTTGCTGATCTCGGGTTCCAAATATTTCTTTAATCTTTTGATGTTTTTTTGCTTTCCCTCTTCCAGGATCGTTTGCCCGTAGGGTGTATGATACCGGTGGGTTTCCATGAAGTCGATGTTGTGCTGGATCCACTCCTGATCGCTCATTTCTTTGTATCCATTCGCTGTCCATTCACGCCGTAACAGGTCGCTCTTTGCGGCACCGGTATTGGTCGAAAGGTGGTGAAGATCGGCATCGCAGAGAACCTTGTCGATAATTGTCCGGGGTTTCTGGGGCACTTTGGTAGCCATGATCGCGTCGGAGACAAGCTTAATTTTTTTTGGAGACAGATTTAGCTTTGTCAGAAATTCCCCTGCGAATTTCGCGGAAAACTCTTCATGATTCTCAGGTCCGTTCTTATAACCGATGTCGTGAAGCCAGCCGGCTATCAGCGCGAGTTCAAGGTCTTCGTCCGACATTTCACTGTGCCTGCCGATGTCGTTAACGGCATCAACAACATCGAGCGTATGTTGAATATTGTGAAATGGATACTTGGCAAAAGCAGGATCTCCGAAAATCTGCTCTGCCAGTGACCTCGCCTGCCGTACTAATTCCGAATCCATAGATTGATAAAGGCTAAAGGTAAAAAATATTTTATCTTGACGGCCTACCCGTGGTTAGAATAGCACAGGGGGTTGATAGTTTCCTATCCTAATGTAGAGCATGATCAGGTGGCTTGCAATTGTATCGTTCATGGCAAAACTGTTACATCTTCTCGTTTTTTTTATTCTCCCGGCCACACTGGCTGCGCAGTTTGATCCCAATGCCATTACTCACACCCTATACCTCGTCGGCGACGCGGGAGAGCTATCGATCATCGGTCAGCCTCTCGGTAACGTCCTTAACAAAAAAATCATTGAGTCAGGCAGCAATACGACGGTTCTTTTTCTTGGTGATAACATTTATCCTGCCGGAATGCCGGATCAGGGTGCGAGGAGCAGGCGGGAGGCAGAGGAGATCATGGGGGCGCAGACGGACTGGTTAGAGGGGTCGAAAGCGGGAGGAATATTTATTCCCGGTAACCACGATTGGCAGAAGGGAAGAAAAAGGGGAAGGGCCTATGTGAACAATCAGCAACGCTGGGTCGATTCACTTAAACTTGCTCATATCACTTTCCTGCCGCGTGACGGATGTCCGGGCCCCGTGGAAATTCCGTTGACGGGTAACAGCGTTCTCGTTATCCTGGATACACAGTGGTTCCTTCATCCTTGGGATAAACCCGGAGAAGATAGTGATTGCGAGTCCAAAGATCCTGCCGCCTTGTGGGTCCTGCTCAATGATGTCTTTTTCAGAAATGAAGGTAAACGGATCATAATAGCCGCACACCATCCCCTGATCAGCTATGGTGAGCACGGCGGTGTATTTAAGCTGAAAGATCATTTCTTTCCTTTAACTTCCTTAAAATCAAATCTTTATGTTCCTTTGCCCCTGTTGGGTTCCATTTACCCGATATACAGAAAGTGGTTCGGGAACGTACAGGACATTGCGCACCCGCAGTACCGGGACCTTAGTAAGAATCTCAGGTCCCTGATGGCAAAATACCCCGGGACGATTTACGCTTCCGGACATGAACATGCACTGGAGTATATTACCAGGGACAGTACACATTTTGTCGTTAGCGGCTCCGGCTCCAAAACGACATATGTAAAAAAGAAAGCGTACGCAGAATACGCTGATCCCGTCCGGGGTTTTGTAAAACTTATGATCCTGACAAACGGCGCCGTAACACTGGAGTACTGGCAGGCAGACCACGATGTTCCGGACGGTGCGCTAAAATTTAAAAAGGTTTTGTCACCTGACCGTGCACTGCACCTGCCTGAATCGTTGCCGGCGGAGCAATTGCGTAAGACGATCCGCGTCAGAGCGAGCGGCCGGTATCAGGCCGGCACCATCAAGCGGGCTATGCTTGGAAAGAACTACCGGTCGGCCTGGACGCAGGAAGTGGAAGTCCCCGTTTTTGATTTCAGCCGCGAAAAGGGAGGGTTAAAAGTCCTGCAAAAAGGCGGTGGCATGCAAACCCTTTCACTGCGTTTAGCCGATTCAGCCGGCCGGGAATTTGTCCTTCGATCCGTGGAAAAATTCCCTGAACAAGCGGTCCCCGAAATCTTTCGAAAGACCTTCGCGCAGGACCTCGTCCAGGACCAGATCTCCGCGTCCCATCCGTACGCCGCCTTGCTGGTTCCACCCCTGGCGCGGGCCGCCGGATTGTATCATACAAACCCCAGACTGGTCTATATCCCCAACGACAAAGCCCTTGGAATCTACCGTCGTGATTTTGCAAACACACTCGCCCTGTTTGAAGAGAGACCAAGCGGAGACTGGTCAGAGGCATCGAATTTTGGGCATTCTAAACATATTATTAACACAAGTAAAGTTTTGGAAAGCATACAGAACCACTCGGAGCACCGGGTCGATGAGACTTTTGTGCTGCGTGCCCGGCTGTTTGATATGTGGATCGGAGACTGGGACAGGCATGACGATCAGTGGCGATGGGCTACCCGGGCAGCCGGAGATTCAGTCGTTTTCCAGCCGATTCCAAGAGACAGAGACCAGGCCTTTTTTGTGAATGAAGGGCTCGTCCCAAAACTCTGGAGCCGGCGGTGGACGCTGCCGCAATTCGAGGGGTTTGACGACCGGATAAACTGGCCGCCGGGCCTGGCCTATGGCGCCCGTTATTTTGACAGGTCTTTCCTGACCGCGCTCTCACGCGAAACCTGGGTGGCCGTTGCGTCGGATCTTCAGAACCGCCTCACAGATGACGTCATCGACAACAGCATTCATGAATGGCCGCGCGTAATTTCTGAGCTCGACGGTGAAAAGATCACAAGAAAACTCAAGGCAAGACGGTCCGGCCTGTTAACGGATGCCCTATTGCATTATGATTTCCTCGCAAAGTACGTGGACGTTTCAGGGTCGAACGAAAGAGACCTTTTTTTGGTGGACCGGCTCCCCGTGGGAGATGTCCAGGTCAGGAGGTATGCGATTGGCGAGGACGGTTCGGAATCGAAGGCATACGACCGGGTTTTCAAACGATCGGAAACCCGCGAGATACGGTTGTATGCGATGGCAGGCGACGATAAGATCCTCGTGAGCGGGATATCGCCGAAGAGCATCCTGCTGCGGGTTATTGGCGGCGATGGGAGAGATTCTGTCATTGATGAATCAACGGTTAACAATTTGAAAAACAATACATTATACTATGATCTCAACGAGGGAAACCACCTTTCAGGAAAGGAGGCGGGGGATCGTCGGCGCAAGGATCCGGCTGTTAACCTTTACGATCGCCGCGCATTCAAATACGACCAACTTTCGCCTTTCTTCGCAGGTCAGGTAAATGTGGATGAGGGCTTCTTTTTCGGCGGCGGCATGTCATACCAGGCTGAAGGTTTCAGGGGAATTCCTTTTCGCGAACGGCACTTTGTCCTGTTCAACGCCGCATCCGCCACGGCTTCCTATGAGATATCTTACCATGGAGCCTTCAATAACGTTTTAGGCGATTGGGGACTGGAGACCTTCGGCAATTATAAGTTTCCGGGTTACGTCAACAACTTCTTCGGGCCGGGGAATGAAAGTGTTTTTGACAAAGACATTGATCAGCAGCCTGCCATCAGTATTGATCAAGCGATCGACTATTACCGGTATAAATTTCAGGAGCTTAAACTTGAAACTTACCTGACGCGGCAGACCGGAAGTGGCAGTTCATTTAAGATCGGCCCCGCCTTTCAACAGGTCAGGGTAGGACCACGTCCTGCGGATAACCGGTTCATCAGTGAATTTGCCACGACTAGGCCATACGACATATTCGACGAGACCAACCTATATACAGGTGCGAGCTGGAAATTTCTTGTAGACCTGCGAAACAATCCACGATTTACCACCCGTGGGGTAGTCTTTGACGTCACCGGCCGTAACATGGTGGGCCTCACTGGAAGTGCCGGTAATTTTTCATCGTACGAGAGCTTCGCATCTTTTTACCAAACCTTCAGACTGCCTGCCAGGATTGTTTTCGCTTCACGTGTCGGCGGCGGTATCAGCAGGGGTGATTGGGAATTTTTCCAGGCACAAATCCTCGGGCGGAATATGGAACTCAGGGGATACAGGAAAATGAGGTTTTATGGTGACCGTAAATTCTATGCGAACCTGGAGATGAGAATAAAACTGTTCAGCTTTCGGACGTACTTATTTCCGGCAACCCTGGGCATACTAGGCTTTCACGATCTCGGCCGCGTGTGGTATAAGGACAATAACGGAAATGACCCCACAGCGGAAAACGGTAAATCCCGGAAATGGCACAAAGCCTGGGGTGGAGGGATTTGGTTCACCCCATTTAACATGACTGTATTATCCCTGGAGGGCGCGTATTCGTCTGAAGGTACGCTGGGCTATGTGCGGCTGGGCTTCCTGTTCTGATCCGTAGCCAGGTATGCCTATTAGTTTAGGCGAATATTCTTTATCTTGCCCGTCAGAGCCGGGATATAATTCTACTGCGTATGGTGTGGTTGTTCGGGAATTACAGAAGATTATTCCTGTTGTGTTGGCTTTTTACCTTGAATACTCCGGCCAAGGCTGATCCGTCACCCGGAATCAAGTTTATTGAGAACAAAAATCAATGGTCTGAAGAGATCCATTTTTCAGCCCGTGTCCCGGGTGGCAGGATGTTTATTCGGCCGGGTGGATTTAATTATTACTTTTTGGATGAAGCGAAACTGCAGGCCCTTCACGAGCACAGTCACAACGACGTAAACGAATCTGACGGCGCAGGGGAAAGTGACGGGCAGATTGACGGAAGTGCAGTCTCTGTCCGGTTTATAGGAGCAAATACGAGCCTGACGCCCAGCCCATTCGGACGATCATCGGAGTATTACAACTATTTTCTCGGAACGGATACCTGTCGATGGGCAGCCAATGCCTATGCTTACAGTGGGTTTATTTACCCTTCACTTTACGCCGGCGTTGACTTAAAAGTCTATTCATCGGGTAACAGTATCAAATACGATTTTATAGTTGCACCAAATTCCGATGCATCCGCCGTCCGGTTGGAGTATCAAGGTGCGGATGAACTGGAGATCGACCCATCCGGAGATCTCCTTGTGAAGACAACACTGGGTAGTATGATCGAAAAGAAGCCGGTAGCGTATCAGTTTATCGACGGCAGGAAAGTTTTCGTAGCATGCCGGTATGTTCTCTCCGGCAATCAGCTATCTTTTTCCTTTTCAGAAGGTTACGATCCTTGTTACGAACTGGTGATAGATCCGTTGTTGATATTCTCGACGTACTCCGGATCTACCGCCGACAACTGGGGAAGCACGGCAACTCCTGGTGAACACGGTAAGTTGTATTCGGCCGGTGTAACCAACCTGGGTAACTACGGTGGAACGTTTCCGGCAACGTCCGGAGCCTTTCAGGTCAACTATGGAGGATTGTATGATATCGGAATATTAAAATACGATTCAACGGGGCAACAGCTTTTATATGCTACTTACCTGGGCGGAACAGGGACAGAATCGGCACACAGCCTGGTGATGAATTCAAAAAACGAACTGGTTGTTTTAGGGACCACCGGTTCAGCCGATTTTCCCACTACGCTGAACGCCTTTGACAGGTCATTCAATGGTGGTGTGGGGGTAACGGGAATTGTCGTACCCTATTTTACCGGTACCGATGTGTTTGTCGCGCGGATCAGCCCGGCGGGAAACCACCTGCTGGCGTCGACGCTACTCGGAGGGACACAGAACGACGGACTGAACCCATTGTACGGTGCGCTGGAAAAAAATTACGGGGACCAGCTTCGGGGGGACGTAATTACCGATGACGATGGAAATATTTTTATTAGCACCGTTACATCCTCTCCGGATTTCCCGGCCGTGAATAGTATCGATAATTCGTATAACGGTGGCCCTACTGACGCTGTAATTGCCATGCTGGATGAAGATCTCACGCAAATCAAGTGGTCGACGTTTCTGGGGGGTTCGCAGACAGACGGTTCGCTGACACTGAAGTTCGATGAGTCGAAAAACATCTTTGTTGCCGGAGGAACAAATAGCACTGATTTCCCCGTGTCGGCAAACGCCTATCAAACGCAATTAGGTGGCGACGCCGATGGATGGATCGCCAGCATCAAACCGGATGGTACCACTATAATCCAGGCGACGTTCACAGGAACGTCGGCGTTTGATCAGGTTTATTTTCTGGACCTTAATGCAAACGACGAAGTATATGTGTATGGCCAGACAGCCGGGAATTTCCCCGTTACACCGGGCGTTTACAGCAATCCAAACAGCGGACAGTTCATTCAGAAGTTTAACACATCGCTGACCAGTCTCCTTTTTTCAACTGTTGTTGGCTCGGGACGAGGTACCCCTGATATTTCACCGACGGCGTTTCTCGTGAATGAATGCAATAATCTCTACCTGGCCGGCTGGGGTGGCGCCATTAATATTCAGTCGCTTCACTGGCAGGGGAGTACATTCGGAATGCCGATAACTTCAGATGCATTCCAGAAAACCACATCGGGGTCGGATTTTTATTTTATGGTTTTGACCGACGATGCATCGCAGCTGCTATACGGTACCTACCTGGGCGGTACATTATCGCGTACTCACGTTGACGGCGGCACCAGCCGGTTTGACAAAGGCGGAATTGTATACCATGCTGTTTGTTCAGGTTGCCGTGTATCGACGAATGACCGTCCTGATTCCGATTTTCCAACAACACCGGGAGCCTGGTCCGCGACAAATAACAGCGGAAACTGTAACAACGCGGCTTTTAAGTTTGATCTTTCCTCGCTCAAGGCGCGGCTTCAGTCAAATTCTGTCGCGTTGGATATGCCCGGTCTGAACAAGGTTTGTATACCCGATAAGATTGTCTTTCAGAACTTCAGTATCGGAGGTGAAATTTTTGAGTGGGATCTTGGCGACGGAACCCGGGTTACAAAAACCGACACATCGATGATTATCCACGAATATCCTGCAACCGGAAATTATACGGTCTGGCTAAAGGCCATTGACAGGGGAACCTGTAAGGGTAAGGACTCCGTATCGCTGAAGGTAGATGTATTTATTGCCGAGACACTCGTTCAGGATGACGATGAGATGTGCTTCAATACACCGTATACTTTGCAGGCCAGCGGAGGAGCGACTTATCAATGGACCAGCGAAGACGGCGATTTTCAATCGACAAGCCCGAATCCCGTTGTAAACCCGAAGGACACAACACGCTACTTCATCGTGATCACGGAAGCATCGGGATGTATCCAGGATGACACCGTTCAGCTGAATGTGATTCCGCTGATCGAACCTGAATTTGAAATGGACAGAAGCGCGGAATGTTTCGAACGGCCTTCGATCAGGGCTGTCAGCACAACGGACAGCCTAAAGGAAGGAGACCGCCTTTATTTTGATTTTGGCGACGGTTCAACCAGCGACGCAACGGAGGTCGAACACGATTTTGAAGCCGACGGTCTTTATAGCGTAAAGCTGATCGCGGTAAGGGAATTCTGTGTCACCGAAAAGATACTGCCTATGCCTGTCTTTAAATTGAAAATTCCGAATATCATAACACCCGGTCGGAACGACGATACTAATGATAAATTTACCATTCAGTTAGGTGATCTTCCCGGAGTGACGCCTCTTACCTACGGTTTTAAGACCAGTGTGATCATCTATAACCGTTGGGGTAGTAAAGTATTTGAAGCGCAGGATTACCAATTCGACTGGGACGGTGATAGCCTGGCGGCTGGAATATATTTCTATGAGGTAACTGTTGATGGTCATGCCACTTGCAAAAGCTGGATCCAGCTTGTTAAATGACACTCTTTGAAAAAATCACTTCGGTCTGACAATAACCGTTTTTGTATTGTTCCTTTTGCTGATGAAGTTCTTCAGATTCAATGTTTTTTGAACCGCAAGACTGTTCTCCTGGATCTTTTTGGCAACTACGTGCTTTTTGGGATTGCTGTTTTTTTTAGGCATATCTCACGGTATTCAGACAGTAATATATAAAAATCCACTTTTTTCCCGAAGCGCCGCTTATGGAAAATCCGGATGATTGATCAGGTATAGCTGCATTTTTAGTTTTTTTGAAGATCTTTTTTGTATTTTTGGATATCATGGAAAACAGCGTAGTCAAGGACTGAATTTTTGGACTAATATCGAGGCGCTCTGCCTTCGTTCCTGACCTCCGTTCCGGGGGTAAATGAATATCTATTGTCTTATTGAAAATTATTCTTGCATGATTGCGATAACTACGTTATTTCGTGTCATGAGGATACTGCGTGTGGGAGTGCTCTATAAACATTTGGAGGACTACTTACCGGGATCATTCATGAATGCCGTCCGAAAATTTGCCGATTCATATGCGTTTTTTCCCCTTGTCATTGAATCGGAATTAATACCACAATATCGACGGTCGATAAAATTCCTAACCAGGTACCTAGGCGCCAGACCGTTGGGCGATTATTTGGAATTTGGCGTCGGCCACGGTACATCTATGCTTTGTATGCATAAAACCCTTCGTAAACTAAAGTTCAATCGTGTTCGGCTTTTTGGCTTTGATTCATTTGAGGGTTTACCTCCCCATGATGACCATCACGGTCCGGCCCCACATTCATGGAAGCCCGGAGATTACGCATGCAGTATAGAGAAAGCATCGGGTTTTCTAACGAGAAATGGCGTAGATTGGAAGCGAACATTTTTAATCAAAGGGTGGTACCACAAGGCGCTGGTAAGTGAATTGAAGGAAGTACACCAGATCAAAAAGGCGAGTATAATAATGATTGACTGTGATATTTATCCGTCAGCCAAAGCATCGCTTGATTTTTGCGCCTCGCTGATAAAAGATACGTCGGTTATTTTTTTCGATGACTGGCCCGGCGAGTATCGGGGAGAAGCCCGGGCTTTTGATGAATTTTTGAAAGAGAATCAGCACTTCAGGGCTGAAAAGTACGGATCATATAAGCCCTATGGGCAGATTTTTTTAGTGACGAATACCAATGCGTATTAGGATCGAATGTATATCAAACAAGTAAAACGTTAATTAGCTGAGCAATGCAAAATGAAACACTTACAACACCCATACTTTTTTTAGTATTTAATCGTCCGGATTCGACAAAGACAGTTTTTGAAGCGATACGACAAGCCAGGCCAAAATCATTGTTCATTGCTGCTGATGGCGCCCGAAGCCATGTTCCGGGTGACATAGAGAAGTGTGCTGCAGTAAGGGAAGTAGTTTCCAATGTCGATTGGCCCTGTGAGGTAAAAACTCTTTTCAGGGATAACAACCTGGGATGCGGACGTGGAATATCCGGTGCCATAAGCTGGTTTTTTGAGCATGTTGAGGAAGGTATTATCCTGGAAGACGATACATTGCCGTCGCCTTCATTTTTTACGTTTTGTACAACGATGCTTGAACACTACCGCGATGACAGCCGGATCATGGAAATAGGAGGAACAACACTGCCAAGCAGGCTTACGGGTAAAAGTAAGTACTCTTATTACTTTTCCAATTGGGACCACATCTGGGGATGGGCTACCTGGCGACGTGCCTGGAAAGTATTCGATTATTCGATGAAGTATTATCCCGAAGCCATTAGGGCGAAATATTTTGAAGGAAATTATACGTCCGTCTATGAGTATTACTACATGGACTACATGTTTGAACAAAGCTATGCAAAGAATCGCGACGTTACCTGGTGGAGTGTACAATGGGGATTCTCCCGTAAGATCAATTCCGGATTGGTAGTGGTTCCTTTAAAGAACATGGTAATCAACCTGGGACTTGGTGAGGATGCCACGAATACGAGCAACGCTTCACAATGGAGCTTTATGAAGCTGGAAGAAATGGAATTCCCCATCAGGCACCCGGAATTTATTATGCTAGACCGGGTTACGGATAACGAAGTCTTCAGACGTTACTTCACCACACGCCGTACACGCATCAAGGCTTTTATCAAGAATATCTGCCCGAGGAAAATCTACAATCTCGGTAAGGCGATCGTAAACAGGTCCTTTTCCCTTTCCATTGTTCTGGTCGACGAGTGTATACCTGCACTGGCGAGTTATGTGTTATGAAGAAGTTCGGTGCGTGACAAAAAATATACCGGCCGTCGGGACAAGGGCTCGCTAACCAACAATTTTTACGTTTCCTGTTATATTTTATTCCTTAATGCGATAAAATAAGCTCAAAATCCCTAAAATTGCACTCCCAAAATTAAGGGCCCATAGCTCAGCTGGTTAGAGCACTTGACTCTCCCGATAGCTATCGGGACAAGGGGTCGTTAGCTAATAATTTTATGTTTTCCTGTTATGTTTTACACAGTGAGGAACTCGATCGATTCTATATCGGAAGTTCGCAGATAGAATTGGAAGAGCGAATAATCAAACACAATTCTCAATTTTATCGCGGCCCTCACTTCACTTCATCGGCATCCGATTGGAAGTTATTTTTAGTCATTTCATGCACTTCGTTTTCACAGGCCCGAAAAATTGAGAACCACATAAAACGCATGAAGAGTCAAACATACCTTTGGAACTTGAAAAAGTATCCGGAGATGACGCAAAATCTTTTATCCCGTTACGCGAAAAAATAAGGCCAAAATCCCTAAAATTGCACTCCCAAAATCAAGGGCCCATAGCTCAGCTGGTTAGAGCACTTGACTCTCCCGATAGCTATCGGGATAAGGGCTCGCTAACCAACAATTTTTACGTTTCCTGTTATATTTTATTCCTTAATGCGATAAAATAAGCTCAAAATCCCTAAAATTGCACTCCCAAAATCAAGGGCCCATAGCTCAGCTGGTTAGAGCACTTGACTCATAATCAAGGGGTCGCTGGATCGTGCCCAGCTGGGCCCACAACTTATTAGAACACATGAAAAAGGGCCTGAATGCGCCCTTTTTCATTTTTAACACCAACTCAGAAAAGCCGTGAAACCCGATCCCTCCATAAAAAACCTGATCTTCGACCTCGGTGGCGTGATCATCGACCTCTCCATCGATCACACAATCCAGGCTTTTGCAGCCTTGTCGGGGATAGAAAAGAAAAAAGTCTCCGAATTGTATGGTTCACCGGGATTTGAGGTTTACGAGAAGGGGATGATGGACGACACCGAATTCCGGGACTATGTGAGGGAAGTTTTTGGCGTAAATGCCCAGGCTTCCGAGATAGACGCCTGCTGGCTGGCAATGTTACGGGGCCTTCCCCTGAGGAAGCTCCAACTGCTGGAAAGGCTCAAATTACAGTACAATGTCTTTCTACTGAGCAACACCAATAACATACACCTCGAGTATATCAATAATGTGATGCTGCCTGGTGTGGTCCCTGGTTCATACTCGCTCGACGCTTATTTTCATAAGGCATACTACTCGCATATTATGAAAAAGCGCAAACCCAACGCGGACATTTTTCTACAGGTCCTGGAGGAGAACAACCTGCAGGGAAGCGAAACGCTTTTCCTGGATGACAACCTTGGAAACCTTGAAGGTGCAAATGGTGTTGGAATAAAAACGTTTCATGTGGTAACACCGGATCTAATACTGGAATATTTCGATGCGTAGGGAGCAGCGACGGGTCCTTCTTCAGGCTTTCCTCTTCATTCTCACGTTTATAACGACAACGCTTGCCGGCGCCGAGTGGACCTATGGCAAATCCATATGGATGCCCGGTTATAGCTGGGCTGATTTTTTCAGCGGCCTTGAGTTCTCTATCCCGTTTCTCCTGATCCTGACCGCACATGAATTTGGTCATTACTTTACGGCGATGTATCACAAGGTCAGCGCTACTTTGCCCTATTACATCCCCGTGCCGCCGTTTCCGTTATCCATTGGAACAATGGGCGCTGTTATCCGGCTTCGGTCCAGGGTGTATTCCAAAAAACAGAATTTTGATATCGGCATTTCCGGACCATTGGCGGGCTTCGTGATCGCGTTGGCCGTTCTTTTCTACGGGTTTACCCACTTACCGGACCCGGAATACATCTTTCAGATACACCCCGAGTACCGTCAGTATGGATCTGACTACGCCCAGACGGTGTACGCACATCAGAACGATAGTATTACCGACATATCTGTCGGCCGGAATCTCGTGTTTCTCTTTTTTGAAAACGTCGTCGCGGATCCTGCGCGGGTTCCCAATCCGCATGAGATCATGCACTATCCGTTCTTGTTTGCCGGCTATCTTTCGCTCATGTTCACCTGCCTTAACCTCCTGCCCATTGGACAACTGGATGGCGGGCATGTAGTGTATGGGTTATTCGGATTCAGTATTCACCGGCTCGTGGCATCGCTGTTGTTTGTCGCATTGCTGCTATATGCGGGACTCGGCTTTTTTTCCAGTGATGTGGTGATGAGCGCGGATGCGCAGGGGCTAAACCTGGTTTTATGGGTGGCAGGAGCGATCGCCTTTTGTTACATGGCATTATCCGGCCTGGGTCTGACCAGGCAGTTCACTATCATGAGCTCCCTTCTGATGGTTGCTCTCTTGCTGGTGCTGTCCCGTCTTTTTCCGGACCTGCAAGGCTATCCGGGCTGGCTTGTCTTTCTGTTTGTACTGGGAAAGTTCATTGGTATTCAACATCCTCCCTCCGAGATCGAGGAGCCCCTGGACGGTAAACGTATCGTCCTTGGCTGGATCGCGCTGGCGATCTTTGTGGTCTGCTTCAGCCCTGCGCCAATCGTAATAAGGTAGTGTTTTACAACCTCGACCGTCTCCACTTGCTGGTCACGCTGCCGTTGTTCTTTGCGGTAGGGTGTGATACGGTTTTGCTTGCCAGCATGACACCGAGTGCCGCTGCAATTTTCTCCTCTTCCGTTATGGATTCTGTCTGCAGGACGGACGGCGTAAAATAGTTTTCAACAAAACGTGTATTAAAATCTCCGGAGCGAAAAGCCTCGTGGTGCATCACGAAATTGCAGAAGCCCAGGGTCGTTTCCAGGCCGGTGACCTCAAATTCACAGATGGCGCGGATCATCTTTTCGATGGCTGCCTGTCTTGTTTCCGCGTGACAAATGAGCTTCGCGATCATAGGGTCGTAATAAAACGGTATTTCCATCCCCTGTTCGAAACCGTCGTCCACACGAACACCATGACCTTGTGGCCGCCGGTAGGTCTTTAAGGTACCGATATCCGGCAGGAAATTGTTGGCGGGGTCCTCCGCGTATACCCGGATCTCGATGGCATGGCCGGATAACTTCACTTCCCCCTGTGTAAAAGGCAGCGGCAACCCCTCCGCTACCCGGATCTGGAGTTTTACCAGGTCAAGTCCCGTTACCTGTTCTGTTACCGGATGCTCTACCTGGAGCCTCGTATTCATTTCGAGGAAATAAAAATTCAACTGATCATCCAGGATAAATTCAACGGTACCCGCACCATAATATCCGCAAGCTTTGGCTACCGCGATAGCCGCTTCACCCATTTCCTTCCTCTTGTCGGGTGTAAGCACGGAGGACGGCGCTTCCTCGACAACCTTTTGATGTCGCCGCTGGATCGAACATTCGCGCTCGTAAAGGTGTACAACATTTCCATGCTGATCTCCGAATACCTGGAATTCAATATGCCTGGGCTTTGTAATGTACTTCTCGATAAAAACCGAACCGTCGCCAAATGCCGACAGCGCTTCGCTTGTCGCCCGTTTCATTTGTTCCTCAAAGTCCTGTTCCCGCTCCACGACCCGCATGCCTTTTCCGCCGCCACCAGCGCTGGCTTTGATTAAAATCGGATATCCGATCGCTGCTGCAATTGTCATAGCCTGACCAAGGTCGCGCACGGGTTCGGAAGTGCCGGGTACCAGGGGCACGTTAAACTTCGCGACGGCTGCCTTTGCAGCCAGTTTGTTTCCCATCAGCTCGATGGCCTCGGCCGAGGGACCGATAAAAATGAGGCCGGCTTTTTTAACCATTCCGGCAAACACTTCGTTTTCGGAAAGGAAGCCGTATCCCGGATGGATTGCATCAGCGCCTGCGGCATGGGCAGCGTCCAGTATTTTGTCCATCCGAAGGTAAGACTCGGAGGAAGGGGCGGGTCCGATCAGGATTGCTTCATCGGCATACCTTACGTGCAGGGCATTCCGGTCCGCTTCGCTGAAAACAGCGACGGTTTGAATACCCATCTCCTGAGCAGTTCGCATGACCCGAATCGCTATTTCCCCACGGTTGGCGACCAATAATTTCCTGATTTTTGTCATAAAAGGGCCCTAAAACACAATGCTAAGCATAAAATGTGCGCAGGCAAAGCAGTTAAGAAGTCAAATGAAGCCGTTTTTTGCTTATTTTTGCCGCAATTTTAATTCAATCGTGACGCAAATGGTAGACTTATTTGAAAAGTTAAGAATGGAGGCTGGTGCGCTGGCTAAATATTCACACCTTCCTGACGACTATTTCTTTTTCCCCAAACTGGAGGGTGAGATAGGTCCAAGGATGAAATTCAATGGCAAGGAAGTGCTGAACTGGAGTCTGAACAACTACCTGGGCCTTGCGAATCACCCCGCGGTGAGAAAAGCGGATGCTGATGCTGCTGCACAGTATGGCTTGGGTTTACCAATGGGTGCGCGGATGATGTCCGGAAACTCCGTTAATCACCTGGAGTTGGAGCGGCAGCTTGCCGAATTTGAAAAGAAGGAGGATGTCATGCTTCTGAACTTCGGCTATCAGGGTGTCGTTTCGATCATCGATGCGCTGGTTGACCGTAAGGATGTGATCGTTTACGATGCCGAATCTCATGCGTGTATCATCGACGGTGTCCGGTTGCATATCGGAAAACGGTTTGTGTATACGCACAATGATATGGAGAGCCTCGAAAAGCAATTGCAGCGCGCTACAAAACTGGCCGACGAGACAGGCGGAGGAATCCTCGTAATCACGGAAGGTGTTTTCGGTATGTCGGGCAAACAAGGTGACCTGAAGGGTGTTGTTGCGCTTAAGAAGAAGTATAACTTCAGGCTCTTTGTAGATGATGCTCACGGTTTTGGTACGATGGGGAAAACGGGAGCGGGCACTGGCGAGGAGCAGGGTGTACAGGACCAGATCGACCTTTACTTTTCCACCTTTGCAAAATCCATGGCGAGTATCGGTGCGTTCGTTGCCGGTGATAAGCATATCCTGAAATATTTACGGTATAGTGTCCGGTCGCAGATCTACGCCAAGAGTTTACCGATGCCATTGGTGGTCGGTGCGATGAAGAGGCTGGAATTGCTGAAGACGCAGCCGGAATTGAAGGACAATTTGTGGAAGATCGTTAAAGCCATGCAGGAAGGCCTCAAGGCTCGGGGCTTTAATATTGGAAATACCAATTCGCCGGTGACTCCGGTACTGTTTAAAGGAGGTGTGGGAGAAGCTGCGAACATGGCAATGGATCTCCGCGAAAACTTCAATATTTTCTGCTCAGTAGTGATATATCCTGTTGTACCTAAGGATGTTATTATGTTCAGGATTATTCCAACAGCCGTTCATACCCTGGAAGACGTAGAACTTACCCTGAGTGCCTTTTCAAAGCTGAAAGACAAGCTTGATAACGGCTTTTACAAGGAGGAAGTACTGGTGTCTGTGACGAAGGGAATTTAAAAAAAACCGCTTTTTTGGTTGGTTTTAAAGGTTTTTAACTAAATTGGCGTTGAGAAACTTATTTCTAATCCTAAAATTCTAATAAAATGCAAAAGTTTGAAGAGCTCAAGAATCTCATTGCTTCGCTTGAAGGAGATGCTGACAAATTTTATAACAAAGGTAATAGTGCGGCAGGTACCCGTGTGAGAAAGGGTATGCAAGACCTAAAGAACCTCGCACAGGTCATTCGTTCCGAAGTTCAGGAAATCAAGAACAAGGCTTAATCCTCAACCATTAAAAAATCAAAAATAAAGGGGTAACAATCGTTATCCCTTATTTTTTTGCTGTCCGAGAATCAAATCTATTTTCTTCTTCAGGTTGTCTGAGGCTGGTACCAGGGGAAGCCTTACTTGGGGTCCGCAAACGTTTTTACCGGAAAGTAAATACTTTACGCCAACCGGGTTTCCCTCCTCATACATGGGTCCGTTTATTTCCAGTAGCCTGGACTGTTCTTCGGCGGCCCGGATGTGTTTTCCGGCAAACGCGTGTTCCTTTATTTTTTTAAATACAAGGGGGTAGGCATTTGCCAGTACGGAAATCACTCCTTTTCCGCCTATCCCGTATATAGGAGAGGTCCACATATCGTCTCCGGAGATCAGAAGGAAATCCTTTGCCGCGTATTTGACGATCTTCATACACTGCTCAATGATACCCGACGCTTCTTTGATGCCGATCACGTTCCTGTTCGTGGAAAGCCGGATAGTCGTTTCAGCACTGATGTTTGAGGCTGTACGACCGGGAACGTTGTAGAGTATAACAGGTACAGGTGACGCATCTGCAATTGCTTCAAAGTGACGGGCAATTCCTTCCTGCGACGGTTTATTGTAGTACGGACTCACGGATAATATGGCATCAACGCCTTCAAGGTCGCTGGCGCGGATGGAATCCAGCACATGATGGGTGTTATTTCCACCTATGCCATAAACGATAGGAAGACGTTTTGTATTATTCTCCTTGACAAACTTCAATATCGCCGCTTTTTCGTCATCCGTACAGGTAGCCGATTCACCGGTTGTTCCCATGACAACAAAATAGTCGGCACCTCTGGACGTATAGGCGAGCAATTTCTTCAGCGACCGGTAATCCACTTCCAAAGAATCCGTAAACGGTGTCACCAGTGCTACACCTGTTCCGTACAGTTTTTTCATTTTATTATTTTAATTGAACGGTATATTTATAAATCGTATCCACCAGTAATTTTGTGTTTGCGACGGATTCGATCATGAGTTCGAAATAGTTACGATCATCGTCCCAGGACCTGCCCACACGGCATTTCGCTTTACTCCGCGCAAGAAGGTGAAGCACCAGCGGATTGGGAACCGTATCCAGGCAGAACAGGAAATCAAATGGTATGTCGGCGAATTTTAACGCGTCATGTGATGTCAGGTTCCCCCAGAACGAAAGGTCTTTTTCCGTGAAGAAGTCGAACTTGAATTCATAATTTTCCTTTTTCTCCGGCAGAAACTCAATGACCTGAACCTGTTTGCCGTCTTGCTCGAGCTTTCTGATCAGTTCCTTTACGGTTTCGTGCTTGCCCTTGTCTTCCACGCTAAAAATGATCCCGATTCTTTTTGCCTCATTATACGGTACATTGGATCGTTGGGTCTTGTTATTTTTTAAAATCGAATCTGTTCTGTATTTCAGGAAATTGAGCTTCATCGTCGTAAAGGTGTTATCCCTTCATTAAATTCTCGAACTCTTCTTCGGAAATGATTTTCACCCCCAGTTTTTCCGCCTTCTCTCGCTTTGATGGCCCCATATTATCCCCCGCCAGCAGATAATCCAGCTTCCCGGAAACCGATGACAATACCCTTCCTCCGTTTTTCAGGATGATTTCCTGAAGTTGTTCTCTTTCGTAATTTTTAAAGACACCCGAAATAACAAATGATTTGTTCATCAACACATCGCTCTCTTTTTCAGGCTCCTTTGCCGTGCTCTCCATGTTCAGACCGGCCTTTCGGAGTCGTTCTATCTCCTTCACATTCTCCGGGTTCCCGAAAAAATCGCAGACACTTTGTGCGATCTTTTCCCCCACCTCGGGGGCAGCCAGCAGCTCTTCTTTCGAAGCTGTTCTGATCTTGTCGATATTCTTGAAATACTTCGCGAGTTTTTCCGCCACGGTCTTCCCGACATACCGGATACCAATTGCGAATAACACACTTTCAAACGGAATACTTTTCGATTTTTCTATCCCTTCCTGGAGATTTTTTACGGATTTATCCTTGAAGCCATCAAGCCGTAGCAGATCTTCCTTCTTCAGATCGTAAAGGTCTGCCGGACTTCTCACCAGGTGCAGCAAATAAAGCTGCTCGATCGTTTTTTCCCCGAGGGAATCAATATCCATGGCTTTGCGCTGGATGAAATGTTCTATACGGCCGCGGATCTGGGGCGGACATCCGTTGATATTAGGACAGTAGAAGGCAGCTTCGCCTTCGACCCGTTGGAGTTTCGTTTTGCATTCCGGGCACCGGTCGATATATACCACCGCGACTTCCTTGCCGGTTCGTCTGTTCAAGTCGACGCCTGTTACTTTGGGGATGATCTCACCACCTTTTTCGACAAACACATAGTCGCCGATATGCAGGTCAAGCCGCGCTATTTCATTGGCATTGTGCAGCGATGCTCTTTTAACGGTCGTCCCGGCCAGGAATACTGGCTCCAGCTCAGCTACCGGGGTAACAGCCCCGGTTCTTCCCACCTGGTAGGAAACACCGTTCAAACGGGTGCTGATGCTTTGCGCCTTGTACTTATAGGCGATCGCCCAACGGGGACTCTTGGCCGTAAATCCAAGTTGCTGCTGCTGCTCCAGGCTGTTTACCTTGATCACCACACCATCCGTTTCCAGGGGAAGGTCGTTGCGCCGGGTCTCCCAGTGCTGAATGTATTTCAGCACCTGATCAATAGTTTCACATTTCTCGTATGTTTTGGAGACGTTGAACCTCATCGATTCCAGCAGATGAATGCTTTCTTCATGAGTCTTTAACTCCTTGTTTTCCACGATCAGGGCGTACACAAAGCAATCGAGTTTACGCCGTGCGACCTCCGCCGAGTTCTGCATTTTAAGCGTGCCGGACGCTGTATTTCTGGCGTTGGCATAACGTTCCTCGCCGATATCTTCCCGCTCCCTATTCAACTGCGCGAATACCTGTTTGGGCATAAATACTTCGCCACGAACTTCGAACACCGGTGGAACATTCCTGCCCTTGACGGTTAGCGGAACATTCCGGATGGTCCTTACGTTGGCCGTTACATCATCACCCCGGACACCATCTCCACGCGTTACGCCACGCACCAGTATTCCGTTTTCATACGTCAGGCTGATCGAGACGCCGTCAAATTTAAGTTCACAAAAATATTCATAAGGATCGCCGTCAAGCCCCTTCGCCACACGGCCGTCAAAATCCTCCAGCTCCTGCTGGCTGTACGTGTTGCCCAGCGATAGCATCGGGTATTTGTGATACACAGTGGCAAATTCCTTGGTTATGGTTCCGCCAACCCGTTGCGTTGGGGAATCGGCGGATTTGAGCTGGGGAAACTGTTCCTCCAATGCTGCGAGTCTGGCCAGTAATGAATCAAACTCATGGTCGCTGATCTCGGTACGGCTCTGCTGGTAATAAAGGTCGTTGTGATGATCAATAGTCCTGATCAACTGTTCCATTTCCTTTTGTGCCTGAGCTATATTCATACGGCCATAAAGCTAAAGAGGAGCGTGGTGAAAGCAAAAAATCTGCTGTTAAAAAGCCGTGCCTCCGGTTTCATCAAAATCGGGTAAGTTGCTGTTTTATAAATGTTTTGGGGAAAGGCCGGGGGTATTCTGTTATGCCGGTGGTGCCTCACCGTGTGGGGTCCTCAAATGCCTTCAGCTCCTCCGTCAGGTCAACCTTGTTATTTCTTCGTTCGACGTCGGCCATCCGCAGGGACGGGTCGATCTCGATCGTTGAAATCTCGCTGACCCGGTTTGAAAGCATTAATGTATAAGTTGGATATACCCACGGCCATGCATCGAGGTCGGTTCGACTGAGTGATTTATCCTCCACCTGCTTATTGCCCAAGGTTTCGTTAACCGGAATGTAGAATAGCGCCTTACTGCCGTTTTTATAGGTAACGACCAGATCCACCGGCATGGGAAACTCTCCGACGCGTTCGAGGGTAACGAAGGCGTTGCCATCTTTTTCGATGATACTACCGATCCCGTAGTCGATCTTTTTGGTCGTATTAACCCAATAACTCATGTACCACATCAGCTGCAAACCGGATACCTTTTCCATTACCCTCATGAAATCATTCGGCTCCGGGTGTCTGAACTTCCAGGTATTGTAGTAACGCCTCATACCTTTGTAAAAGAGTTCGTCACCGATGATGTATTTGAGCTGGTGAAGAAAAATGGTGCCCATCGCGTATGCGGACGTGCCGTAGGCGGTATTGGTTGTATAGTGATCGGAGTGCTGGCTGATCGGTTCCTGGAGATTCCGCTTGATCAAATTGAAGTAACTGGCATAGCTTCCCGAATGTGACTCGGGCAGCGAAGTGTTAAAAAGCAAAGCCATGGATTCCTGGCTGGCAAAGTCCGCGAAACCTTCGTCCTGCCAGGCGTACAACGATTCATTGGAAGCCAATACAGCCTGGTACCAGCTATGCGCTACCTCGTGCGCCATTACGCCCACCAGGCTTCCCAGTGATCGTTCCCCGGTGATCATGGTGCACATCGGGTACTCCATACCCCCATCGCCTCCCTGGATGATAGAATAGGTATCGTAGGGATATTTCCCGAAGGTTTTATTCATGAACGCGAAGTGGCGAACGGCATAGTCCTGCATCTTTTTCCAGTTTTCCGTTGTCTTTTCACCGTCCTGGTAAAAGAAATGCAACTCTGGTCCGTCGGGCACCCGCACAATGTCATGTAAATAATCGGGGTCGGCCGCCCAGGCGAAGTCGACCACATTCCTGGCCATAAAATGCCAGGTAAGCTCACCGGAGCTTTGCCTGCTGTTTCCACCTTTTCCATAGCCGTATCCGATCTTGTCTGCGTTCTGAAGCTTTCCAGTACCACCGATGACAAAGGATGGATCGATCGTGATCTTAACATCAAAATCCGCCCACACACCATGGAACTCACGGGCGACATACTGATAGGCGTGCCATCCGTTGATGTCGTATTCGGCCAGTTTCGGATACCATTGTGTCATGGTATAGGCTATACCTTCCTTGTTGTTTCTTCCGGATCGCCTGACCTGGAGGGGAACCTGCGCTTCGAAACGCATATCGAATACCGTTTTGGAATTCGGAAGCAGGGGTTTTGCCAAGGTTACTTCGAGAATCGTGCCTTCTGTCTTCATGCTTACATCTTTACCGTCCTGTTTCAGGCTTTTGATGTGCTGATACCCGATTTCTTCATCGGTTAGTTTAACGATGCGGTCTCTGACCCTCGGATCGGGATCGGCGATATTCCGGGAGCGTACGTCCATCAGGCTTCCCGGTTGAAAGGCATTGAAGTACAAATGATAGTAGACCTTGTTCAGGGTATCCTTTGAGTTGTTGTAGTAAGTGAGTTTCTGCGAACCGTTGAGCCGATGCGTTTTAACATCCAGATGTACATCCATACTGTACTCTGCACGCTGCTGCCACCGGAAGTCCTGAGAGAAGAGGGGATGAAAAATAAACTGAAAGGAAAGAAGAAAAAGAAGGGATCTTAACATGCTTCACCATTTTCGATAACGATTGCAAAATATCCAAAGGGATCTATTTTACAAAGGGAATTTATTTCGTTTGAAATTTATGAAGTAGGTAAGGCTTCCCGACAAATAGCTGCTCTCCGAGATGGTCAGGGGTTCTCCGGGAAGGGCCTTCGGGATGTTGTATGTGTAGGTGAACGAAAAGCCCAGCCCTTTATGGGTGACAGTAAGGGGTAAGCTGAACGCGTAGTTCATCACCCCGAAAACATTTTTATTTGTTTCAATGATCCGGAACCAGGTTCCATAATCGATCTTGTTTCGAAGGGATGGACCGTCATAAACGAGCTCGGTGAGCGTTTCATTTCCCATCAGCATAAAGAAGGATGGGGAGATCGCGACCCGGTCGATGCGGAGGAGTTTTTTCTTCTCAAGCACAACACTTACCCCCGGCATAATACGGTGTACATAGGCGTCGCCGAAATAAAATGAATAATTGAGCGACAGGAGAACGGGTTTGAATTCAATTATCGGTGTGACCGAGAGTGTGTTCTTGTAGGGAATGTATTCGTCCTCGCTTCGCAGGTTATAGAAATAACGGTCATAACCCGCCATCACCGAGACCCTTTTTGAAAAGCTGTGCATGTAACCAACCGAGGCAACCGTGAGGTAGTAGGAGGGATCGAAGTCCTTACTCCAGAATCCGGACACGTCGGCGTATAACCCCGACTTATGATAATAGGATACACCCGGAGCCAGGCCGAAATTTTCTATACCGAGTGTTCTGCCTGCTGAAAGAACATTGCTGTTATAACTTAACCGGACGGCTAGTTGTGAACCACTGACACTTCCGTTTTGTAAAATACTATCGATCAGGTTAAAGATGGAAAGAGAATCATCGAAGGTAAGGATGTCGTCTACTTCAGACAGTATCAGTGAATCAGCCTCCTGGGCAAAACAGGTTGCCGAGGAGGTTGCCACGATGATTGCCAGGAGCCATCTTCTACACAAATACATGCGGTGCGAAGATATTAATTATTGCGTTGCTGAAGGCGTTTTTGTGACTGGTCTTTAAGATTCCGTTGTTGCTCCTGTTGGAGCTGACGCCTTTGTATCTGGTCCAGGATCATTTGCCTGAAACGCCTTTCTGCCTCGGGCAGTGTTCTTAATTTTTGAGCGCTGATTACTTTTAACAGGCGGCCGCTGTAATCTTTTTCAAGGTTGAGTTCCTTCTGTTTCACTTCGAACTGCTGATCGACAATTTCCTTCTCGTTTTGTTCCGGAGTCTTGCCGGGATCGGGATTTTTTTTCGTCTCCTTCAACTGCCTTCTGATTTCCTTGCGTTTTTCTGAAAACTCACGGTAGATAGGCCAGAACTTCTCCGCTTCCTCGGGTGTGAGCGCCAGCTGATCGGTAATGTATGCAACCCGTGCAGCCTGGATCTTTGCGTTTACTTTCGGGTCCTGCGCTGCGGCCGGCTCTTCATCCTGTGCGAACGCCGGAAGTATCAAAAGAGTAAGCAATAACTTTAATAACGTTTTCATTCTCTGCGATTTAAATCTCATCTAAAATATCTTCAAGGACTTCATCAGCCTGGCCGAATCCGTAAACTTCTCCTTCTATTTGATCGACGTCATCAGGATTCAGAACAACGTCCTCAAGCAATTCGTCCGTGGTCAGGTCCGCCTCGCTCAGGTAGGCGACGAGGTCTTCCGTTTGGACGGAGGCGAGTATCGATTCTGCGGACATCACGTCCGCCTGCCTGTTGAACCAGAAAATAACCAGTGCGAAGGCAAGCACGGCGGGAAGTGCATAACGCAGGGTATACGCAAATACGGGCCGGACTTTTTCCTGCCTTTGCTGGCTGGCGACACGCGCCTGAATAATGCCGGGGAGTTTTTCAAAATATCCCTCCGGCACATCAAAAACCTGCTTTTTCGGTATGTCTTCCAGTTTTTTCATTTCTGCTTGCTTTGACTGAATAGGCGCGCTAAAGTTTAATTACTGCGTCAAAAAATCCTCAATTTTCTTCACGGCGTGATGATAACTGGCTTTTAATGCACCCACGCTTGTCTGGGTAATCTCGGAGATCTGCTCATAGGGCATATCATCGAAATATTTCATGTTAAACACCAGGCGTTGCTTATCCGGTAGTTTCAGGAGCGCCTTTTGCAGTTTCAGCTGTATTTCGTCGCCCGAAACGTGTGAAGAACTATCCAGTTTTGCCGTCAGTTCGCCTTCAACATCACCGATCGGCAGAAAGAACCGTCGCTTCTTTCGCTGCAGGAAGGTGAGGCATTCGTTTGTCGCAATCCGGTAGATCCAGGTATAAAGCTGGGCATCTTCCCGGAAATTCTCAATATTCTTGTGGATTTTGATAAATACCTCCTGTGTAATGTCGTCGGAATCGTCATGGTCGATCACCATTTTCCGGACATGCCAATATACCCGTTTCTGATATTCGCGCACCAACAAATTGAACCCATAGTTCCGGGTTTCGGGATTACGAATTTTGAGTAACAGTTCTTTATCTTCCAAGGAAGAGCGGCTTGAATTCAGGTGTTTAGACGACGCGGTGGCCGTAAGGTTTAAAGGTAAAGTTTAGTCTACGGATGTAAAAATTTCAACCCCTGATTTTAGGCCATTTCAGGATATGCCGGAATGCAGTCGTTTGAAACCGGTTGCCTTTGTCAAGAAAAATTGAGGCAATCTACCAGTAACTCGAATTGTTCTTTGGAATGAGTGGGAAAGTTGGCGAACCGTAGCTGGGATTTTTTGGAAGGCCCGTACCCATCACCGGGATGAATGCCATTCCCGAGCAGGGATTTTGTGACCTGTTCGGTTTGACTTCCGGTATCGGCAACGATCACTGTTTTAGATTGAAATGCCTTGTCGATGACGAAGGGTTTTATCGTCGCGTGGTTGGCCAGCGTATGATACAATAGTTCAGCTTTATAGTCCGTCTCGTGGCGTATGGACGTAATTCCCTTCCTGTTCATATCGGCCACTACCTTGCTGAGCAGGTATATACCCAGCACGTTTGGTGTTTCCGGTGTCTGGTACTTTTCGGCATGGCTTAACAGACTTGGCAGGGTATGGTAGGATCCAAGAGACTGGCCCTGGGATAACAACCGTTCCGCTTTGGCAAGGCATCGTTCGTTCACCATCCATACACCGAGGCCGGCGGGGAGTCCAAAACCTTTTTGCACGGAAAAAAACACCGAATCCAGTTTAGTATAATCAAAATCGGGATAAGGCAGGGAAGATACCGCATCGGCTACCAGCAGCGCATCTGGGTAGAGGGTACGCAGGGCGTAGATATAGTCTACGGGGGTAGATACTCCCGTGCTGGTCTCGTTATGCGTCACGGCGATCAGTTCTGTTTCAGCAGCTATGGTTGGTGCAGTTGTAAAACCCTGGCCGGCGGCTACCTCAATTTTCGACGCATTCTTCTGCAATTGCCGAGCAATTTCATAAAATCGTTTGGAGAACGAACCGTTAACGAGGTGAAATGAATGTTCCGCCACGAGGTTTTGGATAACTCTCTCCCAGATTTCGGTTGCGGAACTCGTGAAGAAAAGATGGTAACCGGCGGGAAGTTTGAGCAATTCACGGAGTCCGTCCACCGTGTCTTTGTAAAAGCCCTCGAATTTCTTGCTCCGGTGCGAGAGTGAAGGAATCCCCTCGCGGAAAGCGGTCTTCATATGGTCTTCAACCGTAAAATACAATTGAGACGGGCCTGGTGTGAAGTTGATTTTTGGGTTCATGCGGCTGCAAAAGTAAACAACTGCCAACAAGGTGCTTAGTTAAAAAATACTTTTTTATCAAGGTTGTCGCGTACTGGTGTTTTGCCTAAGTTGCAATCAAATCCCACTCGGGTTTGGGACACGTTTGCTGAACCTAACAATATAAACAATACCGAGTGAAGCTTTTATACAAAATCAGGCTTCAATCCGTCATTTGACGGACCTCGCCCAAAAAGCAGGATAACAGAAGAAGGTTGCGGATAACGGCAGCTCAAAACTTGTCTTTTATGGGGTTCAGAAACACCTCACCAAACCCAGTGGGCTTTTTTTTTCTTTGCTATTGCCGGACCGGCGTTTGATCCCGATTTAATCGATCAATACAGTACGCGGAACTTGATGGTCTGGTCGATCTGACGCAACTCCTTTATCACTTCTTTGTCGTATTCCTTATTGATATCCGTGATGACGTAGCCAATGGTTTCATTCGTCTTCAGATACTGGCCCACAATGTTGATGCCGTGGTTTGCCAGGATATGATTGATCTTCGCCAGAATGCCTGGTACGTTATTATGAATGTGGATCAACCGGTGCGCATTGTCAAGCAATGGCAGCGTCAGGTTCGGAAAGGTAACGCTGTTGGATGTGCTGCCGGTGTTGATATAGTCCATGATCTTTCCCGGAACAAAGTTTCCGATATTCTCCTGTGCTTCCGATGTACTCCCGCCGATGTGTGGTGTCAGGATCGTGTTCGGAAGTCCGCGAAGTTCCGATTGAAATTCTTCGTCATTGCTGACCGGTTCATATGGAAATACATCGATAGCACAGCCCGCTACCTTGCCGGAAAGAATATTTTCGCGCAGCGCATGAATGTCTACAATGTGACCGCGGCTCAGGTTAATGAAAATAACTCCTTTTTTCATCCAGCTAAACTCGCGTGTACCGATGAGGTTATGATTCGATTCGCGACCGTCGACGTGCAAGGATATCACGTCAGCCTGTTCGAGAACCTCTTTCATCGTTTTACATTTAACCGCATTACCAAGGGAGAGTCTTTCTTCCGTGTCGTAATAATAAACCTTCATACCGAGGGATTCGGCGATAACGGAAAGTTGCGTGCCGATATTGCCGTACCCGATAAGCCCCAGCTTTTTACCCCTCACTTCGTAACTTCCTTTGGCTGACTTGTCCCAGGTACCGTTGTGCATCTTCACGGATTTGTCGACGATGTTGCGCATCAGCATGATCATCTCCGCGACCGCCAGTTCCACTACAGACCGCGTATTGCTGAACGGAGCATTGAATACGGCGATTCCTTTTTTAGTAGCTGTTTTGAGATCGATCTGGTTGGTGCCGATACAGAATGCCCCGATCACCATGAGGCGGTTGGCATGCTCCAGGACTTTTGCCGTGACCTGTGTCTTTGAACGGATCCCCAGCACGGACACATTTTTAATCTTTTCGCAAAGTTCTTCTTCGGTGAGCGCAGCGTGATAGGTTTCGACATTGAATCCTTCAGCCTTCAAAAGCGCAACGGCAACGGGATGTACGTTCTCCAGCAGCAGCACATTGATTCGGTTCTTCGGATAGGAGATCACAGTATTCAATTTGTTGAGGTACAGGAACTCGTCCAGGCTCGGCGTAATATGATCGGCCTTGCTCAGGATGTTCTCACGTTCCACATTTTCGGTGAACGCATAAAATTTGTTCGCGAGGCCGGAGTGTTTGATCTCATAGTCTGTGTATCCGTCTCCGATCACATAAACGTCGCCGGGAAGGTTAAGACGTCTTAATTGTTCCACTTTTCCGTTGTTGGCGGACAGCGGATTGTTCTGATCGAACCCTACCACATGCCCTTCGCTGTCGAAACGGAATTCATTCGCCAGGATGTTTTCCGGCTTTATTCCGAATTCCGTAACAATCGGTTCGATGAACTCGCGAAAACCGTTCGAGATAATATAGATGTTATCGGAATAGTTGGTGAAAAATTCACGATTACGCTTGAATGATTCGGATACTTTCTCCTTCAACAGGTTTACCAGCGGACCGAGATGTTTTTTGGATGGCGCCAGCAGGTTCAGGCGTTTCTCCAGGGACTCCCTGAATGAAATCGACCCATTCATCCCCTGGTTGGTGATCTCCACAATTTGTTTCTTGCGCTGGTCCTGTTCAGGGTGGTCTTTCAGCGAAATGTCGGCGAGGACATCAAAGGCTTCAACTTTCGTAAATGTGCTGTCGAAATCGATTACAAAGTACTTATTGATCTTCATGCGTTGGTTGTAGACCGCAAATGTAATTTGGATTTGCGATTTAAAATTTCTGCCGTGTGTTTTTTTATTACCTAACGAATGATAGGCAATATGCCCATCCAACGTTTAACATGATCGAATTTTATTGACCCGGTTCCTGCTGGTTAACCATAAACATCGCCGTGGGTATAAAACGTTTCAATAACTCGTCTCTCAACTCTTCCGGAATGTCGAGGCTTGAAAGAGAAGCCGACATGCACGACAGCCAGGCCACTGCGTCGTCGGCGTCTATCGGAAACGGTAGGTGTCGCGCACGCAGCTGAGGATGCCCGTACTTTTCGCTGTACAGGGGCGGGCCTCCAAGAAACTGTGTGAGAAACAATCGCTGTTTTTCCCGTATCACATCTTTGTCTGTTTTGAACAGGCGGGATATTTTTTCATTTTCAAACACCAGGTCATAAAAACGAGTCACCAGTAGTCCGAGGTTTTCGGCTCCAAGGCGTTGATAAAGGCTTGGCTGATCTAAGTCCATTGCGTTCTGAATATATGCATCATCCCGTCGGTCGCGGTTATGGTGTGAAATTGGAGATTGATAATAAAATCAACCGATGGGCAAATGCATGGCGGCAGCGCTCACCCCGCATACGTAGGAAAACTCTGAAGATGCTTTTAGCGCATCCGGTACATTTTCCCTGGACACATCGGTGAAGCCTTTCCGCAGGAAAAAACCGTGCGCAGTTTCGGTGAGCAGGTATATTCCCTTCAGGTTTCTCTTCCTGGCCTCGTCAATAATGTATTCCGTGATGGCCGTGCCCAGGGCTTTGCCACGGGTACCCAGCCTCACCGACAAGGAACGGAGCAATCCGTACTCGCCATAAATTTCCAATCCGCCGGTTCCAACCATTTCTCCATCTTCAACATACCCGACTAACAGGTCTTTCTTATAGTTCAGATCATCCGCCGGAAGATTGGAAGATTTCAGAAGCGAACGAAATGCATGGAAGCTTGCATCGTCGCTGATCGTTCTCAAAGGTGATTCCATGAATCAAATTTAAGCATCGCAGCAACCCGGCGCACAACATGGTTCTTTTTTCTTTTCCGGTAGCCCGTTCGGTTTAATGGCATAGACGGTGATGCTGAAAATACCATAGTGTCCTGTTTTATATTTTTCCACCTCCGCACGTTCGAGGTGAACTTCCAGCATTCCATCGGGAATGGTAATTTTTCTGTATTTCTGGATCCGTAAGGAATTGAAACCCGCCGATTCTATAATGGCCAGATAGTTGTCTTTCTGAATGGCCCCTGCGACACAGCCGGCATACATCTCGGCACTCTTGCGCAGCCCGTCCGGAAGTTCACCCTCCAGGACAATATCGGATATGCTGAAGTGTCCGCCGGGTTTCAGAATGCGAAATGTTTCAGCCATTGCTTTTGCTTTGTCGGGAACCAGGTTTAAAACACAGTTGCTCACTACAACATCGGCTGTGTTGTCACCGATGGGCATCTTTTCAATTTCACCCAACCTGAATTCGACATTGTTTAGTCCGAGCTTTTCCGCATTAGCCCTTGCCTTTTCGATCATACGTTCCGTCATGTCGATACCGATGACTTTTCCCTTGTCACCCACGACAGACCGGGCCACAAAGGCATCATTGCCGGCACCCGATCCCAGGTCAACAACAGTATCGCCGCTTTTGATCTCGGCAAATTCAGTAGGCAAACCACAGCCGAGGCCAAGGTCGGCGTCGGAAACATAACCGGGTAGCTGCGTGTAGTCTTCTGCCATGATCGCCGTATCCGACGTACCACATCCGCATCCGGCACCGCAGCAGCTGTTGGCGTTTTCTTCATAGCTTTGATCGGCGATCGTGCTATACTTTTCCCTCACAAGGGCTTTCAGTTCTTCCGGCGTGTCTTTGGTTTTCATAGATGTTTACTTAAAGATGATTAATCGTAATATTGCGATAAATTGAATTAAAAAAATTCAGCAGCAGTTGCCTGGCGAAAGCCTTTTAAAAAGGTCGCCAAGGTTTTTCTGCGCCCGGGCCCAGGCTTTGTCATCTATGCAGTAACAAACACTGGGCCCTTCGATGTTGCCTTTGATAAGGCCAGCCTGCTTAAGTTCTTTCAGGTGCTGCGATACGGTTGACTGTGATAATGGAAGTTCATCTACGATATCCCCGCAGATACAGGCCTGACGTTCTGCCAGGAATTGCAGGATGGCAATCCGGGCCGGATGGCCCAGGGCTTTGGCGATTGTCGCCAATTCCATTTGTGCCTTCGTAAATCCTTCGGTTTTTGTGAGCCCCATGTGCTAATAATCGTAATATTACGATAAAGGTTTCGGAATGTTTATTTTTTTTAGGAATTTATGTTACCTCATCATCAGGATCCTCGTTGCCGACTCAATTTCGGCGGTATACCTTTCAACGGCTTTGGCGGCGATCTCAATTTGTTCACGGGCTTCCCGCCAGTTTCGTTGTTCGATCGCTTCGCGAATTCCGGGCAGGGTTTTCACGCCATAGCCGGTATAATATCCGGGGGCATAGATGGTGTGGCGATACCACGGTCTTCTGGGCAGTCCCGATTCCACCATCAGCTGTTGTTCAGCCTGATATAGGATTTTGTTTAAACGTTGGAGCTGGGTGTTGGGCTTCGGATTGGCTGCGATCAGCTCGGAATATTTAGCGGCTGTTTTTTCCAGTGCCGACATGGCATTCTGAAGAGCGGAAAAATCCAGATAGGGCACGGCATCTTTTATGGAAGGAGGTACATACTTGATCGTCGGGTCGGCTGCATAGGTGTAGCGCTTCTCCATGACCATTTGATTTTCTATTTCGGTGGACTGACGCAAGTCGTCGAGAAGGTTCATGACTTCGGTGAGATAAGAACTTCCCGTGCGTTGAAATCCTTGAAAGTCGAACGGCAAGACATCGGCATTTGCCAGGCGAAGTGCAGCCCTTCCCGCTGTTTTCGCCAGGGCGGTACAATAGGAAAACTTCGGGTCCTTGAACCGTACATAATGATCGTAGGAGTCATAGATGGAGTGATATTCCCCGCCTCCATCTTCGCCGCCATAGCCAATGTTGAGTGAAGGAATACCGAGGTGTTGAAAGAAAGGGCTGTAGTCGGAGCCTGAGCCGAGTGCACCGAGCGTAAGTGTCTTTTTATCCAGTATACTTTTCCGGGCTTTTGCATTTGGTGCTGTGGCAGCTTCATACGAACGCTGTCTTTCGAGCACAGAAACGCCGGTCTGCGGGTCGATAACACTGGAAGCAACCTGGCTCATCATGGTTTCCAGGGTATGCGAACCTCCGGCATATAGGAAGCCCCGGCCGTTGCCGTCCGAGTTTATGTAGGTCACTACCTTTTGCTGAAGTTCAGCGGCATGATGCTCTACCCATTCCGTTGAACCGATCAGCGCCGGTTCTTCACCGTCCCATCCGCAATACACAAGCGTACGTTTGGGTTTCCAGCCGGTTTTCATCAATTCACTCACCGCCCGTGCTTCTTCCAGAAGGGCGACCATTCCGCTTACTGGGTCGCTGGCGCCATTAACCCAGGCGTCGTGGTGGTTTCCCCGCATGACCCATTCGTCGGGAAGTTCAGATCCTTTCATTTTGGCAATTACGTTGTGGCAGTCCACCAGCTTCCAGTCGAACTCCAGCTTAAGGTGTACCCTGGCCGGTCCTGGTCCGACGTGGTAAGTAACAGGTAACGCACCGCGCCACGGTTCCGGGGCAACCGGGCCGCCAAGAGCTGCCAGCAATGGCTGGGCATCTGCGTAGGATATAGGTTGTACAGGGATCTTCAGGAGATTAGTGGCGTCCTTTCTATCGATACGGGTCGCGTCGGCTGTTGCGCCTACACCTGGGGTTAATGGGTCGCCCGGTGCCACCGGAAGATCCATTACGGCACCCCGCTGAACGCCGTCCTTGCTTCTGTAGGCGCCTTTTGGATATACGTCACCCTGGAAGTATCCGTCGCCCGCCGGGTCCGAATAGATCAGGCATCCGATAGCGCCGTGTTCCTGCGCCACCTTCGGCTTGATCCCTCGCCAGGATCCGCCGTATTTTGCAATGACGATCTTCCCCTTGACATCAATTCCCATTCGCTCCAACTCTTCGTAGTCTGCCGGCACTCCGTAGTTCACGAATACCAGTTCGCCTGTCACATCGCCGTCGGCTGACCAGGCATTGTACGTCGGGAGTTGCTCCTTTAGCTGTTTGCTTGTCGCATCTTCCTTCAGTGCCGGCTCGCTTAGCTTCGCCTTGAATTTTGTCGGCGCAATGAGTTCAAGAATTCTAACGTTCGGGGTAGGGAACAATACTTTATATGTCTCGATCTCGGCGTCGTAGCCCCAGCTTCGGAAAAGGTCACGCATAAATTCAGCGTTTTGTTTTCCATACGCCGATCCGAGATGATGCGGCCTCGCGGCCAGCCGTTTCATCCATTGGTCCAGGTTTGACGGCTGCAGGTAATTGTCGAACTTTTCTTCCGCTTTCAGTTGCTCTTCTGCGGATTCTTTTGTGAAACCTGAGATAGTTTTTGTTTGAGTCCGGGCATCGAACACGATGGCACTGAAACTGAAGATGAGCAACAGAATTTTTCTCATAGGTATTGGTTAGCCCTGAAATATAAGGAATAGATTCTCCGGCGACCGGAAAATTATTTAAATGGCGACCGATGTAAAAACGGAAACGTTTAGTGTAAACCGGTTAGTCGGATACACGGCCATCCTTTGCGAATGCCCGGATCTCACTGATTTCCATTCGGTCATCCAGACGCTGAGAGTAATGCAGTTTTTTAATCACCAGACCCTGGTCAAGCAGGAATTCCGCCGGGATGGTATTGAGGGACTCACCGTCAGCCATCATGTGCACCGGAACGCCGGTTGATTTTGCTTTTAATGCCGCCTGGGCGAATGAGGTGAGGTGACTCATGCCGGACTTGAAGGCGGAGTTTTCGAGGCCGTAAGCGCGATACCATTCCTTTTCGGGATCGGATATGATGGGGATGGGCGATACGCCCGTGTGAAAGGAACTTCTTAAAATCACTTTTTCCTTCGATTCGAAAAAGAATATCATTTCCAGTCCAAGCGATTTCATTTCCTCGTGCACCTTTGAAAGGGCATGGACCCGCAGATTGCAAAAAGGACATCCCGCATGACGGAAAAATGCGATCAACACCTTCCGGTCCCTGTAGGTCTGGAGGTCGATCATTCTTCCAAAAATATCCTTTAAGGAAAACAGCGGAGCCGGAATATTTTTCTCAAGAGGCATAGTGGTACCGGCTTTCAGTTCTTTAAGGGATTCTGAACATAAATTTCCTCATTTTCAAGATAGGGAAGGGTTAAAGGCCTGATGTCGATATCGTCCAGCAGGATCGCCTCGGGTACGATAAGTGAACAAACACTTCCATCCCCGGTTTGTACGGTGCAGGCTTGCTGCCCGGTGGCCAGGCCGCCGATACGCCTTAAATTTTTCAGGGATACTCCCGTTAGTTGGGCGGATCTTAGAAGAACTTCCTCGCCCGATTCCAGGTTGACTTTCCAGACTTCCGCCATACCTTCCGACAGGGATGCATTTCCTTTTACGATGATGGCAAAATCCATTCCCTGCTTTTTAGCAGCTTCGATCAGTGTCGCCTTTAATGCGTTTACGGGCATAGTTTTATCAGCGGAGATTTCAATCACGGCTGGACCGCTGCTATGCCCGTTGGCCGTCTGTCCCTCTTTCGTTAGGGACCGATCGTTGAGCAGGTCTTTCAATACCCCCTTCTCCACGAGAATCAGCTCGTCACGGGGAACGACGCCCTCGTCGTCGACCTCATACGATCCAACCAGTATATTGTCCCTGAATTTTCGAAGAAGCGGACGGGCCCTGATCGATATATTGTTGTCGATGATGACCTTTCCGATCCTGGCATCGAGGGAGGCTGCAGCTTCAGGTCTGAACTCCGCAGTATTTACGATGGCATTTGAGGATACCAGGCTTTCACGAAAGGAAAAAAGCGGGCCGGCGAATATATTCGCTACCGACGATCCGAGGAACAGGACGGGCCCCGAGTATTCTTCATCCAGTGAATTAGCTGTTTTCAGGTACATCAGCTTTTCCGCAAGTTCTTTCGTACGAGCCAGCATCTGGCTGAGCGGCGGAAATTCCTCGGGTGTGGTTGCATACATAATTATGTTTTCGAAAACCGGTTCTCCTTTAGTCGTTTTTATTTGTGCCCGGCATTGAATCACGGACAGTTGATATGGCTTCACTACCACGGTTCCTTCGCTGTTAATAAAGTACTGTGATCCATAAGACACGTTCATCATAACATCCGACGATTCAAACTCCGGGTAGGCTTTGAATACCGCCGAGACGTCTCTGCAGTACGCTTCCCATTTTTGTTTGTCCAGTACATACGGAGTTGCGGGCTTTATGGATTGGAAGACGGGTACTTTCGCAAACGTCCGGTGCGGGATATCTTTTAATTGTTTGTTCTGTTCTTTCAGCGTTCCCTGATGTTTCTTATACTTTTGTGCCGCTCCTTTATAGACGACATCGGTGGTGGTCCAAAGGGCTCTCCGGATTCCAAAATAGTCGTCGTCGAGGGGAAGCTGTATTTCGTTCGCGGCCGGATCACTGAAAAGATTGTTGTCCAGGCTCTCGTCGTTAAATTCATAATCGCCGACCAGCACGCGCACGGATTTATTCCGGCTGCCGACCTCGCCTGACTGAATCATAGCACCAAATGCGGCGTAAGCGCTGAAGGTCTTTATATCCGTGATTCCATAGCTGATAAAAAAGGGGCGGTCATGACCTTCGTATCGTATATCCGACATGCTCCTTTTCAGTTCGTCTTTCATTGCCTTGAGAATGACACTTTCGCTTTCCTGAGCATGAGTAAAGCTGTTCGACAACAGCAGACACAAGACAAGACCATTTTTTATGAGGAATTTTAATTTCATCTGAGTTGCGTTTTAGCGGTCGGAGGAAGGTCGGGCCAGCAGGGTGGTTTCCTGGTGTTGCCGTGGTTTCTTTTGTGTCTCAATCCTGCGAACAAAAAGGGAAGGCGCTGTCGCACTAACGGGAACGCTACCTGATTCAGCGCCGCAAAATCCGATAAAAGTATCCCTGTCGTTTGCGGCAGCCTGGATTTCGGCAAACATGGCGAGTGGCGTTCCAATCATGTCGACACCACGAACCAGTTCATCCGGCCTTCCGTCTGTGTAGATCCTGTAGACGACTGTTGGAAAAATATTGAATGCATTCGGATTATACCGGTCGGTAACCGTAAATCCGCCAACAACCTCTTTAAAGAAGTAACCGTACGGCTTACTCTGTTTGCGGCACTCCTTAACGAGCATTTTGCGTAAATCCGCCATCGACACCGCTTTTGTCGTTTCAACCACAAGATTGGACTGCCGGGAAACGGGTGATGCACCCAAAGATGCCCGGCCATGTCCGTTGGAATGGGAGTCTTTGTCAAGTGGTGTTCGAGACATCAGGAAACTCCGGAGTATTCCGTTTTCAACAACCTGCACCCGCTGGCTTTTAACGCCTTCGTCATCGTACCGGTAATATCCGTTTACCGGTTTACCAGCGACCTCTCTCAGTGTTGGATCGAAAAACACATTAAGCGTTTTAGGCAGCACATGTTCATTGAGCCTGCCTTTAAAAGTCTGGCCGTCAAATTCGTTTTTCAGACGATGGCCTTCGATCCTGTGGCCGAAGATCTCGTGAAAGAAAACGCCGGCCGTCTGTGCGAGTAGGATCGCCGGGCCGCTGTAGGGGTCCGCTAATGGCGCCGTTTTTAATTGCGATAACATACCGACCATGTCTTCCACATCTTTGAGGATCTTTTCGTCCGACGGCAAGCCAGACGGAAGAGGAGCATAGTAGGAGAGGTTGAGTGGAACGATATCACCGTCAACAGCCCTGATGCTTCCCGAAATGTTGATGTAAGCGGAGGTAAAATTCTGAACTATTTTTGTCCCCTCGGTGGAAAGAAAATACTTGCGTTCTGCCGTCACCTGCAGGCTTACATCGCCTTCGATGAGATCCGGATTTTTTAAAAACGGAGTTGAATATTTTTTTACTTTTTTTTCCCACGTACTTCGATCAAAAAAAGACGACAAAGGTTTAGCCGGCGGGTCCGCAAAAACGGAAGCCGGTTCCTTTGAAAAATCTGCCACGCGGGGTGAAACGCTGTCCCTTCGGGCAAAAGAGTTTCGCAGAATTTTATACGCTTCGACAGCTTGCCTGTATTCGCTCTGGGTCGCCTGCCACAAACCAAATTGAATGGCAACTTTGCTGTTTTCAACGGGCAACATCACGGGACCCATTCCACCCTGCGGCGGGATTCCGGCTGATTCGTGAAGGGAGACGGGATGCGTGTTGTCAAACTGGTAATCACCAACCCGGACACGTGTAGCCAACACCCTGTTTTTATTTTGTGATGATTGGATAAGACTTCCGAAGGACGAGTTCAGTGTCGCGTATTCAATGTCGTCGACGTAATAGTCGATATAGTAGGCTGGAACAGGAGCTTTTTTCAGGCCGGCAAATTCGCGGTTCAATTCCGATTCCAGGATCACGGCCAGGGAATCATCCTGACCGAACACACGCGACGCGATGCCCAATAAAAGTAAACTGATGTAATATCGTGATGACGGACCAACAAGCATAATAAAAATTCTCCCGGTTAAAATTACAGCCGACGGGGCAACGATCTTGTCCCGTTCAATCTGGAAAAGTATCGGAAAAACCGGTGACGGCAAAATTTTGGAAACGGTTTTGAAAAACTGTAACTGCTGTTCTGCGATTCGTGCCCGATACAGGTCGCCTGGACAAGTAGTAAAGTAACGGAAATAAGTGCCTGTTGTTTTTCAAAATTGAAACAAACGGTGATTATCCAAAAAGCGTGGCCGGGGAAAGGTCTCTATTTCATTTTTTTAAGACGCTGCGAGAAGCGCAGTTCCCATTTCTTCTCATCATATGATTTTTCGCTCACCCTTAGCACAGTGCCGTCCGCCTGCGGTATGAACCCCTGCCTCGACATGTAGGTGTCACCGTTGATGGTGAACTCCTTGTAGAGGTACCAATGACCATCAACCTTACGGGTGTCCCAAACCTGATAAAGGCCGTTATCGCTGATCCAGACAAATCCCCACTTGTTGTTGCTCTTGTCCCAGCTTCGCAAAGCGAATGAATGAGCATTGCCAAAGTGCCACCTCTCTTCAAAAGCAGCCTGGTGTACGCCCTGGGTCACTTCAAAACGAATGGTCGAGTCAATGCTGTAGTCGTCCTTCAGTGCAAACCAGTGGCCTTTCCAAAAATTAAAATAAGTCGCATCCGGTGTTACAACAAGGGGATTCTGGTCCTGTGCAAAGGACATTTGGATCATTCCGAACAACAAAAATGTGGCACAAACCTACTGTTTCATAAATTTTTGTTTGCCTGGATAATTTTGTCCTGCTGCAAACCGGGACAAACATAGCCACAAGTCCGATCGGGAAGAATACCTTATGCAAGGGGGATAACGCTTACTTACTATTACAAAAAGCCAGGTGATGCCGCTGCCATCACAATACGGTTCGGTGGAAAGTACACAGATGAAGTGCTCACATGGAAGAATTTAAACAGCCGGTACTACTAAGCCAATCATCACTGGAGAAAACCCCATGTCCGGTACATTTGAACACATTCGGCGAGTTAGGTGTGACAACATGTTCGAAAATTTGCAATTCCGCCGGCAGGTAGTTATCGGCGGCACAGGATAAGCACCTGGCTGCAATCGATTGCTACTTCGCTAATTTTCTATTATCTTCATATCACTTAAACCCCTAGCTATGCAATTTCATCCAAACGAGTTGTTTTTGATCTACAATCCGCAAACCAGTATTGGCAAACAGACAAAAGCGATAGCGGTCGACGTATGTAAACATATCAACGAAGTCGATGTATTGCGTGAAAAACTTTCACCAACATACTGGAAAGAAATAGTGAACATGGCTGGCGTTCATCCGGATGAATTACTCGATCATTCGCATGCCGACTATCAGGCTAAAGTTTCAGCGAATACCTTTACCATGGATGGATGGCTGGAAGTACTCGTTCATGGTAGTCACCTGATCAAATACCCGATCGTAATATTCAACGGCCACGCCGTGGTTTGTCATACGCCTACCGATATCCGTAAGATCAGGCACAGGGCTGTTGAGCGGGCATTGCCCCATTTAAAGGATAGCCATTGACCTGATCACTCCCACAGTATAATCCGTGCAAGCCGGGTATCGCAGATCCGGCCGGTATGATTTTCTGTGTAACATCGCCAATCTCCAAAGAACCTCTCCCTGATATGAGTGTAAGACATGCTTTCATTTTAGCAACAGTAGCTGTATTTGCTTCCTGCAACCGGCAAATGGAGGTGTTACCGGAGGCGCCCAGGTGGAGTACCGTTGAGATCAGCCTCACATCTCAGAAGAATGTAGCAAACGGATACACCGACACAGATGTCTGGGCGGTTTTTATCAATGAAAAGGGAGATTCCCTGGTCAGGCCGGCATTCTGGGACGGCGGAAACCTGTGGAAGATCCGGTTCGCATCCCCTGATTCGACTTCGACATGGCGTTGGGCGTCTTTTTCGACAAACGAGGATCCAGGGTTGATGCAGTCAGGCAAGTTCAGATCAGTGCCTTACCAGGGACGAAACAATCTGCTTCGACATGGGTTACTGCGAATGTCTGATGGAAAACGAAACGTGAGGCACGCAGATGGAAAACCATTTCTTGTTGTTGGCGATACACCCTGGAGTATTCCCTTCCGTGCCAAGCCCGGGCAGGTCGCTATATATTCGCGCGACCGGCAGGCGAAAGGTTACAATACAGCATTGCTAATGAGTGTACAGCCTGACCGTTATGCCGAAGGTCCCGAATCGAGGGATACAGTTCTCGGCTTCGACCGCGCTTTCGAAGACCTCCCGGATGGTCATCTGAACCGGTTAAAACCCGACTACTTCCAGTACCTGGACTCCCTGATAACGATACTGGTTGATCATGAAATTGTACCCGTCTACCAGCCCGTTTTTCATGGCTACGGCTGGAAGGGTAAAACCGTTCTTGGAACAACAGCGGATCCCGGAGAGTACGCCCGTTATTGTAAGTATTTAGTAGCCCGCTACGGAAGTATGCCCGCTTTTTGGCTGGTGAGTGGAGATGGCACGGGGCGCGATCCCGGTGTGAAGCCTGGCGGCGAGGCTGTTGAAAAATGGGACTGCTACGGCCAGCCTACCGGAATACATTACAATCCTGCCGACAATTATATGGCGGTTTGGGCGCAAAACGACAGCTCCAAATGTTTTCACTACAACCGTACATACCAGGCTGAGCCCTGGCTGGACTTTCAGTGGGCGCAAAGCGGCCATGAGGGAAAACACGTGACCTATAAAGTCGAAGAAATGTATAATAACGAACCTGTAAAAGCAAGCCTCAACGGTGAGCCTACATACGAGGGAATGAGTGGCGGAACACTGGGCCTGGGCTGGTGGCAGGGACAGGAAGCGTGGCAGCAACTGATGCACGGAGGCACGATGGGTGTTGTCTACGGAGCCGCCGGATTATGGCAATGGAAACTGACGACCGACGAACCGGGCTGGCCGGTCTGGACCGATCAGGCGGTCTCGTGGCGTGAAGCCATTGACCTGGAGGGAAGCAAATACGTCGGATTCGTGGCCAAAGCTTTCAGGAATTTTGACTTCGCCGATATGGAAAAACGCTGGGACCTTACAGACGGGATGAAACCACTTCTGGCAAAAGAAGGTACCTTCTACGTTGCATACCTTGAATCAGGCGGTGAACTTAAGATCAATGGCCAATCCGGTGAATTACCCTACTACTGGTTCAATCCGCGGACCGGAGAATTTGCTTCTGAAGGAAAAACGGAGCAATGGTCGTTTACAGCGCCCGACACGAATCCCTGGGTATTGATCATTGGCTACAGAATCGCCGGCTAAAACGGTGCTATCTGTTTGCTTCAATACCGATTCCGCGGATCAAGTATGGACTTTTATCTTCGAATGTAAGTTTGAATATTCCCCTGAGTCCCGATTTATTTTCCAGGACCATATCGACGGTTTGGGATGCCGTCGTCAAGGACGCCAGTTTACTCGCTCCAAAATCGCTGTGAAGTTGCTGGAACATCATTGATTTTTCTTCTACACCCGCCATGGTATCCTTTGTAGAAGCGGAAGACCGATCGCTTTCGGATTGGTCCACCTTCATGGTCATCGGCTTGTCAATGAGCGCCTGTGTATAATTTTCGGAAATAAATTTCTTCCATTGTTCCTTATCGTCGAGTCCGATAACACGGTACATTTCGCGTGCCCGTTTTTCCATCACCTTTTCTTTTGACTCCTGAGCGGAAGAAAAAGTGAAAGGGATCCACAAAAAAATCAAGACTATCATTTTTTTCATGGCATGAGGGTTTAACCTGTAAAACCATTAGATGAATCCGCTGCCTGAATAGTTTTGGTTGCGGACGGATTTTTGACGAGGCAAGTATGTTCCGGAATCGACGCGTTAATTTATGGCAGGGCAAATGCCACATAGCTATCGCCTTTTGGCGCGCCAAGTTTTGTTCCCCCGCAGGCCATTACGATATACTGTTTGCCGTTCACGCTATACGTGCTCGGTGTTGCAAAGGCGGCGGCTGGAAGTTTCGTCTCCCATAAGAGGTCGCCGGTGTGTTTGTCAAAAACCCGGAACTTGCCATCTTTCGTACCCGCAATAAAGATGAGGCCGGATGCCGTTACCACCGGGCCTCCGTAGCTATCCGATCCGGTCTGTGTGATTCCCCCGGCTGCCAGTTCAGGCGTTTCACCAAAGGTTTTTTTCCAGCGGTATTCGCCGGTATTCAGGTCGATCGCATTCAGTGTTCCCCAGGGTGGGCTTATTGCGGGATAGCCGTCTTTGTCCAGAAACTTGGTGTAACCGGAAATCCGATAGTTCTTCTTTTTCGCTTTGACAACTGAATTCTGGTCTCCCGCCTCCTTCTTGTCGTCCTGAACGGCTGACTTGTCCCCGTAAAGAAAGGCAACCAGTGTTTGCCTCTCCGTATCCGTTAGACGTTTGAAGGCCGGCATCATTCCTTTGCCCGTACCGATCACATTGATCACGTGATCGCGTTTGAATCGCGATTCCATATTCATAAGCGATGGGAATCCACTTGCCGGGTTGCCTTTGCGCTGCGCGCCATGACACGTCGCACAATTCGCCAGGTACAATTTTTCACCGGGATGGATGGATTCATCTTCAGCCTGCGCTGTATCCAGCGAGATAAGCCATGCCATTTCACTGCTGTTCAGGTACATGATTCCTTCCGGATCGACAGCCGCGCCGCCCCATTCCGCTCCTCCATCCAGTCCCGGGAAAATAATGGTCCCTTGCCTGGACAGTGGTGTGAAAGGTCCTTCACTTCTTACTTTTTTGAGCGTTTCCAGGAGTTCGTCGCGGTTGGAAGCGAACGGGCTGATATCATCCGGTCCTAACGATTGACGTGCGTAGGGCAGCGGTTTGACAGGACGTGGTTGAGTCGGCCAGGCTTGCTCCCCGGGAACGTCGGACGCCGGTACGGCAATTTCTTCAATTGGAAAAAGGGGTTCACCATTCTCGCGGTCGAACAGGAATACATACCCTTGTTTTGTAACCTGTGCTACGGCATCGATCTTTTTGCCAGCGTGTGAAACTGTCACCAGGTTTGGCGGAGCAGGGGCATCCCGGTCGAGAATATCGTGATGCACCATTTGAAAATGCCAGATGCGTTTTCCTGTTTTTGCGTCCAGAGCAAGCAACGTGTTGGCAAAAAGGTTGCTTCCAATCCTGTTAGCCCCGTAAAAATCAAACGCCGCAGAGCCTGTGGGAACAAAGACGATTCCCCGTTTTTTGTCGACCGCCATACCTGACCAATTGTTGGCTGCCCCGACGGTTGAATCCTGTTTCACATCGGCAGGCCATGTATCTGCACCCGGTTCACCGGGGTCGGGGATGGTTTTGAAAACCCATGCTAACTTGCCGGTACGTATGTTAAAGGCCTGGATGTATCCGGGAACGGCATCGTTACCTTCGGAGAGACGGAGTGGCATGATAATCAGGTCTTCAAACACTGTCCCGGGCGTGTTTGAAACAACGAAACGGGACTTTGCAAGCGGGCCAAGTCCGGTAGCCAGGCTTACACGACCGTTGTCGCCAAAAGAAACGAGAGGTTTGCCGGTCACAGCATCAATGGCATATAGCCAGGATTCCTTCGAGTACAGAATTCGTTTGTCATGCTGATCTTCCCAATAGGAAACGCCCCGGTTTGTGCCGTACCACGTGGCATCCGTTGTATCACGGACACGCCATATTTCTTTACCGGTAGCCGCGTCCAGCGCAAAGGGCTGAACCGTAGCAGTCATCGCATATAAGACCCCGTCGACGATCACCGGGTTACATTGCACTTGCCCGCTGTCCTGAGTATGATATTCCCAGGCGACCTGAAGTTTGCTGACGTTCGATGGGTTGATTTCATCCAGGTATGAATAGTGATTTCGGTCGGCGCCGCCCAGGTATTCAGGCCAGTTATTGCGGTTCGTTCCTGAATTCTCACTGCTGCAGCTTATCGCCAGGTAGACAGATAAGGCAAGGAACGTTAGGGGAGTAAAAAAATATCGCATGTAGAGTTTAATAGATTCTGATTTGTTCTTCAATCTTTATTAAACTTACAATTAATTTTAAAACCGCCATTAAACCTCTTCTGATAAAAGCGAGGATCTTCAACGCCATTGTTTGACTGGCGCAGGCCAACCACCATAATCACATGACAAAGAACAGCAAAGGAGTTCACCCGTCGGGTGATTATAAAACCATGAAGGAATGGTATTTCGTCAAGATCCCGGTAACACTGGTTTATGTCCTGACTTTCTCCGTCGTTCATATCGATGCCGTCAGGGCGCAACCCGCGTCGGCGAAATCCTGGGCAGCTGCATTTGATGGCATCGGATTATTTTCTTCACCACGGGTGACCGACCTTACCGGTGATGGCATCGGAGATATTGTTTTTGGTACCGGCAGGGAAGAATTTAAAGCATGTGATTCGGCCGTCATTGCTCTCAATGGCGCGAATGGCAAAATGATCTGGAAGGTACCGTCCATCGATCATGTCTTTTGTTCGGCCATGTTACAGGATATCACCGGCGACGGGATCGACGATATTTTTATTGGAGGGCGGTCAGCGCAATTTATGGCGATAAACGGGAAGTCCGGCGAGGTGGTCTGGAGATTCGACAGAAAAAACCCCGTTGCAAAATGGTTCAATTTTTATACGGGGCAGTTTATCGCGGATCAGGACAACGATGGAGTACAGGACATCCTCATTTCAAATGGAGGAAATGTGCTGGCTCCACCATTCGACACAAAGAACAGATACCCGGGAAACCTCGTTCTCCTCAGCGGCAAAACCGGTAGACTACTGGCCCATGCCGCCATGCCCGATGGCAAAGAAATTTACAGTTCAGTGATTGCCATTCCTGCGAAGGATGGGAGGGATTATCGAATTATATTCGGAACAGGAGGAGAAACAGTAGGTGGAAAGTTGTTTGCCACGACGTTGTCAGACCTTTTAAAAGGAGACATTTCGAAGGCACGGGTACTGGATAGCAGTCCTGATAAAGGATACATCGCCCCGCCGTTATGGGTCGACATAAACAACGACGGTGCCGCCGATGTTGTGGCGAACGCTGTGGAAGGGAAGCTGGTCGCATTTGACGGGGCGACTTATCGTCCGTTGTGGTCAGTCAAGATGCCGGAAACGGAAGCTTATTCGTCGGTGGCGCCGGGTTATTTTACGGGAAACGATGACGTGCCGGATTTTTTTGTCTCCTATGCAGTCGGCCAATGGCCGGACCTGGGGTGGAGCCGTCAGTTTATGGTGAACGGAGCTTCGGGAAAGATCGAGTACATTGATTCCCTGGGAAGTTATCAGACCAGTACCCCGGTCGTGATCGATGTGGATGCGGACGGGATTGATGAGGCGATACTCAACGTCAATGTCGTGAGCTACGATTTTTTAGAAAAAGCGAGCTTTCAAAATATTCTGGTGATCATCGATTTTAAGACAAAGGAGGTATTACAGCTGACCGGTGGAAATCCCGGAAGTAACATTTCGTCCACACCATGGATCGGTGATATGGATAAAGACGGCCTGCTCGATATCGTCTACTGCCACGGGACGAACACGACAAAAACCTATTCCTTCCACGGGTTGCAGGTGAACCGGCTGGCTACCGATATCCGGATCAACTCGGAAATCAAGTGGGGCTCGTACATGGGGAGCAAACACAACGCGATATTCGAGAGAAGGTGAGCCCGTTACCCGATTTGAACTTTTTTCTTCGCCGCTACCGACCGGTAGATCGCTTCAACGACGATCGTATCTTTTAATCCTTCTTCACCGGGAACCAGCACCGTGGTATTATTGAGGATAGCAAGGGCATCGTCGTCCATTTGTTTTGTCTGCTGGTTGGGGATCGTGGCATTGAGCTTAATGCCATCGCTGGTTATTCCGTCAATGCCACTGTACGCCTGGAACGGTGAAAGTTTATACCAGCCCTTGGCGCAGTTGACCTGAAGATTGTTCATCCCCTTACCAAAGCTCGCTTCGCAGGTCGCGGTAACACCTCCGGGAAAATCCAGTTCAAAGTTCATCGTTTCTTCCACTTCTTTGTATATGTCGGGTCTGGTCGTCGACGCCTTTGCCGTCACTGCGATGGGTTCAAGGCCGGTGCTGTACCGGACAGCATTGAGTGGATAAACACCCATGTCGCCCATCACACCGCCGCCCATACTTTTCTTTTGTTTCCAGTGATCTGTCCGTGGATCAAAATACCCAGCCATCGCGTTTGCACTTAACACTTTCCCGTAAGTCAGATCTTTTCTAAACTGAATAATACGTTGTGTGTTCGGTTCGTGATGCATGCGGTACCCGATACTCAGCTTCACTTTATTTTTATTACAGGCGTCGATCATGTTTTTGCAGTCAGCCACACTGGGCGCCATCGGCTTTTCGCACCATACGTGCTTGCCGGCCTTCGCGGCGCGAATGGTATATTCGGCGTGCATGGATGGCGGTAACACGATATAGATCACGTCGATGTCGGGATTGTTCGCGACGGTGTCGAAGTTCTCGTAATTGTAAATGTTCTTATCCGCGATGTTATACAATTGTTTCCATTTCTCCGCCTTGGCTGGCGTTCCGGTCACGATGCCTACGAGACTGCAGTGTTTTGTCAGTTGCAGCGCCGGAGCCAGCAGATCGGTACTGTAATAACCAAGTCCCACGAGGGCAACTCCCAACTTTTCCTTTTTCTGCGGAAGAAGGATATTGGAGAACGCGGGAGCACTGAGAACAAGACCGGTAACGCCGGCAACAGACTGGCCCAGGAATTTTCTGCGGTTTAACATCGTCTTGGATTTCATTTATTTCAAATTCACTTTAATAATCGAATTTACACCGATGATTTTCTTTTCGCAAGTCGCCCGCTAGAACAGGCTGGAAACTCCGTACACGGCGACAGCCACAATGGAAACGATGCTGACCCAAAGGGCGATATCGTAGAACAAGCCGGAAGGGAATGGTTGTACCCTTTTAAAACGGAAATGAAAAGCCGCGAACACGATAATAAACAGTAGCATCGAACCCACGACACCGCCGGACAGGATCATCATAACCGGCAGGTTTATAAAAAGGAATGTCAGTGCCCAAACCGTAGGGAAGGTCCATGCCAGGATGGCGATGACTTTCTTACGATGGTCCTGGTTGAAAAAATCAATCCAACCGAGTTGTCCGAATATATCCGAGTACATCCTTGTCCAGGCCGCGAGTGAGGCGAACAAGCTTGAAAACAAAACGAAGAATGCGCCGATCAGGTACAAGGTGCGGACGCCGGGACCTAGTGACTCGGTATAAATCAGGGCTACGGTTTCGATCAGCTGATTTCCCTCCGGGATCACACCACGATCATGAAGCACCGCCGCTCCCAGGAGGTAAAAGGCTGCCGTAACGATGGTGTAAATGATCATCGCCATAACCGCATCCAGATACATGATTCTGATCCATCCTCTGGCGCGGTTCCGCCACCGGTCTGAATCCTCCCGTGGGCCTGTATATGCGGCATACCCTTTTTCAATACACCAATAATTGTATGCTATGATCTCGTCGCTGGCAACCCCGGTTATCCCGAATGCGCCAATAGCGACTGCCACGTTTTCACGGGGAAGATGGAATGTCAGGCCGCTCAGGATATCGGGCCACGAAATGGCGTATGGCGTGTAGGTAAGACAAAAAACCGCCGTGACCGTAAGTAAGGTGAACATCAGGGTCATAAAAAGAGACGACTTTTCGACGATTGAATAGAATCCTTTATAGATCAGGACAGACACCAGTACGGCTGCCGCGAATACCCAGATAACAATGGAGACGGCGGGGAAAAGCATATTTAACACAATGGCGGTACTGCCGATCATTCCACCGAGCTGTATGACTTTTAATAGGATAAAGAAGAAGATCAGCCACACACTCCAGCGCCCTTTGCCGAATCTGGGACCCGGGAGTTGATTGAAGGCTTGCATGGCTGTTTCTCCCGTGACAATGGTATGCTTTCCAAATTCCAGTTGTACGGCAACCTTCACGAGGCAACTGACAATTATAACCCAAAAAGCAGTATAGCCCGCTTTGGCCCCAAGTGTCGTCGTGGCGATCAGCTCGCCAGAGCCGACGATGGATGCCGACAGGATAAAGCCGGGACCCAGAAATTTTAACTTTCCTACGAACGAAGTTGGTGGCTCCTTCACGTTGGAGCCGGTAATCATGTAATTGTTGACGCTCATACAATCCGGCTGATAAAAGGCAGAAAGTACTACAATCTCATTTAAAAAGATAACGATAAGGTTGATTTGTAGCCGATAACAGCCCTGCGTTCCGGAGACGGTTGCTTTGAACTGGCTGTTGACAATTAAGATACCAATCGGTATCTTTGAACATGCGAAATCCCCTGGTGACCAAAGAAACGATATTACGGAAGTCCGGTTCCCTTTTTAATACCCACGGTTATAAGGCAACATCCATCAGTGATATCACAGGGGCTACGGGATTCACAAAGGGTGCCATTTACCGCCACTTTGGAAGCAAGGACCAACTCGAAGTGGAAACGCTTGTCCACTTATCTTCCCTGATGTTTGAAAAGCTCCGTGAACGTGTCAGGGAGCAGAAGACAGCCGGTGATAAACTCCGGAATGTCTTCAGTTTCTTTGAATCCTATATTAGTAATCCCCCGTTGAAAGGAGGTTGCCCGCTGATGAACGCGGCCATTGAAGCAGACGACTCAAATCCGGCATTGCGCAAAGCCGCTCTGGGAATCCTCAACGGGCTTCGGGAATCCGTTATCACGTTACTGACAAACGGAATCCGCCACAAACAGATAAAGCCGGGTATTGACAAGGAGTTTTACGCAACGCTGATCATCGGTGGCCTCGAAGGAGCCATTATGATGAGTAAGCTCAGGGGCAACAACGAGGATATAAAACGAATTATCAGACACCTGGATAAACAGCTGAAGGAAATAGAAATTTGATTTTTTTTAACACATAAGATACCAATCGGTATCTATAAACGAAATGGTATATGAAAAATTTGATCATGAAAGGAGCGGGACTTTACCTGAATACCCTCGCTCGTATCGCGCCAGGAAAGGCCGCTCACGCCGGGCTTAATTTATTTTGCTACCCGTTCAGGGTTCCCCTCAGTACCAATCAGAAGGCTTTTCTGAATACAGCCCGGCAGTCGGTGTTCAGCCACGGCGGGGTACCGATAATGGAATACCGGTGGGGTAACGGTGCGAAGAATATTTTGCTGGTACACGGATGGCAAAGCCACACGTACCGGTGGAAAAGGTATGTCGAGACGTTTAACAAAGACGAATACACGATTCATGCGTTCGATGCCCCGGGGCACGGATTGTCCGGAGGGAAATTCCTGAGCGTTCCATTATACAGCGAGATAATGGAAAGCGTGATCGAAAAAATAGGAGAGGTGGAAAGTATCATCAGCCATTCCATCGGTAGTTTTTCCGCGATCTATACAATTCACCGGAGTCAAAACCTGAAGGTGAAAAAACTGGTGAGCCTTGCTTCGCCCGGAGATGCCGGGGAGTTCTTTGATTTTTATAAACATTCGCTGGCTCTTTCAGACCGGAGTTCTGCGCTCATCGAGGACCGGTTCTACGAACTCTTTAAAAAAAGGCCACAGGAATTTTCCGCACCCCTGTTTGCCGCCTCGCTGACGATACCCGGGCTCATCATTCACGATGAGGAAGATGACAACACACCGGTTGTCCACTCTAAAAAGATACATGCGGCGTGGGCAGGTTCTGAATTTATTGCCACCAGAGGACTGGGACATAACCTCAGATCTGACGAGGTGCTTAGGAGGGTTGTTGACTTCGTGATTGCGCGCAAACCGGTGACTGCGGAAGTCGTTGAGCAGGCTGACAAATAACTCCTTTGTATAAAGAATAGTTGCGCTATTTTATTTCCTGATCATCACCTGTGTACGGGACGGTGCCGGTTACTATGACCTGTCGATGTTTGAATAAAAATAATTATCTTCCAAACGAAATCCATAGAACAGGACGTTACCAACAAATTTTAAACATGTTAGATCCCGTAAAGCTTGAACATTTCAGAAATCTCGTATCGCTGTCCGCCGCCGATGGACGAATCGAGGAATTGGAAAGAGTAGCCCTTTCCAAAATTGCCTATCAACACGGTATACCACCGGACAGGCTGAACGTTATGCTGCTGAAGGCAAACGAATACGTTTACCTTATTCCGCAGAATAACGAGGAAAGGGAAAAACAACTCGATGAAATGATCGATCTGGCCTGGGTCGACGGCGAGTTTGCCCATGCGGAAAAAGAATTGATAAGAATGGTGGCAGGGAAACTTGGTTTTTCACCGGGTGAAATGGAAGGAATTCTGGACAAGGGGCGTAGCCGCTAACAGCTATACTTTCACGTAAATTTTACGACGGTCCATCCAGTAACCGATGGCCCAGATGAGCAGCATATAGGCGATGGCATAAAGCAATGATGCGTTCAGCGGACTTGCTATTTTCAAAAAGACATGATCAAACAACCACGGCTTTAAACCTATACCATCGATCCGGATCAACGTCATTGTCTTGACGATCATTCCAGAGAGAGCATAAAGTACAAGGGGGTTTCGTCCGAATACCTCAAAAAAATACGTCCACTTCCTGATCTTTGCGAGCTCAATCACCAGCATCAGCGCTGCCAGCACCCATGTGCTGAGTCCAACCGTAAGCAGCACATACGAGCTGGTCCATATTTTCTTATTGATCGGGAAAACGGAGTCCCAAAGGAGCGATACGGCAATGAGTATAAAACCGGCAAGCATGAGACCGCGGACAGTTTCCCGTCTATTACCTCTTTTCTGGATATAGCGGCCGGCCAGGTATCCACCGATCACGTTGACGGCGGCGGGAAGCGTGCTCAGGAGTCCTTCAGGATCAAAAGGAATTCCCTCACCTTTATAAATATTTACGGGTCCGATAAGCCAGAGATCCAATTTCACCACGGCGTTTCCCGCGAGGCTGTAGGGATCACCCCGGTCGCCGAAAAAGTACATCAGCGCCCAGAATGCCAGCAGGGCGATCACACTGAAAATAACGGAGCCTTTTATTCCCAGGTAATGTACAACAAGAGCCGCGATACAATAGCAAAGGGCGATCCGTTGCAATACACCAAAAATGCGTATGGCAGTTAAGTCGACCGGACCATAGGTTCCTCCATCCAGATACTTTACAAACGGATAGGCATTGAGGAAAAGACCGATCAGGAAAATCAAAGCTGTTCGGGTGAATACTTTTTTAAGGAAAGCCGAATCCCCTTTCGCTTGCAGTTTTTGCATACTGAAGCTCATAGCATTTCCAACGACAAAAAGGAAGGATGGAAATACCATATCCGTGATGGTGAAACCATGCCATGGCGCGTGCCGGAGAGGTCCATAGACATGATCCCACGTACCCGGTGAATTGACGATGACCATCAGCGCGACGGTCAGTCCCCGTAAAACATCAAGGGATAAATACCGTTCGGACGTGTTACTCTGAATCTGCATCGGCTGACCTCATTTTAAAAACCCATTTAAAATGGATAAAATACCTGGTATAAGCAACGAGATGTTGCGCAGGCTGTGATTTGCCGTGACTTATTTGACCAGGAGGTCGTTATCAATCATCCGGTTGTTGTATTGCTGGATGATGGCTTTCATCTTCCGTTCCATAGCGGTGGTAACGTCAGGGTGCTCACCCATCAGGTCATGGGTCAGCAGGCGGTCTGTCTTAAAATTGAATAGCGCGACGGTTTTTTCGCCGTTAAAATTCAGCAGATAGTCGTCCATGAATAAATTATAGCTGTCGCGATAATTGAAGGCGACCGGTGGTGTTTTTTCCCGGAACACATCCCGCCCGAAAGCGACGTAGGGTTTGTCGTAATGCAGATAGCCGAGGACCGACGGCATGATATCAGCCTGTTGAATGATTTCCTCTTCCATACCTGCCAGGCTGTTGTCTGGACGGAAGAAAAATATCGGGACAGAAAATAGCCCACGGGTGGTGCGAGACTCGTCGAAGATAATATCCGAGGAGCAGTGATCGGCCGTAATGACGAAGAGGGTGTTTTGATACCACGGTTCGGTCGATACTTTCCTGAAGAACTGACGAAGGGCAAAGTCGGTGTACTCCACACATTTCAGGATCGGCTGTTTTCCACCTTTGAACTTCCCCTTGAACTCTTCCGGCACGATAAACGGGTGATGGGAACTGACTGAAAACAACACGCTGACAAAAGGCTGTGGAAATTCCTTCAGCCGGTCGGCATAGTAGTCGAAGAACTTATGGTCCCAGATTCCCCAGATACCGTCGAAGTCGTCGTTGTTTCCGTACTCATCCATTCCGTAATAGTGCTGGAAACCCGCGAGCTTTGTAAATGAGGTGTAACCCATTGCCCCGTTGGGGTGACCGATAAAAAAAGACGAATGATATCCCTTTTGCCCCAGCAGCGACGCCAGGCTGTTGAAGTTGTTATTGGCAAATGGTGTAAGTACGAACGGGACATTAAAAGTTGGTATACCGGCGAGGATAGAAGGGGGGCCATCGATGGACTTCCGGCCGCTGGAAAAAGAGTATCTGAAAGACTTGCTGTGCTGCACCAGGGAGTCAAGAAAAGGTGTATAACCTTTGTAGTCTTTCCTCTCGGTATTGAATACGCCGAAGAATTCCTTTGAAAAGCTTTCCAGGATAATGACAACCACATTGCGAGCCTGGAAAGGAACCGTGTCGGACGGTATGTGCACGGGGTCGAAGACTGCGGCCAGCTCATTCTTATCCTTAAAATACTCCAGTTTCTTGACTTTGTTCTTTCCAACCGTCCTCATGATCGAAAACGGGGTATTCAATACAATATTGGTCTCGTTGGGATGCTCAACAAATTCACCAGCATTGCTAAGTGTGATCGGGCGTGTACTATGCCGGAAGCCTCCACGTACCGCGCCGATGAAGAGGTAAGCGATTAGCGGTATCAGGATCGTTCCGGATAAATAATATGTTAGCCTGTCCGTGAGCATGGGGCCGTTTACCTTGATCCGTTTGTAAAGAAAAACCATCAGCCACAATAGAACTGCCAGGAACAGCGATGCATACCAGTAATCGATAAGAAAGCGAAAGAACAGGTTGCCTGCTCCGGGTCCTTCGTCGAATTCGTCGAAAATATCCGCGGTGGTCCGGCGCAGGGTAAATTTATAGTAGATGAAGTCGGCCACATTGGCGGCGAGAGCCAGGCCGTTGAACACAAAAAAGATGTATTTGATCAACGCCTGGTATATGCTGCGAAACCGGAAGTTGAATGGCAGGATCGTCATCAGGATCATCAGCGAGTTGATATATAGCACCGCAGTCAAATCGAACCGCAGTCCGCCGTAAAGGATCCGGGCAAAGTTTCCCGGTGTCATCCCGGGAAAGTAATTCATATTAAACAAGTAAAAACCCACGCGGCACAGCGTAAACAGGAGCATCGCGACAAGGATTCTCAATACAAGCGCCCAGTAAATATTCCCCTTCAATCCTATGCCCGCGAAGTATTTTTTTATTTCCATCCGTTATGCAACATAATAGCGCTGCGAATAAAAATATTTTTTGCTAAAAAGCAGTGTACCTGAAACGTTTTCGTCAAAATAGGGTTTGACAGTGTCATCACTCTGGACGCGCCAGGTACCGGTTCTTCCCGGCACTGGCTGACGCAGAATTGATGAAAAAAAGGTCCGGCCGATCAACCCACCAACCGGGAATTCGCCCATTGCCGCCGGGTGAGCCGGATCTGCGCTAGCCATGGGGTGTTCATGGTGTGACGGGAATTTTAAAATAGCGGTGCAATGCCGTTCTTACAGCCAGGACCCCATAGGAATCAGTAATTCCGCGCGTAAAGGAGGATGTCCTTCATGAGATTCTTTCCAAAGGCAAAAGAAAGACCTTTGTCAACAAATGACTTTTCAGGCTGACTTGGAAAAAATGATACCACGTTGGGTACATTGAGTCCCCAGGATCCGGAGCTTTGCAACTGGCCCGGGGTGATGATTACCACGTGGCCCACGCCTGCGGCGTTCATATAAACTGCGACTACCGCTTTTTTGGCATTGGCATTTTCCTGGGCCGTTGCCAGCACTTTTTGATCATATGAGGGACCGAGGGGGGTCCATTTGTCCGTCTCCTTTAAAAATTTGGCAATTTCAGTGGCCGTCATGTATCGGCCCGTCTTATAAAAGTCGTTTATCTTATATACTTTGTTCAATGACTCGCCGATATACCGGTTGCAATCACCATTTGCATTCTGACAGTCAGCAAACTTTTCCAGCGATGCCGTCAACTCCTGCTTCCAGCTGCCGTTAATGCTCTGGGCGGAAGCGTTTGAGATAGAAATAACCATCGCAGAAGAGAAGATAATTTTTAGAACGCGCAACTTAATTTTAGAATTTACGGTTTTCATAACTGTTATCGTGATTTTTAATGCGACCGAAAGGTAGAAAGAAGAATTTGGTGTCAGGCGGTCTCAAAATAGCTAAATGGCCGTATTCGTGTTATGTGTAAGGTATTTCGCGCAAATGTTAAAACATAATTTACCCGGCAGGGCCTCGTTTTTATCACCGTTGGTAAAAAATAAACTACAAAAATTCTCGGGAAAGATGTATCTTCGCAACGAATTGATAAACCTTAGAAGCACCTTGCTTAAAATTTTAGCCTTTACAGACCACTTCTCTTCCCCCAAAGGCCAGTTTATCACCAATTCAGCCCCTGTTTTTGCCCGGGCATTTACTCAAAATCGTTTTGAATCAATTAATTACAACTACTATACGCCATGAGACAATTAAAGATCAGTAAGCAGATTACAAACCGGGAGAGTCAGTCCCTGGATAAGTATTTACAGGAGATAGGAAAGGTGGATTTGATCACGTCAGACGTAGAAGTAGAACTGGCGAAAAGGATACGGGAAGGCGACCAAATCGCCCTTGAAAAGTTAACAAAAGCCAACCTCCGCTTCGTGGTGTCGGTGGCAAAACAATATCAGAATAATGGCCTGACCCTGGGTGACCTGATCAATGAAGGTAACCTTGGTCTGATCAAGGCAGCAAAAAGATTCGATGAAACACGCGGATTCAAATTCATTTCGTACGCGGTATGGTGGATCCGTCAGTCGATCATGCAGGCGCTCGCAGAACAATCCAGGATCGTCCGGCTTCCGCTGAACCGGGTTGGATCGCTGAACAAGATTTCAAAGACTTTTTCCGACCTCGAGCAAAAATTCCAGCGTGAGCCTTCTTCGGAAGAACTGGCGGATGTACTGCAGATTACGACAGAGGAAGTTACGGATACTATGAAAATATCCGGCCGCCACGTTTCTATGGATGCACCTTTTGTGAACGGAGAAGAAAACAGTCTTCTTGACGTACTCTCCAACGAAAGCGAAGAGACGCCTGACTCAGGCCTGATGATCGATTCGTTGAGAAGAGAAGTTCAGCGTGCGCTTTCCACGTTGACGCAACGGGAAGCGGATGTTATTTCCTTCTACTTTGGCCTGAACGGCGAAAGTGCGATGACACTTGAAGAAATCGGCGAAAAGTATAGCCTTACCAGAGAACGCGTTCGCCAGATCAAAGAAAAGGCGACGCGCAGACTGAGACATAGTTCAAGGAGCAATACGCTGAAGCCTTACCTGGGCTGATCACTCCTTTAGCATAATAAATAATGCCCGGTTCTTCACAGACACCGGGCATTTTTATATCCATCGCTATTCACCTTTCAGCAACGGTTGTGTTGAATTAACTATTCCTTGTATTTTCGCGCCATGTTTAAGACATACGAAGCGACGCTTTCGTTTCTTTACGATAACCTTCCCATGTTCCAGCGCATCGGAGCTGCGGCATTGAAGAACGACCTTTCAAATACACTGGCGTTATGTGAAGCCCTGAGGCATCCGGAAAAAAAATTCAAATCTGTTCATATTGCAGGAACCAACGGAAAGGGAAGTACCTCTCATATGCTGGCATCCATCCTTCAATCCGCCGGTTACCGGACCGGATTATATACTTCCCCGCACTTAAAGAATTTCACAGAACGCATTCGCATCGACGGAAAAGAGATTCCTGATCGGTTTATTGTTGACTTTGTCAACAGGGTGCGGCCCCTTATCGATGAAATCCGCCCGTCATTTTTCGAAATCACCGTGGCCATGGCCTTTGATTATTTCGCATCTGAAAAAGTGGATATTGCCGTGATCGAGGTGGGACTGGGAGGAAGACTCGATTCCACGAACGTGATCATCCCCGAACTAAGTGTCATTACCAACATCGGTTGGGATCACAAGGATCTGCTGGGTGACACACTGGAGAAAATCGCGGCAGAAAAGGCCGGTATTATCAAGGAGAATGTTCCGATTGTTGTCAGTGAACGCCAGTCAGCGGTGGAAGGTGTTTTTCGCGAACGGGCTGAACACCTCAACGCGCCCCTGCATTTTGCACAGGATTGTTACAAGGCCGAGCAGCGTCAGGCCGGTATTCAGGTGTTGCTTGACGTACATAAAATGAGCGACCTCATCTATAAAGACCTCGCCGTTCCGTTACAGGGATTTTACCAGCGAAAAAATGTTGCCGGTGTACTGAAGAGCGTTGACGTCCTGCGATCAAGAGGGTGGAATATTTCCGTTGAGGCGATCAGATCGGGACTCGAAAACGTAGTTCGGCAAACGGGGTTGAAGGGCCGGTGGCAGGTACTCGGAAGAACACCTTTGAAGGTCTGTGACACAGGACACAATGTTGATGGAATCCGTGAAGTAGTGAGCCAGATCCGGGCGCAATCTTTTGCCAGGCTTCATATGGTCTTCGGCATGGTAAAAGACAAAGACATTACCGACGTCCTGAAGCTGTTGCCGCGGGATGCAACCTATTATTTTTGCCAGGCCAATATTCCGAGGGCGCTCGATGCCACCTCCCTCTCACAACAGGCAAACGAAATGGGGCTCACCGGCTTTGTAATTCCCAGGGTAAACGACGCCATCCGCGAAGCGGAAAAACGCGCCGCGGATGATGATATGATCTTTATCGGTGGAAGCACTTTCGTGGTAGCGGAGATCGAAGACCTGTAACATGAAAGACATCCACACAAAAACAGGAACAGCAACGTTCCCATTGAATGAGTAGAGCATGAAACGAAAGCAAGAGCGATTCAGGATTATCGAGAACCGTGAAAACGTTATCGAACGGACCAAAGACATTTACGATGAGATCAGGGGAAAATGGAATACCGTACAATTCGGGAACGGCAACCCGATCACGTTGGAACTGGCCTGCGGGAGAGGTGAGTATAGTGTAAACCTCGCCAGGGTATTTCCGGAAAAGAACTTCATTGGTGTGGATATCAAAGGGGAGAGGATATGGAAAGGCAGTACCATGGCAATGGAGCAAAACCTGACCAATGTCGCGTTCCTTCGCACACCGATATTGCTTATTGAAAATTTTTTCCTGCCCGGGGAAGTCGACGAAATATGGATCACTTTTCCGGATCCGCGTCCGCGCAAGCGGGACATCAAGCGCCGCCTTACAAGTCCGCGCTACCTGGATATCTACAAACGCCTTGTGAAACCCGGAAGTTATATCCGCCTGAAAACCGATAATACACCGTTGTATCAATACAGCCTGGAGGAAGCGATGGCCAGACAGGATATCAACGACTTGCAATTTACCGATGACCTTTACGAATCGGACCTCCGTCCGGAGTGTTTTGATATCAAAACGAAGTACGAAGAACAGTTTTCCGCGAAGGGCGAAAAGATCAAATACCTGCGGTTCAGGTTCTGAACTATATGTCAAAGTCCCGCAGGTAACAATTTCATAATGCCAGGATAGCGATAATCCGGTGTAACCATTCTACATTTGTTATATACCATCGCGGTTCGGATTCTTTCAGGGATCGTTCATTCCGGAGTCCAGGTGTAAAACATGGCAAAAAAGAGGAAACGGGACGTAGAGCTCGTTGTATTATCGGATATTCATCTTGGCACCTACGGATGTCATGCGGAAGACTTGCTGCGGTACCTGAAGTCTGTCAAACCAAAAAAAATCATTCTCAACGGCGATATCATCGACATGTGGCAGTTTACCAAACGGTATTGGCCAAAGTCGCATATGCAGGTAGTGAAACATATCACCGGTCTGCTGGCCAGGAATACAAAGATCGTTTACCTGCCTGGGAATCACGATGAAATGCTCCGTAAGTTTTCCGGCTTCCGGATTGGGTCGTTTCAGATCGATAACAAGGTCGTTCTCAAATTGAATGGCAAACGCGCCTGGATTTTTCATGGCGACGTTTTTGATGTTACCATGAAGTATTCGAAGTGGCTGGCGAAGCTGGGAGCCATCGGATATGACATGCTTATTCACCTCAATACGTTCGTTAACTGGTGCCTTACACGGTTAGGTAAGGAAAAGATATCCCTGTCGAAAAGGGTCAAGGATAGTGTGAAGTCGGCGGTTAAATTCATCAACGACTTTGAAAAAATTGCGGCAGACATCGCCATTGAAAACGGCTACGACTACGTCGTATGCGGGCACATTCATCATCCCGAGATTAAAAGTATTCAGACTGAAAAGGGGGTGGTTACGTACTTAAACTCCGGCGACTGGGTGGAAAACCTGACCTGCCTGGAATACGACGGCGGTAAGTGGAGCATTTACCGGTATTTGGAAGATCCGCTTGCACAGTCGATCAAGCTTCCGAAACGGTTTCGGGATAAACTCGACAGCGATGAGATATTCCGTGGTCTTGTCAATGAATTTTTAAACGTAAAAAAGTGAAGATCCTATACGCGATCCAGGGTACGGGCAACGGGCATCTTGCGCGCGCCGAAGATATCATCCCGTCATTGCAGGAACATGGCGATCTGGATCTTTTCGTCAGCGGTGCGCAATCCGATATCAGGCTTTCCTATCCGGTAAAGTATAAATCGAAGGGACTGAGTTTTTATTTTGGAAAGAAAGGTGGCATCGATTTCCTGAAAACCTTCAAGAACAACAGCTCAAAAGACGTATACAAGGAGATAAAAAAATTTCCCGTGGAAAAGTACGACCTTGTGATCAACGATTTCGAGCCCATTACGGCATGGGCCTGCAAACGCCGCGAAGTGCCGTGTGTCGGATTAAGCCATCAGTCCGCGTTGTTATCGCCAAAAGTCCCACGCCCCGGAAAGATCGATCCGGTGGGTGAATGGGTGTTAAAAAACTATGCGCCTGTTGAAAAATACGTGTCGTTTCATTTCGAAAAATATGACAAGAACATTTTTACACCGGTAATCCGGTCGTCTGTCCGGAAGCAGGCAAACCAGACAAAGGATCATTATACGGTATACCTTCCTGCTTACGATGACCGTAAGCTCGTTCCTGTTCTTGCCAGAATACCAATGGTGAACTGGCATATTTTTTCCAAACATGCGAAGAAAGCGTATCACATCGGTAAACTCTCGGTCTACCCGGTTGACAAGGATGAATTTGTTTCCAGTATGACGACCTCCAAAGGGGTGCTTTGCGGAGCGGGGTTTGAAACCCCGGCCGAGGCCCTTTTCCTGGGAAAAAAACTAATGGTTGTACCCATGAAGTCACAGCTGGAACAACATTACAACGCCGCCTCGCTGAAACTTATGGGGGTGCCGGTCCTCAAGAAAGTAAAAAACAGTACACTCGAAAAAATCACGGAGTGGATCGACAGCGACGTGCGGATCCCCGTTCAGTATGATGACACCACATCGCAGGCGGTAGCACTTGCCGTTAAAATGGGTAGCTGATATTTTTCCCGAATGTTATAAGTGCGTTATACAAATCCGCAAATTCTTCACGCTTAAATAACTGCATTGTAAAAACCCGTTAATACGCTGTCATTATTTTTGCTGCATAGTTATATGAGCGAAAAGAAACAGCTGCGGGTGTTGTTGGTGGACGATGACTGGGATATTCTCGAGTTAATGGAGTACAACCTCGAAAAAGAAGGATTCAAGGTTAAAACACTGGAGGAAAGCTGGAATGCCGTAACGGTGGCGAAGGAATTTTCACCGGACCTGATCATCCTCGATATCATGATGCCACACCCCAACGGCATCGAGATTTGCCGGGAGCTTCGCAGCCTGAAACGTTTTGAGGATACCTATATTTTCTTTCTCACGGCGAAGTCCGAAAGTTATTACCAACAGGCGGCCCTGGATACCGGAGGTGACGATTACATTGAAAAAGCGGTAGGTCTGCGCGCCCTTACGCACAAAGTCAGTACGGTGTTGAAGCGTCGTTTTGTGATCCGGAAGAGCATTGCCGAACTCACGATCGGAAACCTTTGTATCAATCGCCGGTCGAATTCCGTCAAGCTCGGGGACCATGAAATTTTCCTCAGCAAACCCGAATTTGAACTGCTCTTTTTCTTTGCCCAGAATCCCAGGAAAGTGATCTCTCACCAGAACCTTCTCTGCAATATCTGGGGTTCCGAGATCTATTTGTTCGACACCTCCATTGATGTCTATATCCATAACCTTAAAAAGAAACTCGGCCTGGACCTGATACACCGCACCTCCGACAACCGCTACAGGCTCGATATGAAATAACCGCGGGTAACCGGCCTCTCTGTGAGTCCCAAAGTATTTTTTGTTCATTAAGAGGTTAAATCTCCTGTTTGGTCGAACTAATCCGTGTTGCGCATGCTTTTTGCAGTTTGGATTCGTTAGTTCGCCAATATGGGTATGATTGAAACGGTCCGGGTACTTCTTGCCAATGTCAGAGACAGGGTGGTCGGGCTTTACAGGAGCGGGCGGTTATTTCCCCGGTTGATCAAAATGTCACTCCTGGCTGTTGGGGGGATCCTGATCGCATGCCTTTTATTTTTTATCCTCGTTTGGGCCGGCCTTTTTGGGAAGATTCCCGGAAGGGATGCGCTGCGAAGTATCAGTCATCCGGTAGCCTCGGAGGTTTACAGTGCAGACAGCGTTTTGTTGGGCCGGTACTTCCTGCAGGAACGGTCCACTGTTCCGTCATCTCAAATTCCGGAGACATTGAAGAATGCGCTGATCGCCACCGAAGATGTGCGTTTTCACAAGCATCACGGTGTGGATACCCGAAGTCTATTGCGTGTACTGGTGAAGGGAATTTTGTTTCAACAGGGATCTGCAGGTGGCGGGAGCACCCTTACGCAACAGCTGGCTAAAAACCTTTTCCCGCGGGAATCATACCTGTTTTTGTCACTGCCGATCAACAAAGCGAAAGAAGTCATCATCGCGCGTCGACTGGAAAGCATTTACAGCAAAGATGAGATCATCACACTTTACCTCAATACGATCCCTTTCGGTGATAATGTTTATGGAATAAAGACCGCAGCGGAACGTTTTTTTTCAGTCCCGGTAGAAAAGCTCACCCTTGACCAGTCGGCGGTTTTGATCGGGATGCTGAAGGCAACTCACCGCTATAACCCGCGGTTGTTCCCGGACAGAGCAAAACAAAGAAGGGATGTGGTATTGGCGCAACTTCACAAATACGAATTTATTTCGGCTGAGGAAAAGCAAACCCTGCAGTCCATGCCGCTGAACCTTCGGTATAAAAGGACAAACCACAACTCAGGTGCGGCGCCGTATTTCAGGGCATATATAAAGAGCGAAATGCTGGCCTGGTGCAGAACCCACGACAAACCCGATGGCACTCCCTACAATCTGTATACCGATGGGCTGAAAATTTATACGACAATTGATTCCAGGCTTCAGCTATACGCCGAACAGTCTATGCGATCCGAGATGGCGAAGTTGCAGGATAAATTTAAGCGGGAATCTGATAAGGCGGTCCTGCGGAAGGTAGCTTCGGCGAAGATCACGACACTTCCGGTTTACCGGCGACTGAAGGAGGCCGGACATTCCCAGGAGGAGATTATGGAGGAGTTAAAAAAACCGGGAATACGGAAAGTATTTACCTGGAAGGGAACTGAGGAAAAGCAGATCAGCGTTTACGATTCCCTGGTCCATCACCTTCAGTTTCTTCAGACGGGTATCCTTGCCCTGGATCCCGGTACCGGGGAGGTGAAAGCCTGGGTTGGTGGTATAGATCATGAGTTTTTTCAGTTTGATCACGTCCGCGAAAGCACAAAAAGGCAGGTCGGCTCTACTTTCAAACCCATTGTGTATGCTGCGGCACTCGAGCAGGGTGTGGATCCCTGCGATTATACATCGGGCAGGAAAACATCCTACACAAATATGAAAGACTGGACGCCGGAAAACGGTGAGGATGATACATATGATCAGAAATTTTCTATGGAAGGAGGGCTTGCAGGTTCCGTCAACACTGTTTCCGTCAAACTTCTGGAGCGCGCCGGGATATCCAATGTGATTGAGGTGGCAGACCGGATGGGTATTAAAAGTAACCTGCCTGCCGTTCCCTCATTGGCGTTGGGCACGGCGTCTATCTCTATGACGGAGATGGTTGCTGCGTACAGCGTATTTGCCAACAACGGAAAAGCTGTATCACCCTGGTCCGTCACATCCATCATGAACAGCCGGGGCGAGGTGCTGGAGCGTTTTGAATCAGAACAGGAAGCGGATAGGGTGTTGTCGGAGGCGACTTCCGATATGATGATTCATATGCTAAAAAGAGTGGTCAACGATGGTACGGGAGCGGGACTGAGGTCGCGGTTCGGGATCATGAACGACATGGCCGGGAAGACGGGAACAACACAAGCTAATGCGGATGGCTGGTTCATCGGCGTTACGCCACACCTGGTTATCGGATGTTGGGTTGGAGCGGATGATCCGCTGATCCATTTTAAAAGTACCGCGTCCGGACAAGGTGCAGCTACGGCGTTACCGATTGTCGCCCGTTTTTTTCAAAAGGTGAACAAGGATAAACAGTTGAACCGGATTTCCACTGCGCGGTTTGATCCACTTTCAGCCAACCTTCTTGATAAACTGGATTGTGATCTTTCGCGATCGGACCGTAATTTATTTCAACGGATTTTCAACCGGAAAAAAGGAGTGAAGCAAACAGAATTTAAAGCCGGGAAGAAAAGAAACTGATCCCCCTGTAACATCAACTCCACACCCGCGTAATTTTTCCACAAAACAATTTTTGAAATGCTCCATTAACACGCATTGAGAAGTGCTCTGTTTCCGCATGATTTTTTCTGTGCCATTGCAGGTACTAGTATTCAATTAAAATAGCTGAAAACATGCAAAACCAACGTAAGAATTTCGAGGTGGATAATATGACAGGAAGGAATCATGAAGGGCCCTCCGCAAATTCACCGGTGCAACGATTAACGGCAACGACCATCATCGGCGACAAAGTCGAAAACCTGGAAGGTGAAGATCTGGGAAAAATCGACAACCTGATGATCAATGTCCAGAGTGGTGAAATAGACTATGTTGTATTGGAGTTTGGATCGTTTTTGGGATTGGGGGGCAAATTATTTGCGATTCCATTCCGTCAATTTTATCTGAATGCCGAGAAGCATGCATTTATCCTGAACCGGGATAAGGATAGTTTCAAAAACATGCCCGGTTTTGATAAAGACCACTGGCTTGCTACGAACGATCACGCTTACTACCAGGACGTGGATAACTATTGGGGTACCACAGGCGAAAGCAGTCCCGTGTTTTAGACCCCGCGCGATACACCGTCGTTGTCCCGTTGTAACGGAGCAGTTTAAACCAAATCCCATCAGCGTTATAACTTTTCCGGACAGGGGACAATGGCGGTTATTTTTTTTCGATTGTCAGTACTCCTTCAAAACCACCACCGGTGGCTTCAAACGTCAAACTCACAACGTTACCCATATACTTTTTTCCATTTGAAAGCATCACCACAATTTTATCACCCTGTTTGATAACTGCTTCGTTGTATTGCTGGCGTGAAAGCGCGATTTTGCAGTCAACGGGATCGCCGTCAAGGAACTGTTTATCCGCCTCCTTATCTTCGAGAGTGTAATAGTTCATGTTATTGTTTGGTTATGCAAATTTACCCTTTAAATTCAGCCTGGTATAAATGCCGGAATTTCGTTATTTCACTTCATGGAAGCGACACTTGTAAATATTCCCGTCTCGGAGACCATTGGCGAAGTTTCGGGTTTGTTGATCCTGCCACCTGATGCCCATTCGCTGCTTGTTCTTGCGCACGGGGCCGGCGCGGGTATGCAGCATTCATTTATGGAAGCACTAGCGTCCGGGTTAGCCGCGATTGGAATTGCTACCCTGCGCTACAATTTTCCGTTCAAAGAAAACGGGAAAGGACGACCGGACCCGCCACCAGTTGCAGAAAAAGTTGTATCTGCAGCAATAAAGAAAGCCGGTGAACTGGCGCCACATTTACCGGTTTTTGCGGCAGGTAAATCCTTCGGCGGACGGATGTCTTCGCAGTACCTTTCGAAATCAGGTCCGGAGTTTATCAAGGGAATTATCTTTTATGGATTCCCGCTTCATCCGGCAGGCAATCCCTCTGTAAGCAGGGCAGAGCATCTGTATCAGGTTTCCGTCCCGATGCTTTTTCTGCAGGGTACAAAGGATGCGCTTGCCGATCTTACGCTGCTAAAACCGATCTGCGACAAGCTTCCCATGGCATCCCTGGTTACCTTTGAGGGTGCCGATCACGCTTTCAAAGCAGGCAAAAGAAATGTCATTCAGGAACTCGTCGATGCAACGGGAGATTGGATCGTGAAAAACAACCGCGCCGGCTAACGACTATTTCGATTCATACCAGGAATTCAGTTCATCCATAACGCTTGCACGGTTCTGTGTGAACAAGCCGTTGTGCACTGCATTATGCCTGGACTCTACAAAATCTTCCACGTTGGTATAGAAACGTATTCTGTATTTCAGGATCGTCTTACTGCCAATGGCCTTTTTAAAATCGCGCAGGTTTTCGTCCTCGCGAATCCAGAATAGAAAAAGACCTTTTTCATCCGTGGCACCCGGCATGAATGTAAAGCCGGAATGTTCCAGATTTTTTAAAACCTCCTCCTCCGAACCCGTTTTTCCCCTCATATATACTGTCGTCCAACCCATTTTTCTTTCTTCTCCTTTACGATAACTAAATAATATTTTGTTTTTACGCCCGGTAGGGTCATTGAATTTTGTCTGTTCAGGCTTTCAAAAAATTTAAGTAAACCCTGCCCTAAGCCTCAGTTTAAAAAATGTATGTGCCTGCTTTCATTACGCAATCATTTCGGAATGGTTACGCAACAGGGTAACAAATCGCCAAGGGATAAAATTCAGTTCCTGCGCGCAGGCAGGGGAAAATCGGGGTGAAATCAGCACTCAGTATCTTCGTAAATACTGTGGTTTACTTAGAATATTCTATTATCTTTGCGCCATATTTTATAACAATTAATAATGAAAGAAGGAACAGTAAAATTCTTTAATGAATCCAAAGGATTCGGATTCATCAAGGAAACATCAACAGGACAAGAGTATTTTGTACACATTTCAGGTCTTCTTGTCGATCAGATCCACGAAAATGATGAAGTCACTTTTGAACTCAAAGAAGGAAAAAAAGGATTGAATGCGGTTAACGTAAGGTTAGCCAACTAATAGATCATCATTCATTGTCAAAAGGCCAGGTAATTCCTGGCTTTTTTGCTTTTCGGCCGCCTCCCCACACGAGTGTATCGGCTTGAGGATCAACCCAGAATTTGCTTAACCCGCCCGACGGCACCGCTTTCCAACCTGACCTTGATTCCATGCGGGTGGGAGGGGGACCTTGTCAGCAGATCCTTCACTATTCCTTCCGTTAAGGTCCCGGTCCGCTGATGCTCCTTTAATACGATCAGCACCCGGCTACCCGGCCTGATTGCAGCTTTAGAGTTACCATTCATAGGTATTCGAAGGTAGTCGATCGTGCTGTCACATTAGTGTTCCTGGTGTCCAAATCGGGATTTTGGGGCAGCCGATAGCTGTGTTGTGGGGTGTATCTACCATTGTCTTGAATGTATGTTGCTGAATTTCAATTGATTGCCGTTTGGTACAATTTTTTCTTATGGTATAGCGGCTTTAATTGTAAACCGTTATGAAACGTATTTGGGTTGTTCTGACCTTGGGTCTGATTGCCTTTCTTGTCATTGGAGCAGATCAGGAATCGCCAGACCTTCCGGAAGCGCGAAAAAAGGTTTGCCGGGGTTACACCGTTATTGCAGACAGTAAAGGAATCGATTGCAATGGCGATACACTTCATCTGGTTCGTGCGGGAGGATTTTATCAGCGGGTTCCCTGACACTGTCGGCCTGAAAGTTTAGGTTAAAGAACTGTTTCCTTTTTCACCAGACCACTTCGAATGCCCGGACTTTTATAGTTTTGGGTGATGAAGAAAATAATTGCGCTGGTCCTGTGCTTGTTTGTTGTTATCTATTCGCACGGGCAGCCGGGAGTACCTTATGTGATCCTCGTATCGTTTGATGGCTTCCGGTATGACTACCTGGACCGTTTTGAGCTTCCTCATTTCCGGCAATTCGCTGCTGAAGGTACCCGGGCAACGTCACTGATACCGGCATTCCCGAGCAAGACCTTCCCGAATCATTACACGATCGTAACCGGCATGTACCCGGGAAATCATGGCCTTGTCGATAACTCATTTTACGACCCCGACCGTCATGAACGCTATGGAATGCATCTGCCCGAACGGGTACGTGACCCGAACTATTATGGTGGTGTTCCGTTGTGGGAACTGGCCAAGCAGCACCAGTTGAAATCCGCCTCTTATTTCTGGGTAGGTACTGAAATCCCGGGAAGGCACCCGGATTATTTCTATCGCTATGACGAGTCCGTTGCGGATACCGCGCGGGTTGATCAGGTGATTGCGTGGATGAAATTCCCGGAACCCGAAAGGCCTCACTTTATTACATTGTATTTTTCGTCTCCGGACCACGAAAGTCATTTGTATGGACCGCTGTCGCGGGAAAGCGAGGCGGCGGCTATGAACGCTGACCGCCTGCTCGGCCGTCTGATGCGAGGAATTGAAAGAATCAACCTGCCCGTGAATATCATATTAGTGTCGGACCATGGTATGAGCGATCTGAAGCAACGTTCGGGGAGTTATATTTTCCTGGATGAGATCCTAAATCTTAATAGTACGGCCATCACTGTGGTGAACAGCGGAACGCAAGCCCACATTTATACGCGTAATGAACAGTCGCGGGATTCGCTTTACGCTATACTTAAAGATCAGTCCAAAACCTTTTCCGTTTTAAAACAATCCGCATATCCGGAGCACTGGCATTACAGGAATAAACGGTCAGGCGACCTGCTGATTACCGCGCATGAAGGATATTATATACGGGAAGCGGCCAGAGCCAAGTTTCTTTCTGCGCTGGACACTACCGGTGTTATCGGGGTGCATGGCTACGATCCGGCCAGGGTGAAAGATATGCACGGCATATTTCTTGCGAAGGGCCCGAACATCGCGAAGGGAGAGTTGATTCCGCCATTTGAGAACATCCATATCTATCCGCTTATAGCAAAGATCCTGCAGTTGACACTGCCAGTTGTTGACGGCAAGGAGCAGGTTCTCGGGAAGATATATCGGAAAGGGAGGTAGGGTCAGGTTATCATCCGGTCTTTCAGCTGCCCGTAACGCGGATCTTTTCTCAATTCCTTAAAAGGTGGATACTCGAGGAAAAAATTCACGGGAGCCGTCCGTTTTTCAATGCACTGGTAAATGTGGTAGAACACTTTGTCCATATCGCCGAGCGCCAGCCAGATGCCTACAAGGTCGGCGTCGAGTACGGAGTCGGGTTCTTCAGCCTGCCGTTGTTCAATTTTGCGAATACATTCGAGCGCCTTTTCCCGTTCACCGAGTTTTCCATACGCATGTCCAAGGCCCATAAGGCCTTTGAGAGGATGATTGGTTAACCGGTAAACATCTTCGAAAAGTTTAAGCGCGCTATGCCAGTCTCCCTTCATACCTGTTGCCCATGCCTTCAGTTCGATGCTGATTCGCATCTGCGGATCCATTTCGAGTAGTTTATCCGCCTGCCGGATTGCGTCGTCATACCGTTCGGAAAATACATACACGTTTCCCAGGTAATGGTTCATGATCGGGGACAGCGGATCGAGTTGAACGGCCTCTTCCATGATCCTGATGGCCATTTCCTTTTCACCTGTGAGGATGTAGTAGAATCCGAGGAGCTGATTGGGAGCTGTAGCACCCGGGTTGAGCTGCTTGGCTTTTTGCAGGCACGCGAAAGCCTCCTTCCATTTCCAGTCGTAAAACAAGTATGCCGCTGCCTTTGCGGTATGGCTTTCAGCGATGGAGCTGTCCAGTTCGAGCGCTATGTCGGCATACCGGTGAACAGTTTCGAAAGCTTTCCGGGGTAGTATCTGACCAGACGAACCCAGGTAACTATACGCAGCCGCGGTCATGGCATAAGCCGCTGCATATTGAGGCTCCAGCGAAATAGCCTGTTCAAAACAGGAGATCGCCCGGCGCGCATCGGCCGGAGTGACCTTATTCCAGAAATGCAGTCCCTTGAGGTAATGTGTGTACGCTTCGATGTTCAGAGTTGGGACTTTCACCAGAGGAACTTCCGGTCGCCCTGTCGTAAGGTTTTCGCGGAGCTTGTTTGCAATGATGCCGCTGATCTCGTCCTGTACCTCAAAGATATCGTGCAGGTTCCGGTCATAGTTTTCGCTCCACAAATGATAACCGTCGGCGGCATTGATCAGCTGTGCTGTAATTCGCACGCGGCTTCCCGATTTGCGAACGCTTCCTTCCAGCACCTTGTCGACATTCAGCTTAATAGCAATGTCGCGGATATCAGCTTGTTTTCCTTTAAAAGCGAAAACGGACGTCCGCGATGTTACCTGAAGTCCCTCCACTTTCGTCAGAGCATTCAAGATTTCTTCCGTGATGCCGTCGCTGAAGTACTCATTTTCAGTATCCGCGCTCATATTTACAAACGGTAACACGGCAAGGCGGTTTACGGGCTGATGGGTTTTTCCCTGAAGCGTTTCTCTCAGGGGTACAATTAAACCTTTGTTGGAAACGGCGAAGACACGCACCGGCTGTCTGACGTTCTTGAATTCAAAATAGCCCATGGGCTGAACCTGAATATCTTCCTGGTTCCTGACTTCATCGAATACCTTTTCTGAAATAAAAACACTTCCCGGTACCGCCAGCGATTCAATCCGGGAAGCGAGGTTCACGCCGTCTCCATAGATTTCATCGTTGTCGACTGTTACATCGCCGGTATGAATACCAATTCGCAATTCAACCTTTGGTTCCGTTTGCAGCCGTAGCTGGACGTTGATTGCACAATGAACCGCATCGATGGCGCTGTAAAAGATACTGAGGGAGCCATCCCCGTACTGTTGCAAAATTTTTCCCTGGTATTTCTGCAACGACTCGTCAAAAATTTCTTTCACACGTGCCCGCTTCTGACGTGCCAGCTGTTCGTTCTCCTGCATTAATGCAGTATACCCCACCATGTCCGCGAATACAATAGCAACCAATTGACGCATGGTGGCAAAAGTAGAAAAGACCGTTGCGGAATACCAATGCAAAACCGACATTCAGTTGAATTAAAAGGGAAAATCCGTGAAGATTTTGGGATTTACGATGTACGATTTGGGGATTTACGATATACGATTTGGGGATTTACGATGTACGATTGACGATTTAATGATTGACCGTTGACGCTAGTCCGGTAAAATCGTAAATCCCAAAATCGTCAATCGTCAATCTTCCTTCTGTCAGTCTCTCCAATAATCAGGTCTTATGTTTACGCCGCCGTGGAAACGGCAATCCACACACTCCTGGGGCGCTACGGTATATCCAATGAGCTCTTGCGTGATCAGGTCATAATAGCGGTCCCCGATCAGATTTCCCTGTAAACTCCAATCGGAGATTTCATCGAGGGGAATGATATATCCTTCATCGTCGCACCATTCATACCCGGTTTCACTATAAGGTCCTGTGGAGGGACCGTTTATTTCCTGCCGGGTAAAAAATGCCCTTTTACGAGTCACCGTTGAGGCCATAAAATACCCGATAACAGGCACCGAGGGATCGGTCGTGCAATGAATATTTCCCTCGGGCTGGGAGGGAAGCGGATCAAACAACCCGCCCAGACTCTCGCTGTTTTTCTTGGTAATCGACCAATACGTATATGCTTCCGCCGTCAGCGCATATTGATTCGCCAGGACACTGTATCCAAAGTATAACTTCCTCGACGACTGGGGTATTGAAAAAAAAGGAAAATCATATACCACGTCCTCGGTAAGCGCACTGGTCGAGGTCACATAGTAGTTGGCGGGTGTGTTGGTTTTCCAGCACTCGTAAAGTTCCGTGGCCAGCTTGCGGGGAAGTATGTTCCCGTTTTCATAATAGTACACCGATGTGCTCGTCGATACATACTTCCAGGTCTCATTATATGTCCAGAAATAATACTGTGTTTTGTTTGACGGATCGTGCGCGTAAAGATTGAATTGGATCTTGTCATGTTCCATATCTTCCTTCCAGGTAACACTGTCCAGAAGGGGACTTTCTTTCAGGGGCACAAAATCAGAATAATATTCATATGTGTCACTCGTCCGGATGTGGATCCTGTACGCGACGGATGGATCGAGGTTCAATGCGGGTGCAACGTACACGCCATTAGTGTTGCCGGGCATCGCATACGTATCGCCGCTCTCGGATTCGATCTCCACGAAGGCGTCCCGCTCAGGTCCGCCGGTACCGGTAGCATCAAGCGACGCTGTCCGGCTTAATTTGATAAACGATGAATCATTGCCCACCAGGAAACCATCGACGACCAGAATTCCGTTCGGGGCCTTTATCAACGGCGGAATGTACGGATCAAGGCAAGCGCCCGCACTTAACATGATCACACAAAAACGCAGTAGTGTCTTCAATTCTGATACAGGCTAAGGGTTAACTTCACACGCTTAATTTAAGAACTCCCCTGACGATTCAAAATCGTTTTCACAAACGTTATCCCATCCCTGCCGGGGCATAAGGAGCCCGCCAACTTTATCTCCGGTCCTATCGGAAAGGTAGACCGGAGGATATTTTCTGTCGTATTTGGTGACAAATGACCAATGTTATGAGAGTACGAATCCTTTCTGTTTTGTTAATTGTGCTGAGCAGTTCTGCTGGTGCACAGGAGTTATCCATTTTTGATGGACGGTACTGGGGTATCGTGCTGGAACACCAGGACATGAAGAAGGTGGTTGTCAAACCGGATATTCCCTATCTTCAGGATCAGAAGGGAACATTACGGATGGACGTTTATCTGCCGCCTGACCTTCAACCGGACGAAGTCCGTCCGGCGATCGTCTTTTTGAACGCCGTTGGCGATCGTCCCAACGAAATGAAAGTAAAGTCCTGGGGAACCTATCGCACCTGGCCGATGCTGGTAGCGGCCCATGGGTACATCGGTATTTCCATGGAGAGTGACGGCTCGCGCATTCCCGAGTCCCTGGCGGGAATATTTTCTTTTATTGACAGGGATGGTAAGGCGCATCACATCGACAGGAGTCGGCTGGGTGTGTACGCGGCATCCGCCAACGTTACATCATCAATCCAATATCTTATGCAACCCGGGGCCTATCCAGGGATAAAGGCTGCTGTCCTCTACTACGGACGGCAGCCATCCGGTCCTTTTCGAAAAGATCTCCCGGTACTTTTTGTCGTTCCGGAGGGTGATGTCAGGGGAAACGGATTCAGCACGTTGTGGAATGAGGTGCTGAAGAACAACGCGCCGTGGACGATTACAATGGGCTCCGGACTGATTCACGCTTTTGACAGCTTTAACGATAATGACGACTCCAGGAAGATGATCAAGGAAACCATTTCGTTTTGGAAGAATCAGCTGGATCCGATTCCTCAGCATCATTGGCCGAATTCTGTTGGAAGGGAGACACTGGCCGCACTATATGGCCACGATGATGCCAAAGCTGCCTCTTTGCTAAAGACATGGACAGACACCCACCCGACGGACGGGCCGGCCATGGTTCAATATGGATCGGTATTGAAAAATCTGGCGCGTAAAACCGAAGCTGAAGAGGTATTGAAAAAAGCGATTGCCCTTCAACCCGATAACGGCAACGCAAAGGCGAACCTGATCGCCGTCTATTATGCTCTTGGAAAGGATGACGACGCCCGAAAACTCGACGCCGTCATGGCGAAGGCGGGACAGGCAACCAGGAACACCCATGCAAGTATAGGGTATTCGTTGTTCGTGCTGAACAGGCACCGCGAAGGCGTTCAGTACTTTGAAAAAATTCCGCCAGCCGACAGGTTGTCATGGGATTACTACAATCTAGGCTGTGGATATGCCCGGTTGAATCAAAAAGATAAAGCGTACAATGCCCTGAACCAGGCTGTAGCAATGGGTAACACGTCAAAGCAGCAATATGAAAATGACGATGATCTTAACTCGCTCCGGTCGGATCAGGAATACAGGGAACTGATGTCGAAGTTACAATGAGACCGACTCGAACATAGCATGACTTGGCCCACCGGCAAGTGCATCTCTATGTGAAAGTGGCAGACGGAACAACGTCTGTTTCCGAACGGTATTGTCCGTAGCCGAACTTCTGTTCTTTTCGAATCGCCGATCAAGCGGCATAGGCGAGGTTGTGAAATTACGGCAACCTTATTGCATAATGGGTCTGGTAATAAAAACCTGAGTCTATGATCCTGCATTATCTGCGTATCGCATTCCGCAACCTGGAGAGACAGAAACTGCTGACGTTTATTAATATCAGCGGCCTTTCCATCGGGCTGGCCTGTTTCAGTTTGTTCCTGTTGTATGCGGTCAACGAATTCAGCTACGACCGCTTTCATGTTCAGGCGCCCAACATCTACCGGGTTTATAACTGGTGGGCGTATGAGGGGCGTGCGGGCAGTGAACCGGCATCCATAACTCCGCTCGGCCCTGCCCTGAAAAACGACTTTCCGGATGTACTGGATTTCGTGCGTGTTCAGGGCGGGGGCGAAAAACTTGTGCGCGCAGGTGGTGAGGTACTCCGTATCAATGTTTCGTTCGCCGATCCTCAGATCCTTTCCGTATTTACCTTCCCCCTGATAGCCGGCACCAGTACAACAGCACTGAAAGACATGCACAATATTGTATTGACCAGGGCAACCTCGCTTAAACTTTTTGGTGAGACGAACGTGGTTGGTAAACAGGTTGAGATCAAGACAGGTGATACCTATGAGGTTTTTACCGTAGGAGGCGTGGCTGACGATATCCTCGTTAACTCCTCCGTACAATTTGATATCCTGGGAAGTTTCGATCACTTGTTGAATACCGCGATTGGGAAGGCCAGCAACAATGACTGGAATATGACTATCGGTATTGCCGTGTATGTTCACCTTCATCCATCCAGCAACCTGATGAATGACCGGGAGCAGCTTGCTTCTTTCAGGAAAAAGTATTTTCCGGGAGAGGCCGCGTTTTTAAGGAAGGAAGGTCTGTGGAATGGAGAAGGCGTCTATCCTAACGGTTACGGCCTGCAGCGTCTGACGGATGTACATACAGGTATAAAAGTGGATCCATGGAGCGCCGTCGACCCCAAGAACATATGGATACTCATCGGGATCTCGGCCAGTGTGCTGCTCATCGCCTGTATCAACTTTATTATTCTTGCTATCGGCAGGTCTTCCGGCAGGTCTAAAGAGGTAGGTGTGCGTAAAATAATCGGAGGGCAGCGAAAACAGCTGATCTTTCAATTCCTGTCGGAGTCTTTTTTGCTCACGCTGTTTTCTTCAATCCTGGGGATTGGAATTGCACAAACACTCCTTCCATACTTCAATGAGCTGTCGGGAAGGAATTTGCACTTCGCGATAGATCAGTATCCGGATATGTTTGTCTTTCTCGCGATTACCATAGTGGCTGTGGGTCTGCTCGCGGGGTGTTATCCGGCTTTGGTCTTATCGGGGTTCAGACCGGTCGAAGCCCTGAAAAACAAAGTGAAACTTGCAGGGTCAAATCTTTTCACCCGGTCGCTTGTAACATTTCAGTTCGTACTTTCCGTGTCGCTCATTATCTCCACGTTCGTTATTTTGCGACAGTTGTCATTTATGCGGTCGAAGGACCTGGGTATTTCGAAGGAGAACGTGGTCATGATTTCGGCGCAGGATGCACCGGTGGAAGGATTCTACGCGCACTTCAGAAATCAACTATTGTCAAACACGCTGGTGACCGGTGTTACCGCTTCCGCTATTGGCCTGGGTGACGGTGAAGGTCAGATGGGGAGGCGTTACGAAGTGAACGGAAAGGATGTAGGTATCATCGAATATCCCGTCGATGATCAATTCCTGCCGGTAATGGGTATGCGGCTGGTTGCCGGTCGTAATTTCGACCCGGCTAACACGTCGGATACGAGCACTTCTGTTGTGGTTAATGAATCGCTGGTCAAAAACCTGTTGAATACGACTCCTTCACTTGCCATTGGTATGCAGCTGAAAGTTCCCGGCGGCCCTGGTGTTCCGAAAACAATAATTGGTGTGGCGAACGATTTTCATTTCGAAAATCTGACACGCAACGTACGGCCCCAACTTTTCCTTAACTCACGGGAGTTCAGGCCAGCCGTTGTTTTCGTGCGCTTAAGACCGGGTGACCCGAAGGAAGCGTTGAGCTTTCTGGAATCGTCGTGGAGAAAAGCGGCCCCGGATGCACCGTTCAAGTATAGTTTTTTGGATGAGAAGTTCGACGCTTTTTATAAATCCGAGGAGCGTTGGAGCGGTATCGTGGGATGGGCCGGGAATATTTCCATATTTCTCGCTTGCCTTGGACTGTTCGGACTGACGTCGCTCGCTGTCGCCAACCGCACGAAGGAGATCGGGATCCGGAAAGTACTGGGCGCCACAGCGGGCAGGATCGCGCGGCTGATTTGTAAGGACTTCGTCGTCCTCGTGCTGATCGCGATCGTAATTGCGATCCCCGTTTCGTGGTATGCCATGCACGAATGGCTGCAGCATTTTGCCTACAAGGTTCCGCTGGACTGGGGGATATTTGCAGTTACGGGGTTACTGGCTGTTCTTGTTGCTGTACTCACGGTTGGTATACAGGTGATAAAAGCGGCGATGGCCGACCCGGTTAAATCATTGAGGTCGGAATAGGGGCTTACCGTACGGCATTTAAGATCCGTTGAAATTTTTGCCTGACATGGTCGTCGGTCATTTTATACCGCAGCTATCGTCCGGGGCCGGAATGAAACCATCTTTCGCCAGACCCAATTTACTACACTGCCGGGGCCTGGCAGGATGACGGCTTCGCGCCGGAACAGTCTGCGAATTGAAATCCCGGCTACACGTTCCGGTGTTAATACCCATAGCCTTTCCAGAATTCCCGGCCCGGGCAAATCTCCTGCTTTTTTCATCGGGCCGGGATTGACAACACTGACGAAGACGCTGGTGTCCTGTAATTCATAATACAAACTACGGCTGAAATGGTGTACGGAGGCCCCGGATGGCGTGTAAAATCTCTTAAAACCCGTGGGGACAAAAGCGGCAGCGTTAGATACATTCAGGATGTAGGCTTTCCGTTGGCGAATCAGGTTGGGTAACAGGGCCCTGGTCAACAGTGAGATGGACATCAGGTTCAGTTGCTCATTGGTGTTCAGGTATTCTGGTCCGGCGTTCCTGAGCCGTTTCAAATCGCTCCCATCGGGGTTATTGACAAGCAGGGCAACTTCGAACCCGGAGTTTATCCATTGCGCTACATCGTCGATATACTGATGGATGGTCAGGTCGGTTTCGTAACACCTGACGTCTATACCGAATTCACGGAGTTGTTGCGCAGCCCGGTCTAATCCTTCATGTGGTAGTGATATCAGGATGAGATTTATTTCCCGCCTGGCCAATTCAAAGGCATAAGCTTTCCCTAAACCGGTACCCGCCCCGGTAATCACTGCGTATTGCTTTTTCATAGCGGTGATCTAATCGTTCTGGCTCACAAATTTTATTTCACCAAATCGCGTCTGCGAAGTGACGGATTGCATTTTACCCTCCCGGTAACGGTACGTCGTCGTGTTTCCATTCGGTAACGCGATCGAGTAAGTGTGATTCCCTTCCTGGCGGAGTTTTACCATCTGCTGGAAGTTTTCGGAGTACACGAGTTGGTCGGGACGGGGTTCCTGAAAATACAGGCTTAAAACCGTCACTTCGATTTTTTCCTTCAGGTATTTCACGGACGCATCGACATCGACAAGTTTGTATTTACCGTCGATATGGTTGGCCGTATTGTTTGCTCTCAGTGTCTCGTTCACGTAGCGCGTATGGACCGAGCTCAGCAGCCGGCCGTTTTCGAAGATGTCCTTAATGGTTTCTTCGATATTGAATTCGATGATCAGGTCGATGTTTACGTCTGACGTGAGCGTATAGGTAGTGCGTGATAATTCGACAAGCTCACTGACGTGAAGGGTTCCCACTTGTTCGGATCCTTTATAAACCAGGAAGGTCAGTTTGCGATATTCGCCGGCGACCGTCCGCCCGGGAAGGTGCGCGAGACACACTAGGACGAGGAAACGGAGTATAGGTCGCTTCATTTAATATTGGTTTCAGTTAGGACAACCGGGATGTGTTTTACCCCTATGAGATTGTTTTTTTTATCGGAAAAGTTATATACTAGTAAATCGTCGCAAAAAATAAGTGTACAAGCATCCAGAATATACAGTTCTAAAAATCAATGCGTTGTATCCTATACTGCCTACTGATATTTTTGCTATGATGCACTAGTCGGCACCTTCAACGATATCCCCGTAATCGAGCAATAATTCTTCGCCTTCCTGAATATCACGCGTCGCTTCAAAATAATCTCCGTCATCAATTGATTTGATGTTCGGGTGATCGGAGTGATTAATAAAAAGAGAAACGTCCATCTTTTTGAATCCATGGCCGGGAACAAAGTAGTTATTCTCGTCGAACAGGCAGTAATTTTCGACCATGAACCGCGCATGCGCAGATAACGATTCAACTTCTTTTCTTGAAACCGTGACCCACGTGTCCTGCTTGTCCGGTTTGCCGAACATCTCCCTGCATCCCTTTGGAATATCACGGACGGCAAAAACGCCGACACCCTCCAGAGGCGAGGGTTTTAACATCACGTAGGTGTGCTGATCCAGTTCTTTTAATAGTTCTTCCTTGGTCATCGTCAAGTCTTTCGCGTAAGACGCTAAATAAGCAATATAAATTGCACGTAAAAGCGAAAGTATTTTAAAATTGGCCTCCAAAAGCGGGCATGGTATCGGAATGGCGCTCCCGCCGCGTTAAGTTGCGCAGATTTTTTATCTTTCCGCACCAAACCTTCTATGCTAAGACATTACTGGAATACTGCAGTCAGGAATCTTTTCAGGAAAAAGTTATTTACCCTCATCAATATCGTCGGGTTATCCCTCAGTATAGCGATTTTTCTTTCCCTTACCGGTTACGTCCGTTACCACTTTGGTTTTGACAAGTTGTACCGCGACGGCGACCGGATCTACCGGATCGATTACTACGAATACCAGCAAGGCGAACCTGTTCTGCAAAGCGCCCGCACCCACGACCGTACGGCTTTGCTGGTCCACGAATATGCGCCGCAGGTCGAGGCAGTCACGCGGGTTTACAATGAAAAGGCTTTTGTCTTTACAGAGGATGTTCGGATCGTGGATCAGAATATGTTGTACGTTGACAGTTCCTTCCTGAAGGTTTTTGATGTGAAACTGATTAGCGGCTCAAAGGAGAATTCCCTGAAACCTCCCGGTTCCGTATTGATCTCCCGGTCGCAGGCCGAGGTATACTTTGGGAAGGATGACCCGATGGGTAAAGTAATATACTTTAATGAACGCCTTCCGTTTACCATCACCGGAGTATTTGAGGATATTCCGTCTAACTCGTCACTCGATTTTGATTTTCTTCTTTCATGGTCGACGATGCCCTATTACGGATGGATCCCCCGGGATGGAGATTTCAGCGCACCCTGGACGTTTACCTACCTAAAACTGAAGGAGAACATTGAAGACGTGAAGGCGATCAATGACGGTCTTACGGCAATGGCCATGAAGCACATTACCTCCCTGGTACATCGCGGACATACGGCCAGGATGGAGCTCCGTCCATACGAAGAACTGCATACATCCGAGGTATTATCGGGTGAGGCTAAACCAGCCGTGAACAGGACTCTTTTGTACGCGCTTCTATCCCTGGCGATTTTTATTCTCGTCGCGGCGTGGATCAACTACATTAACCTTTCTCTTGCACGGTCGTTGGAACGAGCCGATGAGATCGGTGTCAGAAAAGTCTTTGGTGCGACGCGCTTCGCCATCAGCGGTCAGTTTCTACTGGAAGCGTTGATCCTCTCGTGCATTACTTTTATCAGCGGTTTCTGTTTTTACCTCGTCTTCACGGGCCCCTTATCCCATTTTATTTTTACAAACGTCCCGCCTTTTTCGATGGACGAGGTAACCGTTGTTCTCTACTTCTTCGGATTTGTCGTGTGTACAACGCTGATTGCCTTTTATCCGGCGCATTTTATTTCGCGGTATAAACCGGTCATGATTCTAAAGAATAAACTGGGAAATGGCCGGGGTAAAGCCAACATGCTGCAACAGAGTCTTATGGTTTTCCAGCTTTTCCTGGCGGTAGCGATCGTTGGGATTACGCTGATCGCCGGGAACCAGGTCGCGTTTATGCGCCGTTTTGATTCCGGGTTCAACAGCAGTCAAACGATCACCTTACGGGCAGCCGCGTCGACAAACTCGGATTCCCTCCGGTACTCCCGTTATATGCAATTCCGGACGGAAGTCCTGCAGCATGCCGCATTCAAATCCGGAACCTGCTCGTTTAATATTCCCGGCCAGGAGATCCGGTTCCACGATCAGGACGTGCGTGCCGTCGGATCTAAAAATGAAAAGAAACAATCCTTTTGGGTGATGTGGATTGACGACGGATACCAGGAAACATTCGGCCTTAAACTGACCGGCGGAAGGAACTTCAATCCACGCGAACGCGGCATGACATGCCTGATCAATGAAACAGCGGCCACTGCGTTGGGCTACGCTTCACCCACCGACGCGGTGAATACGACCCTTATCGCCGGTGATCAAAAACGGTATACGGTTATCGGTGTAATAAAAGATTACCACCACGAATCGGTTCGCAAGCCCGTGGATCCGATGTTGTTCTTCCACCGTCATCCTTTCGAGTATGGTTACATCTCCTTTCGAGTCGAGTCGAGGCAAGGCGACTTTTTAACCGTCCTGCAAAAGATTTGGAATACGCATTACCCCAACGATCCATTCATTTATTATTTTATGGATAGTTTCTTTGAGGAACAGTATCAATCCGACGAGCTGTTCACCAGGTTGCTGAACGTTTTTAGTATTATTTCAATTGCTGTGGCCAGTCTGGGACTATTTGGTATGGCTTCCCTGGCGATGGTAAAACGAACGAGGGAAATAGCCGTGAGGAAAGTCCTTGGTGCGTCGGTGTCAAACATTCTTGCGATGTTATCAAAGAGTTACGTCCGCCTTATCCTGATCAGCTGCGTGTTCGCATTTCCGCTGGCTTATTTCGTTACCCAACGATGGCTGGACGGATTTGCCTATAAGATCGCCGTGAGTTGGTGGATGATCCTCGCTCCGGGAATACTGGTATTGATCACCACCCTGCTGACGATCGCAAGCCTGTCCATCCGTGCTGCCCTCGCCAATCCGGCCCGAAGCCTGCGGGATCAATAGTACCCGTAGTAAATCATTCGGCCCGAAATTCTGTAGCCTTCTAAAACCTGCACGTCGTAAACATTAGGCTGCTGGTTGTCAATTCCATTTTTATCTGATCACGGAGCGGATATCTTCGAATGTTGATAATCCACTCACATGACGAAGTGCCAGATCTTTTTTTTCATTATTATTTCCTGCGCAGGAAGAACGCCGGATGTCGGGAAGGAAGCGGCGGAGAAGGACCTGAGACTGTTAACGTGGCAATTGACCGATGCCGAAGCTTCGGACGACCTGGAAACGTTTCTGAAACATTATGACCCCGATGCCGTGAGCATGCCGGAGTACCAGTTAACGCTGGAGGGCCGGGACGAAATACGCAATTTCTACAGGGAAATCTTCGCCCGTCAGAAAATAAAGTCATTTGAGCGGGTACCGCGTGAGTACATTCACCTCGGCAGCCTGATTGTCGAGATAGGCACTCTAAAAAAGGAGTATTCCGATTCAACGAACGACAGCGTGCAGGTACTCCGTGGCAAGTACTGGTATGTATGGAAAAGAAAGCCGGATACCGGATATAAGATCAGCGGCGAGTCGTTTGGCTTCTTTCATCCCGTTTTACATCCCGAACGCATGGTTGTTCCCGGGAGTAAACCCCAACCGGATGAATCGCACTTGCGTCCGAGGAAGGAAATACCGTTCGAGTTGAAAGCCTACAACGCGTTGATGGAAAAGGGAGTAAGAACACGGGATGGTGTATTGCGATCCGGATTTTTCACCGACGATGGCAGCTTCAATCCTTTTGCCGACACGACGGTTACCGGGATGGCTGAAATAAAGCCTTACCTCATCGCATATAGCAGCAGGGGTACGGTGCGCATTGACTCCATCATGTGTTACACCTACGACTTCGAGCAGGAGGGCGACTTGATACTGGAATACGACATGTTTAAGGTAAGGTGGAGTGTTCCGGATTTTTCAGGGCGGACAGAGGGAAAAGGGATCCGGATCTGGAAACGGCAGGCCGATCATTCGTTACGGCTATTCAGGGAGATAGGAACACATAACCACCTGGAATAAATGAGAATAATTAAAGCTACATGCCTGATCGCGACGTTGATATTTGTCCTGGTTACGGTGTCGCATGGGCAGCAGAAAGGGGGCAGAGTCGTTACGGAGACATTGGTTTCATCTATCCTCAGGGGTACACGCACGGGCCTTGACTCCAGCCGGTTGGTGAAAGTTTACCTGCCGCCGGGGTATTCCGATCCGAAGAAGTCCTTTCCCGTCATCTATTATTTTCACAGTGTATTTTCCAGCGCTGAGAGTACGCTGGCCAACGGCAGGCTGGTACAACTTCTCGACCGATCCTTCGAAAGGGGAAACGCGAAGGAATTTATCCTGGTGGTTGCCGATTACAGTTCTCCTACAACGGGAAGTATCTACGAGAATTCTCCGGCTACAGGCCGTTGGCTGGACTTCACAACACAGGAACTGTTACCATTCATCGATAGTCGCTTCCGGACAATCAGGCACCGCGACAGCCGCGGCCTGGCGGGGGAGATGATGGGAGGCCGTGGCGCATTTCAACTGGCCATGCTCTATCCTGAACTGTTCAGTGTGATTTACGCCATGAACCCCGTTGCCACCGGAATAGGTCTATTGCCGATGCCTACGTATCCCAAATGGGACAGGATCCACCGGGCAAAGTCATTTTCGGATTTGCAGGGAGACCACATCTCAGCGATTTTTGTCACCATTTGCCAGGCCTTTCTTCCCAACCCGGATCGCCCGCCCTTTTACTGTGATTTTTTCATGGAACCCGACGGGAATACATTCAGGTTTCATCCGGAAAAGGCCGCTATTGTGAACCGGGGCTTTTTGCTGGACCATAAGCTTGAAGAAAGGGCCGTAAACCTCCGGACTATGCGGGGGATTGCGTTCGACTGGGCCCGGTATGATCCGATACAGGATCATGTTTACGGTAGCGAGACATTCTCGCGCCAACTCGAAAGTTTTGGAGTTCAGCATGAGGCCGAAGAATATCGGGGTGTATCCTGGGAGAAGAACTGGTCCGATGACGGGCGGTTCTACACACGCCTGGTTCCCTTCTTCGACCGGCACCTCGTGTTCCAGTGAATGAGACAATTGAAGAGTACCTTTTTAAAAACAAATCAACAAATGGAACGAGTACAATTGAATTGTGTGTTGATGTTGCTTTTTTGCCTGTGCATCACCCCGGCGGTTTGTCAGACGTCGGTGAAGCCAACTGAAAGGACAGTATCCTATTTGAATAAATTCAGGACTGAATTCAGCAGGCATATTACCACCAACCATCCGGCGCTGCTGGAGGAATACTATGCCGGCAACATTCGTTTGATGCCGCCATTTCAGAAAACGGTAATGGGCAAAGATAACGTCACTTTATACCACGAAGCCTTTTTAAAACGTTTTACGATTCACGGACTGGTGAGGAGTGAAACAGAGATCCTCGATCTCGGTAGCCAGGTGATGGAGTCCGGTACATTTACCATTCGTGTCACCCTGATCAGTACCGGTATTCAACATACGCTGTCGGGTAAATACCTGGATCTGTGGGCTGAGGCGGACAACGGTGACCTGAAATTGATCACGGATGCGTGGAACTTCAATCAGCATTACGGCGAACTGCACGATCAGCTGAGATTTCCGGACGTGCCATCCCTTCATACGGCGTTGTTACCAAATGTCGTAGTCAACAACAATCTCCGTTTTGAGCTGGCCGCGCTGAACAGAATGTTGGATGCGACCGTAACCGAACATGATGGCAATAGCTGGTCGATGTTCTTTGCGGATGATGCTATGTTGTTCGCCAGTTATTATCCACCCAATGTTGGACGGAAAGCGATCGACGACTATATCCGCACCCACGCCATGGAACTGCCTGTCTTTGAAGGGCTGGATATTCGCAATGACCATGTGGACGACCTGGGCAGGTTTGCCGTTGAATATGCCAGCCACATTGCCAGTTGGAAAAATGGTGCGTCTTCCGGAGTCAGCATGGGAAAGGATATACGCATCTGGCGACGGGGCGAAGATTGTTCGTTAAAACTTTTCAGAACAATCGGTATGTATGATTAAATTTAAGATACCCATTAACAGTATGCATCATTTAAAACTCATCCCGACCCTGACCTTGATTTTAATCATTCAGTCATCGTTTGGACAGCTTGCATTAAAATACCCCGGCTACGAAGACAAGTCTTTCCGGTCCATGCGTTATGGCCTCTTCAAGCCGCTTAACTATGATCCGGCGAAATCTTACCCCCTGATTATATACCTTCATGGAAGCCGTGACACGGTTTCCCGCGATCTCTATTGGTACCAGGAATCCGTGCAACGCGAACACCCGTGTTTTGTGTTGACACCCAAATGTGAAAACCCGGACCAGGGATGGGGCAACACCTGGAGTGCTAAACACGCCGAAGCCACGGCAAAGACACTGGCACTCGCCGACTCTATCGTCAAACGTTATAACATCAACACGAACAGGCTTTACCTGTACGGAATTTCCATGGGAGGTTTTGGAGTGTTTTCGATCCTGCAAAAGGAACAGGGAAAATTTGCCGCGGCGTATGCAATCTGCGGGGGCTCGGATGCCCGGGCAGCCAGCCAGCTAACAGGCACTCCGTTGTGGATCTTTCACGGAGCTATCGATGACGTGGTTCCTGTCCACCTTTCGCGCGACGTATACCGGGAGATTGTCAGGTTGGGCGGAAAGAAAGTACGGTATACCGAATATCCGGGAGTAAAGCATAATAGCTGGGAGAATGTGTCGAAGGAGGGGTCCCTGCGGCAATGGCTTTTCACACAAGATAAAGGAAAACCGGGTGGTCCGGCGACTCCTGTGAAAGATTTCAGTGCGGGGACTGAAAAAAACGCGGTGACGCTGAATTGGAAACCGGGCGGGACTGTCTGGTACTACAGGCTGTTCAGGGATTCGGACCCGATCGCAGAATTGGATGGGGCGGCAACTAGCTTCACTGATCCAAGCCCCTCCTCGGGAATTCACACGTACTCCATCACGGCTGTAAATTTTCACTTCCGCGAATCGGCACCAGCTCGCTCTCAACGTGTCAGGACAGCGGAGTAATCCATGGTGTCGTTTACGGAACCGCCCGTATAACCTTTTTCAGCGCTGCGAGAAGTAATTTCATTTCTCACTATCTTGAGCGGAAAGGTATGATATGAGAAAAACAGTCTTTGCGTTCGTATGCCTGATGGCCGGCTTCGCCTGGGTGGGGTGTACTCAAAAAAGTAATGATCCGGCGAAGCTTCCGCGTATAGCGATTGCAGGATTGGCGATTGAGTCCAGTACATTTTCACCAGCGCTCACGCATGAAGAAGCGTTCCATGCGAAAACCGGCGACGCTATTTTTTCCTCGTACGAATTTTTGTCCCCTGACTCGGCAGACCGGAAACGGGCGCAATGGTTTCCCGTTCTGATCGGACGGTCATTGCCCGGCGGTATCGTAACCCGCGAAGCATATGAATCACTGACCGGTAAGATTCTCGAAGGGCTGAAGAAAGATCTTCCCTACGACGGGTTGTTCTTCGACATACACGGCGCTATGAGCGTAGTGGGTCTTGATGATCCGGAAGGTGATCTGATCAGCCGCATACGGGAAGTAGTGGGATATCAGACGGTCATATCAACATCCATGGATCTTCACGGAAATGTCTCCTGGAAGCTCGCGCAGAACAGCGACCTGATCACCTGTTACCGTATGGCACCTCACGAAGATGCTGTTCAGTCCGACAAACGGGCGGTTGATAATCTGCTTTCCAGACTTGAAACGGGCAAGGGAAAGCCCGGTTATAAAGCGTACATATCTGTGCCGATCCTGTTACCCGGAGAGAAAACAAGCACGCGGGTTGATCCCGGAAAAAGCCTGTATGCGAGGGTGGCGCCGGCGGCTGCGAAGGAAGGTGTAATTGATGCGGCTATCTGGATCGGTTACGCCTGGGCCGACGAGCCGCGCAACCACGCCGTTGTGATGGTGACCGGCGATGATCAGAAAGCTGTCACGGCCGCGGCCGAAGACCTGGCGGAAAGTTTCTGGAATGTACGGAACGAATTTGAGTTTATCGCTCCCGTCGCTCCGCTGAAGGAAAGCCTCGACCAGGCCGTTGCAAGCGACAAGCATCCTTTTATGATCAGCGACATGGGCGACAATCCGACGGCCGGTGGTGCGGGAGATGTAACCTGGACGCTACAGGAGATACTGGCACGCCCCGAATTTAAAACGGACAAAGGTCCGTCGCTGATTTACGCATCGATACCCGGCCCGGCCTTTGTTGAAAAAGCCGTCGCGGCAGGAGTGGGAGGGAAGGTTGACGAACTTGCGGGAGCTGCTATCGATAACCGCTATGCGCCGCCACTGCGATTGAATGGAATTGTAAGGTCCATTGTACACGGTGATGAACACGCGGAAACCGAGGTAGTGGTGGAGATCGGAAGCATACACGTGATTGTAACGAAGAAGCGCAAGCCCTATCATCACGAGGCCGACTTCACACGGCTGGGTCTTAACCCGCGGTCGACAGATATCGTAGTGGTGAAACTCGGTTACCTGGTACCGGAATTGTATGATATGCGTGGTGGCTGGGTGATGGCCCTGACACCGGGTGGTGTCGACCAGGACCTGGAACGTCTGCCATTCAAACGTATAGAGCGCCCGATGTTTCCGTTTGACAAAAATATGGCCGACCCTGATCTGAAAGCCAGGCTTGTCCCGTTATCGGGCGAGTGAGGTCAATACATCTTACCGGCCATGATTCACTAATGGCTGGTGCTCTTGGGAATAGCAAAGAGTTCCCCGATTGACCTATTCGTTTAGCAACTTCAGACCATTAACAATCAGATTCTTCAGGTGAGCCTGTTGCAGGCATTTGTTTTCGAGGTACTCCCTGACATCCCTGCAGATTCCGGTATATGCGGCATGCGGCATCAGGAGCTCCAGAATCTCAAGCGACAACAGCCAGTCATGGGGATAATCCCTGACAACGCTGTTCCAGGTAGCGGGAAGTTCCGGTAACAGCTGGCTATCGTTTCTTGCCTCGCGCACGACCCGGTATAATTCGTGCAGCCTCCGTGCGCTTTCATTGTAATGGATCTTATGCATCCGCTCATGCGGTACGAACACAGCGGGTTCGAAAGCATCGGGATCCGCAGCGCCGGCAAACGCGGAAACGATCCTTTCGCCGACAGCCATGTTGAACGTATCCAGCGACAACAGCACGGTGTGGTGTCTCCGAACCACCGCCGCCCCGAATTTAATCAGGATGATCTTTCCCTTCGGGGACCGTACGATCTGACGCACGTAACCCTGCACGTCGATCGAGTGTTCCAGCCGGAGATCAGCGGGTTTCCCTTTTTCAATTCCGTTCCTTCTCAGTTCGTCGTCACCCATTTCTTCCAGGGGAACGGACGATGTAATGAGTTTTCCCACGGGTGAGCAGAAGCCATCCGTGAAATTCGTTTTATCATAGCCCTTGAGTTGAACGTCCGCCAACGCTAAGGCGGCAGGTCCCGATGTCCGGATGAACGCCGGTTCACCATCGTCATCCAGTACGCTCGTGAAGGTGCCCGTTACCTGCAATCCTGAACTATATTCGAGTGTCGCGGTTTGTTCGGAAGCAATAGCTTTCAGGATGCCGTCCAGGCCCCCGGTTGTCCATGCCATCCGTTTTTTGAATTCTTCCAGCACGACGGTCAGGTGGGCAAAGTCAGGTGTGACAAACAGCTGTGGTTGCGGCCTGGTGATATCGTAATTGCAGTGCATCGCTTCCAGCGTATAGGGGAGTTTCTTCACATTGACATCCAGGCAACTGGTCGCCTCGCCGATCGAAGAGAGCAACCCCGCACCGTATAGCTTGAAGTCATGCGGGGTACCGACCAGGCCATATTCAACCGTCCACCAGTGCAGGTTCCGGATGAGGGCCATTTCGGAAGGAGGTCCCATATTCTGCTGGATCCTGTCGATGGCCGCCTCGGCCTCCCGTACCTCCGCTTCGTTCGTATTCGGATCTTCCTTGATAATAGATAAGTGGCGGATTGCTTCGTAGAGTTCAATGTCCTTTTTCGAGGTGAACGACTTGCTCCCTGCTTCTCCAATGTGTTTCAGGTAAGCGGCGAATTCAGGTACGGCAAGGATAGGCGCATGTCCCGCAGACTCATGGATGATGTCGGGAGCGGGTGTGTATTCGATATGATCAAGTGTGCGTATATCGGCGGCGATCACCAGAACATTGTACTTCGTAAACTCCATGAATGCACCGGGAGGGATAAAGCCATCCACAGCGACTGCAGCCCACCCGATGTCTTTCAATATCCGGTTCATGCCATACATAGTGGGTATCTGCTCTGTTTCCACACCTGTGATGTGAAGCCCCTGCACATACGACTCATGGGCGACGCGCTGAAGATGGTGATGGTTCTGGCGCATGACATAACGCCATACCGCCTGGTCTACAGGCGTATACGCATTGTAGGGTTGCTCCACCACAAACTGCAACAGGTGACGGGGCAGGTGTTTTGTTACTTCGTTCAGTTCCATTTGTCTTTACGTAACCGGTATCATCAATACCAACCATGCCGTTTTAATGTCACCTTTGTCCAGCAGTGTCTGCGCATAGCGGTGGCGTGCAGCCAGCCGCTCAGCATGACTTCCCCGGACGGCAAGATCGCCGCTAAACTGCGTTGCAAATTCCGCTGCTTCTATGGGCGACGGCGGGTGACTTACACCTGCCAGTTGGGCAAGGTTACTGCCCGACAACACCGGGCTATTCCGGATCTCCGGTGGAAGCTGGTCTATACCGATCCCTACGGGCTGTCCCGGTTTAGGTAGTTTGAAGATACTGCCCGCATGTACATGGCAATAGTAGTCGTCTCCCATCCGCGCCACGTAGTCGGCTTTCAGGGGGTCGATCTTTCCGGCGGGGTCAAGAAGAGAATCCTGAACATGCATGCGGACCACTTCACAGATTACGAGGTTTCCGGAACCTCCTTCTGTTCCCAATACCTTTACTTCCTGCACACGACACTCGAAGGAAACGGGCGATTCCTTCACTCGGGGCGGCCGTACCTGCTCGGATCTTATCGCTGTAAATCCCGCCTTTTCGAATTCATTTACTTCCCGCGGATACTCGGAGCTGGCAAGCGAAACCTGTTCGGCCATCGCGCGGCTTACTGTATTGATCACCACTTCGCGGGTCTCCAGGATATTTTCCAGTGTATGTTTTGTGGTCCTGTCGCGTGCACGACGGGAAGGAGAGAAGACCAATATCACAGGGTTGGTACTGAATATGTTAAAAAAACTAAACGGGCTCAGGTTCACGTGTCCCTGCGCATCAACGGTACTGGCAAGCGCGATGGGCCTTGGCGCTACAGCCCCCAGGAGCAGGTCGTGCAGGCCGCGGGTACCGGCTTCTTTTATGGGGTCTATCGTCATAGCTTCTGAAAAAATATCCGTATGTCCTACTGACTTTTTATTGTACCCGATACACTGCCGAATCCCACGCGCATCCCCTCCTTTACCGCATGCGCACGGATCGTCACGGTATCGCCGTCTTCCAGGAATCTTCTTACACTTCCGTCGGGCAAGGTGACAGGAGCCTGTCCGTTGCGGGTTAGTTCCAGCAGGCAACCGGCGCTGCTTTTGTCCGGACCGCTGATAGTTCCTGACGCCAGGATATCGCCAATGCGGACATTACATCCGTTCACAGTATGATGGGCAAGTTGCTGGCAACTGTTCCAGTACATGTATCTAAAGTTGGAAAGTCCCACGCGTTCCCGTACACCAGCCGCCGTCTCCAGCGTGGTTTCCAGTTCAATATCATAATTACCATAACCGTCATGACGCAGGTAAGGGAGGACTTCAACGTCCTGCAGCGGACCATGGGTCTTATAAGGTGCCAGGGCTTCGAGGGTAACGATCCACGGCGAGACCGAAGACATAAAGTTCTTGGAAAGAAAGGGACCCAGCGGAACGTACTCCCAGCTCTGAATATCCCGCGCCGACCAGTCGTTGAAGAGCAGGAATCCAAAAATATATTCTTCGGCCTTCTCAATGCCTACTGGTTGTCCGAGGACGGAATTTTTTCCGATCACGAACCCGATCTCCACTTCATAATCCAGGGCTTCCGTTGGCCCGAAGACGGGAGCCGTATCCTCTTTTTTCCTTTTGAACTGACCGTTCGGCCGCACCAGCGGTGTGCCCGAGACAACAATCGACGACGAACGTCCATGATAGGCTACGGGCAGATGTTTCCAGTTCGGAAGCAGTGCGTTCGACGGATCCCGGAAAAGAGAACCTACATTTGTCGCGTGTTCCTTGCTGGAATAGAAATCGGTGTAATCGCCGACGGCCACCGGCATCATCATCGTCACTTCATCCTGCCGGTGCAATACCGTCGGATGTAGTTCGGGCCTGTCTCTCAATTCGGGGTTGTCAATGGAAAACAATGACCTCAGCCGTTCACGTACCTTGTTGGTTTTGACCTTGCCAAGCGCGATGAAGTCGTTAAGGCAGGCGTTGTTAAATGTATTGGCGGATATGGGTATCATACTGAACAACCCAAGTTCGGCTAATGCAGCAAGGTCTACAACGTACCCGCCGATCGCGGTACAACAAACCGGGTTGGTCTCATCTGTTTTGAAAACACCGAACGGAATATTATACAAACTGAAATCGCTGTCTTCGGGTATGTCGATCCAGGACCGAAGCGAATAGCCGGCATTTTTAGTTGGTTGATCCACTTAGAAAATAATTATAATGTACCCCTGATCTCCTGCTCCCGCTCGATGGCTTCGAACAACGCTTTGAAGTTTCCTTTGCCGAACGATCTGGCTCCCTTACGCTGGATGATCTCAAAAAATAACGTCGGACGATCTTCAACGGGTTTTGTGAAGATCTGAAGGAGGTAACCTTCCTCGTCGCGGTCCACCAGAATATTAAGATCCCGCAGCGGTTGAACGTCCTCGTCGATTTTCCCGACACGTTTCAACAGGTCGTCGTAATAATAGGACGGGATGGAAAGAAATTCGACCCCGCGATTCTTCAATCCGGTTACCGTTCCGATAATATCATCGGTCGCGATGGCGATGTGTTGGACACCGGCACCCTGGTAGAAGTCCAGGTATTCGTCGATCTGCGAGCGTTTTTTGCCAATAGCGGGTTCGTTGATCGGGAACTTGATGTATTCATTCCTGTTTGAAACCACCTTTGACATGAGCGCCGTGTATTCCGTCGAGATATCGTGATCATCGAAGGTGAGCAATAGCCTGAATCCCATCACATCCTCATAAAACTTTACCCATTTGTTCATATCTCCCAGGGCTACGTTACCCACGCAGTGATCAACGTGTTTGAGTCCGGTCGGGCTTGTTTTGAACGGGGTCCTGCTCGGGGAATAACCGGGCAGAAAAGGTCCCGTATAGTTCTTCCTTTCCACAAAGGTGTGAATCGTATCTCCGTATGTTTTGATGGATGACGTCACGACTGAACCAAATTCATCGCTGCGGGTGAGAGGTTCCGCCACCGACACAGCGCCGCGCTTTACTGTTTCGCGATGGGCTGCGGCAGCATCATCTACCCACAGCGCCAGTACCTTCACGCCATCGCCATGACGCTGTACGTGTTCGGCAATCGCGGTGGCCGGCCGCAGCGCTGTCGTGAGCACAAGCCGGATCTTTCCCTGCTGTAAAACGTAGGAAGCATAATCCCGCTGGCCCGTCTCCGGACCGGCATATGCGATACGCTCAAATCCGAACGCATGCTGGTAATAATGTGCCGACTGCTTGGCGTTACCCACATACAATTCAATATGATCGGTTCCCTTCAGGGGCAAAAAATCGTCCGTCGCGCCTTTGTGCAATTCTTCCAGTGTCTGTGTCTTGATTGTGCTTTCCATAACTCGATCGTGTTACTTAGATATCGTGATACGTCAATTCCCTTATCATTCCATCCACGATTTATAATAGGTACCATCATCAATTTTCATCGCGGCCTCCGTGACCATGAGCGGCCTGAACGTATCGACCATGACGGCCAGCTCTTTCGTTTCCTTTTTACCAATGCTTCTTTCCATCGCCCCGGGATGCGGGCCATGGGGGATACCGCCGGGGTGAAGGGTGAGTTGCCCCTGGGAAATATCATTGCGGCTCATAAAGTCGCCGTCGACATAATAGATCACTTCATCGGAGTCGATGTTGCTGTGATTGTACGGAGCGGGAACAGACCGCGGATGATAATCGTACAGCCGCGGGCAAAACGAGCAAACCACAAAATTGCGACCTTCAAAGGTCTGATGAACCGGCGGAGGCTGGTGTATCCTTCCCGTGATCGGTTCAAAGTTGTGAATGGAAAAACCGAAGGGGTAATTATAACCATCCCATCCGACGACGTCGAACGGATGTGTGGCGTATACGTAGTCATAAAGGTTCTGCTGCTTCTTGATCCTGATGACAAAACTTCCCTGCTCATCATGCGTCTCCAGGTCCGACGGCAAGATCAGATCACGTTCACAGTACGGCGCATGTTCCAGAAGCTGACCGAACTCATTCCTGTACCTCCGGGGTGTATAAACAGGACTAAACGACTCCACATACAGCAACCGGTTATCGGGAGTATCAAAATGGATCTGGTAGATGATACCGCGGGGGATGACGAGGTAGTCACCATACTGAAAAGGTATGCTGCCGAGAAGGGTTTTTAGCTTTCCAGAGCCTTTGTGAATAAAGAGTAATTCATCCGCGTCGGCATTTTTGTAAAAGTAGTCCGTCACGGACTTCCGGGGTGCCGCAACGCCAATGTGTACGTCGCTGTTGATCAGCAGTGCCGTTCGGCTTTCCAGGAAATCGTCCGCGGGTGCTACGTTGAAACCAATAAGTTTCCTGCTCTTCAGGCTTTTATGAAACGCTACCTTCGGCGATACATCAAGGGGTTCTTTCACTTCCTTCACGGCTGTCGGACGGTGGGTGTGATACAGCAGGGATGCCATACCATGGAAACCTTCCGTTCCAAACAATTGCTCATAGTAAAAACCCCCGTTCGGTTTTTCGAAAATTGTGTGCCGTTTGGCAGGTTTTTGCCCTAAGGAATGATAGATTGGCATGGTAATATCCGTGTCAGTAACGTATTATATCACGGCCGTAAAGATACTAATGCAATCGATTTCGGCGAAGAAAAAATGAAGATTTTCGTAAAACGACGGGGGGAATGATAATGGAGGCGATGCAATACAAGACGTACAATCCGCCCGCGCCTCTCCGGCAATACGTACGTTATTTCTGGAGCTTCGATTCAAGGCAATCCGGCATCCCCTTATTCCAGATCAAAAGTTTCGCCGACCAGTATCCCCGCCTGATCTTTCAGAATCTGAACGATTTTGATCCGATATGCAATCCGCAAGGCGCTAAGATGCCCGTCTGCTACCTGAGTGGCATTGATACGAAGGATACCCTGGCCGTGGTGGGAGGGTCCTTTTCGCACTTCGGCGTCAGTTTTTATCCGCATGCCCTGCATGCCTTCTTCCGGATCGACGCCTGTGAACTGATCAATGAAATGCCGGATATAAATTTGTTGTGCACCAAGCAGATCCAGTTCAGGCTGGATGCAGCGGAAACGCACGTGGAGCGTGTCCGGATCATCAGTCACTATCTGTACGACAAGCTCAACACGCAGATAAAGAATGAGATGCTCGTGAATCACATCATTCAGTCCGGGGCGATCACGGAGGATACACCGATCCTTCAACTTCCTGACAGATACAATGTTTCAGAGCGTAATCTGGAGCGGAAGTTTAAGAAGTCGGTCGGTATTTCCCCGAAAAAATTCCAGCGTATCATCCGTTTCGAGAAAGCGCTACAACGCCTGACCACGGCGCAATTCACGTCACTCGCCGCGTTGGCGCATGAATTAAATTATACGGACCAGTCACACTTTATCAAGGACTTCAAGATGTTCTCGGGTATGACGCCGGTTGAGTTCATCTCCCGGAAGACCTACGGTTCCGAAAGTTCCTCATTCATATACACCTGACTTAAATAATTCTGCCGGATTTTTACAATACTGCCTCTATCGGGTGTCGTAATGTTGCATGAGTTACTAAACGATCCGATAACCATGAATCAAAAGAAAATGAGTCGGGCAGGTATGATCCTGCTGCTGGCGGCGTCTGTTCTCTCCTGCGGGGATGACGATAGTGGTGTTAAAACCAGCCGCAATGTGAAGTTTGAAGTATCCGGAAATTTTTCCGGGAGCCTGGATGCCACCTACCTGACGGAAAGTGGTGGCGGTACGACGGAGTCCATTCCATCGCTGACCTGGACTAAAACCGTCAATTATGCGAGTACGGTGCCCAGTACATCCATTTTAGTAGGTGGATTTGGCGGATCTCCCGGTCAGACGATCACGGTGAAAGTTTTTGCAGGTGGAAACCTGGTATCGACAACGCCTGGTACGGCCACAACCGACGGGGTGATTGTCGTTTCAGCCCCGGCGTATATTTTTTAACTTCAGGACGATGATCAACAACACGTTTATATTAAGGCTGACGGTTGCCGTAGTCCTTTTCATCCATAGCATTCCGGGCATGCTGGACGGAGGTGTCAACGCCTTTGGGGAATTCTTTCTGAATCAAATCGGTTTCGCGCCCCTCGGTGTACCGATCGCGTGGGCCGTAAAGGTATCGCATGTAATTTGCGCTGTGCTGTTGCTGATGAACAAATACATCAAGCCGGCAGCATACATCACGATATTCATACTGGTCATGGGGATTATCCTCGTTCATTTTAGGGAAGGCTGGTTCGTCGTCGGTGGCGGCCGAAACGGTGTGGAATATAATGTAGTATTGATCGCCGTACTGCTTACCATCGCTTTCCCAAATGGATGGAAGCGTAGCGCTTAGAGTAACTGCAGCTTGCGGGCAGACTCTGTTACAAGCTACAGCAACAAGCTTGCGGCTAACAGCTTATGACAGCTTGTGGCTTGAATTACAGGCTAACACTTGCATCCATACGTACTGCTAACAGCTTGCAGCCAAACCTGCCCACTATCAGCCTACTTTACCTTATATTTGATGACACCAGTTGACGCATCCTTCCGAACAGGAGTGGAAGAAATGAACGGTGCCCAGATAAACGATCTCGCCAATGACTACCATGAAAGCTATCATGTGTACAGCATACGGACCACCCGAGGTCCTTGTACTGAAGGACGTTGAGAAACCAATTCCCGGCGCCGGTGAAGTACTGGTTAAGGTGCATGCGGCTACCGTTACCATGGGCGACTGTGAATTACGAACCCTTACGCTGCCGCTCTGGACGAGGATACCGACACGGCTCATCTTCGGATACCGTAAGCCTCGGAATTTTATTCCCGGCATGGAGTACTCCGGAGTTGTTGAATCCGTTGGTCCCGGTGTCACCAACGTCAAGGCTGGTGATGAAGTGTTTGGGTCCGGAGGCATGCAAATGGGCTGTAACGCCGAATATAAAAAAGTAAAAGCCACCGGAGCCATCGCGATCAAACCACCCAACGTGACGTTTGAAGAGGCGGCGACCGTCGCGGTAGGAGGGCTTAATGCACTTCATTTCCTGCGGAAAGCAAATATACAGGCAGGTCAGAAAGTGTTGGTCATCGGGGCAGGCGGAAGTATCGGTACCTACGGTGTTTTGATAGCCAAATATTTTGGTGCCGAAGTAACGGCCATTGACAGTACCCGCAAGCTGGAGGCCATTAAACAGGCCGGCGCCGACCACGTGATCGATTATACAAAAGAGGATTTTACCAAGCAGGACAGGAAGTACGACGTGATCTTCGATGTCGTATATGGCAGTTCATTCTCCGGATGTATCCACGCACTGCGGGACGACGGCTGTTACCTGATGGCGAACACCAACCCGACGCGGATGCTGCGGGGATTGTGGGTATCGTGGACGACAAGGAAGCGGATAGTCTTCGCGTTGGCAGGCGAAAGGGTTGATGACATGAACTACATCGCGGAACTGATCGGATCGGGAAAGATCAAGCCCGTCATCGACAGGCGCTACCCGTTGGCCGAGACTGCGGCAGCCCATCGTTATGTGCAGGACGGTTTTAAGACAGGTAACGTCATCCTTACGGTTGCAAAATAACCTTTGCTACTTTTTATTCCCGGGCAGTCATCCCATTACCGGACGCATTTGTTATGCTGGCGGACAGACCGCGCACTGACTTTCTCCATTATTACCCTTAATTACCTCGAAATCCCCCTTTGTGCTTTGGCAAAGTATTTGGTCAGCAAAAGTGGATTTAATTAACCGATTGCATGAAAAGAGTATACCTGGGAGAGTTCGAAGAGATCGTACTGCTCCTTGTCGCGATGTTGGGAGAAGAGGCATACGGGGTGAAGATCACCCACGAGATCATCGCGCAGACCAACCGCGAGGTCAGGCTTAACCAGGTCCATAGCGCGCTTCACCGCCTCGAGGAAAAAGGGATGATCACTTCCCGAATGGGCGACCCGACAGCGGAACGGGGAGGAAGGCGTAAAAGGATATTCACCATCACCGCGTACGGACGTGCCACACTGGAAGAGATGAAAGCGCTGCGGATCCACTTGTGGAACCTGTTACCGCCCACGTTGAATATCGCCGGAGTATGATCGCAAGACACCGTCAACAACCTGTCGTCAACAGCGCTGCTGCACCTTCCCGCACAACATCGTCACCGCCCGGTTGGGCAACCCGCTTGCTCCAATGGTATTGCGCTCCGCATTTACTGGAAGAAGTTCAGGGCGATCTGCAGGAAGAATTTGAATTCCAGGTGAGACATGCGGGCGTGGCCAAAGCGCGCCGCGACTATATCCGCAATGTGATCGGTTTTATCAAACCGTTTGCCCTTAAGAGAAAAAAATCCCCATATACCACTAATATTTTCAGGATGAACATGTTTAACCATTATGCGACCGTCGCCATCCGCCAGGTGATGCGTCAGAAAACTTTTTCCGCGATCAACGTCACCGGCCTTGCACTTGGGATGACCTGTTGCCTGTTCATCTACCTGTGGGTTCGCGACGAGAAGTCGGTCGATAATTTTCACGCCAACAAAAAGAACCTGTACATCCTTTACCAGACCGTCGCCGGAAACGGACAGGTGAACAGCAGCTACAGTACACCCTTCAACATGATCTTCAACTTTTCCGATCAGAAAGCGACATCCACGTTTGAAGAGATCAAGCGAGTTGTTCCCGGAGTACGGCAGACCAGTGCATATATGACGGGATATGAATTGCCGTGGGGTCATCCCGAGACCTTCCAGGTAGGGGAAAAGATCCAGAAATTCAACGGCTCCCGTGCCAGCAGCGATTTTTTCACGATGTTCAGTTACCCCGTGATCGCAGGAGACGCAGCCACCGCGTTGCACGATATCAGCAGCATCGCCATCTCGCGCACGATGGCGGAGTTCTTTTTCCAGACACCGCAGGAAGCCATCGGCAAAAACGTTCGCTTTGAAAACCGCCTGGACTTCGTGGTCAACGCCGTATACGAAAATCCTACGCCACAGAGTTCATGGCAGTTTGAATTTCTCCTGAACTGGGATGCGCAGATTACCCAACTGAACCTTCCTTCACATCTTATTTTTACCACCTTTTTACTGGACGAGTCAGCCGATCCCCGCCAGGTGGAAGAAAACCTGAACCGGTACCTGACGAGCCGCAGTGATCCGAAGTCGCCTGAAAAAGTGACGCTGGGGTTACGACCCTTTGGGGATCAATACCTCTACTCTTCGTTTGTCAACGGTAAGCCTGCTGCGGGAAGGATGGTATATATCAGGATCTTCACGGGCGTTGCCGTCTTTATCCTCATCATCGCCTGCATCAATTTTATGAACCTGGCGACAGCGCGCTCCATGAAACGGGCTAAAGAGGTGGGCGTCCGTAAAGTCGTAGGTTCGTCGCGCAGGACGCTGATCGCCCAGTTCTTCGGCGAATCCATCCTGCTTTCATTCCTCGCCCTGGTCGTCTCCGCCGTACTCATGCAACTTCTCCTGCCGTCATTCAATATCCTTACCGGCAAACACATCACCTCGCCGCTGACCCTGCCGGAGTACTGGATCGTGCTGCCGGCACTGATGCTCATCACCGGACTGGTCGCCGGAAGTTACCCGGCTCTTTACCTCTCGTCGTTAAAACCCGTGAGTATCCTGAAGGGAACGTTGCGCTTCACCAGCAGTGCCACCTGGTTTCGCAAAGGACTCGTCTGTTTCCAGTTTGCGTTGTCGATTATCCTGCTCATCGCCACCATCGTCATTTTCAGTCAGACGCATTTTGTCCGGCACACCAGCCTCGGCTACGACCGCGACAATGTGATCTATCTCCAGATCGAAGGGGAACTGAACACGAAGTATTCCTATCTGAAAGAACGGGCCCTGAAGATGCCGGGTATCGCCATGGTGGACCGGTCCACGGAGGCACCACACGCCATGGGCTTCGTCGTGGATGAAAAGGACGGATTCAGCGAGACCAATACCGGCGACGATGCGATCCAGTGGGAGGGAAAGGGAAACACGTCGGTAGGCTTCAAGCCCGCGTCCGTGGGTTTTGACTTTATCGATATCCTGAAACTGAAGGTGGCGGAAGGCCGGGGATTCTCCCGCGCATTCGCGACCGACTCTGCCGACGCCTTTATGATAAACGAAGAAGCCGTGAGGCAGATGGGAATAAAAGACCCGGTCGGGAAGTGGATATCGGCATGGCAGAAGAAAGGACATATCATCGGTGTGCTGAAGGATTACCACGTGAGTTCCCTGCGGGAGCCCATCAAGCCGCTCATCGTCGACGTAAAAGAGTATGAATACTTCGGCGTCATTATGGTGAGGCTGGAGCCCGGAAAAACAACGGAAGGGCTGGCGAGTATGGAAAGCCTTTGCCGGGAGATCAACCCGAACTATCCGTTCGTGTTCCAGTTCATGGACCAGGAGTACGATAAGCTTTACCGGAGCGAGCAGGTCATCACCCGGATCACCAATACGTTCGCGGCGCTTGGTATACTCATTTCCTGCCTCGGACTGCTGGGACTTGCCATGTTTACCGCCGAACAACGCACCCGGGAAATCGGGATCCGGAAGGTGCTGGGTGCTACCGTCGGCAACATTGTCAATTTGTTGTCGAAGGAGTTTGCCGTGCTGGTAGTCATCTCCTTCCTGATCGCTGCGCCCGTGGCGGGCTATTTTATGAACCGGTGGTTACAGGGTTTTGCTTACCGTATCGATCTGTCGTGGTGGATATTTGCAACGGCAGGGATGATGGCCCTGGCGTTGGCCTGGCTGGTGATTGCCACGCAGGCATTTCAATCCGCCGTCGTGAACCCGGTGAAGTCGTTGCGGTCCGAATGAAGCGCCATTGCGGTGGAAATAGCACCCATTAAAAACGAATATTACTCGTCTGTTCCTTTCACCGCGAAGACACGAAGGCATGGAGTTGGCGCAAAGAATTCGTGCTGTGAAAACAGGTTATCGTTTCAAGTAATTGAAACGTGAAGTTTTAGATAAACTTACTTATGGCATGACCACGATTTTCTTTGCGGCCCTTAGCGTCATTGCGCCTTTGCGGTGAAATTAGCGAGCTAACATCCATGCCTCCACATTTGATTTTGCTGCTCCTTAAATTCCGATGCGTTGAAAACAAATATTGCCCATTTGTTCCTTTAACCGCGAAGACACGAAGGCACGGAGTTTGCGCAAAGAATTCGTGCTGTGAAAAACAGGTTATCGTTTCAAGAAATTGAAACGTGAAGTTTAGATCAAATTATCTTATACCGGACCACGATATTCTTTGCGGCCCTTAGCGTCATTGCGCCATTGCGGTGAAAATAGCGCGCTAACATCTATGCCTCCACATTTGACCTTCCTGCTCCTTAAATTCCGACGCGTTGAAAACAAATATTGCCCATTTGTTCCTTTCACCGCGAAGACACGAAGGCACGGAGTTGGCGCAAAGAATTCGTGCTGTGAAAACAGGTTATCGTTTCAAGTAATTGAAACGTGAAGTTTTAGATAAACTTACTTATGCCATGACCGTCATTGCGCCTTTGCGGTGAAATTAGCGAGCTAACATCCATGCCTCCACATTTGATTTTCCTGCTCCTTAAATTCCGATGCGTTAAAAACGAATATTGCCCATTTGTTCCTTTCACCGCGAGACACGAAGGCACGGAGTTGGCACAAAGAATTCGTGCTGTGAAAACAGGTTATCGTTTCAAGAAATTGAAACGTGAAGTTTAGATCAAATTATCTTATATCTGGACCACGATATTCTTTGCGGCCCTTAACGTCATTGCGCCATTGCGGTGAAAATAGCGCGCTAACATCCCTGCCTCCACATTTGATTTCCTGCTACTAAATTCCGATGCGTTAAAAACGAAAATTACTCATCTGTTCTTTTCCACGCGAATGTGCGAAGCTGTAAGGATCTATAAACTTACCCCAGCTACCTCCAGCTTATACCCCTTCCCATGAACATTCGTTATTCTCAGCTCCGGATCATTGCTTAGTTTCTTCCGGAGCTTCGATACAAACATATCCAGACTGCGTCCGGTGATCACACCTTCGTCGAACCATACTTTCTGCATCAGTGTTCCGCGGGGAATCAGTTCGCCGAAATTTTCGTTCAGCAATTCCAGGATCCTGCATTCTTTGTCCGTTAGGCTGATCACCTCAGTCCCCAGCAACAACCGTTGATTTGTTACATCAAATGAAAATTTTCCGAGCGCGTTGAACTCCGGAACCGAATTTTTTATTACCGTGTGGTTTGGAAGATGCTCGGGTACAGGAGTTAAGTTTTTTCCAAAGCGCCCGATCAGCAAAGTGACAGCGAACAACACCATCATACCGATATACGCCAGGTTGATTACGGGAAAGCTGAGCGTTGTCGTTTCTTCAGGTTCTGTAGAAACTTCCTGCGTAGCAACATTTAATGATCCGTCCGCCTCCGTGAGCTGACCGATGTCCTGGCCGGATAATGGTATTTTGTCCTCTTCTGGTTGTGGATCGGTACTTGGAGGATCTGCTTTGGATGATTTGAGTTCTTCCGTGGAATGATCGATGCCGGCTTTCTTTTGTTCCACGATCTCATAAAAATCATGAAAGGCAAATTCGATCCGGTAACAACCCGGGGGCTGGCGTCTGCCGCGGCAGGACAGGATGTCGGGACCGCTATTATTCACCTGGAAACCATAGACGATGCCGGCACTGACGCAATCATGGACGGTGACCGTGTAGCCGGCAGGGAACTCCGCTTTAGGGAACAGGGCAAGTGACAGCGTCATGAGCGAGTCATGGCTAAAAACAAATTCACTTTCGAACTCGAGCAGGAACGTACCTTCTTTAATCTCGGTAACCGGCAATACGCGTGAGGTTGAGTCACCCGCCTGCAGCAGCAGCCGGTGACCAAACTGACGGATCCTGAGGTTAAGTTCTTTCACCCGTACGTCACGGTCGGACCGTGTTGTAAAAGCGGTAGTGATAAACAATGTGGACAGCATCACGATGGCAATACCAAAACCCATCGCCGGTCGGTTATTGAAAAAGTCCTTAAAAGAAGAATTTAAACCCATTTACATTTCTTTTTTGCAATTGATTTACAAAGAGTGGCAACGTGGAAGGTTTGGGCACATGAAGTTAAAACAATTTTTGCAGACTTTTCCGGAAATCATGGGACGATTGGTCGACCAATACTCTTCTGTTCTGCCATTCGGTGCATTGTCAGCGCAGTCGCAATCTTCCGGGTCCGGACGAAACAAGAACTCATCGTTAAATTGGAAGAGAAACACACCTGCTCGTACCGAAAGCCAGCCAATCAGCAACCAGCGTAGCGGCGTCTCACGATAACTGCTAAACGTTTACATGGGGCCTTCTGAACACTGTATCGGTAGAATTTACACGCATTTACATTCTTTTTACAAGCTCTTTACTACTGCCGCTACCATTCGTCCGTACGTTTGATTACACAAAACAGACGCAGCTTTTTGATCAAATAAAACGCAAGGACTTCGGGAGTGTGGCTATGCCTGAAGATCCAGGCTTGAGCATAGAAGGAAAAAAACGTACACTTTACCAAAACATTCGACATATGAAACTCCACATCCTTTCGAGACCGCTTGTATTCGTGGCGGCATTCCTGTTCCTGAGCTTCACAACGAACAAGCTCAATGTCGACGATTACGCCGTTGGCCCGGCAAAAGATCAAACGATCATGCTGGCGCTGCTGCTTGACACGAGCAACAGTATGGATGGCCTGATCGACCAGGCAAAATCGCAGTTGTGGAAGATCGTCAATGAAGTCGCCGCCGCCAAAAGCGTCGATGGCAGGCAGCCCAATATCAGGATCGCGCTCTATGAATATGGCAACGACGGACTTATGTCTTACGAAGGCTACATTCACCAGGTAAGCGCTTTAACGGAAGACCTGGATGTGATCTCGGAAAAACTGTTTTCACTAAGCACCAACGGTGGCGACGAATTCTGCGGACAGGTGATCAACACGTCGCTGAATCAACTGGCGTGGTCCGCCTCCGATGCCGACCTGAAAATGATCTTTATCGCGGGCAACGAGCCGTTTACACAGGGAAGTGTATCTTATGAGCTGGCCTGCGGTACGGCAAAGGAAAAGGGAGTGGTGGTGAATACCATTTACTGCGGCGATTTTAATGAGGGCATCACGTTGAACTGGAAGCGCGGCGCGGAGTTGACCGGCGGAGCCTTTATGAGTATCGAACAAAACAACAAGACTGTCTATGTGCCGACGCCATACGATAGCGAGATTGCCGCGCTGAACGACAAACTGAACGCCACCTATGTCTATTACGGTGCGTCAGGTGAGGACCGGAAAGAACAACAAATCGTACAGGACAGGAATGCGGCCAGCTATGGGATGGCCAATGTCGCGGAGCGAAGCTTTTGCAAGAGTTCACATGCCTATAAGAATTCCAGCTGGGACCTGGTGGATGCCGCGAAGGACAATGAAAAAATAATTACGGAAATCCAGGCGAACTTACTTCCCGTAGAAATGCGCGGCATGAGCATGGAACAACGCAAGGTATACATCAGGCAAAAGTCGGAAGAGCGTACAAAGATCCAGGCCGGGATACAGTCACTGAATAAAAAACGGCAGGAACATATCTACAATAATACACCCCGGAGCAGCAAGGATAAAATGCTGGATGCATCCATGATGAAAGCGATCAAGGAACAGGGGAGGGCCAAGAACCTGAAGTGGGCGGAAGGTTGTTAGTTCGGGATCGTTGATGCCCGAAGTGTTTAGTCTAATGTTTAACCAAATCAATTGTCATCATGAAAATCTACAGTCTTGCTTTTTTGCTCATGTTTCAGTTTCCGTTTTCCTGTCCGGAGTCGTTGGAGTTCCTGGTGTCATCTCCGGTCGCGGATAGCCGGCTAAAACAAAGTGCAAGTAAGCCGGCGGCTGGTATCGTTTTTAAATCCGATGATGGCGGACAAACATGGCAGGACATCAGCGAAGGGCTGCCCGAAAATTTACAGGAAGATGCTGTCCAGCGGGATGGATTCTTTGCCAATGACAGAGGGCTTTATTTACGTGCCGGAGATGGGATCTATCACAGTGAAACCAATTCCAAAGGACCTTTTTGGAAAAAGGAGATTTTCCGTGACGCGCAGGGTAGCATTGCCCCCGGCAGGACCGGGATATTCGCGTACAACTGGGAGGGTGAATTTTTACAAAAACCAAACGGAAAGAATGGATGGTCATCCGTGTATAAAAATTTCCAGGGAAAAGAGATACGCACCGTTTTTGAAACTTCCGGAGGCGCAGTGTTTATCGGCACGGACAGCGGACTTTATAAATCCACCGACAATGGACAAACCTGGAAACGAGTTCACACCGGAGGCTGGGTAATGAAACTGGTGGAGTCAGGCGGCGTGCTTGTGGCAACCAGCCAGCGTGGTATAATCAGGTCTACCGATGGTGGTGAAAGCTGGGATGGTGTGCTCCATGAGGGCGGTGTTGGCATCGCGATAGAAGCCATCGACGGGGGATTCGCGGCGATCGTTGCCAATACAAAGGTGATGGCCAGAACTGTGCGAACATCCTACGACGCCGGTAAAACCTGGCAGCCCATTGACGCCGGCATACCCGCTGATCTCCGGACGGCTTCCATTATCCAGGTTGGCGAATATTTCTTTTGTGGTCATCCCCTGGGAATTTTCCGATCATCAGATAAAGGAAAGACGTGGAAACTGATACGTCCTTCGGTAGGAGATAAGGTCTTCAATTTATCTGTTTCAGGTAAGGTGATCTATGCTATACCGAGGCCGGGAGGGTGTTGAAGATTCGGCTTGAATTTTTTCCGTTGTTTGAAATCACATTAAAATTCAAGCTTTCGACCCTTCACGCGAAACTGTAAAATATCGGGATGTGGGGCTTTACGATAGGTATTCGTGCTGGTGGGACACACGAGTTCAAGTCTAATTATCATTATTGAAGCATATTATTCAATATATCTTTTTGAAATTTTGAAAGCTTCAATCGCCCATTGTCTGCGTCGCTTGAAATGTGACCCAAATATCGTTGGCCCTTGCTATATGTAACTAGGTAGTCGACGACACGTTCGAAAACCTTTGGGTCGTTAAATGCGAGAGCGAATGATTGTGACATCCATTCATTTTTGACGAAGGAATTTGCGCCGATTCGAATAAGCGATTCACAATAATCCCAAGGCGGAACCCGATCTTTTTTCTTCTTGGTAAACATTGACCAAAACCCTATCGACTCAGGTTCATCCTGATAGTGATAATCGTCCCGATTGATCATTTGCCAAATACTTGTTCCGAGTTTACCACTTAGTCCGAAATAATAGACCGTATTGAATGACTCGATTACAAGCTCATCCGCATGGCTAATACGATTCTGTAATCCGATTGACAAAATGGTACAGGCGGCAAAGACCTCATTAACCTTACTATTCTTACTTGTAATTGATCGATAGCTAAGTATCCAAGCGGTACTGCTAAGATCCAACCTCTGCAACCTTTCATAATTAAGGCTTATAAAAGTTGCCTCTAGTAACTTATCATGAAGGTCTGCTGGGTTTTGTTTTCTAATCCACGACTTAAATTCATTGAAATATTCATTAAGCAGCGGTTGAAGATAAGTAGGATCATTATTTGTGGACTGGACGTAAGCATTTAGGAATGTCGGTAAAGAGTTTACTCCGATATAACGCAGGGCCTGTAAGAGAATATCGCTCTTCGCAGAGATGAGCGCACTTACATATTTAATTCCATCAGCCCCGGCGATCTCATCTTTAATTAATCGGATTACCTCTAATTGATACCGAGCAGGAATCTGCCAGAAAGCGACGTTGGCTGCAATTGATGGGTATCGCTTTATGAGAAGTGCCACTAGGTCTGGGTGTCTTGTACTCAACAGTAAAGCATTCTCGGTTGATAAATCCAAGTCCTCCCAAATTTTCTCTGAGATTCTGCCTGGCTTGGCACTGGACCATAATTCTGCGAATTTAATGACGGTAATTTGTTCCTCTTTTAGTAACTCCTTCATACGTGCCTCTAGTTCTAATGTCGTAAGATTCAGGAAGGTTAACTTCTTGTCAGGAGTGAAAAGAAGATACTGCAGTAGTTCAAATTCCGTAACATTAAGTGTTGGCCTCAATGACCTTCCAAATAACCTACTCTTAAATACCACAGCTTCATTCGGCTTTGGAAACAGCTTTAACATTAACTCAGCGACAGACTCGATCGACGTGCTTTTCGAAAGTAAGCTGACGACTTCAAGAAGCCTAAAATAATTTTCACGAACCCCTTCAACATCTGAGCCAATAAGCCATGTTAAACCCGTCAGTATTTTGTTCGATCTTGGCTTTACCGACGCGACCAATGGGTTAATTTGGGTATGGGCACCGAGAACTGAGAGTGACTTCGATTGTTTTTCTATTTGATTGACAAGCTTAATGGGAACGACCTGAAGATCGAACAATTTTTTTTCAATGCTCCTCAAACTCAGTGAGCCTGAGCAGAACAGAAAGTTCCGTCTCAATCGCGGCCATTGATCCGCCCAGATGTCTATGAGAATATCGTCAAGATCATTGGAATTTGCAGCGGGAATGAGTAGACTGTTTTGGTGATTCTCGTATAAAAGAGTGGCAATCCTTTCCTTTAGGACTTCCCGGTCATGTGAAAGACCTTGCACCTCATTTTCTATTTCTTGAATTTCTATTTGATCTTTGTAGGCCTGGTACCTTCCATTTTCAGGACGGTGAAATATTTTTTTTAACTGTTTCAGATCAATGAGCCTCCCCAGATCGGCATATGCAATCAATATTGTATGTGTCCAAACACATCCTGGGCGTTTCATTTCCTCAGCATACCACGTTCGCGAAAACGCATAGTAGTTTGCCGATTTAAGAGGGAATCCGGAGATGTAAGACTCGAACCCCTGAATCAGAGTAGGTCCCGAGAGATCACTCTGAAATAAGAGAAGCTTGTGGTCAATGAGGTCGAGTTGGATCGACGAAGCTAGAAGCTGATGTCCGTTACTGTATCCGTGAAGAGTTTGGTGAACATTAACGGTCATGTGATTAATCCAAGTATGGGTAGTGTAATGTCATTAGAAATGGTTTCGTTCTCCTGAACAATGATTCGTTCATCGAACTTTTTCTGGATCAACTCATTTAGGTGTTCGTCCGTTTCGTAGCTGCCACCCTGAGCACTCACGCCAAAAGAATGTACCGCGAAGAGGTCCTCATTGCTGAGAATATACTGATCAAGGAGTGGAAAATGTGTTTGAATCCAACGCTTGGGCGACACAACATTTCTCTGCATTAAGGACATCACCCTATCCCATGCTGAAATCACAAGGGATACCTTGATGGGTGCTTTTGTTTTTTTGCGATTTCGAATCAACTGTAAGATATCGACCAACTTTGCTTGGGTTGATACAAAATCGTGGTTAAACTCAACCGTCGGTAATTCTTCGGGCTCAGATTGTTCAGATGTTGCATTGGTAGCATCGAGTTCAAGTAATGCTTCCAATTCACGGCTTTGAACAATGAATTTTGGTACCGAGTTTCTATCGAGGGTTGTTACAAATAGTACGATCCCAGACACCTGCTCGAGCTTGACGTCAAATTCCTCGGACCATTCTCGGTTTTTAAATTGCTCTTTAAAGGTTTCGCCCGAGAAATCGGGGATATCAAGAATAAGCTTAGAATCAGGTTGTCGAATTTTTAATTTCATCAGAATGTTCTGGTTCTTTTGATCGTTTAACTGTGTTCTAGTAACAACGGAATATCCTGCCCATTCATCGCGTATTTTATTGAGATATTCGTGATCCCCGTTTGCTAGTGTGTCGAGGGTCAATTGCTTACTCCCGGGCGCAGTAAGGTGGTACCAAAGCGCAGCAATAAAAGTTGTTTTTCCGCTGGAAGGAAGGCCAAGCATCAATATGTTTGTAGTGGTCATAGTAATCAGAAAGTAAAGTAACTGGCCATAGCACGGGAAGGTCTGGGTTGGACTGAAAAATTACTTCTGTCAATTGTGATAGGCTTATTGACGGACCAATCCATAATCAGGTCTTTCAGTCCGTGAAATGAGTCCACTTGAGTGGGCTCACTGGACCTGCAGCAGGTAACAAAAAATTTAAGATGCTTTAGGCGGCTGCCAAATGAAGCGGTAAATCGTTGTACAATTTCTGCCTGATAGTTGAACCCATCGAGGTTATCTAGCAAGTCCCACTTCGACAGTACAATACGTACGCTTTGATTTTCTAAAATCATTCCATCATCGAGTGCCTGGCGCAAAAACGATTCACTGCGGACAATAGCCGCCATGCGTGTTTTCCTGTCTCTTATTTTTTCGCCATCTATGAAAATGAGAATAAAGTCAGCATTGCGAAGCATGTCAAGTTCTTTCATTTCGGAAGAAGAGTCGCGCGCCAGCTTGAGTCGTTCGCCGGAAATATCCGAGAGCAAAAGGTGTGTTGCAGGCTTGTCCAATGCATCTCTGCGTTTCAGCGCCAAATGAAGAAAACTAAATTGTATGGAATTTGTTTTATCAGTTTTTTCTTCATCTTCATATGATTCAATTTTGGTCTTATGGATTCTTCGCTCAAACCCGAGAATTGTGGTTGACCCAGCGAAAAGGAAATCTTCAAACGGTCCGTGTTGAAAGGAATTAAAGAGGCGAATGAGCAGTGTTGTCTTTCCTGAATCGGAGTCACCGATAATGAAAATACGTCTGGTCGAGTACTTATTAGTAATTTCTTGCAAGTTATCGAGTAGCCATTCCTCACCACTTTGCAACACCACATGCGGTATGGTTTGCCCATTCGTATTTTCGACAGGTTGAATAACGGTAGGTTCGAGGGTCCAAGAGAAGTGCGGGCACTCGGTTAGAGGAAGTCCCTCCAGGCAACGTCCGTCTTTTGCAACTTCGCATTTTGGTGCTTGCAAACAAGTCCTATGTTTTACCGTTTCGGCCATTACTCATCACTTAGGCTCAGGTACAACAATTCTCGAAACAACTGATCAGAAAGGCTGATGTTAGTTACTGTTTTTTTTACGTCACCGTGAAACTGCTTTTTGAAAGACCTCGACCAGTCATCACCTTCGGAAAATCCCATGGCATGTGTCAATGCCTTTGCTATTGGTGTGAACTCGTCAGGTGTGCCCGGCAATGAATCCACCATGGTTTTCTTGCTTTCCTCTTTAAGGGAATTAACAGCTGAGTAGACAGAAGTCTCATTTTGGCTTGATGTACCCAGTATTTTATTGAAAAATTGTGTAGCGTTGGAGATGACTCGCGGGACATGAATTAGGGATTTTAATTCCAATGCAGCATACAGTGGTGCAATGGCAGGAGCGATCTTCTCAACGGGAGACTTGGCGAGTGTACTATATCCTGTGTAGAGCCACCACAGAATATTTGTTTCTTCCATTAATCGCAAGTTGGCGTTATATAGGTCAAGAACTATCTGTTTCATAGGATTTTTCTTGCTTTCTTCTTCCTTTTCCTCTCGTAGCGCAGAAATGTTTTTATGAAGTCTCCCCATATCTACGTTTCTGGCGCTGATAGAGGCCGCCTCCAGATTTTCCTGGCCATAAGCAAGTATTGGAATGTGAGATTCGGGATTCAACTGTCCAATCAATTGCGAATTGATGATCGCCAGGGAAAGCCAGTGATTTAAATCGGAGTCGCCACTCTCTAGTTTGTAGCAAATGGTAATACTCGCAAGAATTTTTACAAGGTGCTCATTGTTAGTCAAAGGAACACTGTCATCAAGCTTTTTGAATTGTTGAATAAAATCTATTTCTTTCAGATTGCTGGGCAATCCCAGTGCAGTACGCAATAGGTTAAGCCAAAATATTTGGTCTTTCGAATCGCATATCTTTTTTATGGCTTTGTCGCGGTGGCTATTCGCTTCTGTACTTGCACTGACCTCGATAGGACGCATCCAATCCGATAGCATGTCTTTGGCTGGATTGTTCATTTTTTCATTTGTTATTTACTAAAAGGGTTTTTTTGCGAAAAATTGCTAAGCTTGGCGACTTCATCCCAGAGCTGAGACGCTAGGTTCTTGTTTTTCACTTCAATAAAAATAGCCTTGTCAACATCAACCGGAGACATTCCTTGATACGTTGTGTTGTAAACTCCAATGTTTTTGGCAATCTGAATTTTTTCAACGCTGCTCAGGGTTACAAACGCACGAACCAGTGTTTGCACAGGGTTTACCATGGCTTCAGATTTTGCATCGATGGAATAGGCAATTTCCTCAATTATTTTGTTTTCTGCTTCGACTTGTCGAACAATTTCTTGAACGATTTTTGTTTCTGTAGCTGGATCTCCCGGTGTAATGAGGCTTGGATTCTCCCGAAAAATCAGTCTCAGGATTGTCTCATTTTCGGCTTCAAAATGGAGATTGCTCCACCAAGGCTGCAAGTCTTTAGGAATGTGAGCAACGTTACCGCCATCTTGAAGAATCGGATAGAACTTCTTGTTTTGCTGGAAGTTATTGTAAAGGGTTTGCGTAATAATCGCCCCTTCAAAAGTGCTACCCCGCCCCGCATCTCCGGTTTTTGTGTACGCATCAAAGTACTTCTGAGAGCAAACTACGAGCACAGTATGTGCCGACTCAATCTCGTTCCTCATCCAGGCTGGCCATCCTTCCGGTGGCGGAACAACTGAGTACAAGAAATCCATCACAACTGAATACCTACCATGCCTTCTGACGTGCAATTCTTTTGCAAGCCATTGCCCAAATTTAATAACATCGGCTTTAAATTTGGGAGAATCCCAAGCGTAGCTAATAAAAACCTTTTCCAAAGACATTTTGCAGCATATTGTGTCTTCCAAGCCAATTCAAAGCTAACAAGTTGGCTCTTTTGAATCTAAATTATGTTGTAGGAACAAGTAATTCGCGGATATCAACGTCCAAAACCTTCGCAATCTTCTGTAAATCCTTCAAATGGGGCTGTGTCTTGTTATTACAAATTGATGCGATTGTATTCTGCGTCTTGCCCAACTTCTCAGCGAGTTCTTTCTGACTAATTCCCTTGATCACGAGTATTTCTTTGATCCGGTTAATCCTTTCCATGGGATTTATTTAGAATTCTAAGATAGATATTTATGTGACCCAACACGGTATAAATCGCTGCAAATCTTGTATTTATCCTTGTATGTTTAGTATTAAGCACCAAAAAAATTGATATTTAAATTGTATAAATACAATTATTAATTACATTTATATCAACTATAATTGTATTAAACATATGAAAGAACTATCAAAGGGAGTGCGCTCCGAAACACAGAAATTGGATAAAACTACACTGGAGGTGGCAGAGCGCCTGCAGGGTCTATTTGAATTCGTTCAGGCAAATGACCTGCGCGAATACCTTATTAAGTTTTATCATTCCTACATTCTCCATGAGCATAATAGCCTACCATCCGATTTCAAGGACATGACAGAAAGCCTGCTCATATTTCTGGACTTCCTTAAATTCGTCGATGAAGAATTCAAAGAACAGGCTTCGTCTGAAAACTTAGAAAAACAGCTATCTAAAATGGCAGCTCTTAAAAGGTTTCTAGAAATTCAACCGGGGACTTAGCCAAGGTGGGGCAGCAAAAGTCTTTGGAAAGGCTTTGCTGTTGTAGGGTAGGAGATGCGGCCTTACAAGCGCGTTGATGAAGCGATTGTCGAGTTATATTTTATTTGGTGCGACGAGAGAATAACGGCATGGGTTGCGCGTCATATACTATTTCGATTTCGTTTAAATTCCAGCGGTTCCAGCGTCTTTTTTACGTACGCTTCGAATATAACGATTTCTCTGATTATGATTGTTGCATAATTTATATTATGTTAAATAGAATCTTCCAGACTTTAAAAGTCTATTTACACTATTGACCTTGTCCGAATAAATTCCTAACATTCATTATTCGTTCCTCGCCCCACCCTTCCGACCTCAGTGCGGACAAGCCCACTTGGAACTTTTGGCAAGTAATTAAACCGTTTTTATTATGGATATATCACTCATTGCTACTGGCATAATTACGGCTATTATGCCCTATCTGACCAAGTCAGGTGAAGCCTTTTTTGAAAAAGCTGGTGAATCGGTTTTCGAAAAGATAACATCATTCTTTGCGAAAAAAAATCAAAAGCCACCCGCGTTGTTTGTTGCATCTAAACAACACGGAGCCATATCGCGGACCGAGATTCAGGAGTTGGAACAAGAATTAACAAAATTGATGAACCAGGATCGGGGTTTTCGAAATGAGATGGAAGAGGCATTTGTCACTTCCAACACGGACCGGTTTGTTCTCGAACAGATATTGGAATCTATTCAACCCCTGCGATCAGAATTAAAAGAGTTGTATAAGGCTTCGGCCAACGCAGGCGTGGGAACGGCCGGAGATTATGAAAATAAGATAGCCTTAAGTGAACAGAAACTAAGAAAGCTTGAGTCCAAATTCTTCGAAATACTGAACAAGCGATATGGCGCAAGATCTTAGCATTTTACTTGGTCAAAAAAAACTTCTCGAGGCCGAAGTGATTAAGGCCTTCGAGCAGTACAGAAATGCAGGGCCTGCCGAAACTGGAAACGCCTGGAATCATTTGGATAACACGACCGCAAAACTGTACAAGATTCAACAGATGATAACCGAATTCGACGATGCTATGTTTCCGAATGAAGTTATTTTGTCATTTTACGTGATTTGTAATACGTCGGCAAGAGTTGAACAAGCAATCGGTGGAGAACTTTTCGGTAAGCTATCCCCTGACCGATATGATTCCACCGAACCAAAAAAATGGAAACCCTTTAAAGACGGTCCGATTATCAGTGAAATATTAGATGAAATTCAGAACAAAGGGTATTCGTTTCAGGAATTTTTTATTTGTGTCGATGAACTCACTCCTCCCGACGACGAATTGCAATTTCTAATTGATACTAATATCCAAAATAGTGTTGCTATTATAGACCTGCTTTCTATTGATGAGTTTAATAAAACGTTGGCAAGGCAGTTTAATACCACCAGCGTTGGTTACCTGCTGCTTCCCTGTTGCCGGCAACTTGATAGGTCTATTCTGAATTATATGGATAGTAAACGTCGGGAGTTATTCAACCTGGCAGAATTCACATTAAAGAATAATCCAGGGGAGTGCGATTTTTACGAGTGGGAAGTCTCTGTAAAGGAAAGTTTTGTTAAGCATATCATAGAGATTCTCTTCAGTAAGTTTAAAATCCAAAATCGGATATCAACTCCTAATTCCAGAAAAACAGCTGTTAGAAAAATTTCAATGCGATTGTCATGATAATTTCATTTTATTCGTATAAAGGTGGAGTAGGGCGTTCTCAATTGTGTGCCAATGTTGCAGCCTATCTGTGTCATAAAAAGAACAAACGCGTTCTGTTATGGGATTGGGATTTTGAAGCCCCTGGCCTCCACTACTTCTTTGGCAAATCCAATGATGATATCGACGTCGATGGTACGCTCGAAATATTTGAACGGTATGTCGCCTTAATGAGAACAATTCAATCAGTGAAACCTTCAGACCTTCCTGGATTTGACGGCACAATACTAACCCTCGCCATGTCCTCCGGCGAATCTACACAGGGTTGTATTGACCTGCTACCAGCTGGTAACTATACGAAGGACTTTGCTTACCGGGCTAACTCCTTTAACTGGTTTGAATTTTACGAACTGCTAGACGGGAAGGTCTACTTGGAAGTAATAAAAGAATCATTATCAGGACGCGGGTACGACTATATCTTGATTGATAGCCGTACAGGCATCAGTGACTATTCGGGTATTTGCAATATTCAGCTCCCAGATCTCAACGTTGTCGTAATGGCAGCAAATGATCAGAATTTTAACGGAAGCTTGAAAGTGATCAAACAAATTATTCAATCCGAATATACCAGGCAGAAATACAGACGTTCGCTTGTAATGCCGATCCTGTCGAGGCTGGATCCAAGCCATCCGAATTTCGAAGCATGGATTCGAAAATTCTCCGAATGTTTCTCCTTTTTACTGCCTCTTCTGGATCAAAACCTGTCACCTGAATTCAGCGAAGAGATCTTTTCAGACTTTTATATTGCGCAAACGTTCCTTGAATACGTGCCTACCTATTCAGCAGGTGAAAACGTATTTATTACCTCATCAAAGACAACAGCGAGCAGGCTTTCATTCATTCAAAAGTATATAAACATTGCTGAAGCCATAGAGACTATAAATAGTACAGGAAGCCTGGGTATCGAAAATCAGGTAGACAAGGATACATGGTTATTCTATGCCGACCGTGCAAAAAACGAAGGCGCAAATGAAAAGGCCGCTGTAGCTTATTTTCTAGCTGGAGACGATGACAAGTCGATACAAGTCGGCAGTATCCCGGAGGCATTTCTAAAAAAAGGAAACCAATGCTATCTCAATGGTGAGAAAAGTCTCGCAACTGAATATTATAAAAAGGCTATTGACCTGAAACCAGATTATTATCAGGCATATAATAACCTGGCATTACTTTGCGATACGCTTTCAGAAAGAGACAAAGCCATAGAACTATATAAGAAAGCAATAGAAATAAAGCCTGACTATTTCCTCGCTTACACAAATCTCGGGCTGGTTTTTCAAGGCATGGGAAATTTGGAAGAGGCAATGCTTCACTTTAAAAAAGCACTGGAATTAAACCCAATGGATTGTGACAACCATTACAATATCGGTTTGGTCCATTATTGGGAAAAGAACTATCCAGAAGCCTTAAAGTCGTTTAATCAATGCCTCTCGATCAAGCATGACCATAAACATGCCTTTTTACAGGCCGCGATTTGCTATTCTAACCTTGGACTTAGAGATGAGAGCATTTTCCATTGTCACAAAGCGCTTGAGGTAGACGGCGAGTTTTCCAGGGCCTATGCCTCTCTTGGATTTATGTATATTCAGTTTGGAGAAATAGAAAAAGCGAAAAAGGTATTACTACAGGCAATTGAACTAGGTTGCTACGATCCTGGATATATGAATCTTGGTCACTATTACCTGTATGAAGGTGACATTGACAAAGCCCTGGAGACTTATAAAGCAGGGTTGGAGAAGACGGGTAATGATCAACAGTTCTTCATCAACTTCGATGATGATTTTAAATACTTAAGACCATATGGTATTAAGGAGAACGTCTATCAGGAAATACGTAAGCACCTACAGGAACAACTAATAAATAAAATCTCAACCAATAAGGCACAAAGCTAGGATGGAAAACAGGGTGCGGAAGTTCCGATGGCTACCTTTTCCTTCTTGGCTTCACACTACTCCGTCCTCAACGCCTTTGTCGGATTCGCCGATGCAGCGCGAAGCGACAGGAAACTGATCGTAAACCATGCCACGAGCAGTACGGCCGCGCCGGCCATTACAAAACGCAGTGGATTGATATCAGCCTGCAGCGTGAAGTTCTGTTCCCAGCGCCCGATCAGGTACCACGTCAGCGGTGTCGCCACAATAAGGGCGATGGCGATCAGCCACATGAACTCGCGGGTGATCAGCAACACCACACTGGGTACCGAGGCTCCCAATACTTTGCGGATACCGATCTCTTTTGTCCGGCGCTCCACGGCAAAGGATGTGAGCCCCAGCAGACCGAGACAACCGATAAAGATGGCGAGACCCGTAAATACGCTGGCAACCTTACCCAGCTGCTGATCGGCTTTGTACTGGCGGTCGAACGTGACATCGAGAAAAGAATAATCGAACGGCAGGTGCGGAACCAGTTCACTCCACTTCTTTTGAATACCTTCTACTGCGGCGGGAAGGTCATCGCTTTCGATCCGGATGGAGATCAGCCGGATGCCGCGCGTGAGTACCATCGTGAGCGGTTCGACCCTGGCGTGCAGGGACTGGTAATGAAAATCTTTCATCACGCCGATGATCTTGCCTGTGTTGTCCCCCAGCCTCGCTTTTTTGCCGATAGCCTGTTCCGGCGTCCAGCCAAAATCTTTCATGGCTGATTCATTGATGAGGAACGCGGTGGTGTCGTCCGCTTTGTTTCCGCGGTCAAAGTCGCGGCCGGCCAGCAGTTCGATGTCGTATGTAGAGAGGAAATCGTGGTCCACAAAATTATAGTTGATATTGGTCGGCGACATCTTTCCGTCGGTCATCTCGAACTCCGTGTACAGGTTGTTCGCCGGTTCCCCGGGGATAGTTGACGATCCGGAAACGTCGGTCACACCCCCTACCCGCTTCAGCTCATTCTTGATGGCGTCGCGGTAATTCAGGATGGCGGTGTCGCCGTTGGTGGGTACGACCAGCACACCGTTCTTGTTGAAGCCGAGATCCTGACTGCGGATCATCTCGAGTTGGTCGTATACCAGCATAGTGCCGGCAACGAGCGTAATGGAGATCACGAACTGAATACCGACAAGTCCTTTCCGGAGGTTGTTATGTCCGAATAGTCCCCGTGCGGCGGGACGGAATATATGCAAGGGTTGAAATCCGGAGATGATGAACGCGGGATAGGCGCCCGCCAGCACACCGACAAATAGAACCAACGCCAGGGCTGCTGCTCCCACCATCCACGGACGTTGAAAGATACTGAAGCTCAGCGGCGACTCCACCAGCGTCCGGAAAGCGGGTAGCGCGATCCATGCCAGCAGGACGGCGATCGCCGAAGCGATAAAGGTGACGATCAGCGACTCACCCAGGAACTGGGCTACGAGCATCCGGCGAAGGGCTCCAAGCGATTTCCGGAGTCCCACTTCTTTCAGCCGCCGGGAGGCGCGCGCCGTCGCGAGGTTGATGTAGTTGAAGCAGGCGATCAGGAGAATGAACACAGCGATGATCGAGAGGATGTACACGTTGTTCATACTTCCGCGTGTTCCATTCTCCCACGACCGGGGTGTAGCCATGTAAATACCTGGAAGCGGTTGCAGGGGAAGGTCTTCGTAGTACATCCCTCCTTTTTCGATATTGCGGGTGATGAAGTCCTTCATCTTCGCTCTCACCTTTTCCACGGATCCGGCGTCGCGCAGGAGCACGTAGGTGTGAAAGCCGTTCCAGAACCATTGCCGGTCCTCGGCATCCTTGTTATTGCGGCTCCACGTGGAGAATGAGATGAGGCACGAAAAACGGAAATGGGAGTTCTCCGGTACATCTTCCATGACGCCTGTAACCTTGTAGTTATCGTTGTCCATCTTTAACGTCTGCCCTACGGGATCTTCCTTTCCGAAGTACTTCTTCGCCATCGTTTCCGTCAGCACAATGGAGAACGGTTCGCGCAGGGCCGTTTTCCGGTCACCCTCGAGGAGTTTAAAGCTGAAGATATCAAACACAGTGCTGTCAATAATGTACGATTCGTTCTCATAGCCGCTTACATCGTTGCGGCGGGCGAGCAGGTTCCATTGCTGCATGCGTACATAGTTTTCCACTTCCGGGAAGTCCTTCAGGAAACGCGGGCCCATCGGCGGCGCGCTGGTGGACTGATACAACTCTTCGTTCTCCGTCCGCAGATTTTCCACGATCCGAAAGATCCGGTCCGCTTTTTCATGGTAGCGGTCGAAGCTCAACTCATGGTAAACATAGAATGAGATGAGGCTGAAGGTCGCAAAACCGACGGCGAGGCCGATGATATTGAGGATGGAAAATCCTTTGTTTCGCATCAGCGAACGGGTGGACGTGATAAAATAATTGCGGAACATAGGTGATGGGTTTAATACGGGTTGATGGCCGATCTTTTTAATTATACCGGGACGGAACAGGCGAAGGATACGGAAGGAAAGCTGAAGCCGTGCTTTGCCGCGGCTGCCGGTTGTTACGTCGCGCGCGAACATTTCCCGGAGGTCTCCTTCGATGTCTTCGGCGACGGCGGGATCGCAGTACCAGCGGAAGAACCGGAGGAAAATTTCGGGTGGTTGTATGTCGGGCAGGTGATTCATGACTTGGGGAAAGCGACTTTGGGGATTGCCCGGAACATATCCATTCGTTGCTCCTGTGTTTCGCGCAGGACGCGTGATCCGAGCATGGTGAGGCTGAAGTACCGTTTTCTTTTTCCGCCGCGTACATTGGTAGCTTCGCCGAACTCGGAGGTGAGGTATCCTTTGTGTTCAAGGCGGCGTAGTACGGTCTGGAGGGCGCCGATGCTTACCTTTCGGTTCAGGCGTAGTTCGATCTCGTCGATGATGGCTACGCCGTATGCTGCTTTGTGAAGTATTCCCACGGTGAGCAGTACAATTTCTTCAAATTCTCCCAGTTGATGCCGGTTCACGTCATATATTTTACTTAAATGTAGTTATTATACTGCCAGATTTCAAAAAGGTTACATAAAATTTCTTTGCGCCAACTCCGTGCCTTCGTGTCTTCGCGGTGAAAAGGAACAGATGAGCGACATCAGTTTTCAATACCCGTAAATCATGCAACACCTTAAGCCGGATTTATATTAGCAAGCAATGGGGATTTTGTGTGGTGAGTTTAATTACGTGCGTAGAATTTTTCACCGCAAAGGCGCCAAGGCGCGATGGGACCGCAAAGAAGAAAGGGCGTACTTGTAAAAGATTTTATCAAATGAAAATGGTTTAATGCATTGACCTTTGCGGCAGCTTCGTGCCTTCGTGTCTTCGCGGTGAAAAGGAACAGATGAGCGACATCCGTTTCAATACCTGTAAATCATGCAACACCTTAACCCGGATTTATATTAGCAAGCAATGGGGATTTTGTGTGTGCGTTTAATTACGTGCGTCGAATTTTTCACCGCAAAGGCGCTGAGGCGCGATGGGACCGCAAAGAAGAATGGCGTACTCGTAAGAGATTACATCAAATGATAATGGTTTACCGCATTGACCTTTGCGCCAACTCCGCGCCTTCGTGTCTTCGCGGTGAAAAGGAACAGATGAGCGACATCCGTTTTCAATACCCGTAAATCATGCGACACCTTAAGCCGGATTTATATTAGCAAACAATAGGGATTTTGTGTGTGCGTTTAATTACGTGCGTCGAATTTTTCACCGCAAAGGCGCCAAGGCGCGATGGGACCGCAAAGAAGAATGGCGTACTCGTAAGAGATTACATCAAATAATAATGGTTTACCGCATTGACCTTTGCGCCAACTCCACGCCTTCGTGTCTTCGCGGTGCAAAGGAACAGATGAGCGACATCCGTTTCAAAACCCGTAAATCAGGCAACACCTTAGGTGGAAGTCGCCAGGCGCTGTTAATCGTATACCTTCAGATCCCGTAGTATCATCTGCATCGTCTCCTTCGGACCGATCCATTTTTCGATGTTTTGCCGGATCACTTCGATCATCTCCCGGACAATCTCTTTCCGGTACCCGAATTTGATGGCGAAGATCTCGCACAACCGCAGCTCTTCACCATGAATCGTCTTGTCGACCGTCATCATGTGCACCAGGTCGTATAACTGGGTGAACTTCTCTTCTTCATTTCCCGGCACCTCAAACCGGATACGGGAAACGTTGTCCTGGATATCTTTGAGCTGTTCCGTTGTGATGTTGTTCCGCTGTGCCGCGTATTGAAGAAACTTTTTTTCTTCACCCGCCAGACTTCCGTCCGCCGCAGCGATCTCGATCAGGTTACGCATATGACTCCTGGCTGTGGCTTTACCCAGTTTAAACAAGCCGATGATATCTTTGAATTCCATAGTCGAACAAGTTGCAAATTAATATCCGGCTAAAATAGTCCCGGCGCTCCACTCCCACTACTTTCTTTCGCTCAAAAAACGATCGCAGCCGCCGCCTTGTTTGCACGCGCGAGTAAGCGCGGATCACCGAGCGTTCTAGTGAGCGCCTCAAAACCCGGAGCCGGCCCCCGCCATCTCAGTTCATCCACGTCGCTGAACAATGCTGCGTCCGTCCGTAAGGTAGCCAGGCGTTTAAATAGTAAAGCGTTTTCCCGCTGACCAGTGAGCATGTCGTCCGGGAATGATTCGATGGGTCCGTACTGATTCAGCAGGCGTGCAGCCGTAACCTTTCCTATTCCGGCGATTCCCGGATAACCATCCGCACTGTCACCGGTGAGCGCCAGGAAGTCCGGGATGAGTTCGGGACTTACCCCGAACTTTTTGCGTACTGCGGCGGCATCGCGGATCGCACCAGCTCTTCGGTCGATCTGTACGACACGGTCCTCCCGAACACATTGCGCCAGGTCTTTATCCGGTGTCCAGATACAAACTTTCTGTACGCGTGCGTCGGCATTCGCGAGGTATGCTGCGGAAGCCAGCGCATCGTCCGCTTCCAGTTCTACCATGGGCCACACCGTCACACCCATGGAAGCCAACGCATTCTCCAGCGGGTGAAACTGCCTGAACAATGCACGTTCGATCCCCTCTCCTGTTTTGTATTCAGGCCACAGCTCGTTCCGAAACGATTCGATGACATGATCGGTGGCAACGCCGATGTGTGTCGCACCTTCCTCGATCATCTGTAATACGCTATTCAACACCCCTACTACGGCGCCCGATGGTTTGTCCTTACCCTTGTTGAAAGTGCGCTGCCCGTAGAAGTGCCGGTAAAGTTCATACGTGCCGTCGACGAGGTGGATGATCATGGAGGATTAGTTTACGGGTATGGTGAATGGCAAGTGTCTGACAATATTGCAATGAAAATCAAGATAACATAATCGGCCATTTTTATACGATCCATCCGAATTCGCTGCGGCATTTATTATCTTGGCCGGACGATGCACATAGAAGAAAAAGCCCTCAGGCACTGGATCGATAATTTCTACGGGTACGGATCATGGGAAGCCCGGGTCTGGTTTATCGCCTATGAGGAAGGCGGCGGCGACCTGCCGGAAGAAGTCGCGGAGAAGCTGAACTGGTTTTATAGCGGGCACCCTCCCGGTACACAACCCAACCTATGCGACGTCCGTGAGTTGTACCGCCATGCATCCGCCAGGATCGATGGACCCAAGTCGGCGTTGTTCCAAACCCTCTACGACCATCGCTTCGGCAACAACGCCATACAACACGGGGGATGGAAAAATCTCATCGCCTTTCACCATGGCTACCGTGGTAAAAAAGTCCCCGATCTTCTCGCCTATCAGAAGAAAACGTTTGTCCTTCCGTCGCAGAAGGATGAGGCGCTGATTCTGCTGTATCCGCTGCCTAGTCCTCATAATCACGCGTGGTACTACAGCTGGCTGGATATGCCGGAGTTTCCCTTTCTCAAAAGCCGGACGATGTACCAGGACCACCTGTTTGGGAGTCGGGTAAAGTGTATCCTTTCCAACATCGGCCGGCACAAACCTGAAGTTGTGGTCATGTACGGCATGGATAATATCAACAGGCTTAAAGAATCGGTGCAGGCTGTTTTTCCGTCAGCCGCATTCAGAAAGGTCAATGCCATCAGGCAACAGATCCCGCAGCACCACCTCGCTGATCTTGGCGGAACCTTGCTGATCATCACGACGCAGGTTCCCACGCTCCGTCATAACCGGATTGAATCCGGCTTCGATTGGGAAGCGTTTGGGAAGATGGTGCGGGCGGGCGGGGATGTATAGTAGTCAGGTTAGATTTTTTTAGTGCCGAGTACTAGGTGGTCGCGCGGCGATTAAGGCTGAACCTTTCGAATTTGGTTCGAAGGTTTTTGTCGACACAGCCAGTACGTGAACCCGAAAAGTTACGCGACACAGCGGTTACAATCGCGGTATTCATTGTATTCAATTCCATATTTTCAACCTGGTAGCCTTTATTTTTTTAACCTAACGCCTGACCCAGATGTCTGCATCAAGCCCGATTTTCCCGGCAGCTCCGAAACATGTTGATTCCCGGACGATCGATCCTTCTCCGCAATTCCGCCGTGAAGTGGTGAAAGTTCTCTGGGCCATTGTTTCCTTTATTTTTATCTATCTCGTACTGGTGGCTGGCGCAATCCTGCTCGCTCTTTTATGCGGGTACGGTGGGTTTATGCTGATTATTACTTTCCCCAAAATTTTTATCATAGCGCTCGGTATCGGGATTGCGGGCGTTGGTATCATGGTCCTTTACTTTTTGTTCAAATTCGTTTTTAGCGAACATACCGTCGACCGCTCAAACCTGATAGAAATTACCGACAAGGAACATCCCCGCCTTTTCGAGTTCATCAGGAAGGTGGCATCCGAGACGCAGACGCCAATGCCAAAACACGTTTATTTGTCTCCCGACGTCAATGCGAGCGTATTTTACGACTCCGGATTCTGGAGTATGTTCCTGCCGGTCAAAAAAAATCTTCATATCGGCCTTGGTCTTGTAAATTCAGTGAATCTCAGTGAATTTAAGGCCATTATCGCCCACGAATTCGGGCATTTTTCACAGCGGAGTATGAAGCTCGGCAGTTACGTCTACAACGTCAATAAGGTCATCTACAACATGCTGTATGACAATGACGACTACAAAGAAACACTGCAGAATTGGGCGAACTTCAGTAACACCTTCCAGATTTTTGCAGACCTCACAGCCGGTATAGTATCCGGTATTCAGTCTGTTCTCAAATGGCAGTATACGAATATCAACGAAGGCTATATGGCCCTTTCCAGGCAGATGGAATTTCACGCGGATTCAGTAGCGGCATCCGTAAGTGGTTCGCAGCCGCTGATCACTTCCCTCCGGCGTATAGAGGTATCGGGCAATTGTTATAACCAGGTGCTTAGCCACTATCACACGTGGTACAATAAAAACCGCAAAGCGGTAAATGTGTTCCACGATCATACAACCCTCATGCTGCATTTTGGAACGACGCACAGCCTCCCCGTGAGCGAGGGTCTCATCCAGGTTTCCGGGGATATTTTCGCTGGTATTCCTGAATGTCGTGTGAACATCAAAGATCAATGGGCATCGCATCCGCCCACCGATCAGCGCGAAAAACATTTGAATAACCTGAACATACAGGCCGAGTACATCACCTTGCCGGCCTGGTGCCTGTTCAATGATCCGGAAGCACTCCAACGCGAAGTCACGGGTCACCTTTACCGGGAGTTCAAGTTCCCGACTGAGCCTGAGTTGATAGAGCCTTCTCGTTTCAAGGCACTGTTTATGGAGGAGAACGAACAATTCACGCTCGACCCGGTTTACAAGGGCTTCTACGATAACCGGACGATCAAGTCATTTGAACTGGATACATCACGCGATACTATATCTGAAAACTCACTGGATGAAGTCCTCACAGCGGAAACTCAACTCCTGCCGGTCCGCATCCAGAGTATCCAGGCAGAGATTGAAACGCTGAAGCTCGTGTGTCTGAAATCTTCTGGTATAGAGAACTTTGAGTTCAAGAGTGAGAAGTATTCAAAGGATGAGGCGTCGGCCCTGCTGCAGACGATCTACCGGGAGTCTGACGAAGCGAAAGCTGCATTAGCGCAGGCGGATCGCCGGATCTTTTTATTATACCATAAGCTGGCAGGAAGGCAGGGGAACGCAAACGAAGCAGGGGAAGCATATGCGAAACTATTTGGCGTATCACAATCGACCGATGTAAAACTATCCGAAATCGAATATATCCTGAAAGAGGTAAGTCAATTGTTCCAGGGAAATGTAAGCCTGGATACAGCCCTTGTCATCAGCCGGAATATGACACGAAAGGAAGGACCTGTAAAGGCAGGTATGCGGGAGTTACTTGCGGATGAAAGCTACAAACCATACTTGACAGGAGAAGAACGAACAGCTATTGAGCTTTTTATTTCCAAAAACTGGATTTATTACATCGAGCCGCGCCTTGAATCGGAGGCCATAGATGTTTTTGTCAATGCCATGAATACGTACGGGATTGTCCTTTCCAAGCACCTGTTTGACCTGAAAAAGAAAACGCTCAGTCGGCAATCGGAGGTGCTGATGAAAGGCAGTGCGTAATGGAATGTGCAGATGCACTGGCTTCAATCAAGGTTCGTCGGTAAAAGAAAAGGAAACAGATAGCTGGATGGTCTGATTGCGATGAACTACACCCCTGTCCCGCAGATTCTGTCCTGTAATAACGGGATCTCCCGTTCCATAGCTGTACAGAAGCACCGACGCGTCTTTCCCAACAACATTCGAAAGGCCCTGTTCAAACCGGATGGATAGTCCCACAGCGTTCGTTACATCATATCGGAGACCCGCCACGACATTAAGATCAAACCGGTTTGAATACAGGGCGGACAGATAATCTTTGTGCTTGCCCCACGCCGTTGCCAGCAGGCCAACCTCAGGCCCAATCTGAACGGAAAGCGACTTGGCGACCTTAATGTCGGCATATGCAGGGATGTTGATATACAATAAATGGGATGCTCCAAAAAATGCATCGCCGTCTGATCTGAATCCTTTGTCAGAGATCAGGAATTCTGCTCCGAGGTTCAACTTTGGGGAAATGGGCAGGCTCGCGAATGCGCCAAGATGAATGGATGGTGAAATACCGTATGCATCCCATCCGGCGGTGTCCGACCTGGTAATCATGCGGCTGAGATTTATCCCTGATTTAATTCCGAACGTCGGCTGCGCGTATAGATCGGACAAAATCAATAACAGCGATACCGGCAGAATGTATCTTGTAGAGAACCAACAAACGGACAACGTGGGTGATGACATATCGGCTATTACAGCCGAAAGGTAAGGCGTTTTTGGAGTATACACAATTTGCCAGCCTCGGTTTTCTCTTATGCAGAGATTGAAGGCCGCGAGGGTTGGCATCGGTGTGCGGCTAAAGCCGCATCGATGTGTGTGGCTATAACCGTCAGCTGGAGCTGACGGTTATGATGCTGGCCGCCGGTATCAGGCTAAAGCCTGATGTGTGAGTAGCAGCCAGGTCCGTCTGAGGGTTATGATGCAGCTACCACGGTCGCGGTGATAAGCTATGATAACCAGTATCAGAGTAACCGTCAGCTTTAGCTGACGGTTACGAAGAAGTCCCACCAGTGTCCGGCTTTAGCCGGATGTTCGGGTGTGCGGTGTGAGGCTAAAACCGCATCGATGTATGTGGCTATAACCGTCAGCTGAAGCTGACGGTTATGATGCTGGTCGCCGGTATCAGGCTAAAAGCATGATGTGTGAGTAGCAGCCAGGTCCGCCTGAGGGTTATAATGTAGCTACCGCGTCGCGATGATAAGCTATGATAACCAGTATCAGAGTAACCGTCAGCTTCAGCTGGCGGTTACGACGAGGTCTCATCGTTCTCCGGCTTTAGCCGGATGTTCGGGTGTGCGGTGTGAGGCTAAAACCGCATCGATGTATGTGGCTATAACCGTCAGCTGAAGCTGACGGTTATGATGCTGGCCGCCGGTATCAGGCTAAAGCCTGATGTGTGAGTAGCAGCCAGGTCCGCCTGAGGGTTATGATGCAGCTACCGCGTCGCCGTGATAAGCTATGATAACCAGTATCAGAGTAACCGTCAGCTTTAGCTGGCGGTTACGACGAGGTCTCATCGTTCACCGGCTTTAGCCGGATGTTCGGGTGTGTGGTGTGAGGCTAAAGCCGCATCGATGTATGTGGCTATAACCGTCAGCTGAAGCTGACGGTTATGATGCTGGCCGCCGGTATCAGGCTAAAGCCTAACGTGTGAGTAGCAGCCAGGTCCGCCTGAGGTTATGATGCAGCTACCGCGGTCGCGGTGATAAGCTATGATAACCAGTATCAGAGTAACCGTCAGCTTTAGCTGACGGTTACGAAGAAGTCCCACCAGTGTCCGGCTTTAGCCGGATGTTCGGGTGTGTGGTGTAGGCTAAAGCCGGATCGATCTGTGTGGCTATAACCGTCAGCTGAAGCTGACGGTTATGATGCAGGCCGCCGGTATCAGGCTAAAGCCTAACGTGTGAGGAGCAGCCAGGTCCGCCTGAGGTTATGATGCAGGTTGGTATCACGCTAAAGCCTGAAGATTACTTAGCCCCGAGTTCCGCAATAAATCCCCAGTTCTGATGCTGTGCCCTGCCCATGGCATTAAATCCTTTACCGAAGATGAACGCATCGCCTTCCGATACGAACACTAATTCATTCTCCCCTTTGCTCAGGTGCACGGGAATCCGTTCGGTGCCGGGGAAGATCCGGTCGACTTTGTTCTTTTCATAATAAAACAACTCCTTCCCGTTCAGGTATATCCGCAGCTTCCCGATAAAATCGAAGTACAGGATCATATCTTTTTCCGCCGCGGATGGTAATGCATGTTTGGCGATTACCACCCCATTCGGGTTGTCAAAATAACGCGAGATGTTCACGATGTTGGCCGCATCGGGTTTGATGCTTATCCATTTGGCTGATGTGGTGGCGGGATCGAGATCAAGCATTTCCTTCCGGGGAAACTGGCCCGACAACTGCCAGTTGTTTAACGCTTCCGGAAGTTCGGTCATGAAGACGTTGGCGAAGTACGATTCACCGAACATGGTCCGTAGCAGGATATCTCCCGAGTCGAACGCGCTTTCCACGAGGCTGATCTCCATCTGCGGCTCAGCGGCGTAGTTAACAAATACTTTCATGATCTGACCCCTGACCTCCAGGGTAACGTGAAACCATTGCAGCGACTGGATGTCTGCGGTTCGTTCATACGTGGGATAATTATAAAGAACCCAGCTGAGCGATCCGTTGTAAACGGGGATGTATTGAATCGCTTCTTTTGTTCCACCATACCCCGGGCGGAAGTACAGGAAGTGATAGTTCTGGTGGTCCTTCGCGCGAAATCCGATTCCGGACATTACCCGTCCGGCAATGTCACAGTCGATCCTGACGTTCCTGAAGTGCGGTCCTTTTTTGACGGCAATGACTGTTTTCTTCCCGTCCATTTTGATGGATTGCCTGCCCAGAAAGACAGTATCCTTCAGTACGGCCTTTTCGTCGTTCTCTGAATAGACCGTCCAGTCGTTTGGTGAAATCTTTGCTTGTGGCTGTGCGCAGGCGATACATGCCGTGAAGCATATTGCCCAGGCTGTGAGTTGGATTTTCATGTGCATGGTATGTTGTTGTTTCATGCGCAATGATCATCGCCCCGCTTTTTTCACGGCATTCATTTCGGCGCTTTTTTAGAACTGTTTTCCAACTTTTTCAGTATACCTTTCAGTATGAGCGACATCGGCGCAACGGACCAGGCACTCCTGAATCGAATAAAGACACGGATCGAACAGCTTTCCGGCCTTTCGGGAACAACAGCACTCAGCCAAAAGGACTTTGATTTCCTCGTCTATTATATACAGGATAAAACCGGCCAGGCGCTGAGCCTCACGACGATAAAGCGGATCTGGCGAACGGAATACCAACGGCTACCCCATTTGTCCACACTGGATATGCTGGCCAGGCTTGCGTACAACACCGATTGGTATTCCCTCAAAAAAGAATTCCTGGAAGAGCAGTCCGGGTTGCCTATGCCGGATCGAACTGTGACAGCACAACCAGCTGAATCTGAAGAAAGTATACCGTTTTTCAAGAAGTGGCCCATCAAATTTATCGCGGTTATCGCTGTTCTGGTATTGCTTGGCTTTTTCCGCTACTATATTGACAGCGAGGGCAAGGTCGATCCGTCCGGGATCCCGTTTACGGCGCAGGTTACGGCTGGCTTGCGCGTACCTAACTCCGTTGTGTTCACCTACAACATCAAAGGATTAAAGGGTGATCGCTTTTATATCCAGCAAAGCTGGGATCCCGTCAAAAAAGTAGAGATCTCGCCGGCAAACACAACACAAACGGACATCTATTACGAGCCGGGATATCACTACGCCAGGCTGCTGGCGAACGAAAAGGTCGTAAAAGAAATTCCTGTCCACATCAGGTATGACGACTGGTTTGTACGCTTCCGGTATCCGGATAGTGAGTTGGTAAGAGTGGATGGTTCACAACTACACACATCGGGGCACCTGGGCCTGGCACCAGAATATCTCGCGGAGTTATCCAAAACCTCCCGGCTCTCCTTTCAGCTGGGCTACATGTTGTCGAAAGACTTCGGTATCCCCGCGGACGATTTTCAGATCGGGGCCGCCGTGCGATTCGATTCCATTCTGGCTCCCTCCTGCCCGACAATGAACCTGCTCATTAAAGGCAACAGGGATTATGCCTGGATCACGATCGGTAATAAAGGATGCGAAAGTAACCTTGGACTGAAGGTAGGTGACACGCAGGTGAGCGGCAAGAATCATGATCTTTCTCTGCTGGGCATCGATTCGTTTTTATGGCAGGAGATCCACGTTAAACTGGCATCCGGAAAATTTATTCTTTCACTCAACGATAACGTTGTGTATACGGGGGTCTATTCCAATACGCTTGGAGACCTCAAGGAAATAGACTTTTTCTTCAACGGTATCGGCAGCATCGATGAGATCCGTATCGAAGGCAACGGCGACCATGGTTTGATCAGCCAGAGTTTCTGACAGCCCGCCGTTTAAACAGGCGACGGATACAGGAATAATATTCCTCCAACGCCAGGCAGTACGCCTTAGAATCATGCTCATCCCTCCTTTGAAGGCAAAAAAAATTTCGTACATTCATATTCGCGGTTGGCTAAATCATTTTTCACAGTCTGTTTCAAGTTATATGTAATCCACTAACCCCACGCCTATGAAAACCCTGAACACTTTTGTCTTTGTCTTCGCCACCTATGTATGTGCGGCACAATGTTATGTTTACGACTATTGCACGCAAGCCAATTTCAACAGCGGCGCGAATTGCCACGGCTTCTCCTACCGGTATCTGCAAAAAGGATATAACCTGGCTGGTATCGGCTGCGGAACCCCGTCCGCGGCGAACCGGGATATCATTTACGATTGTATTACCAAACACGGGTACATGGAGTTCACCAGCTTTTCTGGCTACATTGAAAATGCCACGCAGGCCGATCACACATTGATATTATACAAAAACACTTCCGGTGGCGTAACACACAGCGCCGTGAAGCTGTCGAGCAATTCCTATATATCCAAGTGGGAATCGAACGGTCCGCTGGTGGTACATGGAACGTATGATGTACCCGCCGCCTATTATTCAACCGGTTATACGGTGAGCTATCACAAATTAAAGGCGCAGTTCTACCTGCCGTCGGATCCGGCTGTCAGCATCTGGCCTGTATCGCCGATCTATTTATCCGCCTGCACGTCGTGTTCCTGCCGTACGTCGCAAGGGTACTTCCTGGTCTCGGCATCCATGTCGCCACCGACTACCTGGACTCCGGTAACCTGGTCGGTATCCGGCGCGTCGATTGCAGCAACGGGAAACAACTATATCTACGTTAACAAACCGGGTGGAGGATCCGTCGGTGTTACCGCCAATACCACATACACCTACAAGCAATACTGCACACAGCCCTACAGCAAGTTTCAAATGTTCCTCTTTCCGTCGTGTTCGGGCGGTGGCTTCCGGTATGCGATGGACAGCGAAGATCTGACCATTGATTTTGAACGGGATCAGCGGTCCGTCAGCCTGGTACTACCCGAAACCTTAACAAACTACATCCGCGATAAAAAGCAAGGAAACGAGCTGGAGAAAAATATCAATGTAAAAGTATACGACCTGCAGGGAACCGTTTACCGCGATGTGAATGTCAGCGCGGGCGAACCGTATTTTGAATTGTTCGCTCCCCTGAAGAAGGGAGTTTATATTTTTAAGGTTACGCTGGATGCTGAAAACACGATGACAGAAAAGATAGCGATCGACTGACGAAAGGTCTGGCTATGCAGTATGGCCTCGTGTTAAAGAGAATGCCTGCAACGTTAATGGTTGCAGGCATTTTTAATACATACACTACTCGCTTCGTAACGAACTGGCCGGGTTCACGGCCGCGGCTTTGAATGTCTGGAATCCCACCGACAGGAATGCTATCAGCACTACCGCCAGGCCAGCGATCACAAACAGGAAAGGATTGATGGTGATCCGGTACGGGAATCCCTGCAGCCACTGCTCCATAGCAAACCAGGCTAACGGCCAGGCGATCATATTGGCGATAATCACCAGTTGTATGAACCCCCGTGATAGCAACAGCACCACCTGCGACGATGTGGAACCCAGCGCTTTGCGGATCCCGATCTCCTTCGTACGCTGGATCGTCATGAATGACGCCAGGCCAAACAGTCCCAGGCAGGCCACGAAGATCGCGAGCAACGTAAACAGGCTGAATATCTTTCCAAAACGTTTATCACTTTCATACTGACGGTTGAAGAACTGATCGAGGAAGAAATAATCCATCGGATTACCGGGAAAATGAATGTTCCATACTTCTTCCAGCGACGACAATAACCGCGGATAGTTATCGGACTCGACCTTGAACGAAAGGAAGCTCGCGAAGTGTGGTGTATAACGGTACACCAGCGGAGTTACCTGTTCTTTCAGTGACATCTGGTGGTAGTTCTCCAGTACGCCGATGATCTCCATGGTATCGCGCCCCTGAATCACTTTTTCGCCGACGGCGCTTTTGGGTTCATTAAATTCCAGCGCCGAAACCATTGCCCGGTTGAGGATCACGTTCTTCCTGCGGTTCGTGGTCGGGTCAAAGTTTCTTCCTTCAATGATCTCCAGTCCAAACGCGTTCACATAGTCGTGGTCCATCCCCACGATGTACCCGGAGATTGGACTGCTGTTCGAATTACTGAAGCGGCGGATACCGTTTGCCCAGAAGATCTCGTCACCGGGAACATTGGAAGATGCTGTCATATTTTTAATTCCGGGAACTTTCATCGCATCTTCCTTGATCGCTTCCAGCGATTTTTGAAAAAGGGAATCAACAACGGCGCCCGGGCCTTTCAGTACGATCGTCTGATTGATATCGATACCCAGGTCCTGGTTACGCATAAACCGCAGTTGCTGATAGACGATAACGGAGCCGATGATGAGCACAACGGATGCCATAAACTGGAAAACAACAAGACTCTTCCGAAGCACATTGCCCCGGGCATTGATAACCTTTCCCTTCAAGACGCTTACGGGTTTGAAAGAAGACAGTACCATAGCCGGATAAAATCCGGCGAGCAGCGTACCCGCGAAGAACAAACCACCCAGCAGTAGCCAGAAATCGGCCTCCATCAAATAGGTAGCCGGTATATTACGTCCGGAGAACTCTGAAAAAGATCTCCACAGCAGCCAGACACCAATCACGGAAATCAATGCAGCCAGCAGGTTGACTAAAAAAGCTTCGCTCAGGAATTGTTTCATCAGCTGGTTCTTCAGGGCGCCCATCACCTTGCGTACACCCACTTCGTTAGCGCGCTCGAATGACTTGGCCGTGGCCAGGTTGATATAGTTCACCCAGGCAATCAGAAGGATAAAAAATGCGATAGCGGATAACGCATACACAGAATCCGCGTTGCCCCGTTCGTCGGGTTGGGATTCCTGAAGCAGTACGGGGCCCAGGTGGATGTCCAGGAGAGGCTGTAAAATAAATTCCTGTTTACCGCTGAATTTTTTCCAGTCTTCCTCACGGTCTTTCGCCAGCCATGTATTCCATTTCGCCTGCAGCGCCGCGACATCTGTACCGGGCTCCAGTAATACGTATGTGTTGAAGTCATACCATCCCCAGGCTGTTTCCGATTCATTTTCGGATTCGCGGTTAAGGGTAGCATACGAAAATAAAAAATCAAATTTGATGTGTGAATTTTCCGGGAGGTTTTCAAAAACACCGGTCACTTCAAATTTCCGGTTGCCATCCCAGGAGATCGTTTTACCCATGGGGTCCTCATCGGCGAAATACCTTTTTACAGCCCGTTCGCTCAACACCACTTTATCAGGTCCGGCAAGTGACGTGACTTTATCCCCTTTCAGCAGAGGGATATCAAACACCTCGAAAACGGACGAATCCGCGATCTGCATTTTCTCTTCCCGGAAGGCCACTACACCCCGCGTAGGGCTTTCATAACTGGCGATACCGCTAACGGGAAACAGCCTGGTGAATCGTCTCACTTCTCCAAAATTGTTCCTCAGCGCCGGTCCTACCGCCGGCACTGCCGCGGCGCATTCGAAGCGGAGCTTTCCGTTCTGATACTGGTTGTATTGAACGCGGTAGATATCCGCTGCCTTGCTGTGGAAGGCGTCGTAGCTCCGTTCGTACTTTACATATTGGAGGATGAGGAGGCTGGCCACCATACCAAGCGAAAGTCCGAGGACATTGAGGAACGTGAACGTTTTGTGTTTGAGAAAACTCCGGAGAGCGATGGTGAGGTAATTCTTGATCATGTCGGTAAGGGTTGGGGTTCACTATTAAACGGCAGTGCTGCGAAGTTGGTTGGCCGTCGATACACTTAGTTGACCGCTGGTATTTTTTTCAGATCGTCGTATCGTTCCAGGCACCAGTGATGGCCGAAGGGATCGCTGATGGTACCCTGTCTGTAACCGTATTCGTATTCCTGTACCGGGCTAAGTTCGGTGGCGCCCGCTGCCAGGGCTCTGGCTGCGACGGCATCCGGGTCATCCGTAAGCAGGCCGAGAATGATGCTTGTACCGCGCAGGGCAGCGGGACTTAGTTCATGAGCCCTGGCTACCTCTTCGTGCATCCTGAAGACAACGGATGAAATACACATCTCGGCGACGTGTACACGGCCTTCGTTTTCTATGCGCCATCGTTCCGTTGCACCAAAGGCACTCTTGTAAAATGCGATAGCAAGTGTAAGGTCTTTCATATAGAGCGTAGGCACAAATGCGATACGGTGCGTCAGTGAATTTGTGTTCATGGTGATAATTTTTTTGTGGTGTTTGGAAAAATCAACAAAACGATTACGTCACGCTAGAATATTTTCTGGTACAACGCCTGTTCCAGGGGCGCTTTTTCAACCTCTTGCCGGAGGATCTCAAACACATTCCTCTTGATCGTTCCGGCGATATCCCCGGTAGGAAGGTCATTGCAATCCAGTCCAAAAGGATCCTCGATCTCTTCAGCCATAAGTTCCACGCCGAGCATGGTAAAGAAGATAAACATGGTAAGCGGTATCGTATAAAACCCAAAATCATTGTATAACCCAAACGGCAGCATCAGGCCGTACAACGACACGAATATTTTGATGTAAACGGAATAGCTGAACGGGATAGGTGTTTTTTTGATCCGTTCACAGGCGCCCATTACATCGATCAGCGCAAAGTACTGTGGCTTCATGTTGATCAGGTCCGCATCGCTCAATGCACCGGCGCGGTAGATCGTATGGATCCTGCTGTAGATCCATAGACCGATATGGGCGGGCTTGTGTTCTTTGTTTTTGAGTTCACTGACTTCGTCCACAGAAAGGTGTACCAGTTCTTCCACGACCACACCCTTTCGCAGGTGTTCCTTTAATGCAATACAAAAATTCGCGATGTGACGTGCGAAGTAGAAGCGGCTGTCACGGTCTTCCTCGGGCAAGCTTGCCTGGAGCATACTGGCCAGGGCCCGTGTGTTATTGACCAGGCTCCCCCATTGTTTCCGGCCTTCCCACCAACGGTCATAGGCGGTATTGGTGCGGAAGACGAGTAAAATACTCAGCACGATACCCAGCAGGGAAAAAATACCCGAATGGAGCCGGGGTTCGACCGAATAGTAATTCATGGCTGCACAAATAGCGGCGGCGATGAAACCAATCACGATCACACCCCGGATAATTTTACGGATGGTCCAGCTTGTGGCCAGGTTTCGGATGTCTTTAAACCAGTTCTTGTTGGGTTCGTACACAATCATCTTCGATGGGGATTAACGCTTCCTCTAAAGATAATTCATCTCCCGTTAAAAGATTCCGGCCACGTGTCTTCGTGTGGCAAAAAAAAATAAATGGCCGGAACAGACCCCTTTTTTCCGCTGTCAGTTCATATACTTCCGGAAAATCGACAGGATTTCCGATGGCATAGCGTTCATGGGGCCTTTTTCGACGACGTGCCGGATGACCTCTCCCACCGCGTTAGGATGTAATCCCATCTTAATGCCCAGGTCAAAGCAATAATTTCTTTCCTGTTCATCGGCGGTATTGTCGATCATGATCACAATGGCGAGGCGATGGAACACAGCATACAATTTATACTCGCGGTCGGGCAGGTCAAGTTCCGGCGCCCGGCCGTCATAGTCGAGGAGTTCGTCGGGGTGAATACCCAGACGGGCAGCGACGGTTGTGATGTAGATTGATTCTTCTTTACTGACCTCATCATCCAGCGATGCCAGATGAAGGAGCGCTTTGAGATGAGCTATTTTTTGCTGACGTGTATCCATGTGGTATGGTTGATAACAACTACCGGTAATCCTGCGAAAGGTACGAATTTATCGGATGAGAACCGGCCGTTTGGATGAACATCAGGTACTGTGACTGAGTTTCGTCATATTTTATAACACTAATAGATCTGTACTTTAACACTAAGGTGACTAGCCCTCTGTTGAAAGCCCATCCTAAAGGACGACCTCATTCATGCCGGAACTAGCTGAACGATCCGGCATTCATCTAACTTTAAGTTTAACGATATGAAGTTTTGGCCCGCGACCCTTGCATTCAACCGTAATCCGGCATTCCGTGTTGTATTGATCTATGCGGTTTTTGGAATCGTCTGGATCCTGTTCGGAAAATACCTCGACGATATTCTGTTCAGCTACTCCTTACAACATGTTTTATGGTTTGAAACGGCCAAAGGTTTGTTGTTCGTCGCCGTATCCTCGTCATTGATCTTTTTGCTGGTATACAACCGCGAAAAAAGACTATTATCCCTCAACAAAGACCTGCTGGATGTTCAGCGTGCTATTTATAAGGCGTCGATTGTCACCCGTTCGGACAAGGCTGGCAGTATCACGTTTGTAAACGACAATTTTCTGGAAATTACGGGATACACTCGGGAAGAGGTAATGGGAAAAAATCATCGCATTATCAATTCAAACCTTCAGCCCGCGGCGTTCTGGGCGAAGATGTGGAAAACGGTCTCCGAAGGCAACATCTGGAGGAATGAAGTCCGGAACAAGGCAAAGGACGGGTCCTTCTATTGGGTCGATGCCACGATCATTCCTTTCTTTGACGAGAATGGTGATATAAAAGAATATTTTTCCATACGGAGCGATATCACGAAGCGCAAGAAGGCAGAGGAGGAATTGGAATATAATAAGTTTTTACTCGCCCGCGCAAACCAAGTAGCCAAGATCGGGTACTGGCGATATGAGGTCGTCGGCAATGCCCTTTCGTGGAATGACCTGGCCCTCGAGATACTCGGTTTTGAGAAAAGCCAGAAAGGATCGGTAGAAAGTTATATGAATATTGTTCACCCCGAGGACCACGCGGCAGTGCAGGAAGCTATAGGGAGGTCGCTTCAGGGATTGGGAGTTTGTGATATTGATCACCGGATCGTCATGGGCGATGGGTCGACCCGGTGGGTGCACGTAGAGGGTAATGATCTGCGTGATGATTCAGGAAATGTGACGGGCCTGTTCGGCATAGTTCAGGATGTTACAGAAAGGAAAAATTCGGAACAGGTACTTCGTGAGTACAATGAGCGATATGAAATAGTTTCCCGTGCCACCAATGACGCTATTTGGGATTGGGATATCGTCCGTGATGTTGAAATATGGAACCACGGTTTGGAGTCCATATTTGGATACAAAGAAAGAAAGATCGGGAATCCAAAAGCGTGGTGGATGGGAAAAATTCATCCGGACGACTTTTCCGAAATAGACCGATCCATTGATGCTAGTTTTCGGCATAAGGACCATAACTGGTCCGCCTCGTACCGTTACCGTTGTGTCGACGGTACCTACAAATCGGTGTTTGACAGGGCTTATATAATTTACGATGGGAACAGACCGGTTCGCATGATCGGGGCGGTCCAGGATGTCACTCAGCAGAAGCTGGCTCTTGAGGAAATTGGCAAACTATCCATGGTGGCGAGTAAGACCAGCAACTCCGTTCTGATTCTGACACCCGAAGGCAATATCGAGTGGGTCAATGAGGCTTTTGTGCAGTTGACCGGTTATACCCTTCCGGAGGTTGCCGGCAAAACGCCGCGGAGTTTTCTTTCCGGCGAGGAGACTGACCCCGAAACACTGGCACGCATCGTAAGCGAACTTTGTCAGAACCGGCCGATCAGTGAAGAGCTGATCGTTTATTCAAAAACCGGTAGAAGATACTGGATACGCCTGACCTCGAATCCTGTGTTCGACGACGATCTAAAGCCTGTACACTTCGTTTCCCTGATGTCCGATATCACAGACAGCAAGGAATACGAGTCAAGGATAACGGCTGTCGCGCAGGAACTCACCAACCTGATCGAGAATGCGAATGTGCCGATCTTCGGACTGGATCAGCACCGGTGCGTTGATAAATGGAACATGGTTGCTGCCACCGTATTCGGATACAGCAGCGATGAGGCTATGGGCCTGCACTGGACAGCACTGCTGGCGTCTGATATTCATGAAGCGGTACGTCCGATCATCGATCGGGCCTACCAGGGCTCTCCTACCGGCACCTATGAACTACCGTTCATGGCGTCAGACAGGCGCCGCCTCGTCATGCTGGCTTCCGTGTCGCCGCGCCGCGATATTAGCAACCGGATCACCGGCCTGATGATTGTTGCGTAGGACCTTACGGAACTCATCAACTACAGGAACGGGCTGCAACAAATCGTAAGCGAACGGACACGGGAGCTTCATATCGCCCTGCAGAAGGAAAAGCATCTCGTCGAATTAAAAAACAATTTTATCTCGGTAGCATCCCACGAATTCCGGACACCCCTGACAACCATATCGATCACAAACAGCCTGCTGCGAAAATACAGGGACAGACTTTCGCCGGAAGAGATCGACAAAAAACTGGATGGTATCGAAAAGCAGGTGCGCCACATGACCCGTATGCTTGACGATGTCCTGACGATCGGAAAGGCTGAAGCCGGTAAGTTAGCCGTCCATTGGGTGCCTATAGGAATACGTGAATTTATTGATCATGTAGTGGATGATGTATACCAGAGTTCTAAACACACTCATTTGATCCACGTGGATTATTATGTGTCGATAGACGAATTAAATACCGATGAGAAGCTGATGCGCAATATCCTTACCAACCTGTTGACGAACGCTATTAAATTTTCACCCGACCGGGAAAAGGTCGAACTGTCGGTTCGGTCGGAAGACCTTCGGCTGATTATTTCCGTCCGGGATTTTGGTCTTGGAATACCCGAGTCAGAAGTTGCCACCCTTTTCCAGCCGTTTCAACGAAGCAGTAATGTCATGAGTATCCAGGGAACGGGCCTCGGACTTTCCATTGTGAAGAGCGCCGTTGAACTCCTGGGTGGAGAGATATCAGTGAAGTCAAAACTCCATGAAGGTTCCGAGTTTACGGTTATCCTTCCCATAGAGTAGACATATCTGATTAGCATAAAGGTCATTGGGATAATATTATTAACCCTGTCATTTTGAAAAAAGTTATTTTGATCGTCGACGATACGCCCGACTTACTTGAGGGCCTTTCCGATTTCCTCCGGATGGAAGGATTTCAAACCTTAACGGCTGCGAACGGAAGTGAAGGTTTACATGTGCTGGAAAAAAGCGCGGTAGACCTCATCATCACAGACCTGCTCATGCCGGTCATGGATGGGATTGAATTCGTCAGGCAGGTCAAGAATAACGTGGCGACTACCCGTATTCCCATAATCGTTTACTCGGCAAAGCCTGAGGAAGAAATCCACAACCATGTATTGACGCTGGGTGCAAACCGGTTTATCGGCAAACCCGGTTCCCTGGATAATCTGTTAACGGCGGTACTGGAGCTGACAGCGCCTTAAGGATATGATCTACCCTCAGCGCCAACTCCGCCCCTTTCACACCTTCGCGGTGAAAATGAACAGATGAGCAATCTTCGTTTTAATGCATCGGTACTTAAGTAATCAGAAAATCATCGTGAGTGCTTGGAGGCTTGTGTGCTATTTTCACCGCAATGGCGCAAAGGCACTAAGGGGCCGCAAAGAAAATCGTGTTCCTGCCATAAGTAAGTTTATCTAAACTTCACGTTTCAATTTCTTGAAACGATACCCTGTTTTTCACAGCACGAATTCTTTGCGCCAACTCCGTGCCTTCGTGTCTTCGCGGTGAACCTTCGATACTCTCTTTTAAAACACACACATCGTAATGGGCCAACGCACCTTTTTCGCCCCGGAACAGATAACGCACATCCGTTCTTTTCACCGCCGAGACGCAAAGGCGCGAAGCGACCGCCATGAATTCTCCTGCGGGTACGGTAACCCGTCGGCTAAAGCCGACGGCTAGTATATCACATCTATAAATCTCTTTGCGCCTACTCCGTGCCTTCGTGTCTTCGCGGTGAACCTTCGATACCCTCTTTTAAAACACACACATCGTAATGGGCCTACGCACCTTTTTCGCCCCGGAACAGATAACGCACATCCGTTCTTTTCACCGCCGAGACGCAAAGGCGCGGAGCGACCGCCATGAATTCTCCTGCGGGTACGGTAACCCGTCGGCTAAAGCCGACGGCTAGTATATCACATCTATAAATCTCTTTGCGCCAACTCCGTGCCTTCGTGTCTTCGCGGTGAACCTTCGATACTCTCTTTTAAAACACACACATCGTAATGGGCCAACGCACCTTTTTCGCCCCGGAACAGATAACGCACATCCGTTCTTTTCACCGCCGAGACGCAAAGGCGCGAAGCGACCGCCATGAATTCTCCTGCGGGTACGGTAACCCGTCGGCTAAAGCCGACGGCTAGTATCTCACATCTATAAATCTCTTTGCGCCAACTCCGTGCCTTCGTGTCTTCGCGGTGAACCTTCGATATTTTCTTTTAAAACACACACATCGTAATGGGCCTACGCACCTTTTTCGCCCCGGAACAGATAACGCACATCCGTTCTTTTCACCGCCGAGACGCAAAGGCGCGGAGCGACCGCCATGAATTCTCCTGCGGGTACGGTAACCCGTCGGCTAAAGCCGACGGCTAGTATATCACATCTATAAATCTCTTTGCGCCAACTCCGTGCCTTCGTGTCTTCGCGGTGAACCTTCGATACCCTCTTTTATATAACACACACATCATAATGGGCCTACGTACCTTTTTCGCCCCGGAACAGATAACGCACATCCGTTCTTTTCACCGCCGAGACGCAAAGGCGCGGAGCGACCGCCATGAATTCCCCTGCGGGTTCGGTAACCCGGCGCCTAGTATCTCACATCTATAAATTTCTTTGCTCCAACTCCGTGCCTTCGTGTCTTCGCGGTGAAAAGGAACAGATGAGTAAAACTCGTAGTTAACATGGTTTTCCAGACGTTTCTAAAACCGGTTTACAAACCTCTTTAATCCGTTCTTCAGCAGCGGTCCGTTAAAGTTGATCAGGAATCCAAGGCGCTTGTTGGATAACCTCAGGTAGCTGATGACCTGTGCCTCGTGAATCGCCAGAAGACCTTCAACAGATTTCAGTTCCAGGATAATTTCATTTTCAACAAGCATATCGATCACGTATTCTTTGTTTAGAGCCTCACCTTTGTACCATAAGGGAACCGGTATCATCGTACCCACGTGAAGGCCCCGGTTCATAAGCTCCCGATGCATACAATGCTGATAAATACTCTCCAGCAATCCCGGACCCATTTCCCTGTGAACGCTGATTGCCGAATTGATGATAATATATGAAAGGTGATTCAGCCGCTCCTGGTCAGGTGTCTGATGTTTCATGGTGATATGGATTGAACAACGGGTGGATGAATCTATAAAAAAATGAGCATAGAAACCGGTAGAGATTCTAATCATTGTGTGTTTTTCACGGCTTTTGCAACGGGTACTCCCGGAATTACCGGTTTCTGTGTATGGTTAACCATTGCTACCCCAAGACCGTTACGAGGTACTGTACACCTATCCATGTATCCGGAATGACACATAAAAAGAAAATATTCGCCATCTCAGGCAGCACCAGGCCCCATTCATCCAATGATGCCATACTTAAAATGATTGCCGGTCTTTATGCTGATGTGGTTGACATACAGATCTATAACCAGCTTGACAAGCTCCCTCACTTCAATCCGGGAGTGGACGACGAGCACGTTTCACAAGAAGTAAAGGATCTCCGGAACCACATCCGGGAAGCAGATGGAATCCTGATTTGTACACCCGAATATATATTCAGCTTGCCCGGGGCCCTGAAGACCGCTCTTGAATGGACTGTCTCCACGACCGTATTTTCAGATAAACCATTCGCTTTTATAGTTGCTTCCGGGCTGGGTGAAAAGGCCTTAGAGTCGTTGGAACTGATCATGAACACCCTACTTCAATATACGATCCGCGACGACGCAAAACTCCTCATCCAGGGAGCCAGGTCCAAAGTAGATGCCGGCGGAAACATCGATGCCGGTTTAACAACGGATATCCGCAGGCTTGTTGATGCATTAATCACGCAGATGGGTTCAGTATAAAACAGCCCACCGATGATAAAGTTGTATTGTGATCCATTTATTTCCGGCACGAACAACGACGGTACCCTCGGGAAGCCGGAATGGTCCTATAACGTTGCCATATCGATGACGAACCGGTAGCGTACATCACCCTTCAACATACGGTCATAAGCTTTGTGGATGTCTTTGATATCGATCAATTCGATGTCGGAGACGATGTTATGTGTGGCACAGAAGTCCAGCATCTCCTGCGTCTCGGGCAGGCCGCCAATGTTCGATGCCGCCAGGCTCTTCCTTCCATCCATCAAGCTAAATGGAGGTACTTCACTTGGTTCCGGCGGGATACCTACCATGATGTGCGTGCCATTTGTCTTCAACAGAGACAGATAAAGTTTCAGGTCGTGCGGCGCCGACACGGTGTCGAGTATAAAATCGAAAGATCCTTTCGCGCTTTTTGTTTGTTTCGGATCCGACGAGAGTACAAACTTGTGCGCACCGAGTTTTTTTGCGTCTGCTTCCTTGGATGCGGATGTACTTAAGACGGTAACTTCAGCGCCAAAGGCAACACCAAATTTAACAGCCATGTGACCTAGTCCTCCCAATCCGAGGACGGCAAGCTTATGACCCTTCCCCACTTTCCAATAGCGGAGGGGTGAGTAGGTCGTAATACCCGCACAAAGCAGCGGCGCAACCGCAGCAAGGGGTAACTTAGGGGAAATGGACAGTACGAAGTCCTGATGAACAACAATTGTATTGGAATACCCGCCATAGGTCGGAGTGCCATCCTTGGCGCGGGAGTTATAGGTTCCCACGGATCCATTGAGGCAATACTGTTCCAATCCATCCTTGCAGTTATCGCATGTGCGGCACGAGTCAACGAGACAGCCCACGGCGGCGAGGTCACCCTTCTTGAATTTTGTAACATCCTTGCCGACTTTTACTACCGTCCCCACAATTTCATGGCCTGGGACCATCGGGAAGATACCCGGGAACCATTCGTTCCGGATCTGGTGAAGGTCGGAATGACAGACACCGCAGTAGGCAATATCAAACTGCACGTCAGATGGCCCAACTTCGCGTCGGTCAAAATTCCAGGGAGCGAGGGCTGTTGTCGGGGTCTGGGCAGCGTAACCTTTTACATGTATCATAGTTCAATCATCATTTTTCATGATGATCAAAGATATTAAAAATCAGACGTCACCAGTCAAATTCCAAAACGATTGTCCCGGATATTAATGCCCCATGTTCTCCTTCCGGAAATTACTTTGTGTTTAATGGTCGAAGTGCGCTGTGGTTTCTTCTACGACAGACCTCATAAGTTCGCGGGCTGATGTATGTTTCAGCAGTGGAGCGATCTGACCGCCCCAGAACAGGATCATGTCCCATTTTTCCTTTTCGATCGCGGCCGTCCTGAGCGCCGACATAAATTGTGATTGCAGGGGAAAAGGCAAGAGACTTTTTTCGTTTCCGCCAATGTCTTTCGCGATACGGCTGGTTATTCCACGACCCAGCCTCCCGGTGAATGCTCGTGACAGCGTGGTATAACGCGCTTTTTCCGAGAACAACATCTTCCGGTGCATAGGAGTAGCGTTGGATTCTTCGCACGCCAGGAAGGCGGTACCGATCTGGACGGCATCCGCGCCGAGTGTCAGTGCCGCGGCCACACCTTTCCCGTTGGCGATACCACCGGCCGCCACGACGGGGGTTTTCACTTTTTCTTTTATGAGCTGGAGCAGTACAAAGGTGCCGGTCAGGGATGATTCTGCCGGCGCGAGGAATGAAGGACGATGCCCACCGGACTCGAAACCCGATGCTACGATAAGGTCAACGCCCGCCGACTCCAACGCGATGGCTTCATCCAGGGTCGTTGCCGCACCGACGGTGACAATTCCTAGCCGGCGGCATTGATCGAGAATATCCGCTGATGGAATTCCAAAGACAAAGCTGAATACCGCCGGTTTCTGATGCAGAACCACCTCAACCTGGTTTTCGAAACGCGACCGGAACGACGGCGGTTTGTCAGGTAAAGAAATTCCAGCCTCATCGAAATAGGGTTTGAATAATAGCCGCGCATGGTTGTACTGCTCGTCCGTCACAGTACCATCCACGGTGTCGGTATCCGAAACCCAAAGGTTGATGTTATACGGTTTGTTGGTCGCCGCTTTGATCCGCTGGTCAACCTCCAGGATCTCCTGAGGACTCAGCGTATACGCTCCATAACCGCCAAGTCCACCCGCGTTTGATACGGCGGCGACAAGTTCGACAGATGAGAGATTGCCACCGAACGGCCCTTGCAGGATCGGATATTCGATCCCTAGCTTCCGGGATGCTTTTGTTTGGTTCCACATAGTATAAAAATTTAGTCTGCCACGTCAGTGATCATTTTATTAACGATCATCCACCGGTTGTCGATTTTATGAAATGACAGGAACTCGTCGTACTCGAAGTCATACATCTTCACGTGAACATTGGCCACCGCGATGGAGTTGATCACATGGACCGAAAGGATCGTTCCATTAAAAGGTTTCCCTGAATCCCTGGGGCTCTGACGGTTCTTTACACCGTCAAGGTATTGCCCGAGAGATTTCGCATAGGGTACCCCCTTCACGTCTCCGAACAATAATGTCCCCGGATTTATAATATTTCCCAAAGCCTGTAAGTCACCTTCATAAATTCCTCTGAAGTAATAATTTTCCAGTGCCCGGTTTATTGCCGACGTTTCTTCCAGATTGTTTTCGGTTTTCATCTGTATTTGGGTTCTTGGTTTAAAAGAAAAGAAATAGATAAATAGGTACCTGACCTAATATTTCTTGTCAGCTGTAATACCATTTTCCCTCAGGACCGACACCTGTTCTCCTGCATAGCCCCAGTCGTCGGTGTCAATCTCCCGGATGACAACATGTGTCAGGTGTGGATCCTTGTTCAGTACCTTTGTGATCAGTTCCGTTACCTCTTTGATCAGCTTCCGTTTTTGTTCTCTTGTAACGCCTTCACGGGTTACCTCTATGTTTACGAATGGCATAGTTTTGTAAGGTTAGCGGGACAAGATTTTGTTTACTTCTTTAGCAATGATACTGACATACAGATCGAAATCATTGAATATCAGTGTATCACCCAAATTCTGAAAAAAACTGCCGGAGCGGAATTTCATGTCGTATTTTGTACGGTCCACTACTACCCTGGCTGTAGCTGTTAATAGCCCATCTCCGACAATCACTTCAGTATCGAAGGCAACAGGATGGGTGATACCTTTGATTGTGAGATTACCCACTACGTGGTTGCCGGTTGCGGAGGTGATTTCGAAACTCGCTTCCGGATAATTCTGAGAAGAAAAAAAATCGTCCGAAGTGAGGTGTCCTGTAAACTGAGCTTTGGTGTCCGGATCGGTGATGTCCAATACATCGATGGAGGTTGTATCAAACGTAAACCGGCCGCCGGCTATTTTCCCGTCGTTCAGTATGAGTTCTCCATTCTTCACGTTGATGGTACCGTTGTGCGAACCTGTAACTTTTCTGCCTACCCATTCAATCCTGCTCCGGGTACCGGCAATTTCGAATTTTTGATTTTTCATTGTTTGTTTTTTTGATTACAAACAAATTAACGCGAGATCCGGCGGGTGGTCGGGTGACCTACATCACATTCGAAGGGCGAGACGACGGAAAGTGATCCGGATCACTTTTCATTGTACAAACGGCTGAGTGTTTCTCTTGAAACACCCAGGTAGGCAGCAATCAGGTTTTTGGGAACAAGGTTATAAAGCTCCGGATATTGGTTCAAAAGCTCTTCATACCGGAATCTTACATTATTATTCATGAAGGATAACAGTCTTTTTTGAGTAGCTACGTATCCTTTATTGGTGCGCCACCGGAAAAAATGTTCAAGCGGGTGAAGTTCACGGCACAACATTTCCCTGTCGTTAGCAGTCAGGGAGAGTACTGTCGTATCCGCAATACAATCCACATTGATGGAAGCTTTGGTATGATTATACAGGGCATTGTAATCCGAAGTCCACCAGTCGGGCATTGCGAACTGCAGGATGAACACCTTCATGTCGTCGTTGATAAAGAAGGATTTTAAACAACCGGAGATCACGAAGTATTCACAATCCACCGTGTCGCCGGCAGTGATAATTGCCTGGCCCTTTTGAAAATGTTGCGTCTTAAAAAATGACAAACAATATTCGTACTGCTCATCGGTCAGGGTTGTGATTTTTGCAATGTGAGCTTTTAATGCCTCTTGAGCGTTCATGCCGTATGTATTCGCTTTCACGAATTTGCCTTAAACTTAACCAACTGCCTTTTAGAAATCCAACCCGGTATTACGTTATTTCCCGATCGTCAGCCCGGCCGTTTCAACCCAGTTCACACTGACGATGCCAATCGCTGCGGCTTTACCCCTCAGCAAAATTTTCCCAAGCGCCTCCGACTCAATGCATGGGTGCAAGCCGATACGTTCCAGCAGGGATTCCGAAACAAGAAAGCTTCTGTTGAATTCATTGCAGACATGCTGGATACGTGCCGCCGTATTAAGCGTATCGCCGTGATATGCAATATCTCTCTTGATCTCGCCGATCTCTACTGCTGTTACCTTTCCGGTATGAAGACCAGCCTTAAAATCGGGTAGAATACCATACTGTTCCATGTAATAGGCGGCTCTCTCCCGGAACTGCTTTTTACAGGCAAAGAAAAACCGGATGCAGCTGTGATCCTGCAGTCCTTCGCGCTCTCTCCAGGTCACTACGATTTCATCGCCGACGTACTGGTACACTTCGGCCCTGAACGGCAGCAGGATCTGATTGATATCCATAAAACAATCCCTGATAAAGGAGCTGTATTTTAAATGCCCTAATTTTTCAGCCGTCGACGTCGAGGATCTAAGATCCATGAACATAAAGATCCGTTCTTCTTCGCGCGGGTTTCTGTACCGTCCCAGCAGCAACGGTACGAGTACACCAGGACCGTATTTTTTATTCACCTGGTTGATAAAACTGATCACGAGCGTCATGAAAAAGTAATAAATGACAAGAAGGTAGAACAGGTAATCCCAGGACTGATCATTCAACGTCATGTTAAGTGCCGGTGTGATCAGCAAAGAGAGCAACACAAACCGCATGAGCATTAACAGGAGGATGATGGCAAGGAGCGACATCAATGCTTTCAGCACAATCACCTTTCCAAGTGGCTTCTTCCGGAAGAGTTTTTTATCGAGGTAATAGTCGGCTAGTCCGAGTGTGGCGCCATATACCACACCAAAAACGACAGCGATGAGGAGAGCCGGGCCCAACTGTCCCGGTACGGGTACCCGGGTGGATGCCGAGATGAGCAGTGACTGGAGATGGAGGATGAGTGTCAGTAATTCGTTGGCCACGATCCAGAACGTTACCTGGATGCTCACATACGACAGCGCGGGAAACCTGCCGGAAAATCTGACTGCCTGTGCTGTATAATCGAAGGTTGCTGGCATGTGTTCGGCTTTCGTTACGGTGCCTACCTCAAACCGGCGAAGGTTCCGGGTAGCGCATGCATAAATTCGGCTCCAAGATAGGTTTTCTTAATGGCTTTCAGTGATCGTATTACCGGCTTTCCCTGGCTCGCGCCATATAGGTTTGCCATTTTTTCTGCGGTGGGATCCTTTGCCGCCTCCGGGTGATGCGACAGTCTTGGTATGTACTGTCAAATACTCATAGATAGTAACTATATGATCATAAAAACCATCAATTTGATTTATGTACCGGGCTGTTGTAATCTTGAATCAACAGGTAAGACCGCATCATCATCCCGTAACATTGTAAACAATCTATTAATTTATAATTATGGAAAACAACAAACCTTCGGACTCCATACTGGCCGACGTTAACACCGCAGAAGCCAAGTGCCCGTTCCACGGTGGCGCCCTGAAACAAACCGCCGGCGGCGGTACCAGAAATCGCGACTGGTGGCCTAATCAGTTGAGATTGAATATCCTCCGTCAGCATTCATCCCTGTCCAACCCGATGGACCCGTCGTTCGATTACGCGGAAGCGTTCAAATCCCTCGACCTGAAAGCGGTGAAGAAAGACATCTTCGAATTAATGACATCGTCCCAGGAATGGTGGCCCGCCGACTACGGTCACTATGGGCCCTTTTTTATCCGCATGGCCTGGCATAGCGCGGGTACCTACCGCGTAGCCGATGGTCGCGGCGGCGCAGGCGCGGGAACTCAACGGTTTGCTCCGCTCAACAGCTGGCCCGACAATGCAAGCCTAGACAAAGCACGTCTCCTGCTCTGGCCCGTAAAACAGAAGTACGGCAAAAAACTTTCATGGGCAGACCTGATGGTCCTCGCCGGCAATTGCGCCCTCGAATCGATGGGTTTGAAGACATTCGGTTTCGGCGGCGGCCGTGTGGATGTTTGGGAACCAGCCGAGGATATCTATTGGGGTTCGGAAGGTGAATGGCTGGGCGACAAAAGGTATACAGCCAGCCGTGAACTGGAGAATCCGCTCGCCGCTGTGCAGATGGGTTTGATCTATGTCAATCCCGAAGGCCCTAACGGTAAACCGGATCCACTCGCGGCAGCCCGCGATATACGCGAGACTTTTGGCCGCATGGCCATGAACGATGAAGAAACGGTAGCCCTCATCGCCGGTGGTCACACCTTCGGCAAAACCCACGGTGCAGCCGACCCAGGTAAATATGTGGGTCCGGAGCCGGCAGGCGCGAGCATCGAGGAGCAAGGCCTCGGCTGGAAAAATTCATTCGGAAAGGGTAACGCGGGTGACACTATCACCAGCGGTCTCGAAGGCGCCTGGACGACAACGCCGACGAAATGGAGTAACAACTTCTTTGAGAACTTGTTTGGCTTCGAATGGGAGTTGACGAAAAGTCCCGCCGGTGCGTTCCAATGGAAACCGAAAGATGGTGCTGGTGCAGGAACCGTGCCTGATGCGCACGATCCTAAAAAGCGTCATGCGCCTACCATGCTGACGACCGACCTCGCCCTCCGTGTCGATCCGGTGTACGAACCGATCTCAAGACGGTTCTTCGAAAATCCCGATCTGTTTGCCGATGCGTTCTCCCGTGCCTGGTATAAACTTACACACCGCGATATGGGGCCTATCGCCCGTTACCTCGGTCCGGAAGTGCCGAAGGAAGTATTGATCTGGCAAGACCCTATCCCGGCCGTTACGCATAAACTCATCGATGATCAGGATGTAGCCGCGCTGAAGGGCAAGGTACTCGCTTCGGGATTGTCGGTTTCCCAACTGGTGTCGACAGCCTGGGCATCCGCATCAACTTTCAGAGGCTCCGACAAACGGGGTGGCGCAAACGGCGCCCGGATCAGGCTCGCGCCGCAGAAGGACTGGGAAGTAAATAACCCGGCTCAGCTGGCTACCGTGCTCAAGGCACTCGAAGGAATCCAAAAAGAATTTAACAGCGGCGGCAAGACTGTTTCGCTGGCCGACCTCATCGTGCTTGCCGGATGTGCCGGTATTGAAAAGGCGGCGAAGAATGCCGGTCACGATATTAAGGTACCGTTTACTCCCGGTCGGGCTGACGCCTCACAGGAGCAGACGGATGTCGAATCCTTTGAAGTCCTCGAACCATTTGCCGATGGTTTCCGCAACTACATGAAGAAAAAACATACGGCATCGGCGGAGGAAATGCTCGTCGACAAAGCGCAACTGCTCACACTGACGGCCCCTGAAATGACGGTATTGATCGGTGGTATGCGTGTGTTGAATACAAACTTCGATCAGTCCAAGCATGGCGTTTTCACCAAACGTCCGGAGACCCTCACCAATGACTTCTTCGTAAACCTGCTCGATCTGGGCAAGACCTGGAAGGCGACATCAGAATACAAGGACCTGTTCGAATGCCGCGATCGCGTGACCGGCGAACTGAAGTGGACCGGTACACGGGTCGACCTTATTTTCGGTTCCAATTCCGAATTACGGGCACTGGCCGAAGTTTATGGTTGTGCTGACTCTCAGGAGAAATTCCTGCAGGACTTTGTCGCAGCCTGGACGAAGGTGATGAACCTGGACCGGTTTGATCTCGCCTGATCTCCTCCGGGATTGTTTCTGACATATTAAAAGAATAAAAAAGGTGGCCTGGTGACAGGTCACCTTTTTTTTATCCCATTGTGCATCTTATCATGAATTAACCACGCGTACATGCATTTTCTTTTTTATGTAATAACCCTGCGGTTAACAAAGCCTCAATTGTTTACCTTCGGACCGGTAAGACGCCAACACTACTTCCCATGAAAAAGTATCATTTGATCTTCATTATCTTCCTGTTCTGCCATGAGCTGACCGGCCAGGTTCGACAGGGCAAAGTGGTCGGCTTTACGATCAACGCGAAAACGCTGCAAAATAAGGGTGGCGAAGATCCGAATCGCAAAGTCTCGGTGTACCTCCCTCCTGACTACGACAAGGGGAACAAACGCTTCCCCGTCATTTATTATATGCACGGATTCATGGGCACGGATAGTATCAGTGCCGGCATGAAAGCGATCCTGGACCGGAGTTTAAGCCAGCAAAAGATCAGGCCGTTTATACTTGTCATTGCCAGCCATTACACGTTATATGAGGGAAGTTTTTACAGTAACTCTTCCCTTACCGGAAACTGGTCCGACTTTGCCGCGAAGGAACTGGTCTACTACGTGGATAAGAACTTCAGGACCCTCGCCACGCGTAACAGCCGGGGGATCGCAGGCCATTCGATGGGTGGATATGGAGCCATCAAAATGGGGATGTTATATCCGGACGTATTCAGCAGCGTTTATGCGCTGAGCCCGGGCCTCCTGGCATTTGTAAAGGAGTTCGGACCCAACAGCGACTCCTTCCGGGAATTGAGCCGAATCCGGACGCCGGAGGAACTGAAAAAAACGTATTACCCGAAAGTGCTGGTAGCAGTAGCCCGGGCGTGGTCCCCCAATCCGGCAAAGCCGCCGTTTTATTGCGACCTGCCGTTTACGTACGAGGGCGATACCCTGAACGTAAACCAGGCCGTAATGGAAAAATGGAATCAGCACATGCCTGTCTACATGGTGGATCAGTACGCCTCCAACCTTCGAAAGCTAAGAGCACTAAAGCTGGACTGGGGCCGCAATGACGCCAGCCGGTTCCCGGTTCAATGCGGTATGTTCAGCCAGCGACTGGAAAACCTGGGCATTGAGCATTTTGCGGAAGAATACATCGGGACCCATGGAAATAAAATATGGACAACCGATGGCCGCGTACTAAACGACCTCCTGCCCTTTTTTAATGAGTACCTGGATTTTGACCTGAAATAAGAAGGCATAGCGACGGGACGTTATCAACGCTTGCTCCCTCAACTCATCTTGTCAGCTCTCACCTTCGCTTCGTTAACGATTTTTTCGATCGGGTTGGGTTGACCTTTTCCCGTGGTGATCAGGTTCCGTAAACTGTTTCCGATATACTGACTCCAAGAGTCGGTACATAGATCAAAGCACTCGTATTCGGGAACCAGTCCAATATGTGTGAACTGCAGCTGTGTTTTGTTGTCCTGCCGGGAAATCTCAAAACTGATCTTTGTGTCCTTCCATTCACTTCTGTCCCTGGTAAAATTGAAAAAGTTATCCATCACCAGCCACACCACCTTCTGACCGGGGATGAATTCAATGATCTTTATGGTACAAATATGTACATCCCTGTAACGGTAGGTAAATGTTTCGTCCGGCGCGTCGGTGCGGCCTTCGATCTGTTCCGACCACCAACCGCGAACATGGTTTATGGCTGTAAATACGTCTTCCGGGTTCTCGTCTACCAAAAATCCGGTACTGAAGTCTGATACGGTTGCTTTCATAGTTTTAGTTGATTTAGCTATCGTCTGTTATCTGATTAAGCAAATGTAACGTCCGGAAGCAACGAAGACGCAGGGCAAAATGGACTTCCGCATAGGCTGATTTGGACAGTGTTTTCCGTCCCTGGCAAGGAAAAATGCCACCATGCAACCTTCTCCAGCCATTGTAATGAGGAAAGGCGCAAAGGTTTACTATGCCGTAGGAGGCATTTTCCGGTAAAGCTTTGCACCCTGGTGAAGCCCGACCCTCTATCCGAGGTAAGGGGCGACCGTATTCATCAACGCGTCGAACGCCTTCAGGTACCTTTCGGTAGGGGTACCGTAGTCCGTAACCCAGCTCCAGTTGTTGGCCGCATACTGCCTGAACCACCTTTCACCACCGGCGGTTACATGTAAGCAATAGGGACCAACCTTAACCAGCTCACCACCGAGGTCGCGGATCTGAACCGTTCCGTTCCACGAGTCCTCGTACACGGTAATATGAACACCTGCGTTAAGGGCGAAGATCAGCGACCTTGAGCCCGGGTTTAATGTAACGTGAAGCGGTGGGTCGTCACCGATATCCCACGGTCCGTTTCCGCCGCCGAGCGCGGCAATAATCTGATCGAATGTATTCATAATCAATACCTCAGTTTTAGGGTTTGAAGACATGGTCTTTGATTTTCCTTTGATCGTTTTCATTGGCTTTCTTTGTTTGTGGATCTTTACTTTCCGTCAGGAAAAACCGTATGCCTTTCTCTATTACAAAGAAAGCATACGGTGTTCCATTGGTTCTCGAAATGCCGTTGTTCGTCAGGCAACGGTAAAGGAGCCGGCGCTGATCTTTGTAGCCCCGTCACCAAGTGTAACCATAATGATCTCGTTTGGCACATTGCCGCCGGACGTGTTCGTGAGCGTGAATTCAATTCCGTTGTCGTCCCATGTACCGGGGGTGATCGTTACACCCGTGGTTACCGGGGACAATGCAAGCGCGGATTTCCCAGAGACATTTTCGCCCAGGTATTGACCGAAGATTGCATACTTCGTACCGGCCACCAGATTCGACCCGCCGGGAACCAGCACCGGAACACCTGCTCCTGAAACATCGTACACACCGTTGATGCCGGGAACGCGCTCAACGAGGCTCTGGAGTTCCATGATCAGCTTCAGGTAGGCGGGGTCGTTCATGATCGAACTCAGATCACCCGCATACTGCTTGATAAAAGCCGGAGTTACGAACATATACGTGTCCTTGTGCACCACGATTGTGGTACTGGACGACTGTTCCTTGAAACAGGGACCGAACTGAAATTGCTGGGCAGCGGACTTCGCGTCCGATGTAACAATCAGCGTACTGATGACAGGCATACCCAACAGGTATTCGCATACAAAAATGATGTTGGCAACCTTACTGGTTTTCGAGGAGCTCTGACCGGAAATATTCAGCCCCTCTTTTCCGATCGAATTGATCATCGCCGACGCAAAACCAAGCGCCCCGGAACCGGTAGCCAGTCCGAGGATTGCTTCGAAAAGTTCTTTGCTGAACGTCATTCCCCAACTGTTGGTGGTGTAGGAAACGTCTTCTTCGTTTACATGGACGAAGTAGCCCGACCCGTCAATCACCGCCGAAAGGGCATCGTAATTGTAAAGCGAGTAGTATGGAAGGTTGCCATCGGCGTCCTTGGTGCCCAGTGGATTAATGCTTTGCGATATCGCTTTGGTCATCGCTGCAAAAAATACCGATACCTCGGCAAATACATCCCTTACGGATTGTTGAATCGTATCCGATTTGTCGTCTGTCGTGGACAGCATGATGTTTCCTGTTTCATTAAACACATAACGCTTCACGGCCTGGACGTTGAACGGATCGGGTTGTGGGGGATCGAGTTTGGTCAAATTAGGACCTGGTGCTGTTGCCATAATGTAAGAAGTTAATATAATGGGTGCCTACTCATTCCCTTTTCGGCTTCCGGGAATGCCGGTGTGATCGTTGCGACCTGTTACCGGCAATTGTTGATCAAAATTCAACCGAACGAATGGCTCGTGTAAGCGTAGAACTATCAGATTTTAAAAACAGGTACTTCTATCCGTTTTTATTCCTTGGCACCCGTATTTCTACCCGTTTTTGCGGCAGACGCGGATACCGTGCTTTCATTTCACAGGGCAATAATCTAGCTTGAACTAACTAAACCCTTGTGTTATGAAAAATTATATCTGCCTTATCTGTATCAGCCTGATGTTCATGCTGGGCTGCCAGTCTCCATCCTCCAACGAAGCGACGCTATCGGATGACCATGATGTGGTGCTCGAATCGGATTCCTTTCCCAGGTATACCATACCGGTAGAAAGCGCCCAGGAGGACATTCTCCGTTATGCTAAACTCATGAATCGATATGATAGTATACTGGGGAACGCAAAAGAACCGGTACTCCTCAACTCACCTCTCAGATCATTTACAATCCGGTCAACCGATCTGGTGGAAGCGTTGGGAATGAAGATGAGGTACGACGATAAAGCCAAATTTAAATACGTTCGGGTTTATGTTGGACTGGATCCGTCGAGTGAATTTAAGCTCTTCCTGACACCGGTTGTGGACGCGGACCTGGATTCCAATCCACCGCAGGCCGGTAGAGATCATGTGCTTCAAAAAAAAGTAAAAGATCAATCCAGCGAGTCGCAATTGCAGGGTTATGTAATGGACTTCGCGATGCCGTGCCCGAAAACCTGCCCGCAATTAACACTCTTAGACAACCGTTAGATGGAAAGTATCTCGGATACGATCATCAGGTATGCTTACGTACCCGTAGTTATTACAGCTGCGTATGCCGCTATTATTTATAAAAAACTGGGGCAGGAACTCCGGATCATCAGCGTTTTTATTTTCCTGTCGGCTTTGGTGCAGATCGTTTCCACGCTTCTGTGGTACCAGAGCGAAAACAACCTGTGGCTGTTGCACATATACGTCGCGGCAGGTTTTCTGGTACTGACCCGGTTTTACAATTCCGTACTGAAAGGGTTTATCCATAAAAAAGTACTCCTGGTAATCGCCGTTCTGTTCACAATCTTCACCATCCTCAACGCGGTCATTTTTCAGGGAATATTCACCTATGCGTCTATGTCCCTCACCGTTGAGTCTATCTTGATTATCATTTTATCTCTGTCTACATTCACCCTGCTGCTGGACGATCTTGTGAAGGAATCCAAAGCCACGATTGTAACGAGTGTAAACTGGATAAACTCAGGGCTATTTCTTTACTATTCGTCGAGCTTACTTTTGTTTTACTTCGGGGAGCTTATCATGACGTTGTTTTCTCGAAATGCCAACCTGTACACATGGGTAGTCCATTTCGCCTTCCTGACAATTATGCACGCCTGTTTTTTTATTGGTTTATGGAATCGACCCAGGAGCTGAACTTTCTCACAGCCCTCCTTCCGCTGGCGGGTGTGGTTTTTATCATCGCTTCAGGGGTAGTCCTCCTGAACCAGCACTTCAGGAAGAACCTGATGCAACAAAAGCTCCAGCAGGAAGAGACAAAAAACCGCCATAACCAGGAGATGCTTCGATCGAGCATCGAGACCCAGGAGGCGGAACGCAAGCGAATCGCCGGCGACCTGCACGACGAACTGGGTGCTGTCCTGTCGATCGCCCGCATGCATTTGATTCAACTCGAAGAACAAAGCAGCACGGATACCGGAAACCTCGTACCTGCGTTACAAAACATCCGTGCGCTCACCGAGTCCGCGCTGGCATCGATGCGCCGTATCAGTCACGAACTGATGCCACCACAACTGGAGGCGTTCGGAATCACCAAAACACTGGAAGCGCTTGCCGACCGCATTAACAACACCAATGGTGTCCACATCGATGTAACAGCCGGCGACCTTCCACCCATATCATGGTCCGTCCAACTGGGGTTATACCGGATTTGCCTCGAGCTCATCACCAATACTATCAAACATGCAAAGGCAACACAAATCAACATAGGAATAGATGTCGGTCCGCAGGGATTGATCCTCGGATATCATGACAACGGAACCGGTCTGAACACAGGGCTTATTGCGGGACTGGGAACGAATAATTTACAAGCCAGGGTAAGCGCGCTTTCCGGTAAAATTGTTCCGGGAGCGACGGATGATGTCGGTTTTAATATTAAATTGAACATCCCGTTGAGTCCGTAAGCATGAAGAACCCCATTTACGTCGGCATCGTTGAAGACCAGGTTTTGTTTCGTGAAGGTTTGAAAGCAATACTTGGAACCTGGCCTGAAGTGGAGGTTGTATTTGAAAGCCCGGACGGCTATTCGGTGGTGGACAAACTCTCCAACTGCACCACACGGCCGCAGGTATTACTGGTAGACCTGTCGTTACCCCCTCTCGGTCAGACTGAATTCAGCGGCATTCAGGTAACACAAGCCGTGATACAAGCTTATCCGGACATCAGGATTCTCATCCTTTCTGTACATGACGATGAAAATTTCATCGCGCAGCTGATTGAAAACGGTGCCCATGGATACCTGGTAAAGGACTGCGATCCGGGAGAAGTACACGAAGCCATCCTGGCTGTGTGTGACAAAGGTTCTTATATCAACAGGCATACACTGAAAGCGCTGCAGAACAACCTCGGCCGCGGGACAAAACCCAAATCACTGGCGCTTTCACCTATTCAGCTGACAAGACGTGAGGAAGAAATTCTCGGGCTGATCTGCCGGCAACTGACGACCGATGAGATTGCCGAAAAACTGTTTATCAGTTCGAAGACTGTCAACGGACACCGGATCAACCTCCTGCAAAAAACCGGGTCCCGGAATACCGCCGGACTTGTGGTTTATGCGATAAAAAACAAAATTGTGCACTTATTCTGACTTACGTTCTCCATGAATATTTACGACGCTCTTTTTTCCGCCGATCTCGTTACCTTAAACGAACTTTTGAAAGATGATCCGGCTCTTGCCAATGCGGAAATTCCCATGCCCGGTAATCCGTCGACTGCCCATCCCCTGCACCGGATCTGTGATGGTGTTTCGTCAGGATTATTTACTGAAGCAACGGCGCTGGAAATAGCGAGGGTCTTCATCCGGAACGGTGCCAGTTTAAACGATCATCTTGTTGACGGAAAAGATTCGCCTCTGACGGCTGCCTGTAGCCTGGGTTGTGACCAGCTTGCCGTCTTGTACATCGAACAGGGTGCTCTGCCCGATCACCGGGGATGCCATGGCGGAACTGCTCTTCATTGGGCTTCGTGGTGCGGCCGTGATTCCCTTGTCCAACTATTGACTCCGGTCACGACCGATATCAATCAGCGTTGCAGCGAATTCAAATCCACCCCCTTGTTCTGGGCTATTCACGGCTACCGTTTCGGCGGAGAGCACAACCGGTATCACCAGGTCGATTGCGCCCGTATCCTGCTCGATCACGGAGCCGACCCGTCCATTCCGAATTTTGAAGGCTATCTGCCGCAACAACTTCTTGCCGATGAGGACGTCGCGTTTCGCGCCCTGTTTAACCGATCCTGAACCGGCTTGGTCACCTCTTCAGCACGTAAGCAAATTCGACACCTAAACCGTATGGCTGGGATTGCAGTCCCCCGTACTGAAACCTGGTAAGCGAATAGTAGGCTGTCGGCTGGATGCGCACGGCTCCATTCGCCCACGACCACTCGCGCCCGATTCCGGCGAAGAGCATCCATGCCATACCGGAGGAAGCGGATGCATTCCGGCCGACGAGAAACTGAACATCAGTTCCGCCCTGTACGTAATAGTTCCGGTTCTGATCACCAGCGATAACGTTGCGTACCGCCAGCATCACCGACATCGCCCGGGTAGATTCGTCCACCACGTTTTTTTCTTCCAGGCGGTGAAGGGTCTCATCGGCATGATATTCGAAATGCGTGTGGTATTGAAGATACGATACGGCCGCCAGCACACTGCGGCGCGGTGTGAGAGGAAATTCCGCGGCGCCGGAGATCCGGAACCCGATCCGGTCGGTGCTGAGTCGCGATGGTGTTTTAAAATCGCTCAGGCGGATGTCGTCCGACCTGTTTGGCACGATCCGGTTATAGGTCATCAACGGAGTGACACCCACCAGGAATCGTATCGTCCGGACGTAATTCTTTTTATCCACTTCTTTGGGGAGAGCTACAGTATCGTTATTGTTTATCCGGATGACTTGTGTCGCACGGGTCGTCACTGTGTCTTGCCGGTTTTTCGCGCTTATCGCGGGAAGGCTGTACGCAGAGATATCTGCCAAAGCCGCAACAGGAAATTGTTCGTTTCCTGAAGAGATCACAGACTCCGCTTCCTGCGCCGACGGTATGGATAATGGTGGCATGCCGATGGCAACCGGGTTATCAGTGAGTGCCTGAGGAAGCTGTGATGCGGCATCGTCTGACGCATGATCAAGGGTTATCGTTGGCTTCGGATCGTCGGTCGCGACTGTGATTATCGTTCCGGTTCCGGTGGCTACCGGCGTGTCGGCTACGTTACCCACCAAAAGCAGCAACGCCAGCAGCAGTGCGCTGTTCACGACTTTTGGAAAGACTGGGGTTCTTGTGTTCGTCAGTCTTGAAAAGATAATATCCGCCGAATCCCCGGGAACATCCGCTTCATAATCCTTCAGTTTCCGCTGAAAGATCCTCCTGACATAATTATCCGATGATCTTTGCATTGTAGGTAATTCCTTGTGTTGTCAAAATCCGTTTCAGGTATTGCTTTGCTTTATTCAGCTGCGACCGCGATGTACTTTCGGAAATGTTCAACAATTTCCCGATCTCCGCGTGCCTGTATCCGTCCACCATAAATAAGTTGAATACGATCCGGTATCCTTCCGGCAGTTCATGGATGATATTTACCAGTTTTTCGTTGTCCATCCGGAGAATGGTCTCCTCTTCGCTGTTTTCCCACTGCTCCGATCCGGAATGGTAGTTCTGAAGTGTAAACCAGTACGCTTTCCGGTTTTTCAAAAAATTCAAGGCGGTGTTGATCACGATCCGGCGGGCCCATCCGGCGAAGGCGCCAACGGTTTTCAGGTTATGCATTTCCATGAAGATCTTTACGGTTGCTTCCTGAAACACATCTTTCGCGTCGTCGGAATCCTTGCAGTACCGTGCGCAAATGCCCATCCACTTTCTGCCGAATAGCGCATATACTTCCCGTTGCGAACGCTGATCGCCTTTTTTACATCGTTCCAGGAGAAAGTGTATATCCTGCATTAGCTCAGGGCCATTTTAAGAAGCAATTAAGGTGCAGTCGGTTATTCCGTTACGTCGATTACCACGTCGTGAGCGGAAAAATAATCGGCATACTGAGGATCGTAAAAAATATCGTCTCCGTGCTCTTTGCGGTCTTCGTCGGATACACCTGTATGCAGATAGTAGGTGAAGCGGACCTGGCCGGTAAAGCTCACAGGCGGAACATAGGTGAGAATGGCATGACTACCCTGGCTCCCGCAACTGCAGATCTCAATCTGGAGGCCGTCGGTATTCTGGTTTTCATCGATCCCCTCCCGTGACGTGGCAATACCCAGTTCCGTATGACTATAAATATTGAAGTTACAGAACTCCGGATTGTTGAAGAGGTTTACCACCAGCGGTGATGTGTTGGAGATCTTTGCATAGGTGAACGCGTCATTTTCGGAACATGAATTGGTGCGCCCTGTCGCGTTCAGCTTTACCTTCACCTTCGACGTCTTACCTGCCCTGACGATGTCGAACCGGAAATAGTCACCATCCACTTCGACCGATTTGTAACGGATGTAGCGGTTGTCGAACAACAATGCGTTGTTTGCGTGCGGATCGAGTTGCACGGACTCAAAATCGGTAAATACCTTTTCCAGGTCGATGACCACGGATTTGTCGGGTGAAGCGTAGGCTTCCAGGGTGATCTCTTCGCCCCTGAATGCATCGTCGTTCTCGATGATGTCGCATCCGGTAACGAAAAGAATAAAGAGAAGCAGAGAATAGCAGGTAAGATTTTTCATAGGTAGTTAAATTTTACCCGAAGACAATCGTCACTAAACCTTCGCTGCCTGCAATAAGAAAGAGTTATCGGGAATTGTTCAGGTTATTGAAAATAACTACTGTCACGAGAAGTCCTATACCACTATTAGCGGGAGAAGAATAATGCGGCACTTTGTAACCCATGTAGGTCGACGGATTCTGTGCAGTCAATGCGCGTGTCGCAGGAAGTAAACAGTAGACTAAAGATTCGGGGATCTCAACCGATAGACACACAGTCCTGAGATCAGTACGGGCACGGAAAACAAGGTGAACAAGGATGCAGTAGTAAGTCCGGCATCGGACAACAAACCCAATGCCGGGCCGATGATCGCACCTAACCGGCCACAACCATGGGTTAATTATCGAATCTCTATCTGGACTGTCATCCACCGAAAATGACATGCGTTTTTATCCTTCGATTTTTTATATTTAAGCAATCAACAAAATCTATGTATATGAAAACCCTCCTAACCCTTGTTTCATTAATGTTATCCCTGACAGCCTTCAGCCAGGGACAGTTTCAAAAGGAAACCGCCGGATCGATCGGACATATTTCCGGTCAGGTTATGCAATTGGCCCAGGCAATTCCCGCTGACAAGTATGCCTGGTCGCCGCAGCCGGGTGTCCGTTCTGTAGCCGAAGTCTGCGCCCACATTGTATCCGCAAACTACTTCTTCGCATCGAAACTCGGCGCCAAGATACCGGATGGTGTTAAAATGGAAACCCTGGAGAAAGATCTGAAGACCAAGGAGGCCGTTGCCGCCGAACTAAAAAGGTCTTACGAACTGATCATCGGTGCGATCAAAAATACGAAAGACTCAGCCCTTCCCGTGAAGGTGGAATTTCCATTTCCGGGTGAGTTCACCAGTATGACTGCCGTACTCATTGCCCTGGGGCACTCCAACGAGCACCTGGGGCAACTCATCGCTTATGCGCGCATGAACGGTATCACGCCGCCCTGGAGTCAGGAAAAGTAATTTGTTTCCCGATAGATGCAGCCGGCTCGGGCAACTTTTTGCTTCAGGCCGGCTGCATTACGTTTAATGCCTGTTCCGGTGATTGCAGGAAGAGCTGGTATATATCCTGTGTTTTACCAACCCGTATCTCAAATACGTTATTCTCAAGGGCATCGATCAGATCTTTGGCGACGGCGGATGCGGGTATACCGGTACTGCCGTTGATCGGCGCGGAAAATTCCGTATCCACCAGCGGAGGCATAAGTTCGAATACTTTTACATTGCTGGTCCTGGACAGGGCTATACGCAGCGATTGGGTGTAGGAATGCAGGGCAGCCTTGCTGGCAGAATAGGTAACCAGTTTGCCGGGAACAAATGCTACAATGGACGACACGTTTACGATAGCCGCCTCCCCTTGTTTTTTGAGCTGTGGCAGCAATTTTTCATTTAGCCGGATGATCGATAGGTAATTGGTGAGCATTTCATCTTCAGCTTTTTCAAACGCTCCGTCGCTGTCGCCGATATCGTAGAGGACTGCGCGGCCGGCGTTGTTGATCACGACATTAAGTCCGGGGAAGTCATGCACGATGGTTTGTACCAGTTTTTCCGCGTCTGCAGCGTTGCTGACATCGCTTACGATTCCGGTCGCACCTTTCAATATTTTCAGGGCGTTGTCGAGTCGCGACTGATCACGGCCGGTAATGATTACCTTGTTTCCCCTTGATGACAATTGTTTCGCGATCTCCAGGCCGATGCCTGCACTGCCTCCGGTGATCAGTACGGTGTTGTTTGTTGTTTTCATGGCGTTTTTTAATTAGTGTTCCTGTCGTGTTTAAATAAATGACCGATCGGTCATATTTAGTTTAAAAAAAATCAGTATGAATTTTCCTTAATTTCTTTTTTTAACATCGCGATGATCATTTTCAGTTTTTCCGGCTTTCCTGACACGCGCGACATCAGGATCCCTCCTTCAATCATGGAAAACGCCCTGACGGAAAATTGTTCGGCATTCCAGTTCTTTTTGAACTCTCCCGCCGCGATACCCTCTTCCACTAACTTCGCGATATGCAGCTGCAGGCTGTCCATAGCTTTACTTACCTTCTTCCGGACCGCCGGATAGGTATCGTCAGCTTCAGTACCAAAGTTGAGCATCGGACATCCACCTTCCAGTGGCGGGTTTGAAGGATCGCCGGTGATATCGATAAAGGCGGCAAGCTTATCTTTCACAGTCTTATACTTATTCGCGGCGGCATGTGCCCTGTCCACCAAAAATTTCAGGTTATAGTCGACCACACAAAGGGCCAATGCGTCCTTATTCTCGAAGTGAAGGTACAGGCTTCCCTTCGCCAGGTTCGTGGCTTCCATGATGTCGCTCATCGCCGTTCCCGCTATACCTTTTACGTTAAAGATCGGTGCCGACTTTTCGATGATAAATTGCCGCGTTTTCTCCGCTTTCGTCATATGTGTATAACAACGTACAAATATGACCGATCGGTCATAAATTTCCAATTTTATTTCGATGATTCTTTTATCCTTCCATTTTCCATAAATCCCCGTACAGCCGGTCACATAACCGTCTGCCATACAGATCTGCCAGCATTGAAAAACGACAGCACCCTGTGTCGCCGGTATTCCAAAATCGCTATATTGAGCGATCATCCTCAAACCGATTTATCCTTGATCGCATTCTTAGGCTTCGCTACCATCGCCACCTTTCTTGTTTTGATCATGACCAAACGCCTGTCCGTTATAACGGCATTGGTCTTAATCCCCTTTGTATTCGGCGTGATCGCCGGTTTCAACCCAAAGGAACTGGGTGAAATGATGCTGGCCGGTATCAAACAGGTGGCCCCCACGGGAATCATGCTGATGTTCGCGGTCCTTTTTTTTGCAACCATGCTAGACGCCGGACTATTTGATCCGGTAGTGGTTGCAATCCTTCGGTTTGCAAAGGGTGATCCGCTGAAAGTGATTATGGGTACCGCCATCCTGACGCTGATCGTACACCTTGATGGCGACGGTACCGCGACCTTTATGATCGTACTTTCGGCGTTTCTTCCTATATACAAGGAGTTGAAGATAAACCGCCTGGTACTCCCGGGTATCGTAGCTCTGGCTGTGGGTCCCATCCACCTTGTTCCATGGTCCGGTACGTCGGCGCGGGCCATCTCCACGCTGAGCTCGGATGCCGTTCATATATTCAACCCCAACATTCCGGCCATTGCCGGCGGTGTTGCCTGGGTTCTGTTCGTCGCGTACTACTTAGGAAGAAAAGAGAGGATCCGATTGGGTATCCGGGAACTTGACCATAGCCACAGTGAAAGTCTTACTGCCGAACAAAAAGAACTTCGAAGGCCACGTCTTATCTTGTTCAACGCCGTACTTACGCTGTCTCTCATCGTTACGCTGATGAAGGGATGGATCCCTGCTCCTGCATTATTCCTCGTGGCGAGTATGGTCGCGCTCATCATCAACTATCCAAAACTGAAGGAACAACAAAAAGTACTGGGGGCGCACGGCCGGAATATTTTTTCCGTATCGAGTATGATCTTCGCCGCAGGGATTTTCTCCGGGATCTTAACAGGTTCGAAAATGATCGAAGAAATGGCGGGCGCTCTGGTAGCCCTGGTGCCGGAAAGCCATGCCAACCTCCTGCCTGTACTGACCGCCGTCACCAGTATGCCGGCAAGCCTGTTGTTTACTCCGGATGCCTACTATTTTGGAGTAGTCCCCATCCTGAGCCAGTCCGCGATACAATTCGGATTGGACCCGCTTGAGATCGGCCGTGCAGCGTTACTGGGTCAGATGACGGTTGGTTTCCCATTAAGTCCTTTAACGGCATCCACGTTTTTATTAATTGGCCTGGCTGATGTAGATTTAGGTGAACACCAGCGCTTCGTTTTCAAATGGGCCTTTGGAACGACGCTGGTTATGACATTGGTGGCTTTATTAACCGGCTCAATACATATCTGACATTGAAAGAGAAATTCAGAATCGGCTGCAGCGCAGGATTTTCCGGCGACCGGCTGGATCCATCCATCGTTCTCGCCGGAAGCGGCAACCTCGACTACCTGGTGCTCGAATGCCTGGCCGAGCGCACAATAGCTTTGGCGCAGAAACGGAAACTTCAGGACTCCACTAAAGGTTATGATCCGTTGCTGGAAAGAAGGATCGGTTCCCTCCTGCCCCTGTTGATAAAAAACAAGATCAGGCTGATCACCAACATGGGCGCCGCCAATCCCCTCGCCGGTGCCAGGCGGATCATCGATATCTCCCGGTCTATGGGATTAAAAGTCAGGGTAGCTGCGGTCACAGGCGATGACGTTTTTGAACAGGTCGATGTATCGACAAAGGCTATCGAAACTAACGAGCCGTTGAAGAATTCGGGGGAACTGATTTCCGCGAATGCTTACCTCGGCGTAGAGGGAATACTGAAGGCGCTCGAAGCCAATGCCGATATTATCATCACCGGCAGAGTAGCTGATCCGTCGCTCTTCCTCGCGCCCATGATCCACGAACTGGGTTGGTCGCTAGACGATGTTGATCTGATGGGACAGGGAACGGTGATTGGTCATTTGCTGGAATGTGCGGGACATGTAACAGGCGGATATTTTGCAGACCCTGTCAGGAAACCGGTTGAGGGACTTCATATCCTGGGACACCCCTATGCGGATGTATTCCGCGATGGAAGGGCCGTGATCGGCAAAGTACAAGGTACCGGTGGTGTGATCAACCTGCAGACCGTTAAAGAACAGCTGTTATATGAAGTGATCAACCCGCATGAATACTATACCCCCGATGTGGTTGCGGATTTTACGGCCGTGAAATTGAAGGAGACGGCCAAAGACCAGGTGGAAGTAAGCGGCGGTCGGGGAAAAATACGGCCCCGGACCTATAAAGTGAGCGTCGGGTACAAGGCCTTTTACCTGGGCGAAGGTGAAATTTCCTATGCAGGGCAGTCGGCGCTGGAACGGGCCAGGTTGGCCGGCGAGATCATCGTGAAGCGGTTTAACGAGGGAATTGTTGAAACGAAGGAAGCGATCCGCGAACTTCGTGTCGACTATGTCGGATTGAATGCCGTACACAGATCCAGTTTTAACCCGACGGCTGTTCCCTATGAGATCAGGCTGCGTATAGCCGGTAAGTGTACTACGGCGGAAGACGCGGCATTGATCGGTGAAGAAGTGGAAGCTTTGTATACGAACGGACCGGCCGCCGGTGGTGGTGTCCGGAAATATGTCAATGAGGTGATCGGGATCGTCTCATGTTACATTGATCGCAACCGTGTCCGGTCCGAAATAACCGTATTTGAATCCTGACCCATGAAACTATACGAAATGGCGCACAGCCGGGCCGGTGACAAAGGGAATACACTAACCCTTTCGCTGATCCCTTACAACGAATCTGACTTTGACATGCTTTGCCGGCACGTGACGGCGGACCGTGTGAAAGAACACTTAAAGGAAATTGTATCGGGTGATATCATACGATACGAATTGCCGAACATCTCGGCACTGCTTTTTGTGTGTCACCAGGCGTTGCAGGGCGGTGTTACCACTTCCCTGGCCGTGGACACCCATGGTAAAACGCTGAGCTATGCGTTGCTGGAAATGGAAGTATAGCGATCGATACCTCACGGTTCCCGGAAGCCGCCGGGAGCAGGACATGCGCACTGATCCGGGTCTTCGTCCATTTGTAGAATTGCCCGCACCTGACCCTTTGTTTTCGCTCCAAAAAGAATAAATTAGATAACACGTAAGGGAAATATTTAAAAAAACCGCTATGAAGGAGCTCAGAAAAGAAGATATCAGTCAGGAAGTATTTGTTCTGTATGACGACTACGCCCATAACCGGATCGACCGGAGGATATTTATGGATAAGCTGTCCATGTATGCCGTCGGAGGAGTTACAGTCGCATCGCTGCTGAGTTTTATCAGCCCCAACTACAAGCAAACGATTCAAATTCACCCCGAAGATCCCCGGTTAAAGTCCGAATTTATAAGTTACGATTCACCAAAAGGCGGCGGTTCTATACGCGGCCTGCTTTCACGGCCGGTGGATGCCAGGAAAAAGCTGCCCGGCATAATCGTCGTTCATGAGAACAGAGGGCTCAACCCCTACATTGAAGACGTGGGTAGAAGAGCTGCCGTGGCCGGATTTATTTCGCTGGCACCGGATGCACTAACACCACTTGGCGGCTACCCGGGCAACGACGATCAGGGTCGTGAGCTGCAGAGCAAGAGGGATCGCAACGAGATGCTGGAAGATTTTATGGCAGCTTTCGAGCACCTGAAAAAGCACAAGGAATGCAACGGTAAAGTTGGTGTCGTGGGATTTTGTTTCGGTGGATGGATTTCCAACATGATGGCCGTGCGGCTTCCCGACCTGGGTGCGGCAGTTCCGTTCTACGGCGGGCAACCGGCAGCAGAAGATGTGCCGAAGATCAAGGCACCGTTACTCCTGCACTATGCAGGGCTCGACACACGTGTCAACGAAGGCTGGCCGGCGTATGAAAAAGCGCTGAAGGAAAATAACAAGGACTATACGGCGTATATGTATCCAGATGTAAATCACGGTTTTCACAACGACAGCACACCACGCTTCGACAAAGCCGCCGCCGAGCTGGCGTGGCAACGAACAGTGGATTTTTTCAAGACGAAGCTGAAGTAATAGTATTTGAAGTCAGGAACAGCTGTTTGTTTCAACGGTTAAGTTCTACAAACTCGTACTCCGGTGAACTTTCCAGCAACTGCCGCAGTACCGCTGCGTGACCGTTTCCTATCACGACGAGGATACGATCATCCTTCCCTTCCGTGATATCCTGTATTTTTCTAAAGATCCGGAGATTACGATTGTACCACCAGATGGAAAGGATATCGGCGCCGCGACTGTCATCCAGTTTAAAATCTCCCACCAGGTAAGCCCCGTAGTCGTACCGGTGTGATTCACGCGAATTGATATGCTTGAGGTATTCCAGCAGGTTAACCCTGGATATCATCTTGTCCTGTGCCTTGTACCAGTCCATGATAAGCTGGTTGTAGGGATCATCGCTTTTGAAATCGTAATCTGCGAACAGGGCACGGAAGTACGTAGTATCACGCATGGCCAGTTCGTCATCCCATGACGGCATATCGATGGCATACAACGTGTCCAATCCGGTTTCCGCGGCAAGCCGCATGGCAAGCTGAAATCTTTCATCACGCTCGTCACGATGTTTGCCGGCCATGTATTCGCGGAGTTTCGAGGTAGCGTTCCAGCTGCCGCGCGCTTCTATGGCAATCTTGGTCGGTTTGAATTTTTTAATGTACTCCACTACTTCCGTGACCTCCGATTTTTTTGGCTCTTTCAGGACGTCGATCTTGTCTTCGTCGCTGGTTTTATTCACATCCAGCCCGGGATAGTCGAAATGAAATGTTCCGAGGACCATTACCTGCGTTTTTTCGGCGGGGAAAAAACTCGATGCGGGTTTCAACAGATTGGCCGTGTCAGGTGTCTCTCTCGCACACGCGGTCAGTAAAAAGAAGATAACCCCAAATCGGATTGCTGCTGTCATGGTGTTCCCTGGTTTAGTTAAATATTCAGTCCTCAGTATCTTGACATTGTTCTTATGGATGTTCCCGGCTGCGTCGTCAGGTCAATTCATTTCCTTGGCCTGAGGGGGCGCAACAATACCCCAGTCTTCACCGTTCAGCAGTTTTATAAAAGATCTTTCTCCTTCTCCGTTGAACGGCGCGTGATTGACCATGTGCCAGTGTGTGATCGCGGCGAAAAAAAGTACCAGAAGGAAGACGAATAAGATTTTACCCATGGATTTCATGAAATAGCAGAAAGCTAATGGTCTGGTTATCGTTACCAGAGTTTACCGACCAGGTAGATCATCCCGGCAATAACCAGAAGAATGATCCACATCAGCACTTCAGCCTTAAGGAGGAGCACAAAACCGCGGACGAATTTTTCAAACATAAAACAATTTAAAAACTTTTCGCGACAGTGCCAAAAGGTTTGTGTGCCTCAGGCGCTTCCCGAACAGCCCCGGATTCCAGAGCATGGAATTTCAGCGGGTGGCCGGGCATACATTCAGACCGGAACAATTCTCCAACGATTATTTAACCATTACCTTTTTCATATCGTTATTGGCATTTACGACGGGTACATACATGAGTGAGACCTGTGCGGGATTCATCTGATACGTTCCCTGGAACTGTGGAATAAGCTGAATATAAAACGTATAAGTACCTTCGGTCATTTGCTGGCAGAATATCACGGTGCGGTCCCTGAAATATTCGCGATGCGTTTCCACCGTGCCATACGCCTGTCGTTTGTCGGCATAGTTGCAGGTTGCGGGAACAGGAACTTCGATCATGACGTATTCGGCGGACGCGTCTTTCTTAACCTTTACTTCCACGGTGAGGGTAACAGGTTTGCCGGACTGGAGCACACCTTGTTCACCGGCGAAAAAGGTTCTGATCTCAAAACCGTCAACGCCGGTCTTCGCGCGGGTGACCCTTTCTTCAACAAACTGCATCATATACATCGGTAAACCGGATTCTTTTTGAATGTACACTTCTTCACCGGGCTGCAGATGTAATATGTAGGGAAAACGGGTGACCTTGTCGTGAACACTTCCCCTGACACCGACCGTGGCGATTTGTCCTTTCGAAGCGCCGGACAAGATGAGGTCTGGAAGCACACTCATCAATATATTGGAAGAGTGATATGTGTTCCAGTATCCCTTTTTCCTCTCCGACAGGAAGTACATCTGCATGGGGATACGAAGGTCATGCAATGAGGAATCACGTTTTACGATCCGGTATGCGATGGTATTCACCGCCAGGTCATCACGATACCAGGAAATCGCGGGCCTGTCATCGGAAAAATGAATACCTCCCCTAATGCTCTCCTTCCTGTAACGCAACAGCGAGTCGCGCTGGTACGGAAGTCCCAGCATCTGCCGCGTTTCCATGACCAGTAACTTTTCCCTGAGCCTGGAAGGGACATGCCATCTCCCCTTCAGTGATGTATGGGAAGTTGTTTTCCTTTCGTCGTATTCTATACTCCGGATAAGAGAGTCAAGGGCTGGAAGGTATTTTGTGTAGTTGATTCTGGCGTTCCACGAAGCCAGCGCATGGACCAGGTCGACATCGTTTAATGTCAACTCGTTAACAATATCAAATTTATACACCGCTTTGCGCGTAATGTTTTCGATTTCAAGTCCGACCGTGTATCCCGCATCGGAAGCTGAACGAAGAGCGCGCAGGATATGACCTGACATCCAGTACGAGGTGTTGGGTGAAACATCCCACCACGACCACAAAAATTCCTGATTCTGATTCTTTAAAAGCCGTGCGATAATTTTATTGACATCGATGTCATAGCGGAACGGTTTCCCTTCATAGGCCATCAGTGTCCTGTAGTTAAGAAGTCCGATGAGTTTCGAAGCCAGTTGTTCGTTACAGGCGTATTTATAATCGATCAGTGATCGTACCTCCCCGGCGTAGATATCGAGCTGCGTGTTTAAGACTTCAATTTTTACTTTCTCTTTGTCACCGGCTTTTACGTGAATTTCTTCACCGTTTGCCAGGACTGACAGGTTACCGTTGGCGCGAACGGTTCCCTGTTCGATTACCGGGATCGTTCTTTGTTCTCCATCCCGGTAGCCATCGTCGCGGATAAATTCATACCGTGTGGTCACCGAGTCCGTGGTTGCAGGTTGAACCGGAAGCTGATCCGTATGATAGCTGCTAAGGATCACACTCTTTTCAAAATCCGTCCGCGCACCGCTCCACTTCACCATTCCGGCAATTTTTGCGTCGTGGCTGTAGTTTAGTACCTTCCCGATCACGAATGCGGAGTCACCTCTCGTCAGAAATCGTGGAACATGAAGTTCGGCCATGATCGGTTTGTACGACTTGATACTTTTGCGGGCCGTACCCGTCTGCAGACGCCGGTTCATGGCATAGACGGTTGCCTCCCACATGGTAATGTCGTCGGGGATCACAACGGTAAAGCTGGACCGACCCTGTTTGTTCGTAAACAAGCGGGGTTCCCAGAATCCGACATCGGAGAAGTTTGAGCGAATTCTATCCAGCGTCATTAGTTCCCGGTAGAGTTTTTGGCCGGCTTCAGGAAGATTTTCCTCTCCGTCTTCCATTTCTTCTTCGTCGGCGATTCGTTCTTCCGCAACGGTTATATTCACACCGGCTACCCTACCGCTAAGCGATCCAGTGATTGACATTTTACTAACTACCCCATATCCGACCACAACAACCTCTGACAGCTGCTGAACATCAGGTGTCATGGACAGGGAAATATCCGATCCGATCCCCACTTCGATTTCCTGGGTCATATAGCCGATAAAACTGATGACCAGTATCGCCCTCCGGTCATTGATATTCAGAGAAAACCTTCCCTCGGTATCCACGCTTGTTCCGATGTCCGTTCCTTTGATTAAAACAGTGGCACCGATCAGGGGCATATTCATTTCGTCGTAAATACTTCCTTTTACGTTCCCGAACACATTACCGCTATAATTCAGCATGATCCTCTTTGAATATTCCGGCACCGCAGGATAACAGTTGTAGCCTGGCGTTTCGAGCCATCTGCGCGACAGTGTGTCAGGAGAATGCAACGTAGCCTGGTTCAGGTCTGCCACGGTTTTATGGAACGATTTCAGTTCGATACTATCCATTCTTATATAGGTACCGTTGTTATAGACCAGTATCGCATTGTGAAGCCCTCTTGGAATGGTGAAGTAATCGGGTTTTCCGTAATGTACGTTCTGACAGGGTGAAATGACGTGCCTCGTCCTGCAGTTTTCAAAGAGAAATATTCCGATCCCTGACGCGTCTTTTTCTTCGGGAAGCAGGACCGTCATCCGCAACGTGGGATCCACCAGGTCCAGTGCCCGTGCGTGCCATTTTACCGAGGGAATATTTTCCCGCAGGAACGTTTCCTTTGTCTGCACCAGGTCGTTCACCGTTGTTAAGGGCCTGGACGAACCATCATAGAGTACGTCGGGGATTAGCTTCTCCACATCCTGTTTATAGACGATATTATCTTCAAACGTATACCTGTACCCGCCGGTATGCCGGTAGGTAGTCTTCATAACGTTGTCGTTATAAAATGTCACGTTGCCGGGAAAGACCGGCCCTGCAATAACATGTGCCTTTCCCATGCGCGCATGAGCCCGGAAGAGTGGAATAAATTGTGTGACCGATTCCAGATAGGCGTTTCCTTCGACCTTACTGAACGAAGAAAGATATTGCAGGTGACGTGCGATCTCCGTTTTCGTGAAAGCTGGCCTGTTGGCTTTCCCTCTCATCTGTTTTTTCTGAGGAATAAATATCGGATGAACGTCGATTCCTGCGGGCAGATCGTCAAGGTCGACACTGAGGATCGTTTTCTTGCAGGCATCGAACCATACGGAATCCAGGACAAGGACCCTGTCGAATAGCCGCAGACTGATCTCGTGGGGACGGTCCGAAGAAATATAAAATGAATAGTTTACGGGCTGATCGACCCAGGAGTAATACACGGGCCGGCGGTCGATCTCGATCACGTAAATGTGTTTCGCTTCTCCCTGCTGCATCACGTAGGGTGCAAACTGTGTGCTATCGTATATTCCCACGGTATGCCTGAACGGCTTGGACCGCGGATAGGTGAAACGATAGTACATCATGGTATCGAGGCGGGCATGCTTTTCCCACCGGTTATAATCGAGGTCGAGGATAGCGGAACGTTTATTGATTTCATTCCTGCTGTAATGAGCCCGGCGTGGTCTGGGCGCGGAAGTATTTCCGTAGTGGGGAAGATCGGGAAGGTAATAGTCGAGTTTGGTTGTTACAGCCAGGGCTGTCAGGTCAACTCCGCTGACGGGATCACCCAACTGATCGGTTACGGTTATTTCAACGGGTACTTGCTGCCCGGGGTAAACACGTTCCGGTATATCCAGCGAAACATTCAACTCTCCATCGGAAAACGGATACTCGCGGCGGTTGATATGCTCGCTGCCGGCGAACGTGTAAAGTAACTCCACGTAAAGTGTCCGGGTCCGGTCCTCGATGATCGTCCGGTATTCCATTTCGGCTCCGGAACCTTTTTGTAACAAAGTGCTTCCCTGGTAAATGTACCATGACACATCGATGCGTTGCGGGTTATCCAGCGATATGTTAAAACTGTCCCGTTGGATTCCACCGTTTATACGGAGCCGGGGTGTGAGGCTGCTCATGGGGATTTCCCTGGAAACAACCTCGCCGGCAATCCGCACGGTTGAAACGACGGGATTGATCTTTTCTTTAAAGGGTAAGGTTACTTTTTTCCCCATTTCCTCATCGTCATGAAATAATTGTACGGGGACATCGTGCACAGGTATTCCGTTAGCAGTCAGTTCGTACACGACGCTGTCGCGGATGAATGAAGCATTGAGCTCGAACGAGGAATAGAAATGCGTCGCACTCATGGCACCTTCGATCCGTTGATTCTCCGTATTGAGAACACTGACATGGACTACATAGGTTGTGTTTGATCGTTGAAATAGACCGGAAGGTATTTCCACTACCGTTGCACTGTCTGGGTTGAGATCGATTTCCCTGAACAGTAACGTATCCGGAAGAGTAACAAGCGGCTGAAAGGTTTCCCGTATCGTTTGTGTCTTCACCACGACAGCCGCACGGGCGTCTTTCAGGATCAGCCCATTTGCGTCCGTGGCGGTTATGGCTATTGCGTTTTTGTATGGATGGAACTGTTTAATGTTCGTGAGCCGTAAATCCAGTTTATTCCCACTCAGTGTGTAGTCCTCGTATTTGAAATTGCAGGTGGAGACCAGACGCCCCTTCCCGTCAACGAGTTGTAGCGTATAGGGCCTGTCGAGCACCAGGTTCAGGGAATCGTGCAGCTGAAATTCGCCGGCGAAGCTGCCGGGCCGGTGGGGCGTCACATGCGCTACCTTAATCGATTTGGTTCCGTTGATGATCCATACGTCAAGTTCCTTACGCAGTGGCGCGCGGCCTCCCGACAGTGCATAGGATTTGAACCGTACCCTTTCACCGGGTCTGTACTTATTTTTATCCGTAATCAGGTAGCTGTAGAACGCCGGACCATCCTCGCCGGAGTAGTCATGGTACCAGGTTGGCACTTCATGTTTTTCGATATTGAAGACTGACCGATAGCCGTCCAGCTCGACGGTTACGAAGCTGCTGCCTTCCTGAACGCGTTCATTTTCTATACGGTATGTTTTGCTTTCCGGATCGAGGTGTAGTCGTTTTACCCGGAACTTTACTTTGGCGTCGGTCCGTACATTTCCATCAAGGTCCAATACCTGAAGTGCAAGAGCATCATATTCCTTTAGCAGGAAGACCTGGTAGGGAAACACAGCTGTGTACTGGCAATGGAGCTTGTTTTCAACGATGTTGGCCAGGATAAAATGTCCTTTTTGGGGGCGGTTGATCCATCCTTTCTCAACATTGAACGTGTCGATCAGGGTATGCAGCAGCTCATTTTGGATCATGTCCGCTGAAGAGACGGCAAGAAGTCGTTGAGCTTCGCGGTTTGTGATCTGAAATACAAACCCTTTCTCCGGCCCGGTAGCCCACCGGATATCCTGCGCGGATGCTGAAATGTACAGGGCCAGGGAAGCGAGGGAAGCCTGGATTATAGCGTGTAGAAATTTCATCATATTTTAGAGGTTAGGTTTTAGCTGCAAGCGACAAGTCTCCTTTAGGATTCAGCGGGGCACCTGATTCCATAAACTTTTCCTGTTTTTTTATTTAGGGATGGAAGCTTTCGGGAGAAAAGGAACAGATGAAGTGACATCCGTTTTTAATGCATCGGTACTTAAGTAATCAGAAAATCAACGTGAGTGCTTGGATGCTTGTGTGCTATTTTCACCGCAATGGCGCAAAGGCACTAAGCGGCCGCAAAGAAAATCGTGGTCCTGGTAAGTAAGTTTATCTAAACTTCACGCTTCAATTTCTTTGAAACGGTAACGCTTTTCACAGCACGAATTCTTAGCGCCAACTCCGCGCCTTCGTGTCTTAGCGGTGAAAAGGAACAGATGAGCAATATTCGTTTTTAATGCATCGGTACTTAAGTAATCAGAAAATCAACGTGAGTGCTTGGATGCTTGTGTGCTATTTTCACCGCAATGGCGCAATGACGCTAAGGGCCGCAAAGAAAATCGTGGTCCTGGTATAAGTAAGTTTATCTAAACTTCACGCTTCAATTTCTTTGAAACGTTAGCCCTTTTTACAGCACGAATTCTTAGCGCCAACTCCGCGCCTTCGTGTCTTAGCGGTGAAAAGGAAGAGTTAAGCAATATGCGTTATTAATGCATCGGTATTAGGGTACCGGAAAATGAAATGTAGAGGCCTGGATGTCGCTATTTTTACCGCAAGGGATCTGACTTCGGTCATCCCGGCTTGTCCGGAGTTACCTCGGTAATAATGAAGGTATAAAGACAGCCGAACGCATTTATCAACCCATTTCAAAAATGACAGCCGGCGTAGTATATTTGAAGGTTTAATGCAATAAAATGGTAAAGATCAGGCTGATAACACTCTTTCTGTTAACCTGTATAACTCCGTCTTTGTTCAGTCAGACGGAAAAGGATATCCTCTCCGGGTATAAAAATGCTCTGGGAAAATCGACGGATGAGAAGGCTATCCAAACCATGGAGATAACGGGCGATTTTGTGGTACAGAAACTCGCCGTACCCATCACCATTTATTTCAAATACAAGAACTTTTTGCGGATGGAAATGAAATTCCAGAACCTGACGTTCCTGCAGGTTAGCAACGACACATTGAAGTGGGATTACAACCCCATGACAGACGAGCACAAAATAACCCCGGTAGAAAAAAAAGCAGATGGCCACGGTTCCGACAACAAAACGTTTGATTATGTCAACAACGATCTGCTGAATTATAAAGAGCTGAAGCACAGTCTGAAATTTATACGGAAGCAGAAGCTGGACTCGCTGGAAGTGTATGTACTCGAGCTTACCCGTGCAAAACCGGCTAAGTCGAAATCGAAATTTTATATCAGTACGGCAACATCGCTGATCTATAAAACCGAAGATGAGAATGGGTACCGTTATTTTGCCGATTATATCAACCATGACGGCTTTGTCTTTCCCCGGTTTATTATTGACTCGTCACCAGAACAACATATTGAAGGAAAATTCCGGACACTGGTCATTAACAAGGAGCTTCAGGATTCGCTGTTTATCATTCCGGAAGAGATCTTGAAAAAGAATGTCAAACCCCTCCCGGCTAACGATGGCTTGTTGAGCGTCGCCGATAGTCTGAAGCGGGCCGGCAAACTCCAGGAAGCGGATGATCTCTATACTAAATTTATCAAAAGCAACCCGGATCACCAGGTTGCATACAATTCCCGCGGGCTGCTCCGGATTGAGTTGAAGAAGTATTACGAAGCGATAGCTGATTTCAACAGGGCCATTGAGATCAATCCATCGTCGCCGGTATTCCGGAATAACCTCGGGCTGGCGAAGTTTTACCTGGGCGACAAAGAAAATGCGGTAAAAGATTATTCAACGGCAATCGAACTGGATCCGGCTTTTGTGACTGCCTTAAAGAACCGCGGGCTGGCCTACATCCAGCTTAGCCATTTTGATAAAGCCGCAGACGATTTTCGGGAGGCGATCAAGCACAAACCGGCTGACGGAGAAGCGCACTTCAAGTACGGTGTTGCCCTTGCCCAGCTCGATAAATTTAAGGATGCTATCAGCGAATATGAACTGGCATTCAAACATCAGTTTATTACGGCGGAGGTTTACAATTATAAAGGGGTGTCCCTGTACAGGCTGGAGCAGTACGACAGCGCCGGTAATAGTTTCCGGAAGGCAGCTAAACTGGATCCTGACAATCTCCAGTACGTGGAGAACTACGGCAGGGCACTTTATGAAGTTCAGAATTACGCGGCCGCGGCCGAACAATTCGAAACCTACCTCAAAAAAGACAATACCCAGGCGGAGATCCACAACCTGAACGGCTTGTGCAAGTATGGAGAGGAGAACTACAAAGGAGCGATCCGCGATTTTTCCCGGTCGATCGAGTTGAACGGAACTATTTCGAACTATTACGATAACCGCGCGGCGGCGAAGGAAATGTTGGAAGACTATGTCGGGGCTGTCAAGGATTACTCAGAGTCTATCCGTATCTATCCGAACGATCCGCATATTTTTTATAAAAGGGGTATTATCAAGATACAGACCTCTCAGAAGATCGAAGGTTGCCTGGACCTGGCGACGGCAAACGAGATGAAGTATGAGCCGGCGAAGGAGGCTATCATCAAAAACTGCAATTAAGGTTATCGACGGTTTTCCGGAATTTTTTCCACAATCACGGTGACCGTGATCACCTTTTGCCATCGGATAACCCGTTGACCGCCCGTTAATCCCTTCACTTTCGCGTTCTTTCACCACCTGCAACCAGTCTACCCTTCTTTGCAACATCTTTTCAGCGGGCCAGACGTGCACATCCTGCATTTCAACGTTCCAACGTAGGCTTAACCCTCTTTATTCTGACGTATGCATAAACTTACTATTACCGCTCCGGACGGCTATCCGTTGAGCGCGCTCTTCGGTACACCTAAGAAGAGTAATATTGGAATTATTGTTATCAGTTCGGCGACGGGGATACGGAAAGAGTTTTACATCAACTTCGCCCGTTTCTTAATGGATAACGGATATAGCGTGTTGCTTTACGACTACCGCGGTATTGGGGAGTCCGCTCCCATCGACATGAAGTCTTCCCCCATCTTCATGCACGAATGGGGCACACAGGATATGAATGCCGTTTTGGACTACCTGGTCCGGGACCGCGGCCTGTCCGGTATCATCTGGCTTGGACATAGTGTCGGCGCTCAACTGGTGGGCTTGCTGGAAAACCGGCAACATATCCGGAAAGTGATTTCAATCAATGCGGCATTGGGTTATTGGGGATATTTTCCCTATCCGATGAAAATGATCGTATGGATGTTATGGTTTATCATCGGTCCGGTATTAATCAAGATCTATGGATATGGACAGATGAAAAAGATAGGCTGGGGAGAAAACCTTCCCCGTAACGCTATCCTGGAATGGAGGTCCTGGTGTATCAGCAAAACGTACTTTATGGATTTTCTGAAAGGCCGGATCCAGACGGACAGGTTCTATCATTTTACCACGCCGATCACGGCCATCTATACCAGCGATGATTATATTGCCAATGACAAGACCGCCCCGATGATGATGCAGTTTTTTCCCAATGCGCCCACAAAGCTGATCAAGCTGGATGTAAGCAAATACACACGTCTGAAAGTCGGGCATGCCGGTATTTTCCGGAAGCGTTTTGAATCCGCGCTTTGGCCCTGGTTGTTACGGGCTATTCATGCACCTCACGACCAGCAAATTGTAGAATAAACTTATTAACTTACTTTAACATCTGCCGTTCCAAACCGTTTACTTTTTCATGATCAGGTATCTCATTTTTTTTCTCAACTTGTTCGCCGTTCAGGCCCTGGCACAGGATGGTGTTGTTGACAGCCTCGAGCGGGAACTCAGTTCGTATGACACGCGCGATACGATTCGTGTCAACCTGTCCAACGCGCTGAGTTACCAGTATCAATGGCTGGATTTTAACCGCTCTCTTAAATACGCAGAAGATGCGCTTGAAGTAGCGGAAGCCGTAAAATTTCCCGCAGGAATAGCCACGGCTTGTTTCCGCCTGGCACACTGCTACTGGGCATTAGGTGACACGGACAGGTCTATCGAAAAAGCATTGCGTGCCGTCAGCATCGCCGAGCAACATGGGCTTACGAATATCCTGGCGGAAACATTCCGTATACTGGCCATGAGCTACCGCGATCAGCAGGAGATCGACAAAGCGGTTTCTTATATCCGCAAAGCTGAATCGCTGGCGCTGTCGAAGAACAACTGGGACCTTCTTGCACGGATCTACAACCTCGCCGGTGTGATCGATTATACGCGACGATATGACGACAGCGCGCTGACCTACTACAACAAGTCTCTGGAAGTAACGGAACAACATCCAACTACGAAACACCACGTATCGCAGGTGCTGTCGAACATCGGCGAAATTTACATGGAGCATCAACCGGATAAAGCGCTTGAATACTTTACAATAGCCCTGGCCAGCGCGAGAGAGACTCGCAACCGGTCTGCTGAAACCGGCATACTTGCCGATATCGGGAGAGCCCACATCCAGAAAAAAAATTATTCAACGGCGGATCAGTACCTGCAGCAGTCGCTGAAGTTATCGCGGGGGCTCGGACTGAAGCGGGTGAGCAGGCATGTATACCTCGCGTTGGTCGACCTGAACGTAAGACAGGGAAAAACTGCGGATGCATTCAACTACATGAAAGCGTATTACGATGTCCGCGACAGCCTGCTCAACGGATCAAAGACCAGGCAGATCGTGGAACTGGAAACACGTTTCGAAAAGGAAAAACAGGAACAGAAGATCGCATTCCTCGAACAGGAGCAGCGGATACAACGTCTCCGGACCTATGTGCTCGTGGTCGGATCCACACTTCTTATCGCCACACTGGTTATCATTTACCGGCTGCAGCGGTTACGGTCGGCGAAAGACAGGCAATTGCTGGAAACGCAACAAGCGCTGAACGAGAAACTCCGTGAAACGGATCTGATGAAGTCACGGTTTTTTGCCAACATCTCCCACGAATTCCGGACTCCCCTCGCCCTGATCCTCGGTCCGCTGGAGGAACGACTTCGCGATAAGAAGTTATCAAGGGACGAGCGTAATGACCTGGCTGTCATACGACGGAACGCCAACCGGCTGCTTACGCTGGTAAATCAACTGCTGGATCTTTCAAAACTCGACGCCGGAAAGATGGAGCTTTCAATCCGGAAAGGAAATTTGTCGTCGTTCTTCCATCTGCTGGCCGCGTCCTTTGATTCCCTGGCAACACACCGGCAGATCATGTTTTACAAAAACATCGCCGTGGGGGAAACACTGGTAGGTTACGACGCTGACAAGATCGAAAAGATCGTAAACAATATTCTTTTTAATGCCTTCAAGTTTACTCCGCCAGGCGGTCAGGTTACCTTCAATGTACATACGGAAAACAACACTGTTGTACTCTCGATCGCTGATACGGGAAAGGGAATTCCCGTGGATGAACAATCCAACGTCTTTACACCTTTTTATCAATTGAAAAACGACCGTGAGGATGGTGAACCCGGGACCGGGCTTGGATTATCTCTCGTAAATGAACTCACACGCCTCTATGGAGGTACGCTAAAACTGGAGAGCGAACCGGAGAAAGGTACTTGTATCGAGGTAACCCTGCCGCTGCTCGAACCCGGGAACCTGGAGGAAGAACTCCCGGCCGTTAATCAACGGCCGCAGATCGAGCGATTTATAAGCCTGGCTTCATACTCGGGCAGCGATCACACTACGGATAAGGGGGACGAAACGGAAACCATACTGGTTGTCGAAGACAATGCCGAACTCCGTGACTTTATTGCTTCCGGTTTCCGCCGTTCGTTTCATGTTCTGACGGCAACCGACGGAGAAGAGGGCCTTTCGATGGCTATGGAACATATCCCCGACATCATCATCTCGGATATCATGATGCCCAGGATGAATGGCCTTGATTTTACACTGCTGATCAAGCGGAATGAAAGAACAAGTCATATCCCGGTGATCCTGCTCACTGCAAAGGCGGACGGGCAGTCCCGGATCGAAGGGCTAAAAAAAGGCGCTGATGACTACCTCGCAAAACCTTTCTCCATGGAAGAGTTGCAGGTTCGTGTAGCCAACCTCGTTGAACTGCGAAAACAGCTTGCCGCACGATTTAAAGAAGAGTTCTCCGCGGAGAAGTCACCCGCTTCCGAACCTGTGGAACCCTCCATGGACGAAAAATTTATGATGAAAGTCAGATCGGTGATCGAAGAGAATATCGGGAATTCATTCTTTAGCGTGGAGATACTGGCTGCCGAGGTAAACTTAAGCCGCGCACAGCTATTCCGCAAAGTAAAGGCGTTGATCAATACATCTCCCAGTGAATTGATAAATGATATCCGGCTACAGCGGGCCGCACAGTTGATCCGGGCGAAGGCCGACAACGTAGCGCAGATCGGGTATGCTGTGGGCTTCAATGAACAATCGTACTTCGCCAAACGGTTCCGCAAGAAATACGGCGTCTCTCCAAGCGAGTATGCCTAGGCGTGTTCTTGAAACGAGAATACCTGATTTTGTAACATCGTTACCCGCGCGACAGTGCAGGCCCTGGTAAATTTGTGTACGATCAGCATTCATCGTCGTTCAATGATTCGTGCCGTCTGGCGTGAGTGGAGTGCTGTTGATGCCAAACGTATTAAGTATGACAAATAAAAAGCGCGCCTCCGGCAGCGGTCTCTTTTATCGCCGGCTATTCATCGAACCTCTTCTATACATCCGGTGGTGGATATCCTGGCTGATTCGTTTTCGCAACGATGATTTTTATTACTGGTAGTTCCGCAGCGTGGCCCTCCCGTCCTATTCCTGCTTAAGGCCGTTGACCGGGTCTGACTTCAGTACCTTCCTGACCTGCGTCGAAACAGTGATCAATACAACCGCCACGAGAAGCACGACTGCAATGACAACGCCGGAGAAATCGACGGGCATATGATAGGTGTAAGAAGCATCGAACAGGTTCTTGATGAGCGTATAACTCACCGGAGCAGCGAGCAGTACCGCGACGGAAAACAAAATTACGTACTGCCTGGCGATGATCCCGGCGATACTTTTTGCTCCGGCACCCAGTACCTTACGTATGCTGAACTCCTTCGCCCTTCCGGCGACATTAAGGGACATCAGTCCGTATAAGCCCAGTGACGCCAGCAAAACAGCCATAAAGCCGAACACTTTCCACACTGTTGCGTGAATGCTGATCTCTTCAAAATAACTTCCCCACACATCTTCCTGGTATCCGCCCTGGAATGGTGTTTCCGGAAAAAGTTTCGCCCAATTCGCCTGCAACACTCTATACGCTTTATTTTCAGAGCCCGGCCGCACTCTCATAGACAGGTACCTGAAGTCGTCACTGTCTGCGACCTTGAAGATCGTTGGGTTCACTTTCTTAAAAAAGTCGTAGCTGTGAAAGTCTTTCACCACACCGATCACTTCGTACTGTACGCTGTCGATCCTGAATACGGAACCAGTGGACTCACCCGGGGTAAAACTCCTGACAAACTCTTCATTGACGATGACGGTTTGTTTGTCCGTTTCGTAAAGGTCCCTGAAAGTCCTTCCTTCCGCGAGGGTAAGTCCCATCGCTTCAAAATATTTCGCGTCCACCGATAGCTGGTCAACCGTGTAAGAGCGGTCAGCCAGCTGGATAAATGCGGTGGTATTGCTTTTACCCAGGTGATGGCGGGAACCGGAGATCAGCAGAACGTCCGGGTCCTGATCCATTACGGCGCTGAGTTGTTCAAAGGCAGCCCGGTCCGGTACCTGTGCATATAGCGCGGCTTCCTGGTTGTAACCCCAGCCTCGTTTAGCCATATACGCCGAATTCTGTGTGAACATGACCGCCGTGGTGATAAACATAAGCGCGAGAGCCAATTGAATTCCCAGGAAGGTTTTTGTTATCGGGTTCTTCTTTCCAAACTGAACAGATCCTTTCAGGATACCGGCTACCTCGAACCGTGAGATATAAACGGCAGGGTAGATACCCGATGCGATTGCCGTGAGCAGCAGGATGGAAAGAAGGTAAATCCAGAGACCGGGTACAGCGAGCGAAAAACCCATATCGAAATGCCACATCTGTTCAAAACCGGGTATGAACAAGGTCCCACCCAGCACAACGCCAACGATAAGCGCAAAGAATGTCATGACGACGTTTTCGGTGAGAAACTGAACGATCACCACCCGGCGGGTAGCGCCGATCGTTTTTCTTACGCCGATCTCCTTAAGCCGTTTGGCTGCCGTTACAATGGCAATGTTGATGTAATTAAAACACGCCAGGGCCAGTAAAAAAACAGCGACAACGGACAGGAACATGATGGATTTATAATTGCTTGCGGAGCTTCGCGAGATGTCATCCTTGATCTCCTCCGACCTTTCGTGCAAGCTCGCCAGTTGTTCGAAACCGAAGGACGCAATCTCCCATTCTTCTTTGACCGCCTTGTTCTGCAATGCCTTGTATTTGTACATTCCCCTTTCAATTGCTTTCAGGTCTGCCGGATCGTTCACCCGGATGAGCGTAGCGTTTACGAATGCCTCCCAGTCCTGCATATCATATCCCGGATCGGCAAGGCGCAGGTTTTCGAAGTTCACGAGAAAATTAAAGCTGATCGTCCGGGATTTTGGAAATCCGGCGGCCACGCCCGAGACTTTAAAGGCTTTACTGTTTTTGTCATCGAATTTGATGAGTATGCTTTCACCGACAGGGTTCTCGTCGCCAAAATACTTGACCGACATCTCTTCACTCAGGATCACGCTATTGATATCCGATAACGAGCCGGAATTTCCCCACTTCAACGGGAACGTAAGCATGGTCAGGAATTCCGGATCGGTGAATCGCAGGCGTTCATGAAATACGTTATCATTGTACTTGACGACAACACTCCGGTCTTCGACCCGGCATACGTCCTTTATATGGGTAAAATCCTGCTTCAGCATTTCACCCAACGGCCGCGGTGTTTGCCCGTGTACCTGTAAAACGCCGTCGCGGTTGGCGAGGAAAGTCACCAGGTATACCGTGTTTTTATGTTCATGGAACTGGTCGGTGCTATAAACCCAATGCGCAAAGGCGTACACAAATACGCAGATACCGATCGCGATGGATAATCCGACGATATTAATAAACGAGCTGAGCGGCGTCTTCATAAAACCGCGAAGCGATACTTTGAAATAATTCCTGAACATGGGAATAGGGGTTGGCGTTGAGATAGTTTTCAGGTTCTTCAATAAGATTGGCCGGAGCAAACGAAGAATTTCCCAGGTGTAGATGAGGTTCGCTTTTCTGACCGAGACCTTTTCGGCGTTGTCGTGGAACAGTTCCTCCATGTCGCCTTCAATCTCCTCCAGGTACTCTTTTTTTATAAAGAGCCTGAGAATTGCCAGGGGCCAACTGGGCGGTGTTGCGTTCTCGCGCTGTGTCATACTGTTCTTAATTCTGACGCAAGACTGGCAGGAATGGAGTCCCATAATCCTGAACGGATGTCCTTCATCTCGGCTAGTACTTTGTGAGCGTAAGAAGTAGTCGTGTATATCCGCTTTCTCTTCCCTCCTCTTTTTAATGTAGCTTCTCCAAATTCCGAAGTGAGAAATCCCTTCTCTTCCATCCTTTTAAGCGCGGACTGAATGGAGCCTACACTTAATTTTTCCTTCAGACGGTCTTCAAGCTCACGCTTGATCTCCACGCCATACGCTTCCGACTGCAGCGCGGCAACGGTGAGTAGAACGAGTTCTTCGAACTCACCCAGCTTCGTCTTTTTCATGGTGATATTATTCGTAATTGCAGTAAATATAGTGGTAATTATATTATTCGCAATTGCAGATAAAATATTGTTACCGGAATACTACGGAAATAGCCTAACTAAGCCGTTTTACGAATGTTCTTCATCTCGACTTTCTCCGATACCTGAATTCTAATGCTGAATCTGGGCATCCTCGACCAGAATGTCGTAGCGATAACCGGATCCAAAATCGATATCTAGTGATACCCGGCCGGTCACGGTAATCGTATGCCCTACCGGTATTACTTCATGGCTGGTAACAACCAGGTCATAGTCGTCCTTTGTCCCGTCCTGCAGGTGGATCCAGTTTCTACCCATAATATTAGGGTTGACTTTTACACACTTCCCCCGGATCTGAACCGTCTTTTGAGAATATTTTTTCGGGTCAGCCACCAGCGATGCGATGGTAATAGATCCCTCTGCCACGGGCTTCCCATCTCTTGCACCGGCATCAGGAGTTTCCACAGGTAACGTCCCTCCCTGGCTGCCATGATCCGATTTTACGAGCGATGAGACCAGGTACATCCTGTCGAATACACGGTTATGTTCTTTACTTTCAAAATTTGTTTTCAGCAGACCACCACGGTAGAAATAGCTTCCGCCAATATCAACTTTCGTCTTTAGCGTCGCGATCCAGAATTCATCCTTGCCCTCCCTGACACGAAGGTAAACGTATCGGGTTGTCGGCAGGGCTTCCAGTATGGTTACCGTATGCACAGCCTCCTCCAGGCCCATTTCCGGTTGCTGCGCGGAAGCGGCGCTTTCCTCTGAAAATAAGCCTGTACCTTCCGAATCACCGCCGGATGATGTTGCCGTAATTACTTTCGGTCCTTTATTACAACTTACCGACACAACAACGGCTGCCGTGAAGTATAAGAATCTGATTAAAAGTTTCGTTTCCATAGCTGGTCCAATTAAAAGTTTTTACTGATCCTTCCGTTCACTCTGTAATTTTTCTCATCCGTGAGGGTAGCCAGTTCGCCGAGAACACTGAAAAATATTTTTCTGGTAATCCTGTAGGACAATCCCGCACCATAATATCGTTGCGCATATTCCACTTCCCGGCTGGAGTAGGAATAGTTGACAATGCGATAGTAAAAATCGCCGTCCAGTTTCTCCCGGATCAGCGGCCGGGAATGCCTGACCGAAAAAATTTTACTGGCGAGATAAGATGACGTGTTATCATTGTAACTGACCGATAACAAACCGTTCACGAAAGGGATCTTTGACCAGGTGACATAAGCGTTCAGGTTATCGGACTTGTTCTGGCCATTACTCTGGAACCGTTGGCTGTAAGTCGCGCCAAGGCTAACATATTTCAACGGCCTTACATTCAACCGGTACCGGATCCCCTGCCTCGCCTGATCATTGTCAAGCATGCGTTCGATCTCCGTCTTTAGCGTCTCGTAATAGACGATCTGTTTGCGGGAATCGTAGGATACTTCGGCCTCGAGCCACTTCGTTACCTGGTATCCCACGGACGCAAACAGGTTTGTGAGTCTCGGTCCTCCGGCGGAGTCTGCATTTACCTGGTTGTACAGATCGAGTTCGAATGATGAAAAGATATTCAGTTTACCTGCTATCGAGCCGGAGTGCTGGAAGTAGGTGTATCGCCTGTCGATGAAGCTACCGCTTCGCTGTTCGAGCAGGCCTACGGTAGTCTCTGAGTAAAAATTCTGTTTGTCGGTTTTCACCCCGATATAGCCGCCAAACTGCAAGAGGTCTTTATTAAATTTGTAATCCAGTATGTCGGGGCGGAATCCTCCCATCACGCCGATGTAAAAATTTCCAAAATACTTTTCGGCCTGAAGTCCGTCGAGCGCGCCAAGCGATGAGGCCTTGGGATTTATTTTCCTTCCCAGGGTCAGCGACATCGATTTGCTAGCATCATAACGGACTGCCAGGCTATATACATTGAAGACATCCTTGTCCCTGGCTGTCAGGCTATCGTTTGGCCTGAAGGTCTGCCTGTAGTTCATATAAGTCTCCAGGGAAAATTTCGAGTTGCCAATACGGTTTCCATTAAACGAAAGCCTGTACATCGTGCGGTGGATATCTCCCCGCGTTGCCGACAGGTTGCTATAGCTTGCCGCTGACACAGAACCCCGGATGTCTTTCCTTTTCCGTTGGGGTGTTGTCAAATTCTTCGGTGCCGTATTTTTATCCGCCACTACGGCATCTTTACCCGGCTCGCCTCGTGCGGTCCGGTGAACAATTGCGTCGCCTGTTTTAACTTCGCACCCTTTGAGCAGTGCCGCAACGCAGGACATCGACGATTTGTTGGTCACAACCAGGCAGGGAAGCAGTGCTTTTTCTCTGGTAAGGTACAAAGTATCCCCTGCAGCTATAGTACTGGTCGATTCGAATTTGATATAAGCGTTGCCGGATGTTACGAACGTGACCCTACCCTCCAACGTTTTAGTCTGAGAGAACACGGAAGAATAACCGAGGGCAAGCGACAATATCACCAGGCATCTGGACATCATACTTAATTCCCATTGGGGTGACAATTGAAACAGGCGGCGCTGGTGTACGAGTAGCCATTCTCACCTTTATGATCATTGTCAACCTTGGTCTTGTTGTTGTGTTCATGACAATTAATGCAGGTGAAAACGGCGTAGTTGCTGCTGTTCGTATGACACTCCGTACACGAATTCCATTCGTTCCGGTGATTACCGCTGTAGATCGGAAAATACATTCCATCATGGTCGAATGTAGCGGGTGTCCATCCTGCCTCCGTATGACATTGCTTACAGTCATTGGGGAAATGCGCTGAGGCGTGATTGGGGTCTGTAGTTGCGTTATAGTCATTCAGGTGGCATCCCACACAGGTATTCGGTGTATTGGTGTAGCCCGCGGCATGGCACATATTACAGTTGTTCGCGATGGGCTGATGGCCTCCAACCAATGGATAAATCGCATTGTGGTCATAGTCGGACGGGATCCATGCCGTCTCATCGTGGCAGACTTTACAATCCGTAGGGAATTGCGCGGTCTTGTGATTCGGATTGGCAGTTTTGTTATAGTCGTCGAGATGACACCCGACGCACGTGTTAGGCGTATTGGCATAGCCCGCCGAATGACAGCGGTTACAGTCATTGGCAATGGGCTGATGGGCTCCAACCAACGGGTAGACTGTGTTATGGTCAAAGGCTGCCGGGACCCACGCCGTCTCATCGTGACAGATCTTGCAGTCGTTGGGAAACTGCGCTGTCTTGTGGTTCGGATTGGCAGTTTTGTTATAGTCGTCCAGATGACATCCGACGCACGTGTTGGGTGTGTTGACATACCCTGCGGCATGACACTCGAGACAGTTGTTGCCAATCGCCTGGTGAGCGCCATGGAACGGGTACACGCTGTTGTGATCGAACGTGGATGGTACCCAGGCCTCCAGGTTGTGGCACTCGGTACAGGTCTTTGGAAAATTCGAGGTAGTATGATTGGGATCCGTCGTCGCGGAATAGTCCTTCAGGTGACAGCTCACACACTCAGGTGATGCATCCGAATAATTTTCCGTCAGGTGGCAGCGTTTACAATCCTGGATATCATGCCCAAGGGTGAGCGGAAAAAAATCGTGGTTCGCCAGACTGGAATTCCAGCCCGTTGAAAACGGATCATGACATTCTGCGCAGCTGGTAGAATAGTTCGCCTTCTGGTGATCCGGTTGCCTGGTCGCCAGGTAGTCGTCGCGATGGCAGTTTACACAGTCATTACCGATTCTGTTGAAGCGCAGGTTTGTCTCCGACACATGGCATTCCGCGCAAGTCTGGCTACTGTGCGCGCCGGCGAGAGGAAATCCGACTTGTTCATGCAGCTCGGGTATGTTATCGACAAGCCAGTTTTGTGTTGTATGGCATCTGGCGCAAGCATTACCGACAGTCATGTTGTGAATATCGGTATGACAGCCGACGCACTGTGTTGACGCATCACCAAACAAAAGGGACTGGTGGCACTGTTTACAATCAGCCTGCCCGTGTACACCCGTGAGTGGAAAAGCGGTAGAGTCGTGGCTGAAGTTCAGTTTTTCACGAACCGGTAGCCACGCCGTAGCCGAATGGCAGGCGGCGCAATCCATTTTCAGCGACTCGCCATGCGGCGACTGGGCCCAGACCTGATTAAAGAGCAACAGAAGCAATACTATTGATGACAGTCTTTGCATTCGAATTTGGTTATTTTATATTCCACTGAAATTTTACCATCCTTTTCAACTGGCTTATGGCATAATTTACACTCTACCTCTGCGTGACGTCCGTCCAGCGGGAATCGTGTGAGATTATGATCAAAGAGACTCGGGGACCAGTTGTCGGAAACGTGGCATCGCTTACAATCTGTAACTCCATTAATCGAAAACCGCTCGCCGTGAATATTTTTATGACATTGTGCGCATGTTGTACCAAGGCCACGGAACTTCCACTTTGTTTCACTTACGTGGCACGAAAAGCAGGGAGTTGCGACATGCCCGCCCTCCAGAGGAAATTTCGATTTCTGGTGCCGTTCTACCGTATATAAGCTGTGACCGAAGCCCTCTTCAAGAGAATGACATTCAATACAATCCGGAGACACATTGTTTTTTGCAAATTCGCCGTTGTGATAGTCTTTATGACAATTCTTGCATGCAGAAAAATTGATCGGGTCGGTGTACTTCGTCTTATGACACAACTTGCAATCGACACCGGCATGTTTCCCTTCCAGGGGATAATCCGTGTTGTCGTGATTAAAAGCCGTCATCGACTTTAGGGCTGTAAAACCTGTCTCCACGTGACACTTGGCGCAATTGTTTCCCATCTTTCCCTTATGGATATCGGTGTGGCAGGACGCGCATTGTGTCTCCGTAACGGGTTTGGGAAAAGCAAATGCTGTCGCCGGGTCCTTTGTGTTCTTATGGCATTCAAGACAATCCACATTCCTGTGTTTACCTTTCAGTGTGAAGTCAGTCGTAGTGTGATCGAAATTGGTTTTCCCGATAAAAGCTGAAAATGAATTTACTGTATGGCATTGCGTACATTTTCCTTTAAAACGGTTATTGTGCGGATCGGTGTGACAAGCCACGCAGTCGTTATGCGGTACATTGCTGAACTCCTGAAAATCCTTGCCATTCTTTTTTACCACCTTGTGGCATTCCTTGCAATCTACATTGGTATGCTTGCCTGTTAATTTGTAGTCCGTTTTGTTATGATCGAACTTCGAAGCCGGCTTGAACGCCTTCAAGTCATGGCAAGTGACGCAATTCCGGGCAAGTGTATTCTGGTGATAGTCGGTGTGGCAAGCCAGGCATTCCTGACTGAGTCCCAGGAATGTATCTTTCTTTTTCTTTATATCGGTGTTTTTGATGTTGCCGGCCTTGTGGCACTCGCGGCACTCCGTTGTCGCATGGGCTCCCTCAAGTTTATACCTGGTCAATCCGTGATCAAACTTCTTTTCGTCAAAACGAACCATATCGAATTTTCTTCCATGGTGTTCGCTGTGGCAGGCAAAACAATTTTTGCCTGTAGCTTCCGGGCTCGCGTGGTAGCCTTTTTTCTGTTTTATTAGGGACTGAATTTCTTTATGACATTCCAGGCACTTGTTGTCATTTACCTTTTTTCCGAGATCGTGGCACGAGGTGCATTTGCTCATCCCTTCCAGGTCGCTGTGGGCCTGGGACAGATCCCCTGGCGATATTTGCGCATAGCTTATTGACCTTAGCAGTACCATAATACCTATTACATATACTTTCCTGAAACTCACACGCAGTTAATTATGCTTCTTCATAATGTGTCCGAACCGTTTCGATATTTGCACACCGGCATTCTGCAGGAACTGGGTCGGCAATTCTCCGCCGGCGAAAATGTAGATGAGGTCATTTTGCAGTTTGTGTATTTCGTTGTCGTACCTTATCAATATCGTTTTTTCGTGAATGGAAACTATATCGGAACTAAAGATGACCCTGACGGAACGGTCGGACATAGCTTTTTCGATCCTGTCTTTGTTTTTGGGCTTGAGCCGTGAAAATTTATCGCTCCTGTAGGAAAGGACCACATCATTTTTATCCATAAGCAACAACGCCGATTCAATAGCTGAATCCCCTCCCCCGACAACGGCGACTTTTTTACCGGAGATCCGTTCAGGTTCGAGGAGCCTGTACGCGACTTTCTGAAGATCTTCTCCAATGACATTTAACTTCCTTGGGCTTCCGCGACGGCCGATCGCCAGCAGTACGTTTTGGGTTATGTATTCTTCGCCAGGAGATGTGACGATTTTAAATGTTCCGTCATTAAGCGGCTTAATGTCATTTACTTTGGTATTCTCAATGATTTTTAAATCATTCTCGGTAGTTACTTTGGTCCACAGTCCGAGCAGTTCGTCTTTTGTTGTATCCGTGAGCTTGACTTTCCCGAACAACGGCAGATCCATCGGCGATGTCATCACAATTTTGGAACGCGGGAAAGTATACACCGTTCCGCCTAACGAATCCTGTTCGATGGTAACGCTCCTGAGGCCATGCTTCTTCGCTGCGAGGGAAGCAGAGATACCGGCGGGCCCCGCTCCTACGATAATGACATCAAGGACATTTGCCGGAGCTTTCCTTTTTCTTTTTAAAATGTTTTCGATCGCCTGCTGACCCTGTTCAACGCTGTTTTTGATCAGCCCCATACCTCCCAGTTCACCGGCGATATATATACCCTGTATGTTCGATTCAAAATTCTGATTGACATGCGGGAGGTCGACCCCTCTCGTCTCTGTGCCGATCCGTAAAGAAATAGCTTCCACGGGGCAGGCATGAAAACAGGCACCATGACCCACGCAGTTTGACGCATTTATAACCGTGACACGTCCATCGATCACTCCCAATATATCTTTTTCCGGACAGGCTGCTACACACGCTGCGCTTCCCATGCAGATATCCAGGTCGATATACGGATGCAGGGACACCGGTTCGAACGACCCTTCGGCTTTCGCGACCGCTACTTTTTGTCTCGTCTTAGAGGATTTTGTTTTTTCATTTCTGAGATAGAAATAGATTACCACGGCACACACAAGTGCCACAGCGCTATACATGATGATTTGTTCCAGCAATATTTCCATCAGAATATCCATTTATAACCGAACGACAACGTGATCACCACATGGATGATCAGGATCAGAAGCATGATCAGGGCAAACGGCAGGTGGGCTACATGCCAGTACTTAAAAAGCTTTTGCATCGTCTGCAACCTCCGGATCTTATAGGACAGGGAAATCTCTTCCCTCACTTGTTTTTCGATGGAGGCTCTGCGCTGTTTGTCAATATGAGGCTTTACGTTTTTCCGGAGAAACCGTATTGCTCTTTTGTTTTCTTTGTACTGAGCGATGAAGGATGTTCTGGTAGAGAGGTTGACTCCGGAGGTCACAGAAGCAACGAGCGCTTTCACCTGATCGTCAATGTCGGCATTTTCTTTTAACGCCTTCGTAACGCCGTCTTTTATTCCTTTTACTTCACCTATTGTCAACTCACGGCCTTCGACGGTCCGGGGGATCTGGATATACACGAACCGGCCAATCACACCACTCAGCACTACGGCGACCATACTCCAGAAGGCTATCGACACGATCCCACCGAATTTGAACGCCGTATGGAACAGGATCAGTACCGGTCCCAGCGTGCAAAGAAAAATATGGAACTCCAGCAAGTATTTAAGGCGAATGAACCTGGCCATAAAATTATAGCGTTTCCGGACGATGTAGATCGTTACACCAAAGAGTATCATCAACGTTCCCACTATACCAAGGCCGTGTCCAAAGGTACCGCTGGGCTTGAACCATTCATGCGCCGGGTGATAGAAGCGTTCCTCCAGGGAAATCGAATAATAGGCATACCCCGTATAGGCAAGGTAAAACGTCACAGCAACGACGATGCTCGCCATTGTTCCGATATAAATTCCATGGACTGTTCTATTCATATTAGATTGTCACCTACGTCGATATTTTATACATACGTTTCTTCCGGAATGCCAATGCGCTGATCGCCAACACGGCTGTAATCACAATATAGACCCACTGTGGAACAGGTACAGGGTCGCCGGCGGCATACGAATGCAATCCGGATAAGTAATAGTTAACCCCGTAGTATGTCATGATGACTGACGCCAGGCCGAAAATCGTGGCGAAGTTATAGGCGAACAACCCTTGCAGAGAAGGAATAAGCCGCATGTGAAGAATAAATGCATAGATCAGGATCGTGACCAGAGCCCATGTTTCCTTGGCGTCCCAGCCCCAATACCTGCCCCATGATTCATTAGCCCAGACCCCGCCGAGATAGGTACCAATACTGATCATGACCAACCCGCCGATCAACGTCATCTCGCTGAGATAAGACATTTCCTTGATCTTGCGATAGACTTTATCTTTGTTCGAACCATTCAGAAAGATCATCAGGATGAGATTGATCAGCCCGATAATTGCTCCCAGCATCAGAAAACCGTAGCTACCGGCCTCAAGCGAAACATGTATGGTCAGCCAGTACGACCGGAGCACAGGTACCAACGGTGTGATTTCCGGATCCATGTAGCTCAGGATGGCAACCAGCAATACCGTTGCCGACAGGATCATCGTGGCGGCGAGCCCGCCTAATGAATTCCGCGTAAAGATCAGACCACCCAGTATCGTTGTCCATGCGATGTAGATCATTGACTCGTAGCCGTTGCTCCAGGGCGCCCTTTCCGACACGTACCACCGGATCCCCAGCCCGATCGTATGGACCACAAAGCCTGCAATCACAATACCAAGCAATATCCTGGACAAGGTCGTTAAGTTGGTGGCCGGGCTGAATACCGAGTAAAAGAGACTGAACAGGAGAACAACGCCCAGTACGGCGTACAGGATTGCAAGACGGTTGAATATATTCAGCTTGTTCAGCAATATCTCGGCGTTGATCCGACCAGGCGATGGTATGACATCCCCCCCGTTGGATTTTTGAAAGGTGTAGAGTTCGCTGATCATTCTTCCAGGCAGCCGATAATCGTTCGTAGACATGGCTTCCTGCAGCGCATGCCTGTACGCGTCAAAGAATCTGGCGGCCACCGTCATCTCGGGTGCGTTGCCGTGGTCATGGTCATGATGTCCGGACTCATTGGCCACCCAGGTACGATTCGGGTCTTGCGGCACTGGAATAATTTTAAAGATGCTGCCGGAAAAAACCATGTTGGCAATGTTCACCCTCTCGTCTATTTTCATCAGTTCCTTTTCATAGACACCCCTGTCGATGGGTTGCAGGCCATAGGCCCGACGTACCTCATCCGTCAAGCGGTACTGGCCCCCGGAGTCAAAAAAATCCTCATAAGATACTTTGCTTCGGGAGACCCCGAGTAACGTATGTATTTCAGGGTGCTTACCTATATCGATCATGTCCACGCCGATCCAGTCCTGGGTGTTGGCAAACATTCCCAGAACGATCTGGTCGGCATTCAGGCCGTTAAGACTTTCTTTTTTAGTCAACTTCCGCATGAGTTCCCGGCTTAGTGTATGGACCGGTTTCATTCGGCCGTTTTGATCCTGTACGATCAGTCTGCTGAAGTCGTCGGCATGTGAAACATCAATGGTATTATTGAAACTACTGACGCTAATTACCCGCTGTGCTGAAATATCTGTCGTTGAACCAACGACAGCTATGATGATCATCAAAGCCGCTGCACCTGACGGCTTCCCCCTGAGTTTTTCCAGGCTCTGTGAAATCTGATAGAACCGGCTTTTTTTGCTAAAGAGCGATAATACTAAACCTGTCGTCAGCAACGCGTAACCCAGGTAAGAAATCCATGTTCCCCAAAAATCGTGGTTGACACTAAGGTAGGTGCCCATCTCATCATTGTCGTAGGAGGACTGAAAGAACCGGTATCCCTCATAATCGAGAATATGGTTCATGTATATCCGGTGATTTTCCTCCAGGTTCTTCCGGCTGTCCAGCAGCTTGACTTCGCTCGCATAGGAGGCGGCGCTGTTGGTACCTGGATACCGTTCCATAATAAAATCATTTAACCTGATAGAAAACGGAAGGACGATCTTCTTTCCGCCATACGCGACCGCCAGATCAAGACCATTCACCGTTAGCGCCGCCGGTGCTCCGCGCTGTCCCTTCGATCCGTACACGTGAACGGTATCGGCTATTCCGTTGACTGTGACGAGCAATTTCAGCCCAACAATACTTTCGTTCCTGACTTTCGCACTCTCCGACTCCAGGTGAAGTTCACCCTTCGGCATAAAGTCACCCACCACAAAACTACTGTTGCCGTCGGTGTAGAGCGATCGTAACTTTAACGGGTAGTAACCGCGACGGGCAACTAAGGTATCCGTAGTTTGCGTAGCCATGACGCGCTGTATGAGCGTCCGGTTCGATTGTATTAGCAAAGAATCATTGCGGTAGGCAATATTGATTCCGTCGGAAGGCTCCGTCTCACTAAAATTAAAAAGTAAATTCGCTATACGGGTGGATTCACCTTTCCGTACAAAATACTCCTCTCTGCCCCCACTTCCGCCGATCACAATCTTGACTATCGGTTTTCCCCGCGAGCTCGCTTTCAGGACCTGCGCAGGATTTGGGATGAATTCCAGGAGATCGACTGTCACGAGGTGATCCCCGATCTGGTATGCCTCATTAAAGTGATTATTACCGAGTGTCGCAAACATGACCTCTTCGTCGAATGCGTAGGTCTGGCCCGCCCTGGAAACCTGGAACTGCAGGTAAGTTTCAGCGGATAGAAAACTATTATTGACGTCGTTTTCACGGATGTGCATAACACCTTCATAGCCAAAATAACGGGTAACGGCAGCCCCGATCAGGATGACGATAATGGATACGTGGAATGTCAGCAGCATCCATTTCCGCTGCTGGATCATACGGAAGCGGAAAATACTCACGATAATGGTGACACAAAACAATACAAGAAGTGTCGAGAACCACCAGGATGTGTAAACCACCTTTTGCGCAGAACCGGTCCCAAAATCATTTTCAATAAAAGTGGCTGTACCGATCGAAATCGCAAACAAAAGTATATAGAGCCCTGCAGCCCGGGTACTAAAAAGTCGGTTTGTTAACTTGTTCAGGAAACCGAGAGTGTGTAGCATTTTCAGTATTCAGCAATTTGTTCGGAAAGAAATAGAACGAATATGCTTGAATTCTGAATTTTTTGATTTGGGTAAAGAAATACCGGTTAACCATACAATACGGGCGGTCAATGGCTCTTTCTGCACCCCAACTTTAACTAAACGTGGATCAAGAACGATTCCTTCGACTGTCCCGCCTCCGGGAACATATCAGTCCTCAGTGGATTATTGCCGCTCCAGCCATCATCTCGCAGTTCCATTCAAGGGATACAGCGCTAAAAGAATGGAACAAAGGCATCCTGCACAAAGGCGCGATTGACGATTTCGAAAATCCTACGGATATCGCTATTCGGTTGTTTGATGCATCCGGCCAGCCGAGAGGGAATTTGAGTGCGTGTGATCTGGGTATTGTATGCGATCACTGCGCGGCTACAAGAGGCGAATGCTCTTTGGTCAGCTTTAGAATATTTTCGTTACCCCAATCCCTCATGAGGTTCACGATCGGGAGCAGGGATTTGCCTTTTTCGGAAAGCGTGTATTCCACCCGTGGCGGTATTTCGGGAAAGATGACCCGAACAATTATCCCGTCTTTTTCGAGTTCGCGCAGTTGTGTGGTGAGCATTTGTTTGCTGATGTCACGCAGCATCATACTCATTTTGCCGAAACGGTTGATGTCATTATTGATCAGGTGCAGGATCAGCAGTTTCCACTTCCCCCCGATCACCTGCATGGTCGCCGTAACAGGGCAGTTGTTAAGATCGGACAAACAATTTATATCCATAATGTGTTGATATTCAATATTAGTCTGAAAATTATGACTATATCAGAAAAATATAACTACATGCAAATATCGAAGTAATAGGCTAGACTTGCAACGAAATGAAACAAATAAAAACACCATGAAAAAATATCTGATCACAGGATCCATCGGGAACATCAGCAAGGTTATCGTCGAAGGACTGACGGCAGAAGGCCACGATGTCACGGTTATTACCACTTCGCAGGCAAAGAAAGCGGATGTCGAAAAACTCGGCGCAAAGCCACTTGTCGGTAACCTGAACGACCCGGCTTTTCTGAAACGCGCTTTCAGCCAGTCCGACGTTGTTTATACGATGATCCCTCCTATCTGGCAAACAGACAACTGGCGGAAATCGCAGTTGGAAATCTCTCAAAACTATATGCTGGCGCTGCGCGACAGCCCGGTGACGCACGTGGTGAACCTGAGTAGTATCGGCGCCCATCTGAGCACAGGTGTTGGACCGGTTACAGGCCTCTATGATTTCGAACAACTTCTGAACACACTATCGACGGTCCACGTCAGGCATCTTAGACCCAGCTACTTCTATCTGAATTTGCTGGCCCAGACAGGAATGATCAAACAAGCCGGTATTATGGGGGGAAATTTCGGAGGCAGTGAAAAATTGTTCCTTGTGCATCCGCGGGACATCGGTGCAGCGGGGCTGGACGAATTAAAAAGGCTTGACTTTACCGGCCACTCTGTGCGGTACGTTATCGGAGACGAACGCAGTGGTGCGGAAATAGCGGCCGTATTGGGTAAGGCGATAGGCATGCCGTTAAATTGGGTAGTCTTTACGGATCAGCAGCAAAAAGACGGGTTGCTCCAGGCCGGGCTTTCTGAAACGCACGCCAGCAGTTACACGGAAATGGGGCACGCCTTGTCAGATGGTTCCATGCAGGCACATGCGAGAACACAGCCACTCGTATTCAGCCCTACAAAACTAGAAGACTTTGCTGCGGAATTTGGAAGAGTTTTCCGTGGATAGACGGTTCACCTGGAAGAGAGGAAGTATAGCTATGACCTGCTGTACTCCTCTCAGCTCAGTAAAAACAAAAAGATCAGGGGAAATACAATTCCCGCCAGCGCAAGTGTCCATCCTCTTGCCCTGAAACTGTTCCTGCCGCGTTCAATAAACATTCCCGTTATGGCGATCAGGATCATTGCAGCACCGAAAATATCGGAGTAATAAATCCACCAGCCTGATGTATCCTGGTGTAGTTGAGTCATCTGACCCAGCAGCGGCGTGGTGCGGTATGTCTCGATTTGCCCTTTACCCGTCGTCAGGTCGACCTGGACATCGTGGCTGACGTAAGAGATCCTCAGTGTATTCCCGTCGATATTAAACCTGCGGAGGTTATCATTGATCTGTTGTTCTTTTGTGAAATTTGCCACAAACGTTTCGTTCACAACTTCCTTTCCCGCCGGTATGGGTATGCTGATCTCTTTCTTTTCGTATGAATAGCGCCTGGGGTGCCAGGATTGCCGGTGGTTCAGGAAAATACCGGAGATGGAGAATGAGATAATAAGGCCCACATAAAAATAGGCGACATCTCTATGGGTATTCCGGGCGGTAAGTTTCATGGGTTTAGTTAAGATTTTTCTAAAGGTAAGAATAAGGGGAAATACGTCGGCTGTTCTGAAAAAAAAGTGCAGGCCCCTTCTTTTTCAGTTACGCCGGCTTCCCGGTTTAAAAAATTATCTACTTTCATAAAAAATCGAGATTAACGGGAAGAAGCCCTCAAATCATGTCAGATCTTAAAAAGACGATATCCGGTATTGCCGAAAAGATCGAGGAAAACGTTGACAGATTGCTATTGACGTTTCGAAAACGACTGAACGCCGACGAACCGTTGCAGATCGTTACCTACCGGAGTTACGGTACCCAGAATCACATTTACCTAAAGGGACGCGTCCTCAAAGACAAGGGAATTCGCCAGGCGACGGGCAGGGATACCACGTTAACCAACCTGCTGAATATGTATAAACGTTTTGAGACGGATGAAGTAGCTGGTGCCACCGTGAAAGTGACCTTTCAACAGGAAACGCATTTTATGATCACGGATCACGAAGGTTATTTCCATATCGAACTGGCTACCGGGAAGCCGCTGCCTGTGAATGGAATATGGCATGAACTGGAACTGGAGCTTACCGGTGCCCCTTATTCGTTCTCTCCAGGCGTGAAAAGTACTGCTAGGATTCTCATCCCGGGTCCGGACGCGGAGTACGGAATAATCAGCGACCTCGATGATACGGTCATCCGGACGACAGCAACCAGCCTGCTCGCCATGGCGCGTAACACCTTTCTGCATAATGCACACAGCAGGCTTCCCTTCGCCGGCGTTTCCGAATTTTACAAAGCCCTTCAACGGGGAAGAAACGGAAAACGCAATAACCCGTTTTTTTACGTATCCAGCAGTCCTTGGAATCTTTACGATTTGCTGACAGATTTTCTGGAACTGAATGATATCCCGGAAGGGCCTGTTCTCCTGCGCGATGTCGGCCTTGAGCCCGGAAAGGACAACGGTGACCATATGGGCCACAAGTATACGGAGATCAGAAATATCCTGCTGACGTATCCCCACCTCAACTTCGTTTTGATCGGAGATTCGGGACAGGACGATCCGAAAATATATCGTCGCATCGTTGCGGAATTTCCTCAGCGGATCCTGGCTATATACATCAGAGATGTACAATTGGCGGATCGTGAAAAAATAGCCGTCGCTGTATCGAAAGAGCTTGGATCGGACAATGTTGAAATGATCATCCTGGACAACACGATCGAGGCTGCCAACCACGCCACGAACAACGGACTCATCCTCGCAGGCTCCGTGCCTCAGATCGTGGTGGATAAAAAAATGGACAAAGGCGAATTACCCGGTAAGGAAAATGTCCTGGAATCGTGAACCGGTACTCATTTAAGCGGACGATGAAAGAAGGCATCCCATGCGTCCAGAGCGGGCTTTGGCTTAAATGCCGAGTCCACCAACCCTAAGAATGCAAAGTACGGAAGGTTTTCGGGTACGTCCGGCGGCAGGCTGTTTACATCAATATCGGTAAAGGTTAACTGGAACAGGGCAATGCAACGTGCCTGGTCCAGGAGTTTCCCGTGATGTTCAATGTATTCCTTTTGAAGTTGTTCGGAACTGACCAGGGCTCCTCCGGGAGCATCGATTGTTTCAGACGTCCATCCTCCTTCCGATACGAAAGACGGAAACCCTTTGCCTTCCAGCAGTTTTGAATAATAGTCCGGCGGGATATCCTGAGGTTTGTCAAAACCGAAATAGGGATATGACGAAAGTCCGATCTCTTCTATAAACGGGAAATCAAGGTAGTCCTGGTTCACTCCTTTATACGAGCCGCCGACCAGTTTTCCCCACGCATGGTCTACCTGAACGCTTACGCTGAGCTTTGCAGGGCTTTTCCGCGATTTCAGCAGGGCCGCGGCGTCGTTCGCTGCCTGCCTTACACCGTTATAAATGGGTGGAAGTGCCGCGTCACGGATCAAGTTCGTCTCAAGCGCCAGGCCCAGGTGAACCGGCTTCAGTATACTGTCCATCGCGACAACGAATTTTTGATAGACTACCTGCATATCAGCATCGGCGATACTTTTGCCCAAGGCCACGAGGCTAACGGCATCTGATGTCCGGTCCAGTCCGTTTTGCGGATCGATGTATACCCATAATACCAGGTCTTTCGATTTGTAATACGCAGCGAGGTCCTTATAATTGGCCACGACATGGTCGGCTGCCTTTTCGCCTTCTAACAATTCTTTCCAGGGCACCTCAACGGAGATGATAGCTGCATCGGCCCTGGGGGTCCATAGGTCCAGCGAACGGAGGAAAAGATTGATGTCGTCAAAGCGTGGAGCTGAGTTTTGAAAACCCATACGCCAGGTCCTCGCCTGTGGGTCGTTTTCATCGGTGTCGCATGAAAAAAGAAATACGCAAGTGCAAACTACCAGAAGGCGCCTCATCGGAAGACTGTTTACTGTACGGGCAAAATTAGATAAACGGCACCATAAAACCAGCCAGCATGTTAAGCAGCTAAAAACCAAGCGACCTCTAACTTGCGCCGCTTAACATGCGAGCATAGCTGGCATCTGCGATCAGACTTTCGCCGTCTTCCAGCTTCCGCGGGAAAATAGCCAAAGTGTAAACAAGCCTACGGATGTTTCCGAAATGAATACGCCCCAGAAGACACCCGAATGTTCCCAGTCGAGGGTGATCGCGAGGAAATACGACAACGGTATTTGAATCAGCCAAAAGAACACGATGTTGATCTTTGTTGGCGTTGCGGTATCGCCCGCGCCATTGAATGCCTGAACGGATACCATCCACCATCCGTAGACCAGGTATGAATACGACAGGATCTGCAGCCATTCCGAACCGATCGCTATCACCTGCGGGTCGTCGGTGAAAATACCCACGAGTTGTTCATTCCAAATAAAATACACGACAGAAACCAGGGACAGAAATATCATGTTGTACAAGCCGATCTTCCAGACAGAGGACTCCGCCCGGTCGGCGTTTCCCGCGCCCAGGTTTTGCCCGACAAGCGTAGCTGCTGCGTTGGACAATCCCCAGGCCGGCATCATCGTGAACATCATAATGCGTATCGTGATAGTGGACCCTGCTACGGCAACACTGCCAACGTCCGCGAGAATACGCATGAGAAATATCCAAGATGTCATCGATACGATCATTTGCCCGACGCCACCCAGCGATGTCCGAATGATGTTAACTACGCTCTTTGCGTCCCAGAAGAAATGCGAAAGTTTTACACGGATGTGTTTGCCACCTTTAAACAGCGTCCACAACTGAATGCCAACACCAACCCCGCGACCGAATGTAGTGGCTACAGCCGCACCTTCAATCCCCATGGCGGGTACCGGGCCCCATCCGAAGATCAGCAACGGGTCCAGTACAATGTTTATTGCGTTCGCAATCCATAGCACACGCATGGCAATCGCGGCATCACCCGCTCCGCGGAAAATCGCGTTGATAACAAAAAGCAGTACGATAACAACGTTTCCTCCCAGCATCCATTGCGTATAGCCGTATCCATGGTCAATACTCCACGCGTCCGCTCCCATCAGTCTCAGCAGATCCTTCGCAAAAAAAACACCGGCAATCATAAAAGGTATTGAGCACAACAGGGCAATAAATATTGCATTGACGGCCGCTACGCCGGCATCATCCGTGTTTTTTTCACCCGTCCTTCTGGCGACAATAGCCGTAACGGCCATGGCCAGACCCATAGCCAGGGAGTATAACAGGAACAGGTATGTCTCTGTAAGACCAACCGTTGCCACGGCGGAGGCACCGAGTTTTCCTACAAAATAAATATCCGCGACGGCAAAGGTGGACTCCATCACGAGTTCCAGGATCATCGGTACAGCCAGCAGAAAGATAGCGCGTTTGATCCCGATCCGCGTATAGTCAGCCTCACTGCCGCGTATAGCATCCTTCAACTCCGCCCATAGGGAAAGTTTCGGTTGGACAATCACGGTACCATTAGCCTCCTGTTCTATGTTTTCCATGTGCAACGTTTATACTATTTTACAAAATAACTCCACGCAAGTGACAACCCTATGTCAGCATACTTCATTATCCCGAATAATTTACAGCCCTAACTCACGGCATCAGGCCCTGGCAGTACAAACGTAGGCATTTGAGATTTTTTACCAAGAGGCCGATTACGACATTATTGCGGGCCGATCGCGATCAGTGAAAAGTCAAATCGCACTGAGCAACCGGAGTACGGTTACGTTACCTTCAGTTGCCGATAAACGTTGTTTTTTCCTTCGCATACGTTAGTGTAAGTTCGTGCATTGCCCGGGTGCAGGCGATATACAGCATACTCCGGTCCACATCGGTTTTATAATTACGGGACGATGCGAACGGTACAATAACTTCATCAAACTCAAGTCCCTTCGCCAGGTGTGCCGTAGTTACTACTACTCCATGCGTTAGCGCCGTACTTTCAGGCGTGAGCAGGTGAACATCGCGTAAGTTCAGTTCCCGGTGCAGGGACTCAGCCTGCTCGAAAGTCTTACAGATAATTCCCATCGACTGGTGCCCGGAATTTCCGAAGTAACCGATCATCTTTTTGATTTCCTCGGCTTCCTCGCTGTTGCTGTTAAATCCCATTACCCGCGGCTCGCTGCCGTGTCGCTCCATGGCAATCAAATCCGGGTTCGGGGAGATGCGCTGCGCGAACGCCGTGATCTCCCACGTCGACCGGTAACTCCTGAAAAGCCTGACCGTATCACCGTGTGGAAACACGCGCTGAATACCTTCCGCCGAAGAAGCGCTGTATGGATTTACCGTCTGATTCACATCGCCAAGGATTGTCTTTTTGCAACTGAATACCCTCGACAACACGGCGTACTGTACAGGTGTATAGTCCTGCATCTCGTCGATCAGCAGGTGTTTCACGTGATCGTACACCTGTGTTCCTTCGAGACGGATCTTAAAATACAGCAACGGAAATACGTCGGCGTATTCAAGGGTCCCGTCGCCGGCTTTGAACATTTCAGGTTTGCCGATCCATGAATAAAAATCCCGGTAAAGGTCTATGATGTTGTTCATCCTGAACATGGCGGGAACGGCTTCCTGCAGAAGAGCTTTGTCACGCCCGCCAAGTTTGCGGTTTGCGCTGGTTCTGACGAACTGCTGTATATCCTTGATAACTTCCGGGAAGCGCTTCAACAACGGTATCCGATGATAAGCTTTAAATCGTTCAAGAATAAACGGGAAAGGAACAATGGTTCCAGCTACCTTGAGTTCGGCGAATGTGAAATAATTATTCTCGATATGAATGAGATACTGGTTGAGTTTACTGAGAAACTCGAACGAAGCCTTGAAGCGGATACGTTCGATAAAAAGTTCATCGTGATGCTCCAGCAAATCCGACACCTGGCTGAAGAAACTCTGAAACCTGTATTTTCCCTCTAGCAGCTCCGTTGCGAGTTCCTCCATACCCATTTCAGGGATCTGCTCTTCGCCTAGCTCCGGGAGGATGTTGCTGATATAGTCGGCAAATACCTTGTTTGGCGAGATTACAAGGATATCCTTGGAAGCGATCTCGTCCCTGAACCGGTACAACAAAAAGGCAATACGGTGAAGGGCGATGGATGTTTTTCCGGAGCCGGCGACACCCTGTATGATCATCACGCGCGCGGTCTCATTCCGGATCACAGCATTCTGATCCCGCTGAATGGTCGCGACAATGTTTTTCATCTTGTCGTCCGCCGACTTGCTTAACTCCTTTTGCAGTACTTCGTCGTGTATATTGACCGAATTTTCGATCATATATTCCATTCTGCCTTCGCGGATCTTGTACTGTCGCTTCAAGTCGATAACTCCCGCGATCGTACCTCCCGGTGTGGTATAGGATGCGGACCCCAGTTCAAAGTCATAAAACATCGACGACACCGGCGCCCGCCAGTCATAGATCAGGTTGGCCCGGATTGTTTCATCCGTGAACGAATATATCCCGATATATACGGCGGTCTTTTCCCCGTCCTTAGCCGTTGTAAAATCAATCCTGCCAAAGTATGGCGAATCTCCCAACTTCATCAGCTTTCGCTTCCGGGTCACCGCCGATTCACCGGTAAATGCCATACGGTCGATGGACTGCCCTGCAGCCACTATATCAGCTTCATCCATTCCGGACTGATGTTCATGCAAATACTGCTTGTTCTCGCGGAGTTCGGAGGAATACTGCCTTACACGGTCATCCACCCGTTTGATCGTTAACTGAAGCTTTTCCTTCACTACTTCCAGATACTCCCGCTCGTCCTGCTCTGTTATATTGGTCATCTTATGAACTCCTCTGTTTTGCGGCTGCAAAATTAACGTTTTTTTAGCGGACACAAACGCCAGGCTTGATCCCGGAAACGGTGCCCGCACGCCCGATGCGCTCCAGGCATCCACTTTCTGGAAGCGTCGCTGATTAAGGCAGATGCAGAAAATGCATCTGAGGGCTGCAAACCGAAGAAAACGTCTTTGCAGTTGTCCCGGCGATTCAAATCTTGAAAATTTGTTTATTTTCGGGCAGACTGCCGAGTCGGGTTCGGCTGATCAAAAAACAGAAGTACGTATTAATAAACATTCATGACTGAAGCTACACTTTGGATCGGTTTTAACCTCTTTGTCCTGCTTATGCTGGTGCTCGACCTGGGTGTGTTCCATCGCAAGTCAAAAGTGATAACGGTAAAAGAGGCTCTGATCTGGACCTGTGTGTGGGTGTCGATAGCATTTTTATTCAACATCTTTGTCTATTATTATTTTGGCGAAAACAAGGCGTTCGAATTTTTTACGGGATATCTCATTGAAAAATCGCTGAGTGTCGATAATATATTCGTCATCATTCTGATCTTCTCCTACTTCAATGTACCGCCGGCGTATCAGCATAAAGTATTGTTTTGGGGAATCCTGGGTGCGCTTGTCATGCGTGTATTATTTATACTGGCCGGCGTCGAACTGATCCATAAATTCCACTGGCTGATCTATATTTTCGGAGGCTTTCTTGTTTTTACCGGTATACGGATCCTGACGCAAGGTGATCTGAAACTTGACCCGGAAAAGAACCCCGTTGTTAAATTTGTCAGGCGCATCTTTCGTGTTACGGAGACGTTTGATGGCGATCGTTTTTTCACCCGCCGCGACAACATGTTGTGGGCAACACCGCTGTTTGTTGTCGTGGTCATGATCGAAGTAACGGACCTGATATTCGCCGTCGACAGTATTCCCGCGATCATCGCCATTTCAGACGACTCTTTTATTGTTTATACCTCGAATGTATTTGCCATTCTGGGTCTGCGTTCCTTGTACTTTGCCCTGGCGGGAATCGAAAAATATTTCATCTACCTGAAGTATGGCCTATCGGCGATACTCATTTTTGTGGGTGCGAAAATGTGCATATCGGACATTTACAAAGTGCCAATCGAAATTTCCCTGGCTTTCATTATCCTAACGTTGTCGGTAGCCGTCCTTGCTTCTATGGCGATGGCGAAAGAGGACGATAAAGGCCCGAAGCCATGAAGTTGTTTTCGATCGGTAATCGGCCATCAACTGAATATGAAAAGACTTATCGCTGCCAGTTTAGTACTGCTGGGCTGCTCGGGAAGTGAACCGAAATATACGCCCATTACCGAAGACTTCTGTTCGCGTATCACAAGAGCGTGGCTTTGCGAGTCGGCGGAAAAGACCATCGATATCCAGTATTTTATTTTCTCCACCGATAACATCGGGCTGATCGCGTCGGACTACCTGCTCCGGGCGGCGGACAGAGGCATTGCCGTCCGGGTAATTGTCGATGATGTAATGGTGGAAGCGGATGCGGACGACTTACTGGCACTGGACGCACACCCGAATATCTCCATAAAAATCTATAACCCGACGGCTAACATTGGCAAAAACCTTCCTGAAAAGCTCTATAACCTCTCAACCGATTTCCGGGGCTTTAACCAACGGATGCATAATAAAACTTTTATCGTCGATGGAAAGGTGGTGATTACGGGAGGAAGAAACATCGCCGACGAATATTTTGATTATGATCACGACTACAACTTCAGGGACCGTGATGTCTTGCTGGTGGGGGAAACTTCCCGGGATGTTCAGCAGTCGTTCGAGCTTTTCTGGAATGACCCGGTAAGCGTGGCGGTAACGAACGTGGTTGACGCGAAGGATTACCTGCTGAATATGGACGTGAAGTATGAATACCTTCACCAATACGCCTGCAACCCTGACAATTTCTGGCCGCAGGTACGGGAAAAAATAGAACGTGTCCCTCAAATTTTTAAAGGGATACAGGATTCAGGCGATCTGGTTTGGGTGGACAAGGTGTTATTTGTTTCCGATGTTCCGGGGAAAAACAACGGGAACGAAGGTCTTGCGGGAGGTGGTGTTTGTACGGATTCGTTGGTCAGCTTAATCAAAAGAGCGAAGCACACGATCAGTATTCAATCCCCCTACTTGATAACTACGGAAGTAAGCCAGCAACTTTTCCGTGAAGCGGTTGAGAGAGGTGTAGTCGTCAATATCCTGACGAACAGTCTTTCATCAACCGATAACCTGGAAGCGTTCAGCGGTTATCAGCGGGAACGTGAAAACCTGCTGAATATGGGTGTCCGCATTTTCGAGTTCAAACCGGATGCCGCCATCCGGTATACGATCATGACAGGCGCACTTCAGAAGAAAATGAATTATACACCGGTTTTTGGTCTTCACGCGAAATCGATGGTTGTCGATCGGGAGATTTCCGTGATCGGTACATTTAACCTGGACCCGAGGAGTGCCAACCTCAATACAGAATGCATTGCTGTTATTTATGACAAACGTGTCTCATCTGAATTACACGATGCCATGGACGAAGATATGAAACCTGAAAACGCCTGGCAGACAACCCGGGAACACAACCCCGATGAGGAAGCGGGGTGGCAAAAGCGCACGAAGGTTTGGTTCCGCGGAATCGTACCGAAGTCGATCCTTTAAACTGGGCAACGATTAAACCGGAGGTCTGGCGTTGGTTGGTTTCGGAACCAACAGGTGACGATTCCGTCATTTCGATTATCTGTAAATAACACAAACAGATTACCATTCCCAAACCACTATTTTCGATTTCCCTGGCGCATTTGTACAGTATGTCAGGACAAAATAAGGATAAGGATATAAGGCGTTTTTTAGTCCTGGCGCATTAAATTGCAAGTCATCCCGAAAGGAGTCACTAAAGTTTGCTTATTGAATGAGATTTAAGAGTATGATAAACAAACTGTTGCGATTCGTTGTAAGCACGAAACGACGGTTTAATGATCGGGTTGTAAACAAAAGCCTTCACGCAGGGGAAATTGTCTTCCGCAAGGGATACGAAATAACCGGTGGAGTAATCCCCGTGTTATGTACGGTTTTATTCGGACTCATGATTTATGACGTCGGGTTTAACAAATTCAATGAATCAACTTCTTTTGCTTTTGAGGTGATCAGGGAGGTGACTCTTGTACTTCTTATCTCGGTAATATTCAGGTTTGTTTTCGAGTGGGGAGATAAAAGAACCTGGGTGGCTCATGTTTACAGTTTTTTTTTCGTTGTGATCGTGTATTACATGTACAGCCTTATTCTAACCCTTCAGAACTGGCACGTTCCTATCGGGCGGGAATTCCAGATCAGGAAACTGGGTGTGTTTGCCGGGATAGTTTTTGTTTTTTTTTCCGAGGTCTCTCATGTCCTTCGTTTCATCTACAGGAAGAGCGTGAACCCTTCCTTTATTTTTGTGGCCAGCTTCGCCATCTTTATCGGCATCGGGGCATTGCTCCTGATGCTTCCGAATGCAACTACGGGCGGGATTACGACAATCGATGCGTTTTTCACGTCAGCCAGCGCCATTTGTGTAACAGGCCTCGCTGTTGTTGATACAGGAACCCATTTTACATTAATGGGTCAGATCATCATCCTTGTCCTGATCCAGATCGGGGGACTTGGTTTTATGACGTTCACGGGCTTGCTTGGCTATCTTGCTGCCGGATCAGTGTCATTTCAGGGACAACTGTTGTTGAAGGACATGCTTTACACGCAGCAAATCAACAATGTTATCCAGCTGATTATCCGCATCATTCTGGTTACGTTTGTTTTTGAGATCATTGGTTTTCTTGCCATCCTCAGTACGCTCACCAAAGATCTTTTCGATACGGAATTTCAGCGGGTATTTTTCGCTTTGTTTCACTCTGTTTCAGCGTTTTGCAACGCGGGGTTTTCGACGTTGAGCAACGGGTTGTATGACAGAGGCTACCGGTTTAATTATTCTTTCCAGATTATCATTGCCATGTTGATCATTCTTGGCGGCCTGGGTTTTCCGATTGTGTTTAATATTTACACATACATAAGGATCAAAGGATCAAATTTTGTGAGGCGGCTGTTGAGAGATCCGTACCAGGAAAACTTTACGCGGGTATTGCAGATTTCATCCAGGCTTGCATTGGGTAGCAGCACAATACTGCTGGTAGTCGGTTTCGCGTCGTTTTTTTATTTTGAGCAGTATACAACGTTAAATGAACACCACACGATCTGGGGAAAGGTAGTGACGTCCTTTTTCGGATCGGTGACGCCGAGGACCGCGGGGTTCAATACCGTCAATATGGCCAGTATGACCCTTCCGACGGTGATGATATTCCTTTTGCTGATGTGGATCGGTGCTTCTCCGGGCTCCACGGGAGGCGGAATCAAAACAACAACGGCTGCCGTCGCGGCCCTCAACATGGTAAGTGTTATACGCGGCAAGGACCGTACCGAATTTCACAGAACACAAATTTCAGAAAACGCTGTAAAAAAAGCTTTCGCTATTATACTGCTGTCTTTGTTAATTATCGGATCCAGTATTTTTCTCATTTCCCTGAATGATGCGGACAAGGGTCTGCTGGAAATTGCCTTTGAGTCGTTCTCAGCATTTAGTACTGTCGGGCTAACGCTCGGTATTACACCGGGTTTATCCGGTATCAGTAAAGCCGTTCTTATCGTTGTCATGTTTATCGGGCGTGTCGGAGCGCTCACCGTGATCGTTGCGTTTGTCAATCAATCCAAACAATTGTACTACCGGTACCCGACGGAGGACATTATTTATTAGTTAAAAGTGAATCGACGACAAATGGCGGAAGTATTGCAAGTAAAAAAAACATATCATGAAATTTATCGTATTTGGTCTTGGAAATTTTGGAGCGTCTCTGGCCTCGAAACTGGTAAAATTGGGTCATGAGGTAATTGGTGTCGATCATCGTCACGAAACAACGGAAAAATGGAAGGACCACATTACGCACGTTGTCACATTAGATGCATCCAGTCCTGAAGCGATGGGTACGTTGCCGTTAAAGGATGTTGAAGCGGTTATTGTTGCTATCGGAGAAACCCCGGGTATTGGAATAATGGTGGCAGCCTTGCTCAGGCAACTCGGTGTCAAACGGATTATCAGCCGGGTTATCACACCGCTGCAGCGAACGGTTCTGGAGACGATGGGGATAGAAGAGTTCGCCGATCCCGAATCCGACTCAGCGGAACGAATGGCTTACCGGTTGGATTTAAAAGGAGTTGTAACGTCCTATAAAATTACGGATGAGTACAGGCTTATCGAAGTCAGCGTACCGGCGGCTTTTGTTGGATCAAAAGTATCTGACATCGATTTTCCCGGAGAGTATTCGATTCTGCTTGTAACCATGATCAGGACCATAGAGGAAAAGAACATATTCGGCGTTGTTCATCCTGTCCGCCAGGCCATGGGCCTTGTCGGGAAGGACACCATCATGAACAAGGAAGACTCTCTGTTGTTATTCGGGGAGATAGGTAAATTGGAGCGTTTTATCGAATATTGACAGTTACCGGTCTCCTTTAGTTACATTCACTGCTATTGTCCCTATGAAAATAGACGCATATTCAATCTTAGTGGTACTTAGCGTACTCGTTGTACTTTCCTATTCTTTCAATTATCTGGCGAAGATCCTGAAGATTCCCTCGGTCCTTTTGTTAATCGCTTCGGGTATAGCGTTAAAATTCATCGCCGACAATTTTAGTCTTGTGTTGCCTCCAACGCAGACGCTTCTGGAAATTCTTGGCGTGACCGGACTGATCTTTATTGTGCTTGAAGCGTCTCTGGATCTTACAATAGAGCGCAGCAAACTCCCGCTTATTGGGCGCTCTTTCCTGTCCGCAATCGGCTTGCTGGCCTTCACAGCTGGTCTTATGGCCTTGCTCTTTTCCGCATACTATGAAACGGATTTTAGCCAGGCATTGGTGCATGCAATTCCACTTTCCGTCATCAGTAGCGCGATCGCCATTCCAAGCGTGCGAAACCTGGAAGAGTCAAAACGGGAGTTTGTCGTATATGAAAGCACGTTTTCAGATATTCTCGGAATTGTGGCATTCAATTACATGATCAGCGAGCATGGGTCTGGACTTTACGCTGTTGTCGAGTTCGGCTGGGATCTGATCTTAATACTGACGATTTCCGTCCTGAGTACCGTGTTTCTGCTGTTCCTGCTCAACCATGCGACCACCCATGTAAGGTTCTTCCTGACGTTTGCCATCATCATACTAACCTACTCGCTTGCGAAATACCTGCACCTCCCTTCACTGATACTGGTCCTCTGCTTTGGTATGGTTTTGAACAACTTCAAACTGTTCGACTACCCGCAGGTCCATAAGTTTTTATCGTTCAACAAACTGAACGATGTAACAAAAGAACTGAAAACCATGACGGCAGAAACGGCGTTTATCATCCGTACGTTCTTTTTCCTTTTGTTTGGTTATTCGATAAATCTCCAGCTTCTGAAGTCACAAGAAGTATTTGTTATCGGTGTGGTGATCATCATTCTGACCATCCTGGTCCGTTTCCTGTTTTTGAAGTACATCCTCAAAATTAACTCCGCGTTGCTGACACTTGTGGCACCGCGCGGACTGATCACGATCCTTCTTTTTTATAGCATTCCGGCGTCTCAGCGGCTGGAAAAGTTAAGCGAGGGCGTTCTCTTTATCGTAATCGTTCTCACGGGCCTTGCTATGACCCTCGGGCTGATGTTGAATAAAGAAAGTACGGATGAAAAAATCGAAGATGTGATTTGATCCAAACTCCGCCAAAACAACTAAATCCACCTGCCCGGGAAGACAAACGGCAACCGGGGCGAATCGTGTGTATTGTTATCCTTCCGTCAGAACTTAATAACCGCGTATTTTTACGCCGTCAACTCAATTGTTCTTGTACGATTTATCCAGGAAATAATACCGTGCGTCATTTGTCTTGACCGCTTTTGATTCCGTGTCGAGTATCATGACTGGTGGCGCCGTGTCGTTGGGTTGCGCCGAAGGCCATTCGGGAAGATTCTGTCCGTTGGGATTTCCTGTCTTAATAAAATTTGCAAAGTAGTTTAGCATTGTGTCGGATACTTTATAGTCATCAGCTGTCCATGCATAATCTTTTACCAGGTCGAGGTTACCCATGCAATATTCTATCTCGCAGGCATGCGGCGCACCCAACGGTTCGGGTGGACTGGCTGCCCCTTGTCCACGTTGCGTTCCTCCGGCCAGCCCGGGCGTTAGCGACTTATCTACCAGCGGTGGACGCAGTTTGCTGTACAGATAGCGGTACACCGGCTTACTGCTGTTTTTCCGGTGCACATCGAACCACTTCCAGGTGCTATAGGCTATAAATCGATCTGATGCCAGGTTTGTCGCCGCCCACTCAATTTCCTTCATGTTTCCATGCGGGTAAAGCCTCAACACCTCTTCAAAATCGGCGGGATAAGCTTCCTTAACTTTTTTCACAAAGTTCTCATCGGAATACGGAAGCCCTTGCATAAATGCCATACCCGGGATCTCACTAGAATTCCATCCCAGCAACAACGGAACCTGCGCCTGCTCCTTCGACCGGAATACATCCAGCATATTCTTGGTATAAAAGTAGCCGTCTATAACTGGTGGAAACCCAAAGCGTTTCGATTCGACGTATACTTCGTAAAGGTCCCGCGTACTGGCAGCACGCATCTGAGCGAGCGAGGTGTATCCGCTTTGCTTAGCGAAGTCGGCTCCGATCTTCTCGGCATCGGAAAGCGGAACGGCAGCAAGGGCGCTTATACCGGATCCGCTCTCACCGATTGCTCCTGCAATAAGATTGCGGGAAAGCGGCGACACCATTTGCGCACTGACTGAAATCGAGCCGGCAGATTCGCCTGCGATTGTTACTCTTTTAGGATCTCCTCCAAAACTCTTAATGTTCTTTTGTACCCACTTCAGTGCCAGCGCCTGATCGAGCAAGCCGTAATTCCCCGATCCTTTATATGCTGTTTCTTTGCTGAGCTCGGGATGCGCAAAAAAGCCGAATAAACCCAGACGGTAATTCACAAGTACCACGACAATACCTTTTTTTGCCATGCTCGCACCATCGTACCGAGGTTCGGAACCATCGCCCGCGACAAACCCGCCACCGTAAAAATACATGAGCACAGGCAAGCCGGACTCGTTCCGCTTTGCCGGAGACCAGACATTTAGATAAAGACAGTCCTCACTAATGCCATTCGACCGTGAATTCATATCACCAAACACAACAGCCTGGACAGGCCTTGGACCAAATTGCTTTGTCATTTTAATACCCGCCCAATTATCCAAGGGCTGCGGCGCCTTCCAGCGCAAATCCCCAACCGGTGGTTTGGCGAACGGTATTCCCAAATACGTCTGTAAACCGGACCTGGTATCGTACAGTCCTTCAATTACTCCATTTTCAATAGTTGCCTGCACGGCAAAACCATGGTTCTGGCTATAGACAGCCATTGAACTCAACATTGTTATCATGAGAACCAGAATTCGGTTAAAGGGAAATGCTTTCATAGGTGACATTTAATATCCGGTAATGATACTATGTAAACTTATCAATTGCCACTGTTTTTTCAAACATGTAAATCAGGGCCGCCACGACTTCAGACGCCTTCCTGAATTGGGTATGGTTACTTTAAATTCCGAGTACCGGCCAGCCTGCGATTCCACGGCTATCTCGGCAAATAATGCATGCACGCATTTATGGACACTGTAGAGTCCAAGACCATTGCCCCGGGACATTTCATTGCCGATAAAAAACATATCGAAAATTTTGGGTCTGATCACTTCTTCTATACCCACGCCGTTGTCATACACGGAAAGAACAAGACTTGAGCCCTTCATGACGGCTTTTATTTCAACACGCCCATGTTCCGTATTTTTGATCGCACAAAAGAAAACAGCATTTTCAATCAGGTTCGCCAGTATACATTCCATGATCGAGACACTCGTATTTAACGTGATCGTATCGGCGCAGTCGACATGGAACTGGATACCACTTTCCTCTATCTGTTGCTGATACCTGCTCTTTACTTCATTGATGGTCTGACGGACATTGATCGTGATAATGTTCGAGGACTGCTGGGCAATTTCACTGATGCTGATCAGTTTCTTCAGCATCCGGTCCATCCTGCCCGTAGTCCCTTTTACCCTGGCGATCATTTCCGACCTCGGAATGCTGTCGACAATGTTACATAAACCGAGAATGGTGCTTACCGGAGACCTCAGATCGTGGGACGCTCGGTAAAGAAAAGTGTCGAGTTCCCTGTTCGACTCTTCCAGAAGCTTTGTGCGTTTGACGACGATAGCTTCAAGGTTTTCATTAATGGTTTGAATTTCCTCATTTGCCGCCTTCAGGTCGTTCGCCTGTTTACGCAACCGTCCGCTGAAGGAGATCAACAGGACGATCATTACAGCGAAGACGAGAAGGACTGCGGCGATTCCCAGCAGACGTTGTTGAAACGATCGTTGATCTTCCTCCCGCTTTCTTTCCGCATCGGAAAGTCGCGTCTCCAGGTTCTGTATGTCGAAATACTTCTGACGCAACGAATTGATAATTTCCCTGTAGTCGCTTTGGTTTTGATAAAACTTGCTCTCGTTCTGAATTAACAACTGTTCAAGGAGGTCAAGATCTCCGAGCAGGTTTTTGCGTTCTTCGGGTGTAAAGTTCACAATACCCTTCTCGAGTTTGCCGGCGATCACTTTTATTTTCTCCTGGAACTCCGCACGGTTTGTCTGAAGCGTACCGCTTTCAAGGGTCGCGTGATTCACGAGACTCCGGATGTCTTCCGCGACGAACGATGAGTCCGAAATATTTCCCATAAACTCAGGCTCCGCTTTCGATACGGAATCCCGCATCTGGGCTACCAGTTGGTTGAACTTCCCTTCGATCTGGAGCCTGGCCTCTTCGCTAAGGTCCTTTACGGAAATATTCTTGAATACGGCGTAGAACACGGTCAACGACTGAATGGAGTCTAGCCTGGACAGGTCGAAATCGTTCAGCTCTTCCTGAATAGAACTTTTGCCAGCCACCTCGTTCCGGGTGTTGTCCGGCACTCTGGAGCGATTTACGGTAATAACGTTTTCTGTGGACGATAGACTCACCTTTGAAACCACCACGTCCTGTACCTGAAATTGGCGGGCCGACGCTTTCTCCTCCAACGAAAGAGGCAGATCAAATTCTCCGTTCCGGTTTGTCGTCGCATTGAGGGTCCTGATTCCCTTGAATTGAATCGCGGCGTTTGGCAGCGGTGAACCATCAGGAAAACGAACGACAAAATGAACTATCGCATAAGTCTTCGGCCTCACGATAATTTCGATAATACCCTTTGACAGATTCCAGGAAGCGGCCTCCAGTTTATCGTCTTTTATTGCGACGGATCTCACGGGAAGATCATCTGCAAGGAGCTCAATGATCGCCGTACCTTTCGCGCCGATCTGAATGTACTCTTTTCCATTGAGAGACACTTCAATGTTCTTCAGTGGCTGAAGTTTCTGATCGAAGGTTTTGATCTGGATAGTTTGCTTTTCCTGTGCCCATGCGGCCGGTAGCGTTGCGACCAGAAGGATTACCATCAACACCAGTGTGTCAATGCTTCTGTAGGAGAATCTAATGCTTTTGTTGCCCATGCTGACTGAAAATATCCTTAACAACCACAATTTCATGGCTGCCTGTTTCCCTTCTCCGCCTGTCCAGTTCGAGGCTCACTTTGTACTCGTTTCCGGATTCATCCGCAACCTGGATAAAATATCTGCTAAAGTAAGGGACCGCGATGGAAAAATTTCCTGCTTTATCAGTCATAGTCTCCAGCACGGTCCTGGACTGCCAGGCATCGGACAGAATTATCTTCACATTTGCCCAGGGGCGGCTTTCCATCTCCGCGGTCCATGAATATTCCCTGAATTTGATCACACCGGTGATGGTCAGCGGGTATTTCTGAAGGTCCATATCAAACTCGTAAATATCGTCATCATAGCCGCCTGCCTTCCGGTTAGAACTGAAGAAGCCATGAGCCGCTGCGGAATCAAGGTAAAAGCCGAAGTCGTCATAACTGCTGTTTAAAGGATATCCGACATTTTGAGGCTCGCCGTAACCATGAGCACTCACCTGCGACTTAAAAATATCCAGCTGACCCATCCCCGGCTGACCGTCGGAAGAAAAATACAGTATACCATCCCGGTGCAAAAACGGAAACACATCGTGTCCGGACGTGTTTACGGGTTCCCCGACATTCACCGGTTTTGACCAGCGGTTGTCCTTCCATTCCGACATGTAGATGTCATCCAGGCCCAGTCCTCCCGGCATGTCAGACGAAAAGTACATTACCGTCCCTTCCTCATTGATCGTAACATCGTTGATCGAATAAGATGTGCTGTTGTACGGGAAGCCGGAAACAATCTCCCATGTACCGTTGTCTTTTGTTGCAAAAAAAACACCCAGTGTACTGTTTCCTCCTGCTTCCGATTTGTCGGAAGATGCGATGAATACCACGTTCCGCCCGTTGCGGTAGAATGCCAGCGGCCCGGTGTTGAACTTCGACCGGATACCAGGCGCAAATTCAACGGGCTTGGTCAGCAAATAACGCCATTGCATAGTCGAATCCTTTTTCCACAGGGAATGGTACAACTGGTAGAACGGAGCGTTCAGCCGTGTATTGATCACCTGTACAGCTTTCACTTGCCTCCGGTTTGAGGTGAAGACAAGACCATCGGCATGGGGCACTGCGCATAGCTCGCCCGATGTAGAATTGACATTTAACGGCCTGACAACATAGTGGGCTGAATCTTCATACAAATACTTCATGTTATCCAGTCTCCATATTTTCCCGGCCACAAGATCGTCGTCAGGTTCTGCTTTAAGAATCTGGCGGTAGTGGTCGGTTGCCAATAAATAGTTCTTCAGCACAACCTGTGACTCGGCATATAGGTATTGATCGGGCAACGATAAAATTCCACCGTCTCCCAAATAGGTGTCGTATTGCCGCGCGCAGTCGCGGTATTGTTTTGCCCGGTAATAGGACTGAGCCAGTTTGAGCCTCACGGACGGATCTCCGTCGTGACGTTCCAGGACATCCTTGTAAAGAGCAATTGCGTCCAGGTAGTTTCCTTCCTGAAAATTTTTGTCCGCCAGCTTCCTGCGATCCTGCATTACCGAAAAAACCGTCGACTGGCACTCGCCTGTTCGCGAGATCAGCATTAATACGATCCATATGGTACACCTCAGCTCTCTCATACGTTGTTAGCGGGCTGACTTCACGTTTCGTTGATAATTCCTGAACACGTAACTGAGCATGAGCTCATGCGATGCACTGCTTAGCCGCGCGGCTGATTGTACGGGGTAATCATAAGCGTATCCGAATTGTAACTGAGGCGTGAGCTGAAACCGGAGAAGAAGGTCGATGGATTCACGCGAACGATACGACACACCGGAAGTGAATACCTCCCTGAAGATAAAATTCAGGTTGCCGTCAACAGATACCGGCAATCCCGGGAAATATTTAACCAGTATAGCAGGCTCGAAGGCCCATGCCTCCGTAAGCGTAAAACGGTACCGCGAATACCCCAGCCAGCTCATTTTTTTCAGCGTCACCGATAATGAATCGTTAAGGCTTACTGTCTGGGAGATCAGACCGGGAACGGATAACCCAAGCTGGAATGCCCGGCTTCTAAGGGAGAGCCCTGCGCCAAAATCAAGGTTTGTTTCGTTAACCGAGTTAGCGAGCTTTGGATCGGCTGAAGTGCCCGCCAGCGATGCGTAATCCGATTTCAGGTTTGTGATCCCGGCCTGCAAGCCCATTGAAAAGGTTACTCCCTCTTTAACGGCGATGTGGAATGCATAATTGCTGAGAATGCTCGTGTTTTTGTGAACACCAATGCGGTCGCTGACGATCGTAAGTCCGAGGCCGATCTGCTTTTTCTTCACCAGCGTATGGATGGAAAGGCTCTGGGTAGACGGCGCGTTCTCTACACCTGTCCATTGGCTGCGGTGCAACAAGGAAACACTGAGGGCTTCATCAGCTCCCGCATAGGCCGGGTTCAGTACAAGGTTGTTGTACATGAACTGAGAAAACTGCGGTAGCTGCTGGGCGTCGGCAAAATGCATAAGCATTCCACAAAACACAGCTATCAATGTTCTTTTCAGGTAACTTGGATGGGCTCTCCTCATACTACTGAATTACTTCCAGGAATCCTTTTTTTTGGACTACGACATCCTGCTGCCGCACTTCGATGGTATAAAAGTAGGTCCCTGTCGGGACTGTTTTTCCATTTTTGTTCGTTCCGTCCCAGAAGACCTTCTGATTGTCGTATCCGGTTGCGGTAAATATGCTGTTTCCCCACCGGTCAACGACGACAACCGAGTTTGTCTTATAATTTTCAATGTTCGTGATAAGCCAGAAGTCATTGATCCCGTCGCCGTCCGGCGTCACCACTTTCGAGACCGCAAACAATGACTCCTGCTCCAATACGATGACACTAAATGTACACAAGGCGGACTTCCCTGTCTCATCCTCAAATTCATAGGTCACCGAATGGGTACCGGTATCAAAAGAACCTCCCGGTATATGTGATCTGGTTACCGAGACTGTACCACATTGTACCGTCGCCAGTGGTTCTTCCCAGGTGACGGAAGCAACTCCAGCGGCATTCGCGTTTACGGTAATGTTATCCTGGCAACCGGAAATGGCGGGAACCAAACTGTTCACTACGGAAACATTAAAACTACATGTTGCCGTATTGCCGGATTTATCGGTGGCTGTATATGTGACGGTGGTGGTGCCCAAGGGAAACGTTGCTCCTGGATTGTGACTTGCTACGAAAGATTGAAGGCAATGATCTGTCGCCGCCGGAGGGACCCAGTTAACCATTGCCTGGCATGAGCTGTTCGCATTGGTCACTATATTCACCGGGCACGCCGTGATGACCGGCGCAATCTTATCCTCGACAATAACATTAAAGGAACAGGTCGATACATTCCCCTTACCGTCCGTTGCCGTGTAGGTAACCGGAGTAACACCGAGGGCAAACTGTTCGCCCGGAACGTGATTGCTCGTCATGGAGACCGTGCAATTGTCGGTAGCTGTGGGTGCGATCCAGGACGCGGACGCTTTGCAGGAAGCTCCGGCGGGTATTGTGATGTTTGCCGGACAACCGGTAATGACCGGTGGCGTAACGTCATTAACGGTCACGGTAAACGAACATGAGGACGTGTTTCCGTAGGAATCGCGGGCTGTATAGGTTACGGGCGTATTTCCCAACGCAAACATACCGCCAGGGCTATGCGTTGGAATAAAGGTGTCCAGTGTACAGTTGTCCGTAGCTGTAGGCGCTGTCCAGGTAACGGCCATGGAACAGGAAGAGGCTGGAAGGTTTACGGCAAAGCTCGCGGGACAATTTGAGATCACCGGGGCGATCTTTTCAATGGATTCAGGCAGGCAACAAAGAATCCCGCCGTTCTTACTCTCTGCAGACACGACCGTAAAACTGCCGAACACACTTCCCGGATACGCCGAGCCACAGACACTTCCGATGGTAGCGTTCAAAATTGCTGTTACTGTAAGGTATACAGTCGGGCCGACAAATTTTTCATTGACGATCGAACCGGCAAAGCTGAAAGTACCTCCGGGAATCACCAACCCGGTGTAGACCAGCCCCTGCTGATCCGAGGCAGTAATAACACTGGCAATCGTTCCGTTGAATCGCAAAGTAAGGCGTGAAAGACCACCGGAACAGGTGCTGCATATATTGACCGCGGGACAATCGCAGGACTGCGCCAGTGCGTCCGAACAAAAATTCAACAACCCGCAAATAACAAGGATCCGGACGGTTAAGACTGGTTTTACTAAGGTTTCCCACAGGTTCAGCTTAGCCAGAAAAAAATTTCGTTCTATGGCCATCGGTTACAAGATAAATAACCGGGGGCTATCTTACAACACTACAGCGGAAATGACCTCGGGATACAGTTTCATGCAAGTCCGGCATGTATCTTCCGACCCTCCCGGACAATGATCTCAACGATCTCCCCGATATCCTTTTCCGAGGTTCGGAAATTTACGATACAGGCGCGAAGGCAGTATTTTCCATTGACAATAGCATTGGACAAAAACACCTCTCCTCCTTTCTGCAGATTGTTCAACAGCGTTTCATTAAGGGTATTCAAATATTTTTCATCCTCGGTTGAATCACCTGCCCTGTCCGGCGGGGCATAGCGCAGCGTGGTGATGCTTAAACGCTGACTCATTGCTTCAATTTCCGCGTGGGCGTCTGCCATCTCAAATAATAATTTCGAGAGGGCGATATCTTCGCTTATCATTCTGATATAACCCTCGCGGCCTACCTGCTGAAATGTCATCCACACTTTCAGGGCGCGGAATCCTCTTGAGTTCTGGAAACCATACTCATAAAAATTCAGCGACGTTCCCTCTTCGTTCTGACTGAAGTTGTAATAAGCGGGATGTGAGCTGTACGTATTCGACAGCATGTTTGCGTCCTTTATCAACGTGCAGCCAGCCTCGAGCGGACTGTACAGCCACTTGTGCGGATCCAGGGCGATTGAGTCGGCTTCCCCGACCCCGGCAAAAGTAACCTTGAGTTCCGGTACAGCCGCGGCAGGAATACCATAAGCGCCATCGATGTGGAACCACAACCCGTGAGCCCTGCATATGGTTCCGATTGCATTAAGATCGTCCACCGCACCGGTACTGACATCGCCTGCCGTACCGACGACCATCACGGGCTGGTATCCATTCTCGACATCATCCACAATAGTTTTTTTCAGCGCAGTTGTATTCATCTTATTGGTGCTATCCGTCTCGATCCATCGGATTGATTTTATACCCAAGCCAAACAACACCGCTGCTTTTTCAATCCAGGTATGCGTGCTCTTCGAGCAATAAACGGTAGGTTTTAAGCGGAGCGACATAAGGCCCTCGTCTTTTGTACTTACCGCCAACCGTGCGTTGAGCCCTGCTGCGAACGCCGTAAAGTTTGCCATGTTGCCCCCGCTTACGAGGATGCCGCCGTAACCCTTCGGCAGCCCGATGAATTCAGCCATCCACTGTATGGTTTGTTTTTCTATTTCCGTGGCGATCGGGCTGAGTATCTGGGCGCCGACATTCGGATTTACAGCGGCTGCCAGCAGATCCGCCAATGCACCGAGCGGTGCCGGCGAGGAAGTAATGTATCCCAGAAATTTCGGATGCCCGTTAAAGAGCGAATGGTTGAATAACAGATCCATAGCTCTCGCCACAATTGTGTCGGCCGGTTCCCCTTTTTCCGGAAACGGAATTGCCCCGACTATACGTTGCAGTTGCCTGGGCGATTCACCTCTCGTTACAGGTTCATCTCCGATCCTATCCATAAAATCAGCAATACCATCGATCAGATGATAACCTGTTTTTCTGAATTCAGATGCAGTGAGTTGGAGTGGTGTTTTTCTCTGTTTTGCCATGGTCCTCCATTTGATTTAATAATACCTTCTTCATTTTATGCTCCGTCATATAGCGGCTCACCGTTCAGGTCAGTCGTCAGGACTTCACTCATGTGATCAAAGAACGGGCGGATCACTTTAAATGCTCTGTTCAGGTTGATCAAAAAATCCGGTGCGAGGACTTCGCGGTCGGAGAACGATGCTTCGAACCAGTACTGTTTGTAGCGAAGGAGTTCTATTGCCGGATGATCCTTTGGAAATCCGCGCGGCGTTGTCATGACTAAATCACCCTTCATATTACCAAACACAGACCGAATAGCCCTTGTGTTGAGTATTCGGATCCATTCATCATGGTTCTGCATGATATCAAGCCGTGCCCGGTTCAAGTCCGCTGGAGCCGGATAGCCAAACCCGCAGGCAATCCGCGTCGCACCTGGTTTTATCCAGAAATAATAACCACCTCTAAGCAATGGTTTTGTGCGTTTCAGATATCCTGCGAACCTCGCATTATAGGGCGACTTATCCTTTGTGAAGCGTACGTCGTTATGAATCCTGTACAGACTTTTTTTTCCCGATAAGGTTGACAACCGATCATGGGTATTCATTTTGACGATGAGTGCATCGACAAAGCACTCGGTATTTGACCTGGCTAGCAAATAATCCTCTTTGTGTTCATTGAACCAATCGCGGTTATTGTTCAACGCCAGTTGTGCCAGGAATCCGAAGGTCGTTTTATGAATAGTTGGGTATTTCACGTTGAAACCGCATGTTTGAAGCGGTAGTGGGTGTCAGCGGATATTCAGATACTTCATTACGGCTTCATCACCCTGCAGTGCGTCCTTCGGAACAGGATGGCTTGAATCGTATACCATGAGGTCCTCTTTTGAAAGGACCGATACAAAGTCTTCATGGTAGCGGTCGTTTACTTTTACAAATTTGTCATCCAGTTTCAGGTAAGGTGTGAAAAAAGCGTAGACAGCAGCCCGTTTGGAATATCCGTAGTCATGGCCTTCCGAAGCGAAATGCGCATTATTCACTTTCTCCGGTACGCCCCAGGCGGCATAGACTTTCCGGATGTAAGGGTATTCCACATCCGGAGTATTCTTTGTCCAGTCGCCGCCGTCGGATACCACCAGCATCGGCCTGGGTGCACAGAGGGCGGCAATCTCCACATTATTCGTCTGGTGGGTCGCGCTTTTGTGAACCGGCATCCCGCTCTCGCAGACACATCCGCCGAAAAAATGCGCCGATACCTGCGTCACCGGCGCCGATATTTTAATCCGGTCATCAAGGGCGGTTAGCATAAACGTCTGGGTACCACCTCCCGAATAGCCCGTCATCGCGATCCGCTCAGGATCAACATCTTTTCTTGAAAGCAGGTATTCCAGCACCCTCCTGCTGTTATAGGTCTGGATGACCAGCGCTATCGGCATCTTATGATTGACCTGAAGCATCTCGCCTGTCCCAATCATATCATAGGTGAAGACGATAGCTCCCATCCTCGCCAGGACCGCACATCTTTTTTGCGTCTCTTCACTAAACCGTTTGTCGACCCCGTGGCCATGCGGGTTGAGAATCGCCGCATACTTTTTTTGCTCGTTGAGGGGCCGGTAGAGATTTCCCGAAATATAAAACCCCGGAAAGCTTTCGATGACGATATTTTCCACACTGTAACCGTCAAACTTACGGTAGCGTGTAACCACAGGGTTGAAGTGCCCTGAAATATCCGGCATCCGTTCCAGTTGCATACCCTGAACGAGGCCATCGCGGATCCGGCGTGACCGGTCTTTCCACGAATCCAGCGTTGTCCATTGCGCGGAAAAATCCTTCATTTTGGTTTGGGCTTCCGCCTCCGTCCAATAGCCGCCCACACAAAGGGTTGTATCCTGCCCGCAGGCCACATGTCCCCGGAAGAGGAAGATCAACGGCAGCAACATGAATACATGTCTCATCGTGTCGGTGATTTATTATTTCAGTCCACCAGCGCCTGGTACACGAGCGCTCTTAACATCGCCTGGTCCCTGACGATGGAAGAAGGACGTACCTGAGTAAAATAAACAACGACCAATTCCTCGGCAGGATCTACCCAATAGGTGGAACCATAGGCGCCGCCCCATCCGAATTCGCCGACTGCACCCGGCGTACCACGTTTACCCATATCCATCACTACATTGAAGCCAAGGCCAAAACCTTCCCCGGAACGATAGACAACATCGTCCGCCAGATGACTTACTGTCATCAGGTCAACAGTCCGCGACGACAGGATTCTCTTGCCGTTCAATTCGCCGCCGTTTGCCAACATCTGCAGAAACAGATAATAATCGCGGGCGGTGGAAAGCAGACCGGCTCCTCCGGAAAAGCTTTTACGCGGCCCATCAACGTAAGCTCCCTGGCTGTCCATTGTACCGGCAACCGGTGCCGGCCGGAGTGGCTCTCCTTCTTTCGGAGTGTATACGGTTGTTAACCGCGCCGCCTTATTTTTCGGAAGGTAAAACTGGGTGTCTGACATTCCCGCCTGATCGAAAATACGTTCTTTAAGGAACTGATCTAACGGTATCCCTGATGCACGTTCGATCACCACACCCAGAATATCGGTTGAATAACCGTAAACCCATTTTGCTCCGGGATGCTCGTCCATCGGCAGGGCTGCCAGCCGCTTAATGGTTTCTCCGATCGGTTCGTTCCTGTCAGCAAAGTACCAGCCCTGGATTCCTGCTTTTCTCCATTCCTCGGCAGCCAGTCCGCCGCCATAACCGATACCCGCCGTATGGGTCAACAGATCCCTGATCGTAATTTGTCTTTTTGCCTTTACTACGTTGTACCCGCCGTCAGCTTTCGGTTCGGCAACGGTTGATTCTTTAAATTCCGAAATATATTTACTGACCGGATCGTGGATCAAAAGTTTTCCTTCTTCCTGCAGGATCATAATACCGGTACTCACGATCGCCTTGGTTTGGGAGGCTATCCGGAAGATGGCATCCTTATCCATCACCGACTTCGACCCGATGTCGCGATAACCGAAAGACTTATAGTACGCTATTTTTCCCTTGCGCGAAATCAGGATTACACCTCCGGGCAACTTATCGTCTTTGACGTAACCATTGAATACTTCATCTATACGACCCAGTCTCTGGGCGGAGAATCCAAGATCTTCCGGTTTCGCAACCGGCAGGTCCTGCGCAAAACTGAGATGGATAAGAAAAGTAAGGGAAACGAATAAAGAGAAAAGGCGAATAAGGTTTTTTGTCTGCATAGGTCTGGTGTGTCGTATCTGGTCTAAAGTACATGCTTCTTTTTTCCCGTGCAACCCGTTATTGTAAAGAAATAACGGCTGGTATTCGGGGTGGGCGATTCCGATAATTTCTTATTTTTCGGGATGATTGGACTTTATACACCCGTTTTAATCCTTCAGGCATATTGCCTGTTTCACGCCTATCAGAATAACAATGTCCAGCGCTGGGTCTGGCTGATCATCTTTCTGCCTGGGATCGGCTGCGCCATTTACCTCTACCAGAACTTTTACAACCGTCAGAATATCGAATCCCTTGCAGAGGGTGTCAAACATGTTGTGAACAGCAATTACAAACTCGAGCAACTGGAGAAAGCCCATCGGCTGAGCGACAATTTTGCGACAAAAACCAATCTTGCGGCAGGCTATGCAACTTTCGGCCGGTATGACGATGCGATTGTTCTCTACAAAGAATGCATGCAGGGATTTATGGCTGATGACCCCACACTCCGCATGAAACTGCTCCGGGTCTATTTTCTCAAGCAGGACTTCGAGGCGTGTATCGATCTGGGATATCAGCTGCGTCCGGAAAAGCTGTTTCAGTATGCTGAAGAACGGATTGTGTTTGCCTGGGCGCTACAGTCGGCTGGCAAGACAGCGGAAGCCGACGTCGAGTTCGCAGCCATGGATAAGCCGTCGTCAAATCACAAGCATCGGCTGGAATACTGTAAGTTCCTGCTTGCTACCGAGAGGGTGGATACCGCGCGCGAGAAACTGACCTTGTTGCTGGACGAGTTCGGATTAATGAAAGGACCTGAGCGCAAGTTTAACAGCGATGTTTACCACGAGGCGAAAGATCTGAGTTTTAAGATCAAAACATCCTGAGTCCCCTGCTGCTTTTCCTAGTGTTTCTTTACGGCAATGACAATTCCCGTCGCCCACGCCTGCTTTGTAATCTGAAGATCATGTCGTGAATCCAGGTATTCGAGGAGCCGGATAGCTTTCTCGTGATGACCCTCCGGCCAGTTGGGTTGCGGAATCATATCATCGATGATATAAAAACCACCTGTCTTCAGCATCGATAAGGCTTCATCCAACAGGAGATATTTACCATGCCAGGTATCGGCAAAAATATAGTCGAATCGCAGGCGCAGGTTCGCCTCGATCCATTCTCCCCCATCCGTATTGACAAGGCTAAGGCGGTTGTCCGTTCCCAAAAACCGGCCTGCGATATCCAGCAAACTCGGATCATTGTCGATGGAGATAAGGGATGACCGGTCATCCATTCCGTCCAGTATCCAGGAGGTGGAAAGGCCGGTACCCGTACCGAGTTCAAGGAACTCCGCTCCTGGTTTCGAAGCTGCCAACGTTCGAAGAAGTGAACATGTCTTGATATCGGAAGCCATTGTAAAGCCCGCTACGAGCGTGGCCTCCAGGATATGATCGTATGATTCCGGCCGTGTCTGACTGATCTCGTCGTGCATGTTTTTTTCAGCATAGTTAGGAAAAAAAAACACTTATCCTGAAATCCAATACCATTTTTACGGCACATTTATTTTCGCAAAAAAATATCCTGATCTTTTTATCATTCACCACTCAAGTGCGTTGTTTTTTCTGTCTTTGCCGGATAATAATTTGTGCCGACAGAACGACCTAACGTTTGGTATATACAAGGACGTGCTGCACTTATGTTTGTTCGTGCAACTTAAATCAATCAAATACCTGATTATTGTCATGCATAGCCTGCGAGCAGCACCTTATCTTGGGCACCGCTATGAGATGTCAATTTGGAAAGATTTTTTTATATGCCACTGTTCTGAGTTTCCTGAGTTCCTGTGAAAGCAAGAGGGATCGGATCAAACCCTCCCGTGAAACGATCACCGAGTCTGTGTATGCATCGGGAGTTATTCTGAGTAAAAACCAATACCAGGTGTATTCAGCTGTTAACGGGATCATCAAAACGATCCTGGTAGAGGAAGGCGACGTAGTGAAAAAGGGACAGCCCCTCATCCGGATCGTGAACAGCACCGCCGTACTACAGGCGGATAACGCAGCACTTGCTGCTGATTACGCCCGATTGGAATCCAACGAGGAAAAGCTGGAAGATCTCCGCCTGGCCATTGAGCTGGCGGGTGAAAAAAGTGAAAATGATCGGTTGCTGCTTGAACGCCAGAAAAAACTTTGGGAACAAAAAATCGGAAAGAAAGTTGAACTCGAACAAGCGGAACTTGCCTATAACAACTCCGTGAAAGACCGGAAGTCGCTTCAAATCAAATACAACGACCTGAAAAGGCAACTTTCGGTGAACGCCAGGCAGGCGGAAAATAACAGGGCAATAAGTTCCATCATCGCCGACGATTACATTGTCCGGAGCGATATCGATGGAAGAGTATACAGTATCCTGAAAGAGCCTGGTGAGCTGGTAAGTACGCAGGCACCAGTCGCCCTGGTCGGTGACGCGGACACGTTCTACCTCGAATTACAGGTGGATGAATACGATATCGCGAAGATCATCGAAGGACAAAAAGTATTCGTCGCGATGGATAGCTATGGGGATTCGGTCTACGAGGGTATTGTCACGAAGGTGAATCCACTGATGAATGAGAAATCCAGGTCCTTCGTCGTGGAAGCGGCGTTTACAACCCGCCCCGCCCGTCTGTATCCCTACCTGACGGCTGAAGCCAATATCCTGATCCGGGAGAAAACCAACGCGTTGACTATACCAAGGAGTTACCTCGTTGATGAGTCGTTCGTGATGACCGCGAAAAAGAAGATCAAGGTAGTCACCGGTTTAAAAGACTACCAGAAAGTGGAAATAGTCAGTGGGATCACTGCGGAGGATTACCTGCTAAAACCTGACAATTGAACTATAAATTGATCTACCGCATTGCCGTCTCGCTTTCCATGGCCCGATGGAAACAAACACTGGTCGCGACGATCGGTGTGATGTTCAGCATTACCATGTTCATTGCCTTGTTGGGATTCATGAACGGACTTAACGATTTGCTGGACGGGCTTATCCTGAACAGAACACCTCATGTCCGCTTATACAATGAGATCAGGATAAATGCCGACCAGCCGATCGGACGAATCGAGAAGTTCAAAGGCTCATACAACTTCATTCATTCGGCAAAGCCGTCGCAAAGCCGCCCGGAGATCCATAACAGCCCGACGATCATTAAAGCTATACGCCAAGACCGACGGGTAGCCGGCGTTGCGCCGAGAATCAATACCCAGGTTTTTTTTAATGTAGGCAAACTGGACATTGGCGGTACGATCAGCGGCATCGATGTGGAGGCTGAGAATCGTTTATTTCACTTTAACGAATATGTGACGGATGGCTCGGCGATCGAAGTCAAAACCGTTTCCAACAGTATCATCCTGGGAAAAGCCCTGGCTGAACGCCTCATTGCCGAAATAGGCGATGTGATCTATATCACGACACCACAGGGTGAACGCTTTGCCTTAAAGGTTGTCGGATATTTTCAATCAGGAATCCAGGAATACGACAAGATCCAAAGCTTCGCTTCCCTTGCCACCACGCAGAAGATCATGGGCAAAAGCAAGCAGTACATCACCGATATACAGGTAAAACTCCATGATCTGTCCATTTCTCCGTCAGTCGCCAGGGAATACAGCAAGCTTTTTAGTACCGATACTGAAGATATTCAGACAGCGAATGCCCAATTTGAAACCGGTAGTTTTATCCGGAGCCTGATATCGTATGCCGTTGGAATTACACTGCTCATCGTTGCCGGGTTCGGCATCTACAATATCCTGAACATGATGATCTATGAGAAAATGGACTCCATTGCCATCCTGAAGGCGACCGGCTTTTCAGGAAAGGATGTGAAGCGCATCTTTATTCTGATCGCCTTGAGTATCGGTATTTCCGGCGGAGTCAGCGGACTCTTTTTCGGCTTCCTAGTATCGCTGGGCATCGACCAGATCCCGTTTAACACGCCTGCCCTGCCTACGGTTTCTACTTACCCGGTGAACTATGACCCTGCCTTTTATATGATCGGGTTAAGCTTTTCATTAGTGACAACTTTCCTCGCCGGATTGTTTCCCGCCAGGAAGGCCAGTGGTATCGATCCAGTAATTATCATCCGGGGGAAATGATATGAACAAGACGGTGCTGGAAACAAGAGGAATCAATAAAAGCTTTTACGATCCCGTGGAGATCCAGGTATTGCGGAACATCACGTTCACCGTTGATAAAGGTGAATTTGTTTCTTTGGTCGGCAAGTCGGGATGCGGTAAGTCCACCCTCCTGTATATACTCTCCACGATGGACACGGATTTTGACGGCGACCTGCTCATAGATGGAGAATCCATGAAAGGAAAGTCTCCAGAGTACCTGGCTCATATCCGGAACGAGAAAATCGGGTTTGTCTTCCAGTTCCATTATCTGTGGAATGAATTTACCGTCCTGGAGAACGTCATGTTGCCCGGCCTTAAACTGGGTAAGTATTCCGAAGAAGAGGTTGAACATCGCGGCATGGAGCGGCTGAAAAAGCTGGGCATCCAGGACCTGGCTCTGAAAAGGGCAACTAAGTTGTCGGGCGGGGAAAAACAGCGTGTCGCGCTTGCCCGTGCGCTTATCAATGACCCGCTGATTATCATGGGAGACGAACCAACGGGTAACCTCGACAAAAAAAACAGCCAGATCGTGTTTGATATTTTTAAACAGATGGCAGAGGAGTTTAATCAGACGCTGCTGATCGTTACGCATGACCCGGAATTTGCCGGTAATACTCATCGAATTATTGAAATGGATGATGGCCGGATTGTGGGTCAGACGGCATGAACGATGATGTTGTATAAGCTCTGTGTATCGAAAATCAAATATTTTACAATAACTTATTAATAATCATTGATATATTATCAATTAGTTAAATCAAAAAATCAAAAAAAATCACTAATAATTCAGCGCTTGCCGTAAATTCTCCACAGACGAGCAATATTTCCTGTAAAGTACTACCAATCAAATAATTAATCCGTTCCGGTTAAACCAAGGGCGGTACCTGTCCCCCCGCCCTTGTCAGCCACTACAGGTTCATGCCGCCGGAAACCTCAATCCGCTGGCCGTTGATCCAACGTGCTTCATCTGTACATAAAAATGCCACAACCCCTCCGATGTCGGCCGGCAGCCCGACCCGGCCAAGAGCGGTGGCGCTAGCGATGAACTGATTCATCTGAGCATTGTCCCGGACAACACCACCACCAAAGTCCGTTTCAATAGCCCCGGGTGCAACCACGTTCACCGCGATACCTCTCGCGCCAAGTTCCTTTGCCATGTAACGACTCAGTGTCTCGATACCACCCTTCATCGACGCATACGCTGAATACCCCGGCGTTGAAAAGCGGGCGAGACCGGACGAAATGTTGACGATCCGGCCTCCATCATTCATATTCGCCAGTGCTTTCTGCGAAAGAAAAAAAACAGACTTGAAGTGTACATTCATCAACATGTCGAACTCCTCTTCCGTGGTATCGCCAAACGCCTTGTGAATACCTATGCCGGCATTGTTGATCAGGTAGTCGAAATTTGTCTTATGAAAAACGGTAGCCAGCGTATCCTTTACGTTTCTAAAAAAGCCATCAAAACTTTTAATATCAGATACGTCCAACTGTAAAGCTGCTGCCCTGCCCGACTTTTTGATTTCCTCGACAACAGCCTGGGCTTCGTCCGACTTCCTGTTGTAGGTGAGGATGACATCAATTCCTTTTGCCGCGAGGCTTAGTGCCATTTCCTTTCCCAGTCCGCGACTTCCCCCGGTTACCAAAGCGATCTTGTTTTCCCTTTCCATCTTTTAAATTGTTTTGTTTGATGGCACAAAGTTGGGGCAAAGGGCTCGGTTGGAGTTGCGAACTTCAATCCGTTGTTTACAAAATTCAAATCTTAACTATCCGCGAAAGGCAACCGCGGTGAGGCCTGTATGCTTCTTAAAGAAATTGGAAAAGTGAGCGACCTCTTCAAAACCCAGGGAGTAGGCAATTTCCGAGATGTTCCAGTTGGTTTGTTTCAAGAGTATTTTTGACTCCTGTACAATCCGTCGGGCGATTAAGTCTGTCGTTGTTTTACCCGTGTTTTCCTTCAGTACTTTATTCAGGTGGTTGACATGAACCGACAACCTCTCAGCATAGTCTTTAGCGGCCCGAAGGCTTAGTTTTTGCTGAGGCGACTCGATAGGAAATTGCCGTTCCAGGAGCTCGATGAACAAAGAAGAAACACGCGCCGACGCTGTGTGAGCGGGGTATAACGCTGTGGCTGGCTGGAGTTTCTGCCCATAGTGGATCAGCTCCATTACATAATTTCTCAATAGATCGTACTTGTAGGCATAATCGGAGGATATTTCCCTATACATCTTGCTGAATAGCTGTGAGATGTCATCGCTTTCCTCAGGTGAAAGCTGAAAGATCGGATAACCACCCGGCCGGAAAATCGGGAGCTCATCCAGCACCACGCCGCTTTTGTTTTTGACGAGGAACTCATCGGTGAAGATGCAGAAGAACCCATGCTGATTATCATCCTGCGGTACGTAGTGATAGGGGATTTTCGGTGTGGCAAAAAGTAATGCGTTCTTTTCAATATCGATCACCTTATCGGCATACTCCGCCCTGTTCCGGCCGACGATAAAGCTGATCTTATAGTATGCCCTCCGGTTATAGGACATGGCAGGCTTTCGCCGGAATTGCTCCATCATTTCGTCGATCCGGAACACATTAAAATGACCGATCTCCCGGTTGATTCCCGGCGGGATCAACGCGGCAGTATCCTTGTAAAACTCCTCCAGGCTGGTAACCGGCATGATCATGTATTGCAAAATTCAAATATACATATTCAGAATGTAATCCACGGTAAGCACCGGCTGTATACTTTCTTGGCGTCCTTACCGGCATTGTCGTTACTATTGCATGGTAAACACCATCCTGTCAATAAAACGCATATGTCTGATCGCAGGGATTTCATCCGGCAACTTGGATTTGGAGCCGCAGGAATCGGACTCCTTTCTGTTCTCCCCTCCTGTTCAATAACACAAAAAACCGCCGACAGGAGCGGTTCGTCACTGCCCAGAAGTACACCGGAGCAGCAGGGTGTTTCATCACAGGCTATTAACCGTTTTCTGGACGCCGTTAAAGCAAGCGGCCAGGAGTTTCACAGCCTGATGATTGTACGGCACGGACACGTTATTGCCGAGGGATGGTGGTCACCCTACTCCGCAGCATACAAGCGGCAGACCTATTCACTGAGCAAAAGTTTTACATCCACAGCGGTAGGTCTCGCAGTGGACGAAAAATTATTATCGGTGGACGATCCGGTCACGTCCTTCTTTCCATCGTTGCTGCCCGAACCGGTGAGCGAAAATCTCGCGTCGTTAAAGGTGAAGCACCTCCTGACCATGTCTGTCGGTCATGAGAAAGATTCGATTTTACTGCTCGAACAGTCGCCTTCGGGAACACCGTGGGTCAGGACGTTCCTGAATCTACCGGTCGTTGAAAAGCCTGGCACAAGGTTCATGTATAATTCCGGTGCAAGTTTTATGCTGGCTGCTATTGTTCAAAAGGTCACGGGTATGACGGCACACGATTACCTGAAAAGAAAGTTGTTTGATCCGATGGGTATCACAGGTTCTACCTGGACAACCAATCCGGATGGCATAAACATGGGTGCATCCCACCTGCGGTTGCGGACAGAAGACATGGCCAAATTCGGCCAGCTTTTTCTTCAGCGGGGAAGATGGAATGGCCGTCAGTTGCTGAGCAAAGCATGGGTCGCCGACGCATCAGCTTTTCAGATCGCTACCGGCAAAAACGACAGCTCATGGGGATATGGTTATGGTTACCAGTTCTGGCTGAACCCTCCGGGTGGTTTCCGGGCTGATGGCGCTTTTGGGCAATACACAATGATCTTTCCCCAGCAGGACGCGGTGGTGACGATCACCAGCGAAAGCCTCAGCACAAAGATCACCATGCAACTGGTCTGGGACCACCTCGTTCCGGAAATGAGCAGTAAGGCTGCTCTTCCTGTGAACAGCCCTGTAACAGACCAACTCGTTAAAAGTCTGAAAGCTCTCGCTTATGATCCACCCGCGATGCTGCCAGCGTCTCCAATAGCCGCTGCGTTATCCGGAAAAGACTTTGTCCTGGAAAACAATGTGTTTAATGCAAAATCCATATCCTTTACATTTTTGCCCGGTGTTTGCGTGTTCACCCTTAAGGAAAACGGCAAACCGGATATCATTATCAGAAACGGTATCAATCAGTGGATGCACGAAGGGAATTACAAGCCTTCACCGCATTCCCTGTTTTCACAACGAAGAATAGATTTTGACTCCATCGTTGCCGGCAGTGCAACCTGGATCGATCAACGGACCCTGTTACTTACTTGGCGCTTTATTGAAACTGTCCACAGCGACAGCCTCATGTGCGTGTTCGACGGAAATGAAGTAAATATCAGGCTGTTATTCAGTGTCGCCCGGCTTCAGCTTAAACCCGACGACCGGCAGCCACTGACGGGAAAGATCGCGAGTTGATCAATATCTCAGCTCGCCAGCATAGCGGCCTTGATCTCTTTGGACAACTCAAGGTGATCGGCCGTGAATTCATTCTTCCAGGCGATACCCATCACCTTCAGATCGAAGTGTTTTACAATCGTACCAACGTGATCTAGTGTGCCGTCCTCTTTCGTCGGGTAACCCACGACATAGATGGAGTCAGCCAGCTCGGTGGCCAGCTCAATATCGTGCGTGCTGAAAATAATCGTATTCAGGTCGTGGCCCTGATCGATCAGGTCGAAGGATTTCCGCACGTTCATAATATTACCCACGTCGAGACCCGAAAAGGGCTCATCGAGTACCATATAGTTGCCGGAAGACAACAATTGTTCTATGATAGCAACACGTTGACGCTGGCCTCCTGATAGCTCATTCGGGTAGTTATCCTTTACCTTTTCGAGGCCCCATTCCGAAAGGTAGGCCTTCACCCGTTCGAGTTTTTCATTCTCTTTAAGATCGGTATTCCTCAAGGCGAACATGAAGGCCCCGGACACCGTCTTGTGCCGGAAGAGGGTATACTTCTGATCCACAAATCCAACATCACCCTCCTGTACGGTTTTGGCCGGTTGCATCCCGTCCTTTGGCGGCAGGCTGTAGTCAGGGATCAATACTCTTCCTTTTGTAGGTTTGACAAGACCCGTCAGTGCCCTGAAAAGCGTGGACTTTCCCCTGCCCGAACGACCCACCACAGCAATAGTCTGACCCTGTGTCATATTAGGCCGTGTGATATCGTATTCAAGCATGTTGATGTCGCGGATGATCACTTTATCACCGTAAGCCACACTCAGGTTATCAACGTGGAGAACAATGTCCCTTCGTTCGTATTGCATCCTAATTGAATTTTGAATAACGAAATATCGATTTGCGTGTGGTGTTCAGGGCAAAGTCGATTCCAAGACCTACCAGCAGGATCACGATCTGCAGCGCCATGATACGTCCGTGATTCATAAACTTGTCGCTGTTCTTGATAAGAACCCCCAGCCCGCCGGCGGCGACTAGTATAGATTCAACAGTCACGAGCATCATCCACGTAATGGCCAGGTTCTGGCGAAGTACATCGATCACATAATCGAACCTGCCTTTAACGATAACTTCCCAGAGTATTTCCCATCGGCTACATTTAAGTGACCGGGCATGGTCGATTTCCTCCTGGGAAATGTCTTTGATGACAGCCATCAGCGAAGTAATAAAATACAAGCTCATAAAGATGACCAGTACCCACACCTGCATGGTCCGGGCATTGCTTACAAGAATCGTGAGATAAAATGTAATACCGGTTAACGGCAGATACCGCAACTGGCTCATCGTCTTCGACAGCGGTCGTAACAAGGGGATCGGGTAGGCATAGGCGATGATGAGCGAAAACACGATCGATATCACGGTTGCCTGCAGACACAGCCACAATGAACTGCCTATATGAACGACCAGGCCTTCACTATACAAGGCTGCGAAGCCATGCCATACCTGGTCGGGCGATGGGAACAGTTTTTTCGTGCCTGCCGTGGCTATAAACCAATAGGAAGCGACAAATACTATCCAGCATGTTGTGATTGCCCACGAGTCCCGCTTTTCAAGAGATTCAAAAGGTCTTATCCACGATTTGAAATTCATCTGCAGGCTAATTCAACAACGAAATAACCACTCTCCTGTTTTTCGCTTTACCGGCAGCGGTAGCGTTGTCCGCGATCGGTTCATCCTGGCCTTTGCCATCGATCTTCTGAAAGCGGGTACCCGGAATACCTTTCTGCATCAGGTATCCTTTAACCGCTTCGGCGCGTGCCTGTGACAACGAATAGTTACCATCCCTGGTACCTGTATTGTCCGTATGTCCGATGATCTCCACTTTCGAATTTTCAGCCTGTACCAGCAGGTTGTAGATCTGTTCGACGACGTCCTTGGCTTCGGGGCGCAATACCGCGCGGCCGGTTTCAAACGTAATCTGCCACTCGCCCGATGCCAGAACTTTTGTTGCTTTTTTGGAATAGTCCGACGCATACGCTTCACCGGCAGTGATATCCTTGATATTCCGGATAAAGGAAAGGTTCACCGCTTCATCGTAGGGAACAACACGTTTTACGTTGTCATTGAATCCTCCGGGGTTGAGATCTTTGAGGTATTTTGAAACCTGGTCGTAAACAGCTTTATATCGGTTGACACCATCGGTGATCCCGTAATATTGGTTTGCATCGGCGTAATTAAACACGCGTGATCCACCCATATTGTACGATATTCCATTCTTCTCGCCCTTTTGTCCTTTAAACATCGAATACCAGTATTCCGGTGTTTCCATCGCAAACGTTTTGGCCACACATTCCGACGCTTTCAAACGCCATGAATCAAATTGTTTCATCTGATCCGAAGCCTGGTATGCCGACTTCAGGATAGCGCTGACGGTCTCGGGGTTTTTCTCCGCCCACTGCTTAAGTGCGATAATGGTAGTACCCATCTGGTTGTTAAATTCTTTTGTGGAGATCACGTCGGTAAAACCGGAGAGTTCGTCGAACACCAGTTTATCACCGGGCGTCCAAGTTGCACAGCCATCCACTTTCTTGTTGATGGTGTTGCCGGTAAGTTTCCCGTTTTTAACCTCCTTCAGCGGAACCGACCACCCTTCCTTCTGGGACTTGATCAGTTCTTTTGCCGATTCGATGTAATCATCATTCGCGGAAGGCAGAAAGTTAACGGCGTCGGCATCGTAGGTCGAAGGATCGGGATTGATCTTCAACCCATTGATGGACGCATAGTTCACCGCTGTTACCCAGTCACCGTCGCCCATAACGGCAGAGATAAGCGCACCTTTCATGGATTGAGGATCCATTTTCCAGCTTGGGGGGCCGATCAGCTTGTCCTCACCATAACTGAGGCCTACTGCTCCAACGACCTGGAGGTTGTATTTATTCGCACCGTATTTATCATCGAGAGCCTGTTGAACGGAGCTGATATAGTAAGGGGCGCCATCACCCATGATGATCACGGCGAAAACACCCTCTTTTGGATTTGCTCTGCCGAGGTCATATTCCTCGATAAACTTCAGGTGAAGGTTGCGCAATTCCGAAAGCCAGTCCTGTCTGATGATCTCCAGGTTAACACCATTCTTTTCCATCAGAGAGCCCGCAGTAGTATGGGCGCCGCCGTTCGCAACAATAATGCCTGACTGAGCATTCCACGCGTAACCGGCGATCCGGGCAAGAGGTTTGTTAGCCACCTCGGGAGAGATCTCCACGCCCGGCAACGGCAATTCATTCGTATTGCTGATGTTGTTGACGTCTTTGTCACTTACATCCAGCCCCTGAAGTTGCTTGGACTCTCCCACTTTAAGTCCGGGAGAAAAGTAATACGCCAGGGCGCCGACGGATCCCGCGATAAACAACACAATAACGGCTTTGGCGAAGAAGGTTAATTTAGACCACTGCATTTTTTTAAGATTAAAGTAGAAGGATCGGTATTAATTGAAAATGTCTCCAAAACCCTGTGTTTCGGATTTGTCTTTATCGGTTAATTTATAGTTGGGATTCGAATATTTCTTGGCCTCGGGAACCTGGTAAGCATCGGTCTTGATCTGATCGGTCAGTTTTTCAAGTTTCGAATAGAGTTCATCGCTGTCAAGTGAATACTGACTTGTCAGCGTATCGATATCAAGCAGGTTCTCGCGGGTAGTGGCAAGGTCCAGCGCGATAGTCGAGGTGACAACATCCAGCGCATAATCAAGCTCCCAGCCCTTGGTAAACAGCATGGCTGATTTCGCCTGCTCGGTAGCATTTTTTGCCGCCTGTGCAAAGGCATACTCCTTTTTCAACATATCAATACTGACTTCGAAGTCGGCGATCTTAATATCGACGGCCGTTTCGACCATATTGAGTTTCCTGTCAAGCTTGCCGATCACATGGGCACGTGTTCCGTATTTGCGGACAAGACCGGTGCTTTGGTTCAGCAGATGGCTGGTGCGCTGGGCTTCCGACAGCGTCTTCATCAGGCCGGTTTGCAACTCTACATAAGCATCAGTTTCCTTTGCCGCCTCCCCGCCGGACTGCTCCAGCTGCGACAGTTTATCCTTTGCTTTCGCCGCACGTTCCTGCAGCAGTACTACCTTTTCCTGGTAGTCTTTCGATTCCTTTTCCGCCTTCGCCGATTCCGATTCCATGGTTGTTTTGATGGACCTTATTTTTGCTTTCGCTTCTTTGAAGTGCTGTCGGTTCTGGACCATCTTCTGCTTCTGTTCTTCCAGCTCACCAAACGGATCGTGTTTGATGATCAGCTTGTGGAAACCCCTGGCCAGCCTCCGCAAACCTTTCAGGATAACCGGAAGAAAGATAAAGAAGCCAATCACCAGCACGCCTGAAAGAATCGCTCCCAGCACCTGCCCTACCATTGTAAAAACCGTGGGCAGAATGTACGTGACTGTGCCCCACCCGGCAACCGCGAGAAGTGCGAGTCCGATGACGGTGGCAATTCCCTTTTCACCTTTCCGCCAGTTCTTGGGATCAAATGTTATTTCAGATTTTTCAAAATGCTTTAAGATGGGAAGTTCAAGCACTTTGGGAGTTTCCTGGGACAAGTTGCTCATTAGTCGGTTTGGATTTCTATTTTATGTATTTCATGATTCCTTCCTTCACAGAATTAAGCTTTTGAACGCTTACCTGCATAGCCTGGTCGTTAGCGAGTAATTTCTGTTTGATCACATCTTCCTGTGGCTTGAATTTTTCGTTGACTTTCGTCAGCTGGCTACGCGCTTCCGATAATTTTTGTTCCATGGAGATGATCTCCTGCTTCAGCTTATGGATATCCGCCTCAAGCGCTTTCGCTTCATTGGTAAGGCTCTCCCGTTCCGCTTTTTGTTCCGCTTCCAGGCCCTGCAACTTCTGGCTCCCCTTCTGCGCATAGTTCTGATAAACTTCATTTATCTTGCTGACATAAAATTCAGCGTCGGATGCCAGCTTTTGGGCTGTTATGTTTGCGTCCATGGTCTTTCCCATCTGAAAAGCCATCTTGTAAATAGCCTCATTCTGGGCACCAGCCGCCTTGATCGCGAGAAAAAAATCATAAAAATCGTATCCCGGCATGTTGATACTCTCAATCCCTTTCTCATATACCTGAATGATCTCACCCAGGTAAGGGTTGGAGCCGGAGGGCGGTGCGGAGGTATGACTGAAATTAGCCGGATTTGATCCGCTTACCGGAAATGACGGCTTTTCCTCTTCCTGCTCTGGTTCCGTGTCCTCTTTAATAAAGAGATTTTTGAATGATTTCATAAACGATAAAACCGAAATTTAAGGGTTAATACTGGAATTGGGCTTAGATTGTAGTGTATATGCTTAAAAACATTTCTCAAATCAGATTTCGTTTTCTCCACACCTCTGAAAAATAGTCTTTTTCGCCATCTCTTAAAAACACCCGAATACTATTTATTTTGCGATTTTTGGGGCACGACGCACCACACCGGACGGGTTTGGTCCGTCCTGTTGTCGTCGCGGCAGAAACGTTCAATGTTAATTTTTGGTGAATGAGGGTCATCAAAAAAATTCGGAAGTTGATCCCCCAAGTCCCCTGTAGGTAACAGGGCCGTTGGCATGGATTTTCAAAGAAATATTTCTCTTGGCGCGTAACCTTTTCGCAAATCAGTATCCGACTTCCTACTTATATGTTGCTACAACATTTTTTGAATCCTTGTCCGTAGACATCTGACTCTGATCAATTCGTCTGCCCCGACGGAAACAACCTGGCGTCAAGGCTCCATGAACCGGGGCCGGTAAACAGGAATAACAACCCGAACAGTACAAACATAAACGGATGCTGATCCTCGTACCAGAATTTCCCATGGCCGAGAAAAAAAGTGACATATGACAGCGTACCCATAAGCAACAACGCACCCAGTCTGGTAAACAGTCCAAAAAAAAGCGAGATACCGGCAACAAACTCAGAGGACTTTCCCAAATAAACCATCAGTTTGCCCTGTGGCCCCTTAAAGGTCTCCCATTCCAGGTAGCTGTTCATGAGTGAAGGATTGAAGACCTCCTGACCGTGGTAGATCATCAACGCACCGACGATCATCCGTACAATGGCAATTCCATGGCTTGATGAGATTGGCGAAGAGCTAAAAAACCTTCCCATAAAATAGTTGTTAAATAAACGGTGGCTGATATGTCTGACGGGTTCGATGTTAAATGGCGAACCGCGCTTGGAGCTAGTTCGCTCCGGATAAAATTAGCGAAAGAAGCGTCAAATAAAAATCCGGCCGGGCCTTTCGTAACGGGGCAGGATATTCATTAGTACACGGGAAGGACATTCGCTTGATACATCGCGGAACCAGACCATTTGTATAATTATCCTTGATTTTAAAATTCGTTTAAGGTAGGTTCAATAACAGACGTGAAATCAACTTATTTCGGGGGATAACATGGAAATAGTCATCAACAACAAAAGGTACACGGTCGATGCCGGTTCGGAGGAGACCTTGCTGAATGTACTGCGAACCCATCTGGACATGACCGGAAGCAAATACGGATGCGGCGAAGGTGCATGCGGAGCCTGCAAGGTGCTGATCGATGGCGTTGCGGCTCCTTCCTGTATTACGACGATCGGGAGCCTGACCGGCAAAAGTATCACGACGATCGAGGGTATTGCCGCGGAAGGGGTGTTTCATCCGGTACAAAAATCGTTTCTCGAAACCGATGTATTCCAGTGCGCGTATTGCGCTTCCGGCATGGTGATCGCAGCCGTTTCTCTCCTGAAGAAAAACGAAAAACCATCGGAACGGGAGATCATTCAGGGAATGCAGGGCAACATCTGCAGGTGCGGTACCTATCCCCGAATCGTACGGGCTATTCAACTGGCGGCAAATCAAAAGAACGGTCATGAACAAACAAATTGAAGACACATCATCTCCGCCTGAACAGTACGAACTAACGCAGCGGCAGGGATACAACTTCCTCCTGACACGCCGGTCATTCTTTCAGGTAATGGGCAGTGGCCTGGCTGTTACGTTCAGTATTGGCGACAGTCTCGCAAAATCTCTTGATGAAACATTCAAGGACGCGGAAGATCAGATCAGTGCGTGGATCCATGTTAGTGAAACCGGAACTGTCAGTGTGTACACTGGAAAAGCTGAAGTCGGCCAGAACATCCGGACGGCTCTCACACAGATCGTCGCCGAGGAACTCGACGTTTCCCTGGATAAAATCGAAATGGTCATGGGCGACACCGCCCTCACGCCGTATGATCAGGGTACGTTCGGAAGCCGGTCTGTGCCCTACATGGGCCCGCAGCTGAGGAAAGCAGCCGCCAACGCGCGCGAGTACCTGATCGAATTGGCAGGCGTTCACTGGAAAACCGGCCGCGAATTCCTGAAGCTTGAAAAGGGAAGTATCATAAATGAAAAGAATAAGCTCTCCATTGATATCGGCGCGCTTACGAAAGGTAAGAAGATCGTCAGGGGAATCAACGAAAACGTAAAGGTGAAACCCGCGGACCAATGGAAAGTCGCGGGCAAACCGGTACTGAAAGTCAACGGTACATCGTTCCTCACCGGAAAGCACAAGTATGTGTCGGACATGACACTGCCAGGGATGTTATACGGCAAGATCTTAAGGCCTCCTTCGTACAAGGCCGAACTGGTAACTGTTGACACATCCGGAGCGAAACGTTTGGCCGATGTTATGGTTATTCACGATGGAAATTTTGTCGGTGTAGCCGCGCCGACGATGAAGCAGGCGATGGACGCGCTCATGGCTATCCGGGCGGAATGGAGGCCGGTATCTCAGCCGTCGCGCAGCGAGATATTCAAACACCTCAAGAGCAAAGCGAGCGCGGGGACAGGACGTAACGATCATGCGTCAGGAGATCTTCCAGATGGGTTGGCCAGGGCGGACGTTAAAGTTGAACAGACATTTCATATCGATTACATCGCCCATGCACCGCTTGAGCCCAGGGCAGGCGTTGCGCAGTGGACAGGTTCGAAGCTGACAGTCTGGACGGGCACGCAGCGGCCTTTTGGTGTGCAGGAGGAGTTGGAGAATATTTTTCATATTCCAAAGGAGGATATCCGCGTTATTATGCCGGATACCGGATCCGGTTACGGCGGCAAACACACGGGTGAAGCGGGTATCGAAGCCGCGAGGCTGGCAAAAAGTACAGGGACACCTGTTAAAGTCGTGTGGACGCGTGAGGAAGAGTTTACCTGGGCTTATTTCCGCCCGGCGGGAGTGATCGATGTCAGGGCCGGCGTCAATAAAGATGGCAAATTAACGGCTTGGGAATTTCACAATTATAATTCAGGCGGATCGGGTATTGAGACACCTTATGTTGTCTCCACGCAAAAGATACAATTTCACTCTTCCGATTCGCCGTTGCGGCAGGGTTCGTACCGGGGACTCGCGGGTCCTGCCAACGCATTTGCCCGCGAGTGTATCATGAACGACCTTGCGCTTTCCCTGAATATGGATCCCCTGGCATTCAGGCTGCAAAATCTCAAGGAAGAAAGGATGAAAAATGTGCTGGAAGCCGCAGCGCAGAAGTTCGGCTGGAGTACATTCAAACCTTCGCCTAACCGTGGCGTTGGCATCGCGTGCGCGGATGAAAAAGGAAGTTTTATCGCGACGTGTGCGGAAGTTACATATGATCCCGACTCCGGCGACATCAGGGTCGTTCGTGTTGCCGCTTCCTTTGAATGTGGCGCCATTATTAATCCGAATCATCTGGAGAATCAGATCCTCGGATCGCTGATCCAGGGTATGGGCGGCGCCCTTTTCGAGCGGATTAACTTCGAAAATGGTAAAATATTAAATCCCCGGTTCTCGGAATACAGGGTACCGCGGTTTGGTGACTGCCCAAAAATTGATATTGTCATGCTTAACAGATTGGATATCCCGTCCGCCGGTGCCGGCGAGACACCGATCATGGCGATTGCGCCTGCGATCCGCAATGCCATTGACCATGCCACCGGTAAAAAATTGTACACCCTGCCGCTGGTACCAAACGGCCTTCCGGGCTGACGGCAGAGTTTTTATTTTTTATTTATATTTTACGTATTTGCACCAGGCGCAGGTCCGGTTTTATTACGGAGTTTCCAATTCGGTATCCGGCGATTTCGGCCAATAACAATTTTGAGTATTTTTGGCTATTCTCTCTAAGACCTGATAGATGCTTTTCACCTTATTTGTCCGAACAAGTGTTGCGGCCTCACTCTTTACGGTTTTCCTTATCTCAGGTTTAAAAGCGCAAACCAGCTACACGTTATCGGACACATCCGTTGTGCATCGGCTCGACTCTTTCGTTGGAATCCTCATTGATTCAACGGGAAACCTATCCGTTGAAGACGTCACAAATGCGAACTTCCAACCCAGCAAAGGGAACCTTACGTTCGGTTACCTGAAATCGGTAATCTGGCTGAAGCTTAAAACAAAAGCTTCACCCGGGAACATATGGTACCTCGAGATACCGGCACCTTTCCTGGAGTATGTCGATTTTTACCAGGCCCGCGATGATGGGAAATGGCGGCATTCCACCGCGGGCTATTTCCGCGCGCATAGTGACCGGGAGATATCCCACACCAGTCATGTAATTCCACTGATGTTCCTCAGTGATTCCAGCAATACGGTACTCATCCGGATTGCCGGCTCCAGCCCGAAGACATTTCCGCTGCTGGCGATGGAGAGGGAAAAATTTGTCGAAACGGTCCGGTTTGCAGACCTGGGCTACGGGATTTTCTTCGGTATCCTGGCAGTTATGTTCTTTTATAACTTTTTTATCTACCTGACCCTTCGGCAGAAAACCTATCTCCTTTATATTGGCACGATCGTGTGCACCTTCCTGATCTTTGCCTCCGCGACAGGGTATGCGGGAAAATACCTCTGGCCGGAAACACCCTTGCTGAACTTTTACGCGGGCAGGCTGACACTGGGTATTCTGACCATATGCTTATCGATATTCACCATCCGCTTCCTGGAAGTTAAACAATACTCCACTGCTCTCTATTACGGCCTGCTGAGTCTGATCCCCCTGGGCATACTGTCGATGATCCTGGTAGCTACAGGAATAATGTCTTCGGCCGGAAACAACCTGATCACCCTTTGCACCCTGATGTTTATGACGACGGGTGTCGTATGCCGGTTGCAGGGAAACAAAACGGCAACGTACTACATCGCCGCCTGGACGATTTACCTGGTTGGCGGATTACTTCTTACACTCAGAAACAGTGGTGTCTTCGACTTTAATTTCTGGACCACCCACTTCGTCGAGATCGGCGCCGCATCCGAAACCATCATCATCGCTTTTGCGTTGGGCGATAGCTATCGTTTGTTGAGAAAAGAAAAAGAAGACGCTCAGCTCCTGGCTTTTAAGATACAGCAGGATGCAACGGACCGCCTGGAAGTAAAGGTCAGGCAACGTACGGAACAGCTGTCCAAGACCAATGAAGAACTACAGGCTACGCTGGAGACAAATAAGCTCCAGACTCAAATCATCGAAGACAAAAATGCGGAACTCGACGCTTTCTTCTACCGTATCTCGCACGACCTGAAGGGTCCGATCTCATCCTTACTCGGCCTTTCGACCCTGGCGAAAATGGATGTTTCCGATGAGAAAGCCTTGCTTTACATAGACAAGCAGCAGCAACAGGTCGAACGCCTTAACAATATTATCACCGGCTTGATCAACCTGACAAAACTGAATCACGCCGAGCTGCAGAGAAGCAAAATCGATTTCGAAAAAATGGTGGATGGCTGCATTGTATCCTTCAACGGTCTTCCCAATTTTTCAAAAATCAGCTTCCATAAACAGATTCAGAAGGAGGTCGATTTTTACTCCGAATGGACTCTGCTGAATGCCGTACTACAGAACCTGATCGAAAACGCCATCAAATATTCGAACGAGGATAACCCGTTTGTACGGATCAGTATCACCAGTGAAAACGGATTTATAGTCATCGAAGTAGCGGATAACGGACACGGTATTGCCGAAGAGCACCAGCCGAAAATATTCGAGATGTTCTACCGCGCCACACACCATGCAAGCGGATCGGGACTGGGCCTCTATATTCTGAAACGGTCGGTGGACCGCCTGAAGGGTTCCGTTGAATTAAAAAGCAGCAACGGTTCCGGGTCCGTGTTCATCATCAGACTGCCACACGTTTCCGGTTCGGGCAACTGAACTCGCCGCGTTATTCAGGCCTTGTAACTTGTGACTTGCGTCTTGTAACTCACAAGCAAAGATATTCCACAAAAAAAGACCAACATAACACTAGTACTTCGCCGGTTTCCCCGTCTCCGGTGTTGTTTTTTTGATGAACTCACGGAGATGCTCATTGGAAGTCGCGAGATCCTCTGAACGAAGGTACATCATATGCCCGCTACGATATCCCTCGAAACGAAGCCTGTCCTTCATTTTGCCGCTGGGATCGATCTGCCACATCGTGTACTTCGCGTCGAAATATGTGGTGGCCCCGTCATAGTATCCCGACTGTATCATCACATGCAGGTAAGGATTCTGGGCCATCGCCTGTCTCAGGTTTTCGCCGGTGTTGTCGCCTGTGTTGTCCCAGGGATGAACCGGGCCGAACATGTTGTACTTGATATCGGTCTTATACTTCACTACTTCGCGCAGGTAATAATTGATCGCGGGAGTGAACGAGTGTAGCCATGAGGTGAGCTCCGCGTTAAAGTCGGGGTTTGAACCTGCATCCATCCGGTCGATTCCCCGGTACCTCGAATCAAGTCTTCCAACGGTGAAACTTTGATCTCTCAGGAGCTCCTTCCAGAAAAAGCCGGTCGGGACAGCCAGGTTATGTTGCAGTACGACTTCTTTCGAAAGGCCGCTGTATCGAGCCACCTTCACAGCTATATCATCTTTTGCCTTCTGTTCGGAAAACCCGCCCTTAGCCAAAACGGGGATAAACTCATCGAGCGTGAATTTTTCCGCTTCCGCCAATACATCAGGAAGATCTTTCTGGAGTAGATCGGCCGGAAGTTTCTTATGGTACCATGCTGTAGCCGTGTAGTATGGAAGGGATAATGCATCACCAACAATACCGTCCCGTTTTATTCCCAACTCCGTAGGCGATACCAGCACTACCCCGTTCAAATACATCCAGTGTGTATTTTGCAAGGCATTTGCCAGACCGGATACACGGGTTGTTCCGTAACTCTCACCAATCAGGTATTTTGGCGACAACCACCGGTTATTGCGCGATACAAATGTGTTAAGCCACTCCGACAAATAAGTAATATCCGCATTAACGCCGAAAAATACAGAGCGTTCCGCTTTTGGGTCCAGTATCCGGGAGTAACCTGTATTCACAGGGTCGATAAAAACAATATCCGCCACATCGAGGATCGAATGAGGATTGTCCTTTATTCCATAAGGCTGGACGGGATAGCCCTCCGAATCGATGTTAAGTATCTTGGGTCCGGTGTATGCGACGTGCATCCACACGGATGCTGATCCCGGACCGCCATTAAAAGACATGACAAACGGGCGCCTGCTTTTATCGGTGACATCGCTCCTTTCATAGTACGTGTAATAAAGGGATGCGATCACTTTACCATCCTTATCCCATACAGGTTGGGTACCCGCGGTCACTTTATACGGCACCACTTTTCCCTTTATTGTAACCTGGCCCGTAGTGGTTGAAGACGATTCGGCCTGAAGAGTTCTGTCCTGCGCATAGGTCGTTGCACAAAAGAGCATTAGGAGAAAAAGGCAAACAGGAAACGAGTGGAGGTTGGCAGTCGAACTCATGATTTCAGGATTAGGTACGCAAATAAGATGAAAAAACGTTGATCATGAAAATGGATTTTAAAAGAATTATCGAGGTGCTCCACCTTTTATTCCGGGTAGCCACATGTCGAAAAATATCATCGTGCGGTACACAACTGATTATTCGGGGATTAGTTTCATGAAACAACGTTATGAAAGTGACTGAGTGAAAAGAAGCGACTATATTGTGTCCCGGATGTTTTTTTATGTCTTATCTCATTCGCCTGCTATCATGATCAATCCACCCCTATCTGCCAGGAACGGGTATTCGCAGAACAATAGCATCAGGCTTATACGCGGCGGCGCGCCGTATTTTACGTTACTGGAAGAACTGATCGACTCGGCCAAGCAGTCTATCCACCTTCAGGTTTATATCTACGAAGGAGACGAGACAGGCACCCGGATTACGAATGCATTGATCCGCGCGGCGCAAAGGGGTGTCAAGGTTTATATGCTGCTCGACGGGTATGCCTCCCGCCCGCTGCCGGCCACGATGGTAGACGACATCAAAAAAGCCGGTATTCACTTCCGTTGGTTCGAGCCTCTTCTAAAAGGCCAGCATTTTTATGTCGGAAGGAGAATGCATCACAAAGTTTTTGTAGCCGATCGCTGGCACAGTCTCGTAGGCGGCATGAATATCAGCGATCGTTACAACGATATGCCTGGACAACCAGCTTGGCTGGATTGGGCGGCTTTCGTAACAGGTGATATCTCCACCGAACTGTACAATCGGTGTATACAGATGTGGTACCGCAGGTCCGCAAAACCTCATCTTACATCGCTTCGAACGCCTGCCGAGGGGGCAAACGACTGTTTCATTCGCGTCAGGATCAATGATTGGGTCCTCAATAAAAACCAGGTCTCGAGAAGCTACCTGGAAATGTTTCACCTGGCGCAATCCCATATCACGATCATGTCGAGCTATTTCCTGCCGGGGCGGGTGTTCAGGAAAAATCTCCGTCTGGCCACAAAACGCGGCATCAAGGTGAGAGTCATTCTTACAAAAATGTCTGACATCATGCTGGCAAAACTCGCGGAAAGGTTCTTTTATCCCTGGCTGCTTAGAAGAAACATCGAGATATTCGAATATAAAAGAAAGATCCTCCATGGCAAAATAGCATCTTGCGATGGCCAATGGGTAACCGTTGGTTCGTACAATTTCAACGACCTCAGTGCCTACGCGAGCATTGAACTGAACCTGGATGTTCATTACCCTGAATTTTCGAAACAGGTCGATCAGGCACTGGAAAAGATCATAACGGAAGACTGTGAACAAGTCACCATCGATTGGTTGACCCGAAAAACAACCTTATTCCACAAGGCGTTGTACCGGGTATCGTATATGATCTTCCGATCGATCCTTTTCCTCTTCACGTTTTATTTCAAACAGGAGAAAGGAAGAGCTAGAGGATCACGCCAAAATAAACGGACAGCAGATTTGACAAAGACACGTAAGTAACCCGCTAACACCAGGTATTACGGGATCACGAACACTTATTTTTTGTAACGGTTCACTAGTCTTTGATCCGTTGGATCAGCTGCCTGGTAGCTTCCATGTCCCACCCGGCAAATCGCCCCCGTTGCAAAACAAGCGTGTTGTCCAAATCGGGTTTCAGATAATAGTGGAACACAAAACCGCTGTGAGGATTCTGCCACCCCAGCATTTGACCAAAACGAAGATCATTAAAAATTAGGGTATCACCGGATGTTTCCACGGTGTAATACCCCTGTGAAAACCGTTTGAGATCAGCAAGAACTTCCTCGTCGATATCGCCCCTGAGCAGTGAATCCTGGCGGGGGAAGAACTCAAATGAAACATACGGCTCGCGGTCAAAAACCGACCTGTAGCCCACAAAATTACCGGACTCGTCGGACACTACCACATACCATAACCAATTGTTGAACGGCGTGGGTGTGGTAAAATATCGTTGATGCGGAATATTGTTGGCTTCCAGTGTTTCCCTTACAATTTCTCCGACGCCGTACTTATTTATAAGCCCGTTTGTCAGGTACAATGTGCTGACGACCAAAGCACCGGCAGCCCAGACTGACCTGCCTCGTCTATTGGATGGCAGCAGAAACAACAAAAGCGCCGTTAGGCCGACGGGTATGGAAAAAAACGGATCGGCAACAAAGAGGGTGTTGAAAGAAACACGGTAATGGCTGAACGGTTCAAACCATGCCGTACCGTAGGCGTTGAACGCATCTAAAAAGATATGAACGAACAGCTGTATCCCGAAAAACTTTGTCCAAAATCCCAGGGGCTCTTTTGATCCAATCCATCGCCGATGGGCTATCCAGGCCAGGAGCAAGGAAAACAATGCCGCAAACAATATGGAATGGGTAAAACCACGGTGCGCCAACGCATTGGCTGAGGGGCTCATCCATAGCGCGCATAGCACATCGATATCTGGTAACACCTGAGCCGCGCCACCGGCAACCAACGCTTTCTTACCCAGCTTTCCGCCGGCGACCAGTTCCCCGATGCAGGCTCCCAGGGCAATATGGGTTATGGTGTCCACGCGTTCGTCTTCTTTAACATCTGGAGATTATAAAATAACAGGCCGATCACTTCAGGCCGGCGATCGCTTTCCTGATATGCCCATAGGCTTCTGACATCTCCGCTTTAAAATTATCGGTTGCCGTTCTTCTTCTCCGGAAGGTCAGTCTCTCAAGCTTATCCCTGACATCTTTCATTAAGCTCTCATATCCTTCTTTCAATTCGAATTTTTTCAGCACCAGTCGAAGGCGGACGATCTCCATCTTTAATTTGAATTTTTCCGTTTCATGCAAAAACGACCGCCACAAGTCATGGTTCCGGATTGCCGATAGTGCTTCATTTTCGAAAGCTAGCAATGCCGCCAGCAATTTTTCCTTTTGCTTCTCAAAAACGGTGACTGAATCGACCTTTCCTGAAAGGGTTAGCTCAAGGGCGTCAAGCTTCAACAGCACAGGGCCCGTAACAGCTTGGTCCGTGGCCTCATTCAATGACCGCCTGATCTTTTGGATAGAACCCCTGAACTCGTTTCTAATCTCCTCAAATTTATCCATTGCTTCGGCTTTTCCCAGGGAAAACAGTAATGCAAGTTCCTGGATTTCGCGATGAGCGTTCATCAAGCTGTCCTTATCCGAATCACCGGGTTTACCACCTGCAGCTGTTTCTGTATTCATATTTGAAAAAATTAAACTTTACAACAATTCACACCCGATCAATGGGCGAGCTCGAAGTAGTCACGCACGAATGCCTTCCGCTGGTTTTCAGTAAGCTTGTCACTCGTTTTGACCGCAATCTCCGTATGTCCGAAATGTCCGATCTTCTCCAGGTGGTTGTACAATTCGTTCTTGGCATCGCCCGGTCCGAATAAAACAACCTTGTCAAATCCGGCAATCCTGTTTTCAATTTCCTTGAAGTAAGAACCAATGAGGTCGTGCTGTTTGTGATGCATCAGGTTTTCATTCTTTCCCAGACTGTGTTTTTTTTCATGACTGGTGAACTCGGATGTTACATCGGAAGTAACGATGTCATTTTCCTTAATTTCCATAAAATGAGCGGTGGAGTAATCCATCCATACGCCCAGGCGTTTTTTTACTTTCATTCCGCTGTTGTTTAGATTCCTATTACAATGCGATAATAGTTTGAAGGCTAATTAATAAATATGACGAATGTCAGTTCATGAATTTTTATTCAGTTACGGGTTCAGGCCGTTCCCAGCTTTCTGAGATGGAAGAGATGTGACGCAAGCGCCCTGGACATAGTAGCGTACTCATGGTATACGATACCGGCGTCAGCACACGCTTCTTTTACGAACACACTTATCGCCGGATAGTGGATATGGCTTATGCGCGGAAACAAATGGTGTTCGATCTGAAAATTCAGACCACCCAGCAGCCAAAACAAGAGCTTGTTCGATGTGGCAAAATTTGCAGTGGAATTGATCTGATGAATGGCCCATTCCTGCCCCCTGCCACCGTCAGCAACGTGAAATTGCGTTCCTTCAACAACATGCGCCAATTGAAAGACAACGCTGATGGCAATTCCACAGACCACTGTTATCACCAGAAAGCCAATCAGCCACGAAAGCCACCCGGTCATGACGATGGGGATAATTATGTATGCAGCCACAAACATCAGTTTCGTAAACCAAAAGACAAAGTGTTCTTTGATTGCAAGGTTTTTTTTCTCCGCGTTGGCATTGATCCGGCCGCTGAAATATTTCTGAAAATCTTCGTAGAAGACCCAGGCCAGATAAGAGATACCATATAAGATCACCCAGTAAACATGTTGATACCGGTGGTAGCGGTGGCGGGGCTGGCCTTCATGCAAACGCATAAATGGCTTCACGTCTATATCGGAATCCATCCCTTCCACGTTGGTGTAGGTATGGTGGTTGATGTTATGTTTGATCTTCCAGTAATATGCACTGCCGCCCAGTACATTCAAAAAGTAGGCGGAGACTTTATTCATCCAGGGGTGCCGGGAAAAACTCTGATGGCCTCCCTCATGCATTACATTAAATCCGATCACGGCCAGGTTAAGACCCAGGATCATACAAAGCAGTATCGAAAGAAATATACCGGGCGTAAAAAAAACCAACACAACGTATAGTGCGATTGCGGAAAAAATCTGGAGAACGCTCTTTATGTAAAGCCGGCGGCTTCCCGAAGGATCAAGGTTCTTTTCGCTGAAGTATTGATCCACTTTTTCCTTCAACGATTTGAAGAAAGAGGTCTTTCCCGTTTCAAATGTGTATTTAAGCATAGACGGCCCCGTGTTGAGTAAATGCCGGGTAATGATACAACGAAATATGCTCCTTAAATCGTTCGCGCTTTCGAATTAAGTTTATCTACACGTAAAAAAAGGAATAAACGCTGTTATTCAACATGAATGCAACCATAAAGTGGTACCTTGAAAATACCCGGGATTAGAAGAGCTGAGGTCATTATAGGAATACTGTATATGACCATTCAGAGAGGCACCATTGACACCGTGTTGATGGTGCTCTTTCTGCCGGATCACAACCTTCATCAACAGCCTTTTTCGACTGTGGCCTGCTGCATTTTCGCTCGGGGGTAATAAAACCCAGTCACGTATACCCTAACGGGCAAATTTATAATGAGGTAAGCCGGATTTCAGCCTCGAGTCTGAAACTATTTTTCAATATGACGCAGGACTTCTTTGGCGTTCATGTTGTCCGGATCTCTTTCAAGGGCTGTTTTGTAGTACCTCGCTGCTTCGGCCCAGTTTCCCCTGGATGCCTCGGCTTCTCCGCATGATTCATACACCAAAGTGCTGGACTGGAAACAGGATTTATTCCAGTCAAATACGGTGAATGCATCCGCAACTTCATTTTCTTTTAGAAGCATTTGACCAACAATGTTGAGGGTCTCGTCGTTAACTTTCGTGTCTGGCAAAGAGCGGAGTGAATCAAATTCGTGGAGCGCCTTTTTTACCCCTTTTGCCTTTGCTGTGGTATAAATCCGGCCATGCGGAGACAATTGGTCCGCCACCCAGTACCTGAAATTTGGCGCGTTGATTCGCTTGGCGAGAATGCTTATCTCGATCTTCACATCGTCGCTTACAGCGGTAATCCCTTCTGCAATACCGGCCCATTTTTTCCCCTCCACTCCAAATTCGATCCGGTTTATCATCAGTTCACCTGTAAAAACAATCTGGGAATCTCCCCGTACATCTTTCAGTACTTTTTGAGAGCAGTTCATGGGAAATGTGACGGTCCGTGTCACGTCACGTATCGACAATTCACCGGTAACTAGCAGTCCCTGCTGAGTCACAGTCACGGTTTTACTTGTAAACGTGATGGTTGGATAAGTATCGCTGCCAAACCAATTGTCGGACCTGAGATCCCTGTCCCTCCATTCGTCTCCCGTGTCGATCGAACTTACCTGGATTCTGAACGATACCGAGATGCCGGAAAGATTCTTCGGATACCTGACCGCCCCGCGAAAGTCAGTAAACCTACCACGTACCATTGCATAACCCATGTACCTTATGGAAAACCCAACATAAGAGTGGGAAGTCTCAACGGGAAAAATTTCAGCGATTTGAAACCCCTTCTGTTGGGACCAAATATGGCTTACTGCCGCCGCAGTAAGTAATACACTCAGCATTATCTTTTTCATAGTCTTGCTTTTAACATAGGTGCAAGACTAGCCGTCCGGAACCATCAAATCGACAATTCCGATAAGGATTGCCATTTTTTAGAACTTTTTTTTGTTGCTGCGTGCTAGTCGCCTGAATTCGGCAGGTGTCTGCGAAGTGAATTTTTTAAAAGCATTTACGAATGATGTCTTGTTGTTAAAACCGGCACTGAACCCGATGTCCAGTAAAGTTTCATTTTTGCCATTCTCGATCAGGCGTTTAGCCTCTTCCACGCGGAGACGGTTGATATAGTCAAAAAATGTCGTATTGAGGTGTTCATTAATTACCTGAGACAAGTGATGGACGGGGATATTCAACATACCGGCCAGGTCCTGCAGCCTCAATTCATTATTCAGGTAAGGTTTCTCCGACGCGATCAGGGCGTTCAGGCGCCCGGCATAGACAATTGACTGATCGTCTTTGAGCGACGATTTTTCATATTTGATGGACCTGCCTTCCGGGAGCACTTCAGCTGGCCATTTCACACCAGCCATTTTGTAACTGACGAAATATGTAAACAAAACCAAAGGAATTACATACATGTAGTCATTATTCCTGTCGTAGGACCTTGTCATGAAAAACAGTGCAAGGAAAGAAGTGACCAGGATTAGGATTAAGAGCAACAATAAATTAAACACTTTCAACCATAAAAGATTGGCAGAATTGAAGTTTGAATAATTATCCTTCAGATTAGACTCGTAATGTTTTATCGTGTTCTGGGAAACGATCAGGTAAACGAGCATATGAACAAACTGCCCGGCAAAAACAACTGAATATATGTATTGTACAACGGTTACTCCCTCGTTGAAGGAGTCGAATGCGGTCAACATGCCGTAATTTATTTGGCGAAAACTGAGAAACTCCCCGGTTAACAACGGTATCACGAATACGAACGTAATGAATGGCACAGCGTGAATCATTGCTGCCCATGAGGCTTCTTTGCCTTTCCCTGCGACTGAGAGCACATAGTGATAAAACAATGGCCCAAGTATTAGCCACGCTCCGTAACGGGTGCCATAGAATAAGTTAAATTGAATATCAACGGGTATCCGGACCGAAAGAAATTCACCCTGAAACCACATCAACACCAAAACTATCACAAACAAAAATTTATGCTGGAGTTCTGCTAACCTGTTTTTCAATACCAACAACGAGAGGATAAAAAATCCCTGAGAAAGGGTGATAACAAGGATAAGTGAAAGCAGATCCAATGAATGTGACACGCTACTAACTTATCTATTCCCTCCGAATTGCCAATGCTCTTACGGAAAAAACTTCAGAAATACAGGATTGCCACCGTTCCACATACGGCTTTTACGAGCATCAGACCGTCCACAAGGGCAAGGTAGTAAAGAATGGACTTTCGTTTTTGAAGAGAATACGCAAGTATCAGCATCAGGAGGAATGGAATGGTGTTCAGGATAATTCTCATAAGCGAAAATTCGCGGACGATTGCAAAAAGTAAAAAACTTCCCAGGCCGGCCAGGCTTAACGGAACAATGATATAAAAGATGGTCTTGCGCAAACCATTCTTGACGACAAAAGTCTTCAGGTCGTGATTGTAGTCCGTTGCATAATCTTTGATATCAAACATGATACACAATACCGTAACGAACATAAAGTTTTTGATAAAAAGGAACCATCCCTGAGGTGTAAACACTCCTCCAACATGATTCGCAAGCATGTAAAAAATGATCGGATAAATGGTGGTCAGACCCGCCCAGGTAAACCCGATCACAAACGGTTTCAACCATCCTATACTTCTGATATTTCGCCGGCCCAGTCTCTTGTGATTGATGCCGTAATACAATATCGCCGCTGTTGGGAAAACGAAGATGAGGAACCATTGCCAAAACGAAAGGCTGAGCAATTGCCGGTAATGGCCTGACAAAAATACAGCAAGCAGGCTGGCGGAAACCAACAGCATCACGACCTGACTACGCTTCACAAAACGTTTATTGTTAATATACCAGTTGGTCCGTTGATTGGCCGTAGGTCCCCGTCTTTCCGTAATATAAGCCTTCGTATAGTACCACGTCGTCAAAGCGAACACCACTGCATAGTACAGTCCGTTATTCAGGGGATAGTGTTGCTGAAGGCTCGCTTCAATGCTTAGCGCCACGGCACATATTCCATAGAAGTAATTGCCAAAGAATACGTCTTTTAAGAATGAAGCAGCCTTCATGGCTCTGATCGTTTTTTCGTTTCGGCTAAATCAAGACCAAAGTATACCAATCGCAGCAATATTAAAAAGACAGAATCCGATACCTGCATCTACAGAAGATTAAGCCATAATCGCATGACATTACCCTTTCTGGTATTGACATCCTGAAGCATCCTGTTATTCCGGCCATGTATGTTTGGATTTTTCCTGACTGGGCCTGAAACGCTGTAAAGGCCCACAACCTGGTCTTTTCCTCTCAGGTGACATTTCCCCTGATCGTGGGCTTTGAACGTACCGCACAGATTCTCCATTACGGCCGAAGAGATCAACAGCTCCCTTCCAAGTTCATTGCACTTTCCCTGGATCCTCGAAGCTGTATTAACGGTATCGCCATGGAATGCGATCGATTTCCGGACTACGCCCACGTGTGTTCTGATCACCTTGCCATGATGGATACCCGCCTTGAACTCAGGCACCACCCCATACCGTTCACGATAGTGGCGTGCGCGGCGGTAGATTTTTTCCCTGAACAGGAAATAGTGATTAGTGGCCTTTGAAAAGTTTTCGCCTGAGGCAGGCCACGTCAAAACAGCCTCATCTCCGATGAACTGATAGATCTCCGCATCACTCTCCCTTGCCGCTTTGCTCATGTCCTGGAAACAATCCTGGATCATCGCGCTGAATTTCCGTGCGCCGAGCTTTTCGGCATGCCTGGTTGACGATTTCATATCCAGGAACATAAAGATCCGGTCTTCCTCGATCCCGCTTTCCTGGTTCGAAATGATTTGAAGCAGGTCGTTCGTCTGAAGCCACGACACGGCAACCTTTCCCGCCTGGAGCGCCAGTGTGATCAGCAAGATGTACACACCGCTGATCACAACATTTGCCAGCTCCAGCGTTTCAGCAGCCCAACCCTCGTTTGCCAACGGGATCCGGCCCAGAAGGAGCGGGATCAACACAACCGTTAACGTTGAACCTACTGCCAGGTTGATGGATGCTTTCGACAGCACACGTCTGACAAACCCAAGCTGTGTAAAGGCCTTGTCAAATTCGGAGTCGATCAGACCGAAGATAAAGCCATCGATCAGTCCGCTGCACGCCACAGCAAGGAATAAAGAAAGAACTCCTGAGGGCAGAATAGCGGCATCGCTGATCCCCCATAATTTGATAGCTATAAAAAGTACCTTGGCTATACACCAGGTAACCGTATGGAAAGCAATCCACTTTCCATTGTCTTTCAGATAATCCATAATTTTGAAAGCGTTGTAGTAATTAAACTGAAACGCAGGGATCGTCAGGCTTTACATTCCCTGACGATACCCGCCGCGTCAGATTTTAGAAATGATATAGCCCTTCTGACTCCTTTATTTTTTGCAGTTCCCCGATGATGGGGACCTGTGCATGAAAATTAGTCTCCATGGCCGTTTGAATATACAATTCGATCTGGAAGAGTGTTGCGGCCCGAACGCCGCCAACCATTCTTTCGAATTTCTTGTAATAGCGCTTCGTGATCTTGTCCGCCTTCGCTGTGTTGGTCAAAAACTTCTCTGCCAGTTCAGAAGCGGATTCATCGTCAAGCGAGTGGTATTTCGTTGCATACTCCTTTAGCAGATAATAGCGTTCCTGAACCACTGCTTTCCGGCGGGATTCATAAGCATCGTAAAGTCTCCAGAATGCCGCCTGCTGGTGATCATCACCGATCTGCAGGTAACCGGAAATCAATTGCTTTTTTGTTTTTGTAAAAAGCGATTGCACAATTGTAATATCCTCTTTACCGGCCTGAGCGACAGCAAGTCCGCCCGTGGAAAAGACCATTGCTATGATTAAGATATATCTGAACATGTTAGTTGGTAGTTATTGGTTGGTACGTCTAGCCTCAAGCTTCCATTTGTAGTTAATTGATCCTCGTCCACACACCCGAACTGTGAGCCGTACCTTTCGATACTGTAACGAGAATTCTCTTGTCTGTTTCAAACGTAATGTCGCACGACACCGAATCGCCGGCCGCAGTGGTGGCAACACCTGTAAACCGCGTTTCGTGCCAGGCGAGGTCCTTGAACAGGATGTCGCCGGGCTTGAATCCGTCACCTGGAGCAACCCAGATGATCCTGCCAAAATACCTGTCGCCATCTGCGTACAATTCCACCTGCCGGTCGGCGTGGGCGTTGAGCCAAAGACCCAGAAGTTTTTCACGCTTTGCGGTGATCGCTGGCCCGAACGAAGCCAGGATCCTGGTCACTACGACCTGGATAGCTCGCTCCGGTTTGTTGGGCATCTTTGTGATCTCCGAATGACCGGTTCCGCTCCAGATAACCTTTTGAGTCTTCGCGTCTATTATGTCGATTACAAGTGTTCCGTCCTTGTAATCATCCACCCTAACCGTTGTAAATCCGGCGACAGGACGGTACGGGCGGTATAATCCCGCATACACATAGTGGTTCGTATTAACCGACACCGTGTGTCTGTCCTTGACAACCGTGAGCGCACTGATCAGCAGGTCAGGATTGTTATTGTCTTCGATATATCCTTTGCGCAGCATCTCCGCTGTAATGGCCCTGACGATACGTTCCGCGTTCAGGGGATTGGCGACACCGATATTAGCCTGGTTGCTGATACCGAAGGTCCTATAGATTGTAAGATCAGCCGACCGGTCAAAGTCCGCGCCAACATTGACTTTAGGTGCGCACGATAGTACAAGAACGAAGAGAATGAAAACACCGGATTTGCAAAGGAACGGGTTCAGGCTCTTAAAATTTATATTGCGTTTCATTAGAGTATGTTTTGATCGTGTTAAAGAATGGATTGGTTTGAAGCGTGGGCAACAGCCAATCTTTCAGAAGGCGTGCGCCTGGAGAACTTGTCCTTGATGGAGTCCACGATGTAGTAGACCATTGGGACAATAAACACCGTGAGCATCAGCGACGATAACAACCCACCGATCATCACAATAGCAAGTGCGTTCTTCCACTCCGACCCGGCGCCGCTTGCCAGCGCGATGGGAAGCATACCGATCACCATGGCAATCGTAGTCATCAGGATCGGACGGAGGCGGTCGGTGCCGGAGGCGATCAAGGCATCAAAGCTGCTGAGACCTTCGGCCTTCTTCTGATTGGCAAAGTCCACGATCAGGATTCCGTTTTTCATGACGAGTCCTATAAGCATGATGACGCCGAGCATCGTAAAGATACTGAGTGTGCTCATGGCGAGGTTCAGGGCGATAAACGCGCCGATCAAGGCAACAGGAACGGAGAACAACACAACGAAGGGATATACAAAGCTGTCGTACAGCACCACCATAACGAGGTACACCAGAAGTATAGCAGCAGCGAGTGCAAGCCCCAGCGCCTGGAATGAATCCGTCTGCCGTTCAATATCACCCGTCCAATGCATCTCGACCGTCTGCGGCAGGGGATTCAGTTCCAGTGCCTGAGTTATGTTGTTCGCCAGGGTTCCGGATGTAATGCCCAGCACGTTGCTTTTGATGGTTACAGAAGTCCTCCTGTTCTTTCGCTCGAGCATGGAAGGGCCACTGTTTTGCGCCAGCGACGCAAACTGCGACAACATAATGGTTTCCCCGCGGCTGTTCAGGAAACTGATATTCTCTACATCCGTCACGTTGCTCCGGTCGAACTCGTCGAACCTGACATTGATATCATATTCGTTGTTCCCTACCCGGTACTTGGCATCGGTGTTACCGGTGTAGGCATTCTGCAAGGCCTCCCCTATTTGACCCGCGCTTAATCCAAGCTGTTCCATTTTTTCACGATCCAGCGAGATAATAAGTTCCGGGCTTCCCTCTTCAACACTTACCGTTACATCATTGGCCCCTGGTAATGCTTTGATCATACCCTCCAGTTGCCTGGTAGCCCGGAACAAGTCATCGCGGTTTTCGCTGTTCAAAACGATCTGAATAGGTTCATCGCTTTTTGTGATCCCGATCACCACGGAGTTTACCTCCAGCCCGGGATAGGTTTTCTCCAGCTGGTTTCTCATTTTCAACATGAATTTTTCCGTTGTCAGTGAACGCTCCGTCACCGGAACGAGCCCTACGGTCAGTTCCGACTTGTTCTCACTCCCAACCGTAGCTATAACGCTTGAGGTACTGGCACCTCCGATATTTGAAAATACTGTCTTTACTTCGGGTTGAGACAACAAATAGTTTTCAATCTCCAGGGAACGAATATTGTTCTCTGTCAGAGACGTGCGTTTGTCGTACTCCAGTTTCAGCAACATCTTACCCCGGTCGCCTGCGGCCACCATCTCCTGGCCCAAAATTCCCATTCTCATGACTATGCCTGTGGCGATGAACGCCGCTATGATAGCAAGGCTCGTTGCGAGTTTGTGGTTGAGCGTCCACTTCAGCTGATTCGCATACCATCCCGTAAGCTTTCCAAGCCATGATTCAAAGATGATCAATGGTCTGTGAAACCAGTTGGCAGCGGTAAGGTGGGTCACCTTTCCAAAACGGGAAGCCAGCCATGGCGTGATCGTATAGCAGACGAACAAGCTCATCAACGTAGATACCACGATGGTAACGGAATACTGCCTGAGTACGTCTCCGATGATGGTATCGATGAGGGCGATGGGAAGAAAGACAACGACGTCCACCATAGTGATAGCCATAGCAGAGAAGCCGATCTCCTTCCGTCCGTCGAGGGTTGCTTTCACTCTGTCCTTACCCATGTGAAGGTGCCTGTGGATATTTTCAAGTACCACAATGGAATCATCGACAAGGATTCCGATTACTAAAGACATCGCCAACAGCGTCATCAGGTTAAGGGAATAACCGAACAGGTACATCGCGATAAAGGTGGATAGCAATGAGGCGGGAATCGCGACAAGAACGATAAGTGAGTCGCGAAGGCTGTGTAAGAAGAGGAGCATCACCACCGCAACCAGTACGACGGCGATGACCAGGTCGTGGGTAACAGCGTCAGCTGCTTCCAGCGTGAACTCCGAGGTATCATCCGCGATAACGATACTGACACCCTTGCTTTCATACTTCTTTTCCATGGCAGCGATCTTCGTCCGCAGTTCTTCGCTGATCTTCACCGCATTGGCTTCACTTTGCTTTTTGATGCTGATCCCGATGCCCTCTTTACCGTTAAACCTGCTCACGGATGTCTGATCTTTCGCTCCATCCACCACGTCCGCGATATCTGACACGCGAACGGTACCTCCGGAAGGAGTCGGTATCATGAGGTCTTCGATCTGTTTCATCGAAGAGAATTTTCCGGCCAGGCGTAGTGTGATCTGATCTCCACGGTCTTTTACTTTTCCTGTGGGAAAGTCAAGGTTGGCCTGGTTGATCGTCTGCGTGACCTGCGACAGCGAGAGGTTGTAGAAAGCCAGCTTGTCCTTATCCACATTCACTTTTATCTCTCTCTTCTGGCCACCAAGCAAACGGGTTTCACCAATACCCTCAATCTGCTGTATTTGCGGAAGTAATTCATCTTCCACCAGGTCATAGGTCTCGCGCGCTCCCATTTTCGATACAACCATCAGGTCCAGGATCGGCTGATCGCTGGGCGATACTTTTGAGATCGACGGTGATTCCACGTCGTCGGGAAGTGTGCCTATAATATTATTGATCTTGCGTTGCGCTTCCTGTTCCTTTGCTTCTGTGTCAGTACCGATGCTAAACTCGACCGTGATCACCGACACGCCTTCGTGCGACTGCGAGAGAACGCTTTTTACCCGATCAAGACCCGATACCACATCTTCAATTTTTTTGGTGACGGATTGTTCCACTTCCGTGGGCGCCGCGCCGGGGTACTCCGTTGTAATTACCAGGGTCGGTACCTCCATGGGAGGCAGCAGTTCATACCTGAGCGTGGTATAGCAGTAAGCGCCACCTAACATCAGGATCAAAAAGATAACAATGATGATCGAAGGCCTTTTTATGGATATTTCAGTTAAGTTCATAGGGATAGTCTTTTAAAATTCATTATTTAGATATATCGACGTTTGAACCGTTCGCGAGGTTGATATGTCCGCTGGTGACAACCACATCGCCCGCATCGAGACCGCTTACGACCTCAACTGTTTCGTCATTGCTGACACCGGTCTTGATGTCGCGAAGCATAGCCTTGTGATTGGTTACGACAAATACTTGTGGTTTTTTTGCCGAACCCAGCAGGGCTGAGCGCGGGATCAGCAAAGCAGACTTGCTTACGTCCTTATTCAGCAATACGGTTCCATACATCCCCGCCTTCAGAGGCTTACGCGCATCATTGTTTTGAATAACTATCCTGACATCATAATTATGGGAATTGTCTGCGCGGTCCGATACATACTCGATTTGTCCGCTAAATGAATATCCAGGATAGATATCCGTTGTCACCTGCGCTGTTTCTCCTTTCCTGAACAGCAAGATTTCCTTTTCCGGTACGGATACTTCCAGCTTGAGTCTGGTTATATCTGTAAGTCTCGCAACCGGGCTTCCACCGACCACCGAACCAGGCTCAACGTCCCGAAGGGTAATGGTGCCCGCAAAAGGTGCCACAACCTTCGACAATTCAATTTGTTTGATCAGTTGCTTCAGTTCAGACTCGGCACTTTTCAGGTTCAGGCTGTAACTATCGAGTTGAAGCTTGCTTACGCCTCCGCTCCCCGCGGCTTGCTCATGGCGCTCAAGATTGCGTTTAGCAGTCTGGTGGTTGGCCAAAGCCGCGGCATACTGGGCCTGCAGCAGGTCGTCGTCTATCTGCAAGAGGGTTGTGCCTTTCTTCACCAGGTCGCCTTCTTCGAAATGGATCGACGTCACTTCACCGTGGATCTGCGGGATAAGCATAACTTCCCGGTTGGCCGTAAACGTGCCGGTATAGCTCAGCGAACGGTCAACGTTACTGACCGCGACCACCTCTGCTTCGACAAGGACCTTTTTCTTCATGTCCGGACGATAGATGTTTTCCTCAACGGTCCGTTTATTACTTCTTAACTTAAAGGTTGCGGCGACCAGTATCACTGTAACCGTGCAAGCGATGATGATTTTTGATTTCATTGGGGTTAATTTTTTGAGTTATACGTTTATTAATTTTTCAACAAGGTTCCGTTTGCTTTCCGCAGCGACAATTCAGCCAGCTTCAGGTTCAGGAGTGCTGTACTGTAGTTTGTGCGGGCCGTTGAGAGATCGTTCTGGGCATTGAGGAATTCCGTGACGGGAGTTATTCCGTTCTCATACTCTCCCTGGGCGCTCCTGAAAAGTTGTTCCGCGAGTTCTAGGCTCTTTTGATTGCTGACAAACAGTTTTTTATTCGTTATGTAATTTGCGATAGCATCCCGGACCTCGCGGTCGGCGTTCGACCTCATCAATGAAAGGGTGTTGATGTTCTTTTGAATGGCTACCTCTTTCTGTCGTATCTGGTTCTGTTTCCTGAATCCGTCAAACACGGGGATCTTCAGGGACAGGGCGAAGTAGCTGCTCTTGATCCAGTCGTCGTTGATTTGCTTATGAGGTGCAAACGAATCGTAGTAGCCTGCGTAACCGAAAGAAAAATTGTTAGTCAATACAGGATAATAGCCGGCAGCTATGCTCTTCTTGTCGAATTCCGATATTTTCAACTGTGCCTGTTGCAACAGGATATCCGGACGCTGGCCGACATCCGCAGATTCAACCTCCGTCATCACTTCTGCCGCTATAAAATCGGCAACAACCACAGTCTCCGACATCCCGACACCCATGAGGTATTTGAGCATAGTGATATTTTTGTCGAGGAGCAGTGTCTGGTTTTCATACTGGTTCCGGAGATTTTCCAGGTTGATGAGCATCCGGTTATGAATGTTAGCTGAAACGAGTTCATTTTCTTTCAGCACTTCATTTATGGCAGTCGTCTTCTCCAGGTTGGCAATGTTCTCCCCAAGCCTTGCCAGGTTGTCGTTCAATACCTGAATGCTGTAGTAGGTAGATGTAACATTGTAGACGATACTTTCGCGCGTTACGGTTTCCTGCAACGCCGACGCTTCCTTCGTCACTTTCGCGGCTTTCAGTCCGATGAGGACAGACTGGTTGTATAAATTCTGAGTCATCTGTAGGTTGGCAGATGTGGTCTGCTTCATGTTCAGGCTCATTTTTGTATACTCTCCTTCCGGTCCGCCGAACGCAGACGCGGGAGCATATTGGGAAGGAAGGTCCTTGTAGTACAACAACTGACCGTTTAGATCGATCGTCGGTAACAAGGCGCTCTTTACTTCTTTGATCCTGTAGGAGGCGGCTTCCATATCGAGGCGGCTGTTCCTTAACTGCTCGTTGTTTTCCAGTGCAGCCTGGATACAGTTTTCCAGGGAGTACGTCTGGGCTGCCGCGGTACCGCCGGACAGGACCAGGACAATCAGGTAGATCAGGGTCTTAACTTTCGTCATGTGTTTGATTTTTTTGGTTTTGTAATGCGGGTGTTTACGGCGGGAAATTGGGGTTCGGACAGGCCAAAAGGTTCGGTTTAGATAATCCGAACGCTTTTCTGGTTCGGATTTTAATGCCGAACGCACAACTGTGGCGAGACCCTGGAAGGATCAGAATATCAGGCTGTAACCTGAAAAAAAACAAAATAAAGAAGCCAAACCCTGAAACGTCACTACGGTTAATTCCGTAAAGGTGAAGTTTGGCTCACAGGAAGCGGAGCCATTCTGATTTGCGTAAGCCAGGCAACTGGAACGATCGTTCGTGCTTTGGGAAAACGTTAACTCGCTCACCAACTCCTGGCTCTCATTGTTCAAGTTGGATTTCGAATGAAAATGGATTATCGCACATCTGTTAATGCCGCCGTAGTCTGCGCGATGTGTCAGGCGCGAACAACCACATTGTCCTGTTCCTTGAATTCACTGGGTGTAAATCCAGTGAATTTCTTAAAGACTGTATTGAAGGTGGTCTTTGAATTGAACCCGGCTTCGAGACCAATGGTTAGTATTTTACTGTTCCGGCTCGCCGGATCGAGCAGCACTCGCTTGGCCTCTTCAACCCGGTACCCATTGACGAGATCGTAAAAGTTTTTTTGCAACCCTTCGTTAATAGATTGCGTCACCTGGTAGGAAGGAATGGAAAGCCTGTCTGCGAGGTCCTGTAATGTAAGTTCGCTTTGAAGATATATCCTGTCGTTCTCCATCAGGTCAAGAATGCGACTCACGATTTCATCCCTCCGTTCCTGTGGTAAAGCGGATTTTAACACTTTATTTTCATGCTCCTTCTCAAAAGGCACCAATACTTCGGCATCGTGCATGTCTTCCATTACCCGGTCTTTCTGCAACCCTGGGCGGAGTTGCCATAACGTCGGTTGGGTAATTCCTTTGAATGTAACGGCATACATATAAGGAGTGACAAGCGCCGTGTTGATCAGGATGATCAGACCAAAATACTCGGGATTTTTAAGGATAGCCAGGTAAAATCCGATCATCAACAACAATAGCACAAGGTATCCGTTGATAAGCCACCTGACCCAACCAAGGCTGATCCTGCTCGTCTCGGAGAACAGGTGTTGAATGGAACGTTGGTACGATGACAGTGCGCGTCCCGCCAGGAAGAAGTATACCATCATCTGCGTAATCCGTACAAACACGCGAATCATCGCGGCAGAACGGTGGGGAATCTCCGGAGGTAACGTTGAGGACGGTGGATAATCACTGATGAACAGTTGGTACAAATAGTAATCAAATACAAGGAAGACCAGGAACAAAATAAAATGAGGCCACGCTTTCCGGAACGTTATCTCGTCTTTAAAGCTGGAGACATACAGGTATAAAAACGGGCCGATCAATACCAGGAAGGGGTCGACGAGAATAAGGAGCTGCCAGGAAAAGAAGTGCTGTATCACTGGTGTGAACATCGGAATACAGTAACAAAAAATGTACAGAGCCAGGAATGTACTGACAGACCGGTCACTTCTGGGATGAAAGTAAATCAGGCAGGAAAGGAATAACCCCTGCAGGATCCCTGCTCCTATGATAAACAAAAGCAGGTTTGTGGAGACAGACATGCCTGATTTTATGAAATACTCCCGGCACCAAAGGTAATATTTTTTTCAAAAACCGTTCGCGCAGACCTGAGGGAACAAAGAACCGGCTACATCTCTTCCTCTATGGAAAGATCGTCAACGAACATCGTTGTGCTCGTGGTAAAATCAATTACAGTGATCGTCAGATAGATGCGTTTTAACGGGGTGTTGGATATTCCCTCCCTGGTGGTGGATGGAAATACGACCTGATTGTTTTCGTTTCCGGGACGTACGCTCAGGCTCATAACCCGCGAAGTCTGATCGATAGACCAGGCGAGTTCAACTGTTTTCCCTTGTGTATATGGTGCGAGAAACATTCCAAAACCCTGTGGCCCGAAGTATTGCTGGCCTTCCAGGACGCTTGATAATTGATTGCTGTTCAGATAGGCGATGTCGGATGTAATGTCGTTACGAATCGAATACCCTCCCAACGGACTTCCCTGGAAGTTTGCATTTTGCAACGCCTGAAAACCGACAACCACGTGCCCGGATCCAATAAGCCGGATCGTCATCCGGCCGCGTATGTTCTTGCCGTTCGACTTAAAATAGTCGCTGAATGCCGACAAGGCTTGGGCGTAATTCCGTCCGACATAATTCTGCCGAGGCTGTACGCTGACCCACTTCCCTCCTTCCGGCCTTACGGTAATTTTTGGCACAAGGAATTGCTGAGTCCAAAGTGTATTATCGAGCGGCGGTGTTGGCGCCGGTGACTGAAGGGGGATGGCGTTCAGATTTTCGGCATCAAAATCTTCTTTTAAACGATACTCGGTGTTGCAGCTGTTCAGAAGCAACACCAGCGAAAACAACATCAGCGAGATCCCAATAACTGAGAGGTAATGCCATCCGGCAACAAAGGTTTTAGGCAGGTCTTTCATGTTTTCACAATGGGTTATAGCCCTTTATGCAAATACCTGGGTCTGGTAACGGCTCCAAGCGATATTTTTTTATCAATCACAACCTTTCCTCCTGTAAAACGCCTTTGACATGTCACTGAATTACCTTAATTAGGTATGACCAAGTCGTTGCAAACACATTAAAAAGGACCCTTATGAAAAATTCAATGACGAAATACACACTCCTTAGTATTCTGATGGTCTCGGTCCTCACACACCGGGGACTGAAGGCGCAGGAAATCGGAATTCAGATGGGAAGCATGCGCCACATGTATAAAGAAGGTATTCCCGCTACGCTTGCCAGGGTCAAAGAACTGGGGATGACTGAACTGGAGGGCGGCGTGGCCCGCGGCATGAACCGGGATGAATATAAAAAATTGCTGAAACAATACGGGCTTAAGATTATTGCCACAGGCGGAAGCTTTGAAAGATTACAGCATAAGGACAGCCTGCAAAAAGTCATTGCCAATGCGAAAGACCTTGGCGCACAATTCGTGGTATGTTACTGGATCCCCCATGAAGGCGATAATTTCACTTACGCAGATATGAAAAAGGGCGTGGATGTGTTCAACGAAGCCGGAAAGATCATAAAGGAAAACGGCCTTACATTAGCCTACCACCCGCACGGTTATGAGTTCAGGGAATATCAGGAAGGTAAGGGAACACTATTCGAATATATGATGGACAATACCAACCCGGAATACGTGACATTCCAGATGGATGTTTTCTGGATCAAAAATCCCGGCCAGGACCCTGTTGCCCTCCTCAAAAAATATCCCAACAGGTGGAAGATGCTTCACCTGAAAGACCGGAGACCCGGGACACCTAATAACCTCAACGGAAGGCAGGATGTAGAAACAAATGTAGTCCTTGGAACAGGTGATGTCGGCATCGAAGAGATCATGAAGACCGCTAAAAAGATCGGCATCAAACATTATTTTATTGAAGATGAGTCGTCCCGCGCGCTGGACCAGGTACCCAAAAGCCTGGCATTCCTCCGATCTATCCAATATTGAAATACCGTGCGAATGATATGTAGTCAGTGAACCGCGGACTTGGGGACAGATCCCTGACTGACAACCAGCTCGGGAATACGCCGTTTTCCCCTGTACAGAATCAGCAATGCCGTGAGTGAGGTGACCATCATCAGTGAAACGATAGACAACGTATCGGTCGCACCAAAAAGTCCGACACCGCTCGATGCAAGAGCGGCAATGCCAATCTGAGCGCAACCCAACAATGCCGAGGCGCTACCGATATTTTTTTCAAACGGTGCGAGTGCCAGTGCCGTGGCATTCGGGTTCGTCAGGCCGACACAGCTCAGGCAAATGAAGAACAGGCCGATCGTTGTATATAAGCCGAGGATGTCATTCCACGCTGCGGCTAAAAAGACAAGGCTCGTAATAACCTGGCAGATCAATGCAAACCTGAAGATGTTCTCACTTTTTGTTTTCCGGGTGAGAAAGATATTGAGCTGGCTTCCGCCGATAAATCCAACGGACAGCAACGCAAATATCCCACCATATGCCTGGGCGCTTACCTTATGGATGTCCATAAATATGACAGGTGACCCGGCTACATAAATAAACAACGTGGAGAACGCAAAGGCGCCTGCGAACGCATAGGTATAGAATTGTGGCTGTCTGAGCACATCCGCGAAAGTCGCAAGCATCGGTTTGAGATTTAATGAAACCGTTGGATCGGGTTCATGACCTTCGGGAAGATAAAAGAACACGATCACCAGGATGATCAATGTTACGGCGGCCAACACAACAAAAATCGCCTGCCATCCCCATGCGGAAATAATAAAGCCACCGATGGTGGGTGCGAGGAGCGGTGATACGCCGATGATCAGTATCAGCAGTGAGAATACTCTGGCGCTTTGTTCGACAGGAAAGAAATCGCGTACCATGGAAAGGGCTCCCACCCATGCTACACTTCCTCCAATCGCCTGCAAAAACCGGAATCCCACCAGTACATCGACATTCCAGGATTGCATGCAACCAATACTGGCCACAACAAAAAGCAGCAATCCGGCATAAAGCGGTCGTTTCCGCCCGAAACGATCGAGCAGCGGTCCGTATAACATTTGCCCTATGGCCATACCGATAAAATAACTGGACACAGACAACGAGACGGTAGCTGGTGTTGAACCAAAGTCGCTGGCGATCGAAGAAAAAGCCGGCAAATACAGATCAATGGCAATGGGTGTGATTGTGGCCAGTGCGCCCAGTATCCAGATAATAAAGACACTATCCCTTTTTACTTTCTTGATGACCATACTTGCTTGGCAAAGGCGCAAAAGTGCACTTAAAAATGCATAGTCGCAATGTACTGATATCCACGATCCGCTGAAGTTTTGATTATCTTAGTCGGCGCAGGAAAACGCAAACAGGGGTATCCGCCGGATATACCTTTATTTGGAACCATAAATTGAATCGGACAACCAGAACCATTTGAAACTCATGAAAAAAAGAACCTTCCTTAAGTTATCTTCGGCTTTGGTCACGGGAGCCGCCCTGTCACCGTTGAACGCGTGCACTCAGGAAAAACAAAAGGAGACCGAAAAAATGAAAAACTGGGCCGGAAATCTAACTTACAGTACCACCAACATCTATGAGCCCACCAGCACGGAAGCGGCTGTGGAGATCATCAAAAAGTGTCCGAAACTCCGCGTGCTCGGTACCCGCCATTGTTTTAACCGCATCGCCGACTCTGAAGCTAACCTGATCTCGACCCGTAATCTGAATACTATTCATCACCTGGACAAGGAAGCGCGCACAATTACGGTAGGTGCCGGTATCCGGTACGGTGAGTTCTGTAAATATCTTCACGAACAGGGCTTCGCCATTCACAACCTCGCTTCCCTGCCGCACATTTCCGTCGCGGGGGCCTGCGCAACAGCAACGCATGGCTCAGGCGTTGCAAACGGGAACCTGGCCACCGCGGTATCGGCTCTGGAGATCGTTAACGGCAAAGGTGAACTGGTTACTTTGACAAGAGAAAACGACCCGGACGTTTTTTATGGGGCCGTCGTGGGTCTGGGAACGCTGGGTCTGGTTACAAAAGTAACGCTCGACATTATTCCAACATTCTCCGTCATGCAACATGTTTACCTGAATCTACCGGTAACTCAACTGGAGGAACACTTCGCCGAGATCATGTCGAGCGGCTACAGCGTAAGCCTATTCACCGACTGGCAGGCTGATATCAACCAGGTATGGATCAAACGGGTTGTCAGGAATGGAGAGGAATTTACAGCCGAACGTGAGTTTTTCGGCGCCACGCTGGCGGACCGCAACGTCCATCCGATCATTGAAATATCCGCCGAGAATTGTACCGAACAAATGGGAGTACCCGGTCCGTGGTATGATCGCCTCCCTCACTTCAAGATGGGATTCACACCCAGTAGCGGAGAGGAACTGCAAGCCGAGTTTTTTGTACCGATGCAAAACGCCGTCGAAGCGATCAGGGCTGTCAGTACCCTTCGCGATGAGATAAAACCTGTCCTGATGATCACCGAGATCAGGACGATCGACGCCGACAATTTATGGATGAGTCCCTGTTATCATCAGCCCTCCGTCGCTATTCACTTTACGTTAAAACAGGATGTTGAAAATGTTACTAAACTGCTTCCGAGGATCGAAGAAAAACTGGCGCCTTTTGGTGTAAAGCCACACTGGGGGAAACTGTTTACTATCCCTCCCGCCGTTCTCCAGTCACGATACGAAAAGCTTGCTGACTTTCAACGGCTTGCAGGTCAGTACGACCCGGACGGCAGATTCAGGAACGATTTCATAGACACCTGGATATTTGGGCAAAAAGCGTAACCGAAGTTTTTTATAAATAATTTTGATGCCTGTCGCCTGCTGACATACTGCTGTCAGTACCCTGGTGTTCCTTTGTACCGGACATCAAACAAATCAATTTATGGAAAATAAAACGAGTGAAGCAACAGCATTGTTTATCACACCGGAAGCACTGTTGGAACAGTGGCAGGGACATCGCCGCCTGACCCGGCGTGTGATCGAAGCCTTTCCCGAAAAAGAGCTATTCAATTTTTCAGTCGGCGGCATGCGTCCGTTCGCAACCCTGGCGAAAGAAATGATCGGTATGGCTGTTCCGGGTTTGACTGGTATCGTAACGAGGAAATGGCCGGCGTTCGCGGAAGCCAAGGCGGATACGAAAGAGGAACTGCTAAAACTCTGGGACGATGCCACCGAGCATATCAACAAGTACTGGCCGGAAATCCCCGAGGGAAGGTTTCAGGAAATTGATGTAGCGTTCGGCCAGTGGAAGGGCGCAATATACTGGACGTTACTTTACTTCATCGACAACGAAATACATCACAGAGGACAGGGTTACGTCTATCTGAGGGCGTTGGGGATCGAACCGCCTCCGTTCTGGGAACGTTAACCGGTGACATGATTAAAGAAGGCCGTTGGTGTTATTAACTTACGGCCTTCTTAAGATCTGTTCTTCTGTCTACCGCAACTGGGTATCGCGGTTGTATTTTGTTCTATACTGAACCGGCGAAAGACCTGTGATCCGTTTAAAAGTATTGCGGAACGCCTTCGTATCCGTATAGCCCACCTTGTACATTACCTCATTCACATTCTCCCGCGATGATTCAAGGTTCATTTTGGCAGCTTCCATTTTGACCCGTTGAATGTATTCCACCACGGTGTTGGATGTTGCCTTCTTAAACCTCCTTTCCAGGTTGCGACGGCCAATAGCAAACATCGACGCCAATTGATCCACTGTAATCTTTTCGCTGAAGTTCTTTTCGATAAAATCCTGTGCTTTCCTGATTTGTTCGTCTTCGTGATCTTTCTGGCCCTGGAAAATGATAAAGGAGAGCTGATCTTCACGATCGATGTCAAGCGCAAATACTTTCGATGACAGAACAGCGATCTCACGTCCTGCATATTTTTCGATCAGGTAGAGGATCAGGTTTGTATATGAAAAGGCACCGCCGCTTGAATACAAACGGTGTTCGTCTGTAATCACTTTTTCCGTGACGAGGTTGACCTCGGGGAACATCTTCCGGAAATTATTTTCCGCCATCCAGTGCGTGGCACATTTCTTACCATCCAGGAGGCCCGTAGAGGCCAGCAGGAATGCTCCCAAACACAGGCTGGCAACTTCGGCCCCGCTATTGTATTGCTTCACGATCCATGGAATGAAGGACTTATTATTCTCCAACGCCACCTGTATGTCGCCGTCCAGTGCAGGAATGATGATGAGATCCGTTTTTGATACTTCATCGATCAGCAGATCGGCATTAGCCGTAAAAAGACCGCCGCATAATTTTGTCTCTTTTGAAATACCAACCAACTGTACTTTAAATATCGGTGGAGCTCCTTTCGATTTGAAAAGTTCGTTTACCTGCGTCAGCAACTGCCGCGATCCTTCAAGGCTTCCCAGGATTGCTCCCTGGGGAACGAGTATGGATATGTGTTTCATTGTTGAATAGTACGTTAGTTGACACCCATTGGCGCGAGGCCAATATTACGTTCAAAAGTAAAACACATTGCTGTCGGAATCAACCCCTCATATTGCCGGATTTACACCCCCGGAAATCACATCCCGGCTGCTAAGTTTGCCTGTAAAAAAAGCCGTATGGATTCCTACTACCTGTCCGAAAACCTGAACGTTATGGGTTTCCCCGTAAAAACTTTTCCCGACGGGATCGGAGAAGCATTCGACTCCATGATCGCTACCCTGCCAGGTGGTCTCGACCGCGCATATTACGGCATAAGTTATGTGGCTCCTGAGGGTATCGTATATATCGCGGCCGCCGTAGAAAATTATCCAGGTGAAGCAGAGCAACACAATTACCAGCGATACTTTATTGAAAAAGGAGAATACTTTACGGTGACGGTAAAAGACTGGCGGAGAAAAACGCATACCATAAAGGATGTCTTTGCTGACATGCTTCCGGAGCACTGCCCGGACGCCAGGAGACCATGTGTGGAATGGTATAAAAATGATGATGAGATGTTATGTATGGTGCGAAAAGAACAACAGGACATCCGTGTGTCGAAATGAAAGAAGAAATTCTTTTCATTCACAGCGCGGGACCCCAGGGATACCACGAGGGAAGCGATTACCTGGTCACATACCTGAAGGACAATCTCGGGTCGGGTTACCAAATAATCCTTCCTCAGATGCCGGATCCGGAAAACCCGCGATACAACTCCTGGAGAAATAAATTACGTAAGATTTTCGAGTCACTTGAAGATGATCCCATCCTGATCGGGCACTCACTGGGTGCCACTGTCCTGCTTAAATACCTTTCGGAAGAGAAGATCGGAAGGAAGATCAAAGGCCTTTTTTTAATCGGCACGATCTATTGGGGTAAAGAGGACTGGGAGGTAGAAGAATATGTACTGAAAACAAATTATGCCGATCGCCTTCGGGATATTCCCGCTATCTTCCTTTACCATAGCAGTGATGACGAAGTTGTTCCGTTAAGTCACTTCCGAACATTCGCAGACGAGTTGCCCCATGTAACAACCCGTGAATTTACAAATCGCGGACATTTGTTCGGAAGAGGCTTCCCGGAATTGGTTACAGATATCAAAAATCTTCACGCTCATGGTTGAGGTTTTTAAAACGAATGTTAAGACCCGTGAGCAGGCGGAGATGCTGCTGGCCTGCATTCACGCCAGGTTTTCCTGCCGCGCAAATTTTGATTTGCAGGATTGTGATAATATTCTTCGTGTGGAGTACCGGGGAGAAATATGCATTGCGGGCACATTAATCAGCATATTGAGAGACCTCGGTTTTTATGCGGAAGTGCTTCCTGATCAGCAGCCCGTGATAAACGATGGAAAAATTAACCTGAACCTATAGAATCCGGCATTGTGACAGATGTCCGGACCGCGGCCGTCAACACATATTTAAATAATTTACTTATCCTAAAAACAAAGCCATGTTAACAATCAACCCTTACCTTAACTTCCCTGGAAACACGGAAGAAGCATTTAATTTTTATAAGCAGGTTTTCGGAGGAGAATTCCTCACAGTTCAACGGTTTAAAGACACTCCTGAGGCAGCCAGAGTTCCGGAACACGAGAAGGACAAATTGATGCATATTGCTCTTGCAGTTGGAAAAAATACCCTGCTAATGGGTACGGACGCACTGGAGTCTATGGGGCATTCGGTCACGATGGGAACCAACCATCACTTGTCCATCGATACGGAGAGCGAGGCGGAAGCCAAAAAACTCTACGATGACCTGTCGGCGGGTGGCAAGGCGACGATCCCCATGGGAAAAATGTTCTGGGGCGCTTACTTTGGCATGTGTACGGATAAATTCGGCGTGCAGTGGATGGTCAGTTACGATCCGAACAAAAAGAACTGACACGGATGTATTACCACAGCTTCGCCGACCTCGAGGGTAAACCCGTGGGAGGTGTCATACATGGACGAGGCTGCTATTACTGAAGGCTAAGTATTTTCAATCGATCAAAACTTAAAACGGGGCAGGCGTAGCACGGTTTTAAGGATGTATCGGAACTTGGCATAAGCATGATTGAGGCTCATTCCCCTATTTCAGGCAACTGGAAATCACCTCCGATCACAAGGTTATCGGGCAGCGTTTCCATTGCGTGACCAAAATCCGCAAAGGTGTTGCCGCTCAGCACTGCACCTCGTACGCGATCCCATGGTGAAGGTTCGGAATTAAGAAATGAAAAAATGGCAGCGGGATCTTCGCACTGGATCATGTAGTATTGCGCATAGGCGTCAGTAGAATCGTCGATGGCGGCAATCAGATCCGGCAGCTTGATGCCGTTCATGTTTGTTCCGTCGGAGGAGACAGAAAAAGAAATAACCACAGGCACACCAACCTTCCGCGCAGAACGAATGATACCAATAGCCTCTTCGGCATAGGTTATCGACAAACCGGAGATGACATCGACGTCGGCCAGGGCAAGGGTTCTTACCTGCTCCAGGTGATATGACGATGCGTCATCGGCATTCATCGTTCCGGCATGTTGATTGTAAATAGGCCGTGGACCGACACATCCACTTATTAACACTTGTCCGAAACTACTGGCGTATTGAATTTCCCTGGCAAACTGTGCGGCATGACGGTTTACGGCGGCCAGTTCGGAAAGCGGGTATCCGAGCTTGAATATCCAATCCGCATTTGCCCTCCAGGTTGGTGTATGCAGGATGTAAGTGCGATGTAGCTGCTGCGCCAGCTCCAGATACCGCTGGTGGTAAGAATTCAGAAGCTGCCTTCCTTCGCGGGAATACAACAGTTCGAAAGCCGCGTCGTGTACGAGATTCACACCGCGTTTCCGCAATGCGTTCTCCAGGTTCCCGTCTGTAAAAAAGCAACCCGTGCCGATGATCCCGGGATGTGCGGGCAAAAATTTGCTCAGGCGTTTCATTTTATGAATCGACTTACCCTTTGTATGACCGATGAACTTTCTTTAAATCACTTACGCCCCTTCAGGCAGCTTTTTCCACCTCATTGGTCTCCGTTCACCTGTTAACATTAATGGTCCTAAGCATCGGAACGCCGGGTGACATCCTTTCCGCGAAGCATGTCCCACAACCGTGCAGACGCTCCGTGATAAAATCCGGTTTCAAACTCGAAGTCTTTTGGATTTTTGAATGTTCCGAACAGAATATCGAAAAGCGGCAGGTCCGAATAATTATACCGGTGAATACCCTGCGCGTGATGAAACGTGTGGCTCTCCGGACGCTGAACGAAATAACCCAGCCACTGAGGAGTCTTGATATTCGCGTGCTGGAAAATACTGAAGAAATTAGTAACCAGTAGCATTACCGTGATAGCTTGCGGCGAGAAGCCTGCAACAAGGCTGAAACAAATGCTGCCGAGCACAACCCATCCCAGCATGTCCAGCGGGCTGAAATAAAATGCTCCATAAGTATCCAGACGTTCCGCACTATGGTGAAGCTGGTGAAAATTCTTCCATAAAAAGTCGCTGCGATGAAGGCTGTAATGCCAAACAAAAACGCCAAACTCGTAGAGGAGGACAGCGACCAGGCCGCCCCATACGGTCCCCATACCGGAAAGGTCCAGCATACGGTATGGCTCCAGGAAAGGATTGATCAGCATCGGCATATAACTCGAAAAGAAAAAGAAGGCGAAAAAAAAGAGAAGGCCCCTTATTTTCCAGAATTTCACATGAGGTAGCTTCCGCCCCGGCATCAGGGCTTCCCACAACATCAGGAATCCATAAACGGCTAAGATGATCAACGAAATTGGGTCGAGCAGAATTTCAAGTGGTGTCGGCATACGGTTTTGTCTTGTTATACCTTCCATTGCGTAAGTTCTTCCCTCACAATGTGAGTTTTGAGCTTTAACCGATATTTTTTGGAATATTAATTCCATTTTAACGGCCGCTCCGGGTCATAGCTGCAGAAGGTCCCGGTTTTTATAGAGAGTGACAGATGCTTGCTCAACTCAGGATGCACCTGTTCAATTTTCCGGATAGCCGTCCTGATTCGCCAGGTAACTGCCGAACGAGCTTTGTCAACCGCATCGTTCGTTTTCCGCACGTTGCCCCTTATGCCCAGGGAGGACGACAAATGTTCGACGATATCGTCATACTCCCGTTGTAATGCATGGGTGCGCTCCGGGTCGTTGTCCCGCTCCGATAAGGCTATCTCTTCGCGGAGTTCCAGGATTTTTTTCTGATATGAACGGCGTGCTTTTTCATCAAACATTTTTTCCGATCCCATCACCACCCCAAGGCCAAACAGTTCTGAACAGTGGATTTGTTTTTCAGGATCATCCAGCAACCTGGCTATATCATGTAAACCTTTTACGTCCGGCATTTGAATTGTTTTTCCCGCGAAGGAGATTCGCCAGAAATGATCTTCCCTGAAAAACTCATTCGCACCTGCTCCCGAATGCGGCTCCTTATTGAACGGTTGGGCTGAAAGATCAAAATCCTCGCCGGCGATATACTTCCAGAACGGCTCCAGGTTTGTTCTTCCCCGGTAGGGACTTATGTTAATGATCCACTGGAGCGCCTGTTTTTCGTCCAGGGGTGCACCTTTTAATATCTTCTTTTCAAACTCGGTCAAAAATAGTTGCCACCAGCGTCTCATACCTTCAAGGTCTCCCGTATGGAAATGCGCAGCGGCCATCATACCAGGAAAATCCACCCACGGCGCCGGCCTCCGGGAACCAAGAGCAATACACTTTTCAAACTGACCCAATTCAAGCGCTATAAACGCACCGATATAACTGTACTGGTCCTTATTTAAGGGGGTCATTTGGATCACCCTGTTATACAGGTTTTCCGCTTCCGTCACATACCCTAAAAAAACAAAACACGATGCGATTTGAATCAAACTTTCTCCATCATTCGGATTCAGCCGAAGCGCGCGCCGGAGGTAATGCTCGGCCTTGTCATACTCCCCCTCGTATAAAAATACACGGCCGAGCACCAACGCGGCAACGTAATTCTGTTCATCCAGGTCTATCGCTTTCTGCGCCCACTCAAATGCTCCTTTCTGGCTGATCTCCCACCGTTCCCAGAGCTGACAACTCCATTCATTAAAATAGGTAAGGGACATACCCGAATAGGCAAGCGAGTAATCGGGGTCGATCCTGATCGCTTCACTGAAGTGAACACGCGCTTTTTCATCCGCCACGGTATCTCCGGCTTTTAACGCTTCCATCCCGTAAAGCCAGTGTTCATATACTGTCAGGTTGACGGGAGATTTTTTTCTGATCTGCGCAAGAAGATTGTAGTTCAGCTGTTGCTGCAACGATGACACGATCTCTTTCAGAAGGTCCTCCTGTATGGAAAACAATGAATCCTTTTCACCTTCATAACGATCCGCCCATGCTACCTGCCCTGTCCGGTTGTTTATCAGTTGTGCGTTGATCCGCAGTATGTCACGGTAAAACCGGAAAGAGCCCCTGATCGAATACACGTAACCAGCGCCCTGTGCCTCCGGAACCAATTCGCAGGGAATAACCTGAAATTGCCTGAAGCGTGATAACTCCGTAACGAGATCGATATAAAACGACTTGCAAAAGATATCCAATGCGTTTCCCTCACTAAGGTTTTCCAGAGGAAAGATAGCTATCGTTACTTCACTGCTCCTGGACGAATCCACCATGCTGAGGTTTGCCTTTGAAAGAAAAATCTATTTTAAACGGGATCCTCCTGTGAGAAGTTACCCCTAACGTGTAACAAAATAATTACCACGATCCGGCGGCGTTGTTCCTTTATTCCAATGGAATTAAACGATCATGCCCCAACCACCTTCCGTACCATCCAGAGAAGTCCTCAGTTTATCTCCCGGGCGACCTGCTCCGCTGTCGTAACACCCGGGGGTAATTCGATGATCCTCAGATTACGAAAATGAATCGGCGCCCCCTCGGCTTCAAAACATATATATCCTTTCTTCTGCGTCGCGTTGCTCACGCCGTTCACAAATTTTCCATTTACGGAAAGTTTCACCACTCCATCCACGCATACTACATCGTACGTGTTCCACTCTCCTTTTCCCTTACAGAGGTTCTCAATGGATTTGCTTCGCTCCCCCCGCGGATTGTCCGGCGCTGTCTTCACACCACCTACGCCGAAAAGTTCTCCGTGTACATAGGCTATGGGTGGTTGCTGGCCGTTTTGTTTGTTTAGATTTACCCAGTCCAGTTCCAGCATCTGAACCTCTACCCCATCGGGAAGCCTGCTCTCCTCATCCGGCCTCGCGGCACTCCAGATAAAAAGACCGGAATTACCACCGGCCTCCAGATGCATCCACTCAATGTGAAGTATAAAATTTTCGAATTGTTTCTCCGATCGCATAACGCCGATCGGTAATCCGGTAGACATCAGCAATCCGTTTTTAACGGACCATGTTTCCGGTGATGTATTTACATCTATCCATCGCAAGGATACTTCATTCTGCCCCGATGCCGGAGTGATGGCATTGATATTCAACATCGTTCCGAATGACAGGGCCTTTGGGGTCTGCGCCGTTAGAATGCTGGATTGAAGGACAAGTATCAGAAAATAGAGCAGTCGTTTCTCCGGGGTCTTCATGTTCGTTGGCTTAAAAAAGTTTTGTTTTACCGGGCATGGCAACTTCGTGCCCCGGCCATTTCAAATCCCAGTTGAACTCATCGATCGCAGGGCCCAGTACCTGGTTCGATTGAAGAGCATCTTCCCATGTAATGGTCTGACCGGTATATGCTGCCATTCTGCCAAGAATGCCGAGCATTGTGCTGCGCGCCATCCATTCGCCGTCATTCATAGGTTTGTTTTTCCTGATGGCGGCAAACAGCTCGTCATGTTCAGTCTGGTACATGTCGTTCTTTTCACCTTGAAAAACCCACCTGGTTTTGCCGGTGATCTCATGCCCGTGCGTACCACCAATATAGGCGTTTCCCAACGTCCCGGCTATATCAACCTTGCTGATGTTCGAACACCCGTCCTGCTGGCGGCTGAAGTGATATCCGCGCACCCCGTTCTCATATTCGTACTCTACGGCAAAGTGATCGTATACATTGCCGAAAACTTCTGCTGTTCTTACCTGCCGTCCGCCCGTTCCTGTCGCCTTTATCGGATCCTTGTCGCCGAGTGCCCAGGACATCATATCCAGACTGTGAACCATCATTTCCGTGATGAAGTCGCCGGATAGCCAACTGTAATAGAGCCAGTTCCGCAACCGGTACTCCATATCACTCCAGCCCTGCTCTTTGGGACGGGACCACAGCTGTTCGCCGTTGCGCATCGTCGACACGGTTTTGATTTCACCAATCTCACCCGACCGAACTCTATTAAAAAGCTCGCGTTTCGCGTTCTCGTACCGGAAGCAAAACCCCGAAACAACCGAGAGGTTTTTATCCTTTGCCTTCTTTGCCGCAGCCAGTACCTTCCGGACACCGGGTGCATCCACGGCGACAGGCTTCTCGCAAAATGTGTGCTTGCCTGCATTTACAGCAGCGGTCATATGATCGGGCCGGAACGCCGGCGGTGTTGCCAGTAGCACAACATCTACTCCGGAGTCGATCACTTTCTGATAGGCATCAAAACCAATGAACTTGTGATCTTTCGCGACTTTTACCCGGTTGGGATACATCTCCAGCAGAGCTGCATAGGACTCATCCAGGCGATCGGTGAACACATCTCCCATAGCCGTAAGGATGGTGTCAGGATCCGCAGCGAGGGCCTGACTTGCCGCTCCGGCCCCCCTGCCCCCGCATCCGATTAAACCCACTTTCAAGGTATTGTTTCCCGATGCAAAGGACGGGTTAACCGCCCCTATCTGAAAGGCCATTCCTCCAATAACCGCGCTGGTGTATTGAATAAATTTTCGGCGGCTCGGTCTCCGTGATTCATCGCTGGCGTTCATATCCGTGAATTTTAGTAAGTACTTTTCGTATCTATCTTACTAAAATAAATCAGCGTAACCAAATACCTTTTTGCGAACGTTGCTATTCCTGGCGCAATGCGTTCAGGGGACTTGCATGCGCCGCTTTAACGGACCGGTAGCTGATGGTTACCAGGGCAATAGCCAGCGCGATCAATCCTGCCAGGATAAATATTCCGGCGTGCAGGGAAATTTTATACTCAAATATTTCCAGCCACCTTGCCATCAGAAAATAACCCGCGGGCGCAGCAATCAGATACGCAACCCCAACCTGGCGGGTGAATGTGGAGGAAAGCATAACAAACAGATTCAATTCGCTGGCGCCCAACACCTTTCTTATCCCCAGTTCCTTCGTGCGGCGTTCAATGTTGAACGTGGCGAGGCCGAATAATCCCAGGCAGGCGACAAAGATGCTAAGCGCCCCTCCCATTTTAAAAATCATGGCCACGCGCTTCTCTGCAACGTAGAATGAATCAAGCTGCTGATCCAGGAAATGATACTCTATCGGCGTTCGCGTATCAAACCTGTCATGAACCTTCGACGCAGCTTCAATTACCCTTTCCACGTCGCCCGATACTTTCAGGGTAAAGTAATCGATGTAGGCTATCGGATTGTTATACGCGCCGATAACGATCGGGGCAATCTTCCGGTGCAACGACTGGAAATTAAAATCCTTAATTATTCCGATCACGGTCGCATTCATCACACCCTGCCTTGTTTTCAGTTTAATAACGGCGCCAACAGGTTTGCTTAACCCGAAAGCCTTTACTGCCGCCTCGTTCAATAAAACCGATGTCGAATCCGTATTGTCGTTACTGGAAAAATTGCGCCCGTCCAGCAGGCTAAGCTTATACGTGTTCAACATATCGGAATCAAAGCCCATATAATAAGACTTGATGGAATCCAACGATCCTTGGCTGGAATTGCCGCCATAGATGTAAACCTCGTTAATATTCTTCCACTCGCCCGGTACACGCGTAGCAACCGCTACTCCCTCCACACCCGGTATCGCCGCATATTCATTCTTCATCGTCGCGAACTGCTTCCTCACATTGCCACTATTGATGTCAATAACCATCAGCCTGTCTTTTTCAAATCCGATGTCTTTCGTCTGAATAAAATTCAACTGGCTGCCGATCACAATGGTGGAAATGATCATCACAATAGTTAGTGCGAACTGGAATACAACCAATGATTTACGCAACGTGAACGCACCTTTTGCTCCCGACTCAACACCTTTCAGGGACGTGATCGGTTTCAGCCTGGCCAGGTAAAAAGCCGGATAACTGCCGGAAATAATACCCACAACGGCAGAGATCAGCACCAGAGCAGGAAAGTATTGGCGGATCGTTTCGGTATTGATATCAAATTCTTTGCCGGTGATCTGATTAAAGTAGGGAAAGGCCATGTCCATTACACCTACCGCCACGATCATAGAAAAACAGGTGACAATAATAGACTCGAACATAAACTGCACCATCAGCTGATTCTTGTGCGCACCGACTACTTTCCGCACTCCTACTTCCCGCGACCGGGTGAGCGCCTTCGAAGTGGTCAGGTTAATGTAGTTGATACAGGCAATCACCAGGAGAAATATTCCCATACTGGAGAAGATATAAATGTATGCCCATTGCCCGTGCGCCGCTTCCGCGCCCTCTTCAATGTTCTTCGATCCAAGGTAAATATCCCGGACAGGCTGAAGGTCGAAGGATAACGCGCTCCCAAAACGAGTCATGTGTTTTTCTTTCAGCTCCGAAAGTTTTCCCATTAATCCCTCCGTCGATGCACCTTCCTTTAACACGACGTAGGTATACGCACCAAATTCTTCCCAGTCGTTCAGGTACTCATTCCAGGGTTTTTCGGGCGACACCCTGGAAAATAACATATCGAACTGCAGATGCGAATTATCGGGCTGATCCCGGATAACGCCTGTAACCTTTACGGGGCCAAAACTGGTTTTTTCAATCGTCTTTCCCAGCGGATCTTCATTTCCAAAATATTTCTTACCCGATGATTGGGTGACGACCACCGAATAGGGTTCTTTTAAGGCTGTCGCCCTGTCGCCGCTGATGAATTCAAAATCAAAGACATCGAAGAAGTTGGGGTCTGCCGTAAACCAGTTACGTTCCTGGAAATTCTGTCCGTTCATTTCAAACACAACCTGGCCTGTGAACCGGTGCAGGCGGACCATATCTTCAACCTCCGGATATGAATCCAGCAACTCCTTCCCCAGGGGCGGGACAACAACGCCGTAAACGCGCCGGTCGTCGGGTACCCTCGTGTCGACCGTGAGAGCCCTGTACATCCGGCCGGATTTTTTGTGAAAGGAGTCGTAAGATAATTCGTGACTTACATAAACGTATAACATGCAGCTGAACGAAATGCCGATCACAAGCCCCAGAATGTTGATCACGGTATACGATCTGTTCCGCGTAAGAGACCGGAAGGCGATATTGAGGTAGCTTTTGATCATAGAAAGGCAGGTTAAGATGTGTTTTGGAATACCATCATTGTGCCAACGTTCAATACCCTTATTGTGAGGCTATTACAATAAGGTCAACCTCCAGCCATCCGCCAATACCGTCCGGTTAACGACAACGATGACCGATATTGAACGGACCTTTTGACAAAACATCAGGATCGCCATTTCACACCCACGTGCTTCGTTATATATTATATTGCCTTCCAATAATATTGATCCCCACGGATGGCCATACAACTCACCGTTCCCGACTATATTCTTTATGAAGACGACGTAATACTGGCGCTGAACAAACCCTGTGCACTCATGGTCGAGCCGGACAGGAATGGTCACCCAAATTTATTACAGGAGGTTAAACGATATATCAGGTCAACTTCGGTGGCCGGAAACGATGTTTATGCGCAGCATATTCACCGTCTGGACCGGCCGGTAAGCGGGATTATCCTTTTCGCTAAAAAGAAGGAGGTATTAAAAAACCTAAGTGAGCAATTTGCAGAGCGCAAAGTAAAAAAGTACTACCAGGCACTGACGAAGAGTGTGCCCCTAAGCCGGAATGGAATACTGGAGGACTGGTTGCGGAAAGAGAAAAAAAGGGCTGTCATCTATCCATATGCTGTTGAATACGCCGAAAAGGTGAGGCTCGAATACGAGGTCCATGATTTCCGCGATGGCTTATTTCTCTGGGATATCGAACTTCACACGGGCAAATACCATCAGATTCGTGCGCAACTCGCCGCCATCGGCTGCCCAATCGTCGGAGACATAACGTATCAATCTGCCATATCCTACAAACCGGATTCGATTGCCTTACACGCCTGCCGGCTGACGTTCAACCATCCCGTTACACAGGAAAGGATTGATATCACGGCAGGTCACCAGTTCAACTTCTGAAATGCCAACATCTGCGGTACAGGCTTTGGGCACTCAAAAAAAAATCGCAGCCATAAGTGAACAGGCTGCGATTTCTACGGTCAGGCTATCTGTCGCGACTATTCTGTCACTTCAAGAGCGCCGTTTTTCAGTCTTTTGCGGTAGGCAATTTTTGTAACCATAACAAACAAGACGGGCACTACAAAGATCGCAAGCGAACTGGCCGCGACCATACCGCCCGCTACGGTCCAGCCGATCGTCTTACGTGCTTCGGCTCCCGCTCCTTCCGAAAACGCGAGCGGCATAACGCCCAGGATAAATGCAAGTGACGTCATAATGATGGGTCGAAGGCGAAGCTGAACAGCCTCCAGCGTTGCCGCGACGATCTCCATTCCCCGGTCAACCCGTTCCTTGGCGAACTCGACGATCAGGATCGCGTTCTTCGCCGCAAGTCCGATGAGCGTGATCAATCCGATCTGGGCATAGATGTTATTCGTCAGGTTAGGTAAAAATGTCAGCGTAAGGATCGAACCAAAGGCACCGATAGGCACGGCGAACAGGACGGAGAATGGAACGGACCAACTCTCGTATAATGCCGCCAGGAAGAGGAACACAAAGACAATGGAAATCGCGAAGATCAACCCGGTGCTGTTACCCGCGGCAATCTCTTCGCGGCTCATGCCTCCAAACTCATAGCCATATCCCGCAGGCAATACTTCCGCTGCCACTTCCCTAAGTGCTTCAATCGCCTGACCACTGCTATACCCCGGTTTTGCAGAGCCCATGATCTCAACGGAACGGTATAGGTTATAATGGGAAACCAATGCCGGCGTTTCGATCAATGTAGTGGTAATAAGCCCGCTTAGCGGAACCATATTACCCGTGCTGTTCCGGACATGGTATTTTCCAATATCGCTGATATTTCTTCTGAACGAAGTATCCGCCTGTGACACTACCCTGAAATTCCGGCCGTACACATTGAAGTCGTTGACGTAACTGCTTCCCAGCAGCGTCGATAATGTGCTGTACGCTTCCGCCACCGAAACGCCCAGTTTTTTGGCCTTCTCCTTATCGATATCGACCTGGTAACTGGGAGTCCTTGCCGTGAAGAATGAATAGGCCATGGCGATCTCCGGCCGCTGGTTCACAGCACCGAGGAATTTACGCATTACCGCTTCGAACTGGCGTATGTCATCCGTACTGGTGGTCTGTTGAAGTTCGAATGTAAAACCCGATGACTGACCGAGGCCCGGTATGGCAGGGGGCGAAATCACCAGGATCCTGGCTTCCTTGATATCAGCGGTCCGCCTTTGAATTTCAGCCATAACCATCGGCACACTTTCTGTATCCAGGTCGCGGTCATCCCAATGTTTCAGGTTGACAAACACCGTACCGGCATTTGATTTACTTGAAAACGTCAGGATATTCAATCCGGCCAGGCCGCCGGCAACTTTAACAGCGGGAATCTCCTGGATCCGTTTCTGCAGCTCGAGAAGCATTTCAATACTCCTCGTTGTCGAGGTACCTTCGGGCATCTCATAGGTGACCAGCACCCGTTTTTCGTCTTCCGTGGGAATAAAACCGGTCGGTTTATTCTTAAACAGGATGTACAACCCTGCAAAAAGACATATCATCATTACCAGCACATAGGGAGTACGTTTGATCCAGAGATTAACACCCCGGGTATATGATCCTGTTACCCTGTCAAACCATTTGTTGAAACTGTGAAAGAATTTTTCGATAAAATTCCTTCTTCCGTTTCCGTTCGACGGCTTCAACAGCAACATACTCAACGCAGGCGTAAGCGACAGAGCGACGAATGCGGATATCATCACCGATATGGCGATGGTAATAGCAAACTGTTGATAGAGTTTACCAACGATACCGGGTACAAATCCCACGGGAACAAATACCGCGGCGAGGATCAGGGCAATAGCAATTACAGGCGCGGATATTTCCTTCATCGCTTTGATTGTTGCGTCCTTGGGCGAAAGTTTTTCATGATCCATATTGTGCTGGATCGCTTCAACCACGACGATCGCATCATCCACCACAATACCGATCGACAATACAAACGCAAAAAGAGTAAGCGTATTGATCGTAAACCCGAACGGGATAAAGAAGATAAAAGTACCGATCAGCGAAACCGGAATAGCCAATACCGGAATCAATGTTGCCCTCCAGTTCTGCAGGAACAGGAATACCACAATCACCACGAGTGTAAGGGCTTCCAGTAACGTCACGATAACTTCCTTAATGGAAACCTCCACTACCGAAGTGGTTTCAAGGGGTATGAGAATGTCTACATCCTTCGGGAAACCCTTTTTCAACTCTTCCAGAGCTTTCGTTACACCCTCGTTGGTCTCCAGGGCATTTGCGCCCGGGGCCAGGTAAAGAAGCATAAATGCGCTTCTTTTACCCATTACAAACGGGTTGTTCCCGTAGTTGAATTTTGCCAGCTCAACGCGGGCAATGTCTTTGAGGTATACCATGTTACCCTGCGCCGGGTTCGTTCGCACGATGATATTCTCGAAGTCCTCGACTTTGTTGATCCGGCTATTGGTGAGTACGTTGTATTCAAACGCCTGGGCCCTGGGTTGTGGATTCGCACCGATAGAGCCCGCAGCCATCTGAAGGTTTTGCTCCTGTAACGCAGCGTTGACTTCAGCCGGGCTTATTCCAAGGCTGGCGAGTTTCTCCGGGTTTAACCATATACGCATGCCAAAGTCATCCCCGACCGAAAAAATATCGCCGACTCCTTTTACACGAAGCAGCGGGTCTTTCAGATAGATATTGGCAAAGTTGCCGAGAAATGTCGCATCATGAGTACCGTTAGGTGAATAAAGAGCCAGTGCAAGGAAGATACTCGGGTTTCGCTTTCTTACTGTGAGTCCGAGTCTCTTTACGATCTCCGGCAACGACGGTTCCGCAACACTTACGCGGTTTTGTACATCAAGGGTTGCAATGTTGATATCCGTGCCGATTTCAAAGGAAACGGTAATGCTACTGGAACCGCTTCCGGTACTGTTGCTGGAAATGTAAGCCATCCCGGGCGTACCGTTCACCTGGGTTTCAATGGCGGTAGTTGTGGTCTGCTCAACGGTCTGGGCATCCGCGCCTATGTAGGTACCCTGGATGGATACCGTTGGAGGAGTAATGTCCGGATATTGCGAAATAGGCAACGTGCTCATCGCAATGAGACCCACCAAAACGATCACAACCGATATGACGATCGCTGTAACCGGTCTTTTTATAAATACATCTGCTATCATTGTCTTTAGTCTGAAATAAGTAAGTACAGGTCCTATTTTTTTGCAGCCACCGGAGCGGCAACGTTGATGACGGAACCTTCACGCAGGTTCTGAACGCCTTCCGTTACGATCGTCTCCCCTTCCTTTACACCGTCCTTCACGATGATGGATTTACCGATCTGTTGCCCAAGCAACACCCGGCGTTGCGATACTTTGGAACTGTCGGCTACGTAAACGAAAAACTCTCCGAGTTGCTCCGTGACAGCCTTGTAAGGCACCATCAGGGCTTTTTGTGTCTTGTTCAGCACTTTCAGCGTACCGCTCATACCGGCCCGTAAAGTATGGTCCGGGTTCGGGAAGACCAGGCGCATCCTGATGGTACCGGTTTGAGGATCAACAGCCCGGTCGATGACACTTATGCTGCCCGTGTACGGGTAAAGCTGAGGACCAAAGGCAAGCCTGAACGTAGAATCGTTTTTCTGAAGCTTGACGCGGGCCAGTTCTGTGAACCGGTAGATCTCCCGTTGGTCTATGGTTATATCGGCTCCCATCGGATCGTCGGATGAAATGGTGTTCAATAACGTGACGCCGGGAGAAACGGATGCTCCAAGCCGGACAGCCGATATTCCGATCGTGCCGTCAAACGGAGCGACAATGGTAGAATAGCGGACATTGGTCTGTACGCTCTTCACAGCCGCCCTGGCAGCCTCAACCTGCTTCTTCGCGGCCTCGTACGTAGCCTCGGCATAGTCAACCTGCTGTTTGGCAATGGCATCGCTCTTGTCGAGTTCCCTGTACCGCTCCACATCCTTCTGGGCTTTCATAAGATTCGTTTCCTGAACCTGAAGGTTAGCCTGCGCCTGTTGATAAGACGCCTCGGACTGCTGCTGGTCAATCGAATACAGGCGCTGGCCGCTTTTCACCTTCTCACCTTCCCTGAAGTGAATGCCGGTAATATAGCCGCTGACCTGCGGCCTTAGTTCGACCTCGTTCAATGCCTTGACAATAACCGGGTACTCGTCGTAATACGCTGCGTCTACTGCGCCTACCTGCTGAACAACAACAGAAACAGGCGGTGGTCCTTGCATAGCCTGTTGTTGCTTGTCTCCACACGCGGCAACGACAACGACAAGTATTAATAAGAAGAAGGGTTGGTAACTTTTAAATAACATAAGTATGGGTAATTATTTTTGATTAATAGTTGATTTGGCCCAGGGCCCTCTGGACGTCCATCTTGCTGGCCAGCACCATATAGAGCGCGTTGAAATAGTTGATCCGGGTCGTTCGAAGATCCGTTTCGGCGATGGTAACGTCGAGGTAAGCCCGGATACCGTTTTTATACTGAAGCTGAATAATATCGTACACTTCTTCAGCGAGCAGTACATTTTCCTTTTGTGCCTGGTAAGCCGCCAGGTTGCTCTTGTAGGAAGACATGGCCCGGGTGTAGGCGGTGTTCAGGTTATTCTTCAGGTCGATCAGGCTCCAGTCGATCCGTTTGCTGGTCCATTTCTGCTCCTGAACCTTGGCAGTCCGCTTTCCACCCTGGAATATCGGGAATGCCAGCGTCGCACCAACATAGGAATAGGGATAATCCTGACTATACAATTCGCTGAACGTATTGTTCTGGAAATTCAGTATGTACGCCCCAAAGGCATTGAGTGACGGAAGGAAGGCCCACTTACTGTACTTGACATTAGCGTCCTGCAGCTCCCGCTGCGTATAGAGAATACGATAGTCGATGTGCTCCGTGTAATTTATTTCCTGGAGCGTATCAAGCGCCACCTCATTCTCCATCCGGAGTGTATCGTATTGAATCGGCAACTCCTGGTCAATCGGATATCCCATCAGAGTTTTCAGGTATTCTTGTTTAAATTTCAGTAATTCGATATTACCCTTTAAAGACGCCTGGGTGTTGCTCAACAGTATGGTTGCCCGTTTGTAGTCGGTCTTGTCGGCTACACCGGTCGTGTACCGGCTATAGGCATCCTTCAGGCTTCGCTGTAAACGCACGATGGATTCTTCACTCACCTTGATCTGCTGGGATGTTGCCAGTACATCATAAAAAGCTTTGGTAACATCCACCACAACGTCCATTTTACTACGGCTGGTATTCTGGCGCGCCTGCACCCTCACTTTGGAGGCCGTACTGCTCGCCAGCAACGCGTCGCGGTTGAAAATATTCTGGGTAGCGGTAAACTGTGTCGACGACGTGTTGTTTACACCAAACCGGATCACATTCCCACCGATAACGCTCGACTGCAGATCGATAAAACGCTGATAATTGTAACTGAAATTGATCTGTGGATACCAGTCGGCAAGTTTGCCCCGGATGATCTTTTCGGTGATCTCTTCATCGATCAGCGCCTGCTGAACTGCGGGCTGGTGTGCCAGCGCATAGGCCACGACGTTGTCCAGCGTAGCTGTTTGCAAAACGCTGTCTGCCGGAGTACCCTGGGCCATACTCAGGTATGGCAGAACAATAAAGGATAGAAAACAGAATGGTATTCGTTTTGATAGTCTTAAAAGCATAGGTTGGTTAATTCTTACGGGTGGTTTTTTGAAATTCGTTTATCGTGGTCAATTCGGGCATCTCTTCATTAAAAATTGTCCTGTATATTACTTGTTTACGTTCCACCAGGAACTTCCGGTAGGCGACGTCGGTCATTCCGTGGATGGTCTGCAGGACAACCTTTGCCAACAATGGGTAGTTGCACAGAGCAGACAGGTTGACCATAAAGTTCTCCGGAGAAATAGGCGCGATCTTCCCACCGGCGATTTCTTCCTCCAGCTGTTCCCGGATCAGGTCGCTTGATTTGATCTTGTCCTGCGAGCAAAATAACTTCACTTTATCGGGCCTCCTCGCCATTTCACTGATGATGAAGTTATCCAGGTAAGGATACGTCAGGCCGTAGTCGACGAGCGTGTCGATATACCGGGCGATCTTCATCCTGAAAGGCAGTGAGGATGTGAGAATATTGCGAACGCGCTCCTTCTTTTCCAACAAGGTCTCATCGAGCAGCAGCTCCAGCATATGTTCGCGGGAACGGAAGTAGTAATGAATCAACGCCCGGTTCACCCCTGCCTCGTCCGCAATCTCCTGTGTCGTAGCGTCAAGGAATCCTTTTTTAAAAAACAAGGCCCTCGCTTTTTCCTTGATCAGCGCCTCGGTTTGTACTTCCTCGCCCATGGTTTCGTCTTGTCTTTTTTGTTTAACAAAATTGTTAAACGCAAAGAAAGGCGTTTAGGGTTCTTATTTCCTAATAAATTTTACGGCCGGTGAAACCTTATAAACCTGTTCACAAACTTCCAACGTTTGCATTGGCGTATTAGCCCTGATCACCGGAATAATAATTTATGATTTTATCGGGTGCGTGAGGTTTTACTACCGGAAAGACTAATGTAAACCTTCTTACCAACGGAACAGGCACCCGTCTCCGACCGCACGATCAGGAGGTGATTTCCACACTGTACCTCTACCTCGTCGTGGCTGCCCAGGTAGTTTACGCGGACAACCACCCCGGCAACTGCCCGCGAACTTCGTCCGGCAATACTGAGTTGTTCGGGCCTGATGATCGAACGGGACGCTGAACCTGAGAGCCTCTTCAGATCAACATCGCGTTTGTCAACTACATTGAACTTCCCAAACAGTCCGGCGGCGTAGGTATTGACGGGCATGCTATAGACTTTTTCCGGTGTTCCTTTCTGAACGATCTTTCCGTCTTTCATGATCACGACAGTATCCGCCCAGGAAAGTATGTCTTCCGGATCGTGTGAGATCAGTATCACCGTTGTCCGTAACCGGCTCACGATATCATCAACGACAGCTTTCAAAACACTCTTGTGGATCCGGTCGAGATTTGAAAATGGTTCATCCAATAGCAACAATTCCGGAGATGTCGATAGTAATCTTGCCAGGGCGATCCGTTGTCGTTCCCCTCCGGATACGTGGTCTGTCCTTCGCTTCAGCAGGTGACTGATCCTGCATACGTCGTACAGGATGCCGGCTTCCTCCCTCGAACCTGTTACTGAGTAATCCAATACTTGCTCTACCCGCAGCGATCTAGGTAACTCAAAATCCTGTGATAAGTAACGAATGGAGGGATGCCCCGGCACAAGGTTGTCCGAGGGACCCGTGACGGGAACTGTATTGAACAGCACCTCGCCTGAATCTTTATTTTCCAGTCCGGCAATAATCTTGAGCAGCGTACTCTTGCCCGAACCGGTTTCCCCGGCAATCGCGATCTTCTGAAGACGGCGTTGGGAGAACGTGATATTATCTAAAATAAACCCGGACTCCCCAAGCCTGGAGACACCCGACAATTTTAGCATAGTCATGGTGATAATGCTATGTCTGTGTAATACACTGGCATGAATTAGTTTTTAGTTCTGGCGCCTACCAGTTTATAGATCTTTCCATCGGGTTTCGTGGTGATATACAACTCACCCAGCCGGTCGCGGCCAAATCTTTCGTCTACCTTCGACTGGCCGGTAAGCTCCGTAAGTGTTTTTGGTACTCCGTCCAGCGTGATCTTCCATTCCCGGATCGGTGCCTGCTTTCCGACCTTGATATCCTTCATATCCACGTAGAACAACCTTCCTTTTACGATATCGCCAAACAGGAATTTTCCCTTGAGTTCCTCCAAAGCCGTTCCGGAATATTCGAATCCGCCGGTGATAGCATTTCCCTCGTCGTGATCGTATTGCGCCACCGGGTAGGTGATATTATACGTCGAGTCATCCGCCGGCAACGGATAAATATTGTGCATGTTTTGCGACGGATCGATCACAAATGTTCCTTCGCGGATAGGCCATCCGTAAAAATAACCCTTCTGCACACTGTAGAGTGCTTCTACTTTATGATGACCGATGTTTGACACCAGCATATCACCTTTCTGGCTCCAGGTGATCCGATGCGGGTTGCGGAAGCCATAGGCATAAATCTCCTGCCGCGCACGGGATCCTTTGTCCGCGACAAAAGGATTCGCGGGCGGAATTCCATATTTACCATTCGGGCTGTTTTTTCCTCTTGGGTCCAGGCGCAGAACCGTACCCCAGATCTGCTCCTTCGAACCACAAATAAAGGGATAACCGGACTCCGCACTTCCTCCATCGCCGATACCGACATACAATAACCCAAAGTCCTCGTCACCCGGTTTCGCCTGCGCACGGAAGGTGATCTCCTGCATCCCATGTATACCCGTTACCATATTCACACGAAAAAGCTCCCGGCTTTCACCGGCGAACGGAAATGCGCCCGGTGTTTTTGTCTTCCATTCGGATAACACCCACTGCAGCGTAACTTTGATCGAGTCCGGATAGGCAAAGTCAGCGGGGGCCGATCCAGGTCCCTCCGTGTGTGATGTGTACAGCAAACCGTTCCTGGCGAAGTCAGGATGGAATGCAAAGCTGCCGAATCCCGTGGCAAGCCCGGGCTTATGAATAAAATTCGGTTTTAATACGCCCATATCCATGTAAACCTCCGGCTTGTTGTTATTCAGGTAATAAAGTTTGCCACGAAGGTCCATGACAAAAATTTTATCGGTACCGGGTTGGATATCCAGCTTGGCGATCCTTGTTCTAGGGTTCTCTTCGCTTGAAAAAGGTATCTCGGCAACCAACTTCAGGTCGACTACCAGTGATGACATGGTGATGGGTTCGGGGATCGGGTTCTTGAGAGCATTCGGATCCAGCCGGGCCTGAAGGGGATCAGGGGCTTCCTTCGTGTTTAAAAATGCCATCAACCCTGATATTTTTTCCTCATTATAATGAGCAAACGACGGCATATACATTTTATACTTATCATAGAGATCAGCAGCCCGGGCATCGCCCGATTCGATGACCGCTTTTGGATCTTTGATGAAGTTCCGGATCCACTCCGGGGAAACCGCGGTTGTTATTCCACCCAACTGCGGGCCGATACCATCCTGGATAAACCCGTGGCAGGAACTGCAATCCTGATTGAATGTCACCTGTCCTGCGGCGATCGCCGCCGAGTCGGCAGATAACGACTCGGAAGAGGAAGATTTCGGATTGTTACAGGCGCTGAGGTAAATTAACAGGCTAAGCGAAATGATTGGAATTCCCTTTTTCATGTGTCTGACGGGGTGCGGTAAGGACCAAATCTAAAGATTTAATCAATTATTGCCCTTCTTTTATTCTTAAAATAAATTGGTCACAACCCTATCCCTATTTCAAGACAACGTGTGTTCATACCGCGTTTTTTCTCGTGCGCCGTCTTTTTAAGGCATACGTTTTGCGCCCCTGTTATGGTATCCGTACACTATAAGACCCGAATTATGAAAGACCTTTATAAACCCTCGATCCAGGACGATGTCATGCAAAGTTGTATCGACGCCTGTGTATCCTGCGCCATAGAATGTGAACATTGCGCTACAGAGTGCCTGCGTGAAAAGGACATTAATACGATGGCACGGTGTATTGAACTGAACCGTCAATGCGCTTCCGTCTGCCGGTCGTCGGCGGAGCTGATGTCTATAGGTGGTGACTTTGCCCGGCTGTTATGTGATGCCTGTGCGAAGATCTGTGATGCCTGTGCGTTGGAATGCGGGCGCCATGACTCCAGGCATTGCCGCGATTGTGCTCAGGAGTGCCGGGCGTGCGCGGAGGAATGCAGAAAAATGGCCGCATCCCCGCTCGGAAAAAACTAGTGTCGGCGGCTCAGGCCGTTTCCCATAAGTACTTAAATCAATGCGTCTACCTTTTCCATAGCCAATGGTGTATATGTGCCGTTCGTTTGCGGCACTTTATAAACCGGGGCATCTATTACCCATAGTGAGATAAAATGAGATAACCGGTGTCTTTCGTAAACCGATAATATATCAACTAGTGATCATTCAGGGGACTACCCTTCTGGCATGAAATTGCTACCTAAACAATTATTACGAAAGTATTACACTAACTTAAAATCGATGAAAAAGAACTTACAGCTATTTGTTTTATTGTTTTCTGTTGTGATCTGGCAAAGCTGCGGGTCCAAATCAGAAATGACCGATAACGACAACATGGATTCAGTCTCCGATGCTTCCTTGGATGTTCTGACCACAGACGTGAAACGCGATAGTGTGGTAGCAAAACGTGCAGCTATTGAAAAAGCAAGGGCCGCAAAACAGGAGGAAAGAATGCTTGCAGTGGCGCAAAAGGCAAAGTCATCCCTGACCTTTAAAGACGCTTCCGGCAAAATCGTCTATAACAAGGCAGAAGTGGATCCCTCCTTCAGAGGCGGTGAAAAAGCATTGATGACTTACCTGCGCGACAACCTGCGTTACCCGAAGGCCGCAGAAGATAAAGGTATAGAGGGGACGGTCTTCGTAAATTTTATAGTGGATGAAAAAGGATATGTGCGGGAAGTCATGGCTTCAGATGTCATTGGTGATGACGCCGATCAGCTGTTGACAAATGAAGCGGTCCGCGTAGTCACATCCATGCCAGCATGGGTAGCAGGTCGCCAGCACGGCAAGGATGTGGACGTAAACTTCAGCATTCCGATCACCTTTGAGCTTTCAAATTAATCTCCTTACGAAGGTCGTCTCAATATCCGGGCCGGCCTTCGATCGAGGTGGCCCAAAAATAAAAAGAGAATGTTGTATCTGATTCCTGATAAATCAGCCGATGCGGTGCCACTCGATGGTTTAATCCAGGAGCGCAGTGACCGCTGGGAAGTCATTAATTGCGAATTATTAGCGGAGAGACAGGGATTCGAACCCTGGGTACAGTTGCCCGCACAACGGTTTTCGAGACCGTCCCATTCAACCACTCTGGCATCTCTCCTTTTCCCGCAAAAATAAAAACTCCCGCCACATTCCTGGCGAGAGTTTCATCAATATCTTTAAATATTCCTACTCGAAACGCAACGACTCGATCGGATCCAGCTTCGATGCCTTATGCGCCGGATAATACCCCGAGATCAGCCCCACGAAGATACAAACGCCGAGCCCCACGAACATCCAGGTCCAGGGGACCACAAACGCCGTGATACCCATAGCCCTCGATAACAGGTTGCCGATCAGTATCCCCAGGATCACACCTGCGATCCCGCCCAGCAGGCAGACTACAATAGCCTCGATGACAAACTGCTGCCGTATCCGCTGCGGTGTAGCTCCCAGCGCTTTCCTTACCCCTACCTCACGCGTCCGCTCCGTCACCGAAACCAGCATAATATTCATCAGCGCGATGGATGCACCAAGTAATGTAATGAATCCGATCCCGAAACCACCCAACCTCAATCCACTCGTAATACTCTCCAGTTCCTGGGCGAGCGTTTCACTTTTTTCGAGCTCAAAGGAATTGGGTTGCCCTACCCTGTCCTGGCGGATAGACCGCATGAGGCCGGTCGCCTCTCCCATCGCGTAATCCATTTGCGTGGGGTCGGAAATACCAACGGTCAGTTCATAATACAAACCGCGGCCCTTAGCCATCTGGTTACCTTTAATAATGGGTACGAATACCATGTTATCGTAGTTGTTGTCAGATAACTGTCCCTTCTCCTTCAAAACACCGACCACCCGGAACTGTATTCCCGAAAACGTAACCTCTGTTCCGATCGGGTCTTCCTTGTTCTTGTAAAGCGTTGTATACACTTTGTAACCCAGGACAGCGACCTGTGATCCATATTGAATCTCCAATTGTGAAAAATTGCGACCCTTTTCGACCTCCAGACCTTTAATAGCCATGTAATCGGTATTGATACCTTCCACAAAAACATTGGGGTTGGTTTTATTGGACAAATATTTCACTTCCGCGATCTGCGTGATATCCGCCGACAGGCTTACCGTAGCAGGCACTTTGTATTGGTCGATAAACCTGAATGCTTCGCTCATCCTGACCTGGGAAAACGTTTTTTCCGTAATACCCTGGCGGTTCGAATTGCGGTTGGTTTTAGAACGGATGTCGAAGGTATTCACACCCAACGACGAAAGACTCTCGTTTACGGAATGCTCAATCCCGTCAATAGCGGTAAGAATTCCTACCAGGGAAGTGATTCCAATGGCGACAATGAGGGATGTCAGGACAGAACGCAGCAGGTTTGCCTGTACGGACCGGAGGCCTTCTTTAATATTCTCAATCAGATTCATGCAATCGGAACAATTTCTTTACGACTATACGTTGATCAACTACCCCGGAATGTTACACAAGCGGCCAAATTTATTCGGAATAGTCACGTTTACAGGGAATATTCGTCAAAATTAGTCGCGTTTGTAGCTTCCGCGCAGTAAATTTATAGTCTATAACGGGTAAAGTGTATGAAGCGTAGTGTGTTTTTACTCATTTTTTTAGCCGGCGCGGTTTGGTCACATGCCAATTCCATCTTCATACCGATGGACGACAAGCAATCCAATCACCTGAAAGCCTACGGAATCGCTTACTGGATATTGAAAAGTGAAATGGAAGTAGACTGGCTTCTCAACTACAGGGGTGGAAGCTTCATGTGCCAGTTCCACCCGGCCATTCAAAATGAACTGGTGGTACGGGGCGTCAGTTTTGAGATTATTTCTTCAGCCCAGGCAAACCAGATCATCGCCGAGATCGCAAGTCCGTCGGCCAATTATGATATCATGAAGCTGGAGAAGTATCCCCGCATCGCCGTGTATTCGCCCAAATCCAAATTACCCTGGGATGATGCGGTCACACTCGTTCTTACCTACGCCGAAATACCCTATGATATCATCTTTGACGATGAAGTCATGAGCGGATCGCTGCCCAAATACGACTGGCTCCACCTGCACCACGAAGATTTCACCGGACAGTATGGAAAGTTTTACGTGCAGTACAGTCCGATGCCCTGGTATATCGAGCAACAAAAGGAAGCGGAAGACCTGGCCCGGAAACACGGCTTTCATAAAGTATCGCAGCTGAAACTTGCTGTAGCCAAAAAGATCAAAGAGTTCGTTACCGGTGGCGGTTTTATGTTCGCGATGTGCTCGGCGACGGATACGTACGACATAGCCCTTGCGGCGGAAGGAATCGATATCTGCGACCGCTACTACGATGGCGACGGGGCAGACCCGGAGGCTCAAAGCAAGCTGAATTTCGAGAACACACTGGCATTTACCAACTTCAGGCTGGAGCCAAATCCGCTCCAGTACGAATTTTCGGATATCGATAACCAGCCGAACGAAAGAGGCCTTCGCCAGGATAACGACTATTTCTCACTGTTTGAATTTTCAGCCAAGTGGGACCCTATTCCGACGATGCTCACCCAGAATCACACCAGGGTCGTAAAGGGTTTCTTTGGTCAGACTACGGGATTCAAAAGCCGCCTGATCAAACCCGACGTGTTGGTGATGGGCGAAAACAAACAGATAAAGGAAACGAAATATATCCACGGTGTCCTCGGTAAGGGTTTCTGGACATACTACGGTGGCCACGACCCGGAAGACTATCAGCATCAGGTTGGTGAGGAACCAACCGATCTTAATCAGCATCCCAACTCGCCGGGATACCGCCTGATCCTGAACAACGTGTTGTTCCCGGCGGCAAAAAAGAAAAAACAGAAAACGTAGGACAAATGCGTCTCAATGCATGCGGTCGCCCCTGACGGCAAGCGTCTTCATGATCTGCGCTTCATGTTCCAGCCATTCCCTCCAGCGTGTCATCACCCTTTCTTCATTCATGTATTCTTTGGCGAGCAGCAGAAAGTTTTTGTAGTGCCCGGCCTCGGCCACCATCAACTCATAATAAAACTCCGACAACTCCTTATCCGGAATGTTTTTCCACAATACCTTGAAACGTTCGCAGCTTCGCGCTTCAATCAGCGCATTCATCAATAATTTTTCAACCAGTTGCTGCTCGCGGCTTCCGCCCTTCTTAACGAACTTTGCGAGGCCTTCTACATATTCGTCCTTGCGCGCGGGACCAAGTGTCAACCCGCGTTTTTTCAATTCGGACAGTACCCTTTCAAAGTGACTCCATTCCTCCGCGACTATCGGTGTGAGTTGCTCTACCAGTTTTTCGCGGTCGGGATGAAGAACGATAAGCGAGATACAGGAGGAGGCCGCTTTTTGTTCACAGTAAGCGTGGTCGATCAGGATGTCCCGGATATTTTTCGTGGCGATGTTCACCCAGCGGGGGTCGCTGGGCAATTCGAGTCCTAAGGTAAATTTGTCTTTTGCTTCCATCACCGGTTCAGGTCCTCTTAATCGTAAAATGACCAGTCGAACCCGAAATCGAGGATGTTGCGCTGACCCGGGTATTCAGGGGTGATGATGTATCCTTCCTTCGTAAATGCCTGGATCAGGTTGTTGTATTTGAAGAAGACCCTGCCTCGTTTGATCCGTGCGTCGAAAAATACATCCACGAGCGGAAAGGCCTGGTTCACAAAACTCTGCTGAACATAATACTGCTGGACAGGAACATCATAAGCGGGCGCGTAGTAGTCGGATTTGTAATGGAAGTCGACACCGGCATGCATATCCAGGTTGCCGTTAAAGAATATATTTTCATAGGAAAGCTGCGCATTCAGGAACAACTCGGGTACCTGGATCGCATCGGCCGAATTGCTGACGAGCTTCGTATAAATAACCTGGCTGCTAAGCGTAATATGACGAAGTACCGTAAGTGAAAATTTTAACTCCGGGGAAAAGACTACCTGCTGACCGGAAGCCTGAACCGGTACCACTTTTTGATTGGGGAATTCGGTATAGTTCCCCTGTTTGAAAAACACGTAGTTGCCCAGGCGCGTGAACGTCAGCCCGGGTGAAACATGCAGTATCTTCGAAGTATAATGGAGATAGCCATTGACCTGCGTGACGTTTATGTTGTCAAAGTCATTGTTCCAGACATCGTGGCTGCCACGGTAGGCCTGGTACATGAGTGGCGCCGAATATTGCAACTGTTTCAATGATGCTTCAAACCATTTGCTTTTGATGTGCCCGTCAATCCGATAGTTGCCGTTGTTCTGGAGTTCACCCCATCCGGTAACCTCCACCAGGGAATCGAGTTTCAGCGACATTCGTCCTCCGAGGTAACTTTCTACTCCTTCCGACGCAACCCTGAGCGTATCAGGGGAGATGTACTTGTTGGTCATCGAGTAGTCGCGAATCGCGTAGTATCCGTTGTAAAAAAGTTTCAGCAGGGTACCCTTAACTCCCACCTCGTTCCGGACGTATTTGAATTTACTCCTGTCGTCTGTCGTATCGTTGTCAATTTCGATGTTATCGTAGTAATTTTCCGGAGCAGACTCGGGAGAATCCATAAAATGCACACCCTGCCGGTAGCGATCGAATGTATGGTACAACTGCAATGCTTTACCGATTTCGTACTGGTGATACAAATGAAAATTCATCCTCAGGTCGCGGTCCGATGCTTCCGTTAGCGTAGGCTGAGCGTTATTAAAAAAATAGTCCTTGTATTCAAACCCTTCGACCTTCAGAATACCCCCGTATTCATCCGCTTCCAGGCTGTTGCGTTTGAAGTTCGCGAATACCCGGTAGGTACTGTCCTTGGACTGAAAGGATGTGTAGATATCGTAGTATGTACTGCGAACACTCCGGTCACCCTTACTTTGCCGCTGAACCTGTTTGTCGATCAGCAGACCCCGGTAGTTAAACCCGAAATTCCATCGCGGGTTAATATTACGGCTGAACGATGCTTTCGTAATGGACCTTCCCTTACCGCCTAGAATAACATTCATGTAAGTGTAGGGGGACTTGGTGTCATAATTTTTGATCTGCTCCGATTCCCAGTACAGGTCGTAGGACTGGAATCCCGATGTTGCGCCGATGACCGCCGGTACCTGGTAGAATACAGGCCGGATAGCCGTGCCGATATTGCCCAGGTCCTGGTACAGGTTGTTATTGCGCTGGATATAAGTATAGCGGTGAAAATTCCGTATAGCCGTATCAATCGCATAATTGGTCTGCCGGTTAAAGAATACATCCCTCTCGAAATAGTACCGGGAAGTTTTCGGACCATAAACCTGTTTGGTCGTGTCGTCGATTATGCGGGATCCTTTTCGCTTAGGCTGGTCCTGTGCCACCACTGTCATTGATCCGGAATACAGAAAAAGGAAAAACAGAATGTATCGAAAAAAATGCACGCGCAAAAATAAGGTCGGCAGTGACTGATGTCCCGGATTACGCCATTTTATTTTATTGAACACCTTTTATGCTATTTAGGACGATCTCATCAAAATCCTGTCCATTTTTTATGAATTCCACTTCAATGGGCAAATAAAATAACGGAAGCAAGCGTGTTTGTGATTCAAATTCCGGCGCGGCAAGCTTTACCTTGTCTTTTTCTGTGGTAAGGATGCTGACTTCAGGGTTTTCGTGTAAGCAGCGCGCCAGGATCTCAATGTCACGGCCGGAATATTCATGGTGATCATTAAAGTCAAGATGTTTCACCAGGTTAAAATTGTGCGATACATAATGCACTAGAGATTTGACATTGGATATACCAGACAGGAGCAGCACATCTCTCCCGATTTTTCCCACGCCCGAAAATGCCTGCGGCCTACCGTAGCGGATATGGGTAAAGAAAACCGGTTTGTCGGCATATTCCCGAATCGCCCGTTCGATCTCGATCATGTCTTCATCCGAAATTTCAGGGGGGCATTTGGTCACGATTATTACGTCTGCCCGGTCCGCACCGGATCGCGACTCCCTGAGACGCCCAGCCGGCAACAGGAAGTCCGTATAAAATGGTCTGTGGAAATCCGATAGCAGCAGGTTAAGAGAAGGCCTTACCCTGCGGTGCTGGTAGGCGTCGTCTAAAAGGATGATTTCTGTTTCGGGATACTCCTGAAGAATATTCGGGATCGCATAAGCCCGGTCCTCACCTACTGCCACTCTTATTCGATCGCCATACTTTTCATAAAACTGAAAAGGTTCGTCACCGATCGTGGCGGCGTTGTCCGCCGGGCTGGCTATCCGGAACCCTTTGGACTTTCGTCCATAACCGCGGCTTAGCGTTGCAACCACATAGTCAGGGGCAAGAAGACGAATGAGGTGCTCGGTCAGCGGCGTCTTTCCTGTTCCTCCGACGGTCAGGTTACCAACATTGATCACCGGCAGGTCAAATGCAACCGAAGGTCTGATACCCTGATCATAGAGCCGGTTCCTGATACCCGTAATAATATTGTACAGAACGGCTAACGGGAACAGCAGAATACGCAGAACAATCATGCTACCGGCTTTAACGCTGTTGATCTGAATTCCGGGTTATCCCTGCAAAACGAGTCGGAATTAATATTTGTATCCCCGCACGAATAATTCGCTATTTTGACTTTTATTTTGAAACGGAACCGCGCCATAATGAGCACAAGTATAAAAATAAAAGATGTAACGGATTACCTGGAGACCCTTGCACCGTTAAATTTTCAGGAAACCTATGACAACTCGGGGCTTCTGACGGGCGATTTCTCCTGGGATGTCAGCGGTATCCTCGTCACACTGGACTGCACGGAAGAGGTGGTTGAAGAAGCGATCCGGTCAGGCTGTAACGTGATTGTGGCACATCATCCCATTGTCTTTAAGGGACTTAAGCGTCTTACGGGAAGCCATTATGTAGAGCGGGTGATCATCAAGGCTATTCAAAACAACATCGCAATTTACGCGATCCACACTAACCTGGACAACGTCCACACGGGGGTGAATAAAAAAATCTGCGAGCGGATCGGCCTGGTTAACCTGAAGGTCCTGTCGCCGAAAACAGATACACTCAGCAAGCTCGTAACTTTTATACCGAAGGAAGACTCGGAGCGGGTGTTGGCGGCCATCTACGCCGCCGGCGCCGGGCAGATCGGAAAATACAAGGACTGTAGTTTTAGCCTGGAGGGAACCGGCACTTTTACCCCCGGCGAAACGGCTAATCCCCATATCGGCAAGCCCCTGGCGAGGGAATATGTCAGTGAAGTCCGGGCTGAAGTTATATTCCCCGCCCACCTGGAAAGGAAAGTGGTAGCCGCCCTGAAAAAGGCGCACCCATACGAAGAAGCAGCTTATTACGTTTCTGCGTTAACAAATGAAAATCAGGAGGTTGGCTCGGGAATGGTCGGGGAACTTGAATCACCTATGGAACCTTTAGCCTTTCTGGAAGGTTTAAAGATCAGTATGAATTTATCGGTTATCCGGCACACCCGGTTATTGGGAACTCCGGTCCGTAAGGTTGCAGTTTGTGGCGGATCCGGAAGTTTTCTGTTAAACAAGGCTATTCAGTCAGGAGCCCAGGCTTTTATCACAGCCGATTTCAAGTATCACGAGTTTTTTGATGCCGATGGTAAGATAATTATTGCCGACATTGGGCACTTTGAAAGCGAGGCCTTCACCAAAGAACTTTTAATGGGTGTTTTAATCAAAAAATTTCCTACTTTTGCGATCATTTTTTCAAAAACCGTAACGAATCCAATAAGCTACCTATAAAGAATGGAAAATCAATCAGTTGCACAGAAGCTCGAAGCGCTTGTAAAACTCCAGTTCATTGACACCAAATTAGACGAACTAAAGAAGCTGAGGGGTGACCTTCCCGACGAGGTTCAGGATCTGGAAGACGAAATAGAAGGCTACAAGACACGACAGAGCCGATTCGAAGCAAACCAGAAAGAAATTGAAGACGGGATAAAGAAGCACAAGGATGCCATCAAGGAAGCCGAAAAACTGATCAAGAAGTACACCGAGCAACAAAAAAACGTCAGAAACAATCGCGAATTCGACGCTATCACCAAGGAAATTGAACTTCAGGAACTTGAAATCCAGATCTGTGAGAAGAAGATAAAAGAGGGTAAGGAGCATATTCTGGAAAAGAAAGAAGAAATAGAAAAGACCGATGTATTTGTGAAAGAACGTGGCGATCACCTCGACACGAAAAAGAAAGAACTCGACGGCATCCTCGCCGAAAGCCACGAAGAAGAAAAGAGACTCCTCGCCGAACGTGAGAAGGCCGCTAAAAAAATCGAAGACAAACTGCTTAAATATTACGAAAGACTTCGCGGAAGCCTCAGTAACGGTCTTGCCGTTGTGCGTGTCGTACGCGGTGCCGCCGAAGGGTGTAACATCGTAATACCCCCGCAGAAGATCGCAGAGATCAGAGAGAAAAAGAAAATTGTGATCGATGAACATTCCGGTCGTATCTTAGCGGATGTAGATATGGATTCTCTCGATGAAGGCGATAAACCAAAGACAGCCAAAGTGGCAACTCCCGTCCCAACCAGAAGAAAAAAAGCTGAATAATCACTCATTTCTGATATATGGAAAGGCAGGCGCAATCGCCTGCCTTTTTTTATTCATAGGTTCGTCATCCCTGGCAAACGACGAATGGCAATTTGACGCTCGTACCCGGAAAGCTTACGACCTCGTGCTGAATCTTCAGACCGATGAAGTTCACGCCCTCATACCAAACCCCCAGACCGCTCAGGAGCATTATGTTACCGCCCTCGCCGAAGCCCTGGAGCTCCTCATCTCCGAGGATCAAGAGAAATACACCGAATATGAAGACCGGTTCGAAAAGCGCCTTGATCGGAAAACAAAACTCAACAGCCCGGAAGATATTTTCCTACAAGCTGAAATCCGGATGCAATGGGCCTTCGTCTATTTCAAGTTCGGTCATGAGTTTGATGCCGCGCTGAACCTCCGCCAGGCCTACCTGACCTCGGAGGAGATCAAAAAAAGATTCCCACGGTTTCAGGCTATCCGGAAAACCTCGGCCGTTCTCGAAATCATCATTGGTTCCGTACCTGAAAAGTACGACTGGGTACTAAGTCTTTTGAACATCCAGGGATCGGTCGAGAGCGGGCTTTCCGACCTGGACAAGATCCGTTCATCGGAAAACCCGCTTAACATGGAATCCGATCTGCTCTACGCATTGATCCAGGGATTTGTACTGCAGCAGCATGACCAGAGCATACGGGTGATGGACAACATCATCGCCAGTCACCCGAAGAATAAACTTGGCCTGTTCCTGGGTAGCGCGTTGTCTATCAAAAACGCCCAGAGCGAAAAGGCTCTCGCCTTGCTGCACAGGCTTGAGGAACAGCAAACCGGACTTCCCGTCTATTATGCCGACTACCTGAAAGGGGAAGTCTATCTTCATAAAGCAGAGTATCTGAATGCGGTGTCCGCGTATCGCTCGTTTATCAATCATTACAAAGGGCAAAACCATGTTAAGGACGCCCATTACAAAATAGGCCTCTGCTACTGGCTCAATGGGAATGCGAATGACGCTCAGGCCGTTTTTAAAGTGGCAAGGAATTCCGGACGCGAAACCATGGAGGCAGACCGGTATGCCGCCAGGAGCCTGGCGGAAGCCGAAATGCCACACCCCAAGCTAACCAGGGCGCGGTATTTCACCGACGGGGGATATTATGAAAACGCCGCGGAAATCCTCGACTCCATCTCACCAAGCGAAATACCTACTACGCGGGACCAGGTTGAATATTATTATCGGAAAGCACGACTGGCACACAAAACCAATAAACTGGCTGATGCCAAAGCGTTATACACCAAAACGATTGAACTCAACGGCCCCCTGGCCTGGTACTTCGCCCCGAATGCCAGCCTTCAGCTAGGATACATTTCATTGGGCGAAAGCGACACGGCGGTGGCCAGAGAGTACTTTCAGCGCAGCTTGTCGTATAAGAAGCACGAATATAAAAACAGTATTGACGCAAAAGCGAAATCGGCGCTGGCTCAGCTCGACCGTAAATGAGTGGTGTCGTTTGCCAGTTCGACGGTGAAAAGACCATCGCGATAGTGGAGGAGATAAAGACACAGGTTTTCGTGTTCAAACATATCCATTGACTTAAGCGGATAGTTCAGGAGCAGGCAAAGCAGTATCCGGATAGCCCGCCCATGCATGCAGACCAGTACTACATTTTCATCGGTTTGAGCCATGATGTGGTCCACTGCAGGTTGCATTCGTTTCACTACGTCATCCGGACTTTCTCCCTCTTCGATTCTGAGCGTTGTATTTCCAAGCTGCCACTGCTTGAGCATATAATGGTAATACTCGTCTTCCTCCGGCGTGATCTTATAACCCTCTTTTGTTCCCCAACTGATCTCGTTAAGTCCTGCCAATGCCTCCGTTGGAATACCAAGATCAAGGAACGACTGAACTGTCTGGGTGGTCCGTTTCAGCGCCGAAGTGTAAACTTTTTCAAAGGGAATATTACGGTACATTTGAAAAAACGCCTGGGCCTGGGCCTGCCCTCTCTCGTTCAAGCTGCTGTCTACGCCACTGCCCTGAACGATATTCTGCATGTTAAAATCCGTCTGGCCGTGACGTATAATGTAAATTTTTTTGCTGCTCAATTTTGAGTTATTTTGGGCGCAAAAATAGGAAAATAGTATTCAGTCAAACCTATATTCAAAAGTTAAATGGGAATTTTCAAAACAAATATGACTGTCAATTCCTTGAATGCCTGGGCTCCGAATACGTTGGCAGAACAACTTGGAATTGAATTTGTTACTATCGGAGAAGATTACCTGGAAGCGCGGATGCCGGTTGACCATCGCACACATCAGCCGTTTGGACTGTTACACGGAGGGGCTTCGGTTGCCCTGGCTGAAACGATGGGAAGCGTCGCTGCAACGTTGTGTGTAGATGACACAAAACAGTTTTGTGTCGGTTTGGAAGTAAATGCCAATCACATCCGGGGTGTGAAAGAGGGGTTTGTAACAGGAATCACAAAACCAATTCATATTGGAAAAAAAACCCAGGTATGGGAGACAAGAATTTCAACGCCTGATGGGGGTCTGGTATGCGTGAGCCGGATTACGATGGCCGTGCTGGATAAAAAGAACTGAGGAGATTATACATGGCTACCGTAACGTCTGCAGTACCGTCAACGCTGTCTGAAACAGATTACCTGTCGTCCCTGATCGCCTACGCGGTCGACAACCAGTTCTCGGTTGCTGTCTGGCGGTTGCCAGGCGACGAAAAGAGACATCTCATTATTTCGCGGCGCCAGGATTTGTTAAGCCAGGACCTGCCACTCGAAGACCTGCCCCCTGGCTTCATTTTCGCACCCTTCGACAAATCATCAGATCGTATTTTTCTGAAAGCGGATCTGTCTTTTTCATTTTCAAAAAACACCCTGCTGGCTCCCGTTAGCCCTCTGGAAATAGTGTCGGAGGCCTGGCTGCAAACCGAATTCAGGCTTGCGAAAGGCCGGCCGCCGTATTACCCTGGAGGATCTTATCAACCTCCTTCACTCTCGCAGGAAGACTTCGACAACCTGGTGTCGCTCGGAATTCAGGAGATAGAAAAAGGAAACTTCGAGAAAGTTGTTTTGTCGCGCACCCAAACCATCGGCCTTCGCCGTGATTTCGATGTGGTGCAGGCCTTTGAAAGGCTCTGCGGGGTTAATCCAAATGCGTTGATATCTTTCGTAAGCTCCCCCGCTACCGGCACCTGGCTGGGCGCTACACCGGAACTCCTGGTCAGCGTTGAAGACAAAACGGTCTTCAGAACTATTGCCCTGGCCGGCACGCAACAATATTATGAAGGGCTCAACCTGAAAAGTGTAGCATGGACACAGAAAGATATTGAGGAACAAGCACTGGTTGAACGCTATATAATCAGCTGCTTTAAAAAGATCAGGCTCCGGGAGTATGATGAACATGGTCCCAGGACGATAATAGCCGGTAATGTCCTTCATTTAAAATCGGAGTTTAAAGTGGACATGCATGCCACAAACTTCCCCCAGCTTGGCTCCGTCATGCTTCAGCTGCTTCATCCAACCTCGGCGGTATGCGGCATGCCACTTGCCCCTGCACTAAACTTCCTTCAAAAGTATGAAGGGTATGAACGGCAATTCTACGCCGGCTATCTCGGCCCGGTGAATTTTAACGCCAACATTTCTATTTTTGTCAATCTTCGGTGTACACAACTGCTCGGAGACAAAGCCATTCTCTATGCGGGAGCCGGCATTACCATAGACTCCATTCCCGAACAGGAATGGATAGAAACCGAAATGAAAATGAGTCCGCTGCTGCAGGTTATCCGCGAGGATTAGGCACAAACCGGGAGAAGTTTAAAAACAGCATTTTAGCATAACCATGACAGTGCGATTCCAACCGATATATGACATTGCTTCAGTTTGTGCAAAGAAGAACCTGACCCACGCCGTGTTGTGTCCCGGATCGCGAAGCGCGCCACTGGTACTCGCTTTTTCAAGGCATCCCGGAATTAAATCGTGGTCCATCAGCGATGAGCGAAGTGCGGCTTTTGTCGCACTGGGGATGTCTCAGCAATCAAAGACTCCCGCGATTCTGGTGTGCACCTCCGGTACGGCAGCTTATAATTTTTCACCGGCCGTGGCGGAAGCGTTCTTTAGCCATACCCCTCTTTTGATTTTTACAGCAGACCGTCCGCAGGAATGGATCGCCCAGCAGGATGGTCAAACTATTTACCAGCAAGACATCTTCGGAAAGCACGTAAAAAAATCGTTCGAGCTCCCGCAAGACTACAACGATGCGGATAGCGCCTGGCGTGTAAACAGGATAGTCAATGAAGCTATCAACCTTTCGATGCAGGAACCGCAAGGGCCGGTACATATCAACGCGCCTTTCCGGGAGCCCCTGTACCCTGCTCCAAACGAACAGATCACCTACAGCGACCAACCCCGGATCATACACGAACACCGGTCTTATTTTTCCCTGACGGAAGAACAAAAGGCGGCGATATCATCAGTATGGCCGTCATTCCACAACATCCTGATCGTTGCAGGACAGCATGACCTGGATGAAAACCGTATACAAATACTGCAGGACTTTCTGGCTGTTCACAATATCCCTGTTGTCGGGGATATCATATCAAACATTCACCCCATCGCTAAAGCAATCAGTCACGCAGACGTTTTCCTTGGCCAGGCGGGTGTCGATGTGAAGAAAACATTACGCCCGGACCTCCTGATAACATTCGGCGCCTCAGTGGTATCGAAAAATCTGAAACTGTTCCTGCGCGAGTATACACCAAAAACACACTGGCACCTGCAATCTGCCGGTACAGCTCCCGATACCTTCCAACGTGTCACAACGGTATTTCATACCAACCCGAATTCTTTTTTTAATTTTCTGAAATCCCTTCCCAACCAAAATGAATTCGAAAATCAGAAACAGAATAATTATTACAAATTCTGGGAGGTTGAAGAAAGACGGGCACTGAGAACACTGGATGATTTTTTTCCGCAGGAAGAATTCGCGGAACTGGAACTGGTACGGGAGGTGTTGATGAATCTACCCGACGATTGTAACCTCCACCTGGCGAACAGTATGAGCGTGCGGTACGCCAATTACATCGGGCTCCATGCTGCGCAAAAGAAGGTTAGTGTTTTTTCGAACAGGGGTACGAGCGGTATCGACGGATGCACGAGTACAGCAGTAGGCCATTCGTTGGCAAGTAACATTCCCAATATCCTCATTACCGGTGATATGGCCTTTTTTTACGACAGGAATGCATTCTGGCATAACTACGCGCTGCCGAACTTACGTGTTATTTTGTTGAATAATCATGGGGGAGTCATTTTCAAAATGATTGACGGACCCGCCTCCATGCCGGAAAGCGATGAGTTCTTCAGCACGACGCAAAAACTCAATGCCAAAAACCTGTGCGCCGAATTCGATATGGACTATTTAAAACTGGATATAAAGCGTAAACTTAAGAATCTGCTGAAGGATTTTTTCGACTTCGACGGACGGACAAAAGTACTGGAACTGGAAACATCGATGGCCGCCAACAAAAAAATAGTTGATACACTAAAACAAAAAATCAAAAAAAGCTATGAGTTATAAATATCCGTGGACCCCGGTAAAACAATATAAGGACATCTTATTTCATAAGTTCGAGGGAATAGCGAGAATCAGCATTAACAGACCACATGTACATAATGCCTTTACCCCACTCACGGTAACAGAGATGATCGATGCGATGAACCAGTGCCGCGAGGATGGGGATATACGCGTCATCGTCCTCACCGGCGAAGGTGGAAAAGCATTTTGCAGTGGCGGTGACCAGAGCGTACGGGGTCACGGTGGCTACGTCGGCGAGGATGCGACACCACGCTTGAATGTCCTCGACCTTCAGAGGATAATCCGTTCCATTCCCAAACCGGTTATCGCTGCCGTTGCCGGTTGGGCTATCGGCGGTGGTCACGTGCTCCATGTAGTCTGCGACCTTACCATCGCAGCTGAAAATGCCCGGTTCGGCCAGACAGGCCCGAAGGTTGGCAGTTTCGACGGTGGCTTCGGCGCTTCATACCTGGCCAGAATTGTCGGACAGAAAAAAGCCAGGGAGATCTGGTACCTCTGCGACCAGTACGATGCGAAGGAGGCACTTGACATGGGCCTGGTGAACAAAGTTGTGCCGCTTGATTCCCTGGAAGAAACGTATGTGGAATGGTGCCGGAAAATTATGAGCAAGAGTCCGCTGGCATTGAGGATGCTGAAAAGTTCCTTCAATGCAGAACTGGACGGGCAGGCTGGTATCCAGGAACTCGCCGGCAACGCAACCCTGCTGTACTACCTCAGCGATGAAGCGAAAGAAGGGAAAAACGCTTTCCTGGAAAAACGCGAACCGGACTGGTCAAAATATCCCAGGTTTCCTTAAGCAATATTTGAATGTCCCCTTTATCTTTAACCATGGACATCGATAAAAGAGAAATTTACCGGGCAATTGGGGAATTGGCTTATGTAGTGGCAAAAGCCGACAAAGGTCTGAGTGCAGAAGAACGCAAGGCTTTCCGGCGTATCATGTCGGAAGATCTCGATTTCGACTCGTGGTCGGCGATCAGCAGGTTCGAACTGCTGGATGAAGTTACTCACCCCTCCATTGACAAAGCGTACAATGAAGCTATTTATGAACTGAAAAAACATAAAGATCACCTTACACCTTTATTAAAGGCAAAAACGCTGCTTGTCACACAAAAAATTGCGGCAACTTTCAACGGTCTCAGTGCAAACGAAGCTTTTATCATCGACAGGCTCAAAAAAGACCTGGACCATTTATGACAGAGAGCTTTCATGATGGATGCCGGAGGTATGGCAAATGCTCCAGATACAACGCGTCAGTCCGTTTTCGCCTGCCGGAAAGCCCCGACACATGAGCTTATATCCATTTGATTCGATCGATATAAACGGACGTACCGTCCGGATAGACGACATTCGAAGGGGTAACACCTCACCAAAGGGTACATTCGAAACCAGTCTCTTTGCATTTATCACGGAGTGGCTGGGTGGCGTCGATCGTTTCATTCAACACACCAGCGGTTCAACCGGTACACCTAAACCGATAACGATATCCCGGTCGCAAATGATCGCCAGCGCGGAAATGACAAAGGAAGCCCTGGACCTGCGGCAGGGTGATACGGCGCTTGTCTGCCTCAACCCGGAGTTTATCGCGGGAAAAATGATGCTGGTCCGCAGCTTTGTAACGGGAATGAAAATCGTGGCTGTCGAACCTGCCGCCAACCCATTTGTTACCCTGCCGCCAGATCAACCTGTTGACTTCGCGGCGATAGTTCCCTATCAGTTGGTTGAGATTCTGGCTTCGGAAAAGTCCGTGTATTTCAACCGGTTAAAAAAAATCATCATTGGAGGAGGCGGTGTCGATGAAAAGACCATCGATCGCATACAGGCCTATCGTTGTGAATTTTACCTCACGTACGGCATGACTGAAACAATATCGCATATTGCGCTGAGACACCTGAACGGAGATCAAAAGTCACCGGATTTTACCGTTCTAAATGGCATCACGATCAGTCAGGATCTCCGCGGTTGCCTGGTCGTGCAATGGGATCAACTCGAAACAGCGATCGTCACAAACGACATAGTCGACATCCGGGGAGAAAGACGATTCAGATGGATTGGGCGGTGGGATAATGTGATCAACACCGGTGGTATCAAAGTTATCCCTGAAAAACTTGAATTGATCGTTGCGGGACTTTTTAGCGAATTGGGAATCGATCAGCGTTTTTTTATTGACAGTGTCCCAGACGAAAAACTCGGGCAAATGATCGTACTCATAACGGAAGGCGTTCTGGAATCAGGTGTCAGGCAACGTTTGAAGGAACGAATGAAAGAAACTATACCCAGGTATGAGTTGCCAAGGGAGGTTTTAAGCGGTAAAAAATTCGTATTTACCGCGACCGGTAAAATAGATCGCAGTGCCTCGCGTTCAGGCCATTTGGCATCTCCGATGCCGTAGATTCGGAATTGAACCCTACAAGAAGAAAAACACAATTCGTATCACTGGTTTCAGTTTATTTTAAACGTATTCGTCCCGTTTCCGTATATAATTTCTAATATTTTAGATGTACAGGTTACATCGGTATCATTTTTTTTATTTAGTTTTGAATTGTCTATGATAGTTGGTTTTAAAGATCCCGCCTTAGTCAATTATAGATCTTTGAAGCAGCATTAACGGTATTCCATAGTTTATTGCATGAGGAAAGTACTGCTCATCGAGGACGACGCATTATTGTGCTGGCTTTTAGAAAAAATTCTAAAAAACAAGTACGACGTTACCGTTATGAACGATGGGCAGGAAGCATGGTCCTGGCTTACCAGTCACAACAATCCGGATCTTATAGTCTCCGATTTAAAAATGCCGTCCCTGACCGGGCTCGAGTTATTGGAAAATCTAAGTCGGAACGAAACGTTGAAAACTATTCCTGTCATCATACACTCCGGATACGAGGATTCGGGCAAACGAAAAAAATGCCTCGATCTCGGAGCTTTCTCTTATCTCGTGAAGCCGTTTGAACCGGAATACCTGGTGTCGGAGGTTGAACGGGCTATCGAATCCCGAAACGAAAATATCCTGGCTGACAAGGGTTAGCCGAACCGTTTTCCATTCAGCTGCATCCCTGTCTTTTTTGCTTAGCGTTCCTGTGTTTCCGTTGTCAACCGGTCGATAAATTGTACGTATCCTTCCACGTCTTTTAATTCCACTCCGATCATCGCTTCCAGCGCAATTCGCTGCTGATTGAATACGGATCGCGCCTGAATAATCTCCTCTTCCTTGAGATAGTATGCCTGAGATGTACCCCGGTAAGTTTCCAGTGTGATCTCCCCTGCTTTGAATTTTTTCTCCGAACTTTGGTACATCAGAAAGTAGTCTTCCTGGATACGTTCCCGTAATTTGACCACCTTGAATCTTTCCTTTAGCCTTTCAACGGCCAGAAGAACGTTCTCCCGCACTTCGAGCTTTTTGGCGTTTACCTCGAATTCACTGATCAATACCTGATCGTTTGCAACCTGTGCGCTAAGCGGAGTTTGCACAAAGGTACCTAACGGCAGCCTTACGCCCACGTTGTACCGCGGGTAGAAAGATCTTGCCAGCGCGTCAATTTCATCCTTGCCGGTGAACTCGTTGTAGTTCCCTTCAACAAAAATATTATCCAGCCATGACCAGCGGGCTTTTGCTCTTATCGATTGCGCTAATTCCACTTTCTGCGTGACGGTTTTGTTCGAGGGGTGATTCCGCCATGCGAGCTGAACCAGTCTTTCCTCGAAGGAGATCGCGGAAATTTGCTCCGTGACAATTATCTTATTGTAATCGACACTCTGTGCCATCGACATCGCCGGCACCCATAAAACAAGAAGTAGAGGTAATCTTTTCATAGCTGTTTAAATTGAATTCCAGTCGGGCTTAAGCTCAAATAAAGGTTTAAAACAAACCTTTAAGTTCGGATAATTCCAATTAGATGCAATTAAATGCAAGGGAAAAAAACAGGGAGCTTTGAACAATAGCCGGGAAATTTTATTTGCGGCATCGGGCCCAGCAAGTAATACATACGATTGTATTTGTTCCCCGTCCGGCGCCAGATATTTTATGTCGGCCGGAAACGATATAGAACCCACTTCCTGTTTATTTTTGTCTTATGACCGAATTTGTTGACGCCACAGGAGAAGACATCACCACCGTCCAGGAAATAGCCGAAAAAACCTGGTGGGCTGCCTATTCGGAAATTCTCCCTGCCGAACAGATCCGCTACATGCTGGACACCATTTACGGAAAAGAGGCGATGAAAAAGGCCCTGAACGACGGCACGCAGCAATTCATCCTCATCAAAAACGGATCTGGATACCAGGGATTTGCGGCCTATGGCGACAGGCCCGGGGATCCGACAGTCTGCAAATTGCACAAGCTGTACGTACTCCCGGAAAATCAGGGGCAGGGCTACGGCATTGCCCTGATCAACGAGGTGAAAAAAAGGCTGGCCGCGCGAGGTATCCGGACGCTTGATCTCAATGTGAACCGTCATAATAAGGCAAAACGGTTTTACGAGTCTGCCGGCTTTTGCGTCATCAGGGAGGAAGATATCCCCATTGGGCCCTACTGGATGAACGATTACGTGATGAGGCTGAACTTCTAATACCCGCCACGATGTTGAATTAGAGGGTTCACGGGGGTAAATAGGTTTGCAGAAACAAAAAGCTAATTGCAAATTGCCTGTTGAAAATGACAGAATGGTGCTTTGGTATCGTGATTTCGGATTAACAGAAATAATTTTTATCGCGGCCTTTGTGGTGCTGTATGGGTTCTACCTGGTCCGGGTGATCGGAATAGCCCGCCGCCTTGACACCCCGTTCGGCAACGTATTTATCAAGTTGTTCTTTCGGACCCTCTATTTTGCGCTTTTTATTATCGCCATACTGGGCCCCTCGTTTGGGGGTTCTAAGAAGGAGGTCAAATCTGTCGGGAAAGACATCATGATCTGTGTCGACCTGTCCAAATCCATGGATGCGTTTGATGTACAGCCCTCCCGGCTGGAGAAAGTAAAATTTGAACTCAAAAAAGTGGTGGAGGCCTTTAATTCCGACCGCATCGGAATCATTATCTTTTCTTCGGAGGCGTTTATGCAATGTCCGCTAACATACGACCAAAATGCATTGAACCTGTTCATTGAAACCATGAATTCCGGCCTGGTGCCTTCTTCCGGTACGGATTTTGGTCCGCCTCTACGGATGGCATTAAAGAAGCTGGAAGAAAATGAAGAGGGTCCTTCCGCGGGGGCAAAGTCGAAAGTCGTTATCCTGATCAGTGACGGCGAGGACTTCGGGGAAGAAACGGATGATGTGGCGCGCGAAATAGAAACAAAAAATATCAAACTTTTTACACTGGGTGTAGGAACGGAAAAAGGAGGCAATATTTACCAGGGCAGTACGCTAAAAACCAATAAACAGGGACTGATTGTCGTTACAAAATTGAACCCCTCTGAATTGATCTCCCTGGCGAAAAAAACAGGTGGTCAATACTTTGAGATCAATGAAAGCCGAAACGATGTGGCGCGGCTGATCAATACCATCAGCAAGATCGAAGGCGAGTTGCGCGACGCGCGGTTTGTCGATGTTACGGCCAATAAGTATTTCTACTTTCTGGCGGTCGCTGCTGTCCTTTTGTTGCTGGACGCGCTCATAAACGTACGGACGATAAGGATTTGAAAACGGATCAAACGGCAAAAAAATACCGGGACTGAGTGAGTTGGAAAGAAAACATTAACATATGAAATCACTGCTGATCATCATGCTCGCCCTCGGCACACTTATCGATCCGGGAAAGATCGGTAAAGTGAACACGGCAAAATCGGAAGCGCGGAAAGCTTATGCCGCAGGCGACTATAAAAAAGCAATTCAGAAATATCGTTTCCTGACCGATTCCCTCGATGTAAAAGAGGACGAAGTCATGCTTAATCTTGCCAACTCCTATTACCAGTCAAATGATACCACGAATGCGACGGCCACCTACGCGTCGCTGACCGGAAGCACGAAGCCCCAGATCCGCTCAAAAGCACAACAACAACTCGGCGTCCTGAATCACAAACAGGGAAAACTGGAAGAAGCTCTTAATAATTTCAAACAGGCTATCAAGGCAGACGCCGACAATATCGACGCGAGGTACAACTATGAAATACTGAAGAAAAAACTGGAAGAGCAGAAGAAACAGCAGGAACAAAACCAGCAAAACAGGGATAAGCAAAACAAGGATCAGGAACAAAAAGAAAAAGATCCGAAGCAAAACAAGGAACAGGAACAAAAGGATCAGCAGCAGAAAGATCAACAGAAAAAAGAGCAGCAGGAAAAAGAGCAGAAGGAGAAAGAACAGCAGCAAAAAGACCAGGAAAGCAAAGAAGAAAAAGAAAAGAAAGAAAAAGAACAGGAGCAGAAGAGCAAGGAGCAAAAAGAGAATGAAAACAAGGAAAAGAAAGAGAATTCTCCCGAGCTTTCCGAAAAACTCCAGCAGATGAAGATCAGTGAAGAGAAGGCGAAGATGATCCTGGAGGCCATGAAGAATCAGGAAATACAATACCTGCAGCAAAACAAACGAAAGGCTACCAAGCAGAAAGACAGGAATAAGCCGGACTGGTAAGCATTATCTGCAGATCGATTCACAGGGATGGCTGGCGACAACCGTCCGTAACGTAATAAATACTAATACATGAAAGAAGTGTACATCGTTTCGGCCGTGCGTACGCCGATCGGCAGTTTTGGAGGAAGCTTATCCTCCCTCACGGCTACCAAACTTGGATCGATAGCATTCAAAGCCGCGTGGCAGAAAACGGGGATCGATCCTAAGATGATTCAGGAGCTCTTTGTCGGCAACGTTATACCGGCCGGCCTCGGGCAGGCGCCGGCTACTCAGGTGGCGGCAGGTGCGGACCTTGGTTTTGAAATACCCTGTACACTTGTGAACAAGGTTTGCGCGTCCGGCATGAAAGCCGTTATGCTCGGTGCGCAATCGATCATGCTCGGACAAAATGATGTGGTGTTGGCCGGTGGTATGGAGAGCATGAGCAACATTCCCTACTACCTGATGAAAGCCCGCAACGGATATAAATATGGGCACGGAGAATTGCTCGACGGACTGCAGTACGACGGACTGACCGACGTTTACAACCATTGCGCTATGGGTGTCTGTGCCGACAATACGGCGAAGGAAATGAAAATATCCAGGGAAGACCAGGATCACTACGCAATTCAGTCTTACAAGCGATCCGCTTCCGCATGGGCTTCTGGAAAATTCAAGGACGAAGTAATCCCCGTGGAAATCACAGACCGGAAGGGCAATACATCATTTTTCAGCGAAGACGAAGAATATAAAAATGTCAACTTCGACAAGATCGCCGGTTTAAAAGCGGTCTTTTCAAAAGACGGGACGGTGACGGCCGCCAATGCGTCCACCCTGAACGACGGTGCTTCGGCCCTGTTGCTGGTGAGCAGGGAAAAAGCACATGATCTCGGTCTGAAACCGCTGGCGAAAATCAGGGGGTTTGCCGACGCCGCGCAGGACCCGATGTGGTTTACGACAACACCCTCGCTTGCTATCCCCAAAGCAATCAAAAATGCGGGGGTGAGCAAGAACGATGTAGCCTATTACGAGATCAACGAAGCATTCTCCGCCGTAGCCATCGCAAACAATATCAAGCTTGGCCTTGATCCTGCGCATGTAAATGTGAATGGTGGCGCCGTTGCATTGGGCCACCCGTTAGGCTCCTCCGGGTCGAGGATCATCTCCACGCTGATCCATGTGTTAAAGCAAAACAACGCGGGTATCGGTGTGGCCGGCATCTGTAACGGCGGCGGTGGTGCTTCCGCTATCGTCATCGAAAATGTATAGCTCACCGCAACAAACACACAGGCCAGTCGTTATCCGAGCGAATAAACCATATTGAGATCATTCACTATGCGCTTCCTGTCCGGCACCCTGTTTATCTTTGTAGCGTCGGTCTCCTTCGCCCAAAAAGAAGTGCGGACATACTACGACCAGCAGAAAACCCGGATACAGGAAATTTATTTCACCACACGCGACGACGACGCCACATTCATAGGGCGTTACCAGCGTTTTTATGAAAACGGGAAGCTGATGGTCGAAGGTAATTTCGACGAAGGCGTCAAGTCAGGACTTTTCACCGAATATCATGATAACGGAACCATCGCCCGCAAACTGCATTATGTAAACGGCCTCCGCCATGGCGCTGTGGAGATCTTTGATGAAGATGGCAAACCGTTTCAGAAAGCATACTACCAAAACGATATCCTCACCGACACTATACAGATCTACTTCGATAACGGAACGATCAAACGGGAGTCCTTCTTCGTAAAAGGCAAACCCGACGGCCTCGTCAAGGAATACTATCCGGACGGCCGCATACGCAAGGAAATGAGTTATCAGAAAGGCAAAGCTAACGGCATTACCCGGGTCTTTTATAATAATGGAAACATTGAAACGGAAGCGAACTATGAAAACGGTATCCTTACCGGTTTTTACAAGTCCTATTTCAGTAATGGCCAATTGGAAACTGTATCGACAATGGAGGGAGGCACGAAGAACGGCATGTTCAAAAGCTACGATCAGCAGGGACACCTGCTGCTGGAAGGTAGCTTTCTTAACGGTAAACTGAACGGTGAGAATAAAGGTTATTTCACTGAGGGATCCGTTCAGCACCACTATCACTACAAAGACGGTAAAAAGAACGGCACCAATTTCGATTACTTCCCCTCCGGCAAAACCAGGATCAAAGAACAGGTTGCCGGCAACGGGATTGATTCGTCATGGGAAGAGTACGATGAGCAGGGCAATCTGCTGACGGAAAAAAAACTCCGGAACGGGCTGCCCCATGGTGTTTGTATCCGGTACGTGGAGGGGCAAAAGATTCCGAAATCAAAGGAGACCTACGACAACGGAAAACTAAACGGCATACGGTATACCTACTTTCCATCAGGGAAAGTCCGCCTGGAGGAGCCCTTTAAACTCAACCAGCTCACTGGTACGGTAAAAACATATTATGAAAACGGTTCGCTGGAATCCCTCACCGAATTCAAATCGGGGCGTAAACACGGACCGCATATTGCTTATTACGGCAATGGAACAATCCGGGAACAGGGCGATTACGCCGCCGACAAAAAGCACCGCGAATGGAGAACATTCGACGAGGAAGGCGGCCTTCAGCGCACGGTATTCTATAAGGCCGGAATCCCTGTACCCGCGCAAAAATAGTGTTCAATCCCCGTCAAAAAAGTTTTAAAGTTACCTCCATTAACTATTAACTTACGCCTTTAATTGCTGCATAAATGGAGGCTATCAAGGAGACCAAGTATTCTTTCCCGGGCCAAACGGGGTTTTACAGCGGTAAGGTACGTGACGTATACTATTTCGGAGACCTGATGGCCATGGTTGCGACAGACCGGATCTCGGCTTTTGATGTGATCCTCCCCCGTGCGGTCCCCGACAAGGGACGTGTGTTGAACCAGATCGCCGCCTTTAACCTTCAGGCGACCAAGGACCTGGTACCCAACTGGGTTATTTCTACTCCAGACCCGAATGTCACGATCGGGTTCCGCTGCGAGCCTTTTGCCGTCGAAATGGTGGTCCGTGGCTACCTGGCAGGCCACTCGGCACGGGAATATAAAGCGGGAAAAAGAATGATCTGTGGTGTACCCCTGCCCGAAGGACTTAAAGAAAACGACAAACTTCCCCAGCCTATCATTACACCCACCACCAAAGCCCATGTCGGGCACGATGAAGACATTTCCCGTGACGAGATACTGAAACGGGGTATTGTGTCGGAGGCGGACTATCGGGTCCTGGAGGAATATACCTACAGGCTTTTCAAAAAAGGCAGTGAACTTGCGGCTGAACGGGGGTTGATCCTGGTTGATACAAAATACGAATTTGGTAAGCATAACGGTATTATTTACCTGATAGACGAAGTTCACACACCGGACTCCTCCCGGTACTTTTATGCCGATGGATATGAGGCAAGGCAGCGGGCGAATGAGCCACAGAAACAGCTTTCAAAAGAGTTTGTCCGGCAATGGCTGATCGAAAATGGCTTCCAGGGAAAAGAGGGCCAGCGTGTACCGGAAATGACCGATGAGATCGTACGATCAATTTCCAATCGGTATAAGGAGCTCTATGAGGTGGTACGGGGGTCTTCCCTCTCTCCTGTCGATTATCACACGATCCTCCAAAGAATTGAACAAAGCATCCTGAATTCGATAAATTCCGCTATCTTAGAAACCAAGAAAAACTGATATATGAAGTATACTATTGACAAACAGGAGAAATACAGCCTATTGCGATTGCACGAAGAGAAGCTGGATTCGAGCGTTGCTCCTGGTCTGAAGTCCGAGTTGATCACACTACATGCAGAAGGGGTTAAAAATATTGTTCTTGACCTTGCGGAAGTGAAGTATACCGACTCATCGGGGCTGAGCGCTTTACTGGTCGGAAACCGGATCGTTCAGGAAGAGGGTGGCATTTTTATCCTGACCACGCTTTCAGACCATACCATGAAGCTGATCAAGATTTCCCAGCTGGACAGTGTGCTGAATATACTTCCCAAGGTAGAAGAAGCCATCGACGCAGTTTTTATGCACGAGATTGAGAAGGATTTAAAAGATTCCGACGGAAACTAGGTAAATCATACGGATATGTGAGACCAAAGCCCAACAAGCTTTGGTTTTTTTGTTTTTACGATTAAAAGAGCTGATTTGAGTTTTAAGGTTACTATTCTGGGATCAAGCGGTGCAATGCCAGCCTACGGCAGGCATCCGTCGGCACAATTTATCGAAATACAAAGCCGAGCATTTTTGGTTGACTGTGGTGAAGCTACCCAAATGCAACTCATGCGACTACAGGCTAACTTTCACCGTATCAACCACATTTTCATCAGCCATCTTCACGGTGATCATTACCTGGGACTTATGGGGCTGATCTTCACCATGCACCTGCAGCGACGGATGACCGACCTGCATATTTACAGCCACAGGGGACTCGATGAAATCATTACAACACAACTGCGCTATTCAAGGTCGGCACCCTGTTTTAAGATCGTTTTTCACCGGCTGGAAAAAGGGCTGAGAGAAATAATCTTCGAAGACAGTGCCCTTACCGTTGAGACTATTCCGCTATCCCACAAAATAAGGTGTTCTGGATTTCTTTTCCGGGAGAAAGGAAAACCCCGGAGAATAGACAAAACCCGGTTACCGGAAGGGCTATTGCTGCAACAGATCGCCAACCTGAAAAAAGGAGACGATGTGAAGGATGAATATGGAAATATTCTCTACAAAAACGAATCGTTAACGCTCCCTCCCCGGAAGTCCAGGACCTACGCATATTGCTCGGATACGGCCTTTGAAACCAATATCGTCGAGCAGCTCCGGCATATCGACTTGTTGTATCACGAGGCTACGTTTATCGAGGAAGACAGCTCACGGGCGTCAGACACCAAACACAGCACAGCAAAACAGGCTGCCACGGTAGCGCAGCTGGCTGAAGTCAAAACACTCATTTTGGGTCACTTCTCAGCCCGTTACAAAGACCTGAACCCGATGCTTGAAGAGGCCAAATCCATCTTTGCCAACTCAAAACTCGCTCTGGAAGGAGAAGAATTTATCGTAGCCGATTAATCCCGACTTATGGAACAAAGCATCCAGCAAAAACGCAACCGTCTCTTTGTGATCCTGGCAGGGATATTCATCACGAATGCGTTGCTGGCCGAAATGATCGGCGTCAAGATATTCTCCGCCGAAGCGACGTTCGGTTTTCGTCCGGCCCACCTGAATATCCTGGGATTTGTAATGGATTTTAACCTCACTGCAGGCGCTGTTATCTGGCCCGTTGTTTTTATTACGACCGACCTGATCAACGAATACTTCGGAAAACCCGGCGTAAAGCGGATCAGCTATTTTACAGCCGCCCTTATCGCTTACGCCTTTGTCGTCATCTTCCTGACCATGCGGTTGTCGCCGGCGGATTTCTGGCTGGACACAAATAGCAAAGACCCCGAAGGGAATTCTTTCAATATGGATTTTGCCTTTAACAAGATATTCGGCCAGGGACAACGGATCATCATCGGTTCCCTGTCCGCGTTTCTGATCGGTCAGTTAGTGGATGTATTCGTGTTCCAGCAATTGCGGAAAATAACCGGGAGCAAAATGCTGTGGCTCCGGGCTACGGGTTCAACCCTTGTATCCCAGTTCGTGGATAGCTTTGTAGTCCTGTACATCGCCTTTGCCGGCATTTTCACAAACGACCAGATCATTGCGATCGGCATCACGAATTACATCTATAAGTTCCTGGTAGCCATTTCCCTGACCCCCGTGATTTACCTCGGACATTCGCTGATCGACAGGTATCTGGGAAAAGAAAACGCCGAGAAGATCTCGGAAAGCGCCGCTCACGAAAGCAAAGGCTTCTTTTAGCGTACAGCGTACCGGTTAACGGTTCCGGATGTTATCGCAGATAATCGCAGTAGCTATAGCCGCATTAAGCGATTCCGCCTTCCCGAAGCGGGGAATAGTGACCTTATCCGTGATGAACGGGAGAAGCGCCGGCGAAATCCCCCTGGCTTCGTTCCCGATCAGGACGATCCCGTGATCACCGAACTCCTTATGATGAACGTCCTCACCGTCCAGGTATGCGCCAAATGTCCGCGGTGAAAATCTTTGCAGGTATTGGGCCAGTCCGGTATAATGCACCTGCACACGTGTGAACGATCCCATAGTGGCGTGAATGACCTTTGAATTGTAAAAATCGGCCGTTTCCTCCGATGCGATGATTTTTGTTACACCATACCAGTCGGCCGTCCGGATGATCGTCCCGAGGTTGCCGGGGTCCCGGATATCATCGAGGGCGATGGCAAATTCGCTCGGGCCGATCTGCAACTCGCTGTTGTCTTTCATGCGGGCTACGGCCAATACAGCGTTGTTTGAGTGAAACTCACCGAGATCCTCCAGTTCGGCGGGGCTAACCCTGATCACTTCCCCTGCCCTGCCAACATCGTTGCCGGAAAGGAACTCATCCGAACCAAAAAGTGAAACGACCTCAAAGTCCGAACCCAGAAGTTCCTGCACACTCTTTGCTCCTTCGACGGTAAAACATTGTTCCTGTTTCCGGTATTTCTTTATTTGCAAAGATTTGACAAACTTGATTTTTGCTTTGGATAGCATTTTCTGACAATTGAATACCTCGAACCGTAAATATATTCTTCTTTTCCTTTGGCTTGGGTCCGCCCTCTCCGGCTGCCTGGGCACTAAACATCTGAAAGAAAACGAAAAACTATTGTATCGCCAAAGTATTGACGTCTCCAAGAACATCAACGAGGAGGACCTCAGAAACCTCTATACGCAGCGCTCCAACCGTAAATTCCTCGGCCTCCCCATCTCGCCGCTTGTATCGATCTATTACTTCGGCGCGCGCCGGTACGACCAGGAAAAATACATCCGCCGGAGGGATGCTTACGAGAAAAAATACGATCAGAAAATCGCCGACGAGACTTCTCAAAAAAAGATCAATAAATACCTGTTTAAAAAACAAAAGAAACTGGACAAGATCAATTCGTTCATTGAAAATGGAAATCTCTGGATGCAATGGGGCGAACCCCTGTCGATATTCGACACCAGCCAGGTTACCTTAACTGAGGAACGGTTCAGGAACTACCTGTTCTCCAAAGGATATTTCAAGAGCTCCGTCACTTCCACGATATCGGCCGCTACAAAACTCGTGCGTGTCAATTACAAATTAAAACCGGGAAAGCCCTATTTCATTGACTCTATCTTCTATGATGTAAGCGATACGGCTATTTTCAGGATCATTAATGACAATATCGGCGAAAGCTTTATCAGAAAGGAGACGCGCTACGACCAGGACAATTTTACAAAAGAGCGGGAACGCATTGACCTTCTTCTGAAGGATTATGGATATTATGATTTCAGCCGTCAATATATCGATTATGAGATCGACACCACATTCCGCAAGGGAGAAAGGAAAATCGCGTTGATCATTTCCATTAAGGATCCGGCACGACGCGGATACCATAAGCAATTTAAAATTGATACCATCACATTTACTACCGATGTAGGTACGAGTATCCCCGGCGTGGAACGTCAGGAAAAATCCTACCGGGATATTCAGTACAAGTATTTTCACGATAACTATAAACTGAAAATACTGAGTCAGCGTGTGTTTATCAGGCCGGACGATCGTTACAGCCGCTCGAAAACAATCAATACTCAAAGACAATTGGGAAATGTTGACGCTTTTAAGTTCGTTAACATCAACTATGACACTTCGGGTGGAAAATTTATTGCCAATATTTTCGCCAGTCCCCTGTCGCGGTATGAATGGACGAACGAAGCCGGCGTTAATGTTACGCAGGGATTCCCGGGTCCGTTCTACATTATTTCGTTTAAAAAGCGGAATATCTTCCGTGGTATGGAGACGTTCGATCTTACCGGGCGCTTCGGTTTTGAAGGAGTAGCTTCCGCAACGGACAGGCAGAACGTTTACAAAAGTACGGAAGCCGGTATCAATGCTTCGCTGACCTTTCCACAGTTCATATGGTTCTTTAAGGAACGAAGGAGGATCAAGTTTGCCGAATACAACCCGAAAACAAAGTTTACGGCAGGCTATACTTATACGGACCGCCCGGAATACCGCAGATCCGTCATCTCGGTCAACGGGACGTATACCTGGCAAAATAACAAAAAAACCACCTATTCACTCACTCCTGTCAATCTGGGAATTATCGATACGGCAAACCTGTCGACCAGCTTCAAGAATCTTTTGAACAGACAGGATTCCCTGGGTAACAACAGCCTGATCAATTCGTTCAGACCATCGTTCGTGAACAGTATCATTTTTGGTATCACGTGGAACCTGAATAATTACGGAAACACGGAACGGTCTTCCGGATTCATCCGCGCCCAGATCGAAAGCGGAGGAACGATCTGGAATTTCATTGACCCGAAATTTATTACCGACCTGGAGCTCGAATACTTCAAATACATACGGCTCAGTCTTGACCTGCGGCGCGTTGACCCGATTGATAAGAATACGGTTTTGGCTTACCGCTTCAATTCCGGTTTTGCATACTCCTATTCCGATAACAAGAGTCTCCCGTACGAAAAATTCTTCTTCGCAGGAGGAAGCAACAGCCTCCGGGCCTGGAGGCCCAGGAGGCTCGGTCCGGGTTCGGCTAAACCGGCAATCAGCACCGAACCCAGGGTTGACGGCCTGTTTGACTACAGTATTGAAAAACCCTCGGAAATACTTCTGGAAGCCAGTATTGAACTGCGTCAGAAGCTGTTCGGCTTCGTTAACGGCGCCATTTTCCTTGATGCCGGCAATGTGTGGAACTTCAGGGCACAGAATGTTGAAGGAGAAGACGGTACCATCATTAAGGATAACAGCTCACAATTCAGTATTGACCGGTTTTACAAAGAGTTCGGCGTGGGCACCGGATTTGGTCTCCGGTTCGATTTCAATTTTCTGATCCTTCGGTTCGACGTCGGAATGAAAGTATACGATCCGGCCCGCGATAAAGGCGACCGCTTTGTACTGGATAAAGTACGCTTCTGGAAACCTTATGCGATCGACCAGGGCAATTCGACCTACACCAATTACAAGGAACCCGTCATCTACAACGTGGGAATCGGCTTCCCGTTCTAACCCAGAACCACGCACCCTTCAAGTGTACCCGTTTTCAACTGTCCGGGTATTGTAAAATGCTGTCACCGGCTGAAAGTCTTCACCCTGGACAACGGTTGTCAGGAATTCATAAAGAATGTCCCTTGAATACATGAGCTGTAATGATAACTTCATTATTTTACCGCCGAATAACCCCTAAACTTATGCGCTTTTTACTCCTGGCAGCAATCTGTATTACCTTTTCAATCTCTGTGTTTTCACAGTCCGCCTACTTTTACCCGGCCGCCAAATCGCAAAACAAGTCGATCCCGACACCTGAAGAATTCCTGGGATATCCCATTGGTTCGCATCACACACGCCATGACAAAGTGGTCGAGTACTTCAGGGTGCTGGATAAGCTTTCGGACCGTGTAACTGTGGATGACATCGGTGAAAGTTATGAGCACCGTACCCAGGTGGTCGCGAAGATCACGTCACCCGAAAATCACCAGCGGTTGGAAGACATCCGCCAACGGCACCTGGCTCAGGCTTTCGGCGAATCCACGGGAAACGTGCCGCTCATTATACAGCTCGGATATAATGTTCACGGGAACGAACCCTCCAGTACGGAGGCGGCAATGCTTACCGCGTACTTTCTCACCGCCAACGAGGATCCGGAAACCCTGCAATGGCTAACTGAAATGGTTATCCTTATTGATCCCGTTTACAATCCCGACGGAAGGGACCGGCACACCCATTGGGCAAATATGCATAAAGCTTCTCCTCCGGTTGCCGATCCGTTCGATCGCGAACACAACGAAGTGTGGCCTGGAGGACGGACCAATCATTACTGGTTTGACTTGAACCGCGACTGGTTTCTGGGGATACATCCGGAAAGCAGGAACAGGTTGTCGTTCTTTCACAAGTGGAGACCTTATGTGATGACCGACCATCATGAAATGGGAAGTAATTCAACATTTTATTTTGATCCCGGTAAGTACAGCAGCAATAATCCGATTGTGCCGGGCTATCTGTACGATACAGTCTACCCCCGCTTTGGCGAACATTTTTCACAAGCCATGAATTCCATCGGTTCATTGTACTTCACGAAAGAAGCATTCGACAAACTGTATCCGGGTTACGGATCTAGTTATGTGAATTTTTATGGCGGTGCCGGATTTTTGTTCGAGCAAGCCAGTTCCAGGGGACACGTACAGAATACATCCACTATTCCCATCACGTTTGCGTTTACAATCCGGAATCAGTTCACCGCATCGCTTGCCACGATCCGCGCCTCGCTCGCAGAAAAGGCAGGGCTTCTTAAACTGAGAAGAGACTTTTATAAAACAACACAAAGCCAGGCAAAGGCTAACCCGGTTAAAGGATATATTTTCGGCGATCCGCAGGATGTCTCCCGGACGCATGCTTTTGTCAATACGCTGAACCTTCACCGGATCGATGTATATGAATTGCCCAGGGATATTTCCGTTAACGGAAGAACCTTTGAAAAGGGAAAAGCTTTCATTGTACCTACCGAACAGGAAAACTACCTCATGGTACGATCCGCTTTTGAAAACGATATTACGTATACGGACAGCCTTTTTTATGATGCATCCACCTGGTCGCTCGTCCATGCGTTTAATCTGCCGGTTGCTGAAGTGCGGGGAGCCATAAGCAAAGGGGCATTGGTGAAGGAGCCGCCTGTGAAGTCCATTTCCCCGCTTCAACGGAGTCCCTATGCCTACCTCATTCCGCTTACCGACTATTTTTCCCATAAGGCGCTATATCAATTACTGAAGCAGGATGTGATCACCAGGACTTCATTCAAACCGTTCGTCGCGACCACACACCTGGGTGAAAAAAGCTTTTCGTATGGAACCCTGGTAATCCCCGTTCAACAACAGCCCACCGTCGGACCTGACAAACTGTTTGAGATCATGCAACAGGTCGCGGCTAGCTGCGCCATCGATATTTATGCGGTGCAGGGCGGACTAAACAGGAAAGGAGTCGATCTGGGCTCGTCGTTTGTCCAGACTGTTAAAAAGCCCCAAGCACTTATGCTGGTCGGTACCGGAATATCGGGTTACGAGGCCGGAGAAGTCTGGCATTTGCTGGACCAGCGGATCAACATGCCGATCTCCAAGATCGACCTGAATAATTTTTCCCAGGTCAATCTCTCCGGCTATACTACGCTCGTCATGGTATCCGGGAACTATAACCTGGACAAACCGGCGGTAGAAAAAATAAGGGCGTGGTTGCAGACCGGTGGCACGTTGATCACGTTCAAAACAGCCAGCGAATGGGTGATGAAACAGGGATTGACGAAAGAAAAACTTCTGCCCATCGACACCCTTAATCCCGGCAAACGGATAAATTTTGAAGACGCGATGAATCTGGAAGGCGCCAAACAGGTAGGTGGTTCGATCTTCAGGGTAGACCTGGATATCACCCATCCTATAGGTTTTGGCTTCTCCGAACGCAACGTACCGGTATACAGAAACGGAAAGACGTTTATCAAGCCTGGAAAAAATCCGTATACAACGGTTGCTCAATATTCCTCCAATCCCCTGATCGGCGGTTACTTGCACAAGTCCAATATCAAAAAGATCGCTAATTCAGCCGCCTTGCTCGTCAGCGGGGAAGGTCAGGGAAGAATCATTCTTTTCTCAGATAACCCCAATTTCAGGGGGTTCTGGTATGGAACGAATAAACTATTTTTGAATGCTCTGTTTTTCGGTCCACTGACAACGGTACCGGCAATAGAAACGGAAGAACATTAGGTCGCATGATCACAAAAGAACAAATACGGGATTGGTTCATCTCCCTTCAGCACGATATCTGCAGTCAGCTTGAAGGTGCTGACGGGAAGGGAACATTTATAAGTGACACGTGGGAAAGGCCGGGAGGCGGAGGCGGTATAACACGGGTCATGACAGGTGGAAATATAATCGAAAAGGGCGGTGTGAATTTTTCAGCAGTATGGGGAGCGACACCGGAACCTGTTCTGCGAACCATGCAGCTGCCGCCGGGCGATCATCCCGATTTTTTCGCCACCGGGGTATCCATTGTCATCCATCCCTATAATCCTTATGTGCCGGTCATCCACATGAATGTCCGGTACTTTGAAATGAGCAACGGCACATGGTGGTTCGGAGGAGGGATCGATCTAACCCCACACTACGTTTCAAAACCTGACGCCAAATACTTCCATCAGACGCTGAAGTCCGTATGCGACAGTCATCACCCATCCTACTATCCCGAGTTCAAAAAATGGGCTGATGACTATTTTTTCATAAAACACCGAAATGAAACCCGCGGAGTGGGTGGTATCTTCTTCGATTATTTAAAAGGCGAAAACGGGTTTACCAAATCGTCCCGTTTCGAATTCATACAGGCTGTCGGTTCGTGTTTTGCGCCGGTGTATACATACCTGATGAAGAAGAATCACGGACTTGCATTTTCCGAACAGGAGAAACAGTGGCAGGCTTTACGGCGGGGACGGTATGTGGAGTTCAACCTGGTCTGGGACCGGGGTACAAAGTTTGGTCTCGATACTGATGGAAGAACGGAGTCAATTCTCATGAGCCTTCCCCCGAATGCCGGGTGGGTCTACCGGCACGAGCCCGGTTACTCATCGGAAGAATCAAAGACCCTCGCTCTGTTAGTGAAAGGTATCGATTGGGTTAATAGCTGAATTTATTCCATAAACCGCGACAATTGAAAAATGTTATCCGCAAAATTCTCTACACGGGCCTGAAACCGGAAATGCCCCTTCATTTAAACAGGGCCATTATTCTTGCTAATGCGATTGCTGTGATCGCCATCGTCTTGTGCGTTATTTTGCTGATGTACCTTCTGAGTAACAGCGGGTGGGAATGGTCCCTTACGACACGGCTGGTATTGACCACCATTGTTGCCCTGCTGCTTATTGTCCTCTTCAACAAACTCAGCCTGTTTAACGTGAGCCGCCTGCTGTTGAGCATGCTTATTCCGGTCGTAAGTTTCCTGATCGTCATGATACCGCGCGCCGGCGATCCATCGATGTTCCACTACTCACCTCGAAGTCCCGGCCTGTTTTGTGTGGTGCTCGTCACATCCGTGGTTCCACTCATGATATTTACATCCCGGGAATTGAAGTACCTGATCCCCGCTTTATGCATCAACCTTTCTGTTCTGTTTTGTATTGACCCGGCCCTGTACTTTTTCAGTGCCGACTACAAGACCGGTGGATACCCTCCCTCGCGATTCCTGGGGAACAATATGATTCTTTTCGTTTCGGAATTTTTTCTCATCGGATCGGTGGTGTTCCTGAAAACCCTCTACGAATATTTCGAAAAAGAAAACGAGATACTTATCAGGAAGATGAATGAAAAAAATGCGGAGCTCAAGAACCGGAACAAAGAACTGTTTCAGCTTAACCGTGACATTGAGGCGCAAAACCAGGAGATCCAGGCGCAAAGCGAGGAACTCATTCAAAGCCAGGAAAGCCTCCTGAGCGCACACCATGAGATCGAAAGACAAAAAGCCGAACTCGAACGCCAGAACATCCAGCTGGAGGAATCGCTCGACGCGAAGAGCAAAGACCTGCTCCACACAAACCAGCAACTGGTTGTTCAGAACCACGAGTTGCAACAGTTTTCGTACACGGTTTCACACAACCTTCGCGGCCCCGTAGCCAGCATGCTTGGCCTGATCAATATCCACAACCTTTCAAATGATCAGGAAGACAAGGCTAATGTTTTTGGCCTGTTGGAGAAGTCCGCACAATCGCTGGAAACGGTCATCCATGACCTGAATAAAATAATCGATATCCGTAAAGACAAATTCAATATTTCAGAAAATGTAAATCTCGAAACAGAATTAAGTATCATCCTGCAATCCCTGAGCGTCTTTATTACCGAAAACGATGTTACCGTCACCGCTGATTTTAAGTTACAGGAGATGAAATCGATCAAAGCGTATGTGAACAGCATCTTATATAACCTGATCAGTAACGCCATCCAGTACCGTTCACCGGAGCGGCGCCTTAAGATCGCCGTGTCGTCATATCAAAAATCCGGCAATGCGGTGATCGTCGTTGAAGACAACGGCCTGGGTATCGACATGTCAAGGTTTAAGAACGACCTTTTCAAACTATACAAGCGGTTCCACAGCCACGTTGAAGGGAAAGGCCTTGGCTTGTACATTGTCAAGCAGCAGGTTGAAAAACTCAATGGATTTATCGAGGTTGACAGTAGTCCGGAATGGGGTACACGATTCAGCGTTCACATCCGCGAAAATCCGGATCCAAAGTAGTTACGTTGCCCTTTTGTTTCGAAAGGTTCTGTCACTTCCTAGAGGAACAGCTTTTTATACTCCGGTTCATCGAAGCCCAGCGCAAGTACTTTTCCATCCTTTTCGATCAACGGCCGCTTGATCACGCTGGTCTTCTCTGACATCAGGGAAATTGCCGCTGAGTCATTGGTGATCTTCGATTTTGTATTCTCATCCAACTGTCGCCAGGTCATCCCTTTCCGGTTTACCAGACGCTCCCAACCTGTTTGTTTGATCCAGGATTTGAGTTTCTCTTCCGAAACACCTTGAGATTTGAAATCGTGGAATTCGAAGGGTATGCCGTTGGCACGAAGCCACTCCAACGTCGACTTAACCGTATTGCAGTTTTTTATACCGTAAACAATCATTGTGTCAGAAATTTTCTCTCAGTTCAAATACTTTTCCAAGCCGGGCAATCAGCCGGGCCGATTCGTCGAAGTCCAGGGTTTGCTGCCCGTCTGAAGCGGCTTCTTCCGGTTTCCGGTGAGTCTCGTAAATTATACCGTCCGCACCCGCCATTACGGCCGCCAGTGCGATCGGCTCCACGTATTCGCGGATACCGATACCGTGCGAAGGATCGGCGATAACCGGCAAATGTGTTTTCTCCTTCAGGATAGGAATGGCATTCAGGTCCATGGTATTCCGGCTGGCTCTTTCATAAGTCCGGATTCCTCTTTCGCAAAGGAGGAGTTTTTCATTACCCGCTGAAAACACATACTCGGCCGAATAAAGCAGCTCTTCGATGGTTCCGGAAATACCCCGTTTGATCATGACCGCTTTTTTCGCTTTACCCAGTTCATCCAGCAAGTTGAAGTTTTGCGTGTTCCTGGCTCCCACCTGAAAAATGTCGACATAGTCATGCATTTCGGCTATCTGACTAACCTGCATCACCTCGCTTATGATCTTGATACCCGCTTTTCGCGCCAGGTTGTACCACATTTTCAGACCTTCCACGCCTAGTCCGCGAAACGCATAGGGTGAACTCCGCGGTTTGAAAACTCCACCACGCATGATCCGGACGCCGTTTGCAACAAGGTGATCGATGGTTTGCTGCACCTGTTCTTCGCTTTCGATGGAACAAGGACCCGCCATAACCGACAACAAGCCATTCCCGATGACGACCCCATCGCCCAGGTCGATGCGGGTACGGTCTACCTTCCACTTCCGGGAAACGAGTTTATAATCATCCGATACACGGTGGATGTCCGCGATACCTGGCATTTGACCTAACAACCGGATATCAAATTCTTTTTTTCCAATGCCGACGAGGTAGGTACTTTCATTGGTATTTACTTCGGTGCACTTGTAGTCAAGGCTCCTGATCTTGCTTGTAATAGCCTGCTTTTCGCCGGGCGTTACAGACCGGTCAAGTTGGATGATCATATCTTAGTTTTTGTTTCTTAGAGACGTCACAAACGCAGCAACGTCACCTGCGATATCTTTCGAATTTTTCAACACATTGATAAAAGCACTTCCTACAATTGCTCCCGAGCCGAATGCGCTTGCTTTCGAAAAAGTCTCGTGATTTGAGATTCCAAAGCCTATGAGATAGGGGTTCTTCAGCTTCATTCCCTGAAGTTTCCGGAAGTAATCGATTTGTTCAGACGCAAAATCGTTTTTTGCGCCGGTAACGCTGGAGGCCGACACGGCATAAATAAATCCATCCGTGACATCGTCGATCTTTCGGATTCTTTCCTCCGAGGTTGTCGGTGAGATCAGGAATGTATTGCTGATATTCACGGAATCGAAAAGCTGTTTGTACTCATCGATATAGGCGTTCACCGGAAGGTCGGGAAGGATCACACCATCCACCCCCGCCCCGGCTGCATCCTTTGCAAAACGTTCGATCCCATACTGCATCACCGGGTTCACATAACCCATCAGGATAATCGGGATCCTGACCGTTTTCCGGATGGCTTTTACCTGGTCCAGTATCAGCGACAATTTTATTCCGTTATCGAGAGCCACCTTGTTACTCTCCTGTATGGTTGGTCCATCGGCAATCGGATCGGAATACGGAATTCCGATCTCGATTATATCGGCACCGGATTTTTCAAGCGTTTCCGCTATTACAACGGTACTGTCGAGCGCCGGGAACCCGGCAGTATAAAACACGGAGAGGATATTGTTCTTCTTATTTTCAAAAAGGTCTTTTATTCTGTTTTTCATGTTCATTTCGTTAAGGTGGGAATGGTGCTGTTCTCAGGACTATTAATATTTCCCCCACCGGATGTAGGTTTCGAGATCCTTGTCACCACGCCCTGACAGGTTGATCACCACCACATCATCTTTTTCAAAACGGAACTGATTCAGTACGGCGATAGCGTGGGCTGATTCGATAGCGGGAATAATCCCTTCGGTCCTGCTTAGTTCGATACCGGCATTCATGGCCTCATCGTCCGTGGCGCTGACGAATTTTACACGTCCCACATCAAAGAGGTGCGCATGGATCGGTCCGATACCCGGATAGTCCAGACCTGCCGAGATCGAGTATGGCTCCACGACCTGGCCGTCGTCTGTTTGCATGAGCAGTGTTTTGCTTCCGTGCAACACGCCCGGTTTACCTAACGCAGTCGTTGCAGCCGACTCACCCGAGTCAACACCAAGGCCTGCGGCCTCCACTCCGACCAGGGTTACATGTTCATCGTCCAGGTAATGATAGAAAGCACCTGCCGCATTGCTACCGCCGCCTACACAGGCAAAAACATAATCAGGGTATGGGTTCCCGATCTCTTCTGTCAGCTGCTTGCGTATCTCTTCACTGATCACCGATTGGAACCGCGCAACCATATCCGGATACGGGTGCGGCCCGACAACAGAACCAATGATATAATGTGTGTCGGTAGGGTGATTGATCCAGTGTCGCATGGCTTCATTGGTGGCGTCCTTCAGAGTCATGCTCCCGCTGATCGCCGGAACGACAGTTGTACCCAGGATCCTCATCCGCTCGACATTCGGACGCTGCCTTTCCATATCCACTTTTCCCATGTACACGATGCATTCCATACCCATCAGGGCGCATACGGTAGCAGTAGCGACACCGTGTTGTCCCGCGCCTGTTTCGGCGATTATCTTTTGCTTGCCCAACCGCCTGGCAAGCAGTATTTGTCCCACAGTGTTGTTTATCTTATGGGCTCCTGTATGACAGAGGTCTTCACGTTTCAAATAGATCTTCGCGCCATAACGTTCAGACAGTCGTTTAGCCAGATAGAGTGGAGTTGGCCGGCCGACGTAATCGCGCAATAGTTTCTGAAATTCCTTCTGAAACCCTTCTTCATAAATGATTTCAAGATAGCGCGTACGCAACTCTTCAATGTTCGGAAAAAGCATTTCCGGAATATAGGCACCGCCGAATTTACCGTAGTAGCCATTTTCATTAACTGTGTATTTCATTGAATATCTGTTTTGAATTTGAAAGCCGTCATTTTATTTCTTCCGGTGAAATCCTGCTGTAAAGTGACCTGAGCTTTTCGATGCTCTTTTTACCAGGCGCTTCTTCCACCCCGCTGTTCACGTCAATACCGCGGAGGTTCATTCCTCTCATCTGAAGAACATCTCCCACATTCTCAGGCGAAAGTCCTCCACTGAGAAAGAACGGCAACTCCTGGTCATAGTGCCCGAGCACGTCCCAATTGAAGGTCCGGGCGTTACCGCCATGTAATTTGCCCTTGGTATCGAACAGGAAATAATCGGCGACAGGCACATAAGGCTTTGTTGCGTTGAAACTAAACCGGTCATCGACCGAAAACACCTTGATGACCGTCAGTCCCGAGTCCTTTAATTCGGCTACCTGGCCGGCGGACTCGTTTCCGTGAAGTTGTACGTGATCGATCCCGTATTTGTCACATTGGGCGAGCATAGATTTTGTGTCTTCGTTTACAAAAACACCGACCTTGGTAATCGAATATGGCAACTCCGGCGGGAGCTTAAAATCAACACCGACAAAACGCGGCGATGCCGGGTAAAAAATAAATCCCATATAATCGGGAGCGAACGATGCTACCTGCAGGATGTTATCCGCATCGCGCATGCCGCAGATCTTGATATGTAGTTTCTCCGCTGTCAACGCTGTGCTGTTCTCAGTTCATCTATAAATTCCCTGCAGGCTTCTTCCGGGCGGCTGTGCTGCATAAAGTTCTGCCCCATCAAAAAGCCCTCATATCCGAATTTTTTCAACTCGAGGATGGTGGCAACGGATTCAATGCCGCTTTCCGAAACCTTTACCGCTTCTTTGGGAATGCGCTCCGCCAGCGCTTTTGAAATCTCTATACTTAACTCGAAAGTTTTAAGGTTACGGTTGTTCACGCCGATCAGGTCGGCTCCTGCGTCGAGGTTAGCCTGGAGTTCCTCGTCGTTGTGTACTTCCAGCAAGACTTCCAGGCTGAACGAATGTGCAAAGTCAGCGAGTTGTTTCAACCGTTCAGGTTCCAAGGCGGCCGCGATAAGAAGGATCGCATCGGCCCCGATCGACTTGGCTTCGACGATCTGGTACTCGTCGATAGTAAAGTCCTTGCGGAGTATGGGGCAGAAGTTATACTTTCTGGCCAGGGTAAGGTCGTCGTTACTGCCTCCGAAAAATTCCTTGTCGGTTAGTACAGATAGCGCGGACGCTCCGGCCTGCATATAACCGATCGACGTGCGTTCAACGGAAACATGCGGATTGATCACTCCTTTCGAAGGTGATTTGCGCTTGATCTCTGCAATGATCCCTGACTTATCCTTTCGCTGAATATATTTCTTAAGGGATACCGGTTGCGTTGCGAAGTATATGCTTTGTTCCAGCAACTTGACCGGGTAAAGGCTTTTTCTGCCCGCCACCTCTGTGCGCTTGTGCGCAACAATCTTATCTAGAATGTTCATGGTCCAATTACTTGTTAATTGTTTTCCATCAGTTTTTTGAAAGCCTGCAATGCCTTTCCGGATCTCAGGGCTTCTCCTGCCCTCCCGATAGCATTTGCAATACCTTCCTGTTGATTACCGGTGTACAACGCCATTCCGGCATTGGCAATGATTGCCGCATTTTGCGCCGGCGTTCCTTTGCCCTCCAGTACATCCATAAAAACCTTCGCTGACTCCTCCACCGTGTTACCCCCGCGTATATCGTCATACGATAATTTGGGCAAGCCCAGATCCAGGGGCCCCATCACTTTTTCGCCTCCATTGAAAAAGTATTTAAATGACCCCGTCAGTGATATCTCGTCGTAACCGTCGAGCGAATGGAGGATGACAAATTTTTTGTCGGTATTTTGGTACAGGTATCCGTACTGACGGGCAAGCTCCAGGCTGAATACTCCGACGAGCTGTCGCGTGGGGAAAGACGGATTCACCATCGGACCCAGCATGTTGAAAAATGTCTTGACGCCTAGTTCTTTCCGGATGGGTGCAACATTCTTCATGGCGGGGTGGAACAGCGGGGCATGCATAAAACAGATGTTGGCACGATCCAGGCTCCGTTTCAGCTTATCCGTATCGTTTGTAAATTTATAGCCGAAATATTCCAGCAGGTTGGACGAACCGCAAGCGGACGAAACGCCGTAGTTGCCGTGCTTGGCAACCGGCTGTCCGGCCGCTGCTACCACAAACGACGACAACGTCGACATGTTAAATGTGTTTTTTCCGTCGCCCCCGGTCCCGCAAACATCCATAACCGGCTGATCGAACCGAACAGGCAAACAAAGCTCAAGCATGGCATCGCGGAAGCCCTGCAACTCTTCAATAGTTATGCTTCGCATCATGTATACGGTCATGAATGCCGCCATTTGACTCGCATTATGCTTGCCCGACGTCAGCTCGACCAATACATTCTTCGCGGATTCCTTCGTCAGGGAGCGGTGATCGATCAGTTCATTTAGTATCTGCTTCATACAGGAAATGATAGGTATGTTTTATACATTTTTAAAAATCAGCGCGCGATCCAGTTTTCAATCATCTTCGGCCCTTCGGGTGTCATGATGGATTCAGGATGGAACTGAAGCCCTTTCACATCATACCGTACATGACTCAATCCCATGATCAACCCTTCTTCGTTGACGGCGGTCACCTTGAGGTCCGGTGTAATGCTGTCCGGCCTGACCGCCCACGAATGGTAGTGTGTCGCCTGAAATCTGTCGGAAACGTTCTTAAAAAGATATTCCGACCGGTCGCTAACAATGCCGGTAGACGTCACACCATGTAACACCTTAGGAATATTGAAGAGTTCTGCGCCATATACTTCTCCGATTCCCTGATGACCGAGGCAGATCCCGAGGATACTTTTCGTCGGGCCGTATTCGAGAACCACCTGCTTCATAATCCCCGCTTCATCCGGGATACCTGGTCCGGGTGACAGTAAAATCTTATCGTATTTTTTAACTTCCTCCAGGGTGATCTTGTCGTTCCGGAATATATCCATCTGATAGCCCAGCGCGCGGATGATGTGCACCAGGTTATAAGTAAACGAATCGTAATTGTCTAATACCAGTATTTTCATTTTTTCAAATTTCAACATTCATGATCTTAAAAATTGGCGGCACTTGCCCCGCCCGCTTCGAGATTTTGCGTTACCCTGTTCGTCGTAATACTATATTTTTTCAGCCATCAGCACGGCTTTTCTCAATGCAGTCAGCTTATTGTTCACCTCCTGCAATTCACTCTCGGCGTTCGACTTGGAAACAACTCCCGCTCCTGCCTGGCAGATCAGTTTGTTCTCATAGCTGAGGAACGTCCGGATCATGATGGCGTGATTGAACGAGCTGTCGAAGCCCATAAATCCTATCGCTCCGCCATAAAATCCCCTGTTCACGTTTTCGTATTTATTGATCAACGTCATGGCCATATGTTTCGGTGCTCCGGACAACGTACCGGCCGGAAAGGTATCGGCGGCCATACCCACCACAGAAGTATCGGATTTTAAGGTACCCGTAACCTTGGATACCAGGTGAATAACATGGGAGTAAAATTGTATTTCCTTAAAAACCTCCACGGTTACGTGCTCGGCGTTCCGGCTCATATCGTTGCGGGCAAGATCAACAAGCATGACATGTTCGGCGTTTTCTTTTTCGTCAGCGGCAAGGTTCGCAGCGATCGCTGCATCCTCCTGATCATTACCCGAACGCCTGAATGTTCCCGCTATCGGATAGATGTGCGCCTTTCCGTGATTGACCTGTAATTGCGCTTCCGGCGATGACCCGAAAAGTTTGAAGCTGCCGTAGTCGAAGTAAAACAGATAGGGTGATGGATTGATCGATCGAAGGGACCGGTAAACATTAAACTCGTCCCCTTTAAAGCCACTCGTAAACCGCCGGGAGAGGACGATCTGGAACACATCTCCGCGGTAACAGTGCTCTTTCCCTTTTTCAATGATCTTCAGGAATTCTTCGTCTGTAACATTCGAAGCTTCAGAGTCCGTCAGTTCAAAACGGTACGTGGCGAAACGGTTGCTGAAAATGATCTGCTCGACTTTATCGAGTGTGCTCCGGCATTCGTTGTTGCCTTCATAGCAATGTTCGAACAAGCTCAATTCGTTGGAGAAGTGATCCACGATGATCACATAGCGGTAAAGCTTATAGAGGATATCGGGTATATGATGTTCCTTTCGCGATACCTGGACATCTTCAAAGAACCGGATCGCATCATAGGCCATGTAACCGAACAAGCCGCAGTTCACATACTTGGACGGAAGGGTATCGGGTGTGAAAGAGTTTCTGAAGTCCTCCAGCATCGTCGTCACTTCCCCTACCTTTGATATCCGCCCTGTCTCAATGCGGTCATCCGGGTACCTTCTTTCAACGGTAGTATCATTGACCTCGAACGATGCGATGGGCTCGCAGCAGATAAATGACAAGCTGTTTTCGTGACCGTGGTAGTCGGAGCTTTCCAGCAAAATGCTCCCGGAATATACATCCCGGAGTTTCAGGTAGATGTTTACCGGCGTCAGTGTATCGGCCAGTAGTTTTTTTGTGTAGGTTTTAAGTTTGTATTTCATTCTTCAGAATTTCAAATCATCATTCATTACAAAAAACGAAGGCCTGCTGTGAACAGCAGGCCTTCGGCTTAACGTAAAGTCATAACAAGGCTGTTCACATATCCGATCTGGATCTGTGCCACCACCATGCAATGTTTGTAAACCTTTTCATATTGAATTAAGCGTCGGTCTTCTTTTTTGTCGTTCTTTTTGGTTTCGCGGCTTCTTCCGTTGAAACTGCTGCCGCTGCTTTATGGGAAACCGTCCTCTTTAATTTCGCTTTAAGGGCTTTTTTCCGCCTGGAATTTCCGTAAGAATCCTTCCAGATCTTCCCTTTTTTTGATTTTTTATCTCCTTTTCCCATAGTTAGCAACTCATTTGCGATGGCAATAATAGTAAAGTCTTCATGCATTACAAAAAGTGAAAGAAAAAAATTAGGCCGTAAGCCGCGGTTTACCAGATCTTCACCCTTTCACTTTCCGGCCTGAACATCTTGTCGCCTTCCTTTACATCAAAGGCCTCGTAAAACGGTTCAAAATTCGTCAGCGGACCATTTGCCCGGTACATTCCCGGGGAGTGCGGATCGGTGAGTACCTGGGTCCGGAGGGCTTCATCCCTGTACTTGATCCTCCAGATCGTTCCCCACGACATAAAGAATCGCTGTTCGGGTGTCAGATCGTCGATCTTGCCGGGTTTGCCGTGCTGCTTATAAAAGCGTTGCAGTCCTTCAAAAGCAACAGCGATACCCCCGAGGTCGCCGATGTTCTCGCCCAATGTAAACTGTCCTTGTACAAAAACTCCCGGGAGCGGTTCGTATGCGTTGAATTGATCTACGTAAGCCTTGCCCTTGTCTTTGAATTTTTCCAGATCGCTGGCAGCCCACCAGTTCCTGAGATTTCCCTCCGCGTCGAACTGACTTCCCTGATCATCAAAACCATGCGAAAGCTCATGTCCGATCACCGCGCCAATACCCCCATAGTTGACGGCTTCATCCGCACGGTAGTCGTAGAATGGAGGCTGGAGAATACCAGCCGGGAAGACAATTTCATTGAAGAGTGGATTGTAATAGGCATTTACCGTTTGAGGGGTCATCTGCCATTCCGTTTTGTCAACGGGTTTGCCGAGTTTTTCAATTTCCTTCCGGACCTGAAACCGTGAAGCATTCAGCGCATTGTTAAAATAAGAAGCGTTCTCCGGCGACTTGTCAATAACCAGGCCTGAATAATCCTTCCACTTGTCCGGATATCCGATCTTCACTGTAAACGTGCTCAGTTTTCCCAGCGCCATTTGTTTTGTTGAATCCGACATCCAGTCGAGGTTCTTAATCCGGTCGGCGAAAGCTTCCTTGATGTTTTCAACCATATCGAGAGCCTTTTGCTTGGCCTCCGGCGGAAAAGTTTCATCCACGTACAGCTTGCCGATCGCTTCTCCCAGGAACCCATCCGTTGCATCGAGAACTCTCTTCCAGCGGGGCCGCATTTTGTCGGTACCTCTCAAATACCGGGAATTGAAATCAAAAGATTCTTTCACGAACGCGTTATTCAGGAACGGCGCCGAGCCCCTCAGTAACGCCGCCCGCAGGTACGTTTTGATATCATCCAGCTTATAGGTGTTTACAACCTTTTCATACTCCTTCAGGTAAGCTGGTTCCGTCGCAATGATCGTGTCAGCCTTTACACCTAATGCATCGAAGTAGGCGCGCCAGTTCACGGAAGGTGCAAGTTTGGACAGGTCGGCGATCGTCTTCGGATTATATTGTCGCGATGGATCGCGGCTCTCCTCTTTGCTCAGCATCACCTTTGCCAACTGTGTCTCTAATTTCAATACGGTCTCCGCGGCGGCTTTCGCCCGATCTTCTGCCTCTCCGGATAGTTCGAACAAATTAGCGATGTGTTCTTTGTATTTCTCTCTTGTCTCTTTCGATTTCTCGTCGGTGTTGAGATAATAGTCGCGTTCCGGCAAACCCAGCCCACCCGCGTCGATGTAAGCCGCCATTTTCTGACTGTTCTTCAGATCCGGGAAAATGCTGAACCCGAAAAACGACCCTCCTCCGGTTAAAACATCCTCGGTCAGATAGTTTTGAATATCACTCTTGGTCTGGATCGCATTGATCTTTTCGAGGATCGGTTTCAGCGGTGCGCTGCCTGCTTTTTCCGCGAGCAGGGAGTCCATACCAATGGAGTAGAAGTCGGCTGCCTTCCGCTGATCGGTTCCGTCAGGATACAGCGCTGTGTTCTCCCCCGCTTTCTTCAATACTTTGAGAACGGCGTCGTTGTTAAATTCACGCAGCTCATTGAAGGATCCCCATCGTCCCTGGTCTCCCGGGATCGTGGTCTTGTTGACCCAGCCTCCGTTGACGTACCTGAAAAAGTCGTCCTGGGGCCTGATGGCTGTATCAATGTTTTCAAGATTTATTCCGAGGCCGCTTAGCCCCTCCTGTTTTTTTTCGGGAGAACATCCTAAAAAGGTCAGGCCACCTGTTGTAAGGATTGCAAATACCAGTTTTTTCATGGAGAATGAGTTTCCGCGAATATAACATAGAACGGCTATACGAAACCATACTATTTCCGGGGGTATGTACGCAAACCTGAGTCTTACGAAAACACACGTCAGCACCCGGAAAATCCGCTAGCAAACCTCATTCATCTTTAAGTACGGTTGCCGGATTCAATGATGCAGCCCGCAATGCGAGGTAGCCTACACAGACCAGGGCCAGGAAAAGTTCAGCCACACCGGCGCCGACAAATATCCACGGGTTTATCGTAGTCCGGTAGGGATATGTATCGAGCCACTGCTGCATCAGCCACCAGGACACGGGCGTGGCGATGATCAACGCAATGACGAGCAAACGGATATACTGGGCATTGATCATGACGTAGATACTGGCCAGGGACGCACCAAAAACCTTACGGATACCGATCTCTTTTTTCCGTTGTTCGGCCGAATAGGCAACGAGTCCCACCAGACCGATAACGGCGATCGTGATCGACAAGGCTGTGAAAATTGACAACAACGAACCCATTTTCATTTCCTGCTGATATTGCATCCTTACTTCCTCGTCGTAAAAAGACATGTTAAAGGGAGTGGCCTCAGCCAGCTGATTCCATCTGCTTTCAATACGGGCAAGAAGAGCGGGTATATCCTCTGTCTTGTAGCGGAGCAACAGTATTCGACCGTCACCGTAAATGTTGGACTTGATATTGAAAAACATAAAAGGCATGATATTCTGGTGTAATGACTGGAGGTGGAAATCTTTCGCTACGCCGATCACTTCCTGCGGACCAATGTCATCACCCAGGTAAAGGATATGTTTCCCCAACGCCTCCTCCGGAGTCCATTCGAAAAATTTACAGGTTGTTTCGTTGATAATAACAGCGTCCACGTCGGAAGGCCTGGTCGCGTCAAAGGTCCGTCCGGACGCCAGGGTCAGTTTAGTGGTCTCAAAAAAATGTTCATCAACTTTGTAGGCCGATATCGAGAGTTTTTTCTGATCTCCCTCGCGCATGTAGATGTCCTCAAAACCACCGCGGATATCCATCGACAGAGATGCGGTAGTGACTCCGGAATAACCCGAAATCTCGTCCCGGAAGGACTCCAGTTGTTTTCCCAGTTTTTCAGCATTGTTGATAACAATGAGGTTTTCTTTCTCGAAACCAACGCTCTGCGACTGGAAAAATTCAAGTTGCTTAAAGACGATCAGGGTCGCAGCCATCAGGGCGATGGATATCGTAAACTGAAAGACGACCAGGCCATTCCGCATCCCGGAGGAACGAAACCCACTGACTAACTTGCCTTTCAATACCTGGGCGGGGCGGAATGATGTCAGATAAAATGAAGGATAGAGTCCTGCCATAAATCCGATTACCAACGGAAGGATGATAATGATCAGACCGAAAGTAAACGGACTCCAGGCCGACAACGGAATGTCTATACCTACAAAAGGCTGAATGACCATTCTGAGGATCTCCATAACCCCCAGGCCGAACAGCATCGAGACGAGCGTAAGCAGAATATGTTCGATCTGGAACTGCGCGATCAACGAACCCCGCATAAGGCCAAGGGTCTTCTTCACTCCCACCTCCTTGGCGCGTTTCGTAGCCCGGGCTGTTGACAGGTTTACAAAATTCACCACAGCAATCAACAGGATGAATAATGCGATCACACTGAGGATATACACGTATTTAATATCACCGACAGGACCGAGGCGGTTGCCTATCCGATCGGAATACAGGTAGATATCCTTTACCGGCTGCAGGTATAAAAGCCATGGGCCCTTCTCGTTCGTGAACTCCTTGTAATCCATCTGCAGTTTCCTGAATGTCTCCGGGGCATGACGGTCCGCGAAGGTTTTCAACTTCTCATCCAGGGCACTGGCATCGGCATCCGGCCTCAGCTTAACGTACGTCACCACCTGTGTCCATATCCAGCTCCACTCAAATTGCTTTATGGCGGGATTCGTCGGCATAGATAGCAGGTAGTCGAAGTCGAAGTGAGCATTCTTCGGTTGCTCCTCCGTTACCCCGGTTACTTCGACGGAGGTCCGGTCATCACCCAATTGAATGATTTTTCCGAGGGCGGGCTCGTCCGCGAACAAACGTTTTGCCGCTTTATCCGAAAGCACCACCTTTCCGTTTCCGATGAGGGCTGTTTTCGGGTCCCCCTCTTTCAGTCTGAAATTGAAAAAGGAAAAGAAATTGGAATCCGCCGCCAGTACATCGTTTTCATTAAATGCAATCACATTACCATTTCGCTGCGTATAGCGCACCACGAATGACCCGGGCGTATTTACCCGGAGGATGTCCTGTATTTCCGGGAAGTCGCTTCGCAGGGCGAAAGAAACCGCAGGCCCGGTAGAATTGAATATCCCGCCTGCCGGATCCCAGATGTTGGTCTGGTTTATCCGGTATTGACGATCCACATCGGGATGCATCCGGTCATAACTGAGCTGATGGGACACATATAGCAACAGCACCATGCTGGTTCCCAGTCCCAGCGCCAGGCCGACCATTTTAATCAGGGCGTAATAACGTTCACGGATTATGCTTCGAATGGCCGTCTTGAGGAAATTACTGAACATGATACAATTGTTAAATGGTTAGTGAATGTTTTAATGTTATTCCGTGCGAAGTGTCTCCGCCGGGTTTGAAATCGCGGCTCTTGCGGACCTGTAACTGACCGTAAGCAATGCGATTAATAAAGTAGAGACAATACCTGCCAGGTACACGGTCCAGTGTATCGACGTATGATAAGCGAATCCCAGCAGCCATTGGTTCATAAAATACCAGGCAAGCGGCACCGCAATGATGAACGCAATAACAATCAGCTTAATGAACTCCCGTGAGAAAAGGATCATGATACTTCCGACGGTCGCCCCTAACACTTTCCGGATCCCGACCTCTTTCAGCTTTTGTGTCGCGATGAAGGATATTAATCCGTAAAGACCGAGGCATCCGATAAAAATCGAAACGGATGCGAATATCTTCAGCAGGGTGAACGTGCGGTCATCCCGCCAGTAAAGTTGCTGCAGGTATTCATCCAGGAATTTATATTCGAAACTATGTTCGGGAAAAAGCCGGGACCAGCTCTCCTCGATGGCAGCTATGGTTTTCGTCAGATTCTGCGGATTTATTTTTATCCCGGCTTCGTAATAGAACTGCGGCATATTCAGTAAAACCACCGGCTGGATCTCATCGTGCAGCGACGAGGTATGAAAGTCCTCCACCACACCAATGACTTCCTTGTTCATGTCGCCGATCCCTGTCGTTATTTTCCGGCCAATGATATCCTTCGGGTCGCTGAATCCCAGGCGCCGCGCGGCCGACTCGTTCACCACATACACGTAGTCCGCTTTATCGGGTTTTGGAACGGAAGCTGCCTTTTCATCCCCGTCCGAGAACCACCGGCCTGCCACTAGTTTCAGACCGTAGGTATCCAGGTAGAACCGGTCTGCCGGTTTGATCACGACACGGAACAATTCCTGAGGGCCGTTTTCCGTAAGGTAGTAGTTCGTTGAAAAATTATTATCGGACGTCGGGGCACCCAGTGAAAAAGACGTATTCACGATATCAGGATTTCCGTCGAGCGACAAACGGAAGGATTCAATCAGTTCGGGTTTGATCTCGGGTATGGGTACCGTAATAACTGCGTCCTTTTTAAAACCCAGCGGTTTTTCCCTGAAATAATTCATCTGGTTTGCGATCACCAGTGTTCCCATTATCAGCACCTGGGCAATCACGAACTGGAACACAACCAATATTTTCCGGACCGACGCACCGGAACTGCCGGTGGCAGCCATCTTGTTTTTCAGCACGGCGAGCGGATCGAATCCGGATAATATGATGGCCGGGTAAAATCCGGACAGTATAGTCGTGATGATTATCAGTGCGACAAGGTATACGATCAGCAGCGGGTTTGAAAACAAATGGAGAGAGATGTTAACCCCGAGAAAACCATTAAGCCATTTCAACAGCCACTCCACCACGCACAGAGAGATTATGACCGAAAACAATGTCATCAAGAATGTCTCGCCCAGAAAATAGGCCGACAGTTGCGTCCGCCTTGCTCCCAGCGTCTTGCGGATACCGATCTCTTTGGATTTTTTAACCGCCAGTGCGGTAGCCAGGTTTATAAAATTTATACAGGCGATGGCCAGGATAAAGATACCGAGGATAGCCATCACCGTCATATCCGAAATACTCGCGTTGGAGGCTGTGCCGGGATTCTCGGTATATACCTGATCAAAATGAATCCGCGACATCGGTTGTAACCTGAACGTTCGCCTCGCGGCGTCTTCTTTCGGGTAGTACTTGGCGACAAAATCTTTCAGACGATTCTCTAAAGCCGGAACACTGATATCCGACGGAAGGACAAGATACGTAAACCCGGACATGGTCATTCCCCAGGTGTCCAGCGGGAAACCGATGAATTCCGGCGTGAGCGAAGGTCTCGACACGACCATTGTAAAATTGATGTGGGAATTCGGGGGCGGATCGGCAATGATGCCCGCGACCTCGAGCTCGATCTTGTTATCCAGTTTAATGGTAACGTGGTCCTTGCCTTTCAAAATTTTTGAGGCCAGGGATTCCGTAAGAAATACCTTACCGGGTTCCCCGAGGTCTACTTTCGGGTTGCCGGAGATCACCTTGAAATCAAATACCTCGAAGAAAAGTGAGTCGGCGAAGATCACACCCGTTACCCGTTGCTTTTCGGTTCCGACCTTCATCAACACGTCTCCGTGCCCATGGAACTGGGTCATGAGCGGAACATCCGCGAAATCGTTTCTGAATGCATCCGCAAAGGGATAGGGGGTGGTTGTACCCTGATCCATACCAGAGGCGCTTTTGGTGTCCAGCACAACCCTTTGGATCTGCCCGTAACGGGTATGAAACCGGTCAAAACTAAGGTCATTGGTGATCAGCAGGAAAATAATGACGCATGAAGTGATACCGATACTCAGCCCGAGAACATTGATCAGGGTATAGGTTCGGTTCCGCAGGAAATTCCGGAAAGCGAGAAGGAGATAGTTTCTAAACATACTGACCGCTATACTAAAGCCATGCCACCTACATAAGACATTGAAATTCAAACAATTAATTATCAATAATCCACGAATACCGCATATGACTGTATCAAAAACGATACAATAATATGTTTGAAACTGATACAGTTAAATTATATTTGGTCCACGATGTATGCAGCGAAGATATTAATAGTAGACGATGACCGGGATATTCTGGAGACAGCCCGTATGTTTTTAAAGCAGGAATTCTCCAACGTTCAGATCGAGAATAACCCTCAGAACCTGCCGCAACTGACAAGAGCGGGTGACTACGATGTTATCCTGCTGGACATGAATTTCAGGAAGGGCGTGAATGATGGCGAGGAAGGATTCTACTGGCTTGACCAGATCCTGCGATCGGATCCGAATGCTGTTGTGATACTCATTACGGCTTACGGAGAAGTGGACCTCGCCGTGAAAGCCATGAAAAACGGAGCGGTGGATTTTGTGCTGAAGCCCTGGAAGAACCAAAAGCTTCTCGCTACGCTTATGTCGGCACTGCAATTACGGCGCTCCAGGGTGGAAGTGGAAAAACTGAAGGGAGCGCAGGGAAAACTCAGCGAAGACATTGATCAGCCGTACGTGGATTTTATCGGTGATTCTCCGGCCATCATGCGGGTTCATGAAATGATCGACCGGGTCGCGGCCACAAGTGCCGATGTCCTGATCCTCGGTGAGAACGGTACGGGTAAAGAACTGGTCGCACGGGCCATACACCGAAAGTCGGACCGGAAAGATCAGGTCTTCATCAGTGTTGACCTTGGCGCTATTACCGAGTCACTGTTTGAAAGTGAGCTGTTTGGTCACGTCAAGGGAGCGTTTACCGATGCGAAACAGGACAAGCCGGGACGTTTTGAGATCGCCTCGGACGGTACTATCTTTCTCGATGAGATCGGAAACCTGTCCCTCGCCTTACAATCGAAGCTGCTCACGGTGTTGCAGCACCGGAAAATTCAACGCGTCGGATCAAACCGGGACATACCCGTAAACTTCAGGCTGATCTGTGCCACAAACATGCCGTTGCATGAACTGGTGTATGAAAAAAAATTCAGGCAGGACCTTTTGTACCGTATCAATACCGTTGAGATCCGTGTGCCTTCGCTTCGGGAAAGGCCCGAGGATATTCCGCTCCTCCTCGATTATTTTGTTCGTCGCTACAGTCAGAAATATAAACGACCTGACATGCGTGTCGACAAGGGTGTTCTCGGGCGTCTGAAGAAATACCATTGGCCGGGTAACATCCGCGAACTGCAGCATGCTGTGGAACGAGCCGTAATTCTCAATGAAGGGAAAGTGATCCAGTCACCCGAATTGCTGATCAGTAATATGCAGCACGCACCGAAAAAAGACAATACCCCGTTAACGCTGGATGAAATGGAAAAACAGTTCATCCTTCAGACACTCGGCGAACACGAGGGAAATGTTACCAGTACAGCCAAAACGTTAGGGATGACCCGGACGGCGCTTTACAGGCGAATGAAAAAACACGGACTTTAACCGCGTTGTATGCCACCCGCATCACGGCATGCCGGTAATTTTATAATATTGATGATGAAAAATCGGTCGCATTTGACAACGACAACAACATGATATCGCGGCACTTCAATATCCTTGTTATTGTCAGGGTGTTACTTCTGGTGGTAACGGTCTCGATACTAGCCTTCATTTTCGGCGACTCCAGGCTTTTTTTCAACCAGATTATTGTGGCTCTCATCATCACCGTCCAGATAGTGGAGTTAATCCGTTTCGTCAATCAAACAAACCGTGAATTGACAAGGTTTTTCCTCGCTATAAAACACGGCGATTTTTCAACCTCTTTCAAGCTGAATGCATTAAGCAACTCATTCCGCGATTTACAAAGCAGCATGGCGGAGATCATCGACGTATACAAACGCGTAAAGATCGAAAAAGAGGCGCAGTACCACTTTTTACAAATGCTGGTCAATCAGGTGCGCGTGGGTATTATTTCCATTAGCGGGGACGATATCCTGTTGATCAATCCCACAGCCGAAAAACTGCTTCACGTAGAAGGTTTAAAAAACTGGAAACAGATCTGCCAGGTCAATCCATGGATTGCCAAAGAGTTTGCCGACCTCGGTGATAATGGCAGAAAACTCATCGAAACAAAACTGAATGGCGAAACAAAAATCCTGGCGGTTGATGTCAGTACACGCGCTATTCTGGAGCGTCAGACAAAACTGATAACGCTTCAGGACATCAATTCGGAGATCGAACAAAAGGAAATTGAAGCATGGCACAAGCTGATCAGGATCCTGACGCATGAGATCATGAATTCGATCACCCCGATCGCATCGTTAACAGAAACCATGCAGGGAATGCTTTCCGACCCGCAGGGACATCAAAAATCCCTCCAGGCAATACAGGAGGAAACCATAACCGACATACTTTTTTCCCTAAATACGATTCAAAACCGAAGTGAAGGCCTCTTGCACTTTGTGGAAAATTACAGGAAACTGACACGGGTCCCGCAACCGGCAAAAGAAGCGGTTCACGTCAAAACCTTCATCACCGCCGTTGAAAAACTCATGCGGGGAGCGTTGGAAGCGCAGGGAATTACGCTTATCATATCTGCGCCCACGGAAGACCTGGACGCTTCATTCGATCCCGCATTAATTGAACAAGTCATTATCAACCTGATGACCAACAGTACACACGCCCTGGAAACAGCACGTGAAAAAGTGATCCGCTTCAAGGGATACCGGCAGGACAATAGCGTTGTTCTTGAGGTGACGGATACGGGCAGGGGTATCCCGGAAAACGAACTTCAGGAAATATTTATTCCCTTCTTTTCGACAAAAAAGGAAGGATCCGGCATCGGACTCAGTCTCTCCAAGCAGATCGTCAGCCTGCATCACGGTGCCATCAAAGTAACATCCATCCTGGAAACCGGAACCTCCTTTTACGTTCATCTGCCGGTCTCTCCCACCCTGTAGCCGCGCGGTGTAGTTTGCGTCGAAAGTGTGGTTGATTAATTAATCCGGCGTTGAATATCCTTTCCGAAAAGACAACGACGCCAGAGTTGGTTTAACTTTGCGCTGGTCCCCGGCCGGCCGATCCCATTTGTTACAATTATGAAAAGACGCACTTGCCTTCAAACCTTGTCCGCATTAGGTTTACTATCCATGTCAGCGAACGCAATGACTTCCACCGATGGTATTTTGAAACGAGTCATTCATTCAAGTGGTGAAAAAATCCCGGCGGTCGGCCTTGGCACGTGGCAAACGTTTGATGCTGGCATTTCCCCTGAAGAACGTGATCCTTTACGAAATGTCCTGAAAAAACTTGTCGAAAGAGGCGGAAGCGTAATCGACAGTTCACCTATGTACGGTCGCTCGGAACAAGTCGTAGGCGATCTCTCGGCCGAACTGAAGCTGAACGACAAGTTATTCCTGGCCACAAAAGTCTGGACGACAGGTGAACAGGAAGGTATCCGGCAAATGAATAATTCCTTTTCGCTTTTAAAGCGCAAGACGATCGACCTGATGCAGATCCATAACCTCGTGGACTGGAAAATTCACCTTAAAACGTTGAATTTATGGAAGGAACAGGGAAAAATCCGCTACATCGGTATAACCCATTACACGGAAGGCGCCTATTTGTCCATGGAGGATATCATGAAAAAACATAAACTGGATTTTATCCAGCTTAATTATTCGCTGGCTAGTCGCAGAGCGGAAGAGCGCCTGTTGCCACTGGCATTGGAAAAAAATATCGCAGTCGTTGTTAATCAGCCTTTTGAGGAAGGGAGTCTGTTTCGCATGGTAAAAGGAAAAGACCTCCCGGAATGGTCGCGGGAGTTTGATTGCACAAGCTGGGCGCAGTTTTTCCTGAAATTCATCCTCTCCCATCCTGCCGTAACTTGCGTGATACCGGGTACATCCAAACCGAACCACATGGCTGATAACATCGCCGCCGCATTTGGAAAACTGCCCTCGGACCAACAACGGGAGCAAATGATAAAATTTATTACTTCGTAAAAATTTATTCTTTAAATTTATAAGGAAGTGTGCCCGACGTTGAAATCAATATGCGTTTATGGAGACTGTTGCTTTGGTTCTGTGCTGGCTGGGGGTCTTCCAGAGTTCGCTTCTGGGTGTGTATTTTTTAACAACCGCATCCGGTAATAAAAGCAGTCTTTTCCTGGGAACAGCATTGATGCTGATCTCCGTCCGTGTGGCAAAATCCACGTTGTTTATTTTTACGAGTCATCATTCCGAACTTTTATTCAATATCGGATTTGCCGCACACGCCGCCGTCGGTCCGGCTTTGTTGTTCTACCTGCGATCCCTCAACGGAAAGTGGAAATTCCATCAGCGCGATCTTTTTCAATTTGCGCCGGCCGCGCTGATCATCCTGGCGTGTCCGCTGTTGTCCCTGGAAAATTTCTGGTACAGGGGTGGTTACGGCGCACTCCTGTATTACACTATTGTTTACTGTGGGTTATGTTTTGTTGAGCTCTACAGGAGTTACACCCACAATCTTATGAATGAAGGCCTTTCGCGCTTCTGGATCGCGATACTTGCCGCTGTGGTGGTGGTTTTTCAGGGGGCTTATTTCAGCCATTACATTTTAGGTTTTACTTCCTATAGTGCTGCGCCCGTTCTGTACGGCGCGTCGTTATATGTGGTCTCTTTTGGTGTACTGAAGAACAAAGCAGCATACCTGCCGGTTATACGACAGAAGTATCAGAACCTGAACGTGACGGACGAGGATTTGAAAAGTCTGCATGCCAGGATTCTGGACATCATGGAAACCAAACATCCCTTCCTGGACAATAATTTTTCCCTGCTGAAGTTATCAGACATGACATCGATCCCGCGGCATATGCTTTCCCTGACATTCAGCCAGGTATTTCACGAGAGCTTCACCAACGTGATCAACCGGTACCGGATCGTACACGCGGGAAAAATTCTTCGTGATCCGCAAAAGGACTATTTATCGATCGCCGGGATAGCGTTCGAATCGGGGTTTAACTCCGTATCGTCTTTTAATGTTTTTTTTAAAAAGCATATGGGAATGACACCATCGGAGTTTAAAAAGATGAGTCCGGCGACGTTTTCAACCAGGGAAAGTATATGATTTTAATAGTTTACGCGCCAAATAGTTCCATTATATCCTGTTTCACGAAACCGGCACTTGTTGTTTATTGTTTAATATTTAATTTTAGAAGAGTCTAAACGCGTTCTATGATAAGACCTTTACGAAGAAGCATCCACCATATTCTGTCATCTTTCTTCCAAAGCCTTTTCGGGCTCCCGGCGGCACAACAGTTGTTCCGTGTGACAGGTGATGACAGAAGTCTGAATAGAGCCCTGATCCAGGGAAATTCAGCGTCTTTTTTTGACGGTACTCCATTGTTACTCACGCCGTTCGGAAACATTTTATTTAATACGCGCCTCGGTTGTTCGTGGGGATTTAAGCTTATAGCATGAAGAAACTTTTACTTCCTATCCTACTAGTTGCAGTACTATTTAACTCGGCCGCCCAGGAGTTAAAGATTTCCGGTAAGATCACGTCCGCGAAAGACGGAACCGAACTGCCTGGCGTTAACGTGAGGATTAAAGGTACTTCGCGGGGTACAGTCTCAAACGCCGATGGTATTTACGATCTCAATGTCGTGCCTTCTGACACCCTGTTGTTTTCGTTCATCGGGTTTGTCAGTCAGGAAGTTGTAGCAGGCCAGCGCAGTGTGCTGAACGTCCAGTTGGAGTCCGAGGCAGTAGAACTCGAAGAAGTGGTTGTCACCGGATTCCAGGAGGTGGAAAGGAAGTTGTTCACCGGCTCGTCCGTTAACCTGAAGATGTCAGAGGCGCGGAGCGGCGGAATGTCGGATGCCAGTCAAATGCTGGAGGGCAGAGTTGCAGGCGTTACCGTTGACAACGTCTCCGGCACATTCGGAACAACCCCTAAGATACGGATCCGTGGAAACTCCTCCATCAACGGCGATACACGCCCGCTCTGGGTTGTGGACGGCGTTGTCCTGGAAGATCTCAATTCGGTGACCGCCGACGATATCATTACCGGTAACGCAAACACCCTGACAGCCTCGTCGATCGCCGGATTAAACCCGGACGATATCGAATCTTTCCAGGTCTTAAAGGATGCGTCGGCCACAGCATTGTACGGTACACGCGCGAAAAACGGGGTGATCGTTATTACCACGAAAAAGGGTAAAAGCGGCCAGACCAGGGTCAGTTATTCAGGAAACCTTTCCATGCACCTCAGACCTTCGTACAGCCAGTTCGATATCCTGAATTCGGTTGACGAAATGTCTATCTACCGGGAAATGTACGAAAAGGGCCTGGTCGACATTACAACATCCGTAAAAGCGCAGAATTACGGCGCACTCGGTAAAATGTTCGCGCTCATTTCCGATCACGAACTTCCCTGGGGCCCAAATGGTACGCTTAATGAAGAGTTCCTGAATCAGTACGAAACTGCCAATACGGACTGGTTTGATGTGTTGTTCAGGGATTATTCCCTCCAGCAACAGCATTCCGTAAGCCTGACTTCGGGAACAGATAAACACAACAGCTACTATTCACTGAGTTTTCTTAACGATAACGGGCAAACTATTGCCGACAACGTCAAACGTTATGCGGGAACAGCCAAGAACAGTTTCTTCTTTTCAAAAAAATTCTCCCTGGATCTGAAACTCATTGCGAACTACCGGGAGCAAAAGGTCCCCGGTACGCAAAACCGGGACTTTGATCCGATAACCGGGCGTTACCGCAGGGATTTTGATATAAACCCCCTGAGCTATGCGCTGAACACCAGTCGGTCCATCAGGCCCTACGACAACGACGGGAACCTGGAATACTTCCGGAGGAACTATACGCCTTTCAACATCCTGCGCGAGCTTGAACTGAATTATATCAATATCACCGTTGGAGATATATCAACGCAGGCCGATCTGACCTATAATTTTTCCGACGATTTAACGTTCCGAAGTGCTATTCAGGGCCGGTACGCGACAACCAAGCGTGAACACGTCATCCATGAATACTCCAACCAGGCGGAAGCGTACCGCGCAGACGACACACAATATATCCAGGACTCAAACCCTTTGTTGTACAAAGATCCGGACGACCCCGGAGCACAACCGAAAGTTGTGTTGCCCGAAGGAGGCTTTAACAATGTCAACGAAGACGAACTCAAGTACTTTTATATCCGGAACAGTATTAACTGGTCGCATACCTTTAACACGAAGCATAGTGTAAGTGTACTCGCGGGACAGGAAATAAAATATACCGATCGCCGGAGCAGAAGAGCGGATGGTATCGGGGTCGTGTACGAAAACGGAGGTGTTGTGAATACGGACCCGCTCATGATCGATTTTCTGAACCAGCAGGGAATCAGTATCTACGCGCTTTCCGAAGACCGTGAGCGTTTCGCCGGGTTGTTCCTGAACGGCGCCTACTCTTTCAACGAAAAGTATGTCTTTAACGGAACGATCCGTTACGACGGATCCAACAGGCTGGGCAAAAGCCGGAGCGCCCGTTACCTTCCCACATGGAACGTAAGCGGCGCCTGGAATGTCGACAAGGAATCGTTTTTCAACGTCCCGCTGTTAACCTATCTGAAGGTGCGCGCCACCTATGGGTTATCTGCCAACCTGGGGCCGAATACGAGCGCTTTGCTGAATATCCGCTCAGGGGTAACGTTGCGGCCCACCGACGTGGAAACCTATCTCTACATACAGGATCTGGAGAACTCAAACCTCACCTGGGAGAAACTGAAGGAGTTTAATGCCGGGCTGGATTTTGGTGTGTTCGAGAACCGCATCACCAGTACAGTGGATTATTATCGACGTAACTCATATGATCTCATTGGATTGTTCCAGAGCGGCGGTATCGGCGGAGTCGAGTTCAAGAATGGTAACTATGCGGATATGCAATCGCAGGGATTTGAGTTTTCCATCAATACACTCAATCTCCGGCGCCGGGATTTTTCATGGACTACAAATTTCAACATTGGATATTCTCACGATAAGATCACACGCCTCGATTTCAATCCCCGTATCGGTGATGCAATTGTACAGGGAGGCGCCGCCGTATTAGGCGGACCCCGGCGAGGTCTGTTCTCCACCAAGTTTGCCGGACTCGACGGTCAGGGTATCCCCACGTTTTATGACGACAACGGTGAAATCGTATACTATTACGACCTTCAGGACCGGGATAACCTGACGAGTATCCTGAAATACGAAGGACCGGCTGAACCGAGGGGCGCAGGTGGTATCGGTAATATCTTTACCTATAAGAATTTCTCGCTTAACGTTTTCGTTTCTTTCAAATTCGATTACAAGATCCGCCTTGACGACGCATTCAGTCCCCGCTATACAGACTTTAGCTCGCTGTCGAAAAGTTTTGTAAACCGTTGGGTTGTTCCCGGCGACGAGCTTACTACGAACGTCCCGGTTATCCTCGACAAGAGGATCCTGGAAGGCGGGAACACCGACCTTATCAATGCGTATGACCTGTACAATAAAAGCACAGTACGCGTGGCCGATGGCACATATGTGCGACTTAAAACGGTACGGCTAAGCTACAATTTTCCGGGACAATGGATCCGGAAGATCGGTGCCAACACCGCCCAGCTTTCAGTAGAAGGTCAGAATCTTTGGCTGATGTACTCCGACAAAAAGCTGAATGGTCAGGACCCCGAGTTCTTTTCAGCCGGCGGTGTGGCGTTGCCCCAGCCGCGCCTGATCACGACAGCAATAACGATTGGATTTTAAGAGACTTAAGAGATGAAAAAAATGAATTACCTGTTTCAGAAAAAGGTCAGCCGGGCGCTTTTTATGCTGCTGATCTTATCGGGATGCGACAGTTACCTGTCGGAAAATCCCGACAACCGGGTAGAACTCAATACGCCCCAGAAGGCGGCACAGCTCCTTACCAATGCCTATTCAGCCGGAAGTTATACGTTCACGGAATGGATGGGCGACAATGTAGCTTACACGTTCGGTACAACCAAGCTTCCTGAACACGTCCAGGCTTTCTCGTGGGATGAGTTCACCGGAATCGACCAGGATACCCCAACCAGTTTCTGGACAAGTACCTATGCCGCTATTGCTCATGCCAACGAAGTACTGGCGGTGATCGATGATATGGAAGGTGAGAAATCTGAAAAAGACGCGGTAAAGGGAGAAGCTTACCTCACCCGGGCCTACGGCCATTTTATGCTGGTGAACCTGTTTGCAAAAAACTACAACAGTGAAACCGCCGCAGGAGACCTGGGCATCCCATTTGTTGACGAACCCGAAACAGAATTTATCAAGCTTTACAAACGCCTGGACGTAGACGAGGTTTACGACAAGATCGAGGATGATCTCCAGGAAGGCCTGGACCTGGTGGATGCGAGCTATTATTCCAATTCCGGCAAGTATCATTTTTCGAAAAACGCGGCGCTTGCTTTCGCTTCGCGGTTCTATTTGTTCAAAGGTGACTACGAAGAATGCCTGAAATACAGCTCTGAAATGCTGGGTAGTGATCCCGATATCTACGTGAAGGATATTCCGGCGCTGTTGCTTCAAAAGATCAATACGGAGGATTACATCCGTCTTTACCACTCCCCTAACGACGACAGCAACCTTTTGCTTATCCGCCAGATTTCCAACTTTCACTTACCCTCCATTGGTCACTGGCCGTCCAGAGCGTTGTATTCACAGATCTTTGAGAGCAATCCTTTCGGTCTGATCGATGAAAGACAGGATCCGGCCTGGGTTGCCGGTGAGAACGGTTTGGCGGCGACTAAATATGAATTCCTGTTTGAACGCTCGAGTCTCACCTCGAACGTAGGGCTGAACTACACGATATTTCTCGGCTTCCGTGGAGAGGAAGTTCTCCTGAACAGAGCCGAATGTTATCTCCGGCAAAACAATCTCACATTAGCCCTGGCCGATCTGCAGTTGCTGGTAAATAAAAGGTATCGCGGTACGGCAACCTTAAATTTAAGTGAGCTCCGGTCGTATTACGGTACTACCAACAACCAGCAGGCTGTCCTCTTTTACCTGCTGGACGAGCGTCAGAAGGAATTTATGCACGAAGGAATGCGCTGGTTTGACATTAAACGATTCAACATACCCGTTATCCATACCCTGGATAACGGAGGTGTGATCTCGCTGGACGCCGAGGACAACAGAAAAGTTTTACAGATCCCGCAGGCCGCTATCGACGTCGGTGGGCTGGAGCCAAATCCGAGATAATGAGTAAATGCGAACGAGACCTTTAAGAAAATGAAAATGAAACTCAAATCACTGGTAATTATGGCAGGCCTGATGGCTTTCGGCACTGCCTGTTTCGAGGACCAGTCCGTGAGTAGTCCGGTAAAGACCTACCCGGAATCGGATGACCCGATCGATGTTTATATCCAGAACAATTTTGTTGAAAAATACGGTGTCGCTGTACGTTACACGTATGTCGACCGTTATGTTGATCAGAACAAAAGAGTTACCCCTCCCAAACGGGAGTTGGTGGAGCCGATGCTTGATTTCCTGACCGATTTATGGATCGAGCCTTTTATTCAGGTCCCTAACGGCAGGGCGTTCTTTGAGGATCACGTCCCCGCGGAGATCGTTTTTATCGGGTCCACGATCTACAATGCGGATGGAACCGTTACCCTGGGAACAGCCGATGCCGGTGCCCGTATCACGCTGTCGGAAGTGAACTTTATCGATGTGGAAGATCAGGCTTGGGTATTCAGGCAGCTGGGCACTATCTATCATGAATTTGCCCATATCATGCACCAACGCTATAACCTGCCCCCAAGCTGGCAGGAAATTTCACCCCAAGGATATACATCCCTCGGATCATGGTACAACCTCACGGATGAAGAAGCCTTACAGCGTGGATTTGTGTCGCCATATGGTACCAGTACGTTTAATGAAGACTTTGCCGAAACGGTAGCTTTTATGCTATATGACCCGCAGTTCTTCGAGAAGTACATTGTCGACGAGACCGATTGCACGACATCCGATTGTGATTCAAGAAATGAAGGACGCGCCAAGCTGAGAAGAAAATACAATGCGATACTCGCACATTACGAACAGTACACCGGCGTCGACTTGCTTGCCGTCCGCGAATTAATCCAGGCTAAGCTGTAACTTATGAAAAAGCTGACCTACATTTTCTGGATATTGATCATCGGCTTTTCATCGTGCAAGGACGATGACAACGCCGTATTCGAAAAAACAGCCGACGAGCGGGTAAGCGAAGCCATCGCTTCCCTTAAGGACGATCTTACCTCGCCGCCCAGTGGCTGGAAACTTAAATACAGACCTGAATCCGAGTCAGGTTCGTTTTATGTTTTTATGAAGTTTAACGAGGACAACACAGTCAATATCCGTTCCGACCTGGGTGTGAATGACGGAGAGTTCTTCGACCAGACCATTACGTACCGGATCGACAATTCTCTGGGGCTGGAACTGATCATGGAAAATTATTCCTTTTTCAGCTTCCTATTCGAACAGGACGGCGCAACATTCGGAGCTGAATTTGAATTCAATTATGTAAACAAAACACCGGATGACGCACTCGTTTTCAGTAGTAAAACGGACCTCGCAAACCCGACTATACTGCTTTTTGAAGAGGCTACCTCCAGCGAGGCCGTTGAGTTGCTGGGTACCGCAGTGTCGCAGAACCTGAATACCATGGCGGCAGATCTTGACAACCTGACCCCCTCCATCAAACTGACCTACGTGAACAAAGACCTGTCGTTTTTTATCTCGCTGAATACCTTCAGGCGGACGATAAATTTCACAATGGCCGCCCGGAAAACCAATACTCAGGTCACCCAGAACGTAAACTTCTCGTCTCCTTACATCATCAAAGGCGATTCCGTCGTATTTGATACGCCGCTGGCCGGAACATACCTGGGCAACAACATCAAGATCAAGGGCATGAAGCTCAATGCCCTCAGCGACATCGAATTTAATGTCTGCCCCGAACCCATCCCGGCTCATTCATATTCCGGTGTAACTTCCGCAAACGATGCAATCACGCTTGAAACAAGTTTGCTCGACATTAACGGCGCAGGCTTCGCCACACTATCCGATTTTTATGTAGCGCCATTGGGTAATATTATTAACAACGGAACGTCTGCGGCAGCCGACATTGCAGCGGACATTACCGGCGCCCAGGCTATGCAGCTTTATTACAACTATGACCTGGGTGGAACCCCCTTTTACGGGATTGGTTTTTACATTTCGAACGCCGATGGCACTACTACGTTCGCGCTATGGGAATTTACACCTGTCCTCACGGGAAACAAGATCACCTTCAATTTCGCCCCGGAAATATCAGTATTCGGGAACACCGAAACAGATGCAAATCTGGATAACGTCAGCATTTACCTGGATGCGCTGACGGAAGGTGACAATACGTACGTATTCGAGTATTCAGACAATCTTTACGAATTTTTTAATCCCTGCACGGGGTGGAGCTTTGTTTTTGTAAACGTAAATCAATAAATTCAAGGGGCATGAAATGAAATATCGTGCCATTTTAACCTAAATACATAGTCATGCAAAAGTCCATTGTCCTTCTTTCATCATTGTTCGCGATCGTGGCGATGAATCTTGTGTTGTCATCGTGTAAAGATGATGAACCCTTTGTGAAGCCAAAACTTTCACTCAGTGAGTCCGCAATGACGGTCAGTGAAGCCGCCGGCACGATCGAAGTTGAATTCAAACTTGATAAGGCTTTCTCTCAGGACATCACGGTCGATTATGATCTTGGTGGAACCGCTGTGGAGGGATCGACTGCTACGTCCGACTACGAAGTCTTAGGTACATTTGGCAAAGTTAAGATTACTGCAGGCCAGACGACGGGAGTGCTTGAAATCGAAATAAATCCCGACGTGTCGTTTGAAGGAAATGAAACCATAGAAGTATCGATCGATGATGTCAGCAGCACCGATATCGATATCACGAACGACGATGAAATTGTTATTACCATCACGGACGATGATGTAAGAGCAAAGATCAATTTTGCCGTAGCCACCCTCGCAGCCAGCGAAACTGACCGAAATATCCAGGTACAGGTAGTGCTCGATAAGGCTGTCTCCACCGATATCTCCGTTGCGTTTACATTGAGCGGAGATGCCGTTGATAGCGTCCGCTCTGAAGCCGACGAAATACCGGCCGACTACCAGATAAAAGGTGAAACCGGCAAAACTGCTACGCTTCTCATCCCCAGTGGTCAGACAACTGGCGTCATCGCAATCAAATCCTATTCAGACTTTTACCTGGAAGATGACGAAACCTTTACCATCACACTGGCAAGCGCTGGCAGTCAGGTTGAAATCGGTACAACCAGTTCCATTGAGATTACGCTTGCACAGGAAGACGGAAAGGCCATCGCGCTCTTCTGGGACGACGCATACACAACTGTGGATATGGACTTGTTCCTCTGGATCGGTGACCTGGGCGATCCAGTTGCCGATTTCGGCGTAGCATCCTTCTCGGCATTCGCGGACTTCGATGGACCGGAAATCGTGTTCGTTCCGGACATCTTCAGTGACGCATCCTTTGGTACCAGCTATACCTACTATGAAGGTGACGAAGATCCAATGGAATTTGAGGTGCAGTTTGTTGATTTTGTCGATGGAGTCGCTGAACCGCTTGCCAACCGTGACGTCTTCCCTGCTACCTATACATTGGCAAACATAAATAAATGGGATGATTCGGATGTGGTACCTATTATCGTTCAGACGTTCGATGTGACTGATGGTGTATTCTCAACACCTTCCGCTATCACAATTCCTTCGTCCGGAAGCCGGGTTGGAACACCTGTACTGTCACCTGAGGTGTCAAAACAAACTTCCAACCGGTTTTCTTCGAACCGGATGAACAAGCTCATCAAGCAGTTGAAAAAATAGGAATGGGCTATTCACCTGACACATAATCGACAGCATCGCTTTCTAACAATATTTTCTACAGAGGGAATTGAGCCAACTCAATTCCCTCTTTTGCATTCCGAACATCCGTGGCAATCGAGCAACTTTCCGGCCAGCGTGTAGTCGTAACTAACGGTTATTATTCATCCGTCACTTTTTCACTCTGAACCTGTTTATCAGCTTGACGGTCACAAACTGAATAAAAATCGCCAATGCGATAGCCATGTAAAATCCGGGTTCACGGGGATCAAATGTTCCATAGGGCATTAACCACATGAATGCGGATGCCATGAGGATCACGGACAAAATGTTTTTTACACTCATAATTATTCCATTAGGTCCCTCAGGCTAAAAATTATCTTTTTGTCATACAACTCCACCGAGCACTTGTCTAATGGTGTCCTCAGGTAAGCCGGTAAGTACTTGCAATAAAGCGCCATATTTTGAACAGCTTTGGCTCTGAAACAACTCGTCAGTAATTCCGTTGCCACACCGGTGCCTACTCCGCCGATAAAGCCGGTTGCAAATCCGATGACACCTCCGCCCACAACGCCTGTAGCGGTTCCCAGACCCGGGAAGGCTATAGTACCGCCTGCTGCCCCGGCTTTAGCGCCAAAGACAGCACCGACCACTCCTCCTACCACACCTGCTGCCCAAACACTTCGCCAATTCACACTACATCCGCTTAAACTCAGTCCTGTGGCTTGCTGAATATCGGCATTTATTCCCATGAGCTTCCCGGAGAAGAAATTTTTAGCGAACTCGTTTGCCACTTCCGCCACAGACAACAGCAAAATTTTATCATCCGTTGTCATTGTTACACTTTGGTTGATGCGATCAACCGTCGTCTTATAGTAAATGGCGGCAGATGCGGCATCCGTAGCGGAATACATCTTGCCTACGAATGCATCCAGCACACCGAGCTGTTCAGATGTAAAATGAGCCGCCGATCCGGGCACCTGGGACACCAGGATCTGTTGACCCGAAAAAGGCACACCGGCGCTCACGAGGTCCACCTCACGCGCTAATTTGGCAAAATCAAAAGCCGGAAATTTAAAGTAGGAGTTTAATTTCGTAGCCTCCTGGCGGATCAATCGCTCAAAATTAAAGTACAGATAGTTGGTCTGATACTTCACGATAGCCTGATCAGCCTGGACAAGGTTGCTTGAAAATAGCGACGAGGCGATCGTTCTGAAAGCGGACAAATCAATGGCGGTGGTTTTTCGGGTTGCTTTTAGTTCGCTCGCTTCCGCCGACAATGCCGGCGTGCCGGGGCGCGCCGTAATACCTGATTCTTCAACACAACTAACGGATAGGGTAGCGGTCAGCAAAGCCAATGTAACTTTTCTGACGCAGGGTCTTGATATAGTTTTCATAACGGGTTATTTTTTTCAAAACTTCGGATATTTTAGATCCGGAGCAAATAAACACCTGTATGGAAAACCAGATTAAATCTTCACCTATTCGCCGACCTTTATTGCCGTTACTTCTATCTCGACCAGGTATTCCGGATCGATCAGGGAGCTGACCTCAACCATAGACGTAGCCGGTTTGATATTTTTGAAAAATTCACCGTGCGCCTTTCCAACTTCTTCCCATTTTGAAATATCCGTCACGAAGATACGTGTGCGGATAACGTCCTCAAGTGTAAACCCGGCCTGCTTCAGAACCGATTCGATCTTTTGGATGATAAACCTTGTCTGAAGGTAGAAATCTCCTTTGCCAACGGTACCCGATTCGTTTGTGGCAACCGTCCCGGAAACTTCCAGGTGATTACCGATCAAAACGGCCCGCGAATAGCCCACTATATCTTCCCATTTGGCTCCGGAAGAGAAATTTTTTCGTTGCATATCTGTGTTATCTTGTTTGCAGTTCAGGGCGTAATTTAACAGAATTAAACAGCGCAGTACAACCCGTGTCCGGAAATTTGGCTGGCCGGATAACTACTTACACGAGCCTTAAACCATACCTCCGCACCGCGGCCGGTGAGCATTGTGGCCGTTATAAAATTGATGGATTATAACGATTTTTGTGGTTTAAGTCGTGATAAAGTCAAATCTTTGAAAACTATTGAATCGAGACGTATGAAAGAAATTACAGTACAGGAATTGAAACAGCTACAGGATTCCGGAGCCGACTTCCAATTGATCGATGTACGGGAACCGCACGAATTCGATATCTGCAACCTGAACGGAGAGCTGATCCCTCAGGGTGATATTCCCGACAGCGTCGATAAGATCGACAAAAACAAAAAAGTGATCATCCATTGCAGGAGCGGAGCCCGTAGCGGAAACATGGTTCAATGGCTGGAAAAGAACCATGGGTTTCAAAACCTATACAACCTGAAAGGGGGAATTCTCGCATGGGCGCGGGAGATCGATCCTTCCATGCCTACGTACTAAATTTCCCGTAAGGCCGCGCGGAATGCATCGCTAAGCGCTTGCATCGATCGCCTGCCCTACATCCTGGATAATGTCCCGGATATCTTCGAGGCCGACAGCGATACGGATCAGGCCCGGCGTAATGCCGACAACGGCCCGTTCGGCATCGGTTAGTTTCGAATGGGTTGTCGAAGCCGGATGAATGGCTATCGTCCGGGTATCCCCCAGGTTAGGTGTATGGGAAATCATTTTCAGGGCATTTAGAAATCTTCTTCCCTGGTCTAGTCCGCCTTTTACCTCGAATGACACCAGGCCGCCGCCAAGTTTCATCTGACGCTTCGCCAGCTCATACTGGGGATGTGACGGAAGGAATGGGTATTTCACTTTTGAAACTTCAGGACTGGCCTCCACGAATGAAGCGAGCCGGAGTGCGTTTTCACAATGCCTTTCCATCCTGACGGCGAGGGTCTCCAGGCTTTTCGAAAGAAGCCATGCGTTAAACGGAGCCATAGCCGGACCGGTGTGACGGGTAAAAAAACGGATGTCCTTGATGAGTTCCCGGGTACCCAATACAGCTCCTCCGATGACGCGACCCTGGCCATCAATAAATTTTGTGGCGGAATGAGTTACGATATGTGCGCCCCATTTTGCCGGGTTCTGCAAGTAAGGTGTAGCAAAACAGTTGTCTACATTCAGAATCACGCTGTGTTTTTTGGCCAGCTTGCCTAGCCATTCGAGATCGATGATATCCAATGCAGGATTGGAAGGTGTTTCCACAAAAATCATCTTCGTGTTGGGCTGGATTTTACTCTCCCACGAATCAGGGTCCGTAATATCGGCATAGGTCGAAGAGATACCGAATCTCGGAAACAATGTGTTCAGGATCTGGTGTGTCGAACCAAACACCGAGCGACAAGCCAGCACATGATCTCCCGACTTCAACAACGCTGCCATGCTGCTGTACATCGCGGCCATTCCGGAAGCTGTCGCAATCCCGTCCTCCGTTCCCTCCATCAGGCATAGTTTGGCGATGAATTCGTCCGTATTGGGGTTGGAATACCGGCTGTAAATGTTACCCGCTATTTCATCGGCGAACATCGCGCGCGCCTGCTCAGCGTCGTCGAATACAAAACTCGACGTCAGGTATAAAGGAACAGAATGCTCTCTGAACGCGGACCGTTCGTGCTGTGCCCTGATCGCATTTGTCTCAAAACTTTTTTCTTCCATGAATGACAATAAATTTCTCCTGCAATCCCTATATAATTTCAAAACTGTGCGTGATCTTCGCCTTGGGCTCCATCGTTTTTGCGACCGAACAATACTTCTCAACACCCAGGTTGATGGCTCTCTCCACCTTATCGGGATCTAGGTTACCGTAAAGTCTGAAATGAAGGTGAGCTTCCGTAAATAATGACGGGACGGCATCTTTTTCACGTTCTCCGGTAATGGTCACCTTAAAATCCGTTAACGGCTGTTTCTGCTTCTTTAAAATATTAATGATATCGATCGAGCTGCAGCCACCCAAAGCGGATAGCAGAAGCTGCATCGGCCTCATCCCTTTATTTGTACCGCCGATATCCGGCGAAGCATCGATATTCACGGTACTCCCCTGTTCATTAATCGCCTCCATATGGAAAGCGTCATTCAATCGATTGATTTCAATCTTCATCATCGTAAATCTCCTTTCATCGGCCAGACCAGGCTTCCCGCAACCATTCCGGCCAAACTGCCAAATGTTGCCGGCACCAGGGGGGGCCAGTCTGTTTCATAAACTTCAAAGATAATCCAAGTAATCATTCCAAACACCATCGAAAAAAAAGCACCGGCACTACTGGCCCTTCGCCAGTAAAGTCCCATGGTCAGGGGGATAAAAAGAGATACGAGGCTAAGGATAGACGATTCGCTGACAAGTTCATAAATATTCGACCGGACACAGGCCATAACCGTGGCGATCGCGCTGAACAGCAAAACAGAGAGTCGTGTCACCAGCAATAGTTGCTTGTCGGAGAATTTATGTCCAGCCAGCGGTTTGATCAGGTTCTCGGAAACGATGGCAGCGGGTGCCAGGATAGCCGAACTGGTGGTGCTCATGATAGCCGACAGCAGGGAACCGAAGAACAGGATCTGGACCGGCAAGGCTGTGTGAAGCAGTACCATATTCGGCAACGCCAGTTGGGTGTCACCAAAAAGTTCAGATGGGTAAAGGTGCTTGATGCAAAGGCTGATGAACAAAGGCAGCATGGCAATTGTAAGGTAAAGGAAGGCGGCAATGTAGGATGACCAGACAGCAGTTCTGGCTGATCCGGAAGACATCGCGCGCTGAAAAACATCCTGCGAGGGAAGGGACCCCAGCCCGAGAACAGACCAGGCGGCAAGGTACGCGACAATTTCCTTTGCGCTGGCAGACGGCAAGAACCGGAAGTTTTCGTCAGGCATTTCGGCGATCACAATCCCAATACCGCCGGCCTTGTTTCCCAGTATAACGGCGAGGACGACGAGACCCAGGATAATGATAATGCTCTGGATGAAGTCTGTAATGGAGATCGCCCACATTCCGCCCACGAAGGTATAGATCGTGACGACCACTGCGCTGATCACAACACCCTGCCACACGGCCAGCCCGATCACAACGTTAAGGATAAGGCCCATGGCAACGAGTTGGGCGGCGATATACCCGACATACGGCGGAGCGAGAAAAACGGAAGCTACAAGCTCTATTTTATTTCCATAGCGGATCTTGAAAAAATCACCAAGGGTCAACAAGTTCATATTGTAAAGCCTGCGGGCGAAGAACCTGCCGAAGAGCAGGAGGCACAAGGCGGCACCGAACGGGTCTTCGATGACACCGTATAGTCCACCCTTTAGAAATTCGGAAGAAGCGCCAAAGACCGTTTCAGAACCAAACCAGGTCGCGAACAATGCTGCGGAACTCAGTACCAGGGGAAGGCTCCTTCCCGCCAGCATAAAATCGCCCGATGTCTTTACACGCCGAGAAGCCCAGACACCTACCAACACTGTCAGTACGAGGTATGCAATGATGGAGGCCAGTAACAATTCTCTTTCGCAGTTAGACGATTAAATGTCTAAATGTAAAAAACAACCTTTGCTTTTCAATACCGGAGCGTAAGCAGCCTGTTACTTATTTTTCTTCAGCTGGAACGTACGGGTAACGTTGAACCCAAGGTGAATGTCGCCGCCAAAAAAGTCATCGCGCGTTTCGGTTATGAATGCGCGTTCGGTCAAACCGATGGCATTTGTAAGCAACAACTGGAATACGTGGCCGCCGGTTTCGATGTCTATTCCCAGGGTAAATGAGTCATACTGCCGCTGATCCTCCAGCAGGAGATCATTGTCGGGGGCGTTAAAATTAAAATAATACTCCGACGTCAACGCCAGGCTCCTGGTAATCTTGATTCTTCCTCCTAAACCCAGCGCGACCTGGTTATTCTCCTCGTAACTTTCCACAATATTCTTGTGAACTATTGTAGGCATAAGCTGGAGGGAAAAATTGGGGGTAAATTTGCGCGCGATGAGCAGTTGCCCGGTGTAGGAAAGGCGGTCGATATTTTCAAAGTCCGCTGACACATCCGAGTTGTTCTTGGGCGATAATTTATAAGCCAGACCTCCCAGCGCAGTAACCGTGACCGGGAAGTTCTTAACACCGCTTTGCTGCCTCAGCAATTTATATTTTAAGTATCCGTCCATGGTCTTGTCTGTGGAATTTCTTCCGATACTAACGGATAATCTATCCGTAATCCCATAGTCCAGCCCCAACCTGACATATGCCTGATCCAGCCCGAACATTTCATACACGCCGCCATTGATCGCTCCGAAGCGATGCCCGAATATAAATTCCAGGGATCCTGCATTTTTGGTTTCCACCGTATGGCCATTACCCAGCCGGGTCCCTTTAAAGGTCGCGAAAGTGTACTCGGTCTCCTTTTCGGAACTCTTTTCCAACTCGCCCAATAAGTCATTCTGGGCCAATACCACGCATGGGCTAAGGAGAAAAAGTAAAAGTATTTTTTTCATAAATGTTTTGTTTTAAAGGGGTCTATATAAAAAATTCAACGAGACTTCAACCTGCTGCGCGATGTTCTGCCAGACAATCTGCGGTACCTTGATGTTATAATCCTCAAGCTTGATCACAAACTTAGACTGCATCGAGAGGGTGCTCCCCGTAACTTCAATGGTTCCCGGTATTTCCACCGGTTTGGTCACGCCATGAATGGTTAGCTTACCCGTTGCCTTCACTTGCTGCTTACCGCCGGCAGCATAATTAAAACCACTGATCTTTCCCTGAAACGAAGCTTTGGGAAATTTCTCCGACTCCATGTACTTTTCATTAAAGTGCACTTGCATCAGTTTATTGGAAAATTGAAAATCCTTAACACTCATTAAATAAGCGATCTCACCATTTATCGCGTCAAAAATACTGGTTACTTTTTCGTTCCTGGCGGAGATATCCTCTACTACTCCGTCGGAAAAAAAAGTAATGACGGGCTTTTCGGCGAAAAAACGTTGCTGGGCATGACCCGTGCACACAATTCCCGCTACGAAGATCAGGATGAATGTCTTTAATTTCATGGTCGGTAATAAAGAAAATAGAGGGATTTTTTAGGGCAGCTTATAGGTGAACTCAACTGTAACTTCGACCTGTTCGGCAATGTTTTGCCACATCAGCTGCGGGATTTTGATCTTATAATCCTCCAGCTTCACGATAAATTTGGATTTCATCACGAGCTTATCCCCCGCTTTTTCGATCGTACCGGGGACTTCGACGGAATTCGTCTTCCCGTGAATAGACAGTTTTCCCGTAGCTTTTACCGTCTGCGCACCTGATATACCGGGGTCGAATCCTGTTATCGTTCCCTGAAACGTGGACTTGGGGTACTTATCGGACTCCATGTATTTTTCATTGAAGTGTTCCTGCATCAGTGATTTCGCAAACTGAAACTCGCTGATGGGAATTGAAAAAGCGATCTCTCCCGAGGCAATGTTAAAAACACTGACAGCTTTTACGTTTTCGGCTGAGATATCCTCAATAGCGGCGTCGGAGAAAAAAGACACAAAACTTTTTTCCGCCGTGTATTTCTGGGCACTTGCTGCGAGTCCGATTCCAACCAGGCAGGCAGTAATAAATATTCTATTCATGCTAATTGTCCTGAGCGCCTTGTTCCACCCAACACACCAGTAACTTGATCTGATCGTCCGTCAGCGATCCAACCTTTGGCATATGTCCGCTCGTTCCTGCAGGACGTGTAATCCGGTCCTTCACATCGTTCGCATGTGCCTGGAAATTATCAAACACACGCCAGTCAAGGCTTGGTCCATTACCGCCGTTATGGCAACCGCCGTCCCCGACGATGGCACATTTCGCATCAATGACAGGCTGAACATCAACATCGAAGCTGACCTCCTTGAATGTAGTACAACCGTATTCACTCACGGGCGGAAGGCTGTGGTCGGCACAGGATGACAATAGTGCTATCATGCACATCACCGCGAAGCCTGAGGGTCTTGTATATTTCATATCTAAAAGTTAATAAAACAAACCCCTAGTTACAAAAAAGATGTTTAACCAAATTCATGGTAAGGGTTTGAATCGTAACTATTTTTGAGACAAGACTGGCGGAAGTCTGGAGTGAAGTGACGTGAGAACGTCCCCCTGATATTGATGGGCTTTAAAATGAAAATCCCCCGAAGTCCTTGACCCCGGAGGATAATCAATTGTCTATAGTTGGCTTTAATCTGTTTCAAATATAAAGTGGCAACACGGAAATCTGGTTAGCCTAATCGGTCACTGGGATATATACAAGTCGAGCGGGCGATAGCTGGGATAAAACGTCAATCCGGAACGGTCTGAAAATTGAAAATCCCCCGAAGTACTCGACCAAGGGGGATTTTCATGTCTATAGTTGGCTTTAATCTGTGCGAAAGATAAATACAAATCATTGTCAAAACAACCGTTTGAATCATAATTTTCATAAAAACCGGTATTTTTTGGGTCTATTCCCTGGTCAGACTATCTGTTTTCAGGGAGTCGGATGGCATATACGTTTTCTTCAGCCTTTCTTTTAACTGTGACTTGGAACCGGGAAAGGTCGTCCGCCGGCTGATATCATAACTCGCATAGCATAACAGCACAAGAAACAGGACAGCCGCAAACGCAAAAATTTTCTTCTTGGGAGACATGTCTAAATAAATTCCAGCACTTTATCGGCAAGCTTCACGTTGTCGGAAAGCAATTCGTAAAACTGATCCTTGTTGAATTTCAGAATGACAACGTCGGACTTGGCAATGATCAGGTTCGTATTGACAAAATTAGGCAGTCCGAGCATTTCACCGATGAATTGACCTTGTGAAAATTCCGTCACCCACTCGCCACGTTGAAAGAAATCGACGCTTCCCGATATCAGAACATAAAAGTCATTGTTCAGTTTTTCATCCAGCTGTAGTGTGTCCTTCGGCTTTATCCGAAGTTCTTCACTGATGTCCGACAGGTATGAAAGCGTGATCCCCGGTACGTTCTCGAAAAAGTTGATCTTCTGAAAGAACAATACCATTTCAAATTGCGTCATACGTTTGGACTGAATGATCAGCAGATCCAGCTCCCTTTTCTGTTTTTCACCCAGCCGCTTTGTATTCGTCTCATACTCCTCCGGGTCAAGCTGGTACAAAGCCCAGGCGGAAACCTCCTGGATCAGTTTGTCCGGATTAAACAATTGCGCGATGAGATCAAGTTTGAAATCGGCGATCCGTTGTATTCCGATCTGGAATAGCACACAGGCTTTGGTCCACCGGTTTGATTGTGCAAAATCCCTGTTGATCAGGAACTTGAGAACCAACTTTGAATCGAGTTTGACACGCGGGTAAAAGTTCTCCAGGCGGTTTGTCCGCTCCGTATCCGTGAGGTCGTCCAGTATCGGGATCACGCGTTGCTTGAGTTGTTCCGACAAAAAGACGTCCAGCAATTCGATCGCATAGGTTATTCCCTCGGCTGTGGCGCTGTCAATGTTTTCCTTTACAAGCTGAATGGATCGTGTGTCGTACAACATGGTGAGCAGCATGTAAATGTGCTCAATGTCATTTTGTATTTCCCACCGGAGAGTGGATTTGATCTGGGCGGAGAACCCTTCGTCGCCTACTTCCTGGATAGCACTTAAATTCCAGCTGATATCGGCAATATCGGACTCGATAGCATACTTGATACGCGTGATCTGGGAAATACCGGCTTTGAATCCGCATTCGCCCAACGATAACAATACCTGCGACACTACAATTTTGTTCGGGTAATCGATTTTACCCCAGAGAATCTCCCTTGCGCGCTGCCCTCCTATCCGTCCGATGACCTGCAGGACCCGCAGCATCATCTGCGTGCTTTGGCCGCTCCTGTAGAACGCCGCATCCAGCGCCGGTAATGTATCCGCCCCGATCAATACCAGGGAGTTCATAGCCTGATTGCTGAACACGGGATGTCCCAAATTTTCGATCACCGCATTGATTACCTCGGGTGTATTTTTCTTAATCGAAGTCTTGATCGCCGTATGCCTAACTTTTGGTTCCGAATCGCTCAATAGTTCCATCAGGAACGACGTGCACTCATCTTTTGAGGTATGAAGGAGTAATTCGGCGGCATAGTGCCTGTCGTTCGCATTCACCGACCGGGTCAGCTTCTGTATCCGCGCTTTGGTAATATCCCCACCGTTGTCGATGATTAGTTGGATGTCGGAACGGCTCAGTATATTTTTATCGGTCGCACTTCGCATGGAGTCATCCATCCGGATTACATACTGATCGGAGACGGAAAGGCCTTTCAATTCATTCATACGCTCCTGCGCATAGTTACGGGCGGCTTCGTCGTTATTTTTCATCAGACTGTTAGCCCACACGGGAATTTGTGCGGCGTTGATCTTCTCAAGCAGTTTATAGGAAAACACCGCCTTACCGGCCGCCGGTATGGTTAACATGTTTTCCAGTTTGCTGGTGATCTGCGCGTAGCCGAGCTCGAGTTTTTCCAATTGAACGTCTGTTGTCTCAAGCTTTAACCGGATCTTATTCCGGTAACCATTATAAAGCTTATTCACAACGAGAAAATAAATTGAAGCCAGAACGATCAGGAAGATCGAGATATGAACGATATTAATGAACGGGACAAAAGCGAGACCGAAAATAAGGAGACCACCGACAAAGCGGGCACTTTCATTCACAAGCCCCTCGACCTTCGATTGTATACTAAACCGCAGTTTGCTGTCCAATGGAATAAAAAACAGCTTGAATACGGGGGTCTCCAGGGATTCGCGCAGGGTCCACGAGAATAACCGGCTGAGGGAGACAAACAAAAAAAAGTAAATGAAACCGGTCGGTGCCACGCTTTTCTCATAGCCGAAAAAGGTACCCGTGGCAATCGACCCGATCGAGAAGATGATCATCACAATCGGTAAAACAAACAAGGATATCCTCAGGCCATAATTACTAATGATGCGCTGGTTGATAAACGTCTGCATGATGAGACTTATGCCGTACACGGCGCCTACAAAAAAGGAATTGAAATTTGTCAGGTCACGCTCATTGGGGTACTGTTCTGTCACCAGTTTTTGAAAGGAATACTGGCTGAAGACGAACAACACCATGGAGATCAGCAGGAACACAGACATCAACACAATATATTGATCGCCGAAAATCTTGCCGAGGCTTGATTCCTTCCTCACGGTTACTCCAAATTCATGAGGGTCGTTTTTGGAGATGGTAAATTTGTTCGAGATAATTAATAACAGTACGGATACCACAGCTATGCTAATGGCACAGACCAGGAGGTAGTTGGATGTCTCCCGGATGATCTCAGTTGTAAAGGGAATGACAATAAGGGTAGCGATAATCGCCGCGATCAATTGTCCGGTATCGATCCAGCCGATGATTCGCTTGCTCTGCCGAAAGTTGAAGAGGCGCCCGAACATACCCCAGAAACTCAACAGCAATACAGCCGTGATCGGGCCGGTCATGCAGTAAAGGGCAAAGACATAGTAGTCGAGGTACCGCTGATCTCCGAAATGAATGAACCAGTAAGCGCTCAAGCTGAAAAGGAATATCAATCCGACACTACCCAGCGCCAGCGTGGTGAACTTGATCCAGTTTTGAGCGGTTGAGAAGAGAGCCGTTGTTACAATTCCCAGAATTCCGGCGATCAGGAATGCCTTGTCCAGTTGTTCGCTCAGGCGGTTCAGGAAAAGAGAATCGGCGGTTACCTGGTAGGTGGCAATGAATACACCCATAAAAAAACCGGTGCACAACATGAGCACAATCTGCTTCTGCTCTTGTGTCTTTATCTGCAGTGCCCCAACAAACGGATTTGCCATACCTGATCAAATATAAAAAGAAAAACCGGCTTTGGGAGCCGGTTTTGCTATATCGCGAATGGTGATATTATTTTTTAGCAGCTGTGCTATCCGCCTTCACTCCCGCTCCGGTTTTTTCCAGTTTGTATTCTTCATTTAAGCCGGCGATCACCGCGGTCGAAATATCCTGGGCATCGCCAGCGAACAGGACATCGCTTGTCGGGTCATACTTCAGTACAAAGTGAAAGCCCTTTTCATTGCCGTATTTTTTCAGAAAGACCGTAATCCTGTCGTATAGTTCCTTGTTGAGTTTCGCTTCCTCTTCCATGAGTTGCTGACCGAGGCTTTGCTGGTAGAGCTGAAGGTTTTGTTGTTTTTTGCCCAGGTCTTCTTCCGTCGCACGGACCTGACCGAGGGTCATGCTGTTGACATTTCGCTGATAGGCGGCAATTTCATTTTGAAGACCCATGGCGCGGTTGCGGTAATCCTGGTCCATTTTTTTTGTCTTTTCCTCCAACTGAACCTTGTTTACTTTCAGGTACTCGTAGTATTTAAGGACGCTGTCGGACCGGATATACGCTATTTTTACATCGCCCGGCTCTGTGGATGAGACGGAACCAGATGTCGATTTTCCAGCCGAAAAATGCAGGTAGAATAAAATGCCAACAGCGACCAGCAGGACAGCATTTAAGATTAGGGACAAATTCTTCATTTAAGATTTAAGGTTTAAGGGCGCAAATATGTGCAGAATTTAAGAATTGACAGAATTTCAATTCAGAAACTATTTCAGATAACCTAGTCTGCTTCCTGGTCCTGGGTCTGGAAGGAATACAAGGTCTGATCGAACTCCAGGGTATCCTCGTTGTAGTCTTTAATGAACTTCTCGATCACCTTTGGCGTGATCTTGTCGACATGGAGGGCCACGTCAAGGCTTATCCCGAATTCCGGGTTTGAGTCGACCTCTATGTGTTCCTTTACCTTGACAGCCTCTTCCTCCTCCAGTTCAAGGATCACTTCTGCCATGAACAACCCGATTTCTTCCTCCAGCGGATCGAGCGATTCCAGGTTTCCGTTCTCGTCTTCCTCATACGTGATTTTTTTATAACCCGGGAAGTGTTTCGCCGCCCTGTGTTCGGCTATTTCATACATTTCACTCTCATGATGCAGGCGTAATGTGCAAATAACAGTGTCATATATGACTTCCCGGCCTTCGAATTTTCCAATAAAGTAGAAGTGTGCATACTCATCCGAGTTCTCATCTTCATCATCCCATAAGTAATTCATTCCCTGAGCCTCCATCTGGGAACGATATTCTTTTATGGTCTGAGGGTCGTATCCCTTATTCTGTGATTCCATTCCTTTTTTGTGATTCTGTAACTGACCTACTTAATATAACATAAACTCCTGACCGCGCCAAACAATTCAAAAAATTAAGGGATTCTCATTTAAACCACTCGGCATACATCGGATAGTTCCGGGCCGTCCGCCGGATCACTTCTTTCATTTCGTCTCCGGTGTCCTTGACGCGTTTTGCCGGCATACCGGCGTAGATGCTTCCTGGCTCAACCTGGGTTCCCGGCAGGACTACCGCTCCCGCAGCGATCACCGAATCGGACCCGATCACGGCGTCATCCATCACGATCGCGCCCATACCGATGAGGACATTATCATGAACAGTACAGCCGTGAACCACAGCGTTATGGGCGATGGATACATTCCGGCCGATCAGGGTTTTTGATTTCTGGTATGTGCAATGGATGACCGCTCCATCCTGAACGTTTGTGTTGTCTCCGATATCTATCGAATTCACGTCTCCCCTGATCACCGCGTTGAACCATATCGTGCAATTGTTCCCGATCCGTACTTCCCCGATCACCGCGGCGTTCTCGGCCAGGAAACAGTTATCTCCGAAATGTGGCGAAAAGCCCCGAACCGATTTGATGATTGCCATATGCCCGAATTTTGGCCGAAATCTACAATCCTAAATCTATGTTTTAATTCTACCTGACAAGATGTCACAAGGAACAATAAAAGTTATTATTTTTGCGACTTGATCCCGAGGTGCCATGGAGAACTTGATACGTGAAATTGATATTCTAACCGAAAAAGAGACGACCTGCGAGACTGTCCACATTTCAAAGGAGACCCATTCCGGAAACGGCCGTAAATTGTACATCGAAAGCTACGGCTGCCAAATGAACTTCTCGGATAGTGAAATTGTGGCGTCTATCCTTCTCGAACATGGCTTTGACACAACATCGGATATTCAGCAGGCGGATGTTATCTTCCTGAACACCTGTTCGATACGCGAGAAGGCGGAGCAAACGGTACGGCATCGCCTCATGCACATTAACGGCCTGAAGAAACATAAACCCGACTTGCTGGTAGGCGTACTCGGCTGTATGGCCGAACGACTGAAATCCAAACTCCTGGAAGAAGAAAAAATCGTTGATCTGGTCGCCGGTCCCGATGCCTACCGGGACCTTCCAAAACTTATAGGCCAAGTGGACGACGGCGCAAGAGCCGTCAACACATTCCTCTCCCGGGAGGAGACATACGGCGATATAAGCCCGGTGCGGCTAAGCTCAAATGGTGTCTCGGCGTTTATCTCCATTATGCGTGGATGCGACAACATGTGCTCGTTCTGTGTTGTCCCTTTCACACGGGGCAGGGAAAGAAGCCGCGATCCTTATTCGATCGTAGCGGAAGCCACAGACTTGTTCGACAAGGGCTACCGGGAGGTGACACTGTTGGGGCAGAACGTGGATTCATATAAGTGGAGTGAAGAAAAGAACAGCAAGGCCTGGATTGAAAAGAAGGGGATCAGTAGTGTCGTAAACTTTGCCGATCTCCTGGAAAGGGTAGCGCTGGTTCATCCGGATCTGCGGGTCAGGTTCTCGACGTCGCACCCGAAGGATATTACCGACGATGTACTTCATACCATGGCGAGGCATGAAAATATCTGCAAGTACATCCACCTTCCGGTGCAAAGTGGCAACAGCCGGATTCTTACCCTGATGAACCGCGGTTATACACGTGAATGGTATATACATAAAATACTGAAAATCAGAGAAATATTAGGGCAGGATTGTGGTTTGTCGTCGGACATGATCACCGGTTTTTGTACCGAGACCGAAGCGGAGCATGAAGATACACTCACCCTGATGGATGAAGTGAGATTCGACTTCGCATACATGTTCTATTATTCCGAACGTCCCGGCACTCCGGCCGAAAAAAACTTTACGGACGATATTCCGGACGAAGTCAAAAAGCGCAGGCTCGACGAGATCATCCGGAAGCAACGGGAGCATTCGCTGATGAGCAATAAAAAAGACGTGGGCAGGACCCACCGGGTGCTGATCGAAGGAAAGTCCAAACGATCGGACGCATTCCTCCAGGGACGAAGCAGTTCCAACAAAGTAATTGTTTTCCCGAAGGAAAGTCATTCAGTCGGGCAGTATGTGAGCGTTGTCGCGGATGATTGTACGGGGGGAACGCTGGTCGGACACGTTGTGAACTAATTGGCTTCCGTTACAGGTTACTGAAATTTTAATCGAGGAAAAAAAATGACGATTACAGATTCTGAAATACAAAATGTCAAACAGCGGTTTGGTATCATCGGCAACTCACCATTGTTGAATAACGCGGTAAGTGTTGCGATGCAGGTGGCACCGACCGATATGTCGGTGCTGATTACAGGTGAAAGCGGAAGCGGAAAAGAATCCTTCTCCAAAATTATCCACCACATGAGTCCGCGGAAGCATGGCCAGTTCATTGCCATCAACTGCGGATCTATTCCCGAAGGAACCATCGATTCAGAACTGTTCGGCCACGAGAAGGGATCGTTCACGGGCGCCCATGAAGCCCGTAAGGGATATTTTGAAGTATCTAACGGCGGAACAATTTTTCTTGATGAGATCGGGGAAATGCCCCTGGGCACACAAGCTCGTTTACTTCGGGTGCTGGAGAACGGGGAGTTCATAAAAGTCGGTTCCTCCAAAGTCCAAAAGACCGATGTCCGCGTCGTTGCAGCGACGAACATCAATCTAATGAAGAACGTAGAGGACGGAAAATTCAGGGAAGACCTCTATTATCGTTTGAGCACCGTACCGATCTATGTACCCCCATTGCGCGAACGGGGCAAGGATATTGAACTTCTGTTCAGGAAATTCGCCTCCGATTTTGCCGAAAAATACAAGGTAAAACCGATCTCCCTGACCGACGACGCCAAGGAGATGCTGCTGCAATACCGCTTCCCGGGCAACATCCGCCAGTTGAAAAACCTGGTTGAACAAATCTCGGTGCTGTCATCTGAAAACAAGGAGATCAATGCCGACCGCCTGCAGACCTACATCCCCAAACAAAGCAACCTGCCGACCCTATACAAAACCTTTGGAGAGAAGGAAAGCCTGTCCGAGCGGGATATCCTGTACAAGGTACTGTTTGATATGAAGAAGGATTTTAACGATCTGAAAAAACTGGTACTTGAAACCTTTCCCAACCAGGCTAACGCTAGCCAGATCGTTAAAGATCATCCCGCGCTGTTCGAAGGCATTCATATGGAACAAGAACGGATCGCGTCGGAACCGGTGGTGCTCAACCTGAACGCGTCGGAGAACGGCGACCGGCATGTCGAAGATGTCCATGATATCAGCCACGAGGCGGAGGATGATTCCCTGTCTATCGAAAAGAAGGAAAAGGAGTTAATTATCCGGGCGCTCAGGAAAAACAGCAACAAACGGAAATATGCGGCACGTGATTTGGGTATCTCAGAGCGAACACTCTATCGAAAAATAAAACAGTACGATCTTGAAGATTAAGGGAGCAGTTCTCATGGTACGGGTAATGACAGTGGCCGCGGCATTGATCCTTTCGACCTCGTGCGGAGTGTCGGTCAATTATTCGTTGTCGGGAACATCAACCACCGCCAAAACGATTTCCATCACCGAGTTTTACAATAACACCGATCTGGGTCAGGCCAATATGGGTCAGACCTTAACAAATCAGTTGAAGAATTATTTCATTCAGAATTCCAACCTTGCGGTCGTCCAGGAAGAAGGGGAATTAATGCTCGAGGGAGAGATCACGGACTTCCGCATCACCCCTATCGCGCCGACGGCGACGAGCAATCCAAACGACACAAACCTCGCGTCCTCCACACGCTTAACCATCACAGTAAAAGCTACTTATGTCAATACTCTCGATGATGCCATGAGCTTCAAAGACAAGACGTTTTCGTTTTATAAGGACTTCCCCAACGATCAGAACCTGACAGACGTCGAAGAGCAGTACACCCGGCAGATATTTGAGCGAATCGTCAACGACATCTTCAATGCCTCGGTTGCCAATTGGTAAAATTTACTATTTTTACCATTCAGCTTCTCTTATAGCCTGTGGAAAAGGACCTCTTCATAGACGTGTTAAAACATTATTCCAAATGCTCTGAAGGAGAGGCACTAAAGGTGCTTTCGCTAAAGGACGACTTTCCCTATAGTCAATTGCTTCATGCCCTTTCGGCCCGGCTGAGTAAAGACCATGGCCTGGTGGACCAATCCCGCGAGTTACAGCTCGCCGCCGTATACGCGGCTGATCGTGGTGTCCTTAAGGACGTTATGACACTCGATGATATCGTTGTGGAATACCGCCATAAACCGAAGTCAAAGGTAGCCCCGAAAACCAGTCGCCGTACCCCGCTGACTACAGCTCTTCCTGCCAGAGAAACGGAACCGGCTGAAGAACAGAGCACCGTTTCAGAAATCGCTGCGGATGAACCCTCTATCGCACCAACTGAAAATATGACTGATACCGGCAACATGGCCGACCAGGTAATGGTCGATCTGGAAAAACTGCATCAGCTCAAACACAACTTTGAAATGATGTTTGTTGATGGCGGTGGTGTGATGAAACCCGGGCCGGTGGTTGCGAGTGTGACACCGGCGGCGTCCGTTCCGGACGAACAGGAGGAAAACGGCGGGAAGCCGGGCAAATCCAAAAAAGAGAGGATCATTGAATTGGCGCGGGCCCTGGAGGTTGCTAAAAAGTCAGACGCGGAAGCGGAGCCGAAAGTACCCGCCCCGAAGGTAAAAAAGCAAAATCCCGCGGAAAGCATAATCGAAGAAATAGTCAGCTCAAAACACGAGATCGAGCCGGAAAGCGAGAAGCAGAAGGAGCAACTCGAGATCATCGACCAGTTTATCAAGACACAGCCTTCCATTTCAAACTCAAAGGACAAACCCCTCCCCGCGCCTGCAGGTGATCTTTCTACCATCAAAACCGGTGAGTTCAGCGATAATATCGTATCGGAAACGCTGGTGGAAATCCTGCTGAAACAAGGTAAAAAAGACAAGGCCATTGAGGTTTTGAAAAAGCTCATTTGGAAGTTTCCACAAAAAAAGGCTTACTTTGCGGCTCAAATTGAAGAACTGAAAAAGTAGTTATGTATATACTTGTTATTGCCCTGATTATATTGTTTGCTGTTTTACTGGTATTGGTCATCCTGGCACAGAACTCCAAAGGAGGAGGACTTACCAGTCAGTTTGGGGGTTCCACAGCCAGCAACATCATTGGCGTTAAGAAAACGGGTGACCTGCTGGAAAAGCTGACGTGGGGATTTATTATTGCCATCATGGTACTTTCACTTTCCACCAATTTTATAACACCGAACAGCGGAGGTTCGACAAACGGTATATTGGAGAGGGCGGGTGAACAAGCGCCGGTCAATCCTACACCGAACCTGAACACCGAGCCGGCCGAAACCACTACACAACCGGCTGACAGTTCAAATCAATAGGTACCGGTCTGCAGAAAACATTTATAAAGATTTTATAAGCCAGGTTTATCCTGGCTTTTTTTGTACCCGAGCGTCAGGTCGGTTGTGAAATGTGCTTCACGAACAGCCTTTTAGCGACCGGCATAAGGGTCTCCGTAAAGGGGAATTTCATGCGTGCCAGGATCAAGTAAGCGGCGGGGTTAGGCAGGTCCTTAAACTTCCGGATCAGGTCCAGTTTAAGGCGCTCGTATGTATTGAGCGGATTCTTCTCGACTCGTTCGATGAACTCCGTGTTCAGGCTTCTCAACTGCTCCTGGCTTCCCTCAAAGATGCTCATCTGGTACCGGTAGATGTTCGTTTCCTTTTCAGGAGGCTGTGTTACGAACAAATAACCTTCTTTGGCATAAAGCGGTGTGACGCCGATCGGGGATATTTCACATTGTGATTCCACGTATTCATAGATAATCGAACCTTCCTGCAACGAATCCTTGATCTGGGGAAGGGAGAAATTAATAATGGATTCCAGCTCGCCCATAACAGCATCGTCTTCGATCATTTCGCGGTAGGTTATTTCAAGTTTTTTAAACTCTTCCAGCGAAAGTTCCTTGGGGAAAGACTCGCGGATCAATGCCTTGTTTTCTTTTAAAGCCTGAAGGTTCCTGTAATGGAAGACAAGGTCGGCGAGAAACGGATAGAGCTCTACCTTGCCGAACGAATTTTTTACAGTTTGCAGGTAGGCCATCAATACGTACTTCTTATACTCAAAATCAATAAGCCCCTGAGTCAGCCAGTCTTTAGACAGTTTTTCCATAGACACACCAGTTGAATATGACCAATTTAACAATTCCCGCTAACCCCGACAAGCCGGCCCGTTGGCTTTGGTGTGATTTATGCCGGTAGTGGGAAGAATTGAAAGGTCAGCGGTGGGTACAGAGTATGGCTGTGCGGGTAATGGCCGGCGCATCGAAGCCCGGGCTCATTTCAGATTCAGCCATGCACTCCGCTCCAATCTGCCAGATATGACATCCTGACCCTTTCCCGGCCGGAAACCATGCCACCCGAACCCAGAATACATGCCAAAAACTGACATATGTAAATATTTTGTCCGTTATTCGCCCTTCTTTTCGCATTGGCACAATAGGTGATAAGCGGGAAGTAACAAATTTTGTTAACCTTTTAAACCATTACACATATGGCAAAAATCAACTTCAAACCAAATGAGGACCGGGTACTAGTTGAACCGGCTGAAGCTGAAACCAAGACTGCGTCCGGAATTATCATTCCCGACACCGCAAAAGAAAAACCCCAAAAAGGCAAGATCATAGCCGTAGGCGAAGGCCTGAAGGACAAGCCCGTAACTGTCAAAGTCGGGGACAATGTTCTCTATGGAAAATATTCCGGAACTGAGATCAGCATCGACGGAAAAGAGTATCTCATTATGAGGAACTCCGATATTTTCGGAATTATCTAAACATCAACCAAAACATTAAAACATTATGGCTAAAGAAATAACCTTTGACACCACCGCGAGGGACAAGATTAAAAAAGGCGTAGACAAACTTGCCGATGCAGTAAAAGTAACGCTGGGTCCTAAAGGACGTAACGTTATCCTGGATAAGAAATTTGGTGCTCCTACTGTAACAAAAGACGGTGTTTCAGTAGCAAAAGAAATTGAATTGAAAGATCCTATCGAAAACATGGGTGCACAACTCGTGAAGGAAGTAGCTTCTAAAACAGCTGACGCTGCCGGTGACGGTACCACTACTGCAACGGTTCTGGCTCAGTCTATTTATGCGCACGGCATCAAGAACGTGGCAGCAGGTGCCAACCCCATGGACCTGAAACGCGGTATCGACAAAGCTGTCGATGCTGTAGTGGAACATCTGAAAAAACAATCCAAAAAAATAAAAGACTCCAACGAAATTGCCCAGGTAGCGACAATCTCTTCCAACAGTGATGAAACGATCGGAAAGATGATTGCTGATGCAATGGACAAAGTCGGTAAGGATGGCGTAATCACGGTTGAAGAAGCGAAAGGAACCGAAACTGAAGTGAAGACCGTAGAAGGTATGCAGTTCGACAGAGGCTACCTCTCCCCTTACTTCGTGACCAACACGGAGAAGATGGAAGCTGACCTGGATCAGCCTTACATCCTGATCTATGACAAGAAGATCAGCAGCATGAAGGAATTGCTTCCTGTATTGGAACAGTCGGCACAAACCGGCAAACCACTGGTGATCATTGCGGAAGAAGTTGAAGGTGAAGCGTTAGCCACATTGGTGGTGAACAAGATCCGTGGTGCACTCCGCGTTGCTGCGGTGAAAGCTCCTGGCTTCGGCGACAGAAGAAAAGCAATGCTGGAAGACATTGCCGTATTGACCGGTGGCAAAGTGATCTCCGAAGAACAAGGATTCAAACTTGAAAACGCCACGCTGGATATGCTTGGCCGTGCTGAAAAGATCAACATCGACAAAGACAATACAACGATCGTTAACGGTGCCGGTAAGAAGAATGAAATCCAGGGCCGTATCGCTCAGATAAAGGCTCAGATCGAAACTACGACATCCGATTACGATAAGGAAAAACTTCAGGAACGCCTGGCTAAACTTTCCGGCGGTGTTGCAATACTCTATGTTGGTGCAGCTACAGAAGTTGAAATGAAGGAGAAAAAAGACCGTGTGGACGATGCATTGCATGCAACACGCGCGGCTGTACAAGAAGGTATCGTTCCAGGCGGTGGAGTAGCCTATATCCGCGCTATCGAATCGCTGAAGAACATTGCTGACCTTGGCCTGAGCAACGACGACCAGGCAACTGGTGTGAATATCGTTCGCCTGGCGCTTGAATCTCCATTGAGAACTATCGCGGAAAACGCCGGTCAGGAAGGTTCGGTTATCGTGAACAAGGTACGCGATGGCAAGAAGGACTTCGGATACAACGCCCGTGATAACAAGTTTGAGAACTTCTTTGACGCAGGTATCATCGATCCTACTAAAGTGACCCGCCTGGCACTGGAGAACGCTGCATCCATTGCAGGTCTTCTCCTCACAACAGAAGCTGTTGTGTCAGAGATCGCTGAAGAAAACCCGGCTCCGGCTATGCCACACGGCGGCGGCGGAATGGGCGGAATGATGTAATCGACCCGAAAGAAAAAAGGTAACATAAATTTTGCACGAAAAAGGCTTCATCAATTGGTGAAGCCTTTTTTTATTATTTTAGCTGATTAAGACCTCATCGCTATGATTTTACACAGTTCCATTCCGGACTTTATCCTCTTCCTCTACGTCCATATGTCGCATGCAGACGACAGCTACGATCCCTATGAAATGGCCACCATCAAATCAAAGATGAGCGGCCTTTATCCGGCTGGGACAGATATGGAAAAGAAGCTATACCAGACGATCCGGGAATACAATTCATTTGATAAGGCCAGGCTCGGAGATCTTTTTGAAGAAACGCTCAGGCATTTCCACCTGGATGTTCCGAAAAAAGACAATGTATATACAGCCTTGTATGAGATCATGCAGGCGGACGGCAAGATCGAGCCCTCCGAAACCAATGAACTGGAAGCGCTGAAACAAATCATCGATCTGCATGCGGAAAAGAAGTCTGAATAGCGCTCTTTATCCCGTCCTGTTCATCCTGGCCTCCGTCGCCTGCCAGAAACCTTCCCATGTGAACGGTGCATCCTCGGTGGCTGAAATTCCTCTGGTCCTGGCCGTTTCCCTTTCTGATACATTACCGGCTAAAGCGTTAACTGACGCTGATCTGCCGGATGTGAAGGGGGTCAAAGTCCAATATGCGAACGGGAAATACGTGAGTTACTTTGACTACCACGGCGACCGGCACCGTGTTATGGCAGTGATTGCCAGTCTGCCCTTTTCAAAACGGTCGGAGATCGCCGACACATCGTGCAGGAACATATCAGCCGAAACCCTGCATTTACAACAGCAGGGACTCCCCGTTTCGGAAATCGGATACGCCGGGTTCTTCTGGTCCGACAGCGAGAACCTCGAGGCGTTCGAGTGTCTCAAACCTCCGTTTAAACATACCCTGCTTTTCGATAAAAACTCGACACGGATATTTCATCGCATCGAACTGGCCGGATAGCATCCGACCATCCTTCCTTGTGAAAGAACGCCGATCCTATCGGAACCACGCTGCTGCGTAACCGATGATATCAACTTTGCTTTTATTTCTTAATAGCCTGCCGGTAAAGCATCAGCATCATCGCCAGGAAGAACAACGTTCCCAGTACCTGGTATCCGCCATGACCAATTCCTTCAGTGAGTGTATGTTCAATATTGAGCGAATTCATGATATCCGGTAAAAAGACGGAGAGGATAGCGACGATTACACCGGTTAATGCGCCACCGGCAATTAACCCGGTTGCAAAAAGGCTTCCCCTTCCCAGTTCGTCATCCTGTACCGTTTCGTTCTTTCGTTCCGCGCGCCAGTCAACATAGCCCTTCACGGCGCCACCGGCGAAGATGGGTAGTGTAGTGGCCAGCGGCAGGTATAGGCCGATCGCGAAAGCCAAGGCCTTGATACCGCATAGCTCAAGGGTGACCGCCACAAAAACTCCCACAATTACAAATTGCCAGTCGAGGTTAAAGGACAATATGCCTTTGGCCAGGGTAGCCATCAGTGTCGCCTGCGGCGCGGGGTAACGATCGCTGCCAATGGCGTGCGTAAGTCCCTGCGCGATCATCTCCGGTGTTGGCGTGTCGAGTACACGGACGACTACACCGATGGCCACGGATGAAACAATCGCGCCGATGAACAGCGCAAGCTGCTGGTACTTCGGTGTGGCGCCGACAATATATCCGGTCTTCAGATCCTGCGAGGTACCCCCCGCGTTAGCTGCCGCAATACAGATCATCCCGCCTACCACAAGGGCCAGCGGTTCATACAATTTTCCCGACCATCCCACGCTGGTAAAAATGAGGCAGGTACCCATCAGGGTAGCGATCGTCATTCCGGAAATGGGGTTGTTACTCGTCCCTACCAGGCCAACGATACGGCTGGAGACGGTGACGAAGAAAAATCCAAAGATCACGATCAGTATACCGATCAGGAATTTTTGCAGGACGTTGTCTCCCGGAATAATCCCGCTGGGAAGAATGGATATCAGGATCACTAATGCAATGCTGCCGACGATCACAACCTTAAACGAGAGGTCATGATCTGTACGCAGCACGCTACCCTGCGTTTTTTCCTTCATCGAACCGATACTCTCGCGGAATGACGATACAATGGTTGGAATGGTTTTAATCAAGGTGATGAATCCACCTGCCGCAACCGACCCCGCGCCGATCTGCCGGATATAAGCCCTGTAGATCGCGTCTGCGTAGCTCCCGAAGGTATGTGTCTGCGCATCCCATGCTCCCGGTCCGCCGGAGGTATTCAGATCGGCCAGGTAGCCGAGTTTCACCAGTTGCAGGGCGATGGTGTCCGGAGCTACAAGTGTCGTGAGCAGCGGAATAAGAGCCCACCAGGCCAGCACGGAACCTGCCACCAGCACGCCGGAAATACGGGGACCGATGATATAACCTACGCCCAGATATTCAGGCGTGATTTCTCCCCGGGTCGCGCCGGCAGGCCAATATTTATTCGTTGCTGCCGTTACGACTGCCGGTATCTCTGCGATCACGTGAAATACTTTTTGCAATACAGCATATACCAGGGCCACGCCCATTCCCACGAAAGCAGTCTGGGCAAACACGCCACCCTTCTCCCCGGCCTGCAGAACAGATGCGCACGCCGTACCTTCCGGGTAAGGAAGGGTTCCGTGTTCCTTTACGATCAGGGACCGTCGCAGGGGTATCATCATCAGGGTTCCCAACATTCCCCCGAAAGCAGCGAGGATCAAAATCGTCAGGTAATCGAAATACGCTTCGCCGACACTTACTCCATTCTCTCCGGGAGACAGGAATAAGAATCCGGGCAAGGTGAATACAACGCCGGCCGCGATCGACTCACCTGCAGAACCAGTGGTTTGGATGATGTTATTTTCGAGTATGGTGGTTTTAAGAAATTTCCGTCCCAGCGTAATAGCAATGACGGCGATTGGTATGGATGCTGTGACAGTCAGGCCTGCCTTGAGTGCGAGGTAGACGGTCGAGGAACCAAAGAGTACTCCGAACAGGGATCCGAGTATGATCGACTTGGCGGTGAACTCCGCCACGCGCTGGTCGGGCGCAATGTACGGTTTGAAAGATTTTTTTTCTTCCATGGTATAGGTTGAGGTTATGAGTTTCCGCTCGTTTATTTAACATTACCCATCATCTTCCGGATGGGCTTGTATAGTATCAGCACCAGAAGGCCGGCGCCCAGCATGATCTTCGCACAATACCCGAATAAGTCAACCAGCATATGCGGATTGGCTTCAATTGCTTTCGGATCGAATTCGCCGGCATACAATCCGGCGATCAGGTTCCCGAACGCCAGGCTCATAAACCAGATCCCCATCAGCTGTCCAACGAGGTTCCTGGGCGCCAGTTTTGTCGTGGCGCTCATACCGGTTGGGTAAAGGCATATTTCTCCAAACGTGTGTAGGGTGAACGTTGATATCAGCCACCAGGGTGAAGCCAACCCGCCATCGGCCACCACCAATGATCCCCCCATCATCACGGCAAACCCAAACGCAGTAAAAATCGGTCCAAGGGAAAATTTTACAGGTGTAACGGGGTTGAGCTTTCGTTTCTCCAGCCAGACCCAGAGCCATGCAAAAACCGGAACAAAGACAACAACCACCAGGGAAGGCACGGACTGAAACCACTCCGGACGAATCGAAAAGGTTCCGATCTTGAGATCTGTATACCGCTCCGCGAAAAGATTCAACGACGATCCCTGTTGCTCATATCCGGAATAAAACATACCCGAGGTGAGAAAAAATACCGCAAGCACAACCAGCTTCAGTCTTCCCTGAATATCCTGGCCGGTGAAAAACATAAGGTAAATGAAATAAACAATAACACTGGCGACCAGGATAAAACCGGAGGCCTGCGCTACGACGACGGGGTCGATGACAACGATCCTTTCAAACAGCAGCGCCACAAAAACAGCAAGGACCACAGCAAGCGCGATAAGGCTATTGCGGATATTTCGCTCACGCTTCTGTTGCATGACTGCATCGGAAAGTTGTTCGGGATAAAGTCCGGCGTTTCCGAGGTTGCGTTCCGTCAGTTTATATTGGATCAGACCTAATACCATTCCTACTCCCGCGGCTGCAAAACCGTAGTGCCAGTTGTAGGTTCTCAGTTCACCCACGATCAGAGGAGAAATAAAACCGCCGATGTTGATGCCCATATAAAAAATGGAAAAGCCGGCGTCTCGTCGGGCCGGCTCATCTGGTGTATACAATTCACCAACAAGACTGCTGATCGTTGGCTTCAATAGTCCAGTACCAATCATGATAAAGAGAAGTCCGAGAAAGAATGTCTCCATCATCGGGAAGGCGAGGCAAAAATGTCCGAGTGCAATAATGCAGCCTCCGTAGAAAACAGACTTGCGCAATCCGAAGAACTTATCGGCAAGCCAGCCGCCGGGTAATGCGAGCAGATATACGAACATCGTGTACAACCCATAGATCGCACCCGCTGTTTTTACTTCCAACCCCAAACCACCGGTTTCAACGGAGGCGACCATAAAAAGTATCAGCAATGCGCGCATTCCGTAGTAACTGAAACGCTCCCACATTTCAGTAAAAAAAAGAGTAGCTAGTCCCCGGGGATGACCAAAAAAAGTTTTGTCAGAAGTCATTATTATAAATAATCAGGGAAGTAAAATTAGTTTTTGCCAAACAATCGTTTAAAACGTCGTCAAAGTAGGCCGATAAATTCACTTTCGCAAGTGAATAACCGGCGCTGCAAAGTAAACAAAATTAGTTATGCAATCGATTGAAGGGTGTATAAAAGGCATAACTTTGCACTTACTCATTAACTATTAAACACCATGCTAGAATTCGGAATCAGACCCGCGAAAAGTGGTGTCGCTGCCTTGGGTATTACCGACGGCAAAGCACACTGGAACTTGTCACCGGAACAACTTTCCATGATCGCCCTCGACCTCGGTCAGGCCAGAATAACCAGTAGCGGCGCCGTTGCCGTAGATACGGGCGGATTTACGGGACGCTCTCCCAAAGACAAATTCACCGTCGCCGACAAAATAACGGAGCATACCGTTTGGTGGAATACGTTTAACATTCCATTCGATCCTGATGCCTTTAAAAAACTTTACGACAAAGTCCTGGCATACCTGAATGGCAAGGAAATCTACGTTCGGGATGTTTACGCATGTGCAGATCCCCGCTATCGCCTTAACATCCGGGTAATCACCGAGCTTGCCTGGTCGAATTTATTCGTGCACAACATGTTTCTCCGTCCAACGGAAAGTGAACTGAAAAACTTTGAGCCTGAATGGCTCGTCATCAATGTGCCTGGTTTCTGGGCCGATCCCAAGACCGACGGAACACGTCAGCATAACTTCTCCATCATCGATTTCACCCGGAAGGTGATCCTGATAGGGGGCACAGCGTACACCGGTGAAATTAAAAAAGGGATATTCTCAGTATTGAATTTTATTCTCCCACATGAAAAAAATGTCCTTTCGATGCATTGCTCCGCCAACACCGGAAAGAACGGTGATACCGCCATCTTTTTTGGGTTATCCGGCACGGGAAAAACAACGTTATCAGCTGATCCGAATCGCAGACTGATCGGTGACGACGAACATGGCTGGGCGCCGGACAATACGATATTCAATTTTGAAGGAGGTTGTTACGCAAAAACCATCGACCTCAGTGCCGAAAAGGAACCTGAGATCTTCCATGCCATAAGAGCGGGCGCGCTGCTGGAAAACGTAGGCTTTACATCCGGAACCAATGTAGTAGACTACTACGACCGGGGGAAAACGGAAAATACGAGGGTCAGTTATCCGATCGATCATATTCCCATGATCGCAACGCCCTCTATAGGCAAAAATCCGAAAAACATATTTTTCCTCACCTGCGACGCATACGGAGTATTGCCTCCCATTTCCAGGCTCACACCGGGCCAGGCAGCCTTTCACTTCATCTCCGGCTATACGGCGAAGGTTGCCGGTACGGAAGAAGGTGTAACCGAACCGACGATGACTTTTTCAGCCTGCTTCGGTGCACCGTTTATGCCGCTACACCCTACCCAGTATGCCGACATGCTGCGCAACAAAATGCGGGAAGCGAACGTGAATGTATGGCTCGTGAATACAGGCTGGTCCGGGGGCGCCTATGGTTTTGGGAAACGGATAAGCCTTAAGCATACCAGGGCAATGATCACCGCCGCGTTAAACGGTGAACTCGACAACGTCGGATACGAAAGGCACCATGTATTCGGAATCTCCATGCCTACGGCGTGCCCCGGAGTTCCAGGGGAAATTCTGAACCCCCGGAACACGTGGGCTAACAAAGAAGAATACGACCAGAAGGCCGTCTTCCTGGCCGATGCGTTCATGAAAAATTTTGAACAGTTTTCTTCACATGCTAGCGAGGAGATCCTGGCCGGAGCCCCGCGGGTCAACGTGAATGCCTGATTACGCAATAATACATTGCAGCCTGCGTGACGGTTTATATATTGTTTACGATATGATTGATGTTTCCATCCGGATTTGAAATGCCGGATGGGCTGATCCGTTTAGGGGTAGAACGATATCATTGGAGACCGGCTCAACTATCCGGTCTCCATTGGAAACGTCCGGAATTATCTAAAATCGCATGGTAAAAGTTCGATTCCTGCGCTCACCTTTTATAAAAATCATATCTTTGCATCCTGTAAATAGGTTGGTTAGATGCGTCTTATTGCTAAAATCTCTGCGGCGGTGTTTTTTTGCTGCTATTCGGTTACTTCGGGCGCCCAGGGGCTGGCGGCATTTCGTTCTTACGACTGCCGCGAACACGAAGAAGTTGAGGCAGAAGAAACTTTTGAGGAGCCGATCGCCCTTTCTCTCGATTCCATTATCACCAGTTACGAATACGAGCCACCTGTCAACGAGGACACCACCGATGGCTGGAAGAACTGGAGATATGTCGAAAATTACAGCTTTGGCAAGGACAGGGGTACTCTTCCGATGATTGCAGACCTGGGTGCATTGCATCCGTACTTCCGCGACCGGATCATTGAACTGATACGGGTTTGCAAAAGCAAAGGTATCGAGCTTGCCGTGGTGGAGACGTACCGGACCCACGCGAAACAACACGAGTATAAGACCATGGGGAAAAAATATACCAGCTCAGCCGCGGGAAGATCGAAGCATCAGTATGGTCTGGCAGTGGATGTTGTTCCTATTGTCGACTCCGTTGCTGTCTGGGACAATATAGCCTTGTGGCGAAAAGTCGGCGTAGCGGGTGAGAAGCTTGGCCTACGGTGGGGCGGACGCTGGAGGAAACCCTTTGACCCTGGTCATTTTGAATGGACTGGTGGGCTCTCGTCGTCCGACCTCAGCGCAGGTGTATTTCCGCCGACTCCCAAAATTGAAGAGCATTACCCCTGCCTCAATGCTGACCTGAGGGTTCTGAGGAAGTACTGGTCTGAATGGGAAACCACACAAAGTGCGCTCACACGCAAATAATGAAACTCACCTTTCCCGATAAATTCATTTTCGGAACAAGCACCGCTGCCGCGCAAATTGAAACTGCCTTTGAACACGACTGGCAAGGCGTCAAGGCCAGGAATAATTTCATTTTCGATCGTACGACGGACCATGAGAAACGTTTTAAGGAAGACGCCGAGATCATTGCGTCTCTGGCTCCCAACTACAGGATGAGCCTGATGTGGAGCAAGCTGCAGCGCGGGCCGCTGGAAGATTTCGATCCGTCAACCGCGAAGGAGTACCACCTCTTTATCCAGGACCTGAAATCAAAAGGTGTGGATATTATGATGGTGCTTCATCATTTTACCAACCCACTCTGGTTTTCCAGGATCGGCGGCTGGGAAAAAACGGAGAACATCAAACTCTGGATCGATTACGCCAAAAAGGTGGTGGACGAATTTGGTCCGTACGTAACGTTGTGGAACACTTTCAACGAACCCAATGTCTATGCGAGTTACGGGTGGATTACCGGTTTCTTTCCCCCGTTCAAGATCAATCCCGTTACGGCGGGAAAAGTGGTGAAGAACATGGGCCTGGCCCATAACATCGTATACGATTACATCAAGTCAACATACCCGGATCAGCCCGTTGGAATTTCCCATAACGCTACCGTGTTTTCCGCGGAAAACATCCTGGGATGGTTTCCTGCGCGCTTATCGGACTGGTGGTTTATGGATTATGTACCCGCTCATTTCGAAAAGGTCGACTTCTTTGGGATGAGTTACTATGGGCGTATACCCCATGATCCCATGCCCATAACTTTCCTGGAGACTCCGGAAAAGATCAAAGGTCTGGGCCGGGCACACGACGATATCTGGGAATACCATCCTGAAGGGCTAAGAACATGCCTCGACCGTTATTGGAATAAGTATAAAAAGCCGATCATTATTACTGAAAACGGGGTATGCGACGAAAGTGATTTTCTCCGGCTTCAGGCGATCCAGGATTATGCGGCGATCGTGCACAAAGCGATTGGCGACGGCCTGGACATCCGCGGATATTACTTCTGGAGTACCTGGGATAATTTCGAATGGCATCTTGGTCCGGAGATGCGGTTTGGTTTGTACGAATGTGACCTGAAAACGTTAAACAGAATCAGGCGCCCCAGCGGAGACCTGTACGCGTCTCTCGCCTATTCCAAAAAGATCAATGTCCAGAAACCCTTAACGAAAGTAGTCGCAGGCTAATCAGCCGTCGCGCACACGTTGACGGCGCGCATGTTTTCGCAAACAGGATCGGACGATCACACATCACGGTTCAGAAACAATTTGTTTTCCAATTAATCTTACATCCCGGAAGCGGTAACGACTGCTGTTATTAAAAAGTTAATTAGCTTTGATTACAAAGCCAGCCATGAAAACAGTTTTACTGATTGCATTATGCCTCGTTGCATCATTCAGTTCAAGGTCACAGCCAAAAAAAGAAATCCTGTACGTCGGAACATTCTCTGTCCGTGGAAGCCAGGGTATTTATGCCTATTCTTTTGACAGGGTCAAGCGTACGTTAAAACTACTTCAGGCAGTTCCCAGCCTTGAAAGCCCCTCCTATCTTACCGTGCATCCTTCCGGAAAATTTCTTTATTCAGTCAACCGCGGTAAAGCGGAGGTCTCCGATAACGGCGGCTCAGTTACCGCGTATGGCATTGACCCGAAAACGGGAAAGCTAAGCGGTTTAAATACACGCCCATCCTATGGGGCGGACCCATGTCATATATCCATCGATAAAACAGGCCAGTACGCCTTTATCTCGAATTATAGCGAAGGGAACCTCGTCGTTCTTCCCTTATTCGACGACGGACTCATCGGCAGTCCGTCTGACGCGAAAAAATATACGGGTGGAAGTATTCATCCCACCCGTCAGGAAAGCCCGCACATCCACTCCGCGGTCGTGTCTCCTGATAACCGTTTTCTTTACGTCCAGGACCTGGGGACGGACAAGATCTATATCTACGAGTTCAATGCTTCCAACGGCAGCCTCATTTCAGCCAAAACACCGGAGGTTAATGTTACTCCGGGAAGCGGCCCGCGTCATTTTACCTTTCATCCTACCGGCAAGTTTGCGTACCTGTCCGAAGAATTGACTTCCTCCGTTTGCGTCTTTGGGGTCAACAAGGCAACGGGAGAACTAAGCGTCCTCCAGGATACGGTAAGGTCCCTTCCCCCGACATTCAAGGGTTCAAATACGAGCGCGGATATCCAAACCGATACCCGGGGAAAGTATCTTTATATGTCCAACCGCGGGATGAATGCCATCAGTATATTTTCAATCCTGCCTGCAGGGAAGATCAACCTGGTTGCTCAACAGGCGACAAACGGAAAAACGCCCAGAAACATTCTTGTTGACCCTAAAGGTGAGTTTATCTTTGTAGCGAATCAGGATTCGGATACCATCGTGGTGTACAGAATCAATTCAAAAACGGGAAAGCTGACGGTGGTTGGCAAACCGTTAAAAGTTCCGTCGCCGGTATGTATGAAAATGCTGACGATGAAGTGACGTTAGTACATCGTCGCAAAAATAAGTGTACATGCATCCAGGATATACAGTTATAAAAATCAATGCATCGTGTCCTATACTGCCGTACTGATATTTTTGCTATGATGCACTAGTGTCATGTGAAGCATTGATTGTCGTAAGCGGTTTTTGTTATTACGCCCCTTCAGGGCTAAAATTAGATTGCCTTTTAAAGCCCGGGGCTCCACCCTGGGCTAATACGTTACGCCCTTTCAGGGCTAAATACAAAAGCTAAAGGAGGCGACATTATAACGTTGATAACACTTCCGTCGAGGCAAGCATTGATTGTCGTAAGCGATTTTGTTATTACGCCCCTTCAGGGCTAAAATTAAATTGCCTTTTAAAGCCCGGGGCTCCACCCTGGGCTAATACGTTACGCCCTTTCAGGGCTAAATACAAAAGTATATAACGCCCGGTCAGGGTTACATACAGAAGCTAAAGGAGGCGACATTATAACGTTGACTTAACACTTCCGTCGAGGCAAGCATCGATTGTCGTAAGCGGTTTTGTTATTACGCCCCTGCAGGGCTAAAATTAAATTGCCTTTTAAAGCCCGGGGCTCCACCCTGGGCTAATACGTTACGCCCTTTCAGGGCTAAATACAAAAGCTAAAGGATATATAACGCCCGGTCAGAGTTACATACAAAAGGCAAGCATTGATTGTCGTAAGCGGTTTTGTTATTACGCCCCTGCAGGGCTAAAATTAAATTGCCTTTTAAAGCCCAGGGCTCCACCCTGGGCTAATACGTTACGCCCTTTCAGGGCTAAATACAAAGCTAAAGGATATATAACGCCCGGTCAGGGTTACATACAAAAGCTAAAGGAGGCGACATTATAACGTTGACTTAACACTTCCGTCGAGGCAAGCATCGATTGTCGTAAGCGGTTTTGTTATTACGCCCCTGCAGGGCTAAAATTAAATTGCCTTTTAAAGCCCAGGGCTCCACCCTGGGCTAATACATTACGCCCTTTCAGGGCTAAATACAAAAGCTAAAGGATATATCACGCCCGGTCAGGGTTACATACAAAAGCTAAAGGAGGCGACATTATGACGTTGACTTAACATTTCCGTCGAGGCAAGCATCGATTGTCGTAAGCGGTTTTGTTATTACGCCCCTGCAGGGCTAAAATTAAATTGCCTTTTAAAGCCCAGGGCTCCACCCTGGGCTAATACGTTACGCCCTTTCAGGGCTAAATACAAAAGCTAAAGGATATATCACGCCCGGTCAGGGTTACATACAAAAGCTAAAGGAGGCACATTATAACGTTGACTTAACATTTCCGTCGAGGCAAGCATCGATTGTCGTAAGCGGTTTTGTTATTACGCCCCTTCAGGGCTAAAATTGAAATTGCCTTTTAAAGCCCGGGGCTCCACCCTAGGCTAATACGTTACGCCCTTTCAGGGCTAAATACAAAAGCTAAAGGATATATCACGCCCGGTCAGGGTTACATACAAAAGCTAAAGGAGGCGACATTATGACGTTGACTTAACATTTCCGTCGAGGCAAGCATCGATTGTCGTAAGCGGTTTTGTTATTACGCCCCTTCAGGGCTAAAATTAAATTGCCTTTTAAAGCCCAGGGCTCCACCCTGGGCTAATACGTTACGCCCTTTCAGGGCTAAATACAAAGCTAAAGGATATATCACGCCCGGTCAGGGTTACATACAAAAGCTAAAGGAGGCGACATTATAACGTTGACTTAACACTAGTCCTTGAGGATACGCATCTCCACACGGCGGTTCATAGCCCTGGCCTCCTGTGTCATTTCATTCGACAGCGGTTGACTTCCCCCGAACGCTTTTGTCTTGATCCGGTCCTTTCCTATACCCTTCGATACCAGGTAACGTTTGACAGCTTCCACACGATCCTCCGAAAGAGCAAGATTGGCTTTTGAACTCCCCTGGTTGTCGGTATGTCCTTCCAGCTGAATGACAATTTTTGAATTCTCTTTCATCATCTGCCCTACCTCATCGAGCTCCGCGAACGACTTGGGGTCAATGGCTGATTTTCCCTGGGCAAAAATAAGGTGGGTCAGGCGCATGGTCTGCCCGGAAGGTGTTAGCGAAATGTCGCGCATTACCTTTTTATTGGCATCGATGTCCTTGGGATCTACGATGACGGTACGCGGATTGTATCCTTTCGCTTCAGCTGTGATCTGGTACTTTGCCGTTCCAAAGATGGGGAAAGAGAACGTGCTGTCGTTAAATCTTCCGAAGATACCACCCGTGGGAATACTGCTGTACCGGATGTTCGCCATTATCCCCCTCCCGGTCCTGGAGTCGCTTACTTTACCTTCGGCTAATATTTCATCCGCCTGGGCATTTGAAAACAAAGCAATTGAAACAAAAAATACGGTGCTGACTAATCTTATCATGGTATGAAAGTTAATGACGCCGGAGCGCGGATCCAAAACCAAACCTGTGTATGACTTCATTGTTCGTCCGGTTGTTCTCACGTGAGATAAAGCATAAAAATCATGCCTGACCTTAAATTCAGGGGCAACACCCTTAAATATCAAGTTCAATGGTTTCACCTACCCCAAACGACTTGTCATCCTTGTCATCCTTTCCATGTTTCTTTTCGGCATCTTCAGCTCCGCCGGGCGACATTTCATCTTGTCTGGTGTCCTCCTCTTCCCGGTTATCGTCATTCCGTTCGTCAATTATTTCTTCTTCTTTTTCGCTACTTTCTTCCCCGTCTTTTTGGGACTGGCTTTCCGCGAAGAGGTCTTGCTGCTCGGCTTTGATTTTTGGCCTTGGCTGACTTTTTTGCTGGACCTGGTGCTTGGGCTTTTCGGGCGGGGCGAAGAGACTGGCTTGCTCCCCTTCTTCGATCCACCGGTTGACGTCACCTTCCTCAGGGGCTGGTTTCCACTCTTCTTTTTTTTTTCCCGACTTCCGTCGGTATCATCGGTTTCCAGGACTTCATTCTCTTCATCTCCTTGTTCAAGGCCGGTCTCTTCCTGTTCCTGAACGAGCTTCACCTTTGAAACCTTGAACTGGGTCAGCCTGTTACCCAGCGCTTTCCACCCTTTCACATCGATCAGATCTTCCAGGTTTACCGTTTCGGTTGACTTCTCTTTTTCTTTTCCTTTGATCAGCTCCAGCTCAACCTCCGGGGTGTCCGATGTTGTAACCAGCACAAGGCGTGACCCGATGGATTCCGTAATAAAACCAAACTCCTTATCCTGGGTCGTCGTTTCGATCATAAAACGTTTCACCATATACTGCTTGCTGTCTCCATCCACGTAGATCGCGGAAACCGCTTTCTTGGGGTTGAACTTTTCAACCAGCAGCGTTTTCTCCGGCTCGAAACGATTCGTCAGCTCATAGTTTGTGATCTTATAGGAACCATTTCGCGTAAACGTAATGATCTGATCGTCGCCGTCGAACTTACCGAGGTATCTGCCCCTGCTATCCTTGTTCAATCTGCCTGCGTCTTCGTCATACCACAAATTAAGTTTGCTCAGCGTCGAAGTTCCAGCCTTCAGAAAGTCAACCTTTCTGATCGGGTACTTCGTGATCGTGTTCCCGCGGGCTCCGCGACCCTTGACCTCCAGTTCGGCAAAATCGTACTCAAAGATCTTTTTGCGGGCGGTACTGGATTGCGAAAGTTTGACTTCCACGGTCTCCGCTTCTCCGTTCGGATTACCGGTGACGTAATGGATTCTCGAATTTTTGTCATCCGTTGCAACGGGATACTCCTTATCGCGGGTGATTCCCGGCATCGTGAATCGTTTCGCAAAACCTTTACCGCTTTTGCCGTCTGAATAAATCACGTTATAGACCATCCGGTCGTCTCCCTTTTTCCATATTCCGACGAAGAGAATATCCTTACCCATAAATACCTTATCGGCGATACGGGATACACGTGCTTTTCCGTCCTTGCGGATCACAATCACGTCGTCGAGTTCGGAGCAATCGCAGATGTACTGCGTATTCTCGTCACGCTTAAGCCCAAAACCGATAAAACCATCAACGCGGTTCACGTATAGTTTCTGGTTATTGGCGATAACTTCCACCGCGGTTACAGACTGGAAGCTTCTGATCTCGGTCCTGCGTTCGCGCCCTTTTCCGTATTTGTCCAGCAGGTTCTGGAAGTAGCTGATCGCGAAGTCGGTAAGATGCTTCAGGTGATGTTCTGTTTCCTTCAGTTCCTTTTCAAGGTCGCGCATCAGTTCATCGGCCTTAAAGGAATCGAATTTCGAAATCCGCTTGATCCTGATCTCCGTCAGTCGGACGATATCATCGCGTGTGATCTCACGGTAAAATTTCTTCTTATAAGGCTTCAGACCCTTGTCGATCGTTTCGATCACTTCTTCCCAACTCTCCGCTTCCTCAATGTCGCGGTAAATACGTTTCTCGATAAATATTTTTTCCAGTGAGGAGAATAAGATCTTCTCCATCAATTCAGCTTTCCTGATCTGAAGCTCCTGCTTGAGTAACTGAACGGTTTGGTTCGTGTTGTATTTTAATATTTCACCAACGGGTAGAAACTTCGGCTTATCCTCAACAATCACGCAGGCGTTTGGCGAGATACTGATCTCGCAATCGGTAAATGCGTACAAGGCATCGAGGGCGATCTCGGGTGACTGACCGGGCTGAAGCAGGATCTGGATCTCGATATCCCTGGCGGTATTATCAATAACCTGTTTCACCTTGATCTGCCCTTTTTCACTTGCCTTGACAATCGACTCCATCAAAGAAGTTGTTGTGGTAGAGAAGGGGATTTCTCTGATGATCAATGTTTTCTTATCGACGATATCGACCTTCGCGCGGACCTTGATCTTACCACCGCGCAGTCCCTGGTTGTACTCGGAGAAGTCGGCTATTCCGCCCGTAAAAAAGTCGGGATAGATCTTGGGATTTTTTCCTTTCAGGATATCGATCGAAGCCTTTATAAGTTCGCAGAAGTTGTGCGGAAGGATCTTCGTCGAAAGGCCCACGGCAATACCCTCCACACCCTGTGCCAGCAGCAGGGGAAATTTTACCGGTAAGGTAACGGGTTCCTTTTTCCGTCCGTCATACGAGAGCTGCCATTCTGTAGTCTGGGCGTTGTACGCGACATCCAGGGCGAATTTGGAAAGCCTTGCCTCAATGTAACGGGGAGCCGCCGCACTGTCTCCGGTGCGCACATCACCCCAGTTTCCCTGTGTTTCAATAAGAATATCCTTCTGGCCGATATTCACAATAGCTTCACCGATCGACGCATCGCCGTGCGGGTGAAACTGCATCGTATTCCCGATCACGTTGGCCACCTTATTAAAACGGCCGTCATCCATTTCCTTAAGGGAATGCATGATCCTGCGCTGTACAGGCTTGAATCCGTCTTCAATACGGGGAACCGCCCGCTCCAGGATTACGTAAGATGCGTAATCGAGGAACCAGTTCTGATACATTCCGTCGATGGCGATGGAATGAATCACATCCTCGCCGCCGGCATCACTCTTAACAACCTTATTTATTTTTGGAACACCCGGTTTTGATTTTTCCTTTTTGCTCATCGTCGATCGATTCTATATATGCTCTTTTGATTTTTTACAAACTATACCCGTAAACAAACGATCAGGCTTCATCACCCGCCTCAACAACAACTTCCTCTGCCTTTGCTTCAACTTTATCAAGTTCTATCCGAAGGTTATCGATGATGAAGTCCTGCCGGTCCGGTGTATTCTTACCCATGTAAAATTCGAGCAGTTTGGCCAGGTGACCGTCGCCGAGAAGTACCGGCTGAAGGCGTATGTTTTCCCCGATAAAACCGCCGAACTCTTCCGGTGAAATCTCGCCGAGACCCTTGAAGCGGGTGATCTCCGGCTTTGTGCCCAGCTTCGCGATCGCGTTTTGCCTCTCTTCGTCGCTATAGCAATAGATGGTTTCCTTCTTGTTCCGGACCCTGAAAAGAGGTGTCTCAAGAATAAACACGTGACCCGCCTTTACCAGCTCGGGAAAGAACTGAAGGAAAAATGTCATGAGCAGCAGGCGAATGTGCATACCATCGACGTCCGCATCGGTAGCGATGATCACCTTGTTGTAGCGAAGGGTTTCGATACCATCCTCGATATTCAGGGCGTGCTGAAGAAGGTTGAACTCTTCATTTTCATACACCACTTTTTTAGTCAGTGAGTAACAATTCAGTGGTTTTCCCCGGAGACTAAAAACAGCCTGGGTCTCGACGTCGCGTGATTTTGTGATCGAACCGCTGGCCGAATCGCCTTCCGTGATGAAGATCACCGAGTCCACGCCTTTTTCGTTCTTCTCGTCAAAATGGTAACGGCAATCGCGGAGTTTTTTATTGTGAAGGTTGGCTTTTTTAGCCCTGTCATTAGCCAGTTTTTTGATACCGGCAATCTCCTTCCGCTCCCGTTCCGACTGGAGTATCCGCTTTTGCATGGCATCCGCGGCCGTCGGGTTTTTGTGCAGGTAGATCTCCAGTTCTTTCGCGACAAAATCGCCTACAAAGCTCCGGACGGAAACACCCTCGGGCGCCATGTTGGTCGATCCCAGCTTGGTCTTCGTCTGTGACTCGAACACGGGTTCCTGAACACGTACCGCAATTGCCGCGACGATACTGGCGCGAATATCCGCCGCGTCGAAATCTTTCTTGTAAAAATCACGCACACCTTTGACAATACCTTCGCGGAAGGCCGCCAGGTGAGTACCGCCCTGCGTGGTGTTCTGCCCGTTAACAAACGAATAGTATTCTTCTCCGTACTGATTACCGTGCGTCAACGCTACTTCAATATCATCACCCTTAAAATGGATGATCGGGTATCGCAGTTCTTCGGCGTCGGCTTTCTGCTTCAGCAGATCCAGCAACCCGTCTTTGGAATAATATTTTTTGCCGTTGTAGTTGATGGTGAGCCCCGCATTCAAAAACGCGTAGTTCCACATCAGGTCTTCCAGGTACTCCGGAATGAAGTGGTAATGTTTGAACATCGTGTTGTCGGGCTCAAACTCCACCAGGGTGCCGTTTTTTTCATCGGACTTCGTGAGCTTTGCATCGTTCACCAGCACGCCTTTCTTGAATTCCGCCAGCTTAGCCTGTCCCTCGCGGAATGCCTGAACCTTGAAGTAGTTTGAAAGCGCGTTAACCGCCTTGGTACCCACACCGTTAAGACCTACCGATTTTTGAAATGCGCCTGAATCATACTTCGCGCCGGTATTGATCTTGGAAACAACATCCACGACCTTTCCCAGCGGAATTCCGCGCCCGTAATCCCTGACGACAACACGCTGGTCGGTGATCTTCACATCGATCGTCTTGCCGTAACCCATCATATGCTCATCGATACAGTTATCGACAACTTCCTTGACAAGCACATAAATACCGTCGTCCTTGGACGAACCGTCCCCAAGTTTTCCGATGTACATACCCGGCCTTAAGCGGATGTGCTCCCTCCAGTCGAGCGACCTGATACTCGATTCGTCATACTGAAACACACCTGCAGGTTTTTCTGCTTTCCCCATATAGATATCTGGAATAGTTTAAAAGAATGAGCTGGCTTAAAAAATCAATTCAAAAGTTCAAAAAATTGTTGTAGACAAGTCCTGGAGGACTTCTGACAACCCCTCCAGGACTTTGAAAAAATGATTTCAAGGCTAATAAAACGATTTTTGAAGTCACTTACAGCAAGTCCCCGGATCCGTCAATTACAAAATTTTATTAACTGATTCATTATAAATAATTGAATTACAGTAGATTGATAAAGTTTTTCTAAATAGATTCTTTAGTCGAAAATTTCCGGTAAAGGCTATAGACAGGCCAGCTAAGGGCCCAAAGTACAAAAAGCCCAAGGCTTCCGTAAATAACAAAGTCAATACTGCCGTAGTCGAATCGCTCCCCGCTATTAAACAGGGCGATAAAGTTCAGTGAGATGATGAAGAAAACATTGATGGAAATGATCAGGCCGTGAAACCAGGCCCTGAAGTCAGTATCTTTCCGGAACAGGTAGGAGATGATGTAGACCATCACATTTACAAAAGCCACGATGAACGTAGCGGCATAAAAGAACGGCTCCCGACCGACGGATGTAAAGGCCTCATCGTCCTGAATAGCCACTTTTTCAGGCAAGCTGGCATAAACGTAGAGTAAATTGGCAAACAGCACCACCATCGAAAGAAACCAGAATGCCTTAAAGATCTTTAACCCCATGTTTGTAAATTTGGCTGCAAATTAAACGATAAATAGTTTTGAACATCAACCCGATCGTTCTGTCCATCCCCATTTTTTTTATTCTTATCGGGGTAGAGCTGTTGATTGAAAGATTTACGCATAAGGAGCTTTACCGCCTTCCCGATGCGATCGCCAACATCAGCTGCGGAATTACTTCGCAACTATCCGGATTATTCCTGGCGATTTTTGGAATCGGCGTTTATCAGCTGATCTATGAAAAACTCTCGTTCTTCGTCCTGCAGAAAACCTGGCTTTACTGGCTTGGTCTCTTTCTTCTCGTCGATTTTGCCTATTACTGGGCGCACCGGATGAGCCATGAGGTCAACCTGTTCTGGGGCGGCCATGTTGTTCATCACCAGAGTGAAGACTATAACCTGTCTGTAGCCCTCCGGCAGAGTTCTCTCCAGGTGATCTGGACATTCGCCTTCAGTCTTCCCATTGCGTTCCTCGGGTTTCGAACGGTTGACTTCGCCCTTGTATCAGCCTTCAATACCCTCTACCAGTTCTGGATACACACCGAAACCATCGGCAAAATGGGATGGTTCGAATACATTTTCAACACACCCTCCCATCACCGGGTGCACCATGGCCGCAATCCAAAATACATCGATAAGAATCACGCCGGATCGCTGATCATCTGGGACCGGATGTTCGGTACCTTTCAGGCCGAAGAAGAAAAACCCACATACGGGATCACCAAACCCATCAACAGCTGGAATGCCGTTTATGCCAATTTCAGCCACTATATGGAAATGGGGAAAGATCTCCAACGCATTCCTTCGTGGACCGACCGGATAAAATATCTCTTTAAAAAGCCGGGCTGGCTCCCTCCTTCCCTGGGTGGCTACCGGCCCGCGGAAGAAGTTGACCGGGCGACTTACCGGAAATACGACACACCGGCTCCGATGATGCTCAACCTATATGTGTTGTTTCAGTACATCCTATGCCTGGTCGGTACCGCTCTTTTCCTGTTTAACGCCGGTCAGTTTTCATTAGTAGAAAAAAGTATTATTACCGTACTCATATCCATCGTGGTTGTCAATAGCGGTGTATTGTTCGAGCAACGGTTGTGGGCTACATATGCCGAATGGGCTCGCGTAATTGTTTATCCGCTTGGACTGGCAATTTTATGTTTTGTAAACGATTGGTCACCGTGGCTCTATGTGCTCAGCCTTTTATACCTTGTCGTCTCGTTCGGTTGGTTTTACCTAATTCAAAAAATGCATGTCAAGGTACGGATGGCTTAGCCTGATCACTTTACTATTTACAGTCGTATCATGTACCCAAAGCCTTCCCGAACTGGAGGGAATTGATCAGCAAGTCTGGAAGGACGACAAAAACGGTTGTATTGGAAAACGGGCGGAAATGATCGACGCGATCACCCGTCAAAAGGACAAGCTATTGGGGCTGAGTGAGACCGGGTTGGTTGAGCTGCTGGGGAAACCCGACCAGAATGAACTGTATAAACGGAATCAGAAGTTCTATTACTATTTTATACAACCTTCCGCTGAATGCAACGGGCAGCCACACGCGGAACATTCCGAACGGCTGGTGATTCGCTTTAACGCCATGGGACTTGCCAAGGAAATAGCCGTCGAACGCCTGTAACAAAATGCATCAACATACATCCATATAATTGAGAAACGATGAAAAATATCGCCGTTATCGGATCGGGAACAATGGGAAATGGTATTGCTCACGTCTTTGCACAGCACGACTATCGCGTCGCCCTTATTGATATTTCGGACGACGCCCTCCGGAAGGCAATGGGCACTATAGAAAAAAATCTCAGTCGCCAGGTTGAAAAAGGCGCGATAAGCGCCGATGTGAAAGACCGCGCCATTCAGAACATCACTACACATACCGTTGTGAAATCCGGTGTTGAACAGGCTGACCTGGTCATCGAGGCCGCATCCGAAAACATCGACGTAAAACTCGGGATATTCCGGGAGCTGGATCTTCATTCCGGGCCTGAAACGATCCTGGCCACTAATACGTCGTCCATATCCATTACCAGGATCGCCGCCGTCACAAAACGGGCGGACAAGGTCATCGGCATGCATTTTATGAACCCTGTTCCGCTAATGAAACTGGTTGAGGTGATTCGCGGATATAACACCAGTGATACCGTTACACGCGCCATTATGGAACTGTCGGCGAAACTGGACAAGACTCCGGTCGAAGTAAACGACTATCCGGGTTTTATCGCAAACCGTATTCTCATGCCGATGATCAACGAAGCGATCTATTCTTTGTATGAAGGAGTAGCCGGTGTGCGTGAGATCGATACGGTCATGAAGCTTGGAATGGCACATCCCATGGGCCCCTTGCAGCTTGCCGATTTTATCGGACTGGATGTTTGTCTTTCCATTCTGCAGGTGTTATCCGACGGCTTCGGTAATCCAAAATACGCGCCATGTCCGTTGCTCGTCAATATGGTTCAGGCAGGTCACAAGGGTATCAAGACGGGTGTCGGATTTTATCAGTATACCGCCGGAAGTAAAGACCTGGTCGTCAGCCCCCGGTTCGCCTGACAAGGCGGAGTTCCCGGAAAAAAGCAGAGCCACTTTCGTGGCTCTTTATTTTTACTTCTTCAGGAGATCCCTGATCTCCGTTAGCAGGACGACGTCCGCCGGTGGTGCCGGAGGCGCCGCGGCAGCTTCTTTTTTCTTGGTGGCGTTCACTCCTTTTATAACGAGAAACAAGACTAAGGCAACGATAATAAAATTGATCACAGCCGATACGAAGTTACCATACTTGACAGTGCCGAATAACATAAGTTCTTCCAGCTTGGTCAGGTGTGCTGCTTCGAGCGCCGGTTTGAGTAGAAGCGGTGTAATTACATCATCGATAAACGACGTGACTATCTTGCTGAATGCAGCTCCAATGATCACACCGACGGCGAGGTCTACTACATTACCCCGCATGGCAAACGCTTTAAATTCTTTAAGCATATCAAAGTAGGTTAGGTTTTTTTGAAATTTACTGACTTCATTTGTTGCAAACAACTTTAAACGCGCACGTTCAGGTTTTCTTTTTTGGATGATCCGATTGTCGTATATTTTGAAAGGAAAGAATCAAGATGACACCGAGAAAAAAGGCAGCTGCGCCGAAAAAAAAGAAGGTGAATAAGAAGTCGGGACAAAAAGCTTCCCAGAGAGAAATCCATATATCGTTTAACAAAAACCAATATCACCTAAAGCATGCGCTGCAGGCGGCGAAAATGGGTATCTGGGAATTGGACCTTGGGACAAACTGCGTGCGCTGGTCTGAACATGTACATGCCATACTGGGGTTAACGAAAAAACAATTCAACGGAACGTATGAAGGCTACATAAGCCTTATACATCCCGACGACAGGTCTGCATTCCTGCAGGTGGTAGAGACGACGTTGTTGAAGCGCGTGCCGTATTTTACACAACACCGGATCATTCAGGCAGACAACCGTGTTCGCTGGATAGAAGGTGTCGGTAATGTGATCGTTAACAAAAAGAACAAGCCTGTTAAACTAACGGGGACCGTCCAGGATATCACGGAGAAGAAACAAAACGAGCTGGAAAAAGGAGACTGGAAGATCCGCTACGAAATGCTTGCATTTTCCTCAGGCCAGGTCATTTACGACTACAACGTTTCATCCGGTAAAACTATTTGGAGTGGCAACCTGAAAGAAACGCTCGGGTACAGTGCCAGGGAACTCCGGGGTATTAAAGAATGGATCAAATTTATACATCCTGCAGATCGTCAGGCAGCCGTTATGGAAATGGAGGTTTGCCAGAAATATCTGCGGACGTACGACCTGAGTTACCGCTTCAGGACGAAGAAAGGCAGGTATTGTATCCTTCACGACCGGGGTATGTTTCTCGCCGACAGCGAAGGTAAAGCCTACAGGATGCTGGGATCCATGCGCGACATTACGGAAAGCGTAAAAGCCGAGGAAAACCTGGTACATAGCAACCGGTTCAAGGAAAGTATCGAAAGCGCCATGCCCGGCGTGCTTTACGTTTATGATATCAAAAAAAAGGTGAACGTATATTCCAACCTGAATATGCTCTCGGCACTTGGATACTCCGCGAAGGAAATTCAGAAGATGACATCGGGTTTTTTCAGGATGGCTATTCATCCCGATGACGTAACAAAACTACCTCCCTGGGACCGGGAAGAATACGGCGCGGTGAAAGAGACCGAATACCGTATCCGGACCAAAGGTGGAGAGTACCGGTGGTTTATGGGACGCGAAACAGTTTTTCAACGCGATAACGACGGAAGGGTCACACAAATAATCGGTATCGGTCAGGATATCAGTCAACGTAAGGAAACCGAAGAGCAGGTGCTGGAGAGCGAAAGAAGTTACCGTGCACTTTTTAATTCCATCGATGAGTTCATCTACATTCAAAATCCGGATGGGACGTTCCTGGATGTGAATGACAGCGCCTGCAAAATGTACGGTTACGACAGAGCTGAATTTATCGGGCAGCCACCTGCCTTCCTGTCGGCTCCGGGTAAAAATGATCTTGATCTTATCAGATCCAAACTGAAGGCGGCGTTCGAAGGAACACCGCAGACACTTGAGTTCTGGGCTAAAAAAAAGAACGGCGAAGAGTTCCTGAAAGAAGTAAGGGTTGTAAAAGGATATTACTTCGGTAAAGAGGTCCTTATTGCGGCAGGACTGGACATCACGGAAAGGAAACGTATAGAGGAAGAACTGAAAGAAAGTGAAGAGCGCTTCAGGACACTGCAACAGGCATCCTTTGGCGGTATCGGGCTGCATGATAAAGGTATGATCATCGACTGCAACCAGGGGCTATGCGACATTACCGGATATTCGCGCGAGGAACTGATCGGGCACAACGGCGTTGAACTCGTCGCCCCGGAATGGCGGAGCCTGGTGATGGAGAAGATAACATCCGGATCTGAAAAGCCTTACGATGTAGAAGGCGTTCACAAAAACGGCAGCAGGTATTTCCTGGAAGTCCAGGCGAAAAAAATTCCCTACCAGGGAAAGATGATACGGGTCACAGAGTTCCGGAACATTACGGACCGCAAACTCGCGGAAGAAAAGATCAAGGAACAAAACTCCAGACTACTGGCGATTACCGCGGATCTGAAGCGCAAGAACGAACAGTTGGAGGAGTTCACGCAGATCGTGTCACACAATCTGCGGTCGCCTGTAGGTAACATACTAACGCTGTTGAGCTTTTTTGAAAACACGTCTTCCGAAGACGAGAAACACGAATACCTGAACCTGCTTAAAGAGTCCGGCTTAACGGCGCAAAAGACGCTCAATGAACTGCATGACGTTCTGAAGATCAAACAGAATAAAACCATCAGCCGTCAAAAACTTGAGTTTGAAAAAGTCTTCCGGCACGTGGAGAGTATGCTCAGTGCAAAGATAACGGAGGCCTCAGCGCGGGTGGAAAGTGATTTCACATTAGCGCCCGTTATTGTTTATCCGAACATCTACCTGGAGAGTATTTTCCTCAACCTGCTCAGCAATTCGCTGAAGTACAGGCGACCCGGCATTCAGCCTGTTATCCGGTTCAGGACCTGTTATTCGGGGTCGAACATTATCCTGGAGGCCAGCGACAATGGTATGGGGATAAACATGCAACGATATGGTCATCAGGTATTTAAGCTTCACAAGACCTTCCACCACCACCCGGAAAGCAGGGGTATAGGATTATTCATGATAAAAAATCAAATTGAGGCCATGGGTGGTGAGATCAATATGACCAGCCATGTGAACAAAGGAACAACACTATTTGTCAACTTCAATAAGCATACTTTAGATGCAACACAAGCCGCCGATAATAGCATTGGTTGATGATGATAAGATCTTTCAGTTAACAACGTTGCGCACCATTCAGGCCGCAAAACTGACGGACAAGATCCTGCAATTTGAAAATGGAGAAGAGGCGCTTAGTTTTTTAAAAGAACACGCTGAAGAAACGGAAAGTCTTCCGGATTTTATATTCCTCGATATCAATATGCCTTACGTAGACGGGTGGATGTTCCTTGAGGATTTCGCCACGCTTAAATTCGAACTTAAAAAAGAGATTTCCATATTTATGGTCAGTTCTTCCATCGATCCCAAGGATGTAAACCGTGCGAAAGGAAACGCAAATGTCCTTGAATATATTATCAAACCCGTTAGCCGCGAGAAACTGATCGAAGTCCTGAAAAAAACCGCCGCATAACCCTTTCGTTACCTGGCGATATTCAACGGGTTTTTCAATCCTGAATAATCGGTCAGCTCAACGCCCGCATTCCCGATAAACATTGCCGTATTGATCTTTACAGGGATCCTGTTTTTGTCGTCGGAGAACCATACGGTTACGGAATTGCCGTCTTCAAATACTTTGTTCTTTGGCATAACCGGTTTAAAAACAACGGTCCTGATCTTTCCTGCTTTGACACGAATCGTTTCCTTGCCGTGATAAATGATCTTAAGGTCATAAAATTCATCTTCATAAAATCCTTTGACCGACAACGTATCGCCTTTCGCCAGCCTCGATATATCCATATTCCGCAGGAACAAAAATCCAGCGATCATGTCACGCACCTGGCCGGGCGCGTCGTAATACCGGGGCTCCTTTAATTTTCCTGTCTTGCTATCCAGGGTCTTCACTTCAATTTTCCTGTTCACCTGATCGAAGTTTGTCCACTCGTCTTTTTTGTAATTCCCCTGTCTCACAGACCTGTAAAACTGGTGGGGAACGAGGGCAGCCGTGTCGACAAAGGCGCCGTAAAGATCATCCACATTCGCAAACCAGTCCGCTACTCCCACAGTCCTGCCGCGGACATCGACCTTAAAACAATCGCGGTCGTTTACGCGATAATATTCAGGCTGGATGCTGACACTTCCTTTTCCCACTGTAATAAACCCATACGTCATTTTAAATCGAATAACTTCACCGCGGCTAAAGCTCTCATTCTTCAAAACGGGATATATCTCCTGTCTGTCAATGGTAAAGCCTGACAATACGATCAGCAGGGTTATAACAAATCCGGTCCTTTTCATTCCTGTTCGGGTTGGGTGATACGTTCTATAACAAACACCGTTGCTTCACACTAAATTCAAAGGATGTGCCAATCTCTGCAACGCATTCGATTTTGGGGGGAATCCGGCCTTCAGGGCAAAACCAACGGGTTATTGAACTACATTGAGCGGGCTTTTTAACCCCGAGTACTCCGTCAATTCAACTCCTGCACTCCCGATAAACATTTCGGCGTTTATCTTCACGGGTATACGGTTCTTATCATCCGAGAACCACGCCGTCACGGAGTTTTCACCGTCGAAAACCTTGTTCTTGGGCATCACAGGAGTAAATACCAGAGTCCTGATTTTTCCGGCCTTAACCCGGATAGTCTGCTTTCCTGAATATATGATCCGGAAGTTGTAGAATTCGTCTTCAAAAAATCCTTTAACAGAGATGGTATCTCCGACTTTCGTTTTCGACAGGTTCATATTCCTCAGATACAGGAAACCGGCAACCATATCGCGGACATGGGCCGGTGCGTCGTAGTACTTCGGCTCTTTCAGTTTGCCGGTCTTATTGTCGAGGGTCTTCACTTCGATCTTCCTGTTCTCGTGGTCAAAGTTGGTCCATTCATCTTTCTTATACCTTCCTTCCCGGATGAACCGGTAAAATTGATGCGGTAACAGCGCTACTGTATCGATATACGCACCCCACCGGTCGTCCACATCCGCGACCCAGTCGACCATGCCGACTGTCTTTCCGTATACATCGATCTTGAAACAATCACGGTCGTTCACCTTGTGGTACTTGGGATGAATGGTTACGCTGCCTTTACCTACCGTAAATATCCCGTACGTCATTTTAAAATGAATAACTTCACCCCGTGTAAAGCTTTCGTTTTTTACCGGCGGATAGATTTCATTATTCTCCGTCACAAACCCGGACAAAAGCGCAAACAGAAATAAATAAAATGGTAATCTATGCATCGTTGACATCCAAATTTACATAAACCATGTTACCGATACATCATTCATTTATGAAATTCACAGATACCAGCCCTGACTCCAGGGACGATTAAACCGACACATTATTCTCGCGCAAGGCGTCATTCAGAGATGTTTTTTTGTCCGTACTTTCTTTTCGCTGCCCGATGATCAGCGCACAGGGAACATGAAAATCACCGGCCGGAAACTTCTTGGCGTAGGATCCGGGTATCACGACGGATCGCTCGGGTACATAACCTTTATACTCCACGGCCTGCGGGCCGGTTACATCAATTATTTTGGAGCTGCCGGTCAGCACAACATTGGCACCCAGAACGGCCTCCTTTCCGATCCGTACCCCTTCCACAATGATACAGCGAGACCCGATAAAAGCTCCGTCCTCTACTATAACCGGCGCAGCCTGAACCGGTTCGAGCACACCCCCTACACCTACCCCGCCGCTCAAATGCACATTTTTGCCGATCTGGGCGCAGGAACCTACCGTGGCCCATGTATCCACCATCGTTCCTTCATCCACGTACGCTCCGATGTTTACATAGGAAGGCATCATGATTACACCTTTGCTTAGATACGATCCGTAGCGCGCGACCGCATGCGGCACCACCCGTACTCCAAGGGCTTTATAGTTATGCTTCAGCTTGATCTTGTCGTGAAATTCGAACGGTCCCACCTCGATGGTCTCCATTTGCTGAATGGGGAAGTATAGGATGACGGCTTTCTTGATCCACTCATTCACTTGCCATCCACCGACGGCAGGCTCGGCAACACGCAGTTCGCCCTTGTCCAGTTTTTCGACCACTTCGCGAATGGCAGCCTGACTTTCAGCTTGTTGCAGTAATGCACGATCTTCCCATACTTTTTCGATGCGTTCTTTCAATTCCATTATGTTAGATTTAAATCAGCATGCAAGAAATAAAAAAAAGGAGAATAGTCCTCGCATCCGTACTTAAACCCGTAAATGATCCGAGAATGTACGAAAAACTGGGGCCAACCCTGGCCGACCGGTACGACGTTCATGTCATCGGATCGCCCGGTGAACCGATACAACATGACCCACGGCTCACCATCCATCAGTTACGAGATTTTAACAGGCTCAGCCTGTACAGGCTTTGGGCCCCATTCGTTGTCCTGCGTAAAGTCCTTTCCCTTAAGCCTTCGCTGCTGATTGTGTGCACGCACGAATTGCTCTTTATCTCTTTGGTGGCAAAACTCTTCACGGGTTGCAAGACGATATACGATGTACAGGAAAACTATTGGCGGAATATTTTCCACACCGATACATTTCCTTTTTTACTCCGGGGTCCCCTCGCAGCCTATGTACGCCTTACGGAGTGGCTGTCTGCCCGCTTTATAAATTTTTTTTTCCTGGCCGAGGCCGCCTATACCAGGGAGTTCAGTTTTCCCGGAACACGAAAAATCATACTTGAAAATAAAATCAAAAGATGCGGAACAACGGACCCGGAGCGCGGCGGCTACAACGATGGCTTTATTCACCTGCTTTTTTCGGGAACCATTGCCACCACAACGGGAGTCTTTACGGCGATAGATGTGGCATCCGCCCTTCACAAGAAACAGGACACGATCAGGTTACTGATTATCGGTTATTGCGCTTCACCCGGGACACTTGAAACAGTCAGAAAGGAAATCGCGGACAAACCATTCATCGAGCTGGCTGGCGGAGATCGTTTCGTCGCACATGAACGGATCGTATCCGCTATCCGCCGCTCCGACGCCGGCATTATCGCTTACCCGCCCAATCCCTCTACCGCCAACGCCATCCCAACAAAAATGTATGAATACATTGGGTACCGGCTGCCCGTGATCATCGTCAATCACGAACCGTGGGTGGCGATCGGCAGGTCCTATGGCCGAACCATACCCTTTGATCCCCGCCACATCCGGCCGGCGGAAATACTGGACGAGATGGCAAAAAAAGAGCCTTTTAAGGACCTCCCGGACAGTTTCTATTGGGATTCACAGGATAGCATGCTCCTGGAAACGGTCGATCGTCTCATGCCTGTTAAATAATTATTCTAAATATTTTTTTAGACTAGCCTAAACTTTTATTTTTGCCTTTGCGTTAACCAGGCGTATGCTGAGCTACACGGAGGAAAATTATCTCAAGGCCATTTACCACCTGTCGTCGGGCGGTTCAAGGGCTGTTCTCACCAATGAGATCGCGGAGGTTATGAAAACCAAAGCCGCTTCGGTGACGGATATGATCAAAAAACTCTCCGCCAAAAATTTTATTTCCTATGAACGGTATTACGGTGTTAAGATCACCCGGCAGGGAAAGGGTGAAGCGCTGATGATCATCCGTAAACACCGGTTGTGGGAGACGTTCCTCGTACAAAAACTGAACTTCCACTGGGACGAAGTACATGAGGTTGCCGAACAACTGGAACACATTCAATCCACACGGCTGATTCATAAACTCGATGAATACCTGGGGTTCCCAAAAACGGATCCCCACGGTGAGCCTATACCGGATAAGGATGGTAAGGTGAATATGCCCGCGCAGACCCCGCTCAGCGTATTGCTACCCGGAAGTATCGGGGTTATCCTGGCGGTAAAAGACTCGGACTCGAGCCTGTTGAAATACCTCAACAAGATCGGGGCCCTTCCGGGTCAACGAATAAGGGTAATCAATAAAGAAGAATACGACGAAAGCCTTGAGGTCGAAATCGGCGGTGAAAAGGTCACGATCTCAAAGGTTGTTTCACAAAATATCTTAGTAGGCGTGTAAAAGAAGAAAGGCATATGGAAGTTGAAAATTCAGTCCACCGAAAATCATTGAGCGAAGTCAACGCCAGTATCGATGCGACAAACCGGAAAGGATGGCGAAAGGCGCTGGCGTTCATGGGTCCAGCATACCTGGTCAGTGTCGGATATATGGACCCAGGTAACTGGGCTACCGATATTGCCGGCGGGAGCAAGTTCGGGTATGCGCTGATCTGGGTACTGCTGATGTCGAACATGATGGCCCTGTTGCTTCAAAGTCTCAGTGCCCGCCTGGGCCTCGTGAGGCAACTGGACCTTGCGCAAGCTTCCCGCAGTACCTATAGCCGTCCCGTGAACTTCTTTCTCTGGATCCTGGCCGAGATCGCGATTGCCGCCTGCGACCTCGCCGAAGTACTCGGTATGGCTATTGGCCTCCAGCTTTTATTCGACCTCCCGTTGATCTGGGGTGTATCCCTCACGGTGCTCGATACCCTGCTGCTCCTCCTCCTCCAGAGCTACGGGATGCGCAAGATCGAGGCGTTCATCATTGCGCTCGTCGCGATTATCGGCGGCGCCTTTGTCATTGAAATGATCCTGGCCAAACCGGACCTGGGCGCTCTTGCCAGGGGATTTGTACCCTCGCTGCCGGATGATACAGCCCTCTATATTGCCATCGGTATCATCGGCGCCACCGTCATGCCTCACAACCTGTACCTCCACTCCTCCCTTGTCCAAACCCGAAGGATCAACACGTCGGAACGGGGCATCTGGTCCGCTATCAAATACAACTTTATCGATTCGGCTATCGCGCTCAATGCAGCGTTCTTTGTCAACGCCGCGATACTCGTGCTGGCGGCATCAACCTTCTTCAAGGCGGGACTTCATGATGTGGAAGATATCCAGGACGCTCACCGGTTCCTCGCGGATCTCCTGGGTACGGAACTGGCGCCCATCCTTTTTGGTGTGGCTCTGGTAGCCGCTGGACAAAGCTCGACGATCACCGGAACACTCGCCGGCCAGATCGTCATGGAAGGATACCTGAACCTGCGTATTGCCCCCTGGTTACGACGCATCATCACCAGGTTGATTGCCATCATCCCCGCGATCATTGTAATTCTCATCTACGGCGAATCGGAAACCGGAGCTATGCTGATCTTCAGCCAGGTGGTGCTCAGCCTGCAACTCGGTTTTGCCATAATTCCCCTGATCCATTTTACCAGCGACAAATCAACCATGGGTGTCTTTGCCATCAAACCATGGGTAAAGATCGCGGCATGGGTCATCGCCGCCATCATCGTGACCCTGAATGTCAAGCTCGTATTCCAGGAAATAACCGGATGGCTCACCGACTCGGGTGATAACGCGTGGATCATCTGGATCACCGTCGTGCCGGTTTGTGCGGCGGCAGCTATCCTGTTGCTCTACATAACCTTCAAACCACTGCTCGACAGGCGAAGCGTCGAACGGGATGCCAGGATACCGCACGGAACAGCAGTCACGCTGGATATCTCAAACCGTCCGGTATACACCCGGATCGCCATCACCCTCGACTTCAGTACCATCGACACGCTCACCATCCAGAGCGCATTGGCCCAGGGTGGCAAGCAGGCCCAATACATCCTGTTGCACGTCGTCGAGACGGCCGGCGCGATGGTCTATGGAAGCGACATCGCCGACCACGAGTCCAAAAAAGATACCGTGTCGCTTGAAAACTATAAGAAACAACTGGCCGAACAGGGCTACGATGTGGTCATCAGGATCGGCTATGGTAATCCACAGCGACGGATCCCGAAGATGGTAACGGAATTCGAAGCCGACCTCCTCGTGATGGGCGCTCACGGGCATAAATTCTTTAAGGACCTGATCTTCGGTACCACAGTCGATACCGTGAGGCACCGGGTCAGTATCCCCGTCCTGATCGTCCGGGAGAAATAGTGATCTCGTAAAAAACTATGCGGCATGGGACGGTGCACCCTGTACTATCCCCTATCTTGCGCCCATGTCAGCCACACACGAAGAAACGATCGTAGCGCTCGCCACCGCGCAGGGAATAGGGGCCATCGCCGTCATCAGGCTTTCCGGAAAGCATGCGATCGATATCACGCAAAAATGTTTTAACGGCAAGAACCTGAACGAGCAGCCTTCACACACCATTCACTTCGGCACCATCGGCGACGGGGAAAAAATAATCGACGAAGTACTGGTTTCCATTTTTAAGGAACCGAATTCTTTCACCCGGGAAAACAGTATCGAAATATCCTGTCACGGATCACCTGTCATCATCAAAGAAATTCTTCACGTCCTCCTGAAAAACGGCGCGCGCCTGGCGGGACCGGGAGAATTTACCAAGCGCGCTTTTCTCAGCGGACGGTTTGACCTGGCGCAAGCGGAAGCGGTAGCCGACCTGATCACCGCCGAAACGGACAATGCCAGACAAGCCGCCCTCAACCAGATGCGCGGCGGATTCTCGAAGGAGATCAGACACCTCCGCGAAGAACTGATACACTTCGCGTCGCTGATCGAACTGGAGCTCGACTTCGGTGAAGAAGATGTGGAGTTCGCCAAACGCGACGATCTCAAAAAGCTGATCCTCCAGATCCAGTCATACCTGCAATCACTGATCGTTTCATTCGACCAGGGGAATGTAATCAAAAACGGTATACCGACCGTTATAGCCGGAAAACCCAACGCCGGGAAGTCGACGTTGCTGAACACCCTTCTCAACGAAGAGCGGGCTATCGTCTCCGACATACCGGGAACGACACGCGATGTGATCGAGGATGAAATGGTACTCGGTGGCATCAACTTTCGCTTTACGGACACCGCCGGCCTCCGTGAGACACAGGACGTCATCGAAGCGATGGGCGTGGAAAGAACACGCGACCGTATGAAAAAAGCGTCGCTGATCATATACCTGTTCGACCTCACCCAAACCACGCTGGACGAAATTGCCACCGAAGAACAGGCGCTGATCCAACTGGGTATCCCCTACATCAAAGCTGGTAATAAAGTGGACAAGGCCGACCCGAAGCTCGTGTCTGTCCTTCAGGGACATGACTTCATTTTTATCAGCGCTTCCAACAAGACCAATATCACGGAATTAAAAGACCGGATCCTTTCCACCTTCCAGGTGAAACCGGTAAAGACCGGTGACGTGATGGTCACCAACATCCGGCACTACCAGAACCTGTTACAGACTAACCAATCTCTTCAGCGTGTACTCGAAGGTATGGACAACGGAGTAACCGGAGATTTCCTGGCTATGGACATCCGGCAATCGCTTCACTACCTGGGTGAGATAACCGGCACGATCACCACGGATGATCTGCTGGATAATATTTTTTCGAAGTTTTGTATCGGTAAGTAATTGATATTCAGATTTTTAAAATATCTTTCCGATGCCTTATTCAGGGAGATTTTATTCCACGGACTAACTAACATTATGACGTCCTCTCCTCTATTCCTTGAGTCCAATTCAAGCCAAATTTATCTGCCCCTGGCAGACGATGCTATAACATCATCTTTAAGTTTTTGACGATGCTGAATGCCCCATTCTGTTAAAGACGCGACCACTTTTTCGAGTGTATGACTATACGGTGTGAGTTCATACTCAATCACCACAGGATATCATTATACACTTTTCTAACAATAAAACCGTTTTGCTCCATATTTTTGAGCTCGCTGGAAAGCACCCTTGCCGAAATACCTGTCCTTGTCTCTGAGGACCCACCTAACGTATTGATATTCTGTATTGAGCACATTTTGTATCGGGAATAGTCTTATTTCCTTCCAATCGTCCAACGATTCAAGGTTAATGGTCTAAGATATTTTTTTCATATGTTTCGTTATCTTGTACCACAGAAATTAATCCCCATAACATGCGTCTTAAACATTCAATCATTCTCGCGTCTTTTGTTATTCCCCACATAATTCTGGCGCAAAACCCTTGCAAGAGTTATCCTATGAACGGATATACGGGGACATGCGCAATCACGATAATCTTTTCTCCAGACGGGAAGTTTATCTATACATCGGATATGCAGACGTTAAAAAAGTGGGACATTGAATCTAAAAAAGTGATTGAAGAGATCACGCCATTTCCATATAAATTGGTTTCGAATACTAAAGACCCGCGCGTTATTATCATTGATAACCAATATCCTGAATATAATTTGATCTCGAGAACCGTTATCGACAGAGAAAAAACATTGCTCAACCGGTTAAACCCTGAAGGAAAGAAAGCGCTAAGTAAGTGGAAGAAAACCGATTCATCACTGACTATATTTTTTGATCGTGATTCTACCTTTTCGCTTGTCATCGTTAACATGGATTATGGTCAGAATGCGTTGTACAAAATAGACTTAGCAACCAGTAAATCTACGCTGTTGGCATCGGGTGAGTCAGACTTTGGTTACAACGCAGAAATGAACACATTTTTTGAGCGTGACAAAAAACGTAACGTCATTATGACCAACATGTCTACAGGCAAGCAAGTGCGTTCGGCTAATTTTGATTTCGGAAATGCGTATCTGTCGCCAGACAAAAAATACCTGGTATCTGAAGGACATTATGAGACCTTGTTTCATGACAGTCAGACTGGAAAAGAAATCTTTCGTGGGACTGGAGGTAAAGCGAAATTCAAACCCGATGGGTCAGGCGTTTTCATATACAGCACTGATGATGTAGGCAAACTTTATTACACCGCTGAATTTAGCACTCCTGATTTCAAGCAATTGACGACCGATGAACGGCCGCAATGGATGGAAAAATTTCAACGGAATGGGTCGATGTATCTCAATCCCGAAAAGAAAACCTTCTACATCCATCCGAGAGACTATACCAGCAACGTAACGATGGCGGTCTATGAAAGAGACATTGCCACTGGTGAGGTAAAAGGTTCTGTTTCATTTGTGTATACACCAACCGCAGCTGAAGCAAATATTGAAAAGGAAGAGCGGGACGCCCGTACAAGAATCGGTAACAGCGCCCTTGAGAAGTTGAGCGGGATGAAAACACCTCCGATCGTTCATGCCGTTGAGCCCTACGTCCACCCAAAAATAACGGGCTACTCCGACAATGGCAAGATTGTCGTTTATTCAAATTATGGTGGCACCTATGGAGGTGGAACTGTCGTGATCTGGTCTTTTCCTGATGGCCTGCCAACGGCTGCATTTCGAGATGAGATCAGCACAACTCGCGGCGCGTCGGTGGCAGCAACAGCAGTATTGGTACCCGGTTCTATTAAGAACGCAACGATAAGTCCCGCCGGGAAAATAGTCGCACTGGAAACGAGTGAGGGCATCTTGTTTTATGAAGAAGGTGTTCAGAAGTCTGCATTTCCAAAGCGGCTTTTGCTAGGATTGCTCGACAATGCTGCGCTGTTATCCGACAATGCATACAAAGATGTAATCGTGATTGACCCCTTCACTGGAAAAACAATAGGCAAGGTAAATACGAAGGGCAGCCTGAACGTTGATTCCCGAATGAAACCAGGTGTGTTTACAATTAAAGAAAAAGAGCGAATCGGGATACTCAATCCAGCGTCTCCATCGGAGATCAAGTATACTCCAGTCGCACAGCTTTCAGAAAATGATGTTGCCAGATACGACCTAAGAGGCTGGACTGTAGTCGATAAAGTTACGGGAAAGGAAGAACTATTGCCCGGGATCAAACCAGGAGGTGATTCACACGTTCAATCAAACTTTCTGATTGCGTATTACTTCAATGAAGGTTTTTACATCTATGACTTGAAACAGAAAAAGACACTTAATAAAAAAGCGATTTATCCTGGCTGGATGGACGACGACAACGTAGTATTCTTGCCTGGGATCAATAAGCTTTTGGTATGGGTTTCAGTACCCGTCTTTACCTGGCCAAATGCTACCGATCAAGACCCGGGTGCTTCAGCATTCACGATCGACATATCAACAGGTGAGATAACGCCTTACCTGACAAGTGAACCGAGATCTTCGTATATGGCAAAGGAGAATGCACGAAAGGCTGAGGCATTCCGGTATGCGTCACGCCCGTGTGAGGAGAAGACAAGAAGTTTCAACCCGGGCGATAATATCGGATCGGCGAATCACCCCAGGTCGATTGTGCTAGGGTACGACTGCGATATCAATGCATACGTCGTGGCAAGACGTTCGCTGCTTTATCCCGGAAGCAATAGCATTGTGCAGGTAAGCCGCCTTTTTGCCGTTACGGAAGAAGAACTCCGTTCGCAGGGATATGTCAAAGTTAACAAGTTGCATAGTGTCTGTCCAAGATGCCACGGCCTCCCGATGGAATTCTCAAAGCAGACAACTTCGGGTTGGTCGGACTGGGAACAGAAAAGTCTTAACATCCACCTGTATACCCGCAAGTGGGAGACGAAAACCGAGGAAATAGGAACGCGTTGCAATGTCTGCAAGGGAGAGGCATGGGTAGAGATAGATTAGCAAAAGACTTGGGCAGACACGAAAAAATGCTTTGCCCACTTACACCTTGGTCATCTACAAACAAATGCTAAAACGAGCATTTAGGGATGTTTAGAGTTGATGAGTGTTTTTCGAGTAATTAGTGTTTCTATTTGTTACTCGAATCATTAAACAACACTGACTATCGCTGAAGAGAAGAAGAATAATGCAGCGGACACGAAAATTTATCTTATAGATTGATTTGAACTATGGCTCGTCACCGAGCCATAGCTTTTTAAAAAATTTAGTGGTAAGATTAAATAAAAAAGCCAATCGCCTTTTAATTACCTCCGGTCATTTCGAATCAATAAGCGCGGCAGTGAACTTTCATTTGCGTGAACCAATCTTGATGATCTACGTCACGAGAGCTACCTCTTGTCACGGGTAACAACGATCAAAAATTATTTAGAGATGTTTAGCCATGTTGAGCGTTTTCTTGGTAATTCTTGTTACTATTTTGTTACCCGAACCAGTAAACACAGTGACTATCAATGAAGGGCAAATTTTTGTATCGGTAAGTAGCTGATAATCAAATAGCTAAATGCGCTCTGTCGCACTACACGCCAAGCAGTTCATTGATGTCATTCTAAAACAAGAAACTTCTGTCTTTGCTTAAGGTCATTCCGTTTACATCATGTGGATTGACACGAATATGGGTAACATTTGCGTGACTGGCTGTCAGCTCTTCAAACGGAAATCGAATTTGGTTCGCCAGCAACTTTAATCAGAGCGCAAACTGTTAACCGGCTTCATCGAGGCCGCCTTCAGAGCCTGGTAACTGACCGTCAATAAAGCGATCACCAGTGCTACTAAACTCGTCACAACAAATACCCACCACGTTATCTGTACGCGATATTCATACTGCTTCAGCCAGCCAGTTAAAAAATAATATGATATCGGAATGGCGATGAGGCAGGCCGCGACTACCAGCACAATAAAATCCTGTGATATCATCCGCCATAAATTGAAAGTGGAAGCACCCACAACTTTTCGGATGCCGATTTCTTTCGTGCGTTGCTCGGCAACAAATGATGCAAGCCCGAATAGCCCCAGAGAACTGATGAAGATGGCGAGCACCGCAAATACGGTTGACAGTTTTCGAACGCGTTCTTCGGCTGCAAATTTTAGCGCATACTCATCGTCTGCAAATTTGTAATCGAATGGCACCAAAGGAATTATTTTCTCAAACACTGCTTCGATTTTAGGAAGGGCTTCAGCAGTGCTGATTTGTGGATTGATCCTTATGTTGATCCAACTTGTGCCGTCTTTACTTAGAAAAAACACCGAAGGTACGGAAGGCGAATAGGGTGAATTCATCACCATATCCTTAACAACTCCAATAACAGTAAAGCTTTCGAATTTGCTTCGCCAGCCGTTTTTCCATCGAATCGTCTCGCCTATCGGATTTTGAAACCCTAATATCTTCGCTGCAGCTTCGTTAATTATAAAACCGGATGAATCACTCGCTATATCTCTTGAAAAATCGCGGCCGCCAGCAATCTGCCAGCCTACCGTCTTGCCGTACTCAGGTGTTACCGTAACGGTGGCCCAGTTAGGGACGAAGGCTGGGTCTTTTCCTTGCCAATCAAAACCACCGTTAATGTATTGTATGGCTGTAGGCCTACCTGACGATTCCGCCATTTCCAATACGACTCCGGAATTTTTTAACTCTGTTGCAATCACGTCATGCTTGCCGTAGAAATCTCCAGTGCTCATCGGGACCATGAGAAGGCCTTCCCGATTATAACCAACTGGACGATGTTTGGCATATTGAATTTGCTGATAAACGATTACTGTACCAATGATTAACGTAATTGAGACGGTAAACTGAACAACAACAAGTACTTTACGGAGAAGGGATGCAGACCGACCTGCATGTATGGATCCCTTCAATACTTTCACTGCGTTGAATGAAGAGAGGTAAAGTGCAGGATAACTTCCTGCGATCAATCCTGTAAACAAAATGAAAACAAAACTGATTAACCACACGTTGATGTTAACCCATGGCATCTCCATTTGTTTGCCGGCCAGCTCATTGAACCAATTCAATGAAGCGGTGACAAAGGCAAGAGCCACGACAAAAGCAAGAACCACAACAATAAGGGACTCGCTGAAAAATTGATTCATTAATTGCGTACGTGCCGATCCGATAGTTTTTCGGATACCAACTTCTTTTGCCCTTTTTTCCGAACGCGCTGTGCTCAAATTCATGAAGTTGATACATGCCAGCAGCAACACAAATCCACCAACAAAACCGAAAAGCCACACGATCCGAATAGCGCCTCCTGCGATCATGCCATTCTTCCATTCCGATCGCAGGTGCCAATCCTTCATTGGATGCAGAGCCAGTTGCGGGTTAACAGCCACATACCCTTTATTTTCCTGGATGTTATCAAGGATGACGTTTTTTATTCGGTTTGATGCGAGTTCAAAATTCGTATGTTCGTTAAGCGTTACGTAGACATTGAGAAAATCATTCGTAAAGCTCGGCTGCTGCAACCAGGCATTAACGGAAACGAACAAGTCAAACGGAGCAAAGAACTTCGTTTCATCAAACTCCGAGTTATAAGGTAAGTCTTCATAGACACCAGTCACTCTCACGTCCATTCGATCGCTATTGTTCATCTTCAGAAACTTGCCCATAGGGTCACTATCGCCGAAAAGTGCTTTGGCGGCCGACTTAGAAATCAAAATTGCATGTGGATCATTCAAACTCGCTCTAGATCCCTGAAGCATGTTTAACGTGAACATTTCCGGTCCTTCACTCTCAATAAATTGGCCTCGTAGCGCAAGTTTGATTTCTTCTGTCCTCCCTGTCGTGGAAAGTGTCTGGTCTGTACCCCACGCCATTACGACCTGGTCAAAATAATTTCCATACTTATTTCGAAGCTCGTCTCCCAGGGCGCTTGGCAAAATGGTAGTAGACATAACGTCGTCGTTGACGTTGATGCTTCTCATCACACGCGCAATTCGGTTGTAGTTTTTATGATACTTATTGAATTGCAATTCATCGTATATCCATAAACCTATCAACATAGCCACCGCCATACCCATTGCAAGACCCGCGATGTTAATGAATGAGTATCCTTTATTCTTTGCCAGGTTTCTCCAGCCGATCTTGAAATAGCTTTTGTACATGCTGTAGGTGTTTACATTGTTATAACCTCTTACCGGTCTTATAATTCCCGGTCTCATCAGTTTCAAAACATCGATGATAAATCTTACGTCTGCGCTTCGCTTTCCCTTCTTTTTTACCTGCTTTCTGTACATTTCGATTAGGTCTCCTTCAATATGATCCGCCAGCCGAGGGTGGCAATACCATCGAAAGAATCGCAGAAATGTCTTTGGGGGATTTGGTTTGCTTTCCTCCATAAATCAACTGGTCATCATCTTCAAATCCCATGAAATCTTCGGGATTGCTTTCCATAGCTCTTCTCTTGTCTGTCGTGAATATTCCAATGCCTTTTTTCCGTATGAGGTCATTTGAAAATATCTTCGCGGCCGTCCAGCACGATCTTCTGTAGTCTCCCCTTGAAAAGACTTAATGTACCCTTTATCCTCTAAGCGCACCAACGCTGCATGCAGCGCACCCATACTAACATCACGAGCTAATCGCGATTCAATTTCCTCTTTGATCGCAACGCCATAGGCGCCTTTATAAAGAATTGCAATGGTCAAGAGAACGATCTCTTCAAACTCCCCCAACTGGTATTTTTTCATGCGCGCAACAATATTTTCTAAAAGAAGGAATAATAATGATGCCAAATTGAAATTGTGGCATTCTGAGCTGATTCTGGCAGCTTTAACTTTACATAGTGTTTCGAACCCGGTCAGTAGTTTTTCAAAACCGGTCAAAAAAAATTATATTCTTCGGTTTCCAATAACTTTTCGCTCTTGTCAGTGTCAGCTGCGTTTTCGCTTGCTGGCGCTAATGCAACAACTGGTTTCTCAAATGCGATCTACTCCGCATTGCAAATCGAGCGGGCTGAAGATCACTTTGATCAGACAGGAATGAAATACTTGGCCCTAGTCGATAACAGGTTGACGAAATAATATCTATCATGAAGCAAGTTCATTAGGGATGGTTATCGGAAACGCGGCATTGTATAAGCCACCTTCGATAATACTTCTGACCTCATTTAAAGATTCTCCCTCCCCAAACTGACTATTCATTTTTTAAAGAGTTCACCGGATTGGAGACTGCCGCCTTGATGGACTGCCAGCTCACCGTAAGGAGGGCAAACAGAAGTGCCGACAGGCCTGCAAGCAAAAACACACCAGCCCCAGGTTCAATGCGATAGGAAAACTTCGCAAGCCATTCAGTTGTCAGATACCACGTCACGGGAGTGGCAATCACAAACCCAATGAACACCAGCTTCAGAAAATCTTTGCTTAGCATTACAACAATTCCTGCCACACTTGCACCCAACACTCTCCTCACACCGAGTTCTTTTGTACGCTGCTCTACCGTGAACGATGTCAACCCAAACAATCCAAGACACGAGATGAACAACGCGATAACTGCGAACACATTCACAAGCCTGGCCGTCACTTGCTCACTGCGGTAGCGCGCTTCGAACTGCTCGTCAATAAAGGTATAGGTCAACGGATAGTCGGAATTGAATTTATGATATACGCGTGTCAGGCTTTCAATCGCTTGTTGCGTTTCTCCCTGTTTAGTACGAACGAAAAGATTGCTGGCCCAGTTAAGGTCTAATCGAATTACCACGGGCTCGATGGGCGAATAGAGTGAGTTCATGCTGAAGTTTTTCACAACGCCAACGATCCGTCCACTCGCGCCATAGACCCTGATCACTTTACCAACCAGATCCTCATATCCTGCCGAGCCACCGATCAACTTAGCGGTTTCTTCATTGATTATGTATTCCATCGAGTCCGGGTAATTCTTTGAGAAGTCCCGACCGGCAAGCAACTCCATCTGCATGGTTTTCACAAAATCATGGTATGCGTTCGCGATGTGGAAGAGCTGCTTATCATCTTTGGATTTGCCATTCCAGTCAACGCTTGTTGTATTGACGTTCACCTCAAGTGGATTCTTATTCGAAGCAGTTACGCTCGCGATTCCCGGTTGCATCAGAAGTTCCTCCGCTACTGAATTGTAACGATCTGCCAGCGCACCTTCACGCGCTACGTACAAAAGGTTCTCGCGTTCCATGCCGAGGTCTTTCGTGCGCATGTAGTCGAGCTGAAGATACACTACTGCTGTCGACACGATCAGCAAAACCGAAAGTGCAAACTGAAATACTACGAGTCCTTTACGCAGGCTTACCGCAAGCCCCGGCCCATGACGAAAGGTTCCTCTAAGCACGGCAACAGGTTTGAATGACGACAAGTACAACGCTGGATAACTTCCCGATACAATGCCCACCATCAATGCAATCCCAACGATGATCAGAATAAAAGTACCGTCAAGATTTCCAGGCGTAAAATTCTTTCCCGTGAGATGGTTGAACATCGGAAGCAACGTCACAACCAATCCGCAGGCAAGTAGAAACGCCACCAGCGACATCCCAACAGACTCCGTGATAAACTGCGCCATCAGCGACTGCTTCTCGGCACCGATCACTTTCCGTACACCGATCTCCTTGGCGCGCTGCGATGAACGCGCAGTCGTCAGGTTCATAAAGTTGATGCACGCGATCAGCAGAATAAAAATGGCCACACCCGTGAAGATGCGCACGTATTCGATGCGTCCGCCAGTAAGCTCACCATCGCGGTAGAACGAATGGAGATAGATGTCTTCGTATGGCTGAAGAAAGATCACGTGATTGTCAGCGTCCGCGTGACGGTTAAAGATGTCACTAAATTTCGCGTTGAATTTCTCCAGCGATGTTCCCTCTTTCAGTCTTGCGTAAACGCTATACGCCATAAACCACCACTCACCGAAACGTTCCTCACGCGCGAACCACTCCTCCACCGGAAGCATCACGTCAAACTGAATCGATGAGTTCTCTGGAACATCACGTACTACTCCGGTGATGGTAAAATCTTTTTTATGATCGATCGTGATCGTGCGGCCCACTGCCTTATGCCAGTCGTCACCGAACATCTTTCGCGCAGTTCGCTCTGTGATCACAGCCGATGTCAGTCCCTTCAACGCGGTCTCCGCGTCACCGTGGATCAATGGAAACGAAAACATCTTAAAAAATGTCTCTCCCGCAAATCCACCTTTCTCCCTGTAGTTGTTCTCCCCGTTGGTTACTACAAACTCCTGGTCGAAAAACGTGATCACCGTCTCTTCCACTTCGGGAAACTCCACTTTCATCTCGTCCGCGATTCCACGAGGCAGCGAGTTCATGGTGTACGTTTGTCCGCCCACAGTCATGTGGCGAAAGCTCTGGTAGAGGCGATTACCATTGGCATGAAACTTATCGTAACCCGTTTCATCGATCACCCACAACAAGATGAAGAAGCTGCAGGCAAGTCCGATTGACAGTCCGAGAATGTTGATTCCCGAATAAACTTTCTTCCTTAAAAGATTTCGGAGCGCCACTTTGAAATAGTTTGCAAGCATATGGGCAGAAAATGGTTTCGTTGGATAATAACTCCTTTTGCGCCTGAAAACAGCAGGCATGTAGGCCAGCACTTCCCTATAGTACATCTTTCTCGCCTGGGCCTCTCCCACACGTTCAACCCTTCGATAGAAACGCTCATGCAGATCGCCCATTACTTGCTCCAGCAGACGCGGTTCACAAAAACGCTCCATCAGCTTATCCGGCCAACGTGGAGGTTGTGGATTTTCGTCTCTCGGTGACATAGTTACGCAGGCTTGATTTTCGGCAGCCCTCTGGGAGCCACGCGACTCCAAAGATTGTCTCTCACTTCTTTTACTTCGTGCAACACCCGACTCCCGGCCAGCGTTACTTTGAAGATGCGTTTTCTTCTGCCCCCTCTCTCCGCAGTCGCCTCTCCCATTTGCGATGTCACCATGCCTTTGTTTTCAAGTCGTTGGAGCGCGGCATGAACAGCTCCAGTAGTAACAGTTCTTCCAGTTTGTTGCTCAAGCTCCTCAGCAATCACCACGCTGTATGCTTCCGGTGAGTGCACGGCCACCGACAAGAGTACCACCTCCTCAAATTCGCCAAGATCACTCCTTCTCATGAATTTCTAATTACCTCTCAATGCTGACAAGATATTACTTCCATTTCGGTATACCAAATACCCTGCCAAATGAAATATCGATATATAACTGTAAGAGTCAGCAATTTTAACCGGTATTGGCTTGCTGCTATTTGTAAAATCGAACAAAACCGTCCGATTTCAGGACGAAATATATTCCGATTCGGAGTTTTGGCTTGTTTCTTTATCATCCGGTTGCTCAGGCTATTTCCGAAATTATACATGGGCAACTATTCGTTTAATTTTTTATTTGCTAGTATGTTACTATTACTGCCAGTAAGTAACAAAAAGCTATGGGCTATTCAGGTAGCACCGTATTTAAAGAAACAATTAATCAAGATTAAATGTCTTCCGAATGGTCTCCGATGACAATAGCGCCCGGACCGATTCACGAACCTCCTCCGCTTTGAGAAACGGGTGTTGCCCAAATAGTGTCCTGTACTCAGACAGAACATCATTAGAATAGGTTTCAACCTTACCGGAAGCCACGCTATCAATTGTGGCAATGGCGTCTCTTTGAAAATGCAGGCTGACGGGATCGACAAAGCCAAGCTTAATATAACCGGCAGTTTTACGCGCACACCGGCACGGGTTATTCTTGTTGATCAAACCGCATTTGTCGTTCATAAAGTTATAAAGCTGCTGTTTCGCGCGGTGTAGTTTAATCCTGAAGTTTTCTTTTGAGATCTCCATAACTTCGCTGCCGACAGAATCAGGGAACTCAAACAGTTCCCCTAAAATGAAGATCAGTCTTTGTTCCCTGTCAAGACAAAGAAGCATGGCTTTCATACAGCTGAGTTTCGCTTCCTGAACTAAAAGTTTTTCTTCCACCTCATATTGATGCCCGGGAAATTCTTCATCCGGTATTTCATCAAGATCCCGGGCAAATGACTCGAACGTCATCGAGTACATTTCGTAACGCCGCCGCTTCATATTAAGAAAATGGTTTTTGATAATCCGATAAACCCATGTCTTAAAATCGCTTTCTTGTCTGAACGAACTCAGCTTGGTCATGATCTTTATCAACACCTCTTGTGTAATATCCGCTGCATCTTCACGGTGCGCAACAAAGGACAACGCCACGTTGAAAATCCGGTCACGATGGCGTTCAAGAAGGTTCTCCAGGGCGGTCCTATCCCCTTCTATAGCGCGACTAATTAATTCATTATCCTCCATAATTTGTTTAGTTAAGCAACTTCCGCCAGCCTGAAAAGCCGGCAGAAGTCGCTGATTACTTAACGTTGATTCAATAAGTGCTGACCGAATGGGTTATCGAATACCATCAGCCATTTTCCATTTGCCTGCTTCCTCAGGACTACGACAGAGAGCCCGGATTGTTTGATCTCATTTCCATCCGGTGTCTTACCGGTCATTGTCCAGGGAGCAAAGTGCATCGCGAGGTCTCCATTCAGAAACACTTCATGACCGAAATACTCGAACCTAGGATTTACGGTAAAAAATCCCTTAAACCCTTCGCTGACAGCTTCTACTCCTGACGACGGCTTTTCCGGTTCAAAGACAATTACGGCATTTGGCTCGTAGCTTGCCAGCACACCGTTGAGATCTTTTTTGTGAAACGCCTCAGTCATATCCAGGATGACCTTCATTACTTCATTTTGCTCTTGGGTGAATGTTGTTTTTTTCATGGTGTTTTTTGTTTGAGCGTTAATGCTATGGCCCGCCGTTAAAAGACCGGCTGTTAGCAGGACTAATTTTAAATTCATAATTGTTTTGTTTTCCAATTAGACACCTGTAAAACGCGACTGTTACAGTTAATACTCCTTTTAAAAAAAAGGACAGTCTCTCAGTCAATTAACGACAGATCACGGGTCGATCCTTTCCGTCAAAAAGCAAATGTCCTTTAAGCCCAGGTTATTGTCCATTTAGCCAAGTGATGCCTGGCGGGCAGCCCTCTACATTTGTCCTGTTAATAATCGTATATGAAATCAATTACAAACTACTCCTTGCTGGCGCTGTTCGTCATCAGTTTCGAAAGCGAAAGTGCCGGCTTCAGAAATTACCCTAAAACACACAAAATGAAAACGAACAAAGAAAAAGCGATTGCTATCAACAAAGCGGTTCAAAGCGGCGATGCGGAAAGCGCGGCGGCTTTGGTAACGGAGAACTATATTCAACACACCCCGAACGTTCCTGATGGAAGAGGTGGATTACGAATACTCGTAACAAAGATCAGGAACAATGAAATTCCCGCACCAAAAATCCACAATGTAAGAGTCTTTGAAGATGGAGAATTTGTAATACTCCACCACGACGTCAACTGGCCAAACAGGAAAGCAATGTTTGAAATTTACAGATTTGAAAATGGCCTGGCGGCAGAGCACTGGAGCGGGATCGCCGACCACCCCGAAACAACAGTCAATGGCCATTCGATGGTCGACGGTCCAACCGAAGTTACCGACAGGAACCTTACTCAAAAGAATAAGGACATCGCAGCTTCCTTTTTGCAAACTGTAATGATCAATGGCCAGTTTGATAAACTGTCGGAATTCTATCATCCGGATGTTATCCAGCACAATCCATTCATTGACAACACGGTGCCTGGGCTAGTAAAAGGAGTCGAGGAACTGAAAAAGAAAGGTATCTCAATCGAAATAAAGAAGATCTTTAAAGTGCTGGGTGAAGGCAATTTCGCATTGGTCTGCTCTGAAGGCAAATTCGCGGGAAAGCATACGGCCTTCTTTGATCTGTTCCGCATAGAGAATGGAGTTATTGTAGAGCACTGGGATGTGTTGCAGGAAATACCTGAAAAGATGGCCCACGAAAACGGCTTCTTCAAGGCATCCCTCTACAAAAGAATCGGAGGTTACGATGCCATTGCGGGATTTGTAGATCTGGCGTTTCCACGTGTAGCTGTGCATCCTCAACTGCAGAAGTATTTTATCGGCCATGCAGACGATAGCAAATACCGTCAACGGCAACTGATCATTGATAAATTAGCAAATACACTTCAAGGGCCCACGATATACCTTGGCAGACCGCTGGACGCCGTACACAAAGGGTTGAATATTACCGCCGCAGAATGGGACGTCTTTATGGAGATTTTGATGCAGGCAATGGATGAGAGAGGAATTGCAGGTGATGTTAAACAAGATTTTGTGGAAACATTTCAAAATGTATTCCGGAGCGTGACGGTTGAATCAGAAATGAGTAAGTAATAATTTTACCTGCCTTACGCGATAGCCTTGTGACTAAACAGTTGCAGGGTTATCTTGTTTGTAAATATAAAAGCAATATGAAAGTCGGAATTCTGGCCTATGATGGATGTACAGCCTCGATGATTGCCGGCGTGCTGGATATCTTTTCGTTCGCGAATAATCAATACAGTGCTCAGAAAACAGAATTGTTATTTGATGTTTCCATTGTCACCGAGGATGGACACCCAGCCAACGCATTCAGCAAGTTTCCTATTCAGGCACAACGAAGTATTAAAAGCAAATTTAACTACGACCTGATATATATTCCGGGATTTGTAGGTGAGCCGGAAAGTATGCTTCGACAGCAACGAAAATTAGTAGACTGGGTAAAAAAACTGTTCAACGATGGTGTGACGATAGCCGCGGCCTGCAACGGTAATTTTCTACTTGCCGAAACGGGAGCACTCGACAGAAAAAAAGCAACAACACATTGGAGTTTAACAGCAGCCTTCCGGGATCGATATAAAAAGGTAATTGTTCAGCCTGAAAAAATTCTGATTGATAATGGGCAGGTGATTTCAGCGGCCGGTGTTACCGCCTACTTTAATCTTGCGATCTTTTTGGTCGAAAGATACGGATCGAAAGAGCTGGCACTTGCGAGTGCTAAAGTGTTCCTTGTGGATTCCGGCAGGAAAATTCAGACACCCTATCAAATGTTCCAGGTAACGAAAAATCACGGGGATGAGGAAATCGCGAATGTCCAGGAGTGGCTTGAAACAAATTTTCATAAGGCGATTACCCTTGACACCATGATGCACGCCGGCAATCTAAGCAAGAAGACGTTGGCGCGACGGTTCAAAAAGGTTACGGGGGATACTCCAATGGCGTACCTCCAAAAAATCCGGATAGAAAACGCGAAGCGATTACTGGAGTCGAAAAAAATGCCATTCAATGAAGTTACCTGGAAAGTTGGCTATAATGACATCAGTTCATTTCATAAAGTTTTCAAGTCTGAAACCGGGTTGACACCGATTGAATACAGATCCAAGTTTTCAATTGTGTGAATGTGCACGATCAAAATTTCAATTAACAATCGACGTTCCTCTTGCGAATATCCACTTTTGATACTCGTCCAAACACCTAATATTATTTTCGGTATGTTTAGTTTTTTCTCCCTGGCATTTAGGATACTAGTTCCGAGCTTCTTAGCCGCAAAATCTTTCGATCGCTTTGATTCGTCTCAATTTGTTTTAAAAATTGTTCACGATTACCAATCTCCTCTGACAAATTTTGAAGCCACTGACTCACATCGAATCCAAAAGCTCTGAAATTATTTACGTCCCAGCTCCTTTTCGCGACTTCCGGAAAAAAAGCCTGCGCTTTTATTGAGCTGGCATATAGCATAACCTTGAGCTTGCTTGCTTGAAGTTCTGCCTGAAGGAATGAGTTGGGAGCTGCGCTTAAAGGAGATTTTTTCGAATGAGCATCAAACACCGAAATAAGGTCACTGATGTCAATATCGTTGTCAAAGGAAACAGAGCTTTGACTCTTTACTGCTTCCAACACATCTTTAAAGAATACCACGTGCTTATCATACGGAATAGAGAACTGCAGTCCTTTTTTATTGTAGTACTGCGCCAAAATAATCGGGTGATCCAAACTCGTTTTCAAGTCCTTCTTCCATAGCGGATATATAACGAAATGCGGACGATACGCATCTGTCATGGGAAGCTTTGTTAGCTCTATCCCTGCGATCAACGGCCCAATTCGTTTATATAGTTTATTCTTTGCGTATAATGTCAATTGAGGAAGTGCATTTTCCCAATCGATATTTACAGCGTTGCTTGTCTCTTTATTTACTGCCATTGGTCAAACATTAAACTTTCAAAGGTATTAAATTTGAGCTGACTGTTAACATTGATTATTGGTTATAAAGGCGATTGGCCAGGCATCCTGGTATTGGAATTCATTACGATTTTGTTGCACTAATCAGTAAACACGCTAACAATTAAGGAAGGGCACATTTTGCATCGGGACATAGTCTACAGTTAAATAATGACATTTTTTTTCCGATATCCCTCCTACTCACATCAGCCGGCTGGCAATAACGCACCGTTAAGATTATCATTTTAAAATCCCTGGGCATCTTCGCCTACCGGCAATTAGTCCAGCCGCAGCACATTCACCGGATTGGTTTGGGCTACTCTGGAGGTATGATAGCTAACGGTCAACGCCCCGATAAGCATGACCATCATTCCGGGCACAAGAAATAGCCAGAGGCTGATGTCAATATGAAAGGCGTATCCTTCAAGCCACTTACTGATGACCAGGTAAGACAGGGGCCAGGCGACCAGGTTTGCAACGACAATCAGCTTTATAAAGTCTTTCAACAGCAGAGTAATAATGCCGGAAACATCAGCGCCCAGTACTTTTCGTATGCCTACTTCTTTGGTGCGCTGTACAGCCGTAAAATAAGACAGACTAAACAAACCAAGGCAGGCAATAAAAACCGCGATAAGCGAAAACACGGTGACCATCCGGCCAAATTGCCAGTCTTCTTTGTATTGCCGGTTGAAGAAGTCATCCAGGAAAAAAAATGTGAAAGGATTACCTGGATAGAAGATGTTCCAGTTTTTCCCGACCTGGGCGATCGTACTTTTCAGATCGGCGTTATTAAGTTTAATGGAAAAGAACCCCCAGGCTGCAGGGTTATAAAAAAAGATGGTGGGAGCAAAATCATTTTTAAGGGATTGCTGGTGATAGTTCCGGATCACCCCGATAATTTCGAATACACTATTGCGTTCCTGCCACAGCACGTTTTGCCCTATAGCGTCCTGGGCATCCTTAAGTTTCAGGAGTTCCAAAGCGGCTTCGTTAATGATGACGGACGGCCCTTTGAGTTCTCCCGAAAAGTTGCGACCGGCGACAAAAGAACTTTGATAAGACGGTAGAAAATTGTCATCTATTCCGATTACCCGAAACAGATTCTTGAACTCCGCCGTTTTATTTGCCATTCTGAAGTTCTGAATCCTGCCTACTTCTTCCCCCGGAATTGCCGTTGACGCCGCAACGTGTGAAACCTGCGAGAGCTGCCGCAACTCATTTTTGAAAGGTTCCATGCGCGCCGTGAAGGTGGAATCTGAAACCTGTTGCGGGGCGTTCACCACCAGCACCTGATCAATGGCAATTCCCAAATTTTGATGCTGCATGTGTTTGATCTGCTGATAAACCGCTATCGTACTGATGATCAGCACAACGGAAGCGCTGAACTGGAAAACCACTAAACCCTTCTTGAACATCAGTGCCATGGGTGACCTTTTTAGTTTACCCTTTAACACATTTGCAATGGCGAATGAGGAAAGGGCAACCACAGGGTATGCGCCGGTTAATAAAATTCCAAACAATAGTATGGCAAGAAGAGTAACCAATACCATCACATCTCCAAAAACGGCAAACGTCAGCGGCTTGCCGGCTAATACTTCGAGATAGGGCTGCGCGACAAGGATGAGTATGGCTGCCGTTGCAATAGCCATACAATTGATCATGATGGTTTCAAACAGGAACTGTAATGCTATATGACTGTGGCTGGCACCGGCAACCTTCCGGATTCCCACTTCTTTCGCCCGATCCAGGGCATTGGCTGAGGAGATATTAATGTAATTAATCCACGCGATCAGCATAATGAAAACGGCGATGATGGTCAGGAAGAAAGGTATCTTGTAGTTGCCGTTTACTTCCAGTTCACCACTGAGGTCCGAGTGTAAATGAATGTCTTCGAGAGGTTGAAGGTAGAGTTCCTCCCAGCTGTTGGTGCTCCTCAGTGCCTTGCCTTCGTACTTTTCAATGAAAGCAGGAAGTTTCGCCTGCAGCTCATGGAAATAGGCCCCTTCGCTAAGCAATATATAGGTGTAGATGTCCAGTCGTCCCCAGTCACTTTGCGTCCACCCCCAGGGATAAGTGGTCGCGTAGGACACCAAAAAATCGAATTTGATGTGTGAGTTCTCCGGCACATCCTTAAATACTCCAACAATCTCCATGGGCGTCGGCTGCCCCGTGAACACCTGGATGATTTTGCCAACCGGTTCTTCATCACCCAGGATCCTCGTGGCGGCTGATTCCGAAATCACTATCGTGTTGGGCTTCAAAAGCGCCGTTTTCACATCCCCTTTCACCAACGGAAACGAGAACATGTTGAGAAAAGAAGCTTCCGCGTAAAATATCTTTTTCTCAAAATGCGCCTGGTTATTATAAGTCAGGACGGTTCCTTCGCCGAACGGCATAAGCCTGGCGAAACTCTCCACTTCCGGATAGTCTTGCTGAAGTGCCGGCCCGACTGCACTATAGGTGGAGGCTCCGCTGCCGTCCTTTTCTCCATTCTGATAATAGTCAAAGCGGATTCTGAATATTCTGTCGGCCTTTGAGTGGAAACGATCATAGCTCCCTTCAAAAAGCACATACTGGAATATAATGAAGGAAGAAGCTATTGCAATTGCCAAACCGAGGATGTTCAGAAACGAGTAGGTCTTATTTTTCAATAAGCTTCTTAGGGCGATTTTTAAATAGTTGCGTAACATAAACGGAAGTTAAATAATACATGGTTGAGAACAAAGTAGGATTATGGGTCCGGATATGTCAATGCCGCACTGGGTGTTACCTGATGTCCAGGTAACCGTCTGGCTGGTAGCATTGGAAGGTGCGATCGTCCTTGTTATCTGGGTAGTTTTCCCGATCACGAAATTGAGGGTTGCCGGGGAAACGCTCAGACCGGTGACGGTGCAAGTCGCCTGGCCCGTTGCCGCAATTTTAATTGCTCCGTCAATGATCGTCCTGCGGAAAGGACCAGGCTTGGTCCACGTTCCGCTATTGCTGCTTTTGTAAACGGGTATGACGTTAATTCCCCGAGGTAACGCCTCCGATAGGCATAATGCTAGAAAGTCAATATTGCAAAATCAGATCGATACTCTCGTTCGCTTGGTATCCAAAAATCTACCATGACTTTTTAATTTGGTCTTGCTTGCGTTTTCCTTTTCACCGGAAACTCAAACCCAAACCTGGCATTAATTACATCTCCGTACGGACTCTTATGCTTGGGGTCAAATAGCCTGGTCATAACCATGGCCGTTCCCCTCACTCCGCCGAGAAACCTGTAATCCTTTTTCATACCCACAAATACTCCCCAAACCCATTGCCGGCTTCCAAGGTCCATGGTAGCAGGTCTTGTGAAGGGAGGAACAAAGGTATTCATTACTTCCATCTCGGCACGGGGACAAAATCCTTTCCAGAGATTGTATTCGCCAAAGGCACGGGGGCCGTAAACACGCGCTTTTGAATTGAAAAATCCCTGCTTTGTATTGTACGCCAGACGTTGATTCCACCCCAAACCACCTGTTATTCTTCCTGTGAAACGATAGCCGACATAAGGATTAAAATCAACCATCAGATCTTCTCCTTCCTTTTGTATTTGAAACGCAATACCTGGAACAAGCCGGTCAATCAAGGGTTTGTCTTTCATTTCATTGGGTCGCTTCTTGGGCAGTTTGCTGATATCGGGAACGCTGGCATATTGCTTTTTATATTTTGCTACGGTTTCCATTGCTTCCTGCAGTTGTTGTTCCTTCCCGGCAAAGTGATTGATAGCTGCTTGCTGTACACGTTCGATAACTTGTTCTTTGACGGCATCGGGATCTTTGGCTTGTTCTGCGAGATCTTTGTATCTATCGATGCTTTGGGTATGCTCTTTGATGTTACTTAAGCCCGACATCTCTACAGCCTTTGCTTCTGCCCTTTCCGGTAGTTCGTTTACTCCGCTTAGATTGCCTTTTGCCAACTGCTGCGCTTCGCGGCCGTACCCACTTACCTGCCCTGTTACTTCTTTGATTTCGGAGGCTTGACCAGTAACATTTTTTAGTCCATCAATTGAGTTCAATTCAGGAGTGTTTATTGTTCCCAACGGGTTGTCTATTGTTGGAACTGATGGGCTTAAATTCAGGTTGTCCAATTTTCCCAATGGATTATCCGCAAGATTTAATGACGGAGGATTTAATTCAGATGTTGGTATCTTAAACCCTTCGATGTTCCCTGTTATTGAAGATACTTTTTCATTGAGTTCAGGAGGGAGTTTTAGTGCTTTTAGCCCGGCTGTGGTTTGGTCCTTTATCCCCTGTAACCCTTCATTAAAGTCTGCCATGGTCTTTCCATGGAGTAGATTGACGCTGTCTATCGCTTTGGTGATTTTCGCCGTCGGAAGTTGAAGAGCTGCCAAACTATCCAGCTTATTTTGCAAATGTGATTTGGCTGACTCCAGGCTACCAAGCTTATTTTGATGTGTAGATTTTAAACTATCGGATCGTTGATAAAAATCTAGTTCAATCGAGTCCAATTTGGAAAGCCCATACTGAATGAGTATGCGATTCGAAATCCCGGATGTCGCATCATCAATTTCCTTTGATTGTGCAAACACAGAAGTCGTTGCAATCAAAAACATCAATACAGTACCACGTAACCTCATCGCTTTAATTATTCTTCAGAGTTCATTTAGATTTTTCGCCAGTTTCGCAATAAAGGCTTTGGACGCAATGCAAAAAATCTAAAAACCGCGAGAGGCTTGTTCTTATTTTTAGCATGTCTTAGCATACCAGTCGTAATATTGATCAATAACTACTTATTGTCGCCACTATTTCCGAAATCTGCCCTTTTAAAAACAGCGTTATTTGCTTCCTTATGTTCTTCAATTGTATGTCCAATAATGGATCAGTAACATTTATTTTAATTAAATCGAAACAAGAAATAGTGTTTCCATTTGCTGTAGATAAATCAGCACCTGTAAACAGTTCGTCCATAGAAACAGTGGGTTGTCTCAAGACAGGATTATATCGATGGTAGCTAACTGACAAACAAAGACCCTGATCCTCGTCTGATTCTTTCTCTAAAATGTGAAATTCCAAAGCTAGATATAAAGGTGTGTTATTCAACCTATAGTGGTCACCCAAGGTAACACTAACCTTCTGGTACCCAACTTGAGATATAACTAATTCTTGGATCTCAAGAAAGGCCTCCTTATACTTCTCGGCTTCCAATATCAAATTCATAAGTTTATTTATTGGTGAAACTTGGGGCCTAACATAAGACATTTGTACTATCCGCGTTAAGACGTGTGATTTCCTCCCCTCAAATAACCGATGACAGGTGCCCAATCTCTTAACATTTCTTCACTAAATGGCCATCTCGATGCTCAGTAAAAAAAAATCCAATTGGCAGTGCTCTTGGAATTCTTAAAACCACTTAATAGATATTCCCAAGTATATCGTGTATTTTTTCGTGGAAAATATCGAGTTGGGTTTTTTCTTTCTTAGATTATTTAAACGATTCCGCTCGCCATGGTTACATCTCATCCTCGGACTCCCCTTATAAGCTCAGAACTTGCCGGGCTTTTTTCATTTATTTTGGCTTTAATCTACTTTTCCAAAATCATAAGGCGGTAGTTGAACACATTCTACATAATAAGCATTTGCTTTAAAATCAAAGTCAATCTTATCTTTTAATAATTGATTTATCGCCTGCACGTGATCAAGTTGTATTTCATATCCATTATACATTAATGGATCATCCGACGGTGGATTAAACATCTTTTTTAACCGCTCAAAATCAACATAATCAATATTAATCTCATCCTTTAATCCTTCGGCGTTATTATCAAAAACAGTTATCAGTCGTTCGATCTTCATTTCTTTTTGTGATTTCATTTGAACTTGTATTGATTCGGTGTCGAATTCTCTCTCTGATAACTAATTGAAAGTGAGACCAAACGGATAAATATTACTGCGAATGCCGGCCGGCACAATTTAGCTTAACGCCTATCGCTGATTCAATTCCACTTCACTCCGCCCTTTCTCTCTCAATTCCTTGTACGGACGTATAAGAGAGTCCTGCAGGAAAGTAGAATACTCCTTCCATTTATCCACCATAGGTCCGGTGTTTACTCTCACAGTTCTGCCCTTATAAGTAACCAAAAAGCTCGAACCATCAAGCATGTCTACATAGCTCTCAGATCCAGTCTCATCAAATAACTTGCCGAGTCTCTTTTCAATTTCATTTAGCTTATCCACATCCACTCTGAAGGCGAGCCCCTCAAAGAAATTTTTCGGCCCGGGTGTTTTGTCAATGGCATTGTAAAGGGGATTCAATGGATCTACCTCGTAGAACGTTGCATTGTAATTTCTTTTGGAGTTCGGCATTATCATCAGTGTATACATGCCCGCATTTCCGTGTTCTTCGGTGAAAACAATTGCACTGTCTCCGCTCCTTTGAAGAATATCGTCATGATCAAACGGGCACCAAATTTTAACCTGATGATGTAACGCATTATCCTCGCGAGCCTTATCTTGTAAGTGAGTCTTATCACAAGATGTAAATACGAATGCTACTGATAGAATTACAAAAAATTGATTCATCATTTTGAACGGAAAGATTTTAGTTTGTGAGTGTTGTAGTTTCCTCCTGCGTTACCGTTCGAACTGTATATCGATACGGACTTGCTAGTAACAACCATAGCAGGTGTAGTTCTCCCCAACATCTGATAATAGTCTTTAGTACCTTGGTCTGGAAAGAGATAACCAGATGGTGAAGCAGTTATTACCTCTCGATTTGCAGGATCGGTACTGAGCATAGCAGGGAAATTCGCGTAGTTTACTTCAAAACCCTTCTCTGGATGCGTATGGCCCCACAAAAATACGCTACTTCCGCTTACACCAGCCTTCGACATTTGATTCTGAAATCCAGCGATGGATATGCCATTTGGCTTATTTTCCCCGTCGGGGGTCAACGCCCCTAATCTTTTCTCCCTGTCCTCACCAACAACACCTACAAAACCTACTTCCACACCAAGGTTATTGGACATTTCTGATATTGTTTGCATATCCTGACTCGTATTCGCACCCATAAATGCAGACGACCTGCTCTTACTCTTGTCGCATAACTCAAGGGACTGTCTTACAAACTTTGGCTTTGCTTGTAAAAATTAATGATGTACTTGAAGAAGAAAAGTGTTAAAAACAATATGCTAATAATTCCATTATAAATCCCATTCATCAAATTTGATTGAGAGGCCAACGATGTGTAAAGAAAATATTCAATTACCAAAATTGCGGCTATTATTAAAGTAAAGTATATAGGATTCTTCGCCTTAAATGAAAAATACATTGGAACTAAAAAAATCAGTATAGATATTATAGGTAAGAATAGAAACAGCCACAGATAGTAGAACAGATCACCCCCATTTTTAATAGTATTTATTTTTAACAATGCATAGTTATTATTTTTGAACATAATGAAGACATAGAACCCTAAATATTTTGCGAGCCAGAAGAGAATGATATTTACTAATGATGGTTTCATAGATTATTTCTTATACCGTTGATGAAATGATGGAGGCGGTCTGCGAGGAGCAGATTCCACCGTAACGCCACCCATACCATTATCAGAGTAACTATTACCTCTTCCATGGGTGGCTTGAAACGAAGGTTGAGTATAATGGAATAGTTGACTTCCATTTAATGATAATGTTGCCGAAGGAAAAACATCTGTCGCAGCTGTCGTAGAAACATTACCTTGGGAATAGTTCACCTGAAGGTTTTGAGCTACATTAACAATATCATAACCCATAGCATTCAAACCAAATGCTTCAATGGAAGAAACACTTGCATGCTGCTCAAAATTCACACTAAAACTTGATAGCGTTCCATCAGCATTCTTGGTTTGGCTAAGAGTAAATTTATTCTGATCACTACCTAATCCCGGAAAATGATCCTTCCCTGTACCTATGGGAGTATCTCCAATTTTTACCTCTGAGGTCGCACTGACACCTGTTAATTCTCCTGCTTCATTTTCGCTTCCTGTAACCTGTACAGTTGATGTTAATTTATCTCCTACTGGAGCACTACCACCAGGTCCATCCCATGGCCCTTCCTCAATTGCGCTGTTAAAAGTGTAAGTCAATGTTTTTCCTAAATATGTTTCGCCCTTTTTTGTTGACGCCTGAGAATTTGCATCCTTGTCCCATCTTACATTTCCATCCTTATCTTCTACAAAATCATTTGGCCCCATTCCATCGGGATCAATAAATCTCAAAGGATTATTGAAAACGTAATTGTAAGGGCTCCATCTTCTCATTTGATCCGCCAATGGATCAACTGCCATCCATCTTCCAATAGCAGGATCATACATCCGTGCACCATAATCATACCATCCGATATTCAATTCATCTTGAAGCTCTTTGCTGTTATACAAATAATCCTGCTTAACACTGTTTTCTCTCTGGTACGAGTTGAAGGTGAGACCGAACGGATAATAATCCTGCGAACTTACAATCGGTCCCTTAATGTGATCAACCTTAAAGTCATCAAAGTAAACTTCCACCGGCGTATCGTTTTCATTGCTCAGGTAAATATAAACATAACCTGGTTCTGTTATGATAATTTGTTGCGCACCGTCAAATGCCAGGCGTTCGTGTGGCACGTCGGTACCATCTTCTTTGGGCGTATCCGAGAGCCGTTTAAACCCTCCGGTTTTAGATACAAAGTTCTTATCAAATACGATATAATTCAAATAGGCCTTCGGTCCGACTCCGGTATCGCCCGTACGAGGCAAAACACCTGCAAAGGGGAACGTTGTTCCTCCGATACTGCCCGCTGCTCCACCATCCACGAACGTACCTGCAGGTGCTGTCCCCGCAGCGATCGCAGTCATCAGGTTTGTAAGCGCTGCGGTCCAGTTATTGGTATTGGTGTCCAGGTATTTGGCATAGACTTCCATGGTGATAACATCTCCGGGCATGACACTCAGGGATTTAGCCAGGCCGTATTTTTCATTTGCCGCACCTGTCAAGCGTGTCGAGTAGCTGGTCGGTGGTGCCGTCACATTTACGGTGGTCTGCGCTGTAAATCCGCTTAGCGAGGCGGTAATGGTGGCCGATCCGATCGAAACGGCGCTTACCCAGCCATCGTTGTTTACCAAGGCCACATTGTTGTCACTTGACGTCCAGGTAACCGTCTGGCTGGTAGCATTAGAAGGTGTGATCGTCCTTGTTATCTGGCTTGTTTTCCCGATCACTAAATTCAGTGTAGCCGGGGAAACGCTCAGACCGGTGACGGCAACCTGCGCGCTGGTAACTGTTTTAATTTCCACACCAGAAAGGTTAGCCGCCTGACCCGTTGCGGCAATGTTAATCGCTCCGTCGCTGATCGTCCTGCGGAAAGGACCATGTTTAACCCACGTTCCGCCACTGCCGCTGTTGTAATTGGATACGACGACAGACCCTTCCAGCGACAGCGAATAGGTGGCCGGATCGTTGTCTTCCCACGCATAGACTGAAACATCGTATGTGCCGTTTGGAATTGCGCTCAGGGTAAGATTCACATCTGATCCCCAGATCGAAGACCGTATCATCGTGGCGCGGTTTGTATCGGTGGATGGTGTAAGGGTTACACTCTGATTGTCAAAAACGCCTGCATTCGTGGTGTAGGTAAAATTGGGAGCGGTTCCGCTGGCCTGCCAACTGTTTGCATCAATGGTAAGCGCCGCTCCGTTCAGGTTAATCCCCCGGTAGAATGTTGCGGTCGCTGACGAGGCAACAGCAAGTGTAAACACATCGCTGACCGTCCCTCCTGAACCATCTGAAGCGGTGACGCGAACATCCAGGAACCCGGAAGTCCCAACACTAGGTGTACCCGTAAATGTACGTGTTGAAGAACTGAAGGTCAGCCAGGATGGCAACGCGCTTCCATTGGAAAGGTTCGATGTATAGGTTAACACGGCACCTGCATCCGGATCCGTAAAAATATGATCAGGAAAGGTGTAGCTAAAGGCTACCGCCTCCTGAGCGGTTTGATCCATCAGGTAACTGCTCACAACAGGAGACTGGTTGGCACCCGGCTGTACAACCGTCCACACTTCTATACCGGAAACGTTGGCTGTTCCACCGGTAGTCGAAACGTTTAGTGTCCCGTCATTGACCAGGGCTCTGAAGGGTCCTAACTTCATCCAGCTTCCACCACTCCCCGTATTATAATTGGATTGCCTTACCACTCCTTCTACAGATACTGAAATCGTCTCTGGAAAGTTATCCTCCCAGACGTATAAATAAACTTCATAGGTTCCGGCAGGAACGGATGTGAGAAAAAGATCGACGTTGCCAAAGATGGAAGAGCGAAGCATGGTTGCCCGGTTGGCATCTGTTTCCGGAACAAGGGTAACGGACTGGTTTTCAAAAAACCAACCGTAGTCCGCCGTAAAATCCGGAGCGGTGTCACCAGCCTGCCAGGCATTTCCACCAATGGATATTGCGGGACCATTCAAGTTGATCCCGCGATAAAACATAGTCGCAGGATTGCTTCCCGACTGGTCCGTGTGGTCATAAAAATGTGCGCTGACCTTAACGGCTTCATCATAATACATAAACTGGGATTGTTCCTGCGCGGCATTGGCGAGTTCAAGCGTTGCCAGGCTTTGATCGGTTTCCGCTTTTGTCGTAAAAGTGACCCTAACATTACCCAAATGATCGGTCAGGTTGTATTGATATTCCGGTGTGGCACTGGCCGTCAGCTTTGTGATCTCAAACTCATTCAAATACATTTCTTCGCCAGAGGCTACGGTATTCCACACCAATCCGGCCTGCAGTGTTGTGGCGCCGGCAGGAATGGTAACAATCTGCTCGATCCAGGATTCAGACGCCACTCCCAAAGGCAGAAGGGCGCCGGGCCAGCCAAGATCGGTTCCATTTGTTTTAATTAAAATATACGCCGGACTGCTGTTCGCCGCGGTGCCGTTTAACCTATAGCCTTTAACACGAATCCTGTAACGATCTCCTTCGGAAACAGAAAAACTGCCGCCGATGGGGAACATTCCCGTACGTGTAACCGTACCCGTAGAGACCGCCTTAACGTATTTTTCTTCCCCATTCAACGTAACAACGGTCAACGTTGTATTGGAGGCCGTAATACCCGTGGCTGCATCTCCGGTATGCGAAGCGATTAATTTCGTCTCCGCCATTACAACACGACCTTCAGGGTGATTAATAAATTGTAACGCATCATTCTCCAGTTGCAACTCGCCGATATAATCGGTTTGCTTTACCGAAGAACCAAAGGTTGTAATCTGTGACAGTTTGCGTCCGGTCGCATCATAGACATAACGGATATTATTTCCTCCCTTGGATATGGTTTCCGGAAGATTAAGAAAGTTATACGTAATCTTGTCGGTCTCATCCGTCAGTGTTGTGCCGATTCCCTTGTTCAGATCGCGCGTGAGGTTGCCGTTGAAATCGTAGGTGTAATCCTGCACGTCACCGGCATTGGTGTCATTAAACCCTTTAACCTTGTTATCTGAATCGGCTGTGATGTCCTTTACATAGGCAAGCCTATTGCCTCCAGTTCCATAATTGTAAACAAGGTTGTCAATCTGGACACCCTGGCTTTCGCTTTCGCCTTTACGCTGCAGTCCTAAAATATTGCCATTGAGATCGTACGACAGACCATCCTCGTTAAAATTACCGGGCGTCCAGTTATCCACCAGTTTAAATTGGGAGTGACTGGCTGACAATAAACGGTTCATACCATCGTAGGAAAAATTATATCCCATTTCTTTAATGGCACCGTCGCCTAAATGTTTACTCCATTTCATCGCCGAAATATTTCCATTATAATTCTTTTTAGCGACGGTAAGGGCTCCGCTTTCAAAATCAGTATGGTAGGCTAAGTTCATTCCAAAAAAATCTTTTGGATCACTTTCTTCGATCGTCAAATTACTATCGTTGATGCGTGTAAGCCAGCCCCGGATATTGTATCTGAAATCAATGGACTGTTTCGCATCAGCGGCACTGGCTTGAGTGCTGTGTAATTTTTTATCCACCAGTTGGTTGATCTCATTATACTTATTAAACGCTATCCTGTATTCTGTACCATTTACGCTATGCCACGATTCAATAAGCCGCCCGGCGTGATCATATTCAAACCGCTTCAAAACAGTGGCGGATGTCGAACCGGCTGTTGTCGTTTCCTTCGTTTTCAGAAGGCGCCCGGCAAAATCATATAGATTTGAAATCCTGATTTTACCGTCTTTGTGATTATCTGTAATGGTTTGAATAACCCGGTACATATCATCAAAATAAGTAATGGACTTTAACCAGCTACTTCCGCCCTTCATACCGCCGTCCATTACTTTCACTTTAGTTCCCAGGACCTGTCCCGCCAGCTTCTTGTTTTGAGAATTCGTCGCCACCTGCGTATAGGTACGGCCCAAAACAGTGGCATTTAACAAATCAGTTGCATAGTCGAAACCGGTCCAATCGTCACGAAAGGTATAATTGTCATAATAGGTAACGGTTAAAAAATCATTTGCGCTCACTGTTGCGCCCGTCGTTTTCTTTGGATAAGAAACATTCGTATAACCATGAATATTGCCCGCCGCGCCGGCCCCAACGAAAGTCTCGCCAAATTTCCTCCATGTTGTCGTTCCCATTGCCGCATAGTAGTTATCGACTGCCAGTTGCATATCAGCCCGGGTTACTGTTGAATCCTTTATACCGGTAAGAATTGGCCTGTTCAATTCATCATACTTTGTGAATGTCCAATAACGTGGTGAGTTATGTCGTTGGTTTGCGTCCTGTGTTAATACTAGCCTGTCACGCGGGTCATAAACCATGTATACAATTCCTCCGCCTGGCACTTCCTTTTCAATCATCCGGTTGCGGTGGTCATATTTGTACCGAAAAGCAAATGTAATGAGATCAGTATCCGTAATCACGTATGAATCCGGGCCTGCGTGAAGCTTCTTACTAAGCTCCGGCTGGAATACAAACGCCAGTTGCCCGAAATCATTGTAGATGTAATAAGTTAAGGCCCAGTCTGTCTCGCTATTAAGATTTGCGGTGGCATTAACCTGTACTTTTTTCAAAATTGTTTGGCCGAATTTGTTTACGTACTCCCGCGTCGCATGACCGTCTTCATCAATGGTTACATTTACGCTGAGCAGGCTACTGCTGTAATAGCCTCCTGCTGCCAGATTCGACTCACGCTCAGGCTTGGCAGAAGACGCATTTATTTTCCAAGCGATAATTTTTTCCTGGGTTCCATCAGTTGCAGTGCCATGTGTGTTGAGTAAATACTTTTTTTCGGTGTACTTATTCTGACTCGCTGCACTCCAGGTGTTTCCCGGTCCGTATTCCTTAACCGGCCTGGCAAGAGGGCTCGGTTCAAAATATATTTCGCCATAGGGCTTAGTATCAACGGCAACCTGACCACCCCCCTGATAAAATAAATATTGCGGGCTCGATGAATATGTATTGATCTGCTTTGGTATAAAGTCGGCTTTATACAAACCATTCGACCCGTTTGTATAAGGCAGATACTTTACTGCCGCCCTATTGTAGTTATCATAAATAAAGGGTTGTACTTCGTCGGTTAACGACTGAGATCCCTGCGTGGTGACCGTCTGCATAATCCGTCCAAGGCCATCCACGTAGCTTGTCACTTCAGCCCTTTCTCCAATAGAAAGGGTTCCCATATCAGCTTGTGTCACGGGTTGTCCATCCGTCCGCTTGTCAACCAACGCAGTCCGTTCCTGTACATAGCTGGGGTCGTTAAACACCGTAAAGTCCCCATTGGAAACAATCGCAGGTACAGGCGAGGTAACCGAGCATGCTCCGTTGCTTACCTTTACGCTATACGCACCTGGTGTTGAAACGACCAGGCTTGATGTCTGCTCCGAAATGGAAATCCCATTGTTAAACCATTGGTAGGTGAACCCGGCTACTGGTGTCGTTGCTATTGTTGCGGGCAAGGTAGATAACAGCCCGGTCGGACTTAGATTGACCGTTGGCATGGTTGTAACCTCTACAATCGAAGACGAAGTATTCGAACCACATCCCAATACTGTCAATGAAATGGTTGCTGACCCGGAAAAACCAGAATTCCAGCTAACCACACCTTTGCTTAATCCGAATTCATCCAATCCGGCATTTGAAATCGTTCCAGCGCCCACAGGTGAAATACTCCAGCTATAACCTGTGCCATTAACGGCACTGCCCGTGAAAGCAGTTTGTCCGCTACCCTGGCATCTGGAAAACTCTCCAAATGGTTTTGTTACGGTACTTACCCCCAGACTCACGATAACATCCTTTCGAAAAGTCTCAGTGGTACTACAGCCGTTGGCCGTGACGACGATTGTCGCCGGACCAAAGAAACTGCTGTTCCAGGTGACATAACCGGCAGCCCCGCTGACTATCGTTCCCGCCGTCGATGGTTCCAGTTGATACGTTATACTTGAAGCATTCGGGGCGGAGGCCGCGAACGTATCACTTCCGGCACCTTGGCATCTCGAAGAAATACCGGTCACCTCAATGGGACCGAGCGGCCCGACCGTCACAGCGGTTGACGCTGTCGTCGACGAACCTGTACAGCCGTTTGCTACGACGGTTATCGTGGCCGTACCCGAAAAGGTACCGTTCCACGTTACCACGCCACTCGAAGAAATTGTCCCGGCACCCTGCGTTATACTCCATGTATACGCGGTTGCGTTGCTGGCACTGGCCGAAAAAGTATCCGTTCCAGATCCGCTACATCGGTTTGAAACAGGAGATGAAAGGGAGACCTGGCCGACTGAAGGTTTTAACATAAAACTGGTCGATCCCGTGACAGTCGTCAAATTCGAGCAACTCATCGCCGAAACGGTGACGGAAGCGTTATGCGATACTGCCGGATTCAATCCATTAACCGTATAATTAAAACTAGGCGTGGTGCTGGTCCCCACTTGTTGAGAATCTATAAACCAGGTATAATTTGGTGTTCCATTTACGTTCGTTGGCTGCGCCGAAAGTGTCACTGTCTGGGGTTGACAGATGTCCGCAGGTACGGTTATGCCAACTGAAGGAGTCGATTTGGCAGTGACAGTAAGCGTAAGAAACGACGTGGAGCAATTGGAATAGGAGACTTGTATCCATGCATTTGTCGTGGCCGCACTCCATTTCACATATACCACGGCCGTGTTATTTGCGCCTTGAATGACACCGCCTGGACTTGCTATCCACTGCGTGATGGTACATGAAGTCGTCACCCGAAACTGGGCATTATCGTCAACACATACAGTTCCACTCATGTTTGTTATCGTCGGTGCGGATTGGCTAATCACTTTCGTGTATCCAAGTACTGCTATTACGACTAAAAAAAGGTGTTTTATGGTAATTGATTTTTTCATGAGTCAACGATAAATTATTCTCCTTTATAGTGATACACCAATTCCTTCAATATCTTCTGATCATTATCCCGGATCACCTTTAGTCTGCCCAGCAGATCATATTCATATTTTGTTGTGACATTGTTAGCATCGGTCGCGCATTGAATGCCGATTTCAGGATGATAGCAATAGGTCATCATTTGGGCTTTCCTTGGATGCAGTCTCAGTTCGTCAATACTTCCCACACCGGTTAACGTTATGGATCCGCTTGCCGGATTAGAAATAATGTGTTCATAGTATGTCCAGCCGTCAATAGATTTTCCAGACGTTCCTGTGGTACTGTTGACCGTGTAGCTTCCGTTTTTACTCCAGTAAGACACCACATAACTGGATGTGGTTAATAGACCGGTTTTACTAATTGAAGTGCCTGTCGAAAGGTTAATGTATTTTTCGCCGGTTTTGCTTACGCCGGCAATAGAGGCAGGAAGGCCTGGCGAAAAACTCCAATTTCCCAAATCAGCCGTTTCGAAACTTGTAAAGGCTATCTCTGTTTCACTGGCGTTTTGAACCTGTGCCATCGGGTAGGTTTTATTGTAACCCCATATGTATGCATTGTCAACATCATTAGACTTTCGCTGAAGCAGAACATTGCCGGAAACATCATAACTCTTTATCTCAACCCGCTGTTCAATGGGCTTTGACTCTGTTTGAATATCAATAGCTGACAGCAACGGCATTTCATTTGCTACTTTGTATCGGTACACCGTTTTAGACAGAGGACTGTTGTCCTTCACTGTGCTTTGCTCCAGAATGGTCGATTTCATGAATTTTGTTAGCAGTAACTGCCAGGCAGGTTCTTCGTCTCCGGTAAGCTCCAGATCATCCGGATACTTATTTGTTGTAATGACTTCGGAGTTATTTGAGTTGCGCTCCTTTTTTGAGGTCAGTTGGTAGTGTCCGTTGGAATAGCCGTAGTCGTATTCAGTCACAGTTTCCATCGGGTTAGTTAATGAGCCAGCCGGAAAATAATCGCGAATTGTTTCCTTGCTTTTAAAATAAAATTCAGTGACAAGTTTGTACCCTGATATATAATAATTTGTAGCCCCGGTTAGAACAAAGTATCCCTCATTTGCTGAGTGTCTGTGGACAAGTTTTTCAAAAGAAAATCCATAAGCAGCACGAGGGTTTTTATCCAATATGTATTCGTTCTCTATGCTTTTTAGAATCTTGAAATTTCCACTCAGATTATCGAATGCGTATATGGATTGCAGTTTGAGAAGTCCGCGCCGCCAGTCAAAGCTCGTCGGTTGAGGGAAAGGCCGGTAATTTTTAATCAGATCCGGATGGTCAAGTGCCGTATTAAAGGTATACTCGGTTTTTCCATTCTCGCCATACTCTCCGGAATATTCGGTGACATTGGCATACCCGACAGGTCCCGCCTGTGTAGGCTGCAGTGGAGAAGAGGGATAACTCCTAACCTGAAGATAAGAACCATACCTCGCATTAGCGGCGAAGGGACCCGGATCATAAATCACCTTAAACATGGTAGAAAAAGATTGTGGAAAATTTACCAGTACTCCGCTGGACGTGGTGGTATCAAACAAATTGTATTCGTACTTCTTGATGTTGAGGTTCCCGGTTGCACTATAATTCGTTATTCTTTTTATCCGCAGACCTCCGACATCCTTATTCGTTTGTGTCGCATACGTTGCGTTTGGAGGAAACTCCTCCCATCGAACGTTCAGGTAGTAGTTCATCACTTCCTTGACACCGTAAATCGTTTCCATTCCCGCATCCGCCACCCCTGATATGCGATAGGTCCCAGGGTCAAGTAACAAGGTCTGAGCACCTTCTTTTAAAAGCGTTTTCGTAAAAACGGTTGGACTCACTCCTTCCAAATAGACCTGATAACAGGTGGGGTCCCCGTTCGGGGCCGAGGGACACGCCCTTACCATTTGCCGTGCAACTGATTCAAACACAATTTTACCCGTAATCGGATCCGGGTTAACCAGCGTAAGCTGTTTTTGAACCTCCGGAAGGCCGGAAACAATGACGAGAAAATCGCTTTTGGTCTCGGGCTGCGTGTTAAGCAGTTGAAAATCCTGATCAGAGGCAACTACTTGATTTGATTCGTAATTGAATTCCGTAAAACCTCCTGTTGGATAGGTAATTTTAGTTAAAACATTTGCTTGCGCGTACCGGGGAGATGTATGGCGCTTGGCGCCTTGAACACTTAAAGTCTGACCTGAACCGACATCTACCTTGAGGCTTTGGGTAAGAATCGAATTGTTTGCTCCATTGTAGAAACCCCAGAGATCTTGTGAATTAATTGCTTGGCCAAATGGGTCCCAATTAGGCAGGTTTACATCCGTGTTGTATTCGAAGACATGTTTTCCACCGGAAATACGATTGGGACTAACATCTGCTGACTCTTCGATGTTGTCCAATCTTAACCGCCTGGAATTTGCGCCACCACCATTACTTTGGAAATAGGAATAGGAGAAGTCAATTCTTTTATTCAGGGATTCGGACTGGTTTTTAATATCTATTCGCTCAACCAGCGAACTTCCGGGAAGATCCTGCCTCGATCCGGTCGTAAAAGTCAGCAGACAGTTCGGCGACGATATCCGATTAAGTTTGACACCATTATTATATTTGGTACTGACATTTTTCTCGTTCGGCCGCAAATTATTATCGGGTTGAAAATCGTCGTCGGCAGCCACAAGGTGATTCGAGGTTTCAGAATCTTTAGCCTGGTACTCATACGTCTCGGTATCGTAGTATAGTTTTATAGTATCCTTCAGGGGAGTGCTCACCTCCAACAAATACCACCCCGTAACAATAGTTGGAAATGCCGGTGTGCTAGTCGTTTCCAATGCAGATCGGACAGGGTTTGACGCGGTAGTACTAGAGGTTTTTCCAAATGTATATTTTACACCATCCGCTGTTGTAATCTCCCATCGCGTCGCACCGATGCCGGATTCAATTTCATTATTCAAAATTTGAATGTCCTGATGGGGTATGGAGACAAATGTTCCATTTTCATCCATGAAAAATTTACCTGACATGGATCCAAAATTGTAATAAAACACATCCGGTTCACTGTCAAATGCAGGATCATCATAACCGCTGATCCATGTATCATCGGTACCCTCCGGTCTTCCGTTAGGGGGAATGTTCACGTCAAAGGAGGAGGCGGGGCTAAGATTTTCTGCAATATATTCAAGTGACTTATTTGTGATCGCAACTCTCCTATCGAAGTATCCCACGCCAACCTTATCATCAGGAACTTTGCGTATTGATCGGGTAATAACACCACCAGAATTAAGTGACCAACCGAGCCCGACGTTTGAAGCCATCTCGTCAACCCGAATGCCACCGGCGTGATAACTCAGACTAATGGGTAACTCCGCGTCCCTTACCTTAACCGAGTATATTGGAATTGAAATTTGTGGAATACCATTATAAAGACTAACCGGTACCTCGCCATACTTGCCGAGTGCCTGAGCAGTCGGTGTCGGGGAAACAAAAGACTTTAAATTCGGTGACTCTTGCCCCCGGGTCAATCCAGGTACCGCTAAGACAAAAAGCATTAGCCCAAACCGGAAATATTGTCTCAGTGTATCATTAATCATAAAAAATAATATTTATTTTCTAGTGCATATTTGTAACGTCGCATAAAGTGATTTAAACAAAGCCTGGCATAGCACAGACATTTGATCAAAGACTACCAATGGAGTCAATTGAGATTTTTTAATACGGTAAGAAGGTGGCGGTTAACTTACCGGCCAATAAGCCGTGGGGATAAAATGCGGCGAGAAGGTGTAAAAATCGGTTACTCTCGCTTGGTTAAGTGAAAAATGGGTGCAAACGTTGTTTTTCATAACGGAACAGGTATTGTGTAAATAAAAACGAGAGTGTCTTACATAGTTAGTCGCCTATTTTGAAAAAGGTCATCAGTCTTTTTTAGAAATATTATTATTTTTTGTTTTTGAGTCATTTAAGACTTCCTACTTTTCCCTTACTTTTGAGTCATAGTCATAACGTTGGTGCAATTCATGGATGTTAACACGCTTTCCGACAACGCCTTAATTAAAATGATGCTCGAAGGTTCGGCCAAGGAAAAAGCGCAGGCATGGAAATTGGTTTATAAGGTGCATTACCCCATGGTGCGTGACTTTATCAGTAAAAACAAGGGGCATGTCCGTGAAGCACCCGACCTGTTTCAGGAAGCGATGGCAATACTGCATAACAATATACTTGAAGGCACATTTAGGCGAGAATCATCCATTAAAACATATCTATACAGCATTTCCAGAAACTTATGGATCAGACAACTCAGGGCAAAGGAGAAAAAAACCCTGGATGTCCACCAGATGATTGAAGAGTTAAAAACGGACGTAAACAATTACCTGGTAGACGTCGAAGTGGTAACATTATTAATGAGTGAGCTAAAGGAGGACTGCCGAAACATTCTAACCGAATTCTATTTCAATTCCAGGTCGATGGAGGAACTTAAAGATATCTTTAACGTTAAAACAGTTGAAGCGGCCAAAAATAAAAAATGCAGATGCCTCAACTATTTAAAGAGACTTTATCGCGAACGTTCAATTATTCCGTTCAGGGCAAATTAGCTATATTCGTTCATTAAGGACCACAAAAAATGAATAAGGATCTCGCAAAACTTATAGAAATTGATAACTACCTGGCCGGAGAGTTAACGAATGAAGAAAAAATACAATTTGAAGAAAAGATTCGTGAGCATCACGAATTAAAGGAAGATGTACAACTGACAGACCGTGTAATAAAGGCTATTCGTGGATACGGTTTTAAGCAAATGTTGAAAAAAATCCATCAGGAGCAGTTTGGGAATGACGACACCGCCTAAATAGAAATGTAAGAACCCGAGAAAGGACAACCTTTGAATGAACTCGTCCCATCAATTACTCGAAACCTAAACATCTCAATAAGAAATCAAGAAAATTCACGCAATCATTTTACAGGTTATTTTTGTGAAGCGCTCAGCGCAAAAAATGAACGGACAATTAACTCAATGAAAACTGAAGGATGGCCCGATTCCATTTTTGCCGCGCTGGAAAGTGTCTTGATTTAATTTTGCAGACAAATTGAGTTTGTGTGAGGTTCTTCGCTTTTGGATACGTTTGTTGCTTCCCATAGCAACTTTGAGCTCAAGACTTGTTTTCCTCAGTTGACAAATCCAGAAATTCCAGAATACTACCCACTTTAAATCCGAATCTTCCGTCAAATCAATCCAGCCGTCCCAGTAATCCTTCACTTCTAATCATGTTAGGCTTTTAGAGTTCTGAAACCCGGGTTATGGAATGGAAGAAATAGAAACTACCTGATCGGGTTTCTTCCCGTGGAACGATCTCAAACCAGATTCCAAGCAGTTTGAGCCTAATTATGTGAAATATTAACAACATAATCTGAATATTTTCGTTTATCTTTGTAAATATTTACATCATGGATTACAGACCTGCACTTACGCGTTTGTCGCGTCAGCCTTTGCCACATCAAATACTGGTGTCCATATTGAAGGACTATGAACGCCCCAATGACAAAATTTATCAGTTGGCAAAAGAGGGCGTCATTCAATCGATCAAAAAAGGACTATACGTCGTTGGTCCGGCTTTAAACATAGAGGGGAAACCGGAAGCGTTTCTGCTGGCTAATCATATATTAGGTCCTAGCTATGTATCGGTGGAAACTGCGTTGGCTTATCATGGCCTTATTCCCGAACGCGTTTATGAAATCGCGTCAATGACGACCCAGGCTCCCCGGAAATTCAATACACCGTTAGGTACTTTTACCTATACGCGCCTTCCCCTGCCCTACTATGCCTTTGGAATTCGATCCGAAAAACTTGCCGATGACCAATATGCAATGGTTGCGTCTCCGGAAAAAGCCTTGTTTGATAAAATTATCTCTACTTCAGGATTGCTGTTTCGCAGCAGGAAAGCTGCAAAAGAATTCCTGCTTGAAAATATGAGAATGGAACAAGATGCTTTGAGGCAACTCAACATTAAAGAAATGAAGACCTGGATAAAAGGAAGTCTGAAAGAAGAAAGCTTATCAATGATCGTACATGCGATACAGAAATTATGATCAAAGACTGGCTGGCAGAATATAATCCAAAGAACAAAGACGAGGCCCAGTCTGCCCTTCGTGAGATCATGCAGGAAGTTGCCTTGGCCGGCATGTATCGCGGAGGTTTTTTTGAGAAGGCTGCATTTTATGGTGGTACTGCACTTCGCATATTTCACGGACTTGATCGCTTCTCAGAAGATTTGGATTTTTCTCTTCTGGAATCTGATCCTGACTTTTCACTGGACAAATATCTGGCTACTGTTCAGAATGAATTTCAGGCGCTGGGCATGACGGTTTCCATCAAAGAAAAGAAGAAGGTAAGGGATAGTCACGTTGATTCCGCTTTTTTGAAATCCGAAACGCTTTGGAGAGAGCTTGTGCTGGAAGGCGTCATTCCACAAAGTGGCCTCTCACAGCAAGCCCACATCAAAATTAAAATTGAAATTGATACCGTTCCACCGATTGGTTTTGAAACGGAAGAAAAACTGTTGCTGCGGCCATTTTCGTTCTATGTAAAATGTTTTACCTTACCAAACCTCTTCGCCGGTAAAATGCACGCGCTGCTTTTTCGCAAATGGAAAGAAAATGTGAAAGGCCGTGACTGGTATGATTTTGAATGGTACGTAAAGAAAGGTGTCGCCTTGAACTTAAAGCACTTTGCCGAACGGGCACGGGGAAGTGGAGATCTTGGCGAAGAAAAAGTGACTGAACAACAATTCCGAAAATTGCTAACCAGCAGAATCAATTCGGTTGATATGGAAAAAGTAAAAGCCGATGCTGTTCGGTTTATTCCGGATAGAAGCAAGGTTGACATCTGGTCGAAAAAATATTTTAATGATTTATCAGAGCATTTGAAGGTGCGTTAGTGCCTGATATTTTTCCATCCATTTTTTTGATTGATTACATGCTGTAAGAGATTTCCATACCGGCAAACAGAATCTGAGTGTTCGTTTTGCAAAAACATATCTTCTTCAGACCTTTGGATAATAACGTTTCAACAGAAATTTTGTCCTCCCGAACCCACAACTAAAAAAATACACAAATGAAAGTTAGACTCATCCTATCGTTCGTACTGCTGACCGCATGCTTTGCCACATTCGGTCAGGAAAAGCAATCCCGCAAAGCTAAAAAGCACGATTCGGCCGTCGCTGAAAAAGGACTGATCAAAGTATCCGTCATGTACCCTTTTGCAGAAGGCAAGACATTCAATATGGAATATTATGAAACCAGGCACATGCCGATGGTGGCAGGGTTTCTGGGCTCAAATCTGGTTAAATACACCATAGAAAAAGGCATCGCCAGCGGCATTCCAAACCAACCTTTACCCTATATGGCAGTGGGAATATTTTATGTAAAAAGCCTTAGTGACTATCAGGCTGCAATTACCCCGAACAGAGATGCGATAAGGGCCGACTTCGCGAATTACACGAACGTAGCTCCCGTAATTTTGGTTAGCGAGGTGGTCAGGTAGCCAACAGACAACCCATTTCCTCAATACTCCCCTTCCGGTAACTATAATGATGTGCGATGTGCCGGGTTTTGAACGATTTCCTGGGTGGTTCCTATTCCAAATAATCATCAGCTTTGAGGACTGTCTGGGAATAAAGTCGCCATTCAGTTTATTGTACGAGTCGAATAAAACGCCATGCAGAATTCTCCGGAACACATTTCTCAACTTGTAGGCGAAATCTACCGCAGCAAGTCCCGGGCTGTGTTTGCCACGCTGATCCGCCTGCTTAAAGACTTTGACCTTGCGGAAGACGCCATGCATGATGCTTTTAAAGCTGCGCTTGAGCAATGGGGCGAAAAAGGTATTCCTTCGAATCCGCTGGCATGGCTTGTTTCCGCCGGCCGGTTTAAAGCAGTCGACCGTATCCGGCGGGAATCAAAATTCGACCCGCTGGGGGAACAGCAAGAGCTACAAATGGTGGCTGAGGCTACCGATCCTTCCAGCCTGATCGACAAAGCGATCGAGGATGATGTACTCCGGCTGATCTTCACCTGCTGTCATCCCGTACTGTCACCCGAGGCACGCACGGCTATGACCCTGCGTGAGGGTTGTGGTCTGACCACGGAAGCGATCGCCAGCGCGTTTCTGGTTACACCATCTGCCATGGCCCAACGAATTGTCCGCGCCAAGGCCCAGATTCGCGAGGCTAAAATACCGTTTGAAGTGCCCCCGGCACATGAATTACCGGATCGGCTAGGGGCTGTACTCCAGGTGATTTACCTGGTATTTAACGAAGGCTATTACACATCATCCGGCAAATCGGCAACCCGTGTCGACCTTTCAGGCGAAGCGATCCGCCTTGCTCGCCTGCTGCACGTTTTGCTTCCCGATCCTGAAGTGACCGGACTGCTTGGTCTTATGCTGCTGCACGAATCCCGCCGGCCTGCCCGCACTTCATCAAATGGGGATCTAATCCTTTTGGAAGACCAGGATCGTTCCCTTTGGGATCGTGCAATGATCGAAGAGGGATTGAAGCTGGTAGAATTGGCATTTTCATCCAAACCACCTGGTCCCTACAGGCTACAGGCAGCCATCGCCGCCCTGCACGCCGAAGCCACGCGCCCCGATACAACGGACTGGCCACAGATTACAGTGCTGTATAACCTGTTGATGCGCATCACCCCCTCTCCTGTTATTGAGTTAAACCGCGCTATCGCCATAGCCATGCACAAGGGTCCTGAGGCCGGGCTGCTGCAGATCGATGCGATCCTGGAACGCGGCGACTTAAACGGCTACCACCTGGCACACTCCGCGCGGGCGGAACTGTGCCGGAAAACAGGCCGTACAAACCAGGCAAAGGTGTCATGGGAACGCGCGCTGGCCCTGGCCCAACAAGACCCGGAACGCCGGTTTATCGAACGAAAGCTTAACGAACTGGGAACGTAATTCCTGAAAATGTAAATATTTCCAAATTTGTTTGTCGATTTTGTCTTCAGCCATTCGACTACCCCATAACACAATCAAATCATCATAAACAACAATCGATCATGGCTGAAAACAAAACGAACATGGAAAAAGACAAACAAATGAGAAAATTGGTGCTATTCATGCATATATCCCTCGATGGGTTTGCCGCAGACAATAATCATGGACTGGATTTCCTTACCTATGATAAAGAGCTGGAGCAGTACGCCGATGAAGTGGTTAAAACAGTAGGCTCGCCTGTGTATGGGCGGACTACCTATCAGCTGATGGAAAGTTACTGGCCAACTGTTTTGAAAAAACCCGACGCCGACAAGCATGCATTGGAACATGCCCGATGGGTGGAAAACGTACCGAAAATTGTATTCTCAAAAACCCTGACCGAAGTAACATGGAACAATACAAGACTCATTCATGACAACATCGCTGAAGAAATGATAAAGCTGAAACAGCAGCCCGGAAAGGACCTGGTTATATTCGGTAGTCCCGGACTGGCCACCACTTTGATGAACCTGGGCCTGATCGACGAATACAAACTGACTGTCCACCCTATTATACTGGGCAGCGGTATCAGCGTGTTCACGAACAATGTCACAAAAAGTAAATTACAATTACTAACCTCAAAGGCCCTGAAATCAGGCGTTGTTACGCTGCATTATACAACTACCCATTAATGTGAATCCTATGAAATACATTTGTCTTGGTTATATGAATGAAGAAGTTTGGGAAACACTTTCGGAAAGTGAACGGAACACCTTTATGGATGAGTGTTTCAGCTACGATAAGGAACTTCGGGAGAATGGTCACTTTGCAGGTGGAGAAGGTCTTCAGGAAGCCCGGAATGCCGCGACATTGAGGTGGCAGAGCGGCAAGGTCTCCGTGACGGACGGCCCCTTCGCCGAATCCAAAGAACAAATCGGTGGCATCATGATCCTTGAAGCCACGGACCTGAATCATGCTATCCGCCTGCTGTCAAAGCATCCCTCGCTCCGATTGGGACGCGGCGGTAATAGCTGGGAAATCCGGCCCGCCGTCGACCTGACCGCTCTTATTGAAGAGAGCAAAAAGCGAGGGTCGTAATGGCGGACAGCGTGTTCTCGAATTCCGGCTGAAACTATTCTGGTACGCAACCCGCTGCCTGCGAGCGTTTGGGAAATTTGCTTTGGAATGAAACCAAAGCAAATTTTTTCGGGACGCTGATTTTGAAAGCTCCGAAAAAAATTATGTAGCAGGAAGAGGTCCTTGTAACAGCGCCAGTAAATCCCGCGGAGAGAGGGATTTGAGCAGTGACGCGTCGCTATGAATGAGGTTGCCCAACAAATCCTTCTTCGTCTGCTGTAGCTGGAGGATCTTCTCCTCGATCGTATTCGGACAGATAAGCCTCACGGCCACAACATTTTTATGCTGGCCTATACGATGCGCGCGGTCGATCGCCTGATTCTCCACGGCGGGATTCCACCAGGGATCGACAAGATACACATAGTCCGCCTGGGTCAGATTCAATCCCGTGCCTCCCGCTTTCAGGCTAATGAGAAATACCCGGATATCCGGGTTGTCCTGAAAGTCCTTGATCCGCTCCGACCGATTCCGCGTCTGTCCGGTCAGATACTGAAACGGAATGCCGCGTGTTTCAAGCTGTATGCGTATCAGATCAAGCATGGTCACAAACTGCGAAAACACGAGGATCTTATGACGCACATGCTGGTACCCGATGTGTTCAATGAGTGTATCGATCTTCGCCGACTCATTGCCGAAATACTCGTCGTCCTTGACAATCGCCGGTGAATCACATAGCTGCCGCAGCTTTGTCAGTCCCTGCAAAATATGCATACTTTGCGCCGCGATCTTATCCTCCGGAGTGGATTCGAGAAAGTCCCTGAATTCCCGCTCACAGGCGTCATAAACCTTACGCTGTTCGGGGCCCATCTCGCAATGCACGATCATCTCGGTCTTCTCCGGAAGTTCAGGAGCCACCTGGTCTTTCGTCCGCCGCAGGATGAATGGATTGATCCGCTGCTGAAGCGCATTGGCATGCCTGGTGCTTTTGAACTTGTCAATCGGGATTCCATATTGGTCACGGAAGTGCTGAAGTGTACCCAACAATCCCGGGCAGGCAAACGACAGCTGTCCGTAAAGGTCGAACGTATTGTTTTCGATAGGCGTACCACTTAGCACGATCCGGTTCCTCGCCTTTAATAATCTCGCTGCCTTGTATCGCTGCGAGTCCGGATTCTTGATCGCCTGAGATTCATCCAGGAATATATAATTAAATGCATACTCCTTCAGATACACGACATCGGCAAGCAATGTTGTATACGATGTAATAACGATTTCATAGTCATCGAACGACTTGACATCCCGCACCCGTGACGTACCGTAAAGCGTCAGCACCCGCAGTGAAGGTGCAAACTTCTGCACCTCCTCCAGCCAGTTATAGATAAGTGAAGCCGGCGCAACCACGAGGTTCGTATTCTGCTTCCGTTTGGTCCGCTGCGAAAGGATAAACGCGATGATCTGCACAGTCTTTCCGAGTCCCATATCATCCGCAAGGCAACCGCCGAAGTTGAAGTCGTCAAGGAAGCCAAGCCAGTTGAGGCCTTGCTGCTGGTACGGGCGAAGCGTCGCCAAAAGCCCATCCGGCAAAGCGACATGGTTTATCGATCCGAAGTTAACAGCCATTTCTTTTAAGCGAGTGAGAAGCGAGCTTGCATCCGGGGTTAGCACCTCCTGCTCATACAAGGTCGCAACGTCGCTGAACCGTGAAACCGGTGTACGCAGCATATCGTCAGCCGTGATCTCGCCTGCCTCGAAATAACGTTCGAATTTTATCATCCACTCCTCAGGTAAGATTCCCAGCGTTCCATCGTCAAGCTGGACGAACCGGTTCTTGTTCCGTATCGATTTTTGCAGATGCTTTAACGATACCTGTTGCTTATCAAATTTTACGGAGATATTGGTATTGAACCAATCAACACCACTGCTCACACGGATCGTGATCTTCGATTTGAACGGGTTCAGATTATTATGAGTGAGCCTGTCGAACCCCAGAATCGTGATACCCAACTCCCGCCACGCATCAAACGCGTTGAGGAACCACTCGTTCTCAAGAAAGCGCTTCTTATGAATATAGAGGAAATCGCGCGAAAGACCACCCTCGAGCTGTTCTTCAAAATCAGGATGTTGCCTCACGAGCACACCTGCAAACTGTAGTTCGGCCTCCTCATCACGCCTCACTGTGAAGGGTTTGCCGGTTTGATCCACCGAAACGATCTGCTTCCGCGAAAGCACCGGCACCTCCAGCGTACCATACGTGAGCACAGGTGTGATCTCGATGAAGTCACCGGAGTCCGACAGATAAATGATGCGCTGACGAGGCGTATCAAAACCATTTTGTTTCACCTGCTGGTTAGTCGCGTGCGCGATGTCCGGATAGGTAAGGTTCAATCTATTCTCGTACCGGGACAAAAAATCATGATGAAACTCCGCGAGCTTCGACTTATGAACCAGCAAAACATTCTCCGATTCGATGAACCGCTTCAGCACAATCAACAGGTCCGGATCTTCGATCAGATATACTTTGTTATCGGCCATCATAAAATGGTCGTACCGTATCTCCACTTGTGTGGGATTGAGGTGCTTGGGTCCGATACGTATGAGCAGTGAAGCTTCGTAGAATATATCCCGGCTGCGCACCGTCAAATCCAGGTCCACGCGCTCCGACTGTAGTTGTATCGGCACAATCGAGCTCACGGTTATATTGGCAGACGCCGCCGCATTGTGCATATAGAAGTCGTATTGTAACGGGTTGCGTACTAACGCCTGCAAGCCGGTAAGGTCGGTCTCAGACCTGGCTGTCCGGAAATTGCTGTGAAATTTTGAAAGAGCCGCAAAGAACTTCGTCTCCTCGGGTTTGTCCGTCTTCCAAATCAAATCCATCGGATCGAGCGGTGTAAGCGGTGCCTTGATCTTTCCTTTTTCACTTAAGGGAGCGATAAACAGCTCCGTAAATAAATGCCCGTAGTATTTGTGCTGGCTTAGCACGACAATAGTCCGCGTACGGACCGGTTCCGGAGCGGGTCTTTTCGCTTTTTGAGGAAGTGGCCGTGTAGCCGGAGGGGTAGTGAACGGGACGAGTCCCTTAAGTTTCGGTTTGATATGGAGGGACTTCTGATCGTACTCCAGCGCAAAGAACTGCGACAGGTCTTTTTCATGCTCCATTCCGTAATGCCTGGCCGCAGCCTCCAGCCTTGCCTGGCGCATCGGACGGTCGAAAAAAATGCGCAGTTCCTCGCGGTCCATTATCAGGTTTAAAACCTTTCGCTGATGGTCGCACAGTTTCCGCTTGGGTACGGCGCACGTACAATGAAGCGTTAACGTATTCCCGTCATATCGCACTTCAACACGAATGGCTGCCGGCGAACGCGTTGCCTCCCGGAACGTTATCCGGTCAATCTGCACTTCCTCCGGAATTAAGTCCCCCACCCGTGTCGTTGCGCTCATATCCGAACTATGCCGCAAAATAAACGCCGTGGTCAGGTTCGCCATGCTGAAATTCCTGATCTGATAAGAACGCAAATCAGCCTGGGAATCGTCGGGTTTGGGCATCGGATCCATGAGCTGCAATAAAGGAATTTATACGTGTTATTCCTTGCATTTATCGCCAACCTAAGCCAGGAGCGACGTGTTTTAAAACAGAAGACAACACGTGAACATTGTAGTCGACACCTAATGTATTGGGTATGGTCAAAAGCAGCGTGTCTGCTTCGCCGATCGCTTCGTCCCTGCCCAATTCCTTAATCAGCTGATCCGGTTCGGCGGCATAGCCTCTCCCGAAAATTGCCCGTTTGTTACTTTCAATAAAACCGATTTGATCCGTCCGGTTGTTATCCTGTCCAAAGAAATACCTGTCCTGGTCGTTTATCAGCGGGAAAATGGACCGGCTTACCGAAACCCGTGGCTCGCGCCGGTGACCCGCCTTCTTCCAAGCTTCTTTGTACAACCTGATTTGCTCTGCCTGCTGTATGTGAAACGGTTTGCCGCTTTCATCATATTTCAGGGTAGAACTTTGCAGGTTCATTCCGTTTTCGGCAGCCCAGACCGCTGTTGCGTTGGAAGCAGCACCCCACCAGATCCGGTTACGAAGCCCTTCAGAATGAGGTTCCAACCGTAACAAACCCGGCGGATTCGGAAACATCGGGTATGGATTGGGTTGGGCAAATCCAACACCTTTCAATTTGTCGAGAAATTCCAGTGCTTTACGGCGTCCCATGTCCGCATCCGTTTCACCATCGGTGGGTTCATAACCAAAATAGCGCCAGCCATCGATTACCTGTTCCGGTGAACCCCTGCTGATGCCCAGCTGCAACCTGCCACCCGATATCAGATCAGCCGCGCCGGCATTTTCTACCATGTACAGCGGATTTTCATAGCGCATATCGATCACAGCGGTTCCGATTTCTATGCGGTTTGTTTTCGCACCGACAGCTGACAATAAAGGGAACGGTGATCCCAGTTGGGCGGCGAAATGATGTACCCGGAAATACGCGCCATCCAACCCGATCTCTTCGGCTGCAACTGACAGATCAATAGACTGAAGCAACGTATCGCTTGCTGTACGGGTTTTATAGCCCTGGCGGTCAGCCCAATGTCCGAATGATAAAAAACCAATCTTTTTCATATCTACTTTATTCCGCTTCCTGCCGTAAATTTATTGTGTAATACAAGGATGGATTTTTCAACAAAAAAGGCAATGATCGGTGAATGAATTGAATCTTTTTCCGAGTCGATAAGCGCTTGAAAATAGGTTAGTCTCTCCTCGTTGGTAATGATGATGGGTGGTAACTTATGTTGTAGTAGCAAGAGTGTTGTTAGCAGCCGTGCCATTCTTCCATTCCCGTCGGAAAATGGGTGAATTTGTAAAAATTCATAATGGAAGTCCGAAATTGCTGAAAGAGGATGGTTTTGAAAGTCGTCACCCTTCGTCCAGCTTCTGGCTATTTCTAACTTTTGTGTTGTCCCGGCAATAAGCTTTTGAATTGCTTTAGGGACTTCCCGATAATCCAGATATACCTTCTCGCCTTGACGTCCAGGCCGGTAAGTGAAGTTATTTTCTGTTTTGTATTCGCCAGCGGGCGCCATTAGCGCATCTTGCACTTCCCACTGGGCGTCATCTTTCATTAATTCGCCATGAAGGCTCTTAATGGTTTGTTCCGTCAATTCTGTTTTTTCAAATAAAGAAAATATTTTCTCCAGGACCGATTTGTGATTTTTCAGATCATAAACATCTTTCATCTTCATTCCAGGAAGAACGATGCTCGTTTTTAAGAATTTTAGAGTTTCTCCATAGGTAAGAGTTAACCCTTCAATTTTATTTGTATGGTAAGTAAAATTATTTTTTATCGATTCCTTCTCTGCGTCTCCCCAAACAGACAGAGCGCCCTTGTCGAGATAGGCATTATGAAGTTCGACCAGTAGTTGAAACCTATTTGCGAGATGTTCCTCCATTCCTGACAGTGAATTAATAATTCACCCGGAAAAAACTTCTACACCAACATTGGAGAGTTTTCGAAGCCAGGCCCTAAAATCAGATGAAAAAGCAACCATCTCTCCATTCCTTTTAACAAAGGTCCGACCAACCATAAAATGGCGAAAATCGTCTCTTAAGGGTTCGGGAATGGAAGAAATAGACACTCCCGATGAGTCTCTTCCCAACGCGTAAACAGTATCAAAAATGGCCAGTTCCATGCTATTTAAAGTGGTATAAAGGTATTAAAAAGCGGGAATTTAAAAAAAACCAATGTGCTCTCATTGACTTAAAAATCCGATACAAGCGTTTCACGTAACTGAATTGACATGGGGCTTTTTTTCACTCTGAAAGACCAAAATAGCTGTATGGAGACCTCATTAGCAAGTCGTTTCCTGGTTACGCGACAAACCAATCTACTCTCACCTCACAAACTATACCTTTCCTTCGTCTCTCCTAAGTGTAATGGGAAGCGGCCTGGCGAAATGATCTTCGTCACTATTTCTGATACTCGATTTTGGCAACACGCCACGCAAATTCACCTGCTTCCGTTTTCACTACTGCCTCATCACCCACTTCTTTTTTCATCAGCGCCTGCGCCATAGGTGAATCTATAGAGATATAATCTTTGGTGTCAAAGATCTCGTCATATCCCACGATACGAAAGCGTTTTTTCTCACCCTTCTGATTTTCAATTTCCACCCAGGCGCCAAACAGCACTTTGCCTTCCTGGAAAGCTGAATAATTCACGACTTTTAAATCGTCGATACATTTGCGCAAATAGAGCACGCGTCGGTCAATTTCTCGGAGCCGTTTTTTATTGTAGTGATAATCCGCATTTTCAGAACGATCTCCCAGGCTTGCAGCCCAGGCGACCTTTTGAGTGGTATCCGGCCGTTCCACGCGCCACAGATGATCCAACTCGGCTTTTAACTTTTCTAAACCTTCCGGGGTAATCAAGGGTGTCTTCATGTGTACTTAATCGTGGAGCCGTGTATGCGTCCGGCTTTTAGCGTTTATTAGGATCGTATCAGCAAAATACAAAACACCGCAAGATACTGACCCTTTTTTCAATGTACCTAATTAAGACGACCAGGAATCCATAGAAGATACTAACCGACAATTAGCAACGAAGTGATAATTGTCATCACCACAGACCATCACCAGTCATCTTTTTTCAGGAAGCGCTAACGGACTTTTACCTCGCCGTCGCGCTTTTTGAGGTGGGAGTCTAACACTAAACACGGCCGAAAAAAGTAGCATCTCCACTATGAAAATTTATGTTCTTTTAGGTCACCCGGATAAAGACACCTTTAATGGCCAGATTGCAGAAGCATACTGCAAAGCAGCCATTGCGGGAGGACATGAGGTACGGTTTCAACGGTTAGGAGAAATGATATTTGATCCCATTTTGTGGAAAGGATATAAAGTTGTCCAGGAACTGGAAGCTGACCTGAAAAAAGCACAGGAAAATCTCAGGTGGTGCGACAAATGGGTGATTGTCTTCCCGCTGTGGTGGGGCGCTGTCCCGGCCCTTCTCAAAGGATTCATCGATCGGACGTTATACTCCGGTTTTGCTTACAAGTATCATGACCACGATCCCTTCTGGGACAAACTTCTCAGTGGCAGGTCGGCTGAACTCATTTCCACTTGTGATGCGCCGGCGTGGTGGGTGTGGTGGTATTACAGGAACAGTGATCTGACTTCACTCAAAAACGCGACGCTCAGGTTCTGTGGGTTTTCGCCGGTTAAGTCAACACGTATCTCACGGGTCCGCTATTTGAACAAAAATGAAAGACAAGAGGCGATAGAACGTATCTGTGCCGCAATAAAGCAGGCGACCCAACAAATACTAAAAGCAAAATCGCTATTGCTATAACCTGGCGAATTACTGCATCTCGCGGCCATCCGCTTATCAGTATCCATTCCTTATCTTGTATAAATGCCCGTTTTGTTGGTAAACTCGAAGATCATTGCAGAGAGTGTCAATTTAAGTGCCAACGGGAAAGCCATTTGTTTGATTATATAACTTCTTTACTTAGTAAGAAAACAGAAACGACCCAACTTTGATGGAAGCCCCCCAACACGCATTCAACCCAAGGCCATTGTCAGATCAATAAAAAAACTGCTCCAGCACGATCCTGCCGTCCCTCACTTCATACAACATGACCTCGCTGATCAGGATCCGTCCATGCGGCCGGACAGTGATATCCATCTCCCGACCCACTACGAAATGATTACCGGCCACAATCGGTGCGGTAGTACGCATGTTGTGTACGGCCTCGATCCGGCTGACAAAGTCTTCTCCCTTTTTGCGAACTGCGGCTTTGCCTTCAGCGTAACCTAAATATGGAGACCCTTCCGGCTCGACGCTCCTCACGTGATCGGAAAACAATTCGTCATGGATCTCGAACCACTTCTCCTGCATGGCCAGTTCGTAAAACCTGCCTGCAACTCCTGCCGTTGTAATTGCCGTTTCTTTTGTTAGTGTCATCGTGTGTATTTTTTTTTCTGAATGGTATGCGATGTAGCGTTGTCCGCACAAAAGTAAAATAGAGCCCGTGCCTGGAAGAGGTAAGAAATGGACATTGTGACGGGCTGATTCAGACATTTCCCAACCAGGCCGGCCTGCAGCATGATTTCATTTTGCCGCCTTTCGGAAAAAAAATTGAAATTTATTTGCGCAGTTAAATAGCTGCGTATATATTTGCAGTCAAATAGCTGCGCAAAATGGATTTAAGAAGAGACGTATTTCAGGCCATCGCCGACCCTACCCGCCGGGCCATTATCGCACTCGTCGCACTGCAGGCCATGACACCGAGTGCGATAGCGGAAAATTTTGATTCCTCGAGGCAAACTATTTCCAGGCACATCCAAATCCTCACCGAGTGTGAACTACTGGAACAGGAACAGAACGGCAGGGAGATCTATTATCACTTCAATGCCAAAAAAATGAAAGCCATAGCCGACTTCATCGAACCTTTCCGAAACCTCTGGGATGACCGGTTTAATAAACTGGAAAGCATCATGAAGAAGTACAAACCAAAGAAATAAAACGTATGGAAAGAAAAACGAAGATCAATGCCGAAGACGGTAAGCAGGACATTGTCATAACACGTGAATTCGATCTGCCGCTGAACCTGCTCTTCACCGCTTACATAGAACCTGATATCATTGAACAATGGATGGGTTCCAAAGTACTGAAGCTTGAAAACAAAAAGCACGGCGGCTGGCAATTTGAAAAGAAAGATGCTCAGGGCAATGTAGTGTTCCGCGCCAACGGGGTAATTCACGATTTTGTACCTGAGAGTAAGATCATCCGCACCTTTGAAATGGAAAATACACCCTTCCCCCCTCAACTTGAGTTCCTGGAATTTGAAAAACTCACGGACGACACCAGTAAACTCAGCATGCAGATCGTATACCGGTCGGTTGAACTGCGGGACCAGATGCTGAAATTACCATTTGCCCAAGGCATCAACATGGCTCACGACTTGTTGCAACAAGTACTCAACAAACTAAAATAATACGGTATGACCAGAAGAAATAAGATCATCTATTGGGTTTCCACCCTCTGGCTTGCATTGGGAATGACATCAACGGGGATTGTTCAACTCATCAGAATGAAAGAAGAATCGGATATGATGGCACACCTGGGCTATCCCCAATATATCCTCACCCTCCTGGGAATTTGGAAATTGTTGGGCGTTATAGCGGTGCTCGTTCCCAAATTCGCCTTAGTCAAGGAATGGGCGTATGCAGGATTTTTCTTCGCCATGTCCGGTGCTTTTTTTTCTCACATCGCCCTCGGAGACAACCCAACGGAACTTTTCGGACCGTGTCTATTGATTGTCCTCACTGCTGTTTCTTGGTACTTCAGGCCTGCAGAACGGAAACTCATACCGGTAACCAGTAAAAATGAATAGTATGAACACCAAGGTCGACTGGTTCTTTAACAAAGCCAAAACGTGGCGCGACGAATATGATTCCATGAGAACGATCGCTCTTGACTGCGGGCTTACGGAAGAGTTGAAGTGGGGATGCCCGTGTTATACATCCGAAGGACGTAACATCGTGTTAATACACGGCTTTAAAGAATACTGCGCCTTCCTGTTTTTCAAGGGCGCGCTCTTGAAGGATCCCAGTGGGATTCTGGTACAGCAAACGGAGAATGTACAGGCAGCCCGTCAGATCCGGTTCACCCATGCGGGTGAAATAACAAAGCTGAAAGCCACCTTGAAAGCCTATATCCGCGAAGCCGTAAAAGTGGAAAAGGCCGGACTGAAAGTTGATTTAAAAAAAACAAATGAATTCACCATTCCGGAAGAATTTCAACATAAATTGGATAAGGACCGCGCACTGAGAACCGCTTTTTACCGGCTCACACCGGGACGGCAAAGGGGATACATTCTTTTCTTTTCCGCTCCCAAACAATCGAAGACCCGGGAGGCCAGGATCGAAAAAAGTACAAAGGACATTCTCAATGGTATCGGATTAAATGACAAATAATTTCAGACAACCGCACTTGAAAAAAAATAAACGTTCGCTTTCTTAATATTGTGTTATGTCGAAAAAAACCAATTCAAACATCAAGTTGTCAGCGGAGCAACGCGAAGAACTGCTCCTGGCTTTGGAAGTCCGTTTTGAGAAGAACATGACCAGGCATAAAGGCCTTGAGTGGCAGAAGGTACTGGCAAAACTGGGAGCGAGTCCCCAAAAACTATGGTCCCTCCATGAAATGGAGAGTACGGGCGGCGAACCGGATGTCGTCGGATATGATAAGAAGACAGATGAGTACATTTTTTACGATTGTTCCTCCGAAACTCCCAAGGGACGTAGAAGCTTTTGTTACGACCAGGAAGCGCTGGAATCACGGAAAGAACATAAACCGCAAAACAGCGCCATGGGAATGGCGGCAGCTATGGGTATCGAACTCCTGACGGAAGAACAATACCGCGACTTGCAGAAACTCGGGCCTTTCGATACGAAAACATCCAGCTGGCTGAAGACCCCTCCTGAAATCCGGAAACACGGCGGTGCTATCTTCGGCGACTATCGCTACGGTCATGTGTTCGTGTATCACAACGGTGCAGAATCCTATTATGCCGCCCGGGCATTCCGTGGTTCGTTGAGGGTTTAATTTTTTTCAATCAAACAGGTGCCCGGCGCCGGAGAAGACGGTATTATTTCTTCACACCTCTTTCCCTGACTTTTTCCGCCATTTCCTTCGAGACACCGAACACTTTTCCCGCAGCCGCATCCTCCATAAACCGGTCGACGTATTGCTGGCTTATTGACGAATTGTCCTTATACTTTTCCCTCAGTTTATCCAGCCTTGTATGCAGGTCCTTTTTTACAACGGCGTATGCGGGATCGTCATACACGTTTTTCAGTTCTTCCGGATCCTTCTTTCGATCGATCAACTCCCATTTATCCTCTACAAAATAATAGTGGATCAGTTTATAGTCCTTCGTAACGATCGCATAATGCCGGTTAACCATATGCTCCGCAGGATACTCATAGTAGTGATAGTAGACGGCATCCCGCGTCCACTTGCCTGGTTTACCGGTAAGCAAAGGAATCATACTTTCCCCCTGCATATCGGACGGCGCGGGGATTCCCGCGGCGGCCAGGAATGTTTGTGCGAAATCCAGGTTCTGAACAAGCTCATCGGAACGGCTACCAGCCTTTACGCGGCCCGGCCATGCAACCAACAGCGGTGTCTTGAATGATTGATCGTAGATGAAACGTTTGTCGAACCACCCGTGCTCACCGAGGTAAAATCCCTGGTCTGATGTATATACGATAATGGTATTATCCATCAGCTTGTTAGCTTCCAGGTAATCCAGCAACCGCCCGATGTTTTCATCAACCGCTTTGATGGTTCCCAGGTAATCCTGCATATACCGCTGATACTTCCACCTCATCTTATCCTGTGTGGTCATTGTGGGATAAGCTTTTTTAAATTCCTCGTTAACGGGACCGTACGCCTTTTGGAAGTTCTCCAGTTGTGAAGGACTCAACCGGCCGAATTCAGCCTTGTACCGTGCTTTGTCGAATCCGATTTCCGGTATCCCCAGTTCATCCATTACTTCCGGAAGCACTTTATTATCTCCAGCCCAACTCATATGACGGAGGATGTTCATCTCCGCTTCGGCAACGGGAGGTGTCCTTCCGGAATAGTCGTCGAAGAGCGTTGAAGGTTCTGGGAATTTTTTTCCTGTGAATTCTTTCAAATGGCGTTCCGCCATCAGCCAGGAACGATGGGGGGCCTTGTGTAAATACATCAGCATAAAAGGTTTGCCGGGTTTACGTTCCTTCGCCAGCCAATCCAGTGTCATATCGGTCACGATATCGGTCACATAACCGTTCACCTTGATATTCCCCTCGTTCCTGGTGATGAAGTCGGGGTTGTAATAAGCACCCTGCCCGGGAAGTATTTTGAACTGATCGAAGCCCTTGGGATTATTTCCAAAATGAAGTTTCCCAAACATAGCTGTCTGATACCCCGCCTGCTGAAACAACTGCGGGAAGGTGACATTGGTGGTATCGAAGTGAAAATGATTATCAACTTTTCCGTTAAGATGGGAATGTTTCCCGGTCAGGATGGTGGCACGCGACGGGGCACAAATGGAATTCGTTACACTGGCGTTGGTGAAGAGCATTCCCATACGAGCGATGCGATCAATATTTGGTGTGTTGATCAACCGTTTATCATACGCCGATATCGCCTGGTAGGCATGATCGTCAGACATGATAAAAATGATATTCGGTTGTTTGGATGTTTTAGATGACTGTGGAAAGACGTCGCTGACCGGCATCCAGACAAAGGCTTGCAGTAAGATCAGGTATTTTAGCATGGTGTCTGACGTTGGTTGTAGTTTGGCGAGTTAAAATACAACATTCTTCATTAAAATCCCCCCCTGTTGACAAGAGCTGCACTCTTTTGCATTCCGTTGAAATCGCCGGGGAAACCGAATGGCCTTAAAAATCCCGTCACCGAAAGCAGGTGCGCACAAAAAAAATATCAAAGCTTCTGTCCGTTTAAGTTCCGATGATCGTCATAGGTCATCAAACAAAAAACATACCTATGAAAGCACTAAAATTTGTCCTTCTTTCAATTGCCATGGTATCCATGAGCTTCGACCGTCCCTCCGACACATTAACAGACGCAGAGCGTAAGTACGTAGCAAACCTGCTCCAGGAAACCAGGGACGACCTCGTTACCAAAGTAAAGAACCTTTCACCCACGCAATTGAACTTCAAACCCGGCGCATCAAACTGGTCTGTTGCCGAATGCGTTGAACACATCGCAATATCCGAAAACAACATATTCGGTTTTGCCATGATGGGCCTGAAAGAGCCTGCCGACCCGTCCAGGCGGAGTGAAATAAAAATGAAGGATGATGAAATTGTCACCATGATTTCGGACCGGAGCACCAAAAGAAAAACCCAGGAAGCGTTTGAACCCACCGGTAAATTTGGATCGTTCGAGGCAACGCTAAAAGAATTTATTAACAAAAGAGACGGAACCATCCGCTTTGTAAAAACCACTTCCGATGACCTCCGCAACCATTACAACGATTTTCCTTTCGGTATACTGGACAGCTATCAGACCATCCTGTTTATGGCTGCACATAGTAAACGGCATACGGCGCAGATTGAAGAGGTAATGAATCATCCCGACTTTCCCAAAAAGTAACCGGATATAAAACGGGGTCTTCATCACCATGAAGACCCCGCCCTTAGTATTCCTGCCCGGAGCTCACAACTCCAGCCTGAATAGCGCAATTACTAGTTGATCTTTTTCAGACCCTTTGCCTTTTCCTTCTCCGATTTGTCCTTCTCTTTAGGGGCTTTGTCCTTCATCTTGTCTTTTTCCTTATCACCATCTCTCCCATCAGAATTATCGAACTCTTCGTCGTCATCATTCCGGTAGAACTCATCCCTGTCGAGGTTGATATCGAAATCGAGGTTGTCCAGGTCAACATCAACCGGCTCAATATCGATATCGATGTCCAGTTCGGGGATCTCAATCGGTTCGATATCTATATCCAGCGCGCTGAGGTTAATCTCCAGCGGCTCAAGCTGGATATCAATGTTATCCAGTACCACCTCGATCGATTCCAATGCAACCTCGATGGAAGTTTCGATTGAGGCTTCCAACGCCTCTTCATCAATATGGACATCTATATCTTCCCAGTCGCGCTGCGCCGACCGTGTCGCTATTTTTCTTAAACCATCGGTTTTTTCAGGGGAGGACTGTCGTTTTTCGGATTTTTGTGAATCCTTTTTTGGGCTGGTCTCTTGTGAAAAGCCCGGTGTCAGCGCGATTAAACTGACCAGACATATCGTTTGAACGCAGTTTGAAAATTTCATAGGGGTCGAATTTGGGGTATAGTATAAATACCCACCTGCCGATGAAAGGTTACACGGTTATCTGTTTTTCTTTCCGGGCGGCGCCAAAAGGGGTATACCACCTCACATCCTGTTTCATTGGTCGGCTTACCGACCGGTAAACAGATCGAATACCGCATTCTCCAAATTGTTAACGATTTGTTAATACGGATGAAAACGGCAGGACAGTCGAGTATTTTTTGAAATCCGTCGAATACAACATTCAGGAGCAATTTAAGTTGCTTACTTGTATAATGATTACTCACCCAACTAAACGAAAAAGTATGAAACAGATTATTGCCGTATGTATGGTAGCTACCATCGCATCACTCATGTCATTCCATTTCAAGGACAATGTGTACAAAATCGACAATCAAAAAAGCAAGATCACGTGGACGGGGAAAAAAGTCACCGGTCAGCATACAGGAACGATCAGCCTGGCGGAAGGAAGTTTCACTTTTAAAGACAACAAAGTTTCGGGCGGTTCATTTGTAATCGATATGTCTACATTAAAGGATAGCGAGGGGAATGAAAGACTCGAGGGACATTTAAAATCCGATGATTTCTTTTCCACAGACAAAAATCCTACGGCCGCATTTATAATCTCAAAAATCGACCCGAAGGGTACTGATCAATACGCCGTCAAAGGCAATCTTACCATCAAAGGCATCACTCAGGAAATTGAATTTCCGGCCACTATCCGTATTTCAAATGGCCAGATCAATGCAAAGGCTGTGATCCTCGTAGACCGGACAAAATTTGATATCAAATTCAGGTCGGGCAATTTCTTCCAGAATTTAGGCGATAAAGCTATAGAAGACAACTTTGAACTGAATGTTGATCTTGTAGGAAGCCCCGGTGTATAATCATAATTCCCCAAATCATCGTTTTATGAATTCACGGGTAAGCGCCCTATTAATCAACTATTCAGCGGACATCCTTGCACAAACCGACTATGGAATGACCTGGACACAGATCGCTAAATTTTTCCGTAAAAAAAGCGCCGAATACAATGTCGATGTTCCTTATGCGAATACGATATTTCCCTCGCACCTTCCCAACCGGAGAGATGGATTTATCAAAAACCTCCGGGCTTTTTCGCCCGAGCAACAACTTATCCTGCTTAAAGAATTGTGCGAAGCGAACGGAAAAATAAACAGTGTATCCCTGAAAAAAATGATCATGCTTGAGTACAGTAAATACGGACTCCCCTTGATATAAAAATCAATGCGATCCGTATAAATCCGGGGTTTTTATTCATATTTATTATGTACATTCTGCGCAGTACAACGCGGAAATCAGGTATGTAATTATTTCATTCCAAACACTATACCAATCAACCAACACCATGAACACCAACCGGAGAAAATTCATTCAGCATGCTGGACTAGGCGCAGCGGCTCTCGGTATATCGCTACCATCCGCCGTATCCGCCAAACAAGGTAACGCAGACAACGACGGTCAGATCCTCTTTGTCGGTGACAATATTGCTGTAGCTCAAACCACCAATGGTAAAGTCAGGGGATTTATACTTCGGGGCATACATACATTCCTCGGAATACCATACGGCGCCGACACATCCGGTGAAAACCGGTTTATGCCTCCGCAAAAACCAAAACCCTGGACGGAAGTACTGCCAGCGGTGTGGTGGGGTAACACGGCGCCCCAAAATATGGAGAAAAGGTATGGCAATGTTTACGCGTCATTCGTCGACCACTGGAACTACGACGACGTGAGCGAGGACTGCCTCAAACTGAATGTCTGGACCCCCGCCATCGGCGACGGAAAAAAACGACCGGTCATGGTCTGGCTACATGGAGGCGGCTATGCCAACGGAAACGCTATTGAGCAGGACGGATATCATGGCGAAAATTTTTCCCGCAAAGGTGATGTCGTTTATGTTTCCATCAACCACAGGCTTGGTCCTTTCGGATATGCTCACTTTGGCGCTGCGGGTGAAAAATTCGCTGCATCAGGTAACGTCGGTATGCTCGATTGCGTCGCCGCCCTTGAATGGGTACGCGACAACATTGCAACTTTCGGCGGAGACCCGGGTAATATAACAATTATGGGACAATCGGGTGGTGGCGCGAAGGTCTGCGTATTGACGGCGATGCCCGCTGCAAAAGGGTTGTTTCACAAGGCCGTAGCGTTAAGCGGTTCTTCCCTGCGGGCGGTGGAAAAAGCCAATGCAGAAAAGCTGGCTTCATACATTCTGAAGGAGGCCGGTCTTACTTACAACGACATGGATAAGCTTCAGCAAATGCCATGGAAACAATACCTGGAATTTGCATCACGGGCTTACACCAAATTCCGCGAGGATATGAAGCTGCCCGCATTCGGCGGTGGCGGCGGCTTCGCACCGGTTGTCGACGGAACGTATTTACCACAGCACCCTTATAATGTCGAGCCGGCCCCCTCGGCAGCAAACGTGCCGATGCTCATCTGTTCGACATTTAACGAACAGTCGCCGAGCCGGACAGATGCATCGCTGGAAAAAATCGACTTTCAGGGTGTCAAGGAAAAGCTTAAGGGCCGTTTTGGAAACAAGACCGATTCCATAGTCGAGGCCTACGCAAAGTCATTTCCCGAAAAACGACCGATCGAAATATGGTCCATGATCGCCAGCAACCGCCAGAATGCCATCGCACTGGCCGACGCGAAATCAAAACAATCGCCGGGCGTTTACCTGGCCTGGTTCGGATGGCAGCCACCGCTGTTCGACAACCGCATGCGCGCCTTTCATTGCTCCGATATATGTTTCTGGTTTTATAACACCGACCTCATGCTCACCCATACCGGCGGTGGTGCCCGGCCCAGGAAGCTTTCTTCAAAAATGACTGACGCCCTGGTAAACTTTATGCGCACCGGAAATCCAAATGGCGGTACATTACCCAAATGGCCGGCATACACCTGCCTTAACGGCGAGACGATGATCCTGGACGATACCTGTGTCGTCAAGAATGATCCCGACCGGGAAGCACGCAAAACATTAGCTTAACAACCTGCGCTGCCTGAAGGTAACGGTAGCAACCGGATACCTTCAGGTTGTTCAGGCGTCGTATGGAATACCTTTCATCAACATCGGGCACCAAGATGGCGATGACGACAATTCACTTTCCTCAACCCTTCCCTACCTGGCGATCAACGAACTTAATACGGACTCAAGCCTGTTGAAGACCGAGCCCCATCCATTGTAGATACCCATCTTCTTTTGTTGCTCGCAATATTCCTCCGTCGGGTGAATAACATTAAAAGTGAAATTTGTCTTGTCTCCCTTGTCTTCAAAGAGAGCCTGTATTTCCACACCTGCAGTCATCGGTTTGAAATTCGCTGAGGAAAAAACTTTTTCAAATGTCACTATAACCGAATAAACGCCATCCGAAATGAACTGACTCCCGTCCGGCATGGCCATGGTATATTCCCACCGCCCACCTACCCTGAAGTCGTGTTCAACGACCTTGACTTCCATTCCTTTGGGGCCCCACCACAACGCGATATGCTCCGGTTGTGTCCAGGCGTCCCAAACCAGTTTTACAGGGGCGTTGAAGGTTCTTGTCAGCGTGATGGTCCGCTTAGCCTCTTCGTTTTCTTTTTTCATTTTGTTTTGCTTTAGATTGTAAGGTGTTCAAATACTTCTCGAATGAATCCAGTTTATCTTCCCACAACACACGAAATGGCTCTACCCAATCCGCAACCTCCCGTAGGTTTGCCGGTTTAATCCTGCAGTAACGTTCTCTTCCTCTTTTTTCAATTCCGATGATGCCACATTCCTGTAATATTTTCACGTGCTGAGATACCGTGGGCCTGCTGATCTCAAACCTGTCTGCAATGGAATTCAGATTCATTTCACTCCTGGCAATGAGGGTGATGATCTGCCTCCTCGTAGGATCGGCAATAGCCTGAAAAACATCCCGTCTCGCTTCGATTGTCATAATATGTCGCCGTTTGGCTACATAAATATATATGTAGCCATTCAACTACGCAACTTTTGACCTGTTAATTTTTGCAGGAATCCGGAGGTGACGATTTTGTCGCGAAAAAAAGAAAGCAGTAAGAAGGACTTGATGCCTATTCAGGTTCCTTTTTGATATTTTCCAGGAATAATTTAACCTGTTTTTCATAGTTGCCCACAAGATGCGTCCGCACAAAAAACGGGGTGGACTTGTCGGCGGCGGCGCGGATAAAAACCTGCCTGGAAGGGAGAGCAGGCATATGACAGTCGATGCAGTTATTACTGAGCACCAGTCCGGGAACGGGTGGCTGTTTACAAAAATGATCACTTCCCTCCTTGTGGCAATTCATGCAGCGCGAAGAAAACACTTCCGTTTTTTTCGTTTCTTTCACATGAACATTATGACATGAGGAGCAATCCATTTCGCTCATCCGGAAACATTTACTCGCTGTCAGCAGGCCATATTGATTTCCATGAACATCAAGCGTAGCGCCACTATCCGGCGCGTGAATTGGAAACAGGAAGTTATCGAGATCCTCTCCCACGGTATAAGAGAACGAAGGCATAAAATTGTCGCGTATACCCGAATGACAAAGTGCGCAATTGTCCAGTTTTTGTTTCCTGCTTAACCGCGCCGGATTGATTATATGCTTGGGAGTTTTTTCTTCCGGGTTCGCCTCGTGAAACCGCACATGCCTCGCTGCCGGTCCATGGCATCGCTCGCAATCAACACCCAGGATCACCTGGCTCCGGTCAAATGTTTCACCTTTTTTATTCGCCTTTCCTATTTTAAAGTACGTATTATGACATTCCAGGCATCGCGCTTCAATACTCCTGCTGAAAAGGATCTGATCGGTCGGATAACCGGGACTGTTACTCCAGGTGTCCGATGGAGTATGGTACGATACCGGTAGCTGAAAGAGCACATTATCCTCCCAAAACAAATAGGTCTGACCCTGCCTTCCCGATCCCAAACTGATATCGATCGGTTTACGGTCGACCTCCACACCATCAACCATCGCACGCTGAAACAATCCAGCCTGCGTTTTTTCCATTACAACCTTTAATTTTTCACTTATTATAAAAACATTCCGGCCGGAGTCGAAACTTCCCTTCACCGTCTCCGCTGTGCCAGGCCTGGACGTCTGGAAATGCGGAGTCTGAAAATGTGATTCCGAGATTGCCTGGTGACATTTCACGCACGTCTCCGAACCGGCAAACTCTTCTCCCGACGGATGAATAACACCCGATAACCTTTCGTCCTTTTTAAAGGAATTGCAGGTAAAAACGAACAACAGCACTCCCGCTAAAAGGGCCGCAGTTACTACATGCCTGCTGCTGATGTTTCCGCTTAACGATATCATTATTCCTGTTTGCCGGATTTCTTCCTCTCCGGCATGAAGGAATATTATACTTTTTGGCCATGTGAACAAAATTTTGTTGCTATTTTGTTAACAGTAGATTATCCGGCTTGGAACAGCCCAAAACCTTAACCGAGTTATGTTATGAAAACTACCTTCCTGTTCATCCTTCTTTACCTGACCGCCTTATCGGTACACGGTCAGCAAAGCCAGTTGACTGAAAAACAAAAAAAGGAGATCACCTCGCTCATCGACAATTACTCCCTGGCAAGGGAAAACAGGGATACAGTACTTCTTAAAAGTATTCTTACAACAGATATCGATCAGCTGGTATCCACCGGCGAATGGAGATCGGGGATTTCATCATCCGTGAAGGGAATGCTCGGCAGTTCAGCCGCTAGTCCGGGAACAAGGACTTTAACCGTTGAAAAGATCAGGATGCTCGCAACAAATAGTGCCCTTGTCGACTGCAAGTATGAAATCAAAAATGACGACGGAAGTTCCAGGAAGATGTGGAGTACTTTTATCGTTCTCTATAACAAAGGTTCCTGGAAAATCGCGGCGATCCGGAATATGCTTCCAAGCAAAGCATAGTTTTAACCGGCTTTGCGCATCCTCTTCCAGTCAGGTTATTTCCATTAAACTACCTGAAATTTCTTCCCTCGGGAAAAATCTTTCCCTGGACAATCTCATGCTCCTCACTTTTTTTCTTCGCCGGAATGGGTGCGCTTCGTTCATCGGCCCGCGACAAGGTCGTCACTGAAACTTCTTTCTGACCTTTAGCGGTAAGGAGTTTCTGCAGAAGTTTCGACAAATTATAACAGCACTTGACAATAACATGGATCACCTCTCCTTCACGCTGGAGTTTCCCCTCGACCATTAAAAGCCTGGATTGTAAAATTTCCTTCCTGTACTCATCAAACAATTTTTGAAAGACCACAAGGTTGGCACATCCCGTTTCATCCTCAATCGTAATAAAACAGATACCACTCGCCGTCCCCGGCCGTTGGCGAACCAGGATAAGTCCGGCTACCTTCACCACATCGCCGTCTTTAGCAGATTCAAGGGCGGAAGCAGGGATGATATCCAGCCGATCGAGCTGGTCTCTGATAAAACTGACAGGGTGCGCCTTAAGAGATAGCGACATCGCCGCGTAATCGTGAATAACGTGTTCCCCCTCTGTCATTTCAGGAAGATTTATTTTTTCCTCCACACCCCAACCGGTTTTTAATCCGTGGTGCATGGCCAGCGGACGGTCCTTTGCCGATACCTCCCAAAGCGCCTGCCGGCGGTCAAGGCCCATCGACCTGAACACATCGGCATCGGCCAATCTTTCCAGTACTGCATCTCTCAGTCCGGCTTCCAGGAGCTGGCGAATGGATGTGTACCTCGTTTTCCCATTAGTTATTCTTGTAATATCCTCCTGGCGAAGTCCTTTCACCTGCCTGAAGCCTAACCGGAGAACCCTGAACTTTCCCGATCGTTCCTCCAGGCTATTATCCCATGCAGAATAATTAATATCCACCGGTCGTACCTCGACACCGTGCTTTCGCGCATCAATAATGATCTGAGCCGGCTGATAAAAACCCATAGGCATACTGTTGAGTAAGGCACAGGAAAAAATATCCGGATAATAACACTTGATCCAGGATGAGACATAAACAAGGAGTGCAAAGCTTGCCGCGTGACTTTCCGGAAAACCATAGCTGCCGAAACCCTCCAGCTGCCTGAATACCCGTTCGGCATACTCTGTGCTATAGCCGTTTTTCGTCATTCCCCTGATCAGTTTATCCTTAAAGTGAGTGACCACGCCTTTAGCTTTAAAGGTTGCCATACTTCGACGGAGTTCATCGGCTTCACCCGGTGTAAAACCGGCGGCAACAATGGCGATCTTCATCGCCTGTTCCTGAAACAACGGTACCCCCAGCGTACGCCCCAGGATCTCTTCCAGATCCTTCGATGGATATTCGACCGGTTCCAGGCCATTGCGCCTCCGGAGGTAGGGATGGACCATATCTCCCTGGATCGGCCCGGGCCTGACAATTGCCACTTCGATCACTAGATCATAGAAGCATTTGGGCTTTAACCGCGGGAGCATGGATTGCTGAGCGCGGCTTTCAATCTGAAAAACGCCGATCGTATCGGCATGACTTACCATCTCATAAACGGCCGGGTCATCCTGCGGAATATTAGCCAGTGTCAAATCCAAGTTATAGTGCCCTTTAGCAAGGTCAAACGCTTTGCGTATACAAGTCAGCATTCCCAACGCCAGTACATCGATTTTTAAAAATCCAAGGGCATCGATATCATCCTTATTCCATTCAATACAAGTTCGGTCTTCCATACGCGCATGAAGGATGGGACAGAGCCGGGATAGTTTTCCCTCGGTGATCACAAATCCTCCGGTATGTTGCCCGAGTTGGCGGGGGAATCCGATATACTGCGCGGTCAGTTGCATGGTCTTCTGTAGCATAGGGTCATTGGGATTCAACCCGTTTTCTTCAATCCGCTTCCCGTCAAAACCTTCTTCGGTAAATTCCCAGACAGACCCGGAAAGCCGGTTGATGGTATCGACTGAAAGTCCCATAGCTTTACCAACATCCCGGATCGCTCCCTTGTGATGCTGTTGCGTAACGGTAGCAACAATCGCGGCACGATCTCTCCCGTATTTTTTATAGATATATTGAATTACCTCCTCGCGTCGCTCGTGTTCGAAGTCAACATCGATATCGGGTGGCTCATTCCTGGCAGAAGAAATAAACCGTTCGAACAGCAGTTCAAATTTTGAAGGATCAACGGAAGTTATTCCCAGGCAATAACATACGGTAGAGTTGGCTGCGGATCCCCGTCCCTGACAAAGGATACCCTGCTCTCTGGCGAATCGGACGATATCATGTACGGTAAGAAAATACTCGGCATAGTTCATTTTCTCCATGAACTCCAATTCATACGCGATCGCGGATTTGATCTTTTCGGGTATCATATTTTCGAAAAGCCGGTTTGCGCCTTCCCATGCTAACCATGTAAGTTCTTCCTCCGGTGTGCGCCCACCCGTGGTGATCTCTTTGGGATATTGATACTTTAGTTCATCGAGTGAAAACGTGCAGGCTTCTTCCACTTCCCCGGTTCGGCATATCGCATCCGGGTACTGCCGGAACAGCCTTACCATCTCATCCATTGGTTTCAGGTATCGTTCCGCGTTCGGCAGCAACCGGAAACCGGCATTATGGATCGTGCATTTCTCCCTTACACAGGTAACTACATCCTGCAACTCCCTCCGGTCCGGGTGGTGATAATGCACATCATTGGTGGCGATCATGGGGACTCCCACCTGAGATGAAAGCCTGAAAATCCGGAACAGGTATTTCGCATCTGCCCCGGAATATGTACGGGAGGCCGCCAGATACACATGCTCACCAAGCGCTTCGCGGTATTGATTCAATTCGTTTTTAAACGAGCGATCGAAATCGAAAGCTTCGTTCAGTGCGGCCGGAGGCAGGAGAATAAACTTTGAGCCGCTGGCATGCTGGAACACATCCTTTTTGTACAAATGGCATTCTCCTTTTTCAGCTCTCATGTTTCCAAGCGTAAGCAGCGTGGATAATTGTTCGTAGGCATTGATATGGGTCGGGAATGCCAGTAACGAAGGGCCATCGAGAAGGTCAAGCCGGCAGGCCGGAATAATACGAATTCCCCGTTTTTTAGCTGCTACGTGCCCGCGTACGATACCGGCAAATGTGTTGCGGTCGGTAATCGCAATTGCCGTATAGCCCAGCGTTGCAGCCTGCTCCGCGAGTTCTTCCGGGTGCGATGCACCTCTGAGAAAACTAAAGTTTGATGTAACCTGAAGTTCCGTGTAGTGCATGTTCAAGCAAAAAAACCGTGAATAAACCACTGATGAGCTTTGTCGCTATAGTGACCTGACCGGAAAAGCCAATACCGGTTTCCGGCTTCGTCCTCGACACGGTAATAATCCCGGTGTTGCCCCTGCTGCAGCCACCATTCCTGTTCGATGCGTTCGGGGCCGTCCGCGCGGATGACCTTATGAACTTTATCATGAAACCGAAACAACATAGGAGGATAATCGGGTATGGGAGCCGTAACCTCAATGGGTTCCGGAACGGGTAAAAGTTGCAAGGGCCGTTGCCCGTCATCTTTCCAGGTGACAGTTGTTAATTCCTGAAGCGATCCCGCCGGTTTATACGATCGCTCCGGCCAGTAATGCTCATCAGGCAAATAGCGATGAATGGTTTGTGGTCCAAGCTTTACACTCAACCTGTCGATCAGCTCCGCTAACCGGATGTCATTCAGGTTTCCGGATGTTTCCCACAATTTCTCCTGTACCGGGAAATGGTCCTCCACTTTCGGGGCTTCCAGAACAAAAAGTTCGATACCGAGGGCCGGTTCTATGGATGGAAGTTTAGTCTCAAATAACCTGAACAGGTGCTTCACGCTGCCTGTGGGACTATTTGTTTCTATCTGTAACTTTTCCACTTTTCCATCGGACCTGTAACCGCTGAATACGGCTGTACGAAGACCTTTTTGATCCTGTTGAAGCCTCGCGCATAAAGCGTTCAGCAGCCTGTCCAACGCGATGGCGATACCTGTTGCCGTTACGATTGGTTCAAGACACTCCAAACGTTCATGATAGGGTAAGATGGGCTGTACGAAGCGAAGTTCTTCGGTTTCATGGCCACATGCAGTATCCAGGCGCATCAGGAAATGATTTCCGAACCGGCGTCTCAGTGTAGCCCGCGGGATGTGTATAAATTTGCTGATGCGATCAAGCCCAAGTTTGTGTAACCGCTCAACGGCGGGCTCCTCGAGACGAAGAGCTTCAGGCGGCAGATCCAGTAAGGCTTCGACATGCTGTGCTGTCTCCACAACAGGCGAACTGTTCCCGAATCTGGCAACAGCCCACGCCGCACCGATTGTATCCGCGATTGCTATCCTTATATTGTATCCGCGCTCCCTTAACTTCCTGCCGATCTCTTCCACATAGCGGTGATCACCTCCCCACAGGTGCGAGCACCCGGTAACATCCAGTAAAAGGCCATCCGGCGGATCCGCTGCTGCGCCGGGCGTGAACCGGATACACCATTCGGCTATACGCAATAGCAATTTATCAGGCAGACCGGGTTTATCATCCAGCACTTCAAGGGAAGGAAGAATGGCACGGGCGTCTGCCAATACCATTCCGCGGTTTATTCCTTTTTTTATCACAGCCTGGTTAGCCGCGGTGATCATCATCCTGCCGTGCGAAGGTGCGCATATAACGAAAGGAAGGTCACGAAGATAAGGTTGCCTGTTCGAGAACCAGTCCGTAATCAAATGCGGAAACCATATGGAAACATAACGTCGCTGCATTTCATCCGGCTTTCTTTTGTTCCATAGCGCTTCCGGTATTTTCCAGGGAGTGTTCACTCCATTCCCGGGCAGAGACGAATTTTCCATCCATCCATTTTATACTCCAAATACCGGGTTGACCATTCCTGATTCGCAGCAGTTCAACATTCCACTGCGGGAGACCTATCCCCGGAAGATCATCAATGGCTTCACTTGGTATGGGACGGATCCGCCATCGGGAAACACATGCAGTGGTATTCAAAGCCCGGGGATTATGCCTGAGAATAAAGCCTGTTACCTTACTCTGTTCGACAGCCAATTGAAGTCTTCGGGAAACAGTAAAGTCCATTTCTTTTATTTCGGCGACCACAGCTGTCAGTACCCCGCATTTCAGCGCTTCATCCATTGCCCATATAACATCTTTTTCCCGCTGCGCATCAATAAATATGATCCGGTCCGGGAATAAGCCAAATGATCGTAACGCAGGCGGAAACAGTTTCCGGGAGGTGCTGATCCAGATCAAAATGCCATCTCTTCCCATGAGGATGGATAAGATTCCGGACATAAATCCGCTTGTCGCAGCCATTGACTCCGCATCAGTCGAAATAAATTCATGTACAGCCCCCAGTGGAAAAGAAGCATTCGGGAAAGCCGCCTTCAACGGTCCCAGGCCTTTATCTACCACAAGGCTGTTAGCAGGCTTAAACCCCTGGAGCAGAAGGATTTCTCTCTGTAATTCAGAAATGATAGCTGCCTTTTTCATCGGACATTCCAATTACCCTGAAGCTGTGGTGCGGGAAGCAAATCTACTAAAATTACCTAATAATATTAGTTAATATTACTAATATTATTAGTTATATTGCAATACCGGTCAAGGCGATAGGTTTGGTTATTATTCCCAGGCGTTGCAGGCGGTTGATTGGCAAAGAGCGTCGCAATTGCACCCTCAATTTGTCTCAAAAGCACCATCTGTCCGAAGGCGCAACGAAGTTACTTTTGTGTACAATCCAGGTTACTAAAAACAATACGATGATTCTTAAAAACAAAAATGCCATTATTTATGGAGCCGGCGGATCCCTGGGAAGCGCTGTAGCCAGTGCGCTGTCACAGGCAGGATGCAGAGTATTTCTCACGGGCAGGAACCTGGAAACGGTACGGAAGACGGCAGATGCGATCCTGGCTTCCGGTGGTCAGGCGGAAGCAAGCCAGGTTGATGCTCTTCATGAGGGTGAGATCAACGATCATATCGCTGAAGTCAGGAAGAAAGCGGGTTCGGTCGATATATCGTACAATGCCATTGATCTTCAGGTCGTGCAAAACATTCCCCTGGTGGAGATGTCGGTAAGCGATTTTGTGCGTCCTGTTCATATTGCCATGCAGTCCCATTTCCTCACGGCGACAGGTGCTGCCAAGGTTATGATCAAACAGCGATCAGGCGTAATTCTATCCTTAACAGCTACACCGGGCGGAACCGGCTATCCGTTTACAGCAGGGTTCGGGCCGGCTTGTTGCGCCATTGAAAGTTTTTCCAGGAACCTGGCATCGGAACTGGGCGTCTATGGTATCCGTGTTGTGAACATCCGGTCCGCCGGTTCGCCGGATTCCAGGGTTTTTAAGGAAGCGATTGATGCCGATCCTGCCGGGATGGAACCCATCCTCCGGAATATGGAAAGAGATACGATGCTAAAAGAACTGCCATCCATGAATGATATCGCCAATGCCGCTGTGTTTCTCTCGTCAGAGATGGCGTGCAAAATAACCGGCATCACCCTTGATGTCACTGCAGGCACAACGGCCGGGCTAAACTATAAAGTTACCCCGGTTGTGTAAACAGCGGTTAATATCCATATGTGAGAATAGGTATTTAAACAGAAGTTATAACGCCCCGATCAGTGGCTTAAGGCTGGCTGCTACATACTCGCCGTCCTTCATCGTTACATTATCCGGGTCTGTCTTTGCCTGGTCACATTCGTCTTCCATGATAATCCAGCCTTCATAACCTGTGTCGATCAAATATTGGGTAATGGCCCTAAATTCGATAATGCCTTCCCCCGTTTGTGCCCAGGTAAGGTCGGCATGCATGTCTTTGTAATGGACCAGGTTTACCAATTCACGATACTGTTTAATGATCGCGAGCGGATCCATACCGGCTTTTGCGATATGACCGACGTCCGGTGTGTATCCAATATGCTTCGGGTTGAGTCCATTGAGCAGAATTTTATAGTCTTCTTCAGTCCTGAAAACAGAACCCATCGGTGAATTGGGATGGTATGAACAGGTAATACCGTTAGCTGAAGCCCGTTCAGCCAGTGCGTTAACACACCGGAGAAGGTTCTGCTGGCGCTCTTCCAGGTGGTTCCGGTCCGTTCCCGGCATCTGAACCGGTAAATAAATCGCGTTGGGAAAATGGGAAAGGTAGTCTATCCAATTTTGGGCCCTGGCTCTTTCGCCATCCGTTTCTTTGGGATTCCTCCAGTCCTCGACATGGCACAATACAGCCAGCTCCAGGTTGTGCCGTGCCAGCGTGTCTTTCATTTTCAACGGATCCGACAGCTCGCCAAAAAAACTTGTCTCCGGCTCGATGCCGGTAAAACCTGCAGCGGAAGCGACACCCATGATATGATCCAGTTTACCTTTATAAGACTCACCGGGCATTTGCCATGCATACGTTTCGCAGGCGATTTTGATCTTTCCCATCGTTAGTTATAAATTAGAAATTCAGTGGTTAATTTGTTGAAGCGTTCGAGGTCCTCCCAGTGATGAACATGTCCGCCCAACGGAAAGGATACCAATACGGAGTTAGCAATCCCGTCATGCAACACATCGGAAAAAGCCGGCGGCGTAAAAATATCCATTCCCCCCACGGTAATCAAAGTTGGTACGTTTATTTCCTTCAGCCTGGAGACTGTATCGTGATGAATACACGCATCAAGCTGCCCTTCGAAACCGGCCTGTGACTGAAGGCTGGGATTAGCAGCAGCGGAGATCTGACCGGCTCTTAGGTCCTTCATGCCGGACTCATAGTATGGGGGCGCGAAAATCCATAGCTGCAACAATTCCATAAAGTCTTCCGGCTTACTGGTGACCCGCAGCTTTTTCAGGTTTTCGTAAACTGTTCTCGCGTAATTATTAAACCGGGACCAGGTGCTGATAAGCGCCAGGCTTCTGACTCTATCCTTAAAATTAATGGCCAGCTCCTGGGCTATTGCTCCGCCCATGGAAATTCCCGCAACACGGGCTTTGCCGATACCTGCGTGATCCATTACTGCTATTGCATCACCGGCCATTCCAGCAGTTGTATAGGGACCATTTGGCTGACCGGAACGCCCCACTCCCCGGTTGTCGATCAGGATACATGTAAAGTGTTTCTCATATTCCGCCACGTGTTTTTCCCAAAGGCTGCCGTCGGCACCAAACCCCATTAGCAGCACCAACGGTTCGCCGTCTCCCCTTACCTGGTAATAGATTTTTGTTCCTTGCGAATCGGCAAAAAAGCTCATGATAATGGTGGTCAATGATATAAGGATGAAAACCCGAGTTACTGCAACCAACCGTATCGGTATGCTGATGACAGCAGCTTTATCCTTCCGACCAAAAATACGAATTGGAAAGGTATATCAAAATGGTGAAGTATCTGCCTGTTATATTTAAGGACTAACGCCGTACAAGCCAGAGACTAAGTAAAATGTCTTGTGAAGGGTACATTGTCCATGGCTCTATGGATACCGGTTTTACGTAGACATAGTCGACGCCATTGCTGACACAAATCGTCGACGAATACAACCTGATGAAAAACAAGGTTCGGTTCGATTATAAGTGATATATCTATGGTAACGAGTAACCTGTAGATTCTATAAAGAAATCGGCCTCGGTGGATGTTATAAAGTTTCAGAAGTAAACCGTATAATCCAAACCGGTACAAACTACATTGGATAGTCCGGTTCTTCAAAATCCGGTTTACCTGGATTTGATTGTCCGATCTTAGTCACTCTGTCCTTTAAATGCTCCCTTACGACCCAGTAGTGGTTTTTAGCTCCCGATTTCCGTACAAACACGTTGGGAAGTTTTTTGGAGTTCCGTTGCAGCAGGATTGAGTTCCCTTCGGTACTACTTTGATAATAGATCATTAGTTTTTTATTCCCATTCTTTGAAGCCCATTTTAACCATGCGTCGGTCACTTTTCCATAGAGGCAATCAAAACCCCAGCACTCCAGGATCTTGGGGCCGTAGATTGGGTTTTCACCTATGGCGATCTTAAGCATTTGAAGACCACCGGCGGAATGAGCGGCGAGGATAACGTTCCTGAAATTTACAGGATTTGAATTATAACGTTTTCTAACGATATAAGTATTTACGGAAAGCAACACTTTCGACAGGTAAGAATCAAGTCCTTGTTTCTGGTCACTCAATTGGTTCCGGTATTTATTCGGGCTATCTCCCATAGAAGGCACAACCAAAACCACATTCCTTTCACTTGAGTTAATGTCCTCCCGGATCCTCAGATCATATTTGGGCAAGTTCGACGCGCTCCAGAAGTCGATCACTTGCGCGCACGGCCCCGGAAAGGTAGTTGTCATTCCATGAAGGAAAAGAACAACATCCACGGGTTTTGCGGGATCAAAGGCAGAAGGGATGTAGATTCCTGTCATAGTCATCGGATAATTCGCCTTTCCCAGATCAATACGCACGTAACAGCTATAACCGGGCAAGGTAAAGTCTTCAGCGATAAGCCTGGGTACCTCCAATGGAGTAGATAAAGGCGTCTCAAACGACACTTCGGCCTCGGGCACGCTGAATTTATTTTTCAAACCTGTTACATCGTAGTAATATCCATGCTTCAGCTTCACGGTTTTATAGCGCGATGATGCAGGGTTCAGGCGGATCAATTCACCGTATTGATTCGCAGCAGTCACATGACCGGCTACGTATGGGATAAACATATTCTGGTAACCGGCCATGTTACTTTGCTTCTGCGCCAGCACACGGTCACGCTGAATACCAAAAGTCATCTTCTCTGGGAATGAAAGCAACCGGCAAATGATACGGTAAAAATAATCGATGTCGAAAAACTGGGGATCATCATGCCCGTATCCGTATTGCTGATTCGGACGCCGTACGACGACACTCCTGTCCACTTCCCTGTGGATAGTGACAGTCAGGAATTTTCCCCGGCGCAGGGATGCGACAAGATAAGCGTAGGCAACGAGTTCGTATTGCTTATCGGTATAGTAAGTTCCGAAATTCCTGATTCCGCCGGCGTTGATAATAACGTCAGATGATACCTTTTTGCCGTTGGTCTTCCGCTGAACGGCTTTCTGCAGCTCCTTGTCACGCGTGATCTCCACGTGAACAAATGCATTGTTCCGCTTCCTTTCCAGCTTAACGCCAAGGCCTTTTATATGCCAGTCGTTTCCCGATAGTACGGGGCTTTGTGCATTCACCCAAAGGTGAATTCCTTTTCCTTTGATCTGGGCTTGTTTAAAGTCTGCTGCTACGGCTGTGTCGTGAAGTACAAAATACCTGGCGGATACTTTCTTCGACGCATCACCGATGATCGTCCTGGCTTCATTTCCGTGTTTCTGAATAAAGTCTGTGTAGATCCGGTTATGGTCCAGCCAGCCCGGGATTGGCAACTGATCAATGTTGTGTTCCGGCTCGGAGGAAAATCTTGTCTTGAGGTCGGCGACAGATTTTTGCCAATTGCTGAAAGTATCTTCGCTGACAAGATTATGGGAATAAGCACCGTCTTCATGTTCATGAGGGCCGTCGTACTGATCTTCGGCGCTGGCTTCCCACTCATCGTCGGTACGCGCAGATTCGGATGAGTCTTCCTCCCATTCTTCGTGATCGACAATTTCCCCGTCTTCATCTTCGCCCGATTCATTGTTAACCGGTTCAAACGGTTCGGTGTTTTCAGAATCCTGCAGCCATTCGTCGATATGTTCTTCGTCAATTGAGTGCATCTCGTCGAGCGTATCGTCGTGTTCGAATTCACCCGTGAAATCCATCTCCGGATCAATCATTGATCCATCAGGTCTTTCTTCTTCATCAAATTCATATGCCGTGTAATGGTCCTGGTTTCCGGATGCTTCGCTAATAGAGTCTTCCATCTCATGTACGACGGGATTGTTTTCGAAATAGCGGTAGTACCGGATAAACTTATCCAGGTAACCCGGTGTGTTTTTAAATTTGGTTTCGATCCAGCAACGCATGACCGGATGGATGACGGAAGATACCGTATTCCAGGGTGCTGGGTCAGGCTCCGATCTCCATCCACTGGTTTTAAAACGGTAACGGATACGTTCTGCTTTCGCCCGGTTAATTTCAGTTGCAGATGCATTCCCCGAACACGCGCTATAGCTGGCATACCCTCCGGAAAAAAGTAAGGCACGCAGGTAATTCTCACCCGACAACCATTGGCTCCAATCGCCTGCCGAGTGGGCATACTGAATGGCTTTCAGCGCCGTCACCGGTCCGGCATTATAACAGGACAGACATGCTTTAAGGTAGTTTTCGTCGTATTGAAAGGGCTTTGAAATACCTAATTTACCCAACCATGGGTTCAATACGGTATCTCTGAATTTGATGAACTTTTCTATTCCCGTCCGTATACTTACAGCCGGTTCCAGCTGATCCGTTGTTCTCTCGGCTTGCATCAACCCTTTATAACCGGTGCCACCCCTGCCGGACAAATAATCGCCACCTGATTCGGCTGCGACAATTCCTCTGATCACGTTCGGATTGATGCTGTGCATTTTACTGTACAGTTCAATAGGCGCTGTATACTTCAGTATGCGTGAAACTATATTATCACCGGGTGCCGGGGCAGGAGTTTTAACAGGCGCCTGTGCTGCGGTGGTTTTTATGCCTAGCTGGGATTGCATTTTTTTCCAGGTTGCGGGGCCGACTACGCCATCGGCGTCATTTCCGGAAAATCCATTCTGAAGCTGCCACAAAGCAACGGCCTCCGCGAAGGCCTGTTCACCAAGGCTGATGTTCGACTGGCCTGTCACCTTCAGTAACAGGTCATTGATCTCATAAATGTACTTGTCCCATCCCAGTTTCAGGGAATAACTTCGGTTTTGAGCAATTTCTTTCGACCAATCCTTAGAGGCCGGAACGGTACGCCCTGGGGATGAGGATTTACCACCCTGCCCGTTGCTTTGCAGGTGTAATAAGTACTTCGTTGGATTGAGGATCTCTTTCGGGGGATTACCACCAACCTGGAAGCGCTTATTCGACCGCGTTCCTTTTGTATAAGTCTCGAAATGCAGCATACTGGAGCTGTACATCTTTCCGGCAAAACCAATGACCTGACCCGCTTGCACACGGTCGCCAACTTTTAAATTGTTTGCAGTGAGGGAGTCCTTGTGGACCTCCCCGTAGTTGATGACCAAATTCCTGTGTTCAACCAGCAGCGCATAGGTACTCCGGTAGAAGTGGTAAAAATTCACGATCGTTCCGTCCTCACAGGCGACAATTGGATCCTTGTGGTTAGCCCACAGATCGATCCCCACATGATACCGGCCCCCATCCGTCCTTGATGCCAGAAACCTTCTTCCGACATTTCCCCTGAATTTTTTATCCGTACCCTGAAATGCTACTTCCCTCCCTTTTGCGTGTGAAGTAATTATGGGCCAAAAACAAGTTCCTACCGGGATCGGAGCAAACGGCACGGGGTTCTTTTCCGGGACAGGTAAAGGGTCGGCGTTCCCGGATCCACCCTCCTCTTCGTAGGTCGTTTCCCTAAAATGGTTTTCCGCTCCGTCTAGCTCATCGGTAAACTCCTCAAAGTCCCCGCTCTCGTGGAGATCAAATTCCATTTCTTCTTCATCTACTATTTCACCGTCGTCCGTTTCCGCTTCGCCCGAGTCGTAAGTTGACTCGTTTGTTTCCCTGAAGGGGCTTTTACCTGTGAGTTCGTCGTAAACCTGGTTTGGGGCGCCTAAGGTTTCCGATATCGAAAAATTATTGAATGGAGATTTCATAACCGCGTTGTTGGAAATGGATAATAGTATGTACGCCGCCCGGGCGTACGATCATAATAAATTCAGTGTTGCTCCTGTTGGGGAAATCAGCTTCTTGCTGTTACCTGTCTGAAACGTCAGCAGACCGGCCGTCAGTTCAGCGCTGCAGTTGCTTTCACTCCGTTTTGTTGCACCCTGACTGTTCCGAGTATATTCGATTCCGGGTTTTTGATGCGGTGACCCGTCGCTTTCTCCCAGTTATTAATAACGGTGAGAAAGTCGGTCATGTACCTGACGAACTGTGGTGCCGGGGGAACAGCAGGCGGTGGATTCAGACTCGACAATATGGTTTGCATAACGGCAGGGTTGTCCAGCACATCACCTGCTTCAATGGTTGTGAGTATACAGGCAGCGGGGCCGGCAATCTCAAACAGCGACTGACATTTACCATGTGCCGGTATCCCTACCTTTGCACCGATCTTCAGAAGTCTTTCGCCAATTGTGCTGGACTGGCAGTTCAGGAAATTCACCACGGGAGAATCGTGGGAAATGATAAAGGTAAACCAGGAAGTGATCAGTACGGATGAGAATTCCTCCCTCGATAAATTAAGGTTCGCGTAAGTAGCGCCGTTTGTATTTCCACGGCGCGCGATCAGCATCTCCCGTAACTGTACGGCCAGATCAACGACAATATTGATGTCCGAGGTATTTGCACCGGCTGTGTTCCGGGCATTGATATAGCTCTGCCATATTTCGGACAGGTATTTTTCAAAGAGCACTATGAATTCCTGGTTGGTTGCCCTTGCTTTTGTATAGGGTAATGAGGCATTGCTTTGCGAATTGATATCACCGAAAGCCAGGTCCATTCCGAACATTCTCCAGTATGCATTACGGCGGCTGGCATCTGCATTCGGACGAATGAGGCTTCTGATATTGGCTGACATGTGCGGATCGTTCTTGAAGAATAACCGCTCCGAGTTTTGAATCCAGTCGAAAACGAGTGCATCGCCGGCGATACCGAACTCTTCATCGAGCAGGTATTTTTCAATGAACCGCTCAAAAATCTGAAGTATACGGGTATTTTCCAGGAGATAAGAATTTATCAGGTGATAGGTGCTGGAATCTTCAAAAGATACCAGGCGCACACCGTTCGGTGCGGCATTAAACGGCGTAATACCCTGGGAGTCGTAGTTGACCTGGTTATCGATATCATGCCAGTGGCGGAGAATCGTGTTCTCCAGCGCATTGGGGTCGCCATAAGCGCAGAAATTCATTTTATCCACCACGTCGTAGGTAAACACCGTTCCGGCAACGGCTGGTATAGGTAGCGCCGCGAACGGTGGGATGTAGTCGCTGATGATCCGATTGACCGGCGCCGGAAATGGTGGAACCGGCGGCGGAATATTGACCGGGATTGCCGCGTTCACAGGGCTGGCGTATGTTGCGTACAGAAGATTATCGAGGATATCCATGATTGAAGTATTATTGGTGAAACATTAACGACTCACTTTCTTTTGTCTTACTTTTTTAAACGGCTCTCCTTTTCCGGGCGCCGGCCTGATCATCACACTCCCCTGCCCTGATAACGATCTTGCCTTTGCCGTCGCAAGATCGAGGTCGGATACATCGCATGGTTCATTCAACATTTTGAGCAAGTCATTCTCGGCTTTCCGGATCTGGCTTTCGTATTCAAGTTTCTGGGAATTTATTTCCGCCGTGATCCTGCCGGCGTTGATCTCCGACAAGATCCAGTTATACTGCTTGATGCTTACCACATACGTGTTGTAGTAAAGATCGTCCCATAGGCTCTTGCTCGCCGGTGATAGTTTGTTAACCTTTCCCAGAAGATCCTTATTGGATGTAAGGCCGCCTTTGTCTGTTGGAAGTTTGTATATCATGTTGTTGATTTTTAGAAAGTAAGGAGAATAGTTTTTTTGTCAGTTCAATTCTACGGCAAATCCCAGCTTTGTCATCCACTCCTCCTGTTGCCTGTATAATGCGGGGAGATCACCTTTCCCGGTTCCGATCTTGAATCCATTCAGGGCGAGGAGCCGGATACATTCGTTCCAGATCCAGGCATGTGATGTATACAGCGCCGGACCAGCAACATATTCCAGTTTCTCCAAAGCCTGGGGACTTGCTTTGTTCGGCGGAATGATCTGTGATAAGGACCTGTTCCCGAAACATCGGAATGGTGTGACCAGGATAAGCCTTACAGCTTCCGGTAACGCGTCAACACAAAGCCTGATCAGACCTGTTGATGCGAAGTTTACACGGTCTATGTCGTAGTCATTCCGGAAGGCAGCCTCCAGATCATCCCATGGGCCGGCACCGTAAAAGTGGCGGCACATCTGGATATTCAGCAGTACGCGGATATAAGAAATCGGATGAGGATCGTATGCATGGTAAGCAAAGACGGTTTGTACACTTCCGCTGACAACGTCGTGAAGCGCCGCGACCGAAGCATAGCCGGTATGAACAAAAGCAAATGCGTCTGCTGCAATTTCACTGGCCCACCCGGAGAATGCGGCACCAACAACTTTTGACCCGCGGAGCATGGTGTTAAACGAACTTGCCAGTTCCTCGTTCCAGCCGATGATATGGGCTACCTGATGGCCAGTCTCGTGAATAATGGCTGTCGGTCTGAATAAATTATGCTGTGTGATCTTGATCGCCGCAACAGGACTAATGTTTCCATCCCACAAACGAAGGCCGGCTTTCAATATAGAAGCACCTACTCCTTTGTCGACATACGTCAGGACATTCGGCGTTTCCTTGCCGAGAGGAGCTAACAACTCCTGCATACTCCGGGTACACAGAATATCGCAGGCCCGTAATAAAGCGGATACACCGGGAGTTGTTCGTGAATTGATCGCTATAGTGTAAAAGTGAATCGTTTCCTCCGCTTTCAGGTACCTTTCTCTCAAACGGATCAATCCCCTCTTGATTTCTTTCAAGTGGCCGGGATCCGTAGTATTATTCAATTGCCGCTGCAGAGAGGTCGCCAGTGCCGAAACCTCGGTAACGCTTTGTTGCAATGATTTCTTAAGTAATACACCGATCCTGTGATCTATACCCTGCCAGGCATAACCGGAAGCGAGGTGATCAAGCGTGGAAAGTCTTGAAGCCGCCTGAAGCCAGTGGTTCACCTGCCTCGACAAGGACGTATGATATGACGTTACGAGTTCCATATCCGTTCGCTGCTATTCGAATTTCCGGCCGGGAAGTACACTGATCTGAGGAGACGGGATAGTTGGAATAGACAGATCGGAGATACTTCCGATGGAAAGTTTACCCCGGATGGCGGAGATAACCGTTCTTATAGCGGACATACCCTGCATGTTTTTCCACGAAATTCTGATCGTTACCCCATCTTGTGGCTGCGCTTGCGCTTCCTTGAATTCTGCGGCGCGCGATTTGAAAAAATTGGCCAATGCGTCATAGGCGTGACCGGAAAGTTTACCGGCAAGCTGCCCGATTATTTTGGTAAGCACCTCCTTGCTTCCGCCCAACGCAATCCCTCCTGCAGTCTTTGCGAGGGACGCCAGAACTGACTCCCCTTCTTCGTTATCGATATGCTCAAGGTATAATTCCGGAACAGCTTCATGAACGATCTTTACTTTATTACCGATATTCTTCAGCATCATGCCATTCATTACGGTTTTTATGGATTGGCGAATGGCTATCGCAGCACCGAGAAGATCATTTTTATTCAATTTCCCGACGACGGACTTCGCATCTTCCTCACTGAAATAGTAGCTGAATGTAATCTCGGACTTAACAAAGTTGAGAACGCCCTGTATGTCGGCAGACTGGCTTGGCTTCGGTGTACCCGGTTTTCCATGGCCATGATGTTTATGGGTTGAATGGTCGACCGGCGGTATCCTCAGTTTTGCACCATTGATGTCCAGGTAATAAAACCGCTGGCCTACTGTTGTACGGTGACGTTTGGCCGTAAACTTCGCGTCGACATCTTTTCCCAGTACAGGTTCCTTCAATAGCAGTGCCGCAGCCTGGCTGGTCAACGGGTGTAGTTGCACCCAGCCATAAGGTTGTGAACCGTTCAACCCGGGAAGGTCTTCGAACCTGCCGATGCTGGTAAGTTTAGTACCGGGAATACCCTCGTACAAATGTACCTTCGCCTGGATCGGGCGGGCCGGGTCGAGGGACAGTTTATCCCGCAGGAAATTAGCAAGCGGCAAACCCTTAAAGGTGGTTACAGCCTGCGCAGTCTGTGGGTCGATGGTGATGGAAAATATACGCGTGAACTTCTTGTACATGTGGCGTGGTCCTTTCCTTGGTTTTAGTACCCAAACACCAGGCTGAACGGAGCGGCGGAGATCTTCGCGTATGTATTGGGGAGGAAAGTTATGCGCAGCCGCGGTCTCAAACGCTTCAAGCAGTTGCATGGTGAGCGCTTCCTGGTCGTTGATTACGGATTCGTCGAGACTTCCCATATTATGAATCGTTTCCTGGATGGTGTCGACAATTGCTTCGTAAGCGACATCGCTCGCGCCTGTTTCATTTACTTCAAATCCGATTGCCGTCATGCCAACGTCCACAATACTGGCGGCCAGGGGGCGGGCCACATTTTCCGGAACATATTTCCCCACCAGCTTAGCCAGCAGGCCGGCGAGAAAATTGATAACCTTCTGGCGACCGATAATAGAGATCGCCATTTTAATGATGGGCTGAAGTGCTAGGATAGCAGCGGGAAGAAAACGTTCAATAGCCGGCGCGGCACTTTCCCCCGGGGGAAGGGCCTTCAGTTCCTTCATAAACTGCTGACGCGCGGATTCAAGGGAAGGCGGTGTTATACCTCCGCTTTCGTAGGTGAACTCCCGTTCGATCGACGAATCGGAAGATTCATATTCGGATACTACCTGATAGGCTCCGTTTTCATCGGACGTAAACAATAGCTCGGCCAGGCGTTCGTCAAATTCCGTCTGTATTCCGTCGACCTCACCGGCTGTAAAGAGATCGGCTGACCCGGTTACCGGGGCCGCTTCAAGATTCAGGAATTTCTTAGCCAGTGCCTGGGCATGAGGTTGCAGGTTTTTAGGGAGCTTTCCAATGGCAAATTTCAGCACTTTATCCAGCAACGGCTTGATCAGTCCCTTGAGTTTATTGAGTACTATATTGACCGGAAGTATTTTTCCTACGGCACTGATTCCCTTTTTGGCCAGTTCCACTCCTTTTTTCACGACCGACTTCACCTTGTTGAAGATCTTTCCGAAGAATTGTTCCTGGGCGGGTGAAAAGGAACCATGATTAAATTCCAGCTCGCTGAAAAATGATTCTATCTCTGACTCCGTATGATCAGCGAGGTTGTTACCGGTAAAATGGCGGGCAGTCCGTTCAATCATACTTTCCGTTTCCGTCAACAGGGGTGCGATGTATTCCCGTGCCTGCTGCGTTGCAAAAGGAAAGAACTGGTCACCCATCGCCGCTTCATCTGAAATTTTTGAGATCCATCGGTCTTCCATTTCGGATGCCATTTCGTAAACGGAGTCGGAAAATTCGGTATCGTGCAATTCGCCGAGAAATTGAACGAACGCTTCAGACAACTGGCTCGCGACGGGATTGCTGGTGTTTACCTCATAAGTTCTTGAGAAAGGGCTTTCGAGCTCTTGTGTAAAGTTGTCGTAGGCGGCTTCCGCCTCGCGGGTTCTATACACTTCCCGGCGAGGAGTCATATCTGTAAATGGCGTTTCAAAAACTTCGAGTTCGGAACGCATACCATTTCCTGGGTAGCTGCTCATATCTTTTATTGTTTTTTTAATGATACGAAGGTACCGGAGCGCACCACCATCAGGCTATCACCCGAAAGGGGGAATTAGTTGTCTATTTTTCGAAAAATGTCTGGTGATAATGGTTAATCAGGGCTGCCGTGTTTTTTGCGCCGGTCTTAAGCAGGATATGCTTCCTGTGGGATTTTATGGTTTCATAACAAACGAAAAGTTTTTCGGCGATCTCGTTGTTGGTATAACCCTGCATGATCAACCTTAATACTTCAATTTCCCTGATACTTAATTTTTGATTATTTATTTCGATCCGGCTGGTCATCTTTTTGCGGATCTGAAAGACGGCTTCTGCCGGATCATCGACATCCATCGTAATTTTTACCTGGAATGACCTTCCGCAATGTCTTACCACGCTTAACATATCCTGGATCTTTGTGATGACCTGCCTTTCTGTGTCCGGGCTCCACTCATCTGCTTCGAAAAATGTAAACTCTTCGCTTCCCGCGGTAGCCTTCGATAACACCTGTATGGAGAGCTGAGAAGACATAATCTGAAACACAACATCTAAATTTTAAGACAAGGTACCAACGACCACCAATGACCAAACGGTATGAAGAACCAAGCAGGAAAAAACTCAGGTATAAACGATTCTGCGCACTGGATTCCAGAAGGCGGCAGGCATTTTCCACAGAACCAAGGTAGATCTGCAGGGGTGAAATTTCAATACCCATTTTCAGGTAAAATGAATGAAAGGACGTAGTCTTTCTAATAGGGATACTAACCGACTGATACCAGGCAGATAATCTTCCGAGGCCATACAAAATACATTTTTCGTACCAGCGAAATTAGGTGGAACGAAGAAGGAAGCGATTACGATTTTTTATAGTCCCGTTACGAAAGCGCCTGAGGCGGTGGGCTTGGCCGTGAATGGTCTTCGGGTAACGGCACGAACTCAAGATTGTCCGCAGGAGGTAACAGTATTCTGCCCGCTTTCCAGTCGGCCTTCGCCTGCTCGATCCGTTCCTTGCGCGAAGAGACAAAATTCCACCAGATAAACCTGTCGCCCAGGGGCTCGCCGCCCAGTAGCATCAGGGTGGTAGGTTCCATCGAGTAGATCAAGGGATCAATCCCTTTGCTGAATACGATCATCTGACCAGCCGTAAACGGGCGTCCCGAAATTTCAAGACTTCCCTTTGCGATATAGATAGCCCGTTCGGAATGTTCTTTCGGCAAGCCGATATGTGCGCCTTGCTCCAGCGTTACATGAAGATAGAACAGCGGAGAGTGAGTCTTTACATTGTTTTTCAGACCATATGCATCTCCCGCGATTAACCGCATCCACACCCCTTTTTCCGTAAAGACCGGCAAGTGTTCCGGTTTATAGTTGTCGAAGGCGGGCATGGCTTCTTCATCTTTCTCCGGGAGGGCAACCCAGGTCTGAATCATTTCCAGCGATCCGCCGGCCAGGGCAGCCGGATCCTCAAATCGTTCGGAATGAGCGATACCCCTGCCCGCTGTCATCCAGTTAACCTCGCCGGGGCGGATGATCTGCTGCACACCCAGGCTATCGCGGTGTGTGACCTGTCCTCCGAAGAGATAACTTACCGTACTCAGTCCGATGTGGGGATGCGGCAGTACGTCCAGGCTGGAGGCAGCCTGAGGCTGGACACTGACAGGACCCGCATGATCCATAAAGATAAATGGCCCCACCATCCGGCGCATACGGAAAGGAAGGATGCGTTTTACATCCATACCGGGAGCAAGAGAAGCTTTTCGCGCTTCGATTACAATATCAATCATAACCACTGTAATTTTTTTCGATGCAATACAAAACACCTATGGCAGTCCTTCAACGATCCACGGTCAGGCTATTTCTTTGTTCACGAGAGGTACCACCCGTGTGCCGATCAGTTCGATGGCGTCCATCAGTTGCTTATGGGTCAGGTCGGCATTATCCATCTGAAAGGTAACCCTGGAAATTCCGCCGAGCGAAGCACTGTGCCTGACAATTTTTTCCGCAACTTCTTCAGGGTTTCCCACGAGGAAAGCGCCGCGCGGTCCACGCTGTGCGTCGAAATGTCCTCGTGTAACCGGTGGCCATCCGCGTTCCCTGCCGATCTTCGTAAATGTTACCGCATACCCCGGGTAATATTCTTCAACTGCCTGGGTAGTGGTCGATGCGACATAACCGAGGGAATGTAATCCTACCTTCAGCTTTTCCGGAGCATGTCCTGCCTTGGCACCCGCTTCGCGGTACAGATCGATCAGCGGACGAAAACGGTGCGTTTCTCCGCCAATTACCGCTACCATGAGCGGCATACCCAATGATCCGGCCCGGATAAACGACGCCGGCGTTCCTCCTACACCTAGCCATACCGGTAGAGGGTCCTGGAGAGGTCTTGGATATATCGGTTGGTTTTGGAGGGGGGCTCGAAATTTACCCGACCATGTCACGAATTCATGATCCCGTATATTCAAAAAAAGATTCAGTTTTTCCGAAAACAGTTCGTCGTAGTCCTGCAGGTTGAATCCGAACAGCGGGAAAGCTTCAACAAACGAACCCCGACCAACCACCAGTTCCGCTCTTCCCCTGGAAATCAGGTCGAGTGTCGCGAAATTCTGGAAAACCCGTACCGGATCCGCGGCACTCAGTACCGTTACGGCGCTTGTGAGACGTATTTGACTGGTACGCGCGGCAGCGGCAGCGAGGATGATGGAAGGCGCTGAATCCAAAAATTCCTTGCGGTGATGCTCTCCGATCCCAAATACCGCCAGCCCTGCACGGTCGGCATGCTCCACACGATCCAGTAACTGGGACAACGCATGCATACTGTTCACGGCCCTGTCTTTTCCTTCCCCTATCGTAGCCGCTGCAAAACTGTCAATTCCTATTTCCATTACACATATACGTTTAAGATCGTTGCGCCGAAGCGCAATTGCAATATTACACGATCCGGCTGATACGATCCTAGCTGAATTTTAATGAAATCGTTTGATAGAGTAGTAAAACACAAACTGGCGGATGTCCCTGTAATTTCAGGTAGCGACCCGGTGTTATCGTAGGAAGGGGTACCGTCAAAATGCCTAAATTTGGTGATTCAATATGGCGCACCTGGCACCCCTGATTACGGACCTGGCTCTTATTCTCGCGATTGCGGGAATAACCACCCTCCTTTTTAAAAGGATCAATCAACCCGTTGTGCTGGGTTATATTATCGCCGGATTTCTGGTAGGACCTCACGTATCCCTGACACCGACGGTGGTGGATGCCGAGGGTATAAAAATATGGTCGGAGATAGGTGTGATCTTCCTCCTTTTCTCGCTCGGCCTTGAATTCAGTTTTAAAAAACTTCTGAAAGTAGGAGGTGCAGCTTTTGTTACGGCACTCATCGGGATCACGCTGATGAACGGGCTGGGATTCTTAATAGCCTACCAGCTTGGCTGGACGCTAATGGATTGTCTTTTCCTGGGCGCAATTTTGTCGATCTCGTCAACGACCATCATTATGCGTGCATTCGATGAACTGGGAGTTCGTACGAAAAAATTTGCATCACTGGTGTTCGGCATTCTCATCGTGCAGGACCTTGTCGCGATCCTGTTGCTGGTGATGCTCTCGACATTCGCGGTCAGCCGGCAATTTGCAGGTTACGAACTGGCCGCTCAAATCCTGAAGTTGCTTTTTTTCCTGATCCTTTGGTTCCTGGCCGGGATCTTTTTCATTCCGACATTTTTCAAACGGGTCCACAAGCTTCTGAATGACGAGACGATGCTGATAGTATCCATCGCGTTGTGTCTCGTGATGGTGTTGCTGGCCGTTGAAGTGGGTTTTTCGGCAGCTCTTGGTGCATTCATTATGGGTTCCATTCTTTCTGAAACAACACAAGCGGAACGGATTGAAAACCTCGTAAAATCCGTCAGGAACCTGTTCGCCTCGATCTTCTTTGTTTCCGTAGGTATGATGATCGATCCCGGAATATTAGCCGACTATAGTATACCTATTCTTATTATTACCGCTGCCGTCATTGTCGGTATGACGCTCACGATCACCCTGGGCGCGCTTCTGTCCGGGCAGTCATTGAAACACGCTATACAGGCGGGAATGAGCCTCTCGCAAATTGGGGAGTTCTCTTTTATCATTGCTTCGCTGGGGGTCTCCCTCCGGGTAACGAATGCGTTCCTCTACCCCATCGCGGTCGCGGTATCGGCCATTACCACTTTTACAACGCCCTTCCTGATCAAAAGCTCAACGGCCGTATACGATTTTCTTGAACGCCGGCTTCCACAGCGATGGATCAAGTCGCTTAACCGATACAGTACCAGCTCTCAACAACTATCGGCCTATAGCGACTGGAAAGAATTACTTCACGGCTATGTGATCAACTCAATCGTTCATACTATCCTGATTTCAGGACTGATCTTTATTTCACAGCAATTTATTCAGCCGTCCGTATCGGCGTTATTCGCCAACGAGCTGACCGGTACCATAATGTCTATTATCTTAACATTGATTCTGATGGTTCCTTTCATCTGGGCGCTGGCGATCAGGCGAATAAAAAAAGAGTGCTACGCGAACCTTTGGCTGAACCGGAAACTGAACCGAGGCCCACTTATTGCAATCGAGATCACACGTATCGCGATCGCGGTCATCCTTGTCGGTATTTTGATCAATATTTATTTTTCACTTTCGGTGGCGTTTATCATTGCCGTATCAGCGATGGCCGTAGCCACTGTGTTGTTTAACCAAAAATTACAAATGTTCTATGAAAGACTGGAGACAAGATTCCTGAGCAATCTGAACGAACGCGAAATGAGCAAGGTTGTCAAAAACGAGATCACCCCCTGGGACGCTCACCTCGCGACCTTTGAAGTCCACCCGGAATTCAGGTCATCCGGAAAGCAGCTTCAGGAACTCCGACTTCGTGAAAAATACGGTGTCAACATCGCGCTGATCGAAAGAGGTAAAATATCGATCGTTACACCCGACCGGTATGAACGGGTATACCCGGGCGACAAACTATCGATCATCGGTACGGACGACCAGTTGGCCGGTATGGAAGGTGTTTTTGACAGCCCTGCCAATGAAGATGGGGAACCCCGCGTGCAGGAAGACGAAATCGTGCTTCAGAATTTTACCGTAGCGAGGGATTCCAGGTTACAAGGCACGACGATCCGGAGTTCCGGAATCCGGGAAGACGCGAAAGCACTTGTGGTGGGCTTCGAACGTAACGGGCAGCGGTTTCTGAATCCGGAATCAACGGTGTCGCTAATGGAGGGAGATATTGTTTGGGTTGTCGGTATAAAGGAAAAGCTGGAAGAATTCTTACAGGGCAAATCAAATCATGATTCCGCCCGTCCCTGAACCGGCGGCATAACCATCCGTCCTGTTGCCGATACAGGCGTTATCTACGGGCTGGTAACGGTTGCACGAAATTTTGCGAGAATTTCCATCCTTAAGTTGAGTTTCATATAAGAAGTCCTCTATCTTAGCTGCACGTCCTTCCGGTCGCGGAAGACTTGATAAAAAACCCAACCTGACTTACGATTGAACGACTATGAATAGGTTATCCCTTAAAGTTGCTGTTATCGGATATAACCGGATTCCTTTTGCACGGCACAATACCTTTTATTCTTCTGCAAGCAATCAGGACATGATGGTAGCCGCACTTAACGGCCTGATCGAACGGTACCGCCTGCACGGCAAATTAATGGGAGAAGTGGCAGGGGGAGCAGTTATCAAGCACAGCCGTGAGTTCAACCTCATGCGCGAGTGTGTGATGAGTACATCGCTGGATCCGGCAACACCGGCATGCGACCTTCAGCAGGCATGCGACACGGGAATCGAAGCGGCAATTTATATTGCAAACAAAATTGCCCTCGGCCAAATCGACGTCGGAATCTGCGGCGGTGTCGATTCAACAAGTAATGTACCACTCGTGATCCGCGAACCGCTTCGGAAATCGTTATTGGAAGCGCGCCGGGCAAAAAGTACGGGAGAAAGGATCGGTAAATTGCTAAAGATCAGGTTAAAAGATTTTGCCCCGGAGGCGCCGGGGATAGATGAGCCGCGTACCGGTTTGTCTATGGGGGGGCATACGGAAATCACAGCACGGCACTATGAAATATCACGGCCTGAGCAGGATTCCTTCGCCCTTCAGAGTCACCTGAAAATGGCAAAGGCATATGATGAGGGATTTTTTAACGACATGCTTACGCCATACCTGGGCCTCGACCGTGACAATAACCTGAGAAGAGACAGCAGCCTCGAAAAACTGGCCAAACTTAAACCCGCATTTGACAAGGCAAACGGCACCCTTACCGCCGGAAATTCCACACCACTTACAGACGGCGCATCCTGTGTACTGCTTGCAAGTGAAGAATGGGCGCAGAAACAGGGGTTGCCCGTTCTGGCTTACATCACACAGGCCGAAGTAGCAGCAATCGAGTATGTCAACAACAGGCAGAACCTCTTGCTCGCGCCTGTCTATGCGTCAGCGCGAATGCTTTCAAAAGCCAATCTGCGTCTACAGGACTTCGACTTTTATGAAATACATGAAGCCTTCGCCGCCCAGGTACTGGCGACACTTAAAATATGGGAAAGCACGGAATGGATGAAATCTTTTGGATTTGACTATTCACTGGGCAGTATAGACCGGGCCAAACTAAATGTGAAAGGCAGCAGTCTTGCCGCGGCTCATCCCTTCGCGGCGACGGGTGGAAGAATAATCGCTACCCTTGCAAAACTATTGCATCAACGTGGATCCGGCAGGGGCTTTATATCCATTTGCGCCGCAGGCGGGCAGGGCGTAACCATGATTATGGAAAAGTAAAGCAGATGAACAAACTCACCAATCATAACAAGTCGTTAACCCGTCCGTAAATCTTAACACCAGTGAATAGTATTCAAAGCAAAACGGTAGTATTTATTACAGGAGCATTCGTTTCACACCTGGGCTGGGATCCCTGGAAAGCGTATTTCGAGCAAAAAGGATATAAGACAATAGCCCCCCCGTGGCTTTACAAGGATTCGCCCCCGGCGGTACTTCGTGACAGACCTCCGTACGATACGGACCTCGCTTTGTTAACGCTCGGGGAACTGGTCGATTATTATGCAAAGATCGTCAAGCGGCAGACCGAGAAACCCATAGTGATCGGACACTCCCTCGGCGGGTTAATAGCGCAGATCATTGTCAACCGTGATCTCGCGGCAGCCGGAGTTGCTATCCATCCCGTTCCGCCCCTGGGGGTGTTCCCCTATGAGTTCTCCTTCCTGCGTGCCGGCTGGAAGGCCCTGGGGCTATTCACCTCGTTGAGAAAGACCTATTTGATGTCGTTCAAAACCTGGCAATATGCATTCGTGAACGGCATGCCCTTAAAGGAGCAGAAGCTCGCTTATGAACAGCATGTTATCCCGGAATCGAAGACCGTCGCACGGGGGGGATTGACGAAGGCGGCCGCTGTAGATTTTGCAAAACCTCATGTTCCGCTGCTGATCACATCGGGCAGCAGTGACAATATAATACCGCCGCATCTTAACTTTCGCAACTTTAAAAAATACATCAAGAACGATTCGATCCTGGACTACAAGGAATTTCCCGGAAGAAACCATTTTGTACTGGGCCAATCGACATGGCAGGAAGATGCGGACTATATCCTGGAATGGCTTGAAAAGACCTGAACATCCCCGGTGCTACGTCTTCATTGTGATATTTTCCTCAACCCATGTTAAAAGTTCCCTGTTAAACAATTCACATTCTTCGTATTGAGGACAGTGTGCGCTTTTTTCAAATACACGCATTGTCAGCTCAGCGAAATGCGGCCGGATCGGATCCCATAGTTCTGGCGGACCGGTAAGGTAATCATACCGGCCAAGGGCGAGAAATACAGGTTTTTCCAGTGTATGCAATCCCTTTATGATATCGATATCCCGAAACACTTCACCCCAGACGTAGTCGATCATTTGCATATTCGTATAGAGACCGTCCCAAAGCGGTGAAGGATCGAATAACAGATCGTACCATCCTTGCGGACTCGAGCACAAGCAATAACTGATAAACCTTTTTTCGGGGGCGTCATGAATCATTTTTTCCAAATTGTTCATCCGTTTCCCGAACAGCGCCTTCCTTTCTGCTGAAGCAGTCTGTTCGAAGTAATCGAAACTTGCCTGGCGTCTTTCGTCACTATTGCTGGGTCCACATCCGGTAAGCACTACACCAGCTACGTTAGACGGATATGTATTCGCATACTCCAGCGCGATGAACGCATGGCCGGAGTGACCGCAAATGATAACTTCATCAAGCTCCAGCTGTCTCCTTATCTTTTCGACGTCATTGACGAGGACGGACAGATCATATGCCGAGTGGTCAAGTGTCGTTTGCCCCGGCGGCACAAATCCACGGTGATCCGTGAAGATGAACCGGAGGTGTTTCCGGAGTTCTGGAGAAAACACGCGCTCATCATACAATGAACTGCCGACGACCAGAAAGGGAATACCCGTTCCGTCAATAATATAACGGAGAGGGAATCCATCTGAAATCAAGACGCCGGAACTTCCCGCTGAAGTCATAAATAAAGAAAGTTTGTCCAATAAAATTGATTCTACGAAAAAAAACGGACCGGGTTTGTCCATCCGGAAAAAAGCCTGCGGAAAGTAACAAAAAGCATTTCCAGAAATATTTTAAACAATTGATTAAAATATTCGACCAGGCCCGGGACGAATCTTCCCAACAGTTGATCACGCGGATTGAATCCAGCCGGTATCTTGAAATCGAAACTATTTTGCCGGATGCGAAAGAAATCGAAGATGCGTTCAGGCGAGGTTCGGTAAAAATGGCCGTTGTATTTCCTTCCAACTTCGGGCAAGACCTTGCGCATTTGAAAAAGGAACAGTTCAGATCATCACAGACGCGTCCTATCCGAATACTGCGAATACACTGACCAACTACCTGTCGTCGGTTATCGCCGTGCACCAGGATGAGCTTAACGGAAATTCAGAAAACCGGATCCAGGCCCATATCAGAATGTTGTACAATCCGCAACTCAAAGGTGTGCATAACTTCGTGCCTGGTGTCATTCCGGGCTTGTCGTAGCCGGGAACATTGGAAACGAACAGCGAAAACAATTTTCCATCAGCGGGGCGCCTGTTATTGTGGCTTCACGGATAGAGCAACTCAACAAAAAATTCAATACGCAATTTTTGATCTCGGGCGAAGTCTTCCACCAGCTAATTCCGGGCCGGATATCCATTCATCATCTCGGACCGGAAATCATCCGGGGGATCGAAAAACCTGTTGAAGTTTATAACGTATTGTTATAAAGAATCCGATTGACTCCAGAAATTATGAACGTTGATATCCTGACCATCGCGAGGCAACATTTACAACACCTGTCCGAAGGAAGGACTGGTATTGATTTAGCGGAGTACCTCTCTCCGGACATTATTCAAACGGAGTATCCCAACCAGCTGAATCCGCATGGCGGCGAAAGTGATTTCAAAACACTGATGGAACGCGCCGCAAAAGGAAAAAAAATATGTGTCAGCCAAACCTATGAGGTCGAACGCGAGTTTGTCTCCGGAAAAACCGTAATTCTTGAAGTCAGGTGGAGCGGAGTATTCAATGTACCTATCGGTAAGATCAGTCCAGGGAACCCGTTGCGGGCGCACTTTGCACTCTTCCTGGAATTTCAGGATGGCAAGATCGTCCGGCAGCGGAACTACGATTGCTTCGAAACTTTTTAGCGACAGCGTTACCGAGTGCGTCCGGTTCTGTACCAATATGGATTCTGCCTGCCTGCGTAGTGGTTACATGAAGTCCAGATTACCGGTAACCCGGATACCCGCCGTTTTGAATTCGGACATAAAGAATCCGATCCTTTCCCGGGCAACATCCAGGCTGGTATTATTCAGATTGATGTTCAGGAGGTCGATAAACCAGGGCATCTTTACATCGCAGAGAACATAGGTATTAGCAATCTCGCGCGCGATCGGTAAGGTGGTTGTTTTGGAAGCGTCATAAACATCCTTGTTATCCGCCGCCAGTAATTTGCTGTATTCCTGATCCATCAATTCCCTGAACAATACATCGTCAAATACATATCCTGCTTCGACGCCGGTGTCGGGATCGCTCTCGGTAAGCCGGGCTCCCTTATGTACCCATTCCCAAAGAATACTTAACCGGATTTCGCCTGTAGCCATATCCTCCATCAGGTAAAGGATATCATCGTTTCCGAAATAGTCGGCGGGCTTGAGTGCCGCGGCCTGCATGCCCTGCAGGAAAGCATTACCATACTGCAAGGCAACGCTCAACAAATTGCGCGCGCCACGGATCGTGGTGGGTGCAGGTTCGAGAAGCGTCAGCCCATCGGCATCGTGGCGGGAGTACGTAAGAGGCGGAAACGTCCTGCCCATCTGATTCGGTGCTCCTGCCCTTTCCCAAACAGGCCGGACGATGTGAACCATTTTCCAATGAGCCACCCACTTGCCGCTCGCGCCGTCACGTTGTTCCCGTTCTGCTCCGGCAACCGCTTTTTGCATACTTGCAGCAACACCTTCCTTCGATCCTACCGGGATGTTGGGTTCCATACCACCCTGCCAGAGCGTATAATTACCGTTGCGGTCCGGCGTGTTAACAGATCTTCTTACCCGGTCTTCATAGTTACGCATGTATCCGTACGTCATCGTAATTCCCTCGATGTTCGGATTGATAAAGTCTTTGTCCCAGGCCATGGCATCCGCTACGCTGTTGATGTAGTCCCATCGCCCGGTATTAAAGCCTACAAAATGTTTTCCCAGCGCCGCCCTGATTTCCATGAGTTGAAAGGTAGCCTCCAATTGTTCCACCAGCACATACACTTTGATCGTGCCGCGGGCCAGCCCGATATGGTCTTCCAGCGCATGCAGCATCGCATTCCAAAGGGCCGCTTCTCCGGCAGTCTGTATCTTCGGCAGATATAAAACGATCGACGATCCGGCCTTTTGCAACACCCCGTGATTATTGATCACGTACAGTACCAAATCCACGATCGATGCAGCCAAAGCTACCCCGTTCGCATCGCGGATGTGACGGTCATCGAGATGCAGGCCACGGGCGCGGAATATTTTCGTCGTGAAGCGCAGTTGATCCCTCCAGTCTTGTATAATCTCGTGGCCGAAAAAAGCGGTGGACCATTGGTTCATTTCCTGCGCAACCTGTTCTGCTACTTTGAGGAATAAGGGATCGCCGTGAATCGCCAGTTTGAGGTTGCGCTGATTATCGAGGGACATCGCCCGTACCTGGCCCAGTGCATCCTCACCGTCGAACATCCATCCATCTGCACCGGAGAGAAGTGCGTAGGCTACGTTCCGTATACTGCTTTCAAGCGTGGCATTCGGTTTCGCAGCGGGGCCTGTACCCTGTATCCACTGACGCCGGAGGTCTGCGGGAACCGGCGCACCCTCAAATGCTCCAGCACGCGCGTCCTTAACGCTGATAGTCGTACCGGGTATAAAGCTCCCGGGATCAGGGAATTCAATTCTGATTTTCTTTTCCTGCCGGTCGTACCTCCTTTTGAGACGGGCGGCCATTGCCGATTTGATCTCCCCGTTAAAGCCACTCATGGCGGAAAGGGCTTCGAGAGCCGCGGCTGTATAAACATCCGGGTAAGTCTCCTTCAGGTTGTTCCTGATTTGAATTTTATTGCTCATGTGCGGCAGTGTTCTTCGTTTTCTTTTTATTGATCATGATGACCAGAACCGACATCGCCACCAGGACCAATGCCAGTATTCCCAAATAAATAAAACCCATTGAAACATTTGATACTCCGGCTGACGCAGACGTCCCACCCTTTTGGTAAGACGGTATGATCCAGGGAGTCACATAGGCCTGCAGACAGGTAAGCACGCAAATAACAAAAAGCATGATAAAACTATGCCTGACTGTAAAGCGGAACAGGTCCGATTCTTTCCCCACGAGGCCGACAGCGGCTGCTCCGATCGCGATAGACTGCGGGGAGATCATTTTACCGGTAACGCCGCCGGACGCGTTTGCCGCCACGGTAACTACCGGATCAACGCCCAGGGTATCTGCGGAAGTAGACTGAAGCTTGCAGAACAATGCATTGGATGATGTATCCGAGCCGGTGAGAAATACGCCTAACCATCCCAGTATAGGCGAAAAGAACGGAAAGAGGACTCCGGTGCTGGCCAGGGCAACAGCCATCGTGATCGACATCCCCGAATAGTTGGCAATAAATGCAAATGCCACTACCGATGCGATTGTAATAATGGGGAATCTCAACTGCTTCAGTGTAGTCAAATAGATCTCAACTCCCTGCCTGTAGCTCATTCCTATCAGGGGTATGGAAATAATGGCGGTAAATAGTAACGCAGTTCCCGGCGCGGAAAGGTAATTGAATTCAAAAGGTTTGATCACAAGCGCACTGCCGTCTTCCTTCATGATACCGTTGTACAGAACAGGGATATCGAATTTCAGTATACCCATGCCGTTCAATGCATTTTTCACGGGGTCAAGTCCCCAGGCGATGATGAACAACGTCATAATGATGAAGGGAGACCACGCTTTGATGATTTCACCTGTACGGTGCCGTAATTGAGTGTCGATGGTTTGCTGCGGTTCTTCCGTAAACCGCCAGGTCGATTTCGGTTTCCAGTACTTCAGGAGCATCATCAGGCAGAAAATAGAAGCAATCCCAGCCATAACATCCGGGAGCATGGGCCCAATGTAGTTGGCGGCAAACCACTGAAAAAACGCAAAAGAAACACCGGATACGACGATCGCCGGCCATACTTCCAGGGATCTCCTGACGCCGGACATCAGTACAACAAGGTAGAACGGGACTACAATGGAAAGGATAGGCAGTGTGCGACCCACCATTTGGGAAATAGCCAATTCCGGGATATCCGATACCCTGGACGCGATGATGATTGGTGTGCCGACCGATCCGAACGCAACGGGTGCGGTATTGGCGATCAGGCACAAACCCGCCGCGTACAACGGATTAAATCCCAGGCCGACAAGCATCGCGGCGGAGATCGCCACCGGAGCACCAAAGCCGGCGGCACCTTCCAGGAATGCGCCAAAGGAAAAAGCGATCAGCAGAGCCTGTAACCTCCGGTCAGGAGTGATCGACGCCATAAAATTCTTTATCACCTCGAACTGACCACTTTTTACGGTCAGATTAAAAAGAAAGACAGCTCCAACAATGATCCAGCATATGGGAAACAACCCGTACAACGCCCCGTGTACACCCGATAGTAAAGCAAGCTCGAGGGGCATTCCATATACAATAATTGCCAGGATGATTGCCAGCATCACCGTAAGCAAGCTGGCCATATACCCTTTCATTTTCCTGATCAGAGACCAGAAGATAAATATGACCGGGACAGCTGCGACCAGGGCGGACAATGCAATGTTTCCCAGCGGATCTGTAACTTGGATCCAGGTCATCATAATTCCCGTGCCCTGACCACTTCCACCCAATGCTTCGGTTTAACACCGGTAAAATGTTCTATCTGATGACGGCAGCTGAAACCATTCGCCACCACGGTTGTACCCGCTTTCATCGAATTGACGGCGGGAAACAAGACATTCTCTCCGATCTTCCTGGATATTTCATAGTGTTCCTTTTCATAGCCGAACGAGCCTGCCATTCCACAACAACCCGAGGGAATTTCTTTAACCGAGCAGCCGGAGTGCGCCAATACGTTTTTCATACCTCCTGTACCGTACAACGCTTTCTGGTGGCAATGTCCATGAATCAGTATATCTCCGGCGATGGAATCGAATGTCGCGGGGATCCTGCCGCTTTCCATCTCCCGGGAAAGAAAGGTATCGATCATCATCACGTTGGCGCGCAGCTGCGCACCCAATTTTTCATCATCTATCAGGTCGGGTAAATCGTCGTTCAGGGCGGAAGCACAACTCGGTTCACATACGACGACTGTTAGTCCCTGATCAAAATACTGCTGTAATCCCTGCGCCGTTCTTGTGCCATCCGTTCTGGCATCCTTCAAAAAGCCGTGCGAGATTTTCGGGCGCTGGCAGCAACCTACATTTGCCAGGATCACCTCATATCCGCATGAGTTCAGCAGTTGTAATGCCGAAACCCCGACGTGCGGTTCATGAAAATTGAGGTATGTATCCGCGAACAGCACCACTCTCTTGTCTGGGTTTCTGAAGGTATTGTTGCCCTCTTTGTCAAACCATTTGTGGAAAGGCTCATGCGCATACTCCGGTAATACCCTGCGCTGATCAAACCCGGCCAGGGTTTCCAGTCCTTTTCTGAATAATTTCGTCTGCTGGATCCGATTGATCATCGCGGACAAGACACCGGATAAACGCGACGCTGCTTTGGATGAATCCCGGATAAGGCGGTCGCGAAACGACGTCCCATGCTCATCGTAGTATAGCTGCAGGACGTCACTTTTCATCTTGGCCATATCCACATTACTCGGGCATTCCGATTTACAAGCCTTGCAGGAAAGACAAAGATCCATCACCTCATGAAGGCGTTTGCCGGATAGTCCATCCCCGTTCAACTGACCTGACATCGCCAGACGAAGTGCATTCGCTCTTCCTCTTGTCGAGTGTTCTTCATCCCTTGTAGCCTTAAAGCTGGGACACATGGTGCCGCCCAGTACCTTCCGGCATTCACCTACCCCCGTACACATATGCACCGACTCCCGGAAACTGTTTTCAGTTCGATAATGAAAGGTGGTCTTAACTTCCTGATCCTTATACGATGTTCCGTAACGAAGATTATGTTCGATGGTCTGGGCATCCACGATCTTGCCGGGGTTCATCAGATTGTCGGGATCGAACAGGTGTTTGATTTTCCGGAACGACTCGTAAATCCGGCTCCCGAAAAAGCGCTCGTTATAGGCGCTTCGTACCAGGCCGTCGCCGTGTTCGCCGCTCCACGACCCGCCGTACCGGACGACAAGTTCAAATGTCTCGTCCGTAATGTTTTTCAGATTTGTGATATCCTGTTCATCCCGAAGATCAAGAAGCGGCTGAACGTGTATAACTCCGACACTGGCGTGGGCATACATGGATACTTCCGTATTGTGCTTCGCGCAGATCTTAAGTACCTGGTCAATGTATTCCGGAAGGACTTCAGTCGGAATAGCCGAATCCTCGATGAAACTCAGGGCTTTCTTCTCACCCTTGATGCCCATCATCAGGCCGAGACCTTTTTTACGCAAGGTCCAGACGTCGTCGTATTCTTTGCCCGCGGGAAATACAGGGTATGCGTACCCAAGGCCTTTTTCCTTCAGGACGCGGATCATTTCTGCCGGCCGTTCGGTCACCGATTCACCAGTATCGCCGTAAAACTCAACGATCAGAATAGCTGCCGGATCATTGTCGATAAAATAGCACAGCTGTCTGGTGGTTAGATTTCCGGCACTCAGGCGCAGGACCGTTCTGTCTATAATCTCGATGGCCGATGGTTTAAAAGGCAGCATCGGTTGTACGGCACGGATGGCTTCCAGCAGGTCTGCAAAGTGGACAACAGCCACCGACTTAAACTTCGGAAGCGGTTCAAGGTTCAGTTTTAATTCAAGCGATACCGCCAGGGTACCTTCGCTGCCGGTAACCAGTTTTGCGAGGTTCCAACGATCCGTATAGACAAATTCGTCGAGGTTGTAACCGCCGACGCGGCGCATGACCTTCGGGAACCGTTGTTTGATCTCCTCGCGGTTTTGCTCAATTGTCTCCTGAAAGGTCCTGTAAATGTTACCCTCGCGGTCCGGTTGATTTGCTTTCGCCACAAACGCATCCGCGGATAGTTCTTTCAGCGACAACACGGTTCCATCCGCCAATAAAACTTTTGCCTCCAGTACGTGATCGACGGTTTTACCGTATAAGATGCTCTTTGTACCGGACGAGTTATTTCCCACCATTCCCCCTACATTCGCTCTGCTTGATGTAGCCGGGTCGGGCGCAAAATGAAGATTATACTTGGCCATTTCTTCGTTCAGCTCATCACGCACCAGACCCGGCTGCACCCTGACCCATCGCTCCTTTTCGTTGAACTCGATGATCCGGTTCATGTATTTCGAAAAGTCGATCACCATACCTTCTCCGACAGTCTGACCCGCAAGACTCGTACCGCCGCCACGTGGCAGGATCTTCAGTTTATGTTTGTTTGCTATCTCAACCGCTTTTTTTACGTCCGATTCATCCAGCGGCAACACCACTACCAGAGGTCTGATCTGGTAAAAGCTCGCGTCGGTTGAATACATTCCCAATGAATATTCATCGCGAAGGACTTCACCCTTTATACTTTTTTCAAGCGCATCGATAAATGACAGTTCTGTAATGGAATTTTGAAGGGGCATGGTGAAGTGTGTCTGGTACGGAAAAGATAAGTAAAAAAGGGTGGAACGGAAAAGGAAAAATGTTCCACCGGAAGATACCATGATACCCTGTTTTCGTTACCGGCTATCGTTACCCCCGATAACCGCCGCTTCATACCGTTTCCCGGAAGCTGAACGACAACATCAACCGTGTCCCGTCCCCTGATCAAAATTATTTTCCGCGATGACTTTCATCACCCGTAACACCTCATTCATAACATAGATTTGGTGGGTAGTCGAGCCATACATTCACCCGGTTGCAAAAGCCGGATAACACTGTTGCATTATGAATACGTCAGACATCGATAAAATGCTATTGGAAGAAGGAAATCTTTGCGTCTCCATCATTATTCCCACTCATCGCCATTCGAAAGAGCGAATGCAGGATCCGAAACTTCTCGGTAAAGCGGTTCAAAAAGCAAAGGATCTGATGCAGCACAGCGCATGGCCAAAGGACAAAGTTCAGCAGCTTGAAGCAAAGCTCAATACAATGGTCGCGGAAATCGACTACATCAGGATGCAGGAAGGGCTGGCCATCTTTATTTCAACGAACCTCACGCGGTTTTTTTTGCTGCCGTTCGAGGTAAAGGAGAAAATTACTATCGGCTCGAATTTTGAACTACGAGACCTCATTTATTTTTCGCAGTTCCTTCTACCCTATTACCTGATCGCAACGAGCAAAAAACGAATCCGCCTCTTTAAGGGCCAGGGGCGTGAATTGCATGAGATCAATAATGATGATTTCCCGCGTGAATACGTCGAAGAGTACGAGTATGCCCCGCCAAGTATCGCCAGCGGATCAAGTGCGGGGTTGAAGAATTTCGAGGGAGACAAGTCGATCGTCAGGGAAAACCGGCAGAAAGCTTTTCTGAAACAGGTCGATCACGTGTTGGATAAATACCTGCGTCAGGGAATGCCCTTACTTGTTGCCGGTGTGGAGGAAGAATTGGCGCTTTTTGAACACGCTACCCATCACGTGCAGGCTATTGTCGGCACGATCCCGGGAAACTACGATCACGACGCAGTCCATCTGCTCGCCGAGACTGCCTGGAAAAAAATGAATGAGCATATCCATAGTTCTCACGATGTCGCTCTGGCCGCGCTGCGGGAGCAGATCGGACGGTCGATGGCCGTCGATGGAATAAGAGATGTTTGGCGCACGGCTCACGAAGGGAATGCACTGACTCTTCTCGTGGAAAAGGATTATACCGAGACCGCCTATGTCGATCCCGAAAACTCTTCAAAAATGTATTTAAGTCCTCCTATGGGCAAGTACGATATCCTGACAGACGCCGTGGAGGTGATAATCGAAACGGTTAAGGCGAAACGGGGAAATGTTGTCATTGTACCGAATGATGTTTTGAAAGACCACAACCGGATCGCGCTGTTGCTTCGTTATCCTGGCTAAATCCTAAACATGCATACGATCATGGAAAAAAATCTAAACGACCGGGTAGCAATAGTGACCGGCGGATCATTTGGTATCGGAAGGGCAACGGCTGTTGCTCTTGCCAAGCGTGGCGCCAAAGTGGTGATCGCCGACTGGATCGAGGATCCGTCAACCGCGAAAGAAATTGGCGAACTCGGCGGAACCGCTTTGTTCATAAAATGCGACGTATCAAAAGTAAATGAGGTGGATTCGATGGTAAGTCAAACGATCCAACGTTTTGGAAGGCTTGATATCGCGGTGAATAATGCCGGGATCGAAGGAACCACAGCTTCGGTGCATGAATGTTCCGAGGAAAACTGGGACAGGACCATAAACATCAATCTGAAAGGCGTTTGGCTTTGTATGAAGCAGGAGATCCCGTTAATGTTAAAGCAAGGTAAAGGTGCGATCGTCAATATCGCCTCCGTTGCGGGTCTTATCGGTTTCCCGGGCCTCCCGGCCTATGTCGTCAGTAAGCACGGCATCATCGGGCTTACGAAAACCGCTGCGCTCGAGTATGCGAAGCTCGGGATTCGCGTTAATGCCGTTTGTCCCGGCGTTATCCGTACGCCGATGATCGACCGTGTTACCGGCAAGGATAAGACAGTCGAAAAGCAATATGAAAGTATGGAACCTGTCGGCCGAATGGGAAGTCCGGAGGAGGTAGCTGAAGCGGTGGTGTGGCTTTGCTCCGATGCTTCATCGTTTGTGACCGGTCACGCGATGGCGGTCGACGGCGGATGGATTGCCGGGTAATTCAGGGAACGAACTCACCATTAACCGCAAGACGATGGCTAAGAAAATTCCAACGGTGCCGGTAGAGACGCTGGAATGGCTCATGAAAGGCGATGCGGCAATCCGGTACCAGGTAGAAAGAGATATCCTGCATGCCGGCAAAAAAGAACTGGCAAAGACCCGGCGGAGCATCGCATCTACGGGCTGGGGCGCCCGGTTCCTGAAAAAACAAAACAAGGATGGTCACTGGGGCAGGGCGTTTTATCAACCAAAATGGACGTCGACACATTATACGCTGCTGGACCTGAAGACGATCGGCCTTTCCCCCGATAACCCCCGGGCAAGACGAACCGCCGGGATGGTGTTGGAGCAGCCTTTAGGAAAAAACGGTGGCATCTTTTATTCCTTTGGGTCCGGCCTTGCGGATGTCTGCGTAAACGGAATGATCCTTAATTTCGGATCGTATTTCCTCCCCGAGCATCCCGCGTTAAAAAACCTTGTCGATTTCCTTCTATCCGTACCGTTAGCCGACGGTGGATGGAACTGCAACTACCTGAACAACGGGACATCGCATAGCTCACTACACACTACGCTTAGTGTACTGGAGGGACTACTGGAGTTCCGGCGAACCGGTTCGCGGTACCGGATGGAAGAAATCAAACGGGCCGAAAGGAAGGCTGTGGAGTTTTTGCTGATCCACCATTTATATCAGTCGCATCGTACAGGCCAAGTGATCGACCCGAGGATGTTGCGTCTCTCCTTCCCCTGCCGGTGGCGGTCTGACATCCTTCGGGCGCTGGACTACATGCAGGACGCAGAGGTCCCTTACGATGTACGAATGGAGGATGCGTTGCGTATAATTAAAGAGAAGCAGCGAAAGGATGGTACCTGGCCGTTGCAGGAAAAACACAAAGGAGAAGTGCATTTCGACATGGAGATTCCCGGTAAACCCAGCCGGTGGAATACGTTGCGGGCTATACGCGTCCTTCGCTACTACGATAAAGTAATATAGCAACGGCGGCTGCCCTTCACACACGAGAAACATCAGGCAAGGAAACGCTCAGGCGGTGATTATCTCCTGTCTTTCGACCTTGCTTTCGTCCAGCTCAATACCAAATCCGGGTTTAGAGGGTAATTTCAGAACACCGTTGCTGGTCACCGGCGGGTCCTTCTGAAAGTGTAACTTATGGCCTACATGCACGAGCAGGTACTCCACCAGCGGACATACCTCCGGCGACTGGCTGGCCACAACGTGCAAGGCAGCGTGGATATTGTGGCCATGGGGAAACACCTTCGCACCGAAAGAAGAAGCCAGGGCACAGATCTTTACCAATTCGCTTACACCGCCGCACCATTCGGGATCGGCCTGAACAACCTGGATCGCTCCCGCCTTCAGGAAGTTAACGACCTCCCACCGGTTATAGAAGTGTTCGCCTGTTGCAACGGGTATTGTTGTGTTTTGTCGCAACTGAATAAAACTTTCCAGCCTGTCGGGAGCGAAAGCTTCTTCGATCCAATAGGGCCGGTATTTTTCGACAGCTTTACACCAGGCTGTTGCAAAGGGGATATCCCATCCCATAAAGGCATCGAACATAATCTCGGCGTCGTATCCAAGTGAGTCCCTCAGTTCCTCCACGAGTTCGATATTGCGTTTTAAGCCGGCATTACCATCGCTTGGGCTGTACGCAAGAAACCATTTCTGATGCCGGAATCCCTGGTCGTATAACTGCTTCGCGCGTGGGCCGGCTTTTCCTTTCTCCACCGAGTAACCAAGGCAACTCCCGTACACTCTCGCTTCTTTACGCGTTGGACCTCCGATCAACTCGTATACCGGCGCTCCGAAGCGCTTCCCTCTCAAATCCCAAAGTGCATTGTCGACTGCACTCAATGCCATCATGTAATGACCCGCCCTCGAGTGACGATTGTTCCTGTGAAGCTGATCCCAAAGGGTTTCGCCGGCGAGTGCGTCTTTCCCGATCAGGAAAGGGCGTAACTGTTTTATAACCGGCGCGATGGTCTCCGGATCCAATGCCCCATAAAATCCGGTGAGGCCTCCTTTTGTTCGGATCCGGATGTAATCCTGCGTAATCTTTCCGGTTGTCTCGGTACCGGCGGCAGCGTCGCTGTATGGAGCCGGGTGAAGATCGGGATAGATATGAATCGGATGTGCCTGATATTGACGGTTGATGCCTGCAACACTCTTGTAAGGGCCTGTCAGCCTGACGATCTCGACCGCGTCGATGATCGTATCCTGATTTGCGGGAGGTTCGGCAAACAGCTCCTGTGTTTGAAGAGGTAGAAAAGCCATACCGGATACCTTTGCGAGGCTGGCCAAAAATTCTCGGCGTGAATTCATAGGGATAGGATTTTAGGGTCCTGAACTATCAGTAATGTAAAAAACTTTACGCCTCCAGACATTACCGTTTACACCGGGGGAAGCAGCAACAATTCCAATGGCAAGCTCAACAAAAAGAAATCCGCTAATCCCGCTCGCGCTTGATCTTTACCTTTGCCATAGGGCCCACCTGGATCGGCACCTTTTCGATCTCGATGTTTGCCGCTTCAAGGCCAAACATTTCCTCCGTCGACAGGCTCATCGATTTTATGGCCCGGTACCCGGTAATGATAAATCTATCGAAGGTGGATACCTGACTGTCCGCCGATGCCCAGGAATGCAACATGACAAACTTAAAATCCGACATCATACTGTATTTATGAAGCGCTGGATAGGGGCTCGTGAGATCGATCTCGCCCGAATCGGCCATTTCGTGGATGATCCGGTTGAATAATGAATTGACCCGGTGCGGCGTTTTAAATCCAAGCTTCAGGCGAACGAAAAAACAACGCTTTGGAATAATGGTATCAACGATATATTTGCTAGTAAAAGGCGTGTCAAGTGTTTCAACATGAACAAACCAGTAAACATCAGCGCGCTTGGGTCTTTTTTTGAAGATAGAATAAATAATATTTGCATCGATGTACCTTCGGCTATCCGCCACCGAAAGGTATACGAGATTAGTGGCTTCTTTAACGATGGTCGTATCATCCTGCAACTCTTTCAACATCGATTCATAGTGCCGCAAATCGACAAATTCGGTGTGGCGCTGACGCAGCTTCCGCGCCTTCAGTAAAATGAACATCATGCTGAAGAAAACAGCTGCGATGATAAAGGTGAACCAGCCACCGTGTTCGAATTTGTCGAGGTTTGAGACAAGAAACATCCCTTCAACCGAGAAGAAGACAACGGCAAGGAAAATGCTGCGGTACGTGGACTTTTTCGCCGTCGCGAAATAGTAGACCAACAACGAAGTAGTCATCAGCATGTTCACGGTTATCGCAAGGCCGTAGGCTCCTTCCATAGCGTACGATTCCTGGAAGATGAGTACAACCAATATACTGCCGGACATCAATATCCAGTTTATGGCAGGCAAATACATCTGACCTTTCGACGCGTGAGGATAACGAACCCGTGTCGCCGGCCAGAGTTTTAACTTCACCGCTTCGTTTACGAGAGAAAAGGTACCTGATATGAGCGCCTGACTTGCTATTGTAGTAGCCATGGTAGCGACGATGATACCGGCGAGCAGGAACTTTTCAGGCATAATGGAATAGAATGGAACGTCGCCGTCGAGGACCTTTCCCTGTTGGGTAAGCAGCCACGCGCCCTGACCAAAATAATTCAACAGCAGACTGACCTTTACAAAACCCCAACCTGCCCGGATGTTGTATTTACCGCAGTAGCCCAGATCTGAGTACAGGGCTTCCGCGCCCGTGGTGCACAAAAATACAGCGCCCAGCAACCAAAATCCCTGCGGATATTTGACGATCAACTCGTATGCGTAAACCGGATTCAAGGCTCTCAGTACTCCCGGGTCCCGGGCCAGCTGGTTTGCGCCGAGTACGGCGATCATCAGGAACCACAGGAACATGATAGGGCCAAAGGCTTTTCGTACGACAGCCAGTCCGAACTGCTGAGAGATGAAAAGGATCACCAATATGATGATAACAATCGTGGTGGTCGGTGTTGAAGGGTAGATCAACCTCAGGCCTTCGATTGCCGATGACACACTGATCGCAGGCGTCATAAATCCGTCGGCAATCAGCGTACAGCATCCGATGACAGCAGGATAGATCACCCAGTTGACCTTATATCTTCTCACCAGGGCATACAGCGCGAAAATTCCACCCTGCCCCCTGTTGTCCGCATCGAGAGCCAGGTAAATGTATTTTAACGAAGTAATTAACGTCAAAGTCCAGAATATGCAGGAGAGGCCACCCAGGATCAGGTCCTCCGTGATCACCTTGGTACCGACTATAAAATTCAACGTATAAATCGGGGATGTACCGATATCCCCATAGATAATACCAAGGGCGATGAATACGCCCGCGGTCGAAAGCTTCTGGTGGTTGCTACGCGGTGGTGTGATTTCCATTTGTTTGATTCAAACTTTCATCGATTCGAGCTATGCAGACCGTTTACCGTAAACCTCTGCATGGCTAATTCACCTAAAATCGTACTCACTGAAACCGTAATATTAGTAATTTGCTTTCCTTAAACCGATTTTAAAACTAAAATAGATCGCCTGCCGGTCAGTCGTATGAAAACCAATCGAAGGAATTTCCTTTTGCAATCCGGTGCTGCCACTTCGGGATTATTGTTGAGTAATATGAATCTCGCCGATCCCGCATTCCGCGAAGCTCCGCCGTCTGAAGCAGATGCAAAAGAAGCGTATAAGATCAGCATTTTTTCCAAATGCCTGCAGTGGCTGGACTATAAGGAAATGTCCGTTGCGGCAGCAGACATGGGATTTGATGGTATAGACCTCACGGTAAGACCACAAGGTCACGTGTTACCGGAAAAAGTATCCGTGGACCTGCCCAGGGCCGTCGAAGCAATCAAACAGGCAGGGCTGGAGGTATACATGATCGCGACCGCCATAACAGATGCCCATGACCCACACACGGAAAACATACTCCGAACCGCGAGCGCGCTGGGAATCCGGCATTACCGGATGGGCTGGTTTCATTACGATGAAAAGAAAGGCATCGAGGATAATTTAAATGTTATGGAGGGCCAGATGAGGAAGCTGGCGGCGCTCAACAGGAAATATTCCATCTACGGAGAGTACCAGAACCATTCGGGAGCGTACTTTGGCGCACCGGTCTGGGATTTGTATACTGTACTAAAAAAAATTCACTCTCCCTGGCTCGGTGTTCAGTACGATATTTTTCATGCGTCGATCGAAGGCGCCAACGCATGGCCCATTGGACTAAAGCTCCTGACACCTTATATCAAAAGTATCGACATTAAAGATTTCCAGTGGTCGAAGAAAGCGGATAAATGGACGGAAGAAGTTGTACCGTTAGGTCAGGGTTTTGTCGACTATAAAAAATACCTCGCCATGTTGAAGCAGTTTTCCATTGCTGTCCCGATCTCCATGCACTTCGAATATGCCCTGGGCGGTGCGGAACACGGCTCAACAACCCTGACGACAGACAGGGAAAAGGTGATTTCGTCGATCAAAACCGACTGCGCGACCCTCCGGAATTTCCTTGCGACAGCCGGACTTAAATAAAGCATCATCAATCCTTACTACCCTTGAAAATAATTGTCACGGATGGATATACCCTGAACCCGGGAGACCTGAGCTGGAGCGGTATTGAAAAGTCCGGAGAGGTTGTCGTATACGACAGGTCGACTGAAGCACAGCTTCCGGAAAGATGTGCCGCCGCCGATATCATCCTCACCAATAAAGTCCAGATCACTGAAACCCTGATCAATCAAATACCTACACTAAAGCTCATCGCTGTCACAGCAACAGGTTACAACTGTGTAGACGTAGAAGCCGCGCGCAAAAGGAATATTGTCGTATGCAACGTTCCGGATTACGGAACGGCATCCGTAGCTCAGCATACCATTGCTTTGCTTCTCGAAATGACGAACCGGGTAGGCGTCCATGCATCGTCCGTAAAGCAGGGTGCATGGGAACGATCAAGCGACTTTTGTTACACCATCGGCAACCTAACTGAGCTGACGGGGAAGACATTTGGCATCATTGGGCTGGGAAAGATCGGAACCAAAGTGGCGGCCCTGGCGAATGCTTTCGGAATGCATGTGATCTACCACAGCAGGCAGCCGAGGGACGCGAAGAATGCCCGATATACCGACCTCTGGGCATTGTGCGCTACAAGCGATATCATTTCCCTGCACTGCCCGCTCACCAATGAAAACAAGGGCTTTGTTAACCGGGATCTGCTGCTCCGGATGAAGCCGGCAGCAATGCTCATCAACACATCGCGGGGACAGCTTATTCACGAACAGGACCTCGCCGACGCCCTTAACTCCGGAAAAATTGCAGGTGCCGCGCTGGATGTTCTGTCAACGGAACCACCTGCGGGAACAAATCCGCTGCTGACGGCTAAAAATTGCATCATTACTCCTCACAATGCCTGGATGAGTCGTGAAGCCCGCGAAAGGATGATGAACATTACCGCGCAGAATGTGGAAAACTTTTTAGGAGGAAGCCCTGTGAACGTTGTGTCCTGATGATTCCGTATCCTGCTATCCGACTACGCTGACCGGACCGTATGCCGGACCGACAAGGATGCTGAAGGAAAAAATGTACGGGTGAAGTTTTCGGACAAAATCAAAATGAATTCATTGAAACCTTATAAATTGGGACCCTAATCGCGCGCGTTAAAATTCATTTTCCGGATGTTATCGCGAACACAGCGATTAAATGGATAAACACTGTCACTTAAACGCCAAAATGAAAATCTTTAAAACCAGCTCCACCATCGTCATTGACTCCGATGGAAAAAAATTTGATGCAGGTCACAACGACTGGGATACCTATATTAATCGCGACAACCTGTATGAGTTCCTGAAGCAGGAGATCACGAAATCCAAACCGGTAACAGATGCCTGGTTCGACGGTCAAACGATTCTGGCGCCTATTCAATCCCAGGAGATCTGGGCGGCCGGAGTCACCTACCTGAGAAGCCGCGATGCCCGCATGGAGGAATCAAAGGACGCCGGAGGTGGAACCTTTTATGACAAAGTGTACGAAGCAGACCGTCCCGAATTATTCTACAAAGGAAACAGGAGCAGAACCGTCGATCCGCTGGGTAAGGTCAGGATCCGGAAAGATTCCGCGTGGAATGTACCCGAACCCGAACTCACGCTCTTTATGAGCTCTTCCGGTTCTATTGTCGGTTATACTATTGGCAATGATATGTCGTCGCGCAGTATCGAAGGTGAAAATCCCCTTTACCTTCCGCAAGCCAAGGTTTATGACGGATGTGCCGCGCTGGGTCCCTGTCTGTATGTACCGGGCAAGCCGATCGCGGAGGATTCCATGATCAAACTGGATATCATGCGTAACGGGAAGGCTGGGTTCACCGATTCCATATCTATCAACCGGATGAAAAGAAAACACAAAGAACTGGCCGCCTATTTATTCATGGAATGCAGTTTCCCCGACGGCGTGTTTATGATGACCGGAACGGGGATCGTACCGCCAAATGAATTTACCGTTCAACCTGGAGATGAGATCATCATCAGTATTGAAAACATCGGAGTACTCCGCAACTTTGTTGCCTGAGGTAAAAAACAAATAAACTTCTGACACAATCAATAATGGATATCACAGGCAAACAGATCATTAACGGTAGCTATACCGCAGAAGGCAAGGACACGTTTACGGGTATCAACGCCGTTACGGGAAGCAGTCTCGGAACACCTTTTTTTGAAGCCACCGACGAAGAGATTAACGATGCGTGTTCCTCCGCAGCGATCGCCTTTAAATCCTATAAACGAACGACACATAAAGTACGTGCCGCATTCTTAAGAGGTATTTCCCATGAAATCGAAGCCCTCGGGGATGCATTGATCGAGATGGCATCCATCGAAACCGGTCTTGGAGCGGAACGGCTTAAAGGTGAACGGCAGCGGACCATCAATCAGCTGAACGCCTTCGCCGGTTACATCGAGGACGGTACCTGGGTCAAACCCATTACAGATCCGGGCGATCCGGAACGCAAACCGCTACCGAAACCCGATCTCCGGCAAATGCAGATCCCGTTGGGGCCAGCCGGGATTTTCGGTGCCAGCAACTTTCCCTTCGCTTTCTCGGTTGCGGGAGGAGATACGGCGTCCGCGTTGGCTGCCGGCTGTCCAGTCGTATTCAAGGCGCATCCGGCGCATCCTTCAACCTGCGAAATGATGGGGATGGCGATCGTCCGCTCGATAGAAAAAAACAAAATGCCAACCGGTGTCTTTTCTCTTATTCACGGAAAGTCTACACGTGTCGGAAGCTCGCTGGTTACGAATCCGGCAATCAAAGCTGTGGCGTTCACCGGCTCGTTCAAAGGAGGAAAAGCGCTCTACGACCTGGCGGTTCGACGCGATGAACCGATCCCGGTATACGCGGAAATGGGAAGCGTGAACCCCGTGATTATCCTTCCTTCCATTCTTCGGGATAAAAGTGATCTTACGGCTAAACAACTCGCCGGATCCATTACACTGGGTGCTGGCCAATTTTGCACTAACCCGGGAGTTATGGTCATCAAGGATGAACCTGCCACGCATACCTTCCTCGATAAACTCGCGTCCGAACTATCGGCCGTTGCCCCCATGACGATGCTGACACCCGTGATCAAAAAATCCTATCTCGAGGGCATTCAGCAACAACGGAAAATTCAGGGAGCAAAGCCGCTTACCAACGGTCCGCAGGAACAGGTAACACCGCATCTTACAGAGGTAAAGTCAAGCGACGCATTAAAAAATCCCGAGATCCTGCATGAGGTCTTTGGACCATCTTCTGTTGCGGTCGTATCCGACAACATGGACGAACTCATCGCTTTTTGCAATTCAATGGATGGTCAGCTTACGGCTACGTTGCTGGGCGACGATTCGGACCTGGAAAACGCCAGGGAGCTGATTGATATTCTTACATCCAAAGTAGGCCGACTGATTATAAACGGATACCCTACAGGCGTCGAGGTATCTCCGGCGATGGTCCATGGAGGGCCATTTCCCGCTACAACAGATTCCCGTACCACTTCAGTAGGCATCACGTCCATCTACCGGTTTACCAGACCGGTGTGCTACCAGAACTTCCCGTTGTCGCTGTTGCCACCGGAACTGAGAGGCTGAGGACAGCTACGCTTTCCGGTTGAACTTATACGGATATACCTTCCCGGAAGCCCACTGGGCCACATAAAGATTGTCGTCGCGGTCGACGCAAACATCGTGTGGATGGACAAAGATCTTTTCGGCCTGCGCCATCGGTTCAAGTATTCCTTCGACGTTATAAACAGGGGCAGTACCGCCAAGGTTGGAAATAACCTTGTTCTCTTTATTCAAAATAGTAACAAAGCCGGTCTTTTCAGCGCCGAGATCCGGAGACCGAAGAACCGCAGCATACAAGTACTCTCCTTTCAACACCGGGCGGCAAACGCATGCGCCAGGTAATCTGACTATGCCGATCAACTGTCCGTGCATGGTAAACATTTTAAAACAGTTCCGGGTCCTATCCGTCACCAGCAACGTGGGAGTTCCATTGCGTTTATCGATGCATATGCCGTGTGCGTTATCCAGTTTCTCATCGCCTTCACCTCTTCCGCCGAAATAATTCAACAAGTGTCCCTGCGCGTCATAGTGAAGGATGTACTGCGAACCATACCCGTCAGCCACATAAAAATCACCGTTATCTGCAACGGCCACTTCTGTTGGAACGAACTGTTCAGCCTTGGGATACAGATTGTCTTCCTTTGGCGCGTCCAGGGTTAAGAGGATCTTTCCGTCAAGCGTCGTCTGGTAAACCTGGTGTTTGTTCGTATCGGTAATAAACAATGTATCGTTCGCCAGGGTTAAGCCGTGCCCGCCGGGAAACGAATCACCCCATGTCTTCAACAGCTTGCCCGCCGTATCGAATATCATGATATTGTTCTTCGTTTCATTGGTAAGCAGGATGATCCTACCGCTGGCATCCTGAACCATTTCATGGCAATCGTTTACCGGATTCTTCAACGGATCAGCCTTACACCATTTTGTATCAAGCGAATACTTCATGTTGTTGTGGCCATACACAACGGACTTATCCTGCGCAAACAGATCTTTTGTGATGTAAATAGTTCCGGCAGCAGCCAGCGCTGAATTCCGGATGAATGCTCTTCTTTTCATAATTATGTTTCAGTATGTTACCCTATGGTCTCTTCTCGTCTATTTTTGCCTCGGAAAGATCATTACGGCATCCGCCACCACAATACCTTCTGCTCCTTTTGTTGAGATCTCGACAAAACTTTTAGCACCCTTCTTTAAATTATGGGTTCCCAACAGTCTCCATTCCCCGGAAGTCTGCCCTTCGATCCGGATCTGATTTGGCTTCACAATGGTCTCATATTTTTTCTTACCATCAAAGAACACAACCCGGATCTCCGCCGCTCCGTTGGCAATCCGTGGGAAATACACATAAACATCGTACGACCCGTTGCCGTCTATTACTGCATCATAACGTACCGCAGAAGCCGGCCCACTCCCCTGCGCCGACAATAAAGATTGACCATAACATCCACTTGCGTTTTTTTGCAGCGACCACGGACCGGTCAGTGTCACACGACCGGAGTCATCGTTATCAATCAGTATTTCCTTTACCCCGCCGTTTATCAAGGGGTCTTCCTGCAACTTTCGTTGGAGTGCCGTAACGTCGACGTCCTGTACAGTGACACCCTTATCGATAGCCATAACTGCCGCGGTCGCGGCGGACTGCGCCAGTACCATGAACACCGGCTCCATACGGATCGATCCGTAAGCGATGTGCGTAGCCGAAAGACAAACCGGAACAAGTAGGTTTTTACAGTCGGCGGATTTCGGGATCAGCGATCTGTAGGAAATGGGATAGGGCGGAAATCCACCGATCTGAACATCACCCTCGTTCTTAACCATCCCGTTTACAACGAGTCGTTGGATGTTATGTGAATCCATAGTGTACGCCGCCATGCCCACACCATCGGTAACAACTGCCCGCCCCTCGCAATTATGCTGCGTCATAACGTAGTCACCAATCATCCGCCGCGCCTCGCGTATGTAAGCCTGGTGAGACCAATGACCGTTATCCTGGTATTCATCCAGCGGATAACCCCACTTTAACATTTCCTCCCTTAGATGCTGCGGAACCCTGGGATCATGACCAATGAAGTACAGCAGACCTTTATTATAGTTTTCGTGCTCACGGATTATGTCTCGCCTGGTGGTATAGTCGGCCTCCGGATAGTCATAATTCATTCCGATCATATCGGTGGAAAAGGGACCATTATTATTAATATCCGTTTTATCGTTCGGCATCAGGTCCGGTTTCAGGATCTGATTGAAAGGTCGCATCGGCTCTTTTTCCAGAACGCGTAACAACAATTCATATCGGTCCGGATCGTAGTCCGGAGGTCTGGTGATCTCCATCTTATTCCTGGGATCCCGTGAAAGGCAAATCCGGAAGTTGTAGGCCTGCACCTTCCGATCGCCCGTACCGGAAGGAAAGACTTCACCCGGGCTTATCCCCCAAAGCAACCCGCTCGAAGGATCACCTTTGACCTTATACGGATCAATACCGTCGGGAAACTGATGTTTATCTCTCAGCTGAAAACCATTATACGTCTCGTTGTACGCGTCATTCGCTTCCCGTCCTACCGTGTATGAAACGCCTGCTTTCGCCATCAGGTCGCCCTCATAACTGCAGTCGATAAACATTTTCGCCGTAACCTCGCGGTTTGTACCCGTAGCTGGTTCATCTGAAAATTCGACGGTAATAGACTCAACGACACCGTCTTTTTTCCGGACAGACGAAAGCCGGAAATTGTACCACACATCGAGATTCGCTTCCCGAACGTATTGCCCGAACGTATTTTCAGCGACGTGCGGTTCAAATATCCACTGTTCGAATTTTCCGTAGTGCTTTCCAATCCTTCTGTAGTAATCACGGGCTAGACCCGTGACCGCGTATTTATTTCCGATGTCGGTATATCCCAATCCGCCGGCGGTCAGACCACCGAGGTGTTTGCCTCCTTCGATCAGCAATACGGATTTGCCCTGCTTGGCGGCTGTATAAGCGGCGATAACACCGGCCGACGTTCCGCCGTAAATGCAGATATCAACTTCCGTTCGCCGCTGGGCAGACACTGTGGGGCTGCAAAGCAAAAGTGACAACAAGAGAGATACAGTACGTCCCGCACACTTGAATAATAGATGCCCGGTCATTTTCCTGTCAATTTATTAACCAGCCACAGGTTGAACCGTTCACGTTGCTCCGGATACGTCCAGTGACCTGTTTCCAATGCCAGGTAAAGATTCTTTTGCGCGGTGATCACATTGTATGCGGCATACATGGATGTCGGCGGACAGGTCTCGTCGTTAAAACCCCATGAATACAATCCCGGAATTTTGACCAGGCGGGCAAAATTAACCACATCGTAGTAGGATACGGTCTCGATTTTTTCTTTCTGGTTATGGTAGGCGATGTTATTCTTGTCAAAGAGATGCGGCCATCCCCCTGCCCTTCCGTTAAGATAACCGGTCACATCACTTAAGGCCGGGTAAAACGATGCGAGGTACCGGACACGTGGATCCAGTGCCGCGGTAATTATCGAAAGCGCTCCGCCCTGGCTACCACCTGTAACGGCAAGGCTGGAACCATCGAATTGAGGGAGACTGACCAGGAAATCATTCGCCCGTACGCAACCGAGGTATACCCTCTTGTAATAATACCGGTCCTTATTATCCAGGTTGTACGTGTAGTATTGATTCAGGGCACTAGCGCCCAGGTCTGTGTACACGACAGGGTCCATTGTGACCGGAACACCATGTATTCCGATTTCAAAGGTGATTATTCCTTTTTCGGCCATTGCAATATCACCTCCGTAAGGGCGTACGCCTGCACCCGGTACTTTTAACAATGCCGGATACTTTCCTTCCGCCTTCGGAACACAAAGAATTCCATACAGCCTGGAACCCACCCTGAAGTTTTGCAGATTGACATGATACACGTTGACTTTTTCCGTACAACGCTCCGGCAGCAAGGTCATCTTCGCGTCCATTGGAATAGCAGCGAGGTCGGCTTTGGCCTGATCCCAGAACTGTGTGAAGCCGGCGGGATTATTGACGGTCGGCTTTATCGCCATCGGATCAAAACCGGCTGTCGCAAGACCCTTGTATATTTTCCCATCCACTTCCGCTTCCGCGATACAACGCAGGAAACCACTGGCCCGGAGCGTGCCGCCATCTACGGTTATTGAACCTTTCGGAAGGATTACATTTTCTTTTTTGGTTGTGGGCTCGAGTTTTTCCGGACCGATCTGATATCTGACTCTCGCATCCTTCAATGGATTACTGTTTTGAATGACGGTAATCGTAAATTTTACAGACTCACCCGGTTTATAGGTCCAGTCGGAATGGTCCGGCGCCACGACTACTTTAATGAATTGTTCAACCGGTTGGGCTGATCCGTTTGTCACGCACAGGGCAACGAGCAGGAAGTATGGTAAAAGAATTTTTTTAATCATCGGGGAGGTTGCGGGATTTACCGGGTTTAATGTGGCATACAATTTAATTGACTTTCATAATCTTCCAAACAGGTAATACGTTACCGGTGACCCGACGAACATAGCCGGGTTCTTCCGATTGTGTCGGGAAGCGGACCATTTTGTATTCGATAATTTCATTAATTGCGTCGTCTTGGAACTTATCCCCGGGAGGATTGATTTTAAAATTGCAAACCTGCAAAAACCAAATCGGAAATTTTATGAAACACCTGACTTACGGAGTGCTGATCGCGCTGTCAATCATCGTCTTTACGTCCTGCCAGGCGCAGAAGCAGAAAAAGTCGGATATCAAAAAAGTGGTATTAACCGCTCCGAAGGGCAAGGCCATTGCAGCTTTCGCCGAAGGTTGCTTCTGGTGCTCCGAGCACATCTTTGAGGCTGTAGCAGGGGTCGACTCCGCTATTTCCGGCTACGCAGGAGGTCATGTCGCATTTCCGACCTATGAGCTGGTGAATACGGAAACGACCGGACATGCTGAAACGGTACTGGTATATTATAACCCGCAAGTGGTCAGTTATGAAGAATTAACAAAAGTATTTTTTACCTCCCATGATCCGACTACCCGCGACCGCCAGGGACCAGACCGTGGCTCCTCTTACCGATCGATCTTGTTTTACATCTCGGCGGCGGAAAAAGGCATAGCGGAAAAATCGTTGAAGGACTATGCGTCGTCGGGGATGTTTAAGAATCCCATAGTGTCGGAGATAAAAGAGTTAAAGGAGTTTTACCGTGCGGAAGGTTATCATCAGGATTATATCGAACACAATCCCGGAAACTCTTACGTGCAGGGTGTCTCGCTTCCGCGGTACGAGTTATTCAAAAAGACTTATAAAGGTAAACTGAAATAAGCCGGAGACCATCCGGGACTGTCAGACCCGGTCGGTAGTCAGCACAATTTTCCCGATGTGCATGCTGCTTTCCATCAGCTGATGGGCGGCTGACACATCGTTCAGGTGAAAGGTCTTAAAAACAACCGGTTTCACTTTGCCGGACAGCAGCCATGGCCACACAAACTCTTCCAGTCTGTTAGCTATTGCCGTCTTAAAAGCAATATCCCGGTTTCTCAGCGTGGAGCCGGTTATCGTAAGTCGTTTCCGCATAACCGTCGACAATCTGACCTTCACCTCGTCACCCTTCATAAAATTGATAAGCACCAGCCTTCCCTCTTGGCCAAGTGCATCCAGGTTATCCTGCGTATAGGATCCGCCGATCATATCCAGGATCACATCCACACCCCTATCCGCCGTCAGTTTTTTTATAACATCCTTGAATTTCTCCATGCGGTAATGAATGGCTTTATCAGCTCCGAGCTTTTCGCAGAAGGTACATTTCTCCTCATTGCCTGCGGTGGTGTAGACCGTTGCGCCCCAGGCTTTGGCCAATTGAATGGCAGCCACTCCTATTCCGCTGGTTCCGCCGTGAACAAGCAACGATTCGCCGGGTTTCAACCGGCCACGGTCAAAGACATTCGTCCAGACAGTAAAAAAAGTCTCCGGCAGCGATGCTGCCTCGGCAAAAGAAAGGTTAGCCGGAATTGCCAGGCACTGGCCTTCCGGTGCCACACAATAGTCCGCATATCCGCCTCCCGTCACCAGAGCACAGACACGTTCGCCCGGCTTCCACCGGAAACATTCGTCTCCCACGGCAACGATGATCCCGGCGACTTCCAGACCCGGAATATCCGATGCTCCCGGCGGCGGCGGGTACTGGCCTTTCCGTTGCATCACGTCCGGACGATTGATCCCTGCGGCGAAGACCTGTATGAGGACTTCTCCTTTCCCTGGCACCGGATCCGGCCGTTCCTCAACCTTCAGAACCTCGGGCCCGCCGGGGTTAGTAATAATAACTGCTCTCATCAAAAAGCTTTCCTGTTTTGTAAACGTGAAAAAAAGAGGGGTTTCAGGCGTGCTGAATCAGCAGCCGGCGTAAAAGCAAGGGTTATTTTCCGGCGACATTGATCCTGCATTGTTCCAGTACAGCGATTACTTCCTCGTCCTTTACTTCCGGGAAGTCAGTATACAAACTTCCACCTTGTTGAATATTCGGCTCAATGGTCAGATATATGATCCCATCTATCTCCTGGGCTATAGCCCGTGTTGCTTCCGGTGTTACATTGGGTACGGCCACAATCAGTTTTTCCGGGCTGTACTTCTTGATCGACTTGATACATGCCATCATCGTATCACCGGTCATCAGCAGATCATCAACCAGGATGACCGTTTTCCCCTTGTAAGAAGATCTGGTACGACCCTGATTGTAACGGACGTCCTGACCGCGGATAACATGTTGCAACAATTGTATCTGGTGATAAACATAATCCTGGGGTATGTCATTCCCCTCTTCGCGGAGCACCACGGCATCACTGCTGACGGCACCGATCGTTTTCTGATTATCTCCGGGATGTTTGATTTTTTTACAGGGAATAACTTCCAAGGGGAGATGAAGCAATTGGGAAAGGTAGGATCCAATATGAACACCCCCGCCGGGTACTGCCACGACAAGTGCGTCTCCATCCTGATACTCCATGAGACGTTCACCCAGCAGATAGGCTGCGTGTTTTCGGTTTTGAAAGATTGCCTCGTGATGAAGTACCATAGGAAACAAATGAGTTCTAAGATAGTATCCTTCAGTTAAGGGATGTATGACGTTAGTCAGTTCGGCGAAGTTATTCACGGCGATCCCTTTCTCATTCTAATTTCGCACTAATTATGGTAATCTCTCAATAATTTATCTTTAATTCTACATCACGTATAGTTAAACTGATTTGCTCCCAGATGAATGAATACACCGTCGACCGGACGGATCCGGGCGATGCGATTTCGCTCGGATCTACACAATCAACGGTATACTTCGATCGCCCTTTTAAGGACACGGCGACGTTGGAAACAGGGACCATGGCGATCAGCTCTACTTGCTGATCACAAGATTTGAAAAGTCACCCGGAAGGCCACCGTTCCACAGACCGATCAGTCCATCCTTCCGGCTGTTGAGTTTATCGACGGTGAGAGAGGGAATGGTCGAATGGTTTACGTATACTCTGACCTGTGTATCGCCCACCACAATACGGGCGTGAAACCAGTCTGATCCTGCCGGGGCGGGATCGACAGCCTTTTCATACATCCCGTTTTTTTCATCGCGAAGCCTGTCCCATGGATAGTCGGGATGACTAACATATTGAACGGCATGAATTTTCCGCACCGGGTCACTGGCCCTGAAATTAAACGGGCGAAAATAAATACAGTCGTACGTCACTGTATCTACACCGTGGAAGGCAATACCAATAAAACTGCGCTGCATTACATCCTTTCCGCGAAGGTCAACGTCTATGGTTCCCCTGGAAAAATTGACACCTTTTAACCAGACGATCTTTTCAACGGACAATCCGACCTTATCACCGTCCGTTAACGGACTGGCATTTTGACGATATGTGATTAACTTCTTTTCTTTAAGGAGTTGTTGGAGATCAAAGACCTGAGCGAAACAACAGGTAACCCCTGTCATAATCAGTAATGTACAGAGCGAAATGACGCGTTTTTTCATAGTGATTGATTTAATTTAAGTTGATACAAATGATTTTCTGACTTCCGGAACGCAAATGTTATAAGGCAAGCCATGGTTTTATGAGTCACCGGCCAACCATTTTTCAGTCATTTCCCGTTCATTATCAAAATGACAGGTAAAATGCCCACAGAGAGAGAGTATATAGCCTTGTACCGGACGCTGGTGGAGAAGAAGTTCATACTTGGTAGTCCCACCGGTCGCTTGAAAGAGCGCGATTACGAATACCTTTCAACAACGATCGAAGAAAAATCGCGGGTCAGACTTAGTGTGTCCACGTTGAAACGGTTATGGAAAGCTGACTTTGTACAGGTTCCCCACCCTTCCACACTCGATGCGCTGGTTTCCGTTCTGGAATTAAAAGACTGGCAGGAGTTCAAAAAAGAATATGCGCAGGGGATCGGAACCCCTGAAAGCCAGCCCGCACCTCAAAAATGGCAAGTGGCAAAAGGTGTTTTCGGCATATCGGTGCTGATCGCCGCCGTGGCCTTTTTTTTCCTGCAGGGATTCAAAAAGGAAGGTAAAAAACTGGTGCTACCGGAAAAAATTCATTTTACAGCAAATAAAACCGTAACAACCGGTGTACCCAACACGGTTATTTTCAACTATGACGTGACAGGCATCGAAGCCGACAGCTTCTTTATTCAACAATCATGGAATCCCCGGAACAAAGTGAGGATCGACGCGCAGAAGAATTATTTGTCCTCCATTTATTATATCCCGGGTTTTCACCGGGCCAAATTGATTGTAAATGACTCGATCGTCCGTATCGCAAGGGTGCATATCAAAACGAAGGGATGGTTACCCATTTTACAGTACGATGACCTTGACAACTCGCCCGTGTACCTGAACAACAACCTTTCCGTCACGGGAGGAATGCTTCAAACGCCGGAGCGTGCATTCCGGGAAGCCAATGTGAATTTGAACCGGAAATTTCACCTTCAGTATTTTAATGTCAGGGATTTCAGCGGTGTTGACGGCGATAATTTTATCATCGAAACACGCCTGAAGTACGACAGCATCGCCAATGTCATTTGCCCCGAGGCCGGGCTCACGATCCAGACGGAAGAACATATCTATTATGTTCCCTTAACCATCAAGGGATGTGTCGGGGAACTTGATCTCAAGATCGGTGAACGCTATGTGAGCGGCCGGGACCACGACCTGACCAGTCTGGGATGTGATCTTTACGAGTGGCAGGATCTAAAAATAACAAACGAAAAGAAATCGGCGTCTGTGTATCTGAATAACCGGCTCGCTCATAAAATTCAATATAAAAAAGATTTCGGGAAGATTGTCGGGCTCGTTCTTACGTTCAATGGTCCGGGGTCCGTTGATTACATCCGCCTTTCGACAACCTCGGGGGATATTGTCTATGCCGAGGATTTCAATCAGTCCACAGGAACACAGTAGCCATAAACAGTCCGGAATGGAATTTCCGTCCGCTTAACTTTACGGATGACTTGCTGAACACTTTAGAAAAGCGGAACGCTGCCGGCAGTTCATCACCGGAATATTACCGTGCTTTCTGAATCATGATACTCCAGGTGGAGCCGCAGTGAATTTTATGCCGGTCGGCGAAATTCCCCATATTAACGCCCAGGGAAAAATTCAAAAGGCTGTTGAGGTATGCAAGCTCCTTCCCCTCGGGAACAGCGGCAAACGTTTTTACGACTGGCATATCCCCTTCATAGATCAGTGTGTCGCCGTTATATATCCGGACGTGCACGGGTTCACCTTCGGAGATATTGAGTTTATTAAAAGCAGCCTGTCCGATATTCGTCCAGACATTTCCGTACTGAACGTCCAATACAGGAATGTTTCCGCGGATGACTCCCGATTCAAACACAGGCTTCTGGTAAGCGATTGTCGTGACGCCGGGTTTCAGTAACGGACCGACTTCTTCAAATGTGATTACACCTGCAGCGAGCCTTGCGCCGGTATAGGCGTAGACGTCGCGTCCGTGGAATGTATACGACTGTTGAGAATTTTTAAGCCTGTTCTTCGCCTCGTCGATCTCCCTGACCGATTCAATGCCCAGCGATTCGGCGATAAGGGTAAGCGTCCCGTTGTCCGGCGATACAACGTAGTGCCCGGACTTCGTCTTGAGGACGACGGATTTTCGCTCAGACCCGACACCCGGATCAACGATCGATACGAAGACGGTTCCCGCCGGCCAATAGGACGCCGCCTGGTACAACCGATAGGAAGCTTCCCATATATTGTACGGGGGAATCTCATGGGTGATATCGAACATCTTCAGTTCAGTTGAGACGGAAAATGCCACACCTTTCATGGCGGCGACCGCTCCGTCCTTTAACCCAAAATCAGATTGAAAGACGAGGGCTTTCGACTGGCTGATACCCATCCGGCAACAGCCTATTGACAGCAAGCAAAATAGTATGTAACGGAGCCGCATGTTCAAAGGAATTTTTCACTGAAGATTGACAAAATATCAGAATTAATAAAACGGTCCTCAAATAGGCTGATACAGGACCCCGGTTTTCGTTATCTTTGCAGCTTATTTTTTACACAAGATGATTGCAGCAAATAATCTGTCACTCCAGTTTGGAAAAAGGGTGTTATTCGACGAAGTAAACATCAAGTTTACGCCTGGTAATTGTTACGGAGTGATCGGTGCAAACGGTGCCGGTAAATCCACGTTTCTTAAAATATTGTCGGGTGATATCGATCCAACCCGGGGGAACATCAGCATCGATCCGGGGAAACGGATGGCGGTCCTCCGCCAGAATCACTACGAATTCGACGAGGTTCCGGTACTGGATACGGTGATGATGGGTCACCAGAAGTTATGGAGCATCATGAAGGAAAAGGACGCGATCTATGAAAAACCGGATTTCTCCGAAGCTGACGGTATTCGCGCCTCGGACCTGGAAGCCGAATTCGCCGAAATGGACGGATGGAACGCCCAGTCGGATGCCGCCGCCCTCCTCAGCGGTCTTGGTATTCCGGAAGATGACCACCTCAAACTGGTGAAAGACCTGAACGGAAATCAGAAAGTCCGGGTGCTCCTGGCACAGGCGATCTGCGGAAATCCCGACATCCTCATCCTCGATGAGCCTACCAATGACCTGGATATCCATACGGTGTCTTGGTTGGAGGATTTCCTGCTGGATTTTAAAAATACGGTGATCGTTGTTTCCCACGACCGTCACTTCCTGGATACAGTATGCACCCACATCGTCGACATCGATTTCAAAGCCATTAAACTTTATACAGGAAACTATACCTTCTGGTATCAGTCCAGTCAGCTTGCCTTGTCGCAGCGCTCATCGGCAAACAAAAAAGCGGAAGAGAAGAAAAAAGAACTCCAGGAATTTATCGCCCGGTTCAGTGCTAACGCGTCGAAATCGAAGCAGGCGACGAGCCGCAGAAAATTGCTGGAGAAGATCAACGTGGATGATATCCAGCCTTCGACCCGGAAATATCCGGCAATCATTTACCAGCAGAAGCGCACTGCGGGAGATCAGATTCTTCAGGTTGAGAACCTCAGCTACTCCAACAACGGAACTGTACTTTTCAAAGGCCTTGATTTTTACGTCAACAAAGGCGACAAGATCGCTTTTCTCAGTAAGGACAGTCTGGCTATCACTTCCCTGTTTCAAATTCTGGCAAACGAAGAAAAACCCGACACCGGTGAATTCAAATTCGGTCAGACGATCACTACCGCTTACCTTCCCAGCAACAACGAACGGTTCTTTCAATCGGATGACAACCTTATCGACTGGCTCCGTCAATTTGCAGACGACGAGAACAAGGACGAAATCTATGTCAGGGGTTTTTTGGGGAAAATGCTTTTCTCCGGAGAAGAAGTCTTTAAAAAATGCAGCGTACTCTCGGGAGGAGAAAAAGTGCGGTGTATGGTGTCACGCATGATGCTGGCCGGCGCCAATGTGCTGATACTCGACGAACCGACCAACCACCTGGACCTGGAATCCATTACCGCCTTTAATAACGCACTGAAAGATTTCCCGGGAACAGTTCTTTTTACGTCGCACGATCACGAGTTCACACAGACGGTTGCCAACCGCATTATTGAGATCACACCGAACGGCTTCATCGATAAACTGATGACGTATGACGAATATATTACGAGCGAAAAGGTTTCGGAACAAAAAGAACTTTTGTATGCCTGATCCTTCGCGAAGATAAGCCCGCCACAGTAATTTGCTTAGCCGCTAGTTTGCTTTTGCTTTCACGGATTCGCCATCGGCGATGCGGACATAAACGTAGGTCATGTTGTCCCGGTGCTGCTTTTTATTCGTTCGGGGCCGCCGCATGGTCATTGTGCCGTCCTTGAACGACAAGCTCCATTCATCGATCTGCTTGGGTGAATTCTCGGCAGTTCCTTTCCGGAGGCTGCTTTCCAAAAACAACACCAAGCGGTTTTCATCTATTCGGTATGACCCGCTGTCGGGCGCGGTCGCCTGATGCACATACTTTCCATCCGACCTGAATTCAATCCATTGACCGGAAGTGGGATTCTTCGCTACTTCCGTATTACCGGACAGAATTCGCTGGACCTTCCATGTGCCCACAATTTTATCAATTACCTTATCGGGGCTGTCCGATGCGTTTTGCGCGTAGCCGAAAGACACTGTAACAGCCATCATCAGCCATAAAGAAAAACTTTTTTTTATTGACATAAATAACACGTCTAAGTGAAAAAGAAGGCCCCGACAAAAAGCCGGGGCCACACTCTCTTATTCCTACGCTGGCATTACCCAGATCAGGTTCATCGGGTCCTTCTCAGATCATAATGACCGCCCCGGAAGAAAGTTAGTTTCTATCCAGTAAAAATCATGCCATGCGAAAAGAGTATTAAAATCGATCCTTTTTGAAATGCGACGGGCAAATGATCACACAACCCTGGGTAATAAATCCACAATTCTCATGATGCCCATATTATTTACAAAATAAAAACGGCTGTCTTCCGACAATACGTATACTTGCAACCCGCTACCTTTCTCACATGCCAAAACCTAAAAGTAAAGTAACAATCGCTCATGTCTTCAAGACAATCATCTGGCCGCGCAAGAAGCTCCTGTTTGTCGGGCTGATCCTTATTGTCATCAGCAGGCTTTCAAGCCTCGTGCTGCCGGGAGCCAGCAAGTACCTGATGGATGAAGTGATCGCCAAAAGCAACGTGGAGATGCTCAAGGTACTGTTGCTGGTGGTTGTCGGTTCTATTGTTGTACAGGCCGTCACCTCCTACCTGCTAACCATGATCCTAAGCGTTGAAGCGCAGCACCTGATATCCGTCTTGCGCGCAAAGGTTCAGCAGCAGATACTGCGGCTTCCCATACGCTTTTTCGACAACAATAAGTCGGGTGCGCTTGTCTCGCGTATCATGAACGACGTGGAGGGGGTCCGAAACCTGGTGGGCACGGGTTTGGTCCAATTGGTTGGTGGGCTGCTGAGCGCGGCGATCTGCCTGGTGCTACTCATCCGGATAAGTCCGTTGATGACCCTGTACGTACTTGTACCTGTACTGGTGTTCGGGTTGATTTCGCTGAAAGCATTTTCCTATATCCGTCCGATTTTCCGCGAGAGAGGTGTGCTGAATGCCGAGGTGACCGGCCGTCTTACGGAGACCCTCAACGGTGTGCGGGTGATCAAAGGTTTTAACGCCGAGGAGCAGGAAATAAAAACCTTTGAAGCCGGAGTTGACCGGCTTTTCCAAAATGTAAAAAAGAGCCTGACTTCGACCAGCCTCGTGACAAGTTCCGCTACCCTCTTGCTCGGACTTGCCAGCACGGGGATCATGGGGATCGGCGGCTATATGATTATTCAGGAGGAAATGACGTTTGGCGACTTCCTGGCCTTTACATTATACCTGGGCTTTATGATCGCCCCGATCGTGCAGATGAGTAATATCGGAAGTCAGCTTACTGAAGCATTTGCCGGACTGGACAGGACGGAAGAGCTGATGAATATGACACCGGAAGACGATGGAACAACACGAACCATCCGGGTCAGCGACATCCGGGGAGATGTTGATTTTGAAAATGTTTCGTTTGAATATGAGCCAGGCAAACCGGTACTCCGGGACATCAGCTTCCGGGCGCCCAGGGGAACGGTAACCGCTTTGGTCGGAACTTCGGGGTCAGGCAAAACAACTATTGCCGGTCTGGCTGCTTCGTTTCTCAATCCGGTCGCGGGTACGGTCAGGATCGATGGCATCGATTTGTCGATGATATCATTGTCCAGTTACCGGGCTCACCTGGGGGTCGTTTTACAGGACGATTTCCTTTTTGAAGGCACGATCCGGGAGAACATCCTTTTTCCCCGGCCGGATGCCGGTCCCGGCGAGGTCCTGAACGCGGTAAAGGCAGCTCATGTTCACGAATTTACGGATCGCTTCGAAAAAGGTCTGGATACGTTGATTGGCGAAAGGGGTGTAAAATTATCGGGAGGGCAGCGGCAACGTATCGCTATTGCGCGGGCGATCCTGGCTAATCCCAGGATACTGATCCTCGATGAAGCGACATCCAATCTGGATACCGAGAGCGAAACGTTTATTCAGGAAAGTCTTCGAAGTCTGATGCGTGGACGAACCACCTTTGTTATCGCTCACCGGCTAAGTACCATCCGCCAGGCTGACCAGATTCTTGTGGTTGAACATGGTTCTGTGGTCGAGCGCGGACGACATGAGGAACTGATCGATAAGAAGGGTCGGTACTATGAGCTTTATACCTACCAGGCCCGGATCTAAAATGCAGATCCAGGCGCGCGGGCTGAAGCAAAGATGGATACAATTAGTTTGTAAATAATATTTTCCAGGCTATACTGTTAAAGTGAAAGATTATTCTTTAACTTTTGGGTACTAAAACATTTTATAGCTATGGCAAAAAAAGCTAAGAAGTCGTCAAAAAAAGTTGCTAAGAAGGCAGCTAAAAAATCGGCTAAGAAGGTAGCGAAAAAGGCTGCAAAGAAGACAGCCAAAAAAGCTGCGAAGAAGCCCGCGAAAAAAACTGTTAAGGCCGTTGCTAAAAAGGTCGGTGCTAAAGCTAAGGCTATCAAAAAGACAGTGGTGACAAAAGCCAAAGCCGTTCGAAAGAACGTGAAGAAAAAAGCGAAGGCCATTACAAAAGCCGCCACCGAAAAAGCCGTAGAAGTGAAAGACGCCGTAGTGGATACAGCAACATCCATGGCAGCAGTTGTGAGTGATAAAATAGCCGATGCAAAAGAGGCTATTGAAAACAAATCATCCGAGATCCAAAAGGATCTTTTCGGAGCTTAGTCAACTCTCACGCACTTCACATAATAAGCGATGATCTCATCGCTTTTTTTGTTTATCGCCCGTTGCGGCCGAGGCACCCCCATCTGTTCCAGACCCATGGCACGAGGCCTGGGCGGAGGTTTAACCCACAGCTAAACCACCGCGCAGCCCGCTCAATGTCGGCCTTTGCCGCTATTTGTGTTTCAGGAACCGGATTACATTTCTCGTCCCGCTCTGGATGACGTTAAGGAAGTAAATACCCTCGGCAAGGGATTCAATATTGATCCATTCGGAACCAACGGTTTTCCGGCTCCAAACCACCTGGCCCAACATGTCTATGATCTCCACAGCCAGGCTATCGGAAAAGGCGTTAACGATCTGCAGCTTGTCGCCTACCGGGTTGGGATACACACTGACGGGTCTGGTTCCGCCAGGGTGCAGGGAAGTAGGTTCAAACATAATGCTGTCGGCAGTGATACATCCAAGCGTATCTACCTTGAGTGTATAGATTCCCTGGCTGTCAGGATGAATAGCCGGGCCCGAGTCACCGGTAAGCATCAAACCATTGTAATACCAACTGTTTCCCGTAGTATAATTGGAACCTATCGTATGGGGTCCAAGCCATAAAATACGGGCCGAATCATAAGCTGTGATATCGGCTGTTACGGGGTGCCTTTCGGTCGCGCACCCGTCCGGCGAGATACCCGATACAAAGTATACCTTCGGTTTCATTAATTCAGGTGTGAAGAATTCCCCGCCTTGTCCGAGCGTATCAGGTGATGTTTCCGTTTCAAACCAGGAAAATTCCGTTCCTTCACGATCGCTGGCCGCTGTAAGGACGGCCGGCGTTCCCATGCATGCGTGAGAACTGATGACACTGATCAGGGGCGGGTCTGCCCTCTTCATATCAAACGCCGAAAGAAAAACTCTTTCATGACAGGCCGACCGCGCTTTCGTTACCCATGTAAATGGCTCGCCCGCAGCTGAATCCAGAATCATCGGGATTTGCAGGTCCCCACCCGTTCCCATTCGTTCGGCCGAGATCGGTTTTGTATGCCCATCCCGGAAAGAATACATGATGCCGGGTTGCGAGTTTTTGATGATGACTTCCGGATTGTCGCCCGCGCAGATCAAAGTCGGCGCAATGACGGAGATCGTATCAGCTATCGGAGGTTCCTGTAACCGGATGGCAAACCGGTCCACCGACCGCGAGGCTGCATCGCCGTTCACCAAAAAGACTACATCGATACCCGGCGTGAACGTGATTTCCGTATTATGATACCGGTCGATCCAGGTATACCGGTACTGTTCAAAATCATTGCTTTCCAGTAACGATACCCTGTACTCACCGGGCTCGACATCGCTTAATGAGAGCGAAATGGTTTCGTTATCGCATGGAAGTTTGTCCAGTGCATTAATGGCAAGAGGAAAGCCTTCAGCAGACAACGTGGCGATATCGAAATGATCATTATCGAGTTTCGCGCCATCCCATTTATCCATTCCGCGGCTGGCGGCTGACCGGACTTTAACAACAGCTTTATCCACGATGCTATCGCGCCGGATCACGAGGGCGAAGCTTGGAACAGGATCGGCCTCTTCCCGGTAAAATACGGCCCCATTTGTCACTTTCACGCCTTCGCGGATCGTCATCACCGGGTTGCTCCCGGTAGCCCTGACCCAGAACGACTGGCCCGAAGCGATTTGTCCATTCGGAATATCCGAATAGGTAATATCTCCGTCCCAGTAATGAAACACACCGCCCGATCCATTGTCACGGATGGCGATCACCTCGGAGATATCCTGCCTCGTCCAGCCGGAAGACCCTAGGATATCCCAGTCAATGCTGCAAGCATATGGGTTTCCCACCAGGTTCCAGCCATTCGAAGGTTCTCCGTTTGGCGTGTAGGCTACAGGTAAAAGCATTTCACCCTGGTTCAATATACCCGTAACATCCCAAACGGTAGGTGTATTTCCATTCCGGATATATGCAGCATATCCCCGACCGGGAATCAGCGGGTTTGCACTCGCGAGGCCGGAAGGTGGATAGGGCTTCCACCCGGCCTGTAAGCCACCGACCGATTCGTCATATTGAAAGAACGATGGCGCGCCTGCCTTTATACCGGGGCCGGTGCTTGGATCGGTGAATGTGCCAGTGACAGGAAAATCATCCATCAGGCCGGCGATTGTCGAGCCGGCCACCGGGGAGGAGATGTAGCGGTAGATCCTTCCTTCCGCGCTCATAAAACGCTCCACGGTTACATTACCTGTGATGGAAGAACCAACCGGTAACGGCCCGACAGCTGCTGTTCCATCCGCATCATCCGTTGACGATGTCAGTGTCAGGAATCCGTTCGACTGAAGCTGCGTGTTCTCAGACACGATGGACAATAAACCACTGACGCGCAGCGGACTTACCAGCGCAACGCCGCCGGATCCGGTTTTATCAATCCTAACATTCGCTAACTGGTTTCCCTGAGCGGACACCTGCTGATCCTGAGGTCCCGCAAGCTGTACTGACGGAGCTTCTACCGCAGCTTCCGGGTTTATCAACACATCGCCCGCCACCGTCACTGAAAACGATCCTGCTGTGAATGTTCCCTGTAAGATGGAAAAGTTATGGACTGCATCCAGGTTTCGCAGCAACGTTACACCGGCGCTGTTGTTGCACACGAGGTTAACACCGGGAGATACCGGGTGGCCGTCTCCGATGAACTGGACTGCGTTTCCATTGTATTCAATCGTTGAACCCGGTTGATAATCGCGTTGACCCTGGATCCGGATATTCCCGTTGTTCGTCGTTTGAATGGCGCCTCCCGTGTCGAGCGATCCGGCCTGGATTCGTCCTCTCACCAGAAGAGACCCGGAAGTATTGGACAACACCGACGCGCCCAGCCCGACAGTGGCATCCACGCCGATCACAAAATCGATGTTTCCGCTGAATGAGTTGCCCGTTGCGGAACAATTTACCGGCTGGATGCCGTATCCATTAAACATGATCGTTCCTTTCCCGTTTCCGGGTGGAGGTGCTACCAATGCACCACCCGATATGGTCAATCCCTGCCTCAGTTCAAGTGACACCTCGCGGATCCCGATACTGTCCGCGCTCAGCGACGTCATGCGGAGGGGCGCCGGTGAATCGACCACCATGTTTCCGCCAATGGTGAGCGAAATGCGACCACGGGTAGTCAGGTAGGACAAGGAAGTGGACGAATAATAGAAGTCTCCCTGAACGACGACCCGGGTGTCGTTACCATTGGTGCTCATCCATACTTCCGATGGTCCTTCAATACGAAAGTTACCTCCGATGAATACCGACGGATTCTGAGTGGTAGAAAGCCTTAGCGCCTGGTTGCGCGTTGCCCGAACGGTAAAATCGCCCTGAATGTCCCTCAGGTAACCATTGAGATCCACGAATGACGATTGTTCCGGGCAATCATACACGACATTTCCAAACGTCTGTTTCCAGCTATCGCTGTGGGCGATGTTAATGTAACCACTCGCCTTGAAACCATTGATGATGAATGTTGCATCCCGGTCCCAGGTCGCGAAGGGAATAAATCCCAACGGACCTTGCTGATGAATGTAGAACGACCCGGGTTCAAAGCGGGTATTCGATGCGGCTGTACCGTTCAGCGTAGCGCTGTCTTCGGACAGCAATGTACCGTGAATCTGCAGGTCCGGAATATCGGTAAATCCATCCGGCAGAATATTCAGCGTTGCTGATGACTTAAGCGTGAGCTTATTATTAACGACCAGGCGAAATACGGAAACGGTGAGGGCACCTGGAATTTCCACTTCGTGGTCGATAATAATCTGAGTAGCATTGACCGATGTTGGTACTGTCCCGCCGGTCCATACGGAGGGGTCAGCCCATACACCATTTCTCGTTGAAGTAACGATCTGACTATGTGCGCAAATAATGTACAACGTTAATCCAACAAGAAAGATAACTTTCCTGATGATTAATAACATGGACGGAAATTAGTAAAAAGAAAAATTCAGAAAAAAGGCGGAATGGTAAATTCAGTTGAGAGATTTCCGGCAGTTGTCCATGCACCGGGAACAGCGGCCTGATATTCAGTTCACTGGATACACTGGTTGAAGTGATATCAGAATATGGCCAGGTGGCCACTGCCCAACTCGAGCAGCAGATTGAGAGACAGAGATTTGGTAATAAATGCAATCAGTTTTTTTTCTGCATCGATGTACGTCCGGGACGTCGTCACGAATACCGGCTGTTTGATAGAACTCAAATGTTCCTCCTGCTGGCTCACAATGCCCTTCCTCCTATTCGAAATTGATTCGATAGCCTCTGTCCTGCATGCGTCTTTTACCCGGTCGTTCGTCGGCATTGGGAAATTGTTTCTATGGTTAGCTCAAAGCATTCATACCACTGAATATCAGATTGGTATATTTATTAAATGTAAATAAACTTCAACGATTATCCAATAGCTTGCGCCCGGCTCGAAACGTCCAGACCGTCATTACGGGGTATCCAGCACTTCAAACCTGGAATAATTACTTTTGAACTCGGGCACGATCTCCTTCATGAGGGCCACCATTTTCAGCTCGTTCTTGTCGCTCATGAGGTCTTCCAGGAGATTCAGATGCTGGCAGACTTCTTCGTAGAAATATTCGGACACCTGGGCTTTCAGGATCTTTTCATGGTGCGTGGGCAATGTGTTCTCCTGGTCATTCAGAAGCTCTTCGTAAAGCTTTTCACCATCCCGGAGACCCGTAAACACGATGTCAATATCCTTGCCGAGTTCCTTTCCGGAAAGCATGATCGTCTTTTTAGCCAGGTCGTAGATCTTGACCGGTTTTCCCATGTCGAAAATGTAGATCTCACCGCCCTGTCCCATACAGCCGGCTTCAATTACCAGTTCACAGGCTTCCGGGATCGTCATAAAAAAGCGGGTGATCTCCGGGTGAGTCACGGTGACCGGCCCTCCCTTCATGATCTGTTCTTTAAAGATCGGGATCACCGACCCGTTCGAACCCAGGACATTACCGAACCGTGTCGTTACAAAAGATGTCTTTCCAAGTCCGAGACGGCCATAGTGCATGTCCAGTGACTGAACATATATTTCCGCAATCCGTTTGGTACAACCCATCACATTGGTTGGGTTCACTGCTTTGTCGGTGGAGATCATGACAAACTTCTTCACCTTATGCTCCATGGAGAGATCGGCGAGGAGACGCGTTCCGAAAATATTAACCATAACCGCTTCGGACGGATTACTTTCCATCAGCGGTACGTGCTTGTAGGCCGCCGCGTGAAATACAATTTCAGGTTTGAAGTCGCGGAAAATACTATGAATACGGCGCTTGTTACAGATGTCAGCCACAAAGACCATGATCTTGGTTTGCTGGTTCTTCCCTCTCAGTTCGCGTTCGATCTGGTAGAGTGGGGATTCCGCCTGATCGATCAGGACCAGGGTGTGAGGTTTATAGGTGAGGGCTTGTCGTGCGATCTCCGATCCGATCGAGCCGGCGGCGCCGGTTATACAGATCACTTTATTCTGGATCTGCATTTCGATCTTTGGATTATCAAGACTGATGACTTCCCGTCCCAGCAGGTCCTCGATATTAATGTCCCGTATCTGTTTCAGATCCCATTCGTTTCGCAGCCATTTTTCGAAGGAGGGGACATAACTTACCTTGATGTGGTGTTGCAATGCTTCGTCTACGATCTCATTCTTTCGTTCGATAGTGAGGCTCTTCGTTGCGATGACGAGTTTCCGCACCTTGTGTTTCCGGACCAGTTCGCCCAGGCGATCGGAACTGTAGATCCTTGTTCCGTTGATCTCTTTGTTATTTTTCTTTGCATCGTCATCCAGGAACGCAACAAGTTTGTAAAGGCTGGAGACGTCTGCCTCGATCGCCTGCTTGGTAAGAAATCCGGCAACGCCGGCGCCGAAGATCACGACGGGTACCCGTTGTGAAGTATCGGATTTGATGAAAGCGAAGATGTTCTTTACCAGCAAACGGTATTGGTACAGCAGTAGGGAAGAAATAAAAAAAGAAATAAAGACAACGGAGTACGGTATAACGTTCTTGTTGAAATTGTAGTAATAGATCAGGTTAAACACCATCACCAGGATCAGGCTGAGTAATTCCGTTCCCACGATCCGGAGGCCGTCCTGGATACCGGTGTACCGGACAATGCCGGCATAACTTTTTGTGATCAGTGTGGAAAAGAAAGCCGCCGCGAGGCACAGTAACGTGCCGAACAGCGGGTTAAAATGTAAAATCTCTTCGGTGTTAAAGTTAAAGCGGAGCAGGTAGGCCAGGCATACGGAGAAAATAATCAATAGCTGGTCGATGAGGATTACTACACCGCGGGGAAGGACTGTGAGCCTATTGAATAACTTCGGGATCAACTGTTAAGGTTTGTTTTTCCTGTTCTTTAATAGCCGGGATACACCATACACGCCCCCGCCGATCAGCAGATATTCCAGGCCTGTAATAGGTACCCTGTCGGGATTTCCTCCTGGGTCCCCGGGCTGAGATCTGACAAGTAAAGACATAATTGAAAACACGAAGGTCAGAAATAACTGCTTTGATCTCATTACTTTACCTTGGATATTTTGACTGTATAAACTTTTCTACCATCGTGTATCCGGACCATGTACATGCCAGCAGGGTATGACAGTAGGTCGAATTCGCCTGATTTTATTTCCGACTCACCTTTCAATGTCACCATATTTAATTCAATTCCCATCGGATTCAGTAATTTGGCCTGCAGGGAAATGTTATCCGATTTCACCTCCACAGCTATTTTGTCGGTTGTCGGGTTGGGATATATCGTAATAAAATCAGCGCGCGTTTCGGCGATCCCGGTCACGACCATTTCCCGTGCCGCGGTAGTCGAGCAACCATCAACGGTCGTCACGACTGAATATGTCCCCGTCATTGTTGCTTCAACTTGCTTGCCAGTTTCATTTTCGAGGGCTGTTCCGTCAAAGTACCATTGATTTCCCGTTTCGTAACTGGAGATCAGGATATTGCCTTGCGCCGCAATGGTCACATCTTCCAGAAGCGTAACATTGGCGTTAACCGCCACCCGTTCGCTCTCACAACCGAGTGCGTTAACGGCTGCGACATAGTACGTCTTCGATTTGGCAAGTACGGGGGTGGTAAAGCTTTCGCCGTTCTGTCCCTCAATGGGATTCTCATCATCCAGATCCTCATACCAGTTGAAACGCGACGCACCCTGACCAACAGCGGTCACAACTACAGCTCCCTCTTTACAAACGGATCCATCTTCAACACGCTCCACCACACTTTTTTCCGCGATGGTGACGTTCGCTTTATTTGTCAGTTGCACCGCGGCACAACTTTTCATTTGGGCCATAATGGTGAATTCATGGTCACCTTGAGGGATATTTTCCACAGGCACCTGGATGCTCAGTAAACCTCCGTTACCAGCCGCGTCAGCCGTTAGGGTCTCTCCATTCCACTCTACGCTATAAGCAACGTTATGCTGTGTGTTTTGAAGGGTTATATAGGCAGCAGTCGCATTGTTTTCGCAGACGCTTTCCGATGTAACCGTCAACCCGGTCTCAACCGGTGGCCGTCCCACGAATATTTCAAACCTGTTCTTAAGAGAAGCAACATCGCTCACGGTAAAAGCATACTGAGGCGACTCGGACAACAAAATTTTCTTGTCCAGCACCTTGTCATTCAGGTACAGCGTAATGTCGCCGTTGAAGGTTTCCAAGCCTGTAAAATCAAACGTATAACTTCCTGCTAAGGCGCCATCGACCTGGAGAGGAACCGTATAATCACATCCGAGGCTGCTGATCGTGTTGATGACCAGTTTTTCATTATTTTTTGATAATGACGAAAGGTAAAGACCGGATGCCCCGAACTGGTACGCATCCCATCTGCTATCGAACTCATCGGTTGCTTCCTCGTGCAGGCGAATGGCAATATAGTCGGCTTTGTTGCCGGTCTTCATTTTTACATATAGCAGGTTGGGAATTTCACTCTCCCTGAGGAATTCGGCCTGACCAGCGACTTTATGTGTCTCCCTGAAGCTCACGGTTCCGCCACCGGCGCCGGCGTGAACCCAAAAACCCTGGCCTTGTGCGATCGTCCCGTCATATACGCCAGGAGGTGTTGACACGCCACCGGAATACACGATTCTGGTCGTAACACCATCCGCGTTGCGGGTATTGTCCGTAAAGTATATCGCCGCATCGACTCCGGTTGACGAAGCTAAGACGTTGTCCCATGAAATGGGTGCCGGGTAAGGATTACCTAAAAGGTTATAGCCATCCAGCGCTGTTCCTCCTGAATTTGAGACCACGATGTCGACGTTGTGCTGGCGAATTCCGCCACGTGTATCATACATCGTGGGTGCTGTAGTCCTAATCCATGCTGCGTAGCCAAGTCCATTGACTAACGGCGCTGCCGAAGACAGGCCCGAAGAAGGGTAGTTTCTGTAACGTGCTTCCCACGTTGGTGCAGTGGTATTGAATGTCTCATCATAATAATACAGTGAAGGATTACCTGAAATTATTCCTGGCCCCGTTGACGGGTTTGAAAACGTACCAGTGATCGCAAACTCCGCTTGCCAATCTGAAACAAATGAGCCTGTCGCCATCGGCGCGATATAACGGTATGCCAGTATGCCGGCCGTATTGGGTAGGTGCCTTTGCATGGTTGCCGTACCCGTGATAGCGGTTGCCGGATTCAGTTGTGGAATAAAGGCAGTAGTGGTTCCATTTGAAAGGAGCCGCAGCTGGTTTGATCCGATATCAAGATCCGAACCCGATGTAATGGTCAGACTGGTGATAATGTCCAGCGGAGACAACAGCGCAACGGACGATGCCGGTGCCTGGTTGATCACCACCTGGTCTAGCACCAGTGCACCCGATGAGGTGATATTCTGAGGTGCGCCGCCGTCCAGCGTAAGGACACTTGTTCCGGGTTGGATGGTGCCGTTGGCGGCGATGGTGAAGTTGCCCCCGACATTGATAGCAAAGTTGTTTGTAATTACGTTACCCTCCGTAACTGTAAAGTTACCGGCTGCGTCTACGGCAGATCCCAACGTGAGGAAGTAGGGTGGTGCGCCAAAGGCATTCGTGACGTTATAGGTGTTGTTAACCGTAAAGTTGTTCAATACACCAGCAGTCGATGGTATTTCCAGTCCTGATAGTACTGGTCCGTTGACGTCACTATATAAAACGCTGTAAGTTCCGGCTGCACCTACCGCTGTCAGTAGATTTCCGAACCGCCGGGTGATCAAACCTCCATTGGCCATCGACATCGCGCCACCGTGGCTTACATTTCCCGCCGTAAGGTTCAGGTTTGTCACCGCCAGTGTGGAGGAGGTGAAAAAGGTCCGGCCCGCCCGGTTCATCGTGAGCGTGTTGATGGCGCCTCCATTGATGGTGATATCCGCGGGGATGACATCTCCCGGAGGCGCGATGGTCGTGGTGATGGCGAGTGTACTGAATATCGTGCTGGACATGGTACCTCCTGCCTGGACAAACGGTCCCTGGATGGTGGTCGAATTTGAACCGAGGTGAAAGTCCCCCGCCGACAAGGTAAGTGTTCCCGCTACGGTGAGCTGTGCCGTGCCTTGCGTCACTTGTCCGCCGCCTCCCCTGTTGATGGTCAGGTTATTCATAGGATTGGCCGGGAAAGAGTACGGCAACAATACCAGGTTGCCAAACGGCCCTGTACCGTTGACAACGATGCTGGAGTTCGGCGTTATGCCAATAAAACCACCCACCTGGTTATATAAGCCTCCGAGGGTCAATGTGGCACTCTCAAGCAGCAGGTTGCCACTTGAAACAGTGAGGTCGCCATTGATAGCGACATTGGCCAGGACACGGATGTTGTTTGCATTGTTAATGATCGTATTGGACGCTGCCGGATGACCCGAAGCCATAAACTGCTGAGCCGCACCGTTGTAAATAACCGTTGTGCCGGTCTGATAGGTGCGGATACCACTTACCCGGATGTTTCCTCCGGTTGTTGTAGTCTGGATCGCACCGAGCGCATCAACCGAACCTACCTGGAGTGTTCCACCGGTATTTAACGCAAATGTTCCCGTTCCACTTAAATATGTTGTTCCAAGATTCAAATTGCTACCGCTCTCAACTGCAAAGTTGATAGCTGAATTGATATCGGCGTTGTTTGCATAAGTTTGAACGGCGCCATCAAAACGGATGGTGCCTGCGCCGGTACCCGTACCTCTCGTAATAGTACCAGCAGACTTTTGAAAATTGCCGTTCAGGAATACGTTCGTAGGCGAATTGTTTGTGATGCCAAGGGTTAAGGTTCCCCCTGTGATATTAATATCTCCACCAACCGTTATTGAAGTTGTACTCGTCTGGCTTTGCGTCAGAGCAAGACTACCTGATTGAATTACAAAGTTACCCCCGACAGCCAAATTATAACCTGGGCCTCCACTTTTCAACCGAACGACTTTTGGCGTGGATCCGGTACTTACTACCGTGAAATCACCGTTTACGGTTTGCAAGCCACCACCAAGCGAAAATGTCGTGGAACTTCCCATCGATGGTGTATTCCATGTGAAATTACCAAATGCCTGCCCTAAGTTATTTGGTGGAAGAGCATTTGCCTGTGCCATACCAGCTATAGTACAAGTGGACGCAATATTCCACGTACCTAGGGGAATATCACCTCCGGTACGGTTCAGGTGCCGATAGTTCGAACCTGCATTAAAGACGAGGAGAGATGCATCAAAAGTTAAAATGCTGACCGTGTTTTCAAGGGTACCGTCTACAACACAGGGAGTAGCGGAAAGTTGCGTTTGCAAATCGAGGGTTCCATTATTGGTAAGTATACCTCCAGCATTAATTTGTAAAGGGGTTTGTGAAAAATCATCAACAATGGTCAGAACTTTGGATCCGTTTATCGTTAGCCGCGCCCCGTTCACGATGGTCACTTCATTGGCCGTTGTTGACGCATTGACTCGAATCGAATGAAGGATGATAATCTCTCCGGAGGCGCTTGATGGTACAACATTGAAAAAGGGGCCTGCAGAAGCAGTATTTACATTCCTCCATGCTCCACTAAAGAATACCTGCCATCTCAATGGAGAACCCCAGTCACCACCACTACGACTCCGGTAGTCGCCGTTGACAAACTGCGCAGAAGCACATAGTACGTTAAATGTAAAAATGGCTAGTAAAAGGTATCGTTTCATATTGCCGACTAAAGTGCATTAACTACAAAAGTAATAAAACTTTATATGAAGTCTTAATTTATCAAAACTTCACGAATTTGATCCTTTTTCGACGTTTTATGTAACCGTTCAAGAAAACTATATCACCTACGATACAACAGGTGAGACCGGATTTCTCCTACCCGTTATTTTATAATACATAGTAAAGATCTGTTTGACAAAAACCTGCCAGCGCGCTAAGGCCCGGAGCGATTAGCATTAATGGTAAGGCGTTCCATCCGTGCAGGCATATTGCCCCCAGGCGTCACTTTTTAGGTTCCAGCACGTCCCGGATGGTGGAGGAAACCAGGTTCTTTTCCTCTATCGTCAGGTTTGAACCCGAGGGAAGGCACAGCCCCGCTCCAAAAAGCCGCTCGGATACACCTGTAGAATAGGCGGGGGCATCCTTAAATACCGGCTGCTTATGCATCGGCTTCCACAACGGCCGGCTTTCGATATTGAACCCGGCCAATTCTGCACTCAGTTCCTCCCATCCGATACCGCCTGTTACACCTCTGTCGATCAACACGGTTGTCAGCCAGCGATTGGAGAATGCGTTCCGCGGCTCGCCTGGAAAGCTCAGCCCCCGCTGCGGGCCGAGGGCCGTAGTATAATAGTCGAAATTCGCCCTCCGCTGTCTTACCCGCTCGTTCAGCACCTGGAGTTGTCCCCTGCCGATACCGGCGCAAATGTTGCTCAGACGGTAATTATAGCCGATCTCGGAATGCTGGTAGTATGGAGCGGGATCGCGGGCCTGTGTCGCCAGGAATTTTGCTTTGCGGATCCATGACTCGTTTTCAGAAACCAGAGCGCCGCCCCCGGAGGTCGTAATGATCTTGTTCCCGTTGAATGAATAAACACCTAGATCGCCGAATGTACCCAGGGGCTTGCCGTTATAAGTTGATCCCAATGCCTCCGCGGCGTCTTCAATGACAGGAATGCCGTGTTTACGGGCGATATCCATGATCCGTTCCATCTGCGCCGGCATGCCGTACAGGTGAACGACGATAATCGCTTTCGGCTTCCTTCCGGTCTTCTTAATTCTGTCGGATATAGCCTCATCGAGCAGATCCGGATCCATATTCCACGTTTCCGCTTCCGAATCGATAAAAACCGGGATCGCCTTCTCATACGCGATAGGATTGCAGGAACCGGAGAACGTAAATGTGGAACAGAGGACTTCATCACCCTGTTTTACACCCAGTATGATCAGGGCTAGGTGGATGGCGGCTGTACCCGAACTCAGTGCCGCAGCATGGGAGATATGGTTGTATGCGGCGAGTTCTTCTTCAAATGCGGAGATGTGCGGCCCAACGGGTGATATCCAGTTCGTATCGAACGCTTCCTGTATATATTTTGCTTCCATTTCGCCCATGTGCGGGGTCGAAAGCCATATCTTATTCATTCCGGGTGGCGGTGGTTTGGTTGTAATGAGCTATAAAAATAACGGGCGGACAGTGAAAACCATCAGGCCATGGAAAGGTTTTTGAGCTTGACGTTGTTCAAGACCGTGCCCATCAGCCTGCCGTTAATGGATTTGAGGTATTTTATCGACTCCTTGTCCATATGACTCAGAGAAGTGTCCGCTCTGAACACCGGAATAACTTTATCCGCATAGTCGATCAGCTCCTTGGAATCGGAGTAATCGTTTAATGCCGGTCCCTCCATCAATACATAGTCGTACTGCAGGGAAAGGTTATGAATCATCTCTTTGAAGTCGCGGCCCGCCATTATTTCAGACGGGGAATCCCGTCCTCCCACATTACCGATAATATCCACTCCGTTGAAGCGGGTCCGGTTGACGATACCCTTCTTCTCCTGCGCACTGTCCAATGCATCGTCGTCATCGCCGGTCTGCCTGGTATCTTCAATCAACAGCTTGTCTTCTTCTTCCTCAAACAACAACGCTTTCTTAAGCAACTTGCGGTTCTCTCCACCCCTTCCCCGTGGCAGGAGCGCCTTTGTCAGCGAATTGTGCCGGAAGTTGGTATCGATGATCAAAACCCGCTTACTCACCAGGCTTAGCGCATAAGACAAGCTGATGATGAGGAACGTCTTCCCTGCCTTGACCTGGGTACTGGTGATGAGGAATACTTTTCCATCGGCGCTCTGAATCTCGTAACGCAACTTTCTCAGGAAGTGAGAGAACGTTTCATACTCCTTGTTCGCGCTGCGGTCATTGAATATCTCACGCATGTTAAAGTCCTTGCTCTTCAGGATATTGACGGAACCGATGTTTTTCAAACCTGTTACTTTTTCAAGCCTGGAGGAAACACGAATGGTGGGATCCACGGCATTGACCAGGAAGATACCGATCAGTGTCAGCAGAAAACTGCCTACGCCAACCATGCCCAGCCACAGCGGAGCTTGTGTAGGTTCCGGTTCATAGCTAGGCTGACCTTCCAGTATCTGTCGGATTGAACTGCCAATGACCAGCGATTTATTCTTCGCTGCGGTATATTTATCCTGTGCGTTGATGTATTCATCCGAAGCCAGCTTAACCTCCGTTTCGAAGTCAGACGTGTTAGCCTGTTTAGAAGAAAACCCTGAAACTTCAGATCTCAGTTTTTTTATCGATTCATCGAGACTCGTCAGATTGGTTTGTCCGATCTCGACTTTTAATTTTAGTTCATCGCGCTCTTTTTCCAGGCGGACCAGCTCTTCCTGGTTTACCTTGTTGCTATTAACGGCTTCCAGACGGCTGGTTTCAAGTCCAAGCTCGTCCCTCAGCTGGTTTATCCTCGCTTTATTGCCTTCAGCATCTGCGTTGCGCAGCTCGTTGATTTGTTTTTTTAGATCGATGATGCGCTGATTAACCGCTACTATTTCCTGCTGATTCAATTTACCTAAACTGCTCTTTTTTGTCTGAATGGAGCCCTCTACGGAATTCAGTGAAATCTCAAGCGAATTCAACTCGGATGATTCGCGTTCACGTTTAAGTTCGTACTCCGTGATGAGTGCGATTTTACTCTTTGTTTCAGCGTCGTAGTTATAGACATTGTTATTGACCTTATAACTGTTCAGCGCCCGGTTCTTCTCATCGAGGACCTTCTTTTTCTCCTTTACGATATTTTCAAGGAAGTCAAGCGATTCGGATGACCGGTCCGTCTTCAATGTCTTATTGTAGCGGATAAATTCCTGGCACAATGCATTTACCGTCAGTGCCGACAGGAACGGATCCTCCGACGTATAATCAATGGAGATAAAGTCGGACGCAGCGAGACGCTGGATCTTCAGGTTCCTGGCCAGCGCCTCATGGTCGTAGGCATAACCTTTAAGAATCCGGTAGAGAAGCTGATCATCAGGGCTGAATAAATTGAGCGCTTTGAAGTTGTCGAGTCTTTCTTTGAATAACGTTTTGGATTTAATAATCTCCTCGTCACTCAGTGGGCCATCGCCTTTGCCCGCATTGAACTCGCGGAACGTCTGATCGCTCTCCAGGTCGTGCAGCACCAGGCGGTATGAAACCAGGGTAAGTACCGGCACGGAATTCATCGACTCAATGATATTATTAAAATTGGTATTGATATCGAACGGATTGGATGGACCGTCGTTCAGTTTGACTGCGTCATCGGTAGTAAAGCCCGTCGCTATCTGCGCCGTTGATTTATACTTCTTATCCATCTGCGACACGAAGTAGTAGGCGCACAAAACGGAAACGGCGGGAACAACAATCAGGAGTGCCGCTTTTAGATTAAAGACTTTGAACTTCGACAGAAAACTCATTTTTATCAGTTACGCGAATTTACTTAAAAAACTAATGCATATGATGCCATCACCAGGCTACTTTACGCGATGTGAGGATTACATCGATTGCATCAGGAAACATTTTTAGTTTTTTTTTCATCATGCTTCACTACTTGTAAAATCTTATCCGGACCATCTCCTTGTTCTGCACGGCACCGGCGGACTGCTCGGTGCTGAACATGATCCGGTCACCGGGAATACCCGCTTCCTTCAGATAGTCGAGTATGTTCAGCAGACGCGATTGATAGACCTCAAGCCTGCCTTCCGGCGGTTTCATGGCGATGATATTGAACTTGATCTCCGCCCGGGTGGCCAGACTGTTTTTGATCTTGATCAGGTTCTGCTTCTGGTAATCATTCAACTCACTGGATCCAACATCAAAATACAGAAGGGGTTGCAATACTGTCCCCGTGATCCTCTGTATCTCTTCATCCGTGATGTAGTTTCGCCGGTCTTCGTCCAGCAGCGATTTCTTCTCGCGAACGGAAGACTTGAAGATGTCCATTTGCTTGAACCGGTTGCTGGAGAAATAGGCGACTGTATCACCGTAAATAGCGAAGTAAGCGTCAAACGACTTGGAGTTTACGTTCTCACCGAGATTTTTCGGTGCGGACCAAATTTCCCAGGAATCGTAGAGCCGGTCGCTGTAAAAGATATCGCCATTGCCCAGTCCGGGATGCCCGCCGCTGGCAAAGTACAAGCGTCTTTTGTTCGAGGATAAGAACGGAGACAATTCAAAGCCCGTCGAGTTAATGGTCGATCCCATATTCTTGGGCTTCGTCCATTCGCCCTTTTCATTTTTAAGGCTGATGTAAAGGTCTTCACGTCCACGGCTATCCGGTCCGTTCATGGAAATAATCATTACCGTTTGGTCAGGGGAAACGAAAGCACCGAGGTATTCATCCGGCTCCAGCCCTGCGACCGGTAGCAACCTGGGTTTTGTCCAGGATTCATTTGACTTGTTAACAGCGTATATTCCATCCGGGCGTTTGGTGGAGGTCGTTCTAAGCATATAAAGGATATCTCCGGCAGCGCTTGTACCGATTGCCGCACTGTTGCCCCTGTCGTTCAGTGCAGCATCGTTGTTCGCCCTCCCCCACTCGTTTATGGTAGGGTCGAAACGGCTTATCCAGATATCGGTACCTGTAAACTTTCCTCCCCTGTTCTCGATACATTGAGAGCGTGTAAAATACAACCACTTGCCATCCGGCGATAACAATGGCAATACTTCGTCACAGTCCGTATTTACGTTTACGGAAAGTTTTTCCGCAACGCCGAAGTCCCAGTCCTGGGCCGAAAGCAATACGGGACATAAAGTGAAAACTATAAAAAGGTATTTTACCATGTTTGCTGACTCAGACGTTTGAAATTGTTCAGGCGGAGCGACAGGACGAGTTCATGGCTTCCGTCGCTGAACTGCTGCATACCGCTTGTGGATATTTCATAAGAATAGGATGCCCCCAATAGTTCATTCAGATTGAACCCCAAAATTCCTACCAGGCTTTGAATATCCCGGTATGACGCGCCGAACCATAATTTCTGCTCTATATACATTTTGACATTGTAATCTATCGCGAACTTATTGTCCATTTGCCACAGGGCCAGGATACTGGGCTTGATATCAATGGTTGAACTGAGCGGAAAAGCGGCGCCTGCCTGGATGGACCCTTTGTAAAAGGGATCATCGATTGTAATTTCCGATGTCTTGACCGATTTATACATTACCGGATAATAAGAAAAGCCGGCATAAAACCGCTGTGAATAAACGAGAAGGCCTGCTCTTATGTTGAGTTCCGTGTGATTTGATCCGTTGCTCTTCAGTCTGTCGTAAAACGGGTCCGGGTTAACATCAAAAGTCAGTTTATCGAGGTTAAACTTTGTGTTATCCAGCATGACCCCGATACCTGCCGAGATCTTCGTCGTATTGTTGACGGGATAATGAAAGGAGTAATTAACTCCCCCTCCCAGGCGGCTGATGGGACCAACGGCTTCATTAAAGACATTTACACCCAGGCCATGAATAACCTTTTTAAGTGCGGGGATATCGTCCTTTTTTCTGCGTGTAGTTGAGCTATTGGTCCGGAGCGCGTGCAACGTTAGATCAAGCGGTTCTTTCACCCGGAAATTATAGGCAATGTTGATGAACTTCGGGGCATCACCGCCGAATCCCGACCACTGATAACGATAACTGAGCTTCAGGTCCCTGTAACCTTCGATACCGGCAAAGGCCGGATTCAGGGCAGGCGCGAAATGAAACGACTGGTTACTATTGGGGATATATTGCGCCAATAGTGTGGAACTTAAGAAACACAAAAAGACTATACGTAATACTGTACTCATCCAAATTATCTTAAAAGTGTCACCGTTCCTTTATACCGTACCTTGTTGTAGTTCAGGTCTATCGTATAGAAATAGGTGTCCGATGGCAAAACCTCACCATTCCAAACACCGTTCCACGGATTTTCAAATCCTTTTGTTTCGTACAAAAGCAAACCGTTCTTGTTATAAATTTTAATCTCGGCATTGCTATACTGTTCCGTACCGTTCGGGGACGAGATGACCCAATTCTGGTTTACATTGTCGCCCTGATCGTCACCGGCGTTGGGTGTGAATGCCGTGGGAATATTCAGGTCGCTGAAAGTGTAGATCAGTTCGACAATTCTCGCCCGCTGAAGGCTTGTCGCTCCCTTGCTATCGCTCAGAGCCACAGATATACTCCGTATTTTCTCATTTTCCTTGAACAATTCCCGGGCATCCACATGGTTATACTTGATGGAACGAATAGCCTCAACGTATTCCGCGGCGGTTGCGGCCCCTGATAACGTCAGTACACCTCCGGCCTCATCGAACTGTCCGGAAATCTTGGCGGTAGACTGAAAAACCAGCACGTCGTTGTCGGCTTTGTATTGATAAATGCCGATGCGGTTAAATGCAATTTCCGCGCTGGTTATGTTGTCGTTGTCAGGATCGTAACCATCGAAAAGAGCCGTAAGCGCCACAGGAAACTCGCTTCCGAATTCATATTTCAGGGTATCTGTTTCCGGTTCAAAATCCGTGATCACCGGCGCATCGTTGAGGGATAGGATGTTGAGTTTAGCGTACGTATCCGTCAAGGCATAAAAGAGGAAACCATCACTCGCATTCCAGTATAACGTGTCGGGCTCGACTGAATCCTGCAAGGGCGTGTACACCAGTCCGGCGAAGTCCGCCTGCGCAATCTTGTCCCCGGCTGCCACGGGGTTATTGTTAAGTCTTAAAACACCCCGGACGGGAAGTTGTGTAATCTGCAATTCCGCTATTGGATTTGCATCTCCGTCGGAAAATCCGGGGGCAAAATCAGCACTTGAAAAGGTATGGGGTTCGTCTTCATTCAAGGTAATTGTAACCGGCGACAGGACAGGCCTGGAATTCACGGTTATGGTAAACTCCTGCAGTTGTGGCGTCCCTGAAGGATCTTTGGCCTCCAGTACCACGGTAAAATCTCCGGATACCCCGGCGGTCGGCGTTCCGGACAGCGTGGCTTTGCCGTTGGTACCTAACGTAAAGGTGAGCCACGCCGGCTTTGTTACAGCCGTTAACGTGATCGCCTCGCCATCGACATCAATCACGTCGACCGCATATTCATAAGGTTGACCGGGCTCCGTAATCGTCTCGGCTTCGGAGACAAACGCCGGAAGGTCGTTAACAGCCGTAATCACCAGGGTGAATGTGCGCGTGATAAAATTCACATTCGGAGCCGGGGTTGATGTGCCGTCGTCCTGTACCCGGACCGTGATCTGCGCGGTGCCGTTGGCATTTGCCTTGGGCTTGATCCGCAAAGAGCCTGTCGTCGCCGGGCTGGTGTATTCTTCTTTAAAGATCTCAAAGAGTTCCGGCATATCTGTAGACGGAATCACAGTCAAGACTTGTCCGCTTTCGGCAACTCCGCCTCCCGCTGTGATCCCGGACAACGGAATGATCTGTTCGGGGGCATCCTCAATTATCGGATCAACGGAAATGGCTGACAATGTCGGGGCGTCGTTAATACTGGTTACGGTGACGGTAAATGTTACTGTGTATTCGGCGAAATCCGGATCGATCACCTTAACGGTGATAACGGATGTACCGAATGTATTCGGCTCGGGTTTAAAGGTAAATGTAGCTGTGGCGGCAGTGCCGTTGTAGGCAGGCGTGACTATCGGGGCCGGTATTAAAGAAGGCACACTCGATGAAACATTGAGCAACAACGGTTGCGACTCCAGCGGACCCGGGCTGATACCCGTAACGGTTACCGTCTGTTGTGCTGCGTCCTCCAGGATCGTCAGGTTGGGCAGGGTATTCATCAGCGGAGGATCGTTGACAGGTACGACGGTTACCTGTAACTGAAATGTATTGCTATAATCCACTCCATCGTATATTCTGACGTTCACACTTAGTGTTCCGAAAAAATTCGCACTGGGAGAGATGGTATTTCCGGTAACGGTATAATTCGTTCCCCCCGTTACGGAGAGTGTTAATTGACCATCGGGGGTATCGGAGTCTTCGTATATGAGGTCGCTCTTCGAGATCGCCCTTGTCTGGTCTTCGTTCAGGCTAACCGGATTCTGACCCGTAATGACCGGGGCATCCGAGGCCGGTGTTACTTCGATTTCCACCGGAAAAGGCGCGCTGTTCGTTGTACCGTCGCTTACGGTGACATTAACGGAAATGGTACCTGTAAAATCCAGTGCTGGTGTAACCGTATTACCGGAAAACGTATAGTTCGTGCCGGGTTGTACGCTCAGTGAAAACCCGGTTGGAAAGGTGTTATCTACATCTGTAACGGTAAGGTTCGCCAGCACGAGTGTAATGGGCGTATCTTCTACGGTTGTCAGGGGTACGTGCGCCGTGATTATGGGAGCATCATTTACAGCCGTTACCTGAACCTGGGCATTGAAGGTCGCGCTGTTTAACATACCGTCGCTTACCGTTACGGGCACGGTTAGGGTGCCGGAAAAATTCAGCGCGGGAGTTACAATATTCCCGGAGACGGTGTAGTTCGGGCCAGGTGTCTGAGAAACCGACAACGTATAGGACGTTGGTTCCGGATCCGTTACCGTGAAGTTACCGACCACCAGGGTGAGCGGTGTATCTTCCGGTGTTGTCAAAGCCGACTGGGCCGTTATCACCGGCGGATCGTTTACCGGGGTAATCGTAATTTGTACATTGTAGGGAGCGCTGTCGACATCGCCGTCGTTCACCTTCACGGAAACACTAAGCGTACCGTTGTAATTCAGGGCAGGTGTAACGGTATTATTTGAAAATGTATAGTTCGACCCCGCCAGGACTGTGAGGGTAAAATCATCGGGATAGGTATCATCCGGATCATTTACCGTCAGGTTCGAAAGCTCCAACGTGATCGGTTGATCTTCGTTGATCGTCAATGTCTGCTGACCGGTGATCACCGGAGCGTCGTTTGTTGAATTGACGGAGATCTGCAGGTTAAAAATGGGACTGAACGCGGACCCATCACTCACAAACAGGGGAACAGTCAACGTCCCGCTGAAATTTGGAAATGGTGTCACTGTTGTTCCGGCGACTGTATAATTGGCTCCGCCCAGGATAGAAAGGGTAAAATCACCAGGGAAATTATTATCGGGGTCGGTTACTGTGAGTTGGGAAAGCGATACGACCACGGGTTGTACTTCGTTTACCGTGATCGGCACCTGGCTGACGATAACGGGTGCGTCGTTCACGGGCGTCACCGTCACATCGAATGTCCTTGGTGTCGAATTTGTCCCGTCTGAAACATTCAGCGTGATCGTTACAACACCGAATTGATTCGCTGCGGGGATGATATTGACAGTACGTGCCGCGCCGGTACCTCCCAAAATGATATTGGCGTCCGGGACAAGCGTTGTATTACCCGACGTACCCGTCACGATCAGCGTACTGGCGGCCGATTCCGGGTCGCTGACGGTAAAATTGATATTTCCCGTCTGAGCGTCTTCGTTGATCGTCCGGTCCGAGATCGCCGAAACGATCGGCGGGTCATTAACGCCCGTTACCGTGATCTGGAAATCGGTATCTGTAGATGTCGTTCCGTCATCCACGGATAATGTGATGACCGTCACACCATTCTGATTGGCTGCCGGGGTTATTGTTACGGTCCTTGACGCTCCGCTCCCACCCAGGACAATGTTGGCGATCGGGATAAGCGTGGTATTGCCGGAGCTTGGCGTGATGGTGAGAGAACCGGCCGCCGTCTCCACATCTCCTACGGTAAAGGCAATCGCACCTGTTGGTGTATCTTCCAGAACGTTCTGATCGGCGATCGCGGAAATTGTAGGTGCATCGTTGACGGGGTTCACGGTTACGGTGAAAGTCCGGGGGGTTATCAGCGTACCGTCACTGACATTGACGGTTATGGTTGTTACACCGCTCAGGTCGGCTGCAGGCGCCACGTTTATTGTTCTGCTGGGGCCGGCCCCTCCCAAAGTAATGTTGCCGTTGGGAACCAGCGTCGTATTACTGGACGTCGCCGTCACAATCAACGACCCGGCTGCTGTCTCGATATCGCCGATCGTAAACGCCACATTTCCCGTTGTGTTATCTTCGTTGATCGTCTGATTGCTGATCACCGAAATAGTTGGCGCGTCATTAACGGGGTTTATCGTGATTGAAAAATTCTGAGCCGGGCTGGTGTTGACATTTGGCGCCACACCGGAACCATTGTCGCTCAGGATAACGGTTACCGTTGCCGTTCCATTGGCATTGGCCGCGGGCGTGTAGCTTAATGTACCCGTTGGAGTGAGTGTCGGCTGAACACTGAACAGGGCGTTATTGTCATTGCTGACGCTGAACGTAAGTGTCTGAACGAGATCGGGATCCCCGTCATTGATCCCCGTCGCCCATCCGGCTACGGTCTGAAGTCCGGCATCTTCGTTTACGGACTGGTCCGCTCCTTTTGTAAAGAATGGAGCGTCATTGATCTGGTTTATGGTGATGTTAAAGGTCTGTGCGGCGCTTGTATTTACGTTTGGCGCCACACCGGAACCATTGTCACTGAGCGTGATCGTTACAACGGCTGTGCCGTTCTGGTCTGGAGCCGGGGTGTAGGTCAGTGTACCCGCCGCGTTGATGGCAGGTTGAACGCTGAAAATGCTGTTATTATCATTGCTGACATTAAACGTCAATGTCTGTGACAGCTCCGGGTCGCCGTCGCTGATACCGGTAGCCCAGCCGGTAGTGGTTTGTGCGCCTGCATTTTCGTTAACCGTCTGACTCGAACCCTTCGTAAAAACAGGGACGTCATTCACCGCGTTGATACTGATTGTAAAAATCTGGGCAGCGCTGGTATTAACATTCGGCAAGATGCCGGACCCGTTATCACTTAATGTCACCGTCACGGTAGCTGATCCGTTTGCATTGGCAGCCGGGGTATAGCTCAGTGTTCCTGCAGCGGTGATTGCCGGCTGAGTGCTGAACAGGGCGTTATTGTCGTTAGAAACGTTAAAGGTTAGCGTTTGAGTAAGTTCCGGGTCGCCATCCGTGATCCCGGTCGCCCATCCTGCAATAGTCTGTGTAGCGGCATCTTCGTTGACGACCTGGTCGGCTCCTTTCACAAATACAGGGGCATCATTCACGGAATTAACGGTGATCGTAAATACCTGAGGTGCACTTGTATTCACATTGGGGGCTACACCGGACCCATTGTCGCTTAATGAAACGGTGACTGTCGCCACACCATTGATACCCGGCGACGGTGTATACGTCAGGTTACCCGCTGAACTGATGGCGGGTTGAACGCTGAATAACGCATTGTTGTCATTCGAGACATTAAAGGACAAGGTTTGAACCAATTCCGGATCTCCATCCGTAAGGCCTGTCGCCCATCCGTTGATGGTCTGGGCTCCTGCATCTTCGGTGATAGTCTCATTGGCCCCAGGTGTAAAGGACGGAGCATCATTGACAGCGTTTACGGTAATGACAAAAGACTGGGCGGCAGATGTATTTACATTCGGTGCAACAGCCGATCCGTTGTCGCTAAGGGTAACGGTAACATTTGCAATACCATTCGCATTGGCCGCGGGCGTGTACGTCAGTATACCGGCCGCCGAGATGGCGGGCTGCACGCTGAAAAGACCGTTGTTATCGTTACTTACATTAAAAGTAAGTGTCTGAACAGACTCGGCATCCCCGTCGCTGATCCCCGTTGCCCAGCCGGCGATCGTTTGTGGTCCAGGATCCTCATTATCGGCTTGATCAGCTCCTTTGGTAAATACAGGAGCGTCGTTCAGGGGGTCAATGGTAATGACAAACGACTGGGCGGCAGATGTATTGACATTCGGAAGGACTCCCGACCCATTGTCGCTCAAGGTTATGGTAACATTTGCCACGCCGGAAGCATTGGCGGCCGGCGTATAGGTCAGTGTACCCGCAGCTGATACAGCCGGCTGAACGCTGAAGAGCGTGTTATTATCATTGGATACATTGAAAGAAAGGGTTTGAACAAATTCGGTATCACCATCGCTGATTCCTGTGGCCCAACCTGCAACCGACTGGGCACCTGCGTCCTCGTTATTGGTTTGATTGCCACCTTTTGTAAATATAGGCGCATCGTTCACGCCGGACACCACCACCGTGATCAAAGCCTGGTTCGAGGTAACGCCATTGATGTCTGCAACCGTATAATTCAGCAACGCGTTGCCGGTGAAGTTTAACGCGGGAAGGAATGTTACTACACCAAGCGGATCGACGGTGAACTGACCGGCAGCTGTGAGAAAACTATTGTCAATAGCGATTGTTCCTACATCGAGATCGACTGTTGCCGGATCGATAGGATCTAAACCGGCTGCGTCATTGGTCAATACGCTGATATTGACACTGGTTTCCTCGTCCGTAGCCGAATTATCGTCGCTGGCTACCGGCTGGGCCAGCACGGCAAACGGCATAATAAGGCAAACAGAAAGTAATGTTTGACGAAAAAAGCGCATATTAATAACTATAGACGGGCCAAAAATAATGATTTTTTTGAGTTTAATGCGTTCCAAAACCAAAATGTAACACCCTGAAATCAGGGATTTTTGCCTCCGGAAGGGTATTTTTAAGCCCTTCCTCCCTTTTATTTTGCAAAACCTGGCATTATCCCCGTATTATGTAGGTTTCCTTCAGGTTTTTAACTTTTTTGAAGATCCATCTTTTATATTTGCCACCCGCGTGACGAAGACGAGGAGATTTGTACGGTTTTTAGAGCTATTGACTAATTGCCTATCTCCTATAATTTTGCCACTCTTAATATAGTCTAAACAATTGAAAAGATGGGGCGTGTATTTGAAAAAAGGAAGCATAAAATGTTTGCCCGGTTCGACAAGATGGCGAAGGCCTTTTCGCGAATCGGGAAGGATATTGCAATTGCGGTAAAACACGGTGGCCCGCTGCCTGAAAATAATCCCAAACTCAGGATGTGCATTCAAAACGCCAAAGGTGTTAACATGCCCAAGGACAGAATCGATGCTGCTATCCGCCGCGCTTCATCCAAAGAAGAAAAAGATTTCCAGGAAGTTATTTACGAGGGCTATGCGCCCCACGGAGTACCCATTGTTGTCGAGTGCGCAACGGACAATCCAACCCGTACGGTCGCCAACATCAGGTTGCATTTCTCAAAAAACGGCGGCGCTATGGGGAACTCGGGGTCGGTCGCTTTTATGTTCGAACGGAAGGGGGTCTTCAAGTTTGACCCGGCGAAACTCAATCTCGACGAAGCAGAGTTGGATCTGATCGATGCAGGCGCCGAAGACATCGAACGTGGCGAGGATGAAATCATCGTCTACACAAAGTTTTCAGAATTCGGGCACATGCTCAAATTCCTGGAATCGAAAGGTATGGAGCCGAAAAGTTCGGAGCTTCAATATCTGCCGGCCACCACAAAGGAGTTACCCGAAGAGCAGCAGGACGAGGTATTGAAACTTGTGGAAGTATTGGAAAGCGATGATGACGTACAGAGTGTCTATCATAATCTGGCCTAGTGTTGAGTCAAGGTTTGATTGTCGTAAGCGACACTGTTATTACGCCCCTTCAGGGCTAAAATTTAAATTACCACTTAAAACCCAGGGCTTCACCCTGGGCCAATATGTAACGCCCTTTCAGGGCAAAATACAAAAGCCAACGGATGCGACATCATAATGGTGACGTAACACTAGCAACGGAATCTTACCAGTATTGACAATAAGACCGGGTCCGCGCTTATCGACTCATAGCCCCTGCTCTTTCCCGGTTGTCAGGTTATCGTGAATGATCCGGTTGTTGTATTGCTGGATAATGGCCTTAAGCCTCTCCTCCATCGGCGCTGCCAGGCCCCGGTTGCCGGAGATAATGTTCTTTTTCAGAAACCGGTCTGTTTTAAAGTTATAAAAGGCTACGCAGGCTGCTCCGTCGAACTGGAGCAGGTAATCACCCTCGAAATACTGATACACGTTATCCTTGTAATTCAATGCGAAGGGCTTTTGCCCGGGCTTCGACGCATCCCGCCCGAATGCTACATAGGGAGAATCAAAATCCAGGTAGCCCAGTACCGTGGGCATAATATCGATCTGTTGCAGAATCTCGTCCCGTCTGCCGGCAAGGCTGTTATCGGGCTTGTAAAAAATAATCGGAACGGAATAAAATCCCCAGTCTGTCCGGCCTTCAGGAAATTCAATTTCCGAAGATGTATGATCGGCTGTGATGACAAAAAGCGTGTTGTTAAACCAGGGCATGGAGGATGCCTTTTGAAAAAATTTCCGGAGGGAGTAATCCGTGTATTCGATACACTTGTGAATCACCAGGGGTCCCCCATTGAATTTGCCCGCGTATTCATCCGGGATTGCAAAGGGATGATGCGAGGAAACGGAAAAAAACGACGACATAAAGGGCTGGGGGAAACGATTGAGTTTATCGGCATAGAAATCAAGAAACTTGTCGTCCCAGATCCCCCAAACGCCATCGAAGTCATCATCGTTGTTATATTCGGACATCCCGAAGTAATGTTCGGAACCTGCCATGTTCATAAAGGCTTCAAACCCCATCGACCCGTTCGGGGCACCATGAAAAAAAGACGTATGATACCTTTTCTGTTTCAGCAGGGACGGAAGGGAATTGATCTTGTTTCCCGAGTACGGAGACAAAAAATACGGAATGCCCAACGATGGAATACTGGATATCACGGACGGGAGTCCGTCAATCGATTTTCTGCCATTGGCAAAGGAGTATTCGTAGGTGCGGCTGTGTTGGATCAATGAATCCAGGAACGGCGTATATCCGTCCCGGTTCACCGCGCCGAAGAATTCTTTGGAAAAACTTTCCAGGATAATCACGACCACATTATCGGGCCGGAATTTGAGGGAGTCGGCCGGGCGATGGAGCGGTGAATATATCTTTTCAACTTCTTCCGTTGTGTAATAGGTGGCTTCCTCCATATTGGTTTTTCCGATCGTCCGGAGAATTGAAAACGGGGTATTCAACACAATGTTGATGTCTTTCGGATCCTTCACATATTCCCCGGCATTGCTAAGTGTAATGGGCCGTGTACTATGCCTGAAACCTCCACGGATACCGGCCCATACCAGGATGACCGTAAGCGGAATAGCGGAGATGGTAAACAGGTAATACGACAACCGGCTTTTAAGTTGTGGTCCGCTCACGCTGATCCGGCGGTAGACCAGAACAAGAACCACCATCAGCAGGATCCAGAAAGCCAATGCATACCAGTAGTCGATAAGAAACCTGATCCATAACACATCGATATTCGCTTCATTGCTGAACTGCCGGAAAACATCCGCGGTGGTCCTTCGCAACGTAAATTTATAGTAGATGAAATCGCAAACATTGATCGCCAGCATGCTGCCATTTGTGATATAAAACAGCCATCTGAGGACGAGCCGATAACCTTTGTGGAAGCGCCAGTCAATAGGTATGATCGAGAGAAAAATGTAGAGAACATTAAAGTATAAAAGTGCTACAATGTCAAAACGGACACCACCCCACATTAACCGGGCAAAATGACCGAAAGTCATGCGCGGGAAAAAATTAATATTGAAGAGGAAGAAACCGATCCTGCACAGTGACAACAGCATCAAAACAAGCAAAAGCTGCTGGACCAACGCCGTAAAAATGTTGCCCCGGAATGTGTATCCTTCGGTAAGGCGCTGAAGCGTTGATTTCATTCGACAAATTAAGCTGCGAATTAATACAAAATTTAAAAGACTTTACTTGTATGTTAACAGGCATAAAAACCCCTCAACGACCCGATTAGTCCTATAAATGCTTTAAATGCTTAATTTAATTGCATTTTTGAACCACGCTCAGCGGACAATGGCCAAGTTCTGTACTACGATTTTCCTGGTATTTACCTGCACATTCCTGGGTGCACAACAAGTATCTATGTCACTTGGCGTATATACCGGCCTTACTTCCCCTTACACCATCGACGGCGGCATCAACAAAGACCCCCGGTATAAGGGCAACTATGAAGTGAAATTCGCACCCATCGGCGTTAATTTCGGAATGGACTACGAAGGGTTCGGATTTGTAGTGAGCCCCGGGATTGTCAACATCGGGCAAAATTTTTATGTGGTGAACACATCGGGTGGGCATAATGGCCGGCGGAAGACCGACCTGAAATACATGAATATTCCTGTTGCTTTTAAGGTACATATCATCAGGCTTTCGTTCCTTAAAATCAGCGGATTGGTCTCGGTCAGCGCTGCCTACTTAATGGATGGAAAGCAAACGATCTACCACACGGCCGCAAAACTTGAATTTCCAGAGGAGGTCTATCCGATCCTGCCTGCCGGTTACAACGTTCAGTACGACGGTGTGGCCGTGCCTGACGTCAGCTCTTACACTATTTCGGAAAAGAAGGATTTCATCCCGATGCAGATTTTTGTCGCTGCGGGATTCCGCTCGGACTGGGATGTCTCCAATCACTGGAGAGTCTCCTTCGATGCCCGTTTGAACTACGGAATCCGTGAGCCCCGTGAACAGGATTACCTCTCCCGGGTCGACGCATACCAGACATTGTACGATATACCGGGGAACCGGAGAGATATATTCGCCCAGTTGTCGATCGGAATCTCGCGGTATATTGAGTTCGAGAAGAGTGACCAGGAAAGGAAAAAGAAACTGAAGGGGTCGCCCCGGAAATATTCGCCGCAACGTTACCCATATCCCAAGCCGAGAAACAACAAGCCTAAATAAATTTATGATCACCCGCAGGTCATTTATACAAATGCTCTCTGTTCTTGCCGGAAGCACGTTGCCGGGTAAGGCATTCCCTGCTCTTCAACCCGCCCGAAAAGTGATGACCGTACGGGGCCTCATCGAATCCGGTGAGTTGGGTAACACGCTTATACATGAGCATATCCTTGTCGATTTTAGCGGCGCCGCCACATACGACCCGACGAGGTGGAATGACGATGACGTAATCACTAAGGTTCTACCCTACCTGATTGAACTAAAAAATGACGGTTGCGATTCGCTTATAGACTGCACGCCGAACTACCTTGGCCGCGACGTGCTATTGCTGAAAAAATTAAGCGAACTATCCGGGTTACACATCGTGACGAACACCGGCTATTACGGCGGTTCTGACCATAAGTATTTACCGGACCATGCGCTGCGCGAGACGGCTGCGCAGTTGGCGGAACGATGGGAGCTGGAATGGAATGATGGGATCGATGGATCAACTGTACGACCAGGGTTCATGAAATTAAGTGTAAATCCGGGACCGTTGTCCACGGTGTCGCGGAAGCTGATCGAGGCTGCCGCGAAATGTCATTTAAGGACCGGGCTTACTATCGCCTCGCACACCGGCCCAGCCGTTGCGGCTTTCGGAGAAATTGAAATATTAAAACAGCACGGGGTAGCGCCGGACGCGTTCATATGGGTACATGCTCAGAACGAAACCGACAAAACCAGGTATATAAACGCGACCCGAACCGGAATGTGGGTCAGCCTCGATGGGCTCGAAGAGTCGAATGTAAACGAATATACCGGTATGCTTCGCCAGCTAAAAAATGAAAAATGCCTGCATCGCGTTCTCATCTCCCACGACGCCGGTTGGTATGAACCCGGGAAGCCCGGCGGAGGAAATTTCAGAGCATACACGACTTTGTTCAGGAAACTTGTTCCCGCACTGAAAGCAGATGGGTTTTCAGACCATGACATTCAACAGCTCATCCGGATTAATCCCGCGGAAGCGTTCGCCATCCGCGTCCGGAAGACCGCTTAACATTTCAATCTGATTTAGAGGCGGACGAATTTCGCTTGGCGCGCTTAACCATGCACACCGGGTTTTTAAAACGGTGCCGTTAAAGTTATGATAGATCAACCGCAAAATGGCTTGATTCACGGCACGGACAACGTCGTTACGTTGGCTGAACGGTGTTGGGTATATCGATTGTAAAACAAGTGCCTTCACCCAGGGTCGAGCGCACATAAATATTTCCGCCCAGCTTTTCTACGACACCTTTCACGATGTACAGTCCCAATCCCGATCCTTTACTGTCGGCGTTGGCCCGGAAAAACATCCTGAATATCTTGTCCTTATACTCATCCGGTACACCGATTCCATTGTCGGAAAAGCGGATCACCGCCCCGGACTCACTGGAATGAATTTCAATTTTCAGGTAGGAATTGTCTTTCCATATATCCCGGTAACGTACGGCATTTGCGATGATATTATTAAAGATCATCAGCAGCCGGCTGTAGTCGGAATAAAACGGTGCTGACACATTAATTTCTTTTATGCTGGTAACCTGATCAGCGCCTTCAATAAATTTCAGTGATTCAATTGACTCATCCACCAGGGCATGAAAGTCGATCAGCTTCGGCATGATCTCCATCCGCGAGTTTCTCGAATAGTGGATAATGTCCGAAATAAAATTATCCAGCTTGTTAACACTTCTATCGATCAGGTGAAGGTAATGTCCGGTATTTGATTTATCCGGATCGCGGCTGATCATATTGAGCAAGCCCTTAACGGACATCAGCGGTGCACGCAGGTCGTGAGAAGCGCTGTAGACAAAACGGTCAAGCTCGGCGTTGATCTTCACCAGTTCTTCGTTCTGCTTCTTCATTAGGTTCTCGGCGCGGGTCTGGTTCGTAATGTCGCGCGCATAGACGGTAAGCCCCGAAACCTGACCGTTCTCTACGATCGGGTACGTCTTAATCTCGTAGGTCCTCCAGTCCTTGTCATCCGGGTAAGCGTCAATATATTTTCCCGGCCTTCCTTTCAATCCGCTGCTGTAGCGCTCCCGCCATCGCTCTACGAGTTCCGGTTCATCGGCCGGAAGCAGGTCAAGTATGTTACTCCCCTTCACCAATTTCACTCCA